>NZ_CM196188.1:4715000-4771331 GCF_054187805.2 Stenotrophomonas sp. S4 | reverse complement strand
CAGCAATAATCGTCCGGTGGCCGGGGCATGGACGCGACAAGGCGCCCAAACACAGGCCGGAAAGGGGGGAAATGGATGGCTCAGACTACCACCGAGCGCCCGCCTTCGGAATGCTTGTCCCCTACTTATTCACAAAAACATCCACAGCTATTGCACAGCCCAGTGAATTCGCGTAGCTGCCAGGGGTTGACGCGGGGTAGGGTACCTCTCTAGAATTTCCGGTTCTTTCCGTCCCATTCATACGAGAGGCCCCCAATGGCCACGAAGCGCACCTACCAGCCCAGCAACCTCAAGCGTAAGCGCGACCACGGCTTCCGTGCCCGTATGAAGACCGCTGACGGCCGCAAGATCCTGTCGCGTCGCCGCGCCAAGGGCCGCAAAGTCCTGAGCGCCTGATTGCCATGCCGCACCTCGCGGCAGACGCAATCCCTTCGACAGTGAATACTGCAGACCCGCGCAAGCGATTCCCTCGCTCTGCGCGGGTTCGCACGCGTGCCGAATATTCAACGGTCTTCAACGGCGCCCGCCGTGTGTCCGATCCGCTGATGACCCTGCACTGGCTGCCGGCTGACCGGCCGGCCAGGCTGGGTCTGGCGGTTTCCCGCAAGGTTGATCCGAACGCCGTTGGGCGTAACCGGATCAAGCGTGTCCTGCGCGACATCCTGCGTCAGACACGTACCGAAATCCAGCCAGGCGACTTCGTCGTCGTGGCTCGTAGTGCTGCGCGTTCCGCCAGCAACGACGAGATCCGCCAGGCCTTCCTGCGCCTGCTGCGTCGCCTGCGTGCATTGCCCGCGCCGGGCGTGGACGGCACAATGCCGCCGCCTGATGGCATCGCAACTCCTTCTTTGACCGAGCCGGCATCGCGTCCCGGCCCCGCCGAGCCTGTCCGCTGATGAACCAGACCCGCGTATTCCTCATTTTTGCCTGGCTGATGGTGGCCGTGCTGCTGTGGATGGAGTGGAGCCGTGAAAAGGCTGCTCCGCCCCCGGCACCGACGACCACGTCGGCCCCGGCTGCTGCACAGAGTGTTCCGGGCGCGACCCCGGGCAGCATCCCCAGCGCGCAGGTCCCGGGTGCCCCGGGCCAGGCCGCTGTGCAGGCCCAGGCCAGTGCCACCCCGGCCAGCCAGCGCGTGACCGTCACCACCGACGTGCTGCGCCTGGTACTGGACGGCGGCCGCGTGCTCGATGCCGAGCTGCTGCAGTTCCCGCAGACCAAGGACGAAGGCAGCCCGCCGGTACGCCTGCTGACCGAAGACCCCGCGCATCCGTACAGCGCGATCAGTGGCTGGGCCAGCGAAGACAAGAACACCCCGGTTCCCGGCGCTGACGGCTTCAAGCTGGTCGGTGACACCCGCGACTTCGTGCTGGCCAAGGGCCAGAACGAACTGCAGATCCCGTTCGTGTGGACCGCCGACAACGGCGTGACCATCAAGCGCACCCTGACCGTCTCGCGCAACGAGTACGCCGTGCGCTTCAAGGACGAAGTCAGCAATGCCGGTGCCGCACCGTGGAACGGCTACGTCTACCGCACCCTGGACCGCACCCCGACCATCCTGTCGCGGAGCATGACCAACCCGGATTCGTTCAGCTTCAACGGCGCCACCTGGTACGACAACGACAAGAAGTACCAGCGTCGTGCGTTCAAGGACTACCTGGACGACGGCACGCTGAACCAGAACATCACCGGCGGCTGGCTGGCGATGCTGCAGCACCACTTCTTCACCGCCTGGATCCCGCAGAAGGACCAGACCGCGCACTACGTGCTGTCGCAGGTAGCCGGTCGTGACCTGATCGAAGCGCGTGGCCCGGCCTTCACCGTGGCCCCGGGCCAGTCCACCAGCACCGAGGCCCGCCTGTGGGTCGGCCCGAAGCTGGTGAACCTGATTGCCAAGGAAGACGTGCCGGGCCTGGACCGCGTGGTCGACTACAGCCGCTTCTCGATGATGGCGGTGATTGGCCAGGGCCTGTTCTGGGTGCTGAACCAGGTGCACAAGCTGGTGGGCAACTGGGGCTGGGCGATCGTCGGCCTGGTGGTGCTGCTGAAGCTGGTGCTGTACCCGCTGTCGGCGACCCAGTACAAGAGCGGTGCCAAGATGCGCCGCTTCCAGCCGCGCATCGCGCAGCTGAAGGAACGCTATGGCGACGACCGCCAGAAGTTCCAGACCGCGATGATGGAGCTGTACAAGAAGGAAAAGATCAATCCGATGGGCGGCTGCCTGCCGATCCTCATCCAGATGCCGATCTTCTTCGCTCTGTACTGGGTGCTGGTGGAATCGGTCGAACTGCGCCAGGCGCCCTGGTTCGGCTGGATCCAGGACCTGACCGCACGCGACCCGTACTTCATCCTGCCGGTGATCAACGTGGCGGTGATGTGGTTCACCCAGAAGCTGACCCCGGCACCGGGCATGGACCCGATGCAGCAGAAGATGATGCAGTTCATGCCGCTGGTGTTCGGCGTCATGATGGCCTTCATGCCGTCCGGCCTGGTGCTGTACTGGGTGGTCAACGGCGGCCTGGGCCTGCTGCAGCAGTGGTGGATGACCAAGCGCCATGGCGGCGAGCCGGTCCCGGCCACCACCGCGCCGGCCCCGGTCAAGAAGAAGTAATCGGTAGAGCCGGCCGCTGGCCGGCTGGCCCCCGCAGAAGCCCGCCGCAAGGCGGGCTTTTCGCATGCGGCGTTAGAATCGCCGGCACACTGTTCCTGCATCCATCGAGTCCGCCATGCCGCGTGCGTCGTCGTTCCGCCTGTTCCTGCCCTCGTTGTTGTTGACCCTGGTCGTTGCCGGCTGTGGCGACAAGGACGCGAAGGCACCGACGACCACCGTCACCCAGCCGAGCGCGCAGGCCGCGGCGGCCGCCGATCCGGCCGCTGCACCGCTGCTGGCGGCGCTGCAGAAGCAGCTCGACGGCTACCGCCGGATCATCGTGCTGCTGGCCGACGAGGAACAGCAGTCGGCCGCCGACCGCGGCACCTCCACGCGCGTCGGCCAGCAGCTGTTCCACGATGGCCTGGAACAGCGCACGGCGATCGCCGAGCAGTTCGACACCCTGCTGCGCGGTTCCAGTCCGCAGCGCTTCGCCACCCTCGGCACCGTGCTGGACTACATCGAATCTGCGCCGGAACTGTTCGATGCCGATCGCCTGGCCTTCCGCGAAGTGCTGCGTGATCTGCATGAGCGGGTCGGCACTGATTCGTCGCTGCCGGCGGTGAAACTGCACCAGCGCATCGGTGAGGACCTGGAGGCGCTCGATGAGATCGAGCGCAACTACAACCAGGAACTGACCCGCATCTTCAGCCGCTTCGAGCGCACCCGCGCCATCGAACTGAAGCGCGAGAAGTGGGACGACTACATCGCCCACCTGCACAAGGACTACAGCCGCGAAGCGATCCTGCGCGACTATGGCGTGATCGAGCCGTACCCGATGTCGATGAAGGACAGCGACCGCGAGATCTTCGGCCGCGACCTGCCGGCCAAGACCGTGGTGCTGACCTTCGACGATGGCCCGCACAAGGCCTATACCGATGAAGTGGTGGCCATCCTCAAGCGCTACGACGTGCCGGGCGTGTTCTTCGAGGTGGGCCGCAACCTGGGCAAGGTCGAGGCCGACGGAAAGGTCAGCCTCGGCCCGATGGCGAAGATCAGCCGCAACCTGATGGAAGAGGGCTATGCGGTCGGCAACCACAGCCTGACCCACGCCCAGCTGTCGCGCACCACCGGTGACGCGCTGCGCCAGCAGGTGCTCGACACCGACACGCTGCTGAAGGATGTCGACAGCAAGCGCGCGCCCCTGTTCCGCTTCCCGTACGGCGCGCGCAATGCCGAGGGCCTGCAACTGCTCAACGAGGCCGGGCTGAAGTCGATCATGTGGAACATCGACTCGATGGACTGGGCCGACCCGGTGCCGGAGTCGATCGTGCAACGCGTACTCGACCAGGTGAACAAGGAACAGCGCGGCATCATCCTGTTCCACGACATCCACGATCGTGCGGTGAAGGCGCTGCCGCAGATCCTCGACCGGCTGATCGCCGATGGTTACCAGTTCGCCGGCTGGAACGGCCGCGACTTCACCGTTGCCCGTGCGCGCAAGGGTGATGCCGGTGCCGCCACGGTCACCACCGGCTACGAGAAGTCCTGGGCGATCGTGGTCGGCATCGACAACTATGCCAAGTGGCCGAAGCTGGAATACGCCAGCCATGACGCACAGGCGGTGGCCGATACCCTGACCGGGCAGTTCGGCTTCCCGTCCTCGCAGGTGATCGTGCTGAAGAACGAGCAGGCGACCCGCAACAACATCCTGGCCGCCTTCCACGACCGCCTGGCCGACGACCGCACCGGCAAGAACGACCGCGTGTTCGTGTTCTTCGCCGGCCATGGCGCGACCCGCCAGCTCGCCTCCGGGCGCGACCTCGGCTACATCATTCCGGTCGATTCGGACCCGAAGGAATTCGCTACCGACGCCATCGCGATGACCGACATCCAGAACATCGCCGAGAGCATGCAGGCCAAGCATGTGATGTTCGTGATGGATGCCTGCTACAGCGGCCTGGGCCTGACCCGTGGTGGCCCCTCGTCGTCGTCGTTCCTGCGCGAGAACGCGCGTCGCAGCGCGCGGCAGATGCTGACCGCCGGTGGTGCCGACCAGCAGGTGGCCGATGCCGGCCCCAACGGCCACTCGGTATTCACCTGGGTGCTGCTGCAGGCGCTGGCCGGCAAGGGCGACCTCAACGGCGACGGCCTGATCACCGGTACCGAGCTGGCCGCCTACGTGGCACCGGCAGTTTCGGCGGTCTCGCACCAGACCCCGGCCTTCGGCAGCCTGCCCGGCTCGCAGGGCGGTGAGTTCGTGTTCCAGGTGCCGGACAGCCAGGAATTCCTCAACGCCGATACGCGCCAGCTGACCGCCGATGCGATCGCGCTGAACAACAAGGTGGATGCGGCCAGCGAGGCCAAGGGCAGCCAGGCGCCGGTGACCGTGGCCGACCTGCAGGGTGGCAAGGCCAAGCTGGTGGTGCCCACCGCCGGCCCGGCGTCCGACCGCCAGCGCGCGCAGCAGGCCAACGACCGCGGCCTGCAGCTGTACCGCGAGAAGCAGTACGACGAAGCGGCCGCGCAGTTCACCGAAGCGCTGAAGCTGCGCCCCGATTTCGCCCAGGCGGCGAACAACCTCGGCTTCGTCTACTACCGTCAGCAGCGCTACGCCGAAGCGGCGCGCTGGCTGGAGAACACGCTGAAGATCGATCCGTCGCGCGCGGTCGCCCATCTGAACCTGGGCGATGCCTACTTCAACGCAGGCGACAAGGCCAAGGCCAAGCAGGCCTATACCACCTACCTGGCGCTGCAGCCGCAGGGCAGCGGTGCCGCACAGGCGCGCGCGCAGCTGGAGAAGCTTTGAGCGATGGACGATACCTTTCGCACTGACACCATCGTAGCCATCGCCAGCGCACCCGGTGCCGGCGGCGTCGGCCTGCTGCGCCTGTCCGGCCCGCGCGCTGCGGCCATCGCCAACGCGCTGGGTGCGCCCGCGCTGCGCCCGCGTCATGCGCACTACGCACGCCTGCGCGATGCCGACGATGAGGTGATCGACGATGGCATCGTGCTGTGGTTCCCGGCGCCGAACAGCTTCACCGGCGAAGAGGTGGTGGAACTGCAGGGTCACGGCAGCCCGGTGCTGCTGCAGCAGCTGGTCGCGCGCTGCATCGCGCTCGGTGCGCGCCAGGCGCGGCCTGGTGAGTTCAGCGAACGGGCGTTCCTCAACGGCAAGCTGGACCTGGCCCAGGCCGAGGCCATCGCCGACCTGATCGCGGCGGGCGACAACCGTGCCGCGCGCGCTGCACGCCGTTCGCTGGACGGCGTGTTCTCGCGCCGCATCGAGGCCGTGGTCGAACAGTTGGTGCTGCTGCGCATCCATGTGGAAGCGGCCATCGACTTCGCCGACGAACCGCTGGATACCCTCGGTGGCGCACAGGTGCGCCGTGGCCTGGAACAGGCGCGCGGCGATCTTGCTCTGCTGCGGCGGGATGCCGAACGCGGCCGTCGCCTGCGCGATGGCCTGCATGCGGTGCTGATCGGTCCGCCGAATGCCGGCAAGAGTTCATTGCTCAATGCGCTGGCCGGCAGCGAGCGCGCCATCGTCACCGACATCGCCGGCACCACCCGCGACACGCTGCGCGAGACCATCCGTCTGGATGGCCTGGAGCTGACCCTGGTCGACACCGCTGGCCTGCGCGACGGCGGCGACGCCATCGAACGCGAAGGCATGCGCCGAGCGCACGTGGAAATCGAGCGCACCGACCTGGCGCTGATCGTGCTGGATGCGCGCGATCCGGCGGCCGGTGAAGTGGTGCTGGGCGATGCCGTGGCGGCGGTGCCGCACAAGGTCTACATCCACAACAAGTCGGACCTGCTGGATGTGCTGCCGGCGCTGGACGATCCGGACCGCGTGTTCGTCTCGGCCGCCACCGGCGCCGGGCTCGAAGATCTGCACGCGCGCCTGCGTTCGATCGCCTCGGCCGGGGCAGGCGAGCAGGTGGACGGCGAATTCTCCGCGCGCACGCGCCATGTGGATGCGATCGAGCGTGCGCAGGAGCATGCACAGCGCGCCGACGGTGAGCTGGCGCATGAACATCTGGAGCTGGCCGCCGAGGAACTGCGGCTGGCGCATGACGCACTGGGCGAGATCACCGGGCAGATGAGTGCCGATGACCTGCTGGGAAGGATCTTCTCTAGCTTCTGCATCGGGAAGTAGGCAGGGGTCGGAGCCCCTTCGGGGATCCGACCCCAGGTCCCCCACCTGTCACATTGCCGCCTCATACTGACGCCCATCACATACCGCTTGGGGAAGTCGCAGTGAAGTCGTGGGGTTGTGCGTTGCTGTTGTCGCTGGCCGTGGCACCATCGGTGGCCATGAGTGCTGAATCCTCCACCCCGGCCGCACCCAAGGTGTCGGTCTACGGCCATCGCGGGGCAAGCGCACTGCTGCCCGAGCACACCCTGGCCTCGTATGCGCAGGCCATCGCCGATGGCGCCGACTACATCGAACCGGACCTGGTCATGACCAAGGACGGGGTGATGGTGGCCCGCCACGAGAACGAGATCGGTGGCACCACCGACGTCGCCTCGCATCCGGAGTTCGCCAGCCGCCGCACCAGCAAGGTGATCGACGGGCAGAAGGTCGACGGCTGGTTCACCGAAGACTTCACCCTGGCCGAGCTGAAGACCCTGTACGCACGTGAGCGCCTGCCGGAACTGCGCAGCACCGCCTACGACGGCCAGTTCCGCATCGCCAGCCTGGACGAGATCCTGGCCTTCCTGGTGCAGCAGGCCGGGCGCGCCAACCGCGGCATCGGCTTGGTGCCGGAGATCAAGCACCCGACCTACTTCCAGTCCATCGGCCTGCCGATGGAGGACAAGCTGCTGGCCGCGCTGCGTGGCAACGCGTATACGAACGTCGGTCCGGTCACCATCCAGTCGTTCGAGACCGCCAACCTGCGCTACCTGCACGGCAAGATCGGCCGGGGCAGCAACATCCGCCTGCTGCAGCTGCTGTGGAAGGGCGATACCCAGCCGGCCGACATCGCCAAGGCCGGCGGCACGCTGACCTACGCACAGATGATGACCCCGGCCGGCCTGAAGGACATCGCCGGCTACGCCGATGGCATCGGCCCCGAGCTGCGCTCGATCATTCCGCTGGATGCCAAGGGCGCGCTGGGCACGCCGACATCGCTGGTACGTGATGCACACGCGGCCGGACTGATGGTGATTCCGTACACCTTCCGCCCGGAGAACCACTTCCAGCCCAGCAACCTGCGCAAGGGTGCCGACACTGCGCGCAACGCGGAAGGCTCGATCGCCGAGATGCGCGCCTACCTTGCGACCGGCATCGATGCCTTCTTCACCGATGATCCTGCGCTCGGCCGGCAGGCGGTGGACGGGATGGGCACGGCGGCGAATGCGGCGAACTGACGGACTCTGGTAGATGCCAACCTTGGTTGGCACACGGCAGGAGTGCCGACCAAGGTCGGCCACTACCGGTTCATGAGGTTGCCGGCCAGCGGCCGGCACTACCATCGCTCAGCCGCGCGGCTCGTCCGGGCGGCGGAACGGGATCACCACGTAGTCCTGGCCCTCGCGCGGCTGCCACAGCACCGGCACGCGCTGCGGTGACGGCGGCTCCAGCTCGTCATCGGCCAGCGGCTCGGCCTCGTCTTCTTCGTCTTCCCAGCTGTAGCGCTGGCGCGGCGGCAGCGGATCGGCGTTGCGGAACAGCAGCGCGGCGATGATGCCGGCGAAGGCCCCGCCCATGTGCGACTGCCAGGACACGCCGTCGGCGTGCGGCAGGATGGTCATCAGCATGCCGCCGTAGAACAGCATGCCGATCAGGCCGGTGGCGATCGCCGCACGGTCGCGGCGCAGCAGGCCCAGGCTGGCCAGCAGGAACATCAGGCCATGGGTCACGCCACTGGCGCCCAGATGCACGCTGCCCGGATTGCCCAGCATCCACGCACCGAGGCCCGAACCCAGCCACAGCAGGGGCAGGGCGCGCACGGTGGCTTTCGGATAGACGCTGCCGGCGAGGGTGCCAAGAATCAGGATGGCGATGCTGTTGGCGGCGATGTGCTCGACCGAGGCATGCAGCATCGGCCCGCCGATCAGGCCGAGCAGGCCCTTGGCTTCCAGCGGTGCGACCGCCCACGGTCGCCAGTCGAACGTGCCTTGCAGGGCGAACACGGCCACCAGCACCAGCACGGCGGCCAGGCTGACATTGAACGCCCGCAGGATGCGCGAGCGGTCATTGCGGGGGGCCGGCACGTCGCCGGCGGGCAGGGGCGCGTTGTTGTCCATACCTCAGCAATGGCGGTGGCTGGCGCGAAACCAAGGCCACCGCGGCGGGAGAGTGGGGTGCGGCCGGCGGGACAATCCCACCGGCCGCGCCGTTCAGCCGGTCAGGTTCAGGCCTGGCCTTCGCCTTCCTTCGGCGGGTACTTCAGGCTCAGCACCACGGTGGCGGCGATGATCACGGCGACCACGCCCAGCGAGACCGGGGTCGGGATCTTGAACAGGTCGATGATCATCATCTTGATGCCGATGAAGCCCAGTACCAGCGCCAGGCCGTACGGCAGCAGGTGGAAGCGGTCGGCCATGCCGGCCAGCAGGAAGAACATCGCACGCAGGCCCAGCACCGCGAACACGTTGGAGGTGAGCACGATGAACGGGTCAGTGGTGATCGCGAAGATCGCCGGGATGCTGTCCACGGCGAAGATCACGTCGGTGACCGCGATCAGGATCAGCACCGCGAACAGCGGGGTGAACCAGCGCACGCCATCGCGCTTCACGCTCAGCGCGTTGCCGGCGTAGTCCGGCAGCAGGCGCAGGTGCTTGCGCATCCAGCGCAGGGCGGGGTTGGTCTCCAGGTCGGGCTCCTGGCCGGCGGCGAACCACATCTTCCAGCCGGTGAACAGCAGGAAGGCACCGAACACGTAGAGCAGCCAATGGAACTGGCTGATCAGCACGCTGCCGGCGAAGATCATGATCGTACGCAGCACGATCGCACCCAGGATGCCGATGATCAGCACCTTCTGGCGCTGCTCCTCCGGCACCGCGAAGTAGCTCATGATCATCAGGAAGACAAAGATGTTGTCGACCGCCAGCGCCTTCTCGACCAGGTAGCCGGTCAGGAATTCGAGGCCGACCTTGTTGGCCACGACCTGGCCGGCGGTCTCATTCAGGTAGTACCAGAGGCCCGCATTGAACAGCAGGGCCAGCGCGACCCAGCCGATGGACCACCACAGGGCCTCCTTGAAGGTGACCTTGTGCGGTCCACCATGGCGCATCAACACGAGGTCGACCAGCAGGGCGATGACCACCACCGCTGCGAAGCCGCCCCACAACCACACGTTACCGATCGTCTGCATTGGGAATGTCCGTTGGAAAGATGAATGCCAGGCCGGACGGCGAGGATCTGCAACGGAGGATCGGGAGGGGATCCAGGGACAGAGCTTCGCCAGTACGGCGAAGGTCTCGCTCGCAGTTCCAGTCGGCTGGAACTGCCGTTGCACCGGAGCCTGCGGGCTCGAAATGACGGCGACAACGTCTGGGAGCTACTCCCCTTCTGGCGCCGATTCTGCGGCCTGGCCGGGCTGCCGTCAAATACCGGGTGACCGGGGTCCCCGCTCTGGTGGACGCCAACCTTGGTTGGCATGCCGGCCGGGGCCAGAGCCCCTGCGGGGATCTGACCCCGGCGCCCGGTTTACAATAGGTGGATGAATACCCCCCTTCCGATTGTCCGCCTCAAGAACGCGTGGCGCTCCAGCCACCCGTGGATCTTCCAGAAACTGGTCGAGAAGCCGACCGTCCGGCCCAAGCCCGGTTCCATCGTCGACGTGGTCGGCATTGATGGCGAGTTCATTGGCCGCGGGTTCTACAATGGACATTCGCGCATTGCCGTGCGCATCCTCGAGACCGACCAGAACGTGCCGGTGGATGCCGGCTGGTTCTCGCGCAAGATCGCCCAGGCGGTGTCGCTGCGCCGTGAGGTGCTCAAGCTCGATGCGGTGTCCGACGCCTGGCGCGTGGTGCACAGCGAAGGCGATGGCCTGTCCGGCCTGGTGGTCGACCGCTACGGCGACCTGGTGGTGGTCGAGTTCTTCGCCGCCGGCATGTTCCGCCACCGCGAGTGGATCTACGACGCCCTGCGCGAGCAGTTCCCGGGCTGCCGCTTCCACAGTTTCGCCGACGAGCACGTGCAGAAGCAGGAAAGCTTCGATTTCCACGGCAACACCACCACCGAAGCGTCGGTGATCACCGAGTACGGCATCAAGTTCCGCGCCGACCCGGCCGGTGCGCACAAGACCGGCTTCTTCGCCGACCAGCGCGAGAACCGCGAATGGCTTAGCCAGCAGGTCGAAGGCAAGAGCGTGCTGGACCTGTGCTGCAACACCGGTGGTTTCGCCGTGTACGCCGCAGCACGTGGCGCCTCGGACGTGGTCGGCATCGACATCGATGAAGACGTCATCCAGATCGCCAAGGGCAATTCGCGCCTGAACAACGTGCGCCCGAAGTTCATCCAGTCCGACATCTTCCCGTGGCTGCGCGATGCCGCCAACCGCGGCGAGCAGTACGACGTGGTGATCCTGGACCCGGCGAAGATGACCCGCGACCGCGACCAGGTGATCACCGCGCTGAAGAAGTACCTGGACATGAACAAGCTGGCGCTGGGCGTGGTCAAGCCCGGTGGCCTGTTCGCCACGTTCTCCTGCACCGGCCTGGTGGCCGAGGACCAGTTCCTCGACATGCTGCGCCGCGCGGCCTACTTCTCCGGCCGCACGATCCAGATCCTGAAGGTCGCTGGTGCGGGTCCGGACCATCCGTTCATGGCCCACGTGCAGGAATCGCGTTACCTGAAGGCCGTGTTCTGCCGCGTGGTGGACTGACCGCGGGACGATGTAGAGCCGAGCCGCGCCACCTGATCAATGGGGCGCCATTCTTGCGAACGCATCGCAATGCGCGGGAAGCTGGCCGCCGGGCAGTGAACATGATTCACGCCCGGCGGATCTGCGTGGAAGCCTCGCGATTCGCCGGGCGCGGCCCGGCGCTACCCAATGCGTGGCCACGGCGCTATGGTCGGGCTCTTCCCATTCGCGGTGAGAGCCCATGCCTTCGTTGCGCCACCTGTCTGTCATGCTTGCCCTGGTGCTGTGCGCGCCGCTGTCCGTCCACGCCGTTGAGTTCAGCGCGCAGGAGCTGGCCCGTGCCAAGGCGCTGCAACAGCGCCTGGTCACCCTCGACAGCCATCTGGATACGCCGGCCAACTTCGGTCGCAGCGGCTTCGACATCGAGCAGCGCCACGACCGCAACGCGCTTTCGCAGGTCGACTACCCGCGCATGGTCGAAGGCGCGCTGGACGGTGGCTTCTGGGCGATCTACACCGATCAGGGCGATCGCAGCGCAGCGGCCCATCTGGCCGAGCGTGACCACGGCCTGCAGCGGTTGTTGGAAATCCGCGAGATGCTGGCGGCCAATCCCGAGCGCTTCGCGCTGGCGCTGACCGCCGATGACGCGGCGCGGATCAAGGCCGCCGGCAAGCGCGTGGTCTACATCAGCATGGAAAACGCCAGCCCGCTGGTGGAAGACCCGAGCCTGCTTTCGTTCTACCACCGCGCCGGCCTGCGCCTGCTCAGCACCGTGCACTTCGCCAACAACGAGTTCGCCGATTCGGCCACCGACCCCAAGGGCGCGGAGTGGAAGGGCCTGAGCCCGGCGGGCAAGGACCTGGTGCGGCAAGCGGTGAAGCTGGGCATCGTGATCGACCAGTCGCATGCCTCGGACGCGGTGTTCGACGACCTGCTGGCGATGATGCCGGTGCCGTTCGTGCTGTCGCACAGCTCGGCCAAGGCCGTGTATGACCACCCGCGCAATCTGGATGACGCGCGCCTGCGCAAGCTGGCCAAGGCCGGTGGCGTGATCCAGGTGAACGCGTATGGCGGCTACCTGATCGACACCGCGAAGACGCCCGAGCGCAAGCAGGCCGAAGAAGCGCTGAGCAAGCAGTTGGGCGGCTGGGAAGGGATGGGCATCGAGCAGGGCGTGGCCCTGTTGAAAGCCGAACAGGCACTGGACCATGAGCACCCGGTGCGGCATGCCAGCCTGGACGACTTCTTCGCCCACTTCGAGCACATCCTCAAGGTGGTCGGCCCCGAGCACGTGGGGATCGGCCTGGACTGGGATGGTGGCGGCGGCCTGAGTGACCTGCCCGATGTCAGCCAGCTGCCGAAGATCACCGCCTGGCTGCTGCGCAAGGGCTATACCGAGAAGCAGATTGCCGGCATCTGGGGCGGCAACCTGCTGCGGGTGATGCGCCAGGCGCAGGATTACGCGGCAAAACAGGGCGGGTGAAACGCCCTGCGGTAGTGCCGGCCGCTGGCCGGCATTGCCCGTATCAACAGGATCCGAGTTGCCGGCCAGCGGCCGGCACTACCGGTGAACCGGTTATTTCGCGATCAGCGCGTGGCGGCGGCTGTACAGGAAGTACAGCACCAGGCCGACCACGTTCCACAGCAGGAAGTACAGCTGCGTGCTGTGCGGCAGGCTGAGGAACAGGTAGATGCAGCCCAGCGCGGCCAGCGGGCCAACCACGAAAGCAGCCGGTGTACGGAAGCTGCGCTCGCGGTTCGGTTCGCGCAGGCGCAGCACCACCAGGCAGACGCCCACTGCAGTGAACGCGGCCAGGGTACCGGCGTTGGCCAGTGCCGCGATCTCGTCCAGGCGTGCCACGCCGGCCAGCGCCGACACCACGACCGCAGTGAACAGCGTGGTCGCCACCGGCGTGCCGGTACGCGCGTTGACCTTGGACAGGCCACGCGGCAGCAGGCCATCGCGGCTCATCACGAAGAAGATGCGGCTCTGGCCGTACAGGAAGGCCAGCAGCACGGTCGGCAGCGCGATGATCGCGATCACGCCGATCACCATTGCCGCGGTCGGGTGACCCAGCTGGCGCATGATCAGCGCCAGCGGCTCGGCGCTGTGGCCGAACACTGCATAGCTCATCGCACCAACGGCCGCGAGCGCGACCAGCACGTAGACGATGGTGCAGCCGATCATCGAGCCGATGATGCCGATCGACAGGTCGCGGCCCGGGTTCTTGGTTTCTTCGGCGGCGGTGGAGATCGCATCGAAGCCGTAGAAGGCGAAGAAGATGATCGCTGCCGCCGCCATTACGCCGTGTTCGACGCCATCAGGGCCCATCGACTTGGCAAAGCCATAGGGCATGAACGGCTGCAGGTTGGCGCTGTCGAAGGCGGGCAGGGCCACGGCCACGAAGATGGCCAGCGCGATCAGCTTGAACACCACCAGGATGGCATTGAGGGTGGCGCTTTCCTTGGTGCCGGCCATCAGCATGCCGGCCACCAGCCAGGTGATGACGATCGCCGGCAGGTTGATCATGCCGCCTTCCACGTGCGGGCCGGCTGCGAGCCAGGCTGGCAGGTGCACGTTCCAGCCGAACTGGGTGTGGACCCATTCGAGGAAGCCGACGAAGTAGCCGGACCAGCCCACCGCCACCGTACTCACCACCAGTGAGTACTCCAGGATCAGGCTCCAGCCCACCACCCAGGCGAACACCTCGCCCAGCGCGCTGTAGCTGTAGGTGTAGGCACTGCCGGCGGCCGGCATCATCGTCGACAGCTCGGCGTAGGACAGCGCCGCACAGGCGCAGACCGCACCGGCGATGGCGAAGGAGATCAGCACCGCCGGGCCGGCCAGGTTGGCACCGACGCCGATCAGCGTGTAGATGCCGGTGCCGACGATGGCACCGATGCCCAGCGCGATCAGGTGCGGCCAGCTGAGCGTCGGGATCAGGCGCCTGCCGGCTTCGTGGACGGTGACGGAATCTAGGGACTTGCGCCGGAACAGGGACATGCAGGCCTCGGAAGGGGTGACTAAGAACGACAAGTTCCCGAGTGTGACCGAACGCAGCGCAGCATTACCACTGACGGGGGTCATACGTGGGTCAGATGCGTCACCGGCGCGACTGTACTCCGAGCATTCTGCCGGAATCGGCACAAATTCTGGCAGGATTCGAAATGATTCGATCCCTCAAGGCGAGCCCGGAGTCGATTGAAGTGCGAGAGCAGGGGCCAGATCGATGCAGACCCGCTGCGGATCGACCACCGGCGCCGCACCTTGGGTTCTCAACTGGGCCACCAGCACTTCGAAGCCCTGCGCGCGGCCGAACGCGTGCTCGTCCAGGGTCAACGGCAGCAGCTGCAGGAAGTCGAATCGTCCCGATGGCAGTTGCTGGGGTCCCGGGAAATGCAATGACGGAACGAAGACGGCCGCCTGCAGCATGCTCCCTGCGTGATCCACCGGCCCCCCCAGCTTCAGCCGGTCCCATGGCGCCAACGGATTGCCGGGCATGCGTGAGTGGCACAGCAGCAGGTGGTACGCAGTGAACCAGCGCAAGGTGGTCAGTGCCCAGGTCGCTTCTTCCTGCGTCTCAAGCATCAGTTCGATGCCCAACCCCGAATCGCCATCTTCGTGCCGCCCTTCCCAAGGGTTGGACAGGCCGGAGCTGACATAGATCCAGTGCCTTCGATCACCGTGCGGAGGGCAGGCATTGACGCCGACATGCAGCCAGCGCGGGTCGATCTGCTCCTGCTTGAAGACGTTGCGCAGCAGATCCATGTCGATCGGATAGATGCCCGGCCCGGTATTGCCGAACAACCGCCGGTACAGCGTCTCCTCCCGATATTCCCAGCTGCGCTCCAGCAGGGTGTCGTCGTCCATGGTGCTCACTCGGCCACCTTGCCGGGCCAGCGGCAGCCGTCTTCCTGCCAGGCCTCGACGTCTTCGTGGAAGGTGGTGCGACGTCCGTCGCGGGTACGCTCATAGCTCAGGTCCAGCACCAGCGCGCCCTGCGTGCTCAGCAGGTAGCGGCCGTTGAGGCGCCCACTGATGCGCTCTTCCCAGACGCTGTCGAACTGGTACGGGCGGTCTTCGGCCAGCACGGTGGTCTCCATCGAAACCTGGCGCAGCCGCAGGCGTTCGCGGTGCCCGGCGTAACGAACGTCGGCCTGGCCATCCTCCAGCCACCGCCATTCCAGGTGGATGCTGTCGTTGCGACCGCCGCTCAGGCAACGATGGTCCTGCGCGCTGGCCGCCGACGCGGCGGTGTTGGCCAGAAGCAGCAGGGCGGCCATGGCCGCCGGCCAGGGTTTCATCCGTTCAGCCCCAACCGGATGCCGAACCCCACCAGGAACAGGCCGGCCACGCGGCGCAGCGCGTCGCTGATCCGCGGATGCTGGATCAGCCGGCGGCGGGCCAGGTTGCCCACGCCGATCAGCATCGAGCAGTAGGCGATGCTGACCACCAGGATGATGCCGGCCAGCGCGGCGAATGTGGCGATGCCCTGGTGTGCCTTGGGATCGATGAACAATGGCAGGAAGGCCATGTAGAATAGGATCGCCTTCGGGTTGAGCAGGCTGACCAGGATCGCCTGCTGGAAGTAGCGGCCCGGCTGCATGCGGATCGGGCCAGCGTCACCGCCCTCGTGCTTGGGCGTTCGCAGCAGGCTGATGCCGACCCATACCAGGTAGGCCGCACCGAGGTACTGCACTGCGTGGAACACCAGCGGGTTGGCCTTGAGCAGCGCCGCCACGCCGGCCAACGCCAGCCACATCAGGATCTGGTCGCCGACCAGCAGGCCGGCCAGCGCGGTATAGCCGCCGCGCACGCCACCACGGCCGGTGGCGGTGAGCAGGGTGAAGGTGCCGGGGCCGGGCAGGGCGAGGAACACCAGCACGGCGACCAGAAACGTCCACAGGTCCTGGATGCCCATCCACGGCATGGCGGCGTTCTCTTGTTACGGGGGGCCGCCATTGTCGGCCAGTGCCGCCGTTGGCGACAGTGGGCGGGTGAGGCCATCGGGCATGCCAGACAGCAGCGGTTGCAGGTGCTGGCGCAGCTGCGCATGCAGTTGCCGTACCGCAGGCGAAAACTGCTTGCGGTGCGGGCATACCAGCTGCAGCGGGATGCTGCTGCCAACACCGTCGAGCAGCAGGTGCAAGCGGCCGGCCCGCACGTCTTCGCGCAGGTCCAGCCAGGACTTGTAGGTGATGCCTTCGCCGGCCACCGCCCAGCGCCGCACCACGTCGGCGTCGTCGCAGACCAGCGGGCCGCGCACCGGAATCACCGTGCGGCGTGCGTCGACCTCGAAGGACCAGCGATCGTAGGCGCGGCCATTGAGTTGATAGACCAGGCAGTCGTGCTCGCGCAGATCCTCCAGGCGCGTGGGCGTGCCACGCCGCTGCAGATAGCCGGGCGAGGCGGCCAGCACGCGCCGGTTGCCTTCCAGCAGCGGCAAAGCCACGTAGTTGGCGTCGTCGAAGTGACCGATGCGGATGGCCACGTCGACCGGGTCGCGGAACACGTCGGCGACCTCGTCGGACAGGCGCAGGTGCAGGCGCAGCCGCGGGTGCGCGGCGCGGAACGCGCTCAACCACGGCAGCAGCAGGTTGCGGCCGAAGTCCGACGGCGTCGACAGCTGCAGGGTGCCATGCAGTTCGGCGTCTTCGCCCTGCACGCGGGCCTGGCCCTCGCGCAGGGTCGCCAGTACCTCCTGTGCATAGGGCAGGTACAGCGCGCCTTCGCCGGTCAGGCGCAGGCTGCGGGTGGTGCGCACGAACAGCCGCAGGTCCAGCTCGCGCTCCAGCCGTGCTACCGCCGCGGCGACCTGGCCGGGCAGCAGATCGGCTTCGCGGGCGGCCTGGGAGAAGCTGCCCAGTGCGGCAGTGCGGACGAACAGCTGCAGGTCGTCGAAGCGGATCATCTTCATTGCCAGAGTGAAAGTGCTGCCCGATTCTGCGCCTTTCTGCGGGAGCGCGCGCGGCGCAACCTGTCGCCTCCTTTCCCACTGGACCGCTGCCATGCGCGCCATTGCCTACACCCACGCCGGCCTGCCGATCGATGATGCCCGGGCCCTGATCGACATCGAACTGGCGCTGCCGCAGCCCGGCCCGCGCGACCTGCGCGTGGCGGTACGCGCGGTGGCGGTGAACCCGGTCGACACCAAGGTCCGCCGCAACATGGCCACCGACGGCCCGCGCGTGCTGGGCTGGGATGCGGTCGGCATCGTCGACGCGGTAGGCAGCGAGGTGACCCTGTTCCAGCCCGGCGACGCGGTCTACTACGCCGGCGTCATCGATCGCCCGGGCAGCAATGCCGAGTACCAGCTGGTGGACGAACGCAGCGTCGGCCGCAAGCCGGCCAGCCTCGATGATGCGGCCGCCGCCGCACTGCCACTGACCGCGATCACGGCGTGGGAGCTGCTGTTCGACCGCCTGCGCATCCCGGAAGGTGGTGGCGAGGGCCAGACCCTACTGGTGATCGGTGCTGCCGGTGGTGTCGGCTCGATCCTGGTGCAGCTGGCGCGGAAGCTGACGAAACTGACGGTGATCGGCACCGCCTCGCGTCCGGATACCCAGGACTGGGTCTACGCGATGGGCGCGCATCACGTGATCGACCACAGCCTGCCGCTGGCCGAGGGCCTGGCGCGGCTGGGCATCAGCGAGGTGCAGCACGTGGCCAGCCTGACCCACTCCGACCAGCACTACGCGCAGATCGTGGAACTGCTGGCGCCGCAGGGCCAGCTGGGGCTGATCGATGATCCCGGCCAGGTCGATGTGATGGCGCTCAAGCGCAAGGCGTTGTCCCTGCACTGGGAGTCGATGTTCACCCGGCCGCTGTACCGCACCGCCGACATGCAGCGCCAGCACGACCTGTTGAACCGGGTGGCCGAGCTGATCGATGCCGGTGTGCTGCAGACCACCCTGGGCGAGCACTTCGGCCGTATCGAGGCGGCCAACCTGCGGCGCGCGCATGCACTGCTGGAGAGCCACCGCGCCAAGGGCAAGATCGTGCTGGAAGGCTGGTAACACCGGTTGTTCCCGCGCCCTTGGGGTCAGATCCCTTTCCCCTTGGGACAGGGATCTGACCCCTGCCTCAGGCCACGCCGTTGTCGACGTGTTCGGTGAAACCCGGCTGCTGTCGCAGGCGTTCGAACCACGCCGCGACGTGTGGCAGCACGGGCTTGTTGCCGGGCGTGCTGCGCCAGCGTTGGGTCGATAGCCCGAGCACGATGTCGGCCAGAGTGAAGGTGTTGCCCGCCACATGGCCGCTGGTAGCGGCCAGCTGTGCATCAAGCACACCCATCAGCCGGTTCCACTGCGCCAGGCTGGCCTCGGCGCGGGCGTCATCCGGATAGTCCGGATGCTGGCGCACGCGCGCCATGAATACATGGCGCCAGGCGCTGTTGAGGTCGCTGGCCTGCCAGTCCATCCACTGCTCGACCCGGGCGCGGTCCTGCGCCGTACCGGGCAGCAGGTCGTCACGGCCAGCGCGTACGGCCAGGTAGCGGCAGATGCTGTTGGATTCCCACAGCACGAAGTCGCCATCGCGCAGTACCGGCACCTGCCGGTTCGGGTTCAACGTGGCCAGCAGGTCCGCCGGCGGTTCTGGCTCGTGGTGAAGTGGCAGGTCGAGGTCGGCGCACAGCCACAACACCTTGCGCACGTTGATGGAGGTGGGCTTTCCGTACAGAGCGAGCATGGGGGCTTCCGGGGCGGACCGACCCAGCCTAGCGCAGCGGGGCTAAACTGATCGCATGAATATCGAAGTCCTCTTGATCCTGGCAGTGGTCCTGCTGCTGGCGACCCTGGTCACGCTGTTGCTGCTGTGGCGTCGCAGTGCCGGCGGTGCACCGTCCGGCGAACTGCAGCGGCAACTGGACAGCGAGCGCGAACAGCATCGCCTCGCCCTGGTCGATGCCGGCCAGCTGCGCGGCCGCCTCGATGCGCTGGGCGCTGAACTGGAAAACGAACGGAGCCGCAGCCAGCAGCACGCGCAGGCCGTCACTACGCTGACCGCCCGGGTGGAGCGCGAAGCGGCGCTGTCGGCCAGCCGCGAAGCACAGCTGGCCGAACGTGAAGCGGCCCTGGCGCAGGCGCGCGCTGCCGTTGCGGACACCAGCAGCGAACTGCAGCAGGCGCAGCAGCGCTACCAGCAGCTGCACGGTGAACATGCCCGCGCGGTGGCCAATCTGCAGCACTCCGAACGCGCCAGTGCCGAACTGCGCAGCTATCTCGATACGGCCAAGGAAAAGCTGTCCGGCGCCTTCGCCGAACTGGCCGGCAAGGTGTTCGACGAACGTGGGCAGCAGTTCGAGAAGAACGTGCGGCAGGCGACGGTGCAGTCGCGCGCGGATATCGAGGGACTGCTCAAGCCGTTCGCCGACAAGCTGGGCGACTTCCGCACCCGCGTCGATACCCTGTATGGCGAGGAAGCGCGGCAGCGCGCCAGCCTGCTGGGTGCGGTGGGCGAACTGAAGACGCTCAACCAGGACATGGCCGCGCAGGCTTCGGCGCTGACCAATGCGCTGAAGGGCAATGCCAAGGTCCGCGGCGACTGGGGCGAGCTGATGCTCGACAACGTACTGCGCGGATCGGGCCTGGAAGAGGGCGTGCACTACCAGCGGCAGAAGCATGCCGTGGATGACGAAGGTGCGCGCCTGCGACCGGACGTGGTGGTGCAGTTCCCCGACGAGCGCAGCGTGGTGATCGACAGCAAGGTGAACCTGATCGCCTGGCAGGAAGCCATGAATGCCACCACCCCGGAGCAGTCCGAAGACGCCTTGCGCCGGCACGCGGTTGCGCTGCGCCAGCACGTGAAGGACCTGGGCGAGAAGAACTATCCGAAGGCGTTGGGCAGCGAGACGCTGGACATCACCATCGCCTTCGTTCCCATCGAAGGTGCCTTGTCGGCCGCACTGGGCGCCGATGGCAGCCTGCAGGCGTTCGCCTTCGACAACCGCGTGGTGTTCGCCTCGCCCAACACCCTGATGGCGCTGCTGCGCGTGGCCGAGCGCCTGTGGACGCGCGACAAGGTGCAGAAGCAAGCGCTGAAGATCAGCGAAGCCGGTGGCCTGGTGCTGGACGCGCTGACCGGGTTCCTGCAGGACTTCACCGCCATGGGCAAGAAGCTGGATGATGCCGGCAAGGCCTACGCCGATGCGCGCAATCGCCTGATCGATTCGCCGCAGTCGGCCATCAGCCGCGCCCGTCGGCTTGCCGAACTGGGCAGCAAGGCCAAGCGCGCGCTGCCACCGGAGCTGACCCCGGACCCGATGCAGCAGCTGGGCGCGCCGGAGGAGGAGGAGGACGACAATGCGGGCTGACACGTCCCGTGCACCTGCGCCTGGCTATGCTGGGCGCCCTGGGTCCGTGGCGGGTATCGACATGCGCTTCCGCTCCTGTGCCGTTCTTCTCCTCGCTGCGTTGCTGGCTGCGTGCAGCAGCACGCCCCCGGTTGCCGACACCACCACGGCCGCTCCCACGCCGGAAGCCAGCGAGGCCTACCGCGAAGCACGTGACGTCGACTGCCAGGCCGCCGGCGGCACCCTGCAGCGGCTCGGCCGCCTGCAGCGCGAGCAGTGCGTGATTCCCTATGCCGACGCCGGCAAGGCCTGCAGCCGCAAGAGTGACTGCACGGGCCAGTGCCTGGCCGGGGGCGAGGTGGCGCCCGGTGCTGTGGCGTCCGGTACCTGCCAGCGCGATGTGCGCCAGAACTTCGGGTGCCGCCAGCGCATCGATGACGGCAAGGCGCAGGGTACGATCTGCGTGGACTGATCGTTGTGCCGGCCGCTGGCCGGCAACCGCATGAACCCCCGGGAACGATCGCAGCATTGCCGGCCAGCGGCCGGCACTACCGGCATCGCGCGGCGCTATGCTGGTGGGCCATTCCCCGCTGTTGCCGGAGCCCCCGCGTGAGCACCCCGATCCAGGACATTTCCCTCACCACCATCGACGGCCAGCCGTCCTCGCTTGCCGACTACCAGGGCAAGGTGCTGCTGCTGGTCAACGTTGCCTCCAAGTGTGGCCTGACCCCGCAGTACGAAGGCCTGCAGGCGCTGTATGCGGAAAAGCACGCGCAGGGCCTGGAAGTGCTGGGCTTCCCCGCCAACAACTTCCTTGGCCAGGAGCCGGGCAGCGAGGCCGAGATCCAGCAGTTCTGCCAGCTCACCTACGATGTCAGTTTCCCGATGTTCTCCAAGATCAGCGTGGCTGGCGAGGACACCCACCCGCTATACCAGCAGCTGACCGCTGCGCAGCCGCAGTCGATCGGTGAAGGCCCGCTGCGCGAGCGCCTGGCCAGCAAGGAGATCCCGATCCATCCGGCACCGGCGGTGCTGTGGAACTTCGAGAAGTTCCTGGTCGGCCGCGATGGCAAGGTCGTCGCCCGCTTTGCGCCGGACGTGGCCGCCGATGATGCGCGCCTGCGCGAGGCCATCGAGGCGGCACTGGCGGCCTGATCGGCCGGGGTCGGATCCCTTTCCACGGGAAAGGGCTCCGACCCCACCCGCAGCGCCAAAGAAAAACCCCGCCGAGGCGGGGTTTTTCATGCGCTGCAGACCGGACTCAGTGGGTCCACTGCGGCATTGGCATCGCATCGACCGGGATCGGCGAATTGGCATCGTCGTGGCCGCGGTCGCGCTTGCTGCGCAGATCGTTCTCGATCTGGTAGTTGCGGCGCTGCATCCAGGCATCGCGGACCAGGGCGTATTCGTCCACTGCGGTGTCGCGCAGATCGTCGATCGCCAGCAGCTGTGCGCGGGTGTCGACCAGCTGCAGGCCCTGCAGGCCGATGCGGATCTTGTCTTCCTCGATGCGGCGCATCGGCGACAGCGGGATGTCACCGGCCAGGCCGAACACATCGCGCACGGTACGCGGGCCGAAGAACGGCAGTTCCACATAGCGCGAACGACGCCAGCCCCAGGCACCCAGGGTCTGTCCGAAGTCTTCATTGCGACGCGGCACCATCGCCTTGCTGGCCGGATCGAACAGGCCACCGATGCCCAGCGTGCTGTTCATCAGGAAGCGGCCGAGGCTGTCCCACGCGTCGGCACCACGGCCCTGCAGCAGCTGGTTGGTGATGGTCACCGGCGCACGCAGGTTGCTGAAGAAGTTGCTGACGCCGGTACGCGCGAAGCGCGGCACCACATGGGTATAGGCGGTGGCCAGGGGACGGGCCACGCCGCGGTCGACCGCGTTGTTGAACTTGTGGACCTTGCGGTTGAACGGTTCCCACGGATCGTAGGCCGCCGCACTGCCGGTGTTGCCGGTGCCGCCATACAGGGCATCGAAATCATCGTCGCCAGCGGCGGCGGTGGACGCTGCGGTCTTCGGTGCGGTGGCCTCCGCGCCCTGCGGCGCAGCCGTCGGCGACGATGTGGCGGGCGCCGCAGGATTGGCCACGGGGGCGACCGGAGCAGCGTCGACCACGCCGGTATCGGCCGTTGCGGCAGGCGCTTCGGCAGCAGGGCTGGGCGCAACCACGGTGCTGGCGACCGGCGCATCGCTGCGCGCGGGCTTGCCGGCACAGGCGGTCAGGGCGGTGGCCAGGACGATCAGGGGGAAAGTGCGTACGACGTTCATGTCAGCTCGCAGCAGAAGTAGCGTTGAAATCCAGGTCGGGCGACAGCCGGTAGGCTGCGCTCAGCTCGTTGTAGCCGGCCGGCGCGCCGGAAATGGCCAGTGCATGGCCGGCCTTGCGTGCACGGGCCGCCAGTTCGGCCAGCAGGGCCAGCCCGGCGCTGTCCACGCGCTCGACCTCGCCCAGCTCCAGCCGCGCCAGCTTGGCCGGCAGGGCCTGCAGCTGCGGCCACAGCGCGATCACCGCGGCACGGTCGAGCACCCCGCGCAGGCGCAGGGTGTCGCCTTCCAGCAGCGCCAGCGCGTTACTTGCCATTGCCCGCGGGCCCGGCCTGCATGCTGCCGCTGTGCAGTTCGCTGGCCACCTGCTTGATGCCCTTCTGGCGCAGCGGGGTATCGAACTGGTTGCGGAAGGTCTGCACGTAGGAGATGCCTTCGATGTTGACGTCGAAGATCTTCCACTGGCCGTTCACGTTGCGCATCCAGTACTCGACCGGGGTCGGTTCGCTGCCGGCGCGGACCAGTTCGGTGCTCACGCGCACGCCGCGGTTGCCCGGCAGCGGGCTCTCACCCTTCAGGCGGAAGCTCGGCTTGCCCTGGATGTTGAGCAGGGTCGAACCGTAACGCTGCATCAGGCTGTCGGCCATGGCATCGGCGAACAGCTTGATGTCGGCATCCGAGGCGCCGCGGGCGTGCGGGCCCAGCACCAGGCGCGCGGCGTAGTCGCGATCGAAGGTGCGGTTCAATTCGCTGTCGATGTAGCTGCGCAGGCTGGCCGGGTTGCTGCTGAACTCGCTCCGGCGCTGCTGCAGGGTGGTGAGGATGCGCGTGCTGGCATCGATCACCACCTTGCCGGCCTGGCCCTGCGTCGCGGCAGCGGCGGGGGCGGCGGCCTGGGCCTGGGCGAGGAACGGCGTGGCCAGCAGCAGCGTCGAGGCGAGCAGGGCCGGGATCAGTTTCATCTTCATGGTTGCGGTTCCGTTGCAGGCGCCTGCGCGCCATCGTTGGGCTTCTGGCCTGCGCCACCACCGGCGCCGCCACTGAACATGTACTTGCCGACCAGCTGGATCAGGTCAACCGCCGGCTGGGTGAAGACGATCTCGTCACCGGCCTTGAGCACGTCCGGGTCACCGCCCGGCTGCAGACCGATATAGCTCTCGCCCAGCAAACCACTGGTGAAGATGCCGGCCGAGGTGTCCGCCGGCAGGTCCTTGACCTTGCTGTCCATGCGCAGGGTCACGATGGACTCGAACTTCACCGGATCCAGGTCGATCGAGGCGACCTGGCCGACGGTGACGCCGCCGATCTTCACCGGCGCCTGCTTGCGCAGCTGGCCGACCTGGGAGAAGCGCGCCTTCAGCTCGTAGCCCTGGCTGCCCCAGCTCCAGCGCTGGTTGGTCGAGGCCACGGCCAGCACCATCAGCGAGGCCAGGGCCAGCAGCAGGAAGGCGCCGACGGAGAATTCGAGTCTGGGACCGCGGATGGCCATGTGGATTACCTGATCGAGTCGTGGTGGCCGCGCGCGCCTGCGCACCGCCGGTGGAGGGGTTAGGTGAACAACATTGCCGACAGCACGAAGTTGAACATCAGCACCAGCAGCGAGGCGTTGACCACCGCACGGGTGGTCGCCACCGAGGTGCCCTCGATGGTCGGCTCGGCGTGGAAACCAACGTAGGCGGCGACCAGCGCGGCGGTGCCGCCGAAGATCGCCGACTTCAGCATCGCCACGCCGAAGTCATCCCAGAAATCGACGCTGTTGCGCAGCGCCGACCAGAACACGCCATTGTCCAGGCCCAGCACGTGCACCGCTTCGAAGTAGCTGGCACTGATCGCCAGCGAACAGAAGATGCCGGTCAGCAGCGGCACGGTCAGCACCGCCGCCCAGAAGCGCGGCGCCACGGCCTTGGCCACCGGGTCGATCGCCATCAGCTCCAGTGCCTTGATCTGGTCGGTGGCGCGCATCAGGCCCAGTTCGGCGGCGATCGAACTGCCGGCGCGGCCGATGAACAGCAGCGCGGTCAGCACCGGCGCCAGTTCGCGGTACAGCGACAGGCCGAGCAGGGTCGACAGCGCGTCGGCCGCACCGAAGGTGGTCAGCGTGCGGTAGCCCTGCAGGGTCAGTACCAGGCCGACGAAGGCACCACCGACGGCGATGATCGGCAGCGAGCGTGCGCCGATCTTGTAGATCTCGCGGGTCAGCTCGGCCAGGAAGTCACGGGTCGGCAGCGAACCACGCAGCACGGTCAGCGAGAACAGGCCGGCGCGGCCCAGCGAGCGGGTGGCTTGGACGAACGGCATCAGGCGACCCTCGCGCGCGGCGCGGCATCGAACGGAATGGGGCCATCGGGCTGGCCATGCAGGAACTGCCGCAGCAGCGGGTCCTGGCTGGACTGCAGCGCCTCGGGCGTGCCCTGGAACACGATGCCGCCATTGGCAATGGCGATGACCTGGTCGCAGATCGGCAGGGTCTCGTGCACGTGGTGGCTGACGATGATGCTGGTCAGGCCCAGGCTGTGGTTGAGGCGCTGGATCAGGCTCATGATCACCCCCGAGGCGATCGGGTCCAGCCCGGTCAGCGGCTCGTCGTAGATCATCAGCGGCGGGTCCAGCGCCAGCGCGCGGGCCAGCGCCACGCGGCGCGCCATGCCGCCGGACAGTTCGCGCGGCCAGGCATCGGCCGCGGCCAGCAGGCCCACCGCATGCAGCTTCATTTCCACCAGCCGACGCAGCACGGCGGTCGGCAGGCGGGTATGCGTACGCAGCGGCAGCGCGACGTTTTCGGCCACAGTGAGGTCGGTCAGCAGGCCATTGCCCTGCAGCAGCACACCCACGCTCTTGCGCATCTCCAGCAGCGCGCCGCTGTCATGCGGAATCGGCTTGCCGAACAGGGTGACCTCGCCGGCGACCGGACGCAGTTCGCCGGTCAGTGCCGCCAGCAGGGTCGACTTGCCACTGCCGGACGGACCCAGTACCGCGGTGATGCTGCCCTTGGGCACCTGCAGCGACACGTCGCGCAGGATCGTGCGCCCGCTCCGGTCGATGCGGACGTTGGATAACTGCACCAGACTGGAGGTGGAAGCCGACATGGGCACCATTAACGTTTTTTAGACATCGAAGGATCGGGCCCGTCGGCTGAACATAAGCAGACTGGACGGTCCAGTATTGTGGCACGGCAAGACCCTTGCCAGGCCGGGACAATCGGCTGGCAGCCCGGAACAATCCGTACCGGCGATGGGCCGGCCATTGAATACTGCCTGCCGTGCTGCACACTGTGCATGATGAGTGACCCGGGCAGCGATTTCCGCCTCTACCATTCCAACTCCCTGGACGTGCTGGCCGCGCTGCTGGCGCGCAACATGCGTGCGCCGGTTCCGGGCCAGCCGTTGCTGGCGCCGGAGGTGGTGCTGATCCCGCAGGTGGCGATGCGGCGTTGGCTGCAAGCGACACTCGCTGCCGAGTATGGCGTGGCTGCCAATCTCGAGTTCCTGACCCCGGGCGAGTTCGTTGCCCGTGCACTCAACGCCAATGTGCCGGGCGAACGCGACGACCTGGACGCGGCCGGCCTGCACTGGAAGCTGTACCAGGCACTGCGCGACCCGGCGCTGCTGGCGCAGCCACCGATGCGCGCGCTGCAGTCCTATCTTGCCGGTGGCGACGCATTGAAGCCGTGGGCGCTGGCCGGTGAACTGGCGTCGGTGTTCGAGAAGTACCAGGCCTGGCGCCGCGACTGGCTGCTGCGCTGGGAGGCCGGCGCCGACCCGGCCGACCCGCAGGCGATCCTCTGGCGCACCATCGCCGGTGGTCACGACTACCGCGCGCGCCGCATCCAGGCCTACCTGGACCGCTTCGAGGGCGCCGGCCAGCCATTGCCACAGGGCTTGCCGCCGCGCATGTCCGCGTTCGCGACGCTCAACATCTCGCCCGACGTGCTGCGCGTGATGGCCACCCAGGCGCGGGTGGGCGAGCTGCACTTCTATATGCCTACCCCCGTGCAGTCGTACTGGGGTGACCTGCAGACGCTGGCCGAGCGCCTGCGCAGTGGCGCGCCCGATCCCTTCGGTGAAGCGGCCGGTGAGAACCGCCTGCTGGAAGCCTGGGGCGCGGCCGGCCGCGACTTCATGGCGGTGCTGGGCAGCTACGAGGTGGTGCACCCGGCCGGCGAGATTGCGGCCTATTCCGATCCGGAGGAGGACACCCGGCCGACCCTGGACGAAGGTGGCCTGTCCGACAGCCTGCTGCATCGCCTGCAGCGCGACCTGTTCCATCGCCGTGCACTGCCTTCGGGGCAGCTGCGCGACGGGCTGCGTCGCGACGACCCCAGCCTGCAGGTGCATGCCTGCCATACCCGCCTGCGCGAGTTGCAGGTGCTGCACGACCAGCTGCGCAGCCTGCTGCAGGACCCGCGCTTCGATCCGCCGCTGCAGGCGCGCGAGATCGCGGTGCTGGCGCCGGACATCGATCCCTATGTGCCGTACCTGGAAGCGGTGTTCGGTGGCCGTGGCGGCGAGGAAGAGCACATTCCCTATGCGCTGGCCGACAGCAGTCCACTGGCGGGTGAGCCGTTGGCCGATGTGTTCGTACACCTGCTGGGCCTGCCGGTCTCGCGTTTCGGCCTGAATGAAGTGCTGGACCTGCTGGCCAGCGCGCCACTGGCCGAAGCGGCCGGTCTGGAAGCGGTGGACTTCGACCGCCTGCATGGCTGGCTGCAGCAGGCCGGCGCACGCTGGGGCCTGGATGCGAAGCACCGCAACCAGCACCAGGCACCGGCCGACGACGCCTACACCTGGCAGTTCGCGCTGGACCGCCTGGTGCTCGGTCACGCGACCGGCAGCGAGGCCGACCTGGCCGGTGTTGCACCGTGGATCGAGCTGGAGGGCGGCGCATTGGAAGCGCTCGACCGCCTGCTGCGCCTGCTGCGCGTGTTGGCGATCTACCAGCGCCGCCTCGGCGAGCTGCTGACGCCGGCGCAGTGGCGACAGCGCCTGCTGTCGCTGCTGGACGCGCTGCTGCCGACCGCGCCCAGCTCGCCCAACAGCCAGCGTGCGCTGGAGCGCCTGCGCAAGCTGCTCAACCAGTTCGCCGACGATGCCGCCAAGGCCGGTTTCGAAGACGGTGTGCCACCGGAGGTGGTGCGTTCGCACTTCGCCGGCGCGCTGGGCGAGGCCGATACGCGCGCGCCGCTGCTGACCGGTGGCATCAGCTTCGGCCGCATGGTGCCGATGCGCCTGCTGCCGTTTCGGGTGATCTGCGTGCTCGGTCTCAATGATGGCGATTTCCCGCGCCGCGACCCGGCGGCCGGTCTCAACCAGCTCACTGCCGAGCTGGACACGCCGCGCCGCCGTCCGGGCGACCGCTCCACCCGCGAGGATGACCGTTTCCTGTTCCTGCAGCTGTTCGCTGCCGCGCAGGAGGTGTTCTACCTGAGTTACCTCGGTGCCGATCCGCGCGATGGCAGCGTGCGCGAGCCGTCGGTGCTGGTCAGTGAACTGATCGATGCCGCGGCCGCGTATCACCTCGATCCGCCTGCGGCGGTCCGCGACTTCACCGTGCGCCACGCACTGCAGCCGTTCTCGCCGGCGGCGTTCGGTGATGGCGATCCACGCCGCTTCAGCTATCGCCGCCAGTGGCATCCGGCCGCTGGTCGCCTCACCGGCGAGCGTGGGGGCCTGCAGCCGTGGTTCGATGCACCGTTGCCGCCGCCGCTTGACGATGCGGTGGAAGACGACGTTGCACTCGATACCCTGCGCCGCTTCCTGTGCGACCCGGCCGGGCAGTTCCTGGCGCAGTCGCTGGGCCTGCGCCTGGCCGACGACGTCGAGGAGGTCGACGACCTGGAACCGCTGGTGCTGTCCTCGCGCGGCCCGGAGAAGCGCAGCGTGCAGGCGGCGGTGGTGCGCGCCACGCTCAGCGGTGACACCGAGCCGTTGTACCCGCGCCTGCGCGCACGCGGCCTGCTGCCCTCCGGCCCCTTGGGCGAGCGCCAGTTCGAGGTGGAGCAGTTGAAGACCCGCCCCTATGCCAGCGCATTGCTGGGCTGGATGCAGGGCGAACCGCTGGAAAGCCGCCGCTATGAGGTGGAGATCGATGGCATACGCCTGCATGGCCGGGTGGCCGATCGGCATCCCGACGGGCTGGTGCGCCTGCGCGCCGGTACCCTCAATGGTAATGCGGTGATCCGCCAGGGCCTGGACTGGCTGCTGGCCAACGCTGCAGGCGATGCGTTGCCGCTGGTGCAGTTCCACGATGGCGGCGACGCCGGTCCCGGACCGCATGTGTTGCCGGCGTTGAGCGTTCCTGCTGCACGCGCCGCGCTGCGCGCACTGCTGCAGCTGCGCCAACGCGGACTGCGTGAACCGCTGCGCTTTGCCCCGTACACCGGCTGGGTGCTGTACAACGCGCCGGCCGAAAAACAGCGCAGCGAAGGCTGGAAGCAGTGGCACGGCAGCGACCGCAGCTGGGGTGAGTCCAGCAGCGATGCCTGGCAGCTGCTGCTGCGTGGCGCCGATCCGTTCGCCACCGACGCCAGCTATGCCGACCTGCTGCGCAACAGCCAGGTGGTCTTCAGCGCGGTGCGCGAAGGCCGCACCCTTGGCGCCGACGCACGCCAGGAGGGCAACGCATGAGCACCGCCATCGTTGATGAGGGCTCCCGGCGCATGGCGGGCGATCCCTATCTGGCGCTGCCGCTGCATGGCATCCGCCTGATCGAGGCCAGCGCCGGTACCGGCAAGACCTTCACCCTGGCCACGCTGTTCACCCGCCTGGTGGTGGAGCAGGGCCTGCGCATCGGCCAGATCCTGGCGGTGACCTTCACCGATGCCGCCACCCAGGAACTGCGCAAGCGTATCCGCGAGCGCCTGGCGCTGGCCGCGCGCCTGGTCGATCTGGAACCGGCCGAGGGCGAAGCACCGGACGCGAGCTTGACCCGCGACGTGCTGCAGCGCCATCTGCAGAGCGGCACCGAGAGCGCTGCCGCACTGAAGCGCCGCCTGCAGGTGGCCGCCGACGAAATCGACCTGGCGTCCATCTTCACCATCCATGGCTTCTGCACCCGGGTGCTGCGCGAGCACGCGCTGGAAAGCGGCCACACCTTCGATCCGCCGGAACTGCTGGCCAGCGACCGTGAGCTGCTGGAGGAGCTGGCCGCCGATCTGTGGCGGGTGCACGCCAACGACCCGGCCACGCTGGAACCGCTGACCTGGCTGTGGTCCAACCCGGACGCGCTGGCCGCCGATCTGCGCGCGCTGCTGGCTGCGCCGCCTCTGCACCCGTTGCCACGGCCGGTGGCGCTGGCCGATCCACACCCGGCATTGCAGGCCACCGCCGCCGAACTGCAGCTGGCGCTGCGCGAGCATGGCGAGCAGTTCCTCATCGACCTCTGCGATGCCGTCGACAACAAGTGGATCAACGGGGTGTCCTACAAGCTGGGCTGGCTGCACACGCTGGGCCGGCAGCTGCTGGCCTGGGCCGGGCGCGCCGACCCGCGCGAGCTGCTGGCCAGCGAACGCCTGCCGGCACTGCTGCCGGACGTGTTGGCCGACAAGACCAACAAGAAATTCCCCGACCGCACGCCGTCGTCGCCAGTGCAGGCGCCGTTGGCGCGCTATGTCGCGCTGCTGGCCGAACGCGATGCCTGGTTGCGTGCCACCGCGCTGAATTTCCTGCACGCGCTTCGCGCCGAAGCCACGCAGCGCCTGCAGGCGCTGAAGCGCACCCGCCGGGTACAGACCTACGACGATCTGATTGATGGCGTAGCGCTGGCCCTGGAAGGCCCGCAGCGGCAGGCGCTGGTCAGGCAGCTGCGCGCGCAGTATCGCATCGCACTGGTCGATGAGTTCCAGGACACCGATGATCGCCAGTGGGGCATCTTCCACACCGTGTTCGGCGATTCGCCGGAGGTGCGCGAACTCGGCCTGGCACCGGCGCTGTTCCTGATCGGCGACCCCAAGCAGGCGATCTACGGTTTCCGCGGTGGCGACATCCACACTTACCTGAAGGCCAAGCAGGTGGCGCGGCAGGCGCCGGTGCTGGACCAGAACTTCCGCTCGCGGCCGGCTGTGCTGCGTGCGCTGCAGGCGCTGTACGACAACGGTGGTGAAGACGCCTTCCTCGAACGCGACATCCAGTTCGAGCCGGTGCGTCCCGGTGGCGTGCGCAGCGATGAGGACTACCTGCGCGACGGCCACGCCGCCACGGCACTTACCCTGCGCGTGCTGCGTAGTGGCGGTGACAAGGCGATGAGTGCGGACGCCTCGCGTGAGGCAGCGACCCAGGCCTGCGTGGCGGCGATCCACCGGATCCTGGTCGAGGCGCGTGCGGGCAGTGCCGTGCTGCGTGGTCATCCGGTGCGGCCGGGTGACATCGCGGTGCTGGTGCGCTCGCATCGCGAAGCGACGCTGGTGCAACGGGCGCTGGCCGCGGTCGGTATTCCTGCGGTGGCGGCCGGCAAGCAGAGCCTGTTTTCCACCCCTGAAGCGCGCGATCTTCGTGCGCTGCTGCTAGCACTGCTGCAACCGGCCGACGAAGGCCGCCTGCGTGCAGCGCTGGCCACGGTACTGCTGGGCCAGCGGGCCAGCGCGATCGCGGCGATGGAACGCGAGGGCGACCTGCAACGCGATTTCCAGGCACAGCTGCTGCACTGGCGCGAGCGCTGGCAGCGCGGCGGACCGTTCGCGGTGATCGCCGATGTCTGTGCCGCGCAGGGCGAACGCCTGCTGGCGCTGATCGATGGCGAGCGCCGCCTGACCAACTACCTGCAGCTGGGCGAACTGCTGCAGGAAGCCTCGGCGCAGGCGCTCGGCATGCATGGCCTGCTGGACTGGCTGCAGGGGCAGATGGCCAGCGCCGACCAGGATGACGAGCAGCAGCTGCTGCGCCTGGAATCGGATGCGCGCCGCGTGCAGATCATCACCCTGCACAAGAGCAAGGGCCTGGAGTACCCGCTGGTGTTCCTGCCGTTCGTCGGCATCGACGGCGGCGCACCGAACACCGCCTCGCACTGCACCGTGCACATCGGTGGCGAGCGCCAGCTGCACTGGAAGCTGGACAAGGACGAAGCCTGGGAAGCGGCCAGTGCCCAGCGCGAGCGCGAGCAACGCGCCGAGGATGCACGCCTGCTGTATGTGGGACTGACCCGCGCCGAACACGCGCTGTGGATCGCCGTGGGTGATCTGGCCGGGCTCGGCAGGACACGGCTGGCACCGTTGCTGGGTGACCTGCAGGCGCTGCGCGCCCAGGCCGACGTGCACATCGATGACAGCGAGACACCGGCTGCGCTGCCGCAGCTGGCGGCCGAAGTGGAAGGTGACCTTCCGGCGGTGCGTGCCCTGACCCGGCGCGTACCGCACGACTGGTGGGTGTACAGCTTTACCCAGCTGGCACATGCCGACGCGGGCGCCGGTAGTGATATCGAAGCCGCCGCCACCGAGCTGCCGGCGCCGGCAGCCGACGAACCGGCCGGCCCGGAACTGCCTCTGGAGCCCGCGCTGCCGGAACCCGCTGCGGCGGCCGAGGACAGCGTGGCGGTCGACCCGCGCTTCATGGGCAGTCGCTTCGGCAACGTGCTGCACGAAGCGATGGAGAACGTCGACTTCGCTGCCTGGGCTGACTGGCAGCCGGGTCTGGAAGCTCCAGAGGGCCAGGCCGAGGTGCTGCGCAAGGCGCTGCACGACGAAGGTTATGCCGACGTCGACCTGGACGATGGCGTGGCGGTGCTGGTGCCGCTGGTGGGCCACACGCTCACCGTGCCGCTGCCCGAGGGCGGTGCGCTGCACAGCCTGGGCGAAGGCGAGCGCCGCGCGGAAATCGACTTCCATTTCGCCATCGAACCGACCACGGTACCGGCGCTGTTGCAGGTGCTGCATGCACATGGGGTTTCCAGTACGCGTCGCGGCTTCGGCCAGCGCCGCCGCCTGGAAGGGCTGATGACCGGCATGATCGACCTGACCTACGTGCGCGACGGGCGCTGGTACGTGCTCGACTACAAATCCAACCGCCTGCCGGGCTACAGCCCGGACCTGCTGGCCATTGCCATGCGCCACAGCGAGTACGACCTGCAGGCGCTGATCTATACGGTGGCTCTGCATCGCTGGTTGCGTTTCCGCCTGGGCGCGGCCTATGACTACGAGCGCGACATGGGCGGCATCCGCTACCTGTTCTGTCGCGGCCTGGATGCTGCCGGCAACGGCGTGCATGTGGACCGGTTCCCGCTGGCTCTGGTGGATGCGCTGGATGCATTGTTCGCCGGTGGCGAGCAGGCCCAGGCCGAACTGGCCGCGCGTGCGCGTGGAGCCAGCGCATGAGCCTGCTGAAGGAACTGCACCAGAAGGGCCAGCTGCGCACCCTCGACCATGCACTGGCGACCAGCCTGCAGCGGCTGCGCGACGACACGCCCGACAGTGTGGCGTTGGCGGCCGCCCTGGCTTCCTTGGCGGTGTCGCAGGGCCACGCTGCGTTCGATCCGACACAACCGCAGCGGTTGCTGGAAGGCGTGCCCGAGTGGCCTGCCGCGCAGGACTGGCTGGCGCAGCTGCGTGCGTCGCCCTGGGTGGCGACACCCGAGCAGGCCGATGCCATCGCCGAGGATGCACCGCTGGTGCTGGAAAACGGGCTGCTCTACCTGCGCCGCTATCGCGAGTACGAGCGTCAGCTGGCGGCCGGGCTGCAGCGCATTGGTCGGCATCCGCTGCCGGCACCGGACATGGCCGCGCTGGCACCGCTGTTCGCGCAGCTGTTCCCGCAGGCATCGGGCAGCGAGGACCACCAGGCACGCGCGGCCGGCGTGACCCTGCGCCATCCGCTGGCGCTGGTCACCGGCGGTCCCGGCACCGGCAAGACCACCACCATCGCGCGCCTGTTGCTGCTGCTGGCCGCACAGGCCCGGCACGCTGGCCAGGCGCTGCCCGAGGTGGCGCTGGCCGCGCCCACCGGGCGCGCCGCCGAACGCATGGCCGAGAGCCTGCGCGTGGCCGTGCAACGGCTGCAGGAACAAGGCCTGGATCCGACGCTGTGCGCGGGGTTGCCCAGTACCGGCACCACCCTGCATCGCCTGCTCGGGGTGATTCCCGATTCACCGCGCTTCCGCCACCACGCCGACAATCCGCTGCCGGTGGACGTGGTGGTGGTCGACGAAGCGTCGATGATCGATCTGCCGATGATGGCCAAGCTGGTCGACGCGATTGCCAGCGGTACCCGGCTGATCCTTCTCGGCGATCCCGATCAGTTGCCCTCGGTCGAGGCCGGCGACGTGCTCAGTGCGATCCTGCGCGCCAGCGGTGATGGCATCGGCACCCGCGCCGATGACGCGCAGGCACTGCATGGCCTGCTGGCACCGGCTACCTTGCAGCCGCAGGCCACGCCACGCGCCTTCGCCGGGCGCCGCGTGCAGCTGCAGCGCGGCTACCGGCAGAGCAATGCGCTGGACCTGGCACCACTGGCCCATGCCGTGCGCGAGGGCGACAGCAGCACCGCGCTGCAGCTGCTGCGCAGTGGTGAACTGGCCGGCGTGCATTTCCACGAAGGCGAAGCCGATCCGCTGCGTGGCCAGCGCGAGCACCTGCTGGGCCACTGGCGTGCACTGGCCGACGCGGCCGATCCAGTGCTTGCCCTGCAGCAGGCCGGGCGCTTGCGCGTGCTGACCGCGTTGCGCGAAGGCCCGCAGGGTGCGCGCGGGCTCAACAGCCGCATCGAACAGTTGCTGGCAGGCAACACCCCGGGCTACTTCCAGGGCCGCCTGCTGCTGGTCACCGAGAACAGCTACCGGCATCGCCTGTTCAACGGCGATATCGGCATCTGCCTGCGCGATGGCAGCGGTGCGATGGTGGCCTGGTTCCCGGGCGACAGCGTCGATCAGCCGCGCGCCTTCCACCCGGCGGCACTGCCCGCGCACGAAAGCGCCTTCGCGATGACCGTGCACAAGGCACAGGGCTCGGAGTTCGACGAAGTGTGGTTGCAGCTGCCGCGCCAGGACAGCCGCGTGCTGTCGCGCGAACTGGTCTACACCGGCCTGACCCGCGCCCGCCAGGTGCTGCACGTGGCGGGCAGCGCGGACGTGCTGCAGGCCGCGCTGAAGCGCCACGCCAGCCGATTGGGTGGCCTGGCCTGGCGGCTGGGTGCGGAAGCGGTGGCCGAAGCACCGGCGCGCATTGAACAGCCCACGGTGCAGGGCACGCTGTTCTGAATCGGGGTCGGATCCCGTTCCCAATGGGAACGGGATCCGACCCCCGTCGCCGAGGCACGCATGCTCCGGGTCAGAGCCCTCCCTCCGGGAGGGATCCGACCCTGCGTCATTACGCGATCAGTACCAGCCCATCGGGGAACACGATCGCTGCTTCATCGGCACTCACATCGAAGAAGCCCACGCCGTGCTTATCGGCCAGGTCCTGCACCCGCCCGTGCGCGCGCTCGGCCACCGAATAGGCGAACGCACCGTAGATCACCTGACTACCGATGCTGTACTCGGTCACCTCGGCACGGTCGTCCTCGTCATTGCTCAGCGGCCCGTTCATTGGCGGGAATTCCTGTGCCATCTCGGCGAACCACGCTTGCAGCGCCGGGCTGCTGACCGCCGGGTCGTCGTACTCGTGGCGCTCGTTCCACTGCGTCTGCTTCTCGAACCAGGCGATGAAGGCCGCCGCTTCGCGCGGGGCCACGCTCGCCTCGAACACCATCATGTCGTAACTCATTGGAGCTTCCTGTGCTGAGCGGGGGTCAGAGCCTTCGCCGGGGGCAAAGGATCCGACCCCGGCGCGGAGTCTGTGGACGCACAGGGTAGCGCGCTACGGCTGCGTCGCCGCACTCATCGCCAACCCCGGCGCCAATGCCTTGGCCTCCGGGAACAGCGCGAAGCGCAGGCCGATCAGGCCCATCAGCGCTTCGTCGCGCGCCTTGCACGCGGCCACGCTGCCGACCCGGCCCAGCGAGGTATCCAGCCGCTCGCGCAGCGCTTCGGCGGCCACAATCGGTTTGCGCGCGGCAATCTGCCGCCGGTAGTGCGCGGCGATCTCTTCCAGGATGTGCTCGACCGCTTCGCGGCTGCGCTCGGGCAGTTCCAATCGTGCGCGGCGCAGCTGCAGGATGTTCAGGCCGATGCGCGCTTCATTGAGCATGTCCACCGAGGCGATGTCGCTGCCCTCCGGCGTTGCCGCCAGGCGCGGGGCGAGCAGGCCCAGCAGGTCGAGCATGCGTGCGGCGAAGCGCTGGCGGTCCTGCTGGCCACGTCCTTCGGCGGCTTCGGCCAGCGTGGTCCAGCCCTGCCGCACCAGCCGGCGCGCGGTCCACTCGGCACCCACCGAACGGAACAGGCGGGTCATCACCACCGCAAAGCCAATGCCGATGAACATCGCGATCGACGAGTTGAGGAAGGTCTGGATGTTGGCGCTATAGGTGTTCTGCAGACTCAGCAGCGCGGCCAGATTCACCGTCAGCGGCAGCGCGAACAGCGCGCTCTTGGGGTGGTGCAGCATCAGCCCCAGTGGCAGGAACACCACTGCCAGCACCAGTGCCAGCAGGCCGAAGTCGTGCACCGCGGGGAACACACCGAACAGGTACACACCGGCCACCACCGAGGCGACCATCGCCCACACCAGGAACGACACCATGCTCGGTGCCGGGTCGTCCTGCGCGGCGAAGAACGCGGCGGTTACCGCGGCCATCATCGCGCCGTTGCCACCACCTTCCCAACCCAGCGCGATCCACAGCACGCAATAGCTCATCAGCGCCACGCCGGCACTGAGCGCGGAAAACAGCGCCATGCCGTAGTCGACGTGCTTGTCAGCGGCCACGCGCTCGGTGCGGATGCGGTAGTGCGCGCGGTCCAGCGGCGCGGTGCCGTGGTCGATCGCGTGCTGCAGCGTGCGGCAGTCCTGCCACAGGTCCACCAGCTCTTCCAGGCGCAGCAGCAGGCTGGCCAGTTGCAGGTGCTGCAGGTCGCGGTCCACCTGCGGCTTCAGTGCGCTGATGCGCGCGCGCAGGCGGGCGTATTCGCTGGCGTTGGTCGGGCCATCCAGCCAGTCGTGGATGTCATCGACCAGTGCCGGCAGCCCTTCCGGCAGGGCCTGGCCGTCGCTGCGCAGCGCACTCAGGCGGTCGGCAATCGACGACAGCACCGGCAACAGCAGCAGCATGCGCTCGCGCAGGCGCTCCATCGACACCGCCGAACCGGCATGGCGCGGATCATCGCGGCGCAGGAACTCGATCAGCGCCTCGAACTGCACCAGGTCGGCGGCCAGCCGGTTGCGCGGCGCATGCGCGCGGCCACGTTCAAGGATCTGCCGGCACCACTGCGCGGCGTCCTCCATCCAGTTGCCGATGCGCGCGCGCAGCATCGGGCGCACCGAGGCCGGGAACAGCAGCGAGGCGAACATCACCGCCACCACCGTGCCGAGGATGATCTCCTCGCTGCGTGCCACCACCGTGTCGAAGATGGTTTCCGGCGAGGTCACCGCCGGGAAGCCGATGAAGGCGGTGGTGTAGCCGGCCAGCAGGAACGCGTAGCCGCGCGGTCCGCGGTTGAGCAGGGCCATGAACAGGCAGCCGGCCAGCCAGATCGACATCGCCGCGCTCAGCACCAGCGGCGTTTCCACCAGCGCCGGCAGCACCAGCAGGGTGGCCAGGCCGGCCACCAGGGTGCCGACGATGCGGTACACGCCCTTGGCCCGGGTCGGGCCCAGCAGCGGCTGGCTGACGATGTACACCGTGCCCATCGCCCAGTACGGGCGCGACAGGTTGCCGGCCATGGCGATGTACAGCGCGGCCACCGCGGCCAGGTAGGTCTTGATCGAGAACAGCCAGGCCTGGCGGTCGGTCAGCGCGTTCATGGCTTACTTCGCTGCGGTCGAGGCGTTGGGCGCGGCGGCGCTGGCCTGCCAGCCACCACCCAGCACCAGGAACAGGTGGATCTGGTCGCGCGAGACCTGCGCTTCGGCGGCGGCCAGGGTGGCGTCGCTGGTGGCCAGGCTGCGGTCGGCATCCAGGCTGGACAGGTACGGCGTGCGGCCGCCCTGGTACAGCCGGCGGTTCTGCTCGGCGGCCAGTGCGGCCTGCTCCTGCGCAGTGCGCAGCGACTGCAGCCGGCGCAGGTCCTGCGCGTAGCGATCCAGTGCGGTCTGGGTCTCGCGCAGCGCCTGCAGCACGGTGTGGTCGAACTCGGCCAGCGCCGCATCGGCACCCGCCTCGGCGGCGTGGATGCGTGCGTGGGTGCCGGACGACGGCAACGTCCACGAGATCAGTGGACCGATCGACCACTGCTGGGTCATCGGCGTGCCGAAGTCCTCAAGCAGGCCGGCGGCACCGAGCGAGGCCCCCAGGCGGATGTCCGGGTACAGCTCGGCGGTGGCCACGCCAATCCGTGCCGTGGCGGAGGCCAGCTTGCGCTCGGCCTGGCGCACGTCCGGGCGGCGCTGCAGCAGTGCGCGGCCATCACCGACCGGCAGCGGCTGCGCCAGGCTGGGCGCGTGTGCACAGTCGATCACGCCGGCCGGCAGCTGGCCCGGGGTCTGCCCGAGCAGCGCGGCCAGCGAATAGGCGGCCGCCGAACGCTGCGCGCGCAGCGGCGGCAATGCAGCTTCCAGCAGCGCCACCTGGGCATTGGCGCGGGCCAGCTCCGGCGGCGTGCCGCGACCGGCATCGATCAGGCGCTGGGTGACCGAACGGCTGCGCTGCTGCAGCTGCAGCGAATGCTCGGCCACGTGCAGCTCGTGGTTGGCGTGGCAGATCTCCAGGTAGCTGTCGGCCACCTGCGCGACCACGCTGACCTGGGCCAGGTCACGTGCTGCGGCAACCGACTGTTCGTCGGCTCGCGCCGCTTCGGCGCCGCGCTTGAGCTTGCCGAACAGGTCGAACTGGTAGCTGACCGCGAACTTGCCATCGGCCAGGTTGATCACCGGCAGCTCGTGTTCCTGCAGGAACGATTCGGCCGACAGCTGCGCGCGGCTGACCCCGGCCTCGGCCTCGTACTCGAAGCCGCCGGCGTCCAGCGCCTGTTCGTACACCGCTGCGGCACGGCGAAGGTGCGCATCAGCGGCCTTCAGTTCAACGTTGTCACGCAGCGCCTGGGTGATCAGCCCGTCCAGCACCGGGTCGTTGTACAGCGACCACCAGCGGTCGGGCAGCGCCTGGTTGGCGGCCACCTGCGGGTTCTGGGTATCGATGAAGGCCGCATTGGCCTGCGGGCGCTTGAATGCCGAGCCTTCCGGCAGCGCGTAATCCGGGCCAACGGTCCTGCAGGCGGCCAGGCTGGCCAGCGCGACAATCAGGCCGAGACGGGGCAGGGCGGCGTTCACAGGCCCGCCTGTGTCGGCGCGGCGCCGGCCTTGTCGTTGTGCGGGTGGCGGCCGGTGTCCACGGTCGCCGTGGCGGTGCGGCCGGCGATCAGTTCCACGCCCCTGGGTACTTCGTCGATGGCGATGCGCACCGGGATGCGCTGCGCCAGCCGCACCCAGTCGAAGGCCGGGGTCACGTTCGGCAGCAGGGTGCTGCCATTGCTGCGGTAGCGGTCCTCGATGCCGGCGGCGATGCTCTCGACATGGCCGCGCAGCGGCGCCGATTCACCCATCAGGCGGATGTCCACGCGCTGCCCCGGCGCCACGCCGCGCAGGCGGGTTTCCTCGAAATAGCCATCGATGCGGAACGAGCCGGTATCCAGCAGCGCCAGCACCGGCTTGCCGGCCACCACGTAGTCGCCCACGCGCATGGTGCGGTCGTTGACGCGGCCATCGGCCGGTGCGCGCACCTCGGTGCGGCCCAGGTTGAGCTCGGCCAGGTCGACCGCCGCCTGTGCGGTGGCCAGCGCGGCCTGTGCGGCCTGCAGCTTGGCGCGGCGCACTTCGGCGTCCTCGGCGGCGACCAGGTCCTGCAGGCTGTGGTCACGGCCGATCTCGCGGCGCAGCTGTGCCACCGAGGCCTGGCGCTCGGCCAGGCTGGCCTTGGCCTGCTCCAGTGCGATGCGGTAACGGGCGCGGTCGACCACGAACAGCAGGTCGCCCTTCTTCACCGCCTGGTTGTCGGCCACGCTCACCGTTTCCACCAGCCCGGACACGTCCGGCGCCACCTGCACCACGTCGGCGCCGACATGGGCATCGCGGGTCCACGGCTCGTCCATGTAATAGACCCACAGCTGGCGCAGCACCAGCAGGGCGACGATCACGGCTGCGCTGGTGAGCAGCACCGGCAGGGTCTTCTTCAAGATCTTGTTCACGATTGCATCCAACGCAGGAGGTGGAACAGCAGGCCAAGCACGATCCCGTACAGGGCCAGGTTGAACAGCGCCGGGTGCCATACATGGCGATAGGCGCCGGCACGCTGCAGCAGCGCGTGCAGGCCGCTGTTGACCAGATAGGCCAACAACATCAACCCGAGCAGGGTCGGGACGAACACTCCGTGGAGACTGAATTCACCGGGCATCGGTAGGGGCGAGGTGGGGGAGGGGGAGGGGGAGGAACAACGAAACAACAGCAACGGGCAAAAGCCGCTGGCGTGTGCACGGCAGCGGCGGTATTCGGGGGCAGCGCTCTTACGTGATGCGGTCGGCGGCCTCGGCCAGCAGGCGCCATGCCTTCAGCACGGCGTGCAGTTCATCCATGGAAAGCTCGCCGAACACGTCCTGGCGCAGGCCGATCAACTGGTCTTCCAGCTCGCTGACCAGCGCGTGTCCCGCATCGGTCAGCCATAGCAGGTTGGCGCGGCGGTCGCTGGCGTCGCTCTCGCGGCGGACCAGGTCGCTGGCGCACAGCTTGTCCAGCAGGCGCACCAGGGAAGGCCCTTCCATGCCCAGCTGCTGGGCCAGCGCCACCTGGCGGATGCCACCGCCGGAGCGGCCGATCATCAGCAGGGGCATGGTGCAGGCGGTGGAGATGCCGTAGCTGCCGAGCCGGCTGTCGGCCAGGCGCTGCCACTGCCGCCCTGCGTACAGCAGGCCGGAGCTGAGCTGCATCTGCAGCACGGTGCGCTCGTCGAGGGGTCGGTCCATAAGAGATAGATAGGATACTACTAATTTCATTCCTATCAATGAGTTTTTATGAATGGGCGGGATGTAGTGAGGAAAGCGTTGCGCCTGCTGGCTATCGGCTGGGGTGGCGGAGGGCCGGACGGGCCAGGGCACGCTGCAAGTACGTCCATGTAAGCTCGATCGGCGCATCCATGCGCCTCACGGCCCTGCCCCGTCCGGCCCTCCGCCACCCCGCCACATCCCGCGAGCGCGGTGGGTTGGCTCTTTAAAGGCAGAAGCAGATGCAGTGCGGACCAAGGTCCGCACCCACCAAAGCAGAAAAAACCACAGCAGCGGCGCGCTGCTTCCGAAGCCATGAACCCCAGCTTCTGACCCCGCTTTCAGGCGGTCCGGCCGCACCCGCAGGAAACCGTCAGGGAGTGGGAAGGGCGGCAGGGCAGGACCGTGAGGCGCATGGATGCGCCGACCGAGCCCCCAGGGATGGGTTTACGGCGTGTCCTGCCCTGCCGCCCTTCCCGCTCCAAATCGATAGGAGTTCGGCGCCGCGCGTCACCCCCGATGAACCGTCCCAACAGGACGACCCACCCCCCGGTCGGGTACGATGCTCGCCCCCCGTTCGGGACGCTGTACGCAATGAGCAAGAACAACGAAAAGGCCGCCCCGCAGGGCGACGTGACCCAGGACCAGGCCGAGGATGCCGTGCGCACCCTGCTGCGCTGGGCCGGTGAGGACCCGTCCCGTGAAGGCCTGCTGGATACCCCCCGCCGCGTCGCCGAAGCCTATGGCGACTGGTTCAGCGGTTACCGCGACGACCCCCGCGCCTACATGGAGCGGACCTTCGAGGAAGTGGCCGGCTACGACGAACTGATCGTCCTGCGCGACATCGAGTACGAAAGCCACTGCGAACACCACATGGCGCCGATCATCGGCCGCGTGCACGTCGGCTACCTGCCGGCCGGCAAGGTGGTGGGCATCAGCAAGCTGGCCCGCGTCGTCGAAGCCTACGCCCGCCGTTTCCAGGTGCAGGAGAAGATGACCGCGCAGATCGCCCAGTGCATCCAGGATGTGCTGCAGCCGATCGGCGTCGGCGTGGTCGTCGAAGGCGCCCACGAATGCATGACCACCCGCGGCATCCACAAGCGCGGCGTCAGCATGGTCACCTCCAAGATGCTGGGCAGCTTCCGCGACGACGCGCGTACCCGCGCCGAGTTCCTGCGCTTCATCGAAGTGGGCGGCAAGCGCTGAGCCGCTTGCCCGCACCCCGCCGGCCGCTGCGGGCCGGCATGCCCACGGCTGCCCGCGCGGCCGCCGTGCGTGGCGGCTCGTCCCTGTCAGCCCAACAGACCTCTTTCGCTGCATGAAGCATCGCGAACGCATCTCCCGTTACCGCCATCTGCGCGAACAGCCCCAGTGGAAGCTGCTCGCCGCCGACCACGCTCCGGAAATCATCGGCCTGCTGCAGGGGCTGCTGATGGACGGCGAGCGCACGCTGTCCTCGTCGGTGCTCAACGAGCGCCTGCAACGCGCGCTGGACCAGCTCAACGGCGATGAACTGTCGCGCGACCTGCCGCGTACCGCGCAGGCCTACATCGCGCACTGGCTGGCCCAGGGCTGGCTGGAACGCCGCCTGCCCGAGGGCGCCGACCAGGAGCAGTACGAACTGTCGACCGCGGCGCTGCAGGCGATCCGCTTCGCAGATGGCCTCGAGCAGGCCCGCGTGGCCGCCACCGAAAGCCGCCTGGCGCTGGTCATCGAACAGCTCTCGCAGCTGGCAGCGCAGACCGAGTCGGACCCGGATGCACGCCTGTCGGCGCTGCGCGACGAGCGCGACCGCATCGACGCCGAGATCGCCCGCGTTGGTGCCGGCCGTGTGATCGCGCTGGATGGCAAGCGCGCGCTGGAACGTGCGCGCCAGATCATCGGCCTGGCCGACGAGCTGACCGAGGACTTCCGCCGCGTGCGCGACGACTTCGAGCAGCTCAACCGCGATTTCCGCGAACGCATCATCGACGATGAGGGCGAGCGCGGCGACGTGCTGTCGCAGCTGTTCGAAGGCGTGGACGTGATCGGCGAGAGCGATGCCGGCCGCAGCTTCCAGGCGTTCTGGCGACTGCTCAACGACGCCGAACAGAGCGCCCAGCTCGATGCTGCGCTGGAAGCGGTGCTGGCGCGTGGCTTCGCCCGCCGCCTGGACCGCAACGAACGCAACTTCCTGCGCGGCTTCACCAGCACCATGCTCGAGCGCGGTGGCCAGGTGCACGACGTGCTGCAGAACTTCGCGCGCAGCCTGCGCGGCTTCGTGCAGAGCCGTGGCTACCTGGAACAGCGCCGCCTCAACCAGCTGCTGAAGCAGGCGCAGTCCGAAGCGCTGGCGCTGCGCGACGAGTTCCCCGCACAGCGCGGCATCGGCCGTGACCTGCAGCTGACCACCAGCCGCCTGCGTTCGTGGTCGCAGTGGAAGCTGCACGATCCACGCAGTGCCCAGGTCGATGGCAACGTCGAGTACAACGACGCGGCCGCGATCAGCCTGGAGAGCGTCGGCGACCTGGTCGCTTCGTCCGAAATCGACTTCCGCACCCTGCGCCGCGACCTGCACGACCTGCTCGATGCACAGCCGCGGCTCAGCATCGCCCAGGCCCTGTCGCAGCGCGAGGCGCCGCAGGGTCTTGGCAGCGTCATCGGCTACCTGTCGCTGGGCACGCGCTTCGGCAACGTGGTCGCCGGCGAGCAGGAGCTTGCGCAATGGCGTGGTGGCGACGGCCAGGTCCGTCGCGCCCGCATCCCGCTGGTTTGGTTCACCCAGGAGAGACGCCATGAGCTGGCATGAAGATCCCATCGACGCACCGCTGGCCGACGTGGCGGAAGACGCCTACGAGGCCGAGCCGGTGGCGACCGTGGCGCAGCCCCGCCGTGGCAACGACGTGTATTACCTGGGCGATACCGGGCGCCTGCCGCTGGATGCGCGCCGCGCGCTGTGCCAGCTGCTGATCGGCCCCAGCATCGACCAGCTGCGCCACGCCAAGCTGTGGCCGGCGCTGATCCGCAGCGAGGCGGCCATCCGTTCGTCACTGGCGGACCTGTTCCTGGAACTGGTGCTCGACCGCGACAGCGGCGTGGCCTTCACCCGCCAGGCCGACACGGAAGACGTTGATGCGCCGGTGCTGCTGCGTACCTCGCCGCTGACCTTCATCGATTCGGTGCTGCTGCTGTACCTGCGCCAGCAGCTGGCCGAGGCCGATGCGCGCGGCAACCGTGCGGTGGTTGCCGACGCCGAGATGGCCGAAGCGCTGGCCATCTACGAGAAGAACCTGTCCACCGACCGCGCCGGCTTCAACCGCCGCGTCGCTTCGGCGGTGCAGAAGATGAAGGACAACCACATCCTGACCCGCCTCAGCGGCCAGGAAGACCGCCACGAAGTCTCGCCGGCGCTGAAGCTGCTGTTCTCCGCCGAAGACGTGTCCCAGCTTTCGGCGGTCTACCGCCAGCTGCGCGAAACCCCGGCCGCCGAGGCCTGAGAGACCCGACCATCGCATGGCTATCTCCAAGCACACTCCCGCCCTGTTCAACGAAGGCCTGCCGGACCCGCGCCTGCAGCAGTTCCGCATGCGCCGCCTGCAGGTGCACAACTGGGGCACCTTCAACGGACTGACCGAAGTACCGATCGCCGAGCGCGGCTTCCTGTTCGTCGGCCGTTCCGGCTCGGGCAAGTCGACCCTGCTCGATGCCATGTCCGCGCTGCTGACGCCGCCGGCCATCGTCGACTTCAATGCCGCCGCGCGTGAAGCCGAGCGCAGTGGCCGCGACCGCAACCTGGTGTCCTATGTGCGTGGCGCATGGGCCGACCAGCAGGACAGCGGCACCGGCGAAATCGCCACCCAGTACCTGCGCAAGGGCGCGACCTGGACCGCACTGGTGCTGGAGTACCGCGCCGGCGATGGCCGCGTGGTCAGCCTGGTGCGCCTGTTGTGGATCTCCGGCAACGGCACCTCGGCCGGCGACGTGCGCAAGCACTACATGATCGCCGAGCGCCCGTTCGACATCGCCAAGGACCTCGGCGGCTTCGATCTGGACCTGCGCAAGCTCAAGCAGAAGCTGTCCGACCTGCACCACTTCGACACCTTCTCCGGCTACGCCGAGCGCTTCCGCGACCTGCTCGGCATCGACAACGAAATGGCACTGCGCCTGCTGCACAAGACGCAGTCGGCGAAAAACCTGGGCGACCTCAACGTCTTCCTGCGCGACTTCATGCTCGACACGCCGAAGACCTTCGACGCCGCCGAGCGCCTGGTCAGCGACTTCGCCGAGCTCGATGGCGCACACCAGGCCGTGGTCACCGCCCGTCGCCAGGTGGAAACCCTGCTGCCGGCACGCGCCTACTACAACGACCTGAAGGAAATGCACCGCCAGCGCGGCGACGACGAAGCGCTGAAGCTCGGCGTCGACAGCTTCCGCGAAAGCCGCCGCCAGGCGCTGATCGAAGCGCGCCTGCGCGAGATGGACGTGCGTGACCGTGGCCTGCTCGGCGAAGAGGCCCAGCGCCGCGCCGCGCTCGACAACCACACCGAGCGCCTGGCCGAACTGGAACTGCAGCGCCGCCAGCAGGGCGGTGAACGCATCGAGGAACTGGAACGCGAGCAGGGCCGCGCCGAAGCCGAGCGCGACCGCCGCAAGGCCAAGCGTGACCAGGCCCAGGAAGCGGCACAGCAGCTGCAGGCCGAACTGCCCGACGATGCCCATGGTTTCGCCGAGCTGGTCGAGCGTGCGCAGAACGAACTGCAGGACCGCCAGCGTGCCTCGGCGGCACTGGACGACGCGATCAGCGATCGCCTCGGCGGCAAGCGCGATGACGAGCGCCGCTTCGGTGAAGTGCGCAGCGAACTTGAAGCGATGCAGCGTACGCCGTCCAACATCCCGGCGCCGATGCAGAAGCTGCGCGCGCGCCTGGCTGAAGAAACCGGCATCGCCGAAGCGGCACTGCCGTTCGTTGGCGAGCTGATCCAGGTCCGCTCGGAAGAGCAGGGCTGGCAGGGCGCCATCGAACGCGTGCTGGGTGGATTCGCGCTGTCGCTGCTGGTCGATGACAAGCACTACAACGACGTCGCCGAGTGGGTGAACCGTACCCATCTGGGCATGCGCTTCACCTACTACCGCGTGCGCCGCAACGATGATGCGTTCGCGCGTGAACCGTCGGCCAAGTCGCTGCTGCACAAGCTGGAGCTGCGCGAGCACGTGTTCGAAAGCTGGCTGCGCCGCGAGCTCGGCAAGCGCTTCGACTACGAGTGCGTGGATGCCAAGCAGCTGCGCAACGTCGACCGCGGCATCACCCGCGAAGGCCAGGTCAAGCATCCGGGCGACCGTTTCGAGAAGGACGACCGCAGTGCGGTGGGCGACCGTCGTCGCTGGATCCTCGGCTTCAACAACCACGACAAGGTGGGCGCCTTCGAGCGCGAAGCACAGGAACTGGCCAAGCGCATCGCCAGCTGCGAGACCGACATCGCACGCCTGCGCGGCCAGCGCGACCGCGACAATGAGCGCCGCCTGGCCTGCCACGAGCTGGTCAGCATCAGCTGGAACGAGATCGACATCGCTGCCCCGCAGCAGCGCCTGAGCGATATCGAAGCGACTCTGCGCGACCTGCGTGAAGGCAACGCCGACCTCGCCAAGCTGGCCAAGCAGATCGACGCCGTGCGCGCCGACATCGAACAATCCCGCCGCACCTATGAAGACGTCCGTGTCGAGCGTGGCCAGCTGGTCAAGGAACGTGATCGCCTCGACCGCGCCCGCCAGCAGAGCCGTGCGCTGGTGCTGCCGAGCCTGGCCCAGGAGCAGGAAGCCGGGCTGGCCGAGCGCCTGCAGGAGCAGGGCCCGCTCAGCCTGGAAACGCTGGAAGCGCACATGCGCCAGGTCAGCAACGCGTTGAATGAGCAGCTGTCGTCCTCGCAGCAGGACCTCAACCGCATCGAGAACCAGCTGATCGGCTGCTTCCGTCGCTTCATCCAGCAGTGGCCGGAGGAATCGGGGGACTTCACCGTATCGGTGGCCTCGGCCGAGGACTTCCTTGCCCGCCTCGAACGCCTGGAGCGCGACGGCCTGCCGCAGCACGAAGAGCGCTTCTTCGATCTGCTGCAGAACCAGAGCAAGAACAACCTGCTGGCCCTGCAGCGCCACAGTGCAGAGGCCCGCAAGTCGATCGGCCAGCGCCTGGATGAAGTGAACGCCAGCCTGGAGCAGGTGCCGTTCAACCGTGGCACGCTGCTGACCATCGAACTGAGCGACCGCCGTCTGCCGGAAGTCGGTGAGTTCCACCTGCAGCTGCGCGAGGTGCTGTCGCAGCAGCAGACCGAGCAGCGCGAGCTGGCCGAATCGCAGTTCACCGTGCTGCGCCAGCTGGTCAACCGCCTGGGTTCGCAGGAAGGCGAGGACAAGCGCTGGCGCGAACTGGTGCTGGACGTGCGCATGCACGTGGAGTTCATCGGCGTCGAGCTGGATGCGGAAACGCGCCAGCAGGTCGAGATCTACCGCAGCGGTGCCGGCAAGTCCGGTGGCCAGCGCCAGAAGCTGGCCACCACCTGCCTGGCCGCGGCACTGCGCTACCAGCTCGGCGGCGCCGACAGCCAGCTGCCCAGCTACGCCGCGGTCGTGCTCGACGAAGCCTTCGACAAGGCCGACAACGAGTTCACCGCACTGGCGATGAACATCTTCGACAACTTCGGCTTCCAGATGGTGGTCGCCACTCCGCTGAAGTCGGTGATGACGCTGGAGCCGTTCATCGGTGGCGCCTGCTTCGTCGAAATCAGCGGCCGCCACGACTCCGGCGTGCTGCTGATCGAGTACGACGAAGAAGGCAAGCGCCTGAAGCTGCCCGAGCGCAGCCGCCAGCAGGCCAACGAACCGGAAGAAGCGGAGGCCTGACCCGGCCGATCGAATGGGAATGCCGGCCAGCGGCCGGCACTACCCATGGGCGGGGTTCATGACCCGGTAGTGCCGGCCGTTGGCCGGCAACCGCATTCACGCGCCACGGAACGTATCCCACGCCATCCGCGCGATCAGCACCACCACCAGCCCCACGAACAGCTTGCGGATGAACGGCGTACCGCCCTTCAGTGCCAACCGCGTGCCCACCACCGAACCGATGATGTTGGCCGCCGCCATCGGCAGCGCGAACAGCCACAGGATGTTGCCGGTCGGTACGAAGAACGAGATCGCCGCAACATTCGTCGCCAGGTTCACCACCTTCGACGCGGCCGACGCGCGCAGGAAATCCAGGCCGAAGAAGCGCACGAACAGGAAGATCAGGAAGCTGCCGGTGCCCGGCCCGAAGAAGCCGTCGTAAAAGCCGATTGCCGCACCGATCGCCAGCGCGATCGCCAGTTCGCGGCGGCCGATCTCCTGTGGCCGGTGCAGCGCGCCGAAGTCCTTTTTCCACAGCGTGTAGGCCAGCATCGCGATCAGCAGCACCAGCACCAGTGGGCGCACCGCGTCCTTGGGCAGCAGGCTCACCGCGGTGGCCCCAGCGAAGGAGAAGATGAAGGCGGTGCCGGCCGCGAACAGCACCGGCTTCCACGGGAAGCGCACGTTGCGCGCATAGCGCCAGGCGGCCGCGCCGGTACCGAACATCGAACTGAACTTGTTGGTACCGAACAGCATCGCCGGCGTCTGCTGCGGCAGCACCGTGAACAGGCCGGGCAGCTGCACCAGGCCGCCGCCACCCACGGCGGCATCCACAAGACCGGCGATGAAGGCGATCACCACCAGCCACCACAACTCAGGGGGAACCAGTTCCAGCACGGCGATCAATCAAGGTGGGGGCGCGACAGCATACGCCTGTCCTGCTTCAGCTGGCCCGTGCCGCGCGTGGATCAATCCGCACAACCCGGCGACAATGCCGGCATGAGCCGAAAACCCGCCGATCCCTGCCCCTGTGGCCTGCCTGCCGACTACGCCGCCTGCTGCGGCCGTTTCCACGCCGGTGAGGCCGCACCCGATGCCGAGCATCTGATGCGTTCGCGCTACAGCGCGTATGTGCGGGGCCTGGCCGACTACCTGCGCCAGACCTGGCACCCGGACACGCGTCCGGCCGAGCTGTCACTGGATGAAGCACCCGGCCAGCGCACGCATTGGCTGGGCCTGACCGTGCACGAGCACACCGTCACCGGTGCCGACAGCGCCGACGTCCGCTTCACCGCGCGCTACCGCATCGGCGGCGGCAGCGCGGTGAAGATGACCGAGCACAGCCGCTTCCAACGCATCGACGGCCGCTGGTACTACCTCGACGCGGTCTGAGCCCTACGCGCTGCGCGCAGCCAGCACGCGCTGGCCGCCGTGCGCGCGCACCTGGTTGCGGCCGCCGTCCTTGGCCACATACAGGGCCTGGTCGGCGGCCTTGACCACCGCCATTGGCCGCGGATCCACGCGGCTGTCGGCCAGCCCGATGCTCACCGTCACCTGCACCACCTGGCCGCTGCCACCGCGTCCGCGCTGCTGTCGGCCGGCTTCGTCGTCACGGCTGCGGGTGCTGCGATCGCGCAGCTGCATGCGGGTGTCCTCGATGCTCTGCCGCAATGCTTCCACGGCATCGACACAGGCCGCCGCCGGGCGGTCCAGGAACACCACCGCGAACTCCTCGCCGCCATAGCGGAACGCACGGCCACCGTCGCCCACCCGCGCCAGCCGCGAGGCCACCAGGCGCAGCACATCGTCGCCGGTGTCGTGGCCATGGGTGTCGTTGAATGACTTGAAGTGGTCCACGTCCACCATCGCGATGCTGTAGGTGCCGCGCGCCCGCTGCAGGGTCTCGTTGAATGCCCGTCGCCCCGGCAGGCCGGTCAGCTCATCGCGGAAGGCCATGTGGAAGGACTCCTGCAGCATCGCGCCCAGCATCAGCAGCAGGGCGGCACTGCTCAGCGCTGGCAGCAGCACCGGCTGCAGGAAGATCCGCGGCAGCATCCACCACAGGCACAACAGGGCCAGCAGCATCGCCGTGTGCAGTGGCCGCGGATGCTGCCACGCCTGCCAGCCCAATGCTGCGGTCGCCAGCAGGAACAGCAGCGCCGGCAACTGCGCCAACGCGTTCCAGTCGGCGGGAATCCAGGCCCAGTGACGGTTCGACAGCAGATCGTGCATGCCCTGCGGTTGCTGTGCCGCCAGCAGCAGGAAGATCACCAGCGCCGCGCCGCACACCACGCTGCGCAGCAGCAGGTCCTGGCGTCGGCGTCCGCGTTCCGGCCACAGCGCCAGTCCCGCGAACAGCAGCGGCACCCACGCCGAGATCGCGTGGAAGCGCAGCGGGGTCAGGGCGTCGACATGGCCGCTGCGCAGGTAGACACCGAGGTCCCGGTGCAGCAGCGCGAACACCAGTGCCACCACCAGCAGCAGGCACAGCGTGCGCATCTGGTGGTAAAGCAGCGCCAGCCCCGCGCCGAGGCAGGCCAGCAGCCAGGGCAGGATGCGCTGGCCCGGGCTGGCCACATCCTCGGTGCCCAGCGCCATCCACAGCACCAGGACGACCAGCACGGCGGGCAGCACGAACAGGTAATGCGCAGGCTGGCGGAGCGGATGCAGGGGCACGCAGTAAGTCCAGTGCGGTGACGATGCGGCCGCAACATTGCCGTTAGCGGCGTCCCCACGCGCTTCTTGAATGGGCGCGCCCGCTGTCATGTGAACGTGCTGGTGCGGTGCCATGACGTCGCACTCACCGTCCTGCGCCGATGCTGCCCGCATGGACAGCGCACCCGCCGCCGTCGCTGCCCCGCAGCGCGATCTCGCCCGCCGCTTTGCACAGGTGCGGGCGCGCAGCCTGCAGCTGGCTGCGCCGCTCAGTGCCGAGGACGCCATGCTGCAGAGCATGGCCGACGCCAGTCCCAGCAAATGGCACCTGGCGCATACCACCTGGTTCTTCGAACGCTTCGTGCTGGCCGGTTTCGCCACCACGCCGGCGCATGACCCGGCCTGGGACTACCTGTTCAACAGTTACTACAAGAGCATCGGCCCGGCGCATGCGCGGCCGCAGCGCGGGCTGCTGTCGCGGCCCTCGCTGCAGCAGGTGCGCGATTACCGGCAACAGGTCGACCTGCAGGTGCAGTCACGGCTGGCGGCGGGTGACCTTGATGAGCAGGCGATGCACCACCTGCAGCTGGGATTGCAGCATGAACAGCAGCACCAGGAACTGTTGCTGACCGACATCAAGCATGCGTTCTGGTGCAATCCACTGCAGCCACCGTATCGCGAAGACCTGCGACCCGTCGCCAGCACCGCGACGACGCAGGGCTGGATCGAATCACCCGAACGCATCGTCACCGTCGGTGCCGCGGTATGGCCCCGGCACGCCGCCTTCGCCTACGACAACGAATCGCCGCCGCACCGTGTGCTGCTGCCCGCGCATGCGCTGGCCGAACGCCCCGTCAGCAATGCCGAGTACCGCACCTTCATCGAGGCGGGGGGGTACCGCGAACCGCGCTGGTGGCTCAGCGAAGGCTGGGCGCTGCGTGAAGCCGAAGGCTGGCAGCACCCCCTGTACTGGGATGATGCCCTGCAGCGCGAGTACACCCTGGGGGGTTGGCGTGAGCTGGATCCGCATGCACCGGTCTGCCATCTCAGCTACTACGAGGCCGATGCCTGCGCCCGCTGGGCCGGTGCGCGCCTGCCCAGCGAGTTCGAGTGGGAAGCGGCCGCCGCATCGCAGCCCCTGCGCGGCCACTTTGCCGATGACGATCATCTGCATCCGCAGGCCGGGCAGGGCAGTGGACTGCGGCAGCTGTTCGGCGATGTCTGGGAGTGGACCGCCAGTGCCTATGGCGCCTACCCGGGCTTCCGTCCTTTTGACGGCAACCTCGGCGAATACAACGGCAAGTTCATGTGCGGCCAATGGGTGCTGCGCGGCGGCAGCTGTGCCACGCCCCGCGACCACGTGCGCGCCAGCTACCGCAATTTCTTCATGCCGCCGGCGCGCTGGCAGTTCTCCGGGCTGCGCCTGGCCAGAGACCTCATATGAGCACGGTGCATGACGCGCTGCAGGCGCTGACCGACCTGACCCCCAGCCGCCAGCAGATCCTGGCCGATGCGGTGGCCGGGCTGTCACGCGCATCGCGGCAGCTGCCCTCCAAGTACTTCTACGATGCGCGCGGCTCGCGTCTGTTCGAACAGATCACCCAGACCCGCGAGTACTACCCCACCCGCACCGAGCTGGCGCTACTGGCCCGGGTGCTGCCCGATATCGCGCGCGTGGTCGGCCCGCGCCTGCACGTGGTGGAGCTGGGCAGTGGTAGTGGCCGCAAGACCGCGCTGCTGCTGGCTGCGCTGCAGGATCCGGTGGCCTATACCCCGATCGAGATCTCGCGGGCGGCACTGTTGTCCAGCATCGACCATCTGGCACCCGCGCTGCCCGAGGTCGAGATGCTGCCGGTCTGCGCCGACTTCACCCGCGCCGTCGCCGTGCCCACGCCCGAGCGCGCGCCGGCCCGTCGCCTACTGTTCTTCCCCGGTTCCACACTGGGCAATTTCGCCGACGAGGATGCCGTCGCCCTGTTGCGGGCGATGCGCCAGACCATGGGCCGCGACGGCCTGGCCCTGGTCGGCATCGACCTGCACAAGGACCCGACGCTGATCGAGGCGGCCTACAATGATGCGCAGGGTGTCACCGCAGCATTCACCCTCAACCTGCTGGCCCGCCTCAATCGCGAGATCGGCAGCGATTTCGATCTCGACGGATTCCGCCACCGCGCCCGTTACAGCACCGCACGGCTGCGCATCGAAACCGACCTGGTCAGCCAGTGGGCGCAGGACGTCCACCTGGAGGGCCGCACCTTCCACTTTGCTGCCGGTGAACCCATCCGCGTCGAGTACAGCCACAAGTACACCGATGACAGCTTCGACGCGCTGTTGCAGCAGGCGGGCCTGCAGGTCGCGCAGCGCTGGGATGCCGAAAGCCCCGCCTATGGCCTGCGCCTGCTGCGCGCTGCCTAGGGTGGGCGGCCAGCCGGTGCCCCTTCAGGTTCGGCCGCACCGCTGCCCCTAAGATGGCCGTGCAACGGCAACACGGAGGACGCCATGCCCATTCTGACCACGCTCGGCCTGGCGGCCGCCCTCGCGTCGACGCCGACGCTGCCTGCGGCCCCCGCCGCCACCATCGATCCGGCATTCAGCCGCTGCCTGGCGAGCCTGCAGGCCACCGCCGCGACCCAGGGCATCAGCGCTGAGCGATTCAACGGGATCACCGCCGGACTCACGCCGGATCCGAGCGTGCTCGGGCTGTTGGACGCACAACCGGAATTCACCACGCCGATCTGGGATTACTTGGCCGCGCTGGTCGACCGCCAGCGCGTCGATGATGGCCGCACCCTGCTGCAGCAACATCGCGATCTGCTCGATCGCGTCTCCGCACAGTACGGCGTCGATCCGGCCACCATCGTCGCGGTCTGGGGGGTGGAGAGCGACTATGGCCGTGTCTTCGGCAAGCGCCCGCTGCTGCAGTCGCTGGCCACGCTGTCCTGTGCCGGCCGCCGCCAGGCCTTCTTCCGGGGCGAACTGCTGGCGCTGCTCAAGCTGATCGACCGCGGCGACCTGCAGGCCCAGGGTCTCACCGGTTCCTGGGCCGGCGCCTTCGGGCATACGCAGTTCATGCCCAGCACCTACGCACGTATCGCGGTCGATGGTGATGGCGATGGCCGCCGCGATCTGGTCGGCAGCATTCCCGACGCGCTGGCGTCCACCGCCAATTACCTCAAGCGGGCCGGCTGGCGCAGTGGCGAACCGTGGGGCATGGAAGTACGGGTTCCCGCCGGCTTCAACGCCAGCCAGGCGGGCCGCACCCAGCGCCGGGCCCTGGCCGATTGGCGCGCGCAGGGCGTGACTGCGCTGGATGGCAGCGTGCTGGCGCCGCCCAACCTGCCGGCCGACGCGCGTGCCGCCCTGCTGCTGCCGGCGGGCATCAAGGGCCCGGCACTGCTGGTGTTCCGCAACTACGACGCGATCTACAGCTACAACGCTGCCGAAAGCTATGCGCTGGCGATTGCCACCCTGGCCGACCAGCTGCGTGGCGGCACCGGCCTGGCCACCGCCTGGCCGACCGATGATCCCGGCATCGGCCGCGATGAACGCCGCCAGCTGCAGACCCTGCTGCTGGCCCGGGGCCACGACATCGGCAGCGCCGACGGCATGATCGGCACCGCCACCCGTCGCGCGATCCAGGCCGAGCAGCAGCGCCTGGGCTGGGCCAATGCGGATGGGCGCGCCGGCCAGCGCATCCTGCGCGCATTGCAGCAGGAGGCAGCAGCAGGGGCGCCTGCCACCCGCTAGACCTTGCCGATCGCAGGCTGGCCGCGACATCATCGCCGCGGTCTTCAAGGAGCGTCATCGCATGCAGTCGAACCCGGACGTCAGCACCGGCCTGTACCACGGGCTCGAGGCCTGGCAGGTACGCACCCCCAGCGCCACCGCGGTCATCAGCGTGTTCGGCGGACAGCTGCTGTCGTTCATTCCAGAGGGGCAGCCGGACCTGCTGTGGCTGTCGCCGAAACGTGCCGGGCTGCCCACGCCGATCCGGGGTGGCGTCCCAGTGTGCTGGCCGTGGTTCGGTCGCCAGGGCCAGCGCGATGACGTGCCGGCACACGGCCTGGTGCGCACCGCGCGCTGGGAACTGCTGCAGGCCCGCCAGGGCGATGACGGTGAGCTGGAGCTGCAGCTGGCGCCCCTGTCGATTGCCGAATGTGGCCTGCGCCTGCAGATGCAGCTGCGCATCGGTCGCCAGCTGCACCAGCAGCTGACCACCGAGAACACCGGCACGTCCCCGGTGACCTTCACCCAGGCCCTGCACAGCTACTTCCGGGTAGGCGATGCCCGTCGTGTCGAGGTCGATGGCCTCGATGGCCTGCACTATCTGGACAAGTACGAGGACTACACGCAGCTGCACCAGCAGCAGGGGCCCTGGTCGCTGCGTGACCCGCGCGATCCGGGGCGAAGCGACCGCATCTATACCGGTGCCGGCGGCCACTACGTGCTGCGCGATCCCGTCCTGCAGCGGCGGATCGAGATCCGCAGCGAAGGCAGCCAGACCCTGGTGGCCTGGAATCCGGGCGCGGCGGCGGCGGCGAAGATGGCCGATGTCGGCGACGGTTGGCACGACTACGTGTGCCTGGAAGTGGCCAATGCTGGGCCAGAGCAGATTACCCTTGCACCCGGCGCGCGCCACCAGCTGGTGCAGGTGCTGGTTAGTGAACCGCTGCAGGACGTAGCGGGATGTTCAGAGTAACGATGGGATCGACAGGAATGGATGGCATGCAGGACGCACAGTGGTGGTACGCCAACAGCAAGCAGAGCGAAGGGCCGGTGGACCTGGCCGGGCTGCGCCGCCTGCAGCAGGACGGCACCGTAACCGCCCGTACGCTGATGTGGCGGGAAGGAATGGCATCGTGGCGGCCGTTGGCCGAGCTGGATCCTTCGGTGACGCCGATGGAACCGACCCCGCCGCCGGTTGAACCGGTGCAGGCCGTCAGCGGCGGTGACGCACCGACCGCTGATCCGTCCGACCCCTATCGTGCGCCGGCTGCTTCGCCGGTAGCAGCGGCCGCGCCGCAGCTGGAAGGCGACATCGCCTTGTACGCCGCCGTGGTCGGCGGCAACTTCCCGATCTATCGACAGCGCTGGCGGCTCGACCAGGGTGTTGCCGACGGCAACGGCACCTGGCACTGGCCGGCGTTCCTGATCGGCGTGATCTGGATGGTGTACCGCAGGATGTACCGGCTGGCGGCGATCTGGGCCGGCATGCTGGTGTTCTTCAGCATCGCCGAGGCGTTGCTGGGCGTTCCGGAAGGCGTGTCGATGGTCATCACCTTTGTCATCAACATCACCGCCGCGGTGTATGCCAATCGCTGGTACCTGGCGCATTGCCAGCACGAGATCGCCCGTGCCCGTGCGCTGGCCGGAGACGACGAGCCACGCCTGCGCAGCGAGCTGGCCAGGCGGGGTGACACCAATGCACTGGCAGCGGCGGTGGTGGCCATCGCCGTCGTTGTGGTGATGCTGGTGGGGCAGGTGATGGCAGGCTGAGGCCGGAGCGGCTTCAGATTCACCGGTGGCTGCCGCTACCGCGGGATCATCCCGGGCAAGGAATCGCCGACATGAATCATCTGGATACCCCGCCGGTTTCCCCGGCGGACGACAATCCCTATCTCGCGCCCGCCGCAGAGGTGGGAGACGCGCCTGCTTCGTCCGACGCGGACTACCTGAACCTCCTCGTGGGCCCCAACGCGGCGCTCTACCGCCAGCGCTGGCACCTGGACAGCCCGGTGCCGAAGCCGCCGCGGCCGTGGCACTGGCCCGCCTTCCTGGTGCCGACCTACTGGCTGCTGCACCGGAAGATGTACCTGGCGGCCATCCTGTTCGAACTGGTCCTGTTCGGCATCGCGCTGC
>NZ_CM196188.1:397500-4710000 GCF_054187805.2 Stenotrophomonas sp. S4 | reverse complement strand
TGTTATGGCTAGGGGGTCATCGCGACTTACCAAACCATTGCAAACTCCGAATACCGAGACGGACTGTATGGGAGACACACGGCGGGTGCTAACGTCCGTCGTGAAAAGGGAAACAACCCAGACCCACAGCTAAGGTCCCAAATTCACTGCTAAGTGGAAAACCATGTGGAAAGGCACAGACAGCCAGGAGGTTGGCTTAGAAGCAGCCACCCTTTAAAGAAAGCGTAATAGCTCACTGGTCGAGTCGGTCTGCGGGGAAGATTTAACGGGGCTAAGCAGTGAACCGAAGCTTGGGGTGCATACTTTGTATGCGCGGTAGAGGAGCGTTCCGTAAGCCGTTGAAGGTGGATTGAGAAGTCTGCTGGAGGTATCGGAAGTGCGAATGCTGACATGAGTAACGATAATGCGGGTGAAAAACCCGCACGCCGAAAGCCCAAGGTTTCCTTGCGCAACGTTAATCGGCGCAGGGTGAGTCGGCCCCTAAGGCGAGGACGAAAGTCGTAGTCGATGGGAAGCAGGTTAATATTCCTGCACCTCGCGTAAGTGCGATGGAGGGACGGAGAAGGTTAGGTGTACCAGGCGTTGGTTGTCCTGGGGAAAGGCGGTAGGTTTGGATCTTTGGCAAATCCGGGATCCTTTAAGACCGAGCACCGAGACGAGCCTTTAAGGCGAAGTCACTGATACCACGCTTCCAGGAAAAGCTCCTAAGCTTCAGCTTACGCAGACCGTACCGTAAACCGACACAGGTGGGTAGGATGAGAATTCTCAGGCGCTTGAGAGAACTCGGGTGAAGGAACTAGGCAACATGGCACCGTAACTTCGGGAGAAGGTGCACCCTTTTTGGTGGCTCGTGCGAGCTATAGCTGAAGAGGGTCGCAGTAACCAGGCCGCTGCGACTGTTTATCAAAAACACAGCACTCTGCAAACACGAAAGTGGACGTATAGGGTGTGACGCCTGCCCGGTGCTGGAAGGTTAATTGATGGGGTCAGCCGCAAGGCGAAGCTCTTGATCGAAGCCCCAGTAAACGGCGGCCGTAACTATAACGGTCCTAAGGTAGCGAAATTCCTTGTCGGGTAAGTTCCGACCTGCACGAATGGCGTAACGACAGCGGCGCTGTCTCCACCCGAGACTCAGTGAAATTGAAATCGCTGTGAAGATGCAGCGTTCCCGTGGCAAGACGGAAAGACCCCGTGAACCTTTACTATAGCTTTACACTGAACGTTGAGTTCGTCTGTGTAGGATAGGTGGGAGGCTATGAAACTGTGGCGCTAGCTGCAGTGGAGCCATCCTTGAAATACCACCCTGTCGTGCTTGACGTTCTAACCTGGGCCCATTATCTGGGTCGGGGACCGTGTATGGTGGGTAGTTTGACTGGGGCGGTCTCCTCCTAAAGAGTAACGGAGGAGCTCGAAGGTACGCTCAGCGCGGTCGGACATCGCGCACTGTGTGCAAAGGCATAAGCGTGCTTGACTGCAAGATCGACGGATCAAGCAGGTAGGAAACTAGGACTTAGTGATCCGGTGGTTCTGTATGGAAGGGCCATCGCTCAACGGATAAAAGGTACTCCGGGGATAACAGGCTGATACCGCCCAAGAGTTCATATCGACGGCGGTGTTTGGCACCTCGATGTCGGCTCATCACATCCTGGGGCTGTAGTCGGTCCCAAGGGTATGGCTGTTCGCCATTTAAAGTGGTACGCGAGCTGGGTTCAGAACGTCGTGAGACAGTTCGGTCCCTATCTGCCATGGGCGTTGGAGATTTGAGAGGGGCTGCTCCTAGTACGAGAGGACCGGAGTGGACGAACCTCTGGTGTTCCGGTTGTCACGCCAGTGGCATTGCCGGGTAGCTATGTTCGGAAGCGATAACCGCTGAAAGCATCTAAGCGGGAAGCGCGCCTCAAGATGAGATCTCCCGGGGCACAAGCCCCCTGAAGGAACCATGTAGACTACGTGGTTGATAGGTCAGGTGTGTAAGTACAGCAATGTATTGAGCTAACTGATACTAATGATCCGTGCGGCTTGACCATATAACCTCAAGTTGCCTTGGCTTTACGACAGCGTCGTAAGAGCATCCAAGTGCACGCTACGTCACAAGAACTATGCGAGGCTGGCGCCTTGTCCCACCGGGACGAGTGCGACTCTCCAAAAGCCTCCCTGGTGAAATTAGCGCTGTGGAACCACCCGATCCCATCCCGAACTCGGAAGTGAAACGCAGCTGCGCCGATGGTAGTGTGGCTCAAGCCATGCGAGAGTAGGTCATCGCCAGGGTTTACACCCAAAACCCCGCTGCTCACGCAGCGGGGTTTTTCTTTGTGCGCAGAAAATGCGGGTAGTGCCGGCCGCTGGCCGGCACCTCCGTGGCTGCACACCGGCCGGTAGATCCACGCCATGCGTGGATATTCTCCGCGGGCAGCCACAGCGCCAACCAAGGTTGGTGTCTACCGAGGGCATGCGGACCCACAGTAGATCCACGCTGTGCGTGAATGGGCTGTCCCTGCGAAGAGAGCCGTGCCAACCCCGGCAGCGGGTCAGACAGTGCGCGTCGCTGTGATTGCCGGCCAGCGGCCGGCACTACCGGTTGATCCATGTCGTGTGTGGATGCGACGCCAACCAGGGTTGGTCGCTCCTCACGGCAGGCCCGAAAGCGGCCTTTCCCTGACCCATCACGCAAAAGCAGGCAAAAAAACGGCGCCCTGAGGGCGCCGTCTTGATCAGGATCGAATTGCAGGCCCGGATCAGGCGGCCCGCGAGACCTCATGCGGTTCCTGCTGGCGGAACACCGACACCGCTTCGGTAAGCGTACCCGCCTGCGATTGCAGCTCGCGTGCGGCCGCGGTGGCTTCCTCCACCAGCGCGGCATTCTGCTGTGTGGCCTGATCCATCTGCACCACGGTCTGGTTGATCTGCTCGATGCCGACCGACTGCTCCTGCGAGGCCGCCGAGATCTCGTGCATCAGGTGGCTGACATTCTCCACGCCCCCGACAATTCCCTGCATCCGCTGGCCCGCGTCGGCCACCAGCTGTGCGCCTTCGCCCACCTGGCGACCGGCCTCATCGATCAGCTTCTTGATTTCCTGTGCGGCGGCGGCGGAACGCTGCGCCAGCACGCGCACCTCGCTGGCCACCACGGCGAAGCCACGGCCCTGCTCGCCGGCGCGGGCGGCTTCCACCGCTGCGTTCAACGCCAGGATATTGGTCTGGAAGGCGATGCCGTCGATCACGCCGGTGATATCGCCGATGCGCTTCGATGCACCTTCAATTGCCTGCATGGTATCGACCACGCGCTGCATGGCGATGTTGCCGTCACTGGCGGCGGCCTGCGTGGTGACCGCCAGCTGGCTGGCCTCGCGTGCATGGGCAGCGTTCTGGCGCACGGTGGCGGTCAGCTCTTCCATCGAGGCGGCGGTTTCCTGCAGGTGCGCCGCCTGGCGCTCGCTGCGCTCGGACAGCGCGCCATTGCCCGCAGCGATTTCGCTCGCAGCGGTGCTGATCGAGGATGCGCACTGCTGGATGCGGCCGACCATGCGCGCCAGCTGGCCGGCGGTGGCGTTGGCATCGCGCTGGATCGCGGCGAAGGCGCCGTGATACTCGCCGTGCATGCGTCGATCGAGATCGCCGTTGGCCAGCGCCGAGAGCATCTGCCGCACTTCGTCGACGGTACTGCCCAGCGTATCCAGCAACTGGTTGATGCCACCGGTCAGCCCATCAAGGAAGCTGGCGCCTTCGGTTGCCTGCAGGCGCTGGTCGAGGTCGCCGGCGGCGGCGGCCGCGACGATGCCGGCGACGGCGTTCTCCAGCGCGAGCTCATGGGTACGGTCATGCCACTCCACGGCGAAGCCCAGGCGCAGGCCCTGAGCGTCGAAGACCGGAGTAACCACCTGGGCGAAGTGCACGGGGCCGATCTGGACCTTGCCGTTGTGGGTGACCTGCAGGCCATTGAGGATGGCGCGGATGCGGTCCGGGTTGGCGTGGAAGCGATGGATGCTGCTGCCCACCAGGCGCTCGGCATCGAAATCGGGGAAGGCCTGGCGCAGCGTCGCCTGCTGGTTGCGCAGCAGGGCCACCACCGAGCGGTTCACGTAGCGGATCACGTGGTCGTTGTCGGCAATCATCATCGCGGTGCGTGAGGCATCGAGGGCCTGGCGGATCTGCGCGTTCTCGGCGTGTGCCTCCGCGTCGCGTCCACGCTGGGCCTGCACATGGCGTGCGGTGTCGGCCAACGCATGGGTCAGCGAACCCGGTGCATAGGCGCTGGTGTCGGCATGTGCACCAAGATCGGCGCCAGTGGCGATATCGCGCGCCAGTGCGGCCAGCCGGCGGGGGCCGTGGCCGAGTGCTTCGGTCTGCTGGCGGAGCCGCAGTGCGACCTGGCCAAGGAACAGGGTCAGGCCGGCGAGCATCGCGGCCTGCAACAGTGTCGGCCCCACCGCGGCACCCGCCTGCAGCGGCGCCAGCAGTGCGAGCGTGCCGATGCTGCCGGCCAGCCACACCGGCAGACGATCGCGATGGCCCAGCAGCACGCCCAGCAGCAGGGCGATCGGCAACGCCGGCGACAGTCCGGCGATCGCGCACAACAGGGCCAGCTGCAGCGACAACAGGATCGCCAGGCCGTTGCGGGCGATGGCGCGGCCTGCCAGCTGACCACCCAGCCACATGGCGGGCAACACCGCGCCGGCGGCCAACGCGGCGGCCACACCGTGCGGACCGCGCAGGGCCAGCACCAGGCCAGTCACGGCCAGCGCGGCGCTGCCGATCAGCAGTCGGCGGTCGGCGCCGCGGGCGAGCTGCTGCAGGTGCGACAGGCGGGCGGTATCGGGGGGACGGGCGGATGCAATGGACATCGGAGGCTCCTGGATCAGCAGACGACAACGAGCACGCCGCAACGCACGCAGCAGGGCGTGACCAGGGCGGGTGCCGGGAATTCGAGGGATGCGGCGCGATCAGCGACGCGGAGACGGGACACCGTGGCCACATCCTGTGGGTGACGGTGCAGCAGAGCGGGCATGCGGACTTCCTTGCAGAACCAGACACATGCCGCAGGACCGACCGGGCCCGCGTGCAGCGGGCGCAGGGGCCCGCAACTGATGTATCGGCCGCAGACGCGCGGAGTGAAGCGCGCGGGCGCCTGCGCTCAGCCGGCGTTGTCGTTGCTGAAGAAGTGCAGGATCACGTCTGCGATCTGTTCCGGGTCTTCCATGTGCAGGTGATGGTTGCCGGGAAACACGGCCAGCCGTCCATCCCGCAGGTGCTGCAGGCGATCGCTGCGCATCGGCTCGGGATAATACGACTGCGCCGGCGTGGCATAGATCACCTGTGTCGGGCAGGCGATGGCCTGCAGCAGGTTGTCGATCTGGCCTTCACTGAGGCGGATCGCGGTGGGCAGCATCAGGCGCGGATCACTGCACCAGCGATAGCCGCCTTCGATCGGTTCCACGCCGCGCTCGACCAGCAGCCGTGCGCACGGTTCGCTGAGCTGGTTGGTCATCATCCGTGCGCGGATCGGCGCGGCCAGGTCGGGGAACACGCGCAGCTGCTTGCGCGCCAACGCACGGGTGGCGTTCACATGCTCGCGCAGGCGATGGGCGGTTTCTTCCTCCGGGCCGCGCAGGCCGCCGAGTGCTTCGATCGCCACCAGGCGTTCGACGCGGTCGCTGACCGAGGCGGTGAGGCTGGCGATGCCGGCGCCCATCGAATGGCCGAGCAAACTGAAGCGCTCCCAGCCCAGCGCGTCGGCGACGTCGAGTACGTGGCAGATCGCAGCCGCCGTGGTGTAGCTGGCACCGGCCGGCAGGTGCGCGCTGTGGCCATGGCCGGGCAGGTCGATCGCCACCAGCTGCAGCGACGACAGGTGCGGGGCCAGCGGTACGAAGCTGGCGGCATTGTCGAGCCAGCCATGCAGGGCCAGCACGCGCGGGCCCTCGCTGCTGTTGCGCAGGCCGGCGACGCGGGTGCCGCCGACTTCGAGTTCAAAGGGCTGCAGACTCATGCCAGCGAGGCCACGGCCAGTCGCGCCAAGGCGCGCGCGTGTTCCGGTTCGGCATTGAGGCAGGGGATGTAGCGCATCGTCGCGCCACGTTCGGCCAGCGTTTCGGTGAAGCCCATCGCGACTTCTTCCAGCGTTTCCAGGCAATCGGTGGCGAAGCCGGGGCAGACCACGTCGATCTGCTTCACGCCGGATTCGGCCAGGGCCCACAGGCTCGGCTCAGCGTAAGGCTGCAGCCAGCGCTCGCGGCCGAAGCGCGACTGGTAACCCATCTGCCAGTCGTCCTTGCCCAGGCCCAGCGCGTTGGAGATGGCCTGCGCGCTGGCCTCGCAGCGCTGCGGATACGGATCACCCGCGTCGGCCAGGCGCTGCGGGATGCCGTGGAAGGAGAACATCAGCGTCTGGCCGCGACCGTGCTGCTCCCAGTAGCGCCGGATCGAGCCGGCAACCGCTTCGACCCAGCCCGGGTCGATCGAGTAGTCGCGCACCAGGCTGACGGTCACGCCTGGATTGCGGCGCTGCCAGGCGTCGACGCGGTCTTCGACCGAGGCGGTGGTGGTGGTCGAGTACTGCGGGTACAGCGGCAGCACCACGATGCGGCGTGCGCCTTCGGCGGCGAGGCGGTCGAGCTCGCTGGCCAGGGCCGGTTCGCCGTAGCGCATCGCGTGGCGCACCTTCAGGGTCGGCAGCAGGGCCTGCATGGCCTGCGCCAGCTGCCGGGTATGGACCATCAGCGGTGAGCCATCCGGCAGCCAGACCTGGGCGTACTTGGCCGCCGAACGACCGCTGCGCAGCGGCAGGATCAGCCCGCGCAGCAGCGGCTGCCACAGCAGCGCCGGGATCGAGACCACGCGGGGGTCGGACAGGAATTCGGCCAGGTAACGGCGTACGGCGGGGGCCGTCGGCGTCTCGGGCGTGCCTAGGTTGACCGCCAGCACGGCGGTATCGGGTGCGTCGAGCATGGTGTGCATTGTCGCCGATCCGGTGCCGCGCCGGGATGCAGGGTTCGGATTGCGGGCATAGCGCGCATCAATGTGAGCAGGGAACGCTCATTGGCGATTCATGACAACACTACTAATTTCAGTCACTTGCTATATCTTCCTATGGACTGACTTCTGGAGCCTGCCATGCGTCGCCCGATCCAAGCCCTGCTGATCGCCGCCAGCCTGCTGTCCAGCCAGGCCATGGCCGGACCGCAGGAAGACCAGCGCGCCCGCAATGCCGTGCGCGTGCTGGCTGAAATCCAGGAAATCCCTGAACAGGGGATTCCGGACAAGTTGCTCGACGAAGGCCGCGCGGTCATCGTCATTCCCGACACGATCAAGGCCGGTCTGGTCATTGGTGGTCGTCGCGGCCACGGCCTGATGTCGGTGCGCATGCCCAATGGCGCGTGGTCCAGCCCGGTATTCGTCAAGCTGACCGGTGGCAGCATCGGCTTCCAGGCCGGCGTCCAGTCTTCGGACGTGGTGCTGGTGTTTCGCAACGACCGCAGCCTGGACAACCTGGTCAACGGCAAGTTCACGCTGGGCGCAGATGCCGGCGTTGCCGCCGGTCCGGTCGGCCGCAATGCCGCCGCCGCCACCGACGGCCAGCTGAAGGCCGAGATCTGGTCCTGGTCGCGCGCCCGCGGCCTGTTCGCCGGTGTTGCGCTGGATGGCGCGGTGCTGCAGATCGACGATGCCGCCAACCTTGACGCCTACGGCAGCAACACCACGCCGCGCATGATCTTCGAAGGTCGCGCCGTCGGGTCGCCGTCGATGGACGTGGTCGCCTTCCGTGATCGCCTGGAAGAGGCCACCTACGCCGCCCGCAACAACCGCAACGGCAACGGTGGCAACGCGCCGCGCCCGGCGCCGGCCCCGCCTGCCGCTCCTGCGCCTGCGCCTGTTCAGGCAGCGCCGGCGGCCCCGGCCGAAGCCACCACCGCGCCGCTGCAGAACGTCCCGCAGAACCCGCCGCCGCAGCAGCAGGGCTTCCAGCCGGTCAACGACGGCGAAATCCGCACGGAAACGCTGGGCGGAAACTGACTTTCGTCACGCGCGCCGGCTAACAGCCGGTGCGCTATGCTCGACAGCCTGATCACTAACGTAACGAGCGTCTTTATGGGCAGTTTCAGCATCTGGCATTGGTTGGTCGTGCTGGCCATCGTCCTGCTGGTGTTCGGCACCAAGCGCCTGACCAGTGGCGCCAAGGACCTCGGTTCGGCGGTCAAGGAATTCAAGAAGGGCATGCGCGACGACGACAAGCCGAACGCGCAGCTGGGCGACGAGTCGCGCAGCCAGGACGCCTCGCGCACCGCGCAGGACGAGCACGACCGCACCCCTCGCTGATCCGGAGCGGTCGCGGTGTTTGATATCGGCTTCAGCGAACTGCTGGTGATCGCCGTGGTCGCCTTGGTGGTGCTCGGTCCCGAGCGCCTCCCCAAGGCGGCCCGCTTTGCCGGCCTGTGGGTGCGTCGTGCCCGCAATCAATGGGATTCGGTGAAACAGGAACTGGAGCGCGAACTGCAGGCCGAGGAGATCAAGCGGCAGATGCAGGACGTGCGCCAGGGCATGCAGGACACCGAGAACCAGCTGCGCGCCAGCGGCGAAGCGATCCGTCGCGAAGCGCAGGAAGCGCAGCAGCAGGGCGATACGCTGGCGCAGGAGGTGCGCGCACCGGCGCCCGCGGAGCTGCCGCCGCATATGAGCGGCCTGCCCCATGCCGATGCACCGGTACAGGAGAGCGTTGCTCCCGAGCCGACGCCGGCGACAACCCCTGAAGCCGGTGCACCGCCGCCGCAGAGCACGGAGCGCCAGCCATGAGTGAACAGGATTTCGGCGAAAGCTCGCTGGTCGAGCATCTGGTCGAACTGCGCGGCCGTCTGGTGCGCGCACTGCTGGGCCTGGGCGTGGTGCTGCTGGCGCTGCTGCCGTTCACCCAGAAGCTGTACAACGCGCTGGCCGAACCGCTGGTCTCGCAGCTGCCGAACGGGCAGACGATGATCGCGACCAATCCGGCCGGTGCCTTCTTCGCGCCGTTGAAGCTGACCTTCTTCGTTGCCCTGTTCGTGGCGGTGCCGTGGCTGCTGTACCAGCTGTGGGCCTTCGTCGCGCCCGGTCTGTATGCGCGTGAGAAGCGCCTGGCGGTGCCGCTGCTGGTGTCGTCGGTACTGCTGTTCTACACCGGCTGCGCCTTCGCCTACTTCCTGGTGCTGCCGGCGGTGTTCCACTTCCTGACCACCTTCAGCCCGGACGTGATCGCGATCACCCCGGATGCGAATGCCTACCTGGATTTCGTGCTGGCGATCTTCTTCGCCTTCGGTGGCAGTTTCGAACTGCCGGTGGCGATGGTGATCCTCGTGCTGCTGGGCTGGGTGACGCCGCAGCAGTTCAAGGAAGGCCGCGGCTACGCGATCGTCGGCATCTTCGTGCTGGCAGCGGTGCTGACCCCGCCGGATGTGGTCTCGCAGTTGATGCTGGCGATCCCGATGTGCCTGCTCTACGAGCTGGGCATCCACGCCGCACGCTGGCTGGTGCCGTCGTCGGTAGTGAAGAAGCCCGCCGCCTGAAAGAAAAAAGGGGACGGAGGGGATTAAGTCGTTAGCTGCACACACTGGGCACAAACGACTTAATCCCCTCCGTCCCCTTTTTCCGTCAGGCGTGGAAGATGTCGCTTGAGGTCGGGGTGGTCGGGGTGGTCGGGATCGGCGGGGCGGCGCGGCTGCCGCGGTGCACGAACATCTGTTTCCACGCGGCGTAGACCGCGCCGACATACAGCGGCATCAGCACCGTGGTCAGCACCAGCTGCGCGATGAAGGCCGCAGCCAGCGGGCCACCGATCAGCATCGCGATCTGGATCACGATCACGAACAGGATGTAGATGCAGAACGCGGCGATCAGGCCGAGCACGGCGAACACGATCATCGCGCCGATGTTCTCGATGCAGCCCTGCAGGCTCAGGCGCAGCGCGTGCATGCCGCTCTGCTTGTCGAACACCACCAGCGCCGGCTGGGTGAACATCGCCAGCGACAGCGCAACCGCGCTCAGGAACACCAGCAGCATCCACAGTGCGATGCGCTTGGCCGGCAGGTTGGCCACCAGCGCGGCCGCATCATCCGGCTTGATCTGCTGGCCACTGCGGCTGATCTCTTCCATCTTGGTCATGACCTCGCTGAAGGCGGTGAAGCCCTCGCGGCCGATCATCATGAACAACAGCGCGCCCAGCAGCAGGACCGCCAGCACCTGGATGGCCAGCGGCACCAGCAGGTGGCTGACGCGGTGGTCGCGGATCGGCTGCAGCAGGTGCGAGGCCAGGCCCGGGCGACCTTCGTCGATCTCACCCACGGCGTACAGCATGCCGCCGAACATGATCGGCGAGATGGCCAGGGTCATCAGTTGTACGGCCATGCCGGCGGCGCCGGGAATCAGCGTCGACAACAGGGTGACCACCCAGCTCACCAGCAGCCAGGTCAGACCGATCCGGGCCAGCTGCAGCGGCGCGCGCCGATACAGCGAGAACGTATCCAGCAACCACTGGGCGCCCGCCGAGGCCGGCAGCTTGCGAATCTCTTTCATGGACATCCGGGAAGGACAGGAGGGGGCCGGGCGGTTGCCCGTGGCGCCGATTATCCCTGTTTTGCCGCCGGCTGGGCTGAAGACAGCCGCGCCTGGCGGACGAAGCGGCGCAGCAGCTGGCGGGCCAGCGGTGCGGCGCTGACCGCGCGCTCGATGCTGCGGGCGCAGCCGCCGTGGCGGCCGATGCAGTCGGCGCGGGCGCGCACGTAGCCGCGCATGTGGTGGGTGGCGAATTCGGGGTGGAACTGTACGCCCCAGGCCTGGCGCCCCCAACGAAAGGCGTGGCAGCCGTCCAGCGGCGAGCGTGCCAGCACTTCGGCACCGTCGGGCGCGCGCAGCACGGTCTGCAGGTGGGTGGCGTGGGCGGCGAAGTGCTGCGGCAGGCCCTGGAACAGCGGGTCCTGCGCGGCCTGCGGTTGCAGTTCCAGCTCGATCGTGCCGGACTCGCGCCCGGCCGGGTTGTAGGCCACTTCCCCGCCCAGTGCGTGCGCCAGCAGCTGGTGCCCGTAGCAGATGCCGAATACCGGAAGGTCGTCGTGGGCGGTCTGGCGCAGCCATGCGGCGCTGCGTTCACTCCATTCGGCGTGGTCGGTGACGAAGGCGGCCGAGCCGGTCACCAGCACGCCAGCGAAGGCATGCGGGTCGGGCAGGGCATCTCCGTGTTCGACATCGACCACCACCGTCTCGTGCTCTTCCAGCCCGGCGGCGACGCGGATCCAATGCGGGAAGCGCCCATAGCGGCGCAGTGACGGCACCGGTCGGCCGGTTTCAAGGATCAGGAACGGGGCTGGGTTCATCCGGGGGCGGCAGGACTGACAGGACTTCCTCGATTGTAGTCAGCCCCTGCGCCACCTTTTCAAGCCCGGCCTGGCGCAGGGTTCGCAGCCCTTCAGCCCGCGCGGCGCGGGTGAAGCCGGCCAGATCCATGTCGGCGCGGATCTGTCCGCGCAGGCGCGAGCCCAATGGCAGCAACTCATACAGGCCGATGCGGCCGAGGAATCCGGTGCGCCGGCACTCCAGGCAGCCGACCGGCCGACAGGGCGTGGCGGCATCTGGATATGCGGCATGGCTATCAGCCAGCACCGCCCAATCGGCGGCGCCGAGGCTGTGTGGCTGCTTGCAGTGCGGGCACAGCGTGCGCACCAGGCGCTGGGCAAGGATTCCGTTGAGGGTGCTGGCCAGCAGGTAGTGCGGCACGCCCAGGTCGAGCAGGCGGGTGACCGCCGACGGCGCGTCGTTGGTATGCAGGGTGGACAGCACCAGGTGGCCGGTCAGCGACGCCTGCACCGCCATCTGCGCGGTCTCCAGGTCGCGGATCTCACCGATCATGATGATGTCCGGGTCCTGCCGCAGCAGGGTGCGCACGCCGCTGGCGAAGTCCAGGTCGATGTTGGCCTGCACCTGCATCTGGTTGAACTCGGGCGCGATCATCTCGATCGGGTCCTCCACCGTGCAGACGTTCACGTCCGGCGTGGCCAGCCGCTTCAGCGTCGAGTACAGGGTGGTGGTCTTGCCCGAACCGGTCGGGCCGGTGACCAGCACGATGCCATGCGGGCGCTCGACCAGCGCATTCCAGCCGGCGGCCTCCTGCGGGCTGAAACCGAGCTGGTCGATGCTCTTGAAGGCGGCATCGGGGTCGAAGATGCGCATCACGCACTTCTCGCCGAAGGCGGTGGGCATGGTCGACAGGCGCATCTCGACTTCGCGGCCGCCCGGCGAGCGGGTCTTGATGCGGCCGTCCTGCGGGCGCCGGCGTTCGGCCAGGTCCATGCGGCCGAGCACCTTGATGCGGCTGACCACGGCGGTCATCACCGCCGGTGGCACCTCGAACACCTTGTGCAGCACGCCGTCGATGCGGAAGCGCATGCGTCCCATCTCGCGGCGAGGTTCCAGGTGGATGTCCGAGGCGCGCTGCTCGTAGGCGTACTGCAGCAGCCAGTCGACGATGTGCACGATGTGCTGGTCGTCGGCGTTGACGTCGCCGGTGCGGCCCAGCTCGACCAGCTGCTCGAAGCTGGGCAGGGTGGTGTTGGCCTCGCCACGGACGTCGCCGCGGGCGCCACGCACCGAGCGGGTCACCCCGTAGAACTCCATGGTGTAGCGGTGCAGGTCCAGCGGGTTGACCACCGCCAGCTCGATGCGGCGGCGGGTCAGGTGCTGCAGGTCGCGGCGCCATTCCTGTACCAGCGGCTCACTGGTGGCCACCAGCACGCGCTCGGCATCCACTGCCAGCGGCAGGAAGCGGTGGCGGCGGGCATAGGCGTGGGAGACCAGCGCGGTGACGGCCGCGACGTCGACCCGGGTCGGATCGATGCGCAGGTAGCGGCTGCCGGTCCGCCGGGCCAGCCATTCGGTCAGGCGCTCCAGGGTCAGCTCGCCACCGTCGCGGGCGGCCAGCTTGAGGTTGGACAGCAGTACCAGCGGATGCACTTCACTGGCATTGCGCGCGCCCTGTGCGGAAAACCGCATGCGCTCGCCCTCGTGCTCGGCGACCAGGCCATCGGCCAGCAGTGCCGCACCGACCTGTTCGAAATGCAGGCGGCCCCACGGCAGCGGGACGCCGCCTGGCTCGCCGGGCGTGCCCACCGGCAGCCGATGTTCCATCTGCCTGCTCCTCCCGGGTACGGAATGCCCCGCAGGTCGGCCGTTATACTAGCGCACCCCCTTGCCGGCCAAGACTCGTACGCATGTCCGCGACCCCGACCGTTCCGATCACCTTCCAGGGCCTGATCCAGACCCTGAACCAGTTCTGGGCCCAGCAGGGCTGCGTGCTCATCCAGCCGCTCGACCTGGAGGTGGGCGCCGGTACCTTCCACCCGGCCACCTTCCTGCGTGCGATCGGTCCGGAAAGCTGGAACGCGGCCTACGTGCAGCCGTCGCGCCGCCCGACCGATGGCCGCTACGGCGAGAATCCGAACCGCCTGCAGCGCTACTACCAGTACCAGGTGGCGATGAAGCCGGCGCCGGACAACATCCAGCAGCTGTACCTGGATTCGCTGAAGGCACTGGGCATCGATCCGCTGGTGCACGACCTGCGCTTCGTCGAGGACAACTGGGAATCGCCGACGCTGGGCGCCTGGGGCCTGGGCTGGGAAGTCTGGCTCAACGGCATGGAAGTGACCCAGTTCACCTACTTCCAGCAGGCCGGTGGCCTGGAGTGCCGCCCGGTGCTGGGCGAGATCACCTATGGTCTCGAGCGCCTGTGCATGTACCTGCAGAACTGCGACAACGTCTACGACCTGGTCTGGACCTACGGCCCGGACGGCCAGCCGGTGACCTACGGCGACGTCTACCACCAGAACGAGGTGGAGCAGAGCACCTACAACTTCGAATACGCCGACGTCGAAGAAATGTTCCACCGCTTCGACGCCTGCGAGCGTGAAGCGCAGAAGCTGGTGGAAGTGAACCTGCCGCTGCCGGCCTACGAGCAGGTGATGAAGGCCAGCCATACCTTCAACCTGCTCGATGCGCGCCGCGCGATCAGCGTGACCGAGCGCCAGCGCTACATCCTGCGCGTGCGCGCGCTGGCCCAGGCGGTGGCCAAGGCGTACTACGAGCAGCGCGAGAAGCTGGGCTTCCCGGGCGCGAAGAAGGCCTGACCGCCTTCCTGCACCGACCCGCTTTTCACCCACTACCCGGGGCGCCGGACGCGTTGCGCGCTGCGCCCCCACCACAGGATCGAACCGATGAGCCAATTGTCCCCCCTGCTGATCGAACTGGGCACCGAGGAGCTGCCGGTCAAGGCGCTGCCGGGCCTGGCCCAGGCGTTCTTCGACGGTGTCGTCGAAGGCCTGCGCAAGCGCGGCGTCGCGCTGGAACTGGGCGATGCGCGCCCGTTGTCGACCCCGCGCCGCCTGGCCGTGCTGCTGCCGGGCGTCGGCCTGGAGCAGCCGGAACAGCACAGCGAAGTGCTGGGCCCGTACCTGAACATCGCGCTGGACGCCGAAGGCCAGCCGACCAAGGCCCTGCAGGGCTTCGCCGCCAAGGCTGGGATCGACTGGACCGCGCTGGAGAAGACCACCGACAACAAGGGTGAGCGCTTCGTGCACCGCGCGGTGACCCCGGGTGCGAGTACTGCCAGCCTGCTGCCGGAAATCCTGCGCGAGGCGATCGCGGCGATGCCGATTCCCAAGCCGATGCGCTGGGGCGACCATGCCTGGGGCTTTGCGCGCCCGGCGCACTGGCTGGTGCTGCTGCACGGTGCCAACGTGGTCGAGGCCGAGCTGTTCGGCCTGCAGGCCGGCCGTGTCAGCCGCGGCCATCGTTTCCACCACGACCAGGCCGTGTCGCTGGCACAGCCGCAGGACTACGTTGAAGCCCTGCGCGCCGCGTTCGTGCTGGTCGACCCGAGCGAGCGCCGCGCGCGCATCGTCGCCGAGGTCGAGGCCGCTGCGGCCAAGGCTGGCGGCAGCGCCCGCATCACCGACGACAACCTGGAGCAGGTGGTGAACCTGGTCGAGTGGCCGTCGGCGGTGCTGTGCAGCTTCGAACGCGCGTTCCTGGCGGTACCGCAGGAAGCGCTGATCGAGACGATGGAGATCAACCAGAAATTCTTCCCGGTGCTGGATGACAGCGGCACGCTGACCGAGAAGTTCATCGGTATCGCCAACATCGAATCGAAGGACGTGGCCGAAGTGGCCAAGGGCTACGAACGCGTGATCCGCCCGCGCTTCGCCGATGCCAAGTTCTTCTTCGACGAGGACCTGAAGCAGGGCCTGGTGTCGATGGGCGAGGGCCTGAAGACGGTGACCTACCAGGCCAAGCTGGGCAGCGTGGCCGACAAGGTGGCGCGCGTGGCCGCCCTGACCGAAGTGATCGCACCCCAGGTCGGCGCCGATCCGGCGCAGGCCAAACGTGCGGCCGAGCTGGCCAAGAACGACCTGCAGTCGCGCATGGTCAACGAGTTCCCGGAGCTGCAGGGCATCGCCGGCCGCCACTACGCCGTGGCCGGTGGCGAATCGGCCGATGTGGCGCTGGCCATCGACGAGGCCTACCAGCCGCGTTTCGGCGGTGACGACATCGCGCTGTCGCCACTGGGCAAGGTGCTGGCGATTGCTGAACGCGTCGACACGCTGGCCGGTGGTTTCGCCGCAGGCTTGAAGCCGACCGGCAACAAGGACCCGTTCGCCCTGCGCCGCAACGCGCTGGGCCTGGCCCGCACGATCATCGAAAGCGGCTTCGAGCTGGACCTGCGCGCGCTGCTGGCCAGCGCCAACGCCGGCCTGGTCGCGCGCAATGTGCAGGCCGACGTGGGTGAGCTGTACGACTTCATCCTCGACCGCCTGAAGGGCTACTACAGCGACAAGGGCGTGCCGGCCACGCACTTCAACGCCGTGGCCGAGCTGAAGCCGGCCTCGCTGTACGACTTCGACCGCCGCCTTGACGCAATTGGCACGTTTGCCGCGTTGCCGGAAGCAGAAGCACTGGCTGCGGCCAACAAGCGCATCCGCAACATCCTGCGCAAGGCCGAGGGCGACATTCCGGCCCAGATCGATCCGGCGCTGCTGCAGGAAGATGCCGAACGCGCGCTGGCCGAAGCGGTCACCGCGGCCATCGACGACACCGGCGCCAGCCTGCAGCACAAGGACTACGTGGTCGTGCTGGCACGCCTGGCGCGCCTGCGCCCGCAGGTCGACGCGTTCTTCGATGGCGTGATGGTCAATGCGGAAGATCCGGCACTGCGTGGCAATCGCCTTGCGCTGCTGACGATGCTGGGTGAGCGGCTGGGCAAGGTCGCGGCGATCGAGCATCTGTCGAGCTGAGATGTGGTGCCAAGCAAGCTTGGCACCCACCGGTAGTGCCGGCCGCTGGCCGGCATTGCCCCCGCGGACCGGATCGCCGGCGGATGTCCATCGGGGTCATCGCCGGCATCGGGCACGATGCCGGCATCCTCGCCTGCGATCACGATGATCGCCACAAAGGCGCGTATTTTGACCGCAACTTAACAACCGATCCCCAATGACGTGATGCATTTCGCATCGTCACCTTCGGTCGGTATGCTGTGCCGCATGCAGCCAAAGAAATACGCCCTGCCGCTGATGGTCCTGTCGCTGGCCGCCACCTCCGTGGTCCACGCGCGCGGCACCATCGACAAGGTGGACATCAAGGGATTGGACAAGGGCGACGACGCCGCAATCATCGAGAACATCCAGGAATCGCTGTCGCTGTACGACACGATCGGCAAGGAACAGGGCGAATCGCGCCTGGAGTACCTGCTGTCCCAGGCCGAGCGGCAGACCCGCCAGGCACTGGAACCGTTCGGCTACTACAACCCGGTGATCAAGGTCGAGGCGCCGCGCGAGGACGAGCACGTCCGCGTGCTGATCCATGTCGACAAGGGCACCCCGGTGACCGTGCGCCGCGAGCACATCGACATCACCGGCCCGGCGATGTACGACCAGTACCTGCAGGATGACCTGGCCGCGTTCAAGCCGCGCAAGGGCCAGCGCTTCGAGCACACCCAGTACGAAGCCAGCAAGATCACCATCACCCGGCGCCTGGCCGAGCGCGGTTACTTCGATGCCGACTACACCCAGCGCCAGGTGCAGATCACCCGCGCCGACAATGCCGCCGACATCGACCTGACCTGGGACAGCGGCCGCCGCTACAACATGGGCCCGGTGCGCTTCGAACAGGACTACTTCGTCGACAAGCTGTTCGATCCGCTGGTGTACTGGGACCAGGGCAGCTACTACCACGAGGGCAAGCTGGACCGCCTGCGGCAGTCGCTGACCAAGCTGGACTACTTCAGTGTGATCGACATCCAGCCGCGCCCGGACCAGGCCGACGAGAACGGCGACGTGCCGGTGGACGTGAAGCTGACCCGGGCCAAGCGCACGATCTACACCGCCGGCCTGAGCTACGGCAGCGAGAGCGGCCCGGGTGTGCGCGGTGGCATCGAGCGGCGGTTCCTGAACAACCGCGGCCACAAGATGAACACGCAGCTGGACTATGCGCAGAAGCGCAAGAGCCTGGTCACCAGTTACCGCATCCCGGCGTTCAACTGGCTCGATGGCTGGTACACCTTTGCCGCCAGTGCGTATGACGAGCAGACCGACTACATCGACCTGCGCAACTTCAAGCTGATCGCCAGCCGCAGCGGCGAGATCAACGAGCACTGGACCGCGATCGCCTCGGTCAACGCGCTGCGCGAGCGCTGGCGCTATGCCTCCGGCACCGAATTCACCGACGCGGTCTACAACACCTCGACGCTGGTGTACCCGCAGATGGTTGCCGACTACGTCAACGTCGACGACGAGATGTTCCCACGCAAGGGCATCAGCGGCACTGCGACGATGCGTGCCGGTGTCGAAGGCGCCGGCTCGGATACCAGCTTCGTGCAGGCCAACGCGGTGTTGCGCTGGTACATCCCGGTGGGTGAAAGCAATCGCCTGATCCTGCGCGGCGAGGGTGGCACCACCTGGACCAGCGATCTGGTGGCAATGCCGCCCAGCCTGCGCTACTTCGCCGGTGGTGACCGCAGCATCCGCGGCTATGCCTACCGCGAGGTCGGCCCGCGCACGCCGGCACCGGACAAGTACGCGCTGGGCGCCAAGAACCTGGTGATCGGCTCGGCCGAATACGAGCACTATTTCAATGGCGGCCCCTGGGGCGCGGCGGTGTTCGTCGATACCGGCAGCGCCTTCGACAACACCATCGACCTTCATACCGGCGTTGGCTTCGGCGTGCGCTGGAAATCGCCGGTGGGCCCGGTGCGCATCGACGTGGCGCATGGCCTGAACAACCCGGATTCGCAGTTCCAGCTGTACCTGAACATCGGAGCGGACCTGTGAGCACGCCCGCACCGACCCCGAACACGCCGCCACCGCGCGTGCGCTTCTATCGCCGCCGCCGCTTCTGGGCGTGGTCCGGCGCCGGCGTGATCGGCCTGGTACTGCTGGCCCTGCTGGCGGTGTACTGGCTGCTGCAGACCGTGGCCGGCCGCGATGTGCTGCTGGCACAGGTGGTGGCGCGGCTGCCGGTGGGCGCCAGCTTCACCTGGGACAAGGTGGACGGCCCGGTGGCCGGCCCGCTGACCTTGTACAACGTCGACTTCCGCTACGACGACATCCACTTCCACGCCGAGCGTGCGCACCTGGAGCCGGACCTGCGCCCGCTGCTGGGCCGCAAGCTGCTGCTGGACAAGCTGGAGCTGACCAACGCGACGTTGAACCTGGCCAAGAGTGACGAGCCGTTCAAGCTGCCGTCGTGGCCCGATTCGCTGCCGCAGATCGAGATGCCGCTGGCGATCCAGGCCGATGCCATCGCCATCGACGGTTTCCGCATCAGCCAGGCCAACGAGCCGGTGATCGACATCAGCCGCGTGCGTGGCGGCATCGAGATCGCCAACGGCGAGTTCCAGGCGCACAAACTGGTCGTGGACAGCGACATGGGCAATTTCACCGCCCAGGGCCGCTACATCCCGGCCAAGGACTACGACACCGACGTGACGGTGACGGCAGTGCTGCCGGCGCCGCGTGGCCGTACCGCAGCGACGCTTGGCCTGGTTGCGCGCGGTGACCTGTCGCACATGGAAGTAGCGGTGGCCGGGCGTGCGCCGAAGCCGCTGCACGCGATGCTGGTGTTCGATGGCCGCACCGACCCGAGCTGGAGCGCCAGCATCCGCAGCGACGAGCTGGATCTGGCGTTGCTGTCGCCGGCACTGGCCAGCTCGGCGATCGCGCCGCTGGCATTGGACTTCACCGCCGCCGGCAAGGGCGGCAACGCCAACCTGCGTGGCAAGGTGAAGCAGGGCGACCAGGAACTGGAACTGGCACCGTCGGTGGTGTCGCTGCAGGACCAGGTGCTGAAGGTTTCACCGCTGCTGGTGAAGGGGCTCGGTGGCGAAGCCCGCCTGGAGGGCACCGCTGATTTCAGCCAGGAAGACCAGCAGAAGCTCAACTTCTCGGTGGTCGCGCGGGACCTGACCTATGTGCCGGCGCCCGATCCGAACACCGCCGGCAGCGCACCGGTACCGGTGACCCTGAAGGAAGCACGCTTCGGCCTGGCCGGCACGTTGAAGGCCTGGGCCGCGATCGGCCGCGCCGAGGTCGAGCGTGATGCGCAGAAGGCGCAGCTGCGCTTCGACGTGCGCGGCAATGACCAGGCCGCGTCGATCCATCAGCTGCAGGCGCAGACCCCGGGTGGCCAGTTGCAGGTGGAAGGCCAGGTGGCCTGGGCACCGCAGCTGGACTGGGATGCCAAGGCCACGCTGAAGGACTTCGACCCCGGCTATTTCGTGCCGGGCTGGAACGGCCGCCTGTCCGGCAACCTGGCCTCCAAGGGCCGCCAGCTGCCGCCGCCGGCCAATGCCGCACCAGGCACCGCCGGAACGCTGGAAGCCACGGTGGACCTGCCCTCGCTGAAGGGCATGCTGCGCCAGCGCAACCTCGACGCACAGGGCAAGTTCGCGCTGCAGGGCGCGCAGGGCCAGGGTGACCTGAAACTGTCGCTGGGCAGCAGCCGGGTGACCGCGTCGGGCAAGGTCGGTGACCGCCTCGACATTGATGCGCGTTTCGAGCCGCTGCAGCTGAGTGACCTGCTGCCGGGCGCCGACGGTGGCCTGCGCGGCCAGGTGCAGGTGAAGGGCCCGCGCGATGCGCCGGACATCACCGCCGACCTAGTCGGCAACAACCTCAACTGGGATGGCTACGGCGCCGAGAGCGTGAGCATCAAGGGCCACCTGCCGTGGCGCGGTGACAGCGGCACGCTGGCGGTGCAGGGCCAGCAGGTCAACGCCGGCATGCTGCTGGAACGCTTGAATGTGGATGCGCAGGGCAGTGTCTCCAACCTGCGCCTGGCGGCGCAGACCCGCAACGAGATGGGCGCGATCGAGCTGCAGGGCAGCGTGCGCCAGCAGGGTGCGCAGTGGCGTGGCGAGCTGGCATCGCTGCGCATCGCACCGGTGAAGGGCGACGCCTGGTCGCTGCGTGCACCAGCGGCGTTCGCGATCAACGGCGGCACCTACACGCTGTCCGAAGCCTGCCTGGCCGCCGCCAGCAGCGGTGCACTGTGTGCACAGGCGAACTGGCCGCGCGAGGGCCTGGTGGTGCGCAGTGATGCGTTGCCGCTGGCGCTGGTGCAGCCGTGGTTGCCGCCGCAGTCCGGCCGCCGCATCTACCTGCGCGGCGATGTCAGTCTGGACGCGCAGATCCGCCCGCGCGGCAACGCCTGGGAAGGCCATGTGGAAGTGCGCTCGAAGGAAGGTGGCGTGCGCCTGGGTGAGAACCGCAATGCCGTGGGGGACACCACCCGTGGCGAGCTGGTGCGCTACGACCAGTTCTCGCTGAAGCTCGACATGACGCCGGCCAGCATCAAGGGCTACCTGGGCATGGGCTTCCAGGGCAACGGCTTCGTCGACGCCAAGATGCAGACCGGCTGGGAAGCCAGTGCGCCGCTGAACGGTGAGCTTTACCTCAACATGTCGCGGCTGTACTGGCTGGAGCTGTTCTCGCCGGACATCGTGCGACCGACCGGCCTGATCGAAGGCCACGTCAGCCTGCGGGGTACGCGTGGCCAGCCGTCGCTGGGTGGTGACGCGCAGCTGAGCAACTTCAAGGGTGAATTCCCGGCACTGGGCCTGACCTTCGATCAGGGCAAGGGCAGCTTCGTGGCCCAGCCCGACGGTTCGGCCAAGATCACCGCGCAGGCCAACTCCGGCCAGGGCACGTTGTACGTGGATGGTGGCCTGTCGTGGTTCGGCGATGCACAGCCTCTGCAGCTGAAGATCCACGGCGAGAACGTGCTGCTGTCCAACACCAGCGAACTGCGTATCGTCGCCAACCCCAACCTCGACTTCACCCTGGCCAAGGCCGCGATGGAGCTGCGTGGCACCGTGCACGTGCCCGAGGCCGACATCGACCTGGAGCGCCTGGACCGTGGCACCTCGGTGTCCGAAGACGTGGTGGTGCTCGACCCGGCCGATCCGGAAGAGTCGCGCACCTCGCCGCTGGACATGGACCTGACGGTCAGCCTCGGTGACAATGTGAAGATGACCGGCTTCGGCCTGAAGGGTGCGCTGACCGGCAAGATGCAGGTCTGGGCCAAGCCCGGCCGCGAGATGACCGCCAATGGCGGGCTGGAAGTGAGTGGTCGCTACAAGGCGTATGGGCAGGACCTGACCATCACCCGTGGCAACCTCACCTGGAACTACAACGCGGTGTCCGACCCGCGCATCAACATCCGTGCCGAGCGCCGGATCGGCGATGTCACCGCCGGCATCGACGTGACCGGGCGTGCGCAGCAGCCGCGTGCGGACGTGTGGTCCGATCCGGCGATGTCGCAGTCCGAAGCGCTGGCCTACCTGGTGCTCGGCCGCAGCCTGACCGGTGCCAGCAGCGACCAGACGCAGCAGGTCAACGCGGCCTCGGCGGCACTCTCTGCAGGCAGTGGCCTGCTGGCCTCGCAGCTGGGCGCCAAGCTGGGGCTGGACGATGCTGGCGTAAGCCAGTCGCGCGCGCTGGGTGGCTCGGTGATCGGCGTCGGCAAGTACATTTCGCCCAAGCTGTACGTCGGCTACGGCGTGTCGCTGGTCGGTGCCGGTTCGGTGATCACGCTGAAGTACCTGCTGCGTCGCGGCTTCGATGTGGAAGTGGAGTCGAGCACGGTGGAAAACCGTGGGTCGATCAACTGGCGGCGGGAGAAGTAACCCGCCGCCACTCAACCGCCCTCTGTGCCGGGGTCCATCTGGCTGACGACGGCGAAGGAGGGGGCTGGCCTGCGCGGACGAGGCCCGTGCGTGAGCATGCCGAGTGCATCAGGCGGCGACGATGGTTCGACGGGCGCTGGCGCGGACGCCGTTCGCGATGGAGTCCATCCCACGAAGGTCGCCAGCATGACGACGCCGGCCACGATGACCACCGAGGCATGGATTGCCACGCGTTTCATGCCGGACGTGCTGATCGCAAGCGGTCGCGCGGCATCACCCAGCAGTGCCAGAACTGCCAGAACCGCCAGCACGATCATTGCACCCAGCAGGCAGCGAACAATCGCCACCTGCATCTTCAGGAGACTGAAGTGCCTGGGCTGCGATATCGCCATCCAGAAGGCGATCTGACCTGCGTCCAGTGGCGCCAGCGTGTCGCGGACGGTGTGCACCCCCAGATGCTGCATCGTGCGCCGCATGGTGCCTGCGCGCCCGGGCACGCAGGCCGACAGCGTCGATTCCAGCCAGTGCCACGGTCGGGTCAAGCGTTCCATGCGGGCATGGGCTTCCTGTGCGGACACGCGGTCCTGCGGTCGATCCAGTGCTGCGGTGAGGGCCGCGTGGTTGCGCGGCTGCAGCAGCCAGTGGCGATGCAGCTGACTGCGTCGTGCACGCACCCGGTAGGGATCGATATCAGCCCGGATCTCATCCCAGCAGAAATACCGGCTGAGCAGATCGAAGTTGGACTCGCACAGGGGCCCGCCCTGGTGCAGCAGCTGCTGCAGTACCACGTCGCCGATGCGTGGCCTGTCAGCCAAGGACCACAGCTCCGGACGATGGGCCAGCCAGCGCTCGAAGCTGGCCGGGTCGGCATCGGTCGCGGTGTTGACCAGCAGGCGCGCAAACCGGGACAGGCTCAATGGCTGCTCCACTACATCGTCCGGCATGTCGGTGTCGAACGTGCATGGATGATGCAACACCGGCATGTGGTCCATCGGCGAATGGCTGTCGTACGGCGCCGGTGGCTCGGGTGGGCTGTTGTCTGCAGGCGTGGTCGTCAGCGCTTCTGCACTGCTTTCCTCCTGCCATTGCGCGCGGTTGCGTACCCACCGCAGCGCTTCCTGGTAAGCCTCGTGCAGCGCCTGGAATGCCACCGGGTCTTCGTCCGGGCGCGCCGCGCGCAACTTCTGCGCGTAGGCGCGCTTGATCGCCCGTTCGTCGGCGCCGGCGTCGAGCCCGAGAGCGTCCAGCGTCCGGTTCACGCAGTGTTTCCAGAGGCCGGCGGGAGCCGGTCAATCGGCGCGTGACGACGCGCGCGATGCACGAACTCGGCGCCCCACTGCAGCAGGGTCAGAACGATGCCTGCTTCGGCGATCAGCATGGCAAGCACCATGAACACGGCGTGGCGGATTCCGAACCGCATCCGGGCACCGACGCGTCGCCACAGGCGCGCAGTCGCCAAGGGCAGTGCCATGAAGATCAAGAGCGTACCTTCCATGCGGTGGCCCAGGCCATGGACAAGAACCAGGCTGCCGATCGCCATCAACGGCGCCGGCAGGGCCAGCAGCAGGCCTGCACGCTGATGAGTGAGGTCAAGCGTAAGCTGGCGCAGTGCCCAGCGAACAGGAACCCACAGCACTCCCGTCACCGCCAGCAGCAGGCCCAAGAGCGCCCCCAGCTGGACGAACATCGCGGTTTCGCCCGCCTTTCCCTGGACCAACGAGACACCTGCGATTCCACCAAAGAACAACAGGCTGCAGACGCCCAGCAGCACGCCACGCAGCGCGTTCACCTGCCAGCGCCACTGGTTGGGCCGGGAGACGTCGGCAAGACTTCGCCAGAACAGGATCTGCTGCGGATGCCATGCCTCGGGTACCTGCTCCCTTCCCCCCGACTCGATGGCATCCAGCAGTGCGTTGACTTCATTGATGTGTTCGGGCAACTGCGCCTGCCAGAGGGATCGCCACGCGTTCCATGGCTGCGACAGGTAGCGCAGGCAACGGCTGACCGTGATCTTCCCCAGCCGCAGGCTGCCCTCCTGTTCAAGCTGCGCTGACAGCTCCGCCGCATTGCCGGTCTCGGCGGCCCAGCGTCGATGACCGCGCGATCGGATCGATATCAGCCTGTCCGCATCCAGGCCGTCGTGAACATCATCCCAGCCGAAACAACGTGCCAGCAGATCCATGTTGGCGGCGCTGATGCCATCGTGACTGCGTGCCAGTTCGTCCAGCAGTGCGTCGCCCACCAATGGCTTGTAGCGCAGCGACCACAGGACCGGCGTGGCCTCCAGCCATGGCCCGAAGTCTTCAGGGGAAGACAGATGGGCCATGCGCAGGATCGTCTGCGCATGGCCCGATACATGGACCACACCCTCCAGCTCCACCACCGGTGCTGTGCGCAGCAGCACCGGCGCGCCGCGGGGTGGCAATGGAGGCGAGTACGAACGTGTCCCGGGCGGCGTCGAGGCCGCGTCGGCGTCGTACGGCCAAGGTGTGATGTCGGCTGCATGCTCTGCCGGTTCGGCCTCGCTCGCGGTATCGGCCGGAGGATCCTGGCGGGCCCAGTCCAATGCCGCCTGATAGGCCTCATGCAGGTGCTGGAAGGCGATGGGATCCTCGTCGGGGCGGGTCACCCGCAGGCGCTTTGCGTAGGCGCGCTTGATCGCGCGCTCGTCAGCCGTCTCGTCCAGCTCCAGGACGTGCAGTGCCCAGCTCATGCATCGCGCTCGAGGGTGTCGAGTACCTCGTCCAGCTGATGGCGATGACGCTCGACGGCAACGGCATCCTGGCTTTCCAGCACATGGCGGAAGCTGCTCAGCCACGACTGCAACAGTTCGCGGTGATGGATGCGTTCCTCGTAGAGGCGCTCGGTGCGGGCAATCACGGCCAGGTTGGGCTGAGCGTCGCGCGGGTGGATCTTCAATGCTTCCAGCACCCGCAGGCGCTGCTGGATTTCTTCGGGTGACAGCAGCCCGGGGTTCTGTTCCAGGATGAGCTCGTGGCGCCTACCGGTAGCGTCCTCGGTGACTTCGACCTGCAGCAGCCCGTTCACGTCGTAGGTAAAGCGGGCGGTGACGCTGCGCTCCTGCATCGGAACGGAATGGGTCAGCGGCACGCTCAGCTCACCGAGCTTGATGTTGCGATCCACCGTCGGGCTCTCGCCCTGGAACACGTCGATGCGGATGGCACTTTGCCGCTCGTGCAGCGGGTAGAAGCGATCCTCGCGGCTGACCGGCACCACGCTGTTGCGCTGGATGATCGGGTGGAAATAGCCGCTGCGCTCGCCACCGGAAGCATCCTGGCGGGACACCTGGGTGCCCAGTGTGTAGGGGCAGACATCGGTCAGCACGACCTCGCGCAGCGATTCGTCGCGCGCCTTCAGTCCGGCGGCAACGGCGGCACCCAGCGCAATCGCCTGGTCGGGATGGACATGGCGCAGTGGCAGCCGGCCGAACATCCGGGTCGCCAGCCTGCTGACCATCGGCATGCGTACCGCACCGCCGACCAGGATGATGTCGTCCAGCGCCTCGGGCTTGAGCCGGGCGTCGCGGATCGCGCGCTCGATGGGCGTGCGCATGCGCAGCAGCAGCGGCTCACAGAGCTGCGCGTAGCGTGCTTCATCCAGCTGCCACTGGCGTTCGCGGCCGGCCAGGGGCAACTGCAGGCTGGCAGCCCCGCTCTGGCTGAGTTCGCGCTTGAACAGTTCCAGCCGACGCAGCAGCTGCGCCTGCTCGGCAGCGGACAGGTCGCTGGCGGACGTGCCCTGGTCGGCATGGAAGGCCTGCACGAGTACCTGCAGGAAGTCCTCGCCGCCCAGGAAATTGTCGCCGGCGCTGGCATGCACTTCGACCACGCCGTCGAACAGTTCCAGGATGGAGACGTCGAAGGTGCCACCGCCCAGGTCCAGCACCAGCACGCGGCCTTCGCCGTCACGCTCCTGCAGGCCATAGGCCAGCGCGGCGGCCGTGGGTTCATTGATCAGGCGCTCGACACGGATGCCGGCCAGCTCGCCGGCAGCCCGGGTGGCCTTGCGCTGGGCATCGGAGAAGTAGGCCGGCACGCTGATCACCGCTTCCTCCACCTTGTGGCCCAGGGCGGCTTCGGCGTCGGCCAGCAGCGAGCGCAGCACCATCGCCGAGAGCTCCTCGGGACGGAAGCTGCGCTCACCCAGCCGGGTCTCACGGTCGCTGCCCATCCAGCGCTTGAAATGGGCCACGGTCTGCTGCGGATGGCTGACCAGGCGGTCACGGGCCGGCTGGCCGACCAGCACGGCGCCATCGACGAGGCTGACCACCGAAGGGGTCAACAGCTCGCCATGGGCATTGGGGAACAGCTGCGGTCCCGCTGCCGTGTGCATGCCGATGAGGGAATGGGTGGTGCCAAGATCGATGCCGACGATCATCTGCGGACGTCCGATGTGCAGAAAACGGCAATTCTAGGAGTGCGACGCAGGCCTGACTATCGGGCGTTGCCCGACAGCGCCCCACGGGCTATGGTCCCGGGCTGTTCTGTCGTACCGGATTGCCTCATGTCACCACGCAAAGCCCTTCCCACCGCCCTGGCCCTGGGCCTGACCCTCGCCGCCGGTGCCCACGCCGATGAAGGCATGTGGATGCCGACCCAGTTGCCGGAACTGGCCAAACCGCTCCAGGCCGCAGGTTTCAAGGGCAATCCGGCCGACCTGGCCAACGTCACCGCGCCGCCGCTGAGCGCCGTGGTGCGTGCCGGTGGTGGCACCGGCTCGTTCGTGTCCAGCGATGGCCTGCTGCTGACCAACCACCACGTGGCGATGGGCGTGATCCAGTACAACAGCTCGCCCGAGCACGACCTGATCAACGGTGGCTTCATCGCCAGGGACCGCGCCGACGAGCGCCCGGCCAACCCGGACTTCCGTGTGCTGGTCACCGTCGGCTTCGACAAGGTGACCGACCAGGTGCTGGCGCAGGCGCGTGGCAAGACCGGCCGTGCCTACTTCGATGCCGTGGATGCGGCCAGCAAGCAGATCGTGGCCGAGTGCGAGAAGGACGGCAGCGTGCGTTGCTCGGTGGCCAACATGTACTACGGCACCGACTTCTACCGCATCGCCCAGCTGGAGCTGAGCGACGTGCGCTTGGTGTACGCGCCGCCGCGTGCGATCGGCAACTACGGCGATGAGATCGACAACTTCATGTGGCCGCGCCACACCGGCGACTTCACCCTGCTGCGCGCTTACGTGGGCAAGGACGGCAAGCCGGCCGCCTACAGCAAGGACAACGTGCCCTACCAGGCGCCGGCGCACCTGCAGATGTCGGTGGAAGGGCCGAAGGAAGGCGACTACGCGATGCTCGCCGGTTACCCGGGCATCACCTACCGCCACCGCACCGCCGCCGAATTCGCTGGCCAGATCGATACCGTGCTGCCGCGCCGCGTGTCGGTGTTCCAGCAGATGATCGACACCATCGAGGCGGCCAGCGCCAAGGACGCGCAGGCGCGTACCCGCTACGCCTCGCAGCTGCAGTCTCTGAAGAACAACCGCAAGCGCGCCGCCGGTGAGCTGGAAGGCCTGCTGCGCAGCGACGCCAAGGCCCAGCGTGCCGCCGACGAGACGGCGATGCTGGCCGCCACCGACCGCAAGTACCAGGGCGACATCAAGGCGCTGCTGGCCAACCTGTCGCAGGGCGCGGCGGTGGGCGAACGTGACCTGCTGCTGGAGCAGATGGCCGCACAGAGCCAGCTGCTGCGCTCGGCGCTGCTGCTGGAACGCCTGCGCATCGAATCGGCCAAGCCGGACGCACAGCGCGAGAGCGGCTACCAGCAGCGCGACCAGGCGATGATCGAAGGCGTGCTCAAGCAGGTCCAGCGCCGTTACGCGCCGGAAGTCGAGAAGGCGCTGCTGAGCACCCTGCTGACCCGCTACCAGCAGCTGCCGGACGCGCAGCGCGTGGCCGAGTTCGACGCCGCCTTCGGCCGTACCCCGCAGCAGCTGGCGACGGCGCTCGATACCCTGTACGCCGGCACCCAGCTGGGCGAGGAGGCACAGCGCCTGTCCCGTTTCGCTGCGGCCCGCGAAGGCAAGGCACTGGCCGCCGATCCGCTGATCGCCGTGGCCGGCCCGCTGGTGGCCGCGCAGCTGCGCATCGAGAACGAGAGCAAGACCCGCGAAGGCGAGCAGCTGCGCCTGCGCCCGGCCTACATGCAGGCGCTGTTCGCCTGGCGTGCCAAGCAGGGCCGTGCGGTGTACCCGGATGCCAACCGCACCCTGCGCATCAGCTACGGCAAGGTCGAAGCGCTGCATCCGCGCGACGGCGTGACCTACTCGCCGGTGACCACCGTGGCCGGCATCGTCGAGAAGAACACCAACGCCTATCCGTTCGATGCTCCCAAGCCGCTGCTGGCCGCGATCGCCAAGGGTGACTTCGGCAGCACCGCCGACCCGGCGCTGAAGACCCAGACGGTCAACTTCCTGACCAACCTGGACACCACCGGCGGCAACTCCGGCTCGCCGGTGCTCAACGCCAAGGGCGAACTGATCGGCCTGAACTTCGACAGCAACTGGGAGTCGGTCAGCGCCAGCTGGTGGTTCGACCCGCGCTACAAGCGCGCCGTGCACGTGGACATGCGCTACCTGCGCTGGCTGCTGGCCAAGGTCTACCCGGCACCGGAACTGCTGAAGGAAATGGGCGTGCCGGCCCAGTAACGCCGGCTCCTGGTGGGTGCCCACCGTTGGTGGGCACGGAGGCCTCCGTCACGACCAACGGTCGTGACCCACCGTCATGCCACCCTTGCGCCCCTCCGTCGTGACCTACCATCACGACCAACGGTCGTGATCTACTGGCCCCTGTCCTGACGGAAACGCGCGCGTGGTCTCCAGCTGGATCCTGCTGCTGGTCTCGGTTGCCTATGCCGCGCTGCTGTTCGGCGTGGCGTGGTGGGGTGACCGTCGGCCGATGTACCCCGACCGGCCGTGGCTGCGGCCGGTGGTCTACAGCCTGGCGCTGGCCGTGTACTGCTCGTCGTGGACGTTCTACGGCGCGGTCGGCACCGCCGTGCGCAACGGCGTGGGCTACCTGCCGATCTATATCGGTCCGTTGCTGCTGCTGTTGTTCGGCTGGCGCATCATCGAGCGCCTGGCGCTGATCGCGCGCAGCCAGAACGTGGTGTCCATCGCCGACTTCATCTCTTCGCGCTTCGGCCGCTCGCGGCGGCTGGCGGCGCTGGTGGCGATCATCGCGCTGATCGGCATCATTCCGTACCTCGCCCTGCAGTACAAAGCGGTGGCGATGAGCCTGCAGGTGCTGACCGGCAACACCGGCCCGACCGGCTTCTTCACCGATCCCGCGCTGTATGTGGCGCTGCTGATGGCATTGTTCGCCACCCTGTTCGGTACCCGCCAGGTCGATGCCACCGAGCACCACCACGGCATGATGCTGGCGATCGCCTTCGAATCGGTGATCAAGCTGCTGGCGATGCTGGCCGTGGGCGTGTTCGCCTACCTGTGGCTGAGCAACCGCACCGACGCGGTGGTCGAGTCGGTGCATACGCTGTTCACCGGCCTGCCGCCGGTGGGCTTCATCTCGCAGACCCTGCTCAGTTTCCTCGCCATCATCTGCCTGCCGCGCCAGTTCCACGTGGCCGTGGTCGAGTGCGGTGACGTGCGCGACGTGCGCCGCGCGCGCTGGATGTTCGGCGGCTACCTGGTGCTGATTTCCGGCATGGTGCTGCCGATCGCCACCGCCGGCGTGACCCTGTTCGGCACCGGTGGCAGCGTCGCCGACGATTCGATGGTGCTGGCCCTGCCGCTGGCCGAGGGCCGCAACGCGCTGGCGCTGATCGCCTATGTGGGCGGGTTCTCGGCGGCCACCGGCATGGTCATCGTGTCGTCGATCGCGCTGGCCACCATGGTCAGCAACGACCTGGTGATGCCGGTGCTGCTGCGCCGTAGCGGTGACCACCAGGAGGCCGCCGACGTCGCCTCGCGCGTGCTGTGGATCCGCCGCCTGGCGATCCTGCTGCTGGCACTGATGGCCTACAGCTATTACCGCACCAGCAGCAACGACAGCACGCTGGCCTCGTATGGCCTGATGGCGTTCGCAGCGGTGGCGCAGTTCGCGCCCGGCCTGATCGGCGGCCTGTACTGGCGTGGCGCCAGCCGTCGTGGCGTCGAGACGGGCATGCTGCTCGGCTTCGCCACCTGGCTGTACACCCTGCTGCTGCCGGCGATGACCATGGCCGGCTGGGTCGATGCCGCCTGGGTGCAGCACGGCCCGTTCGGCATCGAGTGGCTGCGGCCGCAGCAGCTGTTCGGCATGACCGGCTGGGATCCGTTGACCCACGGTACGTTCTGGTCGCTGCTGGTCAACGCGGCGACGATGATGCTGGTGTCCGCGCGCTGGCGGCCCGGCGTTGATGAGCGGCTTCGCGCTGCGCCGTTCCTCGATCCATATGCCGAGCGCCCGTCGGTGGCCGGTGGTTGGCCGGGTCACGTGCACGTGGGCGACCTGCTGGCGCTGGCCTCGCGCGTGGTTGGCGAGCGCCACGCGCGGCGTTCGTTCTTCGAGCAGGCGCAGTCGCTGGGCCGCGAGCTGCAATCCTCGGCGCCTGCGGACCGGCCGTGGGTACAGTTCACCGAGCGCCTGCTGGCCGCGTCGATCGGTGCGGCATCGGCACGCCTGCTGCTGACCAGCCTGCTGCGCGGCTCGGGCATGGACCTGGGTGAAGTGGTGGCGGTGCTGGACGAAGCGGGACAGGAACTGCGCTTCAACCGCGAGATCCTGTCGACCACGCTGGAGAACATCAGTGCCGGGGTCAGCGTGGTCGACCCGGACATGCGCCTGACCGCGTGGAACCGCCGCTACCAGGATATGTTCGGCTACCCCGACGGCATGCTCTACGTGGGCCGCCCGGTGGCCGACCTGATCCGCTACAACGCCGAGCGTGGCGAGCTGGGCGAGGGCGATATCGAAGTGCAGATCAACCGCCGCATCGGCTACATGCGCGCCGGTTCACCGCACGTGTTCGAGCGCACCCGCAGCGATGGCAAGGTGATCGAGATGCGTGGCCAGGCTCTGCCCGGTGGTGGCTACGTGACCAGCTACAACGACATCACCGACTACAAGCACGCGGAAAAAGCGTTGCTGGAAGCCAACGAGACGCTGGAACAGCGCGTGGCCGAACGCTCGCATGAGGCCGAGGTCGCGCAGCAGTCGAAGACCCGCTTCCTGGCGGCGATCAGCCACGACGTGCTGCAGCCGCTGAACGCCGCAAGGTTGTTCGCTTCGGCACTGCGCGACAGTGATCACGTGAGCGACGAGCAGAAGCATCTGGCCGAGCGCGTGGACGCGTCGCTGCGCGCGGCCGAAGAACTGCTCGATGGCCTGCTGGATGTATCGCGGCTGGATGCCGGCGGCCTGCACCCGGTGATCGGCGAGTTCGACGTGAGTGCGCTGATGCGCGAACTGGCCGCGCAGTACACCCCGGTTGCTGCCGGCCGTGGCCTGCGCCTGGACCTGTTCGCGCGCCCGGCATGGGTGCGCAGTGACCGCCGCCTGCTGCGCCGCGTGCTGCAGAACTTCCTGGCCAATGCGCTGCGTTACACCCGCCAGGGCCGCATCGTGCTGGCCGTGCGCCAGCGCGGCGACGAAGTGGAACTGCAGGTATGGGATACCGGGCCCGGCATTCCCGAGCACCACATGCGGCAGATCTTCGATGAGTTCCACCGCTACCAGCAGCCGTTCGACTGGGGCGAGCAGGGCCTGGGCCTGGGCCTGTCGATCTGCCAGCGCATCTCGCGCCTGCTTGACCATCGCCTCAATGCGCGCAGCCGGGTCGGCAAGGGCTCGATGTTCTCGATCATTCTGCCGCGGGTGGCGCCGCTGCCGGGCTATACCGAACTGGCCACGCCGGTACCGACCGTGGCCGCACCGGTACGCAGCGATTCGCTGGCCGGCCTGCGCGTGCTGTGCGTGGACAACGACGAGGAGATCCTCGACGGCATGCGCGCACTGCTCGGCCGCTGGCAGGTGCAGGTGATCACCGCCGCCACCGTCGACCAGGCGCTGGAGAAGATCGCCGAGCGCCCGCAGGTGATGCTGGTGGATTACCACCTGCACGACCGCATGGATGGCCTGGACGCGCTGGTGGCGTTGCGCGAGGCGGCCGGTTACCCGCTGCCGGGCGCACTGCTGACCGCCGATGGGCGTGATGAGCTGAAGCGGATGGCACGCGAACGGGGTTACCGCGTGCTGACCAAGCCGATCAAGCCGGCCTCGCTGCGCGCCTTCCTGGGCGCGCTGCGCGACGCGCAGTAGCGCCGGCCGCCCGGCAGTAGATCCACGCCATGCGTGGATGTGACGTCTGGTAGTGCCGGCCGCTGGCCGGCAACCACGCAATCGCCCGCTCTCGGCGTTTTACCCCACGCCGTGCAGGTGCTCGTACAGGATCGTCGCACCGATGATCACCAGGATCACGCCACCGATGATCTCGGCGCGCTTGCCGACCATGCTGCCCAGCACGCGGCCGAGCATGATGCCGACGGTGACCATGGTCAGCGTGCACAGGCCGATCACCGCAGCCATCACGCCGATATGCACGTCCATGAAGGCCAGGCCGATGCCCACCGCCATCGCGTCGATGCTGGTGGCGAAACCGGTCAGCGCCAGCTTCCAGAAGCCGTGGTGCTGCGAGGGATCCTCGTCGTCCTCGGCACTGTCCGGGCGCAGGCCGTTGTAGATCATGTGGATGCCCAGTGCGCCGAGCAGGCCGAAGGCGATCCAGTGGTCGAAGGCTTCGACGTACTGCAGGGCGGCACGGCCAAGCAGCCAGCCGATGATGGGCGTGATCGCCTCGATGACGCCGAAGATGATGCCGGCACGCAATGCATCGCGGAACACCGGCTTGCGCATGGCCGCGCCCTTGCCGATTGCAGCGGCGAAGGCATCGGTGGACATGGCAAAGCCGATCAGGAGGATCGAAATGGGGGACATGGGCGGCGGCTGAGGTCGGGCTAGGACGGACGCACGGCCTGCGCTCGCGCCCAACCTGATGTTGCGCGCGCGGGCCGCTGGTCTCGCCAACCATCATGGTTGTCCACGCCACGGCGCACTGGCCGAGTATGTTGACGTGGACGATTCCTGCGAAGGAATCCGGCTACTCCCCAAGGGGACGCGAAGCTTAGCATCGCGATCCGCGCGTGGCGCACTTCCAGCGAAACGCGCAGGCAGGGCTGGTTTGTATAGCGATGGCTATAACAGGGCGAAGCAAAGGCGTGCCAAGCAAGCTTGGCACCTACCAGTGCGGTTTCAGATGATGTCGCGCGTTTCAGGCGATTGCCGGCCAGCGGCCGGCACTACCGTCAATCTTCTTCCGGCGGCAGCACGATGGCGTCGTCGTCGATCGCCAGCTTGCCGGCCATCAGCACGGCCTGGGTGCGGTTGGTCACGCCCAGCTTGCGCAGGATGGCGGTGACGTGGGCCTTGATCGTCGCTTCGGAGACGTTGAGGTCGTAGGCGATCTGCTTGTTCAAGCGCCCAGCGCCGAGCATCTGCAAGACGCGGAACTGTTGCGGGGTCAGCTCACGCAGGCGCTGGCCGACTTCGCGTTCCTCGCTACCGGTGGGCGGCACGTTGTGCGCTTCCGGCGGTGCCCAGGTCTCGCCATCGAGGATGGTGCCCAGCGCGTGGCCGATGGTGTCCGAGTCGGCCGACTTCGGAATGAAGCCCAGCGCGCCGTGGTCGAGTGCACGGCGCATCACCGTGGCTTCTTCGCGCGCGGACACCACCACCACCGGCAGGTGCGGGTGCAGCGAGCGCATGTGCACCAGCGCGTTGAAACCCTGCGCACCGGGCATGTTGAGGTCCATCAGGACCAGGTCGGCGTCGTTGTGCTGGTCGGCCAGCGCGTACAGTGCTTCCACGCTGTCGGCCTCGAACAGCTGCACGCCGGGGATGACCCGCTGCACCGCCCCACGCAGGGCTTCGCGGAACAGCGGGTGGTCATCGGCAATCAGGAGGGTGGTCATGGTCGGGGGGAACCGTGGGGGGAAACTCTATGGGGTCAGAGCCCTTTCCTGGCGGAAAGGGATCTGACCCCGGGTGATGCATCAGCGTACTTTGCGCTCGTCCACCAGCGACGCCACCACCGACGGGTCGGCCAGGGTCGAGGTGTCGCCGAGCTGGTCCGGCGCGTTCTCGGCGATCTTGCGCAGGATGCGGCGCATGATCTTGCCCGAGCGGGTCTTCGGCAGGCCCGGCGCCCACTGCAGGTGGTCCGGCGTGGCGATCGGGCCGATCTCCTTGCGCACCCAGGCGACCAGTTCCTTCTGCAGCTCATCGCTCGGTGCTTCTTCGGCCACCAGGGTGACGTAGGCGTAGATGCCCTGGCCCTTCACGTCGTGCGGGAAGCCGACCACGGCCGCTTCGGCCACCTTCGGGTGCGAGACCAGCGCACTTTCCACTTCGGCGGTGCCGATGCGGTGGCCGGACACGTTGATCACGTCGTCGACGCGGCCGGTGATCCAGTAGTAGCCGTCTTCGTCGCGGCGGCAACCGTCGCCGGTGAAGTAGCTGCCCGGGTAGGTGCGGAAATAGGTATCGATGAAGCGCTGGTGGTCGCCGTACACCGTGCGCATCTGGCCCGGCCAGGAATCGCGGATGATCAGGTTGCCCTCGGTTGGGCCGTCCTGGATCTCGCCATCGGCATTGACCAGCGCCGGCTGCACGCCGAAGAAGGGCAGGGTGGCCGAGCCCGGCTTGAGGTCCATCGCGCCGGCCAGCGGCGAGATCAGGATGCCGCCGGTCTCGGTCTGCCACCAGGTATCGACGATCGGGCAGCGACTGTCGCCGACCACCTCGTAGTACCAGCGCCAGGCTTCCGGGTTGATCGGTTCGCCGACACTGCCGAGCAGGCGCAGCGACGCGCGCGAGGTCTTCTTCACCGGCTCCTCGCCCTCGCGCATCAGTGCACGGATGGCGGTCGGGGCCGTGTAGAAGATGGTGACCTTGTGCTTGTCGATGACGTTCCAGAAGCGCGAGGTGTCCGGGTAGTTCGGCACGCCTTCGAACATCAGCGAGGTCGCGCCGTTGGCCAACGGCCCGTACACGATGTAGCTGTGGCCGGTGACCCAGCCGACGTCGGCGGTGCACCAGTAGACGTCGTTCTCGCGCAGGTCGAACACCGCTTCATGGGTGTAGGCCGCGTACAGCAGGTAGCCGCCGGTGGTGTGCAGCACGCCCTTCGGCTTGCCGGTGGAACCGGAGGTGTAGAGGATGAACAGCGGATCTTCCGCGTTCATGCGTTCCGGCTCGCAGGTAGCCGGCTGGCTGTCCACCACATCGTGGAACCAGCGGTCGCGCGGGGCCTGCATGTCCACCGCGCCGCCGGTGTGGCGCACCACCAGCACGGTTTCCACGGTATTGGTGCCGGGCAGCTTCAGCGCGGCATCGACGTTGGCCTTCAGCGGAATCTTTCGACCACCGCGCAGGCCCTCGTCGGCGGTGATGATCAGCTTGCTCTGGCAGTCGCTGACGCGGTCGGCGATCGAGTTCGGTGCGAAGCCACCGAACACCACCGAGTGGATCGCACCGATGCGCGCGCAGGCCAGCATGGCCACGGCGGCGTCGACGATCATCGGCAGGTAGATGGTGACGCGGTCGCCCTTCTTGACGCCGAGGTTGCGCAGCGCGTTGCCGAGGCGGCAGGTGCGCTCGTACAGCTCGCGATAGGTCACGTGCTGGGCCGGTGCATCCGGGCCATCCGGCTCGAACAGCAGGGCGGTCTTGTCGCCGCGCGTCTCGAGCTGGCGATCCAGGCAGTTCACGCTGGCATTGAGCTCGCCATCTTCGAACCACTTGATGTGGAAATCGGACAGGTCGTAGCTGACGTTCTTGATCTTCGTCGGCTTGCGCATCCATTGCAGGCGCTCGGCGGCCTTGCCCCAGAAACCATCCGGGTCGGTCACCGAAGCCTGGTACTGCTGTTCGTACGACGTCTTGTCGATGCGTGCCTTGGCGGCGAACTGCGGATCGACGGGGTAGATATCAGCCATGGCACCCTCACTTGCACGTTGACTTTGTGTGTGCGGTCGCAGCATTGCGGCGACCGATCCCCTTCAGTTTGCCCCATCCACCCCCGGCCGCGTCACCACTCTGGTTAGACCATGGTCGAAAGTGAGCGCCCAGCAGGGCCGGGTTCGACCAATGGCGAATAGCCGCTATACATAATCGCCCCGCAGTCTCGGCTCGACCGTGCCCCACGCGCGGCATCACCTTGCCACTTGGGAGAGAGGGCAACATGAGCCACCGTACGTTGAAAGCCGTGCGCACACCTTTGGCGGCCTGCCTGTTGGTCGCCCTGGTCGCACCGGGCATGGCGTTCGCAGAGACCGCCAAAGAGAAAGCACTGGAAGCACGCGTTGCCGAACTGGAACGCCAGGTCCAGCTGCTGCTGTCTTCGCAGCAACAACAACAGACCCAGATCAGCCAGACCCAGCAGGCGGTGACCGAAGTCCGCACGGTGCAGGCCGAGCAGAAGCCGGTCGCACAGGTGCCGGCCGGCAAGCAGCCGATCCAGGTCACCACCATCACCCCGGGCGCGGCGCCGGGCACCACGGTCAAGATCGGCGGCTTCATCAAGGCCGATTTCCTCGCCACCCAGACCAGCGATGGCCAGCTGGCCGACGACGCCACCGGCCGCTCGCTGTACCTGCCGGGCCAGACCCCGGTGGAGGGCGCCGGCGGCAGCGGCAAGCGTTCGGGTACCGACTTCAACGCCCACGCCAAGTTCTCGCGCTTCAACCTGGGCATCGACAATGTGAGCGAATCGGGCAACAAGGCCGGTGCGTTCTTCGAGATGGACTTCTTCGGCAACTCGCTGGGCAACCAGACCGCCACCAACACCTATGGCGTGACCCTGCGCCACGCCTACATGTACTGGAACAACTGGCTGGCCGGCCAGACCTGGTCCAACTTCATGGACGCGGCCGCACTGCCCGAAGCGGTCGACTTCGTCGGCCCCACCGACGGCGTGATCTTCGTGCGCCAGGCCCAGGTGCGCTACACCCAGGGCGGCTTCAGCGTCGCGCTGGAAAACCCGGAAACCACCACCCTCACCGGTACCCGCAACCCGGTCACCGGCGCCTGGACCAACACCAGCGCCAACTCCGATCGTGGCAGCCTGCCTGATCTGACCCTGCGTTACGGCTGGAAGGGCGACTGGGGCACCTTCGGTGTCGGCGGCATCGTCCGCCAGCTGAAGGTCGACAACCAGGCCACCGGTGCCAAGGCTGACAAGGTGGCCGGCGGCCTGACCCTGGGCGGCAAGTGGGTGATGGGTGACAGCGATTCGCTGCACTACCAGCTGACCGGCGGCGAAGGCATCGCCCGCTACATCGGCCTGGGCATCACCGCCGACAGCGCCTACGACGTGGCCCGCGACGAGCTCAACCCGACCGGCGTGCTGGCCGGCTACGTGGGCTGGCGGCATGCGTTCTCGCCGAAGCTGCGCACCAACCTGATCTACGCGCGCAGCGACTACGACAACGACAGCATCCTCGGCCCGCTGGTGACCAAGAGCGTGCAGAGCATCCGCGGCAACATCTTCTATTCGCCGCTGCCCAAGGTCGATATCGGTGCCGAGCTGATGTATGGCCGTCGCGAAGTGGAGAACGGCAACAAGGGTGACATCACCCGATTGCAGTTCACCACCAAGTACAGCTTCTAAGAGCGTGCCGGCCAGCGGCCGGCACCTACCGAGATGGGGTGCCGGTCGCGGCCGGCACCTACCGAATTGAGTGCCGATCAAGGTCGGCACCCACCGAGATTGAATGCCGGCCAAGGCCGGCATCTACAGAGGGAAAGCGTCCCATGTCCAGCACTGCATCAAGCCCGCACAATGCGGCGGGCACCCTGACCAAGGGCCACAAGAAAGTCATCTTCGCCTCGAGCCTCGGCACGGTCTTCGAGTGGTATGACTTCTTCCTGTACGGCTCGCTCGCCGCCATCATCGCCAAGCAGTTCTTCAGTGGCGTCAATGAAACCACGGGCATGATCTTCGCCCTGCTGGCGTTTGCAGCCGGCTTCTTCGTGCGTCCGTTCGGCGCGGCCTTCTTCGGCAGCCTCGGCGACCGCATCGGCCGCAAGTACACCTTCCTGGTCACCATCCTGATCATGGGCATCTCGACCTTCCTGGTCGGCGTGCTGCCCAACTACGCCTCGATCGGCTTCGCCGCACCGGTGATCCTGATCATCCTGCGCCTGGCCCAGGGCCTGGCGATGGGCGGCGAGTACGGCGGTGCCGCCACCTACGTGGCCGAGCATGCGCCGGACGACAAGCGTGGCCTGTACACCAGCTTCATCCAGTGCACCGCCACGCTCGGCCTGTTCATGTCGCTGCTGATCATCCTGGCCTGCCGCTACTTCCTGGGCAACGAAGCCTTCGAAGCCTGGGGCTGGCGTATTCCGTTCCTCGTGTCGATCCTGCTGCTGGGTGTGTCCGTGTGGATCCGCCTGCAGCTGAGCGAATCGCCGCTGTTCCAGCAGATGAAGTCCGAGGGCAAGGGTTCCAAGACGCCGTTCCGTGACAGCCTGAAGGGCGGCAACCTGAAGCTGATGCTGCTGGTCCTGCTCGGCGCCGCAGCCGGCCAGGCCGTGGTCTGGTACGGCGGCCAGTTCTACGCGCTGTTCTTCCTCAGCAGCATGCTGAAGGTCGATGCCACCACCTCCTACCTGCTGATCGCGGCCGCGCTGGCACTGGGCGTGCCGTTCTTCATCTTCTTCGGCTGGCTGTCCGACCGTATCGGCCGCAAGAAGATCATCCTGGCCGGCTGCCTGCTGGCGGCTGTTACCTACATCCCGATCTTCAAGGGCCTGACCCATTTCGCCAACCCGGCCATCGAAGAAGCCCGCAGCAGCTCCCCGGCCCTGGTCGTGGCCGATCCGAACACCTGCTCGTTCCAGTTCGATCCGGTCGGCCTGCGCAAGTTCACCAGCTCCTGCGACGTGGCTACCGCTGCGCTGACCAAGGCCGGTGTGCCGTACGACGTACAGCCCGCCGCCGCCGGTTCGCTGGCGATGGTGAACGTGGGCAGCGCCAGCGTCACCTCGTATGAGGCCGCTGGCCTGACCAAGGAAGACGGCAAGGCCAAGGCCGACGCGTTCGGTGCGGAACTGAAGACCGCCCTGACCACCGCCGGCTACCCGGCCAAGGCCGATGGCGCACGCATCAACATCGCCGGCACCATCTTCATGCTGTGGCTGCTGGTGCTGTACGTGACCATGGTCTACGGCCCGATCGCCGCTTACTTGGTCGAACTGTTCCCGACCCGCATCCGCTACACCTCGATGTCGCTGCCGTACCACATCGGCAACGGCTGGTTCGGTGGCTTCCTGCCGGCGATCTCGTTCGCGCTGGTGGCCGGTACCGGCAACCTCTACTACGGCCTGTGGTACCCCATCATCATCGCGTTGATGTCGGTGGTGATCGGCGGCTTGTTCCTGCGCGAGACCAAGGACGTGGATATCACCAAATAACCGGCGTGCCGACCAACGGTCGGTACCCACCGGGTTTCAGGGGCCGCGGTGCAGACCGCGGCCCTTTTGTTTCCCTGTTTTTGGGGTCAGATCCCTTTCGCCTGCGAAAGGGATCTGACCCCATCGAGACGCGGCTCGACCCTACAATCGGCCCATGAGCACCGTCACCCCAGTCGACCTCCCCGCCATCCTGCACACCCTGCGCAGCGCCTGGCAGTCGCAGCGCCCGTCGCTGGACCAGCGCGAGAATGACCTGCGCCGCTTGCGCGAGGCGCTGAAGCCGCGCCTGGACGAAATGGCCCAGGCCATCGCCGAGGACTTCGGCCACCGCGCCCACGTCGAATCGAAGCTGGCCGATGGCATGAGCGTGCTGTCGGCCATCGACCACCTGCGCCGCCATCTGCGGCGCTGGTCGAAGCTGCAGCGGGTGGGCGCCGGTTGGCGACTGTGGCCGGCGCGCGCGCAGCTGCGGCCGACGCCGCTGGGCGTGGTCGGGGTGATCTCGCCCTGGAACTACCCGGTCACGCTGGCATTGGTGCCACTGGCCACCGCCATCGCCGCCGGCAACCACGTACTGCTGAAGCCTTCGGAACACACGCCGCGCACCAGCGCGTTCCTGGCCGATCTGCTGGCCAGCGTGTTCCCGCCCGATCGGGTGGCGGTGGTGCAGGGTGGGGCGGACGTGGCCGCGGCGGTGTCGTCGCTGCCGCTGGACCATCTGCTGTTCACCGGCTCGACGGCCGTTGGCCGCAAGGTGATGGCCGCTGCCGCCGAGCATCTGGTGCCGGTCACGCTGGAACTGGGCGGCAAGTCGCCGGCCATCGTCTGCCGCGATTTCCCGCTGGACAAGGCCGCTGCACGGCTGGCCACCGGCAAGTGGTTCAACGCCGGCCAGACCTGCATCGCGCCGGATTACGTGCTGATCGACACCGCGCGCCAGCGTGAGTTCGTGCAGGCGCTGCAGCAGCAGGTACGCGAGCGCTACGGCGATTTCAGCGATGCCGACGATTACACGCGCATCATCAACGAAGGACAGTACCGGCGCCTGCAGGGCTACCTGGCGCAGGCGCGCGAACGCGGCGTGCCGGTGATTCCGTTGGCGCAGGTGGATGAGGCGCGCGCCGACCGCGAGCGCCTGCTGGTGCCGACCGTAGTGCTGGATCCGCCGGACGATCTGGACCTGATGCGCGAGGAGATCTTCGGGCCGATCCTGCCGGTGCGGGCCTACCCGGATCTGGAGGCGGCGCTGGCCGATGTGCTGTCCCGTGATCGGCCGCTGGCGCTGTATCCCTTCAGCCATGACACGGCCACGGTGGAGCGCATCCTCGGCCAGGTGGTAGCCGGCGGGGTGACGGTCAACGACACGCTGCTGCACTTCGCTGCCGACGGGCTGCCGTTCGGCGGCGTGGGCGCCAGCGGCATGGGCGCGTACCACGGCCGGGCCGGGTTCGATGCGATGAGCAAGCGGCTGCCGGTGCTGTGGCAGTCGCGCTGGGCCGCCAGCGACCGGCTGCGACCGCCGTATTCGAAGATTGCGGGGTTGTTGAAGTTCCTCTTGCGGTAGTGCCGGCCGCTGGCCGGCAAATGCAGGGTCTCGCCGAGGGTTCATGGGGTTGCCGGCCAGCGGCCGGCACTACCGGTCGGTGCCAACCCGCGCGGCCCCTTCCGGTGGGTGCCAAGCTTGGTTGGCACGCGTGAACCCCATGCGCCAACCAAGGTTGGCGTCTACCAAACCCGGGCCGGGTAGAATGTCCCCATGAAGATCGCCTCGTGGAACGTCAATTCGCTCAATGTCCGCCTGCCGCACCTGGAGCAGTGGCTCAAGGACTTCGGCCCGGACATCGTCGGTATCCAGGAAACCAAGCTGGAGGACCACAAGTTCCCCGATTCGGCGCTGATCGGCGCGGGCTACCGCAGCGTGTTCGCCGGCCAGAAGACCTACAACGGCGTGGCGCTGCTGTCGCGTGAGCCGGCGCAGGACGTGCAGATCGGTATTCCCGGCTTCGAGGACGAGCAGAAGCGTGTCATCGCCGGTACCTTCGGCGACCTGCGGGTGATCAACCTGTACGTGGTCAACGGCCAGGACATCGGCACCGACAAGTACGACTACAAGCTGCGCTGGCTGGAGGCGGTGCATGCCTGGATCGCCGAAGAACTGCAGCGGCACCCGAAGCTGATCGTGATGGGCGATTTCAACATCGCCCCGGACGCGCGCGATGTGCACGACCCGGAGGTGTGGAACGAAAACCACATCCTGACCTCCACCGCCGAGCGCGGCGCGCTCAACAAGCTGCTGCAGCTGGGCCTGCACGATGGCTTCCGCCTGCACAATGACGAGGCCGGTGTGTTCAGCTGGTGGGATTACCGTGCCGCCGGCTTCCGCCGCAACTTGGGCCTGCGCATCGACCTGACCCTGGTCTCCGACGCGCTGAAGGGCAGCGCGGTGGCCTCGGGTATTGATCGTGAGCCGCGCACCTGGGAACGCCCGAGTGACCACGCGCCGGCATGGGTGCAGTTGGGTTGAACGAACGGGGCCCGGCGATTGCCGGGCCCGTTCTGAAACATCTGCCGGCCAGCGGCCGGCACTACCCTCAGATCACCGTATGCTCTTGCGGGTGAACAGGTTGACGATCGCCAGCAGGATCACCGCACCGATCAGCGAGAACAGGAAGGTGCGGATGGTGATCGCTTCGTTGATGCCGCCGCCGAACAGCCAGCCGGAAATCAGCGCGCCGACGATGCCGACCACGATGTTGAGGATGATGCCCTGCTGGGCATCGCGCTTCATGATGATGCTGGCCAGCCAGCCTACGATGCCGCCGACGATCAGCCAGATGATGATGCCCATGATCGAACCTCCGGTGGGGAACTGTGACCAGTTGACGCGCACGGCCGTGAACCCGTCGTGGAATTGCGTGATGGGCGCGTGCGGATGAGCCTGCCAGCCACCCTCGACGGCCCGTGGCGCTTCGGTCCGGTGACCGTCTGGCGACGCCCGCATGTGCCGGGCCACCGCGGCGAACCGCAGGCGCGGCAGGTGCTGGCGCAGGCGCTGGGCGCCGAGCCGGAGACGCTGCCACTGGTCCGTGATGACAAGGGCCGGCCAGAGCTGAGCGGCGCGCTGGCCCACTACGGCACCGGCTGGAGTCACAGCGGCGAGGTGCTGCTGGTGGCGCTGGGCGAGGGCGTGCGGCTGGGCGTGGACCTGGAGCTGCTGCGGCCGCGGGCCCGCCTGCTGGAGATCGTGCAGCGCTTCTTCCACCCCGAGGAGGTGGCCTGGCTGGAAAGCCTGGACGAGGCCGGGCGCGAGCACTGGTTCTTCCGCGTGTGGTGCGCCAAGGAAGCGATGCTGAAGGCGCACGGGCAGGGCATCTCGTTCGGCCTGCACCGCCTGCAGCTGGCGCCGGGGGCCGATGGCGCCCTGCACCTGCGCTGGTGCGACCCGGAACTGGGCGAGGCCGCGCGCTGGCACCTGCACGAATGGCAGGCCACCGGCCAGTTCCGTGCGGCATTGGCCTGGTATCCACACTGAAGCGGGGAATCAGCGCGCAAAACCGGCGATAATGTCGGCATGAGCGAACACCCACTTCCCGCCAGCGTGTCTGCCACGCTGGAACAGGGCCTGGCCAGCATGGGCCTGGACGCCGCGCTGGCGCCGCCGCTGCTGCGCTACCTGGCCTTGCTGCACCGCTGGAACGGCACCTACAACCTCACCGCCATCCGCGATCCGCAGGAGATGGTCACCCGCCACCTGCTTGACTCGCTGGCGATGCAGCCGTTCGTGGCCGATGGCAGCCTGGCCGACCTCGGCACCGGCCCCGGGTTGCCCGGCATCCCGCTGGCGATTGCCTGCCCGGGCCTGCAGGTCACCCTGGTCGAGAGCAACGGCAAGAAGGCGCGCTTCATGCGCGAGGCCGTGCGCCAGCTCGGCCTGGGCAACGCCCGCGTGGCCGAATCGCGCGCCGAGGCGCTGGACGAGGCCGGCCGTTACGACCAGCTGACCGCGCGCGCGATGGACACCCTGGCCGGCATCGTCCGCGTCGGTGGCCACCTGCTGCGCCCCGGCGGCGTGCTGCTGGCCATGAAGGGCGTCTACCCGCATGAAGAGATCGCGGAGCTGCCGGACGGCTGGCAGGTGCGCGAGGTGACCCCGCTGAGCGTGCCCGGCCTGGCCGGCGAACGCCACCTGGTCACTGTTACAGGCCCCTGATTCCCGCCGCCAGCCCCTTGTGGAACAACGGGTTGGCGATTCACGATTTCCGCAAGGGGCCGGTTGTACGCATAATGACCGGTCCCAGCACACGTCGACGAGGCACACCCGCATGGCCCGCATCATCGCCATCGCCAACCAGAAGGGTGGCGTCGGCAAGACCACGACCGCCGTCAACCTGGCCGCTTCCCTGGCCAACGCACCCAAGCGCGTGCTGTTGGTCGACCTGGATTCGCAGGGCAACGCGACCATGGGCAGTGGCGTGGACAAACGAGAGCTGGCCGCCTCCACCTGTGACCTGCTGCTCGGCGAGAACAGCGCCGCCGATGTGCGCGTGCAGACTGCCGAGGGCTACGACCTGCTGCCCGGCAACATCGACCTGACCGCCGCCGAGATCCAGTTGATGGGCCAGAGCGAGCGCGAGCAGCGCCTGAAGCGCGCGCTGGCGCCGATCCGCGACGAGTACGACTACATCCTGATCGACTGCCCGCCGGCGCTGTCGCTGCTGACGCTCAACGCGCTGGCCGCCGCCGACTCGGTGATCGTGCCGATGCAGTGCGAGTACTACGCGCTGGAAGGCCTGAGCGCGCTGGTGGAAACCATCGAGGCGCTGCGCACCAGCCTGAACCCGGCGCTGGAGATCGAAGGCGTGCTGCGCACCATGTTCGACGTGCGCAACAACCTGGCCAACGCGGTCTCGGCCGAGCTCACCGAGCACTTCGGCGACCGCGTGTTCCGCACCATCGTGCCGCGCAACGTGCGCCTGGCCGAGGCGCCCAGCCATGGCCAGAGCATCGTCGGCTACGACCGCGCCTCGCGCGGTGGCGTGGCCTACCTGGGCCTGGCCGGCGAGATCATCCGCCGCAACAACGAACGCAACAAGGCCGCCAAGGCCGTGGAGACTGTCTGATGACCAGCAGCAAGCCGGCAGCCAAGAAGCGAGGCCTCGGCCGTGGCCTGGATGCCCTGCTGGGTCCCAAGGGTGCGGTCAGCCAGGTGCAGGCCACCACCGCGGTGATCGAGCCGCTGCCGGGTGAAGTGCTGCGCAAGCTGGCCGTGGGCCAGCTGCAGCCGGGCAAGTACCAGCCGCGTCGCGAGATGGACGAGGGCAAGCTGTCCGAGCTGGCCGACTCGATCAAGTCGCAGGGCGTGATCCAGCCGATCCTGGTGCGCCAGCTGCCGGCGGGCAACTACGAAATCGTCGCCGGTGAACGCCGCTGGCGTGCATCGCAGCTGGCCGGCCTGGACGAAGTGCCGGTGGTGGTGCGCGAGCTGGAAGACCGCACCGTCATCGCGATGGCGCTGATCGAGAACATCCAGCGCGAAGACCTCAACCCGCTGGAAGAAGCCGAGGCGCTGCAGCGCCTGATCAGCGAGTTCACCCTGACCCATGCCGAGGCCGCCGAGGCCGTCGGCCGCTCGCGCGCGGCGGTGTCCAACCTGCTGCGCCTGCTGGAGCTGCCGGTGGCGATCCGCCTGCTGCTGGAAACCCGCCGCCTGGAAATGGGCCACGCCCGTGCGCTGCTGACCCTGGCCCCCGAGCTGGCCGGCAAGCTGGCGCAGGAAGCGGCCGATGAAGGCTGGTCGGTGCGCGAGGTCGAGCGCCGTGCGCAGGCCTTCGCCGCCGGCAAGGTGCCGAGCAACCGCCCGGTGGCTGCGCCGAAGGTGCAGCAGGCCGACATCGCCTCGCTGGAAACCGAGCTGTCCGAAGCCCTGGGGGCCAAGGTGGCGATCAACCATGGTCGCGGCGGCAAGGGCAAGCTGATCATCCACTACACCGACCTGGATACCCTGGACGGCGTGCTGGAAAAGCTGCGCACGCGCCAGGGCTGAGCCCGGCGCAATGACAGGGGGCGCGGCCCGTTCCTGCCGTGTCCCGCGAATGACAGGGAACGCACCGCCGCGCGTGCCGTGGGATGTACTGCCTTCCGGCCCGTGGCCTCATCCAGGGAGCAGGACATGAGCAACGCATTCGACGACGTCAGCCCGGGCGGCAGCCCGATCCTGGTGCACAGCCGCCAGAAGGACTTCACCCCGCCGCAGGGCGAAGAACACATCGAGGCGATCGGCGCGCACATCGAGCGCCACCTGGGCCCGGTGTCCGGCGTCTTCCACGAGATCATCTCCGACCTGGTGCACATCGACGTGCACGTGGTGCCGGCCACCGACCAGTTCCCGTATCTGCGGCTGGTGACCTCCGGCATGAGCGATCTGCCGATGACCGTGCCCGCCGAGGTGGAGGCGGACGTGCCGCGCTACATGGAGCTGATGGTGACCCTGCCGGCCGACTGGCCGATCTCGCAGGACGCCTTCGAGGACGAGCGCAACTACTGGCCGGTGCGCCTGCTGAAGGGCATGGCGCGGCTGCCGCACGAGTACGACACCTGGCTGGGCTTCGGCCACACCATTCCCAATGGCCATCCCAGCGAGCCCTATGCGCCGGGCGTGGGCTTCGACGGCACCATCGTGCTGCCGCCGGTCACCACCCCGGAAGATTTCGCCGAACTGGTGCTGGAGGATGGCAGGACCATCGCCTTCATGGCCCTCATGCCGCTGTACCCGGAAGAAATGGACCTGAAGCTGAAAAAGGGCGCCGAGGCGCTGCTCGACCGCTTCGATGCAAAGAACATCCAGGACGTGATCGAGCCCGGCCGCACCAACGTGGCCAGGAAGCGTTTCGGGCTGTTCTGAGCCCGCAGCGTATCCTCTGCACCTGTACTCATTGATTTCCAGGCAACTGCAATGACCATCCTGCTCACCGGCGCTGCCGGCTTCATCGGTGCCTACACCGCCCGCGCGCTGCTGGAGGCGGGCCAGCCGGTGGTCGGCCTGGACAACTTCAACGACTACTACGACCCGCAGATCAAGCGCGACCGCGTGGCCGCGCTGTGCCCGGCGCTGGACCTGCGCACGCTGGACCTGACCGATCGCGAAGGCCTGGCCGCACTGTTTGACGAAGTGCAGCCGACCGCGGTGATCCACTTGGCCGCGCAGGCCGGCGTGCGCTATTCGCTGGAAAACCCGCACGCCTACGTCGACAGCAACCTGGTCGGCTTCGTCAACATGCTCGAACTGTGCCGCCACCGTGGCGTGCAGCATCTGGTGTATGCCTCCAGCAGCTCGGTCTACGGTGATTCGGCCACGCCGCCGTTCTCCGAGGACCAGCGCGTTGACCAGCCGCGCTCGCTGTACGCGGCGACCAAGGCCGCCAACGAACTGATGGCCTACACCTACGCGCAGCTGTATGGCCTGCACGCCACCGGCCTGCGTTTCTTCACCGTGTATGGCCCGTGGGGCCGACCGGACATGGCACCGCTGCTGTTCTCGCGTGCGGTGCTGGCCGGGCGGCCGATCGACGTGTTCAACGAAGGCCGCATGCAGCGCGACTTCACACATGTTTCCGACATCGTGTCGGGTATCCTCGGCGCCCTCGCGCATCCGGCCGACGGTCCGGTGCCGCACCGGGTGTTCAACCTCGGCAACCATACGCCGGTCGAGCTGGAGCGCTTCATCAGCGTGATCGAACAGGCCGCCGGCCGCCCCGCGCAGAAGGTCTACAAGCCCATGCAGCCCGGCGACATGGTGCGCACGATGGCTGATACCCGACGCGCACATGACGCTTTCGGCTTCGATGCGGTGACCCCGATCGAAGAAGGCCTGCCGCCTGTGGTGCAGTGGTGCCGCGAGTATTTTGGCGATCGCGCCTGAGGATGGATCCTCACGCCGCGGGGTTCATCTTCGGATAACCTCGGTTTCGGAGAATGCGCGGTCTTTGTCCCCCCTTTGGCCGAGTGCCTTATGAGCCAACCCGAGCTTTCCGTTGTCGTCCCCGTATTCAACGAGCGCGACAACGTCGCCCCGCTGGTCGCCGAAATCACCGCTGCGCTGCGTGGCCGGCTGCCGTTCGAGATCGTCTACATCGACGATCACTCGCGCGATGACACCCTGGCGGTGCTGCAGGGGCTGAAGGCAACCACCCCGGAACTGCGCGTGCTGCACCATGTGAACCAGAGCGGGCAGAGCACCGCGGTGCGCACCGGCGTCAAGCATGCGCGGGCGCCGTGGATCGCCACCCTGGATGGTGATGGCCAGAACGATCCGGCCGATATTCCCAAGCTGCTGGCAGCGCGCGATGCTGCCGAGGCGCAGGTGAAGCTGTTTGCCGGCTGGCGCGTCAACCGCCAGGACAGCGGCAGCAAGCGCTGGGCCAGCCGCTGGGCCAACCGCATCCGCGCGCGCATGCTGCGCGACGATACGCCCGACACCGGCTGCGGCATCAAGCTGTTCGAGCGCAGTGCGTTCCTCGACCTGCCGTACTTCGACCACATGCACCGCTACCTGCCGGCGCTGATGCAGCGCGCCGGCTGGAAGACCACCAGCGTGCCGGTCAACCACCGCCACCGCACCGCCGGCGTGTCCAAGTACAACAACCTCGGGCGCGCGCTGGTCGGCATCCGTGACCTGCGCGGCGTGGCCTGGCTGATCACCCGCAGCAAGCGCACCGCGGTGGAAGAGCGGTGATGGGCCTGGAGCTGCACTGGCTCGACCAGCCGCTGACCTGGCTGTACTGGACCGGCCTGCATGTGACCGGCTGGAAGCTGATCGGCTATACCGGCGCACTGATGTTCGGCGGCCGCTGGCTGGTCCAGTTCATCGCCTCCAAGCGCGCCGGCAAGCCGGTGATCCCGCGCCTGTTCTGGTACATGAGCGTGATCGGCAGCCTGATGACGCTGAGCTACTTCCTGTTCTCGGCCAAGCAGGACTCGGTGGGCGTGCTGCAGAACCTGTTCCCGGCGTTCACCGCGCTGTACAGCCTGCACCTGGACATCAAGCACCGGGGCTGGAAGCGGGACAAGGCCAGCCACTGAGGCTGTGGGGTCGGATCCCTTTCCGCAGGAAAGGGCTCTGACCCCGTCCGGATCGCCGGCGCATCCACGCATGGCGTGGCTCTGTTGCATGTCCGGCGGCCGTGCCGGGTCCTGCCTGCTGTGGGTAGAGTCGACTTTCGCGCGAAGCGCGGGGTTTGCTACATCTGGCGGAAGAGCAGCCGCTGACAGTCGGCTCTACCACGCGCCTTCGGCGCTGGGGCCCCGGCCTGCGGCCGGTTCCCGGTCCTGCCTGCGTTGCAGGCAGGACCTTCGTCCCATGCCACGGGCCGTGGGCGGTGCCATGATCGGGGTCTGCCTTCCCGGGAACCTGTGCTCGTGAAAACCCGTCTTGCCGTTGCCCTGCTGATCGCCCTGTCCGCCCCCGCCGTGGCCCTGGCCGCGCCGCCCGCCACCGCCGCACCGGCCAGCGTGGCCACTGAATCGCCCGCCGACGCCGCCTTCCGCGCGCTGTACGAGAAGGAATGGAAGTGGCGCCAGCAGGGCGGCGGTGAAGCCAGCGAGGACGAGGACGCCCCGGCCAACGCCACCCGCATGCCCGACATCGGCCCGGCCGCGCAGCAGGCACGCCTGAAGGTGTGGGACGAAACCCTGGCCGCGCTGAAGAAGATCGACCCGAAGACCCTGTCGCCCGACAACCAGGTCAACTACGCGATCTACCACGACCAGGTGTTCAACCTGGCCGAAGAGACGCGCCTGCGCGGCTACGAGATGCCGTTCAACGCCGACTCCTCGTTCTGGTCCAACCTGTCCTTCATGGCCCGGCGCGAGATGAAGACCGCGCAGGATTACCAGAACTACATCGCCCGCCTGAACGATGTGCCGCGCTACTTCGGCCAGCAGACCGAGAACATGCGCGCTGGCCTGAAGCGTGGCTTCAGCGTGCCGCGTGCCGTGCTCGATGGTCGCGAAGTGTCCATCGCCACCGTTGCCGAACTGAAGGACCCGACCGAGTCGCCGCTGTACGCGCCGTTCAAGAAGCTGCCCAACAGCATCCCGGCGGCCGAACAGGCCAGGCTGCAGGCGCAGGCGCGCGCGGCGATCAGCGGCAAGGTGGTGCCGGCGTTCCAGCAGCTGCGCACCTTCTTCGTCAACGAGTACGTGCCGCAGGCGCGCACCACCCTGGCCGCCGAAGCGATGCCGGATGGCAAGGCGTACTACAAGCAGCAGATCCACGAATACACCACGCTGGACCTGTCGCCGGACGAGATCCACCGCATCGGCCTGGGTGAAGTCGAGCGCATCCAGAAGGAAATGAACGACATCATCAAGCAGGTGAAGTTCAAGGGCAGCTTCGCCGAGTTCCTGACCTTCCTGCGCACCGATCCGCAGTTCTACGCCAAGACTCCGGAGGAACTGCTGTCGCGCGCGGCGTGGATTTCCAAGCGTGCCGACGGCCAGCTCGGCAAGTACATGACGCTGCCGCGCGCCCGCTTCACCATCGTGCCGGTGCCACCGGACATCGCGCCGTTCTGGACCGCCGGCCGTGGTGGCATGGGCACCTACTGGCTCAACACCTACAACCTGCCGTCGCGCCCGCTGTACAACCTGCCGGCGCTGACTCTGCATGAATCCGATCCGGGCCATTCGCTGCAGGGAGCGATTGCCGCCGAGCAGAAGAACCTGCCCGAGTTCCGCCGCAACGCCTACATTTCCGCCTATGGCGAAGGCTGGGCGTTGTACTGCGAGAAGCTGGGCGTGGAGATGGGCATCTACGAAACCCCCTACGAGGATTTCGGCCGCCTGACCTACGAGATGTGGCGCGCGGCACGCCTGGTGATCGACACCGGCGTGCACAGCAAGGGCTGGACCCGCGAGCAGGCGCTGGCCTACCTGCGTGACCACACCGCGCTGAGCGAGCATGAAGTGACCACCGAAGTGGACCGCTACATTTCCTGGCCGGGCCAGGCGCTGAGCTACAAGCTGGGCGAGATCGCCATCGTTCGCCTGCGTGCGCAGGCCGAGAAGGAGCTGGGCGACAAGTTCGACATCAAGGGTTTCCACGACACCCTGCTCAAGCAGGGCTCGGTGCCGCTGCCGGTGCTGGAACAGCAGATCCAGGCCTACATCGCCGAACGCAAGAAGGCCTGACCGTTCCAAGGTAGTGCCGGGCGCTGGCCGGCAATCCGACCCGGTCATGGGGTCGGATCCCTTTCCCACGGAAAGGGCTCCGACCCCGGCATCACCTCACCCCACCGCCCTTGGCTTGGCCACCCGTGCCGCGAAGGTCGGCAGCACCAGCAGGGTCAGCACGGTGGCGGTGATCAGGCCACCGATCACCACCGTCGCCAGCGGCTTCTGCACCTCGGCACCGGAACCGCTGGCGATTGCCATCGGAATGAAGCCGACGATCGCCACCAGTGCCGTGGTCAGCACCGCGCGGATGCGACTTGAGGCACCGTTGATCGCCGCCTGCAGCGGCAGGTCGCCGGCGTCCAGACGTTCGCGGATCGCCTGCATCAGCACCAGGCCATTCAAGGTCGCCACGCCGGAGACGGCGATGAAGCCGACCGCCGCCGACACCGAGAACGGCATGCCACGCAGCAGCAGCGCGAGGATGCCGCCGACCAGTGCCAGCGGCACGCAGCTGAACACCAGAATGGCTTCCTTGCCGCTGCGCAGGGCCATGAACAGCAGGCTGCCGATCAGCAGGAACACCACCGGCACCACCGTTGCCAGCCGCTTCTCGGCGCGCTGCAGGTTCTCGAACTGGCCACCCCAGGTCAGGTACGCACCCGGCGGCAGCGCCACGTCGGCCACTGCAGCCTGCGCTTCGCCCACGAAACCGCCCAGGTCGCGGCCACGCACGTTGGCCTGCACCACCACGCGGCGGCTGCCGTTGTTGCGGCTGATCTGGTTCGGCCCTTCGCTGACCGTGATGCGCGCGACCGACGACAGCGGAATCACCAGCCCCGACGGCGTGGCGATCGGCAGTGAGGCCAGTTGGTCCGGATCGTTGCGCGAGGCATCGTCCAGGCGCACCACCACGTTGAAACGGCGGTCGCCTTCGAAGATCTTGCCCGCCGCGGTGCCACCGATACCAGTGGACAGTGCATCGCTCACGTCCGCGGCGGTCAGCCCATACTGTGCCGCTGCAACGTGGTCGATGGCCACGTTGAGCGTCGGCAGGCCGGAGATCTGCTCCACCCGCACATCGGCCGCGCCCTCCACCGCGCGCAGCTTCAGCGCCACCTGGTCGGCCACCTTCTGCAACTGGCTGAAATCATCGCCGAAGATCATCACCGCCAGGTCGGTACGCACGCCGGAAATCAGCTCGTTGAAGCGCAGCTCGATCGGCTGGCTGAACTCGAAGCTGTTGCCCAGCTGCTGCCCGGCCAGCGTTTCGAAGCGTGCCACCAGCGCGTCCTTGCCCAGCTTCGGATCCGGCCAGTCCTTGCGTGGCTTCAGCACGATCACGCTGTCGGAGATGTTGGTCGGCATCGGGTCGATGGCCGCCTCGGCGGTACCGGTGCGCGAGAACACGGTCTCCACTTCCGGCTGCTTGGCGATTGCCTTTTCCAGTGCCAGCTGCATCGCCAGCGACTGCTCAAGTGAGGTCGATGGCACGCGCAGGGCCTGCATCGCCACGTTGCCTTCGTCCAGCGTCGGCATGAACTCGCGGCCCAGCAGCGAGAACGAGCCGATGCCCACCACCACCATCATCACCGCACCGGCCAGCACCGTGCGCGGATGGGTCACGGCCTTGCGCACCACCGGCTCGATGCGCGCACGCAGCACGCGGATCAGCTTCGTCTCGTGCTCGCCATCATCGGTATGCGCATCGCCGTCCTTGACCTTCGGCTCGCGCACCAGCAGCGCGGCCATCGCCGGCACGAAGGTGAAGGAGAAGATGAAGGCACCGACCAGGGCCAGCATGAAGGTGGCTGCCATCGGGTGGAACGTTTTGCCCTCCACGCCTTCCAGAGTAAGGATCGGCGCGAACACCAGCAGGATGATCAACTGGCCGAAGGCCGCAGGGCGCGCCATCTTCATGGCCGAATCGGCGGCCACGCGCAGGCGTTCCATCGCGGTCAACGCACGGCCGAGTTCGGCGCGGCGCTGACCCAGCATCAGCAGCGTCGACTCGACCACGATCACCGCACCGTCCACCAGGATGCCGAAGTCCAGGGCACCCAGGCTCATCAGGTTGCCGCTGATGCCGAAGCGGTTCATGCCGATCACCGCGAACAGGAACGACAGCGGAATCACCAGCGCGGTGATCGTTGCCGCACGCAGGTTGCCCAGCAGCAGGAACAGCACCACCACCACCAGCAGCGCGCCCTCGGTGAGGTTCTTGGCCACGGTCTTGATGGTGGAATTGACCAGCACGCTGCGGTCCAGCACCGGTGCCGCCACGATGTCGGCCGGCAGCGATTTGTTCACCTGCTCCAGGCGCGCGGCTGCGGCCTGGGCCACGGTGCGGCTGTTGCCGCCGGCGATCATCAGCGCGGTGCCCAGCACGGCTTCGTGGCCGTTGCGGCTGGCCGCACCCAGGCGCGGCGCGCGGCTCAGCTCGACCTCGGCCACATCGGCCACGCGCACCACCACGCCATTGCGGGTGGCTACCGGGGCCTGTGCCAGATCCTCGGTGGTCAGTGCCAGGCCATCGGCACGCACCACCAGGCCTTCGCCGGCACGCTGCACGAAACCGGCACCGGCCTGCACGTTGGAACGCTGCAGGGCAGTGACCAGATCGGCCAGGCCGAGGCCGTGCGCGGCCAGCCGGGCGCTGTCCGGATGCACGCCGTATTCCTTGACGTAGCCGCCGACCGTATCGACGCCGGCCAGCCCCGGGCTGGAACGCATCTGCGGCGCGATGATCCAGTCCTGCACGGTGCGCAGGTAGGTGGCACGTTCTTCTGGCGTGCGCAGCAGGTTGCCTTCCGGCGTGCGGTAGACCTCGCCGGCCTGCCAGCCCGCTTCACCGGGCTTGGCCAGCCTGGCCGGATCGAACGTGGTGAAGTCCACGGTCCACATCAGCACTTCACCGAGGCCGGTGGTGACCGGCGACAGCATCGGCGACGCGCCATCGGGCAGGTCTTCGGATGCCTCGCGCATGCGTTCGGCCACCTGCTGGCGGGCGAAGTAGATGTCGGTCGCATCAGTGAAGATCGCGGTGACCTGCGAGAAGCCATTGCGCGACAGCGAACGCGTGGTGGTCAGGCCGGGAATGCCGGCCAGCGCGGTTTCCAGCGGGTAGGTCACCTGCCGCTCGATCTGTTCGGGCGTCAGCGCTGGTGCCACCGTGTTGATCTGCACCTGGCGGTTGGTGATGTCCGGCACCGCGTCGATCGGCAGCTTGCCCAGCTGGAACAGGCCCACGGCAGCGATCAGCGCCGCCATGAACACCACCAGCCAGCGGTGGCGCACCGCTGTTTCAATGATCAGCTTGAACATGGTCGCCTCCTCAGTGGCCGTGCTCGGCTTCGCCCTTGGCCAGTTCGGCCTTGAGCAGGAAGGCGTTGGCACCGACGATGCGCTCGTTGCCGGTCAGTCCACCGAGGATCTCGATGCGGTCGCCGGCACGGCGCCCGGCCAGCACCGGCTGCGCCTTGAAGCCGCCGTCGACGGCGACGAACACCGCACTGCTGCCATCGACGTTCTGCACCGCATCGGCGGGCACGCTGAGCGAACCGTCCTGGCCCTCGGTGACCACCACCGCCGAAACCGGCGAACCGGCCGGCGGCAGCGAAGCGTCCACTGGCGTGGCGCGGATCACCGCGACGCCGCCCTGCTGGCGCACATCGGCGGCCGAACCGGTGACGGTGGCGGTGAAGCTGCCACCCGGCACGCTCACTTCCAGCTTCATGCCGGGCGTGACCTGTGCGGCCAGCGCGGGCGGCGCGGTGAACACCAGTTCGTTCATCGCCGGATCGGCGACATCGGCCACCGCGCTGCCGGCGGCGACCACCCCGCCCGGGGTGACCTGCACGTTGCCGACGATGCCGGCCACCGGACTGGTGATGCGCACGCGGCCACTGGCATCGGGCGCACCGTTGGCAGCAGCCTGGGCCTGCGCGGCAGCGGCCTGGGCCTGTGCCGCCAACGAGCGGGCGCGCGAGGCCTCCAGTTCCTGGCGCGCGACCACGCCCTGGTCGACCAGCGCCTTGTCGCGACCATAGGCCAGGCGCGCGGCTTCGGCTTCGGCCGAGGCGGCCAGCGCATTGGCGCGGAACACCGCGGCCTCACCGCTGACCAAGATGGCCAGCGCCTGGTTCTGCTTCACTGCCGTGCCCGGCGCGACCAGCACGCGCTCGACGCGGCCGGTCACCGTGGACGCCACCGACGCGCGTGCGCCCACCGACGGCTCGACGCGGCCGGACAGGCGCGTGGAGCCACCGCCACCGCGGCCGATGGCGACCACCTCGATACCGGACGCCTTGATCTGTTCCGGGGTCAGCTCCACCACGCCTTCATCGGCGTCGGCGGGGGCCTTGGCGGTTTCCGCCTTGGCCTCCTTGCTGTCGGCGGCATGGCCGTGGCCATCGTCGGTGCCGGCCTTGGCCGCAGCCGGGTCTTCATTGGCAGGCGTCTGCGCATTGCCGGCGCAGCCGGCAAGCAGAACGGTCAGCAGCACGCCGCCGATCAGCGGGAAAGTACGGGAGAGAGTCATTTGGCCTCCACAAAAGGTGCGCGCCCTTCAAGGCGGGCAAGATCGATTTCGGCGCCGACGCGCGACAGGCGCGCATCCACGGCGGTGCCGCGGGCGGCGATGAGGGCGCTGCGCGTGCTGCGCAGTTCCAGCTGCGAGATGCGTCCGGCGTCGAAGCCGACGCGTGCGAGGCGATACGCCTCTTCGGCGGCGACCACGCTTTCATCGGCGGCGCGGGTACGGCTGCCGGCCGCCTTCAGCCCGGCCACGGCAGACAGGCGTTCGGCCTCGCTGTCGCGGCGCTGCTGGTCCAGGCGTGCCTCGGCCGCGCGCCGGTCGGCATTGGCGGCGCGGATGCCACCGCGGTTGCGGTCGAACAGCGGGATGCTGAGGCTGACCCCGAGGTTGTAGGCACGCTCGCCGCCTTCGCGGAAACGGGTCTGCGCGGCGGTGACGCTCAGATCGGGCAGGGCGCGCTTGCGCTCCACCTCGACCAGCTTGCCGGCCGCATCGGCTTCGGCTTCAGCGATGCGCACCGCCAGCGCCACGTCGGTGGCGCCACGCGGCAGCGGCGGGGCACGGTCGAGCAGGCTGTTGTCGATCGACTGCACCGGCGCATCCAGCAGCGCGGCACCGGCCAGGCGGGCCAGTGCGGCGTCGCGGAATGCCTGCGCCTCATCCAGCGCAGCGCTGGCATTGGCCACTTCGCTCTGCGCCTGCACCGCGCGCAGCTGCGGTTCGCGGCCCTGCTTGACCATCGCGTTGACCGCATTGGCGTCATCGCGGGTGAGGGTCAGCGCTTCTTCGGCCAGGGCGTAGCGGCGCAGTGCACTTTCCGCCTGTGCGTAGACCACCGCCAGCTGGCTGGCCACGTCGCTGCGGCTTTGGGCACCACGCAGGTTGGCGGCCTGTGCCTCGGCACGGGCGGCACGGACACGCGCGCCACGCTGGCCCCAGACCTCCAGCGGCTGGGACAGGGTGAGCACGGTATCGGCCTTGCCCATGCCGCCATAGGAGCCGGTGCCCCAGGCGTTCTCGGCGGAGTAGGAGAGGGAAGGGTTGGGCAACGCACGGGCCTGGTCGGCGCGCGCGTCGGCGGCCTCGGCCAGCGCCGTACCCACACGGGTGCCGGGCAGCTGGTCCAGGCGTTCAAGCAGGGTGTCGTAGGAAGGGGCGGCTTGCGCCATCACCGATGCCGCCGGGGCCAGGCCCAGCAGCACAGCGACGACCAGCCCGGCCGCGCGCGGCGACCGAGGTGTCAGGATCGACATAGGGGGATTCCGGTTGTGAGTGAAACGGGAGCCCGCAATCGCGGGACGCGCTCAACTCACGCCCGGGGAGGACGCGTCAATTCATCCTGGGCGACCGCATAGGTCGCCGCGTCGCCGGCATTCATCCAGCGCGCCGGCAGTGGCGCACCGAAGGCAGCGAGGGTGCTGGCCGGCAGGCTCAGATTGGAGTGGTGGCAGTGGTTGTGGCCACAGGCACCGACGTGCTTGCCGTCGGCATCGCCATCGGAATCCGGTGCGGACTCCACGTGCACCGTGCTGGCGTGCGGTTCCACCGTGCAGGCCAGCGCGTCGGCCACCGGCACGACCACGAATGCCGCCATCAGCAGCATCAGCAGGTACGAGCGAAGGTGGCGGGAGATCCGGCGCATGGAGGGGAGGCTAGCAAGCGGTTTTCGCCGGATACAATATCAATGGCCACCTCGGGAATCCGTCGGAGCCTCCCGTTCAGGTGGGTCGGGCTGGGGTCGGATCCCTTTCCTCCGGAAAGGGCTCTGACCCCGACACCTTGCTGCCGGCCAGCGGCCGGCACTACCGTTCTGCAGGCAGCTTCGCGATCACCTTGATCTCGAACTGGAACCCATACAGCCAGGTCACGCCGATTCCGGTCAGGGTCGGGTGCGGTGCTTCGCCCCAATACTCGGGCACGATCGCCCACGCCTTCTCGAAGTTCTTCTCGGGATCGACCAGGAACACGGTCACGTCGACCACGTCATCGAAGGTGCAGCCGGCGGCAGCCAGCACCGCGTTGAGATTCTCGAAGGCGCGGCGTACCTGGGTTTCAAAATCCGGCTCGGGTGAGCCGTCCTCGCGGCTGCCGACCTGGCCGGAGACGAACAGGAAGCCATCGGACCGGATCGCCGGCGAGTAGCGGTTGCGCTCGTACAAGGCCTGGCGGCCGGCGGGGAAAACGACATCACGCTGTGACATGGGGAAGATCCCGTGGGAGAGAACGCCCATCCTCCGCGCCAGCGCTGTCTGGATAAACCGCGATGATCGGCCTAGATTGATTGCCGATCCCAAACAATCATGGCCCGCCATGGACCGTTTCGAGGCGATGCGGGCGTTTGCCCGGGTGGTGGAAACCGGCAGCTTCACCCGCGCCGCGCAGACCCTGCAGATCAGCCGCACCACAGCCACCCAGCTGGTGCAGCAGCTGGAGGCGCACCTGCGGCTGCGCCTGCTCAACCGCACCACGCGCCGGGTCAGCGTCACCGCCGATGGCGCGGCCTATTACCCGCGCATCGCCCGCCTGCTGGCCGAGCTGGAAGAGGTGGAGGGCGGGCTGGGCGACGCGGCCACCCAGCCGCGCGGACGCCTGCGCGTGGATGTGCCCGGGCCGTACGCGCGCTTGCGGCTGGTGCCGGCGCTGCCGGATTTCCAGGCGCGCTACCCGGAGATCCAGCTGGATATCGGCGTCAGCGACCGCGAGGTCGATGTCATCGCCGACAACGTCGACTGCGTGATCCGCGGCGGCACCCCGGCCGACCCGGCACTGGTGGCGCGGCCGCTCGGCGCGCTGCCGATCGGTTTCCACGCCAGCCCGGGCTATGTGCAGCGTTTCGGCCTGCCGACCGACCCGCGCGCGCTGGAAGGACCGGACCACCACATGGTCGGCTTCCTCAGCCCACGCAGTGGCCGGGCCCGGATGTTCAGCGCGCAGCGCGGCGATGAGCGCGTCGAAGTGCAGGGCCGCTACACGGTCGGCTTCGACGACGGCAATGCCTATCTGGCGGCTGCGTTGGCGGGGCTGGGCGTGGTGGCGCTGCCCAGCTACATGGCCGATCCGCACGTGGCGCGTGGCGAGCTGCTGCCGGTGCTGCAGGACTGGCAGCTGCCGCCGATGCCGATGCATGTGATGTTTCCGCCGAACCGGCACATGAGCCAGCGGCTGCGGGTGTTCATCGATTGGGTGGTGGAAGCGTTGGGGTGAGTGCATCGGTCGCGTGCGAAAATCCGGCTGCACGTACTGGAGAACGCACACCCTGATGAGCCGCATCGTCGCACTGGATACCGAAACCACCGGCATCTCCCACCGCCTGGGGCACCGGGTGATCGAAATCGGTGCCGTCGAACTGATCGATGGCCAGCTGACCGGCCGCCAGTTCCACACCTACCTGCAGCCGCAGCGCAAGGTCGATTGGGGCGCACAGCGCGTGCATGGCATCAGCGATGCGATGCTGGTGGGCAAGCCACTGTTTTCAAGCAAGGCCGCCGAACTGCTGGACTTCCTGCGCGGCAGCGAAATGGTCGCGCACAACGCCACCTTCGACGTGGGTTTCCTGGACAACGAGCTGCGCCTGGCGGGCATCCCCGGCACGCTGGCCCAGCATTGCCGCATCACCTGCAGCCTGAAGCTGGCGCGCGGGCGCTGGCCGGGCCAGGGCAACAAGCTGGATGATGTGCTGCAGCGCCTGCGCATTCCCGGCAACCGCGGCCTGCACGGCGCGTTGAAGGATGCCCATCTGCTGGCCCAGGTGATTCCGCATCTGCGTTGAACTGGCCCGGCACTACCGGCGGCCGTCGCGTTCAGCCCCAGCCTGTGGGTAACTTGCGCAAGTGCTTGAACCCGTGCATAATGCGCGGCTCGCTGTGTCCGGTTTTCTACCGGGCGGCGCCCCCGGGAACACGTCCCCGGCCGCCCAACGCCAGCGTAACCCTTTGATTCTCTTGACGTGTGGTGGGCAACCATCGAGGCCGCCGTCTCCCGGGCTACGGGCTGACAACTACTACTATCGAGGTGCGCAATGTCCCGCGTATGCCAGGTTTCCGGCAAGCGAGTGCAGACGGGTAACAACGTCTCGCACGCCAACAACAAGACCCGTCGTCGTTTCCTGCCGAATCTGCACGAGCGCCGTTTCTGGGTGGCCAGCGAGAACCGCTGGGTCAAGCTTCGTGTTTCCGCGCATGCACTGCGCACCATCGACAAGAACGGCATTGATTCCGTTCTGGCTGAGCTGCGTGCGCGCGGCGAAAAGGTCTGAGGAGTAAAGCATCATGGCAGGCAAGCGCGATAAGGTCCGTATGATTTCCTCGGCCGGTACCGGCCACTTCTACACGACCGACAAGAACAAGAAGAACACCCCGGGGAAGATGGAATTCCTGAAGTACGATCCGGTCGTGCGCAAGCACGTCCTGTACAAGGAAGGCAAGATCAAGTAATCCGCAAGGATTGCTGGTCCCCGCGAAGAAACCCGCCCTTGTGGCGGGTTTTTTCATGTCTGGCATTCGGGTGGTGGGCACTTCCTGCATTGCCGCGGTGGGTGCCGACCGTTGGTCGGCACTGGGGCAGTCCCCGCGCAGGCTGTCGCCAATGCCGCCCTGCCTGGTGTGAAGGGCCGAATGCGATAAGTGATTCTTCCTACCGGTTCCGGTGCTCCGCGCGGTTCAAATCGATTGGAACGACGGGCGTGACCGTGCCCATGATGGCGAGCCGCTGCGGTTGCAGCGGTCGGGCTTGCAATCCCGTGAAGTCAATCAATCAGTAGACTCGCCCGCCGTCGCCGGAGATCCCTCCGGCGACGGTTGGTGACCTATCCGCCTCTATGGCGGACGGTGCGAGGGGGCCTTGCGCCCGCCGGTTCGTTTGCTGATTGATTGCTTCCCGGTATTGCAACCACGCATCGTCCGCCACCTTCACGGTGGCCAGATCCGTTGAAGGAGGTTGCATGAACACCCCATCACACCGGCAGGACCTGGAACTGGGCTGGCTGCGCCTGCAGCGCATGCTGCAAGGCATCGAGGGCATGGCGCTGCTGCTGTGCGACCACCACCTCGCGCTGGCCAACGGCGCGCCGTCGCCGCTTCCAGAGGCGCAGCTGGAACGGGCCGCACAGGCGATCGCCTGCATGGCGCTCAACGGCCGCCGCCACGCCGAATCGGTGCGGCAGCTGTGCGAGGTGCCGGTGCGGCATTGAGCCGTCCTGTAGAGCCGAGCCCACGCACGGCTGCTCTGCCGTCGGACCGAAAGGCCGTCGAGCGCGGCTCGACTCTACAAGGGCCGGTGGGCAGAATGGCCCATCACCTCCCGACGGGCGACGCGATGCTGTTCGAGTGGTTGCTGGGTTCGTACCTGCTGCTGATCGACTGGCTGATCCGGCTGGTCGCGCTGTGCTGGATCCCCACCCGCACCACGCCGGGGGCGGCGCGCAGCTGGCTGCTGCTGGTCGGCTTCGTGCCGCTGCTGGGCCTGCCGCTGTACCTGCTGTTCGGCCACCCGTGGCTGTCGCGCGAGCGCATCCGCCGCCAGGCCGAGGCCTCGCAGGTCATCCGCGAGGAACAGGCGCTGCAGCATCGCCTGCGCTGGGCTCCGCAACCGGACACCGCCAGCGCCGAGATCGTGCCGCTGGTGCAGCGCCAGGGTGACTTCATGCCGGTGCACGGCAACGCGGTGGACCTGCTGACCGACTACGACGAATCGCTGCACACGCTGATCGCCGACATCGACCAGGCCGAAGACCGCGTGCACCTGCTGTACTACCTGATGTTCGACGACGCGGTGGGCGAGGCGGTGGTCGAGGCGCTGCAGCGCGCAGCGGCGCGTGGCGTGCAATGCCGCGTGCTGCTCGACGCGGTGGGTGCCAAGCGCGGCCTGCGCGCCTATCGCAAGCGCCTGGAAGCGCGCGACATCGAAGTGCGCGCGATGCTGCCCGGTGGCCTGCGCTGGCGCCGCAGCGGGCGCATGGACCTGCGCAACCACCGCAAGATCGCGGTGATCGACAACGAAGTGGCCTACGTCGGTTCGCAGAACCTGGCCGGCCCGCAGTTCGTGCCCGGTCACCCGAACCGCGAGCTGGTGGCGCGCGTGCGCGGCCCGGCGGTGGCGCATCTGGAAGCGGTGTTCGCCAGCGACTGGTACATGGAAACCGGCCAGCGCCTGGACGTGATCGCCGATGTGCCCGAATGCAGCGACGACATCGCCACCCAGCTGCTGCCCAGCGGCCCGGCCTACCCGTACAGCAACGCACGCGATGCGGTGGCGGCGCTGATCCACCTCGCACGGCGCCGGCTGGTGATGGTCACCCCGTACTTCGTGCCCGACGAAGCCACGCTGAGCGCGCTGCGCATCGCGGCGTTGTCCGGCGTGGACGTGCAGCTGATCCTGTCGGCCAGCAACAACCAGCGGCTGACCTCGTGGGCGCAGGAGGCGTACTACGACGAGCTGCTGCGCTGTGGCGTGCGCATCGCCCTGTACGAACCGCAGTTCCTGCACGCCAAGCACATGAGCGTGGACGAGGACATCGCCGTGCTGGGCTCGATCAACATGGATATCCGCTCGTTCGCGCTGAATGCCGAAATCGGCCTGATCTGCTACGACCGCGCGCTGGTGCAGCAGCTGTGCGCGATCGAGGACGGCTACCTGCGTGAAGCGCGGCAGCTGGACCTGCAGCAGTGGCGCAGCCGCCCCACGTGGCGGCGCAGCCGCGAAGGCATCGCACGCTTGGCCGATGCGTTGATGTGAGGCAAGGCCGGCCGCCCATTCCGGCAATCCGGCCTGTCATCGCCGATGGCCTACAATCGGCACATGACTGATTCACCGCGTAATGGCGAACTGGACCTGGCAATCATCGGTGGTGGTGCGGCCGGCGTGCTGGTGGCGATCCAGGTACTGCGCCAGGCCAAGGCGCCGCTGGCGCTGGCCATTTTCGAACCCGCTTCGCAGCTGGCGCAGGGCATCGCCTATGCCACGCCGTGGCCGGAGCACCTGCTGAACGTGCCGGCGGCGAAGATGAGTGCGTTTGCCGACCAGCCCGGCGATTTCCTCGACTACCTGATGTCCGCCAACGCCTACCCGGGCGAGGCGCGCGAGGTGCTGGGCGAGCGTTACGTATGCCGCCACTACTTTGCGGCCTACCTGCAACAGCGCCTGCAGGACGCCGCCAAAGCCAGCCCGGCGCCGCTGAAGGTGATCGCGCAGCCGGTGCTGGGCCTGCAGCCGGATGACCACGGTTACCGGCTGCAGCTGGGCGACGGACAGACACTGCACGCTGCACAGGCGGTGCTGGCTACCGGCAACAGCATGCGCCCGCTGCCGGTGGCCGGTGCCGATGCGCTGCCTGCCGACGATGTGATCGAGGCCTGGGACTACGACGGCGTACGCACCCTGGCCAGTGAGCAGGCCGTGGCCATTGTCGGCTCCGGCCTGAGCATGGCCGACACCGTGCTGGCGCTGGTCGCCGCTGGCCACACCGGCCCGCTGCACGTGATCTCGCGCCATGGCCTGCTGCCGTTGCCGCATGCGCATGGCGGCCTGCCCACGTTCGACCCGGCCACGCTGCTGCCGATGAACCTGCGCCAGCGCCTGCACGCATTGCGCGGGTTCGCACGCCAGGCGCAGGCCGACGGCCTGCCGTGGCAGGGCGTGATGGACCGCATCCGCCCGCACGGGCAGGCGCTGTGGTGCAGCCTCGATGAGGCCGACCAGCGCCGCTTCCTGCGCCATGTGGTGCGCTATTGGGACGTGCATCGCCACCGCATCGCCGAAGAGGTGGATGCGCAGCTGCAGACACTGCAGGACAGCGGCCAGCTGCGTATCCACCGGTCCCGCCTGCAGCGCGTCTGGCGCGACGGCGATGCGCTGCAGCTGTCCGGCCGCGATGCCTCGGGCAATGAACAGCAGTGGACGATCAGCGGGGTGATCAACGCCACCGGCGTGGAAACCCGTGCCAGCGCGCTGCGCAATCCGTTGCTGCAGCAACTGCAGGCCGATGGGCTGGCCCGCCCCGGCCCGCACGGGCTGGGCCTGGACAGCACGGTGCCGGGCGACCGCCTGTGTGCCGCCGGTGGCCAGCCGCAGGCACGGCTGGGCGTACTCGGCAGCCTGCGCATCGGCAGCCTGTGGGAAAGCCTGGCGGTGCCTGAACTGCGTCAGCAGGCGCACGCACTGGCAACCCAGGTGGTCGCAGGAGCCGCGACGGCGATGCCGTAAAATGGGGGCATGGATGTCTCCCACCTGCTTGATGGCCTGAACCCGGCCCAGCGCGAAGCCGTCTCCGCTCCCCCCGGCCACCACCTGGTGCTGGCCGGTGCCGGTTCCGGCAAGACCCGCGTACTCACCCACCGCATCGCCTGGCTGCATGAAGTCGATGGCGTGCCGACCCACGGCATTTTCGCGGTGACCTTCACCAACAAGGCGGCCGGCGAAATGCGCCACCGCATCGACGCACAGCTGCCCAATGGCAGCCGTGGCATGTGGATCGGCACCTTCCACGGCCTGGCCAACCGCCTGCTGCGCCTGCACTGGCAGGACGCGAAGCTGCCGGAAGGCTTCCAGGTGATGGATTCGGACGACCAGCTGCGGCTGGTCAAGCGCGTGGTGCAGGCGCTGGAACTGGACGACGGCAAGTACCCGGCCAAGCAGATCGCGTGGTGGATCAACGCGCAGAAGGACGAAGGTCGCCGCCCGCAGCACATCCAGCCCGAGCCGCACGACGCCTGGCTGGAAACCATGCGCCAGGCCTACATCGAGTACCAGGCACGCTGCGACCGCGCCGGCCTGGTCGACTTCGCCGAGCTGCTGCTGCGCGCGCACGAACTGCTGCGCGACAACCCGGCCCTGCTGGCGCACTACCGCGCCCGCTTCCGCGAAATCCTGGTGGACGAGTTCCAGGACACCAATGCCATCCAGTACGCCTTCGTGCGCGTGCTGGCCGGTGATTCCGGCCACGTGTTCGTGGTCGGCGACGATGACCAGGCCATCTACGGCTGGCGCGGTGCCAAGGTCGAGAACGTGCAGGGCTTCCTGCGCGACTTCCCGGGCGCGCAGACCATCCGCCTAGAACAGAACTACCGCTCCACCGCCAACATCCTCGGCGCCGCCAATGCGGTGATCGCGCACAACCCCGACCGCATCGGCAAGCAGCTGTGGACCGACAGCGGCGACGGTGAGCCGATCGACCTGTACGCCGCCTACAACGAGATGGACGAGGCGCGCTACATCGTCGAGCGCGCGCGCCAGTGGGTGCGCGACGGTGGCAGCTATACCGAAGTGGCCGTGCTCTACCGCAGCAATGCGCAGTCGCGCGCGCTGGAAGAAGCGCTGCTGAGCGAACAGGTGCCGTACCGCGTGTACGGCGGCATGCGCTTCTTCGAACGTGCCGAAATCAAGGACGCGCTGGCCTACCTGCGCCTGCTGTCCAACCGCAACGACGACGCGGCGTTCGAGCGCGCGGTCAACACGCCGACGCGTGGCATCGGCGACCGCACGCTGGACGAAGTGCGCCGCGAGGCGCGCGCGCAGGGCATTTCGCTGTGGGAAGCGACCATGCTGGTCACCCAGGGCAGCGCGCTGGCCGCACGTGCACGCAATGCGCTGGCCGGCTTCCTGGTGCTGGTCAACGAGCTGCAGGCGCAGACCCTGCACATGACCCTGGCCGAGCGCGTGGACCACGTGCTGGCCCGCTCGCAGCTGCGCGAGCACTGGAGCAAGGAAAGCCGCAACGCGCTGGACTCCGAATCGCGCACTGACAACCTCGACGAACTGGTCTCGGTGGCCTCGCGCTTCGTGCGCCGCGCCGATGACATCGAGGAAGTGGGCGAGGACATGGACGAGCTGGTCGCGTTCCTGGCCTATGCCGCGCTGGAGGCCGGCGAGGGCCAGGCGCAGGCGGGCGAAGAGGGCGTGCAGCTGATGACCCTGCACTCGGCCAAGGGCCTGGAGTTCCCGCTGGTGTTCCTGGCCGGCCTGGAAGAAGGCCTGTTCCCCAGCGCACGCTCGCTGGAGGAAAGCGGGCGGCTGGAAGAAGAGCGCCGCCTGGCCTACGTGGGCATCACCCGCGCGCGCCAGAAACTGGTACTGAGCTACGCCGAATCGCGCCGCATCCATGGCCAGGACAACTACAGCCTGCCGTCGCGCTTCCTGCGCGAGATCCCGCGCGAGCTGCTGCATGAAGTCCGCCCCAAGGTGCAGGTCTCGCGGCCGGCCTCGATGGGCGCCAGCCGGGTGATGGGCCATGCCTCGATCGAGGCACCGCCGATCAAGCTCGGCGCGCTGGTTACCCATCCCAAGTTCGGCGAAGGCATGGTGACCGACTACGAAGGCAACGGTGCCCACGCCCGTGTGCAGGTCGAGTTCGCCGACGCCGGCAGCAAGTGGCTGGTGATGGCGTACGCCAACCTGACGGTGATCTGATCACCGTCGAGGGGGCGCCGGGACACCTGTAGAGCCGAGCCCATGCTCGGCTGCTTTTCACGGCACAAGCAGCCGAGCATGGGCTCGGCTCCACAATCGCGGTCGGCCGTCAGCTGGTGGTGAACGTCTCCACGGCTGCCACCAGCCGCGCGCGACCCATCGCTTCTTCATCCTTGCGGTTGCGGATCAACACATAGTGGCCTTCCGCTGGCGACAGCACCTCGATCACCTCGCCGCGGTAGTTGGTGATCTCGATGAAGCCGTTGCCCACGCCGTTGAGGTTGTCGATTTCGGCTACTAACGTCTCCAGGCTAACGATTGCGCCGTCCCCGTCCGTTCCGCCGCCAGTGCGGGGATTGTCGAAGTACACGCCAATCTTCGGCTGCCTGGTCCTATGCCAGTTGTTGACGTCAACGATGTGATGTGTGGACCACTTGAACTCCTCCACCGACTCATTGCCGCTGAACTCGCAGCGGAAGATCGGCAGGCACAGGAACAGGTTGGTTCGATTGGCGTTGCGGTTCAGTAGCCCGTGATACGTGGCGGGAACCGCTAACGCGTGGGTGAAACCATAGGCGCTGGACGGAATTTCAAAGATCGTTGGCCCATCGTGTGAGAGATGATGCGGCGCGTTCAACAGAACGTTCGCGGCGAATTCCGGATCAGCGATGTCCTTGGAGGTGATCGCCAGATCGTGCCCGTTGGTGTTTCGCAGGCAGCAGTGAATCGTGAACGTCGCAACTACGTATTTGCCAAAGTAACAGCCATGGGCTTCGCCTAGCTCGCCGAACTCCCTTAACAGGTCATCCTTGGTGATCATGGGTATCTGGACAGTGGAAAAGCCCATGATGGCCCTTCGAGTGTTTTCCGGCCATGCAACTTGTCCGAAGGCACTTGGGGAGGGCAGAACCCTTTTCCGTTGGAAAAGGGATCCGACCCCGATTAGGCTGCGGGCATGACCCGCAACGTGCTCTTCCTCTGCAGCCAGAACCGCCTGCGCAGCCCCACCGCCGAGCAGGTGTTCGCCGATTGGCCAGGCATCGAGACCGCCTCGGCCGGGCTGCTGGCCGAGGCCGAGGAAGTGCTCAGCCCCGAGCTGCTGCAGTGGGCCGATATCGTATTCGTGATGGAGCGCGCCCACCGCAACCGGCTGTCCAGCCGTTACAAGGCATGGCTGAACGGCAAGCGGGTGATCTGCCTGGATATTCCGGACGACTACGAGTACATGGACCCGGTGCTGGTGGAGCTGCTGAAGCGCAAGGTCACGCCGTTCCTGCGTTGACAGGCTGTTGTAGAGCCGAGGGCAGCGGCTCCTGCCGCTACCCTCGGCTCTACAATAGGCGGCACTTCTTCCAGGAACGCCCCCATGACCGACCCCATGCTGCACGTCACCGTGAAGTTGAATGCCCGGCTGCAGCCGGAGCACCGCCACGAGCTGTTCGAGGATCCGCTCGATGCGCTGCTGCAGGCGGCCCAGGTGGGCGAGCTGACTGGTGGTGGTACCGCGATGTCTGACCTGGGTGAGGTCGAATACGGTGATATCGAAGTGGCGCTGGTCGATGCGGCCGGCGTGCCGAAGCTGATCGACCTGCTGGAGCAGCTGGGTGCGCCGAAGGGTTCGCAGCTGCAGGGTGCGGGCGGGGCCGACCGCAGCTTCGGCGTGACCGAAGGCCTGGGCATCTACCTGGACGGTCTGAACCTGCCGGACGAGGTCTACGAACAGTGCGATTCCAACCACGTGTTCGAGCAGCTGTCGGAGAACATCGACGGCCTGGGCGAGATCTGCAGCTGGTGGCAGGGCCCGACCGAGACCGCGCTGTACATGTATGGCGAATCGTTCGAAGCGATGCGTGATGCGATTGCCGAATTCGTGGGCAGCTATCCGCTGTGCCAGAACGCACGCGTGGTGCAGATCGCCTGAGCGACGTTGTTGTAGAGCCGAGCCCACGCTCGGCTCATGCACCCGAAGCCGAGCATGGGCTCGGCTCTACAGAAGAGGGCGGGCCGGGCTCTTCCCCCGGCCACGTGACGATGCGCACACGCCATTGCGCGGCGCCGGATTGATCCTGCTCAAGGCGCGCCCTGCACATCCGGTGTGCAATGGTGTTGTTCCCATCTGGCAGACCGCCACGGAGCCCCACCATGTACAAGCGCATCCTGATTGCCACTGACGGATCCGAGCTGGCCGACAAGGGCCTGGCCAAGGGCCTGGAGCTGGCCAAGGACCTCAATGCCGAGGTCGATATCGTCACTGTTTCCGAGCCGTGGGCCGTCGGGATGTACGACGCCATGGGCTGGAGCGTGGGCTACATGAACAGCCCCGAGTACAAGGCCGACCGCGAGGAAGGCGCACAGAAGGTGCTGCAGCCGGCGCTGGCCAAGGCGGCCGAGCAGGGCATCACCGCCAACCCTGTGCATGTGCTGGACCGCTACGCCGCCGACGGCATCATCGAGACAGCAGGGGAGCGCAACAGCGACCTGATCGTGATGACCTCGCACGGCCGCCGTGGCGTGACCCGTGTGCTGCTGGGCAGCCAGACCGCCGAAGTGCTGGCGCGCAGCACCCTGCCGGTGCTGGTCATCCGCTGATCCACACCCACTGATTCAAGCGTTCCCGGGGAGGGGACCCGACGCCGGCCGCAGGATGCGCGCCGGCGTTGTTTTTTGGGGCCGGGGGGCCATCCACGTGTGGCGTGGATCCACGTTCGTTGTCCCGGTAGATCCACGCCATGCGTGGATGGGCCGTGCCGATCGCCTTGATGGGGTCAGAGCCCTTTCCTGTGGAAAGGGATCCGCCCCCCGGTCACATCACCAGCTGTACAGCTTCCAGTACACCGGCGACACGCCGTCCTTGTCGTTGTCCATGCGGCCGTCGCCGTTCTTGTCGTACATGTAGAACGGGGCACCGCGCGACGGGGTCACCTTGACCATGCGCAGCTGGCCGGACACGCGGTATTCCTCGATGGTGTCACCGTTGTCCATGGTGCGCTTGGACACATCCGCGCCCTTGACGTCCACCGGGGGAGCGCCCGCGCCACCCATGCTGGCGCAGCCAGCGAGCAGGAGCAGGGAAGCCAGCATCAGGGTCTTCATCGGCGGGGGCCTTTGCCTGGAAAGAGCCCTGATTATGCCCCATCGCGGTGTACGGGCCGTGTCGCCGCGATGCAGGCACGGGCGCGTAGAATCGACCCATGAGCAGATTAGTCCTGATCGACGGGTCCAGTTACCTGTACCGCGCGTTCCACGCGCTGCCGCCCCTGTCCAATGCACAGGGTGAACCCACCGGCGCGCTGTTCGGCGTGGTCAACATGCTGCGCTCGACGCTGAAGGAGCGCCCGGCCTACGTGGCGTTCGTGGTCGACGCACCGGGCAAGACCTTCCGTGACGACCTGTACGAGCAGTACAAGGCCAACCGCCCGCCGATGCCCGATGAGCTGCGCAGCCAGGTCGAGCCGATGTGCCGCATCGTCGAGGCGCTGGGCATCAGCATCCTGCGCATCCCCGGCGTGGAAGCCGACGATGTGATCGGCACGCTGGCCCTGCAGGGCGTGGCGCAGGACCTGAAGGTGACCATTTCCACCGGCGACAAGGACTTCGCCCAGCTGGTGCGCCCGGGCATCGAGCTGGTCAACACCATGACCGGCAGCCGCATGGATTCGGACGCGGCGGTGATGGAGAAGTTCGGCGTGCGCGCCGACCAGATCATCGACCTGCTGGCGCTGATGGGCGACACCGTCGACAACGTGCCGGGCGTGGAGAAGTGCGGGCCGAAGACCGCTGCCAAGTGGCTGGCCGAGTACCAGCACCTGGACGGGGTGATGGCGGCCGCGCCGACCATGAAGGGCAAGATCGGCGAGAACCTGCGCGCCGCGCTGGAGCGCCTGCCGCTGAACCGCGAGCTGGTGACCATCCGCACCGACGTGGAGCTGGACGCCAGCCCGACCACGCTGGCCCTGCGCGAGCAGGACGTGCCGGCGCTGACCGAGCTGTATACGCGCTACGGCTTCACCCAGGCGCTGAAGGAACTGGGTGCGCCGCTGCCGGCGCCGGCAGCCGCCAGCGAGGCCACCCCGAGCCTGCGCGGTACCGCCGCCGGCTTCGCCCGTGGCAGTGCCGAGGCACCGGCCGCCGGCACGCTGGATCCGGCGCTGGCCGCACCGGGTGAATACGAGACCGTGCTGACCAGCGCGCAGCTGCAGGCCTGGGTCGAGCGCCTGCAGCAGGCCGATCTGATCAGCTTCGATACCGAAACCGATGCGCTGGACGCGATGCGCGCGCGCCTGGTCGGTGTCAGCCTGGCGGTCGAGCCGGGCAAGGCCGCCTACATTCCGGTCGGCCACGATTACCCGGGTGCGCCGGCCCAGCTGCCGATGCAGGAGGTGCTGGATGCGCTGCGCCCGGTGCTGCAGGACCCGGCGAAGAAGAAGCTGGGCCAGCATGGCAAGTACGACCTGCATGTGCTGCGCCGCCACGGCGTGGACGTGCAGGGCTACCACGACGACACCATGCTCGAGAGCTTCGTGCTCAATTCCACCGCCACCCGCCACGACATGGATTCGCTGGCCCTGCGTTACCTGGGCTACAGCACCATCAAGTTCGAGGATGTGGCCGGCAAGGGTGCCAAGCAGATTCCGTTCTCGCAGGTGGGCATCGACGAAGCCAGCCGCTATGCGGCCGAGGACGCCGACGTCACCCTGCGCCTGCACCACGCGTTGCAGCCGCAGCTGCTGGCCGAGCCGGCGCTGGACAGCGTGTACCGCGACATCGAGATGCCGCTGGTGCCGGTGCTGACCACGATCGAAGCCAACGGCGTGCGGATCGACACCGACGAACTGCGCCGGCAGAGCCAGGACCTGTCCTCGCGCATGCTGGCCGCACAGCAGAAGGCCACCGAGCTGGCCGGCCGCAGCTTCAACCTGGATTCGCCCAAGCAGCTGCAGGCGGTGCTGTTCGACGAGCTGAAGCTGCCGGCGGTGGTGAAGACCCCGAAGGGCCAGCCCAGCACCAATGAAGAGGCGCTGGAGGCGATTGCCGACCAGCACGAGCTGCCGCGGGTGATCCTGGACTACCGGGGCCTGGCCAAGCTGCGCAGCACCTACACCGACAAGCTGCCGGAGATGGTCAACCCGGACACCGGCCGGGTGCATACCAGCTACCACCAGTCCGGTGCCGCTACCGGCCGCCTGTCCTCGTCGGACCCGAACCTGCAGAACATCCCGATCCGCACCGAGGACGGCCGCCGCATCCGCCGCGCGTTCATCGCCCCGGAGGGCTTCCAGCTGCTGGCGGCTGACTATTCGCAGATCGAGCTGCGGATCATGGCCCACCTGTCCGAGGACCCGGGCCTGGTGCGTGCCTTCGAGCAGGGCGCCGACGTGCACCGTGCCACCGCCGCCGAGGTGTTCGGGCGCACGCTGGAGGAGGTGACCCCGAACGAGCGCCGTGCCGCCAAGGCCATCAACTTCGGCCTGATGTACGGCATGAGCGCCTTCGGCCTGGCCCGCAACCTGGGCATCGACCGTGGCCAGGCGCAGGACTACGTGGCGCTGTACTTCAGTCGCTACCCGGGCGTGCGCGACTTCATGGAGCGGATGCGCCAGCAGGCCCGTGACCAGGGCTACGTGGAAACCCTGTTCGGCCGTCGCCTGTACCTGAACGACATCCACGCCCGCAACCAGGGCCTGCGTGCCGGTGCTGAACGTGCGGCGATCAACGCGCCGATGCAGGGCACCGCCGCCGACATTATCAAGCGCGCGATGGTGGATGTGGACCAGTGGCTGCGTGACAGTGGGGCACCCGCGCGGATGATCCTGCAGGTGCACGATGAACTGGTCTTCGAAACCGAAAGCAGTTTCGTTGAAGACTTGCGTTTGCAGGTGGTGGAGCGCATGTCGCAAGCGGCCAAACTGCGGGTGCCGCTGGTGGTCGATACCGGCGTCGGCAACAACTGGGACGAAGCGCATTGACGGCATTTCAGGCCGAAAACGACGTGAATTTGTTCATGAGTCGGGGGTTTCTGACTCGACCATGAATGTTGCCCCGATTGAAATTCATTAAATGGGGCCCCTTCACGAACCGTTAGTGTTCGGAGTGCTTCTATAACTCTCGACAGGCGCAATGCCTGTTGTGGATCTCTCCCATCCCCTGGAGCAGATCTCGGAACGGGGACTCCTCCCCAAGTGCCCGTTCCCCGGCCCCGTTGACCTCCCCCTGGTCAGCGGGGCTTTTTATTTGTGCCGCCGGAACCTCTCGGATGGGGTCAGATCCCTTTGCCCGGTGGGCAAAGGGATCTGACCCCAGGTGCTAGGCTGGGCCACTATCCAGCAGGGGAACCCGCAATGCCCGATCTGTTCGCACTGGCAATGCCGTGGTGGGAGTTCATCCTGCGCGCGGTGGTGGTGTATGTCGTGGTGCTGGGCATGGTCCGGTTGAGCGGCAAGCGCCCGCTGGGGCAGATCACCCCGTTCGACGTGCTGCTGGTGGTGCTGCTGGGCAATGCGGTGCAGAACGCGCTGCTGGGCACCGACACCTCGCTGGGCGGCGGCCTGCTGCTGGCCGCGACCCTGATCCTGCTCAACTACGGGGTGGGCTGGGTCAGTACCCGCAGCCGGAGGGTCGAGCGCCTGGTGGAGGGAGAACCGGTGGTGATCGCACGCGATGGGCGCCTGTTCGACGCCGTGCTGCGTCGCGAACAGGTCACCCGCTCGGATTTCGACGCCGCCCTGCGCCAGCAGGGATGCCTGGGCGTGGAGGAGGTCGAGCTGGCCCTGCTGGAGATCAACGGGCACATCACCATCATTCCCAGGAAGAGCGCCTGACCTTGTAGCGCCGAGCCCATGCCTGGCTGCCTTGCGCCCGGCGCTTCAGGTGCCGGGCGTCAGGGAGCGGCTTCAGCCTTCAGCGCCGGCCAGTTGCGCGTCGCGTCCACATCGCAGGCGACGTGGGTGCCCTTGCCGTCCTTCGCGCAGATCGCCGCCATGGCCTGCGGCACCTTCGGGTCCGCCGTGTGCGCATACACCGCGGCCAGTGCCAGGCAACCTTCGCGTACGCCCGCACTGCACAGCGTCTGGAAGTAGGGCAACGATGCGGCCCATTGCTCGTCGTTGAACAGTGCCTCGCCGGCAACCTTGCAGCCCAGCAGCTTGCCATCGGTGCAGCAGGCCTTGGCGCCGTCCTTGCGGCCCAGACTCGGGCAGTCCAGCGGCAGCGGGATCTCCACGAAGGCCACCGGCGGTGCGCAGCTGGCATTGCCTGAGCCCGGCTTGCGCTGGTAGTAGGCGAAGCGGTTGCCGCTGTCGATTCCGATCAGGTTGCCGTTCTGCAGCGCCTGCAGCACAAAGTCGCTGCCGACGTCGCGGCGGATCAGGATGCGTCCGCCTTCCAGGCTGGCGCGCAGGCGCTGGCTGCGGCCCTCGACATCGACCACGCCGCCGTCGAGGAAGTTCAGCTGCGAGAGCACGCTGTGCTCGGCTTCGTAGCGGCCGCAGGGCAGGGTGATGGCCGGCACCGGTGCCAGCGCCGTGGCCGGCACCGTGTCCAGCACCGCGAGACGTCTGGCGGTCTCGCACTCGGACGCCTCCGCGCGCTGTGCGCAGGCCAGCTGCACCGCGTCGCGGGCCTGCAGCGTGCGCCCGGCGCTCCACAGTACATCGGCTACCTTGCTGCAGAACGTCTCACCGTGCTGCTGCCGGCACAGCGCAGACAATTCATCGAGCTGCGCGGCCGGCAGCAGTGGCGCCATCGCGTGTTCCAGCCCGAACACCAGCTTGCCCATCTGCTCCCAGGCCACCACTGAGGCCATCGCTTCGCATCCTTCTGCGTCGAACGATGGGGAATCTTCCTTGCAGAGCTCAGGCATCGGTGGCTCTGCCCGCGTGGCCTTCGGGGCCGCGTCCTTGGCCTGCTGCTGGTAGGTTTCCAGCAACTGCACGCAGGCCGCGCCCACGCCTTCGGCGCACCAGGCGTGCAGCTTCGGCGGCGCGGCCTCGGGCAACGCCTCCAGGCAGTCGGAGGTATTCATCACGCAGCCGCCCTCGATTGGTTCCGGCATCGCCTTGCAGGCCGCGGAGCGCTGGCGGGTGAACTCGCCATAGGGCGTGACGATGTTGCGATCGTCGTTCTCGAAGAACCAGTTTTCCAGGCGGCCGGTGCTCAGGTTGCCGGTGCCGAGCACCTCCTGCTCGCGGGCCACGCGCAGTTCTTCGGTGGCCTGGTAGGGACCGGACAGGTATCCGTGGCCCTCGCTCTCGAGGGTCAGCGTGGTGGTGCCGCTGCTGTTGGTGTAAGTACCACAGGCCATTGACTGCGCCGCTGCCGGCAGCGCGGCCGAGGCCAGTGCAAACAACAGCAGGGAGCGCCAGCCCGCAGCGCGGGGACGGAAGGAAACAGCGACAGGCATTGGGGGATCATCCTTGAAGGAGGCAGAGCAGGACCTGTCCGGTGCTGGACGCACCACAGGCGGGGAAGGCACCACGCGTCAGGCGTGGCGTCGGAAGATCAGAGCCAGTCGCGCGGCACCAGGTAGTCGGCCAGGCGCGCCTCGGCGCTGCCGGCCTCCGGGCTGAAGCCGTACTCCCAACGCACCCGTGGCGGCAGGCTCATCAGGATGCTTTCGCTGCGGCCACCGCTCTGCAGACCGAACAGCGTGCCGCGGTCATAGACCAGGTTGAACTCCACATAGCGGCCACGACGGTACAGCTGGAACTCGCGTTCGCGCTCGCCATGGGCGGTGTCCTTGCGCTGCCGCACGATCGGCAGGTAGGCGTCGAGGAAGCCATCGCCAACCGCGCGCAGGTATTCGAAATCGCGCTCGAAGTCGCCATGCAGGTCGTCGAAGAACAGGCCGCCTACGCCGCGCGTTTCATTGCGATGGCGCAGGAAGAAATACTCATCGCACCAGCGCTTGTGCGCGGCATAGCGTTCGTCGCCAAACGGTGTGCACAGGTCGCGTGCGACCCGGTGCCAGTGCTGCACGTCTTCGTCGAACGGATAGAACGGGGTCAGGTCGAAGCCACCACCGAACCAGCTGGCCACCACTTCGCCGTCGCGCTGCGCCTGGAAGAAGCGCACGTTGGCATGGGTGGTCGGCACATAGGGGTTGAGTGGGTGGAACACCAGCGACACGCCGGTAGCACGCCAGGAGGCGCCGGCCAGTTCCGGGCGGTTGGCCGAGGCCGACGGCGGCAGGCGGCTGCCGGCCACGTCGGAGAAGCCGATGCCGGCCTGCTCGAACACTGCGCCATCGCGCAGCACGCGGGTACGCCCGCCACCGCCCTCGGCACGCTGCCACAGGTCTTCCTGGAAGCGGGCCTGGCCATCGACGGCCTCGATCGCCGCACAGATGCGGTCCTGCAGGTCGGTGAGGTAGGCGCGCACGCGCTCGAATTCGTTCATGGCGCGTACTTTACCGCAGGGCCCGCCCGACGCAGCGGACAGGCCCTGGCGGGCTCAGCGCTTGCGGTTGGAATTGCGCGGCGCCGGAGCGTCGTCCACGGCCGCCTCGTCAACCGCCTTCTGCAGGGCACCACCCAGCGTGATCAGCTCCCAGTTCTGGGTTCCGAGCACGTCGCAGGCCACATGCAGGCCGCTGCGGTCGGCCTTGCACAGCTGCTCCAGGGTTGCCCGTGCGTCAACATCCGCACCGTTGCCCTGAGCGGTGACCAGGTTCTCGCAGCCCTCGCGGACGCCAGCGCGGCAGACCGTGGTGTAGTGCTCGGCGGCCTGCAGCCAGTTCCCGGACAGCGCAAGGCGGTTGCCGAGAATGTTGCAGCCCTGCAGCTTGCCCTGGGCACAGCAGGCTTCGGCACCGCCCTCGTTGGCCAGTGCCAGCGGGCAATCCTGCGGCAGTGGCAGCACCTTGAACTGCTTCGGTGCACTGCAGCGGGTCGGGCCCTCGCCGGTGGGACGGAACACCTGGAAGCGGGTCCAGTTATCCAGCCCCAGCAACTGCCCGCCCGGCAGCGGGCGCAGCACGAAGTCACCGTCCCTGTCGTGATGGATGCGGATGTCGCCATCTTCGACACGCGCGCGAAGATGGCTGCTCCAGCCAACGCCAACCAGGCCGGCATCGCCGAAGTCCAGCGTGTCCATCAGGCCGCCGTCGGCCCGGTAGTTGCCGCAGGGCAAGGCCGTTGCCGGTTGCGGCTGCAACGATGCGCCCACCGCCTGCAACGCCGGCAGGCGTTCGCAGGTGGCGGTGTCATTGCCAGGTGTGCAGGCCGCAGCCAGCGCTTGCACTGCCTGCAGGGGATCTCCCGCCTCCCAGGACAGCTCAGCTACGCGGGTGCAGAAGCCGCCATGCGGTACCTCGCGGCACAGCCGCAACAACTGTTGCCGCCGCTCGACCGGAATGATCACCGGCACGGTCGGCGCCGTCATCGTCACCATGGCTTCGGTCATGGCTGCCGTCATCGCGGCCTTGACCAGCTGCTCCTGCACTGCCGGGTCGGCCTCGAGTGCGGCGGCACACGCCGGGGTTCCCTGTTCGAAGCCGCCGTTGTTGCAGGCGGCGGGGAGTTTGATGCCGGACAGGGCGGCGTCGAGCGCTGCCTTTGCCAGAGACGGATCGGCCTCGACCGTGGGTTTGGCCTCCTCATGCCAACGATCAGCCAGTTGCAGGCACATGCCAGGCACGCCCTCGCGACACCCCGCTTCCAGGGCGGCCGGGGTCGCTTCGCGACGGTTGTCCAGGCACGCCGCCGCATCGGCCAGGCAGCTGCCTTCAGCCGGTATGGCCGCTGCGGCGCACTGTGCGGGGGTCTGCAGGAGGTAGACCGTGCCATCCACCTCGACCCTGCGGCCACGATCGCGCACCTGCAGGGCACTGGGCAGGCCGTACTCCAGGTTCACCAGTTGCAGCGTTCCATCGATCTGCTGGAACACGACCGGAGACGGCGCACTGCCGAAGTGCTTCTGCTCGCCACGGTTGGGTGAGCTGATGCGCAGCGTGCCGCTGCCTTCGTCGGCCTTGAACAGGCCGCATTGCGGTGACTGTGCGACGGCCGTCGGCGCGGCCAGCAGCAAGGCCCAGGCCAGCCAGCGGCGGCGCGGTGCGGGTGAATGCATGTCGTCTCCTTGACGATCGAACGGGAAACTCCCGGCGCTACGGCGAACCATGGCCCTCGCGCGGGGGCGTGCAGTGTGCCGTGCCTGGCACGGGCTGGTAACGCTGGTAGGCGGTCTGGATGTCCATGCCGAGCAGGTCGCCGTTGCCGAGCTGGCGCAGTACGAACGTTTCGCCGTTCTGCTGTAGCTGGACGGCGCCTTCGTGCAGGCGGGCCTGCGTGCCGTCGCCGAAGTCGAACCTGTCGAACTGGCCGCCGTCGGCCTGGTAGCGGCCACACGGCACCTGCTGCAGCGGCACCAGGCGCAGATCGGCGCCGAGTTCACGCAGCGGCGCGGTACGTTCGCAGGCACTGATGCGGCCGCCATCGCAGGTGACCTGCAGGGCCTGCACCGCCAATGCGGGCTGCAGCGCGATCAGCTGCTGCGCGGCCACTTCGACGCAGAAGCGGCCACCCCGGTGCTGCAGGCACAACTGCTGCAGGCGATCGCGTGCAGCGGCCGGAAGTGGCGAATCCAGCGTGTCTTCGTCTTCCTGTGCCAGCCGTTGATCCACCCGCCGCATGGCGGTGGCCAGTGCATCGTCGGTCATGGCTTCGCAGGCCTGCCGATCGTGCCCGGCGGTGTGTTCGCGGCACGGCGGCGGGCGCTCGAAGACTGCCGGGGCTGCGTCATCGGCTGCATCCGGCGCACCGCCCTCACGCATCAGCCGCAGCAGCGTCGAGCAACCCGCACCCACGCCCTCGTCGCAGGCGCGCCGGGCCTGGCCGGGCGAGGCCGTTGGCAGCTGCACCATGCAGTAGCTGCCAGCAGCGCGGCAGCTGCCGGCCACAGCGCTGGGTTCGGCGGTGCAGGCCCGGGACTGGCGCAAGGTGTAGACCACCGTCACGCTGTCCTCGATGCGCTGCCCATCGGCGCTGATCCGGATCGGTTCCGCCACGCCATCGTCGAGCATGACCAGCCGCGTCTGTGCCGCACTGCGATCGACCCACAGCGGCTCCGGCTCACCGATGCCGTTGTCGCGGTAGCCGCTGCTGTGGGTGGTGAACACGAGGGCCATGCCGTCGTCGACACTGCGGTACTCGCCGCATTGCAGGGCATCGGCGCTGGCAGGCAGCGCGGCGAACAGCAACAGGGCAGGGAAAAGAGTCAGCAAGCGCATGCGACGGTCCTTGTCGGAGCAGATGGGAGGGCAGGCTCACTGGAAGCGGGAGCGGATGTCCGGCCGCAGCAGGCGCCAGGCCAGCCAGCCCTGCAGGCCGAGGAACAGGATGGAGGTGCCGACCACGATGAAGGTGACCATCCAGCGCCGTGGCTGCAGCTCCTGCTGCAGGGCCGGGTCATCGGCCAGCAGCGCGATGAGATCGCGCATGCAGGCATCCAGCCACCAGGCGATCGCGAAGTTGGCCAGGGCACCCAGCAACAACAGCGCCACGAAGCTCCACAGGCCCCAGCGGCGTTCGCGCAGCAGGCCCCAGCTGGCTGCGGTCGAGACCAGGCAGACCAGTGCGGTGATCATCGAGGCGGCCACCGGGTGGGCCAGCAGCCAGGTGACGCTGTGCATCCGGTGGGCCTGCGCCATTCCGGCCAGTGACTGCCACAGCGCGGTGCCGTGCAGTGGCCACAACAGCAGTGCCTGCAGCACGAAGTAGAGCGTCAGCAGCAGGCACAGCCAGAACGAAGCCTGCGCCATCGGCCGCACCCAGGCATGAGTGGCGGGAGCGGCGGGCGTGGGAAGCGGCGGGAGCGGCACTGACATCCGATGTCCTTGCAGTCGGCGCCCGCCTGCTCAGCGGGCCGTCACCCGGGTGGCGACCGCCGGCAGGATATGGTGTTCGCTCAAGGGTGCCAAGGGCAGGCCATGCGGCGGTTGCAGTGGAACCCAGGCCAGTTCGGCGATCTCGGCGCGTGCCTGTGGCCTGCCGTCCACCTGCACCCACCAGGCCTGCGCCTGCACGCGGTGGCCGGGCTCATTCACTGCCCAGTCCTCGAATGTACCCAGCGCGATGGCCGAAGCGATGCGCAGCTGCACGCCCAGTTCCTCGTCCAGCTCACGGGCCAGCGCCTGCAGCGGTGCTTCGCCGGGTTCGGGCTTGCCACCGGGCTGGATGAAGCGGTGGGCACCGTGCTTGCGCACCAGCAGTGCCCGGCCGCGGTCATCCAGGATGACCGCGGCCACGATCCGTATCGTGGCCGCGGCGTTGCTCACTTCAGGTTCTGCTCGAACAGCTTGAGGATGCGCTTGTACTGGTCCAGCCAGGAATCGGCACGCACGTAACCGTGGCGTTCCAGCGGGTACGGTGCGATCGACCAGTTGTCCTTGTGCAGTTCGATCAGGCGCTGGGTCAGGTGCACCGAGTCCTGGAAGAACACGTTGTCATCCATCATGCCGTGGGCGATCAGCAGGTTGTCCTGCAGGTTCTGCGCGTACTCGATCGGCGAGGACACGCGGTATGCCTCCGGATCGATGTCCGGGGTGTTGAGGATGTTGCTGGTGTAGCCGTGGTTGTAGTTGTGCCAGTCGACCACCGGGCGCAGCGCGGCGCCGGCCTTGAACGTGCCCGGTGCACGGAACAGCGCCATGAAGGTCATGAAGCCGCCGTAGGAACCGCCGTAGATGCCGGCGTGGTCACGGTCACCCTGCTGGGTGTCGACCAGCCAGTCCAGGCCGTCCTTGTAGTCTTCCAGTTCCGGGTGGCCCATGTTGCGGTAGATGGCCGTGCGCCAGTCGCGGCCGTAGCCCTCGCTGCCGCGATAGTCCATGTCCAGCACGATGTAGCCCTTCTCCACCAGCAGGTTGTGGAACATCTGCTCGCGGAAGTAGGCCGGGTAACGCTGGTGCACGTTCTGCAGGTAGCCGGCGCCGTGCACGAACATCACGATCGGGTACTTCCTGCCCGGTTCCTTGTGCTCGGGCTCGTAGTACTTGGCCCAGACCACGCCGGCACCATGCTTGGACGGCACCGCGACCAGCTTCGGCTGGATCCACTCACGCGCCTTGTAGTCGGCGGTGCGGGTATCGGTCAGCACGCGTGCCTGGCCACCGGTGCTGGGCAGCACCGCCAGCTGCGGCGGCAGGTAGGCACCGGAGTAGCGCACCAGCAGCTGCTGGCCGTCCGGCGACAGCGAGAAGTCTTCCACGCCGTTGAGGCTGGTCAGCTCGCGCACCTGGCGGTTGCCGGTGTCGACCGCGCAGACTTCGTAGTCATGCGGCGCCTGCTGGTTGCACAGGAAGTAGAAGCCCTTGCCATCGGCCGACGGCACCGGCGCCGAGGTTTCCCATTTGCCGCTGGTCAGCGCCTGCGGCTTGGCGGTGCCGGCCTGGGTGTACAGGTGCGAGAAGCCCGATTCCTCGGACAGCAGCCACAGCGTGCGGCCATCGGCCATCCAGCCGAAATCGTTGAAGCCCCAGTTGATCCAGGCGTTGTCGGTCAGGCGGTGGCGGTTCTGCACGCGGCCGTCGGCGGCGTTGACGCTGATGATCCAGCGGTCCTTGTTGTCGTTGGCACGCAGCATCACCGCGGCCTGCTGGCCGTCGGCGCTCCAGCGGATGCCGCCGCCCATGAAGTCGCTCATCACCTGCACGCTGCGCTCGCCCTTCAGCGCATCCTTGCCGGCCTTGCGGCGCAGCTCGGCCAGCGGGTCGGTGCTGATGCCCGGCAAGCCGGACAGCGAAACCTTCTCGGCCTTGCCGGTGCGCACGTCCACGTACCACAGGGTGTGCGGTTCGAAGCCGTTGCGGCCGACGCGGGTGCGGGTGTCCTCGGTTTCCTCGTAACCCGATTCGGTCACGTACAGCGGCATCTTGCTGGTGCGGCCGTCGTCGAAGTCCTTCGGCTTGGTCACCACGATCAGGTGGGTCAGGTCCGGCGACAGCACGCTGTCACCGATCTCGACGTCGGCGCCCAGGTACACCGGGCCCGGTGCGCGGGTCGGGTCGGCCTGGCGCCAGCGCTGGTCCTGGTCCTTCAGTGCCTCGCGCTGGTCGCGGTCGCGGCGCAGGGTTTCCAGCGTGCGCAGCTGCTGGTCGCGCAGCACGTCGGCCTTCGGCGCCGTGCGCGGATCCTTCTCGGCCTTCAGGCTGGCCACCTGCTGCACGCCGCTGGCGGCGGTCCAGTGGAACCAGTTCTGGCCGACGCGCCAGATCACGCCGTTGTCGGCGGCGAAGTTCACGTTGCCCGCGCGCTCGTTGCTGCGGGTCAGCTGGGTCAGCGCGCCGCTGCGCAGGTCGCGCACGAACACGTCGCCATTGCGGACGAAGGCGCTGCGGCTGCGGCTGCGGTCGTAGACCGGCTCGGCCACGTCCAGGGTGCCGCGCTGGTCATCGGCCACCTGTGCGGCCACGCCACCGGCAACCGGCTGGCGGAAGGTATCGCGCACCGGGCTGCCGTTGCGCTTGAGCTGGTATTCCACCTGCTGGCTGTTCCACGACCACCAGGCCTTCTCGACCGGCGGACCGATCCAGTCCGGGTCGGCCATGGCCTGTTCGATGGTGATCGGCGTCGGCGCGGCATGCGCAGCCGGTGCGGCCAGCACGGCCGACAGCAGGAGGGACAGGGGCAGCACTCGGGACATGGGCGGACGGCACCAGAAGAGGAAACCGGGCAAGCGTAGCAGCCGCAAGGACCCGGGGCAGGGGCCACAGGTCATGGCAGCGGAATCGGCAAAATGCTGCAACCGGTTGCCGTGGTCGCGCATCCATTCTCCTGAACCCGCATCATCCACCGAACAGGAGCCCGACCATGCAGGAACTGATCCCGATCACCCTCTTCATCTGCATCGCCTACGCGATCCACGCTATTGCCGATGCGCGCGCGCGCAGCAAGCTGGTGGCCCCGCACGTGCCGGAGGAAGTGATCCGCTCGCTGGCGGTGCTGGAAGAAGAGCGCCGCCGCCAGGGCGCGCTGCGCTGGGGCATCAGCCTGGTCTGCCTGGCCCTGGCCATGGCCCTGCTGGAAGCCATCGGTGCCCGTGACCTGACCTTCGGCGCCGCCGCCGCGCTGGTCGGCAGTGCTGGCCTGGGCCAGCTGCTGGCCTGGCACTTCACCCGCCCCGCCGCACGCAAGGGCTGAGCCGGCGCATGCCACGGGCACAGGGGGCGCCCCGCAGATGAGCCTGCTCGGCGAAGCATTGTCGGCACTGCGGGGCCGTCGCCGCCACGATGCATCAGCGGCGGCACCGCCCGCCGAGCCGCTGGACGCGGACCAGGCCCTGGTGCGGGCCATCATCGATGGTTCGCAGGCGGCGTTTTCGCGGCTAGTGGAGACCCACCAGCGCACCTGCGCGCATGTGATCGGACGCATGGTCGGCGACCGCGACCAGGTCGCCGACCTGCTGCAGGAGACCTTCCTGGCCGTGTTCCGCCAGCTGCACCGGTTCCGCTTCGAATCCTCGCTGCGCACCTGGGTTTCCCGGGTGGCCTACACCACCGCGCTGCAGCACCTGCGCCGGCGGCGGCTGGAGGCGCAATGGATGGTGGCGGTGGAGGTGCCGGAGGAGCTGGGGATCGGCGATGAAGGCCCCGGGCCCGCCGAGTTGAGCGAGGCGCTGCAGGCCGGGCGCCAGCTCGGCGCGGCGCTGGAGCGACTGAGCGCACCGCAGCGCCTGATCGTCGGCCTGCATTACCTGGAGGATTTCGATCTGGCCGAGATCGAACAGGTGACCGGGCTGGCACGCGGTACCATCAAGAGCCACCTGCACCGCGCGCGCCAGGTCCTGAAGCAGGAACTGACGCGGCATGCCACCGCCGGAGAGCTGCTGTGAACCCACCGACCGACCCTCGCGATGCGGAAAAGCGCGCGCTGGCACAGGCGCTGCGTGAACAGGCACGGCAGGAACAGACGCCGGATGTAAGCGAGGCGCTGCAGAAGCGCATTACCGCTGAGTCGCGCGACGGTGGCGTGGGCTATGTGGTGGTGCAGGTGCTGTTGTTTGGCGCCCTGCTGGCTGCCGCGGCCTGGTATTTCTGGAGCTGAGGCGCCCTCCGGGCGGTGGGCCTGGTAGATGCCGACCTGGGTCGGCGTGTGGGCGTGTGTGCCAACCAAGGTTGGCAGCTACCAGAACGGTTGACCCCTGCGACAAAGTGAAGCAGCGCGTCACCCGGTCGCATCCCACCTTAACGAAATCCTCCTAAAGTGGTCCGGTATCCCACCGGTCGCAGGCAGGAGGCGTCCCTTGGACGCGTTGTTGTTGTCCCGGATCCAGTTCGGATTCGTCATCAGTTTCCACGTGCTGTTCCCCGCCTTCACCATCGGCACGGCCAGCTGGCTGGCCTTCATCGAATGGCGCTGGCTGCGCACGAAGTTGCCCGTGTGGCGCGAGCTGTATTTCTTCTGGCAGAAGATCTTCGCGGTGTCGTTCGGCATGGGCGTGGTCAGCGGCATCGTCATGGCCTTCCAGTTCGGCACCAACTGGCCGCGGCTGAGCGAGGTGGCCGGCACGGTAATCGGCCCGCTGCTGACCTATGAAGTGCTGACCGCGTTCTTCCTCGAAGCCAGCTTCCTCGGCGTGATGATGTTCGGCTGGGGCCGGGTTTCGCCGCGCCTGCATTTCCTGTCCACCTGCATGGTGGCGCTGGGCACGCTGTTCTCCACGTTCTGGATCCTGTCGTCGAACAGCTGGCTGCATACGCCGGCCGGCTACGAGATGGTCAACGGCATCGTGCATCCGGTGGACTGGTGGCAGGTGGTGTTCAATCCCTCGTTCCCGTACCGCCTGGCGCACATGGCGCTGGGCTCGTTCATCACCACCTGTTTCGTGATTGGTGGCGTGGGCGCGTGGTACCTGCGCAAGGGCACGCACGTGGAAGCGGGGCGGCGCATGCTGATCGCGGCGGTGGCGTTCGCCGCGCTGACCGTGCCGGTGCAGATCTTCGTCGGCGACATGCATGGCCTGAACACGCTCAAGCATCAGCCGATGAAGATCGCGGCGATGGAAGCGCACTGGCATGAAACCAGGGAAGGCGAGGGCGTGCCGCTGGTGGTGTTCGCGCTGCCCAACGAGAAGGAAGAGCGCAACGATTTCGAAGTGGCCATCCCGAAGCTGGGCAGCGTGATCCTCACCCACTCGCTGGATGGCACCTTCGATCCGCTCACCTCGGTACCGGCCAGCGAACGGCCGCCGGTGACGCCGGTGTTCTTCGCCTTCCGCATCATGGTCGGGCTGGGCACGCTGATGCTGTTGCTGGCCTGGGTCTCGGCCTTCCAGCTGTGGCGCAGGAGGCTGCTGGATTCACCGTGGCTGCTGCGGGGCTGGAACTGGATGCTGCCGAGTGGCTTCATCGCGCTGCTGTCCGGTTGGTTCGTCACCGAGATGGGGCGCCAGCCGTGGGTGGTGTACGGCGTGCTGCGCACCGCCGATGCGGTCGGCCCGCAGAGCGCGTGGATGACCGCACTGTCGCTGGGTGTCTACGTGGTCGGCTACGCCTTCGTGTTCGGCTGGGGCATCTGGTACCTGGTGAAGATCCTGCGCCACGGGCCGCAGCCGTATGCCGAGGGGCCGTCGCTGGACCATGGCAGCCACACTCCGGCACGCCCGCTGTCGGCGGCCGACGAACCGCTGGAGGACCGCTGACATGGACCTGATGACCTGGCTGCCGGTGGCGTGGTTCGCGGTGATCGGCTTTGGCGTGCTGATGTACGTGGTGCTGGACGGCTTCGTGCTCGGCATCGGCATCCTTGCCCCGTTCGCCGAGGACGAGGAACAGCTGGACCTGATGATGAACACCGCCGCGCCGATCTGGGACGGCAACGAGACCTGGCTGGTGCTGGGTGGCGCCGGCCTGCTGGCGGCCTTCCCCAAGGCCTATGCGGTGCTGTTGTCGGCGCTGTACCTGCCGGTGCTGCTGCTGGTGGTGGCGCTGGTGTTCCGCGGCGTGGCGTTCGAGTTCCGCTTCAAGGCACATCGTTCGCGCCGGTTGTGGAGCGTGGCGTTCGGGCTCGGTTCGTTGCTGGCGACTTTCGCCCAGGGCGTGATCCTGGGCACGCTGGTGCAGGGCATCCCGCTGGTGGACGGTACCTACCAGGGCGGCGCGTTCGCTTGGTTCAGCCCGTTCGCGATGCTGACCGGTGCCGCGCTGGTGGCCGGCTACGCGCTGCTGGGCAGCACCTGGCTGATCCTGAAGACGGAAGGGCGCGTGCAGGCGCTGGCGCGGCAGATGACGCGGCCGCTGGTGGTGGCGGTGATCGCGGCGATGGGCCTTGTGAGCAGCTGGCTGCCGTTCCTCGATTCGCGGTTGATGGACCGCTGGTTCAGCGACGGCAACTTCTGGTGGCTGTCGCCGGTGCCGCTGCTGACCCTGGCGGTGGCTGCGGCGCTGTGGCGCAGCGCGACCCATCCGCGCCGTGACCTGCCGCCGTTCCTGCTCAGCCTGGCCCTGTTCGTGCTCGGCTTCCTCGGCCTGGTGCTGGGCATGTGGCCCTACCTGCTGCCGCCGTCGATGACGCTGTGGCAGGCCGCCGCGCCGGCCTCCTCGCTGGGCTTCACCCTGGTCGGGCTGGTCGTTCTGCTGCCGGTCATCCTCGGCTACACGGCATGGTCGTACCGGGTGTTCCGCGGCAAGGTGCACGCCGACACCGGTTACCACTGATCGATTGAATGCGGGGCCTGCCGGTACCGGGTCCCGCGTTGGGGAATGTGAAACCTGCACACCCCGTGCAGGACGTGCTAGCGTGCGCTCCTTTCCGGCGGCCAGGGGGGCAGCCGGCGACGTCCTGGACGGACGCACGGCTGCAGGAATGGGGGGCCGCCGCGCGTCGCCGTAATGGCTCGTGCCTATCGTTCTCCCGTTGAAGCACCATCGCTAAATGATCGAATTCTCCATCGTCGACTGGGCTGCCTGGGCGCCCGGCCTGAGCGAGCGTAGCCAGTGGCTGGGCTGGGCCGATGCGCCGTATCCGCCACAGGGCGAAGACACGCCGGCGCTGGCCGAGATACCGGCCATGCAGCGCCGCCGCATCGAGCGGCTGGGCCGGATGGCGATCCAGGCTGCCTGCTGGTGCGAGGATGGGCAGGGCGCTGACAGCCAGGTGCCGCTGGTGTTCGCCAGCCGCCATGGCGACGTGGCCCGATCGATGGATCTGCTGGGGGCGCTGGTCGGCGAGCAGCCCCTGTCGCCGACCGGATTCGGCCTGTCGGTGCACAACGCGATCGCGGCGCTGTACTCGATCGCCCGCGGCCACCGCGGCAACTACCTGGCGCTGGCGGCCGGCCAGGCCACGGTCGAGACCGCCTGCCTGGAGGCGGCCGGGCTGTTGGTCGATGGTGCCCGCGAAGTGCGGGTGGTGGTCTATGAATCGCCACTTCCTGAAATTTACGCGACGTTCGCCGACGAACCGGACCCGTTCTTTGCCTGGTGCTGGCGCTTGACCGCGCCGACGCCGGGCCGGCCGACCCTCTCGCTGCAGTGGGAGGCGGCGCCGCATGCCGCGGCCACAGCACCGGGTACGCTGCCGCACGCGCTGGACCTGCACCGATTCCTGCTGTCCGGCGCGCCGGCGCTGGAGCACGTGGCTCAGGGCCAGCGCTGGCGCTGGGGGCGCCGTGGCTGAGGCGCTGCGCCGCCTCGATCATGCCTGGCGGGTGTTCGGCACCGGCCTGAGCTTTGCCGCATTTGGCGTGGGTGGCCTGCTGCTGGGCGTGCTGGTGATGCCGGTGCTGCTGATGATGCGCGACCCGGTGGTCCGCCGTCGACGGGCCCGCCGCGTGGTCCAGGTCGCCTTTGCCAGCCACCTGCGCCTGATGCGTGCGCTGGGGGTGATGACCTACCAGATCGAAGGCGGGGAACGCCTGCAGCGCGACGGTTTGCTGGTTCTGGCCAATCACCCGACCCTGATCGACGTGGTCTGCCTGATCTCGCTGCTGCCCAACGCCGATTGCGTGGTGAAGCGGGCGGTGGCCTGCAACCCGTTCATGCGCGGCCCGGTGCGGGCGGCCGGCTACATCGCCAACGATGACGGGGCGGGCCTGGTCGACGACTGCGTGGCGGCGGTGCATGCCGGCGGTACCCTGGTGATCTTCCCGGAGGGCACCCGCAGCGTGCCGGGCCAGCCGCCGCGGCTGCAGCGCGGGGCTGCCAACATTGCCGTCCGCGGCCGGCTGGACATCACCCCGGTGCGGATCACCTGCACCCCGCCCACGTTGACCAAGGGACAGAAGTGGTATCGTGTCCCCTCACGTCGCTTTCACGTTCGGCTGCAGATCGGCGAAGATATCCCGATCGCGCCCTTCCTGGCCGATGACGACTCGCCAAGGGGGGATGCCTTGGCAGCACGCCGCGTCACCGAGCACCTTTCTCGTTATTTCGACCTGTCTGGAGATCCGCCCCGTGCAAGCACTTGAGCACGAGATCAAGGAATTGATCATTTCCTCCCTTTCGCTGGAGGACATCACGCCGGAGGACATCGATCCGACCGCGCCGCTGTTCGTCGAGGGCCTCGGCCTGGATTCGATCGACGCGCTGGAGCTGGGCCTGGCGCTGCAGAAGAAGTACGGTGTCAGCCTCTCGGCCGATTCGGAAGAAACCCGTCGCCATTTCTCCAGCGTGCGCGCGCTCGGCGAGTTCGTCGCCGCCCGCCAGTCGTAACGGCGCCAGGAATTGCCATGACCAAGAATGAACTGTTCGAACGCATCGTCAGCATCCTGACCGACAGCTTCGAGATCGAAACCGCCCGGATCACCCCCGAGGCCCGCCTGTACGACGACCTGGACATCGACAGCATCGATGCGGTCGACCTGATCGTGCAGCTCAAGCCGCTGCTCGGCCGCAATCTGCAGCCGGAAGCGTTCAAGGCCGTGCGCACCGTGCAGGACATCGTCGATGTCGTACATGGACTGCTGCCGGACCAGGCAGCCGCCTGACCGCAGCGCCGGCGGCTTCGCCATGGCTCGCGCACGTACCGTCGTGGTGGCAGCGATTTCGCTTGCCTACCCGCTGCTGGTGTACCTGGCGATGGGCCGTTTCGAGCCGCGCTGGCTGTCGCTGCTGCTGTTCACCCTGGCCCTGCTGCGTGCGCTGAGCACGCGCCAGCCGCTGTGGTGGGCCGCCGCCGCCGGTACCGGCCTGCTGGCGGTGCTGGCTACCGTGCTGAACCAGGCCCTGCCGCTGAAGCTGTACCCGGCGCTGGTCAACGTGGTGATGCTGGCGGTGTTCGGCACCAGCCTGCGCTTCGGGCCGCCGCTGGTGGAGCGCCTGGCACGGCTGCAGGAGCCGGACCTGCCCCCGTTCGCGCTGGCCTATACCCGCCGCGTCACCCAGGTGTGGTGCGGCTTTTTCGTTCTCAACGGCAGCCTGGCCCTGCTGACCGCGCTGTACGCGTCGGACCGGGTCTGGATGCTCTACAACGGATTGTTGGCGTACGTGATGATGGGCGTGTTGTTCGCAGGTGAGTGGCTGGTGCGGCGGCGGGTGAAGGCGGCGCACGCGCATGGCTGAGTGGATTGCCCTGGACCGGCTGCTGCTGGAGGCACGGCCACAGCGCGGCGTCGGCCTCTGCGACGGCGAGGTGATCGACCACGCCGGCTTCCGCCAGCGCGTACTGGCCTGGCGCGCCGCCTTTGCGGCGGCCGAAGGCCGCGACTGGGCCCTGTACTTCGATGATGCCGTGGCCTTCGCCGCGGCGCTGTTCGGTGCCTGGCATGCCGGCAAGCGGGTGTTCCTGGCCGCCGACAACCTGCCGGCCACGCTGCAGGCGCTGCAGCCGCAGGTGAGCGGCTTCGCAGGCGACGTGTCCGCCGATTACCGCCCGCTGGTGGCACAGGACGCCGCGATGGGCGATGAACTGCAGGCGCTGGACGAGCGCGCCTGCGAACTGTGCGTGTTCACCTCCGGCAGCACCGGCGAGCCCAGTGCGATCAGCAAGCGCCTGGACCAGCTGGCGCGCGAGGTGGAGGCGCTGCAGGCCGCATTCGGTGTGCAGATGGAGGGTGTGCAGGTTCATGGCACGGTGTCCCACCAGCACATCTACGGGCTGCTGTTCCGCGTGCTGTGGCCGCTGGCCGCCGGTCGCCTGATCCATCCGCGCCGGTTCTTCCACGAAGACCTGGTGGGGGCGCTGGCCGGTACCGATACAGTGCTGGTGGCGACGCCGGCCCACCTCAAGCGCCTGCCCGGGCAGCTCGACTGGGCCAGCCTGCATGGCCGCCTGCGCGCGGTGTTCTCCTCCGGTGGCCCGCTGCCGGAAGACGCGGCGCGGCAGGTGCGGCAGTGGCTGGGCGTGGCCCCGACCGAGGTCTACGGCAGCAGCGAAACCGGCGGCATCGCCTGGCGCCGCTGGGACACCGACCTGCCACCGTGGCAGCCGTTGCCGGGCGTGCAGTGGCGGATCGACGATGGCTGCCTGGCGGTGGCCTCGGCGCATCTGGAAACCGCCGACTGGTGGCGTACCCAGGACCGCGTTGAAGCCCTGGCCGATGGCCGCTTCCGCCTGCTGGGCCGCGCCGACCGCATCGTCAAGATCGAAGAACGCCGCGTGTCGCTGGACGCGCTGGAACGCGCGCTGCGCGAAGACGCCGAAGTGGATGACGCGCGCGTGCTGGTGCTGCCCGGGCAGCGCGAGCAGCTGGCCGCCGTGGTGGTGCCGGCCGATCCGGCGCTGCTGGACGCGGGCGACGCCGCGCGTCGTGCGCTGGGCCAGCGCCTCGGCGCCCGCCTGGCGCATGCGCATGACGCCGTGACCCGCCCGCGTCGTTGGCGCCTGGTGCAGGCGTTGCCGATCAACGCGCAGGGCAAGGTGACCCAGGCCGCCCTGGCGGCGCTGTTCCAACCGCTGATGCCGGTGCCGGTCTGGGACCGCCGCGATGCTGCGAGCGCCACGCTGCGCATGACCCTGGACCCGGCGCTGCGGCCGTTCCAGGGCCACTTCCCGCAGGCGGCGATCCTGCCCGGCGTGGCGCAGCTGGACTGGGCGGTGCGATTCGGCCGCCAGGCGTTTGCGATGCCGGCAGCGTTCCTGCGCATGGACGCAGTGAAGTTCCAGCACGTGGCCCGCCCGGGCGATGAGCTGACCCTGCAGCTGGACTGGGATGCCGCACGCAACGTGCTGGCTTTCCGCTACACCTCCAGCCATGGCGTGCATGCCAGCGGCAAGGTGGTTTTCGCTGATGCGGACTGACCCGGCCGTTGCCGGTGCCGCGTTCGCGCCACTGGTGGTGATTCCCGTCTACGACCACGAGCATGCCATCGCGGCGGTGGTCGACGGCGTGCAGGCCGCCGGCCTGCCGTGCCTGCTGGTCGACGATGGTTCGCGGGTCTCCTGCGCGGCGGTGCTGCGTTCGCTGGCACAGCGCCAGGGCGTCGACCTGCTGCGCCTGGATATCAACCAGGGCAAGGGCGGGGCGATGCTGGCCGGTTTCGCCGAGGCGGCCGCGCGTGGTTACAGCCACGTGCTGCAGATCGATGCCGATGGCCAGCACGACACCCGCGATCTGCCACGCTTCATCGAAGCGGCGCGCGTGCATCCGGATGCGGTGATCTGCGGTATCCCGGCCTACGACGCCAGCGTGCCGAAGGCGCGTTTGTACGGCCGCTACGCCACCCACATCTGGGTCTGGATCAACACGCTGTCGCTGCACCTGCGCGACACCATGTGCGGCTTCCGCGTGTATCCGCTGCCGCCGGTACTGCGCCTGATCGGCGAGGAAACCATCGGCCGGCGCATGGATTTCGATACCGAAGTGATGGTGCGCCTGTACTGGCGGCAGCTGCCGGTCGAGCACCTGGCCACGCGCGTGACCTATCCATCCGATGGCGTGTCGCACTTCGATGTGTGGCGCGACAACGTGCGCATCAGCCGCATGCATACCCGCCTGTTCTTCGGCATGCTCTGGCGCGCACCGCGCCTGTTGTGGCGCCGCCTGCGGGGGCAGCGCTGAGATGGCGGCCGCGCAGGGTGCCCCGCACTGGGCCGACATCGGCGAATCGACGTCGGTGGCCGGCGTGCTGTTCCTGTGCTGGGTGCACCGCTGGTTCGGGCGCTGGCCGTTCCGCCTGTGCGTGTGGCCGGTGGTGGCCTGCCATTGGCTGGGCAACCGCGTCGGCCGCCAGGCCTCGATGCAGTACCTGCAGCGGCTGCAGGCATACAGCGGCGTGCTCGGCCGCACGCCGACCCGGCGTGACAGCCTGCGCCACTTCTTCGCCTTCGCCGACACGATGCTGGACAAGATCCTCGGCCTGGGCGGGCGCTATCCGGCCGAACGCATCCACCTGCATCGCGACCTGGTGCTGGAGAAGATCGCGCGCCGCGAAGGCGGGCTGATCCTCACTGCGCACATCGGCTGCCTGGAGCTGTGCCAGGTACTGGCCGAACAGGTGCCGGGCTTCCGCATCACCGTGCTGGTGCATACCGCGCACGCGCAGCGCTTCAACCGCCTGCTGCAGCGGCTGGACCCGCTGGCGGCGGTGGAGCTGGTGCAGGTGACCGAAATGGGGCCGGCCACCGCGGTGATGCTGGCCGAGCGCGTGGCGGCGGGTGGCTTCGTCGCCATCGTCGGCGACCGTACACCGGTGCAGGGCGGCCGCAGCGTCACCGCCGATTTCCTTGGCCACCGCGCCCCGTTCCCGATCGGCGCCTATGTGCTCGCCGCCGCGCTCGGTTGCCCGGTCTACACCATGGCCTGCCTGCACCAGGGCGAGGGCTACCGCGTGGCATTCGAACAGTTTGCCGAACGCATCGTGCTGCCGCGTGGCTCGCGCGACGCCGCGCTGGCCGAACAGGCTCAGCGCTTCGCGCGTTGGCTGGAACTCCAGGTCATCCAGTCCCCGTTGGACTGGTTCAATTTCTTCCCCTTCTGGGATCAGGCTCCGCATGACGACTGACGCCGTACCCGTGTGCCGCTTTGGCGATGCACCGTTGACCATTGAAGACGTGGTTGCCCTGGCCCAGCGCCAGTGCGAGGCCGCACTGAGCGACGCGCCGGCGTTCCGCGCACACATCCAGCGCGGTGCCGACTTCCTCGACCGCCTGCTGCGCGAGGACGGCGTGATCTACGGTGTGACCACCGGCTACGGCGACTCGTGCACGGTGAACATCCCGCCGGCGCTGGTGGCGGAACTGCCGCACCACCTGTACACCTACCACGGCTGCGGCCTGGGCCGTTACCTGGACCCGGTCGAGACCCGCGCGGTGCTGGCCGCGCGCCTGGCGTCGCTGGTGTGCGGCATGTCCGGTGTCAGCGTGCCGCTGCTGGAGGGCCTGGCCACGCTGCTGCAGCACGACGTGCTGCCGATGATTCCGGCCGAAGGCTCGGTCGGTGCCAGTGGTGACCTGACGCCGCTGTCGTACGTGGCGGCGGTGCTGTGCGGCGAGCGCGAGGTGCTGCACGACGGTCGCGTGCAGCCGGCGGCGGAGGTGCTGGCGAAGATCGGCATGACCCCGCTGAAGCTGCGGCCGAAGGAAGGCCTGGCGATCATGAACGGCACCGCGGTGATGACCGGCCTGGCCTGCCTGGCCTGGCAGCGCGCCGATTACCTGGCGCGCATGGCCACGCGCCTGACCGCGTTCAACGTGCTGGCCAGCGACGGCAACGCGCACCACTTCGACGAAACTCTGTTCGCGGCCAAGCCGCACCCGGGCCAGGGCCGCATCGCCGCGCGCCTGCGCAGCGACCTGCACAGCGAGCGTCCGCCGCGCAATGAACAGCGCCTGCAGGACCGCTATTCGCTGCGCTGCGCGCCGCATGTGATCGGCGTGCTGGAGGACAGCCTGCCGTTCCTGCGCCAGCTGATCGAAACCGAACTGAACAGCGCCAACGACAACCCGCTGATCGATGCCGACGGCGAGCGCATCCTGCATGGCGGCCACTTCTACGGTGGCCACATCGCGCTGGCGATGGACACCCTGAAGAACACCGTGGCCAACGTTGCCGACCTGCTTGACCGGCAGCTGGCGCTGGTGGTCGATGCCCGCTACAACCATGGCCTGCCGGCCAACCTGTCGGCGGCCACCGGCCCGCGCGCGGCCATCAACCATGGCCTGAAGGCGCTGCAGATCAGTGTGTCTGCCTGGACCGCCGAAGCGCTGAAGCAGACCATGCCGGCCAGCGTGTTCTCGCGTTCCACCGAGTGCCACAACCAGGACAAGGTCAGCATGGGCACCATCGCCGCGCGCGACTGCCTGCGCGTGATCGAGCTGACTGAACAGGTGGTGGCCGCGATGCTGATCGCTGCCCGCCAGGGCCTGGCCCTGCGCGAACGGGTTGGCCTGAACGCGCAGCTGCATGGCAGTCTGGCCGACATGTACGCCGACCTGGGGCAGCGCATCGCCCTGGTTGAAGAAGACCGCGCGCTGGATCGCGAACTGCGGGAATTGCTGGTGGAGATCCGCGCGCAACGTTGGGAGCTGTATGCCGGTGAATGAGGCCATCGAACGGGTCGGCGAGATTGCGCTGACCCCCGCCTTCCATGACTGCGATCCGATGAACGTGGTCTGGCATGGCAACTACTTCAAGTACTTCGAGATCGCGCGCTGCGCGCTGCTCGGGCGCTACGACTACGACTACCCGCAGATGCTCGAATCGGGCTACCTGTGGCCGGTGGTCGATGCCCGGGTGAAGTACGTGCGCCCGCTGCTGTTCAACCAGGCGCTGCGCGTGATCGCGCGCATCGTGGAATGGGAGAACCGGCTGAAGATCGAGTACGAAATCGTCGATGCGCAGAGCGGCCAGGTGCTGACCCGCGCGATGACCATCCAGGTCGCGGTGGACGCGGCCAGCAAGGAAATGCTGTACCAGTGCCCGCCGGTACTGTGGGAACGCCTGGGAGTGCCTGCGCCGTGAACATGCTTGCCCGTCTTCCGAGCGTGCTGCTGTGCGCGCTGATGCTCGTTGCCGCACCGCAGGTGCAGGCGGCCGACCCCGCCATCGATGCGATCACCCAGGCGGTGGCGCGGCCGGACGTGCTGCGCGGCCAGTTCAGCCAGGAAAAGCAGGTCAGCGGCTTCAAGAACCCGCTGCGCTCGCAGGGCCAGTTCGTGGTCGCGCGCCAGCACGGCGTGATCTGGACCACGCTCAAGCCGTTCCCCTCCGAAGTGGTGGTCACCGCCGACCGCATCCTCAGCCGCCAGCGCGATGGCAGCACCCGTGTCGAGCTGGATGCACGGCAGCAGCCGGCGATGCGTTCGGTGAACGCGATCATGTTCGCGCTGATGAGTGGCGACGTGCAGGCGCTGTCCAGCCAGTTCAACGTGGCGGCCAGCCGTGAAGGGCAGGGCTGGCGGCTGCGGCTGACGCCGAAGTCGGCGATGCTGGCCAAGGCCTTCCAGTCGCTGACCCTGCGGGGTGACCGCTACGTGCGCCAGGTCGAGATCATCGAGGCCAACAAGGACCGCACCCAGATCCAGTTCAGCGCGATGAGCGAGGCACCGGCCACGCTCAACGCCGACGAGGCGCGCCGCTTTGAGTGAGGGTGCAGCATCGAACGCGCCGGACCGGTTGCGGCGCTGGTGGCACTGGCTGGGCATCGCCTGGCTGCTGGTGCTGCTGGCACTGGGCGCGCAGCAGTGGCACCTGTGGAGCCAGCAATCGCGGATCGACACCGACATCCTTGCCCTGCTGCCGCAGGATGCGCATGATCGCCTGCTGAGCGACGTCACCCGGCGCATCGCCGACGGCAGCTCGCGGCAGGTGGTGGTGCTGCTGGGCAGCAAGGACGGCGCCGCCGCCAAGCGCGCGCAGGCGGCCTTTGCTGCGGCCATGGCCAAGGACACCGACCACGCCTTGCTGGTGCCCAGTGGTTCGATCGAAGGCTGGTTCGATGACGCGCGCGCGTTCTACGCGCCGTACCGCGACCGCCTGCTGACGCCGGCCCAGCGCGAGCAGCTGCAGGGCAGCGAACCGGGCGCATTGGCCGAGCAGGCATTGGCCGCGCTGTACGGCCCGATGGGCGCGCCGCGCCTGACCGACTGGCGGCAAGACCCGTTGTCGCTGTGGCCGCAGTGGTGGCAGCAGCAGGCGCAGGGTTCGGGGTTGCGGCTGGGCGATGACGGCCTGCTCGAAGCCGAGGGCAAGCATTGGGCCGCGCTGCAGTTCGATACGCCGGGTTCGGCGTTCCAGCTCGATGGTGAGCGCCATCTCGATGGCCTGCTGGAACGTGCCGGGCAGGCCGCCAGGGCGGCGGCGCCCGAGCTGGAAATCCTGCATGCCGGCGTGCCGCTGCATGCCGAAGCGGCCGCGGTGCAGGCCAACCAGGAGATCAACACCATCGGCTGGGGTTCGCTGGCTGCGGTGCTGCTGCTGGTGTGGCTGGCGTTCCGTTCGCTGCGGCCGATCCTGCTGGTCGCCGCGTCGTTGCTGATCGGCTGCGGCGTGGCGCTGGCGGTGACCGTGCTGGTGTTCGGCAAGGTGCACGTGCTCACCCTGGTGTTCGGTGCATCGCTGGTGGGCGTGGCCGAGGATTACGGCATCCACTGGTTCGCCTCGCGCCAGGCCGAGCCGGCCGATCGCCGCTGGAAGCTGCTGCGGCACCTGTTGCCGGGCCTGTGGCTGGCGTTGCTGACCAGCGCACTGGCCTACCTGGCCCTGGGCCTGGCCCCGTTCCCGGGCCTGCGCCAGATGGCATTGTTCTCGGTGGTCGGCCTGGCCGCTGCTTTCCTCACGGTGATCTTCTGGTTCCCGTGGCTGGATGGCGGTGAGATCCGCCAGACCCGTTTCTCGCAGTGGCTGGGCAACACGCTGGAACGCTTCCCGCGTCTGCATGGCCGTCGCCCGGTGACGGTGTTCGTGCTGATTGCCCTGGCGTTCTCCGCCATCGGCATCGCCCGCCTGCACAGCAACGACGACCTGCGCAGCCTGCAGTCCTCGCCGCCGGCGTTGATGGCGCAGCAGATCCGCCTGAGCCAGCTGCTGGGCATGCCCAGCCCGGCGCAGTTCTACCTGGTGCAGGGCAGTGACGCTGCCCAGCTGCTGCAGCGCGAAGAAGCGCTGACCGAACGCCTGCGTGCGCTCGCCCACGACCAGCGCATTGGTGGCTACCGCGCGATCAGCGACTGGCTGCCGTCGCCGGCACGCCAGCAGGCCGATGCCGCGCTGACCGCGAAGGTGGAACCGGGCGTGCTGGATGCGGTATCCGATGCGGTCGGCGAACCGCTGCCGCGCCCGGACTTCGCCGCTACGCCGCTGACCGCGGAGGCGTTCCTGGCCTCCCCGGCCTCGCAGCCGTTCCGCCACCTGTGGGTGGGCGAGGTAGGCGGGCAGATGATCAGCGTGGTGATGGTCGATGACCTGTCGCGCGCTGATGCGCTGGCCACCCTGCGCGGGGCGGCCGAAGGCCTGCCGGGTGTGCGCTGGGTGGACCGCACCGCCGACTTCTCGCAGCTGCTGGGCCACTACCGCAAGCTGATGGGTGGGTTGCTGCTGGTCGGCATCGTGCTGGTGTTCGGCGCGCTGTGGCTGCGCTACCGCCGCCAGGCCTGGCGCGTGTTCGCGCCGACGCTGATTGCCGGTGCGCTGACCCTGGGCCTGCTGGGCCTGTTCGGCCAGCCACTGCAGCTGTTCAACGTGCTGGCACTGATGCTGCTGCTGGGCATGGGCATCGACTACGGCATCTTCCTGATCGAGCACCGCGGCGATGCCAGTGCCTGGCTGGCGGTGTGCGTGGGCGCGGCCAGCACCTGGTTGTCGTTCGGCCTGCTGGGACTGTCGCAGACCCCGGCGCTGCGCGCGTTCGGCCTGACCCTGCTGTTCGGCATCGGCCTGGTCTGGCTGATCTCGCCGCTGTTCCGGCCGCCGCCGCACGATCTGCCGCCGGCCTGAGCCTGTTTTCCGACTTCCTTCTTTCCACTTGATCGAGCAACAAGGACGCACCGATGAATACTGCTGTGGATGCTGTCGAACGTACTGAAATCCTGATCATCGGTGCCGGCCCGGCCGGCTCCGTGGCTGCGGCGATGCTGCGCCAGCAGGGCCGCCAGGTGCTGATGCTGGAGCGCCAGCAGTTCCCGCGTTTCTCCATCGGTGAAAGCCTGCTGCCGCAGAGCATGGAGTACATCGAGGCTGCCGGCCTGTTGCAGGACGTGGTCGAAGCGGGCTTCCAGCACAAGAACGGCGCGGCCTTCGTGCATGGCGAGGCGCGCACCGCGTTCGACTTCAGGAAGAAGTTCTCGCCGGGTTGGGGCACGACCTACCAGGTGCAGCGCGCCGACTTCGACAATGTGCTGGCGCGCGGCGCCGAACGCATGGGCACCACGCTGCGCTTCGGTGATGAAGTGCTGTCGGTCGAAGCGGGCGAGCAGCCGGCGGTGACCGTGCGCCGCCCGGACGGCAGCGAGTACCGCATCGAGGCCGATTTCATCCTCGATGCATCCGGTTTCGCGCGCTTGCTGCCGCGCCTGCTGCAGCTGGAATCGCCGTCCAACTTCCCGGTGCGCGGGGCCATCTTCTGCCACGTGCGCGACAACATTCCGGCGGAGGCGGACTTCGACCGCAACAAGATCCTGATCACCACCCATCCCGAGCACATCGACGTCTGGTACTGGACGATCCCGTTCTCCAACGGCTGCTGCTCGCTGGGCGTGGTCGCCGAGCCGTCGTTCTTCGAACGCTACGAGGGCGACGACCTGCAGAAGCTGCAGGCCATCGTCGGCGAGGACCCCAACCTGACCCGCCTGCTGGTCAACGCCGAATGGGCGGTGCTGCCGGTGCGCCGGATCACCGGTTACTCAGCCAATGTCAGTTCGCTGTGGGGCCCGGGCTACGCCCTGCTGGGCAATGCCGGCGAGTTCCTCGACCCGGTGTTCTCCTCCGGCGTCACCATCGCCTTCAAGTCCGCGCAGCTGGCGAGCGAGTGCCTGGCGCGCCGCTATGCCGGCGAAACCGTCGACTGGGAAACCGAGTTCTCGATCCCGCTGCGCGCCGGCGTGAAGACCTTCCGCCGCTTCGTCGAAAGCTGGTACGAAGGCGGTTTCCAGAAGATCATCTACCACCCGCAGCAGCAGCCTGAAGTGCGCGACATGATCAGCTCCATCCTGGCCGGCTACGCCTGGGACACCAACAACCCGTACGTGGCCGATGAAAGCGGCCGCCGCATGCGCGTGCTGGAGCAGCTGTGCAGCGCGTGATCGCCCGTACTGCAGCGCTGTTGCTGTGCCTGCTGCTGGCCGCCTGTGCCGGCCGCATGCCGAAGCCGCAGGTGGAACTGCCGCCGCTGCGCCTGTCGCCGGCCAGCCTGCCGGCGCCGCTGGCACTGCAGCAGCAGCTGCATTTCCGCTTCGGCACGCATGTGCGCGACCTGGATGCTCTGCTGGAAGCCGATGCGCAGCAGGTGCAGCTGGCGGTGCAGGCGATGGGCCAGACCGGCGTGCGCCTGCAATGGGACGGCCAGCAGCTGACCCAGCAGCGCGCGCCGTGGCTGCCGCCGCAGGTGCGCGCCGAGCGCGTGCTGGATGACCTGCAGTTCGCGCTGTGGCCGACCGCGGCCATTGCCGCTGCGTTGCCGGCCGGTTGGCAGGTCAGCGATGACGGTCACCAGCGCAGCCTGTCGCGCGACGGCACGGTGTGGCTGCAGCTGCAGCGCCTGGACGATGGCAGCGTGCAGCTGGACAACCGCGCCGAAGGCTACGCCCTGCGCATCGAATCGATCGACATGGCCGGGCCGGACCGATGAGCGCACCGATCTACCTGAACGACCTGGGCGTGGTCTGTGCGCTTGGTGATGGCCGCGCCGCTGTGACGTCGGCCATGTTCGCCGACGCGCCGGGCGGTCTCACTGACAACGACAGCCTGTTGCCGGGACGCACCCTGGCGCTGGGAGAAGTACGCACGCCACTGCCAACGCTGGATGACCTGCCGGTGGCCCTGCGCGGGCGCAACAACGCGCTGCTGGACGTGGCACTGGCGCAGATCGCACCGGCCGTGGCCGCCGCGATCGCCCGCCATGGCGCCGAGCGCGTGGCGGTGGTGCTGGGGACCAGCACCTCGGGCATCGGTGAATCCGAGCAGGCCCTGCGCAGCCACGCCGAACAGGGCCAGTGGCCGCAGGGCTTCGACTACGCCCAGCAGGAAATGGGCACTGCCGCGCAGTTCGTGCGCCAGCGCAGTGGCGCGCAGGGGCCGGCATGGACGCTGTCCACCGCCTGCTCGTCCAGCGCCAAGGCGCTGATGTCGGCCGCGCGCATGCTGCGCGCCGGCATCGTCGATGCGGTGATCGCCGGTGGCGCCGATTCGCTGTGCCGCTTCACCGTGGCCGGCTTCAGCGCGCTGGAATCGGTATCGGCGCTGCGCTGCAATCCGTTCTCGCAGCATCGCGCCGGCATCAACATCGGCGAGGGTGCCGCGTTGTTCCTGCTCACCCGCGAACCCGGTCCGGTGTGCCTGGCCGGGTGGGGCGAATCGGCCGACGCGCACCACATGTCCGCCCCGGACCCGCAGGGGCTGGGCGCCATCGATGCCCTGCAGCAGGCGTTGCTGCGTGCCGGATGGGCCGCCGACGAAGTGGACTACGTGAACCTGCATGGCACTGCTACCGGCCACAACGATGCGATGGAAAGCCTGGCGGTCTCGCAGGTGCTGGGCAACGGCGTGCCGGCCAGTTCAACCAAGCCGTTGACCGGCCATACGCTGGGCGCCTCGGGTGCGATCGAGGCGGCGCTGTGCTGGATCCTGCTGGCCGAGAACCCGCAGCAGCAGCTGCCGCCGCACTGGTGGGACGGCGTGGCCGATCCCGCGTTGCCGGTGCTGCCGCTGGTGGCCCCGGCCACCCGCCTGGCGCAGCCGCCGCGACGGGTGCTGAGCAATTCGTTCGCCTTCGGCGGCAGCAATGCCGTGCTGGCGCTGGAGCGTCGATGAACACGCTGTACGCGATCGAGGACGTGGTGCCGCACCGCCAGGACATGTGCCTGCTGGAGCGCATCACGCAGTGGGACCAGGACGCCATCGAGGCCGAACTGGTGGTGCCCGGGGCCGGCCTGTTCGTCGAGGATGGCCAGGTGCCGGCCTGGGTCGGCATCGAATACATGGCACAGGCCATCGCGGCCTGGGCCGGCTGCCGCGCACGCGCCGCCGGCAGGCCGCCGCAGCTGGGCTTCCTGCTCGGCAGCCGCCGCTACAGCAGCCTGCGCAGCAGCTTCCCCAGCGGTTCGCGGCTGCGCGTACAGGCGCGCTGCGAGCTGTTGGGTGACAATGGATTGGGGATGTTCGCCTGCCGCATCCTGGCAGGCGAGGAAGAATGGGCGACAGCCAACGTGTCGGTGTTCGAACCGGCCGACGCGATGGCCTATCTGGAGAGTGGACAGGCATGACAGGGAATCGAAGCGTGCTGGTGACCGGCGCCAGCCGGGGCATCGGCCGGGCCATCGCGCTGCGCATCGCGCGCGACGGCTTCGACGTGGTGGTGCATTGCCGCAGCCGCGTGGAAGAGGCGCAGGCGGTGGTGGCCGAGATCCAGGCACTGGGCCAGCAGGCCCGCGTGCTGATGTTCGACGTGGCCGACCGCGAGGCCGCACGCGCCGCGCTGGAGGCCGATGTTGACGCGCATGGCGCGTACTACGGCGTGGTCTGCAACGCCGGCATCGCCCGCGATGGCGCCTTCCCGGCGCTGTCGGCGGAGGATTGGGACCAGGTCATCCACACCAACCTGGATGGCTTCTACAACGTGCTGCATCCGCTGATCATGCCGATGGTGCGGCGGCGCAAGCCGGGCCGCATCGTCACCCTGTCGTCGGTGTCCGGGCTGGCCGGCAACCGCGGGCAGGTCAACTACAGCGCCGCCAAGGCCGGCATCATCGGTGCCACCAAGGCGCTGGCGCTGGAACTGGCCAGCCGCCAGATCACCGTGAACTGCGTGGCCCCGGGCCTGATCGAGACCGAAATGCTCAACGACGAAGTGGTTGAACACGCGCTCAAGCTGATTCCTGCCGGCCGCGTCGGTCGTCCCGACGAAGTGGCGGCGACGGTGGCGTTCCTGCTGTCCGAACCGGCCGGCTACATCACCCGCCAGGTGATTTCGGTGAACGGGGGCATGCTCTGATGGCCGCCGATCGTCGCGTGGTGGTCACCGGTGCCGCCGCCATCAGCCCGCTCGGCCACGACTGGCCGACCATCGAGGCGCACCTGCGCAGCTGCCGCAATGCGGTGCGCGCGATGCCCGAGTGGGATGTCTATGCCGGGCTGAACACCAAGCTGGCCGCGCCGGCGCAGGATTTCGAGCTGCCGCCGAACTACAACCGCAAGACCACCCGCTCGATGGGCAAGGTCGCGATCATGTCGGTGCGCGCCACCGAAGTGGCGCTGCGCGAAGCTGGCCTGCACGAGCACCCGGTGCTGCGCAGTGGCCGTACCGGCGTGGCCTACGGCTCGTCCTCGGGCAGCCACGAGGCCACGGGTGAATTCGGGCGCATGCTCAACGAGTTCACCACCGAAGGCATCAGTGCCACCACCTACCTGAAGATGATGAGCCACACCGCGCCGGTCAACATCGGCGTGTTCTTCGGCCTGTCCGGGCGCGTCTACACCACCTCCAGCGCCTGCACGTCGGGCAGCCAGGGCGTGGGCGCGGCCTATGAGGCCATCCGCAGCGGCAAGCAGACGGTGATGGTGGCCGGCGGTGCCGAGCAGCTCGATGCCACCGCCGCGGCGGTGTTCGACACCCTGTTCGCCACCAGCGTGCGCAACGATGCGCCGCAGACCACCCCGCGCCCGTTCGACGCCGGCCGTGATGGCCTGGTGCTGGGCGAGGGCGCCTGCACGCTGATCCTGGAGGACCTGGAGCACGCGCAGGCGCGTGGCGCCACCATCCTGGCCGAGGTGGTCGGCTACGGCACCAACAGCGATGGCCAGCACGTCACCCAGCCCAGCGCCGACACCATGGCCCAGGCGATGCGCCTGGCGCTGGAGGATGCCGGCCTGGACGCGGCGCAGATCGACTACGTCAACGCCCACGGCACCGCTACCGACCACGGTGACATCGCCGAGACCCAGGCGACCGCGCAGGTGTTCGGCAACCGCGTGCCGATCAGCTCGCTGAAGAGCTACGTCGGCCACATGCTGGGTGCCTGTGGTGCGTTCGAGGCCTGGCTGAGCATCCAGATGATGCGCGCCGGCTGGTTCGCGCCGACCCTGAACCTGGCCGAGGTCGATCCGCGCTGCGGCCAGCTCGACTTCATCACCGGACAGGGCCGCGAACTGCAGGCCGAGTACGTGATGAGCAACAACTTCGCCTTCGGCGGCATCAACACCTCGCTGGTGTTCCGCCGCTGGAGCGAGTGATCCACCGCCCCACCGCACCGTTTCCGCTATCCACCCGCACCCTCGACAAGGAGATGTTCCGATGCGCCGCACCCTGATGATCGCCACGGCCACCGCGCTGCTGGCCCTGACCTCCACCGCCTCCGCCCGCGATACCCGCGTCGAGCAGTCCCTGCAGGAGCTGATCAGCTCGCAGGCTGCCAAGGACGCCGGCATCGACGGCAGCGTGCGCTTTTATCTGGCCGGACAGCCGGTGAGCGTGCAGCAGCGCCTGGGCGAAGACGTGACCAACAAGAAGACCAACGCCGCCAACAAGAGCGACGCCGAGGCCTGCCGCTGGGTTGCGCTGTCGGCGCTGCGCGCGCTGCAGGACGGCGCCAGGTCGCGCGGCGCCAACGCCGTGGTCGACATCGTCAGCTACTACAAGAAGAACGAGTTCAAGAGCAGCACCAATTACGAGTGCTACGCCGGCACCATCCTCGCCGGTGTCGCGCTGAAGGGCACCTACGCCAAGGTCAAGTAAGCGCCCGTGTGGCGGCGGCGTTGGCTGAACGTCGCCGCCACATTGCTGAACCCCGCAGGGGAAACGCCGCCGATCGCGCCGCCATCGTCGGCTGACGGCTTTCCCCGGTGTCGGCTTTCCGACACAATCATGGCTCTTCCCGGGTTATCGTCCCGCGGACATGCACGCCTACGTCTATAAAAGCCAACTCAAGCCGGACACCTACGTCTACGTTCCCCGACGCGATGATTTCAGCGCGCTGCCTGCGCCGCTGCTCACCTCGCTGGGTACGCTTGCCTTCGTCCTGGAGGTTGCCCTGGATGCCCAGCGCCGCCTGGCCCAGGCCGATCCCGAAAAGGTCCGCAGCGAAATGAGCGAACGCGGGTTCTACCTGCAGGTGCCGCCGTCGGTGGCCAGCCTGATGCCGCGACACTATGACTGACACCTCCCGACCGCGCGCCCTGTCGATCGCCTTCGCCGTGGGTGCCGTGCTGGCGCTGGGCGCCGCCGTGGGCGGTGTGCCGGGTGCCATCCTTGCCGCACTGGCGCAGCCGGCGTTTGCGCTGGGTGTGTCGTGGTGGCGTCGCAGCCGTGCGCTGCTGCCGCTGAAGGTGGTCGCACGCCAGGACCTGCCCGCGCTGCTGGCATTGTGGGCGGCCGCGCCGCTGTTGCTGGCGCTGCTGCTGGCCTGGCCGCTGGCGGCACTGCGTGACAGCGGCAGCCTGGCGGCAGTGCTGGGCCTGAGCGTGCTGGTCAGCGCCGGCCTGCTGGCGGCCTGGCGCACCTGGCCGTTGTGGAACGATGTCGAGCGCCTCGATGGCAGCCTTGCCCAGCACTGGCAGGCGCTGGCCGGGCGCGACCTGACCGCCTGGCGTGGCCTCGGCGTGGCTGCGTTGGTGATCGCACTGGCCGCACTGGTGGTGCTGCCGGCCTGGCCGGGCCTGTTGCCGGAAAGTGCACGCTGGCCCGCCGCACTGGCGGTCGTGCTGCTGTCGCCGGTGTTGCACCTGCTGCTGCAGCGGGTGGCGCCCGCGCCGCTGGTGTCGCTGCGTCCCAGCCCGTTCGCAGCGGCCAGCAGCGAACAGGAACCGATGTTCCCCGCTGCGGCCGAAACCGCGCCGCTGGAGGCGATGGCGCCGCAGGAACTGACACCGGCGCTGTATGAAGCCGCGCGCCAGGGCCGCATCGACCGGGGCCTGCAGCTGCTGCAGGCCGGTGCCGATCCGTATGCGCTGCCGGACCCGAACTGGCGTGACCAGCGCAGCCTGGCGGTGCTGGCCGCGGTGCTGCCGGACCTGCGCCTGCTGCGCGAACTGATTGCCCGCGGCGTCGATGTGAATGCGCCGCACCGGGGCATGACCCCGCTGCTGGCCGCGACCCGCGACAGCTGGCATGGCCGCCCCGAAGCGGTGATGACCCTGCTCGCCAACGGCGCCGATTCGCGCGCCACCGACAGTGATGGCAACACCCCGCTGCACCATGCCGCACGCAGTTCCGACCCGGGCGTGGCCGCGCTGCTGCGCGATGCCGCCGCTGAAGTCGATGCGCTGAACCGCGAGGGCTGGTCGCCGCTGGCGGTGGCCTGCCAGGTCGGCAACTGGCGCCTGGCCCGCTTCCTGCTCGAACGCGGTGCACGCAGCGAACCGGCCGAAGGCACCCCAGTGCTGCTGGCCGCTGCCGCCACCGAGGACGACGATCCGGCTGGCGTGCAGCTGCTGCTCAAGCACAAGGCACGGGCCGATGCGCGTGATCGCCAGCGCCGCAGTGCGTTGCACGAGGCGGCCCTGGCCGGCCACGTGGAGATCATCGGCGTGCTGCTCGGCGCGGGTGCCAATCTGGAAGCGCGCGATGCACTGGGGCGCACGCCATGGCTGGAAGCGGCCCGTGCCGGTCGTGCCGCCGTGGTCGAGCACCTGCTGCCGCACAAGCCGGACCTGGTCGCGGTGGACGGCGAAGGCCGCAATGCGGTGCAGCTGGCAGCGATGGCCGAGGATGTCTCGCCGCTGCTGATCAAGCGCCTGGTCGAGCTGGGCATCGCCGCCGATGCGGCTGATCCGGTCGGCCGCCGCGCGGTGGACTACGCCGCTGAAGCCGGCCGCTGGGCGATCGTCGCCCTGCTGGACCCGTCCTATCCGTTGCCGGCCGCCGTCAGTGATGGCCTGGCCGAGCGCGGCGAAGCCGCCAGCGCCAGCGGCCTGCTGCCGGACCGTCCGCCGCTGACCCTGCTGCGCGAAGCACTGGGCTTCGGCAACACCGAAGGCATGACCGCGCTGGCCAGGTTGTGCCAGCCGGAAGAACTGGGCGGCCTGCTGCTCGATCCGGAGCTGGCACTGGAGCCGCGCGCGGTCGATTGGCTGCTGGGCCACGGCGCCGATCCCTATGTGCGTGACGCCTGCGCCGACACGCCGATGTTCGCGCTGCTGTCGCGCGGCATCGATGCGGTGCCAGCGCTGCAGGTGATGCTGCAGCGTGGCCTGTCGCCGGCGGGCCGTGGCGGCCTGGCGCGCTTCCTTGCCGCCTGTGCACAGCACGACCAGGCCGCCCGTGGCCTGGAGCAGCTGGCGCTGGAACTGCTGGAGCGTGGCGCCGATCCATTCGCCGCCTCGCCGGCGGGTGACCCGCCGTTGTCGCTGGCAGTGCGCCTGGGCTGGCTCCGCCTGCAGCAGGCCCTGCTGAAGGCCGGCGTCGATCGCGAAGCGCGCGACAGCCACGGCATGACCGCCTTGCATCTGGCCACCGCGCTGGCCCGCGAAGGTGCACTGAAGCTGCTGGTGCAGCACGGTGCCTCGCCGGAAGCCCGTGCCGCCGACGGCCAGACGCCGCTGGGCGTAGCGTTGTCGATCGGTCGCCGTGACCTGGCCGACTGGCTGGACTGGCGGGTGTGGCCGTTGCCGCGCCGTACCCTGCGCGAGGCCGATCTGCCGGCCGCCGCGATGGCCGGTGATGTGGACGCCGTGCGCCGCCTGATCGATCTGGGGTTCGCCGTCGACGCGGTCGATGCACAGGGCTGCACCGCGCTGCTGCGTGCGGCCGGTGGTGGCCATCTGGCGGTGACCGACCTGCTGCTGGCGCGTGGCGCCGATCCGCAGCACGCCGCGGCCAGTGGTGCGACGCCGCTGTCGGCGGCGGTCAGCATGCGCCAGGTGGATATCGTGTCGGCCCTGCTCGATGCCGGCGCCAAGCTGGAACACCGCCTGCCGGGTGGGGTGACCGTGCTGATGCTGGCCTCGGCGCTGGGCCTGCCGGACATCGTCGCGCGCCTGCTCACTGCGGGTGCCGACGTGCATGCCGGTGACGCGCAGCAGCTGGGGCCGCTGCATTGCGCTGCCCTGTACGGCTTCAGTGCGCGCGACCGCTCGCGCCTGCTGGCCCTGCTCGACACCCTGCTGCTGGCCGGTGCCGAACCGGACCAGGCCGCTGCCGGTTCGGTCACGCCGCTGCTGCTGCTGCTGGGCGCACGCGCCGAGCCGGGTACCGCCTGCGACGAGCAGGTGGTGATGGCGGCGGTAGAGCGCCTGCTGGATGAGGACGTCAGCCTGGACGTGCGCGATCCGCGCGGCTTCGGCCCGCTGCATCTGGCCGCGCTGCATGGATTGCCGCTGCTGGTGCAGCGCCTGCTGCGCGCCGGTGCCGATCCGGAAGTGCGCGACAGCCTCAACCGCAGCCCGCGCGAGATCGCAGTGATGCGCGGCTTCATCGACGTCGCTGGCGAGTTCGAACCGCGCGTGCCAGGTGTTTCGTCGATGGCGCGGTTCCTGCGCGACAACGGCTGAGAGGCCGGGGTCGGATCCCTTTCCAACGGAAAGGGCTCTGACCCCAATATCGCGCCATCCACGCATGGCGTGGATCTACTGCCGGAATCCGCAGCGGGTGGGTGCCGACCGTTGGTCGGCACGCCTACTCGCCGTCGCTCTCCGCGTCGGCCTCGAACAGGTGCATCAGGTCGTTGCGTGCATCGCGCGAGGTCTGGATCACCGCGGCCTCGTCGTCGTACACCAGGTACTGGTCGCGCAGCAGTTGTTCGTCATGCTCGCGGAAGCGCTGCACATGGCGCTCGGCCACGTCCGGTGCCACGCCCAGCGCGGTCAGCACGCGCCCGCTCATCTCCAGGCTGGTGCCGAACACTTCGCGGAACGGCTCGGCCGACATGTCCATCAGGCGCCACGCATGCTGGCGGTTGCGTGCACGCGCCAGCACCTTCGCGTCCGGGTACAGCCGGCGTACCATGCGCACCGCGCGCAGGTTGGTCTCCGGGTCATCCACGGTGATCACGAACACATCGATGTGTTCACCGCCCGCAGCGCGCAGCATCTCCGGCCGGGTCGGGTCGCCGTAGTACAGCTGGTTGCCGAAGCGGCGCAGGTCGGCCACGGTGTCCGGGTTCGCCTCCAGCGCGACGAACGGCACCTTCTGCGCGGTCAGCAGGCGTGCAATTACCTGGCCGAAGCGTCCCATGCCGGCGATCAGCACCTTGGGCCGGTTGTCCGGCGCCACCTTGTCGGCCTCGGCCGCCTGGCGCGGTGCGGCCTTTTCCTGGCCGAGCAACCTGAGCAGCGCGATCATCAGCAGCGGCGTGATCGCCATCGACAGGCCGACGATCGCCACCAGCCGGTCGTGGTTGGCGTTGCCCAGCAGGTGCGCGCGCTGCGCTTCGTTGAACACCACGAAGGCGAATTCGCCGCCCAGCCAGAGCACGCTGCCCAGCAGCAGCGACTGCCGTGAACTGAGTTTGGCGATACGCCCGATTGCGTACAGCAGGCCGAACTTGACCACCAGCAGGATCGCCACGCCGGCCGCGATCAGCCACGGCTCGGCCGCGATGCGGTCGAGGTCGATGCCCATGCCGACCGCGATGAAGAACAGGCCCAGCAGCAGGCCCTTGAACGGCTCGATCTGCGCTTCCAGTTCGTGCCGGAACTCCGAATCGGACAGCAGCACGCCGGCCAGGAACGCGCCCAGGCTGGGGCTGAGGCCGGCTTCCTGCATGAACCAGGCGGTGCCGAGCACCACCAGCAGGGCGGTGGCGGTGAACACTTCCGGGCTGCGGGTGCGCGCGATGATGCTGAACACCTTGCGCAGCACCGGTCGCCCGCACAGGATCACCAGTGCCAGCGCGCCCAGCGCCACCATCGCATCCTCGATGCGCAGGGTCTCGTTCTTCACCCCGCCCAGCAGCGGGATGGCCGCCAACAGTGGGATCGCGATCAGGTCCTGGAACAGCAGGATGGCAAAGCCCAGCCGGCCATGGTCGCTGTTGATCGCCTTGTGCTCGGACAGCAGCTGCAGGCCGACCGCGGTGGACGACAGCGCCAGTGCAACGCCCACCACCAGTGCGCTCTTCCACTGGAAATGGTCGAGCAGCAGCAGGCCGCCCAGCACCAGCCCGGACAGCGCCACCTGCGCCGCACCGGCACCGAACACCGAGCGCCGCATCACCTTCAGGCGCGCCGGCGACAGTTCCAGGCCGATCACGAACAGCAGCATCACCACGCCGATCTCGGCGGCGCCGAGGATGCGGTCGGCGTCCTGCACGAAGCCCAGTCCGTCCGGGCCCAGCACCACGCCGGCCGCCAGGTAGCCCAGTACCGCGCCGAAGCCGAACTTCTTGAACACCGGCACGGCGATGACCGCCGCCAGCAGCAGCACCAGGGCCAGTTCCAGACCACCGCTATGCATGGGAATACCTGGTCATCGGGGGAGCCCGCTGCGCGTCCGTTCGGGTGGGGAAGGGCGTGGCGAGCGCCACCACGACATTATGCGCGCCGGTCTGTGTACGCACGAGAACAACCGGCCGGGCTTCGGCGCGGGGCGGCCGGGTTGACCTGCATGGCCCACGGGTCCAGACTGCCCGCCGCTGGCGGCGCGTCCGTCGGCATACGCATCCCGGAGTCCCCAACCCATGTCCAGCGACAGTAGAAGTCGACCTCGTTCGACGCCAGCGATGGCCACCGCCTGACATCGGGACGGTTTGCCTGCGTTGGCGTTGCGCGAGGTCGCACCCCCACAAGGCAAAACCGATGAACCAGAAGCAATTGCTGCGCCCGGTGGCCGATGCCGCCGCACTGGCCGCACCGCTGGCGAACTACAACACCGCTGACGCGGTGGAATTCCTCAACACGCTGGAACTGACCCGCGCCGCGGAAACGCTGGCTGCGCTGCCGTTGCCGCGTGCAGTGAAAATGCTCGAAGCGCCGGAGCTGCACCGCAGCGGTGAGCTGGTGGCCGCGCTGCCACCGGCGCGGGCTGCGGCTCTGCTGGGCCTGATGGCCGACGACCGCGCCACCGACATCGTCCACGAGCTGGACGAAGAAGAGCGCGCGCGGCTGATCCCACTGCTGGGCACCGACGCCCGCCAGGCCATCCAGAAGCTGCTCAGCTACCCGCCGAACACGGCCGGTGCGCTGATGACCACCGAGTACGTGGCGGTGCCTGCCAGCTGGACCGTGGCGCAGACCCTGCAGCACATCCGCCAGGTCGAGCGCACCCGCGAGACGGTGTACGCGATCTACGTGCTGGAGCCGGCCAGCCAGCAGCTGCAGCAGGTGGTGACCATGCGCCGGCTGATCACCGGCCTGCCCGAGGAATCGATCCTGGACGTGGCCCAGGTCAATCCGCCGGTGACGGTGGATGCGCTGATGGACCAGGAAGAAGTGGCACGGCTGATCCGCCGCCACGACCTGCTGGCGATCCCCGTGGTCGACGCGCAGCAGCAGATGCTCGGTATCGTCACCGTGGACGACGTGCTCGATGCGCTGATCGAGGAATCCACCGAGGACGCGCACAAGTTCGGCGGCATGGAAGCGCTGGACAAGCCGTACATGCAGATCGGCTTCTTCGAGATGCTGCGCAAGCGCGCCGGCTGGCTGAGCGTGCTGTTCCTGGGCGAGATGCTGACCGCCAGCGCGATGCAGCACTACGAAGACGAACTGGCACGCGCGGTGGTGCTGACCCTGTTCATCCCGCTGATCATGAGCTCGGGCGGCAACTCTGGCTCGCAGGCCACCTCGCTGCTGATCCGCAGCCTGGCGCTGCGCGAACTGCGCCTGCGCGACTGGTGGAAGGTGGCCCTGCGCGAGATCCCGACCGGCATGGTGCTGGGCGCGATCCTTGGCTGCCTGGCCATCGTGCGTATCGTGATCTGGCAGCTGGGCGGCCTGCACGACTACGGCGAGCACTGGATCCTGCTGGCGATCACCATCGGTGCGGCGCTGGTCGGCATCGTCACCTTCGGTTCGCTGTCCGGCTCGATGCTGCCCTTCATCCTGAAGCGGCTCGGCTTCGATCCAGCCAGCGCCTCGGCCCCGTTCGTAGCCACCCTGGTGGACGTGACCGGCCTGGTGATCTACTTCAGCATCGCCGCGATGATCCTGCACGGCACGCTGCTGTAAGCCGGAACCACCGTGCTCCGGTAGGTGCCGACCTTGGTCGGCACGCAGAACAAAAAGGGGACGGAGGGGATTAAGTCGTTTGTGCACAAACGACTTAATCCCCTCCGTCCCCTTTTTTGGGTACCGTAGGCGCATGAGTACCTACCACCTGCAGTCCGTGTTCCGTCCTCAGTCGGTCGCGGTGATCGGCGGCAGCCCGCGCGAGCGCTCGGCCGGGCGTGCGGTGATGCGCAACCTGCGCGGTACCGGCTTCCCCGGCAAGGTGGCGTGGATCAATCCGCGGCATGCCGAGATCGATGGCATCCGCACGGTCAAGCGGCTGAAGGACCTGGACTGGGTGCCCGACCTGGTGGTGATCACCGCACCGGCGGCGATCGTGCCGCAGGTGGTGCGCACTGCCGCCGAACGTGGCGTGCAGGCGGCGATCATCCTCACCGCGCACCTGGGCGAAGGCCCGGATTCGCCGTCGGCACAGGTGGAAGCGGTGGCCCGCAAGCATGGCCTGCGCATCCTCGGCCCGCACTGCCTGGGCGTGATCGCACCGCATGCACGGCTCAATGCCAGCATCGCCGCACATTTTCCGCAGGCCGGCGACCTCGCCCTGATCTCCGAATCCTCCGCCATTGCCGCCGCGCTGGTGGAATGGGGCGTGGCACGCTCGGTCGGCTTCTCCGCCGTGGTCTCGCTGGGCGACACGATGGACGTCGACTTCGGCGATCTGCTCGACTACTTCGCCACCGACTACCGCACCCGCGCCATCCTGCTCTATGTCGAGCAGATCAAGGACGCGCGCAAATTCATGTCGGCCGCGCGTGCCGCCGCCCGCGCCAAGCCGGTGGTGGTGGTGAAGTCTGGCCGCGCCGAGCGCGTGCAGCCGGGCAGCCGCGATACCCATGTGCAGGCCCTCGCCCGCGCCGATGATGTGTACGGTGCAGCGTTCAACCGCGCCGGCCTGCTGCGCGTCAGCGCGCTGGACGAACTGTTCACTGCTGCCGAATCACTGGGCCGGTTGGGGACCTTCCCCGGTCGCCGCCTGGCCATCCTCAGCAATGGTGGCGGTGTCGGTCGCCTTGCCGTGGACCAGCTGATCGCATTGCGTGGCACGCTGGCCAACCTGTCCGACAGCACCATCGAGAAACTCGACGCGGTGCTGCCACAGGGCTGGTCGCGCAGCAATCCGGTCGACATCGTGGTCGACGCCGATGGTGACCGCTATGCCGCGGCCATCGAGGCGCTGCTGGCCGACAACGAGAACGACGCGGTGATGGTGGTGAACGTGCCGACCGCGTTCACCTCATCGGCGGACGCCGCGCAGGCGCTCACCCGCACGCTCGGCCTGCGCCCGCGCCATCATCGCGACAAGCCGGTGTTCGCGGTGTGGCTGGGCAACGATGACCAGGCCACTGCCACGCTCAACGCGGCGCGGGTGCCGACCTATCCGACCGAGGCCGAAGCCGTACGTGGCTTCCAGCACCTGGTGCGCTACCGCGAAGCGCAGAACGCGTTGATGGAAACGCCGCCCAGCCTGCCGCAGGACTTCAGCGTCGACACGGCCGCCGCGCGCACGCTGGTCGATGCCGCACTGGCCAACGGCCAGCAGTGGCTGGACCCGCTGGCCACGCATGAACTGCTCAAGGCCTATGGCATTCCCTCCGCGCCGGTGATGCACGCGCGTGATGCGCACGAGGCGATGGACCTGGCGCAACCGCTGCTGGAGCGCGGTGCCACGGTCGCGCTGAAGATTCTCTCGCCGGATATTCCGCACAAGTCGGAAGTGGATGGTGTGCGCCTCAACCTGTCCACGCTGCCGGCGGTGCAGAGCGCGGCCAACGCGATCCTGTCGCGTGCGCGCCAGCTGCGGCCGGATGCGCGCATCGACGGCCTGCTGGTGCAGCCGACCATCGTGCGTCCGAAGGCGCGTGAGCTGATCGTCGGCATTGCCGATGACGCAACGTTCGGCCCGGTGATCGTGGTCGGTCGTGGCGGTACCGCGGTCGAAGTGATCAACGACAAGGCGCTGGCGCTGCCACCGCTGGACCTGCGCCTGGCCCACGAGCTGATCGGCCAGACGCGTGCCTCGCGCATCCTGAAGGCCTACGGTGATGTGCCCGCCGCCGACGAGCGTGCACTGGCACTGGCGCTGGTCAAGCTGGCACAGCTGGCCGCCGACATTCCCGAAGTGCGCACGCTGGACATCAATCCGCTGCTGGTCGACGGCAAGGGCATCCTTGCCCTCGACGCGCGCGTGGCGGTGGCGCCGTCGCGCATCCTACACAAGGGCCGCGGCCACCCGCGTTTCTCGGTGTTCCCATACCCGAAGGAGTGGGAGCGCACCATCGAACTGTCCGATGGCGGCCGTGCCTTCGTGCGCCCGGTGCGGCCGGAGGACGACGCATTGTTCCGCGCGTTCTTCGCTCGTGTCAGCGACGAGGACCTGCGCCTGCGCTTCTTCCAGTCGGTGAAGCACTTCAGCCACGAGTTCATCGCGCGCCTGACCCAGCTCGACTACGCACGCTCGATCGCGCTGGTGGCGATCGAACCGCGCAGTGGCGAAATGCTGGGCGCGGTACGCCTGCACGCCGATGCCGATTACCACCGTGGCGAGTACGGCATCCTGATCCGCTCGGACCTGAAGGGCCACGGCATCGGCTGGCGGTTGATGGCGATCATGATCGAGTACGCCAAGTGGCTGGGCCTGGACGTGGTCGAAGGCCAGGTGCTGCGCGAGAACAGCACCATGCTGGCGATGTGCCAGAGCCTGGGCTTCAAGACGAAGCTGGACCCGGACGATCCGACGGTGATGATAGTGACCCTGCCGGTGCAGCAGGTCGAGGTGCCCGACGTGCCGCCGGCGGCGTGATCCGCGCTCGACGATGCACCGGTCTCACCGCATCGGTTCCACCACCACCGCCGTGCCATAGCACAGCACCTCGGTCAGCCCGGTCATCACATCGGTGGCGTCGTAGCGCATGCCGATGATCGCGTTGGCACCCAGCTGCCGCGCGTGCTTGACCATGTCGCGGTAGGTCTCCTCGCGGGCCTGTTCGCACAGCTCGGTGTAGATGGTGATGTTGCCACCGAAGAGCGTCTGGATGCCGCCCAGGAAGTTGCCGACGATCGAACGCGAGCGCACGGTGATGCCACGCACCACGCCGAGGTTGCGCACGACGCGATGGCCGGGCAGCTCGAAGGCGGTGGTGACCAGCGCATCGTCGAAGCGCAGTGCCGGCGGGGAAGGGGTGCCGCTGTTGTAGGGGTCTGCCATGGTCGCGTCCGTGTCGCTGCCTTCTGTAGAGTCGAGCCATGCTCGACTGGCTGTGCTCGACTCTACAACGCAATCGCCCGTTGCGGCATGGTTCCGTCACCCCGCTGGCGCGACAATAGCCCCATGACCGACCGTATCCCCCTGTTGCTGCTGCCCGGCCTGCTCAACGATGCCGAGCTGTGGCGCGCGCAGCTGGCCGACCTGGCCGATATCGCCGACTGCACCGTAGGCGACCAGACCCGAGGTGAGACCCTGCAGGCGGTGGCCGAGGACGTGCTGGCGCAGGCACCGGAGCGCTTTGCGCTGGCCGGCTTCTCGCTGGGTGGCTTCGTGGCCCAGCAGATCCTGCGCATCGCGCCGGAGCGGGTACTGCAGCTGGCGCTGATCGACACCTCGATCCACGCCGACTCACCCGAGCGCGCCGAGCAGCGCCGCAGCCAGCGCGCCAGCGTGCGCCTGCCGGGGAAATTCCACGGCTTCGGTGATGTGCTGATGCGCAGCTACATCGATGCTTCGCGGCTGGACGACTACGTGCTGGTACAGCGCGTGCGCGACATGACCGCGCGGTTGGGCGCTGAAGTGTTCCTGCGCCAGAGCGCGCTGGAGCGCCGCGATGGCCATGACGTGCTGGCCGGTTACCGCGATCCGCTGCTGATCGTGTGCGGCGCGAACGATCGCATCACGCCGCTGGCGGTGAGCGAGGAGATGCACGCGATGGTGCCGCACTCGCAGCTGGTGGTGGTGCCCGACTGCGGGCACCTGGCACCGATGGAGAAGCCGGACGAGGTCAGTGCGGCGATGCGTGGGTGGTTGCTGCAAGGCGATAGGCAGCCCTGACTCTGGTAGGTGCCGACCTTGGTCGGCACGGTGTTTCATCGATCGATCCGACGTCTGCGCCGACCAAGGCAGTTGCGTGCCGTCGTTGGAATCAATCCCAGGCCGGGGCAATTCCTTCGGGGTTGGCCAGGCGATGGCCGCGATCCAGCTTGGCGATCTGTGCCATGTCTTCGTCGGTCAGGCGGATCGCTGCCGCTTCCAGGTTGCTCGACAGGTTCTCGCGCCTGGTCGACGACGGGATCACCGAGAAGCCCTGCTGCAACGCCCACGCCAGTGCGATCTGCGCCGGGGTGGCCTGGTGCCGGCCGGCAATGGCCTGGATCACCGGGTCCTTGATCACTTCGCCATAGGCCAGGCTCATGTAGGCGGTGATATGGATGCCGTTGTCCTGCAGGAACTTCACCAGCAGGCGGTTCTGCAGGTACGGGTGGATCTCGATCTGGTTGGTGGCGATGGCGTCGGCACCGAGGATGCCGATCGCCTTGCGGATCTGCGCGATGGTGAAGTTCGAGATGCCGATCTCACGGGTCAGGCCCTGTGCCTTGGCTTCGGCCAGTGCGGTCAGGTACTCCTCCATCGGCACGTCGACCTTGTCGTTCGGCGACGGCCAGTGGATCAGCGCCAGGTCCACCTGGTCGGTGCGGAGCTTTTCCAGGCTGGTGCGCAGGCTGGCCAGCAGCGCATCGCGCTTGAACGCGGTGATCCAGACCTTGGTGGTCAGGTAGATCTCACCGCGTGGCACGCCGGAGTCGGCGATGGCCTGGCCGACTTCGGCTTCGTTGCCGTAGATCTGCGCGGTATCGATGGCGCGGTAGCCGACCTCCAGCGCGTTGCGCACGGAGTCGATCACGGTCTGGTCTTTCAGGCGGAAGGTGCCGAGACCGAAGGCGGGGACAGTCATGGGGGGCTCCAGCAGAGGGGGAGGGAGGCGGGAATATCCGGCAAAGGGTAGGCCAGTGACCGCGTGCATGCCGGCAACGGTGCATTGCATCACCGTGTATGACCGCGAGGCCGCTGCCAGCCAGCGACCGGCACGGCCCCTATGGTGGGTGCGGACCGTTGGTCCGCACGGATTCTGCTGCCGGCCGCTGGCCGGCAACCGCATCAATCAGGCCGCGCGTGCCAGCCCGCCCTTCGCCGCCGCCGTGGTCGACAGATCGAACACGTCCACCGCATCGATCAACCGGTTCGCCTGCTGCTCCAGGCTGCGCGCGGCGGCGCTGGCCTCTTCCACCAGCGCGGCGTTCTGCTGGGTGGTGCCGTCCATCTGGATCACGGTCTGGCTGACCTGTTCGATGCCCGCGCTCTGCTCCTGCGAGGCTGCGGAGATCTCGGCCATGATGTCGGTCACGCGCTGCACCGATGCAACGATCTCGGCCATGGTGTCGCCGGCCTCGCGCACGCGCTGCGCGCCATGGCCGACCTGTTCCACCGAGGCTTCGATCAGTGACTTGATCTCCTTCGCGGCCGCCGCCGAGCGCTGCGCCAGTGTGCGCACTTCGCTGGCGACCACCGCGAAGCCGCGGCCCTGTTCACCGGCGCGCGCCGCCTCCACCGCGGCATTCAGCGCCAGGATGTTGGTCTGGAACGCGATGCCATCGATCACGCTGATGATCTCGGCGATCTGCCGCGACGAGGTTTCGACCGCGCCCATCGTTGCCACTACCTGGCCGACCACGCTGCCACCGTGCGAGGCGACCGTATGCGCGCCGATTGCCAGCTGGTTGGCCTGGCGCGCATGTTCGGCGTTCTGGCGCACGGTGGAGGTCAGTTCCTCCATCGACGCCGCCGTCTCTTCCAGGTTGGCGGCCTGCTGTTCGGTGCGGCGCGACAGGTCATTGTTGCCGGCGGCGATCTCCGCCGCAGCGGTGTGGATGTTGCCGGAGGCGTGCTTGATGTCGGTGACGATGGTCGCCAGCTGCGCGGCGGTGGTATTGGCATCGCCGGCAATACGCGCGAACACGCCCTGGAAATCCCCATCCATGCGCGCGCCGAGACGGCCATCGGCGATGGCGCGCAGCATGCTGGAGACCTCGCCCAGGTTCAGCTCGGTGGTCTGCATCAGGCGGTTCAGGCCCTCGACCATCGCGCGGAAATCATGCTCGAAGCGGGCACTGTCACCACGCTGGCTGAAGTCACCGGCGGCCGCCGCTTCGGCCAGGCGGCGGATTTCGCCGTTGATCGCACCGAGGTTGTGCTTGACCGCATCCAGCGCTTCGGTGATCACCGCCTTCTCGCCGGGCAGGCGCTCCATGTCCTGGCTGAGGTCGCCGACGGCATAGCGGCCCATGATCGAGATCGCGCGCATCTTGACCTGGATGTGCGCGTCGACCAGCGTGTTGCAGTCGGCCACCATGGTGCCAAACGCGCCGGGGAACGCAGCGGCGTCCATGCGATGGCTGATGGTGCCGGCTTCGTGCGCCTGCGCCATCGCGGTCTGTGCATCCAGCACGCCGCGCAGCGTGGATTGCACCGCCTGCATGGCCTGCGCGAGGCGACCGATCTCATCGCGGCTGCGCACCTGTACTACGTGCTGCAGGTCACCGGCGGCCACTGCGCGCGCCGCCGCTTCCACTGCCAGTACCGGCTGCACCACCGCACGCCGCAGCCACCAGGCCAAGCCCATCAGCAGTAGTACCGCGGCCAGCACGGTCAGTGCCGCGCACAGCAGCAGGGTCTGCCGCGCCTGGTGCGAGCGTGCCGCCAGCGCCGCTTCGGCCACCTGCGTGGCGTGCGTGCTCAGGGCGTCCAGTGCCGCCGCCACCGGACGATCCTTGCCCCGCACGAGGGTGTCGCCGGCGGCGGGATCGTAGCTGGCCTCGGCAAACGCCTGCAGCGCCGCGTGATAGTCCTGCTGCAACTGTGCGTGCAGGCCGATGAACGCCTGTGCCAGTTCACGCGTGCGCGCGTCCGGGCTGGTCACCAGGCCCTTGGCCAGTTGCTCGACCAGATGGCCTTCGCTGTCGAAGACCTCCAGGTGGCGCTGACGCAACGCGTCGTCGTGGCCGCGCAGCAGCACGTTCTTCCATTCCTGCACCTGGCCGCGGAACTCACGCTGCAGGCGTTCGGCATCGCGGCTGTGCGCGACTTCGGGCGGAACCTCGGTGGACAACTTCAACCAGGCGGAGGCCAGGCCCGCCAAAGCGCACAGCAGGACCACGGCCAGACCAACAGAAACCGCGCCGAGCAGCTTGGACTGCAGGCGCGGAGCACGGACAGACGCATTCATGGGGAAGAACTCTCGGGAAGGGGCACTGCGGTATCGACCCGTCGCACACACACTGAAGTGCGACGCGCATCACATTCGCGTTTCGTTTAGTGATGTGAAGAAACTATTTCATAGGACAAATGTGTCCATATGGAACGAATGCGGACCCTCGACAGGAGAATTAAATGTAACTATTGTTGTTACATGAAATCCGCGAACCCGCTCTCCGATGCCCTGCACGTGATGGCGCACCTAGTCGGCCAATCCGCCCCGCGCACCTCCGAGCAGCTGGCATCGTGCCTGCCGACCCACCCGGTGGTGATCCGCCGCCTGCTGGCGCAGCTGCACAAGGCCGGCCTGGTGCACAGTGCCCGCGGCCATGGGGGCGGCAGCCAGCTGGCCCGCGACGCCGCAGCCATCACCCTGCATGACATCTACCTGGCGGTGGGCGCACCGCCGCTGGTGCAGGTCGGTACCCGCGATACGGGCGGCGGCTGCCCGATCCAGCAGCTGGTCAACAGTGCCCTGCTGGAGGGCGCACGCGAGGCGCAGCGGCTGCTCGAACAGCGCCTGCAGGCGACCACGCTGGACCAGCTCGGCGCCGATTTCGCCCGCCATCTCGCCCATCACCGTTCCCTGGAAGGTCATCATGAATCCTGATGTGCTCATCGTCGGCGGCAGCTATGCCGGCATCGCCGCCGGCCTGATCCTGGCCCGTGCCCGTCGCCCAGTCACCGTGATCGACGCCGGTTCGCCGCGCAACCGCTTCGCCAGCCATTCGCACGGGGTACTGGGGCTGGATGGCATCAGCGGCGCCGAGCTGCTGAAAACCGCGCGCCAGCAGCTGCTGGACTACCCCAGCGTGCGCTGGGTGCATGCCGAAGCCGTGCAGGCCACCGCCAGCGCCGATGGCGTGGAAGTGCGCACCGCCGATGGCCAGGTGCTGGCCGCGCGCAAGCTGCTGCTGGCTAGCGGCATCGCCGACCAGCTGCCGGACCTGCCCGGACTGGCCGAGCGCTGGGGTAGCACCGTGCTGCACTGCCCCTACTGCCACGGTTATGAGGTGGGTGGTGGTGCCATCGGCCTGCTCGGCGGCCATCCGATGTCGGCCAGCAAGGCGCCGCTGTTCGCCGACTGGGGCAATGTCACCTTCTTCAGCCAGGGCCTGCCGATCACCGACGAGGAGCAGGCGGCCATGCAGCAGCGCGGCGTGCAGATCGAGACCTCACCGGTGCTGGGGGTGCAGGGCGACCAGCCGACCTGGCTGGAAGTGGAGCTGGCCGATGGCCGCCGCATCGCCCAGCGTGCGCTGTTCGTGCCAGCCACCCAGGCGATGGCCACGCCGCTGGTGCAGCAGCTCGGCTGCACGCTGGCCGAGAGCCCGCTGGGCGTGCTGATCGAGGTCGATGCGATGAAGCAGACCTCGGTGCCGAACGTGTATGCCGCAGGCGATGCGACCACGGTCGGCAACATCACCCTGGCCACCGCCGAAGGCGTGCGTGCGGGGATCGGCATGCACCATGCGCTGGTGGGCGAAGACAGCGTGCCGCGCTGAACCTCTCGGGGTCAGATCCCTTTCGCAGAAAGGGCTCTGACCCCCGGCATGACGTGCTGCTCTGGTAGAGGCCGACCTCGGTCGGCGCAGTTCCATCCACGCATGGCGAGGATCTACTGCAGAGCGGTCGCGCGCGATTGAGGCGCGGTGGGTGTTGGCCTTGGCCGGCACCGCTCCATCATCCCTTCACGCACAGCACCTGGCGCAGGGTGTGCACCACGTCGACCAGGTCCAGCTGTGCGGCCATTACATCGTCGATCGACTTGTACGCGGCCGGCGACTCATCCAGCACGCCGCTGTCCTTGCGGCATTCCACGTGCGCGGTGGCCTCGCGGTGCTGGGCCAGCGTGATCTGCTGGCGCGCAGCGCCACGGCTCATTACCCGGCCGGCACCGTGGCTGCAGCTGTGGAAGCTGTCCGCGTTGCCCTTGCCACGCACGATGTAGCTGCGCGTGCCCATGCTGCCGGGAATGATGCCCAGCTCGCCCTCGCGGGCGCTCACTGCACCCTTGCGCGTCACCAGCAGTTCCTGGCCGTGGTGCGTCTCCTTCTGCACGTAGTTGTGGTGGCAGTTCACCGCCATCGCTGCCAGCTGGAACTTCGGCAACCGGTGGCGCATTTCGGCCAGCACCCGCGACATCATCGCCTCGCGGTTCTGCCGGGCGTAGTCCTGCGCCCACGACACCGCTTCAACGTAGTCATCGAACAGCGGCTCGCCTTCCATGAAGAACGCCAGGTCCTTGTCCGGCAGGTGGAAGCCGAGCACGCGCCGGGCCAGTTCCTCGCGCGCCTTCTCGATGAAGTACGTGCCGATCAGGTTGCCGGTGCCACGCGATCCGCTGTGCAGCATCACCCACACCGTATCCGTCTCGTCCAGGCACAGTTCGATGAAGTGATTGCCGCCGCCCAGCGTACCCAGCTGGCGGTCGAGCTTGTCGGTGCGGATCCTGCGGTGCCTGTCCTTGATCTTCTCCAGGCCGGCGGCCAGCCCGGACTGCACCAGCCGGGTGTGGATGCTGTCCGGCATGCGCTGATGCTCGCCGCCGCGCCCGTTGCCGACCGGGATGCTGCGCTCGATGCTGTTGCGCAGCTGCCGCAGGTCATCGGGCAGGTCATTGGCGCGCAGCGTGGTACGCACGGCGGCCATGCCGCAGCCGATGTCGACGCCGACCGCGGCCGGGATGATCGCACCGCGGGTCGGGATCACCGAGCCCACGGTCGCGCCCTTGCCCAGGTGCACGTCCGGCATCACGGCCACCCACGGCCCGACGAACGGGATCGCGGCGATGTTGCGCAGCTGCTCATGCGCCTGCGCTTCCAGCGGCACACCGTTGACCCAGCCCTTGATCGGCGTGGTGCCCTCGGCGTGCAGCCATTGATAGTTGTGTTGAGTGTCCATGTCTTCGTCTATGTCCTTGATGGGCCGGTGGCGCGTCCCTGCGCCACCGCTACCCCCTACCTGATCGTCACCAGCTGCTTCAGCACGCCATCCAGGCCGCCGAACACGGTGAGCTTGTCGATCTTCTCGGTGACCTTCTCCAGCGCCTCCAGCTCCTTCAAGCGCATCAGCACCGGGTTGTCCTCGATCAGCTTTGCGGTGTTGAGCTGCGAACGCGTGGCGTTGGCCTCCTCGCGACGGCGGATCACGCTGGCCTGGGCCTGCTTCTCGGCCAGCACCACACCGTTGAGGATCTCCTTCATCTCGCCCGGCAGGATCACGTCCTTGATGCCCACGCCGAGCAACCGTACGCCGTGGCCCTCGATCGCCGCCTGCACATGGGCGGCAATCTCGCCGTCCAGTGCCGCCTTGTCACCCAGCAGCTCGTCCAGGCTGCGTGCGGCAATGGCCTGGCGCAGGCCGAACTGCAGCTGCCGATAGACGAACTCATCGGCATTGCTGAGCGTACGGTGTGCACGCACCGGGTCGACCACCTGCACGGTCGCAGCCAGGTTCACCCGCAGGGTCACCTTGTCGCGGCTGAGCAGTTCCTGGCCGGACACGTCCAGCGAGCGCGCACGCAGCTCCACGCGCTCCACCGATACGTTGCCGTTGAAGTTCCAGAATGCGTGCAGGCCGGCGTCCAGCGTCTGCCGCAGCGTGCCATCGATGAACAGCAGGCCGACCGACTCGCTCGGCACGGTGCTGATCACCGCCACACGCGGCAGCACGCCCAACTGGCCCAGGCGCTGCTGCACGTCCGCCGGAATGCGCGGCTCGTCACCCAGCGCCATCACGCGTACCTGGGTGTCGACCGAACCCCGCCAGTACAGACGGCGGCTGCCCGGCGGCAGCACTTCATCGATGCGGCCATTGCGCAGCAACAGGCCGACTTCGGCAGCACCGACGTTGGCCAACACGAAGTGCGTGTCCAGCCGTGCGCCCAGTGCCTCGATCAGGCTGTCCTGGTCGCTGCCGGTGTAGGCCGCGCCCTTCGATGCAGTGTGGATGTCCACGTGCGGGCGGCCGCCGAACGGCGACAGGCGGTGCACGCCCGGCAGCAGGATCTGCTGGAAACGACGGTTGCGATACACCAGGCCGCGCTCGCCGTCGCCGATCACGACCTTGATGGTCCAGAACATGGGAGTCTCTCCTTGTATGGCTCTGGTGGTTCGACCCGTTGCGGATGAATCGCCATGACCCGGGTCGATCAGGTCGTGGCGAGGCCGCCTGCACACCACGTGCAGGCAGCGGAAGAGGGCGGCCACCGGCGGACGGTCCGCGCACGGAGCCTTCGGTGCACCGGCTCTGCTGCCATCGTCGTTCCCGGCAGGCAGCGCCGGTGCGGAACGTGGCTGGCAGTGGCGGCGGGCCGGGGCCCGGCGAGCGGTCCGTTGCCTTCCACGTTCCTGCCCGAAGGCGGTGTCCGTGGATGGCGACGATGGCCGCTGGGGCTTGCGCCCCGGGTGTTGCTTCAAGTCATGACGTGACAGGTCATGTGGTTGGAGTGGGAGTCGAACCCACGACAGACGGAATCAGGATCCGTTGCTCTACCCGACTGAGCTATCCAGTGGTGAACCGCGCGGAATCGAACCGCGTACCGGCGAACCGGTGCCTGCCCCCAGCAGGCGATCCAGGCGATGGCATGTCCGCGACCTCCGGCATACGCCACGGCAACGCCGCGCGCACCAGCCCGTGGTTGAAACGGGACCGTTGGAGAATCGAGGGTGCAAGCCGCCGACATTATCGCGAGCGATAATGTTTGGGTGCGATGCAGATAATGTCCAGGCGTCGCCACTCGCGCGAAGTAAATCCTCCGGCGGGGCGGAAAAACCTGGGTCAGTGAGCGGCGGGTTGCCGCGCGGGGTGCAGTTCTGGCATCGCGGGTCCTTGTGCCGACGCAAACGAAAACGCCCCCGGGACTTGCGTTCCGAGGGCGTCGTCAAGCCTCGGAGATCGGGGTGGCCGATCTCCGCAGGGCGGGTATCAGGCCGTTGTCAGCTGGACTTCCTTGCCGAACGCGCGCGCCAGCACGTCCATGCGCAGGCATGGCAGCAGTTTGGCGATGGCGACGGAATGCGCGTTCAAGGGAAGTTTCCAGTGGTTGTTGAAACGAGGTGCGCACGATAAACCACGATTTACTCGTGCGCAACCATTTTGTTCAATTATTTTCTTCGGCATTGTGCGATGCCGGCCAGCGGCCGGCACTACACCTCAGCCTTCTTTGCTGGCGGCATCGAGTTGCGCGACATCCTGCACGCTCAGCGACACGTTGGCCGCCGCCAGCAGATCGTGCAGCTGCTCGACGCTGGTGGCGCTGACGATCGGCGCGGTGATTGACGGCCGTGCGATCTGCCATGCGAGTGCGATCTGCGCGGCACTGGCAGTGTGCTTGCTGGCCACGTCATCCAGCGCCTGCAGAATGCGCAGGCCACGCGGATTCAGATAGCGCTTCACCACCGTTTCGCCACGTGCCGGGCTCTTGGCTGCATCGGCCGGCGTGCGGTACTTGCCGCTGAGGAAGCCGCTGGCCAGGGCGTAATAGCCGATCACGCCGATCTGTTCGCGCTGCACCAGCGGTTCCAGCTCTTTCTCGTAGCCGGCACGGTCGTACAGGTTGTACTCCGGCTGCAGGGTTTCGTAACGCGGCAGTTTGTAGTCGGTGGACACCTTCAGCGCATCGGCCAGGCGCGTGGCGCTGTAGTTGGAAGCACCGATCGCGCGTACCTTGCCGGCTTCGATCAGGCGGCCGAACGCGGCCAGGGTCGCTTCCAGTGGCGTCGACTCATCATCCTCGTGGGCCTGGTACAGATCGATCACATCGGTCTGCAGGCGGCGCAGCGAATCCTCGACCGCGGCATTGATGTTGTCCGGGGTCAGGCCGGGGCGTTCGGCCCACTTGGCCACCTTGGTCGCCAGCACCACCTTGTCGCGCTTGCCACTGCGGGCAAACCACTTGCCGATCAACGTCTCCGATTCGCCACCGGCATTGCCGGGCACCCAGGCCGAATACACATCGGCGGTGTCGACCAGGTTGAAGCCGGCGTCGACGAAGGCATCGAGCAGGGCGAAGCTGGCCTTTTCATCGGCGCTCCAGCCGAACACGTTGCCGCCGAATGCGAGCGGACGTACATGCAGGCCGGAGCGGCCCAGTTCGCGGGTTGCCGTCATGGGCACGGACTCCTTGGGGGAAGTGCTCCAGAATAGAACGCGTTGTGTGACCGTGCTGCGGCGGCGACCACAAAACAGTGTTCCGCGATACGCACGCAGCTAACGTTTTGTGAACACCTGGGACGCCGCGGCTGCTAGTCTCGCCGCATCTTCCGCTGGAGTCGCTCCGATGATGCCTGCTTCGTCCCTGCGTGGTTGCCGCCTGCTGCTTGCTTCGGCCCTGCTTGCCGCTGTTCCCGCGTTCGCCGCACCGGCCACGGTGGCACCGGCGAAGATCCAGGTCTCACCGGCCATCGATGCGGCGGTGAAGGCGTCGACCCGCGATGCCAACAACGTCAAGCGCGATGGCTTCCGTCATCCGGCGCAGACGCTGTCGTTCTTCAAGGTGACGCCGGAAAAGACCGTCATCGAGATCACCCCCGGCAATGGCTGGTACTCGGAAATCCTGGCGCCGCTGCTGCACGACAAGGGCCACTACGTTGCCGCCGTGGTCGATCCGATGGCCGTTGCCGAAGGCCGCGGCCGTGACTACCAGCAGCGCAGCCGCGACAGCCTGGAAAAGAAGTACGCCGCTGCGCCGGCACAGTTCGGCAAGACCGCGGTGGTGGCCTACGATCCGGCCAAGCCGGTGTTCGGCCCGGCCAGTTCAGCCGATGTGGTGCTGACCTTCCGCAACGTGCACAACTGGCGCAAGGCCGGCCAGGCGCAGGGCATGTTCCAGGGCTTCTTCAACGTGCTCAAGCCGGGCGGCGTGCTGGGCGTGGTCGAGCATCGCGCCAAGGCCGATGTGGCCGACGACGATGACACCGGCTATGTCGGCCAGCAGCAGGTGATCGCGATGGCCGAGGCCGCCGGCTTCAAGCTGGACGCGCGTAGCGAGGTCAACGCCAACCCGCGCGACACCAAGGACCACCCGAACGGCGTGTGGACGCTGCCGCCGACCAACCAGCACGACAAGGCCGATGATGCGAAGTACCAGGCGATCGGCGAAAGCGACCGCATGACCCTGCGCTTCATCAAGCCGTAGCCGGTGGCGCCGGGCTGCGTCCGGTCAGCGCGCAGCGCGGTGTCGGATGGAATGGGTAGCCGCCGGGCAATGCCCGGCGCTGCCGTCAATGGAGTGTGCTGTTGAAGAAAGTGCTGTACTTCGCCTTCGCGTTGATGGCGCTGCCGCGGTTGTACGACTTCGTGTTCCATGCGGGTCACGTGCATGACCTCGTGGCGGCGGCAGGTTTTGCGGCGCTGCTCGTTGGTGGCCTCTGGGACGATCGTGCGCGCAGGGCCTGCCCACCGGTAGCGCGGCTGCGGTACCAGGCCAACGCTGCCGCCACGTGCGGCGTCGTGCTGGTGCTCGTCGCGCTGTTGATGGAAAGGAAGGTCTTCGGCTGAGTAGCCGGTGATCGCGGCGGCGATGCGGGAATGGGACAATGCCTTACCTGCCACCCGCCGTGCCCGCAATGCTGATCGCCTTCAACAAGCCCTTCAACGTGCTCTGCCAGTTCACCGACCGCAGCGTGCCGCCGCGGCCGACCCTGGCCGGGTTCGGCCTGCCGCCGCGCGTGTATGCCGCCGGTCGCCTGGACCATGACAGCGAGGGCCTGCTGCTGCTGACCGACAACGGCACGCTGGCGCACAAGCTGACCGACCCGAAGCACAAGGCTGACAAGACCTACTGGGTGCAGGTGGAAGGCATGCCCAGCGACGAGCAGCTGCAGCAGCTGCGCGAAGGCGTGGTGCTCAATGATGGGCCGACCCTGCCGGCGAAGGTCGAGCGCCTCGACCCGGCGCCGACGCTGTGGACGCGCGATCCGCCGGTACGTTTCCGCAAGACCGTGCCTGACAGCTGGCTGGCGATCACGATCCGCGAGGGCCGCAACCGTCAGGTGCGGCGGATGACCGCGGCGGTGAACCTGCCGACGTTGCGGCTGGTGCGGGTGTCGATGGGGCCGTACCGGCTCGATGACCTGCAGCCTGGGCAGTGGCGGCAGATCGGTTGATACAGAAAGGGCCGGAGGCCTTGCGGCGTCCGACCCTCATGCCGTGCCTTGGGGTCAGACCCCTTCCGCAGGAAGGGCTCTGACCCGGGCAAACTCAGGCGTCGCTGCCGATATCGCTGTGCTCGTCCACGACGGTGTCGTTGCGGCGGTCGCGTGCGCTGATGCGCTGCGCCTGCCCATTCACCACGTGGCCATTGGCGGCCTTCTTCTTCTGCTGCTTGCGGTACAGCGCATAGCCGAGCAGGCCGACACCCACTGCTGCAGCGGCCACGGCCACTGCCGGATTGCGGCGCACGAACTTGGTGGCGGCCTTGCCGCCGGTCTTCACTGCGCCGATGGCGGCACCGGTCTTGATCCAGTCCGCATTGCGCAGGCTGCCACCGGCGCTCTTCAGGCCATCGCCGGCGGTATGGGCCAGCTCCAGGGCGCGCTCCAGAGCGCGGTCGGTGATTACAGTCAGCTTGCTCATGCGGGGGGTCCTTTGCCTCGGGTCGAAGTCCAGTGTCGCGTGTTGCCCGTAAACGGTATGTCAGCCGGGGTGGCACGTGGTGTGACTCTACCCCAGCCATTCAGGATCAGGCAGGGTGGGGTCGGATCCCTTTCCTTTGGGAAAGGGCTCTGACCCCAGCACGATGTACGGGGGTCAGAGCCCATTGCAATGCAATGGGATCCGACCCCACCCCTCAGGTGCCGCGCGGCTTGGCCCGGTGCGTGGCCGTGGCCGTCCACGGATCATCCGGCCATGGATGACGTGGGTAACGGCCCTTCATTTCTTTTTTCACTTCGGCGTAGGTGTTTTCCCAGAAATTGCGCAGGTCCTGGGTGACCTGCAGCGGGCGACCGCCGGGGGAGAGCAGGTGCAGGGTCAGCGGCACGCGGCCATCGGCGATGCGCGGCGTGTCGGCCAGGCCGAACAGTTCCTGCAGCTTCACCGCCAGCACCGGCGGCAGCGGATCGCCGCTCTCGCTGTCCAGCGCATAGGTGATCGGCCGCTCCAGTCCGGACGGCACGGTAATGCGGGTCGGAGCGTGGCGTTCGACCAGCTGCCGTTGTGACCACTCCAGCGGTGACTTCAGCGCCTCGCCGAAGCTGGACTCGTCCAGCGCATCCAGTCGCGTCTTGCCGGCGAACGCGGGCTGCAGCCACTGCGCGCGCGTGGCCAGCAGGGCGTCGTCGCTGCAGTCGGGCAGGCCGAACTCGGGCATCCAGCGGCGCAGCGATTCCACCCGTGCCTGCCACTGGCGCAGGCCTTCGGTCCACGGCAGCGCCTGCAGGCCGAGTTCAGCCACCGCATCCGTCAGCGCCTGCGCGGCGTGCTGCGGATCGACCCGGCCGGCCGAGCGGCTGTCGAGCACGATGCGGTCGAAACGGGTCTCGCGCAGTGCCACCAGGGCGCGACGCTCGCTGTCCCAGCGCACCACATCTTCGGTCACGAAGCGCTCCGGCCAGGCCTTGCGCAGCTGTCCCTCGTCCACCGGTGCGGCACGCAGCAGCAGCGCGTCGCGTGCCTCGAAGCGCAGTTCACTGGCTACCAGCCACGGTTCGCCACGCAGGTCGCTCAGCTCGTGCAGGCGTGCGCTGCGACCATTGGCCAACAGGTAGCGCAGCGGATCGCTGGGGTGCTGGACACCGATGCGGTCCGGGAACGCATGTGCGAGCAGGTCACCGAGTTCGTGCGCCTCGATGCTGGCCGGTGGCCCGGCATCGCAGCGCAGGCGACGTCGCCATTGTTTGGCCGCCGCATCGATGGCGGCCAGCCCGCTGCGGTTGGCGTCACCCGGCGCGCGACCGTTGCGGAACGCGGCCAGCGCCCGCCAACGCGCGGCCAGTGCTTCACCACCCTGGCGCAGCGGATCGCGCGCCTCCAGCAGGGCGGCCAGATCGGCGGCCAGTGCCTGCGTGCGGGCATCGGGCGCGGCCAGCAGCATTGCCGCCATCCGTGGATGCGTGCCCAGCGCCAGCACGCGGCGGCCGAGCGCGGTGATCGCGCCGCTGCTGGACAGCGCGCCGAGCCGCTGCAGCAGTTCGCGCGCTGCACCCATCGGGCCCGCCGGCGGCGGATCGAGGAAGCGCAGGTCGCTGCTGCCCCAGGCGGCCAGTTCCAGCGCCAGTCCCGCCAGCTCGACCTGATCGATCTCGGCGCGGCGCTGCGGTTCCAGCCGCTGCGACTGTGGCCACAGCCGCCAGGCCACGCCTTCGGCGACGCGGCCGGCACGGCCCGCGCGCTGGTCGGCCGACGCTTGGGCGATGCCCACCACGTCCAGCCGGGTGAAGCCACTGTTGGGGTCGTAGCGCGGTTCGCGCGCCTGGCCGCTGTCGATCACCACGCGCACGCCGGGCAGCGTCACCGAGGACTCGGCCACGTTGGTGGCCAGCACCACGCGCCGACGACCATCACTGGCCGCCTGCAGGACCCGCGCCTGCTGCTCCACCGGCAGTTCGCCGTGCAGGGCCAGCACTTCAACACCCGCATCCAGCGATTCCTGCAGCCCGGCCTGCACCCGCGCGATCTCGCGCTGGCCGGGCAGGAACACCAGCAGGTCACCGGGATGCTCAGCCAGGGCCTGCTGCACTGCGCGGCGCACCTGCAGTTCCAGCGCCTCATCGCGGCGCGCCGGGAAATGGCTGATCGCCACCGGGTAGCTGCGGCCTTCGCTGCTCAGGCGCGGTGCATCGAGGAAGCGGGCCAGGCGCTCACCATCCAGCGTTGCCGACATCACCACCAGGCGCAGGTCATCGCGCAGCTGTGCCTGCACGTCCAACGCCAGCGCCAGGCCCAGATCGCCACTGAGGTGGCGTTCGTGGAATTCGTCGAACAGGATCACGCCGACCTCTTCCAGCATCGGGTCGTCCTGCAGCATGCGGGTCAGGATGCCTTCGGTGACCACCTCGATGCGGGTGCGCGCCGAGACCTTGTTCTCGAAGCGGATGCGGTAGCCGACGGTGCCGCCCACCTCTTCGCCCAGCTGCCGCGCCATGAACAGCGCGGCGCTGCGCGCGGCGACCCGGCGCGGTTCCAGCAGGATGATCTTCCGCCCCTGCAGCCACGGTGCATCGAGCAGCGCCAGCGGCACCTGGGTGGTCTTGCCGGCGCCGGGCGGCGCCTCCAGCACCAGCCGCGGCTGCGCGGCCAGGTGCTGCTGGATCTGTGGCAGCAGCGGGGAGATAGGGAAGAGCGGGGCGTTCATGTGCAAAGGATAAAGGGCCACGGCGGGCGCAGGTACAATGCGCGGGCACTTTTCCCCCGCGATGACCATGCACCTGATCGATATCGGCGCCAACCTGACCCACGACTCCTTCGACCGCGACCGCGATGCCGTGCTGGAGCGCGCGCGCCAGGCCGGCGTGGTGCAGATGGTCATCACCGGTGCCAGCCGCGAGCACTCGCCACTGGCCCTGCAGCTGGCGCAGCAGCACCCGGGCTTCCTGTACGCGACCGCCGGCGTGCACCCGCATCATGCGGTGGAATACACCGAGGAATGCGACGCCGAGATGCGCGCGCTGCATGCGCACCCGGAAGTGGTGGCGGTGGGCGAGTGCGGGCTGGACTATTTCCGTGACTTCTCGCCGCGCCCGGCCCAGCACCGTGCGTTCGAGCGCCAGCTGCAGCTGGCTGCAGACAACGGCAAGCCGCTGTTCCTGCACCAGCGCGACGCGCATGCCGATTTCATGGCACAGATGAAGAACTTCGAAGGTCGCATCGGCCCGGCGGTGGTGCATTGCTTCACCGGTGAGCGTGACGAGCTGTTCGACTACCTGGACCAGGACTGGTACATCGGCATCACCGGCTGGCTGTGCGACGAGCGCCGTGGCGCGCACCTGCGCGAGCTGGTGAAGAACATTCCGGCCAACCGCCTGATGATCGAGACCGACGCGCCGTATCTGCTGCCGCGCACGCTGAAGCCGATGCCGAAGGACCGCCGCAACGAACCGATGTTCCTCTCGCACATCGTGGAAGAGCTGGCGCGTGACCGTGGCGAAGACGTGGCGGTGACGGCGGCCAATGCGACTGCAGCGACGCGTGCGTTCTTCCGCCTGCCCGACGTGGGTTGATCAGGTAGTGCCGGCCGCTGGCCGGCAGCAGCATGAACGCCGCAAGCATCGCGCGATTGCCGGCCAGCGGCCGGCACTACCGGAGCAGGTCGCGCAGGCCCTCACGGTAGCTGGGGAAGCGCGGCTGCCACCCCAGTGCTTCACGCGTGCCGCGACTGTCGATGCGCTTGTTGCTCTCGTAGAAGCGCCGCAGCGTCGGGCTCAGTGCAGGGTCGTCCCAGGCCACGGCAGGTGGCATCGCAAACCCACCCAGCTGCGCGGCGAAGGCCAGTACCTCCTGCGGCGGTGCCGGCTCGTCATCGGCCGGTAGATACAGCCCATCCACGCACGGCCGCTGCATCGATGCGACAGCGACCGTTGCCAGGTCATCCACGTGCAGCCGGTTGAACACCAGGCCAGGACGCACTACGTGGCGCGCACGTCCCTGTGCCAGCTGCAGCAGGGCATTGCGCCCGGGACCGTACAGGCCGGGCAGACGGAACAGCGCCGATGCGATACCGCGTTGTTCGGCCAGTGCACGCCACTGTGCTTCGGCCCGCAGGCGCTGCACGCCGGCGGATTCAGTGGCATCGGCCGCGCTGCGCTCGTCGACCCAGCCGCCGGCGCGGTCGGCATACACCGAGGTGGATGACAGGTAGCCCACCCAGCGCAATGCCGGGCTGGCCTGCAGCGCGGGCAACAACAGGCGCAGTGCCGGGTCACCCTCGGCATCGGGCGGCACGCTGCACAGCACGGCCTCGGCCTGCGCGATCTCATCGAGCAGGGTAGGCGATGGCGTGGCATCGGCACGCAGCGCGTGGCGACGCAGACCATCGCGTGGTGCCGATGCTGGATCGCGTACGGTGCCGGCGACGTGTACGCCCAATGCCCGCAGATGTTGGGCCAGCACACAGCCGCTCCAGCCCATGCCAAGGATCAGCATCCGCGAGGGCAGCGTGCTGGCCTGCAACGTCTGGCTCACGCGCCGCGCAGTGCCTGGTAGGCCTGCAGGCTGCTGTAGGCGACCTGCAGCAGCAGGGCTTCCTGGTCGGCCTTGCGCGCGCGGGCCAGCATGTCGCCCACGATCTGTTCGGCCTCCACCTGCTGGCCGGCTTCCAGGTCACGCAGCATCGATGCCTTCAGTGCCGAGCCGGCCTGGGTCAGGGTGCCGCGCGCGGTGTCCTGCGCGGCCTCGGGAATCGGTTCACCGGCGGCCTCGGCCACGGCCAGGCATTCGTCGTACAGGCCACGCACGATGGCCTCGCCGTCATCGGTGGCGACGATGGTGCCGATATCCGCGCGCAGCAGGCAGGTGGCGGCGGCCAGGGCGGTCAGGAAGGTGTACTTGATCCATTGCTCCTGGCCGATGTGTTCGCTGGCCAGGTGATCAAGATCGGCCTGCGCACAGACCGCAGCGAAGGCGCGCACGCGTTCGGAGACCGCGCCGCCGTCGCGCTCGCCGAAGGTGAGCTTGGCCGGTTTACCGAGGTGCAGCACCGCACCGTCGGGCGCCTTGGTGGCGCTGATGAAGCACAGGCCGCCAAGCACAGCGTCGCGGCCGAAGCGCGCATCCAGTGCGTTGTAGTGATGCAGGCCGTTGAGGATCGGCAGCACGGTGGTGCCTGCGCCAACGGCTGGGGCAATGGCGTCGATCGAACTGGACAGGTCATAGGCCTTGCAGCTGAGGATGACCAGGTCGAACGGCTTCTGTGCGGCGAGCGCAGGCAGCGCGTCGGCGGTGACGTGCTGCACCGGGAAGCTGGCATCGCCGAGCGGGCTGCGGATGACCAGGCCGTCGCGATCCAGTTGGGCGGCACGTGCGGGGCGCACGAGGAAGGTCACGTCCACGCCGGCCTGGGCCAGGCGACCGCCGAAGTAACCGCCGGTACCGCCGGCGCCGAGGATCAGGATGCGCATTGCACGTTCACCGTTTTCTGGGGAATCAGGATTTCGATTGTGCCGGAGATTGCGGCCAACGGCGGTGCCCCTCGTGGTGGTTCGCGCAGTTGGTTTCATGAGCCGGGTCGTGTGCGCCGGGTTCGCGGGGGACGCCGTGAACCCGTCCATGGGGGCTTAGCCGCGCCATCCCTGGCGCGGATACCCCCGCGAGCCCGGCGCACACGACCCCTGACAGTTTCCGGGTGCGGCCACCACGGAAAGCAGATCAAGAGCGGAAGCGGGTCGCTCGCTGCGCGAGCTCGTGTAGAGCGGTGCTCAGGGCAGCTGTTCGCTGAAGTCTTCGGTGTAGCCCAGCAGCAGGGTAGTGCGGGAGACCAGCGTTGCAGCCAGCTTTGACCAGGTGTCGTGCGTTCCGGCCGCGTAGATGCGTTGCAGGTCCGCGACCAACGCGCTCGCCTCTGCAGGCGACGGTGCGCGGTCGCGCTGGAAGCCGAGCCACGACGCACCGAGTCCGAACAGGCGGTAGTCGTAGTGCTGCTGCAGGTGCCGGATCAGGGCGTGGTTCTGGAAGAGGTCCCAGTCCGCACTGAAGTAGCCATTGGGCAGGGCGGCGATCAGCAGGTCGTCACGTGTCACGGGCACCTGCTGCACGCAGACGACGTCGTCGACGATGAGATCCGGTGTCGCATTGGCGGCGACCAGCGCCTCGATGTCCTCGTCGCTGCACATCAACGTGCCCGCCAGCGCTGTCCACTCCAACCTATGCGTGGAATGCTCGAGCTGCGCGACCACATGCGCCAGCAACCGATTGCGTGCCGCCAACGCATCTTCCGGCGTCGCCGGGTCTTCGTCTTCGTACAACGCAATGCGCGCGTCGTCGGACGCATGCATGCTGGTGTAACGGCACTGGCCGACATCGTCGAGCGTGCACAGGTAGCGATGGCGGGGATCGGCCACGTGCAGCAAGGCCAGGCAACCCAGCACCTCATCCAGCGTGGGCGCATCGCTCAGCAGGACATGGCTGAAGGCATCGATCGGGCCATCCGATACAGCCTTGTCCAACGCAATGGAAGTGATCTTCATCGCCACAGCCTAGCCGCAATCCGAAACGAAAAGAGCCAAGCATCGGCTTGGCTCTACAGGGAACGCTTCATCCACGCATGGCGTGGATCCATCGTGTCGACCAAGGTCGACACCCACCAACAGCAGCGGGAACCTGTCGAAGGCGGGGTGGGTCCGGTTGCGGGGGCGTGAGCCGCATGGATGCGGCGACCGAGCTTACATGGACGTACTTGCAGCGTCCCCCGAAACCGGACCCACCCCGCCATCCCACGGATAGTCAGCTTTTGCCGTTGCCGTTGAAGTTGACGTTGATTCGGCGGGTGCAGGGCCGCAGGCCCTGCAGGCACCCCTCAGCTGCGCATGCCCACGCCGCGACGCAGCAGCCACAGCGCCAGCGCCGTCAGCGCCACCACGAATCCGATCATCAACCCGTAGGCCACCGGCAGCGGCACGTCACTGCTGCCCAGCAGGCCATAGCGGAATGCATTGACCATGTAGAAGATCGGGTTCGCGTGCGTGGCCGCTTCGGCCCAGCCCGGCAGCAGCTTCACCGAATAGAACACGCCACCCAGATAGGTCAGCGGGGTCAGGATGAAGGTCGGCACGATCGCCACGTCATCGAACTTCTTCGCATACACCGCGTTGATGAAACCGGCCAGCGAGAAGATCGTCGCGCCCAGGATCACCGTGGTCAGCATCACCAGCGGGTGCGGGATGCGCACCGGGGTGAAGAACATCGCGATGATCAGCACGATCACGCCCACCATCAGGCCGCGCAGCACGGCACCGGCCACGTAGCCCCACAGGATCACCCAGTTCGGCATCGGGCTGACCAGCAGCTCTTCCACGTGGCGGCCGAACTTGGCACCGAAGAACGAGGAACTGATGTTGCCGTAGCTGTTCTGGATCACGCTCATCATCACCAGGCCCGGCACGATGAACTGCATGTAGGTGTAGCCGCCCATGTCACCCACGCGCGACCCGATCAGGTTGCCGAAGATCAGGAAGTACAGGGTCATGGTGATCGCCGGCGGCACCAGGGTCTGGCCCCAGATGCGCATGATGCGGGCGACTTCGCGGCGCACGATGGTCATCAGTGCGATGCGGTTGCGCTGGCCGTCGGTCAGCTCGGTGGTGCTCATGCAGGCTTCTCCAGGTTGCCGGTGAGGCGCACGAACAGCTCCTCCAGGCGGTTGCTCTTGGTACGCATCGAACGCACGCGGATGCCGGACTCGTTGAGCGTGGCGAACACGCGGTTGAGGTCCATCGCGCGCGGCATGTCGATGTCCAGCGTATGCGGGTCCGGCGCGGTCAGGGTCGCGCCTTCGATCACCGGCAGCTGCGCCGGCAGGTCACCATCGATGTCCAGCAGGAAGCCTTCCACGTCCAGCTTGGCCAGCAGGGTGCGCATCGGCCCCTGCTCGACGATCTGGCCATGGTTGATGATCGCCAGGTGGCGGCACAGGTACTCGGCTTCTTCCAGGTAGTGCGTGGTGAGGATGATCGTGGTGCCGGCAGCGTTGATCTCCTTCAGCACGCGCCACATGTCGCGGCGGATCTCGATGTCCACGCCGGCGGTCGGCTCATCCAGGATCAGCAGGCGCGGGCGGGTCATCATCGCGCGGGCGATCATCAGCCGGCGTTTCATGCCGCCGGACAGCGTACGGCTCATCACCTGCGCCTTTTCCCACAGGTGGGCCCGCTTCAGTTCCTCTTCGGCGCGCTGCTCGGCTTCCTCGCGCGGCACGCCGTAGAAGCCGGCGTAGTTCACCAGGATGTCGAAGGGCTTCTCGAACAGGTTGAAGTTGATTTCCTGCGGCACCAGCCCGATCAGGCGCATGGTGGCGCTGCGGTTGCGAACCAGGTCGCTGCCGAACACCTCCACCTTGCCCTCGCTGAGGTTGACCAGGGAGCTGATGATGCCGATCAGGGTCGACTTGCCGGCACCGTTGGGGCCGAGCAGGGCGAAGAAGTCGCCCGGGGCCACTTCCAGGGAAACCCCCTTCAGGGCCTGGGTGCCGTTGTCGTAGGTCTTGCGCAGGTCGCGCACGCGCAGGGCGGGCGCCATATCGTTCTGGGATGCCAAGCTCGAAGCCTTCGCGCCCATGGGCTGGCGCTGGAGAGGGGCGGGGAGGGGCTATTATAGAAGACCCCGAGGGCTTGCCCCGGCTACACACTGTCCCGAAAAGTCGTGCCTGTTCAATTCCCCCTCAAGCTGGTCGGCTGCCGCATGCTGGCCCCGACCGTCGGCCACTACCAGTTCGTGCGTGACGATGGACAGCCGCTGGATTTCCAGCCCGGCCAGTTCATCCAGGTCCATTTCAGCTACGCCGACGGCACCGAAACCAAGCGCAGCTACTCGCTGGCGACCATCCACGACCACGCGCTGGGCCCGGGCGAGGCGGTGGATATCGCAGTCAGTTTCGTGCCCGGTGGCGCCGCCACCGCGCTGTTCGAGGCGCTGGAGCAGGGCGGCCAGATCAGTGCGTCCGGCCCCTACGGCCGGTTCTGCCTGAATCCCGGTGACCACAACGCCCGTTACCTGCTGATCGCCACCGGCACCGGCGTTACCCCGTACCGCTCGATGCTGCCGCTGCTGGAAAAGGCCATGGCCGAACGCGGCGTGCAGATCGTGCTGCTGCAGGGCGCGCGCAGCCCGGGCGAGCTGCTGTACAGCGAAGACTTCTACAGCTTCGCCGAAAAACACCCGAACTTCCGTTATGTTCCGTGCCTGTCGCGCGAACTGCCGGTCGATCCGCACCCGGACGTACAGCACGGCTACGTGCAGCAGGCGCTGTCCGGCTTCACGCCGGACCCGGCCACCGACATCGCCTACCTGTGCGGCAACCCGGACATGGTCGACGCCTGTGCCGAACTGCTGAAGGCCGCCGGCCTGGGCAATCCGCAGATCCGCCGCGAGAAGTACGTCAGCAGCAAGTAAACCAGGGTAGTGCCGGCCGCTGGCCGGCAACCCCATGAACCGGAGGCGGCATCGCGCCGCCCCCGGTGCCCTGCCTCAGTACGCGATCCAGGCGTCGCGCCAGGCAAAGCCGGTGCCCGGGCGGTAGGCATCGGCGTTGATATTGCACCAGGCGCCTTCCGGGAACGGGCGGCAGGCGTACAGCTTGCCGTCGGTGCCCTTCACCACGGTCTCGCCCGGCTTGTAGCTGCCGAGGCCGGCCGGATACACGAAGTCGAAGTCGCCGCCCGGCGGATCGACCGGATCGATCGGGCCGGGCCCCGGCACCTGGGTTTCCAGCTGGAAGCGGTTGCCCGGCTTCAGGTACACGCGGTTGTCGGTGGCCGACGCGACCGGCGTGATCACGCCGTTCTTCATCACACCCACGCGCGCGTGCTGTGCGCTGGCGTTGACCTTGCGGGCCAGGGCCAGCGGCCACTGCGTTGGGCTGGTCTGGCCGGTCGCCAGCTTGGTTTCCACACGCTCCAGGTCATTGCCGTTGGCATTGAACACGCGCAGGGTCACGGTGCTGTCCACGTCCAGCGCACCATTGGCGGTCACCGCGCCGGCATCCTGCCACTGCGGCGGCGGAACCACGCCACCGCCACCTTCGAAGCGCACGTCCATGCAGGTGTAGAACGCTTCCTGCGAATCCGAGCGCTGCCAGGTGTTGTAGATGATGTGCTGGCCACTGCGCTTGGGCAGCGGGCAGTCCAGCTTGTAGACACCGCCTTCGGACAGCGGCACGTTGCCCAGGGTGCAGAATTCCTGCAGGTCGGCCCAGCGCAGCGGGCTGCCCGGCTGCCAGCCATCACGGGTGACGTAGAACTTCCACTCGCGGGTGGCGTGCGGCGCCGGCGCCCGGAATTCGAAGGTGTAGCGGCCGCGCGAATCGGCGCGGACCGGCGTGGTCGGCCAGTCGCTGCGGTTCAGATCGAGGCCGCGGTACTTGGGGATGCTGGCACTGCACAGTTCGCCATCACGCACCAGGTCGCGGTGGTTGCCATTGGCGTTGCCGTGGGCGATTGCACTCCAGTCATAGAACGGCTGCGCGCCGCCGATGGCCTTGGCCGCGGCACAGGCCGGGTTGGTCGGGTTTTCCGGATTGCCTTCGTGGCACTGCTTCACGCGGCTGAGCGGCTTGGTCATGGTGCCGTGGGCGAAGGCGCTGCCGGACAGGGCCAGGCCGGCAACGACGGACAGAGCGAGGACTGCCCGATGGGACAGGTGCATGCAGGAACTCCTTTGCGAAGTGTGGGAAACCTCGCGCAGTCTTCACATGCAGGCCCGTCGGCAACATCGGATAAGTTCGAATTCGATGACGGCCGTGTTCGATCTGCAACACGGTGCTCACTGTGCCGTTTTGCAGGCAGAAGGCGGTGCACGCTGCACCGCCTCCCGCGTCACCGCCTCAGTACGCGATCCACGCATCGCGCCAGGCCGCACCCACGCCCGGCCGGTACGCCTCGGCGTTGACATTGCACCATGCACCTTCCGGGAACGGGCGGCAGGCGTACAGCTTGCCGTCGCTGCCCTTCACCACGGTCTGGCCCGGCACATAGCTGCCGATGCCCGCCGGGTACACGTGGTCGAAATCACCGCCCGGCGACGGCGTGCCCGGGTCCGGCACCTGGGTGTCGAGCTGGAAGCGGTTGCCGTCCTTCAGGTACACGCGGTTGTCGGTGGCCGAAGCGGAGGGTGCGATCACGCCGTTGTTGAGCACGCCCACGCGCGCGTGCTGGGCACTGGCATTGACCTTGCGGGCCAGCGCCAACGGCCACTGCGTGGCCGCAGTCTGGCCGCTGGCCAAGGTGGTTTCCACGCGTTCGACATCATTGCCGTTGGCGTTGAACACGCGCAGTGCCAGCGTCGTGCCCACCGGCAGCTCGCCGCGTGCGGTGACCGGGCCGGCATCCTGCCACTGCGCAGCGGGCGGGGTGCTGCCGCCGCTTCCTTCAAAGCGCACGTCCATGCAGGTATAGAACGCCTCGGTCGAATCCGAGCGCTGCCAGGTGTTGTAGATCACATGCTGGCCGGTGCGCTGCGGCAACGTGCACTGCAGCTTGTAGGTGCCATCGGCCGACAGTGGTGTATTGCCCAGCGTGCAGAACTCCTGCAGGTCGGCCCAGCGCAGTGGGCTGCCCGGCTGCCAGCCTTCGCGGGTGACGAAGAAGCGCCAGTCGCGCGTGGCGTGTGGTGCGGTCGCCTTGAACAGGAAGGTGAACCTGCCATTGGCATCGGCCTGGATCGGCGTGGTCTGCCAGTCACTGCGGTTCACATCCAGCCCGCGGAAGGTCGGGTTGTTGCCGCTGCACAGCTTGCCGTCGGGCACCACGGCCTGATGGTTGCCGTTGGCGTTGGCCTGGTTGATGCCGTTCCAGTCGTAGAACGCCTGCGAACCGCCAATCGCTTTTGCAGCGGCACAGGCCGGGTTGGTCGGGTTCTCGGGATTGCCCTGGAAGCAGGCATAGACACGGCTGACCGGCGTGGTCATGGTGCCGTGGGCGAACGCGCTGCCGGCTAGGCACAGGCCCGCAGCGGCGAACGAGGTGGCCAGCAACAGCGGTGTGGATCGGAATGACATGGCGCATCCTTGTGATCGTCGAAAGGGAACGGTGACCGCAGGAGCTGCGCTGCGCGGCGGACTTCCGGCGGCACCACGGCGAGTATCGAGTCGCGCTGCAGGCGACGGAACTCTCGCAGTACCGATCCGTGACTGCGCATGTGAAGCCCTTCCCGCAGGCTTCACGCAGGGCTGAACGGATGCGCTGGACGTCACGTGACCGGCGTGGCATCGATCACGTCATGGAGATCACGCTACGCAGTCTCGGCACCCACCCGATCTGCCTGGCACGAGAAACAGCCATGCGCCGCGTTGTGCAGCTGGACGAACGCCACCGACGGGTCGGCGAACAGGGCATCCAGGTGGTCCGCCACCTCGGTGCCCGCACAGACCTGGGCACCGCACATCAGCGCGGCGTGGTCATAGGCACGCACCGAAATCATCCGGCGCTGTACATACGGGGGCACTTCGCCCGGCGGCAGGACGCAACGGGTCACGCCGCGCTGCACGAAGATCGGGCCGGCGGCGCGGTACGGCGAATGCAGCGGCAGGTGGACGTGGGACAGCAGGAGCAGTTCGCTGCCAGGTGCGGGATCGCTCAGGCTGATCCGGCAGGGATGGCCGCCATTGGCGCCGGCCCAGCGACGCTGGATGCCGCGCGCGGCGAGCGCGCTGTCGCTCATCTCGAACAGGTGCAGGAACGGGCGGTGGTCGATGCCGCCGAGGTACCACGCGTGCATGGGCGTCTCCTTGGGTTTTCCGCGGATTGTGCGCATGCGCCGGTCGCCATGCTCGCCGTTTTCAGACCCCACACCGGCATCGGGCAGGAGGACGCCACGGGGATCGCGCAACAAGGCGCTAAGATGCGCGCGCCGCCCCGGCCGACGAGCGCCGCATGTCCCTGGATTTCCCCACCATCACCGTGCTTGGCTTCCTGCTCTGCATCGGCATTGCCGTGGGGTTCTCGCTGTTGCTGGTCGTACTGCGCGGGCAACCGGTGCTGCGGCAGTGGACCATCAGCCTGTGGCTGCTGACCCTGGGGGTGACCCTGCTGGCCTTGCGGCCCTACCTGCCACTGGTCCCGGCGGTACTGGCCGGCAATGCAGCGATGGCCGGCTGCGGGCTGATGATGCTGCGCGGCGTAGCCCTGCATCTGGAGCAGCCGTTGCCGCTGTGGCGGCCGTTGCTGATGGCGGCCGCGTTCATGGCCTGCATCTTCGCGTTCCTGGTGCTGTGGCCGAACCTGGCCCTGCGCCTGCAGGTGTTCAGCGTGTTCGCACTGATTGTCGATGGCTGGATCGCCGGGTTGCTGCTGCGGCATGCGCCGCCCCAGCAGCGCACCAGCTGCCGCCTGGCCGCCACCGTGTTCCTGGCGGAGGCCGCTCTCTATGGGGGGCGCCTGTTCCTGCCGGTGGCACCGGATGCCGGGGAGGACATCATGCGCACTGGCTCGCCGATGTTCGCCACGTACATCGCCGGGGTGATGCTGGAACTGGCCCGTTGCTTTGCGATGGTGCTGCTGCTGGTCGAGCGCATGCTGGTCGACCTGCGCCATGCCGCCCGTACCGATGGCCTGACCGGCCTGCTCAACCGCAGCGCGGTGCTGGCCGACGGCCAGGCGCAACTGCTGAAGCTACGCCGGCAGCGCCGCCCGCTGGTGCTGCTGCTGATCGACGTGGACCACTTCAAGAAGATCAATGATCGGTGGGGCCACCTGGCGGGCGACCAGGTGCTGCGCCATTTTTCGGCGACGCTGCAGCACTGCGTGCAGGGCCACGAGCACCTGCTGGGCCGTTACGGCGGCGAAGAGTTCGTGCTGGTGCTGGCCGGAAGCACGCGCGACGATGCGGTGGAGCGGGCCGCCGCGATCCGCGCACGCCTGCAACAGCGGCCGGCAGTGCTGGCCGAGGGACGGGTGCCGGTCACCGCCAGCGTCGGTCTTGCGATGGATGCAGGGCAGGGCGATCTGTCGACCCTGCTGGCCGCCGCCGATGCCGCCCTGTACCGGGCCAAGGCCGAGGGGCGGGACCGCCTGGTCTGTGCGCCGTCGGCGGCGGATTCGTCATTGCCCATCGCCGTTGGCGCGCTGCCCGTGTAAGTTGGGTCACATCTTCCGCGGCAGCCCGTCGTGGTCGACAGGAACGTCCTCCAGGGGAAACGAGCACGATGCAAAGACACCACCTCGCGCTGGCCGGGATGCTGGCCAGCCTGATGATTGCCGGGTGCAGCCAGCCACCGCCGGCCGACGCCGGAAATGCCAGTGATGCACCCAGCCGTCGTTTCGGCACGATCGACTTCCAGCCCTGCACGCTGTCCACCGAAGGCGCCAGCGCCAACGTGGAGGCGCAGTGCGCCACCCTGCAGGTACCGGAGGACCGGGCCCAGCCCGATGGCCGCCGGATCGGCCTGCGCATTGCCTGGCTGGAATCGGGCAGCAGTGGTGCCAGCCAGCCCGACCCGGTGTTCTTCCTGGCCGGCGGCCCCGGCCAGGCGGCCAGCGAGGTGGCGGTCATCGTCGATACCGCGCTGCGCCAGGTGCGCAAGCAGCGCGACGTGTTCCTGATCGACCAGCGCGGCACCGGCGGCTCCAACCCGCTCAGCTGCCTGGGCGCGGACGGCAAGCCGCTGCAGATGGACGAGGATGCAGCGCCTTCAGAGGCATCGCTGCGCGACTACGCCCAGCGCTGCGCGGCGTCGCTGCAGGGGCGTGCCGACGCGCGCTTCTACACCACCACCGAGGCCATCGCCGATCTGGACGCGGTGCGTGGTGCACTTGGCGTGGATCAGGTCAACCTGGTCGGCGGCTCCTACGGCACCCGTGTGGCCCAGCGCTATGCCGGCGCCTATCCGCAGCACACCCGCAGCATCGTCATCGATGGCGTGGTGCCGAACGAGCTGGTGGTCGGTGGTGACTTCGCGACCACGTTCGAGGATGCGATCGCCCTGCAGTCGGCGCAGTGCCGCAAGGACGCCGCGTGCAGCAAGCGTTTCCCGGCCGATACCCGCGCGCAGCTGCGCAGCGTGGTCGATACCCTGCGCCGTGCACCGGTCTCGGTCGAATATCGCGATCCGGGTACCAACGCACCGCGGCAGGATGTCCTGACGCCGGACAGCGTGGTCGGCCTGGCCTTCGCCTTCTCTTACGTGCCGCAGTATTCCTCGCTGCTGCCACTGGTGCTGGATGAGGCCGCACACGGTCGCTACGCACCGCTGGCATCGCTGGCGCGGGGCGCGAACCGCAGCATGGATTTCCAGATCAACCGCGGCATGCAGTGGTCGGTGATCTGCAGCGAGGATGCACCGCGCTACCACGCGCCGGCCGAGGACCCCGAGCGGCTGTTCGGCAACGAAGTCGCCAGTGCCTTCTTCGCGGCCTGCCCGGTGTGGCCGCACCGTCCGGCGCCGGCAAGCGATGCCGTGCCGCTGCGCAGCGACGTGCCGGCACTGCTGCTGTCCGGTGAACTGGACCCGGTGACGCCGCCGCGCTACGCCGCACAGGTGCTCAAGGGCCTGCCCAATGGCCGTGCGCTGGTCGCCCGTGGCCAGGGCCATGGCACGTTGACCGCCGGCTGCATGCCGCGCCTGCTCGGCCAGTTCATCGACAAGACCGATGCCAAGGCACTGGATGCCGGCTGCCTGGACACGCTGAGCTACGTGCCGGCGTTCACCTCGTTCAACGGATGGGAACCATGATCGTCGCCGACAACCTGCACAAGGCCTTCGATACCCGCACGGGCCGCATCCAGGCGGTCGCCAACGTCGGCTTCCGCGCCGGGGATGGGCGGATCACCGGCCTGCTCGGCCCCAACGGTGCCGGCAAGACCACCACCATGCGCATGCTCTACACGCTGATGACGCCCGATCAGGGCAGCATCACCGTCGATGGCATCGATGCGGCGCGCAATCCGGTGGAGGTGCGTCGCCACCTCGGCGTGCTGCCTGATGCGCGTGGCGTCTACAAGCGCCTGACCGCGCGCGAGAACATCGCCTATTTCGGCGAGCTGCATGGCCTGTCGGCCGAGCGCATCCGCGAACGCATCGAGGTGCTGTCGCACGCGCTGGACATGGGCGACATCCTCGACCGGCAGACCGATGGCTTCTCGCAGGGCCAGCGCACCAAGACCGCGATTGCCCGCGCGCTGGTGCACGACCCGCGCAACGTCATCCTCGACGAACCGACCAACGGCCTGGATGTGATGACCACGCGCGCGCTGCGCCGCTTCCTGCTGGGCCTGCGCGAAGAGGGTCGCTGCGTGATCCTGTCCAGCCACATCATGCAGGAGGTGGGTGCATTGTGTGACCACATCGTGATCATCGCCAAGGGCACGGTGATGGCCGCCGGCAGCGCCGACGAACTGCGTGCGCAGGCCGGTGAAGCCAACCTGGAAGATGCGTTCGTGAAACTGATCGGCAGCGAAGAGGGCCTGCACGCATGAGCATGATGTCGACCCTGATGACGGTGATGCGCAAGGAACTGCGCGACCTGTCGCGTGACCGCCGCACGCTGCTGCTGACCCTGCTGTTCGGGCCGCTGCTGTACCCGGTGCTGCTGCTGGGCATGGGCAAGCTGGCCGAGAGCCGGGTGCGCACCCAGATCGAAGAGCCGTTGCAGATCCCGACCATCGGCGCGGAGAACGCACCGAACCTGGTGCGCTTCCTCGCCGCACAGGGCCTCAATGCCGCACCGGCACCGAAGGACCTGGCCGAGGCCATCCGCACCCAGGACATCGATGTGGCGCTGCGCATCAGCGATGACTTCGGCAAGGACTGGGCCGATGGCAAGCCGGCACTGGTGGAGGTGATCAAGGACAGCACGCGGCGCGCTGCCGAAGTGCCTGGCGCACGCCTGGAAGCGGCGCTGGCCACCTACAACGGCCAGGTCGGTGCACTGCGCCTGATGGCGCGCGGCATCGATGCACAGGTGGCACGCCCGCTGGACGTGGCGCGCCAGGACCTGGCCAGTGCCGAAGCCAAGCGCGGCATGATCCTGTCGATGCTGCTGCCTGTGTTGCTGACGCTGACCTCGTTCATCGGTGGCGCCTACCTGGTGATGGACGCCACCGCCGGCGAGCGCGAACGGCAGTCGCTGGAACCACTGCTGGCCACGCCGGGCTCGCGCAGCGCGATCGTCAGCGGCAAGATCGCTGCCGCATGCGTGGTCGGTTTCGTATCGCTGCTGCTGACCCTGGTCGCGTTCAAGGTGAGCGCGCAGATCGCGCCCGGCAATATCGGCCGCCAGTTCAACATGAACGTCGGATCGATGCTGCAGATGCTGCTGGTGATGTTGCCGATGCTGCTGATCGGCACCTCGCTGCTGACCTTCCTGTCGGCCGCAGCCAAGAGCATGAAGGAAGCGCAGAGCCACATGACCTGGCTGATGCTGTTGCCGATGCTGCCCGGCTACGCACTGGTGGCCTATCCGCTGAAGAGCGAGATGTGGCAGTACGCCGTGCCGTTCCTGTCGCAGAACCAGATGCTGCTGAAGGTGATCCGCCACGAGACGATCACCCCGGCGGTCTGGGCGATCTACCTCGGCGCCAGCCTCGGCCTGGCCGCGGTGCTGTGGTTCGCCGCCGTGCGCCGTTACCACAACGAGCGCCTGGCGATCTCCGGCTGACCCGAAAAGGGGACGGAGGGGATTAAGTCGTTTCTGCCTCCCCCGTCCTCTCCTTGCGCGGGCGCCCTCGTTTGCGTATCGCCACGGGGCGCCCCAGCGTCTGCTCCACCATCCGCAGGAATGCAGCGTCCCCCATCGGGCGTTGCCTGGCGCTGTGGTTGCGGATTGCGGGCAGGGCTGCGGATGCATTCACATCGCGCAGGAATTCGGCATACAACCTCGCCCTCTGCCGAGCGGTTCCTGCAAGTGCTTTGAACGCGGGATGCAGGGTGAGCATTGGATCATCCCGTCGTTGAAGGTTGCCGTGCACGCTGGACCACGGATGATCTTCGGCGCTGACAGCAATCCCGGCGCGAACCGGATTGCGTTCGATGTAGCGGTATACGCTGAGAAGATAAGCGTCGCTGTCGATCATCGAGGAATGGAAGCGCCCCTGCCACAGAGGCCCACTGCGTCCGTGCCGCTGGTTGAAGGCCTGCACGTAGTTGTTGCCGTGCATGCGCATTGCGCCCGCCAGTCCCTGCTGTGTGGAAGGCGTGGCCAGCAGGTGGATGTGGTTGCCCATCAGTACATAGGCATGCAGTGCGACGTGGTGCTTCAGGAATGCGCTGTGCAACAGATGCAGGAACAGTTGGCGGTCGATGTCGTCGATGAAGATCGCGCCTTTGTTCACACCGCGCTGGATCACGTGATAGGCCTGGCCTGCCAGCATCAGGCGCGCTTGTCGGGGCATGGGATTCGAAGGCCGAAGGGGGGCCTCAGCCTGTCATCGCGGCCGCAGAGCAGGGCATCAGGCAATGCCGCGAAGCAGTGTCGGATGAGTCAAGAGCGACTTAATCCCCTCCGTCCCCTTTTGCGTAGCGCGCGGGCGTCACCCCCATCTCGCGCTTGAACACGGCGATGAAGGCACTCGTCGTGTCGTAGCCCATCGACAGCGCGACGCTGATCACCGGTTCGCCGGACAGCAGACGGGGCAGCGCCAGCAGCACGCGCAGGCGCTGCCGCCACTGGCTCAGCGTCATGTGGGTTTCGGCCTGCCAACGACGGGCGAGGCTGCGGCTGGACAGGCCGCAGGTGGCTGCCCACGCCTCGACACTGCGAAGGTCATCCGGCGAACGTGCCAGCACCGCCGCGATCCGCCGCAGGCGGCGATCCCGCGGTTGTGGCAGGGCAAGCGGCAGCGGCGTGCTGGCGGTGATCTCATCGGCGATCACGCCGGCCAGGCGTGCCTGCGCGGCGTCCAGTGCCTGGTGTGGCCAGTGCAGTGCACGCATCATCGCGGCCTGCAACAGCGCGTTGGGCTGGAAAATGCGCGGTACGGCGGGCAGGTCCAGGCAGGCCTCGGCGCAGAAATACAGGCTCCAGCCATCGAACCCTTCCGCCCCCACCAGTGCGTGGGGCAGCAAGGGCGGAATCCAGGCAACATGCCCCGCCGGCAGCAGCCACTGCAGATCGCCGGCCTCGATCCGCAGCACGCCCTGGTGCGCGCCCAGCAGCTGGCCGCGGACGTGCTGGTGACGGGCGGTGCGGCGCCGTCCGGGCACCCGCAGCTGGGAGGCCATGACGAGGGGACCGCCTTCGGCGTTCGCCAAAGCGGGGTCAATCAACGCAGGTGATGTCTGATCTGCCATATCCAATGGCAGTTATACGGCAGAAGTGTCGCTGGCTGGGCGGCACACTGGCCTCCCGATCCCACAGGAGCATCACCCATGCAGCCGCAGGACATCCTTCCCGACCACCAGAACGACGTGCAGGTAAATGGCCTCACCGTGCGCAAGGGTAGCGTCGGTGCCTTCCTCGCCACCGTCCGTGACTGGCAGGATCCCGCCAGCGATGACGCCACCCGCGCCACCGCCGAAGCCGACCTGCGTGCGCTGCTGCCGGGCCTGCATGCGCTGGGCCTGTTCCAGGTACTGGCCGCGCGCGATCCAGCACTGCAGCGCATGATCGACAGCCTCTCCTGAAACGAACACGGCCCGGACATGCCGGGCCGTGTCGTCATTGCGGGGCGGAAACGACTTAATCCCCTCCGTCCCCTTTTTTCGTGGTCAGCCGCCGCCCGGGGCGAATACCAGGGTGCGGCGGGTGGTGACCGGCGCGCTGACCGGCTCGAAGCGCCAGCGCTTGACCGCGTTCATTGCTTCGCGATCGAAGACGCGCGACGGAGTTGCGCGCAGCACGCGGGCGTTGATCACCGAACCGTCGGTGCCGACGGTGATTTCCACCAGTACTTCGCCGGAGGTGCCTGCACGCAGTGCCTCGGACGGATAGCGCGGTGCCGGGGTGCTGACCGGGCGCAGGTTCGGCGCTGCAGCGGCCGCCGGAGCAGCAGCCTGGCGTGCGGCGCTGGCCTGCTGGGCGGCGGCCTGCTGCTGCTTCTGCTCGGCTTCGCGGCGGGCAGCGGCCTGGCGCTCGGCTTCCTGGCGCTCGTTGTCGCGGCGGGCGGCATCCTGCTGGGCGGCGATCTGCTTGGCCGCGTCGGCTTCCTTGGCGCGCTGCTCGGCCAGGCGCTGCTGTTCGGTCTGCTGCTTGCTGCGGTCCTCGGCGTCCTTCTTCGCCTTCTCGGCTTCCGCTTCGGTGCGCTTGGCAGCGTTCTGCACGCCCTTGGCCAGGCCGTCCTTCAGGCGCGGTAGCGCCGGCGCGGACGCATCCACCTTCTCGATCAGCGCCACCAGGCGCTGTGCTTCGGTGTAGTCCTCGCGGCCCAGGTGCTGTTCGGCAGCGATCAGGGTGTAGGGCAGCAGGTCGGTCAGCGCGCTCTTCACCGAGGCGTCGTCCGGGGTCTTGTCGCGCAGGGCGAGGTAGTACTCGATGGCGTTGTCGCCGGCCGGCGCGTACATGCGGTTCTCGCGCAGCGCCTGGCTGGCCGACTCACGCAGCTGCTCGGTGCCCATCGACTGCACCTTGGCGGCGACCACCGGTGCGGCCGGTGCAGCGGCGGTGGGTGCGGCGGCCGGGGCCGGTGCCGCGGATTCTTCCTTGCCCGAGCAGGCGGCCAGCGCCAGTGCCAAAGCAACCGGCAGCCACCGGCGCGCGGCGGTGATCGTTGAGACGTGCGACATCCTGCTCCCCTCTAGAAGACGACGTGACGTAAATCATTGATATGCATGGCCGGGACCTGCGGTCCGGGCGCGGCAGGGTGACGTTTCCCGACGCCACCGCCGGCAACGGCGAGGGTGCAATCTAGCATCCCGGCCACCGCCGCGTACAAGGGGCGGTGGCCGGGAGGGGCAACGGCCACCGCCGTTGCCTGCGACGACCTCAGTGGTCGTGCGCCTTGTCGTGCGACTTGCTGTGGCTGTTGGACATCAGCTTGTCGGTCCAGGCGATGCCGATCGCCGACAGGATGAACACGCAGTGGATGATGGTCTGCCACAGCACGCCTTCCTGGGTCAGCATCGAGCAGCGGGCGACGCCGATGTTGGCTGCGGCCACGCTCATCTGTTCCGGCGTGCACAGCGGAATGCCGCCCAGCGCACCACTGGCGATGAAGGTCTTCAGCAGGTGGATCGAGGAGATGCCGATGATCGCCATCGCCAGCTTCACCTTCAGCACGCTGGCGTTGACGTGGCTCAGCCACTCCGGCTGGTCCGGGTGGCCTTCCAGGCGCAGGCGCGAGACGAAGGTCTCGTAGCCGCCGACGATCACCATCACCAGCAGGTTGGAGATCATCACCACGTCGATCAGGCCCAGCACGATCAGCATGATCTGCTGTTCACCCATCGAGGCGGAATGCGAGATCAGGTGCCACAGTTCCTTGCCGAACAGGAACACGTAGACGCACTGCGCCACGATCAGGCCCAGGTACAGCGGCAGCTGCAGCCAGCGCGAGGCGAAGATCAGCGTGGACAACGGGGAGAGCGGCGGGCGGTTTGCACTCATGCGGGGGATGCTGCGTTTCGGGGGAGAGGCGAGGTTACCGGCCCGCCATGACGGTGCCAACCCAACTCTCGCACTAGACTTCAGGTTCCTTTCCGCACCCCGAGCCGACGCCATGATCGACCTGTATTACTGGCCCACCCCGAACGGCCACAAAGTGACCCTGCTGTTGGAAGAAACCGGCCTGGAATACCGCATCCACCCGGTCAACATCGGCTCGGGCGACCAGTTCAAGCCGGAATTCCTCGCCATTTCGCCCAACAACAAGATGCCGGCCATCGTCGACCAGGCCCCGGCCGATGGCGGCGCCCCGCAGAGCGTGTTCGAGTCCGGCGCGATCCTGCTGTACCTGGCCGAGAAGACCGGCCAGTTCCTGCCCCGCGACCCGCGCGGCCGCGTCACCACCTTGGAGTGGCTGTTCTGGCAGATGGCCGGCCTGGGCCCGATGAGCGGCCAGATGGGGCATTTCAATGTGTATGCGCCGGAAAAGATCCCGTATGCGATCGAGCGCTATGACAACGAAGTGCGCCGCCTGCATGGGGTGATGGACAAGCGCCTGGCCCAGCACGCCTTCCTGGCCGGCGACGAGTACACCATCGCCGACATGGCCAGCTACCCGTGGATCGGCGCCTACGACAAGCTGCCGGTGGATTTCACCGCATTCCCGAACCTCAAGCGCTGGCACGATGCCATCGCCGCACGCCCGGCCACCCAGCGCGCCTATGCGCTGCGCCAGCAGGTGAACCCCAACGCCGGCAAGCCGCTCAGCGACGAAGAGCGCAAGCACCTGTTCGGCCAGCGCTGACCCGTCGCGGGGTCGGATCCCTTTGCAGCGCAAAGGGCTCTGACCCCAGCACCGCGGCATGGGCGGAAGGTCATGCTGCCTTCCTGCACAGGCTTGGTTAGGATGGGGGACGACCGCCCGGCGCCCGCCGCGGGGCGGACCTGCCGTTTGACGGGATCCTCCATGCGCCACCTGTTCGCTTCGCTCGCCCTCATGCTCGCCACCAGTACCGCCGCCCACGCCGAAAAGCTGACCCTGGAAGCCATCACCGGCCCGCTGCCGCTGTCTGGCCCGACCCTGATGAAGCCGAAGGTGGCGCCGGACGGCTCGCAGGTCAGTTTCCTGCGCGGCAAGGACAGCGACCGCAACCAGCTGGACCTGTGGACGTACGACATCGGCAGCGGCCAGACCCGCCTGCTGGTTGATTCCAAGGTGGTGCTGCCCGGCACCGAGACCCTCAGCGACGAGGAAAAGGCCCGCCGCGAGCGCCAGCGCATCGCCGCGATGACCGGCATCGTCGATTACCAGTGGTCGCCGGACGCGCAGCGCCTGCTGTTCCCGTTGGGCGGCGAACTCTACCTGTACGACCTCAAGCAGCAGGGGGCGGCGGCCGTGCGCCAGCTGACCCACGGTGAAGGCTTCGCCACCGACGCCAAGCTGTCGCCGAAGGGCGGCTTCGTCAGCTTCATCCGCGGCCGCAACCTGTGGGTGATCGATCTGGCCAGCGGCAGGCAGCTGCAGCTGACCCGCGACGGCAGCACCACCATCGGCAACGGCGTGGCCGAGTTCGTCGCCGATGAAGAAATGGACCGCCACACGGGCTACTGGTGGGCGCCGGATGATTCGGCCATCGCCTTCGCCCGCATCGACGAGACACCGGTGCCGGTGCAGAAGCGCTACGAGGTCTACGCCGACCGCACCGATGTGATCGAACAGCGTTACCCGGCCGCCGGCGACGCCAACGTACGCGTGCAGCTGGGCGTGATCGCACCGGCTGCCGATGCGCAGCCGCGCTGGGTCGACCTGGGCAAGGAGCAGGACATCTACCTGGCCCGCGTCGATTGGCGCGATGCACAGCACCTGAGCTTCCAGCGCCAGTCGCGCGACCAGAAGCAGCTGGACCTGGTGGAAGTGGCACTCGATTCCAACCGCCAGCGCGTGCTCGCCCACGAGACCAGCCCGACCTGGGTGCCGCTGCACAACAGCCTGCGTTTTCTGGATGACGGCAGCGTGCTGTGGTCGTCCGAGCGCACCGGCTTCCAGCACCTGTACCGCATCGACAGCAAGGGCAAGACCACCGCGCTGACCCGCGGCAACTGGCCGGTGGACGAGCTGCTGGCGGTCGATGAAAAGGCCGGCAAGGCCTACTTCCGTGCCGGCATCGAGAGCTCGCGCGAAAGCCAGATCTACGCGGTGTCGCTACAGGGTGGCGAGCCGCAGCGCCTGTCCAAAGCGCCGGGCATGCACAGCGCCAGCTTCGCCCGCAACGCCAGCGTCTATGTGGACAGCTGGTCCAACAGCACCACGCCGCCGCAGATCGAGCTGTTCCGCGCCAATGGCGAGAAGATCGCTACCCTACTTGAGAACGATCTGGCGGACCCGAAGCATCCGTATGCGCGTTACCGCGATGCGCAGCGCCCGGTCGAGTTCGGCACGTTGATGGCTGCCGACGGCAAGACCCCGCTGAACTACAGCCTGATCAAGCCGGCCGGCTTCGATCCGTCCAAGCGCTACCCGGTGGCCGTGTACGTCTATGGCGGCCCGGCCAGCCAGACCGTCACCGACAGCTGGCCCGGCCGTGGCGACCACCTGTTCAACCAGTACCTGGCCCAGCAGGGCTACGTGGTGTTCTCGCTGGACAACCGTGGTACCCCGCGCCGTGGCCGTGACTTCGGTGGCGCGCTGTATGGCAAGCAGGGCACGGTGGAAGTGACCGACCAGCTGCGTGGCGTGACTTGGCTGAAGCAGCAGCCGTGGGTGGACCCGGCGCGCATCGGCGTGCAGGGCTGGTCCAACGGCGGCTACATGACCCTGATGCTGCTGGCCAAGGCGTCGAACCAGTACGCCTGTGGCGTGGCCGGCGCACCGGTCACCGACTGGGGCCTGTATGACAGCCACTACACCGAACGCTACATGGACCTGCCGGCGCGCAATGAAGCGGGTTACCGCGAAGCGCGCGTGCTGACCCACATCGATGGCCTGCGTTCGCCGTTGCTGCTGATCCACGGCATGGCCGACGACAACGTGCTCTTCACCAACTCGACCAGCCTGATGAGCGCGCTGCAGAAGCGTGCGCAGCCGTTCGAACTGATGACCTATCCGGGTGCCAAGCATGGTCTGTCCGGTGCCGATGCCCTGCATCGCTACCGTGTGGCCGAAGCCTTCCTGGGACGCTGCCTGAAGCCCTGATGGACAAACGGGAAGGAGCCCGCCGATGACCCTGCCACCGCCGATTCCCACCCATGGCCCGAGGCCCGCCGGCTGGTGGTGCCGTCACTGGCGCTGGGCGATGCCGCTGACCGTGCTGTTGGTGCTGGCCGGTGCGGGTGGCGTGGTGGCCTGGAGCGTGCTGCGCTGGAGCGAGGCGGCACGCGAGAGCCCGCCGATGCGCGAAGCGATGCGTCGCGCGGGGTGCAGCATCGAACTGGTGGAAGCCTTCGGCGAGCCGCTGCGCACCGAATCGATGCCGCTGGGCAGCATGCAGACCGCGCTCAACGGCCAGCGCGATGTCGGCCTGACCGTGGCCCTGGAAGGCCCCCGCGCACACGGCCGGTTGTTCGTGAAGGGCACCCGCAGTGACGACGTGTGGGACTACCCGGTGATGTACGTGCTGGGCGAGAACAAGCAGACCTTCGACCTGACCGCACTGGATGACGATGAAGCCGCGCAGGAATGCGAACTGCAGGCCTGCCGCGAACGCGGCGAATGCCCGCTGACCGCGGCGTTGTGACCTCCGGCCGATTGTCGCCACCGCGCTGAGCGCGTAGGGTGCGGGCAACCCTTTGCTGGAGTGTCCCATGAAGCCGATTGCATTGGCCGTTGCCCTGGCCCTGACCGCCGCCCCGTTGCTGTCCGCACCGCCGGCGCTGGCGGCACCCGCCGCCAAGGCCGCCACCCCGGCCAGCCCGGCCTGGGTCGCCCGCAGCAATGCACTGGCGCAGATCCTGCTGGATGCGCAGGGGCCGTTCCAGCCGGAAGAAACCGGCTTCTTCGGCGTGCCCGGCTACGACGACAAGGTGGCCGATCTCGGCCCGGACAACGGCAAGCGCTACCGCGCCGCGATGGCCAAGGCCCGCGACGAACTGAAGGCGAAGCTGGCCACCGAGCAGGATCCCAACGTCCGCCAGGACCTGGAGATCATGATCCACGCCGCCAACCAGAACATCGAAGGCAGCGAGCTCAACGAGAAGTACCTGCTGCCGTGGAGCGATGCGCCGCAGACGGTGTTCAGCGGCCTCAACCTCCTGCTGTCCGACCAGGTGCCGGCCGAGCGCCGGGCCAAGGCGATCGACCGCCTCAAGGCCTATGCCGGCCTGCAGCCGGGCGGCACCGCGTTCACCACGCTGGCCCGCCAGCGCTACGAGGAACGGCTGAAGGACAGCAGCCTGCTGCAGCCGACGAAGATCGAAGTGCAGCAGTCGCTGGACAACGTCGAGACCTATATCACCGGTATCGAGTCGCTGCTGAAGAAGTACCAGATCGCCGGTGCCGACGAGGCGATGAAGACCCTGGCCGGGCAGATGAAGGACTACGCTGCCTGGACCCGGAAGGAGGTGCTGCCGAAGGCGCGTACCGACGCACGGCTGCCGGCGCCGTTGTACGCCTACCAGCTCAAGCAGGTCGGCATCGACATCGACCCGAAGCTGCTGATGCAGCGCGCGCAGCTGGAGTTCATGGAAACCCGCTCGGCGATGCAGCAGCTGGCGCCGCTGGTGGTGAAGGACAAGGGCCTGAAGGTGGCCGACCCGAGCGACCCGGTGGCGGTGATCCGCGCGCTGAAGGCCGACAAGATCGCCGACGACCATCTGGAAGGCCACTACCGCAAGGTGATCGATGCGATCGATCCGCTGATCCGCGAGCACGCCATCGTCGATGTGCCCAAGCGCGCGATGCAGATGCGCCTGGGCTCGGCTGCCGAGAGCGCGGCCAGCCCGGCACCGCATTTCCTGCCGGCGCCGCTGGTCAACAACACCGGGCAGCAGGGCACCTTCGTACTGCCGCTGGGTAACCCGGCGGCGGGCCCGGGCGCGCAGTACGACGACTTCAACTTCGGTGCGGCGGCGTGGACGCTGAGCGCGCATGAAGGCCGCCCCGGTCACGAGCTGCAGTTCACCGCCATGGTCGAGCGCGGCGTGTCGCTGGCACGCACCATGTTCGCGTTCAATTCGGTGAACGTGGAAGGCTGGGCGCTGTATGCCGAAGCCGAGATGGTGCCGTACGAGCCGCTGGACGGGCAGATGATCGCCCTGCAGTTCCGCCTGCTGCGCGCCGCACGCGCGATGCTCGACCCGATGCTCAATCTCGGCCTGACCGACCGTGCCAACGGCGAGCGCGTGCTGATGGAGCAGGTCGGCCTGTCCAAGGCGATGGCCACCCAGGAACTGGACCGCTACATGGTGCGCATGCCGGGCCAGGCCGGCAGCTACTTCTACGGCTACACCCGCATCCTGGAACTGCGCATGCAGACCGAGCTGGCACTGGGTGCGAAGTTTGATCGCCTGGCGTTCAACAACTTCCTGCTCGACCAGGGCCTGCTGCCGCCGGACCAGCTGGCCGATGCGGTGAACAAGGTGTTCGTGCCGAAGTACAAGCGCTGAGCATCATCGGGTAGTGCCGGCCGCTGGCCGGCATTCCCTTGGCGCAGGAAGCATTCCTGAGGTTGCCGGCCAGCGGCCGGCACTACCGGCGTTGACCCGGGAGGGTCAACGCTGCGGCTGCGGTGTGATCACCTGCGTCGGCAGCCGTGCCGGGGGGGCCGGGTTCGGTACCCAGATCGCGACGCCGGCGGCGCGTTTCTGCGTGGTCGGAATACCAATGCCGACGCCACCGCCGACATGCGAGCCGAACGTGCCGGCACCCACCGACATGCCCACCGGCGAACCGCTGCTGCCCACGCCCATCAGCACCACGCCATTGGCGCCCAGCGCTGCGGCCTCGCGCTTCAGGCGCGCCACCGCCGCATCGGTCTGGCCCTGCGTGCCGAAGCCCACGGCAGACGCCGATTCCAGCTGGGCGATTTCCTGGGAACCGGCCGGCGGGGTGGAATAGATCTGCACCAGCGCCGGATCGATCGGTGCGCGGGCGCGCCCCAGCATGACCTTGGAGGTGCTGGCACAGCCAGCGGCGACCAGCAGGATGGCCGCCAACGCGGCCCAACGGATGTTCATGGCACGACCCCTGTAGGACTGGTTGCGATCATCGGCGGGCCACTCTGAATCGGCGCCAACACCCGGGCCAGGGCACGCACGGCAGCACGCTAGCACGCTGCCGGTGACAGCCCCGCCAACGGCAGTAGGCGGCGACCGCGGGAACGACTATGGTGGACAGACAGGAACCAACTGCGGGAGAGCGGAATGGGTGTGATCAGTCTGTTGTGGGGCGTACTGGCGCTGTTGTGGATGATCTTGGCGCTGATTCCGCTGCTGGGCTGGGGCAACTGGTTCCTGATCCCGTTCGCCGCCGTGGGCGCGGTGATCGCCGCCTTGGGCATCCTGTTCACCCACCCGACCAAGCGCGGCCGGGCCTGGGCCGGGCTGGTGCTGAACGGCATCGTGGTGGTGGTCGGCATCCTGCGCCTGGGCCTGGGTGGCGGCGTGATCTGAGCCGCGTCGCCGGGTGCGACAGGGCGTCGCAGGTACACGGCCGCGGGCCGGGCAGGGGCGTACAATGAGCGGCTGCGCGAGCCCCCCACGTGCCTGTGAATCCGCGCCCGGCGCGGCTGCCCCATGATCATCCGACCCCGTCCCCACGGCTGGCAACTGCTGTACATCCTGCGCGGCTCGATCGTCAAAGCGATCGCGCCGAAGGTGCTGGCTATCCTGATCCTGTCCATCGCGGTGGCCGCGGTCGTGGAACTGGCGCCGCCGACCGGCATCGAACGCGTTTCCGTCACACCGTTCACCCTGCTCGGCCTGGTCCTGTCGATCTTCCTCAGCTTCCGCAACAGCGCCTGCTATGACCGCTGGTGGGAAGGCCGCAAGCTGTGGGGCCAGCTGGTCTACGAATCGCGCTCGCTGGCCCGCCAGGTCAACCTGCTGCTGGCCGATGACGCCGGCCGCCGTCGCCGCGTCGCCTACCTCACCACCGCCTTTGCCCATGCGCTGGCCGCGCGCCTGCGGGGCCGCATCGTGGCCCTGGCGGCGTTGCCGTGGCTGGACAAGCCGCAGCGCGAGCAGCTGGGCCAGCGCGAGAACGTGCCGGACGCATTGCTGTCGATGATCGCCGCCGAGCTGGCCCAGGCCCTGCGCGCCGGTGAACTCGACCCGATCCTCTACACCCAGCTGGAAGAGCGCCTGCACGCGATGTCGTCGATCCAGGCCGGCTGCGAGCGCATCCTCACCACGCCGCTGCCGTTCGCCTACACCCTGCTGCTGCACCGCTGCGCGTGGATGTTCTGCGTGCTGCTGCCGTTCGGCCTGGCCAGTTCGCTGGGCTGGGGCACGCCGGTGCTGTCGGCGGTGCTCGCCTATGCCTTCTTCGGCCTGGACCAGCTGGGCGAAGAAATGGAAGACCCGTTCGGCCTGGAGCCGAACGACCTGCCGCTGGACGCGCTGGTGCGCACGATCGAGATCGACCAGCTCGACGCGCTCGGCGAACGCCCGTTGCCCGAACCCCTGCTGCCGCAGGGCTACCTGTTGCAATAGCCACTCCTCGGAGCCTGCCATGTCCCACCCGCTTTACCGCCCGCGCCGCATGCGCCATGACGAGTTCTCACGCCGCCTGATGCGCGAGAACACGCTGACCACCGACGACCTGATCTACCCGGTGTTCGTGCACGAGCTTGCCGGCCGCACTGCGGTACCGTCGATGCCGGGCGTGGAGCGCCTGTCGATCGAAGAGCTGCTGAAGGTGGCCGAAGAGACGCTGGAGCTGGGCATTCCGGTGATCGACCTGTTCCCGGTGATCGACCCGTCGTTGAAGTCGCTGGATGCGTCGGCGGCGTGGGCCGAGGACGGCCTGGCGCAGCGCGCGATCCGCGCGTTGAAGTCGCGCTTCCCGGAACTGGGGGTGATGACCGACGTGGCGCTGGACCCGTACACCACCCATGGCCAGGACGGCATCATCGATGACAAGGGCTATGTGCTCAACGACATCACGGTCGAAGCACTGGTCAAGCAGTCGGTATCGCACGCCGAAGCCGGCGTGGACATCGTCTCGCCGTCGGACATGATGGACGGCCGCATCGGCGCGATCCGCCGTGCACTGGATGCCGACAACCACATCAACGTGCGCATCATGGCCTACTCGGCCAAGTACGCCTCGGCGTTCTACGGCCCGTTCCGTGATGCAGTGGGCAGCGCGGCCAGCCTCGGCAAGGCCGACAAGAAGACCTACCAGATGGACCCGGCCAACGGCGACGAGGCCCTGCGCGAGATCGCGCTGGACCTGGAAGAGGGCGCCGACATGGTGATGGTCAAGCCGGGCATGCCCTACCTGGACCTGGTGCGCCGGGTGAAGGAAAAATTCGGCGTGCCGACCTTTGCCTACCAGGTGAGTGGCGAGTACGCGATGATGAAGGCCGCCTTCGCCAACGGCTGGCTGGACGAACGCGCCTGCGTGATGGAGTCGCTGCTGGGCTTCAAGCGGGCCGGCGCCGATGGTGTGCTGACCTATTTCGCGCCGCAGGTGGCGCGATGGCTACGCGAGCGCTGACAATAGCGCCACGATAGACGGAGGAATACGCGATGGGACCCGAACTGGGATGGATGCAATGGCTGATCTGGGGCATCGGTACGCTGGTGTTCGGGGCCATCATCGTCGGTGTGTTCATCGCGGCCTGGCGGGCCGGCAAGCGCCCGCCGGAACAGCTCTCCGCCGCCCGTCACGTGGCCCGTGAGCAGGCGCTGCCGGACAGCGTGCAGGCCGAGCTGGCCGCGCTGAACCAGCGCAAGGACAACGGCCAGCTGAGCGAGATGGAGTACGAGCAGTTGCGCGCCAAGGTGCTGTCGCGCTGACTCTCCGTTCGGGTAGCCGCCAACCTTGGTTGGCGCTTTCCCGCATGCCAACCAAGGTTGGCATCTACCAGACGGCTATCCACGCATGGCGTGGATCTACCGCACGCACCCCGGCACCGCCACCACCTTCGGCACGGCCAACCGGTACACATCCACGCCACCGGCACGCGGCGCCTTCGCCGCACTGCTGGCAACCATCATCTCGCCCGGCTTGGCGTTGTCGATCACCGGCGCGCCGGTCCAGCCGCCGGCCTGGTTGAACGACAGCCCCAGCGGCTGCAGCACCACGCCGGTCCACGCACAGCCGCTGCTCCACACCTGCGCGATCGTGCCGCTGCCGCGGCTGAACACCACGGCGCCGTCATGGCCCAGCCAGTCACCGTCGGTCTCGTCGTCGGCGCTGTTCAACGCGCTCAGTGCGCTGGCCGGGCCGCGCAGGCCCTGCGCATCCAGCGTCGCCACGAACAGGTCCCAGCCGGCGCCGCGGCCCTGCTGCCGGGCAAACAACAGCCGCTGGCCATCCGCGCTCAGGGCCGGCCCGCGCTCTTCCCGGCGACCTCCGTCACCGGCCAGCGGCTGCGCCGGGCCCAGTTGGCCGTCGGCGGCCAACGCGGCGCGGTACAGCGCCAGCGCGCCCTCGCGACCGGCCGCGAAGAGCAGCCAGCGGCCGTCACGGCTGAAGTAGGGATCGCGGGCCTCGCCAGCCACGCCCACCGGCAGCGCCTGTGCCTGCTGCCAGCGACCATCGACCACGCGTGCCTCCCACAGGCCCCAGCCGGCCTCGCCACGGCGGGCGAAGACGATGCGCTGGCCATCGGCGCTGATCGTGGCGCGGCCCTCGTCGGCGCGGGTCGAGACCACGCCCATGCCTTCGATGCCGTACTCGTTCAACGCCATCGCCACGGGGGCAGAGAGTAGACTGGCGGCGAGCACCAGCAGGGGCGGGGTGATGCGCATCATCCGGTTCCGTGCACGAAAGAGCATCAGTCTAGCCAGCTTGAGGATTCCATGACCGACCGTTACGCCGTCTTCGGACACCCCGTTGCCCACTCGAAGTCGCCGCAGATCCACGCGACGTTCGGTCGCCAGGAAGGCATCGCCATCGACTACCGCGCGATCGACCTAGCCCCGGATGCGTTCCTGGCCGGCCTGGAGGCCTTCGCCGCCGAGGGCGGTGTCGGTGCCAACGTCACCCTGCCGCACAAGGAAGCCGCGTTCTCGGTCTGCACCACGCTGACCGCACGCGCGCGCCGCGCCGGCTCGGTCAACACGCTGCTGCGCAAGGGCGACCGCTGGCACGGCGACACCACCGATGGCATCGGCCTGGTGCGCGACCTCACCGACCGCCACGGCCTGGACCTGCGCGGCCGCCGCGTGCTGATGATCGGCGCCGGTGGCTCGGCGCGCAGCGTCGCCCCGGCACTGCTCGATGCCGGCATCACCGAACTGGTGGTGGTCAACCGCACGCCGGAGCGCGCCGACGAACTGATCGACGCGATGGGCGAGCCGGGCCGTGCGATCAGCCGCTACTGGGAGGACCTGCGCGACCTCGGCGACTTCGAACTGATCGTCAACGCCACCTCGGCTGGCCGCGACCGCGACGTCGAGTTCAAGCTGCCGCTGTCGCTGGTCAATTCGATGACCACCGCCGTCGACCTGAACTACGGCGAGGCGGCCATTGCCTTCCTGGCCTGGGCCCGTGCGGCGCAGTGCCGCAATACCGTCGACGGCCTGGGCATGCTGGTCGAGCAGGCCGCCGAGAGCTTCCTGCAGTGGCACGGCGTGCGCCCGCAGACCGGCGAGATCTACCAGGCGCTGCGCCAGGGCTCGGCCGTGCTGGCCGGCGAGGACTGACCGATGGACAGCACAACCCTGATGGTGACCGTGCTGAGCATGGTCGGCGTGCGCCTGCCGGTGCTGATCGCGCTGTGCGTCGGCCTGGTCTGGGTGGTCGGTGCGCCGCGCGATGCCACCCGCACCGGCGCGCTGGTCGGCCTGCTGTTGCTGCTGCTGTCCAGCCTGGGTGGCCTGGCGGCGGGCATGCTGCCGATGTGGCTGGTCAGCAGTGGCAACTTCAGCGCCATCTCGGGCATGAGCGCGATCTTCGGCGTGGTGCACTTCGCGCTGGCGATGGTCGAGGCCATCGGCGTGGTGCTGCTGGTGTGGGCACTGGTGCGCCTGCTGCGGCTGCGCGGCAACGCGGTGCAGTGACACCCGGGTGACGGCCCCGGGCCGTCGCCAGCAGCGTCCGGCGTGTTCATCCAGCCGCCGGGCGTCGTCGCTGCCCCGTTCAGGCAGCCAGCGGCGGCGGACATGGCCGGCCATGCGACAATGACCGGCCTGATCCAGCTACGGTAGTTCCCGGCGTGACCGAAACCGTCGCCGCTCCGCGCACGCTCGATGACACCTTGAAGGACGCGATCCGCAAGGCGTACACGACGCTGCAGGCCAATACCCCCGGCTTCTCTACCCGTCGCTCGCAGAGCCAGATGATCGGCGTGGTGTCGCGCGCGCTGTCGAAAAGCGGTGGCGTCGGCGTGGTCGAGGCGCCGACCGGCGTCGGCAAGAGCCTGGGCTACCTCACCGCAGGCGTACCGATCGCACTGGCCAGCAAGAAGAAGCTGGTGATCAGCACCGGCACCGTGGCGCTGCAGTCGCAGCTGGTCGAGCGTGACATCCCGAATTTCCTCAAGGCCACCGGCCTGGAAGCGACCGTGGCGCTGGCCAAGGGCCGTACCCGCTACCTGTGCACGCGCAATGCCGCCGAGGCGCAGGGCGAGGGCTCGCAGGGCGGCATGTTCGAGGATGACGCACCCTTGTTCGACCGGCCGCTGGCGCCGATCGAGATGGACATCGCCAAGCGCCTGACCGACGCCTTCACCGGCGGCAGCTGGGACGGCGATATCGACAACGCGCCGGAGACCATCAGCCCCGGCCTGCGCAGCCGCATCACCACGCCGGCCTCGGGCTGCGCCGGGCGCCGCTGTGCCTATTCGGCGCAGTGCGCGGTGCTGCGTTCGCGCAACACGGTGCGCGATGCACAGATCGTGGTCACCAACCACGCGCTGCTGCTGTCGGCGCTGTCGATCGGTGACAGCGACAACGGCCAGCCATTGATCGCGCCGCCGTCGGACATGCTGCTGGTGCTGGACGAAGGCCATCACATCGGCAACGTGGCGATCGACCAGGGTGCGGCCAGCCTCGCGCTGGACGAGATGGCCAAGCGCACCGGCCGCCTGCAGATCCTGATCGCCGGTGCCTACCGCGCGGTCGACAAGGACCGCCTTGGCAACCTGTTGCCGAACGAAGCGATCGAGGTCGCCAGCAACGTCGCCAAGCAGCTGCGCGCGTTCCGTGACCACATCGAACGGGTGTGGATGCCGGCGCCGGCGGACGAAGAGCCGATGTGGCGCGCGGCCAATGGTCGCCTGCCCGAGGCCTGGCGCGAGCCGATCGAAGCGCTGGCCGACGATACCCGCAGCCTCTACAACTGGGCGCATGCCGCCACCGCGCAGGTGGCCAAGGGCAAGCCGGACGATGCCGCGCGCGAGCGCCTGCAGCGCAACCTGGGCATGGCGCTGGAAATGATCGAGCAGCAGTACAACCTGTGGCAGGCGTGGCGCCGCGAAGACAAGGACGGCGCACCACCGATGGCACGCTGGGTGACTGCCACCCGCGATGGCGACCTGGTGCTGCACGGCTCGCCGGTGTCGGCCGCGCACGTGCTGCGCAAGCTGCTGTGGGACGAAGTGGATTCGGTGGTGATGACCTCGGCGACGCTGACCGGTGGTGGCGACTTCCAGTCGCTGGCGATCGACAACGGCATTCCGGAAGAGGCCGAGATGGTCTCGCTGTCGTCGCCGTTCGACCTGCCCAACCAGGCCGAGCTGATCGTGCCGAAGTTCCCGGTCACGCCGGACGACCGCGAAGGCCACCCGCGCGAAGTGGCGCGTTACCTCGACACCGAACTGGACTGGGCCAAGGGCTCGATGGTGCTGTTCACCTCGCGCTGGAAGATGGAGAAGGTGGCCGGGCTGATGTCGGCCGCGCGCCGCAAGCAGGTGCTGGTGCAGGGCGAGATGTCCAAGACCCGGCTGATCGACGAGCACCTGCGCCGCGTGGCGGCAGGCGAAGGCTCGGTGCTGTTCGGGCTGAATTCGTTCGGCGAAGGCCTCGACCTGCCCGGTGAGGCCTGCACCACCGTGGTGATCACCCAGGTGCCGTTCGCGGTGCCGACCGATCCGCAGACCGCCACCCTCAGCGAGTGGTTCGAGGGGCGCGGGCTCAACGCGTTCAACCTGATCGCTATTCCGCATGCGCTGCGCACGCTGACCCAGTTCGCCGGCCGCCTGATCCGCACCTCCACCGACACCGGCCGCGTGGTCATTCTCGATTCGCGGCTGCTGACCCGCCGCTACGGCAAGCGCATCATCGACGCGCTGCCACCGTTCAAGCGCGTGATCGGCTGAGAAAAGGGGACGGAGGGGATTAAGTCGCAAGTGGCACTAACGACCTGATCCCATCCGTCGCCGGTGGCTATCGCCGCAGCGGCAGCCATTGCCCTTCGCTGGCACTGCGCCACAGCCATTCGACCGGCCCGAAGCGATGGCCGCGCAGCCACCACGCGCTCGCCCACAGCTGCAGCGGGAACACCACCGCCGCCACCAGCAGCACTGGCCACAGCCCGTACTGCGGGCCGATACCCAGCCCGAAGCCGGCAAACAGCGGCACGCAGATCGCGCTTTGCAGCAGGTAGTTGCTCAGTGCCATGCGCCCGGCCGGCACGAACACGCGCAGCATGCGCTCGGCCCACGGGCGCAGATAGAGCAGGGTGAAGATCGCCGCCGCAGCAATGCCCAGTGCCAGCGGCGCAACGCGATAGGACACGCGCAGCAGATAGCCGGGCATGCCCGAACGCAGCGCCGGCCATGTCGGTTTGAGCGCATCGGCCTGGGCATCGATCCACAGGAATACCGCTGTCAGCAGCAGGCTGCCGATGGCGATCGAGCGCAGCAGCGGCAGATGCGCCTGCGGCTGCTGCAGCAGCCCGCGACGGCCGGCCCAGTAGCCCAGCAGGAAGCGGCCGAGCACGAAGAACAGCAGCGCCCAGTTGCTCAGCTTCAGCCATGCGGCCAGCTGCAGGTTGTGCCACCACGCCTGCGCCAGCGTGCCGTGCGCCAGAGCATCGAGCGCCATGGCGTTCATCTGCGCGCGCGGTGTGAGCAGGGCGACCCATTCGCGGATCCACGGCGACAGCAGCGGTGGCAGCAACAGGGCAATGAACACCCCGCTGAACAGCAGTGCGCGATCACCCAGGTGACGGAACAGCGGCAGCAGCAGCCCCACCAGCGCATACACCAGCAGGATGTCACCCCACCACAGCAGCACCGAATGCAGCAGGCCGATCACCAGCAGCACGCCCATGCGTCGCAGGTGCGCGGCCATGCTGCCCTGGGCATTGCCATCCATCTGCATCGCCACGCCCATGCCGAACAGCAGCGAGAACAGGGTGATCGCCTTCATGTCCACCAGCCATTCCATGCCGGTACGGATGGCGTGGTCGAGCGCCGCGCTGGGCAGTGCCTGCTGCGCGGCCTCGGTCATCAACGCATCGAGCGAGAAGAAGCGCAGGTTGACCAGGAACACGCCGAGCAGTGCGAACCCACGCAGGGCATCGATGAGGGGCTGGCGCGGCGGGCGATGGGTCATGCCGCGCAGCGTACCGGATCGGTAGTGCCGGCCGCTGGCTGGCAACCTCATTGATGTGCAGACGCATTGTGCAGATGCCGGCCAGCGGCCGGCACTACCGCACTGGGATCAATCGCCGAGCAGCGCGGTGTTGCGTACGGCGCCCTTGTCGGCACTGGTGGCCAGCAGCGCGTAAGCCTTCAGCGCGCTGGTGACCTTGCGCGGGCGCGGTGCGCGCGGTTTCCAGCCGCGTGCATCGGCGTCGGCGCGACGCTGGGCCAGTGCGGCTTCATCCAGCAGCAGGTCGATGCGGCGGGCCGGGATGTCGATGCGGATGCGGTCGCCGTTTTCCACCAGGCCGATGACACCGCCGCTGGCGGCTTCCGGCGAGACGTGGCCGATCGACAGGCCCGAGGTGCCGCCGGAAAAGCGGCCATCGGTGAGCAGCGCGCATTGCTTGCCCAGCCCCTTCGATTTCAGGTAGCTGGTCGGGTACAGCATCTCCTGCATGCCGGGGCCGCCCTTCGGGCCTTCGTAGCGGATCACCACCACGTCACCCGGCTGCACTTCGTCGGCGAGGATGCCGGCGACGGCGGCGTCCTGGCTTTCGTAGACGCGCGCAGGGCCTTCGAACACATGGATCGACTCGTCCACGCCGGCGGTCTTCACCACGCAGCCATCCACGGCCAGGTTGCCGCGCAGCACGGCGAGGCCGCCTTCCAGTGAATACGCGTGCTGCAGCGAGCGGATGCAGCCTTCGGCGCGGTCCACGTCCAGGGTCGGCCAGCGCGTGGCCTGGCTGAAGGCCTCCTGGGTGGGGATACCGGCCGGGCCGGCCTTGAAGAAGGCATGCAGGGTGTCGTTGTCACTGCGCACCACGTCCCAGCGTTCCAGCGCGTCGGCCAGGCTGGTGCTGTGCACGGTCGGCACCGTGGTATCGAGCAGGCCGGCGCGGTCCAGCTCACCGAGGATGCCGAACACGCCGCCGGCGCGATGCACGTCTTCGATGTGGTACTTCGGCGTGTTCGGTGCCACCTTGCACAGCTGCGGGACGCGCCGCGACAGTGCATCGATGTGGGTCAGGTCGAAGTCGACTTCGGCTTCCTGCGCGGCAGCCAGCAGGTGCAGGATGGTGTTGGTGGAGCCGCCCATGGCGATGTCCAGGGTCATCGCATTGGCGAAGGCGGCCTGGGTGGCGATGCCGCGCGGCAGCGCGCTCGGGTCTTCGCCGCCATACCAGCGGTGGCAGAGTTCGACGATCAGGCGGCCGGCGCGGCGGAACAGCGCCTCGCGGTCAGCGTGGGTGGCCAGGGTGGTGCCGTTGCCGGGCAGCGACAGGCCCAGCGCTTCGGTCAGGCAGTTCATCGAGTTGGCGGTGAACATGCCCGAGCAGGAACCGCAGGTGGGGCAGGCGCTGCGCTCGAACGCGGCGACCTTCTCGTCGGAGGCGCTGTCATCGGCGGCCACCACCATCGCGTCGACCAGGTCCAGCTTGTGCTCGGACAGCTTGGTCTTGCCCGCTTCCATCGGCCCGCCGGAGACGAACACCACCGGGACGTTGAGGCGCAGCGCGGCCATCAGCATGCCAGGGGTGATCTTGTCGCAGTTGCTGATGCACACCAGCGCGTCGGCGCAATGCGCGTTGACCATGTATTCCACGGCGTCGGCGATGATCTCGCGGCTGGGCAGCGAATACAGCATGCCGTCGTGGCCCATCGCGATGCCATCGTCCACGGCGATGGTGTTGAATTCCTTGGCGACGCCGCCGACCTGCTCGATCTCGCGCGCGACCAGCTGGCCGAGGTCCTTCAGGTGCACGTGGCCGGGCACGAACTGGGTGAAGGAGTTGGCGATGGCGATGATCGGCTTGTGGAAGTCGCCGTCCTTCATGCCGGTGGCGCGCCACAGGGCGCGGGCGCCGGCCATGTTGCGACCGGCGGTGGAGGTGCGGGAACGGTATTCGGGCATGGCTGGCGGAACGGGCGGGCCGTACGACGTGGGGGTCGCCTGATCATGGCCAATTTTTTCGGTTGCTGCTGCAACCACCTTCACCGCTTGCAGCGGCTTGGTGGTCCGCGCATTTCCCCTTATCCCCGCGCCTTCGGCGCGCCCCCTTGAACAACAAGGGGGCTTCTTGCCGGAGACTTGGCTGCGCGCGCCGGGCCTAGCGGGGCGTCGCGGGGTGTGTGCCAACCAAGGTTGGCACACACCAGAGCGGTGCGCCGCCCGGGGTCGGATCCCATCGCGGCGCGATGGGCTCTGGCCCCAATAACCGACGAAAATGAAAGTCTGTTCATCTTTCCAACTTTGCCGATTCCGGTTGCTGGTCCGGATTTGGCATCATTGGGGCATTGATCCGTCGACAGGGCATGAGGCCATGAAACGTTCCCGCACCACCGCGCTGCTGCTGATGAGCGCCGCGCCGCTGCTGTTCACCGCCTGCCAGAAGGAGCCGGAGGTGAAGGTGCAGGAAGGCCTGTATACCTCGGTGGAGGCCTGCACCGAGGCCACCGGCGATCCGTCGTCGTGCCGCAATGCGTTCGCCGAAGCGCAGAAGCAGGCCGCCGATGCGGCGCCGAAGTACGCCAGCAAGGAAGCCTGCGAGAAGGACTACAAGCCGGAGCAGTGCGTGCAGCAGCACACCTCGGCCGGTACCTCGTTCATCGGCCCGATGATGATGGGCTTCTTCATGTCGCAGATGCTGAGCAACCGCGGCGGCCTCGCCCCGCAGGCGCCGGCCGCGTCGCCGGCCTACCAGGACAAGAGCGCCGGCTGGGCGCGCCCGGCTCCGGGCGGCAGCGGTGGCCTGAACACCGCCAGCGGCATTGGCGCCGGCAAGGCCGGCCTGGCCCCGGTCACCAGCGAGCCGAACCGTGCGGTCACTGCCAGCCGTGGTGGCTTCGGCAACACCAGCGCGCGCCGCAGCACCAGCGGCAGCTACGGCGGCTGATCGACCCATGCAGCGCATCCGGATTGCCGAGCGTGCCCAGTGGCGGGCACGCGCGGAAGAAGCGGGTTTCCGCTTCCACACCATCGACGGCCAGCCGTACTGGGATGAAAGCGCGTACTACGCCTTCACCCTGCGCCAGATAGAGCAGGACATCGAAGACCCCAGCGCCGAGCTGCACCAGATGGCGCTGGACCTGGTCGGTGATGTCATCGGCAGCGAACGGTTGATGGACCAGTTGGCGATTCCGTCGCACTACCGCGACTGGATCGCCGACAGCTGGCGCCAGCGCCAGCCGCATCTGTACGGTCGCCTGGATCTGGCCTACGACGGCACCGGCCCGGCCAAGCTGTACGAACTGAACTACGACACGCCGACCTCGCTGTTCGAGGCCAGCTTCTTCCAGTGGCAGTGGCTGGAAGACCAGCGCAACGCCGGTCGTCTGCCGCAGCACGCTGACCAGTTCAATGCGATCCATGAGGCGCTGGTCGAACGCTTCGGCGAACTGGCCACGCAGCTGCCGCCGCCGCTGTATTTCAGCGCCGTGGGCAGTTCGGAAGAGGACCGTGGCACCGTCGACTACCTGCGCGACTGTGCATCGCAGGCCGGCCTGCATGGCCAGGCCATCGCCATCGAGGATATCGGCCTGTCCGAGGACGGCCGCTTCACCGCGCTGGATGATTCGGTGATCGGCACGCTGTTCAAGCTGTATCCGCTGGAAGACCTGATGGCCGAAGAGTTCGGCCGCGCGCTGCCCGGTTCAGGCGTGCAGCTGCTGGAGCCGGCGTGGAAAGCGGTGCTGAGCAACAAGGGCATCCTGCCGCTGCTGTGGCAGCGCAACGTGGGTCATCCGAATCTGCTGGAAGCGCATTTCGATGACGGCAGCACGCTGGCGTCGGGCTGGGTACGCAAGCCGCTGTTCTCGCGCGAAGGTGCCAACATCGAGATGCACCTGGCCGATGGCAGCACCCAACGCAGCGACGGGCCCTACGACGGCCCGGCGATCATCCAGCGCGCGCATCCGCTCACCCGCTTCGAAGGCGGCTATCCGCTGATCGGCAGCTGGGTGGTGGGCGACCACGCCTGCGGCATCGGCATCCGCGAGGACGACAGCGCGATCACCCGCGACAGTGCGCGCTTCGTGCCGCACGCAATCGTTGATGAGGCGCCGACGCGGATCTACGTCTGATGGCGGTGCGGCGCAATCGCGACCTGCGGCCTGCGCCACTGCCGGGTCGGCATCTGGATGACGGCCACGCCCTGTGGCGCTATGCCGACCGTATCGCGGTGCGTTGCCACCGCTGCGATACCCCCGGCTGGGTGGTGGGTACGTCGGAATCGCGACGCTTCCGCTGCCTGGGCTGCAGCGAAGCACTGAACGGAGGCTGCGGCTGCAGTCGTTGTGGCCCGGGTGACTGGGTGGGACCGGTGCGCTACGGCGGCTACCGGCCTTGCGGCTACTGCGGCCACAAGTGGGTAAGCGCTGAAGTGCATCGTGCACGCGCGACGCCGCCACTGCGGACGCTGGCGGCGGACTGCAGTCAGTGCGGACGTAGCAGCGAGGTGGAGGTCACGCTGTCGCGATGGCGTGGCAATGAGGCGATCGACCCGCATTTCGGCCTGCCGCTGCGGTTGGTCGAAAAGACGGCGGCGGGCGTGCTGTGGGCCTACAACGAGGCCCATCTGCAGGCACTGCACGATTATGCCGCCGCGCCTCTGCGCGAGCGCGCGGGCGTCACCAATGGCTCCATGTTCTCGCGCCTGCCGCAGTGGATGAAGCTGGCCCGCAACCGGGTGTTGCTGCGGCGCGCGGTGGAGCGGTTGCAGCGGCGATTGCTGCAGGGGTGATGCCGGCCGCTGGCCGGCAATCGGTGTTGGTAGATGCCGACCTTGGTCGGCGCTGTGGGCTTCGTGCCAACCAAGGTTGGCACCTACCCGGGCGATGCGTCGGCTGTTGCAGGGGTAGTGCCGGCCGCTGGCCGGCAATCGGTGTTGGTAGATGCCGACCTTGGTCGGCGGTTTGGGTTTCGTGCCAACCAAGGTTGGCACCCACCAGAGCGATGCGTCGGCTGTTGCAGGGGTAGTGCCGGCCGCTGGCCGGCAACCGCCGTGGGTAGATGCCGATCTTGGTCGGCGGTTTGGGTTTCGTGCCAACCAAGGTTGGCACCCACCAGAGCGATCGTTGGTATCAGAGCAGCCCTTCGCGCTTCACCGCCAGGTAGCGCTCCACCAGCGCGCCGGGCAGGGCATCGGCGGTGACGTCCAGCACCATCACCTTCTCGCTGCGCAGCGCCTCATGCGCCTTCGCGCGCTGCTGCAGGTACAGCGCCGCGGCACCGGCCTGGGTCGCGTCTTCCAGCGTCTGCACTTCGCCCTCCAAGGCGCCGTCCAGCTCACGCTCGCGCAGGCTGGCCACGCACACCAGGTGGCGCCGCTGCAGCAGGCGCACCGCCGCCAGCAGGTCTTCGATGTCCTCGTCGCGCACGTTGCTGACCAGCATCACCAGCGCGCGCCGGCGCTGGCGCAGCGACACTTCGGTGGCGGCGGCCAGATAATCGGTGGCCACTGCACGTGGCTGCAGGTCGTAGCTGGCGCGCAGCAGGTGCTCGACGGTGCCCATGCCACGCTGCGGCGCCACCCAGCGGCGCTCGCCACCGGTGGCGAACAGGCCGGCGGCATCGCCCTGGCGCAACGCCAGGTAGGCCACCACCAGTGAGGCGTTCAAGGCATGGTCGAAGTGCGAGAGCCCGCCTTCGCTGGCCAGCATGCGCCGGCCACTGTCGAGCATCAGCAGCAGCTGCTGGTTCTTCTCGTCCTGGTATTCGCGCGAGATCAGCTTGCGCGCGCGTGCGGTGGCCTTCCAGTCGAGCTGGCGCAGGCTGTCGCCGATGCGGTACTCGCGCATCTGGTGGAAGTCGGTGCCTTCACCGCGGCGGCGCTTCACGTGCGCACCGACCAGCCGCGAGGCCTGGTCGGCACTGAACAGGGCGAAGCGGGTGAGCGGCACGAAGTTCGGATAGACCCGCACGTCCAGCGCCGGTGGCAGCGTGCGTTGCTGCCACCACAGCCGCCACGGCGAGCGCATGCGCAGGTGCACGCCTTCAAAGCGGAAGTGCCCACGCTGCAGCGGCTGCAGGTGGTAGTGCAACGTGGAGGCACTGCCGGCCTGCAGGCGCACGCGCTGCGGCAGCGCTTCCAGCGGCCAGCCACCGGGGACCAGATCGAACACCTGCACCGTCATCGGTGCGTCCGCCTGCAGCCGCAGCGCGGCCTCGCGGCGCACGCCCAGCGCAAGTGCTTCGGGCAGCTCGCGTTGTACATGCGGCGACGGACGCCGCGACTGGCGCCACAGATCCATCAGCGCCGGCACGGCAATCGCCAGCGCCGCCAGCGCCCAGCTCCAGCGCGGCAGCAACCCGCCCAGCACCAGGCCACCCAGGGCAGCCCAGGCCAGCAGCAGCGCCAGCAGCAGCGGGGCCGGCCTCATCGGCGCGGCGCTTCCACCTTGGCCAGCAACGCGCCCAGCACATCGTCGGCGTCCTGGCCTTCGATCTGCAGTTCCGGGGCCAGTGCAATGCGGTGGCGCAGCGCGGGGCGCGCGATGTCGCGCACATCGTCCGGAGTGACGAAGTCACGGCCGGCCAGCACCGCCTGCGCGCGCGAGGCACGCACCAGCGCGATGCTGCCGCGCGGGCCAGCGCCGACCGCGATGCCCGGCCACTGCCTCGTGGCGGCCACAATCCGCACCGCGTAGTCGATCACTTCGTCATCGACGGTGATCGCCGCGGTCGCGCGCTGCAGTTCCAGCAGCTCGCCAGCCCCCAGTACACGCGGCACCTGGCTCAGGTCGAAATCGCTGGCGGCACGGCCACTGGTGATCGCGGTCACCATGCGCTTCTCGTCCTCCAGCTGCGGGTAGTCGATCAGCACCTTCAGCAGGAAACGGTCCAGCTGTGCTTCCGGCAACGGGTAGGTGCCTTCCTGTTCCAGGGGGTTCTGCGTGGCCAGCGCCATGAACGGCGGCGCCAGGGTGAAGGCCTTGCCTTCGATGGTCACCTGGCCTTCCTGCATCACTTCCAGCAGCGCGGACTGGGTCTTGGCCGGCGCACGGTTGATCTCGTCGGCCAGCAGCAGGTTGGTGAACACCGGGCCGCGGCGGATCTTGAAGCTCTCGCTCTTCGGGTCGTACACCGCATGGCCACTGACGTCGCTGGGCATCAGGTCGGGGGTGAACTGCACGCGGCCGTAGTCCAGCTCCAGGGCCTGTGCCAGTGCGCGCACCAGCAGGGTCTTGCCCAGCCCGGGCACGCCCTCGATCAGCACGTGGCCACCGGCCAGCAGTGCCACCAGGATCTGGTCCAGTACATCGGCCTGGCCAATGAAGGCGTGGCCGACGGCATCGCGGATGGCATCGACGCGTTCGATCAGGCGGGCGTTGGCGGCCGCCGGCAGCTCGGGGACTTCGGTCATAGCAGGGATCTCATCTGGAGCAGCAAGCGGATGCGCTCGCGCAGGGCGGAGGAATCGTGCGGCGGAGGGGGCGTGAGCGCGCTGGCAACGCGGCCCTGCGGCCAGGACAGCAGTTCGGCGATGGCCTGTTCGCGCGGCGCGCCCTCCAGGGCGGCGGCCACCGGTGCGCGCAGGCGCAGGCGATGCAGGAACATGGCGAGCACGGCGTCATACAGGCGCGCGCCGTGGCCGAAACGCAGCAGCAGTTCGCCGCTGGCACGCACGTGTTCCAGCAACGAGCGACGTTCCAGCACCGGCGACGGCAGGCGGCTGCCGAAGCGTTGCGAACGGCCCCACAGCCAGCCCAGCAGGGCCAGCAGCAGCGGCGCCCACACCGGCCAGCCCAGGTAGAACACGCGCGCCCACAGCGACGGCGGGCGGCTGGCGTAGACCAGCCAGAAAGCGCCCTTGCCGTAGTTCGGATCGAGCAGGTAACGGGTCAGGTCGCGGTGCGAGAGATCGTGCAGGCCGTCGCTGGCCTTGCCCGCGGCCGACGCCAGGCGTGCCGCCGGCGAATCCACCTCGCCGCGCATGAATTCCATGTCGGCCAGCACGCTCACCTTGCCCTGGCCATGGCGCAGTCGCGCGAACACCAGGTTGCGCTCGTTGCCCCAGCGTCGTTCGGCCTGCGCACGGGCGGCAAAGCCCAGCGTGAAGCGACGGCCGCCGCAGAACTCCACATGGCTGGGATCGTCGATGACGTGGAACGGCTGGCAGTCGCTCTGCTGGTACAGGCTGTCCACGCCCAGCTGGTCCAGCAGCGGGCCCTGCGTGCTGCTGGCGTCGTCCTCGGCCGGTGGCGGCGTCCGCACCAGCAGATGGCCACCACCATCGACCCAGGCCAGCAGGGCCCTGGCCGCCGGCGCCGGCAGCTCGCTGCTGTCCTGCAGCAGCACCACCGTATCGTGCGGGCCCAGCGCCATCTGCTGCAGGTCCAGCCGCGGCCGCGCGTGCACGTCGATGCCATCAGCGCGCAGGGCCTGGCCGAGCACGTACAGCGGGTTGTAGCCCGCTTCGCCCTGCGGCGGCAGCTGCACGGTCTCGGTCACGCGTTCGTGCGTGCGCAGGTAAAGGATCGTCAGCGGCACGCCGAACAGCACCAGCGCGCCCAGCAGCAGCGACCAGAACAGGCGCGGGCTCATGCCAGCCACCTGTACTGCTGGCGCAGGGTATCGGCCAATGCATCGAAATCGGCGCGGCTGGGCAGGCGGCCACCGTAGGCGGCGTACTGCCACATGCGCACGATGCGCGCGAACAGGTCACGGTCGGTGGCATCGGGCATGCGCCGCGAGGCGCGCAGGCATTGCGCTTCGGTGGCACCGGGCGGAAGCGCGATGCCGCTGCGCTCGCCCACCGTGCGCACGCTGGCGCGGTACAGCAGGGCCAGCGCCTGCCGAGGCCGCCCCTGGTCCCACAGCAGGCCGGCCTGGGTGGCCACGTCCGGCGGCAGTACGACCGGCAGCTCCACCTGTTCCTCCACCACCTGCGGTGCAGCGTCGGCCTTGCGCCGGCCACTGCCGCGCAGCCACGGCAGCCACAGCCGCGCGGTCAGCAGCAGCACCAGCAGCAGGATGCCGAGCAGGCCCCACAGGCCCCACTCGGCCAGGCGCGCCAGCCAGGCGATGCCGGCCTTGCGGTTGCTGCGCTCGCCCTTGTTGCTGCTGTCGCCCTGTGGCGACGCATCTTCCTTCTTCTTTTCCTCGGCCTGTTCGATCGGCTTCCAGCGCGTGACCTGGCGGGTAGGGCGCTGCAGCGGATCTTCATAGGCGCGGTTCACCGCCTGGCGGAAGCCGGCGGTGTCCACTGGCGCCGCACCGAAGATCATGGCCGGTGCATTGGCCGGATCGTTCGCCGCGGTGGCGGGTTCCTCCGCGCTGTCTTCGTCCTCGTCGGCATCGTCTGCCTGCTCCGCGACCGTCTGCGCGTCCTGCGCATGCACCGGCATGGACACCAGCGGCAGGGCTAGGCACAGCAGCAGGGCCAGCGTCGACGCCGCCGGCAGCAGCCGCTCGCGCAGGCGGCGCAGGGCGATCTCCACATCCCAGGCTTCCATCTGCGTGCGCCGGTTCAAGTAGAGGCCGAAGCCGGCGCCGACGTAGAACGGCCCGATCAGCACCGACGCCAGCCAGCACGCCAGGTTGAAGCCCAGCCGCGCCCATGCAGGCGTGTCCTGGCCGATCATGTCCCATGCGGCCCGCCACGATTCGGACATCAGCTCCAGTGGCATGAACATGAACACCGCGCCGATTGCGCCGGACACCAGCACCGCTTCAAAGGCCATGCAGGCCATGGTCAGCACGACAGCGGCGCCCGCGGCACCGGCGACCACGGCGCGGCGGCGTGCGCCGCGCTGGGCCGGCGCATTGCCTTCCAGCAGGTTCACCGGCAGGCACAGGCTGCGCAGCACGCTGAAACGGCGCCAGCCCAGGTAGCCCCAGAATCCGCTGTTGCCCCAGTGACGTTGCGCGCGCAGCGCCGCCAGCGTACCAACCGGCTCGCCGAAGATGCCGCGCGACAGCACGTACAGCGGCGCACGTTCGAACAGCGGCTTGCACCACCACATCGCCAGCCAGGCCCAGCCGAACGCATCCAGCCACCAGCCCAGCGCGTTGAAGACCACGAACAGCGGCGCACTGGCCAGCAGCCAGCTGCCCCATACCGCGCGCGCGTGGCGGCGTGACAGGGCACTGCCCAGCTCCATCGCTTCCCAGCCGCTGCGCGCGCGCAGCACGACGTCCAGGTGGTCAATGCGCATTGCCGCCTCCGCGTCCGCCGCGCCACAGCCACAGCAGCACGCCGGCCCACAGCACGCCGGCCACGCTGAACTTGCCCCACGCCGGTACTTCGGCAATCGACGACCAGAAGGCCTCGATGAAGGCGGCCACCAGCAGCATGAACGCCACGCCCAGGCACAGGCGCGCACCGATGCGGCCGCCCTCGACCAGCGCATCCAGGCGGCTGCGCCGGCCGGGTGCCAGTAGTTTCATGCCCAGCTGCAGGCCGGCACCGCCGGCGATCACGATCGCGGTCAACTCGAAGGCGCCATGGCCGACCACGAAGCGCCAGAACGGGCTACCGTGGCCGATGTGCTGCAGGTGGCCGGCCACCGCACCGATGGTCACGCCGTTGAACAGCAGTACCAGCAGCGTGCCCAGCCCGGCCAGCAGGCCGCTGGCGAAGGTGCGCAGGGCGATGCTGATGTTGTTCATGACGTAGTGGCCGAACATCATCCAGTCGGTGCCGCTGTCGCGCCCCAGGCGCTCGGCGGCAGGATCGTACATGCGCTCCATCTCGGCGATCTGGCGGTTGTCCATCACCATGTGGATCAGGTCCGGATAGACCTGCGCCAGCACGAAGCAGGCCAGCGCCGGCAGCGCGAACATCGCCAGCGCCACCCACATGCTGCGCGCCTGGCTGCGCACCAGCAACGGGAAGTCGGCCACCAGGAATTCCAGTGCACCGCGCCAGCGCGTCGGCGGCGTGCGGTACAGCACGCTGTGGCCCTGCTGCATCAACTGCTGCAGGCGCTGCACCAGCTGCGGGCTGTAGCCGCGCTCGCGGGCCAGCGCCAGCTGCTGGCACAGGCGCCGGTAGCGCTGCGGGAAGGCGGTATCGTCCAGCGCCAGCGCGCTGGCCTTGCGCCGCGTGCGGCGCGAAGCACCGGCGCGCAGCAGCAGCCAGTGTTCCAGGTCCTGCCATTCCTGCTGGTAGCGGGCGACGAACTGTTCCTGCTTCATCGCCGCCCCAGCAGCCAGTTGGCCATGGCATACAGGCGCAGCACGCCGACCTGGCCGTGGGTGCCGGTCAGGGGCTCGGCAATGCCAGCCAGCTCCTGCTGGCGTGCCGCCGACAAGCGCGGCGCGCGCTCGGCGAAGGCCATCAGTGCCGCCTGTTCCTCCGGCCGCAGCGGCTGCGGCGGGGCCAGCACGCTGTCGATGGTGGGCGGAGGCGGCAGGTACAGCACCGGCGCATGCACCACCACGGTGCCGGCCACCAGATCGCCGAGGCGGCGGCCGTGGGGATCGAACAGACTGCTGACCAGGCCCAGTGCATAGCCGAACGGCAGCATGTCCACGGTGCGCAGCAGGTTGCGGGTGATCGACGCCATCCAGCCCACCGGTGCGCCATCGCGCGACAGTACGCGCAGGCCCAGTGCGCGCTTGCCCAGGGTACGGCCCCACAGTGCCTCGCAGACGATCGGGTAGGCCCAGTAGACCAGGAACATCAGCACCAGGTAGAGGCCGGAGCCGAACTTGTCCAGCAATGCCAGCGGGATCGACATCATCACCAGCACCGCGATGCGCACGCCCAGATCCACCAGCCAGGCCATCGCCCGTGGCACCGGGCCGGCCGCCGGCAACTGCAGCGGCACACCCTCTGGCGTCACCACCTCGCGGTAGGTATCGAGCATCGGTGCGGCCATCAGTGCGATGGCCTTCGTTGTGGGCGGCGGAGTCCTCTCCGGCAGGCAGCCACAGGCATGGGGGGTCTCGACAGGTCCTGGTCGGGCCCAGACTTTAGCAGAGCCGCATGGCGGCGTTGGCCGCTCAGCCCAGGTATTCGTCCTTCAGCCGCACGTAGTGGTCGGCCGAGTAGTGCAGCGACTCGATCTCCTTGTCGCTCAGCGTGCGCGCCGGGCGGGCAGGGTTGCCGACCCAGAGCTCGCCTTCGCCGACCACCTTGCCCGGGCCGACCACCGCACCGGCACCGACGAAGCCATGGCGTTCCACGCGGGCGCCATCGAGGATGCAGGCGCCCATGCCGATCAGGCTGTAATCACCGATGGTGCAGGCGTGGATGATGCAGCCATGGCCGACGGTCACGCCTTCGCCGATCAGGGTCGGGTAGCCGGCCTTGTTGTAAGGGCTGTGGTGGCTGACGTGGATGATCGTGCCGTCCTGCACATTGGTGCGCGCACCGATGCGCACGTAGTTGACGTCGCCGCGGATGATCGTGCCCGGCCACACCGACACATCCTCGGCCAGTTCCACGTCACCGATGAGGGTGCAGGCCGGATCGATGTACACGCGCTCGCCGAGGACGGGCATCTTGTCGCGGAAGGGGCGCAGCGGGTTCATCGGTGTCTCCGGAAATCAGGGCGTTCACCGCGATGATACCCGCGTGGTCCGCACGCCGCGTGCGTGCCAGGGGGTAGTGCCGGCCGCTGGCCGGGAACTACGGAAATCCAGGCGCGCCATGAGGTTGCCGGCCAGCGGCCGGCACTACCAGGCGCAGCTGCGGCGCTTCATGCAGGCGCGTGTTCGGCCAGCATCTTCCGGAACAGCGCGTCCAGCCACGCGCTGTCGCCCTGTCCAGCCGGCAGCGACGGGGCCTGCGCGGCGCGCACGGCCATTGCGTGGTCGATGTAGTCGCTGATGATGACGACGCGCGGACGGGCCGTGACTTCGGCGCTGGCTCGCTTCACCACCAGCAGGGCGTCGATGGCGTCGCGCACGGGACCGTCCGGCAGCAGCCGGTCCAGCAGATCCTCGAAGGCCATGGGCGGCGGCGTGGGCTCGCTCTCGATCCACTGGCAGGCAAGCAGGGCACGCAGCACGTACAGGTACTTCTTGGTACTGATGGTGGGCTCGCCCAGATGGCGGTTGTACGTGGTCTTCGCCATGCTCATGTAGTGCCACCAGCTGCCCAGCGGCGAATAGAACTCCTTCGCCGCCTCCCACAGCTGCGCCACCGCAGCGTCCTCCTGCCGGTACACGATCGGCGAACGCAGCCACTCGATCAGCGTTGGATTGGATTTGGAGACCAGCCGCAGTGCCTTGCGCAGGTCCCAGCCGCTGACATCGAGCTCCTCGTCGATCGGCAGCTCGATCACATCGCGCTGTGCTTCGCCGGGGCCGGTGGATTCGTTGACGCTGAGGTACCACGACTGGCGATGCACGTAGATGAAGCGCGCATCGTAGTCGCTGTCCGGCGAAGAGAAGCCCCAGCCACGGCTGCCCGATTCGCAGGCCAGCAGCACACGCACATCGTGGCGCTGTTCGATCCCGGCGAGGGTGGAAAGGAGGGCGGCGCGCTTGTCCGGCGCGATCGGGTGGATGTCGTCCATGCAGTCGTGATTCGTTGATGTCGAGCGTGCTCGACTGTAACGCAGTTGCGCACGGGTCGTGCCGGCCGCTGGCCGGCAACCTCATGGGCGCAGCTGGAATTCTGCGGTTGCCCGCCAGCGGCCGGCACGACCGGTTAGGGTTCGTAGCTGTAGCCCATCCCGTATACCGAACGGATCGGCTCGCCTTCCATGCCGGCGTCGGCCAGCTTGCGGCGCAGGTTGCGCACATGGCTGTCGACGGTGCGGTCGACCACCACGCGGTGGTCCAGATAGAGGCGGTCAAGCAGTTCGTCGCGTGCCCAGATCCGGCCTGGCGTGGCCAGCAGGGTGCGCAGCAGGCGGTATTCCACCGGCGTCAGGTCCAGGCCCTTGCCGTTCCAGGTGGCGCGTGCCGCCGGTTCGTCGATGTGCAGCCCGCTGTTGGCGCGTGCAGCGGGGTCCGGGCGATAGCGGCGCAGTACCGCCACCACCCGCGCGACCACTTCGCGCGGGCTGAACGGCTTGCAGATGTAGTCGTCGGCACCGATGTCCAGACCGAGCAGGCGATCGATCTCTTCCACCCGCGCGGTGACCATGATCACCGGCACGTCGCTGCTGGCGCGCAGTTCGCGGCACAGGTCCACGCCATCGCGTTGCGGCAGCATCAGGTCCAGCAGCACCAGGTCGGGCTGGTAGCGCGTGAACGCGTCGATCACCAGGCCGCCATCATCCACCCATTCGCTGGTCATGCCGGCGGCGGCCAGGTAGTCACGCAGCACCGAGGCCAGGCGTGGCTCGTCCTCGACGATCAGGATCTTCGCGGACGTGGCGGCGGACGTGCTCATGCAGACTCCGGCAGGGTGATGACCACGCGCAGCCCGCCCAGTGGCGAGGGTTCGGCGTGGATGTGGCCGTGGTGGGCGAGGATGATGTTGTGGCTGATGGCCAGGCCCAGCCCGCTGCCGCCGCTGGCACGGTTGCGCGAACTCTCCACCCGGTAGAAGCGCTCGAACAGCAGCGCGCATTTGTCGGCCGGCACGCCCGGCGCGGTGTTTTCCACGATCAGCTGCACGCCGGAAGGTACGCGCGCGGCCTGCACACGTACGCGGCCGCCGGTATGGGTATAGCGCAGCGCATTTTCCAGCAGGTTGGCCAGGACCTGCTGCAGGCGCCGTTCGTCGCCGGATACCTGCAGTGGCGTCGCGGGCAGCGCTTCTTCCAGGGCCAGCCCCGCCGCGGAGAAGCGTACGCGCATGCCATTGAGCTCGCTGCGCAGCAATGCCACCAGGTCCAGCGGGGCGAAGCGGTAGGCCAGGCCCCCGGACTGGGTCATCGACAGGTCGTGCAGGTCGTCGATCAGTTTGCCCAGCTGGCGGATCTCGCCCTGCAGGGCACCGAGATTGGCGCGGTCCAGCGGGCGGATGCCGTCTTCGATCGCCTCCAGTTCGGCGCGCACCACCGCCAGCGGCGTGCGCAGTTCGTGCGAGATGTCGGCGATGAAGGCGCGGCGGTTGCGCTCGGTGTCGTCCAGCGCCTGTGCCATCCGGTTGAAGTCGTTGACCAGTGCATCGAGCTCGTCATCGCTGGTGCGCTCGATGCGGGTGGCGTAGTCGCCAGCGGCGAGCCGGTGGGTGGCGGCGGCCAGCTTGGCCAGGCGCTGGCGCAGCGCGCGCGACACCAGCCAGGCCAGCAATACCGTCACCAGCAGCAGCGAGATGCCGATCACCCACCATGCGCGCATCTGGGTGTTGTAGAAATTCAGGTCATTGGTGGCGATGACGGTCTGGAACGGCACCATGCCCAGCCAGCCGACGGTGTGCCCATCCAGCAGCACCGGATGCGGATCATCATCACTGGTGGCATCGGGATTGCCGGCCACGAACCGATGCTGCGCATCGAACAGGCCGAGCCGCGAGGGAACGCCGGTCTGGTCGGACAGCGGCGGCACCGGGCCTTCGTGCCCATGGGCCAGGTCCGGGCGCAGCAGCCGCGCCCAGCGGTCACTGTCACCGCGCAGATGCTCCCAGCCGCCGTGTGCGCTGTACTCGCGCTGCAGGTGCGGCATCAGGCGCTGCATGCGCAGGTCGCCCTGGTCGTTGAGGTAGTCCAGGAAGCCGGTCTGGAACGCCACGCGGCTGGCAATGCCGTTCACTGCCAGCACCAGCAGGCAGGCGGTGAAGATCGCGAGGAAGGTCTTCGCGGTCAGGCCGAATTTGAGTCGAATCTTCGCCATCGCGGGGGCCATTAGCGGCGCATGCGGCGCCGAAAGCAAGCGCCAGCTGAGCCGGTCGCACAATCTCCATATTCTCTGCACAGTTTCACGGCAGCGTGCGAGGGTCAACGAAAGGCCCCCACGCCCCCCATGTCACTCCTGCGTCCGCTGTCCCGCTCCCCCCGTCCGCTGTTGTTGCCCCTGCTGCTGGCCCTGGCGGCCTGCTCGGCGGGCCGGACCGAGGCCCCGGCCACCCCCGAAGTGGGCGTCATCACCGCCAGCGCGCAGCCGCTGGCACTGCAGCAGACCCTGCCCGGCCGGGCGGTACCGTTCGAGGTATCCGAGGTGCGGCCGCAGATCGGTGGGCTGATCCGCCAGCGGTTGTTCACCGAAGGCCAGCAGGTCAAGGCCGGCCAGCTGCTGTACCAGGTCGATCCGGCGCCGTACCAGGCCGCCTTCGATACCGCGCGTGGCCAGCTGGCGCAGGCCGAGGCCACCGTGCTGTCGGCGCAGCCGAAGGCCGAGCGCACCCGCACGCTGCTGGGCATGGACGCAGCCAGCAAGCAGGACGCCGACGATGCCACCTCGGCACTGAAGCAGGCCCAGGCCAATGTGATCGCCGCGCGCGCTGCGCTGCAGGCCGCCCGCATCAACCTCGACTACACCCGGGTGACCGCACCGATCGAGGGCCGCATCGGTACCTCCAGCGTCACCGCCGGCGCGCTTGTTGCTGCCGGCCAGGACGCGGCGCTGGCGACCATCCAGCGGTTGGACCCGGTCTATCTGGACGTCACCCAGTCCAGCACGCAGATGCTGGCGCTGCGCAAGCAGCTCGATGCCGGCCTGGTGAAGGCCATCGATGGCAAGGCGCAGGTGAAGGTGCTGCTGGAGGACGGCAGCACCTATGCCCATGAAGGCACGCTGGAGTTCGTAGGCAGCGCGGTCGATCCGGGCACCGGCAACGTGGTGCTGCGCGCGGTCATTCCGAACCCGGACGGCCTGCTGCTGCCGGGCATGTACCTGAAGGCGGTGCTGCCGATGGCCACCGATGCGCGCGCGCTGCTGGTGCCGCAGAAGGCGGTGGTGCGCAATGAACGTGGCGAGCCGCTGCTGCGCCTGCTCGACGCAAAGGATCGCGTGGTCGAGCGGCGGGTCAGCACCGGCCAGGTGGTGGGCAACCAGTGGCAGATCACGCAGGGCCTGAAGGCCGGCGAGCGGGTGATCGTCAGCAACGGCAGTGCGGTTTCGCTCGGCCAGCAGGTGAAGGCGGTGGCGGCCACCACCGCACAGCTGGCAGCAATGCCGGCGATCGACCCGAACGGCAACACCGACGAAAAGTCGCACTGAGGCCTGCCGCGCATGGTTCGTTTCTTCATCGACCGGCCGATCTTTGCCTGGGTGATCGCCATCGCGGTCAGCCTGCTCGGCCTGCTCGCGATCCTGATCCTGCCGGTGGACCGCTACCCGCAGATCGCCCCGCCCACCATCACCATCCGCGCCACCTACACCGGTGCCTCGTCGCAGACCGTGGAAAACGCGGTCACCCAGGTCATCGAGCAGTCCCAGCAGAGCCTGGACCACCTGATGTACATGACCTCCACCAGTGCCTCCGATGGCTCGGCGCAGGTCAACCTGGTGTTCGCCACCGGCACCAACCCGGACACTGCGCAGGTGCAGGTACAGAACCAGCTGCAGGCGGCCATGGCGACGTTGCCGCAGGCGGTGCAGCAGAACGGCCTGACCATCACCAAGTCCAGTGGTTCGATCTTCGAGGTGCTGTCGTTCACCAGCGAAGACGGCAGCATGGACAACTTCGATGTCGCCAACTTCATGGAAGCGCGCATTGACGACCAGATCAGCCGTGTCAGCGGCGTCGGCAACATCCAGCCGATCGGCCAGGAATACGCCATGCGTATCTGGCTGGATCCGGAAAAGATGCGCCAGTACGCACTGATGCCGTCGGACGTCGAGACCGCACTGCAGGCGCAGAACACCGACGTGTCGGCCGGTGAACTCGGTGGCCAGCCGGCGCTGAAGGGCCAGCAGCTGGATGCCACCGTGACCGCGCGCAGCCGCCTGCACACCCCCGAGCAGTTCGCGCAGGTGGTGCTCAAGGCCGATGCCAATGGCAGCGTGGTGCACCTGGACGACGTGGCGACGATCGGCCTGGGGCCTGAGAGCTACGACAGCATCAGCACCTTCAACGGCAAGCCGTCGGCCTCGCTGGGCATCGAGCTCAATGCCGGTGCGAACGCCATCGCCGTGTCCAAGGCCATCGATGCACGGCTTCAGCAGCTGCAGAAGTACTGGCCGCATGGCTACACGGCCCACGTGGCATTCACCACCACGCCGTTCGTGACCATCTCGCTGAAGGAAGTAGTGATCACCCTGATCGAGGCGATCGCGCTGGTCGTGCTGGTGATGTACCTGTTCCTGCAGAACTGGCGGGCCACGTTGATCCCGACCATCGCGGTGCCGGTGGTGCTGCTGGGCACGTTCGGCGTGCTGGCGGCCTTCGGCTATTCGATCAACACGCTGACCATGTTCGCGCTGGTGCTGGCCATCGGCCTGCTGGTGGACGATGCCATCGTGGTCGTGGAGAACGTGGAGCGGGTGATGACCTTCGAAGGGCTGGCACCGAAGCCGGCCACGCTGAAGGCGATGGGCCAGATCACCGGCGCGCTGGTCGGCATCGTGCTGGTGCTCACCGCAGTGTTCCTGCCGATGGCGTTCTTCAGCGGTGTCACCGGCGTGATCTATCGCCAGTTCTCGGTGACGATCGCCGCGGCGATGATCCTGTCGGTGCTGGTGGCGATGACCATCACCCCGGCGCTGTGCGGCAGCATCCTGCACCAGATTCCCAAGGGCGGCCACCCGCATGGTGACCACGGCGGCGAGCCGAGCCTGCTGGGCAAGTTCTTCATCTGGTTCAACCACCGCTTCGAGCGCACCTCCAACGGCCTGCGCCATCGCGTGGATGGTTTCCTTGGCCGGCGCACGCTGGGCGTACTGTTCTACCTGGTGCTGAGCGTGGCCACCGGCCTGCTGCTGTGGCACCTGCCCGGCGCATTCCTGCCCGATGAGGACCAGGGCATGCTCAACGCGCTGGTGAAGCTGCCAGCCGGCTCCACCCTGGAGCAGACCCGTGCAGTGATGGATCGCCTCAGTGCCGCTGCGGTGAAGGACGACAGCGTGCTCTCGATCCAGGCCACCGCTGGTTTCAGTGTCACCGGCAGCGGCCAGAACGTCGGCCAGGCCTTCATCCGGCTGAAGGACTGGGATGACCGCAAGGACGATGCCGATACCATCGCCGCGCGCTTGACCGCGGCCATGGCCAGCGTGCCCGATGCGCAGGTATTCATCACCTCGCCACCGGCCATTCTTGGCCTGGGCGATGCGGGCGGTTTCACCCTGGAACTGCAGGACGAAGGCGGTGCCGGCCATGCCGCCGCCGTGGCCGCGCGCAACACGCTGCTGAAGGAGGCGGCCAAGGATCCGAAGCTGGTCAACGTGCGTTATGCCAGCCTGGAAGACGCGCCAGTGTACGCGGTGAAGGTGGACGACGCGAAGGCACAGGCCATGGGCGTGAATCCGCAGGACATCAATGACACCTTGAACGCGGCGTTGGGCGGCGACTTCGTCAACAACTTCATCTACAAGGGCCGCATCAAGAAGGTGTTCATCCAGGGCACCGCTGAAGCGCGCATGCAGCCGCAGGACATCGAGCGCTGGAGCGTGCGCAACCAGGCTGGGCAGATGGTGCCGCTGTCGTCGCTGGTCAGCGCCCACTGGACCAGCGCGCCGGCCGCACTGCAGCGCTACAACGGCGTATCGGCGATGGAAATCACCGGCCAGCCGGCGCCGGGCGTCAGCTCCGGTGAAGCGATGGCCGAGATCGCGCGCCTGGCCGACACACTGCCGGAAGGCTTCAGCCATGCCTGGTCGGACATGGCCTACCAGGAACAGCTGTCGGGCAATCAGGCGCCGATGCTGTACGCCATCTCGCTGCTGTTCGTGTTCCTGTGCCTGGCCGCGCTGTATGAAAGCTGGGCGGTGCCGTTCGCGGTGATGCTGGCGGTGCCGGTGGGCGTGTTCGGTGCCGTGCTGATGATGAACCTGCGTGGCCTCAACAACGACGTGTACTTCCAGGTCGGCCTGTTGACCACGATTGGTCTGGCCGCGAAGAACGGCATCCTGATCGTCGAGTTCGCGCGCATCCTCGAACAGCAGGGCAAGCGCACCCGCGAAGCGATCCTGCAGGCGGTCTATCTGCGGCTGCGCCCGATCGTGATGACCTCGCTGGCGTTCCTGATGGGCGTGCTGCCGCTGGTGTTCGCCACCGGCGCCGGTTCGGCCGCGCGCCGTTCGCTGGGTACTGGCGTGGCCGGTGGTACGGTCGCCTCGATGGTGCTGGGCATGTTCTTCGTGCCGTTGTTCTACCTGCTGGTGCGCCGCCTGTTCCCGGGCCGCGCACCGGCCGAAGCCACTGCCACGGAGGCAAGTCCATGAAGCCGATGCTGCTGCGCGCCCTGGCGGCCGCAACGATGACCACCGTGCTGGGCGGCTGCGTGAGCATGGCACCGCACTACCAGCGCCCCGAGGCACCGGTGCCGGCGCAGTTCGGCAATGCCGCCACCGGCGAGGCCGGGCCGGCACTGGCGATGCCGGCCTGGCGCGAGGTGTTCCTGGAACCGCGCCTGCAGCAGGTGATCGCGCTGGCGCTGCAGAACAACCGCGACCTGCGCGTGGCGGTGCTGCAGGTGGAGAAGGAACGCGCGCAGTACCGCATCCAGCGCGCGGCGCTGCTGCCGTCGGTGGATGCCAGCGGCAGTGTCACCCGCGCGCGGGTGAGTGATGCCAACAGCGAGATCGGCGTCAGCCAGGTGACCGAATCCGATGCCGTGCAGGTGGGTATCAGCAGCTGGGAGCTGGAACTGTTCGGGCGCATCCGCAGCCTGAAGAACGAGGCCCTGCAGAACTGGCTGGCCAGCGCCGAGAACCAGCGCGCCGCGCGCACCAGCCTGGTGGCCGAAGTGGCCACGGCGTGGCTGGCGCTGGCGGCGGACGAGCAGTCGCTGGCGTTCACCCGGCAGACCCTGGACAGCCAGCAGCAGACCCTGCGGCGCACCGAGGCCCGCCACGCACAAGGTCTGGCCTCGGGACTGGACCTGTCGCAGGTGCAGACCAGCGTGGAAGCCGCGCGCGCTGCGCTGGCCAGGCTGCAGACCCAGCAGGCGCAGGATCGTGATGCGCTGCAGTTGCTGGTGGGTGCGCCGCTGGACGCGGCATTGCTGCCGAGCGCGCAGGCACTGGACGGCACCGTGGCGTTGGCGCCGTTGCCGGCCAACCTGCCGTCAAGCGTGCTGCTGCAGCGCCCGGACGTGCTGACTGCCGAACACGCGTTGCAGGCGGCCAATGCCGATATCGGTGCGGCGCGCGCCGCGTTCTTCCCGACGCTGACGCTGACCGCGAACTACGGCCACAGCTCCACCGCGTTGTCGACGCTGTTCTCGGCCGGCACCCGCGGCTGGTCGTTCGCGCCCAGCATCACCGCGCCGATCTTCCACGCCGGCGCGCTGAAGGCCTCGCTGGATGCCTCGAAGATCGGCAAGGACATCGGCGTCGCCCAGTACGAGAAGGCGATCCAGCAGGCCTTCAGTGAAGTGGCCGATGCCCTCGCCACGCGCGATCACCTGGCCACGCAGATGGACGCCCAGCGTGCACTGGTCGCCGCCAGCCAGCGCAGCTACACGCTGGCCGATGCGCGTTACCGCACCGGGCTGGACGGCTATCTGCAGGCACTGGATGCGCAGCGCAGCCTGTTTGCCGCGCAGCAGGACCTGATCGCCCTGCAGCAGCAGGAGGCGGGCAACCGGGTGACGTTGTTCAAGGTGCTGGGCGGTGGCGCGGACGCACGGTAACGCGCCCGCCAATGTGTATATGTCTTCCGCTCCGGTGGGTGCCGACCTTGGTCGGCACGGAAGCATGCGATCAGATGATTCGTGCCGACCAAGGTCGGCACCCACCAGGGCAGAGTCATGTGCCGACCAGGGGCGGCACCCACCAGAAGCAGATTCGACCGCGTTACGCCACGCGGCCGCGGCGCGCCCGCTCCAGGTGCACCAGCAGCAGCGAGATTGCCGCCGGGGTCATGCCCGGGATGCGCTGCGCCTGGCCGATGGTCTGCGGGCGCACGCGCTCCAGCTTCTGCAGCGCTTCGGCCGACAGCCCGCGCACCGTCGCGTAGTCGAAGGCTTCAGCGATCGGTGTGGCTTCATGCCGCTGCTGGCGCTCGATCTCCTCGCGCTGGCGGTCCAGGTAGCCGGCGTACTTCACGCCGATCTCCACCTGCTCGGCCACCTTGCCGTCGGCCACGGCCGGGCCCAGCGACGGCACCTGCATCAGCTGCGCGTAATCCAGCTCGGGGCGCTTGATCAGGTCCAGCACGTTGGTTTCGCGACTGACCGCCACGCCCAGCGTGTCCTGCACCTCGCGGCCCAGCGCATTGGCCGGGGTTGCCCACAGTGCGCCCAGGCGTGCGCGCTCGGCGGCGACCGCGGCCTGCTTGGTCTCGAACGCGTTCCAGCGGCGGTCATCCACCAGGCCCATCTCGCGGCCGGCCGGGGTCAGGCGCTGGTCGGCATTGTCCTCGCGCAGCTGCAGGCGGTACTCGGCGCGGCTGGTGAACATGCGGTACGGCTCGTTGGTGCCGTGGGTGATCAGATCATCCACCAGCACGCCGAGGTACGCCTCGTCGCGGCGCGGGCACCAGCTGTCCAGCCCGCGCACCTGGCGCGCGGCGTTGAGGCCGGCCAGCAGGCCCTGCGCGGCGGCTTCTTCATAGCCGGTGGTGCCGTTGATCTGGCCGGCGAAGAACAGGCCGTTGACCAGCTTGGTTTCCAGCGAGGCCTTCAGCCCGCGCGGGTCGAAGAAGTCGTACTCGATCGCGTAGCCGGGGCGGGTGATGTGCGCGTTCTCGAAGCCGCGGATGCTGCGCACCATCTCCAGCTGCACGTCGAACGGCAGCGAGGTGGAGATGCCGTTGGGGTAGATCTCGACGATGCCCAGGCCTTCGGGTTCGACGAAGATCTGGTGGCTGGCCTTCTCGGCAAAGCGCACCACCTTGTCTTCGATGGACGGGCAGTAGCGCGGGCCGATGCCTTCGATCTGGCCGCTGTACAGCGGCGAGCGGTGCAGCGCGTCGCGGATGATCTGGTGGGTCTGTTCGGTGGTGTGGGTGATCCAGCAGCTGACCTGCTGCGGATGCTCGTCCACCGAGCCGAGGAAGGACATCACCGGCCGCGGTGTGTCGCCGGGCTGCTCGTCCATCACACTGTAGTCCAGCGAGCGGCCATCGATGCGCGGCGGCGTGCCGGTCTTCAGGCGGTCGACCTGGAACGGGCGCTCGCGCAGGCGCGCCGCCAGCGTGGTGGCCGGCGGATCGCCCATGCGGCCGGCGGCGTACTGGGTCGGGCCGACGTGGATCTTGCCGGCCAGGAACGTGCCGGCCGTCAGCACTACGGCCTCGGCGTCGAAGCGCAGCCCGGTCTGGGTGATCACCCCACGCACGGCGTCGCCTTCGATGACCAGGTCATCGACCGCCGCCTGGAACACGGTCAGGTTGGCCTGGCCTTCGACGATGGCGCGGATCGCCATGCGGTACAGGTTGCGGTCGGCCTGGCAGCGGGTGGCGCGCACAGCCGGGCCCTTGGAGGCGTTGAGCGTGCGCCACTGGATACCGGCGCGGTCGGCGGCATGCGCCATCGCACCGCCCAGGGCGTCGATTTCCTTGACCAGGTGGCCCTTGCCGATGCCGCCGATGGCCGGGTTGCAGCTCATTGCGCCCACCGTCTCGATGTTGTGGGTCAGCAGCAGGGTGCGCACGCCGGTACGGGCCGCGGCCAGCGCGGCTTCGGTGCCGGCGTGGCCACCGCCGATGACGATGACGTCGTAACGATGGAAGGACGGGTTCATGGGGGCTGTTCAGCTGGGGGCGGGCGCGGACCGGGGGCGGCGCCGGGGTGGCGATTTTAGCGCCATTCGGGGCCGGGACGTCGGTGCCGGCCGGCCGGCGTCGAAATCAGCCCTAAAGTTGGCAGGATTTTTGCAGATAACCCAATAGCACCCACCGTGGCTGGCGCCGTAGGCGCCCGTGACCGGAATTGGAACAGGGGCCGGTACAGGCGCACGGTGGGGGAGCAGAGGGCCGGCAGTCGGGGGACTGTCCGGCCCTGTTTTTTGGGGCTGTCGGGAAGGCCCCATCCACGCATGGCGTGGATCTACTGATGCTGGGGCTCTCGCCGAAAACAAACGACCCCGCATTGCGGGGCCGTCTGCCTTCAGAGGTGCCGACATCCGACAGGGCCGGAACAGGGGGGATCCAGATGTTCCTGTCGGATATCGACGTAGAGCTTTTTGCGGCGGCCCGTGTCGTTTTTGTCACTTTGTGACGCGGGCCGTCACTGGTCCCGTAGAGTGCGGCTTGGACCGTGTGAAATGCAAGACGGTTCAGCGCTCAACTGTGCGCTGCGTCCCACGATCCATGTTGCGCCAGGGGGAACCGTTCATCCTTGGCGCACTGGGCGCCGGGGCCGGACGGGCCTGCGGCGGAGGCGCCGACGGCTGGATGTTCGACTGCGGCGGGCGACGCATCGAGTCCATGTTCCGCCACGGCGAACCGCCGTTGTACGACGGCCGCGACGGCGGCGGCGGACGGTTCTCGCCACCATTGCCGGGCGGGCGCGGCGGCGGGCGGTGGTTGTGCGGCGGGCGGTAGACCGGGCGCGAGTAGTACGGATTGCCATAGCCGCCGTAGTAGCCGCCATAGCCGCCGTAGTACGGGTAGCCGTAGTTGTAGGGATAGCCGGCCGGGTAGCGGTATTCCACCGACGGCGCACCGTGGTAGTAGCTGCCGCTGCGGCCACCGCCGACGTAGTCGTAGGTGGTGCAGCCGGTCAGGGCCAGCATCAGGCCACCGGCAAGCATCAGGCGCGTTTTCATGGTGGGTCCCCCCAGAGGACGGGTTGTGCAGTCAGCTTCGTGCGCAGGCGTTGAATCGGCCCTTAACTTCACTGGCCAGGATGAATGGAGGTGAAGGCCCTCATGCTGGCATGACCTGTGCCGGGGTCGCCAGCGTGGAGCCATACGTTAATCTTGCGTCATGAGCGATTCACTGTTGCCCCGTGCCGACGATGTCCTGGTTGCCGCCGCGCGGATCGCGCCGCACGCCAGCGTGACCCCGGTGCTGCGCTCGCGCACGCTTGATGCGCTGGCCGGCGCGCAGCTGGCGTTCAAGGCCGAACACCTGCAGCGCGGCGGCGCATTCAAGTTCCGTGGTGCCTGCAACGCGGTGTGGTCGCTGGATGCCGATCGCGCCCGTGCCGGCGTGGTCACCCATTCCTCCGGCAACCACGGCGCTGCCCTGGCCCTGGCCGCGCGCACCCGTGGCATCCCCTGCCACGTGGTGGTGCCCGAAGGTGCGGTGGCGGCCAAGCTGGCCAACATCGCCCGGCACGGTGCCACCCTCTGGCGCTGCCCGCCGACCATCGCCGACCGTGAGGCTACCTGCGCCAAGGTGCAGGCCGATACCGGCGCGACCCTGGTCCATCCGTATGCGGACCCGGCGGTGATGGCCGGACAGGGCACCGCGGCGCTGGAACTGCTGCACAGCGACGGCCCGTTCGATGTGCTGGTGGTGCCGGTGGGGGGCGGTGGCCTGGCCAGCGGTACCGCGCTGGCCCTGCAGTACGCCAGCCCGCAGACCCGGCTGGTGCTGGCCGAACCGGCCGGTGCCGATGACACCGCACGCTCGCTGGCCGCAGGCGAGCGCCAGGCGGCTTTCACCCCGGACACGATCTGCGATGGCCTGCGTACCCTGATCGGCGCCCCCAACTTCGCGCTGCTGCGTGCGGCCGGCGCCGAGGTGATCGTGGTCGACGACGCCGCCACCACGGCCGCGATGCGCCTGCTGTGGGAGGTGCTCAAGCAGGTGGTCGAACCGTCCTCGGCCACCGTGCTGGCTGCGGTGCTGGCACAGCCGCAGCAGTTCGCCGGCCTGCGCGTGGGCCTGGTGCTGTCCGGTGGCAATGTCGACCTGCCCGCGCTGCGCTGGGGGGCGCCTTGAGCCGCGACCGGCACCGGCATCGCACCGGCCTGCTGGGCTGGCTGTGGCGGCTGTTCGTGCTGCTGGTGATCTGGCTGCTGGGGGTGACCGCCTGGATCGTCTGGGTGGGTGAGCGTGATCAGGCGGCCAAGGCCGACGCGATCATCGTGCTCGGCGCGGCGGCCTATGACGCCAAGCCGTCGCCGGTGTTCGAAGAACGCATCCGCCATGGCCTGGATCTCTATGAGGCCCAGTACGCGCCACTGTTGATCTTCACTGGTGGCTATGGCGGCACCGGCGCGCGCTTTTCCGAATCGCAGGTGGCGCGGCGTTATGCGCTCAAGCATGGCGTGCCGGACGACGCGATCCTGATCGAGACCGCCTCGCGCAACACCGTGCAGAACCTGGTCGAAGCCAAGCGGCTGATGGACCAGCGCGACCTGCACCGGGTGATCATCGTCAGCGACCCGCTGCACATGGCGCGCGCGCTGCGCCTGAGCAAGGCGCTGGGCATCGATGCGCTGGCTTCGTCCACGCCCAGCACGCGCTTCCGCAGCTTCCACACCAGCTGGCGCTTCCTGGTGCAGGAAATCTATTTCTTCCACCGCGACCTGGTGCGCCCGCCGCTGAGTTCGCCGGCCAATACCTGATTGGTTGCAGTCGGTAGTGCCGGCCGCTGGCCGGCAACCTCATGATTCCATGGTGGACATCTGCCGGCCAGCGGCCGGCACTACCGGATGATCGGTAGAGGCCAACCAAGGTTGGCACCCGCCAGAAGCAGGCGCGCGGTCGCGCGATCAGGTCTGCTTGCGCCGGATCGGAATCGCCGACACCGGTACCGATGCCACGTCATGCCCGCCTTCGCGGATCGGTGCGCCCGGGTCCGGTGCCCAGGCGTGGGCATAGATCACTTCCCAGCTGCTGGGCAGCTTGCCGTCGGCGCGCCGCATCGGTTCATACGCTGCTGCCGCAGCGGCGAAACGGCCACGCCCGGTCAGCGTGTGGCGGCGGTCCACCCGCGCATTGGTCGCGCCCATCGCGCGCAGCTCGCGCATCAGCGAGGGCAGGTCGTCGTAGGTCAGGGTGAACAGATCGCGGTCCAGCACCGGGTCGCGGAAGCCGGCCATCATCAGCGCATCGCCGAACTGGGCGATCTGCGCGAAGCGGCTGACGTGCGGGCGGTCATCGGCGGCCGCGAAGGCTTCGTTGAGTTCGACCAGCGTGTCCGGGCCGAAGGTGGAGCACAACAGCAGGCCACCGGGCTTGAGCACGCGACGGAACCCGGCGAACACTGCCGGCAGGTCGTCCACCCACTGCAGGCACAGGTTGCTGAAGATCACGTCCACGCTGTTGTCGGCCAGCGGCAGCGCGGCGGCGTCGCCGCACAGGCGCTGGAACGGCTTCCACCAGCCAGCCTGGCGCTTGGCCTGGTCCAGCATCGGCAGCGCCACGTCCAGCGCGATCACCTGCGCCTTCGGCCAGCGCTTCTTCATCAGTGCACTGGCGTGGCCGGTGCCGGCACCGATGTCCAGCACCACCTCCGGCTTGCGTGCCTCCAGGTAGTCCAGCGATTCGATCAGCCGCGCCTGCACCTCGCGCTGCAGGGCGGCGGCGGCGTCATAGCTGTTGGCGGCGCGGGCGAACGCGCGGCGGACATGGCGGGCATCGAAGTGGGACGGCATTGCGAAAGTCTCTTAGAACGTACCGGGGTAGGCGCCGCCGTCGATCAGCAGGTTCTGCCCGGTGAGGTAACCGGCCTGTGCACTGCACAGGAAGGCGCAGGCGGCGCCGAATTCATCCGGCGTGCCGAAGCGGCCGGCGGGGATCTGCTGGCGGCGGCGTTCGGCCACTTCCGCAGCATCGCCGTCCTTGCCCGCAGAGTGGGCGAAGTTGGCGCGCAGGCGGTCGGTGTCGAACTGGCCGGGCAGCAGGTTGTTGATGGTGACGTTGTGCGCCACGGTGCGGCGCGACAGCCCGGCGACGAAGCCGGTCAGGCCACTGCGCGCGCCGTTGGACAGCGCCAGGATGTCGATCGGGGCTTTCACTGCCGAGGACGTGATGTTGACGATGCGGCCGAAGCCGCGCGCGATCATCGCGTCCACGGTGGCGCGGATCAGCGCGATCGGCGCCAGCATGTTGGCGTCCAGTGCGGCGATCCAGTCGTCGCGCTCGAAGCTGCGGAAATCGCCCGGCGGCGGGCCACCGGCGTTGGTGACCAGGATGTCCACCTGCGGGCACGCGGCCAGCGCCGCGGCACGGCCGGCCTCGGCGGTGACGTCGGCGGCGACCACGCGGACTTCCGCGGCGCCGGGCAGGGCACGCAGCTCTTCAGCGGCGGCCTGCAGGGTGGCTTCGCCCCGGGCCACGATCACCACGTTGACGCCCTCGCGCACCAGTGCCCGCGCGCAGCCCAGGCCCAACCCCTTGCTTGCGCCGCAGACCAGTGCCCAGCGGCCGTTGATACCCAGATCCATGCGTCAATCCCGCGGAATGAGGAAGGCGCTCATTGTCCGCCATCGGCCGGTGACAGGCCGGCAACGAAGTGTTGCAGGGCCGCGGCGACCTCGTCGGCATGGCCGAGGAAGGGCGCATGGCCGCCGTGGGCGATGGTCAGCGCCTGCCCGCCCGGGGCCAGTGCCGCAGCGGCCTGCATCGCCGTCGGCGACACCAGCCGGTCACGCTGGCCGGCGATCCACAGGCTGGGTTTGCCCAGCGTCGGCAGTGCGCCGCGCAGGTCGGTGCCTTCCAGCAGGCGCAGGCCTTCCAGCAGGGCGCGTTCGGTGGGTGCACCGCGCTCGACCAGGCGCTGGCGCAGCGTGCGCAGCTCCTCGCGGGCGTGTGCCGAGCCCATCACGTCCAGCGCCAGGAAGCGCTCCAAGGTGCCGCCGAAATCGCTGGCCAGCTCGCGCCCGAACTGCTCGAACACCGCCGGTTCCACCGCATGCGGCCAGTCTTCGCCACGCACGAAGCGCGGCGTGGCCGCGATCATCGCCAGCCCGCGCACCTTCGGCAGCGTTGCGGCGGCGTGCAGTGCGAACAGGCCGCCCAGCGACCAACCACACCACACCGCCGGCGGCGTGGCCGCGGCGATGGCGTTGACCACGAACGGCAGGCGCAGCGGCGTGGTGTCCTCGCGGCTGTGGCCATGGCCCGGCAGATCAACCAGATGCAGGGTGAAGCGATCGGCCAGGCGTTGCACCAGCGGCGCGAACACGCCGCCCTGCAGGGCCCAGCCATGGATCAGTACCAGGTCCGGCCCCTGGCCGGTGACGTCGATATGCATGGGAAAACGGCAACAGGCTCAGGCAAAGACCGGCAGCGGCGGTGGCGCGGCCTCACGCGCGGCCAGGTCGACGCGATCGCGCGCGCTGGCAATGGCTTCGACCACGCCACGCACCTGCTCGGGGGTGTGCAACGCGGACAGGGTGACGCGCAGGCGCGCCTTGCCTTCGGGAACCGTGGGCGGGCGGATCGCGCCGACCAGCCAACCGGCCTGTTCCAATGCCTTGGACATCGCCACGGCGCGGTGGTCGTCGCCGCACAGCAGCGGCTGGATCGGCGTTTCCGAGGCCATCAGGTCCAGGCCATGGCGGCGGGCTTCGCCGCGGAACAGCGCGATCAGGTCGGTCAGTTTCGAACGCCGCCAGTTGTCACGGCGGGCCAGGCGCACCGCTTCCAGTGCTGCGGCGGCCAGCGGCGGCGGCATCGCGGTGGTGTAGATGTAGGGGCGCGCGGTTTCGGCCAGGTGCTCGACCAGGTCGTCGCGGCCCAGCACCAGCGCGCCGGAACCGCCCAGTGCCTTGCCCAGCGTGACCAGCTGTAGCGGCACATCGTCCACGCCCAGTCCGGCAGCCGCGACCGCGCCACGGCCATCGCCCACCACGCCCACGCCATGCGCATCGTCCACATAGAACAGCGCCTGCTGCAGGCGTGCCACAAGCGACAATGCACGCAGCGGTGCGATGTCACCATCCATGCTGAAGACACCATCGGTGGCCAGCATCGCCGCGCCATCGGGCGCGTGCTTGAGCTGGCGCATCGCGCCTTCGGCATCAAGGTGCGGATAACGGCGCAGGCGCGCACCGGCCAGCCGCGTCGCATCGAGCAGGCTGGCGTGGTTGAGCTTGTCCTGCACGCACACATCGTTCTCTTCGCTCAGCAGCGCCTGCTGCACGGCCAGGTTGGCGGCGAAGCCACTGCCGAACAGCAGCGCGCGCGGGTAGCCCAGCCACTCTGCCACTTCGCGCTCCAGCGCGTCATGCAGGGCGTGGTGGCCGCAGACCAGATGCGAGGCACCCGCGCCGGTGCCTTCGCGTGCGGCCGCATCCTGCAGTGCGTTGACCACGCTGAACTGCTGGGCCAGGCCCAGGTAATCGTTGCTGCAGAAGCCGGTCAGCCACTGGCCGTCCACTTCCAGGCGGACGCCGTCACGACGGGTGACCGTGCGCCGCGTGCGGCGACGGCCTTGGGCATCGCGCAGGGCGCGTTGGGCGTGGAGGCGGGCGGTCAGGTCGGGGCGGGCCATGGCGGCTGAATGCGGCGACGGGGCGGCTAGGGTAGCGCGTTGCCGCGGCGCCTGCTTGCGACCCGTCTCAGGCCGCGTGAGCGCAGCCACAGGCCGGCGCATCGGCGCTGATATCGGCGTGCACGGTACCGCCGTGGTCATGACCCTCGGCATCCACCTGCACCGCCATCGGTTGCAATCCCAGCCGAGCGAACAAGGCCAGGTCGCGCTCGCTCTCCGGGTTGCCGGTGGTCAGCAGCTTGTCGCCGTAGAAGATCGAGTTGGCACCGGCCAGGAAGCACAGCGCCTGCAGTTCGTCGCTCATCGCCTCGCGCCCGGCCGACAGCCGTACCATCGAGCGCGGCATGGCGATGCGTGCCACCGCGATCATGCGCACGAACTCGAACGGGTCCAGCTCGGCGCTGCCGTGCAGCGGCGTACCCGCCACCTGCACCAGCTTGTTGATCGGCACCGAATCGGGATGTGCCGGCAGCGTGGCCAGCGCCAGCAGCAGGCCGACGCGCTGCGCGCGCGTCTCGCCCATGCCGACGATGCCACCGCAGCAGGTCTTCAGGCCGGCATCGCGCACGTGCTCCAGCGTGTCCAGGCGGTCCTGGTACTGGCGCGTGTGGATGATCGAATCGTAGTAGTCCGGCGCTGTGTCGAGGTTGTGGTTGTAGTAGTCCAGGCCGGCGTCCTTCAGCGCACGTGCCTGTTCGCCGCTGAGCATGCCCAGCGTGGCGCAGGTCTCCAGGCCAAGCGCCTTCACCCCGGCGATCATTGCCGCCACCTTCGGAATGTCGCGGTCCTTCGGCGAACGCCACGCGGCACCCATGCAGAAGCGCGAGGCACCGGCGGCCTTGGCCTGGCGTGCCTTGGCCAGCACCGCATCGGTCTCCATCAGCTTCTGCGCGTTCACGCCGGTGCTGTAGCGCTGCGCCTGCGGGCAGTACGCGCAGTCTTCCGGGCAGCCGCCGGTCTTCACCGACAGCAACGTGGAGACCTGCACCTGCGATGGGTCGAAATGCTCGCGATGGACCGCGGCGGCGCGGAACAGCAGCTCGGGAAACGGCAGATCGAACAGCGCCTGCAGTTCGTCGTGTTGCCAGTCGTGGCGGATGGCAGCAGCCATGGCGGGACCTTGGGTACGAGTGGAGCGAGGGCGGCAGTGTGGGTGGGCTGGCGAGGCCTGTCAACTTAAATATTCTTGTGCAGTTTACAGAAATCGACCGCCAGAAATGCGCGCTACGGTGTAAGTTCATTGCTGCATACGGACTCGCGAGCATGAGCCATGGACAGCTACCAGCCCTACCCGATCCGCCCCGATGCGGTGCTGTGCAGCCTGGCCGAACTGCCTGACGGCGGCCTGCGCGTGGTGATGGATGATCTGCGCCAGACGAGTGAACCCGGTCACTGGCAGAACCGCATCTTCGTGACCTTCAAGGACTACGCGGCGGGGCAGCTCGATCCCTCGACGCTGCCCGACGAGGAGTTGCAGGCGTTCGGTCTGTACGTGCTGGTTCGCCTGCTGGCCATCAATGGCTGCCTGCGCGACACCGAGGAGGAGCCCGACAGCGATGCCCACCTTACCGAGCAGCAGCGGCAGAACATCGCCGCGCTGACCGACGAGGACATCGCCTGGATCGATGCGCAACTGCTTTCCCACTGCGATGGGCAGTTCCGGAAAATCGCCTTCATCGTGGGCAACGCGATGTCGCTGGACCCGCAGCGCCGCCCCGGCATTGCCGATGTCTTCTACGCCCAGCGCGTGCGCAAACTGGTCGCGCGCGGCGTACTGGAAGCGCAGGGCGACCTGGCGCGCATGCGCCATGGCGAAGTGCGCATCCGGCAGCAGCCCTGACCGGTGATGCGAGCGATGATGAGTTGGCACATCTGCCGCGCTATCTGGATTGGCTGCGGTAGCAGCCCAACGTGCGCAGCGTGGAAAAGCGCCGGTGGCGGGAGCGCCTGCCCGTCCAGCGGTGCACGCACGGGGCAGGCTGTCAGCAGGATCCACGGCCGGGCATTTCACCGCATCCTGCAAGGCCTTCAGCCACAGTAGCCGCTGTCCGCCTTCCTCCGCAGCGTCCAGACTGCCCCGCATGACCGATCTCCATCGCCTCCGCGGCCGTATCACCGCGCTGGTTCTCAGTGAGGCCTGGCGCCGCCGCGCCGCACTCTGGGGCGGCGCCGTGGCCGTGGCACTGGTGGCCATCCTGTTCGCCAAGGCCAGCGACGCGGCCTTCCACCTGTTCCAGCGCATCACCTCGCATTCGCCGTGGTGGGCCCTGCTGCTCACACCGGGCATCTTCGCGTTGTTGGCGTGGCTCACTTCTGGCGTGCTGAAGCCCACACGGGGCAGCGGCATTCCGCAGGTCATCGCCGCACTGGACAAGCCGGATGAGTCGTTCCGCAGGACCAATCTTTCGCCTGCGGTCTCGGCGGGCAAGCTGTTGCTGACGTCGTTGTCGCTGCTGGGCGGCGCGTCGGTCGGGCGCGAGGGCCCGACGGTGCATGTGGGTGCCAGCCTGATGTACCTGTTCGGCCGCTGGTTCGGCTTCAAGGACCCACGCGAGCTCTCGCACTTCCTGCTGGCGGGCGGCGCGGCGGGCATTGCGGCGGCGTTCAACACGCCGCTGGCCGGCATCGTCTTCGCCATCGAGGAGCTCAGCGGCCGTTTCGAGCATCGGTTCTCCGGCACCTTGCTGACCGCAGTGATTGTCGGTGGCGTGGTGTCGCTCGGCCTGCTCGGCAACTACACCTACTTCGGTCATGTGAGCGCGCGGCTGCCGCTGGGACAGGGCTGGCTGGCGATCCTGCTGTGCGGCGCAGTGGCCGGATTGCTGGGTGGATTGTTCGCGCGCGCGGTGCTGGCGAGTGCGGCGGGCCGCCCGCGTTGGCTGGGCCAGCTGCGGCAGCGGCATCCCGTGCTGCTGGCTGCAGGCTGCGGCCTGGTGGTGGTGGCGCTGGCGTTGACGTTCGGCGAAGGCGCGTTCGGCACCGGCTACGAGCAGGCGCGCAGCCTGGTGCAGGGGCAGGCGATGGTCGGCCATGAATTCGGTCTGATGAAGCTGCTGGCGAATCTGGCGTCCTACGTGGCGGGTATCCCCGGTGGCCTGTTCTCGCCGGCGCTGGCGGTCGGTGCCGGCCTTGGGCATAACCTGGCGGTACTGATGCCGGGCGTGGATCCGCGAGCATTTGTACTGTTAGGCATGTGCGCCTATCTGACCGGCGTCACCCAGGCACCGCTGACCTCGGCGGTGATTTCGCTGGAGCTGACCGACAGCGGCGACCTGCTGCTGCCGATCCTGGCCACGGTGCTGATCGCGCGTGGTGTGTCCGGGTTGGTGTGCCGGGTGCCGATCTATCGTGGGTTGGCGGAGTTGTTGATGATGCCCGTCGTCGCGCCACACTCGCCTTCCAGCGGAAAGGATTTCACGAAGTGAGCTACACCATCGCCCCTGAACAGGTCATCGATTACCCGCCCGAGCGCTTGCGCGAGTTCCATGGCAGCGTGGTCGAGTACATCGACAACCGGGTGTTCATGCTGGATCCGGGGCAACTGGTCGGCGAGGCTGCCGCGCAGGCCTACCGGGAGACCGCAGCCGGGATGTTCACCGCCCTGGGCTGGCAGGGAGATGGCCGCATCGAGCTGTTGTGGCTGCCCGCCTTTGTTTTCCCGCTGTCGGAGCACATGGCGGATGTCGGTGTTGGCGTCTGGCACGTCAAGCAGGAAGAAGACGGCATCTCCTACCTGTTGTCGCCGGTGCCGATGCCGTTCGAGGCACTGCACAACACGCCACACTGGAAGGAGGTCCGCCAGGCGGCAGAACGCAGGCGCGGTGCACTGGGCCGAGCGGTGGATGAAGTCCTGCACTATGTATGGGATCCAATAGGCATCCAGGCCAATCCGGACTGCCGTGGCGAGTACGCCGCCTACGCAGATCGCATCGAGTCCCAGCTGCTGCGCGGTGCAGGCGAACAGGAACTGTGTGCGGCCCTTGCCGGCATGGCGCGCAATGAAATGGGCGTCAATCCGGATGAGTACAGGACCCAGCGCGCCGCCGCCGCCCTGGTGGCCTGGCGGGCATCCCTGCGTGACTGACCCGATGAGACGACCGACGGTACTGCGTCCGCTTTCCTGACCGTCCGGTGTGGTTGCCGGTGATGGTTCCGGCATCGCTGCGCGGGCAGGTTGGGGTATGCCTCTTGCCTACCTCCCTCTACCGGCGGATTGGCCCGCAGCGCTGCTTCGCGTGCTCCTGCCACTGCGGTGTCTGGTCTGCGGCGACCCGGGCCACGATGATCTTGACCTGTGCCGCGCCTGCCTTGCCGACCTGCCGTGGTCCGGCCGTGCCTGCCTGCGCTGTGCGTTGCCGTTGCCCGACACGGCGTTGATCGTCTGCGGCAGCTGCCGCGAGGAAGCACCACCGCAGACGGCCACCCATGCCAGCCTGTTGTACCTGCCTACGCACGTTAGAAATGATTGGCGGCAGAACTCCACAATGTTTGTCGCTGATCTCTTCAGATAGTTGCGGTAGAATCCAAAAGCTACGTGCCACTCCATTCTGGCTGAGTTCCACCTTTGGAGCGTCGAGTGGCCATAGTTGGTCCTATATCGGACGCTCTGTGTTCCAGGCGCAGATGAAATGCTCCTGCTCACGTGTCTCGATCGCACCAGGTCGAACCTGACGGACTAGGTCCATTGCCTGCATGCCAGTCGCAGCCATCCCCGTTTCCAGTAGCAACATACAAGCAATGGTGCCAGCTCTCCCGAGTCCGCCCTTGCAATGCACCACAACTCGACGTCCACCCAGCAGCTCCTGACAGAGTGCTGGGCTAAGTACCTGCCATTCCTTCAGGAAGATCCTGTCGGGAGCTGCACCATCCACAATTGGAAGTCCATGCCATGCGATACCTAGAGCTGTTGCTCGCTGAGGCAGCTCCACGATCCTGAGCTCATCGAACTCCCAAGGCTCAATGAGGGAAATCAGGTGTGTGGCCCCCCATCTGTGAATCGCGCGTAGATCCACGTCGAGATCGCGGTTCCATGTTCCCGTCATGGCCGCCTCCTGATACTTCCCCGGTGCGAATGTCACGCCTATCGCGCCGCCATTACTTCCTACGGCGAGCGTAGCGACATGTAGCGGATGGGAGAGGCTAGTTCTAAACATTACGGCACCCTCGTCGCGGGAAGAAAGAGAGCCGTGATGCAAGCGGGCGATGCAAGGCTTGCTGCGTTGATCCGTCAGCTCTGGCATTGTCTTTCGCCAGAGTGGATCGCCGGGACACGGCTTGGTTAAGGTGGTCCCTTTGCGACCTACATGCAAGAAGTACCAGTAGGCTCACGCAATGTGCGTACCAGCAAGAACAGACTCGCGTACCAGTAGGCTCACGCTATGGACAGTGATTCACCTCGGGAGCAAGGTATACGGATGCACCCTTAGCAGAGGCAGCAAATGAAGCCGACCATCTTGGCGTTAGACCTTGAAGGAACGCTTATCTCCAATGCGATCAGCCAGATTCCAAGGCCTGGCCTCCATCAGTTCTTGGAAGATGTTCAATCGCAATTCAGTCAGTTGATGATGTTCACGACTGTGTCGGAGGAGCGCTTTCGGAGCATTGCCAATCTACTGGCTCGGGAGGGCAGTGCCCCCGATTGGTTCGCAGGTCTGCGCTACGTTCACTGGACGGGAAAGACAAAGGACCTTCGTCTTGTAACGCCTTGCCTAGGCGAGGCGTTGCTGCTCGACGATCATGGTCCGTACGTACACCCTGGACAAGAGCACCTCTGGGTTCAGATTCCGCTGTTTGGATCTCCCTATTCGCATGACGACGATGGTTTCAGGGTTGCACGTCGACGATTGGTCGAACGGATCAGAACGGAGAACACCTTGGCCCCGACCCATCAAAAGGGGCCAGCTCGGCCAGGCGGGTTCTAACAGGGAGTAACACAGCTTGGGAGCCCCATGAGAAAGGTACAATGAGAAAGCCCAATGAAAGCAGCGCGGCCGGCATTGCGACGCCAGCCCTGCGGGTGTTCATGGAAATTGCAGAAGCTTGGAAGCTAACCCATCAAGAACAAGCGGGTATTCTTGGAGTACCTGTGGGCGTCGCGCAGGCACGATTGGAGGCCTTCGAGGTGAATGACCTTCTGCCTGAGACGCTAGAGAGGATCAGCTATCTGCTCGGTATCTATCGCGCGTTGCACACGTTGTTCCCTAATGAGCAGCAAGCAAACACTTGGGTACGCCGTCCAAACACCGGTGCTCCGTTCAACGGAGACACAGCGTTACGCTTGATGTGTGCGGGTCGGATCGGCGAACTTGCCACTGTTCGTGAGTACCTGGAGGCTCAAGGGATCTCGGCCCCCTGAAGTTTCCTACATCAGCCAACAGAACCGGCGCTGGAGAAGTGGACACAAAACCAGCCCTCATTTTGCCTTTCCGAACTTCTTCAAAGCAGCGTTCAGATCTCGGGCAGGGTCTGACGAGAGCGGACGCCGAACATAAGGGCAGTGCGCTCGCGATGAGGTCACCAAGTGAAGAATGTGCAGCACTCATAGTGCCGATCAAGTTTGGATTGTCACGTCATCTACCATCTTTCGCTGATGATCTGCCGAAGTCGGCCAAGCTCAGCGAGCGTGGCGTGACGGCGCCTACAGAGATAGAGCGAAATGGGATCAACCTGAGTGGTATGCGGACTCAACCTCGCTGGGCAGCGATTCCAGATCTCAACTTCGGCGAATGAACCTGCGTCATAAGGTGACAGGCCAATTCCCATTGACCGCAGAAGACGTTGGTGTATTGCAAGGTGACGCGGATGCTCGTCCTGGCTGCACCCCCTCCAAGAGAGAGCGGCCTCACCTGCGATGCGCATCTGTCCGAGGCGCGCCGCGGAACGCGTGCGAACACGTAGAACTTCGATGACCGGAGTCGACAGCATTGGCTCCACCCTCGCCCAAGTGACACTGCACTCATCCATCTCGACATGAGACCTTGCTCTGATGCGATCTACTGCGCCAACTCCGGCAAGAACTAGCTCGTGGCTGACACAGCCGAGCTGCTTCAGCGGAATTGCGAGTTCGGCTAACGTCCCTGAAATCTCATAGCGGCACTTGCCGTTGTTGAGCGCATGAGTAAGCACGGCCTGTGTCGCGACCGACAGCTTGGCACTGGGAAGGGGAGCGGGAGTTCTTGCGGCAGTGTTGACGCTCAGACTTGGGATGAAGATCTCTCGATCTATGATGATGTAGGACAGTCCGGCGGACATCAATGCAACCCGCTCCGCGGCCAGAAGACTCTCAGCGGAGACGGTCACTATGTCGTACAGCCCTGATGTTCGGTAGGCAAGGTGCATGGCTACTATCCAGTCAAGCTTGTACCCGCCGCGCGAGCAGGCCAGGAGTACGCGCATTCCGCGCATCTCAAACTCAAGGAAGCTGAAGCTGTTACTGAGGATCTCGTCCTGATCCAATGAATGGATTGAAGGCTTGGAAACTTCACTAATCTCACCGATCCTTGCAAGTGCTGAGAAGGCACGCTTCGAGATGCTGCTCGGAAGGTGGGGCATGATTTCCACTCCATTGAGCCTTGCTGGACTAAGGATGGGGTCAGTGCGCTGAGGTTTGGCAGTCTAAGGAGTTCGGGCGGTGCGCCTCCGCCTACATTGACGAAGCAGCGTGCGGGCTGATCCGTGGCTCATGTCGAGCTCTTCCTCGAGCATGCTGAGCACTTCTCCATCGGTGAGGTATGGGAGTTTTCCTTCTTGGTCAAGACGCTCAATTAGCGCCATGCCCGTCTCTCGCCGTAGCATCAGTTGCGCCTGTCGTCTAACTTTCCCCACGTAGCTCTGAGCAAGGTCTGGGAACTCAAGTCGGAACGAGAAGCTGCGCAGGTGAAACAGTGTCGAGATCTCAGCGAGTGTTGGGATGCGGATTCCATTGGGGGCAGCAAGTCCCCTCTCCATTAGTGCGCGAACGTCATCGATGATCTCGTTGTAACTACGCCCTTCGAAGGGCATCCCTTTGCCTGGGCAGGCCAGAGCCAGTCCGAAGGACGCTTTCGCAGCAAGCTCAGGATCAGTCGCAAGCTGCGCGATCGAGACTTGGTGTCGCACGGAAATATCGATCAAGTTGCTCAAAGTCGAGGAGTTCTTCACTCCCCGAGAAGAAACTTTCTCCTTCATCTTGCGCCTATCAATTCGGTGCAAAGGTGCGCACATCGCATCCAACGTGCGATAGAACCTGGGGACAACATCGGGGGCGATACTGGAGATGTCTCCGGATGCAATAGCGGAAACCAGCTCTACGCACTCCTGCTCTCCGTAGTGGGGATGAAAGTCCGGCTGGATGAGACTTCTATCACCAACGAGAAACGAACTGCATGAGTAGCAATGGTCAAGGCCGAGCCTCATGTTGTGGTACTTTTGAGGCTGGAAGCAGGATGGGCAGCTGGCGCGAAGCCGCACCCGATGGAATGGACATCTTTCGATGTAGCTGATGGTCCAGATCAGCCGATCATGTGCACCGATATGGTGTCTCGCATCTTCCAACAAGCACATCTCGCACCAGGTGCGTAGACGTGCGATGTTCTTTGTTCCAGCACGCACGCTCCGGCCCGTCCTGGGGAGGTGTGACGGAAGCGCGAACAGCGTGAGCCGGTTGAGATCGGTTCTGCCAAGCCCCCGTTCTAGGAGATCCGAAACTCCCCTTACCCACTGACCTGAGCCATTGAGCCCATTGCCCGTGTAGAGCCTGGATTCGCCGTCAGCGGCGGCGTCTGGATTGAAGGCGCCTCGCAGCGCTCGGAGGAGTTGCGAGCTGCCATATCCGTGAAGAATCGCCACTCTGGAGTAGAAGGAAGAGAGCGACTCGGTCTCTACAGTTCCAAACGATAAGGGTTGGACAGGTAGCAAGAAGGTGTTCATCAGTCAGCCTCCTGGGACTCGTGCAGGCTTTCGCTGGAATGGACGACTACCGGCGAGTCGCTTCTTACGTGTTGGGCTGGTGCTGCTCTTTGTGCCCTCAGCGCGCTTTGCGGCGCGGCCGCCTTCGCGGTTCGAGTCGATGTGGGGTGCCCCAGGCGTGATTACATCGGAAACCTGGGCAAGGGCGGCCTTGCCAAGCTCGATGTCCCTCGCGATCGTGGACCATTCGGCTTGCACCGGCTTGACTGCGCGAATCATCTTAGTGTTGATGCTTTCGTTACAGGCGGCTGCGAACGCAATCACCTGCTGGAGGCGTTTGTCCAGAACACCAATGCACCCATGGCATTGGATGTAAAGTTCGCGACTGCAGGCTCTCAGTGCGCCACTCTCGCCGATACCATGGGGGTTCGCCTTCTCAATAGCTTTGATGATGCTCTGCCAAGCGCCATAGTCAGCCTCGCCCTCATAGGGGGCCAGATGGACAATCGTGACTCTCGCGGCCAGGTGTGCTCTGTGGGCTAGCAGTGGGCCAAGTAGCTCATATCCCCCGGTGAGGACGAGGTTCTGTCCCGGCCCTGACAGTACTTTCAGGGCCTCCAGAAGCGTGGCTCCGAACTCCTCGTTCTTCGTGCGTGCAATGCTCTGTGCGTCATCCAGCAGTACGAATTCGATCCTGCTAATGGAGAACAGGTTCCTGAGCAGCTTTAGGTGGTCGCCCTCAGTCTTGGATCCAGCACTTCCGCGATGGCGCGACTGCTCTAGCTTCACCGGATCGTAAAGAGGATGGCGAGCATCACCGAGAAGCATCTGAATCACGTACTTCGGCGTTACGCGGGTATCATTAGAAGGCAGGACGAAAGCGCCAATGATGGGAGTTGACTCTGGCTTTGCCGCTTTGAAGACAACCTCTCGGAGATGCTTGGCTAGCCTCAGGAGAAGAAGAGACTTCCCGCAGTTTGATGGGCCAATGATCGCAATGATGTTTCCTCCGCCGATGTTCTCGCAGAATGTTCTAAGGAACACCTCTGTCGCTATGAAGTTGCGATGCCCGACAACTCCGATGAGTCTTGGCGTGATGCGATCAAGATCGCGCTCGAATGACGTTGGCTCTGCCGTCATGAGACACCTGTCGCAGGATCCACAGGTGCCGGCTGGACGTCATCCCAGCCATCGTTCACACACAGGCTGGATGTGCAAGTCGGAGGAAGCTGTTCACTGTCGGCCAAGCCCTGTCTGGACTGTTCCGCGAGCTCCGAATTCCTGCCTGCCTTTACAGAGCCTTCAGTGGGAACGAAGTCATCAGCCCGCGCCGCCCGATCGTATGCTCTCTGCTCTATCTCTATCGCCCTGTGCATTGGATGGATCCCCCTTTTTGACGAGGGCCTGGTGGCGAATGGTGCAGTTCCGGACAGCAGTTCGTCGCTGATGCCTGTGCGAAGACTGTGCTTCCGACAGACTGCCCTATGCCAAGCTTTATCGAGATAGAAGTAGATGACATTGCCGTCACTCTCTGGATCCAGTCGAGGTGAGAGGTTCGCAACCGCGATGGATTTCGAGATAAGGACAGTCGAGGTGAAGTAGCGCTGATCCCAGCGGATAGCGCCCCGAGGGTTGGTGTACCCGCGGATTTCAATGAAGGGTGAAGTGGTAATGAAGAAATGGAGATCCTTCTTGACCGGAACACCCTGTTCTCCATAGATCTTCTCTAGGTTATGGCGCGTGTCGATGAGGCTTGGCGCGCCCTCCCACGCAGTGCCCTGGTTGATCATGTCTATAGCCACGGAGACTTTCTTGAGAACTCGGCTACGCAGTTGCTTACTCCTGGCCTCAGGGCTATGACTAGCAGATACGGCGCGGCTGCTCTTTACGTCTACCTTGAAGCCTGTTGCTCCACGAATGGCCGCTTCCTGAACTAGGTTATGTCTACGCTCAACCTGACTCCCACTTTTCGGGTGTGCGGCTCCTCGCTGGAGGAAGTTGATCTTGAGATCCCAAAGGGATAACTGGAAGGCATCACTGCGGAAGTCGCTACCGCCGTCGGAGTAGATCGTCCTAGGAAGCCGTCCATGCCTGCGGACGCAATCGCGCAGGAGTAGAGAGTTTGTAGTCGAGCTTGGCGGTGAGAACAGAATTATCCAAGCGAGTACTTCCTCGTTCACTTGGTCAACTAGCATGCTGAGGATCGCGTCGCCCTTCACCTCGCAGGCCACGGGCAAAGTGCAGTGATCTACCTGGGCGATCTGGAATGGCATGACGGCAAGTGGAGCTTGCTTCTCAGTGGCCACACGCCCCGCGTCCGCATTGGCAGCTCGCTTCCCTCCAGCCCTCAGTGCGTCGATCCTGTTGTGATCGCGTAGGTGCCATAGCCGGTTGTAGGATGCCTTGGACATTGGATGAAGCCCATGCGTCCCTGCGCTCATGCTCTCCACTGTCACGCAGTAGCTCGCATAGGACTTCTCAATCGTCACCCCATTCCCTGACGATCGGTCAGACGCTATCTGGCAAACTGCGATGTCAAGATTGGCATCCGTAATCGAGCGGGGGCGGCCGGCGTTCTCTGATCGTGGCGCGAGTCCTGCTAGTCCATGATCTCTATAGCTCGCGCGCCAGCGCTGAACAGTTCGTTCGCTAACCTCAGCTGATTCGGGAAACAGGGCCAGGGCCTGTCCATTGATGACGGCAAGCCGGAACCCAATTTTCTCAAGGTATCGCGGATTGAACAGCTGCTCGGCCTCGCCGAGGCCTCTCTGCAGCACGTGATCCCTCTGCTCGATCGCAATGCCAATCTTTGTAGCGCGGTCAAGCGTTGAGCAGATTGTGGAGGAGTCGGGTTCCCACAGACAGCACCGGGAGAGATCCACGTATACCTTCTGCAGCAGAATGGCCTGGAGTACCGGCAGTCCGCTCGCCAGACCGCAATGGTTCATTACCCCTTCAATGGACACCGGCTGCCTGCGATGAACCGCACGTTGCACTGCCTTGATCGCCGCCTGATCGGCATCGGTGATGGGGTGTGGGACGGGTTCCAGCAGAGAGAGGTTACGGGCGAGAATCCAAGGGATTGTCTCAGTCGGAACAACTTCGTGGTCGATACCGATGGATCCGAAGTGGTCTTCGGCGGGGCCGAAGGAGAATCTTCCATCGCGGAACGTCCAAAGGTCTGGGCGACGTTGGTGGTTTTGCAGGAGTGCCTGTAAGGGTTTAACTTCAATCGCGACCACTCTATCAGACATGACCAATAGGTAGTCTGGCGTATACCTGCGTGGCTGTCGGCGACCAATTGAGTCGGCGTAGGTCACTGCGACAGTGCTGGGCTGATCCAAGAGGATCAACGTAGACGGATTGCAGGACACGATCTCCGCAAAGGCCATCTCACCATCTGACTCGGTCTGAACGCGCGCTTCAGAGTCTTCTGAAAGAAAGCTCCCCTGGACGTAGCCATGGCGTTCGCCAACTCGGTTTGTTCCGTGCGAGTTTCCGACCTTTCTGGCCGGGGGGAGCAGGATGGCCGAGATCAGATACTCGATCCCAGGAGGAGTCACACCAAGAGATCTTGCGTGGCGCTCTACTTCCTCTTGGGGCAATGGCGCAATGTGGCTTTCACGCGTGCGGGGCGTGAAAGCTGGGGTCCACACCAGCAGATCGGAGCGCACCAAGTCCTCCGCTCGTACTGAAGGTGTCGTTCCTTCGCTCTCCCCGGCCTGATCGACTTGTCGCGGTACATTTGACTTGCCCATTTTCTAGGCGCAAAGCAAAGCCGTCCCGCCTTGACGGGCACCCAAGAAGATCCTATCTTGGGCTCGTCTAGCCTCCAAAGCAGACAAGCCCAGTTGTAGGCGAAGCCCGTGCCCCTAAGCACGGGCTTTGCTTTTCAGGTTCGGCCTATTTCAGTGCGCAGCCTCCTGTGCTGGTTGCCGTACTTGTGGTCATGCTGACCTGCCAAAGTGACGGAAGAGCCAATGGGCCAGATCGACAGATCTCACCACGCGGGCCCTTCTCCCTGGGATCTGAATGCACTCCATGCCCAGCCTGTCGCTGGCGGCCGCTCGGCGCGCAGCTCCCTGCGACGGATAGCCCAGTGCCTGCCAAGCGTCAGCCACTGGCACGAAGAGGCCGTGATCCATCGTGATTTGCTCTGCCAGATCGTCTTCGCTGGTTGCGCGAAGGGCCAGCAACTGGATTGAACTGTGCATCGGGAGAACCTAAACGATTTCCCGCGGATAGCAAAGATGAGTAGCACCGGTTCCGCGTGCTTTTCTGAAGAGCATCCACCTGAGGCTTGCGACAGAAATTTTGACTTCCCGACGAATCAGCAAGTTGCGAGGGCTTAAGGTGTGTTGCGAAAGCGCGTTTGCGGATCGCAACTTCGATGTCGTGATGCGCGATTTCTCACGGACGAGGTCGAATGTGCGCAAAATTAACGTTGCTGCCTTGGTGACCGCACGCTTCAGAGATGTTTCCCCGGGGAAACACTTGGATGCTCCGCGCACGGTGTGGGCCAACTTTGTTTCCCCGGGGAAACAAAGTTGGCCGCTGCGCCCTTGGTAGCAGGTTTGTCGGGCTTCCGATTCCGATAACCTCCTTTCGAACTAACCAAAGTCCGTGTGCGCCAATGCTAGGCTGCGTCCAAATGCCAGTTATGCTCCAAGCGCCAGGAGTCGTCCGAAGATGATCCTGCTGTGCGGTACTATCGTGATCCGCTGCGCCGTGGATCACGGGCCGGTGCCTGATGAAATGAGACTGGCACGCCAGAATGTTCGAGGAAGTAGCTCTGGATGTGTCGTGCTGGATCAGAGGTCAGGAGGGTCGATCGTAGATGAGTACGCTCACGTCCACGTTGGGATATACGTGATAGAGCGGATGCGATCGATAATCACGCGCTGGTCTAATGGTGATACTTGTGCGGTCGCCCCCTCGGGCGACATAACCTTTCCTCGCCTTCTGCTGCTAGCCCAGCCGCAGTGTCAGCGCGCCCGAATGAAAAATTTCAATGTCATTCAAGGTTTTACCCGACAACCTTGTAGCGCTAAGGATAGGGCCGGGCTTGATCTCGTTACCAAAAACTCTCTCGAATATTTCCGCCTTGATGATGCGACTCTTGGATTGATCGCCATGCTGGGCGAAAATGTAGGAAAGTGCGAAGTTTCCAAACACGTCAGCCAATTGGATGACGCGCGATTTTGCGTCACTCAACGCACGAATGCCGCCAGCGCCGAGTCTGGGTGAGCCTTGAAACTGTTGTTTTCTATGCGCCTCGTATGCCCAGCGCAGAAGATTGGCTGCCTGCACGGATCGTCCATTGGTCGAGACTGTATTCAGTGAGAGTTTCTTGGAAACATGATCTGAATCTATCTCAATATCGATAGCTTCCAGATTTGATGACGCCGTAAGTCGCTGGAAAGTGATAAGGCCGGGAAAGAGGTGCTGGGCTATCGCTAGCGCATCGCTATCATTCACGCCCGCGCCTTCCAGTCCCCCGGAAACTAGGCGGTTTGAGAACTCAATGAATTCACTCTTCCAGGAAAGATCAAGAAGTGTAAATGTTAGAGATGAATTCTGATGCTTAAGCAGCTCATTCCGTGCTGCAGAAAGAAAAGTCTCATACTGCGACTCTTGCGCCTTCTTGAATTTCTTTCCGTGAAAATTTTTGACGTTACAACTTGAAACGGCATGATCAATAGCTGAGATGGCGATGTCAGGTAGGATGGCGTAAGTCCAGCCTTCTGACATTTGAGTTTCGGAACCTACTTCATCGACACCCGCAATCCAGTTCATATGCCGTCACAGTTGATTTACAAGCTCTCATTGTATATGAGAATGCGCTATCGACTGCCTGGTGATTCCGGAATGCCCTGATCTCAGGAGTAGAGATCAGGGGAGTCCAAGTCGCATTGCAGTGGCCTTGATCGCCATCTGTTGGGCTAGGGCAGCTGGTGCCAAGTGCTCCGCATCTTCCTTGGCCGTTCGACGTCGTATTCCCGCCATCAGGTTTCGATCTCGGTGCCGGCGTGCAGTACTGTCTCCTTTAGGCATTCGTCGCAGAGGCGGTCGTTGAAGCTCTTGTTGTTGGTGTCTGATTCGGTTTTCATCGTTGGGTCAAGCTCAACCTCTGTCACGACTCACATTTGACGCGACTGGTTCATAAATTGCGCGACTGGCAGTTAGATTGCGCATACCAAGCCCCTAGCCCCCCTCTGTAGTTTTAAGCACTTAGGCGCCCTGGGCTTGCCCTCTAGAACTGAATTGCCCCCGATATGAGTAGCGGCTACCCAGTGCCTGGGACCGGCGTAGGATCTGGCGCCCCTTTTTGGAAGCCGCCGCAAGGACCGGCCGCGGAGAAGTGATGTTCGGGGAGCGCGGTCGACCAAAGACATCGCTCTCTGTAGCTATACTCTCGCTAGCATGGGTCGCTCGGGGGCGCAACAATGGGACGGGCAAAGCACGAATGGCTGGAGGATCAGGAGAGAGGCTGGAGCTCCATCAAGGGGAGCACCTGCGAGGATTGCCTGAATCAGGCAGATATCTGGCGACTGTCGAAGGCCAACATTTGCCAAGGCGAGTGCGACTACTGTGACAAGAGCAGCATCCCTGTTCTTCCTGTCGAACACGTTCAAGAACACCTCTACGAAGTGGTGGGAAAGTACTACGCCGAGCCTGCAAATGCGGGTACTCCCTGGATGGACGGAGGGTGGATCGTTCCCACCCTGGACACGGACGATGTTCTGGACGTGCTCGGCTTCTATCCGGCCGACGCGCTGCGTAAGGATATTGTCGAGGCTGATGTCACTGGATACTGGGTTGAAGCTGCGCGCGGGCATTGGGCGGATGTCCAGGACGAGGAACTCATGCTCCACTCTTGGAAGAGCTTCTCCTATGCGGTGAAGCATCAGACTCGATTCAACTTCCGAAACGTTCGTGCGGATACGGACTCGCAGGAGATACCCGTCGCCGACATGCTGGAAGTCGTCGGTGTGGAAATAAGCTCCTTGATCAGGCCGCTCGAAACCGGAACGGACCTGTACAGGGCAAGGTATCTCCCGGCTGACGGATCCATTGAGGTATCAGGGTCGACCCTAGGGCCGCCTCCGAAAGAGCGGGCCACGGCCGGCCGTATGAACCCTGCAGGGATCCCATACTTCTATGCCGCATTCGATGCGAAAACCGCCCTTGCGGAGATCGGCGCGGCCCCCGAAGGCACGTTGCCCGCGACCGCGGTCTTCCGTACCGATCGACTGCTTAACGTTGTGGACCTAGTGGAGCTTCCTCGAGCGCCCTCTGTCTTTGCAACTGACCTAAGGTCTGAGCGCATCAGGGCGCTGTTCTTGGCCGGCTTCGTGACGGCAATCACACAGCCTGTCGATAAGGATGGCAGAGAACATATTGACTATGTCCCCTCGCAGATCGTTTGTGAGTACGTAGCTCAGTCTTTTTCCCGAGACGATGGCGTTTCCATCGACGGACTAATCTTCCCAAGCGCGGCCCACCCAGGCGGAGTGAATCTGGTAATTTTCCCGTCAGGGAGCCCCTTCCAGCACAATCGATTCAAGGCTATCTCTTTCAGTAGTGCCGTCTCGATGTGAAGGCGCTGTTCCAACCCACCGCTTGGGTGGGATCCACTAGCCCTGCTTGGGGATGGCCTTCTTTCTGCGGGCTTAGACTTTCTGGCAACGTTCTCGATTGATCGGCTTCCATCGCGCCAAGGTTGCCGCAGGCGGCGCCATGCTGGAGTACGCCATTCTCGTGACTCAAGCCACTGCGTTCAAGTGGCTGAAACTGGACAGCACCCGACCGGCCCGATCATTGCCGTCTACCGGTAGTGTCGATGGTTGACGTTGGAGCCACAGGCATAGCAGCGCCGATAGGCACCTCCCATCCGGGCGCGGCCGGCACGCTCGGGGCCGAGCGGCCCACCGCAATGAGAGCAGTCATGGCCCGCACCACGCTGCCACCTGTGCAGCCGGTAGGTAGCCATCCCCATCAGCCCCAGGCTTGCGGCCACAAGGCCGACAGGCACCAAGCTGGCCATGGACTTCAGACCAGCAAGCAGAGGGTTCTGGGGCCAAGCTGAAAGCATGGCTACACATAGCGCGGCCAGTACCAGCAGCGACGCCGATAGACCGTACGCTCGCACCACCACCCAGTTTCCTCGTTCCATGATCCCCGCCTATCTCGTGGTTGACTGAGCGATCATCAGCATCAGGCGTCTCACAGCGTGAGATTCTGGCCGACAGCAGACATGCCGGCGCCAGGCGGCGCGACCAAGAATGCTAGAGTCCGCTATCGACCCGTAGCGGCCATTGATGCCGCCGCCAAGCCTAGTGCTGCGTCAGGCTATCGCTGTCTTGTTAGCCGGACACAGCCGCCCTAAGATCGAGCTGTATCAAGGGAAAAGCCCATCATGCGGTGCTTCTTGGGTAAGTCGTATGCACGGACCCACGGGTCCGTCTATTAGGTATTCGGCCATCAGGGAGGTGTCATGGCGACCAAAAATTTGAAGGATCATGCAATAACAGCATCGCTCAACATATTACTAGAACTGTTGAGTGACAAATCATTGCAAGATCCTAAGGTCGCTTCGGATGAAGCAGCTCAGTTCAATCGAGACAAGCTTCTTAACGTCGTACGAAGCTTAAGAACCCTTGTAAACCAGAGTTCGGCGACCATGGTTTCAGAGTCAGCTCTGAATCAAATGAACTCAAACCTTCAACTGCCAATATCTGAGCTAACATCATTCGTTTCCAATCGAAACGTCGGCCACCTTGCAAACGCAGTATCTTATATTGATCAGAACGTCCTAAATTACGCATGGGCCTTCTACCCAAGAGCTTCGCCTGCCTCCAAAGCTGAAGTTGCTGAAGTTCTTGATGCTGTCCAAGAAAAATCAAGAGAAACCTTCGGAATTCTGGACGAGCAGAAGAATGAGCTCGCTGAGCAGATTGGCCAACTCATCAAGCAGATTGAGGCGCAAAAGAATCGGCTCGACGAGATTCAAGACGCATCCACGAGGTCAAAAGCTGAGATGACAGCTGCTCTCGCGAACCTCGAAACAGTCTTCAACAAAGATCAAACTAAGCGCGACACTGAGTACGCCGAGTTTCTGCAGCAAGTGAGAGGTGACTTTTCTACGGCCAAGACTGACTTCTTCAGCAACGCCGAAGCAGTTCTGTCCGCGCTTGAGGGCCATAAGAGTGATGCGGCAAGAATTGTTCAAGTCGTCGGGGATATTGGCGTAACCGGCAACTACCAAGCCATTGCAAATAAAGAAACAAGTCAAGCGAACCTGTGGCGCTGGATCACTATTGGTCTTTTTACATGTGGGCTAGCAATGGCAGGCATCACCTTCAATAAGTTCTATCATGAGCCGGTAACGCCAACTAACACATTAGCGATTGCCGTCCGCCTGCTCTATGCACTTGCTATCGCAGCGCCAGCGTTCTACACCGCGCGTGAGTCAGCGCGCCATAGGACAAATGCTGATCGAGCTCGTCAAACTGAACTTGAACTGGCCTCGTTGGGACCGTTCATTGAGCTCCTACAAGATCAGGACAAAGACGAGATCAGGAAGTCACTGATCTCTACCTACTTCGGACGCCCTGTGGACCCACACGAGATCCGAACCATTCTTGACCCAGGCAAAAAAACTGATGGCTAATAATTCGTTCAAACCGACGCCGCGGTGCGGTGCAGCTTTACTCAAGCGTTGAATGGCCGCTGCTGGCCGAAAGAGGATGTGGGTGCAACGTTGAGTGTTTGCAGTCTGGCGCCGATAGATAGTTTGTCTTGCGACGCTCTACAGCTGCCTGGTCGTTTTGCCAAGGACCTAAAATGGGGTAAAGCATTGCCTATAGGTATCAATCGCTGGCCACCGAGAAAGCGATAGCGGTCTTCATATTTTTGATGCGCTTATTAAATATTCTGGGGGGGTCTTTGCGACGCCGAAAGCGCCCTGTAGGCATATATGTCGCCTCGGCCCCCAGCCGACCGATCCCCCTTTTTTCCCGCTCAGAGCTTGGAAGCTATGTCTCTCTTTGATGATCTCCTCGGCCGAGGCTATTTTCCGATTCAACTTCCGCCGGGCTTCACCACTTCGACCTTCAGCAGCGAGCGTGGCTCATACGAGGACGACTGGCCAGGGAAGCCACCTATAACGATGGCGGAGCGGTTCTCCGTGCCACGGTCATCTTTTTATCGACGCAATACCGCCATCCTTAATCCGATAGGTTTCTACCATCTTGCGCATAGAGTTAGTCTCTATTGGGACGAGATCAAAGAGCATTACGAGAAGAGCAATACATCGAGAAGCATCCCGAAATCTGGAGGAACGCTTCGTGCGATCAAACTCACCAAGTTCAGTGAGCTACAGGAGGACAAGGTCACTGAATCCTCAGGATTCAGGTTTGCTCTCGTGACCGATATCTCCAGCTTCTTTCCATCGATCTATACGCATTCGATTCCATGGGCCCTTCACGGAAAAGTGGTTGCGAAGGCCAATCGAGGGAAGACCGACGAATTATTTGGAAACTGGCTAGATGCGCGCAGCCAGAACGCGCAAGACGGCCAAACTATTGGGCTGCCTATTGGTCCCGATACATCACATATCATTGCCGAGACGATAGGTGTCGCCATCGACATCGAAGTCGCAGCTTCTTTGGGCGCCAGACCTGCTGGATTTCGGTATGTCGACGATTTCTATCTCTTCTTCAATGAACGCGCAGATGCAGAGCGCGCGCTAGCCGCCGTTGTGAAGGCGGCTGGTATCTACGAGCTGCAGATAAATCCGGCCAAGACGCGCATTGTAGAAGTTCAGGATATCGTTGAGGACTCTTGGAAATTCTCCGTCAAGAAGCTCCGTATCGGCCCAAAGCGGCGTGCGCAGCGTAATGACCTGCACCACTACTTCGAGGCACTCCTTTCTCTCGAGAGACGCTTCAAAGATGAGAGCATTGTCAAGTATGGCCTTAAGCAACTTTCCTCAATGATCGTAAAGAAGCCCAACTGGGACGTTCTTGAGGCCTACCTGTACAAGTGCGGTTATGGGTTCCCGAACACAATTCAGATCGTGGCGCACTTTCTTGCCACGTACAAATTCCATGGTTACGACATAGATCATGCGGCTGCTACGAGATTCTGTAACAATCTTTTACTTTCCTGCGCAGCCTCAGATCACCACGGCGAAGTTGCCTGGCTTCTGTGGATAAGCAAGGAGCTCGAAGTGACGCTCACCGATGACGCCGTCTTGGAAGTCGCGAAGATGGGGAGTCCAGCATGTACGCTGATCCTACTTGACCTCCATCACAAGGGAATCGCGCCGAGCCCGATTCCTGTTGAGTACCTACAGCCCCACACGAATTCGCTCGCCCTCAGAGGACAGCATTGGCTTCTCGCCTATGAGGCAGGACGCCGCAAGTGGCTCGGCAACACGAATATCAGTTACATAAAGAATGATCCGTACTTCGGGCCGATGCTCCGCGCGGGTGTTGAATTTTACGACGCAGATCACCGGTTGCCCCCCATTTTTAAGCTGAAGGACGATGCGGACCAAGCCTTCGAGTTTGACTCCGATGACGATATCGCCAGCGATTTCGACTTCGACGACATGGATGAAGAGTACTTCGACACCGACGATGAACACGACGACGACGACGACGACGACGACGACGAGGACGAGGACGAGGACGAGGACGTCGACGAGGACGAGGACGATTAACCCTCCCCTCAGTTGGAGTTACAGCCTGGCCTACGCATACTCAAGCGAAGTGGCGACGGCGGGCGTTATCTGTCATGTCCGCTTCTGGCCGGAAGCGGACATCAGCTCTGCGTCGGCGCTTGGCCTGGTGCTATTCTCCGCTTTCGACCCTAAGCGGACCTTGTTGCGTTCCCGTGAGCAAATTCCGGTAACTTGCACGGACTTGCACCAGGCGTAGGAGATGAAGGTGGGGGAATTTACGAAGCGAGTCCGCGACGGCGATATCGCCGGGCCGCTGAGGCGGGCATTCACGCCTGACAAGTGGAACCGCGCATTCGGTGACCTGCCCGCGCCGGACGCCGTAGATCACGACATACATGCCGCTGGGCTAGCCCTACACGAAAAGCTCGCGGTGATTCGCGGGGTCCTGAAGCTTTCCTCATCCGACACGATCTCCGCGACGACCAAACTTCGGGCGTTTCTTGCGATCGCGAACTACGACTTATTCGTCACGCGCGATAAGACCAAGCTCGCGATCGAGAAATTTCAGGCGGATAGAGAGGGCGAATCGGATGAGATCTACGCCATGGAGGAAATGGCGGGGGTGAAACTCAGCTTGCCAGGGGGATTCGACTGGATGCCCAACGAGGTCGTGGAAAGCCTTGTGGATGGGATCGAACTACCAATCCGGGTTGTTCTGCAAGCCAACCCTGGCTTGGCCGGCAATCCTCGAATGAATCAGATCCCGTGGATCGAGGCCGGCCGCGAGCTGAACCTAGGCATCCTGTATCGCTTCGCCGAGGACGTGTGGGATGACTGCCTCTGGAACAGTTACAAGATGGTCGACAAGGGGCGAGTCAAGGTTTTCCTGCCGCAGGATATCGATGTACTCCGCGCCTATCGAATAGGCCTGGCGCGCCGGACTTCGCTCTCAATGGCTTTTAACGTAGTGGCGACGCACTTCCAGCGCGACGTGCTCGCTAGCGGTGCGCGGCTGAGAGTCCGTGAGGTCTACGGCATCGAGCGTCGTGGTAAACGGCAAATCATCAAGGTCGCCAAGCACGGCGTCTCTACCGAGGTGATCCAGGACCTCACTGTCCTGCGCACCCATGCCGCCGAGCCGTATTACGGAGAGTTGCTTGAGGAACGTCTTGAATCTCTCCAAGGATTGACCTTGTCCGCGCTCATCGACGCCTGGACGGTCATCTCGCGCGCCGCGCATGTGCTGGTTCAGTCCATTGGCGAGAAACATGCCCGTAATGTTGGGGACGATCGTGTGCATGCCTGGATGCCCGAATACGCGCCCACGCTGCAGGTCGGGGCGCTAGTGGACGCACTAGCGGCCGCGACCGGGATCAACAAGCCGGAAGGTAGGCAAATCGTGGAGTTCTTCACGTTCCGTGGCAATGCGGGACAGGAGATCTGGGCGCAGCCACTGGTACCTGTTGGGCCGGAGACCGTGGTACCTATCTTCGCAGCGGTCGTATCCCCAAATTTGAGGCGGCTAGTCGATGTGTGGATGCGACAGGCCGGCGTGGACCTAGGCAGACGAGGACCCGCGTTCGAAACCCACATTCGGAAGGTTGTCATAGACGCAATTCGGGGATCGAAACTCTTGTCCCCCGTAGCCGCGTGCATTACGGACGACTATACGTTCAGAGCCGCTGGCAGCCGCGAGGAGCAGATCGATCTGATCTTCTCCATCGGCAACACCGTGTTCGTGGCGGAAGCCAAGTGCATCCTCGAGCCCACCGATGCCAAAGGCATCGCCATGCACCGCAAAACAGTGCTGGGCGCTGCCGAGCAGGCGTTGCGAAAGGCCAAAGCGCTTGAGGATAACCGCACTGCCTTCATTGGGGATGCGCGCCGGCTCGGCATGGCGTTGGCCGAAGACTTCAAGGTCAAACCCTTGGTCATCGTGAGCACCAGCACCCACGTTGGCATTGCCGCGCGGACTGTGCCTGTAATCGACGAGTACATTCTCGGCCGCTTTTTGGATGGCGAGCTGGAGGACATCGCCTATCAGCCGGGCGATCCGTCTTCCTCGAAGCGACTCAAGACCCGGTTCTACTCCAACGCTGCTGAAGCTGAAGAGCGCGCTCCCGGTTACTTTGCATCTCCGCCGCAGATGAAGCGCTTCATCGATGGTGTGCGCGGACGTGTCGTGCCGATCTGCGCCGCGAACGGAAGTGATTGGGAGGGCCACATCGTGACGATGGAATGCGTGACGGGAGGTGTCCCACTCTCACTTCAAAAGCAGGCGAGCTCGGAGATCGCAGTCGTACCCGTCGCGGGAATCGCTCACGAAGACCAAGTCGGCGAGCCAAACGAAAATTGACCCGTCATCGCGCGCCGCAAGGTAGCTTCGGCTGACATTCGTTACGGGACACCTTTGCATGTCCGCCCGAACATTGCTTGGGCCGAACTCATTAACAGACAGCTACTGGAACAGACAGCTACTGGCCGCTCCTGGACCTTCGATTGGCGAGGAGCGACCCTTATGGACTCAGACATCAGTCTGCTCGCAATCTCTAAGGCATCATCGACCTCGATGCCTAGGTAACGCACGGTGCTCTTGAGCTTCGTGTGCCAAGCAATAGCTGGACAGCCCTGAGGCTTCGCGTCCTGCCGTAGGTCAACGAAGCTTTGGTCCTGCGCATCGTGTGCGTGCCATAGGAGCCCGGCTCGAGACCAGCTTCCTCCACCCAGCGGTGGGCAATCCTAGCGTACTGCCTCGTCGAAAGGTGGGGCGAGTCCGACACGCGGCTCGCGAACAGGAAGTCCGAGGCCTTCAGGTCAGCATGAGTGATCCAAGCCTGTACAGCCTCGCGAGTCGATTGGGTAATTTCGAACTGGACAAGGCGACCGGTCTTCTGTCGCATCACCATAACTCGCGAAGCCATCTGCCTGCCGTGAGATACATCGGACACCCGGAGTTTCACCATGTCGTAGGCGCGGAGCTAGGAGTCGATTGCCAGATTGAACAGGGCTAGATCTCGAACCTTGTGGCCAAGCTGAAGTCTGATCCGGATGGCCCAGATATCTTTCAGCTTGAGCGGCGCCTTCTGGCCGATCAGCTTTCCCTTGTTCCAGGGCTCGTGGGGCTGGTGTGTGTAAACAATTGCCATGACCTACTCCTGTTGAAGGGAGTGGTCAGGCTTCGCCCGAGCCTAGAAGCAAGGCGTGATGCGACCCGAAGGAGACGTTCACCAGCTTTCGGCTAGACCCAATCGAAGGTGCGGGTGCTCACCATGTCGGGCGCACAAGTCAAGGCAATACGACCGGCCGCAAGTCCAGCTGACGAACCACGAGCAGCGACTCAAATCCCAGCCCGGCGACGATGTCGTCCGCATCGACCTGCAGCAGGGCGATGACTTCCTCGACATCGATCAGGTGTCCGTCCTCGGGGTGTTTCCATTGCCTGGACGTTGCAAGCGAAATCATCAGGCAGCCCACTCGGCGCGCTTCCGGCACCATGTATCGACCCACCAGCTGGTCGCGCAGGGCCTTGCGCAAGTCCGCCACCGAGTAGTCCTTGTCACCCACCTTCAGCTCGATCACGGCCTCGATGGGATAGCCGGAGAAGCGCAGGCGAACGTCCGTTTCCTTCTCCTCTCCGGTGACTTGCTCTTGCGACACGCTGTACGCGCCGTTGGCCAGGTGCTCGAGCTCTGCGGCAACCAGCCGTCGCAGTTCCGTCTCTTCCCGAAGCCGAGCCCACAGTTGCCGCGGGGAGGAATCCTGGCGCAGCCGATCATCAAGCTCGCTCAGGCGATCAAGCAGCAAGGCCGCCATATCCGCCCGCGTAACTGGCGCCATTTCATGGATCGATTCGAGCGCGGCCACGTCCGACAGGCGATACAGCGGTGCATCCCATTCTTGCGCCATGGTCTGCTCCGCCAGGGCGGTGACGCGTTCTCTGAAGCGCGCCGCCAGGGGATCTCGCGCGAACTTCAACTTGTACTCCCAAGCGACCGCACCTTTACTTTCGAACAAGAGTTGGGCCAGTCGGCTTCGGGCGACTTCGGCATTGCTGCGCGAATCTGATCGCCTAGGCCCATCGTTCTCGCGATCGTCAGCGACACGGACATGGCGGTAAGCCAGCAGCACTAGGCGATACAACAGCTCGGGGTCCGTCAGCAGCTCCGTGGTCACGGCCTCGCCGCGTGAGTGATGGCCGAACAGCACGCCGAGCCAATCGGTCACGATCGACATGAGGGCGGGCGTGACGGGCGCTGCCAACCGCTCCATCTCGTCCACAGCCTGGCGCGGGGCAAGCCGCAACAGCAGGGGCAGCCAGAACAACAGCCCTTGTTGATCCAGGCCACGCGCTATGAACGTTTGCGCGGCGGCAACAATCGACGCCGCATCTCCGGGCGTACCGTGGATGAGCAACAGGTCGATAGCCCGTTCGAACTTGTTGGATCCGTGGAGGGAGGCGCCGGAGGCCAAGGCAGCGGTGAGCCAGGCCCGGATCGTGTCCACGAACAGGGCGTTGACGCTGGGTCCGGAGTGTTCGGTGTTCGGTCTCAACGATGCAAGTGAGACCTTGGTAGACCGCTTGGGAAAGCATCGTACGCCAGGCGCCACACGGTCGTCGGGTCATTGAACAGATGAGCGAAGCGGGCACCGAGGGGTGCCCGCTTCCTTTTCGGCAGTCATCGAGTTGACATATGGCAAGGCAATACTTCGATTATTCTAGATAAATGGTTGCGATGACATGCGTCCCCTGAATGTTCTGTTCCTTTGCACAGGCAACTCGGCGCGCAGCATTCTTGCCGAAGCACTGGCCAGCCATTTAGGGCGTGAACGTATCCGCGCTTACAGTGCGGGCAGTCATCCCAAGGGCGTAGTTCATCCGGTGGCCCTGCAGGTGCTCTCGGAGATTGGCTTCGACGTTGCCGGGCTGTCGAGCAAGCCGTGGGATGCATTCGCAGGTCCGGAAGCACCGCAGATGGATCTCATCGTAACGGTGTGCGATCGTGCCGCGGGTGAAGCGTGTCCCGTGTGGCCAGGCCACCCGGCTACCGCCCACTGGGGCATCCCCGACCCGGCCGCAGTGCAGGGCAGTGCTGATCTGGTCCATAAGGCGTTCCTGAGCACGCTTCACCAGCTCCAGCACCGTCTCGGATTGCTGTTGGCGCTTAAGCCTGAAGCGCTGGACCGCATGGCCCTGCAATCGCAGGTGCGGGCGCTGGGCAATGGCGCCGAGGCTCACGCGCCAGATAACACCGGAGAAGCCTCCCCGATGTAGTCGCTGATCTGCCTTACTGCCTCGCGCGCGTATCGGGTCACCCCGATCAGCGTGGCCGATGCTGCGCCATTCCAGTCGCCATAGCCAAGCAGCCAAATCGATGGCGCTGCGACCGACCGAACCTGGGTGTCATCCACGTCGATCCGACCACGAGCGTTGACAATGCCCAGTCCTTCCAGGTGCGACAATACCGGCCGGAAGCCGGTGCACCATATCACCGCGTCGAAGTTGCGTTCGCTGCCATCTGCCCACTGCATACCGGTGGCGGTGAAACGGACGGGTGGCGGCATGGAGACCAGCACGCCGCGGCGCCGTGCGTCCACCACCGGCGGCACCATCACGATGTCGCCAAAACCATCTCGCTGAATATCCGGCTCGCGTCCTTCCTGCTGAGCCCTCCACTTCTCGGTTGCGCGTGCGAAGAGAACGCGCCCGTCGACATCGTCGGCCAGGAAGGCTGGCTCCCGCTGGGTGATCCACGTGGTCTTGGCCACCTTGGAGACCTCGGCCAGAATCTGTGCGCCTGAGTTGCCGCTGCCGATGATGGCCACGCGCATTCCGGCGAAGGGTTCGGGATGGCTGTAGTGGGCCGAGTGCAGCTGCACGCCACCGAAAGCGTTCAGACCTTCATATCCGGGCGTGCAGGGATGCCGCCACGTACCCGTGGCGCTGATCACTGCACGTGTCTGCCACTGCCGGCCGTCATCTGCTTCCACCCGCAGCCGGCTCCCCGAGCGGCTGATGCGTTTTACCTGCACGGGACGGATGACAGGCAGCGCATACTTATGCTCGTAGCGCGCGAGGTAGTCGAGCACTTCCGCCTGCGACGGGTACGGTTCCCGGGTAGCAGGCATCGGCCAACCGGGAATCGAGCTCCAGCCCGCCGGCGAGAACAGATGCAGGGATTTCCACGCATGCTGCCACGCCCCGCCAGGTGACGTTTCGGCATCAAGAATCACATAGGACAGCCCGCTGCGACGCAGAAAGTAGCCAGCCGAAAGACCCGCCTGGCCACCTCCGATCACCACGACATCGACGCTTTCCATCGGGACTTCCTCATGCTGCAGCACCTAGGCGGTTCAGCGGCTCCGTGCATCGGCAGGAAAGTAGCTTTTGCCCAGGCGCAGGGCGACGTGGACCAGCAGAATCAGCACGGGCACTTCCACCAGCGGGCCGATAACAGCCGCGAAGGCTACCGGGGAAGCCAGCCCGAACGCCGCGATCGCCACGGCGATGGCCAGTTCGAAGTTGTTGCCTGCTGCGGTGAACGCGATCGCGGTGGTGCGGGGGTAGTCTTTGGCGATCAGCTTGCCCATGAAGAAACTGATGACAAACTGGATGATGAAGTACAACGTCAGCGGGATCGCGATGCGTACCGCGTCCATCGGAATCCTCAGCACATCGCCGCCCTTCAGGCTGAACATCGCCACGATGGTAAACAGCAGTGCGGCGAGGGTTACCGGGCTGATGGCGGGCAGGAACGTCTCTTCATACCATTGCACGCCCTTGCGCGCCTTCAACCATCGGCGGGTGAGGAAGCCCGCCAGGAACGGGATACCAAGGTAGATCAGAACAGCCTCGGCGATGGTCCAGAAACTGACATCGATGACGCTGCCCTGCAGACCGAACACCGGCGGCAACCAGGACAGGAAGAACCACGCGTAGACGCTGAACAGCGCAATCTGGAAGATCGAGTTGAATGCCACCAGCCCAGCGACGTACTGGCCGTCACCGCGGGCAAGCTGATTCCAGACCAGCACCATGGCGATGCAGCGTGCCAGCCCGATCAGGATCAGGCCGGTCATGTACTCGGGGTAATCGCGCAGGAACAGCACGGCCAGGCCGAACATCAGGAACGGACCGACGATCCAGTTCTGCAGCAGCGAGAGCATCAGTACCCGTTTGTCGGCGAAGACCCGCGGCAGTTCCTCGTACTTCACCTTGGCCAGCGGCGGATACATCATCAGGATCAGACCAATCGCGATCGGGATGTTGGTCGACCCTATGGAGAGGCTGTTCAACGCGCTGGGCACACCCTCGAACAACGCCCCCATACCAACGCCGAGCGCCATGGCGGCGAAGATCCAGAGCGTGAGATACCGGTCCAGGAAGGACAGGCGGGAGGTATCAGTGGTCATGGGGATTTCCGGAAGGACGGTCAGTTGATCTGTGCGATCGGGTCGAGCCGGGCCTTGAGGGCCTCGCTGTCATCCCAGACGCGATCGGAGATCTCCAGGAAGGCCCTCAGGCGCGCCTTGATGATCTGGTGCGCGCGATCGAAGGCTTCGGCTTTCTCTCCGTCCGAGCCTTCAACGCCGGCCGGATCGAACAGGCCCCAGTGCACCCGTACAAAGTCGCCGAACACTACCGGGCATGCCTCGACCGCCGCGCTGTCGCAGACGGTGACGATCAGATCCATCGGCGCGGCATCCGCTTCGGCGAACTCGTCCCACGACTTGCTGCGAAGGCCGTCCACTGGGAAACCCTCGCGCTGCAACTGAGCAATGGCAAACGGGTTGACACGGCCGGCCGGCTGGCTGCCGGCGCTGAAGGACTCGTAGCGGTCTTGGCCCCACTTTTTCAGGGTCGATTCGGCCAACACACTGCGAGCGGAATTACCGGTACACAAGAACAGGACGCGACGGGTCATCTGAGCGATCTCTAAGGTGGGTTGGTCAGCAGCCTGCGGGGCGTTCACAGGCCTGTTCGTCGGCACAGCAGTTTTCAGTGAGGTAGGCCACCAGCTCGTTCATTGCCACGAACTCGGCCCGGTAGCAGATGGTCCGGCCACGTTGCTCGGCGCTGATAAGTCCCGCAGCCAGCAGTTCCTTCAGGTGGAAGGAGAGCGTGGCGCCAGGCAAGCAGAGCGTCTGGGCAATGTCACCGGCCAGCTTGCCGCCGCTGCCGGCCTGTACCAGCAGGCGGAAGATCGACAGGCGGGTGGCGTGGCCCAGGGCAGCAAGAGCGTGGGTTGCAGTGTTATGTTCCATAATTCTAGAATAATGGAATCGATATCGCAGGACAACCCCGTGCAGCAGATCCCCAACGTGGTCCCAGGTGCCTTGGACATCCCGACGGCCACCAAGCTCAACAACCCGGCGGCGCAGCCGCACCGCCCGCGCATCCTGATCCTGTACGGCTCGCTGCGGCCTCAGTCGTTCAGCCGCAAGCTGGCGCTGGAGGCGCAGCGGCTGCTGGAACAGCTCGGGGCGGAAACCCGCCTGTTCGATCCACACGAGCTGCCGATGCTTGACTCGGTGCCAGCCACCCACCCAAAGGTGCAGGAGCTGCGCCAGGCCTCGCTGTGGTCGGAGGGCCACGTGTGGGTCAGCCCGGAACGCCATGGCACCCTTACCGCGGTATTCAAGAACCAGATCGACTGGCTGCCACTGGAAGAGGGCGGCGTGCGCCCCACCCAAGGCCGCACGCTGGCCGTGATGCAGGTCTGCGGCGGTTCGCAGTCGTTCAACGTCGTCAACGCGCTGCGTGTGCTCGGCCGGTGGATGCGGATGGTGACGATCCCCAACCAGTCCTCGGTCGCCAAGGCCTGGCAGGAGTTCGACGACGAAGGTCGAATGAAGCCTTCGGCGTACTACGATCGCGTGGTGGACGTCATGGAGGAACTGGTCAAGTTCACCCTGCTGGTGCGTGGGCGCAGCGACTACCTGGTGGACCGTTACAGCGAGCGCAAGGGGGCCATCGAGGCGGCGGCGCTGGCGGCCGCTGCAGGGGTGGTGGAAACTGTTTTTAACGAGGAGGAAAGTGCGTGAACGCGGTCATCTACCACAACCCCAAGTGCGGCACCTCGCGCAACACTCTGGCGATGATCCGCTTCGCCGGGATCGAGCCGGAAGTGATCGACTACCTGGCCCACCCGCCCAGCCGCGCGCGCCTGGTCGACCTCATTAGGGCCGCGGGCTTGAGCGTGCGCGACGCCATCCGCCAGAAGGGCACTCCTTATGACGAGCTAGCACTGGGCGATGCGGCACTGAGCGACGACGCGTTGCTTGATGCCATGCTGGCGCACCCAATACTCATCAATCGTCCTTTCGTGCAAACCGATAATGGCACGCGCCTGTGCCGGCCTTCCGAACTGGTGCTGGATATCCTGCCGAAGCTTCCCGGACCATTCCGGAAGGAAGATGGAGAGTTGGTGGCCGAGCACAGGGGAGGCCCGGCGACCTAATCTGGGTGCTGGGCCGGGCTGGCCGCCTTTGAGAACAACCGGAGATCCTGCCCCATGCCGACGCTCCATCCCGCAAAAAGCGAAAGTGCGTGGCGTGACTTTCTGGTGTTCCTATGACTGGGACTGACCTCGTTCGGTGGCCCGATTGCCCATCTGAGCTACTTCCGCCTCGAGTTTGTCGAGCGCCGCCGGTGGCTGACGGACCGTAGCTACTCGGATCTGGTGGCCTTGTGCCAGTTGCTTCCAGGCCCAGCCAGCAGCCAGGTTGGGGTGTTGCTGGGCTTGGCCCGCGCCGGCTGGCTTGGCCTGCTGGCCGCCTGGGCAGGTTAATCGCATGGGTCAGGTCGCGTTGGCGCTGCACCAGTTCGGCTACGCGCGCCGCCATGCGGTTGGAATGATCGATGATGACCCGGATCTGCGAGCGCGGCGAGACCGGGCAGCGTCGAATCCCCGCTAGGAAGCGGATCCTGCCAGATCGGAGGGCAGCTGTCGGCCAGAAGTGGATACTGCAATCATTGCTGCCTGAGCCCACTCTCCAAAGGCAAGGGGGAGCGCCTGCTGTTCGCCCGCTGTCACATCAACTGCGACTAGCTGAAATCTTTGATCGCCTACCTGGCAGGGCATTGCGCGCACCAGCATCCTGTTCGATCTGATGACTAATGATTCTCAGGACTTGCTGCGGTACCGGTGTGCGGCTACCTCGCTATCACTACTTGATCAGGAAGTCATTCAGTGATTTTCCACTTGCTACCAGCTCGGCTATCCATCGCGGTTGCCGCCCTCGACCGGACCACGTCTGGCCGCGCACTGCAGGATTGCGGTACTTGGGAGCGATCTTGGACACTGTCGATTTGGCAGGCCTCCGATCACCTCGCTTCTTGGCGGTTTCGGAGGGCACGATCACTGAAGCGCCGTAGAGTTCCTCTATCGTGTATCCATGATCCTTGACGTACTTGTTGATCTTGGCGCGCATCGCTGTGGCCTTAGGGCGTGACAGCACCTTGGACTGCTGCTTCTCCGCCTGAGCAATCAGTGAGCGAAGCTCCTTGGCAGAAAGGCCGCTGATATCAATAGTCATGAATTCTTCCCCGATGTCGAGGCCCTAGCCTATTCTCAAATGACATTGCGTGTCACTCCATGTCCACTATGAGTCGCTCAATCTCAGGATCGACTACTAAAAAGTGGATCGTGTTAGCTACTCTCTCACTACACATGATTTTCACGTGGCATATGGACCTGAGGACTAAAGACGCGCCGTGAGTGATTGCTGTGGCGTCGCCAAGAGTTCTTTGAGATCGCCAGTTTGAGGCATTGGATGAATCGACGTTAGACTCAAGCGCTTTCCGTAGCAGATCAGGGAGGCAAGGCGCATAACCGTGAGATCAATTCCCTTCATTGTCGCTGCCGCGTTGGCGGGAACTTCGCTGGCTGCAGATGCTTCTGAGGATAACCTCCATAGAGATCCTTACTTTGATCCAGGAGGCGCCGTCAGGTTCAACTATGGCTGGCTCGACTACGGGCCGTCCAGCCGCCTGCAGCTTGAACTGCTGCGTGCAGACCTTGACGCTGGAACCGGACCGTTCTCCTTTTCTGCCCAGTACCGCTGGTATGATGGCTTCGACGCCGTGCATCACGCGTACGCGGGCTGGCAGTTCTCCGATGCTACCCAGCTGAAGGCAGGTATCCAGCAGATCCCGTTCGGGCTGCTCCCTACCGTTTCGCAGAGCTTCTGGTTCGGCTCCGGCTACTACTTGGGCATTGAGGATGATTACGATCCGGGCCTTGTAGTGATTCACCGCACCGGCAGCACGACCTGGCATCTCGGCTGGTTCTCCGGAGACGAATACGGGTCCGGGGCTCGCTATGATCGCTACTCCTTTGATGTCGCGCAGACCGAGGCGTTGCCGTATCGCGAGCGGCAACGACTGCATGCACGCGTGGAGAGTGCGCGCGCCTGGGGCGGCGGCGAGCTGTTGCTGGGCGCATCAGCGTTTGCTGGCAAGGTGCAGAACACTCAGACACGGCGTCACTACGGTCATCAGGGCGCGGCCCTCCATGCACAGTGGCAGCGCGATGGTTGGACCGCGCAGTTGCAGTGGGCGCGGTACCGGTATGACGTGCCCGGAGATCGCATCGCAATGTCGGCGTTCCAATCCCCCTTCCAGGTTGCAGCGCAGGCGGATGTGCCAAGCGCCAACATCGCCTATTCGTTCGGCCAGAAGGGCTGGCTGGATGACATCACCTGCTATAACAACCTCAGCATGACCCGCCCGGTCGGGCACCGCGCTGGCCTTCGTGATTCGTGGCAGAACGTGACCGGTTGCAGCCTGCAGAAAGGCATCATGCTCACCTATGTCGACTGGATCGCTGGCCGCAACATGTGGTTTGCCGGTGGTGATGGTATCGGCATCGACGAAGGAGGCCTTTCCAGCTGGCATTCGCGGCTGAACCTCAATATCGGCTTCTACTTCTGATCGGCCTCGCGCAAGCCGCAGGTTTTTCCACCCAATAACACGGAGGTATCCATGCAGAGCACGGCTCCGCAACATCCCCCCGTTCGCCAGCGGATCCTTTCGCAGGTGTTCATTCCCACGGCAGCCATCGTCATCGCGCTGCTGGCGCTTGCCGCCTTCGCGCCCGAAATGGCCACGCGGTGGTTCACCGCGGCCAAGTCATGGGCCGCCAATGATGCAGGTTGGTTCACCATCCTTGCAGTAGCCGGCTTCCTGGTCTTCGTCGTCGGCGTCGCCATCAGCAGTTACGGCCGCATCAAGCTCGGCCCTGACCACAGTACGCCGGACTACAGCTACGGCTCCTGGTTCGCAATGTTGTTCGCTGCCGGCATGGGCATCGGTCTGATGTTCTTCGGCGTTGCCGAGCCCATCATGCACTACGCCACGCCGCCGGTTGGTTCGCCTGAGTCCGCCGCCGCTGCCCGCCAGGCAATGCGCATCACCTTCTTCCACTGGGGCATCCACGCATGGGCGATCTACGCGGTGGTTGCGCTGTCGCTGGCGTACTTTGCGTACCGACACAATCTCCCGCTGCGTGTCCGCTCCGCGCTGTATCCGCTCATCGGCGACCGTATCCACGGCCCGTTGGGACATGCCGTAGACACGTTTGCCGCGCTGGGTACCATCTTCGGCCTGGCCACCTCGCTGGGACTGGGCGTCATGCAGATCAACGCCGGCCTGAACTACCTGTTCGGCCTGGAGGTCAGTACGCTCGTCCAGGTTGGCTTGATCACCGTCATCACACTGGTGGCCACCGGCTCCGTCGTGGCTGGCCTGGACAGCGGCGTACGCAGGCTGTCCGAGCTCAACATGATCCTGGCGGCAGCGTTGCTGGCCTTCGTGCTGGTCTGTGGACCCACCGTGCACCTGATGCAGGCACTGGTGCAGAACACCGGCATGTACGTTTCCCAGCTGTTCTCGATGACCTTCAACCTTTATGCCTACGAACCCACGGGTTGGCTGGGTGGCTGGACGCTGTTCTACTGGGGCTGGTGGATTGCCTGGTCGCCCTTCGTTGGCATGTTCATCGCGCGCATCTCACGTGGACGCACCGTCCGTGAGTTCGTGGTGGGGGTGTTGCTTGTGCCGCTTGGCTTCACATTCCTCTGGATGACCATCTACGGCAACACCGCGTTGCACATGGTGCGGGCGGAGGGCATCCAGCAGTTGGTGCAGGCGGTCTCAACCGACAGCTCGATGGCGCTCTTCGAGTTCCTGGAGCACCTGCCGCTGACCATGCTGACCTCTTCGCTGGCGGTCATCCTGGTTGCGCTGTTCTTCGTAACCTCAGCGGACTCCGGTGCCCTGGTAATCGACATGCTTACCTCGAAGGGTGAGGAGGAATCGCCGGTCTGGCAGCGGATCTTCTGGGCGCTGCTGGTCGGCGGCCTTGCGATTGCCCTGCTGGTGGCCGGCGGCTTGGAATCATTGCAGGCGGCCACCATTGCCAGTGCGTTGCCATTTACGATCGTCATGATCCTGATGTGCTGGGGACTGCTGAAGGCCATGCATCTGGATGCAACCAAGCGCTCGATCCTGCGCGAGGCACGTATCTTGCCGGGTACCAGCGAGGATTGGCGGGCGCGCCTGCGCCTGCTGGCGCACAATCCGTTGAAGATCGAGGTGACCGGCTTCATCGAGCAGCGTGTCATCCCGGCATTGGAAGAGGTTGCGGCTGAGCTGCGCAAGCAGGATCTGCCGGTCCAAGTCTCCAAGGGGGAGGATGGTCGTGCGTGGCTGCAGGTTGGCCATGGCGAGGAGATGGACTTCTTCTACTCGGTACGGCCCCAGCCCTATGAGCCGCCGACGTTCGCCCTGCAGGATCCCCGTCGGCCGGTCAGCGAGGGTACCCGTCATTACCGTGCGGAGGTCTATCTGCGGGAGGGCGGGCAGGACTACGACGTCATGGGATGGACCAAGGTTCAACTCATCCACGATGTGCTCGATCAATACGAGCGCCACCGTCAGTTCCTGGACAAGGTGCGCTCGTAGAATCTGCACACAGATGCCGCCCGGAGTAGCGGCATCTGCCTTGGGTCGGGCATGACCCTGCGTTGACGTGGCCTCGGCGCCCGGCCGTGCTATTGATGGTCGAACTTCCCAGGAAGTAGCCCATGCTCACCAGATTGAGGCTTGCAGCCAGCAAAGTTACAAAGCGGATGTGGTTCCGCTCGACCCTGTATGGCGCCCTAGGCATCATCACGGCGTTGGCGGGCGCGTTCCTGAAGTTCCTCATTCCCGTCGGCCTAGCCGCACGGATCGGCGCAGATTCCGTCGGCAACATTCTTGGCATTCTTGCCGCGTCGATGCTGACGGTAACCACCTTCTCGCTGTCCACCATGGTCTCGGCATACGGGTCCGCGTCCAGCAGCGCCACCCCGCGCGCGGCCCGCCTGCTGATCGAAGACACCCGGGCCCAAGGTGCGCTGGCCACCTTCATTGGTGCCTTCCTGTTCTCGATCGTGGGCCTCATCGCGCTCAGCACCGGCATCTACGGGGACAGCGGCCGGCTTGTGCTGTTCGGGGCAACCATCGCGGTCATCATTGTCATCACAGTGACGTTGCTCAGGGCTATCGAGCAGTTCTCACGCTTTGGCCGCGTTGGCGAAACCATCGATCTGGTGGAGCGGGCGACCAAAGCGGCAATGAAGCGCCGCGCCGCGGAGCCTCGGCTCGGCGGAGCCAGTGCTGTCCCGGTAGGGGAGGGGGCGGTACTGCTGGTTGGCGATCAGGTTGCCTACGTTGAACATGTGGACGTCGCCCGGATCGACGGCATTGCACAGGAACATGATCTGCGCGTTCATCTGCTCTGCCAGCCGGGTACGTTCGCAACTCCGGCCCGTCCCTTGATAGCCATCGAGGGAAATCCACTTCCGGACGTGCAGAGTGAAGTGATCTCAGCCATTTCCTTTAGCGACGCGCGCTCCATCGAAAATGACCCACGGTTCGGGCTGGTCGTGCTTGCGGAAATTGCCCAGCGAGCCATGTCACCTGCGGTGAACGACCCTGGGACCTGCATCGACGTCATCGGGACATGTGTCAGGCTGCTCTGTGCATGGTCCAGCCACGCAGGGGACGCTGCGACAGGCGAGGTGCTGTATCCGCGCGTGCACGTGCAGTGTCTCGACGTACGCGACATGTTTGAGGACGCGTTCACTCCGATTGCCAGGGATGCCGCCGCGTCCCTGGAGGTCAGTATCCGGCTGCAGAAGGCCTTCGCAGCGTTGGCAGGGTCCTCGAATGAAGCGACAAGAGTCGCATCACAGGCGCATGCCCGCATCGCGTTGGAGCGCGGCCTATTGGCCATGGATTTCGAAGCTGATCGCGAGGCGCTTCGAGCCGTCGCATCTTATTTGACTCTGGAAGATGTGGACCACCGTTCGTAGTGTCTTCCTATCAAAGCCTTTGAAGCGCTGCGCTGGCTATCAGTGCTCGGCTGTGGTCTGGAGCACATCCGGTCAGCTCACCTTCCACAGCATGTATGCGGCAGTAATGAAGATCAGTACTGCAAATACCGTGTTCAGAGCTCCACGATAGTTGGCAAGCTTCGTCGAAATTGCTGCTCCTGCAGTACCGCCAGCCATCCCGGCAACGACGAACACTGCCGCGAGCTTCCAGTTGATCAGGCCTGCATGCGCGTAGTTCAGTGCGGTGGTCATGCCGAATGCGGCGACGGCGAGGAGCGAGCTTCCGACTGCGGCAATGATCGGCATTCCCGTCGCGGCCACAAGTGCGGGCACGATGAGGAAACCTCCGCCAATGCCAAAGAAGCCAGAAAGCCCACCGGCAGTGGCGCCCAGCCCAATCAGTGCGGGTGCATTGCGCCTGCCGAGCCGAGCGTCCGCGAAGCCAAGCGTGTTGCGCCTGCGAAGCATGGCGATGCCGACAATGACCATGACCACAGCAAACAGAGCCAGCAGTCTCTTGCCGTCGAACGCCTTGCCCAAGCTGGAACCCAGGTAGGCGCCCGCGATCCCCGCCAAGGCGAAGACCGAGGCACAGGGCCAGCGAACATTCCCTTTACGGGCATGCATCACCAGATTCGACACCGCATTGACCGCCACTGCCAGGGCGCTGGTGCCGATAGCCACATGCGGATCTTCCACCCCGACCACGTAGAGCATCAGTGGTACCGCAAGGATGGATCCGCCCCCACCAACCACGCCAAGGACGAAGCCGACCAGGACGCCAGACAGGCCGCCCAGCGCCCACTGCAGCATAGATAGCGTTTCCATATGTCAGTCGGCGGACGCCGGACCTTGCTGCAGCCGTGTTGCGATGGAGGAAAGGTCGTAGCCTGCGTCCGAAGCAACAGACAGGACGTCAGCAAATGCCGCTCCATTGTGAACGACTTCCGACAGCGCCCACAGCATCGCAGCACGGGTGCCGGTTCTGCAGTACGCGACAACAGGGCGTGGCAGCGCGTCGATCAACTTGGCAAAGGTATGCACCTGATCATCGGTAATGACACCAGGCACTACCGGAAGATAGGCAAACTGCATGCCCGCCTGGTCGCAGGCAGCCTGCAGCGCATGGTGACTGGGCTGCTCCGGCTGTTCGTCGTCGGGCCGGTTGCAGATCACGCTCGCAAAGGCCTGCTCCTTCAGGGCTTCAATGTCCTTTGGCAGGAGCTGACCGGACACCTTGAGGCTGGCAGAGAGTGGCTTGAGGTTCATGGTTGTCCCGTAGTTGCGGTGGGGCGATGAATGAGGCCATGCAGGAGCACGCCAGCGATCATTGCCGTGGCAAAGATGATCGCGAAGGGCTGGCCGGTTCCCAGCAACGCGATGGCCGGGCCGGGACACACTCCGGCCAGTCCCCAACCCAGGCCGAATATCGCCGCACCGATGACCAGGCGCCGATCGATGATGCGAAGGGTGGGAATGTGCAGCGATGCGGCAAGCAGTGGTGTTCCTCGGGCGCGTATCCACAGGTAGGCTGCGCCGGAAGGAATCAGTGCGCCCAGCATGACCAGCGCCAGGGAGGGGTCCCAGGCGTCGCTCACATCCAGGAAAGCAAGCACGCGGGCTGGGTTGGCCATATCGGATACGACCAGGCCCAATCCGAAGAGTGCGCCGCACAGGAACGCGGCAAGACGGATCATGCCGGGCCTCCGGTCGCAATCTGTACCAGGGTTGCCGTGGCCATGCCCACGAGCATGAACACGCAGGTCGCCACCACCGAACGCGGCGATGCCCGGCCTAGTCCGCAGACACCGTGCCCACTGGTACAGCCAGCGCCAAGGCGAGTTCCGTAACCCACCAGCAGTCCGGCAATCACCAATACCACTGCTCCGTTTGCGGAGAGCGCCGGCAGGGGTATGGGCCTGGCCACCATTGCCAAGCCTGATGCCAGGGCAAGTCCCGCCAGGAACAGGGCAGCACTGCTGCGTCCGCCGTCACCCGGCATGCCCAGTGTCCTGGCAAGCAGACCCGAGATGCCAGCAACGCGCCCGAGAAGGAGTAGATAGGCTCCGGCCGCTGTTCCGATCATGGCACCGCCAGCGAGCGGCCAATACCAGGCCAGATGAGAGAGCGTCATAGCAGGTCCATCGGCAGCTTGAGGTAGCGCACGCCGTTTTCTTCGGGTTCGGGCAGATGGCCGGCGCACATGTTGACCTGCACTGACGGCAGGATCAGCCGTGGCATCGGAAGCGTGGCATCACGAGCCTCCCGCAGTTCCACGAACATGGCTTCACTCACGCCCTCGTGCACATGCATGTTTGTTGTCCTTTCGGCACCGATGGTTGTTTCCCATGCGAAATGGTCCCGGCCGGTGGCTTTGTAGTCATGGCACAGGAATACGCGGGCGGCGTCGGGCAGGGACAGCAGGCGCTGGATCGAGCGATACAACTGGCGCGCCGAGCCACCTGGAAAGTCGCATCGGGCGGTGCCGTAGTCCGGCATGAACAGCGTGTCTCCAGGAAATACGGCGTCGCCGATCACGTACGCCAGACAAGCGGGGGTATGGCCTGGCACGTGCAGCGACATCGCGTGCAGATTACCGATGCGGAAGGAGGCACCGTCGGCGAACAGGCGATCGAACTGGCTGCCATCCCGCTTGAATGCAGTGCCGGCGTTGAAGACCTTGCCGAAGGTTTCCTGGACTGCGGTGATGTGTTCGCCAATAGCCAGCGCGCCTCCCACCTGCTCCTGCAGCCATGGAGCCGCGGACAGGTGGTCGGCATGCGCGTGGGTTTCCAGCAACCATTGCACCTGTAGGCGCTCGGCCCGCACGTAGTCCACCAACGCCGATGCGGAGGCAGTGGAGGTGCGGGCTGCGGCCATGTCGAAGTCAAGGACGCTGTCGATGATGGCGCACGCTGAAGAAGATGGATCGCGTACGACGTGACTGGCAGTGAAAGTGGCAGGATCGAAGAAGGTCTTTACATGAGGCGAGGGGAGCAGGCCGGCACGGGCATCGTTGACGACGCGGACAGCCTGCTCCAAGGGGGCGTCTACCGCTACGGATTGGTTCACGACTGGCTCCGGGGGGATTGGTTGCTTAATCATTACATAGTTACATAAGGTGTGCAACTATAGAAGCATGCTAGACTGGGCGCCTTCCCCATGGTGTTTGCATCACATCACCCGGCCAAGTTGCCCTTACCCGTGACCAGCCCCCCATTCAGCCCGTCAGACCTAGCCACGATGAAGGAGCGCGTGCCCGAAGTGGCCGAGTTGCTGCGCTTCATGGCCACTCCCTCCCGCCTGTTGCTGCTGTGCCAGCTCGCGCAAGGTGAAATGACGGTGAGCGGACTGGAGGACGCCACCGGCATCCGACAGCCGGCGCTCTCCCAGCAACTGGCCGAACTCCGCCAACGAAAGCTTGTAGCGACCCGACGGGAATCGCGGTCGATCGTCTACCGCATGGCAGACCCGCGCGTTGCAGCACTGCTGGGCGCGATGCATGGGATCTTCTGTGCGGACGATACATCAACTTGAAGTGGCCTAAGGCGTCTAGAAGGGACGGGCTAGACTCACTGACCTAGGGGAATTTAGGCCATCGGCGTAGTCTGCCCCAAAACCAATTGACCGCAGCAGGCTCGAGGTCTGCTGCGGCCTAGGGATGTTTATCAGGGATGGGGTGGATGTCTGCTTATGGCCGAAAGCGGACGTCGATTGGGAGTAGCGCGTATCAACTGTCATCGCAGGGGCGCAAGGCAATGTGTTGGGAGACCTACCGTTCCCGGTCGAAGCTCTTCTTGTGCTCGGGCGTTCTGCCCAACTCAGCGGATCTCTCCCATGAGCGGGTTCTTGGCATATCAAGGAGCTGCTCCAATGAATCAGCCGAACGGATTCTGTAGCCTTGCGCCGTACTGGCGACGGCTAGCCACTGCGCTGGCGGTTCTCCGCTTCCCATCAGCTTCCTCATTACGCTGAGTCGCCTCAGATAGGATTCGAGGACCCTTGGTGCCACGCCAAGCGGAGACGTTTGTCTATCAAGCCCAGTGCAGTTAACCAGGAGATCCACCATCGCCGTTCCTCTGGTGGCCTGACCTTTGCTCGCTTCGGGGTCCCGCAAGAATGCGGAGTAGCGCATTGCACCAATCGTTATTTCATCTTGATCCTTCGCGCCGAAGCACAAGAAATGGGCCTTCTTGGCGATATCCTGCATCTGCTTATCCTCCAGATAGCGCTGAAGGTTGGCTGGTGGCCACTTGCCGCGTTCTGAGCGTGCGGCCGGCCAGCTGCGCTTGAACTCCAACGCCACACACCAGTCCCCCCCCGCGATGAGATCGCCGAACGTGCCGTCGAGAGGGGTCTGCTGGAACAGATTCACAGGCAAGGGTTTTCCAGTTCTACCGCTCTCGTAACCCAATGCGTAGATGAAGGCACCTAGGAGCTGGTTCTCGTAGGCGATGCCTGGACGTGCAGCCGATTGAAGACTGGTACTCAATTGCTTCTCTCCTGATGACACGATTCGCGCGCTCGGTTCGACTGTCCGCACGGGTCGCTCGCGGGATTTGATGGCTTGATAAGTCCGGAGAGGGGGCGGCCGCATCCAGGCACCGCCCCTCCGACCTAGCTCAGCGCTTTGTCTTGGTGGGATCGACCAGTCGGTAGGTTGATCCGCGGGTCGGCGTCGGTGGCAGGGGTTCCCGGCGCACTACGGTGCGCTCGGGACCTTGCCCCCCACGTGGGCCGATGATCTGGTACTGACCCGACGTCGGGGCGGGCTGACCCGGCTTGAGTCCACTGGGCTTGCTCATACTGGCCTCCTTGGGCGATATCGGTATTGCATGAGTGGATGTTCGGTGGACCGAACAAGGCGGAGTGTGCCGTGCATATTCGCTACTGTCAAAAATCTTGTTCGGTATAGTGCAACTTGCGATTGCACTGACCTTATGCACAAACATGAACAAAGCCTTTCAGACCAAGGTCAAAGATCTTCGGAAAAAGTCCGGCCTCACACTCGACGCCTTGGCGGATGCCAGTGGCATCAGTAAGAGCTATTTGTGGGAGATAGAGAATCGCAAGGAAGCTCCCAGTCCCTCAGCTGAGAAGCTGGGTGCGATCGCTGGCGTCTTTGGCGTTACGGTCGACTTCCTGCTTCACGAAGAAGCCGGGAGCCCGGAGGAGAGGCACTTGGATGAAGCCTTCTTCCGCAACTACAGCAACCTTGAGCCGGAGGACAGGGAACGTGTCCGGAAGATCGTCGACAGCTTCAGAAAGGGATAGGTCCGCGGCGCTGACCCCGCCGAAGGCCGCTTACAGGCTTACGAATCTGCTAAATGCCATCTCGCAAGCCCACGGCACGCCTAGATTTCCTATAGACGTGCAGGGCCTGGCGTTGGAGGCCGCGAACATCTTCAAGTGGGATGATCCCATCACCGAAGTGCGTGGGGAGGCGATCAACAACTTCGACGGCGCTCTGTTCCCGGATGACAGGCGCAAACGCTGGCTTCTTCTGTACAACAGTGCCCTAAGGTCACTCGGCAGGATCAAATTCACCCAGGCTCACGAACTAGGGCACTATTTATTACACCGCCATGAACGCGAGTGCTTTCAGTGCACCGATGAAGATATGGTCGATCTCGACCTGGATGAACGGGATATTGAAGCCGAGGCGGACTACTTCGCGTCGACATTGTTGATGCCGCTAGACGACTTTCGTGCGCAGATGGGCACTGACGCTAGTCTTGATGCCATAAGCGGTTGTGCCGATAGATACGGGGTATCTCTGACTGCTGCACTACTTCGCTGGATTGGTTACACAGACCACAACGCTGTGGTAGTTATTCACCGCGATGGGTACGTCCTGAAGTCCAAAGCAAGCCAGTCCGCGTTTCGTAGCGGGGCGTTCTTCCCGTCGCGGCGGAAGGTCATCGCAGTCCCAGACGATGTACTTGCGTCTAGTGACGTGCCGAAGAATACGATAGGCGTTGAAACGGACGCTAAGCTCTGGTTTCCATATGTGGCAAGTGGAACAAGTCTTCGTGAAATGAAGGTCACTGCCGACCACTATGACTTCGCCATCTCACTCTTGGTTCTGCCACGAGGGACCTCTGCTTGGAAGCCGCGCTGCTCAGACAAGGCATGATTCAGTGGGATTCGCGGTCAAGCTGCTGTAGATGAGACGTCTCCTTTTGGCCGAGAGCAAACTTTGCCGCACTCGCTGAGCTGTACGCTTTGGCTGCTTAAGGTCTATGGCACTCAGCTCCGATCTGCTCAGTGAGAACTGTTAGGGATTGCTGGAATGCGGCCGCAAATTGCTGACCACCGACTCTCTCGTGGCTATGAGCGATCGAGGGAAGCAGTCTGGTTCACGTGTCGAGAAGGATCTCTTGGTCTTTGTGTGTTAGAAACGAAACCCGCAACCCATACTCCATTGCTTTGAGGTAGCCGCGGTGCATCTCAAGCGCGGCCTCGCAAGCGTGGAGGCGCTCAAGGATTTCTGTGATCTCGGAGGTCATGGCAGTCTGGACAGGCAAGGGGCGGGAAGGCGATAGTCTGCGATCGTCTAGACGAGTTCGCCATGAGCATCCTCAACCTTTTGCTCACTCGTGACCACCTTGTCGTTGCGGTAGATACCTTGGCAGAGGATGCTCTCACAGGGGCACATTCCGCTGGGGCAAAGCTGCTGCTGATCCCTCAGCACAACCTTGTGTTTGCTACGCGAGGTTCTATGCAGTTCTTCCTTCGCATTTATGAGTTGGCGCTGCAGGCCAGCTTTCGCGCAGATTTCTCAATGGAGCAGTTATCTGCCGAGCTGGGGTTTGTGGTGGACCAGTTGTGGCCGAACTACGAGAAGGCGGCGGCCAAGGCGGGATTGCCAATCGAGCAGCTCGGGACCGAGTTGGTGCTTGGTGGCTGGTCGCCGAAGAACGGCCGGATGATGGCCACGGCATATGCCAAAAGCGGCAACCAGCGCCCTTGTGTGGCCCAGCCGATTGGGGGGCAGCTGGCGTCGCCAGGCGAACCGCTCCAGGCTGTGATTCCTAGCATGGCCCAGACGGATCTACTGGCCCATGCGCGCCTGCAGGCCAGCCACCTCAACGAGCAACTGGGCCGGCGGGTGGCGGGAGGCCGGCTGCTGGCTGGGTTCCTGCAAAAGGGGCAAGCCGTGCTCAAGGATCTAGGAGAGATCTAGGTCGTTGGCGTTAATCCGGCCAAGGCCAGAATTCCCGCCGCGGCGAACTGGTCGAAGTTCTTTCTGACTGGGCCCGACCGTCGTTTCCACTACACATCATCTATCCACCGGGAGGACTTCGAAGTGCGCGTCTCCCGGAATTCATCGACTGGATGTTGCGGTGGCCACCACTGCCGCTCAACGCCTGAATGTCAATCACCGTGTACCAGCACGTCCGTCTGCAATGGAAGACCTTTACTCCGGACACCGGCCCTTGGGGGCGGCAGCAACGATCAGCTCGACCAGGGCTGCCAGGTACTACATGGCCGTTACTGGCGGAGCCGTCCCGCCAGTGCGCTGCATCAAACTGGTCTAATCCGAACGTGCAAGTCGCAGCCACGCTCCTGCGGAACTCGCTGGCAGCACATTGGCCAGTATGCGAGGCGCCGTGGTCCGATGCGCCCACGGCAAAGCAATACCAGCTCGGTGTGGCTGGTTGAACATAAGCAGCGCAAGTATTCAGCCGAAACGCCGCTCATTGGTCCCTCCGTGTAGGAGAGGAAGCGGCAGCCATCGAGCAGGGCGACCTCACTGACAACTACTTCTCGAATGAAGCAAGACGCGTCGCACATGATGGCCGAGAGTCGATATTGACTGAGATCTGCGGCCACTGAGATTACAAACACCACAGGCGTATTTGGCACGATCCCCCCGCTGTGAACTTGGGAGTGGACGTCCAGACACACTACAGTTCATGAACGTGCTGCACCCCGCGCTTGAGCATGAATTCTTGTCGCCTGCGTGGCGCAGTGTACGTGAGATTCATGGATCAATGACGTACACGAATTCAGCGACACAAATTTCGAATATGTGATGAATGTTTGTCATGGGCGACAACAATTTGGGACGTGCATACTGCCACCGGTCGACCAGCTGCTGGTGCGCTACAAGTTTCATCAGGACCTGGCGGCCGGCCGCCTGCTGGCGCAGTTGATGCGACGCGCACCGCCGCCCTGGTCATGCCCACCGCTGGTGCCGGTACCGCTGCACCGGCGCCGCCTGCGCCAGCGCGGCTACAACCAGGCCGCCGAACTGTGTCGCCTGCTGCCGATGCCGGTCTGGCACGGGCTGTACCGGCAGCGGCATACGGCGCCGCAGTCCGAACGCACGGCCGAACAGCGCCGGGAGAACCTGTTCGATGCGTTCGATGTACGCGATCCGGTGCCACCGCGACTGACCGTGGTCGACGACGTGATGACCACCGGCAGTACGGTGATGGAGATTGCCGAAACGCTGCGCTGCGTGGGCGCTGAAGAGGTGCGGGTATGGGTGTGCGCGCGGGTGCCGTGATCGTCCTCTTCATCGCCAGGGGCTAGGATGAGGCCGGTTCCGGATCGAAGGAGTGGCCATGAATTCCCCCTTGTCTCCCTTGTTGTCGGCGGTGGGTCGCAGCTGGTGGATCCTGCTGCTGTATGGGCTGGTTGCGCTGGGCTTCGGCATCATCGCCATTGGCTGGCCGCTGTCCGCCGCCATGGCACTGGCGTGGACGCTGGGCGTGATGGCCATCGTTGAAGGTGTCATCAGCCTGTTCGCACTGGTCAGCGGCGGCAGCGGTGCGTCGCGTGGCTGGCTGGCACTGTATGCCATCGCCTCGCTGGGTTTCGGCATCCTGGCGGTGATCAATCCGCTGGCCACCGCCAGCGTGCTGGTGCTGTTCCTGGCGGCATGGCTGCTGGTGGCCGGCATCTATCGCATCGTGTTCGCGATCCGCGTACGCAAGCAGATCCAGGGCGAGTGGCTGCTGATTCTCAGTGGCGTGCTGGCGGTGGTGCTGGGCCTGCTGTTCGCTGCCAATCCGTATGCAGGCGTGGCGGTGACCACGCTGTGGATCGGCATCGGCAGCCTGCTGTACGGGCTGTTGCAGGTGCTTGTGGCGTTCAAGCTGCGGAAGCTGAAGTGAGGGTTGCGCTTCCGCTTCTGCTGGGGGCGGCGCTGGTGCTGGCCGGATGCATGCCAGGTGCCGCGCCCGGTGCGCTGGCAGGCAAGGAGCATGCGCCACGCCCCGGCGTGGATGTGCGCCTGAGCGCGGTCGATGCAGACGGCAAGGGTACCCAAGCGCAGTGGCAGGGCGAGACGCTGGCCCTGCGCGAGCCGCCGATTGCCGGCAGCGCGGACATCGCCGATGTGCGCTATGTGCTGGATGAAGGCAAGCAGCCGGGCCTGCAGATCCGCTATCGGCCGGAGGCGCACCAGCGCATCCACGATGGCACCGCGGCCCTGGTGGGCCAGCGGGCGGCGATCAGCGTGGACGGCCGCGTGCTGATGGTGGCGACGGTGCAGGGACCGTTCGGCGAATCGATGATGCTGAGCGGGCTGTCCAGCGTTGCCGAAGCGCAGGCGCTGGCCAGGCACATCACGGGCGAATGACGGGCGCGCCTGCAACCCCGCGCTGCGCGCGGAGGTCGACCCAGGTCGACTGCTACCGCGCGAAGCGGGCCTCGATCTCTTCCAGCGACTTGCCCTTGGTCTCCGGCAGCCAGAACGCGGCTACCAGGAAGAACACGAAGGTGCACGCCGCCCAGAACACGAACATGCTGGCGTAGCCGTAGTGGCCCACCGTGGGCAGGAAGATCGCGGCGATGGTGGTCGACACGAACTGGTTGATCAGCAGTGCGATGCTCATGCCGTTGGAGCGGATGCGGTTCGGCATCAGCTCCGACAGCGCCAGCCACACGCAGACGCCGGGGCCGACCGCGAAGAACGCGACGAACACCAGGATGCAGGCGGCCACCGCCCAGCCGTGGGCCGGCGGCGGCACCGGGCCGATGCGTGCCTGCTCGATGCGCAGCGGTGCCTGCGCGGCCTTGGCCGGGTCGGCGAACGGGTTCAGATGCAGTTTGCGGAAGAACGCGCCGATCACGCTGTCCGGCTGCACGGTGCCGGCACGCTCGATGCGCAGCTCGCGGTCGGTCAGATTGTCGCTGCGCAGGGCGCGCACATTGGTGAAGTCGCCATAGGCATACGACACGGTCAGCTGCAGCGGCCTGCCTTCGCTGTCGATGCCAACACCCAAGCGCTGCCACTGCGCGTCATCCAGTACCAGTTGCAGGCCATCGCCGCTGACCGCCGCCTGCAGCTGCGGCTGCACGTCGGTACGGCCGCGCTCGGCCTGGAAGAACAGCGTGGCGGCGGCCAGCAGGGCCACGCAGATGCCGCCGCTGCCGAGCATCAGCAGGAATTTGCGGCCCTTGCGGTCGACCAGCAGCAGCGCGACCACGGTCATCACCGCATTGAGCAGCTTGATCGCCACGTCAGCGCCATTGGCCACCGAGCCGGACAGGCCCGCCTGGTTGAGGATGTTCACTGCGTAGGCCAGCACCGAGTTGATGCCAGTGGCCTGGGTGCAGGCCAGCACCACGCAGGCGAGCAGGAACGGCACCACGTAGCGGCGGCTGAGCAGCGGGTCGCGCTTGCCGCTGCTGCTGCGCGATTCCGGTGCCTGGATCTGTGCAAGCGTGGGTTCCACCTCCGCAGCCGGCAGCACGCGCTGCAGGCTGCGGCGCGCGTCATCGATGCGGCCGCGCCGCACCAGCCAGCGCGGTGACTCGGACAGCCAGAAGATGCCGGCGCAGAACAGCAGGCCCGGCGCCAGGCACGTCCAGAAGATGGTGCGCCAGGCGTGGTCCTTCACCGCAAACAGCTCCTGCGCCTGCTGCGCGACCGGCAGTGAGCGCACGGCTTCGGCGGCGGCATCCACTGCATGGGCCTGGTACAGGCCGATCAGCGCCGCCAGCACCAGGCCGACGGTCAGCAGCAGCTGGAACATCGCCGCGCCGCGCCCGCGTCGTTCGGGGCTGAGCACTTCGGCCAGGTACAGCGGAATCACCACGCCGATCAGGCCGCCACTGATGCCCTGCAGCAGCCGGCCGAGCAGCAGCGGCGTGTAGCCCGAAGCCAACGCCATGATCGGAATCGAGGCGGTGAACAGCAGACCGGCCAGCAGCATCGCGCCGCGGCGGCCAATCAGGTCGGCGACCATGCCGGCGAACAGCGAGGACAACACACTGCCCAGCAGCACTGCCGCGACGACGAAGCCGAGCTGCTGGCTGCTGAGCTGCCACGCGTGGCTGGCCGTTGCCTCCAGGTAGGGCAGGGCACCGGCGATGATGCCGATGTCGATGCCGTACAGCAGGCCACCGAGGCCGCCGATGAAGAGCAGGTAGCGTACGGGCCAGCGCGGGGTGGTGGAAGCGGGTACGGCAGGTGCGGCGGCTGCGGTCATCGGCGTATTCCTGGAATAACGGGGATGGTGCGTGGCTGAGGCATTGCGCTTGCGCGCTTCATGTAGAGCCGAGCCATGCTCGGCTTGCCGCGCGAAGCGCGGCACGGACGTCATCGATGTCGGTATGAAAAGCAGCCGAGCCTGGCTATGCCGATCGTCCTGATCGGCACCCTCCGGGCCGTCGCAAGCGACGTTGGCAATGGCTCCTGCCATTGCCTTCGGCTCTACAAAAACGCAGATATCAGGCGTTTGCGGCGTTCAAATCGACTACCCGCCCGCCCACCACCACCTGCTGCAGGCGCAGTTCGGCATCCAGCACCACCAGGTCGGCGCGGGCGTCGGGCGCGATGCGGCCGCGATCGTCCAGGCCGAGATACGCGGCGGGGAAGGTGGAAACACGCTGCGACGCGTCGGCCAGCTCCAGGCCGACCCGCACCAGGTTGCGCAGCGCCTGGTCCATGGTCAGCGCGCTGCCGGCCAGCGAACCGGTCGCCAGGCGCACGCAGCCGCCGCACTTGTGCACGCGCTGTTCGCCCAGCGCGTACTCGCCATCGGGCATGCCCGTGGCGGCGGTGGCGTCGGTCACCGCGTACAGGCGCGGGATCGCACGCGCGGCCAGGCGGATCACGCCGGGGTGGATGTGCTGCAGGTCGGGGATGATCTCGGCGTACTGTGCATGTGCCAGCGCCGCTGCGGCGATGCCCGGGCGATAGTGATCGACGCCGGTCATGCCATTGAACAGGTGGGTGAAGCCGGAGGCGCCGGCCTGCAGCGCGGCCACGCCTTCCTCGTAGGTGCCGGCGCTGTGGCCAAGCTGCACGCGGATGCCCATCGCCGAAAGCGCAGGTATCAGCGCGGTGTGCTCGCCGATTTCCGGGGCCAGCGTCATCACCCGGATCGGTGCCAGCGCATGCAGCTGTTGCACCAGCGCCAGCGTCGCCTCGATGGTGCGGTTGGGCTGCGCGCCCAGGCGCTGCGGGCTGATGAACGGGCCTTCCAGATGCACGCCGGCAATGCAGGCGGCGTCGGCATCGGGCGCCGCCATGGTGGCGGCCACACCCTGCAGCGCGTGCTCGATCTCGTCCAGCCCGGCGGTCATGGTGGTCGCCAGCAGCGTGGTGGTACCGAAGCGCAGATGGGTGCGGGCGATGGTGCGTGCCACGTCGCCGCCCTGCATCAGGTCCACGCCGGCCGCGCCGTGCACATGCAGGTCGATGAAGCCGGGCAGGATCACCGGCAGCTGCAGGTCGTCAGCGCCGCTGTGGTCATCCACCTGCAGCTGGCGCACCTGCGAATCGAAGTGGACGTGACCACGCCGCCAACCCAGCGGGGTGAGGATGCGGCCATGCAGGGTGCGGGTGTCGGTCATGCGGTGGGCTCGGCGATGATCACTTCGATGCCCAGCCGCTGCAGCCCTTCGCGGGTTGCATCGTCGATGCCGGCGTCGGTGATGATGGCGTGGATCTGATCCAGCAGGGCGATGCGGTGCAGGCTGACGCGGCCGAACTTGGAGGCATCGGTCAGCACCACGATGCGGCGCGCGCGCTCGACCATGCGGTGGTTGAGGCGGGCTTCGGCCTCGTCGTGGGTGGTCAGGCCGAACTGCAGGTCCAGGCCGTCCACGCCCAGGAACAGGGTGTCGAAGCTGTACGAGTTGAGGCTGGCCTCGGCCTGGCTGCCCTGCAGCGACAGCGACTGCTGGCGCAGCAGGCCGCCGGTCAGCAGCACGGTGATGCCTGCGGCATTGGCCAGTTCCCAGGCGATGTTCAGGCCGTTGGTCATCACCGTCACGTCGCGATGCGCGCGCAGGTGGCGGGCCAGGGTCATCGTGGTCGAGCCGGAGTCGATGATGATGTTGTCGCCGGGCTGCACCAGGCGCGCGGCGCGCGCACCGATCGATTCCTTCAGCGGCAGGTTCAGTGCGTCCTTCTCGTGGATGTCCTGTTCCTGCGGCGGCGTACGAACGAGCGTGGCACCACCGTGGGTACGGTTGGCCAGGCCCTGCGACTCGAAGTGGGTCAGATCGGCACGGATGGTCACCGTCGACACGCCGAAGCGCTCGACCAGATCGGCCACCTGTACCGAGCCGTGCTCGATCAGCAGCTGCAGGATCTGTTGCCGGCGGGAGCGGGTGTTGCGCATGGCCATTCTCGGTTTCGCGGGAAAAGGTAGAGATTAGCCGTTCGCAGGAACGCCGGCAGCCGAACCTGCGCTCTGCACGCGGGTGCCGGCCTGGTTGGCGCTGCAGGCGCGGGCGTACTCGCCCAGGCACAGGCCGATGCGGTGCTGCACCAGGGCGGTGGGGGTGTTGACCAGGCGGCCTTCGCGCACGGCGCGGTACTGCTCCGGCAGGTACTGGCTGAGCAGTACCAGCGGCGGCGCGTGCTGCTCCAGGTTGTCGAACAGGGTCTGCACCGCCTGCACCAGCGCCGGCTCGCCCCAGTAGTAGCGGCAGCGGTCGCTGAAGGAGTAGCTGCGCAGCAGCCGCAGCGCGGCGTCATCGCCCTGGTAATAGGACTGCCAGTACTTCGGCTGCGCCACCATCACCTCGTCCAGCACCTGCGGCAGGCGCGAGCACTGTGCGGCCGGCAGCAGTTCGGCTTCGATCGCGGCCAGCGCGAACAGCGCCTCGCGGTAGGCGAAGGTGGCGGCCGGGCCGACCTTCAGGATGGCGAAGTGGTCGCGTACCAGCGCGTGCAGGCCACTTTCGCGCTGGTAGTCGGTGGAATGCGCTTCGAACACGATGCGCGGCTGCTGTTCGAGGAAATCGGCCAGCGCACTGGCGGCGGCCGGGTCGTATTCGTGCACGCTGCTGTGGTCGAAGTCCACGCCGGGCTGCACCACCATCGCGATCACGCGCTGCCACGCGTCGCGCAGCTGCGGGGTATCGAACGCCTGCTGGTGGATGGCCAGGGTCTGCGCGGCGGCGGCCGGCGTGGTCACCTGCAGGCCTTCGGCCAGCGAGGCTTCGCCACCGGGAATCGGCACTTCGGTGCCGATCACGTAGACCGGCGGCGGCAGGCCGTGTTCGGCGGCGGTGCGCTCGGCGATCTCGGCCAGCTCGGCCGAACGCGCGGCGACGATGGCATCGGGCAGCGGCACCGGGTCGTCGGCGCAGGACATGCTGCAGTCCAGGTGGATCTTGTGGAAACCGGCGGCGACGTAGGCTTCGATCAGCACGCGCGCGTGGGTCATCGCTTCGGCCGCCGGGCGCTTCTGCCAGGCATTCGGGCCGAGATGGTCACCGCCCAGGATCAGCCGCTCGCGCGGGAAGCCTTCCTCATCGGCCAGCGTGCCGACGTAATCGCGGTACTGCGGCGGGGTCATGCCGGTGTAGCCGCCGAACTGGTCGACCTGGTTGGAGGTGGCCTCGACCAGCAGCACGGTGCCATGTGCCTGCGCCACGTGCATGGCTGCGCGCAGCACCTGCTCGTTGCTGCAGCAGACGCTGTACAGGCCGACGTTGGCACCAGCGCGGTGGGAGGCAAGCAGGGTCTGCAACGGGGACATGGTCAGGCTCCGGACATCAGGAAAACGAGGGTTGGCAGGCGAGCAGGGCAGCACCACGTGCGCCGCCGGCATCGCCAAAGCGTGGCGGCACGATCGGTGGCACCTGCACGCCCTTGAACAGATGGGCGGCGATGGCGGCGGGCAGGTGCTCGTAGAGCGGCGCGTACTGCGAAAGACCGCCGCCGAGCACGATCACGTGCGGGTCCAACGCCAGCACCAGCGCGGCCAGGCTGTGGCCGAGCAGGTCGCGATGGATGTCCAGCGCCTTGCGCGCGCGCGCATCACCGGCTTCGGCCAGGGCGATCACCGCACTGGCGTCGGCGGCGCTGCCACCAAGGTGGCGCTCGATCATCGCCACGCCACTGCCGGACACATAGCGCTCCACGCAGCCCTGCAGGCCACAGGCGCAGTCGATCAGCGGCAGGCCGTGGCGCTGCAGCAGATGCCCGGGCACGCTCCAGTGGCCCCATTCGCCGGCCAGCCCGTTGAAACCGGACAGCAGCCGGCCCTGCAGGCAGAAGCCACCACCCGCACCCGTGCCGAGGATGGCGCCGAACATGCTGGGGTAGCCATCGGCGGCGCCGCCGTGCGCTTCGGAAAGGGCAAAGCACTGCAGGTCATTGCCGAAATGCAGTGGGCGCTGCAGCCGGGCCTGCAGATCGGCGGCGACGCTGTGGCCGGTCAGTGCCGGCACGTTCGCACTGAGCTGGCGACCCGTGCGGCGATCACGCACGCCGGGCAGGGCGATGCCGATGGCCGCATCACTGCGGCCAAGTGCAGCGTCTGCCTCGGCCACCAGCGCCACCACCGCCTGCAGGAAACCGTCGTAGTCGCCCTGCGGCGTGCTGACGCGACGGCGCCAGGTGACCTGCATCGCCGCATCGCACGCCACCAGCTCGATCTTGGTGCCGCCGATGTCGATGCCGTAGCAGGCGTGGGCGATCAGCTCAGCCATGGTGGATGGTGACGCCCTTGACGACGCGGTTGACGGTGCCGTCCGGGAACGGGTTGTCCGGGGTCAGCCCGAGCGCGGCCGAGCGCTGCAGCGCGAACAGCTGCGCGAAGCCCAGCCATACCGGCGCCAGCCACGGATCGTCCAGTGCCGGCACGATCAGGGGGTATTCGTCATCGGCGCCGATGTCCGAATGCGGGCCGATCGCCAGTACCTGGCCGGCCACGCCGTCGCGGCGCAGCTCTTCCAGCAGGTCCTGTTCGTAGCGGCGCGCCAGCGGCTGCACGCTGCGCAGCACCACCACCAGGGTGTTGCCGTCCAGCGTCGATTTCGGGCCATGGCGGAAGCCCAGCGGGGTGTTGGCCAGCGCCAGCACGCGGCCGGCGGTCAGCTCCAGCACCTTCAGCGCGCACTCGCGTGCCAGCGCTTCCAGCGGGCCGCTGCCGAGGTAGATGATGCGGTTGAACGGGCGTTGCGCCAGCGCCGCCACCGGTGCATCCCACTGTGCCTGGCCTTCGCGGGCCAGCGCGGCGATCTGCTTCAGGCGCGCCACGCGCGCATCCCACGGCGAACGATCGAACACGGTCAATGCGGCCAGCAGCATGCAGGTCAGGCTGCTGGTCATGGCGAAGGCACGGTCGCAGCTGGCGGAGGGCATCAGCAGGGTGCAGGTGTCGGCACGGCCGGCGCCACGACGGGCCAGTTCGCCATCGGCGTTGCAGGTGATGTCGAGGAAGCGCGCGTCATCCACGTCGCTGCGCACGCGGTCCACTGCCGCCACGCTCTCCGGGCTGGAGCCGCTGCGGCCGAACGAGACCAGCAGGGTCGGGCGGTCGCGCTGCAGGTACAGCGCCGGGTGGGTCAGCAGGCTGGTGGTGTGCACCACGCGCACATCAGCTGGCCACTGCGCGTTGATCGCGTCGGCCACCATCTCGGCAATGAAGCCGGAGCTGCCGGCGCCGGTGAACAGCACGCGCTGGTTGGGATCGTTGAGGCTGTCGCCAAGGAAGGCCTGCAGGCGGTCGCGGGCACGCGACAGGTCCTGTGCGAGGGCTTCCCACAGCGCGGGCTGCTGGGCGATTTCGGTAGCGGTATCGGCTCCGCCAAGGCGCTGCCAGGCGGACACATCGGAAAGCAGGGTGACGTCCATTCGGAGGTTCCAGTTGGGCCAGCGCACCATCTGCGTTTTCTTTCGAAATGTCAAACATCGAAAGTAAAAAGAAAGAAAACGGGTGGGTGGCTTTTCCCGTCGCGAGGTGCCCAGGAAAACGAAAGGATCGACGAAATGCCGTATCGCACAATGCTTAACAGGCGACTGCAAGCGCTTACACAAAGTATTGCGACGCAACAACTTTCGTTTCAATGGAATATATCTTCCTTTTTCCTTTCAATTTGTTGACATCTTTCGAATCGCTGCCCTAGAGTCGGCCCAACCGCTTTCGAAACGCCCGGTGAACGGGTTGGGAGTCCGCGTGGAAAACTGCGTTCGTCGCTCGCCGCTGATGCTGGCCCTGTTGCCGGCATTGATGCTGGCGTCCATGCCGGCCAGCGCCGAGCCGGTCGGCAACCTGCGTTCGGTCAGTGCCAGCGCCAGCCGCGACGGCGTGCAGGGCTGGGACCTGCAGACCGACAAGGGCGCGCGCATCCGCATCGAACTTCCGGCCACCGACATCATCCGCGTGCAGGCCGGTCGCAACGGCACGCTGACCGGTGCCGGCGACAAGGCCGCACCGATCGTGCTGCCGCAGCCCAAGGCGAGCGTGCAGGCGCAGCTGGAAGAAGACGCGCAGGAAATCCGCGTGCGCACCGATGCACTGGTGCTGCATGTACAGCGGCAGCCGCTGCGCCTGCGCCTGGAACGCCTGGACAATGGCCAGCCCATCGCGCTGTGGCAGGAACTGCAGCCGCTGGACCTGGATGCCACGCAGAGCGTGCAGGTGCTGTCCTCGCAGGCCGATGAAGGCTATTACGGCGGTGGCCAGCAGAACGGCCGCTACCAGTTCAAGGGCCGCGAGCTGGAAGTGTCCTACTCCGGCGGCTGGGAAGAGGGTGACCGCCCCAGCCCTGCACCGATGCTGCTGAGCAGCCGCGGCTGGGGCATGCTGCGCAACACTTGGAGCGATGGCAGCTACGATCTGCGCGAGGCCGACCAGGCCACGCTGCTGCACCGCGAAGACCGCTTCGACGCGTACTACTTCGTGGGTGCCGATCTGCCGAAGCTAATCGAACGCTACACCCAGCTGACCGGCCGCCCCAACATGGTGGCGCGCTGGGCGCTGTCCTACGGCGATGCCGATTGCTACAACGACGGCGACAACCGCAAGAAGCCCGGCACCGTGCCTGAAGGCTGGAGCGACGGCCCGACCGGCACCACGCCGGATGTGATCGACAGCGTGGCCAGGCAGTACCGCGCCAACGACATGCCCGGTGGCTGGATCCTGCCCAATGATGGTTACGGCTGCGGCTACAAGCAGTTGCCGGAGACGGTGAAGGGCCTGGCCACGTACGGCTTCCGCACCGGCCTGTGGACCGAGAACGGTGTCGACAAGATCGCCTGGGAAGTGGGCAAGGCCGGCAGCCGCGTGCAGAAGCTGGACGTGGCCTGGACCGGCAAGGGCTACCAGTTCGCGATGGATGCCAACCGCCAGGCGTTCAACGGCATCCTCGACAATTCTGATTCGCGCCCGTTCCTGTGGACGGTGATGGGCTGGGCAGGCATCCAGCGCTATGCCGTAGCGTGGACCGGCGACCAGAGCAGCAGCTGGGACTACATCCGCTGGCACGTACCGACCCTGGTCGGTTCGGGTCTGTCCGGCATGGCCTACGCCAGCGGCGACGTCGATGCGATCTTCGGCGGCAGCGCCGAGACCTTTACCCGCGATCTGCAGTGGAAGGCATTCACCCCGGTGCTGATGGGCATGAGCGGCTGGTCGTCGAATGCGCGCAAGCACCCTTGGTGGTACGACGAGCCCTACCGCAGCATCAACCGCGATTACCTGAAGTTGAAGATGCGCCTGACCCCGTACATGTATGGGCTGGTGCACGAGGCTGCGCAGACCGGTGCACCGCCGGTGCGTGGCCTGATGTGGGACAACCCGCGCGACCCGCACGCGCAGGATGAAACCTACAAGTACCAGTTCCTGCTCGGCCGCGACCTGCTGGTGGCGCCGGTGTACCGCAGCCAGGCGGCCAGCCGTGGCTGGCGCCGCGACATCCACCTGCCGGCCGGCGGCTGGATCGACTACTGGGACGGCCGCCGCGTGCAGGCCACCGCCGATGGCCGCCAGCTCGACCGCCAGGTGGACCTGGCGACGCTGCCGGTGTTCGTGCGTGCCGGCGCGATCCTGCCGATGTACGCGTCGATGCTGTTCGACGGTGAGAAACCTCTCGACGAAGTGACGTTCGACCTGTACCCGCAGGGCGATTCGCAGTACACGCTGTACGAAGACGACGGCAACACCCGCCGCTACCAGCAGGGCGAATCGAGCACGCAGCAGATCCGCGTGCAGGCGCCGGCACAAGGCAGTGGCCCGGTGCAGGTGCAGATTGACGCCGTGCAAGGCCAGTACAACGGCCAGCTGGCGCAGCGCCGCTATGGCCTGCGCGTGCTCAGCCGCCAGGCGCCGCGCGCGGTGCAGGCCGGTGGTCGCGCGCTGCCGGCGCTGGCCGATGCCGCCGCCTTCAACAGCGCCAACGAAGGCTGGTACTTCGACGCGCAGGAGCGCCGCGGCACGCTGCATGTGCGCACGGCCACACAGGATATCCGCCAGCCGCTGCAGCTGCAGCTGGAATTCGCGGTGGCCGCCGCAGCCGCCGACGATGCCTATCCGGCCGCGCCGGTGCTGGGCCGCGAACTTCCGGCCGACAGCCTGCTGATGGTCAACCGCCCGGCCGAAGAGCCCGGCCATGCGCTGGAAAATGCCTTCGATGATGATCCGGGCACCTGGTTCCGCAGCGTGCGCAACCAGGCCGTGCGCACCGGCGCGCACGAGTGGGTGATCGGCTTCGGCGAGCGCAAAATGATCGATGGCATCGACATTGCGCCGCGCAACGACAAGAACTGGAAGCACGGCCAGGTGCGCGATTACGAGGTGTACCTGGGCGACAGCAATGGCGAGTGGGGCGAGCCGGTCGCACGTGGCCGCCTGCAGCTGAAGGAAGGCGTGCAGCGCATCGACTTCCCGGCGCATGCCGGCCGACTGCTGCGCTTCCGCGTGCTGAGCGTGCAGAACCCGGAAGGCGACGGCGCCAGCAGCACCGACCCGATGGTGACCGCCGCACAGGGCAGCGCCCGCGCGTTCGATGCATTGCAGCCGCGCGATGTCGGCCCGATCGCACTGTCCACCTTCCACATTCTTGAACACCAGGAACCGGAGCGACCGGCCCGGCAGCGCTATCTCTCCGAGCTGCCGGTGCCGGCCGCGCTGGCCAGCCAGGTGCGCACCGACCAGTCCTTCCGTGGCGACGCCGGCATGCGCATGAACGGGCTGCAGTTCCGCCGTGGCCTGGGCGTCGGCGCCAACAGCCGCATCGACCTGCGCCTGCAGGGCGGCTGGCACCTGCTGCGCGCCGACCTCGGCATCGACGACGCCTGCCGCAACGCCGGTGGCCTGCAGTTCCAGGTCTGGGGTGACAACCGCCTGCTGTACGACAGCGGCCTGGTGAAGGCGCCCGGCGTGGTCAAGCCGGAGCTGGACATCCGAGGCCTTTCCACCCTGAGCCTGCGCACGCTGGGTGCGCAGGGCAGCCAACCCGCCCAGGTCTGTGCCAACTGGGCCAACGCCGTGCTGATCGGCCAGGAGGGCGACTCCGCCAGCATCGTCGCCCCATGACTCCCTCGTAACACCGCTCCTCCCCCCGCCCATTCCGACTACGGCCCTCATGGCCGTGGCCCGGGAGCGTTTTGCCCGCCGAACGCCCACGCGCTCACTTTTTGCGCCGCACCCCTGCCAGGAGAGAACCCCGATGTTGCCCGCCCGCCACCACCGCCCCCCCTGTCGTTCGATCGCTCCGCTGTCGCTGGCCATCGCCGGCGTGCTGCTGTCGGTCGCCGTTCCTGCCTTCGCCCAGGAGAGCAAGGACAAGGCCACCGACCTGGCCCGCATCGAGGTCACCGGCTCCAACATCCGCCGCACCGACGTTGAAACCGCGTCGCCGGTGCAGGTGATCAGCAAGCAGGACATCCAGAACATGGGTGCGCGCACGCTGCTGCAGGTGCTCGACAACCTGCCCGCCGCACGCCCGGCGCAACAGGACGCGCGTTCGCTGTTCACCGGCTCCGACGGTGCCTCGCAGGCCAACCTGCGTGGCCTCGGCGCACAGGGCACGCTGGTGCTGCTGAACGGTCGCCGCCTGTCGTACTACGGTGCGCCGGCCGGCTTCCAGACCCAGTTCGTCAACATCGATGCGATCCCGGCCGCGGCCATCGAGCGCATGGAAGTGCTGACCGACGGCGCCTCGGCGGTGTACGGCACTGACGCGGTGGCCGGCGTGATCAACGTGATCACCAAGCGCAACTTCCAGGGCGCCGAGATCAGCTTCACCAACGACACCTCGTCGCGCATCGATTCCTACGGCGAGCGCCAGGCCAGCATCACCGCCGGCTTCGGTGACCTGACCGAGAACCGCTTCAACATCTACGGCGCGGTGAACATGTACCGCCGCGACGCGATTCCGCTCAGCGACTTCTACGACAAGCGGCCCGACCAGTACTACGTCAACAACCCGAACTACCTCAACAACCTGCGCCTGGGCGTGGGCAGCAAGCCGGGCGAATTCAACCCGGGCAGCTACTTCGCGTTCGATCCGGTCACCGGCCGTCGCGTGCAGGAAGCGGCACCGGGCTGCAAGAACGTGCTGACCAGTGAAGCGGCCGGACCGCGTTGCGTCTGGGAAACCTGGATGAACAACGAGATCGATGCCGGCGCCAAGTCCGAGCGCAACACGGCCTACCTCAACGGCACGTTCCTGGTGGGCGACAGCACCGAGATCTTCGCCGAGGCGACCTACACCGACATCGACCTGCGTGCCAACGGCGGCACGCCGCGCACCTACGGCACCACCACCGGCAACCCGACCAGCTGGTTCTCGCGCAACACCGGCAACAACGTCAACCAGTTCCTGTACCCGTTCCTGGGCCCGAACAACGAGTACAACCACGCCAGCCCGGAAATGAAGGCGATGATGGGTGGTGTGGTCGGCCTGAACTACCTGCTGCAGGATGCCGGCCCGAACTACTTCGGCCAGCGCAACACCGACAAGAGCTACCGCGTGCTGGCCGGCGTGCGTGGCGACGTGGGTGACTGGAACTGGGAGACCGCGTTCGCCAGCGCCGGTACGCATTCCACCACGTACCAGACGATCAACGTCAACATCAAGGGCTTCGAAAAGGCCTTCGGCCCGTACTCGATCGATCCGACCACGGGTCGCGTGATCATCTCCGACCACCCGGCGTACAAGTTCGGCGAGATCAGCGACGCCAACGCTGCGCTGATCCGCGAAGCATTCCCGACCTTCGACATCCAGTCGTGGACGCGCCTGCACACCCTGGACGGCAAGATCGAAGGCCCGCTGTTCCAGCTGCCGGCCGGCGAGATGCGCGCCGCGTTCGGCTTCAACGCCAGCCGCGAAACCTTCTACACCCCGGGCAACGCCGATGCAGCCAATGGCCTGATTTCCCAGCAGGGCGGCTCGTGGTTCGACGGCAAGCGCAACACCTACGCGCTGTTCGCCGAGACCGTGGCACCGATCACCGACAAGCTGGAACTGGATGCCGCGGTGCGCGTGGACAAGTACCCGAACTTCAGCGCCAACGTCGCGCCGAAGATCGGCTTCAAGTACCAGGCGTTCGACCAGCTGATGCTGCGCGGTACGTACTCCACCGGTTTCCGTGCACCGAGCCTGGCCGAGTCCGGCAACGGTGGCGTGTTCGCTCAGCTCGGCGGCTTCCGTGACGAGCTGCGCTGCAACGAGACCAACGCCATCGCCAACCTGTTGCTGAAGTCGCAGCGGCCGGGCGATGTCGATCTCGGCAAGACCCTGCTCAACGTCGACTGCAGCCGCACCGTGGCGCGCATGACCCAGCCGAACAAGGACCTGAAGCCGGAGAAGGCGAAGATCGCCACCCTTGGCTTCGTCTACGAGCCGGCGAGCTGGCTGTCGGTGTCGGCCGACTACTGGTTCATCTACCGCAACAATGAAATCGTCGCGCCGGACTATCGCCGCATGGAAGACATCATCTCGATGTCGCGCTCGCCGATCACCGACAGCGACCGTGCCAACCTGGCCCAGCTGGCGGCGATGTGCGCCGACCCGGCCAGCGGCGTGAGCTGCCCGGCGAACCTGCCGGGCTACTCGGCCGGCAACGTGGCCAGCGTGGTGGGCCAGTACAAGAACCGCGGCAAGACCCTGATCGACGGCTTCGACATCGATGCGCGTAGTCGCTTCTCGCTGGGCGACTGGGGCAACCTGAACATCGGCCTGGCCGCCACCATCGCCAACCGCAACCGCTTCTACATGGACGCCGAGAACGGCTGGTACTACGGCGACGTGGTCGGCTACTACAACAACCCGCGCCTGCGTGCCACGCTCAATGCCGACTGGACCTACAAGCAGGTGACCACCAGCATGTTCGTCAACTACGTCGGCGGCACCAAGTGGGCCACCGACCAGGTCGATGAAGTGAGCAACAACAAGGAGACCTGCACCGGCGGCTACCTGGCCCTGCAGAAGAGCAAGTGTGACGGCGCGCCGTCGTGGTGGACCGCCAACATGAGCGTCACCTGGCGCCCGGATGATGCGTGGAACCTGAGCTTCACTGTCAAGAACCTGTTCAACCGCCTGCCGTTCTACGACCCGAACAGCTTCCTGGGTGACTCCAGTGACTACGCAACCATCTTCGGCCGTGGTTACAGTGTGACCATCGGCTACCGGTTCAAGTAATTCCGTTTGCGTGACCTGGCGTGCCGGCTACGGCCGGCACGCTGCCAAGAGGAGAGATGTTTGCCATGAAGCGTAGGGAATTCATCGCGGCCAGTGCCGCTGTCGCCGCCAGCAGCCTGCTGCCGCAGACCCCGGCCTGGGCACGCGGGCGCAAGGTGCGCCTGGCCATGATCGGTACCGGCATGCGTGGCCTGGTGCTGCTGAAGGAACTGGTGCGCCGCGACGACGTCGAAGTGGTTGCCGTCTGCGATATCGAGCCGATCATGCTCGGCCGCGCCGTGGACATGGTGGCCAAGGCCGGCAAGCCGGCGCCGAAGACCTACGGCCAGGACCGCGACACCAATGCGTGGAAGCGCCTGCTGGAGCAGAAGGGCATCGATGGCGTGATCATCGCCACGCCGTGGGAATACCACGCGCCGATGGCGATTGCCGCGATGCAGGCCGGCGTGGCCGTGGGCTGCGAAGTGGTGGCCGGCATCACCCTGCAGGACCACTGGGACGTGCTGAAGACCCAGCTGGGCACCGGCACCCCGTACATGCTGCTGGAGAACGTCTGCTACCGCCGCGACGTAATGGCCGCATTGCAGATGGTGCGCCAGGGCCTGTTCGGCGAACTGGTGCATCTGCAGGCCGGCTACCAGCACGACCTGCGCGGCGTGAAGTTCAATTCCGGCGACCCGAACCAGCCCTACGACAGCGGCGTGGAATTCGGCCCCAAGGGCTGGAGCGAAGCACGCTGGCGCACCGAGCATTCGGTGGAGCGCAACGGCGAGCTGTATCCCAGCCATGGCATCGGCCCGTGCGCGATGTACACCGGCATCAACCGTGGCAACCGCTTCACCCACATCAACGCCTTCGCGACCAAGGCGCGCGGCCTGCATGAATACACCGTGGCCAAGAGTGGCGGCACCACCCACCCCAGCACCAAGGTGAAGTTCAAGCTGGGCGACATCGTGACCACCACGCTGGCCTGCGAGAACGGCGAGACCATCCTGCTGCAGCACGATACCTCGCTGCCGCGCCCGTACTCGATGGGCTTCCGCGTGCAGGGCACCAAGGGCTTGTGGATGGACGTGAACCATTCGATCCACATCGAAGGCCGCAGCCCGCCGCACCAGTGGGAAGAGTTCAAGAAGTACCAGGACGAGTACGAGCACCCGCTGTGGAAGCAGAATGCCGACACCGCTGCCAGCGCCGGCCACGGCGGCATGGACTGGTTCGTCATCCATGCGTTTGTTGAAGCGCTGAAGGCCAAGGCACCGATGCCGATCGACATCTACGACGCGGTGACCTGGAGTGCGATCACCCCGTTGAGCGAGCAGTCGATCGCGAACAGCTTCCAGACGCTGGAGTTCCCGGACTTCACCGCCGGTGCGTGGAAGCAGCGCAAGCCGATCTTCGCGTTCGACGGCAAGTACTGAGGTTTACCCCTTCCATGCTGTGACGGAAACGCCGGGCCATGCCCGGCGTTGCTGTATATGGCGTACTGGCCCCTGTAGCGCCGGACCCACGCTCGGCCGCCTGTTCGGTCGGCCGCCCGCTTTATCAGAAAACTCTGAAATCCGACCCATTCCACAGTTTCTGACTTGAATGTGTAAACCACATCGGAGATAACGTCCCCCGTGCGGTCAGCCCGCATTCCGGACCAGGGACGATCCGAAGCATGACGTGGTGAGGCAACCGCCCCACGTTCTCGTTCCCGCCGGCGCTGTGTTCGTCCAGGAAGGAGAACAGGGATGTTGAAGCGATTGAAGGATCTGTCGAGCACAGTGCTGGCGATGGCCGCGCTGGGATGCATGGGCACCTCTGCGGTTCAGGCGCAGGAGGTGAAGAAGCAGTGGTTCGCGTTCGCGTCCGGCAACCAGCCCCGCGCGACGGAGAAGCTGGTACAGAAGGACATTGAAACCCGCTTTGCCGCCCATCAGGCCTATGGCCCCTTCAGCTGGGAGATGCGGGGGACCACTACCCTGACCGACAAGATCATCTATGACTACGCGATCAAACCCGCGAAGCTGATCAAGACCGATTGGACATACCGCTTCGACAGCCAGGCGCATGGCTCGGAGGAGGCCCTGTTCGAGGCGCTCAGGCTGACGGTGCCCAAGGAGCCCGCCTGCCCGGCGCCGCAGGTTTCGATGACGCAGGCGTGGACGGGGATCCCTGGCGGTGGCGCAGGTGCCGGCGCCGATGGCAGCAATGTGGGTGAGCAGGGCGTGGCCACCGTTTCCTACCACTTCTTCAATGCAGGCAGTGCAACTGCGAGCCGATGACAGCGCCACGCCCTGTCCAGCGGACACGGGAAGTGAAGTGCCCCAATACCAGCAGCACCATCATGAAGTGGCGTGAAGATCTGCAGATGTGCGGCATGCCCCCGGCGCTTGAGACGGGGACGGCGGCGATGACCCGCCGATACCACAGCCCGATGATCGCGCAACAGTGTGATGCACCTGGAAATCCATGCGACCCGACAACAGGTGACAAGACCCAGCCCGAGCCCGATTTCGATCTGGGCTGGATCAGCTTCCGCCGTCACTACCACTCGCTGACCAGCACGCCTGGAGCCGCCTTGGGCACGGGTTGGACGCACTCGCACAACCTGCGGTTGACGGTCGGTGTGGACAGCACCACGTTCCCACCGGGCACCGAAGTGAAGGTCGGTCGGATCGGTCAGGACGGCACGCACCTCGCTTTCCCCAAGCGCGGCGCCTACTACGAAGCCAATGACGGCAGCGGCGAGCGGGTAACGCAGCAGGGTTCCAACTGGCTGCTCTCACGCGCCGGGGAGCGCATCCTGTTCAGTTCCACCGGCCTGATGCAGCGTCGCGATTTCGAGGACGGAACGTCGCTGACCTATGCGCACGACAGCCGTGGCCGCCTGCTCAGCGTCACCCATTCAACCGGGCGGCGTCTGGATATTCAGTACCTCCTGCCAGGTGACGACTCGCTGATCTCCGCGGTGATGGTCGCCGGCCAGCCTGTGGTGAGCTACGCCTATTCACCGGCCGGCGAACTGATCCGTGCGACCTACGCAGACGGCGCCAGTCGTACTTACCATTATGAGGACGCCCGCTTCCCGGGTTACCTGACTGGCATTACCGCCGAAGACAACCAGCGCTACAGCTGGTACGGCTATGACACGCAAGGGCGGGTCACCTGCAGCCGCCATTCCGGCGATTGCAGCCAAGCCGACGTGGGCATTGATGGCGTGCGCCTGGAGTACACCCCGGCAGGCACCACCATCGTCACCGACGCACTGGGCAAGCAGAGCACCTACGCATTGACCGCCAGCGGTACCAGCGGCCTTCCGCGCAAGGTCAATGGCATCACCGAAAGCAACGGCAGCATCACTCGCGCCTATCTGCCCGAGGGCACCGATTTCCGGCGTCGGCTGCAGTCGTTGACCGATCGCCGTGGTGTTGTCACCAACTACGCCTATGCCGAGGCCAGCGATTCTGCCGCAGGCGCCGTCAGCGTGACCACCACGACGGAAGCGGCGGGTACCCCGGATCAGCGCATCAGCGAAACGCGCGTGGCCATGGACAGCAATCGGCTGGTGCAGCAAACCGTCGGTAGCCGTGAGATCCGCATCGCACGCAATGCACGCCTCCAGCCGACCACCATCACGGTGCGCGACATGGTGACCGGTGACACCCGCGTCACCACGCAGACCTACTGTGAGGCAGAGGGCCCGGAGTGCCCGCTGGTAGGACTGCTGCGTAGCGTGGATGGCCCACGCAGTGATGTGGCGGATGTCTCCACCTATGCCTACTACACCGCGGACGACGCGGGATGCGCGGCCAATGGTGCCTGCAGTTATCGCAAGGGCGACCTGCGCAGTGTGACCAATGCGCTGGGCCAGACGGTTGAGACCCTGGCCTACGACGCACTCGGGCGGCCGTTGTCGGCGAGGGATGCCAACGGCGTGGTCACCGCCTACACCTACCATGCCCGTGGCTGGCCGACCTCGATCACCGTGCGCGGTGCCACTACAGCCGAGGACCGCGTTACCCAGATCAGCTACTGGCCGACCGGCCAGGTGCAACAGGTCACCGAGCCTGACGGCAGCAGCGTTACCTATGTCTACGACGCCGCCCAGAGGCTGACGGACATCGCGGACAGTGCGGGCAGCACCATTCACTATGCGCTGGACAACGCCGGCAACCGCCTCAAGGAAGACACGCTGGATGCCGGCGGCACCCTGCGCCGTACCCTGGCACGGACGTTCAACACGCTCGGCCAGCTGACCGCATTGAAGGACGCAGGCAATCACGCCACCGGCTTTGTCTACGACGCCAACGGCAACCCGCAGACGATCACCGACGCCCTGCAGCGCGTGACCAGCCAGCAGTACGACCCGCTGAACCGCCTGGCGCAGACCCTGCAGGACGTCGGCGGCGTCGCGGCCGAGATCCGCAGCCAGTACAACGCGCTGGACCAGGTCACCCAGGTCACCGACCCGAAGGGCCTGCATACCACCTACGCCTACAACGGGTTCGGTGACCTGACCGGCCAGGTCAGCCCGGACAGTGGCGCCAGCAGCTTCACCGTGGATGCGGCAGGCAACCGCAAGACCACTACCGATGCACGCGGCGTCACCGCCACCTATCACTACGATGCACTCAACCGCCTGATCGGCATTGCCTACCCGGACCCCAACCTGGACGTGGGCTACAACTACGACGTGGCACCGACCGCCTGTGCCGCCGACGAGCGCTTCGCGAAGGGACGGCTGGGGCAGGTGCTGCACGCCAATGGCAGCACCCAGTACTGCCACGACCGCTTCGGCCAGGTCACCCGCAAGGTGCAGACCGTCAACGGCGTTGCCAGCACGCTGCGCTATGCCTACAGCAAGTCGGGTCGCCTGACCGCGCTGACCTACCCCGATGGCAGTGTGGCCGACTACGTGCGCGATACCCAGGGGCGCATCAGCCAGATCGGCCTGACCCGGCCCGGCCAGGCGCGCCAGATCGTGGTGAACAACGTGACCTATGCGGCCTTCGGCCCGGCGACCGGTTGGACTTATGGCAATGGCCGCCAGCTGCAGCGTCCGCTCGACCTGGACTATCGCCCGCAGGCGGTGCACGACCCGGCCGCGGGCGGACTGTCGCTGGGCTACGGCTATGACCCGGTGGGTTCGATCACCGAGCTGAAGAACGGCGCAGGCTCGGCGGTGCTGGCCAAGTACGCTTACGACGCGCTGGGTCGCCTGACCCAGACCCAGGACGGCGCGACCGGCACGCCGATTGAAACCTATGCGTATGACGCCACCGGCAATCGCACCGCCCTGACCACCTCTGCAGGCACCGCCAGCTACACCTATCCCGCAACCAGCCACCGGCTGACTGCCGTGGACGGCGAGGTACGCAGCCATGACGCGGTGGGCAACACCACCGGCATCGGTGGCAAGACGTTCATCTACAACGATGCCAACCGCATGAACGCGGTTAAGCAGGGCAATGCCGTACTGGAAAGCTACGCCTACAACCATCGTGGGGAGCGCGTGCTGCGTACCCCGGCTGGTGGTGCAGCGCAGATCACGCTGTACGATGAGGCCGGGCAGTGGCTGGGCAATTATTCCGCCACGGGCAAGGCCCAGCAGCAGGCCATCTGGCTGGACAACTACCCGGTGGCGCTGATCAACGCGCCAAGCGCTGGAGTGCCGGAGTTGGCCTACGTCCAGCCGGATCATCTGGGTACGCCGCGCGTGGTGATCGATCCGGTGCGCGATGTGGCGATCTGGGAGTGGAGCAACAAGAGCGAGGTGTTCGGTAATCAGATTCCGAGTGCTGACCCGGATGGCGATGGTGTGGTGTTCGAGCTGGTGCTGCGCTTCCCAGGCCAGCAGGCGACGGATGCGAGTGGGCTGTTCTACAACTATCAGCGGGAATACGACCCGGCGGTGGGGCGGTATTCGCAGAGTGATCCGATTGGGTTGATGGGAGGGATTGGTACGTACCCGTATGCCTCCGGGAAGCCTCTTTCGAAGGTCGATGAAAAGGGGCTGGTCGATGTCTGGGTATGGATGCCACTCCCCTATGAGGGAGGGCTGCCGAGCTATGGAAAGCTGCATTCCTCTTTCGGGCACATATCGACAACTTCAAATGGTGTCGATTACTCATTTGGCCCTGCGGGCAACTCAATAAGTACAAACTATGTTTCATCTCAGCTTAATTTGCGCACTGGAATTAAGCACACAATAGAACTTACACCGCAGCAGGAGTCAAAACTATCGGCATGTCTCGCGAGGCCGCAGGGGGCGTACAGTGCAATAAATAATAACTGCGGGACGCCGTTGCAGAATTGCATGCGGGAGATTGGCAAGGAGCTTCAGCCTGTGAACATGATTCTTCCGGAATCAATAAATCACCTACTTTGGTGGATGTCTGATGAATCAACCATTCAGCGCGGGAAAAGATGATGAAATTGATTCCTTGTATTTTTTTTATCTTCTCAGTATTCACTGTCACCTCTTGCGAGCACAAGGGCAGGGAGGTTGTGCCGGAGGGCGTGATCGAAGTTTATGATTCGGCAGAGGGGGGTGCCGTAATTGGTACAAGTACTACTCCGGTTCCGGTTGTTGGATATGTTTATCCGGACAAGACTCGTTACGTGCTGAAGGTCTGCCATCTGGGTCACATAGGATATGTGCGGGATGGAATACGAGAGCTAAGAGCAACAGTAAACCGGAGCTCATCCTGCCCGGAAACCGCGAGGAGCGCGGACTAGAATTAACTAAGCGGGGCGAAACTGAGATCATCAAGCTGGAGACTGTGGCGAAACAGGCGCTGCCACTGCGTGAATTACCGGGTTGGATATGGGCCAGGGCGTACCCCAGCCAGGTTGGGAAGACACAGTGATGGCAGGGCACCTCGGTGCGGTGAGGCCTGCTGAGGGATGCACGGGGGCTCGGCGCCCCCGCCAACTACACCTGTCCCGCAACCAGCCATCGCCTGACTGCGGTGGACGGCGAAGCGCGCAACCATGACGCAGCGGGCAACACCACCAGCATCGGCAGCAAGACGTTCACCTACAGCGATGCCAACCGCATGAGCGCGGTGAAGCAGGGTGATGCTGTACTGGAAAGCTACAGCTACAACCATCGCGGTGAGCGCGTGCTGCGTACCCCGGCTAGTGGCGCAGCGCAGATCACCCTGTACGATGAGGCCGGGCAGTGGCTGGGCAACTACTCGGCCACGGGCCAAGTGCAGCAGCAGGCCATCTGGCTGGACAACTACCCGGTGGCGCTGATCAATGTGCCGGCTACCGGCGTGCCGGAACTTGCCTACGTGCAGCCGGATCATCTGGGTACGCCGCGCGTGGTGATCGATCCGGTGCGTGATGTGGCGATCTGGGAGTGGAACAACAAGAGCGAAGTGTTCGGCAACCAGATTCCGAGTGCGGACCCGGACGGCGATGGCGTGGTGTTCGAGCTGGCGCTGCGCTTCCCGGGCCAGCAGGCGACGGATGCGAGTGGGTTGTTCTACAACTACCAGCGCGAGTACGACCCGGCAGTGGGGCGGTATTCGCAGAGTGATCCGATTGGACTGGACGGGGGCATTAATACCTTCGCTTACGTTGAGGGAGATCCCCTTCTGGGAGTAGATCCACACGGGTTAGCGAACTCGGGCCGAACCGAGAAAGTTACTGGTGGGCGCCCGACCACTGTTCGAGTGGATAATCCGCATGTTGAGGGGCAACAACGTCACGCCCACGTTTGTGCGAAAGGCTGTAAGGAGATCGTCGTGAACCAGGACGGAAGTGGGAGTCACGGGACGGACCCGGCGGGCCTTTCTGATAGAGTCAAGCAGTTCCTTCGTGGGAAGGGATTTTCGCTCTCGATGTGTGGCGGAGCTCTGAATGTAGCCAAAGAAATTGCTCGCGAGGGATGCGAGCGTGGTGATCCAGTCAAGTGCGACATATTCAAGGCTCTCGGCGGAGAAGTCATAGTGGAAGGAAACGAAGGGGCATGAAATAGATGAAGATTTACGGGAAAAGACAGCTCGTTGATGACCCCGGTCGGCTAGAGGAGGTGGTTCTACAGGTCGGGCCCGCTGAAGCGCGCCTCCTTGCCGCGTTCCTGACTGAGTGTGCTCAGGAGATGGAAAGTAGCGATGCATGGGAGCATCGCCACTTCTCTGATTGGCAGAGAGGTGCGGATGTAGAGGGGGCGTGTGAATTGATCGTCTTCAGGCCATGACAGCCTGAAGCGGTAATCCGTCCGAAGATGAATTAGGCACAGTCTCCAAGTGCAGTCCGGCCGCTCGCCGCGCGTGCTGCGCTCTCCGGCCGGTGGCGAAGCGCAGATCACCCTGTACGACGAGGCTGTATGGTGGATTTGTAACTACTCGGCCACGTGCCAAGAACAGCAGCAGGCCATCTGGCCTGAATGTGCTGGATTGATACGGAAGCTCGAAGTCGGACGGGCAAGTGCGGCCGTTCTCGGCAGGATGCGGGAAATATGCAGATAGTGATTTTCAGATACTCTTCGTCTCACCTACAGTATGGGGCGCAGATGCCCGCTGTGGGTCGGTAGGCGCAATCTTCTTTTCAGTACCACCCTGGCCCTATGAAATTCGAATTTGGTGTCTAGCATTAAGATGAATTTGGACACCTTGGAAAAGGTCTCATCAATATTGTTCGACGAGCTGTGCTCCAAGGGCTTGCAAGAGATTGAAGTGGAGGACGTGTTTTACCGCGTGGTGCCATGGTCGGAACGTCACTCCATGGGCGGTGAGCGGGTGGAGCTTGAAGTTGGAAGTCTTTTCGATGACTACTCTGATATTCAAAGAGTCGCATTGGGGCAGCAGGAACCACTGGCCTATCATCTTTCCGCCCTGGCCTGCCTTCTCTACGAGATAGGGGGGAGGTTGAGTGAAGAAGTGTGATTGCAGATATGCGTGCAGGTTCCGGAGCATCCCATGCACCGTGTGATCGCTGTGAGCTTGAAGGAGAAGCCCAGCAGTGTCTTCGCAGGATGTTCTGCAGCGCGCTGACAGCTCTGTTCGTTGTCGCCGGTCCAGAGTAATCAGTGCAAAGGCTGGAATGGGATGGGTAATCCAAATGACGTGGTTGAATGGACGGTGATTTACCATGGAGCTTGAAGCGAAAAGGGTAGTTTTCTTTTCTCAACAGGATGAACGGTTCTTCTTCGAGTGGATTGGTCGAATCGGCTGCATCGGGAATGTGGTCGGCAGAGGGGATGTCATCTATCTACCCCTGGATCCAGATGCGGTTCTGGAGGAGGAGGTCTGGGAACTGGCTGCACTGTTCAGGAGATATCGGATTCCGCTGGTCCAGCTGCAAATGCTGGAGGCAGGCAGGTACTCTCGAGCGCTGCGCGATGCATTGCGCGAGTAGGGCGCCAAGCGGGAGGCAAGGTGCATGAGCTCCCGCGCTCCTCCACAAAAGAACGCGATCGGTCTGCACGCTCTCGGAGAGATACAAGATGAAAGCCAGGCAGATTCTTCGGTACGGGCTGGCCTACGCGGTGTCGTGTGGAGCGCTCTGGCTGTTCCTGCACATTGTGGGCAGGGCGCTTTACGCCTTCGACTCACATCAGGTTTTCTTCTGGCTGTATGCCGTCAGCCTTCTGTTGCTGGGATTTGGCGCACGGGTTCCCGCCGCTGGCCGCCTGACGATCAGGCGGCTTGCCAAGGGGGCTGGCTTGGGGCTGCTCGCGGGCCTTCTGGCCCAGGTCGTGGTGCTTGCACTGGAAGCCTATAGATTCAGCGGGTTCAGGTCATCGCTGCTCTGGCAGGTACCGGTTTCGCTGACGGTGATGAACGTCGTGCTGCTCACGCCGCTCTGGGGCGTAGTGCTGGTTGCCCTCACCGCCGCATGCCGCCGCGACAACAACCCACATCAGGCCTCGAACCCATGAAGCGACTGACTGCCTTTTGCCTCGTGGTTGCACTGACATCCTGTGCGGCGCATCCGAACCGCACCACGAAGTGTCCGCCGGCCCATTTCACCTATGTCGGCACCGAGAGAGTCGACGGGTTGACCTACGGGCGCTTCCAGATCACCCACAACGCTGATCAGCCACTTCAGCTGTGGGTGGATGAAAGACGCAGGTTGAACTCAAGGACTGCTCGCGCAGAGATGAGGCGTACAGGCGAGGATGCCTGGCGGCCTTACAACGTGATCCTTGAGGAAATCACACCGGGAGCGATCGGGCTGTCGATCGGGCAGGGTGAACAGCAGAGCGTTTTGTTCGATGGTGATGGCGTATTCCTGCCCGGCCAATCCAGCGCGGACACGGAGTACTCCATCGTGGTACGGGATGCAGCCGGTTGCGAGCGTCGCTCGGCATCGTTCATTCCCTGACGTTCCCGCCGTGTGCGAGATTCACGGGCACCACTCGTTCAGTGGCACCCGCCGCATGCGCAGCGGGTACGCCACAGCGGGCAGCGCGAGCTCAATCGGCAGACCAGCGCTCATTCACCCGGTACGCCAGCACCAGCTCGGCATCTGAGGTCAAACTACAATAAATGCCAATGTCCGGCGAACTGATCTTCATAAGGTGCATGAAGGGCGCAGCTGCAGTTGGAGCGTTGGCGATCTGCTGCGCGCTGATTGAGTCCATGATGAGTATGGGCTGTCCAGTCGTTGGATACTCTCCATCAGTTATGTTTGCTCTTTTTGTGGCATTGCTGGTGCTGTTTGTGTATTCCAAGTTCGAACTGGCGAGAAGGGGAATTCTGTCGGTTGAGGTTAGGCGAGTGCGATTCGCATTCGCCATGGCTTTCCTGGCCGAGATGTTCATGATTGGGTTGCTGGTCGCCCGCAACCTCGAATGCGATAGCTTCGTTCGCGCGATTCCCATTCCTGGGGCACTACTTGTTTTCTATACAGCTGCCGCCTTCTCATTTGTATTCAGTGACTTCTATCTTGGTGCCGCGCGAAAAATCATCAGACATGGCGCTCGGCCGAGGAACTTCTTAAGAGACAAATAGTTGGCACTGCCTTTGTGGTGCTCCGCAGGGATAGCGCCAGTACTGACTCAATCGGCACGCCATCCCGCAGCCACCCGGTCCGCCAGCACCAGCTCGGTATCCACCTGCCGGCCATCGCGCAGATAACGGATGCCCACGCGCGTCCCAACCGGGCGCTCACGCAGCAGCGCACGCCAGTCCGCCAGTCTCCGCGTGGCAATCGGCTCGCCTGAAATCATGACGATGCGATCATCCCTTCGCAGCCCGGCGCGCGCACCAGCGCTGGTCGGCGCCACATCGGCCACACGCAGTGCACCGTGCTCGGCTTGCAACCACAGCCCGCTGCGGTCGAAGGCATCGGCCTGCGTGCTTTCAGCGTTGGGCACCAGATAGAGACGTTTGGCATCGTAGTCGATGCCCATGGAGAAGCGCCGCAGCACGCCGCCACCGAGAATCGCGCCATAGTCGGCCAGGGCCAGCGCGCCCTTGTCGGTGCTGGACAGGTCACCGACCAGGCCGGTGACCTCGATGCTGCCCATGCGCAGCACACCGAGCCGGGCCGGTCGCGCGCGGCCCGGGCCTCCGAGGCCCCACCCAAGCACCGCCTCCTCACTGGCGTGGTACTTCTCCAACAGACCATGGGTACGCACGAACGGGCTGCTCAGGCTCAGCGAGTTGCGTGAGCCGGTGTCCAGCCACAACCGCAGCGGGATGCCGTCCAGTTCGCCATTCAGTACCGGTGCGCGGTCATCCTGCTCGAACGGCAGCACCACCGCGTTGGCGGGTGGCTGGTAGTGGCCTGGCCGGGTGAAGCTGAGCACACGCGCGCCATAGTCGAAGGTGGTGACGAAGCGCAGGAAGGTTTCGTCGCCGATGAAGCCATCGTGTGGCACGCCCATCGAGTTGATCTGCTGGCCGAGGTCGATGATGTGGAACACCGGGTTTGCAAGGTGCGCGCCACCGATGCGCAGGTGGCGGGCCTGTGCCAGGCCCAGGTCGCTGGCGTTGTCGCCGGCACCATGCACGCTCAGGCGGCCCGCTGTGGTCAGTCCCAGGCGTTTGGCGGCGATCGGTGTCAGCAGGTTGATGGCGCCGGTGTCCACCAGGAAGCGCGCCGGCTGGCCGTCCACTTCGGCCTCGATGTAGACATGGTTGTTGATCAGGTCGAACGGGACACGGGTGGTGCCGCTGGCATCCTCGATGTAGCTGTCGTCGGCCATCGCTGGTGGTGCATACAGTACATCCGGCACGGGGAAATCCACCCGGTAGCGCTGCACCTGCACGTCGCTGCGCAGTCGCGGATCAGCACGGCCCTGGGCATCGAGCGTATCGGTGATGAGGCGATGGGGCAGCAGCAGGCCATCGACCGCCCGGTAGTCTTCCAGCGTGGTGGCGGTGGGGGTGCGCGCGGAGGCGATGACCACCCGGCCGAGCAGGCCGCTGCGGGTGTCGAACCAGAGTTCGATCGGGTCCGCGCCCTCCGGCGTCGTCGACAGCACGTCATAGCGCTGCCCGTCGTGGGCCTCGGTGCGAGGGCCCGCAAAGCGCGAGGCCGGATAGGCGCTGGACCAGTAGGCGCGGGTGGCCAGCCACGCCTGCGTGCGCGCGGTCCGACGTGGCACGGTGCCATCCAGCAGGCCGACCTCGCCGCCATAGTCGCGCCGCCAGGACAGCTGGCCGTCGAACCCCTGGGCGACGGTGAAGTCTCCCAGTTGCGCCTGTTCGGCATAGCGCCCGGCGCGCAGGTCCTGGTTGAGCTGCCAGCGCCCGTGCAGGCCGCCCACCGACTGCTCGCCCTCCGCCTGCAGGCGCTGTACCGACAGCCACGGCTCGCCGCCACTGGCTGCACGGGCCCGGGCCAGCACGCTCGCCGCATCCCCCACCGCAGCCTGCACGGGAACCGCCAGCATCCACAGCAGGCCGAACATCATCCGTTGCCATCGCATCGCATCACCTTCTTCGTCGGGTCGAGCGTTGATGGCAACGCAGCGGCGGGCGCCGTTCGACCGGGCGTGAAGGATTGGACGTTCAGTCGGACGTGGTGAGGCGGCGGTACTCGCTCGGTGTCTGCCCGGTGGCGCGCTTGAACGCGCTGTTGAAGGTCGACTTGCTGCCGAAGCCGGCGGCCAGGCCGATGTCCAGCACGCTGCGGAGGTCGGACGGATCGGACAGGCATGCCCTCGCGGCAGCGACGCGGAAGCTGTTCACGAACTCGGAAAAGCTCTGGCCGAGGCCCTGGTTGAGCGCCTGCGAGACCTGGTTGGGTGACCACCCGCTGCGCTGGCTGAGGGACTGAAGGTCCAGCCCGGGCGCTTCATGCAGGCGTTCGTCCCGCATCAATGCGGTCAGCGCGCTGGCGATGGCCGCGCACTGCGCGGCGTCGATGCCCGAGCGCTCGTAGCGTGCGACGGCGACGTCCTCGATGGGCGCGGGGATGAGATTCCCCACGCCCGGTGCGGCGGCATTCACAGGCGCGCGCAGCTGCTGCCGCACCACGCGGCAGGCCAGCAGATATATGCCGGCGGTGGTCAGCAGGCTGAGCCCGATGCTGGCCAGCAGCGGAGCGGCGTGCGGCGGCCATCGGTTCATCGCGCTGGCAAGCCAGCAGCCTGTCATCACGATCGCCAGCCCGCGCAGTCCGCTGCGTTGGATCGCGGTTCCGCGCGGGGCCGAAGACGTACGCAGCGACAGCCACAGCGTGGCCAGCAGGTAGGGCGTGCCCTGCAGCAGCCAGCCATGGAAGCTGAGCTGGAACAGCGCCTTGCCCAGCGGCGAGACGTCGAAAGGCGCAACAGCGTTCAACAGGGAAACGACGAACGCGAGCATGGCCGGCAGCAGATGCGCGAGCGGCAGCAACGAAGTGTGGCCCGGTGCGGGCAACAGCAGCGCACGCGCATGGCCATACAGCAGCGGACCGAGCAGATAGACCAGCGGCACTTCGATGACCCGCAGCCAGCGCACCGCGTCGGCCGAGTGCCAGGCCTGGCCACCCAACAGCACCAGTCCGAACAGATTGGCGGCGGCGAAACAGGCGAAGAAGATGGTGAGCAGATGACTGCCACGCCGAGCGCGGCCGAAGCTCACTCCGGTGGACAAGGCGGCCAGGCCCAGAATCGCAGCGCCTGCCGCCAGCTGCAGCAGATCCCGTGGCGTCATGCGCGCAGTGTTGATGAAGCGCGCGGCAACGTCCAGCGCGGGCTGGCGGCATGCAGGCAACACAGGGGGAGATGGCGCGCCCGGAGGGATTCGAACCCCCGACCAATGGCTTCGGAAGCCACTACTCTATCCGGCTGAGCTACGGGCGCGTTGTAGAACCGCCGCGCCGTCGGCCGGTGCCGGGGCGGGCATCGCAGCGCCATGAAGCGGTGCGGGACCGGCATTCTATCCAGTTTCGCCGAACAAATCTCCCCCCACGGGCAAAGCCCTGCCAGAGGGGCAGGAGTATCCTATCGCCATGGCTGATACCCCCCTCACTTCGCCGCAGTCGCCGGCGACGCCGCGTTGGCGGCATTACTGGAGTCTGATGCGCGCTGATCGCCCGATCGGCACGTTGCTGCTGCTGTGGCCCACCTGGTGGGCATTGTGGCTGGCCGCGGGCGGCCTGCCGCCGCTGTGGACGCTGTTCGTGTTCACCGCCGGCGTGTGGCTGACCCGCTCGGCCGGTTGCGTCATCAACGACTACGCCGACCGCTGGCTCGACCCGCATGTGGAACGCACCAAGGCGCGTCCGCTGGCCACCGGCGCAATCAGCGGCCGTGCCGCGCTGGCACTGTTTGCCGTGCTGATGCTGGTGGCGTTCGGCCTGGTGCTGACCCTGAACGGGTTGACCATCGGCCTCAGTTTCATCGGCGTGTTCCTGGCCGCCAGCTATCCGTACCTGAAGCGCTACACCCATCTGCCGCAGGTCTACCTGGGCATGTCGTTCGGCTGGGGCATCCCGATGGCGTTCGCCGCCGTGCAGGGCGAGGTGCCGATGCTGGGCTGGCTGCTGTATGCCGGCAACATCCTGTGGTCCACCGCCTACGACACCTGGTATGCCATGGTCGACCGCGAAGACGACCTGAAGATGGGCTCGCACTCCACCGCGATCCTGTTCGGTGATCTCGACCTGGTCATCCAGGGCGTGTTGTACGCGCTGTTCCTGGCCACCATGGCGCTGGTCGGCGTGCGTGGCGGGCTGGGCGGGTACTATCTGGCCGGCGTGGCCGTCGCCACCGCGCTGGTGGTGTACGAGTTCTGGATCTGCCGCCACCGCGAACGCGGCCCGTGCTTCAAGGCGTTCCTGCACAACAACTGGGTGGGTGCCGCGCTGTTTGCCGGTATCGCAGTGGACCTGGCGCTGCGTTGATCGCCCGGGGTCGGATCCCTTTCCCGCCGGGAAAGGGCTCTGACCCTTCTGCCGCGCCGATACCCGGCTCGGGGTCAGAGCCCTCTCCTGTGGAGAGGGATCCGACCCCGCCACCTACGACCAATAGGTGGCTGACAGCCCGCACCCCACCGCCCAGAATCGGTCCATCGAACCTGGGAGGGTAGGCGATGGCCTCGACGGCAGCAGTACAGGACGGCTGGATGGCGCGTGCAGCATTGCGCTCGGCCGCCTGGGCGGAAAAGTGGTTCCCCGACGCGTATGTGTTCGCGGTGCTGGGCGTGGTCATTGTCGCGCTGGCCGCGATGGGCTTCGGCTCGACCCCGCAGGCCACCGCCAGCGCCTTCGGTGACGGCTTCTGGAGCCTGATTCCCTTCACCATGCAGATGGCCTTCGTGGTCATCGGTGGCTACGCCGTGGCCACCGCGCCGGTGGTCGCGCGCTTCATCGACTTCCTGGCCCGGGTGCCGCGCACTGGCCGTGGTGCGGTGGTGTACGTGGGCCTGGTCAGCATGCTCGCCTCGCTGCTCAGCTGGGGTTTCTCGCTGGTGTTCGGCGGTCTGCTGGTGCGCGCGCTGGCCCGCCGTACCGAACTGCGCATGGACTACCGCGCGGCCGGTGCGTCGGCGTATCTCGGTCTGGGTGCGGTGTGGGCGATGGGGCTGAGCTCATCGGCCGCACAACTGCAGGCCAACCCGGCCAGCATGCCGCCGGGGCTGGTGGAGATCACCGGCGTGCTGCCGTTCACCGAAACCATCTTCCTGTGGCAGTCGATCGCGCTGACCTCGGTACTGATCCTGGCCTCGCTGCTGATTGCCTGGTTGACCGCACCCGCCGCCGGCAGCGCCCGCACCGCCGAGGAGTTCCCCGGCGCTGCGCAGGCCGAGCCGGAGCCGCTGCAGCGACGCACGCGCCCGGGCGAATGGCTGGAATACAGCCCGTTGCTGACCTTGCTGCTCTCGCTGCTGGCGTTCGGCTGGCTGTTCAACGAGTTCGCCAACAAGCCGGTGATCACGGCGATCGCCAACCTCAATACCTACAACTTCCTGTTCATTTCGCTGGGCCTGCTGCTGCACTGGCGCCCGCGCAGCTTCCTCAACGCGGTGGCCAAGGCGGTGCCGAGCACCACCGGCGTACTGATCCAGTTCCCGCTGTACGGCGGCATCGCGATGATCCTCACCCACGCCGCTGGCGGTGACGGTCAGACCCTGGCGCACCGGCTGTCGAGCCTGTTCGTGCACGTGGCCAGCACCGATTCGTTCGCGCTGGTGATGGGCGTCTACTCGGCGGTGCTGGGCTTCTTCGTGCCGTCCGGTGGCGGCAAGTGGATCATCGAGGCGCCGTACGTGATGCAGGCCGCCAACGAACTGAAGGCGCACCTGGGCTGGGCGGTGCAGGTCTACAACGCGGCCGAAGCGCTGCCGAACCTGATCAACCCGTTCTGGATGCTGCCGCTGCTGGGCGTGCTGGGCCTGAAGGCGCGCGACATCGTGGGGTTCACCTTCATCCAGCTGCTGGTGCATATCCCGCTGGTGCTGGGCCTGCTGTGGCTGCTGGGCATGACCCTGGCGTATGTGCCGCCGGTGATGCCCTGAATGCAGGGCTGGCGTCCGTGCTCGACCAGGACGCCAGCCTCGTTCAGCGCGTGTTTCCGGCGGAGCACGCCATGAATGGGCATGGCGCCAAGGCCGGCATGAGCACATGCCGATCCCGCATGAATCCTTCAGGCGCTTGTGCCTCAAGGGTCTTTGCGCGTTCATTCACGCGCGTACACACGAATGTAGCCGGCCCCCCACGCGTGATTAACCAATCGCTGCAGACGATGGCCCCGTCCACCGCATTCCGCGCGTGGCTTTCGGAGAACGGACATGGCACAGCAGAACCAGAACCCGAACCAGAAGCAACCGGGTCAGCAGAATCAGCAGGACCAGCAGCAGGGACGCCGTGACCAGCAGCAGCAACAGCAGCAGGATCAGCAGCGCAAAGAGCGCAACCAGCAGCAGGGCGGCCACGACGAAGAAGAATGACCGCGCCGCGCACGCGGAGTGACTGGCGAAGCCCCGCCCTGTGCGGGGCTTCGCTTATTCCAGCACGCCGATGCGCTGCAGGACCGGCGCCGCCGACATGTCGTTGGGATTGGTCCCGGGCTGGTCCTGTGGCACCTCCATGCCCATGCCGCGGTAAAGATCGACCCAGTGCTGTGCGATCTGCCCGGTCTGCGGGTTGCGGAAGTTCATCGGCTGCAGTGCGAACACGTGGTGCGCACGGAACGCGCGTTCGATGAAGTCCGAGCAGTAGTAGCTGTCTTCGTTCAACACGTATGACGTGTTGTACGGTTTGCCGAGCATCGTGCGCGCGGTGGCGACCGCATCCTTGATCGTTGCCTGCTGCGGTGCGCGCAGGCGATAGATCACGATCTGCCGCTGCTTGGCCCGGGCATCCTGGCGGAACTCGACCAGCGATTGCCGGCGCGATCCCTTCTCGTCCGCATGCAGTACCTCCCAGCCGTTTGACGCCGCGGCGACCAGGGCCACGTGATCGAAGCTGGGTGCGCCCTGCTTGCCGGTGGCATCGTCGATGGCGGCGCTGAGCCCGCTGCGGCCGGCGGTGACGAACAGCAGATCGCCCTCGTGGACATCGACGGCCATCGCCACCGCTGGCCACAGGGCGGGCAGCAGCAGGCCGATCAGGAGCAGGAGGCGACGCATGGGGTATCTCGGACCGGCGGAATGCCGGAATTGTAGGGCGCGCGGTAGCATGGGGCGACCGAACCGGATTCAGGATGAGCCCATGCGTCGAAACCGTTCCGCTGCCGTGCTGGTGCTTGCCTGTGGCGTGGCGCTGGTTGCCTGCACGCCCGAGCCCCAGGCGACGCCCGCGGAAGCCGCACCTGCACATCCCGCGCCGTCGTCCACGACGGCAGCGGTCCAGCACGCACCGGTGCCTGCCAGCGGTGAATGCCCCTATCCGCAGTTCGATGCGTTCCTGAAGCACTTCGGCAACGAGATCACGCTGCAGGAAAAGGCCACTGCCGATCCGCTGCTGGACAGCTACATCGATGCCGAGGCCGAGCCGGAACCGCGCAAGGTGGAAAGCCGACTGGCGCTGGCCGATGTCGAGTGGCCGGTGATGCCCGATCCCGCCGCGTTGGCCGGGCAGGGCCGTGAGATGCAGGTCAGCACGCTGGCCGATGGGCAACGACAGGTTCAGATCCGCACGCCGGACAGCAGCGACCAGCAGACCTACACCTTCGCACAGTCGCCCTGCTGGACGCTGGTCAAGCGTGAGGATGAGTCGATCTGACGCCTGTTCCGGCACAGGCGCGGCCGGGCAGCGCCTGCTAGGCTCGGAGCCTGATCCAGGCAGGGAGACGCCGATGCAGGCTCGCAGGATGCGTACCATCACCGCCACCATGGCCGTCGTGCTGGCGATGGCGCCCTTCACCGGCGCCCAGGCGCAGTCGCTGCGGGCCGACGATCGCGCCTACTTCGCCAGTGCGGCAGCCGAACAGGCTGCGCGTGACGAACTGGGCAAGCGTGTCGAGGCCTTGCAGCAGGCTTCCGCGCTTGCACCTGCGCAACGCTTCCAGCAGGCCGAGGCATTGCAGGCGCAGTGCCTGCGCCATCACACCTATCTGCATCTGCAGGCCGCCCGCAACGCGCGCGATCTTCGCCCGGCGCAGGCGCTGGACCAGGTGATGGGGCTGTGCAGCCGCATCGCCCGCACTGGTCGCGCGGCGCTGCGCGAAGCGCCCGCGGATGCGGCGTGGGCAGCACCGTATGCCTTCCTGCGCGCACGTGCGCTGAAGGAAGCTGCAGCCCCGGCCAATATCGTGCTGGATGAGGCCGTGGAGGCGCTGGCCGATCCGGCGCTGGACAGTTTCGCGCGGCTGCGTGGGCAGATCCTGCGCAGTGCCGAGTACCCGCAGATCGAGCGTGATGGTCGGCACTGGGACACCGGGCACGACAAGCAGGCACTGGCCCAGCAGCAGGACCGCGCGTTGCGGGAAGCGGGCTGGAAGGGTTACTGGCAGGGCCTGCACTCGCGCCGTGAGCCGATGGCCTCGGTGCTGCTGGGCCTGGTGCAGGTGAACGATGCCGCCGCGCGCCTGCAGGGCGATGGCTCCGCACCGGCGCGGGGCTACCAGCGGATGGGCCTGGATGCATCGGCGGTGGATGCGACGCTGCAGGCGATCGAACGCCATGCAGGGGATCGTCGCGCCTACCAGGACATGCTGCTGCACCACGCTGCGCGCTCCGGCATCGACGCGCCGCAGATCTGGGATACCACCGTGCCCGATACCGGTTACACGCCACCGGTGCTGACGCTGGCGCAGTTGCGCGACAATGCCGCCGATGCCATGCAGCACCTTGGCCCGACGTATGTTGCCGAGCTGCGCGCGCTGCTCGATCCGGTCAACCAGCGCATGGACCTGGCCACCGAGCAAGGCAATCGCAGCCATGATGCGTTCGCAGTGAATGCTCCTGGCGCGCCGGCGATGCTGTACGTCGGGGTGCGCAGGGGGGATCTGGAAAGCGATGTTGAAATCGCCCACGAAGCTGGTCATGCCATGCACGGTGAGTGGATGCAGCGCGGCCATGCGTCGCCGCTGCAGCGCAATGGCAGCCAGTGGCTGACCGAGGCGTTCGCGATCTACAACGAGCTGCGCTTCCGCGACCAGCTGTACCAGCAGGCACAGGACCCGCGCGCCAAGGCCTACTACCTGAAATCGCTGCTGGACGACATGGTGCTGCAGCTGTTCACCTCGTCCGAGGAAGCGCAGCTGGAGCAGTCGATCTATCGGGGCGTGGCCGCGGGCACCTTGGGCACCGCCGATGATCTGGACGCGCTGACCGGCCAGGTGCTGGCGCGCTTCGGTCAGGATCCGGAGCGCTATCCGCAACTGCGCAACAGCTGGATCGGCAAGCGCTTGATGTTTGAAGATCCGAACTATCTGGTGAACTACCTCTATGCAGGGCTGCTGGCAGTGCAGCTCTATGTGCAGGACCAGCGCGACCCCGAAGGGTTCCGTGAGCGCTATCTTGCCGTGCTGGGCGAAGGCTTCGACCGCGCGCCGACCGAGCAGGTGACGCAGCTGTTGGGGCACGCGCCCGACTGGCCGGCATTGGTCGATGCCGATCTGCAGGTGTTCAACCAGACGGCGGCGCAGCTGCAGGCGCTGCATGCGCAGGTTGAAGCGGGGCAGGGTGTGCGCACGCGGTAGCGCGCATCAGGTCTGGAACGGCAGGTCAGGTCGAGAAAACCCGCCAGCCCAAGGCATCGTCGCGGAGTTCGCCGGTGCCGGCGACGTCACCCATACGCAGCAACAGTCCCTGCGCATTCGGCAGGTCCTTCTGCTCGGGGAACCAGCGACGATCCGCCGCAACCACGATCAGCAGACCCTCGTCGTCGCCCATCGGTGCGAACTGCGGCGAAGCCGGGCTGATCGGTTGCAGGCCGAAACGTTGACAGGACTGTTCGCGCACCGCATCGACATCGTGGCTGGGCAGGCCGACTTCGCTCAGGCAGGTCAGCTCGCTGCCATGGAAAACGCCTTCGCGCGCACTGGCTGGCAGGCGGCGGCGGCCGATCAGTTCCAGGATCAGGCCGTCCGGGCCGGTGAAGTACACCGACTGCGATTGCCAGCTGCTTTCCAGCGCGAAGTAATCCAGTCCTGCCGGGTTGCGCTGTAGTGGCGTACGCTCGAGCAGCCAGGCCATCGCCTCGCTGAAGCGGTTGTCCGGCACGTTGAAGGCCAGGTGCACGCCTCCGACCGGACGCCCAGCCGCAGGCTGCAGTTCGATCGTGCTCCAGCCGATGTGCACATGATTGCCGACCACGCGCTGCTGCAGCACATCGTGGAAATACGCGGCGACGGTGGTGACGTCGGACACCGGCAGGGTGAGGTGAAGCAGGCGCATGGCCAATCCTCCTTGGATGCAGCCACTGTAGCGCCGGGCCATGCCCGGCGGCCACTACCGCAGTGCTTCGGCGAAGAAGCGCACCGCGACATCCACTGCCTGCGCGTGGGTGCCCGCCTTCGGAACTGAACTGCTGCAGAGCTCGGGCAGCCTCTGCAAACCAACTGCTGTACAGCCCGCCAGGAAGTCGTAGTGACCGACATCCGGCAGACGCTGCAGCGCGGCGCCCGCAATCAGTGCCTGTGCGGCCTCGCCATTGCTCTGTGGTGGCGCAACCGTGTCAGCCTCGCCCAGTACGATCGACACCGGCTGCCTCAGCGAGGACAGCTGTTCCGGCGCGAATGCCTGCACGATTGCTGGCGCCAGCAGGAATACCGCGCGCACGCCGGGGATCGCGCGCGATTCATTGGCGTGGGAGATCCATGGCGACAGTTCCGGCGAGCTTGCAGCGGCAATACGAGCCTCCATCGTGTGCGTGACGGCTTCCCGCTGGGGCCGGCAGACGCCGTCATCCGGATGCGCTTGGCAGAAGGCCAGAAGCCGCTGCAGATCGGGGCGTGCACCGGCGGCGAGCAGTGCGGTGTAGCCACCGGCGGAGAACCCGGCCACACCCAGCCGTTCGCGATCGACGTGTGGACCGAGCACGGGATCGGCCTGCACCGCCGCCAGCGCGGCGCGCAGATCATCCGCACGCAACCAGCTCAGCATGCTACCGGGCAGGGTCATCTCCTCCACGCCGTTGTTGCCGGGATGATCGACCGCGATCACCAGGTACCCGGCGTGTGCCAATGCCGTACCCAGCCAACCCATCATGCGCGCGCTGCCGCCGTTGCCGTGGGAGAGCAGCAGCGTTGGCAGGCGTGCACCCGCGACCGGCGCATCCAGTGCCGCGCGGCCGACGTCGAACAGCGGTGCATCGGGCGGACCGATTGTCAGGGCGGTTTCCCTGCTGCCAGCGGGCGCCGGATACCAGACCGTGTAGCGCAGGGCGTCGCGGTGTTGCGCATCGCGCACCACGGCGCTGGCCACCGTGGTGGTGCCGTGGCGTTCGCCTGCTTTCCAAGGCTCGCCAGCGCTGGCGCCCCCCGCGGAGGCCATCAGCATCATTCCCATCACAGTGGCTTTCATGCGCATCCTCAGCTCCTTGTCAGCGTGGGCGTTCGTCCACCGGCAGCCAGATCTCCACGCCGCCGTTGCCGGTGTGCTCGTCGAAGCGGGTGTCGTAGCGTTCCAGGTCTGGTGCATCGGCCAGGCTGAGGCCGGAGCTGGGCAGGTAATGATCCAGCAGCCAGAACCAGGTCGAGCGGATGGTCGAGATATGTCCGCCGTGCCAGGCCACAAGATAGCGACGCGCCGGCACGTCCACTCGTTGCCAGTGCGCCGGCACGGTCGGCAGCGTGCTGGCGGGCAGTGCGGCGATGTAATCAAAGCCGCCATCGTCGTCGCTGTTGCAGCACACACCGAAACTGATCGGTGCCGGCGTCGGCCATTCGCGGTTGAGCTGCGCCCATTGGCCGGGAATCGCACCGCCACTGTCGCGGGTATGCCGCATACCGATGCCCGCCACCTGGAAAGCGGGCGTGTCGAGCAGTCGCGGCGCCTCACCGCAGGCAGCCGGCGCATCCTCCACGCGGATCGCCTGTACCAGCGCCAGTCCATCGGTGCCCTGTTCGCGTACGCGCTCCGGCGTCTGCCCGAACTGTTCGCTGAAGGCGCGGGTGAACGCCGCATGGGTGGTGTAGCCCGCGCCCAGCGCGACCTGCAGGATGTCACCGGCCCCGTTGGCCAACCGCTGCGCAGCAGCGGTCAGGCGCCGTCCCCGCAGATAGCGCACCACCGAGGTGCCGGTGCGGGCCTGGAACAGGCGTGACAGATGGAACGGCGACAGCCCCGCTACGGCGGCGATATCGGCCAGCGCCAATGGCTGGTCCACATGGGTTTCGATGTACCACAACGCCTTGCCTGCCGCGCTCATCCTGCCGTTCCCCGATTCCGATGCCGGGCACAGTAGCGGATCCTCAGGCAGGGCGTTTAGCAGTTCTTGCGCTGCCGGGGCCTTGCGTCTGCCGGCGTACCGGCAACAATGTGCGCTTCATGGATGTGAGGGAGGGCAGGGAGATGCGATCGACGACGTGGGATGCCCGACCAGCGGAGCCAGGCCCATGATGGAACTGGTACTTGTCTACCTGGTGCTGCCCGCGGTGCTGACACTGGCCTTGCTGGTGCTGATGGTGAAGCGCGCGTCGCGCTGGAAGGGCAATCCCTGGCTTTATCGCGCCGGCTTCGCGTTCCTGGCCGGGTTGCTGTCACCCACGTTGCTGATGGGCGGTCACGGTGGGCTTCCCGGCCCGACCATCGGTGGGCTGGTGATGGTGCTGACGCGGTTGGAATGGATCGGTGACCTGCGTGCCAGCTTCATCGGGTTTGGCAGCAAAGACTTCGGGTTCCTGTCCGCTCCCTTCCTGGTGGTGTTCGCCCTCGCGATGTTTGTTCCGCTGCGAACGGCACGGCCGGCCCGCTTCGGTTTCGACGACGACAGCAACGGCTGACGCCGTGTGCGTGGCCATGAGGGACCGGGCGTGGGTCGGCGTTGCCCATCCACGCACGGCGTGGATCTACGGATGGGCTCTGGTAGCGCTCAACCCTGGTTGGCGCATCAAGTTGTCGCACTGACGTCATGGCTCCTTCACAGATCGCACCGAGACTGCGCGCCTTGTCCAGCCCTGTTGTTTCCGAACAGGTGCTGGCCCTGTCGCGTCCTCCCGGAGCCCTGCCGTGCATCGTTCGAAGCTTTCGCGTTCCATCCTCCTTGCCCTTTCCATGGCCAGCGCAGGAGGCGCGATTGCAGCGGAGGCCGATGCGGTCGATGCCATGGCGGGCAGCCGAGCGGCGCCCACCCAGCTCGATGCGATGCTGGTCACCGGTACCCGCGCCTCCAACCGCACCCAGTTCGAAACGCTGGCGCCGGTGGACGTGTTCACCAAGGAAGACATCACGTCGGTGGAATCCACCGACCTGAAGGACGTGCTGGCGCAACTGGTGCCGTCGTTCGTGGTGCAGCGCCTGCCGATGGCGGACGGCCAGGTGTTCGTGCGCCCGGCCACCCTGCGTGGCCTGTCGCCGGACCAGACCCTGGTACTGGTCAACGGTCGTCGCTTCCATCGCAGCGCGCTGCTCGGCAACCGCGGGGCGCAGGCAGCCGATCTGGCACAGATTCCGACCAGTGCGATCAAGCGCATCGAAGTGCTGCGCGATGGTGCCTCGGCGCAGTACGGCTCGGATGCCATCGCCGGCGTCATCAACATCATTCTCGAGGATGGCCCCGGCACCGAGATCACCGCCGGCTATTCGCAGTACGCACAGGGCGATGGCGCGTCGCGTGATTTCAGCGCACGTACCGGCTGGTCGCTGGGTGACTACGGCAGCCTGGTACTGTTCGCCGAATCGTCGAATTCCGACGCCACCTCGCGCACCCGCCAGCGCCCGGATGCGATCGCCTTCCAGGCCGCGCATCCGGATCTGGATGTGCCCAATCCGGTACAGCGCTGGGGCCAGCCGGAACTGGAAAGCCGCCGCGTCGGCTTCAATGTGAAGGCCAATGCCAGCGACACGCTGGAGCTGTATGCGCTCGGCCTGTACAGCCACAGCGATGGCGTCAGCGATTTCAACTGGCGCAACCCGGACACCACCACCGGTGCCTACCGCACCACGGCGATCTTCCCCGGCTGGAACCTGCGTTCGATCTATCCGGTGGGCTTCAGCCCGCAGTACGGCAACGTCCAGAACGACCTGCAACTGGTCGGTGGCCTGCGTGGCGAGATCACTCCGAAGCTGCGCTGGGATGTCAGCGCGTCGTATGGCCGCAACGCCATCGACTACAGCTTGAAGAACTCGATCAATGCCTCGCTCGGCCCGGCCAGCCCGACCGACTTCGATCTTGGCCGCCTGACCCAGACCGAGAAGAACGCCAACGCCGACTTCAACTACGAGTGGGAGGTGGGCGCGCTGTCCAAGCCGATCAACGTCGCCTTCGGTGGCGAGTTCCGCCAGGAGACCTACCAGGTGCGTGCCGGTGATCCGGCCTCGTACGCGGTGGGCCCGGGCGCGGCCGCGGGCCTGGAGGCCAACTCCAACGGTGCACCGGGCTTCTCGGCCAGCCAGGCCGGGCAGTGGAGCCAGCGCAGCAAGGCGGCCTACGTGGATATGGAAGTGCCGCTGGGCGAGCGCTGGAGCATCGGTGCGGCCAGCCGTTACGAGGACTTCTCCAGCTTCGGCAGCACGCTGGACGGCAAGCTCTCGGCGCGCTTCGCGATCACCCCGGACGTGGCCCTGCGCGGCACCGTGTCCACCGGCTTCCGCGCGCCGACGCCGGCGCAGCTCAACACCACCAGCACCACCCAGGGGTTGGATACGCGCACGCTGCAGATCTTCACCAGTGGCCGCCTGTCGCCGAACGATCCGCTGGCGCAGCTGCTCGGTGCCCGGCCACTGAAGCCGGAAGAATCGCGTACCGCGTCGCTGGGCCTGACCTGGCGCACCGACCTGGGCCTGTCCGGCTCGGTCGATGTCTACCAGATCAAGCTCACCGACCGCTTCAGCCAGTCGGCCAGCTTTGCCATTCCGGCAGGCACGCCGAATCCGCTGGGCTATACCTCGGTGAACTACTTCACCAACGATTTCGATACCACCACCACCGGCGTGGACGTGATCGGCAACTACCTGCGCGATCTCGGCGCCGGCCGCATGACGCTGACCCTGGCCTACAACTACAACCGTACCCGCGTGGACAAGGGCAGCACCTCGGTGGCCACCAATGAGACCCAGCGCGTGCTGTTCGAAGATCGCCTGCCCGAGCACAAGGGCAGCCTCACCGGCAGCTGGGACATCGGTGCCTGGTCGCTGATGGCGCGCATGCGCTACTACGGTGCCTGGACCGACTCCAGCGGCAATGCGGTGGGCGATATCTACCAGCGTTTCGGGGCGATGAGCTTCCTCGACCTGGCCGTCGGCTATCGCATCAACGAACACCACAGCCTGCGCGTGGGCGCGGACAATGTGTTCGACCGCTATCCGGACGAAGCCACCTTCCAGGCCAGCCGCGGCCTGGTCTACTCGCGCAACGCGCCGTACGACACCGACGGTGCCAACCTGTACGCGCAGTACCGGCTGAGCTTCTGATGGACAGCCGCCGCCGTAACCTGTTGCGTGCCGGCACCTTGCTGCCGGCCGCAGCTGCACTGTCTTCACTGCCCGTCATGGCCGCCACGCGTTACGCTGCGCCCATGCAGATTCCCGCAACGACCGTAGCGCCGGACGTGCTGGCCCGCGATGAAGGCTACTGGACCGCCGTGGCCAGCCACTTCGACATCACCGATGAAGTGAACCATCTGGAGAACGGCTACTGGGGGGCGATGGGCCGTGAGACGCTGGCCAGCTATCAGCGGCACACCGCCGAGGTCAACCGTGGCAACGCGTGGTATGGCCGTCGCGAGTTTCCGGCGCAGTACATGGCGGTGCAGCGGCAGGTGGCCGAGTTGCTGGGCGTGGGCGCCGACGAGATCGCACTGACCCGTGGCGCCACCGAGGCGATGCTGGCGCTGATCGGTGGCTACAACCGCCTGCAGCCCGGCGACCAGGTGCTCTACGCCGACATCGACTACGACAGCATGATCGGCGCGATGCGCTGGCTGCAGCAGCGTCGCGGCGTGCAGGTCGAGCGCATCGCGCTGCCGGCCGTGCCCGACCACGCGCAGATCCTGCAGGCCTACGAGGCCGCATTCGAGCGGCTGCCACGCCTGAAACTGGTGCTGCTGACACAGGTCAGCCATCGCCATGGGCTGGTGCTGCCGGTAGCGGAGATCGCCGAGCGTGCGCGTGCGCGCGGCATCGATGTGATCGTTGATGCGGCCCATGGGTTTGGCCAGATCGACTACGTGGTGCCGCAGCTGAAGGCCGATTTCGTCGGCATCAACCTGCACAAGTGGATCGGTGCGCCGGTCGGTGTCGGCGCGATGTTCGTGCGCAAGGGGCGCGTGGCCGACCTGGATCCCTACATGGGCGAAACCGACGATGGCCGGGTGGGCAGCCGTGTGCATACCGGTACGGTCAACTTCGCCGCCTACCTGGCACTGCCGGACGCCATTGCCCTGCATCAGCGCATCGGCGTGGCCAACAAGCAGGCGCGCCTGCGCTACCTGCGTGAGCGCTGGACCGTGCCGGCGCGGCAGATGGCACATATCGAAGTGCTGTCCTCGCCGGACCCGGCGCTGGCCAGTGCGCTGGCCAGCTTCCGCCTGCGCGGGCGCACCAGCGTGGCTGACAACCTCGCGCTGCAGAAGCGCCTGCTGGATGAGCATCGCGTGTTCACCACCCACCGCGACGGCCTCGATTCCGGCGCCTGCGTGCGGGTGACGCCGTCGGTGTTCACCCGACCGGAGCAGATGGATGCGTTGGTGAAGGCGCTGGTTGCATTGGGGTAGTGCCGGCCGCTGGCCGGCAACCTCATGATCCGTGCACGCCGTTGCCGGCCAGCGGCCGGCACTACCAGGCCTACCGTTCGATCGCCGGCAACGCATCCGACAACAACAAGCGGTCAATCCGCCGCAGCGCACTTTCCAGCTGCCGGCGGTCCGCCGCCAGCCCCAACGACAACCGCACGCCGTTCTGATGCACTACCCCCGGCGGGCAGAACGCCGATGACGGTGCGATCGCCAGGCCCTGCAGCTGTGCGGTACGCACCAGCGTGGCATCGGTCCACGGCGCCGGTACCCGGCACCAGGCATGCAGGCCCTCGGCACGCTGCAGCAGCGACGGCGCCAGCAGATACCGCGCCATGCGCATGCGCTCGCGTGCCTCGGTGCGCACCTGCGCCAGCAGTGACTGTGCCGAACCATCCAGCAGCAGCTGGCTTGCCAGCGCCGCCACCAGCGGATGCCCCATCAACCGGGTGGCGCGCAGGGCCGACACCATCGCCTCGGCATGCGCGGCGCTTGGGCAGCGCACGAAGGCGGTGCGCAGGCCGGGGCTGATCACCTTCGACAGCGTCGCCACGTGGAACACATGACGCGGTGCCAGCGTTGCCAGCGGTATCGGCGTCTCTTCGGCAAGGTGCCAGTACGGATCGTCTTCGATCGCCAGCAGGCCTTCGCATTCCAGCACACGTGCCAGCGCTTCGCGCCGCTGCAACGACAGGGTCAGCGCGGTTGGGTTCTGGCAGGTGGGATTGAGATAGACCAACCGCGCGCCACTCCCGCGAGCCTGCCGCACCAGCGCCTCGGGGCACATGCCGTGCTCATCGCATTCCACCGGTACAAGCCGCCGGCCGAGGGCCCCCGCGGCCTGCAGCAGCCCCGGGTAGACCAGCGTGTCGCACAGGATCGCGTCGCCATCGCGACCCTGGCTGACCAGGATGGCGGCCAACGCCACCTGCGCGCCTTCGGTCAGCAACAGACTGGCATCGTCCACCGCGCCCAGCATCGGCTGCAGCCAGCGCGCTGCCGCGTGGCGGTCGGTCGGGTTGCCGCCACCCAGATGGTAGGTCATCAGGTTCGGTGCGTTGCTGCGCGCAAGCACGGCGGCGGCACCGCGGCGCAGGGTCTCGGCCAGCGCATCGGCGTCGGGCACCGGCGGCACGTTCATGCTCAGGTCCACCACCTGGTCGAAGCCGGCCTTGGGCGGTGCGATGAAACTGCCCTGCGGACCACGCGCCTCGATCAGGCCGCGCTTGCGTGCTTCATCAAACGCCCGCGTCACCGTGGTCAGATCGACGCCAAGCTGCTGCGCCAACGCGCGCTGCGAGGGCAGGCGTTGCCCCGGTGCAAGACCACCGCGGCGCACCGTGCGTTCCAGCGAATTGACGATGCGCAGATAGATCGGCCCGTTGTGCGCGAGCACGTCCTGCACCCATTCGCGGGCTGCGACATCCGGTCGCGGCATGTACGGAGCATGTCGGGGCGTATCGTTGCTTCCAACGGCGGGAGCCTGTCCATAACCATCGGTCGGTTCGGACAGGTGACCGCCGTTGTTGTTTGCAGCGGCCGCACCGGCCAGCATCAGTGATGTCATTGCGCGTCCTCAGCGCTTGGCCTGCCAGGGGCAGTAGCAGCCCACGGCAAGCAGTCCTTTCGGGCGCACGGTTTCGCCGCGCACCAGTTTGTCCAGCAGTGGTTCGACGAAGCTGTTGGCTGAGTTGCAGACCATGCCGATGCTGTAAGGGCCGGCGTAGGCCAGATGGCCCTGCCGGTCCCAGATAGCGACAGCAGGGCTGGCCGGGATGTGTTCGATGCCATCGATGGTCGGCAGGTTGATCACCTTGTTGCGCAGCGGCGCGGGCAGCTCGCCCTGGGTACCCGGGCGGCGGATCGCATAGAAGTCGATGCCGGCGCGGCGGTACATGCTGATCAGGTAGCTCAGGTGCGCACCGGTCTCGCGGTTGCACACGGCGCAGGCCGGGTCCCAGAAATGCACCACGCGGATGCGGCCGGTGTCACCGGCGAGATCGGCCGGCAGGCGCAGCTGCGAGTCGTCGAAGACGATGGCCTGCTCGGTGAAGGTGGACTGCGCGCTGTAGCCGAAGTACTGCCACAGCGCAGCCGCGACGCCGGCCATGAACAGGCAGGCGAGGGCGATCATCGTCCGCAGCAGCCAGCGGCGACGCGGCGCAGCTGCGCCCATCAGGAATCTTCCCGGCCGAACTTGTGCACGTACTGCTTGCGCATCTCACGGCAGGAATCGGCCTGTGCGCGGCGCTGGATCTCGCTACGCGATGGATCCTCGCTGCGCTGCACGCACTGTTCGATGGCGTGGCGCTCGGCGGCCTGCACGTCCACGGTCTGCGGCTGCAGGCAGACCCAGGCCAGCGCAGCCAGCATCAGCACCACAAAGCCGCCACAGCCGGCCATCACCAGGTGGAACTTCAGTTTCTCGGCGCGCATCGGGGCACGTCCCTTCATCCATACATTGCATACAAAATATCATCTTGTATGGATGAAGTGCCATGCACCCGGTTCAGACGATGGCGTTGTGCCGTGCCTCGGGGGCCTCGGACAGGATCTCGTTCAGCTTGGCCAGCGCCCCGGCCAGCGCGCCCTGGTCGACCGCGCCGCCCAGCGACAGGCGGATCGCGTTGCCCGGCGGTGGCTCTTCCACGCTGAAGGCATCGGAGCTGGCGATGCCCAGCCCCTGTTCCTGTGCGGCCTGGATCAGCCGGTACTGGTCCAGCCGCGGCGGCAGTGGCAGCCACACATGCAGGCCGGCCGGATGCGCCTGGGCACGGGCCGGCAGGTAACGGGCGGCAATCGCCTGGCGCTCGCGCAGCTCCTGTTGGAAGCGCCGCACCATGTCCTCGGCCTGGCCGCTGCGGATCCATTGCGAGGCCACCGCCACCATCGACTGCGTCGGCATCAGCGCGATCGCACGCAGCGCGTCCAGCACCGGTTCCATCGGTTCGCCGGCCGGCACCACCAGGTAGGCGGTGCGCAGGCCCGGTGCCAGGCACTTGGACAGGGTGGAGATGTAATAGACCGGGCAGCCCGCATCGCGGTGTGCGGCCAGCGGCGGCGCGGCGTCTCCGGCCAGCAACCAGTAGGGATCGTCTTCGATCACGGTCAGGTCGTGGCGCTTCGCGACCGCCAGCAGCGCCTGCCGACGCTGTGCCGACATCGTCGCCGTGGTCGGGTTCTGGATGGTCGGCACCAGGTACAGCAGGCGCGGGCGACGCAGCTGGCAGGCCTCTTCCAGCGCTTCAGGCAGCATGCCTTCGGCGTCCATCGCCACCGGCACCACGCCCCGCTGCAGCACGCGCGCGGCGGCCAGCAGGCCCGGGTAGGTCAGCTGCTCGGCGGCGATCAGCTCGCCCGGCTGGGTGCGGGCCAGGATCAGCGCGCACAGCGCGGTCTGCGCGCCGGGGCAGATCACCACCTGGTCGGCGCCGACCGTGCCCAGCATCGGCGCCAGCCACTGCACGGCGGCGGCGCGGTCCTCGCGGGTGCCGGCACCGACGTGGTAGCTCATCAGTTCGCCCTGGCCCAGCTGCTGGCCGACGTGCTGGAGACCGGCCTCCATGCCCTGCGCGAACGGCGCGCTGCCCAGCAGCGGCGGGATGTTCATGCTCAGGTCGACCGAGGTGCTGCGGTTGCCGGCCGACAGTGCGATGAAGGTACCGCCGGCGCCCTGCGCATCGAGCAGGCCGGCCTGGCGCAGCTCGGCGAAGGCGCGGGTGACCGTGGTCAGGTCCACGCCCACCTGCTGGGCCAGGTCGCGCTGCGGCGGCAGGCGGTCGCCCGGGCGCAGCACCCCATCGTCCACCGCCTCGCGCACCTGCTGGGCAATCTGCAGGTACAGCGGGCCGGCGCCCTCGCGGAACGGGCGAACCCAGGTGCGATTGGGGTGCTTCAGGCGGCGGCCGGCGGCAGGTGGCGTCATCGGTCAGTTTTTTCCATACGTGCAGATGCACAAGTCCATACAATGATGTATCTTGTATGGGCTTGATTGGAGTGGTTCGCTTTTTTGTAGGCGACCTCGTACCCACAGTGTAGCCGCTCCACGCCCGGGCGCTGCGCGCAGGCGAGCCGGTCAAGCGCGCTTCTTCAACAGGGTTGACCTCCAATGAATATCTGCTGGAACCGCATCCGCCTGGCGCTGGTCGCCCTGGCCTGCGTCGGCCTGTCGGGCTGTGACTGGGTGCTGCTGGATTCGAAGGGCATGGTCGGGCTCGCCCAGCGCGACCTGATCCTGATCTGCATCGGCGTGATGCTGATCGTGGTGATACCGGCCATCGTGCTGACCTTCGTGTTCGCCTGGCGCTTCCGTGCCGGCAACACCAAAGCGAAATACACGCCGGACTGGTCGCACTCCACCAAGGTGGAGATCGTGGTCTGGGGCGTGCCGCTGCTGATCATCGCCGGTCTGGCGGTGATCGTGTGGAAGTCGACCCACGAGCTGGACCCGTACAAGCCGCTGGACGTGGCCGGTGAACCGCTGCACGTGGACGTGATCGCCACCGACTGGAAGTGGGTGTTCGTATACCCGGACCTGGGCATCGCCACGGTCAACCAGCTCAACTTCCCGGCCAACCGCCCGCTGGCGTTCAACATCACCTCCAACTCGACGATGAATACCTTCTTCATCCCGCAGCTGGGTGGGCAGATCTACGCGATGGCCGGCATGCGCACGCAGCTGCACCTGATCGCCAACGAGCCCGGCCAGTTCCGTGGCATGTCCGGCAACTACAGCGGGCATGGCTTCTCGAACATGAAGTTCATCGCCACCGCCAGCAGCAACGAAGAGTTCGAGCGCTGGGTGGCCGAGGTGCGCAGCGCACCACAGGCGCTGGATTTCAACCAGTTCAAGGCGCTGGCCGCACCGTCGAAGAACGCACCGGTGCAGCACTTCTCCAGCGTCGAACCGCTGCTGTTCAAGAAGGTCATCGACCAGTTCATCGGCGTCGGTGAGAACACCGCTGCTGCTACCCCGGCGGGTGCTGCCGGCGGTGCCCAGGTTTCCCAGGAGTAACGAACATGTTGGGTAAATTGACGTGGGAGGCCGTGCCGCTGCACGAGCCGATCGTCGTGGTCACACTGGCGGCCATGGTGCTGGGTGGCCTCGCGCTGCTCGGCGCGGTGACGTACTTCAAGCTGTGGGGCCCGCTGTGGCGTGACTGGTTCACCACCGTGGACCACAAGAAGATCGGCATCATGTACGTGGTGGTGGCGCTGGTCATGCTGGTGCGTGGCTTCGCCGACGCGCTGATGATGCGCGCGCAGCTCGCCGCGGCCGGGCCGGGCAGTGACGGCTTCCTGCCGCCGGAGCACTACGACCAGATCTTCACCGCGCATGGCGTGATCATGATCTTCTTCGTGGCCACCCCGTTCGTGGTCGGACTGATGAACATCATCGTGCCGCTGCAGATCGGCGCACGCGACATGGCGTTCCCGTTCCTCAACGCTTTCAGCTTCTGGATCTTCGTGGTCGGCGCCGCGCTGATGATGATCTCGCTGGGCGTTGGCGAATTCGCCATGACCGGCTGGGTGGCCTATCCGCCGCTGTCGGGCATCGAGTTCAGTCCAGGGGTCGGTGTCGATTACTACATCTGGGCGTTGCAGGCTTCGGGCATCGGCACATTGCTGACCGGCGTCAACCTGTTCATCACCATCCTGCGCATGCGTGCGCCGGGCATGACCCTGATGAAGATGCCGGTGTTCACCTGGACCGTGCTGGTCACCAGCGTGATCATCATCGCCGCCTTCCCGATCCTGACCGTGGCGCTGGGTGCGCTCACCCTGGACCGCTACCTGGACTTCAACTTCTACACCAACACATTGGGTGGCAACCCGATGATGTACGTGAACCTGGTGTGGGCCTGGGGCCATCCGGAGGTGTACATCCTGGTGCTGCCGGCGTTCGGCATCTTCTCTGAAGTCACCGCCACGTTCGCGCGCAAGAAGCTGTTCGGCTACAAGTCGATGGTCGGTGCCACGCTGGCGATCGGCATCCTGTCGTTCATCGTCTGGCTGCACCACTTCTTCACCATGGGTTCCGGTGCCAGCGTCAATGCCTTCTTCGGCATCATGACGATGATCATCGCCATTCCCACCGGCGTGAAGATCTTCACCTGGCTGTTCACCATGTACGGCGGCCGCGTCGAGTTCAGCGTGCCGATGCTGTGGACCATCGCATTCCTGGTCACCTTCACCATCGGTGGCATGACCGGCGTGCTGCTGGCCATCCCGGGCGCGGACTTCCTGCTGCACAACAGCCTGTTCCTGGTCGCGCACTTCCACAACACCATCATCGGCGGCGCGCTGTTCGGCTACCTGGCCGGTTTCGCCTACTGGTTCCCGAAGGTGTTCGGCTTCACCCTCAACGAGCGCCTGGGCAAGTGGTCGTTCGCCTGCTGGGTGATCGGCTTCTACCTGGCCTTCATGCCGCTGTACATGCTCGGCTTCATGGGCATGACCCGCCGCATGAACCAGTACGACAACCCGGCGTGGACGCCGTACCTGATCGCCGCCTTCATCGGTGCACTGTTCGTGTTCGCGGGCATCATCCTGATGCTGGTGCAGATCTACGTGAGCGTGCGCGACCGCAAGCGCAACCTGGACCTGACCGGCGACCCGTGGAATGCACGCACGCTGGAATGGGCCACGCCGTCGCCGCCGCCGTTCTACAACTTCGCCGTGGTGCCCAAGGCCGATGAGCTGGATGCCTTCCACGAAGCGAAGAAGCGTGGCCTGCCGCCGCCGCCGAAGAAGTACGCGCCGATCCACATGCCGAAGAACACGGGCGTGCCACTGATCCTCAATATCTGGATCCTGGTGTTGTGCTTCGCTCTGGTCTGGCACATCTGGTGGATGGCCGCGGCCAGCTTCATCGCGATGATCGTCACCCTGATCGTGCGGTCCTACGACGAGGACGTGGACTACTACGTCAGTTCCGAAGAGGTGGCGCGCACCGAAGCGGCCAGCCTGGCCAAGTTGAAGGAGGTACGCGCATGAACCTGTTGACCCGCCCGGAGCTGGCCAGCGACACGCAGGCGCAAGAGGACCACCACGAACACGACCATGGCCACGAACAGGGCGGCATGAAGGTGTTCGGCATGTGGGTCTACCTCATGTCCGACCTGGTGCTGTTCGGTTCGCTGTTCGCCTCGTACGCGGTGCTCAGCACCGCCTACGCCGGCGGCCCCACCGGCAAGGAGCTGTTCTCGCTGCCGTTCGTGATGGCCGAGACCTTCCTGCTGCTGGTCTCCAGCATCACCTACGGCCAGGCCGTGCTGGCGATGCATCGCCACGACACCTCGGCAGTGCTGCGCTGGCTGGGCGTGACCTTCGTGCTCGGTGCCTCGTTCATCGGCATGGAGATCTACGAGTTCTCGCACCTGATCCACGAAGGCGCGGGCCCGAGCACCAGCGCCTACCTGTCGGCGTTCTTCGCGCTGGTCGCCACCCACGGCCTGCACGTGGCCAGCGGCCTGATCTGGATGGCGGTGGTCATGCACCAGGTCTACCGCCGTGGCCTGACCCCGACCAACATCACCCGCGTGTCGTGCCTGAGCCTGTTCTGGCACTTCCTGGACCTGGTGTGGATCTGCGTCTTCACCTTCGTCTACCTGATCGGAGCCTTCTGACATGGCCCACGTCGAAACCTCGCGCGCCGGCAATGCGCACGGTTCCACCAAGTCCTACCTGATCGGCTTCGTGCTGTGCGCGCTGCTGACCGTGGTGCCGTTCGCACTGGTGATGAACCCGGTGCTGTCGCGGCCGCTCACGCTGTTCCTGCTGGTCGGCTTCGCGGTGGCGCAGATCCTGGTGCAGCTGGTCTATTTCCTGCACATGGACCGCAAGTCCGAAGGCGGCTGGAACCTGGCCAGCTTCGTGTTCACCCTGGTGATCCTGTTCATCGTCGTCGCACTGTCGGTCTGGATCATCTGGAGCATGCACTACCACATGATGATCAACTGAGCCTGCGAACCGTGAAAGGCATTGCGTTCCCCCAACGTGGCCTGCGGCTGGCCGCAGGCCTGCTGCTCGGCCTGCTGGCCGGCTGCAGCGCGCAGTCGCGCATGGACTTCTATTCCAAGGACATCGCCTGCGAAGAACTCGGCCAGCACTGGTCGATGCCCGACAGCCACGGCACCGTGCGTGGCCCGAACGACCTGCAGGGGCAGGTGACCTACCTGTTCTTCGGCTTCACCAGCTGCCCGGACGTGTGCCCGACCACGATGGTCGAGCTGAGCCAGGTGAAGCACCTGATGGGCAAGGATGCCGATCAGCTGCAGGTGGTGTTCGTCAGCGTCGACCCGGCCCGCGACACGCCGGAGGTGGCGCGTACCTATGTGGAAGCGTTCGACCCCAAGGCGATCGCGCTGGTCGGCAACGAAGCGCAGCTGGCAGCGATGGCCAGCGACTTCAAGGCGTTCTACGAGAAAGAGCCCGGCCAGGTACCGGATACGTACACCATGAGCCACATCGCCGGTGGCTACGTGTTCGACCGCCAGGGCCGCCTGCGCCTGTTCGCGCCGTACGGCATGCCGGTGGACAAGCTGTTCTCCGACGTGCAGCGCCTGCTGCTCGAGCCCGGCCACCCGGCCGCCGGCAACGGTCCGCTGGCCAGCTGCAGCCCAAGGCACAGCGACACACTCGCCGCCCGCTGACGCCACCTCTGCCGCGGTGGGTGCCGACCGTTGGTCGGCACACCCTGACATCAATCCCCCGGCCGGCCAGGAGAGCCAACCGGCCAGGGGCACCACTCAACGCCTTACTTGGTCTCTTCCCACTGCACCACGTCCGGCTCGGTGGCGCGGATACCGGCGGTGGACAGCAGCTTGGTGCTCGCATCCAGCGCCGCGTTCACCGACGGGTACTCCACGATGGCCTGGCCCGAAGCCTTCGACACCTTCACCACGGTGCCACCGGTGGCGGTGGCCGCGCGCTGGGCCGAGGCTGCATCGGTGAAGAACACCTTGACCCGCGACGTCGCCACCACCGGCGCTCCGTCACGGGAGACCGCCGCCGCGAACTTGCCGGCACCGGCATCAGCAGGCGCGGCCGCCGCGCTATCCAGCGAACGCTTGGTACGCGAGCTGGTGGTCGCCGCCGCCTGCGGGGTGATCGTGAACTGGCCACCGCTGGCCTGCTTCACCGTGGTCGAGGGAGACAGCTGGAAGCGCGTGCCGCCCACATCGAACGAGCGGCCCGTAGCGGACGCCTTCAGTTCCTGCGCATCCACGGTCGACAGGGTCCTGGCCGGAGGAGTCTGCCCCGAGCTCTGTGCCCAGGCAGGGGAGGTCATCGCCGCGAAGGCGAGCGTGCTCAACAGAATGGTCGTCTTCATCATCAGTGCCCCAGAACGCGGATCTTGAAGAATTCGAGGTTGCCGCGCGATGCTGCGGTCGCGGCCTGCCCCATGTCGGTCACTTCCAGCGTCCAGGTGCCGCTGGCATTCTCATCCAGGAAGGCATTGCTGGACAGCAGGTCCCAGCTGGTGAAGTTGCTCTGCGCGCCACCCGTGCCCGAACCGATCGCGGTGAACGCCGGTTGCACCACGCTGCGGGTACCGCTGGGCGACACCAGCACGAACTGCAGCTGGCGCGTGTTGCGGTGGTTGACCCGGAAGCCCAGCTGCACGCTTTCGATGTTGCGCGCGCCGTTGGCCAACTGGAAGGTCAGGCGTGCGGCGGCAGCCGAGGTGTTGCCGATGGCCACGGTACGCGTCGTGTTGCGCCAGCCACTGTCGACCAGCGGTCCCAGCGACTGGAAGTTCTCGGCGACCTGCACTGCACGCGCAGCGTTGACCACACCGAAGCCGTACCAGTTGCTGTAGGCACGGTTGGCCGCATTCACCGTCCAGCCCGGCACCAGCGTGCGCCCATCGGCCAGCGTCACCGCCGGCTGGTTCGGGTGGTTGCGGGTGGCGGTGGTGGCCAGGATGTACTTCACATCGCGATAGGACAGGTTCGGGTTGGCTTCCAGCACCAGTGCCGCCACGCCCGAGACCATCGGCGCCGACGCCGAGGTGCCGTTCATCTTGGCGGTGTAGTTGCAGGTGCTGTCGATGGCCGACAGGTTGCTGTCCAGCGTGTTCTGGCGGTTGGTGTTCTTGTTGCTGCCCTGCGCGCACCCGGTCACGTCGGTGGTGACGATGGCCGGGTCGTAGGCGCGTGCCACCAGGCCGGGGGCGTACTGCGCCTGCAGGCCGTACTCGCCGCCAAAGGCCGACACCCACAGGGCCGAGCCGGTGGAGGAGTACGACGAGCGCACGCCATCGGCGCGCACCGCGCCTACGGTGATCACGTTGAACAGGTTGTTGCGCGGATCGCGGCCGGCCGGCACGCAGCCGGTGTTGCGGTTCTTGGTGTCGGTGGTGCAGACATCCTGGGTCTGGCTGATCGAGGCATTGTTGAAGTTGTTGCCGGCCGACTTCACGTAGATGCCGCCGCGGCCACCACGCGTGCCTGACAGTGCCTGCTCGTACGAGCGAATCGTGTTTTCGCTGTACGCCAGCGGCAGGTTCGGATTGCCCGGGCCGGCGCCCCAGCTGTTGTTGAACACCTGCACGTCGGCCGATTCCGCGCCGTCCCACCAGGCGTACTCGATGTTGCTCTGCTGGTTGCCCAGGGCTGAGCGCGAAATCGGGTTGAAGCCTTTCAGTGTCGCCGCCGGAGCCACGCCGCGCACGCCCAGGTTGTTGGCGCCCACCGCACCGGCGATGCCGCCGACCATGGTGCCGTGGTTGTCGACATCCGGGTTGGTCGGGGTGGGGTTGTTCGAACCATTGGTGAAGTTCTTGCCGGCCACCGCCGCCACGTTGGCGGCCAGGTCCGGATGCGCGATCTGCAGGCCGTCATCGACGATGGCGATGGTGACGCCCTGGCCGCGGATGCCGTTGCGGAACAGGCCATCCACGTTCAGATCGTTGCCGGCCACCGGCAGCGTGTCGGCCGGGACCGTCTGCCCGGTGTTGAGCAGGTGCCACTGGATGCCCGCCAGTGGATCGGCCTGTTGGGCCTGGGCGGTGGCGGCCAGGCTGCCCAGCACCAGGGCAGTGGCAAGGGCCAGGCGCGCGGAGCGCGGAGGCGCGGAGCGTTGCGTGTGTCGCTTCATACACGAATCCTTCTGTTGTGAATCGGCATGGCAGGACGGCGGGGCGGGACTGCCCCATCGCAACGAGCCAAACGCGACACAACGAACAACCCCCTACCTCTTCACATAGGCAATCTGCAGATGTGCCAATTGCGTCACAAACACTTAGTACGTCTGGTTATGACAGTGCACACAAACATCTTCACGCCATCTTCGCGCGGTTGAATTTGAGTAGTGGGGAACAGGGAGAACTACTTGCAGATGACCACACACATGAAGAACGAACGGCAGCGCGGCCGTGCGCGCGCAGACCAGACCCAGCTCTCGGTCGCCGCCATCCGCAAGGTGGTGCTGGCCGTGCATACGCGCAGCCACGACTATGGCGACGATGCCGATATCGCCGAGTTGCTGCCCGAACTGGCAGCATTCGGCATCACCACGGTGAAGCCGCTGCGCCTGTTGATGAAGAAGCACCGTCGCGCGCTGCTGCAGGAGGAGCGGATCGTCATGCGGCGCGCGGAGACGCTGCATCTGCGCGCCGAATGGCGGCCCGGTGGCATCGACGTGCATGCCAACACCAGCCGCTACGCCATCGGCGGCCTGGTCCGCACCAGCATGGAACACGAATTCGGCTTCGAGACGATGCTGCCCTTCCACGAGGTGCGCGAGGACCAATCCACGTAGCGCGGTGCCCGTCCGGCGGGCGTGGCAGCCCCATCCCGGCGTCATCGCGCGCCCTCACATCGCGCTGTGCTACTACAGCCCGTGCACCCTTCCGCACGGAGCACGATGATGGTCAATCCGCTCGCCCAGGCCCATCGCGGCCTCGGCACCACGCTGTTCAGCCTGTTGAACCCGATACCCTTCGGCTTCTTCGTCGGCGCGCTGATCTTCGACGCGATCTATCTCAACAGCGCCGAGGTGATGTGGGGCAAGGCGGCCGCCTGGCTGATCACCTTCGGCCTGCTGATCGCCATCATTCCGCGCCTGATCAACCTGTTCGCGGTCTGGCGCCGCAACGGCACCGCCACCCGCATCGACCGCATCGACTTCTTCCTCAACCTGGTCGCGGTCGTGCTGGCCATCTGGAACGCCTTCGTGCACAGCCGCGATGCCTATGCCGTCGCGGTGCCGGGCACGATCCTGTCGGCGCTGACCGTGGCCCTGATCGCCCTGGGCCTGATCCTGCTGTCGATGCAGCCGCCGGTGCTGCAGGGAGGTCGTCATGGCTAAGCACATCCTGCCCACCGTGGGCGCCCTGGCGCTGGCCGTGATGCTGTCGGCCTGTGCCGGCAAAGCCGAATACCATCCCGCTGACCAGTCCGGTGCACAACCGCCGTTGCCGGCACCGAAGAACTTCCTGATGCCGCCGATGCAGGTGCCCACGGGCGTCGGCTGGGCCGAGGGGCAGTCGCCTACGGTGGCCGAAGGCCTGAAGATCGAGCGCATCGCCGCCAACCTGCTGCATCCGCGGCGGCTGCTGACCCTGCCCAACGGCGATGTACTGGTGGTGGAAGGCAACGGCCCCGGCGAAGAACCGGTCACCACGCCCAAGCAGTGGATTGCCGGCAAGGTGAAGGCACGCTCGGGCAAGGCCGGCAAGGGCGGCAACCGGGTCACCCTGCTGCGCCGCACGCCGGGCACGAACACCTGGACCCAGCACGTCTACATCGAAGGCCTGCATTCGCCGTTCGGCATCCAGCTGATCGGCGACACGCTGTACGTGGCCAACACCGGCAACATCGTGCAGTACCACTACGTACCCGGTGAAACCCGCATGTCCGACAAGGGGCGCGAGTTCACCGACCTGCCCAGCACCATCAACCACCATTGGACCAAGGAACTGCTGGCCAGCCGTGACGGCAGCAAGCTGTACGTGGGCGTGGGCTCCAACAGCAACATCACCGAGAACGGCCTGGCCGTCGAATACCGCCGCGCGGTGGTGCTGGAAGTGGACGTGGCCACCCGTGGCAGCCGTATCTTTGCGTCGGGCATCCGCAACCCCACCGGGCTGGATTGGGAGCCGAGCACCGGGAAGCTGTGGGCGGTGGCAAACGAACGCGACGAGATCGGTGCCGACCTGGTGCCGGACTACCTCACCTCGGTGAAGGAAGATGGCTTCTACGGCTGGCCCTACAGCTACTACGGCCAGCACGTGGACGAGCGCGTGCAGCCGCAGCGGCCGGACCTGGTGGCCAAGGCGATCGTGCCGGACTACGCCATCGGCTCGCACGTGGCACCGCTGGGCCTGCTGTTCTACTCCGGCCAGGCACTGCCGGCGCAGTATCACGGCGGCGCCTTCATCGGCGAACACGGCAGCTGGGACCGCTCGCCGCTGAGCGGCTACGAAGTGGTCTACGTGCCGTTCAAGGACGGCAAGCCGACCGGGCGGCCGCAGACCGTGGTCAGTGGCTTCGCCTCGAAGGACGAGAAGACGCTGATGGGGGCGCCAGTGGGTATGGCCATGGATGCCGAAGGCGCGCTGCTGGTGGCCGACGACGTGGGCGACGTGGTGTGGCGGGTGTCGGCACGATGAAGGCCGCTGGCCGGCACCGGATGAGCCGATGCTGGTCATTTCGTTACGATGCTCCCCGTCGATAGGGAGCATCGTATGAAGTTGAATCATGAAACGTCCAACGTGGCCGCGTTCAGCAGGAACCTGGAACGCGAGCTGGAGAACCTGGGGCATAGTGCCTACATCGCGCCAACCGACCATCAGGATGTTCGGCTGGGTGCGGACGTGCTTGCCTCAGATGGCCGGAACTTCTCGCTGATAGAGTTCAAGGATGAGAAGCGCGATGCAGTCACTGAAGCAAGAAAGCCGCGCAGGAAGAAGCTGTGCCGCCTCCTGGATGGGTGGTCTGACATCCATGCAAGCTGCCATCTGATCGGCTGGCGATCGACCCAGGGGGCCAATATCGAGTTTCCCGTGAGGAGCTACGGAACCTATGTCTGTACTCCCGAGATCATCCAACTTCCTCAGGCTGATATCACCTTCAGCAGCTCCATCTCCATCCATTGCGAGACGGTCCAGGCGTTTGCACAGGCGATGGTGTCGCAGAAGGTCGGAGTCGACTTTCAGAGTTTCAGGGACTACGTGCGATGGCTGCTGTCACTGGACGATGACACCGACGATAAAGGCGAAAGTGACGATGCCGACGACGTCGAACTGCTGATGTGTTGTGTCGTCGGCGGTAAGCTGTACACCAAGGAGTTCGCAAACCTCGCCGAACTCAAGCTCTGGATCGACAACGCGCCCGGCCCCAGCCCGCGTAGAACCTTTGTGATGTGATGTGACGTGCGTCCGCGCCCACCGTGGCGCGGCCTTGCCCGTATGCCCGACCCCGCAGCCGAGTATCAGATTGAGTTGCCACGCAGCCCGCTGAACACCGACTCGGCAGCAAACCCCACGCCGCCCAGCAGTACGCCGAAATACACCACCGTGGCCGCGACGAAGCCATAACCGGCTGCCACCGCCGCGCCATCGCGCTGGATGAAGCCAATCGCAAACGACATCAGCGCCAGCGCCGGCAAGGTATTGCTGAACGGAATCGGCCCGGCCGGCGCCATCAGCAGCAGGGTCGCGAACACCAGCATCAGGTTGTTCAGACGCATCATCTTCTTCGAGCGCACCATCACCGCCAGCCGCATCGGCCGCGACAGCCGCTCCATGCGGTGCACCCATTTCAGCGCACGGCCCAGGTTGGCCTTCAGCTTGTCGGTGGCGATCTCGCGGCGCGCCAGTTTCTGCGGCACCCACAGCGGGCGGTTGCGCACGCGGCTCAGGCCGATCAGCAGGATCGAGGCGCCAAACACCGTGCTCAGCCCGGGAATCGACACCGGAATGATGAAGATGGCCGAGAGCAGGATCACGATCAGCAGCAGGCCTTCATCGCCCAGCGCGCTAAGCAGGGTGCCGACGCGCACCTGGTCGCCGGGCAGCTCGTCGATCATCTGCTCGATCTGCTGGGCCAGGGGCGCGCTGTCATTGGTTTCGGGGGCACGGTAGGTCATGCGTCGCAAGGTTCTCCAGGGAAGGGCGGTCAATGGGCCGTCCTGCGGTGGGGGACGCACAGGCTCCCGCAGTATCCCGGCCAACGTGGGCAAAGAGGTGAACCGGGCATGAGGGGTTAAACTGGCGTGCCCCGCACGAGTTGAACGCAATGGACATGGGCCGCAGGCAATCGACCATCGAACTGGTCGCCATCGACATGGATGGCACCCTGCTGGACCCCAGCCACACGCTCACCGCGCGGGCCAAACAGGCGATCGCGCAGGCGCGCGCGCTGGGCGTGCACATCGTGCTGACCAGTGGCCGCCCGGTTCCGGGCCTGGAACCATTCCTGCACGAGCTGGGCATCACCGGCGACGACGACTACTGCATCGCCTGCAATGGTGGCCTGGTGCAGCGCATCGGTACGCGCGAAACCGTGGTCGAGTATCCGCTCAGCTTCGACGACTTCCTGTTCTGCGAGCAGGTGGCCCGCGACCTGGGCGTGCACTTCCAGGCGCTGGACAGCCAGCGCATGTACACGCCAAACCAGGACATCAGCTACTACACCGTGGCCGACTCGCATCTCTCGCGGATGCCGCTGTCGTATCGCCGCGTGGCCGACATGGACCCGTCGATGTCCTTCATCAAGCTGATGATGATCGACGCGCCGGACGTGCTGGATGCCGCCATCGCGCGCCTGCCCAGCGAGCTGACCGAGCGCTTCGCGGTACTGAAGAGCGCACCGTTCTTCCTGGAAGTGTTCGACCACCGCGCCGGCAAGGGGCCGAGCCTGCAGAAGCTGGCCGAGCACCTGGGCATCGAGCGCGCCAACGTGATGGCCATCGGTGACCAGGAGAACGACCTGACCATGCTGCAGTACGCCGGTACCAGTGTGGCGATGGGTAACGCCATCGATGCGGTGAAGGCGGTGGCGCGGTTCGAAACCACCAGCAATGCCGATGACGGCGTGGCACGCGCGATCGAGCGCTTCGTTCTGCAATGATCCGGCCTACATCATGAGCTGGACGTTGATGATGTTTGCCCAGTCCTTTGTCAATGAGCGGATGTCGGCACAGGTTTTCTCTCAGTCCTACATTGAGCTATGGAAGGTCGAGCGCGATCTTGACTTGCTGGCTTTGGATGACGCAGCGCTTTCAACGTGCCTGTCCAGCATCTTCTGTGCTGCCGACATGTATTGCGACGAAGAGGTAGATCGCCATGCGTATGAGCTTGATGCCGCCCAGCTGCATGCTGCCGTTGTGGCTCAGATCGATGAGTGGAAGCACTCCACGACTGCTCTCTAGCCTGACTTCGATGTATACCTGCGTATAGCCAATACATCCCCATCGCCATCGGCGCTGTACCACGGCGCAATGGCGAATGCGGCAGTGCGATGCAAGAATTTCGCACGTCGAAATCACCCCGCCGAATCCCGCAGCAGATGATCGTCCTCGTCTGCTGACCGGCGCGCACTGCGCCGTCGCTCCCTCAACGCAATCGCATCGCCAGCCAGGGCGCCGATACCGGTGCTGCAACGCGCTGGGCGTGCGCTTGCGCCGCTCTCTCCCTGCACCTGGATCTGCCGATGAACACCCCACCCACGACGCGCCTCGCCCTGGCCATCATCACGGCCATCACCGCACCTGCGTACGCCGCAGAAACGCACGACGCAGCACATGACACCCCCACCACCCTGAACGCCCTGCAGGTCATCGCCACCCCGCGCGGTGCGGCCGTTGCGCCCACCCAGGTGGTCGGTCCAAACCGCTACATCATCAAGGCCGAAGACCTCGACGCCATGGTCACCGGCAACAACGGCCTGGCCATGCTCAAGCAGGTGCCGGGCGCCAGCTACACCGCCACCGACGGGCTGGGCCTGGATATCTCCGCCACCAGCCTGTTCGTGCGCGGCTTCCGCATGAACGAAATGGGCATCACCTTCGAAGGCGTGCCGCTGAACGACAACGGCTTCCTCTCGCTTACCGGCACCAGCGTGGTGAACGTGGGCGTGCCCGATGGCATCGGCGCGATCACGGTCAGCCCCGGTGGTGCACCGGTCAGCGTGTTCTCCAGCAGCGTCAACGGCGGCAGCCTGGAATACCGGCTGCGCGAGCTGCAGGACACGCCCAGCCTGCGCGTGAAGCAGGGCGTGGGCAGCAACAGCACGCTGGTCACCACCGTGTCCGGCCAGAGCGGCCAGCTCGGTGAGCACGGCCCGAAGGTGCTGGTCGACCTGCAGCGCGTGTCCGCCGACAAGTACCAGGGCGAGGGCACGCAGAACTTCCTGCGCGGCGACCTGAAGCTGCAGCAGGACGTCGCCTGGGGCGATTTCACCGTGTTCCTGTCTGACAGCAAGGCCAAGGTCTGGGGCTACAACAACATTTCCTTCGACATGATCCGCAAGCTGGGCTGGAAGGTTGACATCTTCTATCCCGATTATGCGTGGGCGTGGTACGTGGCCTCGCCGGAGAATGCGGACAAATCCTGCGGTGCCTACACCTGCGGTGAGCTGTCCGAACTGATCCCGTACGACACCGGCCAGATCACCCGCGATCGCGTGTCCTCGATCAACCATCGCTTCCAGATCAGCCCGGCCCTGAGTGGCAACGTGCAGCTGTACAACGCCAACAGCCACACCCAGGCCACGCTCACCGACCCGACCGTGCCGTCGCCAAACGGCGCACCGTTCTCCGAACAGGTGCAGACGCCGCGTGTGAATCGGCTGGGTGGCATGTTCAACCTGCAGTTCGAGACCGGCGCGCACACGTTCACCGCCGGCTTCTGGCAGGAGAAGAGCAAGGCCGCGGCCAAGACCGAGTGGTACCAGCAGCCGCTGCTGGGCGAGGGTCCGCCGCTGAAGGCCACCGGTCCGTTCGATGTGTATGGCCCCGCGTTCAAGACCGACAACGCGTCGAGCTGGGTGACCCGCTCGCGCCAGTTCTACCTGCAGGACGACATCGTGTTGAACGACACGCTGAAGCTGGGTGTCGGCTTCAAGGCCGTGGACTTCCGCACCAGCGGTGGCGGCCTGGGGGATGCCAAGGACCGGCCGGTGAACGGCACGCTGGGGGCCAAGAGCAACTTCCTGCCGCACGTCTCGCTGTTCTGGAGCCCGACCGAATCCACCGACGCCTTCATCGACCTGGCCAACACCATGAACGGCTACCGCGTGGCCCAGCGCGGCAACATCGGCTACACCGCCTCGGCGTGGACCATCACCGACCAGGAAGAGTTCGACCGCGTGGCCGGCACGCTGCGCCCGGAAAAGAACTGGAACCTGACCGTCGGCGCGTCGCACCGCTTCGACCGGCTGACGATCACCGGCGACGTGTTCTACAACGACATCCGCAACCGCCTGCTGTCGGCCGCCATCGGCACCCAGTTCGCGCAGATCAACACCGTGCGGTTGATGCCGAAGATGCACGTGATCGGCGCCGACCTCGGCATCACCGCCGACCTGACCGACCACCTGCAGTTCTACCAGGGTGTGGCCTTGGCCCGTTCGTACTACGACAGCGATTTCGTGGTGGGCGACACGGTGTACCCGATCAAGGGCAACGCCCAGCCGGGCTATCCGCAGATCTCGCTGGTCAGCGACCTGTCGGCGCATTTCGGTGATTGGCGCTTCGGTGCCACCAGCACCTCCTACCTGCGCCAGCCCTTCACCTACGAGAACGACATCCGCGTGCCGACCTTCTGGCAGGTCAACACCTATGCCGCCTACCGCTTCGGTGCGGACAGCGTGGTGCCGGGGCTGGAGCTGCGGCTGGACGTGAGCAACCTGTTCAACCGCCACAACATCGGCACTGCCACCATCGCCGGCTCGTCGTTCTCGGGGGATTACCAGACCCTGCAGCGCAGCGCCCCCCGGCAGCTGATGTTCAGCACCTCGATGGCGTTCTGAGGCAAGGGGTGGCGGGGTCAGAGCCCTTTGCTGCGCAAAGGGATCCGACCCCGCAGCCATCCCGTGATCGGGGTCAGATCCCTTTGCGCAGCAAAGGGCTCTGACCCCCAAAACCCGGCTACAAACCTGCCTTGCGCAATCAACAGGGATTTTCTGGCGGCGACGCAAGGTTCCCACAATGTTGCTGGGTCATGCTGTCGGCATGGCACAGCACAACCCGCGAACCCCGCTGTTCGGCATCCGGGGCCCAGGACGGCCCCTGCAAGCGCTGTCCGTGGCGCCTGCAATCGACCTGCGGGCCGAATACCAGTTCTGGCAGGTCTACGAACGCGTGGTCCGCCCGCTGCCCGGTGGTGGGCTGCCGCAGGCGTGGCTGGTCTGCCAGAAGGTGTATCGCGACCGCTGGCAGCACCCGGAGGACAGCGAGGCGGCGGGGCTGTCGCGGGTGCTGTTCGGCGACAACATGACGGCTGGCCGGGCGTCGGAGCTGGCGGAGCTCCACGCGCTGGTCAGCCGTCGGGTGGCGTTGCTGGCGAAGCGGGGGCGGTTGCATTCGGCAGCCTGATGCCTGCCCTTGGTAGGGTCGACTGTCAGTCGACCGCTCTTCGCGCTCAACTGTAGGTAGAAGGCCGTGCGTGGTAGATGTACCTGCCGCATCCACTGCGGCGGATTGCAATGCTTGTCTCCCGTGCGGTAGCGTGGTCAGGTACACCCCGGTACCGTCTCTTTCCTTCTGGGCATGCGGCCGGGGTATTTTTTTGAGTGTTGCTGCTCCCGTGCGGACGAGGGCTCCAGGCAATCAGGCTCATGCATTTCCCCGATCCAACTGCCGATAGCCGATCGCCTCAGCCAGATGCGCGGTCTGGATATCCTCGCAACCCGCCAGATCCGCAATCGTGCGCGCCACCCGCAGAATCCGGTGCATCGCCCGCGCGGAAAGTTGCAGGCGTTCAATTGCCTGCTCCAGTAAGTCCTGATCGGCCTCGCTCAGCTTCGTGCATGCCCGCAGCGCCGCCGGTGGCAGATGGGCATTCAGCCCGCCACGCGCCTGCTGCCAGGCATGGGCGGCTTCCACCCGTGCACGTACCGCAACACTGGGTTCACCCAGCGGCGTACTCTCCCGCAGCTCCACCGCGTCCATGCGTGCCACGCTGATATGCAGGTCGATACGGTCCAGCAATGGGCCGGATACCCGCGCGCGGTAGCGGTTGATACGTTCGTCGCTGCACAGGCAGCGGTTGCTACGGTCCCCGGCCCAGCCACACGGGCATGGGTTCATCGCTGCCACCAGTTGGAACCGTGCGGGATACTGCACGCTCCGCGCCGCGCGGGCGATGCGGATGTGGCCGGACTCGAGTGGCTCGCGCAGGGTTTCCAACGCACTGCGGTTCCACTCCGGAAGCTCGTCCAGGAACAGCACGCCGTGATGGGCCAGCGAGATTTCACCGGGGCAGGGGGGATTGCCGCCACCCACCAGCGCTGCCGCGCTCGCACTGTGGTGAGGAGAACGGAATGGCCGTTGCCGCCAACGCCGTGGATCCAGCCCTTCACCACTCACCGAGGCAATCGCCGCCAGCTGCAACGCCTCCGCTTCCTCGGTATCCGGCAGCAGGCTGGGCAGGCGCGAAGCCAACAGCGTCTTGCCGCAGCCAGGGCTACCGATCAGCAATAGATGGTGCCCACCCGCAGCGGCGACCTCCAATGCACGCCGTGCATGCGCCTGCCCGCGCACGTCGGCCAGATCCGGCAGTGGCAACGGTGTCGTGTCCACGCGCTCCACGGGCGGCAGCAGGCGCGGATTGCCCAGACCGGCACAGCACTCCAGTAGCGTGCGCGCCACGCGCACATCCGCGTGCTCGGCCAGCGCCGCCTCGGCGGCATTGCCCGGCGGCACCACCAGGATGCGTCCGGCTTCGGCCGCCGCAATCGCCGCCGGCAGCGCGCCAGCCACCGGCCGCAGTTCTCCGGTCAGGCCAAGCTCGCCCAGGAATTCGTACTGCAGCAGCGACTGCGGATCGACCTGGCCACTGGCCGCCAGAATGCCGAGTGCGATGGCCAGGTCGTAACGCCCGCCCTCCTTGGGCAGGTCGGCGGGCGCGAGGTTCAGGGTGATGCGCCGCTGCGGGAAGTCGAAGCGCGCACAGAGCAGGGCGGCACGCACGCGCTCGCGCGATTCGCGCACGCTGGTCTCGGCCAGGCCGACAATCTGGGTGGCGGGCAGGCCACCAGAGAGATGCACTTCCACCCGCACCAGCGGGGCGTCGACCCCGGCGCGGGCACGGCTGTGGACCAGCGCCAGGCTCATGTGTGGTTTCCCGCAGAAAGACGCTTGATGGTGCGACAGGTAATCTGCGCGGGACTATCGGGAATTGCCGGCAATGCGTCTCGGGATATCTCTGCCTGCAAAGGGTGCAGCATTCGCATCAAGGGCAGTTGACCTGTGCAGCGCGGCGCTGCGATGGTGGTCTCGGAGGTCTTGCGTCAGACAAGGCGTACAACAGGGCAGTAAAGGAAAGGAGCGAGCTGAAATGCAGTGCATTCGAGTACTGATGGCCCTCTCGCTCGCCATGGGCCTGCCGGGGTGCCGGGATGAGGTGGAGAGTTCAACGTATCCCATTGGCCAGACGGGAGAGACGTGCACAGCCTACAAGGGCTTCGAGCGCCAGCCTCCTGAAGTAGTTGTGGCCGAGCTTGCCAAGCGAGGGTTGGATAGCAGCCGTTTGGTGCATAGGACAGTCTGCGGCCCGATCACAAGTTGGGACATTCTCCCCGCAGGGGCGTCGATCGATCGGATACCTCCGCCAGACGCATATGTAAGCGTCCACCTGCTGGAAGACGGCTCGGTTTCCGTCAGTACAGACCGCCCCTGACGTTGGCGCCGCCCTTGATGATCGAGCGGCGGGCGAACAGACAAAAGTACGGATGGGCTCGCAGGCGGGGCGAGTGGCACCCAGGTGGGCTGGAAGGGTGACAACGATGCGACCCTGCGTGCTGAGAGCGGCACCAGGACAGCGGCGGAGTAGACATTGAGTTTTCCACATGTCAGGAGTACCCGGGAAATGTACAGATTCAAGGCCGAAGTCGTTTCCATAGAGGAAGATGACTACTGCATCGTAGTTGGCTTGGCCGACAGCTCGACGAATCCGTCTCGTTACGTGGTATTGCAGAACGCGAAGGCGTATGACGACCAGGACGAAGAGTTGGGCATGGCGCACGCCCATATCGAGGTCGGTGGAGGTCTTGAGCCTTGCTATGGCGGTCTGGTGCATATCTCTCTGCGGCGCATGGAGCTTGAGCTGTCTCTCTCCGAAAGTGCACAGAGGAAGCTTGGGATCACTGGTGGGATTGCAGTGACACTGAAAACGTTGGAAAACGGCAGCAAGCTGGAGGCCGCGTTGCGGAAAATCTGTGTTGCGGAGGGTATTCCGCTTGATCTGAACTCGTCTGGACGGGATTGAGTTCATGCTGTGCCGCACTGCCTGCGAGAGGCGGGCTGAGCGGGGACAAAAGGCAGTAGGTCCGAACAGGCGAATGTGTTCTGGCTCATTTTCAAAGCCGGGGGAGTGGCATGAAAGCTGACGAATTTGTATCCGCTATCCAGCGCTATGTGCTTGAATCATCCGTGCGTAGTACGATCTCGAACCTGGGGTATCCACCGGGCCGTCGGGTGGCCCCAGACCTGTTGGCACGGTCCGAATGGTTCAACGGCTTGTCCGCTGTAGAAGCCGACATGTTGCGAGCCGTTGCCGGTGAAGCTGCCCGTTCGGCGGTCTTCGGGTTTCTGGCGGTGCTTGATGGCACCCGTGTCATCGATTCAGAGAAAGGCACCTTCGAGCTTCACCATGTGGGTCGCGAGAAGCGCCTGGTGAATCCGTCTGGCATCGATCTACACGACCTGATCGAATAGGTGCGGGATGCGCGCGCAGCACTGACATAGAGCGTGGGACTGATGAAACTGAACTTCGTGGCGGACTGCGACTGGGAGTCGCATGTTGGCAGGATAAAAAGTCATTACGTAGAGCGCTCCGCCACATTCGAGTCCAGGAGCTACGGGAACGAAGTGGCTTCTGTGGCATTGCTTTTCGTGTGTCGAGATCCCGAGCTGGATTTCAAGCGAAGAGTGCAGTTTCGACGAAAGAAGGCGGAGTTCTATACCGATGTGATGCTTGACCTGCCGACCATCGTTCCGCTCTCGATGAAGGAGAAAATGCGGTATGTCTCCCGCGAATTGCTTGAGCAGTTGGCGGAGCAACTGGGCAGGGTGAAGTTCAAGGACTTCGACCATGCAAGGTTTCTGATGGATCTGAAGGTATGGCTGGAGGACATCGATAGCCGTTACAACGGCCAATCGTCGGGTGCATGGCACTATGCCTCGGGCGAGGCGTCCTAGTCGCTCCGGAAGTCACCGATGCTCACTTGCTGGTCAATTTTCTCAACGGAATGAGGGATCCATTGCAGCGCTATCTTTGTGATCTGGATGTAACAGGCAATCTTTCGGCGGGCCGCGATGTCGAGCAGCTGCTCCCCGATCGATATGAGTTGGATCAGCGTGTGATTCGCTTTGTCTCCATTGAGCAGGCCAATCTGAACGCCTGGAGGGTTAGTCTTTGCGAAGTATTTGACAATGGAGCGCCTGGCTTCATCGATGTGTACGAGTTCGAGGCGGTGGATCCGGATCATCCCTTTGGTACCGAGTGGACGTTTGATTCGGTTGACGGCGCCTTGAGGTTCGCGCGGGACGTGCTGAGGACCAGTCAGGGGCGCTATGTGAACCAAGGACTGATTCAAGACGAGTACAAGGACCGCTATCATCCGGAATGGTGATACGCCTCTGGAACGAGTGGGCTATCCGCACATGAGTCAAGAATGCTCTGTGATCATTCTTTCAGATGGATGGACGAAGTTGTCATGAAGACACGCAGACTCATCTTGATTGCGCTGGGTATGTTGCCTGCAGCATCAGGCTTCCCCGCAGGGAATCCACGCGTGGACTTTGTATCGAAAGCCTTCCGCGATGGAAGTTTCATCCCGCATGTCTACAGCGAGAGGGATTTCCTGCGCCGCTATGGTGATGGCGAGCTGGTCGTGGACGCCACAGGACTGATGCGGCGTAGATACCTGGATCCCACTACCCGATTGGAGGTGCTGATCACCTCAAACCCTGACGTGGCTCCGCAGTTCCGAACCATTGATGAGATCCGCGTTTCATCGATCAGCGCGGCGCAACCCACTGCAGGTAGAACCGAGAGCCTGCGCGGCGTGAAGCTGAAAGGCGTTGCGATGGGTGATCCGGCGTCCGAGGCCATCGGCACAGCACGCAGATATGGCCAGGGGAAGACAGAGCAGGCAACGCTGGGGGGCTTCGATGTCGAGCGCATCTGTGGGTTCTCGGAGGGTGGATCGAGCATTTGCTTCTACGTTCGGGATGGGAAAGTGGTTGCGATGGCACTCGGGTTCGGCCCCTGACCGGTTGCCGTGCCCCTAGCGGTGCACGCGCAGCGCCACTACAAGCGTCAGCCTACGATGGCACTTCAGCGCGGACATGGTTGCTGGGATCGGCCTGGCGGTGGCCTGGGCCCCCAAGCAGACACCGCTGCTCATCAGGCACCAACCCATCGAAGCGCCCAAACCTCGCCTCAACCCACGAAGGCCCCGCGCTTTCCACAAGCAATCGCCCCTGGCTCTGGTGCAGATCCAGCCAACGCTCGAAGCTGCTGCGCAGGCGTTCGATATCCGGCGCCCGCCACCGTGCATCGGCAGGCATGCGGATCAGCACGCGCGAGGGTGCGTTCTCCACGTCCATCACCAGCACGCCCTTGCACCGGATCTCGAAGGACGTCGCTCCGGCATGGCGCGCATACAGTTCAAAGCCCTCGTATGCCTTCGCGGTAACGAAGCCGAGCGCATCACTGTGCAGCAGGCGGTAATCGGCCGGCCGCAGCTTCTGGTAGGCCCAGACCTGATCGCCCGCTGGCTCGGGCCACTCCACCCACATCGCGCCGATCACCGCGATGCACACCACCGCAGCGGCAAGGCCGTGCATCTTCATTCGTCACCCCGCACACAGGCAGAAAGGTCCGCGCCATAAGCGCGCTCAGTCCTTGGGTCGCATCCGCTCGTGGATGAAGGCGGTCAGCGCGAGGTCGGCCATCACCAGCCCCTCCATCACCCGGTCGCCCACGTACTGCTCCGGCTCGCCGTTCTGGCGCGTGCGCTCGGCCGCCAGCAGGATCTCCTGCACGATGCGTTGGCCGGTGAGTGCGCAGTCGGCGTCGGACAACGCCATCTGCCGGCTGCGTAGATGGTGCCGCTCGGGCCAGGGCTGGCCGTCGGCCGCAGCGCCCGCGCCGATGGCGTGCAGGATGGCGATGAGGCTGTTGGGATCCAGGGCTGGCGCGGCCGAGGGCGCTTCCTGGATGGGGCGCGGGGGCGGGGAGTGCGGCGTGGTCATGGCGGGCTCCGTGCATGCAGGCAGAAGCCGCCACCGATAAAGGTGGCGGGCAGAGCGTGGCTCGAAAACCGGATGTTGGGAACCGGCGGGTACAAGACCCCCACGCCCCGCCCGCCATAGCCGGCAGACGGATTGCCAGCCGGCACCACGCGCGGTGGTGCCGGCTGGCAAGCGCAAACTACTTCCCAACAAAACGGGCTTTCGAGTCCCGACCACCGATGCACGGTGGCGCAGTAACGATTACCTGCTGTTGTTCGGAATGCCAACGGGTAGGGGTCAATGCCGCCAAAACCCGAGACGTTTTCGGCATTGTCGCATAGCGTGGAAAGGGGCGAGAGCCTTGGTGTGCTAGGCGGAACGGCACTTCTGGAACGGAGTCGACAGAACCTTCCGTCAGAGATGTAAGGCGCGGCAAATGCGACAGCACTCACCCATCGGACATGTGTGATCGCTCATGTAACCGAACCGCTGCGACACCCGCTGGATGGCTTAAATGACTTCTTGCCTATTGAACCTACCGAGTGCCGCGCGCAATCTGACTACTGCTGTAGTCACTCACGATCGTCCTGCCCGCAGTAGGAAGGTTCTGCAGCGTTCGTCTGGATTCCACCCACTGGCGCAGGCCAAACAAGGACCACCGTACGTGTCACGCCGCAGCCGACTGCTTCTCTGCGCGGGTCTGGTCCCGCTTCCGTGGTTCCTGTTCTGGACCAGCGTTGCCGCCGTGTTCGCGCCGGGCTACAACCCGCTTGCACAGCACGCCAGCGAGCTGCTGCAGGCGCCGACGCTCGCAAGCATCTGCGGCAGGATCGCCGCCATCGGCTCCGGTGTCGGCTTCGTGGCGTTCTCCATCGGGGTATGGCGGGAGTCCGGCCGCCGGATTGCCGTAGGTGCAATCTGCTGGTTGGTCTTTGGCATCTCCATGCTGACCAACGGGCTCTGGCCCATGGGCCATCCGATGCACGGCTTCTACACCATCGGTATCGCAAACATCATTGCACCGGCGATGTCGCACATCGAACTGAGTGCGTGGTCTGCCAACCGAAGGGCGTACGCCGTGACTGCTGCGGTGAGCGTCGCGGGGATTGTCTATCTCTGGTTGAACGTGGTGGGAGCGGATCCGGAGGGGTTCAGGGGGCTGACACAGCGCCTGTTCTCGTCGATCAACTCGTTGTGGCCATTCGTGGTTGCGCTGTATCTGCTGCGCAGGGGTTCAAGCGCGCTGAAGGCGCAGCCGGCGCATTGATGGGGCGCGCGACAGGAGCATAGAGGACCGATCACGGACTTCTCGATCCAGCTCAAGGTGATCTTCTCGGGGCTCATGCCAGGGTTCTTACTGTTCAAGCCGTGGGCGCTTTTCCACTATCTGTTCCTTGAGGCTGGCACCTCGGGTGGCAAAGAGGGGAAAGGTCGTGCGCGTCTTCTGCTATAAGTAGCGCAACCGCGCCCAGAGGGCCTTCAGGAAGATAGTAGACTCATGGAGTTGTACTGGCGCTTGTTCACCAATTGCACATCGCAGCAGGCCGCTCTCAAGGTGGCGGCGCGGATCTTTGAGCAAGCTGGTCTTGAAGTCAGCAACCTCCACGCCGAGCCATATCACAAGGGCGGCTTCATGGTGAGTGCTCGCTCTCGTCATGCCGCACAATCGTGGCCTGAATTTGTGGTTCTTGCCCTGGCTTCGGCTCAATCCACCGGCCGCGGATGGCTCTTGAGTGGCTCAATTGCAGAAGAGCTGGATGCTTGGTCCAATCATTCCTTGGCTTCCAGTGTTTCGTCTATCCATATCCAGGCGGAAAGGCGGGAGTGACGAATCGCTGGAGGAGATGCCTGGTTTCGGCATGGAGCTGCTCCAGAGACCGGGGCCGCTAGCCGGTAATCATCTTGCAGTAGCGCGGCAAGGGGCAAGCTTGAGGATCGCGCATCCAGCTGGCCTGGCGGGGGCCATGCTCTCGCGCCGGTGTTCCTCGATCTGGAAGGCTCCTGCTCTTGCGATTGATGTCCGCTCCTGGCCGGAAGCGGACATCTACTGGGCCACTGACACCTACTGGTCCAAAGCTGAAGCCTGGGCCTCGGAGTGCAACCAGTGCCGGAACGTCATGACCTTGGGAAGCGATGCACACTCAGGGCGATAGACGATGTAGTAGGCAAGCGTCGCGGCAACAGAAATCTCCGGAAACAGCCTGACGAGGCGGCCGCTGGCGACATCCTCGCGCGCCATGACGCTACGCGCCAATGCGATACCCCTTCCTTCCACCGCTGCCTGTAGTACTGCTGCGGAGCTATTAACCTGCATGCCGCGCATGGCATCCACGTTGTCCGCAGCGGCACGGTGCAGCCATTCACTCCACGTCATGAAACCGGTTCTGCTGTCGACTGACAGATCATGAATCAGTGGCAGGCCAGCAAGCTGCGCTGGCTGCAGCAGGGGCCCGTGCGCCTCAAGCCAGCCTGCTGAGCAGACCGGGAAGATCTCCTCATCCATGAGCTTGTCAGCGGTCAGCCCAGGCCACTGTCCCTTGCCATAGCGGACGCCGATGTCGATGGCGTCCTGTTCGAAATCCACCAGGTTGAGACCGGTGTGGAGACGGACGTCGGTTTCAGGACATGCGGCCTGGAAGCGCTCCAGTCGGGGCAACAGCCACTTCGACGCGAACGCAGGGCTGGTGGTCACGGTCAGCAAGCCGCCTCTGGCACTTTCCTGCAGGCGCGACAGCCCGCGCGTAAGCCGGTCCAAGCCTGCGCGGATATCTGGCAACGCGCGCTCTGCCGCATCGGTGGGGGTCAGTCGACGGCTGCCGCTGCGCTCCCGCACGAACAGCTCGACGGAGAGGGACTCTTCCAGGCTCCGCACAAGCTGGCCTATCGCGGCTGGGGTTACGTGCAGCTCCGCGGCTGCGCCACTGAAGCTCTGATGCCGAGCAGCAGCTTCGACTGCCCGTAACGCGGTGAAATTCAGGTGGGTTTTCATCGCGGGATAGTTTTTCTTTGCGTCTTCCAAAGAATAAACCATTTGAGGGCGGCGGGACGCGAGCGGAAGATCCTGCCCATCTTCCCGCAACCCACGGCAGTGAACCGCCCCATGAACAGCCCGCGCATTACCTCTTGGCAGGACGGAGACCCAGTTCCCGCGAGCCTGCTGGCCGACATCCAGGCGCGCCGCCCGGACGGCCAGCTGATCGGCATCGATCGCCTGCTGCTGCGCAGCGCCCCTCTGGCCGAGGGCTGGAACGGCCTGATGCGCCGCGTGCGTGCCGAGTTTGAACTCACGTTGGAATACCTCGAGCTGATCATGCTCCGCGTCGCGGTCCTGAACGGCGCGTCGTTCGAGTGGGATGTCCACTACCCGGTTTACCTGCAGGCAGGCGGCACGGAAGCGAAGGCCGCTGCACTCCAGCAGCCTGAGCCAGACGCAGAGTTTTCCTCGCTAGAGAGACTCCTGATTGAGCTCACCGACCAGTCGACGCGAGGCGTGGTGGTGGAAGCCACGGTGATTGAAGCGCTCAAGCAGACCGTGGGGGAGCGCCAGGCCGTGGAGGCGGTGGCGACCGTCGCGGCCTACAACATGGTCTCCCGTTTCCTGGTTGCTCTGGACATCCGTTGAACCCCTGACGCGAGGCATTTGCCGCGCACCTACTTACATTGGAAACTCACATGAAAAATATCTTCGAAGGCAACAAGGTCCTGGTCGTCGGTGGCACCAGCGGTATGGGCAAGGAAACTGCACGTAAGGTGCTGGAAGGCGGCGGTCGTGCGGTCATCGTGGGCCACCGTGCCGATAAGACTGAGGAAGCGCGCGCAGAGCTGTCTGCGTTCGGTGCAGTAAGCGCCCTCACCGCCGATCTGACGTCCGAAGGCGGGCTCAAGGGCCTCATCGCGGACATCGAGAATTCCCATTCCGATGTGGATCTGCTGGTGAACGCGGCGGGTGTGTTCTTCCCCAAGCCGTTCCTGGAGCACACCGATGCAGACTATGACCAGTACATGCAGTTGAACAAGGCCTTCTTCTTCATCACGCAGAAGGTTGCGGCCAACATGATCGCGAACAATGTCGCCGGCTCGATCGTCAACATCGGCTCAATGTGGGCTCGCCAGGCGATCGCCGCGACGCCGTCCTCGGCCTATTCGATGGCGAAGGCTGGCTTGCACTCGTTGACCCAGCACCTGGCCATGGAGCTGGCTCCCCAGAAGATCCGCGTTAATGCGGTGTCGCCCGCCGTGGTTCAGACCCCGATCTACGAAGGCTTCATTCCCAAGGATCAGGTCCACAGTGCTCTGCAGGGTTTCAACAGCTTCCACCCGATCGGTCGTGTTGGTACGCCGCAGGATGTCGCCGAAGTTGTCGCGTTCCTGCTGTCCGAGAAGGCCGCGTGGGTTACCGGTGCCATCTGGGACGTGGACGGCGGCGTGATGGCTGGCCGCAACTGATCTCACCTTGAACCTTGCCAGGCCCATTGCGATGCAGCGGGCCTGGCGGGATCCAACCGTAAGAGTGCTTAGACATGATGAATGACTGGAACAACTATCGTGAGTCCTTGATTGAGAAGGTCGGGGAGTTTGGCAAGGTCAACCCGGATGTACTGCGTGGTCTGGGAACGATCGATGGCGCTGCGACAAAGAGCGGCCATCTTGAACCGAAGATCCATGAGTTGATCGCCCTGGCAGTGGCTGTAACCACCCGCTGCGACGGTTGCATCACGGTGCACACCGAGAAAGCCGTAGACCATGGTGCATCGCTTGAAGAAATCAGTGAGGCGCTTGGCGTGGCTATCGCCCTCAACGCGGGCGCCGCACTGACCTATTCGGCGCGCGTTCTCGAGGCGCGCGACCAATTGCTCGCGGGCTGAAGCGGCCCATTCCCCAGGAGAACCGCCATGGTCTATCTGCAAATTACCCTCGCCATTGCTGAATCCAACCGCGGAGCAGCTGCGGAGGTGTACACCAAGTACAAAGGCCCGTTCCTGTCCACTATCCCCGGCGCAAAGTCCAAAGACCTCCTTGTACGCAAGGAAGACGTTCAGGTGCTGCATGGCTTCGACAGCGAGCACGGCGCAAAAGCCTACCTGGCAAGCGCAATGTTCCAGAACGATGTAGTACGTGAACTTGGTCCGCTGCTGTCCGCAGATCCGGACGTGCGTATCTACAGCGCTGTCTGACAAAAAAACGCTGAATTACGGCCCCGGGAAACCTCCTGGGGCCGTGCTGTTGCCCCGATTCCGCCAACCCTTGCCTGACCCAAGCCATGCTGATCAACGCCGACTTCAATTCCATCGTGTTAGTGACTCCCGATGATTACATCTGGGTTGACTCGCCACAGGCCGGGGTGCAGCGCGTCATGCTTGATCGCATTGGTGCAGAGAAGGCCAGGGCAACAAGCCTGGTGCGATACGATCCTGGTTCGACATTTCCGCCGCACGTTCATCCGGGCGGCGAGGAAATTCTTGTATTGGAAGGCGTCTTCTCCGATGAGCTTGGCGATTGCCCGGCGGGCACCTACCTGCGCAACCCTCCCGGTTCACGGCATGCACCGGCCAGCCGGGATGGATGCTTGATACTGGTCAAGCTGCGGCAGATGAGTGCGAACGAGGAGGCGACCCTGAGGCTGGACACGAATGCCGCCCAGGTGTGGGAACACCTTACCGATCGTCGGTTGTGCAGGGTATTCGAGAGCCCGGAAGAGCGCGTTCGTATCGAGCAGGTGGAGCCCAGCCGGCCGCTGTTTCCTCAGATGCAGGCGCCCGCTGAGATCCTGGTCTTGGACGGCGAGCTGCAGCTCGCCGTCGGTAGCCGGACCCAAACCATTGCGGCTGGAACATGGTTGCGGGCAGGTGGACCGGATGCCAGCCGCTGCCTCGCGTCGATGGTGGCGGGAGCTCATGGCGTCACTGTCTACGTCAAACAGGGGACAGTGGTGGAGCGTCCGCACCTTACGGCTGCAGAGGCACTCTCATGACCACCGTGAACGTGATCATCGTCGGCGCTGGTCTTGCGGGCCTGCATGCCGCTCGACTGCTGGAAGCGGCAGGCGTCACTGACTATGCCGTGCTGGAAGGCCGCCCGCGCATCGGTGGGCGCATCCATGCGTTTGAGCCTGCTCTGCCGGGGTGCGTAAGCGGGAACGGGGGCTTTGACCTTGGCGCGACCTGGCTATGGCCCGGGTTCCAGCGTGAACTGGCGCTGTTGGTACAACAGCTTGGGCTGCCCGTCGTCCCGCAGGAAGAGGACGGTGACATGCTGTTCGAGCGTGCCGTCCACGAACCGACTGCGCGCTTCGCCGGCATGGCCGCGATGCCGCCATCGTTCCGCATCGTAGGCGGCATGGGGCAGTTGCTTCACGCTGTCGGTTCGGCCGTCCAGACGGAGAGGGTTCACCTGGGCACGTGTGTCGTTCAGATCCGTGCCGAAGCCGATGGGGTTATTGTCTCCGCAATCAGGAACGGCGTGCCGGTCACGTGGCATGCGCGAGGTGTTCTACTGGCACTACCTCCGCGCTTGGCGGTGGCCACACTGACATTCGATCCTCCGCTTCCCGCCGATGCTCACCACGCGTGGCAGTCCACCGGTACGCATATGGCTGCACACGCCAAGTACCTCGCGGTGTATCCCAGCAATTTCTGGCGGAATCGCGGCCTTTCAGGCGAGGCACGCAGCCTGGTTGGCCCGCTGGGAGAGATCCATGATGCGTCTTCGGACGGCCAAGCAGCACTCTTCGGCTTCTTTGCACTGCCTGCTGCTGAAAGGGCGCGTATCCCGGCCGAGGAGCTGAAGCATCGCTGCAGAAGCCAGCTTGCGCGTCTGTTTGGCGATGCTGCACGCGAGCCGCTCGCCGACGCTGTCCAAGACTGGAGCGCCGAGCCTTTCACCGCTACGCCAGCCTGCGCCGCCCAGACCGCCGGGCATGGCTGCATTCCCGGCTTATCACCCGGAGGCACGCCTTGGGTGGGGCGATTGTTCGGGGCCGGCAGTGAATGGTCTCCGTTCAACCCCGGTTATCTGGCGGGTGCGATCGAGGCGTCTACCCGTGCCGTGCAGGCATTCCTCTCTTTGACCCATTTCCGAGTACAGCCATGACGCAATCCACTGACTACGGCGCCATGGAATCGGCGGGTCCGGGGCTGCTCCGGTGGTCTCGGCGCCCGCGTCCCACGCCAGCAGACGATCAGGTGCTGTTGCAGGTCGAGGCGTGCGGTATGTGCGGCGCGGATGTCTCTGACATCGCTCGACCCGGCGCATCACACCAGCGTCGGGTGCCCGGCCATGAAGTGATCGGCAGGATCATCGATCGCGGCATTAACGTCCCGGCACGTTGGCAAGTAGGGCAACGCGTAGGCGTGGGCCGCCTGGGCGGGCATTGCAACGCTTGCGCCTACTGCCGACAGGGCCGATTCGCACTGTGCACGGATCAGAAAGTGCTCGGCGTTTCCCAAGATGGTGGCTACGCCGAGCTGATGCTTGCAACGTCGACCGGCCTGGTTTCCATCCCTGATGAAATGGAGTCCACGGCTGCAGCGCCCATCCTGTGCGCCGGCCTGGCGACGTTCAACGCCCTGCGGCGCTGTTGCGCAGCGCCCGGCGACACCGTTGTGATCCACGGTGTGGGTGGCTTGGGCCACATGGCCATCCAGTACGCTCGCCGCATGGGGTTTCGGGTCATTGCCGTGGGACGGGGAAATGACATTGCCGCTGGGGCCATCGAGCTGGGTGCGCACCACTATCTGGACACGAACCATGCAGATGCGGCCGTAGAGCTGCAGCGCCTGGGCGGGGCGCAGGCCATCATCACCTCTGTCGGTGACGCCGAGGCTGTGCAGCTGCTGCTGCCTGGGCTGGCCGCGGGCGGCACCCTGGTGGTGCTCGGGGTCGGCAAGACCCCGTTGTCCATTGCAAGTGGCTACTTGGTTGGGGGCGAGCGGACCATCCAGGGCTCGATTACCGGATCACCCGATGACAGCGAGCGGGCGTTGCGATTCAGCGAGCTGACCGATGCCATGCCCTGGATCGAATGCCTTCCTCTGTCCCAAGCGCAGCAAGGGCTGGAACGACTGATGTCCGGCGATGCAACGTTCCGCATCGTGCTGGTGCCCGATGAGCAGGCGTCGACGCGGGAGTCGAATAAGTGAGCCAGGAAACGATGGAGAGCGATACTGAGCTGCTGTCACCGGTCCAGCACCGCAGTAATGTATGGCGCTTGGCCCTGGCGCAGGCGCTCGCCGGTGCGAACTCCGTAGTGATCTACGCGACGGGCGCCGTGGTCGGCAGTGATCTGGCCCCCTCGCAGACGCTGGCGACGCTGCCCATTTCAGTCTTCGTGGTCGGCATGGCGCTCTGCAAATTGCCGGCAGGCTGGATCGCCGAGCATCATGGCCGCCGCACGGCGTTCTTCGCAGGCACTGCCGCCGGCGTCGCCGCCGGTGTCCTGTCCATGTTTGCGGTGCTGGCCTCCAGCTTCTGGCTGCTGTGTGCGGCTACATTCCTGGGCGGGGCGTATGCAGCCGTCGTGCTGTCGTTCCGCTTTGCCGCCGCTGATGGCGCACCGGCACAGAAGCGGGCGCGAGCGCTTTCCATGGTAATGGCGGGCGGCGTCGCCTCTGGGGTGGTGGGGCCGCAATTGGTGTCACTCACCATGCATCTCTGGCCTGGTCATCTGTTCGCAGCGACGTTCCTGTTCCAAGGCTTGGTCGCCGCAGTATCGGCCGGCCTGCTGGCCGGTGTGCGGCTGCCGCATGTCGCGCCGGCAATCGGCACGTCCCGCGAACCACTGTCCTCCGTCCTGCTCGACCCGCGTTTCATCGCTGCGGTGATCTGTGGCGCGGTGTCGTACATGCTGATGAATTTCATGATGACAGCGGCTCCGCTGGCCATGCACATGCACGGCCACGCGCAGGAGTCGTCCAACCTGAGCCTGCAATGGCATGTCATCGCGATGTACCTGCCAAGTTTCTTTACCGGCAAGCTGATCGCGCGCGTGGGTGCGAAGCGCGTTGCGGCTGCCGGCCTCGTACTGACGGGCGCCGCCGCTGTTGCTGGCTTGCATGGAATGGAAGTCTTCGACTTCTCCCTCAGCCTCATCCTGCTGGGGCTGGGCTGGAATTTCGGATTTCTGGGCGCGTCGGCGCTGGTGTTGGAATGCCATGGAAACGTGGACAAGCGGCGTGTCCAGGCATTCAACGATTTCCTGATCTTTGCGGTGATGGCGGTCGGCTCGTTCCTCTCGGGATGGATCCTCGCGCGCCATGGCTGGCATGTTGTCCTGTGGTCTTCGTTCGTCCCACTGGCGCTGGCCATGGCTGCCTTGCTGGTAACCGCCAGACCCAGACCGCTGGAGCGGAGCTGATTGCACGGCATACCGAGCAGCACGGAGTGCGCTAGCAGCGCCTGCAACGCGCCGCTGGCCTGCGCAGGCATGTCTGCTTCTGGCCGATAGCTGACCTGACGTCGATGAGACATATAGATTGGAAGAGATTTCGAAAAGAACAACTGGACTCCAATGGCAGCATTCGATCATTCCCTGGTAACCCTCCGATTCTTCGGGGACGACCTCCTGCCCGAAGAAGTCAGTGCCTTGCTCGGAGCGACCCCGACCGCTTCGCATCACAAAGGCCAGGAACTCAGAGGCAACCAATCAGGCACCGTGCGTATCGCCAGGACTGGCAGCTGGCAACTTGATGCGGAGCGTCGTGAGCCTGAAGATCTGGACGCTCAGATCTTCGAAATCCTCGATCAGCTCACCGGCGATCTCGCCGTATGGCAGTCTCTGGCACGCTTCCGGCCTGATCTGTTCTGCGGTCTTTTCATGGGTAGCAGCAACGGTGGTGTCTCGCTTTCGCCCCGCGCGCTGCTCGCCCTTGGTCAGCGCGGCATTGCGCAACGCCCAACGCCAACAGGTCATCAATTGATGATCTCCCCACTCCCCGAAGCAACAAACGCCCTCAACTGCCGAACGAACTCCGCGTCGTAGAGCTCCCACTCCACAATCTCCCCAACAACCCGCAACGGCTGCGCACTCCGATACGACCGCGTCGGGTTGCCGGGAAACTTCTTGTTGGTTACGTTCGGATCGTCCTCGAACGGCCCGGTGGGCTCCACCACATACACGCGCGGTCGCCCCTCACCCCGGGCCATCTCCGCAGCCAACCCAGCGCCCTTGGCAATCGTGGTGAAGTAGATGTGGTTCATCACCACGCTGTCGCGATAGTTGGAGCGAAAGCCCGCGCTCAGCAGTTCGCTCACCGCGAGGTCAGCGCGGGTGCCGTGATAGAACGGCCCGGCGACCTGGTGGCAGGTGTCATGCGAAACGGGTGTCCATTCGGTGTCCTGCGCCATCGGCACTGCCCCTGCGTGTCCTGCCGGATCGACAGGCCGGCGAGTCTAGGGCGCCCGGTGGGCCTTGCTGCAAGGCCCCATCCGGGAAATAATCTGTAAACGGGAGGCGCGGTGCGCCTCCTTTTTTCATTCTGCGGCGCCGCGCCCTTCCAGCTCGCGCACGGCGGTTTCCAGCGCGTCCAGCTTCTGGCGGGTCTTCAGCAGCACGGCGCGCTGCACTTCGAACTCCTCGCGGGTGACCAGGTCGAGCTTGGCCAGGCCGGCCTGCAGCGCGCTCTTGAAGGTGGCCTGCAGTTCCTCGCGCGATTCGCGCAGACCCGGCGGCACCAGGTCGCTGAGGCGACGGGCGAGGTCATCGATTTGGTTCAGGTCGATCATGGGGTGCTCCGTGGGGGTGGGCCCGTGCATCCGGCGCGGGCAGGCCGATCGGGCACAAGGATACTGCTGGCACCCATCGCCCGGACAGGCGGCAGCGGCTTCGCACGGGCCGCGTTCAGGCGCTATCCTCCACGCCGGAAGACAGGAGATAGACGATGAAGATGGTCATGGCGGTGATCAAGCCGTTCAAGCTCGACGACGTGCGCGAAGCGCTGGCCGAGCGTGGGGTCACCGGGATCACGGTGACGGAAGTGAAGGGCTTTGGTCGCCAGAAGGGCCATACCGAGCTGTACCGCGGCGCGGAGTATGTGGTCGATTTCCTGCCGAAGGTGAAGCTGGAAGTGGCGGTGACCGATGACCAGGTGGAGGCGGTGGTTGAGGCCATCGTGAAGGCCGCCGGCACTGGTAAGATTGGCGACGGCAAGGTGTTCGTGTACGACCTGGGCAGTGTGGTGCGTATTCGTACCGGGGAACTGGACGCGGACGCGTTGTAATCCGGTTTCTGTAGAGTCGAGCCATGCTCGACTGCGTTTCGCGCGATGCTGGAAGAGCAGTCGAGCATGGCTCGACTCTACAAAAGCAGTTACCGGCGCTTGGCCCACTTATAGAACCGCTTCCAGCCCTGGCGCACGGCGGCGACCCAACCCGGGTCGGCCACCAGTGCGGCCTGCGCGGCACTCGGCGCCTGGCCGGTCACGCGCTGGCGGATCTTCAGCAGGTTCTTCATGTCGCTGCGGCGCATCTGCCGGCTCAGCGGGCCGCGGCGCAGCCAGCGGGGTACGCGCTAGGCGGAGGTGAAATCCAGCAGCACCGGCACGCCGCCACTGACCACCACGTTGGTGCCATGCAGGTCGTTGTGGGTGATGCCGGCGGCATGCAGGCGGCTGAGCGCGTGCTGCAGCTGCTCGAACACGTCATTGCCGACGGCCTGCGCGGTGCTGAGGGTCTGGCCGGGGATGAACTCCATGCCCAGCGCCAGGCCGCCCAGAGTGCCGAGCAGCGCGGGGGCATGCTTCCAGCCGCCGAGGCGCTGCAGCATGCGGGCCTCGCGGCGCACCATCAGCCGCGCGATCAGCGAAACGGGGGTGCCGCGGTAGCGGGAGTAGTCCTTGATGACCGCCTCGCGCCCGTCCAGGCAGGTGCGGTAGACGTCGGGGGCCAGGAAACGCTCGCCGCGCTTGAGCAGCAGCGGGGAGGCGGCGTCATTGCCGCAGGAGGAGGGGGGAGAGCAGGAAGATACATGTCGGGGTCTCGGACGACCCGGTGGGTGGCGCAAAGCGTCAAGCGAACCGGTGTTACAGGGAGTTACTAAGTTTTCGTTAATTTTAGTACTCGCCAGTTCGCTATTCCACGATTTGTCGGAGAAATGTCGGGGTCGTGGCTGGAACAGTTCGTCACGCAGAATCGGACAATTCCGTCTCACTTATAAGGCTTGCCTTGTCGAATCAATGGGTTGGGCGCGCTTCCGGCGCATTCATCGGCGCCGCGCTGAACGCGACGCACGTCCGGCTTGACCCCGGCGCACGCCCTGCCGACCATAAGCCGTTAACCCGCGACATCGGCGGCCGCCCCCCTCCGGCACGTCCCCGTCCCCTGCCGCGTTCCCAACCGGTGCTGGCCGCCTGGCCGTGCATCGCCCCGTTTCCCGTTCCGGCCGCGGCTGGAGGAAAGTGCTTTGATCATCAAAATCGTCATTGCAGCGCTGTTCGTGGCCTGCGTGCTGTACATCCACTTCCGTGGCAAGGTCCGCGCGCGCTGGTCGCGCCAGCTGCTGGACCACTCCAGTTTCATGGCCCCGATCAACGTGGTCATGTACATGTTCTCGAAGGTGCCGACCACGCCGTTCCTGGACCCGGCGAAGGAGTTCCCGCAGCTGGAGCCGCTGCGCCAGAACTGGCAGATGATCCGCGACGAGGCGCTGGCGCTGCGCGATGCGCAGAAGATCGCCGCCTCCAGCACGTTCAACGATGCCGGCTTCAATTCGTTCTTCCGCCGTGGCTGGAAGCGCTTCTATCTGAAGTGGTACGGCCCGTCGCACCCGTCGGCGAAGGCGATGTGCCCGAAGACCACGGCGCTGCTGGAGTCGCTGCCGGATGTGCGCGCGGCGATGTTCGCGCAGCTGCCGTCGGGCAGCGAACTGCGCCCGCACCGCGACCCCTTCGCCGGTTCGCTGCGCCTGCACCTGGGCCTGGCCACGCCCAACAATGACGGCTGCTACATCGAAGTGGACGGCATCAAGAAGAGCTGGCGCGACGGCGAGTGGATGATGTTCGACGAGACCTACATCCACCACGCGCACAACGAGACGCCGGATGACCGCGTGATCCTGTTCTGTGACATCGCCCGCCCGCTGCGCTTCGGCCTGCCGGGTCTGTTCAACCGCGCGGTGGCGGCCACGCTGCTGGCCGGTGGTGCCTCGCCGAACCTGCCGGGTGACCCGACCGGTGGCGTCAACAAGGCGTTCGGCAGTGTCTACAAGGTGCGCCTGAAGGCCAAGGCACTGCGCGAGCGCAGCGTGGTGGCCTACCAGCTGATCAAGTGGGGCCTGGTGGTGGCGGTGATCGCCGGTATCTGGGCGCTTTGATCGTTACATGCGGTCGCCGGCCAGCGGCCGGCACTACCGGAACATGAAAAAACCCGCGCTGTTGCCAGCGCGGGTTTTTTGTTGGATCAACCCTTCAGTGCCGCCTGCACGAACGGCGGGGTCACCAGCACGCCGGTGTGCAGCGCGGCGGTGTAGTACAGGGTGTTGAAGGTCTTGGCGGCCGAGTCGGCCTGGCGGAAGTCGAAGCTGCTGTCGCCCTTGCGTGCCATGGTCACGCTCCACCAGCCGGTGGGGTAGCACGGCTGCGGGAACGGCAGGGTCTTGAACGAGCCGAAGCCGGCCTTGCCCATCTCGGTGCGCATTTCGTTGATCAGGTCCAGCTGCATCAGCGGCGATTCGGACTGCTGCACCAGAATGCCGTCGTCCTTCAGGGCCTTGAAGCAGCTCTCGTAGAAGGCCTTGTTGAACAGGCCTTCGCCCGGGCCGACCGGGTCGGTCGAGTCCACGATCACTACGTCCACGCTGCCGGCCGGGCAGTTGGCCATGTAGGCCACGCCGTCGTCGAACAGCAGCTCGGCGCGGGCGTCATCGTTGGAATCGCACAGTTCCGGGAAGTGCTTGCGCGCCATCACGGTGACCTGCTCGTCGATATCGCACTGGGTCACGCTCTCCACGCCCTTGTGCTTGAGCACTTCGCGCAGGGTGCCGCAGTCGCCGCCACCGATGATCACCACGCGCTTGGGCGCGGCGTGGGTGAACAGCACCGGGTGGCTGATCATCTCGTGGTAGAAGAAGTTGTCCTTGCTGGTCAGCATGATGGCCCCGTCGATGGTCATCAGGTTGCCCCAGTCGGTGGTCTGGAAGATCTCGATCTTCTGGAACGGCGACTGCACCTCGTCCAGCTTGCCGGTGATGCGGTAGCCGATGGCCGAGCCGGTGCGCTCGAAGTGTTCGATGTACCAGTTGTTGCTGTCAGTCATTGAAAACAGTCCTGTTCGGAGGGGTGAAGCCGGGCTGGCGGGCGGGGCCGCGTGGCACAGATGCCACATCCGGACGGATCGGCCCGTTCAGGTTGAAACCTGTCACGGGCGCGGGCGCGCATGATAACGAACCTGTGGGCATATAGGCGTTATCATGCCCCCCCTTTTATTGCCAACAAGGCCGACTGAAATGACCGATTGGTCCCTCGACCAAGCCCGCAAGACCTACTCGATCCCGCATTGGGCGGACGGTTACTTCGACGTGGATCAGGCCGGGCACATGGTGGTGAGACCGACCGGGGCGGACGGCCCGGTGGTGTCGCTGCCCAAGGTGGTGGACGCCGCCCGTGCGGCCGGCGCCAAGCTGCCGCTGCTGGTGCGCTTCCCGGACATCCTCGGCCAGCGCCTGGGCAAGCTGCAGGCGGCCTTCGGCCAGGCCCAGCAGGACTGGGAGTACAGCGGCGGCTACACCGCCGTGTATCCGATCAAGGTCAACCAGACCCGCGGCGTGGCCGGCACCCTGGCCAGCCACCACGGCGAGGGCTTCGGCCTGGAAGCGGGCAGCAAGCCCGAGCTGATGGCCGTGCTGGCGCTGTCGCGCCCGGGTGGCCTGATCGTCTGCAACGGCTACAAGGACCGCGAGTACATCCGCCTGGCCCTGATCGGCCGCAAGCTGGGCCTGCAGACCTTCATCGTCATCGAGAAGCCGTCCGAGCTGAAGCTGGTGCTGGAAGAGTCCAAGGCGCTGGACGTGAAGCCGGGCCTGGGCGTGCGCATGCGCCTGGCCTCGCTGGGCGCCGGCAAGTGGCAGAACAGCGGTGGCGACAAGGCCAAGTTCGGCCTGTCCCCGCGCCAGCTGCTGGACCTGTGGAAGTCGCTGCGTGACACCGAGTACGCCGACTGCCTGAACCTGCTGCACTTCCACATGGGTTCGCAGATCTCCAACGTGCGCGACATCGCCAACGGCATGCGCGAAGCCACCCGCTACTTCGTGGAGCTGTCGCGCCTGGGCGCGAAGATCACCCACGTCGATGTGGGCGGCGGCCTGGGCGTGGACTATGAAGGCACCCGTTCGCGCAGCTTCTGCTCGATCAACTACGGCCTGCATTCCTACGCCAGCAACATCGTGCAGCCGCTGGCCAATGCCTGCGAAGAATTCGGCCTGACCCCGCCGCGCATCGTCACCGAGTGCGGCCGCGCGATGACCGCGCACCACGCGGTGCTGATCGCCAATGTGTCGGAAGTGGAAGAAGCGCAGGAAGGCCGCGTGCCGGACCAGCACGACGACGAGCCGGCGGCGATCCGCCACCTGCGCGAGATCCACGACGAGCTGGACGTGCGCCCGGCGGTGGAGCTGTTCCAGGAGGCACAGCACTTCCACGCCGAAGGTCTGGCCAGCTATGCGCTGGGCCAGATCGACCTGCCGCAGCGTGCGCGCATCGACGATCTGTTCTACGCCATCGCCCACGGCGTGCGTGCGCGCCTGAGCTATGACGAGAAGAGCCATCGCCCGGTGCTGGACGAACTGAACGAGCGCCTGGTCGACAAGTATTTCGTCAACTTCAGCGTGTTCGAATCGATCCCGGACGTGTGGGCGATCGACCAGGTGTTCCCGATCGTGCCGATCGAGCGCCTGGACGAAACCCCGGACCGCCGCGGCATCATCGCCGACATGACCTGCGACTCGGACGGCATGGTGGAAACCTATGTCGAGAACGAGAGCCTGGACAGCTCGCTGCCGCTGCACAAGATGAAGCCGGGCGAGAGCTACCGCATCGGCTTCTTCATGGTCGGCGCCTACCAGGAGATCCTGGGCGACATCCACAACCTGTTCGGCGATACCGACGCGGTGGAAGTGCTGGCCGATGCCGATGGCTATGCCATTACCCAGCAGCGCCGTGGCGACACCACCGATGTGATGCTGGATTACGTGGGTTACCGCCTGGACGAACTGCGTGCGACCTATGCGCAGCGCGTGGCCGAGGCGCAGCTGTCGCCGGAACGCGCGCAGGAGCTGTCGGAGGCGCTGGAAGCCGGCCTGACCGGTTACACCTACCTGTCCGACGAACCGCTGGTCTGATGGACGGTGCCGGGCCTGCCCGGCGCCACCGTTGCCGATGAGCGCGCGCGCGATCTTCCACCTGTTCCTGCATGCCGCCGTGCCAGCGCTGCTGGCATGGCTGTTCTGGCGCAAGCGCTTCGCCTCGGCGTGGCTGCTGATGCTGCTGGGCTGGATCATTGATCTGGACCACCTGTTGGCGGATCCGATCTACGCACCGAACCGCTGCAGCATCGGTTTTCATCCGCTGCACACCGCACCGGCCATCGCGGTCTATGCCGGGCTGTGCGTGCCGAAGAAAACGCGGTTGTTCGGCATCGGTTTGATGATCCACATCGTGCTGGACGCGATTGATTGCTGGTGGATGCATCACCGTTGATGCTGGGTGCGTGTCGACCAAGGTCGACACCTACCGGGGGCACGGCGACCGGTCGGATTGGCGCTTGGTAGAGCCGGCCGCTGGCCGGCTTCCGCAGGGTGTTCCCGATGACCGCGTGGTTGCCGGCCAGCGGCCGGCACTACCCACCGTCAGGTTGGTCGCTTCACGCCACCGGCAACCACAACGTTGCGCGCAGGCCGGGCTGCGCATTCTCCAACGCCACGTGCCCGCCATAACTGGCGGCGATATCGCCCACGATGGCCAACCCCAGCCCACTGCTGCCCTCGCGCTCATCCAGCCGCACGCCGCGCTGGGTGACCCGTTCCAGCGCATCTGCAGCCAGGCCGGGACCGTCGTCGCGCACTTCGATGCGCAGCTGCCCTTCGCTGCTTTCCGCTTCGACAGTGACCTGCCGTTTCGCCCAGCGCCCGGCGTTGTCCAGCAGGTTGCCCAGCATTTCTTCCAGATCCGCACTGGCACCGGCGAACTGCAACGCCGGATCGATGCCTTCCGCCGTGAATGTGATGCCACGTTCGCCATGCACGCGTGCCATCAGCCGGCACATCGCCTGCGCGACGGCCGCCACGTCGGTGCGCTGGCGATGGTCGGCAGCCAGTCCTGCAGCCAGGTAACGGTCGACACTGGCCTGCATGCGCGCACTCTGTTCGCGCACGGCGGCACGCCAGTGCGTGCCGTCGCCGTCCGCTTCGGTGGCCAATACGCTCAGCGGGGTCTTCAGTGCATGCGCCAGATCCTGTGCACTGGTGCGTGCGCGCGCAACCATGCGTTGCTGGTGGTCCAGCAGCGCGTTGAGTTCTTCCCCCAGCGGTGCGACTTCCGCGCCCAGTTCCTGCGTGTCGATGCGTTGCGCGTCGCCGCGGCGTACCCGTTCCAGCTGCTCGCCGAGGCGATGCAGTGGGCGCAGGCCGAAGTGCACCTGGCTGGCCAGCACCGCCAGCCACGCCGCAACCAGTACGCCCAGGGCGATGGCGGTGCGTTTGCGGAACGCGGCAACATCCGCATCCAGTGCGCTGCGATCGGTGGCGACCACCGCCACGAACGGTTCGCTCGCGCGCGGCAGGCGCACCTGCTGCACGCGTGCGCGCAGGGATTGCTGCAGCGGTCCGGGCAGATTGCGCGTGGCCGGCCCGGCAGCCGGCGCCGGCAGGGTTTCATCCCACAGCGAGCGCGACTGCAGCAGCACGCGGCCATCGGCACCGGCGATCTGCCAGTAGGCACCGGAGAACACACGCTGGAAGCGCGCGTCATTGGGTTCCTGGCGCAGCCGCAGCTGTCCTTCCGGGTCCACTTCGGCCTGTGCCAGCAGGGTCAGCATGTCCTGCTGTAGTTCGTGGTCGAGGCGGTCGCGCGCGCTGCGCTTGAACAGCTCGCCCAGCAGTGCGCTGGCCAGCAGCGAGACCAGCAGCAGGCCGACGCCACCGGCCAGCAGCAGGCGCCGCCGCAGCGACGGTTGCCGGTTCATGGCGCGGCCAGCCGCCAACCCTGGCCGCGCACGGTCTGGATCAGGTCGATGCCGAGCTTGCGGCGCACCCGTCCGAGCAGCACATCCAGTGCGTTGGAGTCCGGGTCATGGCCGCCGTCGAACACCTGTTCACCCAGCCGGTCGCGGCCGATCACCTGACCGCTGTGGTGGATGAAGTAACTGAGCAGGCGGAATTCCTGCGGACTGAGGGGCAGCGCCTGCCCATCCAGCTCGAAGCGGCCTGCATTGACGTCCAGTTGCAGCGGGCCGCAGTGCAGGCGAGGGCTGGCGTGGCCGTGGCTGCGGCGGATCAACGCGCGCAGGCGCAGCACCAGTTCGTCGGCCTGGAACGGTTTGGTGAGGTAATCGTCGGCACCGGCATCGAAGCCTGCCAGCTTGTCGTGCCAGCGCCCGCGCGCGGTCAGTACCAGCACCGGGAAGTCGCGGCCGTTGCCGCGCCAGCGCTCGATCACGCTCAGTCCGTCCAGCCCGGGCAGGCCGAGGTCGACGATGGCGGCCTGCAGGTCCTCGATCTGGCCGATCTCTTCGGCCTCGCGGCCATCGGCGACCACGTGCACCACATAGCCGGCCTGTTCCAGCAGGGGCACCAGGCGCTGTGCCAGTGCGGCATCGTCTTCGGCCAACAGGATGCGCATCAGTCGTCGAGCTCCGTCTTCAGCAGCTTTCCGCTGCGCGCATCATAGTCCAGCTCCACCACTACGCCGTCGCCGCGCAGGATCTCCACCTCGTAGACGCCGTCGTCCAGCTCCACTTCCAGCAACTGGCCCGGGTAGCGCTTGAGTGCATCGCGCACCACGCTTTCCAGCGGCACGTAGCGGCCCTGCTGCACGGCGCGGCGCGCGACCTGCTGCGCCGGGTCCTGTGCGGGCGCGGCGGCGGTCGGGGCGCTGGCCAGGGCCAGCAGCAGGGGCAGGGTGGCGAGCATGCGGGCACGGAAGGAGGGGAACAGGCGCGAGTGTGGCGGGGATGACTAACAGCCGGCTAACAGCCACGGCTAAGGCGCTGTTAACCGGGGCATGCATCGTGGCGTTGCCGGGATGGTCCGGCCACGAACACGAACAGGAGAACCCCCATGTTGAAGTCGCTTGCCCTCGCCACCGTTACCCTGCTGGCCATCGCACCGGCCGCACAGGCCGCGCCGCTGGGCATGGCCCAGGTCGAACAGACCCTGCGCAAGGCCGGCTATACCCAGATCCACGAGATCGAACGCGATGATGGCCTGTGGGAAGCCGACGTGAGCCGCGCCGATGGCCGCTTCAGCGAGGTCTACGTGGACCCGAAGACCGGCGAGATCTTCGATGAGCACAGCGGCCGCGCGCTGCTGACCACCGAGCAGGTGCTGGCACGTGCACAGGCGCATGGCCTGCGCGAGATCCATTCGCTGGAACGCGATGGCGCGACCTGGTCGCTGGAAGCCCGCAATGCCCGCAACCAGAAGGTGGACGTGCGCCTGAGCGGTTATGACGGCCGCATCTTGCACAGCGAGCGCGATGGCTGGCTGGATTGACCTGCTGGTAGTGCCGGCCGCTGGCCGGCAACCCATGATCGCTTCCAGCCCCGCGAGTCGCCGGCCAGCGGCCGGCGCTACCGCGCGGTTACCAACCGGGCATGGACTCGGCTCTACAGGGGTGGCTTACCAGCCGTACGGCGGCGGGTAATCCCAGCCCGGGCCACGCCCGTAGTAGCCGCCATACGGGCCGAAGAAGCCCGGGCCCTTGCCTTCACTCACGTGGATGTTGAGGTTGACCCCGTGGGTCTTGCCTTCATCGGTGGTGTAGTTCTTGCTGAGGTTCAGCGTGGCCGCGTTGTAGTGGCTGTTGCCGCCGTTCTTCGAATAGCCGATGCCGGTGGTGAAGCTGCCGGACACCTTGACCTTGTCGTCGGTCACGTCGGCGATCTTGGCGTCGTCGTGCACGCGCGGGCCGCTCTTGTCACCGTAATAGGTGCCGGGCGGGTCCTGCTGCAGGGCCGGGTCGTTGAGGTAGCGCATCGGCGCCTGCGGCAGCGTCAGGTCCAGGCCGGCAGCCTGCGGCGCGGTGGCGCCAGCGGCGGACTGGGCCAGCACGGTTCCCGGCAGGGCCAGGCACAGCAGCAGGGTCAGGGGGCGGATCATGACGGCGCTCCAGCGGACAGGTGGCCACGCAACACGCGGCGGTACAGGCCGACGCTAGCAGGGGTTGCTTGAATGATGCCTGTCGGCGCCGGATTGGGGTAGAGCCGGACGCTGCCGGGCTGCGCGCTACAGCCGCCCGAACCCGAACAGCCCTTCCAGCGCATGCCTGCGCCGCTCGATCCGGGCCCGCAGCAGCTGGGCGCCGATCATCGAATAGGTGATGCCGTTGCCGCCGTAGGCCATGGCGAAATGCACCCGCGGGCCCCACTGCGCGTGGGGGCCGAAGAACGGCAGGCCGTCCGCCGTCTCGGCGAAGGTCCCGGCCCAGGAGAAGGCCGGCACCGGGTCCAGCCGCGGGAACCAATGCAGCAGCTGTTTCATCAGCTTGTCGGCCTTGCGCTGTACGCGCCGGTCGCGCCGGGCCGGGATATCGATGGCGTCGTCCAGCCCGCCCACCAGCAGGCGGCGGTCGCCGGTGGCGCGCAGGTACAGGTAGGGGCGTGCGCTCTCCCACACCATCGTGTTGCGCAGCCTGCCCAGCACGTCCGCATCGATGGGATCGGTGATGAAGGCATAGCTGCTGCGGTTGCGCGCGACCCGCTGCTGCAGCCATGTCTGGTTGGCATAGCCCATTGCCAGCACCACGTGGCGGGCGTGGATGGTGGCGCCGCCCTCGGTGAGGGCGCTCACGCCGCGCGCGGTGGGTGTCAGCGTATGCAGCACCGTGCGGTCATGCACATTGCTGCCGCGCCGGCACACGCGTTGCAGCAGCGCATAGGTCAGGCGGTAGGGATCGACCCGCGCGGCCTGCCGGGTCAGCAGGGCCCCGCCAGCGTCCACGTTGAAGCGTTCCCGTAGTGCCTCCGGGCCCAGCCAACGGGCATCCAGGCCGATGCCGCGCCGCGCCTCGCCCTCGGCCATCAGGCGCGGCACGTCGCGAAGGCGGCTGGCCAGGTACAGGCTGTCCATGCGCTGGAAATCCACGTCCTTCACCCCGCGCGCCACCTCGGCCAGTGCCGGGATTGCCTCCGCGCAGGCCCGGTACGCCAGTGCAGCGGCGTCCTGCCCGTAGCGCTCGGCCAGTTCCAGCAGATGGGTATCGATCTCGTACTGCAGCAGGGCGGTGCTGGCGGCGGTGCTGCCCCAGCCGATGTCGCGCTGTTCGATCACTGCAACGTCGTGGCCATGCTGGGACAGCTCGTCGGCGATCAGCGCACCGGTGATGCCGCCGCCGACCACCAGCACGTCGCAGCGCAGGTTCTGCTGCAGCGGCGGGAAGGCGTGGATCAGGCCGTTGCGCACCGCCCACCACGGGTAACCGCTCTTCAGGTCCATGGCCGTGCGTGGCTCAGGCCGTGGGCTGGCCGGTATGCGGCGTCTGGATCAGTTCGGACAGATCGAAGCCCTGCAGGCGGGCCGCCGCCAGATAATGGTCCTGCACGGTCGCGTCCAAGCGCGGCTCGCGCGCCAGCAGCCACAGGTACTTGCGGTCCGGGCTGCCGACCAGCGACACGCTGTAGTCCGGGGCAACCTGGATCACCCAGTAGTCGCCCTTGGCGAACGGCAACCAGCGCAGGCCCTTGGGCAGGAAACTCACCTCCAGGCGCGCGCTGTCGTTGTCGACGGCGCAGGCCTCGCCGGTGGCTTCCTCGATCTCGCCGTCCATGCGGCAGCGGTTGGTGACGCCGACGTTGCCGTTGTCGAGCAGGGTGTAGTGCGCAGACACGTCGGTGCAGCCCTCCGGCTCGTGGCGCATCGGCAGGCGCGCGATCTCGTACCAGGTGCCCAGGTAGCGGGGCAGCTTGAGGTCAGCGACGGTCTTCAGCGGCGGGTGGTCGGTCATCGGCGGTCGTGGCAGGGGTGGGCCTCCACGATGCCGATGGCCTTGCCATGGGCGGGTGAAGCCGGGGCGATGGCCGTGTCCAGAACGTTCCGTCGCCCCGGCGGAGCGCCCGTTGTCACCGGCGTGGCGGTATCCTGCCGCCAGCGCCGTGTTTTCCTGATCCAACCGAGGTGGAGGTGCCGATGTACCAGGTGATCCTGTTGAAGAGTGAATCCGCGTTCGCGCGCGAACAGTGGCCGCAGGTCGACGACCTGGTCGACTACGAGGGCGTGGCCTACAGCCTGCGTGCCGGCCCGCGGCAGCCGCTGCCGACCGACCACGACTGGCACCCGGTGGCGGTGTACGCGCCCGATGAGATCACCGAGGAAGAGTTCCAGGACTGGTACGCGCTGCAGCAGCCGACGGTGGAAGAGCTGCGCCTGAAGTACTGATGCGCGACGCTGGCGGGGGCGCCCATCCGGCCTTGACCGCCTCTGCCGTATAGTCGCGCGCAGGCGCGGTGGTCCGCGCGAACCGGTGTGGCTGCGTGTCTTCTTTCCTGCGATCGATCCGTGCACGGGGGGCCTGGTGGGTCCTGCTGCTGTGCACCGCCTTCCTGCTGTCCGCGCCGGTGCTTGCGCAGGATGAGGACCCCACGCCGAAGCAGCAGCTGGCGGATATCGATTCCAGCCTGAAGGATGTGGAGCGCAAGCGTGGCGATGCAGAAGCCACCGAGACGCTGGCGATGCTGTCCGAGAATGCCTCGCAGGCACGGCGTGACGCCGAGGCGCTGGAAAAGGCGCTGCAGCCACAGTTGGATCGACTCAACGAACAGCTGGCGCAGCTGGGAACGCCGGCAGAAGGCGCCACTGAGCCGCCGGAGCTGGCGGCGCAACGGCGCACCCTCACCAAGCAGCGCGACGGCCTGGCCGCTTCGGTGGTGCAGGCCAAGGCCAGTGCCGTGCGTGCGCAGCAGCTGGCGGCGGACATCGAGCAGCAGCGCACCGCACAACGCACGGAAGAACTGGGCCAGAAGGTCGCCTCGCCGCTGTCGCCTGCGCTGTGGAGCAAGGTGGCCGAGCGCCTGCCGATCGATATCGCGCGCGTTGCGCCGTTGGCCGAGCAGGGGCGCGACGCGCTGGTCGCCGGCATCCGCACCCATGGCTGGGGCACGCCGTTGCTGGGCCTGCTGGCCGCGCTGGTGATGATGTTCCCGCTGCGGCTGTGGCTGCGCGCGCTGGGACGCAGGTTCGCCGCGTCCGAGCGCGCGCCTGACGGTCGCCTGCGCCGGTCTGGCCTGGCCATGTGGCTGCTGCTGGTGGGTACGCTGCTGCCTGGTTATGCCGTGGTGGTACTGATGGCGGCGCTGGATGCCATCGATGCGATCGCGCCGCGCCTGCAGGTGGTGGCCGACGGCCTGGAGACCGCCACCTTCCGTGCGGCCTTCATTGCAGCGCTCAGCGCCTGCCTGCTGGTGCCCAAGCGCCCGTCATGGCGGCTGTTGAACCTGGACGATACCGCCGCGCTGAAGGTGCGCAAGTACGCGTGGGGCGCGGCGGCGCTGGCCTGGCTGAGCACGGTGCTGGTGGCCCTCGACCAGGCCACGCGCACCAGCGATGTCACCACGGTGGCGTTGGACGGCTTGATTGCGCTGACCTACCTCGGCCTGATCATGGCCATGTTGGTGACCCTGGCGCGCCTGCATCGGCGGCAGACCGCCGAGGCCGAGGCTAAGCTGGAAGCACAGGCCGATGGCCTTGGCGTGAGTACGCCAGTGCGCCGCAGCAGCTGGCTGGTACTGGCCCGGGTAGCGGGCAATATCGCCGTGGTGGCCGCCATCATTGCCACGTTGCTGGGCTACCTGAATTTTGCCAAGTTCGTGAACCAGCAGCTGATCGGCGGCAGCATCGTAGTGCTGGCCGCGACCCTGCTGTTCAAGTTCGTCGACGACCTGAGCACGTGGATGCTCAACGCCGACAGCAAGGTCGGCCAGACCATCCTGCTCAGCACCGGCCTGAGCGTGTCGCGGCTGGAACAGGCGGGCGTGCTGCTGTCGGCGGCGTTGCGCACGATTGTCGTGCTGCTTGCACTGCTGGCGCTGGTGGCGCCGTTCGGCAACATCGGCGCGGTGGTGGAGCGCTTTTCTTCGCTGTTCACCTCTGGATTCGATATTGGCGGAACCAAGCTGGAGCCGGTGCGCATCGTGCTGGCGGTGTTGGTTCTGCTGGCTGGCCTGGCCGTTACCCAGCTGGTACAGCGCTGGCTGACCGACACCTACCTGCCCAAGACCGAGCTGGACCTGGGTGCGCGCAATTCGGTGAGTACCGTTGCCCGTTACGTGGGCATCATCATCGCGGTGATCTGGGCGCTGAGCGCGATGGGCCTGCAGCTGAGCAAGCTGGCGTTGCTGGTCAGCGCGCTGTCGGTGGGTATTGGTTTCGGCCTGCAGGTGATCACCCAGAACTTCGTGTCCGGCCTGATCCTGCTGGCCGAGCGCCCGGTGAAAATCGGCGACTGGGTGAAGCTGGGCGACCAGGAAGGCGACATCCGCCGCATCAGCCTGCGTTCGACCGAGATCCAGGTGGGCGACAAGTCGACGCTGATCGTGCCCAACTCCGAGCTGGTCACCAAGACCGTGCGCAACATGACGATGGGCAACAACCAGGGCCGCATCCAGATCCAGTTCGCGGTGCCCCCCAGCACCGATGTCGGCAACCTGCGGCAGGCGCTGCTGGATGCGTATACCGCGCACACCAACGTGCTGAAGCAGCCGGCACCGACGGTCTACATCGACAGCATTGCCGGTGGCCAGATCACCATCAACAGCTTCGCGTACGTGGCCAGCCCGCGGCAGGTGTATGCCACCCGCAGCGATCTGTACTTCAGCCTGCTGCAGATCCTGGCCGAGCGGAACATTCCGCTGTCGACCCCGACCGACATCCACATCACCCGCGATCCGCAGGAGTAGGGGGTTCTTTGCAGGGCTGCGCCCTGCACCTGCTACGAGCCGGAGCAAAGGCAACAGCAACCGCAACCGCAACCGCAACCGCAACCGCAACCGCAACCGCAACGGCAAAAGCTGGTTTCCTGTGGGATGGCGGGGTGGGGCCGGTTGCGGGAGGCGCCGTAAACCCATCCCTGGGGGCTTGGCCGCGGCATCCATGCCGCGGACACTCCCGCAACCGGACCCACCCCGCCTTTGACAATTTGCCGCGATCTGTCGGAATGGCATGGCGTGCTCTTGGTGGGTGTTGACCTTGGTCGACACGTAGATCCACGCCATGCGTGGATGTTCTTCGATCAATTGTCGAAATATTCGATTTCGATGGAGATTCATCCACGCATGGCGTGGATCTACCAGATGCTAGGAATCTGTCAGAGGTGAGGCGGTGTGGGGTGGCAGGACCGTTGGCGCCACGGATGGCGCCATCGAGCCCCCATGGACGGGTTTACGGCGTGTCCTGCCACCCCACACCGCCCCGCCATCCCACGGAATGCCCGCTGTTGCTGTTGCTTCTAAGGTTGCCGGCCAGCGGCCGGCACTACCACGGGCGCAGGGCGCAGCCCTGCAAAGAAACCCCTATCCTCGTGGTCGGCTGCGCGAGGGCACCAGTGCGAACGTGTCCACCGCCAGCTTCTCGGCGTGGTTCAACCACGCGCGGATCTCCAGATCATCCACTTCGTGGTCCAGACCGAACGACACGTTGATCTTGCCGTTGGCATCGGGCTGCACCCACTGCTGCGCCAGTACCACCTTGCGCTGCGAGGACACCGCCTCGATCCAGAAACCACGATCCGGGCGCGTGCTTGCCACCAGCTGCAGCATGTACTGGCCGGCACGGGTACGGCGGCCCTTCTGGGTGATCATGTGTGCCTGGCGCACGCTCGGGCGCGGGCCCTGGAACGCATCCAGCGGTGCATCCACGGCAATGCCGCCACGCAGGTCGTTGTCGCGGTACAGCTTGATGCCATTGTCACGGTTGACCAGCAGGGCGCACCAGTCACCGTCGGCCGAGCCATCCTCGAACGCGGTGCAACGGTCGACGTAGGCCAGGGTGTTGTCCGGACTGGCATCATCGAACTGGCGCGAGGTGTTTTCCAGGTACACGGACTTCAGACTCCAGTCCTTGTCGTACTCCAGCAGCACCGGCGGCTGCACGTGCTGCAGGCCGACCACCACCTGGTCATCGCCGTCGATCTTCAGTTCGCGGGTCGGTTCGCCCAGCCACAGCGAACGGGCGAACGCCAGGTACTGCGGGTAATCGCGGCCGCCATCGCGCTGGGTGGCCACGCTGGCGCTGGGTGCGCGCTGGGTATCGATCAGCGAACGGCCGAAGCCCATCGTCTTCAGGTTCGGGTCCAGCAGGCTGAGCAGGGTCGCACCCGAATCCAGGGTGGTGCCGGCCTCGGTGCTGAGCTGCTGCGGGGCAATGCCATCCCCCAGGAACAGCAGCAGGTTCTCGCGCTTCTGCCGGGTCAGGATGTGGGTCAGATCGTTGGGCATCGCCAGGTGGTCGGAGGCGATCACGATCAGCGTGTCCTTGCCGTACGGGCTGGCCTGGATGCGCTGCACCAGCTGCGAGATCAGCCGGTCGCTGCACTTGAGCGCGTTGAGCATGTTGATGTTGCCGTACTGGCTCTGGTAGCGCTCGCCCTTGCACGACACCGGCAGGTGACCGGCCGGGTGGTGGGTGTCCATGGTCAGCGTGGTGAGCATGAACGGTGAGCCCGCACGCGAGAGCTGTTCGAAGCGCTGGTAGGCGGTGTCCAGCAGCACGTCGTCGTGCACGCCCCAGGCCGAGTAGTGGATGCGGCCGATCTTCTTCTGCTGCTTGAACCACGCCAGGTCATGCACTTCATCGAAACCGTGGCTGGCCAGGAACTGGCCCTTGCCGGCGAACTGGCCGTTGGCACCGCCCAGATAGTGGTTGGTGTAGCCCTGCTGCTTCAGGTAGTCGCCCAGGCACACCGCCTTGGGCAGGAAGCTGCCCATCCGGTCCATGCTGTTCTCATCGCCCTGCGAGGTGGTCAGCGGCACGCCGCACATCGACGAGACCAGACCGGCGATGGTCCAGCCGCTGCCCTCGGCCGAGGCCAGCCCACGCACGTCCAGCGACTGGCTGGCGAGGCGATTGAGGTTGGGCATCAGGCCCGGGAACACGTTCTCGTCCAGGTAGGTGCGTTCCAGGCTTTCGCCGTAGATCCAGACGATGTTGCGCGGGCGTTGCAGCGGCTGCGTCGGTACCTGGTACTCGGGGGCGATGCGGGCGAAGTCGACCGGGCGCAGCTGCTGGTACAGGCGCTGGCCGTCGCGGGCCAGCGGGCTGATCATGATCGTGGCCACCCACACGGCCGCGAAACCGGCGAACAACGCGCCACCGTGACCGGGCCGGCGCCAGCGTTTGACCCGCGTGGCGAACAGCGGCAGCAGCGAGACCAGCGCCAGCACGATGAAGCCGGCGATATAGCCCTTGAAATCGGAGACACCGGCGCCTTCCATGTCGGCGCCCAGGTGGTACAGGGTGGCGGCATTGAGCCCATCACCGGACAGCTTGTCGATCAGCCACCACGCGCTGAGCGTGAGCAGCAACAGCGAGAACGCACCGGCCTTCCACCTCACCCATTTGCCGGACGCGAGGAACAACCAGCACAACAGCAACAACGACAGCAGCAGTATCCAGAGCATAGGCAGCTTCGGCAGTGACGGGGTGGTGGTGATGGACGTCGTACCGACGCGTGTCCATCCGACCGGCGCTGCCACAAGCACATGCACATGACAGGCCGATGACCCGATAGTGCATGCACGAACCTGACTGAAATGTTTGTTGAAATAACGCGCGCGCAATCGCGCTCAGAAGGTAAAACGAGCGTGAAAGGGTTCGTTGGATTGCATTAAAAACCGCATGAATACGGGAGTTTTCGTCGATGCGCTAGCGATGCCCACGTTCTTCCCGTGCCCGCGCACGACGGTCGAACAGCAATGCGCTGGTTACGATGCCCAAGCCGAGCACCACGCCGATGAACAACAGGATCAGGGCGATGAGCGGGTAACCGAACAGGTGCCAGCCGGTGTCGATCTTCATCATCATCGCGGCGGCCATGATCAATGCGGCGCTGATGATGCCGGCCGCCACGCGGTTGGCGATCTTCTGCAGGTTTTCCATCAACCGCGATTCTTCCAGGCCGGTGACCTTCATCTGCAGGCGGTTTTCGGCCAGCAGCGCCATGATGTCCGACAGCTTGCGCGGTCCATCGCGCAGCAGCTGCTGCAGCTCCATCGCCTCGCTGGCGATGTTGGCGGCCGACAGCGATTTCTTCAGGCGTGCGCGCATCACGTGCTGCAGCTGGCGCTCGACGATGCGGCGGGTTTCCAGCTCGGGTGCAAGCAGCCGGCACACGGTTTCCAGGTTGAGCAGGGCCTTGCCCAGCAGGCTCAGTTCCGGCGGCGTGCGCAGGCCGCAGGCGGTGGCGATGCGCACCATGTCCAGCACCACGCGGCCTTCGGAGAAGCTGCCGCTGGCGGCGTAGCGCGCGATCAGCTGGCCGGTCTCGCGCAGGTAGCGTTCTTCATCGAACGCCTCCAGCCGCGTGCTGATGCTGATCAGGTCGTCGGCCACTTCTTCGCCGCGGCCATCGACGGCAGCGAACAGGATCTTCAGCAGCCGCTCGCGCAGGCGCGGCGGCATGTGCGCGACCATGCCCAGGTCGAAGATCGCCAGCCGTCCATCGGGCATCACCCGCAGGTTGCCCGGGTGCGGATCGGCATGGATTTCGCCGTGCACGAAGATCTGGTCCAGGTAGCCGCGGATCAGCGCCGCCGCCAGCGGGTCCATCGATTGCTCGGTGCGGCGCACATCGGGAATCGCATCCACGCGCACGCCGGTGGCCAGTTCCATGGTCAGCACGCGCTGGCTGCTGTAATCCCACAGCGGCTGCGGAATCCACAGGCGGCGGAACGGCTTCAGGTGTCGGCCGAACCGGGCCAGGTTCTCGGCCTCGGCGTGGTAGTCCAGCTCCTGCATCAGGGTCTTGGCGAACTCGTTGAGCCAGTCGCGCAGGCGCACGCGGCGGCCGACCTGGGTCAGGTGGTCGGCGGCCAGCGCGAAGCTGCGCAGCGCCTCCAGGTCCGAACGCAGCTGTGCGGCCACCTCGGGCTTCTGCACTTTCACCGCCACCTGGCGGCCATCGTGCAGCACCGCGCGATGCACCTGCGCGATCGAGGCACAGCCCAGCGGCTCCGGATCGAACGCGGCGAACAGCTTGTTCACCGGCGCGCCCAGTTCCTGCTCGACGATGGCGTGGATGCGCTCGACCGGGATCTCGGCCACCTTTTCCTGCATGCGCTCCAGCGCGGTGGCGAATTCCACCGGCACCATGTCCGGGCGGGTGGACAGCATCTGGCCCAGCTTGACGAAGGTCGGCCCCAGCGCTTCCAGGTCGCTGACGAACTGTTCCGGGTTGCCATCGGCGGGCACGTCGGCCTGGTTGCTGGCCGCGTCCAGGTTCATGCCCGAGAACACGCCCGAATGGCGGTAGCGCATCAGCAGGCGCAGGATCTGGCTGCGCCGGTTCATGCCTTTGACCAGCGGAGGGTTGCCATTGGCGGTGGGCGGATTGCTCAAGCGACACTCCCATGCGACGAATACAGGTAGTGCCGGCCGCTGGCCGGCAATGTCCGGATTCCGCAGTGTCGCCGGGGGGCGGTAGGCACGCGGTGAATCCGGCCGCTTCCGCAGCTGCCCCGGTATCGGTCAGAATCCGCTCATTCCCTTTCTTGGACGCCCCATGGCCGGTGCCAGCCTGTTTGCCCTGCTCGACGATATCGCCTCCCTGCTCGACGATGTCTCGGTGCTGACCAAGGTCGCGGCAAAGAAGACCGCAGGCGTGCTGGGCGACGATCTGGCGCTGAACGCGCAGCAGGTGACCGGGGTGAACGCCAACCGCGAACTGCCGGTGGTGTGGGCGGTGGCCAAGGGCTCGCTGGTCAACAAGGTGATCCTGGTGCCGGCGGCCCTGGCGATCAGTGCGCTGGAAGCCTGGCTGCACAGCCGCGGCTGGAACGTGCCGCTGATCGTGCCGCTGATGATGATCGGTGGTGCCTTCCTCTGCTTCGAGGGCGTGGAGAAGCTGGCGCACCGCTTCCTGCATTCGGCTGACGACGATGCCGAGCGTCTGGCCGAGCGCCGCAAGGCGCTGGCCGATGCCGAGGTGGACATGGTGGCGTGGGAGAAGGACAAGGTGAAGGGCGCGATCCGCACCGACTTCATCCTTTCGGCCGAGATCATCGTGCTGACCCTGGGCGTGGTCGCCACCGCGCCGTTCACCAACCAGCTGATCACTCTGGCGGTGGTGGCGCTGGCGATGACGATCTTCGTTTACGGACTGGTGGCGGGCATCGTCAAGCTCGATGACGTTGGCCTGTATCTGTCGCGCAAGGGCGGCGCCATTGCCGCCTTCGGTCGCGGCCTGGTGGCGTCGGCGCCGTGGCTGATGAAGTTCCTGTCGGTGGCCGGCACCATCGCCATGTTCCTGGTCGGCGGCGGCATCCTGGTGCACAACGTGCCGGCGCTGCACCACGCGGTGCAGGCGCTGGGCGGCGAGGGGCAGTGGGGCTGGCTGATCGGTGCGGTGGGCAACATGGTGGTCGGCATCATCGCCGGTGCCATCGTGCTGGCAGCGGTGACCGGGTTCCAGAAGCTGCGCGGGAAGTAAGCGGCGGCCCATTGCCCGGTAGAGGCCGACCTTGGTCGGCGCTTTGTTTCCACGCGTGCCAACCAAGGTTGGCACCTACCGAAGCGTTTTCGGTGTACCGGAGAACTACCCCGCCTGCACCCGGTTCTTGCCCTGCCGCTTGGCCGCATACAGCGCATCGTCCGCGCGGCGCAGCAGGGTCTCGGTATCGTCGCCGGGCTGCCATTGCGCCAGCCCGGCACTGAAATGCACCGGCACGCGCCGGTCCTGCACGGTCAGCACGCGGTGCGCCAACGAACGCTGCAAGCGCTGCACGGTGGCCATGCTGTCGGCGCCCTGGGTCTCCGGCAGCACCAGCACGAACTCGTCGCCACCCAGCCGCGCGATGCCATCGGTGGCGCGCAGCAGCAGCTTGCAGACGGCCACCAGGTGCTGCAGCAGTGCATCGCCACCGGCATGGCCATGTGCATCGTTGGTCTGGTGGAAATCATCCAGGTCGATCACCGCCACGCCCAGCGGGGAGTTGTTGCGTGCGGCACGGGCCAGCTCGCGTTGCAGCAGTTCGTCCAGACCACGGCGGTTCAGTGCCTGGGTCAGCGGATCGATGCGCGCCAGGTCACCAGCGGCGCGCAGTTCCTGCTCCAGCTCGGCGATGCGCTGCTCTGCTCGCTCCACTTCCTGGCGCGCGTTGGCCAGGTGATCGCGCGCCTGTGCGGCCTGCTGCTGCACCTTGCCGGTGTCGCGCATCACGTCCTGCAGCAGCTGGTTGAGGTCGGCGATGCTGCGTGCCTCGCGCAGCTGCAGCGCGTAGCTGCCGATGCGGTCGTGGTACTCACCTGTGCTGGTGGCCATGCCATCCATGCGCTCGATGAACTCGCCCATCAGCCCGCGCATCGCCGCCTTCGAATCGTCGATGCCCTGGCGCAGCAGGCCCTGCTTATAGATCACTTCGCGCAGCTCGGCGCGGGTGCGCTCGACCGCTTCAGCTTCCAACGGCCCGTCCAGCAGCTGGCGTACGGCCGCGATCTGGCCCTGCAGCCAGCTGCGGTCATCCAGCAGCTCGCTCACGTTCTCCAGCAGCAACGCAAACAGTTCCAGCAGCAACGCCTGCTGCTCCTGCCAGCTCTCGGCGCGCACGCCGACCTGGTGGCCGAGTTCGCGCACGCCTTGTTCGATCGGTTCCAGGGCCGTGCCGGGCTGCCACTGCCGCAGGCGCGTGGCCAGCGCCTGCGCCTGTTCGCGCAGGTCCGGGTCGTGCTGCAGCAGCGCGACCACCGCGCCGCCCAGCAGCAGCCGCAGCTGCTCGGACAGGCGCAGGCTTTCCGGCTGCCCGTCCGGCGAATGCTGCTCGATGGTGCGGATGTACTTGTCGATCAGCTGCCGCATCGCGCGCCCGTAGCGCGGCCAATCGGCGCTGGCCTGTGCCGACTGCAGGCGATCGCCCATGTCGCCCAGTTCGCCGGGCAGGGTGGCCATGCCGTTGGCGAACGCGGCCAGCAGCGGCTCCGGTGCGTCGGCCCCGGCGAACAGCTGCTGCAGGGCCACGCCACCGCCACCCTGCAACACCACGCGGTCGCCCAGCCCGTCATCCACCACCGCGCGGACGCGTGCCGGCGGCCCAAGGGCGGTACCGGGGGCAGGGCGGTGGTCGGGCTGGTCCGTCATCGAGCAAATCCTGGGGCTGGCAGGGACTGGTTCCAGCATATCGGCGCGGCCGCCGACGGCTTGAACGGCTAGGATGGGCGACAGGATGCCGCAGTGGAGGTGGTGATGCGCGTGATGTTGCTGGGGGCGACCGGGCTGGTCGGCGGGCTGGCCCTGCCGATGCTGCTGGACGACCCGCGCTGCCGTGCCGTGGTGGCCCCGACCCGACGGGCGCTGACCCTGGCCCACCCGAAGCTGTACGCCCCGCTGCTGCAGTTCGACGCCCTGCCGGAGGCGCCCGACTGGGCGCAGGTCGATACGGTGATCTGCGCGCTGGGCAGCACGATGGCCCAGGCGGGGAGCCGTGAGGCCTTCCATCGCATCGACCATGACTACCCGCTCGCATTTGCGCGGCTGGCACGCGGCCAGGGTGCGCGCGCCTTCGTACTGAATTCGGCAGCAGGGGCCAATGCAGGCTCCGCGATCTTCTACAACCGGGTGAAGGGTGAACTGGAGCGCGATCTGCGCGCGCTCGAGTTTGCTTCGCTCACTCTGGTGCGGCCCGGCCTGATTGGCGGGCAGCGGCAGCAGGTGCGCCGTGGCGAACACTTCGCCCTGCGGGTGCTGGGCGTGTTGGGGCCGGTGTTGCCGCGGGCGTGGCGGATCAATCCGGCCGAACGGATTGCCAGGGCACTGGTGGATGCCGCGCTGGCTCCGCCGCCGGGCGAGCACGTGGTGACTTCCAGCGCACTGGTCGGTTGATGTCGCGTGCGCTGCGCCTGACCCAGCTTCAACAGCTGCTGCGCCGCCATCGGCGGCCGGTCGCGGGGCAGGTGCTGGCCGAAGCGCTGGGCATCAGCCTGCGGACGCTGTACCGCGATATCGAGACCCTGCGCGAGCAGGGCGCCGACCTGCGTGGTGAGGCCGGCGTCGGCTACCAGCTGGCACCGAGCGATACCCTGCCGCCGATGACCCTGCCACCCGCCGAGATCGATGCACTGGTGCTGGGCCTGCGCTGGGTTGCGGCGCGCACCGAGCCTGCGCTGGCCGAGGCCGCGCGTGATGCCCTGGCGCGCATCGCGCATGTACTGCCTGCAGCACGGCGCGAAGCGCTGCGTGACAGTGGCCTGCGCGTGGGACCTTCGCGAACGGCGGCCAAGGTGCCGGCGGCGCGCCTGCAGGCTGTGCGCGAAGCGGTGAGCGCGCAACAACGACTGCAGTTTGGCTACCAGGATGCGCAGGGCCAACGTACCGAGCGCATCGTCTGGCCGTTCGCGCTGGGCTATTTCGATGAAGTGCCGATGCTGGCGGCGTGGTGCGAGAGCCGCGAGGATTTCCGTCATTTCCGCCTGGATCGCATCCGCCAGGTGCGTGTGCTGGAGGATCACTACCTCGTGCCACGCGCCACCCTCCTGCGGCGCTGGCAGAAGGCACAGGGCATCGCTCCGGACTGGTTGGACCGTTCGTAGCATCGAGCTTGCTCGACTGCTTCTGTGCTTCGCTTCCTGCTTCTGGGGGAGGGCGGCCTTCGTTCTTCGTTCCTGGTAGGGGTCGAGCTTGCTCGACCGCCTTTGATCTTCGCGAACAGCAGTCGAGCAAGCTCGACCTCTACCAGGGCAGGGGCAACAGCAGTCGAACACGCTCGACGCTACTGACAGAATCTGTCAGCAGGGCCGTACCACCATGAACGCTCCCAACAACGGAGGTTCCCCCATGTTCACGCCCAGCACCCTGCTGCAGTACGTGCGCGACGTCGCCACCAGCGCCACTTTCTACAGTGGCATTCTCGGCAAGCCACCGGTCGAGCAGTCGCCCGGCTTTGCCTTGTTCCTGCTCGGCGATGGCGCTGCGCTGGGTCTGTGGCAACGCGACGACGTGCAGCCGCCGGTGTCCGCACAGGCCGGTGCCGCCGAACTGGCGATGGTGGTCGCCAACCCGGAGACCGTGCAGCGGATGCACGATGCGTGGCGCGGGCTCGGCGTGCAGATTCTGCAGGCACCGGTGACACTGGAATTCGGCCACACCTTCGTCGGTGCCGACCCTGATGGTCACCGCCTGCGCGTGTACAGCCGCGCCGAGGGCATGGTGGCGCGCGATTGATCGCCCACATTGTGTAGATCCACGCCATGCGTGGATGGGTGCATAAAAAAACGCCGGGCATTGCCCGGCGTTTCTTTCAATTCATGTGCCAACCATGGTTGGCACCCACCTGATCAGCTGGCCAGCGCCAGGTCGTCCATCATCGCGCGCAGGAAGCGGGCCGCTTCACCACCGGTGGCCGCGCGGTGGTCGAAGGTGACCGACAGCGGGATTACCTTGTGCGCTTCCACGCCGCCCATCACCGGGGTCATCTGGTGGCGGGCACGGCCGGCACCGACGATGGCCACGCACGGCGGCACCACGACCGGGGTCGCGTAGCGGCCGGCGAACATGCCGAAGTTGGACAGCGAGATGGTGTAGCCGCTCAGTTCCGAGGCGGCGATCGAACGTGATTCCACCTGCTCGCGCAGGCGGTTGACGCCTTCGCGGATGCCGCGTGCATCGAGCATGTCGGCATTGCGCAACGCCGGCACGAACAGGCCGTCGTCGGTGTCCACGGCGATGCCGATGTCCACCTGCGCGTGCAGGGTGCGGGTCAGCGCTTCACCGTCGAACCAGGCGTTCATCGCCGGCACCTTCTGCGCGGCGACCACGATCGAGCGCACCAGGCGTGCGGTCACGTCGTTGCCCGGCAGCCAGGCGTGGATGTCGGCGTCGTCGTTCAGCGTGGTCGGTACGACCTTGCTGTGCGCATCGGCCATCACGCGGGCCATGTTGCGGCGCACGCCCTTCAGTGGTTCCGGCTGGCCCTTGGCGACCACGCCCGGCGGCTGGGTGCGCATCGGCTTGCCGGCGGCAGACAGCGGGGTGCGTGCTTCGCTCTGCACCGGGGCAGACACCTGCGCGGGGGCCGGCGCGGCATACGCAGCCGCGGCGACCGGCGCCGGAGCAGCGCCGAGCTTGGCGGTGCCGTTGGCGGCGGCCTGCTTGACGTCGGCCATGGTCACCGCACCAGCGGTGCCGGTAGCGGCCACGCGGCTCAGATCGACGCCCAGCTTGCGCGCCATCGCACGCACGGCCGGCACGGCCTTGACACCACCGACGGCCAGCGCCTGTTCGGCGTGCACGGCATTGGAGCTCTGCATCGCGCCGACCACGGTACCGGCGTCATCGCGCTCGGCCGCGGCGGGCTTGGCTTCTTCCGTGGCGACCGGTGCGGCAGCGGCGGGAAGCGGCGGCGGGGTCGGCGCGGCAGCGGGTGCGGCGTGACCATGGCTGTGGCCGGTGTCCTGGCCATCGGCGCGCTGCGGCAGGTTCGGGTCCAGCTCGAAGCTGGCCAGCACCGAGCCGGTCGGGATGATGTCGCCTGCGGCGCCGGACAGCTTCAGCACCTTGCCGGAGAACGGCGAGGGCACTTCGACGACGGCCTTGGCGGTCTCCATCGACACCAGCGGCTCGTCCAGCTTGATCACATCGCCTTCCTTGACGAACCACTCGACGATGGTCGCGTCCGGCAGGCCTTCGCCCAGGTCGGGCAGGTTGAAGTTCTTGGTCTGGCTCATTTGCAGTTCTCTTCCAGCAGTTCCAGTTCGCGGGCCGGCAGCCAACCCGTCGCGCCATTGGCGCGCTCGGACCACCACCACCCGCCGTGTTCGTGATGAAGCTTCACCATCTCGCCGCTTTCCACATCCAGCTCGCGGGCGTCGTAGTCGCACAGCGCTTCGGCGCGACCCTCGTCCAGCAGCTGCAACCAGGCGATGGGCGCCCATCCAGCGCGCCCATCGTTGGTGCGTACCCAGGCAAACGCCGGCCATTCCTCGTCACGGACACCTACTTCGACGATCTGGCCGGTGTGGAACCGGAGCGGGTTGGGATACTGGCTGCGGTAAGCCCCCAGAAGGCGGGCCCGCATGTCAGCCGGCCGCCACCGCGCGCTTGGCCGCAGCCACGATCCGCTCAACGCTCGGCAGGTACTTCATTTCCAGGCGGAACAGCGGAATGTGGGTGTCGTAGCCAGTGACGCGCTCGACCGGGGCCAGCAGGTCGTAGATCGATTCCTCGGCCAGGCGCGCGGCGATCTCGGCGCCGAAGCCCGCGGTCTTCGGGGCCTCCTGCACGATCACGCAGCGGCCGGTCTTGGCCACCGATTCGGCGATGGTGGCGAAGTCCAGCGGACGCAGCGTGGCCACGTCGATGACTTCGGCACTGATGCCTTCACCGGCCAGCTTGTCGGCCGCTTCCAGCGCTTCCTTCACCTGCGCGCCCCAGGTCACCAGGGTCACGTCGGTGCCATCGCGCAGCACGAAGCAGACGTCCAGCGGCAAGGCTTCGCCGTCGTTGACGACCACTTCCTTGTACTGGCGGTAGATGCGCTTGGGCTCCATGTAGATCACCGGATCCGGTTCGCGGATCGCGGCCAGCAGCAGGCCATAGGCACGCTGCGGCGACGACGGCAGCACCACGCGCAGGCCCGGCACGTTGGTGAAGATCGCCTCGTTGGCTTCGCTGTGGTGTTCCGGCGCGCGGATGCCACCGCCCCACGGCACGCGCAGCACCATCGGGCAGTGCAGGCGGCCGCGCGTGCGGTAACGCAGGCGGGCGGCGTGGCAGACGATATGGTCGACCATCGGGTACATGAAGCCGTCGAACTGGGCTTCGGCCACCGGCTTCATGCCCTGTGCGGCCAGGCCGATGGTCAGGCCGGCGATGGTGGTTTCGTCCAGCGGGGTGTCGAGGATGCGGTCCGAGCCGAAGCGCTGCTGCAGACCGGCGGTGGCGCGGAACACGCCACCGTTGACGCCCACGTCTTCGCCCAGCACCAGCACCGACGGGTCGTGTTCCAGCTCCCAGGCCAGCGCCTGGGTGATGGCTTCGATGAGGGTGATCGGGGTGGTGGTCATGCTGTCATCTCCGCGCGCGACAGCAGCGCTGTCGGCGGCGTTGGTGTGCGCGCCGGGCGCGCCGTTCTTGATCTCATCCATGGCGCTTCTCCAGGGCGATCGCCTGGGCACGCTGGGCCAGCAGGTCCGGCGGCGGATCGGCATACAGGAAGTCGAACATCGCCTCGACCGGCTGCACCGGCGTGTTGAGGTACAGGTTCACTTCCTCGTCCACGCGCGTGCCGCACTCGGCGGTCCAGGCGGCCTCTTCTTCCTCGCTCCACACGCCGGCGTTGATCAGGTACTTGCGCAGACGCAGCATCGGCTCGCGCTGCCAGGCATCCTTCACTTCGGCGTCGTCGCGGTAGCGGCGCGCGTCGTCGGCGGTGGTGTGGTCGGACAGGCGGTAGGTCATCAGTTCCAGCACGGTGCCACCGTCGCCGGCCAGCGCACGTTCGCGCGCCTGTTCCATCGCCGCCAGCACTGCGATCAGGTCGTTGCCGTCCACCTGCAGGCAGTGCAGGCCGCCGGCCAGGCCCTTCTGCGCCAGCGTTTCGGCACCGGTCTGGGCCGAACGCGGAACCGAGATGGCCCAGCCGTTGTTGACGATGCACAGGATCAGCGGCAGCTTGTAGGCGCCGGCCGAATTCAGTGCCGCGTAGAAGTCGGTCTTGGAGCTGCCGCCGTCGCCGCACACCGCAACGGCGATCTGCGGTTCCTTGTTGAGCTTGAACTTCAGCGCGGCGCCTGCGGCATGCAGGCACTGGGTGGAAATCGGCACGCAGAACGGGAAGTCCTTGGCCGCGTTGCCGCCGTAATCGTTGCCGCGTTCGTCGCCGCCCCAGTACATCAGCACGTCGTGCGGGCGCACGCCACGCATGAACATCGCGCCATACTCGCGGTACGAAGGTGCGAACACGTCGTCCTTCTGCATCGCAGCGCCGATACCCACGTGCGCGGCTTCATGGCCCAGGCAGGCGGCATAGGTGCCGAGCTTGCCGGTGCGCTGCAGCGCAATGGATTTGCTGTCGAACGTACGTACGAACAGCATCTGCTTGAACAGCGGTACCAGGACCTTGGGGTCGCGCAGCGACGCGGGCAGGTCATCGCGGACGAGCTTGCCGTCCGCGTCCAGGTACTGCAGGTATTCGATCTTGAATTCAGCGGCAACCGTCATTGCGTACTGCACCTTCGACAGAGAAGTTACAAATGATATGAATCGCCATGTTAAGGAACGCGTACGGAATAGCCTTCCTGCGCCGCAACACGGCGATTCCCCGTTTTACCCCTGCCGGCGGGTGGGGGGCCAATAACAACAACGTATTCAGTCGTTGCTGCAAAGCATCAGAATACGCCTCTGGCTGACCGCCAGTACAACGGCCTGGACGGTTCCACGCGCAGGCCCGGCATCGGCCGATGCTCCACGACCAACCGCACGCCCCGGTATGGACCCGGCGGCTGCCAGCGCGGCGGCAACGCGCTACCCTTGCCGCCCCCGATCTGGTCCCGCCCATGTCCGTCGACAACAACCAACGCGATCTCGAAGCCGGCATCCACACCGACCTGCAGGGACGCCTGACCTACGGCGGCTACCTGCGGCTGGACCAGCTGCTCAGCGCGCAGCAGCCGCTGTCCAGCCCGCCGCACCACGACGAGATGCTCTTCATCATCCAGCACCAGACCTCGGAGCTGTGGCTGAAGCTGCTCGGCCACGAACTGCGCGCGGCGATCGGCTTCCTGCAGCGCGATGAAGTCTGGCAGTGCCGCAAGGTGCTGGCGCGCAGCAAGCAGGTGCTGCGCCAGCTCACCGAGCAGTGGTCGGTGCTGGAAACGCTGACCCCGTCCGAATACATGGGTTTCCGCGACGTGCTGGGCCCGTCTTCGGGCTTCCAGTCGCTGCAGTACCGCTACATCGAGTTCCTGCTGGGCAACAAGAACGCGCAGATGCTGCAGGTGTTCGAGCACGACCCGGCCGGGCAGGCGCAGCTGCGCATCGTGCTGGAAGCGCCCAGCCTGTACGAGGAATTCCTGAAGTACCTGGCCCGCTTCGGCCATGCCGTGCCGGCGGTGTACGAATCCCACGACTGGACCCAGCCGCATGTGGCCGACGACGCACTTCAGCCGGTCTTCGAGCGCATCTACCAGGACACCGATCGCTATTGGCGCGAGTACTCGCTGTGCGAGGACTTGGTGGACCTGGAGACCGCCTTCCAGCTGTGGCGATTCCGACACATGCGCACCGTGATGCGCGTGATCGGCTTCAAGCGCGGCACCGGCGGCTCGTCCGGCGTGGGCTTCCTGGCCAAGGCGCTGGAGCTGACCTTCTTCCCCGAACTGTTCCAGGTGCGCACCAGCCTGCAGGCCGCGCCCCCCGCAGAACGGGGCTGACCCCCATTCAGCTTGGACCCCGGCCATCGGCTGGATCGTTTCAGATGCAAGTTCAGCGAGCAGGCCGTGACCTGCCTCAAACGGCGTGTATTTGACGTGAACGCCAGAAGTCGGTGATCCTCGCGCGTTGCTTCAACTGCACAGCGGACGTGCTCGTCATCCACCGAACCAGGAAATCCGCATGAGCCTAAACGCCACTGCGAACACCCCAGAGCCGGCGCTGCCGGACTTCAAGACCACGATGGGCCATCCGCGCCCGTTGTGGATGCTGTTCATGACCGAGTTCTGGGAGCGCTTTGCGTTCTATGGCATCCGCTGGGCCTTGGTGCTGTACATCGTCGCCCAGTTCTACAACGGCAGCGCTGCCGGTGAAGGCGACGCCAGCCGCATCTATGGCGCCTACCTGGCCCTGGTGTACGCCGCGGCGATCTTCGGTGGCTACGTGGCCGACCGGGTACTGGGTTACCAGCGCTCGATCCTGACCGGCGCGATCATCATGGCCGCCGGCCTGTTCATGATCTCGCTGCCGCAGGAGCACATCTTCAAGCTCGGCCTGGCCACGATCATCGTCGGCAACGGCCTGTTCAAGCCCAACATCTCGACCATGGTCGGCAAGCTGTACGGGCTGAAGGATGAGCGCCGCGACTCGGGCTTCACCATCTTCTACATGGGCATCAACATCGGCGCGATGATCGCCCCGGTGCTGACCGAGTACCTGGCCCGCAAGGTGTTCGGTACCGATGCGATGCCGTCCTACAAGGTCGTGTTCATCGCTTCGGGCGTGGGCATGCTGATCTCGCTGGTGTGGTTCTACATCGGTCGTGCCGGCCTGAAGGGCATCGGTGCACCGCCGGCCGGCGCTGAAGGCTTCGGCCGCATCATCATGGTGCTGGCCGGTGCCGTGGTCGCCATCCCGGTTGCGTACTTCCTGCTGGCTACCGGCGCCACCGCGCTGGCCTGGATCCTGGGTGCGATGTTCACCGCCCTGGCCATCCTGCTGCTGGTCGAGGGCGTCCGCGAGGGCAAGGTACAGCGCGACCGCGTGATCGCCATGCTGATCATCTTCGCCTTCAACGTGATGTTCTGGATGTTCTTCGAACAGGCCGGCAGCTCGTTCACCTTCCTGGCCGAGAACATCGTCAACCGCCAGTTCGGTGACTGGACCTTCCCGACCGCGTGGTTCCAGTCGGTCAACTCGGTGGCCATCATCACCCTGGCGCCGATCATCGCCTGGATCTGGGTGGCCATGGGCCGCGCCAATCCGTCCATTCCGCGCAAGTTCGGCCTGGGCCTGCTGTTCAACGGCGCTGCCTTCGCGCTGCTGATGTTCGCCCTGTCGCAGATGGTCGTGGACGGCAAGATCCCGTTCTGGACCCTGTTCATGGTCTACGTCATCCAGTCCGTGGGTGAGCTGTGCCTGTCGCCGATCGGCCTGTCGATGGTGACCAAGCTGGCCCCGGTGCGCCTGGTCGGCTTCGGCATGGGTGGCTGGTTCCTGTCCACCGGCATCGGCAACAACCTGTCGGGCATCTTCGCTGGCGTGGTCAGTGGTGAAGGCGGCATGACGGTCGAGTCGGCCCTGAAGGGGTATACCTTCGGGTTCTGGGCCCTGATCGGCTCCGGCGTGGTGCTGTTCCTGGTCGCCCCGCTGATCAACAAGCTGATGCACGGCGTCAAATGATGATGAGAGGGTAGAAGGCATGCGCAGCAAGCTCGGTAGTGCAGTGGTGGTGGTCTGTGCGGCGCTGATCGGCGCCTGTTCCGAACCGCAACCGCCTGCCGCTGCCGAGCCTACGCAACCCCTGGATACCCGACCCACCGAGCCACCGGTCGCTGACCCCAGCGAACCGGTGGCCTCGGGCAACACTCCGGTGGCGGCGGACATCGCCGCCATCGCCGGGCTCGGCGCGCAGTTCGACCCGGCCCGCGACCCCGCCGACGATCTGGCCACCGCCAAGGTGGAAGCCCAGCGCGGCAAGAAGCGCATCCTGCTCGAGGTCGGCAACGCCGCCTGCGATCGCTGCCAGGCGCTGGACGAGATGGTGGAAGGCAACGGCGACCTGCGCCGCTTCCGCGATGCCCACTACGTGTGGGTGAAGGTCAACGCCAGCGACGAACAGCCCAACGCTGCCTTCTTCGCCCAGTACCCGGTGATGGAACGTGACTACCCGTACCTGCTGGTGCTCGACGCCGATGGCGGCCTGCTGGTGTCGCAGGCGACCGGCGAACTGCGCAAGGGCGAAGCTTTCCAGCCCGCACGGGTGACCGCCTTCCTCAAGCAGTGGGCGCCTGACAAACCGGAATAGGGTAGTGCCGGCCGCTGGCCGGCAGCTTCGGTGGGTGCCGACCGTTGGTCGGCACTGATGTTGGGTCGCATCCACGCATGGCGTGGATCTACTGTGGTTGCGGTCACATTCCCGGAATCGGCATCTCAATATCGCACCGCGCTCGCCGTTACCGGCAAGGACCTCAGTCGACGCCCCGTCGACGCAACCTACCGGAACGCCCATGCACAGCGACCACGCCGAACGATTGCCCGAACCTGCCAGCGACCTGGCCGAGGGTGGGGCAGGCGAGGGCGTGACCCTGCCGCCGCAGGAGGCATTGCTGGATGACGCCGGTACCGGCGAGGACACCGTTGAACTGGCACCGCCGCGTCACCGGCTGCCGCAGATCGCGCTGCCCGACAACGTGGTGCTGAAGGGCGCGGTGCAGAAGCTGGTCGAGCAGAAATCGAGGCTCGATGCATTGGCTGCCGAAGGCCAGCTGGCCGGGTTGCTGCCGCCGGAATGGCAGGGCCACGGCGTGCGTGCCATCGATCTGTCCATCTTCATCCAGGGCGTGCTGCCGTTCCTGCAGCCGGGCGAGCGGGGTGAGACCGCACCGGCGCGGCTGCCGGTACGCCACGTGCTCGGTGACGACAGCCGCTGGGGCCTGGAGGATGTCTCCGAACCTAAATCACTCGCGTGGTATCTGGCCAGTGACGAACGCGCCACTGCCGGCAGCAAGGACGTGGCAGAAGCCTACCTGGTGGGTGCACTTGGCCTGGCGTGGATGCAGGAAGGGCGCAGCCGCCCGGGCTTCCTGCGTGCGATGGGCCAGGACAGCCTGGCCGCGCGGGTGACCATGCTCGGCTATCCGCCGGCCAACGAACTGGCGCTGTACAGCGTCACTGCGCACGGCCAGCCGCAGATCTGGTGCGTGCACGGTCGCCGCCGCATGCGCCCGCTGGTGGCGCCATGGCTGAGCGTGCCGCTGCTGACCGCCTATGGCGTGCCGGCCCCCGTCGCGTGGCCATCCAGTTTCCCACCGGTGGAGGCGGTTGCGGAGCTGCTGGCGACCGCGCGCCTGGGGCGCGCGCTGCCGGAAGTGGACCTGGGCAAGGTGGTGGCGAAGATCGCCGAGGATGCCGCGTCGGATGCCTGGCAACCGGTCAGCCTGCTGCAGCTCAACACCTGGTCACCCCGCTGGCACTTCTTCCTGGGCACCTTCGTCGGCCTGCCGTCGCTGCTGCTGGTGGCCGCGGCGCTGGCGCTGCCGGGGGCAGTCGAAGCCGCCACGGTTGCCGCCTCGCTGGGCTTCGCCGGCGGTGCCATCGCAGCGCTGGCCGTGCCGTGGATCCATGCACGGCGCAAGCACCTGAGCTGAAAAAAGGGGACGGAGGGGATTAAGTCGTATCAGGCACACATGTGCTGATTACGACTTAATCCCCTCCGTCCCCTATTTCCTTCAGACCCCTTCGCCCATCCGCTCCAGGCCTTCGCCGGCCAGGCGCAGGATCAGCTTCTCCAGCACCTGCTCTTCCTCGTCGCTCAGCACCGACATCAGCTTGCGGGTGATCTCGATCACCATCGGCGCGATGGTCTCGTACACCTCGAAACCCGCCGCCGACAGCGCCAGCACCGAGCGGCGGCGGTCGTCGCCGTGGGTCTCGCGCTTGATGAAGCCGCGCTCCAGCAGGCGGGCCACGGCACGGCTGACCGCCACCTTGTCCATCGCCGTGCGGTCGGAGACCTCGCTGGCCGACGAGCCCGGGTACAGCGCCAGGATGGTGATCACCCGCCACTCGGGGATCGCCAGACCGTAACGATCGCCGTATAGCTTGGCGATGTTGCCGCTGACCCGGTTGGACAGCACGCTCAGCCGGTACGGCAGGAACTGTTCCAGGTCGAGCAGGACGTGCGAGGCACGCAGGCGGGTCGAAACGGGATCGGCGGGGCTCATGTTGCGGTGCACCTTGCTGGTGGTTTCAAGTGTAACTATAAGGGGTGGGTCCAGACCCTGCATTCTCGCCGGGTCCCTACCTGCCCGCACCTGGTTTGTACCGATGCGGTACCGATTCGGAGCCACGCCATGAATACCGCAGTCCCGACCGCCTCGCATCCCAACCCCGGCATGCAGGTCACCACCTTCGAGAACCCGATGGGCATCGACGGCTTCGAGTTCGTCGAATTCGCCGCCCCGGCCGGCCGTGGCCAGGAGCTGCACGAGTACTTCCGGAAGATGGGCTTCAGCGCGGTGCTCAAGCACAAGCAGCGTCCGATTACCGTCTATCGCCAGGGCGACGTCAACTTCCTGGTCAATGAAGACCCGGATTCGTTCGCCTCGGACTTCGCCGAAAAGCACGGCCCGTGCGCCTGCGGCTTCGCCATCCGCTTCAAGAAGCCGGGCGCGGAGGTCTACCAGACCGCGCTGGGCAACGGCGCCGAAGCCATCGCCTTCAAGCCGGACAGCAAGGCGGTCAGCGCGCCGGTCATCAAGGGCATCGGCGATTGCATGCTGTACCTGGTCGACCGCTACGGCAGCGCCGGCAGCATCTTCGACGGCGACTACGAGCCGATCGCCGGCGCCGACCTGCACCCGGTGGGCTTCGGCCTGACCTTCATCGACCACCTGACCCACAACCTGTACTTCGGCAACATGCAGCAGTGGTCGGACTACTACGAGCGTCTGTTCAACTTCCGCGAGATCCGCTACTTCGACATCAAGGGCCTGAAGACCGGCCTGGTGTCCAAGGCGATGACCGCGCCGGACGGCATCGTGCGCATCCCGCTGAACGAATCGTCCGACCCGAAGAGCCAGATCAACGAGTACCTGGACGCGTACAAGGGCGAGGGCATCCAGCACATCGCCTGCTTCACCGAGAACATCTACGAGACCGTCGAAGCGATGCGCGCGCAGGGCGTGGACTTCCTCGACACGCCGGAGACCTACTTCGACGTGATCGACCAGCGCGTGCCGAACCACGGTGAAGACGTGGCGCGCCTGGCGAAGAACAAGATCCTGATCGATGCCGATCCGGAAACCCACCAGCGCAAGCTGCTGCAGATCTTCACCCAGAACTGCATCGGCCCGATCTTCTTCGAGATCATCCAGCGCAAGGGCAACGAAGGCTTCGGCGAAGGCAACTTCACCGCGCTGTTCGAAAGCATCGAGCGCGACCAGATCCGCCGCGGCGTGCTGTAACGTTCAACGGTAGCGCCGGGTCAAGCCCGGCGCCTGCTCATCTGTAGAGCCGAGCCATGCTCGGCTGCTTTCCGTTCCGGTCCCGCCGTACCCAGGAGCCCTCATGTCCACCGCCCTCACCGCCCGCGGCTACCAGTCCGGTTTCGGCAACGAATTCGCCACCGAGGCCGTGGCCGGTGCACTGCCGGTCGGGCAGAACTCGCCGCAGAAGGTGGCCCACGGCCTGTACGCCGAACAGTTGACCGGCACCGCCTTCACCGCGCCGCGTGGCAGCAATCGCCGCAGTTGGTTGTACCGGATCCGCCCGGCGGTCACCCACGGCGAGTTCACCCCGTTCGCGCAGTCGCAGCTGCAGTGTGATTTCGGCGCACAGCCGGCCTCGCCGAACCAGCTGCGCTGGAGCCCGCTGCCGTTGCCGGAGCTGCCGACCGACTTCGTCGAAGGCCTGTACACCATGGGTGGCAACGGCTCGCCCGATGCGCATGCCGGCGTGGGCATCCACCTGTACGCGGCCAACCGCGACATGGTCGGCCGCTACTTCTACAACGCCGATGGCGAGCTGCTGATCGTGCCGCAACTGGGCGCGCTGCGCCTGCTGACCGAGCTGGGCGTGATCGAGATCGAGCCGCAGCAGATCGCGGTGATCCCGCGTGGCGTGCGCTTCCGGGTGGAACTGCCTGACGGCCCGAGCCGCGGCTACATCTGCGAGAACTACGGCGCGCTGCTGAAGCTGCCTGACCTCGGCCCGATCGGCTCCAACGGCCTGGCCAACCCGCGCGACTTCGAGACCCCGCATGCGGCGTTCGAGGATGTCGATGGCGATTTCGAACTGATCGCCAAGTTCGAGGGCCGCCTGTGGCGTGCGCCGATCGACCATTCGCCGCTGGACGTGGTGGCCTGGCACGGCAATTACGCGCCGTACCGCTACGACCTGCGCCGCTTCAACACCATCGGTTCGATCAGCTACGACCATCCGGACCCGTCGATCTTCCTGGTGCTGCATTCGCCCAGCGACACGCCCGGCACCAGCAACATGGACTTCGCGATCTTCCCGCCGCGCTGGCTGGTGGCGCAGAACACGTTCCGCCCGCCGTGGTTCCACCGCAACATTGCCAGCGAGTTCATGGGCCTGGTGCATGGTGCGTATGACGCCAAGGCAGAGGGCTTCGTGCCGGGTGGCGCATCGCTGCACAACTGCATGAGCGGTCACGGCCCGGACGCGCCCACCTTCGACAAGGCGTCCAATGCGGACCTGTCCAAGGCGGACGTGATCAAGGACACGATGGCCTTCATGTTCGAGACGCGCGCGGTGATCCGTCCGACCGCGCAGGCATTGGCGGCCGGCCATCGCCAGGGCGATTATCAGCAGTGCTGGAACGGCCTGCGCAACAACTTCCGGTCGTCGCGCTAGCGTGGTGGGTGCCGACCTTGGTCGGCAAGGATCCTGATCGCATCCACGCATGGCGTGGATCTACCGAAAGGCGGTCGTGAGGCAGTAGATCCACGCCATGCGTGGATGATTACCGCCGGAACCTGCGCTTACGCCGCTTCGGCGAACGCGCCGCAATGCTCCAGCGGCAGCGCTTCCAGCAGGCGTTGGCGCACGCGCTGGCAATAGCCCTCCGAGGTCAGCCCGGGCAGCATCTGCATCGCCGAGTGCAGCACCTGCAGTACTTCACCTTCGGCGCGTGCCTGCTGCAGGTCGCGGAACAGCGCCGCCGCCTGCGGATGGCGCTGCATTTCCAGGATGCCCAGCACGTAGATGCGCGCAGCTACCAGCGAGCGGCGGCGCTCCACTGCGGTGGCCGGAGTTGCCGCAGGTGCTGCGGCTGGTGGTGTGGGCGGAACCGGCGCTGCCGCGGGTGCCGGCGACGGCGGTGGGGCCGCGGCGGCGGTACCGGTGCTCAGGTAGCCGGCCTGCACCAGCTGGATGACCATGGCCGGCGCGTCCTGGCCGAGCAGACTGGTCAGGTCGGCAATGCTGCGCTGGCCGTCGCACAGGATCAGCAACCGGCGCTGGCGCATGTCCAGCGGCGCGCGGTGGGCCTGCAGCGCGGTTCGGGCGAGATCGGTCTTGCGCGGTTGCATGGAAGGGACAGCCAAGTCGGTGCACGCCGAGCCTGAACGAGGGCGATGAAACCGCGATGACAATGCAGCATCTGCACGCGTGCTGCGCTAGCGTGCAGCTACTTTCGTGCCAGGGAACCGCACCGATGAAGCACCTTCCGATTGCCGGTCTTTTGCTGCTGTCGCTCACCGCCTGCAACCGCAGTGCCGAGGCCCCGTCGCCGACCATCGCTGGCCCCAGTACGGGCGCCGCAGCCACGCCTGCACCGATGGCCCCGGCCGCCGCGCAGGGCCCGGCGCGCCTGGATGGATTCGCTGGCGCAACGCTGGGCGCTGGCATCGCAGAGGTCCGCAGTGGTTTTGGCACACCGCTGCAGGGTCTGGGCACCGACGCCAGTGGCAAGCCGTTGCCGGCTGACGACGGTAACGACGGCTGTTATTTCCTGCGCCCGCAGGATGCCGAAGACCCCCGCCTGATGATCGAAGGCCGCAAGCTGGTGCGCTACGACGTGCGCAGCGCCGCCATCGCCGCACCGGGCGGCGGCAAGGTCGGCATGACCCTGGGCGAGCTGCAGGTGCTGTACCCCGAGCGCGGTGACGTCGGCCCTGACAAGTACGACGAGAAGGCCCAGCACCTGCGCGTGCGTCCGGTGCAGGAGGGTGGGGCGGTGATCGACTTCGCGCTCGGTGCCGATGGTCGGGTCAATGCCTGGCGCGTCGGGCAGACCCCGCAGGTCGATTATGTGGAAGGCTGTGGCTGATCCTTGATCCACGGCCCAGCCATGCGCGCGGGGCCAGCGTAGAATCGCGCCACGACCGCTGGGGGAGTGCTCGATGATCGCCATTGCCATTGCCTGGTTCCTGCTCGGCCTGCTGTTGCTGGCGCTGGGCGGGGACTCCATCGTCAAGGCCGTGTCCGGCCTGGCCCAGCGCTTCGGGGCCAGCCCGTTCACTGCCGGACTGCTGCTGCTCGGGGTGACCACCTCGTTGCCGGAACTGGCGGTCAACGCGCGCGCGCTGGCGGTCGGCCAACCGGAGCTGGCACTGGGCAATGCCGTCGGCAGCAGCATCGTCAACCTGGGCTTGACCCTGGCGCTGGCGGCGATTGCCGCGCCCCTGCTGCTGCGCGCGCGCCTGCAGACGGTGCTGTGGTGGTCGCTGCTGGCGGCCGGCGTGCTGCTGATCCTGTTCGGGCTGGATGGTCGCCTGGCGCGCTGGGAAGGCGGCGTGCTGGTGGCGGGCTTCATCGTCGTGCAGGTACTGCTGCTTCGCCGCGGCCGTTTCGAGAGCGCCGAGGTGCAGGCGGCCATCGCCGAATCCGCGCTGAGCCGTACCAGCCTGCCGTTGAACGTGCTGCGGGTGCTGATCGCCGCGCTGACCCTGTACTGGGGTGCGCGCCTGGTGGTGGGGGCCGCAGCGGACTTCGGTGCCGCGTTGGGCTGGACGCCGCTGCTGGTCGGCCTGCTGCCGGTGGCGATCGGCACCGCATTGCCGGAGGTCGCCACCGCCATCGCCGCCGCGCGTCGCGGTCACGGCGACATGGTGCTGGGCCACGTGCTTGGCTCCAGCGTAGTCAACCTGCTGCTGGTGATCGGTGCGATGGCGATGCTGCAGCCGTTGGCGTTGCCGGCCTCGTTCGTGCGCCTGGAACTGCCGGCGCTGCTTGCCTTCGCATTGGTGCTGTACCCGATGCTGCGTGGCGACCTGAAGATCAGCCGCAGCGAAGGCGGAATCCTGCTGGTCGCCTTCGTCGGCTGGTTCGTGCTGGAACTGCTGCTGGTGGGCGCACCGGCGTTGTAGATCCACGCCATGCGTGGATGCGGTTGATTTCGTGCCGACCAACGGTCGGCACCCACCGGGCATCACCCTGCCGGCCAACGGCCGGCACTACCGATTCTGCGCGTGCTCTTCTTCCCGCACCGGTTCCGGCGGCGGCAGCTGCTCTTCGGCGGCCGGTTCGTTGCCCGGCAGGCTGGGGCGGGTTTCCATCAGCAACGACAGCGCGGCCTTGGCCATCATGTGGGCGCTGATCGGCGCGGTGATGAACAGGAACACGGTGATCAGCAGCTCGCGCGGCTGCGGGTCCTGGCCGAGGAAGATGTGGTAGCACACCGAACACACCAGCACGCAGCCCACGCCCAGCGTGCTGGCCTTGGTCGGTGCATGCAGGCGCTTGAAGAAGGTGGACAGCTTCACCAGCCCGAGTGCGCCGACCAGGATGAAGAAGCAGCCGAACAGCAGCAGGATCGACAGGCCGATCTGGATCGCGGTGATCATTCGACGATATCCCGGCGCAGCACGAACTTGCTCAGCACCACGGTGCTGCCGAAGCCGAGCATGGCGATGACCAGTGCGGCTTCGAAGTAGATCGCGGAGTTGAGGTACATGCCGAACAGCATCAGCTCGGCGATCGCGGTCACCGACAGGGTGTCCAGTGCGAGGATGCGGTCGGGCACGGTCGGCCCGCGCAGCAGGCGCCAGGTGGCCAGCAGCATGGCCAGGCCGACCACGTGCATGCACACCACCAGCGTGGTCTGGATGATCTGGAATCCAGTCATGGGAAGATCTCCATCAACGGCGCCTCGTAGCGGCGCTTGATCGTATCGATCAGGTCCTGTGGGTCCTCCAGGTGCAGCACGTGCACCAGCAGGAACTTGCGGTCGTCGCTGAGCGCGGCCGAGACCGTGCCCGGGGTCAGGGTGATCATGCTGGTCAGCGCGGCGATGCCGTGGATGTTGGCGATGTCCAGCGGCAACCAGATGAAACCCGGGTGGATGTTCTTCTCCGGGCCCAGTACCTGGATCGCCACGCGGATGTTGGACATCAGGATGTCCCACAGGGTCACGCACAGCAGTTTCGGCAACGGGCGCAGCGTGCCGATGCGGGCGAACTCGCGGTCCAGGCGTGCGGCGAAGAGCGGCACCACCACGCCCAGCAGCAGGCCCAGCACGATCTGGCCGAGGGTGAAGCTGTCGGACATCAGCAGCCAGAACGCCACCACCATGATGCTGAGCATCGGCGAGGGAATCAGGCGACGGAACAGGGAGCGCTGGGCGGTCATGGCTGGCGGATCTCCGGTGCGGTCGCGCGCAGCTGCTGCACGTACTCGCTGGGTTGCAGCAGCTGTGCAGCGGTGGCGTCGGTGTAGCGCATCAGCGGCGCGGCGGCCAGGGTCATGCCGATGCCGTAGGCCAGCAGGATGCAGGCGGCGTACAGCTCGACCCTTCGCAGGCGTGCCTTGCGCGGCTTCGGTGCATCGGCCTCGACCGGCGGCACGCGCCAGAACAGGCGGATGCCGCCGCGGGTCAGGCCCATGATCACCAGCAGGCTGCTGACCAGCACCGCGGTCCACACCGGACCGGTGTACTGCGCCGGCATGCCGGCCAGCAGCGCGGCCTTGGCCAGGAAGCCGGACAGCGGCGGCAGGCCAGCCACCGACACCGCGCCGATCAGGAACAGCACCGCCGGCGTTTCCTTGCCCGGCATCGGCGCGACCACTTCCTTGCGGTCGCTGGCGCCACCGCGGCGGCGACGGATCAAGTCGGCAACCAGGAACAGCGCGGCGGCGACGAAGCTGCTGTGCGGCAGGTAGTACAGACCGGCCGAGAGCACCTGCGGCGTGCCCACCGAGAAGGCGATGAACAGCGTGGCCGCCGACACGATCACCAGGTACGAGATCAGCACGCGCAGGCGGGTCGCGGCCAGGGCGCCGAGGCCACCCAGCACCAGCGTGGCCACACCGGCCCACAGCAGCCAGTCGCGGCCGTAGCCGGCCATCGCGCCGGCGTCATCGCCGAACCACAGCATCTGGATGCGGAGCACCGAATACAGGCCGACCTTGGTCATGATCGCGAACAGCGCGGCCACGGCCGCCGGTGCACGCGAATAGGCCTCCGGCAGCCACAGGTACAGCGGCATCAGCGCGGCCTTGGCGCAGAACACCAGCAGCAACAGGCCCATCGTCGCCTTCACCAGGGTCAGCTGCGCCGGCGGCACCTCGGCGATGCGCTGCGACAGCTCGGCCATGTTCAGCGAACCCAGCGAGGCGTACAGCAGGCCCAGCGCGATCAGGAACAACGTCGAGGCGGTGACGTTGAACACCACGTAGTGCAGGCCGATGCGCATGCGCAGGCCGCGGCCGCCACTGAGCAGCAGGCCGTAGGAGGCGATCAGCATCACCTCGAAGAACACGAACAGGTTGAAAATGTCGCCGGTCAGGAACGCACCGTTGAGGCCGACCAGCTGGAACTGGAACAGGGCATGGAAGTGCGGTGCGCGCCGGTCCCAGCCCGAGCAGGCATGCAGCAGGCAGGGAATGGCCAGCAGCAGGGTGGTCAGCAGCATCCATGCCGACAGGCGGTCGGCCACCAGCGCGATGCCCAGCCGCGACGGCCAGTCGCCGAGCAGGTAGACGTTGATGTCACCGCTGGCGGTGGTGGCGAACAGCAGGCCCACCGCCAGCGCCAGCGCCGACAGCGAGGTCCAGGCCACCGCGCGCTGCACCCTGGGCCCATAGCGGCGGTGTTCGACGAACAGCGAAAGCGCGGCACCCAGCAGCGGAATCAGGATCGGCAGGATCACCAGATGGTTCATGCGCGGTCCTCGCCCTGGCGCGGCGGCACACCCTCATCCTGCAGGTCGTCATCCGGCTCGTGGGCGTCCACGTGGTCGCTGTGGTTGTCGCTGCGGCTGCGCATGGCCAGCACGATGCTCACGGCGGTCATCGCGAAGGCGATCACGATCGCGGTCAGCACCAGCGCCTGCGGCAGCGGATCGGTGTAGTTGCCGAGGTGGCTGTCCACGCCCTCCTGCAGCACCGGCGCCTTGCCCAGCACCACGCGGCCACCGGCGAAGATCAGCAGGTTGGTCGCATAGGACAGGAAGGTCATGCCGAGGATCACGTCGAAGCTGCGCGCACGCAGCAGCAGGTAAACGCCGATGGCGGTCAGCACGCCGATCGCGGAGGCCAGGGCCAGTTCCATCAGTGCATCTCCCCGGTGCGTGCCGAGCGGCGTTGCAGGTCGATCTCGCCCTTGCGCGCGGTGCGGGTACGAGAGGGTTTCACGGTGGCCATCATCGACAGCATCAGCATCGCGCCACCGAACACCACCAGATACACGCCGATATCGAAGCCGATCGCGCTGGCCAGCGGCACGTCGCCGATCAGCGGCAGGTGCAGGTCGAGGTGGCCGCTGGTCAGGAACGGCACGCCGAACAGCATCGACGCGCTGCCGCTGAGGATGGCGATCAGCAGGCCCATGCCGATGCAGCGGATGTAGTCGAAGCCGAAGCGCGATTCCACCGATGCGGTGCCCTGGATCACGTACTGGATCAGCAGCGGCACCGCCAGCACCAGGCCGGCGATGAAGCCGCCGCCCGGCGCGTTGTGGCCGCGCAGGAACAGGAAGATCGACACGGTCAGGGTCAGCGGGAACATGATCTGCGCCAGGTCGGCCGGCACCGGCAGCTTGATCGGCGGGCCGGGCATGATCTGCTCAGGTGCCATCCGCGTGCGCCGCAGCAGGGCATGGACCACCAGCGCGGCGATGCCGAACACGGTGATCTCGCCGAAGGTATCGAAGCCGCGGAAGTCGACCAGGATCACGTTGACCACGTTCTGGCCGTAGGCCTCGGGCAGCGCCCGGCCCAGCAGTTCGCCGGCCATCGTGTTCGGCGGAAGGGTCATCGCGGAGTACGCCAGCGCGCCAAGGCCGGCACCGGCGATGATCGCGATCACCGCGTCACGGCGCTTGCGCCAGCGCGGCCGCTCCGGCCCGGACTGCGCAGGCAGGTAGTTCATGCCCAGCAGCATCAGCACCAGGGTCACCATCTCCACCAGCAGCTGGGTCAGGGCCAGGTCCGGCGCGGACAGGAACACGAAGGTCAGCGCCACCATCAGGCCGACGCCGCCGACCAGCAGCACCGCCAGCAGGCGCTGCTTGTAGACGCGCAGGGTGGCGACCGCGCAGGCCATCATCACCAGCCACAGTGCCCAGCCCAGCAGCGGAATCGGCTGCGGTGCGGTCCAGTTCGGCGAGGCCGGGTTGGCCACGAACGGCGCGGCGGCGACCACGATCGCCACCAGCACCAGGCCCAGCAGCATGCGCTGCAGGCTGCCATTGGCGATGCCGTTGGTCAGGCGCATGGCGAGCGCGGAGATCGCATCCAGCTGCGCATGGAACACGTTGCGGCCGGTGGTGCGGGTTTCCACGCCGTGCAGGTTGATCAGCTTGCGCAGGCCGAAGTACAGCGCCACGCCGCCGACCACGCCGATCGCGCTCATCGCCAGCGGCAGGTTGAAGCCGTGCCATACCGCCAGGCTGTACTCGGGCATGGCATTGCCGAGGATCGAGGCCGCGGCGGCATGCAGCACCGGCGCCACGGTCAGCGCCGGGGCCACGCCCACCGCAATGCAGATCACCACCAGCAGTTCCACCGGCACCTTCATCCAGCGCGGCGGCTCATGCGGCACGCGGTCGAGGTCGTGCGGGCCGGGGCCGAAGAAGGTGTCGTGCACGAAGCGGAGGCTGTAGGCCACGCCGAACACACCGGCCAGCAGCGCCGCGATCGATACGGCCGTGCGCATCGCGCCTGGGCCGCCGCCAGCGGTCAGCGCTTCGGCGAACAGCATTTCCTTGGACAGGAAACCGTTGAGCAACGGGATGCCGGCCATCGCCAGCGAGGCGATGATCGCCAGCGCGCTGGTGAACGGCATCAGCCTGCGCAGGCCTCCCAGCTTGCGCATGTCACGGGTGCCGGTCTCGTGGTCGATGATGCCGGCGGCCATGAACAGCGAGGCCTTGAAGGTGGCGTGGTTGAGGATGTGGAACACGCCGGCCACGACTGCCATCGGCGTGGACAGGCCGAACAGCAGGGTGATCAGGCCCAGGTGGGAAATGGTCGAGTACGCCAGCAGGCCTTTCAGGTCGTGCTGGAAGATCGCGTTCCAGGCACCGATCAGCAGGGTCAGCGCGCCGATGCCGCTGACCGTGTAGAAGAACAGGTCGCTGCCGGCCAGTGCCGGATGCAGGCGCGCCAGCAGGAACACGCCGGCCTTCACCATGGTGGCCGAGTGCAGGTAGGCCGAGACCGGGGTCGGCGCCGCCATCGCGTGCGGCAGCCAGAAGTGGAACGGGAACTGCGCGCTCTTGGTGAAGATGCCGGCCAGCACCAGGAACAGGGCATACGGGTAAAGCGCGCTGGCGCGGATCTGCTCGCCGGCGGCCAGCACCACGTCCAGGTCGAAGCTGCCGACGATGCGGCCGATCAGCAGCACGCCACCGAGCAGGGCCAGGCCACCGCCACCGGTGATCACCAGCGCCATGCGCGCGCCTTCGCGGGCGTCCTGGCGGTGCGACCAGAAGCCGATCAGCAGGAACGAGCTGATGCTGGTCATTTCCCAGAAGATCATCAGCAGCAGCAGGTTGCCCGACAGCACCATGCCCAGCATGGCGCCCATGAACAGCAGCAGGTAGCAGTAGAAGCGGTGCGCGTTGTCCTGCTGGCTCAGGTAGTAGCGCGCATACAGCACCACCAGCGCGCCGATGCCGAGCACCAGCCCGGCGAACATCCAGGCCAGGCCGTCCAGGCGCAGGGTGAAGTCCAGGCCGATCTGCGGCAGCCAGGGCACCAGGGTGCGGACCACCTGGCCATCGAGCACTGACGGGGTCAGCCAGCCGAGGATGGCCAGCCCGCCCAACGGCGCCAGCGCCGCCAGCCAGGCAGCAGTCGAGCGCGAACTACGGGGGAAGGCCGCAACAGCCGCTGCCATCAGGAACGGCAGGGCCAGCAGCAGGGGCAGGCTGGGGAGCATGCAGGGAATCCATGATTCACGAGCAGGTCAGGGAGGATAACAGGCTGCGAAATGTCGCCGAAACCCATCGAACAGCGATCAATTGCATGTAACGTTCGCTGATTCATTTTTTCTGCGGCGCAACATCACGTTCCTGCATCACTTCCCTGGTTGCCCTCGGGGGACACCCTACGCCCACGCAGGGAGACCGCAGGCCCTGTCGCACAGGGGCTGCCGTCGACGGGCGGGCGATGGGGAGCGGATCACCGGCGCAGGCTGGCAGGGCTCCCGTGGACTACGGGTGACGGAATCCGCCCGTTCAGGAAACGACGGCCGCTGTCGGCCGCCGCCAGGTCAGTAGCGCCAGTCGAGCTTGCGGTAGAACTTGGCCATCACCCAGGCCGGTCCGATCAGCAGATAGGTCAGGTCGGTCAGGAAGCTGGGCTTGCGGCCCTCGAACTTGTGGCCGATGAACTGCGCGATCCAGGCCACCACGAACACGCCCACCGCCAGCCAGCGCAGGGCTTGGATGCCGATCTCGGCCTCCAGCAGCCGGCACAGGCAGCCGAACACGAAGAACTGGATGAGCATGCCGATGCCCAGCGGGCGCGACAGTTTGTTGTAGAAGCACCAGGCGCTGAACATCGCGAACGCCGACCAGATGCCGTACTGGAACCAGGTGATCAGCGGCGGCAGGCACCACAGCAGGGCCACCACCGACCACAGGATCGCCGGGACCGCCACCACGTGGATGCGCTGGTTGATCACATTGCGGTGGTCGTCGGAGTAGCTGGCGAAATAGCGGTCGATCGGCCGCGCAAGCTCGGTGGATGTCTGCATGCGGCCAGCATACTCCCGCCGGAGCCGTCAGTAGAGCCAGGCCATGCCTGGCTGCAGGCTTGCGGGGTCGCCGGCCAGCGGCCGGCACTACCCCCAGGCAACCTGTAGTAGAGCCAGGCCATGCCTGGCTGCAGGCTTGCGGGGTTGCCGGCCAGCGGCCGGCACTACCCCCAGGCAACCTGTAGTAGAGCCAGGCCATGCCTGGCTGCAGGCTTGCGGGGTTGCCGGCCAGCGGCCGGCACTACCCCCAGACAACCTGTAGTAGAGCCAGGCCATGCCTGGCTGCAGGTGTTCGCTGAGGTTGCCGGCCAGCGGCCGGCACTACCGCATTCAGAACGCCCCCCGCCTTTCCGGCCGGGGGGCGCAGGCGGATCAGTCGACGCTGATCCCGGCCAGGCGCTGCAGCGCCTCGGCGTACTTGGCGCGGGTGCGCTCGATGATCTCGGCCGGGATGCTCGGGCCCGGGGCGGTCTTGCCCCAGTCCAGCGTCTCCAGGTAATCACGCACGAACTGCTTGTCGTAGCTCGGCGGGCTGGTGCCCACTTCGTACTCGTCGGCCGGCCAGTAACGCGAGGAATCCGGCGTCAGCATCTCGTCCATGATGTACAGGCGGCCATCGGCATCGGTACCGAATTCGAACTTGGTATCGGCCAGGATGATGCCGCGCTCGCGGGCGTAATCGGCGGCGAACTTGTAGATGCGCAGTGTGGCGTCGCGCACGCGCTCGGCCAGGTCCGCACCGACCTGCTTCACCATCGCATCGAAATCGATGTTCTCGTCATGGTCGCCGACGGCGGCCTTGGTCGAGGGGGTGAAGATCGGCTCCGGCAGCTGCTCGGCCTGGCGCAGGCCATCGGGCAGGTCGATGCCGCTGACCTTGCCGGTGCGCTGGTAGTCCTTCCAGCCGCTGCCGATCAGGTAGCCGCGGGCGATCGCTTCCACCGGCACCGGCTTCAGCTTGCGGGTGACCACCGCGCGCTTGGCGTACAGGGCCGGGTCCACGCCTTCGGGCAGAACGCTGGCCACGTCGATGCCGGTCAGGTGGTTGGGCATCAGGTGCGCGGTCTTGGCGAACCAGAAGTTGGAGACCTGGCAGAGCATCTCGCCCTTGCCCGGAATCGGGTCGGGCAGGACCACGTCGAACGCCGACAGGCGATCGGTGGCCACCATCAGCAGGTACTCGCCCGGCGGGGTTCCGGCTGGCAGCCGCTCGCGCGGGATATCGAACACATCACGCACCTTGCCGCGATGGCGCAAGGGCAGGCCGGGGAGATCGGATTGCAACAGCGTGGTTGGCACGGGCACTCCTGGGGCGTTGTCGATACGGCTGCTGCCCAACGGACCCGGCGGGCCCGCTGACCAGCGGGCGGCCTAGTGTAAAGCGGTCCGGGCCCGCTGTGACGTAAAATGAGCGTCCATTTCGTCGGTCGACCCCGGAGCGCCATGCGCTGGTACGGAAAACTGCTCGGATTCATCGCCGGCGCCCTGCTGTTCCGGCCCAATCCGCTGTTTGGCGCGATGGTCGGCCTGTTGATCGGCCACGCCTTCGACTCGGACTGGTTCCGCCTGAACAAGGAGAACCCGTACCGGGAGCTAGGGCTGACCTCCGAGGCCACCGATGCCGAGGTCGAGCGCGCCTACCGCAAGCTGATCTCGCAGTACCACCCCGACAAGCTTGGCGGCGCCGCCCCCGAGCTGCAGCAGCAGGCCGAGCAGAAGTCGCGGCGGATCAATGCCGCCTACGACCGCATCAAGACCCTGCGCAAGCGCTGATTCCAGAGTCCCGCCTGCGGGCGGGAGAACCTTTTCCCCGTTCCGAAGGCCCCGGCCATGTCCAACTGCCTCATCGCCCCCTCCATCCTGTCCGCCAACTTCGCCCGCCTCGGCGAGGAAGTCGACAACGTCCTCGCCGCCGGTGCCGACTGGGTCCACTTCGACGTGATGGACAACCACTACGTGCCGAACCTGACCATCGGCCCGATGGTCTGCCAGGCGCTGCGCAAGCACGGCGTCACCGCGCCGATCGACGTGCACCTGATGGTCGAGCCGGTGGACCGCATCATCCCGGACTTCGCCGAAGCCGGTGCCACCTACATCAGCTTCCACCCGGAAGCGAGCCGCCACGTGCACCGCACCATCCAGCTGATCCGCTCGCTGGGCTGCAAGCCGGGCATCGTGCTCAATCCGGCCACGCCGGTGGACATCCTCGACTGGGTGCTGGACGACCTTGACCTGGTGCTGCTGATGTCGGTCAACCCGGGCTTCGGCGGCCAGGCCTTCATTCCCTCGGCGCTGGACAAGCTGCGCGTGGTGCGCAAGATGATCGATGCCAGCGGCAAGGACATCCGCCTGGAGATCGACGGCGGCGTGAAGGCCGACAACATCGGCGAGATCGCCGCCGCCGGCGCCGACACCTTCGTCGCCGGTTCGGCCATCTTCAACGCCAAGACCAGCTACCAGGACGTGATCGCGCAGATGCGCGCCAACGTCGCCGCGGCACGCTGACAAAAAGGGGGCGGAGGGGATTAAGCTCGCTTGGTCCCCTCCGTCCGCTTTTTCGCCCATGGCTCTGTTGAATATCCGCCCGGCCACCGTCGCCGATGCGGGCCTGATCCTGCATTTCATCCGCGAGCTGGCCATCTACGAGAAGGCCGAGCATTCGGTGCAGACCGACGAGATCGGCATCGCCGAAAGCCTGTTCGGTGCCGATGCCACGGCGCGCGCGCTGATCTGCGAAGCCGACGGCGAAGCGATCGGCTACGCGGTGTATTTCTACAACTACTCGACCTGGCTGGGCCGCAAGGGAATCTACCTGGAAGACCTGTACGTCAGCCAGGAAAAGCGTGGTGTGGGCGCCGGCAAGGCGCTGCTGAAGTACATCGCACGCCAGGCCGTGGCCGAAGGCTGCGGTCGTTTCGAATGGTCGGTGCTGGACTGGAATACCCCGGCCATCGAGTTCTACACCGCCGCTGGCGCCACGCCGCAGGACGAGTGGACCGTGTACCGGTTGCAGGGCCAGGCGCTGCACGATTTCGCCAACGGTTGAGGCGCACTCCCAGCACACCCCAAAAAAAAGCCACGCCAATCACTGGCGTGGCCTCGCTGCATGCGTGGGAGGCTGATCCTGCCTCCATCCGTCGTCCCTGCTATGGCCTTCCATTCTCCAGCAGCTGAATGACACCTGCGTGACATTCACTGCGGACAAACAGCGCATTGCTAGCCTGTGCCGCCCCCTCCTGGAAGCTCCGCATGACCGCACCGCGCTGGCGCCTGATCCTCAATGGCAAATCCGCAGGCAACGAGGAACTGCGCGAGGCTGTCGGCCATTGGCGCGGGCAGGGCGTGCAGCTGGACGTGCGGGTGACCTGGGAGGACGGTGATGCCGAGCGCTACGTGGCCGAGGCCATCGATCACGGCGTGGACGTGATCGTTGCCGCCGGTGGCGACGGCACGCTCAGTGCGGTGGCCGAAACCCTGGCGCACCGTGAGGAAGCGGCGGATGCGTTGCCCTCGCTGGCGCTGATCCCGATGGGAACCGCCAACGATTTCGCCACGGCTGCGGGTATTCCGACCGAGCCAAAGGCGGCCTTTGCATTGATCGGACAGTCCACGCCGCATGCCATCGATCTGCTGCGCGTGGACGCCGATGGCACGCCCTGGTGGTGCGCCAATCTCGCAAGCGGTGGCTTCGGCACGCAGGTGACGGTGGAGACCGATGCCGGCCTGAAGAAGATGCTGGGCGGGCTGGCCTATGTGATCACCGGCATCGCCAAGCTGGGGCGGATCGAGCCGATCCATGCACGCCTGTCGGGTCCGGATTTCGCGTGGGAAGGCGACTTCATCGCGCTCGGCATCGGCAATGGCCGGCAGGCCGGCGGTGGCCAGCAGTTGTGCCCGCAGGCACTGATCGACGATGGGCTGCTGGATGTAACCGTGCTCCCGGAGCTGGAAGGTGAGGTCACCGCCACCCTCGGCCAGATGCTGAAGTCCGGCACCCAGGCGGCGCTCGAACAGCTGGCCACGCGCGCGCGACTGCCGTGGCTGCAGGTGGAATCCGAGCGCCCGTTGACGCTCAACCTGGACGGCGAACCGGTTCAGGCCCGCCAGTTCCGCATCGCGTGCGTGCCGGGCAGGGTGCGGATGCATCTGCCGGCCAGCTGTCCGCTGCTGGGCGGGGTCTCCGCTGCGAACGCCCCGGCGTAGCGCCGGTCACTGCGGCTGCCCCGGCGTGCCGTGGTTCAGTTTGGCGGGGTTCCCCTCCCGCCCCGGCTGCGATACAGTCAAGGGGTGTCCAGCCTGACGACCCCGCATACCCTTTCTTCCGCACGCCGTTGGTGGCGATGGTGGCCCGTTGCCGTCGTCCGCCCCCATAACGCTGTGTCCCGGAAGGAAAGTCGTCTTGAACTCGCACGCTCAGTTTCAGCTGCAGGCCGCTGAAGGCCACACCCATATTCCCGTCGTCCGTGAAGTGCTGTCCGACCTGGACACGCCGCTTTCGGTCTATCTGAAGCTCGCCGACGGCCCCAATACCTACCTGTTTGAATCCGTCGAAGGCGGCGAGCGCTTTGGTCGTTACTCGATCATCGGCCTGCCGGCGCGCCGCGTGTACGCCTTCCATGGCCACACGCTGACCGTGCGCGAAGACGGCCAGGTGGTGGACACCCGCGAGGTGGCCGACCCGTTCGCCGAAGTCGAGGCGCTGCGCAGCGCCCACTCGGTGCCCAAGCTGGAAGGCCTGCCGGGCTTCACCGGCGGCCTGGTCGGCTGGTTCGGTTTCGAGTGCATCGGCTACATCGAACCGCGCCTGGCGCCGCCGGCCGGCCGCGATGAGCTGGGCACGCCGGACATCCTGCTGCTGGACTCCAACGAGCTGGCGGTGTTCGACAACCTCAAGGGCCGGTTGTACCTGATCGTGCATGCCGACCCGCGTGTCGACGGTGCCTTCGAGCAGGCCCAGGCGCGCCTGGATGCGTTGACCGCCAAGCTGCGCGCACCGGGTGCCGGCTATCCGGCGCCGCTCAACAGCGACGTGCTGGACGAATCCGATTTCGTTTCCGGGTTCACCCGCGAAGGCTTCGTCGATGCGGTCCAGCGCAGCAAGGAATACATCCGTGCCGGCGACATCTTCCAGGTGGTGCTCAGCCAGCGCCTGAGCGTGCCGTTCAAGGCGCGCCCGGTGGATGTGTACCGCGCGCTGCGCGCATTGAATCCCTCGCCGTACATGTATTTCCTCGATGTCGGCGACCTGCAGGTGGTCGGTTCTTCGCCGGAAATCCTGGTGCGCCTGCAGGATGGCGAAGTCACCGTGCGTCCGATCGCCGGCACGCGTCCGCGCGGTGCCACCGTCGAGCAGGACCTGGCGCTGGAAGCCGAGCTGCTGGCCGATCCCAAGGAACGCGCTGAGCACCTGATGCTGATCGACCTCGGCCGCAACGACGCCGGTCGCGTGTCGAAGGCCGGCACCGTGGAAGTGGGCGAGCAGTTCGTGATCGAACGCTACAGCCACGTCATGCACATCGTCAGCGAAGTGACCGGGCAGCTGCAGCCCGGCCTGAGCTATGCCGATGTGCTGCGTGCCACGTTCCCGGCCGGCACCGTCAGCGGCGCGCCGAAGATCCGCGCGCTGGAAGTGATCCGCGAGCTGGAACCGATCAAGCGCAATGTCTACGCCGGCAGCATCGGCTACATCGGCTGGCACGGCGATGCCGATACCGCGATCGCGATCCGCACTGCGGTGATCAAGGATGGCCGCCTGTACGTGCAGGCCGGCGCCGGCATCGTCTACGACTCGGACCCGGACAAGGAATGGGACGAGACGATGAACAAGGGCCGCGCGCTGTTCCGCGCCGTCGCCCAGGCCGCCAAGGGCCTGTGAAGTTCCCCGTGCCGTGGCCTGCGCCGCGGCACCCTCCGCTGTTCCCATTCAAGACAAGGAGTACCGCATGAAGCTGCTGAGCGCATTGCTGTGGTCGTCACTGCTGGCCACGATGGCCCCGTCTGCGTGGGCGCAGGCCAACACCATTCCCTCGCAGCCGCATCTGCTGGTGAAGGGCGAGGCGCGCCGCGAGGTGATGCCTGACCGGTTCGGCCTGCAGTTGAACATCGAAGAGACCGACATGGACGCAGATGCGGCGCGGCGCCGCGTGCAGGACAACGTTGCCCGCGCGCTGGCGCTGTTCAAGCAGAACAAGGCGGTGGAGGGCAGCGTGCGTGCGGACAACCTGCGGATCGGCCCGGCGACGCGCTATGAGCAGAACCGGCAGGTCTTCATCGGCACCCGCGTGTCGCGCCAGTTGCGTGCCAGCTTCGCCAGCGTGAAGGCGATGCAGGACGTGCTGGGCGCGCTGAAGGCCAACGAGAACGTGCAGGTCAGCAGCGTGGCCCCGATCTACTCGGGTGAAGTGGCGCTGCGACGTGAACTCAAGGGCGAGGCCGCGGCCAAGACCCGCGAGTCCGCGCAGGGGCTGGCCAAGGCCTATGGAACGAAAGTGCGTGGCCTGTACAGCATCTCCGACGTGGCGCCGGACTTCGCCTACGGCATCCAGGCCGGGCAATGGCCGCAGCCGGGCGAGGATGGTGAGTATCTGGACAGGATCTCGGTGACCGGCAGCCATGCACCGGCCTCGGCACCTGCGCCCGGTGCACCGGAGTCCATCGAAGCCGGCCCCATCACCTACACCGAAAACGTATACGCCATTTTCCTGATAAGCGACGGAACCTGACCATGTTGTGGATGATCGACAACTACGACAGCTTCACCTACAACCTCGTGCAGTACCTGCAGACGCTGGGCGCCGAGGTGAAGGTGGTGCGCAACGATGCGATGAGCGTGGACGAGATCGCCGCGCAGAAGCCCGAGCGCATCGTCATTTCGCCCGGCCCGTGCACGCCCAACGAAGCGGGCGTGTCGCTGGAGCTGATCCAGCGCCTGGGCCCGACCACGCCGATCCTCGGCGTGTGCCTGGGCCACCAGGGCATCGGCCAGGTCTACGGCGGCACGGTCATCCGTGCCGGCAACATCATGCACGGCAAGACCTCGCCGATCCGCCATGAAGGCAAGGGCGTGTTCGCCGGCCTGCCGGACCGCTACCAGGCCACCCGCTACCACTCGCTGGTGGTGGACAAGAACCGCCTGCCGGACTGCCTGGAAGTGACCGCCTGGACCGAGAACGACGACGGCTCGATCGAAGAGATCATGGGCCTGCGCCACCGCCAGTTCCCGGTGGAAGGCGTGCAGTTCCACCCCGAATCCATCCTCACCGAACACGGCCACGCCCTGCTGCGCAATTTCCTGCAGCGCCCGGCGGCCTGATCCAAGGAGCATTCCCATGAGCTTCTCCCCCCAGGAAGCCCTGCAACGCACCATCGAGCACCGCGAAATCTTCTTCGACGAAATGGTCGACCTGATGCGGCAGATCATGCGCGGCGATGTATCGCCGATGATGACCGCCGCCATCCTCACCGGCCTGCGCGTGAAGAAGGAAACCATCGACGAGATCGCTGCGGCGGCCACGGTCATGCGCGAATTCGCGCTGGCGGTGCCGGTGGCCGACAGTACCCACCTGGTTGACATCGTCGGCACCGGTGGCGACGGTTCGCACACCTTCAACATCTCCACCTGCGCGATGTTCGTCGCCGCCGCGGCCGGTGCGCGCGTGGCCAAGCATGGCAACCGCAGCGTGTCATCCAAGTCCGGCAGCGCCGATGCGGTGGAAGCACTGGGCGCGACCATCGAGCTGCAGCCGGCCCAGGTGGCCGCGGCGATCGAGCAGACCGGTATCGGCTTCATGTTCGCGCCGATCCATCATCCGTCGATGAAGGTCGTCGCGCCGGTACGCCGCGAGATGGGCGTGCGCACCATCTTCAACATCCTCGGCCCGCTGACCAACCCGGCCAGCGCGCCGTCGGTGCTGATGGGCGTGTTCCATCCCGATCTGGTGGGCATCCAGGCGCGCGTGCTGCGCGAACTGGGCACCGAGCGCGCCATGGTGGTCTGGGGCCGCGACAACATGGACGAGATCTCGCTGGGTGCCGGCACGCTGGTCGGCGAGCTGCGCGACGGCAAGGTGCGCGAGTACGAGATCCACCCGGAGGACTTCGGCATCGCCATGTCGGCCAGCCGCAACCTGCGCGTGGACAGCCCGGAACAGTCCATTGCGATGCTGCGCGCGGTGCTGGACAACGAGCCCGGCCCGGCGCTGGACATCGTGGCCCTGAACGCCGGTGCCGCGCTGTACGTGGCCGGCGTGGCCAGCGACATCGGCGACGGCCTGGCCCGCGCTCGTGCCGCCATCGCCAACGGCAGCGCCCGCCAGCGCCTGCAGCAGTATGTGGAGACCACCCGCGCGCTGGTTGCCTGAGCGCGCGGTTCAGCCTGACCCCCTTGATGGCCGATAATGGCCGTCCTCACCGCCCCCGCACCGAACCGAAGACGATGAGCGACATCCTGCAGACGATCCTGGCCCGCAAGGCCGAAGAAGTGGCCCAGCGCCGCGCCCAGCGCCCGCTCGAGGAGCTGCAGGCCGCCCTGGCCAGTGCCCCGCCGGTACGTGGCTTCGTGCGCGCCTTGCAGGCGGCGGTGGCCAACGGTGACCCGGCGGTGATCGCCGAGGTGAAGAAGGCCAGCCCGTCCAAGGGCGTCATCCGCCCCGACTTCCGCCCGGCCGACATCGCGGTCAGCTACGAGTTCGGTGGCGCCAGCTGCCTGTCGGTGCTGACCGACGTGGACTTCTTCCAGGGCGCCGACGCCTATCTGCAGCAGGCGCGCGAGGCGTGCACGCTGCCGGTGCTGCGCAAGGACTTCGTCATCGACGACTATCAGGTGTACGAGGCACGCGTGCTGGGCGCCGACTGCATCCTGCTGATCGTGGCGGCGCTGGACGACACCCAGCTGGCCACGCTGTCCGAACTGGCGCTGTCGCTGGGCATGGACGTGCTCGTGGAAGTGCACGACATCGATGAACTGGAGCGCGCGCTGCAGGTACCGGCGCCGATGATCGGCATCAACAACCGCAACCTGCGCACGTTCGAGGTGTCGCTGCAGACCACGTTGGACATGCAGAACGCCGTGCCGCGTGACCGCCTGCTGGTCACAGAGAGCGGCATCCTCGGCCCGCAGGACGTGGCGCTGATGCGTGACGCCGGCATCCACGCCTTCCTGGTGGGCGAAGCCTTCATGCGCGTGGAAGAGCCGGGCGAGGGCCTGCGTCAGCTATTCTTCGCGGCATGACAACGCACTATCCAACGCCGCGCGAGGATGCGCCGCTGGTGGTCTTCGACTTCGACCACACCCTCTACGACGGCGATTCAGGCACCCACCTGTTCGCCTCGCTGATCAAGCGCAACCCGCTGCGCATGCTGGCGGCGCTGCTGGTCACGCCGATCGCCGGGCCGATGGTGGCGATGCTGCCGACCCGTCGCGCGGGCATCTCGGTCTATGTGTGGATCGGCAGCTTCGGCCTGCACCGTGCGCGTGACTTCAACAAGGTGATCGACGCCTACGTGCTGCGCAACCAGGCGCAGATGCGCGCCAAGCTGCTGCCGCAGGCGCTGGAAGTGTTCGCCGCGCACCGCGCCAAGGGCGACCGCGTGGTGGTTGCCACGGGTGCGCCGCCGGAGCTGGCGCGCGCGATCCTGGCTTTCGTCGCCCACCAGGACGTGCCGGTGATCGGCACCGAGGTCGGCCCGCGGCTGGGCGGCGTCGGCCCGACCCGCCACTGCCACAACGAAGAGAAGATGCGCATGCTGCGCGAGCGCGGCTATGGCGACATCGACATCGCGTATTCCGACAGTACTGCCGACCTGCCGCTGCTGCTGGCCGCCAAGGCGCCGGTGGTGGTGAACCCGAAGCCGGGCCGCGTGGACTTCTTCCGCCGCGTGCTGCCGGCCGGCACCCGCATCCTCAACTGGGGCTGCGTGGACCGTGGCGGCGACAAGGCGTAGCCCGGGGTCAGATCCCCGTAGGGGCTCTGACCCCATCGCACGGTGATGGATCTGCCGGCCAGCGGCCGGCACTACCCCTTTTCCGTCCAGGTAGTGCCGGCCGCTGGCCGGCAAGCATTCAGCGCGCCAGATACCCGGTCAGTGCATGGCCGATCTGGAACAGGCTGATGCCCAGCACCAGCACACCAACGGCCACCAGTACCCAACGCTCCTTCAGGCGCTTCACCAGCAGGGCGGCCACCGGTGCGGCCATCATGCCGCCGATCAGCAGGCCGGCCACGATCTGCAGGTGATGCAGCCCCATCGACAGCAGGAACGTTGCCGAAACCGTCAGGGTGACCACGAACTCGGCCGCGTTCACCGTGCCGATGGTGGTGCGCGCCTGGCCGCCGCGGGCGAGCAGGGTGGAGGTGGCCACCGGGCCCCAGCCACCGCCGCCGCTGGCATCCAGGAAGCCGGCCACGAAGCCCAGCACCGGCACCCGCTTGACCTCGCCCTTGGGCATCAGTCGGCCGGCGGCGCGTGCCAGGATGATGATGGCCAGCACCAGCAGGTAGAGATAGATGAGCGGGCGGATCACCTCGCCGGGCAGTTGGGTCAGGCCGTAGGCACCTACGGCGCCGCCCACAGCGCCGGGCAGCGCCAGGCGGACGAACAAGCGCTTATCGACATTGCCGGCGACCAGATGCGACACGCCGGAGGCGCCGGTGGTGAACACCTCGGCGGTGTGGATGGCGGCGCTGGCCTGCGCGGGCGGAATGCCCATGGCCAGCATTACCGACGACGACACCAGGCCGAACGCCATGCCCAGCGCGCCGTCGACCAGCTGGGCGCCGAGGCCGATGAGGATGAACCACCAGAATGCGCTGCTCAGTTCCATGTACCGAGCCTAGCGCGCGAAGGAGTGCGGACCAAGGTCCGCACCCACCGGGTGCTCAACGGTCAACGGGTGCCGTACAGCACCACGGTCTTGCCGCGGGCATGCAGCAGGCCGTCGGTCTGCAGCTTCTTCAGCACACGGCCGGCCATTTCACGCGAGCAGCCGACCAGGCGGGCCAGCTCCTGGCGGGAGACGCGCAGCTGGCTGCCCTGCGGATGGCTCATCGCCTCCGGTTCCTGCGCCAGGTCGTGCAGGGTGCGCACGATCCGGTCGGTAACGTCCAGGAATGCCAGGCGGCTGGCCTTGCGGCTGGTGTCGAGCAGGCGCTTGGAGATCTGCTGGCCCAGCGCGTACAGCAGGCGCGGGGCATCGGCCGACAGCGGGCCGAGGAACAGCTGATGCAGGCGCTCGTAGCTGATTTCAGCCAGCTCGCAGGCGGTACGGGTCCGCAGGATCACCTCGCGGCGGTCCGATTCGACGAACAGGCCCATCTCGCCGACGAACTCGCCGGCACCGAAGTAGCCCAGCACAAGCTCGCGATCGTCATCTTCCTCGGCCATGATCGAAACCGAGCCGCTGATGACGTAATACAGGGTTCCCGCCGGGTCACCGGGTCGGAAGACGTCGGTACGGGTGGGATATCGCCGCCTGTGGCTGTGCGCCAGGAAACGATCGATTGTGGCGATATCCAGGGCCAGTGGACTGCTAGCTAGGCGCACGGTTGACACGATAGGGGCGCTCCCTCTGCGCATGAACGGATTCACGGGGTCGATAGCGGAGCTTAACCAGCGCAATTGTTAAGGGCAAACAGTGTGCCAGAACTCTTGCGTCTTCACGTTCCCCCCGAGGGCAGTTTGCCCCATAATTCCTCCTTTCCCTTCTTACACAGGAATCGACCGCCGTGGTCAAGCCGTTGCCTCGCCTGAGGCTGCAGGGTTTCAACAACCTCACCAAGGCGCTGAGCTTCAACATCTATGACGTGTGTTACGCGCGCACCGAAGAGGAGCGTCAGCGTTACATTGAATACATCGATGAAGAGTACAACGCCGACAGGCTGACTCAAATCTTGACCGATGTCGCCGAGATCATCGGCGCCAACATCCTGAACGTGGCCCGCCAGGACTACGACCCGCAGGGTGCCTCGGTGACCATCCTGATCTCCGAAGAACCGGTGATCGACAAGAAGCAGGCCGGCAAGGAGCTGATCTCCGACGCCGTGGTCGCGCACATGGACAAGAGCCACATCACCGTCCATACCTACCCGGAAACCCATCCGCAGGAAGGTATCGCGACGTTCCGCGCGGACATCGACGTGGCCACCTGTGGTGTCATTTCGCCGCTGAAGGCCCTGAACTACCTGATCGAAAGCCTGGAATCGGACATCGTGATCATGGACTACCGTGTCCGTGGCTTCACCCGCGATGTGAAGGGCAAGAAGCACTATATCGATCACAAGATCAACTCGATCCAGAACTTCCTGGCCAAGAACATCAAGTCGCGTTACGAGATGTTCGACGTCAACGTCTACCAGGAAAACATCTTCCACACGAAGATGCACCTGAAGGACTTCGACCTGGACCAGTACCTGTTCGAGGAAAAGGCCAAGAACCTGTCGTTCAAGGAACGCATGAAGATCGAAGCGCTGCTGAAGCGCGAGATCGAAGAGCTGTTCCACGGCCGGAACCTGTCCGAGTAAGCCCCATGCGCGATGCCTGCAGGCATCGCCGCCCAGGCGGGACGACCCGCCCCGTGGAACCAGTGCCCCGCACGCGTTACAGTTCCACGGTGATGTACCGACCCACGGCCCGGTGTGAAAACACCGGGCCGTTTCGTTTTTCTCAAAAAAGGTAAGGAGCCCCCACCCATGCCCTGGATCTACCTGCTGCTGGCCGGCCTGTTCGAGATCGGTTTCGCCCTCGGAATGAAGTACTCCGAAGGCTTCAGCAAACCCCTGCCCACCGTTGCCACGGTGGTGTCCGCCCTGATCAGCCTGTATCTGATGAGCCAGGCGATGAAGAGCATCCCGGTCGGCACCGCCTATGCGATCTGGACCGGCATCGGCGCCATGGGCGTGGCGGTGCTGGGCATCTACCTGTTCAACGACAGTGCGTCGCCGGCCCGCCTGGCCTGCGTGGGCCTGATCGTGGCCGGCGTGATCGGCCTGAAGCTGGTCTCGCCCAATTAATCGGTAGTGCCGGCCGCTGGCCGGCAACCTCCTGATCTTCTGCGGCGCCCGCGTGGTTGCCGGCCAGCGGCCGGCACTACCTGGCGGTCACAGCCGGTAGGCGATGGTCTTCATCACCTTGGAGGCCAGCGCCATCGCGCCCGGGATCGGGAACGGCAGGCGGCGTGCGCCGGCCTGCTCGGCGTGCTCCGCGTGGCGGGCCTCGTCTTCCTTCATCACCTGGATGACCGCGCGGCTGCGCAGGTCGCCGGCCGGCAGGTCGACCAGGTGCTCGTCCAGGTGGGCTTCCACCTGGCGCTCGGTCTCGACCACGAAGCCCAGGTTCCAGCCATCGCCGCGCAGCCCGGCCAGGGTGCCGATGGTGTAGCTGCCGGCGTACCACAGCGGATTGAACAGGCTGGGGCGGCTGTCCAGTTCACCCAGCCGGGTGGCGCACCAGGCCAGGTGGTCGGTCTCTTCCTGGGCCGCTTCCAGCAGGTGTTCACGGGTGGCCGGGTCGCGGGCCACGGCCGCCTGGCCGAAGTACAGGCCCTGTGCGCAGACTTCGCCGACGTGGTTGATCCGCATGAGGCCCGCCGCGTGGCGGCGCTCGGCGTTGTCCATGCCCGGCTCGCCGGTGTCCGCAGCCGGGTAGGGGCGGGCCGCCGGTGGATTGCCGAACACCGTGTCCAGGGCGCGCTGCGCTTCGGTCAGCAGGTGGTCCAGCGGAGTGGTCTGGCGGAGCACGGTCATGGCGGTACGCGGTGGGGCGGAAGACCCGCCGATTCTCGCCCGCCCCCGTCCCCCTGCCAACCCGGGGCAGGGCCAGCTTGCACCGGGGGCTTGACCTGCGTACAATCCCGCCTCTTACGCTTCACCTTTCACAACGCGTGGCAGAGTTCCGGCGAGTCGTTCGCCGCAATGAGCCCGACCTAACCTAGAGTTCTTCATGAGCACTTTCACTGCCAAGAACGAGACCGTCCAGCGCGACTGGTACCTCGTCGACGCCGAGGGCAAGACCCTGGGCCGTCTCGCCACCGAGCTGGCCCGCCGTCTGCGCGGCAAGCACAAGCCGGTCTACACCCCGCACGTTGATACCGGCGACTACCTGGTCGTCATCAATGCAGAAAAGATTGCCGTCACCGGCAAGAAGCTGCAGGACAAGATGTATCACCGTTTCACCGGCTACATCGGCAACCTGAAGACCGAGTCCCTGGCCCAGGCGCTGGAGCGCCACCCGGAGCGCGTGATCGAGATCGCCGTCAAGGGCATGCTGCCGAAGGGCCCGCTGGGTCGCCAGATGTACCGCAAGCTCAAGGTCTACGCCGGCACTGAGCATCCGCACGCCGCACAGCAGCCGCAGGTTCTGGATATCTAATCATGGCTATCACTCAAAACTACGGCACTGGCCGCCGCAAGTCCTCCACCGCTCGCGTGTTCCTGCGCAAGGGTTCGGGCAACATCACCGTCAATGGTCGTCCGCTGGACGAGTTCTTCGGTCGTGAGACCGCGCGCATGATCGTGCGCCAGCCGCTCGAGCTGACCAAGAACACCGAAAGCTTCGACATCCTGGTCACCGCCGCTGGCGGCGGCACCACCGGCCAGGCCGGTGCGATCCGTCTGGGCATCGCCCGTGCTCTGGTCGAGTACGACGAAACCCTGAAGTCCGAGCTGCGCAAGGCTGGCTTCATGACCCGTGACGCCCGTGAAGTCGAGCGTAAGAAGGTCGGTCTGCACAAGGCCCGCCGCGCCACCCAGTTCTCCAAGCGCTGATTCACCGCGCCTGGTTGGGCTCCTTCGGGAGCCCGCTGGTTGGAAAAGCAAAAGCCCGGCTTCGGCCGGGCTTTTGTCGTTTCGGGGTGGGGCATTTCCGGATTGCCGGCCAGCGGCCGGCACTACCCGTGGTCCGCATGTCTGACCCCGGTCTCTGTCTGGAGGAGAGCCCCCTTGATGTTCAAGGGGGCGCGCCGACAGGCGCGGGGATAAGGTGGAATGCGCGACCAAATTAAAAGCAAAAGGCCAGATCTTTCGATCTGGCCTTTTGCTTTTAATTTGGCTGCCCCGGATGGATTCGAACCACCGAATGCCTGAGTCAGAGTCAGGTGCCTTACCGCTTGGCGACGGGGCAAAACGTGCAACTATTTTCTCACTTTTCACACTGAAAAACAACTTGATTTTCAGTGTGGTGGCTATGGGTGGACTCGAACCACCGACCCCAGCATTATGAGTGCTGTGCTCTAACCGGCTGAGCTACATAGCCTTGGTGAGCCCGCTATTCTGCGGATGTGTATCGCCCCTGTCAACATTTTTGTGTCGTGCTTGTGGGCCGACAGAGGGCATGGGATAGTCCCGACCAGTAGATTTTTTAGGAGTCCGCATCGTGATCGATCCGGACGGCTATCGACCGAACGTCGGCATCGTGCTGATGCGGCAGGATGGTCAGGTGTTCTGGGCACGACGCGTGCGCCGGGACGGCTGGCAGTTCCCGCAGGGTGGCATGAACACCGACGAGACGCCTGTCGAGGCCATGTATCGTGAACTGCAGGAAGAGACCGGCCTGCTGCCTGAGCATGTGGAAGTGCTCGGGGCGACACCCGGCTGGCTGCGCTACAAGCTGCCGGCGCGGGCCATCCGCCGCAACGAGCGGCAGGTCTGCATCGGCCAGAAGCAGGTCTGGTTCCTGCTGCGCCTGACCGGTGACGAATCCCACGTGAAGCTGGACCACACCGACTCGCCCGAGTTCGACCACTGGCGCTGGGTGGACTTCTGGTACCCGGTAGAGCACGTGGTGATGTTCAAACGCGGCGTCTATGCGCGTGCCCTGCGACACCTGGCGCCACTGGCGCGCGGCGTGGCCGGGCAGGGCGTCACCGCCATGCCCAAGAGCGCCGCCGAGGCCTGGATGCCGGGCCACACGGCCGGGCACGACCGCCCGCGCAAGCGCCCGCGGACCCGGGGCTACTGGCCGAAGAAGGCCACGGGCGACGGCCCGGCCAGCTGACCGGCTGAACGGTATCGAGAATGGTTCAGGTCTCTGATTGACAACCATTCTCGTTTCTATTGGAATAGCCAACAGGCCGCTTCTGGCCTGTCAGCCCGGTTCCCGCCTGTGTACGTCTGCATCTGCAACGGAGTCACCGACCACCAGATCCGCGAAGCCGCCAGCCATGGCGTCAGCACGGTGGCCGAACTGACCATGCGTACCGGTTGTGGTGCCACCTGCGGTTCCTGCCTGGACATGGCCGGCGACCTGCTGGCCAAGGCACGTGCGACCCATGATCTGCCGCTGCCGGTATTGGGCCTGGCCCAGGTCGCCTGATTGCCTTTTCGCGGCGCGTTGACGCCGCGCTTTCGCATCCTTCACGTGCGGCCGCGCAGGCCAATGCGCACGATTCGCGTTCCTTCACGACCGCACGCAAGGCGTTAAAGTGCCTGCGTTTTCAGCGTGCAGGAGCACCCCCATGAAGGGCGACACCAAGGTCATCGAATTCCTCAACAAGGTCCTCTACAACGAGCTGACCGCGATCAACCAGTACTTCCTGCACGCCAAGATGCTGAAGAACTGGGGCATCAAGGAACTGGCTGAACACGAGTACAAGGAATCGATCGACGAGATGAAGCATGCCGACATGCTCGCCGACCGCATCCTGTTCCTTGAAGGACTGCCGAATTTCCAGGCGCTGGGCAAGCTGCGCATCGGCGAGAACCCGACCGAGATCCTGCAGTGCGACCTGTCGCTGGAACGCGATGGCGTGGTCACCCTGCGCGAGGCGGTGGCCTATTCCGACTCGGTTGGCGACTACGTCAGCCGCCAGCTGTTCGTGAAGATCCTCGACTCGGAAGAAGAGCACATCGACTGGCTGGAAACCCAGCTCGACCTGATCGAGCGCATCGGCGAGCCGAAGTACCTGCTGAGCAAGCTGGAAGAGTGAGTCAGCCGCCCTGGCCGGCGCGATGCTGTGCCAGGTAGCCCGTCAGCGCCACGCGCGCGCGGGCGAATTCCGCAACCAGCAGCGCCACTGCCACGGCGGGGCGCTGCAGGCTGCCGCTGCGGGCTTCATGCTCGATCCGCTGCGCGATCGCCGAAAGCGACAACGCGCCCACGTTCGCACTCGATGACTTCAGGCTGTGCGCAACGGCCTGCAAGCGCGGCTCATCGCCGTTCTGCGCGGCCAGCTGCAACTGCTGCACCATCACCGGCGCATCTTCAAGAAAGACCGCAACGATCTGGGTGGCAGCGTCGCCGATCACGGCGTGCAGTTCATCCAGCACGTCGCGGTCGAGCACCGGTTTCGGCATCGCGCCGACCCGGCTGTCATCGCCTGGTAGAGCCGAGCCTTGCTCGGCTGGCAGGACCCGACGGGCCACGGGTGTGTCGCCATCGAGCAAGCGCGATGCCGCGACATCGCGCGATCGCTGCACCCAACGCTGCAACAGCGCATGCAACGTGGCGCGCGCGATCGGCTTGGACAGGTAATCGTCCATGCCCGCCTGCAGGCAGCGCTCGCGGTCACCGGCCATGGCATTGGCGGTCATTGCGATGATCGGCAGCCGCGCACGCCCGGTCTCCGCTTCTTCGGCGCGCCAGCGGCGCGTGGCGGCATAGCCGTCCAGCACCGGCATCTGGCAATCCATCAGCACGATGTCCACGTCGCCTTCGCGCAGGGCGGCCAGTGCCTGCTCGCCATCGGCGGCGTTGCGCACTTCGCACTGGAACACGCGCAGCAGCTGTTCGGCCACCATCCGGTTGACCGTATTGTCCTCCACCAGCAGCACACGCAGATGCAACGGCGGCAGCGTGGCAGCCGGTTGCTCGTTGTCCGCGCTGGCCAGCAGCGCAGCGGGGCGGGCGGAGGCAACCGGTGCAGCCAGCAGCGCATGCAGGGCCGCATCGTCGAAGTGCGGGGGCAGCTGGCGCTGGCGCGGGCGTTGCGGAAGTGCGCCCTCCTGCAGCCACAGCACCTGCAGTGCATCGTCGTCACCGCGATCATTCAGCGCCAGCTGCAGCGTGGCCTCACCGTTGCGGCGTGCGCGGGCATCGACCAGCAACCATGCCGGTGCCGGTTGCCCGGGCCGCGCGGGAGCGCGCAGGCGCTCGACCAAGGCATCCAGCTGCGCCAGCACCTGCACCTGCAGCCCATGGTGGGCGGCGATGCGCTCGATACGTGTCTGCAGCGTTGCGTCGGCACTGAACAGCAGCAGTGGTGCCGGCGCGCGCGCCATCGCCGGCAGGTCGCCAGGGACCTTCAGCAGCGGGATCTCGAACCAGAAGGTCGCGCCCTGGCCCGGCGTGGACTGCACGCCGATGTGCCCGTGCATCAGGTCGATGATGCGCTTGCAGATGGCCAGGCCCAGGCCGGTGCCGCCATAGATGCGGGTGGTGGATGCGTCGGCCTGGCTGAAGGACTGGAACAGGCGTGCCTGCAGCGCGTCGTCAATGCCGATGCCGGTATCGATGATCTCGAAGCGCAGCTGGTGCTGCGCGGCACCTTCGCCCAGGCGCAGCACGCGCAGCTGCACCTGGCCGCGGGCGGTGAACTTGATGGCGTTGGCCAGCAGGTTGCTCAGCACCTGGCGCAGGCGCACCGGGTCGCCGCGCACCGGCAGGCGCACCGATGGATCCAGTTGCAGGCCCAGGGCCAGGCCCTTGGCGTCGGCGGCGCGCTGCATCAGCTGCACCACGCCATCGAGCAGGTCGCGCAGGTTGAAGCTGGTGATCTCCAGTTCCAGCGCCTGCGCTTCCAGCCGGGAGTAGTCGAGGATGTCGTCGACGATGCGCAGCAGCTGCTGCGAACTGGCCGAGGCGGTCGCCAGCATCTGCCGCTGGTCTTCGCCCAGCGGTCCGCGCGCGATCAGCTCCAGCATCGGCAGGATGCCGTTGAGCGGGGTACGGATCTCGTGGCTCATCGTGGCCAGGAACTCGCCCTTGGCCAGCACGGCCGCCTCGGCGGCCTGCTTGGCCTGCAGCAGCTGTTGTTCCAGCTGGCCCTGGCGTTCGGTGGTATGGCGAAGCTGGTCGCGTTCGGCGGCCAGCGCATTGTGCGTGCGCTGCAGCTGGGCCAGCGCATGGTTGCGCGCGCGCAGGCGCAGGCCCAGCAGCAGCGCGATGGCGGCCGCAGCAAGGGCAACCAGCAGCACGCCCCACAGCGGCACGTCAGAGCACCGCGTTGTGGAAGTCGAAGTTCAGGTCGCTGCCGGCCGACTGCACCATGTTGCCCTGGATGTAGTCGACGCCGCCGACCCACATCGCTGCTGCAGCCTGCGGATCCTCGATCTGCTGGCCGATGATCTGCAGCCCGGCGGCATGGGCCTGTTCGATCGCCTTGCGCAGTTCCTCGCGCGTGGCCGGATTGGAATGGCTGCTGGAGAAGCGCGCAGCCATGCGCACGAACGACAGCGGCAGCTGGGTCAGCAGTGCATCGGCCTCGCCGCTGGGTTCGAACTGGCTCAGGCAGAAGCGCACCCCGGCACCGGCCATGCGCTGGCAGAACTGCTGCAGCGGGACGGTGTGGATCAGTGCGTCGGGCAGGCGCACGTCGATCACCAGCGCACTGCCGGGCAGGTCACGCTGCTGCAGTGATTCCAGCAGCCAGTCGGCGAAGGCATCGCGCTGCAGGGTACGCAGCGACTGCGAGACGAACAGGTTCAACGGCTGCGTCGCGTGCCGGTACAGATCCAGCAGGCCCAGCGCGTGGTCCATCACCTGCTGGTCGAGGTCGGCGATGCGCCCGGCGGCTTCCGCGGCCGGGATCACCTGGCCGGCTGCCAGCACCGTGCCATCGGCCTGGCGCAGGCGCAGCAGCAGCTGGTATTGCGCGGTGTTGCCACCTGCCACGGCGACGATCGGCTGGTAGGCCAGTTCCAGCTGGCCTTCCAGCAGCGCCAGGTGTTCCTGTTCGTTGACCGCCTGGCGATGCACGTGGCCCGCCACGCCGGCGCTGAGCAGGCGTGCCTGCAGGGTGGTGCGCTCAACCGCTTCCAGCGCACTGTTGGCATCCTCGAAACCCGGCGACAGCGGCGCATAGCCGACCACGCCGCGCAGGTGCACGGATTCGTCGTCGCGGATCACGAAGGCGCGTGCCGACAGCTGCTCGCGCAGGGTGGCGGCGATGCCTTCGAGGGCGTCCTCGTCGGCGTTGCGGGCCAGCAGCAGGAAGCTGTTGTCGTTCAGGCGAGCCAGCAGGTGCGGATGGCCGGCTTCGGCCAGGCGCTGCCCGGCCTGCACCATCAGCCGTTCAAACGCCGCATAGCCATAGCGTTCGCGCAGGCCCAGCGCACTGGCTACTTCGATGAAGAACACGCCGCCCTGATCGCGGTGGGCGAGTGCGGTGTTGAGCTGCTGCAGCACGTGGTGGCGCGTCGGCAGGCCGGTTTCCGGATTGCTGGTGGCTGGTGCGCCGGTAGCGCCCGGCAGGGTCGCGGCCTGGGCACGTGCGCGGCGGATGCGGTTGGCCACCGCTGCGATCAGGTGGCGGGGCCGGATCGGCTTGCTCAGGTAGTCGTCGGCGCCGCTGTCGAGCACCTCGAACTGGCGCTCCGGATCCGGATCGCCGCTGAGGAACACGATCGGCAGCAGCTGCAGGCCGGGCTGCTGGCGGATCAGCGCGGTCAGGCGCATGCCGTCCAGCCCGGGCAGGTGCAGGTCCATCAGGATCAGGTCGGGGCGGTGCTCCTTGATCGCCTGCAGCGCGGCATCGGCATCGCTGTGCACGATCGCCTGCATGCCGGCGCCGTGCAGCACGCTCTGCGCGAACAGGGCCTGCGCGCGATCGTCTTCAACGATCAGCACGCGGTAAGGCGAGTCCGATGGCGGTGGGGCCAGATCGTTGTTGCCGGCTTCGGCCAGTGCGATCGGGCCGGGCAGCGGCGGCGGTGCGCTGTTGAGCGGCGCCGGGGCATCGGTCGCGATGGGCCGCGGGGTCGCAACCGTCGGTGCGGCCACAGCGGGGTTTGCCGCCTCGGGCGCCCAGCGTTGCCAATGATCGGCCGGAGGGGTTTCAGCGCGTCCCGGGCGGGCGCCCGCGGGGGATTCGTTTGCGGCCATCGGTGCTCCTGGTGTTCGCGTCCATTATGCGACAAGCCCGGCGCTCAACCGGTACCGGTGTGCCCTGGCGGTGGTGCCGATGCACCGTGCGCCAGCCAGCGCACGCCCTTCCACAGTGCGCGCCAGACCAGCCACACCAGCAGTGCGCCGGCCAGGCTGCAGGCCAGCACCACCACCAGCGCGATCCACGGATGCGCCAGGGCCAGCGCCAGTCCGCCGATCACTACGGTGTCTTCGGCGGCGGAGGCGACCCAGTTGCTGGCCGGTTCCGGCGAGGTGTTGAGCAGGGCGCGGGTACCGGCCTTCAGGCCATGGCTGGCCAGAGCGACGCCGGCACCGGCGGCGAGCGCACCGGTGCCCAGCTGGCCATCCGGCGACAGTGTGGCCGCCGCGAGGAATGCGCCGGCAGGTACGCGCGCGAGGGTCTGCACCAGGTCCCAGACCGAGTCCACGCCGGGGATCTTGTCGGCGAAGAACTCGGCGATGGCCAGCGCCGCCGATGTGCCCAGCACCCACCACGATTCAGTGGCCTGCAGGGCGGGCGGCAGGTCGACCCAGCCGAGCAGGCCGGCCAGGCCGACGCCGAACACGGTGAGGTAGACGCGGATGCCGGCCAGCCAGGCCAGCAGGATGCCGATCACGAACAGGTGGGCTTCGGTCATGGCGGTGCTCCGGCGACGGAACTGTGCAGGGGGCCACACTATCGACGATGGCGTGCCTGAACGCCACAGACCGTGGCCGGCCACTGCGCAGGAAACCCACCCGTCCTGTCATACACTAGCCCGTCGTTTGCCACAGGGGCCGTAACGGTGTCGCCCTCGCGATACCCCGGAAACCACCCATGACCAACCGTCCTCCCATGCGCGTGCAGGTGCGCCTGCCCGGCGCGCCGCGACCGCCTGTCGACCGCCGCCGCCTGCTGGTGATCGGCGGCATCTGGCTGCTCAGCCTGGTGCTGGCGGTGCTCGGCGGCTGCTGGATGGCCACGCCGCGTGATGCCCAGGGCCAGCGCCTGCAGGCCGCCGAGAAGCGTGCCGAGACGCTGCAGGCGCAGCTGACCGAACTGCGCCAGAAGCAGGCCACGCTGGAAGCCTCCGACCGCATCAGCCGCGCCGCCAACACCGAGGTGCAATCCTCGCTGGCCGAGCGCGATGAGGAAATCGCCGGCCTGCGCGCCGACGTCGCCTTCTATGAGCGGCTGGTCGGTTCGACCAGCCAGCGCAAGGGCCTGAACACCCACTCGATCGAGTTCAGCCCGGAAGCGGCCGGCACCTGGCAGTACACCGCTGTGCTGACCCAGAACCTCAACCGCGGTGCCATCAGCCAGGGGCAGATGCGCTTCACCGTGGAAGGCGTGAAGAACGGCAAGCTGGCCACGATCAGCTGGGATGATCTGCACCAGCGCAGCAAGGTACCGGGACAGGATTACTCGTTCCGGTACTTCCAGCAGATCACCGGCAGCGTGATGCTGCCGGCTGACTTCACCCCGCAACGCGTGCGGGTGACATTGGGGAGTGGTACGGGGGGTACCACCCAGGTATTCGACTGGAAACAGGCCGGCGCGCCGGCCAGCAAAGGGGAGTAGGCAGATGTTCGGAAGCAGCAAATCCAACCGGGAAGGCCAGCTGGTGGTGGATGCCCTGATCGGCAACCAGGTGGTGATCCGCGGTGATGTGGAATTCAGTGGGGGCCTGTATGTGGAAGGCCGCATCCACGGCAAGGTGATTGCCGCCGAAGGCGCCAGTGGCGCGACCCTGACGGTCGCCGAGCATGGCGTGATCGAGGGTGAGATCCGCGCCCAGGTGGTGGTCATCAGTGGCCGCCTGGACGGCGATGTGCACGCCACCGAGAAGGTCGAGCTGACCCCGAGCGCACGGGTCAATGGCAACGTCCACTACCAGGTGGTGGAGATGAATGCGGGTGCCCAGCTGAACGGCCGCCTGATCCATGCCAGCGCGCCGATGGCGGCCTTGCCGGCGCCGGAAGGCGACGACGCCAATGATGGCAAGGGCGACACCGCCGCACGCCGCAAGCTGGCCGAGGCGATGGCTTGAAAGCCATCGTCGGCACCCCCATGCTGACACCATGAGCACGCTAGTCTCCCTGCCCGGCGCCACCCCGGTTGCCGCGCCCGATTACCAGTCGCTGGAGCGCCCGCTGAACTTCACCGAGTCGGCGGCCGCCAAGGTCAAATCCCTGATCCAGGAAGAGGGCAACCCCGACCTGGCCCTGCGCGTGTACATCGAGGGAGGCGGCTGTTCGGGCTTCCAGTACGGGTTCGAGTTCGACGAGAACCGTGCCGAGGACGACCTGGCGGTACAGACCAGCGGGGTGACCCTGCTGGTCGACCCGCTGAGCCTGCAGTACCTGATGGGCGCCGAGGTGGACTACACCGAGAGCCTGACCGGTGCCCAGTTCGTGATCCGCAACCCGAACGCGAAGACCACCTGCGGCTGCGGCAGCAGCTTCAGCATGTAGTAGATCCACGCCATGCGTGGATGCGCGGTGCCCGCAACCTCGCCCGTGGAGCACACGGGCAAACTGCGCACAGTGCCGACCTTGCCACCCGCATCGATTGGCGGCACGCTTGCCGGATGCCCAATACTCCTTCGCCGCTTTCCGGTTTCGCCTTCGTTGGCGAACCGCTGGAGCGCGCCGATGCCCTGCGCGAGGATGCCGATGCACTGGCGCGCCTGTGGCCGGGTGCGCGCATTCTCGTGCTCGATCAGGACGGCAGCGCCTTCACCGGCGATGACGATCAGCCGCTGGCGCTGAGCGGTGCCGACATCGGCGGCGGCCCGGGTGCCGCGATCTTCCTTGGCCTGCGCGGGGAGCAGGCGTGGTTCTCGGTTGAAGCCGCCAACGTCACCATCAGCGCACCACGCCGGCTTGATCTGCGCCAGGCCGCGTTGCTGTGGTCGATGGCCGATGCGACCGCTTTCAGCTATGCCCGCGGCATGTCCTACTGGCACTCGCGCACCCGCTTCTGCGGCGTGTGCGGCGGCGCCGTGGCGTTTGCTCGTGGTGGCTTCGTCGGCCGCTGCGGGCAATGCGCCACCGAGCACTATCCGCGTGTCGATCCCGCCGTGATCGTGGCCGTGGAGAACCAGGGCCGGCTGCTGCTGGGCCGGCAGTCGAACTGGGCACCGCGTCGCTACTCGGTGCTGGCCGGCTTCGTCGAACCGGGCGAGACCTTCGAGCAGACCGTGGTGCGCGAAGTCCACGAGGAGAGCAAAGTGCGGGTGACCGCCTGCCAGTACCTCGGTTCGCAGCCGTGGCCGTTCCCCGGCGCGCTGATGGTCGGCTTCCGTGCACAGGCGCAGGATGACCTGCCGACCGTGGATGGCGAACTGGAGGACGCGCGCTGGTTCAGTGCCGAAGAGGTGGGCGCTGCGTTGGCACGCGATGTGGAGGACGATGGCCAGGGCATCCGCCTGTCGCCGCCGATCTCGATCTCGCGGGGCCTGATCGAACACTGGTACCGCCAGCACGCGGGCTGAACCCGGCCGGCTGCGGCGCCTGTATTGCCGCCACCTGAACACGGCCCGGGTTACAGTGCGGGTCATCGCGGAGGGCGCCGCTGCGACAGGTAAGGTAGCGGCGCCGAGCGTTCTGTTTCGTAGGGAGACCTGCCATGTTCACCACTCTGGCCGCCGTGCTGGTGGCACTGGCCCTGGGCCATGTTGCCCCGGCCGCTGCCGCCTCGCTGCGCCGTTTCGACGGCTTCCGGCGATGGCTGGGCTGGCTGGACGCGCATGGCGGCAAGGCCTGGCAGGGCGCGGCAGGCGTGGCGCTGGCGCTGTTGCCGCCGCTGCTGCTGATGGGCCTGCTGGCCTGGCTGCTGCGCGGGGTGTTGTTTGGCCTGCCGTCGCTGCTGCTGGGCGTGGCGGTGCTGGCCTGGTGCTGGGGGCCGCGCGACCTGGACCGCGATATCGAAGCGATCATCGATGCGGACGACGCCGCGACGCGGCAGGCTGCGGTGCGCAACCTGCAGGCCGCCGGTGGCAGCCTGCGCGAGGACGTGCCGTCGCTGGTCGAGGCGACCGTGCTCAACGCGCTGCGTCGCTGGTTCGCGGTGCTGTTCTGGTTCCTGTTGCTGGGCCCGGCGGGCGCGCTGGGTTACCGGCTGCTGGCATTGATGGCGGAGAGCCCGATGCGTGCACGCGTGCCGGTGGAGCCGCTGGCGCTGGCGCAGCGCCTGCTGGGCTGGATCGAGTGGCCGGTGGCGCAGCTGATGGCGTTTTCGATGGCGCTGGTGGGCAACTTCGATACGGCGTGGAAGGCCTGGCGCCAGGCCCATGGCGAACGCCTGGCGGGCAACATCGGATTCCTGGGCGCGGTGGCGCGGGCCAGCGTCAACGCCGAGCTGCGCGAGGATGCGCACGATTACACCGAGGCGGGGTTGCTGCCGGTGTGGCAGCGGCTGCCGGACCTGCGCGATGCGATGAGCCTGGTGTGGCGGATGTTGCTGCTGTGGCTGGCGATCCTGGCCCTGCTGGTGATTGCAGGCTGGGTGACGTAGTTGTATTGCAGGGCTTGCAGCCCTGCACCTGCAGAGGCAACAGCAACAGCAGCTCTGGATTGGTGATGGTTGGGCGGGGCGGTGTGGGGCTGCAGGACACGCCGTAAACCCGTCCTTGGGGGCTCGATGGCGCCATCCATGGCGCCAACGGTCCTGCAGCCCCACACCGCCCCACCCGCGACAGATTTCCGGTGACGGATGTTCTGTAGAGCCGAGCCATGCTCGGCTCCGAGCAAGCGCAGCGAAGCGATCCGCTTCCGCTTTTGATCTTCTCTTTCTTTTCCGTGGTGGACGCACACGGAAACTGTCCGTGGCCGGGTGGGTGGGCTGCGCAGGGGCGTGAGCCGCATGGATGCGGCGACCGAGCTTACATGGACGTACTTGCAGCGGCCCCTGCGCAGCCTACCCGCCCGGCCAACCCCATGATCGACAAACGCCGCCCACCACGAGGGGCCGCGCCGTTGGCTGGAAACCTAGATCGGTGCCAGCGCGGTGAACGGTGCCCACGGCAGGTTGCGCAGCAGCGCATACCCGGGCAGCACCCAGAGCCAGAACGTGGGATTGGCCAATACCCGCATCAGCGGGTCGAGCACGCGCGGACGGATGCCGGCGACGTTCAGCAGCATCAGCAGCAGGAAGGGCAGGCTGATGACCAGCAGCGGGTTCATCGCCATCGCGCCGGGCAGGTCGAAATGGACCAGCGAATACAGGCAGCGGGTGCTGCCACAGCCCGGGCAGTACAGGCCGGTCAGCGCGTACAGCGGGCAGCTCGGCAAGGGATTGCCGGCGACATACGGATTGACGTTGCGCAGCACCACCGCGGCACCAGCGGCCAGGCCGGTGGCGGCCAGCAGCGGTGCCCAGCGGGCGAATCGGGAGCGGGCGGGAAGTGCGGACATTGCAGCAACGGATCCGGCGCGGGCGCCGGATCCGTCCACGCGGATCAGTAGCCGCTGTTGTTCATTGCACCCATGCCGCCGACAGCGACGATCAGGATGCCGTACAGCACGCCGACCACGACGGCGGCGATGGCCGACCAGATGGCCCACTTCTTGGCCTTGGCGGCGGAGTCCTGGGCACCGGCGATGTCGCCAGCGGCCAGCTTGCCGTTGACCTGGGCGGCGTAGACGATCGACACGATGCCGGCCGGCAGGCAGCAGAACAGGGTGCTCAGGATGGCCCAGACCAGATTGTTCGGGACCTGCGGAGTGGCGGTGTTCATGGGTTCAAGCTCCTTGATGGGTGGTGGTGGTGAATCATTGGTCGGAAAGAGCGCCCAGTACGGCCAAGCCGCCGAACAGCCCGAACCACAACAGCAACAGGACCGGCAGGGCCACGGCCGAAGCCAACGCCCACCAGCCCGCCTTGCGCGACGCGCTGTAGGCCCCCGGCAGGTCGCCGGCCGCGCGGCGGCCATCGACCTGGGAGGCATAGACGATCGACACCACGCCCAACGGCAGGCAGCAGAACAGCGTCGTCAGGATCGCCCAGACCAGATGGTTGGGGATGTAGACCGGACGGCTGAGCGGTGGCGGTTGATTCAAAGCGAGACTCCATTCCTTGGTGGCCGGCCATGTTGAAACGGCCGAACCTCCCCCCTGTGGGTGCGTAATCTACCTCAACCCGCGTTGCATGTATGCGTTTACAGCCACGGCATGCCGTGTTCGCCACTGGACGCTGGCGTATGTGGAGAGGTCACCCGGCCCGCTGGACGGGCCGGTTCCTTCAGGCGTGATCACCACGCAGGGCCCGCACCTGGGCCTCCAGCACCGGGGCGCTGGTGGTGTGGCCATCGACGGCCGGCGCTGCCACCACCTCGACGGTGGCGCGGAAACGGCGCGGCACGCGCATGCGGCCGAGGCGGCTGTCGCGGCGGCTCCACATGCTCGACCACATGCCGCGCAGCGCCATCGGCACCACCGGCACCGGCCGTCGCTCGAGGATCTTCTCGACGCCGGACTTGAACGGCGCCATCTGCCCGTCGCGGGTCAGGGCGCCCTCGGGGAAGATGCAGACCAGTTCGCCCTCGGCCAACGCGGCGTCGATCTCATCGAACGCGCGCTGCATCAGCGCCGGGTCTTCGCGCGCCCCGGCAATCGGGATGGCCTTGGCCGTCCGGAAGATCCAGCGCATCACCGGGATGTTGAAGATCTTGTAGTACATGACGAAGCGCACCGGGCGCGGGATGGTCGCCGACAGGATCAGTGCGTCCATGTAGCTGACGTGGTTGCAGACCAGCAGTGCGGCGCCTTCGTCCGGCACGTTGGCCTCGATGCCGTGCGGGCGCAGCCGGTACAGGGTGCGCACCATCAGCCAGCTGAGGAAGCGCATCAGGAATTCGGGGACGATGGTGAAGATGTAGATCGCCACCAGTGCGTTGGCGATGGCCAGCGCCAGGAACTGCTGCGGAATGGTCCAGTGCAGCAGCTTGTGGGCGGCCAGCGACAGCAGCGCCGCAGCGACGATGAAACCCGAGTTCTGGATGTTCAGTGCGGCGAACACGCGCGACATCTGCGCCTTCGGCGTGCGGCTCTGGATCAGCGCGAACAGCGGCACCACGAAGATGCCGGTGAACAGGCCGATGCCGATCAGGTCGATGACGATGCGGATGCTGCCGGGCTGCTGCAGGAACGGCCCGATGGTCAGCCCGTGCACCGTCGCTTCGCCGCTGCGGGCAAAGTACAGGTCGAGCAGGAACGCAGTCATGCCGAACGCACCCAGCGGTACCAGGCCGATTTCCACCGTGCGGGCCGACAGCTTCTCGCACAACAGCGAGCCGACGCCGGTGCCGACCGAGAACAGGGCCAGCGCAAAGATGTACAGGGTCGGCTGGCCACCCAGGTTGGTCACCGCGTAGGCCGGCAGCTGCGAGGTCAGCACGGTGCCGACGAACCAGAACCAGGACACGCCCAGGATCGAGTTGCGCACGGCCTTCTGCTGGCGCGCCATGCGCAGCACCGCCAGCGATTCCGGCAACGGATTCCAGTTGATCTTCAGGTTCGGGTCGCCGGCATCGACCTTGGGAATCAGGCGGGCGGCGATGTTGCCGCAGATCGCCAGGGCGATGATCGCGCACGCAGCCACCACTGTGCCGTGGCTGCCGGCCACGGTGAACACCAGGCCGCCGACGATCATGCCGGAGAGGATCGACATCGAAGTGCCCATCTCGACCAGGCCATTGCCGCCGGTCAGCTCTTCGGGCCTGAGCACCGACGGCAGCACCGAATACTTCACCGGCCCAAACAGGGTCGACTGCATGCCGGTACAGAACAGTGCGACCAGCAGCACCGGCAGGCTCTGGGTGAGGAAGCCGGTGGCCGCCAGCGACATGATCACGATCTCCATGGTGGTGGTGATCACGATCAGCCGCGATTTTTCCAGTTTGTCGGCGATCTGCCCGGCCAGCGCCGAGAACAGGAAGTACGGCAGGATGAAGATGGCCGGCGCCAGCGTGGCATACAGCCCCAGTTCTTCCTCCGGCACGGCCATGAACAGCAACATGCTGATGATCGCCTGCCGGTACACGTTGTCGTTGAACGCACCGAGCGCCTGGACCACGAAGAACGGCAGGAAACGGCGCTGGCGCAGCAGGGCGAACTGGTTGTGACCGGACATGGAACCTCCTTGACCGGCGCAGCCTAGCATTCCTGCCCACCCGTCGGGACCATGGCGGGATGCATCCACGCATGGCGTGGATCTACTGAAGCCCCACGACTGTGGGTGCGGACGGTTGGTCCGCACACCTGTCGGCACTCTCAGACGATATCGTCGACCACGCCGCCATCCACGCGCAGCGCAGCACCCGAGGTCGCCGAGGCCTGTGGCGAGGCCAGGTACACCACCATGTTGGCCACTTCTTCGACCGTGGCAGTGCGCTGGATCACCGAGGACGGCCGGTGCGCCATCACGAACTCGCGGCCGATCTGCTCCAGCGGCTTGCCGCTGCGCTGGCGTTCATCCTCGAACATCGCCGCGAAACCATCGGACAGGGTCGGGCCGGGCAGCACCGCGTTGACGGTGACGCCACTGCCGGCCACGCGCTTGGCCAGGCCGCGCGACAACGACAGCTGCGCGGTCTTGCTGACCCCGTAATGGATCATGTCGGCGGGGATGTTGCGTGCCGATTCGGAGGAAATGAACAGCACGCGGCCCCAGCCGGCATCGACCATCGCCGGCAGCAGCGCACGCGACAGGCGCACGCCGGACATCACGTTGGTCTGCCAGTAGCGCTCCCAGGTCGCGTCATCGGTTTCGAAGAAGTCCTGTGGGCCGAAGATGCCGGCGTTGTTGACCAGGATGTCGACCTTGGGCAGGCCGGCCAACAGTGTTTCGACACCGGCTCCCTCAGAGAGGTCGGCGGCGATGCCGAGCACGTCGGCTCCCGGCACGGCGGCGAGCAGGTGCTGGCGGCCGCGCTCGACGCTGTCGGTGCTGCGGCCATTGAGAATGACGCGCGCACCTGCGGCAGCCAGGCCCTGGGCGATGGCCAGGCCGATGCCGGCGGTGGAGGCGGTCACCAGCGCGGTGCGACCGCTGAGTTCGATTTTCATGGCGATGATCCGGAGCGGGGGATTGCCCAGTATCCGCGTGGCCGCGTGATCGAACTGCAGCGCTGGATGCAATGCGCCGTTGCACACGGCGCAGCGGATCCACGCCATGCATGGATGGCGTGCCCGATTCAGCGATGAGGGATCAGGTCAGGCTGGTCACCGCTTCATTGGCCGCTGCCCGCACCTTCGGCAGCATCCGCAGCACCAGCGCCATCTGCGTGCGGATCAGCTGCAGCTTCGGCGGCATTGCCTCGTCGATCTGCTCCAGCTCGGCGGCCACTGCGCGGTCGGCGTCATTGTCATCTTCCGCGACCGGTTGCCGCGCGGTCAGGGCCGAAGCCAGCTGCTGCAGTGCCTTGCGCACGCGCTCGCCGGCCGCCAATGCCAGCGGGTCGCCAGCATAGCTGTCCACCTGGTCGCGATGCGCGCCCAATGCCGACAGATGGCCGAGCAGCGTGTTGGACAGCGCCAGGAAGTGGAAGCCGGCATCCAGATTGCGGCGCACATGGCCGGGTTCACGCAGCATGTTCGACAGTGCGGTGGACAGCGCGGCATCCGCGTTGTGCATGTCGCGCCGCGCGATGCGGTAGGCCAGGTCGTCTCGCATGCCGCTGCGGTACTGGCCCAGCACCGAATCCAGGTAGCGAGCCGCAGTGTCCAGCACGCGTGCCAGGACGAGATGCAGCTGCCGGCCCTGCCAGTCAGGCAGGATCAGGAATGCTGCCGCCGCTGCGATCGCGCAGCCCAGCACCGTATCGACCATGCGCGGCACGATCAGCACGAAGCCATCGCCGATCAGGTTGAAGCAGGTCAGTGCCATCACGGTGATCGCCGCCGACGCCACCAGGTAGCGGTCGGTGCGGGTGAAGAAGAACAGCAGCGCAGAGAGCAGGGCGATCAGCAGCTGCACGTGCAGCTGCGGGAACAGCTGCAGCAGCGCCCAGGTCAGTACCAGGCCGGCCAGGGTGCCGACGATGCGTTGTGCCAGGCGCTGGCGGGTCGCGCCGAAGTTGGGCCGGCACACGAACACGATGGTCAGCAGCACCCACGAACCGTTCTGCGCATTGAACAGGCGGATCGCTGCAAAGCCGGCGATCAGCGCCAGCGCCATGCGCAGGCCGTGGCGGAACAGCACCGAACCGGGCGTGAGCTGCTGGCGGATGCGCACGCCCATCTCGCGCAGGGTGTGCGGGTTGCTGTCGCGCAGGCGGGTATCGACGTTGTCCAGGCTCGCTTCGGAGCGTTCGGCATCCAGCAGGCGCCGTTCGATGCTGCGCAGGTTGTGCACCAGCAGGTCCAGCGAGCCCAGCAGGCGCTGCCATTGCGGCCGCTGCTGGTCGCGCAGGTAGGCCAGCGCATCGGCCAGGTCGCGCCCGGCCTGCTGGTTGCTTTCGCCGTATACGAACGGACGGCGCAGGCGGATCGCCTCGCCCAGGCGGGCACAGGCCTGCCCCTGCAGGTCGAGCAGGCGCTGGCAGCGATACAGCACGTCGCTGTGGAAGAACGCGTCCACCAGCGCGCCATACGGGTAGTGCGAAGAACTGGCGCGTTCGTGGAAATCCTGCGCCATGTAGTACAGGCGCAGGTACAGGCCGGAGTTCACGCCGGGGCGGCCGGAGCGGCCGAAGCGGGCCAGGATCGCGGTCTTGGCCTCGTTCAGTGCACCGACCACACGACGGTTCTGTTCGGCAAGATCAAGCTGGCGACGTTGCAGGTCGGCTTCGCGCACCGGCTCGAACAGCGCGGCCTTCAGCTGCAGGTAGCGGCCCAGTTCCTGGTAGAGCCGCGCCACGCGCTCACGTACCGGCCGGTTGGCGAACAGCGCGGTCCACAGGATCGACAGCAGGCCATACCAGACTGCGCCGGCCAGCAGGTGGCTGACCGCGTCCAGCGCGCTGTGCAGGTCGCTGGCACCGTGCTGTTCCAGGCCGATCATGGTGTAGATCGCCAGGGTCACCGTGGCCTGGGCAATGGACGCATAGCGCTCGCCGAGCGCGCCAAGCAGGGTCAGCCCGAAGGTGGACAATGCCAGCGCGCCGATGAAGATCCACGGCCATGGGAACAGCCAGATCACCGAGGCCGCAGCAATGCAGAAGCACAGCAGCGACAGCGCCACGGCCTTGGTCCGGCCCCACCAGTTGTCGTCGGTCTCGGCGATGGCGCTGGCGATGATGCCCAGGAACACACCGGGCAGGGCGGTCAGCGCATCGAACTGCCAGCACACGGCAACGGCCGTGGCCAGCGCGATGAACACGCGCAGGCCGTAGCTGGCCTTTTCGTGGGCCCAGAGGCGGCTGAGGCGGGACTGTCGGGCGGGCATGCAGGCTCGGTGGAAGGGTCCTCCAACATTATTGCGGGTGTGGGGTGAAATATGGAGTGCGGACCAACCGTCCGCACCCACCGTCCATATGCGGGCCCGTGGTCCGCATGGACGGCGGGGACCGGCACCTTACATCTCCCAGCGCACGCTCACAGCGAACGTGCGCGGCAGGCCGGCGCCGGCGTTGGACCAGTACTTCCGGTTGGCCAGGTTCTCGACGCTGGCGCGCACGGTCACCGGGTGGCCGGAGGCGAGCAGGCGATAGCCGATGCCGGCATTGACCAATGTGTAGTCGGGCAGCTTCAGGGTGTTGTCGGCGTCATACCAGACATCGCCGTAGTAGCGCACGGCGGCGTAGGTCTCCAGCCCATCAACCCATGGCAGTTGGTAGGTGGCATGAAGTACCCCGCTCCAGCGCGCAGCACCGGCGGTACGGTTACCTTCCTGTGCGGCGCTGGTCGGGGACAGCTTGTCGTAGGTCGGGTCAAGCCAGGTGACGCCACCGCCGATGCTCAGTGCATCGTTGAGGTGCAGGTCGGCACTGGCTTCGATGCCTTCGTACAGTGTGATGCCGTCCTGAACCAGGCGCTTGCCGGCAGGTGTGAGTTCATCGATGTTGGCGCCACGCTCCAGCCGGAACGCCGCCACGTTCGCATTCCAGCGTGTCGCCTCGACCTTCGCACCGATCTCGTACTGCTTGCTGATGGTCGGGTCGAGCACGTCGCCGGCGTTGACGTAGCTGTTGCCTACGCGGTTGCCTGCTTCCAGCGATTCGATGTAGCTGGCGTAGAGGGTGACCGCCTCGCTGGGCTTGAACATCACGGCGTAGGTCGGGGTGACCGGGTAGGTGTGGTAGCGGCCCTTGGTCTCATAGTCGTTGTAGCGCCAACCCGCCAGTGCCGACCAGCCGCTGCCGAGATCGACGGTATCGCTTGCGAACACCGCCTGCTGCACGGTCTCGTCGCCACGGGTCATCACCCGTGAACCGACAGCGTCATGGCGGATGGCGTGGCGCTGGTAAAGGTTGGCGCGGCCGATCAGGTTCCATTCGTAGGGGCGGTCCCAGCCCAGTCCGGTCTGGTGGCTGATGCCCGCCACCACCTGATGCTGCAGGGGGCCGGTGCGGAAGCTGCCCTGCAGCATCGCCTGGGCCAGCTTCCACTCGCTCTTGCCGCCCAGCTCGTAGACATTGACGTCATAGTCACCGTTGGGCGAGTCGATGTAGGCGAAGATCTTGTTGACGTCATTCCATGAGGTGGTGACGCCGTAACTCAGGCTGGCTTTCCAGTCGTTGTTGATCTGCCAGTTCAAGCCGGTCGACAGCAGGCTGGATCGGGTGTCGTAGTAGGTGCCGGGAACACTGTTGTCGGCATCCCCGGCAATCGGTCGCGGCAACGATGTCACGCCACGGAAGTAGTACTGCGGCGATTCCTCGCGCAGTTCGCGTGATTGGAACACGCCGTCGAAGGTCCAGATCAATGCATCGCTCAGGCGTGCGTCCAGCGACAGTGCGCCCACCTTGCGATCGACGTGGCCACCATTGAAGGTCTCGCCCTTTTCCTCGAAAGCATTGAAGCGGTAGCCGAACATCTGCTCGTTGCCGAAGCGGCCGCCAACGTCGATGCCGCCGCTGACGATGCCCTGTTCGCGCCAGCCGAGCTGGGCGGAGAACGTGGGTGTGTCGGTCGGCTTCTTGGTGATGTAGTTGACGATGCCGCCTGGAGTGCCGAAGCCATACAGGAAGCCGCCCGGCCCCTTCATCAGATTGACCTGCTCCATCACCTCCAGCGGCCACTCGGTACCCCACGAGGAAACCTGCAGGCCATTGACCCGATAGCTGTCGTAGTTCAGTTCCAGTCCGCGGTTGCGGATCGGCGAGCTCCAGCCGCTGGCATAGGCACTGACCTGGGTGCTGACCGAAGGGTCGAGCAGGAAGGCTTCGCCCAGTGACACCACCTGGCGCTGCTCGATCTGCTCGCGGCCCACGACGGTGATCGCAAACGGGGTATCGCGCAGGGCGCGATCGCCAAGGGCGCCGGTGTCGGCGTGGGTGCGTTCGGCGGTGACCTTGACCGCATCCAGCTCGGTGGTACTGCGGTTGCGATTGGCGCGCTCTGGTGTGGATTGGGCATGCGCGGCACAGGCCAGCGAGAGGGAGACGGCAAGCAGGGCCGGGCGGCAGAGTGGGTGCAGGAGCATGGTTCAGTCATCCTCGGCGAACGGCCACGCGCCATCCGCCCACATGTGGGGGAAAGTTTGATGGCTGGGATCACGCAGGCTTGCCGGAGAGGGCAGCGGGGCGCCGCGAAGGGGCGCAGGACCATGGCTGGATGGGAATTGTTCTCTTTTCGTTATGGCACGTCAAACCCACCAGCGTGCGGACCAACGGTCCGCACCCACCGTCCGCGCCCACGGTAGTGCCGGCCGCTGGCCGGCAGATCCAATCAGGCCCGCTGCGCGCGCTTGAGCAGCTTCGCTTCGCGCTTGCGTGCGCGGCGTGCGCGCCAGCGCTCGGCCAGGCACGAGAAGATCACGTACAGCGCCGGCGTGCTGAGCAGGGTCAGGCTCTGCGAGAACAGCAGGCCGCCGATCATCGCGATACCCAGAGGGCGGCGCAGCTCGGACCCTTCACCCAGGCCGATCGCCAGCGGCACGGCCGCCAGGATCGCGACCATCGTGGTCATCATGATCGGGCGGAAGCGCACGATGCTGGCCTCGCGTGCGGCATCGCGCGGCGCCAGCCCATGCTCGCGCTGCGCCACCAGTGCGAAGTCGATCATCATGATCGCGTTCTTCTTGACGATACCGATCAGCAGCACCAGCGCGATCATCGAAATCACCGACAGCTCGGTGTTGGTGCCGAACAGCGCCAGCAGCGCACCGACGCCTGCCGCCGGCAGCGTGGACAGGATGGTGACCGGGTGGATCAGGCTCTCGTAGAGCATGCCCAGCACCAGGTACACGGTCAGGATCGCCGCCAGCACCAGGATCAGCATGTCGCTGGGGTCGGAGTTGAAGCCGAAGCCCGCATCGTCGGCCAGGCGGATGTCGCCGGGCATGCGCATGCCGGCCACGGTGGCATCGATGATCGCCTTGGCCTCACCCATGCTCACGTTGGGAGCCAGGTTGTAGCTGAGGTCCATCGTCGTGTACTGGTTTTCGTGGGTGATCTGCGAAGGGGCCAGGCCGGGCATCTGGGTAGCCACCGCGGTGATCGGCACCATGTCGCCGTTGCGCGCACGCACGTACACCTCATCCAGCGCCGACGGGGTGGCGGTCTGCGAGGGCAGGGCGTTGACCACCACGCTGTACTGGTTGATGTCCGAATAGATGGTGGAGATCTGGCGTTGGCCGAACGCACCGTACAGCGCGCCATCGATGGCACCTACCGTGATGCCCAGGCGCGCGGCCTTGGCGCGGTCGATCTGGATGTTCTGGCGCAGGCCGGCATTGTCCACGTCGGTACCGACGTCGCGCAGCTTCGGGTTCTTCTTCAGTTCCGCCTGCAGCTTGGGCAGCCATTCCTGCAATGCGGCCAGGTCATTGCCCTGCAGCGAAATGCGGTACTGCGCGCCCTGGCTGGACCCGCCGCCATCGTTGCTGGGCAGATCCTGGATCGCGCGCAGGCGCAGCTGCAGGTCCGGGTAGCGATCGGCCTTGGCACTGAGTCGCGCCAACGCATGTGCGGTGGTTTCGCGGCGGCCGTCGCTGCGTGACTTCAGCTCGATGTTGAACTGTGCGCTGGAGCCCTGGCGGCCGCTACCCAGGCGGACACCCACGGTCTTCACTGCCGGGTCGGCCATCAGCATGTCGGTGATGCGGCGCTGGCGGGCGACCATGTCCTCGAAGGAGACGGTGGCGCTGGAGTTGGCGCGGCCCCAGATCAGGCCGGTGTCCTGCGGCGGGAACGCACCCTTCTTCACCGCCCCGAACAGGAACACGGTGACGCCGATCAGGATCAACGGGGTGAGCGACATCAGCAGCGCGTGGCGCAGCGAGAAATCGAGGAACACGGTGTAGATGCGCAGCATGCGCTCGTGGCCGGCATCCAGCCAGCGGCCGAAGCGCGACGGTGGCGCGCTGTGGTCGTGCGCACTGAGGAAGCGGCTGCACAGCGCCGGGGTCAGCGTCAGCGAGACGATCATCGAGACCACAATGGCCGCGACCAGGGTGACGGTGAACTCGCGGAAGAACGCGCCCATCATGCCGCTGGCGAACAGCAGCGGGATGAACACCGCCACCAGCGAGGCAGTGATCGAGACGATGGTGAAGCCGATCTCGCGGGCGCCGGTCAGTGCCGCCTGCATGCGCGGCATGCCTTCGTCGAGGTGGCGCATGATGTTCTCGATCACCACGATCGCATCGTCCACCACGAAGCCGATCGCGATCACCAGCGCCAGCAGGCTCAGGTTGTTCAGGGTGAAGCCCATCACGTACATCACCAGCGCGGCACCGGCCAGCGACAGCGGCACGGTCACCGCGGCGATCAGCGTCGGTGCCAGCCGGCGCAGGAACAGCGCCATGGTCAGCACCACCATCGCCAGGCTGATCAGCAGGGTGATCTGCACTTCATGCAGCGACGAACGGATGGTCGGCGTACGGTCGAAGTACGGCGTCATCGTGGTGCCCGGCTGCAGGTAGTCGCGCAGGGTCGGGATCTGTGCCTTGACCCGGTCCACGGTCTCCACGATGTTGGCGCCGGCACGGGTGAACACGTACATCACCACCGCCGGTTTGTGGTCGAACCATGCGGCCTGGTAGGCATCCTGCTGGCCGTCGTAGACGTTGGCGATGTCCTTCAGGCGGATCACCCGGCCGTCGCCCTGGGTCTTGACCACCAGGTCGGCGAAGTCGGCGGCACGCGCGACCGAGTCGTTGGCGATGATCGCGGTGGTGGTGTTGCCATCGCTGAGGAAACCGGTGGGCGAGGTCACGTTGGCCGCGCGTACGGCGTTGCGCAGGTCATCGGCGGTCAGGCCCAGCGCGTTCATCAGGCGCAGGTTGACGTCCACGCGCACCGCCGGCGTCGAAGCGCCAGCGATGTCGACCGAAGCAACGCCGCTGATCTGGCGGATGCGCTGTGCCAGCAGCGAATCGGCGACGTTGTACAGCTCGTCGGCGGACTGCGTCTGCGAGGTCAACGCGATGGCGATCACCGGGTCGTCGTTCGGGTTCGCCTTCTGGTACATCGGCGAGCCCATGCCCGAGGGCAGGTCGGCCTGTGCCGAGTTGATCGCCGTCTGTACGTCCAGCGCCGCCGAATCGATGTTGTGGCCGCTCTGGAAGATCATGAACACCAGCGAGCTGCCTTCCGAGCTCGACGAGCGCATGCGGTCGATGCCCGGCAGCTGGCCGAGATGGCGTTCCAGCGGCGCGGTGACCGTGGAGGCCATGGTCGCCGCGTCGGCGCCGGACTGGCTGGCATGCACGAAGATCACCGGGATCTCGATGTTCGGCAGTGCCGACACGCCCAGCCGCAGGTAGCAGATCAGGCCGACCATGAACAGGCCGATGGCCAGCAGCGCGGTGCCGATCGGGCGGCGGATGAAGGGGCCGGACAGGTTCATCGTGCGGCCCCCCGCAGCAGCGGGGCGTGGATCATGCCTGCGGCTCCTGCAGCGAACCGTTGCGCAGCGCACGCTGTTCGCGGCGGCGGGCAAGCCACTCGGAGAAGCGTTCCATGTACAGGTAGATCACCGGCGTGGTGTACAGGGTCACCAGCTGCGACAGCAGCAGGCCGCCGACGATGGCGATGCCCAGCGGGCGGCGCAGCTCCGATCCGATGCCGGTGCCCAGTGCCAGCGGCAGCGCACCGAGCATGGCCGCGGCGGTGGTCATCATGATCGGGCGGAAACGCAGCAGGCAGGCACGGCGGATCGCCTCGTGCGCGTTGGCACCGGCGCGGCGCGCCTCGATCGCGAAGTCGACCATCATGATGCCGTTCTTCTTGACGATGCCGATCAGCAGCACGATGCCGACGATGCCGTCCACCGACAGGCTCAGGCCGCACAGCATCAGCGCCAGCAGCGCGCCGACACCGGCCGGCGGCAGCGTGGAGATGATCGTGATCGGGTGGATGTAGCTCTCGTACAGCACGCCCAGCACGATGTAGATCACCACCAGCGAGGCCAGCAGCAGCCACACCACATCGGTCTGGCTGCCGGTGAATTCGGCGGCCTTGCCGATGAACTCGGCATGCAGGTGGGTCGGCATGTCCAGGCTGTCCTTGGTCTCCTGGATCGCACGCACGGCCTCGGACAGCGAATAGCCCGGCGCCACGTTGAACGACACCGTCACCGCCGGCAGCTGCTGCTGGTGGCTGACCACCAGCGGCGCACTGCTGACCTTGCCTTCGGCCAGCGCCGACAGCGGGATGATGTTGCCGGCGCCGACGGTGATGCCGGTGTTCTGCGCGCCGATGCCGGTGGCGGTCGACGAGTTCGACGAGGTGACCTGGCCGAAGCTGGTGGCATTGGTGCCGGTCAGTGCGCCGGCACCGTTGGAGGCCACGGCCAGCTGTTCCATCAGCGCGGTGCTGGTGCGGAACTCCGGCGCCACTTCCAGCACCACGCGATACTGGTTGAGCTCGGTGAAGATGGTCGAGATCTGCCGCTGGCCGAACGCATCGTAGAGCGTGTCATCGATGGTCTGCATCGGCACGCCCAGCACGCTGGCCTTGTCGCGGTCGATGTTCAGCTCCAGGGCGCGGCCCTGGTTGGACAGGTTGTTGTCGACGTCCGCCAGTTCCGGGCGCTTGCGCAGCGCTTCGGTCAGGCGCGTGGCCTGGGTGGCCACCGTCGCCGAATCCACGTCCGACAGCGAGTACTGGTACTCGGTAGCGGCCACGCGGGTATCCAGGGTCACGTCCTGCACCGGCTTCAGGTACAGCGCCACGCCCGGAATGCCGGCCACTGCCCTCTGCAGGCGCGGCAGGATCTCGTCCAGGCCATCGCGCTGGCTGCGCTCCTTCAGCACGATCGACAGCTGGCCCTGGTTGAGCGTGGGGTTCATGCTGCCGGCACCGATGAACGCCGATACGCCGGTCACATCCGGATCGTGCCGCAGTGCCTCGGCCACCTGCTTGGTGCGCTGTTCCATCTGCGGGAAGGCGATGTTCTGGTCGGCCTGGACCACGCCGGTGATCAGGCCGGTGTCCTGCTCGGGCAGCAGGCCCTTGGGAATCAGCACGTACAGCAGGACGGTCAGCACCAGTGCGCCGCCGGCCACCGCCAGGGTCAGGCGCTGGTGGCCCAGCACCCAGTCCAGGCTGTGTGCGTACAGGCCGACGGTGCGCGTCCACAGGTTCTGCTTGCCGGCCGCCGCCGCACGCTCATGCGCGTCCTCGCCCTCGGGCAGGGCGTCGGGCTTGAGCAGGTAGGCGCACATCATCGGGGTGAGCGTCAGCGAGATCAGCATCGACAGCACCACGGCGATGCTCAGCACCCACGCGAACTCGTGGAACAGGCGGCCGGTGACGCCGGGCATCAGCAGCAGCGGCAGGAACACCGCCACCAGCGAGACCGTCAGCGACAGCACAGTGAAGCCGATCTGGCGCGCGCCGATCTCGGCCGCTTCCTTGCCACTCTTGCCCTGCTCGATGTAGCGCACGATGTTCTCGATCATCACGATCGCATCGTCGACCACGAAGCCGGTGGCCACCACCAGCGCCATCAGCGAGAGGTTGTCCAGCGACATGCCGGCGAAGGCCATCACCGCGAAGGTGCCGGCCAGCGACAACGGCACCGCCACTGACGGAATGATCGTGGCCCACAACCGGCGCAGGAACACGAAGATCACCGCCACCACCAGGCCGATGGTGAGGATCAGGGTGAACTGCACTTCATGCACCGACGCGCGGATGGTCTCGGTGCGGTCGTTGAAGATCTCCAGGTGCACGTCGGCCGGCAGCACGCCCTGCAGCTGCGGCAGGATCGCGCGGATGCGCTCGACGGTCTGCACGATGTTGGCACCGGGCTGGCGGCGCACTTCCAGCAGTACCGCCGGCTTGCCGTCGGCCCAGGCGGCCAGCTGGTCATTCTCCACGCCATCGATCACCTCGGCCACGTCCGACAGCCGCACCGGGCGGCCGTTCTTGTAGCTGATGATGGTGTCGCGGTACTCGGCGGCGCTGGCCAGCTGGTCGTTGGTGCCGATGCTGTAGGACTGCGTCTTGCCGTTCAACGAACCCTTCGGCGCATTGACGTTGGCCTGGGTCAGCGCGCTGCGCAGCTGCTCAAGGGTCAGGCCCATGTTCGACAGCTGCGCCGGGTTGACCTGGATGCGCACGGCCGGTCGCACATTGCCGGCGATCGAGACCAGACCCACGCCCTGCACCTGCGACAGGCGCTGGGCCAGGATGGAATCGGCGTAATTGTTGACGTCGCGCAGCGGGCGCGTGTCAGAGGTCAGTTTCAGGGTGACGATGGCCGCGTCGGCCGGGTTCACCCGGTTGTAGACCGGCTGGTAGGGCAGCGACGAGGGCAGGGTGGCCTGGCGGATCGCCGCCTGCACGTCCTGCGCGGCGATGTCGATGTCGCGGTCCATCGAGAACTGCAGGATGATCGTGGACAACCCGGCCGACGAATCGGAGGTCATCAGCTCCAGCCCGGAAATCTGCCCGAACTGGCGCTCCAGCGGCGTGGTGACCAGCGAGGCCATGGTGGTGGCGTTGGCGCCGGGGTACTGGGTGGTGACCACCAGGCTGGGCGCATCGATTTCCGGCAGTGCCGACACCGGCAGCTTGCGGTAACCGAGGATGCCCAGCAGCAACAGGCCCGCCATCAACAGCGAGGTGGCGATCGGGCGGCGGATGAAGATCGTCGAAAAGCCCACGGACTGATCCTTGCTGGCACTTCAATGTCGGCGCCGGCAGGGTCGCCGGCGCGAGGGAGATCAGTGGCCTGCGCTCAGCGCGGGCCACCACCGCGACGGCCACCGCCGCCTGCGTTCTTCTGCTCGGCCGCCTTCAGTTCGGCCTCGGTCGGTGCGGCCGGGGTCTCGCCCGGCTTCAGCGCGGTGACCTTGCTGCCTGGCTTCAGGCGGAACTGGCCTTCACTGACCACCCGCTCGCCGCCCTTCAGGCCTTCGGCGATCTGCACCTGGCTGTCGCCCACTTCCACGCCGCTGCGCACGGTCTGCATCTTTACCGTGTTGTCGCCCTGCACGATGTAGACGTACTCGCCGTCCGGGCCACGCAGCACCGCCTGGGTGGGGATGACCACGCCACCGCCGATCGTGCGCAGCTGCATGCGCACGTTGACGAACTGGCCCGGCCACAGGCCGTTGTCGGTGTTGTCGAACAGGGCACGCGCCTTGAAGGTGCCGCTGTCGGCACTGATCAGGTTGTCGACCACGTCGAGCTTGCCGTCGCCGGACAACACGTGCGAATCGGCACGGTCCAGCGCGGCCACCGGCACCGTACCGGCGGCCTGCGCCTGGCGCACGTCGCCGAGCTGGCGCTCGGGCAGGTTGAACAGTACGTGGATCGGATGGATCTGGGTCAGCGTGACCAGTGCGGTGCCGGCGTTGACCACGTTGCCCGCATCGACCGCACGGATGCCGGCGATGCCGGTGATCGGTGCGGTGACCTTGGTGTACTGCAGCTGCACCTGTGCCGAGCGCATGCTGGCCTCGTTCGCTGCGACCGCGCTTTCGTACTGTGCCACTTGGTTTCGCTGTGTATCCAGATCGGTCTTGGCGACGTACTGGCGATACTCCGGCGCGTTCGAGCGCTGGAAGTTGGAGCGCGCGGTGGCCAGCAGGGCTTCGTTCTGGCGCTTGGCCGCGGCGGCCTGGTCATAGCTGGCCTGGGCCGTGCGCGGATCGATCACCGCCAGCACATCGCCCTGCTTCACTTCCTGGCCTTCGCGGAAATTCAGGCTCATCAGCTGGCCGCCGACCTGCGGGCTGACGGTAACGGTGTTCATCGCGGTCACCGTGCCCAGCGCGCTGGCATACACCGGCACGTCCTGGCGCGTGGCATCCACCACGGTCACCGGTACGGGACCGGCATTCGGATCCTCGCCGCCCTGGCGCGCCCCCGCAGCCGCACCACCGGCCTTGTCCTTGCCCCCGCCCATGACGCGCAGGCCGACCACGGCCAGCACCAGCACTGCCACGACCAGCAGCACGATCTTCCAAACACGTGACATTACGAGGACTCCGAGAGGGCTGGACCAGGCGGGACGCCGGGGCAATGCGCAAAGCATACCTGTGCCACATCACGTTTCCTGCATGACGGATGGGACGGGCGCTAAGACCGGATCCAGCGCCGGAGGTTCCCGTGGCGGCGGTGTTGCCCTACATTCAGCTGGAACCCTTCTGCTGTGGAGATTGCGATGCGCCGTTCGCTGCTGCTGTCCGCCCTGCTGCTGGCCCTGCCGGCCCTTGCCTACGCCCAGGACGGGCAGCGCCCGGAGGTGACCGCCGCCGCGCAGCGGCTGCAGGCCAAGGTGGTCGAATGGCGCCGGGACTTCCATCAGCATCCTGAGTTGTCCAACCGCGAGGCGCGCACCTCGGCCGAGGTCGCCAAGCGCCTGCGCGCGATGGGCCTGAAGCCGAAGACCGGCATCGCCCATCACGGCGTGGTGGCGATCATCGAGGGCGGCAGGCCAGGCCCGAAGATCGCGCTGCGCGCCGACATGGACGCGTTGCCGGTGACCGAGCAGACCGGCCTGCCGTTCGCCTCGAAGGCCACTGACCAGTACCGCGGTCAGACCGTGGGCGTGATGCATGCCTGCGGCCATGACGCGCATACCGCCACCCTGCTCGGCGTGGCCGAAGCACTGGTGGCGATGAAGAAGGACCTGCCGGGTCAGGTGATGCTGATCTTCCAACCGGCCGAGGAGGGCGCACCGCCGCCGGAGGAGGGTGGTGCCGCGTTGATGCTCAAGGAAGGCCTGTTCGCTGATTTCAAGCCGGAAGCGGTGTTCGGCCTGCACGTGTTCTCCAGCGTGCAGGTAGGGCAGATCGCCGTGCGCGGCGGCCCGTTGATGGCCGCCTCGGACCGGTTCGGGATCAAGGTGATCGGGCGCCAGACGCACGGCTCGGCGCCGTGGAACGGTGTCGATCCGATCGTCGCCACCGCCGATCTGGTCGGCACCGCGCAGACCATCGTCAGCCGCCGCGCCAACCTGTCCAAGCAGCCGGCGGTGCTGACCTTCGGCGCGATCAACGGTGGCATCCGCTACAACATCATTCCCGATGAAGTGGAGATGGTCGGCACCATCCGCACCTTCGACGAAGGCATGCGCCAGCAGATCTTCGCCGACCTGCGCAACGTGGCCGAGCACACCGCTGCCGCGCACGGCGCGAAGGCGGTGACCGAGATCTACGAGGCCGATGGCAACCCGGCCACGGTGAACAACCCGGCACTGACCGCGAAGATGCTGCCGAGCCTGCAGGCGGTGGTGGGCAAGGACAACGTGTACGAGCCGCCGTTGCAGATGGGCGCGGAGGATTTCTCGCTGTACGCGAAGGAAGTGCCGGGCATGTTCTTCTTCGTCGGGTCCACCAGCGTTGGGATCGACCCGGCGACGGCGCCGGCCAACCATTCGCCGAAGTTCCTGCTGGATGAGAAGGCGTTGGATGTTGGATTCCGCGCGCTGCTGCAGGTGAGCCTGGATTACTTGAACGGTGCCGGCACTCCTGCTGGCTGAGGGTTTCCGGCAGGACTGCGCCCTGCACCCGTTTGAATCAACGGCAACGGCAACGTCAAAAGTGGGCATTCCTTGGGATGGCGGGGTGGGTCCGGTTGAGGGGGACGCCGTAAACCCATCCCTGGGGGCTTGGCCGCGGCATCCATGCCGCGGACTGATCTGGCCCCCCGTCCGCGGACGCCAAGAGGCGATACTTTGATCGCACTTGGAGGTCCCCTTATGTCCCGTATCACCCGTCGTAGCTACACCGATGAGTTCAAGCACCAAGCCGTGGAGTTGGCCGAGTCGCTCGGGCCTGCCGCAGCGGCCCGTCAGCTGGAGATGTCGGTCAAGACGCTGGCAAATTGGATTGACGCGGTCCGTGCTGGCCGGTCGTTGACCTCTGAGGCCCGCAGGCCGGCCACTGACCTGGAAAGCGAGATCAGCCGCCTTCGGGCCGAGAACGCCAATCTGAAGATGGAGCGGGAAATCCTAAAAAAAGCGGCGGCGTTCTTTGCCAGAGAGTCCAAGTGAGGTACGCCTTCGTCGCCAGTCAAAGGACTCGCTACCCGACCAGGTTGCTGTGTCGGCTTTTTGGGGTTTCTGTCTCTGGATTCCATGACTACCTGCGCCGCCAGTGTGCCCAAACGTGCGATGTCGATTCGGCCCTCCGTACCGAGCTTCGGGCCATCCATGTGGCCAGCAAACGCAGTTATGGGCGGCGTCGGCTGGTCAGGGCCTTACGAGCCAGGAATCATCCAGTTGGCCACAAGCGCGTGGCACGGTTAATGGCCGAGGAGCGAATCCAGGGCAAGACCAAAGGCCGATTCCGGCCCAAATCCTCCGGCGGCTCATCTCAGCTCGCCCCCAACCTGCTGGATCGGCAATTTGCCCCCGGAACCGGACCGACGGCGTGGGTCGGAGATATCACGTATGTCCCCACCCGCCAGGGATGGCTGCATCTGGCCGTGGTCATCAGCGTCCAGACCCGGCAGGTGCTGGGCTACAGCGTTTCCAGGCGCCTGACTGAAGAACTGGTAGTGAAAGCATTCGCCAATGCCTGGGCTCTGCATCCACAACGACCTGGCCTGATCTTCCATTCCGATCGTGGCGGGCAGTACTGGGGGAACGAGTTTCGCCAGCTGCTGCAGTCCCATGACGTGGTCCAAAGCATGAGCCGGCCTGGCAATTGCTGGGACAACGCCGTGGTCGAGAGCTTCTTTGCGACGCTCAAGACAGAAGAGGCTGCCGAGCCTTACGCCAGTAAGGAACAAGCCAGCCAGTCCATCGCTGCTTACATCCACGGCTTCTACAATCCAGCCCGGCTACACTCGGCGCTGGGCTACCACTCGCCTAACAACTACGCCCGGCAGCTCCGGGCTGCCGCCTGAAACGGCTTCATGGCGTCCGTTTTCAGGGGGCCAGATCAGACACCCCCTCAACCGGACCCACCCCGCCTTCGACAGTTTCCCGCGGCTGTTGGTGCCCGCTGCTGTTGGTGGGTGCCGACCGTTGGTCGGCACGGCGGACGTCATGAACGTCTGAAGGATCGGATTCTGATTTTGATTTTCTGATCTTTCCCGTGGTGGCGGCCGCGTGCAGGGAACTGTCAGGGGCCGGGTGGGTAGGCGGGGCGGGGGTGTCCGCGGCATGGATGCCGCGGCCAAGCCCCCAGGGACGGGTTTACGGCGTCCCCCGACCCGCCTACCCACCCGGCCAAGCCGATAGACCGCCTTCCACGACCAACCAACAAAACCACCACGGAGGGGCTCCGCCGTTGGCCGGCCCGGCCGAAGGCCCGCCCTTCGCGCGATACAATGACCCCCATGAACACCCCACAGGATTCCAGCCTCGGTCGCGAGGTCAGTTACCCGTCGCAGTACGATCCCGGCCTGCTGTTCCCCATCCCGCGCATCGGCGCCCGCGCCGAGATCGGCCTCGATGACGCCGCGCTGCCGTTCGTCGGCCACGACCGCTGGCATGCCTTCGAGCTGAGCTGGCTCGACCCGCGTGGCAAGCCGCAGGTGGCCGTCGCCACCGTGCAGGTGCCGTGCACCTCGCCGCGGCTGATCGAGTCGAAGTCGTTCAAGCTGTACCTCAACTCCCTCAACAGCACCCGCATCGACAGCGCCGAGGCACTGCGCGAGCGTCTGGTGGCTGACCTGTCAGCCTGCGCCGGTGCGCCTGTCCAGGTCGAGTTCGGTCTGCCGGGCCTGCGCGAGACGCCGCTCGGTGAATCCGTCGACGGGCTGGATGTGGAGATCGACTGCTACGGTCCGCCGCAGGCGGACTTCCTCACCGCCGATGCGCATGAAGTGGTAGAGGAGACCCTGGTCTCGGCGCTGCTGAAGTCCAACTGCCCGGTCACCGGCCAGCCGGACTGGGCGACGGTCAGCCTGCGTTACCGCGGGCCGAAGATCGACCGTGCGGGCCTGCTGCGCTACCTGGTCAGCTACCGCGAGCACGCCGAGTTCCACGAGCAGTGCGTTGAGCGGATCTTCAGCGAAGTGTCCGCCCGCTGCCAGCCGCAGTGGCTGGAAGTGGAGGCCCGCTATACCCGCCGTGGTGGCCTGGATATCAATCCCTGGCGGGCCAGCCCCGGCATCGTTGCACCGGCTGCGACCTACCGCGAACTGCGGCAATAAATAACCGCCGCAGGCGGTTACGGGCAGTGCCGGCTGCTGGCCGGCAACTGCAGGGAACCCGCATCCAGGGCAAGGGCAGGCCGGCCAGCGGCCGGCACTACCGGGCACCGGCTCTCCCGATTGTTCAGCCGCCCCCGGGGGCGGCTTCACATCTGCACCATCCCCATTTAACAACCGCCATGGCAACGTGCGAACCACGTAGTCATGCAGACGGGAGTTGTGGATGAGTACCGAGAAGAAAGCCGATTTCTCCGGCGTCAGTGGCAGCGTCGACAGTACCGCCGAGCAGGTGCCGAAGGCGGACTTCTCAGGCGTAAGCGCTTCGGTGGACAGCACCGCCGACGTTGTGAGCGGCGGCACCTACACCGTGCAGAAGGGTGACTCGCTGTCGAAGATCGCCAAGCAGCATCTGGGCGACGCCAATGCCTGGAAGAAGATCTTCGAAGCCAACCGCGATGTGCTTGATGACCCGGACAAGATCTTCCCGGGCCAGACCCTGAAACTGCCGCCGAAGTAAGCCGGCGATCGAACGCCGTCCGACAATCCCTGGGAGGAACCCCGAATGATCAAGACCACCCCGCTCCAGACCGCCCTGATCGCCGCCCTGCTGGGCAGCGTTGCCCTGGTCGGTTGCAAGAAGAAGGAAGAGTCGACCGACAGCAACGCCGCACCGGCAGTTACTGCCCCGGCCGAGCCGGCGGCACCGGCCCCGATGACCGGCGCACCGCCGCCGATGGCCGAAGCCGCTGCAGTCAGCGTCTCGGCGGTCACCGTGGGCAAGACCGCAGCCGCCGACAAGTCGGTTGCGACGACAGCATTGTTCGCACCTAAGGATGACGTCATCGTCTCGGTCAAGACCGATGGCGCTGCCAACAACGTCACCGTTGGCGCGAAGCTGACCTACCAGGACGGCCAAGTGGCCGGCGAGCAGAACGCGACCCTGAACACCAGCGGCGCGGAAACCACCAACGTCACGTTCAAGAATGCAAAGGGCTGGCCGGCCGGCAAGTACCGCGCCGAGGTCACCGTCGATGGCAAGGCGGCTGGAACGCCGCAGGAGTTCGAGGTCAAGTAAGTCCTGCCGACTCTCTCCCGGCAGGGCTCACGATGGACGCAGCCGCGAGGCTGCGTCCTTTTTTATTGGGTGGCGGTTGGCCCCATCACGCATGGCGTGGATCTAGTCACAACCGGGCCGCGCTTCATCCACACCGGGCGTGGATGGATCACAGCGTTGCCGGCATGCAGTACCGCCGCGTATGGCGCGGCTTTGCCCCGCGCGGCTGAAAACGCGACAATGCAGGGGTTTCCCCGCCGCGCGCCCACCCTGACGGCGACGGGGGAAAGCGCGGGGCCCGGCCCCGCGCGCGACACGGTTGCACGTGGCCCGGCGTTGGCGCCGGCCTTCCCCTGAGCATCGCTACAGAGTCCAAGTCCCCCATGTCCAAGATCCTCTACACGCTGACCGACGAAGCACCGTTCCTGGCCACCCAGTCGCTGCTGCCGATCGTTGGTGCCTACACCGCCACTGCCGGCATCGTGGTGGAAACCCGTGATATCTCGCTGTCCGGCCGCATCCTGTCGCTGTTCCCGGAACTGCTCAGCGACGCGCAGAAGGTCAGCGACGACCTGGCCGAGCTGGGCCAGCTGGCGACCACCCCGGACGCCAACATCATCAAGCTGCCGAACATCTCCGCCTCGGTGCCGCAGCTGAAGGCGGCCATCAAGGAACTGCAGGACCAGGGCTATCCGCTGCCGGATTACCCGGAAACCCCGGCCGACGACCAGCAGCGCGACTACAAGGCGCGCTATGACAAGGTCAAGGGCAGTGCGGTGAACCCGGTGCTGCGCGAAGGCAACTCCGACCGCCGCGCACCGCTGTCGGTGAAGAACTATGCGCGCAAGCACCCGCACCGCATGGGCGCCTGGGCGTCGGATTCGAAGTCGCACGTCGCGCACATGGCCGCCGGTGATTTCTACGGCAGCGAAAAGTCGGCCACCCTGGCCAACGCCGGTGCGCTGAAGATCACCTTCCACGGCAAGGACGGCAGCACCGTCGTGCTGAAGGAAAAGACCGCAGTGAAGGCCGGCGAGATCGTCGATGCCGCGGTGATGAGCCGCAAGGCACTGGCCGCCTTCATCAGCGAGCAGATCGCCGATGCCAAGGCCCAGGGCGTGCTGTTCTCGCTGCACCTGAAGGCGACCATGATGAAGGTCTCCGACCCGATCATGTTCGGCGTGGCGGTCAACGAGTTCTACAAGGACGTGCTGGCCAAGCACGCCGACGTGCTCAAGCAGGCCGGTTTCGATGCCAACAACGGCATCGGTGACCTGGCCGCACGCCTGCCGTCGCTGCCCGAGGCCACCCGTGCGGCGATCGAAGCCGACCTGGCTGCCGAGTACGCGCAGCGTCCGGGCGTGGCCATGGTCAACTCGGACAAGGGCATCACCAACCTGCACGTGCCGAGCGACGTGATCGTCGATGCCTCGATGCCGGCGATGATCCGTGACTCCGGCAAGATGTGGAACGCCGAAGGCAAGCTGCAGGACACCAAGGCGGTCATTCCGGATCGCTGCTACGCCGGTGTGTACCAGGCCGTCATCGACGACTGCAAGGCGCACGGCGCTTTCGACCCGGCCACCATGGGTTCGGTGCCGAACGTCGGCCTGATGGCGCAGAAGGCCGAAGAGTACGGCTCGCACGACAAGACCTTCCAGATCGCTGCCGATGGCGTGGTCAAGGTCACCGACGATGCTGGCACCGTGGTGTTCGAGCACGCCGTGGAAGCCGGTGACATCTGGCGCATGTGCCAGACCAAGGACGCGCCGATCCAGGACTGGGTGAAGCTGGCCGTCGAACGCGCCCGCCTGAGCAGCACCCCGGCCGTGTTCTGGCTGGATGCCGCCCGCGCCCACGACGCGCAGGTCATCGCCAAGGTCGAGCACTACCTGAAGGACCACGACACCAACGGCCTGGACATCCGCATCCTGCCGCCGGTGGAAGCCACCGCATTCTCGCTGGACCGCATCCGCAAGGGCGAGGACACCATCTCGGTGACCGGCAACGTGCTGCGCGATTATCTGACCGACCTGTTCCCGATCATGGAGCTGGGCACCAGCGCCAAGATGCTGTCGATCGTGCCGCTGATGGCCGGCGGTGGCCTGTTCGAGACCGGCGCCGGTGGTTCGGCCCCGAAGCACGTGCAGCAGTTCGTCGAAGAGGACTACCTGCGTTGGGATTCGCTGGGCGAATTCCTGGCCCTGGCAGCGTCGCTGGAACACCTGGGCAACCGCTACGACAACGCCGCAGCCCGCGTGCTGGCCAAGGCGCTGGATGAGGCCAACGGCCAGTTCCTGGACAACGACAAGTCGCCGTCGCGCAAGCTGGGTGGCATCGACAACCGCGGCAGCCACTTCTACATCGCGCTGTACTGGGCCCAGGCCCTGGCCGCGCAGAATGAAGATGCCGCGCTGAAGGCACGCTTCGCCCCGCTGGCCAAGGCACTGACCGACAACGAGCAGAAGATCGTCGAAGAGCTGATCGCGGTGCAGGGCAAGGCGGTGGACATCGGCGGCTACTACCGCCCGGACGTGGCCAAGGCCAGCAAGGCGATGCGCCCGAGCGCGACCTTCAACGCCGCGCTGGAGCAGCTGCGCGGCTGATCCAGCGCCGCTCGGCCGTGACACCGGAACCCGCGCTTCGGCGCGGGTTTCTTTTTTTGCGGCCTTCGGGGTCAGATCCCTTTTGCATGGCAGAAGGGATCTGACCCCGAAGGATGAAACCGTGACATCCGTCGGCTGTCGGAATGCCGTCAAAGGGGCATGAAACTTGCCCGCGATGGCCGTCGCAGAACCGATAGGAGGCGGACTGCAGCCGCCCTCAATCTGAGCAGTCGATCACGACGGCCCTCGTCGGCAATGCCCTAGCCTTGGCGACGCGAGACCACCGGGGAGGTGGTCGCTCGGGGAACACGGATGGCACGCGTGCTGGTAGTGGGAACCGATATCCAGGGCGAGCAGGCCCTGCTGCAACGGTTGCGCCTGGCCTCGGCACTGCCGGATGGCCAGGTCCGCCGCAGCCAGGATCTGGACGATTGCGACCTGCTGGTCATCCGCGATACCCCGGCGCTGCGCAACGCCGCCCAGCGCATGCGGCAGCAACGACCGCGCCTGCAGTGCTGGATCGAGGACATCGGCGGCCAGCTGCGTGATGGCGACGGGCATCAGGACGTGCTTGATGACGGTGCCATCGGTCGCGCGCTGCGCCGCATGCAGTTGGCACCGGAGCCCCTGGCCATGCAGACACCTGCACCGATCCGCCTGGCAGATGGCGCGCACGCCATCACCCGCCTGCTGCGCGAGCGGCTGCCGCTGCGACAGGGCCAGGCACTGCTGGGTGATGCGGGTGAGCCTCTGCTGCTGATGGATCTGGAGCACGATCAGGCCGTGCTGTTGCAGGAGCCGGCTGCGGCGCTGGTGGAGCGCCTGGCCGATGCTTTTGAGCGCCTGCAGCTGGATGCGCTGACACCCGCGCGCCTGCAGGCCCTGGCCGGCGAGCGGCCACGCCAGCCGCTGCGGCCGCTGCTCTGGCAATGGGCGCAACGCAGCCGCCATTGGCAGGCGCTGGACGAGCGCCTGCGCGGCGCCTCGGTGAAGCTGCTGCGCTGGCCGGATTTCCGCGTGCTGGGCCATGACCACGATGGCTTCCGCCTGTGCTCATTGCTGCTCAAGCGCGCGTGCACGGTTGAAGAATGCGCGATGCTGCTCGAACTGCCGGCGGCGGCCGTTCGCGATTTCATCCATGCCGCCTACCTGTGTGGCTACGCGCAGCTGCAGGCCGCCCCGGCGGCGCCGATGATGGCGACAGGTGGCACCCGCACCGACAACGGATTGCTTGCCCGCCTGTGGCGGCACCTGCGCGGGAGCGAGCGCAATGCGTGAGCACAAGGTGGTCGTGCTGGGCGGCATGGGCAGCGGCAAGTCGACCCTGGTACGCAGCATCGCGGCTGGCGCGGTGGTCGACACGGATGTGGCCAACAGTGATCGCCTCGGCGCCGACAAGGCTTCCACCACCGTGGCGCTGGACTACGCAGACATCGACCTGCCCAACGGCGAACGCCTGCGGCTGTACGGAACACCCGGCCAGCAGCGTTTCGATTTCCTGTGGCCGATCCTGCTGCAGGGCGCGCGTGGCGCGGTGCTGCTGCTGGATGCGCGCCGCGCCGGCCTGGCCAGCGAGCTGGAAGGCTACCTGCAGGTGCTGCAGCCGTTCGCATCATCCCTGGCACTGGTCGTGGCGGTCACCCACCTGGACCAGGCGCCACAGGCCGCGCTGGATGACTGGGCCGCCCGTGCCTGCCTCGATGACCAGCCGCTGCCGCTGCTGGCCGTGGATGCCCGTGACCGCGAACAGGGACTGCTGCTGATGGATGTACTGATGAGCGAAATGGAAGCGCACGCACTGGTGGCTGCACATGGCTGACGGGCAGATGTCGGTACTGCCCGATGCCGGTCAGCGTGAGCGCCTGCAGCCCCTGCTGCAGGACCTGCAGCAGCGGGTCGAAGGCGTGCGCACGGTAGTGCTGGCCAGCGTCGATGGCTTTGCCCTGGTCAGCGCCGGCGCCGAAGGGCGCGGCGAACGGCTCGCGGCGATGACCAGCGCGATGCTGGCGCTGGCCGCGGCGGTCGGGCGTGAACTGGTACTGGGCGATCTGCAGACACTGATGCTGGAAGCGGCGGGCGGCAAGGTGCTGATGCTGGCGATCCAGGCCGAAGGGCGCGCACCGCTGCTGCTGATGGCGGCCTGCGACCAGCGCAGCGTGATCGGCCAGGTGCTGTGGCAGAGCAGGGAATGTGGCCAGGCGATCCTGGCCGAACTCGGCGGATCGTGAGCCCGGCCGCAGGGGAACGAGGGGCTCGAACCAACATCGACAAGAGGTGCGACGTGGCCGGATTGAATGAATCGTTGAACGCACTGATGGGCATCGACGGCGCGCAGGCAGTGGCGCTGGTCGACTATGAAAGCGGCATGCTGCTGGGCGAAGCCGGTGCCGGCATGGACATGGAAGTGGCCGCCGCCGGCAACACCGAAGTGATCCGCGCCAAGATGAAGACCGCCGCGTCGTTGAACCTCAACGACAGCATCGAGGACATCCTGATCTCGCTGGGCAAGGCGTACCACATCATGCGCCCGGTGGCGAAGAAGAAGGGCCTGTTCTTCTACATCGTGCTGGACCGTACCAAGTCCAACCTGGCATTGGCCCGGCGCAAGGTACAGGACGTGGAGGCTGAACTGGCGATCTGAGCCATCGGTTCCAGTAGAGCCGAGCCATGCTCGGCTGCTTTCAGCCGAAGCAGCCGAGCACGTTCGGCGCTGCTTTCACTGCGGTGGAAGCAGCAGCGTGGTCACGAACGAAAGCGCTTTGTTGTCGCGCTTGGCGAAGTACGCCGGCGCCTTCTCAGGCAACCACACTTCGTTGAAGTGGCGGCGGAAGTCTTCGTAGAGCTCGTTGGGATACAGCTTGGCCTGCACCGTGCGCCCATCCGGGTAGGAGTGGTCATACGTGGGCAGTGCATCGGTGTTGATACCCCGATGATCCCTCAGCCATTTGCAGAACAGGCGGCCTTCGGAGATGTCCGGCACCAGCTCCTGCGGGAGCGTGTAGCCTGCCTGCTCGAGCGGCGCGATCAGGTTCAGGGTCAGCTCGTTGAGCATCGAAAAGTGGGTATAGGGCACCTTGGCGCGGTTCTGCATGTAGCGGTCGATGTGCGCTGGCATCACCGCGTTGGCGCGACCCTGCTGCCATTCCACCACCCACTGCGAGACCTTCACTGAGAACTTGCGCGACAGCCACTGGCCGAGGTGGATGGCGAGGTACGGGTGGATCCAGGTGCCCTGCATCGCCGGGTTTCCACCGGATACCACGTGGATCAGCTCATTCTCGGACAGCTTCGTCTGCGCCATGAGCTCCTGCAGGAACTCCTCCGTCGATTTCAACGCCCGGTAATCGGACCAGCGCTTGCCGACGGACTGGCAGAGGGCGGTGGCGCTGATGTAGCCGTCGCGGGCGCGCTGGGGGATTACGTTGCCTTCCTCCACGCGTGGAATAAAGGTCATTTGCTGCATGCGTCACCTCGTGCCGTTGTTGGGCCTGAAAGGGTAGGCAGCGGGGAGGCATCGGGTCTGTAGGAATCGTTGCGTTTGTCGCGGCACGCAGTGGCCCTACACAAGCCACCCCACGCCAGCGTATGGTGAAGCCGGTCCTCCCGGGTGAGTCCTGCATGTCCGAGCCTGACATCGCTGCCGAGCTGGCGTCGCGCATCGCCTGCGCCATCCACGCCGGCTTCGAGCAGTATCACGCCCGCTTTGCGGCGATCACCGCCCGTGCGCGGCAGCGCTTCGAGCAGCGCGACTGGGCGGGCGCGCGCCAGGATGCAGTCGAACGCATCGCGTTGTACGACCTGTGCATCGCCGAACAGATGGATGCGCTGCGGCGTCTCGCCGGCGAAGCGATCGGGGAGCGCGCGCTGTGGCTGCAGGTGCATGCGCGCTACAGCGCACTGCTGCGGGGGCTGATCGACGCCGAACTGTACAAGACCTTCTACAACACGCTGTCGCGGCGCTTGTTCTCCACCCGTGGCGTGGACCCGGAACTGGAGTTCATCGCCTTCGATGTCGAGCCATCCGATGCGATCACCCACCCGGTCGCACGGCATACCTATGCGGTCTCGCCGACGCGGCCGGTGGAGGCCCTGCAGCGTGTGCTGGCCGATTACCGCTTCGACATTCCCTATGCGCACCAGCTGCGCTGCGCGGCGGCCATCGCCGTGCGCCTGCAGGATGATCTGGCCCACTGGGGCGATACGCCGGTGCGCAGCATCGAGCTGCTCGACACCGTGTTCTATCGCGAGCGCCGCGCCTATCTGGTGGGGCGCGTGTTCGGCGAGCACCGCTTCTCACCGTGCGTGATTGCCCTGGTCAACGATGGCCAGGGCCTGCGTGCCGATGCGGTGCTGACCCGGCGCCGCGACGTCGCCCACCTGTTCGGCGTGTCGCGCAGTTATTTCCAGGCCGACCTTGCCACGGTCGGCGATGCGGTGGTGTTCCTGCGCAGCCTGCTGCCAGGCAAGCCCATCGATGAGATCTACACCGTTCTGGGCCGGGCCAAGCAGGGCAAGACCGAGCGCTACCGGACCTTCTTCCGCCACTTCAACGAACATCCGCAGGAGCGGCTGGTGCCCGCCGAAGGTACGCCGGGCATGGTCATGGCGGTGTTCACCCTGCCCAGCTATCCGCTGGTGTTCAAGCTGATCCGCGACCGCTTCGCCTGGCCCAAGGCGATGTCGCGGCAGCAGGTGGAAGAGAAGTACGCGCTGGTGTTCAATCTCGACCGGGTCGGCCGCCTGCTGGATGCGCAGCCGTACCGCCATCTGCGTTTCCCACGCGACCGCTTCGCACCGGCCTTGCTGGAAGAGCTGCTCGAGCAGTGCGCGCAGAGCGTGCGCGTCGATGGCGACCAGGTGGAAGTCGCACTGTGCTACGTGCAGCGTCGCTTCCGTCCATTGAACCTGTACCTGCGCGAGCAGGGCGGCGAGGCGGTGCGCGCGGCGGTACTCGACTACGCGCAGGCGATCACCGACATGGCGCGCAACAACATCTTCCCCGGCGACATGCTGCCGAAGAACTTCGGCGTATCGCGGCATGGTCGGGCCGTGTTCTACGACTATGACGAGCTGTGCCTGGTCAGCGACTGCGTGTTCCGCGCCTGGCCGCAGCCGCGTACGCCGGAGGAAGCCATGGCCGACGAACCCTGGTTCCATGTCGGGCCACGCGATGTGTTTCCCGAGCGTTTCGGCCCGTTCATGGGCCTGCCGGCGGGCGAGCTGTCCGCGGTGCGCGAACATTATCGGCACCTGTTCGATCCCGCGTGGTGGCAGGGCCTGCAGGCGCGCTTCGCCGGCGGTGACTATCCGGATACGCCGCCCTACGCGGTGGCCCATCGCCTGGCCTGAACGGATTGGCGTGAACCGCCTGCCGGTCCCGTCCAGACTGGGGTACGCTCTGGGTTCACCTCATCACCATGGATCCGGCAATGATGCGCTCCCCCCTGTTCCTTGCCCTGGCCCTGGCGTTTACCGCCGGCGCTCCCCTGCTGCCGGCCGATGCCGTTGCCCAGAACGCGCGCGCCGTGCGCGCCACTGCCGAGATGAGCATGGCGCTGTCGGGCAGTATCGATGTGGCGGCCGACGGATCGGTCAGCAAGCTGACCCTGGACCAGCAGGCGATGCTCGCACCGGGCATCGCATCGTTCGTGGAAGGCACTATCCGTGGCTGGCAGTTCGAGCCGACGCTGCGCGACGGCAAGCCGGTGGCCACCCACGCGCCGCTGCGGGTACGCCTGCGTGGCAAGGAGCAGGACGACGGCAACTACCAGATCAGCATGACCAGTGTCGATTTCAGTGAATATGATCCGAAGGCTACCGATTCGGTCACCCGGAAGAACATGCCGCCACCGCGCTACCCCGAGGATGCCTTCCGCAATGGTGGGCAGGGTGACGTGCTGCTGCTGGTCCAGGTAGCGCGCGACGGCACCGTCGCCGATGTCGTTGCCGAACAGGTGAACATGACGGTGGTCGCACCGGAACGGACCATGTCCAAGATGCGCGACATCCTCGCCAAGGCCAGTATCAGTGCGGCCCGCAAGTGGACCTTCGTGCCGCCGACCACCGGCGAGGACAGTACGCGTGACTCCTGGACCGTGCGCGTGCCGGTCACCTTCGCCCTGAACAACAGCGACAACGGCCAGCCGGAACGCTATGGCCGCTGGCGTGCCTTCATCCCCGGCCCGCGCCAGGCCGCACCGTGGCGCAAGCCGGACGCTGCCGAGCAGGTGGGCAGTGATCTGCTGCCCGCCGGCGGCGTGTACATGGTCGATGGCACCCAGCGCGGCCTGCGCCTGCTGACGCCGCTGGCCCAGCGCTGAGCCCGGCGCGGTGAGGCGGTTGGCCAGGCCGGCCGCTTCTCAGTCCGCGTACGGGTAGACCACTACCCGGTTGCGGCCCTGTTCCTTGGCCATGTACAGGGCCTTGTCGGCCAGCCGCAGCGCCTGCTCGGCATCGACATGGAAGCTGGGGAAGTGGGCCACGCCCAGCGACACGGTGATGGTGCCCACCGGCTCGAATGGATGATCGGCGATGTGCTGGCGCAGGCGCTCGCCGGCCTGGCGTGCCGAGTCGGTACTGATGCCCGGCAACAGCAGCAGGAACTCCTCGCCACCGGCGCGGCAGAGGATGTCGCTGTCGCGCGAGTAGCGGCGCATCTGGTCGGCGATATGGACGATGGCGGCATCGCCGACGTCATGGCCGTGGCTGTCGTTGATCGATTTGAAGCGATCGATGTCCAGCGCCAGGATCGCGAACGGGATGCCCTGCACCTGCAGCGCATCCAGCGCCTGCTGCAGGCCGCGGCGATTGAGCAGGCCGGTCAGCGGATCGGTGCGGTTGGCGCGGTTGAGCGTACCGATGCGGTCCTGCAGGGCGTTGAAGCTGTGCAGGACCGCCTGCTTCAGCTGGGCAACCTCGAAGTACCACGCACGGATGCCGCTGACGTGGTTGATCGCGTTGCCGGTGTCCTCGCCGCCCTGTACGTTGCGCGCCAGCTGCCACAGCGGCATCGAGATGCGCCGGGCGAACCACCAGGTGATCAGCAGTGACAGCAGGCCGAGCGGGATCGCGTTCCAGATCACCGCAGTCATCAACCGCGACAACGGCTGCAACGTGGCCTCGGTCGGCCGCTGGGCGATGATGCCCCAGCCGGTGGCCGGTACCGGCGCATAACCGGCCAGCATCGACACGCCCAGATTGTTGCGGACCTGCTGCGCGCCGCGTTCGCCGCGCACCACCGCCTTCACCGCCGGGTTGCCGACCACGTAGTCGCCGACCCGCTTGCCGTCGGCGTGGTACAGCAGGCGGCCATGGCGGTCGACCACGTACAGGTAGGAGCCGTCGCGATAGTAGTGCTTGCCCAGCAGCGTATGCAGCGCGCTGCGCTGGCGCAGGTACAGGGTGCCGCTGACGTAGCCGCGATAGCGGCCCTGGCGGTCGAAGATCGGGTGCGACAGCGAGACCAGCAGCTTGCCCGTGGCCGACTGGTAGGGATCGCTGATCATCGGCTGGCGCGCGGCCAGTGCGGCGTTGTTGCCGACGCTGTGCAGGATCTCGCCCTGCAGCTGCAGGGTCTGCGGCGAGGTGGCGATCACCAGGCCGTCGGCGTCGACCACCAGCGAGGAGTTGAAGCTGTTGGTCTGCAGCTGCAGGCGGCTGGCTTCATCCTGGGCCTGCTTCGGATCCAGGTCGCTCTGGCCGAGCCGGGTGGCGGCGTAGGCCAGCTCCTGCTGTGCGGCCAGCAGGAAGTTCTGGGTGGTCTCGGCCAGCTTGGTGGCATAGACGCGGTTGGCTTCCAGGGTATTGCCGACCAGCTGGTCGCGCTGCACGCGGTAGCTGGCCAGCAGGGTGTTGGCCAGGGCGATGATGGCGCTGAGCAGGGCCAGGGCGAGGATCAGCTTGCCCAGGTTGAGGCGGGGGGACAGCGTTCGCATGCGTCGACGGATCCGGCAGGAGGCTGGACCCGACCGGTTCTCCGGAAGGGGCGACAGCGGGAATCGGTGGCCACGCCCGCAGGGCCGGGCAGGGTATCGGGCGAATTATCGCCAAAAGTCGGCGGCGGCAAAGTGAAGTGGGTCGCCCTGCAGGCAAAAAAAAACCTGCCGCAGCGAGCGGCAGGTTCTTTTCGATGCAATGCCGTGGATCAGCGCTTCATCGAACCGAAGAACTCGTCGTTGGACTTGGTGTTCTTCATCTTGTCCAGCAGGAACTCCATCGCGGCCATTTCATCCATCGGATGCAGCAGCTTGCGCAGGATCCAGATCTTCTGCAGCAGCTCCGGCTCGATCAGCAGGTCTTCGCGGCGGGTGCCGGAACGGTTGATGTCGATGGCCGGGAACACGCGCTTTTCAGCGATACGACGGCTCAGGTGCACTTCGCTGTTGCCGGTGCCCTTGAACTCTTCGTAGATCACCTCGTCCATCTTCGAGCCGGTGTCGACCAGCGCGGTGGCGATGATGGTCAGGCTGCCGCCTTCTTCCACGTTGCGCGCGGCACCGAAGAAGCGCTTCGGGCGGTGCAGGGCGTTGGCGTCCACACCACCGGTCAGCACCTTGCCCGAGCTCGGCACCACGTTGTTGTAGGCGCGGGCCAGGCGGGTGATCGAGTCCAGCAGGATCACCACGTCCTTCTTGTGCTCGACCAGGCGCTTGGCGCGCTCGATGACCATTTCGGCCACCTGCACGTGGCGCGCGGCGGGCTCGTCGAAGGTCGAGCTGATGACCTCGCCGCGCACGGTGCGCTGCATTTCGGTCACTTCTTCCGGGCGCTCATCGATCAGCAGCACGATCAGGTGCACGTCCGGGTGGTTGGTGGTGATGGCCGTGGCGACCTGCTGCATCATCATCGTCTTGCCGGCCTTCGGCTGGGACACGATGAGCGAACGCTGGCCCTTGCCCTGCGGCGCCATCAGATCGAGGATGCGGCCGGTGATGTCTTCCGACGAACCGTTGCCACGCTCCAGGGTGAAGCGGCGGCGCGGGAACAGCGCGGTCAGGTTCTCGAACAGCACCTTGTTCTTCGACGCTTCGATCGGCTCGCCGTTGATGGTGTCGACGATGTTCAGCGCGAAGTAGCGCTCGCCGTCCTTCGGGAAGCGGATGCGGCCGGAGATGTGGTCGCCGGTGCGCAGGTTGAAGCGGCGGATCTGGCTGGGCGAGATGTAGGTGTCGTCCGGGCCGGCCAGGTAGCTGGCTTCGGCCGCGCGCAGGAAGCCGAAGCCGTCCGGCAGGATTTCCAGCACGCCATCGGCGGCGACGCCGTCGCCGTGGCGGGTCAGCACCTTCAGCAGGGCGAAGATCACGTCCTGCTTGCGGGCGCGGGCCACGCCTTCGGAGATCTGCAGCTGCTCGGCGATTTCCAGCAGCTTCTGTGCCGGCATGCGCTTGAGGTCGCTCAGCGAGTAGACCGGGAAGCCTTCCGGCACGTTGGCGTGCGGGCGCGGCACGAAGGGCTGCTGCTCGCCGCCGTCCTGCGGCATGCCGTCATCACGGCCACCGCGGTTGCGGTCACGGTCGCGACGATTGCGGAAACGGTCGCGGCGATTGCCCTGGCCCTGCTGGCCGTTCTGGTTGTAGGGGTTGTTGTTCTGACCCTGGCCCTGGTTCTGGCCACCGCCCTGGTGGTTCTGCTGGCGCTGTCCGGATTCGCGGCCTTCGCCACCCTCACCGCCGCCGGAGGCGGGGGTTTCAGTGGCAGGCGCGCTCGGCGCGGGGGCGGCTGCAGCCGGTGCCGGCGCTTCGGGCGCGGCTGCCAGCGGCAGGGTCGGTTGCGCCGGAACGGCGCTGGTTTCGGCGGCTGCCGGAGCGGCGGCCTTGCTCACGCGGGGCTTGCGCACGCGCTTTTCGGCGGGCGCATCGGCGCTGCCGGTTTCGGAAGTGTTATCGGACAAGAGCGTTATTCCTCGCTTGAAGGTGCGAGCGCCCGGCTGGGGCGGCGAACGTTGGGAATGGGTCTGGAAGAAACTGCGTCCAGAGGGTGCGGCACGCGAACGCGGCCGGATATGCCGACACTATCATCGGCCTGCGGCGGCTTGCAAGGGTCGCCGGGAACAGCATTCATGATGGACGCTGGGCGCCCGCCGGCAGCCGCGGGCGGCGGCTGCCGGGAACAACGGGATCAGGCCAGGGCCTTGTCCAGCAGGCCGGCCAGCTGGGCCTTGCCCACCGCACCGATCTGCTCGCCGACCTTCTCGCCGTCCTTGAACACGACCAGGTACGGAATCGAACGCACGTGGTACTTGGCGGCCAGCGCGCGGTTGTGGTCGACGTTGACCTTGGCGATCTTGGCGCGGCCCTGGTAGGCATCGGCCAGTTCGTCCAGCGCCGGGGCGATCATCTTGCAGGGGCCACACCACTCGGCCCAGAAATCGACCAGCACCGGTTCCTTGGAGTTCAGCACTGCGCTATCAAAGTCGGCGTCGCCGACATGTACAACCTTGTCGCTCATCTTGGTTTCTCGTCTTGGATTGCACCCGGCCATGCCGGAGGTGGGTGAACTGGGCCATGCCCGGTGGCGCGACCCTCGTCGTTGCCTCGCGGCGCACTGCCGCGGTGCGTTCGGCGGGATGCCTGGACGCTCACGGCCGGCAGTGTACCCCTATCGCAGGGCAGGGACAGGCGCCGGCTGGAACCCAGCGTATCGTGATCGCTTCGATGGCCGGTATGTGTCGGATTTCACTGTCTTCCTGTACATGGGGCTGGCAGTGGGCAACACCAGCGACCCCGGGCAGGCCGTTCAAGTCCGGCGTGGCTGGGTGAAGGGCGCCGTCTCTTGACTTTATGAGACGGGTCATTCCGGTTTGCCTGCCCGAGTGCGTTAAACTGGGGCATTGTGCGGCGCGCGGACCGGGTGGTCCCAGCCTGCCAACCCGCCGCAGGGGCCGCAGTTTGCGACGGTGCCCCTAGACGATGAAGTGCCAGCCGCCCCACGGGCCGGCGGCCATACCAAGACGGACTCATGAGCGACAAACCGCTGACCGATTTGACCTTCTCCTCCTTCGAGCTGCATCCGGCCCTGCAGGCCGGCCTTGAAGGAGCCGGATTCACCCGCTGCACCCCGATCCAGGCGCTGACCCTGCCGGTCGCGCTGCCCGGTGGTGATGTTGCCGGCCAGGCCCAGACCGGCACCGGCAAGACCCTGGCCTTCCTGGTCGCTGTCGTGAACCGCCTGCTGACCCGCCCGGCCCTGGCCGACCGCAAGCTGGAAGATCCGCGCGCGCTGATCCTTGCCCCGACCCGCGAACTGGCCATCCAGATCCACAAGGATGCGGTGAAGTTCGGTTCCGACCTGGGCCTGCGTTTCGCGCTGGTCTACGGCGGCGTGGATTACGACAAGCAGCGCGAGCTGCTGCAGCAGGGCGTGGACGTGATCATCGCCACCCCGGGCCGCCTGATCGACTACGTCAAGCAGCACAAGGTGGTTTCGCTGCACGCCTGCGAGATCTGCGTGCTGGACGAAGCCGACCGCATGTTCGATCTGGGCTTCATCAAGGACATCCGCTTCCTGCTGCGCCGCATGCCGGAACGCACCATCCGCCAGACCCTGCTGTTCAGCGCCACCCTCAGCCATCGCGTGCTGGAGCTGGCCTACGAGCACATGAACGAGCCGCAGAAGCTGGTGGTCGAAGCCGAGACCATCACCGCTGCCCGCGTGCGCCAGCGCATCTACTTCCCGGCCGACGACGAGAAGATCCCGCTGCTGCTGGGCCTGCTGTCGCGCAGCGAAGGCGCGCGCACCATGGTGTTCGTCAATACCAAGGTGTTCGTCGAGCGCGTCGCCCGTTCGCTGGAAAAGGCCGGCTACCGCGTCGGCGTGCTGTCCGGCGACGTGCCGCAGAAGAAGCGCGAGAGCCTGCTCAACCGCTTCCAGAAGGGCCAGCTGGAGATCCTGGTGGCCACCGACGTCGCCGCGCGCGGCCTGCATATCGACGGCATCAAGTACGTCTACAACTACGACCTGCCGTTCGACGCCGAAGATTACGTGCACCGCATCGGTCGTACCGCGCGCCTGGGCGAAGAGGGTGATGCGATCAGCTTCGCCTGCGAACGCTACGCCATGGGCCTGCCGGACATCGAGGCCTACATCGAGCAGAAGATCCCGTCCGAGCCGGTCACCAAGGAACTGCTGACCCCGCTGCCGCGCCCGGAACGCCCGGCCCCGGCCGCTGGCGAGGAAGGTGAGGAGAACGAGAGCGTCGGCCAGATCTTCCGTGAAGCGCGCGAAGCCCGTGCCGCCGAAGAAGAGCGTCGTGGTGGTGGTCGCAGTGGTGGCCGCTCCGGCGGCGGCCGTGGCGAGCGTCGCGACGGTGAGCGCAGCGGCGAGCGCCGTTCGCGTGGCCCGCGCAAGCCGCGCGTGGAAGGCGAGCAGGCCGCAGCTGCCCCGGCCGAAGGTGCCGAAGCCGCTGTCGCCCAGGCCCCGCGTCCGCCGCGCCCGCCGCGTGCCGAGGGGGCACCGGAAGGTGCCGTGGATGGCGAGCGCAAGCCGCGCAAGCGCCGTCGTCGTCGCCACGGCCGTCCGGTCGAGGGTGGCGAGGGCGTGCAGGCCAACGCCGGCAACGGCGCCAGCCCGGTGACCCCGGTGCAGGTGGTGGCCAAGCCGGTGCGTACGGCCGCCGATACCGGCGATTCGTTCCTGACCCGCATCGGCCGCAAGATCCGCCGGATGCTGTCGGGCAACTAAGCCGCCGATGGTGGGTGCGGACCTTGATCCGCACTGCCCCATGGGGTGGGGTAGTGCCGGCCGCTGGCCGGCAACCCACACAGCTGCCGGCCAGCGGCCGGCACTACCGATCGCGCGACCGTCTCCACGACGTCGCGCCGCTCCTGCATAATCGGGGCATGAGTGTCCTGCGCTTCGACAATGTCAGCAAACAGTACGCCGGTGGCCACGAGGCACTGACCGATGTCAGCTTCGAGGTCGCGCCGGGCGAGATGCTGTTCGTCACCGGCCATTCCGGTGCGGGCAAAAGCACCCTGCTCAAGTTGATCCACCTGGACGAGCGGCCCAGCCGCGGCGCGGTGGTGTTCGACGAGCGCAACCTGCTGAAGGTGCGCGGCGGCGACGTGCCCCGCCACCGACGCGCGGTGGGGGCGGTCTACCAGGACCACCGCCTGCTGATGGACCGTTCGATCGCCGAGAACGTGGCGCTGCCGCTGATCCTGCGCGGTACCCGCCGTGGCGACATCAACAAGCGCGTGCGCTCGGTGCTGGAACGGATGGGCCTGGGCCACCGCGAGAAGGCGCTGCCTTCGCAGCTGTCGGCCGGCGAGCAGCAGCGCGTCGGCATCGCCCGCGCGATCGTTGGTGAGCCCAAGTTGCTGGTGGCCGATGAGCCGACCGGCAACCTCGACCCTACCCTGGCGGCGGAGATCATGGCCCTGTTCGCCGAGCTGCCCTCGCGCGGCACCAGCGTGCTGGTGGTCAGTCACGACCTGCCGCTGCTGCGCCGCATGCGCAAGCGCGTGCTGATCCTCGACCACGGCCGGCTGGTGGATGACATCTCGCCGCAGGACCTGGCGGAGTAACCGATGGCGAAGAACGAAAACAGCGAAGCCGCCGCCCCCTCGCGTGTGGGTGTCTGGTTCCAGCACCACGTGCACAGCGTGGTGTTCAGCCTGGGCCGCGCCTGCCGCAAGCCGTGGGCGACCCTGCTGACGGTGATGGTCATGGCGCTGGCACTGGCCCTGCCGCTGGGGCTGTCGATCGCGCTGGACAACCTCAAGCAGTTCGCCGGCAGCGTGCAGCAGTCGCGCGACATCAACGTGTTCCTGAAGGGCAACGTCGATGGGCCCGGCGCGCTGCGCCTGGCGGGCCAGCTGCGCGACCGCGACGACGTGGCCGAAGTGAACGTGCGCACGCCCGAGCAGGGCCTGCAGGAACTGCGCGATGCCGGCCTCGGTGAGGCCATCGACGCACTCAACGACAATCCGCTGCCCTCGCTGCTGGTGATCACCCCCGGCCAGGGCAAGGACGATGCACGCCTGGCGCGCGCGCTGGAAAGCCTGCCCGAGGCCGACCTGGTGCAGCACGATGCGCTGTGGCGCCAGCGCCTGGATGCCTGGCTGGCCTTCGGTGCGCGGCTGGTGCAGGTGCTGTCGGTGCTGCTCGGCGTGGGTGCCGCGCTGGTGGTCGGCAACACGGTACGCCTGGACATCCAGGCCCGCCGCGAAGAGATCGGCGTGCTGCAGCTGCTCGGCGCCAGCGATGGCTTCATCCGTCGCCCGTTCCTGTACCTGGGCGCGTGGTACGGCCTGGGCGCCGGCGCGGTGGCGCTGGCCCTGATCGGCGCCGCCGGTGCCGCCCTGCGCATGCCGCTGGCCGAACTCTCGCGCAGCTACGGCAGCCCGTTCGTACTGCACGGCCTGGACCTGCTGCATGGCGGCCTGGTCCTGCTCGGCACGCTGCTGCTGGGTTGGCTGGGCGCCTGGCTGGTCACCGGCCACTTCCTCCGCCAGACCCGCCCGACCGACACCTGAGACCGGCATGCAACCGCAAGCGCTGAAGCACCTTGAAGGGCCCGCGACGCGGGTGATGGTGGTCGATGGTTCGAAGCTGGTGCGCAAGCTGATCGCCGACGTCCTGCAGCGTGACCTGCCCGGCGTGGAGGTGATCGGCTGCGACAGCATCGAGGATGCGCAGCAGGCGCTGGCGCAGGGCCCGGTGGACCTGGTGACGACCTCGCTGACCCTGCGCGATGGCGACGGCCTGGCGCTGGCGCGGATGGTGCGCGAAGCGGCCGGCCAGGCCTATGTGCCGGTGATCGTGGTCTCCGGCGATGCCCAGCAGCACCTGGAGCAGCGCCGCTTCACCGAGTACGTCACCGACTATTTCGACAAGGCGCTGGGCCACGAGGCACTGGCGACCTTCATCCGCGGCTACGTGCAGCCGCAGACCATTCCCGGCGCCACCATCCTCTATATCGAGGACAGCCGCGTGGTGGCCGAGGCCACCAAGCGCATGCTGGAACGCCAGCAGTTGAACGTGCTGCACGTGGTCAGTGCCGAAGAAGCGTTCACCCTGCTCACCGCCGAGTCGCTGGGCCGCAGTCGCCACCGCATCGACCTGGTGCTGACCGACGTCACCCTGAAGGGCGAACTGAGCGGTCGCGACGTGGTGCAGCGCGTGCGCGTGGACTTCGGTTACGGCAAGCGCCGCCTGCCGGTGCTGGTGATGACCGGCGATGGCAATCCGCACAACCAGACCGGGCTGCTGCAGTCCGGTGCCAACGACCTGGTGCTCAAGCCGATCGAAGAACGGCTGCTGGTCACCAAGGTGCTGTTCCAGCTGCGGCTGGCCCGATTGAACGATGGACCCCTGTTGCGATGATGGATGAAGTAGCCGACACCCCGACGATCCAGCTGGAACCGAGCTGGAAGCAGCATGTCGGCGATTACCTGTTGCAGCCGCAGATGCGCGAGCTGTCCAGCTTCCTGCGCCAGCGCAAGGCCAGTGGCGCGGCGGTGTTCCCGCCCGGCCCGCAGATCTTCGCCGCGTTCGACGCCACGCCGTTCGAGCAGGTGAAGGTGGTCATTCTCGGGCAGGACCCGTACCACGGCCGCGGGCAGGCGCATGGCCTGAGTTTCTCGGTGCCGCCGGGCGTGCCGGTGCCGCCGTCGCTGCTGAACATCTACAAGGAGATCGAGAGCGATCTCGGTATCCCGCGTCCGGACCACGGCTGCCTGATCCCGTGGGCGCAGCGTGGCGTGCTGCTGCTCAATGCGGTGCTGACGGTGGAGGAGGGCAAGGCCGGTGCGCACCAGGGGCGTGGCTGGGAAGGCTTCACCGACCACGTGGTGGACGTGCTCAACCGCGAGCGCGAAGGGCTGGTGTTCATGCTCTGGGGCGCCTATGCGCAGCAGAAGGGCAAGGTCATCGATACCCGCCGCCATCGCGTGCTGAAGTCGCCGCATCCGTCGCCGCTGTCGGCCCACCGTGGCTTCCTCGGCTGCCGGCATTTCTCGATGGCCAACGAGTACCTGCAGCGCCGCGGCCAGGCCCCGATCGACTGGTCGCTGCCGCCCCGCTCGGCGCTCTGACCGTCGGTGGGTGACCGGGGCTGAACGCCGGGCAACGTTTCCGGGCCTGAATGGGTCCTGCGGACGGCCCGTTCAGCTCCGCTTGACCGGAATTGGCCGGTTTCCAGTAGGTAATTGCTTGAATTCCAAGGGATTGTGAATCCCGAAAAGCATGCTCGCCACTGTCATCAAATCGCGCTACGGTAGGGCTCTGTTTGGGACCAGTGTTGCATCAATGGGACGCTGGAACTTTTTCCTCCTTTAGCAGTCCAAATGCCGGACTGCTAAGATGGGTGCCTATGAGCCAGAACACCTCTACTGCCCTTGTGGCAAACAATCTCCCGATTCCCAGTGCGCTCGGTTCGCTGGACGCCTACATCGGTGCCGTGCACCAGATCCCGGTGCTGTCGGTCGATGACGAACAGGACCTGGCCCGTCGCTTCCGCGACGGTAACGATCTGGACGCCGCCCGCGAGCTGGTGCATTCGCACCTGCGCTTCGTGGTGCACGTGGCCCGCGGCTACAACGGCTACGGCCTTGCGCTGGGCGATCTGATCCAGGAAGGCAACATCGGCCTGATGAAGGCGGTCAAGCGCTTCGACCCGGACATGGGCGTGCGCCTGGTCTCCTTCGCCGTGCACTGGATCCGTGCCGAGATGCACGAGTTCATCCTGAAGAACTGGCGCATCGTGAAGGTCGCCACCACCAAGGCGCAGCGCAAGCTGTTCTTCAACCTGCGCAAGTCGAAGACGCGCCTGGGCTGGATGAACGCGGCTGAGGTGAGCGCGGTGGCCAAGGACCTGAACGTGTCCGAGCGCGAGGTCATGGAAATGGAGTCGCGCCTGTCCGGTCGCGATATCGGTTTCGATGCGCCGACCGACGAGGACAACGAGCACGCGCCGCCGTCGCCGGCTGCGTTCCTGGTCGCCAACGATGAAGACCCGTCGATGGCCTACGAACGTGCCGACAGCGAAGACAACCAGATGCAGCTGCTGCGCGAAGGCCTGGCCGAGCTGGACGCCCGCTCGCGCGACATCATCCGCCGTCGCTGGCTGGACGCGGACAGCAAGGTGACGCTGCAGGAGCTGGCCGACGAGTACGGCGTGTCGGCCGAGCGCATCCGCCAGGTTGAAGCGAATGCGCTGAAGAAGATGAAGGCGCTGTTCACCGCGTAAGCGGGGTGGCGTTGAAGCGATGAAAAGGCCCGGCATTGCCGGGCTTTTTCTTTTTGGTGGCGTTCTCATCCACGCATGGCGTGGCTCTAGTCTGACGCCAAAGCGGTGATTGCGCCGACCGGATCATGTGCTGGATGCTGATGTTCACGCCGTACCACGCAGTGGCACGGTATGATCATGCCACGCGTCTTCCGCACACGAAGTTTCAATCGCAGCATGCGCAGGACCACCCTGTCCGACGCTGCGCTGTACCGGTCGGTACGTGAAATGGAAGAGGGTCTGGTGGATGCTGATCTTGGCGGCGGAATCTTCAAGAAGCGCGTTGCCTTGCCGGGGCGAGGAAAGCGTGGGAGCGTCCGAACCATCGTCGCCACACAGCGAGGCGGGCATTGGTTCTTCCTTTTCGGCTACGAGAAGAATGAACGTGCTGCAATCACGAATGCGGAACGCGATGCGCTGCAGCTGTACGCATCGGAGTTCTTGAAAATGAGTACGGCGCAGCTGAATCGTGCCGTGCAGTACGGGGATCTACAGGAGATCAGCCATGACGAAGACCCCTGAGCGACGGCGCGCGAAAAGTGCGCTTCTTGAGGCGGTGCATGATGCGGCTGTGAGTCTGCACGCACATGGCTTCATCGATAAACGTCGATTGAGCAGCTACGAAGCGCTTTGCCTTGAGCCGGTCCCTGAATACAGCAGTGCCCAGATCCGTGCCCTGCGTGCGTCATTGCAGCTCAGTCAGCCGGTCTTTGCTGGAGTTCTCAATACCAGCGTTTCCACCGTACGCAGCTGGGAACAGGGCGAGAAGAAGCCCAGCGGACCATCACTGAAGTTGCTGAACCTGATTGATCGGAAGGGACTCGAAGCAGTCCTGTAAAGCAAAGGCCCGGTTCTGCCGGGCCTTTGCTTTTCCGAGGTGTTCAATCCACGCGTGGCGTGGATCTACCCCGGCGGTGTGGCGCCTGTAGAGCCACGCCATGCGTGGCTGCGGCGCCGGACCTCAGCCCTCGCGTGCGATCGCGCGCCAGCCGATGTCGGTGCGGTGGAATTCGTTGGCCCAGGTCACCTTGGCCACGCCGGCATAGGCCTTTGCCTGCGCATCGCGCACGCTGTAGCCAAGCGCCGCCACGCACAGCACGCGGCCGCCGGCACTGACCACCTGGCCCTGCGCGTCCAGCGCGGTGCCGGCATGGAACACCTTGGCACTGGCCGGCACGTCGTCCAGGCCGGAAATCACGTCGCCGGTGATCGGCGTTTCCGGGTACGGCCTGGCGGCCAGCACCACGCCCAGCGACGGACGCGCATCCCACTGTGCTTCTACCTGGTCCAGGCGGCCGTCGATGGCGGCTTCCACCAGCTCCACCAGGTCCGACTGCAGGCGCAGCATCACCGGCTGGGTTTCCGGGTCGCCGAAGCGCACGTTGAACTCGATGACCTTCGGTGCGCCGCTGGCGTCGATCATCAGGCCGGCATAGAGGAAGCCGGTGAACGGGATGCCGTCGGCGATCATGCCCTGCACGGTGGGGTTCACCACCTCACGCATCACGCGTGCATGCACCTCCGGCGTCACCACCGGGGCCGGCGAATAGGCGCCCATGCCGCCGGTGTTCGGGCCGGTATCGCCGTCGCTGACGCGCTTGTGGTCCTGCGAGGTGGCCATCGGCAGCGCATGCACACCGTCCACCATCGAAATGAAGCTGGCTTCCTCGCCGTCGAGGAATTCCTCGATCACCACGCGTGCGCCGGCATCGCCGAACGCGTTGCCGGAGAGCATGTCTCGCACCGCGTCTTCGGCTTCGGTCAACGTCATTGCGACGATCACGCCCTTGCCGGCGGCGAGGCCATCGGCCTTGACCACGATCGGTGCGCCCTTCTCGCGCACGTAGGCCAGCGCAGCGTCCACGTCGCTGTGCACGGCGTAGAACGCGGTAGGGATGTTGTGGCGGGCCAGGAAGTCCTTGGCGTAGGCCTTGCTGCCTTCCAGCTGCGCGGCAGCGGCGGTCGGCCCGAAGATGCGCAGGCCGGCGGCGCGGAAGCGGTCGACCACGCCGGCCACCAGCGGTACTTCCGGGCCGACCACGGTCAGCGCCACGCCTTCAGCCTGGGCCAGCGCCAGCAGACCGTCGATATCGGTGACCTTGACCGCCACGTTGCGGCACTTGTCTTCGCTGGCGGTGCCGGCGTTGCCGGGCGCCACGATCACTTCGGTGACACGGGAGGACTGGGCCAGCTTCCATGCCAGGGCGTGTTCGCGGCCGCCAGAGCCGATGACAAGTACGTTCATCACGAGATTCCAGATTGCGTGGGAAGGGAGGATCGATATCCCCGGCGGCGCGCGTGGTTCACTCGCAGCCTTCGCGTCGCAGCGATTCGGGGAAGGAGTAGGCCCAGGTCTTCGGGTCCAGGGTAAAGCGGTGCTGCTGCCGGACCTGCTTGCCACCACAGGTGATTCCGGTTTCCTCGATCAGCAGTGGCCAGACGCGCGCGCTGCGGTCGCTGTCGTCGAAACGCAGGGCGAAATCGATGCTGAAGCGGCGGGTGCGGCAGTCGTTGGTCGTGTCGGGGTCGGTGCTGGCATCGACCGTGTCGCACTCGTACTGGGCGTCATTGTCGATATGGCTACGCACGCTGCCACTGGCCACCAGGCCGTTCGGGCCCGGCAGGATCAGCGACTGCGAGAGCAACGAGAAACCCTGCCCGAACCAGCCGTCCTCGACGCGGAAACCATAGAAGTCGCTGCCGGCGCGGATGATGCTGGTGGTGCCGGGCTGGCCGCCGCTGCCGAAGCGCTGGCCGGTCAGTTCGCTGGCCACTTCAAAGCCCTCGCCATTCGGGCGCAGCACGAAGAACTCGATGGTTCCCGGGTCGATGTGCGCGCCATCGACCAGCGCACCGCACACGGCCAGCAGCTGTTGCCAGCTGTCACCGCTCACCACCGGTTGTTCCGCGCAGACCTGCCAGTCCATCGCATGGGTGTCGCCATCGTCGGTCCAGCTGCCGCGCCATTCACCGGAGAGCTTGGCGTTGCTGCCGTAGCGCTGGACCAGGAAGGCCTGCAGCCGTGCGGTGCGGCTGACATGCTGCGCCGGTGAGGCGGGGGCCACCGGCGGCGCATCTGCCTTCGGGCCCGTGCTGGGCTCGGCAGCAGGCTTGCAGCCCGCCAGCACGGCCGCACCCGCGAGGGCGAGGGCGGCCAGCGATTTCATCGAAACTGTGGACATCCGTGTCGCTCCAGGATCAATGGCGGAAGTGGCGCACGCCGGTGAACACCATGGCCAGACCATGTTCGTCGGCGGCGGCAATCACTTCGGCATCGCGCATCGAACCGCCCGGCTGGATGACCGCCTTGATGCCGGCGGCAGCGGCGGCGTCGATGCCGTCGCGGAACGGGAAGAACGCGTCGGAGGCCATCACCGAGCCCTCGACTACCAGGTTCGCATCGGCGGCCTTGATGCCGGCGATGCGGGCCGAGTACACGCGGCTCATCTGGCCGGCACCGACACCGATGGTGCGGTTGTCCTTGGCATAGACGATCGCGTTGGACTTCACGAACTTGGCCACCTTCCAGGCGAACAGCAGGTCGGTGAACTGCTTGTCGGTCGGCGCCAGCTTGCTGACCACCTTCAGTTCATCACGGGTCATGCCGCGGTTGTCCGACGACTGCAGCAGCAGGCCCGAGCCGACGCGCTTGCTGTCGAAGTTGTTCAGGCCATCGCCGTGCGGGATGCGCAGCACGCGCACGTTGGCCTTCTTCTGCGCGTATTCCAGCGCAGCCGGCTCGTAGTCCGGGGCAATCAGCACTTCGACGAACTGGCGGTCCAGGATCACCTTGGCAGTGGCGGCGTCCAGCGGCTTGTTGAAGGCGATGATGCCGCCGAAGGCGCTGGTCGGGTCGGTGGCGTAGGCCAGCTCGTAGGCATCGCCGTTGCCGGCACCGACGGCCACGCCGCACGGGTTGGCGTGCTTGACGATGACGCAGGCCGGCGCATCGAACTGGCGTACGCATTCCCACGCCGCATCGGCATCGGCCAGGTTGTTGTAGCTCAGTTCCTTGCCCTGCAGCTGCTGGAAGGTGGCCAGCGTACCCGGCAGCGGGTACAGGTCGCGGTAGAACGCGCCGCTCTGGTGCGGGTTCTCGCCGTAGCGCAGGTCCATCACCTTCACGAAGGTGGAATTCATCTGCGCCGGGTACTCGGCACGGGCCGGCACCGCGGCGTCGGTGGCGGTGACCGCCGACAGGTAGTTGCTGATCGCCGCATCGTACTGGGCGACGCGGTTGAACGCGGCCACCGAGAACGCGAAGCGGGTGGCAGCCGTCAGCTGGCCGTTGTTGGCCTCCAGCGAGGCCAGCAGCTCGGCGTACTGCGACGGGTCGGTGGCCACTGCCACGCGGGCAAAGTTCTTGGCCGCCGAGCGCAGCATGGCCGGGCCGCCGATGTCGATGTTCTCGACCGCGTCGGCCAGGGTGCAGTCGGCCTTGGCGGTGACCGACTCGAACGGGTACAGGTTCAGCACCAGCAGGTCGATGGCACCGATGCCGTGCTCGGCCATCACTGCATCATCCAGGCCCGAACGGCCCAGCAGGCCGCCATGCACCATCGGGTGCAGGGTCTTGACCCGGCCGTCCATCATTTCCGGGAATCCGGTGACCTCGGCCACGTCCTTCACGGCCAGGCCCGCATCGCGGATCGCCTTGGCGGTGCCGCCGGTGGACAGCAGCTCCACGCCGCGTGCCGCCAGCGCAGTGGCCAGCTCGACCAGGCCGGTCTTGTCGGAAACGGAGAGGAGGGCCCGGCGGACGGGCAACAGATCAGCAGTCATGGGACAGAATCGGCAGCGGAGCGGGGCCGATATTGTAGGCGGTGGGGGCCGGTGGCGGGCGCTGGAAGGGGTAATTGGCCTCGGCAATCGGTGCATGGCCGCGTCAGGCACATCGATCCGACCGGATCCGGTGGCGGGGCTGCGGGCCGGAGCCGGGTTGCCGGAATCTGTCGACGATGGGGTAGGCTGTGCCCGCACTGCCAAGGATTAGCGGGTACAGATCGTGTCGATCTATGCATTGAAAGGACGTTTCCAGGACCTGTTGCGTCCCGCCGTACGCGGTCTGTACCGCATGGGAATCACCGCCAACGCGGTGACCGTGGCCGCCGCCGTGGTCTCGCTGCTGGTGGCCGCCGCCGTCTGGTGCTGCGCGCCGGCCCAGCCCCTGCTGTACCTGCTGCTGCCGCTGTGGATGCTGCTGCGCATGGCGCTCAACGCCGTGGACGGCATGCTGGCCCGCGAGTTCGGCCAGCAGTCGCGGCTGGGCGCCTACCTGAACGAGCTGTGCGATGTGATCGCCGACGCGGCGCTGTACCTGAGCCTGCTCAGCGTGCCGGGCGTACGCCCGGAGGCGCTGTGGCTGCTGGCCTGGACGGCGGCCCTGAGCGAGTACGCCGGCGTGCTGGGGCTGATGGTCGCTGCCAGCCGCCGCTATGACGGCCCGATGGGCAAGAGCGACCGCGCGTTCGTGATCGGTGCGATGGGCCTGCTGCTGGCGTTTGAGTGGGTTGGCGCGATGACGGTCACTGGCGTGGCCGCGGCCATGGCGGCGCTGTGCATGCTGACCATGATCAACCGGGTCCGTCGCGGACTGCGGGAATCGGCGGTTTCGCCGAATTAATCAAGCAGATACAAAAAGACAATCAGGAGATTGCATGCGTCAGGCGCAGGAACGGGAATTCCACAGCTTCGACCAGGTACCGCTGTTCTACCGGTACTGGGCGGGCACCACCGCAACGCCGGCCACCAAGGCCATCGTGCTGCTGCACCGCGGCCACGAGCACTCCGGGCGTGTCACCCACCTGGTCGATGAGCTGGACCTGCCCGACACCGCCTTCTTCGCCTGGGATGCGCGCGGCAATGGCCGTTCGCCGGGTGCGCGTGGCGATGCACCGGGCTTCCCGGCGCTGGTGCGCGACCTGGACAGCTTCATCGCCCATATCGGCGCCGAGCATGGCATCGCGGTGGAAGACATCGTGGTGATCGCGCAGAGCGTGGGGGCGGTGGTCGCCGCGACCTGGGTGCACGATTACGCGCCGCGCCTGCGTGCGCTGGTGATGGCTTCGCCGGCGTTCAAGGTGAAGCTGTACGTGCCGTTCGCGCGGCCGGGCCTGGCCTTGATGCAGAAGCTGCGTGGCAACTTCTTCGTCAACAGCTACGTCAAGCCGCAGTGGCTGACCCATGACCCGGCGCGGGTGGAAAGCTACCGCACCGATCCGCTGATCACCCGGCCGATCTCGGTGCGCGTGCTGCTGGGCCTGTACGAAGCGGCCGACCGCATCGTGGCCGATGCGCAGGCGATCAGCGTACCGGTGCAGCTGCTGGTGTCCGGCTCCGACTTCGTCGTGCACCGTGGCCCGCAGGACCGCTTCTACGAGCGCCTGTCCAGCCCGATCAAGGAGCGCGTGCACCTGCCGGGCTTCTTCCACGACACGCTGGGCGAGCGCGATCGGGCGCCTGCGCTGGCACGCATCCGCAGTTTCATCCAGGCGCGTTTCGCCGAGCCGCTGCGCGAGCTGTCACGGCGCGACGCGCACCGCCATGGGCCGACCTTCGAGGAATCGGAGATCCTGGCGTGGCCACCGGAGCGTAACAGCCTGGCCGACCTGCGCTGGCGCGTGGTACGTGGCGGCCTGCGTTTCGGCGGTACGTTGTCCGAAGGCATCGCGCTGGGACTGCAGACCGGTTTCGATTCGGGCAGCACGCTGGACTACATCTATCGCGACGAAGCGCGTGGCAAGGGCCCGCTGGGGCGGATGGTCGACCGCAACTATCTGGATGCGATCGGCTGGCGCGGCATCCGCATTCGCGGCCAGCACCTGCAGGAACTGCTGCGCGACGCTGCCCAGCGCCTGCGCGGGCAGGGCACGCCGGTGCGCGTGCTGGATGTGGCTGCCGGCCATGGCCGCTACGTGCTGGAAGCGCTGGGCCAGGGCGAACAGCGCGCCGAGCGCATCGTGCTGCGCGACTTCAGCGATCTGAACGTCACCCAGGGCCAGGCACTGATCGAGCGCCTGGGGGCGGCCGACATCGCACGCTTCGAGCAGGGCGATGCGTTCGATCCGTCACAGCTGGCCAAGGTCGATCCGTCGCCCACGCTGGCGGTGGTGTCCGGCCTGTACGAACTGTTCCCCGACAACGACGCCGTGCTGCGCTCGCTGCAGGGCATCGCCGCAGCGGTGCCGGTGGGTGGCTACCTGGCCTACACAGGCCAGCCCTGGCACCCGCAGCTGGAATTCATCGCCCGTGCGCTGACCAGCCATCGCGGTGGCGCGGCATGGGTGATGCGCCGCCGTACCCAGCAGGAAATGGATGAGCTGGTGCGCCTGGCCGGGTTCGAGAAGGTGGCGCAGCGCATCGATGACTTCGGCATCTTCACCGTGTCGCTGGCTCGTCGGACCGCGTGATGGCGACGCTCGCCGCAACCCCGCTGGCCGCGGAAGGGCGCCCCTGGCGGCGCGCCCTGTTGTGGCTGGCCCTGCTGGGCCCGTTCTTCTTCGCCAGCTATGGCTTCGCCAACTGGATGGCTGGCCGCCATGCCGAACTGCCAGTGATGGCGTTCGGATGGGAAACGCAGATTCCGTTCGTACCGTGGACGATCGTGCCGTACTGGTCGATCGACCTGTTCTACGCGATCTCGTTCTTCCTGTGCCGGCGTCGGCTGGAACTGGACCGGCACGCGCTGCGGCTGTTCAGTGCACAACTGATCGCCGTGAGCTGCTTCCTCCTGTGGCCGTTGCGCTTCAGCTTCGAGCGGCCGGAGATCGGCGGCGTGTTCGGTTGGCTGTTCGATGTGCTGCTGGGCTTCGACAAGCCGTTCAACCAGGCGCCGTCGCTGCACATCGTGTTGCTGATCGTGCTGTGGGTGAAGTTCGCGCAGTACCTGCATGGCGCGTGGCGCTGGGTGTTGCACGTGTGGGCGCTGCTGATCGGCGTTTCGGTGCTGACCACGTTCCAGCACCACTTCATCGATGTTCCGACCGGCCTGCTGGCCGGCTGGCTGTGCGTCTGGCTGTGGCCGGAGCAGGGCACGCCACCGCTGCGTGCGTGGCGCACGGCACGTGATGCCAAGCGCTGGCGCCTGGCGGGGCTGTACCTGCTGGGGGCCGCTGTGCTGCTGGTGCCGGTGATCCTGCTGCGGGGGGCAGCGTTGTGGCTGCTGTGGCCGGTGGTGTCGTTGCTGCTGGTGGCGCTGGCCTATGCCGGGCTGGGTACGGCGGTGTTCCAGAAGCGCGCTGATGGGCGCCTGACCATGGCGGCGCGCTGGTTGCTGGCGCCGTACCTGGGCGCGGCCTGGATCAATTCGCGGCTGTGGACGCGGCGTGCGCCGCAGCCGGTGCCGGTGATGGATGGCGTGTGGCTGGGGCGTATTCCCTGTGCTGCGTTGCCAACACCCCTGGTCGGCGTGGTCGATTCCTGTGCTGAACTGTCCTGTCGTGCACCGGGCGCGGCGTATGCCAGTGTGCCGATGCTGGACCTGGCGGTGCCCACGCCGGAACAGCTGCGCGCGGCGACCGAGGCGATCGAGCGCCTGCGCATGCAGGGGCCGCTGCTGGTGTGTTGCGCGCTGGGCTATTCGCGCAGTGCTGCCAGTGTGGCGGCCTGGCTGCTGCGCAGTGGTCGTGCCGCCGATACCGATGCCGCGGTGGCGATCGTGCGCGCGGCACGTCCCGGTATCGTGCTGGGCGCGGCGCATCTGCATGCCATCACTGCTGCAGCGGGAGCACGCACGTGAGTACGGTTCCCGATCTGGCGACCATGCAGCTGCTGCTGCGGCAGGGCCGTTGGCCGGCGTTGCTGTCGTTGGGCCTGTTGCTGGTGGCGTTGCTGCTGCTTGGCACCGAGCCGGACCTGGCGATGGTTGCTGCCGGCCTGCTGCTGGTCAGCGTCGTCGTCGGGCTCGCACAGGCCTACCACGCATGGCGGGTCGGGCTGGATGCCAGCCTGCTGCAGCTGCTGCGCGATGAAGGCCTGGAGGGTGACGCCGCTGCGCGCCGTACCGACCAGCTGCTGCACGACAGTGGCCTGCGCCGCGCCGCGCCCGACGCGCCGCTACGCGGTTGGGACCTGCGCTGGGCCGGCATGCGCCGCCTGCTGCTGCGCCAGTACCTGCTGACAGCGGTGCAGGTGGTGCTGCTGGTGCTGGCCGTGGTGTGGCCGCAGACGTGAACGGGAGGAGCTGATGTTCGCCGAACTGATTGCCCGCGCCTGCAGTGGCGCGATCCATGTGGTGACCGGTGCGCGCGCGCTGTGGATCGGCTGCGCGCCGTCCAGCCAGCGCCGCGTGTATTACGGCAACCACGCCAGCCATGGTGACTTCGTACTGATCTGGTCGTCGATGCCACCGGCATTGCGGCGCCAGGTGCGCCCGGTTGCCGCAGCCGAGTACTGGCAGCGCGACGGCCTGCGCCGCTACCTGATCGATGCGGTGTTCAACGGTGTGCTGGTCGAGCGCGAGGCCGGTCATCGCCAGCAGGACCCGTTGCAGGTACTGCGCGATGCGGTGGATGAAGACTGCTCGCTGATCCTGTTCCCGGAAGGCACGCGCAATGTCGGCGATGAACCGCTGTTGCCGTTCAAGAGCGGCATCTACCACCTGGCGCGGCAACGGCCGGAACTGGAGTTCGTGCCGGTGTGGATCGACAACCTGAAGCGGGTGATGCCGAAGGGCCGGTTCCTGCCATTGCCGCTGCTGTGCACGGCGACCTTCGGCACGCCGTTGCGTTTGCAGGCTGACGAGGACAAGGCGGCGTTCCTGGCGCGCAGCCGGCAGGCGCTGCTGGACCTGGCGCCGAATGGAGGGCGCGCATGAGTTACCTGATGGATGTGTCCGGCGACCTGGCCGCGCGCAGCGTGGGCCAGCAGACCGGCCTGCTGTTCGCTGGCGTGGGCGCGGTGCTGGTGCTGGCCACGCTGGTGGCCGAGACCCTGCGCTGGCGCCAGCGCGGTCAGCCCAGCGCGGTGATCGCCAACCTGGTGTCGCGCATCCGCGCGTGGTGGGTGATGGCGATCGTGGTCGGGCTGGCGCTGTTCTTCGGCCGTGCCGGGGTGATCGTGCTGTTCGCGATCATCTCGCTGTTCGCGCTGCGCGAGTTCATCACCCTGGCGCCGACCCGTTCCGGCGACTACTACGCGCTGCTGGCCGCGTTCTACATCGTGCTGCCCTGGCAGTACTACCTGGTGTGGATTGACTGGTACGGCATGTACACGCTGCTGATCCCGGTCTATGCGTTCCTGTTCCTGCCGATCCTGTCGACCATTGGTGGCGATACCACGCACTACCTGGAGCGCACGGCGAAGGTGCAGTGGGGGTTGATGATCTGCGTGTTCTGCATCTCGCACGTGCCGCTGCTGCTGAACCTGCACGTGCCCGGCCATGACCCGTCGCGCAACGTGTTGCTGTTCGCCTTCCTGGTGATCGTGGTGCAGTCCTCGGACGTGCTGCAGTACATCTGGGGCAAGCTGCTGGGCAAGCACCTGATCGCGCCGAAGCTGTCGCCGTCGAAGACGGTGGAGGGCTTCGTGGGTGGCGTGCTGAGCGCCAGCGCGCTGGGGGCGGCGCTGTGGTGGATCACCCCGTTCACGCCGCTGCAGGCATTCGGCCTGTCGCTGCTGATCAACCTGATGGGATTCTGGGGCGGCCTGGTGATGTCGGCGATCAAGCGCGACCGCGGCATCAAGGACTGGGGCCACATGATCGAGGGGCATGGCGGCATGCTCGACCGGCTCGATTCGGTGTGCTTCGCCGCGCCGGTGTTCTTCCATGTGGTGCGGTACTACTGGAAGGCGGGCGGCGGCGGTTGATTCCGCGGGGGCTTCATCCACGCATGGCGTGGATCTACTGGACGGGGCGGGGCGGTTGATCGCCGGGGTGGCATCCACGCATGGCGTGGATCTACTGGACGGGCTGGGGGCGGTTGATCGCCGGGGCTGCATCCACGCATGGCGTGGATCTACTGGACGGGGCGGGGCGGTTGATCGCCGGGGTGGCATCCACGCATGGCGTGGATCTACTGGAGCCGGTAGTGCCGGCCGCTGGCCGGCAACGGCAACATCCTGCCATCGTTCATGGGGTTGCCGGCCAGCGGCCGGCACTACCCGCGCGCGCTTACGCGCTGATGCCGTATTCCTTCAGCTTCTTGCGCAGGGTGGCGCGGTGGATGCCCAGCATCGCGGCGGCACGGCTCTGGTTGCCTTCGCAGTGGTTGAGCACTTCCACGAACAACGGGATTTCCATCTCGCGCAGAACGATCTCGTAGACATCGTCCGCGTCGCAGCCATCGAGGTCACGCAGGTAGCGGCGCACGGACTGGGCGACGTGTTCACGCAGCGGTGGCCGGGGAGCGCCACGACTGTTGTCAGGACGAGAGAGGACAGCGTTCAAGGGGGTTCCCGATCTGGTTGGCCCGTGCGCGCGGAGCGCGCGGCCGGACGAGGTGGTGGCGGCCAGTCTAGCGCGAGCGTGCCCGACCTGCCACGGCTGGTCGCCTCTACCCTGGTCAGAGGAAGTCGAAGGTGAATGCGACGGTGGACGCGGCAGGCTCCTGCACGCGGAACGCGATGCGCGCACTCTGGCCCGGTTCCAGCAGGGCCGCGCCGGGGGCCTCGCCGAGGTACTGCGCCGGTGCGAACACGCCGCTGCCGATCACCCGGCCATCGGCATCGGACAGCGACAGGCGCAGGTCCGGCCAGGCCTGTGCCCAGCGCGCATCGTTGCGGATGCTGGCCTGCACCTGCAGCACGCCGGCCTGGCCCGGCAGCGGTCGGATTTCGCGGCTGGTCATGGTGAACGCGGTGGGCTCGTGCCAGGCCGGCAGGCTGCAGCGCAGTGCGCCGCACAACGCGCCCAGCCAGGCGCGGTTGCCGGCGTCGGCGGCCAGTCGCGCACGATCGGCCAGCACGCTCTGCAGTACCAGCAACAGTGCCAGCCCGGCGACCAGCACCCAGTGCCAGCGCGGCGTCGGCAGCGTGCGCGGCCGCGAAGTGCCCAGGAAGCTCGGCGCATCGCCGGCCACGGCCTGCGCGGCCGGGACGGCAAGGGCGGGTTCGATCACGGCCGCTTTGTCGAGGATGACGGTGTCATCGATCTGTCGCGTCTCCGCCATTGGCGGCAACGCCGCGTCGATCGGATCGCCCGGATCGCCGCTCTCCGCGGCAGGGATGTCATGCACCGCCGGGTCGGGCGTGCGTGCATCGGTCGCAGGTGCGGCCTCGCCTTCCGACGCGGGGCGCAGGAAGGTGGCCAAAGGGCGGCGCGGCGGGTTCGGCTCGGACATGCTCAGGGCGCGGGCTCGGATCCAGCGGTCATTCAATCACGATCAGGCGCGGCGCACGCCGGTGATGCGCATCCAATCGCCATCCTGGGTGGCCTGCAGATCGTCGAACCACGCGGCATAGCGCTGCAGCAGTTCGCCTTCCTGGCCATGCAGGATGCCCGACAGGGCGATGCAACCGCCGGTGGCGACGCGTGCGGCCAGCAGCTCGGCCAGCGCATCCAGCGCCGAGGCAAGGATGTTGGCGACCACGATCGGATAGGTGGCGACCGGTTCGTCCTGCGGCAGGTACACGTGCATGCGGGCCTGCTCGCCATTGCGCTCGGCATTGTCGGCGGTGGCGACCAGCGCCTGCGGGTCGTTGTCCACGCCGATCGCTTCGGCGGCGCCCAGCTTCAGCGCGGCAAGCGCGAGGATGCCCGAGCCGCAACCGAAGTCGAGCACGCGCTGGCCCTGCAGCCGGCCGTCCACGGCCAGCTGGTCCAGCCAGCGCAGGCACAGGGCGGTGGTCGGGTGGGTGCCCGAGCCGAACGCCAGGCCCGGGTCCAGCCGCACCACGGCGGCATCGGCGGCCTGCGCAGCGTCCGGCAGTTCATGGTTCCACGGCACGATCCAGGTGCGGCTGCCGAAATCCATCGGCTGGAACTGGTCCAGCCAGGCGCGTTCCCAGTCTTCGTCTTCGACCGCGCGGAAGCTGCCATTGCTCCAGTCCAGCTCCGGGTCGAAGGATTCCAGTGCGGCCAGCAGCAGCAGCGCATTGCTGTCGGCGGGGAACAGCGCGCTCAGCACCAGAGTGTCCCACAGCGGCGTTTCACCCACGCCGGGTTCGAGGATGGCCTGTTCGTTGCTGGTGTCGGCTTCGGCATCGAGCAGGGTCACGGCCAGTGCGCCGACGTCCTCCAGCGCATTTTCATAGCGGGGCTGGGTGGCTTCGGTGCAGCGCAGGGTCAGTTCCAGGAACGGCATGGCGGTGGGGACAGTCGCGGGAAAGGGGGCCATGCTAGACCATCGGGGCGTCTCCGTATTGCCTGAGATGCTGCCTTGAGATGAACGGGGGCAGTTCAGACAGGCCTGTCAGGCCTTGCTAAACTCGGCGCTTTCCTGTGTGCCGTGAACGCTCACACCCGCCGATGGCCTTCGCTCCGACCCTGAAAACCTGGTTGCTCGTACTGCCGGCGGTGGCCGTGCTGGGCGTGGCCGGGTATCGGGCCAGCGGCCATGCTGCGGGCGAGGCATCGCCGTCGGCGTCGCCGGACCTGCCGCTGGCCGTGGCCAGCCATGACAGCGGAGCGCCGCTGCCGGTGGTGCCGGAAGCACTGGCGCGGCGGCTTGCGGCCTTCGAGCGCGGCAACACGCTGCCGTCGGGCCTGCCGCTGGACCTGCGCGCCGACATCGAAGATGCCAGCGACCTGTATGCCTACGCCCAGCGCCTGCGCGCACAGGCCGACAACGGCAATCACGAGGCGCGCTGGATGCTCAGCCGCGTCTATGACTATTGCGCGCAGTACGCACTCGATCCGGGCGGCTACCGCCTGGACAACAACGTACTGAGTGGGTTGGGCCTGACGGCGGCGCCGGCGATGATCGAGGCGCGTGAGCGCGTGGCGCAGCGCTGCGGCGGATTCGTGCCGGGCGACAAGCTGGGTGCGGCGCTGGTGCTGTCCGAGCGCCGCAAAGCGGCCGCACAGGGCAACCTGGCCGCGGAAGCAGCGCTGTTCGCCGAAGGTGAGCCGCTGAAAGACAGTGCCGAATACCGTCGCGACCTGGTCGAGCGCGTGCGCACCTCGCGCGACCCGGAGGCCTACATGGCCATCGCGCCGGCCATGGGCGTGCGTGCTGCCGGTGACCGCGCGCTTGACGGCCTGGTGGCGGGCGAGCAGCTCAGTGAACTTGCATGGCGGCTTGCGGCCTGTGAACTCGGTCTAGCCTGTGGAGCGGACAGCGTGCTGGTCAACAATTTTTGTGCGAACGGAGGGATCTGTTCGCAGGATGGAGCGCAGGATTTCCGGGATTTCGTGTATGACGCTGCGGTATCGCGGCAAGGTGCTGGGAAAATGAAGGAATGGATCAAGCGATTGGTTGGAAAGAGGGACGGGCGATGAATTACCGTCGATTCCTGCATGGGGCCAAGTTCTGGTTCTGGGTGGCGCTGTTCGTGGCCTACTCGGCCGGCGCGGTCGGCCTGCTGATGATCGATACCTACGAGGACCGCTACCGGCATCTGTCGAAGGTGGAGCTGACCACGGTGAAGGCGCAGGAAGACGTGCGCCGTGCCGGTGCCAGCCAGGTCGCTGCGGTCTATCGCGCGCAGAGTGGCATGCCATTCGCTTCACTGCCGGCCGGCAGCACCTTCCAGGTGGTGTGGCCCGATGGTTCCACCGAAACCATGGTGATCGTCGACCCCACTTCGCCCAATGGCGTGCGGCCGCTGGCCAACTCGCAGATCCCGGCGACGGCGGCGGACGCGCGCTGAGCCTGCCTGGGTAGAGCCGGGCAGGCCCCGGCTGTGCTTTCCGGCAAGCCGGGCATGGGCTCGGCTCTACAGAAACAGAAAAGGGCGGGGAGATCCCCGCCCTTTTCATGTCCAGCACCTGGCGCCGATCAGGTCAGTGCGATCGGCTTGTTCTTGCGCTCGGCAAGGCGCTTTTCCAGGTAGTGGATGTTCTGGCCACCGGCCTGGAAGCCCTTGTCACGCATGATCCGCTGCTGCAGGGCGATGTTGGTCTTGATGCCATCGACCACCATTTCGCTCAGTGCCACCCGCATGCGGGCGATGGCGGTTTCGCGGTCCGGGCCGTGCACGATCAGCTTGCCGATCATCGAGTCGTAGTTCGACGGCACGCGGTAGCCACTGTAGATGTGGGTATCCACGCGCACGCCGGGGCCACCCGGCGGATGGAAGCCGGTGATGGTGCCCGGGCTCGGCACGAAGGTCTCGGCGTCTTCGGCGTTGATGCGGCATTCGATGGCATGGCCGGTCAGCACCACGTCGCTCTGCTTGATCGACAGCTTCTGGCCGGCGGCGATCTTCAGCTGCTCGGCCACCAGGTCGATGCCGGTGACCATTTCGGTGACCGGATGCTCCACCTGGATGCGGGTGTTCATTTCGATGAAGTAGAAGCGGCCGTCCTCGTACAGGAACTCGAACGTGCCGGCACCGCGGTAACCGATGCGCACGCAGGCTTCGGTGCACACCTTGCCGATCTGCTCGCGCTGCTCTGCGCTGATGCCCGGTGCCGGTGCTTCTTCCACCACCTTCTGGTGGCGGCGCTGCATCGAGCAGTCACGCTCACCCAGGTGGATGGCGTTGCCCTGGCCGTCGGCCAGGACCTGGATCTCCACGTGGCGCGGATTCTCCAGGAACTTCTCCATGTAGACCTCGCCATTGCCGAACGCGGCCTTGGCCTCGCTCTTGGTGGTTTCGATCGAGGTCTTCAGCGAGGCTTCGGCGTGCACCACGCGCATGCCGCGGCCACCGCCGCCACCGGCCGCCTTGATGATGACCGGGTAGCCGATCTCACGGGCGATCTTGGTGTTGGCGACGATGTCCTCGCCCAGCGGGCCGCCCGAGCCGGGCACGCACGGCACGCCGGCGGACTTCATCGCGCGGATGGCTTCGACCTTGTCACCCATCATGCGGATGGTGTCGGCCTTGGGGCCGATGAAGATGAAGCCGGACTCTTCCACGCGTTCGGCGAAGTCGGCGTTCTCCGACAGGAAGCCGTAACCCGGGTGGATGGCCTGGGCGTCGGTGACTTCCGCCGCGGCGATCAGCGCCGGGATGTTGAGGTAGCTCTGCGGCGACGGCGCCGGACCGATGCAGACCGACTCGTCGGCCATGGCCACGTGCTTGAGGTTGCGGTCGACCGTGGAGTGCACGGCCACCGTGCGGATGCCGAGGGTATGGCACGCGCGCAGGATGCGCAGCGCGATTTCCCCTCGGTTGGCGATGACGACTTTGTCGAGCATGGCGTGCCCCTCAGCCGATCACGAACAGCGGCTGGTCGAATTCCACCGGCTGGCCGTTCTCGCCGAGGATGGCGACGATGGTGCCGGACTTGTCGGCTTCGATCGGGTTGAACATCTTCATCGCTTCGATGATGGCCAGGGTTTCGCCTTCCTTGACCTGCTGGCCAACGGTGACGAAGGCCGGCTTGTCCGGGGCGGACGAGGCGTAGAAGGTGCCGACCATCGGCGAGCGCAGCACGTGGCCTTCCGGCAGCGCCGGGCCCGGCTTGGCGGTGCCGCCGGTGGAGGCTTCGGTCGGCGACTGCATCGGCATCGCCTGCGGCGCCGGAGCGGCCGGAGCGGCATACACCGGGGCCGCAATCGGGGCGGCATAGCCGGCCACCGGGGCGCGCGACAGGCGCACCGACTCTTCGCCTTCCTTGATTTCGATTTCAGCCAGGTTCGACTCTTCCAGCAGGTCGATCAGCTTCTTGATTTTGCGGAGATCCATGGTGGCCTCTTTGCTCGTGATGTCAGTGTGGTGGGAAGCGCATCGCGCTCGGGTCAAAGCAGTTCGTAGAACTCGCGCAGCTGCCGCGTACGGTCGCGCGCGAGGGTGGTCAGGCAGCGCATCTGTGCGCCGTTGCGTGCCGTGCCATCGGAATTGAGGGCATAGACCGCGTTGCAGTCGTGGTCGCGCAGCTGGATCCAGGCACGCTGGGCCAGTACCAGCTCCTGCTCGGCATCGCCGCAATAGCTGCAGGTGCCACCGCGGGCCGGGGTACGCAGCTGGCGACGCGCCTGTGCATAGACGGTATTGAGTTCGGCATCAGCGGCGGCGGCCACGTCCGAGGCGCACAGGTCGCTCTCCATCGTGGTACCCGGATGGGCGCAGTCGATGCCTTCGTCCTTGCGGTCGAACGCGGCGGCGGCACCGCAGATGCCGGCCCACGCCACAACGCCGGCGAGCACGCGCGGCAGCATCTTCACGCGCTGGCCGCCTGCACGCGCAGCAGTGCCGCGTCCATCGCGTAGCGGTAGCTGTCGGCACCGAAGCCGCATACCACGCCCACGGCCTTGTCACTGAAGTAGCTGTGCTGGCGGAACGGCTCGCGGGTATGCGGGTTGGACAGGTGGATCTCGATGAACGGCACCGCCACCGCCGCCAGCGCATCGCGCAGGGCCACCGAGGTGTGGGTGAAGGCGGCGGGGTTGATCAGGATGAAAGCGGTTCCGTCACTGCGCGCGGCCTGCACGCGGTCCACCAGCACATGCTCGGCGTTGGACTGCAGGCTGTCCACGGTGTGCCCGGCGGCCGATGCCTGGGCAGCCAGGGCCTGGTCGATGTCGGCCAGCGTGGTGTGGCCGTAGACCTCCGGCTCGCGGGTGCCGAGCAGGTTGAGGTTGGGGCCGTGCAGGACCAGCAGCTTCGCCATGGGATCCGGAAGACGGGAAAGGGCGGCAGTCTGGCGGAACCGGCGGATGCTGTCCAGTTCGGCGAAGTTTGCAGCGTTTCAATCGATCGTTTGAAATCTGCCGGAGTGCTTGTGGCCGTATGGCGGGCGCTGGATCAAGGCGCGCTGAACGTGGTGCTGGCCGGGGATGCTGGCACGTAGGCCGACGATGCCGGCAAGGCTGGGCGCTGACCGATGCCGCAATGGGCCGTGATGCGGCGGATCCACGCCATGCGTGGATGAAGGAAGTTCGGTGCGCAGCAAGCTACGCACCCACCGAGGGGCAGCCCGAGGCGCGCTGCACGCCACCCACCGCCCCCGCCACGCACCCGCTCAGGTCTCCAGCGGCACCGTCGGCACCACGTTCGGGAACACCTCCTCCAGCGGCTCCCGTTCCCCCGGCTTCGGCGTCGGCCAGTTGTAGGCGTTCACCGGCTGCGCGCGATTCACCCATAACGCGTAATACAGATGGTCGGCGCGGCCATCACCGGTGTTGGGGTGGATCAGGATGGTCAGCCCCAGGCTGTTGAGCTGCAGCCAGGGCACCAGCACCGGCAGCAGGTCGTTGGTGAAGCCGAAATAGAACGAGGGAGTGACGTGCGGTCCGCGCGGCTCAAGGTTCCAGTTGCCCAGCTCGACCGGGAAGCGCTCGGCGGCCCAGTGCCGCAGCAGCGCGGCCTTCTCGAAGCTGTCCTCGTCGAAGTAGATATGCGCGTGGTAGCTCTTGATGGCGGTGTAGGCGCGTGGCCGGGTGGGCAGCGTGGCCTCGCCGGGGCGCACGCTGGCCGGGCGCGGGGTCGGTTCGCTGGCGGTGGCCTGGCCCCAGGGGCTGCGGCCCTCCGGCGCCGGCGGGATGATGGTGCGGAAGCCAGGGCGCCCGGGTTCGGTGGTGTTCACCGTGCTGTCGCTGCGCGCGGCTGCGGTGGCGGTCGACGCGCTGGCCAGCCCACCGGCGGCCAGTCCGGCCGAGGCGATCAGGCGACGCCGTGCGGGCGAGAGCAGGTCGGCCCAGTGGGCGTCATCGTCGCCGGCGTCGATGAGGGTCGGCGGGTCCGGGTGCATGAAGGGCTCCGTGGCGGCATTGTGTGGGCAGGCAAGCACGCTCGGGCACCTGCATCCACAGCGTCCAATAAGCAGGCGGCATCACCTCATGCACGGCTGCCTTCATCGCCATTGAGCGCGACCGGGCGGCGGGCTAGGGTGCAGGTCTGCCGCCCCGGAGCCCGCCATGACCTCGTCCGATGCCGATACCCAACGCAAGCGCGCGGCCTTCCGCCAGCTGCATGCAGCAGGGTGCTTCGTCCTGCCCAATCCGTGGGACGTGGGCAGTGCACGCTACCTGCAGCGGCAGGGCTTCCAGGCACTGGCCACGACCAGTGCCGGCTGCGCCTGGAGTGAAGGGCGGCCGGATGGGGCGGTTTCGCTGCAGGCCACGCTGGAACATCTGCGGCTGATGGCGGCAGCGACACCGCTGCCGTTGAACGCCGATTTCGGTGATGGCTTCGGCGCCACGCCACAGGCAGTGGGGGAGGCGGTGGCGGCGGCGATCGATACCGGCATCGCGGCGTTGTCGATCGAGGATGCCAGTGGCGTAGCTGATGCGCCGCTGCGGCCGATCGGGCAGGCGGTCGAGCGACTGCGCGCGGCACGTGCGGCCATCGACCACGCGGGTGGCGATGTGCTGCTGGTCGGGCGGGCCGAGAACTTCTTCGTCGGCGTGCCGGATCTGCAGGACACCCTGCAGCGCCTGCGCGCCTACGCCGAGGCCGGCGCCGATGTGCTGTATGCACCGGGCATCAGCACGCGTGAACAGATCAGCGCGGTGGTCGCCGCTGCGGGGCCGAAGCCAGTGAACCTGCTGGTCGGTGGACCGACACCGCTGAGCCTGCAGGACATCGCCGCACTCGGCGTGCGCCGGGTCAGCCTGGGCGGTGCGCTGGCGCGTGCGGCGTGGGGTGGGCTGATGCAGGCGACCCAGCCGATCGCGCAGGACGGCCGCTTCGATGGCCTGCAGCAGGCGGCCTCGGGTGCGGCGTTGAACGCGCTGTTCCGTTGACGGAAACCCCGGTGCGGACTCTGGCCAGCAGGGACAGTGGATCCACGCCATGCGTGGATGGATGCGCCTACGCCTACAGCGCTTCCGTCTCACTCTCCGGCAGGACCACGCCCGGTTCCAGGTCGGGCAGCAGCTGCTGCAACAGCCCGGGGTTGTCCGGCAGCGCGGCGCCATCCAGATAGCGCCATTGCGTGGTACCGACGCTCCGCACAGCGACCATGAATGACGTGCTGCGCATCGGCGCCTCGCGCACGCGCAGCAGCGACTGGCGCGGCACGAAGCAGACTTCCTCGTCACCGGCCGCATAAGTGCGGCCCGGCACGCCCGCTTCGTCGCTGATGATGGTGACGCCGGCCTTGCGCAGCGCCTTCACCGTGTCGCGGGTCGCCCGCGCATAGGCCTCGTCGCCGCCGGCCAGCTGCTTCAGGCTGGGATGGGTGCGCGCGATGATCAGCTCGGTATCGCCCCGGGCGAAGGCGTCCATCATCGCCTGCACCTCCTTGCGCAATGCGGCCGAGTCTTCCGGACTGAGCTCACCGGCCAGCGCTGGCGCAACGGCCATTGCCACGGGCAGGGCCAGCAGAAGGGCAAGCAGATATCGGTACATCGTCGGGTATCTCAGCGGGAACCGCCGCACTATACGGTGGATGCGGAAACAGCGTCCCACGCATGGCGCTGGTATCCCGGCCGCCACTACTTACTATTAGTAGTTAGTGAATTCCGGACATCCCCCATGCACACCCTCATCGTTACCGCCCATCCTGAATCCGGCGCGTTGACCCATGCCATTGCCAGGCGCATCGGCGAAGCCATCACCGCGTCGGACGCCGCCAACCGCGTGACCCACGCCGATCTGATGGCCGAAGACTTCGATCCGCGCTTCAACATGCAGGACCAGGCGCTGTTCCGTGGCACCGGCGCAACGCCGGCCGACGTCGCCGCCGAGCAGGCGCGGCTGGAGGCTGCCGACACACTGGTACTGGTCTACCCGCTGTACTGGTGGTCGTTCCCCGCGCTGCTGAAGGGCTGGATCGATCGTGTGTTCACCCAGGGCTGGGCCTACCAGGACGGTGCCGACGGCAAGGTGCAGAAAAAGCTGCAGTGGTTGCGCGTGCACCTGGTCGGCATCGGCGGGGCCGGCGCGGACATGATCGAACGGCGCGGCTACGGTGCGGCGATGAAGACCCAGATCGACATGGGCATCTTCGACTACTGCGGCGCGCGCGTGCTGTCGTCCGACCTGCTGCTGGACGCCGATTCTGGTGCAGCTGAAGCGCATCTGCAGACCGCGCTGGCGATCGGCCGTAAAATCGGTACTCCGATGCGCTGACCGCCGTGCTCCACCGATGCCTGCCAACGCCGCACCCACGCGCCGCCGATTGACCCGTGAGCAACGCGCCCGCCAGTTGCTGGACGTGGCCTGGGCGCTGGTCGGCGACGAAGGTACCGATGCGCTGACGCTGGGGCGGCTGGCCGAGGCTGCGGGTGTGACCAAGCCGGTGGCCTACGATCACTTCGTGACCCGCAATGGGCTGCTGGCCGCGCTCTACGATGACTACGACGGCCGCCAGACGATGGTCTTCAACGAGCGCATCGGCCGCGCCCGGGCGCAGTTGGCCGATCGTGCGGCGGCCATTGCCTCCGGCTACATCGACTGCATCCTCAGCCAGGGCAGCGAAGTGCAGGGCATCCTTGCCGCGCTGGTCGGTGCACCCGAACTGCGCGAGGTGAGGCGGCGCTACCAGCAGGATTTCATCGACAACTGCGACATCTGGCTGGGCCCATTTGCGGCCGACGGCACGGTGCCACTGGCCGGGTGCTGGGCGATTCTCGGTGCGGCCGAGGCCCTGTCCGAAGCCGTGGCAGCAGGCGCGCTGGACAAGGCCGACGCCGAGGCCGAGCTGCAGCACTTGATCGTGGCGACGGTCAAGCGACGCTGAGCCGCTCAGGCGTCGGCGGTGTTGCCGGCCAGCGCTGTGAACCCGGCGGCCAGACGCTCGCGCACAAGGGCATCGCGTGCGTCACGGCTTTCAGAACCCAGCACCACGGTGATCAAGCGTACCGGCTGATCCCGCCCGGGCACTGACCGGCATGCGGTGGCGGCCAGGCAGAAGCCTGCTGCCTGGGTGTAGCCGGTCTTCAATCCATCCACGCCGTTTTCGCCAAGCAGGGCGTTCTGGTTGCTGCGGCTGAAGCTGCCATGCGCGAACGCGCGCTGCGCGGTGATTGCCAGTATCTGCGGATGGTCATTCAGCAGGCAGGCGGCGAGTACCGCCATGTCGCGCGCGCTGGAGGCATGGTGCGCGGTGGTGATGCCGGACACGCTGGCGAACCACGTGCTGCGCAGGCCGAGCTGGCGCGCGTGCCGGTTCATGCGGTCCAGGAATGCGGGCTGTGATCCGTCCAGATGGCGCGCGATGGCCAGCGCCGCATCATTGCCGGAGACGATCATCAACCCTTCCAGCAGGCGTGCCAGGCTGACCGTTTCGCCGGGCGCCAGGCCCATGCGCGTTTCATCCTCGGCCACCGCGTGCACATCTTCGGCGGCGATGGTGACCACTTCGTCCCACGCACGACCGTTCTCTTCGACGCATTCGTAAGCGGCGTAGGCGGTCATCAGCTTGGTCAGCGAGGCCGGTTGCCGCGCGATGTCCGCGTTGTGCTGGTGGATCACCGCGAAGGTGCTGGCTTCGATGGTGATCGAGGAGTGCGCAGTCGGCGATGGCGACATGTCGGAAAGGCTGTGCTGGGATGCCGCACGAGGATAGCGGATCGCGGGTGTGCAGACCGGCTTCCGGCATGAATCTTGCCTCTGCATCGACCCGTACGAATGTGCCGGCAAGTACGCTAACGTTGCGCCTCCGCCGGGCCGGAAAGCCCGATTTTTCAGTAGCGAAGGGACATCCATGAAGAAGCGTCTGATCGTCACCGGCCTGGCCTGCCTGATGCTGGTGGCATGCGCCAACCCGAAGAACACCGTGATTCCGCAGGACGTGGACCAGTTGGCCACGATCAAGCCCGAGCTGGAGAAGCTCACCCCTGAAGAACAGCAGTTGGCTGCAGCCTACATCGTGCGTGTGACCCTGACGTCGAAGATGGCCGGAGTGTTCGGTGGCAAGGAAGGCCAGGGCATTCCGCCGGGCATGACGCTGGGCAAGGCCGTGGAAGAGCAGCGCCGCTTTGTCGAAGAGCGGAAGGCCGAGGAAGCGCGCCAGGCCGCGTTGAAGGCGGAACTTGAAGCACGTCGCGAAGCGGCGATGAAGCCGCTGCGCGAGGCGGTCACCGTCACCGTGGTGTCCAAGGACATCGAAGTGCAGCGTTCGCACGGCATCACCACCGACGAACTGCTGGTCGTGGATTTTGGGTACCAGAACAACACCGGCAAGGACATCGCCGGCGTGAAGGGCTATGTGTCGGTACGCGATCTGTTTGGCGAGGAGATTTCTGGATTCGCCATCACCAATGACGTGACCATTCCGGCTGGCCAGAGCGTGATCTGGCAGGGCAGTCGCTCGGTGCGCTTCTCGCAGACCAAGAGTAATGACCGCAAGCTGGCCAGCCTGGATGAGAGCAAGTACACGGTGGTGTGGACGCCGGAAGCCGTGGTGTTCGTTGATGGCAGCTCGCTGACGTTGCCGCAGGACGCGGCGTCCTGAGGCCGTCGGCCGGACCTGATGGCGGGTCCGGCCCCTTGGGCGCTGCCGCCCGCACACTCCTGCAATATAGCAATGCTATAACGTTGCAAAAGCGGCGCGATCCGCCGCTGAGCCGTCTGCAGGAGCCCATGACCCGACCCGTTGCGCGACGTTGGCTGTGCCCGTCGATCCTGGCCGTACTGGCCGCGCTGAGCGGCTGCCAGCCGAATCTGCGCACCGATGCTGTTCCCACCGCCGAAGCGCGCCCGCACAACGTGATCGTGATGATCAACGACGGTGCCGGCTGGGGCACCTGGGACGCCGCCGCCTACTGGCAATACGGCAGCCGCGAAGGCGCGCCGTATGCGGATTTCCCACAGCGCCTGGCGGTAACCACCTTCCCGTTGAACGCCAGCAGCCAGCCGACCCGCGACAACGCACAGACCCTGGGCTACGACGCGGGCAAGGCCTGGGACAGCGAACCGGTGCCGGCGCAGGACCTGCCGTTCGTCGGCTACCAGTATCTGGCGGCGGTCGCGACCGACAGTGCTGCGGCCGGTACGGCGTTGTCCTCGGGCATCAAGACCTACAACAACGCCATCAATTACAACAACGATGGCAATCCGGTCGAGTTCAATACGCTGCGCGCCAAGCGCCTGGGCATGGCGACCGGCGTGGTGACCTCGGTGCCGTTCGCGCATGCAACGCCGGCGGCGTTCGCGGCGCAGAACGAATCGCGCAACAACTATCACGCGATTGCGCACCAGATGCTGGCGCAGGGCCACATGGACCTGGTGATGGGCACCGGCGGTCCCGGCTACAGCGTTGATGGTCACGCCTGTGACGAGGGGGCCGGCTCGGCGAAGGCCGAGGGCTGCGCGAACCCGTGGGAATGGGTCTCCCCGCAGGATTGGCAGCAGCTGGAAGCGGGCAGCACCATTGCCGGCAATCCGGCGGGGCCGTGGCGCCTGATCCGCAGCAAGGAAGAGTTCACTGCATTGGCGCAGGGTCGGTTGCCGGCCGACCGGCCGCTGATCGGCGTGCCGCACGTGGCCAATACGCTCCAGCAGGCGCGCCAGCTGCAGGTGCTGGACAAGGATGCGGCCACGCCTTCCGGTGTGAGGAAGATCGACAGCGTGCCCGATCTTGCGACCATGACGCGTGGCGCGCTGCGGTTCCTGCAGCAGCGTTCGGCCAAGGGCCTGTTCCTGATGGTGGAAGGCGGTGCCACCGACTGGGCCGCGCACACCAGCGCCTGCGGCACCGAATGGCACTACGGCCAATGCAGCGACCAGCCGCAGTACGGCCGCCTGATCGAGGAAACCGTGGAGTTCAACGACGCAGTGGCAGCAGTGGTTGAATGGATCGAGCGCAACGGCGGTTGGGAGCGCAACCTGCTGATCGTCACCACTGACCATGACAACAGCATGCCGATGGGCCCGGATGCACAGAACGTTGCCTTCGCGCCGGTACGCAACAACGGCCGTGGACGCATGCCGGGGATGAGCTTCCGGCCCACCGGCAACCACTCCAATGCGCTGGTGCCGCTGTGGGCCAAGGGCGCAGGTGCGGAGCTGCTTGGAAAGCGCGTACGGGGCGTCGATGCCGGTTACCGCCAGCACGTGCGCTGGAATGACGGCAGCTACATCGACAACACCGACGTGGCTGCGGCGGTGCAGGAGGCACTGCAGCGTCCACGGTAACGCCCGGTTGCACCCGGGCTGTCGTCGAGGCAGCCTGCGCACATGCAGTCGGATATCCGCATCGACGGTCGTGTCTTCGCCTACGTCTTCCCCTGTGCGTGGGAAGACTACGCGAAGATCGGTTTCTCGCGTGATCCGCTCGGACGCATCAGCGCATTGCACCGGCGTTGGTTCGAGTTCTTCGATCTCGACGCCGGTGCACTGGTGGAAGCGGAAAGCGAGCGCGATGCAAGAGATCTGGAACTGCAGCTGCGTTCGCCGTTCAAGGCGCACCGCGCGCCGGCGCCGATGACGGTCCAGGACAAGGCTGGGGGGCGCACCGAATGGGTACGTGGTGCCAACCAGGCTTTGTCGCTTGCGATTGCCGCGTTGGGCGAACAAGGCTATCGCTGTTATCCATTGAAGGCGTGGCTGCGGGCCGCCCTGCGCCTGCGCCTGGATCGGCTGCACGACTGGGCTGCGGTGCAGCTTCCGGAAGAGGAGGGCCTGCGGATGCCCGGTGGCCCCGGCGAGGGCGTGCTGCGTGACACCCTCGACGGTTGTCGGGCATTGGATATCGATCCGACCCCGTGGCTGCCTGAACACGTCCAGCGCTGGTATGCAGGCTGAGGGGCGCTCAACGGGCTCGCGGCGGCTGAACCGGCGCAGCCGGTTGCCGCGGGCACTGCGGGGCAGGTGTGGACGGGCTGGCCAGCTGCCGTGCCAGCTCGGCGTTGGCCACGTGGCCGTGCAGGAACAACAGGCTGCCGTAGATGTTCATGAGCGTGCCTCCACTTGAGTGGATTGCACGATACGGGCAGCATGGACGGGCAAAAAGCGACATTTCCGCAAGGTGGCCTTGAGAGGAATTCAAGCCTTATGTCCCGTCCGCCCCTTCATGCCCTGCAAGGTTTCGTGGCTGCCGCCCGGCTCGGCAACCTGTCGCGCGCGGCGGCGTCGATGAACCTGACCGTCAGTGCGCTCAGCCATCAGATGCGCCAGCTTGAAGAGCGGCTGGGGCAGCCGCTGCTGGTCCGCCAGCCGCGTGGCGTCACCCTCACTCTGGAAGGGCAGCGCCTGCTCGACCAGGTCGGCCCGCATCTGGATGCGATCAACGAAGCCTTCCAACCCTATGCGGCACGCGCCGAGCACGTGCTGACGATCAGCGCGGTACCGTCGATGGCGTCGGCGTGGCTGGTGCCGCGGCTGGGGCACTTCGTGGCTGAGCACCCGCAGATCGAGATCAACCTGCAGTCGAGTGAACGCCTGGTTGATTTCGAGCGGCAGCGCCAGTTCGATGCCGCGCTGCGGCTGGGCAGCGGGCAGTGGCCGGGCCTGGTGGTGGAGCCGCTGTTCGACGAGTGGCTGCTGCCGATGGCCAGCCCGGCGTTGATCGAACGCATGGGAGGGATCGACCGCGTGCCGCTGAACCAGTGGCCGCTGTTGGGTGATCCCGATGGTGCGTGGGGCGCCTGGTTCGCGCTGAGTGGGCAGAACCCGCCGCCACGCTTCGTGGCGGTGCTGGATGATTCGGAGGCGCATCACCGCGCGGCGCTGGACGGGGTAGGCGTGGCGCTGGGACGGGTGACGCGGGCGCGCCTGCTGCTGGATTCCGGCCAGCTGGTGGCGCTGTCCAGCCTGCGATTGAAAACCGCCTGGCCGCATTGGCTGGTCTACCCGCAGCGCTCGGCCCGCCATCGCGGCTTCCTGGCCTTCCGCGACTGGCTGCACGCTCAGGCCGCCGAGCACGTGCGGCACATGGCAGACGCACATCTTTAGCGTTGAGCCATGCTCGACTGCTTGTGCTCGACTCTACAGTCATCGCACCAGCGTGACGTCCTGCCCGGCACGGGCGAAGGCTTCGCCCAGCAACGAGCCTGCCTTGATCGCCTCCACGTCCTCGAACAGCGCCTGCAATGCATCGGCCGGGCGCGAGGCCGGCGCCGCGACCGCCTGCTGGATCGCGGTGAAGCGGTCGGCCAGTACGCGGTGGCCGGGATGGGCCTGTGCCCATGCCGCCAACGGTTGGCGCACGCCGGCGGCGGCATCCAGGCGCTGCTGCTCGAACAGGGTGATCGCCGCCGCCGACGTCTCGGTCCGCTCGATCACGGCGTGGCGCAGTTCGCGGCTGAGGAACAGATCGTAGGCCGCGCCACGACCGACCGCGATGCGCAGGCCATCGCGGTCCAGGTCGGCCACCTGCTGCGCAGGGCTGTCCTCGCGCACCAGGTAGGTGCCTTCGATCTCCACATAGGGGGCACTGAAGGCAATGCGGTCGGCGCGTGCAGGATCGATGGCCAGGAAGGCCAGGTCCCAACCGTCTTCGCCTGCCGCGGCGACCACCGAGGCTGCGGCATCGTGGCAGGTGAAGCGTGCCTGCACCCCCATCCGTTGCGCCAACGCTGTGGCCAGTTCCAGCGAGGGGCCGCGCGGTGAGCGCGCATCGCCCTGCGCCAGTACCGGATTGCCCAGGTTGATGGCCACGCGCAGGAAACCCAGCGGTGCCAGCGCACTACGATGATCGGCCAGGGACATGCAGGACTCCGCGGGGAAAGGGCGGTCCAGCATGCCAGTGCCGCCCTGCAAGGCCGTGTCAGTATCGGGTTATCCTGCGGACATGAACCCCATCCTGCATGTCGAGATCCCGGCCACTGACCTGGCCCGGGCCATCACGTTCTACCAGCAATGGCTGCAGGTGGCGGTGGACGAACCGATCCTGCTGCACGACTGCAGGATGGCGTACCTGCCGTTTGCCGATGCGGCCGCCGGCGCCAGCATGTCGCTGGTGCAGGGTGCGGATTACCGGCCCTCCGAACAGGGCGCGCGCATCTACATCGGTGTCGATGACCTGGACGCCAGCCTCGAGCGTGCCCTGCAGGCCGGGGCCGAGCTGCGCTTCGGCCCGGCCGATGCCGGTGACTGGCGCGTGGCCGAGATCCGCGACAGCGAAGGCAACCGGATCGCATTGCAGGCGCGCACGGTTCTGTAGCGTCGAGCGATGCTCGACTGACGCGTTCCCCGCGCCGCCAACAGCAGTCGAGCATGGCTCGACGCTACACGTGGGTCGCGGCACGCGAGCGCTGCAGCCAGTCGTTGATCGCCGGATCCAGCCGTGGATCGTCCGGCAACTGCATGCCGAAGCGTTGCTGCAACACTTCGCGCACGTCGCCAACATCATGCAGCGGGCGCTTGTCCGGTGCCTGGCCAGGGCGGTACTCGGTGTAGTTGCCGCTGCCGATGGTGCGTCGCCAGTCCGGCCCGGTCAGTGACGCGCGCAGCTGGCCGGGGAAACTGGAATCGGGATGGGTGCACACGTACCAGTTGCCCACCACGTTGTCGATCGGTGCCGGCGCGTGCAGGTCGAAGCGATACATCGCCCGCCAGCCATCGCTGGACTCGGCGGACAGCACGAAATCCCCCTCGCCGGGCAGGCGCTGCAGCAGGAAGCGCTCGTGAGGCGTGGCCTGCGGCTGTGGATCACGCAGGCGCAGCGGCACGGTCGGGGTCAGGCTGCCGAAACCGGCATCCACCAGCCAGTCATCGCCGTCCACCTGCACGCGCAGCAGCAGGTGGGTCCGTGCGGTCAGTTCGCCGTCCTGGGCGGCCAGCAGCACGCGCGCGCTCAACGGCTGCGCATCGAAGCCCAGCGCCTGCAGCAGCGCCAGCAGGCCGCCATTGAGTTCGAAGCAGTAGCCGCCACGGTGGTCGTCGAGCAGCTTGCGCTGCACGCTGTCCAGGTCGATCGGCACTGCATCGCGCAGCAGGCAGCTGAGGGTTTCGAACGGCAGCAGTGCGTTGTGGCGCTGCTGCAGCAGCGTCAGGCCCGCCAGCGTCAGCGGTGGCGGTGCATCCAGCTGCAGGCGTTGCAGGTAGCGGGGGACATCGAGCGTCGTCATGGGGGCACCGGGCGGGGAGGGAGGTCCACTGTGCTCCCCCAACCGGGGTTGAGGTCAAGCACTGCGCGGGTGTCATCCCCCCGTCGCCTGTGCCGGGTACAAAGGCCGCGTCCGCCAGCAATCGGTGGAACTGCACCAAGAACGCCCTAAAGTTGCTCCATTTCCAGCCGATACAGGTGCGTCCTTCCGCCTGGAGTCTGTCATGTCGGCCGTTGCCCCCCACCTCCGGTCCCTGCGCATGCGGCTTGCCGCGCTGCGCTCGGCGTCCCCCGGCCTGCTGCTGTGGCTGCAGCCGCACCGGCTCAGCGTAGCCAACAAGCTCAAGGCGACCCTGTGGGTCTGTGGCCTGGGCCTGATCGCGATCGCTGCGGTCTACGCCTGGACCGGCCATGCCAGCACGCAGGCGGCACGCAGCCAGGCCAGCTACCAGCACGGCAGCGATCTGGCCGCGAGCCTGGCGACACGGGTGGCCGAGGCGCGTCGTCTGCAGACCCAGTATGCACGCAGTTTCGACGATGCCGACCGCGCGCAGCTGCTGGCGACGCAGAAGGCGCTGCAGGCCGATCTTCAGGCGCTGCGCGCGATGCCGATGGATGCCGGCCGGCGCAAGGCGCTGCAGGCGCTGACCGAAGCTGCCGGTGCATTCTCGCAGGGTGTGGCCGCCCTGTTCGAACGCGTCGATGAGATGGGTCGTGGCGATGCCGGCCTCGCCGCGCAGCTGCAGCAGGCCGCCGACACCCTGCAGGCGCAGGTGGATGCGCTGCAGCGGCCTTCGTTGGCGTTGTCCCTGCAGAAGATGCGCCGACAGGAGGCGCTGCTGCTGCTCGATGGCGATTCCACCCATGCCGACCGTGCGAGCGAAGAGAAACTGCCGTTCGATCTCGCGCTGGTGGGCCTGCCGACCGATGCGCAGGATGCCCTTCGCAACGGCATGGAGGCCTATCAGGTCGCGTTGCTGGGCTATACCGCCGCCCGCGTTGGCCTGGATGTGGAGGCGCAATCGTTGCTGGATACCGCCGCAGGCGTGGCGCCGGCGCTGGCCGCCTTCCAGCAGGCCCAGATGGCGGTGCTGGCCGAGGCACAGGCGCGCCAGCAGGCCGGCACGCGCACCATGAGCGTGCTGTTCGCAGTGACCCTGCTGCTGGTCGCCGGCGTGTTGATCACCAGCCTGGTGCTGGTGCTGCGTGCGGTGCGCCAGCCGATCCAGGACACCCTGCGTTTCGCCAGCGATATCGCCGACGACCGCCTGGATACCACCCTGCGCGTGTACAACGCCAACGACGAGATCGGACAGCTGGCACAGCGCCTGGTCGACATGCAGCAGCGCCTGCGTGCGCGCATCGAGACCGAGCGTGCCGGTGCGCGCGGCAATACCCGCGTGCGCCAGGCGCTGGACAGCGCGCAGACCGGGCTGATGGTGATCGATGCCGAGGGCCAGGTGGCCTACGTCAATCCGGCACTGCTGCAGCAACTCGAACGCCAGCTCGAAGACCTGGTGGGCAGCGATGCAGTGCGCCTGCATCCGGCGTTGGCCAGCCTGGCCGGCGTGCGTCAGCGCGAGGAGCGCGAGATCGGTCATGTCGGTGTGCGCTACCAGCTGATTGCCAACCCCATCATCGACGAAGGGCAGTTCCTCGGCGTAGCGGTGGAATGGCGCAGTCGTGCGCTGGAGACGCTGCTGGAAACCGAAGTGGCTGCCCTGGTCGATGCGGCGGCACACGGTGACCTGCATGGCCGTATCGCGCTGGAGGGCAAGCAGGGCTTCGTGCGCACGTTGTCGACCAGCATCAATCGCCTGCTGGCCACCTTTGAAACCAACCTCGGTGACCTGCAGGCACTGCTCGCTGCACTGGCCCGCGGCGACCTCAGCGTGCGCATGGAGGGGGACCTGCAGGGCGTGTTCGCGCGCATGCGGGACGATGCCAATGCCACCGTCGCGCAGCTGGGCCGCATCGTCACCCGCATCCAGCAGGCCACGTCCAGCCTCGATACCGGTGTCGGTGAGATCGTTGCCGGTCATCACGATCTGTCGCAGCGCACCGAGCAACAGGCCGCCAACCTGGAAGAGACCGCAGCGTCGATGCATGAGCTGACCGACACCGTTGGCCGCAACGCCGATGCCGCCGGTCGCGCCGATGCCCTGGTGCAGGGCGCGGCAGCAGTGGCGCAGCGCGGCGGTGAGGCTGTTGGCCAGGTGGTGGCAACCATGCATGGCATCAGTGAAGCGTCACGGCGGATCGGTGACATCACCCAGCTGATTGATGGCATCGCCTTCCAGACCAACATCCTTGCGCTCAACGCGGCGGTGGAAGCGGCGCGCGCCGGCGAGCAGGGCCGCAGCTTCGCCGTGGTGGCTGCCGAAGTACGCCTGCTGGCGCAGCGCAGTGCCGAGGCGGCCAAGCAGATCAAGGGCCTGATCGAGGATTCGGTGGCGCGCGTCGGGCAGGGCAACCGGCAGGCCGAGCAGGCCGGCACCACGATGGGCGAGATCGTCGGCAGCGTGCAGCAGCTGGCCGACCTGCTGGCTGGCATCCGCAGTGCGTCGCAGGACCAGCATGCCGGCATCGCCCAGGTGAACCAGACCATCGTGCAGATGGAAGCCAGCACCCAGCGCAACGCCAGCCTGGTGGAAGAGGCCGGTGCCTCGACTGCGCAGATGCAGGCGCAGGTACATGCCCTGGCCGAAGCAGTGGGCGCGTTCCGTCTGCAGTCGATACCGCAGGCGCGTGCGGCGGCCTGAAGCTGCCCCGGTAGTGCCGGCCGCTGGCCGGCACCACCCTTGTGGCTCAATACACGTCGCGGCGGTAGCGCCCGTTTTCCAGCAGCGTTTCCACCACTTCATCACCCAGCGCGGTACGCAGCACCTGGTCCACGCCTTCGGCCATGCCCTGCAGCGAGCCGCAGACATGGATCACCGCACCGCGCTGCATCCACTCGCGCAGCGCATCGGTGGCCGCCCGCAGGTAATCCTGCACGTAACTACCCTTGCCATCGCGTGAGAACGCCAGGTCCACCCGCGTGAGATGGCCCTGGGCCCGCCAGGCCTCGATCTCGTCGGCGAACAGGAAGTCGTGTGCGCGCTGGCGCTCACCGAACAGCAGCCAGTGCCCGTGCTCGCCTGCGTGGGCGGCTTCGCGCAACAGGCTGCGCAGCCCAGCGATGCCGGTGCCGTTGCCGATCAGCACCATCGGGGCGCCACTGACACGATGGAAACCGGGGTTGCGATGCACACGGGCAACGATGCTGGCACCGATCGGCGCATGCAACGACAGCCAGCCCGAGCCCAGCCCGGCTCGACCGGAGGCGTCATGCACCAGCCGCACCACCAGCTCCACCACGCCATCATCCGTGCAGGAGGCGACCGAATACTCGCGGCTGGGCAGCAGCGGCAGCCCGGCCAGCCACAGGCAGGCATCCTGCACCGCCAGCGCAGCATCGGCCTCGGGCAGCTCGCGTTCGCTGGCCAGCGCCAGCAGCGTGCGCGGATGGCCGTCGACCAGTAGTGGCTGCAGCGGGTCCAGCCCATGTGCCTTCAACACGGCACCGGCATGCCGCGCGTTGTGGCGGGGCGCGATGTGCAGGATGTCACCCGCCTGCCACTGCATGTCGGCCGGTGTGGCAAGACGGATACGCCAGATGGCTCCGCCGATGCTGCCCGGGTTGAGGCGGTCGCGGCCGAGCAGCCGCCACTCATGCATCTGCGTCGCCGCAGGCAGCACGCTGTCATCGGTGGGGATGCCGGTCAGCGCACCCAGCTGCTGCTGCCACTGGCGCAGCGCCGGCACCGAAGCGGCATCGACATCGATGCGCTCGAACAGCGGACGCGCGCCGTTGTCGATCAGCCAGCCATCGAACTGGCGGCCGAAGCCGCAGTAATGCGGGTACTGGCGGTCACCCAGCGCGAGCAGGCCGAACTGCAGGCGCGACAGGTCCAGACGTTGCGCGAGCAGCAGCCGTACCGCGCGGCGCGCTGCATCCGGTGGCTCGCCGTCGCCGAAGGTGCTCAGCACGAGCAGGGCCTGGGAGGTGGCCTGCAGCCTCGCGGCATCGACGCGGGCCAGCGGCAGTACCTGCACCGCATGACCGGACGCCTGCAGCTGCGCGGCCGCACGCCACGCCAGTTGTTCGCCCAGTCCGCTCTGGCTGGCATGCACCACCAGCCACGGCAAACCACCGCCATCGGTGGTCGTTGTCGGCAGCGACCGGCGCAGCCCTCGCGCTGCACGCTGGCTGCGGCGGCGGTCCAGGTACAGCATCCAGCCGGTGATGAAGAACAGGCTCATGCCCAGGCTGCTGAGCATCACCACCACGCGCCCGGGCACACCGAAGTAGCTGCCAGAATGCAGCGCGAACACGCTGGTGGCCAGCTGTCCGCCCGCGCCCTGGCGTGCGTACGGGCGGGCATCGAGAACCGCACCGCTGGCCGGATCGAGCTGCAGCAGGTCATGTGCACGATCGTGGTGGCCACCGCGCTGCGACGGATCACCGGCCATCACCCGCACGTTCAGCGCCTGCCCCGGCTTCTCCGGAAGGCGCAGGTCGATGAAGCCGGTGCGCACGCCGGGCAGCGCGTACAGCGTGGCCTCGATGCGATCCAGGTCCAGTGCAGCGTCGGCGGCCACCTTGTGCTTTGCCGCCGGCGCCACGCCCAGCAGCGTGTTGGCCGCGTTGCGGTACCAGTCGAACGACCACCACAGGCCGGTCAGTGCACTCATCAGGTAGATCAGCAGCACCCAGGTGCCGATCACCGAGTGCAGGCTCCACAGGAAGCCACGGCCGCTGCGCGTCCACTCCACCGCCAGCCAGCTGCGCCAGTGCCACCAGCGGCGTGGCCAGCGCAGGTAAAGGCCGGACAGGGTGAAGAACAGCAGCGCGATCGCACAGCTGCCGGTGATCCACTTGCCGCGCTCACCGGCGGCGAGGTGGCGATGCAGGTCTTCGACGAAGTCGAAGAACGCCTGCCCGCGCAGGGCGCTGAAGCGCTCGCCGCTGTACGGATCGAAGTACACCCAGTGGTCCTTGCCGCCGGCAAATCGCGCAACCGACGGCCGCTGTCCCGTGGCGTCCACGCGCAGGCGTTGCAGGGGCCGCTCGCTGCCGGCCTGCAGCAACGGCACCAGTTCACTGAGTGCGAGGGGATGCTGGCCGTCCGCATGGTGCTCGGCGATTTCGGCGAAGCCGGGATTGGCCGCGCGCAGCAGCTCGTCCTCGAAGGACAGCACGGCGCCGCTGAGGCCCATCACGGCCAGGACGGCACCGGCGGTGATGCCCAGCAGCCAATGCAGTTGGAACAGGACGTTCTTGAACATCGAAGGAGAGGGGCCCGGGAGGCTGCCGCCCGCATCCTGCGCAACAGCAAATGAGAATTAGTCGCGGAATTCTCCGTGGCGCCCTGCCTGCGGTCAAGCGGAGGGATCGGCCGGGCGGCGCCCGGCACCTGCGGTAGTGGCCGGCCGCTGGCCGGCAACAGCAACAGCAGGTTGCCACTCCACCATGGACAGATTTCCGCGATCTGGTGGAACGGCAGTGGGGTCAGATCCGTTTTCCGCAGGAAAACGGATCTGACCCCGGATTTATTTCGATATCTGACAGATGTGTCGACCAAGGTCGACACCTACCAACAGCTGCGGGAGTCTGTCAGAGGCGGGGCGGTGTGGGTGGTCAGGACCGTTGGCGCCATGGATGGCGCCATCGAGCCCCCATGGATGGGTTTACGGCGTGTCCTGCCCAGCCACACCGCCCCGCCAGGCCATCAGCAATCCGGAGCCGCATTGGCTTTGGCTTTGGCTGTTGCCGTGGCTTGAAGGCCTCTGCAGGTGCAGGGTGCAACCCTGCCGGACCCTCACTTCACCCAGCCGTCGATCTCACCGTGCTCGAACGGCCCCAGCTTTGCCTTCACCAGCCGCCCCTGTGCATCGAACAGCACGCTGTAGGGCAGCAGGCCCTGCGTATTGCCCAACTGCACGCTGGCATCGCGTGGCCCCGGCGTCTCGACCACGATCGGGTAGTCCACCGGCACCCGCAGCAGGAAAGCGCGCACGTCGTCCGGGGTATCCAGCGCAATGCCCAGCACCTGCACGCCGTTGTCGCCCTGGGCATCGGCGAAGCGCGCCAGTTCGGGCATCTCTTCCACACAGGGCGCACACCAGCTGGCCCAGACGTTGATCAGCAGCGGGCGACCGGCGAAGCGAGCGCGCAGGTCCAGCGGCTGTCCCGCCAGGTCCGGCAGCGTCAGCGCCGGCAAGGGATCACCTACCTGCAGCGTGGGGGTCACGGCCGTCGCTGGCGCGGCCGGTGCAGACGGGCCAGGTGACAATCGATGCCCGGCCCACAGGCCGAGGCCGGCGGCCAGCACCGCTGTCCACAGCAGCGCTGGCCGTTGCCACTTCATCGTGCGGTGCGCAGCAGTGCTTCCTCGACCACCGCCTGGGTCAGCAGGGTCGGCAGCACGGTCGGTGGCGCGCCGGGGCCGTACACCACGTACAGCGGCACGCCCACGGCCTTGTGTTCTTCCAGGAACGTGGTGATCTGCGGGTCGACATTGGTGTAGTCACCACGCATGTACACCGCATTGGTGCGCTTGAGCAGTTCCTTGAACTCCGGCCGCGACAGCACGGCGCGTTCATTGGCCTTGCAGCTCACGCACCAGTCGGCGGTCATGTTGACGAACACCACGCGGTTGTCGGCGCGCAGGCGGTCCAGCAACTGCGGCGAATACTCGACCACGTTCTCGCTGGCCGCCTGTGCGGCCCGTGCCGGCGGTGCCAGCTGGGTGACGCCCCAGGCGGGAACCAGTGCACCGATCGCCAGCAACACGCCGAGCAGGGTCACCGCGCGCGAGCCGGTCCAGCGGTTGCGCTCGAACAGCCACAGGCCGAAGGCGAACAGCAGCAGGCCACCCAGCACCAGCGCCATGCCGTCCACGCCGCGCTGCTTGCCCAGCACCCACAGCAGCCACAGCGCGGTGGCATACATCGGGAAGGCCAGCACGTGCTTGAGCGTTTCCATCCACGGGCCGGGCTTGGGCAGGCGGCGTGCCAGCGCCGGCACGAAGCCGATCAGCAGGAACGGCAGCGCCAGGCCCAGGCCGAGGAACAGGAACACGGTCATCGCCTTCAACGGCGGGGCGATGAAGGCATAGGCAATCGCCCCGCCCATGAACGGGCCGACACAGGCGCTGCCGACCAGGCAGGCCAGCGCACCGGTGAAGAAATCACCGGCCGGGCCGCTGCGGCTGGCCAGCGACTGGCCGAGGTTGCCGATGCCACCGCCGAGGGTGAACACGCCCGACAGGCTCAGGCCCACCGCGAACATGATGTACGCCAGCGCCGCCACCACGCCCGGGTGCTGCAGCTGGAAGCCGATGCCGACCGCGTTGCCGATCGCGCGCAGGCCCACCATCAGCGCGCCGATCACCGCGAAGGCGACCAGCACGCCCAGCGTGTACCAGAGGGCATGGCTGCGCGCACGCTCGGGGCTTTCGCCACTCTGCGCCAGGCTCAGCACCTTCAGCGAGAGGATCGGCAGCACGCAGGGCATCAGATTCAGCACCAGGCCACCGGCCAGCGCCAGCAGCAGTACCCAGACGAACGAGCGGTCCGGATTCGGCGTGGTCACCGGTGGCCGCGTGCGCAGGGCGTTGCCATCGCGCGCGTCGGCGGCGAACTCATTGCGTGCGCCCTCACTGCCACTGGCGGCGGGAGCGGCGCTGCCGTCGTTGGGCACGGTCGGCAGCAGGCGCAGCGGTGCGCCGTTGGCGGATTCACGTGGCGCGCCGGCGGCGCGCAGCGGGCTGATCACCTCATTGCGCGCTGGCGCCTGGTCAGTGCTGGCGGAGAGCTTGCCCGCCGGAATCGACAGCTTCACCCGGCGGGTCATCGGCGGGTAGCAGATGCCATCGGTCTGGCAGCCCTGGAAGGTCACCACCAGGGTGCTGTCGACTGCATCAGTGACAGTGCGGCGCAGCGGCAGCGGCACTTCCACCTGGTTGAAATAGACCGAGACATCGCCGAAGTGCTCGTCGCGATGCGATTGCGCGGCCGGCCAGCGCGGCTTGTCGGCCAGCACGCCTGCGCTGCCTTCCAGCTTCAGCGAAGTGCGGTCGCGATACAGGTAATAGCCTGGCGCTGGGCTGAAGCGCAGCAGCAGGGTGTTGCCGTCACTGGCGATGGCATCGAAGCCGAACGCCTGTTCCGACGGCAGCGGCAGGGCCTGGCTGTTGTTGGCCGCGCCCGGCAGGCGCAGGCCACCGCTGTTGCCGGCACCGGCCAGCGGGTTGTTGAACGGGCTTGCCGCACCGGCACGCGCGGCAGGCACCGCGGCCGCCGCACCGGCGCCCGGCAGGGTGACCTGCACCACGCGCTTCTGCGGCGGGTAGCAGACACCGGCATCGGCGCAGCCCTGGTAACGCACTTCCAGGCTGATGGTGCCGGCGGCGTCGGTCGGCGTGCCGGGCAGGGTGGCCTGCAGGCGCTCGCGATAGGTCTCGACCTCGCCGAAGAAATCGTCGTGATGCCTGTCGCCCTTGGGCATCTGCAGCGCGCCGGCATTGAAGGCCGGGTCGGCCTTGACGCTGGTGCGGTGGCGATACAGGTAATAGCCCGGTGCGATCTTGAACTGCAGTTGCACCTGGCCCCGTTCGGGGGCACTGGCGGTCAGCGCGAACGCCTGGTCCACCGGCAGCAGGTCCTTCTCATCCAGCGCGAAGGCCGGCAGCGAGAGCCACAACAGGGCGCACAAGGCGGCGCCGCGCGCAAACAGAGTCTTCAATCAGTGTCCTCCCGGGTCTGTGCCCGGATCCAGTCCAGATACGCCGGCAGGCCGGCCCGGGTTTCGACCGCGATGCACTCCGGGAGTTCATACGGATGCAGTGCGACGATCCGGGCAATCGCGTCATCGACGCGGCTCGCGGTGGTTTTCACCAGCAGCTGCAGTTCGGCGTCGGTGGTCACCTCGCCCTGCCAGCGGTAGGTCGACTGCGCGCCATCGAGGCGGGTTACGCACGCCGCCAGGCGCTCGCCGACCAGCGCGTGCGCGATGCGCTCGGCACTGGCCCGGTCCGGGCAGGTGGTCAACAGCAGCAGGACGGGATCGACGGTCGACATGACCGTCGAGTATAGGGCCGCCGCCGGGTCAGGGCCCGGCGGCGGCAGTGGACCGCTGCGTTGCGTGATCAGTTGGCCAGCTGGCAGGTGGCCGGCTTGGCCGAGGTGAACAGGGCCGGGGTTGCCCACTCGGGGTGGTCGATGAACGGGTTGCGGTTGCCCTGGAAGCTGTAGACCACGTCATTGCGCGCACGCTCGGCATCATCCGGCGGATCGGACAGGTGCCAGTCGATCAGCGTCGACAGCAGGCCCATGTAGGCGGGCGAACTGCTGGTCTTGACGATCTTGCTGCGGTCGTCGGTCAGCTCCAGATCCGGCTCGGACTGGCCGGTGGCCGCATCCTTGCCACCCTCGTAGCGGATCGCCATGTACATCACCGCACGCGCCATGTCGCCCTTGCGCTTGCCCCACACCTCGAAGGTGCCGGTGTTGCCGTCCGGCGTGCGCACCCAGTTGGAGTTGCCGGGATAGCCACCGCTGCCGCCGCCCTGGCCGTTGTTGGCCTCGGTGGCGCGCTCGCCGCAATTGGCGTCGCACTTGCCGAACGGCTTGTTGCCACGGTCGGCGTTCCACTGCGCGTCGGTCAGGTACAGCATGTGGGTGTCGGTGTACGGCGCGTAGGGCAGGCCCTTGTCGCCGGTGGTGCTGGCAAAGCCCAGCGAGTTCGGCCAGGTGTGCTCGCGGTTGTACTTCAGGCCACTGCCGCTGCCGGCGCGATCGGTCACCTTGGCGTAGCTGTGGTTGCGATACGCATCCAGGATCCTGCCGGAATTGTTCGGATCCTCGTCGGCGATTTCCAGGATGGTCCAGGTACTGGTGCCCGAGCCACTGTACGGATAGGCGGTGTGGCCCTTGATGGTGGCGTGCAGCGAGCAGCGCAGCTGGCTGGGGCTGCTGGTGTTGACCTTGGAGTAGTAGCCGGCCGGCACGCCCGGGTTGCCCGGGTCCGGATTGCCGCCGGTGCTGGCCACGGTGAAGGCGATGCGGCTGTCGGCGGCCGGGTGCGCGCCCTGCAGGTCGGTGATGCGCGCGGCACGGATATCGAAGCGGCAGGCTTCACCGGCCACCAGCGCGGTGTTGGTGGACAGCTTCACGCTGCGGCCGCTGGCCGGGAAAGTCAGCGGCACGCTGCCGGAGGTGCCGCAGCTCAGGGCGAAGGCGCCACTGGCCAGGTTCACCGTCTCGCTGAACACCACTTCCAGGTCGGCGGCGGCCGGGAAGGTGCTGCTGCCCTGCGCCGGGGTGGTGGTGGAGACCGACGGCGGCGTGTTCGGGCCCGGGGTGCCACCGCCGCTGAAGGTCTGGCCGTTGTTGCAGCTGCCAAACGTCTGCTTGGCCGACTCGGCCCAAGTGAAGTGGGCGTACTGGCTGCCGCTGCCGGTCAGCTGCAGCGAGGTGCCCGGCGCCGTGCTGTTGGTCTCGGCCACCGGGATGTTCTGGCTGGTCATGCCGGCGGCAGGGCCGCCGGAGGCGGTGATGGCGCCCTCGTAGCTGAGGAACTGGACCACCTTGCCGCTGGCATCGACCAGGGCGATGCCGTCGTTGGGGCCGTTCTGGATGCCGTTGGTCGGGTAGTTGACCACGGCGATCGTGGCGCTGCCGCAGCCGGCGGCGCTGCCAGCCGGCACCGGCTTGTTGTCGTACACCACGGCGGCCGAGGCGTTGGCGCCGTTGTACAGGTACAGGCGGTAGCCGGACAGGTCCTCACCGGCGGTGGCCACGACCTCGATCGCTTCGCCGACGTCACCGGCGGCGGTGCTGTCGTCGTAGTGCAGTTCATTGATGAAGACCTCGGCCTGGGCCGGCGCGGCGGCCAGGGCCAGCAGGCAGGCGGCGGCAAGCGGGGACAGCAATCGCATCGACTACTCCTTGTGATTGGGAATGCGCGGCCGAGCCTAAGGCCGATCCAGTGACACTTTGTCGTAAATGAACGTCAGATATCTGACAGTGCGACGCGGGTCACCAAATGTCGAGGGTTTTGGGCACGGGGTTGTCGCGTTGCACCGGCCTGAATGCCTTCACGCAGGGCGGGAATCCGCGCATCCCGGGGCGGCGAAAATTTTTCCTCGCCCGGCCTTGAAAGGTCCGGGCGCAGCTCCATCTCTGTCCTGCTCCCGATTCATCGGGCTTTTTCGCGAGCAATGCTGGCAGTCACCTGGGGTGAGTGCTAACATCGCCAGACTTTTTCAGACCAATCAATAACTTAAGAGGTCTCTCATGAGCATCAAGCCGCTGCACGACCGCGTTGTGGTCAAGCCGATCGAAGCCGACGAAATCTCCGCCGGTGGCATCGTCATTCCGGATTCGGCCAAGGAAAAGTCCACCAAGGGTGAAGTCGTGGCCGTCGGCCCGGGCAAGCCGCTGGACAACGGCAGCGTGCGCGCTCCGTCGCTGAAGGTCGGCGACAAGGTCATCTACGGCCAGTACGCCGGCAGCTCGTACAAGAGCGAAGGCGTCGAGTACAAGGTCCTGCGCGAAGACGACGTGCTCGCCGTCATCGGCTGAGCCCCGGCGCGACCTGTTTCAACCTGATCCCCAAATCCCAGCCGCCGGGCCTCGTCCGGCGCTACCAATGAGGTAAATGCAATGGCTGCCAAGGATATTCGTTTCGGTGAAGACGCCCGTTCGCGCATGGTGCGCGGCGTCAACGTTCTCGCCAATGCCGTCAAGGCCACCCTGGGCCCGAAGGGCCGCAACGTCGTGCTGGAAAAGAGCTTCGGCGCGCCGACCATCACCAAGGACGGCGTCTCCGTCGCCAAGGAAATCGAACTGGCTGACAAGTTCGAGAACATGGGCGCGCAGATGGTGAAGGAAGTTGCTTCGCGCACCAACGATGACGCGGGCGACGGCACCACCACCGCCACCGTGCTGGCCCAGGCCCTGATCCGCGAAGGTGCCAAGGCGGTTGCCGCCGGCATGAACCCGATGGACCTGAAGCGTGGTATCGACAAGGCCGTCGTGGCCGCCGTTGCCGAACTGAAGACCATCTCCAAGCCGACCGCCGACGACAAGGCGATTGCCCAGGTCGGTACCATCTCGGCCAACTCGGACGAGTCGATCGGCCAGATCATCGCCGACGCGATGAAGGAAGTCGGCAAGGAAGGCGTGATCACCGTTGAAGAAGGCTCGGGCCTGGACAACGAGCTGGACGTGGTCAAGGGCATGCAGTTCGACCGCGGCTACCTGTCCCCGTACTTCATCAACAACCAGCAGTCGCAGACCGCTGATCTGGATGACCCGTTCATCCTGCTGCACGACAAGAAGATCTCCAACGTCCGTGACCTGCTGCCGGTGCTGGAAGGCGTCGCCAAGGCCGGCAAGCCGCTGCTGATCGTGGCCGAAGAAGTTGAAGGCGAAGCGCTGGCGACCCTGGTGGTCAACACCATCCGTGGCATCGTCAAGGTCGTGGCCGTCAAGGCTCCGGGCTTCGGCGACCGTCGCAAGGCGATGCTGGAAGACATGGCCGTGCTGACCGGCGGCACCGTGATCTCCGAAGAAGTCGGCCTGTCGCTGGAAAAGGCCACCATCAAGGACCTGGGCCGCGCCAAGAAGGTGCAGGTTTCCAAGGAAAACACCACCATCATCGATGGCGTGGGTGACAAGGCTGCCGTCGATGCACGCGTCGGCCAGATCAAGACCCAGATCCAGGACACCTCCTCGGATTACGACCGCGAGAAGCTGCAGGAACGCGTGGCCAAGCTGGCCGGCGGCGTTGCCGTGATCAAGGTCGGCGCGTCGACCGAAATCGAAATGAAGGAAAAGAAGGATCGCGTCGACGACGCCCTGCACGCCACCCGTGCAGCCGTTGAAGAAGGCGTGGTCCCGGGCGGCGGCGTGGCCCTGGTCCGTGCGGTCACCGCACTGGCCGGCCTGAAGGGTGCCAACGAAGACCAGAACCACGGCATCCAGATCGCCCTGCGCGCGATGGAAGCCCCGCTGCGCGAAATCGTGGCCAACGCCGGCGAAGAGCCGTCGGTCATCATCAACAAGGTCAAGGAAGGCACCGGCAGCTTCGGCTACAACGCCGCCACCGGCGAGTTCGGCGACATGCTGCAGTTCGGCATCCTGGACCCGACCAAGGTGACCCGTTCGGCGCTGCAGAACGCCGCTTCGATTGCTGGCCTGATGATCACCACCGAAGCCATGGTTGCCGAAGCTCCGAAGAAGGACGAGCCGGCCATGGGTGGCGCCGGTGGCATGGGCGGCATGGGTGGCATGGGCGGCATGGACTTCTAAGTCCACGTCCCCGGCGGTCGTTGCCGACCCTGGTCGGCACGCCTTCCCGATGCAAGGAAGAACCCCGCCGCGAGGCGGGGTTTTTCGTTGCCCGGTTGCTGCCGCCGCAGCGCATCGCTACGCTCGGTGGCCATGCCTACCTCGTTCATCATCGTTGACGACTTCCTTTCTCCTGCCGATGCGCAGGGGTTGCGCCAGGCGGCGCTGGGCCTGACCTATCCCGTGCAGGAGGGCGCGTTTCCCGGCCGCAATTCGCAGCAGCGGCTGGATCTGGATGGACTGTCCGGCGCGGTCTCGCGGCTGGTCAACGAACCGCTGCGGCCGGTCAACCCGCTGCAGTCGCACGGCAAGTTCCGGATCACCCTGGCCGGTGATACCGGCCGCGCCAAGGTGCACGCCGACCACTCGCACTGGTCGGGCATCCTCTACCTGAGTGCACCGGAGCACTGCGAGGGCGGCACCGAGTTCTTCCGCCACCGCCGCACCGGCACCGAGCGCATGGCCCTGGATGCAGCGGAGCTGGCCGCATTAGGCTATGCCAACGGCGGCGACATGCATCGCGACATCATCGAGCGCGACAGCAACGACGACAGCCAGTGGGAAATGACCATGCGCATCCCGATGCGCTTCAACCGGCTGGTGCTGCTGCGCCCCTGGTTCTGGCACACCGCCGGGCCCGCGTTCGGCGACTGCCTGGAGAATGGCCGGCTGGTGTACCTGATGTTCTTCGAACAGGCGCGCTGAGCGGGGCAGGCATCCACGCATGGCGTGGATCTACAGGTGCACGGTTTCGCTGGTAGATCCGCGCCATGCGTGGATGCACCCGTCCAGCCGCACTTGCCATGCAGGCGTCAACGCGCCCTCATTCGACGAATGCCTTCGCCACGCCGTACTCCCACTGCCATGGCACGCCGGTATCGCCCAGCACGAACGCCACCAGTGCCGGGAACGTAGCCTCCGCCCGTACATCGTTGCCCAGGATCACCACGCAGCGTTTGTGCCGCTCGATGCACACCAGGGTGTTGCCGACCGCATCGTCGTGGCCGCCCTTGTAGAAGCCTGCACCCTGGGGACCACGGAAGGTCACTACGCCCAGGCCCGCGGCCAGATCCCTGTGCTGCTGCGCAACGGGCAGCTCCGGCTGCAGTGTTGGGAACTGGCTGGCGGTGGTGATCGGTAGCTGTGGCCGCACCAGCTCCCTGCGCATTGCCGGGGACAGCCCATCGCCGCGCACATAGCCGGCGGCGAAGTGGGCCATGTCGGTGATGGTGGTATCCATCGACCCCGCCGCCCGCACACGGCTGCGTTCATCGTGCGGCTCTGAATTGCCTTCGGCCGTCCAGCCATCGGCCAGGTTGCCGGCGAAATCCGCGCGCCACACCATGCTGGTGCGCGCCATGCCGAAGCGATCGAACACGCACTGCTGCATCAACGCACCCACATCCTCGCCCAGTCGCCCGCGTTCGATCACGAACTGCAGCAGGATCAGGCCCTCACCGGAATAGGCGTAGCGGCTGCCGGGCTCGAAGTGGAACTTCAACCGGCCATCCGGTTCGAGAAAGCCGAAATTGGCAAAGCCGCTGGCGTGGTTGAGCAGCAGGCGTGGCGTGAGCTGGCGCCAGCGGGCATCGCTGGCCAGCACGCTGTAGTCGGCGTACTTCTTCGGTTCCGGTGGATAGTCCGGCAGCGGTTTGTCCAGGGCGGTAGCAATGCTGGCGTCCAGATCGATACGCGCGTCCTGCACCAGTTGTGCGACCAGGTACCCGAACGCCATCTTGGTCAGCGATGCGGCGTACATCACAGTGTCGGTGCGCAGCGGCTCGCCCGCGGCGTTGCGTTCACCGTAGGCGGCCACGTGCACCACCTTGCCGTCGTCGATCACCGCCAGCGCCATCCCGCGCGCATGGGCCGCCTGCATCAGCCGCTGTGCTTCGGCATCGATGCGAGCCGGCGTGGGCACGGGTGGCGGCGCGGCCAGTACCGCCAGCGGGAGCAGCGTCAGCAACATCAGGGTGGCACGGCACATGCGTGGAACTCCTGGTGGGGCGCACGGCGATGCTACGCCAGGCTGCCGCTGGCGTCATTGCCAGATGTCAGCTGGCCTGCGGCCGGCGCAGGCAGATCCGGGCCGCGCCGGCACCGAAGTCCACCTGGCCTCCGCGCATTGCATCGGCACCGAGGATCAGCGCCGGCCGCGCCTCCAGGCCGATCGCCTTGAACACCGGTAGTTCGCTGATGCGGACCTCCATCGACGGGTGCTTCCAGCCGCTGCCGGTCATCCCGGGCAGGGTGTACAGCCAGGTGGCCTGCGCGCCGCCGCCCAGCCCCTCGGTGCCCTTTTCGCGCATGCTTACCCGTGCGTCGCTGCCGTCGGTGCGCAACCCCAGTGCGCGGGCCGCTTCAGCGTTGAGAACAGTCTGCGCCGCGCCGGTGTCGACCACGGCAATGGCCTCCACACCCGGCGTGCCCAGTGCCAGTGTGATGAAGCCGAACTGGCGCAGGCTGGCAGTGCGCTCGGGCAGCGCATTGGGCTGGCAACCCGGTCCTTCCAGGTTCAATCGGCCAGGCGTCCATAGCGCCAGGCGATTGCCGCCGAAGTCCCAGCGCGTGTCCCAGCGTCCGGTCAGGTCATTGCCGATCAAACCGTCGATGGCCGGATCATCGTCCTTGGCCAGGGAGGACAGGTCGACCTGCATGCCACGGGCCTGCAGCTGCCAGCTGCCCAGCTGCCAGGACGTGCTGCGCGTGCGCTGCAACCGGGCCGCCTTCGCACTTGCGCCCTGGGCGTGCGATACCGCCGCATCCGCATCCTCCAGGCCATAGCGCCTCGCCACACGGGCATCGACCAGCGTTGCCCCGGCGGCACTGTCGACCACGAAGCGCAGCGGTTCGGCGCGTCCGTCCAGCAGGACGGCCACCGCCGGATGACCACCCTGCATCCACATTGGCAGCACGTGTTCGGGGGCATCGGACGCCAACGCAAGCAGCGGCGCAGCAAGCAGGGACAGGAGGATGAGGCGCAAGGGAAATCTCCGCAGTGATCATGGGCGCCCATTGGCGCGCAGCGGCGTATCGCGGGAATATCGCTGTTGATACCGTCCTGATACAGACCGGCCCGATACTGCCCGCATGACGACTCCCGCCCGTGTCATCGTTGTCGATGACGACGCCAGCATCCGCGATGCCATCGCCGATTGCCTGTTGCTGCATGGCTACCAGGTGCGGGTGGCCGCGGACGCGACGGCGCTCGACATGGTGCTGCAGAGCGAACGGCCCGACCTGATCATCCTTGACTGGATGATGCCCGGCGAGGACGGGCTTTCGGTCTGCCGCCGGCTGCAGGCACGCGCCATCCCGATCCTGATGCTGTCGGCGATGGGCAGCGCGCCGGATCGGGTGATCGGACTGGAGATGGGTGCGGACGACTACCTGGCCAAGCCGTTCGATCCGCGGGAGCTGCTGGCACGGGTACGCGCGCTGCTGCGCCGCCAGCACAAGCTGCGCGCGCAGGTGGCCAGCGAACTGCGCTTTGCCGGTTGGCGGCTGCTGCCTGATCAACGTCGCCTGTTCGCGCCGGACGGAAACGAACTGATGCTCAGCCGCGGTGAGTTCAGCCTGCTGCTGGCGCTGGCCGAACGTCCCGGGCGGGTGCTGGGGCGTGAGCAGCTGCTGCAGCTGAGCCGCGGTGAACCCACCGACAGCGTCGATCGTGCGGTCGACCTGGCGATCAGTCGGCTGCGACGCAAGCTGGGGCAGGCCTCACCCGGTGCTGAAGCCCTGGTGCAGACCTTGCGCGGTGAAGGCTACCGCTTCGACGCCGAGGTACAGGTGTTGTGAGCAGCCGGTGGCCGACCGCGCGCTGGATCGCGATGCTGGCCCTGGCCAGCCTGCTGCTGGCGACATTGGTCAGCGTGGCCGTGGTTGGCTGGATGCCCCGGCCCGCGCCTCCGCCGATGCGGTTGGACCAGGCCGTGCAGGTGCTGCGCGGCGAACAGGCCGCAGCGCCATTGGGCCTGCATCTGGCGACACAGGACGCACCACCACAGGGCAGCGCCAGCGACTGGCTCACCCAGTTGGCGGCGCTGCAGATGGGTTTGCCGGCGAAGGAGGTACGCCTGGTCTGGAGTGGGCAGGGCAAGGCGCCGGACGTGCAGGTCATCGAGGGGGGTACCGTGCTCGATGCCACGGCGCGGGCCGGTGTACTGAAGGCGCAGGCGGCGGTACTGACCGCCATGCAATGGCCGCCGTTTGAACTGGGCGTACGCCAGGCCGATGGCCGTTGGCAGGTGGTCGGCAGCGATCACAGCGATCTGGCGGCCTGGCGCCGCCAGGTGGTGCTTGCGCTGCTGGGTGGTGCGGTCCTGCTGGCGCCGCTGGCGGCGTGGGCATCGATCCGGCTGGGACGCCCGCTGCACCGCCTGGCCGAAGCCAGCGCACGGGTGGACCTGCAGGCCGCAGCGCCCTTGCCGGATGACGGCCCACGCGAGGTACAGATGCTGGCCGCTGCGATCAGCACCGGTCGCGATCGCCTGCATGCGCAGGCACAGGACATGACCCACATGCTGGCCGCAGTGGCGCATGATCTGCGCACGCCGTTGACCGGCCTGCGCCTACGCGCCGAGTTTGCGCCTGCGCCACAGGCGGCACGGATGGTGGCGGACATCGAACGCATGGATACGATGATCGAGCAGGTGCTCGACTACGCACGTGGTGAACTGCAGCCGTTGCAGATGCACTCGCTGGATCTGGCTGCGCTGCTGGAGGAGTGCGTGCAGGCGGCGCTGCTGCGCGGAGCCGGCATCTCCATCCAGGGGCCGGACACGCTGCGCTGGAACGGCGATGCGCTGCTGATCCGGCGCGCGGTCGACAATCTCATCGACAACGCCGAGCGCTACGCCGGGGCCGTGGAGCTGCAGCTCGCCATGGCCGGCCACAGGGTGCAGCTGGATGTGATGGACCGCGGCCCGGGCATCGCCGAGGCCGACCGTGCACGCCTGCTGCAACCGTTCCAGCGCAGCGAGAGCTCGCGCAGCCGCGCCACCGGTGGCGCCGGGTTGGGGTTGGCTGTGGCCGCCAATGTGGCCAGGCGGCACGCAGGCGAACTGCAGCTGCTGCACCGTGAGGGCGGCGGGCTGATCGCACGCCTGTTGCTGGGGACGTTCTCCTGAAAATCGGTGTAGTTCATGGATGACTTATTTTTATAATATGATTAGGCGGCTAATCATATTGGAGGGGTGCCATGATCGAAGCCAAGCACCATGCCCTGATGGATGAGGCGCAGCGACGCGGCCACGCCAACGTCGCGCAGCTGCGCCTGTGTTTCCAGCTGCTCTCGCTGGCCTCGTCGATCGATCGCGACTGCGCTGCCCGGCTTGCACCGCACGGGCTCAGCGAGGGCCGCTTCATCGTGCTGTTCCTGCTACACGGGGCGGGCGGCACGCTGCCGCCCCATGAACTGGCAGAGCGTGCCGGCGTGACCCGTGCCACCATCAGCGGCCTGCTCGACGGCATGCAACGCGAAGGCCTGCTGCAGCGTCGCAGCGATGCCGAGGATGGCCGCCGCCTGCAGATCGTGTTGACCGCAAAGGGGGCGCGCCTGGCCGAAGCGCTGTTCGAGCAGCACACACAGTGGATCGGCGGCCTGTTCAACGGCCTGGATGCGGATGAACAGCAACAGCTGTCACGGCTGCTGCACAAGGTCTGGCAGCACACGGACGCCGGGCGGGAATCCGCAGCATGAGCACGCCCATTCCAGCGGAACGGCGGCGCGCACTCAACAGCGGCAACGCCGCCGCTACCCATCTGGCCGAATGCCTGGCAGTGGATTTCGCCGAGCTGTTGCAAGGGGTAGCGCCTGCGCTTGAACCCGAAGCGCTGCACCGCATGCACGAAGCCTCAGGCAAGGGCATCACCCAGCGCATGGCCTTGGCCGCGCAGTTGCTGCGCGGGGCGGGGCAGGGCGCGCCTGCACTCTGGCAGCATCACAGCTCCGATACCGTGCGCGGCTGGGCCTGTTATCTGATCGGCAGCGATGCTCGCGCAACGTTGGCAGAGAAGCTGCAGCAGATGCGCACGCTGGCCGACGACCCACACTTCGGAGTGCGCGAATGGGCGTGGCTGGCGCTACGCACGGACATTGTTTCCGCGCCGGTGCAGGCGCTCGGGTACCTGCAACCGTGGACACAGGAAACATCGCCGTACCTGCGCCGCTTCGCCTGCGAAGCACTGCGCCCGCGTGGTGTCTGGGCCACGCACATCGCCCTGTTCAAGCAACATCCGGAACATGCAGTGGCGCTGCTGGAAGCACTGGCCGATGACCCGGAACGCTATGTGCAGGATTCCGTCGGCAACTGGCTCAATGATGCCGGAAAGACAAAGCCGCAGTGGCTGCGCGAACTCTGCGCGCGCTGGCAGCGCGAGCACGACAGCACCGCCAACGCCTACATCCGCAAACGCGCGATGCGCTCGCTTCGGTAGTGCCGGCCGCTGGCCGGCAACCCCAGGCCATTCAAGCGAGCATGGCACATGCGCCTGTCACCCGGACGCGGTAAACAGTGCATTGCCCATGTCCATCCGCAGGGAAGTTGATCATGCAGAGCACGCTCCAGGTCACGCTGTTCGGCCCGCTTGGCGACAGCCCGGCATTGCAGTTGCCGGGGCTGGAAGGGCCGTCGGTCGCCATCCCGGAAGCGGCCCTGCGGCGGTTGGTCTCCGACCTCTACACCGCCCGTTCCCTGCTCAACCCCGAGCAGCTGGACGAGGCCAGGCAGGAGCTGGATCGCGTGCTGGAACGCTGGGCCGACATCCACGAAGGCCTGCTGCTGGACGTGGAAGTGCATGGCAAATGAGCGACTCTGCGTGGCTGCTGCCAGGTAGGCAGCGCTGGCGCGCACCTCGCTGAACCGGGTCCCCAGTTGCGGATGAAACATTTTGCACTGCGCAAAAGCTGTGCTATCAATACACCCCATGAACGCAGCCGCTACCCGCTTTTACTGGTATTACTTTCCGAAGCCACTGGCGGAGGAAGGACTGCGCTCACCCTGAAGAAAGCTTCAGACGCATTCCCGAAAGCCGCCAGCGAACCTGGCGGCTTTTTTCATGCCGCCACGCTGGGGACCCCCAACGTTCCGGAGATCTCCTGCAATGCCCCCGCACACCGACGACCTGCGTATCCGCACCATCGAACCGCTGACACCGCCCGCCCAGCTGCTGGCGATGCTGCCCTGTGACGATGAAGCCTCCGACACCGTCAGCGCCTCGCGCGCGGCCCTGCACCAGATCCTGCATGGCCGTGACGATCGCCTTGCGGTGGTGGTGGGCCCGTGCTCGATCCACGACCCGAAGGCCGCCATCGAATACGCCCAGCGCCTCAAGCCGCTGCGCGACGCGCTGGCCGGCGAACTGGAAATCGTCATGCGCGTGTACTTCGAGAAGCCGCGCACCACGGTGGGCTGGAAGGGCCTGATCAACGATCCGGACCTGGATGGCAGCTTCAGGATCGACAAGGGCCTGCGCATCGCCCGCGGCCTGCTGCGCGACATCAACAAGCTCGGCCTGCCAGCCGGTGTCGAGTTCCTTGACGTGATCTCGCCGCAGTACATCGCCGACCTGGTGGCGTGGGGCGCGATCGGTGCACGCACCACCGAAAGCCAGGTGCATCGCGAGCTGGCGTCGGGGCTGTCGTGCCCGGTCGGCTTCAAGAACGGCACCGATGGCAACGTGAAGATCGCCGCCGACGCGGTGGGTGCAGCGTCCAATCCGCACCACTTCCTGTCGGTCACCAAGCAGGGCGGTACCGCCATCGTATCGACCGCCGGCAATCCGGATTGCCATGTGATCCTGCGCGGCGGCAAGCAGCCGAACTACGACGCAGGCAGCGTCGCCGACGCCTGCCAGGTGCTGGCCAAGGCCAGGCTGCCGACGCGCCTGATGATCGACGCCAGCCATGCCAACAGCCTGAAGAATCCGGAAAACCAGCCGAAGGTGATCGAGGACATCGCCGTTCAGTTGGAAGACGGCGAACAGCGCATCGTTGGTGTGATGATCGAGAGCCATCTGGTTGGTGGCCGCCAGGAACTGGTGGAAGGCCAGCCGCTGGTCTACGGGCAGAGCATCACCGATGGCTGCATCGACTGGGACACCACCGTGACGGTGTTGCAGCGACTGGCTGCGGCCGTGCGCGCCCGTCGCGACGTGAAGGTGTCCGAAGCCGCTTGAGTGCGGCACGTGTGTGGATGGCGGCCAGCGCCTGCGGGGGTGCGGCCGCGATCAGGGCCGGCCGGAGTTGGAGACCGGCCCATCTGCACCGGCGATGCGCCTGGCGCTGCGCATGAGCGACAGCGCCAGGTACATCGCCGGGGTGGTGCAGTAGATCCGCGCCAAGCCTGGAACCCCATGCTCGGCGAACGCGAACCTCAATGCACTTCGTCGTGGTACACGAACTTCGGCATTTCCCAGCGGTAGTGGATCGCCAGCAGGCGCAGCGCGAAGCCGCCGCCCAGGCAGCACAGGATCGCAGTGGCATCGGCCACGCCCCAATGCAGCAGCAACAGATAGGCCGCGCCGGTCAGCAGCGCGATGATCGCGTACAGCTCCTTCTGGAAGATCAGCGGCACCTCGTTGCAGAGGATGTCGCGCAGCACGCCGCCGAACGCGCCGGTCAGCATGCCGGCGATCAGCACGATCGGCATCGCATGGCCGGCCTCGCGCGCGATCGAGCAGCCGATCAGGGTGAAGGCGATCAGGCCCAGGCCATCGAGCACCAGGAAGGTGCGGCGGAAGTGGTGCATCCAGCGTGCGACCCAGGTGGCGATCAGCGCCGCGCATACGGTGAAGCCCAGGTACTCGGGATGCTTCACCCAGCCCAGCGGGTAATGGCCGAGCAGGATGTCGCGCAGCGAGCCGCCGCCGAGGGCGGTGACGCAGGCGATCATGACCACGCCGAACAGGTCCATGCGGCGGCGGCCGGCGGACAGCGCGCCGGTCATGGCTTCGGCGGAAATGGCGATCAGGTAGATGATGGACAGCAGCATGGGGCAGGCTCCGGGCGCGGTGGGGCCGGCCATGCGCGTATACCGCCACTGCCTGCGCAATGACGGGATGACGATGACCGGTGCCGCTCCCGCTGTCCTTTTGCCTGAGAGTTCAGCGGCGTGGGCCGCGTGCCCCTTCGGCGGATCGTCCCGGGCGTGCCCGGTGACCTCTCTCCAGCTCGGCGAGTCGAATGCATGGTTGGTGGGATTCCACCCCACCGGCCTGAGCGATCATGGGAGCCTGCGCCTTCGGCGGGCGCCAGCGCGGCGCCTCTCTCCTGCATTCGGGCGCCAGTATATCCGCTGCAGTGCAGCACGGCATAATCCGGGCATGGCCCCGTCCCTCCGCCCGTGGTTCCTGTACCTGCTCGAATGCCGCGATGGCAGCTATTACGCCGGCATCAGCACCGATGTGGAGGCGCGTTTCGCCGCCCACCAGGCCGGCAAGGGCGCGCGCTACACCCGGGCACGGCCACCGCTGCGCGTGCTGGCCGTGCGCGAGTACCCGGACCGGGCCGCCGCCTCACGCGCCGAGTGGCAACTCAAGCAGCAGCCGCGCGAACGCAAGCTGGCCTGGCTGCAGGCACCAGCCGAGACGCTTCTGTAGATCCACGCCCACGCTCGGCTCCGGCCTGCCGACATCGCCGGTCCCAGTAGAGCCACGCCATGCGTGGATGGGCTGCCCGGCCCATGCGATGATCGCCCCGCGCCCAGCCCTGGAGACCCGGATGTCCACGATCGCCCTGCTGTTCGCTCTCTCCGCATCAACAAGTCCCGCCGCAGACCCGGCCACCATCGCGGCCATCGAAGCTACCTGCCACGATTACGTCGACGGCCAGCTGGAGGCCGACCCGCAGCGCGTCGCCCGCTCCCTGCATCCGGATCTGGCCAAGCGCGCGGTCCTCGGCGATACACCCGATGAACGCCTGGGCCTGCGCCGGATGTCGAAGGAAGAGCTGGTCTCGCTGACGAAGCAGGGCGCGTTGAAGACGCCGAAGGATCAATGGGACCGCCGCTGCACGGTGCTGGACGTGACCGGCAACGCGGCCTCGGTGCGGCTGGAAACCCCGTGGTTCGTCGACTACTTCCACATGGGGCGCTTCGACCAGCGCTGGGTCATCGTCAACGCACTGTGGTATCCAAAACCAAAGGCGAAGTGAGCGCGATGCGCGCTGCTGGCAAGGCATTGATCTCCGTCGTCGTAGTGGTCGCCGGTATCGCGCTGCTGCCTGGCCTGCTGTACCTGCTCGGACTGGCGCTGGTGGAAGGCCGGCCGAAGCCGGCGGACCGCGCGCCCAGTGGTGTGGCTGCGTGCAGTAGTGAACCACGGGCGGGATACCAGCCGATGAACCCCTGGCGCTTCGCCGCGCAGTTCTTCGACAAGGACGTGATGCAGAAGAAGGTGCCGGAAGTGGAGCGGGAGGCCTTCTGGATTGCCCGACGCCATCTGTGGCGACAGCCTCGGCACGGCATGCTGCGCTGGCATCTGAGCAGCACCGCGTTGACGATCTGGATCACCCGGCATTGGAGTACCGCGCAGATTGCCGATACCGCAAGGAAGGAGGACTTCTGCCGCACCTGGTCGAAACGGCGGGTGCCAGGTGGCCCGATGAGGCAGTAGAGCCACGCCATGCGTGGCTGAGCTCGATGCGTCCTGCACAGACATTCATCCACGCATGGCGTGGATCTACTCCCAGGCAGAGAACCCGTGTCCGTCTTCGGCCCTAGCGCTTCGGCCGCCGGTCATCCTGGTCATCACCGAAGATGATGCGCGCGCTGCGCTGGTAACTCCAGTACGCGACCGCCCAGTTCAGCAGCACCACGATGCGGTTGCGGAAGCCGATCAGGAAGAACACGTGCGCGGCCAGCCAGAACCACCAGGCCAGGATGCCCGACAGCTGCAGCCGGCCCAGGTGCACGATCGCGGCCATGCGGCCGATGGTGGCCAGGTTGCCGTAGTCGGCGTACTTGAACGGCCCCGGTGCCGCCTTGGCATGCAGCCGCGCGCGGATCACCTCGGCCACGTACTTGCCCATCTGCTTGGCGGCAGGCGCCACGCCGGGCACCGGCTTGCCGTTGGCCTGGTTCAGTGCGGCCAGATCGCCGGCCACGAACAGCTCCGGGTGGTCGGGCAGGGTCAGGTCCGGTTGCACCTGCACGCGGCCGGCGCGGTCCAGCGGCACGTCCAGCGTGCGCGCCAGCGGCGAAGCAGCCACGCCGGCGGCCCAGACCACGGTGCGTGCCGGCACGAACTGGTCACCGAGCTTGAAGCCCTGGCTGTCGATGTCGCTCACCGGGGTACCGGTCAGCACTTCCACGCCCAGCTTTTCAAGCTGCCGGCGCGCCTTCAGCGAAAGCACTTCCGGGAACGAGGACAGCACGCGCGGGCCGGCCTCGACCAGCCGCACCTTGGCGCTGGCCGGGTCGATGTGGCGGAATTCGTTGCGCAGCGTATGCCGCGCGATCTCGGCCAGGGTGCCGGCCAGTTCGACGCCGGTGGGACCGCCGCCGACCACCGCGAAGCTCAGCCATGCCGCCTTCTTCGCCGGGTCCGGTTCGGCCTCGGCGCGCTCGAATGCCAGCAGCAGCTTGCGGCGCAGCGCGATGGCATCGTCCAGCGTCTTCAGGCCGGGCGCATCATCGGCCCACTGGTCGTTGCCGAAGTAGGCGTGGGTGGCGCCGGTGGCCAGCAGCAGGCTGTCGTAGTCCAGCGTGCTGCCATCGGCCATGCGGATCTGCCGGGCCTGCTTGTCGATGGCGGTCACTTCGCCCAGGCGTACTTCCACGTTGCGCTGGTGGCCGAGGATGTGGCGCAGCGGCGCGGCGATGTCCGGCGCGGACAGGCCGGCAGTGGCCACCTGGTACAGCAGTGGCTGGAACAGGTGATGGTTGCGGCGGTCGACCAGGGTGATGCGTATGCGCTCGCGGGCCAGGGCACGGGTGGCCCAGAGGCCGGCAAAACCGCCGCCGACAACGACCAGGTGGGGAACGCGCTCGCGACTCATCGACTCACTCCAGTGGGGGCATTGGGGGAAGCGCCTGGCATCTTCGCACGGCGGCCACCTGTCACGTCAGCGCCCGCGTGGATCGGCGATACTCGGGTTCAGGCAACCGCCCGCGAGGAATCCATGAGCGAACCGGAAAAGCGCATCGCCCTGTTGATCGACGCCGACAATGCGCCGGCCTCGAAGATCGACGAGGTCCTGGCCGAAGTCGCCCGCTACGGCGTGGCCAACGTGCGCCGCGCCTATGGCAACTGGAAGAGCCCGCGGCTGAAGGGCTGGGAAGCGGTGCTGCACGAATACGCGATCCGCCCGATCCAGCAGTTCGCCTACAGCAAGGGCAAGAATGCCTCCGACATGGCGATGGTGATCGATGCCATGGACCTGCTGTACGCGCGCAACCTTGATGGGTTCGCCATCGTGTCCAGCGATGCCGATTTCACCCCGATGGTGATGCGCCTGCTGACCGATGGCGTGAAGGTGTATGGCTTCGGCGAAAAGAAGACGCCCGAACCGTTCGTCAACGCGTGCTCGAAGTTCACCTATCTGGAAGCGTTGGGCCAGACCCATGCCAGCGTGCCGGATGCGGAGCAGGCATCGAGCGAACAGGCGTCGAACGAGCCCGTCGCTAATGATGATGCACGCCCGCGCAAGAGCGGTGCGGAGATGCGCAGCGACACCCGGCTGGTGAAGATGTTGCGCCGTGCGGTGTCCTCCGCCGAGGGCGAGGATGGCTGGTCGCACCTGGGGCCGGTCGGCAGCCAGATCGGCAACCAGGCCTCGTTCGATCCGCGCAACTACGGCTACGGCAAGCTCAGTGATCTGCTGGCAGCAATCGGGCTGTTCGAGCTGAAGAAGGACGGCAAGTCGTCCTACGTGCGCGCGCTGCCAAAGAAGAACAGGTAGTGCCGGCCGCTGGCCGGCAAGCCCCAGATGCCTGGTCCCGCATCCGGCACGCACATCTCCACTCCGATCAGGCGTATCGTTGCCGCTCGCATTGCCAGCAAGGAAAACCCGCATGTTGAAGATCTGGGGCCGCCGCAATTCCAGCAACGTCCGCAAGGTACTGTGGTGCGCCGAGGAGATCGGCCTGCCGTATGAGTCCATCGAGGTCGGCGGCAGCCATGGTGGTACGCAGACGCCGGAGTACCAGGCGATGAATCCCAACAGCCTGGTGCCGGTGATCGAAGACCACGGCCTGCCGCTGTGGGAATCGAATGCCATCGTGCGCTACCTCAGTGCGCGCTACGCGCTGGGTACCCTGTACGCCGAAGATCCGATGGAACGCGCCCAGGCCGAGAAGTGGATGGACTGGAGCACGTCGCGGATGGCGCCGCTGTACAGCGACCTGGTCTGGGGCATCATGCGCACCGCGCCGGCCGACCGCGACGAAGCGCGCATCAGCGCCGCCATCGTCCGCGCCGGTGACTACCTGGCAATGGCCGATGCCACCCTGGCGAAACAGCCATGGCTGTCGGGCGAGAAATTCGCGATGGGTGACATTCCACTGGGCTCGCTGATCTACGCCTGGTTCGAACTGCCGATCCAGCGCCCGGAGCTGCCGCATCTGGCTGACTGGTATGCGCGGCTGCGGGAGCGGCCGGCCTACCAGCGCGGCGTGATGTCGCCGCTGACGTAAGCGGTGGCGTTCGGGGTCAGAGCCCTTTTCTGCGAAAAGGGATCCGACCCCCTGGCCATCGGGGTCGGATCCCACCCAGCGGGTGGGCTCCGACCCCTCAATACAGATCCGTCGGATCCACATCCAGCGACCAGCGCACCTTGCGTGCTTCCGGCAGTGCATACAGCTGCGGCACCAACTGCGAAAGCACACCATGCAGCGGCGGCCGCTGCATGGCCGACAGCAGCAGCTGCGTGCGCTGGTAGCCAGCACGCCGTGGCATCGGTGCCGGCATCGGGCCGTAGGCTTCGACCACGTTCTGCTCGCCCAGCAACTGCCGAGCGGCCAGCAGGAACGCGTTGGCATGCTCCACCTGCTGCGCTTCGGCGCGCATCAGCGCCAGATGCGCGAACGGCGGGAATCCGGCCGCCTGGCGCTGGTTCAACTCGGCCTGCGCGAACGGCTGGTAGCCACCGCTCACCAGGGTTTCCAGCAGCGGGTGCCCGGGGTGATGAGTCTGCAGCCAGACCTCGCCGGGGTCACGTGCACGTCCGGCGCGACCGGCCACCTGGATCAGCTGCTGGGCCAGTTTCTCGCTGGCGCGGAAGTCGGCGGAGAACAGACCTTCGTCGATGCCGACCACCACCACCAGCGTCAGCTTGGGCAGGTCGTGGCCCTTGGCCAGGATCTGCGTGCCGACCAGGATGCCGGGCTGGTCGCCCAGTTTCGCCAGCTGCTGTTCCAGCGCGTCGCGCCGTGAGGTGGTGCCGCGGTCGATGCGTACCACGGGGAAGTCGGCGAAGGCGGCGGTGAGGTGTTCTTCCAGGCGTTCGGTGCCGATGCCCTGCGGCTGCAGCGCCAGGCTGCCGCAGGCCGGGCACGCGAGCGGCGCCGGTTGCCGCGCACCGCAGTGGTGGCACTGCAGGCGACGACCGCCACCATGCACCGTCATCGGCGCATCGCAGCGCTGGCATGGCGCGGTCCAGCCGCAGTCGTGGCAAAGCAGCACCGGCGCATAGCCGCGGCGGTTCTTGAAGACCAGTACCTGCTGGCCGCGCTGCAGGTGCTCGCCGATGCCGGCCAGCACATCGGCGGAGAGACCGTCATGCAGCGGGCGCTTGCGTACGTCCAGGATGCGCACGCGCGGTGGCCGCGCATCGCCGGCGCGCTGTTTCAGGCGCAGGTGGGTGTAACGCCCGGCGTAGGCGTTGTGCAGGGTTTCCAGCGAGGGCGTGGCACTGCCCAGCAGAACCGGAATGCCCAGCGACTTGGCCCGGACCAGGGCGAAATCGCGCGCGTGGTAACGGATGCCGTCCTGCTGCTTGTAGCTGCCGTCGTGTTCCTCGTCGACGATCAGCAGGCCGGCCTGGGGCAGCGGCGTGAACACTGCCGAGCGGGTGCCGACGATGACGCGTGCTTCGCCGCGTGAGGCCGCTGCCCAGACGCGCGCGCGCTCGTTGTCGTTCAACCCCGAATGCAGCGCATGCACGGCGATGCCGAGGCGGCCGCGGAAGCGTGCCAGGGTCTGCGGGGTCAGGCCGATTTCCGGCACCAGCACCAGCGCCTGCTTGCCCTGTGCCAGGCAATGGATGATCGCCTGCAGATAGACCTCGGTCTTGCCGCTGCCGGTCACGCCATCCAGCAGGAACGGCTGGAAGCCGTCGGCGGCATTGATCGCGGCCACGGCCTCGGCCTGGTCCGGGTTGAGCGTGGGGCCGGGCAGTGGCTGCGCGTGCTGGGGAGCCACGCTCAGCGCAACGCGCTCGGCCAGCCCGCGCTTGGCCAGGCTGCGGGCGGCGGTGCGCCAGTCCTCCATGCGTTCGCCCAGCACGTCCTCATCCACGATGGCCTCGGCCAGCAGTTCGGCCAGTTGCCGCGGGCGGCTGCCGGCGCGCAGCCTGTCGCGCTGATCGCGGCCTTCCGGGGTCAGCTGCCAGCCCCAGTGGTGGGTGTCCGGCAGGGGCTCGCCATGGCGCAGCGGGCCGGGAAGGGCGGTGCTCAGCACCTCGCCCAGGGGGGCGTGGGTGTAGCGCGCCAGCCATTGCAGGCTCTGCCACAGCTCACCCTGCAGCAGCGGCTGCGGGTCGCACCAGGCCAGGGCCTGGCGCAGTCCCTGGCCGTCGTCGATCTGGCCGTGACCGACCACCACACCGACCAGCTCCCGGTTGCCGAATGGCACCTTCAGGCGGCAGCCGACCGCGACCGCCGGGCCATCACCCTCAGGCGACAGGTAGTCGAACAGGCGGGGCAGGGGGACGGGCAGGGCGACCTGCAGGGTCGGAATCGGTGAAAGCATCGGGCCAGTGTAACGGGCCATGCGCGCGCGAATGGCAGAAGAGGGAGCGGCCGGGCGGCGCCCGTTGAATCATAAATGTCACCTAAATATCGGTGTCCATTGGAGATTCAGTCTTATCCACATGTTCTGTGGATAACGTTGTGCGTTAACGGTCAGCGGAAACGCAGAAGGCCGATGGCGACGGCCTCACGCTTGGGTTGGTCAAAAAATCGCCACATAGTAAAAACATTCAAAATCAACAACTTAAGTGTGAAACAATGCTGAAACAGAGTGAATTCAGCTGGATGCCCCAGTTTTCCGCTGCGGGGGCGTGGTGCTGTGCACAACCTGCAGCACGAAGTGCCTGTGGGCGCAAGTCCTACGGGCGTCGATGGCCTGCCGCTATCATGCCGGCAGACCTTTGGAGTGACCGATGACGGCTGTGCCCGCCCCTGTTTCCTCGACCGCGGCCGGCGCGCTGTCGGCGTTCCTGCGTGGCGTCGAGCGCCGTGCCCTGGTGGTCGCTGAACTGCAGTGCGGCGATGCCGCGCGCGCCGAGCAGACCCTGGTGGCGGTGATGCGCGCCTTTGCCGCCGTCGCCAGCGACCTGCCGATGGCGCAGTGGCCGACCCGCTTCTGGACCCTGCTGGGCCAGCGCCAGGCGTTGCGCGAGCCGGCGGGCGGGCAGTGGGGGCCGCCGTTGGCCGCGCTGGGCGCGATGCCACCGCTGCCGCGCCTGGCGCTGCTGCTGCGGGTGGGCGGCAGCCTGGATGAGGGCATCGCCATGCGCGTGCTCGACCAGGACGAGGCCGGCTACCAGCACCTGCTGGCCGACGCCTGCCCGCGTGATGCCCACGGCCAGCCGGATGCCTCGGCCTGGCGCCAGCTGGCCGAACAGGTGCAGGCGCGCATCCGTGAGCTGCCGGCCGCGCGCCTGCAGCAGTTGCAGCAGCCGGCTGCACCTACCGCCCACAATGAAGCCCCGTCTTCCAGCTGGCGCGCACCGCAGCGGGACGAGCGTGCGGCCGCCAACGGCAAGCGCCGTCGTGCGAATGCCAAACCGCGCTGGCGCGGTCCGCTGATCCTGCTGGTGACCGTGGCGGTACTGCTGGCCGCTGCGCTGGGCTGGCGCTACTGGCAGGGGCATTCCTTCGGCAGTGATGCACCGCTGCCGGAGGGTGTGGTGGGCGAAGCCGGTCCGGTGACGGTGGAAGCCCTGCCACCAAGCAAGGTCAACGCCACGCCGGATGCGACCACGGCCCAGGCCACGGACGACGCCACGATGCTGGCCGACCGCGACTACCCGCTGGTGGCCGATGCCGACCTGTACGCGTGGACTGCCGCGGGCGGTCCGCTGCCGGTAGACGAATCGCAATCCAAGCCGAGCCGGCCGGAGCCGGCCAGCGCCACGCTGGAAACCGCTGCTGCCGATGAATAAGTCCTGGTTCGCCAGCCTGTTGCTGGCCCTGCCGTTGTCGCTGTCTGCGGCACCGCAATCGTTGAACGTGCCGTTGCCGCCACCGTCGTCGCCGGCCACGCCGGTGGCTTCGCCGGCATCGACGACGGCAGCACCCGCTGCCTTCGCCCAGCTCGATGCGCAGCAGCAGCGCCAACGCCGCGCCGACTACGCCGCGTGGCGCGCGTTGCCGGAAGGAGAGCGCGAGCGCATCCGCCAGGCAGCTGCGCGATTCAATGCGCTGCCTGCGGACCAGCAGCAGCGCCTGCGCCAACAGTTCCGCGACCAGGACCAGGCGTTCCGCGACGGGTGGCGGCTGGGCCCGCAACTGGGCCTGGAATTCCCCAAGCTGCATGGCTTGTTCGGCTTCGTGCCCCCGGAACAGCGCGAGACCGCGCTGGCCGTACTGCGCCAGCTCAGCCCGGCGCAGCTGGCCCAGCTGACCCTGGTCGCGCAGCGCACGCCACCGCAGGAACGCGACACCGTGCGCAGCGCCTTCCTCGCCGTGCCCGCCGCCGAGCGCGACAGCTGGCTCAAGCGCCAGGCCGGCCAGTAAAAAAGGGGACGGAGGGGATTAAGTCGTTTCAGGCCCGCTAGTGCCGGATGCGACTTAATCCCCTCCGTCCCCTTTTTGTGTGGGGCGGCTGAAACCCAGCATTCACGCCATGTCATGGGAATGCACGCGCCGCCCGCGTAAGATGGGCGCCCGCAACCCGGTGCCTGTGCCCTTCGCGCGCAACCGCAGTTCGCGTCAAGCACCTTATGTCTACTGCAACCTCCACGCCGCGCTTCAGCAAGGAAGTCGGCGCCACCGGTCTGCTCGCCCTGCCGCTCGTGCTGGGTCATGTGTCCACCGGTCTGATCTCCTTCGTCGACAACGTGATTGCCGGCCACCACGCCACGGCCACGCTGGCCGCCGTCACCATCGGTACGGCGCTGCTGTGGCTGCCGATGCTGATTCCGATCGGCACCCTGATCTCGCTCACCGCCTCGGTGTCGCAGCTGCATGGCGCCGGCCGCGAGCGCGAGATCGGCCCGCTGTTCCGCCAGGCACTGTGGCTGGCGCTGGGGCTGGGGCTGATCATGTTCACCTTCCTCACCGTGGTGCCACCGCTGCTGCCGGCATTCGGCATTGCGCCGGACATCGTGCCGGGGGCCACCGCGTTCCTGCATGCGGTGCGCTGGGGCGGACCTGCGCTGACCCTGTATTTCTGCATGCGCTATCTCAGCGAGGGCATGCACTGGACGCTGCCGACCATGCTGCTCGGCTTCGGTGGCCTGCTGGTGCTGGCACCGATGGGCTATGTGCTGGCCAACGGCAAGCTCGGCTTCCCGGAAATGGGCGCCGAAGGCCTGGGCATCGCCTCGGCGGTGATGATGTGGCTGCAGGCGATCGCCTTCGCCACCTACCTGTGGTTCACCAAGCGCTTCGCCCACCTGCAGCTGTTCTCGCACTTCGAAGGACCGCGCTGGAAGGCGATCTGGGAGCTGCTGCGCACCGGCCTGCCGATCGGCATCACCGTGCTGATGGAAGGCGGCCTGTTCATCGTCACCGCGCTGCTGATCGGCCGCCTCGGTGCCAATGAAGCGGCCGCGCACCAGATCGCGATCAATGTCGCCCAGCTGTGCTTCATGATCCCGATGGGCGTGGCCGAGGCCACCACCGTCCGCGTCGGCCATGCGGTCGGCCGTGGTGACGGCTTCGGCGTGCGGCGCGCGGCCTGGGCCGGCTACGCGATCATCATGGGCACGCAGACGTTGTCGGCGGCGGTGCTGCTGTTCGGCCACGATGCCATCGTCGGTGTGTACACCAACGACCTGGCGGTGGCCGGGCTGGCCTCGACCCTGCTGCTGTACGCGGCCACCTTCCAGTTCCCGGACGGCATCCAGGTGTTGTCGGCCGGCGCGCTGCGTGGCCTGAAGGACACCCGCGTGCCGATGTTCATCGCCATGTTCGCGTACTGGGGCCTGGGCATGCCGCTCGGCGCCGGGCTCGGCCTGGGGCTGGGCATGGGCCCGCAGGGCATGTGGATCGGCCTGATCGTCGGCCTGACCGCCGCTGCCATCCTGATGGGCTGGCGCCTGCGCCGCAGCAGCCTGCGCATCGGCCAGTCGATGTTGTCCTGATCGTCCTGCCCGCCCTGCCGACCCATGGCGGGCGATCCCCTGACTTGTGTCCGATGCCGCATCACGCGGCACCGGCTATGCTGGTACCACGGCAAGAAGCCATCCGGAGCGTTCCATGAATCAACCCGTGCCCCCGCTGCCCCCGGCGCGTCGCAATCCCGTCGCCAGCTTCTTCATCGGGCTGTGGGACGTCATGAACTTCACCCGCCGGTTGATCCTCAACCTGGTGTTCTTCGGCCTGCTGTTCCTGCTGCTGGTGATGTTCGTCATCGCTGCCGGCATGGGCGCCGGTGCCAGCAAGTCGCTACAGGACCGCACGACGCTCGTGATCGCGCCGGAAGGCCGCCTGGTCGAGCAGTTCAGTGCCGATCCGGTCAGCCGCGCGCTGGCCAAGGCGGTGGGTGACAACGGTGCCGAAGAGATCCAGCTGCGCGACCTGCTGCGGGTGATCGAGTCGGCCAAGGAAGACAAGAAGATCGAACGCGTGGTGCTGGAGCTGGACAAGCTGCAGCCGTCCGGCTTCGCCTCGCTGCGTGAAGTGGCCGCCGCACTGCAGGACCTGCGCGCCTCCGGCAAGCAGCTGGTGGCCTACAGCGAGAGCATGGGCCAGTCGCAGTACCTGCTGGCCGCGCAGGCCGACGAGGTGTACCTGGACCCGATGGGTTCGGTCGTGCTCGAAGGCCTGGGCCGCTACCGCCAGTACTTCCGCACCGGCCTGCAGGACAAGCTGGGCGTGGACGTGCACCTGTTCAAGGTGGGCGAGTACAAGTCCGCGGCCGAGCCGTACGTGCTCGATGCTGCGTCGCCGGCCTCCAAGGAAGCCGACCTGTTCTGGATGAACGATGTGTGGCAGCGCTACCTGGGCGACATCGCCAAGGCCCGCCGCCTGGATCCGGCACAGCTGGCCGCCGGCATCGACACGCTGCCGGAAGGCATCGCTGCCGCCGGTGGCGACCTGGCCAAGTTCGCCCTGCAGCAGAAGCTGGTGACCGCGCTGAAGACCCGCGAGGAATTCGAGGATCTGATGATCGAGCGCGGCGTGGCCGACGAGGATGCCGATGGCGGTTTCCGCAACGTCGACTTCGGCCGCTACCTGGCCCTGCTCGACGCGCGCCGCAACCCGGTGGACTCGCGTCCGCAGGTGGCCGTGGTGGTGGCCGCCGGCGAAATCAGTGGCGGTGACCTGCCGGCCGGTCGCATCGGTGGCGAGTCGACCTCGGCGCTGCTGCGCGCCGCGCGCGACGACGACAACGTGAAGTCGGTGGTGCTGCGCGTGGATTCGCCGGGCGGTGAAGTGTTCGCCTCCGAGCAGATCCGCCGCGAAGTGGTGGCGCTGCAGGCCGCCGGCAAGCCGGTGGTGGTGTCGATGGGTGACCTGGCCGCCTCCGGTGGCTACTGGATCAGCATGAATGCCGATCGCATCTATGCCGATCCGTCGACCATCACCGGTTCGATCGGCATCTTCGGCATGGTGCCGAACTTCAGCCGCGCGCTGGACAAGATCGGCGTGCACACCGACGGCGTCGGCACCACCCGTTTTGCCGGTGCCTTCGACGTCACCCGCCCGATGGACCCGGCCGTGGGCCAGGTCATCCAGACGGTGATCAACAAGGGCTACGCCGACTTCACCGGTCGCGTCGCCGACGCCCGCAAGAAGCCGGTCGAGGCCGTGGACGAGGTGGCCCGCGGCCGCGTGTGGAGCGGTGCACAGGCCAAGGAACGCGGCCTGGTCGATGCCTTCGGTGGCCTGAAGGATGCGGTGGCCGATGCGGCCAGCCGCGCCAAGCTGGGCAAGGCCGATGCCTATCGCGTGCGCTACATCGAGAAGGCAGCCACGCCGTTCGCGCAGTTCGTCAGCGGTTTCGCCGGCAGTCGCGCCGGTGCCTGGATGCTGTCCGATTCGGGCATGGCGCGGATGATGCTGGCGCGCACGATGCCGGAAGTGGATACGCAGCTGCGCTTCGTCGAGAACGCGGCCCGCGAGAAGGGCAATGGCGCACCGGTGAAGGCGCTGGCGTACTGCTTCTGCGGGTTCTGACCGGCAACGGTATCGAATGAAAACGCCCGGCTCAGGCCGGGCGTTTTCGTTCATGGGGCCGGATCCCTTTGCAGCGCAAAGGGCTCTGACCCCACCGGTCATTGCGTCGCGTCGGCCTCGGCCTTGCGCTCACGCGCGGCGGCATCATCGACGGTTTTCTGCACGTCCTTGGCGCGGTCCAGCGGTTCGTTGATCGCACGCGACATCGCTCGTGGCACCGGTGGCTTCTCCGGGTTCGGCGTCGGCGGACGCTGGCAGGCCGCCAGCAGCAGGCTGGCCAGCAGCGACGTGGACAGGATCAGGATGCGCATGGCAGCTCTCCGCGGTGGGCGTATGGGCAAGTGTCGCATCCCCGGCCGAGCGCCGCCGTGAGCGCGTATCCTTGCGGCATTGAAATGCAGTGGGCACGGCCCCGGAGGACACATGACCCAGCAACGGTGGCGCCTGGACGGCCAGACGGCCCTGATCACCGGCGCCAGCGCCGGCATCGGCCTGGCCATCGCGCATGAACTGGCGGGGCTCGGCGCCGATCTGATGATCGTCGGCCGCGATATCGACATGCTGGAGACCGCGCGCGACGAACTGCTGGATGTGTATCCGCAGCACCAGGTGCATGCGCTGGCCGCCGACGTCTCCGATGACGAGGACCGCCGCCAGATCCTGGACTGGGTGGAAGACCACAGTGATGGCCTGCACATCCTGGTCAACAATGCCGGTGGCAACGTCACCAAGGCGGCCACGGAGTATTCCGAGGACGAGTGGCGCAAGATCTTCGAGACCAACCTGTTCTCGGCCTTCGAGCTGTCGCGCTACGCGCATCCGCTGCTGGCCCGGCACGCGTCGTCGTCGATCGTCAATGTCGGCAGCGTGTCCGGGCTGACCCACGTACGCAGTGGTGTGGTCTACGGCATGACCAAGGCCGCGATGCACCAGATGACCCGCAACCTGGCCGTCGAGTGGGCCGAGGATGGCATCCGGGTCAACGCGGTGGCGCCCTGGTACATCCGCACGCGGCGCACGTCCGGTCCATTGTCGGACCCGGACTACTACGAAGAAGTGATCAACCGCACGCCGATGCGCCGCATCGGCGAGCCGGAGGAAGTGGCCGCGGCCGTGGGCTTCCTGTGCCTGCCGGCGGCCAGCTATGTCACCGGCGAATGCATCGCAGTGGATGGCGGTTTCCTGCGTTACGGCTTCTGATCATGCGGTGGTAGTGCCGGCCGCTGGCCGGCAACCACAGGATCTTCAGATGATTGCAGTTGCCGGCCAGCGGCCGGCACTACCGGTGGCTGTCACCCCGGTACCGGGCAGTTGCTGGCCTCCAGCACGCCCTGCAGCCGTTCGCGTTCCCCACGGGCGTTGTCGCGGTTTTCCGGCGAGGCGAACCGTTCACGGCCGCGCGCGTCGCGGAAGCGTTGCTGCCAGCTGCTGCAGCGCTGCGCCTCCGGCAGTTCCTCGCAGCGGTCGCGCACCACTTCGCAGCCGGCGGCGTTGACCGGGGTGGCGCCGCCCAGACCCTGCACGGTCATCAGTTCGCAGCGGCCGGGAGCAGCTTCGTATTCGTGCAGATAGCCCCCGCCCTGGCTGTCGGTGCACTGGAAGATCGGTGGCAGCGGCGGTTTCGGCGGCGCATTGCTGTCCGGCGCGGCATCGGCCTGGCGTGGCAGCGATGCACTGTCGAGTATCAGATCGCCGCCTTCGCGTTCGACCATGCCGGCTTCCATGATCGTGCGTCCTTCGCCGGGGCGGCGGGGGCTGGGCGCCGAAGCGGGCGATGTACCCGCCGTCGCCGGTTCGGGTGGCGGCGGCACCGGGGCTGGTGTGGCCGGCGCAGGTGGCGCACTGGTGGCCGCCGGAATCCGCACCACCTGCTGCTTGCTGCCGGCAGGGCAGGGCGTACGTTGCAGGGTGGGCACATCGCTGCTGCTGGAAGTACAGCGGTAGATCACCCCGTCGTCGGCCACTGCGTTGCCGGCGAACAGGCCCATGGCCAGCCAGATCAGGTTCTTCATGTGCACAGCGTACATGCCACGGCAGGCGCTGCGCTCAGCGTTCGCAGTCCCGCGACAGTCGTGCGTCGATGCCACGCTGTTCGTTGCTGATGGCAGTGCGCTCGCTCTGCAGCGCACTGTTGTAGCGACGATCGAGTTCCCAGCGGCGGTCACGCAGGCGCGCACAGACTTCCTGCGGCGGCAGGGCATGACAGCTGTCGCGGACCAGCACGCTGCCGGCCGGGACCTGCACACCGACACCCACCGCGGGCGGCCGGTAGCCGGTTCCTTCACCGATGGGGGTGCCGACCGGCGTGCCGAAGGCCGGGCGTGGGCCGGGATGGACCGGGCCGTGGTGCCCGTGCGGAAGCCAGACGCTGGTCCACAACGGTACCCAGCGCGGATTGCCCTCGTTGTTGTCGCTGGTGTAGCGACGACCGTCGTCGCTCACGCACTCGTACAACGGCTGCGGCGGCTGGATGTAGACGTGACGGACCTCGCGATCACGCATCACCGGCGCCTCATCCGGCGGCGCGGCTGTCGCGTCGCTGCGCACCACCCGTGGTGCCGGGTCGCGCGGGCGCTGCAGGTCACGCACTTCCTGCCGACCACTGCTGCATGGCTTGTCCTGCAGGGCCACGGCGCCGTTGCTGGCGACACAGCGGTACACGCGCACGTCCTCGGCGGCCGGTGCGGTCCATGGCAGCAACAGGCACAGGCCCAGGGCGGTGCGCAGCAGGTTCATGGCGGCAGGGTGCGCGATTGTACGCGGCAGTGCAATCGTCGGTTCAGGAGCGCAGCACGTTGCCGCTGAGCGCGTCGCGGATCGGGGTTGGCTGGGCCAGGCCGCCGGTCTCGCCATCAAGGATGCCATCGAGCAGGCGCAACAGGCGCGGATCCAGCTCGGCACGGCTGCGTGCCGGTGGTTCACCGGCCAGGTTGGCGCTGGTGGAGACCAGGGGGCCACCCCAGGCGCGGCACAGGGCGGCGACCAGTGGGTGGGCGCTGATGCGTACGGCGATGCCGCTGTGTTCACCGGTGACCCACGGTTGGGCGCGCGGACCGGCCGGCAGGATCCAGGTGTTGGCGCCCGGCCAGCTGGCCAGAACCGCACGCTGGCGGGCGTCGGGCAGCGCCTGCAGGCGCACCCAGCCCTCCAGCTGCGACAGTTCGGCGGCGACCAGGATCATGCCCTTCTCGATCGGGCGCTGCTTCAGCCGCAGCACCATGTGCACCGCCGCCTCATGCGACGGATCGCAGCCCAGGCCCCAGACCGCTTCGGTCGGATAGGCGATCACGCCGCCGGCGCGGAGCGTGGCGACAGCAGAGTCCAGGGTGAGTTCTTTCATGGCGGCGACCGGCCCGACGTGGGCCTTCATTATCCCCCTGCCGCGTGCAGAAGGGGTGGTGGGTGCGGACGGTAGGTGCGGACCGTAGGTGCGGACCGTTGGTCCGCACACCTTGACCCTCATCCACGCATGGCGTGGATCTACTTCTTGGCAGCGGCCTTCTTCGCCGGGGCCTTCTTTGCGGCCGCCTTCTTTACTGCTTTCTTGGCCGGGGCCTTCTTGGCAGGCGCTTTCTTTGCGGCGGCCTTCTTCGGCGCGGCTTCCTTCTTCACCGCCGCCTTCTTGGCCGGTGCCTTCTTCGCAGCGGCCTTCTTGGCGCCGAAGCCCTTGCGCACCGGCTTGCCGGTTTCTTCCATCAGCTGCTGCACTTCGGCCAGGGTCAGCGAGGCCGGCTCACGATCCTTGGGGATCTTGCCGTTCATCCTGCCGTCGCTGATGTACGGGCCGAAGCGGCCGTTCAGCACCTGGATGTCGCTGCCCTCGAACTCCTTGATGATCCGGTTGCGCGCGATCTCTTCCTTCTCTTCGATCAGGAACACGGCGCGGGCCAGGTCGATGGTGTACGGGTTGTCTTCCTTCTTCAGCGAGGCATAGGTGCTGCCGCGCTTGGCGAACGGGCCGAAGCGGCCGATGCCGACGCTGACCGGCTCGCCGTTGTCCTCGCCCAGCGCGCGTGGCATCAGGAACAGTTCCAGCGCGTCTTCCAGCGAGATGGTGTGCATCGACTGGCCGGGGCGCAGCGAGGCGAACTTCGGCTTCTCCTCGGCGTCCTCGGCGGTGCTGCCGATGGCGGCGTAAGGCCCGAAGCGGCCCAGCCGCACGCTGACCGGCTTGCCGGTCTTCGGGTCGGTGCCGAGCTCGCGCGCGCCACTGGCCTCGGCACGGTCCACCGATTCCTTCTTGTCTTCCACCAGCTCCTTGAACGGCTCCCAGAAGCGGGCCATCAGCGGGATCCACTCTTCTTCGCCACGCGAGACGGCGTCGAGCTCGTCTTCGAGCTTGGCGGTGAAGTCGTAGTCCACGTACCGGGTGAAGTGGCTGGACAGGAACTTGGACACCGCGCGGCCGACGTCGGACGGACGGAAGCTGCGGCCTTCCATTTCCACGTACTTGCGGAACAGCAGGGTCTGGATGATCGAGGCGTAGGTCGAGGGACGGCCGATGCCGTACTCTTCCAGCGCCTTCACCAGCGCCGCTTCGGTGTAGCGCGGCGGCGGCTGGGTGAAATGCTGCTCGGCCTGGATGCGTTCCAGCGGCACGCGGTCGCCAGGCTTCATCGCCGGCAGCTTGCGGCCTTCGTCTTCGTCTTCGGCGCTCTTGTTGTCCTTGCCTTCCTCGTATACGGCGAGGAAGCCGGGCACCACCACGGTGGTGCCGCTGGCACGGAACACGTGCTCGCTGCCAGCCGACAGGTCGACGCTGACCGTGTTGAGCGTGGCCGGAATCATCTGGCAGGCGACTGCGCGCTTCCAGATCAGTTCGTACAGGCGGCGCTCGTCTTCGGTCAGGAAGCGCGCCACCTGGGCCGGGGTGCGCAGGGCCGAGGTCGGGCGCACCGCTTCGTGCGCTTCCTGGGCGTTCTTCGACTTGGTCTGGTAGGTGTTCGGCTGGTCAGGCAGCGAGGCGATGCCGTAATCACGGGCGATCACGTCGCGGATTTCGGCCAGCGCGTCCTGCGACAGGTTCACCGAGTCGGTACGCATGTACGAGATCAGGCCGACGGTGCCTTCGTCACCGATCGCCACGCCTTCGTACAGCTTCTGCGCCACCTGCATGGTCTTGCGGGTGGTGAAGCCGAGCTTGCGCGAGGCTTCCTGCTGCAGGGTGGAGGTGGTGAACGGCGGTGCCGGGCGGCGCTTGCGCTCCTTGCTGGCCACGTCGGTGACATGCAGCGAGCCCTGCGCGGCCTGCTGGATGCGCAGGCGGGCGGCCTCGGCGGTGTCGCCGTCGGTGATGGTGAACTGTTCGAACTTCTGCCCGTCCAGCTTGATCAGCTTGGCGTTGAAGTGCTGCGACGGGTGTGCGCACTCGGCGGCGATCGACCAGTACTCGCGGGCGATGAAGGCTTCGATCTCTTCCTCGCGCTCGACGATCATGCGCAGCGCCGGGCTCTGCACGCGGCCGGCGGACAGGCCGCGCTGGACCTTGCGCCACAGCACCGGCGACAGGTTGAAGCCGACCAGGTAGTCCAGCGCGCGGCGCGCCTGCTGGGCATCGACCAGGTCGCTGGCGATCGCGCGCGGCTGGCTGATCGCTTCCTTGATGGCGCGCGGGGTGATCTCGGTGAACACCACGCGCTGCATCGGCTTGTCCTTGACCAGCCCGCGTTCCTTCAGGATCTCGGCGATATGCCAGCTGATCGCTTCACCCTCGCGATCCGGGTCGGTTGCCAGCAGGATGTCGTCGGCGCCCTTGGCGGCCTTGGCGATCGCGTCGACATGCTTTTCGTTCTTGTCGATCACGTCGTAGTGCATGGCGAACCCGTTGTCCGGGTCGACCGCGCCTTCCTTCGGAATCAGGTCACGCACATGCCCATACGAGGCCAGGACGGTGTAGTCCTTGCCGAGGTATTTGTTGATCGTCTTGGCCTTGGCCGGCGATTCGACGATGAGCAGGTGCTTGGGCATGGCAGCAGTGTCTGTGGGGCGAGCCGCAGGGGAGGGGCCGCTAGGGTGGAGCAAACGGCCGCATTAGTGAAGCGGCCACGGACAAATCAATACGCTGAACGCCCGGTAGTGTGCCGGGCGTTCAGGTTTCACCTTATTAGAGGAATCACGCCCGGCCAGCCCGTGTCAAGCAGCCAGACGTGAGGATGGCCGTTCATGAGGCCATCTTGGCGATGAAGCCGACCGCGGCCACCAGCAGCACCAGGCCCGCCAGCGACAGCAGGCCGGTCAGCACCAGGATCACGATGGTGACCGTACCCAGCTCATGGCGCTGCAGGTGCGGCTGGTCGGTGTAGGCCCAGCGATCGACCACCAGGGTGTCGCAGATCATGTCGTGCAGGCCCTGCTTGCGCTCGGTGAAGGCGGCCATCAGGAAGCCGATGCCGAGGGTGAAGCTGCTCAGCAGCATGGCCCAGTAGCGACCGAAGGCGCGGCCCTTGGTCAGGCGGTCACCGTTGCTGCGCACGACCTTGATGCCGACCGCCATCTTGCCCAGCGTGGCGCCACCCTGCGAGGAATGGAACCAGGTGTAGTAGGCAACGCCGATGGCCATGTTGATCAGCGCGCTGGCCACCTGCGCGACGATTTCGATGGAGGTCTCGCCACTGCCCACCGCGCCCATGCTGGCGCCAAGCACCACGCCGATGATGGCGCCGATGATGCCGCCCGGAATGGCCAGCACGAAGTAGTCGATCATGTACGCCGCTACGCGCTTCCAGAAGCCGGCATAGACCACCTCGCCGCCGATCACCGGCTGCGGGCCACCGGCACCGGCAGCGGCCGGCGCGCTGTAGGGCGAGCTGCTGAGCGCACCCGTGCCAGGCAGCGGTGCGGTGCCGTTGTCGATGGCGGCGTAGTCGCTGCGCAGGTCGAAGCCGCCACTGGCGGTGGCCGTGCTGGCGTCGGCCAGCGTCTGCAGGCCAAGCTCATCGACCACCTGGCGCAGTGCAGCCCACTGGGCCATGCCTTCGCGCCAGACCAGGGTGTCCAGGTTCAGTTCGCCGCGCTGGAAGCGCTGGCGGATTTCCTGGACCGGCAGCGGGCCCTGGCGTTGCTGTCCTTCGGCGTAGTACCACTCAGTCATTGCATGTTCCCTGTTGGATCGTCCTTGGAGGTGCTGCCGTGCGCGTGGCTCAGCCGCGGCACGACGGCGGCAGGTACTTGTCGTCGCTTTCACCGCTGCATTCCCAGCGGCCGCTGTCGCGATCATATTCCAGCCACAGCAGGTCGCCATCGAGGCTCTTGCCAGGCACGGCCAGCGTTGCTTCGATGCCACAGTGGCCGTTGTTGAAGCGGCCGATGTTCACCGCCGACAGGCCGGCCTGGGTGAAATCACCCGGGGCCGGGAAACCGGCATCGTTGGCACCGGGGCAGCGGCCTTCGTCGTCGGCGAAGTGCTGCACCTGCTGTTTCAGCGGCTGCAGGGCATTGACCGCGGTGGCGACCTTGGCACGCACGGTGTAGTCGTTGTACGCGGGCAGGGCGATCGCCGCGAGGATGGCCACGATCGGCACCAGCACCAGCAGCAGGCCGCCGCCGATGATCGCGGTCAGGGCGCAACCGGAGAGCTTCTTTTTCGGGGGCGGTAGCACCCCGGCCGGGGTCTGCGTGGCATAGGGCGTGGACGGTGGCAGCACCGGTGGCTGCGGCGGAGGCGGCGCCACCGGTTCCGGTTCGGGTTCCGGCTCGGGTTCCACGGCCGGCGCGGCGACGTCCAGTGCCGGCACGATCAGGCCCAGCTCGTCGACGACGCTGCGCAACGGCTGCCATTGCGGCAGGCCGTCGCGCCAGACCAGGGTGTCCAGGGAGATCTGGTTGTTGCGGAACAACTCGACCAACTGTTCCGCCGGCAGCGGGCCTTGCTGCCGGTTGCCTTCTGCGTGGAACCACTCGCTCACGGGGACGCTCCTGAATGCGCTATGCCCCCAAGTGTACGGTCAGTGCAGGGGTTCTGGCTCGTCCATGAACATCTGCGTCTCCATCCAGGCATAGGCCGCTTCGGAGCCGGGCTGGTTGAACAGCACCATCAGCACGACCCACTTCAGGTCGTCCAGGTCCAGTTCGTCCTGGTCCAGGGCCATCGCCCGGTCCAGCACCAGCTCGCGCTGATCGGCGTCGAGGATGCCGTGCTGTTCCAGGTACAGCAGGAAGCCGCGGCATTCCACGTCCAGCTTGTCCAGCTCGGGGCCATGGTAGATGCGCACGGGGCCATCGACCCGCGCCTGGGCCACGCTCGGCCGCTGCGCAGCCAGGGCATCGAGCCAGTCGAACGCCTTGTTGATCTCGGTGGGGCTGAAACCGGCCTGGATCAGGCCGTTCTGGAGCGAATCGCGGTCACGGATCAGGTCCGCATCTTCGCTGAAATAGTGTTCAAACAGGTACAGCAGTACGTCCAGGATGCTCTCTTTCATTGCCCCTCGGCCTGCGTCGCGCGACGCTGTGGAGGTGAAGAAACTAGGGAGTTCGACAGTAGCGGCCGTGTACGCACACCACGATTCCCGCCAGTTCCATGGCCAGCAGCATGGAGGACACCTGTGACGCCGTCAATCCACAGCGCGTGATCAGTGAATCCATACCGCTTGGGTTGTGGTCCAGGGCCCGCCACAAGCACTGGTAGTCAGGGTTGTCGGCCCAGCGCGCCGGCAGGAGCGCCGGCGGTGCCTGTTCAGTGGGGGTGGCCAACCGCGATTGCAAGCCCGGCAGTTGCTGGCGAAGGGCGGGGGCGAGCAGTTCCAGGACCTCCTCGGGACGCTCGACCAGCGCCGCGCCCTCACGGATCAGGCGGTGGCAGCCGGCCGCACGTGGGTTGAGCACCGACCCGGGCAGGGCACAGACCTCGCGGCCCGCCTCGGCGGCCAGGCGCGCGGTGATCAGCGCGCCCGAGCGCTGGGCGGCCTCGACCACCACCGTGGCCAGCGCCAGCCCGGCCACCAGCCGGTTGCGCGCGGGGAAGTGGCCGGGGCGGGCAGCCGTGCCCGGCAGGTACTCGCTGAGCACCACGCCTTCGGCGGCGATCCGCGCCTGCAGCCGGGCGTGGCTGTCCGGATAGGCCCGGTCAGGGCCGGTGCCGATCACCGCCACGGTGCAGCCGCCGGCCTCCAGCGTGGCCTGGTGCGCGGCCGCATCGATGCCTGCGGCCAGGCCACTGGTCACCGCCAGGCCCGCCTCGACGAAGCAGCCGGCAAAACGTGCGGCCAGTGCGCGCCCGCCCGGGGTGGGTGAGCGGCTGCCGACCAGCGCCACCGAGGGGCGCCAGGCCAGGCTGGGGTCGCCGGCCACGAACAGGGCCAGCGGCGGATTGGGTACCTCCAGCAGTGATGGCGGAAAGGCCGGATCGGTGCAGGGCAGCAGGTGATGGTTGTCCTGTTCCAGCCAGCGCCGGGCGGCTGTCCAGGCCCGGGTATCGGGGCGGTCCAGCGCGGCGCACTGCTCCGGCGTGCAACCGTGCGCGCGCCAGGTCGCAGTGCCTTGCGCGATGGCGGCTTCCGCATCGCCCGCGGCCTGCAGCAGGGCCCGTCGGGGCGCCAGTGCGCCTCCCGCCATCAGCAGGCGCAGCAGCGCCTCATATGCATGCGTGGTCATCCCCCACTATCGGCCGCACGCAACAAAGGCGCCCTAGGGCGCCTTCGCGTGTGGCTGTCAGGTTTTGCCGGAGGTGCCTGCCGGTCCGCGGCCGGCACTCCCTGCGGTGGCCGGGGCAGCCCGGCAACCGTTACTTCGCATCCGGGTGCAGCGCGTTGTAGCCCACCCGCACCGGCTTCACGCCCTGCATCACCAGCGCGTAGCTGACGTTGTCGAAGGTGCGGAACACCATCGCATGCGCGGCGTATTCGTCCGGCAGCGAGACCCGGCCCGCGCCGGTGCTGAGCGAGTCGTCCATGCGCGAGGAGGTCGGATACTTCATGCGGTGCGCCACATGGCGGCCCGGGCGCCACAGCGAGAACACGGTGCCGTTGTCCACGCCCTGGGCGCGGCCGGCCGAGATCGCGATCACGTCGCGCGGACCACCGGCGGTGAACATGTCGGTGACGGCCAGCACGCGCACGTCCACGCCCTCGACACCCGCGGCGGGCACGTGGGGCACGAACTGCAGGTCGTACGGCCTGGCTTCGACCGGCACCAGGCGGTCGCCGGCGCGCACTTCGCGGCCGCCGACGTTCTTGTCCAGCACCAGCGTGGAGGCCTCGACCTTGCCGCCGGCGATCTGGGTGATGGTGCCGGTGGCGACCTGGGCCAGCTCGTAGCCGAGCACGCCACGGCGGGCGTTGGGCGCGTTGTAGGCCTTCCACAGGTTGCCGCTGCCCGGGGTGACGTCGCCATTGGCGGTAAGGTCCTCGGTCGGCTTGGGCTGGGCGTAACGCACGGTCGGGCGTACCACGGCCCAGCGCTGGCCCACCTGGGCATCAGCCAGGCGCACGTAGACGGTGTCGCCGCCGGACACGCGCAGGCGGCTGTCCTCCAGGCCGACCACGTAGGGCAGCTGCTTGACGCTGTCGACAACGCTCAGCTGCTTCAGGAACGGCTCGACCTGGGCCAGCGGAATGGCGTCGATCGGGGCCTCCTGGCGCGGACCGGCCTGGGACACGGTCACCCGGTCCAGGTAGGCCAGGCTCAGCACGTCACCTGGATAGATCAGGTGCGGGTTGGCGATCTGCGGATTGGCTTGCCAGATCTCCGGCCACAGCCAAGGCTTCTGCAGGAAACGTGCGGCGATATCCCACAACGTATCCCCTTTTCGGACCACATAGGTGTCCGGGTGCCCGCCATTCACTTCCACGGCGGTAGCATAGGCAGCCACGGTCAGCATCGCCGCGGCGACGACCGTACGAAAACGAAGCAACATAGGTGTGAAGCCCTGATTCCCCAACAGGTCCGCGCACTATAGTCCAGAAACCGGGGCGCAAGGCAAGCGTTGGAGCTAGAATCTGCGACGTATGCCGGCGTGCCGGCCCCCTATCCGGAAACAGCCATGGCCCTTCTCCCCATTCTCGAGTTCCCCGATCCGCGCCTGCGTACCAAGGCTGCGTTGATCGAAGCCGCCGAAGTCACCACGCCGGCCTTCCAGGAACTGATCGACAACATGTTCCTGACCATGTACGACGCCCCGGGCATCGGCCTGGCCGCCACCCAGGTGGACGTGCACAAGCGCTTCATGGTCATCGATGTCAGCGAAGAGAAGAATGAACCGCATGTGTTCATCAACCCGGAAATCGTCGCCAAGGACGGGGGGCGGGTGTACCAGGAGGGCTGCCTGTCGGTCCCGGGCATCTTCGCCGACGTGACCCGCGCCGATACCATCACCGTGAAGTACCTGGACCGCAACGGCCAGGAGCAGCAGCTGGAGGCCGGCGAAGTGCTGGCCACCTGCATCCAGCACGAGATGGACCACCTGGACGGCAAGCTGTTCATCGACTATCTGTCGCCGCTCAAGCGCGAGATGGTCCGCAAGAAGCTGGCCAAGCAGCGCAAGCACGTGGCGTGATCGCCAATCCGGGCCGCCCTTCGGGTGGCCCGTGCCTGCGCGACGCGCGCGGGCTGTACGGCGCCGGCCGACGGCGCCGTTTTCTTTCCTGCACGAATCCATCCTGCAAGTGGGGTAGCCATGAGGATTGTCTTTGCCGGTACGCCGGAATTCGCGGTGTCGTCGCTGCGCGCTGCGGCGCGCCACCATGAGGTCGTGGCCGTCTATACCCAGCCTGATCGCCCGGCCGGCCGCGGCCGTGGCCTGGCGCCGTCGCCGGTCAAGCTCGAGGCCGTGGCCCGTGGCATTCCGGTCTACCAGCCCGAATCGCTGAAGGATGAGGCTGCCCAGCAGCAGCTGCGCGACCTGCAGCCGGACCTGATGGTGGTGGTGGCCTACGGTCTGATCCTGCCCAAGGCGGTACTGGCGATCCCGACCCACGGCTGCTGGAACGTGCATGCCTCGCTGCTGCCGCGCTGGCGCGGTGCCGCGCCGATCCAGCGCGCGATCCAGGCCGGTGATGCAAAGACCGGCGTGTGCCTGATGCAGATGGAAGCCGGCCTGGATACCGGCCCGGTGCTGCTGCACCAGGAGCTGCCGATCGCGGCCACCGATACCGGCGGCCAGCTGCATGACAAGCTGGCCGAACTGGGCGCACAGGTGCTGTCCGACGGCCTGGGCCTGCTGCGTGCCGGCATCAAGCCGATCGCGCGGCCGCAGCCCGAGCAGGGCGTGACCTACGCGCACAAGCTGGACAAGGCCGAAGCCCGCCTGGACTGGGCGCAGGACGCCGATGCACTGGCGCGCACCGTGCGTGCCTTCAATCCGTGGCCGATCGCCGAGGCCACGCTGGCCGGCGAGCGCGTGCGCATCCACGGCGCGGTCGCCCTTGACCTGGCCCATGGCCAGGCGCCGGGGACGGTGCTGGCGGCCAGCCGCGATGGCATCGACATCGCCTGCGGCCAGGGCGCGCTGCGCCTGCGCACGCTGCAGCGCGAAGGCGGCAAGGCGATCACCGCCGCCGACTACCTCAATGCCCGCCGCGACCTGCACGTGGGGGCATAAGCGGTGTCGAAGCAGAATGATTTCTCCGTCGCCAAGGCGGCGCCGGGCGCGGCCACCCGCATGCTGGCCGCACGCGTGCTGGCGCAGGTGTTCACCCGTGGCCGCTCGCTGAAGGCGGAACTGGCCTGGGCGCTGCCCAAGCTGGCCGACAGCCGCGATCGTGCGCTGCTGGAAGCGCTGTGCTTTGCAGTCCTGCGCCGTCGTAGTACCTATGACGCGGCCTTGCAGTCGTGGATGCAGAAGCCGCTGTCGGCACGCGACGCCGACCTGCGCACCCTGTTGATGGTGGGCTTCGCCCAGCTGGACGTGCTGGAACTGCCGGCGCATGCGGCGCTGTCGGCCACGGTCGACGCCGCCCGCGCGCTGGGCCGTGAGCGCCAGGCCGGCCTGGTCAACGCGATCCTGCGCCGCGCGCAGCGTGAGGGATTCCCGGAACAGCCGGCGCGCGATGCCTTCCCGGAGTGGCTGGCCGATGCCGTCGAGCGCGACTGGCCGGCCCAGGCCGAGGCGATCTTCGCCGCCAGCCTGCAGCCGGCGCCGTTGTGGCTGCGGGCCAACCGCCAACAGGGGGGGCGTGACAAGGCGCTGGCCACGCTGGCCGAGGCCGGCATTGCCGCCGAAGCCAGCCCGCTCAGCGCCGACGCGCTGCGCCTGGCGGCGCCGATCGCGGTGAACCAGCTGCCGGGGTTCGCCGACGGTGCGCTGTCGGTGCAGGACCTGTCGGCGCAATGTGCGGCGGACGCGCTGGCACCGGCGTCCGGCGCCCGCGTGCTGGACGCCTGCGCGGCACCGGGTGGCAAGTCGGCGCACCTGCTGGAACGTGACCCGAGCCTGCGCCTGCTGGCGCTGGATATCGATGCGCGCCGCCTGGCGCGTGCCCGCGATACCTACACCCGCACCGGTGTGGGTGACGGGGCGCAGACCCGGGTGGCCGATGCCAGCGACCCCGGTGCCTGGTGGGATGGCACCCCGTTCGACGCCATCCTGCTGGATGCGCCGTGTTCGGCCACCGGCGTGATCCGCCGCCAGCCGGACGTGATGTTCCACCGCCGCGCCGAGGATATCGATGCGCTGGTCGGCGTGCAGGCCCGCCTGCTGGAGGCCTGCTGGTCGATGCTGCGCCCGGGCGGCGTGCTTTTGTACGCCACCTGTTCGATCCTGCGCGCCGAGAACGTCGATCAGGTGCGGGCCTTCCTGAAGTGGCATCCGGACGCGGTGGCACAGCCTCTGGATGACACATTCGGCCTGGACTGCGAGGGGATCGCGCGCCAGCGACTGCCGGGTGACAGCGATGCTGACGGTTTCTTTTACGCGCGTCTGCTAAAAACAGCCTGACCCCCGCTGACGTTCCGAGTCCCATGCTGAAATCCCGCGCGTCGCGCGAGACGTGGTTGTTCGTGGTGATGGCCCTGCTGGTGCTGGGGGCCGGGCTGGGCCTTCGTGATCCGTGGCCGTCGGACGAACCGCGCTTCGCGCTGGTGGCCAAGCAGATGTTCGACAGCGGCCATTGGCTGTTCCCGCACCGCGGGACCGAGCTGTACTCGGACAAGCCGCCGATGCTGATGTGGTGGCAGGCCACGCTGTACAGCCTGATCGGGCAGTGGCGCGTGGCCTTCCTGCTGCCCTCGCTGCTGGCGGCACTGGGCACGCTGTGGTGCGTGGTCGACCTGGGGCGGCGGCTGTGGACGCGGCGGGTGGGACTGTATGCCGGCTGGGCGCTGCTGTTCGCGCTGCAGTTCACCTTCCAGGCGAAGAAGGCGCAGATCGATCCACTGCTGCTGCTGTTCATCACCCTGGCCAACTACGGCCTGCTGCGTCACCTGCTGCTGGGGCCCGCCTGGCGCTGGTGGTGGCTGGGCTGGTTCTTCGCCGGCATCGGCGTGATCACCAAGGGCGTGGGCATGCTGGCGCTGCTGATGATCGTACCCGCGGCAATCGCCGCGGCACTGCAGTGGCCACGGGTGGGCCTGCACGCGCGCGATGCGCGCTTCTGGCTGGCGCCGCTGGCCTTCCTGCTGGCGGTGTCGTTGTGGCTGGCGCCGATGCTGCTGGCCGGCTTTGCCACCGGCTCGGACGAGTACCGCGCCTACATGGACGACATCCTGTTCCAGCAGACGGCGCAGCGCTACACCCATTCCTGGGACCACCACCAGCCCGCCTGGTACTTCCTGGCGACGATGCCGCTGATGTGGATCCCGGCGTTCCTGGCCCTGCCCTGGGCGATTCCGGCCTGGCGCCGCCGGCTGCAACGCCGCGACCCGCGCTATCTGCTGCCGCTGGCCTGGTGGCTGATGGTGGTGCTGTTCTTCTCGATTCCCGCCGGCAAGCGCGACGTCTACATCCTGCCGGCGCTGCCGATGTTCTGCCTGGTGCTGGCACCGCTGTTGCCGGGGTTGCTGAAGCGGCGCGATGTGCAGGCCGTGGTGGGGCTGTTCACCGGCCTGCTGTCACTGGGCCTGGCGGTGGCCGGCGCGATGGCGGTGCTGGGTGACCCGGCCTTCGAGCTGCGCCTGACCCACAGCCGCGGGCTGGCCCCCGGGGCCGTCGACGCGCTGGCGTGGACGATCCTGGCGATGGGCCTGTGGGGCGGATTGAGTCTGCTGGCCTGCGGCCGTCGCCGACAGCTTGCGCTGGTGTCGACCCTGGCGATGGTCTGGGTGCTGTACAGCCTGGTCGGCTACCCGCTGCTGAACGATTCCAGTTCCGCCCGTGGCCTGATGCGCACGGTCGGTACCCGTCTGGGCCCCGATGCCGAGCTGGGGCTGGTGGCCTGGAAGGAGCAGCACCTGCTGCTGGCCGACCGACCCGCGGCGACCTTCGGTTTCGAGACTGACTGGGACGAGCAGCTGGTGGCGGCCACGCGCTGGCAGCGGCTGGTTCCCGGACGTCGTTGGCTGCTGGTCCACGAGTACGCGATGCTGTCGTGCGTCGACCGCAACCGCTCTGAACTGGCCGGCGTGGCCAACCGGCGGCGCTGGTGGCTGGTGCCGGCGGCGGCGGTGACGGTGCCCTGCGTGGTCACTGCCGAGGAGCGGGAACGTGAACGGCGTTTGCAGGAACATGACTAGCCAGCACGATTTCCGCTTGTCCAGTCTGCCCAAGCGGGCCCAAAGGCAGTAAAACAGCAGGCTGGGACGGCCCCCGTTGGTCCTTCCCGTTCTTCCAGCAGATTGCAGCGATACTTCCCGACGTGCCAGCTTCACCGGACAACCTGAACTTCATGGCCGGCGACCCGCTGGGCGTTCCCGTCGGTGGGCGCCAGGGGGTTGCACACGGGCTGGCCCAGCTGGGCCTGTTCTGCCTGCCGGCACTGGTGCTGACCGTGCCGATCAACCTGTTGCCGTACGGTCTCCTGCTGCTGCTCAGCACCCTGCTGGCGCCGGAGCTGCTGTGGCGCGCGCGCGGCATGGCCGGCCAGCCAGTGAAGGTACTGGCCTGGCTGATGCTGGCGGTGCTGGCGCTCGGCGTACTGTCGGTGGTGCTGTTCGAACAGGGCCTGCGTGACGTCGACAACCGTTCGCGGTTCGTGGTGATCCCATGGATCGCGCTGTGGGTCTGCGCGCTGCGTCCCAACCTGCGGTGGCTCTGGTACGGATCATTGACCGGCCTGCTCGCCACCTTTGCGATGTCGCTGTGGCAGGTGCTGGGCGGCGCCCCGCGCGCGGAGCTGTTCACCAACGCCATCGTGCTGGCCGACATCGTGATGGTGTTGATGGTGCTGCTGGTGTTCTGCCGCCCATCGCGGCGCTGGTCGCTGGTGATCCTCGGCATGGCCGCCGGCTGCGGCACCATCGTGCTGACCGGCAGCCGCGGTGTGTTCGCCGCCTTGCTGGCGCTGCTGGTGGTGCTGGCGCTGAGCCTGCGCTGGCGCACCGGTGCGGCGCGCCTGTCGGTGCTGGCCGGCATGCTGGCGATCGGTGCGACGCTGCTGCTGTCGGTACCGGAGCTGCGCCACCAGGTCCGCCTGAGCGAGCTGCACAGCGACGTGCAGCGGATGGAGCTGGGCGACAGTGATTCTTCCGCCGGCGCCCGCGTCGAGCGCCTGCAGGTGGCCTGGCAGACCTTCCTCGATCATCCGCTGGTGGGTGTTGGCATCGGTCATTTCGACAGTGCGATGCAGCGCGTGCCGGTCTGCCGGGAGAACCCGGCAGAATTGCGCTGCCACCTGGGGCATGCACACAACGACGTGGCCGAATGGGCGGCGACCCAGGGCGTACCGGGCCTGCTGCTGTTGCTGGCGGTGTATGGCATCCCGCTGTGGTTGTTCGTGCGCCTGCATCGCCGCAGTGGACGGGCGACCTTCCGGGGGCCGGCCGCAGCCGGCGTCATGCTGGTGATCACCTACGCGCTGTGCGGGCTGACCCAGTCGATGTTCGCGCACCAGATGACGGCCAGTTTCTACGTGACCCTGGTCGGCCTGCTGACCGGCCTGTCGATCGTCGAAGGCACGCGCCACCGGGCGATCACCGGGTCGTGATGCCGCGTCGCGCCGGGCAGGGCCCGGCGATCAGCGGTTCGGCGGGTCGGCCACGGCCTGGCCGTTGCCCAGCATCCACAGCATGATGGTCTTCTGGCGCACGTAGTTGGCGCGCACATAGGCGTAGACCAGACCGTGCCAGCCGTCGCGGAAGCCACCGCGGAACACGAAGCCGCGCCAGAACCGCCAGGCCGGGGCCAGCACCAGCTTGCCCAGCGTGGCCCGCTTGCCGCGTGCGAACTCGTGCTCGGCCATCATCCGCGCGTACTTCTCGGTCTTGGCCAGCTGCTGCTGCAGGGAGCGGTACGGGTAATGGACCAGATCGCCGCGCAGGGTGCCGACACTGCCGTCGACGCTGGCCGCCTCGTGGATCTCGCGCTTGCCGCGCCAGCCGCCGCGGCGGCGGTCGAACAGGCGCATCACCCGGTCCGGGTAGGCGTTGCCATGGCGCAGGAACTTGCCGAAGTACTCCGACAGGCGCGCGAAGCGATAGCCGGCATGGCCGGCGAAGCCACCGTCGCGGGCCTGTTCGATGGCCGCGCGCAGTTCCGGGCTGATCCGCTCATCGGCATCCAGGCACAGCACCCAGTCGTGGCGGGCCTGCTCCACACAGAATGCCTTCTGGCTGCGGAAACCATCGAACGCGCGCTGCAGCACGCGGGCGCCTGCGGCCTCGGCGATGGCCACGGTGGCATCGGTGGAGCACGAGTCCACGACGATGATCTCGTCGCAGAAGGCCAGCGAGGCCAGGCAGTCGCCGATGCGGCCGGCCTCGTTGAACGCGATAATGCAGGCCGAGATGCGAGGCCGTTCGATGGGAGCGGTCGTGGAGGACATGATGGCCGGGTACCTGTTGTTTGCGACGGAGCGCTATGCGCTGCCTATTCTCGCCCCGTTGGCGCAGGCCTTGCACGCCTCCGGGCAGGAGGTGGCGGCCTGGTTCGAGGACGGCGCGGCCGGCAGCAGCCTGCCGGGTGTGCCCAACATTGGCCTGAAACAGGCCCTGGCGATGCGGCCGCGTGCCGTGTTCAGCGCCGCCAACTGGGTGCCGACCTTCCTGTCCGGCGCCAAGGTGCAGCTGTTCCATGGCTTCAACGTGGAGAAGCGGGACAGTGCGCGCGGCCACTTCCGGGTGCGCGGCATGTTCGACCTGTACTGCACGCAGGGGCCGGCCACCACCGGGCCGTTCCGTGAGATCGCCGCCCTGCAGGGCCACTTCGCGGTGGCCGAGACCGGCTGGCCGAAGCTGGACCCGTTGTTCCGCGACGACGGTGGCGAGAGCGCCGCGTTGCGCGCAGCGGCGGGCGGGCGTCCGGTGATCCTGTTCGGTTCGACCTTCACCGAGCGCCTGAGTGCAGCGCCACACCTGCATGCGCAGATCGCCGCTGACATCGCCGAGGGCAACCGCTACTGGCTGCTGACCCTGCACCCGAAGTGCCCACCGGAACTGTTCGAGCGCTACCGCGCGCTGGCCGGTGCCAATGCCCGCTTCATCGAGCCCGAGCAGGTGATGGCCGCGCAACGCGCCGCCGATGTGCTGGTGTCGGACACCTCGTCGATCGTTTCGGAGTTCATCGTCCAGCACAAGCCGGTGGTGACCTTCCGCAACCGCGTGCCCAAGCCGCACATGATCGACTTCGACGACCCGGCGCAGCTGCCGGTGATGCTGCAGCGTGCGCTGCATCCGGACGCCGCGCTGCAGGCGGAGATCGTGCGCTACGCCGACGCCATCCATCCATACCGCGATGGCCTGTCCAGCGAGCGGGTGATCGCGGCCACCGAGGATTTCCTGTCCGGTGAAATGGGTGTGTTGCGGCGCAAGCCATTCGGCAGCTGGGTGCGCGACCTGCAGATCCGCAAGGACCTGGGGTACTGGGGCCCGTCGCAGCGCTGATCGGGTTGATGTGGATCCACGCCATGCGTGGATGCACGGCCCCGCTCGCGGTAGTGCCGGCCGCTGGCCGGCAACCTCGGGAATGTCTCCGGTTGCCGGCCAGCGGCCGGCACTACCTGTATTGCTTACCAGCGCAGCTTGCGCCGTGCCAGCGCCGCCGCCAGCTGCTCCATCACGTGTTGCGCCTGCGCCTGCGGCAGGTAGTGAAGGGTCAACGCCACATCACCGTGTGCACCGGCGGTATCCAGCTGCAGGCTGCTGGTGCCGAGCAGCTTGTCCAGCGGTGAACGCTGCAGGCGCAGGCCCTGCACCTTGTCCAGCTCGGCCCAGCGCCACCAGCGCTTCCACCAGCCGCCGCGCACGGCCACGTAGTGGTCATCCAGGTACCAGCCCATGCGCGCCATCTGCCGATGTGCCACCAGCAGCGCCACCGGCAGCCATGCGAGCACGACCAGCCCCCACGATCCCCAGCGCCAGTACGCGGCCGCTGCCAGCAACGGCACCAGCACCAGCGCGCCCAGGCACAGCCGCCACCAGCCACGCTGCGGGATGGACTGCCACTGCGCCGGTGGCCACTGCAGTTGTGGCAGCAGGTGCTGCACCAGCTGCGTGCAGCGCTCCTGGGTTGCCAGCGGCGCCAGCTCGCGCAGGGCGCGATCCTCATCGCGCGAAGGGCCGCCGGCAGCGCTGTCGATGCGCAGCTGGCGCAGGCCGAACCAGCGATGCAGGGTGCTTTCGCGCAGCGTCCAGGCCTGGATGCGGCGACGCGCGACACTACTGCGGGTGCGGCTGAGCAGGCCGGCCGACACGGTCAGGCGGCGATCCTGCTCGCTGAGGGTGAAGCCGTGATAGCGCAACAGGGTCAGCACCACCGACAGCGCTCGCAGCGCCAGCCAGCCCAGCAGCAGTGCGGCAGCCAGCAGCAGGAAGGCGCCGGCCACGCCGGGATGCAGGTGGCTGGCATAGCCGAAGGCTTCCTGGCCGCCACGCTGGATGGCCGCGTCCATCACCGGTCGCGGCACGGTCTGGAACAGCACACCGAAGGCGGCGATCGCCAGTGCCCAACCGCGGTTGGAGAGCAGGCCCATGCGCACCACGTCCCAGCTCGACAGGCGCAGCAGCACCTGTTCGGTGTCGGCGTTGGTGAGCGAGGGGGCGGCGGCAACGTCAGCGGCCTGCGGTGCCTGCCCACGCTGGCGCACCAGTCGTTCCAGCGCCAGCGCCTGGTCCAGCTTCAGCACGCGCATCTCCGCTTCCGGGCGCACGCCGCCGGCCGATTCCAGGCGCAGCTCGGCCACGCCGAACAGGCGGTGCAGCGGGTTCTGCCGCACTTCCACGTTGTGGATGCGGGCGAATGGGATCTCGCGGCGGTTGCGCGCCAGCAGCCCGCTGCGCACGGTGATCGCATCGCTGCCGATGCGGTAGCGGTAGCTGAGGTACTGCAGCACCGAGACCAGCACCAGCGCGGCAATCGCAGACAGCGGAATCAGCTGCGCCCACATCGGGTCGCGATCGCCGCGCTGGCCGAACACAAGCAGCGCGACCAGCGGCAGGAAGTAGTGGCGCAGCTGCATCAGCAGCACGAACAACCACGACCACGGGTGCAGGCGATGGTCCTCGCCACCGGCAGGTAGCGATGCGGGCAGGGGCGGCGGCAGGCTCACAGGGCGTCGGCGTCCTGGTCGAGCTGATGGGACAGGGTGTCACGCAGGCGCTCGGCGTCGGCCTCGTCCAGTCCGCTTACGGTCACTGCGCTCATGCGGGTCCCGGCGGTGTGCACGATCAGCGTGGCCAGGCCGGCACGGCGTTCCAGCGGGCCGCGGCGCAGGTCCAGGTGCTGCACGCGCGAAATGGGGATGCGCGTTTCCAGCTGCCACATCAGGTCGCGGCGCAGGCCCAGGCCCTGGGCATCCAGCCGCCAGCGGGTGCGGGTCAAGCGCCGACGGCCGAGCCAGGCGCCGAAGACGATGCCGATCAGCAGCCCAAGGGCGGCCGTCCACAGGCCGCCGGGCAGATCGAAGAACCACGCGGCCGCGGCCAGCGGCAGTCCCGGCACGAACAGGCCGCCGAAGGCGCCTTCCAGTGCAGCGAGGCGGGCAGCGCGTTGCGGCAGCGACTGCCAGGCATCGGTGGGCGGGGAGGGCAGGAGGACGTCGGTCACGCGGGCTCCGTCAGGCGGCAGGGCGGGCGATGGCGGCCGAGACCGCACCGCGCAGACGGTAGCAGGTCGGCTGCGTTACTGGGCAGCCTGGATCAGCGCGTCGACATCCAGCATGTGGCCTGCGCGATCGGCCTTGGTGCGCAGGTAATGCTCGTTCTCGGCGGTGATCTCGCCGGTGACCGGAATGCAGTCCAGCACCTCGATGCCGGCGTTGCGCAGGCGCTGTGCCTTGGTCGGGTTGTTGCTGAGCAGGGCCACGCGCGAAATGCCCAGGCCATGCAGCATCGCCACCGCACTGCCGTAGCGGCGCTCGTCGGCACCGAAGCCCAGCTGTGCATCGGCATCGATGGTGTCCAGGCCGTCGTGCTGGTAGCCGTAGGCGCGCATCTTGGCGGCGATGCCGGTGCCGCGGCCTTCCTGGTCCAGGTACAGCAGCACACCGCCGCCCAGTTCCTTCAGCTTGCGCAGGCCGCGCCGCAGCTGGTCGCCGCAGTCGCACTTGAGTGAGCCGAACAGGTCGCCGGTCAGGCACGAGGAGTGCACGCGTACAGGCACCACCGCCGACAGGTCTGGTTCGCCGACGATGATCGCGACCTGGTCGCGCTGGGCCACGCCGCCGCGGAACACCGCGAAGGTGGTCATGCCGACGTCGCGCAGCGGCACCGGCGAGCGCGCCACCAGTTCGTAGTCGTGGGTGGCGTGGGCCGCGCCCTCGGCCAGATCGCAAAGCGCCACTTCAGCAGCGCCATTGAAGGTGCTGTCATCTGCATCCAGGCGCACAGCCACCATTGCCGGCAGCAGCAGGCCCAGCCGGGCCAGCTCCACCGCGCCGGCATCGAAGGCGTCACCAGCGCTCCAGCCATCCGGCATCGGGCCGGGCTCGCGCAGGTAGCCCAGCGAGGGCAGGGCATCGAAGGCGACACCGGCCAGCGGCAGGCGCGCGCCTTCCGGGGCCTCCACGCCGAGCACGCGGGCGCGGGTGGCGGTCAGGAACAGGTAGTGGCGTTCGCGCGCGGCAGCGGCGAAGGCAGCGAAGCTGCTGGCGGTGGCACTGTCCAAGGCGATCACCGCCAGGCGCTGGCCCTGGCCATCGTGGAGCAGCACCGGGCGGCCGGCACGCAGTTCGGCCACCGCGCGTTCGCAGCGGATCGCGGCGGGATCGCCGAACAGGGAAGAGGCAGCAGGCATGGCAGGACCGGGGGAGGCGGACATCGCAGTCTCTATGGGGGCGCCGGCGTCGTATTCAACGTGGTGCGGCCGCCGGTCGCAGGTGACCGGACAGCCGTCAGTGCGGATGCTCTTCGGTCGCGTATGGGTCTTCCTCGCCGCTGCCCGGTGGCCGCAGCGTATAGCGCTTGTAGGTCCACTGGTACTGCGTCGGGTCGCGGCGGGCGATGCGCTCGATGCCAGCATTGAGCGCGGTGGCCGCCACCTGCGGGTCCGGATCAGCAACAGCCGGGTCGGTCGGCTCGATGTGCAGGGCGAATTCCATGTCCGGCCCGATGCGTTCGCACCAGCCATACAGCACGGTGGCGCCGGTGCGCTCGGCCAGCCGGTTGACCAGGGTCATGGTCAGTGCCTGCACGCCGAAGAACGGCACGAACACGCCGTCGCCGGCCTTGGGCTGCTGGTCGGGCAGGATGCCGGTGGCACCGCCGTCCTTGAGTACCTTGAACAGCTGGCGCACGGCCGGACCCTCGGCGCGCACCTGCTGCACGTTCTGGCCGCCCCGCACCAGCTGCAGGAAGGCATCGCTGGCCTCGTCTTCCGGTGGCTTGTAGACGATGGCGATCTGCCCGCGCGAGGCCAGCCACTGGTTCAGCAGCTCCCAGTTGCCGAAGTGCGGCGCGGCCACGATCACGCCCTTGCCGCTGGCCAGGGCCGCGTCGTACAGGGCTTCGCCGTGGCGCTGCTTCAGGTGCAGGCGCAGGTTGTCGGCCGGTTGCTGGCTCCACAGGCGCAGGGTCTCGATGGCCTGCAGCGCGGTGGAGCGCAGCAGTTCGCGGTGCAGGCGGTCGCGTGCAGGACCGTCCAGCTCCGGGTAGGCCAGTTCGAGGTTACGCCGGGTGACGCGGCTCTCACGAGCGTTGAGACGGACCCACGTCCACGCCAGGGCGTACGCGAACCCCCGCAGCAGCGGCCAGGGCAGGCGGGCGAACAGGGTGGTGGCGCGGTAGACCAGCCGGGCTTTGCGTTGCGGATTCATCGGCGCCAGTTTAGCCAAGGGCGCTGCTATCGTGGCCGGCCCCGTTCATTGGAAGCCCACGATGCTCGTCCTGATCCAGCGTGTCAGCCAGGCCGCCGTCCATGTCGACGAGGAGGTGGTGGGGCAGATCGGCCCCGGCCTGCTGGCCCTGGTCGGCATGGAACCGGGCGATACCGAGGCCCAGCTGCAGCGGATGGCCGAGCGCCTGCTGGGCTACCGGGTGTTCGCCGACGAGGCCGGAAAGATGAACCGGTCGCTGAGCGATACCGGCGGCGGGCTGCTGCTGGTCAGCCAGTTCACCCTGGCGGCCGATACCCGTTCGGGCATGCGGCCCAGCTTCACCAGCGCCGCGCCGCCGGACGAGGCTGAACGCGGGTTCAATCGATTTGTCGACATCTGCCGTGAAAATCACGCGCCAGGGGTGGAAACGGGCCGGTTTGGTGCCCATATGGTCGTCAGCCTGGTCAATGACGGTCCCGTGACCTTCCTTCTCAGGCCCTGAGCCTGCGGGACCACCGCCCGGCAGGCAGGGCCCCGGGCTGGTATAATGCTACGTTCCCTATTTCTCCCTAGCCGGTGGCGCGAGCACTACATGGCCAACGAACGTCCTGCCCAATCCGAAATCAAGCAACTGATCAGCAAGGGCCTGGAACAGGGCTACCTGACCTACGCCGAAGTCAATGACCATCTGCCGGACGACATGGTCGACCCGGAACAGATCGAAGACATCATCGGCATGATCAACGGCATGGGCATCGATGTCCATGAAGTTGCGCCGGATGTGGAAACCCTGCTTCTCAACGACGGCAACACCGGTAACCGCGAAGTCGATGACACCGCGGCCGAAGAAGCCGCCGCTGCGCTGAGCGCGCTCGACACCGAAGGTGGCCGTACCACCGACCCGGTGCGCATGTACATGCGCGAAATGGGCACCGTCGAGCTGCTGACCCGCGAAGGCGAAATCGCCATCGCCAAGCGCATCGAGGAAGGCCTTTCGCAGGTCCAGGCCGCCCTCGGCCAGTTCCCGGTCTCGGTCGAGTCGCTGCTGACCGACTACGAAGCCCACAAGGAAGGCAAGAAGCGCCTGGCCGAAGTGATCGTTGGCTTCAACGACCTGGCCGACGAAGAGCCGGCGCCGCCGGCGGCTGCTGCCGATGACAGCAGCGATGCCGACGCCGAAGGCGACGAGGACGAGGACGATGATGTCGAGGGTGGCGAGGAAGAAGCCGCACCGACCGGTCCGGATCCGGAGGAAGTCGCTGCGCGCATGCAGGCGCTGAGCGATGCCTTCAATGCCTTCAAGAAGGCGGCGACCAAGGGCGACAAGAAGAACCTGCCGCGCCTGCGCGAAGAGATGTCCGCGGTGTTCGTCACCCTGAAGCTGCCGCTGCCGCTGACCGACGTGCTGACCAAGCAGCTGCGCGACACCATGGCGTCGATCAAGGCCCATGAGCGCCGCGTGCTGAACCTGGCGACCGTTACTGCCCGCATGCCGCGCAAGGACTTCATCCGCTCCTGGGAAGGCAACCAGACCAACCTGGAGTGGGTGGAAGACGCACTGAAGCGCAAGCAGAAGTGGTCTTCGGCCCTGCGCGAAGTGAAGGACCAGATCATCGCCGAACAGCAGGCGACGATCGACATCGAGAAGCTGACCCAGCTGGACCTGGAAGAGCTGAAGGAAATCAGCCGTGCCATGGCCTACGGTGAAGCCAAGGCGCGCAAGGCCAAGAAGGAAATGGTCGAGGCCAACCTGCGCCTGGTGATCTCGATCGCCAAGAAGTACACCAACCGCGGCCTGCAGTTCCTCGACCTGATCCAGGAAGGCAACATCGGCCTGATGAAGGCCGTGGACAAGTTCGAGTACCGCCGCGGTTACAAGTTCTCGACCTACGCCACCTGGTGGATCCGCCAGGCGATCACCCGCTCGATCGCCGACCAGGCGCGCACCATCCGTATTCCGGTGCACATGATCGAGACGATCAACAAGTTGAACCGCATTTCCCGCCAGATGCTCCAGCAGTACGGCCGCGAGGCTACGCCGGAGGAGCTGGCCAAGGAAATGGACATGCCGGAAGACAAGATCCGCAAGGTGATGAAGATCGCCAAGGAGCCGATCTCGATGGAAACCCCGATCGGCGACGACGAGGATTCCCATCTGGGCGACTTCATCGAGGACACCAACGTGGAGTCCCCGATCGAGAACACCACCAACATCAACCTGTCTGAAACCGTGCGCGACGTGCTGGCCGGCCTCACCCCGAGGGAAGCCAAGGTGCTGCGCATGCGCTTCGGCATCGACATGAACACCGACCACACGCTGGAAGAGGTCGGCAAGCAGTTCGACGTGACCCGCGAGCGCATCCGCCAGATCGAAGCGAAGGCCCTGCGCAAGCTGCGTCACCCGAGCCGCTCGGAGCAGCTGCGCAGCTTCCTGGATATCGATTGACGCGTATCCGCTGCACATGAAGCACCTGACAGACCCCGCGCAAGCGGGGTTTGTTTTTTGCCTGCGATCATCCGCGTTGCAGGCGACGGGATAGGATACGTGTCCTGTTTTCGCCCTGGTCAATGGAATGCCGATGAAACTGCCGATCCTGCTGCTCTCGCTGTCACCGCTGGTTGCCTGGGCGGATACTCCGCAACCACCGCCATGCAATGCCGAGAGTTTCTTCAGCAGCCAGTTCGACTATGCCGTGGGCCGCGTGGTCGACGCCGGGCAGGTGCTGCTGCTGGGCGAGGCAGAAGGCTGCCTGGACGAGGAACGGGACGGGTGCCGCAGTGGCGAGGAGATGGAACCGGGCACCGGCCTGGTGATCGGCGACCGCTGGAACAGCTACTACTGCGTGAAAGCACGTCCGCCGAGCAAGGAGGTGGTGGGCTGGGCGCCGGAGTCGCGCGTGATGAAAACGAGCAGCTACGTCGAGACCAGCCTGACCGACTGGGTCGCCCATTGGGAACGCAGCGACGGAAATGCCATCGACATCGCAGCCAAGGGCGACGCATTCGAACTGAGCGTGCCCGGTAGCGACGAGGGAGCGGCGCCGCGGGTTCTGGGCCGTGCTGCAGCAGAGGAGGATGAGGACGTGCTGCATCTGCATCAGGGGCGCTGCACGACGCGAGTACTGCTGCGCGGCACCGACCTGGTGGTGGCCGACAACGGACAGTGCGACGAGCGCGAGCGCAGCCTGCGCGGGGAATACCACAACCGTGCGCCGTTGGAGCGGTTGATGCAGCGCCTGGGGCAGTAATGGCGTGAGGGCCTGGGGTGGCGCGCAGTGGAATCCCGATGGCGGCCTCACTACACTGTGAGGCTGCGCAGGGCCTATAGCTCAACGGTTAGAGCAGGGGACTCATAATCCCTTGGTTCCAGGTTCGAATCCTGGTGGGCCCACCAACTCATCCAGTGGCTTACATCATTTCAAAGGCACCGCTATGCGGTGCCTTTTGCGTTCGATGCCTATGCAGTGTCTACATTTCAGTTGATACCGATGCCGGTGCCTGGGAAGGGTCATTCGTTGCGCATCCACTGCTGCACATCCGGGGCGCCTCGATGCGGGATCCGGTCGTCGCGCTTCCACTACTTCTCGCCGTTGCAGGATCAATGCTGATGTTCATGCAAGCGGGAGGTGCTGTTCCCGCTTGCCTGATCTGTTCTGCGCTTCCAATGCTACTTCGGGCGAATAGGAGTAATCGGTTTGATCGTTACCTTTCCGCTGCCGCTGCCTCCGCAGTTGCCGTGGCAGCCTCCACCCAGGTTGGCTCCGCCCGTGCCACCACTACCTCCTCCGCTGCCGCCGCCAGCGCTGCCGCGACTGGAGGGCGGACGCGTGATGGGCTCCTGGTTGGTTCCGTTCCAGTCATTGCTGTCTGTCAACTCGTAGGTGGCGCAGTGCGTCGCGTTGCAGACGATGACTTTGGAACCTGCCTGAATTGAGAATTCGAATCCCCCCTTTCTCTGCTCGTTCGTTACATCTCTGTATCTATTCAGGAACGCCTTCGTGGCGTTGTCTGGAATTCGAGCCTGCAACTGACACGTACTACAGTTGACTGGGCCAAAGACGGTGGGGGCAGGATCAAAGGGCCAAATCGCATAAGCCATGGGAAGGGCTGCAATTGCGACCACCAGGGAAGTTGCAATCAACCATTTCTTCGAAATCATTGCTTTCATCGTGCGCCATGTTGGGTGAGTAGGAAACTTTTGTTGGATTACAAGCAGCAGGATCTGTATATAGCCTCAGACATCTCGTTGGATCGCTCTATCTGGTTGGGCTGTAACAGTTTGGAGAGCCTCGCAATGGACGCCGCCGATTGGCTGTTGGGTTGCGCGCGCTGATATGCGAGCCAGTATGCAAGGCTCTTTTCAGGGGATTTATCGGCAATGATCCCTCGGTCATGGATGTCAGCAAGGGCTTCAATCGAGTCGACGCTTCCCAGTGATACCGACTCACTAAGATAATCAATCGCATCCCTTCGATAATTGGTTATCCGCTCCGGATCCTTGAGCGCCTCAGTCAAGTCGCCAATGATGGCTTTCGGGTCTTTGGCGAAAATCAGTCTCGCTTCGACCGATCCTTGGGCGGCAGCAAGAGAGAGCCAATTCTCATCTCCGATTTCCGTTCGCCCTATCAGTCCTTGGCAGTGGTCAATCTCCTGTTCGATCTTCCTTGAGTACTGCTCCCCCAGGCCCACTGATGCGTAGGCCTTGTACTCATCGGCATCACCTGAGTTAAGCGCCCGCTTGCAGCTGGCAATGCGGTTGTGGATCTCATAGCTCGACTGGGCATCGCCCGCCCGTGCAGCCGCGATGCGCCTGTCAATGTATTCCGAGGCATCGCCTTCGTAGTGAGGTGCTTCGATCTTGAGCAGAAATGCCTTCCCACTCAAAGCCACTTTTGATTCGATGGATTGGGGTGGAGAACGCAAGGATTGATGAATGCTTGATTCAGATGCGACATCCGTTGGCGAAGTGCTTTTTTCACTGCGAGGAGCCTCATGCCCTTTGCTTCCTGTGACATCGGATGGTCTGCAGGCCAGCCAGGAAATGGTTGCGACTACGCCGATGACGACCATTCCATATCCGAGACTTCTACTCATCTTCACCTGATTCCTTTCCCTTGTCGTGGCAGAGCTTTGCGATGGGCTGGACCTCGGGCCGTGGTGATAACGGATTTTGGCGCTGATCCCCTGCCTCTCGATTCCCGCGGTTTCATATTGCGGGTTGATATTCACTGTCAACCAGAAATTTGTTGTGGCTGGCTACACTTGCTTCTTGCGTGTTCTCAGTCACGCATCACTGGACGTAAAGCGACAAATGCCCTTCTTCGGGAGGCGAGTGCATGAGTGGCAAAATGGCCATTCCGTGCCGCGGTAGGACTTGGCTTCGTTCGCTCGTTCGCCCGGCGGCGGCCGCCGCAGTTGCGATCTCATCGCGAAGGTTGCGCCCTCACTTCTGGTGCGGCCGCGACGCGATCGCGTTGACCGTTGGCCTTGGTGTATCTGTAGCGGAACTTCAGCCCACCGCCGGCGAGCTTCCGCACATCCGGGCAGCCCACACCATGCGACGCTGGATCCGAGGCCCATTTGACGATCGGCAAAGTGGCCAGTCCGTTCTCTCTGAGCATTCCCTTCATTGCGCCCATTGGCGATCGCTCGGCGGCCTTCTGTCAGCGGAAAGAGGTAGACAATGATGAGCGAAGATGGTCGCGCGGCCTGGGAAAATCAGCCGCTTGGTTTACAGCCGGAACGTCTGTGGTGACGCGTGGAGGCCCTGTAGAATCCTCAAAATGCTTCGGTTCCAGGTTCCAATCCTGGTGCGACCAGAAAATGGAAGACACTTGGGCTTCGGTCTCAGTGCCTTTTTTGTGCCGCCGGCAGAATTCACGTGGCGCAGAAGCGCGTGGCTGCCAGTGGTGTAGTCGAACATGATCGTCGATAACGCCATGAGGAATGGCTCAATCACTATGGCAACGATTCACCTGGTCGAAGGGCCCGTCGGTGCGGGCAAATCCACGTTTGTTGCCGAGCTGCGAAGTCTGCACACGGCGGCAGGATTCATTCTGGACGCGTGGTTCGTACGGCTGTACAGCCCGGACCGTCCCGCCGCCAACCTGATGGAATGGTATGCCGCAAGGAAGGCGCGTTGCATGGCGCAGATATGGATCACAGCCTGCGAAGTGCTCGATACGGGTCGCGACGTTGTACTCGAGCTGGGCCTGGTGGAGAGAGCCAGCCGCGAGAGCTTCTACGCGCAGGTCAGGGAGGCGGGCTACGATCTGGCCGTGTATCTCCTGGATGCCCCACGTGACGTTCGTCGTGATCGCATCCGCCAGCGCAATCGGGAGAAAGGCCCAACGTTTTCCATGGATGTGCCGGATGCCTTCTTTGAGTTGGCGAGCGACCATTGGGAGCCCATGGACCAAACCGAATGCGAGATCTACGACGTCCAGGTAGTCACCTGGAATCCAGGGTCTGCTTCTGGTGGATGAGGGATATCAAGGCTGCCGGGCGCTTCAGGAGCGATGTGATGGCGTGTCATCTGCCCCGCAGCCGCGATTCTGGTTCAAGGAGGGCGACAGCGGCAGCCGCTACGCGACTGCCGCTCATGTGGACGTCCTGCTGCGTGCAGCTACTTCGGCATCAACACGGTGTCGATCACGTGGATCACGCCATTGGACTGGCCGACATCGGCAATGCTGATGCCCGCCTTGCCGCCCTTGGCATCGATGACCCACAGCTTGCCATCGTGCAGAGCGACGGTGAGCGATTCACCTTCAACGGTCTTCAGCATGGCCTTGCCGCCGTGCTTCCTGGCATCGGCCATCAGCTGCGCGGAACTGTAGTTGCCCGGCACTACGTGGTAGGTCAGGATCTTGGTCAGTTGTGCCTTGTTTTCAGGCTTCACCAGCGTATCGACCGTGCCGGCAGGCAGCTTGTTGAAGGCCGCATTGGTGGGCGCGAAAACGGTGAAGGGGCCGGCTCCATTGAGTGTATCGACCAAGCCTGCGGCCTTGACTGCCGCAACCAGGGTCGTGTGGTCCTTGGAGTTGATGGCGTTCTGGACGATGGTCCTGGTGGGATACATCTCCGCTCCGCCGACCATCACGGTGTTGGCGGCGAAGCTGGCTGAAGTGGCTGAAACGAGTACGGCGAAGCTTACGGTGGCGGCTATCCGCTGAAGAGCTTTCACGGCGCGTTCCTCTATGGGAGGCCCGCAAGGCGCGGGCATCCTACATACGCGCTGGCGCGGCCGTTGGATGCAGGTAGATGCGTCCGGGGCTTCCTGGCCTGGAGTGGCGATGCGTTGTAAAAGCCGAGTGAACGTCTGCTTCTGCCGGTTCGCTACGCAGTACGAGCCCGGTGTCCTTCAGCGGCGCGGATGGCGGATGTCCGATGGGCAGATCGAAAGGCGCGCGTTGCTGATGGCCTGGCGGACACCACAGGTGCGGCATGAGAGCACGGTTCCACCGGCAACGTGTTCCATCTCATGCTCGCCCCAGATGCTCGTGGATCCGCACGCAGTGCAGGTGGCGACGATCTGCAGTGCGCGGGCCAGCGTGCCCTGCTCTCCAGGCGTGTAGGTGAGATCGGTGATCTGAAAAATGCCGGTATGACTCATGGGAATGCCGGGATGGTGCCTGTTGACGAACGATAGAGCCAACCAGGTATCGGTCGTGTCGGTGCCGCGTTGATGGATGGTTGAAGTGCAGGCTATTCGTCGTTGCGTCGGTTGAGCTCTTCAAGCCGTGCGCGGCTGACTGACTGGTGATTGCCGCAGGTGGGGCAGCTGAGGGCCGCCGCACCGTCGAGATCGACCAGGCCATGGTTGGGAATGGCCCTGAATTGCCAGGAACACTTGATGCAGGAGCAATCGATCCGGGTGACCTGCAGCAGGGTGCCGTCCGCCCGCGTCACTCCCTCGACGCTGATTACGTAGAACTGTCCGATGTCACGCATGAAGATGAACGAAACCCCTGAATCCGTAGGGCGCCCATCATGCTGTTTTGAGGGCCATCTGGGACAAAGGTGGTTTGATCGAATTCTGAAGAGTTAAGAATTCGAGTGACGGTGCGGACTTGTTCCCGGTGCTAGGGTATGAATAGGTGCCGTCCCGGCACATCCTTCAAGGCAGAAGCCATGCCCCTTCGGGCTGTTGTTTACGCAAGTCAGGTTGCCGCGGATCTCTCCGCGGAACGTTTGGAGTCGTTGGTAGCAGATGCCGCCAGGTTCAACAGGATGGCCGGGGTTACCGGTGTCCTGCTGCACGACGGTGATCGATTCGTGCAGTACTTCGAAGGGCCTGAAGACGGCGTTGCGAGTGTCTACGAGCGTGTGATGCAGTCGACGAGTCACACCGGCATCGTTGAGCTGGCGCGAGGTCGTGTGTCTTCGCGACAGTTCCCCTATTGGGCGATGCATCGGCTGCCGGCAGATCAACTGCTGGTGGGGAAGCTGGCGAGGGCGGATTGGTCGCGCTTCAAGAAGAGCGGGCCAGACGACATCGCCGGCTCAATGCGGGGAATCGACGTGCTGGCCGTTGCAGTAGCACCGTACGTTGAGGCCGCGTAGGGACTGAGCTGGTTCCAGAGATGGGAAGGCTCACGTCGCAGTGGGACAAGCAATCCAACGCCGCCCGAGTGAGAGTTGGGATACGAGGACTGAGCGCCTTCCGCACGGCGTTCCAGGGCGTTATCAGCATGTCCCCGTCCGCTTGCCGGGATCATTTCCGTATCCGGCGGCGTGCGCAGGAGTGAATACAGACCGCGGGGGGGCGTGGTTGACGGCATGGTGTCGATCCATCGCCAGCACGCCCGTGTCACCGCGAGGGGGGGCGTCGACCACAGGTATGCTGGGCGTGCAGATGTTGATTCCGATCCCGACAGGAGACCGCATGATGCACAGTACTTGTACGTTCTTCCTTCTGGTTGCATTGCAATGCGTTCCGGCATTCGCGTCCGACGCTGGCGAATCACCCAAGCGCCCGTCTGTTGAAACCTTGAAACGCCTGATTGTCGACAAGGCACCGCAGACGCGCGTGCAGACACCGGACCATGAGCGGATCACTGCACGGCGCATCGACATCATCGATGACACGGGCGTGATCCGCATGACGCTGTCCGGCAAGACGCCGGCGCCGATCATCGATGGCCTGCAGTACAAGCGCGCCTTCAACGTGGCCGGCATGGTGCTGTATGACGATAAGGGCAGCGAGCGCGGTGGCTTCGGTACTGCCGATGTCGACGGTGGAATGGCGGTGCTGGCACTGGATCATCCGGCGATGGATGCGATCGGCTGGCGGGTCTCGCCGGACGGGGCGGTGAGTTTTTCGATCAACCAGGCGCCAAAGCTGATCCGCGAGCCTGCGCTGGGCAACAAGCTGATTCCCGGCGTGCAGGCACCGACCCGAATCGGCCTGGTGGTCGGCTCTGACGGCACGCCGGCCATTGCGTTGAATGACAAGGCCGACCGTACGCGGTTGCGGCTGACCGTCACTGCGGAAGGCTATGGTGCGATCGAGTTTCTGGATGCGCAGGGCAAGGTGATCCACACGCTGGCGCCAGAGGCCGAACTTCGCCGCTAGCGCGTGCCGACCACGGATCGACGCTTACCCGCGCCGCCCTCTGCCATCAACGCTGTAGCGCCCGGCCCCGGTGCAGGCCAGCAGCAGGAACCCACCGGCCAGCCCCAGGTTCTTCAGGAACATGATCTGCTGGGTCTGGTCGGCGAGGTTGTGGTGGAAGATGAAAGCGGTGACCAGGCTGAATCCCACCAGCACGATCGACACCAGCCGGGTCTGAAAGCCAAGCAGGATGCACAGGCCGCTGCCGATCTCGAAGGCGATGGTCGGCCACAGCAGGATGCCGGGCACGCCCATCGCTTCCATGTAGCCCTGGGTGCCGCTGAGATCGCCGAGCTTGCCCAGCCCGGAGACCAGGAACAGCGCCATCAGCAGGATGCGTGCAAGCAGGTAGGCGAGCGAATGCGATGAAGTGCTCAAAGGGATGTCCTCGGGGATGGCCGACGCAGGCGATCGGAGCCCACCGGCGGTGAAGCCCGTGTCTACGCGGAGGCAAGCCGCCTTGACACGGGCCGCGCGGCAGTAGACCTTTCCAGCATGACGATCGATATTGAATCGCTCAGCCTTCGGGAGCTGGGCGCCTTGGTGGTTGCCGCTGAACAGCGGAAACAGCTCATTTCCAACCGCCGTCCAGCCAGCGCGGTGCGGCGGATGTTGAAGGCCGCCGCGGCCGAAGCGGGGTATACCCTCGAAGAGCTGTTCGGTGGAGAGGCCATCGAAGCGGACGCACCCAGCCGGAAACCGGCACGGCGCAGAACCGGGAAAGTAGCCGCCAAATACCGTGATCCGGAGTACAAGCGACTGACCTGGTCCGGCCGTGGGCGCATGCCGCGCTGGCTGGCCTCCAAGGTCCAGAAGGGCTACAAGGTCACCGACTTCCTGATTCCCGGCCTGGCCCGGCCCACGGCGCGCAAGAGCAGTCCGATCGGCAAGCGTACGGTCTTCAAGAAGGATTGAGCCTGCCACGCTGCTACCCTGCCGGGGTCTTTGAACGAAGGAGCACGGGATGGCACACGATGGCAGCATGATGGTCTCGCCCAGAGTCCTCTACATCGCGGCAGGCGCTGCGGTGCTGGTCAGCGTGCTGGCCTGGGCGGTGGAATGGAGCGGAATGGCCTATGTCTGCCCGTACTGCCGCGTGCAGCGCACGGTCATCGGCGTGCTGGGTCTGCTGACGCTGTTCGCGCGCCCGGGCGGTCTCATCGTGCCCTGGTTGTCGTACACCGCAGGTGGCTTCGCGTTCGTGGTCGCGGCGATGCAGCACTTCAACGGCTGGAAGCGCATATCGGCGGGCGACTTCAGTTTCAACGATCAGTGGTACATCGATCCCTGGCTGTTGTCGGGCTGTGCGATGCTGATCCTGGTGGCACAGCTGACGCTGGTGCAGGCCGCCTGCCGGCGCAGGCGGCACTGAAGACCCCGCGCGGGGCGGAGCGCTAGGCGTTCTGGAATACCGCCAGCTGCGCGGCGAAGGCGCGCTGGTAGGCGGGCCGCTGCGTGGCCCGGGCCACATAGGCGGCCACCTGCGGGTACTCGTCGAGCAGGCCGCTGCTCTTCAGGCGCAGCAGTACCGAGACCATCATCAGGTCGCCGACGCTGAACTCGCCGTCCAGCCATTCCGCCCTGGCCAGCCACGTCGACAGCTGTGCCAGCCGCGTCCGGACCCGCTCATCGAGCATCACCTGCCGCTGCCCATACCAGGGTTGCTCGCGCTCAAGCACCCAGGCCATGGAGCGCTCGACGATGGGGGGCTCTACCGTGCTCAGTGCAGCGAACAGCCACATGATCGCGCGCATGCGGGCGTCCGGGTCGCGCGGCAGCAGGCCGGCATGCTGCTCAGCCAGATGCAGGACGATGGCGCCGGATTCGAACAGGGTCCGGTCGCCCTCCTGCCAGGTGGGAATCTGCCCGAACGGATTCCGTGCCAGGTGCGCGGGCTGCTTCAGCTCGGCGAAGCTGAGCAGTTGCACGTCATAGGCTACGGCCAGTTCCTCCAGTGCCCAGCGCACGCGCATGTCGCGGGCCAGGCCCTGGCCGCGGTCGGGGGAAGTAGCGAAGGCGGTGAGGATCGGGGGCATTGGAGCGCTCCTGCAGGCAGAGGGGCCTGCTTTTCCTGTTCCGACGAACAACGGGGCGGGAATTCGACACTCGAGTCTGTGCCCGTGTGCAGGTCACGCCTACAATTGCCAGCTTCCTTCACCGGCAGGATGCCATGCGCGGTCATTCCCGTTTACCACCCTTCTGGATGCTGGCCTCGGCGCAACTGCTGATCGCGGTGATCCTGGCCTCATCGTGGTTCTACGTGAATGCGAAGGCTGTCCTGGCGGGTCCGCCGAACCCCGATCAGTACGTGAACACCTGGGACTTTCAGATTGCGGTGTTCCTGTTCTACTGGCTACCCGCAGTGCTTCTGTTCATGGGCATTCTGCTGGGCATCGAACGGTTGGCGCTGGCGCCTCGGTATGCACGCCAGAAGGCCGCTGCCAGGCAGGATGCCAACTGACGCCACCTCTACCCGGCCCGATGCTGCTTCCGGTACTGATCGGGCGTGCACTGCGCGTGCCGCTTGAACATTTCGGCAAACGCGCTGACGCCTGAATAGCCCAGCTCCTCGGCGATGCGGCCGATCGGCTTGCGTGTGCACAGCGCCTCGGTGGCGCGCACGAACTTCACCCGTCCACGCCAGTCGCCGAGTGACATGCCCAGTTCACTGCGCGCCATGCGCTCCAGCTTGCGCACGCTCATGTGATGCCGCTGCGCGATCTCGGCCACGGATTCGGCCGTGGACAGGTGTTTCTCCACGTATGCCATCACCTGCTTCAGTGCATCACTGCTGGCGATCGGCAGGAAGCTGGGCAGAACGGCGGCGTTGATGATCTGGTCGATCACCACCGCGGCCATGCGCCGTTGGCCAGGCGTCTGCGGATCGGTCACGCCCTGGCGCGCCAGTTCGTGCAGCAGTTCACGCAGAAGGGGCGTGACCTCCAGCGCCCGGCAGCGCGTGGGCAAGCGGCGCGACAACGCTGGCGACAGGTAAGCCGATCGATAGGCCAGCACCGATCGGTTGCGCGAGTAGTGGGCCACGCCAGGCGGAATCCAGAGCGCATAGTGCGGCGGGGATACCATCCACTCACCCTCGATCTTCATTTCCATCACGCCCTGCGCAACGAAGTTGAACTGTCCCCAGGGATGGCTGTGCGTGCCCCAGTCGGTGGGTTCCATCGCACCCTGCCGGAAGTAGATCGGGCCGGGCAGCTGGCGGAAGGTGGGGATGGGTTCCAACGGTTGCCGCAAGCCTGGGTCGGAGTGGCGCATTTTCGGGATGTCCTTGATATGCGCCAAGCGTACGCTGGCCATTCCCCCGCGTACACCTGCCGTCTTGAACTATCTCTTCCCGATCCTCGCCTGCCTGCTGTGGGGCGCCAACACGATTGTCACCAAGCTGGCCTCCGGCTCGGTCGGTCCCATCGACATCGGCTTCTTCCGCTGGCTGGTGGCCGCGATCATCCTGCTGCCCTTCGCATGGCCACGGCTGCGCGGCCATCTACCGATCGTGCGCGCCAATCTGGGGCGCTTCCTGGTGCTGGGCTGCCTGGGCGGGGTGATGTACCAGTGCCTGGCGTACTATGCGGCGCACTTCACCTCGGCCACCAACATGGGCGTGATCCAGGCGCTGATTCCGTTGATCGCGCTGGCGCTGTCACGTCTTTTCATGGGCCATCCGGTGCGCGGTGCCGCCATCGTCGGTGCGGTGATCTCCACGGTCGGTGTGGTGGCTGTGGTGTCGCAGGGCGACCTGGCGCGGCTGGCGGTGCACGGCCTGAACCGCGGTGATGCGATCATGCTGATCGGCGCGTTGGCATTTGCCGCCTACAACGTGCTCATGCAGCGCTGGAAGATTCCGCTGTCGGTGCTGGAGTCACTGTTCCTGCAGGCCACGGCCGCATCGCTGATCCTGTTGCCACTGCAGCTGCTGGTCGGCAGCGGGGTGAACAACCTGACCGCTGTGGGCTGTATCGGTTTCGCTGCCGTATGTGCGTCGATCCTTGCACCCCTGACCTGGATGACCGGTCTTTCGCGGTTGGGTGCGGCGCGCGTTTCGGGCTTCTTCAACCTGGTGCCGATCGTGACGGCCGCACTGGCGGTGCTGCTGCTGGGCGAGTCACTCAGCGGATGGGTGCTGGGTGGCGGCCTGCTGGCAGTGTCGGGCGTGGTATTTGCTGAGTTCAGTGCCAAGCGCGCGACGCAGGCCACGGCGGAATCGCAGGCGTAGGCTGAAATGGGCGATCAGGCGTGCTGCGCGGTCGCCAGTGCCTGTTCGATCCGCAATTCCAGGGTATCGCTGTCGTGGCCGCGCTTGCCCTGCAGGCTGAGGTACAGCGACAGCGGGTCGATCACCGCGCCGACGCCGGTGAACGCCGGTGGATAGGCCCATATCTGCAACCGCACCTGCTGCGCGCAACCGGGGGCGACCGCCGGCTGCGCAGCAAGCGCGCGCCAGGCATCGATATGCAGTGCACGGGTGGTCACCACCGCTGGCGATCCGTCCGCGTCCAGTGCATCCCGACCTGCACGCGGCGCGGGTTGGCCCGCATCGGCCAGCAGGGTACCTACCAGGTCCCAGCAGACATCGACTTCTTTCAGTACCGGTGAGCGCAGGAAGGGTTGCGCCCTGGCCCAGACATCACGGCGATCGCCTGCCAGGCGCAGGAAACGTTCGCGGCCGCCCGTGGAGCGTTCGGCCAGGCCGCGCCCGACCAGCTCGGCGGACAACCGCGATGCGGTCATCGAGGTATAGCCTGCGGTGGCGCTGATCTCGCGGGGCGACCACCAGCGCGGCTGCCCGGACAACAGTACGTGGATCAGCACGGCCTGCGCCGAAGGCAGCAGCGAGATCGTCTTCTTCTCGTGGTCGGGCGCGTCGCGGAACTCGATGGCCAGGCTCGGTGCGAACAGCTGTGCGTGCGGCACCACGAAGTCGATGTGGTTCTCGACCAGGAAGCGTCGCTGTGTCGGGGTGAGGTAGGGCGAGACATACAGCACCAATGCGTTTGCTGCCGAGCGCAGGCTGCGTACGTCCTGGATGACGCGGCTGCTGGACTCGCCCGGCTCGCGGGCCACGGCGAGCATGGCAGGGGTTTCACCGTACAGGGTCAGCTCGGCGATGTGGTAGCGCGACGCCATCGCGCGCGGAATGGCGTGTGCCACCGTGACCGGATGCACCGCCGAGGCAAGCCCCGGCAGGACCCTGCGCAGGTAGCGCTGCGCGTCAGCGACCAGGTCGGCCAGGCCGGTGCGAACTGCCGTTGTCATCTCGTACTTCCCTAGCAACGGTCTGACCGGCATTGACGCACCGGGCCGTACCATTGCATGCAGTGGTGAACCTGGAGACGGGCATGCAGCATCGGTGCGCGTGGCCATCCATGCGGTCCAGCTCCCTTGCCGTCATGACATCAGTGTTGCCGGAAACCTTGGAGATTCCGTCGAAGAACGATGGAGATTGGGTGGAGGAAGTGTGCAGCGTGGCCGGCGGACTCCCCTGCCGCCGGCCACGCGCACGGCCCGTTCAGGTCAGAAGCGCTGCGAGTACTTCACGTACACGGTGCGGCCGATATCGAACCCTCCGTAGTAGGGGAAGGAGCTGGACGGCTTGGAGAACATGATCGGTCCCTGGTGGTTGAACACGTTGTTCGAACCCAGCGCCACGGTGCCGTCCCACGGCAGCTTGTAGCTGACCTGGATGTCATGGAAGGCGTTGCCACCCACCCTGCGCTGCGCATCCGGTTCGCCATAGGCGTAGCGGTCGGGCAGGGTGCAGGGGCGATTCGGCACGCAGCTCTCCACCATGCCGGAGTAGTAGCGCAGGGTGTACTGGGTAGTGAAGTTGCCCAGCTGCCAGTTCACGCCGAGATTGGAGCGCAGGCGGAAGATGCCCGGCTGGCCGACGCGGCCCATCATGATCGTTTCGCCGGCCGAGTTCTGGTTCTGCTCGTCGTAGCTGGAGACGTAGCTGTTCTGGAGGTCGAGGGTGAAACGGCCGAACGAGAATTCCGGCAGCCGGTAGCGGATGCCCAGGTCCCAGCCTTCGGTTTCCATGGCGCCGAGATTGGCCAGGCCATAGAACATGCTGGTGATATGACCGTCGCCCGCGCGCTTGACGCTGCCGCAGCGCGGCGCATTGCCGAGCACGTAGCAGTCACGCAGGATGCGGTCGACGCTGTCCTGGATGATCATGTTGGTGATCTTGTAGCTGTACCAGTCCAGGTTGATGTCCAGCCCGTCGACCCAGCGCGGGCTCCAGACCACACCCACCGTCTTGCTCTTGGACTCTTCCGGGCGCAGCTTCGGGTTGGAGCCGGTGGTGAACTCGTCGGGGGTGGCACACGGGTAGCTGGCGCAGGGCTTGAGACTCTGGTTCAGCTGCTGGTAGCCCAGCGGAACGCCGGCCGCATTGCATGCCGCATTGCCGTTGACGCTGTTGGTGGCTCCCGTGCCACAGGGATCGACGTAGGTCTGGAAGCTGGTACCCAGCCCACCGTAGAGGTCGGAGATGCTCGGTGCACGGAAGCCCTCGGCGAAGGTGCCGCGGATCATCAGCTCCTCGATCGGGCGCCAGGCAAAGCTCGCCTTGGAGTTGGTGGTGCTGCCGAAGTTGCTGTAGTCGGAATAGCGCGTGGCCAGGTTCACGGTCAGCTCCCTGGCGAACGGCAGGTCGCGCAGCACCGGCACGTTCACTTCGGCAAAGAATTCATTGAGGCTGTAGTCGCCGGCGGTGGTTGATGCGCCCAGCGCGGTGCTCTGGCGCGACTGCGCGAAGGCGTCGGGCACGAAGCGCCCTTCTTCCTTGCGGTACTGGTAGCCCAGCGCCACCGACAGCTCGCCGGCGGGCAGGTCGATCACCGGGCCGGAGATGTTGGCGAAGTAGCTGCGGGTCTTGGTGATGCCGGTATCGGTGAAGGTGGGGAACAAGAAGCGCTGCAATTCGGGGTCGGAGAGAGAGCCTGCCCCCGCGACACCGAATGGCAGCAAAGGATTCCAGGCCAGGCAGCCGGAGACCGGCGATGCCGCCGTGCCACACCGTGCCACGCCGTTGGCATCGAGGTAGGAAGCCCCCAATGCCTGCCGGGAAGCGATCAGGCTCATGTCGCCACGGCCTGTTTTTGTGACTTCATTGCGGTTGAACAGAGCGCCCACTTCCCAGTCATAGGCCTTGGTGGCCAGCTCGAAATAGCCGGACAGGCTGGGGGCGATGCGCAGTGACTTCAGCTTGCTTTCGGTGGTGCGCGGCAGCTCCCACAGGCGGCGATTGAACTCGACGTTGCGCCCGACCGGGTTGAACACGCTGCCGGCCGACAGCGGTGTGCCGAACTTGGTGGACTGGTACGGGTAGCCTGCGATCTGCTGGTCGGTGATGCGCTCGTTGTAGCCGATGTCGGTGCTGAACTTGATCTGGTCGGTCAGCGCATAGTCGGTACTGAGGAACAACGAGCGGCGCTCGATGCCGGTCTGCAGGTGCATCTGATCGTTGCCATTGGCGAACTCGGCCGGGGTGATCGGGTGGTAGTCGTTGGGGTTCTTCGGGTTGCCGCCAGGGTTGAGCGTCTTGAACACGGCATCGCCGGTGTTGCACTTGTAGAGCGCGGGGTCGCACCAGGAACCGTTCTGGCTGATGTTGCTCCAGTCCGCGCCGGGATAGTCGGGGCCGGCACCGCCATACTTCGAGAATGAACGGTCGCGCGCGAACACGGGATCGGACTTCTGGTACTCCAGGGCCAGCGTGTAGCCACCGCGCTCGCCGCGTGCGCCGGTAACCAGCGAGAACGTGCTGTCCTTGCCGTCGCCCTGGCTGAACTGGCCGTGCTGCACGGAGACTTCCAGGCCGTCGTAGTCCTTGCGGGTGATGATGTTGACCACGCCGGCGATGGCATCGGAGCCGTACAGTGCGGAGGCGCCGTCCTTCAGGACATCGATGCGCTCGACCGCACTCATCGGGATCTGGCTCAGGTCCTGCATGCCGCCGGTGGTTGCCCCCAATCGCTTGCCGTTGACCAGTACCAGCGTGCGGGTGGCGCCGAGGTTGCGGATGTCGGCGTAGTAGCCGCCGACATTCTCGCCGGACGCCAGCGCACGCGCGCGGGAGATGGCCGGTGAGCCGGTGGATGTCAGGTTCTGCAGCAGGTCGGCAATGGTGGTGAAGCCCTGGTGCTCGATCATCGAACGGGTGATGGCGATGATCGGCTGTTGGGTTTCGATGTCCACGCTGCGGATGGCCGAGCCGGTGACCTGGATGCGGTCGAGGTTCTTCGGTGTCTTGTCGCCGTCGGTCTGTGCGTGCGCGGCCGGTGCCCAGGCAGCGGCCAGCGCGGTGCCCACTGCCAGCGAAAGCAGGGTGTACGAGTGATGCATTTGGCTCTCTCCAAATCCAGTTGTATGGGCTCCGCACATCGCTGTGTCGAAACCGATCTGAAACTCCGCTATGCGGAATCGAGAGGAACCTAACATTCCGTTTACACGTCAATTACGTTATGGACGCGTTATCGTCAGCGCGCCGCGCCGTTGGTCGTGCACGAGGCATCCACGCTCCGTCCACGGGACGGGATGCTGCTCTGCATCAGTCTGCCTCTGCACCCATAAACGATGAAGGAGAGGTTGCATGAATGCCCCGGGAAAGCCGAAGCCCAGCTGGCGGCAGTGGCACGTTCTGCTTCTCGTTCTGGCGATCGTGCTGGTGATCGCATTGCTCGTCGTCACCGCGCCCTGGTGAATGCCGGACTGTTTGCTCAGTTCCCGTGAACGTTGTCGGGTCCGTGCATGAAGAAGTCAGTAAGTGTTGTGGATGGTGACGCGCGGATCAATCGGCGCTCACCCTGGGCCCACATCCCCAACGCCACAGTGGACACGCAGGCAACGCAGATGCGTTTGCCGGTTTCCCACAGAATTTCAAGCGAACAGGAGTGATTTCCATGAGCACCCAGTCCACCATCGAGCATCGCCTCAACGACCTGATTGAAATCGCCCGCGATGGCAAGTCCTTCTATGAAGAAGCCGCCACCAAGGTCAAGGATGCCGAGCTGTCGGCACTGTTCACCCGCATTGCTGGCGTCAAGGGCCGCATCGTGGCGGCGCTGAGCGGCTCGGTGGCCGCCAGCGGTGGCAAGCCGGCCGAGCATGGCACTGTGGTCGGTTCGATGCAGCAGTTCTATGGCAAGGTGCGTGCTGCCTTCGGTGACACCAACTATGGCTACGTGGCCGAGCTGGAAGAATCGGAGGACCGTCTGCTGGGCGCGTTCAAGGACGTGTTGAAGGACAACGAGCTTCCGCCGGCGGTACGCCAGGAAGTGACCCAGTTGCTGCCCGAAGTGCAGGAGTGCCACAACGTCATGCGTGCGCGGAAGCATGCGATGCAGGCTGCCTGACGGTTGAAGGCGGCCTTCTCCCCGGGGCCGCCGCGGCCGGGGCAGTACGCTGCCCCGGCCACCTTTCCCGGTGTGGCATAAAAAAGGGGCGGCCGTGAGGCCGCCCCAACGCTTCAAGCGCACACTGCTTCGGAATCAGAAGCGCACGGACCAGCGTGCGTTTGCACCGTGGTCGCGGCTTTCGCTGCCGAACTGGCCGCTGTAGCCCAGCTCCAGCTGCTGTCGCGGTGTCAGCCAGGCTGACAGGCCGAGCTCTGCCACCACCGCGTTGTCGGCGATCGGTGCGCCGCTGACGGCGAAGGCGGTGCCGCCGTTGGCGAAGGCGAGGTTGGCAACCTGGCTGCGATCCCCCGAGGCACGGCGATAGCCGACGCCACCGCGCAGGTGCAGCCAGCTATCCTGCTGGAACGAAGCCTTAAGCCCCTTGTCGAAGCGCACGCCGGCGGTGGCGATCGTGGTTCCGGTGTCGTCCACCTTGCCCTGCAGCGCCGCCGCTCCGCCGCGTTCGTTGATGCGCTTGAGGTCCACTTCCACGCGCGCCACCTGCAGGTACGGTTCCAGCCCCGCTTCCGGGCCACCGAAGCGGTAACCGGCTTCGATGAAGGCCTGGCGGGTACGGGCGTCGTAGCGCGCGCTCAGGCTGTCACTGAAACCTGCGAAGGCGACATCACGCGTACTCTTCACCTCGTGCTTGCTCCACGCCACACCACCGCGCAAGCCGAAGCCGCCCCAGTTGTGGCTGGCATAGGCACCGAAGTGCGTGTTGTCGATCTTGGACTTGGCGCGGCGGTCCTGCTGCTTCACGTCGGTACGGCCGGTGCCGGCCAGAACGCCAACCTGCCAGCCGGAGAACTCGCGGTCGATGCCGACCAGCAGGCCGTTGCTGTTGGCTTCGGTGCGGGCGGTATTGAAGTCACCGTCCAGCTTGCTGTTGCCACCGATGGCCTGCACCCATGCACCCGTCGCATCACCCGCGTCGGTGCCGGGGGCCGCAGCGCCGGCACGGCGTGACAACGCGGCATCGCGCACGTAGCGGCTGCCCTCGACCAGGGCGATGGCCGTGGCCGGATGCAGCTCGCCGCTGAGACCGTCGAGCACGCCACCCACCTGCTGCGGGAACAGCTGGGTCAGCGGCTTGGGCAGGCCCTGGGCGATCGGCAGCAGGTCAGCCACCGCCGCCACTGCACGCTGGTTGGGCGTATTGGCAGCCGTGGTCAGCGAGGCGCCACGGGCGACATCGATACGCGTGCCATTGGCCCCGTAGGCCAGGCTGAACTGCAGGAAGGGCGAGAACGCGCTGAAGTCGGTCTTGGCGAACTGGCCGCTGATGCCGCCGTCGGCACGCAGGAAGTTGAACTGTTCGCCGAGGTAGTACACGCCCGGTTCCGGCAGCGCGACCAGGGTGCCGCCGAGAGTGGCGGTGCCGGTCACATGCAGCTGGTCACTGCGGCCACCCGGTGCCAGCTCCGCTGCATAGACGCCGGTGGCGCCCTGCACGTAGTTGCCGTTGATGGTCAGCGTGCCGATCGAGTTGCCCGGCGCGATGATGCCGTCCACGCGGGTGTTGCCGAGCGTGCCGACGCCCTTCAACAGGCCATTGGCGCCTACCGTGGTGGTGCCACCGGTCTGCGTGCCGTTGAAGGACACCACGCCGCCGTTGACCACCAGGTTGCTGTTGTTCAGTACGCCGCTGGCGCTGACCGTGCTGACGCCACCGGTGCTGGTCAGGGCGGTGGAGACTAGGCTGCCGTTGAGCAGGAACCGGCCACCCTGGACCTCGACCGCCGACGTGAGCGTGTTGGCGCCGTTCAACTCCAGCGTACCGTCCTGCACCACGGCGCCGTTGAAGCTGTTGTTGCCGCTCAGACGCAGCCAGCCGATGCCGGATTTGGTCAGTTTGCCGGGGCCGCCGATATCATTGGTCCAGTTGTCCCAGGCATCACCTTCCCAGACCTTCAGGCCGCCGGCCTTCTGGTTCATCACCACGTTGGTATCCACGCGCAGCGAGCCATAGCCTTCGATGGCCTTGCGCAGGTCGACCATGCCCCAGCCGTAGATCGCGTCGATACCCGGCGCGCCGAGATCGCGTGCGGTGGTCAGCAGCACGTCGCGGACCTGGGCGTTGTCCAGGTACGGGAAGCGCTCCATCAGCAGGCCGAGAGCGCCGGTGATGTGGGGCGCGGCCATCGACGTGCCGGTCTTGGTGCCGTAGACGTAGTTGGTGTTCTCGCTGTCGATGATCAGCCGCACGTAGGCGGAGGTGTTCTCGATGCGGCCCTGGATATCGCCGGAGACGATAGTGCTGACGATGTCGGTGCCGGGGGCCGATATGCACCAGTTGGCGGCAACGCCGCAGATGCTGGAACTGCCATCGATCACGTAGTCGGTTTCACCTGCGGCGGCATTGGGCCTGCGGACGTTGGCGACCGCCAGCCAGTACGGTTCCAGTTCGGGCTTCCAGCGCGGCATCGAGGCGGTGATGCCGGCAACCGCACCGCTGCCGTTGCCGGCCGACCACACCTGGATGAGGGTGGAAGCCGGGGTATCGCCGTTGCTGGTGTAGATGCTGCCGTACACGCCGTAGTCGGCACCGATGCTGGCGTACTGCTGGTCCAGCGCGGCGGCGGTCATGTTGCGGGTGGAAATGCCCCAGCTGTGGTTGATGGCGCGTACACCCTGCGCCTGGATCTGCGCATACATGTCCAACGTGGCGGCGTCATCCGGATCGGTGCGGTACACCGCGCGCGGGCGATAGAAATTGTCGGGGTCCAGGCGCCACTCATAGTAGGTGTCACCGAACACGCGGGCGGCGGTGAGATCTGCACCAAAGGCCACGCCATGCATGCCGGTGCCATTGCGGTTGGCGCCGATGGTGCCAAGCACATGCGTTCCATGGTCGGCGTAGCTGAAGCCATAGGGCTGGCCGGCGGCGATCAGGCGTGCCGCGAGTGCGGCCGGAACGCCGGCGCCGAGTCCGTAGTAGTTGTAGCCGGGCTGTTCGCCGCGGGTCTGCCCGCAGGCACCGGTACCTGCGACGACACCTGGCGTCGCGCAGTCGGCACCGATGGTGATGCTGGAGGTATTGCGTCCTGCAAACTCTGGATGCGCAAGTGCGGAGCCCGAGTCGAACAGCGCCAGGCGCACGCCCTTGCCGGTCAGGCCGCGTGCATAGGCGTAGTCGGCGCCCATCGCACCCAGGCCCCAATCGGCGTTGAATTCATCGCTGCGCCAGCTGGCCGGATCGCCCGGGTTGCCGAGAACGGCGGTGCTGCTGGCGGCAGGTGCAGTGGCCGTGGCTGCAGGTGCCGTGCTGGCAGCGGGCTGCGCCCACGCAGCCTGCAGCTGGCGTTGCTGCTGCCAGGCATCAAGTGATTCGCTGGCCATGGCCGGCAATGCGGCGGCCAGCAGCAGCGAACTGGCGACGGCAAGCGCCAGCGGGCGGTGCGACAGGGAGCGGGACGAACGGCCGTACAGCGGGTGATTCATCGGACAACTTCCTTGGTTGACGGACAACAAGGCCGTTAACGCCAAGGCATGGCGAGATCCCCCAGTAATGTGAAGGGATTTTTATGAACGTGTTAATGTTTTGTGATTGGTGCGTGGCGTGGCTCCGCCATACAGAGCACCGTGATCTTTCCTTCCGAGGCCCTGGAACCGTCCATGCGTACTGAATTCCGTAAACCACAGTTGGCGATATTGGGTAGTGCCGATCCTGGCAGCGACGCGTTCCAACGGGCAGCTGAAGCAGGGCGTTTCCTGGCCATCCAGGGCATCACGGTCGTCAGTGGCTGTGGCAGCGCCGCTACGCGCGTGGCTGCCGAGCAGGCGATCGCCGCCGGTGGCCAGGTGCTCAGCGTCATTCCGGAAAGCAGCATGCCGCCGGCCGATTGGCCGGCCACGGTGGTGGTGCCCTGTGGCATGGGGGATGCGCGCAACCTCATCATGGCCCTGGCCGGTGATGCCTGCATCGTGATCGGCGGGCGTGCCGGCACGATCTCGGAGGTTTGCCTGGCCTGGCTGCACAAGCGGCCGCTGCTGCCGCTTGTGGGGACGGGTGGCTGGTCCGACGCGCTGCCGGACAACCCACCGGACGAGCGTGGCAATTCGCCGATCCTGCCGTGGCGCAACATTGATGAGCTGGCCGAGCAACTGCGTGTCCTGGGGTTGCTGCAACGCTGAGTCGAGCCGCATCTGCCTTCACCCAACGCCCCGTGTGCAGCGCTAAGGTGGCCGGGCCTGGGCTCACCAGGCTTATCAAGGAGCGATGTCGATGCGTACTTTCAGGAAAGTGATCGCCGGTGCCGTGTTCGCGTTGGCCTGCAGCGGCTCGGTGGCCGTGGCAGGACCGATTCCGCCCTGCGATCTGCCCTGCTGGAAGGCCTATCAGGCGTGTGTATCCGGCGGTGGTGATGCCATGGAATGCCAGTACGAATACGATCGATGTGTCATGGAGCGCTGCGGCGCGGTGTAAGCCCAGCCATGATCGGCTGATGACGGGCCCCGTCGGTGACGGGGCTCTTCTGTTTGCGCGCAGGGTCGGGCACTCTCGACGCATTCTTCATGGTGGAATGGAACATGGCCGTCAAGCGCGTCGTCGCCAACATCGCCACCCCCGACCCCGTGCGTGCCGCTGCGTTCTACGGCGAACTGCTTGGCATGCCGGTGGTGATGGACCATGGCTGGATCGTCACCCATGGCGGGCAGGGCAGTGCGCTGGCGCAGGTCAGCTTCGCCAGCGAAGGGGGTTCCGGCACACCGGTGCCGGACCTGTCGATCGAAGTGGACAACCTGCAGGAGGTGCTGGAGCGCATGCGCGCGGCCGGCATCGGGCTGGAATATGGCCCGGCCGACGAGCCTTGGGGCGTGCGGCGCTTCTTCGTCCGCGACCCGTTTGGTCGGTTGTTGAACATCCTCGCCCACGCCTGAGCGACGGCCAGCGCTTCAGCGCCGCGTGCCGCCACGCTTCGGGGCCGGCGACACGCCGACCATGCGCAGGCAATCGGCCACCACCGCCGCAATGAAGGTGTCGGCGTCCTGTGCTGGTGCAGCGATCAGATCGTCGGTGGCGCCGTGCACGCCGGCATAGATCAGCGAGGCTGTGACCTGCGGTGCCGGCAGCTGCCAAAGGCCCGCGTTGACACCTGCTTCGAGGATGCCGAGCAACTGCTGCTGGATCGCGTTGCGCTCGGCATTGCCGCGCTGGTGGTGGTGATGGTTGGCATACACGACGTCGTGCAGCGCGTGCGTGCGGACGTAGGTCACGATGTTGGCGCGGATCCAGGCGCGCAGGCGCGCCACGCCATCGTGGGCAGGCTGCTGCTGCACGGCGTGGTCGACCTCGGCCATGAACTGTTGCGTGTAGCGCAGTGCCAGCGCCTGCAGGATCTCGGTGCGCGAGGCGAAGTAGGTATAGAACGTGCCCTTGGCCACGTCGGCGGCGGCCACGATGTCGCTGATGGTGGTCGCTTCCACGCCCTGTGACAGGAACAGCGCCTGCGCGGCGTCCATCAGCTCTTCCTGGCGGGTTTCAGCGGGTTTGGTACGGGGCCTGGCGGCAGCGGGGATCTGCATGGGGCGGGGTCCGGGTGCGACGGTGCTCATTCTAGCCGTCCTCCCGCATTGACTGACCGCCAGTCATTGACCGACGGTCAGTCAGTCAACTACCATGCGCCCACATCCTCCCCCGGGATCTGTACATGCAACGCTTCCGACGGCCGGCTTTGGTGCTGGCGGCCTATCTGGGCACCTTCCTTGCTTCGCTGGACATCAGCATCGTCAACGTCGCGCTGCCGACACTGCAGCAGGCACTGCACACCGACATGGCGGGACTGCAGTGGGTGATCAATGCCTATGCCATCGCCCTGTCGGCGGTGATGCTGTCGGCGGGACCACTGGGTGACCGCTACGGCCACCGCCGCATGTGGTTGCTCAGCGTGGCGACCTTCATCGCAGGCTCGCTGCTGTGTGCCTGCGCTGGCAGCCTGCCGGCACTGGTGGCGGGGCGGGCGGTGCAGGGTGTGGCCGGTGCCCTGCTGATTCCCAGTGCGATGCCGATCCTCAGCCATGCATTTCCCGAAGCACGCCCGCGTGCACGCGCGATCGGTGGCTGGTCGGCGTTCAGCGCGCTGGCGCTGGTGCTGGGGCCGCTGCTGGGCGGTGAACTGGTGCAGCGCGCCGGTTGGCCCAGCATCTTCCTGATCAACCTGCCGCTGGGCCTGCTTGCATTGGCGTTCGGGGCCTGGGGCATTCCGGAGCGGCGGCATCCGCAGCACGCCGCGCTGGACCCGGTCGGGCAGCTGCTCAGCATTGTCGCGCTGGGTGCGCTCAGCTATGGCCTGATCGCGATCGGCGAGCACGGGCCGCTGGCGCTTGCGACGCTGCTGGCACTCGGCATCGCGGTATTGGGCCTGGCGCTGTTTGCGTCGGTCGAGCGTCGCGTGATGCGGCCGCTGCTGCCGCTGGACCTGTTGGCGATGCCTGGCTTTGGCATGCTCAACCTGGCCTCGTTCGTCCTTGGATTCACCGCCTATGCCAGCCTGTTCTTCCTGTCGCTGTTCTTCCAGCAGGCGCAGGGCCACGATGCGGCGCAGGCGGGCTCGCAGCTGGTACCGCAGTTCCTGCTGATGGGCGTGGTGTCATTGTTGTTCGGCCGTCTGGTGGCACGCATCGGGCTGCATACCGCGCTGGTGTCGGGGTATGTACTGACCGGCGTGGCCCTGTGTGCGATCGCCACGTTTGCGCCGGGCACGGGACGTGGCCACGCCAGCGCCCTGCTGATGCTGCTCGGCGTTGGCATGGGCCTGGCGGTGCCGGCGACCGGTATGGCGGTGATGGCCTGTGTCCCCGTGGAGCGGGCTGGCATTGCGTCGGCCACGATGAACGCGCTGCGCCAGGCGGGCGTGAGCCTGGGCATTGCACTGCTGGGCAGCCTGATGGGCCTGCGCGCGGTGCGACAGTTCGCTGCGGCCGCGCAGGCGGCAGGGCAACCCGCAGTGGCCGCACAGGCGCGCGCGCTGATTCTGCAGCCGTCGTCATTGCTGCCAGGGGCGCAGACGCTGGCCTGGTACCGCGGCGCCATGGCCAGCGGTTTCGGCTGGGCGATGGCCGTCGCCGGCGTGCTGGCCCTGCTGGCGGCGCTGGGTCTGCACCGCCAGCGCCAGCGCGCTTGAGCGCGCCGCAGTCAGCCCTGCTGGCGTTGCGGCCCCTCCGTCGTTGGCGTGGGTTCGGCCGCTGGCTGCTGTTGCTGCTGCCGTGCATTGGCATGGCGAGCGTGCCCGCCTTCGCGGCCGATCGCTGCCATGTGCTGGCGATTGCGGCTGATCGCCTCGCCGCCCTTGCGGCCTGCCACGCGTGCCTCGGCCGGGCTGAACTCATGTGCATTGCCGGACGCATGCGCGGCGCGTCCACCCTTTGCGGCGATCGCGCGCTGCTTGTCCTGGTCCATCGAAGCGAAGCCGCGATGGGAGGTGCCGTGATGCTGGTCAGCCATGTGAAGGCTCCCGGTGCATGGAAGGGAAGCTCATCCTTGCGCGTGCCCGGCTAAGGGAGTGTCCGCGCCGGCGGCGCGGGCTTCACGCCACACCGCACTGCCTTTCACGGCGCAGCTACGCTGCTGCGAGGCGGGCGCGGCTTGGCTAGGATGGGCCGGCATGCCGGATGGCAACCCAGACAGGAAAGGACACCATGAACAGATTCGGATGGCTCGCACTGCTGGCCTGCGCTGCGCCGGCCCATGCGGACAACGTATTGCTGAGCGGTAGTTTCGTCCACTTCGGTTACTCGTCCACCGATGAGCAGTTGCCGGCGGCACAGTTGCCGATGTTCCTCGATGAACTGCAGGACCTGGGCAACGACACGCTCATCATCGGCCAGACCCGCGCCACGCGTGCCGGCGCGGGCTGCGCCAGCAGCGCGCAGGATTTCGAATGGATCGCCGGCTTCCCGGCCAAGCTGGGAACGGTACTGGACGCCGCCGCGGCGCGCGGGATGAAGGTCGTGGTCGGCACCACCTACAGTTCGGGCCAGTGCGCGACGTTCTGGCAGGGGGCGAACGCCGCAGCGGTGGCGCAGGATGCAGCACAGTCAATGGCGCTGCTGGCCCAGCACTACGCAGCGCATCCGGCATTCGGCGGCTGGTACATCACCGATGAGCCCGCGCAGGTGCCGGCCGATCGTGCGTCCTTCTACCGCGCGATCGTCTCCACACTGAAAGCGGCGACGCCGTCCAGGCCGGTGATGGTGGCGCCCTATCTGGCGTCGTCCAGCGTCGACCCGGCCAGTGTGGCCAGCGCTGCAGCGCGGTTCCGCACCGCCACGGGGGTCGACGTGCAGATCTGGCAGGACGGCATCGGCGCGGCGTCGCACGCGAAACTGTTCCAGTGGGATCGACCGGGCTACTCCACCGAGCAGTACTACCAGGCGTTGTCGGCGCAGCTGGGCGCCAGCGCCGTGTGGGCCGACATCGAGCTGTTCAACCATGGCAGCCCGCTGTTCCTGGACACCGGCAACGGCCTGTCCGGTGCATACCGGTCGGCGTCGGTGCAGCGCATCAACCAGCAGTTGTGGAGTGCGCGTTCGGCTGGCAAGCGCGTTGCCTGGCTCAACCAGTACCACATGTCCGAAGTGGTCGGCCCCGGCCAGGGCTACGGCGAGGCGCCGCGGATGATGAACACCTATCGCGGGTTGTACGGGTTGGGTGCCTCGTACCTCGTCGATCCGGTGCAGACCACCTATCGCTACAGCGTGGCGCCGGCAGCCAGCTATCCCGACAGCAGCGGCCATGAGTTGTTCGACCGCCGTGTAGGCGACCCGCGCAATCCGATGGACGCGGGCTGGGTAGGCGTGCACGGCAACGTCAGCATCACCATCGACCTCGGCCAGCGCCGACGGGTCGACTGGATCGGCCTGCACACGATGACCCGCCCGGCCTGGGGCATCGTCACGCCGACGTCGGTGCAGGTGATGTGCGCCGAGCCGGGAACTGCCGCCGTCCCGATCGGCACGCTGTCGGCACCCTTCACCCAGTCCGGCGTGATGGGCTCGACCGAAGAGGAGTACGTGCTCGGCAATGCAGTTCCCCTGGCCGCGCAGTGCCGCACGCTGGAGCTGCGCGTGGCCAACGGCAGCTGGACCTTCCTCAGCGAGATCGAGATGGCCGCAGAGCAGTAGCGCTTCAGCGACGGCGGGCGTCCTGCAGGCGCTGTGCGAAGGGCCGTTGTTCGAGCGCCACCAGTGCTTCGCGCAGCACCTGCTCCAGCGACTGGCCCAGATCGGCATCGAGGCTGCGTGCCGCCACTGCGGTGGCCTGCCATTGCGCCTGCAGCACAGGCGTCGCGCGCTGCGCGCGTGGGCTCAACTGCAGGATGCGTTCGCGCCCGTCGTCACCGTTGGCAGTGTGCAGCCAACCATCGCGCACCATCGCCGCCACGGTCTGGCTGAGCGCAGAATGGCTGAGCCCGCAGGCCAGCGCGAGGTCCTTGATCCGGCAGGGGCCCTGCGCCATCAGCGTGCGCAGCACCGGCGTGTAGCGCGGCCGGTAGTCCAGGTGCAGGTCCTGGTAGGCCTGCTCGACGGCCGGGTCCAGCTGGTCGAGCAGGGCGCGCAGCAGGGTACCCAGCGTGGCGTGTTGGAGATCCATGACCGGGATGATATATAAGCACTTATATATCTTCAATGCGGGGTGGATGATGGCGGTCTCCTGGATGCTCGGCGCGTTGCTGGCGGCGGCCTGCCCCGCGCAGGACGGGGTCCTGCAGGCGGCCGCCAGCGCCGTGCAGGCGCAGTACCTGGACGAGGCGGAGGGCGCCCGCATCGCCGACGCCCTGCGCAGCTGGTCGACGCAGCAGCGCTATGCGGACAGCTGCTCGGATCCTGCTGCGTTCAGCGCACGCCTGAACCAGGACCTGGACATGTTCGATGGCCACTTCCACGTTGAACGCGTGGACGCGGCGGCCGGCCAGGACGACTGGTTGATGGCCTGGCGCGCCGATGCCCGCAGCAACGGCGCCGGCGTGCGCGAGGTGCGGGTGCTGGAGGGCAACGTTGGCTACCTGCGGTTGAGTACCATCTATCCGCTGGATCTGGCGCGGCCGAAGCTTGCTGCGGCCTTCATGCTGCTGGCCGACACCGATGGCCTGGTGCTGGACCTGCGCCAGAACGGCGGCGGCGACGATGCAAGTGCCGATCTGCTGGTACGCACGCTGCTGGACGCGAAGATCGGCACGGTGCAGCAGCTGGACCAGCGCGGCCGGCGCACGCCGGTACCGCTGCCGCCGGCGAGCCTGCCCGCCTACCTGAAACCGCTGGTGGTGCTGATCGACCGCCGCACCGGTTCGGCCGCCGAGTTCGTCGCCTACTCGCTGCAGGCCTTGGGTCGCGCGCGGATTGTCGGCACGCGCAGTGGCGGCGCAGCGCATATGTTTGGTGATCCTGTGCTGCTGCCCGATGGCTATCAGATCAGCATTCCCGACCGGCAACCCATCAATCTGCGCACCGGTGGCAACTGGGAAGGCACCGGCGTGAGGCCTGATGTGGCCGGCGGCGACGATCCGCTGTTCATCGCGCGGCAACTGCTGGCGCCTGCGAAGTCGTCAAGATGAACGCACGATTGCATGGCTGTCCTATCGCAGATGCGCGAATGCATGCCTAGAATCGAGGCATCCCGGTAGTTCCCGGGCGCTTCGAGTGAATGGACTCAATGAAGATTCTGTTGACCGGCAGTTCCGGGCGCATCGGGCGCGCGATCTTCGGTGCATTGGCGGCCGCCCACGAAGTGGTGGGGCTGGACCGCAGCCCGTTCGCCACCACGCGCATCATTGCCGATGTCACCGACCGCCAGGCCGTCGCACGCGCGGTAAAGGGCGTGGACGCGGTCATCCATACCGCGGCCCTGCATGCCCCGCATGTCGGCCTGGTGCCGGACGCGGTGTTCCAGCAGATCAACGTGGAGGCAACCGCGCACCTGCTGCAGGCCGCACGCGAAGCCGGCGCACGGCGTTTCGTGCTGACCAGCACCACGGCGCTGTACGGCCATGCCGTGGTAGCCGGTGGCTGCCGCTGGATCGACGAAGACACCGAGCCGCTGCCGCGCACGATCTACCACCGCACCAAGCTGCAGGCCGAGACCCTGGCTGAAGCTGCCGCCACGCCGGGCTTCAGCGTTCGCGTGCTGCGCATGGGCCGGTGCTTCCCGGAACCGCCCGAACGGATGGCGATGTTCCGCCTGCATCGCGGCATCGACGCCCGCGATGTGGCCAGCGCACATGCTGCACTGCTGCTCGACGAAGGCGCCCGTTTCGCCCGCTACCTCGCCTGCGCGCCGACGCCGTTCCGGCGCGAGGACTGCCTGGAACTGGCCACCCACCCGCGCAGCGTGCTGGCCCGCCGCGCGCCGCAGCTGCTGGCCGAGTTCGAACGCCGTGGCTGGCCGCTGCCATTGAGCATCGACCGTGTCTACGACAGTGCCCGCCTGCGCAGCGAGCTGGGCTGGCAACCGTGCTTCGGGCCGGACGACGTGCTGCAGCAGTACGCCGTCGGCAGCATCGAGGTACTGCCGCGCGCGCAGTGGATCAAGGACCGCGTGGCCGAGTGAGGTCATCGCGACGGGCGGGTAGCTGACCCGACCCTGAGCAGATTCAGGAATGTGCAGGCCGGTCGCCTCAACCTCGTTGGCGGGCGGCCGCTAACCCGGTGCGCTTCCAGCGCCGGGACCACCCCGGCGGCCGGTGGCCTGCGCGACGGATCGCGCGCCTGCGCGGTGCCTTCGTGGTGCCGGTCGTCCTGAACTGCCTCGCGGACCCTCCCATGTCTTCTTCCCGCTCCGCCGCTGCCCGCCGCCCGGGTAGCATCGCCCACAAGCTGATGCTGGGCACCGCCGCGATCGCGCTGCTGTGCTTCGGCCTGACTGCGTTCCTGATCTACCGACAGGCCAGCGCCAGCCTGATCAGCGCTTCGCGCCAGACCATGACCAGCGAGGCCACCGCCGAAGCGCGCCAGGTCTCGGCCGATCTGGGCACCGCCTTCGCCAGCAATGACGCCATGGTCGAGACCGTGCTGGCCCAGCGCGCCCGTGGCGATGTGCCCGATCGCGCCAGCCTGGCCGCCGTGCTGGGTGAGCAGCTGCGCACCCATCCGGAATGGCTGGGCAAGAGCACCATGTGGGAGGCCGACGCCTTCGACGGCAAGGATGCCGCGTTCGTCAACACCGAAGCGCACGACGCCACCGGCCGCTACATGAGCTACTGGGCCTGGCATGACGGCAAGCCGCAGCAGTCGCAGATGACCGACTACACCGAGACTGCCAGTGGTTCCGGTGACTGGTACATCGTGCCCAGCCGCGACAAGCTTCCCAAGGTCAGCGAGCCCTATGCCTATGACATCGCCGGGCAGCAGGTGCTGATGAGTACGCTGAGCACGCCGATCATCGAGAACGACAAGTTCCTCGGTGTATTCACCGTCGACTTCTCGCTGGCGGCACTGCAGAAGCACCTGGCCACGCTGAAGCCGATGGGGGCCGGCCGGATCGAACTGCTGTCGCCGAAGGGCGTGGTGCTGGCCTCGGCCAACGCCGCCGAAATCGGCAAGCCGCGTAACGATGCACTGACCCGCAGCATGCTGACCGAGATCGCCGCCGACCGCCCGTTCGAGGCCTTCAGCCCCGATGCGGCCGGCAACGTGCGCGTGTATGTGCCGCTGCGCGTGGGCGATGCCCCGCAGCGCTTCGCGCTGGGCGTGGTGATGCCGCATGCGGTGATCGTGGCCGAAGCGCGCCAGCTGCTGTGGCTGACCCTGCTGGTCGGCGTGATCGCCGCGCTGACCCTCAGCGCCGGTGTCTATGTACTGCTGCGCCGCCTGGCGATCCGCCCGCTGGCCGAAGCGGTGCGCGTGGCCGGCGACGTCGCCGCCGGCAAGCTGGACAGCACGTTGCCGGCGCGCAGCAATGACGAAGTGGGGCGCCTGCTGGACGCGATGCAGGGCATGCGCGGCCAGCTGCAAGCGGTGATGGCCGCGCAGGCCGAAATGGCGCGCCGCCACGATGCCGGTGAACTCAGCTACCGCATGGATGCCGCGGCGTTCCCGGGCGAGTACGGCCGCATGGTGGCCGACAGCAACCAGCTGGTGGCGTCCAGCAATGCGGTCACCCAGCGCCTGGTTGAAGTGATGCAGCGTTATGCCGTGGGCGACCTCAGCGTGGACATGGAAGCGCTGCCGGGCGAGAAGGCGGTGTTCACCGCCGCGATGGCGACCACCAAGAGCAACCTGGCCGCGATCAACGAGCAGATCCAGCAGCTGGCCGCCGCTGCCGCCGCCGGTGATTTCGCCGTGCGCGGTGATGCACTGCGCTTCGACCACGATTTCCGCCGCATGGTGGAGACCCTGAACACGATGATGCAGGTCAGCGACCACAACCTGGCGGCGCTGTCGACGCTGCTGCGCGCGATCGCCGCCGGTGACCTCAGCGCCCGCATGCAGGGCGACTTCCACGGGGTGTTCGCAGTGATGCGCGACGATGCCAACAGCACCGTGCAGCAGCTGACCCAGATCGTCGGCCAGATCCAGCAGTCGGCGGCCAGCATCCGCCTGGCCGCCGGCGAGATCGCCGCCGGCAACAGCGATCTGTCGCGGCGCACCGAACAGCAGGCCGCCAACCTGGAAGAAACGGCCGCGTCGATGGAAGAGCTGACGTCCACCGTGCGCCAGAATGCCGATCACGCGCTGCAGGCCAACACGCTGGCCGGTTCCGCGGCGGGCGTGGCCAGCGAAGGTGGCCAGGTGGTCAGCCAGGTGGTGCACACCATGGAGCAGATCGAAGCGTCGTCGCAGCGCATCGCCGAGATCATCTCGGTGATCGATGGCATCGCCTTCCAGACCAATATCCTTGCGCTGAACGCGGCAGTGGAAGCGGCGCGCGCCGGTGAGCAGGGCCGCGGCTTCGCCGTGGTCGCCAGCGAAGTGCGCGCACTGGCGCAGCGCTCGGCCGGTGCGGCCAAGGAGATCAAGGAGCTGATCGACGCCTCGGTGGCGCAGGTGGGTGCCGGTGCGCAGCTGGTGCACGGCGCGGGCCGCACCATGCAGGAAATCGTCGGCCAGGTCGGCCGGGTCAACGAGATCATGGCCGAGATCTCGGCGGCCTCGCGCGAGCAGTCGGCCGGCATCGAGCAGGTCAACCAGACCGTGGTGCAGATGGACGAAACCACCCAGCAGAACGCCGCGCTGGTGGAGGAAGCCAGCGCCGCCGCGCGGGCGATGGAAGAGCAGGCCGAGCAGCTGGCGGTGGCGGTATCGCGCTTCCGCCTGCAGGCCGAGCCGCAGGTGCCGTCACGCCGCGCAGCCTGAGGCACTGCATGAACGATGACGCCCGGCCAAGGCCGGGCGTCATCGTTGCTCTCGCTGGTGCACCGGACCGCGTCCGGTGACTGCGGTGGCTTAGAACATGCCTTCGAACGGGTTCCAGCTGGCCTTGCCCTTCACCTGCTCCAGGTAGTAGCTGTAGTTGGTGCTGGAGGCGACCAGGAAGTTCATGGCGATGAACAATGCGCGGGCGATGATCTCCGGCAGGAACAGGGTGACGATGACCAGCACGATGTTGATGCCGATCACCACCAGCGCCTTGCGCCACATGCCCAGGATGAACAGGTAGATGGCGCCGAAGAAGAAGGCGAAGAAGTTGATGTTGACCTTCAGGCGGTCGCCGAAGGACAGCGCCTTCCAGGCCTGCTTGAAACCCGGCTCCTTGGGAGCGCCGTGCTGCTGGAAGAAGTTGAAGCGGAACTGCCACTTCGGGCTGAAGCGGGAGAGGTCGACTGCGTTCATTGACGAATACGTCCTTGTAGGAAAACGGTTACATGATACGGGGCGATCGGTTCAGGAAACCAGCCTCGGGCGTCAAAAATGTGACGGGTGGGCCGGTGTGGGGCTGCGGCAGGGCGCCGCACCGTCACCCACCCGCCTTGTTTTTAGGATAGGGTGCGCAGTTCCGCTGCCGCCCCGGCTGGACCCGTGCGGCGGCGGGATGTCCATGGAGGTTGCATGACCACACCTGCTACACCGGAAAACGCACCGGGACCGGTGCTCCTGCCGACACCTGAAGTGGTGCAGGCACAACAACTGCTCGCACGCCAGCAACTGGCGGTGGCGATGGACCGTGCACGCACGGCCGCCACGCGGGATGCGGCACCGGCCGCGCTGGAAAGCGAGTAACCCGCAACACCGTCGATCGCGCTGGCATGTCGCCAGCGCGATCACGGCGCGCGCCGCCGGTCAGAACCGTGCGGTCATGCTCAGGAAGTAGCTGCGCCCGGCCACGAAGTAGTCGGTGGAGCCTTCGGCATACAGCTTCTTGTCCGCCAGGTTGCTGACGCCACCGCGCAGGGTCAGTACCTCGTTGACGTTCCATGCAGCGGTCAGGTCATACAGCGTGTAGGCCTTGAGGAAGGTCGTGGCGGTGCCGGTCTGCTTGCCGGTGTACTGCGCCGACAGGCTGCTGGAGAACACCGTGTTCGGCGTCCAGTCCAGCGACGAATAGCCTGAGAATTCCGGCGTATCGATCAGGTTGCGGCCGGTGGTCAGGTTCTTGGCTTCCTTCATCCACGTGGCCGAGGTGCGCCAGCGCCACTGCTCGCCGAAGCGGACATTGAAGTTGCCTTCCATGCCGCTGGTGCGCGCGCGCTGCACGTTGCTCATGCGCGTCCACCAGATGCCGTTGAAACGGCCCAGCGGCGCGTACTCGATCTTGTTCCGGAAGTCGGTATGGAAGTAGGTCACGCCGACATCGATCAGGTCATTGTCGAAGCTGATGCCGATCTCGCGGTTGGTGCTGGTTTCCGGATCCAGGTCCGGGTTGCCGGCCATGTAGCAGCCGCCGCGGGTATAGCCCAGCGGGATCAGCGAGGTGCAGCCGCGGCCGCCGGACTGGGTGGCCGCGGTGGCCGAATTCTCGGTCAGGCTGGGCGCCCGGAAGCCCTTGGAGACGCCACCGCGGATCGTCCACTGTTCGGCCGGATGCCAGACCAGGTACGCACGCGGGCTGACGTGGCCGCCGAACTTCTCATGGTGGTCCAGGCGCGCGCCCACGGTCAGGGCCAGGGTGCGGTGCAACTTCAGTTCGTCTTCGACGAACAGCGCCCACGTATCCACTTCCAGGTTGGAGCCGCTGACGGCATTGCCGGCGTAGTCGATCGGCGCGCGGCCGATGGTGTCGGTGTTGGTCAGCTCCTGGCGCTTCCATTGCCCACCCACGGCGAACTGGTGTTCAACGCCCAGCGTGAACGGCGTGGTCAGGCTGCCTTCGATGATCGTGTCGGTGGCCTCGGAACGTCCGGTGGCGCCGATGTCGTTCTTGTATTCGGTCCAGTACGCGCTGAGCTTGGAGGTGCCGAAGCTCCACGTGCCATCATGGTTGAGCGCCAGCGAACTGCGCTTGAGCTCACTAGCACCCCAGGCGCCTTCGTCCTGCTTTTCCAGCGACGCATCGATGAAGGCCTGCTGCACGCCATGGCCGGCTTCCAGCGACAGTTCCTGTGCATCGCTCAGCTTCCACTGCAGCAGCGCATCGACATTGCGGTCCTTCTCGCCGGCGTAGGCATTGCCGTAGACACCGTTGTTGGACTGGTCCGAATCACGGCGCATGCTGTTGGCACCGATGCGCAGGCCGAAGCGTTCGCCCAGCGGGCCGGAGATGGTGGCGCCGATCTGCTGGGTATCGCCGCGCTTGCCATCACCGGGACGGGTATAGCTGTGGGTGGCGCTGCCATTCCATTCGTCGCCGATGCGCCGGGTAATGATGTTGATCACGCCGCCCATCGCGTCAGAGCCGTACAGCGACGACATCGGGCCGCGCACCACTTCGATGCGTTCGATCTGGTCGGGCGAGATCCAGTTCAGGTCCTGGCGGCCGAGGTCGGGGCGATAGTTGGTCGCGGCCGAGCTGCCCATGCGCTTGCCGTCCACCAGCACCAGCGTGTAGTTGGAAGGCATGCCACGCAGCTTGATCTTGGACTGTTCGCCGACGGCGCTGAGGCCGCCGGTCACGCCCGGCACGCGGCTGAGCAGGGTGGCCAGGTCGGGCACCGGCTGGCGCTCGATGTCCTCACGGCTGATCACACTGATGCTGGCCGGGGCATCCTTGATCCATTGCTGGCTGCCCGAGGCGGTGACCACCACGGTATCCAGGTCCTTGGTGGAGGCATCGGCGCTGGCCTCTGCAGCGGCCAGGCCGGGCAGGGCGAGCAGGCAGGCGGTGGTCAGAGCGCTGGCCAGGCGGGTGCGCGGCAGGCGCGCGGAACGGGAACGGGACGACGGGGACATGACGGCTTCCATGGGAGGTGGGGTGACCCTGTGGAAGCAGCAGGCGCAGGCAGACAGCAGGCAGCCACCCCTTCCGTGGGTCGTCGGGCGCGCGGTGTGGACCGGCGCAGCTGGGTGGGTCGCGGCCGTGCGGAAGACGGTGACCTGCCTGGTTGATGAAATGATAACCGTTCGCGTTTGTTACGATCCAGTACTGGGGGCGATGTAATGACATCTGGCCATTCCCCGGCATGATCGCCTGCTATTTGCTGAATGGGGATAAATCCCGGCGTAGACCTTCGCGCTCGGCTTACATTCGGCGCCCTAGACTGGGCCGCATTTTCGATTCCGCCCCGTTGGAGATCGTGTGGGTTCCGGTAGTGACAGACATCGACTGTGCGGCCTGAGGCCGACACAGCCAGGACAAGTGCGGGCGCCGGGAAAGCGCGCCGGGAACCATGGTGCATGCAGCCCGGCCGGGATGGCCGGCCGTGCCGACGGCGCGGAGTAGGCGGCGATGGGGGTGCAGACCATCCATGCGGAAGCAGAAACGCCCCGGCTCGATGCCGGCTGGGCGCTGCTGCCCGCTGAATCTCCCTTGCAGATGCCCGAACAGACCTTGCGCGAAGGCGCGCTGAAGGTCCGGCGGCACCGCACGTCGCCGCGCCTGATCGGCCTGCGCCGGCTGTACATTTTCGGTGGCACGCTCGGCATGACCGCCGTGGCCACGCGGATGATGTGGCGGGTGCTGTCGGCCAATGGCATCAGCGTGCTTGAAGCCTGTCTGCTGGTACTGTTCGTCGGCCTGTTTGCCTGGATCGCGCTGTCTTTCGCCAGCGCCCTGGCCGGCTTCCTGACCGCCGTGTTCGACCGTGGCTACCGCCTCGGCATCGACCCGGACAAGCCGCTGCCGACCGTGCACAGCCGCACCGCACTGCTGATGCCGACCTACAACGAAGACCCGCGCCGCCTGCTGGCGGGCCTGCAGGCGATCTACGAGTCGGTGGCGGCCACCGGCCAGCTCGACCGCTTCGATTTCTTCGTGCTCAGCGATACCCGTCGCGAGGATATCGCCGCTGCCGAGGAGCAGGTGTTCGCCGAGCTGCGCGAGCGGGTGCCGGACGGGCAGACCCGCCTGTTCTACCGTCGCCGTGGTGACAACAGCGGGCGCAAGGCCGGCAACATCGCCGACTGGGTCCGCCGCTTCGGCGGTGCCTACCCGCAGATGCTGATCCTCGACGCCGACAGCCTGATGACCGGCGACAGCATCGTGCGCCTGGTGGCCGGCATGGAGCACAACGCCGACGTCGGCCTGATCCAGACCCTGCCGTCGGTGATCGGCGGCCGTACCCTGTTCGCGCGCATGCAGCAGTTCGGCGGCCGCGTGTACGGGCCGGTGATCGCCCGTGGCGTGGCCTGGTGGCATGGCGCCGAGAGCAACTACTGGGGCCACAACGCCATCATCCGCACCCGCGCCTTCGCCGACCACGCCGGCCTGCCGGCGCTGCCGGGGCGCAAGCCGTTCGGCGGCCACGTGCTCAGCCATGACTTCGTCGAAGCGGCGTTGATGCGGCGTGGCGGCTGGGCCGCGCACATGGTGCCCTACCTCGGTGGCAGCTATGAAGAGGGCCCGCCGACCCTGACCGACCTGCTGGTGCGCGACCGTCGCTGGTGCCAGGGCAACCTGCAGCACGGCAAGGTGGTCGGCAGCCGCGGCCTGCACTGGATCAGCCGCACGCACATGCTGATCGGCATCGGCCACTATTTCACCGCGCCGATGTGGGCAATGCTGATGCTGATCGGCATCGCCATCCCGCTGTTCCAGGAGGGCATCGATTTCAACGCCCTGCTGCACCTGTCGCCCAGCGTGTACTGGCGCGCACAGGACGAAGAGCAGGTGGTGCGCCTGTTCGCCGCCACCATGGCGGTGCTGCTGCTGCCCAAGGTGCTCGGCTACCTGGCGATGCTGCTGGACCCGGTCGACCGCCGTGGCTGCGGCGGTGCGATCCGCGCCTTCGTGTCGATGCTGGTGGAAACCGTGCTGGCCGCACTGATGGCGCCGGTGGTGATGTACGTGCAGTCGCGGGGCGTGGCCGAAGTGTTGTCCGGCCGCGATTCCGGCTGGGATGCGCAGCAGCGTGACGACGGCGGCATTTCGTGGATGGCGCTGATCCGCGGCTACGGTGGCCTGGGTGTGTTCGGCGCCTTCATGGGCGTGCTGGCCTGGGCGGTGTCGCCGTCGCTGGCCGCGTGGATGGCGCCGGTGGTGATCGGCATGGTGCTGGCGGTCCCGGTGGTGGCGTTGACGTCCTCGCGTGGCCCCGGCGCCTTCCTGCACCGTCTTGGCCTGCTCGATATCCCCGAGGAGAACATCCCGCCGCCGGTGCTGGTACGCGCCGCGCAGCTGCGCCGGGAAGCGGCCGCGCAACCGCCGCTGTACTGATTGCCCCGCGCCAGCGGCATAATGCGGCTCGAACTTGAAGGAGCCGCATCATGCTGCAAACGGTGGAACAGGAAACCGGCGCCTCGCCGCAGTGGTCGGTGATCTGGCTGCACGGCCTCGGCGCCGATGGCCATGATTTCGCGCCGATCGTGCCGGAGCTGGTGCGGCCGCATTGGCCGGCGCTGCGCTTCGTGTTCCCGCACGCACCGGTGCGGCCGATCACGATCAACAACGGCGTGCCGATGCGCGGCTGGTACGACATCGTCGGCATGGACTTCCGTTCGCGCGCCGACATGGCCGGCGTGCAGGAATCGGTGGCGCAGCTGGACGCGCTGATCGCGCGTGAGATCGAGCGCGGCATTCCGGCGGAGAAGATCTTCCTGGCCGGCTTCTCGCAGGGTGGCGCGATCATCCTGACCGCTGCGCTGTCGCGCACCGCGCCGCTGGCCGGCCTGATCGCGCTGTCCACCTACCTGCCCGAAGCTGAAAGCGCCACGCGTGTTGACGGTGCCGTGCAGGTGCCGGTGTTCATGGCCCATGGCAGCAGCGACCCGGTGATTCCGCAGGCGGTGGCCGTACACAGCGCGCAGGCGCTGCAGGCGCTGGGCCTGGAGGTGGAATGGCACAGCTACCCGATGGCCCACCAGGTCTGTGCCGAAGAGATCCAGGCACTGGGTGACTGGCTGCAGGAACGCCTGGGCGCGGGCTGAGCCATGTCCCCGGCCAGCACACCGCCATGGATGCCGGAACTGTGCCGCCTGCCGCGGCTGGCGGCGATGCTGGGCCTGGCCGAACTGGTGGTGGTGGTGCTGGCCCTGGCCCCGGATGGCAGCCGCCACTGGACCTTCGGCGAACTGCTGTCGGCCAGTGGATTCGCGCTATGGCTGGCGTTGGCGGTGACCGCCTGCCTGTGCCTGCTGCGGCAGGCGCTGTCCAGGCTGCCGCAGGTGCTGGGGGCGGTCGCCGCCATCGCACTGGCGACCCTGATCGCGGTGGTCTGTGCCGGCATCGTGCACGCCTTGTACGCGGTGCTGGGTGACAGCTTCGCCAGCGGCATCAGCTTCTGGCGCTTCACCCTTGGGAGTGCAGCAACCACGGCGCTGATCACCGCGCTGGCGCTGCGCTACTTCTATGTCAGCGACCGCTGGGCCGCGCAGGTGCAGGCCAATGCACGCGCCCAGGCCGACGCGCTGCAGGCGCGGATCCGCCCGCACTTCCTGTTCAACAGCATGAACCTGATCGCCAGCCTGCTGCATCGCGATCCCGCGGTGGCCGAACGTGCGGTGCTCGATCTGTCCGATCTGTTCCGTGCTGCGCTCGGTGCAGGCGAGGGCGATTCCACCCTGCGCGACGAATGCGAACTGGCCGAGCGCTACCTGTCGATCGAATCGCTGCGCCTGGGCGAACGCCTGCAGGTGCGCTGGCAGCGCGACGAGCCGCTGCCGTGGGACCTGCCATTGCCGAGGCTGGTACTGCAGCCGCTGGTGGAAAACGCCGTGCTGCACGGCATCTCGCGCCTGCCCGACGGCGGCACCATCGAGCTGCAGCTGCTGTGCGAGGGCAACGAGCTGCAGATCCGCGTGCGCAATCCCGCGCCTGATCCGCAGGCGCCCGGGCTGGCCTTGGCGCGGGGGGCCGGCCATGCCCAGCACAGCATCGGCCATCGGCTGGCCTGGCGCTTCGGCAGCGCCGCGCGGATGACGGCTGGCTGGAGCGAAGGCTACTATGCCTGCCAGGTGACAGTGCCGATCCAGTGAGGGAACGATCGTGAGGGTAGTCATCGCCGATGACGAACCACTGGCGCGCGAGCGCCTGCGCAGCCTGTTGGCGGCGCAGGACGGCGTGGACGTGGTGGCCGAGGCCGGCAACGGCGAGCAGGCCCTGCACGCGTGCGCGGAGCTGCAGCCCGACCTGGTCCTGCTGGACATCGCAATGCCTGGGCTGGACGGCCTGGAAGCAGCCCGCCACCTGGCCAGCTTCGAACCGCGGCCGGCGGTGGTGTTCTGCACTGCCTACGATGCGCATGCGCTGTCGGCGTTCGAGGCCGCAGCGATCGACTACCTGATGAAGCCAGTGCGCGCCGAACGACTGGCAGCGGCGATTGCACGTGCACGCACATTCCTGGCCGGCCGCGATGGCCAGCCGCAGGAACATGGCGGGCAGCAGGCACGCAGCGTGCTGTGCGCACGCCTGCGCGGCAGCCTGCGGCTGATTCCGCTGGACGACATCCACTACCTGCAGGCCGAAGAGAAGTACGTGGTAGTGCACCACGCGCGCGGCGAGGACCTGATCGAGGAATCGCTGAAGTCGCTGGAAGAAGAGTTCGCCAGCCGTTTCATCCGCATCCATCGCAACTGCCTGGTGGCGCGCCACGAGCTGGTGGAACTGCGCCGCGGCTCGGGTGGGCAGGTGCAGGCGGTGCTGCGGCATGGCAGGCAGCCGCTGGAAGTCAGCCGCCGCTGCGTGGCGACGCTGAAGCAGGAACTGCGGCATCTGTGAGTGTTCCGCGCGGCCTGCGGCCGCGACTGCTTACAGATCAACATCAAGATCAACAGCAGGTTGGTCGGCTCATTGTTCTTACGTGCTGGGTCGGGTCGGGGTGGGGTGACGGGACACGCCGTAAACCCATCCATGGGGGCTCGATGGCGCCATCCATGGCGCCAACGGTCCCGTCACCCCACCCCGGCCCAACCCTCTCGTTCTTCACTGCATCGGACAGCAAGAGCATTGGTGTTATCGGCTTGGAAAGAGGGGTCAGATCCCTTTTCCTGCGGAAAAGGGATCTGACCCCGGAAGCCGTCGGCTGTTGCTTTTGCTTCTGCTTTTTTTTCTTTTGATCTTCCGTGGCTGACGCGCACGGAAACTGTCAGAGGCCGGGGCGGTGGGGGCAGGCGGGGTGTCCGCGGCATGGATGCCGCGGCCAAGCCCCCAAGGACGGGTTTACGGCGTCCCCGCATGACCCCACCGCCCCGGCCAAGCGCGATAGATCCAGCCGATGCAGCAGCCACGAGGGGCTCCGCCGTTGGCCGTATCCCGCCGATAGGCGCGATAATGACCGGATGGAAACCGTCCGCATCGCCACCCGCAAGAGCCCGCTCGCCCTCTGGCAGAGCGAACACGTCGCCAACCGCCTGCGCCAGGCCCATCCAAGCCTGCATGTGGAACTGGTGCCGATGAGCACCCGCGGTGACGAGGTGCTGGACCGCTCGCTGGCCGCCATCGGTGGCAAGGGCCTGTTCCTGAAGGAGCTGGAGCTGGCCATGCTGCGCGGTGAGGCCGACTGCGCCGTGCACTCGCTGAAGGATGTGCCGATGGAACTGGATGAACCCTTCGCGCTGCCGGCGATGCTGACCCGCCACGATCCGGCCGATGGTTTCGTCTCCAACCTGTACGCCTCGCTGGATGCGCTGCCGATCGGTGCGCGGGTCGGTACCTCGTCGCTGCGCCGCCAGGCCCAGCTGCGCGCGCTGCGCCCGGATCTGGAATTGCTGGACCTGCGCGGCAACGTCAACACCCGCCTGGCCAAGCTCGACAATGGTGGCTACGACGCCATCGTGCTGGCCGTGGCCGGCCTGGAGCGTCTGGGCCTGGGCGAGCGCATCGTCGCGCGCCTGCAACCGCCGCAGTGGCTGCCGGCACCGGCGCAGGGCGCGGTGGCGGTGGAGTGCGACGGTGGCAATACGCGCCTGATGGCGCTGTTCGCCACGCTTGATGACGCAGCTACGCGCGCCTGCGTGGAAGCCGAGCGGGCGATGAACCGTGCGCTGCACGGCAGCTGCCACGTGCCGGTGGCGGCGATCGCGCAGTGGCAGGGCGACGACCTGCACCTGCAGGGCCTGGTCGGCAGTGCCAGCGATGGTCGTGCGGTGCGCGCCGAGGCGGTGGGCCCGGCCCGGGATCCGGAGGCGCTGGGCCAGCGCGTGGCGAAGATGCTGCTGGACGCCGGTGCCGGCGAACTGCTGAACGTCTGATCCATCGCAGGTAGTGCCGGCCATCGGCCGGCAACCTCGTGCCCCAGTTGAATGCAGTTGCCGGCCAGCGGCCGGCACTACCGGAAGCAGAACGGGCGCCCTCGGCGCCCGTTCTGCTTATTTGAACTTGTAGACCACGTTCATCGTGGTCAGCGTATCGGTCTTGCGCTTGTCCACAGCAACGTCACTGTTGTAACGCGCCTGCCAGCCGGCCTTCAGTGCCAGGTGCTCGTTCATGCTCACCGAGACACCGAAGTCGTTCTGGCCGAAGGTGTTGTACGAACCGGATTCGACCAGCAGCGTGTTGACCAGGTCGGTGTTGTCGGTCAGCGAGTACTTCATGTCGAACAGGCCACGGCCGATCAGGCCGGTGCGGGTGCGGTCGTCCTCGGTGCTGTGGGTACGGCGCACACCGGGGCCGATCTGCGCGTCGAACGAGAAGCGCTCGGTGTTCCACAGGCGGGTGCCGTAACCCAGACCGAACGAGCTCTGGCGGTCGTAGGTGGCGAAGTCGTCGCGCTCGGTACGCACCGTGGCGGTCAGCTGGCGGTGTTCGCCCAGCTGCAGCGCGCTGCCGGCACTGCCGGTGTAGCGGTTGGCGGTGGTGTTGTTGCGGCGGGTGGTGGTGCCGTCGTCGTTGGTTTCGGTCACCTTGGAGCTGGAACGCAGGCCGAACAGGTCCATGCTGTGCACCCAGTCGCCGTCGGTGTAGCGCAGGCGCAGGCGGCCGTTGAAGCTCTCGGTGCTGCTGTTGCCGCGTGCCGAGGCAAAGCCGAGCTCGCCACCGCTGCCGCTCCACGGCGAGGACATCGCCGCCAGCTCGGAGGCATCCTGTGCGTATGCGAGCGGCGCACACAGCAGCAGGGGGATCAGCAGGGACACGCGCAGGGACATCGAGGCTTCTCCGAAACGGTTAACAGCCGGTGATGATACTGGAAGCGTGATGGCGGTCCGAATCGATCCAATGCGCGCTTCAGCGAACGTTGCCGCGATCGCCTATTCAGGGCAGATCGACACGCAGTGCGGGGTCGTTGAAGCGCGAATAGCGCAGGCGCAGCTGGAAGCTGCGGCCATTGCTGCTGCCGCTGCGCACGATCTGGCGTGGCAGGCCCTGGGCATCCACCCAGTACTCCAGGCGTTCGCCGGGCTGGGCACCACGCAGCCGGTAGTGCCGGGTCTGGACCCCGTCCAGCGCCTGGCTGCCGAGGTCTTCGGCCTTCAGGTCGGCGGGCAGGGCATCGGCCGGCAGCGGGTTGCGCCACTGCTCGAGCAGGCCGGGCGGGGTCGGCACCTGGCGGATCGCGCCGTCGGCCTGCAGGAACATGGTGTCGCCGATGATGGTCTGCGGCCCCGCCGGCGTCTCCACCCGGAAACGATCGGGCGCGACGAAGTCCATGGCGCTGCGCACCGGCTGCGGTGCGCCCAGCACCTCCAGTTCGGCGTGGAAGCTGCGCAGGGCCGCGAAACGCTGGCTGGCGCCCAGCACCGCCTGCGCCGGATCGGCGACGGGTACCGGGGTCCCGGTGCTGGCCGGCGCCGGCGCGCGATCACAGGCGGCCAGCAGCAGGCAGGCCAGCAGGGACAGGGCAGGCAACCGGCGCATCGGGTATTCCATGGGGGTGGGGGCGACCACGATAGCCCAAACGTCCCACACAAGACCCGCGACTCGGACATAATCGGGGGTATGGACCGATACGAACGCATCACCGCCCTGCATCGTCTGCTCAAGTCCGCGCGCTATCCGGTGACGGTGGCGACCCTGCAGGACAAGCTCGGTTGTTCCCGCGCCACCGTCTACCGCGACCTGGCCTTCCTGCGCGATGCGCTGATGGCACCGATCGAGGGCGACGGCGAGGCGGGCTTCCGCTACCAGGCTGACGAGAGCGACCGTTTCGAGCTGCCCGGCCTGTGGCTCAGCTCGGAGGAGCTGCATGCCCTGCTGGCCTCGCAGCACCTGCTGGCGCGGACCGGCGGTGGTGTGCTGTCGTCGGTGCTGGCACCGCTGCAGCAACGCATCGAGAGCCTGCTGGCGGCCCAGGCCGGCGTGTCCAGCTGGCCGGTCGACCGCGTGCGGGTGATTCCGCACCGAGGCCGCAAGTTCGACGAAGGCAGCTTCCGCAGCGTCGCGTCGGCCGTGCTGGAGCGCCGCCAGCTGGCGTTCGAGTACCGCGCCCGTTCCACCGACGAGCCGACCAAGCGCACCGTCTCACCGCAGCGCCTGACCCACTATCGCGACAACTGGTACCTGGATGCCTGGGACCATGACCGCGACGCCCTGCGCAGTTTCGCGGTGGACCGCATCCACAAGGCGCGGGTGGTCGACAGCACCGCGCGCGATGTCGCCGACAGCGAGCTGGACGAGCAGCTCGGCGCCAGCTACGGCATCTTCTCTGGCGCGCCGAAGGGGTGGGCGACCATCCTGTTCAGCGCCAAGGCCGCGCGCTGGGTGGCCGACGAGCACTGGCATTCCAAGCAGCAGGGCCGCTTCCTGGCCGACGGCCGCTATGAGCTGAAGGTGCCGTACAGCGTCTCGCGCGAGCTGCTGATGGATGTGCTGCATTACGGCTCGGATGCCGAGATCGTCGAGCCGATGATGCTGCGCGAGCAGGCCAAGGCGTTGCTTGAGCTGGCCCTGAGCAACTACGAAAAATCCTGACATTCCCCCCGAGAATCCAATCCCCCATGAAGAAGACCCTGTTGCTGCCCCTGCTCGCCGCTGCGCTGGCCCTGACCGCCTGCGGCAAGTCCGGCGAGCCCTCGCAGAAGCTGGTGGTGGCCGCCACGGCCGTGCCGCATGCCGAGATCCTCGAGGTGGTCAAGCCGATCCTCAAGCAGGAAGGCGTGGACCTGGACGTGCGCGTGTTCAATGACTACGTGCAGCCCAACGACCAGCTGGTGCAGAAGCAGGTGGATGCCAACTACTTCCAGACCGAGCCGTACCTGGATGCCTACAACCGTGACCGCAAGACCGACCTGGTGAAGGTGATCGGCGTGCACATCGAGCCGTTCGGTGCGTACTCGCGCAAGGTCAAGTCGCTGGCCGAGCTGCGCGAAGGCGCCGACGTGGTGATCCCGAACGACCCCAGCAACAACAGCCGCGCGCTGATCCTGCTGCACAAGGCCGGCGTGATCGAGCTGAAGGACCCGACCAACGCACTGTCGACCCAGCGCGACATCATCGCCAACCCGAAGAACCTGAAGTTCCGCGAGCTGGACTCGGCGATGCTGCCGCGCGTGCTGGACCAGGTCGATCTGGCCCTGATCAATACCAACTACGCGCTGGATGCCGGCCTCAACCCGACCAAGGATGCGCTGGCGATCGAGAGCAAGGACTCGCCGTACGTGAACTTCCTGGTCGCGCGCCCGGACAACAAGGACGATGCCCGCGTGCAGAAGCTGGCCAAGGCCCTGACCAGCCCACAGGTGAAGGCCTTCATCGAGACCAAGTACAAGGGCGCGGTGCTGCCGGCGTTCTGACTGCATCTGGCCATGTGGTAGAGCCGGCCGCTGGCCGGCAATCTCCAGGCGCTCCCCCAGACATCATGGGGTTGCCGGCCAGCGGCCGGCACTACCCTCAATCGACGTGGAAGGCGAGGGTGGCGGCCACCGCCTGCTGCCATCCCGCATACAGCTTCTCGCGCCGGGCCACCTCCATCTGTGGCTCGAAACGCCGGTCCAGGCCCCACTGCGCGGCGATCTGTTCGCGGCTGGTCCAGAACCCCAGCGCCAGACCGGCCAGGTAGGCCGCACCCAGCGCGGTGGTCTCGGTCAGTCGCGGCCGCAGCAGCGGCACACCGAGGATGTCGGCCTGGAAACCGGCCAGGAAGTCATTGCCGATCGCACCGCCATCGGCGCGCAGCTCGGTCAGCGCGATACCGGCATCGGACTGCATCGCATCAAGCACGTCCCGGGTCTGGTAGGCCATCGCTTCCAGCGCGGCGCGCACGAAGTGCGCCTTGCGGGTGCCGCGGGTCAACCCGAACATCGCACCGCGTACGTCACTGCGCCAATAGGGCGCGCCGAGGCCGACGAACGCCGGTACCAGGTAAGCGCCGCCACTGTCGGGCACCTGCGCAGCCAGTGCCTGGCTGTCACTTGCACGTTCGATCATGCGCAGCCCATCGCGCAGCCATTGCACCACCGAGCCGGCGATGAAGATCGAGCCTTCCAATGCGTACTCCACGCGCCCGTCCAGGCCCCAGGCAATGGTGGTCAGCAGGCCGTTGCGCGACCGCACCGCCTGCGGACCGGTGTGCATCAGCATGAAGCAACCGGTGCCATAGGTGTTCTTAACCATGCCCGGCTGGAAGCAGGCCTGGCCGAACAGCGCCGCCTGCTGGTCACCGGCGATGCCGGCGATCGGGATCGGGTGGTCGAAGAAGAACTGAGGCCGGGTATGCGCGTATACCGCGCTGGAGTCGCGTACCTGCGGCAGCATCGCGCGTGGGATGTCGAGCAGGGCCAGCAGCTCGTCATCCCAGTCCAGCGTGTGGATGTTGAACAGCAGCGTGCGCGCCGCGTTGCTGTAGTCGGTCACATGCGCCTGGCCACCGCTCAGGTTCCACACCAGCCAGCTGTCGATGGTGCCGAACAGCAGCTCGCCACGTTCGGCGCGCTGCTGCGCACCTTCCACATGGTCGAGGATCCAGCGCACCTTGGTGGCGGAGAAATAGGCATCGATCAGCAGGCCGGTCCGCTCGCGGATCAGCGCTTCATGCCCCTCGGATTTGAGCCGCTCGCAGATGGCGTGGCTCTGCCGCGATTGCCAGACGATGGCATTGTGGATCGGCTGGCCGGTGGCACGGTCCCAGACCACGGTGGTTTCGCGCTGGTTGGTGATGCCCAGCGCGGCGATATGACGCGGATCGATCTGCCCGCGGCTGAGCAGTTCGGTCAACGTGGCATAGACGCTGGTAAGGATCTCGCGCGGGTCATGCTCGACCCAGCCAGGGTGCGGGAAGATCTGCGCGAACTCGCGCTGCGCGCTGCCGACGATGTCGCCGGCACGGTCGAACAGGATCGCGCGGGAACTGGTGGTGCCCTGGTCGATGGCCAGCACGTAGCGGGGCGTCATGCAGCGTCTCCGGTAGCGATGGGGAAATCCTAATGCATCGGTCGCGTCGCTCGCGGCCGCCCAGGTAGCTGCCAACCTTGGTTGGCACACGTTGAAACACTGGGGTCAGAGCCCATTCCGTGGGAAAGGGATCCGACCCCGCATCCACGCCTGCAGCCGTGCCACCTGAGCAGCATCCAGCCGCAACCCCAGCTTGCTCCGGCGCCACAGGATATCGTCGCTGTCGCACGCCCACTCGCGTTCGCGCAGGAAGTCCACTTCGCGCGCATGCAGGCCGCCGCCAAAGTCCTCGCCCAGATCGTGCAGGCCCTGTACACCCTGCAGCAGTTCCGCGCTGCGACTGCCATAGGCCCCGGCCCAGCGTCGCGCGATACCGGCGGGCAACCAGGGTGCCAGCGCCAGCAGGTGCGAGCCTGCCTGTGCGGCGTCGCCCCAGTCGCTGCCCGGCAGCGGGTCTCCGCGCGCCGTCCAGGCCGGTCCCATCTGTGGCAGGGCAGGGCGCAGCAGGTCCAGTGCCTCCTCGGCCAGCACCCGGTAGGTGGTCAGCTTGCCGCCCAGTACGTGCAGCGCTGGTGCCGGGTCCACCTGCACCTGAAGGCGGTAGTCGCGGCTCAGCTTCGCTGCGCGTGGATCCGGGTCAGCCAGCAATGGACGGACACCGGCGAACGCCCAGACCACCTCCTCCGGGGCGATGGGGTCACGCAGGTAGCGATTGGCCGCTTCGCACAGGTAGGTCACCTCGGAGGGCAGCACGCTGCAGCGCGCCGGGTCACCGCGATAGTCGGTATCGGTGGTGCCCACCAGCAGGTGGTCGTGGGCGAAGGGCAGCAGGAATACCACGCGTCCGTCGGGCTGCTGCAGCAGGCAGGCGCTGTCATCGGGCCAGGGCCGGCGCAGCACGATGTGGCTGCCCTGCACCAGGCGCAGCGCGGGGCCGCCGCTGCGCGCCTGCATCCGTTCCAGCAGGCCCCCGGCCCACGGGCCCGCCGCGTTGACCACGGCGCGTGCATTCACGGGGTGCGGCTGGCCATCGGCGGATTCCACAACGGCCCGCCACCGGCCCTGCACGGGGTGCAGGTCGGTGCAGCGGCTGCGCACCCGCACCTGTGCGCCCCGCTGCGCGGCATCCAGGGCGTTGAGCAGTACCAGTCGCGCGTCATCGACCTGCGCATCGGCGTAGCTGAAGGCCTGCCGCAGCGTTGGGGAGAGCCACTGACCGAGCGGATCGCGTTGCAGTTCCAGTGCGCGTGACGCGGGGAAGGCGGGGCCGCGCCGGCCCAGATGGTCGTACAGCCACAGCCCCACGCGCAGCATCCAGCGCGGGCGCAGGTGCGGTTCCCACGGCAGCACGAAGCGCAGCGGATGGACCAGATGGGGCGCCTGCCGGCGGACCACCTCACGTTCGCCCAGCGCCTTGCGCACCAGGCCGAACTCGCCCTGTTCCAGGTAGCGCAGGCCGCCGTGGATCAGTTTGCTGCTGGCACTGGAGGTGTGCGCGGCCAGGTCGTGCTGTTCGCACAGCAGCACGCGCAGGCCGCGGCCGCTGGCGTCACGGGCGATGCCGGCGCCATTGATGCCGCCACCGATCACCAGCAGGTCGACGTCGTCCACCGTGTCTCCGCGTCCCGTGTCTGTAGAGTCGAGCATGGCTCGACCCTACAAAGGGCAATCGAGCAAGCTCGACTCTACAGAACGCAGGTGACGGAAACGACGACGGGCCCCGAAGGGCCCGTCGCGTTGCATCAGTGAAGCGGTGCTGCCTGGATCAGAAGCGGGCGCCGATGCCGAAGCCGACGGTCCACGGATCCATCTTGGCTTCGCCGATCTTCTCGCCGCCAACCTTGATGTCCGGGCGGGCGCGCATGTAGCGGGCGTCAGCACGGGCGAACCAGGTGGAGTTGATGTTCATGTCGACGCCGACGGTGCCGATCACGCCCTTGGCATCCTTGAAGCGGATGTCGGTGTCAGCGCCGTTGCCCAGCTTCTCGTTGCTGAAGCTCGACTGGTAGTAGCCGACGCCCACGAACGGGCGGAACACGTTGTCAGCCTGGCCGAAGTGGTACTGGCCGCTCAGCGCGACCGGCTGCTGCTCGACCGAACCCAGGCGGGCGTTGTTCGGGCCCTTGAACTTGTTGTCGAACTTGTCGGCAGCGCCCCACAGCTCAACGGCCCAGTTGTCGTTGATGTAGTAGCTGAAGCTGACGGTCGGCGCCGGGCCACCGTCGGTCTTCTTCACGCCGGTGATCGGGTCGTTCTTCGGCTGCAGCAGCGAGATGCCGCCAACAACGGCAAAATGCTTGCCCGAAGCGGTATCGGTGGTGCTGCTGTCCTGGGCGAAAGCGGCCGGCGCGAAGGCGGCGGAGGTCAGCAGGGCGAGACTCAGGATACGGATGGAGCGCATGGGGGTATCTCCTAATGTTTCTTGTTTTGGGCCCCCGGTTGCGGGGCGAGCACACCGTAGTCGCCCCAACATGAATCGAATCCGACGCACGTTAAAAAATAGTTTTCCTTGTTCAGCGACGGGTGCGGAATGCCTGTATTCATGGGGTTTTTGGCCGTCGCTGACATTCATGCAGTTGGAGAAGATGTGAGCACAGCAACGTTGTGCATTGGCCTGCAAGCGCAGGTGAACGTGGCATGCCGGGTACTGCTGCTGGGCTCGATGCCAGGCGTGGCATCCCTGCAGGAGCAGCGCTACTACGCGCATCCGCGCAACCGCTTCTGGCCGCTGATGGCCGATATCTGCGGTTTCGACGCGGGTCTGCCCTATGCGCAACGGCTGCAGGCGTTGAACGCCGCGGGCATCGGCCTGTGGGATGTGATCGGGCGCTGCGAGCGACGCGGCAGCCTGGATGCCGACATCGTGCGTGGCACGGAAGTGGCCAATGCACTGCCGGAACTGATCGCCACGCTGCCTGAGCTGACGCTGATCGGCTGCAATGGCGCTGCGTCACTGCAGGCATTCCAGCGCTGGGTGCTGCCGCGGCTGGAGGCCCCACCGAAGGTGGTCGCGTTGCCGTCGACCAGCCCGGCCAATGCGGCGTGGTCGTTGCCGCGCCTGCGCCAGGCGTGGCAGCCGGTGGCCGACGCGCGGGCGACATGAAGCGGACATCGTCCGGACAATACGCTACCGACTGGTCGCAGCCGCGACCCATGGGCAACAGCCTGTCCCGGCTGCGTGCGTACTGAAAACACCTGTAACGGTTGGCGCTGGACCCCGCTGGCCGCACAATAGACGTTTCCCTACACCAGATTGCCGGAGTTATCCCCATGGCCGAAATCAAGGAAGCACTTGTCCCCGATATCGGTGACTACAGCGATATCCCGGTAATCGAGGTGCTTGTCGCCGTCGGCGACACGGTCAAGAAGGACCAGGGCCTGGTGACGCTGGAAAGCGACAAGGCGACCATGGAAGTGCCGTCCTCGGTGGCCGGCGTGGTCAAGGAACTCAAGGTCAAGGTGGGCGACAGCCTGTCCGAAGGCAAGGTCGTGGCACTGATCGAAGTGGCCGAAGGCGAAGCCGAAGCTGCCAAGCCGGCCGCTGCCGCACCGGCACCGGCCAAGGCCGCTGCACCGGCTGCCGCCACCCAGAGCGCGCCGGCCCCGGCCGCAGCTGCACCGGCCGCCCCGGCTGCCAGCGGTGGCGCGGTTGAAGCGCTGGTGCCGGACATCGGCGACTACGCCGGCATTCCGGTCATCGAAGTGCTGGTCGCCGTGGGCGACACGGTCAAGAAGGACCAGGGCCTGGTCACGCTGGAAAGCGACAAGGCCACCATGGAAGTGCCGTCCTCGGTGGCCGGCGTGGTCAAGGAGATCAAGGTCAAGGTCGGCGACAACCTGTCGCAGGGCAACGTGGTTGCCATCATCGAAGCCGAGGGCGCTGCCGCGCCGGCACCGGCCAAGGCCGCTGCGCCCGCTCCGGCGGTTGCAACGCAGGCCCCGCAGGCCGCTGCTCCGGTTGCCGCCGCCGCTCCGGTTGCTGCCGCGCCGTCGGCCGGTACGCCGAGCAGCCCGCCGGTGCAGTTCAACGCCGATGGCGTGCTGCCGGCCAAGGTGCCGTACGCCACCCCGGCGGTGCGCGTGTTCGCCCGCGAGCTGGGCGTGGACCTGCTGCAGATCAACGGCACCGAGAAGGGGGGCCGCATCACCAAGGGTGACGTGCAGAAGTTCGTCAAGGCCGCGCTCAGCGGTGGCGTGCCGGCAGCTGCCGGTGGCGCCGTCGCCGCCGGTGGTGGCCTGAACCTGCTGCCGTGGCCGAAGGTCGACTTCAGCAAGTTCGGCGAGACCGAAGTCCAGCCGCTGTCGCGCATCAAGAAGATCTCGGGTGCGAACCTGGCCCGCAACTGGGCCATGATCCCGCACGTCACCCAGTTCGAGCAGGCCGACATCACCGACCTGGAAGGCCTGCGCGTGGCGCTGAACAAGGAGAACGAGAAGGCCGGCATCAAGCTGACCATGCTTGCCTTCCTGATCAAGGCCAGCGCCGCGGCGCTGAAGAAGTTCCCGGAATTCAACGCCTCGCTCGATGCCAGCGGTGAAAACCTGACCCTGAAGAAGTACTTCCACATCGGCTTTGCCGCCGACACGCCGAACGGTCTGGTCGTGCCGGTCATCCGCGACGTGGACAAGAAGGGCGTGGTGCAGATCGCGCAGGAAACCGGCGAACTGGCCAAGAAGGCACGCGACGGCAAGCTGGGCCCGGCCGACATGAGCGGCGGCTGCTTCTCGATCAGCTCGCTGGGCGGCATCGGCGGCACCGCGTTCACCCCGATCGTCAACGCACCGGAAGTGGCCATCCTCGGCGTCTCCAAGTCGTCCATCCAGCCGGTCTGGAACGGCAAGGAATTCGCACCGAAGCTGATGCTGCCGCTGTCGCTGAGCTACGACCACCGCGTCATCGACGGCGCCCTGGCCGCACGCTTCACCACGTACCTGTCGCAGGTACTGGCCGACATGCGCCGCGTGCTGCTGTAAGGCACCGCTTCGCCCCCACCGTGCGGCCGCAGCCCCTGGCGCGGCCGCGTGAACAGATGCAGTGACAGCCCACCGGCACCGCCGGGCGGGCACGAGGAAAACCCACCATGGCCACGATTGAAGTCAAGGTTCCCGACATCGGCGATTACAGCGATGTGCCGGTGATCGAAGTGTTGGTCGCCGTCGGCGATACGGTGAAGAAGGATCAGGGTCTGGTGACCCTGGAGTCGGACAAGGCCACCCTGGAAGTGCCGTCCTCGGCCGCCGGTGTGGTCAAGGAAATCAAGGTCAAGCTGGGCGACACCCTGTCCGAAGGCGCCGTGGTCGTGGTGCTGGACGCCGAAGGCGCCGCCGAAGCCCCGGCCAAGAGCGCCGCGCCGGCTCCCGCTGCGGCCGCCCCGGCCAGCAAGCCGCCGGTGACCCCGTCGCACCGCGCCCCGGCCGAACCGGCGGCGCCGAAGCCGGCGCTGTCCAGCGGCAAGCCGGCCGACATCGAATGCGAAATGGTCGTGCTGGGCTCCGGCCCGGGCGGCTACACCGCCGCCTTCCGCGCCGCCGACGTCGGCCTGGATACGGTGCTGGTCGAGCGCTACGCCAGCCTCGGCGGCGTCTGTCTCAATGTTGGCTGCATTCCGTCCAAGGCGCTGCTGCACGCCGCCGCGGTCATCGACGAAGTGGCCCATGCCGGTGATTTCGGCGTGGAGTTCGGCAAGCCGACCATCACCCTGGACAAGCTGCGCCAGTACAAGGAAAAGGTCGTCAACCAGCTGACCAAGGGCCTGGCCGGCATGGCCAAGCAGCGCAAGGTCCGCAGCGTGCAGGGCGTCGGCAAGTTCGTTTCGGCCAACGAGCTGGAAATCACCGCGACTGACGGCAGCACCCAGCTGCTGCGCTTCCAGAAGTGCATCATCGCCGCCGGTTCGCAGGCGGTGAAGCTGCCGAACTTCCCGTGGGACGACAAGCGCGTGATGGATTCCACCGACGCGCTGGAGCTGGCCGAAGTGCCGGGCTCGCTGCTGGTCGTCGGCGGCGGCATCATCGGCCTGGAAATGGCCACCGTTTACGGTGCGCTGGGCAGCAAGGTCACCGTGGTCGAGTTCATGGACCAGCTGATGCCGGGCGCCGACAAGGACCTGGTCAAGCCGCTGGCCGACCGCCTGAAGAAGCAGGGCATCGACGTGCACCTGAAGACCAAGGCCTCGGGCGTCACCGCCGATGCCAAGGGCATCACCGTGACCTTCGAAGCCGCCGAGGAAGGCCAGGCGCCTGCGCTGGCGCAGGGCACCTTCGACCGCGTGCTGGTGGCCGTGGGCCGCTCGCCGAACGGCAAGAAGATTGATGCAGAAAAGGCCGGCGTGCAGGTCACCGAGCGTGGCTTCATCCCGGTCGATCGCCAGATGCGCACCAACGTGCCGCACATCTTTGCCATCGGCGACATCGTCGGCAACCCGATGCTGGCGCACAAGGCCACGCACGAAGGCAAGCTGGCTGCTGAAGTGGCCGCTGGCCACAAGAAGGAATGGGTTGCCCGTGTGATTCCGTCGGTGGCCTACACCAACCCGGAAATCGCCTGGGTCGGTGTGACCGAGACCGAAGCCAAGGCCAAGGGCCTGAAGGTCGGCGTGGCCAAGTTCCCGTGGGCCGCCAGTGGACGCGCGATCGGCATCGGCCGCACCGAGGGCTTCACCAAGCTGATCTTCGACGAAGAGACCCACCGCATCATCGGTGGTGCGATCGTCGGCGTGCATGCCGGTGACCTGCTGGCCGAGATCGGCCTGGCGATCGAGATGGGTGCGGAAGCCGAGGACATCGGCCACACCATCCACGCCCACCCGACGCTGAGCGAATCGGTGGCGATGGCCTCGGAAATCTACGACGGCACGATCACCGATCTGTACATGCCGAAGAAGAAGTAAGGCGCCCGCGCCGTTCCGAACGAAAAGCCCTGGCCTCTGCCGGGGCTTTTTTTCTTCGATCAGTGCTGCAGCAAAGGGTGGGGCCGCTGCGCGGGTGGCAGGCATTTCGACAAATGTCCCCCGTCGCCCGCCTGCGGCGGTCGCCTCCTCCTTTACTTTGTCCAAACGCCTGCCACCCGCGCAGCGGCTCGGCTTGCGGACAGTCGAGAGCCAGTACCAAAGCCGCCCGGATGCCTGACACGCGGGGTGAGAGGGGCTTGTGTGCGAAGTAAAGGAGGAGGCGTCGGCCGCAGGCCGGCGCCGGGGGACATTCGCACGCAAGCCCCTCTCTCCCCGCGCTCGACCAACCTGCTTCTCTGCTCGACGATGCAACAAAAAACGCGGCCCCGATGTTCCGGAGGCCGCGCCAGGAGAGAGGATGCCGTGGAAGGGGCGGGGGATCAGAACACGAAGCTGATACCGGCCACCGGGCCCTTGAATTCCTGCTTCAGGCCGACAGTGCCGTCGCTGCCCTTCTTGTCCACGTCCAGCTTGAACCAGTCGTAGCCGGCGAACACACCGAAGTTCTTGGTGAAGCGGTAATCGACGATGGCATTGGCGCGGCTCAGGTCGCCCTTGTAGTCATCGAAGCTGCCCCAACGCGTGTTCAGGTACTGGCCCTGCAGCGTGATCATCCAGCGCTCGCCCGGGGTGAAGGTCATGCGCGCACCCACCACCGGCGCGATGCCGTCAGCCTTCTCGTTGAGGAACTGGCCTTCGTAGACGGTGCCCAGGTCGGCGTAGCCCTTGGTGCTGACCTTGGCGTACTCGCCACCGATCTGCAGGCCGAGGTCGAAGGTGTCGGTATCGACGACCGAGTAATCGTAGACCAGGCTGGCCACCTGGTACTTCAGTTCACCCTTCACGAAGCTGCCGGCCGGCACGTTCTCACCGCCGAAGGAAATGCCCTGGTCGAGGGTCTCGCGGCGGTCCTTGTCGTACTTGAAGTAGTTGAACAGCAGGCGCTGGCGATTGCTGATGCGGAACATGCCATCGATGCGCGGCTCCCATTCCTTGCCCCCCAGCTTGAAGTCCTGGTTCAGGGAGACATCCTGGCCAGCCACATTGGTCTTGCCGCGGATCGTGTTGTCCGAATCGATGTTCATCGCACCCAGGCGGATGGCGAAGCGGTCATCGCCTTCGGCGGCATGGGCGGCAGTGGCGAACGAAGCACCGGCGGCGAGCAGGGAGAGGGCGAGCAGGGTGGGTACGGAGCGCATCGAAGAGTCCTTGCAGTGGTTCATCAGAATGAAAACCACTGTGCCGGACAGGCACGTCCACCATCCGTGAACGTATGGTCCACGAGGTGTGCACGGTTCAGCGCTGTCGCGACGATGCAAAAAGATGGCCCCGGAGCCGGGCTTCGGGGCCATCGTGGGACCTGCGGGGCGGAGCGTCGACGAGGTTGCTGCAGGCAGGTCGCAAGATCGGACCGGCGCATCCGGCGAAAGTTCCGCGCCTGCGACCAAAGTTCAATACTGCGGTGCAGCATCACGCGGACGTCATTGTCCCCTGGGTGGCACGCAAAAATGTAACCGTTACCGCAACTTGCGGCTTCCCGGGATGAACAGGCAGCGGTTGTCTCGCAAATTGTCCCATTGCTATAATTTGGCGGCTCGATGAGGCCCCCCTGCTGTAGCCGCCTCAGCCCTCCACTTGCAACCACGCGGGACGTCCTGTGCTGAACTCCGTTGATGCGGGTCGGCGACTGATGCTGCGCGCCGCGGTCTACCCGCTGGCCGCGGTCGCTGTCCTGGCCCTGGCCTTCCTGCTGGTGGGTCCGAAATATGCCCTCGGCGCGCTGGCGTCCGGTGTGGCCATTTCGGCCGGTGGCTGGGTTGCGGCACGGATGGCACTGGGTGGTGGTGCGGTGGCCGCAGGATCGGCGATGGCTCGCCTGATCATTGCGATCGTAGCCAAGTGGGTCGTGGTTTTCGGCGTCCTGCTGGTGGGGTTCCTGGTCTTCAAGCTGCCTGCATTGGCGCTGTTGGCCGGTATCGCCGTCGGCTTGATGTTCCAGGTCCTGGCCATGGCCAGGCGTTGACAGAATTCAATTAACTGAAGGTTCCGGACACATGGCGGGCGAGGCTCTAACCCCTACCAGCTACATCCAGCATCACCTGCACAACCTGACCGCACCGGTCGGCAAGGGTGAGGGTATGTTCTGGCATATCCACGTCGATACCTTCCTCACCGCCGTCCTGATGGGCCTGGTGATCGTTGTCGCGTTCTGGCTGGGGACCCGCAAGGCCACTGCTGGCGTGCCGGGCAAGTGGCAGGCCTTCGTCGAGATCTGCCTGGAGTTCGTCGACCGCCAGGCCAAGGACACCTACCACGGCAAGAGCAAGCTGGTCACGCCGATCGCCATCACGATCTTCTTCTGGATCCTGTTGATGAATCTGCTGAAGATGATCCCGGCTGATTTCATCGCCAAGCCGCTGGAATGGGTGGGCGTTCACTACTGGAAGCCGGTCCCGACCGCTGACGTCAACGCCACCCTCGGCATGGCCATCAGCGTGTTCTTCCTGATGCTGTTCTTCGCGCTCAAGTCCAAGGGCCTGGTCGGCTTCGTCAAGGAATTCCTGACGGCCCCGTTCGGCAAGTGGATGATGCCGTTCAACCTGATCCTCAACATCGTCGAGTGGCTGAGCAAGCCGATCTCGCTGGCGATGCGACTGTTCGGCAACATGTTCGGCGGCGAAATCGTGTTCCTGCTGATCTGGGTGCTGGGTGGTGCCGGTTTCTTCGGTGCCATCGCAGGTGGTGTGTTCGGCCTTGGCTGGATGCTGTTCCACCTGCTGGTGATCCCGCTGCAGGCCTTCATCTTCATGATGCTGTCGATCGTGTACCTGAGCCTGTCGGAAGACGCTCACTGAGTTTCAAGCTTCAACGCGTTTCAACCTTCATCCGTTTCATCACCCTTAGCAACTTAAGTTCCTGGAGATAACCATGTACTTCGCCGTCCTGACCAACTTCGCGCAGATTCAGAGCTCCACCGCCCTTGCCGTCGGCATCATGATCGGCCTGGCCGCGCTGGGCGCCGGTCTGGGTCTGGCCATCATGGCTGGTAAGTTCCTGGAGTCGGCCGCCCGCCAGCCGGAACTGATCCCGGTCCTGCAGGTCCGCATGTTCATCACCGCCGGCCTGATCGACGCCGCGTTCATCATCTCGGTCGCCGTTGGCCTGCTGCTGGCCTTCGCCAACCCGCTGTCGGCTGCCTTTGCTGGCGCCGTCACCAAGGCTCTGGCCGGCTGATACAGCGGTTTGAGACGACCGGGTGCTGATGCACCCGGTTTCGGATGAAGGCCGGATGCGCCGCTACGGCGGCGCGTCCACCCTGAAACCAGCGATCGAGCTAACCATGAATATCAATTTCACCCTTCTTGCGCAGGCGCTGGCCTTCGCTGGTCTGATCTGGATCATCGCGACCAAGATCTGGCCGCCGCTGATGAACGCGATCGAAGAGCGCCAGCAGAAGATTGCTGAAGGCCTCGCTGCTGCTGACCGCAGCCAGAAAGATCTGGCCCAGGCGCAGGAGAAGGTCAACGAAGCGCTGAAGGAAGCCCGCACCAAGGCTAACGAGATCATCGATCAGGCCCACGCGCGTGCCAACCAGATCGTTGATGCTGCCCGTAACGAAGCGATCACCGAAGCCACCCGTCAGAAGGAACTGGCCCAGGCTGAAATCGACGCCGCCGCCAACCGTGCCCGTGAAGATCTGCGCAAGCAGGTGTCCGCGCTGGCCGTGACCGGTGCCGAAAAGCTGCTCAAGCGCGAAATCGACGCCAACGCCCACAAGGCGCTGCTCGACGAGCTGGCCTCGGAGATCTAAGGATGAGCCAGGCCCTCACGCTTGCCCGCCCGTACGCCCGCGCCGCGTTCGCGACCGCGCGCGACGAAGGCGCGTTCGCGCCGTGGTCGGACGCCCTGGCGTTCTCCGCCCACGTCGCCGCCGACCCGCGCGTGGCGGCCCTGCTGGCCAACCCGGAGCTGGGTCGTGACGACGCCGTCGCCCTGCTGGCGCCGGTGTCCCACGGCGAGACCTACTCGCGCTTCCTGGCCATCCTGGCCGAATCGCATCGTCTGCCGCTGCTGCCGGAAATCTCCGGCATGTTCGACGCCCTGCGCGCCGAAGCCGAGCACGTGGTCAAGGCCACGGTGACCTCGGCGGCCGAACTGTCGGCCGGCGAGCTGGACGCGATCAAGGTCGCGCTGCGCAAGCGCTTCAACCGCGAGGTCGACGTGACCACCGCGGTGGATGCCTCGCTGATCGGCGGCGCCGTGATCGACGCCGGCGACGTGGTCATCGATGGTTCGCTGAAGGGCAAGCTGGCCCGTCTGCAGACCGCGCTCGCTAACTGAATTCATTTAACGTCCGGCCCCGCTGCCGGCACTAGGACTTGACGATGGCAACCACGCTCAACCCCTCCGAAATCAGCGAACTGATCAAGAACCGCATCGAGAAGGTCAAGCTGGCCGCGGAATCGCGCAACGAAGGCACCGTGACCAGCGTGTCCGACGGCATCGTGCGCATCTTCGGTCTGGCCGACGTGATGCAGGGCGAAATGATCGAACTGCCGAACAACACCTTCGCACTGGCCCTGAACCTGGAGCGCGACTCGGTCGGCGCCGTGGTCCTGGGTGACTACGAGCACCTGCGCGAAGGCGACGTCGCCAAGACCACCGGCCGCATCCTGGAAGTGCCGGTCGGTCCGGAACTGCTGGGCCGCGTCGTGAACGCGCTGGGCGAGCCGATCGACGGCAAGGGCCCGCTGGGCACCGACCTGACCGCTCCGGTGGAGCGCGTTGCTCCGGGCGTGATCTGGCGCAAGTCGGTCGACCAGCCGGTGCAGACCGGTTACAAGTCGGTCGACTCGATGATCCCGATCGGCCGTGGCCAGCGCGAGCTGATCATCGGTGACCGCCAGACCGGCAAGACCGCCATGGCGATCGATGCGGTGATCAACCAGAAGGGCACCGGCATCAAGTGCGTGTACGTTGCGATCGGCCAGAAGGCTTCGACCATCGCCAACATCGTGCGCAAGCTGGAAGAGAACGGCGCGCTGGCCCACACCATCGTGGTGGCCGCGACCGCTTCCGAATCGGCTGCCATGCAGTACATCAGCGCCTACTCGGGCTGCACCATGGGTGAGTACTTCATGGACCGCGGCGAAGACGCGCTGATCGTGTACGACGATCTGTCCAAGCAGGCCGTCGCCTACCGCCAGATCTCGCTGCTGCTGAAGCGCCCGCCGGGCCGTGAAGCCTACCCGGGTGACGTGTTCTACCTGCACTCCCGCCTGCTCGAGCGCGCTGCCCGCGTGTCCGAGGAATACGTCGAGAAGTTCACCGAAGGCAAGGTCACCGGCAAGACCGGTTCGCTGACCGCGCTGCCGATCATCGAAACCCAGGCTGGCGACGTGTCCGCCTTCGTTCCGACCAACGTGATCTCGATCACCGACGGCCAGATCTTCCTGGAAACCGACCTGTTCAACGCCGGCATCCGCCCGGCCGTGAACGCCGGTATCTCGGTGTCGCGCGTCGGTGGCTCGGCCCAGACCAAGATCATCAAGAAGCTGTCGGGCGGCATCCGTATCTCGCTGGCCCAGTACCGTGAGCTGGCTGCGTTCGCGCAGTTCGCCTCGGACCTGGACGAAGCGACCCGCAAGCAGCTGGAGCGTGGCCAGCGCGTCACCGAGCTGATGAAGCAGAAGCAGTACGCGCCGATGTCGATCGCCAACCAGGCGCTGTCGATCTACGCCGTCAACGAGGGTTACCTCGACGACGTGCCGGTCAACAAGCTGCTGGCGTTCGAAGAAGGCCTGCACGCCCACTTCGCCAACACCCAGGGCGAACTGGTCAGCAAGGTCAACGCCACCGGCGGTTGGGACAACGACATCGAAGGTGCCTTCAAGAAGGGCATCGCCGAGTTCAAGACCACCGGCAGCTGGTAATCGCGGTCCTGTAGAGCGGAGCCACTGGCTCCGCTGGACCAGATGACAAACGGTTGAACAACGCGGGGCATCAGCCCCGCGCCACGGGAAACAAGAGATGGCAAGCGGACGCGAAATCAAAACCAAGATCAAGAGCGTGCAGAACACCCGCAAGGTGACGCGCGCCCTGGAAATGGTCTCGGCCTCCAAGATCCGCAAGGCGCAGGATCGGATGAAGACCTCGCGTCCGTACGCGCAGGCGATGAAGCAGGTGATCGGCCACCTGGCCCAGGCCAGTACCGATTACCAGCATCCGTTCCTGGTCGAGCGCGAGCAGGTCAAGCGGGTCGGTTTCATCGTGATCTCCTCTGATCGCGGCCTGGCCGGCGGCCTGAACAACAACCTGTTCCGCAAGATGCTGGGCGAAGCCAAGGCATGGCAGGACAAGGGTGCCGAAGTGGACCTGGTGACCATCGGCCAGAAGGCATCGACCTTCTTCCGCCGCGTGAAGGTCAACATGGTCGGCAGCGTGACCCACATCGGCGACGTGCCGAAGCTGGAATCGCTGATCGGTGTGATCAAGGTCATGCTCGACGCCTTCACCGAAGGCAAGGTCGACCGCGTGTACCTGGTCTACAACCGCTTCGTGAACACCATGACGCAGAAGGCCAGCTTCGATCAGCTGCTGCCGCTGCCGCCGGCTGAGAAGCAGGTCGCTCACCACGACTGGGACTACCTGTACGAACCCGATGCCGCGACCGTGCTCGAGCACGTGATGACGCGTTACATCGAGTCGCTGGTGTACCAGGCACTGCTGGAAAACGTCGCCTCCGAGCATGCGGCACGCATGGTTGCGATGAAGGCGGCGAGCGACAACGCCAACAAGCTGATCGGCACCCTGCAGCTCGTCTACAACAAGGCGCGCCAGGCAGCGATCACCCAGGAAATCTCCGAAATCGTCGGCGGCGCGGCAGCAGTCTGACCGCGTTCGTTCAAAGCACACATTTAGAGGATGCAGCAATGAGTCAGGGCAAGATCGTTCAGATCATCGGCGCGGTCGTCGACGTCGAATTCCCGCGTGAGTCGGTGCCGAAGGTGTACGACGCACTGAAGGTCGACAACACCGAAATCACCCTCGAAGTCCAGCAGCAGCTGGGCGACGGCGTGGTGCGTACCATCGCCCTCGGTTCCACCGACGGCCTGAAGCGCAACCTGGTTGCCACCAACACCAACCGCGGCATCTCCGTGCCGGTCGGTGCTGGCACCCTGGGCCGCATCATGGACGTGCTCGGCCGTCCGATCGACGAAGCCGGCCCGGTGGCGGCCAGCGACAGCTGGGAAATCCACCGTGCGGCCCCGTCGTACGAAGACCAGTCCCCGGCCACCGAGCTGCTGGAAACCGGCATCAAGGTCATCGACCTGATGTGCCCGTTCGCCAAGGGCGGCAAGGTCGGCCTGTTCGGCGGCGCCGGCGTCGGCAAGACCGTCAACATGATGGAACTGATCAACAACATCGCCAAGGCGCACAGCGGTCTGTCCGTGTTCGCCGGCGTGGGTGAGCGTACCCGTGAGGGCAACGACTTCTACCACGAAATGAAGGACTCCAACGTCCTGGACAAGGTGGCGATGGTGTACGGCCAGATGAACGAGCCGCCGGGCAACCGTCTGCGCGTCGCCCTGACCGGCCTGACCATGGCCGAGTACTTCCGCGACGAGAAGGACGAAAACGGCAAGGGTAAGGACGTCCTGCTGTTCGTCGACAACATCTACCGCTACACCCTGGCCGGTACCGAAGTGTCGGCACTGCTGGGCCGCATGCCGTCCGCCGTGGGTTACCAGCCGACCCTGGCCGAGGAAATGGGCGTTCTGCAGGAGCGCATCACCTCGACCAAGAACGGTTCGATCACCTCGATCCAGGCCGTCTACGTTCCCGCGGACGACCTGACCGACCCGTCGCCGGCGACCACCTTCGCCCACCTGGACTCGACCGTGACCCTGTCGCGTTCGATCGCCTCGCTGGGTATCTACCCGGCCGTCGATCCGCTGGACTCCACCAGCCGCCAGATGGACCCGCTGGTCATCGGCCACGAGCACTACGACACCGCCCAGCGCGTCCAGCAGACCCTGCAGAAGTACAAGGAACTGAAGGACATCATCGCGATCCTGGGCATGGACGAGCTGTCCGAAGAGGACAAGCAGGCCGTGTCGCGCGCCCGTAAGATCGAGCGCTTCTTCAGCCAGCCGTTCCACGTGGCCGAAGTGTTCACCGGTTCGCCGGGCAAGTACGTGCCGCTGAAGGACACCATCCGTGGCTTCAAGGCCATCGTCGATGGCGAGTACGACCACCTGCCGGAGCAGGCGTTCTACATGGTCGGCGGCATCGAAGAAGCGGTCGAGAAGGCCAAGAAGATGGCCGAGAAGGCCTGATCCGGGACGGGCGGGAGCGATCCTGCCCGACCTGACGCCGGCGCCGGGCAACCGCCCGCGCCGGTGGACCCCCACGGTGGCATTGCGCCGCCGCGAACAGCGAAGAGATTTGCATGAGCACGATCCGTTGCGACATCGTCAGCGCCGAGCAGGAAATCTTCCGTGGCGAAGCGACCCTGGTCGTGGCCACCGGTGAGCTGGGCGAACTGGGCATCGCGCCCAAGCACGCGCCGCTGATCACCCGCCTGAAGCCGGGCAAGGTGGTGGTGACCACGCCGAACGGCGAGCAGCTGGATTTCGCCATTTCCGGCGGTATCCTGGAAGTGCAGCCGCAGGTAGTGACCGTGCTGGCCGACACCGCGATCCGCGCGCAGGACATCGACGAAGCCTCGGTCCGCAAGGCCAAGGAAGAAGCCGAGCGCATCCTGGCCAACCGCGGCGAAGCGATGGAAGTGGCCGAAGCCCAGCAGAAGCTGGCTGAAGCCGTCGTCCAGCTGCAGGCGCTGGAGCGCCTGCGCAAGAATCTCAAGCACTGAGGTTCGCGCTGCACCCACGAGAACGCCGGCCCTGTGCCGGCGTTTTTGTTTGGAGAGTGTGGCTGGGCCGATCGGGTAGCGTCGACCTTCAGCCGACGCTACCGGTCCCGATCCCGACGTCGTATCAGCGGTACACCACGTAGCGCATCAACAGGAACGACACGCACGCCAGCCCGCCTTCCACCAGCGGCTTGGCCAGCCACGTGTACTGCAGGTCCAGCGCCTGGTCGACCAGGCTGACCAGCAGCGTGCTAGCCGCCGTCAGCAGCAGCCACAGCCCGAAGAAGCGTGCAAAGCGCTTCCATCCAAGCTTGCGGGTGCCGGCCTCGGCAAAGGTGTAGCGGCCGTTGAGCCAGAAGCCCAGCAGCATGCCGGCCAGGCGACCGGCGATGTTGGCTGGCGCCACCGGCATGCCCAGCGCGGTGGTGACCACGAACACCAGCCAATCGACCAGCAGCTGCACGAGCCCGATCGCGAGATAGGCGCTTCCCTGGCGGACGAGGCTCATCGGCATGGTGAAGGAGGAGGGATGCCCATGTTAACGGCCCACGCTCTAGAATCATCGGCAACGAACCACGGACTGCCGCTCCCATGACCCAAGCCCTGCACGTCATCATCCTCGCCGCCGGCGCCGGCAAGCGCATGAAGTCGGTGCTGCCGAAGGTGCTGCAGCCGATCGCCGGCCAACCGATGCTGGCGCACGTGATCGATGCGGCCCGCGAGCTGCAGCCGGCGGCCATCCACGTGGTTTACGGCCATGGTGGCGAGGCGGTGCGTCAGTACTTCGCCGACCAGCCCGATCTGCAATGGGCCGAGCAGGCACAGCAGCTCGGTACCGGGCACGCCGTCGCACAGGCGATGCCGCAGGTTCCCGATGCTGCGCAGGTACTGGTGCTGTACGGCGATGTGCCGCTGATCCGCGCGCAGACCCTGCGCGACCTGCTGGCGCAGCCGGGGCGATTGGCGGTGCTGGTGGCCGACGTCGATGACCCGACCGGTTACGGCCGCGTGCTGCGTGATGCGGAGGGCAAGGTGGGCTCGATCGTCGAGCAGAAGGACGCCACCGATGACCAGCTGCGCGTGCGCACGATCAACACCGGCATCATCGCCGCAGAATCGACCGCGCTGCGCCGCTGGCTGTCGCAGCTCTCCAACAGCAACGCGCAGGGCGAGTACTACCTCACCGATGTGTTCGCGTTCGCCGCGCACGAGTACACCCCGGCCGAGATGGCGCTGGTGGCCGACGCGCAGGAAGCCGAGGGGGCAAACGATCCCTGGCAGCTGTCGCAGCTGGAGCGCGCCTGGCAGCGCCGTGCGGTGCGTGCGCTGTGCGCACAGGGCGCACGCGTGCGCGACCCGGCACGACTGGATATCCGTGGCACCGTTACCGTGGGCAGCGACGTGCTGATCGATGTCGATGTCGTCCTTGAAGGCAACATCGTGCTCGGTGACGGCGTCACCATTGGTCCGTTCAACCGGCTGAAGGACGTCACTCTCGGCCCGGGCACCGAAGTACGCGCGCATTGTGATCTGGAAGGCGTGGTCACCGAAGGCGCGGCACTGGTCGGTCCGTTCGCGCGCCTGCGCCCAGGTACCGTGCTGGCCGATGGCGTGCACGTCGGCAACTTCGTCGAGACCAAGAAGGTCACCCTCGGTGTCGGCAGCAAGGCCAATCACCTCACCTATCTGGGTGATGCGGTGATCGGCAGCAGGGTGAACATCGGTGCCGGCACCATCACCTGCAACTACGACGGCGTGAACAAGTCGACCACCACCATCGGCGACAACGCGTTCATCGGCTCCAACAGCTCGCTGGTGGCACCGCTGACGATCGGCGAGGGCGCGACCATCGCCGCCGGCTCGGTCATCACCCGCACCGCTCCGGACGGCAAGTTGACACTGGCACGTGCACGACAGGAAACCATCGATGGCTGGAAGCGCCCGGTCAAGAAGCCCTGAACCACGCCTTCCGCACGCCGACGAGCTTGGCGTGCTGCCGGCGATCGAACAGCGTGCCGGTGAGCTGCTGAAGGGCCACGAAGCCTATCCGGTGTTCGCCGGCCACGGCCTGGACCTGCTGACCCTGCAGGACGGCCTTCAGCGTGGCCAGCTGTGGGTAGTCGATGCCGCTGATGGTGGCGTTGCGGGTTACCTGCTGGCTGGCGAACTGTGCGGTGAGTTCCATGTGCTGCAGATGGACGTGGACCCGGCGCATGCGCGTCGTGGCCACGGCCGTGCATTGCTGCGCCATGCCTTGGCGCAGGCCAGGGCTGCCGGCTTTGCTGCAGCGGTGCTGACCACCTTGAGCGATGTGCCGTGGAATGCAGCCTTCTATGCCAGCGAAGGGTTCGACGTAGTGCCTGAGGCGGAGTGGAACGACGGTCTGCGCGCAGTCATGGCCGAAGAGGCCGCGCTCGGCTTTCCGATGCACCTGCGGGTAGTGATGCGGCGCGTCTGGTAGGTGCCGACCTTGGTCGGCACAGCCACGCATGGCGTGGCTCTACCCGATCGGCCCGCTCAGCCCACCGGCAACAGGATCGACACGCACAACCCGCCATCACCGCGGTTCTGCAGCGACACGCGGCCACCGTGCGCTTCCACGATCTCGCGGGTCAGTGCCAGTCCCAGGCCGGTGCCATTGCGCTTGGTCGAATAGAACGGCATCAGTGCGTTCTGCAGCACCTGCTCGTTCATGCCCTTGCCGCGGTCCAGTACATCCAGGCGCAGCCACTGCGGCAGCCGCGTCAGTTGCACCTGCACGTCATCGTTGGGCGGATCGGCCTCGGCGCAGGCTTCATGCGCGTTCTTCAGAAGATTCAGCAGTGCCTGCCCGAACTGCGCGATGTCGATGCGGCTGCTCAGTTCCTCGTCCGGTTCGCGATCCATGGTGAACGGGATCTGCTGGCGCAGGCTGGACAGGAAGGGTGCCCAGTGCACGGTCTGCAGTTGCGGCTGCGGCAGCTTGGCAAAGCGCGCATAGCCACGGATGAAGCCTTCCAGGTGGCGTGCGCGGTCTTCGATGGTGGTGAAGATCTCGGGCAGCCGATCGAAGCGCTCGCGCTGCACCAGCACGCCACCGGAGTGGGCCAGCGAGGCGATCGGCGCCAGTGAGTTGTTGAGCTCGTGGCTGATCACCCGGATCACCTTCTTCCACGTCTGCACTTCCTGGCGGCGCAGTTCGGCGGTGAGCAGGCGTACCAGCAGCAGGTCGTGCGGACGGCCGTTGAGCTGGAAGGCGCGGCGCGACAGGTGATAGACCTGCTCGTCATCCTCGTCGCCGTCCTCGCCCTCGGCATGCACCGCGAACAGGCTGTCGCCGCCACGGGCGATGGCATCGCGCAGCTCCACCGGCACCTGTTCCAGCACCTCTTCCAGGCGCTGGCCCTCCAGCTTCCAGCCACCATGCAGCAGCTTGCGTGCGGCCAGGTTGGAGAACACCACGCGGGCGATGCCATCGCCGCCGGAAGCAATCAGCAGCATCGCCACCGGTGTGTTCTGCACCATGGTGTCCAGCAGCAGTTCGCGCTGCACCAGGCCCTGCCGCTGCTCGCGCAGTACATCGCCCAGTTCGCGGTGCGCCTGCACCAGGTCGCCCAGTTCGTCGTTGCCCGGCCAGTACACGCCGAAGTTGTACTCGCCGTCGCGGTAGCTGCTGGTGGTGCCGGACAGTGCACGCATCAGCGAGCGCACCGGTGCGGTGGCGCGGAGCAGGGTCCACCACATCAGTGCCAGCAGGATCACCGCCGACACCGTGGTCACCACCCAGCCATGGTCCATCCAGTACGCCAGCAGCCACGGCAAGGCGGCGGCCAGCGCCAGCACCGGCAGCAGGCGCAGGAACAGGCGGAAGGTGAACGAGCGCCGCTTCATTCGCGTGGGATGCCGTGCCGGTCCATGCGCCGGTACAGCGCCTGGCGGCTCAGGCCGAGTTCGGCGGCGGCCTGGGCGATGACGCCGTGGTTGCGCGCCAGCACATCCTCGATGCGCGCACGGTCTGGATCATTGCCGGCGCTCGGTGCCGGGCGCGGTGCAGGTGAAGCACGCGGCAGGTTCAGATCGGCCACTTCGATGTGGTTGCCGGTCGCCAGCAGCTCGGCACGCTGGATCACGTTGCGCAGTTCGCGCACGTTGCCCGGCCACGGGTGCCGTTGCAGGGCCGCGGTTGCAGCATTGGAAAGTGGCTTGCCGGCCGTCAGGAAGCGCTCGGCCAGCGGCACGATGTCGCCCGGGCGCTCGGCCAACGGTGGCAGTACCAGTTCCACCGTATTGAGGCGGTAATACAGGTCTTCGCGGAAGGTGCCGTCGCGGATCATCGCCGGCAGGTCGGCATTGGTCGCGCTGACCACGCGGACTTTGACCTGGCGTTCGCGATTGGAGCCCAGGCGCTCGAAACGACCGGTTTCCAGCACGCGCAACAGCTTCATCTGACCGCCCAGCGACAGGTTGCCGATCTCATCCAGGAACAGCGTGCCTCCGTCGGCAGCTTCGAATTTGCCCTCGCGCGCCTTGCTGGCGCCGGTATACGCGCCTGCTTCGGCACCGAACAGTTCGGCCTCGATCAGTTCCGAGGGCAGGGCGCCACAATTGACTGTGATGAACGAACCCTTGGCCACCAGCGAGTTGGCCTGGATGATCTGCGCGATCTTCTCCTTGCCAGCACCGTTGGGGCCGGTGATCAGCACCGGCAGTTCGGAGCGCGCGACCTGGCAGGCGAGTGCGATGACGCGCTCGCTGGCCGGATCGGCGAACACCGCACCGCACAGCTCGTACTTCTCTTCCAGCGCATTGCGCTGGCGCAGCTCGCGGCTGCGTCGGCGGTCCAGTTCGCGCCGTGCCTCGGACAACTCCAGCAGGTTGTTGACCGTGGTCAGCAGCTTGCGGTCGTCCCAGGGCTTGGCCAGGTAGTCGGCGGCACCGGCCTTGACCAGGTCCACCGCGCTACTCAGGTGCGTCCAGGCGGTCAGCAGGATCACCGGCAGGTCCGGGTGGCGCGCACGGATCTGTGCGAAGAGGACTTCGCCTTCCTCGCCGGAGGTGGTGTCCTCGCTGAAGTTCATGTCCTGGATCACCAGGTCGACCGGCTGCGACTCGAGCAGGGCCAGCCCCTCGGCCGGGCTCTGCGCCTGCAGGGTGTCGATATCGTGCAGGGAGAACAGCACGTCCAGCGCGGTACCCACACTGGCGTTGTCGTCGATGATCAGGATCGAAGGCATCAAGCGGTTCTGCAGAAAGGGATGGGCGGCGCCGATGGAGCCGTGTTCGTGTCCATACGCCGGGAGAGCCCGGCGCCACCCACCAAGCATAGCCAAACCCGTGGCGGCGCAGGGGCCGCCCTCGGGGGGGGAGTCTTGTAAGCCGGGCCGGCAGCGCGGCCCGGCCGGGACGGGCGTGGCCTCAGCTGCCCCGCGTGGCGACAGCTGGCGGCACCGCGGCGGCGCGGCGGGCTGGGCCGAACACCGCAATCTGGCCCAGTGCCCACAGCAGCAGCGCGCCCAGCGGCAGGTACAGCAGCGGCATGCGCGGTAGCTCGTACATGTTCATCAACGCCAGGTTGATCGCATAGGCGGCGAGCATGCCCAGCACGATACCCAGCGTGGCCAGCAGGAAGTTCTCGGTCTGGAAGTAGCGCAGGATCTGCCCGCGGGTGGCACCGAGTGCGCGGCGGATGCCGATCTGCTTGCTGCGCTGCTGTACCCAGAAGCTGGCCAGGCCGATGATGCCCAGTGCCGTGACCACCAGCAGCGAGATGCACACGGTGATCAGCAGCCCGACCATGGCCCTGTCGTTCTTGAAGTAGTCATTGCGCTGCGCCTCATAGGTCAGCTTTTCACGCACCAGCCGGTTGGGGTCGTTGCGTTCAAGCGCGGCGATCGCACCCTTGAGCACTTCCTCGCGCCGTTCCGGAGCGGTGCGCAGGACGTACGGACCCTGGGTGAAGTCAGTCCGCACAGGCAGCACGATCGACAGCGTGGTGTTGTTGTTGTAATCGGTGGGGGTGGCCAATGAAGCGACGATGCCCACCACGTGCAGTGGCTGCTTGCCCATGTAGAACGTTTTCCCCAGCGCATTCTCACCGGGGTACAGCTTGTCGGCGAGCGTGCGACTGATGATCACCGAGGAGGCGGTGTTGGTTGAAGCGTTTTTCTGTGCGTCCTCGAAGTTGCTGTATTCACTGGACTGGAAGTCACGGCCGGCGGTCAGCTGCAGCCCGAGCGTGGGCAGTCCGCCTTCGCCAAACATGTACATGGTGACGAAGGCGGTCGGGCGTTCCTGCTCCTGCTTCAGCGAAACACTGGTATTGGAGGAGTTTGGGCGGAACGGAAGCTGGTTGACCTTGGCCGCAGCGGTCACCCCGGAAACTGCGCGCAGGGCGGACAGGTCTTCCTGGGTGCGGGCCTGGCCATTGGTCTGCTTGCCGATGCCGCTGACGCGGACGAACACCAGCTCGCTTTCGGCCAGGCCGCTGGTCTGGCTGATCCGTTCAACGCGCTGGGTGACCAGGAACAGGGCATTGCAGACGATGGCGCAGGTCAGGGCGACTTCCAGCACGATCAGGGCGGCGGCCGTCTTGTGACGGCGCAGGGTGCTGAGGATGGGGCGGATATCCATGGGAGGTCCTCGTACTCGTGCTTACTGCGACTTGAGCTGGATGGCCGGGGTAACCTGCATCGCGCGCCAGGCGGGCAGGAAACCGGCGGCGAGGCTGGCGCACAGGGTCAGGCCGATGGCCAGCAGAAGCATGCTGCCGTCCAGGTGGGCCAGGTTCGCGTAGTCCACGGGTTGCTGGCGTACCGCATACAGGCCGAGCAGGGCCAGGCCGATGCCGAGCACGCCGCCGGCAGCGCCGACCGCACCGGCTTCAACCAGGCATTGCAGGAAGATCTGCCCACGGCTGGCACCGAGGGCACGGCGCACGCCGATCTCGCCACTGCGACGCAGGAACTTCGCCAGCAGCAGGCCCACCGTGTTGACCAGGCAGACGCCGAGGAAGCCCAATGCCAGCCACATCTGCAGGCGCACGTCGCTGGGCACGGCGTTCTTGAACGTCAACCACTCCATCACCGGGCGCAGCCGCACGTTGGTGGGACGCTCGAAACGGCCCGCCGCGCGCTGCTGGTCCGAGTAGTTGACCAGGTAGCTGCGATAGTCCTCGACCTTGGCCGGGTCAAGTTCCACCCAATACTGGATCCAGCTGCAGGGTGCGCTGATCGAGTTGCTGCTGCCATCCGGATTCTCGCCGAAGCAGTTCATGTTGCCGTTGCTGCCGAACTCCAGGTCCATCGCAGTGGAGAACGGCACCAGCAGGTCTTCATCCTTGCCGTAGTTGCCGGTGGTCAGATCGAAGAAGTGGGGTTCGGGGTTCCACTTCTTCATCACGCCGATCACCCGGAGTGAGTGGCCACTCAGGCGGATCTCGCGACCCGTGCTGTCCGCACCCTGGAACAGCTTGTCGTTGATCGCTTTCGACAGCACCACCACGCGGCTGCGGCTGTCATCGTCGCTGCTGCTCCAGGCGCGCCCGTACTGCATCGGCACGTCGAACATCGGGAAGAAATCAGCCGACGTCCAGCGCGTATCCACCGAGAACGGCTTGAGCGTGCTGAGCTCCGGTTCCACCGTGCCGCCGCCCGCACTCATCATCGCCTGGCGGACGCCGCGCTTCTCGCGCAGCAGGGTCTCGGCATCGCGCCGGGTCATCTGTTCCTCAGGCTCCTCACCCGGGGTGTAGCCGCCACGCGGGCGCGGCTCGACCTGCACATAGAACAGCTGGTCGCTCTTGCCGGGAATCGGGTCGCCGGACAGGACGTGGAACACCGTCAGCGTGGTCATCGAGGCGCCGATGCCCAGCGCGATGGCGACCACCATCAGCGCGGTCAGGATCTTGTTGCGGCGGAAGCTGCGTACCGCCAATCGGGCGTAGTAGGCGAACATGGGAGTGACCTCACTCGTTGACGGCGACGATGTGGCGCGGCGTGGCCAGCACCGGCTCGCGCACCAGGTCGGTAACCTGGCCGTCGACGATGTGTACGTTGCGCTGCGCGCGCGCGGCCAGTTCCGGGTCGTGGGTGACCATCACGATGGTGGTGCCAGCGGCATTGATCTCCTCCAGCAGTTCCATCACGCCGCGCGCCATCTGCGTATCCAGGTTGCCGGTCGGTTCGTCGGCCAGCAGCAGGCGCGGGCTGCCGGCCAGCGCACGCGCGATCGCCGCACGCTGCTGCTGGCCGCCCGACAGTTCATTCGGATAGTGCTTCATGCGCGAGCCCAGGCCGACCTGGGTCAGCGCCTTCTCGATGCGTTCGCGGCGCTCGTTGGCGCTCATCTTCCGATAGCGCAGCGGCACGTCGACGTTGTCGAACAGGTTCAGGTCGGGGATCAGGTTGAAGCCCTGGAAGATGAAGCCGATCTTCTGGTTGCGCAGGCGGCTGCGGGCGTCATCGCCCAGCGTGCTCACGTCCTGGCCGTCAAGCATGTAGGTGCCGCTGGTGAAGGTTTCCAGCAGGCCGGCGATGTTGAGGAAGGTGGTCTTGCCGGAGCCGGACGGACCGGTGACGGCGACGAACTCGCCTTCCTTGACCTGCAGTTCCAGTGAGCGCAACGCGTGGGTTTCCACCTGTTCGGTGCGGAAGACCTTGGCGACCGAACGCATTTCGAGCATGTACATGGGGTGTCCTCTCTCCAGGATTCAGGTATCAGTTGACGGAGACGCGTTCGGCGTCCTTGAACAGGTCGCTGCCGGAGACCACGATGCGGTCGCCCGGCTGCACACCTGACTTGATTTCCACTTCGCCCAGGCTGCTGACGCCCAGTTCCACCGGACGCCGCACTGCGGTGCGGCCATCCATCACGTAGGCCACGCCATTGCCCTGTTCGACGAACGGGCCGCGCTCGACCTTCAGCACGTCCTTGCGGGTATCGAGCAGCACGCGCACCGACATCCGCTGGCTCTGGCGCAGGCCCTCCGGCTGCTCACTGGCGAAGCGCACGCGGGCATTGACCTCGCCGTTGACCACTTCCGGCGACACCGCGCTGATCTCGCCCGGGAACGGCTTGCCGTTGCCGCCGGTCAGCTGCGCCGGCATGCCGATCGCCAGGTCACGGGCGAAGCTTTCCGGCACCTTGATCTCGACCTCGAACTTGGACAGGTCGACCACGCCCAGCACCGGCGCATTGGCGGCCAGGTTGGTGGACTGGATGGCCTGCACCTGGCCGACCTGGCCGTCGAAGGGTGCGCGCAGGGTCAGTGCATCGACCTGGCGCTGTACTTCAGCCACCACGGCCTTCTGGCGGTCGGCCAGCAGGCGCTTGTTGCGGGCATCCAGGTCCGCGCCCTGGCTCTGCAGTCGCGCATCGGTGGTGGCGTTGACCAGAGTGATGTCGGCCTTCTTCAGGGAGTCCTTGGCCTTGGCCAGGTCGATCTGCGGCACCGCACCGCCGTCGTAGCCGCGCTGGTAGCGCTGCAGGTCGCGGTCGGCGGCCTGCCGTTCGATCGTGGCCTGGTCGGTTTCCTTGCGCGACTTGGCCCGGGCCAGGGTGGCATCCAGCGCGGCACGGCTGGCCTCGGCTTCCAGGCCGGCCAGGGTGGCCTGTTCCTGGGCCAGCTTGCTGCGCAGTTCCGGGCTGTCGATGATCGCCAGTTCCTGGCCCTTCTTGACCACGTCACCGGCGACCACCTTCAGGTCCACGGTACCGGCCGAGATGGCGTACAGGATCGGGCTGTTGGCGGCGATCACCCGGCCGTCGGCGGCGATGTCACGGACCAGGTCGCCACGCTTCACTTCGGCGATGCGCACGCGGCTGCTGTCGAAGGAGCGGCTGGCGTTGGACCACGCGTGCACGGCCCAGCCGATGCCGGCCAGCAGCACGATGGCGCCCACTGCCGGCCAGCGGTAACGCTGCCAGTTGGCGCGGGTGGCGCCGGCCGGGGCGGAGGAAACGATCTGGTCCTGTGCGGAAGTGTCGCGGATCATCGGGTGCGTGCCTGACGGTGGTAGTTATTACCAAGCATGTAGCGTGCCAACTTTATTTCCTTTCAGGTCAATGGGTTGGGTGGGGCGCTCAAGTGTCCGGGTGTCCGCGGACACCTTTCCGGACACTTTCATTAAGCGGACAGGAGGGGGAAGCCGGACACGCGGGCTAGAATGCGCCGATCGTCTTCAAGGAAACGCGTGACATGTGTGGAATCGTGGGTGCAATCGCCGATCGCGACGTAGTGCCGGTGCTGATCGAGGGCCTGAAGCGGCTTGAGTACCGTGGTTACGACTCCTCGGGCATCGCGGTGATCGACCATGCCGAGCGCCCCGAAGTACGTCGCGTCCGTCGTACCGGCCGCGTATCGGAAATGGCGATGGCAGCCGAAGCCGAAGGCTTCAATGCGGTGCTGGGCATTGGCCATACCCGCTGGGCCACCCATGGGGGCGTCACCGAGGCCAACGCGCATCCGCACATCAGCCAGGGCGTTGCGCTGGTGCACAACGGCATCATCGAGAACCACGAAGAGCAGCGCGAGAAGCTGCGTGCGATGGGCTACACCTTCGAGTCGCAGACCGATACCGAAGTCATCGCGCACCTGATCCACCATCACCTGAAGGGCGGCGACGACCTGCTGGTGGCGCTGCAGCACACGGTGAAGGAGCTGACCGGCGCCTACGCGCTGGCCGTGGTCAGCCGCGCCGAGCCGGAGCGCTTCGTCTGCGCGCGCATGGGCTGCCCGCTGCTGATCGGCCTGGGCGAGGGCGAGAACTTCGTCGCTTCCGACGTCTCGGCGGTGATCTCGGCCACCCGCAAGGTGATCTTCCTGGAAGAGGGCGACACCGCCGAGATCCGTCGCGATGGCGTGCGCATCTTCGACGAGCATGACCAGCCGATCGAGCGCGACGTGCATCTGTCCGATGTGTCGCTGGCTTCGCTGGAGCTGGGTCCGTACCGCCACTTCATGCAGAAGGAAATCCACGAGCAGCCGCGCGCGCTGGGCGATACCATCGAGGCGGCGATCGACGCCGGTGGCTTCCCGGCCGAACTGTTCGGCAAGAACGCCGAAGCGGTGCTGTCGGGCATCGAGGGCGTGCAGATCATTGCCTGTGGTACCAGCTATTACTCCGGTCTGACCGCGCGCTACTGGATCGAAGCCATCGCCGGCCTGCCGTGCAGTGTGGAAATCGCCAGTGAGTACCGCTACCGCGCCGCGTATGCCAACCCGAAGCACCTGATCGTCACCATTTCCCAGTCCGGCGAAACGCTGGATACGATGGAAGCGTTGAAGTACGCCAAGTCGCTTGGCCACAAGCACACGCTGTCGATCTGCAACGTGCCGGAAAGCGCGATTCCGCGCGCCAGCGAGCTGGTCTGCTACACCCGTGCCGGCGCCGAGATCGGCGTGGCGTCGACCAAGGCCTTCACCACCCAGCTGGCCGCACTGTTCCAGCTGACCGTGGTGCTGGGCAAGCTGCATGGCCGCATCGACGCGGCGCAGGAAGCGGACTACCTGGAGCAGCTGCGCTTCCTGCCGGGCAGCGTGCAGCACGCACTGAACATGGAACCGCAGATCGCCGCCTGGGCCGAGCGTTTCGCGCGCAAGAGCAGCGCGCTGTTCCTCGGTCGTGGCCTGCATTACCCGATCGCGCTGGAAGGCTCGCTCAAGCTCAAGGAGATCTCCTACATCCACGCCGAGGCCTACCCGGCGGGTGAGCTGAAGCACGGCCCGCTGGCGCTGGTGGACGAGGACATGCCGGTGGTGGTGATCGCCCCCAACGACAGCCTGCTGGAGAAGGTGAAGTCGAACATGCAGGAAGTGCGCGCCCGTGGTGGCGAGCTGTTCGTGTTTGCCGACCAGGACAGCAACTTCAACGAGTCCGAAGGCGTGCACGTGATCCGCACGCCGCGCCATGCCGGCGTGCTCAGCCCGATCGTGCACACCATTCCGGTGCAGCTGCTGGCCTACCACACCGCGCTGGCGCGCGGCACCGACGTGGACAAGCCGCGTAACCTGGCCAAGAGCGTGACGGTGGAGTAAGACGCCACGCGGGCATCGGCAACTGCGCAGGCTTCCAGGAGCCTGCGCAGGTACAGGGTGGAAGCCGGCTACGGTGATCAATGAAGGCACGGTGCGGGCGACAGCGTCTTCACTGCTTGTTGCGCCTCAGAAGCCGCCAGTGGCAACGGCGGGTGCTACCGAGGATGCGCGTCGCGCGGGCGACCATACCGCCAGCTGGCCGATAAGCAGCAGCAGCGCCGCGCCGACGGGAAGATAGAGCGCGGGCAGGCGATCCAGCTCGTAGTGGCTCATCAGCACCTGGTTGATTCCGTAGGCGCCAATCATGCCCAGCGCGATGCCGATGCTCACCAACAGGAAATTTTCCAGCTGGAAGTAGCGCAGGATCTGTCTGCGGGTTGCACCGAGCGCGCGCCGGATGCCGATGCTGCGGGTCCGTTGCGAGACCCAGAAACTGGCGATTCCAAACAGCCCCAGCGCGGTGATCGCCAACAGCCCCATCATGAGTATGGCCAGCAGCCACGCCATGTCACGATCCTTCTGGTAGTACTGCCGCATCACGTCGGTGAAGGCGGCGTGCTCCATGATGACGCGACGGTTGCTGCTGCGTTCGAGCGCTGCGATCGCGGCCTTCTCGACCGCCTCACGCTGTGACGGATCGGTCCGGAGCGCGAACCGGCCCATCGTCAGATCCTTCATCGGTAGCAACAGCGAGAAGCCGGCGTTCTCGATGCCGCCATTGTCGTTTGGCCGGATCAGGCGTTCGACCACGCCGACAATGCGGTGTGGAGAATTGTCAGGGTTCCACGCGTAGATTTCCTTGCCAATGGCACTCTGCCCCGGAAACAGCCTCTCCGCCACGTCCCGGGTGATGATGGCCGATGGCACCCGCAGCGCCGGGCCACCGCTATTGAACTGTTCCCAGTCGACGTATTCGGAGGGAGAGAAATCCCGTCCTTCCACCAGCGTGAGTCCAAGGGTATCGAGCAGATCCTTGCCCAGGTACATGGCGACGTTGAGGCTGGGGCCGCGCTGGTTTCGATCCAGCCGAACCGATCCATTCCAGGCGGAATTGTCGAACGGAACATGATTCAGGCTGGTGGCGGCCTTGACGCCGGCGATCGAGCGCAACTCCGCCAGATCCTGCCGCACCTGCGCTCCGGGGTTCTCACTCTCGCCAATACCCGCGACGTTGATCCTCACGACCTGGTCGTCGGCCAAGCCGGTCGCCCGCTCCATGCGCTCCAACCGCTGGCTGATCATGAAGGTCGCATTGGAGACGATCGCACAGCTGAGCGCGATCTCGAGAATGATCAGAACCGCTTGGATCTTGTTGCGTTTGAGACTGGAGAGGATGGGGCCGATACTCATGGAATCTCCGGAACAGAAGGGTGCGACGTTACGGCTGGATGCAGCAGGCGGTTCATGGTGCAGGCGCGGGCACGCACCGCCGCGGTTCTCCTATTGCAGCTTTGCCTGCACCGAAGGACTTACCTGCATTGCTCGCCATGCGGGAAAAATGCCTGCGGCCAGACTGGCAGAAACCGAAAGTACGAACGTTGCAAGCAGCATCGACATGCCCATGTGCACTTCCGATGCATAGCTGTGGGACTGATGGCGAACCGCCCACAGGCCGATGTTGGCGAGCAGCAGCCCGACGCCACCGCCAACCAGACCGATGGTCCCGGCCTCGACCAGGAATTGCCGGAATATGTCCCGACGAGAAGCGCCCAGTGCACGGCGGACGCCGATTTCAGGCGCGCGTCGCATGAACATCGCCATCAGCAGGCCCACCGTGTTGAGCAGGCATACGAGCAGGAAGCCCAGGGCCACCCAGAGCTGCAGCCGCACATCGGCAGGCACCGCACCGCGCTGGTCCAGCCAGTCCATGACGTTGTGCAACCTGACGTTGCTGGGGCGCTGGAATCGCCCGGCCGCCCGTTGTTGCTCGGAGTAGCTCTGCAGGTACCTTTGATAGGCCTGTGCGCGCTCAACGGTCGGAAGCTCGACCCAGTACTGGAGCCAGGAACATGGCGCATTGAGGGCCTGCGCGCCTTCTGGATCCGCGCTGACGTCGCCCCAGCAGTTCATGCTGCCCTGGATGCCCAGTTTCAGCGAAAGCGCGGTCCAGAACGGCACGAAGACCTGTTCCACGTCGCTGAAGCGATCGTTGGTCATGTCGTAGAACTTCGGCATCGGCCGCCATTGGTCAAGAACGCCGATGATCTGGAACCGGCGACCGGCAACCAGAAGGCTCTTGCCGGTGCTGTCGGAACCGCTGAACAGTTTTTCGTTCAGCGCCTTCGAGATGACCGCAACCTGCGCCCGGCCCTGGTCTTCGGTGGCGCTCCAGCCCCCGCCATATCGGAAGGGTGCCTCGAACATGGGGAAGAAGTCTGCCGAGGTGTACCGTGCGTCGACAATGAATGGCCGGATATGGGATGCCTCCGGTTCAACGGCCACACTGCCGCCAACCATCACCGCCTGGCGGTCAGCCTTGCGATCGCGGAGCAGGGCTTCTGCATCGAACCGGGTCAATTGTTCGGCCGGCTCCCCATCAGCGGCCTGATCGCTCTTTGGGCGAGGATCGAGCTGTGGATAGAACAGGCGCTCGCTTTTGGCGGGAATGGGGTTTCCCGACAGGGCGGAGAAGACCGTCAGCGCCGTCATCGAGCCGCCGATACCCACTCCGATGGCCGCAATCATCAACATCGTCAGGCCCTTGTTACGCTTGAAGCTGCGTAGGGCCAGATTCACATAGTAGGCAAGCACACATCGTCTCCAAGTGTCGCACCTGGGCCTGACCATGCAGCCAGGCCCGTCCGTTGGGTCGCTTCCAAGAGTCAGCTTGCCGGCATCGTCGAGAGCATCGCATCCTGGTCCATTGCCGGTGCTGCGCGTTCCCTTTCAAACTCGTCGGTGAATCCATCCAGCAGGCTCTGCAGCATGCGCGAGGACTCCGTTGGGTGATGGCAATCACCCCGGGTGGAGTACCAGGTGCAGATCAGTCGGATCTTCTCCAGCCCGATCCCTGAATCGGTATAGCTGATGCTTGCACGTTTGGGCGGTGCGGCGTTGACCAGCAGCATCGGGATCTTCCGGGAGCTGGTGGGTTCCACCGAAAGTTGCCAGTCGGTCGCGCTCTCATCAACCCGATCAAGGTTGTCCAGCATGTGATAGGCGCGCCGCGTTCCATCCTTGCAGGGAGCACACTTGCCGCAGGAGTTCTGGTGATAGAACCTGGCGAGGTCGCGTGCGACACCCACCATCGAGGTTCTATCGGACAGTACGATGATGACCCCGCTGCCCAGGCTGCCGCCGATGCCGGCCAGGCTGTCATAGTCCAGTTGCAGGTCCGCGTGTTCCGCTCCGACCGCGGTTCCACTCGTGCCGCCAACAAGTGCTGCCTTCAGGGACCCGTTCCCGGAGATGCCACCGGCGTGTTCATGGATGAGGGAGCCGAGCGCAGTGCCCAGCGGAAGCTCATATAGTCCCGGGCGGGCCACATCCCCGACAACACTGAAGATGGTGGTTCCACTGGCGTACCGGCTGCCGACTGCACGGAACTGCTCGGGACCGAGCCGGATGGCCAGCAGGGCCTGCAGAACGGTCTCGAGATTGTTCACTACCGTGGGTTGCTTCTGGAAACCGCTGCGGGTCGGCATCGCTGGCTTGCCACGTGGACGGCCTGGTCGGCCCTCAAGCAGTTCCAGCAGTGCGGTTTCTTCCCCCGCCAGATAGCCACTTTCAGACCGCTCGATTCGGATGTCACAGGCTGCAGGGTCCAGGAGCTTCTGCATGCGCGCCTCCTGCACAGCAGCCTCCAGTAGTTGCTGCTCATGCTCAAGCGACTGCCCGAGGTGGATGAAGGCGACCTGCGCGCCCACGATACTTGCTGCAAGTGCAACAGCCTCGATGACGGCGTGCGGATTCAGCCTGATCAGTGCGGATTCCTTGCCGCCGCCCAGTTGGCCGGTATTGGCATTGCAGACGAAGAAGCGCGCTGCTGCGCTGTTGTCACGGACCTGCTTCCACTTCACTGCGGTGGGAAAGCCACCGCCCGCCCGTCCGCGCAGGCCGGACGCAGCCAGGCGTGCCAATGCATCTGCAGCGCCCCCTCGCATTGCCTGGGCCAGGGTATCGTAGCCGCCGACGCTGAGGTAGCCGGCGAGGCCCCCGCGGCCGCTTCCACGCAGTTCGCCCAGCAGCGGTCCTTCGACGATGATGTCCTGCGTCGAGTGACTGCTCATGCTTTCAAGTGCATTCGATCCCATGGAATCCGTCCTGTCTGATGATGATCTTCTCTGATGCAGGCATGAGCAGATGTGCGGCGGAGAGAGTTCCTCATGTCCCGCTGCGTCAACGGCTGCCTCCGCTACTTGCGTGCAACCTCTCGCATGGGCCAGTCGTACGGCATGCCGGGGTTGTCGCCATAGGCGACTACGGCACGCTTTCCACGCAGGGCGAACGTCCTGTCCACGCTGACCCACGCCACGCTCTCCCCGGAAGCCAGCAGGGGGGACTGGCTGGTCAGGACAAAAGCCTCACCGTCGGCATTGAATCGAAGCGTCTGGTTCTCAATACGCCCGTGCGCCTGGGCCCCGGGGAACGTACTGGTCGAAAGCGTGATCAGGCCGAACTGCGGGACATAGACAAAGAGGTACCCGATCTCGGTTCTGGAGATGGAAAAATGGCTGGCGATCGCGGCGTTGCCACGATAGAGCGTGCCATCGGTGATCGAGAATCCGGCCGAGGGCGTGAATGTTGAATGGGGCGCTGCCGAGGCACTCATGGCTGCCACGGCAAAGACGATTCCCATCAGGTGAACATGGCGTTTCATGCGATGTCCCTAGTGGAATTTTCTGGTGCGTTGTCAGGATCCCCCCTTGAGCATTGGCTCAAGGGGGGATTTTCAGCCGGCTTTACAGCTGCTGCATCGAGTCATCGCCGCTGCCGCTGCCACCACCCGCACCGCCGCCGCTGCATGCACAGCCGCAACCACATGCGCCTGCAGCTGCCTGCAGGTCCTGCGTACCGGTAAACACCTGAGGATTGAACATGCTGTTTTCTCCTTCGTTGTGTACAACCATGAGCCGTGCACATGCACGGCCCGCCTTTAACCGCAACACGGGCTCACGGCACTACGCACAGACACCTTCCGTGGCGTGAAGCGGCAACTCGCAGTTTGCCCACATGCGGTCGACGGCAAGCTTCTCGAGATGCCTGCAGTAGAGTTCGTTGTGCTTTTCGAACTCACCATAGACATTGAAGGCGGTAGACCTGCATCCGCCGTTGCAGAAGTACTTGACGTCGCAATGCCTGCAGACATCCAGATTGTCGACAACCGCCGTCCTGACGCGACGCATGACGGGCGATGTGTCATAGATCTCCTTGATATCCAGTTCCCTGACGTTTCCGCAGATGAACTGGTCGAAATGCATCGTCTGGCACGGGTATACGAATCCCGCCGGATCAACACTGAACTCACCTTCGCCCACGCCACAGTGGTTGCGCGGCACGACGGGGGATGGGGGCGCGGTCTTCACCGGTTGCGGCGTACGGCCTCGCAGATAGTCCCGGGTACGGTTCTGGGCGAGTCCCCATTCGGCCAGGGTGGGGATCTGCTGGATGCTCAGCTCCTGGTGATCGCCGGCCTGGAACAGGATCGGAGCGAGGCCGTCAACACCGAGATCATCGAGCGCGAACTCGTAGATCTCCTTCATGAACCCGATGTTCTTGTCAGTCAGCGCGGGCACCAGCGAGATGCGTGGGCCGGGCTTGCCGCGCCGCTTGCGAACCTCAACCAGCTTGCGGATGCCGCGGATCGTTGGTGCGAACGTGTTGCGTCCCCGGTAGCGCTCATGCATGTGCCGTTCATGCCCATCCAGGCTGATGGTCACCATGTTGACGAACTCGCAGAGCTTCTCGGCGACCGCATCCTTGATCAGGATGCCATTGGTCAGTACCTCGATCTTGAGCGTGCTGCTCAGGGATCGGGCGTGCTCGAACAGTTCCAGCGCGTCTGGTCTCATCAGTGGCTCGCCACCGGTGAAGACCAGGTGCTTGACGCCGTTCTCGACCAGTCGGGTTATCAGCGCCTTGCTCTCGTCGGTGGTCAGGATCGAAGCGATCCTGCCCTGCTTCTCCATCTTGATCTTGTACTCCCGATCACTCTTGTTGTAGCAGTACGGGCACTTGAGGTTGCAGTTGTTGGTGAGGTGCATGTACACCGTGTGTGCGAAAGCACGAGGACCAAAGGTCGGCCGTTCGCCTTCGTCGTACTCGTCGTGGTGCAGGAAGCCGACGCTGGAAAGATCGTCAACGAACTGATGCACTGCCGTGCGCGCAATGTCCTCGGTCATGCCGAAGCGCTCGACGATTTCGCTGACGATGTCCTCGGTGGTCCGGTACAGCTGCAACCGGGTCAGGATGAAGTGGCCGGAATCGTTCACCCGCACCCATTTGAAGTTGTGCGGGTCGAAGTAGAGGTACCAGCCATCCCGATTCCACATGCGGACGCGGGGGGGGAGCATCACCATGTTCATTGTCGATCCTCTCAGGTCGTTTCCATTCCGATGGGGTCTTTCCCGTGGACGTGCTGCGACTGGAACTGTTGCAGGAACAAGCGAGCGTATGCCCCCTGCGAGGCGATGAGTTCTTCGTGGGTCCCCTCTTCGACCAGCACGCCCTTCTCGATGAGGACGATCCTGTCGGCCAGCATCAGGGTCGACAGGCGATGGGCGATGATGATGGTTGTCCTGCCCCGGCATAGCGACTGCAGGCTTCGCTGGATGGCTTCCTCCGACTGCGAATCCAGCGCCGATACCGCCTCATCGAGGATGAGGATCCGGGGGTCACGCAGGAACATGCGGGCGAGTGCGATCCGCTGGCACTCGCCGCCCGACAGGGTGAGCCCACGCTCACCTACGCATGTCTCGTAACCTTGAGGGAGGCTGCTGATGAAGTGGTGGGCATTGGCATTGCGGGCAGCGGCGACCACTTCTTCCTGCGTTGCCATCGGCCGTCCGAGGCGGATGTTGTCCAGGATGCTTCCGGTGAACAGGAACGCTTGCTGCTCGACAATACCGATGGCCGCCCGGAGATCTGGAAGCGCGACACTGCGGATGTCGGATCCATCGATCAGTATCTGTCCTGCCTGGATCTCATTGAGTCTTGGCAGCAGGCGGACCAGCGAGCTTTTCCCCGCGCCCGAATGGCCGACCAGGGCGATCGTTTCGCGCCCAGCGATGGTCAGGCTGAAATCCTGGAATACCTTGGATTCGGGTTTGTAGGCGAAGTCGATGGCGCGGAATTCGACCCGTCCCTGGGAGAGCCTGAAGGTCTCTCCATGAGCTTGCTCGGGTTCTTCGTCGAGGAATTCATAGATCCGCTGCACCGCAGAGGCCGCCTGCTGGATGCCGATGTTGGCGGCAACCAACGCGTTGACCGGGGCATACAGGAAGTTCATCAGCGAAAGAATGCCGACGACCTGGCCGAGCGACATCTCACCCTGTGTTACCAGGTGCAGTCCGTACCACAGCACGAAAGCTGTGCTGAGCGAGGTGACCAGGCTGGTGCCGATGCCGCTGACGACGCCGAACCAGTTGGTCCGCACGTAGACGCCTTTGAGTGTTTCCAGTCGCTGCGTCATCAGTTCGCCCTGGCTGTTCTCCTGGCCGAGCGATTTGATGGTGGCCACACCGGCCAGGCGCTCGCTGATCGCTGCGGATGTGGCCGCCTGTTGTTCCTGCATGTCCGCGCTGAGCGAGCGCATGCGCTGGTTGGTGAAAAGACGAATGCAGCCGAATGGGATGATGGTGAGCAGCAGCACCGCGCCCATTCGGGGCTGCAGGTAAAGGATGATCGCGGCGCCGACGACGAAGGTCAGGGCATTGACCGCGATGGTCACGAAGTTCCTGACCAGCGCGCCTTCGACGGCGCGCGCATCGTTCATGAGGCGGGACTGCAGGTAGGTCGAGTGCTTGTTGGTGAAGAACTTGAGCGGGAGTGACTGCAGGTGCCGGAACAGCGTCGATTGCGCGTCGACGATGATCGACTCCTTCAGCGTCAGCGTTACGCTTTCATTGATGTAGGAGAACGCGTGGCGAAGCAGGATGAGCGCAACCAGTGCCATTCCCAGCTGATTGACGATGCTGAAAGCGCGCTTTTCGACAACGACATCGATGATGTGCATCGTCAGCAGCGGAACGGGCAACTGGAGCAGCACCGACAGGACCATCAGGCTGGCCGCCAGCGTTACGGATGCCTTCCGGTGCCCGATGAAATCCCGCCAGAAGCGCCTGAGCAAAACCGACAGCGCGCTTTGCGAAGCGCGGGGGGCTACATCGGCGTTATGCCGGTTCTTGTCCAATTCCATATGTATGGCTCATGAACATCCTGTTATGAGCGTTAAGTACCTGTGCCATGTAAGGCTGTCAAGGCAGGGTGCGCAATTCTTTTCCTTGTGGATGCGCGAGGAGCGCTGCGGCGCGAGAGCCGATCTGCCCGGATCGGTTGCCGTGCCTCCCTTTCACGCCCTTCAGGCGGGGCGCTCACGGCGGAAGTGGTACGCGGTCGGATGATTTTGTCCGGCCTGTCGGCGCGGAGCACGGGATCTTGAGTGCGCAGATCTCGACGCATTCAGCGTCGGTTTCAACCACGGTGCCATTCTCTGGATCGTCAGTAGGTTCCCACGACGAACTGTCCTATCGATGCCGGTAGTGACCGATGGTCGCAGTCGTAGAATCGATTTGACCGAGGTCCGGGTTGAGCGGTTGAGCCCACCTCGTTCGCGTTGCAGCACGTCGTCTGCCGATCCATTCCAAGCGGCAGAGGGGTGCGCCAGACGTGCGCTGAAAGGTCTGTTCCCGGGGAGGGGGCGTATCGGAAGAGCACACTTTTTTGACTTCAGTGACCTGCACCAGGAAACAAGAATGAACGTCCGCGAACTCCTGCAATCCAAGAAAGAAGCTGTCATCACCATCGACGCCGAAGACACCATCGGTGCCGCCGCCCACAAGATGAGCGCGAACAAGATCGCTGCGCTGGTGGTGATGAAGGACGATGCCCCGGTGGGCATCATTTCCGAAAAGGACATCGTGCGTACCCTGGCCGACGACGGCCCGCAGGCCGGCCGTCGGGTGATTTCCAGCCTGCCGTCCACCGGCCTGGAAGGCATTGCGCCGGAAGCGACCCTGAAGCAGGCCATGTCGTTGATGACGTACTCGCGGCGCCGTCATCTGATGGTCACTGAAGGCGCCCGCCTGGTCGGCATCCTCAGCCTGGGCGATATCGTGAAGAACCTGTTGGGCGAGCTGGAACTGGAAAAGGCCGTGCTTCAGGACATCTACATGGCCGCCCACTGAGGCTGCGGCACTGGAAGCAGAGAAGCCGGGCATTGCCCGGCTTCTTCGTTCACGGCATCGGTGAAATCAGAAAGTGACCTTCACCGAGTCGGCGCTGTAGTTCGCCGGGCCGTGGTAGACCACTTCGATGTTGTTGCCATCCGGATCGAGCACGAAGGCACCGTAGTAGCCCGGATGGTAGGGGCGTTCGCCTGGCGCGCCATTGTCGGTGCCGCCGGCAGCGATTGCGGCGGCATGGAAGGCATCGACGGTGGCGCTGTCGCGCGCCTGGAAGGCCAGGTGGTGGCGGCCGGTCAGCTGGCCGGCGGCGGCCTCGCTGCTGGCGCTGGAAATGAACAGCTCGTCGGCCCAGAAGTAATCATCGCCTTCGCCGGCGATCGGGATGCCGATCGTATCGAACACCGCCTGGTAGAAGCGGCGGCTGGCGGCGAGGTCGCGTACGACCAGCTGGATGTGGTCGATCAGGCGGCCGCGGTGCAGTTCCATCGTTTCCATACGAACCTCGCAAAAAAGGGGACGGAGGGGATTAAGTCGCTTCCGGCCCAATAGTGCCAGAAACGACTTAATCCCCTCCGTCCCCTTTTTGTCAGTTGGCGATGATCTCGACCCAGTAGCCGTCCGGGTCCTTGATGAAGGCCAGGTTCTTCATGCGGCCGTCGGTCAGGCGCTTCTGGAAGGTCACGCCGAGGTCTTCGAAGCGCTGGCAGGCGGCTTCGATGTCCGGCACCGACACGCAGATGTGGCCGAAGCCGCGCGGGTCGCTGTTGCCGTCGTGGTAGACCGCGCCGTCCTGGGCCTCAGTGCCATGGTTGTGGGTCAGTTCCAGCACGCCCGGCAGGCCGGCCATCCACACGCGGCGCTGGGCGTCGTCTTCCGGCACCAGCGCGCCGGCCGGCACGTAGGCCAGGAAGTACAGGCTGAACTGGGCGTCCGGGAAGTCGCGCTTGTCGATCAGCTGGTAGCCGAGCACGCGGGTGTAGAAGTCCAGCGAGGCGGTGATGTCCTTCACCCGCAGCATGGTGTGGTTGAACACGAAGCCGCTGGTTTCGGCCGGGGCCTGGGCGGCGACGCCGGGGACATCGCGCAGGGCGGGAATGGTCATGGGGGAGGTCCTTCAGACAGGGCCGTTGCCGGCCGGATGGCTTCATTCTACCGGCCCGCACCTGACGGCACCGCGACGTACAATGGCCGGATCGCACCGTTCCGTCCTGATAACGATTGCCCGCCATGTCGCAGCGTGAATGGGTGGCCGCCGCCATCCGCAAGATCGAAGCCGATTTCAACCGTTCCGCCGATACCCACCTGATCCCGCTGGCGCTGCCCGGGTTCGAGGGCATCGACCTGTACCTGAAGGACGAGTCGAGCCATCCCACCGGCAGCCTCAAGCACCGGCTGGCGCGCTCGCTGTTCCTGTATGCGTTGACCAACGGCTGGTTGCGCGAGGGCCGGCCGGTGATCGAGGCCTCCAGCGGCTCGACCGCCGTCTCCGAAGCCTATTTCGCGCGCCTGCTGGGCCTGCCGTTCATTGCGGTGATCCCGGCAACCACCTCGCCGGAAAAGATCGCGGCGATCGAGTTCCACGGGGGCCGCTGCCACCTGGTCGAGCGCGCCTGCGACCTCAACTGTGATTCGGAAAAGCTGGCTCGCGAAACCGGCGGCCACTTCATGGACCAGTTCACCTATGCCGAGCGCGCTACCGACTGGCGCGCCAACAACAACATTGCCGAATCCATCTTCAAGCAGATGGCCGAGGAGCCCAGCCCGGTTCCGGAGTGGATCGTGTGCAGTCCCGGCACCGGCGGTACCGCCGCCACGCTGGGGCGTTATGTCAGCTATCGCCGGCATGACACCCGCATCCTGTGCGCGGACCCGGAAGTGTCGGTGTTCTTCGACGGCTACAAGGCTGCCGTGGCCGGTGAACAGGACTGGCGCGGACTGACCTGCAGCGGTGGCTCGCGCGTGGAAGGCATCGGCCGGCCACGCGTGGAGCCGAGTTTCATCCCGACCAGCGTCGATGCGATGGTGAAGGTGCCCGACGCGCTGAGCCTGGCCGCGATGCGCCATGTCAGCCGCCAGCTCGGCCGCCGTGTCGGTGGCTCCACCGGCACCAATTTCATCGGCGTGCTGCAGGCGGCGCAATGGATGCGCGAGGCGGGCCACCAGGGCAGCATCGTCAGCATCCTGTGCGACAGCGGCGAGCGCTACGCGCAAAGCTATTACGATCCGTCGTGGTACGCGCGGCAGGGCATCGATGTCGACGGCGCCGATGCACAGTTGGCCGCAGCGGTGGCCGGGCAGGGGTTGCCGGAACTGCCGTGGTGCAGCCTGGAAGCGTTGTAGCGCCCTTGTAACGTCGAGCCATGCTCGACTCCGGGAAAGAGCCGTCGAGCATGGCTCGACGCTAGAGATTCAATACCCCGCCGCGGTGAACGCATCCAGCACCGCGTCGCGCAGCGCATCCGGCAAGGCCTCGATGTCCATCGCGCGGTCATCCAGGTGCAGGCTGGGGTCCAGGATGCTGGCACGGCCCTGGGCCAATGCCTGCAGCCACAGCAGCACGCAGATCACGAACTCGCGCTCGTGGCCCAGTTGCAGCTGGCTGGCGCCGCGCTCGACCACTTCGAACGGGTACCACTCCTGGGCGTCGTTGAAGGTGCCGCCCTGCTGCAGCACCGCCTGCAGCTGCTGCAGGTGGCGCGGGGCGTCATCGCCGGCATCGCACAGCGCGGCGATCCAGGTCAGTTCGGCCGGGCTGGCGGACAGCGCCAGCGACCGCGCCGGTGAGGTGGATGCAACTGCAGCCAGACCTTCCATGTGGGGCCTCGTTCGGTACCTACCGCTGCGGACTCCCCCGCAGCCAGAGCTTCGGTGCGTGACCGTAAGGCCGATGTGAATGCCGCGCCCCCTTGTCAGCCACGCCTGCCAGCGCCATATCTACCGGGCTGCCCGCCCGCCGGGCCCGTTCCCTGGAGATCTGCCGTGACCGTTGCCAACCCCCTGCTCGATGTTTCCGGCCTGCCGCGCTTCGAGGCGATCCGCCCCGAGCACGTTGCACCGGCGCTGGATGTGCTGCTGGCCGAGGCCGAAGCCGCCGTCAGCAAGGCCGAGCAGGTGCAGCCGGTGCGCTGGGAGACGTTCGTCGCCCCGCTGGACGATGCCACCGAGCGCCTGTGGCGCGCCTGGGGCCTGGTCGGCCACCTGCAGGGCGTGGTCAACACCCCGGAACTGCGTGAGGCCTACAACAGCAACCTGCCGCGGGTGACCCGCTTCGCCAGTGCGCAGGGCCAGAACCTGGCGCTGTACCGCCAGTACCAGGCACTGGCCGCCAGCCCGGAGGCCGCGCAGTTCGACGAGGCCCAGCGCAAGGTGCTGGACAATACGCTGCGTGATTTCCGCCTGGGGGGGGCCGAGCTGGCGCCCGAGGCGCAGCAGCGCTTTGCTGCGATCAAGGAAGAACTGTCGGCGCTGTCGGCGAAGTTCTCGCAGAACGTGCTCGATGCCACCGATGCGTGGTCGCTGATCATCGAGGACGAAGCGCGATTGAACGGCCTGCCGGAGGACGTGAAGGCCGCCGCGCACGCTGCGGCGGAAAAGGAGGGCAAGTCCGGCTGGAAGCTGACCCTGCAGATGCCGTGTTACCTGCCGGTGCAGACCTGGGCCGAAGACCGCGACCTGCGCGAGATCCTGTACCGCGCCAGCGCGCAGCGTGCATCCGAATTCGGCGATGACGCCCTGGACAACAGCAGTAACATCGACCGCATTCTCGCCCTGCGCGCGGAGCTGGCCGAGCTGCTCGGCTTCGCTTCGTACGGCGATTATTCGGTGGCGACCAAGATGGCGCAGGATCCGGCCGAAGTGCTGGGTTTCCTGCGCGACCTGGCCGCGCGCGCCAAGCCGTTCGCCGCCAGGGACCGCGCCGAACTGGAGCAGTTCGCACGCGAACAGCTCGGCATTGACAGCCTGCAGGCCTGGGACCTGGCATTCGCCGCCGACCGCCTGAAGCAGGCGCGCTACAGCTATTCAGAGCAGGAAGTGAAGCAATATTTCACCGAACCGAAGGTGCTGGGCGGCCTGTTCTCGGTGATCGAACAGCTGTACGGCCTGCGCGTGCAGGAGGACAGCGCGCCGGTGTGGCACGAAGATGTGCGCTTCTACCGCCTGGTCGATGCGCAGGGCGCGCTGGTGGGCCAGTTCTACCTGGACTTGTACGCGCGCGAAGGCAAGCGCGGTGGCGCGTGGATGGACGATTGCCGCAACCGTCGCGTGCGTGGGGATGGCAGCGTGCAGACGCCGCTGGTCTACCTGGTGTGCAACTTCGGCCGTGGTGCCAACGGCAAGCCGGCCACCTTCAGCCACAACGAAGTGACCACGCTGTTCCATGAGATGGGCCATGGACTGCACCAGCTGCTGACCCGCATCGGCGAGCTGGGCGTGGCCGGCATCAACGGCGTGGAATGGGACGCGGTGGAGCTGCCCAGCCAGTTCATGGAGAACTTCTGCTGGGAATGGGAGCACCTGCAGGCAATGACCGCGCACGTGGACAGTGGCGAGCCGCTGCCGCGCGCGCTGTACGAGCGCATGCTGGCCGCGCGCAATTTCCACAGCGGCATAGCCACCGTGCGCCAGCTGGAATTCGGCCTGTTCGACATGCTGCTGCACAGCCAGTTCGAACCGGCGCAGGACAGCGTGCTGGCACTGCTGGACCGCGTGCGCGCGGAAGTGGCCGTGAACCACCCGCCGGTCTGGAATCGCTTCCCGCACCAGTTCAGCCATATCTTCGCCGGTGGTTACGCCGCGGGTTACTACAGCTACAAGTGGGCCGAAGTGCTCAGCGCCGATGCCTACGCCGCGTTCGAGGAAGCGCCGCAGGCACTGGCTGAAACCGGTGCACGCTTCCGCGATGAGATCCTGTCGCGTGGTGGCAGCCGCCCGGCGGCGGAGAACTTCAAGGCCTTCCGCGGCCGCGCGCCGCAGATCGACGCGCTGCTGCGCCACTCGGGCATGGCGTAAGCGCAAAAAAAAAGGGGACGGAGGGGATTAAGTCGTTTGTGCACAAACGACTTAATCCCCTCCGTCCCCTTTTTTCCCGGGCCAACCAAGGTTGGCCTCTACCTGGCGTCCCGGCTTGTGATCATTCGGCGTAGATCATCTTCCGGGTCATGCCGCCGTCGACGATGAAATCCTGGCCGGTGCTGAAACCGGACAGTGATGACAGCAGGTACACCGCCAGCGCGCCGATGTCTTCGGGGCGGCCGACCCGGCCGACCGGGTGCTGTGCCTGGTCGATGGCCGAGTACTCCGGCGCGTGTCGTCGCGAGGGGGCCTGCCAGGCGGTGGTTCCGACCCAGCCCGGACTGATGCTGTTGACCCGCACCGTTGGGCCGGCACTGATCGCCAGCGCATGGGTGAACGCCACCAGCCCACCTTTGGCCGCAGCGTAGGCCTCGCTGTGCGCTTCGGATTGCCAGGCGCGGGTCGAGGCGATGTTGATGATCGCGCCGGCAGCACTGGCCGTCAGCGCCGGTAGTGCGTGCTTGCTGCACAGGAAGGCACCGTGCAGCGAGGACAGCCGGCGCTGCCACTCGTCCCAGTCCATGTCCTGCAGCAGCGTGCCATGCGGTCCGGCGATGCCCGCGTTGTTGACCAGCCCGTCGATGCGGCCGAAACGCTGCAAGGCGACGGCGATGAAGTCGCGCACGCTGGCTTCGTCGGTGATGTCCAGGCGCTGGAATGCGGTGTCGTCACCGCGCTGCCATTCCGCCAGACACGCATCGCCGGCCTCCACGTCCAGGTCGCCGATCAGCACGCGTCCGCCGGCACCGAGCACCGCCTGGGCGATGCCACGGCCGATGCCGTTGGCGCCGCCGGTGACCAGCACCACCTTGCCCGACAGCGGCGCGGCCGGCCATGCGGCAATCGGCGGCACCGTGCTCACGTCAGGTCTTCGCCACGCAGGCGGCGATGCCAGCCGTCCACGCCGATGCGGTCCAGGGTCTGGATGTTGCGCTCGACGATCACGTCCGGGTCCGGATAGACATCCACCGCGCGCGCCACGCTGTCTTCGCGCAGCAGGTGCAGGGTGGGGAAGGGCGCGCGATTGGTATAGTTGCTGGCGTCGTCCGCGGCCACGCCGTCGAACTGGTAGTCCGGGTGGAAGCTGGCCACCTGCAGGATGCCCTGCAGGTCCAGTGCCTCGATCGCGGCGTCGGCGTTGTCGAGGAAATCGTTGTAGTCGAGGAAATCGGTCAGCACCTGCGGATGCACGATCAACGTGGTGTCGATCTGTTCGGCCGGCGTATCGCGCAGCAGCACCAGTTCCTCGGCCAGCTGCTCAACCAGGGCTTCTGGCGTGGTCGCATCGCTGAGCACGATGCGGACCTGGTCCTTCACATACACCGCCTTGGCGAACGGACACAGGTTCAGGCCGATGACGATGCGCTCCAGCCACAGGCGGGTGGCGGCGATCGGGTCATCGGTGGGCAGGTGGGAATCGGTCATGGCGGGCACGTCGGCTGGCGGGGCCGCCATTGTAGGCGCGTCGCTGGCAACGCGCCGTCGTACCTGCCGCTGGCAGCGCCGGGGCGTGCCCGGCGGATGCCTCAGTCGCGGAAGTTGTTGAACTGCAGCGGCAGCTCGAACTTGCCGGCCTTGAGCACGGCGATGGCGTCCTGCAGGTCGTCGCGCTTCTTGCCCTGCACGCGCAGCTTGTCGCCGTTGATCTGGCTTTCCACCTTCAGCTTGGCATCCTTCAGCGCCGCCGCGATCTTCTTGGCGATCTTCTGCTCGATGCCCTGCTTGACGGTGATCTTTTGCCGGGCCTGGGCCAGGTTGGTCTCGATGTCGCCGAACTCCAGGCTGAGCACGTCGATGCCGCGTGCGGCCAGGCGTGCGCGCAGGATGTCGTTCATCTGCTTGAGCTGGAACTCGGTCGGCGCGGTCTGGTTGATCACATCGCCATCGCGCTCGAACTTGGCGTCCACGCCCTTGAAGTCGAAGCGGGTGCTCAGTTCGCGGTTGGCCTGGTCGATGGCGTTGGTCAGCTCGTGGGTGTCGACTTCGGACACGACGTCGAAGGAAGGCATGGGCGATGCTCCGCAGGATTCAGTGGTGGCCATTCTATCGCGAGGGCCCGCATGACTGCCTTCTGTAGAGTCGAGCCATGCTCGACCGCTGTGTGAAGAACAGTCGAGCATGGCTCGACTCTACAGAAGGGCGGCAGTTGAGCATGGCTCGACTCTACAAGCCGGTGTGGTCGGCGATAATGGGCCATGAACGTGCAACGCTCCCCCTCGCGTGCGGTGGCCTGGATGGTCGCTGCGGTCGCCTGTTTCTCGCTGATGGACGCTGGCATGAAGCAGCTGTCGGCCAGCTATCCGACCCTGGAAGTGACCTTCCTGCGCGGCGCGGCCTCGTTGCCGTTCGTGCTGGTCTGGGTGCTGGCCAGCGCCGGGCCGCGCTCGCTGGTGCCGCGTCGCTGGGGCCTGCACCTGCTGCGTGGCGCGCTGGGCATGGCGATGATCGGCTGCTTCGTGTTCGCCCTGCGCGACCTGCCGCTGTCCACCGCCTACACCATCTATTTCGTCGCCCCGCTGCTGATCGCCGCACTGTCGGTGCCGCTGCTGGGCGAACGGGTCGGGCCGCGGCGTTGGGTCGCCATCGGCATTGGCCTGGTCGGCGTGCTGGTGGTGCTGCGACCGGGCGTCGACGGTTTCATCTCGGTGCCCGGCCTGATGGTGCTGGCCGCCGCCACCGCCTATGCCGTGGCGGCGATCACGGTCAGCCTGCTGACCCGCACCGATACCTCGCAGTCGATGGTGGTCTGGTTCCTGGTGATCATGGCCATCGGCGCCGGCCTGCTGTCCCTTCCCGGCTGGGTGCCGCTGCAGCTGGCGCATGCGCCGCTGATCGCCGGCATGGGCCTGGCCGGGGCGCTGGGCCAGATCGCCCTGACCAAGGCGTTCCAGCTGGGCGAGGCTTCGATGATCGCGCCCCTGGAATACAGCGGGCTGGTCTGGGTGATCGGCTGGGACCTAGCCTTCTGGGGCCAGCTGCCCGATGGCTATACCTGGGTGGGTGCGGCGATCATCGTCGCTTCCGGCCTGTACCTGCTGCACCGCGAGCGGGTGAACCGGCAGGAACCGCCGAAGCCGCTGGATCATCCCTGAGTCGGCTGGGCCAGGGAATGGGGTCAGAGCCCCTGCGGGGATCCGACCCCGGGGTCGGATCCCCGCAGGGGCTCTGACCCCAGCCAACGCGCCGGTGCGGGTGCCTTAGAACCAAAAGGAATAACATTCTGGCCCATGGCGCGGGCGCGCGACCGCCTGCGCTGGTAGGCTGCACGCCCCCTTCCGTCACCCAGCCGGTGAGCCACGCCCGTGATCGAGTTCCAGCGCCTGCACAAATCCTATGCCGTTGCCGGCCGCGAAGTCAGCGCGCTGCAACCGCTGGACCTGACCATCGAGGCCGGTGAGGTATTCGGCATCATCGGCCATTCCGGCGCTGGCAAGTCGACCCTGATCCGCATGATCAACCGCCTGGAAGAACCCAGCGGCGGACGGCTGCTGATCGGTGGCGAGGATGTCACCGCACTGGACGCGGATGGCCTGCGCACGCTGCGCCGGCGCATCGGCATGATCTTCCAGCACTTCAACCTGCTGTCGTCGCGCACGGTGGCCGGCAATGTCGCCTTCCCGCTGGAGCTGGCCGGCACGCCGAAGGCGGAGATCGACGCGCGCGTGGCCGAGCTGCTGCAGACCGTGGGCCTGGAAGCGCATGCGCAGAAGTACCCCGCACAGCTGTCCGGTGGCCAGAAGCAGCGCGTCGGCATCGCCCGTGCGCTGGCGACCCGCCCGCAGATCCTGCTGTGCGACGAGGCCACCAGCGCGCTGGATCCGCAGACCACGGCCTCGGTGCTGTCGCTGCTGTCGAAGATCAACCGCGAGCTGGGCCTGACCATCGTGCTGATCACCCACGAGATGGACGTGATCCGCCGTGTCTGCGACCGCGTTGCCGTCCTCGACGCCGGCCAGATGGTCGAGACCGGACCGGTTACCCGGGTGTTCCTGCATCCGCAGCACCCGACCACGCGCCGGTTCGTCAGCGAATCGGAGCACGTGGACGAAGGGGCGTTGCACCGCGATTTCGACGTGGTGGGCGGGCGCATCGTGCGCCTGACCTTCCTCGGCGGCGATACCTACGAACCCCTGCTCGGCAGCGTCGCGCGCCAGACCGGGGTCGACTACAACATCCTGTCCGGCCGCATCGACCGGATCAAGGACACCCCCTATGGCCAGCTGGTGGTCGCCCTGGTGGGCGGTGACCAGTCCGCCGCGCAGGCCGCCTTCGTGGCTGCCGGCGTGCATGTCGAGGAGCTGCGTCGATGATCATCGCCACTGCCGGCGGTTTCTTCCGCCACCTGGATGCGGGCAAGTGGGCCGACATCGGCCAGGCCACCATCGACACCCTGCTGATGCTGCTCGGTTCGCTGCCGCTGACCCTGGCCATCGGCCTGCCGCTGGGCGTGCTGCTGTACCTGTTCGGTGCGCCGCAGATGAAGCGCCGTCCGTTCGCCTATGGCGTGCTGGCGCTGGTGGTGAACCTGCTGCGCTCGGTGCCTTTCATCATCCTGATGATCGTGCTGATTCCGGTCACGCTGTTCCTGATGGGAACGTCGCTGGGCGTGCGCGGCGCGATCGTGCCACTAGTGATCGGCGCGGCGCCCTTCTATGCGCGCCTGGTCGAGACCGCGTTGCGCGAAGTGGACCGTGGCGTGATCGAGGCGACCCAGGCGATGGGCGCCACCACCTGGCAGCTGGTCACCCGGGTGCTGCTGCCGGAAGCGCGGCCGGGCCTGATCGCCGGTGCGACGGTCACCACCGTGGCCCTGATCGGCTTCACCGCGATGGGCGGTGCGATCGGTTCCGGCGGCCTTGGTGACCTGGCGTTCCGCGATGGCTACCAGCGTTCGCACACCGACGTGGCCCTGGTTACCGTGGTCCTGCTGCTGGTGCTGGTGCAGCTGCTGCAGATGCTCGGCGACCGCCTGGTCGCGCATTACAGCCGCAAGTAACGGGCGCCGGGCATCGTTCGGGTAGTGCCGGCCGTTGGCCGGCAGCCTGTAGCCTGCAGAGTGTCGATATTGTGCCTGTCATAGCGCCAGGCTCTGGAAGCCGCCACGCCCATCAGGAATCGATATCGCCAGACTGGGACTGGCAGCACATCGCGTTCCTTGGTATGTTCCGTTAAACGTAATACGTTTTGCGGAATGATCCGTTCATTCCGCTGCAAGCAGACCCGCGCCCTGTTTGAAGGAACCTGCCCACGCGCCTGGCGCCAGATCCGGCGAGTGGCGGAACGCAAACTGCAGCTGCTCGACTCGGCACAGACGTTGGCCTTCCTGCGCAGCCCGCCCGGGAATCGTCTTGAGGCGCTGTCAGGCGATCGAAGAGGGCAGTACAGCCTTCGCATCAGCAATCAATGGCGGCTCTGCTTTACCTGGACCGACGGCGGCGCCGATGCCGTGGAAATTGTTGACTATCACTGAGGTGCCCGCCATGAAGCGTCCCCACAACGGCATGCGCGCCATCCATCCTGGCGAGATCCTGCGCGAAGAGTTCCTGCTGCCCCTGGCGCTGAGCGTGAATGCGCTGGCGAAGGCCCTGGATGTGCCCGCAACGCGACTGCACGCCATCGTGCACGGCCAACGCAGCATTTCGGCGGACACTGCAGCGCGGCTGGCGCGGCATTTTGGTGGGGATGCCGCGTCCTGGCTCGCGATGCAGGCGGCCTACGATCTCAAGACATTGCCAACGCGCAGCGAAATCGAACGCCGGGTGCAGCCACGCGCGGCGTGAAGTCCGGGCGCACGGACCCGGTTCCGCACCCGCGATCCGATCAACGCGCGTTCGGTACTTCGTAGCCCAGCTTGCCGACCTGTTCCGGATGCTGCGGCACGCGCTTGAGCTTGTCGGTGTTCACGCCGTACTCGTCGCGCAGGCGCTCGGCCAGCTCCTTGTACAGGGCCTTGTCCATGTCCGGCTTGCGCGCGAAGATCCAGGCCATCTCGCGGCCCGGATAACCGATCAGTGCCCACGAGTAGTCGGGGGCGACTTCCAGCACCCGCGAATGGGTCGGCACCACGCGATAGAACCAAGTTCGCCAGCCGTGGTTGCCGCTGTCCGGATCGACGCTGGCACGTGCGCGTATTTCCTGCAGCGGTTCGCCGAAGCCATCACGGTAGCGGTAGGTGATGCCGACCTTGTGCTCGTCGCGCAGCTCGTACTCGTTGACGCTGGCGACATGCCCGCGTTCGATGAAGTTCGGCACGCGGCCGATCACATACCAGGTGCCCATGAAGCGCTTCAGGTCGATCGGCGCCCCCGGGGCGGCCGCGTCGGTGGCGCTGGCGCGGGGCGACGGCGGCTCACTGGCGGCCATGGCAGGACCTGCCAGGGACAGAGCCAGCAGCACGGCGCAGAACGGGCGGATCGAAGTCATGCGGGAGCGGGCTCCAGTGGGCTTGCACGCGCATGGTCGACTGTGTGCACGCGATCCGTCAATGGTGTCGCATCCTGTGAGAAGGGGCTTGCCCAAGCTGTGTTGCATTGTCTACCGGAGAAGCCCCATGAATGCTCGTTCCGTCCGTCGCCCTGCAACTGAACGCGTCATCGAACGCGCCGACCCGCGCCTGCTGCGCGGCGTGCAACAGCTGGCCCTGGCCGGACTGGCGCTGGTACTGGTCTGGCCGGCGGCACGTGGCAGCAGCGCATGGCTGGGCTGGCTGCCGATGTGGCTGGTGGGCATGCCGCTCACGGCCTGGTGGGCGCTGCTGCGCTTTCCGCTGCCGCGCCTGTCATGGCGGCGGCTGGCGCGGCGTACCGGTGGACAGGCGCGCCGTCGGCCGGCTCCCGCCGCACGCGGCCGGCGCAGTCCGGCGGCCACGGCCTGACCTTCGACACGGGGGAGGCTGCGACATTCCGTGCTAGCGTTCCACGGCTTATGACTGCCTGGAGCTGCAATGTCACGACTCGCTTCCGCCTGCCTGTTGGCCGGCATGATGACCGCTGCCTCGGTGGGGACCGCCGTGGCCGCTGAAGACACCGATCGCTACGCCTGGCTGGAGGACGTCACCGGCGACAAGCCACTGTCCTGGGTCAAGGAACAGAATGCCAAGTCCGAGGCGCGCCTGGCGCAGACTCCGGCCTTCAAGCAGATGGAGACCAGCATCCGCGAGGTGCTCGACTCCGATGCCAAGATCCCCGGCGTGCAGAAGATCGGCGACTACTACTACAACTTCTGGAAGGACCAGCAGCACGAGCGCGGCCTGTGGCGCCGCACCACCCTGGCCGAGTACCGCAAGGCCTCGCCGCAGTGGGAAACCGTGCTCGACCTGGATGCGCTGAACAAGGCCGAGGGTGAGAACTGGGTCTGGCACGGCGCCGATTGCCTGCGCCCGGATTACAGCCGCTGCCTGATCGCGCTGTCGCGCGGCGGCGCCGACGCCGACGTCACCCGTGAGTTCGACCTGGCCAACAAGACCTGGATCAAGGACGGCTTCTTCCGTCCGGAGTCGAAGGGTGGCCTCAACTGGGTCGACCGCGACACCGTGTTCGTCTACACCGACTTCGGTGCCGGCACGATGACCACGTCCGGCTATCCGCGCGTGGCCAAGCTGTGGAAGCGCGGCACGCCGATGGCCTCGGCCACCGTGGTGTACGAAGGCAAGCCGGAAGACATGTACATCGCGGCGATGCACGATGACACCCCGGGCTTCGAGCGCAACCTGGTCAGCCGCACGCTGGCGTTCTACAACAACGAGCTCTACCTGCGTGGCGACGACGGCACGCTGACCAAGATCGACGCGCCGAACTCGGCCGAGAAGGGCCTGCACAAGCAGTGGCTGACCCTGGAACTGCGCGATCCGTGGACCGTGGGCGGCAAGACCTACGCGTCCGGTTCGCTGCTGGCGACGAAGCTGGACGACTTCCTGGCCGGCAAGCGCGACTTCGAGGTGCTGTTCACCCCGACCGCGACCACCTCGCTGGCCAGCGCCATCTGGACCAAAAGCCACCTGGTGCTGAACGTGCTGGACGACGTCAAGAACCGCCTGTCAGTGCTGACCCCGGGCGCAGATGGCTGGAAGACCAGCCGCTTCGTCGGCGCGCCGGCCTTCGGCACGCTGGCCGTGGGCGCGGTGGACAGCAATGACAGCGACGCGGTGTGGCTGACCGCCACCGATTACCTGACCCCGACGACGCTGGCGCTGGCCGAGATCGGCCAGGCACCGGAAACGCTGAAGACCATGCCGGCCTTCTTCGATGCCAAGGGCAAGGTGATCGAGCAGCACTTCGCCACCAGCAAGGACGGCACCCGCGTGCCGTACTTCGTGGTGCACGACAGGGCGATGAAGCTCGATGGCTCCAATCCGACCCTGCTGTACGGCTACGGTGGTTTCGAGATCTCGCTGACCCCGAGCTATTCCGGTGGCATGGGTCGCGCCTGGCTGGAGAAGGGCGGCGTGTACGTGGTCGCCAACATCCGTGGCGGCGGCGAGTACGGCCCGCGCTGGCACCAGGCGGCGCTGAAGCAGAACCGCCACAAGGCCTATGAAGACATGGCCGCGGTGGCGCGCGATCTGGTCAAGCGCAAGATCACCACCGCCAAGCACCTGGGCGTGCAGGGTGGCAGCAACGGAGGCCTGCTGACCGGCAACATGCTGACCCAGTACCCGGAACTGTTCGGTGCGGTGGTGGTGCAGGTACCGCTGCTGGACATGAAGCGCTACAGCCACCTGTTGGCCGGCGCCTCGTGGATGGCCGAGTACGGCAACCCGGACACCAGCGACTGGGAGTTCATCAAGACCTTCTCGCCGTACCACCTGTTCAACGCGAAGAAGAACTACCCGCCGGTGCTGTTCACCACCTCCACCCGCGATGACCGCGTGCACCCGGGCCACGCCCGCAAGATGGCGGCGAAGATGATCGACGCCGGCAAGGACGTGACCTACTACGAGAACATCGAAGGTGGCCACGGCGGCGCAGCCAACAACGCGCAGGCCGCGCACATGTCGGCGCTGGCCTACAGCTTCCTGTGGGAGCGGTTGGGCGGCAAGTAAGCAGAACGGAAAACGCCGCCTTCGGGCGGCGTTTTTCTTTGGGGCCACATATCCACGCATGGCGTGGATCTACCCATGAACGTCACGCATGGCGTGGATCTACCTATGTACCGTGCGCTGGAACAGTAGATCCACGCCATGCGTGGATGCCGTTCGCGCCGGGCGATCAGGCACCCCAGCGCTTCAACCCACGCGCGATGCGCGCCACCGCCTCCTGCAACCGCGGCACTTCCTGGGTGTATGCCAGCCGCACATGCTGGTTGGCGCGGTGGAAGCCGAAGTCCAGGCCCGGGGTGAACGCCACGTGCTCGGTTTCCAGGAAGTGGGCGCAGAACGCCTGCGCGTCGTCGGTGAACGCGCTGACATCGGCGTACAGGTAGAACGCGCCCTGCGGCTCGACTTCAATGCGGAAGCCCAGCTCGCGCAGCGCGGGCAGCAGGAAATCACGGCGCTGCCGGAACGCCTCGCGGCGCTGTTCGAAGATCGCCATCGATTCCTCGCTGAAGCAGGCCAGCGCGGCATGCTGGGCAATGCTCGATGCGCTGATGTACAGGTTCTGCGCCAGCTTCTCCAGATCGGGTACCGCTGACGGCGGTGCCACCAGCCAGCCCAGCCGCCAGCCGGTCATGCCGAAGTACTTGGAGAAACTGTTCAGCACGAACGCGCTGTCATCCACCTGCAGCACGCTGGGTGCATCCAGGCCGTAGGTCAGGCCGTGATAGATCTCGTCCACCACCAGGTGGCCGCCGCGCGCGTGCAGAGTCTGCGACAGGGCGGCCAGTTCGTCGGCGGACAGCACGGTGCCGGTCGGATTGGCCGGTGAGGCGACCAGCGCGCCGACGCTGTCGGCATTCCAGTGCTGTTCCACCAGGGACGGGGTCAGCTGGTAGGCGGTGTCCGGGCCGACCGGCACCAGCTGTGCGCCGCCTTCGACGAGGCGCAGGAAGTGGCGGTTGCAGGGGTAGCCCGGGTCGGCCAGCAGCCAGTGGCGGCCGGGATCGACCAGCAGGCTGCTGGCCAGCAGCAGCGCACCGGACCCGCCCGGGGTGACCAGGATGCGTTCGGGATCGATGTCCAGCCCATAGTGGCTGCGATAGAAGCCGCTGATCGCCTGGCGCAGTGCCGGCAGGCCACGCGCGGCGGTGTAGCGGGTGTGGCCGGCGGCCAATGCGGCCTGGCCGGCACGCACGACGGGTTCGGCAGTGGTGAAGTCCGGTTCGCCGATTTCCAGGTGGATCACATCGTGGCCGGCCTGCTCCAGCGCCTGTGCGCGGGCCAGCAGGGACATCACGTGGAACGGGGCGATTTCATGGCTGCGCCGGCTGTAGCCCGGCGTGTGGGGCAGGGTACTCATGGAGCCCATGGTACGCCGGCCGGCATGGCCCATGACGATCCGCAGGGTTGCCGCTTGGCCGCGATTGGGGTCAGATCCCTTTTCGGGAAAAGGGATCTGACCCCGCCGAAGACCATTGCATTGATGCGCCTGGAACCTTATCTCATGAAATCCACCCTCTGCCTGTTACTCGCCAGCCTGATGACCACCACTGCTACCGCCGCCACGCCGCCCGTTCCGCCGGATGCCGCCAAGCATCCGCATGTGGTCAAGGCGCCGTTCGGCGCGACCCGCAACGATGACTATTACTGGCTGCGCGACGACAAGCGCGAGAACAAGGAGATGCTGGCCTACCTGCAGGCCGAGAATGCCTACGCCGACCAGCTGCTGGCACCACTGAAGCCGCTGGAGGACACCCTGTACAAGGAGATCGTCGGCCGCATCAAGCAGGACGATTCCAGCGTGCCGGCGCGCGAGCGCGGCTACTGGTACTACAGCCGCTTCGAGACCGGCCAGGACTACCCGATCCACGCGCGCCGCAAGGGCAGCATGGAGGCGGCCGAGGAAATCCTGCTGGACGTCAACGCGATGGCCGCCGGCAAGGGCTACTTCAGCGTCGGCTCGATGGAAGTGAGCCAGGACAACCAGCTGCTGGCCTGGGCCGATGACGATGTCGGCCGCCGCCAGTACACGATCCGCTTCAAGGACCTGGCCACCGGCCAGGTGCTGCCCGATGTGATCACCGGCAGTTCCGGCGACCTGGTCTGGGCCGACGACAACCGCACCGTGCTGTACGTCGAGAACGATCCGGAAACGCTGTTGACCGTGCGCGTCAAGAAGCACGTGCTGGGCACCCCGGCCAGCACCGACACCGTCGTCTACGAAGAGAAGGACGACAGCTTCTACATGGGCATCGGCCGCACCCGCGACGATCGCTTCATCACCATCGGCGTGCACAGCACCGTGTCCTCGGAAGAGCGCTACGCGCCGGCCAGCGACCCGACCACCTTCACCGTGCTGGCGCCGCGCCAGCGTGATGTCGAGTACGACGCCGACCACTACGACGGCCGCTGGGTGATCCGCACCAACGACGGTGCGAAGAATTTCAAGCTGGTCACCGCACCGACCGATGCCACCTCGCGCGCGCAGTGGAAGGACTGGATCGCGCACGACGATGCGGTGTTCATCGAAGGCTTCGAGCTGTTCGACAGCTACACCGCCATCGCCGAACGGTCCGAGGGCCTGGAGCGCATCCGCCTGCTGTTCAAGGATGGCCGCAGCGACTACGTGAAGGCCGATGAGCCGGCGTATTCGATGGGCTTGGGCGACAACACCGAGGCCGATACGCCGTGGCTGCGCTACGTCTACACCTCGATGACCACCCCGACCACCGTGTTCGAGCTGAATACCGCCACCGGCGAGCGTCGCCAGCTGAAGCAGCAGCCGGTGATCGGCTATGACGCCTCGAAGTACGAGACCGACCGCGTCTGGATCACCGCTCGCGATGGCGTGAAGGTGCCGGTGTCGCTGGTCTACCGCAAGGGCTACCAGAAGGACGGCAAGGGCGCGCTGTTCCAGTACGCCTACGGCAGCTACGGCATGTCGATGGACCCGTACTTCAACCAGACCGCGGTGAGCCTGCTCGATCGTGGCGTGGTGTATGCCATCGCCCACATCCGCGGCGGCCAGGAGATGGGTCGCGACTGGTACGAGAACGGCAAGCTGCTGCACAAGCAGAACACCTTCAACGACTTCGTCGACGTCACCCGTGGCCTGGTGGCGCAGGGCTGGGCGGCGAAGGATCGCGTGGCCGCGTCCGGCGGCAGCGCCGGTGGCCTGCTGATGGGTGCCGTGGCCAACCAGGCTCCGCAGAATTACCGGGTGATGGTGGCGCAGGTGCCGTTCGTCGACGTGGTCACCACCATGCTCGACCCGACCATTCCGCTGACCACCAACGAATACGACGAGTGGGGCAACCCGGAGCAGAAGCAGTACTACGACTACATGCTGTCCTACTCGCCCTACGACAACGTGAAGCCGCAGGCCTACCCGGCGCTGTTCGTGGGCACCGGCCTGTGGGATTCGCAGGTGCAGTACTGGGAGCCGGCCAAGTGGGTGGCCAAGCTGCGTGACGACAACACCGGCCACTACCCGATCCTGTTCCGCACCAACATGGAAGCCGGCCACGGTGGCAAGTCGGGGCGCTTCCAGCGCTATCGGGAGCTGTCCGAGTCTTACGCGTTCGTGCTGCAGCAGCTGGGCATCGCCCAGCCGTAACGGCGAAGGGGTGCCGGGCGCTGCCGGGCACCCCGAACCGGTATCCTTGCGGCCATGAGCCTGCCCGAGCCATCTGCACCCCGCGATACCGCCACGCCGCCGCGCGTGGTGCGTTTCCGTTGGGCGTGGTGGCTGCTGGCCTACGTCAGCCTCGGTACCGGCATCGTCGGCATCTTCGTTCCGGGCCTGCCGACCACCGTATTCATCCTGATCTCGGCCTGGGCTGCATCACGTGGGTCCGAACGCCTGCACACCTGGCTACTGCAGCATCCGCGTTTCGGCCCGGCCATCGCCAACTGGCAGGCGCACGGTGCGGTCAGCCGCTACGGCAAGTGGATGGCCACGATCACCATGGCGGTGTGCGCCGCGATCATGCTGTGGTGCGTGCCGATCGCCTGGGTGAAGTGGTTCTCGATCGGCAGCATGACCGTGGTGGCGATCTGGCTGTGGACGCGACCGCTGCCACCGCCCGCGGATTGAGCGCCTGCGGGAGTGCCGGCCGCTGGCCGGCAACCCGATCCCCTGCACGAACCGCTCAGCCGCCAATGGCTATACTCGGGGCATGAAGATCCCCCATCGAAACGCCATCCTGATTCCGCTGGCAGCGGCCTCGCTGCTGCTCCTCGCCGCCTGCGGCAACAAGGGCCCGCTGGTACTGCCGCAGAAGCCGGTGCCGGTGGAAGAAACCGTCGAACCCGCAGCCGAGCCCGCCACCGAGGCGACCCCGGCGGAGACCCAGGGAACCGCTACCCCGGCCACGACCGTGGACCCGGCTGCACCGGCCACCCAGCCGGCACCCGCGCCAGCGAAGAAGGCGGGCAGCGGGAATGAGTAAGGCCGGTTCCAAGGCCCTGCGCTTCAGCAAGATGCACGGCGCGGGCAATGATTTCGTAGTGATCGACCTGCGTGACGGCACTGCGCCGCCCACGCCTGAACTGGCCGCGCGCCTGGCCGACCGCCACACCGGCGTCGGCTGCGACCAGATCCTGACCATCGAGGCGCCGCGTGCGGACGGTTCGGTGGCCTCGTACCGCATCTGGAATGCCGACGGTTCCAACTCCGAACAGTGCGGCAACGGCGCGCGCTGCATCGCCGCCTGGCTGGTGCGCGAGGGCAGTGCGCAGGGCGATGCATTCGTCATCGACAGCCCGCTGGCCAGCCATGAAGTGAAGGTGCTCGGTGATGGGCAGTTCGCGGTGACGATGGGCGTGCCCGCCTTCGAGCCGGCCAACGTGCCGCTGATGGGGTTTGCACACCCGCGCGAGGAATACCTGCTGCCGCTGCAGGGCGAGAGCGTACGCTTCGCCGCGGTGTCGATGGGCAACCCGCATGCGGTGATCGAAGTGGGCCTGATCGATGCCGCACCGGTCGAGCGCGTCGGTGCGCTGCTGCAGCAGCATGCATCGTTCCCGCGCTCGGTGAACGTGGGCTTCGCCCAGGTGATGAGCCCGGCGCATGCCCGCCTGCGCGTGTTCGAGCGCGGCGTCGGCGAGACCCTGGCCTGCGGCAGTGGTGCCTGTGCCGCCGCAGTGACCCTGATGCAGCGTGGCCGCCTGCAGCGCGATGCGCGCATCAGCCTGCCCGGCGGCGACCTGCGCATCCAGTGGCCGGGCGATGGCCAGCCGGTGGTGATGGCCGGCCCGACCGCATTCGTGTTCGAAGGGGAGTGGATCGCATGACCGAAACCGTCGACAAGCTCGGGGCCCATGAAGTCGCTGCCTGGTTGCGGCGTCATCCCGGCTTCCTCAAGCAGTTCCCGGACCTGGCCCTGACCCTGGTGGTGCCGCGCGATGACGGCCCGACCGCGTCGCTGGCCAGCTACCAGTTGGAAGTGCTGCGCGAGAAGAACCGCGAGCTGGCACGACGGTTGGCCGATCTGGGCGCGACCGCCCAGGTCAATGAACGCCTGGCGGTGCGCACGCACCAGCTGACTCTGGCACTGATGAAGCAGGACAACGCCGCCGACACCCTGCGTGCGATGGCCGCATCGCTGCAGGAAGACTTCGCCGGTGACCTGGTGCGGTTGGTGGTGCACGCGCCGGTGGCCGGGCTGGAACAGGCCGACTGGCTGCAGGTGATTGCTGCCGACGATCCGCAGCTGGGCCCGTTCCGCGATTGCCTGAACGACGGCGAGCCGATCTGTGGCCGCCTGCAGCCGGAAAAGAATGCCGTGCTGTACGGCGTGCGCAGTGAGGAAGTGCAGACCACCGCATTGCTGCCGCTGCCGGGCGTCGGCCTGATCGCGGTCGGCAGCCACAACCCGAACCGCTTCTACCCGGGCATGGGGACGTTGTTCCTGCGCATGATGGGCGACGCGCTGGTCACTGGCCTGAAGCGCTTCCCCGGCTGAGCAGGGCACGTCGACGATGAGCGCGGTACAGGCCTTCCTGCAGCACCTGCAGGTGGAGCGGCGGATGTCGGCCCATACGCTCGACGCCTACCGCCGCGACCTGGACGCGCTGTCGGCCTGGGCCGCGCCGCGTGGCATGGCAGTGGAGGCACTGGATGCCGACGCGGTGCGCCAGTTCGTCGCCGACGAGCACCGGCGTGGCCTGTCGGCCAAGAGCCTGCAACGCCGCTTGTCGGCCTGCCGCAGTTTCTACGCCTGGCTGCTCAAGCACGGGCGCATCGAGGTCAGTCCGGCAGCGACGCTGAAGGCGCCGCGCGCGCCGCGCCGCTTGCCCCAGGTGCTTGATGCCGACGAAGCCGTGCAGCTGGTCGAGCTGGAGCCGGAAGGTGAACTCGGCCGCCGTGACCGCGCGCTGCTGGAACTGTTCTATTCCTCCGGCCTGCGCCTGAGCGAAGTCTGCGCGCTGACCTGGCGTGACCTGGATTTCGACAGCGGCCTGGTCAACGTGCTGGGCAAGGGCAACCGCCAGCGCCGGGTGCCGTTCGGCCGGCCCGCACGCGAGGCGTTGCAGGCATGGCGTGCGGAAAGTGGCGGCGGTCCGGCCTCGCCGGTGTTCCCCGGCCGCAACGGGCCGATCAGCCAACGCGCGGTGCAGATCCGCATCCGCCAGCTGGCGCAGCGCCAGGGCCTGTTCAAGCACGTGCACCCGCACATGCTGCGGCACAGTTTCGCCAGCCACATCCTGGAATCGTCCGGCGACCTGCGCGGTGTGCAGGAGCTGCTCGGCCACGCCGACATCGCCACCACGCAGATCTACACCCACCTCGATTTCCAGCACCTGGCCAGGGTCTACGACGCTGCGCATCCGCGCGCCAAGCGCCGCAGCAAGGACGACAAGGCTGAATAGCCCGATCTTGATCTGGATCAGGGCAGGTCGGATGCAACCGGCGCACCGTGGCCGCAGGCCACGAGGACACTGCCGCCATGGCGAAGCCCATACCGTTGCATCCCACACACCCCGAGCGCATCTGCTGGGGCTGCGACCGTTACTGCGCCGCTGAAGCGCTGGCCTGCGGCAATGGCTCCGGGCGCACCCAGCATCCGATCGAGACGCAGGGTGAAGACTGGTACCTCGCCTGGGGCATCGAGCCGAATCCGGACCGGCCTTCGCAGGCAAAACGTTGAACGGCAGGCGTTCCACGTCCGGGCGGCGGGGTCCGCGCGCATTGCGATGCGCTCGTTGGAACGGCGCCCTCTGTCCATGGGGCGCGGCCAAGCGCTGAACGGCAGCCATCCGCGCAGGCTTGATCGCACCCGGCGCTGTCCCCATGTCCCGTGAACAGCTATCGGAGGCCGCATGGACCCCAGTCAGAACCCCAACGTTTTCCACGCCACCACCATCGTCTGCGTCCGTCGCGGCGAGCACGTGGCCATTGCCGGCGACGGCCAGGTCACGCTGGGCCACACCGTGATGAAGGGCAATGCGCGCAAGGTGCGCCGCCTCGGTCGTGATGGCCAGGTGCTTGCCGGCTTCGCCGGTGCCGCCGCCGATGCCTTCACCCTGTTCGAACTGTTCGAGGCCAAGCTGGAAAAGCACGGCCAGCTGCAGCGCGCCGCGGTCGAGCTGGCCAAGGATTGGCGCACCGAGCGCCGCCTCGGCAAGCTTGAGGCCCTGCTGGCGGTGGCCGACAAGGAAACCTCGCTGATCATCAGCGGCACCGGTGATGTGATCGAGCCGGAGGACGGCATCATCGCCATCGGTTCCGGTGGTTCCTACGCACTCTCGGCCGCGCGCGCACTGATGGCGCACACCGAACTGGATGCGCGCACCATCGCCAGCGAAGCGATCGGCATCGCCGGCGACATCTGCATCTACACCAACCGCAACGTGGTGGTCGAGGAGCTGTGAGGGTTGTGCCGGCCGATGGCCGGCAACCTCATGAGCCCGGACACACGTGCCTGGTTGCCGGCCAGCGGCCGGCACAACCGACAACGCATTCGTGAGCACATCCATGTCGAAGATCGAAGTTTCCTCCGCCACCATGACCCCGCGCGAGATCGTGCAGGAACTGGACCGGCACATCGTCGGCCAGCACGACGCCAAGCGCGCCGTGGCGATCGCCCTGCGCAACCGCTGGCGCCGCATGCAGCTGGTGCCTGAGCTGCGCAATGAAGTGATGCCGAAGAACATCCTGATGATCGGCCCGACCGGCGTCGGCAAGACCGAGATCGCACGTCGCCTGGCCACCCTGGCCAACGCGCCGTTCGTGAAGGTCGAAGCGACCCGCTTCACCGAAGTCGGCTACGTCGGCAAGGACGTCGAGCAGATCATCCGCGACCTGGCCGATACCGCGGTCAAGCTGTACCGCGAACAGGCCAAGGTGCGCGTGCGTACCCAGGCCGAAGAGCGTGCCGAAGACCGTATCCTCGATGCGCTGCTGCCGCGCCGCAGCGGTGGCATCGGTTTTGATCCGGAAGTCGCCCGCAACGAACCGTCGGCGCAGGACAACGAGACCCGCATCAAGTTCCGCAAGATGCTGCGCAATGGTGAGCTGGACGAACGCGAGATCGAACTCGACCTGGCTGCCAACGTCAGCATGGACATCATGACCCCGCCGGGTATGGAGGAAATGGGCCAGCAGCTGAAGTCGATGTTCGCCAACCTTGGCGGCGGCGCCAAGGCGCACAAGCGCACGCTGACCATCAAGGCTGCACGTCCGCTGCTGATCGAGGAAGAAGCCGGCAAGCTGGTCAACGAGGACGACATCCGCACTGCCGCGATCGAGGCCTGCGAGCAGCACGGCATCGTCTTCATCGACGAGATCGACAAGGTCGCCAAGCGTGGTGACAACGTGGGTGGTGGCGACGTGTCCCGCGAAGGCGTGCAGCGCGACCTGCTGCCGCTGGTGGAAGGCTCCAACGTGTCGACCAAGTACGGCACGATCAAGACCGACCACATCCTGTTCATTGCTTCGGGCGCGTTCCACCTGGCCAAGCCCAGCGATCTGATTCCGGAGCTGCAGGGCCGCTTCCCGATCCGCGTTGAACTGGGAGCGCTGAGCAAGGGTGATTTCGTGCGCATCCTGACCGAGCCGAAGGCCGCGCTGACCAAGCAGTACGAAGCACTGCTGGCCACCGAAGGCGTCAAGGTCAGCTTTACCGCCGACGCCATCGATCGCCTGGCCGAGATCGCCTTCCAGGTGAATGAGCGCCAGGAAAACATCGGTGCGCGTCGCCTGCATACGGTGCTGGAGCGCCTGCTGGATTCACTCAGCTACGAAGCGCCGGACCGCGACGGCGAAACCCTGGCCATCGACAGCGCCTATGTCGATGCGCATCTGGGTGAGCTGGTGCAGGACCCGGACCTGAGCCGCTACATCCTGTAACGCCCGATGGGGTCGGATCCCTCGCCGTGGCGAGGGCTCTGACCCGCTCGCTGCAACAGAAAAGGCCGCCGCAAGGCGGCCTTTTTCCTGTGCGGTCAGCGTGATTGCCGCGCGCGGTAGGCCTGCAGCACCTGGTCGATCACCGCACTGGTGCGGGCGGCGCTGATGCCGTTCGAGGGCGAGCGCCCGTTGCCGCGCAGTTCGTCCACGAGGGAGGCAATCAACGGTTGCTGGATCGACGGCGGGTTGGGGATGTCGAACGTCTGCACACCGGCTTCGGTTTCCAGCTCCATCGGAACGTCCTCGAAGGTGGCAAAGCGCAGCTGCCCACGGTCGCCGGTGATCTCGATCTCATCCTGGCGGCGGAACGCGCAGAAGCTCCATTGCGCGATGCCGTGAGCACCCGTCCCGGTGCGGAAGCACATCGAGACGCTGTCCTCGGCGGCGTAGGCGCCGGTCAACGAACTGGCTAGGCCACGCACATCGCTCAGCGGCCCCAGCAGATGATCCAGCAGGTCCAGGGTGTGCGAGCCCAGGTCGACGAACAGGCCGCCGCCGGCGATCGCCGGATTGGTCCGCCAGAAGTCAGGCGATGCGGCATTCGCCGAATGCGGCCGATGCAGGGTCGCGCGCACGCTGCGCGGCGTGCCGATCGCGCCGCTGTCCAGCAACTGCTTCACCTGTGCGAAGCGGGGCAGGGCGCGGCGGTAGTAGGCCACGAACACCGGTACGCCGCTGCGGGCGCTGGCTTCAATGATGCGCTGGCACTCGCCGTGGTCCATGGCCATCGGCTTTTCGATATAGACCGGCTTGCCCGCGGCAATCGCCTGCAATGCGTACTGCATGTGCGTGGAGGGCGGTGTTGCGACGTACACCGCGTTCACCTCCGGATCGGCGATGAGTGCATCGGCGTCCGCGTACCAGCGGGGAATCGCATGGCGCCGCGCATAATCCTCGGCCAATGCGGCATTGCGGCGCATGACCGCTGCCACCCGCGAGCCGGGTATGCTGGCCAGGGCGGGGCCGCTCTTCTTCTCGGTGACGCTGCCGCAGCCGATGAAGCCCCATACCACGTTGTCCAGGATCATCGATCTGTCCTCACATGGGTGCCGCGGTGGCGGCAGCAACGCCGCTCATGCTTCCGGCAACGGCTCGGGCACCGTTCCGGGAACGAACACGCCATCCTTCACGTAGGCGGCCAGGGTCATGTCCAGCGCGAGCATGCCATCGCGCTTGAGGTCCATCAGTTCCGGTTCGACCATCGCGCCATGCAGTACGCCCAGCACGGTAGCGTGCAGCATGCGCGCGGCGATCTTGGGGTCGGCGCCTTCGCGCAGCTGGCCCAGATCGCGGGCGCGGCGCAGGGCGCGCTCCATCCGGTCCAGCGCATCGCGGAATCCGGCCTGCTGCATCTCGGTCAGCACCTTGGTGTCAGCCGACGCATCGCTGCGCAGCATGATTTCCATGGTCTTGCGCAGGCGCTCGTCCTCGGACAGCTCGATGAACGAGTGGATCATTACCGCGCGCAGGTCGTGCACCGGGGTGTCGCGCTGGTCGGTGGAGGTGCGCTCCAGTTCCTGCATGAAGGGCAGGTGCACGCGCTCGACGATCGCGGCCAGCACCTCGCTCTTGTTCTTGAAGTGCCAGTAGACCGCGCCACGGGTGTAGCCGGCGCGGGCACCGATCATCTCCAGCGTGGTACGGGCCACGCCGTGTTCATGGAAGCAGGCTTCGGCGGCGTCAAGGATGCCTTCCCGGGTTGCCTGGGTGTCCTCTTTGGTCTTGCGGGCCATGGGTGTGGGTACGAGTGCGGGTGAAACGTGGCTGAATTGTACCGGTTTACAAACAAACAAGCATGTATGTATATTTCGCACCCATCATTCCCGTCGTGTGCGTGGCAGGCCGGTCCGGCTCCCACTCCACCCGGGTGGGCGCGATCTGTGGGGCTTTCACCGGAACAAGGGGAAGTCCAGCGGTATCAGCCCCCTCTGAGATTCCTTCCTCCAAGAGCCTTTCCGTCATGTTGCTGAGCCGAATCCGACCCTTTGCACTGTCGCTGGCAATCGCCGCGACCGTGGCTGCCTGCGGCGGCCAACCCCAGGCCCCCGAACAGGGCCCGGGTGACGTCACCGTGGTCACGCTGAAGTCCGAGACCGTGGGCCTGACCCGCGAACTGCCGGGACGTACCAATGCCTTCCTGGTCGCCGAAGTGCGCCCGCAGGTCAACGGCATCGTCGCCAAGCGCCTGTTCACCGAGGGCGGTATGGTCAAGGCCGGCGAGCCGCTGTACCAGCTCGACGACGCCAGCTACCGGGCCCAGGCCAACAACGCCCGCGCCCAGCTGGCCCGCGCCGAAGCCACCGCCAATGCCGCCCGCCTGAGTGCCAAGCGCATCACCGAGCTGGCCAAGGTCGATGCGGTCAGCCAGCAGGACCTGGAAAACGCCGTGGCCGCGCAGAAGCAGGCCGAGGCTGACGTCGGGGCCGCCAAGGCTTCGCTGGATGCGGCCAACGTCACCCTGGGCTACGCCCGCATCACCGCGCCGATCAGCGGCCGCATCGGCAAGTCCAGCGTCACCCAGGGTGCGCTGGTCAGCGCCGGCCAGGCCAATGCGCTGGCCACCGTGCAGCAGCTGGACCCGATCTATGTCGACCTGACCCAGTCCTCGGCCGAGCTGCTGCAGCTGCGCCGCGAACTGGCCGCCGGCCGCCTGCAGGACAACCAGACCCTGCCGGTCAGCATCCTGATGGAAGACGGCAGCACCTTCGAGCACAAGGGCACGCTGGAGTTCTCCGAAGTCAGCGTCGATCCGACCACCGGCAGCTTCGGCCTGCGCGTGAAGGTGGACAACCCGGACGGCCTGCTGATGCCGGGCATGTACGTGCGTGCGGTGATCGGCGGTGGCGTGCGCAGCGACGCGGTGCTGGTCCCGATGCAGGGCATCGCCCGCGATCCGAAGGGCGACACCACGGCGATGGTGGTCGACAAGGACAACAAGGTCGAAGTGCGCCCGGTCAAGGTCAGCCGCACGGTCGGCGACAAGTGGCTGGTCGAGGACGGTCTGAAGGCTGGTGACAAGGTCATCGTCGAAGGCCTGCAGAAGATCGGCCCCGGCATGCCGGTCAAGGCCACCGAGAAGGGCGCTGCGCCGGCCAAGCCGGCAGCGGCCGCCCAGCCTGCCGCCCCGGCCGGCGACGCGAAGTAAGCGGAGAACCCCATGGCACGCTTTTTCATCGATCGACCCATCTTCGCGTGGGTGATCGCCATCATCATCATGCTCGCCGGCGGCCTGGCCCTGTTCAAGCTGCCGGTCTCGATGTACCCCAACGTCGCACCGCCGGCGGTGGAAATCAGCGCCACCTACCCGGGTGCATCGGCCAAGGTGGTCGAGGACTCGGTGACGCAGATCATCGAGCAGAACATGAAGGGCCTTGATGGCCTGATCTACTTCTCCTCCAACAGCTCGTCCAACGGCCAGGCCACCATCACCCTGACCTTCGAGAGCGGCACCAACCCGGACATCGCCCAGGTGCAGGTGCAGAACAAGCTGCAGCTGGCCATGCCGCTGCTGCCGCAGGAAGTGCAGCGGCAGGGCATCAACGTGGCCAAGTCCAGCTCGGGCTTCCTGAACGTCATCGCGTTCGTGTCCGAGAACGGCAGCATGGACGCCAACGACATCGCCGACTACGTCGGTTCCAATGTCGTCGACCGTCTCAGCCGCGTGCCGGGCGTGGGCAACATCCAGGTGTTCGGTGGCAAGTACGCCATGCGCATCTGGCTGGACCCGAACAAGCTGCACACCTATGGCCTGTCGGTGCCGGAAGTGACCGCCGCGATCAAGGCGCAGAACGCCCAGGTGGCGATCGGCCAGCTCGGCGGTGCGCCGTCGGTGAAGGGCCAGCAGCTCAACGCCACGATCAACGCGCAGTCGCGCCTGCAGACCCCGGAACAGTTCCGCAACATCATCGTGCGCGGCGCGCAGGATGGTGCCGAACTGCGCCTGGGCGATGTCGCCCGCGTCGAGCTGGGTGCCGAGTCCTACGACTTCGTCACCCGCTACAACGGCCAGCCGGCCAGCGGCCTGGCGGTCACCCTGGCCACCGGCGCCAACGCGCTTGATACCGCAGCCGGCGTGGATGCCGCGCTGCAGGACATGAAGAGCTTCTTCCCGGCCGGCCTGAAGGCCGAGATCCCGTACGACACCACCCCGTTCGTGCGCGTGTCGATCAAGGGCGTGGTGCAGACCCTGATCGAAGCGATCGTGCTGGTGTTCGTGGTGATGTACCTGTTCCTGCAGAACTTCCGCGCCACCCTGATCCCGACCATCGCCGTGCCGGTGGTGCTGCTGGGTACCTTCGGCGTGCTGGCGATGCTGGGCTTCTCGGTGAACATGCTGACCATGTTCGCGATGGTGCTGGCGATCGGCCTGCTGGTGGACGATGCCATCGTGGTGGTGGAGAACGTCGAGCGCATCATGTCCGAGGAAGGGCTGTCGCCGCTCGAAGCGACCCGCAAGTCGATGGGCCAGATCACCGGCGCACTGGTGGGTATCGGCCTGGTGCTGTCGGCGGTGTTCGTGCCGATGGCTTTCATGAGCGGCTCCACCGGTGTGATCTATCGCCAGTTCTCGGCCACGATTGTCTCTGCGATGGCGTTGTCGGTGCTGGTGGCGATCGTGCTGACGCCTGCGCTGTGCGCGACCATGCTCAAGCCGCTGAAGAAGGGTGAGCACCACGTCGCCCACCGCGGCCTGGCCGGTCGTTTCTTCAACGGCTTCAACCGCGGCTTCGACCGCACCAGCGAAAGCTACCAGCGCGGCGTGCGCGGCATCATCCACCGTCCGTGGCGCTTCATGGGCATCGTGGCGGCGCTGTTCGTGCTGATGGGCGTGCTGTTCGTGCGCCTGCCCAGCTCGTTCCTGCCCAACGAAGACCAGGGTGTGCTGATGGCGCTGGTGCAGGCCCCGGTCGGCGCCACCCAGGAACGTACGCTGGAATCGATCGCGGCACTGGAAAACCACTTCCTGCAGAACGAGAAGGATGCGGTGGACTCGGTGTTCTCGGTGCAGGGCTTCAGCTTCGCCGGCATGGGCCAGAACGCCGGCATGGCCTTCGTCAAGCTGAAGGACTGGAGCGAGCGTGACGCCAACAATGGCGTGATGCCGATCACCGGTCGTGCGATGGCGGCACTGGGACAGATCAAGGATGCCTTCATCTTTGCCTTCCCGCCGCCGGCCATTCCGGAACTGGGTACCGCTTCGGGCTACACCTTCTTCCTGAAGGACAACAGCGGCCAGGGTCACGAGGCACTGGTCGCCGCGCGCAACCAGCTGCTGGGCCTCGCCGCCGGCAGCAAGAAGCTGGCCAACGTGCGCCCGAACGGCCAGGAAGACACGCCGCAGTTCCGCATCGATATCGACGCGGCCAAGGCGACCTCGCTGGGGCTGTCGATCGACCAGATCAACGGCACGCTGGCCGCCGCGTGGGGCAGCTCGTACATCGATGACTTCGTCGATCGCGGCCGCGTCAAGCGTGTGTTCGTGCAGGCCGACCAGGCGTTCCGCATGGTGCCGGAGGACTTCGATCTCTGGTCCGTGAAGAACGACAAGGGCGAGATGGTGCCGTTCAGTGCGTTTGCCACCAAGCACTGGGACTACGGCTCGCCGCGCCTGGAACGCTACAACGGCGTGTCGGCGATGGAAATCCAGGGTGAACCGGCCCCGGGCGTGGCCTCCGGTGATGCCATGGCCGAGATCGAACAGCTGGCCAAGCAGCTGCCGCAGGGCTTCGGCATCGAGTGGACGGCGATGTCCTACCAGGAACGCCAGGCCGGCTCGCAGACGCCGCTGCTGTACACGCTGTCGCTGATGATCGTGTTCCTGTGCCTGGCCGCGATGTACGAAAGCTGGAGCGTGCCGACCGCGGTGCTGCTGGCGGCCCCGCTGGGTATCCTCGGCGCGGTGCTGGCCAACACCTTCAAGGGCCTGGAGCGCGACATCTACTTCCAGGTGGCGATGCTGACCACGGTGGGCCTGACCAGCAAGAACGCGATCCTGATCGTCGAGTTCGCCAAGGAAAACCTGGAGAAGGGCGCCAGCCTGATCGAGTCGATCATGCACGCCGTACGTGACCGCCTGCGCCCGATCGTGATGACCTCGCTGGCCTTCGGCATGGGCGTGGTACCGCTGGCGATCTCCACCGGTGCCGGCTCCGGCGCCAAGCAGGCGATCGGCACCGGCGTGCTCGGCGGCATGATCGTCGGCACCGTGCTCGGCGTGTTCTTCGTACCGCTGTTCTTCGTGGTGGTGCAGCGCCTGTTCAAGCGCAAATCCTCGACGTAAGCGAAACGGTCGTGCCGGCCGCTGGCCGGCACGACCTCCTGCCATCCGGCAGTACCGATGGAAGTCATTCCCATGAAAAGTGCATCCCTGTTCCTTTCCATCGCCGCCGCGCTCGCGCTGGGCGGCTGCTCCACCCTGGCACCGAAGGACACCGCCGTCGCTCCGGCCATTCCGGCGCAGTGGCCGGCCGAGGCCACGCAGGGCCAGGTGGCCGATGTTGCCGCCGTTGGCTGGCGCGATTTCTTCACCGACGCGCGCCTGCAGCAGGTGATCGACCAGTCGCTGCAGAACAACCGCGACCTGCGCGTGGCCGTGCTCAACGTTGAACGCGCGCGCGGCCAGTACCGCGTGCAGCGCGCCGACCGCGTGCCCGGCGTGGCCGTCACCGGCCAGATGCAGCGCCAGGGCACCGACGCCGGTGTCACCGAGCAGTTCACCGCCGGTGTCGGCGTGGCCGAGTTCGAGCTCGACCTGTTCGGTCGCGTGCGCAACCTCAGCGAGGCGGCACTGCAGCAGTACTTCGCCGTGGCTGCCAACCGCCGCAACGCGCAGCTGAGCCTGGTGGCCGAGACCGCGACGGCGTGGCTGACCTATGGCGCCGATGCGCAGCGGCTGAAGATCGCCGACGCCACGCTGAAGACCTACGAGGACTCGCTGCGCCTGGCCGAAGCCCGCCACGAGCGTGGTGGCAGTTCGGCGCTGGAGCTGACCCAGACCCGTACCCTGGTCGAGACCGCGCGCACCGATGCCGCGCGCCTGCGCGGGCAGCTGGCCCAGGACCGCAACGCACTGGCGCTGCTGGCCGGTGGCCAGCTGGATCCGGCGCTGCTGCCGGACAGCATCGAACCGCAGCTGCTGGCGCTGGCACCGCCGCCGGCCGGCCTGCCCAGCGACGTGCTGCTGCAGCGCCCGGACATCATGGCCGCCGAACACCAGCTGCTGGCGGCCAACGCCAACATCGGCGCGGCACGTGCGGCGTTCTTCCCGAGCATCTCGCTGACCGGCAGCATCGGCAGCGGCTCGAGCGAACTGTCCAACCTGTTCGACAGCGGCACCCGCGTGTGGAGCTTCCTGCCGAAGATCACCCTGCCGATCTTCCAGGGTGGCAAGCTGCGCGCCAACCTGGCCATCGCCAACGCGGACCGTGACATCGCGCTGGCGCAGTACGAGAAGTCGATCCAGGTGGGCTTCCGCGAAACCGCCGATGCGCTGGCATTGAATGTCAGCCTGGATGAGCAGGTGAGTTCACAGCAGCGCCTGGTGGAAGCGGCCGAACAGGCCAACCGCCTGTCGCAGGCGCGCTACGACGCTGGCCTGGACAGCTTCGTGACCCTGCTTGATGCGCGGCGTACCGCCTACAACGCGCAGCAGACCCAGCTGCAGGCGCAGCTGGCGCAGCAGGCCAACCGCATCACCCTGTACAAGGTGCTGGGTGGCGGCTGGCACGAGCGCAGCTGAGAGAAGCCGGCCAGCGGCCGGCTCTACCCGGATGATCGATGGTAGTGCCGGCCGCTGGCCGGCAGTGTCATTCCAGGGCCAGCTACACCGCCTCATCGTCGCGCCGCGCCACATGGCAGGCGCGCACCCGCGCCAGCGCGTCGCCGGCTTCGCGGGCCATCTGCTCGTACTCGCGGCGGATCTCTTCCAGCCGCTCTTCGTCCAGTTCTTCCAGATCCAACAGTTCGTTGTTGGCCTCTGCGGTGGCACGGATCAGCTCGTCGAGCTTGATCTGCATCGCGGCGGTATCCGCGTTCTGCGTGTGCTGGATCAGGAACACCATCAGGAAGGTGATGATGGTGGTACCGGTGTTGATCACCAGCTGCCAGGTGTCGTTGAAACCGAACACCGGACCGCTGATGCCCCAGATCACCACGATCGCTACCGCAGCCAGGAAGGTCCACGGCGAACCGGTGGCGGCCGCGGCCTTCTTGGCGATCGTATTGAACAGATTGCGTGCTTTCATCGTCGTCGTCCCACTCAGGTGACGAGGATGATCGGCAGTGGCTCGTGCAGGGGCCGTGCAGCCGTCGCGAGGCAGCTCAGGCGCGCAGGCGCGGCGCGTCCTGCAGGCGCACCGGGCTGGTCTGGTAGACGTGCTGCCAGCAACGGTCGACGAATTCGCGGGCCTGGGCTTCGCTCAGGCGCGGCATGATCTGCAGTGCGTACTGGGTCTGGAACATCTCGTCGCGCTGCGCATTGCTGGCGCGCGGCTGGGTGATCAGCGAATCGCAGGCAAACTTGATCCATGGCACGTACGAGCCGAACGAGTTGTGCGGCAGTGCGCCGTCGGCATGCTGGCGGCGCCAGTGGTCAAGTTCGGCGTCAACGTTGATGACCGGGGGAATGGTGGGGACTTCGGCGTGCATGTCGATCCAATCGGTTGAAGTGGATGGGAGTGGGGGTTCATCGCAGTGTGGCGTATGCGCCGGTGCAAGCCGTGTCAGCGCGGCGTGGAGCCGGCGTTGCGATTGCCTATCAATTGCGCGTGCTCGACCGCACCGAGGTCTTCGGCGATGTCGGCCATCGCGTTGCACAGGCGCTCATGGTCGAGCGGATGGCCACGTACCAGTTCCAGCTGCAGGCCCTGGTAGGCGGTCCAGAACAGCGCGCCGCGCTGGTGCAGCGCGTACTGCTGCTGCAGGCGTTCGCGGATGGCATCGAGAACCGGGTCGGGCGTAGGGCGAACGGCGTGCGCGCACATGGCTGGCTCCGCCGGGGGGAGAAGGCCCCGGTAACCCCACCCTAGGCGCGTTGCCCGGGTGGGGTGTTACCGCTGTGTATGCAGGCCTGGCAGCTGACTGTGCACGGGTTCACGGCAATGGCCGCAAACGCTGCCGGCACAAGGGTGTGCTGGCACTGAAGCGTTCATTAAGCGGGTTCAACAGTATGCTGCGTGGTGCTCATTCACCGATGTCTTCGTTCCAGATATCCGGATGACGGCTGATGAAATCGCCGAGCAGGTCGACGCATTCCTGGTTGTCCAGGTCGATCACGTTGACGCCGTTCTCGCGCAGCCAGTCGATGCCGCCCTGGAAGGTGCGCGATTCGCCCACCACCACGGTGCCGATGTTGAACTGGCGGACCAGGCCCGAGCAGTACCAGCACGGGGCCAGGGTGGTGACCATGATGGTGTCCTGGTAGCGGCGCTGGCGGCCGGCCTTGCGGAAGGCGTCGGTCTCGCCATGCACGGAGGGGTCGCCTTCCTGCACGCGGCGGTTGTGGCCACAGCCGAGCAGGCGGCCATCGTTGTGGTACAGCGCCGCGCCGATCGGTACGCCGCCTTCGGCCAGGCCCTGGCGGGCTTCGGCGATGGCGGTTTGCAGCAGGGCCTGGTAGTCGGGCGTGGTGATCATGCGGGGGCTCCGGTAAGTCGTGGCCCGCCATGATACGGGCAGGGGGTGCCGCTGGCCCCCGGCGATGCGATAATCGGGGCCATGAGCGAATCCCCCTACAAAGCCGGTACCACCCATTTCGGGTTCCGCGACGTCGCCGCCAAGGACAAGCAGAAGCTGGTCGGCCAGGTGTTCACCTCGGTCGCGCGTAACTACGACCTGATGAACGACCTGATGAGCCTGGGCGTGCACCGGGCGTGGAAGCGCTACTACGTGGCGACCGCGCAGGTGAAGCCGGGCGACCGCGTGCTCGACCTGGCCGGCGGCACCGGCGACATCGCCGCCCTGCTGAAGGAGCGCGTCGGCGCCGAGGGCTCGGTGGTGCTGGGCGACATCAACGCCGGCATGCTGTCGGTCGGCCGTGACCGCCTGACCAACCGCGGCCTGGTGCTCGGCCTGGACTACGTGCAGTGCAACGCCGAAGCCCTGCCGTTCCCGGACAACAGCTTCGACCTGGTCACGATTGCCTTTGGCCTGCGCAACGTGACCGACAAGGACGCTGGCCTGCGCGAGATGTACCGCGTGCTGAAGGTGGGCGGCCAGGCCCGCGTGCTGGAGTTCTCCGAAGTCACCGCGGACTGGTTCAAGCCGATCTACGACTTCCACTCGTTCAGGATCCTGCCCAAGCTGGGCAAGCTGTTCGCCAACGATTCGGACAGCTACCAATACCTGGCCGAGAGCATCCGCAAGCACCCACCGCAGGATGAACTGAAGGCGATGATGGGGCAGGCCGGTTTCGAGCGCTGCCACTACAAGAACCTGACCGGCGGCATCGTTTCGATCCACTCCGGCTACAAGCTGTAAAGCGTGTGGGGCCGCCGGGCATGGCCCGGCGCTACCTGTTCTGGTAGGTGCCAACCTTGGTTGGCACACGCTTGCACCGGGCGCTGACACATCCGTGCCAACCAAGGTTGGCACCTACCTGTGGATGCCGACCTTGGTTGGCATGTGCGGGAGGCGCAGGATCAGCCCCGCCCGCCATTACCCCGCACCGCGCAACGCCTGCGGGGCCGCAGGGAGGTACCATTGGGGGTCTGATCCCCGTAACGGTCCCGATTCATGCGTAATCCGCTGATGCTCCTTCCGCTGGCCGTGGCCCTGGCCGCCGGCTGCTCCCAGGAGGCGGCCGCGCCCGCCGCCGCCCCGACTGCCGCAAAGGCTCCCGCCGCCCCCGTGAACGCCGAGAACCGCAGCCACGACGAAAGCTCGTACGCCGAGCCGGACAAGGTCGTCATCAAGGACATCGCGCTGGATCTGAAGCTGGACTTCGACCAGAAGCAGATCGGCGGCACCGCCACCTACACCCTGGAATGGAAGCAGAAGGATGCCAAGCAGCTGGTGCTCGACACCCGCGAGCTGACCGTGTCCAAGGTCGAGGCCGTCGCCGCCGATGGCGCGCGCAGCGCGCTGAAGTTCGAGCTGGCCCCGGTCGACAAGGTGTTCGGCAGCAAGCTGACCATCGAGGCCCCGGAACAGCCGGCCAAGGTGGAAGTGACCTACCACACCGCACCGACCGCTTCGGGCCTGCAGTGGCTGGCGCCGTCGATGACCGAGGGCAAGAAGCTGCCCTTCATGTTCAGCCAGTCGCAGGCCATCCACGCCCGTTCCTGGGTGCCGCTGCAGGACACCCCGAGCGTGCGCTTCACCTACAGCGCGCACGTGGTCTCGCGCCCGGACGTGATGGTGCTGATGAGCGCCGACAACGATCCGAAGGCCGCGCGTGACGGTGACTACACCTTCAAGATGCCGCAGCCGATTCCGTCGTACCTGCTGGCCATCGCCGCCGGTGACCTGGTGTTCGAACCGATCTCCGGCCGCTCCGGCGTCTGGGCCGAGCCGACCATGGTCAACAAGGCCGCCAAGGAATTCGAAGACACCGAGAAGATGATCGGTGCCGCCGAGAAGCTGTACGGCGAATACCGCTGGGGCCGCTACGACATGCTGGTGCTGCCGCCGTCGTTCCCGTTCGGCGGCATGGAGAACCCGCGCCTGACCTTCGCCACCCCGACCGTGATCGTCGGTGACAAGTCGCTGGTCTCGCTGGTCGCACACGAACTGGCGCACAGCTGGTCGGGCAACCTGGTGACCAACGCCAGCTGGAAGGACATCTGGCTCAATGAAGGCTTCACCACCTACGTCCAGGGCCGCATCACCGAAGCCCTGTACGGCAAGGAGATGGCCGAGATGGAGAAGCAGATCGACCAGACCGACCTGCTGGCCGAAGTGAAGGACATGAGCCCGGCCGACCAGGCGCTGGCGCTGCCGCCGCTGAACGAGCGTGACCCCGACGAAGCCCTCAGCCAGGTGGCCTATGTCAAGGGCTCGTGGTTCCTGGAATTCCTGGAACAGCGCTTCGGCCGCGAGACCTTCGATCCGTTCCTGCGCGGTTGGTTCGATGACCACGCATTCCAGAGCGCGAACACCGACCAGTTCGTCGAGTACATGAAGAAGAACCTGCTGCCGAAGAATCCGTCGGCAGTGACCGAGGCCGAACTGAAGGCATGGCTGGACGAGCCGGGCATTCCGGCGTTCGCGGCCAAGGCGCAGTCGCGCAACTTCAGCAGTGTCGATACCGCGCGCATTGCCTTTGCCAGCGCCGGCACCGTGCCGAGCAGCCAGGTCATCGCCGACTGGAGCACGCAGGAATGGGTGCGCTTCATCGACGGCCTGGGCGCGACCCAGCCGCTGGACAAGCTGGCCACGCTGGACAAGGCGTTCCACTTCACCGGCACCCCGAATGGCGAGATCGCCATGCGCTGGTACCCGCTGGCGATCCGCAGCGGTTACGAGCAGGCCAATGAAGGTGCAGCCGCGTTCATCGAGCGCGTCGGTCGTCGCAAGCTGATCATGCCGATCTACGCCGAACTGGTGAAGACGCCGAAGGGTCTGGAGCTGGCCAAGCAGGCCTTCGAAAAGGCCAAGCCGGGCTACCACCCGATCACCACCGCCTCGGTCCAGGACATGCTGGCCAAGGCCGAAGCCAAGTAAGAAGACGCGCCGGGTATCCCCCGGCGCTTTTCTTTGTAGAGTCGAGCCATGCTCGACTGGCTCTTCAACAGCAGTCGAGCATGGCTCGACTCTACAAGAATGCGAAAACACCAAGGACCTCCGCCATGAAACGACTGATCCTGCTCACCGCCTGTGCCCTGGCCCTGGCCGCCTGCAGCAACCCCGAGGAAGAGCGCAAGGCGCAGGAAGCCGCCGCGGCCGCCGTGCAGGCGCAGAAGGAGGCCAAGGCCGAAGACGTGGCCAAGCAGTACGACATGGCCGTGGCCGCGCAGGACTGGGAACGCGCGCGCCTGCATGGCGCCTCGCTGCTGGACCAGTACAAGGACACCGCCGCCGCCGAGCGCATCGCCGCAGGCTTCGACGAGGTCAAGGCCAAGGGCGATGCCGCGCGCGACCTGCGCCGCATGCAGGCGCTGTGGCAGTACAACCAGATCCCGGTAGGCAGCAAGGGCAACCAGGTTTCGGCGCAGATCTACAGCAAGGAACGAGTGGACGTGGATGGCAGCGGCGCCAAGCCGGTGCAGCTGGTGTTCCGCGATCATCCGGAGTGGAAGCGGCATGCCTACCTGGTGCTGCAGGCCGGCGATTTCCGCTGCCCGCAGTGCACGGTGAAGGTGACCGTGGACGACGGCAAGCCGATTTCCATGGCGGCGTGGCGGCCGAAGACCGATGAAGCCATTGCCCTGTTCATCACCGACCAGAAGGCGCTGTGGAAGCTGGCGCGCAAGGGCAAGTCGATCAGCATCGAGTTCCCGGTCAAGGCTGGCGGCACGCGCACGGCCGTGTTCGAAACCGGCGGTGTCGACGCCAGCCGCATGCCGCAGTGGTGGCAGTGATGATCGCGACGGGCAGCGCAGTGCACGCGTTGTCCGCGATCCGGCACTGGGTGTTCGACATGGACGGCACGCTGACGGTGGCCGTGCATGATTTCGCCGCGATCCGCCGCGCGCTGCAGATTGCCGCGGAGGAAGACATCCTCGACCATATCGCAGCGCTGCCGGATGCACCGGCCCAGGCCAAGCGTGAGTGGCTGCTGGATCACGAACGCGCGCTGGCCGAGGACGCACTGCCGGCGCCGGGTGCGGTGAAGCTGCTGCGTGCGCTGGCAGCCGACGGTTGCCGGCTGGGCATCCTGACCCGCAACGATCATGCGCTGGCGAAGCTGACGCTGGACGCGATCGGGGTTGGGGAACTGTTCGACGATGCCGACATCATCGGCCGCGATGAAGCCGTGCCCAAGCCCTCACCGGATGGGCTGCAGCAGCACCTGCGGCATTGGGGCATCGCAGCGTCGGAGGCGGTGATGGTCGGTGACCACGCCTACGACCTCGAGTGTGGCCGCGCCGCGGGCACCCACACCGTGCTGGTCAACCTGCCGGAAAATCCGTGGCCGGGCCGTGCCGACTGGCATTTCGCCGATTGCCGCGACCTGTTGGCCGCCTGGCAGCAGAAGGGGTAGTGCCGGCCGCTGGCCGACAGTGTCGACCAGGGTCGACACCTACCAACAGCATTCCCGATAGCGCATCGGGTGGAAAGCCCCCTTGTTGTTCAAGGGGGCGCGCCGAAGGCGCGGGGATAAGGTGGAATGCGCGAGCAATCTGGTTACGCACTAAGCGCGTAGCCAAATTGCTGCTTGAACTGCTCGTTGAACTCATCAAAGGTGAAGCGCTGGTTCTGCGTGCCCGGGTGCTCGACCTTCAGCGCGCCCATCAGGTTGCCCATGCGGCCGATGGTCAGCCAGTCGTAGCCCTTCTGGATGCCGTAGATCAGGCCGGCGCGGAAGGCGTCGCCACAGCCGGTCGGGTCGACCACACGGCGCTCGTGTGCCGGCGGGATGTCGTAGCTCTTTTCCGGGGTGTGGATGACCGCGCCCTTCGGGCCGCGGGTGGTGATGTAGGCCTTCACCCGGCTGACGATCTCCTTCTCGTCCCAGCCGGTGCGTTCCTGCAGCAGGTTCGACTCGTAGTCGTTGACCACCACGTAGTCGGCCTGCTCGATGAAGGCGCGCAGCTCCGGGCCGTTGAACAGCGGCATGGCCTGGCCCGGGTCGAAGATGAACGGAATGCCGTCTTCGTGGAATTCCTGCGCGTTCTGGATCATGCCTTCGCGGCCGTCCGGGCCGACCAGGCCCAGGGTCACGCCCGGCACGCCACGCACGTGGTTCTCGTAGGAACGCATCATCGCGCCCGGGTGGAAGGCGGTGATCTGGTTGTTGTCGTGATCGGTGGTGATGAACGCCTGCGGGGTGAACAGCTCATCGATCACGCGCACGCGCGACAGGTCGATGCCCAGGCCGTCGAAGTATTCGCGGTACGGGCCGAAGTCCGAACCCACGGTGCCCATCGGGATCGGCTGGCCGCCCAGCAGGTGCAGGTTGTAGGCGATGTTGCCGGCGCAGCCGCCGAACTCGCGGCGCATGCGCGGCACCAGGAAGGACACGTTCAGGATGTGCACCTTGTCCGGCAGGATGTGATTCTTGAACTGGTCCGGGAACACCATGATGGTGTCGAAGGCAAGAGAACCACAGATCAGAGCGGACATCGATGTAAGCCTATGCGGTGAATTTTGGGGTGGGCCGGCCCGGTTCAGCGGGCAAGCAAACGGCGCCCTTGGGCGCCCGACGGCGCAAAGGTTACCCGCTGGTGCCGCTCAGGGCCAGAACCGGGTGAGACCCGATCAGGCCGAAAGCCTGTGAAGACGCGGGTTCAGCTAGTTTTTTCCTTGCTCGGCGGCAGGCGGGTTGCTAGGCTTGTCGGCCTCGAATTCTGCCCATTTTTTCGCCATCCCGCGGCGGGCACGACACCCCTCAGGACTCCTTCCTCAGATGTTCAAGAAACTCCGTGGCATGTTCTCCAACGACCTGTCCATCGACCTGGGCACGGCTAACACCCTCATCTACGTGCGCGGGCAGGGGATCGTGCTGAACGAGCCGTCGGTCGTGGCCGTGCGCCAGGACCGTGCCATCGGTGGCACCCGCTCGGTGGCAGCCGTGGGCGCCGAAGCCAAGCAGATGCTGGGCCGTACCCCGGGCCACATCACCACCATCCGCCCGATGAAGGACGGCGTCATCGCCGACTTCACCTACACCGAGGCGATGCTCAAGCACTTCATCAAGAAGGTGCACAAGTCGCGCGTGCTGCGCCCGAGCCCGCGCGTGCTGGTCTGCGTGCCGGCCGGCTCGACCCAGGTCGAGCGCCGCGCGATCAAGGAATCGGCCGAGGAAGCCGGTGCCCGTGACGTGTTCCTGATCGAAGAGCCGATGGCCGCCGCGATCGGTGCCGGCATGCCGGTCACCGAAGCCCGTGGCTCGATGGTCATCGACATCGGCGGCGGCACCACCGAAGTGGCGGTGATCTCGCTCAACGGCATCGTCTATTCGGCCTCGGTCCGCATCGGCGGCGACCGCTTCGACGAGTCGATCACCAACTACGTGCGCCGCAACCACGGCATGCTGATCGGTGAAGCCACCGCCGAGCGCATCAAGGTCGAGCTGGGCTGCGCCTACCCGCAGGCGGAAGTGATCGAGATGGAAATCTCCGGCCGCAACCTCGCCGAGGGCGTGCCGAAGATGATCAAGATCAGCTCCAACGAGGTGCTTGAAGCCCTGCACGAGCCGCTGTCGGGCATCGTCAGCGCGGTCAAGCTGGCGCTGGAGCAGACCCCGCCGGAACTGTGCGCCGACGTCGCCGAGCGCGGCATCGTGCTGACCGGTGGTGGCGCTCTGCTGCGCGACCTGGACCGCCTGATCTCCGAGGAAACCGGCCTGCACGTGCAGGTGGCCGACGATCCGCTGACCTGCGTGGCCCGCGGTGGCGGCCGTGCGCTGGAGCTGGTGGACATGCACGGCAACGAGTTCTTTGCGCCGGAATAAGCCGTCCCGGCCGTTCCTGCCCGCCGCGCCCTTCCGGGGTGCGGCCCGCCGCGATGGCGGGCCGGCACCGGCGGGGCGCCCGCGTGTTTCCCTTCCGCCTTCTGCCAGTTGAATCGTTGCCGTGCCGCCCTACGCCGGTCCTCCCGTTGCCTCCCGATCCGGTGATGCCGCCAGCCCCCTGAGGTTGCTGGCTTACCTCGCATTGGCCATCACCCTGATCGTGCTCGACGACCAGGCCGGCTGGCTGGCGCGCCTGCGCGAGCAGGCCAACAGCCTGGTGCAACCGGTATGGGCGCTGGCTGGCCTGCCCGGCAAGCTCGGCAACCAGGTCAAGGATTCCGCCGCCAGCCACACCCAGCTGGTGACCGAGAACCGCGAACTGCGCAACCAGCTGCTGCTGGCCAACGCGCGCCTGACCCGCCTGCAGACCGCCGCGCTGGACAACGCCCAGCTGCGCGAACTGCTGAACGTGGCCGAGCGCAGTGGCCTGGACGTGCAGCTGGCGCCGATCCTGGACATCGACCTGGACCCGGTGAAGCAGCGGCTGGTGCTTGATGCCGGCACCCGCGAGGGCGTGCATGTCGGCCAGGCGGTGATCGACGCCGGCGGCTTGATGGGGCAGGTGATCAGCGTCACCGGCGGCACCTCCACCGTGCTGCTGCTGACCGACCCCGACCACGCGGTGCCGGTCACCGTGGCCCGCAACGGCGTGCGCCTGATCGTCTACGGCCGCGGCGACAAGCTGGAGCTGCGCGACATTCCGCTCAGCGCCGGCGTGGAAGTGGGCGATGAGATCGTCACCTCCGGCCTCGGCGGGCGCTTCCCGGCCGGCTTCCCGGTCGGCACCATCACCGGCCTGCGCCCGGACGATACCCATGCCTTCCTGGTCGGCGAACTGAAGCCGGCGGCCCAGCTCGACCGCGGCCGCGACGTGCTGTTGCTGCGCCCGGGCGCGGCGATCCGGATTCCGCCGGAACTGCGCCTGCAACTGGAAGCCACCGCGCCGGGCGGCCCGGCCAGCGCCGCTGCCGCGCCGGCGGGAGCCGTGCCTGCGGCAACCACACCGGCCGCCACCGCGCCGGCACCCGTCCCGGCAACGCCTGCACCGGCCGTGGGCCGGTCACCGGCTCCGTCTGCGACGCCGACGGTGGTCCCGGCCTCCTCGCTTGATCCTGCTGCTCCGGTAGTGCCGGCCGCTGGCCGGCAGCAATCCTCGTCTGTGACGAGGAATGCTGCCCCCGCATCCTCCCTTGCCCCCCCGCCTTCGGCGCGCCCCCTTGAACAACAAGGGGGCTCTCCACCCGATGCTGGGTCGGCCCGGGTAGTGCCGGCCGCTGGCCGGCAACCGGCTCCGTCTTCGACGAAGCCGGTTGTCCCCGCATCCTCCCTTACCCCCGCGCCGTCGGCGCGCCCCCCTCAACAAGAGGGGGGCTCTCCCCCGGCCAGCTCCACGGTAGTGCCGGCCGCTGGCCGGCAACCGACCACGCCGGAGGCCCAGCGATGAGCCGTCTGCGAGACAACCCGTGGGTGCTGCCGGCCAGCCTGGTGGTGGCGCTGCTGCTGGGCCTGCTGCCGTTGCCGGCGCTGCTGCAGCCGCTACGCCCGTACTGGCTGGCGCTGGTGCTGGCGTACTGGGTCATCGAGGCGCCCGAGCGTGTCGGCCTGGGCATCGCCTTCGCCAGCGGCGTGGTCGCCGACCTGCTGTACGGCGGCGTGCTGGGCGAACAGGCGCTGCGGCTGGTGATGCTGGCCTTCATCCTGCAGCGCTTCCGCGCCCGCATCCGCTTCTTCCCGATGTCGCAGCAGATGCTGGCCATCGGCGGCCTGCTGTTCAACGACCGCATCGTCAGCGCGCTGGTCCACATCGTGGTGGATGAGCCGACCCTGCCGTGGTCGTACTGGTGGGCACCGCTGCTGGGCATGGGCCTGTGGCCGCTGGTGTTCGTGCTGCTGGACGCGGTGCGCTTCGGCAAGCGCGGGCGCTGAGCCATGATCCCGCGCCGCCAGGTCAAGAACCCGCACGCCGAAGCCGAACAGTTCCGCCGCCGTGCGGCGCTGGGCTTCCTGGGCGTGCTGGTCTGCCTGCTGGGCCTGGGGGGCTGGTACTTCAAGCTGCAGGTGCTGGACCACGACGTCTACGCCACGCGCTCGGAAGCCAACCGCATCAAGCCGCGGCCGGTGGTGCCCGGGCGCGGCATGATCTACGACCGCAACGGCCGCCTGCTGGCCGAGAACGTGCCGGCGTTCCGCCTGGACGTGACGCCGGACAAGGTCAAGGACATGGACGCCACCCTGGAAGGGTTGGCGAAGATCATCAACATCAGCCCGGAAGAGCTGGAAGCGTTCAACAAGTCGCGCAAGGCGCGCCGCAAGTTCCTGCCGGTCACGCTGAAGCTGCGCATGAGCGACGAGGAGATGGCGCGCTTCGCGGTCGACCGCTGGCGCTTCCCCGGCGTCGAGCTGGAGCCCTACCTGACCCGCCGCTATCCCTACGGCGATCTGTTCGCGCACATCATCGGCTACGTCGGCCGCGTCGATGACAAGGACCTGGAGATCCTCGGCGAAGGCAACGCTGCGCTGACCCACATCGGCAAGTCCGGCCTGGAGCGCTATTACGAGCAGCAGCTGCGCGGCAAGGTCGGCTACGAACAGGTCGAGACCAACGTGCAGGGGCGTGCGATCCGCACCATCGGCCGCGTCGCCGCGCAGTCCGGCGCCGACCTGCGGCTGTCGATCGACGCCGACCTGCAGCGCGCCATGGTGGCTGCCTTCGGCGACCAGGAAGGTTCGGCGGTGGCGATGGACCCGCGCACCGGCGAAGTGCTGGCGATGGTCAGCCTGCCATCCTACGACCCCAACCTGTTCGTCAACGGCATCTCGCATGCCGACTTCAAGGCGCTGAACGAAAACCCGTCGCGGCCGCAGTTCAACCGCCTGGTGCTCGGTGGCGTCGCCCCCGGTTCCACGCTGAAGCCGCTGATCGGCCTGGCCGGCCTCGATTCGGGCGTGCGCCGCCCGGAAGACAAGGTGCTGTCCACCGGCATGTTCTACCTGCCGGGCACCTCGCGCGGCTGGGGTGACGCCCACCGTGGCGGCCACGGCTGGACAGACCTGCGCAAGTCCATCGCCGAATCGGTCAACACCTATTACTACAAGCTGGCGCTGGATCTGGGCATCGAGCGCTTCGACCATTACATGGAGTACTACGGCTTCGGCCAGCCGACCGGCATCGACCTCACCGGCGAGATCGGCGGCATCCTGCCGTCGCCGGCCTACAAGCGGAAGAGCCGCAAGGAAGCCTGGTACCCCGGCGATACGGTCAACATCAGCATCGGCCAGGGCGACTGGAAGGTCACCCCGCTGCAGCTGGCGCGCGGCGTCAGCGCACTGGCTGACGGCCAGCTGCGCACCCCGCACCTGGTGATCCAGCAGCGCGACGGTTTCGACAGCGACTGGTCGGCGATGCCGGCTGGCGAGAGCAAGCCGGTCAGCCCCAACCCCAACAACGTGCAGGCCGTGCGCGAGGGCATGATGGCGACCATGCGGCCCGGCGGCAGTGGCTGGCGCGTGGCGGTGGGTGCGCCGTACGTGATGGCCGGCAAGACCGGTACCGCGCAGGTCATCAGCCGCAAGGGCACCGCCGCCGTGAATCCGAAGAGCTTGCCGATGCACCTGCGCCACCGCGCGCTGTTCGTCGGCTTCGCGCCGGCGGACAATCCGGTCATCGCGATCGCGGTGGCCGTGGAAGGCGGTGGCTACGGTGGTTCGGCGGCCGCGCCGATCGCCCGCAAGGTGTTCGACGCCTACCTGCTGGGCAAGATGCCCGAAGGCATGCAGCCGCTGGACAGCGAGCGCGGCACCACCGCCATCGGCGCCACCGCGTTCGACAACGAAGACGCCGGCGCGCGCCAGGCTGGCGACCTCGCCGCGGCGCAGCTGGGAGAACATCCGGTGCTGGTCGGCGTGCCTGCGCCGGAACCTGCACCCGCACCGCAGCCGGGTACGCCGGCCGCCGCCGCGCTGCCTGCCACGCCGCGCCCGACCCCTGCGGAGCCAGCACGATGAGAGTGTTCCTGCGCTGGGCCGGCGACATGCTGCGCCGCTTCTTCAGCACGCTGGACTGGGTGCTGTGCCTGGCCCTGGGCGCGCTGATGGTGATCGGCCTGGCGACCTTGAAGAGTGCCGGTGGCGACAGCCTGGTGATGGCGCAGGGCGCGCGTTTCGCGGTGGGCATGGCCGCACTGTGGGGCATCTCGCGGGTGCCGATCCTGCGCATCCGCTCGGCCACGCCGATGATCTACGCGATCTCGATGATCCCGTTGCTGGCGGTGTTCGTGCTGGGCACCGGTAAATATGGCCGGCAGTGGCTGGACCTGAAGTTCTTCTACCTGCAGCCGGCCGAACTGCTGAAGGTCAGCCTGCCGATGATGGTGGCGTGGTACCTGCACAAGATGCCGCTGCCGCCGCGCTTCAGCACCGTGCTGACCGCGCTGGTCATCATCGGCGTGCCCACCGGCCTGGTGATGCTGCAGCCGGACTTCGGTACCGGCGTGCTGATTGCCGCCAGCGGCGTGTTCGTACTGCTGCTGGCGGGCCTGCCGTGGTGGTGGGTCGGCCTGGGCGTGGGTGGCGTGGCCGCGGTCGCGCCGGTGGCCTGGTTCTGGTTGCTGCGGCCGTACCAGAAGGACCGCATCATGATGTTCCTCGACCCGGAGATGGATGCACTGGGTGCCGGCTGGAACATCATCCAGTCGAAGATCGCGATCGGTTCCGGCGGCTTCGATGGCAAGGGCTGGGGCGAGGGCTCGCAGTCGCACCTGAACTTCATTCCCGAACAGACCACCGACTTCGCGTTCTCGGTGCTGAGCGAGGAGTTCGGCTGGATCGGCGTGGCCACCGTGCTGGCGCTGTACCTGGTGGTGATCGGGCGCTGCCTGTGGATCGCCAGCCAGTCGCGCGATTCCTATTCACGCCTGCTGGCCGGCGCCACCGGCCTGGCGTTCTTCGTCTATGTGCTGGTGAATGGCGGGATGATTTCCGGGCTGCTGCCGGTGGTCGGCGTGCCGATGCCGCTGATCAGCTACGGTGGTACCTCGGCGGTCTCGCTGCTGGCCGGTTTCGGCCTGGTGATGGCGGTGCGCAGCCACAATCCGGTGCATGGCGGCTACGGTTGAGTCCGGCGTCGGGGTCAGATCCCTTTTCCCACAGGAAAAGGGATCTGACCCCAGAGCTCGGCTACGGAGAGCAGGGGCGTCCTGACAGCTTCACGCAAGCGCCCGTTGCTACCGTGGCCAGCGTGGAATGGAAACGACTGCTTGGCGGCTGCCGTGAGGTGGTGCGCACCATCGATCTGCCGTTGCTGGCTGCCTTGTTGATCCTGATGGGCGCGGGCCTGGCGGTGCTGCACAGCGTGTCCGGGCCGGTGGGTGGCCAGGCAGCGCGCTTTGCCGGTGGGCTGCTGGCCATGTGGCTGCTGTCGCGCGTGTCGCTGCTGCGCCTGCGTGCATGGACACCGGCGTTGTATGCGCTGTCGATGTTGCCGCTGATGGCGGTGTACGTGATCGGCACCGGCAAGTACGGGCAGCGCTGGCTCAACCTGGGCGTGTTCTACCTGCAGCCGTCCGAGCTGCTCAAGCTGAGCCTGCCGTTGATGATGGCGTGGTACCTGCACCGGCAACCGCTGCCGCCGTCGCCGCGCACGGTACTGACCGCCGCAGTGCTGATCGGCGTGCCGGCGGTATTGATCCTGATGCAGCCCAATCTCGGCACCGCCACCTTGGTCACCGCCAGCGGCGTGTTTGCGTTGTTGCTGGCTGGACTGCACTGGGGCTGGGTGGCGACGGGTGCGGCAGGGCTGGCGGTGGCTGCACCCCTGGCCTGGTTCGGTCTGTTGCGGCAGTACCAGAAGGATCGCGTGCTGACTTTCCTCGACCCGGCGGCAGACCCGCTCGGCACCGGCTGGAACATCCTGCAGTCGCGCATCGCGATCGGTTCCGGTGGCTGGGAGGGGCGTGGCTGGGGGCAGGGCACCCAGGCCACGCTGGATTTCCTGCCCGAGTACACCACCGACTTCGCGTTTTCGGTGCTGGCCGAGGAGTTCGGCTGGATCGGCGTGGCGACGCTGTTTGCGCTGTACCTGTTCGTGGTCGGGCGTTGCCTGTGGATTGCAGTGCACGCGCGCGATACGCATGCGCGGTTGCTGGCCGGCAGCCTGGGGCTGGCGTTCTTCGTCTACGTGCTGGTGAACGGTGGAATGATCTCCGGCCTGCTGCCGGTGGTGGGCATTCCGATGCCGCTGATCAGCTACGGCGGGACGTCGGCGGTCTCGTTGCTGGCCGGCATCGGGTTGGTGATGGCGGTACGCGGGCACCGGCCCGTGCACGGGGGATAGGGTTTCCAGCCAACGGCGCAGCCCCTCGTGGGTGGTCGCGCAAAGCAGTTCATGGGTGGGGCCGGGTAGATGGGCTGCGCAGGGGACGCTGCAAGTACGTCCATGTAAGCTCGGTCGCCGCATCCATGCGGCTCACGCCCCTGCGCAGCCCATCTACCCGGCCAGCCCTCAGCAATCCGGCTTTCAGCGACCAATTCCACCCACGAGGGGCTGCGCCGTTGGCTGGAAACTTCCTGACTCTGCGCAATGCCCGTTGTGGAATCGTTCTCACAACGACGCACAGCAGCACGCGCTCTGACCAATTTCCAGAAAAAATGTTAGCTGGTTCACACTTTTACAGCGCGTTGATCTTGATCAATGGACTTGTCGTAATCGGCCTGCACAATGGCGGCCCGTTCGGCACGGCGCGCCGTCAATCGATGCAGCGCGAGGGGGCGTCGGGCGGGAAGCAGTACTGATCCAACGGGTACAGGGAGCGCGGGGTACTGCCACTGGGGAGCGGCAGCCGCGCAGGTACCGACCGGATCCGGTCGCCGGTTGCGTCTGCGGGGATGGGGACGCAACCGGCAACCTCTATCTGAATGGGGCAGGGTGATCACGACGTCTTCACATTTCCCGCTGAACACGGGCAAATCGTTGTGATTCATGGTGTTAGGGGTTTTAATTCATCCATGACCTGCTAACCTGCGACGATGATTCGACGCACTCTGGCCTGCATGCTCACCCTCGGCCTGGTCGCCTGTGCGACCCAGCCGAAGTCCCCACCGTCTTCGCCCCAGGCCAGCAGTACGCCGCGCCAACCCGCCGCCAAGGCCCATGGCCCGGCCGAGGCTGCGCCCGAAGCCACCGCTGCCACCGCGCCGCCGGTCGATCTGACTCCGGTGCCGTTCGAGGTCGCGCGGGCCCGCTTCATTGCCGATACCGCCAAGCGCTATGGCCTGAAGCCGGAGCAGATCAGCAGCGTGCTCGACCAGGCGCAGGTGCGCCAGCCGATCATCGCCGCGATGTCGCGCCCGGCCGAGCGGGTGAAGCCGTGGAACGAATACCGGCCGATGTTCATCAGCAAGGCGCGCATCGATGGCGGCCGCGCGTTCCTGGCCCAGCACCGTGCCGAACTGGATCGCGTGCAGCAGCGCACCGGCGTGCCGGCCGAAGTGATCGTGGCGATCATCGGCGTGGAAACCAGCTACGGCAAGAATGCTGGCAGCCATCGCGTGCTCGATGCGCTGTACACGCTGGCGTTCTATTACCCGCGCAGCGGCGACCCGGCCAAGCTGGAACGCGAAGTGCGCCGCGAGCTGTTCTTCCGCGATGAGCTGGCCAAGCTGTTCGAGCTGGGCCGCGAAGAGAACCTGGACATCACCACGCTCAAGGGCAGCTATGCCGGCGCGATGGGCATGGGCCAGTTCATGCCGTCCAGCTATCTGGATTACGCCGTGGACGGAAACGGTGATGGCCGCCGCGACCTGTTCACCAGCTACGACGACGTGTTCTCGTCCATCGCCAACTACTTCGTGAAGAAGGGCGGCTGGGTGCGTGGCGGACAGGTGGCCGTGCCGGCCACGCTGGCGCCGGGACGCGAGGAGTTCAATCCGACCGAATGGATGCCGACCTGGTCGATGGCCGACCTGGCGCAGCGCGGCTACCAGCCGAGCGCGTCGGTGCAGCCGGGCGCCACCGCCACCCCGATCACGCTTGAAGGCAGCACCGGCAAGCAGTACTGGCTGGGCTTCCAGAACTACTACGCGATCACCCGCTACAACCTCTCGAAGATGTACGCGATGGCCGTGTTCCAGTTGTCCCAGGCCATCGCCGGACAGGAGCTGCCCCCGGCATGAACATCAGATGGCTGGTCCCAGGCTTGATTGTCCTCGCGTTGGCTGCCTGCAGCAGCGCGCCGAAGAAGCCGGCCACGGCCGGCCATGGTGGCAAGTCGGGTGGCACCCTGGTGCAGGGGCGCGGCTCGCGCCCGGCACACTGTCCGGAAGGGTCGCCGTACGCGGCGGCCAAGGAAGACCTGAGTACCCGCGGCAACTACACCGCCGGTGGCCTGTACAAGCCGGGCGTGCGCGACAGCACGCCGGATTACATTCCCAACGTGGCCTGCATTCCCGAGCCGGAAGTGACCGCCGAGGAGCGCTCGGCGATCGGCAACAAGTCGCCGTACGTGGTGCTGGGCAAGTCGTACAAGGTGCTCGACGATACCCATGACTATGTCGAGCGCGGCACCGCGTCGTACTACGGCGCCAAGTTCCATGGTCGCCTGACCTCCAACCGCGAGGTCTACGACATGTACCAGTTCACCGCCGCGCACAAGACGCTGCCGCTGCCCAGCTTCGCCCGCGTGACCAACCTCGACAACGGCGAGTCGGTGATCGTGCGCGTCAACGATCGCGGCCCGTTCCACGATGGCCGCGTGGTCGATCTCAGTTATGCCGCCGCGGTGCGCCTGGGCATCACCCAGCGCGGCACCGGCAACGTCGAAGTGCGCGCGCTGCAGCCGGGCGAGAGCAACCTGCTGGCGCAGAAGCCGTCGCGCCGCGAGCGTCGTGCCGCCGAAGCGGCAGCCGCGGTGGCCAGTGCGCGCCCGGCACCGACCGCGCGCGCAACCGCCGACAGCGATATCGATCGCCTGGTCAAGGGTCTGCCGGCCGATGGCATGCCGGCGCGTGGCCAGCCGGCTACCACCCAGGGTGTGGCCAGCACCGTGCCAGATGTGGCGGTCAGCAGCCTGCCGCCGAGTGCGCCGCTGGTGCGCAGCACTGCACCGGCACCGGTTGCAGTCGCCAGCGCTGCGCCGCGCGCCGTCGCGCCGGCACCGGTGCGCACCGTCGCCGCTACGCCGGCGGCACCCAGCCTGTCGCAGCAGGTGGTGGGCGCGGTGATGGTGCAGGTCGCCAGCTTCTCCAGCCGAGACAACGCCAACCGCGCGATGGGCCAGCTCAATGCCGCCGGCATCGTCGGTGCGACCATCAGCGACATCGCCGCCGGTGGCCGCACGCTGTTCCGCCTGCGCGTTCCCGCCAACGACCATGCCAGTGCTGCGGAACTTGTCGGCCGCATCGCCGGTCTGGGCCTGGGTTCGCCGCAGATCGTCAAGGATTGATCCGCCCGGGCCGGTGCTGCCGGCCCATGCTCCCCCGGCCTTACAATGGCCGTTACGTTCCACCCTCCATTCCCGGCCGTCCCCTGGAGCCTGCTGTCCAATGAATTTCCGTTCCGCCGCCACCGCCCTGGCCGCCACCCTGGTGGTGGGCCTGGCTTCCGCCCAGACGCCGCTGCCGACCCCGGCCACGCCGGCGCCTGCCGCCGCCGCTGCTGCCCCGGCCACCGTCGCCACTCCGCCGGCCCCGGCGCCGAGCGTGTCCAAGGCCTGGGTCCTGATGGATTACGCCACCGGCCAGGTGCTGGCTGGCGAGAACATCCACGAGCAGCTGGCCCCGGCCAGCATCACCAAGGTGATGACGTCCTACGTGATCGCCGCCGAGGTCAAGAACGGCAAGGTCCGTGCGGATGACCAGGTGATGATGAGCGAGCGCGCCTGGCGCGAGGGTGGCGCCGGCACCGATGGCAGCTACAGCGGCTTCCCGGTCAACCAGACCGCACGCCTGGAAGACATGGAAAAGGGCATGGCGATCCAGTCCGGCAATGACGCCGCGATCGCCCTGGCCGAGCACGTGGCCGGCAGCGAAGAAGCCTTTGCGTCGCTGATGAACAGCTACGCCGCCAAGATCGGCATGAAGGACTCGCACTTCGTCAACGCCCATGGCCTGACCGCACAGGGCCACCACAGCACCGCCTACGACCTGGCGCTGCTGGGCCGCGCAATGGTGCGTGATTACCCGGAAACCTACGCGTACAACAAGATCAAGGAATTCCAGGTCGGCAACATCAAGCAGCCGAACCGCAACCTGCTGTTGTGGCGCGATGGCAGCGTGGACGGCATCAAGACCGGCCACACTTCCGAAGCCGGCTACTGCCTGATGAGCTCGGCCCAGCGTGGCGACCAGCGCCTGATCGCCGTGGTGCTGGGTGGTTCGTCGGAGAAGCAGCGTGCCGATGACAGCCTGGCCCTGCTGAACTGGGGCTTCCGCTTCTTCGAGACCCACCGCCTGTACGAACCGGGCAAGGCCGTGGCCGAGCACAAGGTCTGGAAGGGCACCACCGACAAGGTGCAGCTGGGCGTGGCCCAGCCGATGCTGGTGAGCGTGCCGCGCGGCCGCTACAACGACCTGAAGCCGAGCATCGACGTGCCCAAGACCCTGGAAGCACCGTTCACCGCCGGCCAGCAGATCGGCACCGTGAAGGTCACCCTGGATGGCAAGGTCATCGCCGAGGCACCGCTGGTGGCCGTGGCCGCCGTCGAGCAGGCCGGCTTCTTCAAGCGCCTGTGGGACAGCTTCTGGATGTGGTGGGAATCGGAATGATCCACGCCCCGGCGTGGTGAACGGAAAGGCCGGCGAATGCCGGCCTTTTCTGTTTCGGGATGCCGCTTGCGCATGAATCCTGCCGGATGGGGGTAGTGCCGGCCGCTGGCCGGCTCCCCATGAACCCATCCGGATGTGGGTAGTGCCGGCCGCTGGCCGGCACCCCATGAACCCATCCGGATGTGCCAACAGCCGGCCAGCGGCCGGCACTACCTCAGCCCCTCGCTTACAGCGAGCGGCTGATGGTGAAGCTGCCGAACACCGGCGACTGGCGCTGGCCATCGAATTCGCGGGTGCTGTGGTAACGCGCGACTGCGAATTTCCAGCGCCCACGCATCACCGCGATGCCGTAGCCGCCCTGGGCCACCACGTGGCGCTTGTCCACACTGTGGCTGCTGCGGAACGTGTTGCCGTCCAGGGTGATGTCGCGGATCATCCACGCCGCGTCGGTGGTCACGAACAGGTGCCATGACCAGCCGTTGGGACGACCACCACGGGTCGGTGCCGTGTTCTCGCCGGCCGGACGCAACGGTGTGCTGCCGAAATCATCGGGCAGCTTCCAGCCGAAACGCACTTCGCCACCGGCATTGGCCTTGGTTTCCAGGTTGCCGATCGCACCACCGTAGTGGCTGATCGCATCCCAGCCCCAGCCGCCGGCATTGACGCTGGCATCGGCCGGCCAGCGGCGCATGCGCTCGTGGGTCAGCATGAACACCGGTTCGTTGTGCAGCTGGTTGTCCCAGCCCTCGAACTTCTTGTCGCCCAGGAGGTTGTGCACCGCGTCCTGCACCTGCTTGCCCTGAGCCCACGGACCGACCACGCCCAGCGTCAGCTGGGTGGTCTGCAGGCGGTCGCCGCTGCGCGCGTTGAAGCCGAAGCTGGCGATCAGCACGCCGGCATACGGGCGGTCATCCTTGATCAGATCGCGGCGGGCCGGGTCGGTCGGGGTGAAGATGCCCTGGCCGATGCTGAAGATCATGTTCTGCTGTTCGAACCTGCCGGGGTGCAGCCCTTCCAGGTACTGGTTCACCCAGCGCGCCATGCGCGGCAGGCAGGGGTCGTCGGTGTAGTCGACCAGGTTCGGCGAGACCAGGGTCAGCTGCGCGCCGTTGGTGTAGCCCTGGTCCTGGTGGCGGCCACCGAACAGGTCGTTGTCGACGCGGAAATTGATCTGCGGCGGGTGGTCGCGCATGGCGTCCGGGCCACACTGTTCGGCCGCCTGGGCGGCAAGGGGAAGGGTAGCGGCCAGCAGGCCGGCCAGCCCGAGGGCTGCGACACTACGCATGGATGGAATGCTCATGGGGAAGGGGGCGGTTTTCTGTCGTTTTCTGCAACGCCACGGTACTCGCGCCCGCGCGTCGGAACGAGCGCGTTGGGATCACTTGTCTGTTCCGAAAACAACATTGTCCGACGGACACAATTTGTTACCCGATCAGGCGCCGGTACCGTTCCACGCAGGCGCCGCAGCTCGCCCTGGGGGTGCTGTGGCCCGGCCGCAGCGGGGGATTGCAGTCAGCTGCGGTTGGGCCTTCGGCCCGGGCGCCGGGGCCGTCTGCAACGCAGCAGGCCGCCCGTGCCGTCTTTGACGTTGATGAATACTCTTGGGTTTGTCGCCCTGCGGCCCGATAATGGGGCCATGGAAATCAAGTCCGACAACCCCGACCACGGCTTCCAGTTCCCCGGCCAGTTCGAGCTCAGCGCCATGGGCCCGGCCAACCGCGGCCTGGAGCATGAGCTTCCCCGTCTGCTGCTGGCTGCCGGCATCGATGTGGTGAACGAACGCATCAGCTGGAAGCATTCGTCCAACGGCAAGTACGTGTCCGTCCGTATCGTGTTCAAGGCCGAGAGCCGCGAGCAGTACGACCTGGCGCACCAGGCACTGCGCGACCACCCGGAAGTGAAGTGGACGCTGTAGCCGACAGCTGCCCGGCCGAAGCCGCCCCGGAAGACCGCGCGCCGCGTCCGGCGGTGGTCCGTGACCTCGGCCGCCAGGCCTATGAACCGGTGTGGCGCGCCATGCAGCGCTTCACCGACCAGCGCAGCGACGCCGACGCCGACGAGCTGTGGGTAGTCGAGCACGATCCGGTGTTCACCCTGGGCCAGGCCGGCAAGGATGAGCATGTGCTGGCGCCGGGCGATATCCCCGTGCTGCACGTGGACCGTGGCGGCCAGGTGACCTATCACGGCCCCGGCCAGATCGTGGTCTATCCATTGCTGCGCCTGCCGCGGCTGGGCATCGGCGTGCGCGACTACGTGTGCCGCATCGAGCAGGCGCTCATCGATACCCTGGCCGAGTGGAACATCGGCGCCGAACGCCGCGAGGGCGCCCCGGGCGTCTACGTCGGTGGCGCTAAGATCGCCGCGCTCGGCATCCGCGTGCGCCGCGGCTGCACCTTCCATGGCCTGGCCTTCAACGTGGCCATGGACCTGGAACCCTTCCACCGCATCAACCCCTGTGGCTATCAAGGGTTGCAGGTGACCTCGGTGGTAGACTTGGGCGGCCCCTCCGGGATGGATGCCGTCAAGCCGGTGCTGCTGGACCACCTGGCCCGCCAGTTCGGCCTGCTGCTGCAGCACACGCCGGAACTGCCCGATCTTTCTGCGGCCGCCTGACCGCCCCCCGGAACTGCCATGACTGAAACCACCGCCCGTTCCATTCCCCTGCAGATCGTGCAGGGCGACTCTCCGTCCGCCGCGCCGTTGCAGGCCGGGGTCAAGCAGCTGGGCGGTGACAAGATCAACCGTTCGCCGGTGCAGTTCGCCGACGCGCCGGTGCTGCGCAAGCCGTCCTGGATCCGCGTGCGCATTCCCTCGGGCAATGCCGTGCAGAACCTGAAGGCCAAGCTGCGCGAGAACCGCCTCGTGACGGTGTGCGAGGAAGCCAGCTGCCCGAACATCCACGAGTGCTTCGGCCATGGCACCGCCACCTTCATGATCCTCGGCGAGGTCTGCACCCGCCGCTGCTCGTTCTGCGACGTGGCCCACGGCCGCCCGAAGCCGCCGGATGCCAACGAGCCGGCCAGCCTCGGCCAGACCGTGGCCGACATGGGCCTGAAGTACGTGGTGGTGACCAGCGTCGACCGCGATGACCTGCGCGATGGCGGTGCCCAGCACTTCGTCGACTGCATCACCGCCATCCGCGCGAAGTCGCCGGGTACCCGCATCGAAGTGCTGACCCCGGACTTCCGTGGCAAGGGCCGCATGGAGCGCGCGCTGGAGATCCTGGCGCAGAACCCGCCGGACGTGTTCAACCACAACATCGAGACCGTGCCGGACCTGTACCGCAACGTGCGCCCGGGTGCGGACTACCAGTGGTCGCTGAACCTGCTGAAGAACTTCAAGGCGCAGCACCCGGACGTGCCGACCAAGAGCGGCATCATGCTGGGCCTGGGCGAAGAGTTCGAACAGATCAAGGCCACCATGCGCGACCTGCGCGCGCATGACGTGGACATGATCACCATCGGCCAGTACCTGCAGCCGACCGCGCACCACCACCCGGTACTGAAGTACTGGACCCCCGAGGACTACAAGGCGCTGGAAGACTACGGCTACGAGCTGGGCTTCAGCCACGTGGCCTCCGGCCCGATGGTGCGCTCGTCGTACCACGCCGACGTGCAAGCCAAGGGCGCGGGCGTCCGGTAAGCGGTTGCCGCCGGGCCACGGCCCGGCGCTGCCAATGGGTGCCACCACCAGCATGGTGGGTGCGGACCGTTGGTCCGCACGCCTTTGCCTGCATTCACAATTTGCTACACCGGCCCCGCTAGGCTGGTTTTCCACCGAGCGCGGCCGGGTGACAAACCCGGCAACTTTCGGCACTGTCGTGGTGTCTGAACACCCTGCAGTCTCCCCCTTGGCAAGGCGCCTTCGAGCACGTCAATGAAATTCAAAGCCCCCGCATTCCTGATGGCCCTGGCGCTGGTCGCGCCGCTGGCGCTGGCGGCCAAGGCCGACTCGCCCGCATTGCCCGCGGCGGCCACCGCCGATCAGGTGACCACCTCCAAGCTGGTGTACGGCCTGTTGTCCGACAGCCGTTACGCCTACCGCCCGCGTGCGCTGGACGAGGCCACCTCCAAGGACGTGTTCAAGCGCTATCTGGAGACCCTGGACGGCGGCAAGCAGTACTTCACCCAGGCCGACGTGGCGCGCTTCGCGCCGTTCGAAGCCAATATCTCCTCGGCCATCCGTGGCGGCGAGCTGGAGCCGGCGTTCCAGGTGTTCGCGGTCTACAAGCAGCGCGTCGGCGAGCGCGTGGCCTATGCGCGCAAGCTGCTCAAGCAGGAACCGGACTTCACCACCGACGAGCGCTTCGAATACGACCGCAAGAAGGTGCCGTGGGCGGCCAGCAGTGCCGAGCTGGATGAGCTGTGGCGCAAGTCGGTGAAGAACGACTGGCTGCGCCTGAAGCTGGCCGGCAAGAAGCCGGACGACATCCGCAAGACGCTGGACAAGCGCTACGCGACGCTGGAGAAGTCGGTCAACGAACTGAAGGGCGAAGACGTCTTCCAGTTCTTCATGAACTCGTACACCAGCGCGGTTGATCCGCACACCGATTACTTCACCCCGCGCACCGCCGAGAACTTCAACCAGGCGATGTCGCTGTCGCTGGAAGGTATCGGTGCGCAGCTGCAGCGCCAGGACGATGTGGTGGTGATCCGCGAGATCATCGCCGGCGGTCCGGCCGCAGTGGACGGCACGCTGAAGCCGGGTGACCGCATCGTCGGCGTTGGCCAGGGCAAGTCCGGCCTGGTCGAGGATGTGATCGGCTGGCGCATCGACGATGTCGTGGCCAAGATCCGCGGCGCCAAGGACACCCAGGTCAAGCTGGAATTCATTCCAGCTGCCGAAGGTGCCGACGGCAAGCACCACACCCTGGTGCTGACCCGGCAGAAGGTGCGCCTGGCCGAACAGGCCGCCAAGGGCGAGACCATGACCATTCCGGCCGCCAACGGCGAGCCGGCACGGAAGATCGGCGTGATCAAGCTGCCGACCTTCTACCAGGACTTCGAAGGCCGCCGCCGCAATGCCGCCGACTATGCCTCGGCCACCCGCGACGTGGCCAAGCTGCTGGCCGGTTTCAAGAACGACAAGCTGGACGGCGTGGTGCTGGACCTGCGCAACAACGGCGGTGGTTCGCTGGATGAAGCGATCGAACTGACCGGCCTGTTCATCGAGCAGGGCCCGGTGGTGCAGGTGCGCGAGTCCGGTGGCCGCGTCACCGTCAACAGCGACCGCAACCAGGGTGTGGCGTGGGACGGCCCGCTGGCGGTGCTGATCAACCGTGGTTCGGCCTCGGCCTCGGAGATCTTCGCCGGTGCCATCCAGGACTACGGTCGTGGCCTGGTGATCGGTGAAACCAGCTTCGGCAAGGGCACGGTGCAGAACATCGTCGACCTCGACCGTTGGCCGAGCGGCGAGACCCAGCGCTTCGGCCAGGTCAAGCTGACCATCGCCCAGTTCTTCCGCATCAGCGGCAGCAGCACCCAGCACAAGGGGGTAGTGCCGGACCTGGCCTTCCCGGCCAGCGTCGATGCCACCGAATTCGGCGAAAGCACCTACGACAACGCGCTGCCGTGGACCCGCATCGCCGCCGTGCCGCACACCCAGTACGGCAACTTCGCGCCGCTGCTGCCGAAGCTGGAGACCCGTCACGACGCGCGTATCGCCACTGACAAGGAATTCCAGTGGTGGAACGAGGACGTGCAGCAGTTCCGCACTGAAGCGGCGAAGAAGTACATCTCGTTGAACGAAGCGACCCGTCGCGCCGAGCGCGAGCGCCAGGACGCCCAGCGCAAGGAGCGCCAGGTGCAGCGCAAGGAACTGGGCCTGGCCCTGGACCCGCTGGCCGACGACAGCAGCGACGATGGCCTGACCGGCAACGAGCGTGACATCGTGAAGGATGCCGCGCGCGAGAAGGCGGCGGAAAAGCGCCCGGACCCGCTGCTGCGCGAGTCGGCCTCGATCCTCGCCGACGCGGTGAACCTGCTGGCCAACGACCGCCCGCTGTCCGCACAGGTGCTGCCGCAGTCCACCGGCGCGGGGCGTTGGGCGGACTGAGCCGGAGACGGCATGTGATACCCGAGGGGCCGGCATTGCCGGCCCCTTTCTGTTTGGGGACCTCGTTCACGGTAGCGCCGGGCCATGCCCGGCGAGCGAACTGCCACAAACGACTTAATCCCCTCCGTCCCCTTTTTCGTGCATGAACCGGGAGCAACGTGGGGGGGCATGTCGACCTGCCGCACACGGGGGCGGGACTACCCTTGGTGCTTCCGTTCTCGCAGGAGTACCCATGCGGGCCTCCCGTCTTTCCAGCGCTGCCGTGGCGCTTACCAGCGCCCTGATCCTCTCGGCCTGTGGGGGCCGTGCCGCCGACAGCACCGTGCTGCGCGAATCCTTCGATTCCGGCGATACCTTCTCGCGCACGGTCGATGGGCGCCCGGGCGACGCCTGCGAGGCGGCGCGCCGCACCCTGCTCAGCCAGGGCTATGCCATCGCACGTTCCGATGATGCACAGGTGGAGGGCAACAAGAATTTCCAGCCGCGCGAGGATGACCATGAGCAGCTGGTGCTACGGATCTCCTGCGCCCCGCGTGGCAGCCAGACGCTGGTGTTCGTCAGCGCAGTGCAGGATCGCTACGCGCTGAAGAAGAGCCCGACTTCGGCCAGTGTCGGTGTGGGCGCGCTGGGCTCGGTGTCGCTGCCGTTCGGCAGCAACGACGACTCGCTGGTGAAGGTGGCCAGCAGCACGGTCACCGACGCCGAGTTCTATCGTCGCTTCTTCCAGCGCCTGGAGCAGTACCTGCCGGCTGCGGCGGGCAAATCTGCGCCATCGCCATCGCCATCGCCGGCAGCGGCGCCGGAGCCCGCACCGGCGGTCACGGACCAGGGCTGAGCGTGCGCGGCAAGTGGCTGGGTATGGCCCTGCTGCTGGTGCCAGCGTGGGGCGCCACGGCGTCATCCCTGGACTGTGCGCAGGGCCTGCTGCAGCGGCTGGGGTGGCGCTTCGAAGACGCGGATCTCCGTGCGCCGCAGGTACTCAAGGGGCCGGTGTGTACGCGTGCCTCGCTCGCCGCGGCGCAGGCAGCGGGTGATCTGCGCGTACGCTGGCCGACGGATCTGCCTGCGGGCGAACGACAGGCACTGCTGCAGCAGCTGCTGGAAGACCCTGCCACGGTCTGTGCCTATGCCTTCGAGCTGGGGGCGGCCACGCGGCGCGCGACCTCGGCATTGCAGGGCAATGCCACGTTCCGTTTCTCCGGCCCGCAGCTGGGCTGGATCGGCTTTGGTCTGGGTGGCGCGCCGGCACAAGGCTGGCAGCGTACGCGCAGTTTTGGTCGCGGCTTCGTGCCCAGTGCGGGCAACAGCCATGCGCTGCAGGCGTTCTACAGCGGTAGCGTGCGTGCCGAATGCGGTGTCGGCCGCCAGGTCGCGCAGCTGGCCACCCAGCGCGAGCTGTATGGCGATACCGCGTTCGATACGGAGTTCGCAGCGGATGAACTGTCGATCGGCACCTTCCTCGCGCTGCACGATACCGACAGCATCCTGCTCGGCGCGCATGCTGGCGATTTCTTCGCCGACGGCAAGGCGGTGCGCACGTCGGCGATGGGGCGGCAGGCGTTCGTCGGCGTGCCCGGTTTCATCGAACATGTGTACGACAAGGGCATGCTGGACGACCTGAGCAACCAGGCCGAGAACTTCGTGGTGGTCGAGGTGGGCGAGGGTGCTGCGCAGGCGTTGCAGCTGCACGGCGGCCTGGCCTGGTACGACCAGCGCAATGCCGAGCTGTGGAAACTGGCGCAGGACATCCCGCGCATCGGCCAGCGCTACTTCGAGCGCCTGCTGTTCGACCGCGATCCACACCTGCGCGCACGGCTGGCGCCGCGCTACCACGACACGCTGGCACGCATGGACCAGCTGCTGGACGATCCGTTCTACCAGCAGTTCGTGATCTATGTGCATCCGCGCGGTATACGTCCCATCGGCTACCACATCGCCCGCCTGCTCGATCGTAATCCGCGCACGCCGTTTTCGATCGACCTGGCGGTGCACAATCTGCATACCACGCTCTACCGGCGTTGGCGCGAGGCGCAGCTGCGCCACTGCGCGGCTACCGGCAGGCCAGGCAGCCTGACCCTAGACCCCAACTGAAGGTGAAACAATGGACATTGCAATGATCGGCCTCGGCCGCATGGGCGCCAACATGGCCCAGCGCCTGCATCGCGGCGGCCACCGCGTGGTCGGCTACGACCCGGGCGAAGGCGCCCGCCAGCGCGCCGCGGAGGCCGGCCTGGAGGTGGTTGATTCGCTGGCCGCCGCCGTGGCCGCGCTGCCGGTACCGCGCGTGGTGTGGCTGATGGTGCCGGCCGGCGAAACCGTCGACCAGACGCTGGGCCAGCTGACCCCACACCTGGCCGAGGGGGACATCGTCATCGACGGCGGCAACTCCAACTACCAGGACTCGATCCGCCGCGCCAAGGCGCTGTCCGAGGACGACCTGGGCTACGTCGACTGCGGCACCAGCGGTGGCGTGTGGGGCCTGCAGGAAGGCTACAGCCTGATGGTCGGTGGCGAAGCGTCCGTGGTGGAGCAGATCGCACCGCTGCTGCGCACGCTGGCCCCGGCCGAAGACCGCGGCTGGGCGCGTGTCGGCCCGTCCGGCGCCGGCCACTTCACCAAGATGGTCCACAACGGCATCGAGTACGGAATGATGCAGGCCTATGCCGAAGGTTTCGCGCTGATGGAGCGCAAGCAGGAGATGGAGCTGGACCTGGCGCAGGTGGCCGAGGTGTGGCGCCACGGCAGCGTGGTGCGTTCCTGGCTGCTGGACCTGAGCACCGAAGCCCTCAAGCGCAATCCCTCGCTGGATGGCATCGCACCGTACGTGGAAGACTCCGGTGAAGGCCGCTGGACCGTCGCCGAAGCCATCGCGCTGGACGTGCCGGCGCCGGTGATCACGCTGTCGCTGCTCGAACGCCTGCGTTCGCGTGAATCGAATTCGTTCACCGATCGCCTGCTGTCGGCGATGCGCAATGAATTCGGCGGCCACGCCATCAAGAAGTCGTAAGCACTAAGCCGGGGTCGGATCCCTTTCCGCAGGAAAGGGCTCTGACCCCATGCAGCCAGTCGAGCATGGCTCGACTCTACAAAAGCCTTCTCCGATCGTTGCCACGTCATCCGTGCATGGCGTGGATGTGTCGACCAAGGTCGACACCTACCGTCGGGCGCGGGAATCTGTCGAAGGCGGGGTGGGTCCGGTTGCGGGGACGTGAGCGCCATGGGCCCGAGGCATGCCTCGGGCGGGTTGGGCAGGACGCCCAACCCCGGTCTTGCCGTGTGCGCAGGACAGCGCACACGAGCAAGGCGCGACCGAGCCTACAGGGACGTATTTACGGCGTCCCCCGCAACCGGACCCACCCCGCCATCTCACGGACAGCTTGCTTTTGACGTTGACGTTGCCGTCGATTCGGCAGGTGCAGGGCGCAGCCCTGCCGGTCATCCCAACTGCACCCGCCGCCCTTCGCGCGCGCTGTCCATGCCGGCCTGCAGCAACCGCATCAGCTGCAGCGCCTGCACCGGGCTGACCGTGGCTTCGCCATCGCCGTGCATCGCCGCCGCGAACTGCGCATACAACCGCCGGTAGTCGCCCGGCAGGTTGTCGACCGTCGTGCGCTGCACGTTGTCCTCGGCGTCGCAGCGCAGCAGCTCGCCATGCCGCGGATCAATGCCCCAGCCCGGCGCGCCCGGTGCCACGCCACGGCGCAGCTGCGCTTCCTGCACATCCAGTCCGTGCTTGATCCAGCTGCCATCGCGGCCATGCACTGCGAAGTGCGGCGTGGGCGCCGCTACCAGCGAACCGGCATGCACGATCGCGCGATGCCGCGGGTAGTGCAGTACCGCGTGGAAGTAATCGATGCCGCTGCCGCCTTCGCGCTGCACGGCCAGATCGGCATCGATCGCCTCGGGCCAGCCGAACAGCACCAGCATCTGGTCGAGCAGGTGCGGGCCGAGGTCGTACCACAGGCCACTACCCGGCCCGTCCTGCTCGCGCCAGCGGTCGCGCACCTGCGGGCGGTAACGGTCGAAGTGTGCATGGCACTCGGCCACGTCACCGAGTGTGCCTTCGCCCAGCAGCGCCTGCAGCGTGAGGAAGTCGGCATCGAAGCGCCGGTTCTGGAACACGGTCGCGATGCGTCCGGCATCGCGCGCCGCAGCCAGCACCGTTTCCGCTTCGGCCACATCCAGCGCGAACGGCTTGTCGACCAGCACGTGCTTGCCCGCCGCCAGCGCGGCGATCGCCAGCGGCGCGTGCTGTTCGTTCGGTGTGGCGATCACCACCGCATCCACTGCTGGATCGTCGAACACCTCCTGCGGCGTGGCGCGCACGTGCACGTCGCTGAACGCGCGCAGCAGGGTGTCGCGTTGCGAACTGACGATGCTGTGCAGCACCAGCCCGGGCGTGTGCTGGATCAGTGGCGCATGGAAGACGCGGCCGGCGAGGCCGTAGCCGATCAGGGCCAGTTGCAGGTCGGGGCGCATGGCAGGGCTCCGGCAGTGGGAAGGGCAGGGTAAACGACGGGTGCTGGCCGTCCAAAACTGAACCGTTGCCGTTGGAAACGTTTCGATTCACGGCGGCATGACCGCAACGCCACGCCTGCTCTACGGCGGCTTGTCCAGACTGGCAGCACATCCCGAAGGAGTACGACACGATGAGCAATACCACCCGCACGCTGATTGCTTCCGCCCTGACCCTGGGCCTGGCGCTGTCCTCCTCGGCTGCATTCGCCAAGGATCCGGCCGCGAAGAGCCCGCCGGCCAGCACCCATCCGACGACCCATGCCGATCGCCATGACTCCAACGAGCCGGTGACCGATACCTGGATCACCACCAAGGTGAAGGCCGATCTGCTGGCCAGCAGCAACGTTCCGGGCACTGAAATCAAGGTGGAAACCGTGAATGGCGTGGTCAGCCTGAGCGGTGCCGTGGCCACCCAGGCCGAGAAGGACAAGGCGGTCACCACCGCCAAGGGCATCAAGGGCGTGACCCGCGTCGATGCCGCCGCATTGAAGGTCAGCGCCGCTGCCAAGCGCTGACCCCGGTGGGCGCCCCGGCATGGGGCGCCCGCTGCTGTGTAGCGCCGAGCGTGGGCTCGGCGCTACAGCATCGGATTCCGAACCCGTTCAGGCAACGCCGCTGGAAACTCCAGAGTTGTGACCGCCTGCGCTATATTGCCGGTTCCGCCGCAGCCGGGCTCGCCCCGGACCACGCTTCGCGGCTGTGCTGACGAGGAACTATGGCGCTGGTTTTCAGTGACGACATCTGGGACCGCTGGCGGTTGCCGGCCCTGGCGCTGGCCGCTGCCGCGATCATCGTGGTGCCGTGGTTGACCCTGCGCAAACTGCAGCAGGACAGCGAACAGGCGATGGCCTGGGTCAACCATACCCAGGCCGTTGGCGTGGCGCTGCAACAGCTGCAGGCCGACGTGCGCGATGTCGAATCGGCGGCATTGACCCTGTCCAAGGGCGTGGATGCCCCCGGCCTGCGCGAGCGCATGGCCAAGGCCAACGAGATCCCCGGGCGCCTGGCCGAACTGGGCCGGATGACCCGCGACAATCCGGATCAGCTGATCCGCATTGGCCGCATCGAATCGATGCTGGACGGTCGCTTGGCCGTGGCCCGCGAGCTGGCCCGGTCCGAACCGAACAGCGATCAGCGTGAGCTGGTGCAGGACCTGAGCACGCGTTACCCGATCCGGGGCCTGGTGGAAGAGCTGCAGGCCAGCGAGCAGAAGCTGCTGGCGCTGCGCGCCGAGCAGGCCGCGCGCCAGCGCAAGCAGACTGAACTGGTGTCGTGGAGTTCGCTGGTGATCCAGCTGGCGCTGCTCGGCCTGGTGCTGTGGCTGCTGCAGCGGCAGATCGGCCGCCGCCTGCATGCGGAGCGGCAATCGCTGCGCTCGGCTGCACGCGCGGCGTCGGTGCTGCAGACCGTGCGCGAACCGATCGTGCTGCTCGACCGCGACCTGCGCGTGCAGCTGCACAACCCGGCATTCGCTGAGCTGTACGGCCTGCAGGACGAACGTGCCGACGGCCTGCTGCTGGAAACCGTGGGCGACAACGCCTGGCAGGACCCGGTGGTCCGGCAGCGCCTGGCTGACGTGCTGTCGCGCGGTCGCGAACTCTGGGACTTCGAGCACGAGCAGCGCACCGCCGACGGCATGGTGCGCTACATGCTGCTCAACGCGCGGCGCATGCCGTTGCCCGACACCGACGACGAAGTGGTGCTGCTGACCATCAGCGACGTCACCATGCAGCGCGCAGTGCAGCTGCGCGTGGAAGAGCTGAACCGCCAGCTGGAAGGCAAGGTTGCGCAGGTATCCGAGGTCAACCGCGAGCTGGAGGCCTTCAGCTACTCGGTTTCGCATGACCTGCGTGCGCCGCTTCGCCACGTGGCCGGATTCTCCGACAAGCTGTCGCGCCACCTCGGCGAGGCCGCCGATGACAAGAGCCGCCATTACCTGGAAGTGATCTCCAGTTCGGCCCGGCGCATGGCGGCGCTGATCGACGACCTGCTGGTCTACTCGCGGCTGGGCCGCGCGGCGATGCGCCAGCAGGCGGTGGACATGCAGTCGCTGGTGGCCGATACCCGCGCCATGCTCGATTCCAACCTGCAGGCCGAAGCAGAGAACAGCGGCCATGCGCACCACGTGGAGTGGAGCATCGCGCCGCTGCCGATCGTGGTGGGCGATGAGAACATGATCCGCCAAGTCTGGCTGAACCTGCTCGGCAACGCGGTGAAGTACTCGGGCAACCGCGAGCCGGCGAAGATCCGCGTGGATTACCAGCCGCAGCCCGATGGCGGCCATCAGTTCACGGTCAGCGACAATGGTGCAGGCTTTGACATGGCCTACGCCGGCAAGCTGTTTGGTGTGTTCCAACGCCTGCACAAGGCCAGTGACTACCCGGGTACCGGCATCGGCCTGGCCAGCGTGCGTCGCGTGCTGACCCGTCATGGCGGCCGTATCTGGGCCGAGGCTGAACCGGACGTCGGCGCCACCTTCCACTTCTATCTGCCTCCCGCGATCGACGCGGACAAACAAGGGCCTTCTGCATGACCACTCTGCGCACCATTCTTCTCGCCGAAGACAGCCCGGCTGATGCCGAAATGGCGATCGACGCCCTGGAAGAGGCGCGTCTGGCCAATCCCATCGTGCACGTCGAAGACGGCGTGGAAGTGATGGACTACCTGCTGCGCCGCGGCGCCTTCGCCAATCGCGAGGAAGGCCTGCCGGCGGTGCTGCTGCTGGACATCAAGATGCCGCGCATGGATGGCCTGGAAGTGCTGCGGCAGATCCGTGAGCACGAAGAACTCAAGCGCCTGCCGGTGGTGATCCTGTCGTCCTCGCGCGAGGAAAGCGATCTGGCCCGCAGCTGGGACATGGGCGTGAACGCCTACGTGGTCAAGCCGGTGGACGTGGACCAGTTCTTCGGCGCGGTGCAGACCCTGGGCAAGTTCTGGGCGTTGATCAACCAGGCACCGGAACTCGAGTGAGCCCATGCCCCTGACCGGTCCCGCCCTGGGGGCGCTGCGCATCCTGCTGGTGGAAGACTCACCGGAAGATGCCGAGCTGATGTCCGAACAGATGCTCGACGCGGGCCTGGAAGCCCGCTTCGAGCGTGTCGAGAGTGAGGCGGAACTGCGCCAGGCACTGGCTGCGTTCCAGCCGGACATCGTGCTGTCCGACCTGAGCATGCCGGGGTTCTCCGGTGATGACGCGCTGCGCATCGTGCGCGAGACCTCACCGGAAGTGCCCTTCATCTTCGTCTCCGGCACCATGGGTGAGGAGAACGCGGTGGCGGCGCTGCAGAAGGGCGCCAATGACTACATCATCAAGCATCTGCCGGCGCGTCTGCCGTCGGCGGTGGCGCGTGCGATCCGCGATGCACGCAGCGCGGTGGAGCGTGCACGGGTGGAAACCGAACTGATGCGCGCGCAGCGCCTGGAAAGCCTGTCGCTGCTTGCCGCCGGCCTCAGCCACGACCTGCGCAACATCCTGCAGCCGTTGCTGATCATGCCGGACCTGCTGAAGGCGCGCACCGACGATCCGCAGCTGCACCACCTGGCCGACGTCATCGCCGAGTGCGGCCGCCGTGGCCACGAGATGGCCGAATCGATGCTGTCGTTCGTGCGCGGTTCGCGCAAGCCGAGCGAGCGCATCGAGATCGATGGCCTGTTCGATGCGGTGGCACTGCTGTTGCGCAGCAACGTGCCCGATGCCGTGCGCCTGGAACTGCAGGTGCAGGACGAAGGCCTGGTGGTCGACGCCAACTACACCGAGCTGCAGCAGGTGATGTTGAACCTGGCGCTCAACGCGATCCAGGCGATGCCCAACGGTGGCCGCCTGAGCCTGACCGCCAGCCATGCCGGCGAGCGCGATGGCGTGGACTGGATGCAGATCTGCGTGGCCGATGAAGGCATCGGCATGGATGCGGACACGCTGTCGCACCTGTTCAATCCGTTCTTCACCACCAAGGCCGATGGCACCGGCCTGGGCCTGATTTCCTGCAAGCGCATCGTCGAAGGTGCCGGCGGCAGCATCCATGTCAGCAGCCAGCCGGGGCAGGGCACCTGCTTCGAACTGCGCTTGCCGATGCACGAAGCCAGCGACGGCAGTGAGCCGATCGAGCAACTGGTGGCCCTGGGCAGTGGCCAGTCGATCCTGGTGGTCGATGGCGAGGCCACGCGCCTGTCGCTGCTTGGCAATGCGCTGTCCAGCCAGGGGTATCAGCTGCAACTGGCCTCCGATGGCCCGGCAGCGCTGCGCTGGATGCAGCAGGAGGCGTTGCCGGCACTGGTGATCGCCGATGCCGGTTCCAAGCTGCTGCCGGCCAGCCAGCTGCTGGGCGAGATGGCCACGCTGGGCTATCGCGGTCCGGCGCTGGTGCTGGAGGATGCGGCGATAGCGGTGCCCGCCGACGCGTTCCCTGCCGGTGTTGAGGTGCATGTGCTGCGCAAGCCGCTGCAGATGCAGCAGGTGTTTCGCGCAGTGGCCGAAGCGCTGGGCTGATGCCGCGGTAGTGCCGGCCGCTGGCCGGCATCCGCGTGCGGTGGGATCACTGCGGTTGCCGGCCAGCGGCCGGCACTACCGTTCGGCGGTTTCCCACGGAAAGCGCGGCAGGGCGTCCACCGCCTGTTCCAGCCGCCGTGACCAGTTCTGGTGGATGTCCGCATACAGCGCTGAATCCGCGCCCAGCCGCAGCTGCTGGCCGATGCGCAGTTCACCGTCGCGCAGCAGCGCGAGGTCGATCGGCAGGCCCACCGACAGGTTGGAACGGATGGTGGAGTCCAACGAGACGATGGCGGTGCGCGCCGCATCTTCCAGGTGCGTGGCCGGGCTGAGGATGCGGTCGAGGATCGGCTTGCCGTACTTGGATTCACCGATCTGCAGGTACGGCGTCTCCGGCGAGGCGGCGATGGCGTTGCCGAGCGGATAGATCATGTACAGCCCGGGGCGCTCGCCGGCGATCTGGCCGCCGAAGATCAGCGTGGCCTGGGTGTTGACCCCATCGTGGCCATGTTCGCTGTGGTTGCTGTGCACCTGGCTGTCCACCAGCAGCTGGCCGACGTACTCGGCGGCTTCGAACAGGTGGGCCATGTCGCGCAGGTTGGGCGCGCGCCGTTCGTCGGCATCGCGCCCCAGGCGCGACACCAGCAGCTGGGTGGTGGCCAGGTTGCCAGCCGCCATCAGCACGTAGGCTGCCTGGCCGGGATACTCGAACACGTGCAGCTTGCGGTGCACGCGCACATCGTCCAGCGAGGCATTGGTCCGGGTGTCGGCAGCGAAGACCAGGCCTTCGTCCACCTCGATTCCAACGCAATAGGTCATGTCGGTGCCCTATCATGTGCGTCCCGGATTGTAGGCAGGCCGCCGTGACGACGGCATGTCCACGCCCCCCAAGTGCCGTCACCTGAACCGCATGACCACCGTGCTCCTGAGCCTGGGCAGCAACGTCCAGCCCCGTCGCTACCTCCACGCCGCGGTGGCGGCCCTGCGCGAGCGCTTCGGCGCGCTGCAGGTGTCGCCCGCCTACCGTACCGCCGCGGTCGGCTTCGATGGCCCGGCCTTCCTCAACAATGCAGTGGCGATCGAGACCGACCTGCCGCTGCAGGAACTGGACGACTGGCTGCATGCGCTGGAAGACGCGCACGGCCGCGATCGCAGCGGGCCACGCTTCTCCGACCGGACCCTGGACATCGACGTGGTGTTCTACGGCGACCTGGTGGTGGAAGGCCCCGGCCACCTGCGCATTCCGCGCCCGGAGCTGAAGCATGCCTTCGTGCTGAAGCCGCTGGCCGACATCGCGCCGGGCTTCATCGACCCGGTCAGCGGGCAGGACCTGGCCACGCTGTGGCGTGCGCACAGACAGTTTGGCGAGGCGTTCGAGGTGGTGGACCTGGAATGATGGTGGGTGACGGGGTCAGATCCCTTTTCCCGGCGGGAAAAGGGATCTGACCCCATTGTGGATCCCGGCAACATTTCAACTGACTGTACGCCCGCCATCCACGCGCAGGGTATGGCCAGTGACGAAGCTGGCTTCGGCCACCAGCCAGTAAACCGCTTCGGCAATCTCCTCGACAGTACCGATCCGCGCCAAAGGCGTGCGCGCCAGCAGCGCTTCGCGGGCGAAATCATCCTTGCCCTGTTCCGGCCACAGGATCGCACCGGGCGCCACCGCATTGACCCGCACCTTCGGCGCCAGCTCCAGCGCCAGCGAGCGGGTGGCCATCTCCAGCGCGGCCTTGGCCATGGTGTAGGCGATGTGGTCGCGCATCGGGTCGGTGCCGTGCAGGTCGGTCAGGTTGACGATGCAGCCCTGCTGGCGGCGCAGGTAGGGCGCCGCCGCCTGTGACAGCAGCAGCGGCGCGCGTGCATTGACCGCATACAGCTCGTCCATCGCTTCGGCGGTGACCTGGCCGAGCGGGGTGGGGAAGAAGTTGGAGGCGTTGTTGACCAGCGCATCCAGCCGGCCGAAATGGGTGACGGCCTGTTCCACCAGGTCGGCCAGGGCGTCGGCGTCACGCAGGTCGGCCTGCAGGGCCAGCACGCTGCCGGGGCGCACGTTGTCGAAATCGAACGCGGCCTGCTGCAGCTCGGCGCTGGAGGTGTTGGCATGCAGCACCACCGACCAGCCGCAGGCGTGGAACTGGCGGGCAATGGCCGCACCGATCCGGCGCGCGCTGCCGGTGATCAGGACCACGGGGTGGGTGTCGCTCATCGAGGGTCCTCCAAGGCTCGGCTATCCTGTGCACCATTGTCACCGCATTCGAAGACGCCATGCAGCCCACCTTCCCCCTGCCCGAAGCCGATGCCCTGGCCCACAGCGACCAGCTGGCCGCCGCCCTGCGCGCCGAAATCCTTGCCCAGGGCGGGGCGATGCCGTTCTCCCGCTTCATGGAGCTGTGCCTGTACACCCCCGGCTGGGGCTATTACAGCGCCGGCGCCAGCAAGTTTGGTGGCAGTGGTGACTTCACCACCGCGCCCGAGCTCGGCAGCCTGTTCGCCGGCAGTGTGGCCAATGCGCTGGCGCCGGTGTTCGCCCAGCTGGGTGCGCAGGCGCGCATGCTGGAACTGGGCGGCGGTACCGGCGCCTTCGCCGAGGCGGTACTGCTGCGCCTGGCCGAGCTGGACGCGCTGCCGTCGCGCTACGCGATCCTGGAACCCAGCGCCGACCTGCGCGAGCGCCAGCAGCAGCGCCTGCAGCAGAACCTGCCGGCCGAGCTGGCCGCACGCGTGGACTGGGTCGACCGGCCGTTCGAAGAGGACTGGGAAGGTGTGGTGTTCGCCAACGAGGTGATCGACGCGCTGCCGACCCCGCGCTTCCTGATCCGGGACGGCGAGGTCTACGAGGAAACCGTCGAGCTGGACGCCGAGGGCAACTTCATCCGGGGTGCGCAGCCGGCCGACATCCTGCTCAACGGTGCGGTGCGCCATATCGAGCGTTACCTGGAAAAGCCCTTCGCCGAGGGCTACCGTTCCGAGGTGCTGCCGCAGCTGCCGTACTGGCTGCAGGCGGTGGCTGGCGGCCTGCAGCGCGGCGCGATGCTGTTCGTCGATTACGGCTACAACCGCGGCGAGTTCTACCAGCACGACCGCGACGATGGCACCGTGCGCGCGTTCTACCGCCATCACGTGCATAACGACGTGCATCGTTGGCCGGGCCTGCAGGACATCACCGCGTCGGTGGATTTCACCGCGATGGCCGAGGCCGGCGCGCACGGAGGTTTTGAACTGGCCGGCTACTGCAGCCAGGCCAGTTTCCTGCTCGGCAACGGCCTGGACCAGGTGCTGCTGCTGGCCGAGGAACGCACCGACGAGGTCGGCCGCATCCAGCTGCGCGACCAGGTGAAGAAGCTGACCCTGCCGACCGAGATGGGCGAGCGCTTCCAGGCGATCGGCCTGCAGCGTGGCGTCGATTTCGAACCGGCCTTCGAGCTGGGTGACCTGAGCTGGCGCCTGTGAGCCACGCGTTGCCGGTGATCAAGCCGCTGCGGCGGCCGCGGTTGTGGACCACACTGTGGGCGACGGCGGTGCTGCTGGTGATCGTGGTCTGCCTGATCCCACCGCCACCGATTCCGCTGCCGGAAAACAGCGACAAGGGCGAGCACTTCCTCGCCTATTTCATCCTCGCCGGCAGCGCGGTGCAGCTGTTCCGGCGCGGACGTCCGCTGCTGTGGGTGGGCGTGGGCCTGGTGCTGATGGGGATCGGCATTGAGTTCGCGCAGGGCGCGCTGACCAGCAACCGCACTGCTGACCCGATGGATGCGCTGGCCAACACGATCGGCGTGCTGGCCGGCATGGCCACGGCATTGACGCCGCTGCGCGACCTGCTGCTGCGCTGGCGCGGGTAAAGGCGTGCCAACCAAGGTTGGCACCTACCGGTAGATCCACGCCGCGCGTGGATGGAGTCAGTAGATCCACGCCGCGCGTGGATGGAATTTCAGTAGATCCACGCCATGCGTGGATGAACTGCCCGGGGTGCCGACCAAGGTCGGCACCCACCAGGACAGACCTGCCGTCATTTCCCCAGCGTGACCTCATCCAGCACCCACATCGCCGGGCGCGTATCGCCGGTGAAGTTGATGCACAGGTCACTGGTGCCCTGGGTGCCCTTCGGCAGCGTCGCACGCAGGGTCACGAAGCCATCGGCATCCGGCTTTGCAGGCAGCGGCACTTCGGCCAGCACCTTGCCGCTGCAGTCGCCGCGACGCACCAGCATCTCGCCATGCGCGCGCTTGGCCTTCTCGAAGCGACGCTTGGGCTCGTCGTGGGCCAGCTGGAAGTAGTACGGGATGCGACCTGCACGCACTTCCACGCTGCCGATGCCGTCCAGCTGCACCTGCGGCCAGCGCCAGCACGGCTGGAAGATGTCCACGTTGAACACCGCACGGGCGCCCTCGCGTGGGCCATCGTCTTCCAGGCGCAGCACCAGCCCCTTCTTGCCTACGCAGCTGAGCAGTTCATCACTGCGGCGGCTGAGCAGCGATTGCGCAGTGAAGTCTGCGACCGTCGGCTTCGCGGCCAGCATCTGGCCCTGGTAGAACGCGGCGGCCCGCACGGTCGCGGGCAGCTGCGCCGTCAGCGGCTGCTGGTACAGCGGCGACTGCGCGGTCACCGGCTGGCCATCGGTGCTGTAGCGCACTTCATAACCCAGCGGATTGGCCAGCGAAACGGTCACGGTGTTCTTCGCGCGATCATCGGTGTAGTCCACGCCTACTTCGAACGGGGTCTGCGCATAGGCCAGGCCCCAGGCACGGTAGCGCTGCAGCTGCGCCGGCAGGCGTGCGAGGAAATCGCGGAAATCGCGGTGTTCCGGCGTGCTCCAGCCGGTCTCGGCCACGGCGGCCAGGCGCGGGAACAGGTTGTGCTGCAGGCGTGCATAGCTGCGCGTGTGTTCGGTGAACATGTTGGCCTGCAGGCCGAGGATGTGCCCGCGCTTGTCGGCGGCCAGTTCGGCCGGCACCGGCTCGAAGTTGTAGAGCTTGCCGAGATTGACCTGGGTCGGACGGCCCGGCGGTTCGTTCGGTGAGGCCGTCTGCAGGTAGTCCAGGTACAGGTAGCCGACCGGCGACATGATCACGTCATGCCCGGCACTGGCCGCAGCCAGGCCACCTTCGGTGCCCTGCCACGACATCACCGTGGCCTGTGGCGGCAGACCGCCTTCGAGGATTTCATCCCAGCCGATCAGGCGCCGGTCGTGTTCCTCCAGGAACGTCTCCAGGCGCTTGATGATGTGGCTCTGCATGGCCATCTCATCCTTGATGCCCAGTGCACGCATGCGCTGCTGTACCTGCTTCGAGGCTTCCCACTGGTCCTTGACCGCCTCGTCGCCACCCACGTGCACGTACCTGGCCGGGAACAGTTCGATCACTTCCTCCAGCACGTTCTCGAGGAAGGTGAGGGTGCTGTCTTCCACGTTGAACAGGTTCGGGAACACGCCCCATTCGCTGATCGGCTTCAGCGGGGTATTGATCGAACCCAGTTCCGGATACGCGGCGATCGCTGCGGTCGCGTGCCCCGGCACATCGATTTCCGGAATCACCTGGATATGCAGCTTCGCGGCATAGGCGATCACTTCGCGGATGTGGTCCTGCGTGTAGAAGCCGCAGTACGGATGCTCCTGGCCGCTGGCCGGATCGATGCCGCCGTCGCCGGCCGGCAGGCGGCAGCTGCCCACTTCGGTCAGCTTCGGGTAGCGCTTGATCTCCATGCGCCAGCCCTGGTCATCGGTGAGGTGCCAGTGGAAGGTATTGAGCTTGTGCGCGGCCATTGCGTCGAGCACGCGCTTGATCTCGTCCAGGCTCTGGAAATGCCGTGCCGAGTCGAGCATGAAACCGCGCCAGCTGAAGCGTGGCGCATCCTGGATCTGCACCGCTGGCAGCACTCCGTTACCGCCGCCGGTAGCGAGCTGGGCGAGCGTGGTCGCGCCATAGAACAGGCCGGTTTCGTTGCCGGCCTGCACCAGCACGCCCTGCGCGGTGCTTTCCAGCGTATAGCCTTCGCCGCTGTCGCGGAAGGTCGGGACGATCTGGAAGCGGATGCTGCCGGTCTTGGCTGCGGCCTTGCCCTTGGCCAGTGCCAGTCGCGGGCCACCGCTGCGGGCCAGTAGATCGGCGAACTGGCTGGCGACGCGCTGCGCGGCTTCGCCTTCGGCCTGCAGCACGGTATCGGCGCGCACGGTGATGCCGCTGCCCTGGCCGGGCCGCACCGTGGCCGGAGCGGGAATCAGCATCAGGCTGCCGGCACGCAGCTGCGGACCCGGTGCTTCAGCAGCCGGCGTGGGATCGGCGGCGAGTGCCGGCAGTGCCGGCAACATCGCGAGCAGGCTGCCCAGCAGCAGTGCGCTGCGCATCCGGGCGCGGGAAGGCTTGACCATCGGAACGACTCCTTGGAACGGTGCGATGAACGCTATACATGAAAAACGCCGGGCCCGGAATGACCCAGGCCCGGCGTGCGTGCACGACTCGGCGATGTTGCCGCCGCTGGATCAGTACTTGAAGCGGAAGTTGAGGTAGTACTGGCGACCGTTGCTGTAGAACGAGGTCGGGATGGCCGCGGTCTGGTAGTACTTGTAGGTCGGGTTGTTGAGGTTCAGGCCATCCAGGGTGATGCTCAGCCAGTCGGTGGCCTTGTAGCTCAGCGAAGCCGACAGCGTGCCGAAGTCATCCTGGTAGTACGGGTTGGTGCCCGACAGGCTGATCAGGAACGAGGAACGGCGGGTATAGCTGACGCGGGCGCCAAAGCGCTCGTTCTCGAAGTAGGCACCCACGTTGTAGGTGTTCTTCGAGGTGCCCAGCAGGTTGTGCGAGCCGTCCGACCAGGTGTGCGAGGTGGTGCCGTTGGCGTAGGTGTAGTTTGCATTGACGCCGAAGTACTCGCCGATCGGCTGTTCGTAGGCCACTTCCACGCCGGTGACCTTGCCGTCGGCATTGATCGGAGTGGAGATCTGGTAGGTCTCAAGCTGGTTGGTCAGTTCGCTGTACAGCTGGCGCGAGACCACGTCGAAGGCGATGTAGTCCTTCAGGTTCATGTGGTACGCGCCCACCGACAGCAGGCCGCGCGGCATGAAGTACCACTCCAGGTTGGCATCCAGATTGGTCGACAGGGTCGGCTTGAGGTTCGGATTGCCACCGCCGCCGGTGCGGTTCAGGTCCGAACCGTACGAGGAGGCACCCAGTGCCGAGTAGTCCGGCAGGGTCTGGGTCTGCGAGGCGGCGACGCGCAGCACCAGCGAGTCATCCAGGTCGAACTTGATGTTGGCGCTGGGCAGTACACGGTTGCGCTTGTTCTGGAAGGCCAGGCGCTCCCACATGCCGAACAGGCTGCTGACATCGGCGTCGGCGGCCTTGCTGACGGCGTTGTAGGTGTCGATGTCCTGCTTGATGTTGACGTAGCGCAGGCCGACGTTGCCGCTCCACCAGTCGCCGCGGAAGTTGGCCTGCACGTAGCCGGCGAAGTTCTTCTCCTTCACCTTCCACTCGGCGCCATAGTTATGGCGACCGGTCGGGCCATCATTGCCGGCCAGCCAGGTGGAGTTGTTGGTCACCGCGTCCTTCAGCGCGCCCGGGGTGAAGTACCAGAGGTTGCGCGGGAAGGTGCCGCCGATGTCACCGGCAAAGCCACTCGGATAGTTGGCCGTGGCACCGTTCTTCAGCGCGCTCCAGATGTCACCCGGGGTTGCACCTTCCGGCGACAGCGCTTCGCGCTTGTGGTCGGCGAAACGCAGGCCGAAGTCGATCGAGCTCAGCACGCCGCCATCATTGAAGTACTGGTTGAAGTCGAGCGTGGCCCACTTCTCCTTGTCTTCAGCCGTGACCTGCTGGTTGCCCCAGGTGCCGAAGCTGGTCACGCCGTTGGGCGAGAGGTCGCCGCCGACATTCCAGTCGATCGGCGAGCCATTGCCGTGGGTGGCCCAGCTGGCGCCGCCGCCGTTGGCCAGGGTGACCTCGGCGATGTACTGGCGCGGCGTCTCGCCGGTGCCCTTGGTGCTGCCGGCCTGGAACTTGGCGGTCAGGCTGTCGCTGATCTGCCAGTCGGCATCGAAGGTGACATAGCTCGACTTGGCCTTCGACTCGCGGTAGATCATGTCGTACACCGCATAGTTGGTGCCCGGCACGCCCTTGTAGTTGGCGTTGGTCAGCACGCCGTCCTTGACCACATAGCCCGGATCCGGCGCCTGCGACTTGGCGAAGCTGTTGCCGAACATCATGAAGTTGCGGTTGTAGTTGTTCGCCTTCAGCTCGGAGCTGAAACCATTCAGGCCCAGGGTGAGGCTGTCGCTCGGCTTGAACTGCAGCGAGACCAGGCCACCCTTGCGCTCACGGGTCTGTTCGAACAAGGTCGAACCCAGCAGGCCCGGGACGTTGACGCCGATCAGGTCCGGATTGGTCTTGGCGACCGGATCGTCCGCGCCGATCTTGAAGAAGCCACCCGGGATTTCCTGCGCTTCACGGCGCAGTTCGCGCTTCTGGCTGAAGCCCTGCACCATCACGCCGAAGGTGCCTTCGTCGTTCTTGTAGTTGAACAGTGCCGAGTACTGCGGGTCGTTCGACTTGGCCTGGTCCGAACGGACCATGCCGATCGAGCCTTCAGCGGTGAACTGCTTGGAGAATTCCAGCGGCTTGCGGGTGATGATGTTGACGGTACCGGTGGTGCCGCCGTCCTGCAGCTTAGCCTGCGAGGACTTGTTCACTTCCACCGAGCTGACCAGTTCCGACGGCAGCAGCGAGTAGCTGACGCTGCGGCCGACGTTGTTGCCCTGGCTGAGCACGAACCAGTCGGCCGAGCCGACGGTGTGGCCGTTGATCAGGGTCTGGGTCAGGCTCGGGCTGGTGCCGCGCAGGCTGACACGGTCGGCTTCATCGAAGCCGCCTTCATCGGCGCTGGACGAACTGATGTTGACGCCCGGCAGGCGCTGCAGGGTGTCAGCGACGTTGTGCGCCGGCAGCTTGCCCACGTCCTCGGCGGTGACCACTTCCACGCGCGCATTGGCTTCGCGCTTGGTATCCAGCGACTTCTCCATCGAACCACGGATGCCCGTGACAGTCACGGTGTCCAGGTCGGTGGCGGTCGGGGCGGCCTGCTGCGCGTGCGCACTGAAGACGATGCAGCTGACGATGGCGGCCGAAAGCAGGGTCTTGCGGGTGTTCATGATGTCTCTCCTCATCACTCGATTGGATGCCGGCGGCGGTGTTCGATTACGGTTGCGAAGACAGGCGCGGGGCGGCGGCGAAGTCCCGTGCGTTGGCGTGCCACGTACAGCGTGCTGCGATTGCGTTGAAGCCTGTTGCGGTGTCAGGCGGCCGACTGCTGCAGGTACCAGCTGGCAGCGCCGACCACGCCCAGCTGGCCGTGCTCGACGACCTTCACCGGGATGCGTGCCAGCGCTTCGCCCATCGGCCCCTTCTGCAGGTAGCGTTCGACGAACGTGCTGGCGTGCAGGTATTCGCGGATCTGCGGCAGGATGCCGCCGGCCAGGTAGACGCCACCGTGGGCACCATAGAACAGGGCCATGTCGCCGATGGTGCTGCCGAGCAGGCCGCAGAACACATCCAGCGCCTGGCGCGCATGCGCATCGGTATCGGCCATGGCCGCGGCGGTGACCGCATCGGGGCTGGCCAGCGTCGGTGCCTGCCCCTGCAGCGCGCACACCGCACGGTACAGGTTCATCAGGCCCGGGCCGGAGATCGCATGCTCGATCGACACGTGCGCGCGGTCGCGCTGCATGTGGCGGACGATCGCCATTTCCAGTTCGGTGCTGGCGGCCAGGGTCGGCTGGCCGGCTTCGGTGGGAAGCACCACCGGGCCGTGCGCAGTGGGGATCCACAGCGCGGCGCCGAGGCCGGTGCCGGGACCGACCACCAGGGTCGGGCCACGCGCGGCGGTGTCCGGCCCGCACAGGTGCAGCACGCCGCTGGCGTCCACCTGTGCGGCGGCATAGGCCACCGCTTCGAAGTCGTTGACGATGTAGACCCGCTGCAGGCCGACATCGGCCTCCACCTGGCGTGCCGACAGCGGCCACGGCAGGTTGGCGGTGATCACCGTGCCGTCCTCGCGGGCGTAGCCGGCGCTGGCGACCACGCAATGCGTGGGCCGCGGGCCCTCGCCGAGGAAGTCGGACAGGATTGCGCTGAGGCCGGCATGGTCGGCGTTGCGGTACTTGCGGTATTCCAGCACCTGCACCGGATGGGCGGCATCACCGCTGGCCTGGACCCGGGCCACGCGCACATGGGTGCCACCGACGTCGGCGGCCAGGAACGAGGGCGCGACGCGGGACAGGACATGCGAGGGGGCGGGGTGGCTGGCGGTCACGCGGGCTCCTGCTGCAGGTGGGGCCGGCCCCGGGATCGGGGGCGGCGATTGGGGCGGAGTCTGTAACCGCGCTGACAACGATGTCAACGAGTTCGTGACACTTTCGTTGCTGCGCCGCAACGAATGCGGCATGCGGTAAACGTTTACATGGCGTGAGTGCTGGATTCACATGGGAACCGTTGCAGCACGGGGCTCAAGGCCCGCAGCGCATTCAGCGCGGTGCACGGCAATCGGCTTGCGCAGTGCAGCACGAGGTTCACGGGGGCGTGCAGGGAAGTTGACAAACCGCTGTTGTCCATCGAAAGAATGTGACAACGTTGTTCCCAGCCACTCTCCGACGCCGCGTTCTGCGGCCGTCGCCGCAGGAGCCCTCCTGATGTCCGCCGTCCCCGCTGCAAGCGCGCGCCCGAACGTGGCCACCTCCATCGCCATCGTTGGCGTGTTGTTCTTCCTGATCGGCTTCTTCACCTGGCTCAACGGCCCGCTGATCACCTTCGTCAAGTTGGCCTTCGAACTCAGCGAGGTCGGCGCCTTCCTGGTGCTGATGGTGTTCTACCTGTCCTACTTCTTCCTGGCCCTGCCAGCGTCGTGGATCCTGCGCCGCACCGGCATGAAGAAGGGCCTCAGCCTGAGCCTGCTGGTGATGGCCGGTGGTGCTGCGTTGTTCGGTGAATTCGCCACCCAGCGCTGGTATCCGGGGGCGCTCGGCGGCCTGTTCGTGATCGGTAGCGGCCTGGCGCTGCTGCAGACCGCGATCAACCCCTACATCTCCATCCTCGGCCCGATCGAGACGGCGGCACGCCGCATCGCGCTGATGGGCATCTGCAACAAGATCGCCGGCATGCTGGCGCCGGTGCTGATCGGCACCGTGGTGCTGCATGGCATCGGTGATCTCTCGGCCACGGTGGCCGCTGCGGATGAAGCCACCAAAGCGCAGTTGTTGAACGAATTCGCTGCCAAGATCCACACGCCGTATCTGGCCATGGCGGGTCTGCTGGTGGTGCTGGCAGTGGCCGTGCTGTTCTCACCGCTGCCGGAAATCAAGTCGTCCGAAGCCAACGCCACGCCGGTCGCGGCCGGTGCCGCCGAGCGCCGCAGCATCTTCCAGTTCCCGCATCTGTGGCTGGGTGTGCTGTGCCTGTTCGTCTACGTGGGCGTGGAGGTGATGGCCGGTGATGCGATCGGTACCTACGGCCATGGTTTCGACCTGCCGCTGGACCAGACCAAGATGTTCACCTCGCTCACTCTGGGCGCGATGCTGGTCGGCTACGTGGTCGGCCTGCTGGTGATTCCCACCGTGGTGTCGCAGTCGCGCTACCTGACCTTCTCGGCGGTGCTGGGCGTGGTGTTCTGCCTCGGCGCCTGGGCTACCCACGGCTACGTATCGGTGGCCTTCGTGGCCCTGCTGGGCTTCGCCAACGCCATGATGTGGCCGGCGATCTTCCCGCTGGCCATCCGCGGCCTTGGCCGCTTCACCGAGACCGGCTCGGCCCTGCTGGTGATGGGTATTGCCGGCGGCGCGATCATTCCGCAGCTGTTCGCCGTGCTCAAGCAGCACATCGACTTCCAGCTGGTGTTCGTGCTGCTGATGGTGCCCTGCTACCTGTACATCCTGTTCTACTCGGTGATCGGCCATCGCGCCGGCCTGCCGCAGGACAAGGCCTGATCGGCGATGATGGACGGCAGCCAACCCCAGGGAAAACCCATGCGCAGAGCGACCATCAAGGACGTTGCGGAGAAGGCCAAGGTCTCGCTGAAGACGGTCTCGCGGGTGATCAACAACGAGCCCTCGGTGATGCAGGCCACCCGTGCGCGGGTGCTGCGTGCCATCGCCGAACTCGATTACGAGCCCGATCCGTCCGCGCGCAACCTGCGCAGCGGCACCACCTTCGTGATCGGGCTGGTCTACGACAACCCGAACCCGTACCACATCATCGGCGTGCAGAACGGCGTGCTGGCCGCCTGCCGCGAGACCGGCTTCGGCCTGCAGATCCATCCCTGCGATTCCAGCTCGCCGCTGCTGGCCGATGAACTGGCCGACTGGGTGCAGCGTTCGCGCCTGGCCGGACTGGTGCTGACCGCGCCGATGTCCGAGCGCCGCGACCTGATACAGGCGTTGACCGCGCGTGGCATCAAGCTGGTGCGCATCATCGCCGCCACCGAAGACCCGGCCGACGGTGCCTGCGTATTCGTCGACGACCGCGAGGCCGCCTACGAGATCACCGAGCACCTGATCCAGCTGGGTCACCAGCGCATCGGCTTCCTCTGGGGCGGCATCTCGCACCGTTCCTCGGGCGAGCGCTATGCCGGTTACGAAGCCGCGCTGAAGGACTACGGCATGACCGTGGACAAGCATCTGGTGGTGCAGGGCGACTACACCTTCGACGATGGTTTCCGCGGCGCGCGCCGCCTGCTGGCGCTGCGCGAGCCGCCCACCGCCATCTTCGGTTCCAACGACGAAATCGCCGCCGGTGTGCTGGCCGCCGCGAAGTCGGCCGGCATGAACGTGCCGTACGACCTGTCCATCGCCGGTTTCGAGGACAGTCCGTTCTCGCGCCAGTCGTGGCCGCCGCTGACCACCGCCAAGCAGGCCACCGAGGACATCGCCCGCCATGCCGCGCGCCTGCTGATCGCGCAGCTGCGCAGCGACGCCTACGACGATGCGCCGGCACCGCTGCACAACCAGGGCTTCGTGCCGCAGCTGGTGGTGCGCGGTTCGACCGCGCCGATGCGCCCGGCCGGCGCACGCCCCCTTCCTTCCGATCCTGCCTGAGCCCGCCATGTCGCTGTCAGACCCCACGTCCACCCTGATGTTCGCCGAAGCCGCTGAAGCGGCCGACGTGGTCGCGCGCCAGTTCTCGCGCAACCACGCCACCATGGAAACCCTGGCCGCCAGCCTGCGCGCCGCGCCGCCGCCGTTCGTGGTCACCTGCGCACGCGGCAGCTCCGACCATGCCGCCACCTATGGCAAATACCTGCTGGAAACCCAGCTGGGCCTGGTGGTCGCATCGGCTTCGCCGTCGGTGGGGTCGGTCTATGCTGCGCCGCTGCAGTTGCGCGGTGCGCTGTTCATCGTCATTTCGCAGTCGGGCAAGAGCCCGGACCTGCTGCGCAACGCGGAAGCTGCCAAGGCCGCCGGTGCGCGCGTGATCGCGCTGGTCAACGTCGAGGATTCGCCGCTGGCGCAGCTGGCCGACACGGTCATTCCGCTGCATGCCGGTGCCGAAAAGAGCGTGGCGGCCACCAAGAGCTACTTGGCCTCGTTGGCGGCATTGCTGCAGCTGGCCGCGTACTGGAAGCAGGACAGCAGCCTGCGCGCCGCGCTGGATCTGTTGCCGGATGCGATGCGCGAGGCCTGGCAGTGCGACTGGAGCGTGGTGACCGAAGGCCTGGTCGATGCCACCAACCTGTTCGTGCTCGGCCGTGGCCTGGGCCTGGGCGCGGCGCAGGAAGCGGCGCTGAAGTTCAAGGAAACCTGCAGCCTGCACGCCGAAGCCTACAGCTCGGCCGAGGTCAAGCACGGCCCGATGGCGCTGGTCGGTCGTGGCTTCCCGGTGCTGGCCTTCGCTCAGCCGGATGAGACCGGAGCCGGTACCCGCGCGGTGGTCGATGAGTTCACTGCACGTGGCGCGCAGGTGTGGATGGCCGGTGCCGGTGGCAACCTGCCGGTGGCCGCCGCGCCGCACCCGCTGTGCGCACCGCTGCTGACCGTGCAGAGCTTCTATCGCGCGATCAACGCGTTGGCGCTGCGTCGTGGCTTCAACCCGGATCTGCCGCCGCACCTGAACAAGGTTACGGAGACGGTGTGATGGCAACGGTGCTGCGCAACGCCCGCATTCTCGCCGGCGATGAGTTCCGCGACGATCTGGCGGTCGTGATCGAGGATGGCCGCATCAGCGCGCTGCTGCCTGACGCTGCACCGCAGCTGGGCCAGGCCGCCGAGCAGGTGGACCTGGGCGGGGGCTGGCTGCTGCCCGGTTTCATTGATGTGCAGGTCAACGGTGGCGGCGGTGCGCTGTTCAACAACACGCCGGACGTGGCGGCACTGCGTACCATCGCGCAGGCGCATCGTCGCTTCGGCACCACCGCGATGCTGCCCACGCTGATCAGCGATGACGTGGGCGTGATGCGCGAGGCGATCGGTGCGATGCGCGAGGCGATCGCGCAGGGGGTGCCGGGCGTGATCGGCATCCATCTGGAAGGCCCGTACATCGCGCCGGCGCGCAAGGGCACGCACGATGCCAGCAAGTTCCGCGTGCCCGACGAAGAGGAGATCGCACTGGCCGCATCGCTCGACAACGGCGTGACCCTGCTGACGCTGGCGCCTGAGCGGGTGCCGCTGGAGACGATCCGTGCGCTGGTCGAGCGCGGCGTGATCGTTGCCGCCGGCCACACGGCAGGCACCTACGAGGAGATCCGCGAGGGTCTGGATGCCGGCGTGCGCGGCTTCACCCACCTGTACAACGCGATGTCGCCGCTGCAGGGCCGTGAGCCCGGCGCGGTGGGCGCTGCGCTGGAAGACCGCGACAGCTGGATCGGCATCATCGTCGATGGCGTGCATGTGCATCCGGCCAGCCTGCGCGTGGCGCTGGCGGCCAAGCCGCGCGGCCGCCTGCTGCTGGTGACCGATGCAATGCCGCCGGTCGGTGCGGATGATCCCAGCTACGTGCTGTATGGCGAAACCATCACCGCCATCGATGGCGTGGTGCGCAATGCCGCCGGTTCGCTGGCCGGTTCTGCACTGGACATGGCCACCGCCGTGCGCAATACCGTGCAGCTGCTGGGCCAACCGCTGGCCGAAGCGGCGCGCATGGCCTCGACCTATCCGGCGCAGTTCCTCAACGTCGACGACCGCCTCGGCCACATCGCCGAGGGCTACCAGGCCGACCTGGTCCTGCTGGATGACGCCCTGCAGGTGCGTGGCACCTGGATTGCCGGACAGTACGAGGCCGCCTGATGGCCGATCCCTTGAAGGGAAGTATGCCGCCGCGCCGCCTGGGCTCGGTCGATGCCCTGCGCGGCATCACCGTGGCGGCGATGCTGCTGGTCAACAACCCGGGTGACTGGAGTGCGGTGTTCGCACCGCTGCGCCATTCGGAATGGCATGGCTGCACGCCCACCGACCTGGTGTTCCCGTTCTTCCTGTTCCTGGTAGGCGTGTCGATGGCCTTCAGCGTGGCACCGCGCGCGCTGGATGCCGCTGCACGTCCAGCGCTGGCGCGTGGCGTGCTGGAGCGCGCGCTGCGCATCCTGCTAGCGGGTGTGTTACTGCACCTGTTGATCTGGTGGGCACTGCATACCCATCACTTCCGCATCTGGGGCGTGCTGCAGCGAATCGCGGTATGTGCGGCGCTGGTGGGGGTGTTGGCCGTGTATGCCCGTCCGCGCGCACAGGCGGCCGTACTGGTCAGTCTGCTGGTGGGGTATACCGTGCTGCTGCTGGGCGTCGGCGATCTGGCGCCGTGGACCAATCCGGCCAGCCGCCTGGATACCACGCTGTTCGCACCGTGGATCTACCAGTGGCATGCCGATACCGGGCTCGGACATGACCCGGAAGGATTGCTGAGCACGCTGGGCGCGCTGGCCAGCACGGTGCTTGGCCTGCTTGCCGGAGGCCTGCTGCGCAATGGGCGTTCGGCGGCATTGGCCGGGCTGGGCGTGGCGACCGGCGTGCTGGGCCTGCTGCTGGCTACGGTGCTGCCGCTGAACAAGCAGCTGTGGACGCCCAGCTATGTGCTGTGGACCGGCGGCCTGGCCGCGCTGGCGCTGTGGCTGGGTCACGTGCTGATCGACCAGAAGAGCTGGCCGGCGCTGGGCCGGCGCTTCGGTGTCAACGCGATCACCGCGTACCTGGGGGCATCGGTGATGTCGGTGGTGCTGATGGCGACCGGCGCCTGGGGCTGGATCTGGCAGCAGCTGGCCAACGCGATGCCGCAGGCGCTTGAGCTGGCGTCGATGCTGCAGGCGCTGGTGTTCGTCGCGCTGTGGTGGGGCGTGGCGTGGTGGCTGGACCGGCGGAAGATCTATCTGAAGATCTGACGGCACGGAGTCGGATCCCTTTCCGCAGGAAGGGGGTCTGACCCTTCCCGGGAGGGCACCTCATCCACGCATGGCGTGGATCTACTGTGTGCTGTGTTTCCTCGGTGCATGGGGTGGATCAACCCGGTGTGTCGGCGGTCTCATCCACGCATGGCGTGGATCTACTGTGCGATGTGTTTCATCGGTGAATGGGGTGGATCTACCGGGCGAGGGGCGAACGCGATGGAGGCGGAATGGTCAGTAGATCCACGCCATGCGTGGATGCTCTCCGCGGGCTTGCGATCGCCGCCTTGATGAACGGTTTCAGCCACGTAGAGTCGAGGTGATGCCCGATCAAGTTCGCATCTGAACTGTGATAACTGGCACTCAATTTCACCTATCGAAACCATTCACCACACGGCAGACTGCCTTCGCAGTACCGCATCCCCGCAGTTCCTGATCCCCTGTCCAGGAGTGCTGTATGTCCCGTGCCGTCCCGCGCGCTTTCCGCCCGCGCCGCCTCACTGTTTCCGTGTGGCAGGCCCTAGCTGTCCCGTCCGTCATGCTGCTGACCGCCAGTGTCGCCTGGGCCGGCTGTGACAATGCCACCCCGACCGCAGGCCAGACGGTCACCTGCGATGCCAACGCGCCGAATCCGCAGACCGTCCCCGTCGCTGCCACTGGTGCGGCCGGCATCACCGTCAATGTCGCCAGCACGGCACAACTGCAACAGAGCAGTGGTGGCAGCGCGATTTCGCTGGTCGGGGCCGGCGGGCACCTGCTGTCCAACCTCGGCGCGATCAGTTCGGTGGGTGGCGTGGCGGTCCAGCTTGGCGGTGGCAGCCGCGTCGAAAATACCGGCAGCATCAGCACCGGCAACAACACGGCCCTGCAGTTCGTTGGCGCCGGCGACAGCGTGCTGGTCAACAGCGGAACGATCAGCGGGCGCACCGGCGTACAGTTCGATGCGGGCAACGATCGCCTGGAAATGCAGGCCGGCAGCATCACCGGCGGTGTCCTGCAGGGGGAGGGCAATGATGTGCTGCTGCTGAGCAATGGCACCATCGACAGCGTCGACCAGGGCAGCGGCGATGACCAGATGACCGTCACTGGCGGCACCGTCACCGGTGTGGTGGCGCAGGGCAGTGGCCGCGACGATTTCGTCATGAGTGGCGGCACGATCGGCGCGCTGCAGCAGGGCGACAACATCGATACGTTCCGCATGAGCGGTGGCCGCATCATCGGCGCGTTCGAGGATGGCGACCAGGCGTGGATGACCGGTGGCCGCATCGGCCGCGTCAACATGAAGCTGGACAAGAACCTGTGGGACCAGTCCGGCGGCACCGTGGACGGCAACGTGGTGACCGGCTTCGATACCGACACCATCATCATCTCGGGTACGGCCTACATCGGTGGCAACATCAGCGTCAGCGGCGGCAATGACAGCGTGACCATCACCGACGGCACCGTGCGTGGCCAGGTGCTGCTCAGTACCGGCAACGACACCTTCAACTGGAATGGCGGCGGCATCGTCTACGGCGCGATCGACATGGGCCCGGACAATGACGTGGCCAACCTCAGCAACCTCAACCAGGGCAACCTCGGTGCGATACCGCTGTTCGATGGTGGCAGTGGCATCGACCAGCTCAACCTGAGCAACGTCAAGACCGCGGGCGTAGGGCGTTTCCAGAACTGGGAGACGATCCGCCTGGCCAACAGCACCGAGCTGAGCTTCGATGGTGATCTGGTGCTGGGCGACAGCGGCACCGGCACCGGCACGCTCACGGTGGATGACACCAGTACCGTCTACGCGGGCAGTGGGGGGCATGCCATCCGCCCGTTCAACAGTGGTGCACTGGTGGAGATGGTCAATGCCGGACGCATCGACCTGACCGGTGCCGGCGCCGGGGATGTGTTCACCGTGCGCGGCAACTATCGCGGTGACGGTGGTGGCCTGTACCTGCGCACCGTGCTGGGCGCGGACAATTCCACCAGCGACCGCCTGGTGGTTGATGGCGGTACTGCCACCGGTACCACCGGCATCGGCGTGCTCAATGCCGGCGGCAGCGGCGCGGCCACGCTGGCCGATGGCATCCTGGTGGTGCGGACCTTGAATGGTGGCCGTACCGCGCCGGGCGCGTTCTCGCTGTTCGCACCGGTCGCGGCCGGTGCCTACGAGTACTTCCTGTTCAAGGGCGGTGTCAGTGCCGGTACCAGCGAAAACTGGTACCTGCGCTCGACGCTGGTGACCGGGCCGACGCCGGCACCCAATGGCGGCGGCAGTGCCACGCCACCGCCACTGACGCCGCCGGTGGCGCCGCCACCGCCGATCACCCCGGCGCCGCCACCGCCGCCCGAAGGCGCTACCGATCCGGACCTGACCGCGGGCGAGACCGCGCCGCCACCGCCGCCACCGGAACCGGCGCCGGTGGCACCGCCCAGCGATCCGGCGGTGCCGGACGTGCCGGTGGCCGGTGGTGCATTGCCCGGTACCGGTGCGCCGCCGACGCCGGGTGCACGCCCCGCCGAGGGCGCAGTGGTGCCGCTGTACCGCGTGGAGACCGCCACCTACGCCGTGGTGCCGCCGCTGCTGCGCGAGACCTCGCTGGCCAGCCTCGGCACGTTCCACGAACGGCAGGGCGAGCAGCGCCTGCTGTACAACCAGGGCGCATTCCGCACTGCCTGGGGCCGGTTGGTGGGGCAGAGCAGCGAGATCCACTGGAAGGGTGATGCGCAGCCGGGCTTCGATGGCGATGTGATGGGCCTGCAGGCCGGTCTGGATGTGTGGGCCGCAGCGTCTGACAATCATCGCAACCAGATCGGTGTATTCGTCGGCCGCACCCGCGCGCAGGGCAAGACCACCGGCCTGGCACTGGGCTGGGAGAACGTGCAGGTGGGCCAGAACCGGCTGGACGACAAGCACGTGGGCCTGTACTGGACGTTCACCGACAGCAGCGGCGGCTATATCGACGCCGTGGCGATGCAGAGCCGCTACGACGGCCGCGTACGTTCCTCGCGCGGGCTTGGCTTCGGCATCAAGGGCGATGGCACCAGCGTATCGGTGGAAGCCGGCAAGCCGCTGCTGCACTTCGGTCAGTCCGCTTGGTGGCTGGAACCGCAGGTGCAGGTGATCTGGCAGCGCACCGCGCTGGACGACCGCCGCGATGAGGTGTCGAGCGTGCGTTTCGACAACGACAATGCCTGGACGGGCCGTGTCGGACTGCGCCTGGCCGGCGATTACCAGTTGGCCGACAACGGCTGGCAGCCGTATTTCAAGCTCAATTACTGGCATGGCCGTTCCGGCGAGGATCGCATCGGCTTCGACGATAACGTGATCGTCAATTCGCAGCGCTCGCGCGCACTGGAAGCCGGCGTGGGTGTGGTCGGGCGCTTCAACCGGACCATCAGCGCCTATGCCGTGGCCGATTACACACGCGAACTGGGCGGCGACCGCAACGAGAAGCGCCGCATCATCGAAGGCAACATCGGCCTGCGCGCGGATTGGTGACAAGCGCAGGCCTGGGTAGGTGCCGACCTGGGTCGGCACTCATCCCGTCACGGCCCACGATCCGCTCTGGTAGGTGTCGACCTTGGTCGACACGAATCCAACGACGTCACGCTCCCGCGCCTGCACCCGGCGCCACCAATCCACCCGCATGATCGGCCAGCGCCACCACCGCGTGCAGCAACCCTTCCTCCACCTGCGGCGGGCACTGCGTCGCCGCATCATCCATCTCGCGTGCCGACTGTGCGGCCAGCAACACAGCACCACACGCAGACAACGCCGCCAGACAGCGCGTGGCCTCGGCCAGTTCCCGACCACGCGCCTCGCTGAGTTGCCGCTCGCGCCACGGCTGCCCATCGGCCGCGTGGTTGTGCGCGATACCACGCAACCGCGCGAAGAATGCCGATGGCGGCGCCTGTTCGTGGACTTCGGCGAGCGCATCTTCCAATGCTTCGGCGGCGGTAGTGGACAGCTGCAGGCCGGGTAAGGCTGCGCCGAGCAGTGCCTGCAGGCGTGGATAGGTGGGGAAGGACGTGTTCATGGCGGCAACCTCACAGGGCAAGGCCACCTGCGGGATGCAAGGTGGCGGGCGGTGCGGGTTGGCGTGCCGGTGAAGCTCTTCACGAGGAATGACGCCGGCGGATCCGGGGATCCCCACGCACCGCCCGCCGCAGAACGACGGACGGTGCATTGTTCGGGCCGGCAACGACGTTGCAAGCCCGCTCGTGAAAAGCTTCATTCAGGACGCCAATCCCGGCCAGCGCAGGAAGCGCCGACGGGGCCACCTTGGCGCGTTGTATGCCGCGATGACATGGGCAAAGTTGCAATGTTGTGATCGCCTGGCGCCTGCTTTGCTGCAGGTCGCGGCAGGGTCAGATACGACAGTTCGCGCGTGGCGCAAGCGATCATGCCCCGGTTATGCTGCGGTCCTGATTCAACGACAAGGAAGCGTCGCATGCAGGTTCGCAAGGGAGTGCGTCGCATCGGCGCGCTGATGTTCGTGTTGCTGGCGACCGGCGCCATGGCCGATACGCCAGGCGCGGTCGAGGTACCCTCGCCGGAGGCCCAGGCCGAGATCCTCAACCTGCTTGAACGCCAGGCGCTGTATCGCGACCGGGTGGACTGGCCTGCCACCCGCGTACGCCTGCAATCGGTGCAGGGCGACCCCGTGCGACGGCTGGCCGTTCTGCGCGAAGCCATTGCGCTCAGCACCGGCCACCATGGTGCATGGACCACGCCCCAGCGCCAGCGCGAATCCCTTGCACGTGCGCAGCAGGCCGGCGCCGCCGCCGTGGACCGGGCCAAGGCCGCTGATGCGGTGGATGCGCGCATCGGCTGGGTGGTCATCGAGGGCTACGCCTCCACGCCCGGCGCGACGCCGCAGGAAAAGTTCCGTCAGGACATCCAGCGTGCCGCGCGCTGGCAGCAGGTCATCCGCAGCAAGGACGACGGCGCGCGCTGTGGCTGGATCGTCGACCTGCGGGACAACGGCGGTGGCGCCATGTGGCCGATGCTGCTGGGCATGGCCCCGCTGCTGCGCACCTCGGTGGTGAACAACGAGGACGTCGGCTCGTTCGAAACCGCGCACGGGCCGCAGCGCTGGACGTTGACGGCGACCGCTGTGCAGCTGGCAGGCAAGCCATTGCTGGATTTCGGCCAGTCCGGTTATGTGCTGCGGCAGCCTGGCGCGCCGGTGGCGGTGCTGTTCGGGCCCCGCACCGGCAGTTCGGGCGAGGCCTCGGTGCTGGCGTGGCGTGGCCGCCCGCAGGCGCGGAGTTTCGGCCAGCCAACCGCAGGTGTCTCCACCGGCAATGTCGTGCACACGCTTGCCGATGGCAGTCGCCTGCTGCTGACCACCAGCGTGATGCGGGACCGCAATGATCGTGGTGATGGCTTGAAGATCGAGCCCGACCAGCGCGCGGAGGGGGAGGCCGCCACCGTGGCTGCCGCCCAAGCGTGGCTGCTGGCCCAGCCCGCCTGCCAGGGCCACTGAGCCATGATCCTGATCGGCCAACAGGAACGGGTGGTGATCGTCGGCCCCACCGAAGCGCATCACTGCCTGCGCTGCCAGACGGAAACCGAGTTCGCCCCGCAGCTGCGCTACAAGATGGCGCGCATCGACCTGCTGTTTGGCTTCACCTACCAGCGCCGCTACGAACTGGCCTGCACCCGGTGCGAGCACGGCTGGGTGCTGGATACCGAGTCCATGGACCAGCAGCTGGGCGGGGTACCGATCCCGTGGCGGCACCGCTTTGGCCTGCCGTTGATGCTGGTGGGGGTGGCCGGGCTGGCCGCGCTTGGCTGGCTGTGGCGGCACGGGTACATCGGCCGCTGATGAAGATGAAACTGTTGCTTATGTCCCATATTGGGACTAGGATGTCCGAATGAAAGTGGTTGCTTTGGCGACGCTGAAACGATTCTGGGAACGCCACCCTGATTCGGAAGCAGCGCTGAGGTCCTGGTACGACGAAGTCAGGCACGCCGTATGGGACACGCCGCACGACGTACGCCAACGTTATGCAAGCGCAAGTTTCGTGGCGAACAGTCGTGTGGTGTTCAACATAAAGGGCAACAGCTACAGGCTCATCGTCGCTGTGGGTTACAGGTTTCAAGTGGTCTACATCAAGTTCATCGGCACCCACGCCGAATACGACCGGATCGACGCCGACACTGTGGAGCTTCTATGAACATCCAGCCCATCCGTACGGAAAGCGACTACGAGAACGCTCTGCGCGAGATTTCGGCCTATGTAGACAACGAGCCGGAGCCGGGAAGCGAGGATGGCGATCGATTCGAAATTCTCGTAACGCTGGTTGAAGCCTACGAAGCGAAGCACTACCCGATCGAACCGCCAGATCCCATCGACGCAATCCGCTTCCGCATGGAGCAGGGCGGTCTGACAGTGAAGGATCTGGTGCCGTCCATCGGCCAGCTCAACCGTGTCTATGAGGTGTTGAATCGCAAGCGCGGCCTGACTCTGGAAATGATCCGGAAGCTTCACCGCAACCTGGGCATTCCCGCGGAAAGTCTCATCGGCCGCTGAAGCCCTGCGAGTCCCCGCCGATGCGCTGCCGTGCCTCACCCCCGGCCTGCTAGAGTTGCAGCCTGCAATCACGTACCGGAACCGACCATGGACCACGACACCCCGTTCGAACCCCTCAACGACCTCGAGGTGCGCCTGCTGCAGGCCCAGGACGGCACGCTGACCGCAGCGCAGTTCCTCGACGGCCTGCTGACCTCGACGGCGTTCGTGCTGCTGGACAAGGCCATTGGTGAAGATGGCGCCTGGGACGAGAGCATCTCGCCGCTGGTGCTGACCAGCGAGAGCGGTGAGCCGATGTTCGCGGTGTTCACCGCCCCCGAGCGCGCGGGCCTGTGGCACGAGCAGCTGCCGCAGTTTGCCCATGCCATGCCGATCGCGGTGCACGCGCTGCTGGCCGGAATCGGCGACGGCGTCGGCCTGGTGCTGAACCCGGGCCTGGACGTGGGCATGGAGATGATTCCCGATGCCGTGGCCCAGCTGAAGCAGCGTGCGGCGGCGATCACCCGCGGCATGGCGCACTGAATCCACGGATTGTCTGGTTGCCGGCCAGCGGCCGGCACTACCCATAGCAGTGCGCGTGGCCGTTGCGGATCAGCGGGCGGCGGCAATAGCCCTCACACGCGCCTTGGCCAGTGCTTCACCGATGGCCGGGCCATTCAGATGCGTGGTATCCAGATCCCGCGCCTGCACTGACAGCGCCGCCTGATGCAGGCGCTTGAGCGTTTCGCCCTGTGGGTAGTCGGCGTCCTCGAAGCCGAGCCGGCCGCGCTTGTCGGCCTCGCAGCACAGTGCGATACGGGCCACGCGTTCCGGCCGGCGCAGCGCATCGCAGCGGCCCAGCAGTTCCAGCACGGTGGCATCGCGCAGTTCGTCGATGCGGTGCACGTTCAAGTGCTCGCGGCACACCGCTTCGGCCAGCTGCTGGTGCTCGGAGGGAATCTTCAACCGCGCGCACAAAGTCTTCAGGGGTTTGATGCCGCGCTGCTCATGCATGATGTGGCGCGGCCATTCCTCCGGCGGGGTCAGGCCCTTGCCGAGATCGTGGGTGAGGGCCGCGAAGCCGACCAGGTCATCACCCGGCGCCAGTTTCGCGGCCATGTCGCTGACCATTTCCTGGTGGATGCCGGTATCGACTTCCGGGTGGAATTCGGCACGCTGCGGCACGCCATACAGCGCTTCCAGCTCGGGCAGTATCGGGCCCAGGGCCTGCGCATCGTGCAGCGTGCGCAGGAAGGCGGAGGGCCGTTCACTGACCAGAGCCTTGCGCAGTTCCTGCCAGACGCGTTCCGGCACCAGCGCGTCCAGCTCGCCACTGGCGGCGACCTCGCGCATCAGCGCCATGGTATCTTCGGCGACGGTGAAGCCCAGTGGCGCGAAGCGCGCCATGAAGCGCGCCGCGCGCAGCACGCGCAGTGGGTCTTCCACGAACGCAGGGCCGACGTGGCGCAACACGCGCTGCTCAAGATCGCGAACGCCACCGTAAGGATCGACCAGCGTGCCGGTCTCCTCATCGCAGGCGATCGCGTTGATGGTGAAGTCGCGCCGCTGCAGGTCTTCTTCCAGCGTCACCGCTGGATCAGCATCGACCACGAAGCCGCGATAGCCACGGCCGGATTTGCGCTCGGTGCGCGCCAGCGCGTATTCCTCGCCGGTCTTCGGGTGCAGGAATACCGGGAAATCGCGGCCGACGGCGGTGTAGCCCTGCGCTTCCATCTGCGCGGGCGTGGCACCGACCACCACCCAGTCGCGGTCGCCGGCAGGGCGCTGCAGCAGGCGGTCGCGTACGGCGCCGCCGACAAGATAGATCTTCATGGGGGGATGATCGCATGGCAGGCGCAGATGTTCCGGCACGACCGATGCAGCGGCATCACGGCAGGCCGCGCCACTCCGGCACGAACAGGCCGGCCACGAACCAAAGCCCGTAGACGATCCACAGGCAGAGGAAATACAGCTTGATCTGCGCTTCGTCCCACAGGCTGCCCCAGCTGTCGATGAAGGCCAGCGACTTCCAGCCTTCCATCCAGGCCGCGCCACCCCAGCGCAGCACCCAGGTGGCGAGCAGGCTCCAGGCGGCGAATATCCCGATCCAGGCCAGCAGGCTCATTGTCTTCCCCTCCCCGGGAGTGGATACCGGATCGTGCCGGCCAGCGGCCGGCACGACCGTGTTGCGATCAATCGCCGCCCTGGTCGGCGTTGGCGGCGCAGCTGAAGCTCTTGCGCTTGTCCACCAGGCGGCCCATCAGACGGTCGCTCAGCGGCAGCGCATCACCATTGAGGCGCCAGTCGTAGATCACGCTGAAGGCCAGCACGCGGGCGACGTACTCGCGGGTTTCCTTGTAGCTGATGGTCTCGATCCACAGGTCCGGATCAAAGCCCGGGCGCTGGCCCTGCCAACGCGCGGTCGGGGTCGGGCCGGCGTTGTAGGCGGCGATGGTCACGTACGGCAGGCCGTCGTACTTGTTCATCAGCTGGCGCAGGTAGGCGGTACCGATGGCGATGTTGGTGTCCGGGTTGTACAGGCTGTCGGCACCGCCGTAGCCGGTCAGGCCGATCGACTTGGCCACGCCGGCACCGGTGGCCGGCAACACCTGCATCAGGCCCATGGCGTTGGCAGGCGAGCGCGCACGCGGGGTGAAGGTGCTCTCGGCGCGGATCTCCGCGGCCACCCAGGCCGGATCGATCGCGTTGCGCGCCGATTCGCGGCGGATGGTGGCGTCGTGGTGCAGCGGGAAGCGCAGGTCGTACAGGCGCTGTTCCTGCGGCTGCTTGCCGAGCGCGAACACGGCGCGGTCGAACCAGCCGTTGTCCTGCGCCACACGCACGGCGAGGCGACGCTGGGTGTCATCGAAGCGCGACAGCGCGCTGTTCCATTCGGCCACGGCCCAGCCGGCGCGATCGATCTGGTACAGCGCCATCGCACGCTGGATGGCCGGATCGCGCGCGATCACCGCCTGTGCCTGCGCGCTGTCGTTCGGCTTCCAGGGGCACAGGGTATAGCCCTGCTGCAGCTTGTCGGCGGCCAGGAAACCGTGGAAGGTCGGTGCACGCGCGGCCTCGCGGAACAGCGGCTGCGCCTGCTGGGCCTGGCCGGTCTTCTCCAGCATGCGGCCTTCGAAGTAGCGCCAGCGCGGATCGCTGCGCTGCTTGCTGCCCATCTTGCGGATCGCGGCCAGCGCCGCTGGCCAGTCGCCGCGCGACATCGCTTCGCGCACGCGCCATTCGTGCAGGCGCTCGTCATACGCCGATTCGGGCACCGCGTTGAGGCGGCGCGCCGAATCCGGAAGGTAGGACGCCACCGTCCACAGTGCGATCTGGTAGAGCACCTGGCCCTGCTGGTCGGCACTCAGGCCCAGTGCCTGCGCATACTGCGGCAGCTGCTGTTCGGTGGCGCCGGGATCGGCCTTGGCCAGCTTGGCCAGGCCATCGGTGGCGATGCGCCGGCTGCGCTCGTTGCGCGGCCAGTTCAACGCGCTGGCGTTGGGCTTGTCGACAAAGGCAGCGTAGTTGTTGGCCAGTGCCAGGTCGGTGGCGGGCAGGCCGCGTGCGGCGCTGCGCATCACTGCCGGCTGTTGCGCGTCGGCGGCGGCATCGATGCGTTCCCAGCGCAGGGCGTCGCTCAGCCCACCCTGGGCCTGCAGCACGGCGAAAACGGCATCACAGCCGTCCGGCAGCGACTTGCCGTTCTTGCGCCACAGGTCCTGCGCTTCACTGATCCACTGCGGATCAACCTTGCCGGTCACCTGCCGTGCGGTCAGCTGCGCACAGCGCAGGCCGGCGTTGTCGGTGGGCACCCAGTTGGCGAGCAGGGTCGGCCAGTCCTGGCGGCGTGCGACCGAGGGCAGCCACACGCTGCGGAAGGTATTGGCCACCGCCTGGCCGTCATAGCGCTTGAGGAAAGCCTGGGCCTGCGCGGTATCGACGGTGTCGATGTTGCGGCGCAGGTTGGCGTACTCCAGCCAGCCATAAGCCGGATGGCGGCTGAGTGCAGCGGCCTGGCCGGGATCGAACTGGCCGCGCTCGGCGGCTGCGATCGCGGCCTTGAGCTGCGCGTTCTGGGCATCGAGGGACTGGGCATTGGCGCAGCCGATCAGCAGCGTGGTGGCCAAGGGCAGCAGGGACAGGGCGGTCGAAGAGCGTCGGGTCATGGCGGGCAGCATAGCGGGCAATGGCTGAATTCAGTTTCGCATTGCGTGCACGCCGGGCGTCGGCAACGACAGCTGAATGAACCCGCGCAGGCCACTGCCGCAGGTGATCGCAGGCGTCGTAACGTCGGTCTTGGGCGAACGGCCCGGCTGCAGGGAGCGGCACATGGCGTTCAGTAGCGCAGGAAGAAGCGGCCCGCTGGCGGACATCAATGTCACGCCACTGGTGGATGTGATGCTGGTGCTGTTGATCATCTTCATCGTGACCGCGCCGATCGTGGCCCGGCCGATTGCCGTGCAGTTGCCACAGGCCACCGATCGCACGATCGATCGCCCCGAACCGCCGCCGCCGATCGAGCTGCGCCTGGATGCGTCGAACCAGCTGAGCTGGGATGGCCAGCCGATGGCCATCGGCGATCTGCAGGCGCGCCTGCAGGCGCAGGCCGGCGAGCATGCCGGCAACCTGCCGGAGCTGCGCATCGCCACCGATCCGTCGGCCGAGTACGAAGGCATGGCGCGGATCCTGGCTGCGGCCGAGGCCACCGGCATGGAGCGCATCGCCTTCGTGCGGTGAGTTTCATGCGGTGAATCCCGCAACGGGCGGCCTGCCATCGGCGGGCCGCTCTTCCTGCGAGGGAACGTGGCATGCGATACGGGACACAGCGCGCGACCTCACTGATGGCCACCCCCAATCTGGCACCGCTGGTGGATGTGTTGCTGGTGCTGCTGGCATTGGTGGTCACCACGCTGCCGATGGCGCAGGCGACCGGCCTGCTGGCGTTCCAGCAGCGCACCTCGTGCCCACCCTGGCCGGCGTCCTCGCCCCAGCCGATCAACCTGCGCATCGACGCAGCGGGCGCGGTGTTCTGGAATGGCCAGCCGCTGGATGCCCCCGCATTGCAGCAGTACCTTGCGCAGGCGCAACAGATGCCGCAGCAGCATCGCCCCTGGGTGCACCTGGCGACCGCCGACGACACCGACTACGGAGACATGGCGCGCGTGCTGCTGGCCGTGAGCCAGCATGGGCTACGCGTCGACGCGCCCGGCCACTAGCGCCTGCACCGACAAGTCCCCTTGATGAGCTGTGGCGGATCTCGGCGCGCGCTGTCGCAGCCGGCATCAACGTGGAGGGCGGTGAACAGTACCGTCCGGTTCTAAACGGCCCTCATCTGTCGCAAATGGCCGTCAATTGCGTCAATTCCGCGTGAAAGAGTGTCGATCATCACGCCGTGATTTTTACCGCTTGTTTACAAAGGAGACGCTGCCGCCATGCAGGGGGGAGCGCGGCAGCCCATGTCCCGACATTCCTTTGGAGAGAGAGCGAATGAAGCACCTGCACCACCGCCCGTTGGCGGTTGCCGTCACGCTGTGCGTGATGGCCCTGGCACCCTTGGGTGCCGCTGCACAATCCACCACCAACCTCGACGCGGTGGAAGTCACCGGTACCCGCATCAAGCGCGCTGAGGTCGAGGGCCAGGTCCCGATCCAGACGCTGACCCGCGGCGACATCGAACGCACCGGCCTGAACTCGATCAGCGAGGTGCTGCAGCAGCTCACCGGTTCCGGTTCGGCGCTCAATGCCAAGTTCAATTCATCCGGCAACTTCGGCTTCCCGCCGGATGGCAGCGGCGTGGGTGCTGGTTCGGCACAGGTCGACCTGCGCCACCTCGGTGCCAAGCGCGTGCTGGTGCTGGTCGACGGCATCCGCTGGGTCAATGAGTCGTCGGCATCGGGCGTGGGCGCGGCTACCGACCTCAACACCATTCCGCTGGCCATCGTCGAGCGTATCGAGGTGCTGGAAGACGGTGCATCGTCGCTGTATGGCTCCGACGCCATCGCCGGCGTGGTCAACATCATCACCCGCCGCGACTTCGATGGCGGCCAGGTGACCCTGAACTACGGCGAATACAGCAAGGGCGACGGCACGCAGAAGGGCGTGGACCTGGCGTGGGGCAAGAGTGGCGATCGCTACAGCCTGTTCCTGGGCGCCAGCTGGACCAAGCAGGACCCGGTGTTCGCCCGCGACCGCGAGCAGTCGCGCTTCCCGATTCCGGGCACCGGCCTGGCCTTTGGCAGCGGCGGCATTCCGCAGGGCCGCTTCGCCTTCGTCGACCCCAATACCGGCGCCGAGCAGGACATCGTGCCCAATACCGGTGTGAGCAGCCCACGCTACGACGGCAGCGCCGGCTGCAACCGCACCGACGACTACCACTGCTTCACCAGCGCCGACCGCTTCAACTTCGCCGAATACAACATGGTGTTAACCCCGTCCGAGCGTAAGGGCCTGTTCGGCCAGTTCCGCTTCGACATCACCGACAACGTGCAGTGGTACATCAAGGCGCTGGGCAACCGCCGCGAGTCGACCAACCAGGCCGGCCCCGAGCCGCTGTTCTTCGGCCCCGATGGTGCCACCGGCAACCCGCTGGCCGACAACATCGTGGTCTCGCGCCTGAACCCGTACAACCCGTTCGGCTTCGACCTGGTGTCCTCGGGCAACATGAGCCTGATCGGCCGCCGTCCGGTCGAAGGTGGCGCGCGCGTGTTCAAGCAGGAGGTCAACACGACCTACGTGGCCACCGGCCTGGTCGGCAACTTCCATGCCGCCGACCGCAGCTGGTACTGGGATGTCAACGGCATGTACAGCAAGAACAAGGCCGAACAGACCAACTACGGCAGCTACAACATCTACAACGTCAACATGGCGCTGGGTGATCCGGCGGTGTGCGCGGCGACGCCGGGCTGCGTGCCGCTGAACATCTTCGGCGGCGTCGGCTCGATCACCCCGGACATGCTGAAGTGGATCCAGCCGGTGGTGCGTGATCGCAGCCAGAATGAGCTGAGCCTGTTCACCGCCAACCTGTCCAGCGACCTGTTCACCCTGCCGGCCGGTCCGGTGTCGTTCGCCAGCGGCTACGAGTACCGCAAGTACAAGGGCTGGTACCAGCCTGATCCGCTGACGGTGATCGGCCACTACAACGGCGTGCCGTCGCAGCCGACGTCTGGTTCGTATGACGTCAACGAAGCGTACCTGGAGTTGAGCGTCCCGATCTTCGCCGACTCGCCGCTGGGCAAGAAGCTGGACCTGAGCCTGGCTGGCCGCTACTCGGACTACTCCACTTTCGGCGGCGAGTTCACGCCCAAGTACGGCCTGCGCTGGCAGGTGACCGACGACTTCGTGCTGCGCACCACCTATGCTGAGGGCTTCCGTGCGCCGTCGATCGGCGAACTGTACGGCTCGGCCGCGCGCGCCGACCTGCAGCTGTTCGACCCGTGCTCGGTGGGCCTGGGCGGTACGCCGCCGCGTGGTAGCGCCGGCAACTGTGCCGCGCTGGGCGTGCCGGCCGGCTTCCAGCAGGCCAATTCGCAGATCTCGGTGACCACCGGCGGCAACCGCGAGCTGGAACCCGAGCGCTCGCGCAGCTTCAGCGCCGGCTTCGTGTGGAGCCCGTGGTTCGGCAACAACGCATCGTGGTCGGAGCGCTTCGACGTGGAAGTGACCTTCTACCGCCACGCCATCGATGGTGCGATCCAGGCCATCAACGCGCAGACCCAGCTGGACCTGTGCGTGGACACGCTCGATCCGGTGTACTGCAATGGCATCACCCGCGCCAGCACCGGTGCGGTCAGCAGCTTCAACAACCGCCTGACCAACCTCGGCTCGATCAAGACCGACGGCTGGGACGTGGACCTGTTCTGGACGTTGCCGCAGACTTCCGTCGGCCAGTTCAAGCTGGCCTGGAAGAACACCTTCGTCGGCCGTTACGAAGCCACCGGCGCGGCCGGGCAGAAGCAGCCGCAGAAGCCGGGCGTGGAAGTGGCCGACAGCTCCATTCCGGAGTGGACCAGCAACGCCAGCATCGCCTGGACGATGGACCGCTGGAGTGCGAACTGGACGGTGCGGCACATCTCCGAGCTGACCGAGAACTGCGGCGATGCCGTTGCATTCCCGGTGTGCAGCAACCAGGCCGCCGGCACCAACACGCTCTCGGCCACCACCTTCCACGACATGCAGGTGGGCTACAAGATCGACTGGATGAAGGGGCTGCAGCTGACCGCGGGCCTGAACAACGTGTTCGACAAGGATCCGCCGATCTGCCTGTCGTGCTCGTTGAACGGGTACGACGCCTCGACCTACGACATCCCGCGTGGCCGTTACTGGTACCTGCGCGCGGACCTGCGGTTCTGATGCAAGCGGCCGGTGCCGGGATGTTCCCGGCACCGGCCATCATCGGCGGTCAATCCGGAATGTCCTGGTCCGGAGCCTCCTGTTCGACACTGTCATGCTGGGGCGCCACGCGGCGAAACGCGGTGCGGGCCCAACCCAGCCCAATCACGATCATCATCGGCCCGACTGCGAACCCTGGCAGTGACGGAACGCGGAAGTGCGGCCGGGATTCGATCAACAGGTTGTACAGGATCCAGATCACCAGGATCAGGCCGATTCCCGCGCACGACAGCCCGAACAGCACCTGCGGAACGCCCATTGCCAGACCCAGCGCCCGCTCAGCGCGGCTGGGTGTGGGGAGGGCCCGCAGTTCCCGGCCGAGGTCGAACCAGAACAGGATCGCGGCAGGTAGTCCGACCAACAGCAGCAGGATGAAATAGCCATTGCCCGTGATGATCATCAGGGGCAGCGACAGGAGCAGTGCCGTGAGCGAGAGACCGAGTTTCGTACCGGTACGCATGGCCGGTCGTCCTTGAGAGTGGAAGCGCATCATGTGTCCGCATGGCACGGGGCAGGACTGCTGGCCACCGTGTGCGCGAAGCTACACCTGCAAGGTCGCCGCCGCAACGCGATGGCGCCGGGGCAGGCCCGGCGCCATTTCCATCAGAACGCCCAGGTGAACGTCAGTGAGCCATTGCGGCCATCGCCGTACGCACCGTAGCCGTTGATCTGCGACAGGTACTTCTTGTCCAGCAGGTTGTTGAGGTTGGCCTGCACGCTGAACTCCGGCGAGATGCGGTAGCGCACGAAGGCGCTGACCAGTGCGTAGCCGCTCTGCTCGATGCGGCCGTAGGCCGGTACCGGGTAGTAGATGCGGTTCTGCCAGTTGGCACCGCCACCGACGGTCAGTTCCTGCAGCGACTGCGGGGTGTAGCTGGTGAACAGCTTCAGTGCGGTCTGGGGCAGGTTGGTGTTGATGTCGGCGCCGTTGATGTCCTTGGCCACATAGCGCGAAGCACCGAAAGTCGCGTTCCAGCCGGGTGCCAGCTCGCCGTTCAGCTCGAACTCGAAGCCACGGCTGACCGTGCCACGCGCGGCGCGATAGGCGAACTCGTTCTGGCTGCCCTGCACGGGTTCACCGGTGGCCTGGCCGACGTTGTCCTGTTCGATGCGGAACACGGCCAGCGAGGCGTTCAGGCGATTGTCGAACCATGCGCCCTTGACGCCCACTTCGTAGCTCTTGCCATCGACCGGATCGAGGTAGCTGCCGTTGCGGTCCTTCAGCGTCTGCGGCTGGAAGATCTCGGTGTAGCTGGCATAGGTGGAGTACGTACCGTTGATGTCGAACACCAGGCCGGCGTAGGGCGTGGTGACCTTGTGCGCGCGGTCGGCGCCTTCGCCCTCGCTCTTCCAGTCGGTGTAGCGGGCGCCGATGATCAGCTTCAGGGGGGCGGCCAGTGACAGGCGGGCGGCCGCGTAGCCGGCCTTCTGGGTGATGGTGCCCTCGCTGGCCAGTGCCAGCGGGTTCCAGTTCGGTTCGCTGATGTTGCCCGTCCAGTTCAGATAGCTGGCGAACGGGTCCCAGGTCTGGCCGGCGCCACCGACCTGGTAGTCGCCGTAGTTGGCGTACTCGCGCTTGTTGTAGCTCAGGCCGGCCATGAACTGGTGCTCGCGGCCGAACAGCTGGAACGGACCATCAACGTAGCCGTCGACGCCGGTGACCTTGCGCTCGGTGTTGTAGAAGCCCGCGGACGGCGAGATGCCTGTGCCGGTGGCCTTGTCGAAGTTCGATGCGCCCGTGGTCCAGTCGTTGTAGGCCGGGTAGAACAGCTTGTCGTCGGCCTTGGTCTCATCGTGCGTGGCACCCACCTTGAACTTCCAGCCGTTGCTGAAGGCGTGCTGCAGGGTGGCGAAGGCGCGCTTGCTGGTGGTATCCCAGTAGGTCCAGTTCGGGCTGGCGTTGAACGATTCGTCGTAGCCCGTGCGCGAGCCATCGGAGTACAGCATCGGGAAGCCGCCCCAGGTCGCGCCATTGGCGCGCTTCTGCTGGTAGTCGTAGCCCACGCTCAACTGCGTATCCGGGGTCAGGTCGGCGTCGATGACGGCGTAGCCCAGCGTCTTGCGCTGGTTGTAGCGGTCCATCTGGCCGTCGGTGTCCAGGTAGCTGCCGATCACGCGGCCGCGCACCGTGCCACTGGCGTTCAGTGCGCTGCCCACGTCCACCGTGGTGCGGGTGCGGCCCCAGCTGCCCACGTTTACCGATACGCTGCCGGCCAGCTCGGCGCTGTCGGCGTGCTTGCGCACCAGGTTCACCGATGCCGACGGGTTGCCGGCGCCGCTGAGCAGGCCGGTGGCACCGCGCACCACTTCCACGCGGTCGTACAGGGCCAGATCGAGGCCGGAGTCACCATAGCTCCAGTTCTGCACCATCTGCGTGGGCAGGCCATCGAACTGGTAGGCGTCGATGTAGAACCCGCGCGCGTAGAACTCGGTGCGCTCGCTGTCGGACTGGGTGCTGGTCACGCCGGTGGTGTTGGCCAGCACGTCGATGATGTCGTCCAGCTTCTGATCTTCGATGCGCTGGTGGCTGATGATGCTGACCGACTGCGGGATCTCGCGCGGCGCCAGGTCGAAGCGGGTACCGGCCGAGGTGCGGCGCACCGAATAGCCTTCGGCGCGTTCGCCCTTGACCACCACCTTGTCGAGCGTGGTCGGGTCGGCGGCGGTGTCGGCGAAGGCGGCCGGGGCCAGGGTGCAGAGTGCAACGAGCACGGCGACGGACAGCCGCTGCGGCTGCGGGGTACGGATGGCGGAACGGGTCATGGGGGTCCTGGACGAGCACGCGCGCTCGGCCGGCATCCAGAAGGCGAGGCGCTACGGGTGGGAAACGGGCGGGTAGGCCGTCCTGGCACCACCGGAAACGAAAGAAATGGTAATACGAACTATTCCTATTTACAAATCGTGAACGAATGGGCCCGCTGCCCCGTGGTATCGAGCTGGCTTGGCGCTACAAACCGGGTTCAGCGCAGCAGCGGCAGTGGATCGCGGGCGCCATCGGCGCCGTAGATGCCCCAGTGCAGGTGCGGCGGCGTGCCCCTGGCATTGCCGCTGTCGCCGACGTGGCCGAGAAGGTCGCCGGCCTGGACCACCTGGCCGCGCGCCAGGCCCTCGGCCCAGTCGTCCAGATGGGCGTAGTAGTAGCGCTCGCGCCCGGGCCCGATCACCCACACCTGGCGGCCACCGAGCCCGCGCTCGCTGACATCCGCGATGACGCCGGCGGTGGCACTGCGTACCGGGGTACCGCGCTTGGCGAAGATGTCGATGCCGGCGTGGGAGCGGTCACGGCCACGCGGTGCGCCGAAGGTATCGGCGATCTGGCGGGGGCGCACACCCTCCACCGGCACCGGAAGTTCGGTGGCCGGAGGCATCCGTGAGAGTGTCCACAGCAGCTTCGGTGCAGCGGCCCACGGGCTGTTCCACAGCATCAACGCGGCGACGATGGCGATGGCCAGCCATAGGCCACGCAGCAGCCAGCGGCGCAGGCGACGGGCAGGGGAGGGCGATGTGTTCATGATCTCCGACGCTACGGAACCGGTAGTAGCGGCACTTCGAAACTGCGCTTCAACGTACCCAGCGCGACCGACGTACGGAAGCGCTCGATGTTGTCATCGCCGCCGAACAACCGCTCTGTGATCGCCTCGTACTCTTCCATCGATGCCGCCGAAAGCAGCAGCAGGAAATCGCCGTCACCGGTGATCGAGTAGCACTGCTGCACGGCAGGATCGTCCTGCACGCGGCGCTTGAACGGCGCCACGCGCTCGCGCTGCTCGCTGACCACGCGCACCTCGACGATGATGGTCAGCGGCCGGCCGATCTTTGCGGCATCGATCACTGCCACATTGGCCGCGATCACGCCGCTGTCCTGCAGCCGCTTGATGCGGCGTTGCACGGCCGGGGGGGACAGGTGCACGGCCTCGGCGATTTCGCGCTGCGGCAGGGTGTTGTCCCGCTGCAGCAGGTCGAGGATGGCGCGGTCGAAGCTGTCGAGCACGGGGGCGGTGGCCATGGCGAGCAGAAGTTGCACGAACGGGCTGTCAATTGAGCCAAGTGCTCGGCGCTGGCGCAATAGACTTTGCCCATGCAGACCTCACGACTTGCGCCGATGTTGCCGGCGCTGGCGGTGCTTGGCTCGGTCACCTCGCTGGCCATCGGCACCTCCTACGCAAAACACCTGTTCCCGCTGATCGGCGCCCAGGGCACCAGCGCGCTGCGCGTGGGCTTCTCGGCGCTGTTGCTGCTGCTGTTCTGGCGGCCGTGGCGCTGGAAGACCAGCCGCGTGGATGCGATCACGATCCTGCGCTACGGGCTCACCCTGGGCCTGATGAACCTGCTGTTCTACATGGCCCTGCGCACGATTCCCTTCGGCATCGCGGTGGCCATCGAGTTCACCGGGCCGCTGACGGTGGCGATGCTGTCATCACGACGACCGATCGACTTCCTCTGGGTGGGCTGTGCGGCGGTGGGGTTGCTGTTGTTGCTGCCGATCGGCGGCGGCCCGGCGCTGGATCCGGCCGGCGTGCTGTATGCGATGGGCGCAGCGGCGTGCTGGGGCCTGTACATCGTGTTCGGCAAGCGTGCCGGCCACCTGCACGCCGGCCATTCGGTGTCGCTGGGGTTGCTGGCGGCCTCGCTGGTGGTGGTGCCGGTGGGCGTGGTGCATGCCGGTGCCGCGCTGCTCGATCCGAAGATCCTGGCGGCCGGCCTGCTGGTGGCGCTGGTGTCCAGCGCGATCCCGATGTCGCTGGAGATGATGGCGCTCAAGCGCCTGCCGAAGGAGACCTTCGGCATCCTGATCAGCATGGAGCCGGCGGTGGCCGCGCTGTGGGCGATGCTGCTGCTGCACGAGCACCTGCACGGGTTGCAGTGGCTGGCGATCGGCTGCACGGTGCTGGCCTCGGTGGGCAGCACGATGACCGCGCGGCGGTTGAAGGTACCGGTGGTGCAGGCCGGGTAGCGCCGGGCCATGCCCGGCGGAGAGCGTGCCAACCAAGGTTGGCACCCACCAGGAATGGTCAGCGCAGGGCGTTGGCCGGGACGTCGATCTGCATCGCCAGCGCGAGGTGATCGGAGAACGCGGCCGGTACGGCTTCCACGGTGCGGGTCTGCAGGCCGCTGCTGACCAGGATATGGTCGATGGCGCGGTCGGGGCGCCAGCTGGGGAAGGTCGGCACGATGCAGCCGGGGGGCTGCAGCCGGGTCTTCTGGTACAGCACCTGCATTTCCGGGCGTTCGGCCAGGCAGTTGAAGTCGCCCATCAACACGGCGTTGGGATGGTCGGACAGCAGCTCGGCGATGAAACCCAGCTGCGACATCCGCGATCCCGCGCCCAGCGACAGATGGGCCACCGCCACCGCCAGGCCATCGGCACCGTCGCCGAACTTGGCCAGCAGCACGCCACGCCCGCCGATGCGGCCGGGCAGGGCGTGGTCCTGCACTTCCACCGGTTCCAGCTTGCTCAGCAGGCCATTGGCGCTGGAGGCGACCCCGCCCATGCGCCGGTTCGGCTGGTGACTCCAGTAGTTGAAGCCGGCGCGCTGGGCGAGGTAGTGAGTCTGGTTGGTGAAGCCCGAGCGCAGGCTGCCCGGGTCGGCCTCCTGCAGGCCGACGATGTCATGTTCGCGCGCCAGGGTGGCGATCGCGTCCAGGCTGCTGCGCTTGCGACCCGCCGGCAGCGCATGTGACCAGCTGCGGGTCACATAGTCGCTGTAGCGGCGGGTACTTGAGCCGGCCTGGATGTTGGCCGTCAGCAAGCGCAGGGTCCGTGTACGGGGGGAATTCACGGCCGGGAAACGCTTCTCTTGGATCAGTGAGCCTGGGCCGCACCGCGTTCGCGGGCGATCAGGTGGTCGGCGATGCGCAGCATGTCCGGGAAGCTCTTGCCCTTCACCAGGTACTTGCCGTTGACGATGATCGACGGGGTGCCGCTGATCTGGCTGCGCTGGGCGAACTGCTTGGCCGAGTTGGTCTTGGCATTCACTGCGAAGCTGCCCATGGTGGCGGCGAACTGCTTCGGATCCACGCCGTAGGCGGTGTAGAACTTGGCGATGTCTTCCACCGAGTCACGGCCGCGCTCGCCCTTCAGGGTCTTCTGCGAGTGGATGGCGGCGTACAGCGCTTCGTGGGTCTTCTCCTGCACGCCCAGGGTCTGCGCGGCGTAGAAGGCACGGGCGTAGTCATCCCAGGTGCCGCCGAACATGGCCGGCACGTAGACGAAGTTCACGTCGCTCGGCAGGCCGGCCTTCCACGGGCCGACCAGCGGCTGGAACGCGGCGCAGGCCGGGCAGACGTAGCCGAAGATCTCGGTTACTTCGATCTTGCCGGCAGCCGGCTGGAACGGCTGGCCGTTCGGGATCACCTGGTAATCGGCGCCTTCCACCGGGGCCGGGCCGGTCAGCGCGGCGGTGGTCGGGGCCGGCGCCGCGGCGGGGGCGGCTTCGGCCGGGGCCTTCTCGCCTTCGGCGGCAGCCGGAGCGGCGCCTTCGCTGCCCGCGGCCGGTGCAGCAGCCGGTTCAGTGGTGGCGGCCGGGGCGGCTGCCGGTTCGGCCGGGGCCGCGGTGGTGTTGGTGCTGCCGTCGTCGGCCTTGCAGGCGGCCAGGATCGGCAGCAGCGCTGCGAGGGCGAGGGCGTAACGGATCTTCATGGAAACGTCTCCAGCATCTGGAATGGTGGGGCCGGCGGCAGGCGCCGGCCAGAGGGAAATGATGACACGCGGCGGCGACAGCGCCGTGTCGGTGGTGGGGCTGGGTTCAGCGGCCGCGGGCAGCGCGGGCCTGGGCGATCAGCGCCGAGGCGATGCGCAGCTGGTCGTCGAAGCTGTTGCCGCGCACCAGGTACTGGCCGTTGATGATGATGGCCGGGGTGCCCGGAATCTTGGTGCGCTGGGCGAACGCGCGCGCGGCCTCGACCTTCTTCTGCACGGCATCGCCGCGCAGGGCGTGGATGTAGCGGTCCGGGGTCACGCCGTAAGCCTTGTAGAAGGTGGCGAGCTCATCGGCCGAGACGTTCTGCATCGGCAGCGAACCCTGTTCGTGCAGGGCCTTGAACACGGCGGCATGGCTGCGCTTGGCCACGCCGACTTCGTCTGCGGCGTAGTAGGCCAGTGCCCAGGCATCCCAGGCACCACCGAAGGCGGCCGGGACCGGGGTGAAGCGCACGTCGGCCGGCAGCTTGGCCGCCCAGGCTTCCAGCTGCGGTTCGAAATGGGCGCAGTGCGGGCAGGTGTAGCCGAAGACCTCGACCACCTCGATCTTGCCGGCCAGCGGCTGGAACGGGCCCGGCTGGGCGATGCGCTCGTAGTCTTTGCCCTCGACCAGCGGGGCATTGGCGGGGGTGGCGGCGTAGGCTGCCAGCGGCAGCAGCACCAGCACGGACAACAGCAGGCGGGAAATCAACCTCATCGACACGCATCTCCGTTGAAAAAAGCAACGCCGGCGCAGCCGCCGGCGTGAAGGAAACATACCGCAGCCGTGGGCCGACGTGGCGGCCCGGGCCGACCAGTGGTGGTCAGGGGGCGGCAGCCGGTTGCACCGGCGGGGTGGCCGCGGCTACGTCATCGGCCTTGTTGTGCAGGCCCTGCAGGTAGCTCGACAGCGCCTGCACCTCCTGCTCGCTGAGCTTCTGGGCAACCGTGGCCATGATCTGGAAGTGCGCCTTGTCGGTCTCGTTGGTCTGGCCGGCCTGGTACTCCTGCAGGCGGCGCGCGACATAGCTGGCGTGCTGCCCACCGAGGTGCGGATAGGCCGGGCCGGGATTGCCGGCACCGCTGGGGCCGTGGCAGGCCATGCAGGCCGGCAGGCCGCGCTTGGCATCGCCGCCGCGGTACAACTGCTGGCCGATCTCGTAGAACTTCATGCCCTTGTAGGGGCCATCGGTCACCGCCGTGTCATCGGCGATGCCGGCGGTGGCCTTCTGCGTGGCGAAGAACGCGCCGATGTCGCGCATGTCCTGCGGGGTGAGGTTCTGCACGAACGGCACCATCGCCACCGCCGCGCCCGAGCTGCGCTGGCCGTTGGCGATCAGGGCCATCTGCTGGGCCACGTAGCGTTCGCTCTGGCCGGCGATGGACGGGTACATCTCCACCGTGGAATTGCCGTCGGCACCATGACAGGCGGCGCAGGCCGTCGCCTTGGTCTGGCCGGCCTTGGCATCGCCCCAGTGGGTCTTGCTGAAATCCACCTCCAGCGAGGCGGTACGGATCGGCCCGTTGTCGGGTAGCGGGGTCAACGTGGTCTGCGCGAACGCAGCAGCGGCAACGACTACAGCAGTGGCAAGGGCGGATACGGCAAGAACGCGAGCGTGGCGCATGCTAAAGCTCCGTATGGACCGGGCCGGGCGGTGGCCGCCGGCATCGCCCGGATTATCAACGCCGTTTCCGCGCACGGTCAACGCAGCAGTGCAGCAAAATGGCCGCAGCGGCCGCCGGCACGGGCGCGCGGCGCCGCAACATGCGATCCTAGGCACATGTCATTGCTCATCGAACGCGCCCGTTACCACCTTTCGGCCCACAACGTGCGGCAGCTGCCGCCCGATGAAGGGGCCGAAGTGGCCTTTGCCGGCCGCTCCAACGCCGGCAAGTCCAGTGCGCTCAACGCGCTGACCCGCCAGAACGCCCTGGCCCGTGTCTCCAAGACCCCCGGCCGCACCCAGCAGCTGGTGTTCTTCCAGGTCACCCCGGAAGCCCATCTGGTCGATCTGCCCGGTTACGGCTACGCCAAGGTGCCGCTGGACCTGCAGGCGCATTGGCAGGCCTTCATCGACAAGTACTTCCGCACCCGCGAGGCCCTGAAGGGGCTGGTGGTGGTGATGGACATCCGCCATCCGCTGAAGGATTACGACCGGCAGATGCTGTCCTACGCCGTGCAGCGTGGCCTGCCGGCGCACGCGCTGCTGACCAAGGCCGACAAGCTCAGCCGCAGCCAGCAGATGCAGTCCCTGCAGAAGGTGCGCAAGGAACTGCACTCGGCCTATGGCGACAGCGTGAGCGTGCAGGTGTTCTCCGGCGAGGACCGCACCGGCGTGGACGAAGCCCGCGGCGTGATCGGCGGCTGGCTGGGGCTGGAATAAGGCCTTTCCGGTCGCCCGGCTGGCAGCCGGGCGCTACCCGATCGGGTGGGTGCCGACCTGGGTCGGCACACCCTCACAACGGCGAATACTCCGCCGGCACCCAGGCATAGGCCTGGCCCTCGCCACGCACATGGCCGAGGCCGGGGAACGGCAGATGCGCACCGGCCACCCACCAACCGTTGGCGGTGGCCTGCTGCAGCAGCCCGCGACGGCTGGCGATGGCCGCCTTGCGGTCCGAATCGGCTTCGAACGCGGCCTCCGGGTGGGCGAACTGCACCGCATGGAAGTGCAGCACATCACCCCATACCAGCAGCGACTGGCCCTGGCTGTCGAACCGGTAGGAGACATGGCCGGGGGTATGGCCATGGGTGTCCATCGCCACCGCGCCACCGGGCAGCGCATCGCCGGGGCTGAAAGTGCGCAGGTGGCCGCTGGCCTGGTACGGCGCGACCGCGTTGCGCGCCAGCGGGAAGGCGAAGCGCACGCCCTTCGGCGCCGTGGCCTCGCTGGCCGGGTTGAGCCAGTAGTCGGCATCGGCCTTGGACAGCCACACGGTGGCATTCGGGTAGGCCGGCTTGCCCTGCGCGTCGAGCACCCCGCACAGATGGTCCGGATGGGCGTGGGTCAGCAGCACCTCGTCCACCTCGGCCGGGTCCACGCCGGAGGCACGCAGGTTGCCGAGCACCTGGCCCAGGCCGGGGCCGAAGCACTGCGCGGTGCCGGTATCGACCAGGGTCAGGTGGTTGCCCTGGCGCACCAGGAAGGCGTTGATCGCGGTCTGCAGGCCCTTCTTGTCTTCGGGTACGTAGCGGCCTTCCAACAGGCGGCTGACCAGCGTTGGCGGCACGTCGACCACTTCCTGCCGGCCCAATGCGACCACGCCATCGAACAGGGCGGTGACCTGCAGCGCACCGACGCGCTGGTGGTAGACACCGGGCACCTGCTGGGTGGGAGCGGGCGAGGTGGCTTCGGCCAGTGCGGCCAGCGGCAGGGACGACAGGGCCAGCAGCAGGGCGCCGCGCAGCGGCAGGTAACGCAGGGTCATGGCGGTTCTCGGTGGATGACGGGCGGTTCCGTTGTGCCCAGCGTGCCGTGGCCGGCGTGTGCACGGCGCTCAAACCACTACGCGGAATGCTCAGGGAGGGGGGGGCTGCAGGGCTGCGCCCTGCACCCGCTACGAGCCAGAGCAACAGCCGAAGCAACAGCGGCTATCCGTGGGATGGCGGGGTGGGTCCGGTTGCGGGAGACGCCGTAAACCCCGCTCCGCGGTCCGGCCCAGCCGCTGGCGGCTGTGCGTTCGGGCGCTTGCGAAGCAGTGCTTCGCAAGCAAAGCGCCCTCACCCATGGGGGCTTGGCCGCGGCATCCATGCCGCGGACACTCCCGCAACCGGACCCACCCCGCCTTCGACAGTTTTCCGCGATCTGTTGGAAATGCTCTTGGGGTCAGATCCGTTTTCCGGAGGAAAACGGATCTGACCCGGGAATTTCATTCGATATCTGACAGATGTGTCGACCAAGGTCGACACCTACCAACAGCCGCCGGAATCTGTCGAAGGCGGGGCGGTGTGGGTGGGCAGGACCGTTGGCGCCATGGATGGCGCCATCGAGCCCCCAGGGATGGGTTTACGGCGTGTCCTGCCCACCCACACCGCCCCGCCCCGCCATCCCACGGATAGCCGCTGTTGCTGTTGCTCCGGCTCTTGCACTCGCTTCTGCGGGTGCAGGGCGCAGCCCTGCCGAACCCCCCTCAAATGTCTGTGGGAGCCAGCCCGTACTGCTCGGCGAAGCGCTTGCTGAAACTGGCCGCAGACCGGTAGCCCGCGCGTGCGGCGACGGTCTTCAACGGCAGGTCGGTGGTGTAGAGCAGCTGCATGCCATGCGCCAGCCGGGCCTCGGTGAGCAGCTGGCGCAGGCTGGTGTCCTCGGCCGCCAGGCGACGACGCAGGGTCGCACCGCTCAGCGCGAACTGTTCTTCCACATCACGCGATTGCCAGTCGCGTGCTGGTTCGGCGGCGATGCGATCGCGGATCTGTTCGCCCAGGCTCGGCGCCTGCGGCAGCAGCAGGTTGCCGTGGCCCTGCCGGCACAGGGTCAACACCAGCGAGGCCAGGGCCAGCCGCGCGTCGCTGTAACGACCGTCCTGCAGCGCTTGGCGCCACTGGCGCAGCACCGCGCCATGGTCGATCAGCGGCAGTCGTGCCATCGCCTGGCCAGGGGCGGGGAGTTCCTCGCTCCACAGCGTGCGTGCGGCCGCCAGCACTTCGGCACACAGCGGCACGATCGCGCTGAGGTAGCGGCCACTGCGCGGATCGGGGCTGTTGACCACATCGATGCGGCAGCGCTGGGTCAGCAGCAGGATGTCGCCGGGGAAGAATTCCAGTGACTGGTGTGCGGTGCGCACCTGCTTGCGGCCTTCTAGCAGGATCGCGAACTGCGGCTGCGGAATCTCCACCGAACTGGCGCCATGTTCCCGGCGAGCGGTGATGCACGCATAGCCCTCGGCGCGTGCGCAGCCAGCCAGGCTGGCCATCTCGGCCAGCAGTGCGGTGGCCGGGGGCAGCATGCCGGTCACGAGACGTGGGCACCGAGCAGGCGACCGACGCCTGCGGCCGCGGCCATCGCCAACGCGCCCCAGAACATCACCCGGATTGCGCCGCGAACAGGCGGGGCGCCGCCGGCCTGCGCCGCCATCGCGCCGGTCAGGCACAGGCCGAGCAGGGTACTGGCGGTGGTCATCATCGCGACCTTGTCGACCGGCGCGAGCAGGGCGGTCAGCACCGGCAGCGCCGCGCCACAGGTGAACGCACCGGCCGAGGCCAGCGCCGCCTGCAACGGGCGCGCGCGCAGGGTATCGGTGATGCCGAGTTCGTCGCGGGCATGGGCGCCCAGCGCGTCGTGGGCGGTGAGCTGTTCGGCCACCTGCCGTGCCAGGGCAGGCTCCAGGCCGCGGTGGCGGTAGATCGCGGCCAGCTCTTCCAGCTCGCTGTGCGGGTCTTCGTGCAGTTCGCGCTTTTCCATCGCCAGGTCGGCGTCTTCGGTGTCGGCCTGGGTCTGCACCGAGACATACTCGCCGGCGGCCATCGACATCGCGCCGGCCACGGTGCCAGCCACGCCGGTGGCCAGGATGGTCGTAGCGGAGGCGCCGCTGGCGGCCACGCCGACCACCAGGCCGGCCACCGAGACGATGCCATCGTTTGCCCCCAGCACGGCGGCACGCAGCCAGCCGACGCGCTCGGAGCGGTGCAGTTCGGGGTGTCGTGAATGACGGCTCATGGCTCTGAGTGTACGAGGGTCAAGTGGGCGTCGGTAGGATGCTGAAACCTGCCACCGTCGCATGACGCAACGGGTCGCCACGCTATAGTGCGCCCTTGCGATGGAAGGCCCCGGGCCCCACATCCCCCGCCACTGTCCAGCGAGCCTTCCCCTTGTCGAGCCCCAGCCACGTCGCCGATACCCCCATTACCGACCGCTCGCAGCTGGTGGAGGTGATCGCCTCCGGCGAGAAGCCCCGCGCGCAGTGGCGCATCGGTACCGAGCACGAGAAGTTCGGGTTCCGCCTGGATGACCTGCGCCCGCCGACCTTCGAGGGCGAGCGCGGCATCGAAGCCCTGCTCAACGGCCTGGTCCGCTTCGGCTGGGAGCCGGTGCAGGAAAACGGCAACACGATCGCCCTGCTGCGCGATGGCGCCTCGGTGACGCTGGAACCGGCCGGTCAGTTGGAACTGTCCGGAGCGGCGCTGGAGACCATCCACCAGACCTGCGTGGAGACTGGCACCCACCTCAATGAAGTGGCCCAGGTGGCCGGCGAACTGCAGCTGGGTTTCCTCGGCATGGGTTTCCAGCCGAAGTGGAAGCGCGATGAGATGCCGTGGATGCCGAAGGGCCGCTACAAGATCATGCGCGCGTACATGCCCAAGGTCGGCTCGCTCGGCCTGGACATGATGACCCGCACCTGCACGGTGCAGGTGAACCTGGACTACGCCACCGAAGCGGACATGGTGAAGAAGTTCCGCGTGTCGCTGGCGCTGCAGCCGATCGCCACCGCGCTGTTCGCCGATTCGCCGTTCACCGAAGGCAAGCCGAACGGCTACCTGAGCTACCGCTCGCACATCTGGACCGACACCGACGCCGACCGCACCGGCATGCTCGACTTCGTGTTCGAGGATGGCTTCGGTTACGAGCGCTATGTCGACTACCTGCTCGACGTGCCGATGTATTTCTCCTACCGCGATGGCATCTACCACGACGCCAGCGGGCAGAGCTTCCGCGATTTCATGCAGGCCAGGCTGCCGGTGCTGCCCGGTGCGCTGCCCACGCTGCGCGACTGGTCGGACCACATGACCACCGCGTTCCCGGAAGTGCGCCTGAAGAAGTACCTGGAGATGCGTGGCGCCGACGGTGGCCCGTGGAGCCGCCTGTGTGCGCTGCCGGCATTCTGGGTGGGCCTGCTGTACGACGACACCGCACTGGATGCCGCCTGGGACCTAGTGCGGGACTTCACCCTGGCCGAGCGTCATGCACTGCGCGATGGCGTGCCGAAGCATGCGATGAACCTGCCGTTCCGTAATGGCAGCGTGCGCGACCTGGCCCGCGAAGCGGTGAAGATTTCCGTCGAAGGCCTCAAGCGCCGCGCGGCGCGCAACGCCGACGGCCAGGACGAGAGCAAGTTCCTGGACGTGCTGCAGGAGATCGTCGAGTCCGGCCTGACCCCGGCCGAGCGCAAGCTGGCGCTGTTCCATGGCCGCTGGCACGGCGATGTGGATCCGGTGTTCCGCGAGTTCGCGTACTGACCGCGATGCGGGGTTGCCCGCCAGCGACCGGCACTACCAGAAGAAAAACCCCGGCATTGCCGGGGTTTTTCGTTTCCACATCTACCTTGGATCAGGCGGCGTTCTTCATCGTCGCCATGTCGATCACGAAGCGGTAGCGAACATCGTTCTTTGCCATGCGTTCCCAGGCCTCGTTGACGTTCTTGATGTCGATCATCTCGACGTCGCTGACGATGCCGTGCTCGGCACAGAAGTCCATCATTTCCTGGGTCTCGGCCATGCCGCCGATTGCCGAGCCGGTCAGGTGCTTGCGGCCGAAGATCACGCTGCCGCCGGTCAGCGGCGGGTCCAGTTCGGTCAGTACGCCGACCAGGCACATGGTGGCCTCGCGCTTGAGCAGGCCCATGTACGGGTTGGTGTCATGGCCAACCGGGATGGTGTTGAGCAGGAAGTCGAAGCTGCCGGCGTGCGCCTTCATCTGCGCGGCGTCGCGCGAGACCAGCACTTCGTCGGCGCCCAGGCGCTTGGCGTCGGCACCCTTTTCCGGCGTGGTGGTGATCATCACCACGTGCGCGCCGAGTGCCTTGGCGAACTTCACGCCCATGTGGCCGAGGCCACCGAGGCCGATCACGCCGACCTTCTGGCCCGGGCCGACCTTCCAGTGGCGCAGCGGCGACCAGGTGGTGATGCCGGCGCACAGCAGCGGCGCGGCCGCCTTCAGGTCGAGGGTGTCGGACACCTTCACCACGAAGCGCTGCTCGACCACCACGTGGTCGGAATAGCCGCCGTAGGTCGGCGCACCGCTTTCGCGTTCACGGCCGTTGTAGGTCCAGGTCGCGCCTTCGGCGCAGTACTGCTCCAGATCGTGCTCGCAGGCGTCGCAGTGGCGGCAGGAGTCGACCATGCAGCCGACGCCGGCGTGGTCGCCGACCTTGAAGCGGGTGACGTTGCTGCCGACCTCGGTCACGCGGCCGATGATCTCGTGGCCCGGCACCATCGGGTAGATCGAGCCACCCCAGTCGTCGCGGGCCTGGTGCAGGTCGGAGTGGCAGATGCCGCTGTAGAGGATCTCGATACGCACATCGTCCGGGCCGACCGCGCGGCGTTCGAACTCGTACGGGATCAGTGGGTCGGTATGTGAATGGGCGGCGTAACCACGGGCGAGGGACATGGGGAATCCTTGGCAGGGTTTGTCGAAAGGCGTTTTACAATACGCCCCGTGCCCAGCCGCAAGAAGCCCGGATATCGGCATGATTCATCAAGTGAAATTGCACAATCATGGCCACTGACAACCTCTCCCACCTGGCCGCGTTCGCGGCGGTCGCCCGCCACCGCAGCTTCCGCCGCGCCGGCGCCGAGCTGGCGCTGTCGACCTCGGCGGTGAGCTATGCGATCCGCGCGCTGGAAGAACGCCTGGGCGTAGGCCTGTTCCATCGCACCACCCGCAGCGTGGCCCTGACCGAGGCCGGACAGCGCCTGCTCGAGCGCCTGCAACCGGCACTGGGGCAGGTGCATGACGCGCTGGAAGAGATGAACCAGTTCCGCGCCGCTCCGGCGGGCCTGCTGCGCATCAACGCCACCCGTGCGGCGGTGGCGACCCAGCTGGGGCCGCGGCTGGCGCGCTTCCTGCACGCCCATCCCGACGTGCGGGTGGAGCTGACCGAGAACGATGGCCTGGTCGACATCGTCGCCGAGGGTTACGACGCCGGCGTGCGCCTGCATGAGTTCATCCCCGAGGACATGGTGGCGGTGCCGATGGGGCCGCCGTTGCGTGGGCTGATCGTCGGCTCGCCGGACTACCTGCGCAGACGCTCGGCGCCGCAGCATCCACGCGACCTGGCCACGCACGAGTGCATCCGCTTCCGCTTCGCCAGCGGCCATCTGTACAAGTGGCAGTTCGAACGCGAGGGGCAGGCGCTGGAGATCGACGTGCCGGGGCGGTTGACCCTGGGCGAGCAGGGCACCGTGGTCAGTGCCGTGCTCGATGGCATCGGCCTGGCCTATGTGCTGGAAGACACGGCAAGGCCGTACATCGAATCCGGGCAGATGGTGGCGGTGCTGGAAGACTGGAACGAACCGTTCGCCGGTTTCGCCCTGTACTACCCGAAGCAGCGGCAGATGCCCGGTGCGCTGCGTGCGTTCGTGGACATGCTGCGCGAGTGAGTTGCTGCAGGAGTGCCGACCAACGGTCGGCACCCACCGGGGCAGGCCATTGCCGACCGACGAATCGGGATCGGCCGGTAGATCCACGCCATGCGTGGATGGCACCACGCTACGGCCCCTGCAGCACCGGCGCCAACAACACCAGGCAATCACGCAGGTGCACCTCCACCGGCGCATCCTCGGCCACCACGCCGATCACGCGTTCGCGCAGCGGCTCGGCCACGGCCATCGCCAGGATCAGCCGCGCCATGCACGCGGCATCTCCCTTCCGCAGCAGCCCACGCTGCTGCTGCCGCGCCAGCCAGTCGGCCAGCAGCGAACGGCCGCGTTCGATGCCGTTGTCCAGATAGGCCTGCAGCAGCGCGTCCTTGCCGGGAAAGTCGGTGGCCAGCAGCCGGAACACCTGCACCGCCTGCGCCGACAGCGCCTGTGCGCACACCGCTTGCAGGATCGCCTGCAGCAGCGGCAGCACTTCGTCGGCGTTGCGGGCATCACGCTGCAGTTGTGGCGCGAAGCCGTCGGTCCACTCGCGCACCGCCAATCCGACCAGTTCCTCGCGGTTGCTGGCATGGCGGTACACGGTCTTCTTCGCCACCCCGGCGTGCGCCGCCACCGCTTCGATGGTGGTGGCCTCGTAACCCTGTGACAGCAACAGCGCCAGCGTGGCCTGCAGCACCGCGTGGCGGACTTCGGCTTCCGGTCGCGCAGGGCGGCCGCGGCGGCGGGTCGGCGTTGTGGGCTCGGGCAGGGCGGTGCTGTTCATTGCGCCCATCTTACCGCATTGGGTTAATTGCGAAACGTTGAACGTTTCCGTATTGTCAGGCCTCCCAACCCCGCAGGAAACCCCCGATGGATACCGCTGTGAACGCCCGCGCCTGGCTGGACCACCACGATCTGCTGGACCCAGCGCCGATGCACCTGGAAACCGGCATCCAGCGCCGCGAAGACGGCACGCTGCTGGTGGCGGTGCGCACCGATCTGCACGGCTGCAAGGGCCGCATGCTGGACTGGTGGTTCACCTTCTTCGAGACCACCCAGCACATCCGCTGGTGGCATCCGGTCGACCATGTCGAGCATCGCGGCTGGGACGCGGCCTGGCAGCGCGGGCGCAGCTACCACGGCGCTAGCATCCACGCGGTGGAATCGCTCGCTGACATTCCGCCGGTGGCGGCGCGGCTGAAGTTCCATGACCCGCGCACGCTGCTGGTGCCCGAGCGCCTGCAGGTGGCACAGGATGCCGGTGATGTGTCGGCAGTGATCGCCGCACGCATCGGCTTCGGCGATCACGTGCGCCTGGATGCGCACGGTGACCCTTGCGACGGGCAGATGCTGCATGTCGCACGCGATACGCCGTTTGGCTGCGTGCTGCGCAGCCGCTTCGTACTCGGCCTGGACAGCGCCGATCCGCAGCGCGATGCCGGCGATGCAGTCGGCCTGGGCCTGCTCAGGCACTGCTACACGGAGTTCAGTTTCCTGTCGCGCCTGCTGCCGTCGCTGTACTACGGCGAGCGTGCCAACGGCGAAGCAGTGCCGTTGCCGTGGTGAACGGCGCGCCGGTCAGTCAACCAGCGCGTCGTAGCCTTCGCCACTGAACTGGATCAGGCAGAAGCCATGCCCGAACGGATCGGCCAGCACGGCGATGCGGCCCCAGCGACGCTCGCGCACAGGCTGTTCGAGCGTCGCCCCGGCCGCAACCGCACGTGCCAGTGCGGCCTCGATGTCATCCACCACCCAGTCCAGGTGCAGCGGGGTCCAGTGGCGCTCGTAGTCGCGCACGTCGCCATCCTCGGTGGCGGCGCTGCCGGCCTCGTTCTGCAGCAGGTAGAGCGGGGTTGGCCCACCGAGCAGCTCCACGGCGCCCGGGCCGAGGCGGCGGCCGATGCGCAGGCCGAAGGCTGTGGTGTAGAAGGCTTCGGCTGCGGCGAGATCGGGGACGTCGAGGTTGACGATGAATGATGCGGTGGGCGTATCCATGGGCAGATCCGCTGGATGCGGGTGGGCAGTGTACGCCCGCATCCACGCAGGGCGTGGGTCTACTGCGCGCGCGGGTAGTCGAGGTAGCCCGCTTCGCCGCCACCGTAGTAGCTGCTGCGGTCCGGAGTGGCCAGCGCGATGTCGCGCTGCAGGCGCTCGACCAGATCCGGGTTGGCGATGAACGGCTGGCCGAACGCGGCCAGGTCGATGGTGCCGGCCTCGACCAGCTGCAGGGCGCGCTCGCGGGTCATGCCACCGGCCAGGATCACGTTGCCACCGTAGGCCCGCTTGAACTGCTGCAGGAACGTTTCGCCCAGCACCGACTGCCCCGCCTGCAGGTTGTCGTTGAGATGCACATAGGCCAGCCCGCGCTTGCCCAGTTCCTCGGCCAGGTACAGATAGGTGGCCTCGTTGTCGGGGTAGTACGGCATGTCGAAGGTGAGGTTGTTCGGCGCCAGGCGCACGCCGATGCGGTGGGCGCCGATGCGCTCGGCCATCGCATCGACCGTCTCCAGGATCAACCGCGCACGGTTCGGCAATGAGCCGCCGTAGCGGTCCTCGCGTTCGTTGATGAGCGGGTTGAGGAACTGCTCGAACAGGTAGCCGTTGGCGGCATGCAGTTCGATGCCATCGAAACCGGCGGCGATCGCGTTGTCGGCGCCGCGTGCGAAGTCGGCAATGATGCCGGGGATCTCTTCGGTGGCCAGCGCACGCGCCGGGGTGGGATCGGCATGGCCGCGGCTGCCGTCTTCCAGATAGACGAACGAGGTGTTCTTCGCTGCGCTGGCGACCGGCCGGGTACCGGCGCTGACCGGTTGCCCACCCCCGGGCTGCAGCGAGGAATGCGACATGCGGCCGACGTGCCAGAGCTGGGCGAAGATCGTGCCCTGCGCGGCATGCACCGCCTCGGTGACCAGCTTCCACCCGGCCACCTGCTCGGCCGACCAGATGCCCGGCACGTCGATGTAGCCCTGGCCCTGCGGCGAGACCGGCGTGCCTTCGCTGATGATCAGGCCGGCGCTGGCGCGCTGCCGGTAGTACTGCGCGGTGAGCTCATTGGCGACCGAGCCGGGGTTGCGGGCACGGGTCATCGGGGCCATCGCGATGCGGTTGCGCAGGGCGATGCCTGTCAGGTCGAACGGACGGAACAGGGCGGCGGTCATGTTGGTCATCTCGGTGCGGGGAAGAGCGCCAGCGGCGCGATGCACACAGGATGGAGTTGACATGCGGGCGCATAAAGCGCTTCGATCTCCCTTGGTGCGGGACTATTTGTCCCCAATGTGGGATGAGATGATGCTGCCGCTGGAATCGTTGAATGGCCTGGTGACCTTCGTCACCACGGCCCGCTCGGGCAGCTTCACCGAGGCTGCCGACGCGCTGGGCATCTCGCGCTCGGCGGTGGGCAAGGCCATCGCCCGGCTGGAAGCGCGGCTGGGCGTGCGCCTGTTCCACCGCACCACGCGGCGCATCGCGCTGACCACCGATGGCGAGGCGTACTACGCGTCGTGTGCGGCGGCACTGGAAGAAATCTCCGCGGCCGAGGCCTGCCTGGGGTCGGCTGGCCTGCCCAGCGGGCGGCTGCGCATCGACATGCCGTCCTCGTTCGGGCGGCTGGTGGTGCTGCCGGTGCTGTTGCGCCTGTGCCGGCAGTACCCGGACCTGCAGCTGACGATGACCTTCACCGATCACTTCGTCGATCCGGTCGAAGAGGGCATCGACCTGCTGATCCGCTTCGGCGGATTGCACCAGGCCGAGCATCTGGTCGCGCGCCGGCTGGGTCGCCAGCGTCTGGTCACCTGCGCATCGCCGGAGTACCTGCAGGCGCACGGCGTGCCGGCGACCGTCGAGGACCTGGCGCAGCACCGCAGCATCGTTGGTTTCCGCCACGGGCAGCCGGTGGCGTGGCGGGTCGGCAGCGACGATGCCGAGGCCACCTTCATTCCGAACGCGGCCTACCAGCTCAACGACGGCGACGCGGTCATCGAAGGCGCCATCGCCGGGCTGGGCATCTGCCAGATGCCCATTTCACTGGTGCGCCGCCATCTGGATTCCGGCGCGCTGCAATCGGTGCTGGACGAACACATGCAGCGGCACATCGACATCCATGCCCTGTGGCCGCCAACCCGGCACCTGCGGCCGAAAGTTCGCTATGTGGTGGATGAGCTGGCGCGGCTGGCGGGCGAGGGATTGTTCGATTGAGCCGGCCGGGATTGAGTCCGTGACCGTGGCTTGTATACTATCCCCCAGTATAGTTCCGAGGTGGCCCCGCCATGCCGCACTCCCCCGAAGAGAAGAAGAAGGTCCTGGCCCGCGTGCGCCGCATCCGCGGCCAGTGCGATGCGCTGGACCGCGCGCTGGAAGCCGGTGCCGACTGCGGGCCGGTGCTGCAGCAGATCGCCGCCATCCGTGGCGCGGTCAATGGCCTGATGTCCGAGGTGATGGAGGCCCATCTGCGCGAGGAGTTCGGGCAACCCGCAGCCTCCGACGAACAACGCGCCGAGCGCGTGCGCGACATGAGCGCGTTGATCCGCTCGTACCTGAAATAAACGACGGCGCAACATTGCGCTGATCACGCTGTACCCCATTCCCGCCTGATCCTGGAGAAGCCACCATGAAGTCCCGTGCCGCCGTCGCCTTTGGTCCCGGCCAGCCGCTGCAGATCGTCGAGATCGACGTCGCCCCGCCGAAGAAGGGCGAAGTGCTGGTGAAGATCACCCATACCGGTGTCTGCCACACCGATGCGTTCACCCTGTCCGGCGATGATCCGGAAGGCCTGTTCCCGGTGGTGCTGGGCCATGAAGGAGCCGGCATCGTGATGGAAGTGGGCGAGGGCGTGACCAGCGTCAAGCCGGGCGACCACGTGATTCCGCTGTACACCGCCGAGTGCGGCGAGTGCCTGTTCTGCAAGAGCGGCAAGACCAACCTGTGCGTGTCGGTGCGCGCTACCCAGGGCAAGGGCGTGATGCCCGACGGCACCAGCCGCTTCAGCTACAACGGCGAGCCGCTGTACCACTACATGGGTTGCTCGACCTTCAGTGAGTACACCGTGGTGGCCGAGGTGTCGCTGGCGAAGATCAATCCGGACGCCAACCCGGAGCACGTCTGCCTGCTGGGTTGCGGCGTCACCACCGGCATCGGCGCGGTACACAACACCGCCAAGGTGCAGGAAGGCGACAGCGTGGCGGTGTTCGGCCTCGGTGGCATTGGCCTGGCGGTGATCCAGGGCGCGCGCCAGGCCAAGGCCGGCCGCATCATCGCGGTGGACACCAATCCGTCCAAGTTCGAGCTGGCCCGCGAATTCGGCGCCACCGACTGCATCAATCCGAAGGATTTCGACAAGCCGATCCAGCAGGTCATCGTCGAGATGACCACCTGGGGCGTGGACCACAGCTTCGAGTGCATCGGCAACGTCAACGTGATGCGCGCGGCGCTGGAATGCGCGCACCGTGGCTGGGGCCAGAGCGTGGTGATCGGCGTGGCCGGTTCGGGCCAGGAGATCTCCACCCGTCCGTTCCAGCTGGTGACCGGCCGCAAGTGGTTGGGCACCGCCTTCGGTGGCGTGAAGGGCCGCAGCCAGCTGCCCGGCATGGTCGAGGACGCGATGAAGGGCGATATCGAACTGGCGCCGTTCGTCACCCACACCATGGACCTGGACAAGATCAACGATGCCTTCGACCTGATGCATGAAGGCAAGTCGATCCGTTCGGTGGTCCACTACTGAGCCGCGGCATGGGCTGGTTCGATGCCCTGCGCAGGCCGCGTGCGGACGATCCGCGCGCGGCCCTGGTCGATCCGATCGAGCAGGCCCTGCGTGCACTGGGCTGGGTCGAGGGTGTGGTCGGGCCGCCGCGCGCGGTGGATTCCGCCTTCGGCATCGACGAGATGCCGTTCGAGCACTGGCTGGCGCAGGTGTTCCTGCCGCGCCTGCACGAAGCCCGCGCGGATGGCCAATGGCCGCCACACAGCAACGTGGCGGTGGCGGCATATCGCAACCTGGACGGCCAGCCCGGTGTCGAACCCCTGCTGCAGCTGTTGTCGCAGTTGGATGAACTGATCAATACACGCGCCGGCTGAGGCCGGTACGCAGGAGAGTGCCATGGAACGCATTGAACACCGCGCCTGTTTCGGCGGCTGGCAGGACGTCTACCGCCATCATTCGACCGCGCTGGGCTGCGACATGCAGTTCGCCGTGTACCTGCCACCGCAGGCGGAAACGCAGAAGCTGCCGGTGCTGTACTGGCTGAGCGGCCTGACCTGCACCGAGCAGAATTTCATCACCAAGGCCGGGGCGCAGCGTTATGCGGCCGAGCACGGTGTGATCATCGTCGCGCCCGACACCAGCCCGCGTGGTGATGACGTGGCCGATGCCGAGGGCTACGACCTGGGCAAGGGGGCAGGCTTCTACCTCAATGCCACCCGCGCACCGTGGGCGAAGCACTACCGCATGCACGACTACGTGGCGCAGGAACTGCCGGCGCTGATCGAGGCGAACTTCGCGGTGACCGATGCACGCGCGATCAGTGGCCATTCGATGGGCGGCCATGGCGCGCTGGTGATCGCGCTGCGCAACCCGGGGCGCTACCGCAGCGTGTCGGCGTTCTCGCCGATCGTCGCGCCCAGCCACGTGCCGTGGGGGCAGAAGGCGTTCACCGCCTATCTGGGCGACAACCCGGCCGACTGGACGCAGTGGGATACCTGCGCGCTGGTGGCGACGGCCAGTGAGCGCCTGCCGCTGCTGGTCGACCAGGGCGAGGCGGACGAGTTCCTGCAGACCCAGCTGCAGCCGCAGCGTCTGCAGGAGGCCTGCGCAGCCGCCGGCCATCCGCTGACCCTGCGCCTGCAGCCCGGTTACGACCACAGCTACTACTTCATTGGCAGCTTCATCGGCGAGCACATCGCGCACCACGCCCGCGCCCTGCACGGCTGACCGCTTTCCGGTAGTGCCGGCCGCTGGCCGGCAACCTGCAGTCCAGTGGTTCCCCGGGATTGCCGGCCAGCGGCCGGCACTACCCTGGCGGGCACGCGGCGTGTCGTCTTGCCGCAGTGGATCACGCCGCTGTGGCGCGGGCGGGGCTATGGTGCGCGCGTACGGCCTTGTGGATCGGGGGATGCATGCCGGTAGTGCTGGCGCTGCTGTATGTGCTGTGCCATGGCCTGGTGCTGACCCTGTGGCCGGGCCCCGCCGGGGTGGGATCGTTCGTGTTCCTGACCGGTGCACCGTTGCTGGCGGCGGCCGCCTGCCTGTGGCGGGCGCGCCGCGACCGGGCGGCCCTGGGCTGGCGCGCCACCGCGCTGGCGCTGCTGCTGTGGGCGGGCGGCATGGCCTTCAACATGATCGATGCGCTGGGGGCCGGCCGTGCCGATATCACCCCGCAGGCAAGCCTGCTCCTGTACGTGCTGTACGGCGTGCCGCTGGTATTCATCCTTGCCCGCGCGCGGCGCGAGCGGCTCAGCATCAGCCTGATCGATGCGGCGATGGCGGCGCTGCTGGGCGTGCTGTTCTTCGTGCACACGCAGTCCTTCGCCGACCGGGTGGAGGTCGACCCGATGGCGATGGTCAGCATGCAGCGCATGTTCGACATCCAGAACCTGTGCATTGCCGGCTTTGCGGTGGTGCGATGGCTGGCCGGCGATGTGCCCGAGCGGCGCAGCGTGTTCCGCGCGCTGGCGCTGTACGCGCTGGCGTACCTGGTGGTGGCGTTCTACATCAACCACTACACCTCGGGGGATGCATTCGGCGCCTACAACGACCTGCTGATCGACCTGCCATTCCTGCTGCTGGCGTTGCTGGCGCTGAGCCAGGCGCCCGCGCCGGTGTTCGTGCCGCACCCGCGGATGGCGCGCACCGTGCAGGCGGCGGGCCCGATGATCCTGCCGTTGCTGCTGTTGGTGGTCGGCACCCTGGTGGTCGACCATGCACGCCCCCTGGCGGTGGCCGGATTCGTGGTGGCGACGCTTGGTTTCGGCCTGCGCAGCATCCTGCTGCAGACCGACCTGCTGGAACGGCAGGCGGCGCTGGATCAGCTGGCGCGACGGGACGGTCTGACCGGGGTGGCCAACCGCCGCGAGTTCGATGCCCTGCTGTTGGCCGAGTGGAACCGTGCACGGCGCAGTGGTACCGAGCTGGGCCTGCTGCTGCTGGATATCGATCATTTCAAGGTCTTCAACGACCGCTACGGTCATCCCGCCGGCGACCGCTGCCTGCAGGCCGTGGCTGCGGTGCTGAAGGCAAGTGCCGGCCGCGCCGGTGACAGCGTCGCGCGTTATGGCGGCGAGGAATTCGCGGTGATCGTGCCCGGAAGCGCGCTGTCGGGCGTGCTGGCGCTGGCCGAGCGCCTGCGCGAGGCGGTGGAAGCGCTGCCGTTGCCGGAAGGATCGGTCAGCATCAGTATTGGCGTGGGCTACCTGCATCCACCGGCCCTGGCCAGTGCCGATCAGTTGCTGGCCGACGCCGATGCCGGCCTGTATGCCGCCAAGCGTGCCGGCCGCAATCAGGTGATCCTTCATGCGCATGTGCTGGACGACGAGGGCAGTGCGCACGGAAGGATGGATTGCTGACCTCGTTCTGTGTCCCGCCCCGGTATGCGATGGCGCGGTCGTACAGCGGTTGGCTCATCGCTGTCGCACCCAGCCGCCGGGATCGAGCAGCCTCAACCCGACCGGTGACAACGAGCGCTGCCGCAGCGGCAGGCTTGCCGCCTGCACGGCGCTGGCGCAGCGGGCCAGCTGTTGGCGCAGCGCTGCCAGCGGTTGATCCTCGCGAGGCCGTGCATGCCGCCATTGCGCGATGCGCAGCAGGCAGACCAGCAGGTCCAGTTCGCTGGCGGCAATGAACGGCGAGCCGGCCGGCAGCAGGTCGATGGGGGCGGCGGGCGTGGTCAGCAGCGGCAGCAGGCCGATGAAGGCGTCGCAGCCCGCCGCATCGAGCCCGAGCGCGCTCAGCTGGGCGAGGCCGTCAGGCTGCAGATCGGGATCGCGCAGCTGGCGGATCGCGCTCAGCAGTGCCTGTTCGCCGCGGCCGAACTGGCGGCCGAAGGCGCGGTAGCTGACCCGGGTAGGAAACAACGGGGAACGTGGGGCCATGGGGGCTAGAGGTGTGGGTCGCGGGTTTCCACCAGCACGGGGCAGGGCGCGTGGTCGATGGTCCATTGCCCGATCGAGGGTTCGAACAGGCGTTCCAGGCGGGACAGGTGGCGATGGCCGATGACGATCAGGTCGCACTTCAGGCGCCGCGCCTGTTGGCTGATCACTTCGCCGGGGTCGCCGGTGGGAATCTGTGCGATTGCATCGACGCCGCGCTCGCGCAGCTCGGCCAGCGCCTGGGCCAGCACCGCCTCGGCCTGCGAGCGCTGCCGCGCGGCTTCCGGATACTCGATGCGGTCGGCTTCGCTGGCATCGGCGGCCAGCGCGAATTCGGGATCGAGCACGCACAGCAGGTGCAGGCGACTACGCGGGCCGGCGATGGCCGCGGCGAGGTCCAGCACACGCGCGTGCTGGGGGCCGCCGTCCAGGGCGACCAGCAGGGTATTGAACATGGATGTCTCCTTGGCAGGCCGGGGATGGTCGCCGATGTCGCCGCGCGCACCCATGCCGTGCGCGGCAGTCAATGAGTGCGTATAACGCAATCCATGGTGGTTACACGTGCCGTAGAGTCATCTGATTTACTGGAGACTGTCATGCCCCTGCCGGACCTGAACCTGTTGCTGGCACTGGACGTGCTGATCGACGAATGCAGCGTGGCCGCCGCCGCACGGCGGATGAACCTGAGCGCGCCGGCGATGAGCCGTACCTTGGGCCGGATCCGCGTGGCGCTGGGCGACCCGGTGCTGGTGCGTGCCGGTCGCGGGTTGGCACCGACGCCGCGCGCCCTGCAGCTGCGCGAACAGGTGCGCGACGTCATCGAACAGGCCCACCGTGTTTTCCATGCGGGCCGCGAGATCGACGTGGGTACCCTGGAGCGCACCTTCAACGTGCGTGCCAACGATGTCTTCATCGGTGGCTTTGGCGGTCGCCTGCGCGAGATATTCCGCCAGCAGGCGCCGCGCGCGGTACTGCGCTTCGTGCCCGAAGGCGATACCGATGACGATGCGATGGCGCAGGGCCGGATCGATCTGTACATCAGCACCGCCGGCAAGCACGCACCCGACACCAAGGTGCAGAACCTGTTCAGTACCTCGTTCATGGGCGCCGCGCGTGAGGACCATCCGCTGTTCGATGAGGAGATCAGCGCCGAGCGCTTTGCCGCCTGCGACCATATTGCGGTGTCGCGGCGGGGGTTGCCACGCGGACCGATCGATGACGACCTGGCCACGCTCGGCCTGCAGCGGCGGGTGGCGCTGATCAGCCCGACCTTCCACGGTGCGATCTTCGCGGCGGCCGAATCGGACCTGATCCTGCCGCAGATGCCGAGCGTGATGCTGGAGCGCATCGTCAGCATGCGCCTGCCGCTGCGGCTGTTCCCGCTGCCGATCCCGGTGCGCACCGCCGCCATCGTCCAGGCCTGGCACCCGCGGCTGGACAACGATGCTGCGCACCAGTGGCTGCGCCGCTCGATCAAGACCATGTGCGAGCGCGTCGAGGACACCTACCGCTGATACCTGCAGGCGTGCGCCCGACGCACGCCTGGGATGCCGGTGGCACCATTTTTCGCAGGGTACCGGCTCCCTAGACTGCGCTCCCCGGAGTTTCACTGAGCGCATTCCAATGACCCCCAACATGCCGTGCCCTGCACGGATCGGTGCCCGGCGATGAGCATGCCGGCCGCCGCTGTCCCAGCCGCCGCAGCGCCCCGTCCTGCCGCCGCCCCCGGGCTCGACCGCCGCATTCTGGTCGGCCTGTGTGGCGTGCTGCTGGCGGTGCTGGTGTCGGGCTTCAACGAGAACGTCACCAAGGTCGCCCTGGCCGACATCCGCGGTGCGATGGGTTTCAGCGTCGATGACGGCAGCTGGATCGTCGCCCTCTACAGCGCGATGTCGGTCAGCGCGATGGCGTTCGCGCCGTGGTGCGCCGCCACCTTCTCGCTGCGCCGCTTCGCGCTGGTGATGATCGGTGGCTTCATGGTGCTGGGCGTGCTCTGCCCGCTTGCCCCCAACCTGCAGGTGTTCCTGCTGCTGCGCGCGCTGCAGGGCCTGTGCGGTGGTGCGCTGCCGCCGCTGCTGATGAGCGTGGCGCTGCGCTTCCTGCCGCCGGGCATCAAGCTGTATGGCCTGGCCGGCTACGCGCTGACGGCGACGTTCGGCCCGAGCATGGGCACGCCGCTGGCCGCGTTCTGGGTCGAGCAGGTGGGCTGGCACTGGGCGTTCTGGCAGATCGTGCCGTACTGCCTGGCCGCGATGGCGATGGTCAGCTGGGGCCTGCCGCAGGACCCGCTGCGGCTGGAACGGTTTGCCCAGTTCGATGGCGTCGGCCTGCTGCTGGGCCTGCCCGCGCTGGTGCTGCTGGTGCTGGGCCTGGTGCAGGGCCCGCGGCTGAACTGGTTCGACTCGCCGATGATCGCGCTGATGATCGGTGGCGGTGCCGGACTGATGGTGCTGTTCATGATCAATGAATGGTTCCACCCGCTGCCGTTCTTCAAGCTGCAGCTGCTGGCCAACCGCAACCTCAGCTATTCGCTGGTGACGCTGGGCGGCGTGCTGTTCGTGCTGCTGGCGGTGATCTCGATCCCGTCCGGCTTCCTGGCCAGCGTGCAGGGCTACCGGCCGCTGCAGACCGCGCCGATGCTGCTGTGGGTGGCGTTGCCGCAGGTGATCGCGCTGCCGCTGGTGGCGGCGTTGTTGAACATCCGCGCGGTGGACTGCCGCTGGGTGCAGGCCACCGGTCTGGCGATGCTGGCGCTGGCCTGCTGGCTGGGCTCACACCTGGATGTGGCCTGGATCCGCGACAACTTCCTGTGGGTGCAGTTGCTGCAGGTGTTCGCCCAGCCGATGGCGGTGCTGCCGTTGCTGATGCTGGCGACCAACGGCCTGCCGCCGCAGGACGGCCCGTTTGCCTCGGCGTGGTTCAACACGGTCAAGGGCTTCGCTGCCGTGCTCGCCAGTGGCGTGCTGGATGCCGTCGCCCAGGGCCGCCGTCATTTTCATTCCACCGTGCTGGTCGACCGCCTCGGCGAGCAGCCGTGGCTGGCCGAGGGCCCGCAGCTGGGCGCGCGCCTGCATGCACAGGTGCAGGCGCTGACTTCATCCGACCTGTACTGGATGGTCGCGCTGGTGGCGCTGGCCTTCATTCCCCTCATTGCCTGGATGCCCACCCGCATCCATCCGCCACGTGCCGTGGCCTGAACCTTTCGCAGGAATTCCCTCATGACGATCAATCGAACCACTCTCAACACCGGGCTGGGGCTGGGCGTGCTGGCGCTGGCCATCGGCGCCTGGCTGCTGTTGCGCGATGGCAGCCACCAGAGCACCAACAATGCGTACGTGGTGGCCGACTACACGCTGGTGGCGCCGAAGATTCCTGGCTTCGTCAGTGCCGTGGAAGTAGAGGACAACCAGTCGGTGAAGGCCGGCGACGTGCTCGCCCGCATCGACGACCGCGACTATCAGGTCGCCCTGCAGGCAGCCCGCGCCGACCTCGCCAATGCCCGTGCACAGCTGGCCAACGCACAGGCTGCACTGGCCCAGCAGGACTCGCTGATCGAGCAGGCCAGGGCCAGTGTCGATGTCAGCCGGTCCGAACTGACCCTGGCCAGCGCCGACCAGCAGCGCTACCGCGAACTGGCCCGCGACGGCGCCGGCACCGTACAGAACGCGCAGCAGGCGCAATCGAAGCAGGCCGTGGCCAGTGCCCATCTGCAGCAGGGCCAGGCCGCACTGTCGACCGCACGCCAGCGCACCGACATCCTGACCGCCGGCGTGCAGGCCGCGCAGGCGGCGGTGCAGCGCGCAGAAGCGGCGCAGGCACGCGCCGAACTGGATCTGTCGCACACCGTGCTGCGCGCGCCGATCGATGGCATGGTCGGTCGTCGTGCAGTGCGCGTGGGTGCCTACCTGACCCCGGGGACGCCGGTGGCTGCGGTGGTGCCGCTGAAGCGCGCCTTCGTGGTCGCCAACTTCCAGGAAACGCAGATGACCCGCATGCAGGCCGGCCAGCAGGTCGAACTGAAGGTGGACGTGTTCCCGGGCACGCCGCTGCGCGGGCACATCGACAGCATCGCGCCGGCCACCGGCGTCACCTTTGCAGCCGTCGCGCCGGAAAACGCCACCGGCAACTTCACCAAGGTGGTGCAGCGTATTCCGGTGAAGATCGTGCTGGAGCCGGGCCAGCCGCTGCTGGACCAGCTGCGTGCCGGCATGTCGGTGGAAGCCAGCGTTGACCTGGGCAGCCGCGCACGCGCACAGAGCGTGCAGCACGGACCGGGCCACAAGGGCGGGGAGGGCGCATGAGCGCCGCCACCGTGTTCCGCACCATCGTTGCGGCCACCCTGTGCACGGCCCTGGCTGCCTGCACGATGGGTCCGGACTTCGTACGCCCGCAGGCGGAGCTGCCCGGCCACTGGCAGGGTGAGGCTGTCGCCGGCAACGCCATCGATCGGGACGCCGCATGGTGGGCCGGCTTCGACGACCCGCTGCTGGGACAGCTTGCCAGCCAGGTGCTGGAGGCCAACCTGGACCTGCAGCTGGCGGCCAACCGCGTGCAGCAGAGCCGCGCCGCGCGTGGCATCAGCGCGGCCGATCGCCTGCCCAGTGTCAGTGCAAGTGCCAGTGGCGTGCGTGCACGCAACAGCGAAGTGGGCCTGAACGATCCGTCCGGCAACGGTGGCCGTGACGACTACGGGCTGTTCCAGGCCGGCATTGGCCTGAGCTGGGAACTGGATCTGTGGGGCCGCGTGCGCCGCCAGGTGGAAGCGGCCGATGCACGCGTGCAGATGGCCGAGGAAGATGCACACGCGGTGCGCATCGCGCTGCTGGCGGAAACCGCGCGAGATTACCTGCAGCTGCGCGCGACCCGGCAGCTGCGGGCGATCACCGAGGACAACCTCAGCATCGCGCATGACATCAAGCGCCTGACCGAGGCGCGCCAGCGCCAGGGCGTGGCCAGCACGCTGCAGGTGTCCAGCGCATCAGCGCAGGTGGCATCGCTGCAGGCGCGCATCGCGCCGCTGCGGCATCGTGAATCGCAGCTGCGCAATGCACTGGCGTTCCTGCTGGCACAGCCGCCGCAGGCGCTGGACGCGCAGCTGCAGGATGTACGCCGTGACTGGCCGTCGTTGCCGGCCTTGGCGGTGGGCGTGCCCAGCGAACTGGCCGAGCGTCGCCCGGATATCCGTCGTGCCGAAGCGGCACTGCATGCGGCAACGGCCGGCATCGGCGTGGCCAAGGCCAGTTTCCTGCCGCGCATCACCTTGAATGGCGACGCTGGTTTCCAGGCCAAGCAGCTGGATGATCTGGACGGTTGGAACGCACATCGCTTCAGCATCGGGCCGTCGATCAGCCTGCCGATCTTCCAGGGTGGCCGGTTGAAGGCCAATCTGGCGCTGAGCCGGCTGCAGCAGCAACAATCGGCGCTGCAGTTCCGCCGCACCGTGCTGCAGGCGTGGCATGAAGTGGACGACGCCATCGATGGCTACGCAGCGGAGCAGCAGCGCACCGTGCAGCTGCACGTGGCGGTGGACGAGAGCGAGACCGCACTGGGTGCCGCGCGCCGGCAATACCAGGCCGGTGTGGTCGACATGCTGGATGTGCTGAGTACCCAGCGCATTGCGCTGGACAACCAGGCCGCGCTGGCCAACAGCCAGGCCACGGCCGCGATCGCACGGGTGGAGCTGTACCGCGCGCTGGGCGGCGGCTGGTAGGGAATCGTTGGGGTAGTGCCGGCCGCTGGCCGGCACCTTGATGGCTGCTGCAGTTGCCGGCCAGCGGCCGGCACTACCAGGGCCTGGCCTCAACGCACGTCGCGCAGTTCCCAGTGGTGGCCGGCCAGCAGGCGCAGGCGCTGCTTGAACACGTCACTGTCGATGCGGGTGATGGCGACCAGGTTGATGCGCAGGTCCTTCTGCTCGCCGGTCACGATGGCATCCGGGTCGGTCACGCCCCACTGCGGTTCCACCGCATCCGGGTCGGGCTGCTTGGCCTTCCAGCGCTCGAACAGCGTGCCGCTGCGCAGGGCGTCCTGCAGCTCCTCGGCGAAACCGGCGGCGCCCTGCGAATGGAAGGACAGGTCGGGGTCGTTGCCGCGGGCCTTGGACGGGTCGGGCAGGCTGATGTGGTACTGCGCAGGCATGGAGTTCTCCTTGAAGTGCGGCAAGGCTGGCACAACTGCGGTGGAATCGATGTGCAGATTCCGGCCGTGGCCAGCGCTCATTCGAACCGATGCGGCCCATCGGCAAAGCCCACGGTGACCGCGCCCTTGCCGACGTTGACCATGCCGGTCAGGCTCATCACCGATTCGTACACGGTCACGCCGTGGCCGGCGCAGACCTCCTTCATCTGTGCATAGCCGGGCAGGGTACGCAGCTCGTCCAGTTCGCCGCCGTAGCTGACGCACACCGTCGGCGTCATCAGCCCGGCACGCACGCGCTGGCTGACCACCGCGAACAGCTTCTGCACGGCGCTGTCGAAACCCTTGATCTTGGCCACCGGCCCGGTCTCGCCCCGGTAGCCGTGCAGCACCGGCTTGATGTCCAGCGCGCTGCCCAGCGCCGCGCTGAGCAGGCCGACACTGCGGTCACCCTTGTGCCGAGCGCGTGCGCGCATGTAGTACAGGTCGCGGGTGATCATGTAGCCGTGCACGTTGCCGGCCAGTTCTTCCAGCCGTTCGCGGATCTGCTGCACGCTGGCGCCGCTGTCACGCAGGCGCACCGCCTCCACCGCGGTCACGGCCTGCGCGGCGAACAGGTTCTGGGTATCGAGCACGCGCAGCGCGAATGGCGAGTTGTAGCCCGCTGCCTGCCGCACCGGTTTGTAATCATTGAGGATGGCGAAGCTGGCCTGCAGCGCATTGTCGTGGATGGGGCTGCGGGTCTTGGTGATGGTCATGCAGAACACGTGGTCGTAATCGATCACCAGCTGCTGCAGGAACAGGTCGCGGATCTGGTTGACGCTGAAGGGGATGGTCTCCGCTTCAGCGCCATGTTCGGCCACATGCGCGTGCAGGAAGCTCAGGGTGGCCTGCTCATCGCGATGATCGGCCAGCACGGCTTCACCGATCCGTACGGTGATCGGCAGCAGCACGATGTTGTGCTCGGCAATGAAGTCCTGCGGCAGGTCGCAGGCCGAGTCGACGACGATTCCGATGCGCATCCGCGGCTCCCCCTCCAGGGCGGTTGTAGGTTCGGAAACGTGAAATCTATCTCAAATCCTGGCGTGGCGCGCGAGGGAAACGCGCCACGCCCTGTTCAGCGACTGCGCTGCACCGCTACCGGCAGGCTGGCCAGGCGCTGCCATTCGGGTTGCTGCAGCAGGCCTGGATCGGCCAGCACCGCCGCCATCAGCGGGTGGGCGTCGTTGCCCCAGAACAGTTCGTCATCGATGGCCAGGGTCGGCACGCCGAACACGCCGGCAGCAATGGCGGCCTCGGTGTTGCGCCGCAGCTGCTCCTTGACCGCCGGGTCGGCGATGGCGCTGGCGACATCCTCGATCCCCAGTCGCGCAGCTGGTTCGCGCAGGGCCTCGGCGCTGTCGGCGGCATTGCCGTCGCGCCAGATCCAGTCGAACAGCACGTCCACCGCCTGCACGCTGCCACCCGCGGCCAGGCAGAGGCGCAGGGCGGACAACGGATTGAACGGGTGGCCCGGCGGGAACCGCAGCGGTGTGCCCTCGGCCTGCGCAGTCCACTGCAGCTGGCGGTAGATGAAGCGGCGCTTGGCCGGAATCTCGGCCGGCCCGAGGTTGCCCAGGTGGTGCAGCACGGCACCGAAGGCAATCGGCACGGTCTGGATCCGGGCAAACTGTGGCAACCGCTTCAGCTTCTGCCAGTGCAGGTAGGAATAGGGCGAGACGAAGTCGAAGTACCAGCGCAGCGTGGCCATTGGCGGTTCCTTGCAAGAGGTCAGGGCTGCGCGTTGCGCAGCAGGTAGCGGTCCCGCAGTTCGGTCTGGCGCGAGCGCATCGGCATCGCCCGGCCGCCCAGCCAGACCTGTTCGGCATAGTGCGCCACGTCGAGCGGGTCACCTTCCCACAGCACCAGGTCGGCGCGCTTGCCCGGTTCGATGCTGCCGATCTGGTCGCCCACGCCGAACGCCTGCGCCGGCACCCGGGTCAGGCCGGCCAGGCCGTCGGCCCAGGGCAGGCCATTGGCCACGGCATTGCCCGCCAGCTGGCGCATCTTGCGTGCATTGTGCGAGGCGTCGCCACGCTGCACGAACGAGATGGCCACGCCGGAACGTTGCAGGCGTGCCGCGTTTTCCAGCGTTGCACCGATCTGGTCGAAGCTGGCTGGCAGGTTGGACAGCACGTCGACGAACACCGGCACCTGCGCGGCTGCCAGCTCCGGCGCCAGCTGCCAGGCTTCGCTGCCACCGGCAATGGCGATCTTCACCTTCTCGCGGGCGGCCCAGCGCAGCAGCTGGCGGATGTCCGCCGCGCGGTCCACCTCCACCACGATGCGGCCCTGGCCTGCCAGGTAGCGGCTCAGCGTGCGGCGCCCGGCCGGCGTCAGCAGTGCATGCGGTGAGTCTGCGGCGACCTGGCCGCGCGCCTCGTCCACCATCTGCTGCAGCAGCATCCATTGCGCCGCACGCGAATGCCCGGTCAGCTCCACTGCGGCCGACCCCAGGCGCAGGAACAGCGCGCGCGGCCCGAGTGGATCGGCGCTGCCGTCCAGCCGCATCACACCGCCCTGGCCTGCAACGAAGCCGCCACCGGTGGCCGCCCCCAGGGCGGTGAAGCCGATGCCGTCCAGGCGTGCCACCGGGATCAGCACCGAGGCCGGGTTGTAGGCCAGGGTGACATCGAATTCGGGGCGCAACGGTTGTTCGCCGATCTTCAACGTGCTGTCGACCGTACTCGCTTCGCCGGAGACTTCTTCGATGCCGATCTCGGTGATGCCGCCGAACAGCGCCGGTGTCAGCGGGCGACCATCGGCCTCGACCACGCTGGCCCCGGCCGGTGCGGACAGCCCGCTGCCGACTGCGCGGATGATGCCGCCCTGCACCAGCACATCGGTGTGCTGCAGGCTGCCGCGCGCGCCGGCGGTATGCACGGTGGCGTTGCGCACCAGCAGGTCCTGCGCCTGTGCGGATGCGGAGATGCAGGCCAGCACCATGAGCGTAGCGCCAAGCCATGCCCGGCGACGCTTGTTCAACGCGCCCATCAGTGCACCTCCTGGCCAAGCTGGAAATCGGAACGTGGTGTCGCCGCCGGTGCGCGGCGGTCGTACAACCTGCGGCCATCGATGAAGACCTGCTCGGCCAGTGCGTAGGAACTGAAGGGGTTGCCATTCCACAGCACCACATCGGCCATCTTTCCGGCCTCCAGGGTGCCGGTCTGGCCTTCAATGCCCAGCGCCTTGGCGGCGTTGGCGGTCATCCAGGTGATGGCGTGTTCGGGGGGGATCTCCGGCATGTGCGCGCGGCGCGCGGCGGCGATCACCTTGGCCGCTTCCTGGTTCAGGCGCTGGATGCCTTCGGGTGAATCGGAATGGACGATGGCACAGCTGTTCTTCGGCCGGTCGACCAGTGCGATGTTCTCCGGGATGCCGTCGAAGGCTTCCATCTTGAAGCCCCACCAGTCAGCCCACAGCGCACCGCAGACGCCGTCGGCGGCCAGCCGGTCGGCCAGCTTGTAGGCCTCCACGCCGTGGTGGAAGGCGGCCACCTTGAAGCCGAATTCCTTGGCCAGGTCGAGCATGGTGGCCATCTCGTCGGCACGGTAGCAGTGGATATGCACGCGGATGTCGCCTTCGATCGCGCCGGCCAGCGTGTCCAGCTTGAGATCGCGCTTGCCGCCGGCATCACCGGCGCTGTCGCCCTTGTCGCTGCCGAACCAGCCCGTGCGCTTGGCCGGCTTGGGTTTGTTCTTGGCGATGTAGTCGGCGGCATCGATGAAGGCGGCGCGATAGCCGGCGACGTTGCCCATCCGCGTGGCCGGGGCGACGCCCTTGCCTTCGCCGTAGACCCGTTTCGGGTTTTCGCCGCAGGCCATCTTCAGCCCCCACGGAGCACCCGGGAATTTCATCGCCTGGTAGGTGATGGCCGGTACGTTCTTCAGGGTCACGCCACGGCCACCGACCAGGTTGGCCGAGCCCGGCAGCACCTGCATGCTGGTCACGCCGCCGGCCAATGCGGTGGCGAAGCCCGGGTCCTGCGGCCACACCGAGTGCTCGGCCCAGACGTTGGCGGTGACCGGTGCGGTCATCTCGTTGCCGTCGCTGTGCGCGCCGACGCCCGGGCTGGGGTACACGCCCAGGTGCGAATGCACGTCGATCAGGCCCGGGGTGACCCACTTGCCCTGCGCATCGATGCGGGTGACGCCGGCATCGGCCTGCAGCTGGCGGCCCACGGCGACGATGCGGCCCTCGCGCAGCAGCACGTCGGCGTTGTCCAGGCGCTGGCCGGTGCCGGTCAGCACGGTGGCGTTCTGGATCAGTACCGGCGCATCGGGATGGGCCTGGTAGGTACTGGGGTAGGGATCAGCCACGAAGCGCGAGGCGCCTACTGCGGGCGCGGTGCTCAATGAAAGCAGCGCCAGTGTTACTCCGGCGCGCAACAACGTCGATGCCATGCAGTTCCCCTCGCAGCGTAGTCCAGCCGCCGACGCTAGCCGGACGGCGGCGTGCTTGCCAAGTGACCTTCTTCACACGCGTGCCGGCAATGCCTCGACGGGGCCGCCCGGCTGGCTGAAAATAGCCGGTCCCCACGCCGTACACCGGACCACCGCCCATGAAGAGCAAGCAGGAAATCGTCGACAACTGGCTGCCGCGCTACACCGGCGTGCCCCTCGACCAGTTCGGCCAGCACATCCTGCTGACCAACTTCGGGGGCTACCTGCATACCTTTTCCGAGCTGACCGGCGCCCCCGTCATCGGCCTGGACCGGCCGATGGCCAGTGCCACCATCGACGGCATCACCATGATCAACTTCGGCATGGGCAGCCCCAATGCCGCGATCATCATGGACCTGCTGTCGGCGGTGATGCCCAAGGCGGTGCTGTTCCTGGGCAAGTGTGGTGGCCTGAAGCGCAAGAACCAGCTGGGTGACCTGGTGCTGCCGATCGCGGCGATCCGCGGCGAGGGCACCTCGGGCGACTACCTGCCGCCGGAAGTGCCGGCCTTGCCGGCGTTCGCGCTGCAGCGTGCGGTCTCGACCATGATCCGCGACCTCGGCCACGACTATTGGACCGGCACCGTCTACACCACCAACCGCCGGGTCTGGGAGCACGACGAGGCGTTCAAGGAGCGGCTGCGGGCGATGCGCTGCATGGCCATCGACATGGAAACCGCCACCGTGTTCGCCGCCGGCTTCGCCAACCACATCCCCAGCGGTGCGCTGCTGCTGGTGTCGGACCAGCCGATGATCCCCGACGGGGTCAAGACCGAGGCCTCCGATGCCAAGGTCAGCTCCCAGTTCGTGGAAAACCATATCCAGATCGGTATCGAGGCGCTTAAGCTTATCCGGCGCAACGGCAAGTCGGTCCGCCACCTGCGCTTCGACGAATGATGATGATGGCCTGGCGCGGCGCGCCGGCCCTGGGGAGTAGGTGATGGACGTTGCCGCGCAAGTGGTGGAATTCTGGAAGGAGGCGGGCCCTGCGAAGTGGTTCGCCCGCGACGATGCGTTCGACGCGCAGTTCCGCCAGTTGTTCCTGGATGAGCATTTCGCAGCCGCTTCGCGCGCGCGCGAACACTGGCTGGCCAGTGCCGAGGGCGCACTGGCGCTGATGCTGCTGCTGGACCAGTTCCCGCGCAACTGCTTCCGCGGTAGCGCCCATTCCTATGCCACCGACGGCCTGGCCCGGCACTACGCCATGCGCGCCATCGAGGAAGGCCTGGACCTGCAGCTGGTACCCAAGCTGCGCGCCTTCATCTACCTGCCGTTCGAGCACTCCGAGGATCCGCTGGACCAGGACCGCTCGGTAGCGATGTTCGATGTGCTGGGCGACAAGGAATACCTGCAGTACGCCGAGCTGCACCGCGACATCATCCGCCGCTTCGGTCGCTTCCCGCACCGTAACGCCGTGCTGGGCCGCATTCCTTCGCCGGAAGAGCTGGACTACCTGGCCGAAGGCGGGTTTGCGGGGTAGATCCACGCCGTGCGTGGATGCAAAAAAAACGCCGGCGTTCGCCGGCGTTTTTCGCAGGTTTCAACCGCTGCCGATCAGTACTTCGGCACGCCGTTGTCGACGTCTTCCGACCAGGCGTTGATGCCGCCGGTGACGTTGAACACCTTGGTGAAGCCCAGGGCGCGGAACTGCTCGGCGGCCTGCGCGCTGCGGCCACCGTGGTGGCACATGAAGGCCAGCGCGGTGTCCTTGGGCAGGGCTTCCAGCGCGGCGCGGCCGGTGCCGTCAAAGGTCTTGAACGGCACGCCCACGGCGGCGATTTCACGCTCGTCGGCCGGGCGCACGTCCACCAGGGTGATGTTGCCGGCACGCACCAGGTCGTCGGCATCACGCACGCTGATTTCCTGCACCGGCTTGGGCGCATTCGGGTTGTCGATGGCCAGGCCCTTGCCGCGGATGTCGTCCACCCAGTCGATGGTGATGCCGTTGGCGCGACGGGCGCTGGCCAGGTCGAACTGCACGCGCAGGCCGTTGGACTCGGCGGCGATGGCGCCTTCGTCGTGCGGGGCCAGCTGGAAGTTCGGCTGGAAACCGGCGTCGATGGACAGCTGCAGGGCCGCGCCCGGGGCATCGGCCAGCGCGCCCTTGAGCATTTCCACGGCTGCCGGGGTGATGGTGATGCTCGGCGGGGTACGGTCCGGCGCGGCCAGGCCCAGCACGCTGCTCAGCTCGCCGCTGGCCGCCATCTGCAGCACGATGTCGCTGCCGCCGACCAGTTCGCCGTCGATGTACAGCTGCGGGATGGTCGGCCAGTCGCCATAGGCCTTGATGCCTTCACGGATTTCCTGGTCGGCCAGCACGTTGACGTGGGCGAACTCGACGCCGAGGTCCTGCAGGGCGCCCACGGCCTTGGCCGAGAAACCACACTGCGGCATCGACGGCTGGCCCTTCATGAACAGCACGACGCGGTTGGCGTTGAGGATGGATTCGATGCGCGAACGCAGGGCGGGATCGAGGGACATGGACGTCGGGGTTCCGGGAATTCGAATCATCAATTCTAACCCTCATGGCATCATGGGGGATGAGCAACGCAGGAACATTGCATCGCATCCCGACCCGGCCCTGGCGCTGGCTGCCCTGGCTGGTGGCGTCGCAGCTGGCCGTGATCCTGGCCTGGGCGTTGGCCGGCTGGCACTGGGGGCTGCCGCTGATGGTGGCCAGCCACGCACTGTTCATGGTGCCGGTGTTCCTGCCCAACAGCCGCTTCTACGCGCCGGTGCTGAGCCGGATGCCGGAGGCCGGGGACAGCGTCTGGTTGACCATCGATGACGGTCCTGGCCCGGAAACCCGTGCCGTGCTCGACCTGCTGGACCGCCACCAGGCCCGTGCCACCTTCTTCCTGGTGGGCGAGCGCGCGCTGGCGCAGCCGGAACTGGTGCAGGAGATCCTGCGCCGCGGCCACGACCTGGGCAACCACAGCCACAGCCATCCGCAGGCGCGCTTCTGGCGGCTGGGCCCGGCGGCGATGCGCGCCGAGATCGAGGGCTGCCAGCATGCCCTGCAGGCAGTAAGCGGCCGCCCGGTGCGCTGGTACCGTTCGGTGGTGGGCATGACCAATCCGTTCGTGGCACCGGTGCTGCAGCGGCTGGGCCTGGTCCGGGTCGGTTGGAGCGCGCGCGGCTTCGACGGTATCGGCTGCACGGCGCAGGGCGTGCTCGACCGCCTGCTGCCGGACCTGCGCCCGGGCGCCATCGTGCTGCTGCATGAGGGGGCCGCCCACGGCCACAACCTGGCGATCATCGAGCACGTGCTGCAGGCGCTGGACGAGCGCGGCCTGAAGGCGCAGCTGCCGGCGCTGTAACTCTGGGTTCTGGTCGCTTGGGGCAGACGAGCATGGGCTCGGCTCTACAGCACAGGGCGTTCGGCCACCAGCAACCAGCTGTTGAACGGGGTGCGCCCATGCAGCGGCCGGGGCGCCGTCACCTGCAATCCGGCCTCGATCAATGTCGCCTGCAGCACCTGCGGGTCGGGGTAATGACGCGGCCGCGTGCCCATCCAGCCGACCAGCCAGGCCAGCCGGTCGGCCACCCGGGTGGTGCGGTCGCGGCCATCGCCGGTGGCCAGTGGCGTGCGCAGCAGCAGGCGGCCGCCGGGAGCGACCCGTGCACTGGCTGCGCGCAGCAGTGCCTGCTGTGGGCCCGCATCCAGGTACTGCAGTACATCCAGCAGCAGCACGTGCCCGACCTGCGCCGGCAGCGGTGCCTGCACGTCCAGGCAGTCGAAGCGCACATCGTGCAGGCCGGTGGCGGCACGCTGGGCGCGGGTGATCTTGCCGGCATCCACGTCCACGCCCAGGTAGCGCTGGGTACTGCCGCGCTGGCGCAGCACATGGGCGAACAGGCCCAGCCCGCAGCCCAGGTCCAGCAGTGGATGCCCGTCGTCGGGCAGATGCTGCAGCACGCCGTCGTACAACGGGTCGCTGCCGAGTTTGCCGCGGGTGTAGTAGTAGTCGCGGCGGCTGCCCCAGGCCTGTACCGGGCGGAACGCCTCGGCGATCGCGCGGGCCTGCGCGGCGCTCAGGGGTGTGCAGGGCAGGGGCGTGCCGTTCCGTGGCGTGCCATCCATCGCCTCAGTCCGTTCCGCCGAGCAGGTGTGCGGCGACCGGCAGCGCGCGCGCGCTCCACAGTGCGTACATCCGCGCCGACGGGTGCAGGCCGTCCTCGGCGATCATCGCCGGGTCGTCACCGTGGTCACGGCTGATGTCGGTGATGTCGACGAAGGCCACGCCCTGCTGGGTGCTGATCACCTCGGCAGCCGCATTGAATTCGTCGGTTTCGATCTCGATGGTGGCCAGGTCGCGGCCACTGCCCGTGCCAAACGGGGTCGCGCCCCAGTCGGGGAAGGACAACACCAGCACCCGCCCGGGTCGGCCGCCGGCGAAGCCGATCGCCCGCTGCAGCAGGGCCTGGAACTGGATGCGGTACTCGTCCAGCGGACGGCCGCGGTACTGGTTGTTGACGCCGATCAGCAGGCTGACGAAATCGAACGGGCCCTGTGGTGCGGCCGCATCGATGCCGGCGTCCAGCTCGTCGGTGGTCCAGCCGGTGGTGGCGATGGTCTGCGGGTCGGCCAGCGCCACCTCCTGCGCACGCAGTGCGGCGGCCAGCTGGTGCGGCCAGCGGCCTTCGACTGCAACCGCTTCACCGATGGTGTACGAGTCGCCCAGCGCCAGGTAGGACAGCGCCACGGCTCAGGCCACCGAACGGCGTGGCTTCAGCGGCACGACCTTGGTGGCGTCCTCGGCACGGCGGGCCAGCACGCGGTCGATGCGGGCGAACACATCGCGCATCACCGAGGCTTCCGGCAGCAGGGTCACGCGGAAATGATGGCGGTAGGGCACGTTGAAGCTGGAACCCGGTACCACCAGCACGCCTTCGTTGTTCATCAGGTCCAGCGCGAAGTTGTGGTCGTCGAAGCCCTTGGCGGCGGCACCGACCACGGCCGGGAACGCGTACAGCGCACCGGCCGGCGCAACCAGCGACAGGTGCTCGCTGGCTTCGCAGGCTTCGATCACCGCGCGGCGGGTTTCATACAGGCGGCCACCCGGGGTGCACAGCTCGGAGATGGTGTCCGGGCCATTCACTGCGGCCTCGATGGCGTACTGGCCCGGCACGTTGGCGCACAGGCGCAGCGCGCCGAGCAGGTCCAGCGCGGCGCGGAAGTCGCCCAGGCGCGCGTCGTCGCCGCTGAGGTGGGCCCAGCCCACGCGCCAGCCGCAGGCACGGTGCACCTTGCTCAGGCCGCTGAAGGTCAGGCACGGGTGGTCGCCGGCCAGCGGCGCGACCGGCTGGAACACCGCATCGTCGTACAGGATCTGGTCGTAGATCTCATCGACCAGCAGCAGCAGGTTGTGGCGGCGCGCGATCTCGACCACGCGCTCGAGCAGTTCACGCGGGTAGCTGGCGCCGCTGGGGTTGTTCGGGTTGATCAGCACGATGGCGCGGGTGCGCGAGGACACCAGCGTCTCGATCTCGCTCGGGTCCGGCTGGAAGCCGTTCTCGGCAGCGCAGCGGTAGTACACCGGGCGGCCATCATTGAGGATGGTCGAGGCCGACCACAGCGGGTAGTCCGGCGAGGGCACCAGGACTTCGTCGCCCGGGTTGAGCAGCGCGCGCAGCGACAGGTCGATCAGTTCGCTGACGCCGTTGCCGACGAACACACGGTCGGGATGCGCATCCGGTGCGCCACGGCGGGCGTAGTACGCCGCGATGGCTTCGCGTGCCACCGGCAGGCCCTGCTGGTGGGTGTACGGGTCGGTGCGGCCCATGTCGTCGGCGATCGCGCGCTGCAGGTGCTCGGGCGCGCGGAAACCGAAGTTGCCCGGGTTGCCGATGTTGAGCTTGATCAGCTTGCGGCCCTGCGCCTCCAGCTCCCGGGCTCGCCGCGCCAGTTCTCCGCGGATTTCGTAGCGCACTTCGGAAAGGCGCTCGCGGATGGCCAGGGGCTTGGGCGAGAGGGTGGACATGGGGGCTGGGCCGTCAAAAGGCATGGGGATTCCATCCTACCGGAATTGCTGCAGTGCATGGCAAGGGCTCCGGGCTTGTCATTGCTGGGCTGGCAGGGCGCCGGCGCAGGTAGAATGGCGGCGATGACCCAGACCCCCGATTTCATCGCCCTGCAGACCATCGGCTGGCCCTGGCCGGGCCCGGCGCAGCAGGCCGACTGGCAGGCCATGATGGCCGCGCACCCGCAGGCCCGCCCGGCGCGGGTGATCGAACAGCACCGCACCCACTACGTGGTGGCCGATGGCCCGGATGCGGCGATCAAGGCCGAGTCGTTGCCGGAATGGCAGCGCCCGCGCTTCCCCAGCCATGAGCGGCCGGCCGTGGGTGACTGGGTGCTGCTGGACGGCATCCGCATCGTCGCGCTGCTGCCGCGTCGCACCGCGATCAAGCGTGGCGCCGCCGGTGAGCACTACCACCAGCAGGTGATCGCGGCCAACATCGATACGGTGTTCATCGTCTGCGGCCTGGATGCCGACTTCAATCCGCGCCGCATCGAACGCTACCTCCTGCTGGTCGGCGGTGGCGGTGCCGAACCGGTGGTGGTGCTGACCAAGGCCGACCAGACCGAGTACAGCGAGGATGCGCTGGCGGTGCTGGAAGAGCTGGAGATGCAGGGCATCGCGCTGCATGCGATCAATGGCCTGGATGCCGGCAGCGTGGCGGTGCTGCAACCGTGGCTGGGCCCGGGCCGCACCGTGGTGCTGGTCGGTTCCTCCGGTGCCGGCAAGTCCACATTGACCAACACCCTGCTCGGCGAGCAGCGGATGAAGACCAACGCGGTGCGTGCCAATGATTCGCGCGGCCGCCACACCACCACCCATCGCGCGCTGATGCCGCTGCCGACCGGCGCCTGCCTGATCGACACCCCCGGCATGCGCGAGCTGAAGCCGACCGGCGAAGAAACGCTGTCCGAAGGTGGCTTCGCCGACATCGAAGCGCTGGCCGCACAGTGCCGTTTCAACGACTGCAAGCACCAGCAGGAACCGGGCTGTGCCGTACGTGCGGCGATCGAGGCGGGTGAGATCGAAGAAAGCCGGCTGCTGAACTACTTCAAACTGAAGGAAGAAGTGGCCGCCGCTGCCGCCAAGCTGGCAGTACGCCAGGCCGAGACCGCGCAGGAGCGCGGCGGCAAGAAGGGCAAGGGCCAGCAGTTCCGTCCGGCAGGCAAGCCGCGCCGGCGCTGACTCCGCGGTGCCGGAAACCTGTTCCTGGTGGGTGCCAACCTTGGTTGGCACGAATGGGTCCGAAGCCTGCCTTTGCCCGCTCATGGTAGGTGCCAACCTTGGTTGGCACGAATGTGTCCGAAGCCTGCCTTTGCCTGCTCATGGTAGGTGCCAACCAAGGCTGGCAGCTGCCCGATGCTCCGCCCGTCCCAAAGCAAGAGCAGAGCGCTATAGTCCGCGCATGGAACCGACCGCGACGCTGGACCGTGAGGTGGCCCACCATGCAGCGCTCGATGCGCGCCTGGTCGAGGCCGTGGGAGGCATCCGGCTGCTGGGTCTGACCAGTTGGCCGGCCACGCTGCAGGCACCGTTCCTGGACAGCGTGGCGCGCGGCCAGCCGGTGCTGCCAAAGGTGGATTACCCCCGGCTCGACTTCAGCGAAGAGCGCCGCGCGCTGGCCGCGATCGCTGCCGACTGCGACGACAGCCATCCACTCGGCCACTACGTGCGGCAGTCGGCGCAGAGCTGGGACCTGGCCGCGCAGCTGCTTGAGGGGCTGGGTACCGCCGCCGTCGATACCTGTTCGGTGCAGCTGTTCGGCGCGCCGGAGCAACCGCTGCCGGGCAATGGCCCGAGCACGCGCGAAGCGGCGCGCCACTTCATCCAGATCGCCGCCGAGCTGGACCACGAACTGCTGGCACCGGAAGAGCAGGTGCCGGTCTCGGCCATTGCGTTGCAGCTGCAGCTGCAGAACGATCTGGACGCCTTCTTCGAATCACGCATCATCCAGGTGCAGCTCGACCCGGAACTGGTGTCCAAGGCCGCTGCCGGCCCGACCCGCATCCGCCTGCGCACCAGTGCGCGCTTCAGCGCCTACGACCGCGCGCAGCTGTTCCACCATGAAGCGCTGGTGCATTCGCTGACCGCGTTGAACGGGCGCGAACAGCCGGTGCTGCCGAGCCTGGCATTGTCCTCGCCGCGGGTGACGGCAACCCAGGAAGGGTTGGCCACCTTCGCCGAGCAGATCACCGGCAGCATCGACATCGAACGCCTGAAGCGCATCAGCCTGCGTACCGAAGCGATTGCGATGGCACGCGAAGGCGCTGATTTCATCGAAGTGTTCCGCTATTTCTGCGATGCCGGGCAGAACACGGAAGAGAGCTTCGCCTCGGCACAGCGCGTGTTCCGCGGCGTGCCGCCGAGTGGCGGCCTGGCGTTCACCAAGGACACGGTGTACCTGCGCGGCCTGGTGTCGGTGCACACCTTCTTCCGCCACATGCTGGCCGAGGATCGCCTGCAGGTCTGCCGCTGGTTGTTCGCGGGCAAGATGAGCCTGACCGATGCGATCGCGTTCGCGCCGCTGTTCGAGGCGGGTGTACTGAAGCCACCGCGCTGGCTGCCGCACTGGGTGAGCCGGGCGAACGGCCTGGCCGGCATGCTGGCGTTCTCGCTGTTCGCCAACCGGATACGGATGGACCAGCTGGCGCCGGAATGAAATGCGTTGGCGGCTTGTGGCGTCTCGATTGATATCGGGGAGAGCGGGGGGCATGCGCTGGCCAGGACGCGCCGCAAGTACGTCCCTGTAGGCTCGGCCACGGCATCCATGCCGTGGACGGTCCTGGCCAGCGCAAGCCCCCCGCTCCAGACAATTTCCCGCGAGACGGCCAGCAATCCACCAGAGGGATTGCGCTTGAAGAGCTTGAAAAGCAAAGAGCCGGGCAATGCCCGGCTCTTTGCTTTTGCTCTTGCTTTTCATTGCCTCCGCGCCGGCGCGGGGAACTGTCCAGCGTGGGTAGGCAGGCCCATGCAGGACCGTGAGGCGCATGGATGCGCCGATCGAGCCCCCATGGATGGATTTACGGCGTGTCCTGCATGGGCCTGCCTACCCACGCCATGCAGGAACAATCAACGCGCCGCAGCGCCCGCTTTCGATTTAGAACTCCGCCGCCACCGTCATGAACAGCTGCCGCGGTGCACTCGCATGGATCGCATAGCGCGTGCCCTTCGGATCAGTCGGTGCGAACGAGCTCAGCTGGCCGGCGTAGCGCTTGTTGGTCAGGTTGGTCGCGTTCAACGACACCCGCACGTTGCGCAGGCCCAGGCCCGGGCCGAAGTCGTAGCCCGCACCGGCGTCGAAGGTGGTCACGCCCGGCACCGACTGGTCGTTGGTGTAGGTGTAGTAGCGCTTGCCGGTGTACTTCGCACGCAGGCTGGCGAAGAAGCCGTCGCGGTTCCAGCTGATTTCGCTGGAGGCCATGCGCTGCGGCGTATCCACCGTGATCTTGCCGGCCACCGGAACGATCGCGCCGCCCGAGGTGTAGTCATCCTCGTAGGTGGTCTTGTTCCAGGACAGCGCGTTGTACCACTGCAGGCCGTCGATCGGCTTGAAGATGAAGGTCAGTTCCGCACCGTAGCTCTTCACCGAACCGACGTTGATGAAGCGCGTCACGCACTCCGGACGCGTGCCGACTTCGATGCTCGAGCACGGGTTCAGCGACAGCAGGCGGTTGTCGAACTTCACGTTGTAGGCGGCGATCGAGGCCTGGTATTTCTCGCCGAAGGTACGGAAGCCGGCTTCCAGGCTCTTGGACTTCTCCGGTTCCAGCCCGGCGCTGGCCGCGAACGATTCCGGCGACACCTGCAGCGGGCCGCCGCTGCCACCGCCGACGAAGGCGGCGATGTTCTCGGCATACGAGGCGAACAGCTCGTTGTTGGCGTTGAGCTTGAAGCCCACGCCCACCTGCGGCAGCACCGATTCCTTGGCGGTCAGCGTGCCCGAGGCGATGCTGGTTTCTACGCCCGGCTTGGCAGTGGCGCGCATGCGGGTGTTGGGGCTCTTGATGCCCACGTCCACGGTCAGGCGCTGGTCCAGGAAGCGCATGCGGTCCTGCACGTAGAACTGGCGCGTGCGGATGTCGAAGTCCTGGTTGAACAGCAGGCGGTCCGGGTTCTTCAGGTACAGGTCGTCCAGGAACGGGCCACTGATGTAGTAGAAGTTGCGCGAGACGTTGTGGTCGTTCTGCTCGTACCACAGGCCGGCTTCCAGTTCGTGGATGCCCACCGTCCACGACAGCGCGGCGGTCAGGCCATCGCGGTTGATCGTGTAGTTGGTGCTGCGGATCGAGATCGGCAGCATCTTGTCGGTGCCCGGGTAGGACGGCTGGCCCGGTGCCCACCAGTGGCCCTGGCCACGGTTGTCGTGGTGGTAAGCCAGCAGCTTCAGGCGGCCCTGCTCGCCCAGGCGCAGGTCGGCATCCACCGAATACAGGTTGTCGTCACGCAGCGCGCGGCTCTGGTAGTACGCATCGTCGATGCTGTTGACGCCGCCGCTGAACGCGCAGCGTGCCTTGTTGTAGGTGCCCGGCGCGCAGTACGCGGCAGCGACGGCGCGATCCCAGTCCGGTGCGTAGATGTTCCAGTCATAGCCCAGGCCGCGGGCCAGCATGTCCTTGGACAGGTAGGCGTAGTTGGCCTGGCTGGCGCGCGAGGTGGCCACGAACGCACCGAAGCGGTGGTCGCCGACATTCCACACCGCCTTGGCGTTGAACTGGCGGGTGGTCTGGTTCTGGTACGGCGCGGCCCACATGTCCTGGTCCTGGTGCACGCCGGACACATAGGCCGAGAAGCCGTTGATGTCGCCGGTATCTACGCGCAGGTAGCCACGGCGCTGGTTGTTGTCGCCGACGGTGACGCTGGCGCGACCACCGAATTCGGTGGAGGGGTCCATCGAGAAGTACTGGATGGTGCCGCCCAGGTTGCTGGTCGAGGCCACGCCCAGTGAACCGATGCCCTGCGACAGCTCGGCACCGGCCAGGTTCTCGGCGATGATCGCGCGGGCGATGCTCAGGCCGTTGTAGTTGCCGTAGCTGTTGTCGCCCAGCGGGATGCCGTCCAGCGTGTAGCCGAGGCGGCTCTTGTCGAAGCCACGCAGGCTGATGGTCTGCGATTCCTCGTTGGCGCCGAAGGCATCGTTGGACTGCACCGACACGCCCGGCAGGCGATCGAGGATCTTCTGGCCGCTGGTGCCCGGCGGCAGCACCTGCTTGTCGACGGCGGTGATGCGCTGCACCTGGCGGGTCTCGCCCTGGCCGATCACGGAGACGGTATCCAGCGTCTGCGCGCTCAGCGCGGCCTCGGTGCTGGCGCCGGTATCGGCGGCGTTGGCGGCATGGGCGCTGGCGGCGGCGGAGAGCGCGATCGCCACGGCGATCGTCAGGTGTCGGGTCTGCATGGTGGTCCGTTGCATTGGGGGTGGTCACCGGCATGCGTGCGCGGTGCATGGCCACTATGCGAACGGAACATGAAACCTTCTTTACGAAAAACCAACGAACGGTGCAGGGCTGTGGTGCGTGTCCTGCAACATGTTCGTCATGGCGGTGTGCCGGTGGGAATCAGAAGCGCTCACCGGGCCAGCCGAATTTGAGCTGGTCCATGCAGTCACGATCATGTTCGGAGAATGAGAACCCGATCTGGATGCCGTTCACTACCGTGCCGAACACCGTCGACTCGTCCAGACTATGCCCGGACGGGACGGAAAGGACGTTGAAGTCGGGGTAGCGACGACCCATCTGCCTTCGCGAGATGCAGGCGCCGCCCAGCGACAGCGTGATGCCTTTGATGATTCGCCCCGACGCATCGGTGTAGATCTGGCCAGAAGGCCCCTTGATCCTCCCAGCGACCACGAATGGCGCCAGATCGATGGTGGCGCTGTCGCCCCGGCCCATTCTTGCTTCCGAACGCGAGCCGACCGGGACCAGAGGTGATAGCTGCGCGACAAGGTCAGAGCGTGACAGCTGCAAGGACCAGCGCTCCACCAGCCGCCATGTTGCATCCGCCTCATCCGCACTGGCAGCAGGTGGGGTGGCCGCCAGTGGCGGGGTGGCGACCACAAGAAGCGCAATCAGCAATGCACGCATGCCAACCTCCTTGATCCGCGATTCCGGCCGTTCATCCATCGGGCTCAGCGAGCGTTGGCAGGTATAGCACCGGTTCTGCCGATGTATCGGGCAATGCGTCCCGAAAATGCAGAAACAAAAAAGGGGCCGGATCCCCCTCGCGAGCGAAGGTTCTCCGGCCCCGGCGCACTCCGTGGGGGAGGCGCTCCACGCGTCGCGTGGAGGAGGGCTCAACCCATGTACAGGCCACCGTTGACCGGATAGTCGGCACCGGTCACATACGAGGCCTCATCCGACGCCAGCCAGGCGCACAGGCCGGCCACTTCCTCGGGACGGCCCAAGCGACGCACCGGCACCGAAGCGGCCAGCCGATCCAGTACATCCGGCGGGAAGCTGCTGATCGCCTGGCTGGCGATGTAGCCCGGCGACAGCGTGTTGACGGTCACCCCGCGCGAGGCCACTTCCGCGGCCAGCGCACGGCTGAATCCATGCATCGCGGCCTTGGCGGTGGCGTAGTTCACCTGTCCGATCTGGCCCTTGTGCGCACTGACCGAACCGATGTTGATGATGCGGCCCCAGCCGCGCGTGGCCATGCCGTCGACCACCTGCTTGGTCAGGTTGAACAGCGAATTGAGGTTGGAGGCGATCACCGCGTTCCAGTCCTCCACCGTCATCTGCCGGAACAGCAGGTCGCGGCTGCCGCCGGAGTTGTTGACCAGTACATCCACTTCACCGACTTCGGCGCGCACCTTGGCGAACGCGGCGCTGGTCGAGGCCCAGTCGGTCGCGTTGCCTTCGGAGGCGATGAAGTCGAAGCCCTGTTCGCGCTGCTCGCGCAGCCAGTTGGCCTTGCGCGGCGAGTTCGGCGCGCAACCGGCGACCACGGTGTGGCCGCTGCGGGCCAGGCTCTGGCAGATGGCAGTGCCGACACTGCCCATGCCGCTGGTGACGTAAGCGATTCGAAGCGTCATTGCAGAAGGCTCCTTGCAAAGGGTCAGGCGGCGAGGGGGTACAGGCCGAACAGCAGGCTGCCGACCATCAGCAGCATCGAGATGGCGATGGCCCACTTCAGGGTGAACTTCTGGTGGTCGGCGAACTCGACCTTGGCCAGGCCCACCAGCAGGTAGGTGGACGGCACCAGCGGGCTGAGCAGGTGCACCGGCTGGCCGGCCAGCGAGGCGCGCGCCATTTCCACCGGGGTGATGCCGTAGTTGCCGGCGGCCTCGGACAGGATCGGCAGCACGCCGAAGTAGAACGCGTCGTTGGACATGAAGAAGGTGAACGGCATCGACGCCACTGCGGTGATCACCGCCAGGTACGGACCCCACGATTCCGGAATCACCGCCAGGAAGCTGTGCGACATCGCTTCGACCATGCCGGTGTTGTTGAGGATGCCGGTGAAGATGCCTGCAGCGAAGATCAGCGACACCACCGACAGTACGTTGCCGGCATGGTTGACCACGCGGCGGCGCTGCTCGGCCAGGTTCGGGTAGTTGATCACCAGGGCGATGGCGAAGCCGACCATGAACAGCACCGGCATCGGCAGCACGCCGATGATCAGCGCGGTCATCAGCGCCACGGTCAGGGCCAGGTTGACCCACAGCAGCTTCGGACGCTTGATGTCCTCGGCGTCTTCCACGGTCGGCAGCGGGTTGCTGTCGTCGGACACGCTGTTGTCCATCCAGCTGCCGCCCTTGGGCAGGGTCACCACGCCGAGGCGACGGCGTTCCTTCAGGCCCAGGTACCAGGCCAGCAGCAGCACGCCGGCACAGGCGATCACCATCGACGGGATCAGCGGCACGAACACATCGGCCGGGTCCACGTGCAGCGCGGTGGCCGCGCGTGCGGTCGGGCCGCCCCACGGGGTCAGGTTCATCACGCCGCCGGCGAGGATGGTCACGCAGGTCATGTTCAGCGCGTTCATGCCGAGGCGCTGGTACAGCGGCAGCATCGCCGAGACGGTGATCATGTAGGTGGTCGAGCCATCGCCGTCGAGCGAGATCAGCATCGCCAGCACCGCGGTGCCGAGCACGATCTTCATCGGATCACCCTTGACGAAGCGCAGGATCACCCGCACCAGCGGATCGAACAGGCCGGCGTCGATCATCACGCCGAAGTAGAGGATGGCGAACATCAGCATCACGCCGGTCGGCGCGATCTTCTTGATGCCCTCCAGCATCATCTCGTCGATGCCGGCGCCGAAGCCACCGATCAGCGCGAACAGGATGGGGATGGTGATCAGGGCGACGAGCGGCGACAGGCGTTTGCTCATGATCAAGTACATGAACGTAATGACCATGCCAAAGCCGAGGATGCTCAGCATCATCTGCGGACTCCTTGCGAAAACAGGACGTGGGGGAGTGGAAGGGGCCCGGGCGGCGTGCCCGGGATGCCGGGCTTAGAAGTCGTACTGCAGGCGGCCGGTGACCGCGCGCGTGCGGTCCACCGTGACCCCGGCCAGGCGGTCGCGGTTGCGGCTTTCGATCACGTTGAGCATGAAGCGCAGGTTGTCGCGCAGGTACCAGTTGCCGCCCAGCGTCCACGCTTCGGTGCTGCCGCGGCGCAGGTCGGGTGCACCGTCGAGGTGCTGTGCGCCCCACATCTGGTCGTAGCGCAGCGCCACTTCGAAGGCACCGGCCTTGTGGCGGATGTCCTTCACCCGCGCGAAGCGGCCGGTCTTGCGGTCGTAGGCGCGGCTTTCGCCGGTGACGAACCAGCTGAGCATGCCGTAGGCCGCCATCACGTCGCCACGCTGGGCGCCGTCATCGAAGGTGGCGCCACTGAATTCGCCCTGCCACGACAGCGGGCCGCGCACCTGCGCGTATTCCAGCGACCACTTGTTGACGTCGGTATCGCGGCCGGCGGAGAAGTTGACCAGGGTCAGGCGGCTTTCATCGGACAGATGGCCGGCCGGGCGCGGGCGGATGCTCAGGCCCGGGGTGCCGTTGGCGCCGGGGTTGTCATAGGCCTCGCGGGCCAGCGACAGGCCCAGGTGCAGCACGTCGCCCTCGCTGGGCGAAGGTGCCCAGGTGACGCGGCCACCGGCGGCGCGGCCCTTCACCTGCCAGGCGTCGATGCTCTCCAGGCTGTAGAGGCTGGCGGCCCAGGTGAAGTCCCCCGGGTTGGCCTGCCACGACGCACCCAGGCGGTACAGCGGCGCCAGCGTGGTGCCGGCGTTGCCGCGCTCCAGGAAGCTGCCGTAGTTGGAGCTCGTGCGGTCATCCAGCGAGAAGTACTGCTTGAACTGGCCGACGGTCAGCTTGCCGGCCTTGCCGAAGCTGCGTGCCAGGTACACGTCCTTGGCCTCGACGCGGTCGCCGGAGAAGTCGGCTTCCAGCTTGTAGTCGACCACGAAGAACTTGCCGGACACATCGACCCAGGCACGGCGGATCTCGGTGTCGTCCTTGTTCGGCGTGCCGCGGTTGTCGTTGTCGAAGGTGGCGAAGTCCAGGTGCAGGCGGCCACCGAGGGTGGCGGTGACCGGACGGTCGTCTTCGGCGGCGAAGGCCGGCGCCGACAGGGCAGCCAGAGCCATCATGGCGGCAGGACGCCGCCAGGCAAACGTGAATTCCACAAACCCTCCCAGGTGCGCGCCAGGCGCGCGGCAATCGTGGGCACCGGACGGTGCGCGGCCGCAGTCTGGGTCGGGCAAGCTGTCATCGTCCTGTCAACGGTTTGTGCGGTGCAGCGTAAAACCGGCCGCTGCGCTCACGGGGCCACGCCCGGCAAGGTCAGCGGCGGCATGCGGTAGCATTCGTTTCCCCTCCCACCCGTGTGCCCATGCGCCTGCTGCTGGTCGAAGACAACCCGGATCTGGCCGATGCGATCATCCGTCGCATGCGCCGCAGCGGGCATGCCGTGGACTGGCAGGCCGATGGCCTGGCCGCCGCCAGCGTGCTGCGCTACCAGAGCTTCGACCTGGTGGTGCTGGATATCGGCCTGCCCAAGCTCGATGGCCTGCGCGTGCTGGCCGGCATGCGCGAGCGCGGCGATAGCACGCCGGTGCTGATGCTGACCGCGCGCGATGGCATCGAAGATCGCGTGCAGGCGCTGGACGTCGGCGCCGACGACTACCTGGGCAAGCCGTTCGATTTCCGCGAGTTCGAAGCGCGCTGCCGCGTGCTGCTGCGGCGTGCGCGCGGCCAGGCCAGCGAAGTGGTGCAGATCGGCGGCTTCCAGTTCGACAATGCTGCGCACCGGGTCAGCCTCGACGGGGAGCCGATCGAACTGCCCAACCGCGAATACCGCCTGCTGGAGATCCTGGTCGGCCGCCTTGGCCAGGTGGTCGGCAAGGACGAGATCGGCAACGGCCTGTTCGGCTTCGATGACGAAGCGGGCCCGAATGCCATCGAGTTGTACGTTGGCCGCCTGAGAAAGAAGCTGGCCGGCGCACCGCTGCGTATCACTACGGTGCGTGGCGTGGGCTATCTGCTGGAAGCCAGCGACGCCAGTGCCGACGCCGATGGCTGACATGCGCGCTGCAACGGCCGCGCCGGGCTCGCTGCGGCGCACGCTGCTGCTCTACCTCGGTGTGCTGCTGGCGGTGTTCGCAGTGGCCCTGCTGTTCGCCGCGCGCGATTACGGCCAGCGCGCCGCCAATCGATCCTACGATCACCTGCTGGTGTCCTCGGCGCTGTCCATTGCCGATTCGGTGGCCCTGGTCGATGGCCAGTGGCAGGTCGATCTGCCGTATGCGGCGTTGGACCTGCTGGCGATGGCGCCGGAAGACCGCGTGTTCTATCGGGTGGCCGACAACCGCGGCAACCTGATCACCGGCTACGGCGATCTGCCGGCACCGCCGCGCCGGCCCGGCACGCAACCGCAGCTGTTTGACGCCCCCTACAGCGGCGAGACCGTGCGCTTCGTGGTGGTCGGCCGCAGTTTCGCCGCCGCGTCGGCGCAGGGCGAGGTACAGGTCCAGGTTGGCCAGACCCGGCGTGCACGGGAAGCCGTCGCGCAGGACATGGTCAATCGCGCGCTGTTGGCGATCGGCGTGCTGTCCGGCCTGCTGCTGGCGCTGGTGGCCTTCGGCGTGCATCGCGCATTCCGTCCGCTGGTGCGGGTGGAACGCGAGCTGTCGCGACGGGAGCCTTCCGACCTGAAGCCGCTGGATGCCCGCGTGCCGCGTGAGATGGACCAGATGGTGGCCGCGTTGAACCGCTTCATGGAGCGCCTGTCCAGCAGCAACGAGACACTGCGCGCGTTCATGGCCGAGGCCGCACACCAGATGCGTACGCCACTGGCGGCATTGCGTGCACAGGCGCAGTTGGCGCTGGACGACGACGATCCTGAGGACATGCGGCGCAGCCTGCAGGCGATCGAGCGCAACGCCACCCACATGAGCCGGCTGCTCAACCAGCTGCTCAGCGATGCCAGCGTGATCCATCGTTCGCACCTGCAGCGCTTTGCTGCAGTGGACCTGGCCGAGACCGTGCACCAGGCCCTGCATGAAGCGCTGCCGCAGGCCGCCCCTGCGCCTCGTGTGCAACTGGCGATGACCGCCGAACCCGTACAGGTGCACGGCGATGCACTGCTGCTGCGCGAGGCGATCAAGAACCTGGTCGACAACGCATTGAAGTATGGCGGCGAGGGCCCGTTGCAGATCGCGCTGACCGTGGAAGGCGGGCAGGCCGTGCTGACCATCGCCGACCATGGCGCAGGCATCGCGGCCGCCGATGCCGAACGCGTGTTCGAACGCTTCGCGCGTGGCGAAGGCGCGCCGTCCGGCGGTGCCGGGCTAGGCCTGGCCATCGTCAAGCGCGTGGTCGACAGCCATGGCGGCCGCATCGACCTCAGCAACCGCCCGCAGGGCGGGCTGATCGCCACCATCCGCCTGCCCCGGAGCAGTTCATGATCCGCCTGTTCGCCACGGCCGTTGCCCTGCTGCTGGCCCTGCCGGTGCTGGCCGCACCGGGCGATGTGCGCCGTTTCCCTGCGCAGGGAGCCGCCACCGCGCAGCTGCGCATCCACGGCACCACCGACATCGAAGTGTTCGCGGTGGTCATCGCCGACTACCAGCGCCTGCACCCGGGCACCGAGGTGGTGTACGAGGACATCATCACCCAGGACCTGTACGCGCGGTACCTGCATGATCGTGCCGGGCAGGCATCGCCGGACCTGCTGATCTCCAGCGGCATGGACCTGCAGACCAAGCTGGTCAACGATGGCCACGCGCTGCCACATCGCTCGGCGCAGACCGCTGCGCTGCCGGCCTGGGCACAGTGGCGCAACGAGGCGTTCGGCATCAGCTACGAGCCGGTGGTGATGGTCTACAACACCCGTGCACTGCCGTCGGCGAAGGTGCCGCACACGCGCCGCCAGCTGCTGGACCGGCTGCGCGCCGAGGGCGCACCGCTGCGCGGGAAGGTCGGCACCTATGACATCGAGCGCAGCAGTGTCGGCTACCTGCTGGCGACCCAGGATGCGCAGCGTGGCAGCATCGCCGGCGCGTTGCTGGGTGCGCTCGGCGACAACGACGTGGTCCGCGAGGAGCGCACCGGCGTACTGCTGGACAAGGTGGCCAGCGGCCAGCTGTCGCTGGTCTACAACGTGCTCGGCTCCTATGCGCAGGCACGCGTCGATGCCGGCGCGCCGCTGGCCATCGTCGAGCCCGAGGACTACACGCTGGTGGTGCTGCGCACCGCGGTGATTCCGCGTACCGGCCCACACCCGGAAGAAGCCCGGCGCTTCCTCGATTACCTGCTGTCACCGCGTGGCCAGCAGGTGCTGTCGCGCGAGGCGCGGCTGATGCCGATCGTGACCGGCAACGCACGTGGCGACGATGCGCCCGGCCGCAGCCGTCGTCCGATCCAGCTCGGCCCGGGCCTGCTGGTGTACCTGGATGCGCTCAAGCGCCGCCAGTTCCTTGATGCCTGGCGCAGCAGCGTGGAGCCGGCAGGGCGCTGACGCGGCGGCCTGCCCGTACAATGGCGGCATGAGCGAATACACCATCCTGATCGCCGATGACCACCCGCTGCTGCGTTCGGCGGTGGTGCAGTCATTGCGACAGAGCCTGCCGCTGGCGCAGGTACGCGAGGTCGCCAGCGCTGAGGCATTGGCTGAGGCGCTCGACGCGCAGCCGGATGTGGACCTGGTGCTGCTCGACCTGACCATGCCCGGTGCACATGGTTTTTCCGCGCTGCTGCACGTGCGTGGCTCGCATCCGGACATTCCGGTGGTGATCCTCTCGTCCAATGACCATCCGCGGGTGATCCGCCGCGCGCAGCAGTTCGGCGCGGCCGGTTTCATCCCGAAGTCTGCCCCGGCGGAGACCATCGGCGAGGCCGTGCAGACGGTGCTGGATGGTGGCCTGTGGTTCCCGGCGATGGCCGCCGAACGCTCGGAGGCCGACGCACTGCTGGCCAGCCGCCTAGCCCAGCTGACCCCGCAGCAGTTCCGCGTGCTGCTGTGCCTGGCCGATGGCCTGCTCAACAAGCAGATCGCCTACACGCTGGGGCTGGCCGAGAACACGGTGAAGGTGCACGTCACCGCGATCCTGAAGAAGCTCGAGTGCCATAGCCGAACGCAGGCGGCAGTGCTGGTGAAGGCGCTGGAGCCCGAGGGCGACGCCGGCATCGGGTTGTAGTTTCCAGCCAACGGCGAAGCCCCTCGTGGGTGGACACGTAGAGTAGTTCATGAGTGAGGCCGGGCAGGTGGACTGCGCAGGGGCCGCTGCAAGTACGTCCATGTAAGCTCGGTCGCCGCATCCATGCGGCTCACGCCCCTGCGCAGCCCACCTGCCCGGCCACGGACAGGTTCCGTGCGCATCCATCCACGGAAGAGAAAGGAAGATCAAAAGCAAAGGCAGCCTGGCAGGCTGCCTTTTGTAGAGCCGAGCCCACGCTCGGCTGCTTTGCGGCCGGTCCGCGAAGCCGAGCATGGGCTCGGCTTTACACGAGCAAGCGCAGCGCGCGATCCGCTTTTGATCTTCTTTTTCTTCTCCGTGGGTGGCAGGCCACCGAAATCTGTCAGAGGCCGGTCGGGTTGGGTTCGCGGGGGTGTCTGATCTGGCCCCCTGAAAACGGACGCCATGAAGCCGTTTCAGGCGGCAGCCCGGAGCTGCCGGGCGTAGTTGTTAGGCGAGTGGTAGCCCAGCGCCGAGTGTAGCCGGGCTGGATTGTAGAAGCCGTGGATGTAAGCAGCGATGGACTGGCTGGCTTGTTCCTTACTGGCGTAAGGCTCGGCAGCCTCTTCTGTCTTGAGCGTCGCAAAGAAGCTCTCGACCACGGCGTTGTCCCAGCAATTGCCAGGCCGGCTCATGCTTTGGACCACGTCATGGGACTGCAGCAGCTGGCGAAACTCGTTCCCCCAGTACTGCCCGCCACGATCGGAATGGAAGATCAGGCCAGGTCGTTGTGGATGCAGAGCCCAGGCATTGGCGAATGCTTTCACTACCAGTTCTTCAGTCAGGCGCCTGGAAACGCTGTAGCCCAGCACCTGCCGGGTCTGGACGCTGATGACCACGGCCAGATGCAGCCATCCCTGGCGGGTGGGGACATACGTGATATCTCCGACCCACGCCGTCGGTCCGGTTCCGGGGGCAAATTGCCGATCCAGCAGGTTGGGGGCGAGCTGAGATGAGCCGCCGGAGGATTTGGGCCGGAATCGGCCTTTGGTCTTGCCCTGGATTCGCTCCTCGGCCATTAACCGTGCCACGCGCTTGTGGCCAACTGGATGATTCCTGGCTCGTAAGGCCCTGACCAGCCGACGCCGCCCATAACTGCGTTTGCTGGCCACATGGATGGCCCGAAGCTCGGTACGGAGGGCCGAATCGACATCGCACGTTTGGGCACACTGGCGGCGCAGGTAGTCATGGAATCCAGAGACAGAAACCCCAAAAAGCCGACACAGCAACCTGGTCGGGTAGCGAGTCCTTTGACTGGCGACGAAGGCGTACCTCACTTGGACTCTCTGGCAAAGAACGCCGCCGCTTTTTTTAGGATTTCCCGCTCCATCTTCAGATTGGCGTTCTCGGCCCGAAGGCGGCTGATCTCGCTTTCCAGGTCAGTGGCCGGCCTGCGGGCCTCAGAGGTCAACGACCGGCCAGCACGGACCGCGTCAATCCAATTTGCCAGCGTCTTGACCGACATCTCCAGCTGACGGGCCGCTGCGGCAGGCCCGAGCGACTCGGCCAACTCCACGGCTTGGTGCTTGAACTCATCGGTGTAGCTACGACGGGTGATACGGGACATAAGGGGACCTCCAAGTGCGATCAAAGTATCGCCTCTTGGCGTCCGCGGACGGGGGGCCAGATCAGTCAGCCGCATGGATGCGGCTGCCAAGCCTCCAGGGATGGATTCACGGCGTCCCCCGCGCACCCAACCCGACCGGCCCACCCACGGCTTTTGCTTTTCACGAGCAACCAGACACCACCCACGAGGGGCTGTGCCGTTGGCTGGAATCACCCGCGATGCCGGACCAGCAACTGACTCATCAGCGCCCGCAGCGCCGGCGGCTTCACTGGCTTGGCCATCATTCCCCAGCCACGCTCGGCGGCCATCTCACGCAATCCCGCATCGCGTTCGGCGGTGACCAGCACCACTGGCGGGCGTGCCTGCCACAGCTCCGCCAACGTCTCGTACAGCACCGGGCCGTGGTGATCGCCCATGCGCACATCCAGCAGCACCAGCTCCGGCACGGTCGTGGTACTGGCCAGCTGCAGCGCGGCCTGCGGGCCATCGGCCAGCATCACCTCGCAGCCCCAGCGCTCCAGCAACGCGCGGCTGGCTGCGCAGACGTGGGGATCGTCGTCGATCACCCACACCCGGCGCCCGCGCAGCGGATTGTCCGCGGCCGGTTCCTGCACCAGTACCGGCGCGGGTGCAGAAGCGGGAATCGCGCTGGCTTCACCGAATGGCACGCCTACGGCGAACACGCTGCCGTGGCCCAGCTGCGAGCGCAGCCGGATCGGATGTCCCAGCAGGCGGCCGATGCGGTCGACAATGGCCAGGCCAAGGCCGGCGCCGCGCTGCTGCCCGTCGTGCAGGCGGCGGAACTCCTCGAAGATCTCGCTCTGCAACGCGTCGGGAATGCCGGGACCCTGATCGTGCACTTCGATCCACAGCATGCCTTCGCGGCGACGGCAGCCGAGCAGCACGCGGCCGCGTTCGCTGTAGCGCAGTGCATTGGACAGGAAATTCTGCAGGATGCGCCGCAGCAGTGCTTCGTCGCTGACCACCACCGCATCGGTATCGATCCAGTCGACCACCAAGCCGCGTGAGTGCGCGGCGATACCGAACTCGCGCGCCAGCGTCTGCAGCAAAGGTCCGAGCCGGAACGCCTGCACACGGGTCGGCAGGCTGCCCGATTCCAGCCGCGCAATGTCGAGCAGGCTGTTGAGAATCGCGTCCTGCGCGGCCAATGCAGCGTCGATGTGATCGCTGGTCTGCTGCTGCGCAGGGTCGCTCAGCTTGCCGCGCAGCACCGAGACGAACATGCGCGCCGCATTGAGCGGTTGCAGCAGGTCGTGCACCGCCGAGGCCACGAAGCGGGTCTTGTAGCGGTTGGCCTGTTCGGCTTCGCGGCGTGCTTCGTCCAGATCGTGGGTGCGTTCGGCAATACGGTGTTCCAGTGCATCGGCCAGCGAGCGCAGTTCGCGCGCAGCGTTCTTGTAGCTGGTGATGTCGGCGTAGCTGGTGACGAAGCCGCCATCGGGCAGGGGATTGCCGCGGATCTCCAGCACCGTGCCGTCGTCCTTCTCGCTTTCGCGCATGTGCGGGCGGCCGCTGCGCAGGTGGTTCAGGCGGCGCTCGATGGCCTCGTCCACCGGGCCGGGACCGAGCAGGCCACGGCGTGCATTGAAGCGGAACAGGTCTTCGATCGGCCGGCCCACGCGTACCAGGTCCAACGGGAAGCGGAACAGTTCCAGATAGCGCGAATTCCACGCGACCAGGCGCAGTTCGCGGTCGATCACCACCACGCCCTGGGGCAGGTGTTCGAGGCTGCGGCTGAGGCCGCTGTCGGCATCGGTGGCGGCCTGCAGCAGGCCATCCTGCGCGGTGCGCAGTTCCTGTGCATGCTGCTTGAGCAGGGTTTCCAGCTCGCGGCGGCTGCGCAGGCGATGCTTGGCCAGGCGCCGGCGCTGCTGCACGAACAGCACCAGGAAGCCCAACGCCAGCCATGCGGCGCCACCGGTGAGTGCCGCGGCGCGGCCGGCAGCGGTGGCGGCACTGGCGTCGTGCAGCAGGTGCAGGTTCCAGCCTTCGGCGGGCAGCGGCAGGCTTTGCCACAGCATTGGCTGCGGAAGCGCTGGATCCAGCAGGCGCACCATGCGGCCGCCGTCGGCCAGCACGTCTTCGGTGCGTGCGCGCAGCGGCTGCAATGTGCGGTCGGCGTACTGGCGGGCGTCCAGCATCTCGCGGCGTTCATCGGCGCCCAGCGGGCGCAGCAGCCGGTAACGCCAGCTGTCACGGTTGGCCAGGAACACCACGTCGTGGTCGTCGCTGGCCAGCACCACGTCGGGGCTGCTCAACCATTCCTGTTCCAGCGCGGACAGCTCGACCTTGATCACCACCACGCCCAGCCGCTTGCCGTCTTCTTCGATGGCCTGCGAAAGGTAATAGCCGGGCACGCCGGTGGTCATGCCGATGCCGTAGAAGCGGCCACGGCCCTTCGCCAGCGCCTGGCGATAGTAGGGGCGGTAGCTGTAGTTCTCGCCGACATTGGTGGTCGGCTGGTCCCAGTTGCTGGCCGCCACCGCCACGCCGTCATGGCCGACCAGGGTCAGCGTCGAAGCACGGGTGACTTCATTGGCGCGTTGCAGCTTGAGGTTCAGCCGCTGCCGTTCGGTGGGCGAGGGCGGCACGCGCAGTGCGTGCAGAAGATCCGGGTCCAGCGCCAGCACCTGCGGCAAGGTGCCGAAGCGGTCGATGCGCTGCTGCAGGCCCTGGCCGTACAACTGCAGCTGGCGCTGCACCTGGCTGCTTTCCTCGCCGAGCGCGCGCCGCCAGGCGTAGTGGCCAGCGGCGACCGCGCACAGCACGGTGCCACCGACCATCACCAGGATCGTCAGCAACAGCATCCGATGGCGGCTGAGCCAGTACATGGCGGCAGTCTACGCAGGGCCGGCGGGCGTGGCGTGCACGCCCGCCGGGGTCTGACGTGGAAGGGGTCAGAAGTGCATCTGCGCGCGCAGTTCGAAGATCTCCGGCGTGCTGTGCACACCACGACGGCTGGCGTCGACCTTCACGTAGTTGGCCTGGAACTTGAAGTGGCTGGTCAGGTACCAGTTCGCACCCAGGGTGAGGTCATGCTGGCGGCCACCGAGGATGTCGCCGTCATCGAGATCCAGGCGGCTGTAGCGTGCCACCAGTTCGACCGCGCCGTAGTTGTGCGCCGGTTTGATGTTGGCCACCGCGCCGGCGTTGTACGGGCGCGATTCGCCGGTCAGCACCCAGCTGGCCATCGCGTACTGGCCACTGCCGGTGTAGTCGGGCTTGCCGTCATGACGGGTGACCGTGGCGCGCAGCGCTTCGGCCTGCACCGAGAACGGGCCGCGGATCCAGATGCCTTCCAGGCCGGTGCGGCGGATCTGGTCGGCGGTGACCAGCGCACCGGAATCGACGTAGCGGATGTCGGTCAGGCCGGCTTCCGGGCGCGCGCGCAGGCGGGCGCTGGCCTCGTGGTGCACGTCGCGGCCATCGCTGTAGCCACGCGGGTTTTCCTGCGAGTAGGCCAGGCCCAGGTGGATCACATCACCCGGTGCCTTCACCGGCGTCCACACCGCACGCACGGCCTGGGTGGTGCCGGGGTTGTCGCCCTGCAGGTCCTTGCCGCCATAGGCGCCGGCCTGCAGCAGGTACTGCGGGCGCTCCAGCACCCACTCCACACCGGTGCGGCGGCCTTCGTAGAAGGCCTGCACCGGCAGCGAGGTTTCCAGGAAGCTGCCGGCACGCGAAGAGGTGTTCGCATCCAGGCCGACCGGGGTCTTCATGTAGCCGAAGCGGAAGCGGCCGACGTCACGGCCGAAGAAGGCCTTGCTCTCGAAGCGCACGAACACGTCCAGCCAGGTGTCGGCCTGGAAGTCGTAGTAGACCATCGCATCGTAGACGCCCTTCTTTTTCAGCGTCGCGCCGAATTCCTTGCGGCGCACGGCATCGTCGTCCTCAAGGCCACTGGCCGAGGAGAAGTCGTTGTAGTCGTAGGCGATGTTGGCGGTGGCCGCCAGCTCGGTGCCATCACCGAAGGTGTACTTGGTCGGCCAGTTGTCGAAATCGGCGGCCGAGGCGAAGGCGGGAAGGGCGGCCAGCGACAGGGCCAGCAAGGTGGGATTCGGGCGCATGTTGGGTGCGGCTCTCTCAGATTGCGTGTGGACAGGACATCAACGGCCGCGAGGGCCGGAACTTTCGCAAAGACTCGCCCAGCCGTTCAGCCCGGGCCACCAGCCTCCCCAGGATCGGGCGGTGCGGCGCCAGTGTAGGCACCTGTGCCACCTGAACCGGGGGGCTAGTACCAATAGGTTATCTGCGCCGGCGTGCCTGGCGCGTACAAAGGCGTCCATTGGTCGCACCCCCTGTGCGTGCTGCACAGGGCCTGCGAGCAGTTTCCACGGTAACGGCTCCCGTGCAGTCCCGGGGCCGTACGTGCCTGAAAACGCCCCTTCCGGAGTCCGCCATGCACATCCCGACCGCAGCACCGGTGCCTGCAAAGCCGTTGCCGATCTATCGCCAGCTGTACTTCCAGGTGATCGTGGCGATCGTCCTGGGCGCCATCCTCGGCCACTACGAGCCGCTGATCGGCGAGAAGATGAAGCCGCTCGGTGATGCCTTCATCAACCTGGTGAAGATGATCATCGCGCCGGTGATCTTCCTCACCATCGTCACCGGCATCGCCAGCATGACCCACCTGCGCACGGTGGGCCGGGTGTTCGCCAAGGCGATGGCGTACTTCCTGTTCTTCTCCACGCTGGCGTTGATCGTCGGCATGATCGTGGCGCACGTGGTGCAGCCCGGCGCGGGCATGAACATCAACCCGGCCGAGCTGGACCAGACCGCGGTGCACAGCTACGTCGAGAAGTCGCACGACCTGACCCTGGTCGGCTTCCTGATGGACATCATTCCGAAGACGCTGCTCAGCGCCTTCGTCGATGGCAACATCCTGCAGGTGCTGTTCGTGGCCGTGCTGTTCGGCATCGCGCTGGCGATGGTGGGCGAGAAGGGCAAGCCGGTGCTGAACTTCCTGGAGGCGCTGGTCGCCCCGGTGTTCAAGCTGGTGCACATCCTGATGAAGGCCGCCCCGATCGGTGCCTTCGGTGCGATCGCCTTCACCATCGGCAAGTACGGCGTCGGTTCGCTGATCAACCTGGCCTGGCTGGTGGGCTCGTTCTACCTCACTGCGTTCCTGTTCGTCGCGGTGATCCTGGGCCTGGTCTGCCGCCTGTGCGGTTTCTCGGTGTTCAAGCTGGCGCGCTACCTGAAGGCCGAACTGCTGCTGGTGCTCGGCACCTCCTCGTCGGAGTCGGCCCTGCCGTCGCTGATGGAGAAGATGGAACGCGCCGGCTGCAGCAAGTCGGTGGTGGGCCTGGTGGTCCCGACCGGCTACTCGTTCAACCTGGACGGCACCAACATCTACATGACCCTGGCGGCACTGTTCATCGCCCAGGCCACCAACACCGAACTGACCCTGGGCCACCAGATCGCCCTGCTGCTGGTCGCCATGCTCAGCTCCAAGGGCGCGGCCGGCGTCACCGGTGCCGGCTTCATCACCCTGGCCGCCACCCTGGCCGTGGTGCCGGAAGTGCCGGTGGCCGGCATGGCGTTGATCCTGGGCGTGGACCGCTTCATGAGCGAATGCCGCTCGCTGACCAACTTCATCGGCAATGCCGTGGCCACCGTGGTGGTCTCGCGCTGGGAAGGCGCGCTGGACCGCAACCGCCTGAAGCTGGCGCTGGATGGCCGCGAAAGCGAACTGCCGCCGCCGGTCGATGCGCTGCCCGAGGCACTGCCGGCCAAGGGCTGATCCAGGTGTGTGGTACCGCGGGGCCGGTCACGACAGTGGTACGGCCCCGCGGCGTTTCAGGGCGTCCCATGGCTGTCATGGGCAGCGCCGAAGCTGGTGTCGCGGTACCGTCGCATACGGCACGGAATTGTGCGGTCGCAGCATGTCTGCGACAGGATAGCGACAGGTCCAGACGCTCCAACGGGGGTATCATCCCCTGTCCCTTCTGCCCATTCATGTAACCCACATCGATGTCCAACGAAGATTTCAAACAGGCCGCCCTCGATTACCACCGGATGTCCCCGCCGGGAAAGATCAAGGTTTCCGCTACCAAGCCCATGCTGACCCAGCGCGACCTGTCGCTGGCGTATTCGCCGGGCGTGGCGTACGCCTGTGAAGCGATCAAGGCCGACCCGCAGCAGGCCAGCGAGCTGACCGCCCGCGGCAACCTGGTGGCGGTGATCTCCAACGGCACCGCGGTGCTGGGCCTGGGCAACATCGGCGCGCTGGCCGGCAAGCCGGTGATGGAAGGCAAGGGCGTGCTGTTCCAGAAGTTCGCCGGCATCGATGTGTTCGACATCGAAGTCGATGAGACCGACCCGGACAAGCTGGTCGACATCATCGCCTCGCTGGAGCCGACCTTCGGCGGCATCAACCTGGAAGACATCAAGGCGCCGGAATGCTTCGTGGTCGAGCGCAAGCTGCGCGAGCGCATGAAGATCCCGGTGTTCCATGACGACCAGCACGGCACGGCGATCATCGTCGGCGCGGCGGTGCTCAACGCCATGGCGATCACCGGCAAGAAGATCGAGGAAGTGAAGCTGGCGACCACGGGCATGGGCGCGGCCGGCATTTCCTGCGTGAACATGCTGGTGCAGTTGGGCCTGAAGCCGGAGAACATCCTGGCCTTCGACCGCGAGGGCGTGATCCACACCGGTCGTACCGACCTTGACCCGGAAAAGCAGCGCTATGCGCGCGACACCGACAAGCGCACCCTGGCCGAGATCGTCGACGGCGCGGACATCTTCCTGGGCCTGTCGGCGCCGGGCATCCTGACTGCCGACATGGTCAAGACCATGGCGCCGGATCCGGTGATCTTCGCACTGGCCAACCCGACCCCGGAAATCATGCCGGAACTGGCGCGTGCCGCCCGTCCGGACGCGATCATCGGCACCGGCCGTTCGGACTACCCGAACCAGGTCAACAACGTGCTGTGCTTCCCGTACCTGTTCCGTGGTGCGCTGGACGTGGGCGCCACCGCGATCAACGAGGAAATGAAGATCGCCTGCGTGCGTGCCATCGCTGCACTGGCCCGCCGCGCCGCCACCGACATGGGCTCGGCCTATGGCGGCGACACCCCGAGCTTCGGCCGTGAATACCTGATCCCGCGTCCGTTCGACCGCCGCCTGCTGGTGGAGCTGTCGGCCGCCGTGGCCCAGGCCGCGATGGACTCGGGCGTGGCCTCGCGCCCGATCGAGGACATGGGCGCCTACCGCGACAAGCTGGCCCAGTTCGTCTACCGCACCAGCCTGATGATGAAGCCGGTCTACGACCGCGCGCGCAGCGACAAGCAGCGCGTGGTGTACGCCGAAGGCGAAGAGGAAGTGGTGCTGCAGGCGGTGCAGAACGTGGTCGATGACGGCCTGGCGCACCCGATCCTGATCGGCCGCCCGGAAGTGATCGAATCGCGCATCGAGCGCCTCGGCCTGCGCCTGAAGATCGGCGAGAACGTTGAAGTCACCAACATCAACGACGATCCGCGCTTCAACGAGTACTGGCAGTACTACCACGGCCTGACCGGCCGTCGTGGCGTGACCGTGGCCGCGGCGAAGAACCTGATGCGTTCGCGCCCGACCCTGATCGCTGCAGTGATGGTGGCGCGTGGCGAAGCCGATGCGATGCTGACCGGCATCGTCGGCCGCTTCCACAAGAAGCTGGGCTACGTGCGCAGCGTGCTGCCGCTGGAGCCGAAGGTCACCTCGACCTCGGCGATGACCGGCGTGATCAACCAGCAGGGCGTGTTCTTCTTCGTCGATACCCACGTGCAGGAAGACCCGACCGCCGAGCAGCTGTGCGAAGCAACCCTGCAGGCGGCCTACCGCATGAAGCTGTTCGGCATCGAGCCCAAGGTCGCGCTGCTGTCGCACTCCAACTTCGGCAGCCATGATTCGAAGGACGCGCTGAAGATGCGCCAGGTGCGCGAGCTGCTGCTCAAGCGCAACCCGCGTCTGAACGTGGATGGCGAAATGCAGGGCGACACCGCGTGGGATGAAGCGCTGCGCCAGAAGCTGCTGCCGGGCTCGACCCTGCAGGGCCGCGCCAACCTGTTCGTGCTGCCGAACCTGGAAGCGGCCAACATCGCCTACAACCTGGTGCGCGTGTTCACCGACGGCGTGGCGATCGGCCCGATCCTGATGGGCGTGAACAAGCCGGTGCACATCCTGACCACCAGCGCGACCTCGCGCCGGATCCTGAACATGACCGCGATCGCCGCGGTCGATGCGCAGATCCGCAAGCAGCTGGAAGCGGAAAAGAAGGCGTAAGCCTTCTTTCCGATTCCAGCTGCAGAAGCGCGCCCTCCGGGGCGCGTTTCTGTTTCCGCGCAGCGGAAACGGGTAGTGCCGGCCGCTGGCCGGCAACGCCAATGATGTCCTGGTACACGACGGCAGCCGGCCAGCGGCCGGCTCTACCCCGGTCTGTGCCAACGGCCGCCGAACCTGCCACACGCGCTACGCAGCCCGGTCATTTCCCTGAAACGCCATTGCGGCCCAATACGCCCACGCGGCCCGGCCGTGGGAAGGGACCGGACCGGCCTTCCCACCCTGGGCCCGACCACCTCCCCATCGGCGAAAGTGTCATGCGCAATCGAGTGACCCGGCGGTATTTCCAGCAGCTGTTCGCGCTCTACGCAGGTTTCGTGCGGTCGCGCTGAGGCCGCGATGCGGTAGCGCCGGGCAATGCCCGGCGATCATGTGGTGCGTGGGTGTCAGTGCCGCTTGCCGCGGCGTGCCGGGGCCGGCGGTGGTGCGTCGGAACGCGGCTTGGCGTACTGCGCCCACAACGCCGGCAGTGCCTTGCCGGTGTGCTTCTGCCACAGCGCCGGTGCATAGCGGCCATCGCGCAGGGCCTTGTCCAGTGCCAGCACCAGGCCCGGGTGTTCGGCGTCGGCCCACTTCAGGAACGCGCCGGTGACACGGTAGCCGCTGTCGAAGTTCTGACCCTTCTCGACCTTGCCCGGCAGTGCCCAACCGGCCGCGGCGTTGTCCATGCCGTAGCGGTCGCGTGCGTAGTCGGCGATGCCTTCCACCAGCCAGCCCGGCACCCGCGCGTCGCCGTAGCCCGGATAGCCCTGCACGATGTGCATGGCCTCATGGGTGACCAGGTCGATGTCGTTCGGGTGCTGCGCCAGCCAACCCGGGTTGATGGTGATCGTCGCCGCCTGGTCCTTGTCACCAACGAAGGCGATCCCGGTGTAGGCCGGATCGATCACGATGCGCACCATCGACGGCGCGGCCGGGTGGAAGTCCGCACGTTCGCGCAGGTAGGCGAAGTAGAACGTATCGATCACCCGCTTGCGCTGCGGCGCGGCCAGGGCGCCACGGGCGTCCTGGTAGTTCAGCGTCACGCCGTCGCGGGTCAGCTGCGCATCAAAGGCCTGGGTCTGGCCGAAGCTGGAGAAGGAAAGGGCAACGAGGGCCAGAGGCAACAGACGGTAGCGCATGGGGCTCATTGTACGGCGCTGGGCGCCAACAGTTCGATCTCCGCCAGCGGCAGCCGGCCCGGTGCGGCCAGGCGCAGCCGGTACTCGCTGTAACGACCGGGTTTGGCGATGCGGAACGGACGGGTCTGGCGGGCGGATTCGAAGGCTTCGCCGCTGCGCTGGTCGAGCACGATCCAGCGGCCGCTGCCGTTGCGCGCTTCCAGCGCCCACTCCCCGCCCTGGATGCGGCCGTCACCGCTGGTCAGCGTGTACATCGTCGGCGTGCCGTCACTCAGGCCGGTCAGCGCGATGGTTGCACCGCCGCTCAGGCCGACGCTGGTGGCCGCGTCGTCATCGACCAGCGCCGGCAGCGCGCGGCCATCGGCCAGCGTTGCCTTCGCGCCGCTGCCGAGCAGGTCGTGCAGCAGTTGCGGACGCTGGCCACGCGCGGTCAGCGAGCGCGGCACGTCATCCACGCCGCTGCCCCAGCGCGATGGCTGCGGCCCCATTACGAAGTCCAGCGTCGCACCCTTGGCAATCAGGGCGTGCGGCACCCAGGTCTTCGTCCAGGGCTGGCCGTTGATCTTCAGCGACTGCACATAGACGTTCTCACGCGAGTTGTTGGCCGCGTTCACGGTCAGCACCGCGCCGCCCTGCAGTTCCACCCGTGCATGCCGGAAGGCGGGCGAACCGATCACGTACTCCGGCGCACCCATGCGCAGCGGGTACAGGCCCAGCGAGGCCAGCACGTACCACGCCGAGGTCTCGCCGTTGTCCTCGTCGCCTGGATAGCCCTGGCCGATCTCGCTGCCGACGTACAGCCGCGACAGGATCTCGCGCACGTGCTGCTGGGTCTTCCACGGCTGCCCGGCGTACAGGTACATCCACGGGATGTGGTGCGCCGGCTGGTTGCTGTGCGCGTACATGCCCATGCGCACGTCGCGCGCTTCGGTCATCTCGTGGATGGTGCCGCCGTAGGAGCCGGCCAGTGCCGGGTCCGCGGTTTCCGGCGTGGCGAAGAAGGCATCCAGCTTCGCCGCCAGCTTGTCGCGGCCACCGTACAGCGCGGCCAGGCCTTCGCCATCGTGGGCGGCGGTGAAGGCGAAGGTCCAGCCATTGGATTCGGTGTAGTCATGGCCCCACACGCGCGGGTCATAGTCCTTGGCGTCCACGCGCCAATGGCCATCGGCAGTGCGGCCCTGGAAGAAGCCGGCCGCCGGATCGAACATCGTTGCGTAGCTGGCGGCGCGGTAGCGGAAGTAGTCGGCCTCGGTGCTGTAGCGCTCGCGTGCGGCCGGCGTTGCGGCGCGCCTGGCCAGCGCATCTGCCATGTTGGCGATGCCGAAATCGTTGAGCGCCCCTTCCATCGTCCACGACATGCCTTCGTGCACGTCCGCGCTGGCGTAGCCACGGAAGGTCGAACGGTCCATGCCCTTGCGGCCGACATGGCGGTCGGGCGGGACCACGGTCGCGTTCTTCAGTGCGGCGGCATAGGCCTCGGCCGGATCGAAGCCGCCGATGCCCTTCAGCCATGCATCGGCGAAGGCCACGTCCGAGCTGGTGCCGACCATCAGGTCGGCGTAGCCCGGCGACGACCAGCGCGCGATCCAGCCACCGGCGCGGTACTGCTCGATGAAGCCCTGCACCATCTGCCCGGCATCGTCGGGCGTGAACAGTGCATAGGCCGGCCAGGTGGTGCGGAAGGTGTCCCAGAAGCCGTTGTTGACGAACACCCTGCCATCGCGCACGCCGGTGAAGCTGCGGTTTGCGCTGCCTTCGGTGTTGTCATCGCTGGCGCTGGCCTGGTTGGCGTAGCGCCAGTCCGGTGCGGCCGCGCTGCCGGCATTCTCGTGGCCGGAATTGGGGTACAGGTACAGCCGGTACAGGCTGGAGTACAGCGTGGTCTTCTGGTCGTCGCTGGCATCGCCGATGTCGAAGCGGGCCAGGCGCGCGTCCCATGCATCCTGCGCGCGGCCGGCCACGCTCTCCAGCGTATCGGTGGCGGCGATCTCCAGTGCCAGGTTGTGCCGCGCCTGCTCCAGCGAGATCAGCGAGGTGGCGATGCGCATCGTCACCCGCCGGTCGCTGCCGGCGTCGAACTTGATGTAGCCGGTCGGGCGCCCGGTGTCGAGACGGCCGCTGCTGCGCCAGGGCTTGTCGAAGCTGGCCACCACGTACATGCGGCTGGCGCCGTTGGACAGGCCGCTGCGCGTATCGGTGTAGCCGGACAGCGTCTGCGTGGCGGCGTCCAGGGTCAGGCCGCCACGCGCATCGACGTTGTCGAACAACAGGTTGGCGTCACCGTCCTCGGGGAAGTCGAAGCGGAACAACGCGGCATGATCGGTCGGCGCGATGGCGGCGGCGATGCCAGTGTCGAAGCGCACGTCGTAGCGGTAGGGGCGCGCGCTTTCATGGCTGCGGTCGAACGACAACGCGCGCTTGCGGCGGTCGGCGTCCGGCGCGCCACGGCTGGACGAGGGCATCACCTGGAAGGTCTGGCGGTCGCCCATCCACGGGCTGGGCTGGTGGCTCAGCGCAAGCGCCTGCAGCTGCGGACGGTTCTGCGCATCGTTCTGCTCGTTCCAGCGGTACAGCCAGTTCAGTGCGCCGGCATCGGTCACCGGGGTCCAGAAGTTGAACCCGTGCGGCACCGCCGTGGCCGGGAAATTGTTGCCGCGCGAGAAGGTGCCGTTGGCCTGGGTGCCGCGGGTGGTCAGCACCCAGTCGGAGACGCGCTGTGGCTGCTGCCTCGGCTGTGCGTCCAGGCGCACATCGTCGATCCAACCAGAGACCGGCGCGCCCTCGGCACTGGCCACCTCCAGTTCGATCGCCACCACGCGGCGACCCTTCAGCGTGGGTACGTCGCCCAGCCGCACCGCCTTGCGTGCCCACTGCTGCGGGTAAAGCGTCTTCGACTCGCCCTGCGCGCGTGCGCCGATCGCCACGCCATGCTGGTCCCGCGCCGCACCGGCCGAAACGCGGCTGCCATCGTCCAGCAGCAGGTCCAGCGAGACATAGGTCGAGGCGACGGTGTCCTTGCCGACGATCTCCGGCAGCACGAGCCAGGACAGGGTGGTATCGGCCTCGATGGGCAGGTCGGCCTTGAACAGTTCGCGCCGCGCGCTGCCGCCCTCGCTGCTGTAGTGCAGTGCATGCAGGCCGCTGTAGCCGGCGTTGCGCTTGGCGGTGTAGGGGGCGGCCGGTCCATTGCCGATCGTGACCTGAAGTGCACCCGCGGCCTGCGTCGGGGCAGGTTCGCCCGGTTCGAACGAGGTCTGCAGCCCCTGTGCCAGCACCGGCATCGCAGTGGTCGCACAGGCCAGGGCCAGGGCGAGTGGAAGCAGGGCGCGGCGCGGATCGGACAGGGTCATGCAAGGGTCTCCCGGAAGGGCTGGCGGCGGGCAGAACCCGCATCGGCGGACACCACGGACAGCATCGCTCCGCCCGCCAGGCTGGCAGTGGAAGAGGCGATGCCGGTCCGGTGGGGGCGGGCCATGCGATCGGGTCGGATTGGAGGGGTCGGGGTGCGACCTGGCCCGATCCTGCAACAGCCGCCGCGCGCTGACAAGTGCCATTTAGTTCGATCCAAATGCGGGAAATATCGCTGGAGGCGATTCCGGCGAGCGAACCTGCCGGAACCACCGCGAAATCCCGCTTGGCGCCGCCGCCCGGCGTGCGGCGGGGCGGTGTGCGGCATCGACGGGTGCATGCGAAGACCCGTTGCGGCGCAATGTCGGTGCGGCCCAGATGCTAGAATCACAGGCCTCGCAACCCGTTCACCGACATCCGCCATGAGCCATACCGCCACCGCGCCCGCCAACGCCGAGAAGCGCTACACCGTGCACCGCAGCGATCTGCCGCTGAGCTGCCCGACCCCGGAAATGGCGCTGTGGAACTCGCATCCGCGCGTGTACCTGCCGATCGAAGACGAGCCCAACGGCGAAGCGCAGTGCCCGTACTGCGGTTCCGTGTTCGTGCTGGCCGACTAAACGGCGGCCCCTTCGATGCGCCGATTGACCGTGGTGCAGTTGCTGCCGGCGCTGCACTCCGGCGGTGTCGAGCGCTCGACCCTTGAAATTGCTGCGGCCCTGGTTGCCGCCGGCCATCGCGCGCTGGTCGTATCCGCGGGCGGCCGCCTGGTGCAGCCGCTGCTGGACAGCGGTGCCGAGCACCTCACCCTGGACATTGGCCGCAAGTCGCTGCTGACCCTGCGCCACCTGCCGACCCTGCGCCGGCTGTTTGCCGAGGTTGGCGCGGACATCGTGCATGCCCGTTCGCGGCTGCCGGCCTGGCTGGGCCTGTACGCGATCCGCGCCATGCCCGCCGCACAGCGCCCGCATTGGGTGACCACCGTGCACGGGTTGAATTCGCCCAGCCGCTACAGCGCGGTGATGACCAGCGGCGAACGCGTGATCTGCGTGTCCAATACCGTGCGCGCCTACGTGCAACGCCACTACCCGACGGTGCCGGAAGAGAAACTGCAGGTCATTCCCCGTGGTGTCGATGTCGGCCAGTTCCCACGCGTAGCGCGTGCCGACCGTCGCCCGCGGCTGGCCCTGGCGGCCGATTACCCCTGGCTGGCCCAGGTTGAAGGCCCGCTGCTGCTGCTGCCCGGGCGCGGCACCCGGCTGAAGGGCCACGCCCACGCGCTGCAGCTGCTGGCCGACGTGCGTGCCGCCGGCGTGCCTGCGCAGCTGTGGATGCTGGGCACCGACGAACCCGGGCGCGAGGCCTATGTGGCTGAGCTGCGCCGCCAGGCTGCGGCATTGGGCGTGGCCGAGGCCGTACAGATCAGCACGCCGACCGCACGCATCGCCCAGGCTTACGCCGCCAGCGATCTGGTGCTGCAGCTGTCGGACAAGCCGGAAGCCTTTGGCCGCACCGTGGTCGAGGCGCTGTCGGTCGGCCGCCCGGTGCTGGGCTGGGACCACGGTGGCGTCGGCGAACTGCTGCAGCAGCTGCAGCCCAGCGGCGCGGTACCGCTCGGTGATGCGCGCGCGCTGGGTGAACGTGCGCTGGCCCTGCTGGCGCAGCCGCCGTCCTTGCCGACCCGCATCCCGCTTACCCTGCAGGCCATGCAGCGCGATACCCTCCGCCTCTATGCCGATCTCGCCGGCTGACCCCGCTGCCATCGTGCGCGACGACCGTGCCGGGCGCTGGGCGCCGTGGTGGGTGCTGGCGTACGTGACGATGTGGCCGTTGCCGGGCATCGCCGAAACCGTGCTGGGCCTTGGCGCGCTCTATGCCGCCGCGCGCATGGTCATGCGCCGGCTGCAGCGCCGCCCGCACCTGTTGAGCACGGCAGCCTGGGCGCTGACCTCGATCCTGTTCCTTGGCTACTGGCTGCCGCAGGCGTTCTCGGCCATCGATGCCATCGATCCGTCGGCCTCGTGGACCAAGGCCGCTGCCGGACTGCGCTACCTGCCCTTCATGTGGCTGGTGGCGATCGCGGTGGCCACACCGGAACGGCGGCGGCTGACCTTCGGTGGCCTGGCACTGATCACCGGCGCGTGGACGCTGGACGCACTGGTGCAGGCGCTGGCCGGCACCAGCCCATGGTTCTGGTCGTTGGAACAACTGAAGCTGGCCGTGAGTGGCCACGCGCTGTGCCCGGCCGACGAAGCCGCGCTGGCCGACCGCCTCAGCGGCGCGCTCGGGCCGTGCAACCTGAAATTCGGCCAGGTGCTGGCCAGCCTGTCACCGTTCCTGCTGCTGCCGATGGCGCGGCGGTTCGGCAGCGCGGGGTGGCTGCTGGCCGCTGCCGCACTGGGATGCGTGTTGCTGTTGGCCGGTTCGCGCGCCTCGTGGATCACCTTTGCACTGGTGCTGGCCTACAGCGGCGTGCGCCAGTTCGGCTGGAAGCGGCTGCTCCTGCTTGCCCTGGTGGCAGCGCTGGGCACGGCCGCACTGACAGTGGGCGTGCCGCAGCTGCGCGAGCGTGTTGCGCGCACGGCCCAGGCATGGAACGAAGACGGGCAGGGCGTTGACGAAGCGCTTTCGGGACGCGCGCGGATCTGGACCGCGGCCGTGTGCATGATCGAGGAGCATCCGGTCAACGGTGTCGGTGCGCGCGGCTTCCGCGATGCGTATCCGGCCTGCGTGGCCGACGAAGGCCCCGCCGTGTGGGGCAACCAACCGGCATTGCACGCCCACCAGATCGTGCTGGAAATCCTTGCCGAGACCGGCGTGCTGGGCCTGCTGCTGTGGTTGGCGGCAGTGGCGCAGGCCTGGCGGGCCTGGCGCTATGCTCCGCCGGCCGCGCGTGACCGCGCCCGACCGGCGATGCTGGCGCTGGCGGTCACGGTGTTCCCGCTCAATACACACCTGGCGTTCTATTCCGCGTTCTGGGGTGGCCTGACCGTGCTGCTGGCGGCCCTGTTCGCCGGCAGCCTGCTGGCCCGCGACGCAGATGATTCCCCGCCGCTGAAGTGACCGCGCACCCGCGCATGGCAGGGATCAACCATGGCGCCGATCAGTAGATCCACGCCATGCGTGGATGGGGCTTTCCCGACCCGAACACGGCGACATCTCCAATATCGGTGTCCTCACCGGTCGCGCACGCTGGAGGCATGGCCAGCCCCAGACTCCGCTACGGTCGATTTTCCCGATCCGGGAACGTGTATTCACTGACCACGGCAACCCTTGGACGCGAACCGCTCTTCGCCGACGCCGCCAACGTGGCGATCCTGGTTGACTGCCTGCGCTTCGTTGAGCGCCGCGGTATCAGCCACAGCCTCGCCTGGGTGGTGATGCCCGACCATCTGCACTGGCTGATGGAGCTGCGCAGCGAAACCCTGGCCGAGTGCATGGCCCTGCTGAAGTCGCGCAGCAGTCGGCTGCTGAACCGGCGATTGGAGCGGCGAGGGGCGCTGTGGCAGCACGGGTACCACGATCACGCCGTACGCAGTGATGAATCCCTTCATGAGAAGGCGATGTACATCCTGGCCAATCCGGTCCGTGCGGGCCTGGCCAGCGCGTTGGGTGAGTACCCGCACGCATGGTGCCGTTGGCCGTTGTAGGTGCCGGTGCCCGAATGTAGAGCATCCACGCATGGCGTGGATCTACTTGTAGAAATCGCTCCGGCCGCCGGGCTGGCGCTTGAAACGGCGGTGGATCCACAGGTACTGGTCGGGGGCCTCGCGCACCATCTCCTCGATGGCCTGGTTGACCCGCGTGGTATCGGCTTCCACATCCTCGCTGGGGAAATTCTCCAGCGGGGCACCAATCTTCAGGATGTACTTCCCGCCTTCGCGGCGGTGGAAGTACGGAATCACCGCACAACCGGTCATCCGCGCCAGCTGGTGGGTGGCGGTGATGGTCGACGCGGTGTGGCCGAAGAACGGCACGAACACGGTGTCCTTGCCACGCATGTCCTGGTCCGGCGCGTACCAGAGGAAACCACCCTTCTTCAGATGGCGCACGGTCGCGCGGATGTCCTCGTTGGCGAACATCGCCTTGGCATAGCGCAGGCGGCCGAACTTCACCGCCCACTCGTACACCGGGTTCTTGTGCTTGCGGTACATGCCGGACAGGTCGACGTAGTCGCACAGCAGGCGTCCGCACATTTCCAGGGTCATGAAGTGGCCGGAGACCAGCAGCACGCCGCGGCCTTCAGCCTGCATCTGCCGCAGGTGTTCCAGGCCTTCGATCCGTACCTGCGGGCGGATGCGGTCAATGCTGCCCCACCAGGCACGGATGCACTCGAACACGCCGACGCCCAGCGCATCGAAACTGTCGCGCACCAGGCGCTGGCGCCAGGCTTCGTCCTTCTCGGGGAAGCACAGCTGCAGGTTGACCTCGGCGGCGCGGCGGCGGCTGCCGAGCAGGCGCCAGGTGATCCAGCCGACGCCCCGGCCCAGCGCGCGCTGCAGCATCCACGGCAGGCGGGCGATGGCGAAGGCGCCGAACATGGCGGCGAACATCGGCCAGTTGCGCGGATCGCGCAGCGATGGGCGGACGGCGGTGGAGGCATCTGACATGGGTCCATTCTACCAAGGCGGCCGCGTGTCTTTCCCCGGGGGCTCCCGTATCCTTGCCGCATGCGTAAAGACCCTGTCGAATGGATCCTGCGCGGCCTGTATTCGGTCGTGCTCTACATCCTGCTGCCGATCACCGTGTACCACCTGGTCTGGCGCGGCTTCCGGGTCCGTGAATACTTCCGGCGCTGGGATGAACGCTACGCCTCCTATCCGCAGCCGACCGGCCAGCCGCGGGTCTGGCTGCATGCGGTCTCGGTAGGCGAGGTCAATGCCGCCGCACCGCTGGTCAATGCCCTGCGCCAGCAGCGCCCGGACATCCGCTGGGTGATCACCACCATCACCCCGACCGGCTCCGAGCGCGTACGCGCGCTGTGGGGCGACGCCCTGGACCACGTCTACCTGCCGTACGACGTGCCGGGCAGCGTCAACCGCTTCCTCGGCCATTTCCAGCCCAGCCTGGCGCTGATCCTGGAAACCGAGCTGTGGCCGAACATGCTGTTCGGCTGCCGTGACCGCGGTATTCCGGTGTACATCCTCAACGCCCGGTTGTCGGCGCGTTCGCTGCGCGGCTACCGGTTGCTGGCCGCACTGATCCGCCGCGCGCTGCGCACCGTCACCTGCGTGGCCGCGCAGTCGCAGGACGATGCCGAGCGCTTCGTGCAGCTGGGGGCGGAGCCTGGCCAGGTGCAGGCGCTGGGCAACCTGAAGTTCGACATCGCCACGCCGGATGTGCAGGGCTTCGTCGAACAGTTCCATGCGCGGGTACCGGCCGCTCGCCCGGTATGGATCGCCGCCAGTACCCATGACGGCGAGGAGCAGGCGGTGATCGACCTGCACCGGCGCCTGCGCCAGCAGCATCCGGACCTGCTGCTGCTGTGGGCACCGCGACATCCCGAGCGTTTCCCGAAGGTGGAAGCGTTGGCGCGCGAACAGGGCTGGAGCGTGGCGACCCGCCGCGTGGACCAGTGGCCGCACGCGGCCACCGATGTGTTCGTCATCGATACCCTCGGCGAGCTGATGCCGTTCTATGCCTGCGCCCAGGTCGCCTTCGTCGGCGGCAGCCTGCAGGCCATCGGCGGCCACAACCTGCTGGAGCCGGCCGCGATGGGAACGGCGGCGGTGACCGGTCCGCACCTGCACAACTTTGCGGAAATCTCCCGGCGCATGCGCGAGGCCGGTGCGCTGCTGATCGGCGAGGATGCGCAGGCGGTGGGCGATCTGCTGCAGCACCTGCTCGACGATGCCCAGGCCCGCGAGGACATGGCACGCGCCGGTTGTACGCTGGTCAGCAATGGCCGCGGCGCGCTGCAGCGCACGCTTGCCCTGGTCGCGCCGCACCTGCCACCGCCGCGCGAGTGATCGCGGCAGCGCGGCGTCAGCGGCGCTGTCGAGCATTGTCGTGATCAACTTCATCAATTCTGCTTAGCGACGATTTTTCTGTCGTTGCTGGACCGACCCTGCCACTGGCAGCGTGCCTGCCATCACATCGTGGCGCACACGGCACCGATTCTGATTCCGCAGGGCGACGCAGGCTGCCAGCCTGCTGTCGACCGCGCTTGGGCGGATATCAAGGGAACTTGCGATGGACGGCGACAGGGGCAGGGACGGCACCGGTGGGGCCCGGCTGGGCATGGACCATCTGGCGGTGGTGGCGCTGACGCTGCTGGTGGGCGGCAGCGTGATCGCGCTGGTGGGCCAGCAAACGGCGGCGCAGGCCGGCCCGGCCATCGTGCTGAGCCTGCTGCTGGCCGCACTGGGGGCTGGCCTGGTGCTGTGCTGCCTGCAGGATCTGGTGCTGCAGCTGCCTGCGGCCGAGGGCCTGCATGGGCTGCTGGCCACCAGCTGGGGGCCGCGGGTGGCTGGCGTGTTGGGCGTGGCCCTGCTGCTGGAGCTGGTGGCGACCACGGCGGGCGTGGCGCAGTCCATGGCCCACCATGTACACGCGGTGCTGGCCGCGGGAGGCCTCCAGGCCAGCGACTGGCTGCCGGAACAGGTGACGGCGGTGGTGGGTCTGCTGGTGCTGGGCGCGCTGGCGTTGCTGCCGCCTCGGCGTGCGGTGCTGGTGGCCTGTGCCCTGCTGACGGTGAAGATCGGTGTCGGGGTATTGCTGCTGGCGCTGGCGGCACGTCATGTGCACTACGCGCACTGGATTCCCTGGCTGCCACCGGCGACCGCGCCGTATCGCTTCGGGCTGGGCGGTGTGCTGGCGGCTGCGGTGCCGCTGCTGGGGGTATTTGCCAGCGTCGGCTTGGCACTGGGCTTTCCTGCGCTGCGCCGCCAGGGCGCGATGTGGCAGCCGGCTGTGCTGGCGCTGGTCTCGTTGCTGGCGATGTTGCTGCTGATCGTGCTGGCGGCACTGCAGGCCGGGCTGGTCGAGTTTTCCGCGCTGGCCAGTACCCGGCCCCTGTCCGTGGCGCTGCAGATGCATCCGCAGTTGCAGTGGATGCTGCCGTTGTTGCCCCTGGCTGGGGCAGCGGGCCTGGCCGCCCTGCAGCTGGTGCTGCTGATGCTGGCCGTGCGGCTGGCAACGTCGCTATGGCCGGGGGAGAGGGAAGCAGTGGGACGTTCCCGCGGCCTGATCGCGGCGGGGGTCGGGCTGCCGGCGGTGATGCTGGTGCTGTGGCTGCCGTTGGGCAGCCTGCCGGCGCTGCCGGGTCCGGCAACCCTGTTGGTGATGGCGGCGCTGTGCCTGGCGGTGCTGCGGCGGCGGAGTGGCACGGGGCAGGGGGCAATCGGTCGCGAACTGGTGCTGCCGATGCTGGCGCCCGTGGCGGCCGCGCTATGCCTGCTTGCGGCGCTGGAGCGACTGCGGGCATGGCCGGGCTGACGGTTCGCGGGGCCACCCAACGGGTCGGTGCGTGTGGATGCACCGCCTGCAAAAAAGCCACCCTTGCGGGTGGCTTCTTCGTTGCCGGCAGGGCGACGGATCAGTGCGTGGTCGTTGCCGGGTTGCCCGCGTCCTGGGTCAGCAGGCGGTTGACGTCCTGCAGTTCGGCCACGTCCAGCGCACCCAGCGACTGGCTCAGCAGCAGGCGGTTCTGCAGGAAGGTGTAGCGGGCCTGGGCGTAGTCCAGCTGCGCCGAGAACAGGATGCGCTGGTTCTGGATCACGTCCAGCACGGTACGGGTACCGACTTCCAGGCCGACCTGCGAGGCGTCGTATGCGCTCTGCGCCGAGACTACCGCCAGGCGGCGTGCCTCCACTTCGCTGATGCCCTGAACCAGGGTCTGGTAGGCATTGCGGGTGTTGCGGTCCAGGGCGCGCTTCTGCTGCTCGTAGCCGTCCTGGGCGATGTCACGCTGGGCCAGCGCCTGGCGCACGCCGGACTGGGTGGCACCACCGGAGAAGATCGGCACGCTCAGGGTCAGGCCGATGCTGTTGGTGCGTGCATCCGGCGACAACGATCCGGCGCCGGTACTGTCACCCCAGGTCGCGCTCTTGCCCCAGCTGCCGCCCAGCGACAGGGTCGGGTAATGGCCGCCACGGGCAGCCTGCACGCCGGCTTCGGCGGCGCTGACCTTCAGTTCCTGCGCCTTCAGCGCCGGATTCTGGTTGGTGGCCTGGTGCACCAGCTCATCGATGTTGCCGCGGTTGGCCGGCACTTCCGGACGGAAGTCGGCCGGCAGGCCGCGCAGGTTGACCACCGGCTGGCCGGTCAGTTCGGTCAGGGCCTGGTAGTTATCGGCCAGGGTGTTCTGCGCAACGATGGTGTTGGCGCGCGCCTGGTCGTACTGGGCGCGTGCTTCGTGCACGTCGGTGATCGGCGCCAGGCCCACTTCCAGGCGCTTGTCGGCGAAGTCGAACTGCTTCTTCGCGGCCGCTTCATTGGTCTGTGCGGCGTTCAGCGATTCGATCGCCACCAGCACGTTGAAGTAGGCCGCCGAGGTGCGCACGATCAGGCTGTCGTTGGCCGAATCGAGGGTGAAGTCCGCCGCCTTGCTCAGCTCACGCTGCGAGCGCAGGTTGTTGATCTGGGTCCAGTTGAACAGCGTCTGGCTGCCGTCGATCGTGTAGGTGCGGCGCTTGCTGGTGAACGAGCCGGAGTTGGCGTCGGCATTGGGCTCGCTGCGCGTGCGGTTCAGCTGGGCCTGGCCGTTGATCTGCGGCAGCAGGGCAGCGCGGGCCTGCACGGCGCCTTCCTTGTCGTACAGCCGGGTCGATTCGGCGGCGGACAGCTGCGGATCGCCATTGCGCGCCATTTCGTAGACCTGCAGCAGGTCGGCGGCATGGGCGGACAACGGCAGCAGGGCAGTGGCCAGCGCAACAGCGAGGGATCGGCGGATCATTGCGGCTTCCTTGGACTCAGAGGTGGAACTGGGGGGCCGGGGCGGCACCACGCAGGTAATCGATATCGGTCTCGAACAGGGACTCGCTGCTTCCGTCGGCCTTGACCAGCAGGGCCTCCATCGCCGGCGAACGGCCATGGATCACGAACAGGCGACCACCCGGACGCAGCCACGAAGCGAACTGTGACGGCACCACGTCGACCGCACCAGTGACACAGATCACGTCAAAGCGGCGTTCGGTCTGCCAGGACAGGGCGTCGGCCACTTCTACGCGGACGTTGGTGCCCAGGCCGGAGGCGTCCAGGCGGGCGCGCGCGGCGGCGGCCAGTTCCGGGTCGATTTCCAGGCTCAGCACGTCGCGTGCCAGCGCGCCGATGCAGGCCGACAGGAAGCCGCTGCCGGTGCCGATTTCCAGCACTTCGTCACCCGGCTGCAGGTCCAGCGCCTGCAGGGTACGGCCCTCGATGACCGGCTTCATCATCTTCTGGCCATGGCCGATCGGCAGTTCGACATCGGCGTAGGCCAGTGCCCGGTGTGCATCGGCGACAAAGGCCTCGCGCGGCAGGCGGGCCAGGACGTCGAGCACCTTGATGTCCAGCACGTCCCAGGGACGGATCTGCTGTTCCACCATCAGTTCGCGGGCGTGGGCGTAATCAATCGTCATGAGGTTCAAATCCAGCGCAGTGGGCCGGCCATTTTACCGGTGCCGGAGGCCGGCGGCGCGCCCAGAGCATCAGCTGCCGGGTGGCCGGGGTCGCAGTGCCGGAAGTCATCGCGACCTCCGGTTCGTTCAGTTTTGGTTATTCAGCCGTCCCGGCCCCTCGCGGCGCATAGGCGCGCAGGAAGAAGTCGATGCTGGCGGTCACATGGGTGAGAGGGTCGCACTCCACCGGTGACAGTGGCATGCCGCACATCATATGCATGTGCACTTCGCCCTTGACCAGGGTCAGGAACTGCTGGCCAGCCAGGTAATAGTCGGGGATCTCCAGCTCGCCGCGTTCGCCGCGGGCGCGCAGGAAGTCGGCCAGGGCCTCGCAGGTACGCTCCGGGCCGGCCTGCCAGAACAGCTCGCGCAGGTGTTCGTCGGTCTCCGGCGCCATCATCATGCGCTGGATCGAGATCGCCGCGTCGGAGGTGATCAGCTCGAAGAAGGCCAGGCCGATGCCGATCAGCTGGTCGCGCAGCGGACCGTCCGCGTCGGCCACGAACAGCGCGTCGGGCAGCATTTCGATGCACTTTGACTGCACGGCCTCGGAGAACAGGGTCTCCTTGTCGCCGAAGTGGCTGTACACAGTCAGCTTCGAGACGCCGGCCTGAGCGGCGATGGTGTCCATGCTCACGCCGGTATAGCCCTGTTCGATGAACAGTGCCTTGGCTGCTTCAAGGATCGCCGCGCGCTTGCCGAGGTCCTTGGGGCGCCCGGGTCCGGCGGCCTTGGCAGCGGGCTTGGCCGACGGCTTGCGGGAAGTGTGAGAACTCATCACGACAATACTAGACCAAGCGGTTCGATATTTATACTATACCGGCCGGTTTATTAAATTGGGCCGGCAGTCGCGGCTCCTCCCTTAGTTGCAACCCTGCGTTTTCAGGACGTTGACCGATGAAGATCGTGCGCTGGATGGGCGGTATGGTGTGGATGGCTGCGCTGGCAGCCTGTTCGGGACAGGAACAGGCGCCCCAGGCGGCCGTGCCGGTGCTGGTGGTTCACCCCGGCGAGCAGGCCGGGCAGGCGCCGGCGGCTTTCCCGGGCACGGTGCGTGCGCGGCAGGAAAGTCCGCTGTCGTTCCGCGTCGGCGGCAACCTGGTCAAGCGCCACGTCGATGCCGGGCAACGGGTGAAGAAGGGCGACGTGCTGGCCGAACTGGACGTGGCCGACTTCGCGCTGCAGGCGCGCGCCTCGCAGGCGCAGCTGGCGGCGGCCGAAGCCGATCTGGTGCGTGCCCGCGATGACCTCAAGCGCTACCAGGTGCTGGCCGACCAGCAACTGGTCAGCCGCTCGCAGCTGGACCAGCAGTCCGCCGCCTTCAAGGCCGCGCAGGGGCAGGCCAACGCGGCCCGCGCCAACCTCGATGTGCTGCGCAACCAGGCCGACTACGCACAGCTGCGCGCGCCGGCCGACGGCGTGATCGCCAGCCGCGAGGCCGAAGCCGGGCAGGTGGTGTCGGCCGGCCAGACCATTTTCAACCTGGCCGCCGACGGTGCGCGCGAAGTGCTGATCGACCTGCCCGAGGCCACCATCCGCGACTATGCGGTGGGCCAGCCGGTCGAGGTGGAGCTGTGGAACCGCCCCGGCCAGCGCCTGCCGGGCACGATCCGCGAGATCGCTGCCGCCGCCGATCCGCAGGCACGTACCTATGCAACCCGGGTCAGCCTGCCCGCCGATGCGCTGGCCGATGTCGAACTGGGCCAGAGCGCGCGCGTCTACAGCAGCGCCGGCCGCCACGGCACCCTGCAGCTGCCGCTCGGCGCGCTGCAGCGCGGTGCCAACGGTGCCGCCAGCGTATGGGTGGTCGATCCGGCCAACAGCACGCTGAAGGCCGCAGCAGTCACCACCGGTGCCTACGGCAGTGAGACGGTGCCGGTGCTGTCCGGCGTGGGTGCCGCTGACTGGGTGGTCGCTGCCGGCGGACACCTGTTGCGCGCCGGCCAGCCGGTGATCGCCGTGGACCGCCAGAACCGCCCGGTGCTGAAGCCGGCCACGCCGGCCGCTGCCGCCAAGGCCAAGGAGTAAGCCGGTGCGCCGCTTCAATCTTTCCGAGTGGGCGTTGTCCAACCGTCCGCTGGTGCTGTTCGCGATGCTTGCCTTCGCGCTGATCGGCGCATGGTCGTACAAGCATCTGGGCCAGTCCGAGGATCCGCCATTCACCTTCAAGGCGATGGTGGTGCGCACGCTGTGGCCGGGCGCCACCGCCGAACAGGTCTCGCGGCAGGTGACCGAGCCGATCGAGAAGGCGCTGATGAACACCGGCGAGTACGAGTTCATCCGCTCGTATTCGCGCCCCGGCGAATCGCAGGTCATCTTCATGGCGCGCGACAGCCTGCGTTCCAGGCAGATCCCGGACCTGTGGTACCAGGTACGCAAGCGCGTGGGCGACATCCGTGCGACGCTGCCGCGCGAGATTGTCGGCCCGTTCTTCAACGATGAGTTCGGCGACACCTACGGCAACATCTATGCGTTGACCGGCAAGGGCTTCGACTACGCGGTGATGCGCGACTACGCCGACCGCATCCAGCTGGAACTGCAGCGCGTGCCCGATGTCGGCAAGATCGATCTGGTCGGCCTGCAGGACGAGAAGGTGTGGATCGAGCTGTCCAACACCCGGCTGGCGACGCTGGGTGTGTCGATGCAGCAGGTACAGCAGGCGCTGGCCGACCAGAATGCGATCACCGGCACCAGTTTCTTCGAGACCGCCACCGATCGCGTGCAGTTGCGCGTAACTGGCCAGTTCAACGATATCGAAGCGATCCGCCAGTTCCCGATCCGTGCTGGCGACCGCACCGTGCACCTGGGCGACATCGCCGAGGTCAAGCGTGGCTTCGCCGACCCGGCATCGCCGAAGATGCGCTTCATGGGCGAGGAGGCGATCGGCCTGGCGGTGGCGATGAAGGATGGCGGTGACATCCTCAAGCTGGGCGCCAACCTCGATGCCGAGTTCGAGCGGCTGCAGAAGACCCTGCCGGCCGGCATGCAGCTGCGCAAGGTGTCCGACCAGCCGCAGTCGGTGGAGGAGTCGGTCGGCGAGTTCGTGCAGGTGCTGACCGAAGCGGTGGTGATCGTGCTGCTGGTCAGTTTCTTCTCGCTGGGCCTGCGCACCGGCCTGGTGGTGGGTGTGACCATTCCGCTGGTGCTGGCGATGACGTTCTTCGTCATGCACTACTTCGACATCGGGCTGCACAAGATCTCGCTGGGTGCGCTGGTGCTGGCGCTGGGCCTGCTGGTGGACGATGCGATCATCGCGGTGGAGATGATGGCCACCAAGATGGAGCAGGGCTTCGATCGCCTGCGCGCGGCCAGTTTCGCCTGGGAATCGACCGCATTCCCGATGCTGACCGGCACATTGATCACGGCGGCCGGCTTCCTGCCGATCGCCACGGCGGCATCGAGCACCGGTGAATACACCCGTTCGCTGTTCCAGGTGGTGACCATCGCGCTGGTGGTGTCGTGGATCGCGGCGGTGCTGTTCATCCCGTACCTGGGCGACAAGATGCTGCCGGACCTGTTCAATCCGCAGCCGCCGAAGCCGGGCAGCCTGTCCGCGCGCTGGCTGGCCAAGCGCCAGCAGTGGGCCGACCGCTATCCGGCGCTGGCCAACCTGATCGTACCGCCGCAGCACGGGCACGACCACGATCCCTACCAGCGCCCGTTCTACCGCAGCTTCCGGCGCTTCCTCGACGCCTGCCTGCGCCGCCGCTGGTGGGTGATCGCCGCGACCATCGCGCTGTTCGTGTTCTCGCTGATGATGTTCCGCTTCGTGCCGCAGCAGTTCTTCCCGGACTCGACCCGGCCGGAACTGATGGTGGACATCGAGCTGGCCGAGGGGGCGTCGCTGCGCTCGACCCAGGCCCAGGCCGAGAAGCTGGAGAAGCTGCTCTCCAGCCGCGAGGGCATCGCCAACTATGTATCCTACGTGGGCACCGGTTCGCCGCGCTTCTACCTGCCGCTGGACCAGCAGCTGCCGGCGACCAACTTCGCCCAGTTCGTGGTGCTGGCCAAGGACATCAAATCGCGCGAAAGCACCCGTGACTGGCTGCTGCACGAGGTGATCCCGAAATTCCCGGACGTGCAGATGCGCGTGACCCGCCTGGAGAACGGCCCGCCGGTCGGTTATCCGGTGCAGATGCGCATCTCCGGCGAGCACATCGAGAAGGTGCAGGCGATCGCGCGCCAGGTCGAGGCCAAGGTGCGTGAGAACCCGCACGTGATGAACGTCAACCTGGACTGGAGCGAGCCGAGCAAGGTGGTGCGGCTGGTGATCGACCAGGAGCGTGCCCGCGCGCTGGGCGTGAGCAGCGCCCAGGTCAGCCAGTTCCTGGCCAGTTCGCTGGCCGGCCAGTCGGTGAGCGTGTATCGCGAAGGCAACCGCCAGATCGAGATGCTGCTGCGTGGACCGGCCGATGAACGCAACCAGCTGGAGCTGCTGTCCAGCCTGTCGATGCCGACCGCCAACGGCGGCAGCATCACGCTGTCGCAGGTGGCGACGATGGAGTACGGCTTCGAGGACGGCATCATCTGGCACCGCAACCGGTTGCCGACCGTGACCGTGCGCGCCGACATCAGCGATGGCATGCAGGCGCTGGACGTGGTGCACCAGATCGTGCCCACGCTGGATGACATCCGTGCCGAGCTGCCCAGCGGCTATCTGCTGGAGACCGGCGGCACCGTGGAGGATTCGGCGCGTGGCCAGAACTCGATCAAGGCCGGCATGCCGCTGTTCCTGGTGGTGGTGGCCACGCTGCTGATGCTGCAGCTGCGCAGCTTCTCGCGTGCGGCGATGGTGCTGGTGACCGCGCCGCTGGGCATCATCGGTGCGACCCTGTTCCTGCTGCTGTTCCGCGCGCCGTTCGGCTTCGTCGCGCTGCTGGGCACGATCGCACTGGCCGGCATGATCATGCGCAACTCGGTGATCCTGATCGACCAGATCCAGCAGGACATCGATGCCGGGCATGACCGCTGGCATTCGATCATCGATGCCACCGTGCGCCGTTTCCGCCCGATCGTGCTGACCGCGCTGGCGGCCGTGCTGGCGATGATTCCGCTGTCGCGCAGTGCGTTCTACGGCTCGATGGCGATCTCGATCATGGGTGGCCTGATCGTGGGCACGGTACTGACCCTGGTGTTCCTGCCGGCGCTGTACGCGGCGTGGTTCCGGGTCAAGCCGGATGAATCCGGGGCTTGATGCCCCGGGTTTTCAGGCCCGGGTCAGAGCCCTTTCCCGCTGGGAAAGGGCTCTGACCCCATCCACGTTGTGCACATCCACGCATGGCGTGGATCTACCGCGGTGGGCCTGGTAGGTGCCAACCTTGGTTGGCACTGATGCGTGCATCCATGCATGGCGTGGATCTACTGATCTGCGCGGCGTGCATCCACGCATGGTGTGGATCTACTGCAGCCGCAGGCCGCTCCGCAGCACTGGCAGCAACCATTCGATGAACACCTGCACGCGTTGCGCGCGGTGCTGCCGATGCGGTTGCAACAGGGTCACCGGCAGCGGTTGCGCCACGTGCTGTGGCATCACTTCAACCAGCGCACCGGATTGCAGTTCGGCCTGCACGTCGTAGCGCGGAATCTGCAGCAGGCCGAGCCCCGCCACGCAGCACGCGATCGAGGCCTCGGCGCTGTTCACCCGTACCCAGCCAGGCATCGGCAGCGTGCGCAGCTGGCCACTGTCCTGCCATTCCCACGGTTCCACCCGCGCCGTGGTCGGCGATGCGTAGTTCACCGCGCGGTGCTGCTGCAGGTCGGCAGGATGCTGCGGTACGCCGTGCTCGCGAAGGTAGGCCGGCGCGGCGACGTTGACGAAGTCGAGCTGTCCCAGCATGCGCGCGACCAGGCTGGAATCACCCAGCTGGCCGACCCGCAGCACCGCGTCACAGCCGTCTTCGATCAGGTTCACCGCGCGGTCGGTCATGCCCAGGTCCACTTCCACCTGCGGATGGCGCGCGAAGAAGTCGGGCAGCGCCGGGGCGAGGATGCGGCGGCCGATGCGGCTGGGCACATCGATCTTCAGCAGGCCCACCGGCTGCGCGTCGTCCTGCCGGAACAGCGATTCGGCGTCTTCAACTTCGGCGATCAGGCGCAGGCAGCGGGCATGGAACACGTCGCCGTCGTGGGTGGTGGAGACCCGCCGGGTCGAGCGCTGCAGCAGGCGGGTGCCGAGGCGCTGCTCCAGCTCGGCTACTGCCGCGGAAACGGTGGAGCGGGGCAGGCCGAGCTGGTCGGCGGCGCGGGTGAAGCTGGCGCATTCCACGACCCGGGTGAAGATGCGGAAGCGATCGATCCGGTCCATTGTTCGCTTGCTCTGGAAAGTTAAGTCAATGTGGCGGGCTTTATCCGCATTTTCTGCACGATATCGTCGGCAGGGCAGGGTTGCCACCCCGGGCAGCCCCCTCCCGAGACAGACGCCATGACCGACCATTCCCTCAAGGGCAAGACCGTGCTGATCGCCGGTGGCGCCAAGAACCTGGGCGGCCTGCTGGCCCGCGACTTCGCCAGCCAGGGCGCCAAAGCCATCGTCATCCACTACAACAGCGCCGCCACCCAGGCCGATGCAGAGGCGACCGTTGCCGCCGTGCAGGCCGCCGGCAGCACGGCCGTTGCCTTTCAGGGTGACCTGACGTCGGCCGCAGCGATGGAGCGCCTGTTCGCCGATGCCGTGGCAGCGGTCGGTCGCCCTGACATCGCCATCAACACGGTCGGCAAGGTACTGAAGAAGCCGCTGCTGGAGATCAGCGAAGCGGAGTACGACGAAATGAGCGCGGTCAACGCCAAGGCTGCCTTCTTCTTCCTGAAGGAGGCCGGCCGCCACGTCAACGACGGTGGCCGCATCTGCACCCTGGTCACCTCACTGCTGGGCGCATTCACGCCGTTCTATTCCAGCTACGCCGGCACCAAGGCACCGGTCGAGCACTTCACCCGCGCGGCGTCGAAGGAGTTCGGCGAACGCGGCATCTCGGTGACCGCGATCGGCCCGGGTCCGATGGACACGCCTTTCTTCTATCCGGCCGAGAGCGCCGATGCGCAGGCGTATCACAAGACCGCGGCGGCGCTTTCGGCGTTCACCCGTACCGGCCTGACCGACATCGCCGACATCGTGCCGTGGATCCGCTTCCTGGTCACCGAAGGTTGGTGGATGACCGGGCAGACCATCCTGGTCAATGGCGGTTACACCACCAAATAACGCAGCCACGCATGGGCGTGGCTCTACTGCGGTGGTGGGTGCCAACCTTGGTTGGCACGGATGGCTGCTCCACGCATGGCGTGGATCTACAGTAGAGCCACCCCACGGGTGGCTGCGCACAATGTCCAAAGGGAGAGGCGCCACGCATGGCGTGGCGCTATCGGATCAGTTGAGTCTGGCCAGCACCGCATCCGTGGCGGCGGCGGTGCTCACCGCGTGGCCCTTTGCCGCCAGGTCGGCGGTGAACACGCCGTCGTCCAGCACGGCGTGCACGGCGGCTTCCACCGCGGCGGCTTCCGCTTCCAGCCCCAGCGAATGGCGCAGCAGCATCGCCGCGCTGAAGATCGTCGCGTACGGATTGGCGATGCCCTTGCCGGCGATGTCCGGGGCCGAACCATGGATCGGCTCGTAGATGCCGACCGCACCGGGTTCGCCCAGCGAGGCCGACGGCAGCAGGCCCAGCGAGCCGGCCAGCATCGACGCCTCATCGGTGAGGATGTCGCCGAACATGTTCTCGGTGACGATCACGTCGTACTCGCGCGGCTTGGCCAGCAGGTGCATCGCCATCGAATCGACCAGCTGGTGTTCCAGTGCCACGTCCGGGAACTCCTCGCGGCCGATGCGTGCCGCCACGTCACGCCACAGGCGCGAGGTTTCCAGCACGTTGGCCTTGTCCACCGAGGTGACCTTGCCGCGACGCTGTTGCGCCAGACGGAACGCACTGCGCAGCACGCGCTCGATCTCGGCCACGGTGTAGCGGCACAGGTCGCTGGCGCTGTCGGCATCGCGGGTCTTGTCGCCGAAGTAGATGCCGCCGGTCAGTTCACGCACCACCACGAAGTCCACCCCCTGCAGCAGCTCCGCCTTGATCGGCGAAGCGTGCAGGGCGGCTTCATGGGTACGCACCGGGCGCAGGTTGGCATACAGGCCCAGCGCCTTGCGGATCGCCAGCAGGCCCTGCTCCGGGCGCACCTTGGCGTTCGGGTCGGACCACTTCGGGCCGCCGACCGCGCCCAGCAGCACCGCATTCGCGGCCTGGCAAGCCGCCAGGGTCGACGCCGGCAGCGGCTCGCCGTGGCGGTCGATGGCGATGCCACCGATGTCGTGCTCGCTGAAGGTGAAGGTGTGGTTGAAGCGTTCGGCGACCGCCTTCAGGACGGCCACTGCCGCGGCGGCCACTTCCGGGCCGATGCCATCACCGGGCAGGACAACAATTTCAGCGTGCATGCTCACTCTCGTAGCGTTCGATTTCAGGGACACGGCCCAACAGATACCCCAACTGGTCGACGCCTTCCAGCAGGCAGGTCTGCGAGAAGCCATCCAGCGGGAAGGAATAGACGCGGCCATCCGGGGTGCGCAGTTCGCGCGAGGCCACGTCGATGGTCAGCTCATCATCCGGGCGCTGCATCAGCGCCTGCACGTCGGCCTCGTCCAGCACGATCGGCAGCAGGCCGTTCTTCAGCGAGTTGCCGCGGAAGATGTCGGCGATCTCGCTGCTGACGATGGCGCGCAGGCCCAGGTCGGTCAGTGCCCACGGCGCATGCTCGCGCGAGGAGCCGCAGCCGAAGTTGCGGCCGGCCAGCAGGATACTGCGGCCGGCGTTGTGCGGCTGGTTGAAGGCGAAGTCGGCCACCGGTGCGCCGTCGGCCTGCCAGCGCCAGTCATTGAACGCATTGCGGCCCAGGCCGGCGCGCTCGGTGGTGGACAGGAACCGCGCCGGAATGATCTGGTCGGTGTCGATGTTGGTCTGGCGCAGCACCACGCTGGCCGAGGTCAGGGTACGGAAGCCGGCCATCACGCCACCTCCTGTGCGAACAGTTCGCGGGTATCGGCAACGTGCCCGTTCACCGCGGCCCATGCCGCGCTCATCGGCGAGGCCAGCAGCGTGCGCGAACCGGGGCCCTGGCGGCCTTCGAAATTGCGGTTGCTGGTGCTCACGGCCAGCTGGCCGGGCGCAACCAGATCGCCGTTCATGGCGATGCACATCGAACAGCCCGGCTCGCGCCACTCGGCACCGGCCGCGCGCACGATCTCGTGGATGCCTTCGGCCTCGGCCTCGCGCTTGACGATCTCCGAGCCCGGTACCACCAGCATGCGTACCCGCTCGGCGACGCGACGGCCGCGCAGCACCTGAGCCACTTCGCGCATGTCGCTCAGGCGGCCATTGGTGCACGAGCCGACGAACACCACGTCCACCGGCGTGCCCGCCAGCGCCCTGCCGGCCTGGAAGTGCATGTAGTCCAGGCCCTTCTGTGCGGCGGCATCGTTGGCCGCCGGAATCGGCGCATCCACTGCGATGGCGGTGCCCGGATGGGTGCCCCAGGTCAGGGTCGGACGGATATCAGCGGCGTCGATGTGCACTTCGCTGTCGAAGCGTGCGCCCTCATCGCTGCGCAGCTGCTGCCAGCGCGCCACTGCGGCGTCGAAGTCGGCGCCCTTGGGACCACGCGGGGTCGCGGCGACGAAGTCGAAGGTGACCTGGTCCGGCGCCACCATGCCGGCGCGTGCGCCGGCCTCGATCGACATGTTGCACAGGGTCATGCGCTGTTCCATGTCCATCGCTTCGATGGTGCTGCCTCGGAACTCGATCACGTGGCCGGTGCCACCGTTGACGCCGATCACGCCGATGATGTGCAGGACCACGTCCTTGGCGCCGACGCCTGGCGCCAGTGGGCCATCGACGGTGATGGCGAACGTCTTGGCCTTGCGCTGCAGCAGGCACTGCGTGGCCAGCACGTGGCCGACTTCACTGGTGCCGATGCCGAACGCCAGCGAGCCGAACGCACCATGGGTGGAGGTGTGGCTGTCGCCACAGACGATGGTCATGCCGGGTTGGGTAAAGCCCTGTTCCGGCGCGATCACGTGGACGATGCCGCGGTTGTCCGAGGCCATGTCGAACAGTTCGATGCCGTGCTCGGCGCAATTGCGCGCCAGCGTGGCGACCTGCGCCTCGGAGGCGGCGCTGGCGTAGGGCAGCGTGCCGTCCGCGGCGGCCGGCAGGGTCGGCGTGGAGTGGTCCATCGTCGCCTTGGTGCGGTCCGGCCTGCGCGGTGACAGGCCGCGTTCGCGCAGCTCGGTGAACGCCTGCGGCGAGGTCACCTCGTGGATCAGGTGCAGGTCGATGTACAGCACGGCGGGCGCGCTGTCGGATTCAGGGACAACCACGTGGGCGTCCCACAGTTTGTCGTACAGGGTGCGGGGTGCGGAGGTCATGCGTGTGCCTGGCAGAAGTACGAAGGTGCGGACATCGGGAAAGATAACGAATGGATCATGTCAGCGGCGACGGGCGAGTACCCGCAGCCGCACGTAGTCGGCCAGCGGCTGGCCAGCAGCATTGCGCGGCAGATCGGCCAGCAGTGCGGTGGCGGCCTCGCGCACGGTGGCGCGTGCCTCGGCCGGCAGGTCGTCCAGCAGCGGTGCGGCGAACACGCGCAGCCAGCCGGCCACGCCGGTCGGCAGTGCGGTCGGGCGCGGCGTGCACTCGATCAGCTGCACCTGGAAGCCATGCTGGCGCAGGCGATCGGCGTAGGCATCGGCAGTGGGGAAGTACCACTGGAAGGCGCTGGCACCATGGCCGTGGGCCACTCGCGCGGCCTGCACCGCCGCGATGATCGTGGCCACGTTGCCATGGCCACCGAACTCGGCGACGAAGCGGCCGCCGGTGCGCAGCGCGCGGCGCACACCTTCCAGCACGCGGTCCGGGGTGCCCATCCAGTGCAGTGCCGCATTGCTGAACACCGCATCGAACTCAGCGTTGAAGGTCAGTGCGTGGCCATCCATCACCTGCGCATCGACGCCGCGCGCACGCGCGGCGATCACCAGTTCCGGTGAGGCATCCACACCGTGGATGTGCGCGCCGCTGAGCGCCAGCTCGGTGCTGAGCACGCCATCGCCACAGCCCAGGTCGAGGATGCGTTCACCGGCGCGCGGGTCGAGCAGGCGCGATACCGCGCCGCCGAGCAGCGGCACGAAGCCGGCGTCGATCGCATAATCCTGGGCGTTCCACTGCTGGCCAGCGGCGCTGGTCGGGGTGGGGGTGTCGAAGGCGCTCATGTCGGGTTCCTCAGGCGGTGGCGGGGGTGGGAACGTTGGTGCTGCTGTGGGTGGTGGCCTGGCGCTGGCGCAGCAGGCGGTTGGCCACATCCAGCCAGGCCAGCGCGGAGGCTTCGATGATGTCCTTGCTGGTGCCGGTGCCGTCGTACTCCACGCCCTCGTGGCGCACGCTCAGGTTGGCTTCGCCGCGCGCATCGGCGCCGATGCCGACGCTGTGCACGTGGTAGCTGTCCAGCATCAGCTGCACGCCGGTGGCAGCCGACAGCGCGCCGAACAGCGCATCGACCGGGCCGTCGCCCTGCGCGGTCTCGGCCACGCGGTTGCCGTCCGGGTCGGACAGTTCGACCAGTGCATTGGCGCGGCTGCCGACGTCGCTGATGGTCATCGACGCCAGGCGATAGCCCTGCGCGTTGGAGCCGCCCTGCATCAAGGTTTGCAGGTCGGCATCGGTGACCACGCGCTGCTGTTCGCACAGGCCCTTGAACTGCTCGAACACCAGCTTCAGTTCGTCTTCGTCCAGCCAGAAGCCCAGCGCACGCAGGCGCGCTTCGACGGCGGCGCGGCCACTGTGGCGGCCCAGCACCATCTGCGAATCCTCCCAGCCCACGTCTTCCGGACGCATGATTTCGTAGGTGCCGCGATGACGCAGCATGCCGTGCTGGTGGATGCCCGATTCGTGGGCGAACGCGTTGGCACCGACGATGGCCTTGTTGCGCTGTACCGGCATGCCGACCAGGCGCTGCAGCAGCTGCGAGGTGCCGACGATGCGCGGGGTGTTGATCGAGCTGTCCTGCTCGTAGAAGGCCTGGCGTACCTTCAGCACCATCGCGATCTCTTCCAGCGAGCAGTTGCCGGCGCGCTCGCCGATGCCGTTGACGGTGCACTCGACCTGGCGTGCACCGCCTTCGATGGCGGCCAGCGAGTTGGCCACCGCCAGGCCCAGGTCGTTGTGGCAGTGCGCGCTGAAGATCACATTGGCGGCATTGGGCACGTCGGCGACGCCGGCGATGACCTGCTGGAACATCGCGCGGATCTCTTCCGGCGTGGTGAAGCCGACGGTGTCGGGCAGGTTGATGGTGGTGGCGCCGGCGGCAATGGCCACGCGCGAAACCTCGATCAGGTAGTCCAGCTCGGTACGGGTGGCATCCTCGGCCGAGAACTCGACGTCGTCGATGTAGGAGCGGGCCAGCGAGACGTGCTTGCGTACCGACTCCAGTACCTGCTCGCGGGTCATCCGCAGCTTGTGCTCGCGGTGCAGCGGGCTGGTCGACAGGAACACGTGCAGGCGCGGGTTGGCTGCGGCCTCCAGCGCACGTGCGGAGGTCTCGATGTCGGCCTGCAGGCAGCGCGACAGCACCGCCAGGCTCAGGCTCGGGCGGCGCAGTTCGCGGCCGATCAGTGCCATCGCCTCACGGTCGGACTGCGAGCTGGCCGGGAAGCCGGTCTCGATGATGTCCACGCCCAGTTCGTCCAGCGCACGCGCCATCACCAGCTTCTGCGGCGGGCTCATGCTGCAGCCGGGGGACTGCTCGCCGTCACGCAGGGTGGTGTCGAAGATGCGGATGCGCGGGGTGGTAATTCGTTCGATGGTGGTCACAGGGAAATCTCCTCGACAGCGGGTGCGACGGCTTGCAGGGGGGAAGGGGAAGACGTGGGGGATGCGGGAGCGCTGGCCTTGGCCGGCGAGCGCGGGGTTTCACTGCGCCGTCGCCGCGGTTTGCGTGGCGGGCGCGGACGGATGTCGGTGAGCAGGCCGGCCAGGACACCGGCATCGATGTTGCCGCCGGAGACCACCGCGCACTTGCGGCGACCGGCGACGCGGCGGCCGGCCGCCAGCGCCAACGCACCCGCGCCCTCGGCGATGATGTGTTCCTCCAGCGCCAGCCGGACCAGGGTTTCGCGCAGTTCGGCCTCGCGCACGATCACCACATCGTCCAGCAGCGAGGTGCACAGGCGGCGGGTCAGGAAGCCGGGAATCTTCACCCGCACGCCATCGGCCAGCGAGGCGACGGGGGCGATCTCGCGCACGTCGCCACGGATCGCACGCGCCATCGAATCCACGCCCTCCACCTGCGCGCCGACCACGCGCACGCCCTGTGACTTCAACGCCAGAGCAACGCCGGAGGCCAGGCCGCCGCCGCCGATCGGCACGATCACCACATCCGGCGCGTGCGCGGCCAGCTCGATGCCGACCGTGCCCTGGCCGGCGATCACGTCGGCATCGTCGAACGCGGACAGGAAGCGGTAGCCGTGGCGTTGTGCCAGTTCAACCGCGAAGGCGTAGGCCTCGTCATAGCTGGTGCCGTGCTGGCGCACGGTCGCGCCCCAGTGGGCGACGCCGGCGATCTTGGTGGCGGGCGCGCCGTGCGGCATCACGGTGATGGCCGGCACGTCCAGGCGGTAGGCCGCCCACGCCACGCCCTGGGCATGGTTGCCGGCCGAGGCGCAGATCACCGGCCGGGTATCGCCGCGCTCGCGGCCGGCCAGCAGCGCATTCAATGCGCCGCGTACCTTGTAGGAACCGGTGCGCTGCAGGTTCTCCAGCTTCAGCCAGGTGCCGAAGCGCTCGGCATGGTGCAGCGGGGTGGGTGGCAGGAAGCGGCGCAGCCGGGCCTGCGCCGCCAGTACGTCGGCGACGCTTACGTCGCCGACATCGCTTTCCTGGCTGGCATCAGCGGCCGGCATGGGCCACCAGCGGGGTGCAGGCGACCGCCGCATGCGGGCACGGGCGGCGAAGAAGACGCCTCCGTACCGGCACCGTGGTCACTACGGTACGGGTGTTCATACGGATGCTCCTTCCACGGCGGTGACCTGCACGGACACGCAGTCGTAGATCTTCTCGATCTGCCGGCACAGCGTTTCCGCCGGGCGCTGGCCATCCACCACCAGCTGCAGGTGCCAGCGGCCATCGTCGGCGGCCACCGGCGCACCGCTGATCGCACGCGGTGCGAAGCCACGGCGTTCGGCCATGCCGATCACGCGCAGCAGCGCGCCTTCGGCCGGGTGCAGCACCAGGTCAAGCCGGTATTGCATTGGGGGTCTCCTGGCGGGCATGGGCAGGGTTGCTTTCCAGCATCGTGCTGTTGGCGGTGTTCGGCGGCACCAGCGGCCACACGTTGGCGCGTGCATCGATGGCCACGTGCAGCAGCGCGGGGCCGGGCTCGGCCAGCAGCGCGGCCAGCCCACCCTCGACGTCATCGCGTGCATCGATGCGGGTCGCGGCAATGCCGAACACCTGCGCCAGCGCCACGAAGTCCGGGTTGTCGGACAGGTCGATCTCGCTGTAACGCTCGGCGAAGAACAGCTCCTGCCACTGCCGCACCATGCCCAGCGAACTGTTGTCCAGCAGCACGATCTTCACCGGCAGGCGGCAACGCGCGATGGTCGCCAGCTCCTGCACGTTCATCATGAAGCTGCCGTCGCCGGACACCAGCACCACGGTGCGATCGGGGCAGGCGAACTGCGCACCCATCGCTGCCGGCAGGCCGAAGCCCATGGTGCCCAGCGCGCCACTGGTCAGGTGGTTGCGCGGGTGGTTGAAGCGGCAGTGCTGCGCCACCCACATCTGGTGCTGGCCGACATCGCAGGCGATCACCGCATCGGCCGGTGCCAGCTCGCTCAGGCGCTTCAGCAGCGCCGGGGCGTAGATGTGCTGGCCCGGTGCGTCGTAGCGCGCTGCGAAACGATCGCGATGCTGTGCACAGCGCCTGCGCCATGCGTCCTGGTGGGCCTTGGGGGAGGGGAAGGCCGCACGCAGGGCGCGGATGGCATGGCCGACATTGCCGGGCACGGCGACATCGGCGCTGCGCAGCTTGGAGATCTCGTAGGCGTCGGCATCGATGTGGACGACACGGGCGAACGGTGCGAACTCCGCCAGCTTGCCGGTGGCGCGGTCATCGAAACGCGCCCCCAGCACCAGCAGCAGGTCGCTTTCCTGCACCGCCATGTTGGCTGCGCGGGTGCCGTGCATGCCCAGCATCCCCAGCGACTGCGGGTGGTTGGCCGGCAGCGCGCCCAGCCCGCGCAGGGTCATCACGGTGGGGATGGCGCTGGCTTCGACGAAAGCGCGCAGGTCCTGCACCGCATCGCCCAGCGCGATGCCGCCACCGGCGTAGACCACCGGCTTTTCGGCGGCCGCCAGTGCGGCGATGGCTTCGGCGATGGCCGCTTCGGCCGGCGCAGGCGGCGGCTCGACGCTGCTCGGCACGTGCGCCGGCAGATGACTGGCATCGGCCAGCTGCACGTCCTTGGGCAGGTCGATCAGCACCGGGCCGGGCCGGCCCTCGCGGGCGATGCGGAACGCATCGGCGACCACGCGCGGCAGGTCGTCGACACTGCGCACCAGCCAGCTGTGCTTGACGATCGGCAGGGTCAGGCCGAACACATCCAGTTCCTGGAAGGCGTCAGTGCCCAGCAGCGGCGTGGCGACCTGGCCGGTGATGCAGACCATCGGCACCGAATCCAGCATCGCGTCGGCGATGCCGGTGACCAGGTTGGAGGCGCCCGGGCCGGAGGTGGCCACGCAGACGCCCACCTGGTTGCTGGCGCGGGCAAAGCCATTAGCGGCCAGTGCCGCGCCCTGCTCATGGCGCACCAGGACGTGCTTCAGCGACGAATCCACCAGCGCGTCGTAGAACGGCATGATGGTGCCGCCGGGATAGCCGAACAGCGTGTGGACGCCCTCGGCCTCCAGCGCCTGGGTCAGCCAGCGCGCGCCGTTGGGCGGCGCGCTGCGATGTGTGGAAGAGTTCATGGGGGAACCTTGCAAAGCGGGTGGGGGAGGCCGCGCGGTTACGCGGCCTGTCCTTGCAACCAGACCATCTTGGCGCGCAGTTCCTTGCCCACCTTTTCGATCGGGTGCTCCAGGTCGGCCTGCTTGAACTTGTTGTAGTTCGGCAGGCCCGCTTCGTACTCGGCCACCCAGTTCTTGGTGAAGGTGCCGTCCTGGATGTCCTTCAAGACCTCCTTCATGCGCGCCTTGGTGCCGGCGTCGATCACCCGCGGGCCGCTGACGTAGTCGCCGTACTGCGCGGTCTCGGAGATGAACTCCAGCATGCGCGAGATACCGCCTTCATAGAACAGGTCGACGATCAGCTTCAGCTCGTGCAGTACTTCGTAATAGGCGATCTCCGGCTGATAGCCGGCTTCGACCAGGGTTTCGAAACCGGCCTGCACCAGTGCCGAGGCACCGCCGCACAGCACCGCCTGCTCGCCGAACAGATCGGTCTCTGTCTCTTCCTTGAAGGTGGTCTGGATCAGGTTGGCGCGGGCGCCACCCAGTCCGGCCGCATAGGCCAGGGCGTACTCGGCCGCCTTGCCGCTCTTGTCCTGATAGACCGCCCAGATGCACGGCACGCCACGGCCGATTTCATACTCGCGGCGCACCAGCGCACCCGGGCCCTTCGGCGCGACCAGTACGACATCCAGGTCCTCGCGCGGCTTGATCATGTCGAAGTGCACGTTCAGGCCGTGCGCGAACAACAGCACCGCACCCTGTTTCATGTTCGCGGCCAACACATCGTCGTAGAGCTTCTTCTGCACCATGTCCGGGGTCAGCACGGCAACCAGATCGGCATCCTTCACCGCGTCGGCCGGTGCTTTCACGGTGAAGCCATCGGCCTGTGCCTTGACCTCGGTCGGGCCACCCGGACGCAGGCCTACCACCACGTCGAAGCCGGATTCGCGCAGGTTCAGTGCGTGGGCGCGGCCCTGGCTGCCGTAGCCGATGACGGCGATCTTGGTCTGGGGCAGGTCGTTGGTGCTCATGGGGGAGGTTCCTTGCGGTGGGAAGAAAAAGAACGGCCGGTCGTCGAGGTGACGTGCCGGCCGGTCAGGGGAAAGCGGTGGAGGAGGCGCCGTGCATCGCACAGGCACAGCCACCACGAGGCGTCGTGGTGGTGTGGGTCCGGGTTTTGCGTTGGGCGTTGTGCATGGTGGTTGCGTCTGAAACCAGGTCCTGAAATGAAAAAACCCGCACCGGGGCGGGTGCGGGTTTTTGAAGAGTTCCGGTGTGTTTGTTGCTTACACGCTGGCTCGTCCCGCACCTGTTGGTTGGGTAATAAGTACGAGCACAAGAATCGAACGCAGCGAGGCGGCGCCGGTGTCGGCGGCTTCGATGTGGGTTCGCGGTGGCGTGTTGTGATGCAACATGTGATCGAGAGAAACACAGCCGTTTCGGCGATGTCAACCCTCGCGACGGAATTCTTGTCGGTTTCCGTTGCATCCAGCGGAATTGCTTGTGGCGCAAGGATGGTTGCCGCTGAAAGTGTTTCGGTGAACCCGAATTCACTCTTTTCAACGCGGTTTTTGCGCGGAATCCGGCGGGTTTTCGCCTTGGCGGGTGCGGACCTTCCGCACCCACCCCAGGATCAACGTCCATGACCTCTGCCCGATACCGCATGAAGGCCGCAGCGGCGAAGATCGAGGGACCACCCTTCCATCGGAACCCGACCGTGTCCCGACGCCTTGCCCGTTCCCTGCTGGCCGCTGCTCTGCTGGCCGCTGTGCCCGCACTGTCTTCCGCCGCCGACCGCATCACCGGCCACACCTTTGCCACGCGTTCGGAGGTGATCGCCCCGCATGCGATGGCTGCCACCTCACAGCCGCTGGCCACCCAGATCGCGCTGGACGTGATGAAGGGCGGTGGCTCGGCGGTGGACGCGGCGATCGCCGCCAATGCCGCGCTTGGCCTGATGGAGCCCACCGGCAACGGCATCGGCGGCGACCTGTTCGCCATCGTCTGGGATCCGAAGACGCAGAAGCTCTATGGCTACAACGGCTCGGGCCGTTCGCCGAAGTCGCTCACCCTGGCCGAGTTCCAGCGCCGTGGTCTGAAGGACATCCCGGCGACCGGCCCGCTGCCGGTCTCCGTGCCCGGCGCAGTCGATGGCTGGTTCGCGCTGCACGACCGCTTCGGCCGCAAGCCGATGGCCGACAACCTGGCGCCGGCGATCCGCTACGCCCGCGAGGGCCATCCGGTAGCCGAGGTGATCGCCTACTACTGGGACCGCTCGGTGCCCAAGCTGTCGCAGTACCCGGGTTTCAAGGAACAGTTCACGATCAACGGCCACGCCCCGCGCAAGGGCGAGATGTGGAAAAACCCGAATCTGGCCAGCACGCTGCAGAAGATCGCCGACGGCGGCCGCGATGCCTTCTACAAGGGCGATATCGCCCGCACCATCGGCGACTACTTCAAGGCCAACGGTGGCTACCTGAGCTACCAGGACATGGCCGACCACCACGGTGAGTGGGTCGAACCGGTCAGCAGCAATTACCGTGGCTACGACGTGTGGGAGTTGCCGCCGAACAGCCAGGGCATCGCTGCGCTGCAGATCCTCAACGTGCTGGAAGGCTACGACTTCTCGAAGATCCCGTTCGGATCACCGGAACACGTGCACCTGTTCGTCGAAGCGAAGAAGCTTGCCTTCGCCGACCGTGCGCGCTTCTACGCCGACATGGCGTTCCAGCCGGCGCCGGTGCAGAAGCTGATCTCCAAGGAGTACGCCGCACAGCGCCGCGCGCTGATCTCGATGGACAAGGCGCTGAAGGAAGTGCAGCCGGGCACGCCGAAGCAGCTGGAAGAGGGCGACACCATCTACATGACCGTGGCCGACGCCGACGGCATGATGGTGTCGCTGATCCAGTCCAATTACCGCGGCATGGGCAGCGGCATGGCGCCGCCGGGGCTGGGCTTCATCCTGCAGGACCGTGGCGAGATGTTCGTGCTGCAGAAGAATCATCCCAACGGCTATGCACCGGGCAAGCGGCCGTTCCAGACGATCATCCCGGCGTTCATCACCAAGAGCGGCAAGCCGTACGCCAGCTTCGGCGTGATGGGCGGCGCGATGCAGCCGCAGGGCCACGCGCAGATCGTGATGAACCTGGTGGACTTCGGCATGAACCTGCAGGAGGCCGGTGATGCACCGCGCATCCAGCATGAGGGCTCGACCGAACCGACCGGGCAGGCCACGGCGATGACCGACGGTGGTGAGGTGAATCTGGAAACCGGCTTCCCGTATGAAACGGTGCGTGCGTTGATGCGCAAGGGACATCGCATCGTGTTCGCCGATGGTCCTTATGGCGGATACCAGGCGATCATGCGTGATCCCGAGACCGGGGTTTACTACGGTGCTTCGGAGAGCCGCAAGGATGGGCAGGCGGCGGGGTATTGAGGTTTTCCGGCCAACGGGCGCAGCCCCCTCTGCGGTGGTGATTCAGCGATGCTTGGCTTGGCCGGGCGGGTGGGCTGGTCGGGGGACGCCGTGAATCCGTCCCTGGAGGCTTGGCCGCGGCATCCATGCCGCGGACACCCCCGCCCAGCCCACCCGCCCGGCCCCTGACCGTTTCCGTGGCCATCACCGCAGGAAGAGAAAGAAGAAGATCAACAGCAACAGCAAGAGCAACAGCAACAGCCGCGTGCTGTGAGTTGGGGTCGGATCCGTTTTCCAAAGGAAAACGGATCCGACCCCTTCCTGTTTTCCGATACACCTCATCCACGCATGGCGTGGAAAACCCACCGTCACACGGAAACTGTCGGGGGTGGGTCGGTGTGGGCTGGCAGGACCGTTGGCGCCATGGATGGCGCCATCGAGCCCCCAGGGACGGGTTTACGGCGTGTCCTGCCAACCCACACCGCCCCGCCCAACCAGCAGAAACCCAGAGCCGCTTTGGCTCCTGCACTTGCACTTGCCTGAAAGAAGCGGTGCAGCCGCAGGCTGCAAAACACTCTCAATCCGAATCCTGCGCGCGTGCGGCCTCCGCCTGCGTCTCTTCCTGCGCCGCCATCTCGCGTGCGATCCACGCATCGATCATGTGCCGCTGGCGCTGCGCCTGCCGCCGCTCACGCGTGTACTCCTGGTCCAGCACCCGGTACAGCGACACCATTACCAGCACCATCAGCAGCGCGAATGGCAACGCCGCAATCGTGATCATGCCCTGCAGTGCATCCAGGCCACCGGCCAGCAGCAACGCCGCTGCGATCAACGCCACCGCGATGCCCCAGGCCAGCTTGCGCTTCAACGGAGGATCGCCTGCTTCGTCAGTGGACATGCTGGCCAGCACCAGCACCGCCGAGTCGGCCGAGGTCACGAAGAAGATCATCAGCAGTACCAGTGCGATGCACGACAGCAGCAGCGGCAGCGGCATGCTGTCGAACAGCGTGAACAGCACTGTCTCGTAGCCATTGCCCAGCGCCTGCACCAGGTCGGCATGGCCGAAGATCTGCGCCCACAGCGCGGTGCCACCGAATACCGCGAACCAGAAGAAGCCCAGCAGAGTCGGCGCGAGCACTACGCCGATAACGAACTCGCGCACGCTGCGGCCGCGCGAGATGCGTGCGATGAACGACCCCACGAACGGTGCCCACGAGATCCACCAGGCCCAGTAGAAGATCGTCCAGTCCGCCACCCAGGTGCTGCCGGAGAACGGTGACATGCGCAGGCTCATCGTCACCAGCTGGTTGAGGTAGGAGCCCAGCGTGGTGGTGAACGTATCGAAGATGAAGCCGGTCGGCCCCAGCACCAGCAGGATGGCTGCCAGCAGGGCAGCCAATGCCAGGTTGAAGTTGGACAGCCACTTCACACCTCGCTCCACGCCACTGGCGGTGGATGCCATGTACAGCACGAAGGCGACCGCAATGATGGTCATCTGCACTGCGACGGTCGCCTGCACGCCGAACGCGCGCTCGATGCCGGCGGCGATCTGGATGGTGCCGAAGCCCAGCGTAGTCGCGACACCGATCGCCGTGGCGACCACTGCAGCGATGTTGACCACGCGCCCGATCCATCCACGATGGTGGCGGCCGATGATCGGCTGCAGCATGTCGCTGACCAGGCCGCGGCCGTTGCGGTTGAACTGGAACCAGGCCATCGCCAGGCCGATCAGCGCGTAGATGGCCCACGGATGCAGGCCCCAGTGGAAGAATGCATAGCGCATCGAGGCGCGTGCCGCATCCAGGCTCTGCGGAGCAAGCCCTTCCGGTGGCTTGCTGAAGTGCGAGATGGGCTCGGCGGCGCCCCAGAACACCAGGCCGATGCCCATGCCGGCGGCGAACAGCATCGACATCCAGCTGGCCCGCGAGAACTCGGGCTCGGCGTCTTCGCCACCGATGCGCAGGTTGCCGAAGCGGCCGAAGGCCAGGTACATCAGGAACACCAGGGCCAGGAACACCACCAGCAGGTACAGCCAGCCGACGCTGCGGATGACTTCTGCCAGCATCGACTGCACCACGGCATTGAAGGGGCCCGGTGCAATACCGGCAAGCAGCACCAGCAGCAGAACCAGTGCGATGGAAACGCGAAACACCATGAAGGAGCTTCTCCGATCAAGGGATTGAGGGGAGCGAGCAGAGCTTGCAGCGAAGGGCCGGTGGCATGCATCGCGAACCGGGCAGGGGCCGCGAAGGCGGCGAAGGAAGCATCGGTCGCTGGAACGCGACGGACGTGCACGTTACTGAACGCGATGTCACGGTTCTGTTAATACAGAAACTGCGGATCCACGCGATGCGCGGCTGCAACCGCCATGAGCTGCAGTGCTTTCTATGCTCTAATGCACGCCAAGAAGCGGGGGTACCGCGGCCAGGTGGCCACGGTTGAGACAGTCCCTTGGAACCTGATCCGGCTCATACCGGCGTAGGGAAGCTTTGCAGTGCAGCCGTGCCCGGACTCCGCCCAAGGACCGTCCGCGCGCGGGCGCAGTGCGCCGCCGCTTCGTCCCTGACCTTCCTGGACGATGCCCGATGAACGCACAGCTCTCCGCCCTGCAGCAACAGGCCCAGCAACTCTCCGAATCCGTGACCCGGCCGATTCCCGGTTCGCGCAAGATCCACGTACCCGGTTCGCGTCCGGATCTGCAGGTGCCGATGCGCGAGATCGCGTTGACCCGCACGCCGACGTTGTTCGGCGGCGAAGAGAATGCACCGGTCACGGTCTACGATACGTCGGGCCCCTACACCGATCCGGATGTGCGTATCGATCTGTCGGCGGGCCTGCCGGCGCTGCGTCGTGGCTGGGTGGAGGAGCGCGGCGATACCGAACAACTCGACGGCCTGAGTTCGTCGTTCGGCCGCGACCGCGAGCATGATCCGAAGCTCGATGCCGTGCGTTTCCCTGCGCGCAGCCTGCCGCGCCGTGCACGTACAGGCGCCAACGTCACCCAGATGCACTACGCGCGCCGCGGCATCATCACGCCGGAAATGGAATTCGTCGCCATCCGCGAGAACCAGCGGATGGAAGCGATCCGTGATGCCGGCCTGTTGCAGCAGCACCCGGGCGAGGCATTTGGGGCTTCGATCCAGAAGATCATCACACCGGAGTTCGTGCGCGATGAAATCGCGCGCGGCCGCGCGGTGCTGCCCAACAACATCAACCATCCGGAAAGCGAGCCGATGATCATCGGCCGAAATTTCCTGACCAAGATCAATGCCAACATCGGCAACAGCGCCGTGTCCTCGGGCATTGCCGAGGAAGTGGAGAAACTGGTGTGGGCGATCCGCTGGGGCGGTGACACGGTGATGGACCTGTCCACCGGCAAGCACATCCACGAAACCCGCGAGTGGATCATCCGCAATTCGCCGGTGGCGATCGGTACCGTGCCGATCTACCAGGCGCTGGAGAAGGTCGATGGCCGTGCCGAAGCACTCACCTGGGAGATCTTCCGCGACACGCTGATCGAGCAGGCCGAACAGGGCGTGGACTACTTCACCATCCACGCCGGCGTGCTGCTGCGCTATGTGCCGCTCACCGCCAAGCGGGTCACCGGCATCGTCAGCCGCGGTGGCTCGATCATGGCCAAGTGGTGCCTGGCGCACCACAAGGAGAATTTCCTCTACACGCACTTCGAAGAGATCTGCGAGATCATGAAGGCCTACGACGTGACCTTCTCGCTGGGTGACGGCCTGCGCCCGGGCTGCATCGCCGATGCCAACGACGCGGCGCAGTTCGGTGAGCTGGAGACGCTGGGTGAGCTGACGAAGATCGCCTGGAAGCATGATGTGCAGACCATGATCGAAGGCCCCGGCCACGTGCCGATGCAGCTGATCAAGGAGAACATGGAAAAGCAGTTGCGCGAGTGTGGCGAAGCACCGTTCTATACGCTGGGGCCGCTGACCACCGATATCGCACCGGGCTACGACCACATCACCAGCGCGATCGGTGCGGCGATGATCGGCTGGTTCGGCACGGCGATGCTCTGCTACGTGACGCCGAAGGAGCACCTCGGCCTGCCCAATCGCCAGGACGTGCGTGACGGCATCATGGCCTACCGCATCGCCGCGCACGCCGCTGATCTGGCCAAGGGCCATCCAGGTGCGCAGGTGCGCGACAACGCGCTGAGCAAGGCGCGCTTCGAGTTCCGCTGGGAGGACCAGTTCCACCTTGGCCTGGATCCGGAGAAGGCCAAGGAGTTCCACGACGAGACGCTGCCGAAGGATGCGCACAAGCTGGCGCACTTCTGCTCGATGTGCGGCCCGCACTTCTGTTCGATGAAGATCACCCAGGACGTGCGTGATTACGCCGAGGCCGGCATGAAGGAGAAGTCGGAGGAGTTCCGCGCCGCCGGCGCCGAGGTCTACCACCAGGGCTGATGCGGAAACGGTCGTGCCGGCCAACGGCCGGCACGACCGTTCATCACGCCGTGCCCGGCTATGCTGCGTCCATCGCCCAGGGGGAAAGGACGCCATGCCCGTTGCCATGACCACCCGTTGGCTGGCCATCGCCCGCCGTCATCCTTCGGCCTGGTTGCTGGGCGCGCAGCTGCTGGCGGTGCTGCTGTATCCCGCGCTGGATGACACCGCTGCGGGCCGCGCCGCACTGGGCATGTTCGGCATGGCGGTACTCGGCCTGGCGCTGTGGGTGGTCCAGCGCAGCCCGCTGGGCACCTGGCTGGCGCTGTTGCTGGCCATTCCCTCGGTGGTGTTCTCGTTGGCAGGCGCATTGCTCGATCGCACCGCAATGCTGACCACCGCGCAGCTGCTGGAGAGCCTGCTGTACTTCTATACGGCCGGCGCCCTGATCGCCTACATGCTCCAGGACCACAAGGTCACCCGCGACGAACTGTTCGCCGCAGGCGCAACCTTCACCCTGCTGGCGTGGGCTTTCGCCTTCGCGTTCGCGGTGTGCCAGCAGTGGTATCCGGGCAGCTTCCAGGGTACTGGCGGGGGTGCGCAGCGCAGCTGGATGGAGTTGCTTTATCTCAGCTTCAGCTTGCTGTCTGGAGTGGGCTTGAGTGACGTCGTACCCCTGCATCCACAGGCACGCGCATTGGTCATGCTGGAGCAGTTTTCCGGCGTGATGTACGTGGCTTTGGTGGTTTCGCGTCTGGTCGGATTGACCATGTTGCGGCGCATGTGAAAATGAACGCCAGATAAAAATTTCGCGCCCAAGAGGGCGCGAATGGTGTCGCGAATTATGTGAATGCGTCGGCGAGAGAGAGCCTGATGTCGACCACGCGATAGGCGAGGTAACTTGCATAGGCTAGTATTCGCGCGCTCGATTGTTTTTGCGGTATGCGCCGATGCTTTGTGCGGAGTCTGGCTTTTCGCTGTTCCCAGGACGGGACCGTAACGAAGGCAAACACTGCCCGGGACCTGTCTCTACTGTGTAGCAGAAAATGAACAGCAGCGAAATACAGCCACCCGTATCCGATCGGATACGGATAGGAGAGTGCATCGTCACTCTGTCCTCGCGCGAAGTCGAGGTCGTCGGTGCGCGTCGCCCGCGCCGGCTGACGCCGAAGGCGTTGGGCGTGCTGCGCGTGCTGCTGCGGCAGCCGGGCCGCGTTGTCACCCGCGACGAGTTGTTCGCCGAGGTGTGGCCGGACACGCTGCCGACCAACGATGTGCTGACCCAGGCCGTCACCCAGCTGCGCAAGGCGTTCAGCAACGACGACGACAACGGCCAGGCCTACATCGAAACCATCGCCAAGACCGGTTATCGGCTTCTGGTACCGGTACAGGCGCTGGACGATGCGGAGCCAACGGCTGCGGGCTTGCCTGACGATGAAGGTGTGGAAGTGCAGCCGGCACCCGCCGACGCCGCGGTGCTGCCCGCGCGCGCGCAGGAATCGCGCCGCCGCTGGCGCCATGTCCGCCGCCGCGTGCTGCTGGCGCTGGGCGTATTGATGCTGGCCACGCTGCTGGTGATGACCACGCTGCTGCTGCGCCGTGCACCGGCCAGCAGTTCACCGGTGGAGGCCGCCGTGGAGAACGGCACGCGGGTGATCGGCAGCCCGCAGCGTCCCTATCGGTTGATCACCGCGACCAGCGGCTTTGAAACCTATCCCACGCTGTCACCGGATGGTTCGCTGGTCGCCTATGAAGGCGCCAACGAAGATGGCAACGGCGGTGGTGCGATCAAGGTGCAGACCTCCGGCAACGCGCCGGCGCGCCAGTTGCTGGTGCCACCGGCCGGCGCGGTCGATCGATTCCCGAACTGGTCGCCGGATGGTCGCGAGATCGCCTTCGCACGGTTTTCCGCCGACGGTGGCTGCCAGGTGCTGATCGCCAGCGCCACCGGCGGCGCACTGCGCCAGGCCACGCGCTGCGATGGCACCGAACTGCTCAGTTTTGACTGGACACCCGATGGTCGCGGCCTGGTGTTCGGCAGCATGGTCGGGCGTTACGCCCACCGTGGCATCCGCGTGCTGGACCTGGCCAGCGGCGAGTGGCGCGCGCTGGCCTACAGCGTCGACCAGGATGACTTCGACTACGCACCGCGTTATTCGCCCGACGGGCAATGGCTGGTGTTCGTGCGCAACCCGCAGCTGGGCGATCTGTGGCGGGTGCCGGCCACGGGCGGTACGCCCGAGCAGTTGACCAACGAAGCGGCAGAGCTGCGCGGCTGGGCCTGGCTGGACGATGGCCGCACCATCGTGTTCGGCCGCCGCGTCGACAGCGAGGCGCGGCTCTATTACCTGGACGTTGAGCGGCACACGCTGCGCGATGCTGGCCTGGATGATGCGCAGTGGCCCGCCGTGTCGCGACGCGGTGGCATGCTGGCCTTCGTCCACCGACGCGCACAGTTCGGCGTGTTCAAGGTGCCGATGCAGGGCAACGGTGCGCCCGAGCGACTGTTTGCCTCCAGTGGCCGCGATGGGCAGCCGATGGCAGCGCCGGATGGCCGCCAGCTGGTCTTCACCTCGGATCGCTCCGGCAGCTTCGCCCTGTGGTGGGCGGACATGCAGCGGCCGGATTCGCTGCGCCCCATTGAAGGGCTGCGGCCGGAAGCGCGGCAGGCACCGGACTGGTCGGCCGACAGCCGTCAGCTGCTCGTGGTCGGCCGCGACGCGCATGGGCGCACGGTGGTCTACGAGATCGCGCCACGCGATGAACGACTGCAACCTTTGCCGATCCCGGCCGAACAGCCGCTGCAGGCGCTGTATGGCGCGTCGCCGGAGCAGTTGTTTGTGGTCGAACGCGATGCCGACCAGCGCACCCGGTTGAGCCTGTTCGACCGCAGCACCCAGCCCTGGCGCCGGTTGGCCAGCATCGATGGGGTGTCGCAGGCGCGCTTCGACCGCAGCAGTGGCCGCGTGTTGTTCACCCGCCTGGCCGCCGGTGGCCTGTGGTCGGCCGATGCCACGTTGTCGTCGGGCAGCGTGCAGCAGATCAGCGATGACCGGCCCAGCCGCTGGCGATACCGGGCCTGGACCGTGGCCGGCAACAGTGGCATCGGTTACCTCGGCACCTCGACCACGTGTGGCACCACCTTCGTGCGCATCCTGCCCGGCCGCGAGGAGCCGGAACGCTGCCTGGACGCAGAACGGCTCAGCGCCGGCAACGGACTCAGCGCCAGCGCTGACGGACATGACCTGTTCGTGGCGATGGCGGTCAGCGATGGTGCCGACATCGGCGTGATGCGGTTGCCCGAACGCCCGCCCGCGCTGTTCCCGGCGTTCTCCAAGTTGTTGTTGTTAAAGGGAAATGGCCCTTCGTAATTTCTTCGTCGGGATCTCGTCGCGAATTCGTGGCGATCTCGTCGGACTTTCCTGACGCGGTGCCACCTGATTAGGCAAAACGGAGTCCTGTACTAGGCAAATCCGTGGTGCCCCCATGCGTCAACTCTCGCTGGCCGATCGCGGCCAAACCGTCTCCCTGGACCGGTCGCTCGACGATGTCGCGCCGACCTGCCTGGGCGTGGCCCGGCTGGGCAGCCTGCAGACCGCCGGCTCCAGCTTCACCGTCTGGATGCAGGTGCGTGGCAGTTCGTGGGTGGAGGCCAAGGAAGGGCGCTTCCGCCTGCGCCAGGGCGAGTGGATCGCCTTCGAGAAGGAATCGCGGCCGTTGGTGCAGGCTGGTCGCAACGGGTTGTGCGTCGGCCTGAACCTGAACGTCGAAGCGCTTCGTGTGCTGACCGAGATGGCCGACTGCGGCCTGTATGCCGGTCGTGGCCGCATGAACCGCAGTGACGCCCGCGTGGCGCTGCGCTTGTGGCGCGATGCGCTGGCCAGCGGCCAGCCGGCCCAGGCCCTGCGTCCGCTGTTGCTGCACCTGGCTGGCCTGCAGCGTGGCCTGGCCGACAACGTACAGCGCTGCCCGGGCCGCTCGCGCAGCCGCAAGCGCCAGGTGTTCGGCCGCATGCAGCGCGCGCGCCTCTATCTGGAAGGCAACAGCCACCGGGTGGTGCGCATCGGCGAACTGGCCGAGCTGACCAACTTCTCCAGCTGGTACCTCTCCAAGACCTTCCAGAGCCTGTACGAGGAAAGCCCGCAGTCGCTTTCGGCACGACTGCGCCTCGAACGCGCTGCTGACCTGCTGCGCGACACCGACATGATGGTGGGCGAGGTCGCCGCCGCCAGTGGCTTCGACAACTGCTGCAGCTTCGCGCGTGCGTTCCGCGCCCGCTACGGCCAGTCCGCATCGCGCTTCAGGGAGAACGGCGGCTTGCTCCCGCCACAATCCGCAAAGTCTCCGGTTGGTTCGCGCAAATACAGCGCTGCAACGCAATCGTAACGTGCTGGGGTGTTTTAACACGCTGCTAACACGTACCTTGGAGAGATAGATGAACGTTCGTAATCCCGCAGTGCGGTTCGGCTTGCTGCCGGCCGGCATTGCGCTGGCGCTGGCGCCGGCCTTTGCTTCGGCTCAGGAAGCAAAGGGCACCACCGACCTGGACCGCATTTCGGTCACCGGCTCGCGCATCCGCGGCGCCTCGGTGGAGACCCAGCAGCCGATCCTGACGATGACCCGCGAATCCCTGGAAAAGCAGGGCTTCTCGAGCGTCGCCGACGTGCTGAACAACCTGACCTCGGCCGGCTCCCCGGCCATCTCGCGCTCGGAATCGCTGGCTTCGGGCGAGAACGTGGGCGGCTACTACGTCGACATCCGTAACCTGGGCGCCCAGCGCACCCTGGTGCTGATGAACGGCAAGCGCCTGGGCGCAACCACCGCCGGTTACCAGGATCTCAGCCAGATCCCGATGTCGGCCGTTGAGCGCATCGAAATCCTGAAGGACGGCGCGTCCTCGATCTACGGTTCCGACGCCATCGCCGGCGTGGTCAACGTGATCACCCGCAAGAACTTCGACGGCGGCGAAGCCAATGTCTACGTCGGCCAGTACGGCAAGGGCGACGGCGACACCGAAACCTATTCGATGACCCTCGGTGCCCGCGGCGAGCGCGGCAGCCTGACCCTGTCGGCCGAGTACTCGAAGCAGGATCCGGTGTGGGCCAAGGACCGCTGGTACAGCCGTGATGGCTCGCTGGGTCCGAACTCGACCTCGGCCACCTGGAGCCCGATCAGCCAGAACGGCAGCTGGTGCAACCCGACCCAGGTCGATTGCAGCGACTCCAAGAAGGCTGTCTGGAAGACCCTGAACGCCGGCGGCAACCCGAAGAACCCGAATGACTACCACGTCATTACGGCGGACGAATTCGCCAACTCCAACGAGCAGATGACGCTGCTCACCGGTGTGAAGCGCAAGTCGGTCTACATCAACGGCACCTACGACTTCACCGACTCGATCAGCCTGAACACCGACGTGCTCTACAACGAGCGCCAGACGTTCCAGCAGATCGCCGGCTACCCGTTCCAGTCGAACTCCTTCGGCACCCCGCTGGAGGGCTCGAGCGCCTTCAACCCGGTCGGCCAGGACGTCAGCTTCCGCCGTCGCCTGTGGGAAGTGCCGCGTACCACTGACAGCCAGCTGAAGACCCTGCGCTTCGCTCCGACCCTGACCGGCTTCTTCGAGCTGGGCGGCAAGACCTTCGACTGGGATGTCGGCGCGCTGTGGAACCGCAACGAGTCGATCAAGACCAACCGCGGTGACATGAGCCTGATCGCTGCAGGCCAGGCCCTGGGCCCGTCGTTCATCGATGCCGGCGGCGTTGCACGCTGCGGTACCTCGGCCAAGCCGATCCTGGGCGACTGCCGCCCGTGGAACCCGCTGCTGCCGTACGGCGTTGACAGCCAGGGTTCGCTGGCGAACCAGGAGCTGCAGGACTTCCTGTTCCCGACCTTCACCACCCGTGGTGTCACCAAGACCACCAGCTTCACCGCCAACCTGTCGGGTTCCATCGTGACCCTGCCGGCCGGCGACCTGGGCTTCGCCCTGGGTGTCGAGCACCGCAAGGAAGAAGGCAGCTACGTGCCGGACGCCTTCGCGCAGTCGGGCGAGTCCACCGGCCTGGGCCAGAAGCCGACCCGCGGCCAGTACGATCTGAACGAGGTCTACCTCGAACTGAACGTGCCGCTGCTGGCCGACATGGCCTTCGCCAAGGAACTGACCCTGAACGTTGCCAGCCGTTACTCGGACTACAGCAACTTCGGTGGCACCACCAACAGCAAGTTCGGCCTGACCTGGCGTCCGCTGGATGAACTGCTGGTCCGCGGCACCTACGCCCAGGGCTTCCGTGCTCCGACCATCAGCGACCTGTACGGTGGCCTGAGCTCGAGCTTCGAGTCGTACATCGATCCGTGCGGCGTGAAGGCTCCGGGCAGCGTTGCCGGCAATGCCGCGTGCACCGCCGCTGGCGCTCCGGCCAACTACGTGCAGCTGGGCCAGGGCAACCTGCCGTGCTCGACCCTGCCGTGCCAGTCGGGTGACCAGTTCGTCTCGGGTGCCAACCCGAACCTGAAGCCGGAAACCTCCAAGAGCACCACCTTCGGCCTGGTGTGGAGCCCGCGTTGGGTGCAGGGCCTGGACCTGTCGCTGGATTGGTACAAGTACGAAATCAGCGACATGATCATCGCTGACAGCGTCGACCGCATCCTGCGTGACTGCTACGTGCTGGGCAACTCCGAGCGTTGCTCGAGCGTGACCCGTGCGGCTGACGGCCACGTCAGTGCGATCACCTACGGCACCGCCAACCTCGGCAAGATGAAGACCGAAGGTTACGACCTGGGCGTCAAGTACCGCCTGCCGGAACTGGCCATCGGTCAGTTCAGCATCGACTGGCAGACCAGCTACACCGCCAAGTACGACGAGCAGGGCCAGAACAGCGCAGGCGACAACATCATGATCGGCCGCGTTGGCGAGCCGGGCCTGTTCCGCGTGCGTTCGAACCTGGGCGTCAACTGGCAGTACGGCGATTTCGGTGTGAACTACACCGCGCGCTACTACTCGGGCATGAAGGAAAGCTGCATCTCGCTGGCTGACGGCTGGTGCGATGCTCCGAACCACATGGCCAACGGTGAGACCGATCCGCTGCGTCACACCGGTTCCAACACCTTCCACGACCTGCAGGTCAGCTGGAAGGCACCGTGGGATGCGACGATCGCCCTGGGCGCGAACAACGTGTTCGACCACAAGGGTCCGCTGCAGTACTCGGCTCCGAACTCGGCGTTCGCCTACTACGGCGGCTTCGACGTGGGTCGCTTCCTGTACATGAAGTACACCCAGCGCTTCTGATCCATCGAAGTGCGGTAGCAACAGAAGGAGGGCGGACCGCAAGGTCCGCCCTTTTTTTTGTAGGGGAATTCCGGAAACTGTTGGAAGGTGAGCGCAGTCACGGTCCCGTCGTGTCGTAATCAACACAGTCAGGAGGTCCACTACCGGACGCTTGCATGTGGAGAGGGATATGAGGAACACGTTGTTGCGCCAGGCATCTGCCGCTGCATTGATCTATGCAACGCTGGTGGGCGCGGTGTTCGCGCAGGGTCTCGGGGTCTGCGGTGGCGGGCTCTATTGCGAAGAGTTCCGCCAGCAGTGCCTGGCCAGTGGCAAGTCAGCGGTCATCTGCGAGTCGCAGTACCGTCGTTGCGTGCAGGACGCCTGCGGTACCCGCTGACGTAGAAAGGGCGCACCTTGCGGGTGCGCCCCCTGTCATCCGGAAATCATGCAACGCGCTCAGGCGTCGCTGGGCACCAGACCCATCAGTGCATTGGCGTGCTCGCGCCATTGCGGCAGCTTGTTCAGCACGCCTGCGCGCTGCAGGTAGTCCTCGTCCACCGGATCGCCATTGACCAGCGCCAGGGCCACGTGCACCGCGCCTGTCACCCAGAAGCTGCGGGTGTTGGCGCGCTGTGGCTGCAGGTGGAATGCCACCGCTTCGATGATCGGCATCGGCAGGCCCCACAGACCCAGCAGGTAGGCGCCGGCTTCGGCATGGCCGGGGCGGGTGTCACCGGCCAGCGACGGCTCGCTGCGCTCGTTGCGCACACCTGGCAGCAGCAGGCCGATGTCGGCCAGCAGCGCAGCGGTCGCCCCCAGTTCGGCACTGGACTCGGGCAGCAGGCGTGCGGCCAGCCGCGAGGCGAGCAGTGCGCGCTGTTGCAGCGAGTTGCGCTCGGCGGCCGACAGCGTCGGTGCGGAGAACACTTCGCTGGCCAGCACCAGGTCACGCAGGGTGGCCAGGCCCAGCCGGGTCACTGCGGTGCGCAGGTCGGCAATGGTGCGGCCTTGGCTGAAGAAGGCCGAGTTCGAAAGTTGCAGCACCTTGGCCGCGATCGCTGGATCGGCGGCGACCAGCTTGGCTACATCGGCACTGTCGGCGTCGTCGTCATGTTCCAGGGCCTGGGTCAGGCTCAGGTACAGGTGCGGTGGCGAGGGCAGTTTCTCGATACGGCCGATGGCATCGCGCAGGCGCGGGCTGTCCAGCACTTCGCGCAGTTCTTCCAGGCTGGTCAGCGCCTCCAGCAGCACTTCCGGTGCCAGCGGCAGCGGCAGGAAGCGGTGGGCGACACCGATCAGGCGCGCCGGCGGCGGGCGGTTGCCATGCTGTGCATCGACCAGCGCGATGCGGATGGTCTCCGGGCGCAACGTCCGGATCTGCCCCAGCAGCGTGGTGGCATTGAGATCTGGCAATTGCGGGCAGACGATCACCGCGTCCACGCCCTGCGTGGCCACCGCGGTCATCGCGGCCTGGCCATCGGTGGCGGTCAACGGCTGCCAGTCTTCCCCAAGATCGGCAATGAATTCGGTCAGCTCGGCCGGCAGGCTGGCTGCATCCCCAACAAGCAGAATACGCACGACACATTCCCCTGGCTGTCTCGACGATGGATGTCGATGACGTGTGAAGTGACGCAATTTACCTAATACGGCAGCAAGAGTGATGTGCCGTCGTCATGAAACGTGACCCGCATCGCTCCGGCAGGGTACCGCCGGAGCGATCCGGTTCAGTCTCAGGCCTTGCTGTCGAGATGGCGCTGATGCGCCTCGATCAGGATCTGCTTGGCCTCAGCGGCGCCGCCCCAACCGTCCAGCTTGACCCACTTGCCCTTCTCCAGGTCCTTGTAGTGCTCGAAGAAGTGGCCGATGCGCTCCAGCCAGTGGCTCGAGACCTGGGCGATGTCTTCGACGTGGGCATAGCCGCTGAAGATCTTCGAGACCGGCACGGCCAGGATCTTCTCGTCGCTGCCCGCCTCATCGCTCATCTTCAGCACGCCGACCGGGCGGCAGCGCACGACCGAGCCCGGCACCAGCGGCAGCGGCAGCACCACCAGCACGTCGGCCGGATCGCCGTCGCCACACAGGGTGCTCGGCACGTAGCCGTAGTTGCACGGGTAGCGCATCGGGGTGGAGAGGATGCGGTCGACGAAGATCGCGCCGGTTTCCTTGTCCACTTCGTACTTCACCGGCTCCGAGTCCTTCGGGATCTCGATGATGACGTTGATTTCTTCCGGCGGGTTCTTGCCGGGCGAGACGAGTTCCAGACCCATGGTGTGCTCCAGGTGGGGGATGTAGACGGATAGCTCACCATTTTATGCCTTTGCCGGGCGCTGTGCAGGGGGAGGGCACCGACCTGCTGGCGCGGCAAGGCCTGACGGGTCGCACCGGCCTTGGCCGATGGGGCCGCGGGGTGTGCCGGCGCAGGCTGGACGCCCATTCCCAAGGAGTACTGCCGATGTCCTGGTATGCCCGATGCATGGCAGCCGTGCTGTTGCTGGCGTCCCTGCCTGTCTTCGCCCGCGGCCTGCACGTGGACCTGATCGATTACCCCCGGCCCGAGGCCAATTGGGAGCGTGGCTACGGGCTGAAGGCCGCCTTGGCCAGGGAGTTCGACCGGCTTTGTGCCGATACCTGGTGCGAAGGTGAGTACAGCAACTACCGGGTGATGGAGTTCCGCTGCGCGGTGCTGGCTCATCGCGGAACGGTGCAGCGATGCGCCTGGGTGGTGGTGGCCAGCGAGCTGGCCGTGCAGGGCGATACGGGGGAGGTGCAGGTCGACAATGGCCGCTGGGCCTGTCCGGTGGAGCTGGGGCCGGGCGTGGCTGTAGAAGCCTTCCACGCTTCGCTGGAAGCGCCTGATGGTCTGACCGCCGCCCTGCCTGGCCTCGACCATGGCCTGTTCGACGCGCTGCCTGACTGCATCCGGAAGACCGGGAGGGTGGGCTGATGCGCATCTTCCCGGCACGATGGCTGGCCTGCGGGCTGCTGATGGCAAGCGGCGCCCAGGCGACCCCTCAATTTGTCGATGCCCGTGACCATCCCGATCCGGCGGCCGGCCGTGAGCGCTTCCTTGCCGCTGAGCGCCTGTTGGTGCGCGGCTTCGACGATATCTGCGGCGATACCTTCTGCGAAGGGCAGTACTACAACCTCCGGCCCATGCGCCTGCGCTGTTCGGTGCATCGAGCCTCCGGCGTCGTGGGTAGCTGCATCTGGACCTTCGCTGGAAGCTATACCCAGGTGCAACAGACCGGGCAGATCGACGTCGACCATGGGACCTATGCCTGCGTGCTCCCGCTTGCACCTGGAACCCGTCTGGCCGAGCTGCTGGCTGTGTGGGATGCAGCAACCGGGTACGACGCCCTGCATGCGACGCTGCCGGGCACCCGGACCCATGTCTATGACGGATTGACTGAATGCCTATGATCCTGAGGATGATGCGAACGTGACTGATTCGCATTAACGGAGTAGCATGCGCGGCGCCCCCGTCTGTCGTCCCGGCTCCGCGCATGTCCTCCAATGCTGCCTCCCTCACCGAACTGCTGATCCGCGAGCGGCCAGCGCTGCTGCGTCGTGTGCAGCGGATACTTGGGGGCGACAACGGCGCCGAAGACGTGATCCAGGCGGTCTGGTTCAAGGCCCGTGGGGTCGATGACAGCCAGGCGATCGACAATCCGCGCGCCTATCTGTATCGGCTGGCCGCCAACCTGGCCACCGACCACGGCCGCGAATCGACCCGCCGCAACCGGCTGCTGGCCGACCACTATCTATGGGGCCCGGACGAGGTGATCTCCACCGAGGAGCAGGCCATGGCGCAGGACGAACTGCAGCGGGTGCTCGATGCAGCCGGCCATTTGCCGGAGCCGACCCGCACCATCTTCCGGCTCAACCGCCTTCAGGGCCTGACCCAGGCCGAGATCGCGCGTCGCCTTGGGGTATCGGTGACCACGGTGGAGAATCACGTACGCACCGCGCTGCAACGCCTGGCCTGGGCGCGCAGCGGTCGATGATCGCGCCAGCTTGGGGCTGGCCTTCGCAGAAACGTCTTGATCACTGGACCGTGGATGCGGTCTAGTTCCCCCGCCCGCGCTTGAATGCGCCTGTCCGCCAGCCGATGAGCCCGCCGAACATGCTGCCCGCCGCCAATGACGATGCCCTGGCCGAACAGGCCCGGGGCTGGATCGCGTGGCTGGCCTCGGGCGATATCAGCGATGCGCGCATGCAGGCGTTCGAATTCTGGCTGCAACAGCCGGGGCACCGTCGGGCCTTCGAACACGAGCGCGCGCTGTGGCGCAGCGTTGGGCCGCGCGTGCCGGCCACGCACGTGGATCGCCGACGCCCGCGCCGACTGCGTTGGGCGATGGCTGCGGCGGCAATGCTGGCGATGCTGGTGGCATGGCCGGAGGCGTGGCTGCGCCTGCAGTCCGATCATCGCAGCACGCACCAGGTGCAGAATGTGCTGCTGCCTGATGGAAGTCGCGCGGTGCTGGATGCCGACAGTGCGATTGCGGTGCGTTTTGATGCGAACGCCCGCCAGGTCGAGCTGCTGCGCGGACGTGCCTGGTTCGAGGTCAGTCCGGATGCGCAGCGACGTTTCAGCGTGCGCGCCGGCAATGGCGTGGTCGAGGACATCTCGACCGCCTTCACTGTGGCGCGGGGCCAGGACCAGGTGGAAACCCAGGTCGGGCAGGGCAGGGTACGGATGGCCAGCCCGGTTGACGGTGGCTGGACCTACCTGCAGCAGGGCCAGCGTGCGGTCTACGGTGAACACAGTGGTGTGAGGCGATTGGGGGACGTGGCGGCCGACAGCGTCGGCGTCTGGCGCCAGGGCGAGCTGCTGCTGGAACAGGCCCGCGTCGCCGACGCGGTGCAGTGGGTGGGACGCTATCGCGCTGGCCCGACCTTCGTGCGTGGTGATCTGTCGCAGCTGCCGGCGGTCAGTGCTGCATTGCGCATCGACCGCCCGGAACAGGCGCTGGATGCGCTGGCCGCGACGGCCGGATTGCAGGTGACCCGGCTGCCGCTCGGCGTCGCCATCGTCCATCGGTAGATCGACGCCATTCCCCCTGTGCCGACCAACGGTCGGCACCCACCACTGAAACCAGCCGACCAACGGTCGGCACCCACCGCTGCAAGCAGCCGGCCAACGTTCGGCACCTACCGCTACAACCGGCCGAGCAACCGTAGGTACCTGCCGCGACTGCAAATCCCCTTGGGGTTGCCACGCTTTCATCCGTCTTACTCCGCGAACGTACCCGCCGCCGCCACGTACGTCGCCGTGTCCGCCCGTGTTGCGGATGACGCCGCGTTCGCGGCACCGATTACCTGACAGGTTTCCCCATGTTCGACTCCCATCGTCCGGGCCGCGCGCTGCGCCCGTCCCGCCTGTGCATCGCGTTGCTGGCGGCCGGCCTGGCCAGTGCTGCGCCGTCCGTACTGGCGCAGAGCGCCAGCGGCGACCACGCTGCCGTGCAACGCTTCGATATTCCGGCGCAACCGCTGGATGACGCGCTGCGCAGCTACATGCGCCAGTCCGGCGTGCAGGTGGTGTACCCCGCATCGCTGGCGCGTGGCGTAACCTCGCGCGCGGTCAGCGGCAGCCTGTCGGCCAACGAGGCGTTGCAGCACCTGCTGCAGGGCAGTGGCCTGGCGGTGCGCCAGGTCAGTGCCGATGCGGTCACTCTGGAAGCGGCGACGTCGGCGCAGGCCGGGGACGGCGTGATTGTCACCGACACGCTGAGCGTGGCCGGCGACCGCGTCGACAGCGGTGCGACCAGTGATGAAGCGCGCCTGCTCGACAGCTACCGCAGCGTGGGCTCCACCACCACGCTCAACCGCACGCACCTGGAGCGTTTCCGTGGTACCTCCAACGGCGACATCGTCAAGGGCGTGGCCGGTGTCACGGCTGGTGATCCGCGCGTGGGCAACGGCTTCGACGTCAACATCCGTGGCATCCAGGGCCAGGGCCGCGTGCCGGTGATCATCGACGGTGGCCAGTCCAGCATGGATACCTACCGTGGCTATGCCGGCCAGTCACAGCGCACCTACCTCGACCCGGACCTGATCTCCAGCCTGACCATCACCAAGGGCCCGAGCCTGCAGGCCAATGCCTCCGGCGGCATCGGCGGCGTGGTCGAGATGGAAACGCTGAAGATCGGTGACGTGCTGCGCGAGGGCCGCGACTTCGGCGTGCGCGTGCGCGGTGGTCTCGCCAACGGTAGTGCCAACAACCTGCCGTCCTACAGTGCTGCGCCGCGCAACGATCGCAGTGCCACCGGCAGCCAGTTCTTCAACGTGGCCGCCGCAGGTCACTGGGACCGCTTCGATCTGGTCGCTGCCTACGCCTACCGCGACAACGGCAACTACTTCTCCGGCCGCCATGGCTACGACGACTTCCCGCAGGACCGACGCACGCTGGCACCGCTGAATCCGCCGCGTACCGAGGTGTTCAATACCTCCTCGCGCTCGAAGTCGGCGCTGCTCAAGGGCACCTGGCGCATCGACGACGCGCAGACGTTGGAGGCCGGCTACCGCCGCTACGAAGGTACCGCTGGCGAGATCATGGCCTCGCAGATCATCCGCGTGGATCGTGACCGCATTCCGCAATGGGATCCGGGCCATGTCGACATGGACAGCTACAGCCTGCGCTACCGCTTCAACCCGGACAGCGAACTGATCGACCTGCGCGTCAATGCCGCGTACACCGACACCGACAGCGTGATGTACAACAGCCTGACCGGCATCACGCCGTGGTACTTCGACCGCCGCACCGAGTGGTATGACGCGCCCAGCTTCAGCGGTGACCCCGGCTACAAGGATGCCTACCGCAATCCGCTGCGGCAGAAGCGCTTCGGCCTGGATGCCAGCAACACGTCCAGGTTTGATACCCGTGCCGGTGCGTTCACGCTCGACTACGGCCTGTCCTACAGTGACGAAGACATCGCGCCGGGCAGTTCGGGGCCGGTCATGCACGACGACCTGGTCAACAACCGTTTCCTGCGCAACGCCGAGCGCAAGGAATACAGTGCCGTGGCCTCGCTGAAGTGGCAGCCCGACGAGCACTGGGAGCTGCTGGCCGGTGGTCGCTGGAACCGCGTGGATGTGCATGACCGCAACCGCCTGGCCACGCCCGATGCCTACGAGGTGCAGGGCCAGTACCGCTACACCGAACTGCTCAATGGCAACCCGGCGCTGCCGTCGTGGCGCGCCAAGCGCATCGCGCTGCTGAACTGGTATCCGGATGCCAACGGCAACTTCACCCAGGCCTCGCTGCTGGCCTCGCCGTACAAGAAGGGCACAGTGGGCGACATCGCCGGCTGGAACTTCTACGACGCCGGCAAGCCGCAGGACCTGGAAGTGCCGGTCAGCTGGAGCTGGTCGCAACCGATCCGCCGTCGCGACAGCGCGTTCTCGCCGACCGCCAGCGTGGCCTACCGCTTCAACGAAGACACCATGGTCTACGTGAAGTACGCCGAAGGCACCAAGCTGCCGAGCCTGTTCGAGACCACGCTGGGCCTGTTCACCGCCGCCAAACCGGTGGGCGAGCTGAAGCCGGAGCGCGCGCGCAGCTGGGAAATCGGCGCCAGCACCATCCGCTATGACCTGTTCACCGCCGGCGACCGCCTGGCGCTGAAGCTGGCGTATTTCGATACCCGCATCGACGACCTGATCACCCGTGACTACCGCACGCTGTCGGCCGGCCTGATCCGCAACGTCGACCAGTTCAAGGTCTCGGGCATGGAGTTCCAGTCCAGCTATGACAGCGGCAAGGTGTTTGCCGATCTGTCCGCGCACTATTACTTCAAGGCCAAGACCTGTGCGCCGGACATCGCCGCCGAGCGCCGCGCCTATGGGGCGCAGCGCAAGAATGGCGAGCTGGCCAACACGCCCAACTGCGTGGACGGCGGCTTCGAGGGTTCGTACACCAATACCCAGAATCCGCCGCGCTATATGGTCAACCTGACCCTGGGCTCGCGCCTGTTCGACGAGCGCCTGACCTTCGGCACCCGCGTGGTCCACAACGCCGGTCCGATCAGCAAGCTGGACAAGGACTGGAACGTGGGCCTGTCGGCGATCCAGCAGCTGTACCGGCCGAACACCCTGGTCGACCTGTTCGCCAGCTGGAGCTTCAACGACCAGCTCTCGGTGGAAGCGGGCGTGGACAACCTGACCGACCGCTATTACCTGGACCCGCTGGCCCTGGGCGTGATGCCGGCCCCGGGCCGTACCGCACGGTTGGCGTTGACCTGGAAGTACTGATCGTCGGGGTCGGATCCCTTTCCTTGGGGAAAGGGCTCTGACCCCAGCGGGAGACAACGGTAGCGCCGGGCCATGCCCGGCGCCTTCCTCCAGGCAGTTACAGCCCGGTCGCCGCCTTCACCGCATCTTCGTGCAGCGACTCGTTCAGCTCATCCACCACCGTGGTCCATGCCGCATCGGCTTGCAGCGACTCGGACAGGAACTGGCGCTGGGCATCGTTCCAGTACGGTGCCTCGACCACTTCCACATCGGTGGCCAGCTGGTGCTCGCGGATGAAGCGGGCGATGCCCTCGGCGCTGGCGTCCAGGCCCAGCTGCAGGAACAGGTTGGTCATGCGCGGTTCGGTGGTGATCATCGTCGGTTCCTGCGGGAAGAAGGGATGCGCCATTATCGGTGCACATGGCCTTGGGGAAAGCCCCATGGCGAACGTCTACAGCAGGACGACCCCCTTGGCATCCCCCGTGAACGCACACATCGCCCCTGAAGACAGCCGCAGCCTGCGGCTCAAGGCCGCCACCCGCGACAGCCATGGCGCGCTGGACAAGCGCATCATGGCCGGCGACATCTTCGCCGACCGCAGCAACTTCGCCCGTTTCCTGCGCGTGCAGTACCGCTTCCATCGCAGCATCGATGCGCTGTATGCCAACCCTGCGCTGGATGCACTGCTGCCGGACCTGGGCGAGCGCCGCCGCCTGACCCAGGTCGCGCGCGACCTGCAGGACCTGGAGCAGACCCTGCCGGCGGCCGACATCGCACCGTTGCCGTCCGATCTTGAGCTGCCCGCCGCATTGGGATGGCTGTATGTGGCTGAAGGCTCCAACCTGGGCGGCACCATTCTGTACAAGATGGCTGCCAAGCTCGGCCTGGATCGTGATTTCGGCGCCCGCCACCTGGCCGCGCACCCCGATGGCGCCGCGCGCCACTGGCGTGAGTTCACCGCCGCGCTGGACGCGGTACCGCTGAGTGCCGAGCAGGAGCAGCAGGTGATCGACGCCGCCGACGCCGCGTTCCGCAGCGTGCACGGCCACGTCGAAGTGGAATTCGCTTGATGCACCGCGCCCGCCCGCAGGCGCAACGCTGATGCGCTGGCTCTGGTTCGCGCTGGGCTGGCTGATGGTCGGCCTCGGGGTGATCGGCGCGCTGCTGCCGGTGATGCCGACCACCATTTTCCTGATCCTTGCCGTGGGCTGCTTCGCGCGCAGTTCGCCGAAGTTCGAGCAGCGCCTGCTGGCGCATCCGCGCTACGGCCCGTCGCTGCGGCTGTGGCGCGAACAGGGCGCGGTGTCGCGCAAGGGCAAGGCGTTCGCCAGCGCCGGCATGGCAGTGGGCTTCGCGCTGTTCTGCTGGGGCGCGCACCCGTCGTGGCGCCTGCTGCTGGGCGTGGGCCTGTTCTTCGCGGTCAGTGCCGGCTACGTGCTCAGTCGGCCCGCACCGCGGCTGGAGCCCAATCCGGTCGTGGAAGTGGACGACGCCAATGATCCGCGCGCGGCCCGTCGTCGCGCCGCGCCCCCTGATGCTGATGGAAACCGAGACGATGCTGCCTGCTGACCTGGCCCCCGTGGCTGCTCCTGCACTGACCCCGTGGGGCATGTACCTGGCCGCCGACGTGGTGGTGAAGACGGTGATGATCGCGCTGGCACTTGCCTCGCTGGCCACCTGGACCGTGCTGCTGGCCAAGGGCTGGGAGCTGGCTCGTCAGGGTCGGCAGCTGCGTGCAGCGCGCGCGCTGTTGCTGCAGGCGCCAAGCCTGCCCGGCGGGAGCGCGGAGGCCAGCCTGCAGCAGGGCACCGCACTCGCCATGCTGGACGCGACGCGAACCGAGCTGCGCCTGTCGCAGGAGCTGGATGGTCGCGACGGCATCAAGGAACGCGTTGCCTCGCGCCTGGACCGCATCGAACTGGAAACCGCGCGCGTGCAACGGCGCGGCATCGGCGTGCTGGCCAGCATCGGCGCGGTTGCGCCGTTCGTCGGCCTGTTCGGCACGGTGTGGGGCATCATGAACAGTTTCATCGGCATCGCCCACAGCAACACCACCAACCTGGCGGTGGTCGCGCCCGGCATCGCCGAGGCCCTGCTGGCGACCGCGCTGGGCCTGGTCGCGGCGATTCCCGCAGTGCTGGTCTACAACCATTTCAGCCGCGTGCTGGCTGGCCTGCGTGGGCTGCTCGGCGATCTGTCGGCGGCCGTGCAGCAGCTGGTCTCGCGTGATCTCGATCGTGCCGTGCCGCGTACCGCAGCGGCACCGCTGCGTGCGGTGCACTGAGGCACGACGATGGCGATCAGGACCGCGTCCGACCGTGACGATGCACCGGAAGAAGCGCACGAGATCAACGTCACGCCCTTCATCGACGTGATGCTGGTGCTGCTGATCATCTTCATGGTGGCCGCACCGCTGGCCACCGTGTCGGTACCGGTGCAGCTGCCGGCCAGTAGTGCCAGCGCCACGCCGCCGGAACAGGCGCCGGTGTACGTGACCGTGCAGGCCGATCTGTCGGTGCGCGTTGGCGAGCAGCCGGTGGCGCGCGACGGGCTGGCCGCTGCTTTGCAGGCAGCCACGCATGGCGATAGTGCGCAGCGCATCTTCCTGCGTGCCGATACCCGTGTGCCCTATGGCGAACTGATGGCTACCCTGGACGCGCTGCGTGCAGCGGGCTACCTGAAGGTGGCGCTGGTTGGCCTGGAGCAGGGCGCACGATGAGTGGACTGCGGCGCTGGGCGACCAGCCTGGCGATCGTGCTGCTGGTGCATGCGCTGTTGATCGGCGCGGCCTGCTGGTGGGCGGCGCGCGCACCGGCGCTGGCTGCGACGGCCCCACCTGCGGCGCTGATGCTGGAACTGGCGCCGATGGCACAGGCACCGCCGGTGCCGCCGCGCGAGGTCGCGACCGGGCCGCTGCAGCAGCAACAGCAGCGGCAGGCGCCGACGCCAGCCGTGCGTGAACAGCCCAAGGCGCCGGTGCAGCCGCAGGGTGACCTGCCACCACCGCGTACACCGGAGCCAACGCCGTCGCCGGATACCGCCGAGGCCAATGTCGCGCAGACCAGCGCACCGCCGCAGGTGGCTGCTGACGCGGCCGCACGCTACACCGCACCGCAGACCACGGCGGGCGAGCGCAGTCGTGCCGAGGCGACCTGGGAAGGGCGCCTGCTCGGGCACCTGCAGAAGCACCGGCGCTATCCGCGCCAGGCCGAGCGGCTGCGCCAGCAGGGCGTGGTCTACGTGCGCTTTGCTGTGGCCCGCGATGGCGCGGTCTCCGCACTGACGCTGGGCCGCAGCAGTGGCTTCGCGCTGCTCGACCAGGAGACTCTGGATACCGTTCAGCGGGCCAGCCCGGTACCGGCGCCGCCGGCCGAAGTGGCCGGCGACCCGGTGGAAGTGATGGTGCCGGTGTCGTTCTTCCTGCGCGGGCGTTGACCAGCCGTGGGGTCGGATCCCTTTCCGCAGGAAAGGGCTCTGACCCCATCGGGCATCCCATCCACGCATGGCGTGGATCTACAACAGCGGCACCAGCAGCAGCGCCACGATGTTGATGATCTTGATCAGCGGATTGATTGCCGGGCCGGCGGTGTCCTTGTACGGGTCACCGACGGTATCGCCGGTCACCGCGGCCTTGTGCGCTTCGCTGCCCTTGCCGCCGAAGTGCCCATCCTCGATGTACTTCTTGGCGTTGTCCCAGGCGCCGCCACCGGTGGTCATCGAGATGGCCACGAACAGGCCGGTCACGATCGTGCCGATCAGCAGCCCGCCCAGTGCCCGCGGCCCCAGCAGCAGGCCGACCACCACCGGTACCGCCACCGGCAGCAGCGACGGCACGATCATTTCGCGGATCGCCGAGCGGGTCAGCATGTCTACCGCCTTGTCGTACTGCGGCTTGCCGGTGCCCTGCATGATGCCGGGGATCTCGCGGAACTGGCGCCGCACCTCTTCCACCACTGCACCCGCCGCGCGGCCGACCGCTTCCATCGCCATCGCACCGAACAGGTAGGGGATCAGGCCGCCGATCAGCAGGCCGATGATCACCGTGTGGTCGCTGAGGTCGAAGCGGAACTCCTGGCCGGGATTGGCCGCCTGCAGGTTGTGGGTGTAGTCGGCGAACAGCACCAGTGCGGCCAGCGCCGCCGAGCCGATTGCATAGCCCTTGGTCACTGCCTTGGTGGTGTTGCCCACCGCATCCAGTGGATCGGTGATGTCGCGGATCTCCGAGGGCAGCTCGGCCATTTCGGCGATGCCGCCGGCGTTGTCGGTGATCGGTCCATAGGCATCAAGGGCAACGATCATTCCCGCCATCGACAGCATCGCGGTGGCGGCGATGGCGATACCGTACAGGCCGGCCAGCGCGAACGCACCCCAGATCGCCGCACACACGGCCACCACCGGCAGCGCGGTCGACTTCATCGAAATGCCGAGGCCGGCGATGATGTTGGTGCCGTGGCCGGTGGTCGATGCCTGTGCCACGTGCTGCACCGGCTTGTACTGCGTGCCGGTGTAGTACTCGGTGATCCAGACGATCAGGCCGGTCAGCACCAGCCCGATCAACGCGCAGCCGTACAGCGCCATCGGCCCATGCACGTTGTCACTCATCAACCCGGTGGTGATCGGGTAGAACGCAATGGCGGCCAGCACGCCGGAGACGATCACGCCCTTGTACAGCGCGCCCATGATCGAACCGCCCGGCTTCACCTTGACGAACAGCGCACCGATGATCGAGGCGATGATCGAGACGCCGCCCAGCACCAGCGGATACAGCACCGCATTGGCGCCTGCCTCGGCCAGCATCAGGCTGCCCAGCAGCATGGTGGCGATCACGGTCACCGCATAGGTTTCGAACAGGTCGGCGGCCATGCCGGCGCAGTCGCCGACGTTGTCACCGACGTTGTCGGCGATCACCGCCGGATTGCGCGGATCGTCCTCGGGAATGCCGGCTTCGACCTTGCCGACCAGATCGGCGCCGACGTCGGCGCCCTTGGTGAAGATGCCGCCGCCCAGGCGCGCGAAGATCGAGATCAGCGAGGAGCCGAAGGCCAGGCCGACCAGCGCGTGCAACGCCTGTTCCATCGGCAGGCCCATCCGCAGCAGCACCGCGTAGTAGCCGGCCACGCCCAGCAGGCCCAGCCCGACCACCAGCATGCCAGTGATGGCGCCGCCGCGGAAGGCGACGTCCATCGCCGCGCTGATGCCGTGACGCGCCGCCTCTGCGGTGCGCACGTTGGCGCGTACCGACACGTTCATGCCGATGTAGCCGGCGGCGCCGGACAGCACCGCGCCGATCGCGAAACCCATCGCGGTGTACCAGCTGAGGAAGATGCCGACCAGCACGAACAGCACCACGCCGGCGATGCCGATGGTCAGGTACTGGCGGTTGAGGTAGGCACGCGCACCTTCCTGGATCGCGGTGGCGATCGCGATCATGCGCTCATTGCCGGTGGGTTGGCGCAGGATCCAGCGCGCCGAGACGATTCCGAACAGGATCGCGAGAATGGCGCAGCCCAGCGCCAGTGACAGCCCGTGACGTTCCAGCATTAGACCCCTCCGCAGAATGGATGTAGGCATCCAGTGGCGATGAACGGCACCACGAGGGGGACGACGGGCTGCAGCCTGGAACCAACCCGTACCGACCTTGGTGGTCGTCCGACGTATGGCGGTGTTCAGCATTCCCTGGTGCCCGCAGTATGCGTGCACCTGCGCCCGGATGGTAGCGCCGGGCCATGCCCGGCGAGCGCGGTGGCTGCTCGATAGATGCGCCTTTGCACCCCGTTAAGCCAGCCTCTGCAAGCCTGCGCACAGCCCCGTAGGAGATCCCCCATGCGCCTGTCCCTGTTGATGCTCGCCGCCCTGGTCCCGGCTGTGCCGGCACTCGCCGCAGAAACCCCGGAACTCCAGCGCGCAGTGGGCGCCCCCCAGGCCGTGGGCGCGGTGCATACGCTGCGGCAGATTCCCGAGGCCTGCGCGCGGCTGGAAGGTGCGTTCACCGGCGATGCCGCTGCGCCGTACCGCTTCTCCGCCGTGCGTACCAGCGAGCAGTGCCAGCCACGTGCACGCTTTGTCGACTACACCAAGGCCCAGCCGAGTGCCGACAAGGGCTGGAAGCTCAATGATGTGATCCGCGTGCCCAACGCCGCGTGCCCGGCGCAGCAGGCGGTGGTACGGGTGTGGCGCCTGCCGTCGAGCAACAAGGTCGAGCTGGATGGGCAGGGCCAGTCGCGCATCTATCTGGAAGAGGCGAAGAAGCAGGCGGCGGCCGGCCAGATTCCGCAGGTGACGATGTTCGCCGCGGAGCTGCAGATGGAAGGCAAGGCCTGCAATTGAGGCCGTCCAGTAGCGCGCATCCACGCATGGCGTGGATCTACTTCGCTGCGCATCGGTAGTGCCGGGCCATGCCCGGCGGGCAACCTGGTAGTGCCGGCCGCTGGCCGGCAACCCTGCCATCATCACTCCGCCAGCTTTGCCCCACGCGCCACCAGCAGCTCGCGCAATGCCCTGCGGTGGCAGTGCGCTTCATCCTCGCAGTAGCACCCCACGCTGATGTCGCTGTGCTGCGACATCGCGGCCAGAAGGTCCAGCGCGTGGGCGGCATCGGGCGCCTTCATCTCGGCCTTGTAGTGGCGGAAGAAAGCAGTCCAGTCGGCGGCGGTCTTCGCTTCATGCGCCCGCTTCACCAGCTCCGCGCTGGGTGACAGGGTCGGAAACCAGACGTCGTACCAGTCCTGTCGGGCGAACTCGCTGCGTGGCACGCCGCGCGGCGGGCGCCTGACGGTGCCGATACGCAGTCCCTCGCCGGGTTGGCGCGGCGTACCCAGTCGAACAACACGCAGTGCCATGATGATCTCCAGGCGGGGCATCCATCATCCTGCGATGCACGTGCGCCAAGCGTGAACCGCTGCGGGAATGAAAAGGCCCGGGCACCTGCGCACCCGGGCCTTCGCTCAAGCCGGCAGCGGTCAGTTGCCGCGGCAGTCCTTCAGCCACAGCACGCGGCCGATCTGGTCGTAATTGTCGACCACGCCGGTCAGCGTGACTTTCTCGCGCGGGCGCAGGGCCAGCGCATACGCGGCCTGGTTGGCTGCGAACGAGCAGGAAATGGCCACGCGCTCAAAGTCGATGCTGCCATCGCTGGGCAGGTCGAAGCTGGTGTTGTAGGTGCCGCCACTGCGCAGCACGGTGGTGATGCGACCGGTGATGGCGTAGGTCTTGCCCTTGTAGCGTGGCTCGATCGCGGCCGGGTTGTCCTTGTTCTGGTTGCGCAGCTGGAAGCCGAAACGGTCGGCGGCAATGGTCACCACCGACGCCTGCGGAGTGGCCTTGGCCGCCTGTTCGCCAGCCTTGCCCGGCTTGATCTGGTTGAGCAGCTTGCACATTTCTTCGCGCACGCCGTCGGCGGGGGCGATGGCGCCCTTGTTGACCTTCACCACCATGCCGACGGTGCCCTGGCCGCCTTCGGAGGTGGCGCTGATGATCATCGGAATCGGCTTGTGGGCCATGGATTCCGGCTCTTCGATCAGCATCGAGCCGCCTTCCACGTCCTCGCTGAGGACGTCCATGTTGGCGTTCTTGGCGATCACCCGCATCTGGCCGATGGCACTGGCCACGGTCAGGTCCGGATGGGTGACCGATGAAGTGAAGGTCGTGCCGACGAAGGGATTGCCCTTCTTCTGGAAGTTGCTTTCGCAGGTCGCAGCGAAGGCCGGCGTGGCAGCACCGCACAGCAGCGCGGCGATCAGGATCGGGTGCTTCATGGTTACAGTCCTTGTGGAATGGCAGCACAGGCCCTGGCCTTGCAGGCCGGGCGGCGTCGAATCTGGCTTGCGTCGGCCCCTTTGCCCCGGGCCGGAGCCCGATTGTGGGGTGCTTCGGCGGTCGCCGCAATGCGCCCCGTGCTCCGCACAGGGCGCAGGTGCACCTCAGCCTTCGAAGGCCGGCAGCTTCTGCTTCACCGCCACGTTCTTCAGGGTGACGTACTTCGGCAGGCCATCGGCGCCATAGGGAAGCGGTGCCTCGCCCTTGATCAGCGGCGACAGGTAGGCGCGTGCCTTGGCGGTGATGCCGAAGCCATCGCGGCGGATGAAGCCGGCCGGCATTTTCTTCTCGTGGTTGGCGATCTTCGACAGCGGCGCCGCTTCGATCTTCCAGCGATAGGGCGCATCGCTGCTGCGCACGATCACCGGCATCACGCCGTTCTGGCCCTTCAACGCCAGCTGCACGGCGGCCTTGCCGACTGCCTGCGCCTGCTCCCAGTCGGTCTTGCTGGCCAGGTGGCGGGCCGAGCGCTGCAGGTAGTCGGGCAGGGCCCAATGCACCTTCAGGCCCAGCTGGTCCTTGACCCGTGCGGCCAGGTGGGCAGCCACGCCGCCCAGCTGCGAATGGCCGAATGAGTCCTTGCCGCCACCGGCGTCGGCGACGAAGCGGCCATCGGCGGTCGCGATACCTTCCGACGCCACCACCACGCAGTAGCCGACGCGCTCGACCACGGCCTTCACCCTGGCCAGGAACGCGGCCTCGTCGTAGGCGCGCTCGGGCAGCAGGATGATGTGCGGCGCTTCGTCATCACCGTTGCCCGCCAGGCCGGCGGCCGCGGCCAGCCAGCCGGCGTGGCGGCCCATCGCCTCGTAGATGAAGACGCGGGTGGAGGTCTCGGCCATCGCCGCCACGTCCAGCGCCGCCTCGCGCACCGAGACGGCGGTGTACTTGGCCGCCGAGCCGAAGCCGGGGCAGGTGTCGGTCACCGCCAGGTCGTTGTCGATGGTCTTGGGCACGCCGATGCAGGTCAGGTCGTAGCCGGAGGCCTTGGCCAGCTGCGAGACCTTCAGCGCGGTATCGGCCGAATCGTTGCCACCGTTGTAGAGGAACCAGCGCACGTCGTGCGCGCGCAGCACCTCCAGCAGGCGGTCGTAGCGGGCGCGGTCGGCGTCCAGCGACTTCAGCTTGACCCGGCACGAGCCGAAGGCGCCGCCCGGGGTGTGGGCCAGCGCGCGGATGGCCGCGGCGCTCTCCTTGCTGGTGTCGATCAGCTCCTCGCGCAGGGCGCCGAGGATGCCGTTGCGGGCGGCCAGGACCTTGATGCCCTTGGCCCGCGCCTGCTCGATCACCGCTGCCGCCGTGGCATTGATGACGGCGGTGACACCGCCGGACTGGGCATAAAGGAGAGTACCGTTGCGCATGCTGCTACCTGCTCGGGGGAGGGGACATTGCAGGGACATTACCCGGATGCGGTAAAGTGGCGCTATTGCGGTGCAGCGATACCGGACCGTCCGGGACGCGAACCTTCTTTGTTTTCAACACGTTGGAGTCAGGTCAATGCGATTGGTTCTGTTGGGACCGCCCGGTTCGGGCAAGGGGACACAGGCGACGCGCCTGAAGGAAAAGCTGGGGATCGCCCACATTTCGACCGGTGACATGCTGCGCGCGGAAATCGCCGCCGGCACGGAGCTGGGCAAGCAGGCCAAGACGGTGATGGATGCCGGCAACCTGGTGTCGGACGACATCCTGCTGGGCATGCTGGAGTCGCGCCTGACCCAGGCTGATGTCGCCAAGGGCTTCATCCTCGATGGCTACCCGCGCAATGTGGCCCAGGCCAATGCGATGGACGGCCTGCTGGCCAAGATCGGCCAGCCGCTGGATGCCGTGGTGCAGCTGGACGTGGCCACCGAGCTGCTGGTCGACCGCATCGCTGGTCGTGCCAAGGAGCAGGGCCGCGCCGATGACAATCCGGAAGCGGTGCGCCAGCGCCTGCAGGTCTACAACGACCAGACCGCCCCGGTGGTCGATTTCTACGCCGGCCGTGGCACCCTGGCCCGCGTCGATGGCGTCGGTGAGCTGGACGAGATCGAAGCCCGCATCCTGGCGGCGATCAAGGCCTGATCCGGCTGGGCCGGCGCGAACTGCCGGCTCATCGGGCGCAAAAAAACACAGGCCTGGTCCGCGAGGATCAGGCCTGTGTCGTTTGATAGGCGCCAGCGAAGGGCTTGCTCAGGGCCCCGCAGCATGAGCTCCCTTGGGGATGGCCTCTTGGGGAGTAGGACCGGTTCGGGTACTGCGGCTGGCAGTTCGAATTGTGTCCGGGTTCACAGAACATCGCTATCGGGAATTCCCTGACAGCTGATTGGAGTTTTCTCACATCCCGTGTAGGGGTTGTCTTACCCGGGATCGGACATTGGCCCTATACAGCCGTCATCGGTCACAATCCTCGGTCATGAGCAGCGTACATATCCTTGCAATCGCCGGCACCTTCATGGGCGGCGTGGCCGCCCTGGCGCGGGAACTGGGCCACTCGGTCAGCGGCAGCGACCAGGCCATCTACCCACCGATGTCGACCCAGCTCGAACAGCTGGGCATCACCCTGGACCAGGGCTACCGCGCCGACAGCGTGCCGGCCGGCACCGACGAGGTGGTGATCGGCAACGCGCTGTCGCGCGGCAATGCCGCGGTCGAGGCCGTGCTCGATGCCGGCCAACGCTACATTTCCGGCGCCCAGTGGCTGTCCGAGCAGGTGCTGCCGGGGCGCGACACGCTGGCCGTGGCCGGCACCCACGGCAAGACCACCACCACCACCATCCTTACCTGGCTGCTGGAAAGCGCCGGGCGATCACCGGGCTTCCTGATCGGCGGCGTCGCCGAGGATTTCGGTGTCTCCGCCCGCGTGGGCCAGGGCCGCGAGTTCGTGGTCGAGGCCGATGAGTACGACACTGCCTTCTTCGACAAGCGCAGCAAGTTCGTGCACTACCGGCCGCTGGTGGCCATCCTCAACAATCTTGAATACGACCACGCCGACATCTTCCCGGACGTGGCGGCGATCCAGCGCCAGTTTCACCACCTTGTGCGTACGGTGCCGGCGCGTGGCCGCCTGATCGTCAACGGCGAGGATCAGCATCTGGCCGAAGTGCTGGCGATGGGCTGCTGGACCCCGGTCGAGCGCTTCGGATTCGATCCGTCGCTGGAATGGCATGCCGAACTGCTGGTCGCCGATGGCAGCGCGTTCCGCGTGCACCATCGTGGGCAGGCGCTGGGCGACGTGCAGTGGTCGCTGCTGGGCCGCCACAACGTGCTCAACGGGCTCGCCGCGCTGGCCGCCGCGCATGCAGTGGGCGTGGCGCCGGCCGAGGTGATTCCGGCGCTGGCGCGCTTCCGCAGCGTCAAGCGCCGCATGGAAGTGATCGGCAGCCATGACGGCATCACCGTCTACGACGATTTCGCCCATCACCCGACCGCAATCGCCACCACGCTGGAAGGCCTGCGTGCCAAGGTGGGCGATGCGCGCATCGTGGTCGCGATGGAACCGCGCAGCAACTCGATGCGGCTGGGCGCGCATGCGCAGGCGCTGGCACCGTCGCTGGCGTTGGCCGATGAAGTCGTCTTCCTGCATCGCCCGGAACTGGCTTGGGATGCCGCTGCGGTGATCGCCGCGGTGCGCGGTGAGGCGCACGCAGTGCCGGACACCGGCGCATTGCTGGCGCAGCTGCAGTCCAGCGTGCGCAGCGGCGACCACGTGGTGTTCATGTCCAACGGTGGCTTCGACGGCGCCCCGCGCCGCTTCCTCGCCGCGCTGCAGGCCCGATGAGCGTCGACAGCCTGCTGCCGCTGTTTCCGCTGCACACCACGCTGGTACCGGGTGCGGCGGTGGGCCTGCGCGTATTCGAGCGGCGCTATCTGGACCTGGTCCGCGACAGCGGCCGCAGTGGTGAGGGGTTTGGTGTCTGCCTGATCCTCGATGGCGAGGAAGTCGGCGCACCAGCGACACCGGCGGCCTATGGCGTGCAGGTGCGCATCGAAGACTTCGATGTCGGCGCCGATGGCGTGCTGCAGCTGCGCCTGCGCGGAACCCGCCGTTTCCACGTCGAGCATACCCGCGTGCGCGACAACGGCCTGGTGGTGGCCGACGTGCGCTGGTGCGAGGAAGACCCCGACGACGAACTGCGGCCGCAGCACGCGCTGCTGGCCACGGTGCTGGGGCACATCATCGAACAGGCCGGCGAGGCCTATGCGCCGGCCAACCCGGCGTTGCTGGACCAGGCCAGCTGGGTCGGCTGGCGGCTGGCCGAGCTGTTGCCGCTGAGCGAGCAGCAGCGCCTGCAGCTGCTGCAGATGGACGACCCGCACCAGCGCCTGCAGCAGTTGCTGGGCTGGATGCCGTAGCAGGTAAACGCCAACCAAGGTTGGCCACTACCAGAGCGCAGCGGAACCGGTAGATGCCAACCTTGGTTGGCAGCTTTCATCCGAAGCGCCAACCAAGGTTGGCGGCTACCAGAGGAGCGCCGGCTCCATCACCGCATGGTCTTCAACCGCAGCACCGGCAACCCGGTTTCGCTGTGCACATCCTCGCGCTGCGGCAGGTCCTGCACGGCGTCCTTCACCGCGTTCAGCGCCGGATCGACGCCACGCAGCGGGTGCCACATGCCGATCCACTCGAAATGACGCTCGTAGCGCAGGGTCTGCGCGCTGCCCAGCCATAGCGGCGTGTTGCCCGGTTGCAGCTGGGCCGGCGCCGGCCACAGGCGCAGCACATAGCGCTCATCCGGCTTCGCACCCTGGCGCACCATCAGCAGCGCTTCCACGCGCGTTTCCAGCGTGGCCGGCAGCACCGGCAGTTCGTCGGCACCGGTGTTCTTGTCCAGCATCAGCAGCGCCTCCTGCCAGCCGGCCTGTTCCTGCCGCTTCCAGCCGCGTGCTTCCAGCTGCGCCTGCAGCGGCGCCAGCGGGCCCGCCACCTGCACGTCCAGCGGCCAGCGCTGGTCGTCGTCGAACTCGTTGCGGCGCGCCGGCAGCTTCGCCCAGTCGTGCTGCCACCAGGCCTGCATGTCCATCGCCTGCGGGGCCGGCAGGGTCGGCTCGAAGCGTTCCAGCTTCACCGGAATATGGCGCGGTGCGTACCACATCGCGGCGACGGCGAAGACGCCGTAGAACAGCCAGGCCACCGGCTTCACCCAGAACGAGCGGTTGAAGCGGCGGCGGTAGGCGATGCCCAGTACCAGCAGCCAGAACGTGCCGAACAGCATGCCGCCGATCACATCGCTGAGCCAATGCGCGCCCAGGTACAGGCGCGAGAAACCGATCAGGCTGACCACGATGCCCGACACCAGGTACGGCCAGACGCGGGTGCGGCCCGGCATCTCGCGGGCGATCAGCACCGCGAAGAAGCCGAAGGTGATGGTGGCCATGGTCACCGACACCGACGGGAAGCCGAAGCCACTGCTGGCATCGATCGGTCGCACCACATCAACGGTGGCACCGAGCAGCATGGTCAATGCCAGGCCGAAGGCGAGGGCGGCCAGCCAGTGCGCGGCCGCCATCCAGCGCCGGCGCCAGATCAGGTAGCCCATCGCCGCCGCGGTGGCCGGCAGCAGTACCTGCCAGGCGCCCAGCGACGCCAGCGCGGCCATCGGGTAATCGGCCAGCGGATTCCGCAGCGCCAGCATGGCCTGGTGCACCAGCAGGTCGATCGCCAGCGGTTCACCGTGCGCGACCACCACGGTCAGCAGTGCGAACCAGCCCCAGCCCAGCACCAGCAGCATCAATGCCAGCATCGCCAGCGGCACCGACTCGCGGCGCTTCGGGTCCAGCACACCGACGGTATAGCGGCCCAGTGTCGGGTGGCGGTTGGACCAGTCCAGCAGGCGCGCCAGCCAGTTGTCCATGCGCGCGGCCGACCAGCGGTAGCCGTACAGCACGATGGCCCAGACCAGGCCGAGAATCACCGCCAGCAGGCCCACCACCACCACCAGTCGCCCGGCCACCGCAGCCACCGCGTCGTAGGCCTCGCCAAGCACCCAGCCCGGTGCCAGGAACAGCACCGCCCACGAAATGCTGGCGATACCACTGGCCTGCATGTAGCGGCTGGCGGGCATCTTCATCATGCCGGCGATGGCCGGCACGAACGGGCGGATGGCGCCGACGTAGCGTGCGATCAGGATGCTCTTGAAGGCATTGCGGCGGAACAGGTTCTCGCCGCGGTCGAGCAGCTGCGGGTAGCGGCTGAACGGCCACACGCCACGCAGGCGGTCGCCCCAGCGGCGGCCGATCCAGTAGCTGATGCCATCACCAGCGAACGCACCCAGTGCCGCCGCCGCCACCGCATACGGCCCGGAGATCTGGCCCAGGCCGATGAACACGCCCACTGCGAACAACAGCGGCAGGGCCGGCACGATGGCACCGAGAATGATCACCGCATCGCAGAAGGCGATGAGGAAGATAACGGCACCCGCCAGCACGGGGTGAGCGGCAATCCACGCGAGGGTGGCGTCGATCCATGAAGAGTCCATTGCCCGATTATAGGGGCGTGAAGGTGACTGGTTCCCAGCCGCTTCGTGACCGTTTGCAACGGGCGCCATCGCCTAGAATGGGCACATGCCGCATTCGCCAGACACGCCCTCGCACGCCCTGAAGGCCGACAGCTTCGGTCGCATCCTCCTTGTGGAAGGGCCTGCCGGCCCCTTCGTACGCCGTGATCTGGGCGCGACGCCGCTGTGGTTGCGGCTGCCGGCCTGGTGGTTGGCCCGCCGCGAAGCACGCGCGCTGCGCCACATCCACGGCATGCCCGATGTGCCGCAGCTGCTGGCGTGGGATGGCCGTCATCTCGACCGCAGCTTCATGGCCGGCGATGCCATGTACCAGCGTCCGCCACGCGGTGACCTGGCCTGGTTCCGCGCCGCGCGTCGCCTGCTGCAGCAGCTGCATCGCAATGGCGTGGCACACAATGATCTGGCCAAGGAAGCCAACTGGCTGGTCACCGACGATGGCCGCCCGGCATTGATCGACTTCCAACTGGCGGTGATCGGCAACCCGCGCTCGCGCTGGATGCGCCTGCTCGCCCGCGAGGACCTGCGCCATCTCCTCAAGCACAAGCGCATGTATTGCCGCGAGTCGCTCACCCCGGTGGAAAAGCGCGTACTCAAGCGCACCTCGTGGGTGCGCGAACTGTGGTTCGCCACCGGCAAGCCGGTCTACCGCTTCGTCACCCGCCGCATCCTGCATTGGGAAGACAACGAGGGGCAGGGGCCGAAGCCGTGAGCCCTGCGCAGGTGGTGACCGGCCCGCCGAGCGCGGGCAGCGTCCTGCGCCCACAGCTGGCCGGCGCCGACTTCGTGCACGCCTGCCAGGCGACGACCCGTCGCGATGGGCGCTCGGCCTTGCAGGCCTATCGCGACATGGCAGCGACCATTCCCGGCTGGTTCGACGGATTGATGGCGCTGCGCAACCACGGCATGCGCCTGCTCGGCATGAAGCACCTGGGCTCGTTGCGAGCGGTGCAGGATGTTGAGGATCCTCAACCGGGCCAGCGGCTGGGCATTTTCACCCTGCAGTCGCTGGACGATGATGCCATCGTGCTGGAAGACGACGACCGCCATCTGCGTGTGCAGCTGGCCCTGCAGTGGCAGGGCGACGTGCTGGAGGTGGCGACGGTGGTGCATACGCACAACGCGTTCGGGCGCGTGTACATGCTGCCGGTCGCACCCGTGCATCGGCTGATCGTGCCGCATCTTCTGGAGAAGCAGGTGCGGTTGTACCGGTAGATCCACGCCATGCGTGGATGCTGTTCGCAATTCAATGGTTGTGCACAGACGCCGGATAATTGGCGCTGAAAACACCTTTCATCTGCTTGTGGCACTCACCTAGAATCGAGAGCGAGGGAGTCGCATGGAAGCGTCGTCACGCCGCCCTTGCGCGGGCTCGCATGCGGACGCGAGGGGAATGCTGTGAGTCGAATTTCTACTTGGCAGTACCGCGCAGTTGCGGTGCTGGTGCTGTGTGTGGGTGCGGGAACGGTCTCGGCGGTCCAGCCGTATCAGGAGTATCGCAAGCTCATCGAGTCCGCACAGAATCTGACCGCGCTGAAGGACGATCTCTTTGGTGAGAGTGTCAGCCTCTACAACGGCAAGACCGAATTTCCGTGACCGATGTCAGCGTTCCCGGCAACAACGCACTGCCTGTGCAGATGCGGCGTCGCTTCAGCGTCGAGGTGGATCTGGTGGGGATTGGAAGCTTCAACGCCAACATCGAGGGAGCCGCCGGAAAGATGAGATGATGATTGATTTTGATGAATTGGCTGATGTGGCGAAAACTATTGCTTGGTACAAGAGCAATTTCTTCGAAGGCTGTGAAGAGGACTTTGTTGCAGACTTTATGGTTTTTTGTTGGCAGGCAGTTGATCCCGGTCGCGTTGCTTCGCTGGATTTAGATGACGAAACTGTAGACGCATGCGCCGACATGCTCTCTGAGTTGAAGCTCTTTGTTGATGAGAGGTGCGGGGAATGGGGGGGCGCCTGCTTTCTGGAGGCGCTATATCGATTGGGCGGATTACGCCGCGGATTTTCCGCTTGATGAGTGCAAGCGATTCATGCGAGAGACTGTTGGTTATCTTGAGCCTTCATTTTTCGTATTTACGACCACCGGTGGCGCCGAGATGAGGTCTGAGGCAATGGCGATTTTTGCCGAGTACTCACAGTCCGGCAAAGCGCGTGCTACCTATGTTAGATCGGTAATTGAAAGCCGGTTGGCGGCTGAATCATTCTATCGACGATCCCTTTGATTCTCTCCGTCGCGAAATATGAGGTACTGCCGCTCTGGTCGTCGTTCGGCTTTTGGTCAGGGGAAAGCCAATATCCATGGTCCGCTCGGTCGATGTCGCCGGGCATGGCCCGGCGATCACAGCATCGCGACGCTCAACGCTTTACGGCGTTGCCGGCACCACCTGCTGGCCGATGAAGTTGCGCTTGGCATCGAAGTCGTAGGCGATCTGCAGCTGGCCCACATCCGGGCAGGCGTGGCAGTCGCGCAGCGGCGTGCGGTACAGCAGGCGGATGCCGCCGTCCTCCAGTGGCGTGGCCCCGGCCGACTGCGCCGGTGCGAACGGCGTGGCCTGCGGGTTGGCCTTCAGCAGTTCCTGCACGCCCGGGTCGGCGCGCAGCGTGTCATCCAACTGCACGGCATCCACATCGATGCGCTTGCCGGTGGCGTCGACCAGGCGGGTGCCCTCGTTGGTGTTGGCGCGGAACGGGTATTCGACCGTGGCCACGCCCAGGCCCTCGTTCTCGTGCCAGGCGGTCACATAGGCCAGCTCGCCGCCGGTGGACAACTGTTCGGCGGCGGTGATCGCATCGGCGCTGGCGCCACCGGCGCGCATCGCATCGCGCAGGCACTCGCGGGTGGCCGCATTCTCGCCCTGGCGGCAGGCGTTGAGGTCGCCATCCCACACCACTGCCTCGCTCCAGCGCAGCTTGCCGTCGGCGGCGGCCTTCTCTGCGCTGGGCGCGTCACCGGCAGGCGGCTCCTTGCCGGGTTCCGGCGAACGGCCCTGGCAGGCGGTCAGCAGGGCAAGCCCCAGGGCAGGCAGCAGCAGGCGGGAACGGCGCATGGCGTGGACCTCGTGCGTTGACTGGAGGCCCGAGTATCGTCAAGGCCGGGTGAACTCCGCGTCGGCGCGGCATACTAGCGGCTCATTGCATACGCTGGAGTGTGGAACGTGGGCAGTCTGCAGGGCAAAACCCTTTTCATCACCGGTGCCTCGCGCGGCATCGGCCTGGCCATCGCACTGCGCGCTGCGCGCGACGGGGCCAACGTGGCGATCGCGGCCAAGTCGTCGGTGCCGAACCCGAAGCTGCCGGGCACCATCCACACCGCGGCCGAGGCCGTTACCGCCGCCGGTGGCCAGGGGCTGGCGCTGAAGTGCGACATCCGCGAGGAGGAGCAGGTACAGGCCGCAGTTGCGGCCACGGTCGACACCTTCGGTGGCATCGACATCCTGATCAACAACGCCAGCGCGATCTGGCTGCGTGGCACGCTGGATACGCCGATGAAGCGCTTCGACCTGATGCAGCAGGTCAATTCGCGTGGCAGCTTCCTGTGTGCGCAGGCCTGCCTGCCGTACCTGCTGCAGGCGCCGAACCCGCACATCCTCACCCTGGCGCCGCCGCCGAGCCTGGAGCCCAAGTGGTGGGGCGCGCATACCGGCTACACGCTGGCGAAGATGGGCATGAGCTTCGTCACGCTCGGCCTGGCCGCGGAATTCGGCCCGCAGGGGTTGGCGGTGAACGCGCTATGGCCGCGCACGGTGATCGCCACGGATGCGATCAACATGATTCCGGGCGTGGATGCGGCCGGCTGCCGTACGCCGCAGATCATGGCCGACGCCGCGCACGCGGTGCTGGTGCGTGAAGCGGCCGGCTTCCATGGCCAGTTCCTGATCGACGATGAAGTGTTGGCGCAGGCCGGTGTCACCGATCTGTCCGGCTATGCAGTGGATCCGTCGCGGCCGTTGCTGCCGGATCTGTTCCTGGATTGAGCGCGCGCCGCGGGATGAGGCCGAGGGCTGCGACCCTCGGCCTGCTACGCTAGAATGCGCGGCTGTAATCGTTTTCAACAGGGATGTGAGCTCATGTCACGCACTCTTTCCGTCGCGGCGCTGGCCGCTTCGCTGTCGTTGATCCTGACCGCCTGCGGTGGCAAGGCCCCCGCAGCTGCGGGCGCCGCCGCTGCCTCCGGCACGCCGGACGCCAGCGCGGCGCCGTCTGACGCACAACAGCAGTTGACCGCAAAGCTCAACGCTTACATCGGTTGCTTCAACGCGCTGGATTCGAAAACCCATGGCAGCATCCAGTCCTACACGCGCTGGATCAAGGACGTGGAGGCCGGCCCGACCGGTCGCGAGACGCATGTGTACGGGCCGTTCGAGATCAGCGACTACGACATGAAGCAGTGCGACGCCCCGGTGACCGAGGCGATTGCTGCCAAGCCGGCGTTGGCCGATCTCGATGCCGCTGCCAGCCATTACCAGCAGGTGCTGAAGGCGCTGGTGCCGCTCAGCAAGGACGCCCACGACTACTACGATCGCCAGGACTACGAAGACGACCAGTTTGCCAAGGGCAAGCAGCTGCACGCGCCCTTGATGGCCGCCTTCAAGGATTTCGTGGTTGCCAGCGAAACGTTCAATGCCGAGCTGGAGCGCCAGAACGATGCTGCCCAGCGCGAGCAGCTCAAGGCGCTGGAGCAGGCCGAGGGGCGCACGCGCGAGTACTACCGTCTGGCAATGATGCTGGAAGCCAAGGCCATCGTGGAGCTGATGACCGAGGACGCGTTTGATCAGGCCAAGGCCCGCGAGCGCCTGGATGCCTTCAACCGCATTTCCGATGAAGCGCACGCCAAGGTTGCCGACCAGGAACCGGGCAAGTCGGACTGGGAAGGCTTCGAACGTGGGGCCGAGAATTTCCGACGCGAGGGCAAGGAGCGGCTGCAGCGCGTCAGTGAGAAAAAGCCTTACAGCGATTTCGAACGACGCATGCTTGATTCGCCGTCGATGGCGCCGCGCGGCTCTGCCAACAAGCTGATGCAGGAATACAACACGCTCGTTTTCCAGAGCAACCGCCAGTAAGCGGAGTGTTCAGCGAATCATTTTTGTCGCAATCGAGCAGGTTGATTGCGGCATGACGCATCGCGTGGCCCTGAATGCCAGCACCTTGGCGAGGTGCTGGAGCGCGTTCTTGCGCCATGCATGACGATGCCTGCAGTTTTCACTTGTGCAAGGAACTGATTTGAACGCATCCACACGCCTGATTCCTGTCCTCCTGCTCGGCGCGCTGGCCGGCTGCAACAACCCGGCAGGCCTGGCTGTTGCCGATCCGGGGTTGGAAAAGATCAACGCCTACATCGAGTGCTACAACGGCGTCGAACAGCCCATCCACGAAGGTTTCCAGACCTACACGGGCTGGATGAAGGACCCCAAGGCGGGGCCGACCGGCAAGGAAGCGCAGCCGCGCTCACCTGGCAAGGTGTTGTCGCACCGCGTCGAGTACTGCGGCCAGCCGCTGACCGATGCGCTGGCAAAGACGCCTGCTACCTCGCTGGATGCGCCTGCGCGGCAGTACCAGCAGGCGTTCCAGGCACTGAACACCCTGGTCGAGCGCGCTGATGGCTATTTCACCCGCGAAGATTATCGTCGCGATGGTGGTGAAGGGATGCGCAGCCAGCATGCCCCGCTGATGCAGGCCTATGCTGATTTCTTCAAGGCCAGCGAAGCGATGGATGCGGCGCTGGAAAAGAACGAGAACGATCGTCGCGCCGCGCAGCTGAAGCAGATCGAGGAACGCGAGGGCCGCTCGCTGGCGTATTACCATCTGCGCCTTGTCGGTGACGGCAAGCAGCTGGCGATGGCGTTCCAGGGCGACGCACCGGATGTGGCGGCATTGCGCGGCCAGCTGGCCGACTATCAGGCGCTGGTGACGGAAATCCAGAATGGCGGTGTCGGCAAGGACGACCCGATGTGGGGCCATGTGCAGCGCTCGGCTGACAAGCTGGTACGCACGGCCGGGCGCGGTCTCGAGCGCCTGGAGCAGGGCAAGCCGATCACCGCCGATGCGCTGGCGGCCGAGCGCAAGGCATCGGGCAGCTGGCTCACCACCGATCCTGAGGGGGCGCAGTCGACGATTCTGGATGCCTACAACGACCTGGTGACCACCAGCAACCGCATGCGTTGAGGAGGATCCACGCATGGCGTGGATCTACCGAGGGTAGTGCCGGCCGCTGACCGGCATCTGCCTCAATGGCTGAACGCATCCGGCAGCTCACCCCCGCACTTGCGGCAGTGGCGCGCATCCGGTTCATGCCCTTCCAGCCCGCAGTGCGGGCAGCCGCGGGAATCCCGACGTGCGGCCAGCTCGGCTTCGCGCATGGTGCTGGCCAGTTCGGCGGTGTAGATGCCGGTGGGCACGGCGATGATGCTGTAGCCGATCAGGATCAGCACCGAGGTGACGAAGCGGCCGAGCACGGTCTGCGGCACGATGTCGCCAAAGCCGACCGTGGCCATGGTCACCACTGCCCAGTACATGCTGGCCGGGATGTTGGTGAAGCCGTGTTCGGGGCCCTCGATCACGTACATCAGTGCGCCGGCAATGATGGTGATGGTGATCACCGTGAACAGGAACACCAGCACCTTGCGCCGGCTGCGCCACAGCGACGTCATCAACACGCCGCTTTCCTCGATGTAGCGGGTCAGCTTGAGGATGCGGAACACGCGCAGGATGCGCAGCGCGCGCACCACCAGCAGGCTCTGCGCGCCGGGGATGAACATCGACAGGTAGGCGGGCAGGATCGACAGCAGGTCGATGATGCCCCAGATGCTCACCGCGTAACGCAGCGGGCGCTTGACCACCGCCAGCCGCAGCAGGTACTCGGCGGTGAAGATGATCGTGAAGGCCCATTCCAGGATGTACAGGCCGGTGGACCATTCGGCGTGCAGGTGCTGCACGCTGTCGATCATCACCACCAGGATGCTGGCGATGATCGCCACCACCAGGATCAGGTCGAAATTGCGCGAGGGCCGCGAGTCGTGGCGGTAGATGATGTCGAACCACCGGCGGCGCCAGCCGGTCTCGGTGGCGGGGTTCAGCTGGGGGGCAGAAAACGGTCGCATGGGCGCATTGTGCCGCAGGGGTTCCGGCGCGAGAATGGGGATTCCTGAACCCTGCCGACTGCCATGACCGCCGCTACCGATCCGCTGATCTCCCTTTCGCACTACTACCTGCCGGTCTACAAGCCCCGCCAGGTGGTTCTGGAGCGAGGCCAGGGCGCCCGCGTGTGGGACAGCCAGGGCCGTGAGTTCATCGACCTGGCCGCCGGCATCGCCGTGTGTGGCCTGGGTCACAACGATCCGGACCTGGTGGCCGCACTGGTCGAGCAGGCCGGCAAGCTCTGGCACACCAGCAACGTGTTCTACAGCGCGCCGCCGCTGCACCTGGCCGAGGAGCTGGTGAAGGCCAGCCGCTTCGCCGAGCGCGTGTTCCTGTGCAATTCCGGCGCCGAAGCCAACGAAGTGGCGATCAAGATGGTCCGCAAGTGGGCCTCCAGCCAGGGCCGCCCGGCCGACAAGCGGGTGATCATCACCTTCCGTGGCAGCTTCCACGGCCGCACCATGGGCGCGGTGACCGCTACCGCCCAGCCGAAGTACCAGGAAGGCTACGAGCCGCTGCCCGGTGGCTTCCGCTACATCGATTTCAACGATGAGGTGCAGCTGGAAACCGCGATGGCCGCCGGCGACGTGGCGGCGGTGATGCTGGAGCCGATCCAGGGCGAGGGCGGCGTGATGCCGGCCAAGTCCGGCTTCCTCAAGCGCGTGCGCGAACTGTGCGACCAGCACAACGCACTGCTGGTGCTGGACGAGATCCAGGCCGGCATGGGCCGCACCGGCACGCTGTTCGCGCACTGGCAGGACGACGTGGTGCCGGACATGGTCACCCTGGCCAAGGCACTCGGTGGCGGCTTCCCGATCGGTGCGATGCTGGCCGGCCCGAAGGTGGCCGAGACCATGCAGTTCGGCGCGCATGGCACCACCTTTGGTGGCAACCCGCTGGCTGCTGCGGTGGCCCGCGTGGCACTGCGCAAGCTGGCCTCGGCGGAGATCGCCGCCAATGTCAGCCGCCAGTCGAAGGCGCTGCGTGATGGCTTTGCCCGCATCAACGACGAGTTCGGCATGTTCAGTGACGTGCGCGGCCGTGGCCTGATGTTGGGCGCGGTGCTGAGCAAGGACTTCGCCGGCCAGGCCGGTGCGATCCTTGACCATGCCGCCGAGCAGGGCCTGCTGACCCTGCAGGCCGGCCCGGACGTGCTGCGCTTCGTGCCGTCGCTGAACATCACCGACGAAGAAGTGGCCGAAGGCCTGAAGCGCCTGCGCGCGGCAATTGCCGCGTTCATCGCTGCGCGCTGAAGCCATGGCGCTTGGGTCGGAGCCCTCTCCTGCGGAGGGGGCTCCGACCCCGATCAGCCCACCGCGTAACGCTTCAACACCTTGCCCAACCCACGGCCATCGCGCACGGTTTCCGCGTGCAGGCCGGCAGCGCGTGCGCCACGCACATTGGCGAACAGATCATCGATGAACAGCGTGCGCGAAGGCGCCACGCCCAGTACGTCGAGTGTGCGCAGGAATACCGCGGGCGCCGGTTTGCGCAGGCCGAAATCCGCGCTGCAGAACACGCGGCCCTGCAGCGCAGGGAACAGTTGCGGCAACAGAGTGGGCAAGGCCTGCTGCATCAGTGCGCCATTGTTGGTCAGCACCGCGATTGGCAGTTGCAGGGCCTGCAGTCGCTGCAGCACCGCGTGCTGCGGATGGCTGGCGGCCTGGCGCGCGGTGGTCCATGTTGTCACATCGACGGGTCTGCCCAGCAGCGCGCCCAGCCGTGCGAGGTAGGCTGGACCGTCCAGCGTGCCATTGTCGTGCGCGGCTTCCAGCCCGCTGTCGTACAGCGCGGCCTGCACGGCCGGCGTAGGAACCTCCAGTGCCTGCGCCAGGTGCAGCACGCGCTGCGCGCGCTGGTACTGCACCAGCACGCCATCCACATCCAGCAGCAACAGGTCGATCCGCATCGGCCGAGCATGCCATTGCAGTGAATGCGTGGGAAACCCTGGAGTTGGCATGCGACAGACGGTCGCAGACGGCGCCGCAGGGGCCTGCCTAGAATGGCGCTTGAATCCGCAGGAGATGCAGCAATGAAGGCTTGGATGGTGGCAGTGGGACTGGGTGCGCTGATGCTGGCGCCGTCGGCGATGGCACGGGTGTGTGCGGTGAGCATCGACAGCACCGACCAGATGAGCTTCAGCAGCCGCGAGATCAAGATTGCTGCCGATTGCAGTGCGGTGGACCTGACCCTGCGCCACACCGGCAAGCTGGCCGCCACCGCGATGGGCCATAACTGGGTGCTGACCCGCACCGCCGATTACCAGCCGGTGGCCATGGCGGGCATGCGCATGACCCTGGCCGACAGCTACCTGCCGAAGGCTGACAAGCGCGTGCTGGCGCACACCAAGGTGATCGGCGGCGGCGAGACCACGCGCGTGCGCTTCTCTACCCAGGGCTTGCAGAAGGGGGGCGATTACACCTTCTTCTGCTCGTTCCCCGGCCACTTCGCGATGATGAAGGGCAAATTCGTCTTCGGTTGAGCAGCCACGCATGGCGTGGCTCTACCAGTAGATCCACGCCATGCGTGGATGAAAAAGGGGACGGAGGGGATTAAGTCGTTTGTGCACTTACGACTTAATCCCCTCCGTCCCCTTTTTGCGATCAGCCCTTGGCGGCCTTGAACGCCATGCGTGCAGCGGCCAGCGTCGCTTCGATCACCGCATCGTCATGCGCGCTGGACAGGAAGCCGGCTTCGTACGCCGACGGCGCCAGGAACACGCCCTGGTCCAGCATCGCGTGGAAGAAGCGGTTGAACGCCGGGATGTCACAGGCGGTGGCCTGCGCATAGGTCTCCACCTTCTCACTGGTGAAGAACAGGCCGAACATCGCGCCCACGCGGGTGGTGGTCACGGCCACGCCGGCTTCGGCAGCGGCCGTTTCCAGGCCGGCACACAGGCGCGCGGTGCGCTCGGCGAGGTCGGCGTGGAAGCCCGGCTGCTGGATCAGCTCCAGCATCGCCAGGCCGGCGGCCATCGCCACCGGGTTGCCGCTCAGCGTACCGGCCTGGTAGATCGGGCCGGCCGGCGCGATCTGCTGCATCAGTTCGCGACGACCGCCGTAGGCACCCACCGGCATGCCGCCGCCGATGATCTTGCCGAAGGTGGTCAGGTCCGGGGTGATGCCGTAGTGCGCCTGCGCTCCGCCGAGGGCCACGCGGAAGCCGGTCATCACTTCGTCGAAGATCAGCAGCGCGCCGTGCTTCGTGCACAGTTCGCGCAGGTGCTGCAGGTAGCCCTCGCGCGGCGGGATGCAGTTGGCGTTGCCGACCACCGGCTCGATGATCAGGCCGGCGATGTCGTCACCCTGCTGCTCGAACAGGGCGGTGGCCGCTTCGAAGTCGTTGTAGGGCAGGGTCAGGGTCAGTTCGCTCAGGCCGGCCGGCACGCCCGGCGAGGTCGGCACGCCCAGGGTCAGCATGCCGCTGCCGGCCTTGACCAGGAACGAGTCGCCATGGCCGTGGTAGCAGCCTTCGAACTTCACGATGCGGTTACGGCCGGTGGCACCACGCGCCAGGCGGATCGCCGACAGCGTGGCCTCGGTGCCGGAGTTGACCATGCGCACCATCTCGCACGACGGCACCAGGCGGGTGATGGTCTCGGCCATGGTCACTTCGGCCGCGCACGGCGCACCGAAGGACAGGCCGTTGTCGATCGCCTTCTTCACCGCCTGGCGCACGGCCGGGTGGTTGTGGCCGACGATCATCGGGCCCCAGGAACCGACGTAGTCGATGTAGCGGTTGCCGTCGACGTCGTACAGGTAGGCGCCGTCGGCGCGCTCGACGAAGAACGGTTCGCCACCGACCGACTTGAACGCGCGTACCGGCGAATTGACGCCGCCCGGCAGCAGCTGCTGGGCGCGGGAGAACAGGGCGTGGGACTGGTCGTGGTTCATGCGGATTTCCTGGGCATTACGCGAACTGGGCGAGGTAGGCGCGCTGGACCGCAACCGGGTCTTCGGCGGCGAACACGCTGCTGACCACGGCGACCAGATCGGCGCCGGCGTCGATGATGGGACCGACATTGTCCGGCGTCAGGCCGCCGATCGCCACCCGCGGCACGCCCAGTGCGGCGCTTTGCCGCAGCAGGTCGGTATGGGCGCGGCTGCTGGTGATCTTGGTGGTGGTCGGGAAGAACGCGCCGAAGGCCACGTAGCTGGCGCCGGCGGCCACGGCCTTTTCGGCATTGGCCAGCTGGTCGTAGCAGGAGGCGCCGATGATGGCCTCGGCACCGAGCAGGGCGCGCGCGCTGGGGATGTCGCCGTCGGTGCCGCCCAGGTGCACGCCGGCCGCGCCGACCGCCTTGGCCAGCGCCGGGTCGTCGTTGACGATCAGCGGCACGCCGTGTTCCACGCACAGCGCCTGCAGGGCGGTGGCCTGCTCGCGCCGCAGCGCGTCACTGGCGGTCTTGTTGCGGTACTGCAGCCAGGTGGCGCCCGCGGCCAGCAGCGGCGCGGTGCGGGCCAGCAGGCGCGCGGTATCGGGCTCGTCCGGGGTGATCAGGTAGACGCCGCGGGGCGCCGGGGAAGCAGAAGTCATCGATGGCTACCGGTGAGTGGACCGCGATGGGACAATGGCGGCCCGTGAATCCAGACCCGATTATCCGATGAGCGATGCCACCCCCACCACCTTGCGCACCTGGATGTGCGTGGTCTGCGGCTTCCTTTACAGCGAAGCGGAAGGCTTGCCGGAGGAGGGCATCGCGCCGGGGACGCGCTGGGAGGACATTCCCGAGACCTGGACCTGCCCGGACTGTGGCGTGACCAAGGCCGATTTCGAGATGGTCGAGGTCGATTGATCGCAATGGCCGCCGGGCATGGCCCGGCGCTAGCGGTGGGTGCGGACCGTTGGTCCGCACACCTGACAGAATCAATGCAGCCGTGGCACCGGCCCGCCGAGGTCGATCAGCTTCTCGCGCAGCCACTGCGCATCGCTGGCTTCCGGGTTGCGCTTCAGGTACTGCCCCAGATCGTGGCGGGCACCGGCCAGGTACTCCAGCTGCAGGTAGGCCAGGCCGCGGTCACGCAGCGCATCGTCCTGCTCCGGGGCGAGCTTCAGCAGGCGGTCGGCACTGCGCGCGGCGCGGTCCCATTCGCCGGCCTCGGCATACACGCCGTGCAGGTTGCGCAGCATGCGCATCAGGATCGCGCGTGCTGGCGCCGGGTCGAGGATCTGCGCCAGCACCTGGTCGTCGGGCATCTGCCCGCCCAGGTGTGACTTGGCCCGCTCGCGCAGTTCGTCCACGTCCAGCGGGCGGCCGCCATTGAACGGGTCCATCACCAGCACGCCGTCGTCCACCGGCAGGCGCACCAGGAAATGGCCGGGGAAGGACACGCCGTCGAGCGGAATGCCCAGCCGGCGCGCGACTTCCATCTGCACCAGTGCCAGCGAGATCGGGTTGCCCAGGCGGCGCTCGAATACCTGGTTGAGGTAGCTGTTGCGCGGGTTGTAGTACTCGTCGTGGTCGCCGCTGTAGCCCAGCTCGTCGAACAGGTGGCGGTTGATCGCCGCCATCTTCAGCGGGCTGTTGTCGATGCTGTCCACTTCCGAACGGAGGTGCTCGACATGGCTCTGGATCAGCGCGTCGTAGGTCGACGGCTGCAGATCGGGGTATTCATCGCGCGCGATCAGCAGCGCGGTCGGCAACAGTGGCAGTGCCTCGTCTTCGAGGTCGGCCAGTGCATCCCAGTCGGGGAGTGTGATCCGGTCCTGCATGGACACAGACTGGCGTCATTCGCAGGCGGTTTCAAGCGGTGCCGCGTGAAAAAGTCAGGGGTCAGATCCCTTTCGCGTGCGAAAGGGATCTGACCCCCGCAGGGTTGCCGGCCAGCGGCCGGCACTACCGCGGGTGCCGGCCGCTGGCCGGCCGCATCGTTTACTACTCGATGCCCGGGCCGAAGGTCAGCTGAGTGCCGTCCTTCAACTGCAGCTTCTCGGCCTGGCCGGCGTTGAGCTCCAGCACGTAGCGCGCCGGGCCACCGCTGGGATAGGGCGGGCACATGTCGCCGGCCGAGCACGGCGGCACATCGCGCTGCTGGCTGACCAGCTTGCGCTGGCTGTCGAAGTACAGGATGTCCAGCGCGATCTTGGTGTTCTTCATCCAGTACGCCTGCATTTCTTCGCGGTCGTGGATGAACAGCATGCCGTGGTCGGCCGACATCTGGTCGCGGAACATCAGCCCGCGCGCGCGGGTTTCATCGTTGGTGGCCAGCTCCACCTGGTAGCGGGCGCCATCCAGCTCGACCCAATGGCGGGCCGCGTCGGTGGCACAGCCGGCCAGAGCCAGCAGCGGAAGCATCAGCAGCGAACGCAACAGCGACATCGTCAGGATCCTTCGGAAGGGTCAGAGCACGATCGGCGGCTCGCCGCCGACGATCACCACGTCGGCGCGACGGCGCGCGAACAGGCCGACGCAGACCACGCCCGGCAGCTGGTTGAGCTCGCGCTCCAGCTTTTCCGGATCGGTGATCTGCAGGTTGTGGATGTCCAGGATCTGGTTGCCGTTGTCGGTGACCACGCCTTCGCGCCAGGTTGGCTGGCCGCCGGTCATGTCGCGGATCTGGCGGGCGACCAGGCTGCGCGCCATCGGGATCACTTCCACCGGAAGCGGGAACCTGCCCAGCACCGGCACCTGCTTGCTCGGGTCGACGATGCAGATGAAGCGCTCGCTGGCCTCGGCGATGATCTTCTCGCGGGTCAGTGCGGCGCCGCCGCCCTTGATCAGGCACTTGTTGGCATCGCACTCATCGGCGCCGTCCACGTACAGCGACAGATTGCCGCTGTGGTTCAGCTCGATCACCTCGATGCCGTGCTGCTTCAGGCGCGCGGTGCTCTGCTCGGAACTGGACACGGCACCCTTGATGCGGTGCTGGATGCGGGCCAGGGCATCGATGAAATAGGCCACGGTGGAACCGGTGCCGACACCGACGATCATGCCGTCTTCGACGTACTCGATGGCTTTCTCGGCGGCCAGGCGCTTGGCTTCGGACATGGGAGAACTCTCAGGCAGGGAATCAGGATTTCTTTTCCAGCGACAGCAGCAGCTTCCACTGCGCGGCGGTCACCGGGAACACCGACAGGCGGTTGCCCTTGGCAACCAGCGGGAAGCCCTCGCCGAGTTCTTCGGCGTGCAGCTTGATCTCGTCCAGCGCGATCACCTGCTTGAGCTTGCGGTCGAAGCCTACGTCCACCAGCATCCAGCGCGGGTTCTCGCGCGTGCTCTTGGGGTCGTGGTAGTCGGATTTCGGGTCGAACTGGGTGTCGTCCGGATAGGCCGGGCTGGCGACGGTGGCCAGGCCGACGATGCCGGGCACCTTGGTATTGGAGTGGTAGAACAGGATGCCGTCGCCCACCTGCATGCCATCGCGCATGAAGTTGCGCGCCTGGTAGTTGCGCACCCCGTTCCAGGGTTCGACCTTGACCTTGGCCAGGTCATCGATGGAGAAGGCGTCCGGTTCGGACTTCATCAGCCAGTAGCGCTTGCGGGCGGTCATGCGTTCACGGGGGCAGCGGAGGGGAACAGGGTGCCGTCTTCGGTGCAGATCGCATCCACCGGCACGTCCCAGGACGCCACCGGCAAGGACTCGACCTGCTGCACCGCGAATGCAGCACCGACCAGCCAGGGCGGCGCCGGCCGGTCGTGGCGGAAGGCGAAGCTGCGATCATACCAGCCGCCCCCCATGCCCAGCCGCCGGCACTGTGTGTCGAAGCCCACCAGCGGGGTCACCACCAGCGCCATCTGCGCCGGTTCCAGGGTGTCTTCCATGGCCACGTCCGGCTCGGGAATGCCATAGCGGTTGCTGGTCAATGCTTGCCCGGGCCGCCACGGTGCGAAGCGCAGCACGTCGCCGGCCAGTACCGGCAGGCAGTAGGTGAGTCCTTCGGGCAGCTGCAGTTGCCAGCGGTGCAGGGCGATTTCGCCATCCAGCGCCCAGTAGCCGGCCACGGCGCCTTCGCGCGGGGCGAACGGCAGGGCCAGCAGGGCATCGGCAAGCGATTCGGCGGCGGCGATGCGCTCAGCGGCGGAAAGGTCGCGGCGGCGTTGCCGCAGGTCGTGGCGCAGGGCCTGGCGCGGGTCGGTCATGGCGGCGTGCGGCAAGGATCAGCCGCCATTGTGCCGGAAAGAACAAGGGCGACGCCCGAAGACGCCGCCCTTGCTGGAATATTGCATTCTCCGCAATGTCGATGCATGCGAAACGACCTTGAACCCGGGGGCTCAAGTGGGAACGCTGGAGAACCATCGGGCTTCCCGCTACAAGGCGGACCTGCACTCCCGGCGCTGTCGCGCTCCCGGTGTCGTTCTTAAGGGACAAGGCGAATGTTTGCACATGCCGTCGAGTACCGCAGAGAACGCGTGGTCATTATAGCCAGCGCGCAGGATCTGGATAGGCCGTTCGTCGGCAACAGTCCGTGCCAATTCAGATACGCGAAAAGGGGACGGAGGGAATCAAGGCGTTTCCAGCACGGAAGGGGCGAATGCGCCTTAATTCCCTCCGTCCCCTTTTTCTATGGGGTGCCGTCGATGGCGCGGTCCAGGCGCCGGTTCAGGTCGGCCAGCGTCTGCTGCAGAGCCACGGCCTGGCGGGCGTTCTCGTCGCGCAGCAGCTGCAGTTCGTGGGCCAGGTTCAGTGCGGCCAGCACCGCGACGCGGTCGACGGCGGCCATGCGGTTGCTGCCGCGGATTTCGCGCATGCGTGCATCGAGCAGGCGCGCGGCGGCCATCAGGCTGTCGCGTTCATCGCCGCCGACACCCACGGTGTATTCACGATCGAGGATGCGGACACTGACCGGTTCGGCGCTCATGTGTGCTGCTCCAGGGATTTGAGCCGGCTGATCATTGCTTCCACCCGCGAGCGTGCCTGCTCGTTCTTGGCCAGCAGCGTGGAACGCTCGGCCACCAGCTGTTCCTGCTGGTGGCGCAGGCTGCGGTTCTCCTCGGCCAGGCGCTGGTTGCGTTCAAGCAACGCTTCCACGCGGGCGGCGAAGTCCTGCAGCTGGGCAAGGGGATCGGCGGGTTCCATGCGGGCACGATAGGCAAGCCGGGTAAGGGCGGTCAAGCGTTGTCGCAGCAAGGCCTGACGGCCGCAGAGAGGATGCCGTGGGGTTGCTACACTACGGGGTCTCACGGGCGCGCGCGTGCGCGCCCCGGGTTTCCTTTCCGAACGAGCCGCACGATGACCGAACTTCCCTCCGTCGACGACGTTACCCGCGCCAGCCAGGAACTGGGCCTGGGCGCCACCGCTGCCGAGCTGCACGGCGCGCTGTGTGGCTGGCTGGCCGCCGGTGGCGCCCCCGGCAACGACTGGCCGGCGCGCGTGCTGGCCGACGACAACCTGCCTCCGGTGGCCGCCGACAGCGTGCTGGGGCAGCTGCTGCAGGCGACCATCAAGCAGCTGGAAGACCGCGACTTCGCCTTCGAACTGCTGCTGACCGACGGCGACGACGTGTCCGCGCAGGCCGATGCCATGTTCAGCTGGACCCGCTCGTTCCTGGGCGGTTTCGGCCTGGGCAGCGGCGGCCGCCGCCCGACCCTGTCCGAAGAGGGCGAAGAAGCGCTGACCGACATGGCCAGCCTGGCCCGTGCCTCCAGCGAGGATTTCGAGGCTGGCGGCGATGACGATGACGAAGCCCTGTCGGAGATCGAGGAATTCATCCGCGTGGCGGTGCTGCTGCTGCACGGTGACGTGGTGCTGGCCTCGCGCCATCGGCAGCGCCTGAACTGATGGATATCAAGCAGCGCACCGGCATCGCGGCCGGCGAATACAAGCGTCGGCGCCGCCAGCTGATGGACATGGCTGGCGAGGACGCGATCCTGGTGCTGCCGGCCGCGGCCGAGAAGGTGCGCAGCCTCGATACCCATTACCCGTTCCGGCAGGATTCGGACTTCCAGTACCTGAGCGGCTTCCCGGAGCCGGAAGCGGTGCTGGTGCTGATCCCGGGGCGACGCCACGGCGAGGCCATCCTGTTCTGCCGCGAGCGTGATGCCGAGCGCGAGGCCTGGGACGGCAGCCGCGCCGGCCAGGAAGGCGCGGTGGCGCAGTACGGCATGGACGATGCGTACCCGATCGACGATCTGGACGACATCCTGCCGGGCCTGCTGGAAGGGCGTTCGCGCGTCTACTACCACTTCGGCCGCGACGCCGATTTCGACCTGAAGCTGATCGGCTGGGTCAACCGTGTTCGCTCGCAGGTGCGCCACGGCGCGCAGCCGCCGCATGAGTTCCTGGAGCTGGGCCACCTGCTGCACGAGCAGCGCCTGTTCAAGTCCGGCGCCGAAGTGGCGTTGATGCACCACGCCGCGCAGATCAGCGTGCGTGCGCATCTGGCGGCGATGAAGGCAGCCAAGGCCGGTATCCACGAGTACGAACTGCAGGCGGAGCTGGAGCGCGTGTTCCGCGCCAACGATGCCGTGCCGGCCTACTGCAGCATCGTCGGTGCGGGCCGCAACGGCTGCATCCTGCATTACCGCGACAACAACGCACGTTCGCGCGACGGCGAGCTGGTGCTGATCGATGCCGGCGCGGAATATCGCGGCTATGCCAGCGACATCACCCGCACCTTCCCGGTGAACGGCCGCTTCAGTGCCGAGCAGCGCGCGCTGCACGACCTGGTCGGCGATGCGCAGGCCGCGGCGCTGGCCCAGGCCAAGCCGGGCGTGCCGTACGAGGCCGGCCACCTGGCGGCGGTGCAGACCCTGACCGAGGGCCTGCTGCGGCTGGGGCTGCTGAAGGGTACGCTGGAAAAGAACCTGTCCGAAGGCCAGTACCAGCGTTTCTACCGGCACAAGACCGGGCACTGGATCGGGCTGGACGTACACGATGTGGGCGATTACCGCCTGGCGGGCGATTCGCGCCTGCTGGAGCCGGGCATGGCGTTCACCATCGAGCCGGGGCTGTATGTCGGCGTGGACGATACGACGGTGGAACCGCGCTGGCGCGGTATCGGCATCCGTACCGAGGATGACGTGCTGATCACCGATGACGGCCATCGCGTGCTGACCGAAGGCCTGGCGCGCAGCGCCGACGAGATCGAAGCGGTGATGGCGGGGTAAGGGGCTTTTCTGCAGGGCTTGCAGCCCTGCACCTGCTACACGCCAGAGCAACAGCAACAGCGGGCATTCCGTGAGACGGCGGGGCACTGTGGGTTTGCGGGGACGCCGTAAACCCGTCCATGGGGGCTTGGTCGCGGCATCCATGCCGCTCACACCCCGCAAGCCCACAGTGCCCCGCCTTCGACAGGTTCACGCGGCTGTTGGTGGGTGCCGACCGTTGGTCGGCACATCTGTCAGATATCGAATGAATCATCCACGCATGGCGTGGATCTACTGGCTGCTGCGGCTGTTGGTAGGTGTCGACCTTGGTCGACACAGAGCGAGCGCAGCGAGCGACCCGCTTTTGCTTTTCCTTTTTCTTTTCCGTGGTTGGACGCGCGCAGGAAACTGTCAAAGGTGGGGCGGGTGGGCCATGCAGGGGCGTTGGCGCCATGGATGGCGCCATCGAGCTTACAGGGACGTACTTGCAGCGTCCCCTGCATGGCCCACCCGCACCGCCAAGCGCGGCTTTTGCTCCAAGCGGCCAACCACGAGGGGCTCAGCCGTTGGCCGCCGCAAACTCCGGCCGCGTCAGGTTGTCCGCTTCGCCCTCGGTGCACAGCACTTCGTCTTCGATGCGGATGCCGCCATACGGACGGAAGAAGTCCACGCGGTCCCAGTTGATCGCATCGCCATGGCCGGCGTCCTTCACTTCGTTCAACAGCATGTCGATGAAGTACAGGCCCGGTTCGATGGTCACCACCATGCCCGGTTCCAGTACGCGGGTCAGGCGCAGGTATGGATGGCCCGCCGGGCGCTCGATGCGGCCACCCTCGTCGCTGGCTGCGAAACCCGCCACGTCGTGCACCTGCAGGCCGATCAGGTGGCCGATGCCGTGCGGGAAGAATGCGGCGCTGACGCCGGTCTCCACTGCCGTCTGCGGCGAGACCTTGATCACGCCGAAGTCCTTCAGCACGCCCATCAGCGAAAGATGCGCGTCCACGTGCAGCTGCTTGTAGTCGAAGCCCGGGCGCACCGCTGCGCACATCTGCTGCTGGGCGGCGTCGACGGCGGCGATCATCGCAGCGAATTCGTCGTGGCCCTGCGCGGCGTAGGTGCGGGTGATGTCGCTGGCATAGCCGTGCGCGCTGGCGCCGGCATCGATCAGGAAGCTGCGCAGCGGCTGCGGTGCCTTGCGGCCCAGCTCGGTGTAATGCAGCACGGCGGCATGTTCGTTCAGCGCCACGATGTTGCCGTAGGGCAGCTCGTTGGCGTCCTGGCCCACCGCCTGGCAGTACGCCATGTGGATGTTGAACTCGTCGGCGCCGTTGCGGAACGCGGCTTCGGCGGCGCGGTGGCCGCGCACGCCCAGCACCTGCGCCTGGCGCATCAGCGCGATTTCATACGGCGTCTTGCTGCCGCGGTGCCATTCCAGGTAGTTCACCACCGGTGCCGGGTTGTTCGGCACGTAGCTGCCCAGCGCGCTCTGCGGCTCGCCGAGGATCGCGCAGCGCGACGGGTCGGCCGGCAGCAGGGCCAGCGCGTCTTCGGGTTTGCGGATGATGTGGATGTCGAAGTGGTCCACCCACCAGCCGCTCGGCGCATCCGGCACCACGTGCCAGTAGTCGAAGGGCTGGTGGAAGATCACCGCCGGGCGCTTGCCGGGGGTGAACACGATCCAGCTGTTGGGCACGCGGGTCAGCGGCAGCCAGGCCTTGAACTGCGGATTGACCGCATACGGGTAGTCGCGATCGTCGAACACCTGGTAATGCAGGGTGCCGCTGGGCACCACCAAGTGATCGAAGCCGCCGCGGGCCAGCGCCTGTTCGGCACGTCGGCACAGCACGGCCAGGTGGTCGGGATACAGGGCGCCGGGGTCTTGCTGGATCATTGCGGTGGCTCGACACGGAAAACGGCCCTAGATTCTGCCGCATACCGGGAAAAACCGCTGTGCTGGAACCGGCACTCAGGCCGTCGAAACCGGCCCCTCGTCGCTGTCTTCGCCTACCCACTGGCGCAGCAGCTGCCGATGCTCGCGTGACAGGGTGAGGAAACGGAAGCCGGTCCAGCTCTGGCCCGGCGCATGCGCCGGTTCGCTCCACAGCAGGTGCACGCCCACGTCGATGGCCTCGTGGCGGCCGTCGCCCATCGGCAACGGGAAGCGGAACTGGTACAGCGCATCCTCGCGCAGCGGCGTGCTGGCCAGCATCAGCATGCCGGTCTCGGAGACATTGCCGAGCCGGCCCACCACGCTTTCGCGCATCTGGTCGGTGACCGGTACCAGGTCCGAGACCTGGCGGCGCGGCGCGCGGCGCGTGTCCTGCGGTGGTTGGGTGTTCAAACGGAGGTCTCCCTGGAACGGCCGCCGGCCAGCGCGCGCAGCGCACCGAGGCTGGCCTGCCACGCGCGATCGACCAGCCGGCCCTTGTCTTCGGTGACCAGCTGCGCGCGCCCGGCGCTGATCTGCCGGGCCAGCGTGTCGAGGTCGGTATCGGCGATCTTCTGCCCGCGCGGATTGACGAACAGGGCGTGGCCGGTCAGCAGGCTGTACCAGGACAGGCGCTGCCGGCGCAGGGTGCCGTCACCGCTGTCGATGTCGAACCAGCTGCCGAAGGGCAGGGTGGCCAGCTGCTGGTAGGCGGCCTCTTCAGCACTGCTGCGCGGTGCCAGCGACGCATTGCCGCCGCCGCTGGCGGCATGTTCGCCCAACCGTGCACGCGCCTTCAGCCGGGCACTGAGTTCAGTACGCGAGGTGCTTTCGTCCTCGCCACCGGGCGTGGCCAGGCGGCGGGCAACGGCGGCTGCTTCTTCGGCGTGATAGCCGACCTGCACCAGCGCGGACTCCACATCGCTGGCCAGCGAGGTATCGGTACCACCGGGCGCGTCGACGGCCTGCGCGGTCACCGCAGCGATGCGCTCGGTCTGGTGCAGGCGCTCCTGCCACTGCGGTGAATCGTCGCCGTGGCGCAGGCGGGTGAGGGTGAGTGCATCGGCCCAGGCCTGGCGCAGCAGGGTCTGCACGAAGCGTGGCGGTTCCTGTGCGTCGCAGCACTGGTCGATCTGCGCATTGGCCTGGCGACGTGCCAGTTCCAGTCGTTCCTTGCCGCGTGCTGCCTCGACGTGGCGGCGCTCGGCCAATTCGGCGCGATGGGCCGCCGCGCGCTGGTGCTGCTGCACGTCTTCGTTGGCGGTGGCGAAGGCCTCGGGCGAGCGCGCGTCCTGGCCGAGCAGGCCCTGCACGCTCTGCGCCATGCGTTGCAGCAGCTGGGGGTCCACATCATCGTCGCCCAGCCAGTTGGCGCCGACTTCGGCAATCTGGTTGAGCAGTTCGCGTGCGGGGTGTTCGTCGCGCACGAAGAAGCCAGGGTCGGCCATCGCCGCACGCGCCAGCGGTACCTGCAGGCGCGCCAGCAGGGCGGCCGGCACCGGGTCGGGGCGCTGCTGTTGCTGCACCTGCTGCATCAGCATGCGCAGCAGGTCGAGGTTGTCGCGGTCGTGGCTGCCCAGCTGGGCCTGCGCGCCGTGCTCGCTGCGCAGCTGGGCGACCACCGCAGCCTGCAGGTCGGCGACGCCGGTGGCCGCGCTGGACTGGGCCTGCAGCCGCGCGAGGACCGCATCGACGGCTGCACTGGGCACGGCAGCGGCATCCGCGGGGGGCGCCGTGGCGTGGCGCGCCTGTTGCAGCAGTTCATGCAGCGCACTGCCGGTGGACGTGGTCACGCCCGGGGCTGCGGCACCCGGGGCGACCGCATCGTTGAAGGCGTCCTGCACCAGGTTCGACCAGGAACCGGCGGGAGCGGAGCCGTTCCAGCCGGTCAACGGCGCGGCGGCACGCTTGGCTGGCTGGGTTGCGCGGCCGCCCCCCACTGACTGGGTGATGATCCGCCGGGTGCTCGACGAGCGCGCCAGGTACGGGGTGTAGACCAGGCCCGGCAGCACGCCGTGCTGGGCCAGCAGCGCATTGGCGCGGTCCAGCACATCGCCCAGGCGTTCCAGCACCTGCCGCTCGAAGCTGCGGTACAGCGCAAGCTGCACCTCCACGCCGAGCGCGTCCTGTTCGGCGATCCGGCGCACCATCGCGCACAGGGCCTGTGGTGCCAGTGGCAGGGTGTCGGCCTCGAACGCCGGCGCCGCTGCAAGCACGCCCAGGCGCTGGCCCAGCAGGTTCAGCGTATTGGTTGAACGCAGCGTCTCGCGCCGGATCATCTCGGTCAGCAGCAGGTCGCGATCCACCTCATGCTCATCGACCAGCGACAGGCCGAGCATGCCCGGCAGCGGCGGCGGCGAAGCATGGGCCGCCGCGGCGGTGGACGGCGCGCGCAGGCCCACCAGCGCCTCGGCCACGGCATCAAGCATGCGGTCGGCGAAGTGGCCGGCGAAGGCGTGCAGCTGGCCGCGCTGGGCCATCAGGTCCGCCTGCTGCATCGGATTGCGTGCGCGGTCGGCGTCGTGCAGCAGCGTCTGCTCCAGCGCTTCGACGGTCAGGATCAGGGGCGCGGCCAGCGTTTGCCGGCACAGGCCGATCAACGCACCCAGCAGCTCACGCACCCGCGGTGGCAGGTCGCTGGCGGCCAGGCGGGCTTTGTCGGCAGAGGTGATGGAAAAGACAGCTGACATCGGCGAGCGGTACCCGGATTCCCGCGGATCGATCCTGTGAATCTACCGTGTCGGCCGCAGTCGGCGCTACTTTAGGGTGAACGTGTCTCACGTTCGCTGGGCAGCGCCGACGGATAAACGGTAGTGCCCGCTGCTGGCCGGCAGCGCTGTCTTCACTGTAATGCCGGCCAGCGGCCGGCACTACCGGCTACGGCGGAAGCCTTATTCCTCCAGGAACAGGCTCACCACATCGTTGGTGAAACGGCGGCCCAGCTCGGTCGGCTGCACATGGCCATCCGTCACGTCCAGCCAGCCGCGCTGAACGGCCTCGGCCAGGGGGGCATCCAGCACGCTGCGTGGCAGCCCGGTGCGCGACTCGAAATCGCGCAGGCCGAAACCTTCGTGCAGGCGCAGCAGGTTGAGCATGTACTCGAACGGCAGGCGCTCTGCTGCGATCACGTCGTCACCACCGAACGAGGCCGGAGTGCCGGCGCTGTCCAGGTAGGCCTGCGGGTGCTTCAGCTTCCAGCGGCGCAGAACGTGTTCCTCGGCGCCCGAGCTGATCTTGCCGTGTGCGCCGGCACCGATGCCCAGGTAATCGCCGAAACGCCAGTAGTTCAGGTTGTGCGCGCTCTGCCGGCCGGGGCGCGCATAGGCGCTGACCTCGTACTGGCCGAAGCCGGCCTGCGCCAGCAGCGCCTGGCAGTGTTCCTGCATGTCCCAGGCGTTGTCTTCGTCGGGAATACCCTGCGGCGGCCGCGCGAAGAACACCGTGTTCGGTTCCAGGGTCAGCTGGTAGTGCGAGATATGCGCCGGCTGCAGCGCGAACGCACGTTCCAGATCAGCCTCGGCACCGGCCAGGGTCTGTTCCGGCAGCGCGTACATCAGGTCGATGTTGAAATTGTCGTAGCCCGCGTCCTGCGCCATCTTCACCGCGCGCTCGGCCTCGCCGCTGTCGTGGATGCGGCCCAGGCGCTTGAGCATGGCGTCGTCGAAACTCTGGATGCCGAAGCTGAGGCGGTTCACGCCGGCCGCGCGGTAGCGGTCGAAACGGCCATGCTCGGCGGTGCCCGGGTTGGTTTCCAGGGTGATTTCTGCGTTGGGTGCGAAGCGCAGGCGTGCGCTGGCCTGCTGCAGGAAGCGGTCGATCGCTTCCGGCGGGAACAGGCTGGGGGTACCGCCACCGAAGAACACGCTGTGCACCACCCGGCCCCAGACCAGCGGCAGGTCCTGGTCGAGGTCGCGCAGCAGGGCATCGATGTAGGCATCGAACGGCAGTTCGCCCTTGGCCTGGTGCGAATTGAAATCGCAGTACGGGCATTTGCGCACGCACCACGGCAGGTGCACGTACAACGACAGCGGTGGTGGCACCAGTCGCGGCGGGCTGTCGTGGTCAGCGGAGCAGGCTTCGCCGGGCAGGTGGTTGCAGTGGTCGTGGGCGTGCGGCATGGGCTTCTTCGGTAGTGCCGGCCGCTGGCCGGCTTCCCTGGTTCGATCGGGTGGCGTCAGTACAGCGTCGCCAGCTGCTGCTTGAGCTGCTGCAGGGCAATGGCACGGTGGCTGATGGCGTTCTTCAGGGCCGGCTCCATCTCCGCGGCGGTCAGGCCGTGGGTGGTGTCCAGGAACACCGGGTTGTAGCCGAAACCATTCGTGCCGCGCAGTTCGCGGATGATCTGCCCTTCCCAGCGGCCTTCGCAGATCAGAGGCTGCGGGTCGGTGGCGTGGCGCAGCAGCACGATCACCGCATAGAAGCGGGCGCCGCGCTGGCCATCGGGAATGTCGGCCATCGCTTCCAGCAGCTTGGCATTGTTGGCTGCGGCGTTGGTCGGGTGGCCGGCATAACGCGCGCTGTACAGGCCCGGTGCACCGCCGAGGGCATCGACGATCAGGCCCGAATCATCGGCCAGCGCCGGCAGGCCGGTCGCTTCGCAGGCCGCGCGCGCCTTCAGCAGCGCGTTCTCGACGAAGGTCAGGCCGGTCTCTTCCACGTCGCCCAGGCCCAGCTCGGCGGCCGAGGTGATCTGCAGCGGCAGGTCGGCGAGGATCTCCTGCATCTCCACCAGCTTGCCGGCATTGTGGCTGGCCAGTACCAGTTTCTTCATTGACGGGGCTCCAGCAGGTCCCAGGTGTTGCCATACAGGTCGCGGAACACCGCGACCGTTGCATAGGGTTCTTCGCGCGGCGCTTCCAGGAACTCGACCCCGGCGGCCAGCATCGCCGCGTGGTCGCGGTGGAAGTCGTCGGTGTTGAGGAAGAAGGCGACGCGGCCACCGGTCTGGTTGCCGATGCGGCTGCGCTGTTCCTCGTCGCTGGCACGGGCCAGCAGCAGGGCGGCAGCGCTGCCGTCGGTCGGCCCCACCACCACCCAGCGCTTGTGGCCCTGGTCGATGTCCTCCAGCAGCGCGAAGCCGAGCTTTCCGGTGTACCAGGCGATGGCTTCGTCATAGTCGGCTACCACCAGGGTGGTCAGGGCGATGCGCCGGTTCATACCGACAGCGCCGCCTGCTGTGCGTCCAGCAGTTCGCGCACGCCCTTTTCGGCCAGGCCCAGCAGCGCGTCCAGCTCGTCGCGACGGAAGGCATGGCCTTCGGCGGTGCCCTGCAGTTCGATGAAGCCGCCACCGTCGTTCATCACCACGTTCATGTCGGTGTCGCAGTCGCTGTCTTCGGCGTAGTCCAGGTCCAGCACCGGGGTGCCGCGGTACACGCCCACCGACACCGCTGCCACTGCGCCCAGGATCGGGTTGCGCTTGATGTCGCCACGCTTCATCAGCACGTTCACCGCATCGACCAGCGCCACGTAGGCGCCGGTGATGGCAGCGGTGCGGGTGCCGCCGTCGGCCTGCAGCACGTCGCAGTCGAGGGTGATGGTGCGCTCGCCCAGCGCGTTGCGGTCCACGCAGGCACGCAGGCTGCGGCCGATCAGGCGCTGGATCTCCAGCGTGCGGCCGCCCTGCTTGCCACGGGCCGCTTCGCGGTCGCTGCGGGTGTGGGTGGCGCGCGGCAGCATGCCGTACTCGGCGGTCACCCAGCCTTCGCCCTTGCCGCGCAGGAAGCCCGGCACGCGGTTCTCGACGCTGGCGGTGCACAGCACGCGGGTTTCACCGAAGCAGACCAGTACCGAACCTTCGGCGTGGCGGGTGAAGCCGCGTTGGATGACGACCGGGCGTAGCTGGTCGGGCTGGCGGCCGCTGGGGCGGGAATCGGACATGGTGCGGGTTCCGTAATGGCGAGGGAGTACGCCGCCACGCCCGCGGCCTTCACGGGGCGGGCAAGGGGGCTCTGGTGAGGGCGCTAGGGTACCATTCCCCCTTTGCACGCACCGGACACAATCCATGATTCGAAGCATGACCGCCTACGCCGGCGGCGAGCGGGTCACCCCGTGGGGCACGCTGGGCTGCGAGCTGCGCTCGGTCAACCACCGCTTCCTGGAGGTCGGCACCCGCCTGCCCGAGGAACTGCGGGCGCTCGAGCCGCAGCTGCGCGAGCGTATCGCCGCGCGCCTGAGCCGCGGCAAGCTGGATCTGGTGATGCGCCTGCGCGCGCCGGAAGCGGCCGCCAACCTGCAGGTGGACGAGGCCCTGCTGGGCCAGCTGGGCCGCCTGGCCCACCGCCTGACCTCCGATTTCCCGAACCTGCAGGTCAGCTTCACCGATCTGCTGCAGTTGCCGGGCGTGACCCGCGGCGAGGCCACGGATGCCGCCGCCCTGCAGGTCGAGGCGTTGGCCCTGCTGGACCAGGTACTGGACGGCTTCGTCGAGGCCCGTGAGCGCGAAGGCGGCAAGTTGTCGGCTGCCATCAGCGAACGCGTGGACGGCATCGAACGCATCGCCACCGAAGTGCGCACCTTGATTCCGGCCATTCGCGACGGCCAGCGCGCCAAGCTGGCCGCACGCCTGGCTGACCTGCCGCACCCGGTCGACCCCGGCCGCGCCGAGCAGGAGCTGGTGCTGTGGCTGCAGAAGCTGGACGTGGATGAGGAACTGGATCGCCTCGGCAGCCACATCGTCGAGATCCGCCGCGTGCTCAAGCAGCGCGAGCCGGTCGGCCGCCGCCTGGACTTCCTGCTGCAGGAGTTCAACCGCGAAGCCAATACGCTGGGGTCGAAGTCGGTGGACAGCCGTACGTCCAATACCGCGGTGGAGCTGAAGGTGCTGATCGACCAGATCCGCGAACAGGTGCAGAACATCGAGTGATGTTGCATCCGGCGATACAGCAGGGGCGCCTTCGGGCGCCCTTGTCGTTTCAGCGCATCAGCGCACGTTGACGCCCGCCGCTCCCTCGCCCAACCGCCCCACCACGGCCGCCTGGCCGAACCCGGCGTCGTGGAAGCAGGCGAGCACCGCATCCACCGCTTCCTGGGCACAGGACACCAGCAGGCCGCCGCTGGTCTGCGGGTCGGTCAGCAGTGGCTGCCAGTGGGCGGCCAAGCCCTCGGCGAAGCGCACCTCGGTGCCATACGAGGCCCAGTTGCGGTTGGAGGCGCCAGTCACGCAGCCGCGCTGCAGCAGCTCCAGCGCCTGTGGCAGCAGCGGTACCTGTGCACTGTCCACCTCGGCAGCGACGCCGCTGGCGCGGCACACTTCCAGCAGGTGGCCGAGCAGGCCGAAGCCGGTGACGTCGGTCATCGCATGCACGCCCTCCAGCGCGGCAAGGGGCACGCCCACGCTGTTCAGGCGGGTGGTCGACTCGATCATCTGCCGGTAGCCGTCGGTGTCCAGCACTTCCTTCTTCAACGCCGACGAATACACGCCCACGCCCAGCGGCTTGCCCAGCACCAGCACATCGCCGGCGCGGGCATCGGCATTGCGCTTGAGCCGCTGCGGATCGAGCACGCCGATCGCGGCCAGGCCGTAGATGGGTTCCACCGAATCGATGCTGTGGCCACCAGCCACCACGATGCCGGCATCGGCGCAGGCGCGTTCGCCGCCCTGCAGGATGCCGCGGATGGTGTCCTGCGGCAGCGTATTGATCGGCATGCCGACGATGGCCAGTGCGAACAGCGGGCGTGCGCCCATCGCGTACAGGTCCGACAAGGCATTGGTGGCGGCGATGCGGCCGAAGTCGAACGGATCGTCGACGATCGGCATGAAGAAATCGGTGGTGGCGACGATCGCCTGTCGGTCATCGAGGCGGTACACCGCCGCGTCGTCGCTGGTCTCACGGCCGACCAGCAGTTCGGCCGGTGCCGGAAGCGCTGGAACGCCGCGCAGCAGTTCGGAAAGCACGCCCGGGGCGATCTTGCAGCCGCAGCCGCCACCGTGGGCCAGCGAGGTCAGTCGTTGCGGGGCATCGGCCGTTGAAGGAGCGGGGGACTGCGCGTGCGTGGCCATGCCGACATCTCCTGCGGAAACACGAATGGCGGAAGGCAGCAGGAGTCGAACCTACCAGGGAACGATCGACGCCCCCTACTGGGTTTGAAGCCCAGCCGCATGCCCGGATGCGCATGCCTTCCGAAAGTACGGCGGTACCGGTGGGCTCAGTCGCGCGCTGCGTTCCACTGCAGGTCGCCGCGCGGACGATGCTGGTCACCGACGCGTCGAGTGTAGCCAACGCGATTGAAGAACTCCAAGATCTGGATGCTGCGTTTGCGGCCCAGGCCGATGGCATCGCGGAAGGCCGCCGCATCCACCGTGCCGGTGGCCTGTGACAGCTGCGCGACGATCGCGGCGAGCTCGGTGATGCGGGCCGGTGCATAGAACAGGTCAGGCACCACCTGGAACAGGTCGCCGCGGGCTGCGGCCCGGCGCAGGATCGCGCGGACCTCGTCTTCGGCCAGGCCGAAGTCGGCGGCCAGGGTGCGCACCCACGGCGGATCGAAACCACCGGCGTGCAGCTGCGGAAGCACACGTTCCAGCAGAAGACGTTCGCGCTCCGGTGGCGCATGGTCATGGCCGGGCAGGCGCCACCAGGCGCCCACGCGCTGCAGCGTGCCATCGGCCAGCAGGTCCTGCAGCAGGGCATTCCACAGGTTGCTCGCCAGTGCGGGCAGGGTGCTGCGCCGCAGGCGGCCGCTGTCGACACCGGGTTCGTCCGGGCGTCGCTCGTGCCAGTCGCGCAGCGAGGCAATCACCTGCTCGCGCAATGCCTGCCAGTGCGAGGCGAGGATGATCACCGTGTCATCGCGGGTGACGATACGCTGTGCGTCCGCAGGCAGATCGATCTGACCGGCGGCGCGCCGGCAGTAACGCTGCAACGCGGCCATCGCAATGCCGAAGGGAGCCTGCTGCAACGGCGGGCCGATTCCCGCACCTGCGGCCAGCTGCTCCAGCGCCCCAAGCCATGCGAGCCGTGCCGGGCTGCGCCGACGCCGCTGTGGCGGGTCCGGGTCGAGCACGACGCCACCGCCCAGCGTGTGGGTCGCGGCGGAATCGCGGGCGATGAAGCGATCACCACACATCGCACAGACCGGCGCCTCGAACACCAGCTGCACGAGCTGCCCATTGCCGTGATCGTCGTCCTCCAGCAGAACCACATGAGCCTGCCGGTGCATCGTGCCCCAATGGATGTGCAGGGGTGCCCAGTCGCGCAGTGGAGCTGCCCGTGGGGACAGCCGAAGGCGCACATCGATGCGGGTGGTGGCCAGCAGCGCGCGCGGGTCGGCAATCCAGTCGCCACGATGAATCTCGTCGCGGGCGATGGCGGCCAGGTTCAACGCGCAGCGCTGCCCGGCCATGGCGTGTTCGCTGGGCTGGTTCTGCGCGTGGATGCTGCGCACGCGGACATCGGTGGCGGCGGGCATCAGTTGCAGGTGCTCGCCCACTGTGGCGACGCCGCCATGCACCGCGCCGGTCACCAATGTGCCGTGGCCCGCCAACGAGAACACGCGGTCCACGGGCATGCGGAACAGCTCGCCGCGTAGCGTGGCCTGGCGCGCGTTGGCATCGCCCGCGGCCCATGCGTGCAGGTGGGCGCGCAAGGCGTTGATGCCTGCGTCATCGGCTGAAGTGCTGTTGCAGGCGAATACGGGGGAATCCTGCAGCGGCGTCGCGGCCAGCAGCGCGGCGATCTCGATCTCGACCCGGGCGATGCGCGCGGCGTCCACGCGGTCGATCTTGGTCAGCGCCACCGCGCCGCGATCCACGCCCAGCAACTGCAGGATCGCCAGATGCTCGCGGGTCTGCGGCATCACGCCGTCGTCGGCGGCGATCACCAGCAGGGCGACATCGATGCCGGTGGCGCCGGCCACCATCGTGTGCACGAAACGCTCATGGCCCGGCACATCGACGAAACCCAGCGTCGCGGCGGGGCCTGTGCCGTCCGAGCTTTCCACCGGGACATAGGCATAGCCCAGTTCGATCGATATGCCGCGCGTGCGCTCTTCCTGCAGGCGATCGGTTTCGATGCCGGTCAGTGCCCGCACCAGGCTTGTCTTGCCATGGTCGATATGCCCGGCGGTGCCGACGATCATGCCTGCAGCGTGCTCCATTGGGCGAGGAAGTCCGCTTCGTCGGCCGGTTCCAGGCAGCGCAGGTCCAGCCACAGCGCGTCATCGGCGATGCGCCCCAGCACGGGGCGCGGCAGCTGACGCAAGCGCTTGGCCAGGCGATCCAGTCCGCCACGGTGCGCAGTGGTGATGCGCAGCCCGGCACTGGCCAGCTGCGCCTGTGGCTGTGCACCGCTGCCGATCTGGCTGTGCATCGATGCCCGTTCAAGACCGTAGTCGGCGGCGAGCGCGGACCGCATCGGCGGCAGCAGGCGCTGGGCCTGCACATCCATGTCATCCTGCGTGCGCGACAGGGTGCGCAGGGTCGGCAGCCGTTTCGCCAGCAGCTCCGCTTCGCGGTACAGCGCCAGCACCGCTTCCAGCGCGGCCAGGCCCATCTTGTCCATGCGCAGCGCGCGCTTGAGCGGGTTGCGGTTGATACGTGCAATCAGATCGGCGCGACCGGCGATGATGCCGGCCTGAGGCCCGCCCAGCAGCTTGTCGCCGCTGAATGAGACCAGATCGGCGCCGGCCGCCAGTGTTTCCTGCACGGTCGGCTCGTGTGGCAGGCCGAATGCCGCCAGGTCACACAGGCTGCCGCTGCCCAGGTCCACCACCAACGGCAGGCCATGGTCGTGCGCGATGGCAGCCATTGCCGCCGTGTCGACCTTGGCGGTGAAGCCGGTGATCGCGTAGTTGCTGGCATGCACTTCCATCAGCAGTGCGGTGCGCGCGCCGATGGCATGGGCGAAGTCGGCCGGATGAGTGCGGTTGGTGGTACCCACTTCCAGCAGCCGCGCGCCGGCACTGCGCATCACATCGGGAATACGGAAGGCACCGCCGATCTCCACCAGTTCGCCGCGCGATACCACCACCTCGCGGCGGTTGGCCAGGCTGTTGAGCAGCAGCAGCACCGCCGCGGCATTGTTGTTGACCACGGTGGCGGCTTCGGCGCCGGTCAGCTCGCAGACCAGCGCCTGGACCCGTGCATCGCGGTCGCCGCGGCGGCCGCGGGTGATGTCGAATTCCAGATCGACCGGCGCGGTCATCGCGCGGGTGACCGCCTGCACGGCAGCATCGGGCAACAGCGCGCGGCCAAGATTGGTATGCAGCACGGTGCCGGTCAGGTTGAACATCGGCTGCAGGTCCAGCCGTGCATCGGCGGCAAGGGCGGCGTCGAGCGCCGCGACCAGAGCCGGGCCTTCAATGGCCTGATGCAACTGCTCGGCGGAGAGCTGCGCGGCACTGATGCGCTCACGCAGCGCCTGCAGGTGCGAACGCAGCAGCAGGGTGACGCGGCTGCGACCGTGATCTTCGATCAGTGCCGACAGCGCCGGCAGGCGCAGCAGCTTGTCCAGCGAAGGCAGGGCGGCGGCCGATGCCGGGGTGCGGGGCGTGCGTGGCATCGGTCAGTCGCTGTCGGATTGCCACAGCAGTGGATTCTGGCTGGCACGCGCGTAGCCTTCCTCGCCCAGCAGCAGGTCCAGCGCCAGTGTGCCGAGGTCATCAGCCACCGGTTCCAGTGACGGGTCCTTTTCCAGATACAGGATCTTGCGGTAGCTGTGGCAGTGGTCGCAGGTTTCCGCGCGCACCGCGCTCTCGCGCACGGCCTGGCCGGTATCGCCGTCGGCATCGGCCAGGGCGCGGTAGGCGATGTCCTTGCCGGCGGCACCACACTGGCTGCACTGCACGCGCACGTAGTGCCACTGGCAGGCGCACAGCGAGCACGACAGGTAGCGGTAGGAGGCGTAGGGCGGACGAGCCTGCACCACGCTGGTCACCGGCAACGTGCCGCACAGCGGGCATAGCCCCGGCGCATCGGCCAGCGGCTTCAGGTCGGTGGGGCGGAAGCTGGCCGCCAGCACTGTCCAGTACACCTGCAATGCATTCATCACCAGCAGCGCAGCGACTGCGTCGACCGCGGGCGCGTCATCGCGTTCCAGCACGGCGTGGGCCTGTGCATCCAACCAGGCATCCTCGGCGGCGGCGACGCGCAGGAGTTCGTGCCGGGTTTCCGCCGGCAGCCTGGCCTCGTCGGCGCAGTGCCGGCACAGCGTGCGCAGCCAGTCGCGCCAACGCCCATCCAGCTGAAGCGTATTGGCAGGTCGCAACGGCATGCCGGCGCCGGCCGCCGCACTCGACTGCTGCGTCCGCGCCTGCGCCTGAAGTTCCTCGCGCTGCTGCGGTGTCAGATCCTCCAGCAGCGCCTGCTGCGCATCGGCCAGTGCCGCCAGCAGCTGCAGGTAACCGCCGATGGCGCTGTTTCCCGCCAGACTGCGCAGCCGGTCCGCGCGCGCGGCGAACAGCGACTCGGTATCGGGCAGGATGATGCGCGGCACGTCGCGCGAGGCTAGCGTCTCGATCTCACCGGGTTCAAGGATGCGTTGCGCCATGCAGGGCCAGCCAGAAGAACCAGCCTCCATCCTCGCCGTTGTCGTCGCTGGCGTCCAGCGTGTTCCAGGTAAAGCAGTCGAGCATGGCTCGACTCTACAAAAAACGGATTCGGTTGTTGCCGTGTTCATCGTGTCGACCAAGGTCGACACCCACCAACAGCAGCGGGAAACTGTCGAAGGCGGGGTGGGTCCGGTTGCGGGGGTGTCCGCGGCATGGATGCCGCGGCCAAGCCCCCATGGACGGGTTTACGGCGTCCCCCGCAACCGGACCCACCCCGCCATCTCGCAGGAGACCTGTCTTTGACGTTGACGTTGACGTTGACGTTGCTTCTGCGGGTGCAGGGCCGCAGGCCCTGCCGCTACCCCTGTTCCCGCCGTCCGCGCAGGATGTCCCGGAACCACTGCCGGTGGTGCTTGTACGCCCACCCGTAGGTCACCTTGCCCTGGGTCATCGCCCGCACCGAGCCCTTGATCCAGATCGCTGCATAGATGTGCACCACGATCGCGCACACCAGCACCCAGCCGAACAACGCATGGGCGAGCACCGAGAAGCGGATCACCCCGATCGGGAAGAAGTGGCTGAAGTACTGCCGCCAGATCACGAAGCCGGTCAGCAGCAGCGCCGACAGGCAACCAATGATGGCCCAGAACAGCAGTTTCTGGCCGGCATTGAAGCGGCCCACCGGCGGCAGCTTCTCATCCTCGTTGCGCAGCACATCGCGCATGCCGCGCATCCACTTGCCATCGTCGGCGGTCGGCAGATTGTCGCGCCACATACGGAAAGCCAGCAGCGCAAAACCCACCACCATGGCCAGGCCGATGAACGGATGCAGGATGCGCGTCCATGGTCCGCCGCCGAACAGCTGGGTCAACGGGAACAGGGCAGGGTGGAACAACGCCAACCCGGACAGTGCCGTCAGCACGAAGCAGATCGCCACGATCCAATGATTGATGCGGGTCGGCGCGCGGTAGCGGATGATCTGCCGCGGGTGCGGGGCGTACTTCATGGCCGCTGCTCCTCTTCGATCTTCTTCGCCTCGTGCTCGGCTTCCTCTTCTTCCTCGTCATTGACCGTGTTGCGGCCGATGCCGATGTAATGCAGGAAGCCGGCGAAGGCGGTAGCGGCAATTGCAAGCACGCCCAGCGGCTTGGCCACGCCCTTCCAGACTTCCACCATCGGGCTGATACGCGGGTCCTTGGGCAGGTCGGCGTACAGCTCGGGCTTGTCCACATGCTGCAGCACGTACATCACGTGGGTGCCGCCCACACCCTGCGGGTCATACAGGCCGGCGTTCTCGTAGCCACGCGATTTCAGGTCCTCCACGCGGCCGGCGGCATGCTCGGTCATCGCCTGCTTGCTGCCGAAGGTGATCGCACCGGTCGGGCAGGTCTTCACGCAGGCCGGTTCCTGGCCCACCGCCACCCGGTCCGAACACAGCGTGCACTTGTAGGCCTTGTGGTCCTTCTTGGAGATGCGCGGCACGTCGAACGGGCAGCCGGTCACGCAGTAGCCGCAGCCGATGCAGTTCTCTTCCTGGAAGTCGACGATGCCGTTGGCGTACTGGATGATCGCGCCCGGCGACGGGCAGGCCTTCAGGCAGCCCGGGTCGCTGCAGTGCATGCAGCCTTCCTTGCGGATCAGCCACTCCAGCTTGCCCTTCTCGTCCTCGTACTCGCGGAACTTCATCACCGTCCACGACTGTTCGCTCAGGTCGGGCGGGTTGTCATAGCTGCCGACGCAGCTGCCGACCTCGTCGCGCAGGTCGTTCCATTCCATGCAGGCGACCTGGCAGGCCTTGCAGCCGATGCACTTGCTCACATCGATCAGCTTGGCGACCTGGCCGGTGTGCGCACCGCGCGCCTCCGGCGAGGGCGTGGTGGTGGCCGAGCGGCGGATGATGTCCAGGGATTGCAGTGACATGGCGTGTCTCCTACACCTTCTCGACCTTGACCAGGATGCACTTCGATTCGGGGGTCTGCGAGTTGCCGTCACCGATGGCGTTGGTCAGCGTATTGGCGATGTATCCGGGCTTGGCCGCACCCAGGAAGCCCCAGTGGATCGGCACGCCCACCTGGTGCACGGTCCGGCCATCGATCTGCAGGGCCTTGATGCGCTTGGTCACCATCGCCACCGCTTCGATATGCCCGCGCTTGGAACTGACCCGCACGCGGCTGCCGTTGTTGATGCCCAGCTCGTCGGCCAGGGCCGCGCCGATCTCGACGAACTGCTCGGGCTGGATGATCGCGTTGAGCTTGCCGTGCTTGGTCCAGAAGTGGAAATGCTCGGTCAGGCGGTAGGTGGTGGCCACATGCGGGAACTCGTCCGGGGAGCCGATCTGTGCGCGATCGCTGGCGAACACGCGTGCCGCCGGGTTGTTCAGCGTCAGTGCCTGCCCCGGGCTGAGCGGGTTGCTGCGCAGCGGGGTGTCGAACGGTTCGTAGTGCTCCGGGAACGGTCCCTCGGCCATGCCGGCCTTGGCGAAGAAGCGGGCGATGCCTTCCGGATTCATGATGAACGGGCCCATGCCGCCGGCGGGATCTTCGTCGGCCTTGAAGTCCGGCACGTCCACGCTGCCCCAGTTCTTGCCGTTCCAGGCCAGCAGCGTGCGGCGCGGATCGAATGGTTGGCCAGCCACGTCGCACGACGCGCGGTTGTACATCACGCGGCGGTTGGCCGGCCACGCCCAGGCCCAGCCCAGCGTGTTGCCGATGCCGGTGGGGTCGCTGTTGTCACGCCGCGCCATCATGTTGCCGGTCGGGCCCCAGGCGCCGATGTAGATCCAGCAGCCGGAGGACGTGCTGCCGTCGTCGCGCAGGTCGCCGAATGCGGCCAGCTGCTCGCCAGCCTTGCGCACCAGCTTGGTCGGGTCCTTCGGATCGAACACGTCGGCCAGCGCCTTGCCGTTGTATTCCATCGCCAGTTCTTCCGGCGTCGGCAGTTCCGGGTTGGAGTACTCCCAGGCCAGGTCGCGCACCGGCTCCCACCATGCACCGCCATCCTTCTCGTACATCGCCTTGATGCGATGGAACAGCTCGGACATGATCTCGATGTCGCTGCGCGCTTCACCCGGCGGATTGGCCCCCTTCCAGTGCCACTGCAGCCAGCGCGAGGAATTCACCACCGCGCCGTTCTCCTCGGCGAAGGAGGTGGTCGGCAGGCGGAATACTTCGGTCTGGATCGTGCTCGGGTCGACGTCGTTCAGCGCGCCATGGTTCTGCCAGAAGGCAATCGTCTCGGTTTCCAGCGGGTCCATGCTGACCATGAACTTCAGCTTGGAGAACGCACTGATCAGCTTGCCCTTGTTCGGCGCCGAAGCCAGCGGGTTGAAACCCTGGCAGATGTAGCCATGGATCTTCCCCTCGTTCATCAGTTCGTACGCCTGCAGCATGTCGTACGGCTTGTCGAGCTTGGGCAGGTGGTCGAAGCACCAGTTGTTGTCGGCGGTGGCGGCGTCGCCCCACCACGACTTCATCAGGCTGACGTGGAACTTCGGGTAGTTCTGCCAGAACGACATCTGGTTGGCGCGCAGCGGCTTCTGCGTGCGCTTGGCGATGTAGGCGTCGTAGTCCTGCTCGTCCTGTTTCGGCAGGGTCAGGTAGCCGGGCAGCAGGTCCGACATCAGGCCGATGTCGGTCAGGCCCTGGATGTTGGAATGCCCGCGCAGCGCGTTCATGCCACCACCGGCCACGCCGATGTTGCCCAGCAGCAGCTGCACCATGGTGCCGGCGCGCACGTTCTGTGCGCCGATCGAGTGCTGCGTCCAGCCCAGCGCGTACAGGATGGTCATCGCCTTGTCCTTGCCGGCGGTGGACGCGATCATCTCCCACACCTGTCGGATGCTGTTGGCCGGCGTGCCGCAGATGCGTTCGACCATCTCCACGGTGTAGCGCGCGTAGTGCTGCTTGAGCAGGTTGTAGACGCAGCGCGGGTCCTTCAGCGTCGGGTCGCTGCGCACGAAGCCATCGTCACCGTACGCGTAGTCCCAGCTGGAGCGGTCGTAGCTGCGCTTCTCCTCGTTGTAGCCCGAATACAGGCCGTCCTTGAAGGCGAATTCGTCCTTCACCAGGAACGACATGTCGGTGTAGTTCAGCACGTACTCGTGCTGGATGCGGTCCTCGGTCAACAGGTAGTTGATCAGGCCGCCCAGGAACACGATGTCGGTGCCGGTACGGATCGGCGCGTACACGTCGGCCACGGCGGCCGAGCGGTTGAAGCGCGGATCGACCACGATCAGCCGGGCCTTGTTGTGTGCCTTGGCCTCGGTCACCCATTTGAACCCGCACGGATGCGCCTCGGCGGCATTGCCACCCATGATCAGGATCAGGTCGGCATTCTTGATGTCGACCCAGTGATTCGTCATCGCACCACGGCCTAGCGTCGGGGCAAGACCTGCCACCGTCGGGCCGTGTCAGACACGTGCCTGGTTGTCGAATGCCAACATGCCAAGGGAGCGCACGACCTTGTGGGTCAGCACCGCGGTTTCATTGCTGGTGGCCGAGGCGGCCAGCATGCCGGTGGTCAGCCAGCGGTTGACCGTCTGCCCGGCCTCGTTCTTCTGCACGAAGTTGGCATCGCGGTCTTCCTTCATCAGCCGCGCGATGCGGTCCAGCGCATCGTCCCAGCTCAGCCGCTTCCACTCGTTCGAGCCCGGTGCGCGGTACTCGGGGTAGAGCAGGCGCGACTTGCTGTGGATGATGTCGGCCAGGCCGGCACCCTTCGGGCACAGCGTGCCGCGGTTGACCGGGTGGTCCGGGTCGCCCTCGATATGGAAGATGCTCGGCTCGGCATTCTTGGCACCGTCGCCGAGGCTGTACATCAGGATGCCGCAGGCCACCGAACAGTACGTACAGGTGTTGCGGGTCTCGGTCGCGCGGGTCAGCTTGTACTGCCTGACCTCCGCGAGCGCGATGCCGGGCGCGAAGCCCATCAATGCCAGGCTGGAGCCGACCAGGGTTGTCCCGGTCACTTTCAGGAACTGGCGGCGGCTCATCGATGGCATGCCGTTCTCCTGGGATGGCGGGGAGGCGCAGGCCTCCGGGCTGTCGTTGGGTACGGCCCGGTTATAGCACAGGCCCCCGGATGCCCATGTGGCACAAGGCCCGGCGCCTGCCGGACGGGCGCGCAACCGGGCCGCTCTGGTAAAGTTGCGTGCCCGCCCCCCGGGGAAGCGTCTGCCGGGCCTGGTTCCAGGATGTTCCGCGCAGCCCCCGCCGTCCTGGCGCGATCCTCCGCGCCGGATCTGGAACATCGAGGAAAAATCTTGCGAAATCAACCCGTTGGATCCCCCGCATGAGCGCCCCGTCGAAGCCGTCGGACGCCGTTGCGCGCGGCACGCTGTACATCGTCGCCGCCCCGTCCGGTGCCGGCAAGAGCAGCATCGTCAATGCCACCCTGGCGCGTGACCCGCAGATCGCCCTGTCGATCTCCTTCACCTCGCGCGCGATGCGCCCGGGTGAGGTGAACGGCCAGCACTACCATTTCGTCTCTGCGGAAAAGTTCGAGGAAATGATCGCCGCTGGCGACTTCTTCGAGCATGCCTGGGTGCACGGCGACTGGAAGGGCACCGCCCGCCAGTCGGTGGAACCGCAGCTGGCCGCCGGCCAGGACGTGCTGCTGGAGATCGACTGGCAGGGCGCGCAGCAGGTGCGCCAGCTGGTGCCGGGCACGGTCACCGTGTTCATCCTGCCGCCGTCCAAGCAGGCCCTGCAGGACCGCATGCGCAAGCGCGGCCAGGACAGCGAGGCGGTCATCGCCCAGCGCCTGGGCGCGGCCCGCGATGAGATGCTGCACTTCAACGAGTTCGACTACGTCATCGTCAACGAGGTGTTCGACACCGCGGTGGACGAGCTGTGCGCCATCTTCACCGCCAGCCGCCTGCGCCGGGAGGCCCAGAAGGTCCGCCACGCCGGCCTGATCCAGGCCCTGTTGACCCCCGATCCGGGCGCAACTGACTGATTCCAAAAGAATCGGGTAGGGGTTGGCTTGATTTTGTCCAGCCCCTGCCAGTACACTCCGTCCCCTTTCCCTCATTCGACTGAGCGGCCGACCGGTCGCCGGGAGCCCGTATGGCCCGCATCACCGTAGAAGATTGCCTGGAAGTCGTTAACAACCGTTTCGAACTGGTCATGATGGCTTCCAAGCGTGCCCGCCAGCTCGCCAACGGCGTGCAGGCCACGCTGGACAACAGCGAGACCGAGGACAAGCCGACCGTGCTGGCGCTGCGCGAAATCGCCGCCCGCAAGATCGACAACGCGCTGATCGACGAAGTCGAGAAGGCCGAGCGTGAGCGCGCCGAGCGCGAAGCGCTGGAGTGGGCCGCCGCGGAAGTGGTCGCCGACGAAGACATGTCCAAGAACGACGATTGATCGCATCGATCAACGTAATCGTTGGATGTGCCAAACAGCCCGCCCCGTGCGGGCTGTTTCGCATTCAGGATTTGCCGTAAACGTCGCGCTGGAATAGGCTGCGGGCATGAACCCAGGCCCCACTGCCAAGGTCGCCGCAGCCCCCACTGCCGCCGTACCCGACTACGTCCTCCAGCTTGAACGCGCCGCCCATTACCTGCCGCCGGAACAGCTGCCGCTGTTGCGCCGTGCCTGGGAAGTCGGAGCCTCCGCGCACGCTGGGCAGACGCGCAAGTCGGGCGAGCCCTATATCACCCATCCGGTGGCCGTGGCCCAGGTGCTGGCCGAGCTCGGCCTGGACGTGGAAGCGCTGATCGCCGCGATCCTGCACGACACCATCGAAGACACCCCGCTGACCCGTGAGGCGCTGGCCGCCGAGTTCGGCGAAGCCGTGGCCGAACTGGTCGACGGCGTCACCAAGCTGGACAAGCTGAAGTTCCGCGACCGCCAGGAGGCTGCCGCCGAGAGCTTCCGCAAGATGCTGCTGGCGATGTCGCGCGACCTGCGCGTGATCATGATCAAGCTGGCCGATCGCCTGCACAACATGCGCACGCTGGGCGCGCAGAGCCGCGAAGCACGCGGCCGCATCGCCCGCGAAACGCTGGAGATATACGCGCCCATCGCCCAGCGCCTGGGCATGAGCCTAGTCAAGAGCGAGCTGCAGAATCTGGGATTCAAGGCGCTGTACCCGTGGCGCCACGCCATCATCGAAAAACACATCCGCAGCCAGCCGGTGGTGCGCCGCGAAGCGATGGCACAGGTGGAAGTGCAGCTGTCGCAGCGCCTGGCCAAGGAGGGGATCGAGCATCGGCTGATCAGCCGCATCAAGACCCCGTGGAGCATCTACAACAAGATGCGCGACGAGAACAAATCCTTCGACCAGGTGATGGATGTGTTCGGCTTCCGCCTGGTCGTGCGCAGCGTGCCCAGCTGCTACCACGCGCTGGGTTCGGTGCACGCCACCTTCAAGCCGCTGGATGGGCGCTTCCGCGATTTCATCGCCATTCCCAAGGCCAACGGCTACCAGTCGCTGCACACCGTGCTGTTCGGGCCGTATGGCTCGCCGATCGAAGTGCAGATCCGTACCGAGGAAATGGACCTGATCGCCGAACGCGGCGTGGCCGCGCACTGGACCTACAAGTTCGGTGGCGATTCGCCCAACAGTGCACAGAGCCGCGCCCACGCCTGGATCGTCGAGCTGATCGACTCGCAGCGCGCCGCCGGTTCCTCGCTTGAGTTCCTCGACAACGTCAAGGTCGACCTGTTCCCGGACGAGGTCTACCTGTTCACCCCGAAGGGCAAGATCCTCGCCCTACCGCGCAACTCCACCGCGCTGGACTTCGCCTACGCCGTGCACACCGACGTCGGCAACATGGCGGTGGCTTCGCGCGTGGACAAGAAACTGGTGCCACTGCGCACCAAGCTGGTGTCGGGCCAGTCGGTGGAGATCATCACCGCGCGCTCGGCCACGCCGAAACCGCAGTGGCTGGAATTCGTGGTCACCAGCAAGGCACGCACCGCCATCCGCCACCAGCTCAAGCAGCTGGAGCACGAAGACGCCGTGCAGCTGGGCCACCGCATGCTCGACCGTGCGCTGGAAGCAATGGATTCGTCGCTGGAGCGGCTGCCGAAGGGGCGCCTGGATGCGTTCCTGGCCGAACACCGCTTCCCGCGCCTGGAGGCGCTGCTGGCCGAGGTCGCACTGGGCAACTGGATGCCGACCCAGGCCGCGCAGGCGCTGATGGCCTACGCCGAACTGCGGGGCGGCCCGCATTCGCGCCACCACTCGCAGGAAAAGATCCTGATCAACGGCAGCGAGCGTGGCGTGGTCACCTTCGCCGGCTGCTGCCAGCCGATTCCGGGCGACGAGATCATGGGATACCACACCGCCGGCAAGGGCATCGTGGTGCATCGCATGGACTGCCCGAACCTGGCCGAGCTGCGCAAGTCGCCCGAGCGCTGGGTGCCGATCGGCTGGGACACCACCGTTTCCGGCGACTACGACACCTCGCTGGTGGTGGAAGTGGAGAACGGCACCGGCGTGCTGGCACAGCTGGCCGCCGCCATCGCGCAGAGCCACTCCAACATCGAGCGCGTGGACTACCTGGACCGCGACTTCAACGCCGCCGTGCTGGCGTTCAACATCCAGGTACGCGACCGCAACCACCTGGCCGAAGTGATGCGCCGCCTGCGCCGCCTGTCGGTCGTGCAATCGGTACGCCGCCAGTAGATCCACGCCATGCGTGGATGTTCCCGGTAGTGCCGGCCGCTGGCCGGCAACCTCGCGATGTCGGCAAACGTTCATGGAGTTGCCGGCCAACGGCCGGCACTACCATCACCGTGCGGGGGCAGAGCCGTTTCCCGCCGGGAAACGGATCCGACCCCAGCCGATACCGCCCCCACCCGGTACAATCACCGCTCTGTTTTCCCCCAAGCACCGGAGCGACCCATGTCCCGCCAGATCATCAACACCGAAAAGGCCCCCGCCGCCATCGGCCCGTACTCGCAGGCCGTGCGCGCCGGCAACACCGTGTACTTCTCCGGCCAGATCCCGCTCGACCCGGCCACCGGCGACATCGTCGGCGCCGGCGACGTCGAAGCGCAGGCCCGTCGCGCCTTCGACAACCTCAAGGCCGTGGCCGAAGCCGCCGGCGGCTCGCTGGACAAGGTCGTGCGCCTGGGCCTGTACCTGACCGACCTGGGCGAGTTCGCCAAGGTCAACGCGGTCATGCAGGACTACTTCCAGGCCCCGTACCCGGCCCGTTCCACCATCGAAGTCTCCGGCCTGCCGAAGGGCGCCAACTTCGAGGTCGACGCGGTGATGGTCATCGACTGACCGCCACGTGGCACGCAAGGCGGCGGTCACCCCGGTCCTGTCACCGTCCGGCGAAGCATCCCTGGCGATGCTTGCGGGCGTGGGCCCGGCCGTGGCCGCCAAACTGCAGGCGCGTGGCCTGGCCACCCTGCAGGATCTCTGGCTTCATCTGCCGCTGCGCTATGAAGACCGGACCCGGCTGACCCGCATCGAAGACCTGCGCAACGGCGTGCCGGCGCAGGTGGAAGGGCGGGTGGTCGCGGTCGAGCGCGGCATGCGCTACCGGCCGATGCTGAAAGTGGCGATGGAAGACGAAGGGCAGGGCACCCTGGTGCTGCGCTTCTTCCATTTCCGCCAGCAGCAGGTCGGCCAGTTCGCGGTCGGCAACCGGCTGCGCTGCTTCGGCACCCCCAAACCCGGCCATCTCGGCCTGGAAATCGTCCATCCCAGCTACCAGGTGCTGGGCCGCAACGACGATCCCGAACTCGGCGACCGCCTCGACCCGGTGTATCCCACCGTCGAAGGCGTGGGCCCGATGACGATGCGCAAGCTGATCGGCCAGGCCCTGGATCGCCTGCCCGAGGAAAGCACGCTGGAACTGCTGCCCAGCGGCTGGCTGGATGGCCTCGGCCTGCCGTCGCTGCGCAGCGCGCTGCTGACCGTGCACCGGCCACCGCCGGATGCCGATCTGGCCGCCTTGGCAGCAGGTACCCACCCGGCGCAGCGTCGCCTGGCGATGGAAGAACTGCTGGCCCATCACCTCAGCCTGCGTCGCCAGCGCATTGCCTTGCAGGCGCACCATGCGCCGCCGCTGGCCGGCCCCGGCAAGCTGGCCAGGGCGCTGCTGAAGCAGCTGCCGTTCGCCCTGACCGGCGCACAGGCGCGCGTGTTCAAGCAGATCCGTGAAGACCTCGCGCGCCCCAGCCCGATGCTGCGGCTGGTGCAGGGCGATGTCGGCTCCGGCAAGACCGTGGTGGCCGCACTGGCCGCGATGCTGGCGGTGGAGCAGGGCAAGCAGGTCGCATTGGCCGCCCCCACCGAACTGCTGGCCGAGCAGCATCTCAACAATCTGCGCGGCTGGCTGGAACCGCTCGGCGTGCGTATCGCCTGGCTGGCCGGCAAGGTCACCGGCAAGGCGCGCGCCAAGGTGATGGAACAGGTCGCCAACGGCGAAGCGCAGGTGGTGGTCGGTACCCACGCGCTGATGCAGGAGGCGGTGGTGTTCCAGGATCTGGCCCTGGCCATCGTCGACGAACAGCACCGCTTCGGCGTGCACCAGCGCTTGGCGCTGCGCGACAAGGGCGCGGGCGGCAACAGCGTGCCGCACCAGCTGGTGATGACCGCCACGCCGATTCCGCGCACGCTGGCGATGTCCGAGTACGCCGACCTGGATGTCTCGGCCATCGACGAACTGCCGCCAGGTCGCACCCCGGTGCAGACCGTGGCACTCAACAACGACCGCCGTCCCGAACTGATCGAGCGCATCGCGCTGGCCTGCCAGGAAGGGCGGCAGGTGTACTGGGTGTGCACGCTCATCGAGGAAAGCGAAGAGCTCGACGCCACCCCGGCACAGGCCACCTACGAGTCGCTGCAGGCGCTGCTGCCGGGCGTGCGCGTCGGGCTGGTGCATGGCCGCCTGAAGGCCGCCGAGAAGCTGGCGACGATGGTGGCGTTCAAGGCCGGTGAGATCGACCTGCTGGTGGCGACCACCGTGATTGAAGTGGGCGTGGACGTACCGAATGCCTCGCTGATGGTGATCGAGAACGCCGAACGCCTCGGCCTGGCGCAGCTGCACCAGCTGCGTGGCCGCGTGGGCCGTGGTTCGGCCGTGTCGCGCTGCGTGCTGCTGTACCAGGCACCGCTCTCGCAGATGGCGCGCGAGCGCCTGCAGACCATGCGCGAAACCAACGATGGTTTCGTCATCGCCGAGAAGGATCTGGAGCTGCGTGGCCCGGGTGAACTGCTGGGCACCCGCCAGACCGGCCTGGCCGGTTTCCGCATTGCTGATCTCGCGCGCGACGCCGGCCTGCTGCCTGGCGTGCATGACCTGGCCGAGCGCCTGCTGGACCAGCAGCCCGCGCTGGCCGACCGCGTGGTGCAGCGCTGGATCGGCACCGCCGTGCGCTACGCCTCGGCGTAAGCGGCGGGGTCAGAGCCCTTTGCACAGCAAAGGGCTCCGACCCCATCCCCGGGACGCTCATCCACGCATGGCGTGGATCTACTGCACGCTGCGCGCGTGAGTCGAGCATGGCTCGACTCTACAGAGAGCCGATTCGATCAATCCGTGGATGTGTCGACCAAGGTCGACACCTACCAGAGCAGAACGCCGTTCCGACAGACCGCGGGAAATTGTCGAAGGCGGGGTGGGTCCGGTGGCGGGGGCGTGAGCGCCATGGATGGCGCGACCGAGGCTACATGGACGTATTCACGCCGTCCCCCGCCATCGGACCCACCCCGCCATCCCACGGATAGCCAGCTTTTGCTCTTGCCGTTGCTCCTGCCTCGGCGGGTGCAGGGCGCAGCCCTGCCAGAACCCCCACACCCGTACTTGCAACGGTCATCATCCCGGTCCACACTTCGTTGCCGATCTGAAGACGGCAACGATGACCCACAAGATCCCCCTGTTGATCGACACCGACCCCGGTGTGGACGACGCCCTGGCCCTGCTGATGGCCTTTGCCGATGAACGGCATGACGTGGTCGCCCTGACCATCGCCGCCGGCAATGTCGGCCTGCAGTACACCGTCCGCAACGCCCTCAAGCTCTGCGACATCGTCGGCCGCGCCGACGTGCCGGTGTTTGCCGGAAGCCCGGATCCGCTGCTGCATCCCTCCGTCGACGCTGCCCATGTGCACGGCCGTGATGGTTACGGCGACGTGGACCTGCCGCCGCCGAGCCGCCAGGCTGAGGCCGAGCACGCTGCGCTGGCCATCCTGCGCCTGTCGCACGAGCATGCCGGCGAACTGATGCTGGTGATGCTTGGCCCGCTGACCAACCTGGCGCTGGCATTGAAGCTGGACCCGACCCTGCCCCAGCGCATCAAGCGCATCGTGGTGATGGGCGGGGCGGTCACCTGCCACGGCAACATCACCCCGGCGGCCGAATTCAACATCGCCTTCGATCCGGAAGCGGCGCATGTGGTGTTTACCTCGTTCAAGCACCTGCTGGTGTCGGACTGGGAGGCCACCGTCGCCCACGGCCTGCCGCTGGAAGAAGCCGAGAAGTGGCTGCAGGCCGACTCCGATCGCGCCCGCTTCTACGAGCTGATCTCGCGCAAGACCCGTGGCCTGTCCGAAGACAGCAAGGGCGGCCGCTGGTACACCGCCGATGCGGTCGCCATGGCCTGGGCGCTGAACCCGGAAGGGCAGCTGCAGGTCGAATCGCGGCCGCTGAACGTGGAGCTGAACGGCACGTTCAGCCGCGGCGCCACCATCGTCGACTGGAACCGCCAGACCGGCCAGCCGGACAACTGCGATCTGCTGATGGCCTACGACCAGCAGCGTTTCGAGGCCCTGGTGCGCCAGGCCCTGGGCGCGGACTGAAGCCGATTGACCGGCACCGGTTGCCCCCGGCGGCAACCGGTGCTTATAATGCCGCTCTTGACCACCAGCCCATTTACGGTGTGAGCCCATGAAGGCCGATATCCATCCGAACTACCGCGACGTCGTCTTCCATGACGTCACCTCCGATTTCAAGATCCTGACCCGCTCGACCATGGCGACGAAGGAAACCATCAAGTGGGAAGACGGCAACGACTACCCGCTGGTGAAGGTTGAAATTTCCTCTGCTTCGCACCCGTTCTACACGGGCAAGCACAAGGTCATCGACACCTCGGGCCGTATCGACAAGTTCCAGAAGCGCTACGCGCGCTGATCTGTCGATCCAGCTTCGAACCGACGGCCGCGCTCTGCGCGGCCGTTTGTTTTTCCCCAACGCCTACCCAACGGGCGTTTGGATGGACGGAACACTGCGTTCGTGTGACAACGCTTTTGCCGATCCGGGCCGCTTGCTGGCCGGGTTCTGGCCGCCTGCCGTCTACGACTTCTGTCTAGCGCCGGGCAAATGCTGCTGTGCGATAATGGCGTGATCCCCGGCACAGGCCGAGGACGTCATTCACGTGCCTGACCAATGCGCTTGGGCAGGCGCCTTCCCATGAAGGAGCGCACACAGTGTCCGATCTTGATCAGGTCACGCTCAACGCCGGCGATAAGTCCGTCGTTCTGCCCGTCATCAAACCCACCCTTGGCAACGACTGCGTCGACATCGCGAAGCTGACCAAGGAAACGGGGTTCTTCACCTACGATTCCGGCTTCACCGCGACGGCCAGCTGCAAGTCCGCCATCACTTACATCGACGGCGACAAGGGCGTGCTGCTGTACCGCGGCTACCCGATCGAACAGCTGTCGGAAAAGTCGAGCTACGTCGAAGTGGCCTACCTGCTGATCAACGGCGAGCGCCCGAGCGCCGAGCAGCTGAAGGCCTTCACCGATGAGCTGACCGCCGAAGCCAACGTCGATGATTCGATCAACACACTGATCGGCAGCTTCGCCAAGGATGCCCACCCGATGGCCATCCTGGCAGCCGCGATCGCGCAGCTGTCGGCCATCTACCACGACTCGCTGGACCTGTCCGACGCCGAACAGCGCCGCCAGGCCGCCGTGCGCCTGATCGCCAAGGTGCCGACCCTGTCGGCGCTGATCTACCGCCACGGCAAGGGCCTGCCGGCCAACAAGCCGGACACCTCGCTGGACTACGTCAGCCGCTTCCTGAAGCAGACCTTCGAGTCGGCTGACGGCCAGTACGATCTGAACCCGGACGTGGTCAAGGCGCTGGACCTGCTGTTCATCCTGCACGCCGACCACGAGCAGAACGCCTCGACCTCGACCGTGCGCCTGGTCGGTTCGACCGGTGCCAACCCGTACGCGTCGGTCGCCGCCGGCGTCACCGCGCTGTGGGGTCCGGCCCACGGCGGTGCCAACGAAGCCGTGCTGAAGATGCTGGAAGAGATCGGCACCGCCGACAACGTCGAGTCCGCCGTGGTCAAGGCCAAGGACAAGACCTCCGGCTTCCGCCTGATGGGCTTCGGCCACCGCGTCTACAAGAACTTCGATCCGCGCGCCAAGGTCATCGGCGAGATGACCAGCAAGGTGCTCAAGCAGCTGGGCGTGCAGGATCCGCTGCTGGACGTGGCCGTGAAGCTGGAACAGGCCGCGCTGCAGGACGAGTACTTCGTCGCCCGCAAGCTGTACCCGAACGTCGATTTCTACAGCGGCATCATCTACAAGGCGCTGCAGATCCCGACCGAAATGTTCACCGTCATGTTCGCCCTGGGCCGTACCTCCGGCTGGGTCTCGCATTGGCTGGAACAGCAGGTTGACCCGGAAATGAAGATCGGCCGTCCGCGCCAGGTCTACACCGGCAGCGACGTGCGCGACTACCAGGGCTGATCGCCCGCGTAGGTTGTGCCGAGAACGCCCCGCATCCGCGGGGCGTTTTTTTTTGCTTCGGCTCTGTTGGCTGCCAACCTTGGTTGGCACGCTTTCGACACTCGCGAAAAACCATCGGTAGGTGCCAACCTTGGTTGGCACGCTCTTCACCGCGGCAAGACCGCGTGATTCAAGGGTCTCGCCAGCTTCACAAGCGCTCGCGCAGCCTCAGGACGCCAGCTGCATCCGCAGCATCTGATCCGGAGCGTCCGTCCCATGAGTACCCGATTCGACCCACCCGAGCGCGGCCCGCTCGGCCCAGACGTCGCCACTGTTGTCACCGCCCCTGTCGTCGCCCCTCCCAGCGAAAGCGCCGTGTCCTGGGGCGCGATCTTCGCCGGTGCCGCCGCCGCCGCTGCACTCTCCCTCATCCTGCTGATTCTCGGCGTGGGCCTGGGGCTCTCCTCAGTGTCGCCGTGGTCGTTCGAAGGCGTCAGCAAGGAAACCTTCGGTTGGTCCAGCATCATCTGGCTCACCTTCACCGCGCTGGCGGCTTCGGGTCTGGGGGGCTATCTGGCCGGTCGCCTGCGTACCAAGTGGACGCAGATCCACGGCGATGAAACCTACTTCCGCGATACCGCGCATGGCTTCGTGTCGTGGGCGGTGGCCACGCTGCTCACCGCCGGTCTGCTCACGTCGGCCATCGGTGGGGTGCTGGGCACGGGCGCGAAGGTGGCAGGTGCCACGGCTGGTGCTGCAGTATCCACCGCCGGCGTTGCCGCAGCGGGCGCCGGTAGCGTTGCGGCGGCTGCGCCGGAAGGCGACCTCAACTACTGGGTGGACTCGCTGTTCCGCAGCGCCACCAGCGCAGGGCCGTCTGATCCTGCAACGCCGCCTCCGCCGGGTGCGCCGATGGATCCGAATGCCGCCCCGCCACCGCCGGTCGCAAGCGTCGACCCGCGCGACGCGCGCATGGCCGCACCGCCGCGTCCGATGCCGGGCAATGGCCCGGTGGCTGACCGCCGTGAAGTGCGTGCCGAGGTGAATCGCATCATCGTCAACAGTCTGCAGGGGGACGGCCTGGACCCGGCCGACACCCAGTACCTGTCCCAGCTGATCGCGCGCGAGACCGGCATGAGTCAGGCCGAAGCGCAGGCGCGCGTGACCGATGTGCAGACGCGCATGCGTGCTGCGCTGGAGAAGACCAAGAACACAGCCAAGCAGGCGGCCGACGACGCCCGCAAGGCAGCAGCATATGCCGCGCTGTGGCTGTTCATCACGCTGCTGATCGGCGCGTTCTTCGCCAGCCTCAGCGCCACCTGGGGCGGCCGCCGTCGCGACCTGTAACCCCCGTTCCATGCAAGGAGACCTGCCATGAAAATGATTCTGCTCTGGTTGTTGGGCGTGCCGATTCCGCTGCTGATCCTGTACGCGATCTTCTTCTGATCGCGCGCCAATGCGAGGTCCACGCATGCGTGGATGGCTATTTGTAGAGTCGAGCGGTGCTCGACTCCCGCGTGCAGCGCGGACAGCAGCCGAGCACAGGCTCGAATCTACAAAACCTTGCTTCAGGATCTGAACGAATTCTGACACTGAGTGTCGCTTTCACATCTTTTCGGATCTATTGCATAGGCGTCACATCCGGGGCGATAGAACCTGAGGGTACCTACCCAGCCATGGAGAACACCCATGAACCGACTGCTTGCCATTGCCCTCATTGCCACACCGTTGGCCCTGCTGAGCCCGCAGGCCTTCGCGCAGTACACCGGTCCAGGTGCAGGAAGCGCTGCAAGTACCGTCGCCGATGCGCGCGCCCAGCGCGACGACCACCCGGTGGTGCTGCGAGGCACCCTGGTTGCCAAGCTTGGCCACGAGCGTTACCAGTTCCGCGACGCCAGTGGCCAGATCGAAGTGGAGATCGACGACGAAGACCTGCCGCCGCAGGCCATCGGTGCCGATACCGTGGTCGAGCTGCGTGGCAAGGTCGACACGCATCGGTTCAAGCCGACCGACATTGATGTTGATCACGTCACCGTGGCGCCCGCCGGTTGAGGATCGCTCGCAATTGCGACATGTAGAGTCGAGCCATGCTCGACTCACGCATGCAGCGCGAACCGCAGTCGAGCACGGCTCGACTCTACAAAAGCAAAGCAATGAGGTTTTTTGCATTTACCGGATGAGGGAAATTGCATAACCCTCAAACATTGAACACCTTCAAGGATTCTCCTTAACGTTCAATGTTTTAGGAAAGCTTGAATGGCCTGCACAGCAAGGGGTTCCTAACATTCTCTCCGTCGCCCGCACCCATCCCCGCGGGCGGCGCTTCCCTCCCTTTTCTCCTTGGGGAGGGGAGCTTTCATATTCCCCCTTGTCCGAGAGAGACAACCCATGCACGCCATTCTCAAGAAGGCCGCGCTCGCTGCAGCGCTGGCCACGGCTTCGCTGTCCGCGTACGCCGTGGAAACCAAGATCTCCGTCTACGCCGACGTCGACCCGACCCTGGCCCTGCTGCGTGATGACGGCAGCGCGCTGCCCGATCTGATCACTCTGACTCATGACCCGATGCGCGGCCTGATTCCGGACACTCAGCGCGTTCGCATCCATACCAACGATCAGGACGCCGATATCGAAGCCAAGATCGGCGGCGCATTCGTGCTCGCCAATGGTGACGGCAAGGTCACCGTGCCGATGACGGTCAGCCTCAACGGTCGCGATCTGGGCCTCACCCCGATTGAGTACGCTGCAGCCGATCTGTTCACCGGTGCCGGCTCCACCCCGGGTGCGTCGATCTCGATGCCGCTGGTCATCTCACAGACCACCCCGGCCCCGATCGCCACCAAGGGTGCGTATACCGGCGTCGTCAACATCGTGTTGAACCAGAAGGCCACCACGCCGTAATTCCCGCGCCGGCCCGTACGCCGGGCCGGCTGCCTTACCCGCGGTACCCCCATGACATCACACGCCCCCGCCATCACCCGGCTGGCGGTCGCGCTCGCCCTGGCGCTGGCAACACCGCTGGTGGCGGCGCGCGGCGTCCCGCCCGGCTTCGAGGATCTGGTCGAAGGCCAGACCGAACAACTCGATATCCAGCTGTTCGGCCGCTCGGCCGGGCTGTCGCCGGTGCGCGTGACCCTGGAACACGTGCAACTGGAAGAGCCAGCCCAGGTGCTGCAGGCGCTCGACCTGCCCGCCGAGGCGCAGGCCACGCTGCTGCCCGCGTTGTCGCAGCCCATGCCGCGCAACAGCCACCTGGCCTGCCGCTTCGGCGGCGCCACTGCCGGCTGCGGCTATCTCGACCCGCCGGAGGACCCCGCCGCCGTGCGCGCGCTGTACGACGAAGGCGAGGGCGCGGTGCGCCTGTTCGTCGCCCGCCAGTGGATTCCCGGCAAGCCGGCTGCCGAGCGCTTCCACACCGTCAGCGCCAACGCCGAGAACGCCTTCCTGCACCAGCAGGTGATCAATGTCAGCGGCAGCCGCGACTACCAGGCGCTGTCCGCGCGTGGCACCGGCGTGCTGGGCCTGTTCGATCGCGGGCATGTTTCCGCCGAATGGAACTTCAACCAGCAGCGCTATCGCAGCCGCGGCAGTGACAGCGCGTTCCAGTTCGACAACGTCTATTACCGCCATGACCTGGGGCAGGCGCACTACCTGCAGGCCGGGCGCATGGACCGCCGCAACCTGTCCAGCCCGCAGGGCGGCACTTTCAGTTTCAGCATGCTGCCGCTGGACCGCCTGCAGGGCCTGCGCGTGGGCACCACTCAGGCCTATGTGGACGCCGATGCCGCCGTGCAGGCCACGCCGCTGACCGTGCTGCTGGCGCGCGATGCACGCGTGGATGCCTACGACGGCACGCGGCTGCTGCAGACCTCCTACCTGCAGGCCGGCATCAACCAGATCGACACCCGTAACTTCCCGTTCGGCAACTACACCATCACCCTGCGCATCTACGAAGACGGCGTGCTGGTGCGCAGCGAAGACGCGCCGTTCGACAAGGGCGGCGACTGGACCAACAGCCAGTGGCAGTGGTTCGTGCAGGGTGGCAAGCGCAACGAGCGCCGCAGTGATCGCTTCGACGGCGAACGCGTGGCGGTGGCCGGCATGCGCGTGCCGCTGGGCCGCGACGTGGCGATGGTGGCCGGCGCCGCCGACCTCGGCGGCTTCCGCTACGGCGAGCTGCGCGTGGACCTGCGCCGCGTGTACGCCACCCAGGAACTGCGCGCCAGTTTCGGCGGCATGCGCGGCAACGATGGCAGCACCGGCCAGCAGCACCAGCTGTCGTACCGCCGCACCGCGTCCTGGAACATCTACCAGCAGCGCATGCGCGGCAAGGCCTGCCAGTTCGAGGCCGACGCCCGCGACCAGCTGGGCTGCACCAACTCGCTCAGCGCTTCGATGGCGCTGCCGCTGGCTGGTGGCAGTGCCTATGTGGGCTACACGCGGCGCCAGACCTGGCGCGCAGGACGCATCCTGCCGGGCGCAGAAGACGATCCGCTGGCCGGGCTGGACCCGCTGCTGCCACCGCCACCGCCGTGGCAACCGCGACGCGAGCCGCAGCTCAGCCGCACTTGGCAGGCCAGCTTCAGCCGCAGCCATCGCTGGCAGGATTTCAGCGTCTCCACCCGCGTGGGTGTGTGGCAGCAGCGTTCCAGCGACAGCCTGCGCGGCAGTGACCAACGCGACCGCGGCATCTACTTCAACCTGAGCCTGACCCGCCTGCTGCGCGGCACCGCCGGCAGCGGCCAGCGCCGCTATAGCGTGGACGTGCGCCAGCCGCAGCATCAGCGCCCGGACATCAACTACAGCGTCGGCCACAGCCTGCGCCAGGAAGTCGATGCGCAGTACCGCGAGCTGTCGGCCGAACTGCGCGCCAACAACAGCGACCGCTACAGCACCACGCTCAGTGGCCAGCTGCAGAACAGCCTGGGCCAGAGCGGCGCCACGCTGGCGCACTACCAGCAGCGCGGCCGCAGCGAGAGCGCCTACAGCGGCATGCACAGCTCCGGCTTTGCACTGGGCAAGCGCGGCTTCTACTGGAGCGGCAGCAACGGCGCCGACGCCGGCCTGGCCGTGCAGGTGGCGGACACCGACGACGTCGACCTGCGTGGAGTGGCGGCCGAACTGCAGGTGGGCGGCCTGCGCAGGCAACGCCTGCAGATTGGTGAGCGCCGGTTGCTGCCGCTGTCGTCGTACCAGTCGCACCGTGCCGAAGTGCAGGACGCCAGCACCCTGGACAGCATCGCCGCCATCCGCGTGACCGGCGTGGGCGGCGCACGGCCGATGTTCCTCACCCCCGGGCGGCTGATGCGCATGCCGGTGCCGATCGAGGTGACCTACACCTTCATCGGCAACGCCAAGGATCTTGCCGGAGCGCCTCTGGGTGGCGCCCGCATCCTCAACGCGCCGGTGCCCGGCACCAGCGCCAACGGCGGCTTCGTCGCCGACTTCCCGCGTCGCGAGACAACGCTGTACCTGCTGCAGGACGACCGCCTGCTGCACTGCCCGCTGCAGGTGCGCGAGCGCCGCCAGGTGGTGCTGCTGGTGGGCGCCGTGCACTGCGAGCCACTGGCCGTGGCCCAGCTGCCGGCAGAGATCCGCCAGCAGGCCCGCGTGACCCGCCTGCTGCAGGAGCGCGCGTTGATTGCCGCCACGCCCCAGACCGCTGCTGCAGGAGGAACGCCATGAACCGGCGTGTGTTGTTGGTGTTGATGCTGGTGTGTGCGCTGGTGGTGCTGGCGCCGAGGGCGTGGGCGCAGTGGCCGCCGGAGACGCATCCGGTGGATCAGAGCCGGGACATCGTGATGACCTGGGATCGCTCGGCGATGCCGGGTGATGTGGAGCTTTGGGCGCCGCGGACGGTGTTGGGATTCAGTCACGACCTGGCGATGAAGTATGGGCAGATCCATGTGGTTTGTGGGTCTGCTTCTGATAGTGAGTTTGGGAAGTGCCCTGTCGATGGTGAGCCGGGAGTGTCGCTTGGTAGTAGCAATGTCGATCTGCTGTTCGTGGAGCAGAGGACTGGCCTGCGCAGTGAACTTCGGGCTCAGGGATATTTGCAGAGAGTCATGTCGGATTGGATTTGCGCTGTCGACTACTGGGACACACTCAGAAGGCAGTTGAATGCGTCCTTTTGGTACATATGCAGTTCGGGTCAGCCAGTTGGCACAGGGGTGCATCTGGAGCTCCCAGCAACCGAGCTTTCCAGACTCGTTGCAGGCCACTGGAAGGCAACGATGCGCCTGAACATCAAAGCCGACCCAGCCGCAGCTCCGGCAGCCACCGCCGTCTTCAACTTCGACTTCACCGTCACCGACTACGACGCCATTTCGATTTACTTCCCCGGTTTCGACGGCGTTGCACCCCTGGTCAATATGGACCTGCGCTACGACCCCATCCGCAAGGTCGTCGCCGGGCGCAAGGACGTGGACATGTGCCTGTACGACGGCGTGGGTTCGCAGAGCGAGTTCCTCGGCGTCACCGTGCGCGACAGCGGGCCACGCCCACCGCCTGGGCGGGACTTCGCGGTCTGGCATCAGGACGGCGGCAGCGACGATACCCAGCGCCTCGACTACCAGGTCGGCCTGAACTACGGCGGCAACCTGCTGGCCATGAAGCACGGTGAGGAACAGCTGCTGCGCGGCATCGACAGCGCACAGCTGCGCATGGTGCTGCTGCCCGGCATCAGCCAACCCGTGTACTGCGTGCCCACGCCACTGACGCTGGAAACACCGCCCACGCCCATCGCCAGCCAGCGCCCCGGTCTCTACGAGGGCGAGCTGACGGTAGAGCTGCGCGTGCCGACCGCCAAACCCTGATCCCCACCGAGGCTCATCATGAAGAAGCTGTTGTTCTGCCTGTTGCCGTTGAGCGCACTGCTGGCCCCGCCGGCACAAGCCAATCTGTCCATTCATCCGATGCGTGCAGCGGTGGACGCCAAGCACGGTACGAAGATCCGCGTGTACTCGCAATCCACCCAGCCGCAGTATGTGCAGGCACGCCTGCTGCGCATCAGCAACCCGGCACAGGTGGGTGAAGAAGAGATTGAAGTGGAGGCCGCCGATGCTGCGATTGCCATCACGCCTGGCAAGTTCGCACTCAGCGGTGGAGGCAATCGCCTGATCCGGGTGATTCCGCTGCAGACGGTGGAGAAAGAGGCGGCCTACCGCATCTACTTCGAAGGGGTGAAGGGCCCCGACGGCACCATTCTGGAAGGCGATGAGCAGGCGGCGCAGGCCAACGTCGGTGTCAGCTTGGTCTGGGGCGCGCTGGTGAACGTAGTGCCCGCCAAGGGCAGCGTGGATCTGCAACTGCAGGGCAACATCCTGCGGAACACCGGGACGCTGCGTGTGGGCATCACCGGTGCTGCTGAGTGCAGCGCCGGTGGCGTGTGCACGCCACTTGAGCTGTCCAGAAGTCTCTACCCCGACGCTGCGCTGACCTTGCCGTTCCAGCTCCAGCCGGGAAGCACTCTGCAGCTGCAGTACCGACTGTCGAACGACAGCTATCGCGATCACGTAACGACCCTGGCGCCAAGCGCCTGACCTTCATCGCCCCGCGCAAGCGCGGGGCTTCATTTCCCTTGTCCTGTTAAGGAAAAAAATGAATCACATCTATCGTCGTATCTGGAATCACGCCAAGCAATGCTGGGTGGTTGGTAGTGAACTGAGTTCTGCGCGCGGAAAACGGGCGAGTGGTCGAGCCACCGCGCATGGGTTGATTGTGCTGTCGGTGATTGGTCTGGTGCCAGCGGGCGTTGCTGCCAGTGAGGTGCAGGAACAGGTGGAAGAGCGGGAATACGCGAAATCACTAGGCCTCCGTAACACGGAAGCCAAGGATATCGTCAGCGTAGCCGTTCCTTTCTCTAGCGCGCTCGGCACTATGTCCGTCTCGCCGCTTTCAGCACAGATGTCCTCACAATACCTTCAGCTCGCCATTGTTTCCGATACCAACTATCGCGATTCGACTATAAGTGGAAACCACATGCTGGTCCTTGGTTCTCGCTCTTCGCTACGAGGGAACTACTCCGTGGGTTACGGAAGCGCGATAAGTACCAGCGGTGAATACAATACTGCGGTTGGCTACAATGCCGTGATAGGCAATGGCTACAGTACAGCGATTGGTGCTCGGGCCCAGACGAGCGGAATCGGCGCTACTGCGCTGGGTAACAACGCACTCGCCATGCAAACCAATTCAGTGGCGATTGGCAGCGGCTCCTACGCTAGTTCGTCCAATTCGATTGCTATCGGTGCCAATTCTGTTGCCGATAGTAGCTATACCGTCTCGGTGGGGAACAGCACTACAAAGCGAAAGATCGTGAATGTCGCCGCAGGCAATACTTCATATGGAAGCTCTGATGCGGTAACCGGTGGGCAGCTATACGAAACCAATCAAGCCGTTAGCTCGGTGAGGAATACTGCGAATTCGGCCTACTCAACCGCAAGTACGGCCCAGACTACGGCCAATTCGGCCAGGACCAATGCCGATAGCGCGCTGAGCAAGGCGAACACGCTGGGTGGATTGCTGAGCCAAACATCTGTGTCTGGGAATGTCCGCCTGGGCGGCGGCAACAGCGGTGCCGTTCTGGACGTCCGCAACAGCGCTAACGCCAACCGCAAGATCACCGGCGTGGCTGATGCCACGCTCAGCGCCACAAGCACTGAGGCCGTTTCGGGCAAGCAGCTCAACGCCACCAACAGCAACCTCACGGCCGCACGATCCGTCGCTGACTCCGCGAAGGTCAACGCGGATAGTGCGTTGTCGAAAGCCAACACGCTCACTGGGCTGCTGAGTCAGGCGTCCGCCTCGGGCAACGTCCGTGTGGGTGCAAGCAATAGCGGCACCGTACTGGACGTCCGCAACAATGCAAACGCCAGCCGCAAGATTACGGGCGTGGCAGATGCCGTGCTCAGTGCCACAAGCACTGAGGCCGTATCTGGCAAGCAGCTCAATGCTACCAACAGCAATGTCACGACCGCCCGATCCGTTGCTGACACCGCGAAGACCAATGCAGACAGTGCGCTGACCAAAGCCAACACTCTCTCCGGGCTTCTGAGCCAGACCTCTGCCTCGGGCAATGTCCGGCTGGGCGAGAAAAACAGCGGCACCGTACTGGACGTGCGGAACAGCGCCAATGCGAGCCGCAAGATCACCGGTGTTGTCGATGCTGCGTTGTCCAGCACCAGCACCGATGCGGTGACGGGCCGGCAGCTCAATGCCACCAACAGCAACGTCAGCACCGCACTGAGTGACGCCAGCGCAGCCAAGACTACTGCGAACACCGCTCTGACCCAGGTGGGAACACTCAACGGGCTGCTCAGCCAGGGCAGTGCCAGCGGTAATGTCCGGATCGGTGAGAAGAACAGCGGCACCGTTCTGGATGTGCGCAACAGCGCAAGCGTGAATCGGAAGCTGACTGGCGTGGCTGATGGAGTGGTCAGCGCCAGCAGCTATGAGGCCGTCAATGGTAGGCAGCTCAATGCCACCAATGACAAGGTGGCGATGGTGGAGGGCATTGCCAAGTCTGCGGGAGCGGAAGCTGCCGCGGCAAAGACGGATGCAGCCAAGGCGCTGGCCGAGACAGCAGTGCTGGGCGGGCTGGTGGCGCAGGTGTCTGCGTCTGGCAGCGTGCGTCTGGGTGAGAAGAACAGCGGTACGACGTTGGATGTGCGCAACAGCGTCAATGCCAATAGGAAGATTAGTGGTGTGGCGGATGGATTGTTGAACGCAAGCAGCAATGAAGCTGTGTCTGGGAAGCAGCTGTACTCAACCAATTCGCGAGTATTGGCTCTGGAGGGCGTAAGTCAATTTGTGAGTATTGGTGTGGCCCCCTCCAGCGAACGTGCTGATGCCGGGCCAGTTGGCGTTGCCTTAGGTAATTCGGCTAAAACGGGGAGCGAAGGTGGGACCGCAGTGGGAACGCACGCGAAGTCACTGGGCAGGAATTCGGTGGCAGTTGGGCGTGCTTCAACCGTGCATGAAGGTTCCGAAAATGGCTTCGCCCTCGGGGTTGGGGCCGAGGTTGGCATTGCGGAAGGTGGTGCGAGGGGAGGGGTTGCGATTGGCGCTGGAGCCAAGGTTGGGAAAGGGGCAGATGGCTCACTGGCGATTGGTGAAGGCTCGCAAGCCAATGAGGCTGGAGTTGCATCATTTGGAAGTGCAACTGCTTATCGCCGCCTAGTGAACGTTGCTCGAGGCACCGCCGACCACAATGCCACCACTGTCTCCCAGCTCAAGGATTCCCTCGCCACCCTTGGCGGCGGTGCCGGTCTGGACGGCAACGGAAGCATCATCGCCCCGACCTACGCGGTGCAGGGCGGAACGCAGAACACTGTCGAAGATGCGCTGATGGCACTCGATGGCGCCGTCATCACCGCCGGCCGCCGTGCAGACAAGGTAGAAAGTCAGCTCAGCTCGATCTTCCAGGATTCACCCTCGGCCCGTGCCGACGGCATGAGCCAGATCGCGCTGAATGGCGTGAACGGCATGGTGCTGACCAATCTTGCCGACGGCCGAGTGGCGCCAGGAAGCCGTGATGCGGTCAACGGTGGCCAGCTGCATTCGATGCAGCAGCAGCTCAACGGCCGCATGGATGGGCTGGAGCAGCGCATCGACGATGCCCCGCCGCCGCGTGCACTGGCGTCGTCCTCGGTACCGAAGCCACAGGCCGAAGACACCCCTGTGGTACCGGAAGGCAAGGACTCCCAGCAGGTCGCCTCGGTAGGCGAGGGTGACAAGCCCACACCGCAGCCGAAGGCCAACAAGGACGACTCACCCAAGCCGCAGGTGGACACCGCCGAGCTGGAGAAGATGCTGGCTCGCGCCAACGAGTACACCGATGGAGCGATCAGCAACTTCGAGCGCCGCCTGGACAAGATGGACAAGCGCTTCAACCGCATGGCGGCGATGAGCAGTGCACAGACGGCGATGGCGATGAACACTGCCGGCCTGGCCACCTACAACCGCCTCGGTGCGGGCGTGGGCTACAGCGAGGGTGAGTCGGCCATGGCGGTGGGCTACCAGCGTGTGCTCAACGAGAAGGGCTCAGCCACCTTCAGCCTCAATGGGGCGTTCACCAACAGCGGTGAGCGCAGCATGGGCGTGGGTGTGGGCATCGGCTGGTAAGCCATGGAGCCCTGGCGTGACGCGCGTAATCCACCCCGTCGCGCCGGGGTCCTTGCCGAGGAGATGGCAATGTATGGTTGGGTAAGCAGATTCATCAGCTACCGCACGTTCTATCTGTGGCGGGCGCGGTACTTCTACTACACCCGCAATCTGGACAGCTGGGTGCTGTTCACCCTGCTGTGCCTGACCGGCATGGTGCTGGTGCTCTGGTACCACTGGCGGGTGGTGAGCGTCCCGCCGCCGCGCGTGCACCCGGAGGTGGCAGCGCTGCGCGTGGAGAACATCACCGGCGAGGCGATCCATCGCATCGTGCTGGTGCAGCATGGCGGCACCACACCCGGCGAGCCGTTCACCACGCCGGAAGAAGTCCGGGCCGGTACGCTGCGCACGATGCGGGTACGGGAGCTGCTGGACAGTGGGATGGTGTGGCAGCTGAAAGCCCATATGCTGGCCGACATGGCGGCGTACATCGAGGCCACGGGAAGCTGCTTCCCGTACCCGTGCTGGCAGCTGAAGCATCGGCTGTCACTGCTCCGCGCAGCGCAGGCGGAAAACACGGCCATCAACGAGGCGCTGGCGCCGGTGCTGGAGGTACCGCTGGACAGGATGCCCAACCTCAACGGGGGGGAGCGCGCGCGGATACAGACGGCCTGGTCCGACACGTTCGGCGACGTCTACAACCAGACCTGGCTGTTGGCTGATCTGCAGGACATGCACGCCCGGATGATGGTGGAGTACCCACGGCGCGCGGGTGCGCCGTGGCTGGCACGCTTGCTGACTGGCGATGCAAAGGAGCCCCATGAGCTCCGGTAGGCAGCGCAAGCGCGCGCACCAGTAGAGTCGAGCCGCGCCGAAGGATCTGTGGGCGCACTCCTGATGAACGCATCGCCATGCGCGCGGAACCTGCCGCCGGGCCCAGGGCATGATTCGCGCTCGACTGCCCTCCGGCCAGACATCCGGACACCTGAAACACCGTGCGGACCAGCGGTCCGCACCTACCAAAGGCAAGAGCCATGCTCGACTGCTCTTCGGTCAGGTATCCGGACGCCTGAAGCACCGTGCGGACCAACGGTCCGCACCCACCAAAAGAACGGCGCTACCGTCACCCGCCGATGTACGCGGTGATCTCCGCCTCGGCCAGCACCTGCCGCAGCTGCGCCACGGACGCGCGCCGCATCGGCTTCTCATCCACCGGTGACAGCGGCGCCTGGCGCAGGGCGTCGTACGGCAACACCGCCAGGTCGAAGGTCAGCTCTTCGGCACTGAATACCCACACCGGCACGTCCAGGCAGCGCTCGCGGTCCATGCGCAGGCGACGCGTCCGCGACTCGGCGGGAATGCCGTGTTCGTCCAGGAAGCGGTGCACGGCCTCCGGGTTGTCGCTGTGCAGGTGCAGCTGCACGGGGCTGTTGGCGTCGGCGGTGCCATCCAGCACGGGACCGGCCAGGCGCGGCGCGAAGCCGTGCAGGAACTCCAGCGCGCGCATCGCGGCTTCGCGGCGGCGCTGCAGTTCGTTGCCATGCTGGGGCCCGGAGAACAGCCGCTGGTACTCGCGCAGGGCGTCCTCGATCTCGGTATTGCGGGGCAGGGAGGCATCATCGTGGATGCCGAGCCGGCTGGCGGCCTTCAACTTGGCCTGGTGGTAGTCGCGGATGCCGCCTTCGGCCATCAGGCGGGCGGCTTCGTGGGCGAGGCGGTGGCGCCGCTCGCGGGTCTGGCTGGCAGCATGCTGACGGGCGCGATGCATGCGATGACTCCCTGTTGCGACCTGGCTACAGACTAGCGCACGGATGTGACATCTGCGTGGGTATGGCGGATGCAACCGCTTTGGTGGGTGCCGACCTTGGTCGGCACGGGGCGCCAATCAAGGTTGGCGGCTACCAGGGGCAGCGTCGATGCCAACCCACGGTTGGCACCCACCAACGCTTCGGTAGGTGCCGACCTTGGTCGGCACGAGGCGCCAACCAAGGTTGGCAGCTACCAGAGCCGCGTTGGCGCCAACCGACGGTTGGCACCCATCAAACCGTTCCTCAGAAGATATCGAACGCGGCGGCGTCGGCCTGCGGCGTATTGAGGTTCAGGTTGTAGTCGGTCAGGCGATCCATGTCTTCCACCTTCACCCACTCGGTCGCGCCGTTGAGGGTGGCCTGGACCATGCCGCTGGGCGGGTCGTTCTGCGCGATCGGGGTGTCCTTCAGCGCGGTGCGCATGTAGTCGATCCAGATCGGCAGGGCGGCCTTGCCACCGTATTCGCGGTAACCCAGCGAGCGGAAGTCGTCGCGGCCCACCCACACGGTGGTCACGTACGGGCCGCCGAAGCCGGAGAACCAGGCGTCGCGGTGGTCGTTGGTGGAGCCGGTCTTGCCGCCCACGTCCTCGCGGCCGAGCACCTTGGCCTGGACGCCGGTGCCGCGCTGGACCACGTCGCGCATCATCGACACCAGCTGGTAGGCAGTGCGGGCATCGATCGCGCGCGGGGCGGTGCGGGCATCCGGGTTGGCCGGTGCCGCCGGGGTTTCGACCTTGGCTTCGGCCTTGGCCGCGGCGGCCGGGTCCACCTTCGGGGCCGGGGCGCCGAAGTTGAAGCCGTCCACCACCTGGTTGACCGGCTGGTCGCTGCTGCCGGCGCAGTCGCGGCAGGCCAGTGCCGGGTTTTCCTTGAACACCAGGTTGCCGTCGCGGTCGTTGACCTGGTCGATCAGCCAGGTATCCACGCGCGAACCGCCATTGGCGAACACGGCGTAGCCACGCGCCACTGACAGCGGGGTCAGCGAGGCGGTGCCCAGCGACATCGACAGGTTCGGCGGCAGCTCCGATTCGGCAAAGCCAAATTCGCTGATGTACTTGCGCGCGTAGTCCACGCCCATGCCATCGAGCAGGCGCACCGAGACCAGGTTGCGCGACTGCACCAGCGCTTCGCGCAGGCGCATCGGGCCACGGAAGCCGCCGCCGTCGTTCTGCGGGGCCCAGGTCTTGCCGCGGCGGTCGCGGAACACGACCGGGGCGTCGAGCACGATCGAGGCCGGGTTGTAGCCCTTGTCGAAAGCGGCTGCGTACACGAACGGTTTGAAGCTCGAGCCCGGCTGGCGACGGGCCTGGGTGGCGCGGTTGAACTTGTTGCCGGAGAAGCTGAAGCCACCGACCAGCGCCTTCAACGCGCCGTTATGGGCATCCAGCGAGACCAGTGCCGACTGGCCACGCGGAATCTGGTCCAGCAGCCACTCACCTTCCTTGGCACCGGCGCGCACGCGCACGATGTCACCGCGCTGCACCAGCTTGCCCGGGGTCTTGTTGGTCCACTTGGCGGCACCGGCCGGCAGCACGATCTCGGTACGGTTGGCCAGCACCACAGTAGCGCTGCCGTCGGCACCGGTGCTGGCGACGATCGCCGGCAGCAGGCCGGCCTGGCCGAACATGCCACGCAGGTGCTCGGCGAGGGCGGCGGTGTCGTCACCGGCACCCAGCTGCACCTGCTTCTCCACGCCGTGCCAGCCGTGGCGGTGGTCGTACAGCAGGAGGCCGTCGCGCACCGACTGGTTCGCGGCGGTCTGCAGGGTGGAGTCGATCGTGGTGGTGACGTGATAACCCTTGTTGACCACGTCGCCGCCGAAGCGGGCGATCATTTCCTGGCGGACCAGCTCGGCCACGTAGGGCGCATCGACCTGCACCGGCGGCTCATGCGCGGTGGCGTGCATCGGCACGGCCTTGGCCGCGTCGGCCTCGGCCTGGCTGACGAACTTCAGGTCGGCCATGCGCTGCAGCACGTAGTTGTCGCGGCGCTGGCGGGCACGTTCCGGGTTGGAGATCGGGTTGCCCGACGAGGGGAACTTGGGGATGCCGGCCAGCGAGGCCATCTCGTCCAGGTCCAGCTCGTTCAGCTTCTTGCCGTAATAGAACTCGGCGGCAGCGGCCACGCCGTAGGCGCGGTTGCCGAAGAAACTCTTGTTCAGGTACAGCTCGAAGATCTCGTCCTTGCTCAGCTCGGACTCGATCTTCCGCGCCAGCAGGATCTCGGCCAGCTTGCGGGTGTAGCTGTACTCGGAACTGAGGAAGAACTGGCGGGCGACCTGCTGGGTGATGGTGGAACCACCCGGCACGCGCTTGTCGTTGGTGGTGGCCAGCAGCCAGACCGCACGGCCGATGCCCATGTAGTCCACGCCGCCGTGCTCGTAGAAGCGGGCATCCTCGGTGGCCAGGAACGCCTGTTTCAGCTTCTCGGGCACGTCCTTCATGGTGATCGGGGTACGCCGGGTCTCGCCGAACACCGCCATCAGCTTGCCGTCGGCAGCATAGACGTACATCGGCTCCTGCATTTCCACGTCGCGCAGGGTCTGCACGTCGGGAAGCTTGGAGGAAACGGCATAGTACAGACCGCCCACGGCGGCCGCGCCGATCAGCGCCAGGACCAGGACAATCAGGAAGATCCAGCGCAGCCAGCGGCGGAGTCGAGTCATCGGGTTCAGATTCCGATTGCGAATTTCGTGGTCGCAGAGTATAGATTACGCAAGGTGGCGGCTGGGGTCGGCACCGGGGAGCGCAAGGGGAATTGCCAGGGGCTGCATCGTGAATCCGTGAGGGATTTCACAGCAGGGCGGTTGCCATTTGCTAAGAATACGTTATTAATGCGCGGACGCAGCTCTTGCGTCCAAGTGCCCGTCGGCAGGGGAGAAACCGTGGGGCTCATCCCAAAAAGTCAGTCGCCGCTTGTTGGCGTCGACATCAGTTCGACTGCGGTAAAGCTTTTGCAGCTGTCCCGCAGCGGCAATCGTTTCCGCGTGGAACATTATGCTGTGGAACCTCTTCCGCCGAATGCGGTGGTGGAGAAGAACATCGTGGAAGTGGAGGCCGTGGGTGAGGCCATCCGCCGCGCGATGAACCGTTCAGGCAGCAAGGCCAAGTTGGCCGCTGCCGCCGTCGCGGGGTCGGCGGTGATCACCAAGGTGATCCCGATGCCGGCCGATCTCGACGAAAACGACATGGAAGCCCAGATCGAGCTGGAAGCGGTCAACTACATTCCGTATCCGATCGAGGAAGTGAACCTGGACTTCGAGGTGATCGGGTCGATCCCGAACAACCCGGAGATGGTCCAGGTGCTGCTGGCCGCGTCGCGTTCGGAGAATGTCGAGCTGCGCCAGTCCGCGCTGGAACTCGGTGGCCTGCAGGCCAAGGTGATGGACGTGGAGGCCTTCGCGGTCGAGAACGCCTACGCTCTGGTCGCCAGCGAGCTGCCGGTGTCCATCGACGGCGTGGTCGCGCTGGTCGACATCGGCGCCACCATGACCACCCTCAATGTCCTGCGCGGCGGCCGTAGCCTCTACAGCCGTGAGCAGGTGTTCGGTGGCAAGCAGCTGACCGACGAGATCATGCGCCGCTACGGCCTGAGCTACGAGGAAGCCGGGCTGGCCAAGCGCCAGGGCGGCCTGCCGGAAAGCTACGAGATGGAAGTGCTGGAGCCGTTCAAGGAAGCCACGGTCCAGCAGATCAGCCGCCTGCTGCAGTTCTTCTATGCAGGCAGCGAATTCAACCGCGTCGATCACATCGTGCTGGCCGGCGGCTGCGCCGTGCTCGGTGGCCTGCCGGAGATGGTCGAGGAACAGCTGGGCGTGCCGACCGTGGTCGCCAACCCGCTGGCGCAGATGACCCTGGGGCCGAAGGTGAACGCGCATGCGTTGGCCCAGGATGCCCCCGCGCTGATGATCGCGACCGGTCTGGCGCTGAGGAGCTTCGACTGATGGCACGCATCAATCTATTGCCCTGGCGCGCCGAGCGGCGCAAGCAACGCCAGCGCGAGTTCTACGCAATGCTGGGCATGGCCGCTGTCGGTGGCCTGCTGCTGTCGCTGATGATCTGGTTCTATTACGACCGCCAGGTGAGCGGCCAGATGGACCGCAACGCCTATCTGGAAGCCGAGATCGAGAAGGTCAAGGAACAGAACAAGGAGATCGATCGTCTCGACGCGCAGAAGGAACGCCTGCTGGCCCGCAAGAAGGTGATCGAGGAACTGCAGGCCAAGCGCTCGCAGATGGTCCACCTGTTCGACGCGCTGGTGCGCACCATCCCCGACGGCGTGGTGCTGACTGCGCTGAAGCAGGAAGGGGATGTGCTGACGCTGGAAGGCCGCACCCAGTCCAACGCCCGCGTTTCGGCCTACATGCGCAACCTTGAGACCTCCGGCTGGATGACCAACCCGGAGCTGTCGATCATCGAAGCGCGTGACCCGGAGAAGGACAAGGACGGCAAGGCCGGCCCGCTGGCCGACATCAAGGCGCTGCCCTACGTGTTCGTGGTCAAGGTGAAGCTGCCGGCACAGAGCGAAGAGGTTTCGGCGACGCCGGGCCTGAACGCCGATGGCTCGGTGGCGACGGCTGCTCCGGCACCGGTGGCTCCGTTGGCCGCAGGTCCGGATACCGCGACGCCTGCGGCTCCGGCAGCGGGCCAGCCGGCAGCGGCTCCCGCCGCACCGGCCGCTGCACCGTCGGCCACTCCGACCACTCCGGCCAAGCCCAACCAGCCGGCCGCACCGGCCGCCGCGCCGGCCCCGGCACCTGCCCCGAAGCCTGAGGGCAGCCGCTTGGCGCAGCCGCCGCAGGCCTTCAATGCGCTGCTGCAGGGGGACCGCGCATGAGCCAGAAGATCGACATCAAGAACCTGGATTTCAACGACATCGGCAACTGGCCGCAGAAGGCCAAGATCGTCTTCTGCTCGTTGCTGGCACTGGTCATCATGTTCGTGGCGTGGATGCTGCTGATCAGCGGCAAGCGCGAGGAACTGGCCGGCCTGGAATCGAAGGAAGTCGAGCTGCGCACCGAGTTCACCAAGCAGCAGGAACGCGCGGTGAACCTGGGGCCGCTGAAGCAGCAGCTGGCGCAGATGGAGCAGGTGCTGCAGCAGATGCTGCGGCAGCTGCCGAGCAAGACCGAAATGCCCGACCTGATCATCGACATCTCGCAGACCGCGCTGTCCAGCGGCCTGACCAACGAGCTGTTCGAGCCGGAGCAGGAGCAGATCAAGGAGTTCTACGCCGAGAAGCCGATCAAGCTGCGCATGGTGGGCAGTTACCATCAGTTCGGCGCGTTCGTCAGTGGCGTGGCCTCGTTGCCGCGGGTGGTGATCCTGACCATGCATGACATCAACCTCAAGCCCAAGGAAAAGACCGGCGGCAACGTCCGCAGCGGTGCACTGGAACTGTCCGGTACGGTCAAGACCTACCGCTACCTGGACGAGACCGAGGTGCAGGCGCAGCAGGCGGCCGACGCTGGCAAGGAGGGCAAGAAGTGATGCGCGCGCAGACCGTACGTGGTGCGATGGTGCTGGCTGTGCTGCTGCTGGCCGGTTGCGGCCGTGGCGTGACCAGCACGCCTGGCGACGCACCTAACCTTGAGAAGTGGGTGGAAGGCGAGCGTGCGCGACCGGCGCAGCCGCTGGAGCCGCTGCCGGTGATGCAGCAGTTCGAGACCTTTGAATACTCCGCGCAGGGCATGCGCGATCCGTTCACCGATGCCTGGACCAATCCGCAGCAGGGGAATGGCGGATTGCGACCGGACCCGAACCGGCGCAAGGAGCCGTTGGAAGGCTTCCCGCTGGATGCGCTGGACATGGTCGGCACCATCGGCACCGGTGCAGGCACCGTGGCGCTGGTGATGGGGCCGGACAAGGTCACCTACCGGGTTCGCCCGGGTGGTTACCTGGGGCAGAGCGACGGGCGGGTCACGGCGGTCTTCGAAGACCGCGTGGAGCTGATCGAACTGGTGCCGGATGGCGCGGGTGGCTGGCTGGAACGGCCGGCAACGCTCTCGCTTGAAGATCAATGATCGTTTACTGGGGATAGCACGATGACCTTTCACCAAGCCAAGGGGCTGCGTCCCATCCGGCGCTCTACCTTGAACCGTGTCAGCGCGCTGGGAGTCGCGCTGATGCTGGCCTGCGCTCCGGCGCTGGCTGCCGCACCGGCGGAAAAGCCGGTGGGCGCCACCGTGGCACCGGCCGCCGCGCCGGCTGGCCTGTCGGTGGCCAAGATCGATTTCAAGCGTGGCGATGACGGTGCCGGGCGCCTGATCGTGCAGTTCGACGGGCAGGGCGCGATCCCTGACCTGCGCACGCAGGGCAACAGCGTGGTGGTCGACGTCGGCAATGCCCGACTGCCGGCCAACCTGCAGAAGCCGATGAACGTCACCGACTTCGCCACGCCGGTGCAGCGCATCGACGCCAAGCCGTCCGGTGCCGGCACCCAGCTGGTGCTGAGCACTGGTGGCGCCGTGGAATCGCTGGCCTACCAGAGCGGCAACGAGTACGTGGTCGAGATCAGCCCGCGGCAGGCCCAGGCCGCCGTCGGCGCGGTCACCGCCGGCAGCGTCACCCAGGCGGCCAAGGCCGTCGGCCAGCGCGGCTTCACCGGCAAGCCGGTGACCTTCAACTTCCAGGACGTGCCGGTGCGCACCGTGCTGCAGTTGATCGCCGAGGAGTCCAACCTGAACGTGGTTGCGTCCGACTCGGTGCAGGGCAATGTGACCCTGCGCCTGGTCAATGTGCCGTGGGACCAGGCGCTGGACATCGTTCTGCGCGCGAAGGGCCTGGACAAGCGTCGCGATGGCAGCGTGATCTGGGTGGCGCCGCAGGCTGAACTGGCCAAGTTCGAGCAGGAGAAGGAAGACGCGCGCATCGCCATCGAGAACCGCGAAGACCTGCAGACCGACTACATCCAGATCAACTACCACAGCGCCACGCAGATCTTCAAAGCGCTGACCGAGGCCAAGGGCATCGGCGGCAGTGGTGGTGGTGGCAGTGGTGGCGGCGGTGGTGGTTCCTCGCAGGAAGACAGTGGCTTCCTGTCCTCGCGCGGCCGCATCGTGGCCGACGAGCGCACCAACACGCTGATGATCAGCGACATTCCGAAGAAGATCGCGCGCATGCGCGAGCTGATCAACGTGATCGACCGCCCGGTCGACCAGGTGCTGATCGAAAGCCGCATCGTCATCGCCACCGATACCTTCGCCCGTGAACTGGGCGCGAAGTTCGGTGTCAGCGGCAGCCGTGACAACGTGTACTTCAGCGGCAGCCTGGATGCCAATGCCAAGACCCGCGAGTCGCAGGTCACGACCGACCTGGCCAATGCCAAGGCCGAGCGTGACTGGGAAGCCGGTGGCCGGGTCGGCCCGCCGCCGGTGAAATCCGGCTCGGCGATCACCCGTGGCCTGAACTGGAACCTGCCGGTGGCCGCCGCCAGCAACCCGGGTTCGCTGGCACTGTCGATCCTCAATGCCGGTTACCTGCTGGACGTGGAGCTTTCGGCCATGCAGCAGGAGTCGCGAGGCGAGGTGATCTCCAACCCGCGCGTGGTCACCACCAATCAGCGCGAAGCGATGATCAAGCAGGGCAAGGAAATCGGCTATGTCACCATCAGCGGTGGTACCGCTGGCGGCGTGGCGACGCCGAACGTGCAGTTCAAGGAAGTGGTGCTGGAGCTGAAGGTCACCCCGACCATCACCAACGACAACCGCGTGTTCCTCAACATGCAGGTGAAGAAGGACGAAGTCGACCAGCTGATCCAGCTGGAGGGCTACGGCACCGTGCCGTCGATCAACCGCCGCGAAGTCAACACCGCGGTGCTGGTCGAGGATGGGCAGACCGTGGTGATCGGTGGCGTCTACGAGTTCACCGATCGCAACAGCATCAGCAAGGTGCCGTTCCTGGGCGACGTGCCCTTCCTGGGCAACCTGTTCAAGAAGCGCGGCCGCAACAAGGACAAGGCCGAGCTGCTGGTGTTCGTCACCCCGAAGGTGCTGCGCGTGGCCAAGCAGAACTGAGCCCGCGCCACCCGCGAAACGAAGAAGGGCCGCCATGCGCGGCCCTTCTTCGTTTCCACAAGTAGATCCACGCCATGCGTGGATGGGCCGTTCAGCCGTTCTTGATGCCAATCGCAAGGCACCCTGCGATGATGTCGGGAACCCGTGCCGTCCTGCGCCGGTCAAAGGCCCCCATGAACCTGCCACCGCCGATGCCCGAAACTGTCTCGCCGCCGCCCGCGCCGGCAACCTCCCGCCTGCATGCGGCGTTCACCCAGTTGCGCGATGCGTTGTCGGCCGAGATCGTCGGCCAGGCGGCACTGGTCGAACGCCTGCTGATCGCGCTGCTGGCCGACGGCCACCTGCTGGTGGAGGGCGCGCCGGGCCTGGCCAAGACCACGGCGATCCGTGCACTGGCCTCGCGCCTGGAAGCGGACTTTGCCCGCGTGCAGTTCACCCCGGACCTGCTGCCGGCCGATCTGACCGGCACCGAGATCTGGCGCCCGCAGGAGGGCCGCTTCGAGTTCGTGCCCGGCCCGATCTTCCACCCGATCCTGCTGGCCGACGAGATCAACCGCGCGCCGGCCAAGGTGCAGTCGGCGCTGCTGGAAGCCATGGGCGAGCGCCAGGTCACCGTTGGCCGCCATACCTATGCGCTGCCGCCGCTGTTCCTGGTGATGGCCACGCAGAACCCGATCGAGCAGGAAGGCACCTTCCCGCTGCCGGAAGCGCAGCTGGACCGCTTCCTGATGCATGTGCGCATCGGCTACCCGGACCAGGCGGCCGAATCGGAAATCCTGCGGCTGGCCCGCGAGCGCGCCCGTGGCGCGTTGGGCGAGGCCGCGCCGGCGCCCGAAAAGATGCCGATGCAGGACGTGTTCGACGCCCGCCGCGAAGTGCTGGACCTGCACATGGCGCCGGCGCTGGAGCGCTACCTGATCGAACTGGTGCTGGCCTCGCGCGATCCATCGCGCTACGACGCCGGCCTCGGCCGCCGCATCGCCTGGGGGGCCAGCCCGCGTGGCTCCATCGCACTGGAACGCTGCGCACGTGCGCGCGCCTGGCTGGCCGGCCGCGACTTCGTCACCCCCGATGATGTGCGTGCGGTGGCCGCCGACGTACTGCGCCATCGCGTGCTGCCCAGCTATGAAGCCACCGCCGAGGGCTGGGACGGCGAGCGCCTGGTGCAGGAGCTGCTGGCCCGGGTGCCGGCACCCTGAGCCTGCGCATGACCGATCCATCCCTGGAACACGCACCGTCTGCGCTCGAAGGTGACGGGCTGCGCCCGCAGCTGGCCGAGCTGGTCGCGCTGCGCCGGCTGGCGCAGCGGCCACCGCCGCCGCGACGTGGACGCACCGGCAATGCAGGGCAGGCGCCGTCCCCGCTGCGCGGCCGCGGCATGGAGTACGCCGAGTCGCGCGAGTACGTGGCCGGCGACGACGCGCGCCACATCGACTGGCGCGTGACCGCACGCACTGGCCGGGCCCACACCAAACTGTTCCAGGCCGAACGCGAGCGGGTCAGCCTGATCGTGGCCGATACCTCGCCGGCGCTGTACTTCGGCACCCGCGTGCGCTTCAAATCAGTGCAGGCCGCACGCGCCGGTGCTGTTGCCGCATGGTCGGCGCAGCGCCGTGGCGACCGTGTGGGCGCGCTGCGTGGCAGCGACCGCGAAGCGCCGATCGCGCCTGCAGGTGGGCCACGCGGCGTATTGCGCGTGCTCGACGCGCTGACCCGCTGGTATGCACAGCCGCCGGCCGATGATCTGGGCCTGGAGCGCGCGCTGGATCATGCCGGTCGTGTGCTGCGCCCCGGGGCACGCATGCTGGTGCTGGCCGATCCGCAGCAGGCCATCCGCATTCCACCTGCGCGCTGGAGCGCGCTGGCCCAGCATCACGACCTCAGCCTGGTGCTGCTGGTCGATCCGCTGGAACTGCATCCTCCCTCGGCGGCGCTGCAGTTCCAGACTGCACAGCAGCGTATCGGTCTCGACCTGCGTCGCAGCGAGGTGCAGGCACATTGGCAGGCGCATTTTGTCGAGCCGCTGCAGGAACTGCGACGCCAGCTCGGCGCGCGCCGCGTCGACGTGCAGGTGCTGTCCTCCGATGCGCCCAGCGACGCCTGGCTGGCGCCGTCGCCGACCGAGGTGCCGGCATGAGCGCGGCTCTGCCGCTGCGCGATGTGCAGCTGCCACCGGCGCCGTCATGGTGGCCGCCCGCCCCCGGTTACCTGATGATCGGCGCGGTGGTCGTGCTGGTGCTGCTGGTGATCGCCGTGGTGATGTGGCGACGTCGCCGCCGTCGCCAGCACTGGTTGCAGCAATTCGATCAGGAACTGGCAACTACCAGCGACGCCGCGGCCGAACTGGCGGCCATTGCGGGGCTGCTGCGCCGTGCCGCACGCCATGCGAAGCCGGGCAGCGAATCGTTGCGCGATGATGCCTGGTGGCAACGCCTGGACCCGCAGGGCACCTTGCCCGATGCGCGCCGCAGTCTGCTTGCCGAAGGCGCCTATCGCCCGCACGTCGACAGCAACGACGTGGCCGCTGTGCGCAGCTGGGCCCGCGAACGCTATCTGGCGATGCTGCTGGAGCGTCGTCGATGAACCTGTGGACGACCTATTGGCCATGGCCGGACCTGCAGCTGGCATGGCCGCTGGCTTTGCTGGCGCTGCCGTTGCCGCTGCTGATGCATTGGTGGAAGCGCCGTGCAGAACCGGGCGCCGCACTGCGTGTGCCTTATGCGGCTGCCGAACTGGAAGCGCTGTCTGGTGGCGGCCGTGTTGACGTGTCGTGGCTGCGCACGTTGCTGCTGTGGCTGGGCTGGTGTGCACTGTGCATCGCGCTGTCGCGACCGCAGCAGCTGGGCGAAGCGATCACGCCGCCGCAGCAGGGGCGGCAGATGATGCTGGCGATGGATGTGTCCGGCAGCATGGGCGAGGGCGACATGGTGCTGGGCGGCCAGGCGGTCGATCGCCTCACCGCGGCCAAGGCCGTGCTGGCCGACTTCCTTGATCGTCGTGCCGGCGACCGCGTCGGCCTGCTGATCTTCGGCGACCGCGCCTACACGCTCACGCCGCTGACCGCAGACTTGGCCAGCGTGCGCGACCAGCTGCGCGACAGCGTGGTCGGCCTGGCCGGGCGCGAGACCGCCATCGGTGATGCCATCGGCCTGGCAGTGAAGCGCCTGCGCAGCCAGCCGGAGGGGCAGCGCGTATTGATCCTGTTGACCGATGGTGTCAGCAATGCCGGTGTGCTGGAGCCGTTGCGCGCTGCGGAAGTGGCGCGCGCCGAGGGCGTGCGCATCCACACGGTCGCGTTTGGCGGCGATGGCAGCATGCGGTTGTTCGGCATTCCGATTTCCACCGACCAGGATCCGGTCGATGAGGCCACCCTGAAGAAGATCGCCAGCATGACCGGTGGCCAGTTCTTCCGTGCGCGGGACACCGCGCAGCTGGCCGGCATCTATGCCGAGCTCGATCGCCTGGAGCCAGTGGCCGCAAAGGGCCCGAGCCTGCGCCCGCGCGAGGAACGCTATGCGTGGCCGTTGGGCCTGGCATTGCTGCTGGGCGCATTGGCATGGCTGTGGCCGGAGCGTCGCCGATGATCGCGTTTGCTTCGAATCTTCCCGATTGGAACGCGCTGCACTTCCTGCGGCCCGAGTGGTTGTGGGCACTGCTGGCGCTGCCACTGATCATCGCGTTGGCGCTGTACCGGCAACGGCGCAGTGATGTGTGGCGGCAGGCGGTGGACGCGCACCTGTTGCCGCACCTGCTGGCCGCCGGTGCAAGGCGGCGGGCACGTTTGCCCTGGGTGTTGCTGCTCGGCTGGACACTGGCGTCGCTGGCCATGGCCGGGCCGAGCTGGCGCCAGCAGGCACAGCCGATGTTCCAGGCCAGCGCACCGTTGCTGGTGGTGCTGGACCTGTCCAGCCGGATCACCGCAACCGATCTGCCACCGTCGCGCCTGCTGCAGGCGCGGGCGAAAGTGGGCGAGCTGCTGCGCGCGCGCCAGGGCGGGCAGGTGGGGCTGGTGGTGTATGCCGATGATGCCTACACGGTGGCACCGCTGACCGACGACGGCAGCAACGTCGCGCTGTATCTGGATGCGCTGTCGCCGGACGTGATGCCGCGCGATGGCCAGCGTGCCGACCGCGGCATCGACTGGGCAACACGCTTGATGCGGCAGATCGGTGCGCTGCAGGGGCAGATCCTGCTGGTCAGCGATCAGGCGGATAGCGAAGCTGCACTGGCGGCGGCACAGGCGCGCGGCCTGGGCTTGCAGGTGTCGGTGCTGGGACTGGGCACGCCTGCCGGTGCGGCCTACCGCGATGGCAGTGGGCAGATCCGCCAGGCTGCGCTGGATGAGGGCAGCCTGCGTGCGGTAGCCACTGCAGGTGGCGGCCGCTATGCACGCATCTCCGCCGATGACAGTGATCTTCGTGCGCTCGGTGTACTCGACGCGCGCGAAGGCACGGCGGCGCAGCGGCCGGGCGAAGGCAAGCAGTGGCGTGACGAAGGCTTCTGGCTGCTGCCGCCGGTGATGCTGCTGGCATTGCTGGCCTTCCGTCGTCGCGCGGTGCTGGCCGCGGTGCTCGCGGTCGGCCTGCTGCCATGGATGAATGACGCGCAGGCGCAGGCCCCTGCGACGCCTGCCTCGCAGCCGGTGCAGGGCACGCTGTGGAAGCGAAGCGACCAGGTGCAGCACCAGCGCCTGGCCGAGGGGGTTCAGGCTTACCGCAAGGGCGACTTCGCCACTGCACGCAAACAGTTCGAAGGCATCGACAACGATGCCGGTTGGTACAACCTGGCCAACACACTGGCACGCGAAGGCAACTACGACGACGCGATTGCTGCCTACGACCGTGCGCTGGCACTGCATCCGGGCATGGCCGATGCGGTGGCCAACCGTGCCGTGGTCGATGCCGCACGCAAGCGCAAGCAATCCGGTGGCGGCCAGGGCCAGGATCAGCAGAAGCCGCCGCAGAACGGGCAGCAGAAGCAACCACAGAGCCCGCAGCGCCAGCAGAACCCACAGGGGCAGCCGCAGCAGGGCCAGCAGAATCCCAGCCAGGGCCAGCCGTCGTCGGGCCCGCAGGACCCGCCCAAGGCGGGTGACAACAACGCGCAGTCGAAGCCTCAGCCTGGCGAGCGTGGCCGCGATGGCCAGCAGGCACCGCCACAGGTGGAGGATGCCAAGGCGCAGGCGCAGGCCGATGAGCAGCAGCGCCAGCGCATGCAGCAGGCAATGCAGCAGGCACGTGAGGGCAAGGGCGAGCAGGAGGGCAAGCCCGTGCCAGGCAGCGAGGGCGCCACCCCGCGCCAGCGCGAGGAGCAACAGGCCGTGGAGGCGTGGATGCGACGTGTGCCGGATGATCCGGGCGCATTGCTGCGGGCCAAGTTCCAGCTGGAAAACGAACGCAGGAAGAGGGAAGGGCGATGACGCGGGCGATCAACATGCACGGGCGCTGGCCACTACAGGTACTGGCGGCACTGCTGCTGTGGCTGCCGCTCCTCGCCTGGGCGCAGCCGCGCGCGTGGCTGGACCGCGACCGCATCGCGATGGGCGATACGGTCACCCTCAATGTCGAGAGCGACCAGGGTGCCCCGGACTTCACGCCATTGCGTACCGACTTCGACCTGAGCGGGCAGACCAGCAGCCGCCAGGTGGAGTGGAGCAATGGCAGCATGCAGCAGCGCAATCTGTATGGCGTGGCGCTGACGCCGCGGCGCAGCGGTGCGCTGGTGGTGCCGGGCCTGCAGGTGGGCAGTGTGCGCACCGCGCCGCTGACGCTGCAGGTGGATGCGGCCGCAGTGGCGGGGCCGGACAGCAATGCGATGGCCTTCATCGAAACCGTTGTCGATGACGATACGCCGTATGTGCAGCAGAGCGTGGGCGTGGTGGTGCGCCTGTATTTCGCCTCGCAGCTGGCCTCCGGCGAACTGGTGCTGGATACCCCCGCGGGCGCGTCGTTGCAGCGCGTAGGCGACGACCGCACCGATGTGCGCCAGGTCAACGGGCGCCGCTACAACGTGGTCGAACGGCGTTTCCTGCTGATCCCCGAGCGCAGTGGCGCGTTGAAGCTGGCCGGTGCGCGTTTCAGTGGCCGCAGCGCCGGTGGCTTCTTCGATGATTTCTTCGGCGGTGGCGACGGTCGCATGAATGCCACCAGCGCCGACCGCACGCTGCAGGTGCAGGCACAGCCGGCGCAGGCGCCGCAGCCGTGGCTGCCCCTGCAGAGCCTGCAGCTGCGCTACACCAGTGCACCGACCAGTGCCCGCACCGGTGAGGCCGCCAACGTGGTGGTCGAAGCGGTTGCCGAAGGCGCGACGCGCGCGCAGTTCACCGACCTGCCGGTGCCGGATGTCGGCGCCAATGCGCAGGTGTTCGCCGAACCGGCACAGTACGAAGAGACCTTCAACGGCAGCACGCCACGCCTGAAGATCACCCGCCGCTATTCGATCGTGCCGCGCCAGCCGGGCGCGCTGGTGGTGCCGGGGCCGCGCCTGCCGTGGTGGGATGTGCGTAACGGCAAGGCGCAGGAGGCGAAGCTGCCGGACCTGACGCTGGCCGTCGCGGCCGGCACCGGTACTGGCACTGCCTCACCGGCACCGTTGCCGCCGATCGACACCGACGCCGCGCTGCCGGGCGCCGATGGCCAGGACAGCCGCATCGCGGCGACCGATCCGCGTGCCAGCGGCCTGTCCGAGCGTCCGTGGCCGTGGATGGCGGCGGCCATCGGCCTGGCGTTGCTGTGGCTGCTGACCCTGCTGTGGGGCTGGCAGCGCGGTCGCCGCCAGCGTACGGCGGCACCTGCAGCCGGCAAACCCTCTGTGCCGACTGTGGCGAGCGGGCGTGCCGGCTTGGCCGAACTGCGCCGCGCGCTGGATGGCGAGGGCTTCGACCAGGTGGAAGCACAGCTGTGTGCGATGGCCGGCGTTGAACGCATCGAGCAGGTCATCGCGCGGCTTGGGGATGCAGCCCAGCGCCAGGTGCTGCAGGACCTGCAGCAGGCACGCTGGGGCGGGCAGGGTGATCTGGCGCCGCTGCGTGCGCGCCTGCGCGAGGTCTTCCGTGACGGACCGCACTGGTCGGCGGCCGCAGGCACCGCCGACACTGGCCTGGCGCCGCTGTATCCACCGCGGCGAACCTGAACCGGCGCCGCTTGCGCGCTTTGTTAGAGTGCATTCATTTTTCGAGGAAACCCGCGTATGACAGCAGCTGCTGCCGACAAGAAGAAGTTGCCCCTGCATTGGAAGATGGGCATCGGCTTTGCGATCGGCCTGGTCCTGGGACTGATCGTGCACGCCCTGGGCGGCAGCGTCGATGGTCTGCAGGCCGGTGCCAAGTGGGTAATGGACTACGTCACCACCCCGGCGTCGGGCCTGTTCCTCAACCTGATCTTCATGCTGATCGTGCCGCTGATCTTCTCGGCGCTGATCATGGGCGTGTCGGAGATGGGCGACATCCGCGCCCTCGGCCGCATCGGCTGGAAGACGCTGGCCTACACCGTGCTGCTGTCCGGCATCGCGGTGGGCATCGGCCTGGTGCTGGTCAACGTGCTCAAGCCGGGCGCCGGTGTCGACCCGCAGGTCGCCGCGATGATGCTGTCGGAGAACGCCGAGCGCAGCAAGGAGATCGTCGCGGGCATCCATGGCACGCCGAAGGGCATGGACATGTTGCTGTCGATCGTGCCGAGCAACGTGCTGCAGGCGGCCTCGGACAACGGCGCGATCCTGTCGCTGATGTTCTTCGCGCTGATGTTCGGCATCGGCATGGTGCTGACCGACAACGAGAAGGTCGCCCCGCTGCGCCGCGCCATCGAAGGCGTGTTCGAAATCTCGATGACCCTGATCAACCTGGTCATCCGCCTGGCCCCGTATGCGGTGGCCTGCTTCATGTTCAACCTGGCTGCACTGTTCGGCTTCGAGCTGATCATCCGCCTCGGTGCCTACGTGGGCGTGGTGGTGCTGGCGCTGGGCCTGCACATGATCGTGACCTACGGTACCGCGGTGTGGTTGTCCGGTCGCTCGCCGCTGTCGTTCTTCCGCGATACCCAGGAAGCGACGGTGATGGCGTTCTCCACCGCCTCCAGCAATGCCACCCTGCCGACCGCACTGCGCGTGGCCGACCAGATGGGCCTGCCGCAGCGCGTGTCGCGCTTCGTGCTGACCGTGGGCGCCACCGCCAACCAGAACGGCACCGCGCTGTTCGAGGGCGTGACGGTGATCTTCCTGGCCCAGTTCTTTGGTGTGGACCTGAGCATTGGCCAGCAGATCATGGTGATGGCGGTCTGCATCCTCGGTGGCATCGGCACCGCCGGCGTACCGTCGGGCTCGCTGCCGGTGGTGGCGATGATCTGCGCGATGGTCGGCGTGAACCCGCTGGGCATCGGCCTGATCCTGGGCGTGAACCACTTCCTGGACATGTGCCGCACGGCGTTGAACGTGACCGGCGACCTGGCCCTGACCACGCTGGTGGCCAAGGGCGAGTCCCACGACGGCCCGGCGCTGGGCCCACAGCAGGACTGAGTCCGGGGCCACTGCTGGCGACCTGATCGGGGTCGGATTCCTTTCCGCAGGGAAAGGGCTCTGACCCCTTTTCACATGCGGAATCCGGCGGAGATCATGAAGTGCCGGCCAGCGACCGGCACGACCAGGCAAGGTGAACCGACCCCCCGCCCGGCGACTATGGGACAATAGGCCGCCCGCACGTCCGCGGCCGCCTCCCGATTCCGACAGAACCATGACGCAGCCTACCCGTCGCCAGTTGGCCAACGCCATCCGCTTCCTTGCCGCCGATGCGGTTGAAACCGCAAAATCCGGCCACCCCGGCATGCCCATGGGCATGGCCGACATCGCCGAAGTCCTCTGGAACGACTATCTCCGCCATAACCCGAGCAATCCGCACTGGTTCAACCGCGACCGTTTCGTGCTGTCCAACGGCCACGGTTCGATGCTGCAGTACGCGCTGCTGCACCTGAGCGGTTACGACCTGCCGATCGAGCAGCTGAAGCTGTTCCGCCAGCTGGGCAGCCACACCGCCGGTCACCCGGAACGCCACGAGACCCCGGGCGTGGAAACCACCACGGGCCCGCTGGGCCAGGGTTTCGCCAACGCCGTGGGCTTCGCTCTGGCCGAGAAGCTGCTGGCACAGCGCTTCAACCGCCCGGAGCTGGAAGTGGTCGACCACCGCACCTGGGTGTTCATGGGCGATGGCTGCCTGATGGAAGGCGTGTCGCATGAAGCGGCCTCGCTGGCTGGCACCTGGGGCCTGCACAAGCTGGTCTGCTTCTGGGACAACAACCACATCTCCATCGACGGCAACGTCGAGGGCTGGTTCACCGACAACACCCCGGAGCGTTTCGAGGCCTACGGCTGGAACGTGGTCCGCGACGTCGATGGCCACGACCCGGAAAGCATCAAGGCCGGCATCGAGGCCGCGCTGTCGCAGAGCGACAAGCCGACCCTGATCTGCTGCCGCACCACCATTGGTTTTGGTTCGCCGAACAAGGCGGGCAAGGAATCCAGCCACGGCGCACCGCTGGGCAAGGACGAGCTGGAAGCCACCCGCAAGCAGCTGGGCTGGGAATACGGTCCGTTCGAGATCCCGCAGGCGATCTACGATGGCTGGCGCGCCAATGGCGCCGGCACCCTGCGCCAGGCCGAGTGGGAACAGCTGTTCGACAAGTACGCCAGCCAGTACCCGGCTGAAGCGTCCGAGCTGACCCGCCGTTCGCACGGCGAGCTGCCGGCCGACTTTGTTGCCAAGGCCGATGCCTACATCGCCCAGGTGGCCGCTGAAGGCCCGACGATCGCCTCGCGCAAGGCCTCGCAGCTGGCCATCGAAGCTTATGCCCCGCTGCTGCCGGAAATCGTCGGCGGCTCGGCCGACCTGGCGCATTCCAACCTGACCCTGTGGAAGGGCAGCAAGTCGGTCGCCAGCGACGACGCCAACGCCAACTACGTGTACTACGGCGTGCGCGAGTTCGGCATGACCGCGATTGCCAATGGCCTGGCCCTGCACGGTGGTTTCATTCCGTTCGACGCCACCTTCCTGGTGTTCAGCGATTACGCCCGCAATGGCGTGCGCATGAGCGCCCTGATCCCGGCCCACGCCATCCACGTGTACACCCACGACTCGATCGGCCTGGGCGAAGACGGCCCGACCCACCAGCCGGTGGAGCACCTGGCCTCGCTGCGCTACATCCCGAACAACGACGTGTGGCGTCCGTGCGATGCGGTCGAGTCGGCGGTGAGCTGGAAGGCCGCGATCACCCGCCAGGACGGCCCGAGCTGCCTGGTGTTCAGCCGCCAGAACCTGCCGCACCAGCCGCGCAACGCCGAGCAGATCGCCCAGATCGAGCGCGGTGGCTACGTGCTGGCCGATGCCGCCGGTACCCCGGACGTGATCCTGATCGCCACCGGTTCGGAAGTCTCGCTGGCCACCGAAGCCAAGGCCCAGCTGGACGCGGCCGGTATCAAGACCCGCGTGGTCTCGATGCCGTCCACCGACGTGTTCCTGCGACAGGATGCGGCCTACCGTGAATCGGTGCTGCCGAACGCCGTGCGCAAGCGCGTGGCCGTGGAAGCCGGCGTCACCGGTTTCTGGCGCCAGTTCGTTGGCCTGGACGGTGCGGTGATCGGTATCGACACCTTCGGTGCCTCGGCCCCGGCCGACCAGCTGTACAAGCACTTCGGCATCACCACTGCCCACGTGGTGGAAGCCGCCAAGGCGCTGTAAGCAGCCTCTCGGCGCAACAAAGGAAAGGCCGGCGCAAGCCGGCCTTTCTCGTTCTCCTGAGTAGAGAAAAAGGGGACGGAGGGGATTAAGTCGTTTGTGCACATGCGACTTAATCCCCTCCGTCCCCTTTTCCTTTGCCCGGAATGCTCCACCCGGCGGCACCAGTGTCGCGTTGGCCTCTTCATCTGACCTGCATTCTTTGCGAAAAGAAGGACCTGCCGAGGGACCCTCAGAAGTGGTCATGGACAAGAAGAGCGGCGCAGAAACCCATGGTGGATTTGCGGGGTGTAAGGTGATGCCTTACATTGGCGCCGCATGATCGTCAGCTTCAGGCATAAGGGCCTGAAGGCGCTCTATGAGCGGGGCGACATTTCCGGAGTCCGTGCCGATCATGTGGCCCGGTTGCGGCGTTTGCTTCTGCAGCTGGATCAGGCCCGCGTGCCTGGGGACATGGGGCTGCCCGGAAATCGCCTGCACCCCCTGCGCGGGAGCTATAGCGGCTACTGGGCTGTAAGTGTCTCGGCGAGTTGGCGACTGGTGTTCCGCTTTCGTGGGCTCGACGTCGAATTGGTTGATTACCTTGATTACCACTAGGAGTCTGCTCGATGCCGTTGCATGATCCGCCGCATCCCGGGGAATCGCTGCGCGAAGACATCCTGCCAGCAATCCGTATGTCGATCAGTGCGCTGGCGCAGCATCTTGGCTACTCGCGCGGACAGCTGTCGACGATCATCAACGGGCACGCCGGCATCTCCGCGGAACTCGCATTCCGCCTTGAGCTTGCAGGTCTGGGCAATGCCCGCATGTGGCTGGCGATGCAGGCGGCATACGACCTGTGGCAGGTCGAGCATCGAGCGCATCCACCGATTGCCCGTCTGTATCTTGAGGATGCAGTGAGGATAGAGCGGTAGATCCACGCCATGCGTGGATGAAAAAGAGGGGACGGAGGGATCAAGTCGTTTGTGCACAAACGACTTGATCCCTCCGTCCCCTTTCTTTCAGGCGGTGCGTGCCAGTGCCAGCCGCAGCAGGCGTGCGTCCAGGCGTTCGGCGAAATCCTTCGGTGCCTGCAGGCCCATGCGCTGCAGGTACACCGCATCGCCATCGCCGGCGGGTTGGCGCAGCGCTGCCCAGACCGTGCGCAGCTTGTCGCCGCGGGTCTGCGTGTTGGCCTTCAGCCAGCCCAGCGCCTTCACCAGCACCTGCTCGATCTCGTTGAAATCGCTGCCCAGTGGATAGTCGGGCAGGCTGCCATCGGCGCGGAATGGGGCCAGTGCCGTCGCCAGTGCCTGCGGCGTGTTGCGCTGCTGGCGCTGCGGATCCGGTTGCGTGGCCGCCAGCAGCTTGCGCGAAGCGTGTGCCTGCTGCAGCAGGCCGCCCTGGAACGGGGCCTCGGTGATCGCGGTCATCGCATGCACGCAGTCCTCGTCGGTCAGGCCGCGCAGATCGGCGATGCCGTATTCGTTGAGGTAGATGTCGCGCAGGTGGCGCGGAATGGTGGTGTGGCCGTAGTTCCAACGCACGTTCGATTCGCGCTGGCCCTTGTCATCGCGCGCGGCGCGGAACATCAGCACGCTGCGGGCTTCCGGCAGCGCATGTGCCATCGCCACGAAGTTGTACTGGCCGCCTACACCGGATACCACGCGTCCATCGTCCAGCGCGTCCGACACCGCCGCGCCCAGCGCGGTGGCCATCATGCAGGAGTTGAAGAAGCGCGCATGGCGGCGCTGCAGGCGCTCCAGCGTCTCGTTGCCGCCGTACAACTGGTTGATCTCGCTGATCCGGCGCATGCCGATCGCACGGCACTCGTCTTCCGGCAGCGTGCGCAGCCATTCGTAGAATTCCGGCGAACCCAGGTAGAACGCGCCGTGGAGGTACTCGCCTTCGGCAGCCAGGGTGGCGTGGTCGATCGACAGCGTGCTGCCATTCTCGATGCGCTGCATCAGCGCCAGGTCGTCGTGCACCTTGCGCTTGATCACCCCGGTCTGCACCAGCCTGCGGAAGCCTTCGTTGAGCATCTCGCTGCAGCCGTACAGTCCCACTTCGAACGGGTCCACACCACCGATTTCCTGCACCAGCGGATGGCTGGCCAGCTGCGGATCCAGCGCATGCAGCACGCGGCGGTAGCGCGCGTTGTCGGTGTGGCGCAGCACCAGCGCATGGCTGAGTGCATCAGCCAACGTGCCGATGCCGATCTGCAGGGTGCCGCCGTCGCGCACCAGCGTGCTGGCGTACAGGCCGATGGCGTAGTCGGCATCGCCGACCGGCTGCCGCGGCAGCCCGAACAGCGCCGGGTACGGCGGAGGCGGAGTGATCACCAGATCGAAGAACGACACATCGACCGTGGCCGTGCCGCCGAGGTAGGGCAGCTGCGGATCGATTTCGGCGATCAGCAGCGGGCGCGGCAGCCCGCGAGCGGTCATCGCATCCAGCGTGTCCTGGGTGATGTCGTTGTTGCACGACAGCGAAAGCCGACGGTCATCCGGCCGCATCGCCACTTTCTGCACGATCACCTGCGGCGCGCGCTGCGCCACCGCATCGGCGGCGTGGGTGTAGTTCAGGCTGGTATAGCTGGACTGCGCCTGGCGCGAACCGAGCAGGGCGCCGGACTGCATGTAGAACTCTTCCTCCTGCACATGCGCTGGCAACGCGTCGCGTGCGATCGCATCGGCATAGGCCAGGCGCGGGAAATCGTCGCCGAAGTGACGCTGCGCGAACGGGGCCATGAAGCGTGCTTCCAGGCCGTTGCCGCGCGCCTTCGGTGGATTCAGTGACAACGCGGTATACAGCTGCAGCGGCCGCGAAGGGTCGTGCTCGACACGTGCGTAGAGGGCATTGAGCAACCGATGCGGCTTGCCCAGTGCCAGCGGTGCCCCGATCCGCAGCGGCCCGTCCACGCGCGCAAACAACCAGTCGACGGCGGCGTCCAGGTCGGTGAGGTGTTCGGTCATGCGCGGCGGTCCTGCGTCTGGGGGAGTGCGGGCATTACAGCATGTCGGGCTTGAACCGCCGTCGACGCGAGACTTCCGCGCCGGACACCATGAACTGCCCATCGCCGCGGTAATGCACCGTGCGCGGCAGCTTCGGCCGGGGCGCAACATGGGCGCGCACGATTTCCCAGATGAACAGGTTGCTCGACGCCACCTGGCTGTCGTCGTACAAGCGGCATTCGAAGCTCGAATGGCATTGGCCGACCAGCGGCGCGCCGACCTCGCGCGCGGGCAGCGCGTCGAGCTTGAAACGGGCGAACTTGTCGACCTCGCGGCCACTGCAGTTGCCGATGTCCACCACCGTATCGAGCAGCTCCACGCCGGGCACGTTGATCACGCACTCGCCGCTGCCACGGGCCAGCGCGTGGCTGTGGTTCGCGTCCCACAGGTAGGTGGCGACCAGCGAAGGCGAGAAGCCCATCACCATGTGCCAGCCCATCGTCATCAGGTTGCGCTGGCCGCGCCAGGCGGTGCTGACCAGCACGATCGGGCCGGGTTCGAGGAAGCGACGGGCCTGCTCGACCGGGAACTCCTTCTTGGGCAGCGCTTTCATCCGGGGCCTGGGGCGGGAGGAATCGATGCTCGCGCAGCCGGGATGAACCCGGAGTCGAGGGGCTTGACAGGAGATTTGATTACGCGCGTAATCGAAACGTCGATTACGGATGTAAACAATGACCCCGATCAGCGAAGCCGAAGCCGTTGTGATGGAGGTGCTGTGGCAGCAGGCACCGCGTAGCGCCGACGAGGTAGTGGCCGCGCTGGCCCATCGTGACTGGGCCGAGCCGACCATCAAGACCCTGCTCAACCGCCTGCTGACCAAGGGCGCGATCGCCGCCGAGCGCGATGGCCGACGCTACCTGTACCGGCCGCTGCTGCAGCGCCAGGCGTGGGTGGAGGCGCAGAGCCAGGACTTCATTGGCCGTGTGTTCGAAGGACGCGTGGCGCCGTTGGTGGCGCACTTCAGCGAGCGCGGCCAGTTGAGCGCGCAGGACATCGCCGAACTGAAGAAGCTTATCCAGGAGCTGGACCATGACTGAGCTGCTCGACGGACTGTGGCAGGCCAGCCTGTGGCTGGCAGTGGGGGTGGTCCTGCTGGCGATGCTGCGGCCATTGCTGGTGCGGATGGGGGGCGCTGGGTTGGCCTACCGCAGCTGGTGGCTGCTGCCGATGCTGCTGGTGGCACTGATGCTGCCGTTGCCACAGGTTGCGTTGTTGCAGCAGGTACCCACGCTGCCGCTGAAAGTGATGCCGGGGGCCACCGACGGTGGAGCGGGTGGGTCGGTGCCTGGGGCTGGACTGTTGCTGCTGGCCTGGGCGCTGGGCATGGGCCTCTGCCTGCTGCGCGACCTGCGCGCACAGCGTCGTTTCGAACGATGCATGGGCCCACTGAAGCCGCGCACCGATGGCAGCTGGCAGGCCAGCGGCGATCCTGGCCTGCCCGCGCTGGTTGGCCTGTGGCGCCCACGGATCGTGGTCGGTCCCGACTTCGACCAGCAGTTCACTGCGCAGGAACAGGGCCTGATCCTGCAGCACGAGCACAGCCACCGGCGCAATGGCGATCACTGGGCCAATGGGGCGCTGCTGCTGGTGCGCGCGGTGTTCTGGTTCCACCCGCTCCTGCCGTGGGCTGCGGGCCGCTTCCTGCGCGACCAGGAACTGGCCTGCGACGCCCGCACCATGGCCCCGCAGCCGGCGCTGCGCGGCCTCTACGCCAGCACGCTGCTGAAGGCGCAGCTGGTCCATCCGGTTGCGCCCGCGGTCTGCCATTGGCGCAGCCAACCCGTGTTGAAGGAGCGTGTTGCCATGTTGAAGCAGTCCAAGCGGAAGGCATTGCCGTGGGTGTCCGGGCAGGTGCTGGTGGTCGGGTTGTGCGTGGGCATGGGAGCGGTGGCGTGGGCGAGCCAGGGCGGCACGGCCGGGAGTCCGAGGATCGGTGTCGAGCCGTACGCGACTGCGGAAGAAGATGCGGCCAAGGCTGGACTGGATCGTCCGATCCAGGTCGACAAGATGCCACCGCCGTCCTATCCGAAGTCTGCGGTCGAGCAGCGCCAGGTGGGCGTGGTGAACCTGCGCGTGGAAGTGGACGCCAAGGGCCATCCCACTGACGTCCAGGTGCTCAGTGCTACCAATCCGGGTGTGTTTGATGCGGTCTCGATTGCTGCGGCGCGCAGCTGGACCTATCGGCCGGCGATCAAGCATGGCCAGCCGGTTGCAGGGGCGGTGAAGATTCCGATCACCTTCGCCATGGACGACGCTGAGGACGCGAAGTGAAGTGTGCGCCGCTGCTCATGACGGTGGCGCTGTTGGCAGGATGCGCGAGCCAGGAGCGGCTGACCATGGTGGATACCCGCAGTGAGAATGTCGGCCATCAGCGCCTGCAGCCACAGGCGGGCGGTGGCAGTGGACAGTTGCAGGTGTATTCGCTGGGTGCGACCGAGGGCTACCGGATGCCACAGCTGTACGCGGCACCGGACCCGGAGGTCGGCGATCGTGACCCGCGCGCGGAACTGGCGCCGACCACCATCTGCCTGCAGGTGGTGGTTGATGCGCAGGGCAGCGTCGAACGCAGCATGCCGCTGACCGATCGCCAGGACTGCGCCGCAGGGGCTGCACGCGAGAATGCGCCTCTGCTGCAAGCTGCTCAGGAGGCGGTGGCGATGTGGAAGTACTCGTCCGCAGCGGTCTGCCACTTCGCGGCTGGCAAGGTGCCTGCCAACCGCGGCGACTGTCGCGGCGCCGAACGGGTCGAGCCGGTGGCGGTGACCCTGCAGTACGCCTTCACCTTCGAGATCGTGAAGGGCCGGCATGTGGTGCGGACGCAGGGAAAATGATCGCTCACGGTCCGTGATGGAAACCGATGGCGCCGGGCTCTGCCCGGCGTACCTCAGGCCCCGCCCTGGATGTTGGCCTTCACCGCCGGTTGCATCAGCTTGGGTTCTTCCAACGTGGCATCGCGTGCCTGGCGCACGCTGACGAACTCCGCCTCGGCCACGCCGTCATGCACGTGGATGTTGTGCGCGCGCTGTTCGCCGACGGTGGTTTCGTTGGCGAAATCACGGCCGCCTGGGCCGTAGTCGTGGCAGACGAACACGCGGGTGGCATCGGGCAGCGCCAGCAGACGCTGGATCGAGCGGTACAGCTGTGCGGCATCACCGCCCGGGAAGTCGCAGCGGGCAGTGCCGCCGTCGGGCATGAACAGCGAGTCGCCGGTGAACAGCGCATCGCCGATCAGGTAGGCGATGCTGTCGCTGGTGTGGCCGGGCACGGCGATCACCTGGCCGCGCAGTTCGCCAAGCGCAAAGGTCTCGCCATCGCTGAACAGATGATCGAAGATCTCATCTGCACCTGGAAGCTGCAGGCCATAGCGTGGCGCGAAGGTCGCCTGCACCGCGCGGATGCCCTCACCGATGGCCAGCGTGGCTTGCGGAAAGCGCTGCTTGAGCCGGCGCCCGGCCGACACATGGTCGGCGTGGGCATGCGTCTCCAGCAGCCAGCGCAGCTGCAGGCCCTGTTGCTCGATGGCCTGCAATGCCGCGCGCAGCGGTGATTCGCTGCTGGCGTCGGTATCCGGGTCGTAGTCCAGGACCGGGTCGATCAGCGCCGCCTCGCCGCTGGCCGGGTCGCTGACCAGGTAGCTGAAGGTATTGCTGTCACGGTGGAAGAACGACTGCACCTGGACCGGCATCGGAACCCTCCTCAGCGCGTGCCGAGCACGCGGTTCAGCAACTGCGCCAGGTTTTCACCGGCCAGTCGCAGCTGCGCTTCGGCCAGCGGCCGGTAGCGCTCGGTATATTCGTCACCGATTTTATGCGAGGCCGGATAAACGCCAGCTTGCATGGAGATGCGGCAGCTGGCTTCGGCCCACGTCTGCGGGTCGCGCTGCGGGTTGGACTGGCGCGCCAGCTTCGGTGCGCGCTGGCTCTGCAGAAGCGGCAGGTAGCCGGCATCGTCCAGCTTGCGGGTGTTGAGCATGCCGCTGTCCCACAGTGAATGCAGGTTGGTACCACGGTTGCCGAACTGCAGCTGGAAATCGTTGCCGCCCTTGTCGTGGGCATAACCGGCGTGCATCGGCTGGTGGATATCGCCGACCAGATGCACGACGAACTTCAGTGCCTGCAGGCGCTCGCCATCGGTCAGGCTGCGATCGCCGAGGATCGCGCTCTGTGCCTTCAGGGCCTCGACGATGCAGTTGCCATTCTTGCAGTGCTTCGGTGCTTCGTAATGGCAGTTGTCTTCGGCGATGTTGACGTAGTGCCAGCCGGCCGAGCGACGGCCCAGGCCCGGATCCTTTGCACGCAGCTGGTCGGCCCACGGCGCGATGCTGGCCAGGGTGGCATCCGGTTCGATGGCCAGCAGGCGGTCCACTTCGGCGCGGGCGGTGGGGGTGAGTCGGGCGTCTGCGACTTCGGCGACAAGGCGGTGGCCTTGCGCGCCCCAGGCATGGGCGGGGGCGGAGACGGACAGCAGGGCCGGCGCCAGGGCGGCGGCGAGGAAGAGGGAGTGCAGGGCTTTCATGCGCACATTCTAGCGGGGTAGGTGGATTGAGGAGCGGCGCGTTCCTGTTCCGAAGTGGGAGCACAGCGGGAGGGGCGGCGTGTCCCGGCTCTGCTCCCCGCCTCGCCCCAGCTCCGGAACCGCTTCAGTCCCAGCAACAAAAAAAGCCCCGGCAATCACCGGGGCAACATGCTGCGAGGGTTTTGCTGGTAGCGGGGGGGCGGGGGCGAAGCCCCCGCACTCAACACACCGCTTAGAACTTGAAGACGTACGACGCGCCGTAGACCAGCGGATCGATGTTGACCGTGCCGATCTTCTCGCCGTTCAACTTCACCTTGCTGTCGATGTCGATCCAGCGCATGTCCACGCGCAGTGCGCCCTTCTCGCCGATCGCGAAGTCCACGCCGGCGTGTGCGGCCAGGCCCCACGAATCCTGCAGCTTCAGCTTGCTGCCAGCCAGCGCACCGGTGGTGTCTTCGCTGAAGAAGGTCGTGTAGTTCACGCCCGCGCCGACGAACGGCGACACCTTGCCCTTGCTGTTGAAGTGGTACTGCAGGGTCACCACCGGCGGCAGCTGCTTGGTGCTGCCCACGCGGCCCAGGCCGTTGATGTTGATGTCGTGCTTGAACGGCAGCGCGGCCAGCACTTCGATACCCAGGTTGTCGGCGATGAAGTACTCACCGGTGATGGTCGGCTTGACGTCGTTGTCGACGTCGACCTTGAGGGTGCCGCCGGCCAGCCAGCCGTTGTTCGACTTCGGCGCCACCTGGTGGACGCCGGCCGAGACGGTCCAGTCGCCCTTGGACTGGGCCATGGCCGGGGCGGCGGCGAGCGACAGGGCGGCGGCCAGGCTGGCCACGATCAGGGGGGAGCTCTTGCGCATGGGGGTGTTCTCGTTGCTGGGTGGATGGGGCCAGTGTCGGCCTCACGCCGCGCTAACGCTTTGATCCGGATCAAATCCTGTCCGCCGGCCTGCTGCCGGCCCCGGCCGGCCCACGGTGGCCAGCCCCGGTTTGCTAGACTTGTGGGCCCTATCCATCCCGCCGCACCTGTCGCGGCCGCAGGAGCTTGAGAACATGGCAATCAAGGTTGGTATCAACGGTTTCGGTCGCATCGGGCGTAACGTCCTGCGCTCGGCGGTGCTGAACTTCGGCGACGACATCGAAATCGTGGCCATCAACGATCTGCTGGAGCCGGACTATCTGGCGTACATGCTCAAGTACGACTCCGTGCACGGCCGCTTCAAGGCCGACGTGGCGGTGCAGGGCAACGATCTGCTGGTCAATGGCAAGAAGATCCGCCTGACCCAGGAACGCGACCCGGCCAACCTGAAGTGGGACGAAGTCGGCGCCGACGTGGTGCTGGAAGCCACCGGCCTGTTCCTGACCAAGGAAACCGCGCAGAAGCACATCGATGCCGGTGCCAAGAAGGTCATCATGTCGGCCCCGTCGAAGGACGACACGCCAATGTTCGTGTTCGGCGTGAACGACAAGACCTACGCCGGCCAGGCGATCATCTCCAACGCCTCGTGCACCACCAACTGCCTGGCCCCGCTGGCCAAGGTCATCAACGACAAGTGGGGCATCAAGCGTGGCCTGATGACCACCGTGCATGCGGCCACCGCCACCCAGAAGACCGTCGATGGCCCGTCCAACAAGGACTGGCGCGGCGGCCGTGGCATCCTGGAAAACATCATTCCCTCGTCCACCGGTGCGGCCAAGGCCGTCGGCGTGGTCATCCCGGAACTGAACAAGAAGCTGACCGGCATGAGCTTCCGCGTCCCGACCTCGGACGTGTCGGTGGTCGACCTGACCGTCGAGCTGGAAAAGGAAGCTACCTACGCCGAGATCTGCGCTGAAGTGAAGGCACAGAGCGAAGGCCCGCTGAAGGGCATCCTGGGCTACACCGAAGACAAGGTCGTGGCCACCGATTTCCGCGGCGAAACCTGCACCTCGGTGTTCGACGCCGATGCCGGCATCGCCCTGGATGGTACCTTCGTCAAGCTGGTGACCTGGTACGACAACGAGTGGGGCTACTCGAACAAGTGCCTGGAAATGGCCAAGGTCATCGCCGCCAAGTAAGGCCGGCGCAGATCGTAGACGGACCCCGGCCTGGCCGGGGTTCGTCGTTTATGGGACCCACCCTGTCGTAGCATGGGGCGGTCGACCGCTGCCGCTGGGGCGCGGGAACGCAATGGAAGCACGCAATGGAAGCACTGATCGCCCTGGTCGTACTGGTCCTGTTGGCCATCCCGCTGCTGCTGGTCGTGGCGCTGGTGATGATTTCCGGCCTGCGCCGCCGCGTCGCGGCGCTGGAAAGCGCCATGGCCGCCGCGCCTGCCACCGCCAGGCCGGCCGCTACCGCGCCCGCGCCTGAACGGCCTGTGGCCACGCCTGCGGCCGGCGCCGATCCACCGTTCCTGCGGCCGGTCGCCGCTGCTGCGCCGCAACCCCCGCAGCCACCGGTGCGCGACGCAGCGCCGACCGAGGCGCCTGTTCCCCGACCTGCTGCGCCACCGCCGGTACCACCCGTTCCGGTGCAGCCGCCGCTGCCTTCCGAACCGGCACTGCCCAACGCCATCGAGCGCGGCATCGGTGCGGTCAAGCGCTGGTTTACCGAAGGCAACGTGCCGGTCAAGATCGGCATGCTGGTGCTGCTGGCCGGTGTCGCGGCACTGCTGAAGTACGTCAGCGACCAAGGCTGGCTGGTGTTGCCGATCGAGCTGCGCCTGGCCGGCATCACCGTGGGTGCGCTGGGCCTGCTGGCCTTCGGCTGGCACCAGCGCGAGCGCCGGCGCCTGTTTGCGCTGGCGTTGCAGGGCGGTGCCATCGGCGTGCTGCTGCTGACCATCTTCGCGGCATTCAAGCGCTTCGACCTGATTCCCCCGGGCTTTGCCTTCGTCAGCTCCATTGCACTGGTGGCCGGGCTGTGCGTGCTGGCGGTGGTGCAGAACTCGCGCACGCTGGCCGTGCTGGGCATCCTGGCCGGCTTCATGGCACCGCTGTGGCTGTCCACCGGCAGTGGCAACCACGTGGGGCTGTTCAGCTATTACGCCGTGCTCAATGCGAGCATCTTCGCCATCGCCTGGTTCCGCCCATGGCGCGCGCTGAACCTGCTGGGCTTCGCCTTCACCTTCGGCATCGGCACGTTCTGGGGCGTGCTGCAGTACGCACCGGACAAGTTCAGCAGCACCGAGCCGTTCCTGGTGCTGTTCTTCGTGTTCTACCTGCTGATACCGCTGCTGTACGCGCGCCGCCAGCCGGCCGGCCGGCGCGACCTGATCGATGGCAGCCTGGTGTTCGGCACGCCGCTGGTCGCGTTCTCGCTGCAGGCGGGCATGCTGCACGAGCAGCCGATGACGCTGGCACTGTGCGCGCTGGGCCTGGCCGCGATCTACGCGGTGCTGGCGCGTGCGCTGATCGCGCGTGCGTCGTACACCGTGCTGGCGCAGTCGCATGCGGTGCTGGCGGTGGGCTTCGCCACGCTGGCGGTGCCGCTGGCATTGTCGGCGCGCGCCACCGGTGCCGTGTTTGCACTGGAAGGTGCAGGCCTGGCCTGGTTGGGGCTGCGCCAGAAGCGCTGGCTGCCGCAGGTGTCCGGAGCGTTGCTGCAGATCGGCGCCGCGTTCGCCTTCGTTGCCGGCGGTGACCACTGGCACGAAGACCTGCGCTTCCTGATCAACCCGACCGCCATTGGCGCGCTGTTGCTGGCCCTGGCCGGCTTCGCGTCGGCGTGGAGCTATCAGCGCAGGCCGCGTCATGAGGTCGCACTGGTGTATTACCTGTGGGGCCTGCTGTGGTGGTTGGGCGGCCTGGTCCATGAGATCACCCGCTTCTTCCCCTACCGCACCGAAGTGGACGCGTTGCTGGTGCTGGCTGCGGTCACTGCCTGGCTGGCCGCCGAAGTGCAGCGTCGCCAGCCGGCGCGTGCGCTGGGCGTGACCGCACTGGCCATGCTCGCGCTGGGCTTCCCGCTGGCGCTGATGCAGAGCGATGCGCACCACCAGCCGTTCGCCGGCTACGGCGCGCTGGCCTGGGCGGTGTTCGCGGTGCTGGGCGTGCGTACCCTGCTGTGCCTGCGCAAGGGCGGTGACACCGTGGCCCGCATCGCGCAGTTCCTGTGGTGGCTGCTGTGGCCGTCGCTGCTTTCGCTGCTGGCCCTGTGGGGCGGTGGCGAAGCCGATCTGGCGCAGGGCTGGACCACCCTGCTGGTGACCTTGCCGTGGCTGCTGATGGCGGCGCTGTCGCTGTGGCGCTGGAACGCGCTGCGCTGGCCGCTGGGGCAGGCCTTCGACAGCGTGCGCGTGCCGCTGCAATGCGTGCTGTTCGGCCTGTTGTCGATCGGATGGTTGTTCGGCCAGCTGCTGCCGGGCGACGCCGCGCCGCTGTTGTGGCTGCCGGTGCTGAATCCGGCCGAGATCGGCCAGTGGTTGAGCCTGCTTCTGCTGGCGCGCTGGCTGTACGGCGATCAGCGACCACAGGCGCCGCAGGCATTGCTGAACATCCGCATGCCGCTGCTGGCACTGGCGGCCTTCGTCGCACTGACCAGCCTGGTGCTGCATGGCGTGCACCAGTGGGGGGGGCTGACCTGGAACGCGTCGATGATGCGCTTCAGCCTGGCGCAGACCAGCCTGACCGTGTTGTGGAGCGTGCTGGGCGTGATTGCCTGGGTGTGGGGTTCGCGTCGTGGCCAGCGTGTGTTGTGGATGGTCGGTGCCGTGCTGATGGGCGTGGTGCTGGCCAAGCTGGTTGTTGTCGATCGCCAGCACCTGGGCAATCTGCTGGGCATCGCATCGTTCATCGCCTATGGCCTGCTGTGCACGGTTGTGGGTTATCTGGCACCGGCACCGCCGAGCGCGGCGCCGTCCGTGGAGGAAAAGCAATGAGGAAGTGGAGCAGGGCGCTGCTGCCGGCGATGTTCGGCATGCTGGCCGCCGTCGTGGTGCAGGCGGCCGACTACCGCACGCAATATGCCGAGCAATGGCCGCTGACGTTGTCCAGCGCGCAGTCCGGTGCTTACCGCATCGTGCTGGAGCCGGCGATCTACCGCCGAGCCGTGAGCCCCGACCTCAGCGATCTGCAGGTGTTCAACGCGGCCAGCCAGTTGTTGCCGTCGGCACTGCTGGCACCGGACCAGCCGCTGGCGCAACCGCCGGTGCAGCGTGAACTGCCGTGGTTCGCGTTGCCGCCGCTGGCCGATGCCCAGCGCAACGACCTGCAGCTGCTTACCGAACGCGATACCGATGGCCGCGTGCGCCGGGTCGAGGCACGGGTGAGTGGCGGGACGGTGGCGAACGGGCAGGGTGGTTGGCTGATCGACGCCAGCATGCTCGACCAGCAGCCGCTGGCAGCGCTGGTGCTGGACTGGGCCGACAGCGGGCAGCCACTGCAGGCACAGGTGCAGCTGGACGCCAGCGACAACCTGCAGCACTGGCGCTCGATTGGCAGCGACGTGCCCCTGGTGGATCTGCAGCGCGCCGGCAAGCGCCTGCTGCAGCGCCGCCTGCAGGTGGACGGCACTGCACGCTACCTGCGCATCCTGGCGCAGGGCGATTCGCGCCTGCCGACCCTGCGTGGCGTACTGGCGGAATTGCCGCCAGCGCCGGCGACGCTGCCGTGGGAATGGCTGTCGCTGGAGCCGACGTCGAAGGGCAAGGGCGAGTACACCTTCGAGATGGATGGCCGGTTCCCGGTGGCGCGCGCCGATGTGGCCAGCACCGACAACAGCCTGGTGCAATGGACGCTGTTCAGCCGCGATGATGAGAGTGCGGAGTGGCAGCGCCGCAGCGCGCCGTGGATCGCGTACCAGGTGCAGCAGGGCACGCAGGGCCAGCGCCAGCAGTCGGCGGCGCAGCCGCTGGGCGGCGTGCACCGCGACCGCTACTGGAAGCTGGTGGCGAATCCGGCGGAAACCGCCACCGCGCCGACACTGCGCCTGGGCTACCAGCCGGAAGTGCTGGTGTTCCTGAGCCAGGGGGCAGCGCCCTACGCACTGGCGGTGGGTAGCGCGACCGCACACCGCACGGACGCGCCGATCGGGGTGCTGATCGAAGAGCTGCGGCAGCGCAATGATCCGTCGTGGCAGCCGACGCTGGCGCGACTGGAAGGCAGCCCGGAGCCGCTGGCGGGCGATGCGGCGCTGAAGCCGCAGCACGATTGGAAGGCGTGGTTGCTGTGGGCGTTGTTGGGGCTGGGTGTGCTGGTGGTGGGTGGCCTGGCGCTCAGCCTGCTTCGGCAGAAGCCTGCGCCTTCGGAATAGGTTCCAGCGAACGGCGCAGCCCCTCGTGGGTGGGGTTGGTCGTGTAAAGCAACAGCCGCGCTTGGCCGGGCGGGGTGGGTTCGCGGGGGACGCCGCGAACCCACCCCGCCCGGCCTCTGACAGTTTCCGTGTGCGTCCATCCACGGAAGAGAAAGAAGAAGAGCAAGAGCGGAAGCGGGTCGCTTCGCTCGACGGCCCTCGGGGTCAGATCCGTTTTCCGCAGGAAAACGGATCTGACCCCTTCCTTTTCCAACCGACATCAGAAACCGCTTCTGCCTTTGCCATCCGCTCCGCCACATGAACCTGTCGAGGCCGGGGTGGTGTGGGCTGGCAGGGGTGTCAGCCGCATGGATGCGGCTGCCAAGCCTCCAAGGACGGATTCACGGCGTCCCCTGCCAGCCCACACCGCCTCGGCCCACCCAAAGCATCGCAAGGCGCCAGCGCCTTGGCTTTGGCCGTTGCCGTTGCTGTTGCTGTTGCCCTGCGCCTCTGCCTGCCGCAGGCATCGGCCCTCCCACCACCCGCGATACAATGGCCGTCTGCCGTACCCGGCATCCCGTCCCTGAGCCAAAGAGTTGCCCATGTCCATCGTCCGCATGACCGACCTCGACCTCTCCGGCAAGCGCGTGCTGATCCGCCAGGATCTGAACGTGCCGATCGAGAATGGCCGCATCACTTCCGAACAGCGCATCACCGCTTCGCTGCCGACGCTCAAGCGCGCGCTGGAGCAGGGTGCGGCGGTGATGGTCACCTCGCACCTGGGGCGCCCGAAGGAAGGCGTGTGGAGCGAGGCAGACTCGCTGGCGCCGGTCGCGCAGCGGCTGTCCGAGCTGCTGGGCCGCGAGGTTCCGCTGGTGCGTGACTGGGTCGACGGTGTCGACGTGCAGCCGGGCCAGTTGGTGCTGCTGGAAAACTGCCGCATGAATGTCGGCGAGGGCAAGGACGACGAAGCCCTGTCGAAGAAGTACGCCGCCCTGTGCGATGTGTTCGTGATGGATGCTTTCGGTACCGCGCACCGCGCGCAGGCCTCGACCCATGGCGTCATCCGCTTCGCCCCGGTGGCGGCCGGTGGCCCGCTGCTGATGGCCGAGCTGGACGCGCTGGCGCAGGCGTTGGACGCACCGGCCAAGCCGCTGCTGGCCATCGTCGCCGGCAGCAAGGTCAGCACCAAGCTGGAACTGCTGGCCAACCTGGTCGGCAAGGTCGACCAGCTGATCGTCGGTGGTGGCATCGCCAACACCTTCATCGCTGCCGCCGGCTACAAGGTCGGCAAGTCGCTGTACGAGCCGGACCTGCTGGACACCGCGAAGAAGATCGTGGCCGACGCCAAGGCGCGTGGCGCCGATATCCCGCTGCCGGTCGACGTGGTCACCGCCAAGCAGTTCATGCCGGATGCTGTTGCCGAAGTGAAGGCGGTCGACGCCGTCGCCGAGGACGATCTGATCCTGGACATCGGCCCGCAGACCGCTGCGCAGTACGCGCAGCTGATCGGGAAGGCCGGCACCGTGGTCTGGAACGGCCCGGTCGGCGTGTTCGAGTTCGAAGCCTTCAGCAAGGGCACCGAAGCGCTGGCCCGCGCCATCGCCAGCTCGCCGGCATTCTCCATCGCCGGCGGTGGTGACACCCTGGCGGCGGTGGACAAGTTCGATATCGCCAAGCAGGTCAGCTACATCTCCACCGGCGGTGGTGCGTTCCTGGAGTTCCTGGAAGGCAAGACCCTGCCGGCCGTCGCCGCGCTCGACGCGCGCGGCGCATGAGTGCCGACCGCAGCAAGGATGTCCTGTTCTTCGACCTCGACGGCACGCTGATCGATTCGCAGGTGGGCATCACCGCCTGCATCGCCTATGCGCTGCAGAAGATGGACCATCCGGTGCCGCCGCAGGAAACGCTGCTGGGCTGGATCGGTCCATCGCTGCGCACCACCTTCGCGCCGCTGTTCGTCGAACCGGCGCGGGTGGAACAGGCGGTGGGCTACTACCGTGAACGCTTCGACGCCGAAGGCTGGCGCGAGCACACGGTGTACCCGCAGGTGGAAGACACCCTGCGCACGTTGCATGGCCGTGGCCACCGCCTGGCGGTGGTCACTGCCAAGAACGAGCCGCACGCGCGTCGCATCCTCGCCCACCTGCCGTTCGGCGGGCTGTTTGAGGAGATCGTTGGTTCGACCCTGGATGGCTCGCGCAGCCACAAGCCGGAACTGGTCGGCGAAGCATTGCGTCGGTTGCAGGTGCAGCCTGCGCAGTGCTGGATGATCGGCGACCGCCGCATGGACATCGAAGGCGCGCGCCATCACGGCCTGCGCAGCGTCGGCGTGCTGTGGGGCTTTGGTGGTGAGGAGGAACTCACTGCCGCCGGTGCTGGCCAGCTCGCCCGTGAGCCGGTACAGCTGGAAACGCTGCTGGCCTAGTCCCCTGTAGAGCCGAGCATGGGCTCGGCTCTACCGAACTCCCTGCGCCAGCGTATGTCCGGACCATGTCCGTTCCATGACCCGCGGAGTCAGGCAGCACAAGGCTGTAACCGTATACATGCGGCGTGAAGGATGTGCTAATTTCCGTTCTTTAACGGGAGAGGCCCATCCACCATGTTCGAGCGTCAGCGTCGCACCAAGATCCTTGCCACCCTCGGTCCGGCCACTGATCCGCCGGGCGTGCTGGAGGATCTGTTCCGCGCCGGCGTCAATGTGGTGCGCCTGAACTTCAGCCATGGCGATCCGTCCGGCCAGGCCAAGCGTGCCGCCGAAGTGCGTGCTGCTGCGGCCCGCGTGGGCGTGGAAGTGGGCATCCTGGCCGACCTGCCGGGCCCGAAGATCCGCATCGAGCGCTTCGCCGAAGGCAAGGTGCAACTGAAGGCGGGCGACCGCTTCGACCTGATCGCCAGCGAGAACGCCGGCCCGGGCACGGCCAGCCAGGTGGGCGTGAGCTACCTCGGCCTGCCGCAGGACGTGGGCCCGGGTGATGTGCTGCTGCTCGACGACGGCCTGATGCAGTTGCAGGTGGTGGAAGTGCAGGGCGACCGCATCGTCAACACCGTGCTCAACGATGGCGTGCTGTCCGACCGCAAGGGCCTGAACAAGCAGGGCGGTGGCCTGTCGCTGGGCGCGCTGACCGAGCGCGACAAGGAACTGATCGGCATCGTTGCCAAGATCGGCGTCGACTTCATTGCCGTGTCGTTCTGCCGCAACGCGCAGGACATGAACGACGCGCGTGACATCGCCCGTTCGCACGGCTGCGATGCCGCGCTGGTGTCGAAGATCGAACGTACCGAAGCGATCGAGAACCTGGAAGAAATCGTCGAGGCCAGCGACGTGGTGATGGTCGCCCGTGGCGACCTCGGCGTGGAAATCGGCGATGCCGAGCTGCCGGGCCTGCAGAAGAAGATCATCAAGGCCTCGCTGGCGCAGAACAAGGTGGTGATCACCGCCACGCAGATGCTGCAGTCGATGGTGGAAAGCCCGATCCCGACCCGCGCCGAAGTGCTGGACGTGGCCAACTCGGTCATCGACGGTACCGATGCGGTGATGCTGTCGGCGGAAACCGCCGCTGGTGCCTATCCGGTCAAGGCCGTGGAAGCGATGGCGCGCATCTGCCTGGGGGCCGAGCGCCAGTTCCAGACCGAGACCGACTTCAACGCCTCGCCGCGCAACCTGGAACGTGCCGACCAGGCGATTGCCATGGCTACCATGTTCCTGTCGCAGCACGTGGGCGTGCGTGCGATCGTGGCGATGACCGAATCCGGCGGCACCGCGCGCTACCTGTCGCGTTTCCGCGCCAAGGCGCCGGTGTTCGCGGTGACCCGCCATGACGGCGCGCGTCGCCAGATGGCGCTGATGCGCGATGTCTACCCGATCAACTTCGACAGCCGCGGCCTGACCCCGCGCGAAGCCGCGCGCGGCAGCATCCGCCTGCTGGTCGAATCCGAGCTGCTGCAGGCCGGTGACCGTGTCGTGTTCACCAGCGGCGAGCACATGGAGACCCTGGGTGCAACCAACACCCTGCGCCTGCTGGAAGTGGGCGAAGATGGCCGCGCCAGCGGCCTGGGCGATCTGTAAGTAGTGTTGGCCCGGGGTCGGAGCCGCGTTGCGGGTCCGACCCCAGGGTCAGATCCCCGCAGGGGCTCCGGCCCCATGCCGCAGGACAACTTTTGTCCTGCGCCAGCGTGGAAGCGTTTCCATCCTGTCCTCCACGGCGAGGCAACGGGCAGCGGGGCTATACTTACGTTTTTCCCGCACCCGCCACAGGAAATACATGAGCATCGAACAGCTGGCTGAAACCGCCCAGGCCATGGTCGCCCCGGGCAAGGGCATCATCGCGATCGACGAATCCACCGCTACCATCGCCAAGCGTTTCGCCGGCGTCGGTATCGAGAACACCGAGGAGAACCGTCGCGCCTACCGCGAGCTGCTGCTGACCACGCCGAAGCTCAACGAGCACATTTCCGGCGCCATCCTGTACGACGAAACCATCCGCCAGTCGACCAAGGACGGCGTGCCGTTCGCCAAGTACATGGCCGACCACGGCATGATTCCGGGCATCAAGGTGGACAAGGGTGCGCACCCGCTGGCCGGCTGCCCGGGCGAGCTGGTCACCGAAGGCCTCGACGGCCTGCGCGAGCGTCTGCAGGAGTACTACAAGCTGGGTGCGCGCTTCGCCAAGTGGCGTGCGGTCATCAACATCGGCGAGAGCATCCCGTCGGGTACCTGCATCGAGTCCAACGCCCACGCGCTGGCCCGCTATGCGGCGCTGTGCCAGGAATGCGGCCTGGTGCCGATGGTCGAGCCGGAAGTGATCATGGACGGCGACCACGACATCGAGACCTGCTACGAAGTCACCGAAGCCACCCTGCGTTCGCTGTTCGATGCCCTGTACCAGCAGAACGTGTTGCTGGAAGGCACCATCCTGAAGGCCTCGATGGTCATCTCCGGCAAGGGCTGCGATGAGCAGGCCGACGTCGAGGAAGTGGCCGAGTCGACCGTTATGTGCCTGAAGAGCACCGTGCCGGCGATCCTGCCGGGCGTGGTGTTCCTGTCCGGTGGCCAGAGCGACGAGCAGTCCACCGAGCACCTGAACGCGATGAACCAGCTGGGCAACCTGCCGTGGCCGCTGAGCTTCTCCTACGGCCGCGCCATGCAGCAGGCCGCGCTGAAGCTGTGGGCCAAGGACATGAAGGGCAACTACGCTGCCGCCCAGAAGACCGTGTACGAGCGCGCCAAGGACAACGGCCTGGCCGCGCTGGGCAAGTGGAACGGTTGATCCGTTCCCTTGCAGGATGAACAGGGCAACGCCGGCTTTACGCCGGCGTTTGCTTTTGCGGGTATCTTTTCCGCCCCCACGTGCCCGGCCGGCATGCGGGAACCACATGGAAGGCCAAGGAGAAACAACATGCGTTTGGCAGCAATCACACTGGCCGTTGCCACGGTCCTGGTCGCCGGCGGTTGCAACCGCATCGGCGGCGGCGCGGATGCGGGCAAGGCCGCGTCACTCGATTTCGACAAGCCGGTGTCCGGCGAGATCACCTCGCGCAGCGGCATCAACTACAACGACGGCAGCCACCACCAGCTCTACCAGATCAAGCTGGAAGACAAGCAGCTGGTCGGGCTGAAACTGACCGGTTCGCTGAGCGGCTCGATCGCCGTGTTCAGCAACGGCAGCCTGGTGGCCAGCAGCAACACCGGCTACGAGCGCGAAGGAGATGTCTCGCTGGCCTTCCGTGCCAACGGTGGCGGCACCTATCAGGTGGCGGTCAACGCCAACGGCTCGACCGATTACGGTCCGTACCGCCTGCGCGCCGAGAAGCTGGTGCCGTATGACGGCAGGCCGCTGGCGGGTGGTGGCGAGATCGTCGACATGCTGGCCGGTGGTTCCCAGGACTACACCCTGCAGGTGGACAAGGCCGGCCTGTACGAGATCCGCCTGGTGTCGGACGTCTTCGATCCGGTGCTGAAGCTGTCGGGCCAGGGCGTGGATGCCGAGAATGACGACGGTGGCGACAGCACCAACTCGCGCCTGACCTTGTCGCTGAAGCCGGGCAAGTACACCCTGACCGCGCGTGGCCTCGGCGACGGTGTCACGGGCATGTTCACCCTGTCGGCCAACCGCATCGAGCTGCCCGGTAATCTGGTCGAGCGCGATGGCACGGCGCTGCCGAAGTCGGGCAGTGTGTACACGATGCTCGACAACGATGGCCGCCGCCGCTTCCTGCTGTCGCTGGACCGCCCGGCCGATGTGCGCCTGGATGCGATCTCCAGCCAGGTCGATACCGTGCTGCGCGTGGTCGGTGGCGATGTCGAACTGACCGATGATGACGGTGGCAACGGTACCAATTCGCGCCTGGAAGAGACCCTGCCGGCCGGTCACTACACGGTCGACGTGTCCAGCCTGAACAATGGTGCGGGCATGGTGGAAGTGCGCGTGCAGGTGGATGGCGCCAGCGCCGATGGGGCTGCGGCCTCCGCGGCACGTGCGGCTGCCGACGCGGCCGCCGTGGCCGATGACGCCGCCGCGGTGGAAGCCGCCAGCCGTTGAGCGTGATCCACGCCGCGCGTGGATGAGGACAATGGTGCAACGGAAAAGGCCGGGCAATGCCCGGCCTTTTCTTTTGCTCGCATCGCTGATTCAGTGCGCGGCGGCAAAGCCTGCATCACCCAGGGGCGGCAGCATCGACACGCGCGGTTCGCTGTCCGCGCTTTGCCCGGCGGCGCTCAACGCCTGCTGGTAGGCCTTGGCCGTAGCGGTATTGAACGCCACCAGCACGATGCGCATCGGTTGTGCATGGCTGCGCTGCCACGCCAGTGTTTCCGTCACTGCGATCTGCGCCGCCTGGTACAGCGGGTAGCCATACACGCCGCAGCTGATCGCGGGGAACGCGATCGACTGTACGCCCAGCGACTCGGCCAGTTGCAGCGATTTCCAGTAGCAGTTGGCCAGCAAGGCCGGTTCGTCGCGCTGGCCGTCGTGCCAGACCGGGCCCACCGTGTGCAGCACATGGCGCGCCGGCAACGCGTGGGCGGCGGTGGCGCGCACTTCGCCGGTCGGGCAACGCACGCCCGGGCGCAGCTCCGGCAACTGCTCGCACTCGGCCAGCAGTGCGGGGCCGGCTGCGCGATGGATCGCGCCGTCGACACCGCCGCCACCGAGCAGTGTTTCATTGGCCGCGTTGACGATCGCATCCACCGCCAGGGTCGTGATGTCGCCCTGCCAAACCTCGATCTTCATGCGTCCGTCTCCTGCCTGTGAGGTGATCCGCGCAGCATCTGCGCCGGCTGTTCCCACGGTAGGGGACAGGGCATCGATACTGCGTCATGACCGTCTCACGCGCTGCGATCCGACGGCCTTCACGCACGATGGCGGGCGACGCCTTCACGCAGGCTGAAGCAGAAAGGGGTCAGATCCTTTTCCGCGCGAAAAGGCTCTGACCCCCGAGTTCCATGGTGAGCTGGCAGGGTCAGAGCCCTTTCCCGACGGGAAAGGGATCCGACCCTGTACATCACGGCAGGCCGGCCAGCCAGTCGTCGTCGGAGCCTTCGTTCACATCGGCGAACAGCGGCGTGGAGAAATAGCGTTCACCGGTGTCCGGCAGCATCGCCAGGATCACCGAGCCCGGTTCAGCGCGCGCGGCCACGTCCAGCGCACTGGCCACGGTGGCGCCGGCGGAGATGCCGACGAAGATGCCTTCCTCGGCGGCCAGGCGGCGCGCGGTGGCGATCGCGCGGTCATCTTCGACCGAGACCAGTTCGTCCACCACATCGCGGTTGAGCACGTCCGGCACGAAGTCCGGGGTCCAGCCCTGGATCTTGTGCGGCTTCCAGTCATCGCCCTTGAGCAGGGCGGCGCCGGCCGGCTCGGTGGCGATGATGCGGGTCTGCGGGCGCGCGACCTTCAGCACTTCGCCAACACCGGTGAGCGTGCCGCCAGTGCCCCAGCCGCTGACGAAATAGTCCAGCCGCTTGCCGGCGAAGTCGCGCAGGATTTCCGCGGCGGTGGTGTTGCGGTGATAGGCCGGGTTGGCCGGGTTGGCGAACTGGCTGGCCAGGAACCAGCCGTGCTGTTCGGCCAGTTCGGCCGCCTTGCGCACCATGCCGCTGCCGCGCTCGGCGGCCGGGGTCAGGATCACCTTGGCACCATAGGCACGCATCAGCTTGCGGCGCTCGACCGAGAAGGTCTCGACCATGGTCGCGACGAACTTGTAGCCGCGCGCGGCGGCGACCATCGCCAGGGCCACGCCGGTGTTGCCCGAGGTGGCCTCCACGATGGTGTCGCCCGGCTTGAGCAGGCCACGCGCTTCGGCGTCGAGGATGATCGCCAGCGCCAGGCGGTCCTTCACCGAGCCGCCCGGATTGAACGACTCGACCTTGGCGTAGACGCTGACCTGCGGCGGTGCCAGACGCTGCAGCTTGACGATGGGGGTGTTGCCGACGGTATCGAGGATGGAGTCGTACAGGGCCATGGAAGCGCTCCGGAAACGGGGCCGCGCCGGGCTTCGGCGGGCGAAGGGGGAGGGCTGGCTGTTCAGGCCAGCGGCTGCCGGCTGACCGTAGCGCCGGCATATGACGCCCGGAAATGACCAGATACCTTTCTTAAACAACCTTTGGTTATAAGCTGGTGACGGCAATTGACCCTAGAGTGGACCTCCGCCCCACGCCGCCTGCCTGCCCATGACGCTGACCCAGCTGCGCTACCTGGTTGCCATCGCCGACGCCGAGCTGAACATCACGCTGGCCGCCTCGCGCGTGCACGCCACCCAGCCCGGCCTGTCCAAGCAGCTCAAGCAGCTGGAGGACGAGCTGGGTTTCCTGTTGTTCGTGCGCAAGGGTCGCAGCCTGGAGTCGGTCACCCCGGCCGGCACCGAGGTCATCGCCCGCGCCCGCGCGGTGCTGGCCGAGGCCAACAACATCCGCACCTACGCGGCCAACCAGCGGCGCGAGAGCCAGGGCCAGCTGATCCTGACCACCACCCACACCCAGGCGCGCTTCGTGCTGCCGCCGGCGGTGGCGGCGATCAAGCAGGCGTATCCGCAGGTGAGCGTGCACCTGCAGCAGGCCGGTGAAGCCGACGCGCTGGATCGCTTGAACCAGGGTGATGCCGACATTGCGATCATCAGCACCGCTGGCGGTGAGCCCACCGATGGCATTGCCGTGCCGCTGTTCCGCTGGCGGCGGCTGGTGGTGGTACCCAAGGGCCACCCGCTGGATCGCGCCGGACGCGCACCGGACCTGGCCGCGTTGGCCCGGCAACCATTGATCAGCTACGAATCCTCGACCCGCCCGAATTCGTCGTTGCAGCGCGCCTTCGCCGCCAATGGGCTGGTGCCGGATCTGGCACTGACCGCGCTTGATGCCGATCTGATCAAGACCTATGTGCGTACCGGCCTGGGTGTGGGCCTGCTGGCCGAAATGGCGGTCAGTTCCAACGACGAAGACCTGAGATCGTGGCCGGCGCCGGACCCGATCAGCGAGTGCATTGCATGGGCAGTGCTGCCGCGCGACCGCGTGCTGCGTGATTACGCGTTGGAGCTGGTGCATGTGCTGGCACCGCAGATTGATCCGCGCGACCTGCGGCGGGTGCTGGATGGCAACCAGGTGGCCGCGTGGCCGGTGCCACCGACCTGGGAGTCGCTGACCCAGACCATCACGGTGTGAGGTGGGTCGAGCAGGGCTTGCAGCCCTGCACCTGCTGCAAACCGGAGCAACAGCAACAGCAACGTCAAAAGCTCGCTATCCGTGGGATGGCGGGGCGGTGTCGGAGTGCGGGGACGCCGTAAACCCATCCCTGGGGGCTTGGCCGCGGCATCCATGCCGCGGACACCCCGCACTCCGACACCGCCCCACCTCTGACAGATTCCGATGGCTGTTGGTAGGTGTCGACCTTGGTCGACACGGTAGATCCACGCCATGCGTGGATGAAGCTGTCAGATATCGAAATACATCTGGGGTCAGATCCGTTTTCCGAAGGAAAACGGATCTGACCCCAAGAGCCGTTCCAACAGACCGCAGGAATCTGTCGAAGGCGGGGTGGGTCCGGTTGCGGGAGTGTCCGCGGCATGGATGCCGCGGCCAAGCCCCCAGGGATGGGTTCACGGCGTCTCCCGCAACCGGACCCGCCCCGCCATCCCACAGGAAGCCAGCTTTTGCTTTTGCTGTTGCTTCGGCTCTTGCCGTGGACGTGGTCTATGCAGGTGCAGGGCGCAGCCCTGCCGAACACCCCCGCGACGGGGTGTCGTAAATGCCTGCGACGGTTCGTCGCACGGGTAACCCTGGACCCGGCTCTACACTAGCGGGGTGACCCGCCTGTCCCGCCCGCAGCGCCTTCTGCTCCAGCTCGCCGTCCTGGCGACGCTGCTGATGGTGCTTGCGCCACTGGTCAGCCGCGCGCTGCAGGCGTCGCCGATGGACCACGCCGCGATGGCCGGCATGGACCACGCTGCCATGGGCCATGACATGCACGACATGGCCATTGCCGGGCACGATCAGCACGGCAGCGCCCCGGCAGAGCGCAACCGCCCGGTCGATCCCCACGCCATGCACGGCGAAGCCTGCGAATACTGCGTGCTGGCCATGCGCCTGCTGCCGTGGCTGGCGGTGCTGGTGCTGCTGTTGCCGCTGCTGTGGCGGCCGCGGCTGGCATTCCCGTGGTCACAGCAGGTACTGCCCGCGCTGCGCTGGCCGGCGCATGCCGCGCGCGGGCCGCCGCGTTTCTCCATCGTTCGCTGATGTCCCTATCGAATCTGCCGCACGACGCCTGACCGGGCGCCGTGCGCGCGTGCGTAACTTGGAGCTGTTCCAATGAAAATGACTTCCCGCCCCGCGGGCGCCTGTGCGCGCCTGCCGGTTGCCCTCGGCCTGGCCGTGGCCGCATCAGTGGCCCACGCCGCGCCCGCCGAAGAGGCGCGCACCCTCGACACGCTGGTGGTGACCGCCGCCGCACCGTCCTCGCCGCTGCACTGGGTGACCGACCCGCGCCTGCCGCGGCAGCCGGTACCCGCCAGCGACGGCGCCGATTACCTGAAGACCGTTCCCGGTTTCTCCGCCATCCGCAACGGCGGCACCAACGGCGACCCGGTGCTGCGCGGCATGTTCGGTTCGCGCCTGAACATCCTCAGCAATGATGGCAACCTGATCGGCGCCTGCCCGTCGCGCATGGACAATCCGCTGTCCTACATCTCACCCGAAAGCTTCGACCGGCTGACCATCATCAAGGGCCCGCAGAGCGTGCGCTGGGGCGCCGGTGCCTCGGCCGGCACCGTGCGCTTCGAGCGCGATACACCGCGCTTCGAGGAACCGGGCCTGCGTGCCGATGCCAGTGCGCTGGTCGGTTCGCGCAACCGCAACGACCAGGTGCTGGACCTGACCCTGGGCAACCCGACCGGTTACGTGCGTGCCAGTGGCAACCGTTCCGAAGCCGATGACTACAAGGACGGCCACGGCGATGTGGTGCCATCGAAGTGGCGCAAGTGGAACGGTGACGTGGCCATCGGCTGGACGCCGGATGCCGACACGCTGCTGGAAATTTCTGCGGGTGCCGGTGATGCCATCGCACGCTACGCGGGACGCGGCATGGACGGGGCTGCGTTCGAACGCACCAGCTATGCCGCGCGCTTCGAGAAGCGCAACCTGCCGGGTGCGTGGGACACGGTGCAGGCCAACGTGTATTACAACGAGGCCGACCACGTGATGGACAACTACACGCTGCGCGCGCCGAACCCGAACAGCATGATGCCGATGCCGATGGCCTCGAACGTGGACCGCCGTACCCAGGGCGGCCGGGTCAGTTCCGAGTGGCGCTGGCAGGACGTGCAGCTGGTGGCGGGCGTGGATGGCGAAGACAGCCGCCATCGTGGCCGCATGGGCATGGGCCGCGGCACCTATCGCCGGGCGGCCTGGGAGACCGATGCCAACTTCCATCGCTATGGCGTGTTCACCGAGTTGACCCTCGGTGCCGGCACCGACCAGCGCTGGATCAGCGGCCTGCGCCTTGATCGCGCCAGCGTGCGCGACGAGCGGCAGTCGATCCGCGGGATGATGGGCAACATGCCCAATCCGACCGCAGGCCAGCGCCGCAAGGAATGGCTCGGTAGTGGTTTCCTGCGCTACGAGCAGGACCTGGCCGACGGCCTGACCTGGTATGCCGGCCTCGGCCACAGTGAACGCATGCCCGACTACTGGGAGCTGTTCTCGCCCGACCACGGCCCGGCCGGTGCGGTGAACGCGTTTGCCGGTATCCAGCCCGAGCGCACCACCCAGCTCGACGTCGGCCTGCAGTACAAGGGACCGCGCGTGCAGGCCTGGGTCTCGGCGTATGCCGGGCAGATCCAGGACTACATCCTGTTCACCTACCACGGCAGCGGCATGATGGGCATGAGCCAGGCCAGCAACGTCGACGCGCGCATTGCCGGTGCCGAGGCGGGGCTGGAAGTAAGCGTGGCCGAACAGTGGAAGCTGGGTGGCACGCTGGCCTATGCCTGGGGCGAGAACCGCGACCAGCAGCGCCCGTTGCCGCAGATGCCTCCGCTGGAAGCGCGCCTGAGTGCCAACTGGGAAGGCCAGCGTTGGAGCGCCGGTGCGCTGCTGCGCGCGGTGACCCACCAGCATCGTGTCGCAGATGGCCAGGGCAATGTCGTCGCGCAGGACCTTGGACCGAGCGCTGGCTTTGCCACCTTCGCGCTCAATGCCGCGTACCGTTTCAGTTCGCAGCTGCAGCTCAGCGCGGGTGTCGACAACCTATTCGACCGTGCCTACAGCGAGCACCTGAATCTGGCGGGCAGCGCCGACTTCGGCTTCCCGGCCGATCCGGTGCGCATCAATGAGCCGGGGCGCAGCGTCTGGATGAAGCTGAATTACCGGTACTGAGGCAACGGGCAAAAAACGGGGCCGGATCCCCGCCAGGATCCGTCCCCGCCCGACGCCCTCCGTCGGGCAGATTCGACTCTACGATGACGGCCCGGGCGGTGCACGGCTGGATACACCCCGACACACGCCGACACCGCCCGTGGCAGCCTTGCACGGAACGGGTTCAAGGCGCTATCGCAGCCTTGGTTCCACGCCGGTAAACGCTTGGCACATACCGCTTTTATGGGCACTTGCCTACACTCGGCGGCCGTGGATCAATCAGGACCGTTCATGTTGGCTCGTATCGCTTCGACCCTGGCCCTTGGCCTCAGCCTGGCCGTGCTGGCCGGGTGCGCAGGCAAACAGGAGGCCGCCGCACGTCGGCAGGGAGAAGCGGTGCCGGTCACCGCGCAGGTCGTGCAGTCCCGTCAGTGGAGCGACACCCTGCAGGCACTGGGCACGGCCAAGGCGCGCGAATCGATCAGCGTGACCGCCAAGGTCAGCGAGATCGTCGAGAAAGTGCATTTCGAAAGCGGCCAGCACATCGCCGCCGGCGCGCCGATCGTGACCCTGCGCGGGCAGGCCCAGGAGGCCGCGCTGGTGCAGGCGCAGGCCACCTTCCACGAGGCCGACCAGCTGTACAAGCGCCAGCGTGAGCTGGCCACGCAGCGGCTGGTGTCGAGTGCCACGCTGGATACGCAGAAGTCGATCCGCGATGCCGCCGAAGCGCGCGTGGCGCAGATGCAGTCGGACATCGGTGACCGCCGCGTGCGTGCGCCGTTCGCCGGTGTGCTCGGCATCCGCCAGGTCAGCCCGGGCACGCTGCTGACGCCGACCACGGTGATCGCCACGCTCGACGATATCGAGCACATGCACATCGATTTCCAGGTGCCGGAAGTGGAGCTGGCCGCACTGGGCGTCGGTGACAAGGTCAGTGCCACCAGCGTGGCATGGCCCGGCCGCACCTTCGAGGGCGTGGTCAGCACCATCGATGCGCGCATCGATCCGGCCACCCGTGCAGTGACGGTGCGCGCCGATTTCGCCAACGGCGACCATGCGCTGCGCCCGGGCATGCTGCTGGACGTGCGCCTGTTCCGCCCCGAACGCCCGGCGCTGGTGATTCCGGAAATCGCCGTGGTGCAGGTCGGCCGCGATACCTACGTGTATCGCATCACCGCAGACGACAGCGTCGAGCGCGTGGACGTGGTGACCGGCGCGCGCCGTGCCGGCGTGGTCGAGATCAGGCAGGGTCTGGAAGCGGGCCAGCGCATCGTGGTCGATGGCACCGGCAAGTTGCGTCCCGGCCTGAAGGTTGCTGCCAAGGACGCGGCACCGGCCAGTGGTGCAAAGCCCGCTGATGCACCGGCACCGGTCGCGGCAGAGGGCCACGGCGGATGAAGCTGTCCGACATCTCCATCCAGCGGCCGGTGTTTGCCGTGGTGATGAGCCTGTTGCTGCTGGTGCTGGGCGTGATGTCCTTCACCCGCCTGACCCTGCGTGAACTGCCGGCCATCGATCCGCCGATCGTTTCGGTGTCGGTGGACTACACCGGCGCCTCGGCGGCGGTCATCGAAAGCCGCATCACCCAGGTGCTGGAAGATGCGCTGGCCGGCATCGAAGGCATCGATACGATCAACGCGCGCAGCACCAACGGCCGCTCGCAGGTCAGCATCGAATTCACTTCCAACCGCGATATCGAAGCGGCGGCCAACGACGTGCGCGATGCGGTCAGCCGTGTTGCCGACCGCATGCCGGAAGAGGCGCGGCCGCCGGAAATCGCCAAGGTCGAAAGCGATGCCGACCCGATCATCTGGTTCAACATGGTCTCCTCGACCATGGACACGCTGGAGCTGAGCGACTACGCCGACCGCTACGTGGTCGATCGCTTCTCCAGCCTTGATGGCGTGGCCCAGGTCCGCATCGGCGGCCGCCAGCGCTATGCGATGCGCATCTGGCTGGACCGCGATCAGCTGGCTGCACGCGGCCTGACCACCGGCGACGTGGAAACCGCGCTGCGCAACGAGAACGTGGAGCTGCCGGCCGGCCGCATCGAGTCGACCGACCGCGATTTCACCCTGCGCGTGGAGCGCAACTACATCAAGCCCGAGGACTTCGCGACCATCCCGCTGGGCAAGGGCCGCGACGGCTACGTGGTGCGCATGGGCGACGTGGCGAAGATCGAGCTGGCCTCGGCCGAACGCCGCGCGTACTACCGCAGCAACGGCGAGCCGGGCATCGGCCTGGGCATCGTCAAGACCTCCACCGCCAACTCGCTGGACGTGGCGCGCACCGCGCGCGCTGAAGCCGAGCGGGTCGCGCTGACCCTGCCCAAGGGTACGCAGATCTTCGTCGCCTTCGACAACACCACCTTCATCGAAGCCGCGGTGGACCGCGTCTACGCCACGCTGGTGGAAGCGATGATCCTGGTGCTGGCGGTGATCTGGCTGTTCCTCGGCAGTTTCCGCGCCGCGTTGATTCCGGCGGTGACGGTGCCGGTCTGCCTGGTCGCGGCGTTCATCGCGCTGTATGCGTTCGATTTCTCGATCAACCTGCTGACCCTGCTGGCGCTGGTGCTGTGCATCGGCCTGGTGGTGGACGACGCGATCGTGGTGGTGGAGAACGTGCAGCGCCGCATCGATCTGGGCGAGCCACCGCTGGTGGCGTCCAAGCGCGGCACTGCGCAGGTCGCCTTCGCGGTGATCGCCACCACCGCCGTGCTGGTGGCGGTGTTCCTGCCGGTCGGGTTCCTGGAAGGCAACACCGGGCGCCTGTTCCGCGAACTGGCAGTGGCGCTGGCCGCCGCCGTGGCGTTGTCCGCGTTTGTGGCACTGACGCTGACGCCGATGATGGCCTCCAAGCTGCTCAAGCCGCACACCGGTCAGGCGCCGCGTGGCCTGCACGGCTTCGTCAACCGCAATCTGGAACGCCTGGCGGGCGCCTATGGTCGCGTGCTGCAGCACCATGTCGACCGCACCTGGATCTACCTGCTGGTGATGGTGGCTGCGCTGGCCGCGAGCTGGGGCCTGCTCAAGCTGCTGCCGTCGGAGCTGGCACCGGCCGAAGACCGCGGTTCGTTCCAGATCATGATCGACGGCCCGGAAGGCGCCGGCTATGACTACACCGTGCAGCAGGTGCAGCAGGTGGAAGCGCTGTTGGCGCCGCATGTCGGCCCGGACAAGCCGATCGTGCGTGCCAATCCGCGCGTGCCCGGTGGCTTTGGTGCCAGCGAGGAAATGCACACCGGCCGCGTCAGCATCTTCCTGCAGCCGTGGCGCCAGCGCAGCGAGGCCACCCCGGACGTGGCCAACGAACTGCAGAAGGAACTGAACACCATCCGTGGCGTGCGCGTGCGTACCCAGGTCGGTGGCGGCCTGGTGCGCAGTGGCGGCCAACCGTTCCAGATCGTGCTGGGCGGGCCGGAATACGCGGAGATCGCGCAGTGGCGCGACCGCATCCTGCTGCGCATGGCCGACAACCCCGGCCTGGTCGGCCCGGACTCGGACTACAAGGAAACCCGGCCGCAGATGCGGGTGAACATCGACCGCCAGCGTGCGGCCGATCTCGGCGTGCCGGTCACTGCGATCGGTTCGGCGCTGGAAACCATGATGGGCTCGCGTCGCGTCACCACCTTCGTCGACAACGGCGAGGAGTACGACGTGCTGGTGCAGGCCGGACGTGACGGCCGCGCCAGCCCGGCCGACCTGGCCGCGATCCGCGTGCGCGCCACTTCCGGCGAGCTGGTGCCGCTGTCCAACCTGGTCACGCTGAGTGAAGTGGCCGAGGCCGGCACCTTGAACCGCTTCAACCGCCTGCGCTCGATCACCATCAGTGCCGGCCTGGCGCCGGGCTATCCGCTGGGCGAGGCCATTGCCTGGGCACAGAACGTGGCGCAGGAAGAACTGCCGCAGTACGCGCAGGTGAACTGGAAGGGCGAATCGCGCGAGTACCAGAGCGCCGGTGGCGCCGTGCTGCTCACCTTCGCCATGGCCCTGCTGGTGGTGTACCTGGTGCTGGCTGCGCAGTTCGAGAGCTTCATCCATCCGCTGACCATCATGCTGACCGTGCCGCTGGGCGTGCTCGGTGCGCTGGTCGGGTTGTGGGTGAGTGGCGGTACCGTGAACCTGTTCAGCCAGATCGGCATCGTGATGCTGGTCGGCCTGGCCGCAAAGAACGGCATCCTCATCGTCGAATTCGCCAACCAGCTGCGCGACGACGGCCGCAGCGTGCGCGAGGCGATCATCGAATCGGCGATGGTGCGACTGCGCCCGATCCTGATGACTTCGATCGCCACCGTGGTCGGCGCCATTCCGCTGGTGGTGGCCGGTGGTCCCGGTTCGGCCAGCCGTGGCACGATCGGCATCGTGATCATCTTCGGCGTGACCCTCTCGACCTTCCTGTCGCTGTTCGTGGTGCCGGCGTTCTACGCGCGGCTGGCTCCGTACACCCGTTCGCCGGAAGCGGTGAAGCGCGAGCTGGAGAAGCAGGAAGCGGAATCGCCGTCGGTGGGCGGTCATGCCTGACCGGCCTGCCGACGGGGTCGGACCAGGGGTCGGATCCCTTTCCGGAACGGAAAGGGCTCTGACCCCGCCACTACAGGGTGAAGGTTTCCTCCTGCGCCCCTGGCGCCCGGACGATCTGGAATCCCTGCTGCACCACGCCAACGACGCCGAGGTGTCGCGCGGCCTGCGCGACCGCTTCCCGTATCCGTACACGCGCGAGGATGGCGAGGCCTTCCTCGCCGGCCGCGTGCTGGCCCCGGGCACCCTGAACCTGGCCATCGAGATCGACGGCCAGGCCTGCGGCAGCGTCGGTGCCCAGCAGGGCGTGGCCGAGCGCGGACACATGGCCGAGCTGGGCTACTGGTTGGGCCAGGCCTACTGGGGCCAAGGAGTGATGACCCGGGTGGTCGGCCTGTTCGCACCCTGGGTGATGGACGAACTTCGCCTGTTCAGGCTGCAGGCCGGGGTGGTCGACTTCAATCTCGGCTCGGCCCGGGTGCTGGAAAAGAACGGCTTCCAGGAGGAGGGCGTGGACCGCTGTGCGGTCTACAAGCGCGGCGTGCTGCACGACCTGCGCCGTTTCGCCCGGGTGCGCATGCAGCTGCCTTGAACAGGCGCGGGGTCGGATCCCTTTTCGCCAGAAAAGGGCTCTGACCCCCAACCCGCCAAACGGTAGAACCAAGGTCAGAGCCCTTGCGCAGCGCGCAAGGGATCCGACCCCATCCTTCTGGCGCTACCGCAGCGGCCTTCGATCAGGGAGAATCGACCGGTCCCTTCCAGCCGACGGGACGTCCTTACAACCCGCCGACTGGAGAGAGCGCGCGTGGAAGCAACCGTACACTTCATCAACAGCATCATCTGGAGCAAGGCACTGATCTTCGTGTGCCTGGGCGCCGGCCTGTTCTTCAGCCTGCGCACGCGCTTCATGCAGATCCGGGGTTTCCTCGAAATGTGCCGCCTCACCGTCAAGGGTGAGAAATCCGACGCCGGCGTGTCTTCCTTCCAGGCGCTGGCCATGTCGATGGCCGGCCGCATGGGCATCGGCAACATCGCTGGCGTGGCCACCGCCATCGCCTTCGGCGGCCCCGGTGCGATCTTCTGGATGTGGGTGATGGGCTTCCTCGGCGCGTCCACCTCGTACGTGGAATGCACCCTGGCGCAGATCTACAAGACCAAGGATGCCGAAGGCCGTTACCGCGGTGGCCCGGCGTACTACATCGAAAAAGCCATGGGCCTGAAGTGGTACGCGCTGGCCTTCGCCTTTGCCACGATCATCGCCGCCGGCTTCCTGATGCCGGGCGTGCAGGCCAACGCCATCGCCGACAGCATCATCAACGCCTGCCGTGGCACCGCACTGTGCGGCCCGCTCGATGGCCAGGCCTTCGGCATGGAGTCGGTGCAGGCGCTGAAGCTGGGCATCGGCATCGTGGTGGCGCTGCTGCTGGGCGTGGTGATCTTCGGTGGCGTCAAGCGCATCGCCAATTTCGCCGAAGTGGTGGTGCCGTTCATGGCAGCCGGCTTCATCCTGATGGCCATCGTCATCATGATCATCAACTACGACCGCGTGCCGGAGATGTTCAACATCATCTTCAGCAGCGCCTTCGGCACTCACGCCGCGTTCGGCGCGATGATGGGCCTGGCGGTGGAGTGGGGTATCAAGCGCGGCATCTACGCCAACGAAGCTGGCCAGGGCTCGGGCCCGCACGCGGCAGCCGCCTCGGAAGTCTCGCACCCGGCCAAGCAGGGCTATGTGCAGGCCTTCGCCATCTACTTCGACACCATGATGGTGTGCACCGCCACCGCGTTCCTGATCCTGGCCAGCGGCACCTACAACGTATATTCGGCGGCAGGCGCCAGTGCCCCGCCGATCTTCCAGGGCCTGGCCGGTATTCCGGAAGGTGCTGGCTACGCGCAGGCTGGTGTGGAAGCCGTGTTGCCGGGCTGGGGCTCGGCGTTCGTGTCCATCGCCATTTTCTTCTTCGCTTTCACCACCATCATGGCGTACTACTACATGGCCGAGACCAACCTCAGCTATGTGAACCACAACAAGAAGCGCCCGCTGACCGTGCTGGTGCTGCGCCTGGGCATCATCGCCATGGTGGTGTTCGGCGCGTTCCATAATGCGACCCTGGCCTGGGCGCTGGGTGACATCGGCGTGGGCCTGATGGCCTGGCTGAACATCATTGCCATCCTCATCATCCAGAGGCCGGCGATGCTGGCCCTGCGTGACTACGAACGACAGAAGAAGCTGGGCCTGGATCCGGTGTTCGACCCTGATGCCCTGGGCATCAAGAACGCCGATTTCTGGCGCCAGCGCAAGCAGGAGAGTGTGTAAGTGAACAACCCTTGGAACAACCGCCGCCCGTCCGCCCGTCCGCCGCGCGCAACGCCGTTGCCGCGCCCGGAGGCGCCGGCTACGGGCGGTGGTGGGCGCGGTGGCAGCGACGAGCTGCGCCTGTACGGTTTGAATGCCGTGCTGGCCGCGTTCGAAGCGCGGCCGCAGGCGCTGCGCAAGCTGTACCTGCTGGAGGCGCGCATTCCGCGCCTGCAGCCGCTGCTGAAGTGGTGCGTGGCCAACCGTGTGGGGTACCGCGTGGTTGAAGACGGCGATCTGAACAAGCTCGCCGGTACCACCCATCACGAAGGCGTGGTGGCCGATGTGCTGCGTGCTCCGGCACTGCCGCTGGCGCAGTGGCTGGAGCAGGTCGGCGACGGCCCGGCGCTGGCGCTGTGGCTGGATGGCGTGGGCAACCCGCATAACCTCGGTGCGATCCTGCGCTCGGCCGCGCACTTCGGCGCCAAGGCGCTGCTGCTGCCGGCCGGCAGCACGCTGGCGCTGTCCGGTGCCGCCGCGCGCGTTGCAGAAGGCGGTGCGGAAGCGGTGCCGCTGGTGCAACTGCCGGATACAGCCCAGGCGATGGCGCAGCTGCGTGCGGCCGGCTTCGGCCTGGCGGCGACCCTGGTGGAGGGCGGTGACGACGTGTTCCGCACTTCGCTGCCGGCCCGCCTGGTGTATGTGATGGGCGCCGAAGGCGAGGGCATGGACCGCAGCCTGGCGGGTGCATGCGACCTGCAGGTCTCGATTCCCGGCAGCGGTGCAGTGGAGAGCCTGAACGTGGCCTCGGCCACGGCGGTGCTGCTGGCGCAGTGGGCGAGCCGTCGCGCCGATTGACGCGGCTGTTTCATCGCGTGGTGACCTGGAACCCGGCCCTCGTGGCCGGGTTTTTTGCGCGGATCCGTCAAGAGGTCAGCATGATCGTGCGGATCGCACGCGGGATGCCGCCCGCAAAGCATGCTGATTGCGACCGATCACGATGCATCAAGCATGCTTGATGCATGAGTACGCGCTTTTAGAATTTGTCTCATTGTTGAGCCGCATCCTGCATCGCACGGTGGACGTCCATCCAACGTCGAACAGGAGTGGTTCCCATGCATCGAATCCAACCCAACGCGATGCGCGCATCCCTGCTGCTGGTGCTGTGCGCGCTTGCAGCCCCCGCGGTGCAGGCCGAAGAGCGCAGCATGGACGGGGTCAATTTCACCGGGCCGTTGATCACCCCCAATCCGGCCGGCCTGCCGCAGGGCAACTGGTACATCGAACCCTATCTGGTGCGGGTCGACAGTCGCGACCACTACGACAACAACGGTGATCGCCGCCGCAGTGCCGAGCACAGCGGCGCATGGGCGACCGTGGTGCCGATCATCTATGGCTTCAGCGACCGCGTGATGGGACAGGTCAATCTCAGCGCCTCGCGCTCGGAGTCCGGTAGTGCGCGCAGCAGCGGCTTCCGCGCCGGTGACACCACCGCGCGGCTGCAGTACCTGCTGCAGGCGCCGAATGCCGATGGCACCCGTCCGGCCATCTCGGTCGCGCTGGTGCAGCGTTTCAGCACCGGCAGCCACGATCGCATCACCGGCAATCCGCTCGATGCGCAGGGCGACGGCGTGCAGCGCACCACCGCAGCGCTGGGCGTGCAGCAGGTCGTGTGGCTGGGCAATGACCGCCCCGTGCGCTGGCGTGCCCAGCTCAGTGCCGGGCCGGCACCGTCGCGCACCGCCATTTCCGGCACCAGCGTCTACGGCACCGATGACAGCTTCCAGGGGCATATCTCCCGCGGGTCGGTGCTGGGCCTGTCGGTCGGCGCCGAGTACAGCTTCAATTCGCGCTGGGTGGGCGTGATGGAGGTGGCCGCCAGCCGCGAGACAGGCCAGCGCCTGAGTGGCTTCGCACGCAACAGCAGCGGTGCGATCGAACGGATCGAAGAGCATCGCCCGGCCAGCCGCAGCGTCACCCTGGCGCCGGCCGTGGAGTACCACTTCAGCCCGTCACTGGGCCTGATCGCGGGCGTGGAGTTCAGCGTGGCCGGCCGCAACACCGGCCGCATCATCAGCCCCCAGGTCGCCCTGGGCATGTTCTTCTGAGGGGCTATCGATGAACATCGAATCCATCGTCAACGCGATCCTCGGCGTCGTCTGGAGCCCCTATCTGGTGGTGCTGTGCCTGCTCACCGGCCTGTACTTCAGCGTGCGCACGCGCTTCATCCAGTTGCGGGCATTGCCTGACATGCTGCGCCTGATGTTCCGCCATGAGCGTTCCGACGCCGGCGTCTCGCCGTTCCAGGCGTTGTCGCTTTCGCTGTCCAGCCGTGTGGGCGTCGGCAACATTGCCGGCGTCGCCATGGCCATCGCCTTCGGCGGTCCTGGTGCGATCTTCTGGATGTGGATCGTTGCCTTCCTCGGTGCGTCCAGTGCCTTCATCGAATCCACGCTTGCGCAGATCTACAAGGATCGCGATGCCAAGGGGCAGTACCGCGGCGGCCCGGCCTACTACATCGAAAAAGGCCTCGGCCAGCGCTGGTATGCGGTGCTGTTCGCACTGGTGACGGTGCTGGCGGGCGCGATGCTGGCCGGCACGCAGTCCAACGCGATCACCAGTGCGGTGAACGAAGCCTGGAACGTGCCGGTGATGACCACTACTGCGGTATTGCTGCTGGTGCTGGGCGCCATCCTCATCGGCGGCGTGCGGCGCATCGCGCGCGTGGCCGAATGGGTGGTGCCGCTGATGGCGGTGGCCTACCTGCTGGTCGCGGCGCTGGTGATGGTGCTCAACGCGGAGAAGGTACCGGAGGTGATCATGCTGGTGCTGCGCAGTGCCTTCGGCGTGGATGCGGCGTTCGGCGCAATGATCGGTACCGCCATCCAGTGGGGCGTGCGTCGTGGCGTGCTGTCCAACGAGGCCGGCATGGGCAGTGGCGCGCATCCGGCCGCCGCCGCCGAAGTCTCGCATCCGGTCAAGCAGGGCCTGGTGCAGTCGTTCTCGGTCTACATCGACACCATGGTGGTGTGCAGCGCCACCGCCTTCCTGATCCTGTCCACCGGCCTGTACAACGTCTACGACCCGGCGGTGAACGGCATTCCGGATGAGGCGCGCCTGCTGCTGGGCAGCCTGCCTGGCGTCGAGGCTGGGCCACGCTTCGTGCAGCATGCGGTGGAATCCGCGCTGCCGGGCTTCGGCCGTTCGTTCGTAGCGCTGGCGATCCTGCCGTTCGCGTTCACCACCATCCTGGCGCTGTACTACATGGCCGAGACCAACGTCAGCTACCTGTGCCGTGATCGTCCCGCGCCGTGGGCGATGGGCGTGTTCCAGCTGCTGTTCCTGGCCGCGACCGGCTACTCGGCGGTGAACAGTGCAACGATCGCGTGGTCGTTGGGCGATATCGGCGTCGGTCTGATGAGCTGGTTGAACATCATTGCCATCCTGCTGCTGCAGAAACCGGCGTTGGCGGCGCTGCGCGACTACGAGCAGCATCGCCAGGCCGGCAAGGATCCGCTGTACAACCCGAAGCTGCTGGGTGTGCGCAACACCAGCGTGTGGGAAGGCTGACAGGATCGGGGTCGGATCCCTCGCCAAGGCGAGGGATCTGACCCGCGCCATTGCCCGGTGGGTGCGAACCTCGGTTCGCACCGCTCTTTCCGCTGCGCTCGCCGGGCATGGCCCGGCACCAGCGCATCACTCGTTCGGCGGCGTGGTCGCCGTGGCCTCGCTACCGAAGCTGCCGTCGGCTTCCGCCGCCAGGTACGCGAACACCGTGTACGCGGCCACGTTCTGTGCCAGCGCCTTCGGGTCGATCTTGTCCAGCGTGTCGTCGGCGGTGTGGTGCAGGTGGAAGTAGTCCGAGCCATCCTGCGCCAGCCACGCCCACGCACCGCCCTTGGCGGCCAGCGGGCCGACGTCCGGGCCCGGGCCACCCTTATCGGCCTGGTACTCGATGCCCAGCGGCTTCATCACTTCGGCAATCTGCTTCGTCGCTTCACGTGAGCCTTCCGGATTCGGCGAACCGGTGTTGAAGGCATAGATGCGGCCGGCACCGAAGTCGCTCTCGGCGGCCAACTGGTGCAGGGCCACGTCCTTGGCGTGTGCCTCGGCATAGGCCTTGCCGCCGTAGAGGCCCTGTTCCTCGTTGGCGAAGGCGATCACGCGGATGGTGCGCTTCGGCGCCTGCTTCAGCTGGCCGATCAGGTGGCCGGCAGCCATGGTGATGCCCACGCCCGCGCCGTCATCCACTGCGCCGGTGCCCAGGTCCCACGAATCCAGGTGACCGCCGATCACCACCACTTCCTTCGGCAGGCTGCGGCCGGTGATCTCGCCGATCACGTTGTACGAGGTGGCGGTGCCATCCCAGCCGCAGTCCAGCGCCACCTTCACCGTGGTGCTGCCACGCGCCAGCAGGCGGGCCAGCTGGTCGGCATCGGGCACCGACAGCGCCGCCGACGGCACCGGCGTCAGGCCGTCGTCGAAGCGGGTGATGCCGGTGTGCGGCACGCGGTGCGAGTCGGTGCCGGCCGAGCGCATCAGGAAGCCGACCGCGCCCTTGCGGATCGCCTCGGACGGGCCTTTGCTGCGGATCGCGCCGCCACGGCCGTAGTCGCGGCCATCGCGGAAGGGCAGCATCTGGTAATCGACGAAGGCGATCTTGCCCTTCAGCGAACCCGCCGGTGCGGCCTGCAGCGCGGCCAGGTCGGCGAAGCGCACCACCTCGGCTTCCACGGTGCCGCCCGGGCTGCCGCCCAGTGCGGTGATCTGCAGCGGCTGCGGGTTCTTGCCGGTCACGGCGGCGTGTTCACTGCGGCGCTCCCACTTCGGGAACGTCACCGGCTCCTTCCACACCTTGTCGAAGCCCAAGTCCTTGAACTTGGCTTCGGCCCACGCCACGGCGCGGGCGTCGGCTTCGCTGCCGGCGATGCGCGGGCCGATCTCGGTGGTGAGCGACTCGACCACCTTCCAGCCGGTGTCATCGGCCAGCGCCTGCTCGCGCAGCTGTGCGGCGGTGGCCAGCGACGCCGGGGGCAGGGTGGTGGTGTGCGGCGCCGCGAAGGCCGGGCCGGCCAGCAGGGCGAGGGAGGATGCGATGGCAAGGAGGCGGCGACGCATGGACAACTCCGGGAAGGGACCTAAGCCTTGGAGCTTAACAGTCGTTCAGCCCGGCGCATGGGCGGGAGGTCATGGCTGGCGCGAACGCTGTTTTCCGCCATGTCCGGCAAAGCGAAAGCCCCGCTGGGGCGGGGCTTTCACATGCTTCCATGGCGCCCGAGGGTGCCGCTGGCAATTACCTGGCTGCGGTATCCAGCTTCATGATGTAGCTGGCCACACCGTTGCCGGCGTTGTTGATGTAGTCGTTCAGGAACTGCTTGTCGAGCGACAACAGTGGCGAACCCTTAAGCGAATCGTAGGTGGCATCGACTGTCAGCAGCCCAAAGCGCTTGGCCAGCGCAGTCACTGCTTCATGGCGGGCCTTTGGCGAATCGCCGGCCTTCTGCAGATCGGTGGCGATCTGGTACTCGGCACTCCTGGCTTCCAGCGCCTCGTTCAGCACGCCGGCCATCGCAAACAGAGACTCGCGGGTCAGCGTCGGATCGAGGCCGCGCGCTTTCATCTGTGCCTCGATCGGCTGCGCGGCCGCCAGCAGCAGGTCGGCGTGGCTGTAGCCGTCCAGCGGCGCGGCTACGCCCTTGGGCAGTGCCATCCCGGGCTTGTAGGGCAGGTAATGGCCCTTGCCATCGGTGACAGAGATATCGCGCGCCTGCGCGGTGCCGGCCACGCACATGCAGACAGACAGTAGCAGGGGTATGGCGAGTGCGCCCATGCGCGGGGTGGGGGTGTTCAAGCGGTGCCTCCTGGCATCCACCGCAAAGTGCGGTGGTTTCGTGCTTCCCGCGCGGTGCGAGGGCACTGCGCGGGTGCACGAGGATAACAGCAACACCGCATGGGCAGCGTCGCAGACACGCAGATGGAAAGGGCGCCCGCAGGAGCCCGTTCCGTTATCTTTTCAGGCTGTCGCGGATCTCGCGGAGCAGCACTACTTCCTCGGTCGGTGCCGCCGGCGCGGCTTCCTTCTTGCGCGACAGGCGGTTGATCACCTTGATGACCAGGAAGATGGCGAAGGCCACGATCACGAACTGGATGAGCGTGTTGATGAAATCGCCGTAGCCGATCACCACCGCCGGGATCTCCTTGCCATCGGCGCCGACGCTGGCCGGTGACAACGTCCAGGCCAGCTGCGAGAAATCCACCTTGCCGATCAGCATGCCCAGCGGCGGCATGATGATCTTCTCGACCAGTGCGGTCACGATCTTGCCGAAGGCCGCGCCGATCACCACGCCGACGGCGAGGTCGATGACGTTGCCGCGCATCGCGAATTCCTTGAACTCGGTGAGCATTCCCATTGTTGTTTTTCTCCGGTGGGGGAAGTGGACAGCGCGCAGGGTAGCGCAGGTGATGTCAGCCGGCGATCACGCCGTGGCGCTCGGCCACGTTTTCCAGGCGGGCACTGAAGCGGTCGCCGGGCTTCAGTGCAGCCACCCCGGACGGGGTGCCCATGAACACCAGGTCGCCGGCACGCAGCTGCCACAGCTTGGACAGCTCATGCAGGATCTCCGGCACGTTCCAGATCATCTGGTCGAGCAGCGCCTGCTGGCGCACCTCGCCGTTGACTTCCAGCGACAGGTTCAGCGCGGCCAGGTCGCCGACTTCCTCGGCGTGGACGATCTCGCTGATCGGCGAGGAGGCATCGAAGCCCTTGGCCGCATCCCATGGGTGGCCCTTGTCCTTGGCGGCGGCCTGAAGGTCGCGGCGGGTCAGGTCCAGGCCGACGGCGTAGCCATAGACCAGTGCGTCGGCATCGGCCACCGACAGCTCGCCGGCGGGCGCATCGCGGCCGATCGCCACCACCAGTTCCACTTCGTGGTGCAGGTTGGCGGTCGCCGGCGGGTACGGGATGGCATCGTCGTGGCCGACCACGATCGCATCGGCCGGCTTGCTGAAGAACATCGGGCGGCCGCGGTCATCGGCCGCCGGCACGGCCGCGCCCATTTCGCGGGCGTGGTCGGCGAAGTTGCGGCCGACGCAGTAGATGCGGTGCACGGGGAAACTGCCGCCACCGGCTACCGGCACACGCGGCAGGGCCACGGCAGGGATCACATCGGAGACATCGGACATGCGGGCATCCAGGAAGGGCGTGCCCGCAGTCTAGAACGCATGGCGCCCGCCGTCAGCGGGCTCGCAACAGGTGGATCAGCGCGAGGCCGGCAACACCGGCTTGCGCACCACGCGGTACTCGCCTTCGACCACGGTCGGGTCGACCGGACGGGCGACGCCCGGCTTGCGCGAGGCCAGCAGCTTCCACGCCAGGCCGACCAGGATCATCGCCGCACCGACGAACACACCGATGAACACCATTGCCGCCAGGATCGCCAGGCCAAGCAGGCCCACGGCAACGCGCACCAGCGGGTGGCGCGGCTTGCGCGGCGCGAACAGGGTGCGGAACTGGTTGAAGGCGGATGCGCGATTGAACATGGCGGCTCGATAGGCTGGGATCAGCGAAACCAGAGTATCGGGACGCGCCACTGTCATTGAGTGAAAAACTCGTTAAATATAGCCTGTGCTTATTACGGATCAATGACTTGTGTTCATGTCGCAGCCAGTCACCTGAGTGGGCGTGCGACAATGCCGGTTTACTGTCCGAGCCTTCGCCATGACTGCCGCTGCTGCCCTGATCGCCCTTGATGCCATTGCCGATGGCACGTTTGCCGAGGTCGAAGCGGTGGTCGATGGCGATGCCGAATCGCTGGTGCTGTACCGCGACGGCGCGCAGGTGCGCGCGTTCCTGAACATCTGCCCGCACGCCGGCCGCCGCCTGGACTGGGCGCCGGGGCAATTCCTGAAGAGCCGCGAGGGTCATCTGGTGTGCGCCGCGCACGGCGCCTCGTTCGCGCTGGACAGTGGTGACTGCATCGCCGGCCCGTGCAAGGGCGACCGCCTGCGTGCGGTGCCGGTGGACGTGCGTGATGGGCAGGTCTACCTGGCTTGAGGCCGGGCCAGGGGGCGGATCCGTTTTCCGCAGGAAAACGGCTCTGACCCCATCAGGCCAGAAGCAGTCGAGCATGGCTCGACTCTACAAAAGCCGTGTCGACCAAGGTCGACAGCTACCAGAGCGAGATCCGTGCCGACCAACGGTCGGCACCCACCACCAGCCGCGTGAAACTGTCGAAGGCGGGGCACTGTGGGTTTGCGGGGTGTGAGCGGCATGGATGCCGCGACCAAGCCCCCATGGATGGGTTTACGGCGTCCCCGCAAACCCACAGTGCCTCGCCATCCCACGGAATGCCCGCTGTTGCTGTTGCTGTTGCTTCGGCTTCTGCGGGTGCAGGGCGCAGCCCTGCCAACAAACCTCAACCTCAGAACATCAGGTTGATCATCAGCACCACCACGCAGGTGTAGATCAGCGACAACGGTCCGCCGACCCGCCACATCTCGCGTGGGGTGTAGTTGGCCGGCCCCGTGATCATCGAGATCACCGGGTTGGAGGCCGTCATCAGATTGTTGGACGCCGACAGCGCCACGATCAGCGCGAACGCAGTCGGGTTGCCACCCGCCGCCAACGCCAGGTTCACCGCGATCGGCACCATCACGATGGTCGCGCCCACATGGCTGATCACCAGCGAGAACGCCGTGGTCAGCAGCGCCAGCGCCACCTCCAGCACCCATACCGGAATGCCGGTCGGCAGCTTGTCGATGGTGTGGCCGGCCACCCACGCCGCCGCGCCACTGGAGTCCATCGCCCAGCCGAGCGGAATCAGCCCGGCCATCATGAATACCGTCTTCCAGTTGATCGAGGCATAGGCCTCGTCCATGCGCAGCACGCCGGTCAGCAGCATGCCGGCCACGCCGGTCATCAGCGTCAGCGCCACCGGCAGCTTGCTGGTCAGCGCAATCAGGATGGTCAGCGCGAAGATCGCCATCGCGATCTTGAACTTGTGCGGGCGCTGCTCGCCGGTCGGGTAGTCGGTCACCACCACGAAGTCGCGGCTGCGGGCGGCCTGCGCCAGGTCGGTCCAGATGCTGTGGAACACCAGCATGTCACCGGCGCGCAGCTGCACGTCGCGCACGTCCTCGCGGATCACCTGCTTGTCGCGGTTGATCGCCAGCAGGCTGATGCCGCGCTCCTTGCGCAGGCGCAGGTCGGCCGCACTCTTGCCGATCACGTTCGAGGTCGGCGGCACCACCGCCTCGGAAATGCCAGCGCGGCTGGGGTTGAACAGGTCGCCCAGGTGCTTCAGGCGCGAGGACATGCGCAGGAACTGGTTCTGCGCGAAGTCGCTGATCTGCTCGCGCGGGCCCATCGCACCGAGCACGCTGCCGACCCAGATGCGCATCTCCGCCGGTGGTGCCAGGCGGGTGTCGTTGCCGGTCTTCAGGGCCAGCAGCAGCGGCGCGTCGTGCAGGGTCTCGGCCTCGCCCAGGGTCATGCCCACCAGCGGGCTTTCGGCGGTCACCACCAGCTCGAACACATCGCCTTCGATGCCGTAGGTCTTGGCGAAGTAGCTCTCGGTGCGCGCCGGGGTGATCCCGTCGTTGACCAGACTTTCCTCTTCGATCAGCTTGCGGTCGCCGTAGTAGCGGAAGTACAGCAGCGAGGCGATCAGCAGCGCCACGCCGATCGGCAACGGCGCGAACATGCGCAGCGGCTCGATCGTGGCCAGGCCGGAGGGAAGGTTGTTGTTGGCCGAGGCCAGCAGATCGTTCAGCAGGATCAGCGGCGAATTGCCGACCATGGTCAGCGCGCCGCCCATCACGATTGCCGCCGAGATCGGCAGCAGCAGCCGCTGCATCGTCAGCCCGGTGCGCGCCGCCAGTCGCGAGGCGACCGGCAGGTACAACGCCATCACTGACGGGTTCTGCATGAAGGACGAGTTCAGGCCGGCAATGGCCGTGGTCATCATCAGCAGCCGCTGCTCGACACCATGGCCGCGCCGCAGCAGCCAGGCGGCCAGCCGGTTCAGCGCCCCGGTGCGGTCCAGGCCCGCACCGAGGATGGTGGTGGCGATGATGCTCATCACCGCGTTACCGGAGAAACCGCCGAAGATCTCCTCCGGCGCGATCAGGCCGGTGACACCGAGCACCACCAGCACCACCAGCGCGACCACGTCGGCGCGGATGCGCTCGAACAGGAACATCGCCATCGTGAAGCCGACCAGCCCGAGCACGAGCTTCATGTCGTTGGTCAGCGTCAGCGCGGTATCCATGTGGGGCGCAGTGTCCTCAGGCGATCGTCAGGTGCGGTCGTACAGCAGGTCCCAGACGCCGTGGCCGAGCTTCTGGCCGCGGGTCTCGAAGTGGGTCTGCGGGCGCCAGTCCGGGCGCGGCACGCTGCCACGCGGGCCGGCGCGGTTGACCAGGCCGGCGGTGGCATCGAGCACGTCCCACATCTGCTCGGCGTAGTCTTCCCAGTCGGTCGCGCAGTGCAGGCGGCCACCGGGGCGCAGCTTGCGCACCAGCAGGTCGGCGAACGCCGGCTGCAGCAGGCGGCGCTTGTTGTGGCGCTTCTTGTGCCACGGGTCCGGGAAGTAGATGCGCACCTCATCGAGCGCGCCGTCGGCGATCTCGTTCTGCAGCACTTCCACCGCATCGTGGTGGTACAGGCGCACGTGGGCGGCGTTGTCGTCGGCCAGCGCGTTCAGCAGCCGGCCCACGCCGGGCGCATGCACTTCGATGCCGATGTAGTCACGCGACGGGTCGTGCTGGGCGGCGAAACGCAGCGCGGCACCGTTGCCGAAGCCGATTTCCAGCACCTTGTGCGCCGGGCGGCCGAAGGTGGCGTCCAGGTCACGCGGCTGGCCGTTGTAGTCGATGCCGAAGCGCGGCCAGCGTTCGTCGAACGCGCGCTGCTGGGCAGGGGTGAAACGGCCCTGGCGCAGCACAAAGCTGCGTACTTCGCGGCGGCCTTCGCTGACGGTGAAGGGCTTGGGCGGGGCCTTGGAACCGGCGCTGTCAAAAGGATTGGTCATCAGCCGATCAGCCCATCCACCGGGGAGGAGGCGCTGGCGTAGCGCTTGCGCGGAATGCGCCCGGCCAGGAAGGCCTCGCGGCCGGCCTCGACCGCCTTGCGCATCGCGCTGGCCATCAGCACCGGGCTGCGTGCGCCGGCGATGGCGGTGTTCATCAGCACGCCGTCGCAGCCCAGCTCCATCGCGATCGCCGCGTCCGACGCGGTGCCGACGCCGGCGTCGACGATGATCGGCACCTTGGCGTCTTCGATGATCTGCAGCAGGTTGTACTTGTTCTGGATGCCCAGGCCCGAGCCGATCGGCGCGGCCAGCGGCATCACCGCAGCACAGCCGATCTCTTCCAGGCGCTTGGCCAGGATCGGGTCGTCGGAGGTGTAGACCATCACTTCGAAGCCGTCCTTGACCAACTGCTCGGCCGCCTTGAGGGTCTGCATCACGTCCGGGTACAGGGTCTTCTGGTCGCCCAGCACTTCCAGCTTGGTCAGGTTGTGGCCGTCCAGCAACTCACGGGCCAGGCGGCAGGTGCGCACCGCGTCCTCGGCGGTGTAGCAGCCGGCGGTGTTGGGCAGGATGGTGAAGCGCTCCGGCGGCAGCACGTCCAGCAGGTTCGGCTCGCCCGGGTTCTGCCCGATGTTGGTGCGGCGGATGGCCACGGTGACGATCTGGGCGCCAGCGGCCTCGGTGGCCAGGCGGGTTTCTTCCAGGTCCTTGAACTTGCCGGTGCCGGTCAGCAGCCGCGAGCCATAGGTCTTGCCGGCGATCACCAGCGAATCGGGGGAGACATGAACGTTCATGGCGCGATTATCGCTTATCCGCCTGAAGATGGGGTCACGCAGAGGGCGGAGTCGAGCGTGGGGTCAGATCCCTTTGCCACCGGCAAACGGATCTGACCCCTGAACACCCGCGCAGGCGTCAGCCCCCACCCAGCGCGTGCACGATCTCCACCACGTCGCCTTCGGCCAGGACGTGCTCGCCATGGCGGCTGCGGCTGACGATCTCGCCGTTGACCTCCACCGCCACCCGGCGCTGCAGCAGCTGCTCGGCCAGCAGCAGGTCGTGGAGAGTCGCCGAAGCGGGCAGGGTACGGGGTTCGCCATTGAGCTGGATGTTCATCCGGTCATTGTCGCTGATAGCCCGCCGGGATCGGAACGTTTGCAATTTGAACCGGGCGCCAGCTCTGGCACAGCGTGTTTTCACGTGGTCAGGCGACAATCCATGCGGCGGCGCAGCGTGAGCAAAACGCGGCGCAGTGAAACCATTCACCGTGCGCCGGCGTACGTCCGCCGGGTCCTCAACGATTTCCCCACAGGAGTTTCTTACATGCTGCTCAGCAAACGCCCGATCCGCTCCCTGATGGCGGCCGCGATCGCGCTGGCCGCGCTTCCGGCCATGGCAGGCGAATCCCCGTATTCCAAGGCCGTGTTCTTCGGTGACAGCCTCACCGATGCCGGCTATTTCCGCCCGCTGCTGCCGGCCGGCGTGCAGCCGGTCACCGGCCAGTTCACCACCAACCCGGGCTGGGTGTGGTCGCAGCAGGTCGCCAACTACTACGGCGTCAACGGCGGCGCCAACGGCAACGGCCAGAGCGGTGACAACTATGCGGTCGGCGGCGCACGCGTCGGCGTGGACGTGCCGAGCGCGATGGGCACCATCCCGTCGCTGAAGTCGCAGGCGGCCCGTTACCTGGCCGCGAATGGCGGCAAGGCTGACGCCAACGTCCTGTACACGGTGTGGGGCGGTGCCAACGACCTGTTTGCAGCCGCTGCTGCGCCGGCGCAGGCACAGGCCATCATCGGCGCGGCCGTCACCGACCAGATCGCCCTGGTGGGCGCGCTGAAGCAGGCCGGTGCCGAATACGTGCTGGTGCCGAACCTGCCCAACGTCGGCCTGACCCCGGCCTTCCGCGGCCCGAATGCCGCCACCGCCACCGCGCTGTCGGCCGGTTACAACAAGGCCCTGTACGGCGGCCTGAAGCAGGCCGGCATCGAGTTCATCCCGCTCGATACCTTCACCGTGCTGGGCGAAGTCGCAGCCAACCCGGGCATGTACGGCTTCACCAACGTCACCAGCACCGGCTGCAAGATCGATCCGGCCAACTCGACGCAGAGCATCCTGACCTGCAACCCGACCAGCTACGTCAGCCCGGATGCGGCCAACACCTACCTGTTCGCCGATGGCGTGCACCCGACCACCGCCGGCCATCAGCTGCTGGGCCAGTACGCGGTCTCGGTGCTGGAAGCGCCGCGCCTGCAGCAGGTGCTGAGCCACTCGGCACAGACCATCGGCCGCTCGCGTGCCGACCAGGTCAGCATGCACCTGGGCGGTCGTCCGGCTGACGGCCTGTCCTGGTGGGGTGGCGTGCGTGGCGACCTGCAGCGCTACGACCACGCCGACCTGTACGACGGCCTGGCCCCGGCCGGCCTGTTCGGTATCGACTGGGCGCGCGATGGCATGGTGTTCGGCGGCTTCGCCGGCTTCGGCCGCCTCAATGCCGACTTCGGCAACAGCCGTGGCGACTTCACCCAGAAGGACACCACCGCCGGTCTGTTCGCCGGCTGGTATGGGGACCGCATCTGGGTGAACGGCCAGGTCAGCTACACCTGGCTGTCCTATGACGTGAACCGCAAGGTCCAGCTGGGCCCGGCCACCCGCGAGCACGGCGGTTCGCCGGACGGCAGCAACCTGACTGCCGCCCTGAACGCCGGTTACGAGTTCGGCACCGAAGGCGGCTTCCGCCACGGCCCGATCGCCTCGGTGATCTGGCAGAAGGTGAAGATCGACGGCTACACCGAAAGCGCCGCGGCCGGCACCCTGGCCACCGCGCTGGGCTACGACCGCCAGAACGTCGATTCGACCGTCGGCCGCATCGGCTGGCAGGCCCGTTTCGATGGCGGCACCGTCAAGCCGTACGCGCAGGTGACCTACGATCATGAGTTCGAGGACACCAAGCAGGCCAGCGCCTGGCTGCAGACCCTGCCGGAACTGGGCAACTACCGCGTGCCGGGCCTGAACTTCGACAAGAACTACGCCACCGTCGTGCTGGGTGCCCGCACCGAACTGTTCGGCCTGCAGAGCAACTTCGGCTTGAGTGCTTCGACCGGCCAGAAGCGCGCGCAGGACGCCACCCTGTTCGCCAACTTCAGCGGCACGTTCTAAGCAGCAACCGCCGGGGTCGGATCCCTTTCCGCAAGGAAAGGGCTCTGACCCCTCGCGGATGCGGTGGCCACCATTGCGCTGCACCGGCCCCACCGCATAGACTTTCATCCGCGCTGCGGGCGTAGCTCAATGGTAGAGCTGTAGCTTCCCAAGCTACTGACGTGGGTTCGATTCCCATCGCCCGCTCCACTTCAATCTCCCAGTTCGCAACGAATTGACCGGATTGAAGATTCAGGCCGATTGATGATTCCGCGCTCATCCGGCGGATATGCGCGCTTCCTTGTTCCCACCGATCTTCGAGCCCTGAGCGACTCGCGTTGCCTCGTGCGCTCGAGGGGGAATCGCCGTGGGACCACGTCCGGCGTGCCCCCGCCGATCAAGACTCAGCTCTTGCGCTTATCCGGCACCGAGGCCAGCACCACCGTCAACAGCAGGGGTTGGCCATCCCCGGCCGCTTCACTGCCTTCCTGGCTGGCCTGTTCGAGTTCGCCTATCAGCGCGTTGATGCGCGCCAACTGGGCAGCGTCGGCACGGAAAGCGAGATGGCGCACGGTGCAGTTGCGCTGGCTTCCCTCGAAGCACGCCGCCGCCTGCGTGGCGGCCGCCGCGAACGCGCGCAGGCTGGCGCCCACCACGCTGCTGGCCACCTTGATCAGGTTCCTGCGCCCACCCGGCGTACGCAGCGCGTCGGCCGAAGACAGCTGCCGCGATACCACGGCATAGACCGCTTCGGGCCGGCGGCCGGTGCTGCGCCGCTCAACCACCTGCACCAGGCCCGCCGCTTCCAGCCGCTCCAGGTGGTGATAGAGCGCGGTGATCGGGCGCCCCAGGCGCTCGCTCAGCTCGCGCGCGGTGGCCTGGCCGTCGACATCCAGGCGCTGCAGGATCGCCAACCGCGGCGAAGACGCCATGGCGCCCAGCTGGTCCGGGGTCAGCTTCAGTGCGCGCGGGGCAGGGGGGCTTGCTGGGGGTCTGCTCATAATTCAAACTATAGATCAAAATTGAATAAATGGCGGCCTGGACATGCGTACTGGATACCTGTGGATCCTTGTCAGCGGCCTTGCTGCCGCTGTCGTCACTTGCGGCGGCGCCTCGGCCTCGCCCCCGATGGCGTCCAGACCTGCCGGCGGCAGTGGCATTCATGCCACCGCCATCGACCCCGCCATGGCACGGCGCATCGATGCCGATATGCAGCAGGTCATGCAGCGCTTCCAGGTGCCTGGTGCGGCCATCGCGGTGACCGTTGACGGCAAGCCTGTCTATTCCAGCGCCTACGGCCTGCGCGATCGCGAGCGCGCGCTGCCGGCGCGTACCGATACACCGTTCGAGATCGGCTCGATCACCAAACAGTTCACCGCCGCAGCCATCGTGCAGCTGCAGGAAGCGGGCAAGCTGCAGCTGGACGACCCGCTGGCACGCTATCAGCCGCATGCGCCGCACGCCAGCGAGGTGACCCTGCGCCAGTTGTTGACCCATACCAGCGGGCTGCACGACTACTTCGACGGGCCGGATGCGGAAGTCGACGCTCTGGTGATCCAACCCATCGACTTCGACCATCTGATCGCGCGCATTGCCGACCAGCCGCTGGACTTTGCGCCGGGCACGCGCTGGTCGTACTCCAATACCGGCTACGCACTGCTCGGCAAGGTGATCGAAACCGTATCGGGCGAGCGCTACCGTGACTACCTGCAGCAGCACCTGCTCGCGCCGCTGGGAATGACGCACACCTTTACCCTGGCCGACACCGACCGCCTGGCCGGCATGGCCGTTGGCTACCGGCATGAGCAAGGCACGCTGCAGCGCGCGCCGTACTTCCACCCGGACTGGAGCGGCGCGGCCGGCTTCCTGGTCAGTACCCTGGACGACCTGGCGCGCTGGGACGCTGGCCTGGGCAGTGGCAAGGTGGTGTCCGCAGCCGGCTATGCGCAGATGAAGACCTCCTTCGCCACCGCCGATGGCAAGCCCGTGGGCTACGGCCTCGGCCTGTTCGTGGATTCGGTGTACGGGCAGGCGCGGGTCGGACACACCGGCGGCACGCAGGGCTTCACCACCGCCGATATGTACTTCCCGGATCTGGGCCTGCGCATCGTGGCCTTCAGCAATCTGGGCGACAAGAAACCCGAGGCCGGCATCACCATGACCAACCTGGTGTTCGCCGCACTGCATCCCGACATCGTCGCGGCCTGGGAACGGCCTGTTGCCGGCGAGGTTGCCGCCATTGGCGAAAGCGCGAAGGCATCGTTCCGCCAGCTGCAGGACGGCACCGATTACAGTGCCTTCAGCGACGACCTGCGTGGCAAGCTGGTGGCCGGCATCGGTGCCGGCATGATGCGTTCCCTGGGCCCCTACGGCGCACCGACCGCCATGGTGTTCAAGGGAACACGCCAGGGCGAAAAAGGAACGATGTACAGCTATGTGGCCGAGTTCGGCCCGGGGGCGTTCATCGGTTACACGGTACGGCTGGACGAGAAAGGCCGTGTTGCGGGATTCGCGATCGAATGACAGGGCCCTGTGCACAGACGTTTGGCGTGCCCAGCAAGGCCACTCATCTGCGGCCTTCTTCATTTCTGATTAGTTTCATATCCACGGCCATCCGCGCCCGGTTAGCGTTGCCGCATTTTCTACACGGGAAGCAGCGCATGGAAACGAAGGACGACGTCGTCGGCAGTATTCACGAGATCTACAAGAACTCCGGTGCCGGCACCTCCCGGCAGCTGGAAGCGCTGCGTGCATTGGGTCGCGCCGGTGGGCCGAAGGCCGCGCAGCTGCTGTGGCAGATCTACAAGAGCACCTCGGCCGGATCGGCTACGCAGATGACCTGCATCGCGGCGCTGGGTGAATCCGCGCGCGGGTTCTGAGTTGACATCATGGCGGATTTGGACAGGGTCGAATGGCTGTCCATTGGAATATCGATCTGAACCGCCTTGTACTCCGAGCAACCTGAAGCAGGGACTGGTTTGCTGTTGGAATTCCATCTCCATCGCTCGCCCTGGCATGCGGTTCACGGCCATGCCGGGGCATCTTGATTGATACTCTGAACGCTTGATTGCCGAATCATTCCGGAAGAACTTCTCCGGATACATATGCGTGCGGCACGCCCTCATGCTGCTGACGTTGACACCAATTTTCTGCTCTGCCACGCTCGCCGGTCGCTGGGGAGCCGCGAGTGTGGACGGGGAGTCCGCGCGGCTGCGACTGGACCTTCTCAGGCTGAATTTGAAAGGTCGGATCGTGCGATCCGAACGACGCCCTCTTCTGCGCACTAGCAAGGTGAACGCTGGCGTTGGAAATCCACGCTGAGTCAATCAGGACGTAACAATCGCTAAAGGAAGGTAGGCAATGGCGTCAAAGATCAATGGCTTCAACTTCGAGTACGACGGAAGCTCGATTACCTTGACCTATAAGCATGGGGAGCTAGGAGGGAAGGCCACATTCGATGTGGAAGGGGCGTCTGCCTCCGTGAGCCACGGCAGAGGATCAGTTGGGGCTTCCTCTGATTATGCCTACTCGACCGATAGCGGATTTGTCGTCTCTGGGCAGGCTGTAACGCTGGGGCTACGGACGCCAAGTGGCGCTGAGATCGGCTTGAAGTTGACTCCCAATGGCGAGTTCAGGCCTCACCCCACGGATCCGTTTGCTCCGCCGATTCCTTCCGCCCAGGTCGATCTGACTTTGGACGGGAAGATGCTCGGCAGTTACGACATCCCGCTTTACGAAGATTTCACGATGGATGATCTTTTCGATCCGGAGCTTGGGGGCCTCGGGTCGCACGGGTTGCTTGGCGACGCGTACGGCTTCCTGCGTCATCGCGATCGCGAGATCAATGACCAATATCGGGATGCGACGGGTGAGAATTTCCAGGATGCCAAGGGCTGGACCCGCCCGGTTGATCCACTGGTCCTGGATCTCGATGGCGATGGTATCGAAACCGTTGCGGCGAATGGTCGTGTGCTGTTTGACCACGAAGGCAACGCGGTGCGTGAGGGTACGGGTTGGATCAGTGCAGACGACGGCATGCTGGTGCTAGATCGCAATGGAAATGGCACGATTGACGATGGTTCTGAGCTTTTCGGTGATCACACGCCGGGAGCTGGGCTCGCACCGGGACAGAGTTCATCGCGATCTGCAGGGCTGCGCGCGCTGGCGACGCTGGATCAGAATGGTGATGGCCGAGTGGATGAATCCGACGAAGCCTTCGCATCGCTTCAGGTTTGGCGGGACTTAAACCAGGATGGTGTAAGTCAGGCGAATGAGCTGTTCTCATTGCGGGATCTCGGCATCCGCAGTATTTCGGTTGACGCTACTTCAACGCAGAACCAGAGTCTTGGAAACGGCAACACAGTTGACAGCTATGGCAGTTTCGAGCGTATCGATGGTACCTCGGGGATTACCGCGGATCTGTTGTTGGCGTCCAATAATTTTCATCGCGACTTCTTGGAAAAGGTACCGCTGAGCGATCTTTCACAGCGGGTAGCCAATCTTCAAGGGTCTGGCATGGTGCGCGATCTGCGGGAGGCCGTCAGTCTCAACCCGGGCATCTTTGATCTCATCAACAAGATCGATTCCACATATTCTCGCAGCCAGGCTCTGCATGCGTTGGACGAGGTGCTGCTGGCTTGGTCCAGCACGTCAAGCATGAAGTCAAGCCTCGAATATCAGCAGGCCGGTGTCGATCGTCCTAGGTTGACTGTAAAGGGCCTTCTTTTGGATTGGGGGACCGCGGACATCTCACAGATTCTCTCTATTCTTGAGAAGTTCAATGGTGAACTGTTCTTTGAGGTGCGTGACGAAGGGCTGTTCACAAAGAACAGGTCGTGGCAGCCGGTTAAGATTGATGGGGAATGGCGTTTTGATGTCGATCTCTCGCAGCCTCAGACTACTCATCTGCTGAAAAGCTATGAGGCACTGAAGATGGGCTTGTATACGGCCATCATGCTCGACACGCGCTTGCGCGACTATGCCCAGGATCTCAGGTTTGGACTCAATGAGGATCTTGAAGTGGTCGTGGACACGGGCGCGGCGGTTAAGCGCCTGATGGATAAGCTGCGGGTGGAAGGTTCCGCGGCGGCGGTGGAGGATTTGCTTGATCTCCGCAGCCTTGCCGCATACATGCCACTGGATTGGAACTGGGTGGATGTACTCGAGGAGATGGGCGCGCGCGCGCCCGATGCGGATGAATTCACCGCGGTTGCAAACCGGCTCCTCGGTGTGCTGAATGGTATTGCTGCTGTGGGAGGTGCCGCCGACGACGTCATTCTAGGCACGTCTGGGGACGATGTGCTTGATGGTGGCGATGGTAATGACGAAATTCGGGGCGGAGCAGGGAATGACTTGATCGAAGGCGGGAAAGGTAGCAACACCCTGTATGGGGGGGCTGGAAATGACACGTTGAGTGTCCACTTTGGAGCTGACAAGAATTTCCTGGCCGGCGGTGCTGGCGATGATGTTCTGATTGGCAGCGCGAAGAGTGATACCTACCTGTTCAATAAGGGGGATGGTCACGACACGATCGTGGAAACAGCCCAATACAGTGTCATTTCGATTGACACACTCGTTTTTGGCGTTGGTCTGAGGGTTCAGGATCTCAAGGTTCTGCGTGAGGGGCGCGATATCCTTCTCGTGTTCGGAGAAGGAGAGGACTCAGTTCGGTTGAAGGATTGGTTGACCGAAAGCCTGCAGGAGGCGCGCTATGCTGGAATTGAGCGATTCCTCTTTGCAGACGGAACTGAATGGTCCCCCGAACTCATCAGGGCGCAGGTGACTACGCTGGGGTCGGATGGTGATGACGTCATTGATGGTTGGTTGGGCAACGATTTGATTCGCGGTGGCGCTGGCAATGACCTGATCGATGGTGGCGGCGGTACCAATGAGCTTTACGGTGAAGCGGGTAATGACACGCTGAAGGTTCACTTCCTTGCCGACAAGAACATTCTGGCCGGTGGCGTCGGCAACGATACGTTGATCGGCAGCAGCAAGAGCGATACGTACCTGTTCAACAAGGGCGATGGTCACGACACGATCGTGGAAACCAGCCAGTACGCCAGCGACTCGGTTGATACGCTGGTGCTGGGCGAAGGCCTGTCCGCCACCGATGTGCGTGTCTTGCGCGAAGGACGTGATGTGGTGCTGAGCTTTGGCGGCGGCAGTGACACGGTGCGGCTGAAGGACTGGCTGACCAGTTCACTGGGCGAGAACACGTCGGCCAGCATCGAGAAGCTGGTGTTTGCCGATGGTACCCAGTGGACGGCAGCCAACATCCGAGCTCGGTTGACGAGCCATGTCGGTGACACTGGTGGTGCGTTTACAGGATGGCAGGGTGATGACCTGATCCTGGGCGGAGAAGGCGACGATGTCATTGAGGGTGGACTGGGCAGCAACGAGCTGCACGGCGGCGCCGGCAATGACACGCTGAGTGTGGCTGCGACGTCCGACCGCAACATTCTGGCCGGTGGCATCGGCAACGATACGTTGATCGGTAGCATCAAGAGCGATACGTACCTGTTCAACAAGGGCGATGGCCACGACACGATCGTGGAAACTGGCCAGTACGCCAGCGACTCGATTGATACGCTGGTGCTGGGCGAAGGCCTGTCCGCCACCGATGTGCGTGTCTTGCGCGAAGGGCGTGATGTGGTGCTGAGCTTCGCCGGCGGCAGTGACATGGTCCGACTGAAGGATTGGCTGACCAGTTCGCTGGGTGAGAACACGTCGGCCAGCATCGAGAAGCTGGTGTTTGCCGACGGTACCCAGTGGACGGCGGCCAACATCCGGGCGCAGCTGACTACGCTGGGCACCTCCGGGGATGACAAGATCGTGGGCTGGAACGGCAACGACCTGATCCTGGGCGGAGAAGGTGACGATTTCATTGAGGGTGGGCTGGGCAGCAACGAGCTGCACGGCGGCGCCGGCAATGACACGCTGAGTGTGGCTGCGACGTCCGACCGCAACATTCTGGCCGGTGGCATCGGCAACGATACGTTGATCGGTAGCATCAAGAGCGATACGTACCTGTTCAACAAGGGCGATGGCCACGACACGATCGTGGAAACTGGCCAGTACGCCAGCGACTCGATTGATACGCTGGTGCTGGGCGAAGGCCTGTCCGCCACCGATGTGCGTGTCTTGCGCGAAGGGCGTGATGTGGTGCTGAGCTTCGCCGGCGGCAGTGACACGGTCCGACTGAAGGATTGGCTGACCAGTTCGCTGGGTGAGAACACGTCGGCCAGCATCGAGAAGCTGGTGTTTGCCGACGGTACCCAGTGGACGGCGGCCAACATCCGGGCGCAGCTGACTACGCTGGGCACCTCCGGGGATGACAAGATCGTGGGCTGGAACGGCAACGACCTGATCCTGGGCGGAGAAGGTGACGATTTCATTGAGGGTGGGCTGGGCAGCAACGAGCTGTACGGTGGCGCCGGCAATGACACGCTGAGTGTGGCTGCGACGTCCGACCAAAACATTCTGGCCGGAGGCATCGGCAACGATACGTTGATCGGCAGCAGCAAGAGCGATACGTACCTGTTCAACAAGGGCGATGGTCACGACACGATCGTGGAAACCAGCCAGTACGCCAGCGACTCGGTTGATACGCTGGTGCTGGGCGAAGGCCTGTCCGCCACCGATGTGCGGGTTCTGCGCGAAGGACGTGATGTGGTGCTGAGCTTTGGCGGCGGCAGTGACACGGTGCGGCTGAAGGACTGGCTGACCAGTTCACTGGGCGAGAACACGTCGGCCAGCATCGAGAAGCTGGTGTTTGCCGACGGTACCCAGTGGACGGCGGCCAACATCCGGGCGCAGCTGACCACGCTGGGCACCTCCGGGGATGACAAGATCGTGGGCTGGAACGGCAACGACCTGATCCTGGGCGGAGAAGGCGACGATGTCATTGACGGTGGACTGGGCAGCAACGAGCTGCACGGCGGCGCCGGCAATGACACGCTGAGCGTGGCGGCAACCTCCGACCGCAACATTCTGGCCGGAGGCATCGGCAACGATACGTTGATCGGCAGCAGCAAGAGCGATACGTACCTGTTCAACAAGGGCGATGGCCACGACACGGTCGTGGAAACCAGCCAGTACGCCAGCGACTCGGTTGATACGCTGGTGCTGGGCGAAGGCCTGTCCGCCACCGATGTGCGGGTTCTGCGCGAAGGACGTGATGTGGTGCTGAGCTTTGGCGGCGGCAGTGACACGGTGCGGCTGAAGGACTGGCTGACCAGTTCACTGGGCGAGAACACGTCGGCCAGCATCGAGAAGCTGGTGTTTGCCGACGGTACCCAGTGGACGGCGGCCAACATCCGGGCGCAGCTGACCACGCTGGGCACCTCCGGGGATGACAAGATCGTGGGCTGGAACGGCAACGACCTGATCCTGGGCGGAGAAGGCGACGATGTCATTGACGGTGGACTGGGCAGCAACGAGCTGCACGGCGGCGCCGGCAATGACACGCTGAGTGTGGCTGCGACGTCCGACCGCAACATTCTGGCCGGAGGCATCGGCAATGACACGTTGATCGGTAGCCTCAAGAGCGATACCTACCTGTTCAACAAGGGCGATGGCCACGACACGATCGTGGAAACTGGCCAGTACGCCAGCGACTCGGTTGATACGCTGGTGCTGGGCGAAGGCCTGTCCGCCACCGATGTGCGTGTCCTGCGCGAAGGGCGTGATGTGGTGCTGAGCTTTGGCGGCGGCAGTGACACGGTCCGACTGAAGGACTGGCTGACCAGTTCACTGGGCGAGAACACGTCGGCCAGCATCGAGAAGCTGGTGTTTGCCGACGGTACCCAGTGGACGGCGGCCAACATCCGGGCGCAGCTGACCACGCTGGGCACCTCCGGGGATGACAAGATCGTGGGCTGGAACGGCAACGACCTGATCCTGGGCGGAGAAGGCGACGATGTCATTGAGGGTGGACTGGGCAGCAACGAGCTGCACGGCGGCGCCGGCAATGACACGCTGAGTGTGGCTGCGACGTCCGACCGCAACATTCTGGCCGGCGGCATCGGCAACGATACGTTGATCGGTAGCCTCAAGAGCGACACGTACCTGTTCAACAAGGGCGATGGCCACGACACGATCGTGGAAACTGGCCAGTACGCCAGCGACTCGGTTGATACGCTGGTGCTGGGCGAAGGCCTGTCCGCCACCGATGTGCGTGTCCTGCGCGAAGGGCGTGATGTGGTGCTGAGCTTTGGCGGCGGCAGTGACACGGTCCGACTGAAGGACTGGCTGACCAGTTCGCTGGGCGAGAATACGTCGGCAAGCATCGAGAAGCTGGTGTTTGCCGACGGTACCCAGTGGACGGCGGCCAACATCCGGGCGCAGCTGACCACGCTGGGCACCTCCGGGGATGACAAGATCGTGGGCTGGAACGGCAACGACCTGATTCTGGGCGGAGAAGGTGACGATGTCATTGAGGGTGGGCTGGGCAGCAACGAGCTGTACGGTGGCGCCGGCAATGACACGCTGAGTGTGGCTGCGACGTCCGACCGCAACATTCTGGCCGGTGGCATCGGCAACGATACGTTGATCGGTAGCATCAAGAGCGATACGTACCTGTTCAACAAGGGCGATGGTCACGACACGATCGTGGAAACTGGCCAGTACGCCAGCGACTCGATTGATACGCTGGTGTTGGGCGAGGGTCTGCAATCAGGCGAGGCACGCTTCCTCAGGCAGGGTAATGATCTTCAGCTGAGCTTCGCTGAAGAGACTGACTCGGTTACTTTCAGGGGGTGGTTCGGATCCACCGGTGCACAGATCGAGGTCCTGAGTTTTGCAGATGGCCGGAATGTAGGTAACGTCGAGTTGAATAGTCTGATTGCGGCAATGGCGCAGAGTGGGTCCGCCGCAGCACTCACGCCATTGACTATTGAGCAAACGCAGAGCGTGAATCTGATTGCGTCGATGTGATGAACTGAAGGTTGCGGAGTTCCCCTGTTGAAAAAAGTCCCCGGGTGTCGATTGGCACCCGGGGCTCGAATGGTAGATATGGCGTCGGGGCGTACTGCCCATTTTGCAGCAGGCATGTGGCGGCTCTCTTTGGGGGGCTGAATAGGGATAGGTGGCGCACCTACGAGGAGACCCCGGGTTAGTTGGGTCCATCCTTGCTGGCATCATCCACCCGCCACACGCCCGCGCTATGCTGCGCGCCTGCCGACCGATCCCACTGCGATGAAGCTCGCCATCCTGTCCCGCAACAGCTCCCTGTATTCCACCCGTCGGCTGGTCGAGGCGGCGCGCGCGCGCGGCCATACCGTGCGCATCCTGGACCCGTTGCGCTGCTACATGCGCATCGCCGCCGATGGCTTTTCCATGCACTACAAGGGCCGGCCGATGACCGGCGTGGACATGGTCATCCCGCGCATCGGTGCCTCGATCACCCGCTACGGCACCGCGGTGCTGCGCCAGTTCGAGCTGATGGGCGCGCGCACGCCCAATCCGTCCGATGCCATCCTGCGTTCGCGCGACAAGCTGCGCGCGCACCAGCTGCTGGCGGCCAAGGGCATCGACATGCCGGTCACCGTGTTCGGCGACAACCCCGACGACACCGTCGATCTGCTGTCCATGCTCGGCCCGCCGCCGCACGTGGTGAAGCTCAATGAAGGCACCCAGGGGCGCGGCGTGATCCTGACCGAGAAGGCCAGTGCCTCGCGCGGCATCGTCGAAGCGCTGCGCGGCCTGTACGCCAACTTCCTGATGCAGGAATTCATCGGCGAAGCCAAGGGCGCCGACCTGCGCTGCTTTGTGGTGGGCGACCAGGTGGTGGCGTCGATGCAGCGGCAGGCACCGGAGGGCGACTTCCGCTCCAACCTGCACGCCGGCGGAACCGCCGTGGCCGCCAAGGCCAGCCGCGCCGAGCAGCAGGTGGCGGTGCGTTCGGCCAAGGCGCTGGGCCTGTCGGTGTGCGGCGTGGACCTGATCCGCTCCGCGCGCGGCCCGCTGGTGCTGGAGGTCAACTCCACGCCCGGGCTGGAAGGCATCGAAGCGGCCTGCGGGGTCGACGTGGCCACACGCATCATCGAGCATGTGGAAAAGATCAAAAAACCTTGATTATTCATTGTGTTATGAATCTCATTGGCAAATGATCCACGGCTTTAACGAGGCTTTAATCGGCCCCGGCGTAGGCTTCAGCGAACCGCAGCTCTGCCTCTCAGCAGGATCGGTATCGGGATACGACTTCAGGCCCAGGCGGGTGCACCGTCTGGGCCTTTTTTATGCCTGTCGGCCCTGTGCCCAAGGTCTCTTGTGGACGCCGCGTGACGGTCGTAGAGTTGGCCCTTCGTTCCGGGATGGATCGGGAGGTTGGCGATGTACCGCATCATGACGATCGCGTTGCTGCTGGGCCTGTCTGGCGCTGTTGCCGCCAAGCCGGAGAAGGTCGCTGTACAGATGGACCGGCAAGGGTCGGTCGCCGAGCAGGTGCGCCAGGTGGAAACCGCCCTGGCCGCCCCCGACTATGCCGAACTGTCTGCCGAGGATCGCGGCCAGGTACAGCAGTCGCTGTTGCGTATCCGCCAGCACATGGGCGAACGCCAGACCGTGCAGGAGCTGCCGCCGCAGCTGCAGGCCGAGGTCTTCAACGAGCAGGAACGCATCAACACCCTGTTGGCGCGTGGCCATGAAGACAGCCGCCAGATCTGCAAGTACGAACGCACCACCGGCAGCAACATGCCCAAGAGCCGCTGCCTGACCGTGGCCGAACGGCGCCGGATCGAAGAGAAAGGCAAGGCGCTGATCAACGACCAGCGCAGCTACAACACGCTCAGCCCACCGCCCGCCGGGCGTTGACCGCACTGCCTTTCGGTCCACCGAGCGTGCGGTCATGGCGTATCGGTGGCACCGCAGGGTCGATGTTCCACTCATGGAAGAACCTGGAGGTAACGATGCAGCGCATGACCCCCGTCGCCCTGATGCTGGGCCTGGCACTGGCCACCACCGTCCACGCCAAGCCCGAGAAAGGGCAGGTGAAGTTCGACGCCAACGCCCCGGTGGCCGAACAGATCCGCAGCGTTGAAGCGGCGATCAACACCGAGGACTACAGCGAGATCGGGCTGGAAGACAAAAGCCGCGTGCAGCAGGCGCTGGGCCGCATCAAGATCAAGATGGGCGACCACGAACGCGTGGAGCAGGTCAGTCCGCAGGACCGCACCGAGATCTTCAACGACCAGGAAGTGATCAACACGATCATGACCCGCGCCCACGCCGACAGCCGCATGGTCTGCCGCCGCGAACGCACCACCGGCAGCAACATGCCGCAGAGCGTCTGCCTGACCGTGGCCCAGCGCCGCAAGGCGCAGGAAGACAGCCGCAAGGCGCTCAACGACAACCAGCGCTTCAACAACTACAAGCCCTGATCGCTGCCGGACCGATCGCATGCCGCCATCGGTCACCCTGCCGTGCGTCCCTTGTGGACGCATCGGCGGAATCGTAAAGTCGAGACCCTATTCATGGACGAACATGGAGCTCGTCATGTACCGCAAGACCACTCTCGCCCTGATGCTGTCGCTGGGCCTGGTTGCCACCGTGCAGGCCAAGGCGCAGAAGGAGACCGTGCAGATGGATTCCTTCACCCCGGTGTCCGAACAGATCCGCCGCGTTGAAACGGCCATGGGCAGCGAGGACTACAGCGAGATCGGGCTGGAGGACAAGAGCCGCGTGCAGCAGGCCTTGAACCGGATCAGGGTCAAGATGAATGGCCGTGAGAAGGTGGACGAACTGGCGCCGCAGGAGCGCAACGACCTGTTCAACGAGCAGGAGATCGTCAACACCATCATGACCCGTGCCCAGGCCGACAGCCGCATGATCTGCCGCCGCGAGCGCCTCACCGGCAGCAACATGCCGACCAGCGTCTGCCTGACGGTCGCCCAGCGTCGCAAGGCCCAGGAAGAAAGCCGCCAGGCGCTGACGGACCAGCAGCGCATCAGCCGCTGAACCGGCTGACGCGGGGGCTTTTGCCGGTGTCGCCCCTTCGGTACGAAATGTTAAGAATGGAACCTGTATCGTTCAGCAGGTAGACGTCGCGTCCACTCGCACAGGGGCATCCTGAGCGGGTGGGCCTGGCCCCCCGACAACCCTTCAAGAACCAGAGGTCCCAGTGCGCATTCTCGTAATCGAAGACAACAGCGACATCGCCGCCAACCTTGGCGACTACCTTGAGGATCGTGGCCACACCGTGGACTTCGCCGCCGACGGCGTGACCGGCCTGCACCTGGCCGTGGTCCACGAGTTCGACGCCATCGTGCTGGACCTGAACCTGCCAGGCATGGACGGCATCGAAGTGTGTCGCAAGCTGCGCAACGAAGCGCGCAAGCAGACTCCGGTGCTGATGCTGACTGCCCGCGACTCGCTGGACAACAAGCTGGCCGGTTTCGATTCCGGCGCCGATGACTATCTGATCAAGCCGTTCGCGCTGCAGGAAGTAGAGGTGCGCTTGAACGCGCTGTCGCGCCGCGGCAAGGGCGTGCAGACCCGCGTGCTGGAAACCGGCGACCTGGAGTACAACCTGGACACGCTGGAAGTGCGCCGCCAGGGCAAGCTGCTGCAGCTCAACCCGACCGCGCTGAAGATCCTGCAGGCCCTGATGGAGGCCGCGCCGGCCGTGGTGACCCGCCAGGAGCTGGAAACCCGCGTCTGGGGCGAAGAGCTGCCCGACTCGGATTCGCTGCGCGTCCACATCCACGGCCTGCGTGCGGTGGTCGACAAGCCGTTTGAAGTGCCGCTGATCCAGACCCGCCATGGCATCGGATACCGCATCGCCACCCCGGAAGCCTGATTCCGTGGCAACCAAGGGGGAGCGCCGGCGTTCGCCGTATCGGCGGCGCCTGCGCAGCCGCATCATCGTCTCGTTCGTGTTGTTGGGCTTCTGCCTGACAACACTGTTCGCGTTCGCCACCAACTGGGCCCGCATGCGCGTGGAAAACCAGCTGGTGGAAGACGTGATGAACCGCAACATCAACGAGTACGTGCGGCGGTTCTACGAGAGCCCGGATCGCAACCCCGACCTGCCCGTGCAGCAGATGCGCGCGCGCCTGATCAAGCCTGACAAGTTTGATGCGCTGCGCGAGGAAGAGCCGGACTGGTACGAGTTCAAGGATGGCCTGTACAACATGGGCGGCGTGGACGAGCGTGGTCAGCGCTATTCCTACAAGCTGGCCGTGCGCAAGACGCCCGACGCCTGGGCATTCCTGGCCTACGACATGACCGACAGCGTGCGCGGTGGGCAGCAGCTCAACCGCGCACTGGTGCTGTCAGTGCTGGTGTTCAGCCTGTTGTCGCTGGTGCTGGGCTGGTGGTCGGCGTCGAAGGTGATGAAGCCGGTCTCGGACCTGGCCGCGCGGCTGCGTGCCTATCGCGGCGGCACCAGTGATCCCGAGCCGCTGGCGCCGCGCTTCCCCGATGACGAAGTGGGGCAGCTGGCACAGGCGCTGGATGATTATTCGTCGCGGCTGACCGAAGTGGTACAGCGCGACCGTGAGTTCAATGCAGACGTCAGCCACGAGCTGCGCACGCCGCTGGCGGTGATCCGTGGCGCCACCGAGCTGCTGCTGACCCGGCCCGGCCTGGATGAGAAGGTGCTGCAGCGCCTGCAGCGCATCCAGCGCGCCGAACAGCAGTGCAGCGACCTGATCGGTGCACTGCTGCTGCTGTCGCGCAATGAACGCGGGCAGGGCACCAGCAACGTCGCCCGTGTGGCCGAGCAGCTGCTGGATGCACACCGCGCGCAGCTGGGCGGCAAGCCGCTGGAACTGGCGCTGGAAGGCGAGCGCAATCTCGTGATCGATGCGCCCGAGGCGGCCTTGTCGGTGGCGCTGGGCAACCTGATCGGCAACGCGGTGAAGTACTCGCAGGATGGCGAAGTGCGCGTCTTTGTCGGCAGCAATTCGGTGTCGGTGACTGACAGCGGCCCGGGCCTGAGCGAAGAGGATGCCGCCAAGCTGTTCCAGCGCGGCTATCGTGGCACGCACGCCGGCCATTCGCAGGGCGGTGGCATCGGCCTGTCGATCGTCAGCCGCCTGTGCGATCTGTACGGCTGGCAGGTGAGCGTGCGCCCCGGCGGCGAGCGCGGCGTGATCGCCACCCTGACGTTCTCGCCGAAGCCGTTGTAAGGGCGGCCCCTGCATTGGTGGGTGCCGACCTTGGTCGGCACGAATCCTGCCGACGCTGCATAGCGCCCTGTGTCGCTTGTGCCATCGAATCCCCCTCGCAGGAACCCCAGGCCCGAAGCCCAACACGACATCACCGTGATCGCCGCCACGCCGCGTGCGTGTCCGCATGCACGCATTCGTGCACCCAACTGCGGCTTGAGAATTTCCTTACAGATCACGCTGCTGCGTGATGGCCAGATGGGGCGGCTGGGGCAGGTGCCCTGGCCGGGATTGGCGTCCTGAAAAAAACCGACAACTCAAAAGCTCCAGATGCGCCGCGGCCATCATGGAAAATGCATCGCCTGCCTCGTTTCGGCGGACGGTGCGTGGGGATTCATCAGAATCCGCTGGAGTCTTTTTCCTTAGCTTTTGAGTTGTTGGGTCTCCGGTACGCCAACCCGCACCGTCCGCCACCTTGCATCCGCAGGTGGCCTGCCGACTGCGAGGAGCCACACCATGTCCGCACGCCCACTGTTCCCCCAACTGCACGCCCTGATTGGCGAAGCCGCCGACCTGCTGCCAGCCGACGTCGCCGAGCGCATCGAAACCCTGCTCGATGATCCCAAGGATCTGCTGCCAGCCCTGCTGGCCCGCATGGATGGCCGCGACGCCGCCGACGGCCGGCGGCTGGAAGCACAGGGCCTCAGCCCGGCCCAGGCGGCCACCATGGCCGGCCTCAGCCGCACCCTGGCCGGCTTGAACGCACTCATGCAGGTCCTGCACGCCGCCGAAGCCGCCCGCGAGCAGGGCGGTGCCCACCAACAGCTCAGCCCGGATGTCGTCGACGGCCTGCTGCTCGGCGCCCGCGAACTGGCCCGCTATGCCCGCCTGCAGCTGGAGTAGATCCTCACCACGCGCGGATGCGCGATCCGGTAGTGCCGGCCGCTGGCCGGCAACCGAGTCGACCAGTAGATCCACGCCATGCGTGGATTGGCTTTGGTAGTGCCGGCCGCTGGCCGGCAATCGAGTCGTCCAGTAGATCCACGCCATGCGTGGATACGCCTTGGTAGTGCCGGCCGCTGGCCGGCAGCCCGGCCTCAACCCCCAGCCAACCCCAGATACCGCTCATGCAGCGCTTCCACCTGCGCCTGCAGGTCCTCGGGGTGGCCATCGTTGACCACCACATCATCGGCCAGTGCCAACCGCTGCGTGCGGCTGGCCTGGGCGGCGATCATCTTGTCGGCCAGCGCGGCGTCGATGCCGTCGCGCTGCATCAGCCGGGCGTGCTGCACGGCTTCCGGCGCATCCACCAGCAGTACACGATCCAACCACGGGTAGGCCTGCCGCCCACCGACCTCGGTCAATAGCGGAATGGCGGCAATCGCATAGGGGCTGGCGGCCTGCTCGCACTGCTGTTGCATCAGCAGGCGGATGGCCGGGTGGGTGATGGCTTCCAGTGCCGCCCGTTCAGTCGGGTCGGCGAACACGTGGGCGCGCAGGCGCGACCGGTTCAGGCTGCCGTCCGCCTGCAGCATGTCGACGCCGAAGCGCTCGGCGATGCGGTTCAGGGCGGGGCTGCCGGCGGCGACCACCGTGCGGGCGGCCAGATCGGCGTCGGCCACCACGATGCCCAGCGCCTCGAAGCGCCGGGTCACCTCGCTCTTGCCGGCGGCAATGCCGCCGGTCAGGCCAACCACATACCGGCTCATGGGGATTCCCCTCAGCGCAGTCCGCTCATCACCAGGTATTGCTCCACCACGGGCGCGCCCCACATGAAGTACAGCCAGCCCGCGATGGCCAGGTAGGGGCCGAACGGGATCGGCGTGGCGCGGTCACGGCCCCGGGTGTACAGCCAGATCGAGCCGATGATGGCGCCCAGCACCGACGACAGCAGGATGATCGGCAGGATGCCCTTCAGCCCGCACCAGGCGCCGAGAGCGGCCAGCAGCTTGAAATCGCCGTGGCCCATGCCTTCCTTGCCAGTCAGCTGCTTGAACAGCCACCAGACCATCCACAGCGACAGATAGCCTACCGCCGCGCCAACCAATGCAGGCTTGGCCGGCATGTACAGGTTGTCGATGTTGCCTATCAGGCCCAGCCACATCAGTGGCAGGGTCAACTGGTCGGGCAGCAGTTGGGTGCGCAGGTCGATGCCGGACAGGGCGATCAGGAAGCAGGTCAGCACGATGGCGCCGAAGCCCTGCCAGCCGAAGCCGAACTGCCAGACGCAGGCCAGCACCAGCACCGAGGTCAGGGCCTCGACCAGCGGGTACTGCAGCGAGATCGGCGCCTTGCAGTGGCGGCACTTGCCGCCCTGGATGATCCAGCTGAACAGCGGGATGTTCTCGTACCAGCTCAGCTTGTGCTTGCAGTGCGGGCAGTGCGAGGGCTCGACCACGATCCCCGGTGGCGGAGGCTCGTAGAAGTCCGGTTCTTCCAGGACCTCGCGCGCATCGCGCTTCCACTGCCACTCCAGCCGCTTGGGCAGGCGCAGGATGACGACGTTGAGGAAACTGCCCAGCAGCAGCCCCAGGGCGGCCGCGGCGGGGTAGCCGAGGCCGGGATGCTGGTCGAGAAATGCCATGTAGTGATTATCCGACGACGGCGCCGAGTTTGAAGATGGGAAGGTACATGCCGATGACCATACTGCCTACGACGACGCCGATGAAGACCATGATCATCGGTTCGAGCAGGCTGCTCAGAGCATCCACGGCATTGTTGACTTCCTGTTCATAATACTCGGCGACTTTGAACAGCATGGCATCCAGTGCGCCGGCTTCCTCACCGATGCCAGTCATCTGGATCACCATGTGCGGGAACAGTGCGGTCTGCTTCATAGCCATGTTGACGGGGTAGCCTACTGCGACATCGTCACGCATGCGCAAGACGGCCTCCTCGTAGACCTTGTTGCCCGTGGCGCCCGCGACGATTCCAAGCGCTTCCACGAGCGGTACACCGGCCTTGAACGTTACGGCAGTTGTTCTCGCGAACCGCGCAACGGCACTGTTGTTCATGATCTGGCCGATAATGGGGATCTTGAGCACAAATCGATCAAGCGTGTGCTGCATTTTTAGGGAGCGTTTGTAGCTCATGACAAAGCCGGCGACTGCGCCCACCAGGACGATAGCCATCAGCCACCACCATGAAACCATGAATCTTGAGAGGTCTACGATCAGCTGGGTGAAGGCAGGCAAGTCCGCGCCAAAGCTCTTGAAGACTTCCTCAAACTGCGGCACCACGAAAATCAACATGATCGCACTGACCAGCAGCGCGACAACGACCACCATGGCGGGGTAGAACAATGCCTTCTTGATTTTTCCCTTTAGCCCTTCGATGTTCTCTTTGTATGTCGCTACGGTGTCCAGCACAGTCTCCAGCACGCCGGCGCCTTCGCCTGCCCGAACCAGATTTCGATAGAGTTCGTCAAACTGCACTGGATGCCTGCTGACAGACTCGTACAGCGACGAGCCACCTTCGATGTCGGTACGGATCCCGTCGACCATCTTCTTCATACGCGGGTTTTTGTGGCCGCTGCCGATGATGTCCAGCGCCGAAACGATCGGTACGCCAGATTTCATCATCGTCGCCATCTGGCGACTGAAGAACGCGATATCTTTGGGTGTAATTCGACTGCCGGCAGCCCCAAACAGCGGCTTCGGCTTTGGCTTTATCTGGCCTGGGCTGATGCCCTGACGGCGGAGCTCAGCACGGAGGAGGTTGGCGTTCTTTGCCAACTGCTCTCCCTTCATCTTTACGCCCCGCTTGTCGGTCCCCTCCCAGACAAACGGCTGCAACTCCGTGGTACTGCGCGCCACGGGTTCTTTCTTGATTGCACTGCGACTGACAGACATATCGGCTCCCCAGACCCGCCATCCCCAGGCGGGCGTCTAGCCGTGGATGGTAGCGGGTTCATGCCCGTCTGGGCAGTTGCCATGGGGCCTATGATGCGAATTCGTGCCGGGTGCCGACCAAAGGTGACGCACTGCGTCACATTGCCGCGTCCATCGCAGATTCGCATGCGGGGGGTTCCCATCCGTGAAATAGCTGCCATCATGGGCGCGGGGAAATCCAGGGGGAGGCGTGCCGGGGTTGGCACGCAACCTGCGTTGATCCACCCGCAGGGGGCAGGACCCGCTCAGCTGGCCGCTGGCCAGACCGATCCTGTGCTCTGAAATCAACCACCACTATCTTGGGGATGTACCAAAATGAAGAACCAGAAGGGCTTCACCCTTATCGAACTGATGATCGTCGTTGCGATCATCGCCATCCTGGCCGCCATCGCGATCCCGCAGTACAACGACTACACCGCCCGCGCCCAGATGTCTGAGGCTTACACGCTGGCCAGTGGTCTGAAGACTCCGGTTGTTGAAGCTTTTGCGCAGGACGATGACGCCGCCAAGTCGTGCGTCGTTCCGGCCAGCTCCGTGCAGAAGGGCAAGTACGTCGCCACGGTCGTTGCCAACGGTGCGTCGCCCTGCGTTATCACTGCCACCATGGGTACCACCGGCGTGAACGCCAAGGCTTCGGGTAAGAAGGTTGAACTCACCTTTACCCCGGCGACTGGTGCGTGGACCTGCTCGACCGACGTCGACGCGTCCGTCAAGCCGAAGGCCTGCGTCTAATCGACCAACTTCGCTGTACAGAAAGGCCCCGGCTCAGCCGGGGCTTTTTTTTACGGAGCCAGATGTGTTCTCGATGAAAGGTAAGTCTCGTCGAACATCGTTGACACTGCGCATTGGGGAGCGCATTTATGAAGAATGAAGCCGGTTTTACCTTGATCGAACTGATGATCGTCGTGGCGATCATCGCCATTCTTGCAGCGATCGCAATACCTCAATACAACGATTACACGGCACGGGCTCAACTGTCTGAGGCTGTCGTACTGATGGGCGGGCTGAAGATCCCAGTGGGGGAACAATTCGCCAACGCGAATGATGCCAGCTCGTGCGCGTTGCCCAATACCGCCGTTACGCAAGGGAAGTACGTGGCCAGCATTTCAGCCGCGGCTGCCACTCCTTGTGTCATTACTGCTCAGATGAAGGCTACTGGTGTAAACGGCAAGGTTGCGTCGGCCTCGGTTGTTATCACTTATGCACCTGCAACCGGTGTATGGGACTGCACCACCACTGCGCCCGCCGAAGTTGCACCCAAGGGTTGCCCTCACAAGTAAGTGTTGCTGAGGTTCCTGTCGAAGCGGCGGTGGGGTACGCTTCCTGCGGGAGTAGGAGTATTTCATGAACGCAAGCATCACCGCCAATCTCGTCGGCATCACCGGCCTGGCCCGTCGCCTGGTCCAGGATGGTGCGCTGGACGAGGCTTCCGCCCGCGATGCCATGGCCAAGGCCGCTGCCGCCCGGCAGCCGCTGCCGACCTGGTTCGCGCAGAACAAGGTGGTTGGGGCGGCCCAGTTGGCGGCCGCCAACGCGGTCGAGTTCGGCATGCCGCTGTTCGACGTGTCCACGTTCGATGCCAGCCAGAACGCAATGAGCCTGGTCAGCGAGGAGCTGCTGCGCAAGCACAACGTGCTGCCGCTGTTCAAACGCGGCGGCAAGCTGTTCGTGGGCACCAGCAACCCGACCCATTCGCTGGACGAGATCAAGTTCCACACCAACCTGGTGGTGGAGCCGATCCTGGTCGATGAGGACCAGATCCGCCGCACGCTCGAGCAGTGGCATGCCAGCCATGACACGCTGGGCGACGCGTTGGGTGGCGACGACGATGGCATGGGCAACCTGGATGTGTCGGCCGGAGACGAGGATCTCGGCGCCGGAGGCGACTCCGGCATCGACGCCAAGGGCGATGACACCCCGGTGGTGAAGTTCGTCAACAAGGTGCTGGTGGACGCGATCCGCAAAGGCGCCTCGGACATCCACTTCGAGCCCTATGAAGACGACTACCGCGTGCGCCTGCGCATCGACGGCCTGCTGAAGATGGTGGCGCGCGCGCCGGTGAAGTTGAACCAGCGCATCGCCGCGCGCCTGAAGGTGATGGCGCAGCTGGATATCGCCGAGAAGCGCGTGCCGCAGGACGGACGCATCAAGCTCAACCTGTCCAAGACCAAGCAGATCGACTTCCGCGTGAGCACGCTGCCGACCCTGTTCGGCGAGAAGGTGGTGCTGCGTATCCTGGACGGCAGCGCGGCCAAGCTGGGCATCGACAAGCTGGGTTATGAGCCGGACCAGCAGAAGCTGTTCCTGGAAGCCATCCACAAGCCCTACGGCATGGTGCTGGTGACCGGCCCGACCGGTTCGGGCAAGACGGTGTCGCTGTATACGGCGCTGGGCATCCTCAACGACGAGACCCGCAACATCTCCACCGCCGAAGACCCGGTGGAAATCCGCCTGCCCGGCGTCAACCAGGTGCAGCAGAACAACAAGCGCGGCATGACCTTCGCCGCAGCGTTGCGCTCGTTCCTGCGACAGGATCCGGACATCATCATGGTCGGCGAAATCCGCGACCTGGAGACGGCCGAGATTGCGATCAAGGCGGCGCAGACCGGCCACATGGTGCTGTCCACGCTGCATACCAACGATGCACCGCAGACCATCGCGCGCCTGATGAACATGGGCATCGCGCCGTACAACATCACCAGCTCGGTGACCCTGGTGATCGCCCAGCGCCTGGCGCGCCGGCTGTGCAACAACTGCAAGCGCCCATCCAACCTGCCCGAGCACGCGCTGCTGGCCGAAGGCTTCACCCAGGCGCAGCTGGATGCCGGTATCGAACTGTACGAGGCAGTGGGCTGCGATGAGTGCACCGAGGGCTACAAAGGCCGTACCGGTCTCTACCAGGTGATGCCGATGACCGACGAGATCGCCACCATCGTGCTGGCCGGTGGCAATGCGTTGCAGATTGCCGAGGCCGCACAGCAGATCGGGGTGAACGATCTGCGCCAGTCGGCGTTGAAGAAGGCGGCTGCGGGCGTCACCAGCCTGGCCGAGATCAACCGCGTTACCAAGGATTGAGGTAGATCCACGCCATGCGTGGATGTCGCGATGCATGAGGTTGCCGGCCAGCGGCCGGCACTGCCAGATTGGTGGGTAGATCCACGCCGTGCGTGGATGTCGCGATGCATGGGGTTGCCGGCCAGCGGCCGGCACTACCAGGTTGGTGGTACGCGCCGGGTCAGAGCCCTTTCCTGCGGAAAGGGATCCGACCCTGTCCTTATTCCATCCCCAGCTTCTTCAGCTTGTAGCGCAGCGCGCGGAAGGTGATGCCCAGCTGCGCGGCGGTGCGGGTCTTGTTCCAGCGGTTCTCTTCCAGCGCGCGCTGGATGGCGCTGCGTTCGAGCTGTTCGATGTACGAGGGCAGGGCGGCGCTGCCGGGCTGCAGGTCCACCACGGCTTCGGCGTGCGCTGCGCTGCCGGGCGTGCGCGGGGCATGCTGCGGCAGGCGCAGGTCGTCGGCGCCGATGCGGTCTTCTTCGGCCAGGGCCAGCGCGCGTTCCAGGATGTTCTCCAGTTCGCGCACGTTGCCGGGGAAGGCGTACTGGGCCAGTGCGTCCAATGCCGACGGTGCCAGCAACGGCGTCGGGCGGCCATGGCTGCGGGCCAGCCGTGCCAGCACCGACGCGGCCAGTTCCGGCAGGTCCTGGCGACGCTCGCGCAGCGGCGGCACCTTCAGTTCGATCACGTTGATGCGGTAGTAGAGGTCGTGGCGGAAGCGCCCGTCCTCGACCAGCTCGGCCAGGTCCTTGTGGGTGGCCGAGAGGATGCGCACGTCCACCGGTTCCTCGTTGGCGGCGCCGACCGCGCGCACCGATTTTTCCTGGATCGCACGCAGCAGCTTCACCTGCATCTGCAGTGGCAGTTCGGCCACTTCGTCGAGGAACAGGGTGCCGCCATGCGCGGCCTGGAACAGCCCGGGCTTGTCGGCGTGGGCGCCACTGAAGCTGCCCTTGCGGTGGCCGAAGAATTCGCTCTCCATCAGCTCGCCGGGAATGGCGCCGCAGTTGACCGGCACGAACGGGCCGGCCGCACGGGCGCCCTGGGCATGGATGGTGCGCGCGACCAGCTCCTTGCCCACGCCGGATTCACCGAGGATGTAGACCGGCGCCTGGCTGCGCGCGACCTTGCCGATGGTGGTGCGCAGCACGTCCATGGCCGGCGAGTCGCCAAGCAGGCGCGCGCCCTGTTCGGCGGCGGGCCCGGGTGCGGGGCGTTCGGTGTTGTTGAGCTCCAGCGCATGCTTGACCAGGCCACGCAGCACGGCGATGTCCACCGGCTTGCTGACGAAGTCGAAGGCGCCGGCCTTCAGCGCTTCCACGGCCAGGTCCATGCTGCCGAAGGCGGTGATCATCGCTACCGGCGTGCGCGGGTAGTGCTGGGCGATCTCGCTGACCAGCTCGATGCCATTGCCGTCCGGCAGGCGCATGTCGGTGATGCACAGGTCGTACGGATTGCTGGCCAGCAGTTCGCGCGCTTCGGCAAGGTTGGCTGCCGTACTGATGCGCAGCCCCATGCGGCCGAGCGTCAGTACCAGCAGTTCGCGGATGTCGCGTTCATCGTCGACGACGAGGGCGCTGCGGGTTTCGTTCATGGGCGTGAAAGATAAACGAGGGGGGCTGGAAGCGACAAATGTTTGACGCACAGAATCGGGATCAGGTGGGCAACAACGTATGCGGGCCGGGCAGCACCAGACGGAAGCAGGAGCCACCGGCGGGCACCGGGATGTAGTCCAGTCGTGCCTGGTTGGCCCGGCACAGCTCGCGGGCGATGTACAGGCCCAGCCCGGTGCCGTGCTCGGAGGTGGTGAAGAACGGCCTGAACAACTGCGCGGCCACGCTTTCGGGAATACCGGGGCCGCGATCCATCACGTCGATGACCGCACTGCGCTCGTGCTGGGCCACGCGCAGGCGCACCCGCGCCGGTTGCTGGCCGATGCGCCCGTACTTGAGCGCGTTGTGCACCAGCACGGTCAGCACCTGGTAAAGGTGCTTGGTGTCGACCTGGGCCAGCACCGAGGTGTCGTTGATGATCGGCTCGATGCTGTCGGTCTCCAGCGTCTGCCCCTGCTTGTACTCCAGCACGAAGCGGCGCACGAAGGCGGCCAGGTCGACGTTCTCGGGCGTGGCGCGCTCGCGCCGGGCCAGGCCCAGCACGCTTTCGACGATGCCATTGGTGCGCTGGCACTGCTGGCGGATGATCTGCAGCAGGCGGCGGTCGCTTTCGTTGAAGCCGGTCCCTTCTTCCAGCAGTTGCACTGCGTAGTTGATCGCGGCCAGCGGATTGCGGATCTCGTGGGCGAGGCTGGCCGAGAAGCGCCCCATCGCCGACAGGGTGAGCGACTCGGCGCGGCGCGAGACCACGCTGGAATCATCCAGGAACACCAGGGCCAGCTCGCTGCCGGCCAGCAGGCGTGCAAAGCGCGGCTGCACTTCAGGCTGGTCGGGGTTGAGCTGCAGCGGCAGTTCGTCCTGGGCCCAGCCGTTGCGCCAGCGCTGCAGGCGACGGGCGAGTTCCGGGGCGGCGCTGGCCAGGTCCAGGCGGCCGCTTTCGCCGCTGCCGTCGCTGTCACCGAGCAGCATCGAGGCGGCCTCGTTGGCCAGGGTGACGCGGTTGTCGGCGTCGACCACCAGCACGCCGGTACGCATGCGGCGGATGATCAGCTCGTTGATCTGGAACAGGTTGGCCACTTCATCGCCGCGCTGGTTGGCCAGCTGCTGGTTGCGGCGCGCGCGGCTGCCGACCTGGTAGCTGATGAAGGCCAGCGCCAGGTAGCTGGTGGCGAACATCGCCAGTTCGGCCAGGGTGCGGGTGGGGTCGCCGCCTTCCAGCAGTTTCCAGGTGTATTCGACGCCGGTGGCGAGGCTGGCGGCCAGCGCCAGGCCCAGCCCCAGGCTGAGCGGGAGCAGGGTGGCGGCGGCGGCGATGTTGAACAGCAGCGACATCGAGATGCCGGCGCTGGCACCGGGCAGGGCATGTGACAGCAGGGTGGCGGCGACGATGTCCACCAGCACGCCGCTGACCACGATCGGGCGCAGCCAGCGTTCGTTGCGGCCGATCACCAGGGCCAGCAGCGAGAGCACCAGGTAGATGGCGGCGACGGTGTCGGCCAGCCGCGGGTGGTGGGCTTCGCCGACCATGGCCGACAGCGGGCTGTAGAGCAGGGCGGCGATGACCGAGGCGATCAGCACCCGGTACAGCGCGAAGAAATACAGCTCACGCCGCGGAATCGATTCGATGCGGTCGATCAATGAAGCACTGGGTGACACGCCGGAACTCCCCTTCTGGCTGCCTGGGTCTGGAATCTGCGGCGGGCCTGCCCGGCGTCCCCTGAAGCCGGTCCGGCACGTCGCTTCGATGTGGCCTGCGGAGGAAGCCGTCGACCTGGCTCGACTCTACACACCTTGGTTGACCAGTATAGGGCGCCCGGCCCGGCGCCGTCGGAGCGGGCCGGATCGCGCATTTGGCCCGGGATGGATACCGGTGGCCAGTGGGCCCCCGGGCGCAACTGCCTGAATGACGGCGGAAATCTGGCCGGGTCTGGCGTTTTGTACAGACTTCTTTGCGCCCCGGCGCTGGCTCGGCCACAATAGTGGGCCCGCCGCGGTCCATGCCGGCGCCCCGCCGGGGCCCTGAGGAATTGCGTGCGGTCGTTCCTATTCCCACGGTGACGCATGAATTTCCACGAATACCAGTCAAAACAACTGCTTGCCGAGTACGGCATCCCGGTCCCGGCCGGCAAGGTCGCTGCGACCCCGGACGAAGCGGTTGCCGCTGCCAACTCCCTGGGCCAGGGCCCCTGGATGGTCAAGGCGCAGATCCACGCTGGCGGCCGCGGCAAGGCTGGCGGCGTCAAGTTCTGCAAGACCACCGACGACGTGAAGGCCGCTGCGGCCAAGATGCTCGGCACCAAGATGGCCACCTACCAGACCGCTGGCGTTGAACTGCCGGTCAACCTGGTGCTGGTGACCACCGCCGGCGAGATCGTCAAGGAACTGTACCTGTCGGTGCTGGTCGACCGTGGCACCAAGACCATCACCTACATCGCCTCTTCGGAAGGCGGCGTGGAAATCGAGCAGGTCGCTGCTGAAACCCCGGAGCTGATCCACTCGCTGAACGTCGACTTCGTCGAAGGCGTGCAGGGTTACCACGGCCGTGATTTCGGCTTCAAGCTGGGCCTGACCGCCAAGCAGGCCGGCCAGTTCGCCAGCATCATGGTGAACCTGTACCGCCTGTTCAACGAAAAGGACCTGGCCCTGGTTGAAATCAACCCGCTGGCCATCCTGGACGACGGCAACCTGTACGCGCTGGACGGCAAGTTCGACAGCGACGACAACGCCGCGTTCCGCCAGAAGGCCCTGGTCGCCATGCGCGACAAGACCCAGGAAGATCCGACCGAAGTGATCGCTTCGGAGCTGGACATCAACTACGTCACCATGGACGGCAACATCGGCTGCATGGTGAACGGCGCCGGCCTGGCCATGGCCACCATGGACGTCATCAAGCTCAACGGCGGCGAGCCGGCGAACTTCCTGGACGTGGGCGGCGGTGCCAACAAGCAGCGCGTCATCGAAGCGTTCAAGCTGATCCTGTCCTCGGACAAGGTTGAAGGCATCTTCGTCAACATCTTCGGCGGCATCGTCCGCTGCGACATGATTGCCGAAGGCATCATCGCCGCCGTGAAGGAAGTGGGCGTCAAGGTTCCGGTCGTGGTGCGCCTGGAAGGCACCAACGTGGAAGAAGGCAAGCAGCTGCTGCGCGACAGCGGCATGGCCATCATCCCGGCTGACAACATCAACGATGGCGCCAAGAAGATCGTTGAAGCTGTCAAGAACGCTGCCTGATTCGACACCAAGGAATTCCCATGTCTGTTTTGATTAACAAGAACACCAAGGTGATCGTGCAGGGCTTCACCGGCCAGCAGGGCACCTTCCACGCCACTCAGATGATCGAGTACGGCACCCAGGTTGTTGGCGGCGTGACCCCGGGCAAGGGTGGCACCACCCACATCGACCTGCCGGTCTTCAACACCGTTGCCGACGCCGTGCAGAGCACCGGCGCCAACGCTTCGGTCATCTACGTGCCGCCGCCGTACGCGGCCGACGCGATCCTGGAAGCCGCTGCTGCCGGCATCAAGGTCATCGTCTGCATCACCGAAGGCATCCCGGTGCTGGACATGCTGCGCGTCAAGAACGTGCTGACCCGTTCGCATCCGGACACCGTGCTGATCGGGCCGAACTGCCCGGGCGTCATCACCCCGGGTGAGTGCAAGATCGGCATCATGCCGGGCCACATCCACCAGCCGGGCAAGATCGGCATCGTGTCGCGTTCGGGCACCCTGACCTATGAAGCGGTCAAGCAGACCACCGAAGTTGGCCTGGGCCAGTCCACCTGCATCGGCATCGGTGGTGACCCGATCAACGGCCTGAACTTCGTTGACTGCCTGAAGCTGTTCAACGAAGACCCGCAGACCGAAGGCATCATCATGGTTGGCGAAATCGGCGGTGACGCTGAAGAAGCCGGCGCCGAGTACATCAAGAACCACGTGAAGAAGCCGGTCGTCGGTTTCATCGCCGGTGCGTCGGCTCCGGCCGGCAAGCGCATGGGCCACGCCGGTGCGATTGCTTCGGGCGGCAAGGGCACCGCGGAAGGCAAGTTCGCCGCGATGGAAGCCGCTGGCGTCGTCACCGTCCGTTCGCCGGGCGACCTGGGCGCTGCCATCGCCAAGCTGGTGAAATAAGATCGACTGCCTCTGGCAGACGATGCTGTAGAGCCGGCCGCTGGCCGGCTGCTGAAACAGAAAGGCCGCCTCCGGGCGGCCTTTCTGCGTCTGGTGCGGGGTCAGATCCCTTTCGCGCAGCAAAAGGGATCTGAGCCCAGGTACCCGGCGCGCGCATGGCGCGGCGCTACAATGGCGGCATTGCAACCACAGGCTGGATTCCCATGGCTTCGATCCGCATCGCGATGGCGCAGTTCGACTTCCCGGTCGGCGATGTCGCCGGCAACACCGAGCGCATCATCGAGATGATCGGCCAGGCGCGCGACGAGTACGGCGCCGAGCTGGTGATGTTCCCCGAGCTGGCGGTGAGCGGCTACCCGCCGGAGGACCTGCTGCTGCGCCCGGGCTTCCTGTACGAATGCGAGCAGGCGATGGGCCGCATCGCCACCGCCTGCCGTGGCATCACCGCCGTGGTCGGTTGGCCGCAGGCCGCCGGCGCGGTGGTCTACAACGCCGCCAGCGTGCTGCGTGACGGCCTGGTCGAGCAGACCTACCGCAAGCGCGAGCTGCCCAACTATGCGGTGTTCGACGAGCGCCGCTACTTCGATGTCGATCCGGACGGCGGCAGCTGCGTGTTCGAGGTCAATGGCATTCCGGTGGGCCTGCTGATCTGCGAGGACCTGTGGTTTGCCGAGCCGCTGGCCGACACCATGCGCGCCGGTGCGCAGCTGGTGGTGGTGCCGAATGCTTCGCCGTACGAGCGTGGCAAGCACGCCCAGCGCGACGCGGTGCTGGCCGCACGTACCCGCGAAAGCGGGGCTGCGATCGCCTATCTCAACGTGGTCGGTGGCCAGGATGCGCTGGTGTTTGACGGCGCTTCGGTGGTGGCCGACGGTGACGGCACGGTGCACCCGGCTGCCGCCGCCTTCGTCGACCAGTGGCTGGTGGTGGAGTACGACGGTGAAACCCGCCGCTTCATGCCGCACGTGTGGATGGACGACGGCGACGAGAGCATGGACGCGCTGGCTTGGCGCGCGGTGACCCGTGGCATCCAGGATTACTGCCGCAAGAACGGCTTCAAGAAGGTGTGGCTGGGCCTGTCCGGCGGCATCGACTCGGCGATCGTGCTGGCCATGGCGGTGGACGCGATGGGTGCGGAGAACGTGACCGCCGTGCGCCTGCCCTCGCGCTATACCGCTGGCCTGTCCAACGATCTGGCGGCCGAGCAGTGCCAGGCGCTGGGCGTGAAGCTGGAGGCGGTGTCGATCGAGCCGGCGTTCAAGGGCCTGATGGAAGCATTGGCGCCGATGTTCGAGGGCACCGCGCCGGACGTGACCGAAGAGAACCTGCAGTCGCGCAGCCGTGGCGTGATCCTGATGGCGCTGGCCAACAAGTTCGGTGGCCTGCTGCTGACCACCGGCAACAAAAGCGAGTACGCGGTCGGCTACGCCACCATCTACGGCGACATGTGCGGTGGCTATGCGCCGTTGAAGGACCTGTACAAGACCGAGGTGTTCGGCCTGTCCAAGTGGCGCAACACCGTGGGCGGCGCGCCGGTGATTCCGCCGGCGGTGATCAGCCGTCCGCCGTCGGCCGAGCTGCGCGAGAATCAGCTGGATCAGGACTCGCTGCCGGCCTATGACGTGCTGGACGGCATCCTGTACCGCTACATCGACCAGGAGCAGTCGCGCACGGAGATCGTGGCGGCCGGCTATGACGCGGCCGTGGTCGACCGCGTGCTGCGGCTGGTGCGCATCAGCGAGTGGAAGCGGCACCAGGCCGCGCCGGGGCCGAAGGTCTCGCGCCGCGCCTTCGGCCGCGAGCGTCGTTACCCGATCAGCAACGGCTACAAGGGCTGAGGCAGCGGTTGGCAGGTAGTGCCGGCCGCTGGCCGGCAACTCGTACATCGCGTATCCACGCATGGCGTGGATCTACCGGGATCGGTAGTGCCGGCCGCTGGCCGGCAACCCCGTACACCGCGTATCCACGCATGGCGTGGATCTACCGGGATCGGTAGTGCCGGCCGCTGGCCGGCAACCCCGTACACCGCGTATCCACGCATGGCGTGGATCTACCGGGATCGGTAGTGCCGGCCGCTGGCCGGCAACCCCGTACACCGCGTATCCGCGCATGGCGTGGATCTACCGGGATCGGTAGTGCCGGCCGCTGGCCGGCAATCCCGTACACCGCGTATCCACGCATGGCGTGGATCTACCGGGATCGGTAGTGCCGGCCGCTGGCCGGCAACTCGTACATCGCGCATCCACGCATGGCGTGGATCTACCGAACGTCGTCGAGCAGTTGTTCGAGGCCGGCGGTTTCGGCAGCTTCATCGAACTGGCCGTCCCCCAGTCGTGCACGCACGAACGCCAGGCCATCGGCCGCTGCTGCGTCCAGCGTGCCGCGATGGTCGACCGGGTAGCGCTGGAACGCGACCGGCTCGCCACGCAGGGCCAGGCCTGCGGCATACAGCAGGGTGGTCAGATAGGGCACATCGCGATCCTCGCTGCCATGGCCGAGCATCAGCGGTTGGCCGAAGCTGCGGCGCGGTACGCCGAGATAGTCGTACAGCACAGCCCAGATGCTTGGCACGCTGGTCAGCGGTGCGGTGAACATGCTGCCGGTATCCGCGCCGTCCAGGGTGGCAGCCAGTTCGCCCAGGCACTGCTCGCGTGCCACTGCCACGCGGGCGCGGCCTGTGTCGCTGAGGACGCGATCGATCTGCGGTGCGACCTGCAGCAGCCCGTCGAGCAGATACGCGTGATACGCATTGAGTGCGCCAGGATTGGCGGTGCGGTTGTCCGGCGTCATCACCAATGCGGTCAATTCAACCGCCGTGGGCGTGCCGGTGGTGAAGCTGCCACGGTACTGCAACGACGGCCCACCGTAGCTGGACGCCAGATGCCCGGCCGTGAGCGCGGCGGCACCGCCCTGCGAATGGCCGACCGAGACCCAGCGCGGCGACAGCGTTGCGTTGCCCAGGTACTGGCGGCTGGCCTTGACCAGATCGATGGCGTTGCGTGCCGCCGTGCGGACATGCAGATAGGCATGGTTGCGCGGACTTCCTAGCCCCTGGTAGTCCGCGGCGACCACGGCATAGCCCTGGGCCAGGAACTGATCGAGGAAACGCCCATCGCGTTCGGGTTGGTAGGGTCCGGACACCGAGGGCGCACAGCGATCCGCAATGCCCTGGGTGCCATGTGCCCAGGACACCACCGGCCACCCGCCTGCAGGCGCCGCGCCGGCGGGCAGGTACACCAGGCCCGTGCCTTCGGCCAGCTGGCCGCGATGGTCCGGGGTGCGGTAGTGCAGCTTGTAGGCCTGCGCGGCCTGGGTCGGAACCCAGGACGCGCGATAGGGGGAGGCAGACAGCAGGTCGCCCGGTGCGACCGGTGCAGCTGTCAGGGGGGCCGAGGGCAGCGCCAGCAGGGCGGTGGCGAGGACGGACGAGAGAGGCCGGAAACGCAGGGGCAGTGGGGACATGGGCGCTCCTTGACGGCCGGGATGGCCGTTGCGCCGCAGTGTGGAGGGCCTCGCCCGGGCGGGCTGCGACCGGCGTCGCATCCGCCGGGGATTCGTAGAACTCCTAGTGTCGTGGTCCATCTGCGCCCGAACCATCCACGCATGGCGTGGATCTACCGATAAAGAAAAGGCCCCTTTCGGGGCCCTCTCTTACTTCTTTTCCAGTCGCGCGTTGCGCTGGCCGGTGCTGGCGGACTTCTCGCCGGCGAACGGGTTCAGCTTGCGGACCATCCACGGGTACTTCGGCCACTTGCCTTCCAGCCACGGGTGGTCCGGCTGGTTCAGCTGCAGGACGCGACGGGCGTCGTCGGCCAGGGTCTTGTTGCCCAGGTGGGTGTAGGAATCGGCCAGCACGGCCACGGCGTCGTACTGGAAGGCGCTCTGCGGGTAGGTTTCCAGCAGGTAGTTGGCGCGACCCACGGCCGAGACCCAGGCGCCGCGGCGCATGTAGTACAGGGCGTTGTCCAGCTCGTGCTGGGCGAACACGTCGCGCAGCTCCAGCATGCGCTGGCGCGCATCGGCGGCGTAGCGGCTGTTCGGGTAGCGATCAACCACGATGTTGAAGTCCGAGTACGCCTGGTGCGGCGTGGACAGATCGCGGCGGCTGGCGTCCAGCGACCATACGCGGCGCAGGAAAACCGTACTGCGGTTGGAGTTGGCCAGGCCGCGCAGGTAGTACAGGTAGGCGATGTTGCGGTGTGTCGGGTAGGTACGGATGAAGCGGTCGATGCTGGACACCGCGTCATCGTGCTTGCCGGCCTTGTACTGGGCGTAGGCGGTTTCGATCATCGCCTGCTCGGTGTAGGGGCCGTAGGGGTACTGGGCCACCAGGCGGCGGAAGCTGGCTTCGGCGCCGCTCCAGTTGCCGCCCTGCATCAGCTTGTGGCTTTTCTCGTACAGCTGTTCGACCGGCGTCCCTTCATCGGGGCGATCACCCTTCTTGGCGCCGCGATGGCAGCCGGTTGCGGCGATGACCAGCACCAGCAGCAGGGCGGTGAGGCGGACGGGCGCGGAGAGCATGGCGGAGCGTCGGATCATGGGGTCGAGGCGGGACGCGGCTGGAATACGAAGGGTCGATGATAGCCTAGTGTCCTGTCCAGCGACTGAAACCGGCCGCCGGGACCCCAAAATTTCAAAGAATGCCCCCTGCCATGTCTGAACAACCCTCTGAATCGGCCCGCCAGGCCATCGTCCCCGACACCGCTGCCGGCCGTCGTTTCGACGCCGTCGTGGCCGAACTGTTCCCCGAATACTCGCGTTCACGCCTGACCGAGTGGATCAAGTCCGGTGACGTCCTGCTGGACGGTGCCCAGGTGCGCCCGCGCGATCCGCTGCGCGGCGGCGAGGTGGTGACCCTCCATGTGGTGCTGGAAACCCAGACCGACGCGCAGCCGGAGGACATTCCGCTGGACGTGCTGTTCGAGGACGAGCACGTGCTGGTGATCAACAAGCCGGTCGGCCTGGTGGTCCATCCCGGCGCCGGCAACCACAGCGGCACCCTGGTCAACGCCCTGCTGTTCCGCGACCCGTCGGTGGCGGTGCTGCCGCGCGCGGGCATCGTGCACCGCCTGGACAAGGACACCAGCGGCGTGATGGTGGTGGCCAAGACCCTGGAAGCGCAGACCGCGCTGGTCGAGCAGCTGGCGGCCCGTGACGTGCACCGCCAGTACCTGGCCATCGTGATGGGCGCGCTGGTGGCGGGCGGTACCGCCGATGCCCCGATCGACCGCCACCCGCGTGATCGCCTGAAGATGGCGGTGCGCGAGGACGGCAAGGAAGCAGTGACCCACTACCGCCTGCGCGAGCGCTTCCGTGCGCACACTGCGCTGGAGTGCCGCCTGGAAACCGGCCGTACCCACCAGATCCGCGTGCACATGGCGCACGTGCGCCACCCGATCATCGGCGACCCGCTGTACGGCGGCGCGCTGAAGCTGCCCAAGGGCGCGAGTGACGAGCTGGTGGCCGCGCTGCGCGGCTTCAAGCGCCAGGCCCTGCACGCCGAGACCCTGGAGTTCATGCACCCGATCACCGGTGAGCCGGTGCGCAATACCGCGCCGGTGCCGGAGGACATGCTGTACCTGATGAAGGTGCTGCGCGAAGACAGCGAAGCCTTCGCTGCCCGCGAGCGGGACCGCTGGTGATGGCGGCCGCGCTGCCGTTGCTGCAGGCGGACTGGCCGGCGCCGGCAGGCGTCCATGCGCTGACCACGCGCCGGCACGGTGCGGGCATTTCGCCGGCGCCGTTCGCGCAGTTCAACCTGGGCAACCGGCACGCGGCCGATGGTGATACCCCGGCCAACGTGGAGCACAACCGCCAGCTGCTGCAGCAGGGGCTGGCGCTGCCCTCGGCACCGCACTGGCTACGCCAGGTGCACAGCAGCACCGTGCTGCGCTTCACCGCGCCGCCGGTGGCCGGCGCCAGCGAACCGGTGGCCGACGCCGCGGTGACCTCGGTGCCGGGCGTGGTGCTGGCGATCCTGACCGCCGACTGCCTGCCCGTGGTGTTTGCCGCGGCCAATGGCAGCGAGGTGGGCGCGGCCCATGCCGGCTGGCGTGGGCTGGCCGACGGCATGCTGGAGGCCACGGTGGCCGCCATGCAGACGTCGCCGGCGCAGCTGCGCGCGTGGCTGGGCCCGGCCGCCGGGCCGGCCGACTACGAGATCGGCGAGGAGGTCTACCACGCCTTCGTCGGCCATGATCCGGCCGCCGAGGCGGCGTTCGTGGCCACCCGCGCCGGCCACTGGAAGGTGGACCTGTTCGCGCTGGCGCGGCAGCGCTTGCAGGCGGCGGGAATGGACCCGGCGCAGGTGTATGGCGGCACGGTGTCGACCATGGCCGATCCGGACCTGTATTCGCACCGGCGCGACCGTCGTACCGGGCGCATGGCGACCCTGGCCTGGATCGCGCCCTGACGCCGCCGCTGTTCGCGCGTGTGCTGGGGCCGGCCTTCGCCACCCTGGCAGCGCCGGTGCAGGCGCTGCATGCCACACCGTTGCCCTGCCGCTACGTGGGGCAGGCGCGCATCGAGCGTGGGCGGCACTGGCTGGTGCCGCTGCTGGCCGCGCTGGCGCGGTTGCCGAAAGACGGTGACGCGCTGCCCACCGAAGTGGCGTTCAGTGCATGCGGGCAGGGCGAGCAATGGGCGCGGCGGTTTGGCCGCTGGCCGATGGTGTCGCGGCTGTGGGCGCACGAAGGGTATCTGCGCGAGCAACTGGGTGCAGTGCGCTTCGAGTTCGACCTGCAGGCCCGCGACGGTGGCATCGAATGGTCGGTGCGGCGGGTCTGGGCCTTCGGGCTGCTGCCGCTGCCGACGCGCTGGTTTGGCGGTGTGCGCTGCCGTGAAGCCTGGCAGGGCGAGCGTTACACTTTCCTGGTCGATGTGACGCTGCCCTGGGCCGGAGCCCTGATCCGCTATGAAGGCTGGCTCGAACCGCAGTGAGGCTGCCGCCGAGGCGGGCAGCGCGGTGATCGTGTTCGATGGCGTATGCGCGCTGTGCAACCGCTGGGTGCGCTTCCTGCTGCGTTTCGACCGCAAGGGGCGCTACCGCTTTGCGGCGATGCAGGGGGAGCAGGGCAGCGCGATGCTGCGCGCGCATGGGCTTGACCCGCAGGACCCAATGTCGTTCCTGCTGCTGGACGCACAGGGCGCCTGGACCGATACCGATGCCATCCTGCGCGTACTGGCTGGGCTGGGTGGCGTCTGGCGCCTGAGCGCCGTGCTGAAGGTGCTGCCGCGCGGCCTGCGCGACGTGGCGTACCGCGCGCTGGCGCGCAATCGCTATCGCTGGTTCGGACGGCATGACGCCTGCCATCTGCCTCCACCGGAACACGCCGCGCGGTTCCTGGATTGAAGAAAAGGGGACGGAGGGGATCAAGTCGCTTGTGCACAAACGACTTGATCCCCTCCGTCCCCTTTTTTCCTCAACCTTCCAGTGCGTCCAGGTAGCTGCGTCGCCAGTGGTTGATGTCGTAGGTGCGCAGGTGCTCCATCATCGCGTGCCAGCGTTCCTTGCGCCGGCGCAGCGACATTGTTGCCGCAGTGGCGATGGCGTCGGCCACGCCGTCCAGGTCGTGCGGGTTCACCAGCAGCGCCTGCTTCAGTTCGTCGGCGGCGCCGGCCAGCAGTGACAGCACCAGCACGCCGGGATCTTCCGGATCCTGTGAGGCCACGTATTCCTTGGCCACCAGGTTCATGCCATCGCGCAGCGGCGTGACCAGGCCGACTGCCGCCGCACGGTAGAAACCGGTGAGGGTGGCATGGGTGAAGTTCTGGTTGACGTAGCGCAGCGGCGTCCAGTCCGGCTCGGCGTGGCCACCGTTGATGTGGCCGGCGATCTGCTCCAGCTGGCTGCGCAGCTGCCGGTACTCGGTGACATCGCCGCGCGAGACCGGGGCGATCTGCAGGTAGGTCAGCGAGCCGCGCTGGTCGGGATGGCGCTCAAGATACCGTTCGAAGCCGAGGAAGCGCTCGGGCAGGCCCTTGGAATAATCCAGGCGGTCCACGCCGATCGCCAGCTGGCGATCACGCAGGCTGGCGCGCAGGTTCTTTACGGCGGCCTTGGTGGCGGCGGTACCGGCCTGGCGCGCGATCAGCTCGGTGTCGATGCCGATCGGGAACGCCGCTGCGCGGAAACGGCGCCCACCTGGGGCTTCCAGTTCGCCGTTGTCGAGCACGCGACCGCCGCCGAACAGGCGCAGGTAGGTCTGGAAACGATCGGCGTCGCGCTGGGTCTGGAAGCCGACCAGGTCGTAGGCGTACAGAGCGGAGAACAACCGCAGGTGATCAGGCATCGCCTGCAGCAGGTCGGCCGACGGCATTGGGATATGCAGGAAGAAGCCGATGCGGCAGCCGATACCACGCTCGCGCAGCAGCGCGCCGAGCGGGATCAGGTGGTAGTCGTGGATCCAGACGATGTCATCTTCGCGCAGCAGCGGCGCGAGCTTGTCGGCGAACAGCGCGTTGACCTTGTGGTAGGTCTCGCGGGTGCCCCGGTCGTAGTCGACCAGATCGAGGCGGAAGTGCAGCAGTGGCCACAGCGTGCGGTTGGCGAAGCCGTTGTAGTAGCCATCGACCTCGCGCTTGCTCAGGTCGAGGGTGACGAATTCGATGTCGCCGTCCTTCTGCGTGTGCAGCGTGCCACTGCCGTCGCGCACGCTCTTGCCGCTCCAGCCGAACCACATGCCGCCGCGTTCCTTCAGCGCGGCCAGCAGGCCCACCGCCAGGCCGCCGGCACGGTTCTCGCCCGGCACGGCCACGCGGTTTGAAACCACGACCAGACGACTCACGATGCCTCCTGCCAGGACCGCGACAGGCGCATCGCGGCGGTGATCAGGCCGACGTGCGAATAGGTCTGCGGGAAGTTGCCCCAGGCTTCGCCGCTGTCGAAGGCCAGATCCTCCGACAGCAGGCCCAGATGGTTGCGCTGCTTCAACAGCAGTTCGAACATCCCGCGTGCCTCGTCGAGGCGCCCGATGGCGGCCAGCGCATCGATGTACCAGAAGGTGCAGATAGTGAAGCTGGTTTCTGGCTCACCGAAGTCATCTGGTGCGACATAGCGGTACAGCGAATTGCCATGCTTGAGGTCGCGGCCGATGGCTTCGACGGTGGCGATGAAGCGCGCGTCTAGCGCATCGATGAAGCCGATGTCGGCCAGCAGCAGCAGCGAAGCGTCCAGCCGATGGCCGCCGAAAGTATCGGTGAAGTGGCCCAGCTCTTCACTCCAGGACTCGGCCATGATGCGCGCGTGGATGGTGTCGGCGCGCTCGCGCCAGTAATGGGCGCGGTCATCGCGCTTCAGGCGTACAGCGATCTTGCACAGGCGGTCGCACGCCGCCCAGCACATCGCGCTGGTGTAGGTATGCACTTCGGTGCGGCCGCGGAACTCCCACAGGCCGGCATCGGGTACGTCGTGCAGGGCGAACGCCTGTTCGCCCAAGGGTTCCAGACGGGCAAAGGTGTGCGCATCCCCCGGGTCCTGCAGGCGGCGGTCGAAGAACAGCTGAGTGGAGGCCAGCACCACGCTGCCGTAGACATCGTGCTGGCGCTGCACCCAGGCCAGGTTGCCGCGCCGCACCGGGCCCATGCCGCGGTAGCCGGACAGGCTGGGGACTTCGTCTTCGTCCAGCTTGGCCTCGAAGCCGATGCCATACAGCGGCTGCAGCGTGCCGTCGGTGGTTGCCAGGTTGAAGATGTAGCCGAGGAACTGTTCCATCGTGCGCGTTGCACCGAGGCGGTTCAGCGCACGCACCACGAACGCCGCATCACGCAGCCAGCAGTAGCGGTAGTCCCAGTTGCGCACGCTGCCGGGGGCTTCCGGAATGGAGGTGGTCATCGCCGCGATGATCGCGCCGCTGTCCTCGTACTGGCACAGCTTCAGGGTGATCGCGCTGCGGATCACCGCGTCCTGCCATTCCAGCGGAATGGACAGGTAACGCACCCATTCGCGCCAGTAGTCGCGGGTGCGCTGGAAGGCCTCCTGCACGTAGCCGCTGATCGAGCGGTTGAGCGACTCATCCACGCCCAGGATCAGGTGGATGGGATGGTTGAGCACGAACGGCAGGCCATCGCGGATGAAGCGCACCGGCACATCGGTGGTCAGCCGCAGCACGTGCTCGGGCAGGATCCAGCGCACGTGATTGCTGCCCCAGGTGGACTCGGGCACGCGCGCGCCCCAGTCCGCCAGCGGCCGTGCGCGCACGGTGATGCGTGGGCTGCCGGCCAGCGGGCGCACCTGGCGGATCAGGCTGACCGGGCGGTAGAAGCGGTCGTTCTGCCGCCAGCGCGGGGCGAAATCGAGGATTTCCAGTTCACCGCCGTGCGCGTCGCGCAGCACTGTGCGCAGGATAGCGGTGTTGGTCAGGTACTCCTGCTCGCTGCTGGCGAAGTCCTCCAGCTCGATAGCGAAGTAGCCACCGGCCTGCTGGTTGGGGCCGAGCAGGGCACAGAAGGTGGGGTCGCCGTCGAAGGTGGGCAGGCAGCTCCAGACAACGCGGGCACGTTTGTCGACCAGGGCGCCGAAGCTGCCGTTGCCGACCACGCCCAGATCAAGATCGGGTTGGGTCATCACGCGGTACATCTCGGTTGCGGCCGTGGGGTGGCCGGGTCAATAGGCATTCTCACGCAGCCAGGCGTGCACGCTGCGTATGTCGGGCAGCGCGAACACCGCCTTGCTGGGTTCACGTTCGCCCACCAGCACGCTCCAGCCATGCTGGCCGTTGGCGGCGTCGAAGCCGAACTCATCGGTCAGGTCATCGCCGAGGAACACCGGCAGGCGGCCACGGAAGGGCAGGTACTGCATCATCCGCCGCACGGCGCGGCCCTTGTCGGTGCCAACGGGAACGAACTCGACCACGTGGTCGCCCGGTTGCAGGCGGTAGCTGGCACGGCCACGCACATGGCGGTCGGCGAAGGCGCGCACATCACTTGCTGCATGCGGCGCACCGCGCCAATGCAGCGCCAGGCCGACGCCCTTGTCTTCCACCAGCACGCCGGGATGGCCGTGGGCAAAGCGCATCGCCTGCTGGTGCAGCGCGTGCAGCCACTCGGCGGTGTCGTCGTCGTGCTCGTCGCGCAGCACACGACCGTCCTCGCCACGCAGTTCGTGCCCATGAAGGCCGGCGGCGGGAAGTTTCAACGGTGCGAACAGCTGGTCCAGCTGTGCAAGCGGGCGACCACTGACCAGTGCCACGGCACCTTCCAGGCGGTCGCTGATGCGGCCGATGGCTTCACGCACATCCGGCAGCAGCTGCACGGCATCCGGGCGTGCAGCGAATTCGATGAGGGTGCCGTCGACATCGAGGAACAACGCGCAGGCGTCGTCCAGCAATGGCGGTGGCGGACGTAGGGGGAGCGGTTCAGCCATGACGCCCAGCTTGCCAGCGTGGGCGTGTACGTGGGGTCGAGGGCAGGCTACGGATTGGGTAGTGCCGGCCGCTGGCCGGCAACCACAGGGTGCATCCGCGGACCACGAGGTTGCCGGCCAGCGGCCGGCACTACCGTACAGCTGAATCAGAACGTATAGCGGACCCGGCCGTAGTAGTACGCGCCGTTGCTGCCGATCGGCGACAGCACGTCGTACGGCAGGTTGCCGAAGTAGTGGATATCGCTGTTGGATCGATCCGGGTAGTTGTCGGTCAGGTTCTGGCCGCCGATGGCCACGCTCCAGCGCGGGGTGATGCGGTACTCCACTTCCGCATCCAGCTGCCATTCGGCCTGGTAGGTCTGGCGCGGGATGTAGCCATCACCGAAGTTGAACACGCGGGTGGCGCTGCCATAGCGGTTCACGCGGGTGCTCAGCGACCAGTGGTCGTTGCTCCATGCGGCCGAGAAGCTGCCGCGCGTACGCGGGGTGGCATCGGTGAGGGTGTTGGTCTCTTCGATGCCGAACAGCACGTAGTCCGGGTTCAGCGCGCGCAGCTGCGCCGGCGTGGCCAACACGTTCTTCAGCGTGGTCTTGGTGTACGCATAGGTGCCGGTCAGCAGCAGCTGGCCATCGCCCAGCGACTGGCGCCAGTTGCTCACCAGCTCGGCGCCGCGGGTGCGGGTATCGGCGGCATTGACGAAGAAGCTGGCGCTCTGCAGGCCGCTGACGCCGTAGTTGGCCGCCACGTAGTCGGTCAGCGCATCGCCGGTGATGCTCTCCGACAGCGCGATGCGGTCGTCGATGTCGATCTGGAAGAAGTCCAGCGACAGGTCGAAGTGCTCACCGATGCGGCTGGTGAAGCCCAGCGAGGTGTTGATCGATTTTTCCGGCTTCAGGTCCTGCGCACCGAGGCCGCGTGCGATCGGATTGTTGACCGACAGCAGGCGGCCCTGCACCAGCTGTCCGCCGGCGTTGTAGCCGGTGGAGGTGGACTCGTAACCGATCTGCGCCAGCGACGGCGCGCGGAAATTGTTGGAGATGGCACCGCGCAACGCGAACGCCGGGGTGAATTCATAGCGCAGGCCGAGCTTGCCGGTCAGTTCACCGCCGAAGTCGTCGTTGTGCTCGTAGCGCGCGGCCAGATCAGTGGAGAACTTCTCGCCGAACTGGCTGGACAGGCTGGCGTAGGCACTGGCCACGTCGCGCGACAGGCGGGCCGCATCCTGCGGCGTCAGGCCACCACCGGCCTGCGAGCCGGTCGGGCGATCGGTGTAGGGGCCGGCGGCGTAGCTGGCCGGGTCGCCGGGACGGGTCTGGTAGCGCTCATGGCGCGCTTCCACGCCCAGGCCCAGGGTGTGGCTGATGCTGTCGCTCTGGGTGAACACGCGGCTCAGGTCGAGGTTGCCCACGGTCTGCGCGTACTCGTAGTCGGCGGTCTTGAAGCGGGTCGGGCTGGTCGGGCCCAGCGAGGCGTTGAGCGAATCACGCAGGCGGTAGGTGAAGTCATTCTGGCCGTAATCCAGGCTGCCGTCGTAGCTCCATTCACCCCACTGGCCGCGCACGCCGGCCACGGCCTGCACGTCGCGGTTCTCGCCCTCGGAGATCGGCCGGTAGCCGTTCGGATAGACCTGCTTCCAGTTGGCATCGCCATCGGGATAGCGGAAGTAGTTCGCGCCTTCGGTATCCCGCTGGTTGAAGGTGCCGAACGCGTAGAACGTCGACGTCTGGCCCACCGGAATCTCGGTGTTCAGCCACAGGTTGATGTCCTTGCTCTTGCCATCGCCCAGCACATAGTTGCGCTTGCCCTGCAGCGCCAGGTTGTCCGGCGTCTGGTCCCACGGCGGAATCTGGTCGAAGCCGGCGCGGTTGGTGCCGTTGCGGTGCTTGTATTCCAGGCCGACGCGCAGGAAGCCGCCGTCCTCGCCCAGCGAGGTGCCGACCTTGGCGCTGATGTTGCCGGTCTGGCCGTCGGTGAGGGTGCGCCCGATCGGCTTGAGGTCGGTGTGGTTGGCACCGTAGCTGGCCTCGATCTCGCCGCCGTCGCCGCCGTTGTCGAGGATCACGTTGATCACGCCGGCCACGGCGTCCGAGCCGTACAGGGCACCGGCGCCGTCGCGCAGCACTTCGATGCGCTTGATCGCGCTGACCGGGATCGAATTGAAGTCGACCGGCGTGGTGCCCTTGCCGATCTTGCTGTCGGTGTTGACCAGCGCGGTGTGGTGGCGGCGCTTGCCATTGACCAGCACCAGCACCTGGTCCGGCGACAGGCCACGCAGCTGCGCCGCGCGCACATGGTCGGCGCCGCCGGAATTGGACTGGCGCGGGAAGTTGAACGACGGCAGCAACGCCTGCAGCGCACTGCCCAGCTCACCATTGACCACGCCGGCCTTGCGGATGTCCTCGGCGCTGAGCACATCCACCGGCGAGGTGGATTCGAGCACGGTGCGGTCGGCGGCACGGGTGCCGGTGACAATCACCGTGTCCAGGTTGGTGGCGTCCTGGGCCAGGGCCGGGACGGCAGCGGAGGAAAGCGCGAGGGCGATGGCGAGGCCGAGCGGCGACGCGGGCAGGCGGGCGGACATGGGGGCTCCAGCAACAACGACGACGGGGAAGGGGGAGATAGTTTCACTTACATCCATCCGGATGAAGCGATATATTATCTTCGCGTGATGACCGGTGCCGATGCAAGCCCCTGCCGGTCCGGCATGAGCTGATGCCCGGTTGGCATCAGCACGCCGGGCCGGTGGCGCTGTACGCTGCCGGCTCGCCTTGTCCCCCTTCCCCGGAGCTGTACCGATGAAACACCTTGGCCTCGTCTTCGCCGTGCTGCTGGCCACCAGTGGCTGCGCCAGCCTGTCCTCGCAGGCGCCCAGCGCCTATGCCACGGCCACCACCGCCGAACTGAAGGGCGATGCCGCACGCCCTTCCGCCGGCCACGGCTGGGTGCGCAGCGAGCTGTACTTCGGCGTGGGTGAAGAGCAGGGCGCCGGCAACCGCCCGCAGGCCGACACCATCAGCGAGACGCAGTGGCGCACCTTCCTGGACAAGGAAGTCACCCCGCGCTTCCCGGATGGCCTGACCGTGTTCGATGCCTACGGCCAGTGGCTGTTCCGCGGCGATGCCTCGCCCAACCGCCTGCGCACCAAGGTGCTGGTGGTGCTGCACGAGGACACCCCGCAGCGCCGCGCAGACATCGAGGCGATCCGCCTGGCGTGGAAGCAGCAGACCAAGCATCAATCGGTGCTGTGGTCGCGGCAGCCGGTCGAGGTATCGTTCTGAGGTGAAGGTGCCAGCGCGGTGCCGCAGGGAGCGATGATGAACTACAGGGAATGCATGCTGGGCCTGGTGTTGGCAGGCGTGCTGGCACCGACGGCGCAGGCGCGTGGGGATGACGGCGAAACGCTGCGGTTCCAGGTGGCCGCTCACGTGCAGGCGCACGCCGATCCCCAGCAGGACGGCAGCATCGTGGTGCAGCTGTCACCGTCGGGCAAGCGCCAGACGCTGGCGGGTGCGGCGGACGCCGACGGCAATTCGCAATGGTCGCTGGAAGACGTCGATTTCGATGGCTACCCGGAACTGGTCGCGCGCGCCTCGGTAGGCATGGTCAACGAGGCGGTGGCGGTGTACCGCTTCGATCCGGCCAGTGCCGGGTTCCGCGCGCTGCAGGCCGACACCCATGGCAAGGACAGCTGCGGTGACCTGATGGGGCTGAGCGTCGACCGTCCGAGCCGCACCCTGACCAGCAGCTGCCGCAGCGGCCCGATGTGGTACACCGACCAGTACCGGTTTTCGGGTGCAACGCTCTACCTCTACCGCAGCGAGACTGTGCTGATGCTGGGCGATACGCTGAATGCCGCCCTGCATTGGGAACAGACCGACGAGCAGGGGCCGCTGGCGGTCTGGCGCACCTATGATCCCGCTGGTCGTGTGTTGGAGAGCGCGATTGCCGATGGCCTGGGCGCACCTCCGGATGGGCCGCTGCGTGGCCAGCAGGCCACCGTGGTGCCCGCGCGGCTGTTCCTGTTCGACCGACCCGGCGCATCCAGCACGAAGCGCTATCTGGTGCAGGGCGACCGCGTGGAGATGCTGGATGAACAGGACGGCTGGGTGAAGCTGCGCTACCGCAACCCGAAGCAGGGCGCGGTGGAAGGTTGGATCAACGTCAACGATTGAAGAAAAAAGGGGACGGAGGGAATTAAGTCGTTAACGGCACAAACGACTTGATTCCCTCCGTCCCCTTTTTTTGCGGTGGCATCACTTCACCGGGTCTAGCCTCGGACGTTCCCCCGTTCGAGGATGTATCCGATGAGCAAGCGCGTGGCCGAAATCGTGGTGGACGCCCTGCAGCAGGCTGGTGTCCGCCGTTGCTACGGCATCGTGGGCGATACGCTCAACCATGTGACCGATGCGATGCATGGCAGCGAGATCGCGTGGGTGCACGTGCGCCATGAGGAAGTGGCAGCGTTCGCTGCAGGCGCCGATTCGCTGGTGAGCGGCGAGCTGACCGCCTGCGCCGGTTCCTGCGGCCCCGGCAGCCTGCATTTCATCAACGGCGTGTTCGAGAGCAACCGCAACCGCGCGCCGATGGTGTTGATCGCCAGCCAAGTGGTGACCAGCGAGCTGGGCATGGAATTCCCGCAGGAAGTGGACTTCAAGGCGGTGTACGCCAGTTGTTCGGTGTTCTGCGAGCAGGTGCACAGCGCCGAACAGGCGCGCCGCGTGGTCACGCTGGCCTGCCAGGCCGCGATCAGCCGCCGCGGCGTGGCGGTGGTGATCCTGCCCGCCGATATCAGCCAAGCCGAGGTGAAGCACGATGTGCCGTTCTCGGTGCACTACACCCAGCCGGTGCTGCGCCCGTCGGATGCCGAGCTGCAGCGCATCGCTGAGCTGCTGGGGCAGGGCAAGCGCATCGGCATCTATGCCGGTGCCGGTTGCCAGGGCGCACACCCGCAGTTGCTGGAGCTGGCCCGGCGCCTGCAGGCCCCGATCGCGCACACCTCGCGCGCCAAGGACTTCGTCGAGCCGGACAACCCTTACAACATGGGCATGACCGGCATCTTCGGCATCGAATCCGGCTTCCACACGCTGATGGAGTGCGACACGCTGCTGCTGCTCGGCGCCGATTTCGCGTGGGGCCAGTTCTATCCGGACAAGGCCACGATCATCCAGGTCGACCGTGATGGCAGCCACCTCGGCCGCCGCCATCCGGTGAACCTGGGCGTGGTCGGTGACATCGCACCGACGCTGGACGCCTTGCTGCCGATGCTGCCGCCGCGCGAGGACAGCAGTTTCCTGGACGAGTGCATCGAGCGCCGTGACAAGGCGCTGAAGAAGCGCGAACAGGAAGAACAACCGGGCGAAGGCGAGTTGATCCACCCGCAGCACCTGACCGCGCTGCTGTCGAAGTACGCGACAGACGACGCGCTGTTCACCGCCGACGGCGGCTCGCCGATGGTGTGGGTGCTGCGGCATATCCGGGTAAATGGTCGCCGCCGCACGCTGACCAGCCTGCTGCACGGCACGATGGCCAACGCGATGCCGCAGGCACTCGGCCTGCAGAAGGCGTTCCCCGGCCGCCAGGTGATTTCGCTGTCCGGTGACGGTGGCCTGGCAATGCTGCTGGGCGACCTGCTGACGGCGGTACAGGAGAATCTGCCGATCAAGGTGGTGGTGTTCAACAACGGCTCGCTGAATTTCGTCGAGCTGGAGCAGAAGGTGGAGGGCCTTCTGGACAACTACACCGACCTGAAGAACCCGGACTTCGGCCGCCTGGCCGAGGTGATCGGCTTCCACGGCCGCACGGTGACACGCAGCGAGGATCTGGAGGAGGCGGTGCAGGACTTCCTGGTGCAGCGCGGCCCGGCGCTGCTGGACGTGCATACCAGCCGCGCCGAGCTGGTGATGCCGCCGCAGATCGAGGCGAAGCAGGTGGCCGGTACGGCGCTGTACGCCGCCAAGGCCGTGTTGAACGGCCGCTTCGACGACGTGAAGCATCTGCTGGTGGACAACTTCCTGAAAAAGTAGGGGGTTGGTCGATGCAGGGCTGCGCCCTGCACCCGCCGAAACCACGGCAACCGCCGAAGCAAGATCAAAAGCAGGTTTGGCGTGGGTAGGCGAGGTGGATCCGGTTGCGGGGGACGCCGTAAACCCGTCCCTGGGGGCTTGGCCGCGGCATCCATGCCGCGGACACCCCCGCAACCGGACCCACCCCGCCTTCGACAGTTTCCTGCGATCTGTCGGAACGGCATATTGCACTGGTGGGTGTCGACCTTGGTCGACACGGTGGATCCACGCCATATGTGGATAACGGAAGAACGATCGAAATGATCTTCTGTAGGGCCGAGCCATGCTCGGCTCAGCGCGAAGCGACCCGCTTTTGCTTTTTGATCTTTTGATTCTCTTCCGTGGCTGGCACGCGCAGGAAACTGTCAGGGGCCGGTCGGGATGGGCTGCGCAGGACCGTTGGCGCCATGGATGGCGCCATCGAGCCCCCAGGGATGGGTTTACGGCGTGTCCTGCGCAGCCCATCCCGACCGGCCCAACCCAGAAATCGCTGTTCGCGCCCCAGCCACGAGGGGCTCCGCCGTTGGCTGGAACCCATCATTCCACGACGGAATTGGCGCGCTGGCCCCGCTGGGCCTACCATCGGCGGTCCCCACCCCCACCGCCCCTTCCATGTCCGCTCCCGCTTCCGCCGCACCGCGTCGCTGGTTCGTCGCTGGCGACTTCAACGGCTTCTTCGGCCTGGTCGTCGACAACCTCTCCATCCTCGGCTTCATCGCCATGGCCCTGGTCGGGATCTTCCAGTTCCCCGCCGACGTGGTGTTCGGCCGCATGTTCCCCGGCACCGCCTTTGGCGTGCTGGTCGGCAACCTGCTGTACACCCTGATGGCGCGCCGGCTGGCCGCGCGTACCGGCCGCGATGATGTCACCGCCATGCCGCTGGGCCTGGATGCACCCACCAGCATCGGCATGGCCCTGCTGGTGCTCGGCCCGGCCTTCCTCGCGTTCAAGCAGCAGGGCATGGATCCGCATGCCGCGGGCATCGCTACCTGGCAGCTGGGCATGGCTGCGCTGGTGATCATGGGCGTGCTCAAGTTCGTGCTGTCGTTCTTCGGCGAAGCGGTCACCCGCGCGCTGCCGCGTGCCGCACTGCTGGGTTCCATCGCCGGCATCGCGCTGGTGCTGATGGGCCTGCTGCCGCTGCTGGAAACGCTGCGCTCGCCGCTGGTCGGCTTCACCACGCTGGGCCTGCTGCTGTACGTGCTGATCGCCAAGGGCAAGCTGCCGGTGCGTGGCCCGGGCGTGCTGCTGGCCTTCGTGTTCGGCACCGTGCTGTATTACGGCCTCGGCCTGGCCGGCTTGGGCGCACCGGGCTTCCATGTGCCGGCGTGGGTGCCGCCGCAGGTGGTGCTGCCGCTGCCGACGCTGGGCTTCCTCGACGGCCTGCCCACCGCGATGACCTACCTGCCGCTGCTGCTGCCGTTCGGCCTGCTGATGGTGGTCGGTGGCATCAACGTGTCCGAAAGCGCGCGCGCGGCCGGCGATGACTACCGCACCCGCGACATCCTGCTGGTGGAAGCGGTGGCCACGCTGGTGGCCGGTGTCTGCGGCGGCGTGGCGCAGACCACACCGTACATCGGCCAGCCGGCGTACAAGCACATGGGCGCCCGCAGCGGCTACACGCTGCTGACCGGCCTGTTCGTCGGCATCGGCGGCATGCTCGGCATCATCTCCGGGCTGGTGCAGTGGCTGCCGTTGGCGGTGCTGGCACCGATCATCGTGTACGTGGCCATCGACATCACCACCCAGGCCTTCCAGGCCACGCCGCGCCACCACACCGGCGCGATGGTGTTCGGTTTCCTGCCGTCGGTGGCGTACCTGCTGGCGATCAAGGCGCCGGGCTGGATCGCGCCGGACCAGCTGCCGCAACTGCTGACCAAACTGGATGGCCACGGATTGCCTGAGCTGGCGGTGATCTTCACCCTCGGCAACGGCTTCATCATCACGTCGATGCTGTGGATCTCGGCGGTAGCCGCGATGGTCGATGGCCGCCTGCGCCGTGCCTGCGGCTTCCTGCTGGTGGCCGCAGGTCTGACCCTGTTCGGCCTGATCCATTCGGTGGATCCGCGTGGTGGCATCTACCTGCCGTGGGACCTGGACGGGCTGGCACGCATCATCAGCTGGCAGTTCGCCGGTGCCTACGTGGCATTGGCGCTGCTGCTGGGCCTGCTGTCACTGCAGAAGCAGGCGGTGAAGCCGCTGGGTGAGAACCGCTGACCCCACGGTAGTGCCGGTCGCTGGCCGGCATGCTCATGGACCTCGGACGCAGTGTGCAGTTGCCGGCCAGCGGCCGGCACTACCGCTCCGCATCCAGCTCGGGGTAGTGGCGGAAGATGCCGTTGGTGTTGAACGGCAACCGCCGCGCCGAGGCCAGATAGGCGGCAATGTTGGGTCGTTTCGCCACCCGCTCCTGCAGCGCGCGCAGCCGGGGCAGGGTGGGGCCGAGCGCCTGCATGCGGCGCGGGAACATGTAGTCCAGCCCGCTCAGCAGCTGGAACAGCGACAGATCCACATACGAATGCTCGCGCAGTGCATGGCGTCCACCGTTGGCGGCCAGCACGTGTTCGAAGTAGCCCAGGAACTTCGGCAGTCGTTCGCTGCGCAGGGACGCGGCGCGTGCCTTGGCTTCGGTCTTCTGCTCTTCGTAGTACTTCGACGCGGCGATCGGATGGTGGGTGTCGTGCACCTCGGCCACCAGGTCTGCGATGGTCAGCTGCAGTTGCAGCGCCTGCAGCCGGCGTGAGGCGGCCTGCGGCACCAGGTCCAGCGACGGGCCGAGGAAATCCAGGATGGCCGCGACCTGTGCGATGACCTGGCGGCCCGCTTTGAGGAACGGCGGCGCGAAGGGCTGCGGGCCCTCGCTGCTGCCATCCAGGAATGGCTGCATCACCGCATCGCCGTGCACCCGTGCCATGTCGATGTAGTCGGCGCCGGCATCTTCCAGCGCCAGGCGCACGAACTCGCCACGACCCTGGATGCCGGTCCAGTAATACAGCGCGTACTGCATGGCAGCGTCTCCACAGGACAGAACTTATAGCCTCGCGCGGGCAGTGCAAAGCAGGCGTGAGCGCGGTTCTGGTGCAGGCCTGAACCCGAACGGCAGCGGAACAGGCGGGGAACCGGCTGCAATCGATGGGGTCACACCTTCTCCATGCGTGTGAAACGAGGTGCTGCATCATGCAGAGTGGAAAGGCGGTTTGGCCCTGGGTGCTGGGCGTGGTGGTGATCGGTGGCGCGGGTGGTTGGTTGTTCCGCGATCAGCTGAAGAGCCTGGCAGACGGTGTTTCGGTGCCGGTGCAATCGACCCCCGCCAGTACCGGCACACCGCCACAACCGACGGCAGCTGCAGAGCCCGCGCCGGCACCACCATCAATCAGGCATCCGCTGGATACCGAGGCCGCGGCGGATCCGGCACTGCCGAAGCTGGCTGACAGCGATGCCGCGGCCTGGGGCGCATTGAGCCAGCTGTTCCAGGGCGAGGGGCCGCTGACCCTGCTGCTGCGTGATCATCTGATCCAGCGCCTGGTCACCCAGGTCGACAACCTGGACAAGCCCAGCGTGCCGCCGACCGCGTTGGCCGCGCGCCCGCTGCCGGGCAACCTGCAGGTCGAGCCGGGCGAGGGTGGCGAACGCATCGCCGCCAGCAATGCGGCGCGCTATGCGCCCTACGTGCAGGCGTTCACTGCGCTGGACCCGGCGGCAACGGCTACCGCTTACAAACGCTTCTATCCGCTGATCCAGCAGGCCTATGTCGACCTTGGGCGGCCCGAGGGCTATTTCAACGACCGCCTGGTCACGGTGATCGACCACCTGCTGGAGACCCCGGAACTGGCCCAGGCGCCACTGGTGCAGCGCGATGAACGCGGCCGCTATCGATTCGTCGATCCCACCCTGCAGTCACGCTCGATCGGGCAGAAGGCCCTGCTGCGCATGGACCCGGCGCAGGCGCGGGCGGTCAAGCAGCAGATGCGGGCGATCCGCAGCGCGATCACGCGCTGAGCCCGTCCACCGCACGGAACTGATCGGGATCAACGCGCCGACCACACCCGTTCCGGCATGCTGGCCACAGGCTGACTGGCCTCGGGGTGCAGTCGCAGCCACCCTTGAAACGGGGTGGGGCAACCGCATCTTTCCAGCATCGCCGGCGCGGGCCGGCCCTGATGACCGATGAGGATTCGCAATGCGGATGGACAAGCTCACCTCGCGTTTCCAGCAGGCGCTGGCAGACGCACAGTCGCTGGCCGTGGGCCGCGACAACAGCATCATCGAACCGGTTCACCTGTTCAGCGCACTGCTGGACCAGCAGGGCGGCAGCACGCGCCCGCTGCTGGCCCAGGCCGGGGTGAACGTGCCGGTGCTGCGCGAGCGCCTGACCGAGGCGCTGGACGCACTGCCCAAGGTGTCCGGGCAGGCCGGCAACGTCTCGATGGGCAATGACCTGGGGCGCCTGCTGAACCAGACCGACAAGCTCGCCCAGCAGAATGGCGATGCCTTTATCGCCAGCGAGTGGTTCGTGCTGGCGGCGCTGGACGACGGCGGCACGCTGGGCATGGCGTTGCGCGCCGCCGGTGCCGACAAGACCCGCCTGCAGGCCGCGATCGACAAGCTGCGTGGCGGCGAGAACGTGCAGTCGGAGAATGCCGAGGAACAGCGGCAGGCGCTGGAGAAGTACACCATCGACCTGACCGCGCGTGCCGAGAGCGGCAAGCTCGATCCGGTGATCGGCCGTGACGAGGAAATCCGCCGCACCATCCAGGTGCTGCAGCGCCGGACCAAGAACAACCCGGTGCTGATCGGCGAACCTGGCGTTGGCAAGACCGCGATCGTGGAAGGCCTGGCCCAGCGCATCATCAACGACGAAGTGCCCGAGGGCCTGCGCGGCAAGCGCGTGCTGTCGCTGGACATGGGCGCGCTGATCGCCGGCGCCAAGTTCCGTGGCGAATTCGAGGAACGCCTGAAGGGCGTGCTCAACGACCTCGCCAAGAGCGAAGGGCAGATCATCCTGTTCATCGATGAGCTGCACACCATGGTCGGCGCCGGCAAGGCCGACGGTGCGATGGATGCCGGCAACATGCTCAAGCCGGCGCTGGCACGTGGCGAACTGCACTGCGTGGGCGCCACTACGCTGGATGAGTACCGCAAGTACATCGAAAAGGACGCTGCGCTGGAGCGCCGTTTCCAGAAGGTGTTCGTGGGTGAGCCGTCGGTGGAGGACACCATCGCCATCCTGCGCGGGCTGAAGGAAAAGTATGCGGTGCACCACGGGGTGGAGATCACCGACCCGGCCATCGTTGCCGCTGCGACGCTGTCCAACCGCTACATCACCGACCGCCAGCTGCCGGACAAGGCCATCGACCTGATGGACGAGGCCGCCTCGCGCCTGCGCATGGAGATCGACTCCAAGCCGGAGGAGCTGGACCGCCTGGAACGCCGGGTGATCCAGCTGAAGATCCAGCGCGAGATGCTGAAGAAGGAGAAGGACGAGGCCTCGCGGCAGCGCCTGGCTGACCTGGAGAACGACATCGATGCGCTGGAGCGCGAGTTCTCCGACCTCAATGAAATCTGGAAGTCGGAGAAGGCCGCGCTGCAGGGTGCAACGAAGATCAAGGAGCAGGTCGAGCAGGCCAAGCTGGAGCTGGAATCGGCGCAGCGCCGCCAGGATTTCGCCAAGATGAGCGAGATCCAGTACGGCCTGCTGCCGCAGCTGGAAAAGCAGCTGGCCGCTGCGCAGGAGGCCGAACACAAGGACTTCAAGCTGGTGCAGGACCGGGTCACCGACGAGGAAATCGCCGAGGTCGTCTCGCGCTGGACCGGCATTCCGGTCAACAAGATGCTCGAAGGCGAGCGCGACAAGCTGCTGCGCATGGAAGAGGTGCTGCACAACCGCGTGGTCGGCCAGGAAGAAGCGATCAGGGTCGTCTCCGATGCCGTGCGCCGTTCGCGCGCTGGCCTGTCCGATCCGAATCGCCCGGCCGGTTCGTTCCTGTTCCTCGGCCCGACCGGCGTCGGCAAGACCGAACTGTGCAAGTCGCTGGCCGAGTTCCTGTTCGACAGTGCCGACGCGATGATCCGCATCGACATGAGCGAGTTCATGGAGAAGCACAGCGTCGCCCGCCTGATCGGTGCCCCCCCGGGCTACGTCGGCTACGAGGAAGGCGGTTACCTGACCGAAGCGGTGCGTCGCCGTCCGTATTCGTTGATCCTGCTGGACGAAGTGGAGAAGGCGCATCCGGATGTGTTCAACATCCTGCTGCAGGTGCTGGACGACGGCCGCCTGACCGATGGCCAGGGCCGTACCGTGGACTTCCGCAACACCGTCATCGTGATGACCTCGAACCTGGGTTCGCACCAGATCCAGGACATGAGCGCCGACGACAGTCCGGAGGCCTACACGCAGATGAAGGCGGCGGTGATGGGCGTGGTGCAGGCGCACTTCCGCCCGGAGTTCATCAACCGCCTGGACGACATCGTGGTGTTCCACCCATTGGACAAGCAGCAGATCAAGCAGATCGCGCGCATCCAGATGCGTGGCCTGGAAAAGCGCCTGGCCGAGCGTGGCTTGAAGCTGATGGTGTCCGACGCAGCGTTCGACCTGCTTGGCAACGTTGGCTTCGATCCGGTGTATGGCGCGCGCCCGTTGAAGCGCGCGATCCAGGCGCAGCTGGAAAACCCGTTGGCGCAGAAGATCCTGTCCGGCGCCTTCGTCAACGGCGACACCATCGAAGTCGGCAACGACGGTGGCCATCTGGTGTTCGCCAAGGCGTGAGTCCATCGGGGCGCTGCCTGACCGCAGCGCCCCGTTTCCTGTGAGTAACGCCGGGCCCGGCCCGGCGCGTCCTCAGAAGCGGTGTGTGTACCCGCTCATCAGCCCGAACTGGTTGGGTTTCTGCACGATCGGGCTGTTGGCCGCATCGCCGAGCAGGCGCGTGCCTTCGGCCGAGATGTACCAGTTGCCGTTGCGGCCCGCGCGGTGGCTCCACTTCAGGCCGACACCGGCGCTGACCAGGCCGGCCTTCGGTTTGTGCTCGGCGAAGCCCGTGCGTTTGGCCTGTTCCGGGCTGACGCCGTACCAGGTCTGCATGTAGCCACGGTTGCCGTAGTCGGTGGACACGCTGCCGCTGACCACGCCTCCGGCCAGGTCGAACAGCGGCAGGGTCAGGTTCAGGTGGATCTGCTGGGTGGCCAGGCCGTTCTCGGCCTTGTCCTCGTCCTTGCGGGTGAACTGCCAGGAGCCGCTCAGCACGGCTTCGCCCAGCGTATAACCAGCCGAGACACCGACTAGGGGACGGGTATCGATATCGCCCATGCCGCGCAGGAAGTCCGAACCGCCGAGCAGCGAGTCCTTGTCCTTGCGGATGCCGCTGGCGCCGACGTAGGCGCGCACGCGGGTGTGCTCGCCGAGGGCGGTGCCCCAGCCGATGCCACTGGTGCCCAGAAACCAGCCCCCCGGCGAGGTGACATCGAAGGACAGCGACGGCGTCGCACGATACTCCTCGCTGCCGCTGTAACGCGGGGTCACGCCACCACCGGCGGCGAGCTCGAAGGTCCAGTGGTCATCCTTGGCGTGGGCGATCGGCGTGGCAAACAGCGGCAGCAGGGCCAGGCAGAGCAGGGTGGGGGAACGGCGAAGCTGGGACATGGAAACTCTCGGCAATGGGAGGAAAGCAGCGCGCGCATCCGGCGAGTGCTGCAGGGTCGCCAGCGTGGCGATACGCCGGCGACCGATCCGTCCGCAGTTGTGCGGGAGTTGTAATCAACTGTAATCGCGGCCCAGCGCGTTCAGCTGGCAGCCAGCGGCCAGTGCATTTCCAGGCGTGCGCCGCCCAGCGTGGCGCGACTGATGCGCAGCTCGCCGCCGTGGCGGGCTGCAATGCGGCCGACGATGGCCAGGCCCAGGCCGAAGCCGCCGGTGTCGCGGCTGCGGCTGTCATCCAGGCGGGTGAACGGGCGCATCACCTTTTCGTGGTCGGCCTCGGCGATGCCCGGGCCGTCATCGTCCACGCGCAGGCAGGCGCGTCCGCCCACACCCACCAGCGACACTTCCACCTGCGAGCGCGCGTGGCGCAGCGCATTGCCGACCAGGTTGCTCAGCGCCAGCTGCAGCAGGCGTGGCTCGGCATCCACGCGCTGCAGGGCGCTGGGCTGCACGCGCAACACCAGGCCGGCACGTTCGGCATCGCGGCGGGCATCGGCCAGGCAGGCCTGCAGCCAGTCGTTGGCTTCAATCCGCTGCATTGGTTCGCCTTCGCTGGGATGCTCCAGCCGTTCGTAGGCCAGCAGTTCGCTGACCAGCCGGTTGAGCTCGGCCAGGTCGCCGTGCAGGCCTTGTGCCAGCCGTACGCGGCGATCGCGATCATCGCTGTCCTGCATCAGGTCCAGGCCGAAGGCCACGCGTGCGATGGGCGTGCGCAGTTCGTGCGAAATGGCATGGGTGAGGTCGCGCTGGCGCTGCACCAGCTCGGCCACGCGCGCGGCCATGCGGTTGGAATGGTCGACGATGACGCGTATCTGCGAGCGTGGCGAAACCTGCGCGCGCGCCTGCAGATCGCCGGCACCGATGCGATCGGCGTGCCGGCGCAGGGCTTCCAGATCGCGCCAGAGCAGGCGTACCCAGGCATACAGGCTGGCGCCGACCAGCAGCAGGATGCTGAGGTAGGCCGCGATGGTCATGTACATCGTCATCTGCACCGCGCCGGGCAGGCGCAGGTGCAGCCAGCGGCCGCCGATGCCCTCGATGGGCAGCAGGACCTGCTGGTACTGATCGCGCACGATGAAGCCATCGGCCTGCACGGCCGCCTGTTCCTGCGGTGTGAGCGCGGGAGGATTGTCGAGCAGGGTCAGGGCGATGCCGTAGTGTGGTTGCAACTGCTGCAGGCGCTCACGCTGCTGGCCGGCGTCCAGGCCCGCAAGGCCACTGCGCAGGGCGTACACCTGCCCGCGTACCTGCTCCACGAACACGCGATCCTGCACGGGCGTGTAGATGCCATCCAGGATGTGGTTGAGGAAGAACACCGAGACCAGGAAGCAGGCGCCGGTGACGAACCACAGCCACAGGAACAGCCGCTTCATTCCGACCAGGCCGCAGGATTGAACTGGTAGCCGCGCCCCCACACGGTCTTGATCCGCCGCGGTTCGCGCGCATCGTCGCCGAGCTTGCGGCGCAGCTTGCCGATGCAGACGTCAACGCTGCGGTCCAGGCCGTCGAAGCCGATGCCGCGCACCGCCTGCAGGATCTGGTCACGCGACAGAATCTGCCCCGGCTGGCTGGCCAGCAGCCACAGGATCTCGAACTCGGTGGTGCCCACATCCACCGCCGCACCGTGCAGATGCACTTCACGCTGCATGCGATCGATCAGCAGTTGCCCATGCATCAGCCGGCTGGGCGTGCCGGTGTTGCTGCTGCCATGGCGGCGGCGCAGCAGGGCGCGCAGGCGGGCCAGCAGCAGGCGTGGTTCGATCGGCTTGTGCACATAGTCATCGGCACCCGATTCCAGGCCCAGCACCTGTTCGATGTCGTCCTCGCAAGCGGTCAGCATCAGGATCGGCACATCGGAGAAGCTGCGGATCTGCCGGCACACATCGATGCCCCCGAGGCCGGGCAGCATCAGGTCCAGCACCACCAGTTCCGGGGCATGCTGCCGGCAGGCCGCACCGGCAAGGTCACCACGGGGCACGTGCTGCACGGCGAAGCCATGTTCGTGCAGGTAGTCGCTCACCAGTTCGGCCAGGCGACGGTCGTCCTCCACCAGCAGGACCGACGTGGGCGAACTGCTGGCAGGGGGAGTCCAGGGGGATGGCTGCATGCGTGGGGCCTCCGTGCCCGGGCAGGAGCGCCCGGCGGCGAAGCCTAGCAACGGCCCATGACGGCTGCCTGAATCGCGGCCAACCTGATAACCGCGGGTACGGACGTCATCGCCAGCGGCTTTCAGCGGCCGGCCCCGGCTGGCCTATGGTGGCGGTTTCCCCGGATGGAGCCTGGTGCAATGAGCGACCCGCAGTGGCAACTGGAAACCCTGGCCGTGCACGGCGGCTACCGTCCCGACCCGACCACCCGCGCGGTGGCGGTACCGATCTACCAGACCGTAGCGTATGCGTTCGATGACACCCAGCACGGTGCCGACCTGTTCGACCTCAAGGTGCCGGGCAACATCTACACCCGCATCATGAACCCCACTACTGACGTGCTGGAGCAGCGCCTGGCCGCGCTGGAAGGCGGCATCGGCGCGCTGGCGCTTGCCTCGGGACAGGCCGCGATCACCTATGCCATCCAGACCATTGCCGAGGCCGGCGACAACATCGTCGCCTCCAGTGCGCTGTACGGTGGCAGCCTCAACCTGCTGGCGCACACGCTGCCGCAGTACGGCATCCAGGCGCGTTTCGCCGATCCGGCCGATCCAGCCGCGTTCGCCACCCTGATCGACGAACGCACCAAGGCGGTGTTCGTCGAATCCATCGGCAACCCGCGCGGCAACGTCACCGACATCGCCGCCATCGCCGAGGTCGCGCATGCCGCCGGCGTGCCGCTGATCGTCGACAACACGGTGGCCACGCCGTTCCTGCTGCGCCCGTTCGAGCACGGTGCCGACATCGTGGTGCATTCGCTGACCAAGTACCTCGGCGGCCACGGCACCAGCCTGGGCGGCGCGATCATCGATTCCGGCCGCTTCGACTGGGCCGCGCAACCCAACCGCTTCGCGCGCCTCAACCAGCCAGACCCCAGTTACCACGGCGTGGTCTATACCGAAGCACTGGGGCCGGCGGCCTACATCGGCCGCGCGCGCGTGGTGCCACTGCGCAATACCGGCGCGGCGCTGTCGCCGTTCAATGCCTTCCTGATCCTGCAGGGCATCGAGACCCTGGCCCTGCGCATGGAACGCATCAATGCCAATGCGCTGGCCGTCGCGCAGTTCCTGAAGGCGCATGCCAAGGTGGCCTGGGTGCGCTACGCCGGACTGGCCGACGACCCGGAGCATGCCGCCGCGCAGCGCTACCTGGGTGGGCACGGCTCGGGCGTGTTGACCTTCGGCCTGCCCGGTGGGCGCGAGGCCGGCGCGCGCTTCCTCGATGCACTGAAGCTGTTCACCCGCCTGGTCAACCTGGGCGATGCGAAGTCACTGGCCACCCATCCGGCCTCGACCACCCATCGCCAGCTGGATGCAGCGGAGCTGGCAAAGGCCGGTGTCAGCGAGGACACCGTGCGGCTGTCGATCGGCATCGAACACATCGGCGACCTGCGCGCCGACCTGGAGCAGGCCCTGGCCGGCGCCTGATAGCCGCACGCTTGGTGCATATCGCCACAGGCGATCACCACTGGCAACGCGATGCGCTACGGTGGAACTGCCTCTCCAAGGCAGTGGCAACGTGGCGATCCAGATCCCCGGTCGATGCGGGTCGACCGGGGATTTTTTGTTTCCCATGCACCGTTGGCCGGCATCCAACCCGGTAGATCCACGCCATGCGTGGATGTATCTCCATCGGAATCGAACATTCCGACATTTCATCGAACAGCATCCACGCATGGCGTGGATCTACTGCAGATCGCAGGAAATTGTCGAAGGCGGGGTAGGTCCGGTTGCAGGGGCGTGAGCGCCATGGATGGCGCGACCGAGCCTCCATGGACGGATTCACGGCGTCCCCTGCAACCGGACCCGCCCCGCCATCCCACGGAATGCCAGCTTTTGCTGTTGCCGTTGCCGTTGCCGTTGCAGTTGAAGTTGTCTCGGCAGGTGCAGGGCTGCAAGCCCTGCCGCACGCACACCCCTCACACCACCGGAATGCTGTGCTGCCCCAGATTCCGGTACGGCGGCGTGGACATGATCATCTCCGCCAGCGAATACGCCAGCTCGCGCTCGGCCATCACCGTGCCATCGGCGCCGTGCTCCAGCAGATGCTTCACTTCGGCATCGCTGTGCGCACGCGCCAGCAGGGTCAGCTCCGGGTTGATCGCACGCAGCTTGGCCAGCGCCTCGCCGGCTTCCAGCGGCTGCGGAATCGCCAGCACTGCGATCTTCGCGCGCTCGGGATGGGCCTCGGCCAGTACCCGGTCGGCGGCGGCGCTGCCACGGATCGCCGCGATGCCATTGGCATGCGCTCGCTCCACGTGGTCCTTGTTGTCATCGATCACCAGCACCGGTACGCCGCGATCCCGCAGCACCTGCGCCAGCTCGCTGCCGACCCGGCCGTAGCCGATCACGATGGCGTGCGCGTTCAGGTCACGCGACGGGCCGATGGCTTCTTCCGGCTCGGCCGGCTGCGGCTGCTGTTCCTGCTTGGCCTGCCAACGGTCCAGCAGGCCGAACACCAGCGGGTTGAGCATGATCGACACCAGCGCACCGGCCAGCACCAGCGACTGGCCTTCCTTCGGCAGGATCTGCAGTGCCACGCCGAGGCCGGCGATGATGAAGGCGAATTCGCCGATCTGCGCCAGGCTGGCCGAGATGGTCAGTGCGGTGCTGGTCGGGTGGCCGAATGCACGCACGATGAAGAAGGCGGCGGCCGACTTGCCGAACATGATGATCAGCACGGTGGCCAGCACCTGCCACGGGTGCTGGATGAGGATGTTGGGGTCGAACAGCATGCCGACCGAGACGAAGAACAGCACCGCGAACGCATCGCGCAGCGGCAGCGAATCATGCGCGGCCTTGTGGCTCAGCTCCGATTCGTTGAGCAGCATGCCGGCGAAGAACGCGCCCAGCGCGAACGAGACGCCGAACAGCATCGCCGAGCCGAACGCCACGCCCAGCGCGATCGCCAGCACCGACAGGGTGAACAGTTCGCGCGAACCGGTACCGGCGATACGTTCGAGGATCCACGGAATGACCCGGCGCCCGACCACCAGCATCACCGCCACGAACAGGCCCAGCTGCACGAAGGTCCAGCCGATGTCGGCCAGCACGCTGCCCAGCGAGTGCGATTCCTTGGCCGCGTCGGGGCCGAACACACCGGCCATCACCGGCATCATCACCAGCGCCAGCACACAGGCCAGGTCTTCCACGATCAGCCAGCCGACCGCGATCTTGCCGCGCATGGTCTCCAGCAGGCGGCGTTCCTCCATCGCCCGCAGCAGTACCACGGTACTGGCGGTGGCCAGCGAGAAACCGAAGATGACGCCATGGATGGCGGGCCAGCCCATCAGCGAGGCCACGCCCCAGCCGAGCAGGGTGGCCACGGCGATCTGGCCGATGGCACCGGGGATGGCGATGGCCTTGACCGCCATCAGGTCCTTCAGCGAGAAGTGCAGGCCGACGCCGAACATCAGCAGCATCACGCCCAGCTCGGCCAGCTGGTTGGCCAGCGCCTGGTCGGCGACGAAGCCGGGAGTGAACGGACCTACGCAGATGCCAGCAACCAGGTAACCGACCAGGGGAGACAAGCGGAGCTTGTTGGCCAGCGCGCCGAAGATGAAGGCGAGCCCGAGGCCAACGGCAACGATGTTGATCAGGTCGGTGTCATGGTGCATCGGCACTCGCAGGCAATCGGGGGTATCCCGATTTTCACCGATGAGGCCAGATACGGCAAACCTTAAATGCGAATGGGGTCAGATCCCTTTTCCGCAGGAAAAGGGATCTGACCCCACCAGGGGATTGCCGGCCAGCGGCCGGCGCTACCACTTACCAGGTGTACTTGACCCGCCCGTACACGTACGCGCCGTTGAAGCCGAACGGCGAGTAGTTGCTGTACGGCAGCATGCCGAAGGTGGAGTTCTGCAGGTCTTCGGTGCGGTCCGGGTACTCGTTCAGCAGGTTGTCGGCACCGACGGTCAGCGTCCAGTTGCTGCTCGGCTTGTAGCTGGCCGAGGCATCCAGCACCCACTTGTCACCGTAGGTCTGGTCGCGCAGCGCGGTGGCCGAGTTGCGCACGGTGAACTTGCCGTAGCGGGTTGCGGCCAGGCCCAGTTCCCAGTGATCCGAACGCCAGGTGCCGCTCAGGATCGCCTTGTCGCGTGGGTAGCTGTCCTCGATGCGGCCGATCTCATCGCGGCCGATCAGCGACTGGTTCAGGCCCAGCGTGCCGAATACCGCCGGGGTGCCGCCGACGCGGCGCACTTCAGTGTCGTTGTAGCTGTACGCGGCGGTCAGTTCCAGGCTGCTGGCACTGAACGGCACCGTGTAGCTGGACACGAAGTCGACGCCACGGGTGCGCGTATCCAGGCCGTTGGTGAAGTACGAGAACGCGGTCACCTGCGGCAGGCCGAGCGTGGTCAGCAGCGCGCTGCTGGCGGCATTGGTGGTGATGCTCGATGACAGCGCGATGCGGTCGTCGATGTCGATCTGATACGCATCAACGGTGATGTACAGGCGGTCGACCGGCTGCAGCACCAGGCCCAGGCTGTAGGAGGTGGAGGTCTCGGCCTTCAGCGGCGAGGCGCCCAGTGCCTGTGCGGCCTGGCTGGTGGTCGGGAAGGTACCGCGCTCGACGAACACGCCGTTGGTGAACTGGCTGGTGACCGCCTGGTAGCCCTGCTGCGCCAGCGACGGTGCACGGAAGCCGCTGGAGGCGGTGGCCCGCAGCGCGACCTTGTCGGTGAACGCATAGCGCGCCGACAGCTTGCCGGAGAAGCGGTCGCCGAAGTCCGAGTAGTCCTCGTAGCGGCCGGTGATGCCAGCCGAGAACTTCTCGGTCAGGTCGGCTTCCAGACCCGCATAGACCGCGTAGTTGTGGCGGTCGGCATGCACTTCATTGGTCGGGGTGAAGCCGCCGAAGCCCTGCGCGCCACTGCCGGTGTACGAGTTCAGCTCGCCCGGCTTCTGGTCCCACTTCTCCTTGCGGTACTCACCGCCGAAGGACAACGTGACCGGGTAGGCCAGGCCCCAGTCCAGCGACTTGGTCAGGTCGGCATTGAAGATGTCCTGCTGGTACTTCAGCGTGCCGTCGTAGAACGAGCGCGGGCTGGTTGCGCCGAGGCTGTAGTTGATGCTGTTGCGGGTGTGGAAGTCGAGGGTGTTCTCGCCGTGATTCAGGCTCAGGTCCCAGGTCCAGCCGTTGTCGGTGTTGCCCTTGACCCCGGCCACCAGCGAGCGGTCCTTGGAGTACTGGTTGATCTCCGGCACGAAGCCGTCCGGATAGGTCTGCGCCAGCAGCGCCGTCTGCCCGTTGTGGTTGCGCGAGCGGTAGAACGCGAAGGAGGTGATGTCGCGGTTGCTGAGCAGCGCGCTGGCGTAGCCGGTCACGCGGTCGCTGAAATCGAAGCTGGCATTGACCGAGGCAGCGGTGGCATCCACGCGCGGGTCGCCGACGATGAAGGTCTTCTGGCCGACGCTCGGGTAGTTGCCGGTGTTCGGGGTGGTGCCGCGGTACGGGCCGGCACGGTTGCTCTCGTCCTGCTGGCTGATCTGGCCGGCCACGTGCACGCGGCCACGGCCGTTGCCGAACTCGACGCCGGTATCGCCGGAAAGCTGGTACTTGTTGCCGTCACCGGCCGAGTACTGGCCGTAGTCCACCGCCAGGCTGCCGCCACTGCCGCTGCCCTTGAGCACGATGTTGATGACGCCGGCGATGGCGTCCGAGCCGTACTGCGCCGACGCACCGTCGCGCAGCACTTCCACGCGCTCGATGGCGGCGATCGGGATCGCGTTGATGTCCACTGCCGACGAACCACGGCCGATGCTGCCGTTGACGTTGATCATCGCCGAGGTATGGCGGCGCTTGCCGTTGACCAGCACCAGCACCTGGTCCGGCGACAGGCCGCGCAGCTGCGCCGGGCGCACGCCGCTGGTGCCGTCGGTCAGGGCCGGGCGCGGGAAGTTCAGCGAGGGCAGCGCGCGCGACAGCGCGGTGGCCAGTTCGCTGGTGCCGGTGGACTGCAGGGCTTCGCGGGTGATGATGTCGATCGGCGACTGCGATTCGGCGACCGTGCGGTCGGCCACGCGGGTGCCGGTGACGATCACCGTGTCCAGGGTGTTGGCGGCGGTGCCGGTCTGCTGGGCAGCGGCGACGAACGGAGAGCCACCGAGTGCGACAGCGACGGCGGCGGCGATCAGGCTGGTCTTGCGGGTCATCGGGATGGGGCTCCGGTTGGCGGGGGCGGCACCGGAATCGACATCACGGGGGTGAGGCGGACGGCGGTTGTTGCGGTGCGCAAAGCAGGAATTAACGGGATATTCAGTGGCTGTCAAATGCCGGTCATCGGAAAAAACGTTGCAGCAGCAACCATTTAGCCCGGATCGGCACTCGCGGGGAGGGGGCCCGGGAGGCGCGCGGCGAGGACGTGGGAGAGAGGAACGCCGGCCGCCGCGCATCCCGGGGCGCGTCAAGTATTCGTTAACGCTAGAATTGCGTCGCAGGAACAGTGCTCACCAGCACATTCCATTCGGTTATATGGACGCCTTCCCCCATGATTTCGCTTCGTAATTTCGCCTTGCGCCGCGGCGAGCGGCTGCTGTTGTCCAATGTCGACCTGACCCTGCATGCCGGTTACCGGGTGGGTGTGGTCGGCCGCAACGGTGCTGGCAAGTCCAGCCTGTTCGCGGCGGTGAAGGGCGAGCTGGAGGCAGACAAGGGCGATGTCGACCTGCCCGGCAAGGTGCGCATCGCCAGCGTTGCCCAGGAAACCCCGTCGCTGCCCGACCCGGCGCTGAGCTTCGTGCTGGGCGGTGACATCGAGGTGGCCGCGGTGCTGGCCGCCGAGGCCGACGCGACCGCCCGCGAAGACTGGGAAGCGGTGGCCGAGGCGCACACCAAGATGGCCGAGCTCAATGCCTACGACGCCGAAGCGCGCGCCGGCAAGCTGCTGCACGGCCTCGGTTTCCCGGCAGAGACCCACCACCGCGCGGTGTCCTCGTTCTCCGGCGGCTGGCGCGTGCGCCTGAACCTGGCCCGCGCGCTGATGATGCCAAGCGACCTGCTGCTGCTGGACGAACCGACCAACCACCTGGATCTGGACGCGGTGTACTGGCTGGAGCAGTGGCTGCTGAAGTATCCGGGCACCCTGCTGCTGATCTCGCATGACCGCGAGTTCCTCGACAACGTGGCCACCCACACCCTGCACCTGCACGGTGGCGGCGCCAAGCTCTATCCGGGCGGCTACACCGACTTCGAGCGCCAGCGCGCCGAACAGCTGCGCCAGCAGCAGATCGCGCACGAGAAGGAACAGGCCGAGCGTGCCCACCTGCAGAGCTTCATCGACCGCTTCAAGGCGCAGGCCAGCAAGGCCGCGCAGGCGCAGAGCCGCATGAAGCGCCTGGCCAAGCTGGCCGGCACCGAAGCGGTGCGTGCCGAGCGCGAGTTCCGCATCGAGTTCGCGCCGCCGGCCAAGCTGCCGTTCTCGCTGATCCGCCTGAACCACGTCGAGGCCGGCTACGGCAAGGACGCGGTGATCCTGCACAACGTCGGCTTCGGCCTGGAAGCGGGCCAGCGCATCGGCCTGCTCGGCCCCAACGGTGCCGGTAAGACCACCCTGGTGAAGACCCTGGTGGGCGAGCTGGCGCCGATCGTCGGCGAGCGCATGGCGCACCCGGACCTGAAGATCGGCTACTTCGCCCAGCACACGGTGGAGTCGCTGCACGAAGGCCAGTCGCCGATGGAGCATTTCCGCGAGATCGCGCCGGACGCACCGAACCAGTCGTTCCGCGATTTCCTTGGCAAGTGGAACTTCCCGGGCGACCGCGCGTTCGAGCCGGTCGATGGTTTCTCCGGCGGCGAGCGCGCGCGCCTGGCGCTGGCGCTGATCGCCTGGCAGCAGCCGAATGTGCTGCTGCTGGACGAACCGACCAACCACCTTGACCTGGAAATGCGCGAAGCGCTGGCCGAAGCACTGGCCACCTTCGAAGGCGCGATCGTGATGGTCTCGCATGACCGCCATCTGATCGGCCTGGTCTGCGATACCTACTGGCGCGTGGCCGATGGCGTGGTCGAGCCGTTCGACGGCGACCTGGATGCGTACGCCGCATGGCTGCGCACCCGTCCGCAGGCGCAGGGCACCAAGGCGCGCATGGAACAGGTGGAAGAGCCGGTGGTGGTCAAGACCGCCCCGGTGGCGCAGGTGGTGCAGAAGAAGCCGGTGAACCCGCACAAGCTGGCTGCCGCCGAGGCCAAGGTGGCCGAGCTGGAAGGCGCGGTGGCCGAGCTGGACCGCCAGCTGGCCGACCCGGCCAACTACGCCGACGCCACCCGCATGGCAGTGATCGGCCGCGACCGCGAAACCGCCGCCGCGCAGCTGGAAAAGGCCGAAGCCGCCTGGATGGAGCTGCTGGAGTCCTGACTCCGCGAAAAAGGGGACGGAGGGGATTAAGTCGTATGTGCACATACGACTTAATCCCCTCCGTCCCCTTTTTGTTATGTGCCCTGCGCCTGCAGCCACTCGCGGAAGCGCTTGGCCGGCTCGCGCTCGGCGCGCGAGCGCAGCCGCGTCAGCCAGTAACGGCCCAGCTCCAGGGTGGTGCCGAAGGGCTGCAGCAGGCGGCCTTCGGCCAGTTCCTGCTCGAACATGCGCAAGGGCAGCAAGGCCACGCCGGCACCCCCGGCGGCAGCCATCGCCACCGTCAGCGACGAATCAAACACCGGCCCGCGGGCTTCCACGCCGCTGACCCCGGCTGCCTGCAGCCAGCGCGGCCATTCGTCGCTGCGGTAGGAACGCAACAACGGCAGTGTGGCGAGGTCGCGCGGTTGCTTCAGTCGCCGCGCCAATGCCGGGGCGCACAGCGGTGTGAACGGCGCATCGAGGATCGCCGTGCAGGCCTGACCCTGCCAGTCGCCATCGCCGAAGCGGATCGCCAGGTCCAGCCCTTCGCCGGCCAGGTCGATGCGGTTGTTGTGGGTCTGCAGGCGCAGCTCGATGTCCGGGTGCGCGGCCTCGAACGCCGCCAGCCGTGGCAGCAGCCAACCGGTGGCGAAGGTGCCGACCACGCCCAGCGTCAGTACTTCGCGGGCCGGCCCGCCGGTGTAGCGCGCGATGCTGGCCGAGATGCGCTCGAACGATTCGTTGAGTACCGGATACAGCGCCGCGCCCTCGTCGGTCAGCGCCACGCCGCGCGGCAGGCGATGGAACAGGCGGATGCCGAGTCGGTCCTCCAGCCCCCGGATCTGGTGGCTCAGCGCGGCCTGGCTGACGCACAGCTCGAGCGCGGCACGGGTGAAGTTCTGGTGGCGGGCGGCGGCTTCGAAAGCGCGCAGCGCGTTCAGCGGCAGGGTCGGGTGCAGCATCGGAAAGCCGTGAGCCAGGGTGATGGCTGATCCTACCCGTTCACTGAGGAATTTCGTAAATCTCAATGAGTTGATTGCGACAGGTATGAATTCAACTTATGGCTTGCCTTGATTTTTCGCGCTGGTCGGCTGCAGTGGAGGGGCCAATAATCGAGCGGTCACCAGGAGAACCCCTATGCTCGCCCGTCGCCGATTCCTGCAGTTCAGTGGTGCTGCCGTTGCTTCCTCGCTGCTTGCCCCGGCGTTGGCGCGAGCTGTTGCCCCTTCGTCCGGCACACCCGCCGCGAACGCCGCCATTGCCGGCGCCGCCGATTTCGCCGCGCTGGAGAAAGCCAGCGGTGGCCGCCTGGGCGTCACCGTGCTGAACACCGGTAATGGCCGTCGCATCGGCGGGCATCGGCAGGACGAGCGCTTCCCGATGTGCAGCACGTTCAAGTCGATGCTGGTTGCCCATGTGCTGAGCCTTGCCGATGCAGGCCGCGTTTCGCTCGACACCCGTGTGCCGATCGCCGAAAAGGATCTGCTGTCCTACGCCCCGGTGGCGCGCCGCCATGTGGGCAAGGACCTGACGGTGCGCGACCTGTGCCGGGGCACGCTGACCACCAGCGACAACACCGCGGCCAACCTGCTGCTGGACGTGGTGGGCGGGCCGTCGGCGCTGACGGCATTCCTGCGCGGGCAGGGCGACAGCGTTACCCGCAATGACCGCAACGAGCCGGACGTGAATCTGTTCGCGAAAGGAGACCCGCGCGATACCACCAGCCCGGCCGCGATGGCCACCAGCCTGGCCCGCTTCGCGGTGGGCAATGGCCTGCAGCCGGCATCGCGCCAGCAGTTCGCCGATTGGCTCATCGACAACCAGACCGGCGATGCCTGCCTGCGCGCCGGGCTGGGCAAGCGCTGGCGGGTGGGGGACAAGACCGGCAGCAACGGTGATGACACGCGCAACGACATCGCCGTGCTGTGGCCGCATGCGGGCGGCGCGGCGTGGGTGGTCACCGCCTACCTGCAGGGCGCATCGGTCGATGACGATCAGCGTGCAGCGGTGCTTGCACGGGTGGGGGCGCTGGCCGATGCGATGATCGGATGAGGTAACCGGGGTCATTCGAAAATGGCTTGCCGGATCGGTCGGGCACGCGCATCCTGCGCGCGTTCGAACCCCACGGAAGACCCCGATGAGCCATGAGTTGATCTACCTGCTGCTGATCTTCGCGCTGCTGGTGATCCCGCGCGCGCTGCAGCGCTTCAGCCTGCCGGCGCCGTTGACCTGCCTGCTGTTCGGCATCATCGGCATGCTCTGGCTGGGCGACCAGGCACACGACGCGGTGATCGGTCTGCTGGCCACGCTGGGCATTTCCTCGCTGTTCCTGTTTGCCGGCCTGGAAGTGGATCTGCAGGCGTTGCGCCGTGGCATGTGGCCGCTGCTGGCGCACCTGGTGATCCGTACCGGCACGCTGTTCGGCGTGGGCTGGCTGGCCTGGCGCTACGCGGGGCTGCCGTGGCAGGCCGCCGGGCTGCTGGCGCTGGCGCTGCTGACGCCCTCCACCGGCTTCATCATGGATTCGCTGTCGCGGCTGGGCCTGAGCGAAGACGAGCGGTTCTGGGTGACCAGCAAGGCCATCGCCGGCGAACTGCTGGCGCTGGCGGCGTTGTTCATCGTGCTGCAGGCCGGCGACCCGGGGCACATGGCGCTGTCCAGCCTGGCCCTGCTGGCGATGATGGTCGGCCTGCCGCTGCTGTTCATCGCGCTGGGCCGCTGGGTGGCGCCGCACGCGCCGGGTTCGGAGTTCTCGCTGCTGGTCATGGTCGGCATGGTCGCGGCGTACATCACCTATCTGCTGGGTGTGTATTACCTGGTCGGTGCCTTCATCGCCGGCCTGGTCGCGCGCCTGCTGCACCAGCGCATGCCGCTGCTGGCCTCGCACGAGAACCTGCATGCGCTGCGCCTGTTCGCCTCGTTTTTCGTGCCGTTCTATTTCTTCAACGCCGGCACCAAGGTGCCCAGTGAAGCGCTCAGCTTCGAGGCGCTGGGGCTGGGCATCGTGATCACCCTGGTGGTGCTGCCGCTGCGCATCGGCGTGGTCTGGCTGCAGCGCCGGGTGATGTTCGGCGAGAGCTTCCGCAGCAGCCTGCGGGTCTCGCTGGCGCTGGCCCCGACCCTGATCTTCACCCTGGTGCTGGCGGCGATCATGCGCGAGCGTTTCCAGATTCCGGCGGTACTGTTCGGCGCGCTGCTGCTGTACGCCGCACTGACCACGCTGCTGCCGTCGCTGGTGTTCCGCACGCCGTTCGACGTCGATCCGGTGGAGCAGGAGCCGGCGGGCGAGGGCGAGGCCGCGCCGGTCGCGGCCACCGAAGTCATCCACGCCGCGCCGCTGAAGGCGTCGCTGCCACCGCAGGGCTGAGCCGCAGCCGCGCGCAGCGGCTTGCACTCGCGTGCGCCAACACAGACACTGCGCGCCCGTGAAGCGCGCCCTGTCGTGGGCGGCCACAGTCAGGAGCAACAGGCGTGACCCAGGAAAGCAACCCAGACCGCAGCCTGTTGCCGGGCAAGATCCTGTTGTGGTTTTCGGCGGTCGCGCTGCTGATCCTGCTGGTCTGCAGCTGGTCGATGCCACCGGTCGATGCTTCCGGTTTCCGGCAGACGCAGACTGCACTGTCGATCGACTGGTTGCTGCGCGGCGGCCCCTGGCTGGACTACGTGACCCCGGTGCTGGGTGCGCCCTGGTCGATTCCATTCGAGTTCCCGTTCTACCAGTGGTTGGCGGCATTGCTGTCCAGCATCACCGGCATGAGTGCCGACAACAGCGGGCGGCTGGTCTCCACCGTCTTCCATGTCGGCTGCATCTGGCTGGTCTACCGCACGCTGCTGGCGTGGCGCCCTGACCGCACGCTGGCGCTGTGCGTGGCCGGCGCCTTTGCCGTCTCGCCGTACGCGCAGTTCTGGGGGCGCTCGGTGATGATGGAGTCCAGCGCCGTGTTCTTCGGCCTGCTCTTCGTCTGGGCGATGGCACGCCTGCGTAGCCAGTCGCGCGCGTGGGTGGGCCTGGTCGCCATCGTCGCAGCCGTGCTGTCGGCGGCCATCAAGGTCACCTCGTTCTTCGGCTTTGCCGCGTTCGTTGCGCTGGCCTTCCTGTGGCTGGCCCTGCGCGAGCATGGCTGGCGCCCGCAGTGGCTGCAGCAGCATTGGCGGCTGCTGTTCTGGGGTGGCCTGTCCGCGCTTGCCGTGCTGGCCACGCTCAGCCTGTGGCTGCAGCATGCCGACGCGCTGAAGGCGCAGTCGGCGCTGGGCCAGCACATCACCTCCGATGCGCTGTCCGCGTGGAATTACGGCACCCTGCAGCAGCGCCTGGATCCGGCCACCTGGTGGGGCACCGTGTTCAAAAAGCGCTTCTCCGGTGCGATCGGCTCCAACTGGATCTTCCTGATCTTCGTCATCGCCGGGCTGTGGCAGAAGCGCACGCGCGTGGCGGTGGGGATCCTGCTGCTGGCCTACCTGGCGCCGTTCCTGGTCTTCACCAACCTGCACATCGCCCATCCCTACTACCAGGCGGCCAACATCGTGTTCGCCACTTCGATCATCGGCCTGGTGCTGTGGTCGACGGTGCTGGCGGCCGAAGCGGCGGGCAAGCCTCGCCGTGGCGTCGCGCTGGCGATCTTCCTGTGCGTGCTGTCGGTGGGCTTTGGCCTGGTGAAGTCGCTGAAGGACATCAAGGAAGCACGCCAGCCGACACCGGTTTCGCAGATCGCCGATGTCATCCGCGCCGGTACGACGGCGCAGGGCGTGGTGATCGCATTCGGACAGGACTGGTCCTCCGAACTGCCGTATTTCTCCGGCCGCCGCGCCGTGATGATTCCGGACTGGGCATCGGACGACGTACTCGCATCGCTGGCTGCAGATGACGCGGCACTGGGTGGATTGCCGCTAGCCGCACTGGTCAACTGCCCCAACCAGCTGGGCAGCAGCCCCGAGCGCGTGCAATGGCTGGCCGAGATCACCCGCCGCTATGCCGCCGGTGGCCAGAAGCAGGAGCTGGGTGGCTGCGAGGTCTGGCTGCACCCCTGAGGTGACGTGGCCGGTCCGCGCGGTTTGCGTGCTCCGGCCCGGGTGGTTAGGGTTGGGGCATGAGACTGCCTGCCGTTGTTACCGCTTCCGCCCTCCTGCTCAGCCTCGCTGCCTGTTCGCAGCGTTCCGATACAGTCGCCCATGATCTGGCGACCGCACCGGCCGATGCCTTCATGGCCGCCATCGCCGCCCATTGCGGCCAGGCCTATGAGGGCCGGGTGGTGGAGGACACGCCGGCACCGACCGGCAAGGACCCGTTCGCCGGCCAGCGCCTGGTGATGCATGTGCGCGGCTGTGCCGATCCTGCCCATGAATTGCGGATTCCCTTCCATGTGGGGGATGACCACTCGCGCACCTGGGTGCTGACCCGCACCGAAAACGGCCTGCGCCTGAAGCACGATCACCGCCATCAGGATGGCAGCGCGGATGCGATCACCCTCTACGGCGGTGACAGCACGCCACCGGGCACCGCCGAGCGCCAGCAGTTCCCGGCCGACGCCGACTCGGTGGCGATGTTCCGTCGTGCCGACATGCTGGCCTCCACGCACAATACCTGGGCGATGGAGATCGACCCCGACCAGACCTTCGTCTACGAACTGACGCGCCCGGAGGGCCGCCGTTTCCGCGTGAAGTTCGACCTGAGCAAGCCGGTCGACCTGCCCCCCGCACCGTGGGGCGACGAGAAGGCGCCCGCACCCTGATCCCGGGGTCGGATCCCTCCCGAGGAGGGCTCCGAGCCCGGAAAAATTCCCAGTAGAGCCATGCCATGCGTGGATGCGGGATACCTGGCCGGGGCCCTGGCCGTCGGCCAGGGATCCGACCCCATGCTCAAACCAGCACTCAGCGCGCGCCGAAGCGCGCCCGGCAACCATTGCTCACCCACACCTGGCCGCGTGCGTAGCCCCAGCTGCGGCCCTCCTGGCAGGCGCTGCCGGACAGCTGCTGCTGCAGCACCGGCCGACCCTGGCGCTCATCCCAGTCGCAGTTCTGCGTGCGGTTGTTGTTGCTGCTGCAGGTGATCGAGTAGTTGCTGTTGCCGCCGCCCCAACCACCACCGCCGCCACCGCCCCAGCCGCGGGCCTCGGCGAATTCGGCGCGGCAGCCGCCACTGACCCAGATCGCGCCATTGCGCACGCCCCAGGTGCGGCCTTCGTTGCAGGGGCTGCCGGACAGCTGGCGGACCAGCCGGGCATTGCGCCAGCCGACCGGGCAGCTGCGCTCGCGGTTGTTCTGGCTCTCGCAGCGTATGGTTTCGCCGGGCCGGCCGTTGTTGCCACCCCAGCCGCCGCCATTGCCGCCGCCCCAGCCACCACGGGCCTCGACGAATTCGGCACGGCAGCCATTGGTGACCCAGATGCTGCCATTGCGGCTGCCCCAGGTGCGGCCTTCGTCGCAGGCGCTGCCGGACAGCTGGCGGACCAGCTGCGCATTGCGCCAGCCGGTGTTGCAGACCCGTTCGCGGTTGTTCTGGCTCTCGCAGCGGATCACCCCGTCCTGCGCGGCGGCCGGGGCGGAGGGCAGGGCGAGCGTGGCGATGGTGCCCAGGCTCAGGGTCACGGCCAGGCTGGCCAGGGACAGCGGTTTCATGGCGGCATCCCATACGGTGGCAGGTGCCTGACTATAGGGAAGGGGGCGATCAAGCCGGTGTGACTGGCCGGATTTGCCCCGGCCGGGGCCTCGGCCGCAGAATACGAGGCTTTCCGGCCCCCATCCGGTGCCGGCGTTCTCCAGCGGAGCTTCCCCCCATGCGTACCCACTTCTGCGGCCTGGTCGACGAGACCCTGATTGGCCAGACTGTCACCCTCGCCGGCTGGACCGACGTGGCCCGTAACCAGGGCGGCGTCTGCTTCATCGATCTCCGGGATCATGAAGGCATCGTGCAGGTGACCGTGGAGGTCGACAACGCCGAAGTGTTCGCCGTGGCCGCGTCGCTGGGCTATGAGGACGTGCTGCAGGTGGAAGGCGTCGTGCGCGCCCGCCACGCGGTGAACGACAAGATGCGCACTGGCAAGGTGGAAGTGATCGCCACCGCCATCACCGTGCTGAACAAGGCCGCGCCGCTGCCGTTCCACGCCCACGAGAACCCGGGCGAGGAAACCCGCCTGAAGTACCGTTACCTGGACCTGCGCCGCCCGGAAATGCAGCGCATGCAGCGCACCCGCATCAAGCTGGTGCAGGCGCTGCGCCGCCATCTGGACGAAAAGGGCTTCCAGGACATCGAGACCCCGATCCTGACCAAGGCCACTCCGGAAGGCGCGCGCGACTTCCTGGTGCCGGCGCGCATGCACCCGGGCGAGTTCTACGCCCTGCCGCAGAGCCCGCAGCTGTTCAAGCAGATCCTGATGGTGGCCGGCTTCGACCGCTACTACCAGATCGCGCGCTGCTTCCGCGATGAAGCCCTGCGTGCCGACCGCCAGCTGGAATTCACCCAGCTGGACATGGAGTTCGCCTTCGTCCGCGAACGCGACGTGCAGGACTTCGTCGAAGACATGATCCGCGCCATCTTCAAGGAAGTGGTCGACGTGCAGCTGGATGCCAGCTTCCCGCGCATGACCTGGGCCGAGGCGATGCGTCGCTACGGTTCGGACAAGCCGGACCTGCGCATCGCGCTGGAGCTGGTCGACGTGGCCGAGCTGGTCAAGGACAGTGAGTTCCCGGTGTTCACCGGCCCGGCCAATGATGCCGAAGGCCGCGTCGCCGCGCTGCGCATCCCGGGCGGTGCGTCGCTGAGCCGCAAGCAGATCGACGAGTACGCCGCGCATGCCGCCAAGTACGGCGCCAAGGGCCTGGCCTACATCAAGATCGCCGACAACGGCGAAGTCAGCTCGCCGATCCAGAAGTTCTTCAGCGAGGAATCCTTCGCTGCGCTGGTGGCCCACGTCGGCGCCGGCAACGGCGACATCGTGTTCTTCGGCGCCGGTGGCTACAACAAGGTCTCCGACTTCATGGGCGCGCTGCGCCTGAAGGCCGGCAAGGACTTCGGCCTGGTCGCCGACGGCTGGGCCCCGCTGTGGGTCACCGACTTCCCGATGTTCGAGTGGGACGAGGAAGAACAGCGCTACGTCGCCCTGCATCACCCCTTCACCGCACCGGCCGTGGACGACATCGCCGACCTGCGCGCCAATGCCCGTACCGCCGTCTCGCGCGGCTACGACATGGTGCTCAACGGCAATGAAATCGGCGGCGGTTCCATCCGTATCCACCGTCCGGACATGCAGAGCGCGGTGTTCGAGCTGCTCGGCATCGGTGCCGAGGAAGCCCGCGCCAAGTTCGGCTTCCTGCTCGACGCGCTGAACTACGGCGCGCCGCCGCACGGTGGCATTGCCTTCGGCATCGACCGCATCGCTGCGCTGATGGCCGGCACCGAATCGATCCGCGACGTCATCCCGTTCCCGAAGACCACCGGTGCACAGGATCTGATGACCGACGCGCCGTCGCCGATCGTCGATACGCAGCTGGCCGAAGTGCACATCCAGGTTCGCCCCAAGACCAACTGATCAGGAGATCCAGGCAATGACCGAGTTTGCGTTTTCGCTGGAGTGGGAAAAGCTGGGCAATGAAGGCTCCGAGGCCACCCTGGTCACCGAGCGTGCACGCGTGTTCGGTGGTTGGCTGGTCCGCGTCGGTACCAACCCGGCGGCGATGGCCCTGACCTTCGTCGCCGACGGCGAAGGCCGTTGGGACGGTGAAGACTTCGGCGTCGAGGATTACGAGGACGACGAAGAGGAAGAGTACGACGAGGACGAGGAAGGCGAGGAAGAAGAGGACGAAGACGAAGAGGAATACGAGGAAGAGGACGAGGAAGAAGCAGCGGAATCGTCTGAAAAGGCTTGACCCGCGCTTCGCCCTGACGTCAACTTCCTGCATGTATTCGATCCGCCGCGCCACTGTGGACGACGCGCCGACCCTGTCGGCGCTGGCCGCGCGCACGTTCACCGAAACCTTCGGCCATCTGTATCCGCCGCAGGACCTGCAGGCCTTCCTCGAGGAGGCCTACACGGTCGAGCGCCAGCGCGTGATCCTGGCCCACCCGGACTACGCGGTGTGGCTGCTGGAACTGGATGGGGAGGCGGTCGGCCACGCCGCCGCCGGCCCCTGTGGCCTGCCGCATCCGGATGTGAAACCCGGTGACGGCGAACTCAAGCGCCTGTACCTGATCAAGACGCAGCAGAGCTGCGGCTGGGGCAGCCGCCTGCTGGAAACCGCGCTGGCCTGGCTGGAACACGAAGGCCCGCGCACGCTGTGGCTAGGCGTGTGGTCGGAGAACTTCGGCGCGCAACGCTTCTACGCCCGCTACGGTTTCGAGAAGGCCGGCGAGTACCTGTTCCCGGTCGGTGACACCCAGGACCTCGAATTCATCCTGCGCCGCGCGCCGCGCGCGGCCTGACGTTCACCGCCGCTTGCTGCGCGCGCGTGTTCAATCACCTCACGTTCCTGCCCCGCTGACCGCCAGGCTGTTTGCATGACTCCCCCCGTATTGCTGCTGCATGGCATCTGGAATGCCCGTGCCTGGGTCGGGCCGCTGGCCTGGCGCCTGCGCGCGCGTGGTTTCCAGGTGCACGCGTTCGGCTATTCCTCGGTGTTCGGTGGCCCCGACGTGGCCGTGCCGCAGCTGCTGGAACGCCTGGCCGATGCCGGACCGCTGTCGCTGGTCGGTCACAGCCTGGGCGGATTGCTCGCGCTGGAGGCCTTGCGCCGCCAGCCGCAGCTGGACGTGCAGCGCGTGGTCTGCCTGGGCTCGCCGCTGCGCGGCAGCGGCACTGCGCGTTCATTGTCCGAGCACGGGTGGGGCCTGGCGCTGGGCCGCAGCAGCGAACTGTTGCTCGATGGCCTGCCGGACTGGCAGGGCAAGGCCGAAGTCGGGCTGATCGCCGGCTCGGTACCGCATGGGCTGGGCAGCCTGCTGGGGGCGATCGACGATGCCTCTGATGGCACCGTGGCATTGGCCGAGACCCGCCTGCCGGGCCTGGCCGACCATTGCGTGGTGCGTACCAGCCACAGTGGCCTGGTGGTGTCGCCCGATGCCGCGCGGCAGACCGCGCATTTCCTGCGCCACGGCCAGTTCGACCACAGCCGCGACGCCGCCGCCGCATGATTGAGTGGGTGCGACCGGCCTGCCTCGGTGGGTGCGAACCGATGGTTCGCACGCTCTACGCCGGGCATGACCTGGCAGCATCCCTCCGCCCTAGACACGGTTGCAGCGCCCGATCAGGTAGAATCCGCGCCTTGATCCTGAAGCAGCCAGACGGTAGCACCCATGGGTAGAGGCCCCTCCATCGAAGCCCGCAAGAACGCGTCCGACGCGAAGCGCGGCAAGATTTTCACCAAGATCATCCGCGAGATCGGCGTGGCCGCGCGCGGCGGTGGAGGCGACCCCAACAACAACCCGCGCCTGCGCGTGGCCGTGGACAAGGGCCTGGCCGTGAACATGTCCAAGGACGTGATCGAGCGCGCCATCAAGAAGGCCACCGGTGAACTGGAAGGCGTCGACTACGAGGAAATCCGCTACGAGGGCTACGCCCCGGGTGGCGTTGCCGTGATCGTCGACTGCCTGACCGACAACCGCGTGCGCACCGTGGCCGATGTCCGCCATGCGTTCAGCAAGTGCGGCGGCAACATGGGCACCGAAGGCTCGGTCGCCTTCATGTTCAAGCGCCTGGGCGTGCTCAGCTTCGCCCCGGGTGCCGACGAGGAAGCCATCACCGAAGCGGCCATCGAGGCCGGCGCCGATGACATCGTGGTCTACCCGGACGACGGCTCGATCGACGTGGTCACCAGCCCTGACGCGTTCAACGCGGTCAAGGACGCAATGGCCGCCGCCGGCCATGTCGCCGACCACGCCGAGGTCACCTTCCGCGCGGACAACGACATCAAGGTCGAAGGCGACGTCGCCCTGCAGGTCAAGAAGCTGCTCGACATGCTCGAAGACCTGGACGACGTGCAGGACGTGTATTCCAACGCCGAACTCGGCGCCGACGCCTACGCCTGAGCCGTCCTCGACGGCCTGGGCGCGGGCCGTTGAACGGTCACCGCGGACAGTCATGAGCCCATACGCCTGCCAGCGCACCCCGTTCCGCCCCGCCAGGAGTGCCGCATGACCCGCATCCTCGGCATCGACCCCGGTTCGCAGCGGACCGGGGTCGGCATCATCGATGTCGACGCCACCGGCCGCGTCAGCCACGTGCACCACCAGCCGCTGGTGCTGCTGGGTGCCGACGACTTCCCGCAGCGCATGAAGCTGCTGGTGCTGGGCCTGGCTGACCTGTGCCGGGAATACCAGCCCAATGAAGTGGCCATCGAAAAGGTGTTCATGGCCCGCAATCCCGATTCGGCGCTGAAGCTGGGCCAGGCCCGGGGCGCGGCGATCTCGGCCGTGGTGCTGCGCGACCTGCCGGTGCACGAATACGCCGCCAGCGAGATCAAGCTCGCAGTGGTCGGGCGCGGTGGCGCCGAAAAGCAACAGGTTCAACACATGGTCGGGCTCATGCTCAACCTGAAAACCAAGCTGCAGGCCGACGCGGCCGACGCGTTGGCGGTGGCGATCACCCATGCCCACGTAAGGGCGACGGCCAACCGCCTGGGGCTCAGTGCCCGCCAGGCGTGGGGCCGCAAATGAGGAGCTGCACGCAATGATCGGTCGACTGCGCGGCATCGTCGCCTACAAGGCGCCGCCGTGGCTGGTGGTGGACGTGAACGGAGTGGGCTACGAACTGGAGGCGCCGATGAGTACCTTCTACGACCTGCCCGAGCTCGGCCGCGAGGTCACCCTGTACACCCATTACTCGCAGAAGGAAGACAGCGTCTCGCTGTACGGCTTCCTGCGCGAGGGTGAGCGGCGCCTGTTCCGCGACGTGCAGAAGGTCAGCGGCATCGGCGCGAAGATCGCGCTGGCCGTGCTGTCCGGTGTCAGCGTCGAGGAGTTCGCGCGCATGGTCCAGGCCGGCGACATCACCGCGCTGACCCGCATCCCCGGCATCGGCAAGAAGACCGCCGAACGCATGGTGCTGGAGCTGCGTGACCGCGCCGCCCAGTTCGGTGCCGGCGGCGCGCTGCCCACCGGCAGTGGCCCGGCGCCGGCCGATCCGCTGTCCGATGCCACCGTGGCCCTGCAGCAGCTGGGCTACAAGCCGGCCGAAGCGGCACGCATGGCCCGCGACGCCTTCAATGAAGGCGACGAAGTGGCCACCGTGATCCGCAAGGCGCTGCAGTCGGCGCTGCGCTGACCCGCCTCCCTTTCCCTCAACGAACCGCCTGAGCTTCGCCAGGAGTCCCATGTCCAGCAGTCAAACCCCGCACGCAGCTGCCCCCGGCGGCCACGGTCACGCCCCTCCCGCCGGAGGCATGGCGCTGATCATCGGTGCGATCGGCGTGGTCTTCGGCGATATCGGTACCAGCCCGCTGTACACCCTGAAGGAGGCGTTCTCGCCGCACTACGGGCTCAACAGTGACCATGACACCGTGCTGGGCGTGCTGTCGCTGGCGTTCTGGGCGCTGAACATCGTGGTCACGCTGAAGTACGTGACCATCATCATGCGCGCCGACAATGACGGCGAGGGCGGCATCATGGCGCTGATGGCGCTGACCCAGCGCACGCTGCGCAACGGGTCGCGCTCGGCCTACGTGGTCGGCATCCTCGGTATCTTCGGTGCCTCGCTGTTCTTCGGTGACGGCGTGATCACCCCGGCGATTTCCGTGCTTGGCGCGGTCGAGGGCCTGGAGGTGGCCGCGCCCGGCCTGCATGCCTTCATCGTGCCGATCACCGTGGTGGTGCTGCTGATGGTGTTTGCCGCGCAGCGCTTCGGTACCGAAAAGATCGGCAAGGCGTTCGGCCCGATCACCTCGGTCTGGTTCATCTCGCTGGCCGCGATCGGCATCTACAACATCGTCGACGCGCCGGAAGTGCTGAAGGCCTTCAACCCGTGGTGGGCGATCCGCTTCTTCATGGAGCACAGCTGGCACGGCATCTTCATCCTTGGCGCGGTGGTGCTGGCGGTGACCGGTGGCGAGGCGCTGTACGCCGACATGGGCCACTTCGGCGCCAAACCCATCCGCCACGCCTGGTATTTCTTCGTGCTGCCGTGCCTGGTGCTGAACTACCTGGGGCAGGGCGCACTGGTGCTCAACCACCCCGAAGCGCTGAAGAATCCGTTCTTCGAGGCGGTGCCGCCGTGGGCGCTGTACCCGATGATCATCCTGGCCACAATGGCGGCGGTGATCGCGTCGCAGTCGGTCATCACCGGTGCGTTCTCGGTCTCGCGCCAGGCCATGCAGCTGGGTTACATCCCGCGCATGCGCATCAAGCACACCTCGCACGACACCATCGGCCAGATCTACATCCCGGGCATCAACTGGGGTATCGCGGTGATGGTGATCGGCCTGGTACTGGCCTTCCGCAGCTCGTCGAACCTGGCCGTGGCCTACGGCATCTCGGTGTCGGCCACGATGCTGATCGACACCCTGCTGTTGGCCCTGGTGGCCCGCTCGCTGTGGCCGAAGGCCCGCAAGTGGATCCTGCCGTTGTGCGTGGTGTTCTTCATCATCGACCTCGGCTTCGTCATCGCCAACGGTGCCAAGCTGCTGCAGGGCGCCTGGTTCCCGGTGGTGCTGGGCATCTTCCTGTTCACCATGATGCGCACCTGGCGCCGTGGCCGCGAGCTGCTGCGCGATGAGATCCGCAAGGACGGCATCCGCCTGGACACCTTCCTGCCGGGCCTGATGCTGGCGCCGCCGGTACGCGTGCCGGGCACCGCGGTGTTCCTCACCGCCGACCCGACCGTGGCCCCGCACGCGCTGATGCACAACCTCAAGCACAACAAGGTGCTGCACGAGCGCAACGTGTTCCTGCACGTGGAAACCCTGCCGATCCCGTATGCGATGGAAGGGCAGCGGCTGAAGATCGAATCGGTGGGCGACGAGTTCTATCGCGTCTACGTCCGCTTCGGTTTCATGGAGACCCCGGACGTGCCACTGGCGCTGATGCGCTCGTGCGACCACGGCGGCATCTACTTCGACCCGATGGACACCACCTTCTTCGCCAGCCGCGAGACCATCGTCGCCACCGCCAACCGCGGCATGCCGATCTGGCGTGACAAGCTGTTCGCGCTGATGCATCGCAACGCCGCCCCGGCCACGGGCTTCTTCCGTATTCCGGGCAACCGCCTCGTGGAACTCGGCGCGCAGGTGGAGATTTAATCTCCACCTGCGCTACGTCCCACGATTTGCTGCGCAAACCGTGGGCTCCGCACGCATTCCACCTAATCCCCCCGCCTGTCGGCGCACCCCCTTGAACAACAAGGGGGCTCCGCTTGCGGAGATGCCGCGTGCTTGAAGCTTGGCCCACTCTGCTCTCCAGTTTCCTCCACGCCTGGATCTACCGTGCCGACCAACGGTCGGCACCCACCAAAGCAGAACGCCGTTCCGACAGACCGCAGGAAACTGTCGAAGGCGGGGTGGGGCCGGTTGCGGGGGCGTGAGCCGCATGGATGCGGCGACCGAGCTTGCATGGACGTACTTGCAGCGTCCCCCGCAACCGGACCCACCCCGCCATTCCCCAGGAAGCCCGCTTCGGCTGTTGCTCTGGATGTTGCCGTTGCCGTTGCCTCTGCGGGTGCCGGGCGCAGCCCGGCCGAAACCCGCGCTTTTGCCGCATAATCAGCACATGACCGACGACCGCATCATCGGCGCCGGCGCCACCCGCGAGGATGACGCCGCCGACGCCAGCATCCGCCCCAAGCGCTTGGCCGACTACCTCGGCCAGGCCCCGGTGCGCGAGCAGCTGGAGATCTACATCGAAGCGGCCAAGGCCCGTGGCGACGCGCTCGACCATGTGCTGATCTTCGGGCCGCCCGGCCTGGGCAAGACCACCCTCAGCCACGTCATCGCCAACGAACTGGGCGTGGCCCTGCGGGTCACCTCCGGCCCGGTGATCGAGAAGGCCGGCGACCTTGCCGCACTGCTCACCAACCTGCAGCCGCACGACGTGCTGTTCGTGGACGAGATCCACCGCCTGTCGCCGGTGGTCGAGGAAGTGCTGTACCCGGCGATGGAAGATTTCCAGATCGACATCATGATCGGCGAGGGCCCCGCGGCCCGTTCGATCAAGATCGACCTGCCGCCGTTCACCCTGATCGGCGCCACCACCCGCGCCGGCCTGCTGACCGCGCCGCTGCGCGACCGCTTCGGCATCGTCCAGCGCCTGGAGTTCTACAGCGTCGAAGAGCTGACCCGGATCGTGCGCCGCTCGGCCACCATCCTCGGCATCGACTGCACCGCCGATGGCGCCGGCGAGATCGCTCGCCGCGCGCGTGGCACCCCGCGTATCGCCAACCGCCTGCTGCGCCGCGTGCGCGATTATGCGCAGGTGAAGGCGGGCGGCCACATCGACGAGGCCGTGGCACAGGCCGCGATGAAAATGCTCAAGGTTGATCCGGAGGGCTTCGACGAGCTCGACCGGCGCCTGCTCAAGACCATGGTCGACTACTTCGACGGCGGTCCGGTCGGCATCGAATCGCTGGCCGCGGCGCTGTCCGAAGAGCGCGGCACGCTGGAAGACGTGGTCGAGCCCTACCTGATCCAGCAGGGCTTCCTGGTGCGCACCGCGCGTGGCCGCATGGCCACCCACAAGGCCTACCGGCACATGGGCCTGAAGCCCAAGAACCCGCCGCAGGACCTGTTCGCGGAGGTTCCCGATGTCGGTTGAGCCCCGATTCAGTTGGCCGACACGCATTTACTGGGAAGATACCGACGCAGGTGGCGTGGTCTACCACGCCCGCTACGTGGCCTTCATGGAACGGGCCCGGACCGAATGGATGCGTGCGCTGGGCTACGGCCAGGAGCGCATGCGCGCCGAGCACGGGATGGTCTTCGCGGTGCGCTCGATGCAGATGGATTTCATCAGGCCGGCACGGCTGGATGACACCCTGCAGGTGAGCGCCCGCCTGGTCCAGCTGAAGAAGGCCAGCATGGTCTTCGACCAGCAGATCCTGCGCGACGGCGAGCTGCTGCTGTCGGCGCAGGTCCGTATTGCCGCACTGGAAGCGGCCAGTTTCCGCCCGCGTGGCATGGACGACGCCGTCCTTGCCGTGCTGCAACCCCACCTCCACCCCGAATCCGAACACTGAGGAACAACGGATGATCGCAACGCTCCTGGCCCTGCAGGCCACGGTCACCGAGGCACTGCCGGCCGACGTCAGCAACGCCGCGACACAGACCCTTGCCCAGGCCACCACCGGCGGCGGCATCAACTACCTCGAACTGATGGCCAAGGCCAGCCTGCCGGTGAAGATCATCGTGCTGCTGCTGCTGGTCGGCTCGTTCGTCAGCTGGGTGATCATTTTCCGCAAGGCCCGCGTGTTCAAGCAGGCCACCCGCGAAGCCGACGAGTTCGAGAACCGCTTCTGGTCCGGCGCCGACCTGGGCAAGCTGTACAGCTCGGCCACCGACCGCAGCCGCAATGTCGGCGGCCTGGAAGCCATCTTCGAAGCCGGTTTCCGCGAATACACCCGCCTGCGCGACAAGCGCCGCCTGGACGGTCGTGCGCAGCTGGAAGGCGCGCAGCGCGCCATGCGCACCACCTACACCCGTGAAGTGGACCAGCTCGAGCGCAACCTGGAGCTGCTGGCCAACATCGGCTCGACCGCGCCGTACGTGGGCCTGGTCGGTACCGTGTTCGGCATCATGGTGACCATGCACGACATGATCAGCAGCGGTGCGCAGGCCGGTATCGCCGCCGTCGCGCCGGGCATCTCCGAAGCGCTGTTCGCCACCGCCATCGGCCTGTTCGTGGCGATCCCGGCGGTGTGGGCCTACAACCGCTTCACCACCCGCGTGGAGCGCATGTCGGTGCGGTTCGAAACCTTCGCCGAAGAGTTCAGCTCCATCCTGCAGCGCCAGAGCGCTGGCGACGAGTAAGCGCCTGACCCGGGAGTCCAAGCCATGTCCGCTGCCATCGGTCGCCGCAAGCGCCGCAAGCTGAAATCGGAAATCAACGTCGTTCCCTACATCGACGTCATGCTGGTGCTGCTGATCATCTTCATGGTCACCGCACCGCTGCTCACCCTGAGCTTCGACGTCGACCTGCCGCAGTCCAACGCCAAGGCGCTGGAGAGCAAGCAGGACCCGGTGATCGTCTCGGTGCGCCAGGACGGCCAGCTCAGCCTGAAGCTGCCCGACGCCAAGGAACCGGCCGCCGTGTCGGCCGAGGAACTGGAAGGTCGCCTGGCCGGCATCGCCGCCCAGGACAAGGGCGTGCGCGTGATCGTCGCCGCCGACCGCGCCGTGGCCTATGAAAAGGTCATCGCCGCGATGGATGTGATCAAGCGCGCCAAGGTAGACAAGGTAGGCCTGGCCACCGATGCACGCTGACGCCCTGCCACCTCCGCATCAGCGCGAACCCGGCTGGGGCCTGCCCCTGGCGCTGGCGTTGCTGGTGCACCTGCTGGTTGCGCTGGTCTTCATCGGCGCCTGGCTGTGGTCGCCCGAGCGCAACACCGATGCCGCCGCCGGCGATCCCTCGGTCGAGGCCAGCCTGGCGCTGTCCGCATCCGAGGCCTCCGCTGCGCGCCAGGCCCTGCGCCAGTCGGAAAAGCTGGAGGACCTGCCGCCGCCGGTCGCCGAGCCGATTCCGGTCCCTGAAGACACCATTCCGCCGCCGCAGCCGATTCCCGAACCGCGCCCGCAGGACGCCCCCACGCCGCAGCAGCAACAGGCGCAGGAGCGTGTCGCGCAGCCGGATACCAAGGACCAGGAAGCGGTGAGTGCGCTGGCCATCTCGCAGGAGAAGGCCAAGCAGGAACAGGAAGCCAAGCGCCGCCAGGAGCAGATCGACCTGACCGAACGCAAGCGCCAGGAGGAAGCGGAGCAGAAGCTGCGCCTGGCCAAGCAGCAGGAAGCCGACGAGAAGAAGAAGCAGGCCGAGCAGGAGCGCGTGGCGGCTGACAAGGCCGAGGCCGAGAAGCAGAAGAAGATCGCCGAGATCCGTGCCCGCCGCGAGCAGGCCGAGAAGGAAGCCAAGCTGGCCGAGCGGAAGCTGCGCGAGGTCGCCGCCGCGCGCAACGCGGCCGGCAGTGCGGCTGCCGGTGCCACTGGCGCCTCCCGGCCGGCCGCCGGTGGGGGCGGCAGCAGCGATGATCTGACCGCCAAGTACGCTGCGGCGATCCAGGCCAAGGTGCGTGACACCTGGACCCGCCCGGACAGCGTGCCGCTGGGGCAGAAGTGCCAGGTGACCATCACCCAGATCCCGGGTGGGCAGGTGCTGCAGGCCAAGGTCGGCGCGAACTGCCCCTATGACGAGGCCGGCAAGCGCTCGATCGAGGCCGCCGTGCTCAACGCCCAGCCGCTGCCATACCGGGGCTTCGAGTCGGTGTTCAACCGCACGCTCAACCTGACCTTCACTGCACAGGATTGATCGAGTGGGGCAGGGCGGTCATCAGGCCGCCCGCGCCCACGGCTGTCGCGCTTGCCTCTGGTGCGCTCGGTTTCGACCGGGCAGGCTGTGGGCTGCTGTCGAACACTGCCTGCTAGGGGCGGTGTGGCCGGGGCAGGCAGGTGCGATGTTAGCCACGACGTTAACGGTACGTGAGAAGACGGGCTGGAACTGACCCGGAATTCACGTACCCTTGGTTCATGATTGCGAAGCGGTTCACTCCCGCTTTGTTATCCCTCGTTCCGGTTTCCCCCTATTGAGCGCTCCATGAAAAAGATGCCTCGCTGGCTTGCCGTGTTTGCGGCCCTGTTGCTGCCCTTTGCTGCCGTCGCGCAGCAGAAGGGGCTGGATATCGACATCATCGGCGGCAATGCCTCCGCCCTGCCGATCACCATCGTGCCGATGCCCTACCAGGGTTCGTCGGCCGCTCCGCAGACCGACGTCGCCGGCGTGGTCCGCGCCGACCTGGAGCGCTCGGGCCAGTTCCGCACGCTGCCGGAAGCGCAGATCGTCGAGAAGCCCGTGCGTGGCGGCGACATCCAGTTCGCCACCTGGCGTGCGCTGAAGCAGAATTACATCGTGGTCGGCCGCGTGCTCGACGCCGGTGCCGGCGCCTATCGCGTCGAGTACGAACTGTTCGACGTGCCCAAGGGCGAGCGCCTGCTGGGCCTGGCGATGACCGCCCGTGGCAACGCCATGCGCGACGTCGCCCACCAGATGGCCGACGCCATCTACGAAAAGATCACCGGTGTGCGCGGCGCCTTCTGGACCCGCATCGCCTACGTGACCGCCAGCGGCAAGGGCGACGCCATGCGCTATGCGCTGATGGTGGCCGACTCCGACGGCTACAACCCGCAGACCATCGTGCGTTCGGCCGAGCCGCTGCTGTCGCCGTCGTGGAGCCCGGATGGCAGCAAGCTGGCCTACGTCAGCTTCGAGCGTGGCAATTCGGCGATCTACATCCAGAACATCGGCACCGGCGCGCGCGAGCTGGTCACCAGCTTCCGCGGCATCAACAGCGCCCCGGCGTTCTCGCCGGACGGCCGCAAGCTGGCCCTGACCCTGTCGCGTTCGGGCAATCCGGAAATCTACGTGATGGACCTGGGCAGCAAGCAGCTGACCCAGCTGACCAACCACTTCGCCATCGATACCGAGCCGACCTGGGCGCCGGATGGCAGCGCGGTGTACTTCACCTCCGACCGTGGCGGCCGTCCGCAGGTCTACAAGGTCGGTGCAGGTGGCGGCAGCGCCGAGCGCGTGACCTTCCAGGGCAACTACAATGCCAAGCCCTCGGTGTCCTACGACGGCAAGAAGATCGCCGTCGCGCAGGGCTCGGGCAACAGCTACAAGATCGCGATGATGGACAGCTCGCTGGGTTCGCCCCGCTGGAGCACGCTGTCCCCGGGTTCGCTGGATGAATCTCCGAGCTTTGCGCCCAACGCAAGCATGGTGTTGTACGCCGCCCGCGAGGGTGGCCGTGGCGTGCTGTACGCCGTTTCCGCCGATGCGCGCGTGCGCCAGCGGTTGGTTCTGGCTGACGGAGATGTGCGCGAACCGGCATGGTCCCCATACCGTACCCAGCGCTAAAAGAGTGTTAATATTTTCGCTGTCTTGAACCCCTCATCGGCCTAGGAGCCACAAAGGTATCGCCATGAACAAGTCCACCCGCGTTCTGCTTGTTTCCCTGCTGTCTGTGGCCGTCCTGGCCGGTTGCTCGAAGAAGGTCAAGGAAGAAGTGCCGGCTCCGGTCGACACCGGCACCTCGACCACCACCCCGACCGGTCCGTCGACCTCCGGCCTGTACGGCCCGGGCGACCTGGACACCGACGCTTGCCTGCGCCAGCGCGTTGTCTACTTCGACCTGGACAAGGAAGACGTGAAGCCGGAATTCCAGGCCATCATGGCTTGCCACGCTAAGTACCTGCGTGACCGTCCGTCCTCGCGCATCACCCTGCAGGGCCACACCGACGAGCGCGGTTCGCGCGCGTACAACCAGGCCCTGGGTGAGCGTCGTGGCAACGGCGTCAACTCGGCCCTGCAGGCCAACGGTGGCTCGGCTTCGCAGCTGACCGTCGTGTCCTACGGTGAAGAGCGTCCGGTCTGCACCGAGTCGAACGAGTCCTGCTGGTCGCAGAACCGTCGCGTCGAAATCGTCTACACCGCGCAGTAATCCATGCGCATTGGCATCAAATTGATGCTGGTTGTTGCGGCAGCCCTCGTGGCTGCCGCACCGGCGCATGCACAGCGACAGAGCCTGGCCGATCGTGTCGGCGCGCTCGAGCAGCAGATGTACAACAACAGTGCCAACCAGGACCTGTTGAACCAGATCAATCAGCTGCGGCAGCAGGTCACCAGCCTGCAGGCCTCGATCGAGCAGTTGCAGCACGACAACGCCCAGCTCAAGCAGTCCGCCCAGGACCAGTACCTGGATCTGGACAGCCGCCTGAACCGGTTGGAAGGGGGCAATGCCGCCCCGGCCCTGCCGCCCGTTCCGGCGAGCGCGCCGAAGGCCGCCCCGGCCCCGGTAAAACCCGCAGCGGCGGCCACTTCCGAGCGGCCGCCTTCCGTCCATGGTGATGCCGGCAGCCTTGCCGCCACCGGCGACGAGCGCACCTCCTACAACGTTGCCTTCGAATCACTGAAGGCCGGCAAGTACGATGATTCGGCGCAGTTGTTCCTGAGCTTCCTGCAGCTGTACCCGAACGGCGTCTACGCGCCGAACGCGCTGTACTGGCTGGGCGAGAGCTACTACGCCACCCGCAATTTCCCGATGGCCGAGACCCAGTTCCGTGAACTGCTCTCGCGCTATCCGACCCACGACAAGGCCGCAGGCGGCCTGCTCAAGGTCGGCCTCTCGCAGTATGGCGAGGGCAAGGTCGACCAGGCCCAGCAGACGCTGGAGGCCGTCGTGGCGCAGTACCCCGGCTCGGACGCCGCGCGCACCGCGCAGGACCGCCTGCAGTCGATCCGCCTCGGCAGGCAGATCCGCTGATCCGCTGACCGGGCGTACAATACGTGTCCTGTAGAGCCGAGCCCACGCTCGGCTGCTTTCGTTTCCGGCTCGGCAAACCCGCCCGGATCCGGCAGCGCCGGGCCATGCCCGACGGCTCGCATTACCGGCTGGGCCACACCCGACCGGCTGCTGTTGCAGCGCCGAGCCATGCTCGGCTGCTTTCGTTACCGGATGGGTTCACCCGCCCGGTTGCTGTTGTAGAGCCGAGCCATGCTCGGCTGCTTTCGTTACCGGCCACGGTAGCTCCCCCGCCACGTGTCCCTCCAAGAAGTACCCGCCATGACCGCCGTTACCCCGTCCAGCGCCGCCGCCACGCCCAGTGAGATCGTGCAGTCGCCCCTGCCACGCCTGAAGATCACCGAGATCTTCACCTCGCTGCAGGGCGAAGCCGATACCGCCGGCTGGCCGACCGTGTTCGTGCGCCTGACTGGCTGCCCGCTGCGCTGCCAGTACTGCGACACCGCCTATGCCTTCCACGGCGGCACCTGGTGGGATATCGACGACATCGTAGCCGAGGTGCTGGCCCAGGGCGTGCGCCACGTCTGCGTGACCGGTGGCGAGCCGCTGGCACAGAAGCGTTGCCTGGTGCTGCTGCAGAAGCTGTGCGACGCCGGCATGGACGTCTCGCTGGAAACCTCCGGCGCGCTGGACGTCAGCGCTGTGGACCCGCGCGTGTCGCGCGTGGTCGACATCAAGACGCCAGGCTCGGCCGAAGCCGCCCGCAACCGCCTGGAAAACCTGCCGCTGCTGACCGCACGCGACCAGATCAAGTTCGTCATCTGCAACCGTGAGGATTACGACTGGGCCAAGGCCATGGTCGCCGAGCACGGCCTGGTGAAGCGCTGCACCGTGTTCTTCTCGCCGAGCAAGGGCGAGATCACCGCGCGGCAGCTGGCCGACTGGATCGTCGAAGACCGGCTGCCGGTGCGCTTCCAGATGCAGTTGCATAAAATCCTGTGGAACGACGAGCCGGGTCGATGAGCCGGCGCAGCGTTCCCTGATGTAGCTCCGGCGCGGGACAGCGTGCTGGCTTTCCCCTCCCAACCGGATGTTTTTCCCATGAAGAAGGCAGTCGTGCTTCTCTCCGGCGGCATGGATTCAGCCGCCGTCATCGCCATGGCCCAGGAACAGGGCTTTGCCGTGCATGCCCTGAGCGTGCGCTATGGCCAGCGCCATACCTCCGAACTGGATGCCGCCGCCCGCGTGGCGAAGGCCCAGGGCGTGGTCGCGCACAAGACCGTGGATGTGGACCTGCGCAGCATCGGCGGCTCGGCGCTGACCGACGACATCGACGTGCCCGAGGCCGGCGGTGCCGGCATCCCGGTCACCTACGTGCCGGCACGCAACACCATCATGCTGTCGCTGGCCCTGGGCTGGGCCGAAGTGCTCGGCGCCAACGACATCTTCTGCGGCGTCAACGCCGTGGACTATTCCGGCTATCCGGACTGCCGCCCCGAGTTCGTAGCGGCCTTCCAGGCACTGGCCAACCTGGCCACCAAGTCGGGCGTGGAAGGTGCGGGCATCAAGGTGCACGCACCGCTGCAGTTCCTCAGCAAGGGCCAGATCGTCAGCGAAGGCGTGCGCCTGGGCGTGGACTTCGGCCTGACCGTGTCCTGCTACAACGCCGACGCCAACGGCGCCGCCTGCGGCCACTGCGACGCCTGCCGCCTGCGCGCGCAGGGCTTCGCCGAGGCCGGCGTCGCCGACCCGACGCTGTACGCCTGACCATGCGGTAGAGCCGGCCGCTGGCCGGCATTCCCGTGGGTGCGAATCGCTCTCCCGGTGGGTGCGAACCGTTGGTTCGCACTCCTTGACCTACCGGGCCTGCAACCACCCCGACGCTTCAATAAACGCCCGCACCGCCTCCGGATCGGCATAATCCAGCTCGATCATCCGCGCGATACCCGCCTTCTCGTCCGACTGCCGGCGCATGTACTCCTGCGCGATGCGATAGCCGGCGTAGTAGCCCACATCACTGACACCGAATGGATTACGGGCGCTGTTGTAGAGCCAGTTGTCCAGGTCATCGCTGTCCATCGCGGCGATGAAGCGCGCGCGGATCCCCGCCTCGTGGGTTGCACCATAGTCGTAGAAGGGCAGCGCCGGCCGACGCCCGCTGATGCGTTCGGCCACGTACTCGGCCACGCCTTCGCGCACCGCGTACTGGGCCAGGTTGCCGGTGGTCTCGCGCTGCTGGGTATGCACGTATTCGTGCAGGTTGTTCTGCGCGTTGTTCGCACCGGGGCGGCTGTCGTAGAAGATCCGCAGCCGGCTGCGCATCGGCTCGGGCAGCTCGCTCACGTCCACACGCTCGTCGCCCAGCGCCATCTCCGCGCCGATCAGCACCTTGTCGCCCAGCGTGGTGCCACCGGTACGCAGCACGCCGACCGCATAGGTGATGGTGGCCGGGCGCAGGGCAGGGTAGAGCGCGCGGAAGGCGGCGAGGTCCCGCTCCAACGTGGCGCTGGCCTGCTGCGCGTTGGCGGTCAACGGCCGTACCGAAGACCAGAAGCGTGGCCAGGTGCGCATGGCCTCGGCGTATTCGCGGGCGGTGTAGTTGCGGACCTGCATCAGTGCATGCAGTCCCGGGCTGCCCGGATCGATGTAGCGCTGCTGCACCAGGGCCACCTGTTGGGCTGCATCGGGTTCGGCGCGCACCGCATCGTAGGTGGCCCAGAAGCGGGCGATGTCGTCAGTGACGACCTGGGACGGGGCGGCCAGAGCGCTGCAGGGCAACAGCAGGGCGACGAGCAGGATGAAGGGCAGACGCATCCGAAGTTCCGCGGTGGGGATCGCTGATGGGATGCGTAGAGGGGCCGGAAGGTTTAAGTGGGCTGGCCCGATCGGGTAGTGCCGGCCGCTGGCCGGCAGTCTCGACACACCGTGGTTTCGCGCGACCCAGCAAAGTAGGGTAGAATGCGGACCCCGCCGAAAGGCCGGGGCAATGCAGCGGGCCGTTAGCTCAGTCGGTAGAGCAGAAGACTTTTAATCTTTTGGTCGAAGGTTCGAATCCTTCACGGCCCACCATTGCAGTGATGATCAAGGCGCCCATGGGGCGCCTTTTTTTATTGCCCCCTCGAAAGCACGTCTGCAATGCGCGGAAGTGCCGCAGCAACGAAGCAGTGCTGCAGGTGCCATAGGCTCCCGGGTACCGACCCAGCGTGCGGCATCAGGTCGGCAGTCGCGGGAAAGGGGTGCTTTGCACGCGCTCCCATCACTGCTGGCGCCATGTCGTCTGCGTCAATCTTTGCGCCTAAATGGTAATGTTTAGGTAACTTTTGGTAATGAATGCGTGGCCCAAGCCGGCCGTTGCCGGCCGGTCAGGGCCGCCGTCAGCCGTAATGCGCGCGCAACAGCCCGGCGTCGTGGAAGGAAATACCCTCCCGGATGCACTCCTCCGCGCGCTCCATGTCCTTGTGCAACTGGATCAGTGCGTCGTCGGCAAGCTGCTCGATGTTGACCACACCGCAACAGGCCTGGTCGATCACATGCTGCATGGGCTCGCCCCAGCGCCGGCGTACGTTGCGGATCATGCGGCAATGCCACTCGCGCATGATCGCGTCCATGCGCCTCTCCCCGCGAACCACATGTGCGTCTCCCGCCACCACCCGCAGTGCAGGGGCCGGGGTGCGCTCGCCGCGCAGTTCCTGGGTCCTAGCGGCCAACCGCTGTGCGAGCTCCTCGAGTCGCGTGTGAGTCATCCTTTGCCTCCCTGATCCGTCTTGCCAGAAGCTTCGTCAGGTCGAGCACATTGTCCGGCGCAGAGGGCTGACCGAACTCGTCCACGACCATGAATGCGGTCTCCAGCAGCACGGGATCGTAGATCCATTCCGGTGGATCGCCGACCAGCTCCAGGTAGTGCGAAAGCACCTTGACCGCAGCGCTCATTTTCGCGAAATCCAGTCCCGTAGATTGAGACTGAAGCGACACGTCCCCGTCCTGATCGACGCGATCCAGCGTTCCATGCGGAAGCTGCATCACTGATTCAAGGTCGCGCGCAAGACGATGGCCGATGCTCTTCGGGTTGCTCTCGGAAATCCACTGGCTGACCTGGGGCTGCGCCCAGCGGGTGCCACCGAACAGGCGGGCCCATTCGGCCGGGCCGCCGGCGGCGGCCACGCGTAGGCGCATGTTGAGGGTGCGAGCGGTACTGGCGTCCATCTGTAGATGGTGCGCTGCATTACCAATCCAGCAAATGACCAAAACGGTATTGACTACTCATTACCTTGACGGTAATGTGTGGGCCATGAACCTCATCGACTACGCCATCTCCCAAGGGGGCTACGGCACCCCCAGCTGCCCCGTCATGCGCCGCCTGGCCCACCAGACCGGTTGCGCGCTGCGGACCCTCTACATGATCGCCCGCGGCCACAAGCTGCCCGGCGCGCGACTGTGCCGGCGCATCGAGCTGGCCACGGCAGGCGCCGTGCGCCGCGAAACCCTGCGCCCGGATGTGTTCGGTCCGGCCCCGTCGTCCCTCAAAGGAGAAGCCCCCCATGCAGCTTGATACGTTCGGTGAGTATGTCCGCAGCCGCCTGGAGCACTGGGGCGGCGAATATGCGCTGCATCGCGACTGCGAATACCTCGGCTTCCAGTCGCGCAACCTGCTGGCGGTGCTGATCGAGCATCGTGGTGACATGCCGGGGCGGGCCCAGGGCTACAAGCCTCTGGAAACCGATCAGCTGGCGCAGCAGATCGAAGACATCATCACGGCGGTCGCGCGTGACAACGTGGCGATGGCCTGTGCGCTGCGCGGCTACTACTGCGGCCGTGGCCGACGCAAGGTCGAACGATTCGAAACGGCGAATCTGCTGCTGGCCAACAGCGGGCAGCGACCGGTATCCAACCGGCATTACCTCAACCTGGTCGAACTTGGCTTCCAGCGCGTGCGCGGCTGGATGGAGGGTATCGCCCAGGCCGCATGAGCGGCGGATCCGATCTTTCGCCCGCCTCCCGACCGGAACAACCCTCGTGCCGAGCCGGCAGCGGGGCGGGCATCTCTTCGGGCCATGTCGATGCGACGCGGCCTGCATTCCTTCCAGGACCCATCATGAAAGAAGAAATCATCAGTACGGCCGGCGCGGCGGCCATCAAGTCGGCGCCGCCGGTCACCGTCGCCGGTGCGCTTGCAGCCGGCATCACCCTGGACCGCCTGGTCGTTGTCCTCACCATCATCTACCTGGCGGCGCAGATTGCCTATCTGGGCTGGCGCTGGCTGCGCGAATGGCGCCGCAGGGAGCGCGAATGAGCCGGCCCAGCAGTACATTGCCGGTGCGCAGCCTGGTCGCCGCGCTTGCGCTGAGTGCTGCGGGCCTGATCGCCATCGTTGACCGCGAGGGATACACCGACGCCGCAGTGGTACCGACGCGCAATGACCGTCCAACCTATGGCTTCGGCTCGACCGTTCGCGAGGATGGCACTCCGGTGAGAATGGGCGACCGCACCACGCCAGTACGTGCGCTGCATACCGTGCAGGCCCACCTGGCCAGGGAGGAAGGGCAGTTCCGCGCGTCGCTGCCCGGCGTGGCGCTCAGCCAGGGCGAGTACGACGTCTATGTCGACTTCCTCTACCAGTACGGCATCGGCAACTGGCGCGCTTCGTCGATGCGCCGGCATCTGCTGCAGGGTGAATATCGCCGGGCCTGCGATGCGTTGCTGCTGTGGAAGCGGGCAGGGGGCTACGACTGTTCGGCCCGCATCGATGGTCGGCCCAACACCGTGTGCTGGGGGGTGTGGGAGCGCCAGCAGCAGCGCCATGCGCGTTGCCTCGCGGAGCAGTGACACATGCCACGCATGTTGATGGTGATGGCGTCGCTGCTGCTGTGGTCGCTGCTGATGTTCGTGGCCGGCTGGCGCTGGCGCGGTGATCGCAGTGATCTGGCGATGGCGCGGGCTGATGCGGCACGTCACGCCGGCGCGGTGCAGTCCGAGCAACGGTTGCGCCGGGATCAGGAAGAACGGAGCGAGGCGATGGCCTCACTGGGGGAACAACATGAACATGATCGTGAGCGCGCGGCGGCGGTGGATGCCGATGTGGTGGCTGCCCTGCGTGCTGGCACTCTCCGCCTGCGCGACGACCTTGCCGCGTGCCACACCGGCCGTCTGTCCGAAGCCGCCGCCCGCACCGGCGAACGTGATGCGGGCGCCCAGTTACGAGCAGAGGTTGCGGCAGCGCTTGTTCGAATCGGACGCGATGCCGACGACCAGCTCCGCGCGTGCCAGGCCGTGATCGAGCTGGATCGCCGTTGAGGACACCGGTGCAGTTATGCTGGCCGTTCTCTCGAAAATGGAAGTTCGCATGCGCGTCGTTGTTTTGTCCGCCTTGATCCTGCTGGCCACCGCCGGGCCATGTATTGCTGCTGTACCCGCCGCGCAGGCGACGTCGCCGGACCCGGTCACGGCGGCGGCACCGTTGGTGATCGGCGAGACCTTCACCATCGAGTCGAAGGCGATGGGCGAAACCCGCCGTATCAATGTCTATCGACCGCAGCCCTGGGGCCTGGATCCGAAGGCGCCGCTGCCGGTGCTGTATATGGCCGATGGCGGTATCGGCGAGGACTTCCTGCATGTGGCAGGGCTGGTGCAGGTGCTGACCGGCAACGGCAGCATGCGTCCGTTCCTGCTGGTCGGCATCGAGAACACCGAGCGCCGCCGCGACATGACCGGCCCCAGCAGCGACCCGCAGGACCAGAAGATCGCGCCGCGCATCGGTGGCTCGGCGGCCTACCGCAGCTTCCTGCGCGATGAACTGATGCCGCAGGTACGCCAGCGCTACCCGACCACCGACGAGCGCGCGCTGATCGGTGAGTCGCTGGCTGGCCTGTTCGTGGTCGAGACGTTGCTGCAGGAGCCGACGCTGTTCAACAGCTATATCGCGCTGGACCCCAGCCTGTGGTGGAACCGTGGCGCGATGCTGGCCGGGGCGGCCAAGCAGCTACCGGCGGTGACGCGTGCACAGCCGCACGTGTTCCTGGCCAGCAGCGGGCAGCCGGAACTGGCCGCCTCCACGGCACGACTGGCTGCGCTGCTGCAGCAGGCTTCGCCGTCGCCGCTGGTGAAGTACCTGCCGCTGCCGGAGGAAACCCACGCGACGATCTACCACCCGGCCGCATTGCAGGCGCTGCGCACCCTTTTTCCGGCGCCGCCGCCGGCCTCGCCCTGACCGCGCGTGGCGCGGCGCCGCGCGACGTGTGAGGATGCGGTAGCGACGCCACCCGGGTGCGTCGCCCGCAACGGGAGAGTGTGGATGCAGCGTGTGCGTGGATGGAGTGTGGCGGCCTGCCTGGCCGTGAGTGGTTGTGCGATGTCGGTGGCGCCACCAGCAACCCAGAAGGAAGCGAAGGAAAGCGCGGCCACCGCCGCGCCGGGCGTGGTGCTGCCGGATACCGAGGCGCTGCGCGTGCACGATCCGGTCGGCCGCGATTACCCGATCTGGGTGGCGTTGCCGGCCGACTACGCCGCACATCCGGAAAAGCACTATCCGGTGCTGTACGTGACCGATGCGCTGTACAGCTTCCCGCTGGTGCGCAGCGTGCGCAACATGGTCGGGCAGAAGGGCGTCAACATCGAGGATTTCATCCTGGTCGGGCTGCCGCCGCAGGAAGGCCTGACGTCCAAGCAGAGCCGCTCGCGGGATTACACGCCCAGCGACCCAGCGCGTACCGATCCGCGTGACTACAGCGATGACGTCAGTTACGGCGGTGCCGCACATTACCGCGACTTCCTCGCTGAGCGCGTGCTGCCGATGATCGATGCGCGCTACCGCACCGATCCGGCACGGCGTGCCTATGCCGGTCATTCCTATGGCGGCCTGTTCGGTGCCTACGTGCTGACCACGCGTCCGGACATGTTCCGTACCTACATCCTGTCCAGCCCGTCGCTGTGGTTCGACAACCACCTTGTGCCGCGCCTGCAGGCCGAGGCCAAGGCGCCCACGCAGTCGACCACGGTGATGCTGTCGATCGGCAGCTTTGAAACGGTCAAGCCGGAGCCGCGCTATTTCACCCGCAACGACATGCTGCGGCACAACGCCGAGTTCGCCGAGCAGCTGCGCGGCAGTGGCCGCTCGCTGACGGTGGACAACATGGTGATCGACGACGAGGACCACTTCACGGTGTACCCGGACATGATCACCCGCGCGCTGTTGAAGGTGTTCCCGGGCACGGGGCCGTACAGCAGCGGTTGATCGCAGGTTCAATCCACGCCATGCGTGGATGATTGCCTCAGGCCGCGCTGGCCTGCGGCGGCGGCATCAACGTGGCATCCGCTGCATGGCGGAAGCACAGGCGGATGGCATCGAGCAGTTCGCTCATGCTGTACGGTTTGGGCAGAAAGTGGATGCCGGCGCGCAGCTGCGGCAGCACGCGGTGCTGGTCCATGCCAGAGGTGACCAGGATCGGCAGCTGCGGCAGGTGCTCGCGCACGCGGTTGGCGGTTTCGATGCCGCTGATGCCGCCCAGGCAGACGTCGGTGAACAGCAGGTCGAACGGTTCACCGGCGTTGAGCAGGCCCAGCGCGGCCTCGGCGCTGCTGACAGCGGTGACCTGGCAGGCCTGGCTTTCCAGGGCGAGGCGACTGAGTTCCTGGGTTTCCTCGGCGTCCTCGATCAGCAGGACGCGTGGTTCCACAAAGCGCTTGGACAGCAACATGACGCGGCAACTCCGGACAACAGGGGGAGCAAAAGGCGCGCAAGTATGCGCAAGCCGGTAGTGAGCCCGGCGTGCACGGCAGGCTAAGTGGGCGTTACAGGCGTGTCTGGCGCCGACGTCGCACGTGCCAGGCCAGTACCGCGACCGCCAGCAGCGCGGTGCCGATGCGCAGGCTGGTGGCCTGCCAACCCAGTGCGACGGCGTCGTCGAGGCTGAACACGTTCCAGGCGAGGTTCATCGAAACATGCAGGACCAGGCCGCACCACAGGGTGTCGCCGTCGAAGTGGTCGAGCCAGGCGAAGATGAAGCCGCCCAGCGCGATCACCGCGCCAATGAACAGTGCGATGCCGCCGCCGTCGAACCCGCCGAAGCCGAGCCAATGCACCATGCCGAACAGCAGTGCCTGCGGCAGCGCGAGCAGCGGCCACGGACCGCGCACGATCTTCACCAGCAGCACGAAGCCCAGGCCACGGAACAGCACTTCCTCAGCCAGCGGGAACAGCACGGCCAGCATCGTGGCATCCAGCGCGGTCAGCGCCGTGTTCGGAGTACCGAGCAGCGCCAGTCCCAGCCAGCAGGGCAGGCTGGCCAGCAGCACCCACAACGGTCCGGCCCAGCCGTTGCCGCACAGCCCGAGGCTGGCCAACAGACCCATGCCACGGGGCCGCAGCAGCACGGCCAGCAGCAGTGCCACCAGCACGGCCAGTGCGTTGTCCAGCAGGCTGCCGCCGTAGGGCATGGGCAGGGCAGGAATCGGAGTCCCTGCGGCTGCGGCGATGTCGCGCAGGTTCAGGCCCAGGGCGACGCCGGACAGCACCAGCACCAGGCGCGCCGCAGTGGGCAGGCGGGACAGCACAGTCATGTACGTACTTCCTGCGGGGTGAGGCCGCAGTGTGCTGCGCGGCATGCAGGCGGGCACGCGCCGGAAGTCCCTGTGCCTTCGGTCATGCGTTGCCGCACAGTCATCACCACGCAGGTACAGTCGAGGCCAGACCGACAGGAGCGACGCCGATGCTGTGCCCCGTGTGCAAGACCCAGACCCTGCAGATGGCCGAACGCCACGGCATCGAGATTGACTACTGCCCGGGCTGCCGAGGCGTATGGCTGGATCGTGGCGAGCTGGACAAGATCATCGAACGTGCAGGTACGGCCGTGCCGCCGCCAGCGCCCGTGCAGGCTCAGCCAGCATCCGCGCCGCCACCGGTGATGCACCGTGATACCCGCCACCTCGGCCAGCGCTACGAGGACAACCGTGGCCACGGTTACAAGAAAAAGAAGAAGGACAGCTTCCTGTCGGAGCTGTTCGATTTCTAATTTGTAGCGTCGAGCATGGCTCGACGCTGCATGGATCGCATGATCACGCCCGGCGCAGGATGAACTCGCGGTCGTGGGTGTCGCCGACGATGAAGTCGTACTCGCCAGCCTTTTCGCAGCCATAGCGTGCATAGAAGCGCTGCGCACCGAAGTTCTCCTCCCACACGCCCACCCACAGGGTGCGGCGCTGCGGCTGGTCCAGCCAGGTCATGAACGCGTCCATCAGGCGCGCGCCGTGGCCGCCGTTCTGGTGCGCGGCCAGGATGTAGAACCGCTTCAGCTCGATATCGCCTTCGCGTGCATCCGCATGCGGCAGGGTGTTGGCACCGGCCGCCAGATAGCCGACCACGGTTTCATCGTCCATCAGCAGCCAGATGGCACTGCGTGGGTCGGACAGTTCGATGCGCTGCGGTTCGCGGCTGTAGTGCGCCTGCAGGAAATCATGCAGCTCCTGCGCCGGGTACGAGTCGCCCCAGGTTTCGTTGTAGGTGGTGATGGCGATCGCCGACAGGGCGTCGACATCGGCAAGGGTGGCGCGGCGGATCTGCAACGACATGGCGGGGCCTGCAATGGAGCGTGGCGCAGTGTAGCCGGCCCCGGCGACTGCCGGGGCTGGCCATTGCTCACGAACCGCTGCTCAGAACCACATGCGCACGCCGGCCACCCAGCGTGTGTCGCGCGCGTGGTCACCGGCGTAGTCGGCGGTGTCGCCAAACGTGCGTTCGTGGCTGATGCCGATGTACGGCGCGAAGCGGCGGCTGAACTCATAGCGCAGGCGCAGACCGGCCTCCACCTTGTTCAGTCCGCGACCAATGCCGTACTCCGGTTCATCCCTGGCCGCGACGGTGGCTTCCAGCAGCGGTTGCAGGATCAAACGGTTGGTCAGCAGCACGTCATACTCAACCTCGGCCTTGGCCAGCACCTGGCCACCGGAGCCCATGTACAACGTGGCCGAGCTTTCGAACTTGTACGGCGCCAGGCCCTGGATGCCGACCGCTGCCCAGGTGCGCGAGTCGGCCGGGCGGAAGTCCTGGCGCACGCCGACCAGCACGTCCCACCACGGCGACACGCTGCGGCCGTACAGCGCTTCCAGTGACGACGATTCGGTGCGGCCACGACTGCGTTCGCCATCGGTGCGCAGCCACAGGCGGTTGATGTTGCCGCCGATCCAGCCGGTTGCCTCCCAGGCCTGGCCATTGCTGCTCTTGCCATCCCAGTGTTCGAGGCGGTCGATCAGCAGCAGGCTGTTGATCTCCGGCGCATGCTCCATCGCACCGTGGGCGATGGGCGGGAAGGCAGCGGCGCGGTCGGCATCGGTCGGCACCGGGATGGGTTCGCGCGGCTCAGTGGGTGCGGGCGCGGCGTGACCCATCGCCGCATGATCCATCCTGGAAGGGGCCATCGTGGTGTTGTCCATCGCCGCCGGTTGCATCGCGCCATGGTCCATCTTCGAGTGATCCATGGCTGAGTGGTCCATCGCGCCCGGATCCATCTTCGAATGATCGACCGGTGCGACCGGCGTCTTCGCGGTCGTTGCGGGCGGATCCATCGCGGCCATGTCATGGCCTTCGTGCGACTGCGCGAACACCGGCAGCGCGGCGGCCAGGCCCAGCGCCAGCAGGCTGGGGGAAAGCAGTGAGCGGCTCATTCTTCGATCCTCACTTCGCGCATCATGCCCGCTTCCATGTGGTACAGCAGATGGCAGTGGTAGGCCCAGCGGCCGAGCGCATCGGCGCGCACGCGGTAGCTGCGGCGGGTGCCGGGTGGCATGTCGATGGTGTGCTTGCGCAGCTGGAACTCGCCCTGCGCGTTTTCCAGATCGCTCCACACGCCGTGCAGGTGGATCGGGTGCTGCATCATCGTGTCGTTGACCAGCACGATGCGCATGCGCTCGCCGTAGTTCAGCCGCAGCGGTTCGGCGCTGGCGAACGGGACGCCATCGAACGACCAGGAGAACTTCTCCATGTGGCCGGTCAGGTGCAGTTCGATCTCGCGGCTCGGCTCGCGGCCATCGGGATCCTCGAACAGGCTGCGCATCGCACCGTAGGTCAACACCTGGCGGCCGTTGTCGCGCAGGCCGATGCCGGGGTCTTCCAGCTTCGGTTCGGTGGCCGAACTCTGCATGTCCACCAGCGGGTTGTTGCGCTCGCTGGCCGGGTGCTTCGGCGCCTTGCTGGCGTCGCCGCCGGCGGACGCGCCGTGGCCCATGCTGGCGCCGCAGCCGCCTTCCATGCCCTTCATCGCGGCCATGTCGTGGCCGCCGTGGCCACCAGCGCCCATGTCGTGCCCCGACATGCCGTGGCCCATGTCGGCCATGGTCAGCAGCACGCGTGGGTCGCGCTCGGGAATCGGCGCCTGCAGGCCGTGGCGAACCGCCAGCGTGCCGGCGGCGTAGCCGGTGCGGCCCATGTCCTGGCAGAAGATGGTGTAGGCATCCTGGCCGCTCGGTTCGACGATCACATCGTAGGTTTCGGCCGGGGCGATGCGGAACTCATCGATGCTGACCGGGTGGATGTACTGGCCATCGGCAGCGACCACGGTCATCTTCAAACCAGGAATGCGCACGTCGAAGTAGGTCATCGACCCGCCATTGATGAAGCGCAGCAGCACCTTCTCGCCACTGCGGAACAGGCCGGTCCAGTTGCCGGCCGGGGCAGTGCCGTTCATCAGGTAGGTATAGGTGTTGGCGTTGACGTCGGACAGGTCGGTCGGTGTCATCCGCATCCGTCCCCACATGCCACGGTCGGACAGCGCCGCCGACCAGCCGTCGCGCTTCACGTCGCGCAGGAAATCCGGCAGCGTGCGCATGTAGTAGTTGTCGTACGCCGCCAGCTTCTTCATGCGGCGGAACAGCGCGCCCGGGTCCATGTCGGTCCAGTCGGACAGCATGATCACGTGCTCGCGGTCGTGCCGGTACGGCGCCGGCTCGGCGGGATCGATGATCAGCGCGCCGTACAGGCCGGCCTGCTCCTGGAACATCGAGTGGCTGTGGTACCAGTAGGTACCCGACTGCTTCAGCTCGAAGTGGTAGTGGTAGGTCTCACCGGGGCCGATGCCGTTGAAGCTCAGGCCCGGCACGCCGTCCATGTTGGCCGGCAGCAGGATGCCGTGCCAGTGGATCGAGCTCGGGTGGCGTTCCAGCGTGTTGCGCACGAACAGGTCCACGGTCTGGCCCTCGCGCCAGCGCAGGATCGGTGCAGGCAGCGATCCATTGACGGTGATCGCCGGGCGGGTGCGGCCGGTGAAGTTGGCCAGCGATTCGCCGATGGCCAGTTCGATGCGGGTGTCGCTGAGCACGGCGGGGGCGCCGGCCAGGCGCGGGGCGGCCGTGGCGGCGGCGAGCGCGCGCTGCGGCACACCGACAGCGGCGACGCCGGCAACCACGCCACCGGCGGCCAGGCCCTGTACGAACAGGCGGCGCGACGGCATGGGCACAGCGCCCGGACCGGGGGGAACGCGGGTATTCATGGTGGTGACTCCAGACACGTAAAGACGCCGGCAGGCGGCCGGCTACGGTGCGCAGGGCGCACGGTGCGTGTGGAATCAGCCGATGGGAGGACGAGAGATCGGCGGCAGCGGCGGCGCCGGACGGCCAGTGGCCGGCATCGGCTGCGGTGCCAGTGACAATGCCGGGCCGGCCATGACCGGCAGCGGCAGCACCACCAGCAGCGGGTGCTGGGCGCAGCTGCGCACGCAGTCCTTGATCTGGCAGTGGGCGTCGTGGGGCGGGGCCTTGGCCTGTGGGGCCGGGTCGGCCTGCATGCCGGCGTGGTGGTGGCAATCAGGGGTGCCGCCATCAACAGCAGCGGCTGCGGCGTGGGCCATCCGGCCCATTTCCTCGTGACCGCTGGCCATGGCCGCGTTCAGCCCGTTGAGCAACAGGCTGAGCATGAGCACGACACGGAGCAGGGTCGAGGCCAGGGACATGGCGCTAATCTAGCTGCAAGTGGGCGCGGATGCACTTCCGGCTGAATGGCCGGTTCAAGATTGGAGCAGCACCAGTGTAGAGCCGAGCCCATGCTCGGCTGCTTCTGCGGCAACGGCAGCCGAGCGTCGCCCCGGCTCTGCAGGAAGCCCGGCGTCAACCTTCTTCGCGCACGATCTCGACCAGGCGCGGGCCGTAGCGGCTCAGCTTGGTGCCACCGATGCCGCCGACCCGGGCCAGCGCATCCAGGCTGGTCGGGCGCTGTTCGGCAATGTTGCGCAGGGTGCTGTCGTGGAAGATCACGAACGCCGGCACGTTCTGTTCGCGGGCCAGTTCGGCACGCAGGCCGCGCAGGGCGTTGAACAGGGCCAGATCCTGCGGCAGCACCGACAAGCCGGTGCGCTGCGCACTGCGCTCGCGGCCACTGGTGCTGCTGGCGGGATCGCGGCGCATGCTGATCTGGCGACGGCCGGTCAGCACGTCGCGGCTGGCATCGGTCAGGCGCAGGCCACCGTGGCCCTCGCTGTCCACTTCCAGCAGGCTGGCGGCGACCAACTGGCGGAACACGCTGCGCCAGGTGCGTGCATCCAGGTCGCGGCCGATCGCATAGGTGCTGAGCTTGTCATGGCCCTGCTGCTTCACCTTCTCGTTCTCGCTGCCACGCAGGATGTCGATCAGGTGGCCGACACCGAAGCGCTGGCCGCTGCGGTAGACGCAGCTCAGCGCTTTCTGTGCAGGAATGGTGGCGTCCCAGGAGGCCGGTGGTGTCAGGCAGTTGTCGCAGTTGCCGCAGGGCTGGGGGTAGGTCTCGCCGAAGCCGGCCAGCAGCACCTGGCGGCGGCATTGCATGGATTCGCAGTAGCCCAGCAGGTGGTCGAGCTTGCCCCGCTCCAGCTGCTTGCGCTCTTCACCGGCCTCGGACTGCTCGATCATCTGCTTGAGCAGCACCACGTCGCCGAGGCCGTAGCACAGCCAGGCTTCGGCGGCCTCACCATCGCGGCCGGCGCGGCCGGTTTCCTGGTAGTAGCCTTCCATCGACTTCGGCAGGTCGGTATGCGCCACGAAGCGCACGTCCGGCTTGTCGATGCCCATGCCGAAGGCGATGGTGGCGCACATCACGATGCCGTCCTCGCGCAGGAAGCGGCGCTGGTTGTTCGCGCGCACGTCCGGCGGCAGGCCGGCATGGTAGGGCAGGGCGTTGAAGCCCTGTCCGCAGAGGAATTCGGCGGTCTCCTCGACCTTGCGCCGCGACATGCAGTAGACGATGCCGGCCTCGCCACGGTGGCCGCGCAGGAAATCGGTCAGCTGCTTGCGGGCGTTGTCCTTCTGCACCACGGTGTAGCGGATGTTGGGGCGGTCGAAGGAGCTGACGAAGTGGCGCGCTTCCTGCAGATCGAGGCGCTCGGCGATCTCGCGCTGGGTCGGCGGATCGGCGGTCGCGGTCAGCGCGATGCGCGGGATCTGCGGCCAGCGTTCGTGCAGCACGGTCAGCTGGCGGTACTCGGGGCGGAAATCATGGCCCCACTGCGACACGCAGTGTGCTTCGTCGATGGCGAACAGGGCGATCTGGCTGCGCGACAGCAGCGACAGGAAGCGACCGGTCAGCAGCCGCTCGGGGGCGACATAGAGCATGTCCAGCTCACCCGCGAGCAGCTCGCGCTCGACGCGGCCGGCGGTCTCGGCGTCGAGGGTCGAGTTCAGGTATTCGGCACGCACGCCGAGCTGGCGCAGGGCTTCGACCTGGTCCTGCATCAGCGCGATCAGCGGCGAGATGACGATGCCGCAACCGTCACGCAGCAGGGCCGGGACCTGGTAGCACAGCGATTTGCCACCGCCGGTGGGCATCAGCACGAGGGCATCGTGACCGGCAGCCACATGCTCCACGATGTCCTGCTGGGGACCACGGAAATCGTCGTAACCAAAGACGCGTTGGAGCAGGTCGTGCGCGGGACGGGAAGCCATCCGGCTAGTTTACCCCGGCGGGGGTGTCTCGGCAGGGCTGCGCCCTGGGAACGCGCCATCGCATGCGCGCTGCCGCTCCCACGCTTCGCTGCGCGAAACGCGGGCCCACTTACCAGCTCCCAGACCCCCGCCGCTTCGCGGCCGCCCCCTGACTCAGGGGGCTCTCCCCCAGACTTGGCCCGGTGGCCAGTAGATCCACGCCATGCGTGGATGAAATCTGTCAGATATCGACAAACAAAATGGGTCAGATCCATTTTCCGCAGGAAAACGGATCTGACCCCAATGGCTTTGCTGGCAGATCGCGGAGACCTGTCGAAGGCGGGGTGGGTCCGGTGGCAGGGGTGTCCGCGGCATGGATGCCGCGGCCAAGCCCCCATGGGTGAGGGCGCTTTGCTTGCGAAGCACTGCTTCGCAAGCGCCCGAACGCACAGCCGCCAGCGGCTGGGCCGGACCGCGGAGCGGGGTTTACGGCGTCCCCTGCCACCGGACCCACCCCGCCTACCCACAGGAAACCAGCTTTTGCTCCGGCTGTTGCCGTTGCCGTTGCCTCTGCGGGTGCAGGGCTGCAAGCCCTGCCGCCCCCCCTCAAACCTTACTGGAGCAGGGAACGCAGCATCCAGGCGTACTTCTCGTGCGTCTGCAGGCGTTGGGTCATCAGATCCTCGGTCGGGGCGTCGTCACCCCTGGCCGCCACGTCCAGCACTTCACGTGCCGTACGGCAGACCGCTTCGTTGGCGACCACCAACTGGCGTACCATTTCACGCCAGTCCGCACTGTCGGTCAGGCCCGGTTCCTCGGCGATCGAGGTCAACGCAGCGAATTCCCGGTAGGAGCCCGGGGCATTGAAGCCCAGCGCGCGGATGCGCTCGGCCACGTCGTCCAGTGCAGCCCACTGCTCGGTGTACTGCGTCTCGAACATGGTGTGCAGCGAGTTGAACATCGACCCGGTCACGTTCCAGTGGAAGTTGTGCGTCTTCAGGTAGAGCGTGAACGCATCGGCCTGGAAGCGCGACAGACCGTCGGCGATCTTCTTGCGGTCGCCCTGGGTGATCCCGATATCGATGTTCGGCGCCGACGGTGCCGCCGCTGCAAGCTTCTGCTTGCCGGTCTTGGCCTTGGTCGTGCTCTTGGTCTTCGCCATGGGGTTCCTCCTTGTGGAATCGTTGGCCTTCACAATAAACCGGTCGTGATGACTGGTCGCTTTCAAAGTTTTGAACGAACCGATTGATGAACTCTATCGATAAAAATCCATCGCCCCGCCTGCGCCAACAGCGTGCCGCCATCGACGGCGCCATGAGCCGCGACCGGGGCCGTTTGCTGGGGATGCTCTCGCGTTGCCAAGCCAAGCCACAGGATGCGGCACTGGCCGCCACCTTCGAGCAGGCCTTGCAGGCATCGGTGCAGCGCCGAATGACACGGGCGCAGCAGCAGCCGTCCATTACTCTGGACCCGCAGCTGCCGATTGCGCGTGAAGCCGACGCCATCATCGGGCTGATCCGCGACCACCAGGTGGTGGTGATCGCCGGTGAAACCGGCTCGGGCAAGACCACCCAGCTGCCGAAACTGTGCCTGGCCGCAGGCCGTGGCCAGGCCGGCATGATCGGCTGCACCCAGCCGCGACGGATTGCCGCACGTGCGGTGGCCAGCCGCGTGGCGCAGGAACTGCAGAGCGAACTGGGCCAGCTGGTCGGCTACCAGGTGCGCTTCAACGACAAGGTCAGCGAAGACAGCCGCATCAAGTTCATGACCGACGGCATCCTGCTGGCGGAGATCGCCAGTGACCGCTGGCTGTCGAACTACGACACGATCATTGTCGACGAGGCGCACGAACGCAGCCTCAACATCGACTTCCTGCTGGGCTACCTGAAGCAGCTGCTGCGCAAGCGCCCGGACCTGAAGCTGATCGTGACCTCGGCCACCATCGACACCGAACGCTTCGCCCAGCATTTCGACAATGCGCCGGTGATCAGCGTTGAAGGCCGCACCTACCCGGTGGAAGTGCGCTATCGCGCGCTGGAAGGCGAGGGCGAAGACCAGGGCGAACGCACCGTCAACGACGCCATCGTGTCGGCCATCGACGAGATCACCCGCCTGGATGCGCGTGGCGATGTGCTGATCTTCCTGCCGGGCGAGCGCGAGATCCGCGATGCGCACCAGTCGCTGGAACGGCGCAAGTACCGTAATACCGAGGTACTGCCGCTGTACGCGCGCCTGTCCAACCAGGACCAGGACCGGGTGTTCAATCCCGGGCCGAACCGGCGCATCGTGCTGGCCACCAACGTGGCGGAAACCTCGCTGACGGTGCCGCGCATCCGTTACGTGGTCGATCCGGGCTTCGCCCGCGTCAAGCGCTACAGCCCGCGCAACAAGCTGGACCGCCTGCACATCGAGCCGATCTCGCAGGCCAGCGCAAACCAGCGCAAGGGCCGCTGCGGCCGTATCGCCGAGGGCATCTGCTACCGCCTGTACGCCGAGGCCGACTTCCAGGCACGGCCGGAATTCACCGATCCGGAAATCCGCCGCTCCAGCCTGGCCGGGGTGATCCTGCGCATGCTGCAGCTGGGCCTGGGCCGCATCGAGGAGTTTCCGTTCCTGGAAGCGCCGGATGAGCGCGCGGTGGCCGACGGCTGGCAGCAACTGACCGAACTGGGCGCGATCGACGCCGAGCGGCGAATGACCACCATCGGCAAGCAGATGGCACGCCTGCCGGTGGACGTGAAGCTGGCGCGCATGCTGGTCGCCGCGCAGGCCGCCGGCTGCCTGCGGCCGATGCTGGTGATTGCCTCGTTCCTGGGCATCCAGGACCCGCGCGAACGCCCGCCCGAAGCGCGCGGCGCGGCCGACAGCGCGCATGCGCAGTTCGCCGATGGGCGTTCGGAATTCGTCGGAGTGCTGCGCCTGTGGGACGCCTACCGGCAGGCCCACGAAGACCTGACCCAATCCAAGCTGCGCGACTGGTGCGGTCGTCACTTCCTCGGCTTCCTGCGTATGCGCGAGTGGCGCGAGCTGCACCGCCAGCTGCGCCTGCTGTGCGAGGAACTGGGCTGGAAGGATGAGGCCAGTGATGCCTCGATGGCACCGCTGCTGGCCGGCAGCAGTGCACCGGCCCCGGCGCGTGATGATGCCGCCGCAGTGAAAGCCACCCGTGGCCAGCTGCACCGTGCCGCGCGGCTGGCCCGCGAAGGCAAGGCCGAAGCGGCGCCGGCGCCATTGGCCGTGCGTGCACAGAAGGAACAGGCGCCGGTGGGCGGCGGTTTCAGCGAGCGCGTGCGTGCCGCTGCGTACCAGACCCTGCACCGCGCGCTGGTGGCAGGCCTGCCGACGCAGATCGGTCACCGCACCGAGAAGGGCGATTTCCAGGCGCCACGCCAGCGCCGTTTCCTGCCGTTCCCGGGTTCGGCGCTGTCCAAGCGGCCGCCGCCGTGGCTGCTGGTGGCCAACCTGCTGGATACGCAGAAGGTGTGGGGCATGACCCTGGCCGCGATCGAGCCGGACTGGGTCATCGCCGAGTTGCCGCACCTGCTGCTGCGCAAGCACTTCGATTCGCACTGGTCGCGCGCGCAGGGCCAGGTGCTGGCCTCCGAGCAGATCAGCCTGTTCGGCCTGGTGCTGGCGCCAAAGAAGCCGGTGCACTACGGCCGCATCGAACCGGGCGAAGCGCATGACATCTTCGTGCGCCAGGCGCTGGTGACCGGCGAGATCAACACCCGCGCCAGTTTCGTGGCCGACAACCAGAAAGTGCTGGAGATCGCCCGCGAGGAAGAAGCCAAGCTGCGCCGCGCCGGCATCGTGGCCGACGAGGACTGGCAGGCGCGCTGGTACCTGGACCGGGTGCCGCCGCAGATCCATTCGGCCGCAGGACTGGATACCTGGTGGAAGGGGCTTGCACCGGAACAGCGCAAGACCCTGCACTGGTCGCTGGTCGACCTGTTGCCGGGCGAGGGCAGCGAACAGGAGCGCTACCCGAAGTACCTGGCGCTGGGCCAGGCACGCCTGCCGCTGCATTACCGCTTCGAGCCGGGGGCCGACGATGACGGCGTGACCCTGGACGTGCCGCTGCACCTGCTCAATGCGCTGGATCCGGTGCAGCTGGGCTGGCTGGCGCCGGGCTTCGTTGCCGACAAGGCCTCGGCACTGATCCGCAGCCTGCCCAAGGCGATGCGCCGCAACTACGTGCCGGCGCCGGACTTCGGCCGCGCGTTCTACGAAGCGTTCCCGCAGCCCAGCGCCGATGCCATCACCGGCGAACTGGCGCGCTTCCTGTCACGCGCCACCGGCGCCACGGTGACCGCGCTCGATTTCGAACCCGGTTCGATCGAACCGCACCTGCACATGAATCTGCGCCTGCGCGACGAACAGGGCAAGGTGCTCGCGACCTCGCGCGACCTCGATGCGTTGCGCGCGAAGTTCGGCGGCCGTGCCGGCGATGCCTTCGCTGCACGTGCTGGCCGCGAGATGGCGGCCGATGGCCTGCGCACGTTCCCGGCCACACCGGTTCCGCTGCAGGTGCCCGGCGAAGCCGGCGTACCGGCCTATCCGGCGCTGCTGGACGAGGGCGACAGCGTGGCGCTGCGCATCTTCGCCGACCGCCTGCAGGCGCAGGAGGCCCACCCGCTGGGTGTGCGCCGGCTGCTGGAGATCGCGTTGGCCGAAAAGGTGAAGCAGGCACGCAAGCAGTTGCCGGTCGGTGCCAAGACCGGCCTGCTGTATGCCGCCATCGAATCGCAGGAGCGCCTGCGCGGTGACCTGGTCGATGCGGCGATGAACGCAGTGCTGGCCGAGGGCCTGGAAGACATCCGCGATGCGGCGGCTTTCGAGCAGCGCCGCGAGCATGCCGCCAAGGCCCTGTTTGGCGAGGCGATGTCGCGACTGAAGCTGGCCGAGAGCATCCTGGCGCTGGTGGCAGAACTGAAGCCGATGCTGGAAGCACCGTTGATGGGCTGGGCGCGCGGCAACCTGGACGATATGGAAGCGCAGCTGGTCGGCCTGATCCATCCCGGCTTCCTGCGCGATACGCCGGCCGACGCGCTGGCGCAGTACCCGCGCTACCTGAAGGCGATGATCCTGCGCACCGAGCGCGCCAAGCGTGATCCGCCGCGCGACCAGGCGCGCATGCTGGAACTGCATCCGTTCCTGGAGGCGCTGGAGACGGGCGAGCAGCAGGGGTTGCGCGAGCGGCCGCAGTGGCAGGCCCTGCGCTGGGACCTGGAAGAACTGCGGGTATCGCTGTTCGCCCAGGAGCTGGGCGCACGTACCGGCATCTCGGCGAAGAAGCTGGCGCAGCGGGTGGCCGCACTGCGCCAGGCGTAAAAGCGTGCAATGGCCGCCCCATCGGGCGGCCATTGCCGCCGGGCATGGACCCGGCGCGGCTGGAATGCCCGGGTGTTACTTGGCGCGGCGAACCTTCGGCTGCACGTTCACACCGTCCACCTTCATGTACCAGGCCCCCATCACGCCCGGGCGCATGCTGACCTTCGGAGCTTCCTTGCGGCCACCGGAATAGTGCGTGGCATCAATCTGCTCCCACTCCTGGCCGTTCTGCAGCACGTAGCGGCGGCCCTGGCTGAAGCCACGGAATTCGCCCTGCAGGGTGCTTTCGATCGGCTCGCTGCTGCCGAAATCGAAGAAGCCGCGGTTCTTCTTGATCACTTCCTGGCGGCCTTCTTCGCGCGCTGCGGCGACGGCCTGGGTGGTGGCCGCCTCCACTTTGCCCTGCAGCCAGCGATTGAGCGTGGCCAGTTCGTTGGCACTGAGCTTTTCCAGACCGGCGGCCTTGAACTCAGCGGGCGACATCTGCTGCTGCAGGTCGCCCTCCACCACGCGCTGGGCCAGCGCTGGCGCGGAAAGGGACAGCAGCACGGCGGCACAGGCCAGCATCCGGGGACGGACGCGCAGGGCAATCGAAGGCATGGCAGGTCTCTCCTGGGTGTGCTGGCGAGTGTAGCGGCATGTCTTCATGCCGGGTGATGGTGGCCGCGGTGATTGTCCCTGAACGGCGCCGGCGCTAGTGTAGGGGCCTCTGTCTTGCCTGCTCGATGCTGTGAACCGCGCTTCCGTCCCTGGCCTGGATGCCTTGTTGAACCGTCCCTCGGCAGCCGTGCTGCCTGCTCCGCTGCGCCAGGCCCTGCGCGAGCATTGGGAAGCGCCGGACTGCGACCACCAGATGCGCGCCACCTGGTCGGTGCTGGGCGATACCCTCGATGCGCTGGCGATGCTCTCGGCTGACGAGGGAGCGGTGGTGGCAGCATTGCTGTTCGACCTGCCGGGCCTGCGCGCCAGCCTGGACCAGCTGCCGCTGGGCAGCCACAAGGCGGCAGTGATCGGCCTGCTTGATGGCCAGGACGCCGCCGACCCGGTGTGGGCACTGCATGCCGGCCGCGAGGCCGGACGCAACAGTGAAGGCCTGCGCCGGCTGCTGCTGGCGATCATCCGCGACCTGCGCGTGGTGCCGATCCTGCTGGCACGCCAGCTGGCGCGGATGCGTGCGGCCGACAAGCTGGACGAAGAGCAGCGCCGTGCGCTGGCCCAGCTGACCCGCGATATCCACGCGCCCCTGGCCAACCGCCTGGGCATCTGGCAGCTGAAGTGGGAGCTGGAGGACCTGGCATTCCGCCACCTGGAGCCGGAGACCTACCGCCGCATCGCCCGCGAGGTGGACGAAACCCGCATCGCCCGCGAGCGCTACGTCGAGAACGTCAAGAAGGTGTTGTCGCGCGAGCTGGTCGCCCAGGGCATCAAGGCCGAAGTCAGTGGCCGCCCGAAGCACATCTACAGCATCTGGCGGAAGATGCAGAAGAAGCGGCTGGCCTTCGACCAGCTGTATGACATCCGTGCGGTGCGCGTGATGGTCGACGACGTCGCCGCCTGCTACGCCGCGCTGGGCGTGGTGCACGCGCTGTGGGCGCCGGTGCCGAGCGAATTCGATGATTACATCGCCCGGCCCAAGGCCAATGACTATCGCTCGCTGCACACCGCCGTGGTCGGTCCGGAAGGGCGCACCATCGAAGTACAGATCCGTACCCACGAGATGCACTCGCAGGCCGAGCTGGGCGTGGCCGCGCACTGGAAGTACAAGGAAGGTGGCAAGGGCGCGGAGAAGTCCTTCGACCGCAAGATCACCTGGATGCGCCAGCTGCTGGAACAGGCGCAGGACGGGCAGGGCAATGAACTGGCCGGGGCGCTCGATGCCGAGCTGACCGAGGACCGGGTCTACGCGCTGAGCCCGAAGGACGAAGTGCTGGACCTGCCGCAGGGTGCTACGCCGCTCGATTTCGCCTACCAGGTGCACACCATGGTCGGGCACCGCTGCCGCGGCGCCAAGGTCAACGGCCGTATCGTGCCGCTGACCTATCGGCTGCGCAGTGGCGATCGCGTCGAGATCCTGACCGGCAAGGAGGCCGACCCGCGCCGCGACTGGCTGATGCCAGCCAACGGCTTCCTGGCCAGCAACCGCTCGCGCGAGAAGGTACGCAGCTGGTTCCACAAGCTCGACCGTGCGCGCAACGTGCAGGCCGGTCGCGAGCTGCTCGAGCGCGAACTGAAGCGGCTGGGCCTGCAGCACTCGGACCTGGCCGTCGCCGCGAAGAAGTTCCATGCCGACAGTGTCGATGACCTGTACATCCAGGTGGCGCTGGGCGATACCGGCCCGAACCAGGTCAGCCGTACGCTGCTGGAAGCAGAGCGTGCCGCCAGCCAGCCGGCGCCCGCGCCGAGCCTGCCGCGGCCGACCGCGCGCCGCGAGAACCTGGGCAAGTCCAAGTTCACCGTGCAGGGCGTGGGCAACCTGCTGGTGCAGCTGGCACGCTGCTGCCAGCCGGTGGCCGGCGAGCCGATCGTCGGTTACCTGACCCGTAGCCGTGGTGTCACCGTGCACCGTGCAGACTGTGCCGCGCTGGCCCGGCTGGCCGCCACCAGCCCGCAGCGCATCCTGCCGGTGGAATGGGGCCAGGCCGGCGGTGGCTATGAAGTGGACGTGGTGGTCACTGCTGTCGACCGCCGCTGGCTGCTGAAGGACATCACCAACCTGATCGCCCAGGAAGACGCCTACGTGCTCGACATCCACAGTGACAACGTGCGCAACAGTGGCCGCGCCCATCTGCGGCTGCGGCTGAAGGTCAGCGACTACGGGCAGTTGTCGACCCTGCTGGGCAAGCTGGATGCGCTGCCGGGCGTGAGTGAGGCGCGTCGCCTCGGCTGAGCTTCACGCTGCCCCGGCTACCCTGCACGCATGGAACGCGAGCCCCCGCATCGCCCGCATGGCGCTGAACATCCTGCGCTGGACCGCGTCCGTCGCGAGGGCCGTTGGTGGTGGCTGCAGGCGCGCCATGCGCGCCGGATCTGGCGCTGGGCGCTGCTCGCAGCGCTGGCCGTGTTCGTGCTGCTGGTGCTGCTGCGCAAGCCGTTGGCAGACTGGTTCTGGGACGAGCCGCAGATCGAACAACTGCTGGCCGAGGGGGATCGTGCATTGGCCGCCGGTCGCCTGAGCGATGCCGACGGCAGTGGTGCGCGTGAGCGCTACCAGGCAGTGCTGGCGCTGGACGGTGATCGTCCGCAGGCGCGCCAGGGCCTGGCCAATACCGGTGCGGCAGCGCTGCAACAGGCGCGCGATCGCCTGCAGGCCGATGACCTGGACGGCAGCGCGCAGGCACTGGCACTGGCGCGTGAGCTGCAGGTGCCGCAGGGCGAAGCCGATGCGGTCGCCCGCCAGCTGCAGGCGCGACGCAGTGCCGGAGCGGGCATTGGTGCGTTGTTGGCACAGGCGCGCAACGCGTTCGCTGCTGGACGCCTGGATGACGGCGACAGCAGTGCGCTGCCCTTGTTCCAGCGCATCCTGGCCCTGCAGCCGGACAACCTGCCGGCGCTGGAAGGGCGCGAGGATGCGCTGAGCGACCTGCTGCTGCAGGCGCGCACGCTGGCGGGGCGTGGGGAGCTGGCCGAGGCGGCCGCGATCCTGCGTCGTGCCCGCCAGTTCGATGCCGGTCATGCCGATCTGCCGGCCAGCGAGGAAGCCCTGGCGCGCGCGGTGGACCAGCGCTTGCGGCAGGCGCAGCGTGCGTTGCAGCGGCAGCAGCTGGAAGCCGCGGCCAAGGGCTTCCTGGCAGTGCTTGCGGTGGCTGCCGATGATCCGAATGCACAGCGCGGGCGTGAGCAGGCACTGCAGGCAGTGGTCGCGCGTAGCCAGACATCCGCCGACGACTTCCAGTTCGATGCGGCGCAACGCGATGCGGCCCTGGCGGCGGAGCTGGGGGCTTCGCAGGCAATCCGACAGCAATTGACGCAGCGCCTGCAGCGCGCGCAGCAGGCACAACGGGCCCTGCAGCAGCCGGCGATCAGCACGGCGCAGCGCGAACGCCAGCTGCGCGACCATCTGCGGAAGATCGAGCATGCCGAGCGTGCAGGGCAATGGATCAGCCCACCGGGGCACAGCGCATTCGACGCGCTGCGCGAAGCCCAGTCACTGGCCCCTCGCGACGTGCGGGTGAAGGCCGCCGCCGCGCGCCTGCTGCCCGCCAGCCGCCGCTGCTTCGACGACAATCTGCGTCAGAATCGTGTACAGGCGGCAGGCGCCTGCCTGCAGGCCTGGCAGACCCTGTCACCGACTGCGGCCGGGCTGCCCTCGGCGCGGCTGCGGTTGGCCCAGCGCTGGCTGGCGATCGGCAGCGAACGGCTCGGCAATGGCGACCTGGCCTTCGCTGCGCACGCCGCCGAACAGGCGCGCTTGCTGCAACCCGACCTGGCCGAACTGCCGGCATTCGAAGACCGCCTGCGCCGCGCCGGTGGTGAGCTGCGACCACACTGATATCGACAGGATTCGTGCAGGTCGTACTGGTCGGGTATAGTCCAGCCGCTGCATCACGCTCAAGCGGTGCAGTGAGTTGTCAGTCTTGCTGTCAATGTTATTGCTGCAGGTTTGGCGGGAGATGGCCTTCGGTCGTTTTCATCGTTTTTCACACAGCCTGCGTTCCGCAGCCAGCGACATGACGTCATGAATCCAGTGATTCCGCAGGGACCCGGTCCGGGGTCCGCCTTCGATGCCTCCCTTGTCTGCGCTGTCATCGTCACCTATGGGCCCGAGCCGGACCTGTTGCGGCGGGTGGTTGACAGTGTGCTGCAGCAGGTGGGGCATCTTGTGGTGTTCGACAATGGCAGCACGGGTGTTGATGTCGACGAACTGCTGGCCGGAAAGGGCGGAATCAGCGTAGTTGCCTCGGCGCACAACGTTGGCCTCGGGAGTGCCTTGAACCGGGCCTATGAGCGGGCACAGGCGCTCGGCTTTGCCTATGTGCTGCTGATGGATCAGGACAGTGTGCTGGCGCCAGGGATGGTGGATGTCCTGGGGACTGCACTGATCGAATTGGCCCGCGCAGAGCGCGTGGCCGCTGTCGGCCCGCAGTTCCGCGATTCGCGCAGTGGCATGCTTGCCCCGTTCGTTCGCTTTGGCTTCCCGTTCAACCACAAGTTGCGGGGGGGAGCGGGCCAGCGCATCTCCTGCGATTTCCTCATTACCTCCGGTTCGCTGGTGCCGATGTCGGCATTGCAGGATATCGGTGCAATGGACGAATCCCTGTTCATTGACAACCTGGACATGGACTGGTGTTTCAGGGCCAAGCGCCATGGTTATTCCCTGTATGGCATCTGCGACGCGCAGATGACCCATAGCATCGGCGAGGAGCTGCTGCCATCACGTACGAAGCCGGATGGCGTGATCGTGCACAAGCCCTTCCGCCTTTACTTCATCATGCGCAATCGCGTTCTGCTCTACGCGCGTGCCTATACGCCACGGGTGTGGATTGCCCAGGATGTGCCGCGCCTGCTGCTGAAGCTGGTAGGCAACGGCGTGTTCCTCGCCCCTCGCTGGATTCGGTTGCGGTTCATGTTGAGAGGGCTGTGGGATGGGCTTCGGGGCAAGGCCGGGCCCCTGCCTCCGGTAAATCACTGAACAGGCAGTTTGGTGAACCTGCCTTGGGGAAATGGGCTGGGGTAGACTCCGCTGACGCCCCTGCCATGCTTCTCCCGTGCCCCGACGCTACGATTCCGACGACATCGACGATTTCGACGACGACGACCAGCAGGACAACGGTCCGCTGTGGCGGCGCCGGCTGATCACCTGGAGCATGGCTGCGGTCGCGTTGGGATTGGGTTTCCTCATCCCCTATACGCTGTACCTGAACCAACAGGTGACCCAGCGTTTCGGTGAACTGCGCTGGCAGATCCCGACGCGCGTGTACGCGCGCCCGCTGGTGCTGACTCCCGGCAAGGCGATGGATGCGTCCACGCTGAAGACCGAGCTGGCAGCCTCTGCCTACCGCGATGACGGGCAGGGCAAGGAGCCGGCCACCTATGCGGTGAACGGCGGGCGCTTCGTCATCTCCAGCCGCGGCTTCAACGACGTTGACGGCCGGGTGGCCCCGCGCCGGGTGGAGCTGTCGCTGGCCGACGGCGGCGTGGCCTCGCTGCGCGACGCTGACAACCGCAAGGCGCTGAAGGCCGCGCGGCTGGATCCGGCGCGCATCGCCACCCTGTACGGCCAGAAGCAGGAAGAGCGCCGCCTGATCCGCATGGACGAGGCGCCGGACCTGCTGGTGACCGGCCTGCAGGCAGTGGAAGACAAGGATTTCAACCGCCATCACGGCATCGACCTGTCCGGCATCGCGCGCGCGGTGTGGGTGACGATCCGTTCCGGTGGCCAGAGCCGCCAGGGCGCTTCGACGCTGACCCAGCAGCTGGCCCGCAGCGGCCTGCTCGGCATCGGCAAGGAACAGACGGTCACCCGCAAGTTCAATGAGGTGCTGTACGCACTGATCATGGAAGCGCGCTACGACAAGCGCACCATTTTCGAGGCCTACCTCAACCAGGTGTACCTGGGCCAGCGCGGCAGCCAGGCGATCCATGGCATGTCCTCCGGCGCCGAGTTCTGGTTCGGCCGTGACCTGCAGTCGCTGGAGACCGAGCAGATCGCACTGCTGATCGGCCTGGTCAAGGGCCCGTCCTTCTACGACCCGCGGCGCAACCCGGAGCGCGCGCTGGATCGCCGCAACTTCGTGCTGGGCAAGCTGCACGAGGCCACGCTGATCGACGATTCCGAGTACCAGCGCGCGCTGAAGGCACCGCTGGGCGTGCCCAAGACGCCGGGCCTGGTGGCAGCCAACCGCTTCCCCGCCTACGTTGACCTGGTTCGCCGCCAGCTCGGCCATGACTATCCGGAATCGGCGCTGCAGGGCGCGGGCCTGAGCGTGATGACCGGCATGTCGCCGTCCGCGCAGGCCTATGCCGAAGGCGCGGTGACCCGCACCATCAAGTCGCTGGAAAGCCAGCGCCGCCCTGAACTGCAGGCCGGCATGGTGTTGACCGACGTGCACAACGGTGACGTGCTGGCGGTGATCGGCAGCCGCGAGGTGTCCGAGGTCGGCTTCAACCGCGCGATCGAGGCACAGCGCCCGGTCGGTTCGCTGCTCAAGCCGTTCGTGTACCTGCTGGCCCTGGCGCAGCCGGACCGCTATTCGCTGGCCAGCTGGGTGGATGATTCGCCGGTGACGGTGCAGCTCGGCCGCGGCCGCAACTGGAACCCCGGCAATGCGGACAACCGCAGCCACGGCACGGTGCGCCTGATCGACGCACTGGCGCATTCCTACAACCAGGCCACGGTGCGCGTGGGCATGCAGGTCGGCCCCGAGCGCGTGACCCAGCTGATCCACGTGCTGGCCGGGATCAAGGCCGAGGCCAACCCGGCGGTGATCCTCGGCTCGACCGACCAGAGCCCGTACGCGATGGCGCAGCTGTACCAGTTCCTTGCGTCCGGCGGCGAGATCCAGCCGCTGCACGCGGTGCGTGGCGTGCTCGATCCGCAGGGCAAGCTGCTCAAGCGATACGACAAGACCCCGGCACCGGCGCAGGAAGGCGATTCGATTGCCGCCAACCTGATCAGTGTCGGCCTGCAGCAGGTGGTCGCCAGCGGTACCGCGCAGCGGCTCAATGCCGATGGCCTCGGCCGCCTGCAGCCCGCCGGCAAGACCGGCACCACCAACGATGGCCGTGACAGCTGGTATGCCGGCTACACCGGTGATCATCTGGCGGTGATCTGGATCGGCAACGATCAGAACGAGCAGGCCGGCCTGTATGGCGCCACCGGCGCGATGCGGGTCTGGTCGGGCATCTTCCAGCGCCTGCCGAGCGCGCCGCTGCGGGTCAGCAACAAGGGCCTGGATTGGCAGTCGGTGGCGCCCACCGGCCTCAACAGCACCGATGAAGGCTGCCCCGGCGCGCGTCGTTTCCCGTTCGTGGTTGGCTATGCGCCGGCCTATGCGCCGTGCGCACCGGCGGTGTCGCCGGACGGGCAGGGCGGGGCCGAAGGCGAGGGCGGTGGCTGGCGCAGCTGGTTCGGCCTGGACCGCAAGCCGGAAGCACCTGCCGAACCTGCCGCGGCACCCGCCGCCGCTACTCCTCCCCCGAGCCGATGATGCCGATGAACATGCGATCCCTGCTGCAGCCCCTGGCCCTGACCGGCCTCAGCCTGGCCCTGGCCGCCTGCGTGAGCAGCGCACCGCCGGTGGTCAAGCCGGTCGACACCACCACGCCGGCGCAGCGCCTGGCTGCCGTGGATGCAGCAGCAGGCCCGGACGACAAGGAACTGTCGGTGCAGCCGCTGCGTGATTCGCAGGTGGAAGACCTGCGGTTGACCGCACAGGCGCAGCGCCAGGCAAACGATCTGGCCGGCGCGGCCAGCAGCCTGGACCATGCGCTGGAAATCGTCGCCGGCGACCCGGCGGTTTTGCAGGAACGTGCCGAGCTGGCACTGCTGCAGGGCCAGTGGGCACAGGCGGAGACGTTCGCGCGCAAGGCGGTGGATCTGGGTTCGAAGACCGGGCCGCTGTGCCGCCGGCACTGGGCGACGATCGAGCAGTCGCGCCTGGCGCGGGGCGAGAAGGAGAATGCGGTGTCGGCGCATGCGCAGCTGGAAGGCTGCACCGTGCCGGGGATCAAGCGGTACTGAGTTATTCCACTCCATCGGGCGCTGCCCCCTCTGCGGCAAGCGCTCGCACTGATGGATGGTCGTGATGGGCCGTGTGGGTGGGGCGTGCAGGACGCGCCGTAAACCCATCCCTGGGGGCTCGATGGCGCCATCCATGGCGCCAACGGTCCTGCACGCCCCACCCACCCGGCCCGCCATACATCGCGCGGGCCGCAGGCAAGAACAAAATCAAAATCAAAAGCGGGTCGCACGCTGCGCGCACTCGCGGTAACTCATCGTTCTTCCCGTTCCCTCCACCGCTTTTGACATCCCAGTCGAGCAAGCTCGACGCTACGAAGTGCGTCCCTCCGTCACCGGGAAACTGTCGGAGGCGGGGGACTGTGGGTTTGCGGGGTGTCCGCGGCATGGATGCCGCGGCCAAGCCCCCAGGGACGGGTTTACGGCGTCCCCGCAAACCCACAGTCCCCCGCCAGTCCCCAGTACAACCCAGAGCCATGAACACCGCTGTTGCTGTTGCTGTTGCTCCGGCTTGAAACGGGTGCCGGGCAGCGCCCGGCCGGGTATCCTTTCCCTCTGATGTCCGACCTTGTCCATGCCAGCCGCGAAGCCCTCAGCGAAGGCGGCGCGCTCGCCTCGCACCTGGATGCCTTTGTCCCGCGTCCGGCACAGCTGCACCTGACCGAAGCCATCGCCGATGCGCTGCAGCAGCGGGACCTGCTGCTGGCCGAGGCTGGTACCGGCACCGGCAAGACCTTCGCCTATCTGGTGCCGGTGCTGCTGTCCGGGTTGCGCACCATCATCTCCACCGGCACCCGCGCGCTGCAGGACCAGCTCTATCACCGCGATCTGCCGCGCGTGCGCCAGGCGCTGGGCGTCGGCCTGCGCAGCGCGCTGTTGAAAGGGCGCGCGAATTACCTGTGCCGCTACCGACTGCAGCAGGCGCGGGGTGAACCGCGGTTTTCCAGCCCCGAGCAGGCCGCGCAGTTCCAGCGCATCCTGGCCTGGTCCGGCCGCTCGGAGTTCGGCGACATCGCCGAACTGGAAGGCCTGGCCGATGACTCGCCGCTGCTGCCGATGGTCACCTCCACCGTCGACAACTGTCTGGGTACCGATTGCCCGTTCTGGGATGACTGTTTCGTGGTGCGTGCGCGCCAGCGTGCGCAGGCGGCCGACGTGGTGGTGGTCAACCATCACCTGCTGCTGGCCGACCTGGCACTGAAGCAGGATGGCTTCGGTGAGTTGCTGCCGGGGGCGCAGGCCTTTGTCATCGACGAGGCGCATCAGCTGCCCGAGTTGGCCGCGCAGTTCTTCGGCGAAGGCTTCGGCATGCGTCCGTGGCAGGAGCTGGGCCGCGACTGCCTGGCCGAAGCTCGCGGCGTGGGCGGTGCGCAGTCGGCCCTGCAGGAACCGGTCGACCAGTTGCAGCAGGCGTTGCTGGCGTTGCGTTCGGCGATGGAGGGGCTGCCGCCACGTGGTACGCAGTGGCGCGCGCTGGCGATGCCACAGGTGCGCGATGGATTCGATACGGTGATGGCCGGCCTGGTGACGCTGGAGCAGGCATTGCAGCCGCTGCGGGAAGCGGCGGCGGGCCTGGACGCCTGTCATGCGCGGGCGCGCGAAGCTGTGTCGCGGCTCCAGCGCTGGCTGGGCGATGATGAGCCCACCCTCGATTTCGATACCGATCCGGCGGAGACTCCCAGTGCCGCCGATGTGCTCTGGTATGAGCTCACCCCGCGGGGTTTCCGCTGCCAGCGTACGCCGATGGATGTGTCCGGCCCGCTGCGCGAGCATCGCGAGCGCAGCCGCGCGGCGTGGATTTTCACCTCGGCCACGCTGACCGTTGGCGGTGGCTTCGACCACATCGCCACGCGCCTGGGCCTGGACGATCCGCACACGCTGGTCCAGCCGAGTCCGTTCAATTGGCCCGAGCAGGCATTGTGTTACCTGCCCGAAGGCCTGCCCGATCCGGCGGCGCGCGGGTTTGGCACCGCGCTGATCCAGACTCTACGGCCGGTGTTGCAGGCCTCGCAGGGCAGGGCGTTCCTGTTGTTCGCCTCGCACCGTGCATTGCGTGAGGCCGCCGAGGCACTGCGCGACGGGCCGTGGCCGTTGTTCGTGCAGGGCGAGGCGCCACGCGCGACGCTGCTGCAGCGCTTCCGCGAATCGGGCAATGGCGTGCTGCTGGGCTCGGCCAGTTTCCGCGAGGGCGTGGACGTGGTCGGCGAAGCGCTGAGCGTGGTGATGATCGACAAGCTGCCGTTCGCGGCGCCGGATGACCCGGTCTACGAGGCGCGGCTGGAGGCGATCCGCAGCCAGGGCGGCAATCCGTTCCGCGACGAACAGCTGCCGCAGGCAGTGATCGCACTGAAGCAGGGCGTCGGCCGCCTGATCCGCAGCGAAAGCGACCGGGGCGTGCTGGTGCTGTGCGACCCGCGCCTGCTCAACCGCGGCTATGGCCGGGTCTTCCTTGAGTCGCTGCCGCCATTCCGGCGCACCCGCAGCCTGGCCGATGTGCAGGCCTTCTTTACGCCACAATGGCTACCCGTGGCCGATGATGCGGCTGCCCCGGCCGCCGTTGCGGCAGGGCCGGAGCCGGCTCCCGGTGCCACGTTCCCCTTGTTCTGACCTGATCCGATGAAACTGCTCGCCTTTGAAACCGCCACCGAAGCCTGTTCCGTTGCCCTGCATGTCGATGGGCAGGTGCTGGAACGCTTCGAGATCGCCCCGCGCCGGCACGCCGAACTGAGCCTGCCGTGGGCCGAGGCGCTGCTGGCCGACGCCGGCATCAGCCGTCGCCAGCTCGATGGCATCGCGCTCAGTCGCGGTCCGGGTGCGTTCACTGGCGTGCGCCTGGCGATTGCCATCGCCCAGGGCATCGCACTGGCACTGGACCGCCCGCTGCTGCCGGTCTCGACGCTGCAGGTGCTGGCGCTGCGGGCACCGGCGGAAGAAACGCAGATCCTGTCGGCGATCGATGCGCGGATGGGCGAACTCTACGTCGCACGTTTCGAGCGTGTGGACGGCCTGCCGGTCGCGCGCGATGCCGAGCGCGTATGCGCGCCTGCCGCGGTGACGCTGCCAGAAGGGCTGTCCGCCTACGGTGTGGGTACCGGTTTCGGCGCAGCCGAGGGCGCACTGGTGGCGCAACTTGGGGCTGGCCTGAGTGGATTCGATGCCGCCGCTTTGCCGCGCGCGTCGGACGTACTGGCACTGGCGGTGCCGGCCTTCGCGCGCGGTGAAGCCATCGCACCGGAGAAGGTCGAGCCGGCCTACCTGCGCGACAACGTGGCACTGACCCTGGTCGAGCAGCAGGCGGCGCGCGAGGCGAAGGCGAAGGCCAACGGCTGAGCCCCTCGTGGCGGGGGTGGTTGCGTAGATCAAAAGCCGTGGTTTGGCCGGGCGGGTGGGCTGCGCAGGGGGCGCTGCAAGTACGTCCCTGTAAGCTCGGTCGCCGCATCCATGCGGCTCACGCCCCTGCGCAGCCCACCCGCCCGACCTCTGACAGTTTCCTTGTGCGTCCGCCACGGAAAATCAAAAGAAAATCAAAGTCAAAAGCGGGTCGCTTCGCTCGCATCCACGCATAGCGTGGATGTGTGTCGACCAAGGTCGACACCTACCAACAGCGGAGCGGGACGCGATGCGCCGGGATCTGTCAGAGGTGGGGCGGTGTGGGCTTGCAGGACCGTTGGCGCCATGGGCCCGAGGCATGCCTCGGGCGGGTTGGGCAGGACGCCCAACCCCGGTCTTGCCGTGTGCGCAGGACAGCGCACACGAGCAAGGCGCCATCGAGCCCCCATGGGTGAGGGCGCTTTGCTTGCGAAGCATTGCTTCGCAAGCGCCCGAACGCACAGCCGCCAGCGGCTGGGCCGGACCGCGGAGCGGGGTTTACGGCGTGTCCTGCAAGCCCACACCGCCCCGCCAAACCCAAAGCCCAACCGCCGCTTTTGACGTTGACGTTGACGTCCAGCGGGTCCCGGGCCGCAGGCCCGGGCAACAAAACCCTACCGGTCGTCGTGCAGGGTGCCACCGGGCAGGAACACCCACGTGCGGGTGACCTGCAGGATGTCGATCTCGTCCTCGGTCTTCGGCAGCGGCGGGAACGGCTGCGCCAGCTGCACCACCCGCAGCGCCGCCTCATCCAGCAACGGCGTCCCGCTTGAACGCAGGATCCGGCTGCTTTCCACGCTGCCATCGCGGCGCACGCCCACGCTGATCACCACCTGGCCGCCGAGCCGGCGCTGCCGGGCCTCGTCCGGGTAGTTCAGGTTGCCGACGCGCTCGGCGCGGTCGACCCAGGCGCGCAGGTAGTTGGCATAGGCATATTCGCGCGTGCTGGCCGACACGAACTTGCGGTTCGGGCGCTTGGCGTACTGCGCGGAACGCAGATGCACCTCGGCCGCCAGCCGTGCCATCTCGGCGTCGCGCTGTTCGCGCGCGGTCAGCGGTGCATCCGGTTCGGGCTGCTCCGGTGTCGGCCGCGGCTGGGCCTGGGCCACCGTCTCTTCGCCATTGCGGCTGCTTACCACGCGTGCCTGCGGCGGCGGAACCGGCGCGGCCGACTGCTGCTGTTGTGGCACTGGGCTCAGCCCCGCCTGCGCCTGCGGCACGATGCCGGCCTGGTTGTCGCGCGGGCGCTGCGCACGGTCGTGCTCGCCACCACCTTCCTGGCTCGCGGCGGCAAGGAAGTCGGCCTGCTTCGGCGTCAGTGCGGTGCGGGTCTGGCTGAAGATCACCTCCAGCGTCGGCACCAGCGGTGCGTCGCCCTTCACCGCAAAGCCCACGCCCAGGATCAGCAGGGCGTGGACCACGACCGACAGCGCGATGGTCGCACCCAGCCGTTGCGCTTCGCGAGGCGGCGGGGGCAGGACGGCAGGTGCGGCCGCCATCAGCGCAGGCCGGCCTCGAGCGCGTCGAACAGGGTGCCGGCGATGTTCAGGCCGTACTGCGCGTCCAGCTCGCGCACGCAGGTCGGGCTGGTCACGTTGACCTCGGTCAGGTAATCGCCGATCACGTCCAGGCCGACGAAGCGCATGCCACGACGCTTCATCTCCGGGCCAACCTGGCCGGCGATCCAGCGGTCACGCTCGCTCAGCGGGCGCCCTTCGCCACGGCCGCCGGCCGCCAGGTTGCCGCGGAACTCGTCACCCTGGGGAATGCGCGCCAGGCAGTAGTCGACCGGTTCGCCGTCGACCAGCAGGATGCGCTTGTCGCCGGCCGTGATGTCGGGAATGAACTTCTGGGCCAGCGCCAGCTTGCGGCCGCCGTCGGTCAGGGTTTCCAGGATCACGTTCAGGTTCGGATCGCCCTGGCCGCTGCGGAAGATCGGGCGGCCACCCATGCCATCCAGCGGCTTCAGCACGGCCTGGCCGTGTTCCAGGGCGAAGGCCTTCAACGCCTTGGCATCGCGGCTGACCAGGGTCGGCGGGCAGCACTGCGGGAACAGCAGGGCGGCCAGCTTCTCGTTGTAGTCGCGCAGGCCCTGCGGGTTGTTGACCACGCAGGCACCGGCAGCGGCGGCCACATCCAGCACCTGGGTGTCGTAGATGTACTCGGCGTCGACCGGCGGGTCCTTGCGCATCAGCACGATCTGGCCGGGACCGAACTCGGTACGGCTGAACGCGCCCAGCTCATACCAGCCGGCCGGGTTGTCGCGAACCTGCAGCGGTGCGGTCTGGGCCACCGCCACGCCACCTTCCAGGGCCAGTCCGCCCGGCCGCACGTAGTGCAGGGCATGGCCGCGGCGCTGGGCTTCCAGCAGCATGGCGAAGGTGGTGTCCTTGGCGATCTTGATGTGGGCGATGGGGTCCATCACCACGATGACGTTCAACGGCATGGGCGCACCTGTCAGGCAAGGCGTTGATGGTAGCGGCAACGCCGGCCGCGCGCCTCCCCGCCGTACTGCAACGCAGCGTCCGCCTGCCGGCAGCGCAGTCATTGCGAACCCGGTCACGTTCAGCCGGGCGCCACCCCCTGCGCGGTAAGCCGGCCTTGAAGCGGGCGCGGAAAGTGCGATATAGATACGCTTTCGCAGCGGCTCCCGCCAGAGATTGGGCCGTGCGCTTGGGGATAGGCAATGACTGAAAACACGACTGCGGGCGGGGAACTCGCAGGACTCCGGGTGATGGTCATCGATGATTCGAAGACCATCCGCAGGACTGCGGAAACGCTGCTCAAGCGCGAAGGCTGCGAGGTGGTTACCGCCACCGACGGCTTCGAAGCGCTTGCCAAGATCGCAGACCAGCAGCCGCAGATCATCTTCGTCGACATCATGATGCCGCGCCTGGATGGCTACCAGACCTGTGCGCTGATCAAGGGCAACCAGCTGTTCAAGGCGACCCCGGTGATCATGCTGTCATCCAAGGATGGTCTGTTCGACAAGGCGCGGGGGCGCATCGTCGGCTCGGAGCAATACCTGACCAAGCCTTTCACGCGCGAAGAACTGCTGGGTGCCATCCGCACATACGTCAACGCCTGACCAGGGGGGAAAGGCACAATGGCTCGTATCGTCCTGATCGAGGATTCACCGACCGACCGCGCGGTGTTCACCCAGTGGCTGCGCCGTGCCGGCCACGAGGTGCTGGAAGCGGACAACGCCGAGGATGGCCTGCAGCTGGTCCGCGACCAGGTGCCGCAGCTGGTGCTGATGGACGTGGTCCTGCCCGGCATGAGCGGTTTCCAGGCCACCCGTGCAATGGCCCGTGATGCGGCGATCAAGCACATCCCGGTGATCATCGTCAGCACCAAGGCGATGGAAACCGACAAGGCCTGGGGCCTGCGCCAGGGCGCAGCCGATTACATCGTCAAGCCGCCGCGCGAGGATGAACTGATCGCGCGGATCAACGAACTGGTGGCCTGATGCGCTCGCCCTTCGACATCCTTGAAGCCTACGAACGGCGCAGCCTGGCCCACGCGGTGCAGCTGCCGGGGCGGCAGTTCGCCCAGGACCTGTGGCGTGGCGTCGGTTTCCGCGTCGGCCAGCGCCGGCTGGTGTCTGATTTCCGCGAAGTGGTGGAAATCGTACCGATGCCGCCGGTGACCCCGGTGCCCTGCGCGCAGCCCTGGCTGCTGGGCGTGGGCAACCTGCGCGGCAACCTGTTCCCGGTGGTCGACCTGAAGTACTTCCTGGAAGGCACGCGCACCGTGCAGCAGGAAGGCCAGCGCGTGCTGATCATGCGCCAGGCCGGCGGCGACGTCGCACTGACCATCGATGAACTGTTCGGCCAGCGCAGCTTCGAGCTGGAACAGCAGATCGAGGCTGGCACCCTGGCCGAAGGTCGCTACGGCCATTTCGTTGACCGTGCCTTCCATGCCGACGGCCATGACTGGGGCGTGTTCTCGCTCTCGCTGCTGTCGCGCACCCCTGAATTCCGGCAAGCCGCGGCCTGAGGCCGGGCATCGCCCCCTGCATTGAAGATCGAGGTTGAACGATGAGTACTGCTTCGGACGCCACCAAGACCGGCAAGCTGCGGCTGGGCGGCAGCAACCTCTGGCTGTTCCTGCTGCTGGCATCGATGATCCTGTTCGGCGTCAACACCGGCGTCGCCACTTGGCAGGGCAGCCGCCTTGCCGACGCCGGCTCCAAGGCCGCCGACCTGCAGGTGCTGTCGCAGCAGCTGGCCAACCAGGGACGTGACGCGGTCGGCGGCAACGCCCAGGCCTTCACCGCCTTCAAGGCCACCCGCAACGCGATCGAACAGAACGTGTCGACGCTGCAGGGCCGCTATGGCAAGGAGCCGGGCGTGTCCGGTGCCATCGCCACCCTGGGCGAGACCTGGGCACCGTTGGGCAAGCAGGCCGGGCAGCTGGTGGCCAGCGAGCCCGCCGTGCTGGCGCTGGCTGGCAATGCCAACAACTTCACCGGCGCGGTGCCGGGCCTGCAGGCCCAGCTGAACGAGCTGGTGCGCGCGATGTCCGCCTCCGGCGCGCCGTCGTCGCAGGTGTACAGCGCACTGCAGCAGGTCGTGGTGGCCGGTTCGATGGCCCGCCGCGTGACTGAAATGCGTGCCGGTGGCAGCGCCGCGGCGACCTCCGGCGATGCGCTGGCGCGTGACATCACCGTGTTCTCGCAGGTGCTCGACGGCCTGCGCAACGGCAACGAGGAACTGGGCATCACCGCCGTGCGCGGTGCCGCTGCCGTGGCCGCGCTGGAGCAGTCGCAGCAGAAGTGGGAAGCGATGAAGCAGGACGCCGACGCGATCCTGGCCAGCTCGCGCCAGCTGTTCGCGGCGCAGTCCGCCGCCACCGCGCTGGGCCAGGGTTCGGCACACATGCTGGACGACAGCCGCAAGCTGTTCGATGCGTTCTCCTCGTTCGGCTCGGTGTCCGACACCCGCCTGTTCCCGAATTTCTGGATCGGCGTGGTGTCCGGTGCGCTGTCGCTGATCGCGATCATCGGCTTCGTCTCCACCAACGTGCGCAGCCGCTCGCGCGAGCAGGAACTGCGTTACCAGACCCAGGTGGAATTCAACAGCCGCAACCAGCAGGCGATCATGCGGCTGCTGGACGAAATCTCCTCGCTCGGTGAGGGCGACCTGACGGTGAAGGCCTCGGTGACCGAGGACATGACCGGCGCGATCGCCGACGCGATCAACTACGCGGTGGACGAGCTGCGCCACCTGGTGACCACCATCAACGACACCTCGGCCAAGGTCGCGATGTCCACCCAGGAAACGCAGGCCACCGCCATGCAGCTGGCAGAGGCGGCGGGCCACCAGGCCAACCAGATCACCTCGGCCTCGGACCGCATCGGCGAAATCGCGGCGAGCATCGAGCAGGTGTCGCGCAACTCGGCCGAGTCGGCCGACGTGGCACAGCGTTCGGTGGTGATCGCCGCCGAAGGTGCCGGCGTGGTGCGCGAGACCATCCAGGGCATGGACCAGATCCGTGACCAGATCCAGGAAACCTCCAAGCGCATCAAGCGACTGGGCGAGTCGTCGCAGGAAATCGGCTCGATCGTGGAACTGATCAACGACATTTCCGAGCAGACCAACATCCTGGCGTTGAACGCGGCCGTGCAGGCGGCGTCGGCCGGTGAAGCGGGCCGCGGTTTCGCGGTCGTGGCCGACGAAGTGCAGCGCCTGGCAGAACGTACCTCGGGTGCGACCCGACGCATCGAAAACCTGGTCCAGGCCATTCAGGCCGACACCAACGAAGCGGTCACCTCGATGGAGCAGACCACGGCCGAAGTGGTGTCCGGTGCGCGCCTGGCCGAGGACGCCGGTACCGCGCTGACCGAGATCGAGCGCGTGTCCAACGCCCTGAACACCCTCATCAAGAACATCTCCATCGCCGCCCAGCAGCAGTCGGCTGCCGCCTCGGACATCACCCGCACCATGGGCGTGATCCGGCAGATCACCGGCCAGACGTCGCAGGGTGCCGGGCAGACGGCAGAGTCGATCGGCCACCTCGCGCAGCTGGCGGCGGACCTGCGCCGTTCGGTCGCCGACTTCAAGCTGCCGGCGTGACGCGGGCAGGGCGGCGAGCAAGGAACCAGTCGATGAAGCATTTCCATTCCCCACGCCAGAACTCGCGCGGCTTCCGCGCGGCGGCGAACGGAGCGCGTCCATGAGCAGTCTGCGCGATGCGATGAGCCACGCAGCGCTGGGCTGGGTCAAGCCCGAGCTGGACGAGACCCTGCGCCAGGTGCGCAACGAGGTCGAGTACTACGCGGAAGATCCCACCGATGCCAGCCGCATGCGCATCTGCGCCGGCTACCTGCACCAGGTGCAGGGCACCCTGCGCATGGTCGAGCTGTATGCCCCGGCGATGGTGGCCGAAGAGCTGGAACAGCTGGCCAACGCCATCGGCGCCGGCCGTGTGGCCGACCGTGATGAAGCCTGCGCGACCCTGATGCGCGGCAGCGTGCTGCTGCCGGACTATCTGGAACGCCTGCAGAACGGCCATCGCGACATTCCGATCGTGCTGATGCCGCTGCTCAACGAGATCCGCGCGTCGCGTGGCGAAGAGGGCGTCAATGACAGCGTGCTGCTGGCCTTTGCGCCGGACAGCGTCACCGCCACCGAGGCCGAGCTGGACCATGCCCGTGGCAGCCTGAGCGGGCGCAACCGCGAGCTGCTCGACACGGTCGGCAGCGCGGTGAAGGAAGAACTGCTGCGCATCAAGGATGCGCTTGACCTGCACCTGCGCACCGGCGGTGCGCCGGAACAGCTGCAGACCCAGGCCAACGAGCTGGGCGCGGTAGCCGATACGCTGGGCATGATGGGCCTGGGCGTGGCCCGCGGCGTGGTCGTGCAGCAGCGCGACGCGCTGCGTGGCGTGGTCGAGGGGCGCCAGCAGATCGACGAGAACCTGCTGCTGGATATCGCCGGTGCGCTGCTGTACGTCGATGCCTCGCTGGACGACCAGGTTGCCCATCTGGGCGCCGGCGGCAGTGGCGAGGACGATCCGAGCGCGGTGGAGAACCGGCGCACGGTGGAAGTGCTGGCCCATGAAGCCATCGCCAACTTTGCCGCCGCCCGCGAGCATTTCGTCGCCTTCATCGAAACCAGCTGGAACCATGCCGAGCTGCAGGACGTGCCGCGCCTGCTGGGCGATGTGTCCGGCGCCCTGCGCATGCTCGACCTGGGCACCGCCGCCGATTACCTGCGTGGCGTGCAGCAGTACATCGAGGCCGAACTGATCGGCCGCCAGCGCGTGCCCAGCGGCCGCCAGCTGGACACCCTGGCCGATGCCATGGCCAGCCTGGAGTACTACCTGGAAGCCCTGCGCGATCGTCGCCCGGGCCGCGAAGACATCCTCGAAATCACCCGCAGCAGCCTCGAGGCGCTGCGCTACTGGCCGCTGCCCGAGCGTAATGCCGTCGCGCCGGATGCGCTGGCGGTACTGGCGGTCGAACCGGAGCCGGTTACCCTGCAGGCCGAACCGCTGCAGCCGGAACGCATCGAGATTCCGGTGCAGCCTGCCGCGCCCGCTGCCGGCGACATGCCGACGCCGCTGCCGGACTTCACCTTTGATCCGCCGCCGGCCACCCCGGCGCCGATGGTGTCCGACAACCGCCTGATGTTCGGTGCATTGGGCACTGTGGCCGCCGTGGCCGCCAGCACCGGTGATGCCGACGCCTCGCCGTTGCCGACGCACGATGATGCCGAGGCATCGCTGGTCTTCGCGGCGTCCAGCGCACCTGCACCGGATGTCCCGCAGTGGGAGTTGGCGCCGTTCCACTCGGAGGGCGACGTGGTCGCGCCTGCCGATGACGAACGCAGCCCGACCTTCGCCAGTTTCGATCCGGTCAGCTTCGAGCTGGCAGACAGTGGCCACTCCGGTGCACCGCAGTGGTCGCTGTCCGAGGCACCGCAGGTGCTTGAGGAAACCGTAGCGCCTGCGATCGACGAGACGACGGACGCCGTGGTTTCGTCCGCGACCGGATTCGATGCTGCACCGGTGTTCGATCCGGTAGCGGCCGAGCAGGACGCGGTTGCCGAGTCCGACGACGTGGTGTTCCGCTTTGACGCCGACGCATTGGACAACGCTGACGACGTACTGTCGCTGCATGCGATGGAAACGCTGTCGCTGGACGATGACGCCGGGTTGCATCCGGCGCTGGAGATCGTCGATGCCGTGGTGCTGCCGCCGGTCGATGCATCGCCTGCGGCGGAGGTCGAGGTGGACGAAGCTCCGGATGACCTGCCGGCACCGTCGTTCACGCCGCCGCCGATCGAAGCGCCCGCCCCGGCAGCGGAAATCTCGGCACCGGCCGTGTCGGTGATCGATATCGACACCATCGCGCCGATCGATTTCAGCGAAGCCGATGCCCAGTTCTTCGCCGAGCTGAGTGCAGCTGCTGCCGGCTTCAATCCGCAGGCGATGCCTGCGGCGGCGGCACCGGAGCAGGTGGTTGCGACCGACGCCGACACCAATGCCGACGCGAATGCGGGCTTCGACGCCGGCTTCGACGACGACGCCGAGAACATCGACGAGGACATCCGCGAGGTGTTCCTGGAAGAGTTCGACGACGAGCTGGCCAATCTCGGCACGCTGCTGCCGGCGTGGCGCGTGCAGCCGGACAACATGGACCGGCTGCGTCCGATCCGCCGCATCTTCCATACCCTGAAGGGCAGTGGCCGCCTGGTGGGCGCGCGCACGCTGGGCGAGTTCGCGTGGAAGATCGAAGGCATGCTCAACCGCGTGCTGGATGGCAGCCGCGCCGCGTCGCCGGCGGTGCTGGCGATGGTCGACAACGCACATGCGGCGCTGCCGCAACTGAACGCGGCGCTGCGCCATGGCCAGCGCATCAGCGTTGACCTGCAGGCCATGCAGGCCATCGCCGATCGTGTCGGTGCAGGCGAGGAAACCTACTACGTACCGCTGCCGGGTGCGGCTGCGCCGGTTGTACCGGTTGCCGAAGCCGACGGTGAAGACGAGATCAGCCGCATTCTCGACGCCGAGTCCGCCGCTTCGGCGCCGACCGATGCCGTCGTGGAGGCCGAAGTCGTCGGCACGCCGGCCAACATCGACAGCGTGCTGCGCGAGATTCTCGAGGCCGAGGTGGAAGTCCACCAGGCCACCCTGCAGGACTGGCTGCGTTCGGCGCAGCAGGCACCGCAACCGGTCAGCGATGCACTGCTGCGCGCGGTGCACACCATGAACGGCGCCTTCGCGATGACCGAAGTGCCCGAGATCACGGCTGTGACCGGCGGCGCGGAGTCCTACATCAAGCGCGCACTGGCCGCCGAGGTGGTCCCGGGTGATGAAGGCGTGGCCGCCCTGGATGCGACCGCGCAGGCGATCACCGCCACCATGGAAGCATTGCAGGCCGAACAGCCGCGCATTGCGCCGCAACAGGTGCTGGCACAGCGCCTGCAGGCGCTCGCCGGCGAGTTGCCGGAAGCGCGCTGGCCGATGGTGGGCCTGGAAGACGAAGAAGACGATCTGGCACTGGATGACGAACCCACAGCCGAATCGGATGTGGAGGCATCGACGGCCATCGCGTCCGGAACCGATGCGGTGCCGCTTTCGTTTGTCGCACCGGAGCGGGAACCGGAGGCACATGACGATGCTGCGCAAGCTCCGGTCGCCGACGTGGCGATCGAAGCCGGGCTGGAGGTCGGTGAGCTGACGGCCAGCGACGATCTGTCGCGCTACTTCGATGCCGGATGGCCGTCCGTGCCGGGTGAGCAGGAGGCGTCGCTGCCGGTGGTCGAATCGATCCAGGTGGCCGACGATGTTCCAGGCGTTGCCGTAGCCGGCGCCGAGGCGGAGTCCGAAAGCGTGCCGCCGTTGTCCGACGATGCCGGTTTGACCGTCGTGGATGATCTGTCGCCATACCTGGATGCCAGTGCGCTGCCGGTCGACGACCGCGACGCCGAAGAGATCCCGGTCGCTGTCGAAGCCGTCGCATCTGACCTGAATGCGCCCTCGGCCGATCACGCGCACGCCGTTGATGCCGTGGCGTTCGAAATGCCTGCTGCACTGCCACTCGACAGCGAGCTGTCGAGCCTGCAGGATGAAATGGCTGCGCCGGGGTTTGCAGAACCGGTCTCGCTGGAAGCCGCGCTCGAGGCCGGCCTGCACGTGATCGACGAAGAGCAGCCCCTGGCCGACGACGGGCAATGGCCCGTGCTCGGCCTGCAGGCCAGCGAACTCGCGCCGGGCGAGGCGGAAGCCTTTGCCGAGGATGCGGACGTCGGCGGGGAGGCGGCGATCGGTGAAGGAGAGAGCGCCGATCAGCCGTCCCCGGCGACGGTGAATGAGGAGATCGCGGAGTCCGCTGCGCCGGCCACCGCCGAACCGGTGCGCTTCTTCGAACTGGAAGACGCGCCGGGCCAGGCGGATGTCCACGCCGAAGCCGAAGCCGCCGACGTCGATGCGGTTGCCGTGTCGGATGCCGTGGCAGCCGGCACGCCTGAAGCCGACGTGCCTGAAACCGTGACACCTGACGTCCTTGCCATGCCGGTGCTGGAAGACAGCGCCGATGCGCTCGACTTCAGCGTCTACGATCGCGAGCTGGTCGACATCTTCGTCGAGGAAGGCAAGGACCTGCTCGACCACTGCGATGGCCTGATCAGCGAGCTGCGTGATGCACCGCAGGACCGCGAGGTGCTGGCCGGCCTGCAGCGTGACCTGCATACCCTGAAGGGTGGTGCACGCATGGCTGGCATCAACGCCATCGGCGATCTCGGCCACAGCATCGAATCGTTGCTGGAAGCCGTCGCCGCCGGTCGCACCGAGATCGAACGCCGCGATGTGCAGTTGCTGGAGCGCGGATTCGATCGCCTGCACCAGCTGCTGACCCGCACCGGTGACCACCGCGTGGTGGAACCGGCGCAGGATCTGGTCGACGCGTTCGAAGTGCGTACCACGACCGATATCGCTGCTGCGGCGGCGGCAGCGGCAGCCAACGTGGCGAACGTCGCAGAAGCCGCGTCGGCACCGGTCGCCAGCCCGGCGCCGGCACTGCTCGATGCGCCGTTGTCGGCACCGCTGCCGGCCGAAGGCGTTGTCGATGAAGATCCGCTGGCGCGCCCGCAGCAGGAACAGGTGCGCGTGCGCGCGGATCTGCTCGACCGCCTGGTCAACCATGCCGGTGAAGTGGCGATCTACCGCTCGCGCCTGGAACAGCAGCTTGGCGCCTTCCGCGGCGCGATGGGCGAACTGGAGCGCACCAATGCGCGACTGCGCGACCAGCTGCGCCGCCTCGACCTGGAAACCGAAGCGCAGATCGTCGCCCGCTACCAGCGTGAGCAGGACCAGGCCGATCAGAAGTTCGATCCGCTGGAACTGGACCGCTTCTCCACCCTGCAGCAGCTCAGCCGTGCGCTGAACGAATCGGCGGCCGACCTTGGCGGCCTGCAGGGCGTACTCGACGATCTGTCACGCCAGTACGACTCGCTGCTGCAGCAGCAGTCGCGCGTCAGCTCCGAGCTGCAGGACGGCCTGATGCGTGCGCGCATGGTGCCGTTCGATGGCCTGGTCCCGCGCCTGCGCCGCGTGGTCCGCCAGTCCGGCATGGATACCGGCAAGCAGGTGCACCTGACCCTGGAAGGCACCCACGGCGAACTGGACCGCAACGTTCTCGACCGCATGGTCGCGCCGCTGGAGCACATGCTGCGCAACTCGGTGGCCCACGGCCTGGAAGCGCCGGAACAGCGTCGTGCCGCCGGCAAGCCGGAAGAGGGCGAGGTCGCCATCCGCCTGCACCGTGAAGGCTCGGAAATCGTGCTGGAAGTGGCCGATGACGGTGCCGGCCTGGACCGCGAAGCGATCCGCCGCCGTGCCATCGACCGTGGCCTGTTGGCCGCCGATGCACAGCCGAACGAGCAGGAACTGGACAACCTGATCTTCGCGTCCGGTTTCTCCACCGCCGACCAGGTCAGCCAGCTGGCCGGTCGCGGTGTGGGCATGGACGTGGTGCGCAACGAAGTGCGCCAGCTCGGCGGCTCGGTCGACATCCAGTCGGTGCGTGGCCAGGGCGTGCGCTTCACCCTGCGCCTGCCGCAGACGCTGGCCGTCACCCAGGCGGTGTTCGTGCAGATCGGCGAAACCACCTTCGCCGTGCCGGTGGCCTCGGTCAGCGGTATCGGCCGCCTGTCGCGCGAACGCTTCGAGGCCGCCGACAGCAGCTACCGCTACAGCGGCGAAGACTATCCGCTGTACGACCTCGGCAGCCTGGTCGGGCAGGCCCCGGCGCGTGCCGATGGCCAGGACCAGGTGCCGCTGCTGCTGGTCCGCGCCGGTGACCTGCGCGCTGCCGTGGCGATCGACCAGGTGCTGGGCAACCGCGAAATCGTGGTCAAGCCGGTCGGCCTGCAGATCGCATCGGTACCGGGCATCTACGGTGCCACCATCACCGGCGATGGCCGCGTGGTGGTGATCCTGGACGTCGCGCCGCTGGTGCGCCGTTTCCTGGCCAATCCGACGGCACCGGTGCTGGCCAATGCGCCGCGCGACGAACGCCAGGTACCGCTGGTGATGGTGGTCGATGACTCGCTGACCATGCGCAAGGTGACCGGCCGCATCCTGGAACGCCACAACTTCGAAGTCAGTGTCGCCCGCGATGGCGTGGAAGCACTGGAGCGGCTGGAAGAGCGCGTGCCGGACCTGATGCTGCTGGATATCGAGATGCCGCGCATGGACGGTTACGAGCTGGCCACCGCGATGCGCGCCGACCCGCGCTACAAGGATGTGCCGATCGTGATGATCACCTCGCGCAGCGGCGACAAGCACCGCCAGCGCGCCTTCGAGATCGGTGTCCAGCGTTATCTGGGCAAGCCGTACCAGGAACTGGACCTGATGCGTAACGTGTACGACCTGCTGGGGATCGCCCGTGTCCGTGAGTGAAACCCATCCGGCCCCGGCCGTTGCCCTGCTGGCCCGCCCTGGTGCGGCGCGCGAACGCCTGCGCGAGGCGCTGTCGCATGCAGATGTGCAGCTGGTCCTGGAAGATGATCCGAACGGCCTGGAGCCACAGGTCCTGCAGGCTGCGGATCCACAGTTCGTGGTGATCGCGCTGGAAGCTGCCATCGAGGACGCACTGGAACGGCTGGAAGCCGTGCTCTCGGCACCGGGGCTGACCCTGGTGTTCGATGAGGCCGAGCTGGCCGCACGCCGCGACGGCTGGGAGGCCCAGCGTTGGGGGCGCCATCTGGCCGCCAAGCTGCATGGCCACCAGCAGGTGTTGCCGCCGGGTGCCGAGGAAGAGCCCAGCCTGCAGCTGGAGCCCGGCCATCCGGCGCCCGCGCCGGCGCCGCAGGAAGAAGCCCTGCAGCCGCACCTGGAGCAGGCGCTGAGCTGGGCCGATGAGGTTCCGGCAGACGGCCTGTATTCGCCTCCGGCACACCTGCACGAACCGATCGCGTTGGAGCAGGCCCTGGCGGCGCTGCAGCCGGTCGTGCCCGAACCCCTGGAGCCGCCTTCGCCGCCGCAGGCGCTGGCCGAACCGGTGGCGCCTGCGGCACCGCCGATCTCCTTCGATCACACCGCCTGGTCGCTGGTCGAGGAATCGATCGAAGCGCCGGTACCGGCAGAAGCCGTGGCATCGGTCGCCGTGCCGCAGCCCTCCTTCGATACCGATCATCTGAGCCTGGTCGATCTGGATGCCACCGCCCCGGCCGGTGCGCGCGCCGCATCGCTGCTGGTGCTGGCCGGCATCGGTGGCCCGGATGCCTTGCGTCGCCTGCTCGGCGCGCTGCCCGCGTCGTTGAGCGTGCCGGTGCTGGTGCACATGCGCCTGGATGGTGGCCGCTACGGCAACCTGGTCAAGCAGATGTCGCGCGTTTCGCCGTTGCCGGTGCAGCTGGCCGAGGCCGGCCAGCACGCCGTGCCGGGCGAGGTCCACGTGCTGGCCGATGATATCGGCGTGCGCGCGGCCAGCGATGGCCTGCATTTCCAGAGCGATGCCACTGGTATTTCGCTCGCTGCATTGCCGGCCGAACACACCGCGCTGGTGCTGCTCAGCGGTGCCGACCTGGCTCACGTCGGCCCGGCGCTGGACCTGGCGGCTGCCGGTGCCTGGGTGGCCGGGCAGGTGGGCGAGGGCTGCTACGACCCGGCTGCAGCCACTGCGGTGGTTGCTGCCGGCATGGTGGCCGGTGAACCGCAGGAACTGGCGCAGGCGATTGCCGCGCGCTGGGGTGAGCAGGACGACAACGGAGAAGCACCATGAGCTACGCCAGCAATGACGAAATCCGCGGCGTCCTGATCCAGGCCGGCAACGAGCGCGTGCTGCTGCCCAATGCCACCGTGGCCGAAATGATGTCGCGCGTGCCGGTGCAGCCGGTCTCCGATGCGCCGCGCTGGCTGGTCGGCGAGATCGGCTGGCATGGCTGGCAGGTACCGCTGGTGTCGTTCGCACGTCTTTCCGGGCTGGGCGAAGAGACGGTGGCCGGCCACAACAAAGTGGTGGTACTGAAGTCCCTCAGCGGCAATGCGCAGCGCCCGTACTACGCGCTGCTGACGCAGAACTTCCCGCAGCTGATCTCGGTGCCGCGCGACGGCCTGCTGGCCGACGCCTCCGAAGAAACCCTGCCGCAGATCGTGCACATGCGCGTGCTGCTGGGTGAGCAGAGCGCGCTGCTGCCGAACCTGGACGCGCTGGAAGCGGCGCTGGATTCGCTGGCGGCCTGATCGGGAACCCGCCGGTCGGATTCCCGGTCGTGCCGGCCGCTGGCCGGCAATCTCGTTATTCCCTGGATGCCGGCCAGCGGCCGGCACTACCACGAACCAGCATTACCCCAGATCGCCCAACCGCGCCTGCAACGCCGCGATCGCGGCCAGCCCGGCCGTTTCCGTGCGCAGGATCCGCGGCCCCAGTTGCAGCCCCTGGAATCCTGCCGCGGCCAGTTGATCGCGGTCGCGCGGCGACCAGCCGCCTTCCGGGCCGATCGCAATCACGATGCCGCCGGCCGGAGCGGCTTCCAGCGTCGACAGGCGATGCGCCCCCTGCGGATCCAGGGTCAGCCGCAGCGAATCGGCTGGCAGCGCCGCCGCAGCCTGCGCCAGCGACAGCGGGGATCCCACCTGCGGAATGCGCGCACGCCCGGACTGGCCGCAGGCCGAGGTCACCACGTTGTTCCAGTGCGCCACGCGCTTCTCGGCCCGTGCCGCATCCAGCTTCACCTCGGTGCGCTCGGCGTTGACCGGAATGATCGAGGCCACGCCCAGTTCGGTCGCCTTCTGCAGGATCAGGTCCATCTTCTCGCCACGGGCGATGCCCTGCAGCAGGGTGATCGCCAGCGGCGATTCGTTGTCGATGGCCTGCACCGCGTCGATGCGCACCTGCACTTCGCGCTTGCCGGCCACGGTCAGCGTGGCGCTGTAGTCATGGCCGTCGCCGTTGAACAGCACGCAGGTGTCTCCCTCGCGCAGGCGCATCACCCGCACCAGATGGTTGGCGGTCTCTTCCGGCAGGGTCACGGTCTGGCCGCTGTGCAGCGCCAGGTCGATGGGGCAGCGGGTCACGCGCATGCAATCGCCTCGTCGATGGCCGCCAGCGTGGTGTGTGCCAGCAGCTCCAGTTGTTCGTCATCCACGCAATAGGGTGGCATCCAGTACAGCACGTCGCCCAGCGGGCGCAGCACCACGCCGCGCTTGAGCGCGGCCTTGTAGGCCTGCAGGCCCAGCCGCAGGCCCGGATCGAACGGCGTGCGCTTGTCGCCGTCGCGCGACAGCTCGAAGGCCACCACCATGCCGGCCTGGCGCACGTCGGCCACGTGCGGGTGGTCGGCAAACGGTGCCGCCAGCGTGCCCATCACCGAGGCGATGCCCCGGTTGCGCGCGATCACATCGTCGTCGCGGAAGATGTCCAGCGTCGCCAGCGCTGCGGCGCAGGCCAGTGGGTTGCCGGTGTAGCTGTGCGAATGCAGGAAGGCGCGCTCGCGCGAGTCGTCGAGGAAGGCGTCGTACAGTGCCTGCGTGGCCAGTACCGCGGCCAGCGGCAGGAAGCCGCCGGTCAGTCCCTTGGACAGGCACATCAGGTCCGGCATCACCCCGGCCTGCTCGCAGGCGAACAGGGTGCCGGTGCGGCCGAAGCCGGTGGCGATCTCGTCGGCGATCATGAACGCGCCATGGGCATCGCACAGTTCGCGCACGCGCTGCAGGTAGACCGGGTCATGCATGCGCATGCCGCCGGCACACTGCAGGCGCGGTTCCAGGATCACCGCGCAGATCTCGCCCGGGTGCTGGTCGAACAGCGTGGCCAGGCCATCGGCCGCCTGCCGCGCGCGATCGGCCGCGCTCTGGCCGGGTTCGGCCAGGTAGGCATCGGGTGAGGGTGCGAACAGGCCTTCGGCCAGCAGCGGTGCATAGACGCGGCGATACAGCGGAATGTCGCCCAGCGCCAGCGCGCCCAGGGTCTCGCCGTGGTAGCCATTCTCGAGCGCGATGAAGCGCGTGCGGCGCGGCTCTCCGCGGTTCTGGAAATACTGGAAGGCCATCTTCAGCGCCACTTCCACGCCGGCTGAACCATTGTCGGCATAGAACACCTTGGCCAGCGGCGCGCGGCCGGGCTGGCGGGGGGCCAGTGCCAGCAGGCGTTCGGCCAGGGTGATCGCAGGCTCGTGGCCGAAGCCGGCCAGCATCACCTGTTCCAGCTGCCCGGCCTGGGCGGCGATGGCGCCACCGATGCGTGGTTCGGCGTGGCCGAACAGATTGGTCCACCAGCTGCTCACCGCATCCAGATAGCGGTTGCCGTCGTGGTCGATCAGCCAGGCACCTTCGCCACGGGCGATCGGCACCAGCGGCAGGGTGTCCGGATGCTCACGCATCTGCGTGCACGGGTGCCACAGCACCTGCAGGTCGCGCTGCCGCCAGTGGCGGGCCAGCGGGGAGGGGGTTGGGTCTGCTAGCATTTCGGGCTCATGAACATGTTGCTGCCTGCACATTCTATCGGCCCCGGCGCAGCCGCCGGGCGCCGCGGAGATTCCGCATGAACGATGACCGTGCCGGCCGTCGCTTGCCGATCATCCATCGGATCACCGATGAGGAGAACGGCCCCTTCCAGCGCCAGCACCTGGACCTGGAGTTCTCCAACGGCGAACGCCGCCGCTTCGAGCGCCTCGTCAGCCGTGGGCGCGGTGCGGTGGTGGTGGTGCCGATGCTCGATGACGAAACCGTGCTGCTGGTGCGTGAATACGCCGCCGGCATGCACCGTTACGAGCTGGGGCTGGTGAAGGGCCGTATCGATGCCGGCGAGACGCCTGAGCAGGCGGCCGACCGCGAACTGAAGGAAGAAGCCGGTTATGGTGCGCGCCGGGTCGACGTGCTGCGCGCGATGACCCTGGCCCCGACCTACATGAGCCACCAGTCGTGGCTGGTGGTGGCGCGCGACCTGTACCCGGAAAAACTGGCCGGCGACGAGCCCGAAGAGCTGGAAGTGGTGCCGTGGAAGCTGGCCGAACTGGACCAGCTGATGCTGCGCGAGGACTTCTCCGAGGGACGCTCGCTGGCGGCGCTGTTCATTGCCCGCCAGTGGCTGCAGGGAACGCGATGATCAAGCTGACGACGGACCTGCGCGAGACCGCCATCGCCATCGCCCAGGAAGCCGGACAGGCCATCATGCAGGTGTATGCCGATGGCTTCGACGTGCAGATCAAGGACGACAACAGCCCGGTCACCGCCGCTGACCTGGCCGCCAACCAGGTCATCGAACTGGGCCTGCGCCAGCTGACCCCGGACCTGCCGATCCTGTCCGAGGAATCGGCGCAGGTGGGCTGGGAGCAGCGCCGCCACTGGGGCGCCTACTGGCTGGTGGACCCGCTCGACGGCACCCGCGAGTTCGTCAAGCGCAACGGTGAGTTCAGCGTCAACATCGCCTTGATCTACCAGGGCGCGCCGGCCTTCGGCGTGGTGCTGGCGCCGGTCACCGGCATCGTCTGGCATGCCATGCGCGGTGAACTTGCCTATCGGCGGCAGGGCCTGCACGACACCGTGCTGCGTACCCGCACGCCGGCCACTGCTCCGCTGCGCGTCGCCGCCAGCCGTTCGCACCGCTCGCCGGAAACCGAGGCGCTGCTGGCGCGCATGGGCCGCATCGAGACCATCGCGCAGGGCTCGTCGCTGAAATTCTGCCGGATTGCCGAAGGCGGCCTGGATGTCTATCCGCGGCTCGGCCCGACCTCTGAATGGGATACCGCCGCCGGCCAGTGCGTGCTGCATGCCGCCGGTGGCGCGGTGCTGTCGGCGGCGACCGGCAAGCCCTTCCGCTACAACCGCCGCGAGACCCTGTTGAACGGCGATTTCATTGCCCTTGGTGATACCAGTCTGCCGTGGCGCGACTGGTTATCCGACTGAACCTGGAGCCCGCATGAGCGCGCACGATACCCCCACCACCGGCAGTGCCGCCAGCAACGAACTCGAGCGCCTGCTGTCGATCATGGCGCGACTGCGCGATCCGCAGGGCGGCTGCCCGTGGGACCTGGAACAGGACTTCGCGACCATCGCGCCGTACACCATCGAGGAAGCCTACGAGGTCGCCGATGCGATCGACCGGGGGGACCTGGACGATCTCTGCGACGAGCTCGGCGACCTGCTGCTGCAGGTGGTGTTCCACGCACGCATGGCCGAGGAGCAGGGGGCATTCGCCTTCGCCGAGGTCGCCCGTGCGATCAGCGACAAGATGCAGCGCCGTCACCCGCACGTGTTCGCCGATGTCAGCGTCGACGATGCCGATGGGGTGATGCGCAACTGGGAGGCGATCAAGCGCGCAGAGCGTGCCGCCAAGGGCGAGCAGGACACCTCCGCACTGGCCGGTATCTCGCGTGGCCTGCCGGAATGGCAGCGCGCCGTGAAGCTGCAGTCGCGCGCGGCCAAGGTCGGGTTCGACTGGCCGGGCCCGTTGCCGGTGCTGGACAAGGCGGCCGAGGAGCTGCAGGAGCTGCGCGAGGAATTCGAGCGCGGAGATATCGCCGGCAACAAGGCGCGCCTGCAGGAAGAACTGGGCGACCTGCTGTTCGTCTGCGCCAACCTTGCCCGGCACGCCGATATCGATCTGGGCGCCGCACTGCGCGGGGCCAACCACAAGTTCGAGCGGCGCTTCCGCGCGATGGAAGCGCAGGCCGCCGCCCAGGGCGAGGCGCTGGCCGCACTGGACCTGGATGCGCAGGAAGCACTGTGGCAGCACGCCAAGGCAGCGGAAAAAGCGTGAAGACGCTCGGCCTGTTCCTGCTGACCGCGCTGGCCGAGATCATCGGTTGCTATCTGCCGTGGCTGTGGCTGCGCAAGGGCGGCAGTATCTGGCTGCTGCTGCCGGCGGCGGCCAGCCTGGCCCTGTTCGCCTGGCTGCTGACCCTGCACCCCACCGCCAGTGGACGGGTCTATGCCGCCTACGGTGGCGTCTACATCGGCACCGCGCTGTTCTGGTTGTGGCTGGTCGACGGCATCCGCCCCAGCCGCTGGGACCTGTTCGGTGCAGCCCTGTGCCTGGCCGGCATGGCGGTGATCATGTTCGGTCCACGCACGCCCCCGGTGTAACGTCGAGCCAGGCTCTACAACGGCCGCCGGGCCACGCCCGGCAAGCGCGCAGCGGCGCCTCCGCGGAAGGCGCATGATGGCAGTGACCACGGCCCCGGAGCACGCACATGTCCCGCTTCGCCAGCTTCCGCGAGTTCTACCCGTTCTACCTCAGCGAGCACCGCCACCCGGTCTCGCGGCGACTGCATTTCATCGGCAGCTGCGGAGTGCTGCTGCTGGTGGCTGCTGCCGTGCTGCGCGGCCAGCCGCTGCTCCTGCTGGCCGCGTTGTTCTGCGGTTACGGATTCGCCTGGGTCGGTCATTTCTTCTTCGAGAAGAACCGCCCGGCGACCTTTCGGCATCCGCTGTATTCATTCATGGGTGACTGGGTGATGTTCGCCGACATCCTGCGCGGGCGGGTGCGCCTGTAGCAGGCGGTTGCGGGGGAAGCCATTGCCTCGCCCGAAAGGGAAAGGGTGGGGCGGGCCGCGCTTCCGCTTCCACGAACCGCTGCGCTGCGGCACGCCTGCGGGCGACCGATCTGGGATAATGGGGATTCTTGTTTCCTCTGCTGCCGGATCCGGTCATGACCCAGAAGACGCTGCTCAACGATACCCACCGCGCCCTTGGCGCCAAGATGGTCGATTTCGGGGGTTGGGACATGCCCATCCACTACGGCTCGCAGCTGGACGAGCACCACCTGGTGCGCCGCGAGTCCGGTGTGTTCGACGTCAGCCACATGACCGTGGTCGACCTGCGCGGTGACCAGGTCAAGCCGTTCCTGCGCCGCCTGCTGGCCAACTCGGTCGACAAGCTGAAGGTGACCGGCAAGGCGCTGTACTCGTGCATGCTGAACCCGCGCGGCGGCGTCATCGACGACCTGATCGTCTACTACCTGGGCGACGATTTCTTCCGCATGGTGGTCAATGCCTCCACCCGCGAGAAGGACCTGGCCTGGCTGCGCGAGCAGGCGGCACCGTTCGGCGTTTCCGTCGAGCAGCGCCCGGACCTGGCCATCCTCGCCGTGCAGGGCCCGCAGGCGCGCGACATCGTGATCGGCCTGGCCCGCGAAGCCGACCGTGCAGCGTTGACCAAGCTGGGCCGCTTCGCCGCCCTGCAGGCGCAGTCCGACGACGGCGTCGAGCTGTTCGTCGCCCGCACCGGCTACACCGGTGAAGACGGTTTCGAGATCCTGCTGCCGCAGGATGCCGTGGTCGCCTTCTGGAACCGCCTGCTGGCGGCAGGCGTGAAGCCGGCCGGGCTCGGCGCGCGCGACACCCTGCGCCTGGAAGCCGGCATGAACCTGTACGGCCAGGACATGGACGAAGCGATCAGCCCGTATGAAGCGGCGCTGGCCTGGACCGTGTCGCTGGATGAAGGCCGCGACTTCATCGGCCGCGACGTGCTGGAGGCGCAGAAGGCCGCCGGCACCGCGCGCCAGATGATCGGCCTGGTGATGGACGAGAAGGGCGTGCTGCGCCACGGCCAGGCGGTGACCACCGCAGGCGGCCAGGGCGAGATCCTGTCCGGTACCTTCTCGCCGACCCTGGCCAAGGGCATCGCCTTCGCCCGCGTGCCGGCCGGTGAACTCGGCGAGGTCACCGTCGACATCCGCGGCCGGCAGGTGCCGGTGCGCGTGGTCAAGTTCCCGTTCGTGCGCGAAGGCCAGGCCCAGCCCGGCGTGCTCGCCGACGCCTGATCCGAACGTGCCGGTCGTCACTGACAGCAGTGGCGGCCGGTTGGTTACACTAGCCCCGTTTTTTCCACCCCTGCATATCTCTGGAGCAGTCCCATGAGCGAGATCCCCGGCGACCTCAAGTTCCTCAAGTCCCATGAGTGGGCCCGTGTCGAAGGCAATGGCCGCGTCACCGTCGGTATTTCCGACCACGCCCAGGGCCTGCTGGGTGACCTGGTCTACGTCGAACTGCCGGAAGTCGGCGCCGACGCCAAGGCCGGCGAGCAGATCGCCGTCGTCGAGTCGGTGAAGGCCGCCTCGGACGTCTACAGCCCGATCAGCGGCAAGGTCGTCGAGGTCAACTCGGCACTGTCCGACAAGCCGGAAACCATCAACGAAGATGCCTACGGCGAAGGCTGGATGTTCGTGGTCGAACTGACCAACGCCGAAGAGGTCAACGAGCTGCTGGACCCGGACGCGTACGCTGAAGCCCTGGAGAACGAAGACCACTGAGTCGTCGTTTCCGGATTCTGGAACGGCCACCTTCGGGTGGCCGTTTTTGTTTTGGCGACCGCGTCGGACTCATGACGCGGGGTTCGCTGCGCACCCTCGGCGTGGCATCAGCCGACAGACGAACGGTGCCGATGGGCGTGCGCAGTTTTGCGCAAATCCGCGTTTCAGCCCCGCGCCGAAGCGTTCGAATGTGAAAACTTTTCGCCCCCCGTTGCGGCGCCGTTGTGCTGGCGTTGGCGGCGGTGCCGGTGACCATCGACGTTGCGCGTGCGCTGTTGTGCCCAACCTGCGCCTATCTGCGCGGAGTGCTTATTTCAAGTGTTTTTTGATCAACGCCTGCATTGGCATCGATGCAGGCAACGCGCGTGCGCGCCGCTTCCGCCGTCGTTGCAGGCCGTGCAGAGTGGTGGCGCCGGCGGCGCCCGGGACGGCGCGGATGTGAAAATTTTTCGCGGGGGTTGTTGACAGTAAAAAAAACCGTGATTAGGTTTCGCCTCAGCAGACCTTGCCTGCCCAACCGAGTGCGCAGAATCAATCGTCCGATGCGAAGCAGCCCCTTCAAGACCACCGCGACCCTGATGACGGTGGACATGGCCCCGCTTCCCCCGGAGAAATGCAAGGCAACTCCCGTTCCGATGCCCGCTCCGCCGATCGAGGCGGGCATTGCCGCATCCGTAACGGCGCGCCTGACGCGCCGGCGGTCCCCGCACGCAGCATCCGCGGGTTTGATCCAACTGGGCGTTTCAACTCCCTATCACTGACGAGGAGCCATCCCATGGCAACCAAGAAAGCTGCGAAGAAGAAGCCCGCCGCCAAGAAAGCGGTGAAGAAGGTCGCGAAGAAGGCCGCTGCCAAGAAGGCAGTGAAGAAGGTCGCGAAGAAGGCGACCGCCAAGAAGGCAGTGAAGAAGGCTGCGAAGAAGGTCGCCAAGAAGACCACTGCGAAGAAGGCAGTGAAGAAGGCGGCGAAGAAGGTAGCCAAGAAGTCCACTGCCAAGAAGGCCGTCAAGAAGACCGCGAAGAAGGCCGTCAAGAAGGTAGCCAAGAAGGCCACCAAGAAGACTGCCAAGAAGGCTACGGCCCGCAAGCCGGCCAAGAAGGTCGCAAAGAAGGCGACTGCCAAGAAGGCCGTCAAGAAGACCGCCAAGAAGGCAGTAAAGAAGACCGCGAAGAAGGCCACCAAGAAGGCTGCCCCGAAGAAGGCAGCGAAGAAGGTTGCCAAGCGCAAGCCGGCCGCCCGCAAGAAGAAGGCCGCTCCGGTCGCTCTGCCGGCAACCCCGGCGCCGCTGATCTAAGTACTTCCCGATAGCCGCATCCTGAAACCCCCTTCCCTGGCTGCCCAGCGGGGAGGGGGTTTTTTTATGGGCCGTTTGTAGCGTCGAGCCAGGCTCGACTGTTTTGCTGACGATCGGCGCTAGCCCTGCGGCGCCGCTGGAAAGCGCTCCACCAGGAAGTCGAGGAAGCTGCGCAGGCGGGTGGAGTGGTAACGGTCGTGCGCATAGACCACGTGCATCGGCCGACCGGCCTGGCCGTGTTCTGGCAGCAGCTGCACCAGGCGGCCCGCCTCGACATCGGCGGCCAGCAGCAGCGTCGATTGCAGGACGATGCCCAGACCTTGCAGCGCCGCCGAACGCAGGGCTTCGCCATTGTTGATCTGCAGCCTGCCATCGGGCACGCGGTCGAGCCCGCCAGCATCGGCCTGCAGCCACTGTGCAAGTGCGCTGGGTTCGAACGACAGGCATTGATGGCCGGCAAGTGCCTGCACGCTGAGTGGCGTGCCATGCCTGGCCAGGTACGCCGGCGAGGCGCACATCATCAGGCGATAAGGGGTCAGCGCACGCGCCACCAGCATGCTGCTGTCGGCCAGCGTGCCGATCCGAAGCGCCGCTTCGAAGCCCTCTTCTGCAAGGTCGACCACACGATCGGTCAGCGTGGCGTCGACCCGGACATCCGGATGGCGCGCCATGTACTCGGCCAGTGCCGGTACCAGCGCATGCGTGCCGAAGATCACCGGTGCACTGATGCGCAGCGTGCCCGCCGGTGCCAGGTGCTGGTGCTGCGCCTGCGCGTCGGTTTCATCCACCAGGCGCAGGATCTCCCGGCAGCGGGTGTAGTAGTCCTCGCCGAACGGCGTCATGTGCTGGCGGCGCGTGGTACGGCTCAACAGCTGCATGCCCAGCCGTGCTTCCAATGCTCGCAGGTGCTTGCCGGCCATCGTCGCCGAGATGTCCATCGCCGCGGCTGCGGCACTGAGGCTGCCCTTGTCCACGATCAGCACGTAGACCTGCATGCTTTCCAGCAGGTTCATCTGACACCCCGGGTGTTGAATGCTGAAACCTGCGCGGAGTTTATCAATCAGGGGTGATCAAACAGCATGTCGTGCAGGGGCCGGATGTGCCGGCCATGCTGACAGGAGAACACCATGGACTTGAATCTTGCAGGCCGTACCGCGTTGGTGACGGGCGCGGCCAGTGGCATCGGTGCTGCCGTCGCCAGGCAGCTGGCGGCCCAGGGCGTGCGCGTTGCCATCACCTCGCGTCAGCAGGCACCCCTGCAGGCGTTGGCGGCACGGATCGAAGCCGAAGGCGGCGCCACACCTGTCATCGTGGCTGGCGATGTCACGGTTGCCGGCGACGTCCGGCGCATCGCGGACGCATCCCGAGAGGCATTGCAACGTGTCGACATCCTGGTCAATGCCGCAGGCGGTTCCCGGCCGACCACGGTCGATGCCGATGACGATATCTGGGAGGAAGCGATCGCCCTGAACTTCTCCGCCGCGCGACGGCTGACCCAGGCGCTGTTGCCCGGCATGCAGGCGCAGGCTTGGGGACGGGTGATCAATTTCAGCGGTTCGATGGAACCGCGGGCGGTGAACGCTGCCACCGCGGCGAAGGCGGCATTGCACCTGTGGAGCAAGGGCCTGTCGTCGGAGGTGGCCGGGCAGGGCATCACGGTGAACGCGATTGCACCGGGGCGCATCAACAGCGCGCAGATCCTGGACCGCCTGCACCCCTCCGAGGAAAGCCGACGCGCGTTCATCGCCCGCAACATCCCGATCGGACGCTTCGGTGAACCGGAGGAAGTGGCGCCGCTGGTGGCGTTCCTGGCCTCGCCGCTGGCCGCCTACATCACCGGTGCGGTGATTCCGGTGGACGGCGGCATGCACTACTTCGCGCACTAGTTCCGCATGTGTAGCGTCGAGCCGTGCTCGACTGCTTCTTCGTGTCTGTAGAGTCGAGCCGTGCTCGACTGCTTTGCACGAACAGTCGAGCAGGGCTCGACGCTACAACGGCCAACAAAAAGGGCGGCCCGCAGGCCGCCCTTCATGCTCACTGTCGAGCCCGGCTGATCAGCGCGGCGAAGCCACCGCGCGATTGCCCGAGGCGCCCTTGCCCTTGCGCTTGTCCTGCTGCGCCGGGCTGGCGCCCTCGGCCATCAGGTTGTCGCTGCCGAAGTCAGTGTCCACGTCCAGCCAGCGCTGCGCCGGCAGGCCGAGCGCGGAGTCGAGCACGGTCGGCAGCAGGCCGCTGGGCAGGCCGCTTTCGCCATTCCAGAGGATGGCGATGCCGAGATCGCGTTCCGGCACCAGTGCGACCAGGCCGCGATAGCCCTGCACGGCACCGGCATGGAACACCACGTCGTGGCCGGCGTAGTCGAAGGTACGCCAGCCCAGTGCGTAGCCGGCCGAATGCAGGCGCTCGCGGCGCCAGCCCGAACGCATCTCGCCGGGGGTGTTGATCAGGCTCGAATGCAGGGTGGCCAGCAGGGGGGCCGGCAGTACGTCGGGGCGATGGCCGGTGTGGGCCAGCAGCCACTGCGCCATGTCGCTGGCGCTGGCGTTGACGCCGGCCGCCGGAGCAACGCGGTAGTAGGTCGGCTTCGGCGTCAGCGAAACCCAGCCGTTACGGCTGCGCACGTGTGGGCGCGCCCAGCGCGAGCTGGCCTGGATGCCGGCCAGGCCGAGGCTGGCATCGTTCATGCCCAGTGGCTTGAAGATGCGGCGCTCGACCGACTGCTCGTAGAAGCTGCCGGAGGCCGCATAGACGACGTCGCCGATCAGGCTGAAGGCCACGTTCTGGTAGGCGTAGCAGTCGCCCGGCAGGCACTTCAGGCTGGTGTTGGCCAGCTTCTGGGTCAGCGAGTAGTACTCGGCGTTGCCTTCGATGTCGCGGTCGTAGGCGTTGTACGGCAGGCCGACGCGATGGCTGAGCACGTCGGCCACGGTCAGGCGATCGGTGGCTTCCGGCGAGTTCAAGCGGAAGCCCGGCACGTAATCGGTGACCTTGCTGTCCCAGCGCAGCGTGCCGTCGTTGACCAGCAGGCCGGCCATGGTGCCGGCGAAGGCCTTGGACAGCGAGGCCAGGCGGAACACGGTGTGCGCATCGACCGGCAGCGGGTTGTTGACGTCGGTGACGCCATAGCCGCGCGCGCTGAGGATGCGGCCGCCCTGCACGATCGCCACCGCCATGCCTGGCACGCGCTCGCCATAGGTCAGCTGCTGCGCCATCGATTCGATGTTGGCGACGTTGAAGCCAGCCGCCGGCGCCTGGACGTGCGGCACCAGGCCGGTGCGGTAGGCCGCAGGCTGGGTGTGGGCGACGGTGGGAGCCGTCGCGGATTCGATGTTGGTCGGCATCGGCGGCAATGCCGGCGGTGTCTGCGCGGTGGTGGACAAGGCAACGGGCATCAACATGCCCAGCAAACCGGTGGCCGCCGAACGGATCGGACGACGCAGGCTGTTCTTTTTCATCGGTTGGACCCGTGCGCGACTGCTGATGGCGATTCTAGCGCCGCTTTTCCCCTGTGCACAAACAAAGCGAAGATGAATGCGCATCTTGTTGAAAAAGTTGGAATTTTGACGCCCCGAAAGTGTGTATCGGAACGTGTCATCCCGGCCGGTCGTCGTGCCCATCCGCAGGCGCGGGGGCGCGTCACGCTGGCGATGTTGCGGTGCATTGGCTAACGTACGCGCTTCACTGCCCCGGAGCCTGCCATGCTGCTGTCCAACCGCCGTCTGTGGGCGAGGGGCGCTGCGTGAGCGCTGCACCGGGCAAGGGGCCGCTGCGAGGCCTGACGGCGGCGCTGCGCGAGTCGCCGGCGCTGTGGTGGTCGTTCCTGTACTTCTTCTGCCTGCTCAGCGGCTACTACGTGCTGCGCCCGGTGCGTGAGGCCATGGCCGCCTCGGCGGACCTGGAAACGGTGTTCCCGCCCGTGCTGATCGCCTGGTTCGCCAGCCACGGCGTCGCGTTGAAGGACTTCGTCCTGCAGTTCCTGTTCTCCTGCGTGTTCGTGATCATGCTGGCGCTGCAGCCGGTGTACGGCTGGCTGGTCAGCCGCTTCCCGCGGCGGGTGTTCCTGCCGGCGGTGTATGGCTTCTTCATCGTCACCCTGCTGGGGTTCTACGTGCTGTTCGACAGCGGCATACCCGGCCGGGGCATGGCCTTCTTCTTCTGGGTCATGGTGTTCAACCTGTTTGCGGTGGCGGTGTTCTGGAGCTTCATGGCCGATGTGTTCTCCAATGCGCAGGCGCGTGCCTACTACGGCTACATCGGCGCCGCCGGTACCCTCGGTGCCTTCCTGGGCCCGTTGATCACCAGTGCGCTGGTGCAGCGCGTGGGCATCGCCAACCTGATGCTGGTCTCGGCAGGGTTCCTGGTCGTGTGCCTGCTGTGCATCTGGCGGCTGCGTCACTGGGCGGTGCTGCGCGAGCGCGAACAGCAACTGGTCTCCGGCGAGCAGCCGATGGGCGGCAGCGTGCTCGACGGCCTGAAACTGATCGTGCGCGAGCCGCTGCTGCGTTGGCTGGCGGTGATGGTGGTGTTCGGCGTGGGCGTCGGCACGCTGCTGTACAACCAGCAGGCCAGCATCGTGCGCGCGTCCTTCACCGACCCGGCGGCCAGTACCGCGTTCTTCTCGCGCATCGATCTGGCAGTGAATGCATTGGCGCTGCTGATGCAGGTGGGCCTGACCCGCTGGCTGTTGTCACGCCATGGCATCGCGCCGGCGCTGCTGATTCCCGGGTTCGCGATCCTGATCGGCTTCTCGGTGCTGGCAGCCTCGCCGATGCCGTTGATGGTCGCAGTGGTGCAGGTGATGACCCGCGCCAGCGAGTTCGCACTGGCCAAGCCGGCACGCGAGACGATCTACACGCGCGTGGACCGGCAGTGGCGCTACAAGGCCGGCGCGGCGATCGATACCGTGGTGTACCGCGGCGCGGACCTGGGTTTCACCTGGGTCCACAAGGCGCTGACCCTGTTCGGTTCGCACGTGGTGTTCATCGGCGGCGTGCTGGTGGCCGGCTTCATGACCCTGGCTGCGTTCGGCGTGCTGCGCGAAGAAAAGAAACTGCCGCGCGACCGCTGACGCGGCCCCATCTTCCCGAGGAGAGAAACGATGTCGCTGATCGCGCTGCTGCTGACCGTACTGGTCGCGGTGCTTCACCTGTACTTCCTGGTGCTGGAGATGTTCCTGTGGACCCGCCCGCTGGGCCTGAAGACCTTCCGCAACACGCCGGAGAAGGCCGAGACCACGCGCGTGCTGGCGGCCAACCAGGGCCTGTACAACGGCTTCCTGGCGGCGGGCATCGTGGTGGGGCTGGTGATCGAGCAACCGGTGCTGGTGACGTTCTCGCTGGCCTGCGTGGTGGTGGCCGGGTGCTATGGCGCCTACAGCGTGAGCCGCCGCATTTTCATGATCCAGGCGGTGCCTGCGATCCTGGCGTTGGTGTTTCGCGCGGTAGCGTAGTTTCCAGCCAACGGCGCAGCCCCTCGTGGGTTGGTCGCGTGAAGCTTGTCATGGGGTTGGCCGGGCGGGTTGGGTTCGCGGGGGACGCCGCAAGTACGTCCCTGTGGGCTTGGCCGCGGCATCCATGCCGCGGACACCCCCGCGAACCCAACCCGCCCGGCCCCTGACAGTTTCCGTGCGCGGCCAGCCCACGGAGAAGAAAAAGAAGATCAAGAGCAACAGCAACAGCAACAGCAAAAAGCGGCCGGTGGGCCGCTTTTGCTGTTGCTCTTCTTTTTTCTCTTCCGTGGCTGGACGCCGCAGTGATCTGTCCGAGGCCGGAGGGGTGGGGCCGGGCGGGGTATCCGCGCCATGGATGGCGCGGCTAAGCCTACAGGGACGTACTTGCGGCGTCCCCGCATGGACCCATCCCTCCGGCCCAACCGATAAACCGCTTTCGCCGTCCACCCACGAGGGGCTGCGCCGTTCGCGGGAACCTCACTTCGCCGGCGACATCCACATGTCGATGACCGCGCTGAACACCTCGTTGCCCGCACGGTCGCGCACGCTCACTGTCACCGGCAGCGCATAGCCCTCGGCCGCGACGACAATCGGCTGTGCCGGCAGCGCCACCGCCTGCAGCGTGCCGCGTGCCTTGGCCAGGTACTGCACCTGCATCCCCTTCGGGATCCAACGCATGCCCTTTGGCAGCGACGCGTCGACCATCAACCCGGCGGTCAGTTCGGCCAGGTTGCACATCGCGATCGCGTGCACCGTGCCGATGTGGTTGCGCACCCTGCGGCGGTCGGCCAGCGTGCCTTCGCAGCGGCCGTGCTCCAGGCGGGTGATGCGCGGCGCGATGCTGGCGAAGTAGGGCGCCTTGAAGCACACCGCGCGCGAGAACAGCCAGTTGCCCGCGGGCCAGCGCTGCAGGCGGTGGTAGAGCGAGAGCAGGGGCGTGGACATGAGGGGTATTCCGGTCGGCGGATAAAGCGACGGCGGGCCGAGGCCCGCCGTCGAGGCAGCGCGTTTCGCGGGCGATCAGGCCGCCTGCGAATGCGGATCCTTGTGCTGGCGGTCGTAGTAGCTGGCCGCGCGCAGTTCGTGGGTGTCGAAGTCGTCCACGGTGATGGTGTCCAGGGTCAGCGTACGCAGCTCTTCCAGCAGGCTGCGCTCGTCCTGGGTGATCACGCCCTCGGCCACGGCTTCGTCCAGCTGCGCCTTGAAGTCCAGCGCCTCGATGCCCTTGCTCTTCAGTGCCTTCAGGAACTTGCGCTCCACCGGCTCGGCCATGATCGCCTTGCTCAGGTAGCTGTTGATGCGGCCGCCCGGGTTGTTCTCGCACGGGGTCAGGAACACGCCACTGGCCAGACGGTCGCGGGCTTCATTCGGCGCCATCAGCAGGGCGGCGACACGGCGGCTCAGGCGATCTCCCGGAGCCTCGGCGCGACGGCCCAGCGGGAAGATCAGCGCCCACATCAGCCAGCCGATCGGACGGATCGGAAAGTTGCGCAGTGCGGCCGACAGCGACTCTTCGATCTTGTGCACGCTGTCATGGAAGGCCCACGCCAGCAGCGGCTGGTCGGCCTGCGGTGCGCCTTCGTCGTGGTAGCGCTTGAGCATGGCGCTGGTCATGTAGACGTGGCTCAGCACATCGCCCAGGCGGCCGGACAGCGATTCCTTGAACTTCAGCTTGCCGCCGAGGGTCATCATCGAGATGTCGGCCATCAGCGCCAGGTTGGCCGAGTAGCGGTCCAGCTTGCGGAAGTAGCGGCGGGTATAGGCATCGCCCGGGGCGGCACCGAAGCGCGCGCCGGTCAGGCCGAACCAGAACGAACGCACGGCATTGGAGATGCCGAAGCGGATGTGGCCGAACAGGCTGCGGTCGAAGTCCTGCAGGCCGGCACGGGTATCCGGATCCTGCGCGGCCTTCATTTCCTTCAGCACCCACGGGTGGCAGAGGATCGCACCCTGGCCGAAGATCAGCAGGCTGCGGGTCATGATGTTGGCGCCTTCCACGGTGATCGCGATCGGCGCGGCCTGCCAGCTGCGGCCGGCGAAGTTGCGCGGCCCCAGGATGATGCCCTTGCCGCCGATCACGTCCATCATGTCCGAGATCACTTCGCGACTCATGTTGGTGCAGTGATACTTGGCGATCGCCGACGGCACCGACGGCACGTCACCACGATCGACCGCGGCGGCGGTGGCCTGCGACAGTGCGCTGATCTTGTAGGCCTTGCCGCCGATGCGGGCCAGCGCTTCTTCCACGCCCTCGAAGCGGCCGACCGACAGGCCGAACTGCTTGCGGATGCGCGCATAGGCGCCGGTCACCGCAGCACCGGCCTTGGCACCGCCGCTGGCGGTGGACGGCAGGGTGATCGAGCGACCCACGGCCAGGCACTCGTTGAGCATGTTCCAGCCCTTGCCGGCCATGGCAGCGCCACCGATCAGCTGGGTCAGCGGGATGAACACGTCCTTGCCGCGGATCGGACCGTTCTGGAAGGTCGAGTTCAGCGGGAAGTGGCGACGGCCGATTTCAACGCCGGCGGTGTCGCGCGGCAGCAGGCCCAGGGTGATGCCGATGTCGCGGGTTTCGCCGATCAGGCCATCCGGGTCGTACATGCGGAAGGCCAGGCCGATCAGCGAAGCGACCGGGGCCAGGGTGATGTAGCGCTTGTCGAAGGTCAGCTTGACGCCGAGCACCTGCTCGCCGTTCCACTCGCCCTTGCAGACGATGCCGTAGTCCGGGATCGAGGTGGCGTCGGAGCCGGCGAACGGACCGGTCAGGCCGAAGCAGGGAACTTCGCGGCCATCGGCCAGGCGCGGCAGGTACTGGTCCTTCTGTTCCTGGGTGCCGTAATGCACCAGCAGTTCACCCGGGCCCAGCGAGTTGGGCACGCCGACGGTGGAGCTGACCACCGAGGACACCGAGGCCAGCTTCTGGATGACCTTGTGGTGAGCCAGCGCGGAGAAGCCCAGGCCGCCATATTCCTTCGGGATGATCATGCCGAAGAACTTGTTCTTCTTGATGAAGGCCCACAGTTCCGGCGGCAGGTCGGCGTGGACATGGGTGATTTCCCAGTCGTTGACCATCGTGCACAGCTCTTCCACCGGGCCATCAAGGAAGGCCTGTTCTTCGGCGGTCAGCTGCGGCTTGGGATAGTTCAGCAGGATGTTCCAGTCCGGATCACCGGTGAACAGTTCGCCCTCGAAACCGACCGAACCGGTTTCCAGCGCGATGCGCTCGGTCTGCGACAGCGGCGGCAGCACCTTGCGGAACACCTTCATCATCGGGCCGGTCAGCAGCGGCTTGCGGATGAACGGCAGCAGCAGCGGCACGGCGATGACGGCCAACACAGCGGCCGCGACGATCGTGGCGGTCTGGTTGACGTAGGGAATGAACCAGCAGGCGGCCAGCAGGGCCACGCTGATCAGCGTCCAGGTAACCAGCCGCATGCGGTGGTAGGCGACGAACGCGCCTGCCAGCAGCAGGGCGAGGAAGGGAAGAACGATGCTCATGAGCGTGCTCCGGTGACGTGCTCGTTTGTGGCGGACGAAGCCGCAGCGTCCGCTGCGGGCAACACGTCCAGATAGTCCAACACAGTAGCGGTAAAGGCGTCGTTGTCATCGCCGGCGACCATGTGCGTGGCCTGCGGCAGCTGTACATGGCGCGCATGCGGCGCCAACGCCAGGAATTCGGCCACGGTCTGCGGCGTGACCAGGTCACTGCGTCCGCCGCTGACCAGCAGCAGCGGGCACTTCACCTGGCGCGCGGCCTCGGCCAGCGCATCCTGGTGCTGTTCGCTGTCGCGGGCCAGCTCGGCCACCAGGCGCGGGTCCCAATGCCAGCGCCAGCGGCCGTGGCCGTCCTCGCGCAGCAGGGCACGCAGCGACTGCTCGGATTTGCGCGGACGGTGCGGCATGTACGCCGAGATCACGTCGGCGGCCTGGGTCAGCGAGGCGAAGCCGTCGGGATGGGCGGTCATGAAGGCCAGGATGCGCTCGACGCCGGCGGTGTCCCAGCGCGGGGTGATGTCGACCAGCACCATCGCCGAGAACAGGCCCGGCCAGCGTGATTCGGCCAGCAGGCCGAACAGCCCGCCCATCGATGCTGCAACCAGTACCGGCGGGCGCGGCTGCTCGCCGGCCAGCACGATCAGGTCATCGGCGAACTGTTCGCCGTGATAGGGCAGGTCGGCGGCATTCCAGTCCGAATCGCCGTGGCCGCGGGCGTCATAGGCCAGCGTCTGCAGGCCGGCCGCGTTCAGTGCGCGGGCGGTGGCATTCCAGGCGTGGCGGGTCTGGCCGAAGCCATGCGCGAACAGCACCCGGCCGCGCCGGCCATGGTCGCTGGCGGTGGCTGCCAGGCGGGCGCCATGGGCGGCGTCCAGGCGCAGGTCATGGAACGCAGCGGGAGGTGGGGACGTAACCATACTTGCTAGTATGGATCGCTTCGGGGGGAAGTCAATACTGCACGGTATGGTGCGCTGCGGAACGCGCCTGAATTGACCCTCCCGAGGGATCTGCGACGGTTTCGACCGCAACCGCGTACTGCAACGAACCCCGGCGTATGGTTAAATCAGCCCATGAATCAACCTGACGCTTCCGCCGGCGAACCGCGCGCCGGCCGCAACAGCCGCCTGAGTGCCGAAGACTGGGCCCAGGCGGCCCTCGATCTGATTGCTGAACAAGGTGTCGGCGCCGTCGCGGTGGAGCCGCTGGCACGGCGGCTCGGCGTCACCAAGGGCAGTTTCTATTGGCATTTCCCTTCGCGCGATGCCTTGCTGCAGGCGGCGCTGGAACGCTGGGAACTGTTCGAACAGGAACAGGTGTTCGGCAGCCTGGAAGACGTGCCGGATCCGCGCGTGCGCCTGCGCCAGCTGTTCCAGATGGTGGCGCATGAAGTGCAGCCGCACATCATCTACAGCGAGCTGCTGAAGGCACTGGATCATCCGATGGTGCGGCCGGTGATCGACCGCGTCTCGCAGCGCCGCCTTGATTATCTGGTCGCCTCGTTCCGCCAGGCCGGGCTCAGCTCGACCGATGCGCGTCATCGCGCACGTCTTGCCTACGCCGCCTATGTCGGCTTCCTGCAGTTGTCGTTGCAGCTGCAGCAACCCAAGCAGGCGCGCGAGGATTTCGAGGCGTACGTCGAGCATCTGATCGAGACGCTGATTCCGAACGGATGAGCGCCAGGGAATGATGTCGAAGCAAGGCCGCGGCGATGCCGCGGCCTTTTTTGTTGCGCGCTGGCCAGCTGTTTCCATGCGGCACAAAGAACAACGGCCCCTTGCGGGGCCGTTGCTGCATCAGCTGATCAGGCTGCCGATCAGAACTTCTGCTTGTACTGCATGTACATGAAGCGACCGATGTCGTAACCACCGTAGTAGGAGTACTGCGAGTTCGGTGCCGAGTACATCTGCGGGCCGTAATGGTCGAACACGTTACGCGCGCCCACGGCGATGGTTGCATTCCACGGTGCGTTCCAGGAGACCTGGACGTCGTGGAAGGTGGTGGCGCCACGGCGGTTCATCGGCTGGTTGCGTGCCGGATCCGGCGAGCCGAAGTCAGGCAGGCTGCACTCGGTCGAGAAGTAGCACTGTTCCTTCACGCTGGAGAAGTAACGGGTACCCCAGGTGATGCCCCAATCGCCATATTCCCAGCCCAGCACCAGGTTCGAACGCAGGCGGAAGTTGCTGCTGAAGCCATTGAGCACCGACACCGGAACCGACTCGGCATTGGTGGTCTTCAGCACGTTCTTGCTGACGTAGGTGTTCTGCAGGTTGGCGTTGAAGCTGCCCCAGCTGCTGGTTTCGAAGCGATAGGCCACATCGAAGTCGAAGCCTTCGGTTTCCTGGTAACCGGCATTACGCGGTGCGTACGTCAGGTTCGTCACGATGCCGCGGGTTGCGTCGCGGGTGAACGAGTTGCAGCGGTCGGCGATGCCGAGCACGTAGCAGTCGTTGAGCTGGGTGGTCGGATCGTCGGTGACGATGGTGTTGGTGATCTTGATGTTCCACCAGTCCAGGCTCATGTTCAGGCCCTGGGCGAAGGTCGGGCTCCACACCAGGCCGACGGTCTTGGACTTGGACTTTTCCGGAGTCAGGTTCGGGTTGGAGACGGCGTTGAACGGCACCGGGCTCTGCTCATCCTGGCCTTCCGCCGGGACGTAACCCTGCTTCAGCTGGCGGAAATTCGGGGCCAGTGCGCCCAGGGCGGCGGCGCAACGCTGGGCGGTGGCCGGATCGCTGGCAGCCAGACCGAAATCGGTATCGCACGGATCGGTGAAGTAGGCGAAGGTCTGCGAGCTGCCGCCGTACAGGTTGTCGATGGTCGGCGCGCGGAAGCCTTCGGCGTAGGTTGCACGCACCAGCAGCTGGTCGATCGGCTTCCACTTCAGGCCGAACTTGTTGTTGGTGGTGTTGCCGAAGGTGTTGTACTTCGAGTAGCGCGATGCGGCGTTGAAGCTCAGTTCCTTGGCACCCGGCAGGTCAGCCAGGATCGGAACGTTCAGCTCCAGATAGACTTCGTTGACGTTGTAGCCACCACCGGTCGGGCCGGCGGCCAGATCGGTCGAGTAGCCCGACTGCGACAGCGCATCCGGAACGTAGGTGCCCTTGTCTTCGCGGTACTCGTAACCCAGTGCGAAGCCCAGGTCGCCGGCGGGCAGGGTGAACAGGCTGCCGGCGATGTTCGCGTAGTAGGTCTTGGTGGTGACTTCACCGGTGTTCTTGGTGGTCGGGAACAGGAACTGCTGCAGGGCAGGATTGCCGGTCAGGCCGCCGTCGCCGGTACGTCCGTACGGAATGGCCGGATTCCACGGAATGCAGCCGCCCGGGCCCGGGCCATAGATCGGGTTGGTGCCTGCGGCCAGGCCGGCGGCTGTGCCGCACTCGACGCGGCCGGTGGCCGGGTTGAGGAACGACGCACCGGTGGCCTGGGTGACCGCCAGCATGTTGTAGTTGCCGGTCTGGGTCTGCAGGTTCTCCGAATTCTGGTAGATGTAGCCGGCTTCCCAGTCGAAGTACTTGTCATTGAACTGGAAGCTGCCCTGCAGGGCGCCAGTGAAGCGGAAGGTGGTCAGCTTGTTGGTCGACAGGCGCGGCACTTCCCAGCCACGGCGGATGAAGCCCATGTCGGTGCCGAACGGGTTGTAGTAGCTGTCCTGCGAGAGCACGGTACCCAGCTGGCGCTCGTAGTCGGCCGACTGCAGCGGATAACCGGCGACCTGGGCCTGCGACTCGCGACGGGTGTACAGCAGGTCGGAGACGAAGCGGATGTTGTCGGTCAGGTCGTACTGCACGTTTGCGAACACCGAGCGACGCTTGGTCGGCGTCAGCAGGTGCATCTGCTCGTTCGAGTTGCTGACGTCACCGGTGATCGGGGTGAGGTCGGTCTCGTGATAGGCGTTCGGATCGAACGGATTTCCGCCACGGTTCAGCGTCAGCAGCGGTGCTTCTTCATCATTCAGATCATAGAGCGCGCCCCACTGACTGACCGAGGTCCAACCGCGGTCGGGGTGGCGGTTGGTGCGCTGGGACTTACTGAACCAGCGATCCTTGGCCCAGACGGCCTTTTCTTCGGCGTATTCGGCGCCGATGGTGACCGAACCACGATCACCGGTGAAGCCGGCCACGAAGTCGAAGCTGCTCTTCTGGCCATCGCCTTCGCCGTACTGGCCGACGTAGGCATTGGCTTCCAGGCCCTGGAAGTTCTTGCGGGTGATGATGTTGATCACGCCGGCAATCGCGTCGGAGCCGTAGATCGACGAGGCGCCGTCCTTCAGCACGTCGATGCGTTCGACGATGGAGGACGGAATCTGCGACACGTCCTGCAGGCCACTGACGCTGGCGCCGAGGCGCTTGCCGTCGACCAGCACCAGCGTGCGTTCGGCACCGAGGTTGCGCAGGTCGATGTAGAAGCCACCGACGGCTTCACCGGAGGACAGCGGCTCGGAACGGCTGATGGCCGGGCTGCCGGCGGCAGAGATGTTCTGCAGGACGTCGGCAACCGTCTTGAAGCCGCTCTTCTCGATCGAAGCGCGGCTGATGCTCAGGACGGGCTGGGCGGTTTCGGTATCGACCTGACGGATGCGCGAACCGGTGACCTCGATACGGTCGAGGTTGGTGGCTTCCTGGGCGTGGGCCGTCGCGGTGGTGGCACCGGCGACAAGCGCGATCACAACTGCGTCACGCAGCTGGCTGGACTTGAGTTTCATTGGCTCTCTCTCTCTCCAAGAAATCTTGGCTGGGGTTAATGCCCGGCGGGGGAGCGAAAAAGCGCTCCCAAATCGCGAGGCTGACCCGATAGTAACGGGCGTTCGCCAAGAATTAAAGCTGTGTTAATCAAGTCTGTGATTTTGGTAAAAATGCGCTTTCTCCATGCCAATCAAAAGGTTGCTGGTATGGGCATGACGTTCTGCCTCGTTTGTTAACGCAGAATGATGAAAAAAGTTTCGATTGAAATGTATCTCACTATGTCGATGCGCACTGTTTCATCGCCCAGTGGCGATACCGATTACGTAAGTGCGTAGCAGGCATGCTTATGCAAAAGGCGCCTTTCGGCGCCTTTGGGAATATCGTTGCTGAGCCTGTTTACCGGGATCAGAGATCCTGTTCGTAACGCACATACGGCACGGTGCCGTCGTCGTTGCTTTCGTTGCGCGGGGAGAACGGATTCTTGCCGCGGCTGATCACATTCTCGGCGCCGACGGTGAGCTGGCCGGACCACGGGGTACGCCAGGTCAGGCCGATGCCCAGGCCTTCCCACTTGCCGGGCTTGCCCGGGACGTCGACCACGCGGCCGATGATGCTGCCGGTGAAGTTGCCGTAACCGGCGCCGATGCTCAGGCTCTTGCTGTCCCAGCGGTCGACGATGGCCGGCGAGGCGTCGGCCAGCGGAACCAGGCGCGCCTTGGCGTAGGTACCGGCAATGGAGACGAAGCCTTCGCGACCGATGTTCTTCTGCGCGAACACGGTCAGATCGTTCTGCTCGGCGCGCAGCGAGGGTGTCTTGTTCGGGCCCGACAACCAGGCGGGCAGGGTTTCACGGCCGGTGCCGGCGGTGATGCCAAGGCGGCTGTTGCCCCGGTTCAGCGCGGCGGTACCGCTGAAACGACGGCTGTTCAGATCATCCTCGTCGCCCAGGCTGGCCAGCATGCAATGGCTGGCCAGGCCGCTGATGCTGGTGCCGCTGCTGCTGTTGCAGAGCAGGCCCAGCGAATCGCCGGAGGACAGGCCAAAGGCCGCGTCCAGCGAATTGCGGCCGAAATGCCAGCGGGCGCCGGCTGCCTGTTCACCGGTCGGTTCCAGGTACAGCAGCGCCTCGACCTTGCCGCTGCCCTTGTTCCATACCGGCAGGACGGTGCGGGTGTCCTTGCTCTGCGCATGCACGCCCGTGATCGCGCCAAGGGCGATCAGCAGGGCCAGCGGTAGACGCAGGTAGGTACGCATCGGACCAGTTCAGACAGGGACGGACAACGGAAGTTCCCGTGGGGACGGGAACCTGATCCTAGGGTGTTTATGAATTCTTAACAAGCCTTGATCCTCCCCAGGTACAAGACTGCCGTTTACTGAAGTCGTTCAGGCGCCGGTACAACCCCCTGGGCGCCGTGGAACAGTATGCCGAACTCCGTCAATGGAAAGTGATACTCGCGCCCGCAGAATTCGCAACGCACCTCGACGGCGCCAGTGTCCTCGGCGGCCGCACGGGCCTCCTCTTCCCCCAGCGACTGCAGCATGCCGGCCACCCGCTCGCGCGAGCAGGAGCAGGCGAAGGACAGCGGCTTGTCGCCCAGCAGTTCCGGCCGCTCCTCGTGGAACAGGCGGTGCAGCAGCTGCTCGGCCGGGGTCGCCAGCAGCTCGGCCTTGCCCAGGGTCTCGAACAAGGCGCTGGCGCGGGCCCAGCCATCCTCGTCGCCTTCGTCGCCCGGCAGCTTCTGCAGCAGCAGGCCAGCGGCACCGTTGCGGTCGGCCGCCAGCAGCAGGCGGGTCGGCAGCTGCTCCGACTGGCGGAAGTAGTCCTCGAAGGCCTCGTCCAGTTCCGGCGCGGTCAGCGCGACCAGGCTCTGGTAGCGCTGCGGCTCGCGCGGGTCCAGGCCGGGGTTCTCGATGGTGATGGCCAGGATGGCGTCCTCGCCGAGGCTGGACAGGTCACGCGGCGCGTCGGCGCCTTCGCTGAGCTGGGCGATGCCGCGCAGGGTGCCGGCGGCGGTGCATTCGGCGAACAGGGTGCGCAGGGCGGTGCTGCTGCGCAGCTGCACCGACAGGCGGCCGTCGATCTTGGTGTGGCCGGTGAACAGTGCCGAGGCGACACAGGCCTCGCCGAGCAGCTCGGCAGCGGCGTCCGGGTACGCGGCGTGGGACAGGATTTCCTGCCAGGTGGCCTGCAGGCGCACATGCACGCCGCGGACGCCGGCGTCGGGGAGCAGGAAACGGATCAGGGAATCGGAGTTGGCGGTCATCGGCTCACATCGCGCGTAAACGGGGGCGGTTGCCGGATAATGCGCCGACAACCAGACAGAAGAAGGATGCACCAGTAATGGGGGCAGCGGGAGAGCAGCACAAGGTAGAGGCGGTGGTGGCCGCGCCGCGCCGGCGACGCTGGCGCTGGAAGCGGCTGCTGTGGCTGCCGGTGCTGCTGGCCGCCTTCAGCTGCCTGCAGGTGCTGGTGCTGCGGTTCATCGACCCGCCGGTGTCCACGGTGATGCTGTGGCGCTATGGCGAGGCGCTGGGCGAGGCCGACTGGTCCTATCGGCTGCATTACCAGTGGCGCGACCTCGACCAGATGGCCCCGAGCCTGCCGATCTCGCTGGTGGCGGCCGAGGACCAGCGCTTCCCCGACCACAATGGCTTCGACCTGCAGGCCATCGAAAAGGCCCGCGACCACAACGCCAGGGGCGGGCGCCTGCGCGGCGCCAGCACGATCAGCCAGCAGGTGGCCAAGAACCTGTTCCTGTGGCAGGGCCGCAGCTGGATCCGCAAGGGCCTGGAAGTCTGGTACACGGTGCTGATCGAGGCGCTGTGGCCGAAGGAGCGCATCCTGGAGATGTACGTCAACATCGCCGAATTCGGTGATGGTGTGTACGGCGCGCAGGCGGCAGCGCAGAAATACTGGGGCAAGGACGCGGCCCGGCTGAGCCCGGCCGAGAGCGCGCGACTGGCGGCGGTACTGCCGGCACCGCGACGCTACAACGCGGCCGCACCGGGGCCGTATGTGCAGCGGCGCGCCGCATGGATCCAGCGCCAGGCGCGCCAGCTGGGGGGCGCGTCATACCTGTCGGAGGACTGAGACAGGCGTGGCGTGATCGACAGGCGACGGGCCGTGCGCCCGGCGGGCAACGTACAATCCGGGCATGACCCGCGAACGGCTCACTTTTGTCATCGCCGCCTACAACGAGGCCCTGGCACTGCCGCTGCTGCATCCGCGGTTGTGCGCGGTGCTGGACGGCCTGCCCGACATCGACGGCCACATCCTCTATGTGGATGACGGCAGCCACGATCGCACCTGGGAGGTGATCGCCGGGCTGGCCCAGGCCGATGCGCGCGTCTCGGCGCTGAAGCTGTCGCGCAACTTCGGCAAGGAGGCGGCGCTGACCGCAGGCCTGGATCTGGTGCACGAGGGTGCTGCGATGATCCTCGATGCCGACGGCCAGGATCCGCCGGAGCTGGTGCCGCAGTTCGTCGCGCGCTGGCGCGAGGGCCATGACAATGTCTACGGCACGCGCATGGCCCGCGATGGCGAGGCCTGGATCAAGCGCGCCACGGCAGCGGTGTTCTATCGGGTGATGGGCCGCCTGTCGCGTACGCCGATTCCGGCTGATACCGGAGATTTCCGCCTGCTGTCGCCGCGCGCGCTGAGCGCCCTGCGCGGGATGCGTGAGCGCCACCGCTTCATGAAGGGGCTTTTCAGCTGGGTAGGCTTCAAGCGGATTGCCGTGCCCTATCACCGCCACGCGCGCGTGGCCGGCACCAGCAAATTCAGCCTGTGGCGGCTGTGGAATTTCGCCCTTGAAGGCATCACCGGGTTCTCGACCGTGCCGCTGCGAGCCGCCACCTACCTGGGCCTGGCAACCGCAGCGGTCGCGTTCGTGTTCGGCCTGTGGGTGATCGTGAAGGCGGCGCTGTATGGCGACCGGGTGGCGGGTTGGCCGACGATGATGGCGGTGATCCTGTTCCTGGGTGGGGTGCAGCTGATCGCGCTGGGCCTGATCGGCGAGTACCTGGGGCGGCTGTACGAAGAGTCCAAGCAGCGGCCGTTGTACCTGGTTGACGCGTGGCTAGCATCCGCCGTGGCAGACTCGGCCCTGCAACCCACCCTCGGAGGGCAGGCAGATGACGACGGTACGGCAACTGTTGGACGGCAAGTCTCCTGAAGTACATGCGGTCGCGCCGGATGCGGCGGTGATCGATGCGATCCGGTTGATGGCGGAAAAGGGCATCGGTGCGGTGCTGGTGATGGACGGGCCGCGGCTGGTCGGGATCCTGTCCGAGCGTGATTACGCGCGCAAGATCGTGCTGCGTGATCGTTCGTCGCGCGATACCGCGGTGGCGGAGATCATGACGGCGCAGGTGGTGACCGTGTCGCCGGGCGAGAAGGTGGAGCACTGCCTGGAACTGGTGACCGACTACCGCATCCGCCACTTGCCGGTGGTCGAGGGCGCGCAGGTGCTGGGGGTGATCTCCATCGGCGATCTGGTGAAGTCGGTGATCGATGCGCAGCGGCGCGAGCTGGACCAGCTGCAGCAGTACATCGTGGCAGGGTGAGTTGTTCGCTGGCGGGCCTGCGGCCCGCCGGCCCGCTTTTTGAAGCTCAAAGCCAAAGCCAAAGCCAAAGCAGCGCCTTCCTGATACGTCGGTAGGCTGAGGGCATGGGCGTGCAGGACACGCCGCAAGTACATCCCTGTAGGCTCGATGGCGCCATCCATGGCGCCAACGGTCCTGCACGCCCATGCCCTCAGCCTCTGGATACATTGCCGCGAGCGCGGTGAGCTTTGTCGCAGGCGATCTGCTTTTGGTAGCTGCCAACCTTGGTTGGCAACCGCTTTTGACTTTGCTTTTTTCTTTTGACTTTGAATTTCCGCTCTCGTTCCGCGCGCTGGAAACTGTCCGGAGCCGGAGCAAGGCGGCAGGCAGGACCGTGAGGCGCATGGATGCGCCGACCGAGCCTACAGGGACGTATTTACGGCGTGTCCTGCCTGTCGCCTTGCTCCGGCTCTACGCGCGGAAAAACGAGGCGCCGCGAACACCCGCTCCTACTTCGCATACTGCCCGCCGCAGTCGGCATCCTTGCCCGGCCCCAGTTCGATGGTCGCCAGCAATGCCGCCGGCGGGGCGATGCTGCCCAGTGCCAGAGCCACCGCGCCGCGGATGCCCAGCGCCTTGAAGTCCGGGCGGAACGACGGGTCCTTGAAGGTGCCGGCGATGTGCAATGGCGAGCGCAGCACCAGGATGCTTTTGTCCTTCGGGCGCGGTTTCAGCAGCAGGTCCAGGGTCTCATCGCGCAGGCTGACCGTACCCTCGCCGATGATGATCGTGTCGGTGGTATCCACCGCCAGCGCCTGGCTGGTCATCAGGCCGTCGCGCACGCCGAAGTCGGCGAAGGCGCAGCGCAGGGGGATCTGCTTGTCGCCGGTCACCAGGAATTTCAGCGACTCGGTGATATCCAGGCCGGCCAGCTCCATCACCAGGTTGCCGACATGGCCACGGCCCATCGCCAGGCCGACCTTGCCGTTGCTGCTGCCGAGCATCGCGGCGATCGAATTGCCGCGGCCACTCAGGTCCACCTCGCCGCCGATGCCGCCCTTGGCCTGTTCGGCCAGCTTGGCGTCGGGGAACAACTGGCCGAGCTGCACGCCGCGCACGCTGGCCTTCAGCGCGGTACTGATCTGCGGCTGGCGCGCGTCCATGCGGATCGTGCTGCGGATGTCGCCGCCGGCGACGCCGAAGTTCAGTGGGTCCAGCCGCAGCACGCCGTCATCCAGCAACAGGTGTGCATCCATGTCGTCAAGCGGCAACGAGGGCGCGTTGATGCGATGGGCCTTCCAGCGCACGTCGGCATCCATCGCACGCAGCTTGCCGAGGTTGTAGGGCGTGTCGGGCAGCACGCGCGCACGGGCAGCCACCCGTGCGGCCTCGGCCTTCTGCTGCGCATTGGCGGTTTCGCCGCCGCCGGTCTTCGGTGGCGCACCGACGAAGCCGGCCAGGTCATCGAAGTCCAGGCGTTTGGATTCCAGCGTGGCCGTCAGTCGCGGGCGCGCGCCGCCCACTTCGAACTGCAGGTTGCCGCCGAGGTCGCTGTCGCCGACCTTGCCGGTGAACTGCTCATAACGCCAGAGGTTGTGGTCACGCTTGAGCCGACCGTTCAACGCATAGGGCGGGGACGGCGGAATGGCGATGCCGAGCAAGGGGTAGAGGTCGGCCAGGTCCTGGCCGCTGAGCGCGAACTGCAGGTCGAACACACGCAGCTGGAAGGGGTTGGTCAATGTGCCGCTGGCGACGGCGTGGGTGGCGCCGGCGCGGCCGTCGAGGTGGATGCGGAACGGGTGGTCGCTGTCGGTCAGCTGCAGTGGAGATTCGGTGCCGCCGCGAAGGGTGAACGGATTGCCCTGCCAGTGCCCTTTACCCTGCACCAGCAGAGGCGGTGCGGCGTCGGCCTGCTTCGGCTGGCCGCTGCGCACGTCCACGCGGATATCGGTGCGGCCGAGCGCATCGAGGAACTGCAGGCGGCCGTCATCGATGCGCAGCCGTTTGAGCTGCGGGCTTGCCCCGCCGGCGCTGTCACCGAGGAAATCCCAGTTGCCCGGTTCGCCCTTGCGCGGGGCGGTTTCCAGCAGCACGTCCGGCCGGGTCAGGCGCACTTCGGGCAGCTGCACGCTGCCGCGCAGCAGGGGCCAGACCCGCACGTCGATCTCGACGCGGTCGGCGCTGGCCATGTTCGGCTGCTTCGCCCAGCCTGCATTGGCGAAGGTGATCGCATCGGCGCGGATCGTACTGGTACGGCCGAGGTCGACATCAAGGTTCCCGATGTGCAGCACACGGCCGGTACGCGCCTGCACGGCACGCTCGACCGGTCCCTTGAACCAGTTCCAGTCCCACAGGGCGATCAGCACCAGGATCGCCGCCAGCAGAAAGACCAGGGCGGTCAGCCAGCGTCGGCCACGTGGGCCGGGTCGACGGAGGCGCCAGCGCGAGGTGCGCGGCGCGGCGGGGGAGGCGGCGGCATTCACGCGGCCATGGTTGCTCCCTCATCGTGGACGGGGCGCGAAGCGTCCATGTGCGCGGTGTGCACGCACACATGGACTGGGATCTACAGCACCTGCATGGTGACCGCGACGAAGTGGCAGACGCTGCCACCGATCACGAACAGGTGCCAGATCGCATGCGAATAGGGGATCGATTCGCGGTGGTAGAAATAGGTGCCCAGCGTGTACGACAGGCCGCCGGCCAGCAGCCAGCCCAGCGTCCAGCCGTCGATCGAGGCCAGCATCGGCTTGACCGCCACGATCACCAGCCAGCCCATGGCCACGTAGATGGCGGTGGACAGGCGCTTGAAACGGCCGGTGTAGAACAGCTTGAACACCACGCCGGCCAGGGCCAGGGTCCAGATCGCGGCGAACAGGCCCCAGCCCCACGGGCCGCGCAGGCCGATCAGGGTGAATGGGGTGTAGGTGCCGGCGATCAGCACGTAGATCGCGCAGTGGTCGAACACCTTGAGCCGCCCCTTGGCGACCGGGTGCTGGATGGCGTGGTAGAGGGTGGAGGCGGTGTACAGCAGCAGCAGCGCGATGCCGAACACGATGGCACCGGCCAGCTGCCAGCCATCGCTGTAGATGGCGGCCAGGGTGATCAGCACCGCGCCGGCACCCAGCGCGAACACGGCACCGAGGCCGTGGGTCAGGGCGCTGGCGATTTCTTCGCGGATCGAAGCAACGGAAGTCGTGGACATGACGTAGGCATCGTTCGCGGGGAGGGGGACCCGCACCCCCCTATCATCGCCGCGATGGGCGACATGTGCACGCCCGTCACCGTATGGTCGGTGAATCCCTGTGTTGCGTGGATGAACCGCCCGCGACGGCTGGGGTCAGAGCTCTTTCCTGCCGGAAAGGGATCCGACCCCGTGGCATCAGCCTACCGAAACGGTATGCGCTGCTTCGCGGGTGGCCGAGAAGCGCACGTCCGGCGAGCGTTCCTGGGCCAGCTGCAGGTTGACCCGGGTCGGTGCCAGGTAGACCAGGTGGCCGGCCGCATCCAGCGCCAGGTTCAGCGCGTTCTTCTCGCGGAACTCTTCCAGCTTCTTCTCGTTGCTGCAGTGGACCCAACGCGCCGTGGTCACGCTGACCGGCTCGAAGGTGGCTTCCACACCGTACTCATCCTTCAGGCGGTAGGCGGCCACGTCGAACTGCAGCACGCCGACGGCACCCAGGATCAGGTCGTTGCTGGTGAGCGGGCGGAAGAACTGGGTCGCGCCTTCCTCGGACAGCTGGGCCAGGCCCTTCTGCAGCTGCTTGAGCTTGAGCGGATCGCGCAGGCGGGCGCGGCGGAACAGTTCCGGGGCGAAGTTGGGGATGCCGGTGAAGGTCACCGCTTCGCCTTCGGTGAAGGTGTCGCCGATGGAGATGGTGCCGTGGTTGTGGATACCGATCACATCGCCCGGCCACGCCTCGGCGGCGATCTCGCGGTCGCTGGCCATGAAGGTCAGCGCGTTGGCCAGCTTCATTTCCTTGCCGGTACGCACGTGGAAGGTCTTCATGCCAGCGCTGAAACGGCCCGAGCAGACCCGCATGAAGGCCACGCGGTCGCGGTGCTGCGGGTCCATGTTGGCCTGGATCTTGAACACGAAGCCGGTCAGCTTGTTTTCTTCCGGGGCGATCTCGCGGCCGGTGGTGGAGCGCGCCTGCGGCGACGGTGCGTGCTCGACGAAGAAGTCCAGCAGCGGCTGCACGCCGAAATTGTTCACGCCGGACCCGAAGAACACCGGGGTCTGCTTGCCGGCGCGGTAGGCGTCCAGGTCGAACGGGTGGCTGGCGCCCTGCACCAGTTCCAGTTCGTCGCGCAGGTCGGCCAGCATCTGTGCACCGATCTTCTCGGCCAGGCCCGGGGCATCGATGGACGGGAAGATGGTCGAGTCCTGGCGGGTGAAGTTGCGGCCCGGTTCGTACAGGTGCACTTCGCCGGTCAGCAGGTGGACCACGCCCTTCAGGCGCTGGCCCATGCCGATCGGCCAGGTGACCGGCGCGCACTGGATGCCGAGCACGGTTTCCACTTCATCCAGCAGCTCGATCGGGTCCTTGCCCTCGCGGTCGAGCTTGTTGATGAAGGTCATGATCGGGGTGTCGCGCAGGCGGCAGACTTCCATCAGCTTGATGGTGCGCTCTTCCACGCCCTTGGCCACGTCGATCACCATCAGCGCCGAGTCCACCGCGGTCAGCACGCGGTAGGTGTCTTCGCCGAAGTCGGCGTGGCCGGGGGTGTCGAGCAGGTTGACGATCTTGCCTTCGTACGGGAACTGCATCACCGAGGAGGTGACGGAGATGCCGCGCTCCTTTTCCAGCGCCATCCAGTCGGACGTGGCGTGGCGGGCGGCCTTGCGGCCCTTGACCGAACCGGCCATCTGGATCGCGCCTCCGAACAGCAGCAGCTTTTCGGTCAGCGTGGTCTTGCCGGCGTCAGGGTGGGAAATGATGGCGAAGGTGCGGCGACGCGACGCTTCGTTGGCGACTTCGGACATGGCAGTGGCGCCCGCCCGGGGCGCTTTTCAAAGAGATAAGCGCCCGATTATACCGGCCAGGGGCGGTCAGCGCCCGGTACCGCCTTCGGCCTCGCCCTGGCGGGCGAACTGCAGCTGGCCCTGCTCGGCGAAGATGCGCACCGGCACCGAGTGCAGGCCCATGCCGCGGTTGACCTGCACCACGAAGTGCAGGTGCGGGGCACTGCTGTAGCCGCTGTTGCCGGACAGGCCGATCGGCTGTCCGGCCCCTATCGCCTGGCCGCGACGCACGCGCATGCCGCCGGCCTGCAGGTGGCCGTACAGGGCCATGCTGCCGTCGCTGTGCAGCACGCGGATGAAGTTGGCGCGGGCACCATCGCGTTCGCGGTCCTGGCCGTTGCCACGGAAGCCATCCTGGATCTGCATCACCGTGCCCTCGCGCGCGGCCAGCACCAGGGTACCCTCCGGCAGCGCGAAGTCGACCGCGTCGCGGTTCTCCTCGTCGTCATGGCTGAAGCGTCCCTGCGGCGCCTGGTCCACGCGCAGGCGGGCCGCATCGAAAGGCAGGCGGTAGGCGATATCTTCGGCCTGTGCGGCCGGGTTGCCCGGCACCGACTGCAGACGCAGGTCCAGCGTGCGGCCATCGATCGGGGCGGTCAGGTGGCCGACCACCAGGCTGCTGTCGCCCTGGATCAGCGATTCGACCGGGAGGCCTTCGACCGGGTGTCCGGGGGCGGCGCGCAGCTGGATCTGCAGCGGCCCTGCCAGCCCGTTGTCGATCCGGGCCTGCCATTGCGTACCGACCGGCTGCAGGCGCAACTGGGCCATGGGGGCGGCGCCTCCGGCGCTGCCTGAGCGGGTTGCCGAGGCAGGCGAGGCAACCAGTCCCCAGCCCTGGCGCCAGTCGCCGGCGTGTGCGGTCGCGCTCGCCAGCAGAGGCAGCAGCAGGCAGGACAGGGGCAGGCGCGGCATCGGCGTTTCCAGCGAAAAGGACCGCCGGGACTGTAGCTGATCCTGAACGGGGCGACCGGGACCGCCCTCGCAGAGTGGATCTGAAAATATTCATCGCTTTATCCGCATGAAGGGATTGACAGTGCCGGAAAGGGCTGGCATCGTGGCCCCACCATCGAGACCGGCAGAGGGACAGGCCCTTTGAAGCCGGGGCAGCCCGCAGGCGCGCAAGCGTCTGCGTAGGTGCCAAATCCTGCGGGGACCGTGGCGTCCACCGAAAGATGGTTCGAACCATGCACCACACGTGCATCTCGAACGCGGGCCCCGCGAAGGCTCGATGGCCGATTCCCCAACCGGATCCCGCCATGAGCTTCGCCGCCAGTACCGCGCTTCGCCCCGAACCCTTTGTCCCCGTCAGCGTGCCGGTTGAAGACCGCGTGCATGCCGAGCGCGGTGAGTTCGCCGCGGTGCTGTCGATGCGCCACGCCGGCCCCAGCCCGGTGCGCCTGCGCTATGAGTGGGTCGGCCCGGCCAACGCACCGGTGGTGGTGCTGGCCGGCGGCATTTCCGCCCATCGCCACGTGGCGTCCAACGCGCAGTTCAGCGAGAAGGGCTGGGCCGAAGACCTGGTGGGCAGCGGCCGCGCGCTGGATCCGCAGCAGCTGCGCGTGCTGGCCTTCGATTTCATCGGTGCCGACGGTGCACTGGATGTGCCGATCGATACCGCCGACCAGGCCGATGCCTTGGCGCTGCTGCTGGACCATCTCGGTATCCGCGCGCTGAAGGCCTTCGTCGGCTATTCGTATGGTGCGCTGGTCGGCCAGCAGTTCGCGATCCGGCATCGTGCCCGCGTGCGCCAACTGGTGCTGGCCAGCGGTGCGCATCGCCCGCATCCGTATGCCGCCGCCTGGCGCGCATTGCAGCGCCGCGCGGTCGCGCTGGGCCAGCTGCAGTGCGGCGAAGACCACGGCCTGGCCCTGGCCCGGCAGTTCGCCATGCTCAGCTATCGCACGCCGGAGGAATTCGGCGAGCGCTTCGATGCCGCGCCGGAGGTCATCAATGGCCGTGTACGTGTAGCCGCCGAAGACTATCTCGATGCGGCCGGTGCGCAGTACGTCGCGCGCACGCCGGTGACCGCCTACCTGCGCCTGTCCGAATCGATCGACCTGCACCGCGTCGACCCCACCGCGATCCTGCCGCCGACCGTGGTGGTGGCCGTGGAGGGCGACCGCCTGGTGCCGCTGGCCGACCTGGTCGGCCTGGTCGAAGGGCTGGGCCCGCGTGGCAGCCTGCGCGTGCTGCGCTCGCCCTATGGCCACGACGCCTTCCTCAAAGAAACCGATCGCATCGACGCGATCCTCGCCACCGCCTTCCGCACTTCTGGAGAGTCCACATGAGCCTGCACGCCAACGAGCCGTCCTGTAGTCGTACCACTGCCGCCGTCCGTGCGGGCATCGATCGGGACACCGCGCATGGCGCAGTCACGCCGCCGATCGTGCTGTCGTCGAACTTCAGCTTTGAAGGCTTCGGCAACAAGCGCCAGTACGACTACACGCGCAGTGGCAACCCCACCCGCGATCTGCTGGGTGAAGCGCTGGCCGAACTGGAGGGCGGCGCCGGCGGCGTCATCACCGCGACGGGCATGGGCGCGATCAATCTGGTGCTGAACGCGCTGCTGCAGCCGGGCGACACCCTGGTGGTGCCGCACGATGCCTACGGCGGCAGCTGGCGCCTGTTCAATGCGCTGGCGAAGAAGGGCCACTTCGAACTGGTCACCGCCGACCTGACCGATCCGCGCGCGCTGGCGCAGGCGCTGGCCACGCAGCCGAAGCTGGTGCTGGTGGAAACCCCGTCCAACCCGCTGCTGCGCATCACCGACCTGCGCTTCGTCATCGATGCCGCGCACAAGGCCGGTGCACTCGTGGTGGTCGACAACACCTTCCTGTCGCCGGCGCTGCAGCAGCCGCTGTCGTTTGGTGCGGACCTGGTGCTGCATTCCACCACCAAGTACATCAATGGCCACAGCGATGTGGTCGGCGGTGCGGTGGTCGCGCGCGATCCGGCGCTGCACGAGCAACTGGTGTGGTGGGGCAACGCGCTGGGCCTGACCGGTTCGCCGTTCGATGCGTTCCTGACCCTGCGCGGCCTGCGCACGCTGGATGCGCGCCTGCGCGTGCACCAGGAAAACACGGCGTCGATCGTTGCCCTGCTGGACCAGCATCCGGCGGTCGGTGCGGTGTACTACCCGGGCCTAGCCGATCACCCGGGCCACGCCATCGCCGCGCGCCAGCAACATGGCTTCGGCGCGATGCTGTCGTTCGAACTGGCCGACTGCGAAGGCGATGATCCGCACGCGGCAGTGCGTGCGTTTGTCGACGGGCTGCGCTGTTTCACCCTGGCCGAATCGCTGGGCGGCGTCGAAAGCCTGATCGCGCATCCGGCCACCATGACCCATGCAGCGATGACGGCCGAAGCACGCGCGGCGGCCGGCATCAGCGAAGGACTGCTGCGCCTGTCGGTCGGTATCGAGGCCGAACGTGACCTGCTGGCCGATCTCGGTGCCGCGCTGCAGCGCGCCGAAGCGGTGATCGATGCCGCCGCACGTCGCAAACAGGTGGTGGACGCATGAGCGCACTCGCCGCTGACATTCCTGCGCTGGGCGCGGGACGCCTGGCATTGCTCGGTACCGGTACGGTCGGCTCGGCCTTCGTGCAGCGCTACCAGGCGCTGCAGGCACGCGGGTTGGAACTGCCCAGCGTGCAGTGGCTGGCCAACTCGCGCACCGCGCTGGAGATCGATCGCGACCTGGCGTTGCCGCTGGAACTGGCACGCCGTGCACCGCGTGGCGGCCTCAACTCGCCGCCGTGGGCCAGCGCCGAAGGACTGGAGCGTGGCGACGTGGTGGTCGATGCCACGGCCAGTGAAGACGTGGCCGCCCGCCACGTGCAATGGCTGGCGCGCGGCGTGCACGTGGTGACCGCCAACAAGCTGGGCCGAGGCGCGCAGCTCGCCCGCGCGCAGGCCATTGCCGAAAGCTGTGCCGACAGTGGCGCGCGGTATGGCGACAGCGCCACCGTGGGCGCCGGCCTGCCGCTGCTGAGCAGCCTGCGCGCGCTGGTGGCCGGTGGTGATCACATCCACGCCATCGAAGGCGTGCTGTCCGGTTCGCTGGCGTGGCTGTTCCATCGCTATGACGGCCAGTCGCCGTTTTCGGCTGCGGTGCGTGAGGCACTGGCGGCCGGCTATACCGAACCGGACCCGCGCCTGGACCTGTCCGGCGAGGACGTGCGCCGCAAGCTGCTGATCCTGGCGCGCAGCAGCGGGCTGGCGCTGGATGCTTCGCAGGTGCAGGTGGATTCACTGGTGCCTGATGCGCTGGCGGCGTTGCCACTGGAAGATGCCGTGGCTGCCTTGGAGCAGCTGGATGCGCCGCTGCAGGCGCGTTGGCAGCAGGCACGTGACAACGGTCGCGTGCTGCGTTTCGTTGGCCGTGTTGACGGCGAAGGTGCGCAGGTGGGCCTGCGCGAGCTGCCTGCCGATCATCCCTTGGCGCAGGGCGCGGGCACCGACAACCGCGTGGCCATCCACAGCGATCGCTACCGCCGCCAGCCGTTGTTGATCCAGGGGCCGGGCGCCGGCGCGGAAGTCACTGCGGCCGCGTTGCTGGATGACGTGCTGCGGATCGTGGGTTGATCGCACCGCTTCTGTAGAGCCGAGCCTACGCTCGGCTGCTGCTGGCAAAATCCCCTCCTGCCGGATGAGCCGAGCGTGGGCTCGGCTCTACAGGGGAGGGCTGCCGTTCAATGCGCTTTCAATGCCTTCAGCAACGCCGCATTGAACTGCTTCGGGTCCTGCACCTGCGGCGAATGGCCCAGTTCGGCGAACTCGACCAGCGTCGCGCCGGGAATCGCTGCGGCCGCCGCCTTGCCGAGTGCCGGATAGTTGCCCAGCGCCGCCTTCACCGCAGGCGGTGCCTGGTCACGGCCGATCGCGGTGCGGTCCTTCTGGCCGATGAACAGCGTGGTCGGCACCTGCAGGTTTTTCAGTTCGTACACCACCGGTTGGTTGAACACCATGTCCGAGGCCAGCGCCTGGCTCCATGCAACGGCCTGCCTGCCCGGGCCTTCGTACATGCCCGACTGCATCCGCGCCCACGGTTCGTAGGCCGGCTTCCATTTGCCGTCGTAGTACACCTCCAGCTGGTAGCGGCGGATGCTGTCATAGCTGATGTTCATTTCGCCGGCGTACCACGCGTCGACGCTGCGCCAGGGGACGCCCAGCGCCTTCCAGTCTTCCAGGCCGATCGGGTTGACCAGCGACAGGCTGCGCAGGTCCTGCGGGAACATCAGCGCGTAGCGCACCGCCAGCATGCCACCCATCGAGTGCCCGACCAGGTGCACCGGTACATCACCCAGCTGCAGTTGCTGCAACAGCGCATGGGTGTTGGCGGCCAGCTGCGCGAACGTGTACTGATAGCGCTCCGGCTTGCTGGACTTGCAGAACCCCACCTGGTCCGGGGCGATCACCCGGTAGCCGGCGTTCAACAGCGGCGCGATGGTCTGCTGCCAGGTGGCTGCGCAGAAATTCTTGCCGTGCAGCAGCACCACCACGCCGATGGCGCGGCGTTTGGGCAGGACATCCAGGTAGGCCATTTCCAGTGGCTGCCGCTGCGACTCCAGCGCGAAGATCTTCACCGGATAGCCGTAGTCGAAGCCCTCCAGCCGCGGACCATAGGTCGGCGCGGCAAACGCGGACAGCGGCAGGCAGGCAAGCAGGGCAGCAGCGATCACGCGCATGGGGCAAATCCGGGGCAGGGTAGCCCCGAGCCTAACCGGAACGCGGTGACGGTGTCGTCCGATGTAGAGCCGAGCAGGGGCCCGGCTCCACAACTCAGCACTCGATGACGTTCACCGCCAGGCCACCGCGGCTGGTTTCCTTGTACTTGTCCTGCATGTCGCGGCCGGTATCGCGCATGGTCTTGATGACCTTGTCCAGCGACACCTTGTGCTTGCCGTCGCCACGCATCGCCATGCGCGAGGCATTGATCGCCTTCACCGCGCCCATCGCATTGCGTTCGATGCAGGGGATCTGCACCAGGCCGCCGATCGGGTCGCAGGTCAGGCCGAGGTTGTGTTCCATGCCGATTTCCGCGGCGTTCTCGATCTGGCTGGGATTGCCGCCCAGCGCCGCGACCAGGCCACCGGCCGCCATCGAGCAGGCCACGCCCACTTCGCCCTGGCAGCCGACTTCGGCGCCGGAAATCGAAGCGTTTTCCTTGTACAGGATGCCGATCGCCGCCGAGGTCAGCAGGAAGTCGAACACGCGCTGCTCGTTGGCGCCGGGGCAGAAACGGTCGAAGTAATGCAGCACCGCCGGCAGCACGCCGGCGGCGCCGTTGGTCGGTGCGGTCACCACGCGGCCACCGGCGGCGTTTTCTTCGTTCACCGCCAGTGCGTACAGGTTGACCCAGTCCAGCGTGGTCAGCGGGTCGCGCATCGCCGCTTCCGGCTTCGACGACAGTTCGCGGTACAGCGCCGGTGCGCGACGGCCGACCTTCAGGCCACCCGGCAGCACGCCTTCCTCGCGGATGCCACGCGCGACGCACGACTGCATCGCGCTCCAGATCTCGCGCAGGTTGGCGCGGATCTCGTCTTCGCTGCGCCAGCACTTCTCGTTCTCGAACATCAGCTGGGCGATGCTCAGGCCGCTGCGCGCGGTCTGCGCCAGCAGCTCGTCGCCGCTCTTGAACGGGTAGGGCAGCGGGGTCTCGTCGGGCACGATGCGGTCATCGGCCGCGTCGTCCTGGTTGACCACGAAGCCGCCACCGACCGAGTAGTAATCGCGGGTGGCGATCACTTCATCGTCGGCGTTGTACGCGGTGAAGCGCATGCCGTTGGTGTGGTACGGCAGCTTCTGGCGCTTGTTCATGCCGAGGTCGCGCTTCTCGTCGAAGGCGATCTCGTGCTGGCCCATCAGCTGGATGCGCTTGCTGCTGCGGATGCGCTCCAGGGTGGCCGGGATGATGTCCGGATCGATCAGGTTCGGCCGCTGGCCCTCCAGGCCCAGCAGGATCGCTTTGTCGGTGCCATGGCCGCGGCCGGTCAGCGCCAGCGAGCCATAGACATCGGAGCGGATGCGCGCGACCTCGTGCAGGCGGCCCGGATCGAGCAGCCAGCGATGGATGAATCGCTCGGCGGCCTTCATCGGCCCGACGGTGTGCGAGGAACTCGGACCAATGCCGATCTTGAAAACGTCGAACGTGCTGACAGCCATGGATGCCAAACTGCGGGTACCGGACAAGCGGCTATTCTAGCGGCTTGCCGGGCCATCCGATGGCTGCGGCGCAGCATTTCCACCACGGGAGCCTGACTGGTGTTGACCCTGATCCAGCGTGACGATTGCCACCTGTGCGACCTGGCCCTGGCCGAACTGGCCAAAGCGCGGGCGCCGGAGTTCGAATCGGTGTTCCTGGATGACCAGCCGGCGCTGGAAGCGCGCTATGGCGCGCGGGTGCCGGTGCTGCGCGACGAGCGCGGCGAGCGCGAGCTGGACTGGCCGTTCGATGCGGCCACGGTGCAGGCGTGGTTGGCCGAAGGCGGTCAGGTAGTGCCGTCCGCTGGCCGGCAACCACCCGATATCCGTTAATGCCGGCCAGCGGCCGGCACTACCGGAAGCGTCTTATTTCGCGTCGAACTTCACGATCGTGCTGATCGCGGTGTCGTCCGGAATGGTCTTGGTATCGGCCCAGTCACCGCCGCCGACGCCGAAGTCCAGACGCTTGACCGTGGCCTTGCCGGTCAGCACCGGCTGTGTGCCCGGCTTCCAGGTGAAGGTGAGGGTGACCGGCTTGCTGACACCGCGCAGTTCCAGGGTGCCATCGGCGGCGAACTGGTCGTTGCCCACGGCGCGGAAGCCCTTGGCGGTGTAACGCGCAGTAGCGAACTTGCCGACATTGAAGAAGTCGGCACCCTGCAGGGTCGAGTCACGGTCGCTGTTGCCGCTCTTGGCGCCTGCCAGCGGAATCACCACATCCAGCGAGCCGACGGCCGGGTTGGCCGGGTCGAAGCTGAGCTTGGTGGCGAAGCCCGGGAAGCTGCCGGTGAACACTTCGCCGTCGTACTTGGTGGCGAACACCAGGATCGAGCCGGCACCCGGGGCCTGCGCATAGTCCGCAGCGAGCGCCGGGGCGGTGGCCAGCATGCCGGCCAGGGCGGCGGCCACGGCGGCCGGAGTGGTCAGTTTCAGGTTCATCGGTCAGTCCTTCTGAGGGGAGGCGAGCCAGCCGCGCGGCAACATGCGGGACAGCGTTGCATCGCGCTGGAACAGGTGGTGGTAGAAAGCAGCGCCGGCATGGGCCAGCACCACCGCGATCAACAGCCAGAAGCCGTACTCGTGGAGGGCATGGGATACCGCGACGACCTGCGGGTCGGGGCCGCTCAGCTTGGGCACGTCGACCAGGCCGAACCAACGGAACGGGCGCAGGCCACTGGCCGAATCGTACAGCCAGCCCGACAGCGGGATGGCGAACATCAGCACATACAGCAGCACGTGGGTGGCACTGGCGATGCGCTCCTGCCAGCTGGGCACGCCCGGCACCGGCTTCGGTGCACCGGCATACAGGCGCCAGCCGAGACGGAACAGCACCAGCGCCAGCACGGTGATGCCGATCGACTTGTGCGCGGTGTAGACCCAGAAGTACTTGGGCGTCTTGGGCAGTTCGCCCATGGTCAGGCCAACCACGCCCAAGGCGAGGATCAGCAGTGCGATCAACCAGTGCAGGATCTGGCTGACACTCCCCCAGGCGGCGGGGGTGTTCTTGGCGGTCATGAAGGGTCCTTGGGGGCCGTCGTGTGGTCGGAGTGTGGAACGGGAGCGGGAGTTCCCGGGGCGTCGCTGCGGTCGAGGGTGGCCTCAGCCTCGATCCGCACCTGTACCGCATCACCGATGACGCCCGGCCAGGCGGTGATGCCGAACGCGCGCCGGCTCAGCGTCGTGCTGGCGGAAAACCCGGCGGTGCGTCGGAAGGGAGGGAGCGGGTAGCGCTTGAGCGCGTTGAGGGTCACGTCCAGGGTGACTTCCTGGCTGACCCCGCGCAGGGTCAGCGTGCCGATCACATGCGCATGCTTGGCGTCGATCGGTTCGACCCGGCTGGAGACAAAACGCGCGGTCGGGAATCGCTCGCCATCGAGCAGGCTGCGGGCCAGCGTGGCCTGGTTCCACTTGGCGTCGCCAAGGTCCAGACGCGACACAGGAATGTCCACTTCCAGGGTGGCATCGCGCCAGTTGTCGGGATCGAACAGCACGCGGCCTTCGCTGCCGGACACCGTGCCCATGGCCTGCGAGTAGCCCGCGTGGTCGATGGAGAACAGCACCCGCGTGTGCACCGGATCGAGGCGATAGGTGTCAGCGGCCGCCCAGGCAGGGGCGGTGGCGAGCAGCATCGGCAGCAGGGCCAGGCAGGGACGCATCGATGGCGGGCTCCGGAAGGGGACGCTGTGATCATACGCACAGCCCCCTGCCAACGTTGCGTGCATGGCTGCAACAGTTCGTGGTGGTGCCACCGCTGGAAACAGCCTGTTGCAGCCATGAACCCGGCCCTGTGTGACAATCGGCCCAGGACAGGGGGTTCAGGATGACGAGCGGCTGGCGCCGGTGGTGCCGTGGCATCGCAGGTATGGGACTGCTGCTGATGGCGATGGCCACGGCGGCTGCGACCCTGGACATGGCAGAAACACCGCGCCTGCGCCGCTTCGGTGCCGCCGAAGGCTTGCCGTCGCGCATGGTGGTGGCGCTGGCCGAGGACCGCCAGGGCCACATCTGGGCCGCCACCGATGGTGGGCTCGCCCGTTATGACGGCAACAGCCTGCGAGTCTGGGAGCACGATCCGGAACAGCCGGGCTCGCTGCCTGGCAACGAGATCGAGACCCTGCTGATCGATCCGCTGGACCGGGTCTGGGTGGGCATCAACGGCAAGGGCGTGGCCCGCCTGGATGCCGACCGCGAGCGCTTCCGGACCTTCGACACGGTCAATTCCACCTGCCAGGGGCAGTTCTGGGCACTGGCCTATGTCGACGATGCCTTGTGGATCGGGACCAACAACCATGGCGTCTGCCGGCTTGGCGAAGACGGCAGCGTGCGCCTCTACACCCATGATCCAGCGCAGCCGGGGGGCCTGCCCAGCAACAGCATCTTCACCAGCCTGGTCGATACGCGGGGCCGCCTGTGGGTGGGCACCGAAGCCGGCGTGGCGCGTTGGAACGGCAGCGGGTTCGAGCCGGTGGCCGCGCGGGAACTGGGCACGCTGAGCGTGCTCCGGTTGAGCCGTGATGCGGAGGGTTCGATCTGGGTGGGCAGCCAGAACGATGGCCTGTACCGCATCGACGGGCAGGACCGGGTCAGTCGTCCGCGATGGGCCGACAGCGCCCAGCTGCGCTCGGCCCTGGTCCTGGCCGATCGCCAGGGGGGCTACTGGGCCGGCACCTCCGATGGTTTGTTGCGGGGGGATGCGGCGGCGCTGCGCCGGCTGGAGGGCGACCGCGGCAGCGGCTTCCTGACCGCGCACAGCGGTGTGCTCGATCTGCTGCAGGACCACGAGGGCGGATTGTGGGTGGCGCTGCTGACCCAGGGCCTGGCCTATCTGCCACCGGACTGGCGGCGCTTCTCGATCTGGAACCAGCTCGACGGCAAGCCGCTGGACAGCCAGTACCTGTTGAGCGCGGCCAGCGACGGCAAGAACTACTACGTCGGCTCGGCGCGAGGGGTCTATCAGCTGGATGCGCAGGGCACCCTGCGCCTGCTGGCCAGCGACCGGCAGCTGGGCAACGGCGTGGTGTGGTCGGTGCTGCCGCGCCCGGATGGTCGCCTGTGGCTGGGGCGCGGCGGTCGCATCACCGTCTACGATCCGGCCACCGGCGCGCTGCGCGATCTGCGGATCGATGGCAGTGCCGATCTGCGCCAGCGCATCGACCTGATGCGGCAGGCGCCCGACGGCACGGTGTGGGTGTCGGTGATGGGCCTGGACCTGCAGCAGCGCAATGCAGAGGGCCGGCTGCTGCACAGCTATCCGCTGGAGCATTTCCGCGGGACCGCCGATGCGCCGATCGAGCAGATCCGCTTCGACGCCCATGGCCGGCCCTGGGTGATGGGCGACATGGGCATCTGGCGCGAGCAGGCTGGACGCTTCGAGGCAGTGCCGGGTGTTTCGCGCGGGCCCATCTACGACCTGGTGTGGATCGATCCGCAGCAGTTGTGGCTGGCGCGCCAAGGCGCCTTCGAGCGCTACCAGTGGGATGGCATGAGCCTGCGCCTGATCCAGCGCATCGACGGCAGTGCAGGCGTGCCGCCGGTCACCATGGGTGGGCTGGCGCTGGCCGACAATGGCCAGCTGTGGGCCACCACGCCGCGCGGCCTGCTGCGTTGGGACCCTAAATCGCGGCGCCTGCAGCAGTTCAACGAGCGCGATGGACTGTCCGATGCGGAGTTCACCGGCCGGCCACCAGCAGTGAATGCCGATGGCCGCGTGCTGGCCGTCACCCAGACCGGGTTGGTTGCCTTCGATGTGAATGCCGACGACACCGTGCTGCCGTCGTCATCGCTGGTGATCGCCGAAGTGCGGGTACGCCGCGACGACGCGCGCGGCTGGCAACCGTTGCCGCTCACCGGCACCCTGTTGCTGGGACCGGATGACCGCGATCTGCAGATCGATGCGCGGCTGCTGTCCTATGCCAGCCCGCAGGGCAACCGCTACCGCTTCCGCGTGCAGGGCTACGACCAGGACTGGGTGGAGCAGGGCGGCGATGGCCAGCGCACCCTGTCGCGGCTGCCGACCGGCAGCTACGTCATCGAGGTGCAGGCAGCGACCGCCCGGGGCGCGTGGACACCTTCGCAGCAGTTGCAGGTGAAGGTGCTGCCGCCGTGGTGGCGCAGCGGCATGGCGATCTTCGGCTACATCCTGCTGGGGTCGCTGCTGCTGGTGGTCCTGGTCTGGTCGGTCCGCGCGCGGCTGCGCCGTCGCCAGCAATGGCAGCTGACGGTGCACAAGCAGCAGCTGGCCGAACAGGCCTCGCAGGCCAAGAGCCGTTTCCTGGCCACGCTGGGCCACGAAGTGCGCACGCCGATGACTGGCGTGCTGGGCATGAGCGAGCTGCTGCTGGCGACCCCGCTGGATCCGGTGCAGCGCGGCTACGCGGGGTCGATCCAGCAGGCCGGTAGTCATCTGCTGCGGCTGGTCAACGATGCGCTGGACCTGGCCCGCATCGAAGCCGGGCGGCTGGAGCTGGACCTGCGTCCGTTCGATCTGGGGGAGCTGCTCGACCAGGTGCAGGGCCTGATGCAGCCGATGGCGCAGCAGCGCCAGCTGGAGTTCCAGCGCGGCGAAGATCCGCCCGGGCCGGTGAGTGTCAGCGGCGACGAGATGCGCGTGCGCCAGATCCTGCTGAACCTGCTCGGCAACGCGATCAAGTTCACCGAGCGTGGCCACGTCGGCCTGGCCGTGCGCCTGGAAGAAAAGGGCGGGCTGTGTTTCGAAGTGCATGACAGTGGCCCGGGCATCAATGCCGAACAGCAGCAGCGCCTGTTCCATCGTTTTGAACAGGCCGACGGCCCGCGCACCGCGTCGCGCTACGGGGGCAGCGGGCTGGGGCTGGCGATCTGCCAGGAGCTGGCGATGGCGATGGGCGGGTGCATCGAAGTAGACAGCCAGCCGGGCAAGGGCGCGCGGTTCCGCGTGCGCCTGCCGTTGCCCTGGACGCGCCAGGCCGCCAGCACCGCGGGCGAGGTCGCGGCCCTGCCGGAACTGCCGCCGCTGCGCATCCTGCTGGTCGAGGACGATGCCACGGTGGCCGAGGTCATCGCCGGCCTGCTGCGGGTGCGCGGGCATGAGGTGGTCCACGTGCTGCATGGCCTGGGCGCGCTGTCGGAGATCGCCACCGATGGTTTCGACGTCGGCCTGCTCGATCTCGATCTGCCCGCGCTGGACGGTACGGCCATCGCCCGCCAGCTGCGCACCATGGGCTATGAACTGCCGCTGGTGGCAGTGACTGCCCGTTCCGATGCCTACGCTGAAACCCAGGTGCTGGCCGCAGGCTTCGATGGCTTCCTGCGCAAGCCGGTGACCGGCGATCTGCTGGTGGCGGCCATCGCCCAGGCGCGTGCGAAACGGCAAGCGACTGCGTGACTGTGCCGGCGCCGGGCGTGAACGGCGCGACTTTCGGTTTACCATGCCGACGCCCGCAGCGCGGGAATCATCAGGACCAGCGTGAGGAGGCAATCGGTGGTGTATCTGCGGGCGGCGATGCTGCTGCTGGTCCTCCTGTGCTGCGCGTTGCCCGCTGCGGCACAGCCGGTGCCTCCGAGCCCGCGGCAGGTGACGGTGTTCGATGGCCTGCCGTCCAATACCGTCAACCGCATGGCCGAGGACCGGTACGGCTACCTGTGGATCGCCACCAACGATGGCCTGGCCCGCTATGACGGTCGCACCTACCGGGTGTGGCGCTCGGAGGACGGGCTGCGTGACAACCGCATCTGGACGGTGCTGGTCGATGCCCGCAACCAGCTGTGGATAGGCACCGAGAATGCCGGCCTGGTGCGGATGTCCGCCGACCGCCGGCAGCTGCACTTCTACGACCGCAGCAGCCAGCCGTTGATGGGCACCAACACGGTCTGGAGCCTGGCCAGCACGCCTGATGGCTCGATCTGGTTCGGTACCCATGAGGGCGGCCTGTACCGCCTGGACAGCCAGGACCGCCTGCAGCGCTTCCTGCCCGAGCCGAACAATCCGCGCAGCCTGCCCTCGTCGTCGGTGCCCTACCTGGCCACGCTGGCCGATGGCAGCCTGTGGATCGGCACCAAGCATGGCGTGGCGCGCTGGACCGGGACCGACTTCGAGCGTGTCGGTACGGACATCATCCCCAGCCTGCTGATCAACGGGCTGACCGCCGAACCGGATGGCAGCCTGTGGATCAGCACGATGGCCGGGGCCACCGTGCGCCGTCCGGATGGGCGCTTCGAAGCCCCTCCGTGGAAGCTGCCGCCGGGCGAGCAGGTGCTGGGCATGATGCTGCGCGACGAGCAGGGCGGGCACTGGCTGGACACGCGCACTGGGCTGGGGCGTGCGGTCGATGGCCAGTACCAGACCGTGCCGCTGTACAGCGCGATCGCGCGCGGTCCGGTGCGGCCGAACTGGACCGGTGCCTACGAGGACCGCGAAGGTGGCATCTGGTTGGCCAGCACCAATGCCGGGCTGTGGCACCTGCTGCCACGCTGGTGGCAGTTCTCGGTGCTGTCGCGCCTGGAGGACGACCCCAGCTCGCTGCGCAATGCGCTCGTGCTGGGCACCAGCCCATCCAGCAATGGCGGTGTCTGGACGGTGGGCAGCCATGGCGCGCTGGATCGCTTCGATCCGAAAACCGGCAGGATCGAGCAGCACCGTACCTGGGTCAACGGCATGCACTGGCTGTCGTCGGTGCGCGAGGACCGGCGTGGCCAGGTCTGGATCGGATCGACCGATGCGCTGGTGCGCTACGACCCGCAACGGCGCGAGCTGCGTCGCTGGGGGCGTGACGCCGGTGCCGATGCAGCGATGGAAGGGGTCATCGAAGCGATGATGACCTGCGACGGCGACAGCCTCTGGTTGATGCTGCCCGTAGGCCTGCAGCAGCGCGACCTCGATGGGCGCGTGCGGCGCGAGCTGGACAATGGCCAGCGTGGCCTGCAGCAGGGCCAGCTCAACCTCGATGTGGAATGCGGTCCGCAGGACCATATCTGGCTGGCCAGCAGCCGTGGCCTGCTGCAGTGGCTGCCGGAAAGCGAGCGCTTCCAGCCGGTGCCGGGTGCGCCGGCAACGGCCATCCATGCGCTGCACGTGGGCCGCGATGGCCAGGTCTGGTTGTCCGAGGACGGGCGCCTGTCGCGATACCGCTGGAGCCAGGGGCGCCTGGAACGGCAGGCGGTGGTCGGTGCCGAACAGGGCTATCCGGCGATCTCCGCCTCTGGCCTGGTGGTGGATGCGCAGGGCGTGGCCTGGGCGACCAGCGCACGCGGCCTGGTCCGTGTCAGTGCCGATGGGCAGAGCGTGCGCCTGTACGGCGTGCACGACGGCCTGCCGAGCCAGGAATTCCGCGAACACACCTTGATCGCGGCGGCCGATGGCCACCTGGTGGCCGGAACGGCGGCAGGCGCAGTGGTGTTCGACCCGGAGCAGGTGCGGCCTTCAGTACGCCGCGCGCCACTGGTGATCGAGCGGGTGGAAGTGCGCCGCAATGAGCAGGTGCTGGACATGACCCACGATGCACCGTTGCAGATCGCCGATGGCGACCGCGACCTGCGCATCGTCGCGCGATTGCTGTCCTTCGCCGACTCGGCGTCCAATACCTACCGTTACCGCCTGGCCGGCTACGACCCGGATTGGGTCGAAGTGGGTCCGGCGGGCGAGCGCCTGTTCTCGCGCCTGGCGCCCGGCAGCTACCGGCTGGAAGTGCAGGCACGCTCGGCCGACCATGTGTGGTCGCGGGTGCAGAGCCTGGAATTCCGCGTGCAACCGCCATGGTGGCGCAGCCTGTCCGGCCTGCTGGTGCTGGCGTCGGTCGGGTTGCTGCTGACCAGCTGGTTCGCCTGGTTGTACCGACGCCGCCTGCAGCGGCGCCACGCCTACCAGCTGGCGCTGCACAAGCAGGAACTGGCCGAGCAGGCCTCGGCGGCCAAGACCCGCTTCCTGGCCAACCTTGGGCATGAGATCCGTACGCCGATGACCGGCGTGCTGGGCATGAGCGAGCTGCTGCTGGCCTCGCCACTGGACCCGCAGCAGCGCGGCTACACGCAGTCGATCCGGCATGCTGGCGAACACCTGCTGCACCTGGTCAACGATGCGCTGGACCTGGCGCGGATCGAGTCCGGGCGCCTGGAACTGCAGTCGCAGTCGTTTGCGTTGAATGGCCTGTTGCAGGATCTGGCGGCGCTGATGGGCCCGCTGGCCGCCCAGAAGGGCCTGCGCTTCACCCTCGACAACCAGCTGCCGCCGGGCCTGCAGGCGACCGGTGACGCCATGCGCGTGCGGCAGATCCTGCTCAACCTGCTGTCGAATGCAGTGAAATTCACCAGCCGCGGCACCATCACCCTGCACGCACGTTGCGATGGCGAGCTGCGCGCGCTGCATTTCGAAGTGCGCGATACCGGCCCCGGCATCAGCCAGGAACAGCAGCAGCGCCTGTTCCGCCGCTTCGAGCAGGCCGATGGTGCACGTACCGCTGCGCAGTACGGTGGCAGCGGCCTCGGCCTGGCGATCTGCCGCGAGCTGGCACATGCGATGCAGGGGCGGATCCAGGTGGAGAGCCAGCTGGGCCGAGGCACCTGTTTTGGCGTGACCCTGCCGTTGCCACTGGTGGTGGACAGTGATGCCGAGGCGTCCGCCGAAGGGCATCGCGACGAGGCGACGAACATGCCACCGCTGCGGGTGCTGCTGGTCGAGGACGATGCCACCGTGGCCGATGTGGTGCGGGGGCTGCTGAGCGCACGCGGCCACGAGGTGGTGCATGCCGGCCATGCGCTGGCGGCGCTGCGCGAGATCAGTGCCGGCGATTTCGACGTCGGCCTGCTGGATCTGGATCTGCCGGGCCTGAGCGGCTTCGAACTGGCCCAGCACCTGCGCAACCAGGGCTACATGCTGCCGTTGCTGGCGGTGACCGCGCGCACTGATCCGGACCTGCAGCAGCAGGTGGAAGCGGCCGGCATCGGCGGCTTCCTGCGCAAGCCGGTGACCGGCGAACTGCTGGTGGAAGCGATTGCCAGGGTGATGGGGAGGTAGGTTCGGCAGGGCCTGCGGCCCTGCACCTGCTGCAAGCCGGAGCAACAGCAACAGCCGAAGCAAAAGCTGGCTTCCTGTGGGATGGCGGGGTGGATCCGGTTGCGGGAGACGCCGTAAACCCATCCATGGGGGCTTGGCCGCGGCATCCATGCCGCGGACACTCCCGCAACCGGACCCACCCCGCCTTCGACAGTTTTCCGCGATCTGTCGGATCTGACCCCAGATGTATTTCGATATCTGACAGATGTGTCGACCAAGGTCGACACCCACCAACAGCAGCGACCATCTGTCAGAGGTGGGGTGGTGTCACAGTGCGGGGTGTCAGCCGCATGGATGCGGCTGCCAAGCCTACAGGGACGTACTTGCGGCGTCCCCGCGCTGCGACACCGCCTCGCCAACCCACGGAATGCTCGCTGTTGCTGTTGCTGTTGCTGTTGCTTCGGCTTCGGCCTCTGCGGGTGCAGGGCCGCAGGCCCTGCCGAACCCCTCACTCCGCGACGTGCTCGACCTGCCGTGGCTCCGGCTTGGTGTCGGGCAGCTGCCAGAAGATCATTGTCGAGGTCAGCGTGATCGCACCCACGCACAGGAACGTGGCATGCAACGCCGCAGTGGCGTCGGTGCTGTCCAGGTGGGTGCCGAACGCGGCCAGCAGGCTGCCGGCGGCTGCGGCGCCGAAACCGGCGGCCAGCATCATCACCATCGACAGCAGGCTGTTGCCGGAACTGGCGAATTCGCGATCGAGATCGCGCAGGGTCACGGTGTTCATCACGGTGAACTGCAGGGAATTGACCGCACCGAAGAACGCCAGCTGCATCAGGCGCCAGGCCAGGTGCTGGCCGGGTGTCATCAGGATGAAGCTGGCCATCGCCAGGCCGACCAGCACGGTGTTGACCATCAGCACGCGGCGGTAACCGTAGCGTTCGACCAGCTTCACCGCCAGCTGCTTGGAGACCATGCCGGCCGCCGCCACCGGCACCATCATCAGGCCGGCATGCATCGGGCCCAGGCCGAGGCCGACCTGCAGCAGCAGCGGGATCAGCATCGGCATGGCGCTGCTGCCGATGCGCGAGAACAGGTTGCCGAGAATACCGATGCGGTAGCTGGGCACGCGGAACAGTGCCAGCGAGAACAACGGCGCAGTCGAATTGGCGGCGTGCAGCCAGTAGCCCACCAGCGCGGCCAGGCCGGCCACGGTCATCAGCATCACCAGTGCGTGTGGCGTGCCGAGCCCGGAGATGCCGTCCAGTGCCAGCGACAGCACCACCATCGCGAAGGCCAGCATGATGTAGCCGCGCAGGTCGAAGCGGGTGCGATGGCTGGCGTAATGGTCGGGCATGATCTTCATCGCGGCGATGAAACCGATCACGCCGATCGGCAGGTTGATCAGGAACACCCAGTGCCATGAGGCGATCTCGACCAGCCAGCCGCCGAGTGTCGGGCCGATCAGCGGACCGACCAGCGCGGGGATGGCGATGAAGCTCATCGCGCGCAGGAAATCCTCGCGCGGCACCGAACGCATCACCGCCAGCCGACCGACCGGCAGCAGCATCGCACCGCCGATGCCCTGCAGCACGCGTGCACCGACCAGCTGGTGCAGGTGCTGGGCCAGCGCGCAGGCCAGCGAGCCGAGGGTGAACAGGATGATCGCCACCAGGAAGGTGCGCCGGGTGCCATAGCGGTCGGCGATCCAGCCCGAGGCGGGAATGAAGGTGGCGACCGCCAGCGCATAGCTGAACACCACCGATTGCATCTGCAGCGGGCTCTCGCCCAGGCTGGCCGCCATCGCCGGCAACGCCGTGTTGACGATGGTCGAGTCCAGCATCTGCATGAAAATCGCCAAGGACACCAGCCACAGCAGGGGGCGGTGGCGGTTGTAGGTCGATGACGATGTAGGCATGGCGTGCGGCCGGTGCAGCGTGGGGGCCGCCATGATCGCGCAATGCGGGTCACGGCGCGATCAAGGTCGCGCCGTACCTGCATGCGGAATGCTCAGCGTTGGCTGTGCGCGTGCACCGCGTCGACCAGCACCTGTACATGCGCAGGGTCCATGTCCGGCGACATGCCATGGCCGAGGTTGAACACATGGCCCTCGCGCGAACCGCCGTTGCCGGCCGCATAGGTGTCGAGCACGCGCGCGGCGGCCGCGGCGATCGCATCCGGTGAGGCGTACAGCGTGGTCGGGTCGAGGTTGCCCTGCAGGGCGACGCGGCCACCGGTGCGGCGCATCGCTTCGTCCAGGTCCAGCGTCCAGTCCAGGCCCAGTGCATCGGCGCCGGTCTGCGACAGCGCTTCCAGGTGCAGGCCGGTGCCCTTGCCGAACAGGATCAGCGGGGTGCGCTCGCTGCCCTCGCCACGGTCCAGGCCCTGCGCAATCCGCTGCAGGTAACGCAGCGAGAACTCGCGGTACATCGCCGGCGACAGCACGCCGCCCCAGGTGTCGAACACCTGCAGCGCCTGTGCGCCGGCCGCGCGCTGCGCGCCGAGGTAGGCGATCACCGCGTCGGTGGTGACTTCCAGCAGGCGGTGCAGGGCCTGCGGATGGTTCAGCGCCATCGCCTTGATGCGCGCGAAATCCTTGCTGCCGCCGCCTTCCACCATGTAGCAGGCCAGCGTCCACGGGCTGCCGGAGAAGCCGATCAGCGGCACCTGGCCGTCCAGCTCGCGGCGGATCAGGCGTACCGCATCCATCACGTAGCCCAGGTCCTGTTCCATGTCCGGCACCGCCAGCCTGGCGATGGCCGCTTCATCACGCACCGGATGGCGGAACTTCGGGCCTTCGCCTTCGACGAAGTACAGCTCCAGGCCCATCGCATCGGGAATGGTGAGGATGTCCGAGAACAGGATGGCCGCGTCCAGCGGGAACCGGCGCAGCGGCTGCAGGGTGACTTCGCAGGCGATCTCCGGGGTCTTGGCCATGGCCAGGAAACTGCCGGCCTTGGCCCGGGTCGCGCGGTATTCCGGCAGGTAGCGGCCGGCCTGGCGCATCAGCCAGACGGGGGTGCAGTCCACCGGTTCGCGGCGCAGGGCGCGCAGCAGGCGATCGTTGCGGAGAGGGCTGGTCACGATGGGCATTCCTTGGACGGGAGGAGCAGCGGCGTCAGTCGCCGTGCGAAAGGATCTGGAAGCCGCGATGCAGTTCAGCATCGCGGGCCTTCTCGAAGGCGTGGCGGGCTTCGTCGGCCTGCAGGAACAGCTCGCGCCGCAGCTGCGAGCGGCTGCCGACGCGGCCGCTCTCGCGCAGCAGCTCCCAGCCGCCGAACAGGTCCGGCAGCAGGCTCAGGCGCAGGAAGCGCGGTGCCTGCGCACCGGCGTCGGGATGTTGCAGGTAGACGTGCATGGCGCCGATTGTAGCGGGGCACGGGTGACCCCTGCCGCAACGTGGTGGTGCCGGCCGCTGGCCAGCAACGTCATCAACGGGGAAGCCGGCCAGCGGCCGGCACTACCAGGCTGCGCGGCAGGATTGCCGGCCAGCGGCCGGCACTACCGGGCCGACAGCACCTTCAGCACCGCCGCTTCATCCACGTCCGGCACCACTTCAGCGCGGCCCATGCCACGCCACAGCACCAGGCGCAGGCGGCCGGCCACGTTCTTCTTGTCCAGGCGCATGCGGCCGAGCAGGGCCTGCGGGTCCAGCCCGGCCGGGATCGCCACCGGCAGGCCGAGGCGTTCCAGCAGGGCCTGCAGGCGTGCGCGGTCGGCATCGTCGGCCAGGCCCAGGTCGGTGGACAGCTTCGCCGCCAGCACCATGCCCACCGCCACCGCTTCGCCATGGTTCAGCGCATCGCGGCCTGGGGCCGAATAGCCCTGTTCGGTCTCGATGGCGTGGCCGAAGGTGTGGCCGAGGTTGAGCAGGGCACGCTCGCCCTTCTCGAACGGGTCGCGCTCGACGATGGCGGCCTTGTGCCGGCAGCTGCGCGCGATGGCCTCGGCCAGCACCGCATCCTCGCCGGCCAGCAGCGCATCGGCATGCTGCTGCAGCCACTCGAAGAACACCGCATCACCCAATGCACCGTACTTCACCACTTCGGCCAGGCCGGCGCGCAGCTCGCGAGGCGGCAGGGTGGCCAGCACGCGGGTATCGGCGATGACCGCACGCGGCGGATGGAAGGCGCCGACCAGGTTCTTGCCGGCCGGGATGTCGACGGCGGTCTTGCCGCCCACCGACGAATCGACCATCGCCAGCAGGGTGGTCGGCAGCTGCACGCAGTCCACGCCGCGCATCCAGCAGGCGGCAGCGAAACCGGCAAGGTCACCGACCACGCCGCCGCCGAGGGCGAACACGCAGGCGTCGCGGGTGGCACCGAGCGCGGCCAGCGCTTCGATCGCGCGGCCGAACTCGGCCAGGGTCTTGGAGGCCTCGCCGGCGGCCAGCACGTGCTCGCCGATGATCAGGTCCGCGCGTGCGGCCAGCAGCGTCTGTTTGACCGATGCCAGATAGCGCGGGGCGACTTCGCTGTCGCTGAGCAGCAGCACATGACGGCCGCGCACGTGCGAGGCCAGCGCGGTGCCGTCGGCCTGGGCGCCGGCGCCGATGGTGATGGAGTAGGGGCGGTCGCCGCCAACGGCGACCTGCAGCAGGGCGGGGGAGGTCATGCGGTCAGGTCCTGGCGCTGCCATTGCGTGGCCAGCTTGACCACCAGCTGGGCGGTCGCATCGGCAGCGGTATACGGGTCGGTGTCGAGGGTGAGGTCGGCCAGTTCGCGGTACAGCGGGTCGCGGTGTGCGGCCAGATCGTGCAGCACCTGCTCGCGGTCCGGACGCTGCAGCAGCGGCCGGCCCTTGTCGCGGGCCAGGCGCTCGAGCTGTTCGGCCACGCTCACCCGCAGATAGACCACGAAGCCGCGCCGGGCGATCAGTGCGCGGTTGTCCGGATCCAGTACGGCGCCACCACCGGTGGAGACCAGCTGGCCGCGGCCTTCCAGCACCCGCGCAAGCGCCTGGCGTTCATGGCTGCGGAAGCCGGCTTCGCCGGAGTGCTCGAAGATGGTCGGAATGCTGGCGCCGGCGGCATCGACGATGGCTTGGTCGACATCGACGAAATCCAGCGTGAAACGCTCGGCCAGGCGGCGGCCGATGCAGGTTTTGCCGGCGCCCATCGGGCCGATCAGGATCAGGTTCGGAGCAGGATTCATGCCCTCTGATGCTAACACCTCCGTGCCCCGGCCTTTACGTTCTTCACGTCAGGGTAGGCGTTCCTGCGGGGTCTCCCGCGCCAGCCGGAGTACAGGCCATGACGGTCGCCAAGGTCATCGAAATCACCGCCTCCTCGCCGAAGAGCGTGGAAGACGCCGTGCGCAGCGGGCTGAAGAAGGTCTCCGAGACGGTCAAGGGCATCCAGGGCGCCTGGGTGAACGAGACCAAGGTGGTCACCAACGGCAGCGGCGAGATCACCGAATGGCGGGTCAACCTGCGGGTGACCTTCCTGGTGGAGTAGTCGCGCTCAGCGCACGTCCTGCACCTGGCGCTGGCCGTCCAGCACCACCACATGGTCGGCGAGGGGGGGCAGGGCGTGCAGCGCCTGCCGGCTGACCCGCTCGTAGTACTGCACGAAACGCTCCAGCTGTGGCCGGCTCATGCCGTGCCGGCCCGGCTGCGCGGCCTGCAGGTTCTGCTCCTGCTGCCAGCGCCAGCGTGGCACCACCGAGAAATCCGGTGGCTGCAGGAACCACAGGCGGTTGCAGCGCTGCCACAGTGCCGGGTAGTCGCGGGCCAGCGCCTGGTTGCACCAGCGTCGCCAGCGGCCATCGGTGTCGGCCTCGCGCTCCAGCGCGTTCAGCGGGCTGTCCAGCGCGTCGTCATCCTGCGCAGGCGTGCCCAGGAACCAGCCTTCGAATACCAGCAGGTCCAGCGGTTGTTGCAGCTGCGGCCATTGCGCTTCGGGCAGGCGTTCATCGGCCAGCTTGTCGAAGCGCGGCATCGCGAAAGGCTGGCGTGCGGCCACCGCGTCCAGCACGGCGTGGGCCAGCGGGAGGTCATGGGTGCCCGGCGGGCCGCGGGTGATCAACAGCGGGTGCACCTGGCGCGCCAGTCGCTGGCGCTGTGCGCGGGTCAGGTAGACGTCATCGATCGACAGCGTGGCCGCGTTCAGGCCGCGTGCCTGGGCGCGCGCCACCACCTGCGCAGCCAGCGTCGATTTGCCGCTCCCCTGCAGGCCGCTGATCGCCAATACTGGAACCGCTGCACCGCTGGCCAGTGCATCGTCCAGCGCCTGTTCGGCCAATGTTTCGGGGAATCCTTTCGCCTGGGGCATATACGCAGCAGCGGCCATGCAGCCACAATAGCCCAATCCGTGTGAGAAGAACGCAATCATGAGCGACCTGTACGCCGAAGCCCTGTCCACGTTTGCCGGCCTGTTCGAAGAGGCCAAACAGAGCCGCGAGGTCGAGCCGAACGCGATGACCGTGGCCACCGCCGATGCGCAGGGCCGTCCCTCGGCGCGTACCGTGCTGCTGAAGGCCTTCGACGAGCGCGGCTTTGTCTTCTACACCCACCTGGACAGCCACAAGGGCCAGGAACTGCAGGCCAATCCGCAGGCCGCACTGCTGTTCCTGTGGCGCAGCCTGCGCGAGGCTGGCATCCAGGTGCGCATCGAAGGCCGTGTCGAGCAGGTGGCAGACACAGAGGCCGATGCCTATTTCGCCAGCCGCCCGCGCATGAGCCAGATCGGTGCGTGGGCCTCGCAACAGTCGAAGACGCTGGCAAGCCGCGAGGAATTCGACGCGCGCGTGGCCGAAATCGAAGCCCGTTTCGAGGGCAAGGACGTACCGCGCCCGGCCGGCTGGAGCGGCCTGCGGGTGGTGCCTGACCGTATCGAGTTCTGGTACGGCGCGCAGTTCCGCCTGCATGAACGCTGGTGCTATGAAGCCGGTGCCGAAGGGCGCTGGAGCAAGCGCCTGCTGTACCCGTGATCGACAGTGTGCCCACGATCCGCCAGGCCACGCCGGCCGATGTGGCCGCGTGGGCGCAGTTGCGTCTCGGCCTGTGGCCCGATGCCGATGATCCGCTGGAGGAACTGGCGGAGTCGCTGGCCGATGCCGAAGGCGCGGTATTCCTTGCCTGTCTGGCCGGTGGCGAAGCGGTGGGGTTCGCCGAAGTGCGCCTGCGCCACGACTACGTGAATGGCACCGAGTCTTCGCCGGTCGGCTTCCTGGAAGGCTGGTACGTGCAGCCGCAGTGGCAGGGCCACGCCGTGGGCCGCGCTCTGCTGGCGGCAGTGCAGGCGTGGACGCGCACGGCCGGCTGCAGCGAGCTGGCGTCTGACAGTCGCGTGGAAGACGTACAGGCGCATGCCGCGCATCGTGCGTGTGGTTTCGAGGAAACCGAGCGCGTGGTGTATTTCCGCATGGTGTTGGACGCCGAGCTGCCCCGGTAGCCGCCAACCTTGGTTGGCGACGCTACAGGAGCAGATTGTCGCGAACCGACGGGTTCGCTTCATCTGCGAGCAGGCCAGCGACCGGCACACTCGGCTGGATGCCCTCGACTTCCGGAGTCGCCATGCCCTCTTGGCGTTGCCTGTTTGCCGTGCCGCCGCCACGCCGCGGCATGGAAGCCTTCCTGCTGCTGCTTGCCCGCATCGTCGCCGGCGTGATGTTCTGCGTATCCGGCTGGAACAAGGTGTTTACCGACGCAGGGCGCGAGCGCATGGTGCATACGCTGGTTGATGCGGGCATCCCGTTCCCGATATTCAGTGCGCCGGTGCTCGGTGCGATCGAATGGATCGCCGGCGGCCTGCTGGTGCTGGGTCTGTTGAGCCGCCCCTCGGCGCTGCTGCTGGCGGGCATCTGTGCGGTGGCCGCAATGACTGATGGCATCGCGCGCATTCCGGCGGGATTGAGCGTGCCCGATTGGCTGAGCTGGTTCTTCTACCTGAGCGAAGTGCCGCTGGGCGTGCTGCTGCTATGGGTTGCGGCGGTAGGGAGCGGTCGGTTCGCCATCGAGGCGCGTTGGGCACGGTGAGCGTTCCTCGTCCGCACGCAGCCGGAGCGCGTCTGTAGCATTTGGTATGTTCCGGTAGATCCACGCCATGCGTGGATGAGATGCTTGACGGAAGAGCGTTGCGAACCAAGGTTCGCACCCACCAGGCAACGAGTGGTTATAACCCCTCCGCGCGCAGCCAGCGCCACAGCGTAGTGCGTGAGACGCCCAGCGCCTGCGCCATCCCCTCGCGATCATTGCGATGTTTCTGCAGTAGCGTCTCCAGCTGCGCACGCGGCGGGCGCTTGCCGTTGCTTTCCACCGGCAATGCTGCAGCGCCCTCATTCACCAGTTCGGGGGCCAACTGCAGCAGTCGTGCAGCATCAATCAGGCCTTCTCCTGGCTGCCAGTGGATGCGCAGGCGATCCACCAGATTACGCAGCTCACGCACGTTGCCGGGCCACTCGGCGGCGGTCAGCACCGCCAGCGTATCCTCATCCAATGGCGCGTCGATGCCACGCAGCTGGCGGAAGAAATGCTGCGCCAGCAGCGGGATGTCGCCGCGTCGGGCGCGCAGCGGCGGCAGCACGATGCGCAGTGCTGCCAGCCGATAGTAGAGGTCGCGGCGGAAGCTGCCGACGGCCGCGCGCTGCTCCAGCGACTGCAGGGTGGCGGCGACCACACGCAGGTCCACCGGCGTCGGTTCGGTGGCACCCACGCGCAGCACTTCACGTTCCTCCAGCACGCGCAGCAGGCGGGTCTGCAGCGGCAGCGGCAGTTCGCCGATTTCGTCCAGGAACAGGGTGCCGCCGTCTGCGGCTTCAACCAGGCCAACGCGGCCGCCACGGCGTGCGCCGGTGAAGGCGCCATCGCTGTAGCCGAACAGCTCCGCTTCCAGCAGTGATTCGCTGATCGCGCCGCAGTTCAGCGCCACGAAGCGTCCGCGACGACCGCTGGCGGCGTGCAGCTGGCGCGCCACCAGTTCCTTGCCAGTGCCGGTTTCGCCGCTGACCAGCACGGTGCTGTCATGTGGGGCGTAGAGCGCGATCTGCGCGCGCACCTGCGCCATCGCGTCGCTGTCGCCGAGCAGTTCATGCGCATCGGCACGCGCTGCCGGGCGCCGGCGCGGGGCAGGGCGGTTGCTGCCGGAACGTGCCAGGGTCTGGGTCAGTTCCAGCGCATGTTCGAACGCCTGCCGCACCGAGTCGGCCGAATACAGCAGCACCCCGGGCAGGCCGGCCTGCTCGGCATGGTCGATGGCCATGCCGGTGCCGACGATCACTTCGATGCCGTTGGCGCGCAGGTCGGCGATGCAGTCGCGAGCGTCCTCGCGGGTGACGAAGCGGCGATGCTCGATATCCAGGCCGAAACTCTGCTGGAAGTTGCTGAACACCGGTACGTCGCTGGCGTGGGTGACCAGGCCGATGCGGCTGGCGATGCGGCGGGCGCGGGCCAGCGCCTCCATCAGGTCGAAGCCGTTGGCCTGGATCGGCACCAGCGGCAGCTCCAGCCGGCCGCGCAGCCAGGCGGCGTTGGAGCCACCCGCGATCACCACATCGCAGTGCTCGCGACGCAGGCGCTGGCCGATCACCTCCACCGCTTCCTCGAAGCCGAGGTTGATCTGCTCGATGCGCGCGCGGCGGTCGAACTCGGGAATGACGTCGCCGAGCAGGCCGGTCAGCCGCGAGACGCTGACCGTCCAGATCACCGGGCGGCCGGGGTCGGCATCTGCATGGCGCAGGGGTGAGCGGGGCAGATACATGGCGGCGGGTCCGGGTGGGGTGTTTCATGATACATCTGTTTCAATGTTTCATTTGTTTCACTGCTGCATGCCGGTCATCCCCGTGAAATCAACTGCTTGCAGCTTGGCATGGTGCTTGCGCCTACCCATCCGTTCTTCAACCTGGATTGCCGCATGACTGCTTCCGCCCCTTTCTCTGCCGGTGCCCGCTTCCGTGAGGCGCTGGTTGCCGAATCGCCGCTGCAGGTGATCGGCGCGATCAACGCCAACCACGCCCTGCTGGCCAAGCGCGCCGGCTTCCGCGCCATCTACCTGTCCGGCGGCGGCGTTGCCGCGGGCTCGCTGGGCCTGCCGGACCTGGGCATCAACACCCTGGAAGACGTGCTGGTTGATGTGCGCCGCATCACCGATGTCTGCGACCTGCCGCTGATGGTCGACATCGATACCGGCTTCGGCCCGAGCGCGTTCAATATCGCGCGCACCGTGAAGTCGCTGATCAAGGCCGGCGCAGCCGCCTGCCACATCGAGGACCAGGTCGGCGCCAAGCGCTGCGGCCACCGTCCGGGCAAGGAGATCGTCTCGCAGGGGGAAATGGTCGACCGCGTGAAGGCCGCCGCCGATGCCAAGACCGATCCGGGCTTCTTCCTGATCGCACGCACCGACGCCATCCAGGTGGACGGCGTGGACAAGGCCATCGAGCGCGCCATCGCCTGTGTCGAGGCCGGTGCCGATGGCATCTTCGCCGAGGCTGCCTACGACCTGGATACCTACCGCCGCTTCGTCGACGCGGTGAAGGTGCCGGTGCTGGCAAACATCACCGAATTCGGCGCCACCCCGCTGTTCAGCCGCGATGAACTGGCCTCGGCCGGCGTTGCCATCCAGCTGTTCCCGCTGTCGGCGTTCCGTGCCGCCAACAAGGCCGCCGAGAACGTCTACCAGGCGGTGCGCCGTGATGGCCACCAGCGCAATGTGGTCGAGACCATGCAGACCCGCGAAGAACTCTACGACCGCATCGGCTACCACGCGTTCGAGCAGCAGCTCGATGCACTGTTCGCCGCCAAGAAATAAGCAGTACCCTGCACCATCAAGTTTTCGGAGGGAAACATGAACGATACGACCGCAACCCCGACCTTCAAGCCGAAGAAGTCCGTCGCCCTGTCCGGCACCGCTGCCGGCAACACCGCGCTGTGCAGCGTGGGCCGCAGTGGCAACGATCTGCACTACCGTGGCTATGACATCCTGGACCTGGCCAACACCAGCGAGTTCGAGGAAATCGCCTACCTGCTGGTGCACGGCAAGCTGCCGACCCGCGCCGAGCTGGTTTCCTACAAGGCCAAGCTGAAGTCGCTGCGTGGCATCCCGGCCGCGGTGAAGGCGGCGCTGGAAGAACTGCCGCCGTCGGCGCACCCGATGGACGTGATGCGCACCGGCGTGTCCGTGCTCGGCTGCGTGGCGCCTGAGAAGGACGACCACAACCATCCGGGCGCGCGCGACATCGCCGACAAGCTGATGGCCTGCCTCGGTTCGATGCTGCTGTACTGGTACCACTGGAGCCACAACGGCCGCGCCATCGACGTGGAAACCGACGACGACTCGATCGGTGGCCACTTCCTGCACCTGCTGCACGGCGAGAAGCCGCAGGAGTCGTGGGTGAAGGCGATGCACACCTCGCTGATCCTGTACGCCGAACACGAGTTCAACGCCTCGACCTTCACCTGCCGTGTCATCGCCGGTACCGGCAGCGACATGTACAGCGCGATCTGCGGTGGCATCGGCGCGCTGCGCGGCCCGAAGCATGGCGGCGCCAACGAAGTGGCGTTCGAAGTGCAGAAGCGCTACGACAACCCGGATGAGGCCGAGGAAGACATCAAGGCGCGCGTTGAGCGCAAGGAAGTGGTGATCGGTTTCGGCCACCCGGTCTACACCGTCTCCGATCCGCGCAACAAGGTGATCAAGGATGTGGCCCGCGAGCTGTCCGAAGAGCAGTCGAGCATGAAGATGTACGACATCGCCGAGCGCCTGGAATCGGTGATGTGGGACATCAAGAAGATGTTCCCGAACCTGGACTGGTTCAGCGCCGTCAGCTACCACATGATGGGCGTGCCGACCGCGATGTTCACTCCCCTGTTCGTGATCGCCCGCACCGCCGGCTGGAGCGCGCACATCGTCGAGCAGCGCATCGACGGCAAGATCATCCGCCCGAGCGCCAACTACATCGGTCCGGAAGACCGCGACTTCGTCGCCATCGACAAGCGCGTCTGATCCACCTGCTGTACCCATCCGGCCGGCCGCGTGCCGGCCGGATGCTTTCGCCGCCGCACCGCCGGCACCCGGCCCGCCCCAAGCACTCCGCCAGCCCATGAATACCGATTACCGCAAGAACCTCCCCGGCAGCGCGCTGGACTATTTCGATGCGCGTGCCGCCGTCGATGCGATCCAGCCCGGCGCCTATGCCACCCTGCCGTACACCTCGCGCGTGCTGGCCGAGAACCTGGTGCGCCGCTGCGATCCGGCCACGCTCGGCGATTCGCTGAAGCAGCTGATCGAGCGCCGCCGCGACCTCGATTTCCCGTGGTTCCCTGCACGCGTTGTGTGCCACGACATCCTCGGCCAGACCGCGCTGGTCGATCTGGCCGGCCTGCGTGATGCGATCGCCGACAAGGGCGGTGACCCGGCCAAGGTGAATCCGGTGGTGCCGGTGCAGCTGATCGTCGATCACTCGCTGGCAGTGGAGTGCGGTGGTTTCGATCCGCAGGCGTTCGAGAAGAACCGCGCCATCGAAGATCGCCGCAACGAAGACCGATTCCACTTCATCGACTGGACCAAGCTGGCGTTCGAGAACGTGGACGTGATTCCGCCGGGCAACGGCATCATGCACCAGATCAACCTGGAGAAGATGTCGCCGGTGGTCTACGTGCAGGACGGCGTGGCCTTCCCGGATACCTGCGTGGGTACCGACAGCCATACCCCGCACGTGGATGCGCTGGGCGTGATCGCGATTGGTGTTGGCGGCCTGGAAGCCGAGAACGTGATGCTGGGCCGTGCCTCGTGGATGCGCCTGCCGGACATCATCGGCGTCGAGCTGACCGGCAGGCCGCAGCCGGGCATCACCGCCACCGACGTGGTGCTGGCACTGACCGAGTTCCTGCGCAAGGAACGCGTGGTGGGTGCGTATCTTGAATTCTTCGGCGAGGGTGCTGCGGCACTGACCATCGGTGACCGCGCCACCATTTCCAACATGTGCCCCGAATACGGCGCCACCGCCGCGATGTTCTACATCGACGGGCAGACCATCGATTACCTGCGCCTGACCGGCCGCGAGGAATCGCAGGTGGCGCTGGTGGAGAACTACGCCCGTACCACCGGCCTGTGGGCTGACGATCTGGCCACCGCGCAGTACGAGCGCGTGCTGCGCTTCGACCTGTCCAGCGTGGTGCGCAACATGGCCGGCCCGTCCAACCCGCACAAGCGCGTGGCGACCGCCGAGCTGGCCGAGCGCGGCATCGCCGACGAAGCCAAGCTGGAAGCGGGCAAGGCCGAGCAGGCGCAGGGGCTGATGCCCGATGGCGCGGTGATCATTGCCGCCATCACCAGCTGCACCAATACGTCCAATCCGCGCAACGTGATCGCCGCCGCACTGCTGGCGCGCAAGGCCAACGAGCGTGGCCTGCTGCGCAAGCCGTGGGTGAAGTCGTCGCTGGCGCCGGGCTCGAAGGCGGTGCAGCTGTACCTGGAAGAGGCGGGCCTGCTGCCGGACCTGGAAAAGCTCGGCTTCGGCATCGTCGCCTTCGCCTGCACCACCTGCAACGGCATGAGTGGCGCGCTGGATCCGGCGATCCAGCAGGAGATCATCGACCGTGACCTGTATTCCACCGCCGTGTTGTCGGGCAACCGCAACTTCGATGGCCGCATCCACCCGTATGCGAAGCAGGCCTTCCTGGCCTCGCCGCCGCTGGTGATCGCCTACGCCATCGCCGGCACCGTGCGCTTCGATATCGAGAAGGACGTGCTGGGCGTGGACGCCGACGGCAACGAGGTGCGCCTGAAGGACATCTGGCCGAGCGACGCCGAGATCGACGCGGTGGTGAAGGCCTCGGTGAAGCCGGAGCAGTTCCGCCGCGTCTACAACCCGATGTTCAACGTGCGCGTGGAGCACGGTGCGGCGGTCAGCCCGCTGTACGACTGGCGCCCGCAGAGCACCTACATCCGCCGTCCGCCTTACTGGGAGGGCGCACTGGCCGGTGAGCGCACGCTGTCTGGCATGCGCGCGCTGGCGGTGCTGCCGGACAACATCACCACCGACCACCTGTCGCCGTCCAACGCCATCCTGGCGTCCAGTGCCGCCGGCGAGTACCTGGCGAAGATGGGCCTGCCGGAAGAGGACTTCAATTCCTACGCCACCCACCGCGGCGACCACCTGACCGCGCAGCGTGCCACCTTCGCCAACCCGAAGCTGTTCAACGAGATGGTGCGCAACGACGACGGCAGCGTGAAGCAGGGTTCGCTGGCGCGCGTGGAGCCGGAAGGCAAGGTGATGCGCATGTGGGAAGCGATCGAGACCTACATGGATCGCAAGCAGCCACTGATCATCATTGCCGGTGCCGACTATGGCCAGGGCAGCTCGCGTGACTGGGCCGCCAAGGGCGTGCGCCTGGCTGGCGTGGAGGCGATCGTGGCCGAAGGCTTCGAGCGCATCCACCGCACCAACCTGATCGGCATGGGCGTGCTGCCGCTGGAGTTCAAGCCGGGCACCACCCGCCTGACCCTGGGCATTGACGGCACCGAGACCTTCGATGTGATCGGCGAGCGCACCCCGCGCGCCGACCTGACCCTGGTCATTCACCGCCGCGACGGCCAGGACGTAATCGTGCCGGTCACCTGCCGGCTGGACAGCGACGAGGAAGTGGCGATCTACGAAGCCGGTGGCGTGCTGCAGCGCTTCGCCCAGGACTTCCTGGAAGGCGCCAAGGTGGCGTGATGCCGTGCTGAATGCCTGCCCCCCGGCCGCCGGGGGCGGGCTTGTCCGATACCAGGACGGGGCGCACACTGACTTGGCAAAAACTGCCAAAGGAGAGTTTCATGGCCACCATGAACATTTCGCTGACCGATCCGCTCAAGCAGTTCGTGGACGAGGAAGTGCGCGAAGGCGGCTACTCCAGTACGTCGGATTATGTGCGTGATCTGATCCGCCAGCGTCAGCGCAGCAAGGCCGAAGAACTGCTCAAGCAGCTGATTGCCGAGGGGCTGGCGTCGGGGCCTGCCGTTCCGGTGACAGCGGCTACATTCGAGCGGATGCGTCGCGAACTGACCGAAAGGATGGAGCGTGAAGGCGATTGAATGGAGGCCCCGGGCCGAAGCCGACGCAGCCGATGCCGCGCTGTGGTTCGCACGGCAGGGTGGCCTGGTACTGGGTCGGCGCTTTCTCGCCGAGTTGGAGGCCACGCTTCAACGCATCGCGGTGTTTCCAGGCTCGGGTTCCACCCGGCACGCCGATCTTGCAGCACAGCTGCCGGTGCCGTTGCGCTTCATGCTGGTTCCGGGCTTCGAACGCTACCTCGTCTATTACCTCGATCTACCGGACCGCGTGGACATCATGCGTGTGTGGTGCGTTGACCGTGGCCTTGTCGCACTGATGCAAGACATTTCCTGAAATTCAAACGCGTGGATTCGACGATGACCTTCCTCCCGCAACTCCGTATTCCCGCCACCTACATGCGCGGCGGCACCAGCAAGGGCGTGTTCTTCCGCCTGCAGGACCTGCCCGAGGCCGCGCAGGTGCCCGGCGCCGCGCGCGATGCGCTGCTGATGCGCGTGATCGGTTCGCCCGATCCGTATGGCAAGCAGACCGACGGCATGGGCGGCGCCACCTCCAGCACCAGCAAGTGCGTGATCATTTCCACCGCCTCGGTGCCTGACCACGACGTGGACTACCTGTACGGCCAGGTCTCGATCGACACCGCCTTCGTCGACTGGAGCGGCAACTGCGGCAACCTCAGTACTGCAGTGGGTCCGTTCGCGATCGCCAATGGGCTGATCGATCCGGCCCGCGTACCGCGCGATGGCCTGTGCACCGTGCGCATCTGGCAGGCCAACATCGGAAAGACCATCATCGCCCACGTGCCGATGCGCGATGGCGAAGTGCAGGAGATCGGCGATTTCGAGCTGGACGGCGTGACCTTCCCGGCCGCCGAGATCCAGCTGGAATTCATCGATCCGTCCGATGACGGCGATGCGGGCGCGATGTTCCCGACCGGCAACCTGGTCGACACCCTCGATGTTCCCGGCGTGGGCAGTTTCGAGGTGACGATGATCACCGCGGGCATCCCGACCATCTTCCTCAACGCCGCCGACCTGGGCTACACCGGCACCGAGCTGCAGCCGGCGATCAACGAAGACAAGGCTGCGCTGCAGAAGTTCGAGACCATCCGCGCCTACGGCGCCTTGCGCATGGGGTTGATCAAGAGCCTGGAAGACGCGGCGACCCGCCAGCACACGCCGAAGGTGGCTTTCGTGGCGCCGGCACAGGACTACGTTTCGTCCAGCGGCAAGGCCATTCCGGCGTCGGCGATCGACCTGCATGCGCGTGCGCTGTCGATGGGCAAGCTGCACCACGCGATGATGGGAACTGCCGCCGTGGCGATCGGCACCGCAGCAGCGATTCCGGGCACCCTGGTCAACCGTGCCGCCGGTGGTGGCGAACGCGAATCGGTGACCTTCGGTCATCCCTCCGGCACGCTGCGCGTGGGCGCGCAGGCCGGACGCGTTGACGGCCAGTGGACGGTGACCAAGGCCATCATGAGCCGCAGCGCCCGCGTGCTGATGGAAGGCAAGGTGCGGGTACCGGCCGAGTAGTGCTCTGGTAGATGCCAACCTTGGTTGGCCTGGTGCACGGGCAACCGTGCACCGCAATGAGGAGATCGACGATGTCCAGCAACCCCATTCCATCCAACGAGCGTGCAGCGTGGGATGCGCTGCTGGTGGACATCGTCGACTACGTGCGCGACGCGCGCATCGATTCACCCCTGGCGTTCCAGACCGCACATCACTGCCTGCTCGATACGCTGGGCTGTGGCCTGGAAGCGCTGTCCTTCCCAGCCTGCAGCAAGCTGCTCGGTCCTCTGGTGCCGGGTATCAGTGTGGTCAACGGTGCGCGCGTGCCGGGTACGCACTACGTGCTGGACCCGGTGCAGGCGGCCTTCAACCTGGGCGCGATGGTGCGCTGGCTGGATTTCAACGACACCTGGCTGGCCGCCGAATGGGGCCACCCGTCGGACAACCTGGGCGGCATCCTGTCTGTCTGCGATTGGCTGGGGCGCAACGCACAGGCCCTGCATCGCCCCGCGCCGACCCTGCATGACGTGCTGCTGGCGATGATCAAGGCGCACGAAATCCAGGGCGTGCTGGCCCTGCAGAATTCCTTCAACCGGGTTGGGCTGGACCACGTGGTGCTGGTCAAGGTGGCCACCACCGCAGTGGTCGCGCAGTTGCTCGGTCTGGATCGCGAACGCATGCTCAATGCGCTGTCGCTGGCCTGGGTCGATGGCCAGGCGCTGCGCACCTACCGGCACGCGCCCAACACCGGTTCGCGCAAGAGCTGGGCGGCTGGCGACGCCACCAGCCGTGGCGTGCGCCTGGCGCTGATGGCGGCCAGCGGCGAGATGGGCTATCCCAGCGTGCTGAGCGCGCCGACCTGGGGCTTCGAGGCGGTGTCCATGCATGGCCAGAGGCTGACGCTGGGGCGACCGCTGGGCAGCTACGTGATGGAGAACGTGCTGTTCAAGATCAGCTACCCGGCCGAGTTCCACGGCCAGACCGCGGTGGAGGCAGCGATCGCGCTGCACCAGCAGCTGCGTGCGACGGGGCGGCGGGTCGAGGACATCGCGCACATCGCGATCCGCACCCAGGAAGCCTGCATCCGCATCATCGACAAGCAGGGGCCGCTGCACAACCCGGCCGACCGCGACCACTGCGTGCAGTACATGGTCGCCATCGCGCTGCTGCATGGGCGGCTGGTGGCCGAGGACTATGAGGACGACGTGGCGGCGGATCCACGCATCGACGCCCTGCGCGCGAAGATGGCCTGCCATGAGGATCCACGGCTCAGCGCCGACTACCTGGACCCGGACAAGCGCAGCATCGCCAACGGCCTGAGCGTGCGCTTCGCTGATGGCACCGAACTGCCGGAGGTACTGGTGGAGTACCCACTCGGCCACGCCCGACGCCGCGAGGAAGGCATTCCGCTGCTGATGGACAAGTTCCGCCGGCACCTGGCCCACCGCTTCCCGACCGCCCAGCAGCAGCGCATCCTGGCCGCATCGCTGGACCCGGTGGCGCTGGCCGCGATGCCGGTGACCGACTACGTGGACCTGTACCTGCCGGGGTAGGGGCGCTCTGGCAGATGCCAACCTTGGTTGGCAGGAGGGCGCCAACCAAGGTTGGCGGCTACCAGGGTGTGCGCCGGATCAAATCGCATATGTGGAAAGGCATCCATAGTCGGTGCGCACCGAAATGGCATTGTCTCCCGTCCATGCAATATGCGCGGTACGGACCACATGATCTACGGGAAAGCGTCGAATTTCCCTCATATCCGTGAAGTCATGAAGGGCAATATGTCCACGGTGCAGGATGGCGAGTCGCTTGCTATCGCTATCCAGCGCAAAGTCAGTTCGCGTCATGTCAGCGAACTTCGGCCACCCGGGACGGCATTCTCCCGTTGCCGCATCCAGGCACAATAGGCGCCATTTTCCATACTGCTCCAACGCCAGCATCCAACGCCCGTCGGCACTCCACTCCATCTTGGTGATCATTTCGAAGTCACTTCGATGTCGGCGGACAGTATCCGCTTGAGCAATATCGATGCACTCGATCTCACCGGGAGTGGCGCAGCAGGCTAGCGTCGTGGCATCCGGAGAGAGCGCGCCCATCATCTGCCTCGAATGCCCACCCACCATCGCTGGGGTACGTGCCAACTGCAGGAAGCGCTGTCCATCGGCGAGTCTCATTACCGTTACATGATCACCGTCATGCCACGCGACGTATCCGTTTGAGGTTGTCAGGAACGGCGATGACATCACCGTTGCATCGCTGATCCGCTGGGGAGTACGGCCATCGGATGGCCAAAGGTAAATGCCGGAGTCGAGTCGGATCAGGAACCCTTTGCCGTCATCTGCAGGGAGTGCCGACCATGCAAGGTCCGTTTTGCCGGGTCGCCAATCATGGAGGATCCCGGCGTCGTCACCAACGAGCAGCAGCATGTCGGTCGCTGCACCAGACGCATCCTCATCCTGATAACGGTTGGTCACCATCCTGCCATGGCGCCCGGCAATCGTCAGTGCCCCCGTATAGCCACCGCCGATGTACCTGTGCATGCTCGGTTGCCCAGCCTCGGCGACAGGGTTTACCAGTACGAAGCCCTTTTTCAGCCGCGACCACTCCTGTTTGATGGCCCATTTCAGTGCCTCGTCGGGACTCGGGAAGTCTTTCAACTGTGACTTCAGCTTCCCAGGGCTTCCAGAGGTGACTTCGACAGTACCTCGGTCACATCGTGTACCCCAGACCTTACCGGTCGCTGGATCCTGAATCATGCGTACTCGTGTCATTGCAATGTTCACTGTTGTCCAGAAGGCCTGATGCCGATGCTACAGCGGCGACTGAAGGCCGATTGGGAAGTCGCTCAATCGAGGGTTGAACCCGTCACTTTGGGGCGGCTTCAGCCTTCTCTCCCGCCGGGACATTGCGCGCCACGATTGGGGGAGCGCCCGATCCCAAGCCAGACAGGTTGCCGGCATCGGCCTGTGCCTGGCGCGGCGGGGGAGGGGCGCTTGGGTAGGTGCCAACCCTGGTTGCCACGGCTATCGCCAACCAAGGTTGGCGGCTACCGGTCCTTCCGGCCAGCGGCCGGCACTACCCGTCCCGGGTAATTGCCGGATTCGCGTCAACACCTTGACGCGGCCTGCCTATAATGGCCGCCTCGATCAAGGAGTGACGACATGAGCGGTCCGGCACGGCGGAAGCGGTGGGGATGGGCGGCGGCGATACTGGCAGGAGGCCTGTTGCTGGGCCTGGCCGGCTGCCGCAACGACAGCGGGCAGCTGCCCAAGGCCAGTGGTGAAGCCATCACCACCAAGGCCGAGCAGGTGAAGGAGTTCACCCTGCTGCGCGCCTACCCGGACCAGAAGAATGACGGCCTGTCGCTGGCGCTGGAGTTCTCGCGCCCGCTGGTCGGCACCCAGGATTTCGACAAACTGGTGCGCTTCGAGGAGAAGGTCGGCACCGACGACAGCAGCTGGACGCTGTCCGATGACGGCCTGACCCTGCGTTACCCGTTCGTAGAGGCCGGCAAGGAGTTCAGCCTGGTGGTCTCGCCGGACCTGCTGGCCGCCGATGGCAGCCGCCTGGGCAAGGAACTGAAGCAGAAGGTGTTCAGTGGCGAACTGAAGCCGGTGGTGGGTTTCGCGTCGCAGGGCAGCGTGCTGCCGGCCAAGGACAGCCGCGGCCTGCCCGTGGTCTCGGTGAACGTGCCGGAAGTCGACGTCGAATTCCTGCGCGTGCGCGAGAAGGACCTGCCGACCTTCTTCAGCCAGTACCAGCGCGGCGGCCGCCGTGGCAGCTGGGAACTGAGCAGCGACTACGAACGCAGCCCGATCAACAAGCTGGCCGAGCCGGTCTACGTCAACCGCTTCATCCTTGGCGGCAAGAAGAACGAGCGGGTGCTGACCTACCTGCCGACCCAGGACATCAAGGAACTGCAGGAGCCGGGCCTGTACTTCGCCCTGCTCAAGCGCACCGGTGACTACGAAGGCGAGTTCGATACCGCGTTCTTCTCGGTCAGCGACATCGGCCTGCATACCCGCGCCTACAAGGACAAGCTGTTCGTGCACACCGCCGGCCTCAAGGACGGTGCGCCGCTGAAGGGCATCGACCTGCGCGTGCTCGACGCCAAGGGCGAGGTGGTACTGAAGGGCAGCACCGACGGCAATGGCAACGCACTGCTGAACTACACCCTGGACGCCACCCACGTGCTGGTCGCCAGCAGTGGCAAGGACACCAGCTTCCTGCCGTTCAACCAGCCGGCGCTGGACCTGAGCGAATTCGCCGTGGCCGGCCGTGACAATGCCTGGTTCGACGTCTATGCCTGGTCCGGGCGCGACCTGTACCGGCCGGGCGAGACCGTGCGCCTGTCCGCGCTGCTGCGCGACAACGACGGCAAGCCGGTCAAGGCCCAGCCGGTGTTCCTGCGCCTGAAGCAGCCCGATGGCAAGACCTTCCGCGAGACCCGGCTGCAGCCGGGTGACCAGGGCTACATCAATTTCGAGCAGGTCATCCCCGCCGAGGCGCCGACCGGGCGTTGGCAGGTCGAGTTCCGCACCGACCCGGCCAGCAAGGAAGCGATCCAGGGCATGACCCTGCGCATCGAGGAGTTCCTGCCCGAGCGCATGAAGCTGGACCTGGACAGCGCGCAGAAGACGCTGAAGCCGGGTGAGGACCTGCGCCTGCAGGCCAATGGCGCCTATCTGTATGGCGCGCCGGCCGATGGCAACCGCTTCACCGCGCGCATGGCGGTGGCCGCCGAGCAGAAGCCGGTGGACGGTCTGCCGGGCTATTTCTTCGGTGACCCGACCCTGCAGCTGCCGCGCGAGGCCAAGGACGTGATCGATACCACGCTGCCGGGCAATGGCCAGCTGCGTGAGGACGTGGCGTTGCCGGAAGAGGCGGCCAAGGCCAAGGCACCGATCGCCGTGGTGCTGTCCGGCAGCCTGTATGAAACCGGTGGCCGCACGGTCACCCGTACCCTGAAGCGGGTGATGTGGCCGGCCAACGCGCTGGTCGGCGTGCGGCCGCTGTTCAACCCCGACGATGGCGCTGATTCCAACGGCAACGCACGCTTCGAACTGATGCGCGTGGATGCCGCCGGCACACCGCAGCCAGCCAAGGGCCTGAAGATCACCCTGGTGCGCGAACTGCGCGACTACCACTGGACCTTCAACGACAATCGCTGGGATTACGATTTCACCCGCCGTTTCGAGAACAAGGAAACCCGCACCGTCGATGCCGGCAGCAGCGCGGTCGCCTTCGATTTCCCGGTGGAGTGGGGTGAGTACCGGGTGGACGTGTTCGATCCGTCCACCGGCCTGACCAGCCGCTACCCGTTCCGCGCCGGCTGGAGCTGGGGCGATGACAACCGTGGCCTGGACGCGCGCCCGGACAAGGTCAAGCTGGGCTTGGACAAGACCGGCTACAAGGTCGGTGACACCCTGGAGGTGACGGTGACCCCGCCGCACGCCGGCAAGGGCATCCTGATGGTCGAGACCGACCGCATGCTGTACGTGCAGGACATCGAGGCCAAGCCGGGTTCGACCTTCAAGATTCCGGTCACCGCCGACTGGGAGCGCCACGACGTCTACATCACCGCGCTGGTGTTCCGTGGCGGCAGTGCACCGAGCAGGATCACCCCGGCCCGCGCCGTGGGCGTGGTGCATGTGCCGATGGACCGCAAGGGCCGCACCGTGGCCGTCGGCCTGGTCGCGCCCAAGCAGATGCGGCCGGAACAGGACCTGCCGGTGACGGTCAGTGCGCCGCAGCTGGCCGGCAAGACCGCGCACGTGACCGTCTCGGCGGTGGACGTGGGCATCCTCAACATCACCCGTTTCCCGGTGCCCGACGCCGGTGCGCACTTCTTCGCCCAGCGTCGCCTCGGCATCGATGCCTATGACATCTACAGCCGGGTGATCGAGAGCTTCGATGGTGGCAGCGGCAAGCTGAAGTTCGGTGGTGACATGGCGCTGCAGGCATTGCCGCAGGCCAAGCGCCCGACGGCACGCGTGCAGACCGTGGACCTGTTCTCCGGCCCGGTGCAGCTCGATGCCAAGGGCAATGCCCGCATCCGCCTGAAGGTGCCGGACTTCAACGGCACCCTGCGCGTGTCGGCGCTGGTCTACAGCGATGACCAGTATGGCAAGCGCGATGTGGAAACCGTGGTGCGCGCGCCGATCCTGGCCGAAGCCAGCATGCCACGCGTGCTGGCCCCGGGCGACCGCAGCACCGTGACCCTGGACGTGCAGAACTTCACCGGCAAGCCGGGCCAGTTCAACGTGAAGGTGGAGAGCGAAGGCCCGTTGAACCTGGGCGAGGGCAGCCGCAGCGTGCAGTTGAATGCCGATGCCAAGACCACGCTGAGCTTCCCCTTGTCGGCACGCGAAGGCCACAGCGTGGCCAAGGTGCGGGTGCGGGTGGACGGCAACGGCTTCAAGGCCGATCGCCGCTACGACCTGCCAGTGCGTGCGGCGTGGCCGCAGGTGCTGCGTTCGCAGGTGCGCACGCTTGATCCGCTGGCTGCGGTCAGTCTCGACAACAGCCTGACCGATGGCCTGATGTCCGAGTCGGTGAATGCCCGCCTGCTGGTCAGCCCGCTGCCGCCGATCCCGTTCGCCAGTGCGCTGCAGGGCGCGCTGAACTACCCGTACGGCTGTGCCGAGCAGACCACCAGCAAGGGCTACGCCGCGCTGATCCTGGACCAGGCGACGTCGTCGATGCTCGGTGCCGACGGCCTGGATGCCAAGACCCGTCGCGAGCGCATGGAAGGCGCGTTCGGTCGCCTGGCGTCGATGCAGGTGGCCAACGGCAACTTCTCGATGTGGGGTGACGACGGCTACGTGAACCCGTGGCTGACCCCGTACATCACCGAGTTCCTGCTCGATGCCAAGGACGCCGGTTTCGCGGTGCCGGACAACGTGCTGCAGAAGGCACTGAACCGGCTCAGCGAGGACCTGCTGTCCGGTGGCAACCAGTTCTACGGCCAGGACGACCGCGAGAAGCTGAAGTTCGCCAACCAGGCGTATTCGGGCTACGTGCTGGCCCGGGTCAACCGTGCGCCGCTGGGTACCCTGCGCACGCTGTACGACAACGAGCGCAGCAAGGCGGTCGGTGGCCTGTCGCTGGTCCATCTGGGCGTGGCGCTCTCGCTGCAGGGCGATGCCAAGCGTGGCCAGGCCGCGCTGGCCGCGGCCTTCGCCAAGTCCAGCAGCGAACGCCCGTCCTATTTCGGCGACTACGGCAGCGCCATCCGTGATGACGCGCTGATGATCGCGCTGACCCACGAAAACAAGCTGGCCAAGCCGGCCTGGGATGCGCGTGCGGTGGATCTCGGCCGTGGCCTGGATGCGCGCCGCAATGCCGGCTGGATGTGGCTGAGCACGCAGGAACAGGTGGCGATTGCCCGCCTCGGCAAGGCGCTCGCCGCCAACCAGAAGGCGCTGGTGGCCGGTGAGCTGGTGATTGGAGGCAACACCGAAGCCATCGGCGAGCGCAAGCTGTTCGGCCGCACCTTCAGCGCCAGCGAACTGGCCAGCGGCGTACGCTTCACCCCGCAGGGCCAGCCGCCGATGTTCGCCAGCATCGACGTGGCCGGTATTCCGCGCAGCGCACCGGCACCGGACAACAGCGTGCTGGGCGTTGAGCGCAGCTACTACGGCACCGATGGCAAGCCGTGGTCGCCGCGCCCGCTGAAGGAAGGCGAAGCGCTGATCGTGCGCGTCACCGTCACCGGCGACACTACGATGCCGGACGCACTGCTGACCGACCTGCTGCCGGCCGGCCTGGAGATCGAGAACTTCAACCTGGGCGACGCCAAGCAGTGGGCCGACGTGGTGGTCGATGGCATCACCATCAGCGACCGCGGCGAAGCTGCCGATACCAAGCATGAGGAGTTCCGCGACGATCGCTATGTGGCCGCGCTGAAGCTCTCGCGTGGCAGCAAGGCCAACGTGTTCTACCTGGTGCGTGCGGTGACGCCGGGAACCTACTCGGTGCCGCCGCCGCTGGTGGAGGACATGTACCGGCCGCAGCTGCGTGGCGTCGGCCGCAGCAACCCGACCACGATCACGGTGGTGCAGCCGTGACCGCGCGGACGGGCCGCGACGGCGCGGCCCGTCCCGCTGGCAAGCTCCAATCCGGCACGCTGCAATGAAGAACACGATGACGACCCGGCTGGCGGCCCTGCGCCGCTGGCTGCGGCCGCTGTGGCCGTGGCTGCGCTGGGGCACGGCCGCCACGCTGGCGCTGCTGCTGGTGCTGGATGTCGTCTTCCCGCCGCCGCTGCCGAAGCAGCGCGATACCAGCACCCTGGTGGTGGCTGCCGACGGCACGCCATTGCGCGCGTTTGCCGATGCCGAGGGCGTGTGGCGCTATCCGGCATCGATCGACAGCGTCTCGCCGCTGTATCTGCAGGCGCTGCTGACCTACGAGGACCGCTGGTTCTGGCGCCATCCGGGCATCAACCCGCTGGCGATCCTGCGTGCCAGCGGCCAGCTGCTGCGCGGTGGCCGCATTGTTTCCGGTGGCTCGACCCTGACCATGCAGGTCGCCCGCATCCTCGACCCGCACACGCGCACGCCGTGGGGCAAGCTCAAGCAGATGCTGCGCGCGGTGCAGCTGGAAGTGCACCTGAGCAAGCGGCAGATCCTGGCCCTGTACCTGGAGCGCGCGCCTTACGGGGGAACCATCGAGGGCGTGGAAGCGGCCAGCTGGGCCTATCTGGGCAAGCCGGCGGCGCAGCTGTCGCATGCCGAAGCCGCGTTGCTGGCGGTGCTGCCACAGGCGCCGAGCCGGCTGCGCCCGGACCGCCATCCGGAAGCCGCGCAGAAGGCACGCGACAAGGTGCTGTCACGCATGGCCGAACTGGGCGCGTGGACACCGGAAGAGGTGGAGGACGCGCGCATCGAGAACGTGGTGGCGCGCTCGTTGCGGCCTCCACTGCATGCCGCACTGCTGGCGCAACGACTTCACTCGGCGTACCCCGGCCAGGCACGCATCCAGAGCAGCATCGACATCGGCCTGCAACGCACGCTGGAAGAACGCGTGGCCAGCTATTTCTCGACGCTGCCCGAGCGCACCTCGGCCGCCTTGCTGGTGGTCGACAACCAGACCCTGCAGGCGCGTGCCTATGTCGGCACCTTGGCGTTCGGTGACCGCCAGCGGCTGGGCCACGTGGACATGGTGCAGGCCTGGCGTTCGCCGGGCTCCACGCTCAAGCCGTTCCTGTATGCAATGGCGCTGGATGATGGCCTGATCCATTCGGAAAGCCTGCTGGTCGATGCGCCGCAGAGTTTCGGCAGCTACCGCCCCGGCAACTTCGACATGGCCTTCAATGGGCCGATTGGTGCTTCCAGCGCATTGCGGCTGTCGCTCAATGTGCCCTCGGTGGACCTGCTGCAGCGGGTCGGGGCCGCGCGCTTCGCCGCGCGCCTGTCGCACGCCGGCATCCAGCTGCGCTTCCCACCGGGCAGCACGCCCAACCTGTCGCTGATCCTGGGTGGCACCGGTGCGCGGCTGGAAGATCTGGTCGGTGCGTTCGCCGCGCTCAACCGCAACGGCATCGCCGGCCGCGTGCGCTACACCGATGACGAGCCGATGATCGAGCGGCGCCTGGCCTCGCCGGGCGCCAGCTGGATCGTGCGCGAGATGCTGGAATCGAACCCGCGTCCGGGCTACAGCGTCGGCACCTTCGATGTCGGTGGCCGCCCGCGCGTGGCGTGGAAGACCGGCACCAGCTATGGCTATCGCGATGCGTGGGCGATCGGCAGTACCCGCCACTACACCGTGGGCGTGTGGGTGGGTCGGCCGGACGGCACGCCGTTGCCGGGCCAGTATGGCGCGGTCACCGCACTGCCGCTGATGTTCGAGGTGGTGGACAGCCTGCCGCGCCAGCGCGGCGATTCGGCGGCCGCACCGATGCCGGCCAGTGTCAGCCAGGAAGACATCTGCTGGCCCACCGGCGAACGCGCCGAGGGCCTGCCGGCGGCGCTGTGCCAACGTCGGATGTCGGCCTATCTGCTGGACGGTGCGGCGCCGCCGACCTTCCCCGAGCGCGAGGCGCGGCGCTGGCAGCCGGGGCGGCAGCGTTACCTGGCCGACGCGCGGACCGGACTGCGTGTATCCGCGGATTGCCGTTTGCCGCATGAGGAAGTCGCGCGGGAGATCGCGCGCTGGCCGGCGTTGTTGTCCCCATGGCTACCCAAGGCCACGCGCGAGGCCTCGCAGCTGCCGGCGCTGTCGCCGGACTGCCGCGACGACGGGCGGGAGGCCAGCGTCGCGCTGCACGTGGACGGACTCAATGATGGCGCCACGCTGGCGCGCGCGCCGAATTCGGAACATGGCGTACGCCTGCAGCTGCGCGCGCTGGGCAGCGAGCAGGCAGTGGACTGGTTGCTGGATGGACGCTGGATCGCGCAGACCCACGGCGCGCAGCTGATGCAGCGCGAATTCGCCGAACCGGGCGCACACACCCTGACCGCGCTGGCGGCCGACGGCGCGTGGACGCAGGTGCGGTTCAACGTCCTCCGCTAGATGCCAACCTTGGTCGGCGCGCGGCCCAACGCCAACGACACCGCCGTGCTCTGGTAGGTGCCAACCTTGGTTGGCACGCGGCAAAGGCGCCCACCAAGGTGGGCATCTACCAGCTCATTCCCCGATCCACCCATCCAGCAGGTCGGCAAACTCGTCGGCGTGTTCCTCTTCCTGCGCCAGGATCTCTTCGAGGATGCGCTTGGTGGTGGTGTCGCGGTCGCCGATGAAGTTGATCATCTCGCGGTAGCTGTCGATGGCAATCCGTTCGGCCACCAGGTTCTCGCGGACCATGTCGCGCAGGTCGCTGCCTTCCTTGTATTCGGCATGCGAGCGTGCGGTCAGCGTATCCGGGTTGAGGTCGGGCTCGCCGCCAAGCTGGACGATGCGCTCGGCCAGCTTGCCGGCGTGCGCCTGTTCCTGCTGTGCATGCTCGAGGAACTCGGCCTTGACCGCGTCGGCCAGCATGCCCTTGGCCATGAAGTAATGCCGGTAGTAGCGCAGCACGCATACGTACTCGGTGGCCAGTGCATCGTTGAGCAGCTTGATCACCACCTTGCGGTCGGCGCTGTAGCTGTCGGTGATCGCACCGTCTTCGATGTTGCGCCGGGCGCGTTCGCGCAGGGTCTTGCGGTCGCTGATGCCGGGAACCCTGGCGGCGGGCTTTGCGGCTTTGGCTGGCTTGCTGGACATGGCTGGCCGTTTCCTCTTGCGGTGGGGAATCAGGTAGGCAGGTGCTCCAGCACGTACTCGGCGGAAGACACCTCGAACTGGCCCGGCTGCTCGATCCAGGCCGCACGCACCACGCCATCCACCACGTACAGGGCGAACCGGCGTGAGCGGATGCCCATGCCCGAGGCGCTGGCGTCGAGCTCCAGGCCGAGCGCGCGGGTCAGTTCGGCATTGCCGTCGGACAGCATCAGCAGGCCGTCGGGCACGCTCTGGTCGGCAGCCCAGGCCTTCATCACGAACGGGTCGTTGACGGCCATGCAGTAGACATCGATGCCGCGCTGGCGGAACGCCTGGAACTTCTCGACGTAGCCGGGCAGGTGGCGCGCCGAGCAGGTCGGGGTGAACGCGCCGGGCACGGCGAACAGAACCACTTTGCGCGCGTCGAACAGCGAATGCGTATCGAGCGTTTCGATGCCCTCGCGGATGCGCTTGAGGGTCACTTCCGGAATGCGGTCGCCGACATGGATGGTCATGGGGAACTCCTTGCTGGGGCAGGCTAGTGGGCCGGATGGGACAGGGGCGTCAAGACATTGGAAAACCCGTGTGCAGGCCCCATCTTCAGGCTTTGCGGCGGGGGCTTCCAGCCACAGCCTGGGGTATCGGGATGGCAGCCGCATTGCGCAGGATCAGTCGGCCTCACCGGGGCCGCACGAGGGGCGGCGTAGCATCGCCGGCGCGTAGAATGAACCCGGGGCGGCGCCACCGGCGCGGCCGAAGCAGATCGAGGTAGCTGGATGGAATTCAAGGATTACTACGCCACCCTGGGGGTGGAACCGAGCGCGGGCGAGGCGGAGATCAAGACCGCCTACCGCCGGCTGGCACGCAAGTACCACCCGGACGTCAGCAAGGAGGCCGGGGCGGAAGACAAGTTCAAGGCGGTCAACGAGGCCTACGAGGCGCTGCGCGATCCGGAAAAGCGCGCGGCCTACGACCAGCTGCGCGCGCAGGGCTATCGCCCGGGCGAGGAGTTCAACGTGCCGCCGAACTACGGCGGCGCCGGTGGTTTCAATTTCGAGGAAGTGTTCGGCGGTGGTGGCCCCAACGGCGGCTTCAGCGACTTCTTCGAAAGCCTGTTCGCGCGCCAGCGTGGCGGTGGCGGTGGCGGTCCGGGCCCGGGCTTCAGCAGCCAGGGCCACGCGCCCAACCGCGACACCCGCGCCAAGCTGTCGGTACCGCTGGAAGCGGCCTACAGCGGCGACAGCCTGCGCATCACCGTCAACGGCAAGCAGCTGGACGTGCGCGTGCCCAAAGGCATCCGTCCGGGCCAGGTGATCCGCCTGGCCGGGCAGGGCAACCATGGCGGCAACCTGCTGCTGGAAGTCGAGTACGCCGCCCACCCGCAGTTCGAGGTCGATGGCCGCAACATCCTCTATACGTTGCCGGTCACGCCGTGGCAGGCCGCGCTGGGCACCAGCCTGAGCGTCCCGACGCTGGGCGGCACGGTGGAGCTGAAGATTCCCGCCGATTCCGATGCAGGTCGCAAGCTGCGCCTGCGTGGCCGTGGCCTGCCGGGCAGCCCGGACGGCGACCAGATCGTCGAAATCGAGATCGTGGCTCCGGCTGCGACCGACGAGGCGCAGAAGAAGGCGTACCGGAACCTGGCCAAGGCGTTCGGCGAGTCAATCTGAGGCCGATTCTGGTGGGTGCGGACCTTGGTCCGCACGCCTTCCGGTAGTGCCGGCCGCTGGCCGGCAATTTCATGACCCGGGACGGTGATACGTGGTTGCCGGCCAGCGGCCGGCACTACCAGGCGCCGTCTCAGCCCTGCCCGGCGAACACGCGCTCCAGCACCTCGGACAGCTCGTCTTCCGAGAACGGCTTGGTGATGTAGGCCTTGGCGCCCTGGCGCATGCCCCACATGCGGTCGGTGTCCTGGTCCTTGGTGGTCACCAGGATCACCGGGATATGCCGGGTCGCCTCGTCGCGGGCGAGGGTACGGGTGGCCTGGAAGCCGTTGAGGTTGGGCATCACCACGTCCATCAGGACCAGGTCGGGCAGCTCGGCCTTGGCGGTTTCGACCCCGGCGGCGCCATCGGTGGCGGTCAGGATCTGGTGCCCGAGCTTCTCGACGATGCGCTGTATCCCCAACAGCTGCGACGGTGAGTCGTCGACGATCAGAATGCGTGCCATGTTGTTCCCCATGTAATGCCCGCAGTGTAGTGCGGGCTCATTACCGGCGGGAGGGGGGCATCTGCCGTCCGTCGCCTGCCTGCGACGTTCAGTCGATCCGCACTACCGTGCGGCCCAGCGAGCCACCGCCCAGCATCCGCTCGAACACTGCCGGCAGGCCATCAAGGCCGACCTCGGCGGTGCAGATGCGGTCCAGGTGCTGCGGCTTCCACTCAGTGCCCAGGCGCGACCACACCTCTTCGCGCAGCGGGCGCGGTGCATTGGCCGAAGACACTCCGAGCAGCGACACACCGCGCAGGATGAAGGGCATCACCGTCATGTCCAGCGTCGGGCTGGCCGCCAGGCCGGCGCTGACCACGCTGCCGTAGGGCACGGTCTGCGCCAGCAGGCTGGCGAGCATGGCGCCGCCGGCATTGTCGAGGCCCCCGCCGAAGCGCGCCGACTGCAGCGGGCCGGTGTCGCTCAGTGCCTTGCGCGGCAGCACCTCGGTGGCGCCGATGGCGCGCAGGAAGTCGGTCTGCTCCGGCTTGCCACTGACCGCGTGCACGGTGTAGCCGGCACGGCTGAAGATCGACAGCGCCAGCGCACCGACGCCACCACTGGCGCCGGTGACCGCCAGCGGGCCGAGATCCGGGGTCTGCCGGTTGTCCTGCATGCGCAGCAGGGCCAGCGCCGCCGTGAAGCCGGCGGTGCCCAGCACCATCGCCTCGCGCGGGCTCAGCCCGGTCGGCTGGGCAATCACCGCACGCGACTCCAGCCGCACATACTGGCTGTAACCGCCGTCACGGGTCTCGCTGAGGCCGCAGCCGGTGGCCAGCACGGCATCGCCTTCACGCCAGTCCGGGTCGGTGCTGGCGACCACGATGCCGGCCACGTCGATGCCGCCCACCAGCGGGAAGCGGCGCAGGATCTTCCCCTTGCCGGTGCCGGCCAGGGCGTCCTTGTAGTTGACCGAGGACCAGTGGGCGCGGATCAGCACCTGTCCCGGGTTGAGGTCGTCCACCCTGAGCTGGGCCAGGCCGCTGCGGTAGCCGGCGTCGTCGTTTTCGATGCGGAAGGCGGTGAACGGGGTGGTGGGGGCCATCGGCGTTGCCTGACTTCGAGGAAAACGCCACCTTACCCCGTCGCCCCCCTTTCGATCCTGCCGATCCGCCCCATCTTGTATGATCGGTAATGGTTTCACGGCTGGCGCCGCGGGAAGGGCCCGCGCCGCAGCCCACATCTTGATGGAGCGTGCATGGCCTGGAATACACCCGGCGGCAACAAGGGCGGACAAGGCCCCGAGGACAATCGACGCGGGCCGTTCGGGTCGCGCGGCGGTGGCAATGGTGGTGGCTGGGGCGGACTGCCCGGGCCGCTGAAGGACCTGTTCGACGGCGGCATCATGCGTTGGGTGGTGGCAGCCGTGGTGCTGCTGGTGCTGTTCTCCAGCTTCCAGCTGATCGGCGAACAGCAGCGTGGCGTGGTGCTGCGCTTCGGCCAGTTCTCGCGCATCCTGCAGCCCGGCCCGAACTTCAAGCTGCCGTGGCCGATCGAATCGGTCACCAAGGTCAACGCCACCGAGATCAAGACCTTCTCGATCCAGGTGCCGGTGCTGACCCGCGACGAGAACATCGTCAACGTCTCGCTGAACGTCCAGTACCGCATCGACGACCCGCAGCAGTACCTGTTCGGCACGGTCGATGCCAACCAGGTGCTGGAGCAGTCGGCGCAGAGCGCGGTGCGCGAGGAAGTCGGCCGTGCCGACCTCAACGCCGTGCTGAACAACCGTGGCCCGCTGGCCGTGGCTGCCGAGGAGCGCTTGCAGGCGCTGCTGAAGGCGTTCAAGACCGGCCTGACCGTGACCGGCCTGACCCTGCAGGACGCCCGTCCGCCGGAAGAAGTGAAGCCGGCCTTCGACGAGGTCAACGGTGCCCAGCAGGTCAAGGAACGCCTGATCAACGAAGCCCAGGCCTACGCCGCCAAGGTCGTGCCGGAAGCCCGAGGCCAGGCCTCGCGCGCCCGTACCACCGCCGAAGGCTACAAGCAGGCCGTGGTCTCCAAGGCCGAGGGTGACGCGCAGCGCTTCAGCCTGTTGCAGGCCCAGTACAAGGACGCCCCGGAAGTGACCCGCAAGCGCCTGTGGCTGGAGACCGTGCAGCAGGTGCTGAGCGAGAACCGCAAGGTGATCGGTGGCGATGGCCGCCAGCTGATCTACGTGCCGATGACCGGCGACACCCGTCCCACCACCTCGGCCCCGGCCGCAGTGGCGAACCCGGATGTGGTGATGCCGTCGCTGCCGGGTGCAGCGGTGGAAGCTTCCCGTGATCCGGGCCGGCCGGTGGGCCGCCCGACCGGGCGACCGAGCGGCCGTGAGGAGGGCAGCCGATGAAGAGTCCTATCTGGATCGCCGTGATCGTGGCGGTGGTGCTGGGCCTGCTCGGCTCGGTGTACGTGGTCCGTGAGGACCAGACCGCCATGGTGCTGAACCTGGGCAAGGTGGTGCGTTCGGACATCAAGCCGGGCCTGCACTTCAAGGTGCCGGTGGTGGAAACGGTGAAGGTCTTCGACCGCCGCTTCCAGGTGCTCGACACCGCGCCGGCGCGTTACTTCACCGCCGAGCAGAAGGACGTCAGCGTCGACTTCTTCGCCATCGGCTACATCTCCAACGTGGGTGACTACTTCCGTGCCACCGGCGGCGATCCGCGCATCGCCAATGCCCGCCTGGCACCGATCATCACCGACTCGCTGCGCAACCAGATCAACTCGCGCACCCTGCAGCAGCTGGTGTCCGGCGACCGCAGCGAGCTGATCGCCGAGCAGCTGAAGGGGATCAACGAAGCCGTGGCCGGGCTGGGCATGCAGATGATCGACCTGCGCATCAAGCAGGTGGACCTGCCGACCGACAGCCAGGTGATCAACGACGTGTACGAGCGCATGCGCGCCCAGCGCAAGCAGGAAGCAGCGAAGCTGCGCGCGGAGGGCGAGGAGCAGTCGCTGACCATCCGCGCCCAGGCCGACCGTGACAGCACCGTGCTGATCGCCGAAGCCGAGCGTGATGCACAGCGCCTGCGTGGTGAAGGCGATGCCGATGCGGCCCGCATCTACGGCAAGGCCGGCTCGGCCGACCCGTCGTTCTATGCGTTCTACCGCAGCCTGGAGGCCTACCGTGGCTCCATGACCGACGGCAACGGCGTGATCGTGCTCGACAAGAACGACCCGTTCCTGCAGTACCTGAAGAACGACCGCTGAGGTCGCAGGGCAGTACCCCACGGGGCCCGGCCAGATGCCGGGCCCCGTGCTTTTTCCGGAGTCCCCCATGAAAGATCTGTTCGCTGCCGTCTGCCTGGTGGCGGTGCTGGAAGGCCTGTTCCTGTTCGCCGCCCCGTTCGCCTGGAAGCGCATGGCCGAACGCCTGCTGGACCTGCCCAGCCCGGCCCTGCGCAGCTTCGGCGGACTGGTGCTGTTGGCCGGCCTTAGCCTGCTGTGGTGGGTGCGGCATTGAAAGGGTAGTGCCGGCCAGCGGCCGGCACTACCGGGAGGCGCCTGACCGGCCGGCACATGCGTGGTCCGGCTCTGGTAGATGCGAACCTTGGTTGGCATTGCCGGCCAACGGCCGGCACGACCGGGCGGGGCGCCTGACCGGCCGGTGAAGCCGTCCGTCGGAAAGGTGGCAGCGGACCCCGGAAACCCGGATAATGCACAAAAGCCGGACGGGCCTCCCCGTTCGGCTTTTTCCGTGTCTGGGCCTTCCATCGCCGGCCGCTCCCCGTTTGGAGCCGCCCTCCAGGTGCTGGCCAGCCCCGCCACGGTTTACCCGTCCGCGGCCCCGATGGCCGCAACAAATCGAGGAGCCCGTCATGGGTCAGTCTGTCGTAGTGTTGGGTGCCCAGTGGGGCGATGAAGGCAAGGGCAAGATCGTCGATCTGCTCACTGAGGAAATCGGCGCCGTCGTGCGCTTCCAGGGCGGCCACAATGCCGGCCACACCCTGGTCATCAACGGTAAGAAGACCGTCCTGCACCTGATCCCGTCGGGCATCCTGCGTGACGATGCGCTGTGCCTGATCGGCAACGGCGTGGTGATCTCGCCGGCCGCGCTGCAGAAGGAAATCGCCGAGCTGGAAGCCTCCGGCGTGGAAGTGCGTTCGCGCCTGAAGATCTCCCCGGCCGCGCCGCTGATCATGCCGTACCACATCGCCCTGGACCAGGCGCGCGAGCGCGCAGCCGGTGGCAAGGCGATCGGCACCACCGGCCGTGGCATCGGCCCGGCCTACGAAGACAAGGTGGCGCGTCGCGGCATCCGCATCGCCGACCTGCATTACCCGAAGCAGCTGGAAGAACTGCTGCGCACCGCGCTGGATTACCACAACTTCGTGCTGACCAAGTATCTGAACACCGATGCGGTCGATTTCCAGAAGACCTTCGACGAAGCGCTGGCCTTCGGCGAATACGTGCAGCCGATGAAGTCCGACGTGGCCGGCATCCTGCACGACCTGCGCAAGCAGGGTAAGCGCGTGCTGTTCGAAGGTGCGCAGGGTGCGCTGCTGGACATCGACCACGGCACCTACCCGTACGTCACCAGCTCCAACACCACCGTCGGTGGTGCGCTGGCCGGTTCCGGCGTCGGTGCCGATTCGATCGACTACGTGCTGGGTATCGCCAAGGCCTACGCCACCCGCGTCGGCGGCGGCCCGTTCCCGACCGAGCTGGACGACGAAGTCGGCCAGGGCATCCGTGACCGCGGCGCCGAGTACGGTGCCTCGACCGGTCGTCCGCGTCGTTGCGGCTGGATGGACATCGTTGCGCTGAAGCGCGCCGTGGCCATCAACGGCATCAGCGGCCTGTGCATCACCAAGCTGGACGTGCTGGATGGCATGGAAAAGCTGAAGGTCTGCATCGCCTACGAATACAACGGCAAGCGCACCGAGTACGCGCCGCTGGACGCGCAGGGCTGGGAAGACTGCACCCCGGTGTACCTGGAGTTCCCGGGCTGGAGCGAGAACACCCACGGCATCACCAACTGGGACGAGCTGCCGCCGGCCGCGCGTGCCTACCTGCGTTCGCTGGAAGAGCTGGCCGGCTGCCCGATCAGCATCGTCTCCACCGGCCCGGACCGCGACCACACCATGGTCCTGCAGGATCCGTTCGCCTGAGGTAGCGCCGGGCGCTGCCCGGCGTAGGTGACAGGAAAAGCCCCGCGCAAGCGGGGCTTTTTCGTTACTGTGTCGCCAGGGCCAGCGGGAAGCGACGCAATGACCAGGATGTCAGCGTGAAGGGCGAGACGGTCGTGCGGATCACCCTGTGGGTGCTGTGGAGCCTGTGGGGCATCGCCTGCCTGGTACTGGTGCTGGGTGCGGCTGCCAATACCCTGGCTTCGCGCACGCAGACGGTGCCGTTGGTGCTGAGTCCTGGCGCAACCGCCCAGATCACCGTCTACCGCCTCATCGATGACCAACTGCGGTTGCGCCTGCGCTATGCCGCGGACGGTACGGAGGCTGACCCCGAGGTGCTGCTGCGCATCGAAACTCCGACCGATCAGGGAGACTTCCGTGCAGGGGAGCGTTCGGGTGTGGCCGGGCAGGGCATCAATCGCGCGCTGGCTTCGGTTGAGTCCAGCGGCCTCACGGCGTTCTACTTTGGCTACGGCCGCGGCGACGCATTGCCACGCGGCCGCTCATGGCTACGGGTAACCGTGCTGGAGGTGGACCCGGCCCTGGCCGGGCACGCGGCAGACATCGAGCTGCAGCCACCGCTGGACCTGCTGAAGCTGACCGACCTGGACTACATCTGGCTGTGGCCGTTCTTCTTCTGGAAGATGGCGGCGCTGTTCCTGCTGATTCCAGGGGCTGCGTTGGCTGTCTTTACTCTGGTGTTGCGGCGCTGGCAGCGCCGGGCATCAGCGCCGCCGACTTCAGCAGGGGGTAGGGATTGATGGACTCTCCCTTCCACCACTGTTTTTCCGGCCCCAGCACATGCACCTCGAAATGCAGATGCGGCGCGTCGGCACTGGCGTTGCCGGTGCTGCCGACGTAACCGATCACATCCCCGCGTTTGATCACCTGCTTTTCCGCCAGGCCATCGGCATAGCGCTGCAGATGCGCGTAGTAGTAGCACCAGCGTCCGCTGGGTTCGAACTGGTAGATCGTCAAGCCGCCGCGCTCGCTGTCGAACAGTTTTTCCACCGTGCCATCGGCCACCGCGAGTACCGGGGTACCGGCATCGGCCATGATGTCGATGGCATCGTGCACACGGCCCTCGCTGCGCGCATCGGTGAAGGTGTCGCGCAGCTGAGAGGGCAGTACGCCCTGCAGCGGCAGCAGCAGACCGGACGGTGCATCCGCAGCCTGCGCGGCCGACTGCGCGGTGGCGGCGGGTGGGGTTGTTGCGCGCGGCGCTACTGGTTCCGTCACCGGCGCGGCGGCCAACGTCGATGGCGCTGCCGGCAGCGAGGCGGCTACCGGCTCACTCGCGTCGCGGCGCAGCCACCAACCTGCACCCAGTCCCAGCAGAACGCCCAGTACGATCAGCTGCGGAAGGCGCATCGGCTCACTCCTGCATCACCACGGGGACCAAAGTGTCCACCGCATCGGCCACACGCAGCGCATCCCAGTTGGTCATGCGTACGCAGCCATGCGATTCGGTCTTGCCCACGTGGCCGGGTTCAGACGTGCCGTGCAGGCCGTAATGCGGTTTGGACAGGTCGATCCAGACCCGCCCGACCGGATTGTTCGGGCCCGGTGGCAGGGTGGCCTTCTTTTCGCCCTTGCGGGCATCCCAGAACAGCTTCGGGTTGTAGTGGAACGGCGGGTCGCGGTACACGCCCTGGATCTTCCATTCGCCGATCGGTAACGGGTCGTGCTGGCTGCCCGACGACACCGGGACCTGTGCAATCACCTTGCCCTGCGCATCCAGCAACTGCAGGGTGGAGTCGGATTTATCGACCACGATCTTCGCCGCCTTTGGCAATGCGGCGGGTGCGATGTTGGGTACCTGGATGCGGCCGCCTGCCTTGGCAAGATCCACGCCTGGATTGAGCAGCTTCAGCAGCTCAGGGGATGCATGGAAGCGCTCGCCCAGGGCCTCTTCCACACTGCCGTATCCCAGCGATTTGAGCTTGGCCTGGGCGGCGGGCCCTTTGGGTGTGGCCTGGAACGGACCGGCAACATCCTCAGCAGTCAGCGTGTAGCTGGCCAGCGGCGTGATCGTATCGGCCTGCAGAGCCTTCCAGGTGGCGTCATCCAGTTCACCCGTTACGGTCAGCCCATGCGCCGCCTGGAAGCCCGACACCGCGCGTCGCTGGTTGCTGCCCACTTCGCCATCGATCTGGCCGGGAGAGAAATTCGCACGATCCAGCAGCACCTGGGCGTGCAGCGCGGAGCGTGGGGCCACATCCGGCCCGGCTTTCTCGGCAATGGGGGCGGGCAGCTCGGGCGGCGGCGCCTGTGCGAAGGCTGGCGACGCCAGCAGTGAGAGAGCGAGCAGGGTGGATCGGGACACGGGCAAGGGCATTGGGATCTCCAGCAGGTCACGCCACCACCTTGCCCGCAGCCGCTGCCGAGCCGTCGTGAAAGGAATCTGATGCCGGCATGAGCAGCCATCGCCATCGCAGCCGTTTCCAGTGCGCAGGTGCCGCTGGGCCGCAGGCTCACCAAGGTGAACGGTGGCCGACGCCGTCGATGGACGGCGATCAAGATCGCGTGCCGGGCCGCCGATAAGGCCTCATCCCCCCGTTTTGGATACCCCCATGAACTACTTGAGGAACGTCAGGGTTGCCTGGCGTCTTGGGCTGGGCTTTGGCCTGTTGCTGCTGCTGGTCGCCGCCGTGGTGGCCACCGGCGCCACCGCCAGTGTCGTGCAGAAGCGCGCGATGCAGCAGGTGGTCGACGTCAGCGTGGCCAAGGTGCGCCTGCTGTCGCAGATGCTCGATGCCAACAACCAGATGATGGTGGTGCGGCGCGAGATGCTGATCCGCCAGGGCGATGACCGCGGCCACGATGAGCAGCGCATCGCCGATCTGGTCAAGCGCTACGAGGCCAGCTGGACCGCCTACCAGGCGCTGCCCAGCGACGCCGAGGGCAAGGCCATTGCGGAAACCATCGCAGCCAAGCGTGCCATCGCGCGCCCGCTCAACAAGCAGACCAGCGAACTGATGGAGCAGGGCGACTACCCGGGCGCCGTGGCGCTGACCCTGGGCCCGGTGCAGGAAGCGGCCAACGGCTGGAACAAGGCACTGTCCGATGGCGTGGACTTTGAGGAGAAGGAAAGCCGCAAGGCCGCCGCCGAGGCGATCCGCCTGGGTGAGCGCAGCCTGCTGCAGCTGCTGGTGCTGGGCGGCGTCGCGCTGCTGGTGGGCATCGGTGCCTCGGTGATGATCGGCCGCAGCCTGACCGGCCCGCTGGCCCGCGCGGTGAACCTGGCCGAGCGCCTGTCCAAGGGCCAGCTGGACCAGGAGTTCCGTCTTGGTGGCCGTGACGAACTGACCCAACTGGGCGAGGCAATGGCCAGCGTTCGGCAGAGCGTGCAGGCGGCGATCGGCGCGCAGCTGCAGATGGCCGAGCAGCACGAAGCGGGGGCGATCCGCTATCGCATGGACGCCGGTGCATTCCCGGGTGACTTCGGCCGCATGGTGCAGGCGACCAACAGCCTGGTCGAATCGCACGTGCAGGTGGAACTGCTGATGGCCGAGGTGATGCAGCGCTACGCCATCGGCGACCTCAGCCGCGACCTGCCGGACTACCCGGGCGAGAAGGGCACGCTGACCCGGACCCTGGCCGCAGTGAAGCAGAGCCTGATGGCGATCAACGCGCAGATCGACGAACTGGCCCGCGCCGCCCGCGCCGGCGATTTCAGCATGCGTGGCGATGCCGCTGCGTTCCAGTACCAGTTCAAGGCGATGGTCGAGTACCTCAACGGCATGATGGCCAGTTCGCAGGCCAGCATCGCCGATGTCTCCGACGTGCTGCGCGCGATCTCGCACGGCGACCTGACCGCACGCATGGACGGCGAGTACGACGGCGTGTTCGCCCGTATGCGCGACGACGCGAACACCACCACCGCACAGCTGACCGGCATCGTGCGGGGCATCCAGGTGGCTGCCGACAGCATCAACAACGCGGCGCAGGAACTGGCCGCCGGTAACAACGACCTGTCGCGCCGCACCGAGCAGCAGGCGGCCAACCTGGAAGAGGCCGCCGCATCGATGGAGGAGCTGACCTCCACCGTGCGCCAGAACGCCGAGCTGGCGCGTCAGGCCGACAGCGAAGCGCATGCGGCCGGCGCCGCCGTGCGCGAGACCGAGCAGGCGATGGCACAGATGGCCTCGGTGATGGGTGAGATCGACCAGTCGTCGGCACGCATCTCGGAAATCTCCACGGTGATCGACGGCATCGCGTTCCAGACCAACATCCTGGCGCTGAACGCGGCGGTGGAAGCCGCACGTGCAGGCGAGCAGGGCCGCGGTTTTGCCGTGGTCGCCAGCGAAGTGCGCACGCTCGCGCAGCGTGCCGGTGTCGCCGCCAAGGAGATCAAGGAGCTGATCGAAGACGCCGCCGCCAAGGTGAAGAGTGGCCTGGCGGTGACCGTTGAATCGGAAGCCGCGATCGCGCGTGTGGCCCAGGCAAGTTCGCGCACGACCCAGCTGATGAGCGACATCGCAGCGGCCAGCAAGGAACAGGCCGCCGGCATCGAGCAGGTCAACCAGGTGGTGGTGCAGATGGACCAGGTGACCCAGCAGAACGCCGCGCTGGTGGAAGAAGCCACCGCGGCCAGCCGCGCGCTGGAAGAACAGGCGCATGCACTGACCACGTCGGTGTCGGTGTTCAAGGTGGAAGGCGCAGCGGCTTCGGCCGTGCCGCGTCGCGCAGCCTGAGCAGACTGCTGAACCCGTGACAGGAATACGGCCGCCCTGGGCGGCCGTATTCCCATTGCCTGCTCAGACAGGCCGACACATCACCATCATTGTTCAAGAACACTGCCGAGCATGGCCCCCACGGCATACAGCACGACCAGGGTAGGGGGCATCACCAGCAGGTAGACGGTCGTCCAGGTCTTTCCGGAAAGCCACCCACCCATGCCGATGACGTTGAGTGCTGCGGTCTGCAGCATCACCGGCAGCTGCATGAGGATGTAGGCGCCCTTGGGGTCGCTGTTGGCCTGGGCATCGAGCACCAGCCAGGTGGTCAGCGCGAGATAGAGTGTGCATACGGCGATGCCGGTCCAGCTGAGCCAGCGTGGCTTGCGCATGCCGCCTTCTCCGTTCCGTCGGGACCACCAGCGTAGCGCCGCGTGTGCCGCCGTGCACTTCCTTGGGCCGAGCCAATGCGTGAAGCTGCAGGCAGGGAGCCGTGCGAAGAAACCTGAAGGGTGATCAACGTGATGAATGCCGTGATGCTGCCGGTCGTGATGCTGCCAGGCCTGGATGGCACCGGCCTGCTGTCGGCGCACTTCGTAGAGGCAATGCAGGCGCGGGGCATGCAGATGCAGGTACTGCCGATGCCCGCGCAGGGGCCGCAGGACTACTCCACGTTGGCGTCGATCCTGCGCCCGCAGCTTCCGGCATCTCCTTTTGTGCTGCTGGCCGAGTCGTTCGCCGGACCATTGGCCATCGAACTGGCGGTGGCCGGGCTACCTGGATTGCATGGGTTGGTACTGAGTACGACCTTCGCACGGCGGCCGGTGCCGCTGCCTGCGGCGAGCGCACGGATACTGGCCCCGGCATGGCCGTTGCCGCCACTGGCGTTGATGGCCCGGTTGCTGCTGGGGCAATGGCGGACGCGTGCGAACCTGCGCGAGCTGAGCCTGGCAATCACGCAGGTGCCAGCGGCAACCCTGCGCCAGCGTGCTGCGGCGACGCTGCGGGTCGACGTACGCGCATTGCTGCCAGGAATCGAAGTGCCGACGCTGTGCCTGCATGCCCGGCAGGACCGCCTGCTGTGGCCGCCCAGCGTGGCCGAGCTGCAGGCCTTGTTGCCCGATGCCCGCCATGTGTCGTTGGAGGGGCCACATCTGCTGCTGCAGGCGCGCGCCGACGCAGCTGCAGCCGAAGTTGCCGCGTGGATGAGGACGCTGTCGCCCTGATCGAAGGATTCAGCCGCGCGCGCGGGTACGTGCTGCTTTCTTCGCCGCCACCTTGCGCACGGTCTTCTTTGCCGCACGGGTCTTCGCTGCCTTCTTCGCGGCGGCGCTGCGTGAGGCGGTGGTGCTGGCTTTCTTGGCTACCGTCTTCTTTGCTGCCTTCTTCGTGGCCGTCGTGCGGGCCGGCGCCTTCTTCGCCGTTGCCTTCTTCGCCACCTTGCGCCCGCTATCACTACGTTTGCCGCCACCATCCCGCTTGTTCACAGTGGCCCAGGCGATGCGCTCTGCGGTGCTTTCGCTGGCGCCGCGTTCGCGCTCGCTCTCTTCGATGTGCTCGGCCTGGCGCTTCTGCTTTTCGGTATAGGCGGACTTGTCACCGCGGGGCATGGCCGGTTCTCCGGTGGGGGCTGGCCCCCACGGTGGGCCTGGCGGCGTTAAGCGCAAGTCCCGCAAGGGTGATCGCACCGGCAAGGGGCCTCGGCTATGCTTGTGGCATGCGAGTCGAGCCCGCCGACATCGAAGCCCTGTTCGACGCCATCCCGGATGTGCTGTTCTTCATCAAGGACCGCCAGGGGCGTTACACCCACGTCAACCAGACCATGCTGCGGCGGCTGGGCCTGCGCGCGCGCAAGGACGTGATCGGGCGTACCGCGGCCGAGATCTACCCGACCGGCCTCAGTGCGGACTACGTCGACCAGGACGCCCGCGTGCTGTCCGGCGAGGTGATCGAGAACCTGATGGAGCTGCACCTGTTCGCCAACCGCGAACCGGGCTGGTGTCTGACCTGCAAGCGCCCGCTGGTGGTCGATGGGGCCATCGAGGGGCTGATCGGCATTTCCCGCGACCTCGGCCAGAAGGACAGCCTCGGCACCCAGTACGAGCAGCTGCGGCTGGCGCTGGCCCACCTCAATGCGCACTACGCCGAGAATGTGCGCATGCAGACCCTGCTGGACATCACCGGTTTCTCGCTGTCCAAGCTGGAGCGCAGCTTCCGCAAGGTGTTCCAGATGACCCCGCAGCAGGTGCTGACCCGGCTGCGGATCCAGATGGCCATGCACCTGCTGCATGGCGACGACAGCATCGCCTGCATCGGCCAGGCCTGCGGTTTCAGCGACCAGAGCGCCTTCACCCGCAAGTTCAAGGCTGAAACCGGTTTCTCGCCGCGTGCCTATCGTGCCCGTATCGGTGGGAACGTCGGCGAGCCGGCGCTGGCCTGAGCCGCCTGCTGCGCTGTGCCTATCCCCGTGGGCACGGGACAGGGTAAGGTGTCGCCCCTGTAGCCCGCCGCCAGCCCCGCCGATGCCCAACTCGATTCCGACCGCTTCGCCGTCCCGCCTCGGACATTCGCTCAAGCCCCGCCAGCTGATCATGATGGGCCTGGGCAGCGCCATCGGCGCCGGCCTGTTCCTCGGCTCGGGCGTGGGTGTGCAGGCGGCCGGCCCGGCGGTGCTGGTGTCGTATCTGGTGGCCGGCGCGCTGGTGATCATCGTGATGAACGCGCTGGGTGAGATGGCGGCGGCCAAGCCCACCAGTGGCGCGTTCTCGGTGTATGCAGCCGACGCCATGGGCGCTACCGCCGGTGCCACCGTGGGCTGGCTGTGGTGGGTGCAGCTGGTGATCGTGATCGCCGCCGAAGCCGTGGGTGCAGCCGGGCTGCTGGCCACGGTCTGGCCGGCGATACCGGTACCGATGGCGGCGCTGGCCTTCATGCTGTTCTTCACCGCGATCAACCTGCTCGGAGTGAAGAACTTCGGCGAGTTCGAATTCTGGTTCGCCATCCTCAAGGTGGCGGCGATCCTGGCCTTCATCGCCATTGGCGTGGCGCTGCTGATGGGGTGGCTGCCGCAGGTGACCTCGCCGGGCCTGAGCAACTTCACCGAACACGGTGGCTTCGCACCGAAGGGCCTGGCCGGGATCGGTGCAGCGCTGCTGGTTGTCGTTTTTGCCTTTGGTGGCACCGAGATCGTGGCCGTGGCGGCGGCCGAAACCGAAGACCCCGAGCGCAGCATTGCCCGAGCCATCCGCACCGTGGCCTGGCGCATCCTGGTGTTCTACATCGGCTCGCTGAGCGTGATCATCGCCGTGGTGCCATGGACCAGCGAGGCGCTGAAGTCGCCGTTCGCCGCGGTGCTGGACATCGCCCGCATCCCGGGCGCCGGTACCGCCATCACCCTGATTGCCGTGATCGCGCTGCTGTCGGCGCTCAATGCCAACCTCTACGGCGCCTCGCGCATGATGTATTCGCTGGCGCAGCGCCGCGAAGCGCCGGCCGTGCTTGGCTGGACCGACCCGCGTCAGGTGCCGGTGATCGCCGTGCTGGCCAGCGTGCTGTTCGGCTTTGCCGCCACGGTGATGGAACTGCTGTTCCCGGACCGGGTGCTGCCGGTGCTGCTGAACATCGTCGGTTCCACCTGCCTGCTGGTGTGGACGCTGTCGCTGGTCTCGCAGCTGGTGCTGCGCCGGCGCGCGGATCGCCTGGGCACCCGCCTGCCGTTCCGCATGGCCGGCTTCCCGTGGCTGACCTGCTGTGCACTGGCGATCCTGGCGCTGATCTTCGGCCTGCTGCTGAGTGAGTCGCACACCCGCCTGCAGTTCCTGTCGATGGTGGCGTTGACCGCCACGATCGCCGCCAGCAGCGCCATCGCACGGCGCATGCGCGAGGCCTGATTGAAGCTGCCGGCCAGCGGCCGGCACTACCACGGGGGCTGCACATCCGCCGTGCCATCCTGATCGCGTGGGCCGTCACTGGCCCGTCGACCAGGAGCACCGCATGCTGCGCAGCCGTCCCTTCCTGATGTTCACCGGCCAGGCCGAGGCCGCGCTGGCCCTGTACGCCGAAGCCTTTGCCGATTTCCGCCTGCTGGCCCTGCAACGCCACCCCGAGGGCGCCGGCGCCGGCGTGCCCGGGCAGGTCCGCCAGGCCATCTTCCTGCTCGGTGGCACCCACTACCTGTGCTTCGACAGCCTGGACGTGCACGATTTCACCTTCTCGCCGTCGATCTCGCTGTTCGTCGAGTGTTCCGGCGCCGAGCAGTTCGAACGTGCCGCACGCGTACTGGGCGAGGGTGGCCATTGGTTGATGCCGGTGGGCGACTATGACTTCAGCAACCGCTACGGCTGGGTGCAGGACCGCTTCGGCGTGTCGTGGCAGTTGAGCCTGGGGCAGATGCCGGACCCGTGACCGGATGTGTGTGGGTGTGGACCTTGGTCCACACGCCCTTATGAAAACGGCCCGCTTGCGCGGGCCGTTTTCTTTACCGGTGCAGTGAGGAATCAAGCCTCGACTTCATCATCCTTGTAGGCATCGACCGGGATGCAGGCGCACATCACGTTCTTGTCGCCGTACACGTTGTCCACACGCGCCACCGGCGGCCAGTACTTGCTCTGCTTCAGGCTGGCCAGCGGGAAGGCGGCCAGTTCGCGCGGGTAGGCGTGGGTCCACTCGCTGGCGGTCACTGCGGTGGCAGTGTGCGGCGCGTTCTTCAGCGGGTTGTCCTCGCGGTCCAGGCGGCCGTCTTCGATCGCGGTGATTTCCTCGCGGATCTGGATCATCGCGTTGATGAAGCGATCCAGTTCGTGCAGCGATTCGCTCTCGGTCGGCTCCACCATCAGCGTGCCGGCCACCGGGAAGCTCAGCGTCGGGGCATGGAAGCCGAAGTCGATCAGGCGCTTGGCCACGTCCTCGGCACCGATGCCGCTGGTCTTCTCCAGCGGGCGCACGTCCAGGATGCACTCGTGTGCCACCAGACCGTTGCGGCCCGTGTACAGGGTCTTGAAGTGCGGGGCCAGGCGCTTGGCGATGTAGTTGGCGTTGAGCTGCGCGACCTGGGTGGCCTTGCGCAGACCGCCGCGGCCCATCATCGCGATGTACATCCAGCTGATCGGCAGGATCGAAGCGCTGCCGAAGCTGGCCGCGCTGACCATGCCGACCGGGCCGTTGTCACCCAGCTTGCCCGGCAGGAACGGGGCAAGGTGCTCCTTGACCGCGCACGGGCCGACGCCCGGGCCGCCACCGCCGTGCGGGATGCAGAAGGTCTTGTGCAGGTTCAGGTGCGAAACATCCGAACCCCACTTGCCCGGCTTGGCCACGCCGACCAGGGCGTTCATGTTGGCACCGTCGGTGTACACCTGGCCGCCGTGCTTGTGGATGATCTCGCAGATCTCCACCACCTCTTCCTCGAACACGCCGTGCGTGGACGGGTAGGTCATCATGATCGCGGCCAGGCGGTCGCTGTACTTCTCGGCGTTGAGGCGGATGTCCTCGACATCGACGTTGCCGTTGGCATCGGTCTTGGTCACCACCACCTTCATGCCGCACATCTGCGCCGACGCCGGGTTGGTGCCGTGCGCCGAGTCCGGGATCAGGCAGATGTCGCGGTGGTCTTCGCCGCGCGAGCGGTGGTAGGCGCGGATCGCCAGCAGGCCGGCGTACTCGCCCTGTGCGCCGGAGTTCGGCTGCAGGCTGACCGCGTCGTAGCCGGTGCATTCCACCAGCATCGCTTCCAGCGTGTCGATCAGTTCCTTGTAGCCCAGCGCCTGGTCGGCCGGCACCAGCGGGTGGATCTGCGAGAACTCCGGCCAGGTCACCGGGATCATCTCGGCGGTGGCGTTGAGCTTCATGGTGCACGAGCCCAGCGGGATCATCGTGCGGTCCATCGCCAGGTCCTTGTCGGCCAGCGAGCGCAGGTAGCGCAGCAGTTCGTGCTCGCTGTGGTGGGTGTTGAACACCGGGTGGGTCAGGAACGCGGACTGGCGCAGCAGGCCGGCCGGCAGCGCATCGGCGGTGCTGGCATCCAGCGCGTCGACGTCGGCCTGCGCACCGAACACGGCGGCCAGCGCGACCACGTCGGCGCGGGTGGCGGTCTCGTCCAGGCTGATGCCGACCGAATCGCTGTCGATCGCGCGCAGGTTGTAACCGGCGGCGCGGGCCTTGGCGTGGATCTCATCGGCGTGCACGCCGGTGACATGCAGGGTGTCGAAGAAGTCGCCACCGACCTGCACGCCGGCCGTGCGCAGTGCCGCGGCCAGGATCGAGGCTAGGCGGTGGGTGCGACGGGCGATGCGGGTCAGGCCTTCCGGGCCGTGGTAGACGGCATACATCGAGGCCATCACCGCCAGCAGCACCTGTGCGGTACAGATGTTGGAGGTGGCCTTCTCGCGGCGGATGTGCTGCTCGCGGGTCTGCAGGGTCAGGCGGTAGGCCGGGTTGCCCTGCGCATCGACCGAGACGCCGATCAGGCGGCCTGGCATCGAGCGCTTGTAGGCGTCACGGCAGGCCATGAACGCGGCGTGCGGGCCGCCGAAGCCGAACGGCACGCCGAAACGCTGGCTGTTGCCGACCACGATGTCCGCGCCCCATTCGCCCGGGGCGGCCAGCAGGGTCAGCGCCAGCAGGTCGCTGGCCACGGCCACCAGGCCGCCGCGTGCGTGCACGGCATCGACCAGCGCCTTGTAGTCGCCGACCTGGCCGAAGGTGTCCGGGTACTGCAGCAGCAGGCCGAAGGCTTCCGCTTCCAGTGCCTCGGCCGGGGTGCCGACGCGCAGCACGATGCCCATGGGCTCGGCGCGGGTGCGCAGCAGCTCCAGGGTCTGCGGGTGCACGGCGTCGTGCACGAAGAAGGTGTCCGACTTCGACTTGGCCGAACGCTTGGCCAGGGTCATCGCTTCAGCGGCGGCGGTGGCTTCGTCCAGCAGCGAGGCGTTGGCAATTTCCATGCCGGTGAGGTCGGCGCACAGGGTCTGGAAGTTGATCAGTGCTTCCATGCGGCCCTGCGAGATTTCCGCTTGGTACGGAGTGTAGGCGGTGTACCAGGCCGGGTTTTCCAGGATGTTGCGCAGGATCACGTTCGGCGTGTGGGTACCGTAGTAGCCCTGGCCGATGAAGCTGCGCAGCACGGTGTTCTTGTCGGCGATCGCACGGATCTTCGCCAGTGCCTGCACTTCGGTCATCGATTCCGGCAGTGCCAGCGGCGCCGGCGACTTGATCTTGGCCGGTACGATGGCATCGGTCATCGCATCCAGCGATGCATGGCCGACGACGTCGAGCATCTGCGCGATCTCGGCATCGTTGGGGCCGATGTGGCGCTCGACGAACGCATTGTGGTGCTCGAGCTCACGCAGGGAAGGGGTGTTCTGGGACATGGCGAAGGATCCGTCAGGAAAGGGCACACGCACGGGCACAAGCCGCCGGTCGGCGGTCTGCGGGGCGCCCCTCTGTCCTTTTGCCTGAGAGTTTGGAAGCGCGGAAAAAACCGCGGCTTCGTGCCCCTTCGGCGCCGGATCGAACCGGTCTCTCCAGAGTTGTGTTACGGGTGGTATCGGGCCTGAGCGATTACGGGCGTTGCGCCTTCGGCAGCGGTGTTCCGCTTCTCCCACCGTGTTGCCCGCCGATTATAGCCCGTTGCGGGCGCGCCAGCCGCCTCCGGGCCCGGCCGCGGCGCCTGAATGGCCGATGGCCCGTCCGTGCGTTTTGTGCACTGCTGCATGGCGTCAGGCGCAATCCCCACCTATGATGGGCGAATACCCGAATTCATCTGGCGCCGTCCCTGCTGCAGGGGACCGGCGCCCGCCGTGCGTGCCGCGCATGGCCCTGCCGGACGCCTTCTCCATGACCGCCGCTGTTGCTCCTTCCACCCGCCGCATGGCCCTGCTGCTCGCCGGCCTGGCCATGTTCGGTCCGTTCTCGATCGACACCATCTTCCCGGCGTTCCCGCAGCTGGCCCAGCGCCTGGCGGTGGACGAGGTGGCGGTGCAGCAGACCATCAGTGTGTACCTGCTGTTCTACGGCCTGATGAGCCTGGCACACGGCCCGCTGTCCGATGCCTGGGGCCGCAAGCGGGTGATCCTCGGCGGCCTGGTGGTGTTCGTCGGCGCCTCGGTCGGCTGTGCGCTGTCCACCGACCTGACCACGCTGCTGGCGTTCCGCGCGCTGCAGGGCCTGTCCGCGGGCGTCGGCATGATCGTCGGCCGCGCGGTGATCCGCGACCTGTACCATGGCCACGACGCGCAGCGGCTGATGAGCCAGGTGTCGATGCTGTTCGGCATCGCCCCGGCCATCGCGCCGATCATCGGTGGCTGGATCCTGCTCAGTGGCGCGGGCTGGTCGCTGATCTTCTGGTTCCTGGTGGTGTTCGCACTGGTCCTGCTGGCAGCCACCGCACGCTATCTGCCGGAAACCCATCCGGTCGAGGCTCGGGTGCCGCTGTCGCCGCGCGTGCTGATGCGCGACTACGTGCGCATCGGTTTCAATCCGCGTTTCCTGCGCCTGGCGCTGGCCGGCAGCATCGGTTTCGGCGGCATCTTCCTGTACATCTCCTCGGCGCCGGTGTTCGTGATGCAGCACCTGCACCTGGGCGAGGGCGGCTTCGCCTGGCTGTTCATTCCCACCATCGGCGGCATGACCACCGGCTCGTTCCTGTCCGGGCGCATGGCCGGGCACACCACGCCCACCCGCCAGGTCGCCATCGGTTTCGGCCTGTGCGCGCTGTCGGTGCTGCTGAACGTCGGCTACGTGGCGCTGGCGCCGCAGTTCGTGCTGCCGTGGGCGGTGCTGCCGATCTTCCTGGGCGGCATGGGCATGGCATTGATCTTCCCGATCCTGGCGCTCGCGGTGCTGGACATGTACCCGCACCAGCGTGGCCTGGCCTCGTCGCTGCAGGCGTTCGTGCAGCTGATGATCAGCACCGTGGTGGCCGGCGTGGTGTCGCCGCTGCTCAGCGCCAGCCCGTTGCACCTGGCGCTGGGCCAGGCCGCGTTCTTCGGCGCCGGCTTCGTGTTCTGGTACTGGGAACACCAGCGTGAACGCACGGCGCAGGCGGCCTGCACGGGTCACTGAGCAGCGTGCAGGGGTAGGGCAGGCCGCGACGCCCGCAGCGCTTGCGACGGGAAACCACCGGACTAGGCTGGGCACTCCAGCCAGCCGGTGCACAGGTGCACGACAGCCAGCCGATCCAATGTCGTTGCATGAGGTTCCCCCATGGCTGCGCAGCAGACCTACCGCCTGTTCGAGGTGGCGCTGAAGGAGCGCCGCGTTCTTTCCCCTTCCCTGGACCGCATGGTGTTCATCGGTGCCGACGTGGCGCGGATGAAGACCGAAGGGCCGGACCAGCGCATCAAGGTGTTCTTCCCCTTGCCCGGCCAGGAGGTGCCGCAGGTCCCCAGCGGCGACGACTGGTATCCACGCTACCGGGCCCTGCCGGACGATCAGCGCCCGCCGATGCGCACCTACACCATCCGCCAGCTGCGTGCGGAGCAGGGCGAGGTCGATGTCGATTTCGTCATCCACGGCGTGACCGGTCCCGCCTCGCGCTGGGCCATGCATGCCCGGCCGGGCGACCGCGTGGTGCTGCTGGCCCCGGATGCCGACTGCGCCGACAGCAGCGAGGGCTGGGAATGGAAGCCGCCGACGGGCGTTGGCCAGGTGCTGCTGGTGGCTGACGAGACCGCGTTGCCGGCAGTGGCCGGGATTCTCGAGGAACTGGCGGCCATGGTGGATCCGCCGCGCACGCTGGCCCTGCTGGAAGTGGCGCAGGCCGGTGATGCGGTTCCCCTGAAGGCGCCGGCCACGGCCGAGCTGGTCTGGTTGCCGCGCGGGCAGGCGGCGTACGGGCAGCCCCTGCTGCAGGCAGTCCAGGCAAGGTTGGCTGCGGCCTCGGGCGTGGCTGCCGGCGATGCGTTGGAGGAGATCGACGTCGATACGCAGATCCTCTGGGAGCAGGCCGATAGCCGCGTGGCGGGGCCGCTGTACGCCTGGGTCGCAGGTGAGGCCGGGGCCGTGATGGCGATCCGTCGCCATCTGGTCCGTGACTGCGGGCTGGACCGCCGCGCGATCACCTTCATGGGGTACTGGCGCCACGGCAAAGTGCTGGACTGAGGCGACGTGAAGCAGCGCTGCGGGCGGGGTGCGCTATCCTTGCGCCCCCCTCGCAGCGGTACCGCACCATGTCCACCAGCTCCAAGACCCGCCGCGACCAGCGCCGTCGCCAGGAAAAGCAGGCCGCCAACAAGGCCGCTGCCCAGGCCTCGCCGGTGGAGCCGCATGCCGAACTGCGCGACGCGCAGCGCACCCTGCTGGCCGGTGTCGTGCGCCGTGATGGCGAATGGGTGCTGGGCATGGATGGCCGCATCGCGGGCCACAGCGAGAGCGCTGCGCAGGTGCTGGCGCTGATCATGCAGGCCGGTGAGCTGCACGAGCGCAACGGCACGCCGGTGCGCCTGATGTACTCCGATGCGCTGCGTGATGCCGCACAGGCCGAAGCGAAGGAAAAGGGCCAGACCTTCGAGGAATTCAAGGCCGAGCTGGCTGCAGCGATGGCGGCGAAGAAGAACAGCTGACAGACATTTCGGTAGAGCCGGCCGCTGGCCGGCTGCCCGTTGGGTCTTCATCGCGTGGTTGCCGGCCAGCGGCCGGCACTACCGGAAAGGGGCGGATCCTCGCGGATCCGCCCCTTTTTTCATTTCGCCGCCGGTGCTGCGTTGGCCTGCCAGCCACACATCTGGCCTTCGTTCTGCTGCTTCAGCCACTCGTTGACCGGGGTGAAGTACTCGATCATCGGGCCGGCATCGAGCTTGTCGGTGCCGGTCAGCTCCTTCAGCGTGGCCTGCCACGGCTGGCTGGCACCCTTGCTCAGCATCGCCCAGTACTTCTGGCCGGCTTCCTTGTTGCCGTAGAAGGTGCACTCATGCAGCGGGCCCTTGTAGCCGGCCGCGTCGCACAGGCCCTTGTAGAACTGGAACTGCAGGATGCGCGCCAGGAAGTAACGCGTGTACGGGGTGTTGCCCGGCACGTGGTACTTCGCGCCCGGGTCGAAGAATTCTTCGCCACGGGTGCTGGCCGGCGCCACGCCCTGGTACTTGGCCTTCAGGTCCCACCATGCCTTGTTGTAGTTGTCGGCGGTGATCGAGCCATCGAACACGCCCCAGCGCCAGCGATCGATCATCAGCCCGAACGGCAGGAACGACACGCCCGACAGCGCCATGCGCATCTGGTTGTTGATGACCGCTTCGCGGCTCTCGGTCGGCGCGTCGACCAGGCCGATCGAGCTGAGGTACTTGGGCGTCATCGCCAGCACGATGGTGTCGCCGATCGCTTCATGGAAGCCATCGTTGGCACCGCCCTGGAACAGCGGCGGCAGCGGGTTGTAGGCCAGGTCGTAATAGATGTGGCCCAGCTCGTGGTAGATGGTGGTGAAGTTCTCTTCGTTCGGCTTGATGCACATCTTGGTGCGCACGTCGCCTTCCATGTTCATGTCCCAGGCGCTGGCGTGGCAGACCACGTCGCGGTCGTCGGGCTTGATGAACTGGGTGCGTTCCCAGTACGACTGCGGCAGCGACGGCATGCCCAGCGACACGTAGAAGTCCTGCGCCCGTTCGGTCATCTGCTTGGCGGTACGCAGTTCGGCCTCGCGCTGCGCCTTGTACTGCGCGGCCACGTTGGCGTCCTTGCCGGCCTTGGCCAGCGCTGCGCTCAGGTTGGTCTGGTACTGCTTTTCCAGCGCCGCGGTGATGTCCAGGCTGCCGGCACCCGGGTACGGTTCCAGCTGGTCCCACAGGTTCGACCAGTCCTGCTGCCACATGTTGCCGAGCAGATGCGCGGCGATCAGGCCATTGCCCACTTCGGCCTTGTCCTTGCCGTAGGTCTTGTCCAGCTTCCCGCGTGCGTAGCAGTGCAGCTGCTCGTACATCGGCTTGACCTGTTCCCACAGGCGGTCGGTTTCCGGACCGATCTGTTCCGGCGGCATGTCATAGCCGCTGCGCCACATCTGGCCGGCATCGGTGAAACCCATGCCCTTGGCGCCTTCGTTCACCAGGCCGACGAACTTCTGGTAGTCGCCGCGCATGCTCTTGGTGGTGCTGTGCCAGCCCTGCCAGGCATCGAGCTGCTTGTCGTAGTCGCGGCTGCGTGCCAGCACCTGCTCCAGCTCGCCCAACTGGCGGCAGGAGTTCGGATCGTTGGCATCGGTGCAGTACTTGCCGGCGCCGTAGCTGCCTTCCATGCGCGTGGCGATCTGGGTCAGCTCGGCCAGCTTGGCCGGGTCGCGCGGTGCCGGCATCGACGACATCAGCTTCAGCAGGTGGATCGCACGCTTGCTGTCCTCGCTCATCGGCTTGCCGTCGAACGTGGCCGCCTGTTCGATCCAGCTGTTGAGCTGGGTCAGCGAGCGCTCGTTGGCCTTGGCCGCGATGCGTTCCGAATCACTGTTGATGTAGGTGGAGGACAGCCACTGCGCCGAGGTCATCTCCGGGTAGGCGGCCTTGAATTCGGCATTGATGCGGGCCACGAACTGGTCGGCGGTTTCGCCGGCCGGGGCACTGCTGCTGGCGGTATCGGTGCCTGGGGCAGCTTCCTTCTTGCAGGCGGCCAGGGCCAGCGTGGCGGCGGCGATTGCCGAGGCCAGCAGGAGATGACGGTGTTTCACGGGCGGTCCTTGGGTGGTGAACGACGGCCGAAGGCTAGTGGGCAGTCGCTGCCACCGCAAGTGGCGGAAGTCGGCCGGGCGGCGCCCGGCACCCGCAGAGGCCTTCAAGCAACGGCAAAGGCCGAAGCAACAGCAACAGCGGACTACCCGTGGTTTGGCGGGGCGGTGTCGGACTGCGGGGACGCCGCAAGTACGTCCCTGTAGGCTTGGCAGCCGCATCCATGCGGCTGACACCCCGCACTCCGACACCGCCCCACCTCTGACAGATTCCGTGTGCTGTCGGTAGGTGTCGACCTTGGTCGACACATCTGTCAGGTATCGACAATCAAAATGGGGTCAGATCCGTTTTCCTCCGGAAAACGGATCTGACCCCAAGGTCGTTCCAACCGATTGCGGAAAACTGTCGAAGGCGGGGCGGGTCCGGTGGCGGGGGCGTGAGCCGCATGGATGCGGCGACCGAGCCTACATGGACGTATTCACGGCGTCCCCCGCCACCGGACCCACCCCGCCATCCCACGGAATGCACGCTGTTGCTGTTGCTTCGGCCGCTGCGGTTGCAGTTGCCTCTGCGGGTGCAGGGCTGCAAGCCCTGCCGAACAACCCTCAACCTTCGCAGCTGGCGAACACGTCGCGGTCGCGCTCGTACAGCGAGGTCTTCACCTGCATCAGGCCCAGCACCGACGGGAACAGGTTGTCATGGTCGGTGTAGGCCGCCGAACGCTTGCGCACGCACTGCAGGTCCAGCCCGCGGCTGCTGGCAAAGCCCGGCGAGAACCACATCGTCATCGGTACCCGGGTCTGCTCGGCCGGGGCGATGGCGTAGGGCACGCCATGCAGGAACAGGCCCTTCTCGCCCAGTGACTCGCCGTGGTCGGACAGGTAGATCATCGCTGTATCGTAGTCCTGCATGCCCTGCAGCGTGCCGATGGTCTTGGTCAGGAAGTGATCGGTGTACAGCACGGCATTGTCGTAGCTGTTGGTGATCTCTTCGCGCGAGCAACGGCCGATGTCACGGGTATCGCAGGTCGGGGTGAAGCGGCGGAACGCGGGCGGATAGCGCTCGAAGTAGGCCGGGCCGTGGTTGCCCAGCTGGTGCAGCACCACCACCCGGTCACCGGTCCTGGCACGTACCTGGGTGGCCAGGTCCTGCAGCAGGATCTCATCCATGCAGCGGCCATCGGCACACAGGCCCGGTGTGGTGGCATCGGACAGCGACTGGAAGTCCAGGCCTTCGCACACGCCCTTGCAGCCGGACTGGTTGTCACGCCACAACGGCGCGATGCCGGCGCGGTTCAGGACGTGCAGCAGCGACTGGTGCGCGCGGATCTTCTTTTCGTCGTAGTCGTGGCGACCCCATGGCGAGAACAGGCACGGCAGCGAAACCTCGGTGCTGGTGCCGCACGAGTGCATGTCCGGGAAATTGATCACGCTGGCCTGCGCCAGTTCCGGGGTGGTGTTGCGGCCACCGTTGAGCCCCCAGTTCTGCGCGCGCACGGTCTCGCCCATGACGATCACCAGCAGGCGGGGCTTGCTGGCAGGCGCGCGCGGGGTGGCCTTGGCATCGGTGCCGATCGGCAGCTTCGGCGCGCGCTGCACCGGGTTGTCACCGCGCAGTGCACGCGGCATGCCCAGCAGCACGTTGGCCGGTGTCGCCAGGTAGCGCACTTCGCGCTGGTTGCGCATCAGTGCCGAGACATCCTGGAACGAGATCAACGCGCCGCCGACGGCAGTCACCGCCGCCACTACCAGGAAGCCCAGCCGCCACAACAGGCTGCGGCCCCAGCTGCGCCGACGCAGCTGCACACGCCACAGCACGATCATCGGCAGCACCGCCAGCAGCAGTACCGGCCACAGCAGTGACACGGTCATCAGCTCGCGGCTTTCCTTGGGGTCGGTCGCCAGCACGTTACGCAGCATGTCCGCATCCAGGTAGATGTGGTAGCGGCTCATGTAGTGCGCGGCGAATGCGGTTACCAGCAGCAGCAGGCTGATCACCACCTTGGCGTTCCAGCGCCAGACCAGGATGCCCAGCAGCACGCCGTGTGCACCCAGCAGCAACAGCAGCAGCGACAGCGCGTAGCGGAGGCTGCCCGGATGGCTGGCCATCGCGCTGTGCCAGAACAGGCCGTTGCCGGCCACCGCGAAGAACAGGCTGGTCAGTGCGATCAGTGCTTCGGTGGACAGCTGCGGCCGCCAGCGGCGAAGACTCGCCAACGCGGGAAGGCGGGCGGGGCGTTGGACCGATGCACTCATGCGTTTGCCTCCTGGCGGTTGGGACGGTCCAGCTGACGGCGGATCAGGACATACAGGCCGAGCGAAAGCAGCCAACATATCAATGCAGTGGCAACGTCATGCGAAAGGAAATGCGCGCCCCGGAGCTGCTGGCTGATGCCGAACACCAGGCCGGTGCCAAGGCCGATCCACAACCCGGCCCAGCGCCACGACGGGCGCCACAGCAGGGCGAAATAGTACAGGCACAGCCAGGCATAGCCCGCACTGGCGTGGCCGGCCGGGAAGCAGGCCCGAGGGGCCATACCGTCGGGGCGCAGCGTGAACAGCCCGATGAAGGGCTCATGGCCGCCGTAGCGCAGCAGATCCCACGGGCATTCCATCGGCACCAGCGCCTTCAGCAGGGAGATCACGCCGGTGCCCAGTGCCATGGCAATCACGATATAGAGCAACGCCCATCGCAGGGTGCGATCGCGTCCCTTGCGCCAGTGGTGGAAGCACAGCAGGATCGCCACCAGCGCCGCTGCCGTGCTCAGCCATTTGCCCACCTTGTGCACCACCGTGCGGGTGATCCAGGCGTCCTGCAATGCCCAGTGGCCACCTTCAAGGCGGAACAGGTGATCGGCCACCCATTGGTCGCCGCCGAAGCCCATCAGCAGCGTAAACACGGGTAGACCGATTGCGACAGGCAGCCAAAGGTGGGTTACGGCAAATCTTGACGCCAGTGGTGATGTCGCAAGCGGCGCTACCGCATCAATGGGACGAACAGGCATGCTGGGAAGGGGCGGTTCGGGAATCCGCAGTCATGCTCGTCACCTGGATGTCGGAGAAGGGTCGGACGCTCGTTCGTGCCGGGTTAATGTTTGCCCGGCACATGTCAACGTTCAGTCTTCTTCGGCGGTCGATCCTGTCCGCTCGGCGTGGCACTCCGGGTCCCAGGCCGTACCAGGAAGCAGTTGCCAACGATTCCTGTTGGCAATGCCGATGTCGATCACCTTGGCCGGGTCCACGCAGGGGCTCATCGCATCGTCCAGCACCAGCAGCCAGCGCTTGCCCGGTGCCTCGGCCAGCCACGGGCCGGCGTCATGCCACTGCTCGGCCCACGGGCGCTTGAAACCGAACTCGCGCACCGGCCGATCTGCCTGCAGCAGGTTCTGTTCGCGCCAGGCGACCAGTGCCAGCTCGGCGTCCGGGCCGATCCGCGCGCCCACCCGGCGCATCACCGCCGACGCCGACGCGTACGGATCCAGTGCCGGGATCAGCACCAGGCCGTAGAGCATCCACAGCATGCCGTGGGTCAGCAGCACCAGCGTTGCGGCACGGCGCACCCGCAGCCACACGATCAACGTGGCCAGGGCAATGGCAAAGGTCAGCAAGCCATCCCCCAGCACCGGCAGCAGCGAATCGGGCATCGCCCGCCGTTCCAGCTGCGCCACGGCCCACGAATGCTCGGTCATCAGCATCACGCCGAGCACGCCGGTGGCCAGCATCAGCACCACGCTGTAGCCGAACAGGTAGCGCCGAACGCACAGCCGGCGCAACAGGCCCGGCAACAGCGGGGCCACCGCCAGCGCCATCGCCGGCAGCATCGGCAGCACATAGACCTCGCGCTTGCCGGGGCTGGCGCTGAAGAACACCAGCACCAGCAGCGCCCAGCCCAGCAACAGCCACTGCCGTCGGTCGCCACGGCGGATGCGGCGCCACCAGGGTTTGAACAGCATCGGCAGCAACAGGCTGCCCGGCAGCCACAAGGTCAGGATCACCTGCAGGTAGTACCAGGCCGGCTGGCGGTGGTGCCAGGCGTTGGCATAGCGGGTGCCGGTCTGCTTGAACAGCAGTTCGTGGGCATAGGACTGCAGGGACGCGCTGGGCTCATGCAGCAATGCCCAGCCCAGCGGGGCAAGCCACACCGCCACGCCCACCAGGAAGGCCGGGATCAGCCACAGCAGCGTTGCCGGGTGCGGACCGTCCACGCTGCGCCCGCGGCGGCGCTGGTACAGCCACCAGCCGAACCACGGCAGCACCATCAGCAGCGGCAGGAAACCCACGCCCTTGGTCACCGTGCCGAGGCCAGCGGCGAAACCGGCCAGCCACAGCGCGGGCAGGTTGCGGCGCTCGCACAGGTGGCGCATCAATCCCCACAGGGCTACCGTGGTCATGCCGACCAGCACCATGTCGATCTGCGCGCGCTTGGCCATCAGGCCGAACTGCAGGGTGCAGAACAGCGCCGCCAGGGCGTACAGGGAATGCCGCGGTGACCACAGCCGGCGTGCCAGGTCCGAGACCAGCCACAGGCTGAGCAGGGCGCCCAGCAGCGACGGCAGCAGGAACGACCACTGCCAGCTGCCGACGATCTCGTAGGCGGCCGCCTGCAGCCACATGAAGACCGGCGGCTTCTCCGCGTACAGCTCCACGCCCCGGTGCGGCAGCAGCCATTCCCCGCTTTCGACCATGGTGCGGGCCGCCAGCACGAAGCGCGGCTCGTCCGGCGGTTGCGGCTGGCGCAGGCCGATACCGGCCGCCAACGCAGCGATGATCAGCAGCCACAACAGGGGCAGGCGCCAATGACGGGGCAGGGCTACGGGCACGGCAGGCTCCGGGAGCAAAACGGCCACTCTGACGTGGCTGGGGTAGGAAAGGCGTCGGAGCGGGCGCACGGCGACCGCATTCCGACATGGTCGGCGCTACCATGGTACGAACTTCCGTGGATCTTTCGTGCATGCGTCTGTTGGTGATCGAGGACAACCGCCAGCTGGTGGCCAACCTGTTCGACTATTTCGAGTCGCGCGGGCACGTGCTCGACGTGGCCCCGGATGGCATCACCGGCCTGCACCTGGCCGGCAGCCACCCTTACGATGCGGTGATCCTGGACTGGATGCTGCCGCGCATGGAGGGGCCGGAGGTGCTGCGTCGCCTGCGCGCCGAGCACGCGTCGGAGGTGCCGGTGATCATGCTGACCGCGCGCGACGAGCTGCCGGACAAGATCGCCGGCTTCCGTGCCGGCGCCGACGACTACCTGACCAAGCCGTTCGCCCTGCCCGAGCTGGAGGTGCGGCTGGAGGCGCTGCTGCTGCGTGCGCAGGGCCGCAATCCGCGCAAGCGCCTGCAGGTGGGCGACCTGGTGCTGGACCTGGCAACCCTGGAGGCGCAGCGCGGCAGCCAGGTGCTGCATCTGTACCCGGCCTGCCGCAAGCTGCTGGAAGTGCTGATGCGCGCGAGCCCGGGGGCGGTGACCCGCCAGCAGCTGGAATTCGCCCTGTGGGGCGACGAGCCACCGGATGGCGACCTGCTGCGCTCGCATGTCTACGAGCTGCGCCGCAGCGTTGATGGCCCGTTCGCCGACAAGCTGATCCACACCCTGCCGCGGGTCGGTTATCGCCTGGCGGTGACTGCGGCCAGCGACGCAGCCCGGGAAGACGATGAAGGCGCGTAAGCCGGGCCCGCTGTACCGGCGCGTGGTGTGGTGGTTGCTGGGCTACCTGGCCCTGCTGTCGATTGCCGTGTTCAGCGTCGGCAACTATGTGCACGAACATGCCGAGCACGCCGCCTGGCGCGCGCTGCTCAATTCCGAACTGGACAGCATTGTCGACCACACCGAGCACGAGCCGCATTACCGCTGGCAGGATTCGGACACGCTCAGCCTGTTCCGCTTCGACGAGGGCAACATGCCCGAGAGCGTGCGCACGCTGCATCCCGGGCTGCACGACGGCGTGTCGATCAAGGATCGGCAGACTGCGGTGATGGTGCGTGACACCGGCTCGATGGGGCGGGTGGCGCTGGCGCTGGACATCTCCGATTTCCATGACCTGGAACAGTTCGCCACGCGCTGGGTGATGCTGGCCGGGGTGATCATGATCTTCGTCACCGTGCTGATGGCCTCGTTCGGCATGGAGCGGATGGTGCGTCCGTTGAGCCTGCTGGCACAGCACATTGCCGGGCTGCGGCCGGGCGTGCAGGGCCAGCGTATCGAGGTCGATCCGCGCGGCAGCTCCGAACTGCATACCATCGCCGGTGCGTTGAACGACTACCTGGACCGCAACGAGCAGTTCGTCGAGCGCGAGCGGGTCTTCATCAGCACCGCCAGCCACGAACTGCGCACGCCGATCGCGGTGATGACCGGTGCCGCTGAGCTCGCGCTGGAGCAACCGGGCCTGCCCGAGCGTGCCCGCCAGCAGATGCAGCGGGTGTTGCGCACGGCGCAGAGCGTGGAGCAGCTGATCGAGCTGCTGTTGGTGTTGGCGCGTGATCCGGCGCGCCTGGCTGCGCGTGCCGAGCGCATCGCCCTGGACCAGCTGCTGCCGGAGATCGTCGACGACCATCGCCACCTGCTCGGTGACAAGGACCTGAGCATCGGCATCCAGGCGGCGCCGGTGGATATCGTTGCACCGATGGCGGTGGTGCAGGCGGCGATCGGCAACCTGCTGCGCAATGCCATCGAGAACAGCGGCCGCGGCCATATCGAGCTGCAGCTGGATTCGTCGGCGGTGCTGACCCTGCAGGATCCTGGGCATGGCATGAGCCCGGAGGAGATCGCGGCCATCCACGCGCGCATGGCCCGCGGCGAGCGCGCCGATCGTGGCGGTGGCATCGGCCTGGACCTGATCGCGCGGTTGTGCGAGCACCTCGGCTGGACCCTGCAGCTGCAGCCCTGCGAGCCTCGCGGGACACGCGTCACCCTGGACTTCGGCGCTTCGCGCCCGGCCTGACCGGCGTCCCGACCTGCTTCGCGCTGCGGCATGACCCGGCGTGAAGACAATGTTAATCTCGACCTGCGCCGCTTTAAGCGGCGCTTTTTTTTCTCCGCTCTTTCGATCGACAGAGGATCCCATGCCGACCGAACCCGCTACTGCCCTGATCAGCAACGACATCGTTGGACTGGGCCTGATTGCCGCCACCCTGGCCCTGATCTTCTGGGCTGCCAGTGGTCCGACCCCGTTGTTGAAGAAGATCTTCGCCTGGGTGCCAGCACTGCTGCTGTGCTACTTCATCCCCGCCATCTACAACACCGCCGGTGTCATCGATGGCCACAACACCTCGCTGTACAACCCGGTCGCGCGCGACGTGCTGCTGCCGGCGGCGCTGGTCCTGCTGACGCTTTCGATCGACCTGAAGGGCGTCATCAAGCTCGGCCCGAAGCTGCTGATCGTGTTCTGCGCCGGTACCGCCGGTATCATGCTCGGCGCCATCGTTTCATTCCAGCTGATGAAGCTGATCCACCCGGAAACCGTGGCCGGTGATACCTGGGCCGGCATGGCCGCGCTGGCCGGCAGCTGGATCGGCGGCGGCGCCAACATGGTCGCCATGCGCGAAGTGTTCGGCACCGATGCCACCACCTTCGGCCAGTTCGCGGTGGTCGACGTGGCCTGCGCCAGCCTGTGGATGGCGATCCTGCTGTTCCTGGCCAACCGCGCGCAGCAGATCGACACCCGCAACGGTGCCGACACCCGTGCCATCGATGAGATGAAGGCACGCATCAGCGCCTACGAGGCACAGAACGCGCGCATTCCCAGCATGACCGACCTGATGGTGATCGTTGGCGTGGCCTTGGGTGGCGTCGGCCTGGCCCACGCCATCGCCGCGCCGCTGTCGGGCTGGTTCAAGGCCAATGTCAGCTGGGCCAGCCAGTTCAGCCTCGACAGTCAGTTCGTCTGGGTGATCCTGCTGTCCACGGCGATGGGCCTGGGCCTGAGCTTCACCCGTGCACGCCGGCTGGAAGCGGCTGGTGCTTCGCGGCTGGGCACGGTGTTCCTGTACTTCCTGATCGCCTGCATCGGCATGCAGATGAACCTGCTGTCGCTGCTGGATCGGCCGTGGCTGTTCCTGCTGGGCGCGATCTGGATGGCCACGCATGTGCTGGTGCTGTGGGTGGTGGCCAAGCTGCTGCGCGCGCCGCTGTTCTTCTTCGCGATCGGTTCGCAGGGCAACATCGGTGCGGCCGCCTCGGCCCCCGTGGTGGCCGCAGCCTTCCATCCGACGCTGGCCCCGGTGGGCGTGCTGCTGGGCACGGTGGGCTATGCCACCGGCACCGGCCTGGCCTACGTCACCGGTTTGATCCTGAAGTGGATGGCCATCGGCTGAGTTCGGACCGCCCTGGCGTCATGCTTCCGTAGATCCACGCCATGCGTGGATGCATTTCATGGGTCTCCATGAACAAGGAAGGGGTCGGATCCGTTTCCCGCAGGAAACGGATCCGACCCCGGATTCAACTCGATATCTGCCAGGTTTCATCCACGCGTGGCGTGGATCTACTCAACGTCACTCGAGAGCTGTTGAACCCGACCCTCAACAGCAGCGGCCGCCGTTGCGCCCGCCGTAACGCGCTTCCTGGCGTTCGCGGAAGAACGTCTTGTAGTCCATCGGCTCCTGGTCCGGGTGCTTTTCCAGCATGTGCCGGACGTAGTTGTCGTAATCAGGAATGCCACAGCACAGTCGTGCGGTCTGCACCAGGCGCCGCCAGATGCGGCGGTGGGCCTGGTACTGGCCGGCGGGAACCAGTTGCGTACTCATCACAGATCCACCATTTCATGTGGCTTCAGCGCCACGTACGGGGTCTCGCGGTCGGTACGCTGCGGGTTGCGGCGTGCCGCCAGGATGGTCTTGATCGAATACACCAGCACCGCGCCCACCACCAGCAGGAACAGCGCGGTCAGGCCAGTGTTGACGTAGGCGTTGACCACGATCTGCTTCATCTGCGCCACCGATTTGGCCGGTGCGGTGATCGTGTCGCTGGCGAGCGCAGCCTGGAACTTGTGTGCCTGCGCCAGGAAGCCCTGTGCCGGGTTGCTGTCGAAGATCTTGATGAAGCCGGCATAGGTGGTGCAGATCAGCAGCCACACCGCCGGTACCGCGGTGACCCACGCATAGCGGTCACGCTTCATCTTGAACAGCACCACCGTGCCCAGCATCAGCGCGATGCCAGCCAGCATCTGGTTGGAGATGCCGAACAGCGGCCACAGCGTCTGGATGCCACCGAACGGATCGACCACGCCGGTGTAGAGCAGGTAGCCCCACAGCGCCACGCAGCCGGCGGTACCGATGATGTTGGCGGTCCACGATTCGGTCTTCTTCAGGGCTGGCACAAAGTTGCCCAGCAGGTCCTGCAGCATGAAGCGCCCGGCACGGGTACCGGCATCCACCGCGGTCAGGATGAACAGCGCTTCGAACAGGATCGCGAAGTGGTACCAGAACGCCATCATCGCGTCGCTGCCACTGGGAATCGCCTCGTGCAGGATCTGCGCGATGCCCACCGCCAGTGTCGGCGCACCACCGGCGCGGTGCAGGATGGTCGGTTCACCGATCGCCGCCGCAGTCGCGGTCAGCTGTTCGGGCGTGATGGTGAAGCCCCAGGTGTTGGTGATGTAGTGCGCCGCGGAGGCCGCATCGGCACCGATCACCGCCGCCGGGCTGTTCATCGCGAAGTAGATGCCCGGATCGATGATCGAGGCCGCCACCAGCGCCATCACCGCTACGAACGATTCCATCAGCATGCCGCCGTAGCCGATGTAGCGCATGTGCGCTTCATTGGCCAGCAGCTTCGGCGTGGTGCCGGAGGAGATCAGCGCATGGAAACCGGAGACCGCACCGCAGGCGATGGTGATGAACAGGAACGGGAACATGCCGCCCTTCCACACCGGGCCATCGCCGCTGGCGGCGAACTGGGTCAGTGCCGGCATCTTCAGCTCCGGCATCACCACCAGGATGCCGATGGCCAGCGCGATGATGGTGCCGATCTTGAGGAAGGTCGACAGGTAATCACGCGGGGCCAGCAGCAGCCACACCGGCAGCACCGAGGCGACGAAGCCGTAGCCGATCAACATCCAGGTGATCTGGGTGCCGGTGAAGGTGAACGCCGGGCCCCACACCGGGTCGGCGGCGACCTTGCCGCCGTACCAGATCGCAGCCAGCAGCAGGATCAGGCCGACCACCGAGATCTCGCCGATCTTGCCGGGGCGGATGTAGCGCATGTACACGCCCATCAGGATCGCGATGGGCATCGTCGCGATCACCGTGAACATGCCCCACGGGCTTTCGGCCAGTGCCTTGACCACCACCATCGCCAGCACCGCCAGGATGATGATCATGATCAGGAACGCACCGAACAGGGCGATGGTGCCGGGCACCTGGCCCATCTCCTCGCGGACGAGGTCACCCAGCGAGCGGCCGTTGCGGCGGCTGGACAGGAACAGCACCATGAAGTCCTGTACTGCACCTGCCAGTACCACACCCACCACCAGCCACAGCAGGCCGGGCAGGTAGCCCATCTGCGCGGCCAGGACCGGGCCGACCAGCGGACCGGCACCGGCAATGGCGGCGAAGTGGTGGCCGAACAACACGTGCTTGTTGGTCGGCACGTAATCCAGGCCATCGTTGTTGATCACCGCCGGGGTGGCCCGGGTCGGATCCAGCTGCATCACCTTGTTGGCGATGAACAGGCTGTAGAAGCGATAGGCGACGAGGTACAGCGACACCGCTGCGACGACGATCCACAGGGCATTGATGTGTTCGCCGCGGCGCAGCGCCACGGTGCCCAGACAGAACGCGCCGAGCAGGGCGAGTACCGCCCAGCCCAGTTTGGAAAACCCTTTCATGAGGTGCTCTCTCCCGGAAAGACAGTCAAAGAGTCCTGCTTGCCCACGACAGGGTCAATTGGCACAGGACGAATCTGCGGTAGTACTTTGGTCGTACGGCGGTTGCGCTGACGTGCAGCGAACATCAGGGATGGAACAATCGGTTGCGGTGCCATCCATTGGCGTACGGCCATGTGGCGTCCATCTTCACTGGCATCCATCCAACAGGAGTCGCCATGAGCTTTCCCGAACCGGTCCGCGTGCTGCGGACCATCCGTGGCATGCCCACCTCCGACGGTGCCGGCGTGCGCCTGACCCGCGTCATCGGCGGCCCCACGCTGCCCGACCTGGACCCGTTCCTGCTGCTTGATGAGTTCGGTACCGACCGCGCCGAGGACTACATCGCAGGCTTCCCGGAGCATCCGCACCGTGGCTTCGAGACCGTTACCTACATGCTCGACGGACGCATGCGGCATCGCGACAACCACGGCAACGAAGGCCTGCTGACCCCGGGCAGCGTGCAGTGGATGACCGCCGGCCGCGGCCTGGTGCATTCGGAGATGCCCGAGCAGGAAAGCGGGCAGATGCGCGGCTTCCAGCTGTGGGTGAACCTGCCGGCGAAGGAGAAGATGACCGAGCCGAAGTACCAGGAGTTCGCGCCCGAGCGCATTCCCGTGGTGCAGCCGGACGCCGGCGTGGAAGTGAAGGTGATCGCCGGCACGGTCGACGGCACCCGCGGCCCGATCGTCCAGCCGGCCACCGAGCCGCTCTATCTGGACATCACGCTGGCGCCCGACCGGGCCTGGACCTACACGCTGCCGGAAGGCCACAACGCCTTCGCCTATGTCTTCGAAGGTGCGCTGACGGTGGGTGAGCAGGATGCTGCGCGCGATGTCGCGCGCCAGGAACTGGCGGTGCTGGGCGGCGGCGAACAGCTGCATGTTTCGGCCGGCGGCGAAGGCGCGCGGCTGATCCTTGTAGCAGGCCGTCCGCTGCGTGAGCCGGTGATGCGCCACGGCCCGTTCGTGATGAACACGCGGCAGGAACTGATGCAGGCCTTCGTTGATTTCCAGGAAGGCAAGTTCTGAGGTAGTGCCGGCCGCTGGCCGGCAGCAGCCTCGGACGAAGGCGGATCGGTGTGCCGGCCAGCGGCCGGCACTACCGTCGGATCGGCGGGTCGCGTTGCGGGGACGCTGCCAGGCAGTCATCCCCATCACCGTCAGCGCCCGGCGGCCACGGCCGACGGGGTCAGGCTCATGCCCTGCGCCAGTTGTTGCAGTGAGCCCAGCTCCTGCGCGCTGTCCGGATACAGCGAAATCTGCGCGTAACGCCCTTTGTCGATCTTGACCACGCTGATGCGCCGTTCGGCATACCCCGGCGGTTGCTGGCCGCCCAGGTCGGGCTGGTACCAGTACAGTGATTCACCGCCGAAACTGCCTTTTTCCTGGCGCAGCGAGCGGCTCAGCGGAATGGCGGGATCACGCGCGCTGAGCATGAGGCTCAGCACTTCGCGGCCATCCGTGGTGCTGGCGCGGCAGACCAGGAAATCGGCCTGCACCTGCTGCTGCCACTGCAGGCCACTGCTGGCTGGCAGCGAAGGACATTCGGACGGCGCCTGCGCGGCGGCCTGGGCCGCGGCGAACAGCAGGCTCGACAACATGACAGGCACGAACTTCATGCATCCCCCAAGGTGATGAGTTGTTTGGCTCCGCCAGCAGGGCCGGCGGCCATGGCATCCCATCCCCGGATGCCGCCCCATCCGGCATGTGCACGGACGGTCAACTCAACCTTAACGGAACGTGAGCGATCGCACAATTCGCGGTTACAGAAGTAACCATTGCGGCCGACGGTCGGCCGCAATGGGTGCCGCGTGGATCAGCGGTCGCTGCCGATCCACTTGTAGATGATGCCGCCGATCGCGCCGCCCAGCAGCGGGGCGACCCAGAACAGCCACAGCTGGCTGACCGCGCCACTGCCGGCGAAGAAGGCTACGGCGGTGGAGCGGGCCGGGTTCACCGAGGTGTTGGTGACCGGAATGCTGATCAGGTGGATCAGGGTCAGCGACAGGCCGATCGCCAGCGGGGCGAAACCGGCCGGTGCCTTGCCGTGGGTGGAACCCATGATCACGATCAGGAACACCGCGGTCAGCACCACTTCGCACAGGAAGGCGGCCGCCACGCTGTAGCCGCCGGGCGACAGCGCGCCATAGCCATTGCTGGCGAACGCACCGGCCTGGCTGCCATCGATGGCGAAGCCGCTGGCGCCGGAGGCGATCTGCAGCAGGATGAAGCCGGCCAGCAGGCCGCCGGCGACCTGGGCGATGATGTACGGCACCAGGTCCTTGGTCGGGAAACGACCACCGGCCCACAGCCCGACGCTGACCGCCGGATTGAAGTGTGCGCCGGAGATATGGCCGAACGCATAGGCGCCGGTCACCACGGTCAGGCCGAAGGCGAGCGCCACGCCGAGGAAGCCGATACCCAGCGGATTGCCGTCGCCACCGAACTTGGCGGCCAGCACCGCACTGCCACAGCCACCCAGAACCAGCCAGAACGTGCCGAGGAACTCGGCGGACAAGCGTTTACCCATGCTCATGTGTTGCACTCCTTTGACGTCGAAAGTGTGATTTATGTCACATTTCAATGATCAGCGGGTGACTGTAGCGTCAACGCCAGGTGCAGGGATACACCTTCGGATGTGTGCAACACGCGATGTTCAGTACTGCGGCAGCGGGATGAACTCCTTGTCGTCGCCCGGGATGGTGCCGAAGCGGCCGGCTTCCCAATCGTGCTTGGCCTGCTCGATGCGCTCCTTCGAGCTGGACACGAAGTTCCACCACAGGTGGCGTGGGCCATCCAGCGGCTCGCCACCGAACAGCATCGCCTTCACCGGCGTCTTCGCACGCAGGCGGCCACGTGCGCCGGCTTCGGGGATGACCAGGTGCTGTGCGGGGATGTCCACGCCATCGAGCTGCGCCTCGCCTTCGAGGATGTACAACGCGCGCTCTCGGTGCCCGTCGTCGATATCGATCTCCGCCTCCGGGTCGAGATCGATCGCCACATTGAGCGTGTCGGCGAACACCTTCACCGGCGATTCCTCGCCATAGGCGCGGCCGGCGATCACCCGCAGCCAGGCGCCGTTGCGGCGCTGCTCGGGCAGGGTGGCAGCGGCGTGGTGGTAGAACGCCGGCTCGATTTCCTCGTGCGACTTCGGCAGCGCGACCCAGGTCTGCATGCCGTGGATGGGGTTGTCATGGTCGCGGTCCGGCTGCGGCGTGCGCTCGGAATGGGCGATGCCGCGGCCGGCGGTCATCCAGTTGACGTCACCGGGACGGATCACCTGATCCGAACCCAGCGTGTCGCGGTGGCCGATCGCGCCCGACCACAGATAGGTGACGGTGGCCAGGCCGATATGCGGATGCGGGCGCACGTCGATGGCGGTGCCGGGGTGCATGAGTGCCGGGCCCATCTGGTCGACGAACACGAACGAGCCGATGCTGCGCGCCTGCAGGGTGGGTACGGCGCGACGGACTTCGAGGCCGCCGATGTCGTGCACGCGCGGGGCGATGATGGTGGTCATGCGGGCGTTCTCGCTGGCAGGGATCAGGCGATCAGCATCGCATGCAGCTGTGACGGGGACATGCCCTGTATGGGTAACAGGTTGTTCCAGCCAACGGCGCAGCCCCTCGTGGCTGAACGATCGGTAGAGTCGACTGTTAGTCGACTTGCGCTTGGCCGGGCGGGTGGGTTGCGCAGGACACGCCGTAAACCCGTCCATGGGGGCTCGATGGCGCCATCCATGGCGCCAACGGTCCTGCGCAACCCACCCGCCCGGCCTCTGACAGTTTCCGTGTGCGTCCAGCCACGGAGAAGAAGAAAGAAAATCAAAATCAAACGCCGGTCGCTTCGCTCCTGGTGGTGACCAAGGTAGCCACCCACCAGTTCGTAGTGATCCACACCGGAATCGAGATTAACCGACCGTCACCGGGAAACTGTCAGGGGTGGGGCGGTGTGGGCAGGCAGGACCGTTGGCGCCATGGATGGCGCCATCGAGCCCCCATGGACGGGTTTACGGCGTGTCCTGCCTGCCCACACCGCCCCGCCCAACAAACAGAAAAGCCAGAGCCGGCTGTTGCTCCGGCTCTGGCTCTGGCTCTGGCTCTGGCTTTTGCTTCGGCGGTTGCCTCTGCGGGTGCCGGGCCGCAGGCCCGGCTGATCAACTCACACCGCCGGTTCGCGCAGGGCCGGGTTGTCCCAGCCCGGGCGCGGTGCGAAACGATCGCCGTGGCGCTGCTGCAGGGCCTTCAGCCGCTCGACGATCGCATCGGCACCCACCGCGCGGATGTGCTGGATGGGACCGCCGCGGAACGGTGCAAAACCGGTGCCGAAGATCACGCCGGCATCCAGCAGGTCCGCATCCGCCACCACGCCTTCGTGCAGGCACGCCACCGCTTCGTTCAACAGCGGCAGGATCAGGCGGTCCTCCAGATCGGCCGGGGCCTGGTAGTCGCTGGCCACGTCCGGCTTCTTCGGCTTGCCGTTCTCCCAGGTGTAGATGCCCTGGCCATCCTTCTTGCCACGCTTGTCCGGTTCCACCGTCTGCAGCGCGGCCGGAATCTGCAGGCCCAGGAACGGCGCCAGTTCGCGGCCGACACCGGCGGCCACGTCCAGACCGACGGTGTCGATCAGTTCGATCGGGCCCATCGGCATGCCGAACTTCACGGCGGCCTTGTCGATCACCGGGCCTGGGATGCCTTCGGCGTAGGCAGTGGCGGCTTCCAGCATGTACGGGAACAGCACGCGGTTGACCAGGAAGCCCGGGCTGCCGGCCACCGGCACCGGGAACTTGCCCAGCGCCTTGCAGAACGCGGCCAGGCGGCGCTCGGTCTCCGGCGCCATGCCGTCGTGATGGATGATCTCCACCAACGGCATCTGCGCGACCGGATTGAAGTAGTGCAGGCCGGCGAACTGTGCCGGTCGCTGGATATGGTCGCGCAGTTCCACCAACGGAATCGACGAGGTGTTGGTGGTCAGCAGCGCATCCAGCTTCATCTTCGGTTCGAGCGTCTGGTACAGCGCACGCTTGGCTTCGGGGTTCTCGATGATCGCCTCGATCACCAGGTCGGCCTCGGCCACGCCGTTGCCTTCCAGGTCGGCACGCAGGCGCGCGGCCACGGCAGGGCGCTTGCTCTCGTCGCGCACCTTCTTGGCGAACAGCGCCTGCGCGCGTTCCATGGCCGGGTCGATGAAGCGCTGCTCACGGTCCTGCAGGGTCACTTCGAAGCCCTTGTAGGCGGCCCACGCGGCGATGTCGCCGCCCATCACGCCGGCGCCGACCACGTGCACGTGGCGGATGCCGGACTCACCACCACCGAGGCCCTTCAGGCGCTCGGTCAGGAAGAAGATGCGGATCAGGTTGCGCGCGGTCGGTGTACTGGCCAGCTTCACCACGGCCCGCCGTTCGGCGTCGAGGCGTGCCTGGATCGGCTTGCCGCCGCTGCGCTGCCAGGTGCTGATCAGCGCGTACGGCGCCGGGTACTGGTCCTTCCTGGCCTTGCGGGCGACCTGCTTGACCATCTGCGGTGCCAGCAGCGTGCGTGCCAGCCAGGTGTTGGTGGCCCAGGCCGTCGCGCGCTGCTTGAACGGGCGGGTGGTGCCGGACAGCGCCAGTGCGACGGCAGTGTCGAGCACCACTGCCGGTGCCACCACCTTGTCGACCAGGCCGATGCCACGCGCGGCCGAGGCCGACAGAGTGCGGCCGGTCAGCATCATGTCCATCGCCGCCGGTGCGCCGACCAGCTGCGGCAGGCGGGCGCTGCCACCCCAGCCCGGGAAGATGCCCAGCTGGGTTTCCGGCAGGCCGATGCGGGTGCTGCTGTCATTGGAGGCCACGCGATAGCGGCAGGCCAGGGCAAGCTCGGTGCCGCCGCCCAGGCAGTGGCCGTGGATGGCCGCCACGGTGGGGCAGGGCAGCTCGGCCAGCTTCTGGTAGGTGGCCTGGCCACGACGGATCGCGTCGTTGACGGTGCCGCGACGGTCGAATTCCTGGAACTCCTTCAGATCCGCGCCAGCGATGAAGCCGGCCTTCTTCAGCGACTGGATCACCACTCCCTTGGGCGGGTCCAGCGCGATGCGCTCAAGCAGGTCGCCCAGTTCCAGCAGCACGTCCTGCGACATCGCGTTGACGCTGCTGTCCTGACGATCCAGGGAGAGAACCACCACGCCGTCGTCGCGGATCTCGGGGTGCCAGTGGCTGAAGCGGAGACCATCGAAGCCTGAGAGCATGGACGTTCCATCCGGTTGTGTATGGAGAAGCGGCTATGATCCAGAGGTTGTTTCCCCCGCGTCAAATCCCAATAGCAGGGGAGTGGCGCCCCCGGATCCATGGCCGTGGACCGGGACGCTAACGGAACGGTGGTTAAAAGCTGGTGCGGCGCCAGGTGATCGGCGACTGAACTTTTCCCGGGATTGGCAGTCTCATTGCCCGACGTCGGTTGGGCTGACAGGAGTGCGGCCCCTCATGGCCGATGTTGATACACCTCAGGAGCTGGATCTGGAGCTGGTCCGGCGCGTGCAGCACGGCGAGAGTGCCGCGTTCGATGTCCTGGTGCGCAAGTACCAGCATCGGGTCGTGGCCCTGGTCGGTCGCTACATCGCCGACTGGAGCGAATGTCAGGACGTCGCCCAGGACACTTTCATCCGTGCCTACCGCGCGATCGGAAGTTTCCGTGGCGATGCCCAGTTCTCAACCTGGTTGCATCGAATCGCCGTGAATACCGCCAAAAACTACCTGGCTTCACACAATCGACGGCCGCCGACCGATGACATCGACATCGGCGATGCCGAACAGTTCGACAGCGGTACCCGCCTGCGGGACACCGACACGCCCGAGCGCGAGTTGATGCGCCAGGAGCTGGAACAGACGGTCATGAAGGCCGTCAACGCGCTGCCGGAAGAACTCCGGTCGGCGATCACCCTGCGCGAGGTGGAAGGCCTGAGCTACGAGGATATCGCGCAGAAGATGGGGTGCCCGATCGGCACCGTGCGTTCACGGATCTTCCGGGCGCGCGAGGCGATCGACACCGAACTCCGGCCGCTGTTGGACATCGGCAGCGCCACCCGTGAGAAGAGCCGCGTATGACCAGTAATCCGTTCAACGAATCGCAGAACCATCAATCGCCCGCCGGGCAGCGCCTGGACCAGCGCCATCGCGAGCAGCTGTCGGCCCTGGTCGATGGCGAGCTGGGCGCCGATGAAGCGCGCTTCCTGCTGCGCCGGATGGAGCACGACCCCGAACTGGCCGGCTGCCAGGAGCGCTGGCAGCTGCTGGGCGACGTGATGCGCGGGCAGGCCTCGGCATTGGCACCGGCCGGTTTCAGCGCCGCCGTGGCCGCCGCAGTTGCCGCTGAGCCCGTGCCGCAGGCCGAGCCCCGTCGCCAGGTGCGGCGCAGCGGTTGGCGGGCCTGGGGCGGTGGTGCCGCACTGGCCGCCTCGGTGGCGGCCGTGGCGCTGTTCATGGGCGGCGAGAAGCTGCAGGAAGCCACGCCGGGCGAGCCGCTGGCACCGCAGGTGATCGCCAGCGAGGCCCGGCTGGCGCCGGCACCGACCCAGCCGGCGCCGGTCACCGAGGCATCGGTGGATACCGCGGCAATGGCCGTGGTGGCTGCGCCGGCCGTGGCGATGGCGGCCAGCCGCCGCCAGGATGCCCGCCGCGCCAGTGCCACCCGCAGCCAGCAGGCCGCGCGTGCCGCCCAGCGTGACGATCTTCCGCAGCGTGCCGTGGCATCCACGCAGGCACCATTGACCCCGACCGTGCCGGCCAACGCCAACCGCAACCTGCCGTTTGGTGAGGTCGGTGGGCTGCAGGCCCGGCCATGGCCGCGCTCCAGCCTGGCGCCCGCCGCCGGTGGTGCGCTCAATGCCAGCTTCCCGGCCCATGCCGGTGGTGCCGCGTTCTACCCGTTCGAGCCGCGCCTGCAGGACGACCTGCCGGTGCCGCCGCGCCCGCGCGACTGAGCCGGGCGCCTTCACGCCCCGCCGTCGGCGGGGACCGTATTCCTCTTCCATCCGACCCGGAGGTTGCCGTCCGATGACTCCCCGACTCCGCACGCAGGCCATTGGCCTGCTGGCCCTGACCCTTCCCCTGATGGCCTGCGCGCAGGCGCCGGCGCCTGCCGCGCAGACCCAGCCTGCGCCGGCCGCGGCACCGCGGGCGCCCGCGCAGCCGCTGGTCAGCGGCCTGCCCGACTTCACCAACCTGGTCGAACAGGTTGGCCCGGGCGTGGTCAACGTCGACACCACCATCGTCCGCAACAACCGCCAGGCCTCGCGGGGCCCGATGGGCGGCGACGATGACATGCCGGAGTTCTTCCGCCGCTTCTTTGGCCCTGACTTCCCGATGCCGGGACAGGGGCCGGGCGGGCAGGATGGCGGTCCCAGCATCAAGGGCCGTGGCATGGGTTCGGGCTTCATCATCTCGCCCGATGGCTACGTGCTGACCAACTACCACGTGGTGGCCGATGCCAGTGACGTGAAGGTCAAGCTGGGCGACAGCCGCGAGTTCACCGCCAAGGTGGTGGGCAGCGACCAGCAGTACGACGTGGCCCTGCTGAAGATCGACGGCAAGAACCTGCCGACCGTACGCGTGGGTGACTCCAACACCCTGAAGCCGGGACAGTGGGTTGTCGCGATCGGTTCGCCGTTCGGCCTCGACCACTCGGTCACGGCCGGTATCGTCAGCGCGCTGGGCCGCAGCACCGGCGGTGCCGATCAGCGCTACGTGCCGTTCATCCAGACCGACGTGGCGATCAACCAGGGCAATTCCGGTGGCCCGCTGCTGAACACCCGCGGCGAAGTGGTCGGCATCAACTCGCAGATCTTCTCCGCCTCCGGCGGCTACATGGGCATCAGCTTCGCGATCCCGATCGACCTGGCGATGAGCGCGGTCGAGCAGATCAAGAAGAGCGGCAAGGTCACCCGCGGCCAGCTCGGCGCGGTGGTCGAGCCGATCGATTCGCTGAAGGCGCAGGGCCTGGGCCTGCCGGACAGCCGTGGCGCCCTGGTCAACCAGATCGTGGCAGGCAGTGCGGCCGCCAAGGCCGGAGTGCAGGTGGGCGATGTCATCCGCTCGGTCAACGGCAGCGCGGTCAACAGCTGGTCCGACCTGCCGCCGCTGATCGGTGCGATGGCACCGGGCAGCAAGGTGAACCTGGTGGTGTACCGCGACGGCAAGCCGCATGACCTCAGTGCCACGCTGACCGCCCTGAGTGAAGACGGGCAGGCCAATGCCCGCGGGCCGTCGGCCGGCAGTGCCGAGGCGGCTCCGCAGACCGGCGCCAATGCCCTGCTGGGGCTGGACGTCAGCGATCTGAACGCGGCCCAGCGCAAGCAGTTCGGGCTCAACGGCAACGAAGGCGTGCGCATCACCGGGGTCAAGGGCCAGGCGGCGCGTGATGCCGGCCTGTCGCCGGGCATGGTGATCCTGCAGGTCGGCCGCGTCGCGGTCGGCAGCGTGGATGCCCTGAACCGGGCGCTGTCCAGCTTCAAGAAGGACGACGTGGTGATGCTGCTGGTCCGCACGGCCAATGGCAACAGCGCCTTCGTGGCGGTCAAGGCCGGCCAGTAAGGCCTGCCGGGGTCGCTGCGGCGGCCCCTGCGTCTCCCCCGAAGCCCCGCCCCGGCGGGGCTTCGGTCGTTCAGCGTCCGGCCCGATGAGGCAGTTTTCGCGGCGGGGCGCCGGGCGTGCGATAATCGACCGTTACCCTGACGACGCCGCGCGCCGCCGCCACCTATGTCTTCTGATTCGATGCGGAACATCCGCAACTTCTCCATCATCGCCCATGTCGACCACGGCAAGTCCACGCTGGCCGACCGCATCATCCAGCTCTGCGGTGGCCTGCAGGCCCGCGAGATGGAAGCGCAGGTGCTCGATTCCAACCCGATCGAGCGCGAGCGTGGCATCACGATCAAGGCGCAGTCGGTGTCACTGCCGTACGTGGCCAAGGACGGGCAGACCTACCACCTGAACTTCATCGATACCCCCGGCCACGTCGACTTCTCCTATGAAGTCAGCCGCTCGCTGGCCGCCTGCGAAGGCGCGCTGCTGGTGGTCGACGCGGCCCAGGGCGTGGAAGCGCAGTCGGTGGCCAACTGCTACACCGCGGTGGAGCAGGGCCTGGAAGTGGTGCCGGTGATCAACAAGATCGACCTGCCCACCGCCGATATCGAGCGCGCCAAGGCCGAGATCGAGGCCGTGATCGGCATCGACGCCTCCGACGCCGTGCCGGTCAGCGCCAAGACCGGCCTCAACGTGCAGGACGTGCTGGAAGCGATCGTCCATCGCATCCCGCCGCCGGCACCGCGCGACACCGACAAGCTGCAGGCGCTGATCATCGACTCGTGGTTCGACAACTACCTGGGCGTGGTCTCGCTGGTGCGCGTGATGCAGGGCGAGATCAAGGCCGGTGACAAGCTGCAGGTGATGTCGACCGGCCGCAACCACCAGGTCGACAACGTCGGCGTGTTCACCCCGAAGCGCAAGGTGCTGCCGGCGCTGCGTGCCGGTGAAGTGGGCTGGGTCACCGCCAGCATCAAGGACGTGCACGGTGCGCCGGTCGGCGACACCCTCACCCTGGCCGGCGACCCGGCGCCGAAGCCGCTGCCGGGCTTCCAGGAAATGCAGCCGCGCGTGTTCGCCGGCCTGTTCCCGGTTGATGCCGAAGACTACCCGGACCTGCGCGAAGCGCTGGACAAGCTGCGCCTGAACGATGCCGCGCTGCGTTTCGAGCCGGAAAGCTCCGAAGCGATGGGCTTCGGCTTCCGTTGCGGCTTCCTTGGCATGCTGCACATGGAAATCGTGCAGGAGCGCCTGGAGCGCGAATACAACCTGGACCTGATCAGCACCGCGCCGACGGTGGTGTATGAAGTCCTGAAGACCGATGGCTCGATCATCAACATGGACAACCCGGCCAAGCTGCCGCCGGTGAACCAGGTCGAGGAGATCCGCGAGCCGATCATCCGTGCCAACGTGCTCACCCCCGAGGAGTACATCGGCAACATCATCAAGCTGTGCGAAGAAAAGCGCGGCAGCCAGATCGGCATCAACTACCTGGGCAGCCAGGTGCAGATCAGCTACGAGCTGCCGATGGCCGAAGTGGTGCTGGACTTCTTCGACAAGCTGAAGTCGGTCAGCCGTGGCTATGCCTCGCTGGACTACCACTTCGTGCGCTTCGACGCGGGCCCGTTCGTACGCGTGGACGTGCTGATCAATGGCGACAAGGTCGATGCGCTGTCGCTGATCGTGCACCGCAGCCATGCCGATCGCCGCGGCCGCGAGCTGTGCGAGAAGATGAAGGACCTGATCCCGCGCCAGATGTTCGACGTGGCCATCCAGGCCGCCGTCGGCTCGCAGATCATCGCCCGCACCACGGTCAAGGCCATGCGCAAGAACGTGCTGGCCAAGTGCTATGGTGGCGACGTTTCGCGCAAGAAGAAGCTTCTGGAAAAGCAGAAGGAAGGCAAGAAGCGCATGAAGCAGGTCGGACGCGTGGAGATTCCGCAGGAAGCGTTCCTGGCCGTCCTGCAGATGGACAACAAGTAAGCCCGCACCGGCCCTGCGGGCCGGTCGTCTGGTGACGTTGCAAAGGACCCTGAATGAAACTGTTTGAGATCCTCCTGGTCGTGCTGACCCTGGCCTCGGGCCTGATCCTGCTCGCGGACAAGCTGTATCTCGCCAAGCGTCGCGCCCAGCGCGCGGGCCTGCTCGATTCCGAGCCGGTGCTGGTGGATTATTCGCGTGCGTTCTTCCCGGTGCTGGCGATCGTGCTGATCGTGCGCAGTTTCATCGCCGAGCCGTACAAGATCCCGTCCAGCTCGATGATGCCGAACCTGCTGATCGGCGATTTCATCCTGGTCAACAAGTTCTCCTACGGCCTGCGCCTGCCGATCAGCAACACCAAGATCGTGCCGTTCGGCGAGCCGTCGCGCGGTGACGTGGTGGTGTTCCACTTCCCCGGCCACAGCGACAACGACCCGGCCAAGGGCGAGAACTTCATCAAGCGCGTGATCGGCGTGCCGGGTGACACCGTGGTCTTCGAAGGCGACGGCGTGATCCTCAACGGCGAACCGCTGAAGTACGACAACAAGGGCATCTATGCCGGCCACAAGGGCCAGGGCGAGGGCGCCAACCTGCTGGTCGAGCACCTGCCGGGCCGTACCCACACCGTGCTGGAGACCGACTACCCGCGTGGCCAGGGCCAGTGGACCGTGCCGGCCGGCAAGTACCTGGTGATGGGCGACAACCGTGACAACAGCGACGACGGCCGTTTCTGGGGCCTGCTGCCGGAAGAAAACCTGCGCGGCAAGGCCTTCCTGATCTGGCTGAACTGCCAGGGCTGGTTCTGCAAGGATGGCTTCGAGCCGTCGCGGATCGGCTCGAGCATCAACTGATCGGGCACCAACCGAGTATTTTCACATCCAACGCGTATCTGGGGAGAACGCAATGAAGACGATGAACACGCAGCGTGGCATGACCCTGACCTCGTTCCTGGCGGTCCTGATCGTGGTCGGTTTCTTCCTTTACATCGGCATGAAGCTGTTCCCGATGTACCAGGAGTATTACGCGGTGCGCTCGGCGATGAAGAGCCTGGCCAAGGAGCCTGGGGTGGGCAGCATGGAGCCGGCCCGGATCCAGGATCTGTTCTTCAAGCGCCTGTACATCAACTACTCGGAAAACGTGAAGCCGGCCAACGTGAAGTTCGACCGTCGCGACAATGGCTGGACCCTCAAGGTCAACTACGAAGTGCGCCGTCCGCTGGTCGGCAACCTGGACGTGGTTGGCAAATTCGATTCATCCCAGGACCTGACCCGAAGCGGTGCCGAATAAACCTTTCCAACGTGGTGACCTGATCGGTCATCCCTTCCGCGACCCGGCGCTGCTGAAGCAGGCGCTGACGCATCGCAGTGCCGGTGCGCCACACAACGAGCGCCTGGAATTCCTGGGCGACAGCATCGTCAACATGATGGCGGCCGAGGCGTTGTACCAACGCTGGCCCAAGGCTGACGAAGGCGCGATGACCCGTGCCCGCGCCGAGCTGGTGCGTGAAGGCGCGCTGGCGGTGATCGGGCGCACCCTGGAACTGGGCGATCGACTGATCCTGGGCCCGGGCGAAATGAAGTCCGGCGGCCATCGTCGTGATTCGATCCTGGCCGACGCGGTGGAAGCCGTGGTGGCTGCGATCTACCTGGATGCCGGCTTCGAGGCCTGCCGGGCGGTGGTACTGCCCTGGTTCAGCGCTTCGATCGAGGCACTGCCGGCCTCCGGCCGGCCCGAGAAGGACCCCAAGACCCGCCTGCAGGAATGGCTGCAGGCCCGACAGAAGGCGTTGCCGCAGTATGAACTGGTGTCAGAATCCGGTGACGACCACGCCAAGCACTTCCGGGTACGCTGCAACGTAGCCGACCCGGCCGCCAGCACCGAGGGCGAAGGCGCCTCGCGGCGGCTTGCCGAACAACAGGCGGCTGCGGCCGTCCTAGAACAACTGGATTCCAAGTGAGCGAACAAACTCCCCATCATTGCGGCAGCGTGGCCGTCATCGGCCGCCCGAACGTGGGCAAGTCGACCCTGACCAATGCCCTGGTCGGCGCCAAGGTCAGCATCGTCTCCAACCGCCCGCAGACCACGCGCCATCGCCTGCTGGGCATCGCCACCTATCCGGAAGGCCAGCTGGTGCTGGTCGACACCCCCGGCCTGCACAAGGTGCAGAAGCGGGCGATGAACCGGGTGATGAACCGCGCCGCGCGCGGTTCGCTGGAAGGCGTCGATGCCGGCCTGCTGGTGATCGAAGCCGGTCGCTGGGATGAAGAGGACAGCCTGGCGTTCAATGTGCTGCGTGACGCCGGCATTCCGGTCGTTCTGGTGGTCAACAAGATCGATCGCCTGAAGGAAAAGGGCGCGCTGCTGCCGTTCCTGCAGCAGGTGACCGAAGGTCGGGATTTCGCCGCCGTGCACCCGATCTCCGCGCAGAAGCGCAACGGCCTGGAAGCGCTGGTGCGCGACGTGCTGAAGCTGCTGCCGGAAGCCCCGCCGATGTTCGGCGAGGACGAGATCACCGACCGCAGCCAGCGTTTCCTGGCTGGTGAACTGGTGCGCGAGCAGCTCATGCGCCAGCTCGGCGAGGAACTGCCGTACGCCACCACCGTCGAGATCGAGCGCTTCACCGAGGATGGCAACCTGCTGCGCATCGGTGCGGTGATCTGGGTCGAGCGCGAGGGCCAGAAGGCCATCGTGATCGGCAAGGGCGGCGCCCGCCTGAAGGAGATCGGCGCCAAGTCCCGCCTGCAGATGGAGCGTCTGTTCGGGGCCAAGGTGTTCCTGGAAACCTGGGTGCGCGTGCGTGAAGGCTGGTCCGACGACGAGGCCGCGCTGAAGGCCTTCGGTTACGAGTAACGCGTTGCGGTCGCTTCGATGATGATCGAGGACGACACCGGCTTCGTGCTGCACGCACGGGCCTACCGCGAGACCAGCCTGCTGGTCGAAGTGTTGAGCGCGCAGCATGGCCGTATCGGCCTGCTCGCGCGTGGCGTGTCCACCGCAAAGGGTCAGGTGCTGCGTGCTGCCCTGCAGCCGTTGCAGTGGATCCGCTTCAGTGCCCAGCAGCGGGGTGAACTGGCCCAGCTGCGTGGTGCAGAGGCATTGGATGCGGCGCCACGCCTGGTCGGCCAGGCGATGCTGGCCGGCTTCTACCTGAGTGAACTGACCCTGCGCCTGGCTCCGCGCCAGGACCCGCTGCCGGAACTGTACCTCGCCTATGGCGAGGCACGCGCGCGGCTGGCGGTGGGCGCTGGTCTGGCCTGGACACTGCGCCGTTTTGAACGCGAACTGCTGTCCGCGCTGGGCCTGGGCTTCGAGCTGGACAGTGCCAGCGATGGCCAGCCGATCGACCCGGCGGCGCGCTACGAACTGGATCCGCAGGAGGGCGCGCAACGCCTGCTGAGCGAGCGCGGCGGGGAACGCCGGGCAGCGGCCACTGGCTCGGCGCTGCTGGCTTTGGCGGCAGATGAAGAGCCGGATGCCGCCGACCTGGCCAGCCTGCGCCTGCCGATGCGGCGGGTGCTGGCCCATCACCTGGGGCCGCGCGGCCTGAAGTCCTGGGAAATGCTCGAGCAGCTCGCGCCCAGGCGTTGAGGGGTGTTCGGCAGGGCTTGCAGCCCTGCACCCGCTGAATCAACGTCAACGTCAACTGCAAAAGCTGGCTATCTGTGGGTAGGCGGGGTGGGTCCGGTTGCGGGAGACGCCGTAAACCCCGCTCCGCCCAACAAGCAGAAAGCCAGAGCCGCTCTGGCTCTGGCCCTTGGTGTTGCCCTGGCTTGAAGCATCTGCAGGTGCAGGGCTGCAAGCCCTGCCGAGCAACCCTCAGTGCAGCAGGGCAGCCACCGCGGCGCGGAATCCATCCTGGGCCTGCCCGGACTCGGGCGCATGATGCAGCTGGCGCACCGCCCGTCCCAACCGTGCCGCCCCCACGAAGCCACAGCTCGCCTGCAACCGGTGCAGCTGACTGCGCAGCTGGCGCTCGTCGTGCTGGTCCACCGCCTGCTCCACCGCATCACGCACGCCCGGCAACTCGGCCAGGAACAGCTCGCGCAGGGCGATCAGGTGGTTGCGCTGGCCATTGAGCGCGGCCAGGGCTGCGGTCTCGTCCCAGTCCTGCACGGCCAGCTCGACCGCGGCCGGGGCCTGTGCCACGAAGATTCCCGCCGGGCTGTTGACCAGCGCACGGCGCACCGCCTTCAGCAGCTGGTCGCGGCCCAGTGGCTTGACCAGGGTGTCGCTGAAACCGGCTTCGCGCAGGCGGGCGTGGATGGAGGTATCGCCGTCGGCGGTATGTGCCAGCGCCGGCGTGTCGGGGTGTGAACGGCGCAGCTCACGCAGCAGCTGCGCGCCATTGCCATCCGGCAGGTTGACGTCGATCAGCCACAGGTCGTGCGCGCCGGGTTCGGCACTGGCCAGGGCGCTGGCCAGCGAATCTGCGGTATCCACATCCGCCGGTAACGTTTCCAACGCCGCCTTGAAAAAACCGCGGCTGATGATGTCGTCCTCGACAAGCAGGAAGCGGGGCCGTGCGGCCCGCGGGGTCATCTGCATCAGGGCTGCCTCCATGTCAGCTGTCCCAATCATCAAGCACGGCGGCCACGGGCGCAAGCGGGTCCGGGCCCCGCCGGTCAGGATCTGCGACAATACGCCCCCATTTTTGCCCGCAGCCTGTTGCCACGTGGCCCGATCCCGTTCCCGCACCGACCGTACCCCATTCCAGACCGAGATCCTCGACCTCAGCCATGATGGTCGCGGTGTCGCCCGCCGTGAAGGCGAGGGCGGCAAGGTCACCTTCGTCAGTGGCGCCCTGCCCGGCGAGGTGGTGATGGCTGAACAGACCGCCCGCAGCCGCCATTTCGACGAGGCGCGCACCGTGGAGGTGCTGCAGGCCTCGCCGCAGCGGGTGAGCCCCAAGTGCCCTCATTTCGGTACCTGCGCCGGTTGCGTGCTGCAGCACCTGGACGAGGACCAGCAGATCGTCGCCAAGCAGCGCGTGCTGATGGACAACCTGGAGCGGATCGGCCATGTGAAGCCGGGCACCGTGCTGGCGCCGCTGGTCGGTGAGAGCTGGGGCTACCGCCGCAAGGGCCGCTTCTCGGTGCGCCGGGTCGAGAAGAAGGACAAGACCCTGGTCGGCTTCCGTGAACAGGATCCGCGCTTCGTCGCCGACCTCAGCCAGTGCCTGACCGTGATCCCCGAGATCGGCACCAAGGTCGAGGCGCTGTCCACCTTCATCGAGTCACTCGATGGCAAGCGTGACATCCCGCAGATCGAATTCATCGCCGGTGACCAGGCCGTGGTCCTGACCGTGCGCCACCTGCAGCCGCTCAGCGATGCCGACCGCGTGGCCTGGGCGGCCTTCGGCCAGCAGCATGGCTTCGTGATCTACCTGCAGTCCGGCGGCGTGGACACCGTGCAGCCGCTGGACGGGCAGGGCGTGCCGCTGTCGTTCCGTCTGGCGCCGTGGGATGTCGAGCTGGCGTTCCGCCCGCTGGACTTCATCCAGGTCAATGCCAAGCTCAACGAGAAGATGATCGCCCACGCCCTGGACCTGCTGGAACCGGGCGAGGACGAGCGCGTGCTGGACCTGTTCTGCGGCCTGGGCAACTTCACCCTGCCGCTGGCGCGCCGCGTGCGCGAGGTGGTCGGCGTGGAAGGCGATGCCGGCCTGGTGGCGCGTGCGCGTGAGAACGCCGAGCGCAACGGCCTGGCCAACGCGCAGTTCTTCAGCGCCGACCTGACCCAGGACCAGCGCAGCACCCCGTGGATGCGCCAGGGCTTCGACAAGCTGCTGCTGGACCCGCCGCGCTCGGGTGCGATCGAAGTGCTGCAGCAGCTGCCGCTGAAGCAGTTCAAGCGCATCGTCTACGTCAGCTGCCACCCCGGCTCGCTGGCGCGCGATGCCGGCTACCTGGTCAACGAACAGGGCTTCACCCTGGTCAGCGCCGGTGCCATGGACATGTTCCCGCACACCGCGCACGTGGAAAGCATCGCGGTGTTCGAGAAGCGCTGATCGGCTGTCATGCCCATCGCGCATAATGGCGCGATGGGCATCGAAATCGAACGCAAATTCCTCGTCAGCAGTGATGGCTGGCGCACCGCCGCGCACCGGGTGATCCCGATGGCGCAGGGCTACATCAACGACATGGGCGCGCTGGACCGCGGCACCCAGAATGCTTCGGTACGCGTGCGCATCGAAGGCGACCACGCCGCGCTGAACCTGAAGTCGCGCACCATCGGCCATACCCGCCAGGAGTTCGACTACCCGATCCCGGTGGACGATGCTCGCGCACTGCTGGCGTTGTGCGTGGGGGGCCTGATCGACAAGCGCCGCCATCTGGTCGAACACGCCGGCCTGACCTGGGAAGTGGACGAGTTCCTCGGCGACAACGCCGGCCTGGTGGTGGCCGAAGTCGAGCTGGACAGCGCCGACCAGGCGATCGACCTGCCGGACTGGGTGGGTGCCGAAGTCACCGACGATGCGCGCTACTACAACGTCGCGCTGGCCAGTCACCCCTATTCACAGTGGTGAAGCCCCCAAAAAGGGGACGGAGGGGATTAAGTCGTCTTTACCCCAGCTGTGCTGGAAACGACTTAATCCCCTCCGTCCCCTTTTTTCGAGGGAGGCGGGCCCCATGTGGTGGGGATGAGAATCGACATCTACTCCGACGTGGTCTGCCCCTGGTGCTGGATCGGCAAGCATCGCTTCCAGCAGGGTGTGCAGTTGCTGGGCGCCAACGCGCCTGAACTCGATATCCACTGGCAGCCGTTCCAGCTGGACCCGGACGCGGACGACACTCCGGTGCCGCTGCGCGAGGCCTATGTGCGCAAGTTCGGTGGCGTCGAGCGCACCGAGCAGATCCTCGGCCAGACCCAGACCACCGCGCGGGGCGAGGGCCTGCCGATGGATTTCAGCCAGGGCCAGGTGCGGGTGACCACGCTGCCGGCGCATCGGGTGTTGTGGCTGGCCGGCGAGCACGGCGTGCAGGATGCAGTCGGCGAAGCACTGTTCCGTGCCCACTTCGAGCATGGCCAGAATCTGGCCGATACCGCGGTGCTGGTGAAGGCCGGCGTGGCGGGCGGCCTGGACGGTGGTGAAATCGCGCAGATGCTGGCCTCCGACCGCGGCCTGGCCGAGGTCGAAGCCAAGCTTGCACAGGCCCATGCATTGGGCATTTCCTCGGTGCCGACCTTCGTCATCGATGGGAAGTGGGCCATTTCCGGGGCCCAGCCGCCGGAAGCGTTCGCCCAGGCCCTGCAGCAGATCGCGGCCGAACAGGGCGCCCCGGCCACCCCGGCTGACGGCGACGAGGCCTGCGGCCCGGACGGCTGCAAGGTCTGAGCAGATCGGGGTCAGAGCCCCTGTGGGGATCTGACCCCACACCTCGCTTTTGCCTTGACCACTGCGCCTGTCGGCCGGTTCTGCGACAATGCGGCACTGCGCCATCCGGGCGCGCGTTGTGGAGATCGACCATGCTGCTGATCGGCGTTGCCGGCACCGAACTGACCGCCCAGGAACGTGACTGGCTGCAGCACGATGCCGTGGCCGGGGTGGTGCTGTTCAAGCGCAACTTCGCCTCGCGCCAGCAGGTGACCGATCTGAGCGCGGCGATCCGTGCCGCTGCCCCGCGCCCGCAGTTGATCTGCGTGGACCAGGAAGGCGGTCGCGTGCAGCGCTTCCGCGAAGGCTACAGCGAGCTGCCGCCGCTGCAGGACATCGGTGCACTGTACGCCACCGACCCGCAGCAGGCCCTGGCCCTGGCCGAGCAGCACGCCTGGCTGATGGCCAGCGAAGTGCGCGCCAGCGGCCTGGACCTGAGCTTCGCGCCGGTGGTCGACCTTGGCCGCGGCAACCGCGCCATCGGCAACCGCGCCTTCAGTGAAGACCCGCAGGTGGTAGCCGCGTTCACCGCCGCCTATGTGCGTGGCATGCATGCGGTCGGCATGGCCGCCACGCTCAAGCATTTCCCCGGCCACGGCACCGTGCTGGAAGACACCCACGTCGATACTGCGATCGATCCGCGCGCGCTGGACGAACTGCGCGCGCAGGACCTGGTGCCGTTCCAGGCCGGCATCGCCGCCGGTGCCGATGCAGTGATGATGGCCCACGTGATCTATCCGCAGGTGGCACCGGAGCCGGCCGGCTACTCGCCGCGCTGGATCCAGGACATCCTGCGCGGTGAGCTCGGCTTCCGCGGCGTGGTGTTCTCCGATGACATCGGCATGGCCGCCTCGCACAGCGCCGGTGGCGTGCCGGCACGCGTGCACGCGCACCTGGATGCCGGCTGCGACGTGGTGCTGGTCTGCCACCCGGAACTGGTCGATGAAGCCCTGCACGCGGTGCAGGGACGCTCCCTCAATACTGCTGCGCTGCTCGGCCTGCTGGGCCGCGGCGCGCTCGGCTGGGACGGCCTGCTGGCCGATGCCCGCCATGGCGACACCCAATCCCGTCTGCTTGAAACCCTTGGAAGAACCGTCTGATGCCCAACCTCACCATTTCCCAGGCCCTGGCCCAGGCTGACCTGCTGGTCGACCGCCCCACCATCGACAAGGCCATCGCTGGTATCGCCGACGCCATCGCGCGCGATTACAAGGGCGAGGTGCCGCTGTTCCTGTCGATCATGCATGGTGCGCTGCCGTTCGCCGGCCAGCTGGCGCTGGAACTGGGCGCGCGCGGCCAGGACGTGCAGTTCGATTACCTGCACGCGACCCGCTACCGCGGTGAAACCACCGGCGGCGACCTGGTCTGGAAGCACAAGCCGGCTACCTCGCTGTTCGGCCGCCGCGTGCTGCTGATCGACGACATCCTCGACGAGGGCTACACCCTGCAGGGCGTGCGCACCTGGTGCCTGGAGCAGGGCGCGACCGACGTGCGCATCGCCGCGATGACCGTGAAGAAGCACGACCGCGCATTGCCGGACGTGACCGCCGACTACGCCGGCATCGAGCTGCCGGACCGCTACGTGTTCGGCTTCGGCATGGACGTCAACGAGACCCTGCGCTGCGTGCCGGCCATCTACGCAATGAAGGAATAACGGCGCAGCCGCCCACAGCGCGTCTTCTTCCATCGGCGGCATCCTCGGGTGCCGGCGTTCGTCTTTTCATGGAGTGCTTCGAATGCAACAGATCGCCCTGGCCGTGATCGGCGGTACCGGTGTCTACAACCTAGCCAAGCTTGACGACGTGCAGACCCACGAGGTCGACACCCGCTTCGGCCGCCCGTCCGGCCCGGTGCGCGTGGGCACGCTGCTCGGCCATCGCGTGGCGTTCCTGGCGCGGCATGGCGAGGGGCATTCACTGCCGCCGCACAAGATCAACTACCGTGCCAACCTGGCCGCGCTGCAGCAGCTGGGCGCGCAGCGGGTGCTGGCATTGAACACGGTGGGTGGCATCACCGAAGACTTCGGCCCGCGCGTGCTGGCCTGCCCGGACCAGATCATCGACTACACCTGGGGCCGCATCAGCACGATCTGTGAAGAAGAGGGCACCGACGTGGCCCACGTCGATTTCGGCCATCCCTACACGCCGATGCTGCGCAGCAAGATCCTGGCGGCAGCCAAAGTGACCGGTGTCACGGTCCATGACGGTGGCTGCTATGGCGCAACACAGGGCCCGCGCCTGGAGACCATCGCCGAAATCGCCCGCATGCGCCGTGACGGCTGCGACCTGGTGGGCATGACCGGCATGCCGGAGGCCGCGCTGGCACGCGAGCTGGGGCTGGATTACGCCTGCCTGGCGATCATCGCCAACTGGGCCGCCGGCTGCGGTGATGGCGAGGAGATTACGATGGCCGAAGTGCTGGCCAATGTGCAGGCGGCAAGCAACGGACTTCCGGAACTGGTGGGCGAATTGGCGCGGGGGTGATTGTCTTCCCCGAGCAAGCTTTGCATACTCAGCTTGTGCGCGGGTTCAGCGTACACCACCCATTCATTGCATAAGGTCTCGCATCACCATGCCGAACGGTACCGTCAAGTGGTTCAACGACGCCAAGGGATTTGGCTTCATCTCGCCGGAGGATGGCAGCGCCGACGTGTTCGCGCACTTCTCCGCCATCAACTCCAAGGGCTTCCGCAGCCTGCAGGAAGGCCAGCGTGTCACCTATGACGTGACCCAGGGCCCGAAGGGTGCCCAGGCTTCGAACATCACGCCGGCCGAGTGATCCACTCGACAGTGCGTTGAAAACCCCGCTTCGGCGGGGTTTTTTTTGCGCAGTAGATCCACGCCATGCGTGGATGCCGTGCGCGGCCTCCCTTCTCCATTCGCAACCCACCTCGGGCACAATGCGCCCATGAAGGAACGACTGCGCATCGCCGTGATCGGCTACGGTACTGCTGGCCAGGCATTGGCCATCCTGCTCACCCGTGATGGCCACGAGGTGGAGATCTTCGAACGCGTGCCCACGCCGGGGCCGGTTGGCGCCGGTTTCCTGCTGCAACCCAGCGGCCTGCAGGTGCTGTGGCAGATGGGCCTGCTCGATGCAGTTCGTGCGCATGCCGCGCCGGTGCACCGCCTGTATGGCGATACGCCGTGCGAACGCGCGGTGATGGACATGCGCTACGACGGCCTGGATGCGCGCCTGCACGGCCTCGGCATGCAGCGCGGAGCGTTGTTCTCGTTGCTGGACCAAGCGCGTGCAGGTGCGGGCCAGCTGCATGCCGGCGTCTCCATTGCCGCGGTGGATGCCGAGCAGGGCCGCCTGCGCGACAGCGAAGGGCGCATGCATGGTCCATTCGACCTGGTGGTGGCTGCCGATGGCGCGGCCTCGACGTTGCGCGGCACGATCGAAGGCGGTGCCGGGCTGGATCGCGTGTATCCATGGGGTGCGCTGTGGTGCCTGTTGCCGGCCGAAGACTGGCCGCACCTGCAGGAGCTGCGGCAGCGCTACGTGGCCGCGCGCAAGATGATCGGGCTGCTGCCGGTCGGCACGCGGCCCGGTGACGACACGCCGCGCCTGAGCTTCTTCTGGAGCCTACCACGCGCCGACTTCGAACGTTGGCAGGCGGAGGGCATGACGCCCTGGCTGGACGAACTGCACACCCTGTGGCCGCAGGCCAGTGCACGCTTCGCGCATCTGCGTGACGCTGGCCAGCTCGCGCGCGCGGTCTACCGCGACGCTGTGATGACGCGTTGGCATTGCGGCCGCATGGTGCTGGCCGGCGATGCCGCACATGCGATGAGCCCGCAGCTGGGGCAGGGCGTGAACATGGCGCTGCTCGATGCGTTGGCGCTGCGCGATGCCATGCGCGCGCATGGCGGTGGTGCCGCTGCATTGCAGGCCTACCAGGCGCAACGCAGGGCCCACGTTGCGGTCTACCAGCGCTGGAGCCGTTGGCTCACGCCGCTGTTCCAGTCCGACCGCGATGCCTGGGCGAAGGCGCGCGACGTACTGCTCGGCCCGATGGGGCGCCTGCCGGGTGGGCGTGGCCACATGCTGCGCGTGCTCAGCGGTACCCAGCATGGCTGGTTCGGTTCGCTTGTGCTGGATCCGGCCTTCATCGATGCGCTGGCCACTGCGGCCGAACCGCCTCGCGCACACGTGGCTGCGGCAACGGCGTGAAGTACGCCGTCACGTGAATTAACGGTTGCCTCACCGCGGATATGCGAGAAGTAGGTTGCACGCGATTGCGCGTCGCCCGTTTTCCTTTCCGTGATCAATATCGCGCGTGGCCCGGGAGGCGCTGCCGTTGCGGCCTGTTGCGGCCCGGACGTGCCGCCTGTCGTTGAAGAGGAGGACGCCATGTTGTTCGCGGTCGAGGAGCTGGAATCGGAAATCTGCAAGCTGCGCGGACTGTTGCAGATGCTGCACGAGGACCAGCCCGACGTACTGGAGGATGTGTTCGAGTTCCATGTCGGCAGCCTGATCAGTCATGCGCCAGCGGAGCACCACGCACGCATCCGCACCTGCGCGCAGGAAATGCTGGCGGCGGTCCAGGCATTGCCGCGACGACGTGAAGATGACACGCCTGAGTTCCAGTTGATGCCGCAGCTGGGCGTTCGTCCGGCTTGATTCAAGCCACCGGCAGTTCCACCAGGCCGTTTTCCACGCAGGCGACCATCTGTTCGCCACCGTTGGGAACAGGCACGAGTCCGGCGGTGAACGCGGAAAAGGCCGGCAGCACCGTCATCCTGTCACGCAGCCAGAATGCGGGGAAGCGCCTTCGCAATGGCGTCAAGGCGACCTGCGGATGCAGATGTCCGGCGATCACATGCAGGTCTGCATCGGGTATCGGCTCATGGCGGAGCAGGAACGGCTGCAGCCGTACTTCGTCGTGGATCTGTACCTGCAGCTGGGCATGCGGCAGCTGCAGGTCATGATTTCCGCGCAGGACATGCACGTCCAGTGCGATGTTGCGTTCGCGCCAGCCGAGCCATTGCTGGTACCAGGCGGCGCGATGCGCCGGCCCATGCAGGATGTCGCCCAGGATCCACAGCTCGCGGCAGGCATGCCTGTCCAGCAGACCCTGCAGGCGGTGCAGGTCTTCGCCGGTGCCGCCGGCGGGCAGCGCGATGCCGGCGCGGCGGAATACATCGGCTTTGCCCAGGTGCAGGTCGGCGATCAACAACGCCTGCCGCGCGGGCCAGTAAAGTGCACGCGCGCCAAGCAGAATCAGCGATTCGCCCGCGCGCAGCAGCGGCAGTTCATCGGCCATGGCGACGCTCCAGCTGCAGGGCCGCGCGTTGCACGCGGGTACGCCAGTCCTCGTTGCTGAACTGCCCACGCAGGCGTTCGGCCCACAACGGGAAGCCCAGTGGCGTGAGTGACGATGGACGCTGCATCGAGAGAATCCGTGTGCCGATCCTTGCCAGTACCTGCTGTAGTCCGGCCAGATCGAGGCTGTCGTGCAGCACCTCGCGTTCGGCCAGCGCCAGCAGAAGATGGTCAGGATCGTGCTCGCGCAGTACGTCGAAGAGCAGGCCTGCCGAGGCCTGCAACTGGCGCAGTGATCGCGGCATGCCGCCGGGCAGGCTGGGCACCAGCAGGCCCGCTACGCGTGCGATGCCACGGAACTGGCGCCGCGCCAGCTCGCCCAGGTTCACTGCGGCACGCAGGTCGTCCAGCAGCTGATCGGTGGTGAACAGCGCCCTCCATTCCGCCGCATCCAGATCAATCGCCTGCGCCGGTGCCAGCACTAGGCCATGATCGTTCACTGCGTAGCCGATGCTGTTGCGCTGCCGGCGGGTACAGCGCAGTGCCAGCAAGGCGGCCAGCGCCTCGTGCACGTGACGGCCGGCAAAAGGGTAGACGAACAGGAACTGGCCTTCGCGGCGCCGCACCTCTTCGACCAGCAGATGCTCTGGGCCGGGAAGCGCCGACAACTGCTGCTGCAGTGCCAGCAAGGGGGACAACCAGCGTGATTCGGCACTGTCGTCGGCGCCGGACAGGACCCACTCCAGCTCGCGGCCGAGCGGCATCGACAGCGGCAACTGGCCTCCCTGCCAGCGTGGCACCACACCATCACCGCGCCCTCGTGCCAGCCGCACGAAGGCGGTCATGTCGCGTAGTTGCACCAGCTCCAGCAGGCGCCCGGCGAACTGGAAGCGATCGCCACGGCGCAGGCGGCTGGCGAACTGTTCTTCTACGGCGCCCAGGCTGCCGCCGCGCAGGAACTGCACGCGCACGCTGCCATCGCTGCTGATGGTGCCGATCGACAGCCGATGACGCAGCGCCTGGCGACGGTCGTGCATGCGGTACCGGCCATCGGCATCACGCACGACCTTGTGGAAATCGGGGTACTGGGCCAGCGCCTGGCCGCCCTGCACGATGAACGTGAGCACGGCCTGCCATTGATCGTCGCCGAGAGACGCGAAGGCATGGGTACGCCGTACCTGCGCCAGCAGCGCGGCGCTGTCGAAGCCGCCCGCCAGCGCGCGGCTGACCGCATGCTGGGCCAGCACATCCAGCGGCAGCGTCGGCGGCCTGCGTGCTTCGACCACGCCTTCGGCCAACGCACGGCGTACCGAGGCGTATTCGGCCAGCTCCAGTGCATGGCTGGGCACGCACAGGATGGAACCGCTGGCGCCCGGGCGGTGACGTGCACGTCCAGCGCGTTGGCGCAGGCGGGCCACGCCCTTCGGGCTGCCCAGCTGCAGTACCTGCTCAACCTCTGGGAAGTCCACGCCGAGGTCGAGGCTGGAGGTGGCAACCACGCAGCGCAGCGTGCCCGCGCGCAGTCCGTCTTCCACCTGTTGGCGCAGCGCCGGATCCAGCGAGCCGTGGTGCAGCGCAAGCGTGCCCTGGTCTTCCGGCCAGACCGCGGCAAGCGCCTGATGCCATAGTTCTGCCTGCGCACGGGTGTTGGTGAACAGCAGGCTGCTGCGCGCCCGCATCAACGCATCCAGCACGCGCGGCAGCTGCGCCAGTCCCAGGTGCCCCGCCCAGGGGAAACGTTCGCCAGGGTCCGGCAGCAGGCTGCGCACGCTGATCGCGCGCGGGCGCACGCCCTGCACGATCGCCGCGTCGGGCTGTCCGGGCAGCAGCACGTCGCGCGCCTCATCCAGATTGCCCAGCGTGGCCGACAGCCCCCACAGCTGCACTGCAGGCGCGGCATCGCGTAGCACGGCCAGATTCAACTGCAGCAGCACACCGCGCTTGTTTCCCAGCAGCTCATGCCATTCGTCCACCACCACGCAGCGCAGCTGGCGCATGCGCGGCAACGTATCCGCATAGCTCAGCAGCAGCGCCAGTGATTCCGGCGTGGTGACCAGTACGTCGATGCGGCCCTCGCGCGCCTGCCGTCGTTCGCGGTTGCTGGCGTCACCACTGCGCAGGCCGACACGCCATCCAAGCCCGAGCCCATCGACCACGGCCTGCAGTGCGCGCGCGGTGTCGCTGGCCAATGCGCGCAAGGGCGTCACCCACAGCACCTGCAGCGGGCGTACCGCACTGGCGCGGCGGGGCGAAGGCGGAGGGTCGATCATGGCCTGCAGCAGCGGTCCCCCGAACATCGCCAGTGTCTTGCCGCTGCCCGTGGGGGTGTGCAGCAACCCGGATCCGCCGGCGAGATAGCGCCGCCACATCGCGCGCTGGAACGGTAACGAGCGCCAGCCTTTCGACGCGAACCAGTCTTCCAGCCGGCGTAGTGCCTGGCTGCGGTTCATCGCGCCAGCGCCTGCAGGGTAGCCAGCTGATCGGCCTCGCTGGCCGGCTTGTCGTGGCGCCAGCGCAGGATGCGTGGAAAGCGTACGGCGATACCGGACTTGTGCCGGCTGCTGCGGTTGACCGCCTCGAAGCCCAGTTCAAAGACATGTTCGGCGCGGACGCTGCGCACCGGGCCGAAGCGCTCGCGGGTGTTGGCGCGGATCCAGCGATCGAGCGCGAGGATTTCCTTGTCATCCAGGCCCGAATAGGCCTTGGCTACCGGTACCAGCGTGTCGCCGTCCCAGACGCCGAAGGTGTAGTCGGTATACAGCGTGCTGCGCCGCCCATGGCCGGCCTGCGCGTACAGGAGTACCGCATCGATGGTGAGCGGATCGACCTTCCATTTCCACCAGTCACCGCGGCGTCGCCCGGCCTGGTAGGGCGAGGCACGACGTTTCAGCATCAGCCCTTCCACGCCGCGGTCGCGTGCCATGTCACGCATCGCTGCCGCCTGCGGCCAGTCTTCGGCGGCAACGCCGGGTGAGAGCTGGATCCGTGCATCACCCAGGGCACCGACGATGTCGGCAAGCCGTGCACGCCGTTCCCGCAACGGCAGCTCACGCAGGTCCGCGCCATCGTGTTCCAGCAGGTCATAGGCGAGCACGCGCACCGGCGTGTTGCGCAGGGTGGCCGCACCGGGCTTGCGGCGCTGGATGCGGGTCTGGAGCGCGGTGAAGGCACGCGGCAGGTCCGTGGCTTCGTCCCAGGCCAGCAGCTCTCCGTCCAGCACGCAGCCATCGGGAAGCGCCATCGCCGCCTGTTCGATTTCGGGGAAGCGGCCATCCAGCCGCTCTTCGCCGCGCGACCACAATGCGACCTCGCCGCGCCGGCGCAGCAGCTGCAGGCGGATGCCATCCCACTTCCATTCCAGCAGCCACTCTTCGACAGGGCCGAGGCGTTCGGCAGGGTCGCCTTCCAGGGGGGAGGCGAGGAAGAACGGGTAGGGTTGCTGCCGGTCCAGTGGTAGTTCATCCGGCGACAGCAGCTGGCCCAGCAGTCCGGGCGAGGGCACCCACTCGCCCAGCATGCGCTGGGCGATGCGCGCGATGTCCAGGCCGGACCACTCCGCCAGTGCCTGCTGCACCAGCCGCTGCGAGACGCCAACGCGCAGGGCGCCGGTCAGCAGCTTGTTGAACACCAGGCGTTCGCTGTTGTACAGCTGCTGCCAGCCCGCGACGACCGCCGCGCGGCGCACTGCTTCGGGCTGGTTGGCCACCGCCAGCAGATGCTGTTCGATCCATTCGGCCAATGGGCGGTCGGGCGAAGGCTGCGGTGGATCATCCAGCAGCAGGGTCAGTGTCTCGGCGAGGTCACCGACCTGCGCATAGCTGTCTTCCACCAGCCATGGCGGCAAGCCGGATTCTTCGGCAATCCAGGCGCGCAGTTCGCCGCTGGCGGCGATCTTGCGGCGTGCGCCGCCCACCTTGCCACCGCTGAGCAGGTACAGCGCCCACGCCGCATCATGCGCGCCTGCCTGGCGGAAGTAATCGATCAGCGCTGCGCGCTTGTCCAGCGTGGCGGTGCTGCGATCCAGCCGCTGGTAGAGCGCCGCGAAGGCCTTCATTCCTCGCTCCCGAAATCGGTACGGAAGGCTTCAGCCGCTACGCCGCGCTCGCGCAGGAAGGGAATCAACGCATCGGTATTGCCATGGGTGGCGATCACCCGCTGCGCGCCGGTCTGTTCGATGGTCTGCAGCAGTGCGGGCCAATCGGCGTGATCGGAAATGACGAAACCGCGATCGACGTTGCGGCGCCGCCGGTTGCCGCGCAGCTGCATCCAACCGGATGCAAAGCCCAGCTGGTGGCGACCGAAGCGGCGCATCCACGGTGTGCCGGCGGCCGAGGGCGGGGCGAGGATCAACTGGCCGGCGGCATCCGGCTGGCGACCCTGCTCGGCCACCGCCAGCGTCTCCAGCATTGGTACGTTGGCCTGCCGGTACACCTCCACACCATTGGCGATGGCACCGTGCAGCCAGGCCGGGCGGTCCTCCAGCGGCAGCAGTTCGGCCAGCACCCGTTGCGCCTTGCCCAGTGCATAGCACAGCAGGATGGCAGCTTCGCCGCGCTGTTCGCATTCGCGGCGCCACGCCACGATCTCCGCAGCGACGGCGGGCGTGTCCGGCCATCGGTAGATCGGCAGGGCGAAGGTGGCCTCGGTGATGAAGGTATCGCAGGACACCACTTCGAATGGCGCACAGGTTGGGTCAGCTTGGCGCTTGTAGTCGCCGGACGCCACCCAGACCTGCCGCCCGTCGTCGATGCGCACCTGCGAAGACCCCAGCACATGGCCGGCGGGATGCAGCGACACCTGCACCTGGCCCAGGCGGAACGGTACGCCCTCGGCATGCGCCTGCACCGGCACATCGCCCAGGCGCCAGCGCAGGATCGGCAGGCTGCCGTCACTGCAGTGGTATTCACCCATGCCGGGGCGTGCGTGATCGCCGTGGCCATGGGTGATGACCGCGCGCGCTACCGGTCGCCAGGGATCGATGTGGAAATCACCGGCGGCGCAGTACAGCCCTTCCGGGCGCAGGACCACCAGATCGTCGTTGACTGCCATTCGGTCACTGTGGCCGGCCGCTCGTGCACAGGGTGAGAATCGGCCTGAACACGGGCTTGGCAGGCGATGCGGCACAATCGAACCGCACACCTCTTGCCGCCAGGACGGACCGGATGAGTGGACCCAGCTTCAGCAGCAGCGCGCCGTACGAAACCCACGTGGTGCTGAACCAGCCGCCGCCATTCGCGGGGCGCCAGTTGTGGACCGATGACGTGGCGCTGATGGAGGCGGTGCAGCGCGAAGGTGCTGGCAGCTTCGCGCCGCGGCTGGCGGTCTATGGCGGGCTGGCGGGTGACGAGCTGTACCGGCTCGGCTTCGATGCCAACCGCGATCGGCCGCGCCTGCGCACGCATGATGCGCAGGGCCATCGCATCGATACGGTGGAGTTCCATCCGGCCTATCACCAGTTGATGGGCACGGCGAAATCGCACGGCGTCGCCGGGTTGTCCTGGCACGAGCCGCAACCCGGCGCGCATGTCGCGCGTGCGGTGTTGAGCTACCTGCACCACCAGGCCGAGGCCGGCACCAGTTGCCCGTTGACGATGACCCATGCGGCAGTAGCGGTGCTGCACACGCAGCCACACCTGGCCGAGTGGGCACGCAAGGCCGCAGCACCGGTCTATGACCCGCGCGATGTGCCGGTGGCGGACAAGGCCGGCATCACGTTGGGCATGGGCATGACCGAAAAGCAGGGAGGCTCGGATGTGCGCGCCAACAGCACGCGCGCCGAACCGATCGATGGCGAGCGCTATCGCCTGGTCGGTCACAAGTGGTTCTTTTCCGCACCGATGTGCGATGGCTTCCTGGTACTGGCGCAGGCGCCGGGAGGACTGACCTGCCTGTTGATGCCGCGCCGGCTGGCCGACGGTGACCGCAACGCCTTCCGGTTGATGCGCTTGAAGGACAAGCTCGGCGATTGGGCCAATGCCTCCAGCGAAGTCGAGTTCTGCGGGGCGCAGGCGTGGCGCGTGGGTGAGGAAGGACGCGGCGTGGCCACCATCATCGGCATGGTGATGATGACCCGCCTGGACTGCATGCTGGGTGCGGCGGCGGAAATGCGCATGGCGCTTGCGCAGGCGCTGCATCACGCACGGCATCGCCGCACGTTCGGCAAGCTGCTGGTCGAGCATCCGTTGATGACCAATGTGCTGGCCGACCTGGCACTGGAGTCGGAAGCGGCCACGGTGCTGTCGATGCGCATCGCGCGTGCGGTGGACCGGGCCGGCGTGGATGCCAACGAAGCTGCATTGGCACGGGTGGGGACGGCGCTGGGCAAGTACTGGCTGTGCAAGCGCGCGCCGGCCTTCGTCAATGAAGCACAGGAATGCCTGGGCGGTGCGGGCTATGTGGAGGAATCGATGCTGCCACGGCTGTACCGGCAGGCACCGTTGAATTCGATCTGGGAAGGAAGCGGCAACATCCAGTGCCTGGACGTGCTGCGCGCGCTGGCGCGCGAACCGGAGACGCTGGCGGCGCTGCGCGCTGAGCTGGCGGCGGTGGCTGATCGTGATGCGCGCTACGCAGCGGCTTTGCAGCGTTGGGCAGCGGCGCCGCCACCGGATGAGTCGCAGGCGCGGCTGTTCTGCGAGCGCACTGCGCTGTTGTTGCAGGCCGCGCTGCTGTTGCGTGCGCGGAGTCCGATGGCAGAGGCGTTCGTGCGCAGCCGGCTGCAAGGGGAGCATGGGCTGGTGTTCGGGACCCTGCCGATGGGCGTGGATCTGTTGGCGATGCTGGTGCGCGCGATGCCGTAGGAGGCGGCCAACGGCGGAGCCCCTCGTGGCGGGCGGCGCGGAGTCTGCGTCGTGAGCGGGCCGCGCGGGTGGGGTGCGCAGGGGGCGCTGCAAGTACGTCCATGTAAGCTCGGTCGCCACATCCATGCGGCTCACGCCCCTGCGCAACCCACCCGCGCGGCCTTGGACGGTTTCCGTGCCGTCCACCACGGAATCAAAAGAAAGAGCGGAGAGCGAAAAGCAGAAAAGCCGCGGCAATGCCGCGGCTTTTCCTGTGGAGCCGAGCCGATGCTCGGCTGGTCGGTAGCGCCGGGCCATGCCCGGCGAACGAACCGTTAGTGCTTGGCTTCTTCCTTGGCCGCGTTCGCCTTCGCGTCATTGGCGACGTCGCGGGCCTTGTCGGCCACCTTTTGCGCGGCGTTGGCGGTGGCGTCGCTGGCGTGAGCAGCGGCGTCGGTCGCGGCGACCTTGGCCTTGTCAGCGGCGTTGGCGGTGGCGTCTGCGGCCTTGTCCAGTGCCTGCTGGGTATCGGCGGCGGCCTGCTCGGAGGCTGCAGCGGTCTTGTCGGCGGCGTCGCGGGTGGCTTCCGCTGCCTTGTCGACGGCATCGCGGGCAGCCGCGCCGGCGCTGTCGGCAGCCTGCTGCGCGTCCTGCTTGGCCTGTTCGGCTTCCGGGCCCTTGCAGGCGGCCAGGGCCAGCAGCAGGGAGGCGGCCAGCAGCGTGGTGGTGATCGGGCGAATCTTCATGGCGGTCTCCAGTACTGCAATGGATGGGGACGCCAGCCTATTCATGCCGTTGTGAAGACGGGGTCGCGATGCCTGCGCTGTGCGGTGGCATCGGCGCAAAGAAAAAGCCGCTGGCGAACCAGCGGCTTTTCCAGAACAGCGTGAAGAAAGAAGTTATTACTTCTTGGCTTCTTCAGCAGCGTCCTTGGCCTTCTCGGCGGTGCCTTCGGCAGCCTTGGCAGCGTCGGCAGCAGCGCCGGCAGCAGCGTCGGTGGCAGCAGCAGCGGTGTTGGCAGCAGCGTCGGTCGCAGCGTCAGCAGCGGTGGCGGCGGTGTTGGCAGCCTGCTGGGCAGCGTCGGCGGTCTGGGCGCCGGCAGCGGCGGCCTGGTCGGCAGCAGCCTGGGCTTCGGTGGCGGCTTCGTTGGCCGAAGCAGCGGCGTCCTGGGCAGCTTCCTGCTTCGAGCAGGCGGCCAGGGCCAGAGCCAGGGACATCGCGACCAGCAGCTTGTTGATGCTCATTGTGTAAATCCTCGTCGTTAGAATTAGGCAACGCGCATGCTGCGCGCCGACAACATGATGACAAGCCAAGATTGGGTGTCAAGCGATCCCGCATTCATTTTTGCGAAATCATCGTTAAATCTTTTTAAATCAATTCGATGGCGATTGCCGTTGCTTCGCCGCCACCGATGCACAGGGTGGCAATGCCGCGCTTGCCACCGCGCGTGCGCAGCGCGTTGACCAGGGTCACCACCAGACGTGCACCGGAGGCACCGATGGGATGACCCAGCGCGCAGGCACCGCCATTCACGTTGAGCTTGTCGTGCGGGATGCCCAGCTCACGCATCGGCGCCATTGCCACCACGGCAAAGGCTTCGTTGATTTCGAACAGGTCGATCTGGTCCAGCGACCAGCCGGTCTTGGCCAGCAGCGCGTGGATCGCGCCGATCGGGGCGGTGGTGAACCACTCCGGTTCCTGCGAATGGGTGGCGTGGCCGACGATGCGGGCCAGCGGGGTGATGCCACGTGCGGCCGCGTCTTCCTCGGTCAGCAGGACTACCGCGGCGGCGCCGTCGGAGATGCTGGAGGAACTGGCGGCGGTGACGCTGCCGTCCTTCTTGAAGGCCGGGCGCAGGGTCGGGATCTTGGCAATGTCGGAGCGGCCGGGCTGCTCGTCGGTGGCGACCTCGACCTCGCCCTTGCGGGTGGCGACCTTCACCGCGACGATCTCGTCGGCGAACGCACCGTTGGCCTGTGCCGCCTGCGCGCGCTTGACCGATTCGATCGCGTAGGCGTCCTGCTCCTCGCGGCTGAACTGGTACTTGTCCACGGCGCATTCGGCGAATTCACCCATGGCCTTGCCGTCGTAGGCGTTGATCAGGCCGTCGTGGGCCATGTGGTCGATCGCCTGGAAGTTGCCGAAGCGGTTGCCCGTACGCGAGTTCGGCAGCAGGTGCGGGGCGTTGGACATCGATTCCATGCCACCGGCGACCACGATGCTGGCCGAACCGGCCTTGATCAGGTCATGGCCGAGCATGATGGTCTTCATGCCCGAGCCGCACACCTTGTTGAGGGTGGTGGCACCGGTCGACACCGGAATGCCGGCGGCGATCGCCGCCTGGCGGGCGGGCGCCTGGCCGAGGTTGGCCGGCAGCACGCAGCCCATGAGGACCTCGGAGACGTCGCTGGCCGGCACGCCCGACTGTTCCAGGGCGGCAGCGATGGCGGCCGCGCCGAGGGTGGGGGTCGGCACGCCGTTGAACTGGCCGAGGAAGGAGCCGATGGCGGTGCGCTTGGCGGCGGCGATGACGATGTTGGACATGGCAATCTCGTTGATGCGTAAGCAATGTTCGGAAAGGAGACCGCGGACGTTGGAAGCGCCCCGGTTTCCCGGCAGACTGCGTGGGGGTCGGCCCAAGTATAGAGGGTCGGGGAGGGCCGCCGCTGGGCGGCACCGCACGCCTGCCGGGATGTAGGCAGGCCAACGTTCATGGGAAGGAATCGATGGAACGCACGATGATGGTGAGGTCCGCGCTGGCAACGGCGCTGGCGATGGCAATGACGGCATGTGGCGGTGGCGGAGGCGGCGGCAATGTCCGCATCGATCCCCCCCCGACCACCCCGACACCTCCAACCACGCCCCCTCCGACGACGCCGCCGCCGGCCAAGCCGCAGGAACCGGCCTTCGATGCGCACCTGTCAGTGACCAATGCGCGTGCCGCACAGGCCGCCGGCCTGACCGGGCAGGGCGTGCGCATCGGCATCGTCGATTCGGGCGTGCAGCGCAACGCCGCAGCGCTGAACGGGCGCGTGATCGCCAACCTCAACTACATCGATCCAGCCCGCAACAACCTGCAGGTCGACGACGTGGTCGGCCACGGCACGGCGGTGGCCAGCCTGGCCGCCGGTGCCTCGGTGGGCTCCTGGCCGGGCGGCATCGCCCCCGGCGCACAGATCGTCTCGGCGCGGATCATCGCCGACAAGCCGCCCGTCGATGACGGCAGCGGCAAGGGCAATTCCTTCAGTGGCCCGCTGGGCGTGGCGCAGGTCCACCAGGACCTGATCAGCTACAACGTGAAGGTGATGAACAACTCGTGGGGCGGCCTGTACTGGACCGACCTGCCGACCACCGCGCAGGTGGCGGCCGAGTACCGTCCGTTCGTCATCAACCATGGCGGCCTGGTGGTGTTCGCAGCCGGCAACGATGCGCGCACCGAACCGAGCAGCCTGGCCGCCCTGCCCAGCCAGCAGGGCGTTGCCGGCTCGTTGCCGGCGGCCGACCTGGAGCGCGGCTGGCTGGTGGCGACTGCGGTGGATCCCTACGCACCGGGTACGCTGGCCAGCTATGCCAATGCCTGCGGCCAGGCGGCGCGCTACTGCCTGGCGGCGCCGGGCAGCGCGGTCTATCCCGATGCCAACGGCAGCACCTACTACTGGAACTACGGGACGTCCTTCGCCGCCCCGTTGATCTCCGGCGCCGCTGCGCTGGTCTGGCAGCGCTACCCGTACTTCGACAACAACCTGGTGCGGCAGACCCTGCTGGGCACCGCCAAGGACATCGGCGCGCCCGGCGTGGATGCCGTGTTCGGCTACGGCCTGCTCGACATCTCGCGGGCGATCAAGGGCCCGGGCCGCTTCGACTGGGGCGATGTGGTGGCCAATGTCGATGCGCCATCGAGTGGTTCGCTGTGGAGCAACGACATCGTCGGCAGCGGTGGCCTGGTCAAGCAGGGCGGGGGCACCCTGGTGCTCGCGGGCAACAACAGCTACAGCGGCGCCACCCGCATCGAGCGCGGCATCCTGTCGCTGCAGAACGGCGGTGTCATCCGTTCCAACGTGACCATCCTCGGCCAGGCCGATCCGGATTCGACCGGCCTGCAGTTCAATGGTGGCACGCCGCGCGTGATCGGCAACGTGGTCAACGGCAGCAGCGTGTTCCTGACCACCGGCAGCACCACCGGCACCATCGAGGGCAACTACACCCAGCAGGCCGGCGCACAGCTGATGATCGCGCTCGGGGCCAATGCGCTGCAGGTGACCGGCACCGCCTCGATCAATGGTGGCGTGCGCGTGCATGGCTTCGTCTCCGGCTATGTGCCGCAGAACGGCAGCCGCCAGGATCTGGTCCATGCGGCCGGTGGCCTGAGCGGCACCTTCAGCAGCCCGGCCACCTCCAGCGGCCTGCAGGGCCTGTCGCTGCTGCAGAGCAGCTATGGCTATGACAGCAACAATGCCTGGTTGAACCTGACCCAGGTCAGCGTCACGGCGGCGGCGAGCGGGCTCACGGCCTCGGCGCAGTCCGCGGCGCAACGACTGGAAGGTGCGTTCAGCGCGCTCGATGGCAGTCCCGCCCTGCAGGGCTCGGCCTTCGGTACGGCGGCCGGTGCGCTGCAGTGGACCGGTGGTGGCAGCGAGGGCCTGGCAGCCAGCCTGCAGAGCCTGTCCGGACAGGCGCATGCGCGGGCCGAGTCGGCCACCTTCGACAGCATCGACATGTCGCGCCGTGCCATCGCCGAGCGCTTCGATCGCGTGCAGGCGGCGCCGCGCCTGCGCGGGGCCTGGCAGAGCGCGCTCGGTGAGGCCGGGCAGGGCAGTTTTGCAGGCAATGCCGCCGACAGCCGCGGTTGGATGGCCGGTCAGGACCTGCCGCTGGGCAGCGATGGGCTGATGGGCGTGGCCTTTGGCGAGACCCGCAGCAATGGTGGCAGCAGCTTCGGCGGTGATCGTGGGCGTGATCGCCAGGCGCAGGCGCAGCTGTACGCCGGCTGGAACCTGGGCCGGGGCTATGCGCTGGCGCAGGTCGGCAGCGGCCAGTTCACCCGTGCGCTGGATCGGCAGTTGCTGCTGGGCGCCGGTGCCTACGGTGTTTCCGCACGTTATGGCGGACGCTTCAGCAGTGCCAGCGTCGAAGGCGGCTATCGTTTCGGCCGCGCGGGCGCGTCGTTGACACCGTACCTGGGCGCCAGCACCACGCGCGTGGATACCGATGCCTTCAACGAGCTGGGTGGTTTCGGTTTCGGCCTGCGTGGCGATGCCAACCGCGTACAGCGCAGCCAGATGCTGGCCGGTATCCGCGGCGAACGCGGTTGGGGGCGCTGGACCCTGCGTGGGCATGCCGAGTGGCAGCAGCGGCTCGATGGTGCCGATGCGGATTGGCAGGCCAGTTTCGTCGGTGTCGATGCCTGGGCGCCGCTGGCGGGCTGGAACGCGCCGCGCGGCAGTGCGCTGTTCGGCGTGGCGCTGGAGTCGTGGTGGGGCCGTAATGGCCGCCTGAGCCTGGGCTTCGACCAGCGCGTCGGTGGCGAGGGCGCGCGCCAGGCGGCGCTGCGCTACAGCACCGGGTTCTGAGGGGGTGGTCGCGCCGGGACGTCAGCCCCGGCGCGACATCGCAGGCTCAGCCGCCGCGCAGGTTGCCCAGGCGCGGGGTACTGCGGCCCAGCGGCATCTTCAGCTTGCCGATCGACAGGATGCGGCTTTCGGCGATGCGGTCGGCCGCACGCTGCGGCGCGATGTTCTCGCGCTGCGACAGTTCGAAGATGCGGGTGAGGTTGTGATAGATGCTGCGGATCAGGCGCATCGCACGTTCGCGGTTGTAGCCATCGATCTCCAGCGACACGTTCATCACGCCACCGGCGTTGACCGCATAGTCCGGTGCATACAGGATGCCGCGCGCGTGCAGTTCATCGCCGATTTCCAGGCTCGACAGCTGGTTGTTGGCGGTACCGCAGATGATCTTCGCCTTGATCCGCGGCAGGGTGTCGGCGTTGATGGCGCCTTCCAGCGCGCACGGTGCGAACACGTCGGCGTTCACTTCGTGGATCTCGTCCGGCTTGACCGCTTCGGCGCCGAAATCGCTGACCGCGCGATCAACCAGCGCGCTGTCCAGGTCGGTGACATACAGCTTGGCACCGCGGTCGCGCAGCAGCTTCACCAGCTCCATGCCGATGTGGCCCAGGCCCTGCACCGCGATGCTGGTCTTGCCCACTTCCTCATGGCCGAACTTGAAGCGCATCGCTGCCATCAGCGCCTGCAGCGCACCGTAGGCGGTGAACGGGGCCGGATCGCCTGAGCCGCCATGGACCTGGTGCACGCCGGTCACGAACTGGCTCTCCAGGTAGATGTTCTCCATGTCGTTGACGTCGGTGCCGACGTCTTCGGCGGTGATGTAGCGGCCGCCCAGCGAGTCGACGTAACGGCCGAAGGCGCGGAACAGCACCTCGGTCTTGTCCACCTTCGGGTCGCCGATGATCACCGCCTTGCCGCCACCGACGTTGAGGCCGGCCAGCGCATTCTTGTAGGTCATCGTCCGGCTCAGCCGCAGCACGTCGGCCAGTGCTTCGTCGGTGCTGGCGTAGGGGCGCATGCGCACGCCGCCCAGGGCCGGGCCCAGGGTGGTGTTGTGGATGGCGATGATCGCCTTCAGGCCGGCATCGTGGTTGTGGCAGAACACCACTTGTTCGTGGCCGGTGGTGGCGAGGGTTTCGAATAGCATGGCGTCTCCGATGGCGCGAACAGCGGCGAACTGCAGCGAACGGCCAGTGAACGGTAGGGTCCCAAAACAAAAAAAGCGACGTCGTCATGGCTGGGGGACGGGTCGCGCGGCGCCATTCTAGTCCATTCCCCCGGCCGGTGCCGTCGACGTTGGCGGCCGTCCGGTTAAAGAAGATGAAAGTGCGGCCGATGCTGCGACGACGGCGGGTGGCCGGATGGGCGTGAAGAGGCAGGGCGGTCAGTGACGGCAAGGGCATCACAACGACAGGACGGGCGGCGATGACAGCGGCCTGGTGGCGCTCGCTGCGCGGCTGGCTGACACGTTCGACCGGGACGGCACCGGCGCGGCTGGTTGCCGCGTCCCGCCAGGCGGTGGCCGCCGCAGCCGCAAGCCTGCAGGGCGAGGCGCTGCCCTCGGCGGAGATCGCCGCTCACCTGCAACGCGGGCTGCATGCGCTCGCCCTGTACCCGAGGCTGGCCGGCGAGCCGACGCCGGTGCAGGACCCGGGCCTGGGCGAGGCGGTGGCACGCGCGCTGCAGGATCGCGACTGGGCGGCCAGGCAGCTGCCCCGCCGGCCGCAGCTGTTGCCGCAGCTGATCCAGACCGTCAACGACGATGCCGCCTCGGCCCGCGTGATGGCCGCGATCATCGGCCAGGACCCGGTGCTGACCGGCAACCTGCTGCGCATCGCCAACAGCCCGGCCTACAAGGTCCACGAGCGCCCGGTAGAGAGCCTGCAGCGGGCGGTGACCCTGGTCGGCACCGAGGGCGTGCGGCAGATCATCAGTGCGGTACTGGTGCAGCCGGTGATGCAGGTGCAATGCGAGGTATTCCCGCAGTTCAGCACGATCATCTGGGAGCACGCGCTGCTGGCATCGCGTGCAGCGGCCGACCACGCACGCACGGTCACCTTCGGCGATGCCTTCGCCGCGCAGTGGCTGGGCCTGGTGCAGGGGCTCGGTGCGGCACTGGTGATGCGCCAGCTGCTGCAGGAGGCACAGGCCCGTGGCGAGGCCGTGGAGCCGGCCCTGGCCCTGCAGCTGCTGCAGCAGTGGTCGTTGCCGTTGGCGCAGCGGGTCGCCGCCGCATGGGAGTTGCCTGAGCCGGTTCACCAGGCCTTGGCAGTGGATGCGGAAGGACCATTGGCCGACAGCCTGCGCCTGGCCAGCGCGGCCGCAGCGGCCAGCCTGTTGTGCCGCCATGGGCATGCCAGCCAGAGCCGCATGCTGGCCCTGCTGGAGCAGCTGCCTTCGGCACCGCCGCATGCATTGCGCTGGATCTGGCGGCGCCTGCATGGGCGTAACGTGGAAACGCTGGATGAGGCCGGGCAGGACGAGGCCAGTCCGGCGGCCTGAGCGCTACAGCTGCGATTCCACCGGCAGCCAGCTGATCACCCGCGCGGTCCAACGCTTGCCCAGGCTCGCCCCGGGTTCGGCCTCCACCCAATGCGGTGGCGGCTGCCGCTGCAGCCAGCGCAGCCCATCATCGCGCCCCAGGGCCAGCCACCAGCTGTGGTCCGGACTGGCCAGGCGCAGGTACTCGTCGCGCAGCTGCGCGCCCAGCACCGGATCGTCGAACAGCACGCCCATCTCGGTGTTGAGGTAGGCCGAGCGCGGGTCGAGGTTGAACGAGCCGACGAAGCCACGGCGACCATCGACCACGAACGCCTTGGTGTGCAGGCTGGCGCCACTGCTGCCGAACAGGCTGGTATCCAGCTGGCCGTGCGCCTTCAGTTCGTACAGCTGCACACCGGCCTTCAGCAGTGGAACGCGGTAACCCATGTAGCCGCCGTGCACTGCCGCCACGTCGTTGGCGGCCAGTGAGTTGGTCACCACCCCGACCTGCGCACCGCGCGCGGCCAGCGCCGACAGGCCTTCAACGCCTTCGCTGCCAGGGACGAAGTAGGGCGAGATCAGCAGTGCGCTGTGACGGGAGGTTGCCAGCTCGTCGCTGAGCGTGTTGACCAGCCAGTTGCGGCGATCATCGTCGCGGTGCTTCATCGGCGGATCGGAGGCGATGCGCACGTTCGCGCTCCAGTGCAGCGGCTCCGGGCTGGGGCGTTGCAGGCGGCGCGAATCTGCCACGCGCTGCAGGTAGGGCTGCGCCTTGGCATGCATCGCATCCAGGTCCGACTGCCGCACGAGTTGCCGCAGCTGTTCATCGCTGTACGAAGCCAGCGCGGAGATCGGGATCGCCGCGCTGCTGTTCCAGTAGTCGTCGAAGATCCGGTTGGCCTGCTGCACGGCGGGGCCGGCCACCACCAGGTCGAGGTCCTGGAAGTTCACATCGTTGCGCGCGCTGAAGTACTCCTCGCCGATGTTGCGGCCACCGACGATCGCAACGCGGCCATCGGCGATCCAGCTCTTGTTGTGCATGCGGTGGTTCACGCTGAAGGCGCGTTGCACCAGTTCCAGCGTGCGTGCGATGCCGCTGCGGTTGCGGAACGGGTTGTACAGGCGGATCTCGATGTTCGGGTGCGCATCGAGTGCCATCATCAACGCGTCCTTGTCCTTGGCGTTCATGTCGTCGAGCAGGATGCGCACGCGCACACCGCGCTCGGCGGCGTCATACAGCGCCTTGGCCATCAGGTGGCCGATCAGGTCGTCGTGCCAGATGTAGTACTGCAGGTCCAGGCTGCGGCCGGCGTGGGTGGTGATCAGCGCGCGCGCGGCGAACGCATCCATGCCATCGCTGAGGAACGCCACGCCCGACTGGCCGGGATGGGCCTCCTGCAACGGCACGATCTGCTGGTCGATACGGGTCTGCGCGGGTTGTAGTGGCAGCACCTGCGAGGGCGCGCCGTGCGCCTGCGGCGTGAGGTGGTCGGCCAGCAGCAGGCCGGACAGGACCAGCAGCAACAATGCGGCGATGACGATCGCAGCGACGCGCAGCAGGCGTCGCCACAAGGGTGTGGGCAGGCTCATGCCCCGATGGTAGATCCACGCCATGCGTGGATGAAAGCCGACAGACCCATTGCTGTGGATGCGCGCCATGCATGGATGGGGTCAGAGCCCTTTCCCGCGGAAAGGGATCCGCCCCCGAGGGATGAAGGGTCAGAACCGCTCGTCGCTGCCCAGATAACGCCACTGCGCCGGCGGCAGCGGCCCCAGCGCCACGCGCCCGATACGCAGGCGGCGCACGGCCGTGACCTGCAGGCCGGCGGCGCTGACCGCTACACGCAGCCCCTTGGCTGTCAGCCCCTTGCCGGCAAAGCGCAGGCGCTGCTCGCTCTGCCAGCTGACCTTGGCACCGCCCGATTCCTGCTGCAGCCGCGCCATCAGCCAGGGGCCGCGCTCGGGACCGCCTTCGGCCACTTCGATCAGGTATTCCTGCTCGGTGCGGCCCAGGTTGCGCTGCAGGTGGGCCAGCGTGGCCGGATCCTGGCTGACCACCACCAGCCCGCTGTCGCTGGCCGGAAGCGAAGCGGCCAGCTGCAGGCCGTGGAAGTGACGCTGCAGCGGGCGGATGTCGCTGGCATCAAGTTCGCTGCGGCTGTCACTGCTGACCAGGGCACACAGGGTTTCAGCGGCGACACCGGCCGGCTTGTGCAGCAGCATGCTGACCCGCTCGGCCTTTTCATCGCTGGCCTGTTCGGCCACCACGATCACCGCGCTGTCATCGACCGGGCGCTGCGGCTGTTCCACCACTTCGCCGTTGACCGTGACCCAGCCGCCTTCGATGTAGCGCCGCGCTTCGCCGCGCGGGATGCCGAGCAGGGCGGACAGGCGTTTGTCGAGACGGATCGGTTCCATGGCAGGCAGGTCGGGCAGGGGGCGCGCAGTGTAGCTGCTGCGGCCGGTCAGCGCTGGCCGCGGTTGGCCAGCTCGGTCAGGTACAGGCGGGTATCGAACTCCAGCTGCAGGTAATCGGGTTCCATGTGTTGGCACAGCTGGTAGAAGGCCTTGTTGTGGTCGGCTTCCTTCAGGTGGGCGAGCTCATGCACCACGATCATGCGCAGGAACGCCGCTGGCGCCTGGCGGAACACAGTAGCGATGCGGATCTCGCGGCTGGCCTTCAGGCGGCCGCCGTGCACGCGGGAAATGGCGGTATGGGTGCCCAGCGCGTGCTTGATCACTTCCAGCGTGTTGTCGTAGCAGACCTTGTTGAGCGGCACCGACTTGCGCAGGTAACGGTCCTTCAGCTCCTGGGTGTAGTCGTACAGCTGGCGGTCGCTGCGCACCTCATGCGGGTCCGGGTAGCGCTGTTGCAGCCAGGGGCCCAGCTTGCCCTGCGCCAGCAGTTCGCTGACCTGGGCGACCAGGGGTTCGGGATAGCCGGTGAGGTACTTCAGGACTGCCATGCAGGGGCGGCGGGGCGTCGGTAGAATGGGGACATCCAAGATTACACGCGGTACGCACCGACCATGGCAAAGCCCAACGCGCTGCAGGAACAATTGCTCAAGGCCGGCCTGGCCAAGAAGTCGCAGGCCAGCGCTGCCGCGAGCGCGCAGGCCAAGGCCCGCCAGGGCAAGGCCGAATCGACCTCGGCCGAGGTCCAGCGTGAGGCTGAACGTGCCCGCGCCGAGAAGGTCGAGCGCGACCGCGCACTGGCCGCCGAACGCAATGCCCAGGCCAGGCTGGCTGAACAGAAGGCCCAGGCCAGGCAGATCATCACGGCCCACGCCGTACCCCACAAAGGCGACGACGAGTACCGCTTCAGCGACGGCGCAGCGATCCGTACCCTGCTGATCGACCCCAAGCTGCGCAAGGCGCTGTCGGTGGGCGTGCTGGTCATCGTTGCCCATGGCGAGGGCTACGCCCTGCTGCCGCGTGCTGCCGCCGAGAAGGTGCGTGAGCGCGCGCCGGAGGCAATCATCGTCGATCACGGCCAGCCGGGCTCGACCGCCGAGATCTCCACCGGCAACGCCGAGGACGACGCCTATTACGCGCAGTTCCAGGTGCCGGACGACCTGGTCTGGTAAGCAAAAAGGGGACGGAGGGGATTAAGCCGCAATCGGCCTGATCGGACCCGCCCACGTTCTGTTCGTCATCCTGAAGCGCAGCCGAGCGTGGCTCGGCTCTACATGAAGGCCTGTCTTTTTGCCGAGGTGTATCGTCCCCACATCAGGCGACACACCTGCGGAGGATGGCCATGGCCACCGGTTGGGCGGGAGACGGCGCGGTCCAGGACCAGATCGACGCCACCGTCGACGATGCGATCGCCCGCGCGCGGCGCCAGCTGCGCGAGGGCCCGGGTCTGGAACACTGTGAGGAATGCGACGCGCCGATCCCGTTGGCGCGGCGCCAGGCCGTGCCTGGTGTTCGGCTGTGCGTGGCGTGCCAGCAGGCACATGATGATGAAGCGCAGGCGCATGCCGGTTACAACCGGCGCGGCAGCAAGGACAGCCAGTTGAGGTGAAGGTTGCTCGGCAGGGCTGCGCCCTGCACCCGCAGATGCTTCAAGCCAAGGCAACATCAACAGCAAAAGCAAAAGCTGGCATTCCGCGGGATGGCGGGGCGGTGTCGGAGCGCGGGGACGCCGTAAACCCGTCCATGGGGGCTTGGCCGCGGCATCCATGCCGCGGACACCCCGCACTCCGACACCGCCCCACCTTCGACGGGTTCACGCGGCTGTTGGAACGCGCGGCTGTTGGTAGGTGTCGACCTTGGTCGACACGATTTTGCTGCCAGATATCGAATGAATCATCCACGCATGGCGTGGCTCTACTGTGTCGACCAAGGTCGACACCCATCAGAGCGGAACGCCGTTCCGGCAGATCGCGGGAAACTGTCGAGGGCGGGGTGGGTCCGGTTGAGGGGGGCGTGAGCCGCATGGATGCGGCGACCGAGCCTACATGGACGTATTTACGGCGCCCCCCTCAACCGGACCCACCCCGCCATCCCACGGAATGCCCGTTCTTGATGTTGAAGTTGACGTTGTTTCGGCAGGTGCAGGGCGCAGCCCTGCCGAAAACCACCCTCAGCCGTCGCCCTGGATGCCGCCGGGGGCCTGCGCCGGGTCGCGCCAGCGGCGCACCGTGCGCTGGAAGAACAGGTTGTTCGGCAGCTGCAGCACCGTGCCCTCGTGGCCGTCGCCGGTCTCCTGCAGCGTGGTGTAGATCAGGTTCACGTCGATCACCCGGCCCTTCAGGCCCGGCTTCTCGCCGTTCTCCAGCACCTCGATGTAGTCGTGCAGGCGGAACGGACGGGTGGTGAAGATCAGCAGCGTGCAGAAGATGTTGGACAGCACGCTCCAGGCCGCGAAGAAGGCCACCGCGCCCACGGCCGCGAAGCCGGTGAAGGCGGTCCACAGGACCGATGGCGATGCGCCGAGCAGGCTGAGGATGTACAGCAGGGCACTGAAATAGACCACGAAACTGGTGATGCGGCGCGCGCCCATCGCCATCTCCGGTGGCAGCGTGTAGTGCTCTGCGAAGCGGCGGATCAGGCGCCGTGCCAGCACTCGCAGCAGCCAGGCCGCCAGCAGGGTCAGCAGGATCTTCACGGCGATGCCCACGTCATTCAGCCAGGGGTGGGTCCAAGGCGGCAGGTGATCCTTCAGTGACAACATCATGGAGTGACTACGGAGGGGGAAACGGCCCCCGATGTTACCCGGCGTGTGATCCGGTTTCGACCGCCGGTACCCAGGCCAGGCAGACCAGCTCCTGGCGATGCTGCTGCAGGCAGGCGTGGCCGTTGTCGGGGTGCAGGTGCAGCGACAGGCCCAGCGCCTGCAGCACGACACAGGCGGCGATCACCAGCAGGGCGGCGCAGGATGGGCTGGACATGCAGGGACTCCTGGACGGCAATTTCGCGAAGGACCTTCCATGGATGCAGCAGCCATCAAAAAGGTTGCACGGCAGTGATCGTCGTCCGGCTCTAAACCTTTTCCCGGGCCGCCGCATCCAAGCGATATGCTCGACACCACCATGCCCGCGCCGCCTGCCGCCCACGACGCCGTCGATGAACCCGCTCTGGTGCGGGCGGCGGCCGCCGGCGATACCTCGGCCTATGAACTGCTGTACCGGCGGCATGCGCCGCGCGTGTTCGCCGTGCTGTGGCGCCTGTGCGGGGGCCAGCAGGCGCGTGCCGAAGATGCCTTGCAGGAAGCGTTCCTGCAGGCGTGGAAGGCGCTGCCCGGGTTCCGTTTCGAGAGCAGCCTGTCGACTTGGCTGCATCGCCTGGGCGTCAACGCTGCGCTGATGGAACTGCGTGGGCGCGCCGCCGGGCAGGACCACGACAGTCTTGAGGATGTGGACGGAGGACTGCAGGAACTGGCGGTGCATGACAGTTGTGCCGGCACCGAACGCGACCTCGAACGGGCGCTGTCGACGCTGCCACCACGGGCGCGCGCGGTACTGGTGCTGCATGACATCGAAGGCTGGAAACACCACGAGATCGCCGAGCAGCTGCAGATGGCCGTCGGCAGTTCCAAGGCACAGTTGCATCGTGCGCGCGGCCTGTTGCGCGCACGGCTGGGAGACATGACATGAATACACACGAACACGATTCCGACCACGATCTGGCGGCCCGACTACGCGCGCTGCCACCCGAACGCAGCCTGCCCGCCGATGGCTGGGCGCGGTTGTCGGCGCAGCTGCCGCCGCGCGAGCCACAGGCGGCGCCTGTGCCGGCCGACAACGTTGTGGCGATGCCTGCACGTTCGCGCCGGCGCTGGTGGTTGCCGGTGGGGGCCGCACTGGCCGCAAGCCTGGCGCTCTACGCGGTGGCGCCGTGGCGCCATGCGCAGCCCGACGCGCCGGTGCCGTCTACCCTGCAGTTGCAGGCCGCGGCGATGACCCAGCAGTACCAGCAGGCAGTGGCCTCGTTGCCCGCAGGCCGGGCGCCGGAATGGCAGCCGGCGCTGCACGAACTCGATGAAAGCGCGGCACAGATCCAGGCCGCGCTGGCGCAGGATCCACGTGCGCCGCATCTGCTTGGCCAGCTCAAGCGCACCTATGCGCTGCGGCTGGAATTGACCCGGCAGGCGGCCTATGCCGCCGAGTCCGGCCTGACAACCTGAGGAGACCCCTGATGACACGATCCCTGATGACCTGCTGCGCCGCGCTGTTGCTGCTGCCGGCGGTGGCCCTGGCTGACACCCAGATCGACGAGCGCCACAACCTGGCCGCCGGTGGCCGCATCGAACTGAGCAACGTGGCCGGCAAAGTGACCGTGCGTGGCTGGGACCGCAATGACGTGCAGCTCACCGGTACGCTCAGCGATGGCCTGCAGCTGCGCCAGGAGAAGAGTGCCAACCGCGTGCGCTGGGAGATCGAGTACCCGCGTCGCAACAACAACGGCGGCGCGACGCTGGTGCTGAACGTGCCGCGCTCGGTGGAACTGCTGCTGAGCACGGTCAGTGCCAGCCAGGACATCAGCGGCATCGATGTGCGCCGCCTGCAGGCCGACACGGTCAGCGGCAGCCTGAGCGCCTCCGGTCGCAGTGGCGACAGCAAGCTCAATACGGTCAGCGGCGGTGTCATCGCGCGCCTGCAGACGCCGAAGCTGGACGTGAACACGGTCAGTGGCCGCATCGAAGCTGGCGGCGGCGTGTCCGGTGACATCGGTGCGCAGACGGTATCCGGCCGGGTCGAGGTCGATGCCGGGCGGGTGCAGCGGCTGGCGGTGGAAACAGTGTCGGGCAGCATCGACCTGTCGGCGGCCGGGCTGGCACCGGGGGGCCGTATCAATGTCGAATCGGTGAGTGCGTCGGTCAACCTGCGCCTGCCACGCACGGTCTCGGCGCAGCTGTCGGTGAACAGCTTCAGCGGGTCGATCAACAGCGACGCCGGCCAGGTGGAGCGGCCGCGCTACGGCCCCGGCAGCCATCTCGATACACGGCTCGGCAATGGCGACGGTGACATCCGCATCCAGTCGCATTCGGGCAGTGTCCGGGTACGCCTGGATCGCTGAGCGCGATCCGGCAGGCCGCGGCGGCAGCGCCGCCGCGGTCGGAGCTGGGTCAGCTGGCTTTCTTCAGCGCCCAGGTAGTGCCGAGGACTTCGATCTTGCCACCGGCCTTGCGGAACGCTGCCAGGTCCGAAGCGATCGAATCGCTGCTGACCACGGTGCTGGCGGCCGCGCCCTTGCGTTCGCTGCGGATGCTGTTGCTGGCCTTCGCGGGGGTCTTTGCCTTGCGGGGCATGGTTGCTCCTGTCAGGTGGAAGGGGAGGAAAGCGCCCAGGCATCGGCCTGGCGCAGGTAGTCCTGCCGCTCGCGGCGGCAGTCATCGCCGCCCATCGAAAACTGGCGGCAGATCGCCGGGCGCTGCGAATAGATCGTGCAGCGCAGGTGATAGGGATCGATCGCCGCGCACCAGCCTTCCTCGTTGCGCGCCATCACGGCACGGCCGTGGGTGTCGCGTGACAGGAACTGGCCGGGCACGTGGTCGCCGGGCTGCAGCAGCACGGGCAACCGGCAACAGACCGCGTCACAACGGCGGCAGTCGATGGGTGCAGGTGCTGCGTCAGGTTGTAAGGCCTCAGGGGCCTGGCGGGTGCCCAAAGCGGGTCTCGATGGCGGCTCAGGTGCTGCGCGGACCATGAACGAGCCAGGAAGGCATGGCCGCTAGGCCCGCTGGGCGGGCCAGGCTGCACCGTGGACACACACCGGCGTGGCCAGTGGAAGGTGCAGCAGGGTTCTAGCCGACCAAGAGTAACTTAGACCGCGTAACGTTTTGTTAATCCTGGCTGGCTGCCGCCAGCGCAAGGCCCTGCACCACCCCGAGCGAGGGCTCGCCGTGGACCATGCGGGCGCCCGGGAAGGCGGCCGCCACCGCCTGGCGCAGGTAGCCGGCGCGGGACATGCCACCGGTCAGGAACACCGCATCCGGGTCGCCGCCGATGTCGTTGCGGACCAGGGCCAGCAGCTCCCGGATCTGCTCCAGGTAGCCATGGGCGGCGGCGGCCAGGCCGTCGGCGCTGCTGTCGGCATGCAGGTCGCGGGCGATGTAGTCCAGCGTGCTGCGGTGCTCGCTGGCAGCGCTGAGGGCGATCTTGGCGCGTTCCACGTCGCGGTACAGGCGGGCGGTGTTGCCGGTGTCCTGCAGGGCCTGCAGGCGGTCGCCCCAGGGCGCGTCCACATGGTCGTACTTGTGCAGGCGGAAGTCGCGCTGGCGGGTCATGTCCTGCACGGTGGCCGCTTCCACGTAATGATGGGCGGGCACGCGGGTGATGCCGCGACCGAACAGCGGCATGTAGCTGGACAGGCTCAGCGCCAGATCGATATCGGTACCGCCACGGGCGATACCCCAGGCGCGGTGGATGTGCGGGGCGTCGTCGCCGCCGACCTCGGCATGGGCAATGTCGGTGGTGCCGCCGCCGATATCGACGATCACCGCCTGGTGCCGCTCGCGGCTTTCGGCGTGGTAGTGCATGGCCGCTGCGGCCGGTTCCTCGAGGAAATCGATCTGGTCGAAGCCGGCCTGGGTGGCCGCTTCGCGCAGGATGTCCAGCGCCTGGTCGTTGCCGGCTGCGCCGATCGAACTGCGGAACTGCACCGGACGCCCGAGCAGGGCGGCACGCAGCGGCTGGCCGAGCTGGGCGCTGGCGGTCAGGCGGATGTGTTCGAGGATGTGCGCGGCGATGCCGGTGATGGTCTGCTTCGCGCGCGGGTGCAGGTTGTAGCCGAGCATCGACTTCGGGCTCTGCACCAGGTTGCCTTCGTGTTCCTCGAAATAGGCTTCCAGCGCTTCGTCGCCGTAGACCGCGTTCTGCAGCAGGTCGTTGGCGCTGCGTTCCTTGCCGGCGCGGGCTTCCATCCATTCCCGGCGCAGCGCGCGCAGGGCTTCGCGGCGCAGCGCCTGCGGCGTGCGTTCCTGGCCGGCGGCACGCGCCGCGCGCGCGGCGCTGTCGATCATCTGCTGCAGCTGGTGTTCCTGGCCGTCGTCGAGCTGGAAGTCGTCCGGGTCGGGCACCACGCCGGGGAAATACACGCTGGTGCGGAACTGCTCGGCGTCGCCGAAGCGGATCGGCAGCAGTTTCCCCTCATGCACGATGGCGGCGGCGGAATTGCTGGTACCGAAGTCGATGCCGAGGCGCATGGGGAGTTCCGGGGGCGATCAGGGGCCGCGCACTCTGCTGCAGTTCGCCGCCGACTGCAAGTTCCTGCGGCCTCCCGTTCCGGATCGGGGTTCCGGATCGGGTCATACGGTCCGCCGGGCGCCGCCCGGAAAAGGGCAGGGGAGCCGGGCGGTTACAATGGCGGCTGTTGATTCACTTTGAGGTACTTGCTGATGTCTTCTGCCCCCGCCTGCCCGCAGTGCACCCTGGAAAATACCTATGCCGATGGCGCGCTGTGGATCTGCGCCGATTGCGGCTTCGAATGGACCGCCAAGGAAGGTGCCGGTTCGACCCTGGTCGTGCGTGACAGCAACGGCAATACCCTGCAGGCCGGTGACACCGTCACCGTGATCAAGGACCTGAAGGTGAAGGGCTCCTCGATCCCGCTCAAGCAGGGCACCGTGATCCGCAACATCCGCCTGGTCGAGGACGATGCCGAGCACATCGAAGGCAACTCGGACAAGATCAAGGGCCTGGTCCTGAAGACCTGCTTCCTCAAGAAGGCCTGACCGGCTTTCAGCGCCTGGCCTGCTGCTGTGCGCGCCAGCGGGCCAGGCTGTCCAGCTTGGCCTGGTAGCGCGCCTGCTGCGGGGCACCGCCCAGCTCCTGCGCGCGCAGCAGTTCACGATCGGCGCGCTTGAACTGGCCGGCCAGAAAATAGGCCCGCGCCAGCCCGAAGTGGAATTGGTGTGCGGTGTCGTACAGGCGCACGGCCTGCCGGTAATAGCGGATCGCCTGATCCAGTTGGCCGGCGCGTTCGGCTTCGGCGCCGAGCATGTACTGCGCGAACGGATCCTCGCGCTGCACCGACTGCAGCCGCTGCTCCAGCGCCTGCGCCTGCACGACCATGCCCAGCTTTCGGTACAACGTGCTGGCGTTGGTCAGTGCAGCGTCCTGGCGGCCGTCCAGTCGCAGCGCCGTTTCCAGTGCCCGGCGCGCGGCGGCGGTATCGCCCGTACGGTTTTCCAGCACGCCCAGGTTGTTCCAGGTGGCGGCGAAGCTGTTGTCCTGTGCCAGCGCGGCATTGAAGAAGATGCGTGCACCCACCAGGTCGCCGCTGGCCATGCGTTCCGCGCCGCGGTTGTTGTAGAAGTGTGCCAATGCCCTTGCCTGGCTGATCGGCAGCGGCCCGCGGCGGTCGTACAGCACGTTGCGATCCAGATCGACGGTGGCGAAGCGGCCGGCGAAGCCGACCCCGGCATTGACGTGGCCGACGCTGTAGACCAGGCCCTGGGCCTGGTCCTGGTACCACGACACCACCTGGCCGACTTCCTGCACGCGCGCCTGGATGCCGGCTTCGCGTGCCAGCGCGACGAACATCAGGGTGAAGGCCAGGCAGTTGGCGCGCCGCTGCTGCCAGATTTCGCTGACGGTGAGGGTCGCGTCGGCGTCGTACTGCAGGTCCAGGCCGTGGCGGTCGAAGATCATTTCCACCAGCGCCTGCAGGCGCTGCTCGCGCGAGTAGCTGCGATTGATCACCTGCGTGCGCAGCATGTCGCGCATCGCCGTTGGAATCGCGAACACCTGCTGCGGCGTCGGAATCGTCGGCGCGGCGGTGCTGGCAACCACCGTGGGGGCTTCGGTCGCGGCAGGGTTCAGTGCGATCGCGGACGGTGCGGCCAGTGCGGCCAGTGCCAGCAGAACGGATCGGGCGGCAGGACGGTACATGACGGCTCCCGGCAGCGGCGGGCGCTCCCGCCTGAGGCGAGTGTAGACCTGTGCGCGCACCGCTGCAGTGACCGCTGGTCGGTCCGCGCGTTCATCCACAGCCGGTGTGGACCAGCGCTCGACAAAGCTGTGGACAACCGCGTTGCGGCCCCGTGGAAAGGGCGTTGTGAGGGTGTGGTGAAAAAACCGCCAGCTTGCCCGCCACAGGCGCAGGCGGGATGATCCAGGCATGGACTTCTCCCCGCTGACGCTTGCTCCGGCGCAGTGGCAGGCGCTGCAGCACAGCTATGCAACGCCGCCACGGGCCTACCACCACTTCGGCCACGTGCGCGCGGTGCTGCAGCACTGCCAGGAGGTTGCCGACGGCCCCGGCTGGCAGCAGCCGGCCGAGGTCTACCTGGCCGTGCTCTACCACGATGCGATCTACGTGGCGGGGCGAAAGGACAACGAGGCGCGTTCGGCGCAGCTGGCCCTGCAGGCGATCGCGCAGGCGCCGGAACTCGTCGCCGTCGATGCCGCCCGGGTCGAGCAGCTGATCCTGCTGACCGCCCGCCATGGCGCGCTCGGCCCGGACGATGTCGATGCCGAGGCCGCGTTGTTCCTGGACTGCGACATGGCGATCCTGGCCGCGCCGGAACCGGTGTTCGCCGCGTATGACCGTGGCGTGGCCGAGGAGTACAAGGGCGTGGTGCCGGGCTTCCTGTATCGCGCCGGTCGCCGCCGTTTCCTGCAGGGCCTGCTGCGCGCACCGCGCATCTTCCTCAGCGAATTCTTCCACCAGCGCCTCGACGCGGCCGCGCGCGACAACCTGCGCCGCCAGCTGGACCACTGAGCCGGCCCGGTACACTGGTGCCCGTTTCCATCGATCGCCGCTTCCAATCGTGTCCGTCCCTGATCCCGATCCCCGTCCGATGCCGCCCGAAGAGCCCGGTCCCAACGAATGCTGCGGCAGCGGTTGCCCGCTGTGCGTGCTGGATCTGTATGCCGATGAGCTGCAGCGCTATCGCAAGGCGTTGGCCGAATGGCAGGCGCGGCACCCGGAGGCGTCCGCATGAGCCGCGCGCGTCCGGCGGCGCTGCTGGCGCTGGTGGCGCTGCTGCTATTCGTGGCCACCGCGCTGTGGACCCAGTTCGCGCGCACCGATCTGGATTGGGTGCGTGCCACGCTCAGCCTCTACCTGCACGGGCCGTGGGGGCTGGCGTTGCGCGCGGCCTACTGCCTGTTGGCGCTGGCGATTGCCCTGCTCGGCATCGCCCTTTATCGCTGTAGCATCGGCCCGCGGCGCAGCGCGGCGGCGCCGCTGCTGTTCACGGTCTCGGCACTGGGCCTGGCCACGGTCGCCATCGGCGACAGCTGGCTGCCCGAAGCCACGCCGCTGCTGGCACCGTTCATCCATGGGCTGGCGGCCAACACCGCGTTCCTGTGCGCCAGCGTCGGCATGCTGCTGCAGGCCTGGTACCTGCGCCGCGAACGGGGCTGGCAATCCGCCGCTGGCCTGCTCTGGGGCTGGGCCTGGCTGGCCTTCGTGCTGCTGTGGCTGCACGTGCTGTGGCGTGGCGGGCCGCCGCGCGGGCTGGGGCAGAAAGTGGTGATCGTGGTGATCGTGGGCTGGCTGTTGTATCTGGCACTGGCGCTGTATCGACGCAGTCGTCGCGCCGCGGCCTGCTGAAAGCCCAACGGCCTGCACCGGTACGTGCCGTGCACGTGGAGGCAGCGTATCGTGTGCGCATTCCATCGGGGCTGCGATATGAAGCGTGCAGGGCTGGTCAGGGTAATGGGTGTGGTGCTGGCGCTGGCCGCACTGCCGGCAACCGCGGCAGCGACCGTGCAGCAGTTCAGCCACGGACGGTTCGAACAGATTCCGGTGCACATGCCATCGGGAACGCCGCAGCGGGTGGTGATCTGGTTCCATGAACCTTCCGCCGGCGGCGATACCAGCCGTCTGCCGATCGAGGCCCTGCGTGCCGATGGCGCGATGGTCGCAGCCGTGGACATCGCGCACCTGCGCGGGGTGCTCAAGCGTGAGGGCGACCCCACCTGTTCGTTCGGCTCCGGCGACGTCGAGAACTTCTCGCGCTGGCTGCAGGCCTCCCTGCATCTGCCCGGCTACCACCTGCCGCTGGTCGGCGGCGATGGCGAAGGTGCAGAAATGGCCTACTCGCTGGCCGCGCAGGCCGACACCCAGGTGTTCGCCGGTCTGCTCACCACCGGCTTCTGCCCGGACCACAACCACGAGCGCATGGTCTGCGGCGATGGTGTGAAGCGCAACACGCTGCAACCCGCCGAACTGAACTTCCCGTGGTTGAGTGCAGCCGGTGATCACGGTTGCAAGGTGGGTGAGGCCAACGGGTTCGTGCAGCAGGTCGCGATGGCGCGCGAGTTCAAGCGCACCGCGCGTGGTGATGCCTCACCGGGCCTGGTGGCTGCGGCACGGGTGATGGGTGCGCAGGCGGGCGTCAGCCTGGCACCGCCGCCGGCCGCGCTGAAGGGCCTGCCGGTGGTGGAAGTACCGGCGACCGGCAACGGCGACACGCTGGCCGTGTTCGTTTCCGGCGATGGTGGCTGGGCCGGCCTGGACAAGGACGTGGCATCGTCGCTCAACGAGCATGGCGTGGCGGTGGTCGGCATCGACTCGCTGCGCTACTTCTGGAGCGAGCGCACGCCGAAGGGCTTCGCTGCTGACCTGCAGAAGATCATCGACCACTACCGCCAGCAGTGGCACCGCGACAAGGTGATGCTGATCGGTTTCTCGCAGGGCGCCGACGTGCTGCCGGCGACCATCAACCAGCTCGACGCCGATACCCGTGCGGCGCTGGACCGTATCGTGCTGCTGTCGGTAGGCAAGAAGGCCGACTTCGAATTCCACGTCAGCAACTGGCTGGGCGGTGGCGGCGACGGCCTGCCGATCGCGCCGGAAGTGGCCAGACTCCCGACTGGCAAGACGCTGTGCGTGTACGGCCAGGACGACGATGACGCGCTGTGCCCCGGCCTGCCGGCCAACGACGGCGTGCAGAAGGTGAAGCTGCCCGGCGACCATCACTTCAATGGTGATTACGACCGCCTGGCCGAAGTGATCCTCAAGGGCGGGGCGTGAACCGGAGAGCGTGCGAACCAACGGTTCGCACCCACCAGAACGAGCCGCGGTAGCGTCGAGCCATGCCCGACGCTACCGCGGCCTCAGTTGCGCCGCGGGTCCAGCGAGATCAGGCGCGTGGCATCGAGCAGCGCCGCCGGCAGGTGCATGCCACCCGGCGCAGCGAGATAGCGTGGCCGCCACTGCGGGTCGAACTTCGACTTGAAGCGGCGCAGGCCACTGAACCCGTAGAAGCGTTCGCCGTGCCGCGCCAGCAGGCCGGCCAGGCGGTTCCAGCGGCCGGCCAGGCGATGCTGTGCCAGCCCGGACAGTGGCGCCATGCCCAGCGAGAAGCGTGCGTAGCCCTGCGCGCGGCCCCACAGGAACAGCTCGATGAAGAGGAAGTCCATCGTGCCCTTCGGCGCCTCGTTGACGTGGCGCATCAGGTCCACTGACAGCTCGGCACCGGCCGGTGCCTGCCACAGGTTGGCGAACGCCACGATCTGGCCTTCGGCCTCGACCAGCGCCACCGGGAAGCGCACCAGGTAGTCCGGGTCGTAGCTGCCCAGCGAGAAGCCCTTTTCGTCGCCGGCCTTGTCTTCCAGCCATGCGTTGGAGATCGCGTGCAGGCGTGGCAGCAGGCTGGGAATCTCCTCCACCGGCGCCACGCGGAACGACAGGCCGCTGCGCTTGCCGCGGTTCCAGGCCTGGCGCAGGTCTGCACGTTCGCGGCCTTCCAGGCCGAAGTCGTGCAGCGGCACCATCGCTTCTTCGCCCAGCTTGACCAGCCCCAGGCCGAGGTCAAGGTAGGTCTGCCAGTAGGTCTCGCCGACCTGGTAGAAGACCGGGCGCAGGCCGAGCCGGTCGGCTTCCTCGCGGAAGCGCCAGATCAGTGCGCGGGCGACCTCCGGCGGGCCGACCGGATCGCCCATCGCGATCAGCGAACCGCCGTAGCGCTGCATCATCACGAAGCCCTGCTTTGCATCATCGCGCAGCACCGCCTTGTCGGCGGTCAGCACCAGGCAGGCCTGGGTATCGGTAGCGCCGGCCAGCACCGGTGCCAATGACTGCAGCGTGGCTTCGTCGGCGGGTTGCAGTGGGCTGCGCGTGCTGTGCAGCAACCGCGCAAGGCCGAACATCACCAGTGCGATGGCCACCACCAGCAGTGCACGCAACGCGCGCGGTGCGTTGCCCGACACCGCGAACTGCCACCACAACTCGTTCTGGTATTCGACATGGCTGTAGGTGAAGAACAGCAGCCAGGTCACCGCCACCAGCACCAGGCCGAGGTTGCGCAGCCACGGCCACGACCAGGCTTCGTCCAGCAGCGCACCCTGGCGGTAGAACTCGCGACGCGCGGCCCACAGTGCCATCGCCACAAGCACTGCCGAGACCGCGATCAACAGTTGCCCACCACGCAGCCACAGCGGCAGTGGGGTGATCACGCATACCGCCATCGCCAGCATCCACGCCGCGTGGCTACGCCGGGCCAGGCCCTGGCCGATCAGCAGCAGCGCGACACCGCTGAGGCTGCCGATCAGGTGCGAGGTTTCCAGGATCGGCAGCGAGGCGTTCACCAGGTGACGGCGCGGCGTCGGCAGCGTGCCGTCGATGACCAGCGCCGCGCCGATGCTGAACACCGCCAGCGCGATGATCTGCGGCAGCCATGGGCGCAGCGCGTTCCAGCCGGCGCGGGTTGCCCCGGCGCTGGCCTGCAACGGCTGCCGCAGGGCAGGCGCAAGTGCGAGCAGGGTGGCCAGCACCAGCGGCAGCACGTAGTAGGTAACGCGGTAGATCAGCGCCGCCGCCAGCACCGCCGCCGGTGCCACCTGTGGCAGCAGCTTCAACAGGCTCCACTCGAACACGCCCAGGCCGGCCGGCACGGTCGAGACCAGGCCGGCCAGCACCGCCACCAGGTACAGGCCGACGAAGCCGGGCAGGCCGGTCGGCGTGGAGTCCGGCAGCAGCACGTAGAACGCGGCACTGGCCAGCACCAGCTCGATCACGCTGAGCACGGTGACGCCGATCATGGTGCGGCGGTCGGGCAGCCACAACGCATGGCCGAGCACGCTGAACTGCCGTCCATCGCGGCCGACCAGCAGCACGGTACCCAGATAGGCGAGCAGGGCGACGATGCCGACGATGCGCACGGCATCGGGATTCAATGGCAATGCCAACGCCGCTGCCGCCGGTTCCATGCACAACGCCAGGCTGATCAGCAGCCACGCACCGAACACGAAGCCGAGCGTGCTCATCAGCACCACCTGGCCGATCTGCGCCAGGTCGAGGCCGGCGCTGCGGTAGCCGCGCAGGCGCACTGCGCCACCGGTCAACGCGGCAAAGCCCACGGTCTGGCCCAGCGTGTGCGCGAGGAAGGCGGTGATGCCGATGCGCGCCGGATGCACACGGATGCCGCTGCGGCGCAGGCCGATGGCATCGAAGCCGATCAGGCAGGCGTAGCTGGCAAGGCCGAGCACCACGGTGAGCGCGATCTGGGCGCCGCTGAGCTGGCGGAACGCCTGGCGGATGGCACGGTAGCCGTGCTCATCGAATTCACCGGCCAGGCCATGCAGGGCCAGCGAGAGGATCAGCAGGGGAACGACGATGGTGAGGACCCGCTTCCATGCCGGGGTGGAGGAAGCGGTGGCGGGGTCGGTGGCTGGGGTCATCGGCGCAAGGGTGCGTCAGGGGGGGCGAGTGCGGTGTCAACGCGGGCGTGGCGCATCGTGCGCCTGTCGCCGCCATTTGACCAGCGGGTGTGTCGGAGCCCGGTAGTGACGTGTCGCGCGGGGGACCCGTGCACCCACCGTTGACCGGTTTGGAGGACAATGCAGGCCTGATCACCCGCAGGAGCCACGCCCATGATGGAGCGTTACGACGTCGGACCGCGCATGTCCGAAATGACCGTGTACAACAAGGTCGCCTATCTCTCCGGCCAGATTCCGGAAGACACCAGCCAGGACATCACCGGGCAGACCCGGCAGGTGCTGGCGGAGATCGACAAGCTGCTGGCGCTGGTCGCCAGTGATCGCCAGCACGTGCTGCGCGCGGAAGTGTTCCTGGCCGACATCGCCGACTTCGACGGCATGAACAAGGCATGGGACGAGTGGGTGGTCGAGGGCGCGACCCCGGCCCGCGCTACGTTCGAAGCCAAGCTGGCCCATGCCGAGTGGAAGGTCGAGATCGTGGTGACGGCAGCGGTGCCGTAACCGCGGGATGGGGTCAGATCCCTTTCCTGCGGAAAGGGATCTGACCCCTGTTACAGGGGCAGTAACTCGATGCAATCCACCGGGCACGGTGGAATGCACAGCTCGCAACCGGTGCACAGATCGGCAATGACCGTGTGCATGTACTTGGCGCCGCCGACGATGGCGTCCACCGGGCAGGCCTGGATGCACTTGGTGCAGCCGATGCAGTCGGCTTCCACGATCAGCGCCACCTGCGGCGCCTTGTGTTCGCCACGCGAACGATCAAACGGAATGGCGGGCACGCCCAGTACCTGCGCCAGTGCGCGCGCGCCGGCATCGCCGCCCGGCGGGCAGCGGTCCACGCCCGCCTCGCCGCGCGCCATCGCCTGCGCGTACGGGCGGCAGCCGTCGTAGCCGCATTGCCCGCATTGGGTCTGCGGCAGCAGGCGGTCGAGGCGTTCGGTCAGGGGCGGGATCAGGCTCATGCGTGGCGAAGGCTGCGCGTTGGGATTACTTCAGGGGTTTGCCACGGAACCAGCGCTCGTGCGCCAGCGCCAGCATCGGCTTGTCTTCTGAACTGTCACCGTAGGCATGGATGCGCACGTAGCGCGACAGATCGAACTGGCGGCGGATGTGCTCGACCTTGCGCGGGCCGCAGTCGCCGCCGGCATAACGACCGGTCAGGCGGCCGTCCTGGCTTTCCAGCCGGTTGCAGATCAGCTGCAGGCCCAGCTGCTCGCACCACGGCCGCAGGTACAGGTCCAGCGAGCCGGACACGATCACCACGGTGTGCTGCTGTTCCTTGTGCCAGCGGATCTGTTCCAGCATCTCCGGGCGCACAACCTCGGGCAGGAACTCACGCGAGAAGCCGGCCGCCAGCGTGGCGATGTCATCGCTGTGGCGGTCGCTGAAGGTCAGGCGGGTGACGCGTGCACGGATGCGTTCGGCCGAGATCAGTTTCAGCTTGTACGCGGCCAGCCACGGGCCGACCTTCCACCACGCCTGCGCCAGCTGTTCGGCCGTGGCCACGCGGCGCAGGAAACGGCCATAGGTATCGCAGGTGGTCACGGTGTGGTCGAAGTCGAACAGCGCCAGTTCCATTCCGTTGCTTCCCATCGCGTTGCGTCCGGTGGCCGGTGCTGCCGGCGGGCGCGGCGATAACCGCGCCCGCTGCGGGCATCAGCGGACCGGCATGCCCGGCTGTGCGCCGCTGTCGGCGTCCAGCAGCGCCAGCGCGCCGCCGTCGAAACCGGCCGACAGGATCATGCCTTCGCTCAGGCCGAAGCGCATCTTGCGCGGGGCCAGGTTGGCGATGAACACCACGCTGCGGCCGACCAGGGCTTCCGGCTCGCCGTAGCTGCCACGGATGCCGGAGAAGATCTGGCGCTTGCCCAGTTCGCCGGCGTCCAGTTCGAAGCGCAGCAGCTTGTCCGAGCCTTCCACGAACTCGCACACCAGCACCTTGCCGATGCGCAGGTCGAGCTTGGCGAAATCGTCGATGCCGATGTAGGCCGGGGCGTCGGTGCTCTTGGCTTCTTCCTTGGCCGGTGCCGGTGCGGCCGGCTTGACCGCATCGGTCTTGGCGGCGGGGGCGGCAGCGGCGGCCGGCTGCAGGGTGTCCTTGGAGGCGTCGATCATGGCGTCAATCTTCTTCGGGTCGATACGGGTGAACAGCGGGGTGTAGTCGGTGATGCGGTGGCCCAGCAGCGGCTGCACCAGGTCGGTCCAGTCGTTTGCCGGCGCGGCCAGGAAGGCCTCGGCCTGCGCGGCGGTGGCCGGCAGCACCGGCTTCAGTGCGGTGACCAGCACGCGGAACAGGTTCAGGCCCTGGCTGCATACGGCCTGCAGCTGTGCGTCGGCACCTTCCTGCTTGGCGATGACCCACGGCTTGACGTCGTCGATGTAGCGGTTGGCTTCGTCAGCCAGGGTCATGGTCAGGCGGATCGCCGCGGCCGGGTCATTGCGCTCGTAGGCTTCACGGATCGGCGCCAGGCCATCGACGAAGCGCTGGTATTGCGCCGCATCGGGCAGCTGCGCGGCCAACAGGCCGTCGAAGCGCTTGCTGATGAAGCCGGCGCAGCGGCTGGCCAGGTTGACGAACTTGCCGACCAGATCGGCGTTGACGCGGGCGATGAAGTCACCCAGGTTCAGGTCGAGATCGTCGACGCCGCCGCCGGACTTGGCGGCGTAGTAATAGCGCAGCGCTTCCGGCTCCAGGCCGGCATCGAGGAAGGTACGGGCCATCACGAAGGTGCCACGCGACTTGCTCATCTTGGCGCCGTCCACGGTCAGGTAGCCGTTGACGTGCAGGCGGGTCGGCGCGCGGTGGCCGGTACCGTGCAGCACCGCCGGCCAGAACAGGCCGTGGAAGTTGACGATGTCCTTGCCGATGAAGTGGTGCAGCTCGGTGCTGGTGCCGGCACGCAGGTGCGCTTCGAAGTCCTCGCCGAGCTTGCCGCACAAGGTCTGGAAGCTGGACAGGTAGCCGATCGGCGCATCCAGCCAGACGTAGAAGTACTTGCCCGGCTGGCCGGGAATCTGGAAACCGAAGTACGGCGCATCGCGCGAGATGTCCCACGCGCGCAGGCCACCTTCGGCATTGAGCCACTCACCGAGCTTGGCCTTCACGCCCGGCAGGGCGACATCGCCGGCCAGCCATTCGCGCAGGAACGCATCGAAGTGGCCCACCTCGAAGAAGAAGTGCTCCGAATCGCGCATTTCCGGCGTGGCACCGGAGATGACCGAACGCGGCTCCTTCAGGTCGGTCGGCGCATAGGTGGCGCCGCAGACTTCGCAGTTGTCGCCGTACTGGTCGGGGCTGCCGCAGTTCGGGCAGATGCCCTTGACGTAGCGGTCGGGCAGGAACATGCCCTTGGCCGGGTCGTAGAACTGCGCCACCGAACGGCGGCTGATGTGGCCGGCCGCTTCCAGCTTCAGGTAGAACTGCTCGGTCAGCGCCTGGTTGGCCGCCGAGTTGGTCGAGTCGTAATGGTCGAAGGCCACGCCGAAGGCGGCGAAGTCACGTTCGTGGCTGGCCTGGATGTTGGCGATGAAGGTTTCCGGGGTAACCCCGGCCTTTTCCGCAGCCAGCATGATCGGCGTGCCGTGGGTGTCGTCGGCGCAGACGAACCAGGCCTTGCCGCCGCTCATTCGCCGCGCACGCACCCAGATGTCGGCCTGGATGTAGCCGACCAGGTGGCCCAGATGCAGCGGGCCGTTGGCGTAGGGCAGGGCGGTGGTGACGAGCGCGGTACGGGTCATGGTCGCGGGGTGAAGCCGAGGGGAACCGCAGAGTATCGCATGCCCGCAACGAGGTGACCCGGCCGGGGCCGGGTCACGGGGATGAAGCGGGAACGGGGGCGCTTATTCGCGCTGCCAGGTCTGCGCGCGGCAGATGAAGGCGATGCAGCCGGACACGTCCAACTTGGTGCCACCCGGCTGCAGCTCCATCTTCGACTTGTAGGTCTTGCCGTTGGCCGGGTCGAGGATGGTGCCGCCGGACCACTTGTTGGCGCCGTCGGCCTTCAGGTTCCAGAGGATGGTCATGCCCTTCACCGGCTTGTTCTTGTTGGCGCCTTCACATCCATCGCAGACCGGGTTGGGGCCCTTGTCCGAGTGCAGGATGTCGACCACCTTGCCGGTCAGTGTGCCGTTGGCGGCCTCGGTGATCTCGACGATCGACTTCACCTTGCCGGTCTTGTCGTCGATGGTCTTCCAGCGGCCGGCGGCGCCGTCGGCGGCCTGGGCCGACAGGGCGGCCAGGCACAGCGGCAGTGCCAGCAGCAGGGTCTTGAAGGTGTTGCGCATGGTCCCCTCCCAGGGTTCATTCCGGCACGCTGCCGGCATGGGTCGACTGTATACCCATTCGGCGGGGTATGGGGAAGGGGGGCTTTGCAGGGCTGCGCCCTGCACCCGCGGTAGTGCCGGCCGCTGGCCGGCAACCTCAACAGCAACAGCCAGCATTCCGCGGTATGGCGGGGTGGGTCCGGTTGCGGGGGACGCCGTGAACCCGTCCCTGGGGGCTTGGCCGCGGCATCCATGCCGCGGACACCCCCGCAACCGGACCCACCCCGCCTTCGACAGGTTCCGTGTGCTGTGGGTAGGTGTCGACCTTGGTCGACACGGTAGATCCACGCCATGCGTGGATGGCGTTTCCGGTGACGCCCGGGGGCGTCAACCGACTTCGTACAGCTCCAGCGGCAGGTCGTCGGGGTCGGCGAAGAAGGTGAAGCGGCGGCCGGTGTACTCGTCCACGCGGATCGGCTCGCACGCCACGCCATGCGCGGCCAGGCGCTGGATGAATGGCTCCAGCGCGGCCACGCAGAACGCGAGGTGGCGCAGGCCCTGGGCTTCCGGGCGGCTGGGCCGGGGCGGCGGGGAGGGGAAGGAGAACAGTTCCAGCTGCCCGCCGTCGGGCAGGGCCAGGTCCAGCTTCCAGGAATCGCGCGCGCTGCGGTGGTTCTCGGCCAGCACGCGCAGGCCGAGGATGCGCACGTAGAAGTCCTTCGAGCGTGCGTAGTCGCTGCAGATCAGTGCGGCGTGGTGGATGCCCAGCAGGGCGTCGGCATCGCGGGTCATTGCAGGGTGTCCAGCCAGCGCTGGGCGATCTTCAGCGCCAGCGGATAGGGTTCGGGGTCGTTGCGGTTGGTCAGCACGATCACGGTCAGGTGCTTCTCCGGGTGGCGCACGATCACGTTGCGGAAGCCGATGCTCTCGCCGCTGTGCCATTGCACCGGGCCATTCAGGCGCCAGCCGAAGCCGTAGTGCGGTACGTCCGGTTCGGGTGTTGCCGTGGCCGGGCTGAACATCGCGCGGCGCGAGGCCTTCGACAGCAGGCGGTCGTCGTACAGCGCCGCATCCCAGCGGGCCAGGTCGTCCAGCGAGGAATAGATGCCGCCATCGCCGAGCACGGCGCTGGTGGTGCTCTGGTCCGTGCGTTGCCAACGGCCATCGATCCAGCTGTAGCCATAGGCGCGTGCGGCGATGGTATCGACGCCGTCCTGGTGGGCCACGGTGTGCGCCATGCCCAGTGGGCGGAAGATGCGCTGCTGCAGGAAGGCTGCGAAATCCTGGCCGGAGGCACGTCCGACGATCAGTGCCAGCAGCGCATAGCCGCTGTTGCTGTAGTGGTACTGCGTGCCGGGCGCGAAGTTCAGCCGGTCCTGGTGCGACAGCAGGGTCAGTACATCGGCGTCGTGCACCTGGCGGCTGTCGGCCGGGTCCATCAGGTCTTCGTAGTCGAGCAGGCCACCGGTGTGCGAGAGCAGCTGGCGGATGGTGATGGCGGCGGCAGCCGGTGGCAGTTCGGGCAGCCATTGCCGGGCAGGTTGATCCAGCCCGAGCCGGCCATCTTCCACCAGCAGCAGTACCGCCGCAGCGGTGAACTGCTTGCTGACCGAGGCCAGCCGGAAGTTGCTGGCCGCGGTGACCGCGGTGCCGTCCTCGACCACCGCCAGGCCATAGCCGCGGCGGAATACCGGCTTTCCGTCATGCAGCACCAGTACGGCGGCGCCGGGCACCTGGCCGTCGTAGGCCTGCATCAGGCCGTCGATGCCCGCATCCGGTGGGGTCAGCACCGGAGCGGCGGAGGTGGCCAGCGGCAGCAGGCCCAGCACGACGGCGAACAGGGCGACGGCAGGACGCATGGCGGCTCCGGAAGGGTCAGGGTGACGGGGCGGGCGTGGCGCTGGCGGGCTGAACCATCCAGCGCTCCATCTTGCGGTCCAGCACATCCAGCGGCATCGAGCCGTCCTTCAGCAGTTCGGCATGGAAGCGGCGCAGGTCGAAGGCGGCGCCCTGGCGTGCCTTGGCCTTGTCGCGCAGGGCAACAATGGTGGTCAGGCCAGCCACGTTGGACAGCGCCTGGCCGGGCTGGGCCATGATCCGCTCGACTTCGGCGTTGGCATCGTCGCTGCTCATGTCCACGGTCTTCTGCAGGTAGGCGACGGCCTGCTGCTTGCTCCAGCCCTGGGCGTTCACGCCGGTATCGGCCACCACGCGGGCGGCGCGCAGCAGGCGCGAGTACAGGTAGCCGATGCGGTCGTAGGGATCGGTGTAGATGCCCAGGTCTTCGCCCAGCGTTTCGGCGTACAGGCCCCAGCCTTCGACGAAGGCAAGATCGCCACCGAGGCGGCGGAAGCGCGGCAGCTTGGCCAGCTCCTGCTGCAGGCCCAGCTGCACGTGGTGGCCTGGGATCGCTTCATGCAGGTACTGCACCGGCACGTTCCAGCGCTTGCGGCTGGGCAGGTCGCGGGTGTTCACGTACAGCACCGCGGATTGCCCGGGCAGTGCCGGCTGGTAGGCCGCGGCAGCGGCGGTCAGTGCGCGCTCCGGTTCCACCGCGCGTACGTCCAGCGGCGCCTTCGGCATCGTATCCAGCACCTGCGGCAGGCGTGCGTTGACCTGCTGCTGCACCTGGCGGTAGCGGTTGATCAGCGCGTTGGCATCGCCGTACTGGAACTGGCGGTCGTTGCGCATGCTGCGCAGCAGCTTGGTGGGGGTACCGCGCAGCTTGGCATCCTTCATCACCGTGGCGATCTGGGCCTGCAGTTCCTGCACGCGTTGTTCGCCCAGCGCGTGCAGCTGCGCGGCGGTCTGGTCGCTGGCGGTGGTCTGCACGATCAGGTTGGCGTACCAGGCCTGGCCATCGGGCAGTGCGCCCAGACCGCTGCTGGCGCGGGTGGCGGGCAGGTATTCGGTGGCGATGAAGCCGCGCAGGGCGCGGTAGGCCGGCATGATGCGCAGTTCGATCATGCGCTTGTACTCGGCGCTGATGCGCGCCTTGTCCTCAGCCGGGATGGTGTTCGGCATGGTGCGGATCGGCGACCAGAAGATGCTTTCCTCGGCGGTCGGCTTGATCACTGCATCCAGCTGCGGCAGCACTTTTTCCATCAGGTCGCGCGGCTGTACCACGCCGGCCTTCATGCCCTGGCGCATGTTGTCGATGGCCTGGTCGAACAGCTCGGGAATGCCCAGCGAACGGCGCGACCAGGTGTCGTAGTCCTGCACGGTGTTGAACGGCTGCGCGCCGGCGCCGGCACCGAGGATCGCCATGATGCTGCCGATGTTGTAGTACTGGCTGATCGGCATCATCCAGCTCGGGTAGCGCTCGGCGGCCAGCGAGGCGCGTGCGTCGCGCACGAAGATCTCGTAGCTGAGCAGGTCCTGGCCCTGCAGACCGTCACTGCCGAGCTTCTCGACCTTGCCCAGCCATTGCGTGGTGAAGTCGTGCGACTGCTGGCGCCAGGCGGCGGAGAGGATGTTGGGCAGCTGGTCGTTGTAGCGGGGTTCGCCCTGGAAGGTGGCCTGCAGCGGGTTCAACCGCATCGAGGCATCCCAGTATTCGTCGTACAGGCGTTCCAGCTGTACCTGCTTGGGTACGGCACGGGCCGGTGCGACCGGGCGCGGCGCGGCGCGGCGTGCCGAGCTGCCACGCGCCGGCGCGGTGGCGCGGGCGGGCTTGGCCTTGGGCTTGGCAGCCTGGCGGGTCTGCGCGGCGGCAGGGCGGCTGGCCTTCTTCTTCGCTGCTTCGGCCGACGGCACGGCACTGAACAGGAACAACGCGGCGATGGCGGCGGCCAGGGCGCGGGTGGGATGCGGCATCAGGAGCTTCCGTGGAACACAGACCGTGGAGCTTGCACGATCCGGCCGCGTACGGCCAGCGTGAAGGCGCAGTCAGCTTGCCGCCGCTGGGGCTTCAGTCAGCCGCCGCAGCAGCGCGCAACGCAGCGGCCCTGTCTGCGCCCAGATAGCGGGTGATCGCGCGCCGCATCAGGTACAGCAGCGGAATCAAGGCAATCGCAAAGCCCATCTTGTAGATGTAGTTGACGCTGCTGACGGCCAGGAACAGCGAGGTCGGCCAGTGCTGCGGGCCGAGCACGAAGGCAATCCAGATCACCACGAAGCTGTCCACCACCTGCGAGATCGCGGTGGACCCGGTCGCACGCAACCACACGTGGCGCTCGCCGGTGGCTTGGCGGATGCGATGGAATACCGCCACGTCGATCAACTGGCCGAGCAGGAAGGCCACCAGTGAACCGGCGATGGTCCACATGCCCTGGCCGAACACCGCTGCGAATGCGGCCTGGTAGTCCGGCACGCCGTGGCCGTCCATCGAGGTGACCCACCAGCTGGCCGGCGCCAGCGATATCGCCGCGAAGGCGAACAGGAAGCCATAGGCGATCAGCACCACGGCCAGCCACGAGATGAAGCGCACGCCGCGCTTGCCGAAAAACTCGTTGATGGTGTCGGTCATGATGAACACCACCGGCCACAGCAGGGTGCCGGCGGTGAAGCTGAGCGAGCCGGTCTGGCCGAACAGGTTCCAGTTCAACGGATCGATGCCCAGGGTGTCTTCCAGCGCGAAGATCTTCACCCCGATCAGTTCGGCCAGCACCGCGTTGCCGCAGAAGAACGCGGCCAACACGATGAACAGCAGGACCGCGCGGTCCTGCAGCGGGCGCTCGATCGGCGCCGCGGTCATTCGCTGCGATCGCCGGCGCGCGTGAACGGAACGCTGGACGGCGCGACGGCGCCGCCGGAAATGATGAAGCTCATGGCCTGGTCGACGGTCCAGTCGGTCGGGGTCAGCAGCTCCACCGGCACGATTTCCAGGTAACCCGAAGTCGGGTTCGGCGTGGTTGGCACGTACACCGCGGCCAGTTCACGGTCGGTGCCGTGTTCCTTGATCACGCGGGTGACCAGCCCGACCGACTTCATGTCGCGGTGCGGGAAGTCGATCAGCACCACGCGCTGGGTGCTGCCCGGTTCGGTCTGCAACATGTCCAGCAGTTTCTTGGCGCTGTCATAGATGATGCTGGCCAGCGGAATGCGCTTGATGACCGCGCCCACCCAGCGCAGCAGGCGCTGGCCCAGCACGCGGCGGCTGGCCACGCCCACCGCCAGGATCACCAGCAGGGTGGCCAGCAGGGCGATGGTGTCCTGGATCCACTCGGCACGGACCCAGCCGAGGTAATGCGGGAAGCTTGTCGCGATCTGCTCGGAAAGCGGCACCACCAACGGGCTGGAGATGCCCGACAGCAGCACGAACACGAACTTGACCACGACCCAGGTCAGCCAGATCGGCAGCAGGGTGAGCAGGCCGGTCAGGAACAGGCGCTGCAGGGAGGGGCGGGGGACCAGGGCGGGGGCTTCGAGCGACATGTGCGCATTGTAGCGGTCACGGCCGGTCGATTACGCTGGGGAATCGACTGCGGCAACGGCACATGGAAGGGAAGCTGTGTTGAAGATTCTGCGCGGACTGGGTTGGACCCTGGCAGGCCTGCTGGTGCTGGCCATCGTGGTGTGGTGCGCCTCGCGCATGTGGCCGGTGCCGGAATCGCGGCTGCAGGCCCAGCAGCGCTTGCAGGCCCGCCTGCCCGTCCACGGCCACAACGGCTTCGCGCTGCTGTGGACGCTCGCGTTCGACGATCTCGACACACGCCAGCGCGAACAGGCGTTGGCCCGCGATGTGCAGCGTTGGGAGGCGGATCCGCGCGGCAATGGCGGCGCCGGACCGCAGCTGGCAGAGGACCGCGACGAGCTGCGATCGCGGCCTGCGGCCAGCTGCGGACCGACCGCCAGCGACTGCCTGGGCCAGGTGCGCGCCGACCCGCAGCGCTTCATTGATGCCCACGCTGGCCACCAGCAGTTGCATGTGCGCCTGGACCAGCTGGCCGATGCGGACCACTTCGCATCGCCGTTCCAGCCCAAGGGCGACGGCATCCTGGTGCCGCTGCCGACCTATGGCCTGATGATCGATGCCACCAGCGCGCGCGCGCTGGCCTATGTGCAGGGCGATATCGATGGCGCGCTGCGTGGCAGCTGCCGTGGGCTGCAACTGGGCCGCCGGCTGGTGACGGGCGGCAGTTACCTGGTGGAGAGCATCATCGGTACCAGCCTGGTGCAGGCCAATGCCCAGCTGCTGGCCGACATGCTGGTCGAGCTGCCGGCCGACCATCCGCTGCCAGCGGAATGCGAGCAGGCGATGCAGCCGATGCTGGCTGCCGAACAGAGCCTGTGCCGTGCGATGCAGGGTGAGTACGCGATGAGCCGGGCCGCGATCGAAACCTCGGCGCAGGAATTCGGCGGGGTGCTGGTACTCGATCGCAGCAGCACCCTGGCGCGCGCGGCGGGCAATCTGGGCTGGGCATGCGGCGCGGCGGCGATGGCCGCGCTGGAAGCGGATCGCCCGCTGCCGGTTCCGGCACCGCCGCAGCATGACTTCGGCTGCCTGTCGAACATCATGGGGTGCGTGCTGACCGATATCGCCCGCCCGGTCTATCCCGCCTATTCGTCAAGGACCCAGGATGCCGCCGCGATGGTGCGGCTGATCGGCGCGCAGCGCTGGTTGCGGCAGCAGGCGGAGGACCCGGTGGATGCGCTGCAGCGCCTGCCTGCCCAGTTCCGCTCGCCGGTGCGGGCACCGCAGCTGTCGGCCGATGGTCGCCGCCTGCAGGTGCCGCGGCGTTCACCGTCGCGCAGCAGCGACGAGAGCCCATGGCTGTCGGTGCCGCTGGTGATGGAGAACGCCCCGGGCGCTGCTGCGCGCGACTGATCAGCGGCTCAGTCACTGCCCGCCAGCGGATCGAATGCCCAGCCATCACCGATGGTCTGAAGTGTCCAGCGGCGACGGCTGTGCAGGGGCTCCCAGCGCACGCTGTCCTTGTCGTTCTCGATGCTGCCTTCGCTCCGCTTTACCTTGCGGGTAGAGAAGTTCACGCTCATCGACTCGGTCTGCCCGGAATTGCGCATCACCGAATTCTGGTCGTAGCCGATCAGCGCAAAGGCATCGTCCTGCCAGCGGAAGGTGAAGGCGGTCGTGCCCATTGACCAGCTTCCCGCGCTGGCGAATGAAAACAGCGCGACCTTCAGGGTGCCGCGCTGGATGCTGACGCTGCCGTCTTCGAGCGGGTCGCTCATCACCGGATTGTCCGGGCGCGGTATCAGCTGGTGGTCCTGCACCGCCAGCACATAGCCGGAGGGGCGCGACCACGCCACGGCGAGAATGCGCGGGTTGCTGTCGTACGGCGAGGGTCCGAATCCATCGTGCTCGATGACGTTGCGCGGCTCCTGCTGGCGCAGCACCAGCACCAGGTCCGCGCGGCCATCCTGGTCGAGATCGCCTTCGACACTCGATTCAAGCGTCCAGCCCTGGGGTACGAAACCGGCGGCATTGGCCGCCTGTGCCGGCAGCGTCGGATACCGCACCGGCGGCAGGTCCAAGGCGTGGGCGGCGAAGGGCAGGGTGGTCAGCAGTGTGGCGAGAGCATACGGGCGCATCGGAGCCTCCATGGCAGGGAGGCAGAGGATAGCGCCCGCGTACTGGATCAGCGTGCGTGCGGCTTCAACCGCAGGTAGACCTGCTTGCGTACCTGGGCGACCACCTCGCCGCTTTCGTCGACGACATCGTTGCTGAACCAGCGCAGCACCTTCTCACCGCCGGCCGCTTCGGCACGCAGTTCAGCCAGCAATGCATCGTCGATGCGGAACGAGGTGCGCACCGTGCCCCGGCCAGGCTTGAGGAAATCGATCGCACCGGCCCGGTCCCACACATAGTAGTCACGGCCCAGGATGTGCAGCAGGCCAAGCATCCAGAACGGATCGGTCATCGCGAACAGGCTGCCGCCGAAATGCGTGCCCACGTAATTGCGGTTCCAGGGCCGCATCCGCAGCGCCACGTCGATCTGCCGGTAATCGGGCGTGATCCGGGTGACGTGGATGCCGGTGAACAGGAACGGCGGCCAGAGGTTGATGCCGAAGCGGAACAGGCGGGCGTTCATGCGGGTCCGGGGCGCGAGGCGAGGCGCCCAGTCTAACCATTCGCATGCGTATGTTGCACCCCGGGGTCACGTCCCGCCGTCGATCATGTACCCGTCGCGGCCGTTGGCCTTGGCCTGGTACAGGGCGGTGTCGGCGCCCTCCACGAAATGGTGCGGCTGCAGGCCACCGTCGGGCACGCGGGTGAATACACCGATGGTGAGCGTGACGCCGTCATCGCTGCGATCGCCCGGCGCCGGCAGTGCACGCACGCAGGCAATCAGGTCCTCGATCACCCGGCGCGCGCCCTCGGCCGGCGTATCCGGCAGCACCAGTGCGAATTCGTCGCCACCGTAGCGCGCTGCCATGTCGCGCGGGCGACGGGCATGCGCGCCGATCAGGCGGGCGACATCACGCAGCACGCGGTCACCGACCTGGTGGCCATGGCGGTCGTTGTGGCGCTTGAAGTGGTCGACGTCGATCAGCGCCAGGCTCAATGGCTTGCCACTGCGCCGCGCGGCATCGCATTCCTGCTGCAGTGACTGCTCGAAGCGCAGGCGGTTGCCCAGGCCGGTGAGGGCATCGCGGTTGGCCAGGCGGTGCCAGGCCGAGATCCGCCACACCGCCCAGACCAGCAGTGCCAGCACCACGCCCAGCATCGCGCTGGCCGGTGCCCACCACAGGTCTCCGGTGCGCAGCAGCAGCCAGCTCAGCAGCGGTGGCATCGGCAATGAACACAGCGCGGCGAGCCAGGGCAGGCGCAGGCCGAGCAGGATCACGCACAGCGCCACCAGCACGCCGCCGATGGCGTGCTGCCACGCGTGCGGCAGCACATCGATCTGCTTGTGCTGCAGCAGCATCGAGGTGATGTTGGCCTGGTATTCGCTGCCGCTCATCCAGAATTCGCGGGTGGTCGGGGTCAGCAGGCGAGGGGCGATGCCGCTCGCCGTCATGCCGACCACGATGCGGCGGCCATGCAGCATCGCCATGTCCACGTGGCCATCGAGCACGTCCGCATAGGACACCTGCGGCAACCGCTCGGGCGGGCCGGCGTAGCGCACGCGGACGTAATCGTCGCGACGCCATTGATAGGGCGAGCCCAGCGCCGGGTCGGGGTCGGGCAGGCCGCGTACCGCACCCGCAGGCAGGTCGGCCAGTGCCAGGCCCAGTGCCGGCCAATGCGGCTTGCCGATGCCGGCGTGCAGATAGACGCCGCGGGCGACGCCGTCACCATCCACCTCGACATCGGTGTGGCCGATCGCGGCGGCACTGGCGGCGATCTGCGGGATCGGCAGCATTTCCTCGGCCATGCGGTCGCCGGCCGCCGGTGCCGCCAGCACCGGCAGCACCACCCGGCCATTGCGTCGGATCGCGGCCGCCAGCTCGTCATCCTGGCGGCTGTCGCGACGGTCGGGTTCGGACAGCATCAGGTCCAGCGCAACGCGTTCGGCGCCGGCATCGGTCAGGCGATCCAGCAGGCGGGCATGCACCGAGCGCGGCCAGGGCCACTGGCCGATACGCTGCAGGCTGCCTTCGTCGATGGCCACGATCAGCACGCTGGGGTCGGGGCGGTAGTCCCAGTTGCCGACCAGCGCGTCATAGGCCGCCTCGTCCTGCCGCCACAGCCATTGGCCCTGGCTGGCCACGATGGTCAGCACGCCGGCCAGCAGGGCCAGCAGGATCCGCTTCGACCATGGCAGCGGCGAGCGCCTCACAACAACAACCAGAGCAGCAGCGCACCGCCACCGGCGCCATAGCACAGGCGGCATGGCAGCGGGATCTGTTGGGCCGGGGAGAACTCGCCGGCGTGGCCGTCATCGTCGACGTACTGCACGCGTACGTGCAGGGTGCCGCTCCACGGGCGCTTGAAGCTCACCTGCGGCTGGGCCACGGTCTCGTCGACCAGCGGCGCCTTGAAGTCGCCGCGGCGATCCACCTGCACCCGGTAGCGCTGGCCTTCGCTGCCGGCCTGCCAGCGCAGGGTGAGCTCGCCATGCGCGGCCTCGGGCGGCTGCAGGGCCGGGTCCACCGGTTCATTGCTCAGCTGCAGCGGCAGCGCCTGGCCGTAGCGGCCCTGGTGGCCTCCGGCATCGCGCGAGGCCACGCGCCAGTAGTACTGGCCGGGCGGCAGCGGTTGCGCCAGGCGCAGGTCGGTCGCATGGGTGGCCTGCTCCTGCAATGGCTGCTGGAAGCCGGGTTCGGCGGCGATCTGCAGCACGCTGCTGCGCGCACCGGGGGCCTGGCTCCAGCGGAAACGCGGGCGGTCGCTGTTGATCGTCTGCCCATGCAGCGGCGATACCGTCAGCGGTGGCGGTGGCTGGTCACCGAGCTCGAAATCGGCGCTGGCATCCAGGCCTTCGACGCCCTGTGCGTCAACCGCGCGCAACAGGATGCGCAGCTGGCCGGGCGGCAGGTCGCCGATCGCCAGCCGGGTGTCGGCAGTGGTGGCGGCGAACAGCAGGATCTCCGGCGTTGCCGCCTGCACCACTTCCACCCGGTAGTGATCGGCGCCAGCGACCGGTTCCCAGGCAAGCAGGGTCGGCAGCGGCGCCAGGCGCAGCGCGTCATTGCGCAGTGCCGGCGCCGGCAGCAGTGCGGAGACTGCAGCGGGGGCCGCATCGGCGCTGCTGCTGCGGGTGGCCTGGCCCGGCCGGACCAGGCGCTGGCCATGGGGGTTGCCGACCTGCACCTTGCCCTGCAGGACCTCGGTGGCACCGACGTGCCCGGTATCCCCGGCGCTGACCCGGAACACCGTGCCGCGCACGCTGCTGGTCGCGGTGGGCGCATCGATGATGTAACGCGAGGCCGGACCGCGCGCTGGCGTTACCCGGTTGCTGGCACGCCCCTGCTGCAGGCGCAGGCGGGTGTCGACCATGCCGGTGTGGCCGTAGCGGCTCAGCTGGTCCAGGCGCAGGCGCGAGTATTCGCGCAGCTGCAGGCGCGAGGCATCGGCGAATTCCAGGGTGATGCTGGAATCGCCTTCGGTTTCCACGGTGTCACCGATATGCAGCTGCTCGCCGGCCTGGATGGCACGGGTCGCGGTGCCATCGGCACCGGACAGCTCGACCTTGCCGCGCACGGACAGCACCCGGGCCGGCGCCGGTTCGGTGCGCAGCCAGCTGATCGGGAAGCGCAGCAGCTGGCCCGGCGGCAACTGGTAGGGGTTGTCGATGCGGTTGTGCTGCTGCAGCTGCTGCCAGCGTACCGAGGGTTTCAGGTACAGCCCACCCAGGTCCCACAGGGTGTCGCCGGGCCGGACCCGGTAGTTCCAGTCCTGGGCGCCGGCGATGGCAGGCAGCAGGAAGAGGGCGCAGAGCAGGGCGCCCGTTAAACGCATGGCGAACGACAGAGAGCGGACGACGGTCACAGTTTGCAATCCCGGCAATGCGGGGGTGCAGCTGCAAGACCCCATGGCCCCGACCTCATCCCCCCGAACGGATCGCGGCGACCGCAAGGCCGCCAGCGCGCGCATTATTGCCCGCGTTCAGTGCAGGGATTCTGAACGGAGCGGGCTCCCGTTCAGAACAGCAGCGACGCCATCCTGCGGCGGTACTGGCCCACCAGGTCCTCGTCGGAGATCACATTGAAGGCGTCGATCAGGGCTTTGCGTGGCAGGCCTTCCTCGAATCCACGGTCGATCCGCAGCATTTCCAGGAACTGCGCCAGTGCGGCCTCGTCATGGCCGCCGAGCAGCAGCTGCACGCCGCGCAGGTGGCGGGCCTTGAGATCCTTGCCATCGGCGGCGATGCGGGCTTCCAGCACCTCGGCCGCCGGGGCATCCTTCAGCGCGGCGGCGAAGGCCAGGCGGGCGCGGGCGCGCACGGCGCGGTCGTCGGTTGCCAGATTGGCCGGCAGGCCGTCGATCAGGGTGCCGGCCTCGTCCACGCCGCCGATCTGCAGCAGGGCCAGGGCCAGGTCGAGTTTCAGCTCATCCTTGTCCGGCTCGGCGGCGATCTGCGCGCGCAGTACGTCGACCTGCGCCTGCGGGTCCAGCGGGGCATCATCTTCAGGGGCCGCATCGCCGACATCGGCCGGCACAATGCCGTGCTGGGCCAGGAACTCACGCAGCTGGCCTTCCGGAATGGCACCGGGGAAGCCATCCACCAGCTGGCCGCCCTTGACCAGGAACACGGTCGGCACCGAGCGGATCTGGAAGGCCGCAGCGATCTGCTGTTCCTTGTCGACATCGACCTTGGCCAGCTCGAAGGCACCGTTGTACTCGGCAGCCAGCTTTTCCAGCATCGGGCCCAGGGTCTTGCACGGCCCGCACCAGGTGGCCCAGAAGTCGACCAGCACCGGCGTCTGCAGCGACTTCTGCAGGACTTCGGCCTCGAAGGTCGCAGTGGTGGCGTCGAATACGTAGGTCGTCTCGGTCATGGGGGAGGCATCGCTTGGCATCTGGAGACCGATTCTATGGTGACGATCGATGTCGGTCTCAACCCTGCCATCACGGAGTACGCCCTCGAGGTGGTGTTGGCGGGCCCGCAGGCCCGCCGTGACACCCTCATGAGCGCGGCATGCAGTACAGCTCGTGGATCACCCACCTGCCCGCGCTGACCGGCTTGCTGGTCGAGGTGCGCCGGTGGTACTCGGCCTCGGCCGCCTGCAGGCCGCCGGCGCTGACGCTGCCCATCAGGATGCTGCTGTTCTGGCCGGCGCTGGGCGGGCCGACCCTGGCGAAGCAGCTGAACTCGGCTGCCTGGGCAGCACTGGCCAGGCCCAGGCTGAGCGCGGCGGCGAGGATGCGTCGGATCATGGGGGAATTCCCTGCATGGCAGAACTGCCACTCCGCGAGCATCGTTGGAGGAGGCGCGCGCGGATATCGAAATGATCTGAAATGCGCGGCGCTTGGCGCATCGCGTCGCTGCCGCGACAATGCGGTGATCCATTCCTTTCCGGGTGATTGCGCGCAATGTCCGTGGTCCGGCTTGATCGTTGGTTGGGGCTGCTTGCGGCCGTCGTATTCGTCCTGGCTGTGGCCGGCTTCGGTGCCGGCCTGGAGGGTTATGCGCAGGCCCGCCACCCGGTGGCGTTGCTGGGCGCGCGCGGTGTGCCGCATGCGCTGCCTTTCAATCTGCTGGGTTTCGTGCTGCCCGGCGTGCTAGCCGTGGTGGTGGCTGAGCGCTTGCGCCGCGGCCTGCCCACGACCGCCGGCTGGGCGCCGCGGGTCGGCAGCCAGATGCTGCTGCTGGCCGGTCTGGCCTTTGCCGCGATGGGGCTGCTGCCACTGGACGTGGATGACCTGCACGGGCCCGCCAGCCAGCTGCATGCGAGCGCCTGGATGATCTGGGTGCTGGGTTTCGTCGCCGGCACCGTGCTGCTGGGCGTGTCCCATCTGCGCCAGGCGCATGGCCGGGCCTTGGGCACAGTGGCCCTGGGCTGCGGCGTGCTGGCCGCGCTGGCGGCGTTTGCCCTGCAGGGCACGCTGCCGGCGCCGATGGCACAACGGCTCGCCTTCGCCTGCTGGCTGGTCTGGCTGGCGGCGGCCCTGCCGCTGTCGCGACCGCGCTGAGACGCCTCCCCGAGCGCCGCGGCGCCGGCGTCCGGCAGGCAGGATTGGAGCCATTTGCCGCACTGCGGTACGCTGTACCGCTTTGCCGCCGCATCCGCGTGTTCCATGACCAGCGCTGAAACCAACGCCTACGACCCGCAGCAGGTTGAATCCGCCGCCCAGCAGTACTGGGACGCCACCCGTGCCTTCGAGGTCGACGAGACTTCGGACAAGCCGAAGTACTACTGCCTGTCGATGCTTCCGTACCCGTCCGGTGCGCTGCACATGGGCCACGTGCGCAATTACACGATCGGCGACGTGATCAGCCGCTACAAGCGCATGACCGGCCACAACGTGCTGCAGCCGATGGGCTGGGACGCGTTCGGCCTGCCGGCGGAAAACGCTGCGATCAAGAACAAGACCGCGCCGGCGGCGTGGACCTACAAGAACATCGACCACATGCGCAGCCAGCTGAAGTCGCTGGGCTATGCCATCGACTGGTCGCGCGAGTTCGCCACCTGCCGCCCGGACTATTACGTCCACGAGCAGCGCATGTTCACCCGCCTGATGCGCAAGGGCCTGGCCTATCGCCGCAACGCGGTGGTGAACTGGGACCCGGTCGACCAGACCGTGCTGGCCAACGAGCAGGTCATCGACGGCCGCGGCTGGCGCTCCGGTGCGCTGGTGGAGAAGCGCGAGATCCCGCAGTGGTTCCTGCGCATCACCGACTACGCCCAGGAACTGCTGGACGGCCTGGATGAGCTGGAGGGCTGGCCGGAATCGGTCAAGACCATGCAGCGCAACTGGATCGGCCGTTCCGAAGGCCTGGAGATCCAGTTCGACGTGCGCGATGTCGATGGCAGCGCGCTGGACCCGCTGCGCGTGTTCACCACCCGCCCGGACACGGTGATGGGCGTGACCTTCGTGTCGATCGCCGCCGAGCATCCGCTGGCGCTGCATGCGGCGAAGAACAACCCGGAGCTGGCGGCGATGCTGGCCGACCTGAAGCAGGGCGGCGTGTCCGAGGCTGAACTGGAAACCCAGGAAAAGCGCGGCATGGACACCGGCCTGCGCGCGCTGCACCCGGTCACCGGCGAGCCGGTGCCGGTGTGGGTCGCCAACTTCGTGCTGATGGGCTACGGCACCGGCGCGGTGATGGCCGTTCCGGGCCATGACCAGCGCGACAATGAAGTGGCCAACAAGTACGGCCTGCCGATCAAGCAGGTCATCGCCCTGAAGGATGCGCGCACCGAAGAGGAGCGCAGCTGGGACGGCAGCCGCTGGCAGGACTGGTACAGCGACAAGAGCCGTGCCTTCGAGCTGGTGAATTCGGCCGAGTTCGACGGGCTGGATTTCCAGGGCGCTTTCGAAGCCCTGGCCGAACGTTTCGAGCGCAAGGCCCAGGGCCAGCGCCGCGTCAACTACCGCCTTCGCGACTGGGGTGTGAGCCGCCAGCGCTACTGGGGCTGCCCGATTCCGGTGATCTACTGCGCCAAGTGCGGCGCGGTGCCGGTGCCGGAAGAACAGCTGCCGGTGGTGCTGCCGGAAGACGTGGCCTTCGCCGGTACCGGCTCGCCGATCAAGACCGACCCGGAATGGCGCAAGACCACCTGCCCGGACTGCGGCGGCGCGGCCGAGCGCGAGACCGACACCTTCGACACCTTCATGGAGTCGAGCTGGTACTACGCCCGCTACACCTCGCCGGGTGCCCGTGATGCGGTCGACAAGCGCGGCAACTACTGGCTGCCGGTCGACCAGTACATCGGTGGCATCGAGCACGCGATCCTGCACCTGATGTATTTCCGCTTCTACCACAAGCTGCTGCGCGACGCGCGGATGGTGGACAGCAACGAGCCGGCGCGCAACCTGCTGTGCCAGGGCATGGTGATCGCCGAAACCTATTACCGCCCGAACCCGGACGGCTCGAAGGACTGGATCAACCCGGCCGATGTGGAAGTGCAGCGCGACGAGCGCGGCCGCATCACCGGCGCCACCCTGATCGCCGACGGCCAGCCGGTGGTGGTCGGTGGCACCGAGAAGATGTCCAAGTCGAAGAACAACGGCGTGGACCCGCAGGCGATGGTCGGCAAGTACGGCGCCGACACCGTGCGCCTGTTCTCGATGTTCGCCGCGCCGCCGGAACAGTCGCTGGAGTGGAACGAGGCCGGCGTGGACGGCATGGCCCGCTTCCTGCGTCGCCTGTGGGCCCAGGTGCAGAAGCACGCCGCCGACGGTGCCGCCCCGGCACTGGATGCCGCGGTGCTGGATGCCAACCAGAAGGCGCTGCGCCGCAAGACCCACGAAACCATCGGCAAGGTCGGTGACGACTATGGCCGCCGCCACAGCTTCAATACCGCGATCGCGGCGGTGATGGAGCTGATGAACGCGCTGGCCAAGTTCGAGGACGGCAGCGAGCAGGGCCGCGCGGTGCGCCAGGAAGCGCTGCAGGCCATCGTGCTGCTGCTCAACCCGATCACCCCGCATGCCAGCCACGCCCTGTGGCAGGTGCTGGGCCATGGCGAGACGCTGCTGGAAGACCAGCCGTTCCCGCAGGCCGACAGCAGCGCGCTGGTGCGCGATGCGCTGACCCTGGCGGTACAGGTCAACGGCAAGCTGCGTGGCACCATCGAGGTGGCGGCCGATGCCGCGCGCGAGCAGGTCGAGGCGCTGGCCCTTGCCGAGCCCAACGCGGCCAAGTTCATGGAAGGCCTGACGGTGCGCAAGATCATCATCGTCCCGGGCAAGATCGTGAACATCGTCGCTGCCTGATGTCCCCCGCACCGGTCACCCGCGCGGTGGCCGGTGCCTTTCCAGAAGCAGGGCCGGGTGCCTGATGGCCCTGCATTCACGCGGCTTAGGGCACGCTGTGTGTTGCCGTGATCGCCCGGCTCCGCCAGACTGTCTCCATGACCCGAATCCTGCTTGCCCTCGTTCTTGTCCTCGGCCTCGCCGGCTGCGGTTTCCATCTGCGCAACAAGCTGATGCTGCCGACCGACACCGCCCCGGTGAAGGTGGTCTCCACCGCCCCGTACAGCGAACTGGTCAAGCTGCTCAACCGCAGCCTGCTGGCCTCCGGTGCCAAGCTGGCCGATGAGGACAGCAAGGAACCCAGCGCCCAGCTGCAGGTGCTGTCCGAGCGCTGGGGTGACCTGCCGATCGCCATCGACTCGCAGGGCCGTGCACAGGAATACAGCCTGCGCTACGCCGTGATCTTCATCTTCCGCCGCGAGGATGGCAGCGAACTGGTGCCGCAGCAGGTGATCGAACTGTCGCGCGACTATGTGTCGCCGCCGACCGACGCCACCGGTACCACCACCGAACGCGAAATCCTGGCCACGGAGCTGCGCCGGGAAATGTCCGCCTCGATCATCCGCCGTATCGACAGCGTGGTCCGTGCTGAGATCGAGAAGGGTGGCAGCCTGTCCGCGCCGAAGGCCAAGCCGATCGAGGGTGCGGTGCCGGCCGCGCCGGCCGCTGCCGTCAAGCACTGAGCGGCAGCGACGATGGAACTGCGTCCGGAGCAGCTGGCCAGCCAGGGCGCTGATACCCCGTTGGCGCCGGTTTACCTGATCGCAGGCCCGGAAACGCTGCGCGTGCTGGAGGCGGCAGATGCCATCCGCGCGCGCGCGCGCGCCGCGGGCATCGGCGAACGCGAGGTGTTCGACGCCGACGGGCGAGATTTCGACTGGAACCAGCTCGACGCCAGCTTCAATGCGCCCAGCCTGTTCAGCGCCCGCCGCCTGGTCGAGGTGCGCCTGCCCAGCGGCAAGCCCGGCAAGGACGGCGCCGAGGTGATCAGCCAGTTCTGCGCCAATCCGGCGCCGGACGTGGTGCTGATGATCACCGCCAATGAATGGAGCAAGGCCCATCAGGGCAAGTGGGCCGAGGCGGTCAGCCGCATCGGCGTGCTGTCGGTGGCCTGGGCGATCAAGCCGCACGAACTGCCGGACTGGATCGAGCGCCGCCTGCGCGGCAAGGGCCTGCGTGCCGACCCGGCCGCCGTGCAGCGCCTGGCCGAGCGGGTGGAGGGCAACCTGCTGGCCGCCGCCCAGGAAATCGACAAGCTGGCGCTGTTGGCCGATGGCCAGCCGCTGGATGTGGAGCGGATGGAATCGCTGGTGGCTGATGCTGCCCGCTACGACGTGTTCCGGCTGGTGGAGGCGACGTTCTCCGGCCAGCCGCCAGCCGTGCTGCGCATGCTGGCTGGCCTGCGCGGTGAAGGCGAGGCAGTGGCCGCACTGATGCCGATCGTGATCCGTGAACTGCTGGCCGGTGCCGGCCTGGCCCGGGTGCAGGCCCGTGGCGGCAACCTGGCCGCCGAAATGAAATCGCGTGGTATCTGGGAATCGCGGCAGGCGCCCTACAAGCGCGCGCTGCAGCGGCACCCGGAAGGCAAGCGCTGGGAACGCTTCGTGGCCGAAGCCGGTCTGGTCGACCGCATCGCCAAGGGGCGGGCCGACGGCGATGCCTGGCTGGCGCTGGAGCGCCTGCTGGTGGCCGTGGCCGAACCGCGTGCCGTGCGCCTGCTGGCGCGGGCCTGAGCGATGAGCCTGCGGATCTATTACGGGGGCACCTTCGATCCGGTGCACCTGGGGCACCTGGCAATCGCGCGGGCCGCCCGGGACGAACTGCAGGTGGCCGTGCGCATGTTGCCGGCAGGCGATCCGCCGCACCGTGCGGTGCCCGGCGCCACCGCCGAGCAGCGCTGCACCATGTTGTCGCTGGCCATCGGCGACGAGCCGGGCCTGCTGCTGGACCGCCGTGAACTGGACCGTGCCACGCGCTATCCCGGTCGTCCGTCCTACACCGTCGATACCCTGCGCGAGCTGCGTGGCGAGCTGGGCCCGAGCCGGCCGCTGGCCTGGCTGGTGGGCGCCGACAGCCTGCTGGGCCTGTCCGGCTGGCACGAATGGGAGGCCCTGTTCGGGCTGGCCCACTTCGTGGTGGCCGAACGGCCGGGCAGTCCGCTGCAGGCGTCGATCGACGGCGAACTGGGGCGTGCCCTGCAGGGGCGCTGGGCCGACAATGAGCAGGCCCTGTTCGCCAGCCCAGCCGGGCGCATCCTGCGCCTGCACCACCCGCTGCGCGAGGAGTCGGCCAGCGCCGTGCGCTCGCAGATCGCCGCCGGTGGCCCCTGGCGCGCCCTGCTGCCGCCGGCCGTCGCGGACTACGTCGCTGCACACGGGCTGTACCGCCCGGCCACAGCGTGAATGGCGCGGCCGCGCCATCCCCGTATAATCGCCCCCACGTTTATCGAGTCGATCCACTTTGAGCAACCAGACCCAGCCCCAGACCATCAAGGTCGATCTGCCCAGCCCGCCGCCGTCCGTGCCGGAACTGCTGGCCAGCGTCCGCCAAGCCACCGAAGACCTGAAGGCCAAGGACCTGGTCGAGATCGACGTGCGCGGCCGGTCCAGCGTTGCCGACTACATGATCGTCGTTTCGGGCACCTCGACCCGCCACGTCAAGTCGATCGCCGATGAAGTCGTGCGCTTCGCCAAGAACATCGACGTGATGCCGCTGGGTGTTGAAGGCGAGCGCGAAGCCGAGTGGGTGCTGGTCGACCTGGGCGACGTGATCGTTCACGTGATGCTGCCGCGCGTGCGTGAGTTCTACGCCCTCGAGCGCCTGTGGACCGTTGGCGACCAGCCGCCGTCCAGCGACGACGAAGTGGCCTGAGCCGCACGTTGATGCATCCCTTCGACGGCGCCGATGGCGCCGTCGACGTTTTGGAGGACCGTGTAGATGAAAGCCCGCCTGATCGCCACCGGTGAACGCGCACCCAGCTGGGTCGCGCAGGGCTTCGCCGAGTACCAGAAGCGGCTGTCGCACTGGCTGCCGTTCGAGCTGGTGGAAATCGAGCCCGGCCTGCGCGGCAAGGGGCGTGATCCGCGCCGCGCCACTGAAGATGAAGGCAGGCGGGTCATCTCTGCGCTGCCGAAGAACGCCTATGTGGTGGCACTGGATGTGCCGGGGCGGCAGCTGAGTTCCGAACAGCTGGCACAGCGGCTGGAGCATTGGCGCGGGCAGGGCCGCGACCTGGCGTTCCTGATTGGTGGCCCGGAAGGGCATTCGCCGGAGGTGTCCGCGCTGGCCGATGAGAAGTGGTCGATCGGACCGCTGACGCTGCCGCACATGCTGGTGCGCCTGGTGGTGGCCGAGCAGTTGTATCGGGCCGCCGCAATGATTGCCAATCACCCCTACCATCGCGCGTGAAGAGTGGTTATACTAGTCGTCTGCCCGAATAGCTCAGCCGGTTAGAGCACTTGACTGTTAATCAGGGGGTCGTTGGTTCGAGTCCAACTTCGGGCGCCACCTTGAAGAGACCTGCATCGCAAGATGCAGGTCTTTTTTTTGCGTTGCGCATCGTCAGCGCGTAATGGCGTCTGCGGGGCCAGCGGACCACGCTCCCCGACCGTTGAATGTTCAAAGGGCGCCTTGAATGATGGGAAGATGAGGTCTGGTCGCAAAGAGGCGCTGAATGAGTACCGTCCGCGAAGACTTTGAAAGAAGCTTTTGGATGCTTGTCGAAGACAGTCTGCTTTTGATTGAAGCCTCAGAGCTGAACCCGGGTACGGAGCTTGCAAATTCGCTTGCACGCGCAGCTCTTTTGAATACTTTGGTACTCCCAGAGGTGGTCGCCAATTGCTGTATAGACGACCTCCGTCTGGAGAGCTCCGTATACAAGGAGGTTGATCGTCTGTCGGTCATCGCCAAGTTCGATTTCTACCTGAGAACGAAGTTTCGGAACAAGTCCATCTCTCGTGGCGATAGGCACGTGCAGTCTATTGGCGAATTGAAGAAGCTAAGAGATGACTACGTGCATCCAAAATCAAGACGAGTGCGGTGGATCGGAGATCCTGATGGCGAGCAAACAGCTGAGCGTCCACTAACACCGATTCTGGGTATCGCGAAGAATCCTAGAGACTGGTGGCATGAGGACGCGGTACTCGCAATGCGTGCCACCCACGGTTTCCTTGCCCACTTCTTTAAGGAGCGCTGCCGTTACAGCCGAGTTGCGGTGGCAAGCATTGTTGCTTGTGAGTGTGAGTCTCCAGTGAGGGGGGACTACTACGTGCCCTACTTGCCTCGCCGATTGAAATCAAACCTTGAACATTGGGAAATCAATCTGGATTACGTAAAACACGGCTGGCTCTAGCGACCAAGATGAAAAAGCACTGATGTGTGGGCTTGCCTAGCCTTCAGCTCTACATGGCCAGACGCCAGGGTGATGAGTCGAGCACGGCTCGGCTCTACAGTGCCAGCTCACCTCTGCAGAACGCCACCAGCGTGGCGATCGCCACCGCCAGGATCGCGCCGAACAGGACCCACTCCCAGCGCGTGAATACCTGCTCGCCGCGCTGGCGCCGGGTCAATGCGAACAACACCACGCCGGGCACGTACAGCAGTACCGACAGCAGCAGGTTGTCCAGGCCGCCGGCATACACCAGCCACAGCGCATAGGCGCTGGCCAGCAGTGCGACCACGAAATCGCGCCAGCGCACGCCTGGTTCACCGGCATAGGTCTGCCCACGCCAGGCCAGTTGCACGCCGAACGCGGTGGACAGGAAGTAGGGCACCAGACTCATCGACGCGGCCAGCAACACCAACCCGGTGTAGCTGCCCGAATTGACCAGCACCAGCAGCAGGAACAGCTGGATCAGGCCGTTGCTCAACCAGAGCGCATTGGCCGGCACGCCGCGCGCATTCTCGCGGCCGAGGAAGGCCGGCATGGTGCCGTCGCCGGCCGCGGCGTACAGCACTTCGGCGCACAGCAGCACCCACGCCAGCAGTGCACCGAGTACTGAAATGATCGAACCGATGATGATCACCGTTGCGCCCCATTCGCCGACGATGGCGCGCAGCACATAGGCCATCGACGGATTGGGCAGCCCGGCCAGTTCTGCCTGCGACAGCACGCCCATCGACAGCAGGCTGACCAGTACCAGCAGCAGCCAGACCCCCAGGAAACCGATTACCGTGGCACGGCCGACGTCGGCACGTCGCGCGGCACGCCGCGAATAGATGCTGGCGCCTTCGATGCCGATGAACACCCACACGGTCACCAGCATCATGCCGCGCAGCTGCTGGCCGAGGTCGCCGAGTGCGGGCCTGCCGAGGAAATCGGCACGGAACACGTCCATGCGGAACGCGCCTGCCGCCAGGATCAGGAACAGCGCGATCGGCAGCAGCTTGGCCACGGTCACCAGGCCGTTGACGATGGCGGCCGTGCGCAGGCCGCGCAGCACCAGCAGGTGCACGGTCCACAGCAGCAGTGATGAAGCGGCCACGGCGGCGGGTGTATTGCCTTCACCGAAGACCGGTATGAAGTGGCCGAGGCCACTGAAGATCAGCACGAAGAAGCTGGCGTTGCCGAGCACCGACGCCACCCAGTAGCCCCACGCCGCAGAGAAGCCGATGTAGTTGCCGAAGCCCTCGCGCGCATAGGCGTAGATGCCGGTATCCAGGTCGGGGCGACGATTGGCCAGGGCCTGGAACACGAAGGCCAGCATCAGCATGCCGGCGCCACTGACCGCCCAGCCGATCAAGGCGGCGGCCGGGCCGGCGCTGCGCGCGACGTTCTGCGGCAGTGAAAAGATGCCGGCGCCGACCATCGAGCCGACTACCAGTGCAGTCAACGCGGGCAGGCCCAGCCGTTGCGATGTCGCGGCCATGGAGATCCCCTGCGGCGCGGATGCCGCGAGCACACGGTAGCCATGTACTCGTGAACATGTCCGCAAGAGGCGTGCAGGAACCGGCCCGCATGAAAACGACGAAGGCCCGGGCAACGGCCCGGGCCTTCGAGGGTGACGCTGCAACCGGTATTACTTGAACGTGTACTTGAAGCCGACGGTGTAGTAACGACCCAGCGCACCGGAGAAGTGCATCGGGTTGTAGTTCACCGCACCGTAGGTGGTCGGGTCGAGCGGGGCGATGCGGTCGAACACGTTGGCCACCGAGGCATTGAGTTCGAACGAATCGTTGATGCTCCAGCGACCGGACAGGTCCATCGTGGTGAACGAGGAGATCTTCGTCACCGGCGTGCCGTCAGCGTAGAAGGCCAGGTAGCTGCCACCACGGCTGTCGATGTTGTCCATCTTGCTGATGTAGTTGACGATGCCGCTGACGCTCCACGGGCCCTGCTTCCAGGTGGTGCCGAAGTTGACCTTGTCCTTCGGCGTACCGATGCAGTTGGTGACGTCGCAGTTGCCGTGGGTACCCACGTAATCAACCGTGTCGCCGCCTTCGGTGCGCTCGAACTTCAGGATGTGGCTCCACTGCAGGTCCAGTTCCAGCTGGCCCGGGCCGATCTCGAAGGTCTGGCGGATATCGGTATCGATACCACGGACGCGCGAGGAGCTGGCATTCACGTAGCCGGTGTTGACCGCCAGGATGGTGCCGCTGTTGGCCACGCCATTGAGATTGTTGCTGTCGCGCAGCACGTTGCCGGCGAGGATCGCCGCCGCCGTGCTGCCCTGCACGATCTCGTTGGTGCGCTTGATCTGCCAGGCATCGACGGTCATCGAGGTGGTCGAAGTCGGCTGCAGCACGATGCCGACCGAGTAGCTCTTGGACTCTTCCGGCTTCAGCAGCTTGTTCGGCTTGGTGATGATCGCCACCGAATTGGCGCCACATTCGCTGGCCGCGCCGCCGCTGATCTGGCAACGCACCGGGTCGACCGCAGTGGAGAAGGCGGCCAGGCCACCGTCACCGTTCTCGGCCGGGTTCGGCGCGCGGAAACCTTCGGCGTAGCTGGCGCGCAGGGCGATCCAGTCGGCCGGGGTCCACTTCACGCCCAGCTTCGGCGTGGCCTTGCCTTCACCGCTTTCGTACTTGTCATAGCGCACAGCGCCGGACAGTTCCAGCTGTTCCAGCACCGGTGCCGACAGTTCGACGTAGCCGGCATACACGTTCTGGGTGCCGTCATAGGCCGAGTAGCCCAGGCCGATGATGTCGCCCTGGTCGGTGTAGGTCTGCGGGGTCAGGCTGTTGCTGGTCTTGCGCCACTCGGTACCGATCGCCAGGCCCAGCGGGCCACCCTTCAGGTCCGCCAGGCTGCGCGAGACGGTGAAGTCGAACATGTCAAGGCTGGACTTGGCGCGGGCACTGATCGTGGGCGAGATGTAGTCGTACAGGGCCTGCGAGTTCTTGCCCGCATCGTCACCGATGCGCCACACGCCACCGGCGCAGTTGGCATTGCCCAGCGCACAGCGAACGGCGCTGTAGCGCAGGAAGCCTGTGCGCTTGTTGGTCAGGTCGGTGCCCGAGTGCAGGTAGGCGGTGTCGTAGGTCCAGTCACCCCAGTTGCCCTTGACGCCGACCAGGAAGCGGTTGAACTCATTGGTGTTGTCGGTGACGCGCGGGCCGACATCCCAGGCGGAGTAGCGCACGCGGCGCGCGGTGCCGGGGGTCGGGTTGTCCGGGTGGTTCGGGCCGAGCACGGTCGCGCCGTCGCCGCTGTTGGCGTTGACCGGGCCGCCCGGGTAGCCCCAGCCGCCCGACACGCCGGACGGGGTGTTGCTGAAGATGGTTTCCTTCTTCGAGTAGCCGATCTCGGTGTAGATCTCGCCGCCTTCGCCGAAGGCGAAGCTGGCGCGGCCGAACACGTTGACGTACTTCTCTTCCGGAATCAGGTCGCGGTACTGCTGCGCCGGATCGAACAGGCAGCCGTCAGCGGCAATGCTGGCCGGGGTCTGTCCACCGATGGTGGTCAGGCCGGCACAACCCGGCAGCGGAACCAGGTGCCCGGTGGCGTCGAGGTAGGAGCCGTTCGGGCCAGAGCCGCCGGAGGTGCCGCCACGGGTGTAGGCACCGCCGAGGAACTGGGCGGTCTTGTCATAGCCCCACGGGCGGGTGTCACCGGTTCCGATCCACTTGCGGTTCTTGCGGTCGCTGATCTTGATCGCGTCGGTCTTGCCGACGTCCAGGCTGAAGAACGCGTTCCAGCCATCGGTGGCCAGGTCGCCGGTACCGGCGGTCAGGGTCGCCTTCCTGGCGTCGCCATCGCTGTCACCGGACAGGCCGTAGGAGCCACGCAGGATGGCGCCCTGGAAGTCGCTGCGCAGGATGATGTTGACCACGCCGGCGATGGCATCGGAGCCGTAGATCGCCGAGGCGCCGTCCTTCAGCACTTCCACGCGCTCGACGGCATCGAGCGGAATGGTGCTGAGGTCGGTGAAGACCTTCTGGCCGTCATCAGCCAGGCCGTAGGTGGCCATGCGGCGGCCGTTCAACAGCACCAGCGTCGAGCCGGCGCCCAGGCCGCGCAGCGAGATGCCGGCGCCACCGCCGGCGAAACCGTTGCCGAAGGTCTTGGGAATCGAGCCAGCGCCATCGGCGGTGATGGTCTGCAGGTACTCGGCCAGCGAGGTCTTGCCGGTGCGGTCGATTTCCTGGCGGGTCACCACCTGCACCGGCGACGGTGTCTCGGTGTTGGTGCGCGGGATGTTGGAGCCGGTGACCGTGATGCGGTCGAGGTTGGTGGCCTTTTCCTGCGCGAAGGCGGAGGAGGAAGCGACGGCGCCGGCCAGCAGCAGGGCGCCGCCGGTGAGGATGTGGGTGATGGACGATGCCAGGGTGCTGCTGCGGCGGCTGGCGGGCCGTTGGATCGGGTGTTTCACAGCTTCTCTCCTAACTGGAAAACCGTAGCGTTGAGGGCTGTCGCCGGATCGATACCGGGACGCGCCAATCTAGGTTTCCAGCAGGTGACGAAGTCGTGAATTTTTGCTTAATCGGTAACGCTTGGTCCTCGACTGTCCGCATTCCCTACGGCTGAGGCAGGGGCCGGCCCGGCGCAAGGCCGGGCCGGTGGGGTCGCTCAGTCCGGCAGCGAGAACTGCACCGGCACCATGCCGATGGCCGGAACCGCCACGCCGTCACGCTGGGCAGGCTCGAAGCGCCAGTGCTTGAGCACCTGCTGGCGGGCGGCCTGGTCCAGGTTGCGCGAGCCGCTGCTGCGCTCGACGCTGACGGCGACCGGCTGGCCACGGGTGTCCACTTCCACCCGCAACAGCACCGTGCCCTGTTCGTGGTTGCGCAGGGACTGGATCGGGTAGGTCGGCGGCGGGGCGCTGCGGTACTGCAGCTGGGCGCCAGCCAATGGGGTGGAGGTGTCGATGCTGGGCGCCAGCTGCGGCGGGGCCGGTTCGGCGGCCGGCAACGCGATGCCCTGCGTCTCTTCCACGGTCGCGGTGGGGGCGGGCAGTGGCGGTACCACCGGCTGCGTCCGCGGTTTAGGCACCACCTGGACGATCTCTTTCGGCGGGACCGGAACCGGCGGTGTCGGCGGCGGCGGGATCTTCTCGATCAGCCGGATCGGGGTCTTGTCACGCGGTGCCTGCACGGCCTGGTAGGTCGCAGGGATGAGCAACAACAGGAAGGCCAGCAGATGCAGGGCGATCGCCGCACTCCAGGCGGCTACGCGGGCGGGGTCGAAGTGCGGGGATGCAACGGGATACGTACGAACCATGATCCACCTCCATGCCAGTGACGAAGTCCTCAACGCACCAGGGCCCGTGGCGGGGTTGCCGCACGCGGCTGGCAGTCCATCAGTAGCGCGGCATGGCGGCCACTGCCTAGAGGCAGGGGCATGATCGTTGGGCTGGCCTTCAGCCAGCGCCGGCACCGCGCATGAAAAAGGCGGGCCCCCTGCGGGACCCGCCTGTGCCGGCCGTGGTGGACGCGATCAGCGGCCCAGTTCGAACACCACGTCCAGGTTGACCGAGACGGTCGATTCACCCGGTGCGACCGGGGTGGCCTTGTCCATCGCCGCACCGGCGGCCATGGTGCGCATCATCGGCATCGGGCGGAAACCGCCGTTGCTGTTCTCGGAAATGCTGACGATGCGGCGCACCTGCAGGCCCAGCGACTTGGCATAGGTCTGGGCACGGGCCTGGGCCTTCTTCAGGGCAGCCAGGCGGGCTTCGTCATAGACCGGTTCCGGCTGGTCGATCTCGAAGCTGGGGCCGTTGATCTGGTTGGCGCCCTGCGCGGCCAGCGCATCGAGTACCTTGCCGAGCTTGGCGATGTCGCGGACCTTCAGGCTGACCGTATTGCTGGCCTGGTAGCCGGTGATCTTCGGTGCTTCATTGTCGGCATAGCGGTACTGCGGGTTGAGGCTGACGCCACTGGTCTGCACGTCGCGTTCGGCGATGCCGGCGGCCTTGATCGCGGCCAGCACCTTGTCCATCTGCTGGGCGTTCTGGCGCATGGCGCTGTTGCCGTCGGCGGCCTGGGTGACCACGCCGGCCGACAGGGTGGCGACGTCCGGCACGCGGGTCGCCTCGGCGTTGGCCGAAATGTTCAGCAGGGTGCCTTCGGCCGCGGCGGCGATCGACGGCGACGACGGAGCGGCATGGGCGGTCATCGAGGTTCCAAGGGCAAGGGACAGGGCAAGCAGCAGCGGGGTGGCGGTCAGGCGCATGGGATCTCCTTGTTGTGGCAGTGAGGGTGGTGTCGTAGCGATGAACGCGCTGTGAGCCTGTTCGGGGTTGTACGCGTTCCGTAACGGGTTGCCGACGATTCAGGTGGCGGCCTCAGGTTATGCTGTGCCGATGCTCTATCTTGCTTCCCGCTCCCCCCGACGCAACCAGCTGCTGGCCCGACTCGGACGCCCCTTCCAGGCCCTTGACCTGGAGGTCGTCGAGCAGCGCGCGGCGACTGAAAGTGCCGAGCAGTACGTGTGCCGGGTCGCCGCCGACAAGGCGCGCGCCGGCCTGGCCCAGGTGCTGGCCGACGACCCGCAGGCACGCGTGCTCGGGTCGGACACCGAGGTGGTGCTGGAGGGCGAGGTCTTCGGCAAGCCGGCCGATGCCGCCGACGCGCGGGCGATGCTGGCGCGACTGGCCGGGCGCACCCACCAGGTGATGACCGCGGTGGTGGTGGTCGATGCCACCGGCCTGGACAGCGAGCTGGTCATATCCGAGGTGACCTTCGCCCCGATCGACGCCACCGACATCGCTGCCTATGTCGCCACCGGCGAGCCGCTGGACAAGGCCGGTGCCTACGCCATCCAGGGCGGGGCCGAACGCTGGATCGAACACCTTTCCGGCAGCTACTCCGGCGTCATGGGGTTGCCGCTGCTGCACACCGATCGTCTGCTGGCGCGCTGCGGCGTGCCGGCCCCCACTGCCGATGCCGCCAGGGAGGCTGCCGATGTCTGAGGAAATCCTGGTCAATGTGACCCCGCGCGAGACCCGGGTTGCGGTGATCGAAAATGGCATGCTGCAGGAACTGCACATCGAGCGCGGTTGGCGCCGTGGCGTGGTCGGCAACATCTACAAGGGCAAGGTACAGCGGGTCATGCCCGGCATGCAGGCCGCCTTCGTCGAAGTCGGCCTGGAGCGCGCCGCATTCCTGCACGCCAACGACGTGGTGCGCCCGGCACCGGTGGCCAGCGCCGACACCGAGAACACCACCCTGCCGCCGCCGGCCAGCGTGCCGATCGTCGAGCTGCTGCGTGACGGCCAGGACATCGTGGTGCAGGTGGTGAAGGACCCGATCGGCACCAAGGGCGCACGCCTGACCACGCAGATCAGCATTCCCTCGCGCTACATGGTGCTGCTGCCGCAGTCAAAGGTGGTGGGCGTGTCGGCGCGCATCGAGGACGAAACCGAGCGCGCCCGCCTGAAGGCGCTGGTGACTGAATTGTCGGCGCAGCATGGTGGCTACGGTTACATCGTGCGCACCAACGCCGAAGGCCAGCCGGCCGAGGCCATCGCCGAGGACATCGCCTACCTGTCGCGCGTATGGAACGTGGTCGAACGCCGCGGCCGCGAAGCGCCGTCGTGCAGCATCATCTATGAAGACCTGAGCCTGCCGCTGCGGTCGGTGCGCGACCTGATCCGCAAGGACGTGGACAAGGTGAAGGTGGACTCGAAGGAGACCTTCGGCCAGCTGCAGGCCTTCGTCGCCAAGTACATGCCGGTGCTGGCCGAGAAGCTGGAGCTGTATTCCGGTGACCGCCCGATCTTCGACATGTTCGGCGTGGAGGACGAGATCGGCCGCGCGCTGGACAAGCAGGTGCCGCTGAAATCCGGTGGCTACCTGGTGATCGACCAGACCGAGGCGATGACCACCATCGACGTCAACACCGGTTCGTTCCTCGGCCAGCGCAACCTGGAAGAAACGGTGTTCCGCACCAACCTGGAAGCGGCGCAGGCGGTGGCGCGGCAGCTGCGGCTGCGCAACCTGGGCGGCATCATCATCATCGACTTCATCGACATGGATGATGCAGAGCATCGCCGCCAGGTGCTGCGCACGCTGGAGAAGGCGCTGGCCCGCGACCATGCCAAGACCACGGTCTATGATTTTTCGCCGCTGGGCCTGGTGGAGATGACCCGCAAGCGCACGGTGGAAAGCCTGGAACGCCAGCTGTCGGAGACCTGCCCGCAGTGCAGCGGCCGCGGCAGCATCAAGACCACCGAGACGGTGACCTACGAGATCTTCCGCGAGATCACCCGTGCCGTGCGCCAGTTCGATGCCGCGCGCCTGCTGGTGATCGCATCGACCAAGGTGGTCGCGCGCATCACCGATGAGGAATCCTCGGCGGTGGCCGAGCTGGAAGAGTTCCTCGGCAAGAGCATCCGCTTCCAGGCGGACGAGCAGTACCTGCAGGAGCAATTCGATGTCGTTCTGCTCTGATCCTCGCCGGCTGCAGGCCGGCGGTGGCCGATGAGCGCGCCGCCGCGCCTGCGACTGCGAAGGATCCGCCGTCATTTCATTGCCGCCTGTGCGGTGGGCCTGGTCGGGCTTGCACTGCTGGTGGGCACGCTCAGCCAGCTGCTGCCGCTGGCTGAGCGACATCCCGACAGGATTGCCGCCTGGCTGAGTGAGCGTGCCGGCCAACCGGTGCGTTTCGACCAGCTGCAGACAGCCTGGACCCGTCGTGGCCCGCTGCTGCAGCTGAAGGGCCTGCGCATCGGCACCGGGCAGGGCCTGGCGATCGGCGAGGCCGAGGTGCTGGTATCGATGTACAGCGGGCTGCTGCCCGGGCGCTCGCTGACCGAGCTGCGCCTGCGTGGCCTGGCGCTGGACCTGCAGCAGGGCGAGGACGGACGCTGGACGGTGCGGGGGCTGCCGCAGTCCGACAACGGCGGTGATCCGCTGGATGCATTGCGCCGGCTGGGCGAGCTGCAGGTGATCGGGGGCCGCCTGGGCGTGCACGCGCCAGCGCTGGGCATCGACACCACGCTGCCGCGCATCGACCTGCGCATGCGGGTCAATGGCGATCGCCTGCGCGTGGGTGTACGCGCCTGGGCGCAGGCCGAAGCGCTGCCGCTGACCGCGGTACTGGACGTGGACCGCATGCGCGGCAACGGCCAGGCCTGGCTGGGTGCCGACCCGGTCGATTTCCATGCCTGGTCGCCCTTGCTGGCGGCCGGCGGTGTGCGCCTGCGCGAGGGCAAGGGCGAGCTCAACCTGTGGCTGACCCTGCGTGATTTCGCGCCGGTGGCGTTGACCACCGATTCGGACCTGCGGGACGTGCGTATCGACGGCGCCCCGATGCCCGGCGTGGCGGCACCCCAGCTGCAGCTGCAACGGTTGCAGGCCCGCCTGCGCTGGCAGCGCCAGGCCGATGGCTGGGCGCTGCTGGTGCCGCGCCTGCGCCTGAAGACCGAAGACGGCGAACAGCAGCTCGATGGCCTGCAGCTCCAGGTCGGCCAGCAGCTGCGGGTGAACGCCGGTGCGGTGCAGGCCGGAACCGCGCTGCGCGGACTGGCCCTGAGCAGTCTCCTTGAGCCGGGGCTGCGGCACTGGCTGTTCCTGTCCAAGCCACAGTTGGACATTCGCGAGCTGCAGCTGGCAGGCAAACGCGATGGCCCGTTGTGGGCACAGGGCGAGCTGCAGTCGCTGGGCTTTGCCAGCGTCGGCGATTCCCCGGGCCTGCGCGGCCTGGGCGGGCGTTTCGAAGGCGATGCCGATGGCTTCAGCCTGCAGCTGCTGCCGCAACGCCAGCTGCAGTTCGATTGGCCGACCGGCTTCGGCGTGCGCCATGACCTGCACCTGGCCGGACAGATCGTGGGCTGGCGCGACGAGGGTGGCGGTTGGCGGATCGGAACGCCGGCCATGCGCGTGGAAGGCACCGACTACGCGGCCGACGTGCGTGGCGGGGTCTGGTTCCAGGGCGATGGCACGCGGCCGTGGCTGCAGCTGGCCGCGAAGCTGGACGACGTGCCGATGACGGCGGCCAAGCGCTTCTGGATCCACTCCAAGATGAGCAAGGGCGCCACCGACTGGCTGGACATGGCGCTGGCCGGCGGCCAGGTACGCGGCGGCGTCGGCCTGGTCACCGGTGACCTGGACGACTGGCCGTTCGACAACAACGATGGCCGCTTCGAGGCGACCGGCCACATCACCAATGGCGACATCCGGTTCCAGCACGACTGGCCGCTGATGAGCCAGGTCGATGCCGATATCGCCTTCATCGGCCCTGGCTTCGACATGCGTGGACGGGGCGACCTGGCGGGCGTGGCGGTGCAGAAGTTCGAAGCCGGCATTCCGGACTTCGGCCACCAGCCGCTGTACGTGCGCGCCGATGCGCCGAGCGAGGCCGGCAAGCTGCTGGCGATGCTGCGCCAGAGCCCGCTGCACAAGGACTACGGCGATACCCTGGACAATCTGGTCGCCAGTGGTCCGGCGCATGTGACCTTCGACCTGCTGCAGCCGCTGCACCTGGACGAAGGCGAGGGCCACCTGCAGGGCACGGTCGACCTGGCCGGCGTGAAGCTGGTCGACAAGCGCTTCCAGCTGACCTTCGACAACATGCATGGGCAGGCGCGCTACAGCAATGGCGGCTTCGACGCCGAGGAACTGGCGGTGCGCCACCTCGGCCAGGACGGTCGCCTGAGCCTGCGTGCCGGCGGCTACGTGCACGACAGCACGCGGGCCTTCGAGTCGCAGCTGACGGCCCATCTTGATGCCGGCGTACTGATCGACCGTGCTCCGGAAATGGCCTGGCTCAAGCCTTACATCTCCGGCAATTCGGCGTGGACCATCGCGGTCAACCTGCCCAAGGTGGCCCCGGGCGCGCCGGCGCCGCCGAGCGAGCTGCGGTTGAGTTCGGACCTGGTCGGCACCCGGCTGGACCTGCCGGCGCCGCTGGACAAGCCGGCCTCCGAGCCGCTGGCGACCACGGTGGCCGCGCAGCTGCCGATGGGGGCTGGCCGCATCGATGTGGCCTTCGGCCAGCGCCTGGCCCTGGCCGCACGCAGCCACAACAATCAGACCGGCGTGCAGGTCACCCTGGGCAGCGATCATGTCGACCGTGAGCCGCCACCGAACGGACTGTCGGTCAATGGCCGCAGCCCGACCCTGGATGCGCTGGAGTGGATCAGCCTGGCGCGCGGCGGCGGTGACGACGATGCCATGCCGCTGCGTGCGGTGGATGTGCAGGTCGGCCAGCTGAAGCTGATCGGCGGGGTGTTCGAGCAGACCCGGCTGCAGCTGCACCCGGGCCCGCAGGCACTGGATGTGCGCCTGGACGGCCCGTCGCTGGCCGGGCGCCTGACCGTCCCCAATGCCGAGGGCGGCACGATCAGTGGCCAGCTTGACCGCGTGCACTGGCAGTCACTGCCGACGGCACCGGGTGCGCCGGCCGCACCGGCGCGGGTGCAGGCCGGTGCCAATGACATGGATCCGGCCAAGCTGCCGCCGTTCGCGCTGGACATCGCCGACCTGAAGTTCGGCAAGGTGGTGCTGGGCCAGGCGGTACTGCGCACGCGACCGCTGGCCAATGGCCTGAACGTGGACGAGCTGCGTTTCCGTGCGCCGGACCAGGAGATCGACATCAGCGGTCGCTGGCTGGGCCGTACCGGTGGTGCGCGTACCGAGCTGACTGCACAGGTGCGCAGCGAGGACCTGGGCGGGTTGATGCAGAACCTCGATTACGGCGGCCAGTTGCGCGGTGGTTCCGGCCAGGCGCAGCTGCAGGCCTCGTGGAGCGGTGGTCCGTCGGACTTCCAGCTGGGCAACCTGCAGGGCAGCCTCGACCTGCACGCGCGCAATGGCCAGCTGCTGGAGCTGGATCCGGGCGCCGGCCGCGTGCTGGGCCTGCTCAGCGTCGCGCAGCTGCCGCGGCGGCTGATGTTCGACTTCCGCGACTTCTTCTCCAAGGGCTTCGCGTTCAACCAGATCGACGGCAGCATGCAGTTCGGCCAGGGCATGGCGCGCACCGACAAGGTGCTGATCGAAGGCCCCGCGGCCAACATCACCATCCGTGGCCAGGCCGACCTGCGCAACCAGCAGTTCGACCAGACCATCGACGTCAACCCGCGCGCGGGCAACCTGCTGACCGTGGTCGGTGCGGTGGCCGGTGGCCCGGTGGGCGCCGCGCTGGGTGCGGCCACCAATGCGGTATTGTCCAAGCCGCTGGGCGAGATCGGCGCCCGTACCTACAAGGTGACCGGTCCATGGAAGGAGCCGAAGGTGGAAGTGATCGAGCGCAGCCGCGACAAGACCCCATCACCGCCCGTGCCGGCACCTGCACCGGCCATTCCGCCGACCGTCACCGACCTGCCGCGCTCGCGCTGAGCGCGTTTCCCTGTTAACGGGGCTTGCCTGAGCGCCCCCGCACCCCCAGATCGAGACCATGACTGATATCGCCCTGACGCTTGCCCAAGATCGCCTGCTGCGCCCCGGCGGCCTGGATACCGCTGGTCTGGAGCGCACCTTCGGCCAGCTGCTCGGCCCCGGTGTCGACTTCGGCGACCTTTATTTCCAGCACGCCCGCCGCGAGAGCTGGAGCGTGGAAGACGGCATCGTCAAGGACGGCGCCCATTCCATCGAGCAGGGCGTGGGCGTGCGGGCGATCTCCGGCGAGAAGACCGGCTTCGCCTACTCCGATGACATCCATGCCGACGCGCTGCTGGCGGCGGCGCAGTCGGCGCGCGCGATCTCGCGCGAGGGCGGCGCCCAGTCCGGGCGATCGCTGCTGCGCGGCAATGCGCGCGCGCTGTACCCGGCGCTGGACCCGATCGACGGCATCGGCAACGAGGCCAAGGTCGAGGTGCTCAAGCGCCTGGATGGCTACCTGCGTGCCGCCGATCCCCGCGTGAAGCAGGTGATGGTCAGCCTGTCCGGCGGCGTCGACACGGTGTTGATCGCCCGCAGCGACGGCGTGCTGGTGGCCGACGTGCGCCCGTTGGTGCGCCTGAACGTGCAGGTGATCGTCGAGCACAACGGCCGTCGCGAGTCCGGCTATGCCGGTGGCGGTGGCCGCTATGGCTACGAAGACCTGTTTGCCAGCGGCCGCCCCGAAGCGCTCGCCCAGGAAGCGCTGCGCCAAGCGCTGGTGAACCTGGAAGCGGTGCCGGCGCCGGCCGGCATGATGCCGGTGGTGCTTGGTCCGGGCTGGCCCGGCGTGCTGCTGCATGAAGCGGTCGGCCATGGCCTGGAAGGCGACTTCAACCGCAAGGGCACCAGCGTCTACGCGGGCCGCATCGGCGAGCGCGTTGCCGCCCCGGGCGTGACCATCGTCGATGACGGCACGCTGGACGGACGCCGTGGTTCGTTGAACATCGACGACGAAGGCCACCCGAGCCAGTGCACCACGCTGATCGAGGACGGCATCCTGGTCGGCTACATGCAGGACAGCCTCAATGCGCGGCTGATGGGCATGGCGCCGACCGGCAACGGGCGCCGCGAATCCTTCGCGCACCTGACCATGCCGCGCATGACCAATACCTACATGCGCGCCGGCCAGCATGACCCGCAGGAGATGATCCGCTCGGTGAAGAAGGGCCTGTACGCAGTCAACTTCGGTGGTGGCCAGGTCGACATCACCAGCGGCAAGTACGTGTTCTCGGCCACCGAGGCCTACCTGATCGAGGATGGCCGCATCACCACGCCGGTGAAGGGCGCGACGCTGATCGGCAACGGCCCGGAAACCATGCAGAAGGTGCGCATGGTCGGCAACGACCTGGCCCTGGACGAGGGCGTGGGCATCTGCGGCAAGGACGGGCAGAGTGTGCCCGTGGGTGTCGGCCAGCCCTCGCTGTTGATCGAGGGCATCACCGTCGGCGGTACCCAGGCCTGAGCATGGCGATGGCCGCGGCCACCGCCCTGGCCGGCGCGGACTCAGTCCTCGTCGGCCTCGTCGACCGGATCGCCGGCGTGTTCGTCGCCCGCCGTCTTCAGGCCCAGCGCCGCCGGCAGCATCAGCGTACGCAGCACCTGGAAGATCTCGCGGTAGGCGCGCGGCGGCTTGTTCTTCGCCTTCTCGGTCTGCGCGTTGCGCAGCAGGGTGCGCAGCTGCTGGCGGTCGGCCTGCGGGTAGTCGTCGAGCAGGGCGGCCAGCGCCTTGTCACCCTCGGCCAGCAGGCGGTCGCGCCAGTCTTCCACGCGGTGCATCATCGCCACTTCGCGGCGGCCGGTTTCGCTGTTGGCGTCCAGCGCATCGCGGATCGCGTCCAGCGTGGCGTCTTCCTCGCGGCGCATGTGCTTGGCCAGGAACGCCAGCTGGCGCTTGTGGGCGATATGGGCGGTGATGCGCTTGCACTCGGCGATGTGCGGCAGCAGGTCTTCCGGAATCGGCAGGCGCGCCAGCTGGGCCGGGGTCAGCGACACCAGCTTCTCGCCCAGGGCCAGCACGTCGAGTGCGTCGCGCCGGTTCTGGCTGCGGCTCTTGTCGTGGAATTCACCGGTTTCTTCGTCGCGTCCGCGCATCGTCCCTACCTGATCTCAAAAAAAGTCGCCCGGCGTGATGCCGGGCCCAACCCGTACAGGATAAAGCATTGAACGTGATCGCCCCTGAAGTGGCCGTCGGCGACGACAGCCCGGCCCGGCTGGAACGGCTGGCCGACCTCTCCCAGCAGCTGCTCGACCGCGCCCGCGCGCTGGGCGCCAGCCAGGCCGAGGTCAGCTGCAGCGAGGACCGCGGCCTGGAGGTCAATGTCCGCCTCGGCGAGGTCGAGACCGTGCAGTCCACGCGTGACCGCGGCATCGCCGTGACCGTCTATTTCGGCCAGCGCAAGGGCAGTGCCAGCACCGGTGACCTGAACGAGGCGAGCCTGACCGCTACGGTCGAGCAGGCCTGCGCGATTGCCCGGCATACCGAGGATGACCCGGCTGCCGGCCTGGCCGAGGCCGCACTGATGGCCACCGACTTCCCGGAGCTGGACGGTTGGCACCCGTGGGCGCTGCAGGCCGATGAGGCAGTGGACCTGGCCCTGGCGTGCGAGGTCGCCGGCCGCGAGGCCGATGCGCAGATCCGCAATTCCGATGGCGCTTCGGTGTCGAGCATGCAGAGCCTGTCGGTGTACGCCAATTCGCACGGCTTCTTCGGCCGTGAGCGCGGCACCCACCATTCGGTCGGCTGCGCGCTGATCGCCGGGCAGGGCGATGGCATGCAGCGCGATGGCTGGTACACCAGCGCGCTGGCCCGGGAGGACCTGGAAGACGTGGGCCTGGTCGGCCGTCGCGCCGCCGAGCGCACCGTGGCCCGCCTGCAGCCGCGTTCGCTGGCCACCGGCAGCATGCCGGTGCTGTTCGCCCCGGAAGTGGCACGCAGCCTGGTCGGCCACCTGCTGTCGGCGGTGTCCGGCGGCGCCTTGTACCGCCAGGCCAGCTTCCTGCTGGACAGCGTCGGCCAGCGCCTGTTCCCGGAATGGATGCAGATCGACGAACTGCCGCACCTGCGTCGCGGCCTGCGCTCGGCCGCGTTCGACGGCGATGGCGTGGCCACCCGTGCTTCGGCGCTGGTCCGTGACGGCGTGCTGCAGCGCTACGTGCTGGGCAGCTATTCGGCGCGCAAGCTGGGCCTGCAGACCACCGCCAATGCCGGCGGCGTGCACAACCTGCAGCTGGCGGCCAATGCCGGCCCGCTGGAGGAGATCGCCCGGCAGATGGGCGATGGCCTGCTGGTGACCGAGCTGATGGGGCAGGGCGTGAACGGGGTGACCGGCGATTACTCGCGGGGCGCGGGCGGCTTCCGTGTCGAGAACGGCGAGATCCTGTACCCGGTGGATGGCATCACCATCGCCGGCAACCTGCGCGAGATGTTCAGCAGCATCGAGGCGGTCGGCAGCGACGTCGACCCGCGCTCGCACATCCGGACCGGTTCGATCCTGCTGGGGCGGATGACCATCGCCGGTAATGATTGATGGCATTGATGGCGTAAGCTATGCGCGCCTGACGCAACCAGCTTGGTGCTGGTGGGTCAAGACCACCCAATGAAAAGGAGTTTTGTCGTGAGTGAATTCGATAACGTCCCGCCGCCGCCGGCCACCACCGAGGCTCCGGCCGACCAGCGCACCATGGCGCTGGCTGCGCACCTGCTGGGCATCTTCACCTGGTTCATCGGTCCGCTGATCATCTGGCTGATCAACAAGGATGACGCCAGCAAGGCTTTCGTGACCGACCAGGCCAAGGAAGCGCTGAACTTCCAGATCACCATCACCATCGCGATGCTGATCTGCATCGTGCTGACCATCGTGATCATCGGCGGCATCCTGGCCCCGATCGTCGGCATCCTGAACCTGGTGTTCTGCATCATTGCCGCAGTCAAGGCCAACAACGGCGAAGCCTACCGCTACCCGTTCGCGCTGCGCCTGGTCAAGTAAGACCGGCCACATGCGGATACGAAAACGCCCGGCAGTGCCGGGCGTTTTTGTTGGATGGCAGGGCCGGGCCCTGTCCGGCGGGTGGATTCAATGATCGCGTTCCACCGCCAGCGTCGCCAGTGCGCGCAGCGCATCGGCCTCTTCGCCATAGCCGGCCAACGTGGCCTGCATGCGTGCCGCCAGTTCGCGCAGCTGCGCCTTCGCACCGTCCATGCCGAGCAGCGCGGGGAAGGTGCTCTTGTCCTGCGCCTGGTCCTTGCCGGCGGTCTTGCCCAGCTGTTCGGAACTGGCTTCGACATCGAGGATGTCGTCGCGCACCTGGAAGGCCAGGCCGAGCGCGTCGGCGAAGCCGTCCAGCTGGGCCAGCTGCGGTTCGTGGGCCTGGCCACACAGCGCCCCCATGCGCACCGCTGCACGGATCAGCGCGCCGGTCTTCAGTGCATGCATGCGGGTCAGTGCCGCCAGGGTCTGCTGCTGGCCGGTGGCATCGATGTCCAGCGCCTGGCCGCCACACATGCCGGAGGCACCGGACGCGTGGGCCAGGGTCTGCAGGCAGGCTACGCGCAGCGTGGCCGGCAGCGGCGCATCGGCCAGCAGGCCGAAGGCACGGGTCTGCAGGGCGTCGCCGGCCAGGATCGCGGTGGCTTCGTCGAAGGCGATGTGGGTGGTCGGCTTGCCGCGTCGGAGGGCGTCATCGTCCATCGCCGGCAGGTCGTCATGCACCAGCGAATAGGCGTGGATGAGCTCGACAGCCATCGCCGCCGCATCCAGGTTTTCAGGCAGTGCGCCGAACAGGTGGCCACTGGCGTACACCAGCAGCGGGCGCATGCGCTTGCCGCCACCCAGCACGGAATAGCGCATGGCCTGGTGCAGGCCCTGCGGGGCTTCGGCAGGCGAGGGCAGGGCAGCGTCGAGCTGGCTTTCGATACGGTCGCGCCAGCGCGCGAACAGAACCTCAGCCGTCATGGCTGGGCGGATCGAAAGGCTCGGCCGTTTCCGGCTGGGCCGGATCGCTGAGCAGGCGGACACGCAGTTCTGCCTGCTCCAGCGCCTGCTGGCACTGGCGGTACAGACCGACGCCACGTTCGTAAGCACTGAGCGACGCTTCCAGGCTCAGCTCGCCGGTTTCCATCTGCTCCACCAGCTGCTCCAGCGATTCGAGCGACTGCTCGAACTGGGCGACCGGGGAGGCGTTTTCGGGGGACTTCTTGGCCATGCGGCAAGTGTGGACGGGCTGCGCGCGGGGGTCAATTCACCAGCCGCCCGGACGCCACTGCAGCTGCGCGTCGTGGGCCTGCAACCAGGCCTGCAGGGGAGCTGCGATGACCACGTCGGCGGCGGCGAGCAGCTGTGGTCCATCGAAGACCAGCGGTAGCTGGGCGCGTCGCCAGGGCGCGAGGTGTTCGCGTTGCAGGCAGTCCTTCAGCGCATGCGAATGCTGGCGACCGGGCAGCAGGATGCGTTCGCCGCCCACACGCGCACGCACCTGGAGCGGGCGTTCGAAGGCCACGGCGCCCTGCAGGCGCAGCTGACCGCCATCGGGCAGCGCCAATGGCGCGCGTCCATCCCATCCGGCCTGCCAATCATGGGGAAGCGCCGGCAGCTGCGCGGGCAGGAGATAGGCATGATCGCGCCATTGCTGGATCGCATGATCGTGCCAGCGTACCCGCGCCTGGCGATCGTTGCCGGCCGGCAGCAGCTCGTCCAGTGCCTGCTGCAGCACGGTGGCCGGCAGTGGCGCGGCCCCATGGCCGATCACCCAGGCACGGAGCACGCGCGCCGCGCGGCCCGGTGACACCTGGCGCAGCAGCTGCAGCGACAGCACGCGCGGTGCCACCTCCAGGTGCGCGATCAGCTCGGCGTCTTCCTCGTCCAGCAGCTCGCGGGTCTGCCGGCAATGCAGGGCGCTGCCCGCCAGTGCCGCGGCGGCATGCGGCCAGCGCTGGCGCAGCAACGGCAGCACCTGCAGACGCAGGAAGTTGCGATCGGCGTGATCGTCGGCGTTGCTGGGGTCTTCGATCCAGCGCAGCGCGTGCTGGCGTGCGTAGTCGAGCAGTGCACTGCGTGGCACCGCCAGCAGCGGCCGCCATAGAGGCTGTTCGCCAAGGCAGCTGTGCGCGGACATCGCGGCAAGGCCATCGACGCCGGATCCGCGCAGGACCCGCAGCAGGAAGGTCTCGGCCTGGTCGTCCAGGTGCTGCGCCAGCGCCAGCGTTTCGCCGTCGCGCAGTTCGGCGGCGAACGCGGCGCGTCGCGCCTGCCGTGCCGCACCTTCAAGGCCAAGGCCCGCGCTGTTGTCGACCTGCACGCGATGCACGGCCAGTTCGATGCCCCGTGCTGCGCATTGCTGCTGGCAATGCAGCACCCAGCCGTCCGCATCGGGTTGCAGGCCATGGTGTATATGCACCGCACGCAACGCAGTGCCGGAAGCCTGGGCGCAGCGCCACAGCCAGTGCAGCAGCACGGTCGAGTCGACACCGCCGCTGTAGCCCACCAGCAGCGGCGCATCCAGCGGAACGAGGGCAGGGAAGGCAGTCACGGGGCAAGTATAGGGTTGCTCGGCAGGGCTGCGCCCTGCACCTGCTACGATCCAGAGCAACAGCAACAGCAACAGCAGAAGCTGGTTTCCTGAGGGTTGGCGGGGTGGGTCCGGTTGCGGGAGACGCCGTAAACCCGTCCATGGGGGCTTGGCCGCGGCATCCATGCCGCGGACACTCCCGCAACCGGACCCACCCCGCCTTCGACAGATATTCGCGATCTGTCGGAAATGCTCTTGGGGTCAGATCCGTTTTCCGCAGGAAAACGGATCTGACCCCGGATTCAATTCGATATCTGACAGATTTCATCCACGCATGGCGTGGATCTACTGGCCGCCGACCAACGGTCGAAGGTGGGGCGCTGTGGGTTTGCGGGGTGTGAGCCGCATGGATGCGGCGACCAAGCCCCCATGGACGGGTTTACGGCGTCCCCGCAAACCCACAGTGCCCCGCCATCCCACGGAATTCCGCTCTGGCTTTGGCTGTTGCTGTTGCTCTGGCTTGTAGCAGGTGCAGGGCGCAGCCCTGCCGAAAAACCTACTTCACCCGACGGCCCGAGCGGTCGATCCGGAACCGCTCTCCGCCTTCCATCGGCGTGTGGCCATCGGCATCCGGCGTGCCGCGCCGGCAGCCGTTGCAGACCTCGGCCACGCCATCCTGGAACGGCCAGCCGAAATCGAAGGTGCCGGGCACCACCTGGCGGAACTTCAGGTCGAAGTAGCCGACGCGGTGGCCGACGCGGGCGCGCAGCAGGCCTTCCTGCGGCGTTTCCGGGCCGTTGTCCCAGGTCAGCACCGGCAGGCTGCGGCCCTTGCGGTCGACGTAGTGGAAGCCCTGGTCGGCATACACCACGGCCAGGCCGTGGTCGTCGTAGTTCAGGTCCTTCAGCGTGTCGGCGCTGATCTTCGGCCGGTGATCGACCACCTCGCAGTTGGGCAGCGGCCACAACCCGTGTTCGTCGGTCAGCAGCTTGCAGGCCGGTGCCTGCGCCAGCGCGCTGGAACTGGCCAGCGCGCCGAGCAGGGCCAGCGACCGTGCGAAACGGCCGCGGGCGGGGGCAGGGTGGGCCTGCTGCACGATCACTTGGCCTCGGCCTTGCGTTCGAAGGCCGTCGGTGCCGGCAGCTGCACCGGCACGCCCTTGTCATCGCAGGTGCCGGCCTGGCACAGGCGCTCGCGCAGCGCCGGGGTGGCCTGCACGATCATGTGGTAGATCGCGTTCTGTTCCAGCGTGCCGCGGATCGCCTTGCTGCCCGGGCCGCGCGCCCAGATGCCGACGTCTTCACCGCCGTGCGATTCGGCCTTCATCGGCACCAGCGCTTCCTGCATGTAGTCCGGATGCTCGGTGTCGACCTCGCGCAGGTTCGGGCGGCCGTTGGCAGGCTCGAAGCTGCTCGGGTTGTGCGGGTAGCGCTTGGCGCCGGCCGGTTGCTGGTTGCTGGCGCCGGTATGTCCCGGGCCATTGGCGTAGGTCAGGGTGGTGTACGGCTGGCCGCTGCCGTCCAGCGCGTAGTCCAGCTTGCCGGCGCCGTCTTCGCCACCCTTGTCCTTCACCTTGCCCAGGATCGGGTTGCCGCGTGCCGGGTAGCCGACGAAGTTCAGCGTGTGCGAGTGGTCGGCGGTGACGATGATCAGGGTGTCGTCGGCCGAGGTCAGCTCGTTGGCCACGCGCACCGCGTCGGACAGCGCCACGGTCTCGGTCAGGGCACGGTAGGCGTTGCCGCTGTGGTTGGCGTGGTCGATGCGCGCGCCTTCGATCATCAGCACGTAGCCTTCCTGGTGCTTGGCCAGATTCTTGATCGCTGCGGCCGTCAGTTCGGCCAGGCTCGGCTCACCGCCCGGATCCTGCGGGCGCTCGTACTCGTAGCGCATGTGGTCCGGTTCGAACAGGCCAAGGATGGCCGGCGCGTTGGCGGCGGCGGCCAGCTGCTTGCTGTTCCACACGTAGGCACCCTGCGGGTGCGCCTGCTGCCATTCCTGCACCAGGCTGCGGCCATCCAGGCGCTGGCCGACCTTGTCGTCGTATTCCGGATCGCGCTCTTCCACGGTGGTGAATTCACCGCGACCGCCGCCGAGGGCGACCAGCGGGCCGCGCCCGTAGCGCGAGGTCGACAGCAGCTGCTGGGCGATGTCCTTGCAGCCTGCAGCCTTGGCCGCTTCAGTCAGGTCGGTATCGTTTTCCCAGTTGCGTTCGGGCGAGTGCGCATAGGTGGCGGCCGGGGTGGCATGGGTCAGGCGCGCGGTGGACACCACGCCGGTGGCCAGGCCGGCGCTGTCGGCCAGCTGCAGCCAGGTCAGCAGGCCCTTGGACAGGCTGTCGGCGCAGTCGGTGCGGCTGCCGGCGCTGACGCCGATCGCGCCCATGTGGGTCTTCACGCCGGTGGTGATGGCGGTCATGGTGCCGGCCGAATCCGGGGTCTGCGAATCGGTGTTGTAGGTCTTGCTGAACGCCGTGGCCGGGAAGCGCTCCCAGGACAGCAGGTTCTCCTCGCCCGAGCCACCCTTCTGCTGGCCTTCGTAGATGCGCGAGGCCGCCACGGTGGTCAGGCTCATGCCGTCGCCGAGGAACAGGATGACGTTCTTGGCCTTGCCGGACATCGCACCGTTGGCGGCGGCCTGGGCGGCGCCGCTGCGGTACCACCACTGCGGGGTCTCGCCGGCCGGATGGGCGACGGGATCGACGGCGACCTTCAGGCCGGCCGGGGCGGACGCGGGGGCGGTGCTGGCGCAGGCGCCCAGCAGCAGGGTGGTGGCGCAGGCGGCCAACAGGGAGACGGAACGGCGCATGGACGCTGGGATCTCACAAACTGTAACGGGACGTTCATTATGCCCGCCCCTGCAAGGCACGCCGATGACACACTGATTTGCCGGCCGGGCGGTCGTTCTGCGGGCCGCCTTGGGCTATCGTGCCAGCATCCCTTCCTTCCCCTCTGGATTGCCTATGAAGCTGGTCTCTGCCTGGCTGCGGATTCCATTCTGGCAGCGCGTGGTCGGCGGCTTCGTGCTCGGCGCGCTGGCCGGCTGGGCGCTTGGCCCGGCCGCGGAAACGTGGTTCGGCCCGCTCGGTGAACTGTACGTCACCCTGATCAAGATGATTGCGGTGCCGCTGGTGTTCTTCGCGGTCATCAACGCGATCTCGTCGCTGCACGGACAGAAATCGGTCGCTGCGCTCAGTGGCCGCACCTTCCTGTGGTTCGTGATCACCGCTGCGTTGGCGGTGTGCGTGGGCCTGGGCGTGGGCACCGTGCTGCAGCCCGGCGCCGGTGGCCTGCAGCTGTCGATGGCCAGCAACTACGTGCCGCGTGAAGTGCCCAGCGTGGTGCAGGTGCTGCTGGACGTGGTGCCGGCCAATGTCTTCTATGCGCTGTCCGGCATCGGCACCAAGGTCAATGCGGCCGGTGAAACCGTGCTGGCTGCCGGTCGCGGCTCGATCCTGCCGGTGATCTTCTTCGCCGGCCTGGTGGGCTTTGCCATCGTCAAGCTGGGCGAGAAGGTGACCGAGGCGCGCAAGCTGGTCGGCCAGATGAGCGACATCATGATCCAGGTGACCCGCTTCGTGCTGGAAGTCACCCCGATCGGTACCTTCGGCCTGATCGCCGGCCTGGTCGGCAGCTACGGGTTCGAGAAGCTGCTGCCGCTGGGGCATTTCGTGCTGGCGCTGTACGTGGCCTGCGCCCTGCACATCGTGGTGGTCTACAGCGCACTGCTGCTGGCGCACGGACTGAACCCGCTGAAGTTCTTCCGTGGCGCGGCGCCGGGCATGCAGGTCGCCTTCGTCAGCTCGTCCAGCTTCGCCGCGATGCCGGTGGCGCTGCGTTCGATCACCCACAACCTGGGCGTGAACAAGGACTACGGTTCGTTCGCGGTGCCGCTGGGCGCCAGCATCAAGATGGACGGCTGCGGTGCGATCTATCCGGCGCTGTGCGCAGTGTTCATCGCGCAGTACAGCGGTGTGCCGCTGACCCCGGAGCAGTACGTGGTGGTGCTGATCGCGTCGGTGCTGGGCAGCTTCGGTACGGCCGGCGTGCCGGGTACCGCGGTGATCATGGCCACGGTGGTGCTGAGCGCAGCCAACCTGCCGCTGGAGACCATCGGCTACCTGTATGCCATCGACCGCATCCTGGACATGATGCGCACGATGACCAATGTGACCGGCCAGATGCTGGTGCCGGTGATCGTGGCCAAGGAAACCGGGCTGCTCGACCAGGCGGTGTATGACAACCCGTCCAGCAATGTGGGTGTGGACGATCCTGACCCGACACCGCCACGCGGCTGAGGTTGCGTGGAGACGAAAGGCCCGCCCTGACCGGCGGGCCTTTTGTTTGGGAGATGGCCGACGCGGTACCGGCCGAGGCGGGCACCTGGTGGATCCACGCCATGCGTGGATGGCGGCAGTGCCGACCAACGGTCGGCACCCACCAGAGGTCAGTAGATCCACGCCATGCGTGGATGGCACCCACCGGGGCCGACCGGCGCCCATCCGTCATTGTGGGCCCAACAAAAAAGCCGCTGCAAGGCAGCGGCTTTTCTCGTGTCAGGCGGCGCGGTAGCGCCAACCGCTCAGATCAGAGATCGACCCGGCGGGCCTGCATGAACTTGTTGCCCCAGTAGCCGCTGAGCAGGGTGTCCACGCGGACGTCCTTGCCTGAGCTCGGTGCGTGCAGGAAGCGGCCGTCGCCGACATAGATGCCGACGTGGTCAACACGGCCCTTGCGGCCGAAGAACACCAGGTCACCGGCAGCCAGCGCGGTGCGGTCGTTGATCAGTTCGGCGTTGTCATCGTGGGCCATCTCGCGCGAGACGCGCGGCAGCTCGATACCCAGGGCCGAACGGAACACATAGCCGACCAGGCCGCTGCAGTCGAAACCGCTGTCCGGGTTGCTGCCACCCCAACGGTACGGGGTGCCCAGCAGGGTCATCGCGCGGCGCAGCAGCGACTGCACCTTGCCGTTGTCGGCGGCGGTACCGACAACGCTGCCATTGGCGGCGCTGCTGGTGTCGTAGTTGGCGAGCAGGCGGCTGAGATCACCGGCCACCACGGCCGAGCGGTCCATCAGCGGAATGGTGTCGTTGGCGGCCAGGTGCGGCAGCAGGGCGGCCAGCGTGGCACTGGCGGCGGCATCGACGCGGCTGCGCTGCGGAGCGGCAGCCTCGGCCTTGGCGGCCGGTCGGGCGGTGCTCTCGGCCACCGGGGCCGGGGTCACATCGGAACGGTTCGGAGCAGTCTGCGACCAGGCCGGAAGGCTGGTCAGACACAGTGCCAGGCCAAGCAACAGCGGGCGGGCACTACGTGAAGATACGGAAGTCTGGCCTTCGCTTTTCAGGTCGTCAGTCGTCACGCGTCGGTCACAGGAAAAAAACGATGGGGCATCATGCCCTGTAAAAGCGGCAATAAGTTAAAAATTCCGTTAGTAAACCGTTAGTTTCAGGGTGATGTGCGTCACAGTTTTGAACATATCGCCTGTTCATTTTAGCGAAGGACACGTTTCGCGCCGGTGTAGTGGTCCTTCCAGTAGGGGCCGCTGAGCGAGTCCAGGCGCACGGTGCCGCCGGTGCTCGGCGCATGCACGAAACGCCCTTCACCTACATAGATGCCGACATGGGTGACGCTGCCGCGGCTGCCGAAGAACACCAGGTCGCCGGTGGCCAGGCGCTGCGGGTCGATCTTCGGGCCCTGTACCGCCGCCAGGTCGCGCGAGGTGCGCGGCAGCCGCAGGTCCAGCATCTCGCGATAGACATAGGCGACCAGGCCGCTGCAGTCGAAGCCCGAATCCGGGGTGTTGCCGCCGTAGCGGTAGGGCGTGCCGACCAGGCTGATGGCGCGCATCAGCACCGAGTTGGCAGCCTCGGGGTTGTCCGGCACGGTCTTTGGCCAGTTCGCCGTGGGCGGGGGCGGCGCCGGGCGGGTGGCCTTGCCACCGCCACAGGCGGTCATCAACAGGGGCAGGGCCAGCAGCAGGGCCGGGGCGAGGAACCGGCGCAGGCCGGACGAAACTGGCGTGATGTGCATGATCTCCGGATAATGCGCCACCTTGGATTGGCCGTCATGATGGCGGCGTCCCCGTCGGGCGACAACCCGCCCCAACCCGCCTGCCTCCGGCAGATCCAGACAGAGTTGCGCATGAAGATCGAAAAAGACCGCGTTGTCCGCTTCCACTACACCGTTTCCGAAGTCGGCCAGGAGCCGATCGAATCGTCCAAGGACCGCGGCGAGCCGCTGGCGATCCTGATCGGTCACGGCAACATCATCCCGGGCCTGGAAAACGCCATGATGGACAAGGAAGCCGGCGCGACCTTCAACGTCGACGTCAAGGCGGCCGATGCCTACGGCGAGCGTCGTGAAGGCCTGTCCCAGCGCGTGCCGAAGAAGCACTTCGGCAACACCAAGCTGGCTCCGGGCCAGCAGGTCGTGCTGCAGACCAACTTCGGCCCGCGTGCGGTGACCGTGCAGAAGGTCGGCATGAGCGTCGTCGACGTTGACCTGAACCATCCGATGGCCGGCAAGGACCTGCACTTCGACGTCGAAATCGTCGACGTGCGCGAAGCCGGCAAGGAAGAGCTGGACCACGGCCACGTCCACGGTGACGGCGGCCACCAGCACTGATCGCAGTGCGATCGTGATGGCAGCAACGGCCCGCTTCGGCGGGCCGTTGCGTATGTGGAACACGGCGCGGCCATCCATGGTGCACGGGCCGGCGGCATAATGGCGGACCTGTCCGACGGACCCCCCGTGAACGCCGCTTTTCCTTCCCTGCAGCCGGTGGCTTCCGGCGAACGCATCGCCGTGCTGGACGTGCTGCGCGGTGCCGCGTTGCTGGGCATCCTGCTGATGAACATCGAGGCCTTCAGTGGCCCGCTGGATCTGGCCTTCACCGGCATCGACGTGCACTGGCGGGGCATCGACTACTGGGCCGACGCCTTCGTCTACGTGTTCGTGCAGGGGAAGTTCTTCACCCTGTTCTCGCTGCTGTTCGGCGCCGGCTTTGCGGTGATGGCGCAACGCGCCGAGGTGGCCGGGCGCGACTTCACCCCGTTCTACCTGCGCCGCAGCGCCGGCCTGCTGCTGATCGGCCTGTGCCATGCACTGCTGGTCTGGTCCGGTGACATCCTGGTGATGTATGCACTGATCTCGCTGCCGCTGCTGGCCTGCCGCGAGGCGCCGCGCAGCTGGCTGCCGTGGATGGGCGTGATCGTCTACCTCGGCGGTGTAGCGATGATGCTGCTGGTGGGCGCGATGGTGTCGATGGCTTCGGCCGAAGAGGTGCGGGGCATGCTTGCCGAGGCGCAGCAGAGCATCGACCTGCAGCGGCAGGTGTACGGGCAGGGCAGCTGGGCGCAGGCCACCGTGCAGCGCCTGAGCGAGTTCGGCACCTCGATGGGCGCGCTGCTGATCACCGGCCCGGAAGTGCTGGGCATGTTCCTGATCGGTAGCTGGTTCGCCAGGAGTGGTGCGCTGGCGACGCCGGAGCGCTTCCCGCGGCTGTACGCGTCGCTGCGCTGGATCGCACTGCCGCTGGGCCTGCTGGTCACGCTGCTGGGGGTCGCCTGGAAACCCTACCTGGCCCCCGGCGCGTACAACCTGCCAGTGACGGCGGCGATGGCCCTGGTCACGGTTGGCGGGCTGCCGATGTGCCTGGGCTACCTGGCGTGGATCGTGCACTGGCGCACGCGGCTGGCGTGGCTGGCGCCGGTGGGGCGCATGGCGTTGACCCACTATCTTGGCCAGTCGCTGCTGTGTACCTGGACCTTCTACCACTATGGGCTGGGCAGGTTCGAGATGATGCCGCGCAGCGTGCAGCTGCTGTTCGCGCTGCTGCTGTTTGCCGCCCAGGTGGTGATTTCGCACCTGTGGCTGCGTCATTTCCGCTTCGGCCCGATCGAGTGGGTATGGCGTGCGATGACCTATCGGCAATGGCCACCGATGCGGCGTGGGGCCGCGCAGGGCTGATCGATGCAGGGCGCACACGAGGACGTGATCGTGGTCGGCGCCGGTGCCATTGGACTGGCCGCCGCGCTCGCGCTGCGTGCGCAGGGGCGGCAGGTGCGGGTGATCGACCGTGGGCGCGTCGGCGGTGCGACGTCGCATGGCAACTGCGGCACCGTCACGCCCAGCCATGCGCCACCGCTGGCGGCCCCCGGCGTGCCGTTGCGTGCGCTGCGCTGGATGCTCGATCCGCGTGCGCCGTTGTACGTGCGTACGCGGCTGGATCCGACGCTGTGGCGTTGGTTGCTGCAGTTCGGGGCGCGCTGCAATGCGCGCGACTGGCTGCACTCCACACGGGCACGCGGCGCGTTGTTGAATGATTCACGGCTGCGCCTGGCCCATTGGGTGCAGACGCATGCGCTGGACTGCGAATTCGCTGCGCGCGGGCTGGACTATGTGTTCGGTGACGCCCGCAACTTCGACCATCATGCGGCCGAGTGCGAGGCGCTGAACGCGCAGGGCATTGTCACGGCCTGCATCGATGGCGGCGACTATGCGCGCGACAATCCCGCGTTCCATGATCGCCTCGCCGGTGCGATCCACTTTCCTGGCGATGCGCAGCTGCGTCCGGACCGCTACACCGCTGAGCTGGCGCGCGTGCTGCGCGCGCAGGGCGTAGTGATCGACGAACAGGTGGACGTGCAGGGATTCAGTGACGATGCGCAGGGCGTACGCGTGCAGGCCGGCCAGCAGACCGTGCGGGCGCGTGAGCTGGTGCTGGCCACCGGCCCGTGGTCGCGCGACTGGGCACGGCAGCTGGACCTGCGCGTGCCGATCCAGCCCGGCAAGGGCTATTCGCTGACCTGGTCACGACCGGAGCAGGTGCCGCAGCGTCCGGTCGTGCTGAAGGATCATTCCGTGTTCGTGATTGCCTGGCGCGACGCGCTGCGCCTGGGCGGCACCATGGAGTTCGCCGGCGCCGACCCGCAGCTGCGCACGCGTCGCCTGCAGGCCCTGCAGCAGGCCGCCGACCACTACCTGCGCGCGCCGCGCGGTGCGCAGCTGCAGGAGCAGTGGTGCGGGTGGCGCCCCATGAGCGTGGACGACGTGCCGCTGATCGGCCGCGCGCCCGCGCATCCTCACGTCTGGCTTGCAGCGGGGCATGGCATGCTCGGCATCAGCATGAGCGCCGGCACCGGCCAGCTGATCGCCGATCTCGTCTGCGGCCGCACGCCAGCGATCGATCCTGCCCCTTACCGACCCGAGCGATTCCGATGAGCACTGCATCCTATGATTACGACCTGATCGTCCTTGGTGGCGGCTCCGCCGGCCTGGCCGGTGCGATCCGCGCCGCGCAGCACGGCAAGCGCGTGGCAATGCTGGAACCCGGTGAGCTGGGCGGGACCTGCGTCAATGTTGGCTGCGTGCCGAAGAAGGCGATGTGGCTGGCGGCTGACCTGCATGAGCGCATCGGCCTGGCCAGCGCGATGGGGTTCGATGTTCAAGCGCGCCCGGCGCTGTCGTGGAAGGAACTGGTGATCCATCGCCAGGCCTACATCAGCAACATCCATACCAGCTACCACAAGCGCCTGGACGAAACCGGCGTGGTGCGCATTCCGGCACGTGGTCATCTGCTTGATGCGCATACCGTGGCCTGCAGCGATGGCGTGCGCTACAGCGCCGAGCACATCCTGATCGCCACCGGCGCGCATCCGCTGCGCCCCGACATTCCCGGTGCCGAACTTGGCCTGGTCTCCGATGATTTCTTCGACCTGCGTGCAGCGCCGGCCGAGGTGGCGATCATCGGCGGTGGCTACATCGCGGTGGAACTGGCTGGCCTGCTGCAGGCACTCGGCAGCCGCGTGAGCCTGCTGGTGCGCGGCAAGCGGCTGCTGGAGCGCTTCGACTACGAGCTGACCGACCAGTTGGCCGAGAACCTGAAGCAGCAGGGCGTGCGCATCCATTTCGACTACCGCCTGCGCGAGCTGCAGCGCGATGGCGAACGCGTGCGCGCGTTCGGCAACGACGGCCCGCTCGACAACGTGTTCGATGCCGTGTTCTTCGCGACCGGCCGCCGCGGCAACAGTCGTGACCTTGGCCTGGAAGCGCTCGGCATCGGCATCGGCGAACACCAGCAGGTGCAGGTGGACGAATGGCAGACCACAAGCGTGCCGAGCGTGCATGCGGTGGGTGACATCGCCGGCAAGGTCGGATTGACGCCGGTGGCTGTAGCCGCATCGCGGCGGCTGATGGATCGGCTGTTCGGGGGGCGCCCGCAGTCGAAGATGGATTACGGGAATGTGGCCAGCGTGGTGTTCTCGCATCCGCCGCTCGGCGCGGTGGGCATGAGCGAAGAGGAAGCGCGCGCGCGTTTCGAGCAGGTGAGCGTGTACCACAGCCGCTTCCGTCCGATGCTGCAGGCGCTGGCCAACGGCACCCAACGCAGCCTGTTCAAGATGGTCTGCGCCGGCCCGGACGAACGGGTAGTGGGCATCCACCTGCTGGGTGAAGCGGCCGACGAGATCCTGCAGGGCTTCGCGGTGGCGGTGAAGATGGGCGCGACCAAGGCCCAGTTCGACGACACCGTGGCGATCCACCCGACCTCGGCCGAGGAAGTGGTGCTGATGCGCTGACCTGCGGTTGTAGAGTCGAGCCATGCTCGACTGCCGTGCGAAAGCAGTCGAGCATGGCTCGACTCTACAGAAGGCGGCATTCGGGCACGCTCAGCGCTACCGGGGCGGGCACCGGACGCCCCCATGCGACAATGGCCGCCCCCACGCTTTTCCCAGCCGCTCCACGCGGCCCGCCGTCGTCCTGATGTCCAACACCGCTTCCCGTATCGCTACCGCCTCCCCTCGCATCGCGCTGGGGGGTATCGGCCTGGCCGCGATCGGCGCCATCGCTGCTTCCGGCAAGGCGATCATCGTCAAGCTCGGGCTGCGCCATGGCGTGGATGCCACCACGCTGCTCGCGCTACGCATGCTGATGGCGCTGCCCCTGTTCGCGTTGATGGCCGTGTGGGCCGCGCGCCGGGCCGAGCCGCTGTCCTGGGCTGACCGTACCCGCGTGCTGTGGCTGGGCTTCACCGGCTACTACCTGTCCAGCCTGCTCGACTTCCAGGGGCTGCAGTACATCAGCGTGACCCTGGAACGGCTGATCCTGTACTTGAACCCGACCCTGGTGCTGCTGATCAACGTGCTGCTGGCGCGCCAGCGACCGGGCCGCTGGCAGATCGGCGCGCTGGTGCTGAGCTACCTGGGCGTGCTGCTGGCCTTCGGCCATGACCTGCAGCGCGAGGGTGGGCAGATCATCGTCGGCAGCCTGCTGGTGCTGGGCAGCGCGCTCAGCTATGCGCTGTACCTGTTCGGCAGTGGGCAGGTGGTCGCGCGCATCGGGGCGGTGCGGCTGACCGCCTATGCCAGCTGCGTGGCCAGCGTGCTGGTGCTGCTGCATTTCGCGGTGACCCATCCGCTGCCACTGCTGTGGCAGGCACCGGCACCGGTGCAGTGGCTGTCGCTGGTCAATGCCACCGTGTGCACGGTGCTGCCGGTGCTGGCGATCATGCTGGCGGTGCAGCGCGTGGGTTCGTCGCTGGCCGCGCAGGTCGGTATGCTGGGCCCTGTTTCCACGATCGTGATGAGCCTATGGCTGCTCGACGAACCGATGGGGCCGGCGCAGATCGCCGGCACCGTGCTGGTGCTGATCGGCGTTCTGCTGGTGACCCGCCTGCGGCGCTGACGCCGGAGCAGGCGCGTGCGCGCATCCTGGCGGTGATCCGCGCGATCCCGGCGGGGCAGGTGATGGGCTACGGCCAGGTGGCGATGCGTGCAGGCCTGCCCGGGCGTGCACGCCTGACCGCGCGCATCCTTGGCCAGAACGACGACCCGGACCTGCCCTGGCACCGCGTGCTGCGCTCGGATGGGCGCATTGCCATGGAAGAAGGGTCGGCCGGCTGGCGCGAGCAGTCACAGCGGTTGCGCGCCGAGGGCGTGGTGGTGGAGAACGGCCGGGTGCGGATGCCGGCGACCGATCCGGCGGCGGCGCTGGACGCGGCCGTGTGGGGCCCGGGCTGAGCATCGCTGGCGACTGAACAGGCCGGACCTGCGGGTCGCCAACAAGACACGATGCTGCGGCTATGATGGAGGCCGTTCCATGCCGGTGCTCCCATGTTCCCGCGACTGCCAACCGTCACCAAGGCCCTGCTGATCGCCAACGCGATCCTGTTCCTGCTGCAGCAGCCGTTCCTGCTCGGCATGCAGACCTTCGAGCCCTTCATGCTGCAACCGTTGCAGCAGGGCTTCGACGCATTCTCGCCGGGCGGCAACTTCCAGCCCTGGCAGCTGCTGACCTACGGCTTCCTGCATGGCAGCTTCGGCCATCTGTTCTTCAACATGCTGGCGGTCTTCATGTTTGGCGCGCCGCTGGAGCAGACCTGGGGCGAGAAGCGCTTCCTGCTGTACTACCTGGTGTGCGTGGCCGGTGCCGGTGTCTGCCAGCTGCTGGTGGGGACGCTGCTGGAAAACCCGGCCACGGTGCTGGGCGCTTCCGGCGGCGTGTTCGGCCTGCTGCTGGCCTACGGCATGCTGTTCCCCAACCAGCGGGTGATGCTGCTGTTCCCGCCGATCCCGATGAAGGCACGGACCTTTGTGATCCTGTTCGGCGTGGGTGAGCTGGTGCTGGGCATGACCGGCTGGCAGCCGGGCGTGGCCCACTTCGCGCACCTGGGCGGCATGCTGTTCGGCTGGTTGCTGATCCGCTACTGGCGGGGGCAGTCGCCGTTCAACAAGCGCCGCCCGCCCGGCCCACCGAAGCGCCCGAACCATCTGCGCAGCGTCAAATGATCCGAAGGATCATTTGACGCGGTAGGTGCCAACCTTGGTTGGCGTTCGCTCTGCCGCTCTGTGCCAACCAAGGTTGGCACCTACCCATCCTGCAACACCACCTGCGCGGCATTGTGCCCCGGTGCGCCGGTGACGCCGCCGCCCGGATGGGTGCCCGAACCGCACAGGTACAGCCCGGGCAGGGCGCCGCGATAGCCGGCCTGGCCGACCATCGGCCGCGCCGAGAACAACTGGTTGGCACTCAGTGCGCCGTGGAAGATGTCGCCGCCGACCAGGCCGAAGGTGCGTTCCAGATCCAGCGGCGACAGCACCTGCCGACCGAGCACGCTGGCGGTGAAGCCGGGCGCATGCCGTTCGACGGTGGCGATCATCAGGTCGGCCACGGTCTCCCGGTGATCATCCCAATGGCGGCCTTCAGGCAACACCGGCGCCACGTGTTGGCAGAACAGGCTGGCCACATGCTGCCCGGGCGGCGCCAGCGAATCGTCCAGCGTGCTGGGGATCAGCATCTCCACGATCGGTTCGCGCGACCAGCCGTCGCGGCGCGCGTCCAGCCAGGCGCGGTCCATGTAGTCCAGGCTGGGTGCCATGATGATGCCGGCGCTGAGGTGATCGCCGGGGCCGGGCAGGGCGCTGAAATCCGGCAGCCGCGACAGCGCCACGTTCATCCGGAACGTGCCCGAACCGCAGCGCCAGTTCGCCATGCGTTCGCGCGTTGCGTTGGGTACCTGTGCCGGTTCCAGCAATTGTTCGTACAGCAGCTTCGGATTGACGTTGGCGACCACCGCGCGTGCGCGCAGGATCTCGCCGTTGGCCAGTTCCACACCCACCGCGCGGCCCTGTTCAATCCGCACGCGCTGCACCCCGGCCTCCACGCGCAGTTCCGCACCGGCCTCGCGTGCCGAGGCCGCAATCGCCTGGCTGATTGCGCCCATGCCGCCGATCGCGTGGCCCCATGCACCTTTCACGCCATTGCACTGGCCGAATACGTGGTGCAGCAGTACGTAGGCACTGCCCGGTGTATACGGGCTTGCGTAGTTGCCGACGATGCCATCGAAGCCGAACAGCGCCTTGATCGGCTCGTTCTCGAACCAGCGGTCCAGGTACTCGGCGGCCGACAGCGTGAACAGGTCCAGCAGTTCTTGCCGAAGCGAGGCATCCAGCGTCGCCAGTTCACGACCGAGACGGCCCATCTGCCACAGCGCAGGCAGCGCGCGCCAACCACCGGCAACGCCGACATCCGGTGGCGCGCGCAGAGCCCACGCGCGCAGCACGTCGGCGAAGATCTCCAGGCGCGCTTCGTATTCGGGTAGCCGCTGCGCATCCCGCTCGGAGAACTTCGCGACCTCGGCCTGGGTGCGGCCCGGGGCCGACAGCAGGTAACGACCATCCTCCAGCGGCAGGAAGTTGTTGGCCGGACGATTGACGATGCGCAGCCCATGCGCATGCAGCTGCAGGTCGTCGATCACCTTTGGCTGCAGCAATGACACCGTGTACGACGCCACCGAGTTGCGGAAGCCGGGATGGAACTCCTCGGTGACTGCGGCACCGCCGAGAACGCCACGACGTTCCAGCACCAGCACCTTCTTTCCAGCGCGCGCCAGATAGGCCGCGCAGACCAGGCCGTTGTGGCCACCACCAACGACGATCGCATCCCAGGTCATCAGCACCTCGCAAAAAGGGGACGGAGGGGATTAAGTCGCAATCTGCATCTGCGCACAGGGATGGGGAGAAACGACTTAATCCCCTCCGTCCCCTTTTTTGATTGCCGCTTCGATGGTGGCGATGTCGATCTTCTTCATCGGCATCATCGCGTTGAAGGCGCGCTTGGCCAATGCCTTGTCCTTGCTGGTCACCGCTTCGATCAGCATGCGTGGGCTGATCTGCCAGGAGATGCCCCAGCGATCCTTGCACCAGCCGCATTGGCTCTCCTGGCCACCGTTGCCGACGATCGCATTCCACAGGCGGTCGGTTTCGGCCTGGTCCTCGGTCTGGATCTGGAAGGAGAACGCTTCGCTGTGCTTGAACGCGGTGCCGCCGTTGAGGCCGACGCAGGGAATGCCGCAGACCGTGAACTCGACTGTCAGCACGTTGCCTTCCCTGCCGTCCGGAAAGTCACCGGGGGCGTGATGCACGGCGGTCACCGCACTGTCGGGCAGGATGCTGGCGTAGAAGGTGGCGGCCTCGAGCGCGCCGTTGTCGTACCAGACACAGATCGTGTTCTTGTGTGCCATGTCGGGGCTCCGCGATGGACGAAGGCGCAGCGATAGCATGCGCGGTGTTAACCCGGGATCGTGCTGCACCCGCAAAAAAAGGGCGCCCGAAGGCGCCCTCTGTATTACGGGTACGGCGGTTGGCTCAGCGCCAGACCTTGATCTGGTCGGCTTCGCTGCGCTGCATCGGCTGGCCGGCCTTGCAGCTGAAGGTGGCACCGAAGGCCGGCAGATTGGCCAGCGTGCCATTGCTGCGCCACAGGCCCGGCGCGCGGATGTCGGCGGTCAGGCGGCGCACCGCTTCGTTCGGCGACAGCTGCTGTGCCCACAGGGTCGACCAGGCGCGGAAGAAGCCCTGCTGCTGCGCCTGCTTGGCCTTCGGCTCCTGCGCGGTATAGGCCGCCCAGGCCAGCTCCAGGCCGGCGATGTCGGCCAGGTTCTCTTCCTGGGTGAGCGTGCCGTTGACCTTGGCACCCTTCACGCCCGGGAAGTCGTAGGCGCTGTACTGCGCGGCCACGCGGTTGCCGAGCAGGGTCCAGGCGGTCTTGTCGGCCGGGGTCCACCAGCTGCGCAGTTCGCCCTTGGCGTCGACCAGCGCGCCCTTGGCGTCGATCGCACGGGTCAGCTCATGGCCGACCAGACCACCGAAGCTGCCGAACTTGTCGGCGGCGTCGGCCTTGGCGTTGAACACCGGGCCCTGCAGGATCGCGGCGGTGACGATCAGGCGGTTCTGTGCCAGGTCGTAGGCCAGCGACGGCTGCTGCGGCAGCACATCCCAACGGCGGTCGGCGTTGCCCTTGCCGATGCGCTTCATTTCCTCGCGGTGGCGCCAGGTCGAAGCGATCAGCATGTTGCCGCCGAACGAGCCGCGGCCCATCGGCTGCACGCTGTAGTCGAGGTCGCGCAGCGGGGTGCCGATCTCGATCTTCAGCGCGGCCAGCTTGGCCTGCGCTTCGGTCTTGGCTTCGGCGCTCATCCAGCTGTTGTTCTTGACCGCCTCGATCTGCACTTCGCGCAGCTTGTCGACGATCCACGCCGCCTGGCGACGGTCTTCGGCCGACAGGTAACGGGCCGCATACTCGCGGCCGACCATCGGGCCGGCGGCCACGTTGATCGCGTCCAGCACGTCTTCCCAGCGCTGCGGCGGCAGGGTTTCGCCACGCAGCACGCCGCCACGGAACTCAAACTCTGCGTCGCGGTAGGCCTTGGACAGGTACGGCGCCATCGAGTCGCCCACGCGCCAGCGCAGGTAGGCCTTCCACTGGTCCGGCTTGAGCTTGGTGACCATGCCATCGAGCTGCTTGAACAGGCCCGGGTCGGCCAGCGAGACCAGGTCGTCGTCCACGCCCTGTGCCTTCAGGAACGCGTCCAGCTGCAGGTTGCGGTAACGGCTGTTGAGCTCCTTGGTGGAGATCGGCGCGTAGTTGTTGAACGGGTTGTTGATGCCGGCCAGCGACTGCGCATTGCGCGCCAGCTCGGTCTCCAGCGCGATGACCGACTGCGATTCGGCATCCAGCTTGGCCGCCGGGGTGCCGGTCAGCGCCAGGATCTGCTTGACGTAGTTGCGGTAGCGGCCCATCAGCGCCACGGTGTCGGCGTCGGTGCGGGTATAGAACGCCGGATCCGGCAGGCCCATGCCGCCCTGCATGAAGTAACCGATGTGGCGGTCCAGTGCCTTCAGGTCGACGTCCGGGCCGAAGTTGAAGGCGACCGGGATGCCGATCTGGTGCAGCGCGGCGATCGAGGCCGGCACATCCTTGGCCTTCTTGATGGCGTTGATGCGGGTCAGCAGCGGCGCGATCGGGTTGGAACCGTCCGCTTCCACGGCGGCTTCGTCCAGGCCGCTGGCCCAGAAGTCGCCCAGCAGCTTCTGCACGTTGCCCTGCGGCGACTTCATTGCGGCGTCGAGCAGTTCACGCTGCTGCTGGCGGCTGCGGTCGACCAGCTGGCCGAGCGCGGTGGTGGCACCGGTCTGCGGCACCGGGTTGGCCTTCAGCCAGCCTGCATTGGTGGCGTCGTAGAAGTCGCTGCACTGGGCGCTGACGGCCGGGGCGCGCGCGGCCTTCTTCTTGGCGGCGGCGAACGCATCGTGGGTCGGGACCAGGGTCGCCAGGCTGATGCCCAGGGCGATGGCAAGCGGACGGAAATTGGGCATGTGGAACGAATCCGTGATGGATTGAGGGCGCGCGCACTATAGCAAGCCGGGCATGGGCGCGGCATGCACGCATCACGCTGCTTTCGCCGACCAAGGTCGGCCGCTACCGGGGAGTGCCGAGATCAGTAGATCCACGCCATGCGTGGATGAAAAACACCCCGGAAAAACAAAGGCCCGGGAATTCCCGGGCCTTTGCAGGTCTGCCGCAGCGTCAGCCGTGGCTTACCAGATCACCACCTGCTGCTCGCCGGTGCGGGCCATCGGCGAACCGGCCTTGCACTGGAACGCGGCAGCGAAGGTCGGCAGGTTCGACGGCGCACCCATGGCGCGGAACTGCGCCGGGGCGTGCGGGTCGGTGGCCAGGCGGACCTTGGCGTTTTCCGGGGTGTACTTGGTGCGCCACACGGTGGCCCAGTTGAAGAAGAAGCGCTGGTCGCGGGTGAAGCCGTCGACCTTCGCATCTTCCTTGCCGGCGGTGGCCTTCTGCAGGGCGTCGTAGGCGGTGGCCAGGCCGCCCAGGTCGGCGATGTTCTCGCCCAGGGTCAGGTGGCCGTTCACTGCCTGGCCGTCGACCTTGTACTGGTCGAACTGCTTGACCAGCTTGCCGGTGAGGCCTTCGAAGTTCTTCTTGTCGGCTGGGGTCCACCAGTCTTCCATGTTGCCGGTCGGCCCGAAGCGTGCGCCCTGGTCGTCGTAACCGTGGGTCATTTCATGGCCGATCACCGCACCGATGCCGCCGTAGTTCAGCGCGTCGTCGGCCTTCGGGTCGAAGAACGGCGGCTGCAGGATGGCGGCCGGGAACACGATCTCGTTCTGCAGCGGGTTGTAGTAGGCGTTGACGGTCTGCGGGGTCATGCCCCACTCGGTCTTGTCCACCGGCTTGCCGATCTTGGACAGGTTGAACTTGTAGTTGAACTCGTTGGCCGCGCGCACGTTGCCCAGGAAGCTGTCGCGCTGGGTCTGCAGGCCCGCCCAGTCACGCCACTTGTCCGGGTAACCGATCTTCGGGGTGAAGGTTTCCCACTTGGCGATGGCCTTGGCCTTGGTTTCTTCGCTCATCCAGCTCAGGCCCTGGATGCGGTCCTTCAGCGAGGCGGCGAGGTTCTTCACCAGTTCTTCCATCTTCGCCTTGGCTTCCGGCGAGAAGGCAACCTTCACGTACAGCTGGCCGAAGGCTTCACCGGCATCATTCTCGATGGTGCCCAGCACGCGCTTCCAGCGCGGCTTCTGTTCCTTCTGGCCGTTGAGGGTCTTGCCGTAGAACTCGTAGTTCTCCTGCACGAAGGCATCGGCCAGGTACGGCGAGGCGCTGTCCACGGTGTGGAAGCGCAGGTAGGCGCGCCACACCGACGGATCGGTGTCGGCCAGCGACTTGCTCACTTCCTCATGGAAGGCCGGCATGGCCAGCGAGAACTTCTCCGGCGCGGCCACGCCCTGCGACTTGAAGAACTCGGTCCAGCTGAAGTTCGGGGTCAGCTTGTCGGCGTCGGCCAGGGTGACCGGGTTGTAGTACAGCTCGACGTTGCGCGACAGCTCCACGCGCGACTTGGAGGCCTTGGCCAGGCGGGTTTCGAACTTGACCACGTCCTCGGCCTGCTTGGCCGCATCGGCCGCGGCCACGCCGGACAGCTCCAGCACCTTGGCGACGTGCGCCTGGTAGGCCTTCAGCTTGTCGGCGTTCTTGGCATCGGTGTAGTAGGTGGTATCCGGCAGGCCCAGGCCGCCCTGGCTGGCATAGGCCATGTTCATGGCGGAGTTCTTGAAGTCCGCTTCGGCGCCGAAGCCGAACAGGATGTTGTCACCCTTGGCGGCGCTGGTGCGCAGGTAGTTGGCGATGGCCGCCTTGTCCTGCAGGCCGTCGATCGCAGCCAGGTCGGCCTTCAGCGGCTCGATGCCCTGGGCATTGATCTTTGCCTCGTCCATGCCGGTGGCCCACAGGTCACCGACGATCTTCTCGATGTGGTTCGGATTCTTGACCTGCGCGACCTGTTCGGCCAGCTGGTGCTGCACGGCCACCGAGCGCTCGTCGAGGATGGTGAACGCGCCCCAGCTGGTGCGGTCGCCCGGGATTTCGTTGGCGGCCAGCCACTTGCTGTTGACGTAGTCGCCGAAGGCGGTGCAGGCGTCCTTGGTGGTGTCCAGGTCGCTCGGCTGGAAGGCGTTGTAGGCCGGCAGCTTGCTGTCGTCCAAGGTGTAGTTGGTGGCTTCGGCGGTGGCCGGGGCGGAGGCGGCGGCGTCCTTGGCCGGGGTTTCAGTCTTGCCGCAGCCAACCAGCGCGGCCGAAACGGCCAGGGTCAGCAGCACGATCTTGGGAGTACGGGTCACTTGAATGGCCTCCAGGCCGAGTGAGTCAGGGAGTGGCCGCAGGTGCGACCGTGGGCCGAACGATACGCCGCCGGCCAGACCTGCAAGGGTGTCGAAGGTCATGCCCCTGCGCAAGGGGCGCACAGACGCCAGAAGGGCGGCGCAGAAGGGCACCCCAGGCTCCGCCGAAGCGCCGAACGAAGGCCGGCCCTCTCCAGTTGCATTGGGTGAATTGATTATGAATCCGTGTTCGCAGTTGCCGAGGATGCAGGCGCTGGATGGCTGCCGGGACAGGACGTGTCCGGAACCCTGTCCAGGGCGTGCGATGGTTGCCGCGGGTTCTGGTGGTGTCGACTCAAGGTGCTGATTGGAAAGGATTATTGGAGAAATCCTCGGGCCAGCTCACGCCCTCATGCTCTATTCCACGGTGTGTCATATGAAATTGAACTTTTGCTGAATGTTGCCGTTTCGTGTCGATCTGTGTATGAATTCCGTTATCGGCACGTGAACAGTTGCTGACTACTTTTCCTCTGTCTTGCCGATGCAGAGCTTTTTATGCCTTCACTTTCAGAGAGAGAGACATGGAGAAGACTCGCCCACTACCCCGTAATCCGTTGAGTCTCGCGCTCACCTCGGCCATCCTGCTTGCCGTCGCCCTGCCTGCCTTCGCGCAGGAGGGAGAGGCTGCCAAGGAGACTGCCGAGAGCGCGAAGAAGGCTTCCAATGAAGCCGCGGCCACCCAGCTGGACCGCATCACGGTAACGGGCTCGCACATCTACCGCGCCGGCTATGACACCCTGGAACCGGCCGCCGTGGTGTCCCGCCAGGACATCGAGGCGTACGGGCACACCAACCTGATCGATGCGCTGACCAAGATTCCCGGTGTTTCTGCCGGCGTCTCCTCGCGCGGTGATCAGGCCGGCTTCGGCGCAGGCGTGAACTTCGCCAGCCGCTTCGGTCTCGGCAGCAACCGCCTGCTGACCCTGGTCAACGGTCGCCGCTTCGTGACCTCCGCACCGCCAACCGTGTTCGGTGCGGGCGGTGGCTCGGGCATCCAGGTCGACATGAACTCGATCCCGACCGTGATGGTCGAGCGTGTGGAAAGTCTGAGCATCGGTGGCGCCCCCACGTATGGTTCCGACGCCATCTCCGGCGTGAACAACATCATCCTGCGTGACAAGTTTGAAGGCGCTGAAGTTGAGATCGGCTTTGGCAGGACCACCAAGAACGACAATGACCGTTACTCGTGGTCCGCCATTTTCGGCAGCGGTTTCGCCGATGGTCGTGGCCACTTCACCATCGCTGCCGAACTGGACAACAGCGAAGGCGTGAACGCGCTCCAGCGCGACTTCTACCGCAACGGCTACAGCCTGCAGACCAATCCGACGGCAGCGAACGTGGCGCGCTTCCAACCATGGCGTACCCCGGGCAATGACGGCCGCATCGATCCCAGCATCCCGTTCAATACCGGGCCGGCTGACGGCATCGCCGACCAGGTCTGGATCCGCAACCGGCGCATCTCCAGCATGACCTTCGGTGGCTTGATCATGCCATCGGACATCCAGGTGCGGCGCAGCTACCAGCGTAATGCCACGGGTGAGTTGAACGGCTTCGGCCCGAACAACAAGCTCTGGCACTTCAACAACAAGGGCGACCTGGTTGCCTTCGATCCGGGCATCTCCTATCCCAGCGGCAATGCGTCCGGTGGCGATGGCCTCAACCTCAATGAGACCGTCCCGCTGATCGCTGACCTCGAACGCCGTACGGTCTATTCGACCGGCAGCTTCGACTTCAACGACAACGTGCGTGGCTTCTTCGAACTGTCGCACTACAGCGCCACCGCGCGCGAGACGTTGGACCAGAACGTCTACAACGCCGCCGGCTTTGGTGCCGCAAACCCCGATGGCAGTGGTGACCAGAGCGGCGCGATGCTGTTCAGCGCGAACAATCCGTTCCTCAGTGCCGAGTCGCGCCGCATCCTGGCTGAGAACGGCATCACCTCGTTCCGCCTGTCGCGCTCCTCGCGCGACCTGAGCATGAACAACGCCAGCACCGATACGCGCCTGAGCCGCATCGTGCTCGGCCTGGACGGCTTCTTCGATATCGGCGAGCGCCGCTTCAACTGGGAAACCAGCGTGACCCACGGTCGAGGCGACTTCGACTACAAGGGAACCGGCCTGATCCAGCAGAACTTCATCAATGCGCTCAACGTGAAGCGCGATGCCAGCGGCAACATCGTCTGTGATGCATCCGCCCCGGGCACCACTGCCGATCCGAACTGCCGCCCGCTGAACCTGTTCGGCGAGAACCAGGCATCGCCTGAAGCACTGGCCTATGTGTCGACGCCGACCCTGGCCAAGGCACGGACGCGCCAGACTGTGTTCAACGCGTCGGTGACCGGTGGCCTGTTCGACCTGCCGGGCGGCGAGTTCTCCTTCGCCGCAGGCGTGGAGCATCGTCGCGAAGAAGGTTCATTTACTCCGAGCGAGTACCAGCGGCTGGGGCAGGGGCGTTCGGTGCCGATCCAGGGCGCCAAGGGCGACTATCACACCAATGAAATCTTCGCCGAGTTCCTTGCACCGCTGTTCAATCCCGACTGGGATCTGCCGGGCCTGCACCGCCTGGACGTGACCCTGAAGGGCCGCCGTGTGGTCAACTCGGTGGCCGGTGGCTTCAATGCGTACACCTATGGCATCCAGTACGAGCCGTTCGCGGGAATCCAGCTGCGCGGCAGCAAGACCCAGTCGCTGCGTGCACCTTCGATTGCCGAGCTCTACACCTCGCTGCAGCCTGCGTACTACAACATCCCGGAAGTGTGCTCGGTGTCGGCCATCAACGGCGGCACCAATCCCGCGATTCGCCGCCGCAACTGCGAAGCCTTCTTCCAGGCCTACCCGGGTGCGGACCCGGCAACGTTCCAGGCGTCGCCGACCAACACCCTCGGCTCGGTCAACGGCTATACCGGCCTGAAGAACGAGAAGGCAAAGTCCTGGACAGCGGGCATCGTGTTCGCACCGGACTGGGCGAAGGGCCTGCGGGTCGCGGCCGACTGGTATGACATCAAGATCACCGATGTGATCACCAGCCTCAGCCCGACCGACATCATCACCGGCTGCTTCGACAACCCGGACTTCAATGCCTCCGACGTGCCCAACGCCAACCGCTTCTGCAGCCTGGTGACGCGTAATCCGCTGAGTGGTGCGGCCACCGATATCCGTACCGAGTACGGCAATGGCCCGGTGCTGATGTTCCGCGGCTGGACGGCCGAAGTGGACTACAACTGGGACATGGGCCGATTCGGCCAGGTGGCACTGGGCTTCTACGGCTACATGCCGAAGAACCGTGGCCAGGCCGCCAACGCGGATGTGCCGTTCGTGGAGCGCGTGGGTACGTTCGACGAGCCCAAGCGCCAGTTCCGCTGGACGGCGCAGCATGCCATCGGCAAGTGGAGCTATGGCGTGACGTCCAACTACACCAGCGGCTCGCAGTTCAGCCTGACTGCAACCCCGGAAAGCCGGCAGTACTTCAAGCGTGACAGCTGGACGACCTGGGATGCCAATGTCAGCTACCGCCTGACCGACAACGCACGCGTGAACCTGTCGGTGCTGAACCTGTCCGACGACATCGGTCCGTTCCCGTACGTGCTGGACGCGCTGGGCCGTCGCTACATGGCCAGCCTGCGCTACAGCTTCCGCTGAGCGGAAGGGCCGGAAATCGGCAGGCCCTGGTGTACCAGGGCCTGTTCTTCCGAACGGTCATGCTGGACACGAAAAAGCCCCGCCATGGCGGGGCTTTTCCGTTGCTACGGTTGCTGGATTACTTCACGCCGAACGCGTACTTGGCCTGCACGTAGATCGCGCGCCCGTAGGCGTTGTACAGGTAGTTGTTGTACGGCTGGCCGCTGGTGCCGGCGTAGCTGTAGCGCTGGTTGTCCGGCATCTTGTTGAACACGTTGTTGACCATCAGCGACAGGGTCAGGTTCTCCATCGCGCGGTAGTTCACGCTCAGGTTGTAGGTGGTGTAGGAGCCCCACTTGCCAGCCTTGTAGCCGGAGCTGTGGACGTAGTCATAACCATTGCCCACGTAAGCCATGTAGTTCGGCGTCTTGCCGATGTAGTTGGCGTACAGGGTGGTGGTCCAGTTGTCCTTGGCCCAGCCGATCGAGCCGTCCGCGCGCACCTTGGCGTACGAGTCGTACACCCACATCGCGTATGGGTCGTGCAGCAGGTCCAGGTACTCGTCACCCGGCTGCGGCTGCAGCTTGCGCTTGAGCATGTCGGTGTAGTTGGCCGAGAACTGCAGCGAGCCGAAGCGACCGATGTCCTGCACGTACTTGAAGCTGGCGGTCAGCGCTTCCAGGTTCTGGCGGGCGACGTTCATCTTCGGCGTGTAGATCTCATCGAGCACGCCCGATGCATCACGGGTGATCCAGTCACTGACGTTCTGGCAGCTGGCCGAGGTGTTGTTGGACTGGCCGTTGCGGCAGTAGTACTCGGCCAGCAGCAGCTGGTCGGAGCTGAGCGTGTCGACCTCGTTCTTGATCTTCCAGTTGTAGTAGTCGACCGACAGCGACAGGTTGTTGATCGGTGCCCAGACCACGCCTGCGTTCCAGACATCGGCGGTGATCGGCTCCAGGTCCGGGTTGCCCGAGCGGGTGCCGAACACCGAGACGCTGTCGTACGGGCAGCCGGTGGTGTTGGCCGGGTCGTAGCCCAGCTGGCCGCAGCGGTAGTAGTCGGTGGAGCCGTTGGCGTAGTAACCACTGCGACCCTGGAAGGCATCGGAGAGGGTCGGTGCGCGGAAGGCGGTGCCGTACTTGCCGCGGAACAACAGGCTTTCGATCGGACGGAACTCGATGCCGACGCTGTAGGTGGCCTTGTCGACGGTGTTGCTGCCGATCTTGAAGGCGTCATAGCGGCCGGAACCGGTGACGGTCAGCGTTTCCAGCAGCGGCATGCGCAGTTCGGTGGTCACCGCGTAGTTGCTGCGATGGCCGGCACCGGACACGGCGGTGGTGCCCCACACGCTGCCGTCCATCAGGCCCGGGTCGGGCGTGTAATCCCAGCCTTCGCTGCCACCTTCGACAACCACGGCGAAGCCGGCATCGCCACCGGGCAGCTTGAACAGCGAGCCATTGGTGACCTGGGCACGGGCCAGGTTCTGCCAGGTGCGGCTTTCGCTGTAGCTGTAGCCGGTGAAGCTCTGGAAGTCGCCGGCGGGCAGCGGCGCATAGAACGCTTCCCAGTTCGGGCTGTAGATGTCATAGCCGGTGCTGGTGGTGCCCAGTACCGGGCCCAGCACGCGCTGCTCGAAGTAATCGTTGATCGGGTCGTTCCAGCGCACGAAATTGCGCTCGGTCAGCTTGTACTCGCCACGGGTGAAGCTGAGGCTGTAGTCCCAGTTGCCTGCGGTCCCGCGGCCGCCGAGGGTGACCTGGTAGGCCTTGTTGCGGTCGGTGTTCATGATGTCGCGGTAACCACCGCCACCGATGTCCTCTGGCGCGAACACGCGCTGCAGGTTCATGTACTGGCCGCTGGCCTGGTCATAGAAGCGGCCCCACCCCGAGGAGGTGCCCCACCAGGTGTAGCCGGAACCGGTTGCGTACTTGACCTCTTCCAGGCTGTACAGCGCATCGCCGAACAGCTGGAAATTGTCGTTCACGTCGAAGGTGGCCGAGCTGTAGATCTGCCCGCTTTCCTTGCCGTTCTTGATGGTCTTGTAACCGGTGCCGTAGACCGAGCCGCAGGCCTGGCCGGTCGGCCGGGTGCCGAGCACGGTGGTGCCGTCGAACTGGCCCGCCACGTTGGCGCACAGGTTCGGGTCCATCATCGCGTAGCGGTTGTTGGCGGCCGGCAGCAGAACCAGGAAATCATTGGAGACGTACTGCGGGCTGTAGCCGTCGGGGTTGTTGACCTTGGTCAGGTCACGCTGGTAACCCCAGATCGGGCTGGTCTTTTCATACTGCACGTTGACCAGTGCATGGAAGCGGTCGTCCTTCGAATTGAAGCCGCGTGCACCGCTGAGGCGGAAACTGTTGCCGCCGCCTTCGCTGTAGGCGCCACCACGCACATTGAGCACGCCGCCATCCATGCGCTCCTTGAGGATGATGTTGACCACGCCGGCGATCGCGTCCGAACCGTACAGCGAGGACTGGCCGCCCGGCAGGATCTCGATGCGCTCGACGATGTCGATCGGGATGCCGCTGATGTTGTTGAAGGTATCGCCGCCGTTGTACAGCGCCGGATACGAGAGCATCGGGCGGCCGTTGATCAGGTACTTGGTGTAGCCCGGGCTGAGGCCGAACATGCCGGCCGCTTCGGCGCCCTGGGTGAAGGATGCGGAGGTCTGGCCGCCCTGCAGGCCGCCGGTGGACAGCGAGGACTGCTGCAGGACATCGGCGACGCTGGTGAAACCGCGGGTCTGGATATCCTCGGCGGTGACGGTCAGGACCGGCGTGTGGTTCTCGATCTCGGTCTGCGGAATCAGCGATCCGGTGACGGTCACACGGTCAAGCTGGGTCGGCGCATTGCCGTCCTGGGCCAGGGCGGTACCAGAGGCCAGGAGGGTGCCGAGCAGGGCGAGGGTCAGAGGGTGGCGCGACAGCGTGGAACGTTGGCGAGACATGGTGGATCCCCGTAGTGAGCAATGTCTTGGCGGCGCACTCCCTGCGCATTAATGATTCGTTCAGTGTGATTCCATTCAGGTCGACCGTAACACGTCGTTAACGTTGCCAACACGGGCCTGTCACATCCACGTGCGTCCGTAGAGCGGAAAAAAGCTTCTGAATCAATGGGTAAGGTGATTTGTTTTGGCATGTTTCAAAAGATGGCGACGTGCAAGGGAGCATGTCGACGTTGCGAATGTCCCTTCAGAATCAATGCGTTGTGATCCACCGGCGTTCCCTTGAACGCAGATGTTTGTGCGGTGTCGATCACGCTTTTTGCTGCAGGCCGGTCGAGGCGTTCAGCGCTCCAAAAAAAAAGGCCCCGCCGAAGCGGGGCCTGGTCCAGACACGGAGTCCGGAATACGACGGGGATTAGAAGTCGTACTTGACCTGGGCCGAGATCTGACGGCCGTAGACGCTGTAGAAGCCGTCGTTGAACGGGGTCGATTCGTTGCCCGGGTAGTTGTAGCGCTGGCCTTCCGGCAGCTTGTTGAACACGTTGTTGACCATCAGCGACAGGGTCAGATCGTCCTGCGCCTGGTAGTTCAGGCTCATGTTGTACGTGGTGTACGAGCCCCACTTGCCGGCCTTGGCGCCGGAGGAGTGGACATAGTCATAGCTGCGGCCGGTGTAGGCCAGGTAGTTCGGGGTGCTGCCGACGTAGTTGGCGTACACGGTGGTGGTGAACTTGGAGATGGCCCAGCCCACCGACACGTCGCCACGGACCTTGGCGAAGTTGTCGTAGTACCACATGTTGTACGGATCGCTCAGCAGGTCCAGCTTCTGCGCACCCGGCAGGGCCACCACTTCACGCTTCAGCATGTTGGTGTAGTTGCCGGAGAACATCAGCGAACCGAAGCGGCCCAGATCCTGCTGGTACTTGGCACCGACGGTCACCGCTTCCAGGTTCTGGCTGGCCACGTTGAGCTTCGGGGTGTACACGCGGGTCAGGTTGCCACCGGCGTCGCGGGTCACCCAGTCGGTCACGTTCTGGCAGCTGGCCGAGGTGTTGTTCGGCAGGCCGTTGTGGCACTGGTACTCGGCCAGCAGCAGCTGGTCGGTGCTCAGCGTCTTGACCTCGTTCTTGATCTTCCAGTTGTAGTAGTCGACCGACAGCGAGAAGTTGCTCACCGGGGCCCACACCACGCCTGCGCTCCACACGTCGGCGGTGATCGGCTTCAGGTCCGGGTTGCCGGACTTTTCGCTGTACACCGAGGTGGTCTTGTAGAACGAGCAGGCTTCGTCACGCAGGGCGTAACCCATCTGGCTGCAGCGGTAGTAATCGTTCTGGCCGGAGGCGAACGAGCCGCTCATGCCCTGGAAGGCATCGGACAGGGTCGGCGCGCGGAACGCGGTGCCGTACTTGCCGCGCAGCAGCAGGCTTTCAACCGGGCGGTATTCCAGGCCGATGCTGTAGGTGGCCTTGTCGACGGTCTTGTCGGCGATCTTGAAGGCGTCATAGCGGCCCGAGGCGCTGATGGTCAGCGACTCGAACACCGGCATGCGCAGTTCGCTGGTCACCGCGTAGTTGCTGCGGTGGCCGGCACCGGCCACGGCGCTGGCGCCCCAGGCGTTGCCATCGATGAAGGCCTGGTCGGGCGAGTAGTCCCAACCTTCGCTGCCGCCTTCCAGCACGACGGCCAGGCCGGCGTCGCCGCCCGGCAGGGAGAACAGCGAACCGTTGGTCACCTGCACGCGACCCAGGTTCTGCCAGGTCTTGCTGCGGTGGGTGCCATAGCCGGTGAAATTGGCGAACTGGTCCGGGGTGATCGGCGAATAGAACGCGGCGTAGTTCGGGTTGTAGATGCCGAAACCATCGGCGGTGGTGCCCAGGCGCGGGCCCAGCACGGTGTCGCCGAAGAAGCCTTCGATCTTGTCCTTCCAGCGCGCGAAGCGGTTCTGGTCCAGGCGGTATTCGCCGCGGGTGAAGCTGGCGCTGTAGTCCCAGTCGCCGACCATGCCCTTGCCGCCCAGGGTGACCTGGTAGGAACGGCTCTCATCGGAGTTCAGGATGTTGTTGTAGTGGCCCGGGCCGATTTCTTCCGGTGCGAACGCGCGCTGCAGGTTCACGACCTTGCCCAGGCCCTGGTCGTAGAAGCCGCCCATCACCGACTTGGTGCCCCACCACAGGGCGCTGGAGCCAGAGGTGAACTCGGTCTTTTCCTTGCTGTACAGCACGTCGGCGAACAGCTGGAAATTGTCGTTCACGTCGAAGGTCATCGACGAGTAGAACTGGCCGCTGTTCTTGCCGTTCTTCAGGGTCTTGTAGCCGGCGCTGTACACCGAGCCGCACGATTCGCCCGATGCACGCTTGCCGACGGTGGTGGTGCCGTCGTACAGGCCTGCCACGTTGGCGCAGCGGGTCGGGTCCATCATGTACAGCTTGTTGTCGGCGTTGCCGATGACGGCAAAGTCGTTCGACGGCAGCTGCGCGGTGTAACCGACCGGGTTGTTCTGCTTGGTGATGTCACGCTGGTAGCCCCAGATCGGGCTGCCGTTTTCGATCTGCACGTTGACCAGCGCGTGGAAGCGGTCGTCGAACGCGTTGAAGCCCTTGGCGGCGCTGAAGCGGATGTTGCTGCCACCACCTTCGGTGTAGGTGCCGCCACGGATCGACATCGTGCCGCCGTCCATGCGTTCCTTCAGGATGATGTTGACCACGCCGGCGATCGCGTCCGAACCGTACAGCGACGACTGGCCGCCCGGCAGGACTTCGATGCGCTCGACGATGTCGATCGGGATGCCGCTGATGTTGTTGAACGACTCGCTGCCGTTGTACAGCGCCGGATACGAGAGCATCGGGCGGCCGTTGATCAGGTACTTGGTGTAGCCCGGGTTCAGGCCGAACATGCCGGCGGCTTCGGCGCCCTGGGTGAACGCACCCGAGGTCTGGCCACCCTGCAGGCCGCCGGTGGTCAGCGACGACTGCTGCAGCACTTCAGCAACGCTGCTGAAGCCGCGGGTCTGGATGTCTTCGGCGGTGATGGACATCACCGGGGTCTGGGTTTCAACCTGGGTCTGCGGGATCAGCGAACCGGTGACGGTGATCTTGTCCAGGTTGGTCGCCTTGTCCTGAGCCATTGCCGGGGCGGCGGCCATCAGAGCGGAAATCAGGGCGACGGTGAGCGTGTTGCGACGTGCGGTATTGCTGACGTGTTTCATGTAGTTCCATTGGAGAGCAAAAACAAAAACGGCACTGCGCATGCGCCATCGCGCGGGCCGGAACAACCGGCTCCACAGCTCAAAACAGTGCTTATCGAACGTAACATGAACTTAACAATCTGTGCACGAATCTGTCGCAATCCTGAATTTCAGTCAGGTTACGTCCAGCTTGTATGATGTCGGGTTATCCCCCTGACCCCGCCGGTGCTCGTTGTGAACAGTTCTCCCCGCCGTCCCCATGTCAGCCAGGTCCAGAAGGGACTTACGCCGCATGCCCGCATCCGCAACGTGATCGCGGTCGGTTCGGGCAAGGGCGGCGTCGGCAAGTCCACCACCTCGGTGAACCTGGCCGTGGCGCTGCAGCAGCTTGGCGCGCGCGTGGGCGTGCTCGACGCCGACATCTATGGCCCCAGCGTGCCGGCCATGCTGGGCCTGTCCGGCCGCCCGGAAAGCCCGGACAACAAGAGCATCGAGCCGCTGCGTGCGTTCGGCGTGGAGACCATGTCGATCGGCTACCTGATCGAAGAGGACACGCCGATGATCTGGCGTGGCCCGATGGCCACCTCGGCGATGACGCAGCTGTTCAACGATACCCTGTGGGACGACCTGGATTTCCTGCTGATCGACCTGCCGCCGGGCACCGGTGACATCCAGCTGACCCTGACCCAGAAGATTCCGCTGGCCGGTGCAGTGATCGTCACCACGCCGCAGGACATCGCCACGCTGGATGCGAAGAAGGCGTTGAAGATGTTCGAGAAGGTCGAGGTGCCGGTGCTGGGCATCGTGGAGAACATGGCGGTGCACACCTGCAGCAGCTGCGGGCACATCGAGCACCTGTTCGGCGAGGGCGGTGGCGAGCGCATGGCCGCGCAGTACGGCGTGCCGCTGCTGGGTTCGCTGCCGCTGCAGATCGGCATCCGTGAACAGGGCGATGCAGGCACCCCGATCACCGTCGCCCAGCCGGATTCGGCGCCGGCCCAGGCCTACCGCCATGCCGCACAGCGCCTGATCGAGGAAGTCGGCAAGCGCCCACGGGCCTCGATCCCGATCCTGTCGTCGCTGCTGTAAGTGCGGGTGCAGGGGCCGCCGGCGCAGGCCGGGCCCCTGCTAGAATCCTCGCGCCCCCTCGTACCCCCAGGACAAAGCATGAGCATCAAGAGTGACCGTTGGATCCGCCGCATGTCCGAGCAGCACGGCATGATCGAGCCGTTCGAGGCCGGGCAGGTGAAGCAGGCCAACGGCCAGCGCATCGTCAGCTATGGCACGTCCAGCTATGGCTACGACGTGCGCTGCTCGCGCGAGTTCAAGGTGTTCACCAACATCAACTCGACGATTGTCGACCCCAAGCATTTCGACTCGGGCAGCTTCGTCGACATCACCGCCGACGAGTGCATCATCCCGCCGAACAGCTTCGCGCTGGCGCGTACCGTCGAGTACTTCCGCATTCCGCGCGATACGCTGGTGGTGTGCCTGGGCAAGAGCACCTACGCGCGCTGCGGCATCATCGTCAACGTGACGCCGCTGGAGCCGGAATGGGAAGGCCACGTCACCCTGGAATTCAGCAACACCACGCCGCTGCCGGCGCGCATCTATGCCAACGAAGGCGTGGCGCAGATGCTGTTCTTCCAGGCGGCCGCCGATGACGTCTGCGAGACGTCGTACCGCGATCGCGGCGGCAAGTACCAGGGCCAGACCGGCGTGACCCTGCCGCGGACCTGAGTTGTTCTGGAGCCGAGCAAGGCTCGGCTCTGCATGGGCGAAGGCGGCGCTTGCGCCGCCTTTGCTTATTTGCCGCGACCGAACAGCATCGCGATGCCGACACCCACCAGGGCCACCGGCCACCAGGTCAGCAGCAGCTTGGACAGGTTCAGGTGCGTCCAGCCGAGATTGCTGGCGAGCATGAACAGGCCGATCAGGATCAGCAGGACGGCGGCAACGAGGTTGAATCGCATCGGGTCGGCGAAGGCTCAGGACTGGGCCGGATATCCTAGCCGTTCCTTCCAGTAGGCGACATGCTGGTCCAGCGCCGCCGGCTCGTAACGGTGCGCCGGGCCGCTGCCCCAGACCGGGCCCGGCCAGGCCGGATCACCGTCATGGCGGCCGATCACATGGAAGTGCAGCTGGCGCACGATGTTGCCCAGCGCCCCGATGTTGATCTTTTCCACCCCGTCGGAGCCCTTCAGGGCCTTGCAGGCGCGGTTGAGCTCGGTGCGCAGCTTGTCCTGCTGCTCGCCGTCCAGCTCGATCCACTCGGTCACCCCGGCCAGGCGCGGTACCAGTACCAGCCAGGGGAATCGTTCGTCGTTCATCAGCCGCACTTGCGACAACGGTCCTTCCGCCACCAGCACGCTATCGGTGGCCAGGCGTGAATCGAGTTCGAATTCGCTCATCCAAGATGCTCCGAGAAGAAGTCCAGGGTGCGTTGCAGCGCCAGGGCGGCGCTGTCTGGATCATACGCATGTCCGACCTCCCGGTTGAAGGCGTGATCGGCCGGATAGACATAGGTGGCCATCTGCGGCAGCTTCTCACGGTGGGCCTGGACCGCTTCCGGCGGGATGCTGCGGTCCTGGGCACCGAAGTGGAAGATCACCGGGGCCTTGGGCGTTTCGTCGAGGAACTGCACGTTGCGCGCACCGTAGTAGCTGACCGACGGCAGCCCCAGGCGCACTGCGGACAGCATCGCCACCGTGCCACCCCAGCAGTAGCCGACGGTGCCGACCTTGCCCTGCGGTGCCAGCCGGGTTGCCGCGGCCCGCACCACCTCCAGCGCCCGTTCCATGCCCAGCGCGCCAACCCGTTCCAGGCCCTGTTTCACGCCTTCGGCGTCGTAGGGCAACGCGTCCGGATCGGCGTCGGGGCCGTCGAGCAGGTCGAAGAACGAGGGCGCCAGCACCGCATAGCCTTCAGCCGCGAAGCGCTCGGCCACGCTGCGGATGTGCGGATTGGCGCCGAAAATTTCCTGCACCACCACCAGGCCGCCGCGCGCGGTGCCTTCCGGCAGGGCCTGCCAGGCCCGTACCGGGCCGTGATGCGTATCCAGGGTGATCCACTCGGCCATCGTCATCTTCCTCGTTGCTGGGAACAGAGCTGCATTGTCGGTGCTGCGCCGGTTAGCGCGGCGTCAGCGGCTGTGCCGGATCGGGCGGCTGCGGGCGTGCGGCAGTGCGTTCCCAAGGCGGTGCAGAGGGCTGTTTCTGCATTGACCGGTGCACACCCGCAGCCTAAGCTTTCAGCCACGATGACATACAAGCCTCCGGCGCGAGCCGGGGGCTTTTTTGTTGTCCGCGTGTTGCCGATCGCAACACGCAACCGGTGGCTGTGACGGGCCAGCCACGATGACCCACTGCAGGCAGCCCCGAGCCTGATCACCCCGAACCCCAGCCGCCGCAAGGCGGCTTTTTCATTTCCAGGAGATTCAACACCATGTCCATCAATCAAGCCATTTCCGCCCAGGACTCCGCGCTGTACGTGAAGGCCGGCACCGCCCCGACCGCGCCGAACAATCCGGCCGGCTATACCGAAATCGACGGCCTGACTGCCTTCCCGTTCGGCCGCGGCCAGGCCAACACCCTCGATGCCACCAACCTGCGTTCGAAGCAGATGGAGAACATCGCGGGCCTGTCCGGCGGCCAGGCCGTGCAGGTGTCCGGCCACCGCTGGCCGGTCGGCAGCTCGGCAGGCCAGGAGATCCTGCGCGACGCCGATCCGGATGCCGACCTGCATTTCCTGATGGTGCTGCCCACCGGCGATGCGGCCACCTTCGTCGCCAAGGTCGCCGCCTTCAACGTGGCCCCGGGTACCAACCAGGTGCTGACCTTCACTGCGGACCTGCTGCCGCGTGAGTTCGCGCTGGTCACCGTGGCCGCTGGCGGCACCCCGTGATGCTGTTGGGCAAGCAGCAGATCCTGGACGCACAGGATCGCCGGCACGAGGACGTCGCCGTACCCGAATGGGGCGGCAACGTGCGCGTGGCGATGATGTCGGCCCGCGACCGTGATCGCTGGGAGCAGGAGACCTATGGCGGCGACACGCCCAAGGTGGATGACTTCCGTGCGCGATTCGTCGGCCTGTGCCTGGTCGATGAAATGGGCGAGCGCCTGTTCTCCGACCATGAGGTGGCCCAGCTGGGCACCAAATCGGCCGCGGCGCTGGATCGCGTGTTCCGTGTCGCACAGACGCTCAATGCGCTCGGCGATGCGGCCGTGGGAGAGCTGGAAAAAAACTGATCCGCCGGCCTGAGCGCCGGCTTCAGTTCCGGATCGCGTGGAGGCTGGGCCTCCCGCATCCGGACCACCTGCTGGCGGGAGTGACTTCCCGCCAGCTCTCGGAGATGTACGCGTTCGCACGCCTGGAGCCGTTGGACCAGCCCCTGCAGGGGATGCTCGCCCAGCTGACCAGCGTGCTGGCGCAGGTGCACGGCAATACGACCACTGCCGAAGACTTCCTGCTGGTGCGTCCCCGCACTTCGCCCGAGAAGGCGGCAAAGGAGCGCTCGCAGCAGCTGCTTGAACTGTTCGGCAGCGCATCGCGACGCAACGCTGCGGCGTGATTCCGGGCGGGGCAGGGCAGTGCTTCTCCGATGTGTGGCATGCAATCGAACCTGGGGCCCTGCGGGGCCCCTCATCATTCTTGGAGGAACGCGTATGGCGTCCACTAACCAGAATCTAGACGTAGTACTGCGGGTCAATACGACGGGCTTCCGTACCGCAATGGCGGAGGCCAGTCGCCTGGCGACGCAGAATCTCAAGACACTGCGCGCGGAGGCCGAGCGGACGGCCGCCGCGCTGGCGCGCGTGCATGCGGCACCGGAGGGCGCAACGGGCAAGGCCGGGACAAAGGCAAAGGCCAACGTCGGCGGCGATGTGCTCGGCAGCGGCTTGAAGGAGCTGGGCAGCGGCCTGCTGACGGCCGCCGGTGGCCCATGGGGCATCGCCATCGCGTCGGTGCAGAAGCTGGGCGAAGCGTACGTGGACATGGTCAAGGCGTCCGAACGTGCGCGCGCCGAGTACAAGGAGCAGATGCAGTCGCTGCAGCAGATGTCGTTCTCGATGGACCAGGCCGGCCTCGGCATGGGGGCGGGCACGCTGCCCCTGGAGCAGGCGGTCGCCACGCTGCATGAGCAGGCCAAGGCGCTGCGCGAGCTGGAGGCGCGCGAGAAGGCGTTGCAGGGCTCGGTCGTCCATTGGGAAGGTCGAGTGAGTAATGGCCAGCGATCGGGACGCGAAGGTGCGGGCCTGAGTGCGGCCTCGGATTACGCTGAGCTGGAGAAGGCCAGGGCGAACCTGGAAGCGTTCCAGGCGGAGGTCGCGCCGGTCCAGGAGAAGTTCCGGGGCCTGAAAGAAACGATCCGGGGCTCCCTTGACGAGAAGTTGTTCAATGCGATTGCCACGGCCATCCAGAACGTGGACAACCAGACGCTTGACCAGCTCATCGCGTCTCTGGGTGCGACGGAATGGAACGCATTGAAGGCAACCGATGCCTTCAACGGCATGCTGGGCGCCATGCGCGGAGAAGCGTGGCGGGACGAAGTCGAGTGGATCCGGCTGACCCGTGGCGAATATGCCGCCTGGATGGCCGAACGCGGCGCGGAGATCAACGCCAGAGGTGGCCCGGACAAGATGGACCCGGCCCAGCGTGCCGAGTTCAACAGGGACGCCGCGCGCAAGAAGGCCGACATCGAACGCAAGGCCCAGTTCCGCGAACAGCAGCAGGCCGCCCAGCAGTCGGTCAGGGGCCTGAACGAGCAGGCTGATGCGTACGCCGGGCTGATGGATCGCATCGAGAAGCAGATCGCCCAGGACCGGGTGCGCCAGAAGCTGAAGGAGGGGATGACAGAGGCGGAAAAGCTGCAGGTCACCCTCCTTGACGAGATGGAGCATGCCGAGAAGAAGCTCGGCGAGCAGAAACAACTGCGGGTGAAGGCCTCGCTGGACGCCGCGGTGGCCCTGGCCAAGGAGGCGGCGGCCGCTGAAGCGTCGAAGAAAGCCCAGCAGGACCTGTTCAAGCTGCAGCGGGAGCTCCAGCAGGCGGCGCAGGCACAGCAGCGCGGACACGACCAGGAGCTGTTCGCCATCGGCCATGGCGCAGCGAGCGTGGATCGCATGCAGCGCCGTTCCGCACTGGATGAGGACCGGGACAATCGAAAGCGTGCGCTGGACGACGAGTCACGTGGTGAAGACGGCAAGGTCATCGAGTCGGAGCGCTACAGGGCCCAGCTGGCCGAGCTCGATGCATTCCATGAACAGTCACTGCAACGCGAGGCCGAGTTCCAGGAAAACAAGAAGGCATACCAGTCCGATTGGAAGAACGGCGCGATGCGGGCGTTCGAGGACTATGCCGATGCCGCAGCCAATGCCGCCGAGTTGAGCCACGGCGTCTTCAGCAATGCACTGGGCGGGTTGGAAGACAGTCTGGTCAAGTTTGCCCAGACCGGAAAGCTGTCCTTCTCCGACCTCGCCGACTCGATCATCGCCGATCTGGCGCGCGTGGCAGCCAAACAGATGGTCAGTGGGCTGATCAGTTCGATCGGGCAGATGTTCGGGCCGAAGATCACCGGCTTTTCCATCGGCGGCTACACCGGCCCGGGGGGCAAGTACGAGCCGGCCGGCATCGTCCACAAAGGCGAGGGCGTGCTCAGCCAGGAAGACATGGCCGCGCTCGGCGGCCCATCGGCATTCTTTGCCCTGCGCGCTTCGCTGCGAACCGGCAATGGCCTGTCCGGTGGTGACAGCGGGGGCTATGTGCAGGTGCCGATCGCCCACGCCGGCGAGGGTGGGATGAATGTGGAAATCAACAACTACGGCGAAAGCCGGGTCAATACCCGGGAAGAGCGGCAGCGCATGCCCGATGGCAGCGAAGTGCGGCGACTGGTGATCGACATCGTGGGCGACAGCCTCAACGGTGGTGAGCTGGGCGCCATTGGACGGGCCCGATACGGATGGACGGAGGCAGTGGGATGAGCAGTTGGCCAGAGTATGCAGAAATCCGCTTTGCGGATTACGGCGAGGAGATCGTTGCCTCGGAAGAGCGGACCGAGATGGAGCGCGGCCCCAGCAAGATGCGCGCGCTCAACAGCCGGGTGATGAAGAACGTATACGCCTCGGTGCAGTTCCGCACCGCGGCTGACGCCGAGGCATTCGAAGAGTGGTACCTGCACGATGTCGGTCGCGTCGGCTGGTTCACGATGGAGCACCCGCGGACCGGGCAGCCGATCAGTGCCCGCTTCCCGCAGGGCATCGGCCGCCTGGTGCCACTGAACACCCGGTTCCGTTTCTCCAAGCGTGATCTTGTACTGGAGTACATGCGATGAGTTCGTTCCATGAGCGCCGCCAGCGCCTGGCCGACACCCAGGGACCGCTGATGCTGCTGGAAGTGTCGGCACCGTCGATGCCGGAGGTGCTGCGGATCGTCAACGACAACGTCAACTGGACCAGCAACGGCAGGGAGTTCATTGCCGCACCGTTCGGCTTCCAGCTTCCCGACGATGTCAGTGGACAGGCACCGCGCGCGCAGCTGGTGATCGACAACATCGGCCGCGCACTCACCGAGGACCTGGAAGGGCTGGCCCCCGGAGAGATGGTGACCGCACGCTTGATGCTGACCGATCGCGCCGATCCGGATGCCATCGAGGCCGAGTACGACCTGCCGATGACCCAGGTGTCGGTCAACACGCGCACGGTCAGTGCCCAGTGTGGTGTCGACTTCCTGATGCGCCAGCAGGCCGTGCTGCTGCATGCCAATCCATTCACGTTGCCGGGAATCTTCTGATGCGCCTGGTCGACGTCGAGCGATGGGTGGGCATCCCCTATGACGAAGCGGCGTACGACTGCGCCGACCTGGTGATGCAGGTGCAGCGGGCGCTGTTCGCCCGTGAAGTGGCACTGCCCGGACGCCGGCCGCGCGGGCGGCGCGGCTCGGCCGAGCTGGGCGCATTGTCGCGTGCGCAGGCGGTACCCCGCGAGGGCCCTCCACAGGACGGCGACCTGGTACTGATGATCGAACGCGGACAACACAACCCCGGCCACGCCGGGGTTTTCTTTTTCCTGGCCCATGAGGGCTGGGTCTTGCACAGCAACGAAACGAACGGCTGCAGCGTGCTGCACCGCGTTCGTGACCTGCCCGGATTTGGGCTGAGGATCGAGGGATACTACGCATGGAATTGACACCACAACCGGCGGTCGACGGCCGCCTCATCATCACCCCGCACCCGGTGCTGCTGGATGGCCAACGCAACGTGCCGGTCGACCTGCGCCCGGGTGAAAGCCTGTACGCGTTCCTCATGCGCCATGTGGACGGGCTCGATGGCCGCGCATGGCAGGTCTGCGTGGACGGGCTGGAGGTGCCGCGCGAGCAGTGGATGCAGGTACGACCGCGCCATGGCCAGCTTATTGAAGTGCGCAGCGTGGTGGGCAAGGCAGTGATTCCGCTGGTGGCGATGATCGCGCTGACCTATTTCACCTTCGGCATCGGCACGCTGGTGGCCGGTTCCGCCTGGGGCGCGGGCGCCGTCGCGGGGCTCAGCGCCACCTACGGTACTGCGCTGGCGTCGGCGGTCTACGTGGCCGGCAGCGTGCTGATCAACAAGGTGCTGGGCCCGAAGCCTCCCCGTGCAGGGGGTGGTGGCGGTGTCGCCGACACTGCGTACTCCCTGGCAGCGCCGCGCAACCGTGTGCGCGCCTATGAACCGCTGGGCCTGCTGTTCGGTTCCACTCGCCTCGCGCCGGACCTGATCAGCCGCCCCTATACCTGGTTCGAGGGCGATGAGCAGTATGTCGGCCTGACCCTCAGCCCGGGCATCAACGTTGGCCGTGTAGAGGCCTTGCAGAACGGTGATTCGGCGCTGTCCAGCTACGAGGGCGTGCGCACCTGGTTCCGCGGCTTCCCGCAGATGCCCGACGAAGCGATTCCGCTGTACAGCAACGCCGATGTGATTGAAGGTGCACAGCTGCTCGATACCGGTAGCGATGCCAAGCACATGGCCAGCCCGTGGGTGGAACGCACCAGCTCCGCTGACACTCTGCGCCTGCAGGTGAACATCGAGTTCCGGCTGTGGGATACCACGTCCAAGGGCAAGGACAAGGACAACCGCGAGCAGATCCAGATCCAGTACCGGCCGGTCGGCTCCGATGCATGGCAGTCGTTCGGCAATTACAGCGTCGTGGGACGCACGCAGAAGGCGCGCCGCGTCAGCTACGGTCGCGACGTGGAGCTGGGCCAGTACGACGTGCGCGTACGCGTGGCAGGGCAGAACACCGATGGCAGTGGCGCGCAGGCGAATTTCACCTGGACCACGCTGGTCAGCGTGCAGCGCGACGACGCCAGCCATGCCGGCATTCCTGCCATCGGGCTGCAGATGAAGGCGTCCGGCCAGCTCAATGGCACCCCGGATGAGATCCGCTGCGTGGCCCATGCGCGACCGATTCCGGTGTGGAAGGGCGATGCGGCCGGTTGGGTGACCGAGGAAACCAGCAACCCCGGCGCGCAGATCCTGGCCTATGCGCGTGGCATCCATGATGAGAACGGCAAGCGTATCGCCGGCCTGGGCATGGCCGACCGGCGCATCGACATTGAAAGCCTGAAAGCCTTCATGCTGCACTGCGCGGACAACGCGCTGGGCTACGACTACTGGCTCACCGAGGTGCGCAGCCACCAGGCCGTGCTCGACGCCATCGCGCTGGCCGGCTTCGGCCAGGTGACCTGGGCCAAGGGCCGGCTGGGCGTGGCCTGGGCGGCCGACGAGCAACCCCTTTCCGGCGTGGTCAACATGGCCACGATCAAGAAGGGCCAGTTCCAGGTTGACTACACCCTGGCCAACGCTGCCGACGGCATCGAGTACAGCTACCTGGACCGCCGAACCTGGAAGGCGGCGACGCTGCGCGTGCCGGCACCGGGCGTGGAGGTGATGCTCAATCCGGCCAAGATCACCGGTGAGGGCGTCAGTTCCGAAGCCCATGCCGCGATGCTGGCGCGTTGGCATCTGGCGCAGAGCGTCTATCAGTACAAGTCGATCAGCTACAGCACCGACATCGAGCACCTGGCCTACTCGCGGTTGTCGGTGCTGGCGTTGCAGCACGACCTGACCCAGTGGGGCTTCGGTGGCCGCCTGATCGGTGCCGCGGTCGACGCTGCAGGCGTTGCCACGCTGCAACTGGACGAGACGGTCCCGGCACCCTCGCTGGGCAGTGCGTTCATCGGCCTGCGCATTCCGGGCGAGCGTGTCTACCGCGTACTGCGCGTGGTTCCGGGCACGGAGCCGAGTGACAGGCTGGTGCTGGCCGATCCGTGGCCGGCAGATGCACCGCTGCCGGGCCACGACGACGGCAATCCTGCACACGACACGATCTGGATCTACGACTTCAAGCAGACGCCGGGTACCCGCGTGCGGGTGACCGGCATACGCCCGGAGGGCGACCTGAAGGGCGCTGCCGTGGAGGTGGTGCAGGAGGGGCCCGAGTTCTGGCACTACGTGCGGACCGGCCAATATGTGCCGCCGTCGAATGAATCCTCGCTGCAGACCCGGCCGGTGGCCAGCAATCTGAAGGTGGTCGAGCGCCAGGTCAGCCGCGGTGGCAGCATGCACACCGAACTGCAGGCCAGCTTCGATATCAGTGGCCCGGCCGGCGAAACGCGGGTCCTGTCCGATCCAGACGGCAATGCTGCGCTGGAGGAAGTGGCACGCACCAGCACGCGGTCGGCGAGCTGGGCGATTCCCGGAGCGGGCACCTATCCGGTGGTCGTTCGTCCATACAGCCCCGATGGCCGTGCCGGCGTTGCCGTGTCTACCCAGTACACCACGCTGGGCGCTGATGCGCCGCCGGTGCTGGTCGATCTGTTCGACATCGAAGAGCTCAGCGGTGGCGTGCGCCGCTATGTGTGGGGCTTCTCCAGCGACACCGTGCAGTCGGCTGATTTCGCTGGCGTGGAGATCCGCTATACCGCCGGCAGCATCGACAATCCGCTGTGGGAGCACATGACCCCGCTGGGCGATGCCGGTGGCTTCTTCACCTCCGCAATCGAAGCCGTACTGCCAGCGGCGGGCAGCTGGACGTTTGCCTGCCGCAGTCGCAACACCGCTGGCGTGCTGTCCGTCGGTGCCCGCTACCTGCGGCGCTCGCTGGGGCGCAATACCGGGCAGGCGCTGGAGGGAATCGGCGGTGTGGTTGAATCGGTCAAGCAGGACCTGGGCAAGGAAATCAACGCCCGCATCGACAGCGACCTGGCCGCCGCCACCCGTGCCGCCGAGGCGCTGCGTAGCGAATCGCTGCGCCTGCAGGATCAGATCACCGCCAGCGCCCAACGGCTTGCCGGCCAGGCCGAACGGCTGGACCAGCAGGCGCAGGCGCTCAAGGCCAACACCGATGGCCTGGCACGCGAAGTGCTGGATCGTGCCGCCGGCGACCTGAATACCCGCACCGAGCTGACTACAGCGGTGACCCGCGAAACCAGCGAACGCCGGTCGGATGTGGAGAACCTCACCCGCATGGTAAGCCAGCTGTCGGCGGGCAGTGGCGTGCAGTTCGACAGCAAGCGCATCTGGTACTTCGACAGCAGCGTCGAAGGGTGGGGGGCAAACGGTGGCAGTCCAACGCTGGTGGAGGGCTGGCTGCGCCCGGCCAACCATGCCAGCGATGCCTTCGTGACGAGCCCGCGCGGCCAGGATGTCCAAGGCGCGGCGCATCGCTTCGTCAAGCTGCGCATCCGCAAGGTGGGCAGTCCTGCCTGGGACGGGCGCCTGCTGTGGAACGGTCCCGGCCAGTCGTGGGACAACGCACGCATGGTGCAGTTCGCGGAGCCAAGCTATGACAGCAACGGCATCGCGACGCTGGATGTGGACAACATTCCGTGGAACGGGACCGTCGTCGACCAGATCCGCCTGGACCTGTCCAAGGCGCAGACCGACGCCCACTACTTCCTGCTGGACTGGGTGGCGATCGGTCGCCCGACGCCGGGTGCGTCGGTGGCCATGCTGCAGGACGAAGCCACTGCACGCGTCGCGGCAGACAGCAGCGAAGCGGGCCGGCGCGAATCGCTGGCCGTGCAGATGCGGGGCAGCTACGAGGGCGGTGACCTGGCGGGGGTCAGCCAGGGCCTGATTGCGGCGGAGAAGACCGCACGGTTGAGTGGTGACCAGGTCAACGCGCAGTCGATCCAGGCACTCCAGGCACGCATGCCGGCAGGCACCGGCGCGCTGGCCACCAGTGCCAGTGTCAGCAGCCTGCAGCAGGCGATGGTGACCGCTGACACGGCACTGGGGCGGCGCGTGGACAGCCTCGATGCCACGATGGGGGACAAGATCGGATCCAGCGCCTTCAATGCGTTGAAGACCGAAGTCGGGCAGCTCGATGGCAGGGTTACCAGCAGCAGCCAGGATCTGGTGCAACTGAAGAGTCGCATGGAAGCGGTGATGGGCGCGGGCAGCAACCTCGCGCTCAATGGCGACTTCAACCTGGGCGCTGGCACCGGCTGGACGTTCTTCAACACCACCGCAGCATCGGTGGTGCGCGAGGGGCGCGGCAACAGCCTGTGCTGGAAGGCGGAGCCCTACGCAGCGGGAAGCAATACGGTGGTCAGCGCCGCAGTCAATGAGGGGCGCGTCATCACCCTGACCGCCGGCCGTCGCTATCGCGTGTCGTGCTGGACGCGGACCAGCGAGGACTTCGACGGCACCGCCGACAACACCAAGCTGCGCGTCGCCGACCACAACGGCAACCTGATGGGCGGCGCAACGCAGTCGTTCCCGAAATCGGCCGACTGGGTCAAGACCGAGACCTTTGTGACGTTGCCGCCCACGGGAACGGTGCAGGGCATCAAGGTCACGATCAATCGCAATGGCACGGCCGGCACGTTGTGGCTGGACGATCTGTGGGTGGAGGATGTAACCGATGTCGACGCGAACGCTGCGGCGGTCAGCGGCCTGTCGACCAAGGTGGAACAGATCGATGGCAAGCTGGCCAGTGCCGCTGAGAACGTCACGCGGCTGGCCTCGGGCATTGGCAACATGGTGGCTTACAACATCATCGCCAACGCACATATCGCTTCCTCGCCTACAGGTGGCCCCCGCGCATCGGGTGTATACCGCGCCAATGGCAGTATCGTGCCGGGCATGGGCGCCAACCGGGGGCTACGGGTCGGCATCATCAATGCGGACAACAGCATCACCGATACGGCGGTGTTCGATACCCATGGCAACCTGCAGAGCGAGTCGGCCCGTTTCAACACCTGGTACGACCAGACGCTGAAGGACAACCAGTACTTCATTGCCTACACATCCGACGCAGTCGGGGCGATCAGCAGCGCCAGCAACGCTGACACCGGCGGCCTGCGCACCCGCCTGTTGGATGCGGGCCTGTCACAGGAGAACCTGGCGGCCCTGTCGGGGTCGCGGATGCTGGTGATGATCGGGCGGCGCAGGAGCGGGGCCGGCGGTGGCAGGCAGATCCTGTCGCCATTGCCGGAGACCGGCCGTACCGGCATGTGGGTGGAAATGACCGTCACCGTGCTGAATGGCGTGCCGACCGGAACGCAGGATTCGTCGATGCTCGATCGCGCGGCGCGGAGCAATGCGGAAGCATTGACCGGGCTGCGCACCGACGTCAGCAAGCTCGGTACCGACCTGGTGTCCGCCGCCGACAGCCTGACCAGCCTGGCCGCGCGTGTGGAGACCTCGGTGACCAGCAGCGACAACGTGCTGCGCAACAGCTCCTTCGCTGGCAGTGCCGCCTGGTGGACGTTGACCCGCACCGTGTCGGCCAACACCGTGGAGTGGGTGAAGGCATCGGGCCAGAGTGGTGACGCACTGTTGATGACGCATGGTCCCCAGGCCGGGCAGAACCCCTTCATCACGGCCAATGATGCGCGGTGGTTGCCGGTGGTTGCCGGCAGGTCGCGGCGGTACCGCCTGGTGATGATCGCCCGCGCCTTCGACAATGCGACGGCCACCCTGGTCTGCCGGCTGCGCGTGCGGACCAGCGGAGGGGGCGAAAGCCATGCCGACGTGACGCTGAACCTGTCCGATGCAGCCTGGAAAACCTACACGGCCGAATGGTCTGCCGCGCAGGATCGCAACGAGATCATGCCGCAGGTGCATCTGACCAACGCGGGCGGCAAGGTGCTGTTCGACCGGGTCGAGCTCTACGACATCACCGATGCGCAGGACATCGCCGGCAACGCGACGGCCATCGCCAACCTGCGCAGCGACGTGGTGCAGCTTGGCGATCGTGTCACCAGTAGTGCGTCCAATGTGGTCAAGCTGCAGTCGGACGTGCAATCGGTCCTCAATGGCAGCGACAGCCTGTTCCCGCTGGGTGGGTTCGAAACGTTCCAGGACGGCCAGCTGCTGGGCAGTGCGGCGGGCACGATCTACACCGCCCGCGCCGATGCTCGCCGGACCGGTGAGCGTGGTCTGGATGTGAACGTTGCGGCCAACACCAGCCCCAACACCAATGCGGACATGTACTTCGGCCAGTGGACCCCCATCACCGGCAATCGCCGCATCTACGTGGAGTACTACGCACGCCTGCATCCAGACAGCATCCAGCCGACCAGTGGCTCGATCCGGGTGGGCTGGCAGACCACGAACGAAGCCAACGCGGAGAATTCGTGGCCCTTGCAGGCTTACGCACTGGCCTCCCTGCGCAAGGACGGCTGGACCAAGGTCAGCGGCTACATGAATACCGCCGCGTCTGCGGCGAAGTGGCGGATGCTGGTCAGCATCCCGGGAGGAAGCGGTGCGCGCGAAGTGGGCGTGCGCGTGCAGGTGGACGACATCCGCATGATCGATGTCACCGACGCCTACGCCGCGCAGCAGAGCGCCGCTGCAACGGCCACTGCAGTGACCGCGCTGACCACCAAGGTTGATCAGCAGGGGACGAAGGTCGATGCGCAGGCTCAGCAGATCACCGACCTGTCCAGTGGGCTGAAGGGCGTACTCAACACCGGCAGCGGCCTGCTGCCCAATCCCGACTTCGCCGAAGGGCTTGGTGGCTGGACGGCATCGGCGGCCGCCAATGGCGCGGTGTGGAGCACGGTCAACGGTGATGGACGCCCAGGTGTGCTGCTCAACCGCTACACGAACGTGAATCCGACCCTGCAGGCCAATGGTGGCAAATGGGTGCCGATCAACGGCGCGCGCCGCCTGCGGGTGATCGTCCGCGCCTGCGGTGCCGGCGGTGCCAACAATCTGCTGGTGCGGATCTATCGCAAGAATGCGGCCGGCCAGCAGTCCTACCAGGATCTGCGTGCGGTGTTCGCAGTAGAGGCGTTCGAGACCCGGTCGTTCGACTTCGATGCCTTCAACAGCGGCATCGATGCCTGGCGTTTGAACATCTATGCTCACCCCGACAACGGCCAGGTACGGGTGGACAGCGTCCAGGTCTATGACATCACCGACCAGGTGGCCAACGATGCCAATGCCTCGGCCATCAGTGGGCTGAGCACCTCGGTAGGCCAGCAGGGCAGCAAGCTGGACACCACGGCGCGTGACCTGACCCAGCTCAAGACCCAGGTGGGCGACGTCTCGGCCAGCGGCTTCTCGCAGCTGAAGAGCCAGGTGAGCCAGCAGGGTACGCAGCTGACCGCACTGTCCGGGCGGGTCGACGGCGTGCAGGCCTCACTGGGCGGCAAGGCGGACGCTGCCGTGGTGACCAGCATGCAGGCGCAGGTCAAGAACCTCGGCGCAGGCGGCAACCTGCTGATGAACACCACATTCCCCTTCTGGCAGCGCTCGGGGTGGGGGTGGGGAAGCAACCCGAACGCCCGCTGGTCCGAGCTGGGCAACCCCACCGGCAATGACAGCTGGCATCCGAAGGGGATATTCGGACTGGGCGCGGTGACACCCGGCGTCGTCGCGGCAGGCGAAATGGCGTGGTGGGGAACCGAGTACGACATCGCCATCGAGGGCGGCAAGACCTATTGCGCGTCCGCCTGGATCAACACTCATCGCGTGGAAGCCAAGCTGGAGATGACGTTCTTCGATGCGGCCGGCAACCATCTGGGGCTGGTGCACAGCCCTGGCGTGAGGAGCGATACCGGAACGCCGATCACGCTCGACCGCTTGACGCGGACGTTCCTGATCACCAAAGCGCCCGCCACAGCGTCCTTCGCTCGCTTCCGCGTGATCGTGATCGGTACCGGTGGAGACACGCCGTACTTCTGGATGTTCCGCCCAATGCTGAGCCAGGTGGATGCGTCGGCCACCGTCCCCCCCACCTGGTCGGCCGGAGGCACCGAGTCTTCCGCGCAATGGTCGGTGAACGTTCGTGCCGACGGCCGGGTAGGCGGCGTGCAGCTGGCGTCCAGTGGCCAGGTCTCGCGTTTCGATGTGGTGGCGGATGCGTTCAGTGTCAGTGCGCCCGGTGGCGGGCGCCGCACCGAGTACAGCGATGGCAACTGGCGGGTCTATGACGAAGCCGGACGCCTGCGTGTGCGCATGGGCGTGTGGTGAACCGCGCGCCTGCCCGTCGCGGTGAGTGCCTTGCATGAAAACCGTTCGGGCCGCCGGTGGATGCGGCCCATTTTTTTTGGAGATCCAACATGAAGTTCAACGCACGTCTCGTCCTGCTGACCCGCGCTGTGGAGCAGTCGGGGGTGGTCAATCTGCATTTCCGGCCGGAGGGCGACAACCTTCTTCCGCAGATGGTGATCCCGGTATCGCCGCTGGATGCGTACGCCTTGAAGTTTGGCGCGCTGTACCGGTTCGAGGCGATCGAGGTGGAAGAAGCGCTGCCCATTGAATCAGCCGCTGGCTGAGACCGGGCGGTCGCGGTGGTGCTGGACGTGACCGGGTACTGACCCTTCACGGGCCAGGGTCCGCCGGCGGGAGCAGCGATTCAGGGCCCCGCCCCGAACCCCGGTATACTGGCGCCCTTTCAGGCCCCGGCCCCCAGGACCCCCTGCCATGCCGGCAGGGGCCCAGGCCCCCAGAGTCCCGCGATTCCATGTCCCAGCTGAACCCCAAAGTCGGCTTCGTCAGCCTTGGCTGCCCGAAGGCCCTCGTCGATTCCGAGCGCATCCTCACCCAGCTCCGCTCGGAGGGATACGACATCGTCCCGTCCTACGATTCGGCCGACGTGGTGGTGGTCAACACCTGTGGCTTCATCGATTCGGCGGTGACCGAGTCGCTGGATGCCATTGGCGAGGCGATGAACCAGAACGGCAAGGTCATCGTCACCGGCTGCCTGGGCAAGCGCCCGGAGCAGATCCGCGAGGCGTACCCCAACGTGCTGGCGGTGTCCGGCCCGCAGGACTACCAGAGCGTGATGGAAGCGGTGCACGAAGCGCTGCCGCCCAAGCACGATCCGTTCGTGGACCTGGTACCCGACTACGGCATCAAGCTGACCCCACGGCACTACGTTTACCTGAAGATTTCCGAAGGCTGCAACCACAAGTGCAGCTTCTGCATCATTCCGTCGATGCGCGGGAAGCTCGTCTCGCGCCCGGTCGACGAGGTGCTGCGTGAAGCCGAGCGCCTGGTGCGTGGTGGCGTGCGTGAACTGCTGGTGGTGTCGCAGGACACCTCGGCCTACGGCGTGGACGTGAAGTACGCCGAGAAGATGTGGCGCGACAAGGCCTACCAGACCCGCCTGAAGGCGCTGTGCGAAGGCCTGTCCGAGCTGGATGCGTGGGTGCGCATGCACTACGTCTACCCGTATCCGCACGTGGACGAGGTGGTGCCGCTGATGGCGGAGAACCGGATCCTGCCGTACCTGGACATCCCGTTCCAGCACGCGAGCCCGCGCATCCTGCGCTTGATGAAGCGCCCCGGCGCGGTCGAGAAGACCCTGGAACGCGTGCAGAACTGGCGCCGCATTGCGCCGGACATCACCGTGCGTTCGACCTTCATCGTCGGCTTCCCGGGCGAGACCGAGTCCGAGTTCGAAGAACTGCTGTCGTTCCTCGACGAAGCGCAGCTGGACCGCGTGGGCGCATTCGCCTATTCGCCGGTTGAGGGGGCGACCGCCAACGATCTGCCCGATGCTGTGCCGGAGGAAGTGAAGCAGGAGCGTCTGGCCCGCTTCATGGAGAAGCAGGCACAGATCTCCGCCGCGCGCCTGGAGGCCAAGATCGGCACCGTGCAGCAGTGCCTGGTCGACGCCATCGAAGGCGACATCGCCGTGGCCCGCTCCAAGGCCGATGCCCCGGAGATCGACGGCCTGGTGCACATCCAGAATGCGGACCAGGTTCCGCTGCGCGTGGGCGAATTCGTCGACGTGGAGATCACCGAGAGCGACGAGCACGACCTGTACGGTGACGCGCTGCCCGCCGCTACCCGCCCGGCATTCGACCTCAAGATGCTGTGACCGCAGCGACGGCCGCCGCCGGTGACGGCAGCGGCGTCCGCCGCTTCGTACCGCCGCCACGTGCGGCGGTCGATCCGCAGGTGTTCGGGCACCCGCTGTTTGCCGGGCTGCAGGACGTCCGTGATCTTCTGGTTGGCCCCCACTGGCCGTCCATCGCGGCACTTGACGCACGCCTGTCCCTGCCGGGTTGGCAGCTGGTGGAACAGGATGCCGCGCTGCTGGCCGACGGCCTGCATTACGAGGCGCGCATCGCGCAGGGGCGCATCGCCACCCGTGCCGACAACTGGCATGACCTGTTCAATGCACTGGTGTGGGCCTCCCATCCGCAGCTGAAGCGTGCACTGAACGCGCAGCAATGCCGGCATATCGAGGCCATGCCACCCGGCCAGCGCAACCGCGCGCAGGCCGCCTTGACCCAGTTCGACGAAACCGGCGTGATCGTGCGTGTGCGCGATGACACATTGCTGCGTGCGTGGGATGGGCATGACTGGCCTGCGTTGTTCGAGCCAACGCGCTGGCAGGGGGGTGACATCGCCATTGCCGCGGTATTCGGGCATGCGCTGATGGAACAGGCGTTGCTGCCAGGGCGATTGCTGGTGGGCAAGTGCGTGGTGGTGCAGGGTGATGCCGATGCTGCCTGCATTGACGCGGTGACCGAGGCCATTGCCGAGGGCAGGGCGGTGACCGATCCGCTGCAGCTGCGGCCCCTGCCATTGGCCGGGATTCCCGGCTGGCACGACGTGCAGGATTCCGCCTTCTATCGCAATGCCGACTACTTCCGCCCGCTGCGTGCAGAACGCGCGTACCCGCCGCCGTTGCCGCCGCTGCCGTTGTAGAGCCGAGCCCATGCTCGGCTGCGTTTGCCCATCAGCCGAGCATGGGCGCGGCTCTACATGTACAGCGAGTTCGAGCATGACTCGACGCTACACAGGCGCGTACTCCACCCCGATCACCGCAAAGGTGAACTGCCCGCCGGGCAGCTCCACCGAGAACTCGTCGTCCAGCCGCTTTTTCAGCAGTGCACGCGCCAGGGGGGAATCGATGCTGATCCAGCCCAGGCCGGCATCGGTCTCATCCGGCCCGACAATGCGGTAGCGGCTGGTGTCGCCGCTGTCCACGTTCTCCAGCTCCACCCATGCGCCGAAGAACACCGCCTGCGGATCGGTCGGCGTGGTATCGACCACGCGCAGCGATTCCAGCCGCTTGGTCAGGTAGCGCACGCGGCGATCGATCTCGCCCAGCTGCTTCTTGCGATAGGTGTACTCGGCGTTCTCGGAGCGGTCGCCTTCCGCGGCAGCGGCGGCCAGCGCCTTCACCACCTCCGGGCGGCGCACACGCCACAGCTCATCCAGTTCGGCCTTCAGTCGGGCATGCCCAGAGGCGGTGATCAGGGCCGTGCTTTTTTCTGCGGGGGGACGCCAACGCGACATGCAATACGACTTCTTTTCGAGGGGAAGCGATGGGTGAGTGGGGTCGAATCCCTTTCCAGCGGAAAGGGATCCGACCCCAGCAGGGGCAGCTAGCGCTTGCCGCCGAAGATGCCACCGAGGATGCCGCGCACGATCTGGTTGCCCAGCTTGGTGCCGACGGTGCGCGTGGTCTGCTTGGCCATGGTTTCGATCATGCCCTGGCGGCGCTTGGTGCCGAAAATCGCGTCCTTGATCGCCTGGCCGAAACCACCTTCCTGTGCTTCGTCCTGCTCGCGGCTGCGCGCGGCCGGCGCCTGCGCCTGTTCGACGGTCTTCTGTGCGCGCTGGGCCAGCAGCTCGGCGGCCGATTCGCGGTTGATCGCGGTGTCGTAGCGGCTGCCGACCGGGCTGCCGGCACGCACCTGGGCGCGCTCGGCGTCGGTGATCGGCCCCATCCGGCAGCGCGGCGGCGCGATCATCGTCTGCTGTACCGGCATCGGTACGCCCTTGTCCTGCAGCGTGGAGACCAGGGCCTCGCCCGTGCCGAGCTGGCTCAGTACCTTGGCCACGTCCAGCTTTGGGTTCGGCACGAACGTCTCGGCCGCGGTCTTCACCGCCTTCTGGTCGCGCGGGGTGAACGCACGCAGCGCATGCTGCACGCGGTTGCCGAGCTGGCCGAGGATGTTGCCCGGCACGTCGTCGGGGAACTGCGAGCAGAAATACACGCCCACGCCCTTGGAACGGATCAGGCGCACCACCTGCTCGATGCGCTGCACCAGCGATGGCGGTGCATCGTCGAACAGCAGGTGCGCCTCGTCGAAGATGAAGACCAGCTTCGGCTTGTCCAGGTCGCCCACTTCCGGCAGCTGCTCGAACAGCTCCGACAGCAGCCACAGCAGGAAGGTGGAGTACAGCTTGGGCTTGAGCACCAGCTGGTCGGCGGCGAGGATGCCGATCATGCCGCGGCCGTCGTGGTTGACCCGCATGATGTCGGCCAGTTCCAGCGCCGGTTCGCCGAAGAAGTTCTCGCCACCGTCCTGCGCCAGGCGCAGCACCGAGCGCTGGATCGCGGCGATCGACTGCGCGCTGACCAGGCCGTACTCGGTGGAGATGTCCTTGCGCTCCTCGGCGACGAGGCCGAGCAGGGCGCGCAGGTCGTCCATGTCCAGCAGCAGCAGGCCGCGGTCGTCGGCCAGCTTGAACACGATGTCGAGCACCCCGGCCTGGGTGTCGTTCAATTCGAGGATGCGCGACAGCAGGGTCGGGCCCATTTCGCTGACGGTGGTGCGCACCGGGTGGCCCAGCTTGCCGTACAGGTCCCAGAAGAGGGTGGGGCTGGCGGCGGGCGCATAGTCGGCCACGCCGATCTCGGCGGCGCGCTGGAGCAGGTTCTCGGCGCCGCTGCCGGGCACGGCCAGGCCGGAGACATCGCCCTTCACATCGGCCAGGAACACCGGCACGCCCAGTCGCGAGAAGCCCTCGGCCAGCGTCATCAGGGTCACGGTCTTGCCGGTACCGGTGGCGCCGGCCACCAGGCCGTGGCGGTTGCCAAGTTTCGGCAGCAGGGTGACGGCAATATCGTCGGTAATGCCTTTGCCGAGCAGAATCGGATCCATGGTCCAGCCCTTGTGATGAATAGCCCAATGTTAACCGCCGGCAGTGACGGTCCGAAGGTCGGCTTGCCCGGACCTTGGCGGCGCCGCTACTCTGCCTGCCTGTTTCGCACACAGTGCCATCAATGCCCGTTCCTGTCCTGATTTCCCGTGGTTGGCCGCTGCTGGCCCTGGCCGGCCTGGTTTCCCTGGCGCCCGACGCCCATGCACAGCGGGTTTCGGCCCGGGACAAGGTGAAGGTGGATGCGCTGCAGCAGCGCATGACCGCCGCCGAAAAGCGCTACAGCGACGCTCTGCTGCTGGTCGCCAATGCGGATCCCAAGGGCAGCAACGAGGCCGATGCCGCGCTGGAGGACATGGAAGATGTCCTCAACGACTGCGTGAAGCAGAAGGGTTGCCAGATGGGCACCCTGCTGGCCAGCTACAAGCGCCTGCTCAAGCATGACGCCGATGCGGCCGCCAGCGATGACGTGGCCGACGAGGGCGGTGATCGCCTGGAAGCCGACCCCGACCACATCGGCCCGCTGACCGCGGACGTGCCCGAGGCCGCGCGCGCTGCCGCGCTGCTGAACGACAAGCGGCACGCCTTCGACAGCATGGTCGAGTACAACCCGGCAGTGCAGGCCGGCATCCGTCGCTGGCTGACCGACATGCGCCCGGCGCTGCTGACCAGCTACGAGAATTACCAGAACCTGCGCGCGGTGATGTGGCCGGAGTGGGAGAAGCGTGGCCTGCCCGAGGCACTGCTGTTCGGCATCATGGCCAAGGAATCCAACGGTCGCGTACATGCCTCCTCGCGTGCCGGTGCCGCCGGCCTGATGCAGTTCATGCCGGCCACCGGCCGCCGCTTCGGCCTCGGCCCGGACGGCACCGGCTTCGATACCCGTTTCGACGCGCGCAGCGCGGCCGAGGCCAGCGCCAGCTACCTCAACGAGCGCCTGCGGGAACTGAACAACAACGTGGAAATGTCGGTGGCCGCCTACAACGGTGGCGAAGGCCGTGCCGCACGCGTGTTCAAGCAGAGCGCCGGCCAGAGCTTCTGGACCGACAGCGTCTACAACCAGTTCCCGGGCGAGACCAAGGACTATGTGCCGATGGTGATCGCCGCGGCCTGGATCTTCCTGCACCCGCAGCAGTACGGCGTGGAGTTCCCGAAGATCAGCGCCCAGCCGGCCACGCTGCGCCTGGCCAAGTCCACCACCATCTACGAACTGACCATCTGCCTGGGCAGCCACGGTACGCGCGATGGCTACATGCGTGCGCTGCGCAACCTCAACCCGCGCTATGAAGCCGATGGCTGGATTCCGGCCGGCACGCTGATCAACGCCACCACCCGCATCGCCGGGCTGTACCAGCGCAACTGCGTCAGTGGCCCGCGTGCCGACCTGGCCCGCACCCTGATCACCGCCGATCTGAACGCAGCGATCAAGCGCCCAACCGCGGCCAGCTACACCGGCAGCGTGGCGGTGGGCGGTGTGGTACCGGTGGCCGACGCGGCTGCATCCACCAGCGTGCCGACCACGCCGGTGGCGGCGGTGGCGACGCCCCGCCCGACGCCGGCCGCGCGTCCGAAGCCGGTGCGCAGCCACAAGGTGGGCAAGGGCGAGACCCTGGGCGCCATCGCGGCGAAGTTCCAGTGCGACGTGCCGACCCTGGCCCGTGCCAATGGCCTGAAGGGCCCTGCCTACAGCCTGCGCCACGGCCAGACGCTGAAGCTGCAGGGCTGCGACAAGTAATCCCCCCGACCCCTGGAACCCGCATGGACCTCGAAGCCACCCGCAACCTGTTCGCCAACCTCCGCGAAAACACCGACTGGGACATCAACGGCCCGTTGCTGTGGGGGTACTTCTTCGTCCACTCCAGCGCCGAGCCGCTGCAGGCACTGGCGGATCACCTGCAGGCGCAGGGCTATGCCTTCGTGGAACTGTTCGAGCAGGAGCCGGAAGAGGGCGACGCGCCGTTCCACGTGCTGCACGTGGAGCGCGTGGAGATCCACGACGAAGCCTCGCTGGACCGCCGCAACCAGGAATTCGCGGCGCTGGCCGCGGAGAAGGGCGTGGAAGACTACGACGGCATGGACGTCGGCCCCGCCCCGGCCCTGCAGTAACGCCAAAAAGGGGACGGAGGGGATTAAGTCGTTTATGCATAAACGACTTAATCCCCTCCGTCCCCTTTTGGTCAGCGCAGTTTCGCCAGGGCCTGGCCCAGCTGCACCGGGCTTTCGGCGCCCAGTTGCGGGGCGAATTCGGCCACGCCGGGCGGCAGCAGCACGATCACGGTCGAGCCGTAGTTGAACCGTGCCATCTCGGCAAAGCGCTCCAGCTTGATGCCCTGGCCGCGGTAGTCCTTGCGGGTGATGCGATCACCATAGGCCGGAATCTCCTCGCCGCTCCACACGGTTTCCACGCCGGACACCAGCAGTGCACCGACCATCACACTGACCATCGGGCCGAAGCTGGTGTCGAAGTGGCAGACCAGGCGCTCGTTGCGTGCGAACAGGCGCGGTACGCCGTTGACGGCCGCCGGGCCGACACTGAACAGGCGCCCGGGCACATGCACGGTTTCACGCAGGGTGCCGGTCCACGGCATGTGCACGCGGTGGTAGTCGCGCGGGGACAGGTACACGGTGGCATACAGGCCGTCGTTGTACGGCTTGGCATCCTCGTCACTGCCCAGCAGCTCGGCGGCGGTGAACGACTGGCCCTTGGCTTGGAAAATGCGGCCGGCCTCGATCCTGCCGAGCTGGCTGATGCGGCCGTCGGCGGGCATCACCAGGCTGCGCGGATCGGCATCGGCCACGCGCGCGCCCGGCTTCAGTGCACGGGTGAAGAACTGGTTGAAGGTCGCGTAGCTGCGCGGGTCCGGGTTGGCCGCTTCGTCCAGGTTGACGTTGAACTTGCGGGTGACCGTGTCGATCAGCCAGCGCGACACGCGCGGATCGTCCGAGTACGCCAGCGAACGCGCCATCGAGGACAGCAGGCGGTGGGGCAGGGCGTACGTCAGGGCGGTGGTGAGGCTCATGGGGCAGTTTTCTCGGTCAGCTTCTGCAGGTCGCGGGCAATCGCCGGCGCATTGAACGGGGGGCGCACCAGGCCGGCAAGACGGCCCTGCGGGTCGAGCACGGCCAGGCTGGCCGAATGCTCGACGGTGTAGTCCTCGGGGTTCTCGTCGAAATGCTTGCCCGGCACTTTCTGGAACACGAAGCCCAGCGAGGTGGCGAAGCGCTCCAGCGAGGGGATATCGGCGGTGGCGGCCAGGGTGTCCTTGTGGAAGCCGTGCACGTACTCGCCTAGGCGGGTGGCGCTGTCGCGGTCCGGGTCGACCGAGATGAACAGCACGCGCGGGCGCAGGCCATCGGGCAGAGCCTCCCACTGGTTCTGCGCGCCGGCCAGCTCGGCCAGCGTGGTCGGGCAGACGTCGGGGCAGAAGGTGAAGCCCAGGAACACCAGGGTCCAGTGGCCCTTCAGTTCGCCCGGGATCAGGCGGGTGCCATCGGACTGGGCCAGGTTGAAGTCGGGCAGTTCACGCGGTTGCGGGTACAGCGTGATCGCTTCGGTGGCCGGGGCGTTGGCCGGCGGCTTCGGCGCGAACACCTGCTGGGCGGCCAGCAGGCCGAGCCCCGCCGCCAGGGCGATCAGCAGGATGATGCCGGCGTTGCGATTGAACATGGGGGCTCCCGCGCGAAATGGGCTCCATCATACCGGCTGCGGCCCGATCGTTTCCGCCGCAACGGATGCCGCCGCGGGCGCCAGCCCCTATAATCGGGGGCCACTTTGCCCGCAGTACCGCCATGACCGCTGAAACGGCCGCCGAACTCCACACGATCATCGATCTGATCCGCTACGGCACCAGCCGTTTCAACGAAGCCGGGCTGACCTTCGGGCACAGCTACGACAACGCGCTGGACGAGGCCACCCAGCTGGTGCTGCACAGCCTGCACCTGCCGCACGACCTCGGCCCGGCCTACGGCCAGGCGCGCCTGCTGCAGGCCGAGAAGCTGCGCGTGCTGGAGCTGTTCCAGCGCCGCATCGACGAACGCATCCCGGCCGCCTACCTGACCGGTGAAGCCTGGTTTGCCGGCCTGAGCTTCAAGAGCGACAAGCGCGCCTTGGTGCCGCGCTCGCCGATCGCCGAACTGATCGAGTGCGGCTTCGAGCCCTGGCTGGCCGGCCGCGACGTGTACCGTGCGCTGGACCTGTGCACCGGTTCGGGCTGCATCGCCATCGCCATGGGGCACTACTACCCGAACTGGCAGGTGGACGGCGTCGACCTGAGCGACGACGCGCTGTCGCTGGCTGAAGAAAACCGGGAGCGGCTGCAGGCGTACAACGTCAACCTGATCAAGTCGGACCTGTTCAACGGCCTGTCCGGCCGCCACTACGACCTGATCGTCACCAATCCGCCGTACGTCACCAACGACGAGACCGATGCGCTGCCGAAGGAATACTCCTACGAGCCGGAAATGGGCCTGCGTGCCGGCGACGACGGCCTGGACCTGGTGCTGAAGATCCTGCGTGACGCGCCGCTGCACCTGAGCGAAGACGGCCTGCTGATCTGTGAAGTGGGCGAGTCCGAACAGCATCTGATCAAGCTGCTGCCGGAAGTCGATTTCGCCTGGATCGAGTTCAAGGTCGGCCAGATGGGCATCTTCGCGGTCGAATGCCGCGAGCTGATCGCCCACAGCGCCCGCATCACCGAACTGGCGGCGCAGCGCCCGTGAGCTCCAATTCGTTCGGCAAGCTGTTCACCGTCACCACGTTCGGCGAGTCGCACGGGCCGGCCATCGGCTGCGTGATCGATGGCTGCCCGCCGGGGCTGGCGCTGGACGCGGCCGAATTCGCCCACGACCTGCAGCGCCGCGCCACCGGCAAGAGCCGGCACACCTCGGCGCGGCGCGAGGCCGATGAGGTCGAGATCCTGTCCGGCGTGTATGAGGGCCTGACCACCGGCACCCCGATCGCGCTGCTGATCCGCAACACCGACCAGCGCAGCAAGGATTACGCCAACATCGGCCAGCAGTTCCGCCCGGGCCACGCCGATTACAGTTACTGGCACAAGTACGGCATCCGCGACCCGCGCGGTGGCGGCCGTTCCTCGGCACGCGAGACCACCATGCGCGTGGCCGCCGGCGTGGTCGCCAAGAAGTGGCTGGCCGAGCGCTTCGGCGTCACCGTGCGTGGCTACCTGTCGCAGCTGGGCGACATCACCCCGGCCGGTTTCGACTGGTCGGCGGTGGAAGACAACCCGTTCTTCTGGCCGCACGCCGCACAGGTGCCCGAGCTGGAGGCGTACATGGATGCCCTGCGCAAGTCCGGTGATTCGGTCGGTGCGCGCGTGGACGTGGTCGCCGACAACGTGCCGCCGGGCTGGGGCGAGCCGATCTACGGCAAGCTTGATGGCGAACTCGCTGCCGCGCTGATGAGCATCAACGCGGTGAAGGGCGTGGAAATCGGCGACGGTTTCGCCAGCGCCGCACAGAAGGGCACCGAACACCGCGACCTGCTGACCCCGCAGGGCTTCGCCAGCAACCATGCCGGCGGCATCCTCGGTGGCATTTCCACCGGCCAGCCGGTGGTCGCCTCGATCGCCCTGAAGCCGACCTCCAGCCTGCGCCTGCCGGGCCCGTCGCTGGATACCGCCGGCAAAGTGGTCGAGGTGGTCACCACCGGTCGTCACGACCCCTGCGTCGGCATCCGTGCCACCCCGATCGCCGAGGCGATGGTGGCGATGGTGCTGATGGACCAGGCGCTGCGCCACCGCGCGCAGTGCGGCGATGTCGGCACGATCACCCCGCGCATTCCCGGGCAGATCGATGGCTGACACGCGGCCGACCGTGTGGGTGAGCCAGCCGCTGATCGACGCGGCCATCGCGCCGCTGCGCGATCGCGTGCAGCTGCGCAGCACCGACACGGTCACCGCCTGGTCGCCGGACCAGATCGCCGAACAGCTGGCCAGCGCCGATGGCGCGATCATCACCCTCAACGAGCGCATCGGTGCGGCCCAGGTGGCCGGCGCCGCGCAGCTGCAGGTGATCGCCAATGTCGGGGTGGGCTACAACAACCTGGACGTCGACGCGCTCAGCGCGGCCGGCATCCTCGCCAGCAACACGCCGGACGTCCTGACTGAAACCACCGCCGATCTCGGTTTCGCCCTGTTGATGGCGACCGCGCGCCGCATCACTGAATCCGAGCGCTGGCTGCGCGAAGGCCAGTGGCAGCAGTGGTCGTTCCAGACCATGCTCGGTGCCGACATCCACGGCAGCACGCTGGGCATCCTCGGCATGGGCCGCATCGGCCAGGGTATCGCCCGCCGCGGCGCGCACGGTTTCGGCATGAAGGTGCTGTACCACAACCGATCGCAGCTGCCGGCCGCGACCGAGGCGGAAGTGGGCGCCACCTATGTGGACCTGGATACGCTGCTCGCGCAGTCCGACCACCTGCTGCTGGTGCTGCCGTATACCCCGGCCTCGCACCATCTGATCGATGCCGCCGCGCTGGCGAAGATGAAGCCGTCGGCGACGCTGGTGAACATCGCCCGCGGCGGCCTGGTCGATGAGATCGCGCTGGCCGATGCGCTGGCCAACGGTCGCCTTGCTGCAGCGGGTCTGGATGTGTACGAAGGCGAGCCAAAGGTACGCCCCGAACTGCTGGCGCTGCGCAACGTCGTGCTCACTCCGCACATCGGCAGTGCCTCGCTGGCTACGCGCACGGCGATGGTACAGCTGGCCGTCGATAATCTGGTCGCCGGGCTCGGCCTGGACGGCGGCCCGTCGCGCATGCCGAGCGCGATCAACGCTGACGCGGCGATGGCCGCGCGCGTGACTCTGGGCAAAAAAACCGGGAAACGATAGGGAACCTCCGCGCGCCCCGCTTGAGGAGGTTCCCCGAACCCAGCTGTCGTGCGTGATTTTTCCCCATCCCCGTTTTCGTGAGAGTTTCCCCCATGAGCAATGCACAGCGCAGTTTCCACGTCGCCGTCGTTGGTGCCACCGGCGCAGTCGGCGAGACCATGTTGTCGATCCTGGCCGAGCGTGACTTCCCGGTCGGCACCCTGAGCGTTCTCGCCTCCGAGCGTTCGGCCGGCGGTGAGATCGAGTTCAACGGCCAGAAGGTCACGGTCCAGGACCTGGCCACCTTCGATCCGACCGGTGTCGAGATCGCGCTGTTCTCGGCCGGCGGCAGCGTGTCCAAGGAATACGCGCCGAAGTTCGCCGCCGCCGGTGCGGTGGTGATCGACAACTCCTCGGCCTTCCGTTACGACGATGACGTGCCGCTGGTGGTGTCCGAGGTCAACCCGGAACAGGTCGCCAACCGTCCGCGCGGCATCATCGCCAACCCCAACTGCTCGACCATGCAGATGCTGGTGGCGCTGGCACCGCTGCACCGCAAGTACGGCATCGAGCGCATCAACGTCTCCACCTACCAGTCGGTGTCCGGCGGTGGTCGTTCGGCCACCGAGGAGCTGGGCAAGCAGACCGGCCAGCTGCTGAGCTTCCAGGAGATCGATCCGCAGCGCTTCCCGGTGCAGATCGCCTTCAACCTGATCCCGCACATCGACGACTTCCAGGACAACGGCTTCACCAAGGAAGAGATGAAGCTGATCTGGGAAACCCGCAAGATCCTCGGCGACGACAGCATCCTGGTGAACCCGACCGCGGTGCGCGTGCCGGTGTTCTACGGCCACTCCGAATCAGTGGCGATCGAGACCCGTGACAAGGTCACCGTGGCCGAAGCACGCGCGCTGCTGGAGCAGTCGCCGGGCATCGAAGTGGTCGACCGCCACGAGGCCGGTGGTTACCCGACCCCGGTCACCCACGCCTCGGGCACCGACGCGGTGTATGTCGGCCGCATCCGTGAGGACCTGTCGCACCCGCGCGGCCTGAACCTGTGGATCGTGTCGGACAATGTGCGCAAGGGTGCTGCCCTGAATGCCGTGCAGCTGGCCGAGCTGGTCGCCGCCGAGCAGCGCTGATCACTGCGGTTGCCTCACCGGTCGTGCCGGCCGCTGGCCGGCATTGCCGTGATCCATGCGCCGGAGTGCATGCTGGCCAGCGGCCGGCACTCCCTCAAGGGTCTTTCCGGTGGGTGCGGACCCCGGTCCGCACGCTTTATAGTGTCGCCCATGAATAAACGGGCCAGGGGCGCAAAGCGCCCGCTCCTCTATCTTTCCACCGCGCTGCTGGCCCTGGCCAGCAGTTCGGCGCTTGCCCTGGGTCTGGGCGACATCCGTGTCCTGTCCAAGCCGGGCCAGCCCCTGTTGGCCGAAATCCCGGTGGTCTCCGCCGATCCGTCCGAGCTGGAGAACCTGCGTGTCGCGTTGGCCTCACCGGTCACCTTCGAGCGCGTTGGCCTGCAGCGGCCGACCGGGCTGGTCGGCGAACTGCAGTTCGAACTGACCCGCAATGCGCAGGGCAGGGCGGTGGTGCGGGTAACCTCGCAGACGCCGGTCGAGACCCCGTCGCTGAGCTTCCTGATCGAGGCCGACTGGGGCCAGGGTCGCCTGGTGCGCGAGTACTCGGCGCTGGTCGATGCACCGTCCAGTGCACTGGCCGTGGCCGAGCCGGAAATCGTTGCACCCGCAGGTACGCTCTCCAACACCATCGCCCGTGAGGCCACCCCGTCGCCCGCCGCTGCGGAGAGCGCGCGCGCGCCTGCGGCGTCCACCGCCGCCACGCCGGCACCCGCACCGGCCCGCCCGCGTGCAGTGGCTGCGCCCGCTGCCGCGCCGGCAGCCGATGGCAGCGTCACCGTCCAGCGTGGGCAGACCCTGTCGCAGATCGCCAGCGCGGTGGCCCGCGGCAACCAGGTCAGCCGCGACCGCGCCATGATCGCGCTGCTGCGCGCCAACCCGGAGGCCTTCATCCGCGGCAACGTCAACCTGCTCAAGCAGGGCGCCGTGCTGCGCATGCCCGGCAGCGATGCACTGGCGGCGGTCGATGCCGCCGAGGCCGCAGCGCTGGTGCGTGAGCATGCCGCACAGTGGCGGCAGGCACGCACCGTGCCGCAACCGGCGGGTACCGTGGCCCCGGTCGCCACGGCGGCAACCACGAACGCTTCTTCCCCGGCTGCGGCCAATGGGGCACGACTTGAAATCGCTCCGGCGCTGGCCTCCGACGCCGCGCACGCGGGCACAACCACCGGCACTGGAGCCGGCAGCGAGGGTGACATGCTGGGCAACGAACAACTGCGCCAGGCACGCGAGGACATCGCGACCCGCGATGCCGAGATCGGCGAGCTGAAGCAGCGCGTGGCCGACCTGGAAAAACTCAAGGAACAGCAGCAGTCGCTGATCGCGATGAAGGACAACGACCTGGCCGCCGCGCAGCAGCGCCTGGCGCAGGCACCGGATGCCCGCGATGCGGCCACGCCGTGGTACTGGCTGGGTCTGCCGGTGCTGTTGCTGGCGGCCGGCGCGGCCTGGCTGCTGCGTCGTCGCAAGCCGTCGCCACTGCCGCCGCTGCGCGAGGAAGGCGATGCCGCAGGCCTGGCCGCTGCGGTACCGGCGGGCGCGGCGCTGGATACGCTGGCCGAGCAGTCTTCGTGGTCGACGGCGGTGTCCGACAGTGGCCGCCAGGAGCCGGCGATGCCGGCCTGGGCGAGCGAAACCGAGGTGCAGGATGACGTGGCTGCCGAAGCGGTCGCCGACGTCGCCGCCCAGGCTGACTGGCAGGCGCAGACGCTGCGCGATGACGAAGTGGTGCAGCTGCCCGAGGCCGTGACCGACCTGCCGCGCTGGGACGAGCCGGTGACTACGCAGGACACCCCTGTGCCGGAAGCCGTGCAGGATGAACCGGTCGTGCAGGCGGTCCCTGACGAGATCGCAGTGCCGGACTACGCGCTGCACGCCGAACAGCAGCCGCAGTTCCGCGGCGTGTTCGACCTGCCGGCCGAGCACCATGCCAGCGGGGATTCAAACGCGGTGCCGCACGACGCGCTGGCCGAGGCCGCGCATGAAGAAGGCACCGCGGCACCGGCCAGCGATGCCGGCTGGGCGCCGCGCGCCGGGCAGGAACGCCTGGAGCTGGCCATCGCCTACCTCGATCTGGGCGATGCCCAGACCGCCCGTACCTTGCTGCAGGAAGTGGCCGAGGGCGGCGACCTGCACTGCCAGGCCCAGGCCCGCGAACTGCTGGCCCGCCTGCCGTGACCGAACCCGCGGACAAGGACCGTGCCATGAGCCGCGAGCGCCGCATCGACTACGTTGAATTCGCCTCCAGTGACCCGGCCGCCAGCCGCGCCTTTTTCGAAAAGGTGTTCGGCTGGTCGTTCGTCGACTACGGCAGCGACTACACCGCCTTCGACGATGGCCGGCTGCAGGGCGGCTTCTTCCGCGGCCAGCCGCAACGGGCCAGCGACAGCGGTGCGCCGCTGCTGGTGCTGTATGCCGACCAGCTGGCGCCGATCGAGTCGGCGGTGCGTGACGCTGGCGGTGAGATCGTGCGGCCGGTGTTCTCTTTCCCTGGCGGCAGCCGCTTCCAGTTCGTCGAGCCCGGTGGCAACGAACTGGCGGTCTGGTCCGAACGCGATCCGGCCTGAGCGCCGCCCCACCCGCAACATCGAGGTAGCACATGCGTTACGCGCTTGGCGTCGAATACGACGGCAGCGATTTCAGGGGCTGGCAGAACCTGGGCGAGGGCGGCCCCAGCGTGCAGGCCAGCCTTGAGCAGGCCCTGTCGTCGGTGGCCGATGCGCCGCTGCAGGTGGTCTGTGCCGGCCGCACCGATGCCGGTGTGCATGGCCAATGCCAGGTCGTCCACTTCGATACCGACGTGGTGCGGGATCCGCGCGCCTGGATGTTGGGCACCACCACCCGCCTGCCGCGCTCGATCGCGGTGCGCTGGTGCGTGCCGGTGGCCGATGATTTCCACGCCCGCTTCTCGGCGCGTGCGCGCCGCTACCGCTACCGCCTGCTCAACCGCGAAGTGCGGCCGGCGCTGCAGCGGCAGACCCTCAGCTGGGAGCGCCGGGCGCTGGACGAGACCCTGATGCATGCCGCCGGCCAGGCCTTGCTCGGCGAGAACGACTTCAGTGCGTTCCGCTCGGTGCAGTGCCAGGCGCTGCATGCACGGCGTGAACTGCAGTCACTGCAGGTCAGCCGCCAGGGCGAGGTGATCGAGGTCGCCGTGCAGGGCAATGCATTCCTTCATCACATGGTCCGCAATATCGTCGGATCGCTGATCCTGGTGGGCAGCGGCGAAAAACCGGTGGAATGGATCGCCGAACTGCTGGCCGGGCGCGATCGCACCGTAGCCGGTCCCACCGCACCGCCGCAGGGCCTGGTGTTCCTTGGGCCCCTGTACCCCGACAACTGGCATCTGCCCGCCGAGGTCACGCTATGAGCCGCTCCTACTACCGCACGCGCATCAAGTTCTGTGGCATGACCCGGGCCGGCGACGTCCGCCTGGCCGGTGAACTGGGTGTGGATGCGGTGGGTTTCATCTTCGCCCGTGAAAGCAGCCGCCGGGTCGCCCCGGCCGAGGCACGCGCGATGCGCCAGGCGATCGCGCCGATGGTCGACGTGGTGGCGCTGTTCCGCAACAACAGCAAGGAAGAGGTGCGCGAGGTGCTGCGCACGGTGCGACCGACCCTGCTGCAGTTCCACGGCGAGGAAGACGAGAGCTTCTGCCGCAGCTTCAACATGCCGTACCTGAAGGCGATCGCGATGGGCGGGCGTGAAGAGATCAACGCCCGCACCCTGCAGCTGCGCTATCCCAGCGCCGCTGGCTTCCTGTTCGACAGCCATGCGCCGGGCGGCGGTGGCGGCACCGGCGTGGCCTTCGACTGGGGCCGGATCCCGACCGGCCTGCATCGCCCGTTCCTGCTTGCCGGTGGCCTGAACCCGGAAAACGTCTACGACGCGGTGCTGGCCACCCTGCCGTGGGGCGTGGACGTCTCCAGCGGCATCGAACTGGAACCGGGCATCAAGGACGGCTACAAGATGCGCACCTTCGTCGAGGAAGTGCGCCGCGCCGATTGCACGGTTCTCGAGTGATTGGCGTCACTATTTGCCCTGATCAGCGCCCCGATTTGAGCCTGCACGCATTCTTCACATAGGATGGTCCCAAGCGCGCCTGCCATGAAGGCCGGCGCGGGGATCGACGGGGCGCGCATGGCGCACCCCGAACGGGCGGTCGCCGCCCACAGCCCAGGAAGGCAAGCGATGCAGGAGTTTCTCACCGTCGTGCTCGGTTACCCGACGTTGCCGTACAGCATTCTGCTGATGGTGTCGGTGATGTATTGGGCGGTTGCCGCGTTCGGCCTGGTCGATGACGGTTTCGGCGATCTCGGCGCCGATGGCGCGCTCGAGGCGGGGACCGACCTCAGTGGCCTGTCGGCCATGCTGGCGCGCTGGGGCCTGGGCGGCGTCCCGATCATGGTGGTGGTCACCCTGCTGGGCCTGTTCGGCTGGCTCATCACCTATTTCATCCATCTGTTCGTACTGCTGCCGCTGCCGGACCTGCTGCGCTGGGGCCTGGGTACGCTCGTGGCGGTGCTGGCACCGCTGCCTGCGGTACCGGTCGTCGCGCTGATCCTGCGCCCGGTCCGGCGCTTCCTGCTGCGCCTGCGTCCGGTGCCGCAGGCATCGCTGCTGGGCCGGATCGGCGTGGTCGCATCGCCGAAGGTGGACGCACGCAGTGGTCATGCCACTGTCGATGATGGCGGCGCCGGGCTGGTGCTGCAGATCCGCAGCGACATCGAACTGCAGCGTGGCGAGCGCATCGTGCTGGTCGAACACATGGCCGAACAACACTATTACCGGGTGGTCCGCGCCGATGCGATCGCCCTCGATTTCCAGGACAACCTGCTTCCGGGCAACAAGGAGAATCATCAATGACGTTGGCATCCCTCTTACCGTTCCTGGCCGTCGCCGGCGGCCTGCTCGTCCTGCTGCTGGGCGTGGCCGGCCTGTTCAAGGCCTTCTACCGCAAGGTCGACCAGGGCGTGGCCCTGATCGTCAACGACATGAGCTCCACGCCCAAGGTGCACTTCACCGGTGCGCTGATCATCCCGGTGCTGTACCGCGCCGAACTGATGCGGATCAGCCTGATCACCCTGCAGATCGACCGACGCGGCAAGGAAGGCCTGATCTGCCGCGACAACATGCGTGCCGATATCGCCGTGGCCTTCTACCTGCGGGTGAACGAGACCCAGGCCGACGTGCTGCGTGTGGCCAAGGCCATCGGTGCCGACCGTGCATCGGACAAGCATGCCGTCGATGAGCTGTTCAACGCCAAGTTCTCCGAAGCGCTGAAGACGGTCGGCAAGAAGTTCGACTTCACCGAACTGTTCGAGAAGCGCCAGGAATTCCGCGACGAGATCATCGCGGTGATCGGCAACGATCTCAACGGTTATGTGCTGGAAGACGTGGCGATCGATTACCTGGAGCAGACCCCAAAGTCGCTGCTGGACCAGTTCAACATCCTCGACGCACAGGGCATCCGCAAGATCACCGAGCTGACCGCCGCGCAGAACGTGGTGACCAACGAGCTGGAGCAGAACGAGAAGCTCGCCATCACCAAGAAGAACGTGGAAGCGCGTGAGGCGCTGCTGGCGCTGGAACGCCAGCAGGCCGAAGCCGAAGCACGCCAGAAGCGCGAGATCGAGACCATCCGCGCGCGCGAGGAGGCCGAGACCGCCAAGGTGCAGGAAGAGCAGCGCCAGCTGTCCGAGAATGCCCGCATCGAAGCACAGCAGCTGATCGAGATCCGCGACCAGAACCGCCTGCGCGAAGTGGAAGTGGCCGAGCAGAACCGCCAGCGTGCCGTGGCCATCGAGGCCGAGCGCGTGGAGCGTGCACGCCAGCTGGAGCAGGTCACCACCGACCGCGAAGTGCAGCTGCAGGGCGTGGAGCGCGACAAGGTGGTCGAGCAGGGCAAGATGGACGTGGCCAACATCACCCGTGAACGCATCTCCATCGACAAGACCGTGGCGCAGGAAGAAGAGCGCATCAAGGAAGTGCGCGAGGTCTCCGAGGCCGACCGCCAGAAGCAGGTGCTGATCCTGGAAGCCGAAGCCAAGGCGCAGGAATCGCTGGTGCGCGAAGTGAAGGAAGCGCAGGCGCGCGAAACCGCCTCCAAGCACCGCGCGGTTGAACTGACCACACTGGCCCAGGCCGAACACGAAGCAGCCGGCAAACAGGCCGAAGCCAAGCGCCTGCTGGCCGACGCGCTGCGCGCCGAACAGGCCGCTCCTGGCCTGGCCGAAGCGCAGGTGCGTGAAGCTTCGGCACTGGCCATCGAGAAGGTCGGCATTGCCGAGGCCCGCGTGATCGAAGCCAAGGCCGAAGCCAGCTTGAAGCAGGGCAGCAACGAAGCCCGCGTGCTGGCCGAGACCCTGCAGGCGCAGGCGCAGGGTGAGGAGAAGATGGGCCTGGCCCGTGCCACCGCCACCGAATCGCTGGGCAACGCCGAAGCCGGCGTGGTGCAGAAGAAGCTGCTGGCCGAGGCCGAGGGCCTGGTGCGCAAGTTCGAAGCCATCGCCTCGCTGAGCGACCAGGCGCGTGGCCACGAAGAGTTCCGCATGATGCTGGACAACAGCCTGAAGCAGGCGCTGGCCTCGATCGAAGCCGGCAAGGAAGTCTCGCGCGAGAACGCCAATGTCATCGCCAGCGCGCTGCGCAACGCCGACATCGACCTGGTCGGTGGCGACGGCGGCATGTTCGAGAACCTGGTCAAGGCGGTGTCGCTGGGCAAGTCGATCGAAGGCTTCGCCGGCAAGAGCCCGATCGTGCAGGAGCTGATGCAGCGCTACCTGGGCGTGGCCGTGGCCGAACCGGCACCGCGCCAGATCGCCGAGGATGCCGAAGCGGTGCCGACCGTGTCGGCCACCGTGGTCGACAGCGCCCGTTGATGCATCGGGCGATGGCTGCTGCGGCCATCGCCCGCCCGCGCCGGCCGCAACCGCGGCCGTCCGCCCGTGAGCCGGAAGCCTGCTGATGTCTGATACCCATCCGTCCGCCGAATCCACTGCACCGGAGGCCGGCGGCACCACCGTCGACCAGGCCGTTGCCCAGGGCGGCGCCTACGAAGTCCTGCGCCGCCGCCTGGCCGAGCAGGGCCAGCGCCTGCAGGGCCTGGCCGAGACGCTCAACCGCCAGCGCCTGGCCGAGTTCGGCGACAGCCGCCTGGAGGTGGTCGGGCGCTTCCGCATCCGCAGCGAGAACAACTGCGTCGGCCGTGACATCGTGCAGGTCGGCCCGGACCGCCTGCTGTTCGGCTACAACGTGTTCATCGGGCTGAAGACCCAGACCCGCATCGAGGACGTGTTCGGCCTGTACCGGCTGGTGCAGGGCAGCGACGGCTACGACGTGGCCGCGCTGGAGCTGAAGGGCAGCTTCCTCGACCAGCCCGGCTTCGTGCACGACTTCAATGAGCTGTACGCGTACTACAAGCACGCACGCCTGCTGCAGCTGATCGTGGTGGGCGACAAGCTGCTGGCCTCGTTCCAGATCGGCGAGCGCAGCAGCGACGTGCGCGTGTTCCGCTGGGCGCTGTCGCGCGATGGCGAACTGACCTATCTGGATGCGCGCGGCGAGCGCGATATCGCACTGCCGCCGCCGTTCGACTTCGAATGGACCAGGGCGACCCGCGACCTGGCAGTCAATGGACGCCATTCGCACCTGAACATCCTCGACACCCTGTTCGTGGAGACCACCGGCGGCGACCTCACCATCAAGGTCGAGAACAATACCGAGACCGGGCAGGGCATCTACAGCGAACCGGTGGAGGACAGCACGCAGTCGCTGGACGACGCCCAGTTCGAATTCGCCCGGGTCGGCTCGCTGGTGCTGCTGAAGGTGCTGCCGTACCGCGAGACGGAGTGGCGCGGCCTGATCTACAACACGCTGACCGGCGGCATCGTGCGCAACGATGCGATCGTGCAGGCCTGCGTGCAGCTGCCCGAAGACCACGGCGTGATCTTCCCGGGTGGGTATTACCTGCAGGGCGGCGAGCACAAGGCATTCGACGCCTCGATGGCCGGCATGCAGTTCAAGCGCAGCATCCGTTCGCCGAACGGCGAGGACGTGCTGTACATCTTCTACGAGCGCGAAGGCGGACGCTCGGCGCTGTTCGTCTACAACACCATCCAGCGCGTGCTGCAGAACCCGGTGTTCGGCCATGGCTACGCCTTGATGCAGGACGGGCGCATGGTGCTGTTCCATGCCGAAGGCAGCGAACCGACCCGCATCCATCCGATGCAGGTCTGGCAGACCCCGTTCAGCAGTGACGAGTTTGCAGCCAGCCGACCGCCCGGCAACACCTTCATGGGCCGCATCGGCAACGCCGAGCTGGTGCGCGGCATTTCCAACCTGTTCAACCTGGCGCGCGAGATCGAAGGCCAGGACGTGTCGGTGCAGCGCTACCAGCGCCTGGTGGCCGACACCCGGCGCCTGTTCGATGCCCACCACTGGCTGGGCGACGCGGCCTGCGATGGCGCCGAGGCGCTGCTGCGGCAGATCAGCGCCACCGGCGAATCGGTGCTGGACGAATACGAGAAGGTGCAGTCGATCCGCCAGCAGTCGGCGCAGGCGATGGTCGAGGCCGAGGCCGCGCACAAGGCGCTGCTGGGGCGGCTGCAGCCGCAGAACTGGAACGAGGTGCAGGCCTTCGTCGAGGCGCTCAATGCGATCACCGCATTGCGTGGACGGCTGCTGACCATCCGTGAGCTGCGCTACATCGACACCGCGCGCATCGAAGTGATGGCGGCCGAGCTGGTAGAAGCGCAGGACCGCGTCGGCGCCGCCACTGGCGAGTTCCTTGCGGACGAAGCCGCGCTGGCGCCGCTGACCTCGCGCCTGCAGGCGCTGGATGAAGCAGCCCAGCAGGCACAGAGTGCCCGCCAGCTGGACGAGCAGCTGGAGGGGCTGCGTGGCATGGCAGCCGACCTGGACATGTTGTCCGAGCTGATGGCCGGCCTGAAGGTGGACGATGCCACCGCCCGCACCCCCGTGGTCGAGTCGATCTCGGTGCTGTACGGCCGCCTCAACCAGGCCCGTGCGCGTGCTGATCAGCGTCGCCGGTCGCTGGGTTCGGCCGAGGCCGTGGCGCAGTTCGCCGCGCAGTTCGTGCTGTTCTCGCAGTCGATCACCAGCGCGCTGGCGCTGGCCACCGATCCGGAACGCGCCGACGAGCAGCTGTCGCGCCTGCTGGTGCAGCTGGAGGAGCTGGAGAGCCAGTTCGGCGAACACGAGCAGTTCCTTGGCGAAATCCTGAGCAAGCGCGAAGAGCTGGTGGAAGCCTTCGAAACGCACAAGCAGGCACTGCTGGATGATCGCCAGCGCAAGGCACGTTCGGTGCTGGATGCGGCCAACCGCATCCTCGATGGCCTCGCCAAGCGCACCGAGCGCTTCGCCACCGCCGATGAGCTCAATGCGTTCTTTGCCGGCGATCCGCTGATCCTCAAGCTGCGTGAGCTGGCCGAACGCCTGCGCGCGCTGCATGACAACGTCAAGGCCGACGACATCGAGGCGCGCCTGAAGGGCGTGCGTGACCAGGCGGTACGCCAGCTGCGCGACCGCAGTGATCTGTACGAAGCGGGCGGCAACGTGGTGCGGCTGGGGCCGCGCCATCGCTTCAGCGTCAACACCCAGGCGCTGGACCTGACCCTGCTGCCGCGTGGTGACACGCTGGCGATCCATCTGACCGGCACCGACTTCCTGGAGACCCTGCACGATCCGGAGCTGGATGCGCTGAAGCCGTTCTGGCCGGTCACCCTGGACTCGGAATCACCTGCGTTGTATCGCGGTGAGTATCTGGCCGGCAGCCTGCTGATGGCCGCGCAGGAGGGGAGCGACGGCCTTGACCTGGCCACGCTGCAGCACGACGTCGCCACGCCCGAAGCACTGGACCAGCGCGTGCGTGCGTTCGCCGCACCGCGCTACCGCGAAGGCTACGAGCGCGGCATCCATGACCATGATGCCGCGCTGATCCTGCGTGCATTGCTGCCCTTGCAGCAGGCGGCCGGCAGCCTGCGCCATGCACCGCGGGTGCGTGCGCTGGCACTGCTGTTCTGGGCCGCCGAGCAGCGGCGCGAAGCGGTGGCGCAATGGCCGGGCCGGCAGATGGGTGCCGAAGCGCTGGCACGCCTGCTGGGGTCCGACGAAGGGCGACTGGCGTTGCGTGCGGAAATGGCCGAGGCACTGCTGGCGTATGCGCAATCCCACGCGTTGCCGTTCGATGCCGATGCCGCAGAGGCCGCGGCCGCCTATCTGGGCGAAGAGCTGGCGACCGGCGAGCCGGTGTTCAGCAGCAGTCGCCATGCGCTAGCGCTGCTGGATGCGCTGGCGCAGCAGCTGGAACAGGCCGGGCAGCGCGAGGCGGTCGAACGCGCCCTGCAGCGCAGCCAGGATCCGCTGGCCACGCGCTGGGCGCTGGCCGGGCAGTGGCTGCGGGCGCTGGCGCGGATGCCGGCGCATGCCCTGCATGCCGGCTACGTCGACGAGGCTGCGGCACTGCTGCTGGTGCAGCGCCAGCTGCGTACCCGTGCCAGCGACGCCGCGTTGCAGGCGGAGGTCAATGGCCTGCTGGGTGAACACGCACGCATCAGCAACGGCACGCTGGTGGTATCGCTGGATGATTTCCTGGAGCGCCTGACGCAGCACCTGCGTCATTTCGTGCCGGCGTTCCACGCCTACCAGGCGCTGCGCCAGGGCATCATCGGGCGCGAGCGCGAGACCCTGCGGCTTTCCGAGTTCAAGGCACGGCCGCTGTCCTCGTTCGTGCGCAACAAGCTGATCAACGATGTCTACCTGGGCGTGATCGGTGACAACCTGGCCAAGCAGATGGGCACGGTCGGCGAGAACAAGCGCAGCGACCTGATGGGCCTGCTGATGATGATTTCGCCGCCGGGCTACGGCAAGACCACGCTGATGGAATACGTGGCGCACCGCCTGGGCCTGGTCTTCATGAAGATCAACGGCCCGGCGCTGGGTCACGAGGTGCGCTCGCTGGACCCGGCCCAGGCGCCGGACGCGACCTCGCGGCAGGAGCTGGAGAAGCTCAACCTCGCGCTGGAAATGGGCAACAACACCATGCTGTATGTGGACGACATCCAGCACACCCATCCCGAGTTCCTGCAGAAGTTCATCTCGCTGTGCGATGGCACCCGCCGTATCGAGGGCGTGTGGCGCGGCCGCACCCGCACCTACGACATGCGCGGCAAGAAGTTCTGCGTGGTGATGGCTGGCAACCCGTACACCGAGTCCGGCGAGGTGTTCAAGATTCCCGACATGCTGGCCAACCGTGCCGACATCTACAACCTCGGTGATGTGCTCGGTGGCATGGAGGCGGCCTTTACCCTCAGCTACATCGAGAACAGCCTGACCTCCAACCCGGTGCTGGCGCCGCTGGCCACGCGCGACATGGCTGACCTGTACGTACTGGTCGACCGTGCGATGGGCAAGGAGGTCTCGACCAACGGCCTCAGCCACGCCTACAGCAGCGCGGAGATCAACGAGATCACCGCCACCCTGCAGCGCATGCTGCGCGTGCGCGACGTGGTCTACCGGGTCAACCAGCAGTACATCGCCAGTGCCGCACAGGACGATCGCTACCGTACCGAGCCTCCGTTCCGGCTGCAGGGCAGCTACCGCAACATGAACAAGCTGGCCGAGAAGATCTCGCCGGTGATGAACGAGGACGAGCTGCAGCAGCTGATCTCCGACCATTACCTGGGCGAGGCACAGCTGCTGACCACTGGTGCCGAAGAAAACCTGTTGAAGCTGGCCGAACTGCGCGGCGTGCTGGACGACACGCAGGCGCAGCGCTGGGCGCAGATCAAGCGCGATTTCCTGCGCAACAAGGCCATGGGTGCCGACGACAGTGATGTCGGCGGGCGCGTGGTCGCGCAGCTGGCCGACATCGCCACCGCCCTGCAGCTGCCACCGCCGGTGCCCGAAGCGATTGCCGTTGCCGACCCGGCACCGTGGCCGGCGTTGCTGGAGGCCCTGTATCGCCTTTCTGAAACACGTCCCGCCGTCGCGGCGCGCGAGCCGGTCGCGGCGGCCCCCAGCGTGCCGGCCACGGTCCTGGCCGACGAGCTGCAGGCCGGCCTGGCGCCGTTGGTGGAACTGTTGGCGGCATCGCAGGCGCAGCAGGCACAGGTGTCGCAGACCCTGGCCGCGTTCGCCGGCTGGGCGCGGCAGCAGGTCGAGCGTGGGGTGCCGAACAGTGCGGTGGCGCAGCGTGCGCGTGTGCGCCGTGCCACGACACCGGAGGAGCGCGCGCTGGATGAGGCCCTGATGCGCCACTTCTACGGTGAGTCGTTGCCGCCGGACGACAGTGAGGAGATTCCGGCAACGACACCGAAGCCGCCGCCGCTGCCATGACCACGCAGGCGCCACTGCCGCCCCCGAGCTTGCCGGACACGGCCGATGTCGCCGTGCTGGCCGACTATGGTGCGCCGTTGCTGCAGGCACTGGCGCGGCTCGAAACACCGTTGCCGCCGGGCGCGGGCGACGGCCTGGTGGCCGCACTGGCACGCATCGCGCTGGCCCTGCAGGCCGCCAACCCGGCGCAGATCCGGCAGCAGGAGAGCTGGTGGGGCCGCCTGCTGGGGCGCGATGTCGATCGCGAGGCGGAGGGACGTGCGCTGCAGTCGCAGCTGGGCGTGCTGGCCCTGCAGGCGCGCGAGCAGGCCCAGCACCTGCAGCAGCACCTGCAGCGGCGGGCCAGGGCCATCATCGAGCATTCAGAGGCAGCCACGGCACTGGACGCCTGGGTCGAGCTGGCTGCGGCGCGGCTGGCGTCGCTGGATATCGCCGGCCAGGCCGCGCTGTCGCAACGGCTCGATCATCTGCGCCGGCTGGCCATGCTGCGCCGTCTCGAGGCCGGCCAGTGGCAGCTGCTGCAGGACCAGGACAACGTGCTGCTGCAACGCTTCGCGCGCATCCATGACGTCCTGCTGCCGGCCTGGCGGCAGGCCGCCGTGGCGGGCCAGGCCGCGGCCGGCGCCACACTGGCGGCGAAGGCCGCCACGCTGCACGCACAGATCGATGACGAGGTCGCGGCGGCTCAGGCTAGACTGCCTTGAGCCGGCCGCCGCTGCCGCTTACCCAACTGCAAGGAGACTGCCCGATGACCCAGGACAGCCAGACCCCCGGTGCCCTCGTGCCCGGCACGACCACCGCCACTCCGCTCGATGACGGCGCATTGCAGGCGCTCGGCCTGGTCCGCGAGGATCTGCCGCGCATCGCCGAGATCCGTCTGGAGCTGGATGACCTGCGCCCGGGCAACCTGCAGGTGTTCGGTCGCGAAGCGGCCACGCGCACCGCAGCGTTCTCCAGCCAGTTGCTCGACCAGGTGCGCAATCGTGACCTGGATGCCAGTGGCGAGAAACTGGGCGAAGTGGTGCGCATCGCGCGCAGCCTGAAGCTGGACGGCTTCGCCCAGCGGTCGAAGGTGCCGGTGATCGGTGGCCTGATCGACCGCCTGCGCGTATCCAAGGGTGAGCTGGTGCAGAAGTTCAGCGACACCAACGCGCAGATCGAGCAGCTGCTGGGCGATGTCGGTGTGCAGCAGGCGTTGATGGGCAAGCGCGTGGGCGAGTTCGACCGCATGCATGACATCGTCCGCGAAGAACGCCATGCGCTGGGCCTGTATGCTGCCGCCGGCAAGCAGCGCCTGGCCGAACTGCAGGCCGAGCAGCAGGCCGGGCAGGGCAGCGAGGATCCGCAGCAGCGCATCCGCCAGGGCGAAGTCGACAACGCGATCCGCCTGATCGAAAAGCGCGTGTCCGACCTGCAACTGATGCAGCATGCGGCCGATCAGTCGCTGCCGATGATCCGCCTGATCCAGGCCAATGCGCTGCAGCTGATCGAGAAGTTCAACACGGTGCGCGAGATCACCATCCCGTCGTGGAAGCGCCAGTTCGCCATCCAGCTTTCGCTGGGTGAGCAGAAGGCCGCGGTCGAGCTGTCCACCGCCATCGACGATGCCACCAACGAGCTGATGCGCCGCAATGCCGATCTGCTGCGTCAGGCCTCGGTGGATACCGCGCGCAGCAACCAGCGCGGCGTGATCGACGTAGCCACGCTGCGCCACGTGCACGACCAGTTGATTGCCACGGTCGAGGAAGTGCGCAGCATCCATCGCGAAGGCATGCAGCAGCGGCAGCAGGCCGAGGTCGAGCTGTCGCGCCTGCGCGAAGACCTGCAGCAGCGCCTGGCCACTCCAACCGCCAGCTGAAAAAAGGGGACGGAGGGAATTAAGTCGTTTGTGCCACTTGCGACTTAATCCCCTCCGTCCCCTTTTTGTTGTCAGCGGAGTTGCTGGCCCAGCCAGTCGGCCAGCGCATCCACGCGCGCATCAGTTGGTCCGTCCGGTCGCGCCAGCACCCAGAAACCACCGGTGGCGGCAAACCCCCACGGCGCGACCAGTCGCCCGGCGGCCAGGTCCTCGGCCACCAGCGGCTCGGGTGCGATCGCCGGGCCCAGCCCGGCCACTGCTGCCTCCAGAAGGTAGTACAGGTGCTCGAAGGCAGTGCCCAGCTGCAGCTTGGCGGTGTCCAGAGCGTGTGCCTGCGCCCACGCCGGCCACGCCTGCGGCCGTGAACTGGTGTGCAGCAGCGTCTCCTGCAGCAGCGCCGAGGGCGGTACATGCCGCAGGCGCTGCGCGGCCGGATGCGAGGGGGCCACCACCACGCCGACCCGTTCCGGCGCCAGCTCACGCACCTGCCAGCCCCGGGGCCACGGCCCCTGCGCCAGCAGCAGCACCGCATCCAGTGCGGCCTGCGCCTCGGTGAAGCTGCCATCCAGCGCCGACCACTGCAGGCGTACGCCGGGCAGGGCGGCCTGCAGTGCGGGCAGGCGCGGGATCATCCAGCGCGCCAGCACGCTGCCGCTGCAACCCAGCACCAGCGCCGGGGCGGCTGCCGGCCGCCGCAGTTCGCGCACGCAGTCTTCGATGCCGCTGAAGGCCTCGCTGCACGCGGCCTGCAGGCGCGTGCCCGCAGCGGTCAGGCGCAGGCCGCGACCGGCACGCTGGAACAGCGCCAGGCCGAGGTGGTCTTCCAATAGCTTCAGCTGGCGGCTGACCGCACCGTGGGTGACGTGCAGGTCCTGCGCGGCGCGGCCAACCCCGCCCAGGCGGGCGGTGGCCTCGAACGCGCGCAGCGCATTGAGCGGTGGCAGCAGGGAATGGCTCATGTGAGATTTCCTGACGATATGCGCCAGATAATATCCATTTTCCGGTCACGACCCGTGCGCTAGAGTATCCACCTGTCTCGAACCAGCGGTCGCTTCCATGTCTGCCTCCCCCATTGCCGACTACCACGCCTTCCCGGATGCCCAGGGCCATTTCGGCCGCTACGGCGGCAGCTTCGTTGCCGAAACCCTGGTCGGCCCGCTGCAGGAACTGGCCCAGGCCTATGACCAGGCCCGCCAGGACCCGGCATTCCAGGTCGCCTACGATCGCGACCTGGCCCATTACGTGGGCCGGCCGAGCCCGATCTACCACGCCCAGCGCCTGAGCGACCATGTCGGCGGCGCGCAGATCCTGCTCAAGCGCGAAGACCTGAACCACACCGGCGCGCACAAGATCAACAACACCATCGGCCAGGCGCTGCTGGCGGCGCGGATGGGCAAGAAGCGCATCATCGCCGAGACTGGTGCCGGCCAGCACGGCGTGGCCAGCGCCACCGTTGCCGCGCGGCTGGGCTTGGAATGCGTGGTGTACATGGGTGCCACCGACATCGAGCGGCAGAAGATCAACGTCTACCGCATGAAGCTGCTCGGCGCGACGGTGGTGCCGGTCACCTCCGGCTCGGCCACCCTGAAGGACGCGCTCAACGAAGCGATGCGCGACTGGGTGACCAATGTGCAGGACACCTTCTACATCATCGGTACGGTCGCCGGCCCGGATCCCTATCCGCGCATGGTGCGCGACTTCAATGCCATCGTCGGCCGCGAGGCACGCGAGCAGATGCTGGCCGAGTACGGCCGCCTGCCCGATGCGATCACCGCCTGCGTCGGCGGCGGCAGCAATGCCATCGGCCTGTTCCATGCCTTCCTCAACGATCGCCAGGTCGAGATCGTCGGCGCCGAAGCCGCAGGTGATGGCATCAGCACCGGCCGCCACGCCGCGTCGATCGCCGCCGGTCGTCCCGGCGTGCTGCATGGCAACCGCACCTATGTGCTGTGCGACGACGACGGCCAGATCATCGAGACCCATTCGGTGTCGGCCGGCCTGGACTATCCGGGCGTCGGCCCCGAGCACGCATTCCTGGCCGACACCGGCCGTGCACGCTACCTCGGCATCACCGATGAAGAAGCGCTGCAGGCCTTCCACCTGCTGGCGCATACCGAGGGCATCCTGCCGGCGCTGGAGTCCAGCCATGCGCTGGCACAGGCGATCAAGCTGGCGCGTGAGCGTCCGCGTGACCAGATCGTGCTGTGCAATCTGTCCGGCCGTGGCGACAAGGACGTGCATACCATCGCCGCGCGCGAAGGGCTGGTGCTGTGAGCGCGCTGCTGCGCAACAGTGGCGTGCTGCTGCTGGCGCTGGGGTTGGCCGCATGCCAGCCGCCGGAGCCGCCGGTGCTGGCACCGGCCGCCAAGGCCACCACGCAGCCGGCACAGCAGCCGGCCGCCAACGATGACCTCGACCCGATGGCGCGTGCGCCGATTGTCGATCCGCCGTCCATGGAAGATACGGACAGCGATGGCGCGCCCGCGGTGGTCTCGGTGGCGCTGGACCATGCCGGCGAGGTGCTGATCGGCCAGCATATGACCGATCTGAAGGCACTCGGGCCGTGGACCGCGCAAGGGGCGGTCGAAGCCATCGGCGGCAGTTGCGAGTACTACGACGGCAAGGGGCTGCCGCCCGGCGTGTCGATGATGACCGATGAAGATCGCGTCGTCCGTTTCGATCTCGGCCTGGATCCGGAGAGCGGGGCGCCGACCCAGCAGCCCGGTCCGTTCGGCCTGCGTGTCGGCATGACCCGCGCCCAGGCCATGGCCCAGTTCCCGAAGCCGCCGGTATCCAGCCCGCATGCCTACGACGGTGACCAGGGCGAGTACCTCACCTGGCAGGACCCGGGTTCGGACCTGGGTATCCGCGTGGAACTGTTTGAAGGGAGGGTCACCCAGATGTACTGGGGAACCAGCGATGCGATTGAACTGATTGAAGGATGTGCCTGAAATGTCCGTATCCCGACTCGATGCCTGTTTCCAGCGTCTGCGCGAACAGCAGCGCAAGGCGCTGATCCCCTTCGTCACGGCCGGTGATCCCTCGCTGGAGGCCACCGTGCCGGTCATGCACGCACTGGTCGATGCCGGCGCCGACGTGATTGAACTGGGCGTGCCGTTCTCCGACCCGATGGCCGATGGCCCGACCATCCAGCGCAGCTCCGAGCGCGCGCTGGCGCGCGGTGCTGGCAGCCGCTACGTGCTGCAGGCCGTGGCGCAGTTCCGCGAGCGCGATGCGCAGACCCCGGTGGTGCTGATGGGCTACCTGAACCCGGTGGAGATCCACGGCTACGCGGCCTTCGCCAAGGCCGCCGTGGACGCCGGCGTGGACGGCGTGCTGCTGGTCGACCTGCCGCCGGAAGAGGCGGGCGAAGCCCTGCAGGCGTTCGACGCAGCCGGCCTGGCGCTGGTGCTGCTGGCGTCGCCGACCACCAGCGAAGCGCGCGCCGACAAGCTGCTGGCGTTGGCCCGTGGGTATCTCTATTACGTCAGCTTTGCCGGTGTCACCGGCGCGTCCGAGCGCCTGGACAGCGATGCCGCCAGTGCCCGCCTGCAGGCGTTGCGTGCGCGTGCGTCGGTGCCGGTGGTGGCGGGCTTCGGCATCAAGGATGCCGACAGTGCTGCGGCCATGGCCCGCCAGGCCGACGGCGTGGTGGTGGGCAGCGCGCTGGTGTCGGCGCTGGCCGAAGCGGGCTCGGCGGAAGAGGCCGCGCAGCGCGCCCGGGCCTTCCTTGCCCCGCTGCGGCAGGCGCTGGACGCGTAACAGGACGGCCGGCCGCTGGCCGGCATCGTCCATACCCGCCTGCGCGCAGGGGTCGCCGGCCAGCGACCGGCACTTCCCTCGCACCTAAACGTACGTCCCAGCATGGTTTTTTCCGGCGGCCCCGTGGCTGGCAAGGGGGTGCACGGGCGGGGAAAGCGGAGCTAGACTGTCCGCCTTTGCGGCCCCTGGGCCGCCCTGAACGGAAGTGTCCTCCCGCATGAGTTGGCTCAGCAAGTTGATGCCGTCCGGCATCCGCACCGACAATACCCCCAGCAAGAAGCGCAGTGTCCCCGAGGGCCTGTGGGAAAAGTGCAGCAACTGCGGCAGCGCGTTGTACCGTCCGGAACTGGAAGAGAACCTGGAAGTCTGCCCGAAGTGCGGCCATCACATGGCGATCCGTGCGCGTGCGCGCCTGGCTGCCCTGTTCGATGCCGACAGCACCACCGAGATCGGTGCGCGCCTGGGCCCGACCGACCTGCTCAAGTTCAAGGACCAGAAGAAGTACAGCGAGCGCATCAAGATCGCGCAGAAGAATACCGGCGAGTACGACGCGCTGATCGCCATGCGCGGCCTGCTCAAGGGCCGTGCGCTGGTGGCCTCGTCGTTCGACTTCGCCTTCATGGGCGGCTCGATGGGCTCGGTGGTCGGCGAGCGTTTCGCACTGGCCGCGGAAACCGCGGTCGAGATCGGTGCGCCCTACGTGTGCTTCTCGCAGAGCGGTGGCGCGCGCATGCAGGAAGGCCTGTTCTCGCTGATGCAGATGGCCAAGACCTCGGCTGCGCTGGGCAAGCTGCGTGAAGCCGGCCTGCCGTACATCTCGGTGCTGACCCATCCGACCACCGGCGGCGTGTCGGCCTCGTTCGCGATGCTGGGCGACATCAACATCGCCGAGCCGCAGGCGCTGATCGGCTTCGCCGGCCCGCGCGTGATCGAGCAGACCGTGCGCGAAAAGCTGCCGGAAGGCTTCCAGCGCTCGGAGTTCCTGCTGGAGCACGGTGCCATCGACCAGATCTGCGACCGCCGCGAAATGCGCGATCGCCTGGCCGATCTGCTGGCAATGCTGGGCCGTCAGCCGGCGCCGGAGGTGGCGTGATGGGAGGCCGCAAGTACTTCGGTACTGATGGCATCCGTGGGCGGGTCGGCCAGGGCGTGATCTCGGCCGACTTCGTGCTGCGCCTGGGCAACGCCCTGGGCCGTGTCCTGGTCGCGCAGCGCGGCCAGGATGGGCGCCGGCCGATCGTGGTGATCGGCAAGGACACCCGCATTTCCGGCTACATGTTCGAAGCGGCACTGGAAGCCGGCCTGGTCGCCGCCGGCGCCGACGTACAGCTGCTGGGGCCGATGCCGACCCCGGCGGTGGCGTTCCTGACCCGCACGCTGGGCGTGGATGCCGGCATCGTCATCAGCGCCTCGCACAACCCGCACTACGACAACGGCATCAAGTTCTTTTCCGCCCAGGGCGAGAAGCTCGACGATGCCACCGAGCTGGCCCTGGAAGCGGCGCTGGACGTTCCGTTCACCACCGCCGAATCGGAAAAGCTGGGCAAGGCGTCGCGTGCGCGCGAGGCGGTCGGCCGCTACATCGAGTTCTGCAAGGCCAGCGTGCCGCGCGCGTTCGACCTGCGTGGCGTACGCCTGGTGCTGGATTGCGCGCACGGCGCCACCTACCAGATCGCACCGTTGCTGTTCCGCGAACTGGGCGCCGAGGTGATCGGCATTGGTGCCGAGCCCAACGGCGTCAACATCAACGCCGGCGTGGGTTCCACCCATATCGACAACCTGGCGGCCAAGGTCCGCGAAACCCGCGCCGATCTCGGCATCGCCTTCGATGGCGATGGTGACCGCGTGCTGATGGCCGACGACCAGGGCAATCCGGTCGACGGCGATGACCTGCTGTACATCCTGGCACGCGCCTGGAAGGCCGAAGGCCGCCTGCGCGGCCCGGTGGTCGGCACGCTGATGAGCAACTACGGTGTGGAGAAGGCATTCGCCGACCTGCAGATTCCGTTCGTGCGCAGCAATGTCGGCGATCGCTACGTGCACCAGGCGCTGATGGAAGGCGGCGGCGTGCTCGGCGGCGAAGCGTCCGGCCACCTGCTGTGCCTGGACCGGGCCACCACCGGTGACGGCATCGTCAGCGCGCTGCAGGTACTGGTGGCGCTGCGCAACAGCGGGCAGACCCTGCGTCAGGCGCTGAAGGGGCTGGTGCGGGTGCCGCAGAAGACGGTCAACGTGCGGCTGGGCAATGTCTCGGCCAAGGCCACGGTGCAGGCCGACAGCGTGCAGGCCGCGCTGGCCGTCGCGCAGCAATCGGTGGCCGGCCGTGGTCGTGCATTCCTGCGCCCGTCCGGTACCGAGCCGGTGGTGCGGGTCACGGTCGAGGCCGATGATGCAACGCTGATGCAGGACACGCTGGACCGCCTGTCCGCCGCGGTGCGCGACGCCGCCGCCTGAGGCTGGCGACGGTACAACCTGGCACCCCGACATGGCCGCTTCTGCGGCCATGTCGCTTTCCAGCACTACTGACTGAACCGATCGCGACCCATGATCACGTTCAGCTGCGGCTGTGCGCTTTGTGACGCGCTCTGAACGATGCGCGGCGTATCCCCGGCATCAGGATCCCCGCATCGACGCACGCGATGCGCAGGCGGGGGCCCGGTCGGAGCGGACCACGCTCCATCCTTCTTCCTTCGTTGCAAGGACCATGACCATGAACACCTCACTGCGCTACAGCCGCCGCCTGCTGGCAGGTGCGCTGCTGGTGCTGCCGCTGCTGGGCGGTGTCTCCATTGCCAGTGCCGAGCGCCGGCCCGAAGGCGGGCCGCATATGACCGCCCCACGCGAGGAGCCCCTGCGGGCGCCGTGGGGCTATCCGCGAATGGAGCGGCCACGTGAGCTGGTCAATGCACGACCGGTGTTCCGCGATGACTACCGGCACAATTTCCGTGCCGACCATGCCTTCCGCATCGGCCCGTACCATCCGCCGGTCGGCTACGCCTACCAGCGTTGGCATTACGGTCAGATCCTGCCGCGCCCCTACTGGGTCGGAGACTACATCCTCAACGACTTCTGGCTGTTCGGCCTGGACATGCCGCCGATGGGCTACGAATGGGTTCGCTACGGTCCTGATGCGCTGCTGATCAACACGGGCAACGGCGAGATCGTGCAGGTCGTCTACGGGCGATTCTTCTGACTGACAGAACCTGCCTGCGTCACGGCGCAGGCAGGTGCAGTCGTTCGTTCACGGGCGTGTCGGTGGCGCTTGGGCCGGCATTTCCCGCTGCCACTTCCAGGTGTCACGACACATGTCGGCCAGCGAGTGACGGGCCTTCCAGCCCAGCTCGCGCAGCGCCAGCGAGGCGTCGGCGAAGCTGACCGCGATGTCGCCATTGCGTCGCGGGACGATGCGGAATGGAATCCGGATCCCGGTGACCTGCTCGAAGGCCTGGATCAGTTCCAGCACGCTGTGGCCCTGGCCGGTGCCGAGGTTGAGCGTGATGCTGCGCCGCTGGTCGCGCAGGAACTGCAGGGCCAGCACGTGGGCGTTGGCCACATCCTGCACATGGATGTAGTCGCGTACGCCGGTGCCGTCATGGGTCGGATAGTCATCACCGAAGACCTGGACTTCCGGCAGCAGGCCAGCAGCGACCTGCGCGATGTAGGGCATCAGGTTGCTCGGCGTGCCGTGCGGCAGCTCACCGATCAATGCCGTGTCATGTGCGCCGACCGGATTGAAGTAGCGCAGCGTCGCCACGTGCAGGTCCTGGCCCGTCGCGACCAGGTCCGCGAGCAGTTGCTCCACCACCAGCTTGGTACGGCCGTAGGGCGTCATTGCACAGGTTGAAGCGGACTCGGCCACCGGGCAGTGCTCCTGGTTGCCGTACACGGTGGCGGAGGAGCTGAAGACCAGCAGCGTCACCCCCGCATCCTGCATCGCACCGAGCAGGGCGATCGTGCCGCTGATGTTGCTGTCGAAGTACTGCAGGGGCACCTTCTGCGATTCGCCCACGGATTTGAGCGCCGCGAAGTGCAGCACGGCATCGATCGCATGCTGCTGCATCAGGGCGGCCATGCGCAGTCGATCACGGATGTCAGCCTGCACGAACACCGGTGCCGTGCCGGTGATCCGTCCGATACGCTCGACGACGCTGGCGTCGCTGTTGCACAGCGAGTCCACGATGACGACGTCGTGTCCCTGCTGCAGCAGCTCGACGCATGCATGCGAGCCGATATAGCCAGCGCCGCCGGTCACCAGTACGTTCATTGCCTTCACTGTTCCTTCGAATCCATTCAAGAATCGGGTGCTGCCGATCACAGGGATGGGCGCCTCTGCGCCGTTTACGGGCCCGGCACCATCTTCTTCTGCCGGGCCTTGAAGCCGTTGAAGATCGGCGCGATCAGCGGGTTGTAGCTCCAGGCGATGCGTTTGCGCAGCCAGCTGGCCGGGCGGTTGCGGATCGCGAAACGGTAGATGCGCTCCGGATCTCCACCCACCACGTTGCGGCCGAACGGATGGGTGGTATGCAGGTAGCGGAAGCCCTGTTCGCGCGCCACTTCGATGTAGTCATCGTCGAAGTCGCCATAGGGCCAGCACAGCGTGTCGGAGACTTCGCCGAGCTTCTCCAGCAGCGTCTGCCTGGCCATCGCCAGGTCACCGCTGATGCCTTCGCGGCGCTGTGCACGATCCAGGTCGTCACGCTTCAGCCAGCGGGTGTGGCTGTGGGTATGGCAGTGGACCTCGAACGTGCCCGCTTCGATCGCCGCGCGCGCTTCGCTCCAGCGCATCATCACTTCGTCGCTGCGGCCTTGCTTGTAGATCAGGTCTTCGCAGGCACGGTGCTCCGGCGTAACCGGCAGCTCGGCGCCTTCGATGCCGGCGTGCGGGCGCACCGGGCCTTCGTGCATCCAGCCGGTGACCACGAACACCACCGCATGCATGCCGTACTTCTGCAGGATCGGGTGGGCGTAGACCCAGTTGTCCAGGTAGCCATCATCGAAGGTGATCACGATCGACTTGCGCGGTACCGGCTTGCCGGCAAGGAAGTCGGCGTACTGATCCAGCGTCAGCGATGTCCAGCCGGTACGTGCCAGCCAGGCGATCTGGCTCTCGAAGTTCTCCGGGGATACGGTGATCATGCCCGGCGAGTTGCTGACATGGTGGTGCATCAGCACCGGTACGGTTCTGGCATTAGCCATGACCCAGCTCCTTCAACCATTGGAGGTAATAATTTTCGGTGGCCTCGCCATGGCCGGCCGCGCTGAACCGCGCAGTGCTGCGGATCCAGTCCCAACCGGCACGGCCCATCTGCCGCCGACGTTCCGGATCGTCCACCAGCAGGCGCAATGCGCCGGTGAGGGCGGCGTCATCGCCCAGCCGGGTGAGGATGGCATTGCTACCTTCCACCAGCATTTCAGGCACGCCGCCGACGCGGTGCGAGACGATCGGCAGCGCTGCCTGCGCGGCTTCGAGGAACACCGTGCCCGAAGCCTCCTTGTGTGTGGCCAGGGCGAAGACGTCGAAACCGGCCATCAGCCGGTGGGCGTCGCTGCGGAAGCCGAGCAGATGCACCTGCTGCTCCAGGCCGAGTTCGCTGCGCAGGGCCTGCAGGCGGCCCATCACCGGCTCACCGTCGCCTATCACGCACAGGTGAAGATCGGGGTTGGCCCTGCACAAGGGTGCAATGGCATGCAGCAGTTCGGCATGGCCCTTGGCTTCGCGCAGCACGGCCACGCAGCCGACCACGATGTCGCGCTCGGCGAAACCGAGTTCGGCACGCACCTGTGCACGGGTGTCCTGCAGTCTTGTCCAGGGATCGCCCTGCTCGGCACTGTCCCAGCGTGGCGGCGTCGCCATCGGCGGCACGATGCCGATGCGCTCTGCGGCGATGCCACGGTCGACCAGCAGCTGCTTGACGAAGTCGCTGACAGTGATGATCCGGTGCGGCAGGCCGGTATAGGTCAGCAGTGAGTTGACCGGGCTCATCAGGTGGCGCGAGCGCACCACCAGCGGTGTGCCGCCGAGGCGTGCACCGGCCGCGGCGATCAGCGCATCACGGCGGCTGGTGGTGTTGACCACGTCATAGCGCTCGCGGCGCACCAGTCGCGAGACCGACCAGATGCCGCGCAGCAGGCGCGGCAGGCCGCCCATGCGCAGGGTGTGCACGGTGAAGCCATCATCGCGTGCAAGCTGGGCCAGTCGCGCCTCGGGCTGGCACAGCAGCGCCACCTCGTGGCCACGCGCGCGCATCACCTGCATGTGGCGGAAGATGTAGATCTCCTGCCCGCCCATTCCCTTGGCGGCTTCGGTGTGCAGGATGCGCAGCGGACGGTTCATGCGGGATCGATCCTTGAGGGTCAGCGGTTGCGGAAGCGGGTCAGCGCTTCCCATGCAGTGCGTACGGCGGCTGCGTCCGGCGCCTGCTGCGGCAGCGGGCGGTAGTGCAGGTCCAGGGCGGTGGCGTTGCCGAATTTGTCGAACACGTAGATGGCGTCGCCATGGCGTATCGCACGCTGCGACCAGCTTTCGACCACCAGGGCGCGCTGGCCCTGCGGCTCGGCCAGCAGGTCCTGGCCGGTGCTGTAGTCGCCCAGCGCGTTCTCGCAGCCCAGTGCGTGGCGCATCAGTGTCGGCACCCAGTCTTCGTGCGAGCTGGTGCGTGCGTCGTGGCCAGCGGCCTTGCCCGGCCAATGCAGCACGAACGGGACCTGCAGCTGGTAGTCGGAGAAGTTGCCGTTGTGGCCCCAGTAATTCAGCTTCAGGTCGTTGAACTCTTCGGCATGGTCACCGGTGACCAGCACGATGGTGTCCTCGGCCAGGCCCTGTGCACGGAGGTCGTCGAGCAGCGTGCCGATCAGGCTGTCGGCATAGTGCACGGCGGTGCGGTAGCGGTTGAGTTCCGGCGTCGGATCATGCTCCGGGCCGAACTTGAGGAAGTCGATGTCCGCGGCCATTGGCGTCGCCACCGGCGGGTAGCCGTCGGGCATGTGGTAGGGCGCATGGGTGGAGTCGAGGAACACGAAGCCGAACCACGGGCGCTGCGCGGCCTGGCTGGCGCGGATGTCCTGCTGCAGTGCACTGATGATGGCGCGGTCGCGGCCGTCGGACTTCAGCGCCGACGGCCCCTGGTGCAGCTGGTCGCGCACATCGGCGAACACGGTGCGGTCGAATTCCGGGCTGTACATCGGCGCGCTGCCGTACAGGTGCAGGTCGTAGCCCTGCTGGCCCAGCACCTGGAACAGCTGCGAGCCACGCTGCTCGTCAAGCATGCTTGGCCAATAGCCGCCGGGCAGGCCGTAGAGCAGCCCGAACAGGCCGTAGCGGGTGGCATTGCCGGTGCTGAAATGGTGGTCGAACACGCGCGCATCCTGCGCCAGCGCCGACGCGTTGGGCATAAGCTGCGGTGTCAGCACATCGTGGCGCAGCGACTCCAGTACCACCATCAGTACATTGGGGCGATGTGGGCTCTGGCAGCGCAGCGGATGCAGCGGGTACAGCAGCTGCGCATGGCGCGGGTCGGGCAGGCCGGCATGCTGCTGGCTGACCACGCCCAGGCGCCGCATGAAGCTCTTGGCCGTGATCGGCTGTGCCCACGGCAGGTAGTTCCACTGCGCGATCACATCGCGGTCGCCGCGGGCGTCGTAGTAGGCCGTGGCGACCTGGCCGCCGCCCATCAGCAGCGCGACCACCGCCCAGGCCTGCAGCACCCGTCGACGGCGCGGCGCGGCCGGCAGCAGTTTCCAGCACGCCCAGGCCAGCAGGCCCTCGGCGGTGAACACTGCGGCAACCAGCAGGCCGACCTGCAGCCAGGTCTTCCAGGACAGGGCAACCTGGTCCTGCAGGGCGCCGCCGAACACCATGTTCACGACCATGGCATTGAGGTGGAAGCGGTACAGGGTGAAGACCTTGGCGTCGACCAGCAGCAGGCACAGCCACAGGCCCTGCAGCACGACCGCGCTGATGCTCAGCGTACGCGCACTGCGCGGCCACAGGCCCAGCAGCAACGGCAGCAGGCCGGCCAGCGCACCGAATGCGAGCAGGTGGCCGGGCAGGGCGACCGCCAGATAGGCCAGGCCGGCGCCGCCGCCCGGATTGTCACGCAGCGGTATATTGCCCAGCGCGATCGCCGCGGCCAGCACCGCATTGCCGGCGATGAACAGCGACCACCAGGCCAGCCGGCGCCAGCGCCGGGCAGAACCTTCAATGGCGGGGGCGGCAGGGGCAGCTGCGGGCATGGCGGGGCAGGTTCAGGGGGGGGGCGGGAGAGGGGCGGGGCCAACGTGACGGAAGCGTTACTCCGCGCGCGGGTCGCGCATTGTATCGGTTTGTTTCCTTGTATCGAGTGGCGTCCCCCGGGCGATCTGTCACAATGTTCAGGCGGGCCATGAATGCGTTGGCCCCCTCAGACCCAACGACAAGCCAGGAACCGCTGTGAGCCAGATCCCCACCCTCGATATCACCCGTTTCGACAGCGACCGCGAGGCCTTCGTGGCCGAGCTGGGCGCGGCCTACCGCCAATGGGGATTCGCGGGCATCCGCAACCACGGCATCCCGCAGGCCGACATCGACGCGGCCTACGATGCCTTCAAGGCCTTCTTCGCCCTGCCGGAAGAGGTCAAGCGCAAGTACCACGTGGCCGGCAGCGGCGGCGCCCGCGGCTATACCCCGTTCGGCGTGGAGACCGCCAAGGGCTCCAAGCATTTCGACCTGAAGGAGTTCTGGCACATCGGCCGCGAAATCGCCGACGATTCCAAGTACCGGGACGTGATGGCGCCGAACCTGTGGCCGACCGAGGTCGACGGTTTCCGTGAGCGCGGTTACGGCCTGTACCAGGCGCTGGACAACCTGGGTTCGCGCGTGCTGTCCGCGCTGGCCCTGCACATCGGCCTGCCGGAGGACTTCTTCGCCGACAAGACCAACTTCGGCAACTCGATCCTGCGCCCGATCCACTACCCGCCGATCACCACCGACGACATTCCGAACGTGCGTGCCGGTGCCCACGGCGACATCAACTTCATCACCCTGCTGGTCGGTGCCAGTGCCGCGGGCCTGGAAGTGCAGTCGCACGAGGGCGAATGGGTGCCGTTCACCTCGGACGCGGACACCATCGTGGTCAACATCGGCGACATGCTGCAGCGCCTGACCAACCACGTGTATCCGTCGACCATCCACCGCGTGGTCAACCCCCCGGGTGACCTGGCGCGCCAGCCGCGCTACTCGGTGCCGTTCTTCCTGCACCCGAACCCGGACTTCCTGATCGACGTGCTGCCCTCGTGCATCACCGCGGAGAACCCGAGCCGGTACCCGGAGGCGATCACCGCCCACGGCTTCCTCGAGGAACGCCTGCGCGAGATCAAACTGAAGTAATAAGAAGTGAAGGCCGCCGAAAGGCGGCCTTTTCCTTTGCAGGGCTGCGCCCTGCACCCGCAGAGGCCGAAGCCAGAGCCAAAGCCAAAGCCAAAGCCAAAGCGGCTCTGGGTTTCTACTGGTTGGGCGGGGCGGTGTGGGTTGGCAGGACACGCCGTGAACCCGTCCCTGGGGGCTCGATGGCGCCATCCATGGCGCCAACGGTCCTGCCAACCCACACCGCCCCACCCCCGACAGTTTCCCGGTGGCGGGGGGTAAATCGGGATTTCCGGTAGGTGTCGACCTTGGTCGACACGGTAGATCCACCCCATGCGTGTGGGGTAGGGGTCAGATCCCTTTTCCGCAGGAAAAGGGATCTGACCCCGGCAGCCACCCGCAATGCCGCTTTTGCTATTGCTCTTCTTTCTTTCCGTGGCGGGCGGAACCGCCGGAATGTGTCAGAGGCCGGGCGGGTGGGAATGGCGGGGTGTCTGATCAGTCCGCGGCATGGATGCCGCGGCCAAGCCCCCAGGGGTGAGGGCGCTTTGCTTGCGAAGCACTGCTTCGCAAGCGTCCGAACGCACAGCCGCCAGCGGCTGGGCCGGCCTGGGGGTTTACGGCGTCCCCCGCCATCGCCACCCACCCGGCCAGTCCCCCAAATCCGACCGGGCTCTCTGCGACCAACCACCCCCGCCCCGCCACGAGGGGCTGCGCCGTTGGCTGAAAATCCATGTAACCGCTTACACGGAAACGGATTTTTGCCGTAGCGGGTATCATGACCGGCTGACTTCACACAGGAGCCACCCGCTCATGCGCCGCAAGATCGTCGCCGGAAACTGGAAGCTGCATGGCAGCCGTCAATTCGCCAATGAACTGCTGGGGCAGGTGGCCGCCGGGCTGCCGCTGGAGGGGGTGGACGTGGTGATCCTGCCGCCGCTGCCGTACCTGGGCGAGCTGGTCGAGGACTTCGGCGAGACCGGCCTGGCCTTCGGCGCGCAGGACGTGAGCAGCAACGAGAAGGGTGCCTATACCGGCGAGGTCTGCGCGGCCATGCTGGTCGAGGTCGGGGCCCGCTATGGCCTGGTCGGCCACTCCGAGCGCCGCCAGTACCATCATGAAAGCAGCGAGCTGGTCGCGCGCAAGTTCGCCGCCGCCCAGCATGCCGGCCTGGTGCCGGTGCTGTGCGTGGGCGAGACCCTGGAGCAGCGCGAGGCCGGGCAGACCGAAACGGTCATTGCCAGCCAGCTGGCGCCGGTGCTGGAGCTGGTCGGCGCGGCCGGTTTCGCCAAGGCCGTGGTCGCCTACGAGCCGGTCTGGGCCATCGGTACCGGTCGTACCGCCAGCAAGGAGCAGGCGCAGCAGGTGCACGCGTTCATCCGTGGCGAAGTCGCGCGTATCGATGCTAGAATCGCTGATTCACTGCCCATTGTTTACGGCGGTAGCGTGAAGCCCGACAATGCCGGGGAACTGTTCGCGCAGCCGGATGTCGATGGTGGGCTGGTCGGCGGCGCCTCCCTGGTGGCCGCGGACTTCCTGGCCATCGCACGGGCGGCGGCCGCGAACTAATCCTAGAAGTATTGTCCGAGGGCGGTTTCCAATGCTGATGTTGATCCTCAATGTCGTCTACGTGCTGGTCGCTGTGGCCATGATCGCGCTGATCCTGATGCAGCGTGGCTCGGGTGCGGCGGCGGGTTCGGGCTTTGGCGCCGGTGCCTCGGGCACGGTGTTCGGTGCGCGCGGCGCCTCGAACTTCCTGTCCAAGTCGACCAAGTGGCTGGCTGTCGTGTTCTTTGGCATCAGCCTCTTCATGGCCTGGTACGCCGGTCACGGCACCCGCCCGGCGGCCGACCAGGACCTGGGTCTGATGTCCGCCCCGGCGGCGACCGCTCCGGCGGCTCCGGCGGGCGAACTGCCGGCCGTTCCGAAGGCCGATGCGGTCCCGGCCGCCCCGGTTCCGGCCGCGAATGTGCCGGCTAAGGCGGAATCTTCGGTTTCTGGTGAAGAAAAGCCTTCGGAAGGCTCCCAGAAAGACTGAAGCCGGTTACAATACGCGGCGCATCGGGAACATAGTCTGATGTGATCGTTTGCCCAGGTGGCGGAATTGGTAGACGCACTACCTTGAGGTGGTAGCGACGCAAGTCGTAGGGGTTCGAGTCCCCTCTTGGGCACCATTTGTAAGTAAAGCGGGTTCGTCTGGCGCGCAAGGCGCCAGGCAGATTCCCGTCCACTCCCCCATGCCAAAGCGCCTGCAGGCGCAGCGGCAGAGGCAAGAGAGAATCGCTGTGCTGGCCGAATATTTGCCGTCTCTGCTGTTTCTGATCGTTGCCACCGGTATCGGCATTACGCTGATGCTGGTTGGTCGATTCCTCGGTCCCCGCCGCCCCGATCTGGAAAAGCTGTCGCCGTACGAGTGCGGCTTCGAGGCCTTCGAAGACGCGCGCATGAAGTTCGACGTGCGCTACTACCTGATCGCGATCCAGTTCATCGTCTTCGACCTGGAAATCATCTTCATCGTGCCGTGGACCCAGGTCTTCATGGAACTGGGCGCCCGTTCGCTCATCACCATGGGCCTGTTCGTCGGCATGCTGTTCCTCGGTTTCATTTACGTCTGGAAGAAGGGAGCGCTGGAATGGGAGTGATTCAGACTCTCGATGGCCTCATGAACAACCCGTCGCCGGAAGGCCGGGTTGATGACATCCTGCGGCCGGAAGGCGACAACCCGCTGCTGGAAAAGGGCTTCGTCACCACCAGCGTCGACGCACTGCTGAACTGGGCGCGCACCGGCTCGATGTGGCCGATGACCTTCGGCCTGGCCTGCTGCGCGGTCGAGATGATGCACGCCGGCGCCGCGCGCCTGGACCTTGACCGCTACGGCGTGGTGTTCCGCCCGTCGCCGCGTCAGTCCGACGTGATGATCGTGGCCGGTACCTTGGTCAACAAGATGGCCCCGGCGCTGCGCAAGGTCTACGACCAGATGCCGGACCCGAAGTGGGTCATCTCGATGGGTAGCTGCGCCAACGGCGGCGGCTATTACCACTACTCCTATTCTGTCGTGCGCGGCTGTGATCGCGTGGTGCCGGTGGACGTCTACGTCCCGGGCTGCCCGCCGACCGCCGAGGCGCTGGTGTACGGGATCCTGCAGCTGCAGAAGAAGATCTGGCGTACACAGACCATCGCCCGCTGACCCCTTCACCTGACAAGAGCGCGCCAAGCCCCCATGGCAGAGCAAGCATCCTTCATCGACCGACTCTCCGCACGTTTCGCAGGTGCGAAGGTCATCGTGGTCGAACCCCGCGGCGAAGTGACGCTGGAAGTGCCTGCCGCCGAGTGGCACGCCACCGCCCTGGCGCTGCGTGACGAGTTTGGTTTCGAGCAGGCCGTGGATCTCTGCGGCGTCGACTACCTCGGTTATGGCTCCGACGAATGGGACACCGCCGACGTGTCCTCGCAGGGCTTCAGCCGTGGCGTCGAAGGCAAGGCCCAGGGCCGCTTCGCGTGGGGCGAGTTCCCCACCGAGGAAAACGGTGCCGACGGTGCCCGCCCGCAGCACATGCCGACCCAGCGTTTCGCCGTGGTCGCCCAGCTGCGTTCGTACCAGCACAACCTGATGATGCACCTGCGCTGCTTCGCCCCTGACGAAGCACTGCCGGTGGTGTCCTCGCTGACCGGCATCTGGCCGGGCCTGAACTGGTTCGAGCGCGAAGCGTTCGACCTGTACGGCGTGATCTTCGAAGGCCACCCGGACCTGCGCCGGATCCTGACCGACTACGGTTTCGTCGGCCATCCGTTCCGCAAGGACTTCCCGCTGATCGGCAATGTCGAAGTCCGCTACGACGAAGAAAAGAAGCGCGTGATCTACGAACCGGTCACCTCGGTGGAGCCGCGCGTCGGCGTGCCGCGCGTGATCCGCGACGACGCCCGTCTGCAGACCGCAGAAGGTGAGCGCGCGCAGGAGGCAGTGAAGTGAGCCACGTACACCAGGCCGGCGAAGCATTCGCCAGCAACGCCGCCGAAAGCCGGCAGGAAATCCGCAACTACACCATGAACTTCGGCCCGCAGCATCCGGCCGCTCACGGTGTGCTGCGCCTGATCCTGGAAATGGACGGCGAGACCATCATGCGCGCCGACCCGCACGTGGGTCTGCTGCACCGTGGTACCGAGAAGCTGGCCGAGTCCAAGCCGTTCAACCAGTCGATCGGCTACATGGATCGCCTGGACTACGTGTCGATGATGTGCAACGAGCACGCCTACGTGCGCGCGATCGAGACCCTGATGGGCATCGAGGCGCCGGAGCGTGCGCAGTACATCCGCACCATGTACGACGAAATCACCCGCATCCTCAACCACCTGATGTGGCTGGGTTCCAACGCGCTCGACCTGGGTGCGATGGCGGTGATGCTGTACGCCTTCCGCGAGCGCGAAGAGCTGATGGACTGCTACGAAGCGGTCTCCGGCGCGCGCATGCACGCGGCGTACTACCGTCCGGGCGGTGTCTACCGCGACCTGCCGGACCACATGCCGAAGTACAAGGAATCGCGCTGGCACAAGGGCAAGGCGCTGAAGCAGCTCAATGCTTCGCGCGAAGGCTCGCTGCTGGACTTCCTGGAGAACTTCACCGTCGAGTTCCCCAAGCGCATCGACGAATACGAAACCCTGCTGACCGACAACCGTATCTGGAAGCAGCGTACCGTCGGCATCGGCGTGGTCACTCCGGAACTGGCCCACCAGTGGGGCATGACCGGCGTGATGCTGCGCGGCTCGGGCATCGCCTGGGACCTGCGCAAGAAGCGTCCGTACGCCAAGTACGATGCCGTCGATTTCGACATCCCGCTGGGCAAGGAAGGCGACTGCTACGACCGCTACCTGGTCCGCGTTGCCGAAATGCGCGAGTCCAACCGCATCATCAAGCAGTGCGTGGCGTGGCTGAAGGCCAACCCCGGCCCGGTCATGGTCAAGAACTTCAAGGTCGCTCCGCCCAAGCGCGAGGACATGAAGGACGACATGGAAGCGCTGATCCACCACTTCAAGCTGTTCAGCGAAGGCTATTGCGTGCCGGCCGGCGAAACCTACGCGGCAGTGGAAGCGCCCAAGGGCGAGTTCGGCTGCTACCTGGTCTCCGATGGCGCCAACAAGCCCTTCCGCGTGCACCTGCGCGCACCGGGCTTCGCCCACCTGTCCTCGATCGATTCGATCGTGCGCGGCCACATGCTGGCCGACGTGGTGGCGATGATCGGTACCTACGACCTGGTGTTCGGCGAGGTTGACCGGTAATGCCGTCCGCCACGCCAACGCCCGCTGCAGGCAGCCGGCGCAAGCCGGCGCCGCAGTTTCTGGAATTTCACGTTATGCATTTCGCTGAGGTCGGCCGATGAAGGCGACAGGTAATTTCGAGGCGGCGCGCGACGTCGACCCGATGGTGGTGCTGAGCGACAAGACCCGCGCTCACATCGATCACTGGCTGTCCAAGTTCCCGCCGGACCGCAAGCGCTCTGCCGTGCTGCAGGGCCTGCATGCGGCCCAGGAGCAGAACGAGGGCTGGCTGACCGACGAACTGATCGCCGGCGTGGCCAAGTACCTTGATCTGCCGCCGGTGTGGGCCTACGAGGTCGCCAGCTTCTACTCGATGTTCGAGACCGAGAAGGTGGGCCGCAACAACGTGGCCATCTGCACCAACATCAGCTGCTGGCTCAATGGCGCCGAGGACATCGTCCGCCATTGCGAGAAGAAGCTGGGCATCAAGCACGGTGAATCGACCCCGGACGGCCGCATCTACCTCAAGCGCGAGGAAGAGTGCCTGGCCGGCTGCGGTGGCGCGCCGATGATGGTCATCAACGGTCACTACCATGAGCGTCTGACCCTGGAAAAGGTCGACGAGCTGCTGGACGGGCTGGAGTAAGGGCATGGCACATCACCACGAATCCAAGGGTCCGGTCGGCCCCGCGCCGCTGCCGCACCAGGTGGTCTACACCACCCTGCATTACGACACCCCGTGGTCGTACGAAAGCTACCTGAAGACCGGTGGCTACGCCGCCCTGCGCAAGATCCTCGAAGAGAAGATCCCGCCGGAGCAGGTCATCGAGATGGTCAAGGCCTCGGGCCTGCGCGGCCGCGGTGGCGCGGGCTTCCCGACCGGCCTGAAGTGGTCCTTCATGCCCAAGGGCAACATGCAGAAGTACATCCTCTGCAACTCGGACGAATCCGAGCCGGGCACCTGCAAGGACCGCGACATCCTGCGCTACAACCCGCATTCGGTGGTGGAAGGCATGGCGATCGCCTGCTACGCCACCGGTTCGACAGTGGGTTACAACTACCTGCGCGGTGAGTTCCATCACGAGCCGTTCGAGCACTTCGAGCAGGCCCTGGCCGACGCCTATGCAAATGGCTGGCTGGGCAAGAACGTGATGGGCTCGGGCGTGGACATCGACATCTACGGTGCGCTGGGCGCCGGCGCGTACATCTGCGGCGAAGAAACCGCCCTGATGGAATCGCTGGAAGGCAAGAAGGGCCAGCCGCGCTACAAGCCGCCGTTCCCGGCCAACTTCGGCCTGTACGGCAAGCCGTCGACGATCAACAACACCGAAACCTACGGTTCGGTGCCGGCGATCATCCGCAACGGTCCGGAGTGGTTCAAGGGCCTGAGCCTGACCGCCAACGGCGGTCCGAAGTGCTTCTCGGTGTCCGGCTGCGTGCAGAACGGCGGCAACTTCGAAGTGCCGCTCGGCACCAAATTCCACGACCTGCTGGAAATGGCCGGTGGCCTGCGTCCGGGCCGCACGCTGAAGGGCGCGATCCCGGGCGGCGTGTCGATGCCGGTGCTGACCGCGGCCGAGCTGAAGGATCTGCCGATGGACTACGACACCATCCGTGCGCTGGGCTCCGGCCTGGGTTCGGGTGCGATCGTGGTGCTCGACGACAGCGTCTGCTGCGTCAAGTTCGCCTGCCGCATCAGCCAGTTCTTCCACAAGGAATCGTGCGGCCAGTGCACCCCGTGCCGTGAAGGTACCGGCTGGATGCACCGCGTGCTGGAGCGCATCGTCGCCGGCAAGGCCACGATGGAAGACCTGCACCAGCTGAAGGCGGTGGCCGGCCAGATCGAAGGCCACACCATCTGTGCGTTCGGCGAAGCGGCTGCATGGCCCATCCAGGGCTTCCTGCGCCAGTTCTGGGACGAGTTCGAGTACTACATCGTCAACGGTCATTCGATGGTTGACGGCAAGAAGGTGGAGGCAGCCGCCGCATGAGCGCGCAACCCGTAAATCCGAGCGTCCCACCCGATCACGTCACCATCGAGATCGATGGTAAGTCGCTGGTCGTGCCCAAGGGCTCGATGATCATCCAGGCGGCCGACAAGGCCGGCATTTCGATTCCGCGCTTCTGCTACCACGAGAAGCTGCCGATCGCCGCCAACTGCCGCATGTGCCTGGTGGACGTGGAGAAGTCGCCGAAGCCGGCGCCGGCCTGCGCCACCCCGGTGATGGATGGCATGAAGGTCGCCACCCGCAGCGAGAAGGCACTGAAGTTCCAGCGCTCGGTCATGGAGTTCCTGCTCATCAACCACCCGCTGGACTGCCCGATCTGCGATCAGGGCGGCGAGTGCGAGCTGCAGGACGTGTCGCTGGGCTATGGCCGTTCGGTCAGCCGCTTCAACGAGCGCAAGCGCGTGGTGCCGGACGAGGATATGGGCCCTCTGGTCGCCACCGAGATGACCCGTTGCATCCAGTGCACCCGCTGCGTCCGCTTCACCGCCGACGTTGCCGGTACCTATGAACTGGGTGGCATGTACCGCGGTGAGAACCTGCAGATCGGTACCTTCGACGGCAAGCCGCTGACCACCGAGCTGTCCGGCAACGTCGTCGACGTCTGCCCGGTCGGCGCGCTGACCAACAAGGTGTTCCAGTTCCGCGCCCGCCCGTGGGAACTGACCGCGCGCGAATCGCTGGGCTACCACGACGCGATGGGTTCGAACCTGTTCCTGCACGTGCGTCGCGGCGAAGTGCTGCGCACCGTGCCGCGCGACAACGAAGCCGTGAACGAGTGCTGGCTGTCCGACCGTGACCGCTACTCGCACCAGGGCCTGTACAGCGAAGACCGTGCGGTCAAGCCGCTGCGCAAGGTCAATGGCGAGTGGAAGGAAGTGAGCTGGGCCGAAGGCCTGGCCGCGGCCGCCGAGATCCTCAAGGCCAACCAGGGCGACAACCTGGGCGTGCTGGTGCACCCGTCGACCTCGAACGAGGAAGGCGCGCTGCTGGCCCGCCTGGCCAAGGGCCTGGGCTCGAGCAACATCGACCACCGCATCAACAACCGCGATTTCTCCGACGCTGCAACCGCCGAAGTGTTCGGCCTGCCGCTGGCTGAGATCGAAGGCGCTGACCGCATCGTCGTTCTGGGCAGCAACATCCGCCACGAACTGCCGCTGCTGCACGCCCGCCTGCGCAAGGCGCAGACCACCAACGGCGCGAAGATCCACGTCGTCAACCCGGTGGACTTCGACTTCGCCTTCAGCATCGCCGGCAAGCAGATCGTCGCGCCGTCGAAGTTCGTCGACGCGCTGGCCAACGCCGAGCTGCGTTTGGCGGTGCAGGGCGGCAACAACACCGTGCTGATCGTCGGTGGCATTGCCGAAAACCACCCGCAGGCTGCCGCGATCCGCGCTGCCGCGCGTGACTTCGCTGCCGCCACCGGTGCCAAGCTGTGCCGCATCCCGCAGGGCGCCAACGCCGTTGGCCTGACCCGCGCCGGCGTGCTGCCGGCCGGCAAGGACGTCGCCGCGATGCTGGCGCAGCCGCGCCAGGCCTACGTGGTGTACGGCCTGGAGCCGGGCCTGGACTTCGCCGACGCTCCCGCCGCGCGCAAGGCGCTGGCCGGTGCCCAGGTGGTGGCCTTCAGCCAGTTCGCCTGTGCTTCGACCCGCGACGTCGCCGACGTGATCCTGCCGATCGGCGCGCTGCCGGAAATCGACGCCACCCTGACCAACCTCGATGGTCGCGAGCAGTCGGCCCGTGCCGGCGGCAAGCTGCCGGGCGAGGCCCGTGAAGGCTGGCGCGTGCTGCGCGCCCTGGGCGGCGACCTGGCTGTGGCCGGTTTCGACTTCACCGACCTGGCCGGCCTGCGCGCCAGCCTGGCCCCGGTGTCGGTCACCGTTGCCGCCTCGGCACAGCCGGCGGTTGCCGGCGAAGGCCTGGAAGTGGCTTCGACCGCCGCGATCTACCGCACCGATGCGGTGGTCCGTCGCGCCCCGGCGTTGCAGTCGCATCCGCTCAACAACGCCCCGCGCATCGTGCTGAACGCTGAAGATGCCGCTCGCCTGCAGCTGCAGGAAGGGCAGATGGCCAAGGTCGGCACCGATGCCGGCAAGGCCACCCTGCCGGTGGTGGTCGACGCCCGCGTCGCTGCGGGTTCGGTCTGGATTGAATCGGGCCACGGCGCGACCGCGCCGCTGGGTGCCGCTCGCGTAACGGTGGTGGCTGCATGAACGAATTGCTGTTGAACGCGGTCGACCCGCTGCACCAGTGGCTGCTTGGCCTCGGTGACATCGGCGCGCTGATCTGGATCATCCTGAAGATCCTGGTGATCACCGTGCCGGTGATCATCTCGGTGGCCTTCTACGTGGTCTGGGAACGCAAGCTGATCGGCTGGATGCACGTCCGCCACGGCCCGATGTACGTGGGCATGGGCATCTTCCAGGCCTTCGCCGACGTCTTCAAGCTGCTGTTCAAGGAAGTGGTCCAGCCAAGCAGCGCCAACAAGGCGATCTACCTGCTGGCCCCGCTGATCACCCTGGCCCCGGCCTTTGCGGCCTGGTCGGTGGTGCCCTTCGATTCGCAGATCGTGCTGTCCAATGCCAACGCCGGCCTGCTGTACCTGCTGGCGATGACCTCGCTGGGCATCTACGGCATCATCCTGGCCGGTTGGGCGTCCAACTCGAAGTATGCGTTCCTGGGTGCGATGCGCGCCTCGGCGCAGATGATCAGCTACGAAATCGCCATGGGCTTCGCCCTGGTCGGCGTGATGATCGCGTCGGGCAGCTTGAACCTGAGCAACATCGTGATGGCGCAGGCCGGCAGCTCCGGCTTCTTCGACTGGTTCCTGCTGCCGCTGTTCCCGCTGTTCGTCATCTACTGGGTGTCGGGCGTGGCTGAAACCAACCGCGCGCCGTTCGACGTCGTGGAAGGCGAATCGGAAATCGTCGCCGGCCACATGGTCGAATACTCCGGCGGTGCATTCGCCCTGTTCTTCCTGGCCGAATACGCGAACATGATCCTGATCAGCTTCCTGATCTCGATCTTCTTCCTCGGCGGCTGGCTGAGCCCGGTGCAGGGCTGGGTCAACTTCGGCGACGTCTCGCCGCTGGTCGACTGGATCTGGAAGGGGGGTGCGCCGTGGCTGTTCGTCAAGGTGTTCTTCTTCGCCAGTGCCTACATCTGGTTCCGTGCCAGCTTCCCGCGCTTCCGCTATGACCAGATCATGCGCCTGGGCTGGAAGGTCTTCATTCCGCTGGCCATTCTGTGGATCGCGGTTACCGCCGTCATGGTGTTCTTCGGCGTGATTCAAAAGGGCGTCTAAAGTGATGAACAGGATTACCCATTACTTCAAGAGCCTGCTGCTGCTCGAACTGCTGGCCGGTCTCTGGCTGACGCTGAAGTACAGCTTCAAGCCGAAGTACACGATGATGTACCCGATGGAGAAGTTCCCGCAGTCGCCGCGCTTCCGTGGCCTGCACGCTCTGCGCCGTTATCCCAACGGTGAAGAGCGCTGCATCGCCTGCAAGCTGTGCGAAGCGGTGTGCCCGGCGCTGGCCATCACCATCGACTCGGCCAAGCGCGAAGACGGCACCCGCCGTACCACGCGCTACGACATCGACCTGTTCAAGTGCATCTTCTGTGGCTTCTGCGAAGAAAGCTGCCCGGTGGACTCGATCGTCGAAACCCACATCCTCGAGTACCACTTCGAGAATCGTGGCGAAAACATCGTTACCAAGCCGCAGCTGCTGGCCCTGGGCGACCGTCTCGAAAACGAGATCGCCGAGCGTCGCGCCGCCGATGCCGCTTACCGCTGAGGTCGAGAGATGGATTGGGTAAATATCGCTTTCTGGGTGTTCGCCATCGCGGCAACGGTTTCGGCCGGTGCGGTGATCAGCGTGCGCAACCCGGTTCACGCCGTGCTCTGCCTGGTGCTGACCTTCTTCTCCATCGCCTGCGTGTGGCTGCTGGTGGGCGCCGAGTTCCTCGGCGTGGCGCTGGTGCTGGTCTACGTCGGCGCAGTGATGGTGCTGTTCCTGTTCGTGGTGATGATGCTGGACATCGACCCCACCAAGCTGCGTGAGGGCTGGGTGCGCTACCTGCCGGTCGGCCTCATCGTCGCGGTGGCGATGCTGGCGCAGATGCTGATCCTGATCGGCGTCAAGGCCCGCTCGGTCACGCCGTTCCCGGCCGACAACGCTGCAGCGGTCGCCGCCGACAGCTCCAACGTCACCTGGCTGGCGCGCACGCTGTTCACCGAGTACCTGCTGCCGTTCGAGTTCGCCGCCGTCATCCTGACCGTGGCCGTGGTTGCCGCGGTGATGCTGACCCTGCGCCGCCGTACCGGCGTGAAGAGCCAGAACCCGGGTGAGCAGACCATGGTCAAGGCCGGCCAGCGCCTGCGCATGGTGAAGATGGGCGCCGAAGCACCGGTCGTGCACAGCAACAGCAAGCCGGCCGCCGGCGAGGAGACCCAGCCGTGATTACCCTTGGCCACATGCTTGCGCTCGGCGCGGTGCTGTTCGCCATCAGCCTGGCCGGCATCTTCCTCAACCGGAAGAACGTCATCGTCCTGCTGATGTCGATCGAACTGATGCTGCTGTCGGTGAACATCAATTTCGTCGGCTTCTCGCGTCAGCTGGGCGATCCGTCCGGCCAGCTGTTCGTGTTCTTCATCCTGACCGTCGCCGCCGCGGAAGCCGCCATCGGCCTGGCGATCCTGGTGACCCTGTTCCGTACCCGCCGCACGATCAATGTCGGCGAAGTCGATTCGTTGAAGGGCTGATCCACAGATGGAAATCACTCTCTCCAAGAGTCTGTTGATCGCAGTGGTGCTTGCACCGCTGTTCGGCAGCATCATCGCCGGCCTGTTCGGTCGCCAGGTCAAGCGCTTCGGCGCGCAGACCATCACCATCCTCGGCGTCGCGGTTGCCTGTGGCCTGTCGATGTACACGCTCTACCAGCTGCTGTGGGGCGGGGCGCAGCCGTTCAACCAGAACATCTACACGTTCTTCGAAGTCGGCCAGTACTCGGCCCACGTCGGTTTCATGGTCGACAAGCTGACCGCGATGATGATGGTGGTGGTGACCTTCGTGTCGCTGCTGGTCCACATCTACACGATCGGCTACATGCAGGACGATCCGGGCTACCAGCGGTTCTTCAGCTACATCTCGCTGTTCACCTTCTCGATGCTCACCCTGGTGATGAGCAACAACTTCCTGCAGCTGTTCTTCGGCTGGGAAGCGGTGGGCCTGGTGTCGTACCTGCTGATCGGGTTCTGGTTCAAGCGCCCGACCGCGATCTTCGCCAACATGAAGGCGTTCCTGGTCAACCGCGTCGGTGACTTCGGCTTCCTGCTGGGCATCGCCGGCGTGCTGTGGGTGTTCGGCACCCTGGACTACTCGCAGGTGTTCTCGCAGGCCGGCATGCTGGCTGACCCGCGCGCCCAGCTGCAGATCTGGGACGGCACGATCCTGGGCATGCAGCTGCTGAACGAGCCGGTGATCTGGTCGATCGCCACCGTCATCTGCATCTGCCTGTTCATCGGTGCCATGGGCAAGTCGGCCCAGGTCCCGCTGCACGTGTGGCTGCCGGATTCGATGGAAGGCCCGACCCCGATCTCGGCACTGATCCACGCCGCGACGATGGTGACCGCCGGTATCTTCATGGTCACCCGCATGTCGCCGCTGTTCGAGCTGTCGCAGACCGCGCTGAACTTCGTGCTGTTCATCGGTGCCACCACCGCGTTCTTCACCGGCCTGATCGGCATCGTGCAGAACGACATCAAGCGCGTGGTCGCGTACTCGACCCTGTCGCAGCTGGGCTATATGACCGTCGCCCTGGGCGTGTCGGCCTATTCGGCCGCCGTGTTCCACCTGATGACGCATGCGTTCTTCAAGGCCCTGCTGTTCCTGGGCGCCGGCTCGGTCATCATCGCGATGCACCACGAGCAGGACATGCGCAAGATGGGCGGCCTGCGCAAGTACATGCCGATCACCTTCATCACCATGTGGATCGGTACCCTGGCGCTGGTCGGTACGCCGTTCTTCTCCGGCTTCTACTCGAAGGACACCATCATCGAGGCCGCCGAGCTGCACGCGCACCTGTCCAACAACTGGGTGGCCACCTATGGCTACTGGGCGGTGCTGGGTGGCGTGATCGTCACCAGCTTCTACAGCTTCCGCCTGCTGTTCCTGACCTTCCACGGCAAGGAGCGTTTCCGCGACGCGCATCATGACGATCATGGTCACGGCCATGACGATCACCACGCCGCCGACGCCCACCACGGCGATGCGCATCACGACGACCACGGCCATGGCCACGGTCCGCACGAGCCGCACGAAACCCCGTGGGTGGTGACCCTGCCGCTGATCCTGCTGGCCATCCCGTCGATCGCCATCGGTTTCTTCAGCATCGGTCCGATGCTGTACGGCACCGACTGGGCCGGCAACCATGCGCACGATGCCATCAAGGGCCAGGCGCATACGTTCTTCACCGGCGTGGTCGACTTCTACGATCCGGCCAAGAACACCATCGGTTTCCTGGGTGAAGAGTTCCACGGCCCGGTCGCCTTCGCGCTGCACGGCATGATGGCTCCGGCGTTCATGCTGACCGTTGCGGGCTTCCTGCTGGCCGCGCTGTTCTACCTGTGGAAGCCGGACCTGTCGGGCAAGGCTCGCAAGACCTTCGCTCCGCTGGTGTCGGTGCTGGAAAACAAGTACGGCTTCGACAAGCTGTGGATCGATGGCTTTGCCGGTGGCAGCGTCAAGCTGGGCAAGGTCTCGCGCTGGATCGACAGCAACATCGTCGACGGCGTGGTCAATCTCTCGGCACGTGTTGTGGACGTCGCAGCCGGCGTGCTGCGTCGTACCCAATCCGGTTTCCTCTATCACTACGCCTTCGCGATGATCATCGGCCTGATTGCCCTGCTGGGCGTGCTGATGCATTACCTGCGTTGATGACCTGTACGGAATAAGAAGACGTGTCGAACTGGCCTCTACTCAGTGTCCTCATCTGGCTGCCGGTCCTCGGTGGCGCCCTGATCCTTGCGATCCGTGATGCGCAGACCGCCCGCTGGGCGTCGCTGGGCGTAGCGGTGCTGACGTTCGTGGCGAGCCTCTCGCTGCTGAGCGGCTACAACGCGGGCATCGACGGTCTGCAGTTCGTCGAGACCCATGCCTGGATCCCGGCGTACAAGATCGGCTACAACCTGGGCGTGGACGGCATTGCCGTGGCGCTGATCCTGCTGACCACCCTGGTCAGCGTGCTTGCCCTGATCGGCGCCTGGAGCGCCATCGACAAGCGCGTGAACCAGTACGTGGCGGCCTTCCTGATCCTGGAAGGCGTCACGGTCGGTATCTTCTCGGCCACGGACGCGATGCTGTTCTACGTGTTCTTCGAGGCGATGCTGATCCCGATGTTCCTGATCATCGGTGTCTGGGGTGGCCCGCGCCGCATCTACGCCGCGCTGAAGTTCTTCCTGTACACCTTCCTCGGCTCGGTGCTGATGCTGGTGGCGCTGATCTACCTGTACCTGAAGGGCGGCAGCTTCCAGCTGGCCGACCTGTACGCGCTGCCGCTGTCGGCCAAGGAACAGACCTGGATCTTCTTCGCCTTCCTGATCGCCTTCGCGGTCAAGGTGCCGATGTTCCCGGTCCACACCTGGCTGCCGGATGCCCACGTGGAAGCACCGACCGCCGGTTCGGTGATCCTGGCCGCCATCGCCCTGAAGATCGGTGGCTACGGCTTCCTGCGCTTCAACCTGCCGATCGTCCCGGACGCATCGCAGGAATGGGCCTGGCTGGTGATCGCGCTGTCGCTGATCGCGGTGATCTACGTCGGCCTGGTCGCCCTGGTTCAGGACGACATGAAGAAGCTGATCGCCTATTCGTCGATCGCGCACATGGGCTTCGTCACCCTGGGCACCTTCATCGCCCTGTGGCTGGTGCGTGAAGCCGGTAACGCCGATGCCGCCCGCCTGGGCCTGCAGGGCGCCATGGTGCAGATGATCTCGCACGGCTTCGTGTCCGGCGCTATGTTCTCCTGCGTCGGCGTGCTGTACGACCGCATGCACAGCCGCCGCATCGCCGATTACGGCGGCGTGGTCAACGTGATGCCGTGGTTTGCCACCTTCGCCATGCTGTTCTTCATGGCCAACGCGGGCCTGCCGGGTACCAGCGGTTTCGTTGGCGAGTTCATGGTCATCCTGTCGGCCTTCCAGCGTAATCCGTGGATCGCACTGGGCGCGGCCACCACCCTGATCATCGGCGCCGCCTACACCCTGTGGCTGTACAAGCGCATCTTCTTCGGTGAAGTGGCCAACAGCCATGTTGCCGAACTGAAGGACATCAACGGCCGCGAATGGCTGGTGCTGGGCGTGTTCGCCATTGGCGTGCTGGCGCTGGGCATCTATCCCAAGCCGCTGACCGACCTGATGGAGCCCTCGATCGCGAAGCTGGCGATGCAGATCGCATCCAGCAAGCTGCTGTAATTCCAGGATTTGATGATGACCACCTCGCCGCTGCTGCCATTGACCGCCGCTGACCTGCCACCGCTCGCTCCCGAGCTGGTGCTGATCGGCAGCGCCTTCGCCCTGATGATCCTCGACCTGTTCGTCAGCAACCGGAACAAGATCGTCACCCACCTGTTCTCGCTCGCTGCGCTGGCCGTGGTGCTGTTCATGCTGGCCACCGGCGTGGGCGGGCAGGGGGAGGTCTTCCATGGCATGTTCGTGCGCGATACCGCCGCGGACGTGATGAAGACCGGGATCGTGCTGCTCAGCGGCCTGACCCTGGTCTACGGCTGGCGCTACCTGCGTGACCGCAACCTGTTCCAGGGCGAGATCCCGGTGCTGATCCTGTTCGGCACCGCCGGCATGATGATCCTGGTCTCGGCCGGCAGCCTGCTGATGGTCTACCTGGGCCTGGAACTGCTGGCGCTGTGCTCCTACGCACTGGTCGCCAGCAACCGCGAGAACGGCCTGGCCTCGGAAGCGGCGATGAAGTACATCGTGCTCGGTTCGCTGGCCTCGGGCCTGCTGCTGTACGGCATGTCGCTGATCTACGGCGCCACCGGCAGCCTGCACCTGGACGTCATCCGCGAGGCCATCCCGCACTCCGAAGAGCGCGTGCTGCTGATCACCGGTGCGGTGTTCATGATTGCCGGCGTCGCCTTCAAGCTGGGTGCCGCGCCGTTCCACATGTGGCTGCCGGACGTGTACCAGGGTGCCCCGGCACCGATCGCACTGTTCATCAGCTCGGCGCCGAAGCTGGCCGCCTTTGGCATGGCGTACCGCCTGCTGGAAATGGGCGTGGGCCCGCTGTCGACCGAACTGCAGCTGCTGATCGCCGGCCTGGCCGCGGTCTCGCTGGTCATCGGCAACCTGATGGCCATCGCGCAGAGCAACCTCAAGCGCATGCTGGCGTTCTCCACCGTCTCGCACATCGGCTTCCTGCTGATGGGCATCGCAGGTGGCGGTTCGCAGGGCTATGCCGCCGCACTGTTCTACGCACTGGCCTACGCCATCATGTCGACCGCCGCCTTCGGTGCGATCATCGCGCTGTCGCGTGCCGGCTTCGAAGCCGAGAACATCGAAGACTTCAAGGGCCTGAATGCCCGCAACCCGTGGATGGCCGGCCTGGTGCTGTGCATCATGGCGTCGCTGGCCGGCATCCCGCCGTTCCTGGGCTTCTGGACCAAGCTGGCGGTGCTGGGCGCGGCCGTCAACGGCGGCCTGCTGTGGCTGGCCATCCTCGGCGTGCTGTGCGCCGTGGTCGGCTGCTTCTACTACCTGCGTGTCATCAAGGTCATGTACTTCGATGAGCCGGTGGGCGAGGCCATGCCGCGCAGCAACGACCGCGTGCTGGGCGTGGTGCTGGGCGTGAACGCGCTGGCACTGCTGGCCCTGGGCCTGGCCTGGAACCCGATCATGGTCTGGTGCCAGCAGGCATTTGCGCATCTTGCATAAAAGTTGACACAAAGCTGCGCGATTCGTGTAATATGCGCAGCCTGAGTTGTCACTGCAGCGGTTCAGCCAGAACATCGTTGCGGTAGCCCTCCTCGAAAGAGCAGGGCAGCAGTTCAAACACTTCCGGTGCGGGGTGGAGCAGTCTGGCAGCTCGTCGGGCTCATAACCCGAAGGTCGCAGGTTCAAATCCTGCCCCCGCTACCAACTTCATATCGGCGCCAACCGGTTTGATGAATGAGTGAAGGCTTGCATGTTTTGAAGCATTCGCTCATAATTCCGCTTCTGATGCGGGGTGGAGCAGTCTGGCAGCTCGTCGGGCTCATAACCCGAAGGTCGCAGGTTCAAATCCTGCCCCCGCTACCAAGTAAAGAAATCGCCTTCGAAGTTCTGCTTCGAAGGCGTTTTTCTTTGGGGTCTGCGTCGTTTCTGCGTGATTGGGGTCAGGTCCCTTTTCCCGTGGAAAAGGGACCTGACCCCGGGTCCGCATCTTGCACCAGCGCGGTGCAGTCGCTATCATCAGCGGCCTAGCAGTACCCCTGAAGGCGGCCTCCCAGCGGGAGTCCGGACCCGGAAGGAGGGCCGCAACCGGCAGGCAATGCAGGTTGCAACCGGAATCCAGTCACCGGAGTCTTTCCGGAAAAGGGGCCCAACGGGCCCTTTGTCGTTTCCGGGGCGTCATGTTTCCACGCCGGCCAAGGCCGGCACCCAACCATAGAGATCAAGGCAGGCTGTGAGCGACAAGGCAACCGACATCGCGAATCTGCTCGCCCCGACCGTTGTGTCGCTGGGCCTGGAGCTGCTGGGCGTTGAGTATCTGCCGGCCCCCGGCGGTGCGACCCTGCGCCTTTACATCGACGTGCCGCTGGCTGAACAGCCCGAGCGCATCATCAATGTCGACGACTGCGAGCGCGTCAGCCGCGAAGTGTCGGCGCAGATGGACGTCGAAGACCCGATCAGCGGCAACTACACGCTGGAAGTGTCTTCGCCGGGCGTCGACCGTCCGCTGTTCAACCTGGAGCAGTTCGGCCGTCACCTCGGCGAAATGGCCAAGGTCACGCTGAAGCTGCCGCAGGACAACCGTCGTCGCCTGCAGGGCCGCATCGAAGCGATCGACGAGGCCGCGGACACCATCACCTTCATCGTCGACAAGGCCGAAGTGGTCGTGTCGGCCGACAACATCGACAAGGCACGGATCATGCCCGACTGGGTGGCGCTGGGGCTGGCCCCGAGCAAGCCGACCGGTCCGGCACCGAAGCGTCCGAAGCCGAACAAGAATTCTTCTTCCAACGAGCCGGCGGCAAAGAAGCCGCGCGCGGAGTGAGCCAATGAGCAAGGAACTGTTGCTGGTAGTCGACGCAGTCGCCAACGAGAAGGGCGTGCCGCGTGAAGTGATCTTCGATGCCATCGAGGCCGCCCTGGCCTCGGCAGCGAAGAAGCGCTATCCCGACGAGGAAGTGCTGACCCGCGTGGTCATCGACCACAAGGACGGCAGCTACGAAACCTTCCGCCGCTGGGAAGTGGTGGCCGATGACGTGGTCATGGAATCGCCGGACCGTCAGATCCGCCTGATGGACGCCGTCGATGAAGCCGAAGGCGTGGACGTCGGCGACTACATCGAAGAGCAGATCGAGAACCCGGACTTCGGCCGCATTGCTGCCCAGGCCGCCAAGCAGGTCATCGTCCAGCGCGTGCGCGAAGCCGAGCGCCAGCAGGTCGTGGATGCGTGGAAGGATCGCGTGGGTGAGCTGATCACCGGCGTGGTCAAGCGCGCCGAGCGCGGCAACATCTATGTCGACCTCGGTGGCAACGCCGAAGGCTTCATCCCGAAGGACAAGGGCATTCCGCGCGACGTGCTGCGCGCCGGTGACCGTGTGCGCGGCTACCTGGCCGAAGTGCGCTCGGAGCCGCGTGGCCCGCAGCTGTTCATCAGCCGTGCCGCCCCGGAATTCATGATCGAGCTGTTCAAGCTGGAAGTGCCGGAAGTCGGCCAGGGCCTGGTGGAAATCAAGGCCTGCGCCCGCGATCCGGGCGACCGCGCCAAGATCGCCGTGCTGGCCCACGACCAGCGCACCGATCCGATCGGTGCCTGCATCGGCATGCGCGGTTCGCGCGTGCAGGCCGTGTCCAACGAGCTCAATGGCGAGCGCGTGGACATCGTGCTGTGGAACGACAACCCGGCCAACTTCGTCATCAACGCGATGGCACCGGCCGAAGTGCAGTCGATCATCGTCGATGAAGACAAGCATTCGATGGACCTGGCTGTTGCTGAAGACCGCCTGGCCCAGGCGATCGGCAAGGGCGGCCAGAACGTGCGCCTGGCCAGCCGCCTGACCGGCTGGCAGCTCAACGTGATGACCCAGGACCAGGTCACCGCCAAGTCGGAAGCCGAGCAGGCTTCGGCCCGCCAGCTGTTCATGGACAAGCTGGAAGTGGACGAGGAAATCGCCGGCATCCTGGTCAGCGAAGGCTTCGGCACCGTCGAGGAAATCGCCTATGTCCCGGTCGGCGAACTGCTGGCCGTGGAAGGTTTCGACGAGGACATCGTCGAAGAGCTGCGCGCCCGTGCCCGCGATGCGCTGCTCAATGAGGCCCTGGCAGTCGAGGAAGGCCTTGAAGACGGCCAGCCGGCGCAGGACCTGCTGTCCCTGAAGGGCATGGACGAAGCCACCGCATATGCGCTGGCCGGCCACGGCGTGCGTACCAGCGAGGACCTGTCCGACCTGGCCGCCGACGAGGTCATGGACTTCGGCATCGAAGGACTGGATCAGGCGCGCGCCGCTGCGCTGATCCTGGCCGCCCGTGCCGAGGAGATCGCCCGACTGGAACGCGGCGAATGAGCCGGCAATGAACAGGGCCCTGAGCCGCTCAGGGCGTAGAATCCGCGCCACCTCCAGATGCGGGGGGGCGCCCACAAGATCATAGGATCCGAATGTCGCAGCAAACCACCATCCGCAAGCTTGCCGAACTGGTCAACACGCCGGTCGAAAAACTGCTGGAACAGCTGGCCGGTGCCGGCATGAAGTTCAGCGGTCCCGACCAGGTCGTGACCAGCTCCGAGAAGGTTAAGCTCCTGGGCTTCCTTCGTCGTTCGCACGGCAAGCCCGAGCAGGCCCCGGAAGAGACCGATCAGTCTGCAAAGAAGATCACGCTCAACCGCCGGAAGCAGCAGGAAGTGACGGTCAATTCCGGTCGCAGCAAGACGACCGTGAATGTCGAGGTGCGCCAGAAGCGTACCTACGTCAAGGATGGTGCTCGCGCCATGACCCCGGACGAAGAGCGCGCCGACATCCTGCGCAAGCTGGAAGAGTCGCGTGCCCGCAACCTTGCCGAACAGCAGGCCCTGGCCGAGAAGGATCGTCTGCGCGACGAGGCCATCGTCCGCGCCCGTGAGGAGGAGGTTGCCGCCAAGGAGCGTGCCGAAGCCGAGAAGAAGGCGGCCGAGGAAGCTGCGGCTGCCGCCAAGGCGGCCGAGGCGCTGGCTGCCAGCAAGCCCAAGCGTGCTCCGATCGACGAAACCGCGCCGCGTCCGCCGCGCGCCCCGGCCGCAGCCCCGGCTGCACCGCGTGGTGCTCCGCCGCCGCCGCGCAGCGACGACCGCAACAACCGCAGCGCGCCGCGCAACGAGCGTGGCCCGGGCGATCGCTTCGCCGGCCAGATGCACCTGTCGGCTGCCGACCGTGCGCGTCGTGGCAACAGCAACAACAGCAATTCCCGTGGACGTCCGGGTGGTCGCAACCAGTCCGGTGGCCGTCGCGACATGTCGCGTGGTGGCAACAATGCCGGTCCGCACGCCTTCGAGCGTCCAACCGCACCGGTGGTGCGTGAAGTGGCGATCGGCGACACGATCACCGTGGCCGACCTGGCGCAGAAGCTTGCGCTGAAGGGCGGCGAGGTGGTCAAGGCGCTGTTCAAGATGGGCGTGATGGCCACCATCACCCAGTCCATCGACCATGACACCGCCGCGCTGGTGACCGAAGAACTCGGCCACAAGGCGATCCGTGCCAACGACAACGACGCCGAGGACGCACTGCTGGCCTCGACCGGTGAAAACCAGGGCGAAGCCACCCAGCGTCCGCCGGTGGTCACCATCATGGGTCACGTCGACCACGGCAAGACCTCGCTGCTGGATTACATCCGCCGTACCAAGGTCGCCACCGGCGAGGCCGGCGGCATCACCCAGCACATCGGCGCTTACCACGTCGATACGCCGAAGGGCGTGATCAGCTTCCTGGATACCCCGGGCCATGCTGCCTTCACCTCGATGCGTGCGCGCGGTGCCAAGCTGACCGATATCGTGGTGCTGGTCGTGGCCGCCGATGACGGTGTCATGCCGCAGACCAAGGAAGCGATCCAGCACGCCCGTTCGGCGGGTGTGCCGCTGATCGTGGCGATCAACAAGATCGACAAGTCCGATGCCGATCCGATGCGGGTCAAGAACGAACTGCTGTCCGAGCAGGTCGTGGCCGAAGACTTCGGTGGTGACACCCAGATGGTGGAGATCTCGGCCAAGACCGGCCTGGGCATCGACGACCTGCTGGACGCCATCTCGATCCAGGCCGAACTGCTGGAACTGAAGGCCGTCGACGAAGGCCGCGCCTCGGGCGTGGTGATCGAATCGTCGCTGGACAAGGGCCGCGGCCCGGTCGCGACCGTGCTGGTGCAGCAGGGCCGCCTGAAGAAGGGCGACTACCTGGTGTGTGGCATCCAGTACGGCCGCGTGCGTGCGCTGTTCGACGAGACCGGCAAGCAGCCGGAGTTCGCTGGCCCGTCCATCCCGGTGCAGGTCCTGGGCCTGTCCGGCGTGCCGGAAGCCGGTGACGACTTCGTGGTGGTCGAGGACGAGCGCCTGGCCAAGGACGTTGCCCAGCAGCGTGAGACCAAGCGCCGTGAGTCGCGCCTGGTCGCCACCGCGGGCAGCCGCATGGAAGACATCATGGCGACCCTGGGCAAGGGCGAGGGCCAGCAGGTCCTCAACCTGGTCATCAAGGCCGACGTGCAGGGCTCGGTACAGGCGCTGAGCCAGGCACTGGTCGCGCTGTCCAACGAAGATATCCGCATCAACGTGATCCACTCCGGCGTGGGCGGCATCACCGAGTCGGACGCCAACTCGGCGGCCGCTTCGAAGGCCACCGTCATCGGCTTCAACGTGCGTGCGGACGCTTCGGCCCGTCGCATCATCGAATCCAACGGCGTGGACCTGCGTTACTTCTCGATCATCTATGACGTGATCGACCAGGTGAAGCAGGTGGCCTCCGGTCTGTTGGGCGTGGAGATCCGCGAAGAGATCATCGGTATCGCCGAGGTCCGCGACGTCTTCCGCAGCTCCAAGCTGGGCGCCGTCGCCGGCTCGATGGTCATCGAGGGCGTGGTCAAGCGCAACAAGCCGATCCGCGTGCTGCGCGACAGCGTGGTGATCTTCGAGGGCGAGCTGGAATCGCTGCGTCGCTTCAAGGAGAACGTCGAGGAAGTCCGCAACGGTACCGAATGCGGTATCGCGGTGAAGGCCTACAACGACGTCAAGCCGGGTGACCAGATCGAGTGCTTCGAGCGTATCGAAGTGCCGCGCACCCTGTAATGCTGCGTGGCGGCCCGACCAACGGTCGGGCCCTACCGGCATGCAAAGCCCGACCCACGGTCGGGTACCATGTAGATGTAGCGCCCGACCGTTGGTCGGGCGACAACTGAACCAAGAGCTCCTCGTGCCCAAGACTTTCCATCGAACCGACCGTGTCTCCGCCCAGCTGCGCCGTGAACTCGGCACCCTGGTGCACAACGCCGTGCGCGAGCACGGGTTGCCCTCGGTGAGCGTGTCCGACGTGGAAATCACCCGCGACATGGCCCATGCCAAGGTGTTCGTCACCGCGCTGATGCCGGAACGTTCGGCTGAAGCCGTGGCCGGCCTGAAGGAACTGGGCTACCGCCTGCGCATGGACCTGGCCCGTGCGATGAAGCTGCGCCACGTGCCGGAGCTGCATTTCCACTACGACGACTCGGTCGACCGTGGTGAGCACATCGACAACATCCTGCGCGACCTGCCCGATACGCTGGCCGCCGAGAAGCGTCGCGAGAGCGACGAAGAATAACCGCGCGACGCCGGGCATGCCCGGCGTTGTTGCATTCCGGCTGCGCGATGTCTGATGCAGACCGCGCTGCAGCAGTCGAGCATGGCTCGACTCTACAAAATCCTGTCATGACCCGAATTCAGTTCCGCCGCCTGGATGGCATCCTGCTGCTCGACAAGTCGACCGGCATGAGCTCCAACGCTGCCCTGCAGGTGGCGCGCCGCCTGTTCCGCGCCGAGAAGGGGGGCCATACCGGCAGCCTCGACCCGCTGGCCACCGGCCTGCTGCCGCTGTGTTTCGGTGAGGCCACCAAGATCGCCGGCCTGCTGCTGGGTTCGGCCAAGGCCTACGACGCCGAGATCGTGCTCGGCCAGACCACCGATACCGACGATGCCGAAGGCCAGGTGCTGCTGCAGCGCCCGGTGCCGGCGATCAGTGCCGAGGCCCTGCAGGCTGCGCTGGCGCCGTTGACCGGCAACATCCGCCAGCGTGCCCCGATCTATTCGGCACTGAAGCAGGGTGGGGAACCGCTGTATGTGAAGGCCCGCCGCGGTGACGTCATCGAAGCGCCTGAGCGCGAGGTGCAGGTGCACGCCATCGAGGTGCTGGAGCAGCAGCCGGAACGGCTGCGGCTGCGCGTGACCTGTGGTTCCGGCACCTATATCCGCAGCCTGGCCCGCGACCTCGGCGAAAGCCTGGGCTGTGGCGCCCACATCAGCGCGCTGCGCCGGCTCTGGGTCGAGCCGTTCCGCGAGCCTGCCATGGTCACGCTGGACCAGCTGAGGGCGATGGTCGAGGCCGGTGACGAGGCCGGTATGGACGCGTTGCTGCTGCCGCTGGCGGCCGGTCTGGCTGAATACCCGAGGGTCGACCTGGACGCCGACCAGGCCCATCGGTTCTGCGTCGGTCAGCGCCAGCGCGACCTGTCCTGGCCGCGGGGCCTGGTGGCCGTGTTCGGTCCGGACGACGCTGTCCAGGGCCTCGGCCAGGTCGACGACAGCGGCCTGCTGGCCCCGCAGCGCCGTTTCAACCTCTGACCGGGGCCTGCCGGTTCAGCCCCGGTCCTTGTCCCGGAAGCCCCCGACCGTTACAATTTCGCGGCCGTTTTCCGGCAACCTGCCTCGCGCAGGTTTCATCCTCGTAGTCCACGGCGAGCCTGGCGGTGCGCGAAGCGCGTTCCTGCCGGCCACGCATCACAGAGAAAAAAGAAATGTCGATCGACACCCAGAAGGTCATTGAAGACAACAAGCGCAGCTCGGCTGACACCGGCTCCCCGGAAGTCCAGGTTGCACTGCTGACCGCCCGCATCGAACTGCTGACCGGCCACTTCAAGACCCACAAGAAGGACCACCACAGCCGCCGCGGCCTGCTGCAGATGGTCAACCGCCGTCGCAGCCTGCTCGACTACCTGAAGAAGAAGGACGTCGAGCGTTACAAGGCCCTGATCGAGAAGCTTGGCCTGCGTCGCTAAGCAACGAATCCCCCGCGGCGCAGCGATGCGCCGCGGTTTTGTTTTGTAGCACCGCAATCCCCGATTCAGGCCGGAACGATCCGGCCACCCGCTGGCGGCATGGGTCGCCGACGGTCCAAATTCGCAGACAGCATCCCCAAGGACACCCTCCGTGGCAAAAATCACCAAAACCTTCCAGTACGGCAAGCACACCGTCACGCTTGAGACCGGCGAAGTCGCCCGCCAGGCCAGCGGCGCCGTCATCGTCAAGATGGACGACACCGTACTGCTGGTCACCGCCGTCGCCGCCAAGAGCGCGCGCGAAGGCCAGGACTTCTTCCCGCTGACCGTCGATTATCAGGAAAAGTTCTACGCCGGCGGCCGTATCCCGGGTGGTTTCTTCAAGCGCGAAGGCCGTGCGACCGAGAAGGAAACCCTGATCTCGCGTCTGATCGACCGTCCGATCCGCCCGCTGTTCCCGGAAGACTACAAGAACGAAGTGCAGATCATCGCCACGGTGATGTCGCTGAACCCGGACGTGGACGGTGACATCCCGGCCCTGATCGGTGCTTCGGCTGCCCTGGCCCTGGCTGGCACCCCGTTCATGGGTCCGATCGGCGCGGCCAAGGTCGGTTACAAGAACGGCGAGTACATCCTGAACCCGACCGTCAGCGAACTGGCTGACTCGCAGCTGGAGCTGGTCGTCGCCGGTACCTCCAACGCCGTGCTGATGGTTGAATCCGAAGCCGCGCTGCTGTCCGAAGAAGTGATGCTGGGCGCCGTGACCTTCGGTCACCGCGAAATGCAGAAGGTCATCAACGCGATCAACGAGCTGACCGTCGAAGCCGGCACCAAGCCGTCGACCTGGGAAGCCCCGGCCAAGAACGACGCGCTGATCTCCGCCCTGAAGGAAGCCATCGGCCCGCGCCTGGGCGAAGCCTTCCAGGTGCGTGACAAGCTGCAGCGCCGCGATGCCATCTCGGCGATCAAGAAGGACGTGGTTGAAACCCTGGCTGGCCGCGTGGCCGCTGAAGGCTGGAACCCGGCCGAGCTGTCGAAGGAATTCGGCGAGCTGGAATACCGCACCATGCGTGACTCCGTGCTGGACACCAAGGTCCGTATCGACGGCCGTGCGCTGGACACCGTCCGCCCGATCGCCGTGAAGACCGGCGTGCTGCCGCGCACCCACGGTTCCTCGCTGTTCACCCGTGGCGAAACCCAGGCCATCGTGACCATCACCCTGGGCACCGCCCGTGATGGCCAGGTCATCGATGCCGTTGCCGGTGAGTACAAGGAAAACTTCCTGTTCCACTACAACTTCCCTCCGTTCTCGGTGGGTGAGTGCGGCCGCATGATGGGCCCGAAGCGCCGCGAAATCGGCCACGGCCGCCTGGCCAAGCGCGGCGTGCTGGCTGTCATGCCGTCGCTGGAATCCTTCCCGTACACCATCCGCGTCGTCTCGGAAATCACCGAGTCGAACGGTTCCTCGTCGATGGCGTCGGTCTGCGGCTCGTCGCTGGCCCTGATGGACGCGGGCGTGCCGGTGAAGGCGCCGGTGGCCGGTATCGCCATGGGCCTGGTCAAGGAAGGCGAGCGCTTCGTCGTCCTGTCCGACATCCTGGGTGACGAAGATCACCTGGGCGACATGGACTTCAAGGTGGCCGGTACCGCTGAGGGCATTTCCGCCCTGCAGATGGACATCAAGATCGAAGGCATCACCGAAGAGATCATGAAGCAGGCCCTGCAGCAGGCCAAGGCTGGCCGTCTGCACATCCTGGGCGAAATGGCCCACGGCCTGACCGCTCCGCGTGAAGAGCTGTCGGACTACGCGCCGCGCCTGCTGACCATCAAGATCCACCCGGACAAGATCCGCGAAGTGATCGGCAAGGGTGGCTCGACCATCCAGGCCATCACCAAGGAAACCGGCACCCAGATCGACATCCAGGACGACGGCACCATCGTCATCGCGTCGGTCAATGCCATCGCTGCCCAGGCCGCCAAGGCCCGCATCGAGCAGATCACCTCGGACGTCGAGCCGGGCCGCATCTACGAAGGCAAGGTCGCCAAGATCATGGACTTCGGCGCGTTCGTCACGATCCTGCCGGGCAAGGACGGTCTGGTCCACGTGTCGCAGATCTCCAGCGATCGCGTCGAGAAGGTCGGCGACGTGCTGAAGGAAGGCGATGTGGTCAAGGTCAAGGTGCTGGAAGTCGACAAGCAGGGCCGTATCCGCCTGTCGATGAAGGCCGTGGAAGAAGGCGACGCCGTCAGCGCCGAGTAATCGACCTCCGGTCGATTACGGTAGGTGTCAACCTTGGTTGACACGCTGCTGGAATCGCTGAAATGAGAAAGCGGGCTTCGGCCCGCTTTTTCTTTGCCTCGATGTCATGAAGAGCCGCTCATCCGGGTCGCTGCATGTCCTGCTGCAGTGCGTGAGCGCCGCCACCTGGCCATCGTTCTGTCACGGTTGCGCGGATCGCGCCTGTCCACGGGACGACATGCCACGACATCGGTCCCACGGCCTCATCGGTTTGCTAACGTGGCTGCGCCTTCGAACCGGGAGATCCCATGTTCCGCCAGACCGTGGCCGTCCTTGCCGTGCTGATTGCCGGTGCCTTGCCCATCGCTGCGCACGCCGCTCCGGCGCAGCCGCCGATCTTCGGTGCCTACTACCCCGGCAGCTCGGCCGAGCGCTATCCGGTGTCGAGCATTCCCGCCGAGCGCCTGACCCATCTGTTCTATGCGTTCTCCACCATCGAGGACGGCCGCTGCACCATCGGCGCTGAAGCACAAAAGAATCTCGCTGCACTGGCTGAGCTGAAAAAGGCCCACCCGCACCTGCGCACGCTGATCTCGATCGGTGGCTGGGGCGCGGGCGGTTTCTCCGATGCAGCGCTGACCGAGGCCAGCCGCAAGCGCCTCGTCGACTCATGCATGGCGCTGTTCTTCGAGCGTCATGCCGGCAGCTTCGACGGCGTGGACATCGACTGGGAATTTCCGGTCAGTGGCGGACCGAAGGAGCTGGCACATCGCCCGCAGGATCGCGCCAATCTGACCAAGCTCGCGCAGGGCTTCCGACAGGCACTCGATGCGCGCGGTCGCAAGGTGGGGCAGCCAATGCTGCTGACTGCCGCACTGGCCGCCGGTCGCCTGCAGACCGATGGCCCCTACGATCCAGCCGCAAGCTATGACCTGCCGGCGCTGGCCAGGGTGTTCGATTTCATCAACCTGATGAGCTACGACATGGGCACCGGCTTCTCGGCGGTATCGACGTTCAATGCGCCCCTGCATGAAGTGCCAGCCGATCCGCTGGCGCCGGAACTGCGGCGCTGGAACAACGTCGCCGGCGCGGTGCAGTACTACCGCGAGCACGGTGTGCCGGCCGACAAGCTGGTGCTGGGTGTGCCGTTCTACGGGCGCGGCTTCAAGGTCACCGGCGATGCGCCGGATGGCCTGTATCAGCCCTACAGCGCACCGGCCGACGCCGGCGACTGGCGGGTGATCAAGGCACGCTATCTCGACCAGCCGGGCTGGACGAAGCACTGGCAGCCGCAAGCGCAGAGCCCGTGGCTGTACAACGCCGGGCAGAAGATCTTCATCAGCTATGAAGACCCGCGCTCGATCGGCCTGCGTGCGCAGTTCGCCCGCGAGCAGGGCCTGGCCGGGGTGTTCATGTGGGAGCTGACCGGCGACGACGAGCAGGCCAGCCTGCTCAACGCCATGCTGGGCCCCTGGCAGAAGGCGCGCATCGGCGATTGAGCTGTATCAGGCGATGTCCGGCGCAACGACGCAACGCCATCGGCCCGACCCCGCACAGCATGTCCATGCCCGCAGCGTTACGCTGCGGGCATGATCCATCTCGAACGCTTGGACCACCTGGTCCTCACCGTCGCCGACATCGACCGCAGCTGTGATTTCTACCAGCGCGTGCTCGGCATGCAGGTCGTGCGCTTCGGCGCCGGTCGTACCGCGCTGCAGTTCGGCCAGCAGAAGATCAACCTGCATCCGGCCAGCGCCCCGCTGCAACCGCATGCGCTGCGGCCCATGCCGGGCAGCGCCGATCTGTGCCTGGTCACGCGCACGGCGACGACCACTGTGCTGGCCCACCTGCAGGCGCAGTCCGTTGCAGTTGAGGAGGGGCCGGTCGCACGTACTGGCGCGCTGGGGCCGATCGAATCGGTGTACTTCCGCGACCCGGATGGCAACCTGATCGAAGTGAGTCGTTACCCGGGCGAAGAACACCCGCAGCGGTAGCGCCGGGCGATGCCCGGCGAAGACTCAGTTGGCCCAGACACTGTTGGGGTCGCCGCTGCGGGCGCGGCGCTGGCTGGCGACGGCCAGGCGGGCGAAGCCGAAGGCCATGGCCAGCGCGATGGCATCGACCCAGAACAGCGGCCACTGGCCACGCGCGGCGGCGCGCCACAGCCAGTCACCATTGAGTGCACCGTGCAGGACCGGCACCAGTGCAGTGCTGATTGCTGCGGCCCACAGCAGCTCGCGCGCGGCCTGCGCGGGTCGGCGCAGTGCAGCCCACAGCGCACAGGCTGCCCAGCTGCCGAAGCAGGCCCAGCGGATGCCGTGGTCGACCGCCGACGGTGCCAGCCGCTCCAGCACCAGTGCGGTGACGAACGCGACCGAGATCGCCACGCACAGGCCGATGCACACGCCGACCGTGGCCCGCGCCATGTTCACCCCGGCACGCGGCTGTTGCGGCTGGCGACGCTTGCGCCGCGACTCGATCCACAACAGGTTGCCGGAGTAGAACAGGAACGCACCGCCGAGGCCGAGCAGGAAGTACAGCCAGACCACCACGCCATTGCCGAACTCGCCGAAGTGCAGGGCATAGGCGGCGCTGAGCGTGGCGTGGTTGGCATCGCGCTGGCCCGGCAGCTGGGAGGCCAGAACGTTGCCGGTGGCCACGTCCAGGGCCACCGAACCGAGCGGCCCGAGTGTGCCGGTGGATTCACCAGTGATCTCGATCGTGGCGTTGGCATCGCCGGCGTTGGCCAGCTTCAGGTAGGCCGGTTCGAAGTTGGCCACGCCCTGTGCGCGGGCCACGTCAAGCGCGCGCGCATGCAGCAGGCGCAGGCTGCCCAGCGGTGCCGGGATGCCGCTGGCGTCGCGCACCGGCGCGGTGTCCATTGCGGTCGGTACCGCCTGCAGGGCCTTGCCGTCGTAGATCAGCGGGTTGAGCAGGGCCATCTGCACGAACACCAGGCAGAGCAGGGCGCCAGTGACCGCGAACATGAGGTGGAAGGGCAGGCTGAGCACGCCGATCACGTTGTGCGCGTCCTGCCATAGTTGCTTCAGGTTGCGGCCCGGGCGCAGCGCGAACAGGTCGCCGAACAGCTTCGGCAGGTGGATCACCAGGCCGCTCAGCAGCGCCATGCCATACAGCAGGCTGACGATGCCCATCACGTAGATACCGGCCACCGGCAGTCCGAGGCTGTAATGCAGTTCGTTGACCAGTTCGGCCAGCCCGGTCTGTGGCGGCGTCGGGCTGCCGGCGATCTGACCCGGCCAGGCATAGCGCCAGCTGCCGTCATCGGCCTGCCAGTAGGCCAGTGGTTGTGGATGCTCGGCGCCGGGGAAAGTCATGCCGACGTGGCGGCGGGCTTCCGGGTGTGTCGTCAGCACGTCTTCCAGCAGGTACTGCGCGTCGTCCAGGCCCGCCGGCAACGCGGTGGCTGCACCCGGGGTCTGCCACAGCGGCAGGTCGTGGTGGAACAGGGTCAGCGCACCCGCGTAGAAGGCCACGAACAGGCCGAAGCCAGCAACCAGGCCGACCCAGGTGTGCAGGGTGGTGAACGTACGCAGGGTCTGCGAGCTGAACTTCATGGGGTGGGTCTCATTGCACCGCGCCGGTCAGGCGCAGCAGCGTCAGCACGGCGAAGCCGGCCGCAGCGCTGCCGGCCAGTGTCACCCAGGCGCGCAGTGCGCTGCGGAAGCTGAACGCCCACAGGGCAGCCAGCATCCACAGCGGGATGAACGTGATCAGGCTGGGCACCAGCGCGTTCTGCCAGGGGCCTGGCGGCAGCCAGGTCACCAGCCCGGTCACGGCCGCGGCCAGGAAGAAGCCGGCCACGATGCCGGCGAAGGCGCGCGGCCACATCAGGGCGACTCCGTGCCCGGGCGATGCCAGGCGGCCAGGGCGGGCAGCAGCATCGCGGCCAGCATCCAGGTGCACAGCATCGCCACCAGGCCAGCAGCAAAGCCGAGTTCGGCCATCCACAGCCACAACGCGGCAGCGGCAGCGACCAGGCCGATCTGGCGGCCGAGGCGGCCGGCGCGGCGCAGGCGCGGCCAGCGGCAGTGCGGCGAGGCGGCATAGAACGCCAGCACCGAGAACATCGCCGCCAGCATGCCCAGGCTGCAGAAGCCCAGCGTGGAAAGGCCGACGGTGATCATTGCGGGCGGCCGCCTTGGCAGCGGGCCGGCGAACGCGGGACACGGGCGGGGCCGGCGGGAGCCGGTCGGAGCGGGTGGCGCATCACGAGGTCCTGGGGGAAAGCGGGCAGGCTGGCACGGGGCGGGCTGCGCGGACATGGTAATCATTGCGTTTTCACGCCGCCAGCGCTGGCCATTCAGCGGACCGTACGGTAGCCCTTGGGCTTTCCGGTGCGCTGGTTTAAGATCGTCGCAGAACCCTGACTGGAACAAGGTGGCCCGCGCCCAGCGCCGGCCGAGCGTGCGACATGAGCACTACCACCGCCCACTGTTGACCTGCCCCCGAAGGCCCTGTGTTCCAGGCGCCCTCGCGGCGCTTTTTTATTGCCCGGGCAATGGCCCGGGAACGCTTTCCAGCCCGCCCCGCGGGCCCCGCACGAAGCCAATGCGATGATCAACATTACCCTTCCCGACGGCAGCCGCCGCGAGTTCGAAAATCCCGTCAGCGTCATGGACGTCGCCCAGTCGATCGGTGCCGGCCTGGCCAAGGCCACCATCGCCGGTTCGGTCGATGGCGTGCTGGTCGATGCCAGTGACGTCATCGACCACGATGCCAGCCTGCGCATCATCACCGCCAAGGACGAGGAGGGCGTGGAGATCATCCGCCACTCCTGCGCCCACCTGGTTGGCCACGCCGTCAAGCAGCTGTACCCGGACGTGAAGATGGTGATCGGCCCGGTGATCGCCGAGGGCTTCTACTACGACATCTACTCCGAGCGCCCGTTCACCCCGGACGACATGGCCGCGATCGAGAAGCGCATGGGTGAGCTGATCGCCCAGGACTACGACGTCATCAAGAAGGTGACGCCGCGCGCCGAAGTGATCGAGATCTTCAAGGCCCGTGGCGAGGACTACAAGCTGCGCCTGATCGAGGATATGTCCGACGACATCCAGGCGATGGGCATGTACTACCACCAGGAATACGTGGACATGTGCCGCGGCCCGCACGTGCCGAACACGCGCTTCCTGAAGGCCTTCAAGCTGACCCGCATCTCCGGCGCCTACTGGCGCGGCGACGCGCAGAACGAGCAGCTGCAGCGCATCTATGGCACCGCCTGGGCCGACAAGAAGCAACTCGAGGCGTACATCAAGCGCATCGAGGAAGCCGAGATGCGCGACCACCGCCGCATCGGCAAGCAGCAGGACCTGTTCCACCTGCAGGAAGAGGCCCCGGGCCTGGTGTTCTGGCACCCGAAGGGCTGGGCGCTGTGGCAGGTGGTCGAGCAGTACATGCGCAAGGTCTACCGCAGCAGCGGCTATGGCGAAGTGCGTTGCCCGCAGATCCTGGACGTGAGCCTGTGGAAGAAGTCCGGCCACTGGGACAACTACCAGGACAACATGTTCTTCACCGAGTCGGAGAAGCGTACCTACGCGGTCAAGCCGATGAACTGCCCGGGCCATGTGCAGGTGTTCAACCAGGGCCTGCACAGCTATCGCGACCTGCCGATCCGCTACGGTGAGTTCGGTTCCTGCCACCGCAACGAGCCGTCCGGCGCGCTGCACGGCATCCTGCGCGTGCGTGGTTTCACCCAGGACGACGGCCATGTGTTCTGCACCGAGAGCCAGATCGAGTCGGAAGTGACCGCGTTCCACCAGCAGGCGCTGGCGGTCTACCAGCACTTCGGCTTCGATGAGATCCAGATCAAGATCGCGCTGCGCCCGGAATCGCGTCTGGGCGACGACGCCACCTGGGACAAGGCCGAGGGCGCGCTGCGCTCGGCGCTGTCCAGCTGTGGCGTGGAATGGCAGGAGCTGCCGGGCGAGGGCGCCTTCTATGGCCCGAAGATCGAGTACCACCTGAAGGACGCCATCGGCCGCACCTGGCAGCTGGGCACCATGCAGGTCGACTTCATGATGCCGGGCCGCTTGGGTGCCGAGTACGTGGACGAAAACAGCCAGAAGAAGCACCCGGTCATGCTGCACCGGGCCATCGTCGGCTCGATGGAGCGCTTCCTGGGCATCCTGATCGAGCACCACGCCGGCCAGTTCCCGGCCTGGCTGGCGCCGACCCAGGTGGTGGTGGCCAACATCACCGACGCTCAGGCTGAATACGTCTCGGGCGTGACCAAAACCCTTGCGGAGCAAGGCTTCCGCGTCAGCTCGGATTTGCGTAACGAGAAGATCGGCTATAAAATCCGCGAGCATACGTTGCAGCGCGTGCCGTACCTGCTGGTCATTGGTGACCGCGAGAAGGAAAACGGCGCTGTAGCGGTGCGTACGCGTTCTGGCGAAGACCTGGGCAGCATGAGCCTGCAGGCCTTCATCGAGCGGCTCCACGCCGAGGGCGCGTAAGCAAAGGTCCGGTCCGGGGGCACAGGCACCCGGACCGGTTCGATACCCTTGGGAGAACGTAATATCAGCACCCCTGACAACAAACAGAACCGCAAGAATCAGGAAATCCGTGTGCCGCGCGTCCGCGTGATCGGCAGTGACGGAGAAATGATCGGCGTGTTGTCGCGCGACGAAGCGCTGTCCATGGCCGAAGATGAAGGCCTGGACCTGGTCGAAATCCAGCCGCAGGCCGATCCGCCGGTCTGCAAGATCATGGACTTCGGCAAGTTCAAGTTCGAAGCGCAGAAGAAGGCCAGCGAGGCCAAGAAGAAGACCAAGCAGGTCGAGATCAAGGAAGTGAAGTTCCGTCCGGTCACGGACGAGGGCGACTACCAGATCAAGCTGCGCAAGATGCGCGGGTTCCTTGAAGATGGTGACAAGATCAAGGTCAACATCCGTTTCCGTGGCCGTGAAATGAGCCACCAGGAACTGGGTCGCGAAATGGCCAACCGGATCGAGACCGATCTGGGTGAGGACATCGTCATTGAATCCCGTCCGCGCCTGGAAGGGCGTCAGATGGTCATGATGATCGCGCCGAAGAAGAAGACCTGAGGCCTGACGGGCCGCCTTCCGGGGCGCCTGGCTGAATGGTTCAGGGTAAAGGGACGCCATGGGCGTCCCTTTGCTTTTGCAGGAAGCCGGTGAATTGCCGGCGAAAGGGTTGCAGGGGCTGGTGGCAGGGCGGTTTTGCCTGTATCATGCCCGGCTCGACCCACCCAGGACGGGTCGTACGCCGATCATGGCAGGACGGAAAGAGCGGCCCAGGCCGCCGCCAGATCAGTCAGAAACCAGGGTCATATCCCATCAAGGACATTGCAATGCCCAAGATCAAGACCAACCGGGCAGCGGCCAAGCGTTTCCGCAAGACCGCCTCGGGCAAGTACAAGTGCGGCCACGCCAACCGTAGCCACATCCTCACGAAGAAAGCGACCAAGCGTAAGCGTAATCTGCGTCAGACGGGCCATGTCCGTGCAGAAGACGCCGGCCGTCTGGACCGCATGCTCCCTTACCTCTGAGGAACTGAAAAATGGCACGAGTTAAGCGTGGCGTACAGGCGCGTCGCCGCCACAAGAAGATTCTGGATCTCGCCAAGGGCTATTACAACGCCCGTCGCAAGGTCTTCCGCGTCGCCAAGCAGGCGGTCATCAAGGCACAGCAGTACGCCTACATCGGCCGTAAGCAGAAGAAGCGCAACTTCCGTTCGCTGTGGATCACCCGTATCAATGCGGCTGCCCGCATCAACGGCCTGAGCTACAGCCGCTTCATGAACGGTCTGCTGAAGGCCGGCATCACCCTGGATCGCAAGGTCCTGGCTGACATCGCCGTGCACGACGCAGCTGGTTTTGCTGCGCTGGCCGAAAAGGCCAAGGGCGCGCTGGCGGCATAAGTCCTTCCCGATGCCGTAACCGTTCACTCGGAACGGTGTCAGGTCAAGGCAATGCATGGGGAAGGGCGCAAGTCCTTCCCCATTCTTTTTTGGGTCCCGGCGAGGCCACAGCGGCAGCGCGGGGACGGCGGTGGCGACAGGGGTCGGCCCTTCGCGCATCGCGATGGCAGATCGACTGGAGTTCCGGCCCCCCATGAGCGACATCCAATCCCTCACCACCCAGGCGCTGGCCGATGTGGCCGCCGCCCAGAGCCCCGACGTGCTGGAACAGCTGCGCGTGGCCCTGCTTGGCAAGAGTGGCAGCATCACCTCGCAGCTCAAGCAGCTCGGCGCCCTGCCGGCCGACGAGCGCAAGGCCGCCGGTGAAGCGATCAACCAGGCCCGCGACGCGCTGACCCGCGCGCTGGGCGAGCGCAAGGCGCTGCTGGAAGACGCGGCACTGGATGCGCGCCTGGCCGCCGAAACCATCGACATCACCCTGCCGGGCCGCAACGGCGACCGTGCCGGCCTGCATCCGATCACCCGCACCCTGGAGCGCATCACCGGCATCTTCGGCCGGCTGGGCTACGAGCTGTCGGAAGGGCCGGAGATCGAGGACGACTGGCACAACTTCGAGGCGCTGAACTTCCCGCCGCACCACCCGGCGCGCGCCATGCACGACACCTTCTACTTCGGCGACGGCCGCCTGCTGCGCACGCACACCTCGGGCGTGCAGGTGCGCTACATGGGCGACCACGCGCCGCCGCTGCGCATGATCGCCGCCGGCAAGGTGTACCGCAGCGACAGCGACCAGACCCATTCGCCGATGTTCCACCAGGTGGAAGGCCTGCTGGTGGACGAGCATTCGACCTTCGCCGACCTGAAGGGCACGCTGGCTGAGTTCGTGCGTGCGTTCTTCGAGCGCGACTTCGAGATGCGCTTCCGCCCCAGCTACTTCCCGTTCGTTGAACCGGGCGCGGAAGTGGACATCGCCTGGCAGCAGCCCGATGGCAGCACCCGCTGGCTGGAAGTGCTCGGCTGCGGCATGGTCCATCCGAACGTGCTGCGCAACGTCGGCATCGATCCCGAGCGCTACACCGGCTTCGCCTTCGGCATGGGCGTGGAGCGCTTCGCGATGCTGCGCTACGGCGTCAACGATCTGCGCGCGTTCTTCGAGAACGACGTGCGGTTCCTGAAGCAGTTCGCTTAACGCATCAGGTAGCGCCGGGCCATGCCCGGCGGACTCAACAACGCAGGCCCAGGCGCATGCGCCGGGCCCACCAGGGTGACACCATGAAATTCTCCGAAAACTGGCTGCGCAGCCACGTCCCGACCGGCGCCTCGCGCGATGAACTGAGTGCAGTGCTGACCGCCATCGGCCTGGAAGTGGAAGAAGTGACCGCGCTGGGCGAAGGTCTCGAGCACGTGGTCGTGGCACGCATCGTCGAAGCCGTACGCCATCCGGAAGCCGACCGCCTGCAGGTATGCAGGGTCGATGCCGGACAGGGGGAGCTGCTGCAGATTGTCTGCGGTGCGCCGAATGCGCGCCCGGGCCTGGTCGCGCCGCTGGCAATGGTCGGTGCGCAGATCGGCGAGCTGAAGATCAAGCCGGCCAAACTGCGCGGCGTCGAGTCCAACGGCATGCTGTGCTCGGCCAAGGAGCTGGGCCTGGACAACGATGCCTCCGGCCTGCTGGAACTGCCCGATGACGCCCCGGTCGGCCAGGCCCTGGTCGACTACCTGGGCCTGCCGGACGCCAGCATCGAGATCAAGCTGACCCCGAACCGCGCCGACTGCTTCAGCCTGCGCGGCATCGCCTACGACGTCGCCGCCGCCACCCGCAGCGAAGTGCTGGCGTTCGCCGCCGACGCCATTCCGGCGGCCGGCAGCCGTGAGCTGAGCATCCAGCTCGACGCCGGCGCCGAAGCGCCGCGTTACCTGGGCCGTGTCATCGAAGGCGTCAACGCCGCTGCCAAGACCCCGTTGTGGATGGCCGAACGCCTGCGCCGCAGCGGCGTGCGCCCGGTCTCGCTGCTGGTCGACATCACCCAGTATGTGATGTTGGAACTGGGCCAGCCGATGCACGCCTACGACCTCGGCACCCTGCAGGGCAGCATCGCCGTGCGCCGTTCGCGCGCTGGCGAGAGCCTGAAGCTGCTGGACGGCCGCGATGCCGCGCTGGACGACAGCTTCCTGGTGGTCACCGACGCCGATCGTGCGGTCGGCCTAGCCGGCCTGATGGGCGGTTTCGACACCCGTGTCACCGACGCCACCACTGCAGTGTTCCTGGAAGCTGCGCACTTCGCGCCGGCCGCGATCATGGGCCGTGGCCGCAAGCTGGGCCTGCACACCGATGCCGGCCACCGCTTCGAGCGTGGTGTCGATCCGGCGCTGCCGCGCACCGCGATCGAGTACGCCACCCGACTGGTGCTGGACCTGGCCGGCGGTACCCCGGCGCCGGTCACCGAGGCCGTGCGTGAAGCCGATCTGCCGCAGCCGGCAACCATCGTGCTGCGCCGCGCCCGCATCACCCGCGTGCTCGGCATTACCATCGATGATGCGGAAGTCGAGCGCATCCTGCGCGCGCTGGGCATGGACGTGGTCGCCACCGCGAACGGCTGGCAGGTGGCCGCGCCGAGCCGCCGCTTCGACATCGCCATCGAAGAAGACCTGATCGAGGAGCTGGCCCGCATCCACGGTTACGAGCAGATCCCGACCACGCTGCCGGGTGGTGCCTCGCGCGTGGCGATGCCGAGCGAGACCCAGCTGGACGCGCTGAGCGTGCGTCGCCAGCTGATCGCCCGTGACCAGCAGGAAACCGTCAATTTCGCCTTCGTCGACGACGCACTGCTGACCCAGTGGCAGCTGCGTGACGGCCTGGTGCCGCTGGCCAACCCGCTGTCGGCCGAACTGGCGGTGATGCGCCCGTCGCTGCTGCCGGGCTTGGTCGCCACGTTGGGCCGCAACGCCGCCCGCCAGCTCGGCCGCGTGCGCCTGTTCGAGCTCGGCCGCGTGTTCGCCCAGCAGGCCGGCGACGCGTCGCTCGGCGAAAGCCGGCCGGCGCCGCTGGAGACCCCGCGCGTGGCCGCTGCGGTCTGCGGTGACGCGCAGGCGGTGCAGTGGGGCCTGCCGACCCGCAAGGTCGATTTCCATGACCTGAAGGGCGACCTGGAATCGCTGGCGGCCGCCAGTGGCGCGCAGCTGGAGTTCCGCCCGTCGGCGCGCGCCTACGGCCACCCGGCGCGTTCGGCCGAAGTGTTCCGCGATGGCGTGTCGATCGGCTGGATCGGCCAGATCCACCCGCGCCTGGCCAAGGCGATGGAGATCGAAGCCGACGTCTATGCCTTCGAGCTGGACCTGGAGCCGCTGACCGCCCGCCGCCTGCCGCGTGCCGGCGAACTGTCGCGCTTCCCGGCGGTGCGTCGCGACCTGGCGTTCCTGGTGCCTGAACAGGTGGCCTGGGCCGATCTGGCGGCCACCGTCCGCCAGGCCGCCGGCCCGCTGCTGCGCGACCTGAACCTGTTCGACCGCTATGTCGGCCAAGGCGTCGAGCCGGGATTCAAGAGTCTCGCTATGGGCTTGATTTTGCAGGACAAGTCGCGCACTCTGACGGACCGCGACGTGGATGCGGTGGTGGCCGAGGCGGTCACTGCCATCGAGCGTGAACACCACGCCCGGATCCGCGGCTGAGCGGGCAGCACTCGGGGGTAGCAGGCAATGGCATTGACCAAGGCGGAGATGGCGGAAAAGCTGTTCGACGAAGTCGGTCTGAACAAGCGGGAAGCCAAGGAATTCGTCGACGCGTTTTTCGATGTGCTGCGTGAAGCATTGGAACAGGGACGTCAGGTGAAGCTGTCGGGCTTCGGTAATTTCGATCTGCGGCGCAAGAACCAGCGCCCGGGTCGCAACCCCAAGACCGGCGAGGAAATTCCGATTTCCGCCCGTACGGTGGTCACCTTCCGTCCGGGCCAGAAGCTCAAGGAGAGGGTGGAAGCTTATGCTGGATCCGGGCAGTAACCGCGAACTACCGCCGATCCCGGCCAAGCGCTACTTCACCATCGGTGAGGTCAGCGAGCTGTGCGACGTCAAGCCGCACGTGCTGCGCTACTGGGAAACCGAGTTTCCCAGCCTTGAGCCGGCCAAGCGCCGAGGCAACCGCCGCTACTACCAGCGCCACGACGTGCTGATGGTGCGGCAGATCCGCAGCCTGCTGTACGAACAGGGCTATACCATCGGTGGTGCACGCCTGCGTCTGGACGGTCCCGATGCCCGCGAGGAATCGGCACTGAGCAACCAGATCATCAAGCAGGTGCGCATGGAGCTGGAAGAAGTGCTGCAGTTGCTGCGCCGCTGATCCCATTTCCATCGTAATCCGCTATACTTCACGGCCCGCCGCACTGGCGGGCACATCGCAGCATCAGTCGGGGCGTAGCGCAGCCTGGTAGCGCATCTGCCTGGGGGGCAGAGGGTCGTCGGTTCGAATCCGGCCGTCCCGACCACTGTGATGAATCAAGAAGCCTGCGCAGCGATGCGTGGGCTTTTTTGTGCGTGCGGTGTATGCTGCGCGCCACTCGTACTACCGCGGCTGCTGAACCCGGTACTTACGAGAACACATCATGGAATCTGCAAGAAACCGTGCCTGGCGTCGCAGCCAGGCCCGCAACCGCGGTGGCGACCGCGCCACGACCGCCTACAGCTACAAGCCCGAAAAGAACTGGAAGCTGCTGTATACGCGCGATGCCAAGCTCGCGCGTGCACGCCAGCTGGGCTTCACCTATCCGGTGCTCAGCGCCCGCCAACTGCAGGAACAGGAATGATCAACCTGCTGTTCGTCTGCAGCCGCAACCAGCTGCGCAGCCCGACCGCCGAAGCCATGTGGCGACGGCGGCCCGGCTTCGCCGCGCTGTCGGCCGGCACCAGCCCGCATGCGCGACGCCCCATCGGCCCGGCGGACATCCGCTGGGCCGATGTCATCTTCGTGATGGAGGCCAAGCACCAGCATCGCCTGCAGGCCGCGTACGCGCGCCTGCTGGAACACAAGCGCCTGCATTGCCTGGACATCCCCGACGACTATCGCTGCATGGATCCGCTGTTGATGGACCTGCTGGACGCCAAGGTAACTACGTATCTGGATCAGCTGCCGGCAAAGCGGTAGATCAGCTCCGGATCGCCTTCGTCCAGGCCATGCACGATGCCGCTGTCGATGAAGCCCGAGGCGGCGAGCAGGCGTTGCATACCGGCATTGGAGGCATTGGTCGAAGTGAACAGCTTGCCCTGGCCCTGCAGCGCGATGGCATGGCGCAGCAGGGCGGCGCCGACGCCCTGGCTGCGATGTTCGCGCGCCACCATCAGCATCTCGACGAAGGCTTCGCCGAAGAAGTGACGATGGATGACCAGGTAACCGGCCAGCTGGCCGGCGCGTTCTGCCACGTGCATGCCACCGCTGGCCTGCCAGTCGCTGATCTGCCGTGCGCGTTGCGGATCACGGGCCGCAGCGCTGTCGAGTGCGATCAACGCGGGAACATCGGCGAGCATTGCCTTGCGGATGTGCAGCATTGTCGCGGAGGGATCGGGCGGCACCATCGAAGGCTCCTGGGGTGGGTGCGCCCAGTCTATCGATCACCTCGGCCGTGCCTGCCGATCCGCCGCAGCCAGCGTGTGGACGGCAGTCAATACACACGGAACTCTGCACGGCAGCCATCGCTGACCCACACGCCGCGTCGGTCCCAGCCCCAGTTGCGGTCCTCGATGCAGGGGGTCACCGATTTCTGCTTGACCAGGCGCACCTCGCGACGCACGCGGATGCGGCATTCCTTGTCCTTCTGCTCGTAGGACTCGCAGACCAGGCGCTCGCCGTCGTCGTCGCGGTCACCATCCCGGCCGCGCCCCGGCCAGCGGCCGCGTCCATGTTCGTCGGCCACGAACTCGGCGCGACAGCCGTCGGTGACCCAGAGCATGCGGCGGCTCTGGCCCCAGTTCCTGTCCTCGACGCAGCGGGTGACCGACAGCTGCCTGGCCAGGCGCATGCGGCCTTCGATCGGGCACTGCTGGGTCTTGTTGAACTGCGACTCGCAGCGCAGCGGCGGAATGTGATCGCTGTCGTAATCCTGGGCGGCCACCGTGGTGGCGGCCAGCAGCAGGGCCAGGGAAGAGGCGGCGATCGGCAGCAGCAGGCGATGGGTCATGGAGAGCCTCGGCAGGGGAACGGGCCGCAAGAATGGACCAGCCCGAGGCTGTCGGAACGGATCGTTCCGGCGCTGGCTCAGTGGGGATTTAGTAGTGCGCACGGGCCCATGCAGGGCCTTACATCCCTTATCATCGCTGCACATCCGATCGCATCGGCTTACACCTTCTTACATGTCTCCCACGCTTGCCGGCACCGCCTGTGGTTGCCGTCACTGGCGTGCAGCCGGCTTGTGGAGGAGGATGCGCGGACCACGACGACCACAGGGGGTTGCGTTGATCAGCAGTACCGTCATTCATCGCTCGGCTGGCGCAGAGGCCGGGCAGGTGCGTGTCCTGGACACCACGTTCAAGGGCAAGCATGTGTTCATTGCGTGGGGCCTGCGCGGGCCGGAACTGACCCGCAGCGCAGACCCCGCCGCCACCGTGGCTGCGCGCAAGGCGCTGCATGCCGTGGCCGGCCACAGCGAGGGGCCGCGCAGCCCGGAAGTGTTCATCGCCAACCAGTCGGCGGTGGCGATCACCGTCTATCGGCTGCTGACCGAAGCGCGTTCGGGCGATGCCATCTTCTTCCTGTGTGATTCACAGGCGGTGGTCGATTGGCTGATCACCGCACTGGAAGTGCAGGGCGAGGGCTGACCGCGCGCAGGGTCAGGCCAGCGCTGCGTCCACCGCCGCAAGCGCGTGCAGGGTGGTGGTGTCGAACAGCGGCACCGCACTGTCTTCGGGGCGCACCAGCAGCATGATCTCGGTACAACCGAGGATGATGGCCTCGGCACCGCGCGCGACCAGGCGCGCGATCACGCCTGCATAGACCTGCCGCGAGTGTTCACTGACCACGCCGGCGATCAGCTCCTGGTAGATGATGTCGTGCACGCTACGGCGATCATCGGCCTCCGGAACCAGTACCTGCAGCCCGAAACGCTCCTGCAGCCGGTCGCGGTAGAACGCCTGCTCCATGGTGAAGGCAGTGCCGAGCAGCCCCACCTTGCGGATGCCAGCCTGGAGGATCGCAGCGGCGGTCGGGTCGGCGATATGCAGCAGAGGCAGCGGGCACTCGGCTTCGATCCGACTGGCCAGCGTGTGCATGGTGTTGGTGCAGATCACCAGCAGCTCGGCGCCACCGGCCTGCAGGCGTCGTGCGGCGTCGGCCATATGGTCGCCCAGCGCATCCCAGTCGCCGTCATGCTGCAACTGCTTGATCGGGGCGAAATCGACCGACCACAGCAGCAGTTGCGCCGAGTGCGCTCCACCGAGGCGATGCCGCACCGCCTCGTTGATGAGCCGGTAGTACTGCGCCGAGCTTTCCCAGCTCATGCCGCCGATCAGGCCGAGGGTCTTCATGCACTGCTCCATGCCAGAGGGGACCATTGCAGCACAGAAGACCATGGTGATGCCGTGCACGGGCGCCGGCATCTGTAACCGTCGCATCCACCGCACGCTGTATGTGCCGCATCCTGCATGGGTGCCCTATGCTGGTGCCGTCTTCTGAAGTGGAAACCGGCATGGCCTTGCATACCTGGTGGTGGTTCCTGGCCACGGTCTTCGTGCTGTGCGGGACGCCCGGGCCGAACATGCTGCATATCCTTGGCCGCAGCGTCGGGCTGGGGTTTCGTGGCAGCGTGCCGGCGATGGCCGGCTGCCTGCTGGCGATGCTGCTGGTGCTGGCCGCATCCGCTGCGGGCCTGAGCGCATTGCTGCATTCTTCGCCGATGCTGTTCGAGGTGCTGCGCTATCTCGGCGTGGCCTACCTGGCCTGGCTGGGCATCAAGGCGTGGCGTGACAGCACCCGGCCGGCACCGCCGGTGACCAACGATGCAGAGGTCGTGCTGGCGCCGGTGCACGGCGCGGGGACGGTGTTCCGCGGCGGCCTGTGGGTTGGCCTGAGCAACCCCAAGTTGTTGTTGTTCGCGGCAGCGTTCCTGCCGCAGTTCGTCGACCCGTCGCGCAGCCAGGCCGTGCAGTACAGCGTGCTGGTAGCGACCTTCGCGACGTGCGAACTGTTCTGGTACGTGATGTATGCCGCCGGTGGCCATGGCCTGCGCCGTTGGTTGGCCAAACCCTTCGCACGGCGCTGGTTCGAGCGGCTGGTGGGGAGCGTGTTCCTGGCCTTCGCAGTGGCCCTGCTGCGCTTCCGGCCGCGCTGATTCACGCCGCGCACGCGGCCTGTTCACGACTGCCGCATCGGCGGCGACCTAGCCTGATCACACCGTTTGCATTCCCTGCGGGGAAAGGACTGACATGATCAAGTGGGCCATCATCTTTGCCATCATCGGCATCATCGCGGGCGTGCTGGGCTTCGGCGGCATTGCCGGTGCCGCCGTGGGCATCGCCAAGTTCCTGTTCTGGGCCGGCATCATCATCGCCGTGGTGCTGTTCCTGATCGGCATGAGCGTGGCCAAGAAGGTCAGCTAGCGCCTGTCGCGCGGCAGCGGGTTCAGTGCGCGCTGCTGCGCGAGAACAGGTTGATCACCAGCACGCCGGCACAGATCAGGCCGATGCCGATCAGCGCCGGTGCATCCAGGCGCTGCTTGAACACCACCAGGCCGATCAGCGAGATCAGCACGATGCCGACGCCGGACCAGATGGCGTAGGCAATGCCGGTCGGTATCGATTTCATGGTCACCGACAGCAGGTAGAAGCACAGTCCGTAGCCGACCAGTGCGCCAAGTGTCGGCCACAGCCGGCTCATGCCGTCTGAGGCTTTCAGCAGCGACGTGGCAATCACTTCCAGCACGATGGCCGCAGCCAAGTAGATATAGGGGTTCATCGCGGGCTCCGGGTCACTGCGGGTCGCACAGCTTGAGGGCCTGCTCGGCCATGGCCAGTGCATTGAGGCGTTCTTCTTCATCCAGCGGACGACCGTAGGCGGTGGCCCAGTAGCCGTCGGCCACGCAGCGCGCTGCATACAGGCGCGGGTCGGAGGCTTCATCAGGGAATTCAGCCAGCATGCGTCGCAGCCATGCGCCCCACTGGGCAAGCAGGGCGGGTTCGAGCATGTTGCCCAGGGTCAGGCCGATGTCGTTGTCCCGCTCCTGCTGCAGCAGGTGATCGAAGTTGGCTCGTACGTAGGCGCGGCTGAAGCAGCCATGGCGGGGGCTGCCTTCCATCAGGCCGCGCACCTGCGCTTCGAAGTCGGCGATGAGTGTGGCGATGGCTTCATCGACCAGCACCTGCTTGCTGCTGAAATGGTGGAACAACGCGCCTTTGCTGACCCCGGCCGCGCGCGCGACATCCTGTACGGTCAGTGCCGCCAGTCCATGCTGGCCGATCACTGTGATGGTGGCCTGCAGCAATGACTGGCGCACGCTGTCGGGCGCCTTGGGGCGCGAACGGGAAGGGGATGCGGACATGGGCGGGAAGAAACCGACTGGACGGTACGATTGTAGCGCAGGCCTGCCACCGCGCCGTGGCTGCCGACCCGGGCCGGCAGCGTGGATTCAACCGTCGACGCGTGCGAAGCGGGGCTGTGGGCCGTGCTCGCCGGGCACCTGTTCGATGAACATCGGGTAGGGGCGCACCCACAGGCCGCCTTCGCCATACAGGGCGCGGTACAGCACCAGCGGTTCCAGTGTCTCGCTGCTGCGGACGATGTCGATTACTTCGTACTCGCCGCCCTTGAAGTGGCGATACCGGCCACGGGCGAGGTCGGGCAGGGGACTCAATTCAGCCATGACGGAGCGTGCTCACTTGCGCGCCGGGCTGGCCGGCGTGGCGCAGTACGCGTCGATGGCCTCGGCGGTGTTGGCCAGGCCCTGTGCCTGTGCCAGCTCCCAGGGACGCTCGCAGCGCTGGCTGTGCTCGCACCACTGGTAGCCGGCTGAACCGATGCAGCCATGCGCATCGCGATCACCACCCACCACGGGCGTGGCCGTCGACGTCGCGTTGGCATCGGCACGCGCGGTCGCCGCCTTGTCCGGGCTGGCACAGGCGGACAGCACCAGCAGGGCGGGAATCAGAAATAGCGCTTTCATCGGGCGGGCTCCGTGCCTAAAGCGACAGTTTGTGTCGCAAATAAACTAGCGGCAAGCGCTCAGTGCACGGCGGCGCGGACCAGCTCTTCGATCAGGATCAGATAGCTGGCCACGAAATAGAACTTCAGCAACGTCCAGCGCTGCTGTGAGAAGAAGGTGCGCATGTGGAAGGGGCCCCTGTTGATGACGATAGTGTGAAGTCAGGCTGACTCCGTGACAAGGATCACGAAATGAACGGGCTAAACGGGCTCAGGGATGTGACGAGGGTGGGGTTCTGACGCACTGGCGCGGGTTTTTCGTACTTATCTGATGGGACCACCCTGATGGGCTGGCTAGGGTGACGTCATCAGCAGAAGGGCAAGCGCCCTGCGCCTTTTCCCACAAGGAGCCTCCCATGGTCATTACCGTCAAGTGCAGTGCCGCGCAGTGGTCCCTGTTGGACCCCGCTGCGGGCCTGGCCGAAGCATTCAACACCGGCGCCGCAGCGTTCGACGCCGCGGTTGGCCGGGCCAGCGCCCACCATCGCCGGACCGGCCAGCGCAGCACGGTGCGCGTGGAGGCGCTGGGCAGCAGCGTGGATGCCGTGCACTTCGAGGCGTTGGCGATTGCCTCCGGGCCGGCTATCGGGCTGAATCCTGCGCCGGTGGCGTAACGCCAGATGATCCCTCGCGCACTGCCTGGCTTACGAAATGGCTCAGCCACGATGGATTGACCGTCTTGGCATAGACATGACCGATCTGCGCCGGCAGGGCGCGATCCTGCAATACGCGCAAGGGTTGTTGGGCCAGGACGAGGATGAGCAGATCCCTGCGCAGGCAGCAGATGCGGCGCAGCAGTGGCATGCCGTCGACCTGGCCCACAGTCGGCATGCAGGGATCGATGATCAGTGCCTTGCATCGCGGGCTGGCGATCTGGGTCAGGACCTCTGCGGGCGAGCGTGCTTCGCCGAGGGCTTTACCGCCCAGGTAGGGGAGGGCGCTGTGTATCAGTTCGCGTCGGACCCAGGGATTTGCATCGGCGATGACGAGGGTGGGGGCCGGGGCTGACCGGCTTTCGCAGGCGCCGCTGCCTGAATGGAGTGGCGAAGCGTCAACAGCTTGAAGTGTGTGCATGCAGGCTACGGATTGTCGGGGCCACAGCCTTTGGGCAGGAGGTCGTAATAGGGGATGGCAGTCCAGCAGCGCCATTCATGGCTGCCCGAGTCCCTGATCAGCACCAGGTTGTTTCGCCATGTCCCCACGTTGTAGCCAGTGTCGAATCGCAGCAGGCAATCGATCTCGAGGCCGCCATCCGCACGAATACGTGTTGCGATGGTTTCACAGCGCTCACTGCTCTCCGGTAGTCCCAGCTTGCGGTTGTCTGAGCCATAGAGATCACCCCGTTCGGCCAGCCACGCCTCTACTCCCGCCTTCCCGCCGGCCAGTTCGGCCAGGGCCGCCGCCAGCTTGGATCGGGTAGAGAACTTCTTGTATTGCGGGACTGCGATCAGCGAGAGAATCATGATGATGGCCAGGACCACCATGAGTTCGATCAGAGAGAATCCGCGCTGGTGGTGTGCGTGATTCGATCCGCAGCCAGCCTTTGATATTTTCTTTTTCATCGGTTCCTGCATCAGGAAATCAACGTTGAATCGTGGATGGCGCACGCAATGGAAAGGCGCATGCGACTGTGGGCAGGTTGAGCAGTCCGCGCAGTGGCATGCGCCCGTGATCAGGCCTGGCAGCCCTGGGGAAGCAGGCTCTGGTCCGAGATGTCGCTCCTGCAGAGCCAGACGCCCTCCGAGTCGCGATCCAAGGTCAGGTTGCCACTGCCGATTGCAGCGTCGTTCTTGAGCTCGCAGTTGATGCTCGTAGCTCCGTTGGTGACATCGGTCGTTACCGCAATCGCATCGCAGCGGGAACTGGTCTCGGGCAGGCCAATCGATGCAGGCGTTGTGATATCGCTGCCCTCAGCCAATAGGGATTCGACGCCAACTTTCCCGCCGGCGACCTCCGCGAGCGCGCCAGCCAGCTTTGCCTTGGCCGAGAACCGCTGATACTGCGGCAGGGCAATCATCGCGAGAATCCCGATGATCGCCACCACCACCATGAGCTCAACAAGGGAAAAACCCTTCTGCCGGGATGGGCCTGTGCCTGCGCGGGGTGTCGGGCCGGGTACGGTATTCATGATAATCCTCTGTGACATGGCGGTTTCCTGGGTTCGGCCACGAAGCGATCATTCGCGGCGCAGCCATAGAAAATCACGTGTGCAGCAGTGGGTATATTCAAGAACTGGTAAAGTCGAACCTGTTGAGTAACTGCACGATTGTTTTGCAATTAATCAGAAAGTACGCCGTAGCTCCGTGGGGCACGGCGTCGGCACTGCATGCACATCGGCCGTGCTTGCAGTGCATCTCCATTCGCCCGCAGGGGTTCGCCGCCATCGCACGCTGCCCTCCTGGTGTAGATCACAGGTCAGCACTGCGCGGCCGGTATCGGGCAGCGATGCACGCAGGCGCGCGCAGTGTGCGGCGCTGGCAGGCAGGCCGAGGTGCGGGTCGGTCACGGTGAGATCACCTTCGGCGTAGCTGTTTTCCACGGCGGCGATGGCGCCGCCCAGCACGTTGGCCGCATCGCGAAGCCGGGTTCGGCTGGCATCGTCATCCAGGCGGGGCGCACACAGCAGTAGTGCGTAGATGGCTGTCAGTCCGGCGACGATGCTGACCAAAGTCCATCGTCGGTAGTGCCGCGGGTGATGTGTCGCCTGGGTGGTTGATCGAGGGCGCATGGACGGCAGCTCCTGCGGTTGAGAAGGGCGCGCGGCGCAACTGCAGGCCGGGGCCGCTCTCCCCAGAGCAGCCCCGGCATTCCGATCCCCTGTCTATCGTTGCCTCGCGTTACAGCGCCAGCGAACTTTCCACGTCCAGTACGATGCGCCGGGCGAGGGCAAGGTTGGCCTTCTGCCGGTCCAGTACCACATAGAAGAACAGGCCCTTCTTGGCCGACACCGGGCGCAGCACGTGGTACGCCCGACCCAGAGTGATCAGCACGTCTTCGATGTTGTCGTTGAGGTTCAGCGCTTCGGCCGTCTTCATCTTGGCGCGCAGCACCTCGGTGTTTCCGGCTGCCGCCAGTTCCATGTCCACGCCCGAGCCGGCGTCACCCAGCAGCATGCCGCTTTCGAAGTCGACCAGGGCGACGGCTTGCGCGCCGTTGATCTGCATGAGCGTGTCCAGGCATTTGTTGATGGCGATATTCATTTCAGTGGTCCGTTGCGGGTGTGAGGGGGTGAAGAGGCGTCTGAGTACTGAGAGGGGCATGTATCAGGTCGGGGTGTTGGCCAATGCGCGCACGCACTGCTTGGCATGCCACAGCACGTTGCCGATGACGCAGCTGTGGTCGCATGCGGTCATCAGCAGGCGCGGTTGATTTCCTGGAATGGCGAGCATCAGTACCTTGCCGTTGGCGGCATCGAGGATGAGTGTGTCGAGTTCGCCGAAGTGCAGTTCGCGACCCAGCGCACTGGCCAGGCCGAGCATCGAGCTGGTCATCGCGGCCAGGCGATCGGCGACATGACTCTTCGGGCCGGCCTGGGCCAGTGCGAAACCATCAGTGCTGGCAACGACGAGCGCCTGGATACCGGTGACATCGTGTACCAGCGCGTCGAGTGCCGAAGTGTGGCCGATGTCATTCATGGGTGGCCGCCATGGCGTTGCATTCGATCTGGCTCATCAGCAGGTCCATCGCAATGACGGCCTGTGCCATGTCGCGTGGGTCCAGCGGCAATGCCGGCAGGTGTGGCGCATGGTCCTGCAACCAGTCCTGCCAGTGCGGCTGTACCGGATCATCGGTGCTGCCGCATCGGGTGAAGCCGATGACCACGGGCAGGCCCGGTGCGCTGTCGGCGATGGCTCTCAGATGCCGCCCGGCCAGCGTGGCGCCCACGCTGGCGCTGCCATCGATCAGGACGATGGCACCTTCTGCACCGGCCAGCAGGATCGGCCAGATGTAGGAGAAGCGTTCCTGCCCCGGCGATCCGTACAGGCGCAGGCGGTCGCCGCCTGGCAGGTCGATGTCGCCATAGTCCATCGCCACGGTGGTGTATTGCTTGCCCACGGTAGGGTCGGTATTGCGGGCTTCCGTCACCACGGCCGTGCCCCGGGTCAGGGTCTGCACGAGGGTGGACTTGCCCGCGCCGAGTGGGCCCATCACTACGATCTTGTGCTCACGCACGGTCATGCACTCCAGCGGATGCGAAGTTGTCGCCACAGATTGACGAGGCCGTCGGCGGGCGAGGAGCGCACGGGTGCGTCCTCGCCCACAACGGGAAAGGCATAGGCGGTGAGGAACGCTGCGTTGAAGAACGACTGCACGATTTGGCGTGGCAGATCGAGGATGTCGCAGCATGCCCGCACGGACGCGCCCTGCTTGATCAGCAGCGCGCACAGTCGGAAGTGGTCGGGACGATGGGCGAGGATGCGGAAGTCTGGCCAACGCCGGAGGCGCAACTTCGTGCCGTCCTGCAGGGGCGGGATCGGCACGCCGCGGCCGTCCGTGACCAGGGCAACGTTCCATAGCGTCAAGCGCAGCGGAACATTGCTGCACACCGTTGCACGCTGCACGAAGACCTCCTGTGTCACCGGTACCAGGCTCAGCCGAGGGTCTGCGTCGCCCAGTAGTCTCTGCAGCAGTGTCAGCGTGATCGGCGCGGGTGCGGTGGTCATCATCCGGTCGTTCCTGGCGTCCAGCCAGCACACGGTGGCCCCGTCATGAATGATCGCGGCATGGGCCGAACGCCGTGGCAGCGCGCCATCGCTTGCCAGGTGCAGGCGCAACTGCTGTACGAACGGCAATGCGGCAGTTGGCAATGCGGCCGGCGCCAGTGGCTCTGCTTCAAAGGGCTCTTGCAGATCCTCAAACGGTTGACGACGGAAACGGACCATGGGATGTCCAGGGCAGCGAGTGATCGGAGGTGACTTTGTAAGCGGTCCTCCTGGCTTTCTGGAATGAAACTATTGGGAAAGCTGCAGTGCCATTCGTGTTTTTGATGCTCTCTGCAACAAATGGAATTGGCCGGATGTTTATGCTTCGATGAAATCAATTGCAGCGAGCGATTATTAAGTTGACGTAACCTGGAATGATTACTAGCGTCTCCACTGCGCACTGCGGCGTGACTATTGACGGGTAATCAGCATGCTCACTCGAATTGCCATCGCGGATGATCATCCACTGGTCCTGCTTGGCACGCGCATCGTGATCGAGGCCGGTGGGCACCATCGCGTGGTGGCGGAGGCGCGATGTGCAGAAAGCCTGCTGGCCATCCTGGCCGAAGAGCCGGTGGATCTGGTGGTGACTGATTTTTCGATGCCGGATGTCGGCCGCTCGGACGGCCAGGCGATGCTGCAGGCGTTGAGTCGCAATTACCCCAAGGTGCCGGTGATCCTGGTCACGATGGTCACCAATGCCACCACCTTGAACATGGCCATGCGTACCGGTGTGCGCGGACTGGTGTGGAAGTGCAGTTGCGTGGATGGCACCCGCAAGGCGGTCGATACCGTGTTGAGCGGGGGGATCTACCTGGACCCCCAGTTGGCGCACTGCCTGCAGGAGGGTGGGCGCGAGCGATCGCTTTCGGTGTTGTCGCCCAAGGAGCTGGAAGTTCTGCGGCTGTATGTGTCGGGGCCTTCGATCACAGAGATCGCCGGGCAGCTGCGGCGCACCGTCAGTACCATCAGCCGGCAACGCATTTCGGCGATGAGGAAACTGGGCATCAGCAATGATGCCGAGCTGTTCGCCTATGCGTTCGAGGAACGCCTGGGCAATGCCGGTGGCATGGCCAGTGGGGCAGCAAACGGGAGCCCATGAGCTCACAGCGGTCCAGTCAGGTCCGGTTGCGTTGTTTGAATGGGGAAAAACTGCCGTTGCGCCCCCCTCTGTGCGGCGGGCCGTGAATCCCGGATGCTTGCGCCATCGTATTCATCTGGAGATCTCGATGGGCAAGGCACTCACCTGGCGCACCCTGGCCTGCACCCTGTTGCCGATGCTGGCGGCTGCCGGTGGCGCCCAGGCGCAGAGCTATGGCTACGGCTATGACGACGACCGCTATGGCGGCCGCGATGGCAGTGGCATCGTGCGCTGCGAGTCGGTCAAGAACCGCAGCAATGAGTGCCGCCTGGACGGCCGCGCGCGGTTGATCCGCCAGCTGTCCGGTTCGCCCTGTGTGGAAGGCGAAACCTGGGGCCAGTCGCGCAATGGCGTCTGGGTCACACAGGGGTGCCGTGCCGAATTCGTGGGTGAGTACCGCCGCGGTGGCGGCTGGGGCGGCAATGGCGGTGGCTGGGGTAATGGCAATGGGTGGGGCGGCGGCGATGTCGTCACCTGCCACTCCAATGGTCATCGCCAGGAGTACTGCGATGCCCGCATCCGCCGGGGTGTACGCCTGATCCGCCAGGACTCGCGCAGCGCCTGTATCGAAGGCCAGAGCTGGGGCTGGGATCGCCGTGGCATCTGGGTCAGCGATGGCTGCCGGGCGCAGTTCCAGGTGAACTGAGCATTCCGCGCTCTGTCCCGTGAAAATCAGAATAATCTGATACAGCTCACATTTTGAACGCCGTATTGTCTGCGATCAGGGCACGTTGCGTGCCCTGAATCCCAGCGATGCCGTGTGCCGTAGCCGGCATGGGCATCGCGCCGCCATCGATACGCTGCCTCAAGGAGTGAGCTGCATGTTGATCCGCCTGCAATGCGAACAGCGCCAGTGGCGCGTGCTGCATCCGGACCGGCCGGAGCCGATCGAGTTCCGCGATGGCGCCCGTGCCTATGACTTCGCCGAGACCCTGGCCCGCCTGCACTTTGTCGACACCGGTCAGCGTGCGGCCGTGCGCGTGGAAGCCAGCGGCGCATTCGTCGAAGCGGTCAGTTACGGCTGAGGGCGGGTGCCTGCCGAGGCAGGCCTGCGGAGTTCCGCCATCCACGCATGGCGTGGATCTACGCGTTTCGAGCCTGAAGGGTGCGGACTCTGTCCGCGCCCATTGCGCCCTGTGTGAATCTACCGGGTGGCGATCGGCCTCAGCCTGCCGCGCTGAGCGGCGGGATACCTGCGGCCAGCTGCGGCCAGCGCTTGAGCACAGCAGCGCGGATGCCGGCCGCGTCGATGCCGGCTTCGGCCAGCAGGTCCTCGCGGCTGGCGTGGTGCTGATAGCTGTCGGGCAGGCCCAGGTGCAGGATCGGACGCAGCACGCCTTCGGCATTGAGCAGTTCACCGACGCCGGAACCGGCGCCACCGGCCACCACGTTGTCTTCGATCGTGACCAAGCCCTCGTGCTGGGCGGCCATGGCCAGCACCAGCTCGCGATCCAGTGGCTTGATGAAGCGCATGTTGACCACGCTCAGGCCCAGTTCGCGGCCGACCTGCTCAGCGGCGGCCACGGTGCTGCCGAAGGCGAGCAGGGCGATGCGGCTGCCCTGCAGGCGCAGCTCGCCCTTTCCGATCGGCAGGGTCGACAGGTCGGTACCGGCCGCAACGCCGGTGCCGGTGCCACGCGGGTAGCGTACGGCGGCCGGGCCCGGGTGCTGCAGGCCGGTGCTGAGCATCTGCCGGCACTCGGCTTCATTGGACGGTGCCATCACCACCAGGTTCGGCACGCAGCGCAGGAAGCTCAGGTCGAGGTTGCCGGCGTGGGTTGCGCCGTCCGGGCCGACCACGCCGGCGCGATCGATCGCAAACAGCACGTCCAGGTCCTGGATCGCCACGTCGTGCACCAGCTGGTCGTACGCGCGCTGCAGGAAGGTGGAATAGATCGCCACCACCGGCTTGCCACCCTGGGTGGCCATGCCGGCGGCGAGGGTGACCGCGTGCTGCTCGGCGATCGCCACGTCGAAGTAGCGCTGCGGGTATTCCTTGCTGAAGCGCACCAGGCCTGAGCCTTCGCGCATTGCCGGGGTGATGCCGTACAGGCGCGGCTCGGCGGCGGCGGCATCACACAGCCAGTCGCTGAATACATCGGTATAGGTCGGCTTCTTGGCCCCGGCTTTGGCCACCAGGCCCTTGTCCGGATCGAACGGGCCCACGGCGTGGTAACCGATCTGGTCGCCTTCGGCCGGCTCGTAGCCCTTGCCCTTGGTGGTCATCACATGCAGCAGCTTCGGGCCCTTGGAGGCGCGCAGCGTCTTCAGCGTGGACAGCAGGGCAGGCATGTCGTGGCCGTCGATCGGGCCGGTGTAGTGGAAGCCCATTTCCTCGAACATCGTGGAGGGCACGAACATGCCCTTCCAGTGTTCTTCCCAGCGCTTCACGAAGCGCGCCGGGTTGTTCTTCTTGTCACCGAGGATCTTCTTGCCGCCTTCGCGCAGTGCGTTGAGCGTGCGGCTGCCGGTGGCGCGTCCCAGCATCTTGGTCAGGCCGCCCACGGCCTCGGAGATCGACATGTTGTTGTCGTTGAGGATCACCAGCAGGTTCGGTTCCGGCTCCATGCCGCCGGCATGCATCAGCGCTTCGAACGCCATGCCGGCGGTCATCGCGCCGTCGCCGATCACCGCCACGACCTTGCGGTCGTCGCCTTCGGACTGGCGGGCGATGGCCATGCCGAGTGCGGCCGAGATCGAGGTCGAGGAGTGGCCGACGCCGAAGGTGTCGTACTCACTTTCTTCGCGCTTCGGGAACGGCGCGACGCCGTCCTTCTGCTTGACGGTGTGGATCTCGTCGCGGCGGCCGGTGAGGATCTTGTGCGGGTAGGTCTGATGGCCGACGTCCCAGACCAGCTGGTCGTGCGGCGTCTGGTACAGGTAGTGAAGGGCCACGGTGAGCTCGATCACGCCCAGGCCGGCGGCGAAGTGGCCGCCGCTCTTGCCCACCGATTCGATGAGGTAGGCGCGCAGTTCGTCAGCAACCGCCCTCAATTCGGATTCGTCGAACGTGCGCAGGTCATCCGGCGTCTGGATGCGCGCGAGGCGGGGATAGCGGGCAGAGTCGATCATCATGTTCGCACTTTTTCTGAACGCCCATTTTCGCCCTCAAACGGGGGTGGGGCAAGCAAACGCCGCCGCCCGTGACAGGACGGTGAGGGTTGCATTTTCGGGCGTTCAGGTGCTCAGTTTCGACCGCTTGGGCAATTGCGCCTTCAGGAAGGCCATCTGGTCGGCCAGGATGTTGCGGTTGGACAGGATCAGGTGCTCGATCCAGCTGGGCCGGTAGGGCACCGCCAGCAGGGGCATGCCGGCCTGCTGCGGGGTACGGTCGCTCTTGCGCGAATTGCAGTGGAAGCAGGCGGTGACCACGTTTTCCCAGCAGTCCAGGCCGCCCTTGGACAGCGGCATGACGTGGTCGCGGGTGAGCGTGGGGCGGCTGAACTGCTGGCCGCAGTACATGCACAGATGGGCGTCGCGGGCGAACAGGGCCTGGTTGGTCAGGTTCGGCGTCGGGTCGATTGCGCGCGAGCGGGCGTGGCCGCGGGCGGCGATGATCGGGTGCAGGTCCATGCCGCTCTGCAGTCCGCTGAAGCGGTTGGTGCCGCCATGGATGTGCAGGCAGGGGTCGCCGAGCGTCCAGGCCACCGCTTCGCGTGCGTAGAGGCACGCCGCGTCCTGCCAGGTGATCCAGTCCAGTACGCGTCCGTGGGCATCAAGCGAGAGCAGCCGGACCGAACCGGGGCGATGCAGCGTCGTGGCGTTGGGCGATGCTTCGGCGCCCGGAGCAGAAAACGGAGCTCCGGCTTCGATCAGACCCAAGCGTGTAGTGTCTGTCTCCATCGGGAGAACAGCTTATACCTGAATCATTGCGATTTGGGTATCGCCTGGAGGGCGATACCCAAATCGCAATGATTCAGGTCCGCGCATTCGGCATCCCAGCCCGCCGTCGGCGGGTTGGGATGCCCACGCATCCCTCCTAGCCCCCGCGCCGTTGGCGCGCCCCCCTTAACAAAGGGGGGCTCTTCTCCAGAGAGATCCCGGTGGTTTCCATCCACGCGTGGCGTGGATCTGCCGTGTCGACCAAGGTCGACACCTGCCATCAGCCGAGTGAACCTGTCAGAGGCCCGGGCGGTGTGGGGTGGCAGGACCGTTGGCGCCATGGATGGCGCCATCGAGCCCCCATGGATGGGTTTACGGCGTGTCCTGCCAGCCCACGCCGCCCAGCCATTCATCGGGATGCAGCTGTTGCTGTTGCGGTTGCCGGCCAGCGGCCGGCACTACCGCGGGTGCCGGGCGCAGCCCGGCTCAGGCGCCGAAGCGCTCGTCGTCCATGGCCATCAGCGGGGCGGCGCCGGCCTGGATCGCGGCGGCGTGGCTGAGCGTGCGCGGCAGCACGCGGGCGAAGTAGAACCGTGCGGTCTCGCGCTTGCCCTGGGCGAAGGCGGCGCCGTGCGCGCTGGCGTCGGCGGCGGCCACGCTGCGGGCCCACCAGTAGGCCAGTACCACGTAACCCGAATAGAACAGGTAGTCGTAGCTGGCCGCGCCCAGTTCGTCGGGGTTGGCGGCCGCGCGCTGCAGCACGTCCAGGGTCAGCTTGCCCCATTCGGCGGCCTTGGCGCGCAGCGGGCCGATGAACTCGGCCAGCGCTTCGTTGCCCTCGTGTTCCTTGGCGAAGGCTTCGATCTCGGCCAGCATCAGCTTCAGGCCGGCGCCCTGGCTGGACGCGGTCTTGCGGCCGATCAGGTCCAGCGCCTGGATGCCGGTGGTGCCTTCATACAGCGTGGTGATGCGTGCATCGCGGGCCAGCTGTTCCATGCCGTGTTCGCGGATGTAGCCGTGGCCACCGAAGCACTGCAGGGCGTTGTAGGTGTTCTCGATGCCCCATTCGGTCTGGCAGGCCTTGGAGATCGGGGTCAGGAAGCTCACCAGGGTGTCGGCGCGCTCGCGCTCGGCGGCATCCTCGGCGTGGTGGGCGACGTCGATCAGGGTGGCCGCGTGCAGCGCCAGCAGGCGGCTGCCTTCGACCAGCGACTTCACCGTCAGCAGCATGCGGCGCACATCCGGGTGGACCAGGATCGGGTCGGCCGGCTTGTCCGGGAACTTGGCGCCGCTCAGGGCGCGCGACTGCAGGCGCTCACGGCTGTACTTCAGTGCGTTCTGGTAGGCGCGCTCGGACAGGCCGATGCCCTGCAGGCCGACGCCCAGGCGCGCGGTGTTCATCATGGTGAACATCGCCTGCAGGCCCTTGTGCGGCTGGCCGACGAGGTAGCCCTGCGCACCATCGAAGTTCATCACGCAGGTGACCGACCCCTTGATGCCCATCTTGTGCTCGATCGAGCCGCAGCGTAGTGCGTTGCGCTCGCCGACGTTGCCCTCGCGGTCGACCTTGAACTTCGGGGTGACGAACAGCGAGATGCCCTTGGCGCCCGGAGGGGCGTCGGGCAGCTTGGCCAGCACCAGGTGCACGATGTTGCCGGTCAGGTCATGCTCGCCGGCGGTGATGAAGATCTTGGTGCCGGTGATCGAATAGCTGCCATCGGCGTTCGGCTCGGCCTTGGTCTTGAGCAGGCCCAGGTCGGTGCCGCAGTGCGGTTCGGTCAGGCACATGGTGCCGGTCCAGCGGCCTTCGATCAGCGGCTTGAGGAAAGCCTCGTGCTGCCAGGCCTCGCCGTGCTGCTTCAGCGCTTCGATGGCGCCATGCGAGAGCAGCGGGAAGTTACCCCATGCCAGGTTGGCGGCGTTGATCATTTCGTTGAGCGGCACGCCCAGGGTGTGCGGCAGGCCCTGGCCGCCCAGCTCCGGCGAGGCGGTCAGGCCGGTCCAGCCGCCATCGACGAACTGGTCGTAGGCCTGCTTGAAGCCGGGCGGGGTGGTCACTTCACCGGTGGCCTGGTCGAGCACGCAGCCGATCTCGTCGCCGACGCTGTTGAGCGGGGCCAGCACGGTGGCGCTGAAGCGGCCGGCTTCTTCCAGCACGGCATCGACCACGTCGGCGGTGGCGTCGGTGAAGCCCAGGCGGGCGAACAGGGGTTCGACCTTGAGCACGTCGTGCAGGGCGAAACGGAGGTCGGAAAGCGGGGCGGTGTAGCTGCTCATCGGTACGTCTCGATTTGATCAGGGCAGGGGGAGAGCGGCGCCGGGCGCCGCGACGAAAGGCGGGTTCAGCGCAGCACGCCGGGCAGGCCGGGGGCCTGGTTGAGGGTGCTGCGGCTGCTGATGTCGAAGCTGCGCTGCTTCTTTTCCTGCGGTGTGGCCGCCACCGTTCCCTTCAGGCCATAGGCCAGGGTGCGGTTGCTGGCCAGCGCGTCGGCCACCACCAGGCGCGCGGCCGAGCTGGGCACGAGGTCGACATTGATGACGTCGGCGGAGGTGCCGCCGATGGAGATGCCGGGCTTGACCTGCAGGGTGCCAGCGTCGTTGTCGCCGACGGTCAGCGCCAGCGCGACGTCATCGAAGGTCATCGGCATCGAGCTGAAGTTCTGCAGGCGCAGGGCCACGGTCCAGTTGCCGTCGGCACGTACGGTCAGCTGCTGCAGGCTGGCTGCCGGTTCCGAAACACGCTTGACGATGCCGTTGTTGCAGGCAACAAGGGCGAGGGTGCACAGGACGATCAAGGCGGTACGGAAACGGTGGAGCATGGGCGCAAGTCCTCTGGAGGGGGTGCGTTGGGGTAAGCATACTACGGCGTATGGTTTTGTGGATCGCCTGTGGCGACCCGTCGCAGAGGGTAGCGCGTGAAGATGGCGGCCGGGCGTGCGCAACGCTGGATCGGGCGCGCGGAATGCGCCCGATGCGGGGCGGTTCAGTCGGCGGGCGTATCGCGCAACGGTGCCATCAGCCGCAGCGGGCCGAGGTCGTAGCCCATGGCCTCGGCCTTGGCTTTCAACTGTTCGAACCGGGCGCGATCCATTTCCGGCAGCCGCGAGAGGATCCACAGGTACTTGCGGTCCGGTTCACCAACCAGCGCCCACTGATAGTCGGGGTCCAGCGCCAGCACCCAGTAGTCGGCCCAGACCAGGGGGACCCAGCTCAGCCAGTCGGGCACGAAGCGCACCTGCAGTTGGCCGGGGTGTCCGGCCACCAGGCGTGCCACGCCTTCGGCGACCACGCGTTCGCCCTCGCCATTGCGGCAGGCATTGGTGACGCTGATGCGGCCGTCGCGGCGCAGCCCGTAGTTGGCAGTGATCTCGCCCACGCACTGCTTCTGGAACGACACCGGCAGGTGCGCGATTTCGTGCCATTGGCCTGCGTAGCGGTCGATGTCCAGCGTTTCGACCGCGCGCACCGGTTCGGCGGCGATCACCGGGAAGGCGGCCAGCAGCAGGCAGGCGAGCAGGGCGGGGCGCAGAGGCATCGGCAGGCTCCAGGCAGGAGTCTGGAGCGTAGGTGCCGCCGCGCATGCCGGTGTAAATGTTTCGTCAACCGGGCGGCGGTGGCCGCCGCTTGCGCGAAGCGCGAACAAAAAAAGACCTGCATTTCTGCAGGTCTCTGAAGATGGTGGCCGAAGACGGAATCGAACCGCCGACACGGGGATTTTCAATCCCCTGCTCTACCAACTGAGCTACTCGGCCAAATTGTGTGGCGACCGCGGTGAATGCGGTTTCCGGAAAAAAAAGACCCGCATTTCTGCAGGCCTTCGAAAGTGGTGGCCGAAGACGGAATCGAACCGCCGACACGGGGATTTTCAATCCCCTGCTCTACCAACTGAGCTACTCGGCCACATGTTTCGTTGCAGCGAGGTCGCTGCCAAGGACGCGTATATTACGGAGGTCGGCTGCCTTCGGCAAGCGTTTTGCCAAGATTTCTTCACATTGCCGTCTGCGCGCTCGCAAGTGCTTGATCCTCCGTCGTGGGCGGGGCGTGACCAGTCGATCATCGTCTGCGGTGGAAATCAGCAGGTCGCCGCGATCGCCAAAGCTGCAAGGGCAAGGGCTGCGCTGGACCCGCGCCGGTCCGGGCAATGGAACGCTGTTTTCGTGGCCGCCATCGGGGATGGCTGCGGCGTAGTGTCGGCAGTCCTTTCCCGACGCTGGCAACAGCAGAGACCCGACCATGTCCGATTCCTCTACTACCTCCCGCATCGTGCTGGCGTCGCGTCCGCAGGGGGCGCCGAGTGCAGCCAATTTCCGCCTGGAACAGGTTGCGCTGCCGGCACTGGCCGATGGCGACGTGCTGCTGCGCAACCGCTACCTTTCGTTGGACCCGTACATGCGAGGACGCATGGACGAGGGCCCGTCGTATGCCGCGCCGGTGGCGGTCGGGGCGGTGATGGAAGGCCAGACCGTGGCCGAGGTGCTGCAATCCAAGGCCGAGGACGTAACCGCGGGCGAGCTGGTGCTGGCGCCGGGGGGCTGGCAGACCCACGCGGTGCTGCCGGCCAAGGCGCTGGGGCGCCGTCTGGATCCGGCCGGGCTGCCGCTCAGTGCGGCGCTGGGCGTGTATGGCATGCCGGGTTTCACCGCCTATTCCAGCCTGCATGAAATCGCACGCCTGAAGCCGGGCGAGACGCTGGTGGTGGCTGCCGCGACCGGGCCGGTGGGCGCGACCGTGGCCCAGCTGGCCAAGCTGCAGGGCGCGCGCGTGGTCGCCATCGCCGGTGGCGAGGCCAAACGTGCCTATCTGCAGACGCTGGGCGTGGACGTGGCGCTGGATCATCGCGCCGCTGATTTCGCCGCCCAGCTGCGCGCGGCGGTGCCTGCGGGCATCGACGTGTACTTCGAGAATGTCGGTGGCCATGTGCTGGATGCAGTGCTGCCGCTGCTCAACGACTTCGCCCGCATTCCGGTGTGCGGCACCATCGCCACCTACAACGAGCGCGGCGTCGAGCAGCCTGGCCCGGACCGGTTGCCGGCACTGTTCAGCCAGATCCTGCGCCAGCGCCTGATCGTGCGTGGTTTCATCGTGCACGACTTCAACCACCTGTGGCCGGACTTCGAACGCGAGATGCCGCAGTGGCTGCGCGAAGGCCGCATCCAGTACCGCGAGGATGTGGTGGAAGGGCTGGAGAAGGCGCCGGAGGCGTTCTTCGGGCTGCTGAAGGGGCACAACTTCGGCAAGCTGGTGGTGAAGCTGGATTGAGGGCCTGGCGGTGTGCCGACCAAGGTCGGCACCCACGTCAGGCAGTCGAGGCCTTTTCCCGGCGCAGCAGTTCGCGCTTGCGCGCTACGCCCCACGCATAGCCGGACAAGTCGCCATCGCGGCGCACCACGCGGTGGCAGGGCACGGCCACGGCCAGCGGATTGCTTGCACAGGCGCGTGCCACCGCGCGGCTTGATCGCGGCGCGCCGATGCGCGCGGCGATATCGGCATACGAGGCAGTGTGCCCGCGCGGAATCTGCTGCAGTGCCTGCCACACCCGCTGCTGGAACGCGGTGCCGCGGATGTCCAGCGGCAGGCTGGTGCCCCGCGTGGGATCCTCGACCAGGCCCACCACCTGCGCTACCAGTTGTTCATAGCCGCTGTCGGCGCCGACCAGTTCGGCCTGGCGGAAGCGCTGCTGCAGCGACTGCAACAGCGTCTCCGGATCGTCGCCGAGCAGGATCGCGACCACGCCGGTCTCGCTGCTGGCCACCAGCACGCTGCCCAGTGAACTTTCGGCGATGGCGAAGTGGATGACTTCGCCGCGGCCACCTGCGCGCCATTGCTTGGGCGTCATGCCCAGCAACTTCGGTGCGTTTTCGTAGAAGCGTCCGCTGGAGCCGAAGCCAGCATCGTGGAAGGCATCGGTGATGCGCTCCTGGTGTTCCAGGCCGGTGCGCAGGCGGTCGGCGCGCAGCGCGGCGGCGTACTGCTTGGGGGTCAGCCCGGTCGCCTGCTTGAACAGGCGATGCAGGCGCGTCGGGCTGCAGCCGGCGATGTCGGCCAGCTCCTGTAGCGAGGGTTCGTCGAGGCTGGTCTGAAGGTGGCGGCAGACGCGTTCGACGCGGGCATCGAGGGCGGTGGTGGCGGTACTGTCCATGGCCGGATTCTGGCATGTGCCGACCCTGCGAAAACTCCGTTTCCTGCACTCATCTGTGAGGCCCGGAAACGGAGTGTTGACGGGCCGAAGGCTTGGCATCGTGGCGGCCACTTCACAACCGGTACCGCCAGCATGCGCCTGAACAACAAGATCGCTCTCATCACCGGTGCCAGCGCCGGCATTGGCCGCGCCAGCGCGCTGCGCTTTGCCGCCGAAGGCGCAAAACTGGTGCTCAACGCGCGGCGGCTGGAGCCGCTGCAGGCGCTGGCCGAGCAGATTCGCGCCGCCGGTGGCGAAGTGGTGGTGCATGCCGCCGACGTGGCCGACCCGGGCACGGCGCAGGCGCTGGTCGATCGGGCCCAGCAGTCCTTCGGTGGCCTGGACATCGCGCTCAACAATGCCGGCATGCTCGGCCCGGGCGTGCCGGCGGCGGAGTTCCCGGCGGACGCCTGGCGCGAAGTGATGGCCACCAATCTCGATGCCGCCTTCCACGCCGCACGCGCGCAGTTGCCGGCATTGCTGGCACGCGGCGGTGGCTCGCTGGTGTTCGTCGGCACCTTCGTCGGCCATACCGTGGGATTCCCGGGCATGGCGGCCTATGCGTCGAGCAAGGCCGGGCTGATCGGCCTGAGCCAGGTGATCGCCGCCGAATACGGGGCGCGTGGCGTGCGCAGCAACGTGCTGCTCCCCGGGGGTACCGATACCGAGATGGGCCGGCAAGCGGCACCGACCGGCGATGCCCGCGACTTCGTGCGCTCGCTGCATGCGCTCAAGCGCCTCGCCGAGCCGGAAGAGATCGCCAATGCGGCGTTGTTCCTGGCCAGCGATGAGAGCAGTTTCGTTACCGGCAGCGCGATGCGCGTGGAGGGTGGGGTGTCGATCACCCGTACCTGAGCGCGGTCACGTGCGTGGCGCGTAGCGGATGCCGCTGCTGGCCATGAAGCCTTTCGGGTCGAACCGGGCCCAGGCCTCGCCCCAGCCTAAGCGGGCGTGGCCACCGGCCAGCCTGTAACCCAGCGCCGCACCCAGCGTGCGGCGCATGAAGGCGACTTCGGCATCGATCGCGGCCTGGGTCGGCCAGCCGTCTTCCAGTGTTGCACCGGGTAGATCGACGCTCATCGTCACCATGTCGAGCCGTTGCCCGTGGAAGCACAGGCTGATGCCGGCAGGCGCACCGCCCAGGCTGAGCCGGTGCAGGCTGAGCCAGTGGTAGCCGGTGCCGACATCGCGCTCGCCATGCATCAGCGTGGCGAAGGCGATGCGCGCCTCGTCCTGCGAGAGGGTGGGGCAGATCAGTGCCGGCAGGTTGCCAAGCTGGATGCTGCCGTCGGTCGGATTGAAGTTCATCGGCACGAATGATGCGACGCGCTTGGACGTTGAGGGCATGGCGTACCGATATGCGGTTTGCATCGGATTCTGGATGTACCTCATCGATGGCTGCAAGCCGCTGGCTGCACACCGTGTTCGCGCCGGACTGACCTGCGGCTTACCCGTTGCGTTCTAGCGTGGCGTCAGCGTCGGACTCCACCGGCGAAGGAGTATTCGATGAGTGAGCGAGACAACGACCAGGGTGATCCGAAGCAGGGGGTGCAGGAAAGCCGCCAGGACAGGAAGCAGGACGACGTGGCCAGGCAGCGGCCAGGTCAGCGCGATCAACAGGTGCGTGATGCGCACTCACGGAGCCCACGGCGCAAGGACGGCGGTGAGGAGCCGGCCTGAGGCGGAAACCGGAAAAGAAAAACCCGCAGATCATGGAGATCTACGGGTTCTTCTGAATAGTGGTGGAGCCAAGGAGGATCGAACTCCTGACCTCGTCATTGCGAACGACGCGCTCTCCCAGCTGAGCTATGGCCCCACGGCAGGGCTTCAGTGTAGCGCTGCCCGCCGGGCTTGCCAAGCGCCGGGCCGGGGCGGCGGCAGGCGTGCATCTGCCGCCGTCCCCAGCCGGTTCAGGCCAGGGCCTGGCGCAGCAGGGCGCCGGCGCGCTGTACCGCCATGCCGGTGGAAGTGGCCACTCCCTGCAGGTGGATGCAGGCGTGGATCATTCCGGACAGCCGCTCCAGCGTGCAGTCGACACCCGCAGCCTGCAGGCGGTGCGCGTACCGCTCGGCCTCGTCGCGCAGCGGATCGTACTCGCAGCTGAGGATGGTGGCTGGCGCCAGCGCCTGCAGGTTGGTTGCGTGGGCGGGCGAGGCCAGTGCCGGCGGCTGATCCCGACCACCCAGATAGGCCTGCCAGCAGCGCTGCATCAGTTCGGCGCTGAGATAGTAGCCAGTGGCGTAGTCGCGGTAGGAATCGCTGCCCATGCCGGCATCCAGTGCCGGGTACAGCAGCAGCTGGTGGCGCGGCTGCGGCAGGCCCCGTTCGCGCAGCAGCAGGCAGCAGGCGGCGGCGAGATTGCCACCGGCGCTGTCGCCACCGATTGCCAGGCGCTGTGGGTCCAGGTCGAGGCGATCCGCATTGGCCTGCAACCACTGCCAGGCGTCGGCGACGTCATGCAGTGGAACCGGGAACGGGTGTTCCGGCGCCAGCCGGTAGCCCACGGCGACAATCACGCAGCCACTGGCATTGGCCAGCGCACGGCAGGGGCCGTCATACACCGCCAGCGAGCACTGGAACCACCCGCCACCGTGGGCGAACAGCAGGGCCGGCGCTCGTTCGTCGGGCAATCCTTCCGGTGTGTAAAGGCGGATGTCCAGCGCCTGCCCGTCGCCTGCGATCACCGTGTGTTCGATCACATGTGCAACCGGCTGCGGCGCACCCTGCAACTGTGGCAGCGCGCTCTCGCTGATCGCCCGCAGTTCGCGCAGGTCCTCCGGCAGCGGATGGGCCGCGACGGCGTCGACGAACTGCTGCAGCGCAGGTTCAAGCTGCATGGCGGACCTCCCGGAGGAACGGCAGCAGCTGCGCGAGGAACGCCTGCGGCGCTTCTTCCATGATGAAGTGGCCGCAACCCGGCACGATGCTGCCGCGGACATCATCGGCATGCGGCTGCAGGGTCAGCATCGGCGCATCGCCGGTGGCGTGCTCGGCGCCGATCGCCAGCACCGGCATCGGCAGCCGGCGCTGCGCGCGCAGCTTGTTCTGGCGGATCGTTTCCGGAATCGCACGGTACCAGGCGAAGCCCGCCCTCAGCGCACCGGGGCGGCTGTAGGCGGCGATGTAGGTATCGGCGGCCACTGCATCGCGTCGGTATGACCAGCGGTCGAACATGAATTCCAGGTAGGCGCGTTCGCGGCCACTGATCAGTGCCTCAGGCAGATCGGCCACCTGGTTGAACATGAAGTGCCAGAGGAAGATGTTGTCGGCCGGTGCAGCAAAGATGCCGGGTTCCGGCGCCAGGCCGGGAATCACTGCTTCGGTGACGGCCAGCTGGCGCACCGCCTGCGGCTGGTCGCTGGCCAGTGCATAGGCGATCCACATGCCGATGTCATGGCCGACCACCTGGTAGCGGTCGTGGCCCAGCGCCAGCATGGTCCGGTGCAGCACGGCGGCGGCGCTGCCGGTGTCGTAGCCGTGGGCGGGGCGATCGGATTCGCCGATGCCCGGCGGATCCACGGCAATCGCTTCGAAGCCGGCCTCGGCCAGGGCGTGCAGCACGTGGCGCCAGGCGTACCAGGTCTGCGGCCAGCCGGGAATCAGCAGTACGGGTTCACCGTGGCCCGCGGACACGCAATGCACGCGCTGGCCATCGATGCGCAGGTAGTGGTGGCGCAGCGAAGCGTCGCCGGCAGCGCCAGCGGAAAGTGAAGTGGTCATGGAGGAATGCTCCGTTGGGGCTCAGGCGATGCCGAGCATCTGCTGCATCTGTGCGGTGCTGATGGGAGCACCGGCGAAGTCGTCGAAAATCTTGTCGGTGACCGGGATGATGTGGTCGCGGATGAACGCGGCACCTTCGCGCGCGCCGGCTTCCTGGTCCTTCAGGCAGCACTCCCATTCCAGCGTCGCCCAGCCCTGGTAGTCGTACTGGGCCAGCTTGGAGAAGATCGACTTGAAGTCGACCTGGCCGTCGCCCAGCGAGCGGAAGCGGCCGGCGCGCTCGGTCCAGTCGGCATACCCGCCATAGATGCCTTGGCGGCCGCTGGGGCGGAACTCCGCGTCCTTGACGTGGAACATGCGGATCAGCGGATGGTAGATGTCCAGGTACTCCAGGTAGTCCAGCTGCTGCAGCACGAAGTGGCTGGGATCGAACAGGATGCGGCATCGTTCGTGCTGGCCGACGCGCTCGAAGAAGCGCTCGAAGCTGGTGCCGTCATGCAGGTCTTCGCTGGGATGGATCTCGTAGCAGAGGTTGATGCCGTTGTCCTCGCAGGTATCGAGGATGGGCCGCCAGCGCCGTGCCAGTTCATCGAAGGCCGCATCGATCAGGCCCGGTGGGCGCTGCGGGAACGGGAACAGGTAAGGCCACGCGAACGAGCCAGAGAACGTGCCCATGTCGTGCAGGCCGAGACGGCGTGACGCGCGGGCGGCCAGGTGCAGCTGCTGCTGCGCCCATTCGCTGCGGGCCTTCGGATTGCCGCGCAGTGCTTCCGGGGCGAAGCCATCGCAGAGTTCGTCGTAGGCCGGATGCACGGCCACCAGCTGGCCGAGGATGTGGGTGGTCAGTTCGCTGACCTGCAGGCCGTGCTCGGCCAGTGTGCCGCGGAGGTCGTCGCAGTAGTCCTGACTGTCGGCGGCGGTGGCCAGGTCGAACAGGCGTGCATCCCATGCGGGAATCTGCAGGGCCTTGAAGCCATGGCCGGCGGCCCACGCGGCGATGCCGGCGAGGCTGTTGAACGGCGCCTGGTCGCCGGCGAACTGCGCGAGGTGCAGGCTGGGGCCCTTGAGGGTCTGCATGTGTTTCTCCACTTGTTTGTCGGTCGACAAAGAATAGGCGCGACCCTCGTGGTGGTCAACACCCGCGTTACACTGCGCGTCTCACTGGAGCAGGCAGGCAGATGGCAGGGCGACCGCGCGAATTCGACAGGGACCAGGCATTGCGCAAGGCAATGCTGCTGTTCTGGCAGCACGGATATGAAGGCACGTCGATGTCGGCACTGGTCGAAGCACTGGGCATCGCCTCTGCACGCATCTACGCCGCGTTCGGCAGCAAGGAGCAGTTGTTCCGCGAAGCCGTTGCGCTGTACGAGGAAGGCGAAGGCGGCTTCGCGCCGCGCGCGCTGGAGCAGGCCACGCTGCGCGAGGCGATCGGGTCGATGCTGCGTGACGCGGTGCTGACCTACACCCGGCGCGGGCGCCCGCACGGTTGCCTGGTGGTGTCCTCGGCCAGCAGCGTCTCGCCCGACGGCGAGGGCGTTCGGGGCTGGCTGGCCAGCCATCGTCGCCAGCGCACGGCGGCGATCATCGCGCGCCTGCAGCAGGCGCAGGCCCAGGGTGAGCTGGCCGACGACGCGGCGGTGCAGGCGCTGGGCGATCACTTCGCCACGCTGCTGCACGGCATTTCGGTACAGGCCCGCGATGGCATCAGCCGTGAGCGGCTGCTGGCGATGGTCGATATCGCGCTGACCCCGTTGCCCTGAGATCCGGGGTCAGATCCGTTTCCCCTTGGGAAACGGATCTGACCCCCAGGCGATGCTGGCTGACTGTGCCGAAACCGCCTGTTTCACCGGGCGTGGGCGCCGCGCAACGAAATCGTAACAATTTGGGGGATAATGGCCGCTTGCGCAGTATTCCTCCTATTTGCCGCCCGGCTCGCGCAGGCCGCACGGACGCCTCCTCAGAGCATTCCATGCCCTCCCATTCCGATTCCCGCCGCCTGTCGGGTATGTCGTCTTCCTTCGTTTCCTTCCGCCGCCACCCGCTGGCCCTGGCCTGTGCTGGCCTGGCCCTGGTCGGCAGCTTCGGCGCCGCCGCGCAGGACAGCGCGCCGACCCCGACCGGGCTGGACACCATCACCGTGACCGCCGAGCACCGCGAGCAGAACCTGCAGGAAGTGCCGGTCTCGGTCGGCGTGGTGCAGGGCGAGCGCATGCGCGACTTCACCGCCGGCGGCGACGACACCCTGCTGGCGCTGTCCGGCCGCGTGCCGAGCCTGTATGCGGAAACCACCACCGGCCGCATCTTCCCGCGCTTCTACATCCGCGGCCTGGGCAACATCGATTTCTACCTGGGTGCCTCGCAGCCAGTGTCGATCATCCAGGACGACGTGGTGCTGGAACACGTGGTACTGAAGTCCAACCCGGTCTATGACGTGGACCAGGTGGAAGTGCTGCGCGGCCCGCAGGGCTCGCTGTTCGGCCGCAACACCACCGCCGGCATCATCAAGTTCGACACCCTGAAGCCGACCCAGGACTACACCGGCCGCGTCAGCGCCAGCTACGCGACCTACAACAGCGTGTCGATCGACGGCGGCTTCGGTGGCCCGATCAACGACATCGCCTCGTTCCGCGTGTCGGCCCTGTACCAGCACCGCGACGACTACGTCGACAACACCTACAAGGGCCCGAGTGCTGACGGCACCGTCAGCCCGAAGAAGAACGCCATGGGCGGCTTCGATGACCGCAACGTGCGCGCGCAGCTGCTGCTGACCCCGAGCGACCAGTTCTCTATCCTGGCCTCGGCCCATGCCCGTGACTACGAAGGCACCTCGACCCTGTTCCTGCGCGGTGCGCTGACCAAGGGCTCGAACAAGACCGACGTGCCGCGCGACAAGGTCGCCTACGACGAAGCCGACAACAACCCGCAGGCCTACAAGACCTACGGCGGTTCGGTGAAGGCGCGCTACGACTTCGGCGCGATCGACTTCACCTCGATCACCGCCTACGAAACCACCTCCGGCTACAGCCGTGGCGACACCGACGGCGGGGCTGCGGTGAACTTCCCAGTGAATGGCGTGCCGAATGGCTACGGCCAGTCGATGGGCCGCATCCGTGATCTGGACCAGTGGACCCAGGAGTTCCGCCTGGCCAGCCATGACGACAGCGCCCTGCAGTGGCAGGCCGGTGCGTTCTACTTCAACGGCAGCGACACCACCGACTTCTACCAGCGCGCCTGGTTCCTGCAGGGCGCGGCCCGCAACCCGAACAACTGGGTGCGCCTGCGCAACAAGAACACCTCGTGGGCCGGTTTCGGCCAGCTGAGCTACGCCTTCACCGACAAGTTCACCGTCACCGCCGGCCTGCGCCAGACCAAGGACGAGAAGCACACCCGCCTGCTGAAGACGGCTGACACTGCCGCTGGCGTGGTCACCTACAAGGGCCGCACCGACGTCAAGATGTCCGACACCACCCCGAGCTGGGATCTGAGCGCGATGTATCAGATCACGCCGGACGTGAGCGTCTACGCCAAGGTCGCACGCGGCTTCCGCGGCCCGACCATCCAGGGCCGTTCGGCGGTGTTCAATGCCGACTTCACCACCGCTGATTCCGAGACCATCCTGTCCTGGGAAGCGGGCGTGAAGAGCAGCCTGTGGGACAACCGCCTGCGCCTGAACGCCACCGCGTTCACCTACACCGTCAACGACATCCAGCTCAACGGCAACGATTCGGACGGCAATGGCGTGCTGTTCAACGCTGACAAGGCCAAGGCCTACGGTTTCGAAGCAGACATGGAACTGCGCCCGATCCCGAACCTGACCCTGAGCGCCGGCCTGAGCCTGCTGCACAGCGAGATCAAGGACAAGCGCGTGTATGCGCAGGTCTGCGGCCTCAACGGCCAGGTGGTGTGCACCGTGAATGACCCGACCATCAAGGTCGGTGCCAACACCTTCGCCCAGATCGACGGCAACCCGCTGCCGAACGCGCCGAAGTACAACGTCAACCTGGCGGCCCGCTACGACTTCCCGGTCAGCGACGCCGGCACCATGTTCGTCTCCACCGACTGGAACAAGCAGGGTTACACCAGCTTCGTGCTGTACGACAGCAAGGAGTTCAACTCCAAGGGTGACTTCGAGGGCGGCCTGAAGATCGGCTACTCGGGCAACTACGGTGCCTACGAAGTGGCGCTGTTCGCGCGCAACATCACCAACGAGAAGAACCTCAAGGGTGTGATCGAGAACTACATGGCCGCGGTCTACAACGAGCCGCGCACCGTCGGTGTCTCGCTGAACATGAACTGGTAATGCGCTGTCGCGGTGGCGGGTCGTCCCGCCATCGCGCTGCTGGAATGCAAAGGGCGGCCCGGATTAACGGGCCGCCCTTTTCGTTGCTTCAGACCGCGGTGAGGTCGCTATCCTGGCTGCGCTGGCCGAAGGTCAGGGCCCAGGTCGCACTGTCCACCTGCTGGCGGTCCTGTTCCTGCTGCTTGCGTGCGCGACTGGCACCGAACCAGCGACCCTCGCCGTTGATCAGCGGCGCCATGCGCACCACGTCCACGTACTCCGGATCGATCTCGCTGGCACGCTGCAGCCAGGTCAGGGCGAGGAATGCATTGGCCGGCACGCCGTTGCCGGCGTGGTAGATGTCGGCCAGGTAGCCGGCGGCCCACACCTTGTCGTCGTCATCGCCGCGCCACCACAGTGGGATCAACGCGCGCTCGACCGCTTCGCGCTTGTGCGCATCGTTCTGGCCATCCAGTGCCAGGCAGGCCAGGTTGCGGCAGGTCGGACCCCATACGCGTTCACCGGCCTCGGCTTCATCCAGGCAGCGCAGGTACAGCTCGCGCGCACGTGCTTCATTCTCTGCGCCACCGGCAGCGACCAGGCGTACGCCGAGGTTGTAGGTGGCGATCAGGTCGCCGCCCTCCACCGCACGCTCCTGCCAGTACGCGGCCTTCCCTGCATCAACGAACTGCGGCTGGTCACGGCCACCGAGGCGGCCCTTGTACAGGTCGCACAGTGCGGACATTGCGCCTGCATCGCCCGCTTCAGCCATGCGCTGCAGCAGCGACAGGCCGGCAGCCTGCGAGACATCACAGAACAGGTTGGCCGCGAAGGTGACCGCAGAGGTGTTGTCCTGCTGCGCAAGCTTCAATGCGCGCTGCAGCAAGGGCGCAGCGCGTACCGGATCGGCTTTCTGGCCAAGCAGCCCATGCTCGATGGCCGTCGCGGCCCAGAGCAGGCCGATCGCCGAATCGCCCTCGCGCGCGGCGTAGTCCACCACCTGGGCGAACAGCGCTTCGGCACCATCGACGTGGGCAAACCAGGTGCAGGCTTCGAGATTGCTGAGGCCTTCGTGCAGGACCATGTCGCGGTCCAGTGCCCAGGCCTGCTGCAGGTCCTCGAACACCGCCTGCATGTGCTGCGCATCCCACTGCACGTCGTCTTCGGCCTCTTCGATGCGGCCGAGCCGATAGCGCAGCCCGGCACGCTGGGTCAGCACCTCCGCGCGCAGGTTGCGGTCCAGGTGCCAGTCGAGAATCTGTGCGTATGCGCGCTCCTGCGCGGCTACGGTTTCGCTGTCATCGCGCTGTGGCGACTCGGCCAGCCAGTCCTGTGCCTTGCGCCAGCGCAGTGCATTGCTCTGCGCCAGATCGAGGCCGCGGCACCAGCTGCCTTCGATGAAGTCTTCCATTGCCTCGTGGCTGCCGCCCCAGCGCGGGTACAGGAAGTACAGGGTGTCTTCCAGCGTGCTCAGGTCGTCGGGGCGCTGTTCCAGCACCAGGCGCATCCAGTACGCCAGCGGCGCATCGAAGTCGTCCTGGCTGCGGCCGCGCAGCAGCGGTGGCAGGCTGTCGGGCAGTTCCTGCAGCGGTGCACCGAAGCGCGACAGAAGCTGCAGTGCCTGCGGCCACGCCTGCGGATAGTGTTCAGCCAATGCGGCCTCGTCGGACTGCGCTGGCTGCCCGGCCTGCAGCGCGAGCAGCCAGTTCGGCTCGCGCAGGTAGCTGGTGATGCGCTTGATGCCATCCAGCGCCAGTGCCGGCCGCGACGACAGCGGGATCGCCTGCAGGTAGGCGTACACGGCGTGGTCGCTGGCCAGCTGCGCGGCCAGCCATTGGCTGTCCTCCACCAGCGCGGCCACGTCGGCGCTGCGCAGTTCGCTGGCAGCGTCCTGCCAGCACGCACCCAGGCGCAGCCAGGCGTAGTAGCTGTGTGGTGCGGCGGCGACCCAGCGCTGTGCCTGCTGCAGGCGCTCATCCAGGGTCAGGGCCTTGTCCTGCACGTTGCGCAGGCGCCAGCGGATGCCGGGCAGCGTCCGCGCCCCGTCCAGCCAGGCTTGCTCGTGGGGCGCCAGCAGTGCATCCAGCGCTGCATGGTTGTGTTCCTGCAGCGCGGTGCGCGCCTGCGTGCGCCAGGCCAGGTCCTCGACGGAGAGACCGTCCTTCGCAATTCCATTTGTCATCTGAAGCCATCCAACAGTAGCGGGGCCGCTATTGGACAGGCCCGCGCCCGTGTCGGCAAGCGTGGCAGATGCTCATTCCGATGCCACGGCGGCCGAGGCAATGCCCCGGCGCCCGGTGATATCAGACCGCCGGCAGCAGCGCCTGCAGCCGCGACTCCAGCTCCTGCTGGCGCCAGCCGGAAAGTGCGGCCGGCCACTGGCGGCGTTCCAGATAGCTTTCCAGATGCTTGCGCGAGGCCAACACGCCGTCCGGCAGGCCCAGTTCGCGGCTGCGCTCGGCGACGGCGTCCTGCAGCTTCTTCAGTGCCTGTTTGTTGCTGTCGTTGGCCGGCAGCGCCAGCGGTGCCTCGGCCTCATCGGCCAGCGGCGTATCCAGCGCCTGCCACACAGCGCCCGCGAGCTTTCGCGGAGCCTTCGGGAACTGTTCGAACAGCTTGCCCAGTGCGGCGGCATCGGCCGGTGGCGTGCGTGCCAGCGTGGCGGCCAGTTCGTTGTCCAGGATCCAGCTGCGCGGGCGGTCGCTGCTGCGCGCCTGCACATCGCGCCAACGCAGCAGGCGCAGCAGGCGGTGCTGTGCGGCGGCATCGAGGAACTGCGCCGAGCGCATCGCCAGGTGCGGCCAACGGTCTTCGTCGTTGGCAACGCTGGCCAGCAGGCGCTCGCCGTCGTCGTGCAGCCACTGCTGGCGGCCCAACGCCTGCAGCCTGGCATCGATGGCGTCGTGCAGCGCGAACAGGTGCTCGACGTCGTCGGCGGCGTACTGCAGCTGCGACTCCGAGAGTGGACGGCGCATCCAGTCCGAGCGGGTTTCGCCCTTGGCCAGTGCCACGCCGGTGATTTCCGCAACCAGCTTCTGGTAGCCCATGCCGCCACCGATGCCGGCCAGCGAGGCGCCGATCTGGGTGTCGAACAGCGGTCGTGGCAGCACGCCGCAGGCCCACTTGAAGGCGACCAGGTCTTCGCTGGCGCTGTGCATCACCTTGATGATCGATTCATCGGCCAGCCAGGGCGCCAGGGCCTCGGTCATGCCGGGAATCAGCGGATCGATCAGCAGGATGTCCTGCCCGACCGCCATCTGCACCAGGGCCAGCTGCGGCCAGAAGGTGCGTTCACGGATGAATTCGGTGTCCAGGCCGATGCGGGCCGGGCGCTGCTGGAAGTATGCATCCAGCTCGGCGGGGGTGGTGATCCAGGTTGCCACGGGTCAGGGCCTACTACTCGGGTTTGCTCAGGCAGGGGAGAATAGCCTAACGTCGGTCCGCATCCGTGCTGAAGGAGATCCTGCTTGCGTTTTCCGCTGTCGTCCGCGCTGTGCACCGCCCTGGCCGTGGCCCTGGCCGGCTGCACGCCTTCGCCCTCGGCGACGCCGGAGCCGGGTCCGGCTGCTGGCGAAGACGCACGGCCGCAGGAAGGTTCGCAGGCGGACGCGACGCCGGAGGCGGGGCAGGGCAGCGTCACCATTGCCGGTGAGGATGCCGCCGAGGATGTGCAGCGGTGGACACCACCGCGGGTCGATCGGCAGGGACGCAGCCTGGCCCAGCTGCGTCGCGCGGCCGAGAAGGCGTTCAGCGAAGGGCACCTGTACGAAGACGCCGACGCGGCGGTTCCGCTGTGGCTGGCGGTGCAGGAGGAAGACCCGGATGACCGGCAGGCCCGCAACGGCCTGCAGCGTGCACGCCAGCGCCTGCAGCAGCAGGCCGATGCCCTGCTGGTCCGGCCGCTGCAGCAGCGCGAGGCGCTGGCCGAGGCCAGCCGCCAGGCGCTGGTATTGCTGACCCTGGCGCCGAAGGATGACAAGGTGCGCGCGCTGCAGGGCCGGGTGGAGCTTGCCCAGCGCGTGGTGGCGTACAACCGGGCCGGCGAGGAAGACCTGCGTTCGGGGCGGATCGGTGAGGACGGTGACGGTGCGATCGGCAACTTCCGTGAAGCGCTGGCCCTGGATGAACACAGCAGCCGGGCACGGCAGGGCCTGGCGGCGGCCGAGAGTGGCCTGATCCGCCGTGCCGAGGACGCAGCGCGGGTGCGTGACTTCGCCAGCGCCGGCACCTGGCTGGCCGAAGCCAGCAAGGTCCGCGACTCGTCACCGACCATTGCCGATGCCTTCGAACGCATCGAACAGATCCGCGCGGCGGCGCTGCTGCAGCTGCGCGACGATGGCCTGCGCGAGCTGGCCACGCCGCAGGGCCTGAAGCCGGCGCGCGAAAAGCTGGCCGAGGCCCTGCGCATCGCCTTGCCCGGGGACGCGGTGGTGGCCCAGTTGCGCGAACGCATCGACCTGGCCACGCATTACGGCAGCTTCCGTCCCGGGCAGGTGTTCAGCGACGCGATGCGCGATGGTGGGCGCGGTCCGCAGATGGTGGTGGTGCCGCATGGCGGCTTCCAGATGGGCGCGGGTGATGCCGAGCCCGGTGCCACCGACGCCGAGCGGCCCTCGCATTACGTGCGCTTCGACCGCGGGTTTGCGATGGCGATCACCGAGGTCACCGTCGGCGATTTCGAGCGCTATGTGAAGTCGACCAATGCGCGGCCGCGGGCAACCCGGCGCGGCCACTCGGTGGTGTATGACGAGCGCAGCGGCAATTTCATCCGCCGCAGCGGTGTGGACTGGCGTTCCGACTACGATGGCGCGCGCGCACTGGGCAATTCGCCGGTGATGCATGTGAGCGTGCGTGATGCCGAAAACTACGCGGCGTGGCTGTCCGAGCAGACAGGACGCAGCTACCGGCTGCCCAGCGAGGCCGAATTCGAATATGCGCTGCGCGCTGGCAGCAGCGGCCGCTATCCATGGGGCGACGCCGGCACGCCGCCGCCCGGCACCGGCAACTTCACCGGCAGCAAGGATGTTTCGCCTTCGGGACGGCACTGGCACAACGCCTTCATCGGCTATGGCGATGGCTGGTGGGGACCGGCACCGGTGGCCAGTTTCCAGGCAAATGCCTTCGGCCTGCACGACATGGCCGGCAATCTCAGTGAATGGGTGGCCGACTGCTGGCATGCCAGCTACCGGCGTGCGCCCTCCGATGGTGTCGCCTGGTTCAACCCGGGCTGCCGGTCACGGGTGATCCGGGGTGGCAACTGGGCCAACGCGCCCGAGCAGACCCGTGCGGCCTGGCGGCAATCGCAGGATTCGGATACCACCAACGCGCGCATCGGCTTCCGCCTGGTGCGCGGCATCTGAGCGGCCCCGGCTTCACCCGCTGCGGGCATCGGCGCACTAAGATTGCGCCGTGCCCGCCAGCCGGCGGGCCCTGCCGGAAGACCGCCTGATGCGCAACGATCCCTTCTCCCGCTCGCCGCAAGGCCCGCAACGGCGCGGCCTGTTCGGCAACATCCGTTGGTGGGTGCTGCTGCTGGCGGCCGGCTATGCGGTGTTCTACTGGTTTTCCAACCGCACGGTCGATCCGTATACCGGCGAGAAGGTGATGATCGACAGCAGCCTGGATGCGCGCCAGGAAACCGCGCTGGGGCTGCAGGCCTACCAGCAGATCCTGTCGCAGGAACGGCCGATGGATCCGAATGCACCGATCGCGCGCGATGTACGCGACATCGCCCAGCGGCTGATTGCCAAGGTCGACGTGGTGGAGACCGCGCTGGCGCAGGAGCACGGCGTGCAGCCGGCGCATTTCGCACGGGATTTCCAGTGGGAAGTGAACGTGATCCCGTCCGAACTGGCCAATGCGTTCTGCCTGCCGGGGGGCAAGATGGCCGTCTACACCGGCCTGGTGCCGGTGGCGCGTACGCGTGATGCGATGGCGGTGGTGATGGGCCACGAGATCGCCCATGCACTGCTGCGCCATGGTGCACAGCGGATGGCGCAGCAGAAGCTGACCCAGATCGGGCAGATGGCCGGCGCCGCCAGCGGCATGGACGCGCAGCAGCAACAGATGATGATGTCGGCGATGGGTTACGGCTACCTGCTGCCCTACGCGCGCAGCCACGAGACGCAGGCGGATGAAGTGGGACTGATGCTGGCCGCAGCGGCGTGCTTCGATCCCCGCGAGGCGGTGCCGCTGTGGCAGCGCATGGGCCAGGCCAGTGGGGGGCAGTCGCCGCCGGAGTTCGCCTCCACCCACCCGAATCCGGGTACCCGCATCCAGAACCTGCAGGCGCTGATGCCGAAGGCGCTCGAGTACCGGCAGAAATTCTGCGAGCAGGCAAAGTAGGGGGTTGTTCGGCAGGGCTTGCAGCCCTGCGCCCGCCGAAGCCAGAGCAACAGCAACAGCAACAGCAACAGCCGAAGCAAAAGCTGGCTATCCGTGGGGTGGCGGGGTGGGTCCGGTTGCGGGAGACGCCGTAAACCCGTCCCTGGGGGCTTGGCCGCGGCATCCATGCCGCGGACACTCCCGCAACCGGACCCACCCCGCCTTCGACAGATTCTCGCGATCTGTCGGAATGGCGTGGGGTCAGATCCGTTCTCCTACGGAAAACGGATCTGACCCCGAATTGATTCGATATTTGACAGAGATTCATCCACGCACGGCGTGGATCTACCGTGTCGACCAAGGTCGACGCCTACCAACAGTCGCCGGAATCTGTCAGAGGTGGGGCGGTGTCGGAGTGCGGGGTGTCAGCCGCATGGGCCCGAGGCATGCCTCGGGCGGGTTGGGCAGGACGCCCAACCCCGGTCTTGCCGTGTGCGCAGGACTGCGCACACGAGCAAGCGGCTGCCAAGCCTACATGGACGTACTTGCGGCGTCCCCGCGCTCCGACACCGCCCCGCCAACCCGCGGAATGCCAGCTTTTGCTGTTGCCGTTGCCTTGGCTTGAGGCCTCTGCAGGTGCAGGGCGCAGCCCTGCCGAACACCCCTTTACTTGACCTGCACGTCGATCACGCCGTCGCCGACGCGGGCCTGCAGGGCGTCACCGGGCTGTACCTGGTCGACCTTCCGCACCAGGGTACCGTCATCGCTGCGGGTCAGGATGCTGTAGCCACGGGCCACGGTCGCCAGCGGGCTGACTGCTTCAAGTGAACGCGCCAGCCCGCGCAGGCGCAGTCCATCGCGTTCCAGCAGACGCTGCATCGCTGCCTGCGGCCGCCCGCGCAGGGCAGCCAGACGACGCTGCATCGCATCGAGCTGGCGCTGCGGATGGTGCCCGCGCAGCACCGCCGCGGCATGGCGCAGGCGCGCGGCACGGCGTTCCTGCTGCTGGTTGAAGGCGGCATGCAGGCGCCGGCCCAGATCCAGCTGGCGTCGGCGCAGCAGGTCCAGCCGTGCCTGCGGGCTCTGGGCGTTCAGGCGCAGCAGGGCGCGGTCGGCGCGCTGCATGGCCTGCTGCGTCGCATGTCGTTGCAGCTGCACCATGCGCGCGGCCGTGCGGCGCAGGCGCAGCGCCAGTTCGCGCTGGTCGGGTACCAGCAGTTCAGCGGCCACCGACGGCGTCGGCGCGCGCAGGTCGGCGGCGAAGTCGCTGAGGCTGAAGTCGGTTTCGTGGCCGACCGCCGAAACCACCGGGGTGCGGCTGGCGGCGATCGCACGGGCCAGGGCTTCGTCATTGAACGCCCACAGGTCCTCCAATGAACCGCCACCGCGGGTCAGCAGGATCACGTCGTAGCGGCCACTGGCATCGGCCGCCTGCAGCAGGCGGGTGATCTGCGCGGCGGCGGCGTTGCCCTGTACCAGAGTCGGCAGCAGGTCCACTTCCAGCAGCGGGAAGCGGCGGCCGAGCACGCTCAGCACATCGCGCACGGCGGCGCCGGTCGGCGAGGTGATCACTGCCAGCCGCTGAACGTGCGCTGGCAGTGGCCGTTTGCGCGCCGGGTCGAACAGGCCCTCGGCCTCCAGCCGTGCCTTCAGTTCCTCGAAGGCACGGCGCAGTGCGCCTTCGCCGGCTTCCTCCATGTGGTCCAGCACCATCTGGTACTCGCCACGGGCGTCGTACAGGGTCACCTTGCCGCGTACCAGCACGCGCATGCCTTCGCGCGGCACGAATTTCAGGTACTGCGCCTTCATCCGGAACATGGCCGCACGCAGCTGCGCGCGCGCATCCTTCAGGGTGAAGTAGAGGTGCCCGGAAGCTGGGCGCGCCACGCTGCCCAGCTCGGCCTCGACCCAGATCGCCGGGAAGCTGCCTTCCAGCAGGTCGCGGGCCAGGGTATTGAGCTGGCTGGGGGTCAGGATGTCGTTGTTGCGTGGTTGCATGGAACAGCGTGCGGCGGGCGGAACGGGAGCTCAGGATCGCACGTCAGCGCGCCGTGTGCTGGCCCAGCGCCCATTGCACGTGTTCACGCACCAGCGGCGAGGGATCGTCGACGCGGCTGTGCAGGGCGGCCAGTGCTTCGGCCGAGGACGGTGCATTGCCCAGCGCCACGGCGATGTTGCGCAGCCAGCGCTCATGCCCGCTGCGGCGGATCGGGCTGCCCTCGGTGCGGCGCAGGAATTCGGCCTCGTCCCAGGCGAACAGCTGGTCCAGGCGCGCCGTATCCAGATTGTTGCGGGCGCGGAAATCGGCTTCGTCGGTGCGCTTGGCGAATTTGTTCCAGGGGCAGACCAGCTGGCAGTCGTCGCAGCCGTAGATGCGGTTGCCCATCAGTGGCCGCATGTCTTCGGGAATGGCGCCGTCGTGCTCGATGGTCAGGTAGGAAATGCAGCGCCGCGCATCCAGCCGCTGCGGGCCGATGATGGCCTGGGTCGGGCAGACATCGATGCAGCGCGTGCAGGTGCCGCAGTGCGCCGTGGCTGGCGTATCGATCGGCAGCGGGATATCGATGTAGATCTCGCCGATGAAGAACCAGGAACCACCATGGCGGTCGATCAGGCAGGTGTGCTTGCCGATCCATCCGAGGCCGGCATTGCGTGCCAGTGCACGTTCCAGCACGGGGGCGGAATCGACGAACACGCGATAGCCCAGCGGTGCCACTTCATCATTGATCTGCGTGGCCAGCTTCTGCAGGCGGTTGCGCATCAGCTTGTGATAGTCGCGGCCCAACGCGTAGCGGGCCACGTAAGCGCGGCCCGGATCGGCCAGGGTCGCCCAGGCTTCGGTATCGTCCTTGTGACTGTAGTCCATGCCCACTGAAATCACGCGCACGGTGCCGGGCAGCAGCTCGGCCGGGCGCGCGCGCAGCGTGCCGTGGCGCGCCATCCAGTCCATCGTGCCGTACAGGCCCTGGCCCAGCCAGTCGGCCAGGTGCGCTTCATCCTCGCCCAGTTCGATACCGGCGATGCCGCAGCGCTGGAAGCCATGCGCACGCGCCAGTTCGCGGATGCGCTGCACGGCCTGGGCCGGATCGACAGGGGTGAGGGCGGGGGACATGTGCACCAGTATAAAATCCCTGCATGGCCTACCTTGCCGATCTGTTCGATTCCGCTGCCGCGCGTGCGCTTGATGCGCAGGCTTCGGCGCTGGCCGCCGACGGCGGCTGGGGCCTGATGGCGCAGGCCGGCCAGGCCGCCTGGCAGTGCCTGTTGCAGCATTGGCCGCAGGCGCGGCGGATCGGCGTGGTGGTCGGCGCTGGCAACAATGGGGGCGACGGCCATGTGCTGGCCCGTCATGCGCTGCAGGCCGGGTGCGAGGTGACGGTGATCGCCCTGCCGGGCAGGCCGCCCTCGACCGCGCTGGCACAGCGTGCGGCGCTGGAGTTCAGGTCCGCAGGCGGCGCCAGCGCCGATTTCGACGGCGCACTGCCCGGGGCTGACATCTGGGTCGATGCCCTGTTCGGGCTGGGCTTCGATCGCGCGCCGGAGGGTACGGCGCAGGCGCTGATTGCCGCGCTCAACGCGCAGACAGCGCCAGTGCTGGCGCTGGATGTTCCCAGTGGTGTCGATGCCGACCGTGGGGCGGTGCCGGGCGAGGCGGTGCGTGCCACGCTGACCCTGCAGTTCATCGTGGCGCATCGCGGGCTGTATTCCGGCGATGCGCTGGATCATTGCGGGCAGAAGGTCCTGGCGCCCCTGCAGTTGCCCGCGACGGCCTGGCAAGGCGTGGTACCCGCTGCGGAGCACTGGACGCAGGTGCGGTTGCGGGCCCTGTTGCCACCACGCCGCGCCAATACCCACAAGGGCGAATCCGGGCACGTGCTGTGCGTCGGCGGCAACCACGGCAGCGGCGGCGCCATCGCGATGGCGGCCGAAGCCGCCTTGCGCGCGGGTGCGGGGCTGTTGAGCCTGGGCACCCGCCGCGACCACGTCGGTCCACTGCTGGCCCGGTTGCCCGAGGCCATGACCCATGCACTGGAAGACGGCGATGTGCTGCCGGCGCTGCTGGACAAGGCGAAGGTGGTGGCGATCGGGCCCGGTCTGGGCCAGGACGAATGGGCACGCGCCTTGTTTGCGCGGGTGCTGGCCAGCGCCAAACCATTGGTGGTCGATGCCGATGCCCTGAACCTGCTGGCGCAGGATCCGCGCGCGTTGCCCGATGCCATTCTCACCCCGCACCCGGGCGAGGCCGCACGCCTGCTCGGCTGCAGCACGGCTGAAATCCAGGCCGATCGCTATGCCTGCGCGCAGAGGCTGGCCGAACGTTTCCACGCCGTAGTGGTACTGAAGGGCGCCGGCAGCATCGTGGTGGCGCCAGGGCAAACGCCCCGGTTGATCGCCGCCGGCAATCCCGGGATGGCCGTGGGTGGCATGGGCGACCTGCTCACCGGCATCATCGCCAGCCTGCGCGCGCAGGGCCTGATGGCTTTCGATGCCGCGGCCGCGGGTGCGTTGCTGCACGCGCTGGCCGGCGACGTGGCTGCCGCCGATGGCGCGCGCGGCCTGCTTCCTACTGATCTGCTGGTGCCGCTGCGGCGACTGGCCAACCCGGACCTCTCCCCATGACCGAATTCTTCCTTGCCGACAGCGACGCCACCGAACTGCTCGGGCAATGGCTGGCGGCCACCCGGCCGCCGCAGGCGCTGATCGAACTGCGCGGCGACCTGGGTGCCGGCAAGTCCACCACGGCCCGTGCGCTGCTGCGTGCGCTGGGCGTGCAGGGCGCGATCCGCAGCCCCACCTACACCCTGGTCGAGCGCTATCCGCTGGCCAGTGGCGGTGAGGCGTGGCACCTGGACCTGTACCGCATCGGCCAGGCCGGCGAGCTGGATTTCCTCGGTCTGGACGAGGGCAGTGCGGTGCTGTGGCTGGTCGAATGGCCGGAACGGGGCGCCGGCGCGCTGCCGCCCACCGACCTGGTGGTGGCGCTGGAGATCGAGGGGCAGGGGCGTCGCGTCCGTCTCACTGGGGCCAGCGACGCAGGACATGAATGGCTGGAACGGCTGCCCCAAGGGGGCGACTTGCAGGCCATTTCTGTCGGCTGACGAGAACAAACACCGGCAGGTTACGGATTATTAAGGAAAAAGGTGTTGCATTCCGTTCAGCGCGGTGATTGAATCCTGAGCCATGCGCCCGGGGAACCGTCTCATCGCCATCTGTGCCGCCGTCGGACTGGGTCTGGCGAGCGTCAGTGCGTGGGCGGGTGAAGTCCGCCAGGTCCTGCTGAACACGGGCGCGACCGGTACCCGAGCTGAAATCTCGCTGGTTGGCAGCGGTGGCTACAAGACCTTGTCGCTGGCGGGTCCGAACCGGCTGGTGGTCGATTTCCCGGACTCCAGCGCCATACGCAACCTGAAGATGCCGGCCGCGCAGGGTGTGGTCACGGCGGTGCGTACCGGACAGCCGGTCCCGGGCACGTTCCGTGTCGTTTTCGACCTGGCCGAATCGGTGGCGCCGTTCCGCCCGCAGATGCAGCGCGAGGGCAATGAATCCAAGCTGGTGATCGAATGGCCGGGTGATGGCCCGGCCGTGGCCGCCAGCCGCCCGGCGACGCCGCCGGCCGCGCAGCCGCAGGCACCCGCTGCGGGTGCCTCGCCTGCGCCCACGCCGGCCGAGAGCGCGCAGTCGCGCACCGATGCCGCGCGTGCCACGGCCCTGCTGACCGCACAGGTACAGCAGCAGGCCAGCGCCACTGCCGCCGCACCGGCCACGCCAACCCCGGCACCGACCACCGCACCGGCCCAGGTTGCTGCGGCCGGCGTCACCGCCACCAGCTCGCCTTCGTCCTCGCCGGCCGCGATCCTCGCCGGCCAGCGCACCGCAGCGGTGGTGACCACGCCGCCGGCCACCGTGCCCACACCGGCACCAACGCCGGCACCAACGCCGGCGGAGCCGCCGCGTCCGGCCATGCCCAGCGATGCGTCGCGTATCCGCATGCAGGCCGGCATGCGCCACCTGGTGGTGGCGATCGATCCCGGTCATGGCGGCCAGGATCCGGGTGCGATCGGCCCGACCGGCAAGCGCGAGAAGGACGTCACCTTGGCAGTGGCGCGCGAGCTGGCCCGCCAGGTCAACGCCACGCCGGGCCTGAAGGCCTACCTGACGCGCGACAGCGACGTGTTCATTCCGCTGCCGATGCGTGCGCAGAAGGCGCGTGCGAACAAGGCGGACATCTTCATCTCGATCCATGCCGACGCGGCCGAAAACCGTTCGGCCACCGGTTCGTCGGTCTACGTGCTGTCGACCAAGGGTGCCTCTTCGCAGCGCGCCCGCTGGCTGGCGGACAAGGAAAACGCGGCCGACCTGGTGGGTGGCGTGCGCCTGCAGCAGACCGAAGGCACCCTGGCCAACGTGCTGCTGGACCTGGCGCAGAGTGGCTACATGAAGGCGTCTGAAGACGCGGCCGGCCACGTGCTGGGCGGCCTGAAGCGGATCGGCAACAACCACAAGCCGAACATCGAGCGCGCCAACTTCGCGGTGCTGCGCACCTCGGACATGCCGGCGATGCTGGTGGAAACCGCGTTCATCTCCAATCCGGATGAAGAGCGCCGCCTGATGGACCCGGCGTACCAGCGCAAGATCGCTGGCGCCGTGCTGGATGGCGTGCACACCTTCTTCAGCCGCCAGCCGCCGCCGGGCACGTTGTATGCCGCCCGCGCCCAGGCTGAGATCGACGCGGCCGGCACCATGGCCGGCGGCAGCAAATAACCCGCCGAAAGCGGGTTGCTGCCTTCTGTAGAGTCGAGCCGCGCTCGACTGGGCCTTGTCGGCAGCCCGTCAGTCGAGCATGGCTCGACTCTACCCTCGGCCGCTCCGTTATCATCCCCGCATGACGTCTGCTACCCATCCGCGCCCGATCCGGCCGTTGCCGGAGATCCTCATCAACCAGATCGCTGCCGGCGAAGTGGTCGAACGGCCCGCGTCGGTGGTCAAGGAACTGGTCGAGAACGCGATCGATGCCGGCGCCAGCCGTGTCGACATCGACCTGGAAGAAGGCGGTGTACGCCTGATCCGCATCCGCGACAACGGTAGCGGCATCGCGCCCGAACAGCTGCCACTGGCGGTGTCGCGCCACGCCACCAGCAAGATCGCCGATCTGGACGATCTTGAATCGGTGGCCACGCTCGGTTTCCGGGGGGAAGCGCTGCCGTCGATCGCGTCGGTCAGCCGCTTCACCCTGTCCTCGCGCCGCGCGCACGATGAGCACGGTTCGGCATTGCAGATCGAAGGCGGCAAGATCGGCGAGGTGACCCCGCGCGCGCATGCGCCGGGCACCACGGTGGAAGTGCGCGAGCTGTTCTACAACGTGCCGGCGCGACGCAAGTTCCTGCGCGCCGAGCGCACCGAGCTGGGCCATATCGAAGAATGGCTGCGCTCGCTGGCGCTGGCACGGCCGGATGTCGAGCTGCGCGTGTCGCACAACGGCAAGGCCTCGCGGCGCTACAAGCCGGGCGATCTGTATTCCGATGCGCGCCTTGCCGAAACGCTGGGCGAGGATTTCGCCAACCAGGCCGTGCGCGTGGACCACAGCGGTGCCGGCCTGCGCCTGCATGGCTGGATCGCGCAGCCGCATTATTCGCGCGCCAGCGCCGACCAGCAGTACCTGTACGTCAATGGACGTTCGGTGCGTGATCGCAGCGTTGCCCACGCAGTGAAGATGGCCTACGGCGATGTGCTGTACCACGGCCGCCAGCCGGCCTATGTGCTGTTCCTCGAACTGGACCCGACCCGCGTCGACGTCAACGTGCATCCGGCCAAGCACGAGGTGCGCTTCCGTGATTCGCGGCTGGTCCATGATTTCGTCTATCGCACGCTGAAGGATGCGCTGGCCGATACCCGCGCCGGCATGTCGGCGCAGGAGATCGGTGCTGGCCCGGTGCATCCGGCGGATGCCCCGGCTGCAGCCACGGCATCGAGCGCGGGCGCCTCCGGTTTCGGGCTGGTGCGCGGTCCGGCACCGGGTGCCGGCTCCGGCGGTGGTGGTGGATTCTCCGGGTGGCGACCGCAGCAGCCACTAGGCCTGCAGGTGGCCGATGCACCGGCTGCCTATGCCGCGCTGTATGCCACGCCGGCCCGTGCCGAGCGTGCAGCGGCACTGCCACCGATGCCGACCGAGAACGGGTTGCCGGTGACCAGCGCCGAGGCAGGCGTGCCACCGCTGGGCTACGCCATCGCGCAGCTGCATGGCATCTACATCCTGGCCGAGAATGCCGAAGGCCTGATCGTGGTCGACATGCATGCGGCACACGAACGCATCGGCTACGAGCGCCTGAAGAACGCGCACGATGGCATCGGCCTGCAGTCGCAGCCGCTGCTGGTGCCGATCACGCTGGCGGTGGGCGAGCGCGAGGCCGATACCGCCGAAAGCGAAGCCGAAACCCTTGCGGCGCTCGGCTTCGAGGTGACCCGTGCTGGCCCCGGTTCGCTGCACGTGCGCAGCATTCCGGCACTGCTGGCGCATGCCGAACCGGAAGGGCTGCTGCGCGACGTGCTGACCGACCTGCGCGAGCATGGCCAGAGCCGCCGCGTGGCCAGTGCACGTGACGAACTGCTGTCGACCATGGCCTGCCATGGCGCGGTGCGTGCCAACCGGCGCCTGACCGTGCCGGAAATGAACGCGCTGCTGCGCGACATGGAAATCACCGAACGGTCCGGCCAGTGCAACCACGGCCGACCGACCTGGGCCCGTTTTTCGCTGGCGGAGATCGACCGCTGGTTCCTGCGCGGACGTTGAGGGGAGCATCGATGCGTTATCGGGGAATGGCGGGCCTGCTGGCCGCCGTGGTGTTGGCCGCCTGCAGCCCGGCAACACCGCCGGCACCGACGGTCGCTGAAGATCCGGCCTACGCGGCCGCGCAGCAGCAATGGCGTGTGGCGCGCTACCAGGACCTGACCCGGCCCGATGGCTGGACGGCCCTGGTCGGCCTGCACTGGCTGCAGAACAGATCCCATTTCGTTGGCAGCGGCGCCACCAACGGCATCCGCCTGACGGTTGGCCCGGACAAGCTGGGCCTGCTGCGTCGCGAAGGGACGCAGTGGTGGTTCACGCCTGAAGCCGGTGTCGATGTCAGTCATGATGGCCAGCCGGTGCGCGGCCGCATCCGCGTCGACACCGACAAGGACGCGCAGCCGACGCTACTGGCCTTCGATGGCGGCAAGGGGCAGCTCAGCATCATCCGCCGGGGGCCGCGTGACGCGCTGCGGGTCAAGCATGCCGATGCGCCTGCGCGGCGTGATTTCGCTGGCCTGCAGTACTGGCCGGGCGGCGCGGACTGGCAGGTGCAGGCGCGCTTCATCGCGCACCCGCCGGGCAAGACCCTGCCGATCGTCGACATCACCGGCCTGACCACCGAGATGCCCAATGCCGGCGCGGTCGAGTTCCAGCGCGACGGCCGAAGCTGGCGGCTGGAAGCGATCGGTGCGCCCGGGCAGCCGCTGTTCCTGATCTTCGCCGACCGCACCAGCGGCCGCGGCAGCTATCCGGCCGGGCGCTACCTGGACACCGATGCGCCCGCCGCAGACGGCACCGTGCGCATCGATTTCAACCATGCCTACAACCCGCCGTGCGCGTTCACCGCCTACGCCACCTGTCCGCTGGCGCCACCGGAAAACCGGCTGGACCTGCGCGTGGAAGCGGGCGAGAAGGCTTACCACCTGCCTGAAGGAGAAGGCTGACCATGCCGATCAAACATCTGTTCCGTGCCGCGCTGCTGATGGCGGCGTGCGCGATGGCGCCACTGGCCACCGCCCGCGATGCGCCGGGCGCCACGGCTGCGGCCGCGACCGCCGCGGCGGCCAAGCCGCCCGTACCGCTGTTGTGGAAAGTCACCGGCCCGGGCGATGCACGCGTGTACCTGCTGGGGTCGTTCCATCTGCTGAAACCGCAGGACTACCCGCTGTCGCCCGATGTCGAACAGGCGTTCGAAGCCTCGCAGCGGGTGGTGTTCGAGTTGTCGCCGGAAGACATGCAGTCGCCACAGCTGGCCAGCCGCATGGTGCAGGCCGCGACCCGCACCGATGGCAGCGAGCTCAAGCGTGATCTCGATGCGGCGACCTGGCAGAAGCTGCAGGCCTTTGCCACCGAGAACAAGCTGCCGCTGGCACAGATGCAGGGCATGAAGGCCTGGTTCGTCGGCCTGAGCATTTCGGTCGGGCAGATGCAGAAGCTGGGCCTGGACCCGGCGCTGGGCCTGGATCGCCACTTCATGGAGCGCGCGCAGAAGACCGGCCGCAAGACCGCTGGCCTGGAGGACATCGATACCCAGATCGGCATGCTTGACGGGATGACGGTGCAGGAACAGCGGCAGATGCTGGCCGAAGCGCTGGACCAGGCCGGCAAGGCCGATGAGCAGGCGCGGCTGCTGCATGATGCATGGCGCCGCGGCGACGAACGCCTGCTGTGGACCAAGATGGCGGCGGAGATGCGCCAGCAGTATCCGCAGCTGTATCAGCGCATCAACACCGGGCGCAACGATGCCTGGGTACCGAAGCTGCAGCCGTACCTGCAGGCCGGGCAGGGCGGTACGCTGGTGGTGGTCGGCACGCTGCACCTGCTGGGCAGTGATGGCGTGGTCGAGAAGTTGAAGGCCAAGGGCTACAAGGTCGAGCGCGTGTGCACGGGGTGCAAGGCGAAACGCTGACGCATCGTTGGCGCGATGCCAAGCAAAACGGCGCGCCAGTGGCGCGCCGTTTTCGTATCAGCCGTAGCTGCCGCTCAGCGGCGGGTCTTGCCGCCGGTGCCGGTGCCGGTGCCCGGTTCGCCGGGCTTGTTGCCGGTGCCGGTGCCCGTTCCGGTGCCGCCCGGGCGCGGGCCACCGAAACCGCTGCCCATGCTGCGCTGGAATTCCTGCCACAGCTCCAGGTTGCGCTCGGTCAGCTGGTTCATCATCGCCCACGGGGTCTGGCCCAGCAGGTTGCCCATCTGCTGGCGGAACTGCTGCTGCTGGTCGAGGAAGACCTGCATGCTGCGCTCCAGGTAGTTGCCCATGAAGCCCTGCAGGGAATCGCCGTAGAAGCGGATCAGCTGGCTCAGCAGCTGGGTGGACAGCATCGGTTCGCCGTCCTGTTCCTGGTCGGCGATGATCTGCAGCAGGACCGATCGAGTGAGGTCGTCGCCGCTCTTGGCGTCGCGGACTTCGAAGTCTTCACCGTCCAGGATCAGCTGGCGCACGTCCTCGATGGTGATGTAGCTGGAGATCTCGGTGTCGTAGAGACGGCGGTTCGGATACTTCTTGATGATGCGGGTCGCAGCCATGAAGCGGTACTCGTCACAGTAGACGCGCAGCATGGCGCAGTGCAGCAGCGGTTGCAACCGCCCCAGCCCCCGCCAGGCTTGGCTTTCAGGGGCGATCATGTTGCGCAACAAGGGTTTGCGTGCTGCGCAGCATGACTCTTGGCAGGGGCCGGCGGTGATCGCCGCAGCGCCCCCTGCGCGGCTCACCAGCCCATGTGGTGGCCGCCGTTGATGTCCAGGTTGCTGCCGGTGATCCACGAGGCTTCCTCGGCCACCAGGAAGGACACGCCATAGGCGATTTCCTCCGGTTTGCCGAGGCGTCCGGTGGGGATGTCGGCGATGATCTTGGCGCGCACGTCCTCCGGAACCGCCATCACCATGTCGGTGGCGACGTAGCCGGGCGAAATGGTGTTCACGGTGATGCCGAAGCCTGCGTTCTCGCGCGCCAGCGAGATGGTGAAACCGTGCATGCCGGCCTTGGCCGCGGCGTAGTTGGCCTGGCCGTACTGGCCCTTCAGGCCGTTGATGGAGCTGATCTGGATGACCCGGCCCCAACCGCGGCGGCGCATGCCTTCGATGACCGGCCGGGTGACGTTGAACACCGAGTTGAGGTTGGTGTTGATCACATCGTGCCACTGGTCCGCGCGCATGCGGTGGAAGGTGGTGTCCCGGGTGATGCCGGCGTTGTTGACCAGGATCTCGACCGGGCCCAGCTCGGCCTCGACGGCGCGCACCAGCGCTTCGGCGCTGTCCGGATCGGAGACATCGCCCGGGAAGATCGACACGCTGTAGCCGCGTTCGGTCATCGCCTGCTGCCAGGCGCGGGCCTTGGCCTCGTCGCGGTAATTGGTGGCGACCCGGTGGCCCTGGTCGGCCAGGCGTTGGCAGATGGCGGTACCGATGCCGCCGGTTCCGCCGGTGACCAGTGCGACGCGAGATGTCATGGAATGCTGTCCGGGTATCAGGTGGGGGAAGGGGGATTCTGCAACATCGGCGCGGAAAGTGCGCCGGCTGGCAGCAGGATGTCGGCGCGCGGCAGCTGCGCGGGGTCGAAGGCCTGTCGAGCCGCGGCCAGCAGTGTGTCCAGATCGCGTGCCTGCGCCAGCGCCTCAGGGGCTTGGCCGAGCAGCTGCCAGAGCTGGCGAAGCACCGGCAGCGGGCGTGCGCTGTCCACCGGCAGCGCAGCCAGTGACTTGGACAGCTTGTGGCCCGGCGCATCCAGCAGCAGCGGCAGGTGCCAGTAGCGTGGCACCGCCAGGCCCAATGCCTGCTGCAGCAGGATCTGCCGCGCGGTGGAATCGAGCAGGTCGGCGCCGCGCACCACTTCGGTCACGCCCTGTTCGGCGTCATCGACCACCACGGCCAACTGGTAGGCCCAGCAGCCATCCGCACGGCGCAGCACGAAGTCGCCGACTTCGGCATGCACGTCCTGCTGCTGCGGGCCACGCAGGCCGTCGTCGAAGCGGACCACGCTGCCGGGCGGTACGCGGAAGCGGACGGCAGGGTCCGGTCGCGGCTGCCGCGCAACGCAGCGGTGGTGGATGCCGCCGCTGGCGGCCAGTTCGCTGCGGCTGCAGTGGCAGACGAAGGCCAGGTCGCTGGCCAGCAGTACGTCCAGGGCAGCCTGGTAGGCCTCGCCGCGTGAACTCTGCCAGAGGATCGGGCCGTCGTGGACCAGGCCGAACGCGGCCAGTGCTTGAAGTTGCGCATCCGCTGCGCCGGGCACGGTGCGCGGCGGATCGACATCTTCAACGCGCAGCCGCCACAGGCCGCCATGATGGCGGGCGAGCAGCCAGCTGCCGAAGGCGGCAAGCAGGGATCCGGGGTGGAGCAGGCCGGTCGGTGAGGGCGCGAAGCGGCCGCAGGGAATGGGGGAGGTCATGCTGGCTGAATCGTCGGTCAGGTTGGCGCTTGAATTCAAGCTGACCACACCGCAAATTGACCGGTATCGACCCCTTCCAAGCCGGATTTTCCCATGTTTACCCGCATTGCCCTGTTCCTGGCGACCAACTTCGCGGTCCTGATCCTCGCCAGCATCGTGATGTCGTTGCTGGGGGTCAATCCGAGCCAGATGAGCGGCCTGCTGGTCATGGCTGCGATCTTCGGCTTCGGTGGCTCCTTCATCTCGCTGCTGCTGTCCAAGTGGATGGCCAAGCGCTCCACCGGTGCGGTGGTGATCACCGAGCCGCGCAACCAGACCGAGCGCTGGCTGCTGGCCACGGTCGAGCGCCAGGCCAAGGCGGCCGGCATCGGCATGCCCGAAGTGGCGGTCTATGACGGCCCGGAAATCAATGCCTTCGCCACCGGCGCCAACCGCAACAACGCGCTGGTGGCAGTGTCCACCGGCCTGCTGCACAACATGAGCGAAGACGAGGCCGAAGCGGTGCTGGGCCACGAGATCGCCCACGTCGCCAACGGTGACATGATCACCATGGCACTGCTGCAGGGCGTGTTGAACACCTTCGTGATCGTGCTGGCCCGTGTGGTCGGCGGCATCATCGACAGCGCGCTGTCGGGCAACCGCGAAGGCGGCGGCCGCGGCTTCGCCTACTACATCATCGTGTTCGTGCTGGAGATGGTGTTCGGCCTGTTCGCCACCATGATCTCGATGTGGTTCTCGCGCCACCGCGAATTCCGTGCCGATGCGGGTGGTGCCTCGCTGGCGGGCCGCCAGAAGATGATCGCCGCGCTGGAGCGCCTGCAGCTCAACCACGGCCAGAGCACGCTGCCGACCCAGATTGCCGCGTTTGGTATTGCCGGTTCGACCGCGAAGAAGCTGTTCATGAGCCACCCGCCGCTGGAAGAGCGCATCGCCGCGCTGCGGGCGTCGACGGTGGCGTAAGCCTCCGTACTTCCACGGTAGTGCAGGAACGCCTGGCCTCGCGCCGGGCGTTTTTGTTTGCGCGCCCGCACATGGGTGGCGCCGGGTACGACCCGGCGAGAGTCATTTCCGCGACCGCGGAGGGGTGTCACTTTCTTTGCACGAGCAAAGAAAGTGACACCCCTCCGCGGTCGCGGAAACGAATCTCCGTGCGCACAAACGAAAACGGCACCCTCGCAGGTGCCGTCTCCATGAACCGCTTTACACGAGATCTCAGAACTTCGCGTCGAACTCGGCAGCGTAGCCGGTGTTCACCAGCACCTTCTGCAGCGACTCGGCCACCTTCAGGTTGCCGGCCACGATCTGGTGGGTCTCCGGGCCACGGTTGTCCATGCGGCCCAGGGTCGCGCCCTTGAAGTCGCAGACCTTGCCACCGGCCTCGCGGACCAGCAGCAGGCCGGCGGCGATGTCCCACGCCTTCACGCCGGCTTCGAAGTAGGCGTCGGCGCGGCCGCAGGCCACGTAGGCCAGGTCCAGTGCTGCCGAACCGGTGCGGCGGATGTCCTCGCCGTGCACCAGCAGGGCGTCGACCGCCTTCAGCTGAGCGCTGGCACGGCTGCGCTCGCGCGGGGCGAAGCCGGTGTGGATCATCGTGCCTTCCAGATCCTTGCGGTCGGCCACGCGGATGCGGCGGTCGTTCAGCACGGCGCCGGCGCCACGGCTGGCGGTGAACAGTTCATTGCGCAGCGGGTCGAAGATGACCGCATCGGTCGGCTCGCCATTCTCGACCAGGGCGATCGACACGCAGTAGTGCGGCACGCCGCGCAGGTAATTGCTGGTGCCGTCCAGCGGGTCGATGACCCACATCTGGCGGCGCTCGCCCTGCACGCCACCTTCTTCGCCGAAGATGCCGTAGTCCGGGTAAGCGCGCTTGAGTTCCTTGACGATGACCTTTTCCGCGTCCGCATCCACTTCGCTGGCGTAGTCCATCCGGCCCTTCTGCACCACGTTCAGTGCCTCGAGCTTGTTGATGTTGCGCAACAGGACGTTGCCGGCGAGGCGGGCGGCCTTGACCATGACGGTTACGGCGGGTTTCTGCATGGCGTGGGCTCCCGGAAAGGCAGAAGAGATGGACTGGCGGGGGAAAAGAGCGGGTCCGGCGCAGTGGCCGGCCGCACAGTTTACCATTGGTCATCGTCCAGCTCGACCTTTTCCCTGTTCATGTCCCAGTTTCCCGCCGCCACCCGCCTCCGATTCGTCCTGGTCGGTACCCAGCACCCCGGCAACATGGGCGCTGCCGCCCGTGCCCTGAAGACCATGGGCCTGGCCCGCCTGGTGCTGGTCGCCCCCGAAAAACCGCTGGACGAGGAGGCTTTCCGCCGCTCGGCCGGTGCCGAAGACGTGCTGGGAGACGCCCCGGTGGTGGCCACCCTGGCCGAGGCCGTGGCCGATTGCCGTCTGGTGCTGGGCTGCACCGCCCGCGCCCGCCGCGTCCAGCTGGAGGAGTACCTGCCGGCCGATGCCGCCGCCCGTGCGGTGGCCAAGGCCGGCGAAGGGGCCGAGGTGGCGCTGGTGTTCGGCCGTGAGCGTACCGGCCTGACCAACGAGGAACTGCAGCTCTGCCACGCGGCGGTGCATATCCCGTCCGACCCGGAGTTCAGCTCGCTCAACCTGGCTGCCGCGGTGCAGGTGCTGGCCTATGAAACGCGCATGCAGCTGCTGGGCGCGCAGCCGGCCGCCGACGCCGAACCGGGTTTCCGCGAACAGGCGGCCAGCCACGAGCAGATGGAGAGCTTCTTCGCCCAGCTCGGCGACACGTTGGACGAGATCGATTTCCACAAGGGCCGCGCGCCGGAATCGGCGATGCGCAAGCTGCGCCGCCTGTTCCTGCGCAGCGAGCCGAGCGAGCAGGAAGTGCGCCTGCTGCGCGGCATCCTGGCCGACACCCAGCGCATGGCGCGACTGGCACAAGCGGGCAACAAGGACAGCTGACGACGTTCTCATTTTTTCGGGTAGTCTGTCTGGATACCCAGGGGGGATGAAGCCTGTGTCGGGTCTGCGAAGGGCAGTGCAGAGGGGACTGCTGAGCCTGGTCATGATCCTGCTGGCCGGGACGGTGCATGCAGCACCGGACCCGGTGCTGGTGCTGGGCCGGATCAGCGATGATCCCAAGGCCCATTACGAGCAGCTGCAGCCGTTGCTGGACTATGTGGTGGCACGCATGCATGACGTCGGCATCAAGGAGGGGCGGATCCTGATGGCGCGCGACCCGCAGCAGATGGCCAGCTATCTGCGGCGGGGGCGGGTCGACTGGGTCACGGAAACGTCGGGCACGGCGGTGGCGCTGGGCCAGCGCAGTGGCGCGCGGCCGCTGCTGCTGACCGAGCGCAACGGCGTGCGCGAGTACCAGACCGTGTTCTTCGTGCGCCGCGACAGTCCAATCCAGCGGATCCAGGACCTGCGCGGGCATCGCCTGGCCCTGCAGAACACGGCGTCCACCAGTGCCTACCTGGTGCCGGTGATGACGCTGCTGCAGGAAGGGTTGTCGCCGCAGATCCTGGCGGGTACGTGGGACATGCCGGGCCGGGACAGCGTGGGGTATGTGTTCGCGCGCAGCGAGTTGAACATCGCTACGTTCGTGCACAAGGGCGTGGTCGAGGTGGGGGCGGTGAGCAGCGTGGACTGGAACGACGAGCGACGGGTGCCGGCGGCATTCCGGCGCGACTTCCGCGAGCTGCTGCGCACCGAGCCCTACCCGCGGGCGGTGGAGATGGTGCGCGCCGACCTCGACCCGCGGGTGCGTGACCGGCTGCAGGAAGTCCTGCTGCAGGCGGCCAGTGACCCGCAGGCGCAGGGGGCGTTGCATCGGTTTTTCGGCACTTCCGGTTTCCACCGCGTCGATGCGCATGCGCAGCAGCGGCTGGATGAATTGAAACAAGGATTGACGCGCGTGCGGATGGAAGTGGAATGAAGTGGCTCGGCTCGGGAATGCAGGCCCGGTTCCTGCTCGCGATGGGCGGGGCGATGGTCGTAGTGGTGGCGATCCTGGCGGTGTTGCTGGGGCGTCAGGCGGCAATGCAGGGCGAAGTGCGCAACCTCAGTGGTGGCGTCATCCATGAACTGTTCGACCGCAGCGTGCGCAGCCGCGGCGAAGCGATGGCGCGCGAGCTGTCCGACGCGCTGGCCAACCCGTTGTACTACCGCGACCTGGACCAGGTTGGTGCGCTGGTGCGCAGCACCGCACGGCAGCCGGTCGTGCGCTATGTACTGGTGTTCGACGAACGTGGCCGGCTGGTGCATGACGGCTCGATCGAGGTGTCCGGTTTCGGCCAGCCGATGGCCGATCCGTTGGCGCCCAAGGCCGCCGTGGCGCAGGCGCTGGTGGTGCAGGAATCGCCCAAGGTGCTCGATAACACCATGCCGATCATGGTCGGCAACCAGCGCATCGGCGGCGTCCGCGTCGGCATGGCGCTGGACGAGGTGCAGCAGCGCGAACAGGCCGCCAATGCTACGCTCGGCGAGCGCCTGCAGCAGGTCGGCAGCCGCCACCTGGGCTGGCTGCTGCTGATGCTGGGCCTGCTGGTGGTGATCGGCGTGGTGGTGATCCTGTACGTGCAGCGCACCCTGGTGGCGCCGATCCGTGACCTGGCCGCCGCGGCGCGCCGCATCGAGGCCGGTGACTACCAGGCGCCGCTGGCCGAGAACACCCGTGACGACGAGGTCGGCGAGCTGGTGCGCGGCTTCGCCCGCATGCGCGATTCCATCGCCCGCCATGACCGCGAGGTACGGCGCATGGCCTATACCGATGCGCTGACCGGGTTGACCAACCGGCTGGCGTTCCGGGAAGCGCTGGACCATCGCCTGATGGCGGCGCGCGCATCCAATCATCGGCTGGGCCTGCTGTTCGCCGATATCGACGATTTCAAGCGCGTCAACGACACCCTCGGTCATGAGGCCGGTGACGAGGCGCTGTTGCAGTTCGCGCAGCGCATCGGGCGCGCGGTTACCGAGGCGGGCGGCGATGAGGCGCTGCTGGCCCGATTCGGCGGCGACGAGTTCGTGATCCTGGTCGGTGATGGCGACGTGGCCGCGAATGCGCGGCTGCTGGCCGAGGTGCTGGTGCGCGAACTGGGCAAGCCGCTGGTGGTGCAGGGCAGGGAACTGTTCCTCGGGACCTCGATCGGCGTGACCCTGTTCCCGGACGATGCCGCCGATGCGACCACGCTGCTGAAGAACGGCGACATCGCCATGTACCAGGCGAAGATGGCCGGCAAGAACTGCTATCGCTACTACAGCCGGGCGATGGACCATGCGGTCGAGCGCCGCGTGCACATGGAGCAGGAGCTGCGCGGGGCGTGGGAGCGCGGCGAGCTGCGCCTGGCCTACCAGCCGATCTTCCGCATGCGCGACCGCCGCATGGTCGGCGTCGAAGTGCTGCTGCGCTGGCAGCACCCGACCCTGGGCACGATTCCGCCGTCGGTATTCATCGAAGTGGCCGAGCAGAGTGGGCTGATCGAGATCATCGGCCCGAAGGTGCTGCGTGCGGCCTGCATGGAAGCCTCGCAGTGGCCACGGGGTGCGGGCGGCGACGATCTGTTCGTGTCGGTGAACGTATCGCCGCGGCAGCTGCGCGGCGGCGAGCTGCCGGCGCTGGTTGCGCAGTGCCTGCACGAGTCCGGGCTGCCGGCCTCGCGCCTGCACCTGGAACTGACCGAAACCGCGGTGATCGGCGACGAGATGGTCGCCGCGCAGCTGCTGGACAAGCTGCACCGCACCGGCGTGAAGGTCTGGCTGGACGATTTCGGCACCGGCTTCTCCGGTCTCAGCCACCTGCGCCAGGTGCCGGTGGACGGGGTGAAGATCGACAAGAGCTTCGTGGCCGACATGCAGCGCGATCCCGATGATCTGGCACTGACCACGGCGATCATCGCCATGGCCCACGCGCTGGGCATCACGGTGGTGGCCGAAGGCATCGAGCAGCAGGCACAGTTCGAGCTGCTGGCCCAGCGTGGTTGCGACCTCGGCCAGGGCTACTGGCTGAGCCATCCGGTGACCGCCACCGAAGTGGTGCGGATGATCGAATCGGGCGTCTGACTGTAGATCACGCCATGCGTGGATGGGAAGTCCAGTAGATCCACGCCATGCGTGGATGGGAAGTCCAGTAGATCCACGCCATGCGTGGATGGGCTTTCCTAGCCGAAGCATCCACGCATGGCGTGGATCTACCACGGCGCCGCGTTACACCGGGCGCTTGCTCGGGTCGCCGGGCAGTTCGCGCACCAGCTTGGGGATCAGGTAGCCGGACAGGCGTGCGGTCAGGCCAGCAATCAGTGCCTTGGCCTGGCTATCTTCCACTTCGAAGTGGGCCACGCCCTCGACCCGGTCCAGCTGGTGCAGGTAGTAGGGCAGCACGCCGGCGGCGAAGCTGCGCTCGCTCAGGTCCTGCAGGGCCTGCACGCTGTCGTTGACCCCGCGCAGCAGGACGGCCTGGTTCAGTAGCTGGGCGCCGATGCCGCGCAGGCGAGCCATCGCTGCGTCCACGCTGGCGTCGAATTCGTTGGCGTGATTTGCGTGGACCACGATCGCCAGCGGCCAGGGCAGGCTGTCCAGCCAGGAGACCAGTTCATCGTCCACGCGCTCCGGCAGCACGATTGGCAGGCGGGTATGGATGCGCAGTCGGCGGACATGCGGGATCGCGCGCAGGGCATCGGTCAGCTCGACCAGCTTGTGGGTGGCCAGCGACAGCGGGTCGCCGCCGGACAGGATCACCTCGTCGATGTCCGGATCGGCCGCGATGGCGGCTACGGCCTCCTGCCAGCCGCCCTTGGCGGCGTTTTCCGCGCCATAGTCGAAGTGGCGGCGGAAACAGTAGCGGCAGTTGATCGCGCAGCTGCCGGTGGCGACCAGCAGGGCGCGACCGCGGTATTTCTGGATGACCCCGGTGGCCTTCCTGGCGGCGCCATCGCCCACCGCATCGAAGCTGAACCCGGGTGCCGGGCGCATTTCCTCGTCGATCGGCAGCACCTGACGCAGCAGCGGGTCGGCCGCATCGCCCACGCGCATGCGCGCCACGAAGCCCTCGGGCACGCGCAGCGCGAACTGGGCGATAGCCGTCTCCGAGACGCCCAGCGCGGCCGGGTCCAGCTGCAGCCGGGCCAGCAGGGCGTGCGGGTCGCGCAGCGCCTGGCGCCAGAGCTGCTGCCAGCGCGCGGGCGCGCCTGGCGACTGGGGCCGGGGGAAGGCGGAAAGCTGCATGGAGAGGGGGCCTGCGGTTATCATGGGGGCAGAAAAACAGTCGCCCACCGGCATCCGGTGGGCTTTCCATTCTAACGGCTCGCCGCACCCGCGGCGTTTTTGCCACTCAGGAGTTTACGCATGGCCAGCTACGGCATGAACGACGTCAAGAACGGGATGAAGATCCTGGTCAACAACCAACCGGCCGTCATCATCGACACCGAATACGTCAAGCCGGGCAAGGGCCAGGCCTTCACCCGCGTGAAGTACCGCCTGATCAAGGACGGCCGTACCCAGGAAGTCACCATGAAGTCGACCGACTCGCTGGATGCAGCCGACGTCGTCGATACCGACATGAACTTCATGTACAGCGACGGCGAGTACTGGCACTTCATGGACCCGGAGTCCTTCGAGCAGGTCCAGGCCACCAAGGCCGGCATGGGCGGCGCCGAAAAGTGGCTGAAGGGCGAAGAGTCCTGCGTGGTCACCCTGTGGAACGGTGAGCCGATCTTCGTGCAGCCGCCGAACTTCGTCGAACTGAAGATCACCGAAACCGATCCGGGCGTCCGTGGCGACACCTCGGGCGGCGGCGGCAAGCCGGCCACCCTGGAAACCGGCGCCGTGGTCCGGGTGCCGCTGTTCGTCAACCAGGAAGAAGTGATCCGCGTCGACACCCGTTCGGGCGAATACTCCGCACGCGTCAAGTAATCCGGCGCAGCCGGATTACGGTAGTGCCGGCCGCTGGCCGGGTACGCGCCATCGCATTCGCGCTGGCGCTCCCATGATCTGCTTCGGCAGATCATGGGCCCCGCTTCACGGGTCCCCAGACCCCGCCGCTTCGCGGCAGCCCCTGACTCAGGGGCGTGTCCCCCAGAAGTATCTCGCCGCCCCCCAGCCAGTGAGCCCGCATGAGCGATAGCCCGCACCTCCCCGAAGCCTGCGACCTGCTCATCGAAGCCGGTTACGTCGTTCCGATCGAGCCGCACGCGGTGGTGCTGGAAGACCATGCCGTTGCCGTGCGTGGCAGCGAGATCGTGGCCATCCTGCCGCGTGCCGAGGCGCGCGCACGGTTCCGCGCCACCCAGGTGGTGAGCCGCCCCGAGGCTGCGCTGATGCCGGGCCTGGTCAACGCGCACACGCACAACCCGATGACCCTGCTGCGCGGCGTTGCCGACGACCTGCCGCTGATGACCTGGCTGCAGCAGCACATCTGGCCGGTGGAAGCGGCGGTGATCGGCCCCGAATTCGTTGCCGACGGCACCACCTTGGCCATCGCCGAGATGCTGCGCGGCGGCACCACCTGCGCCAACGAGAACTACTTCTTCGGCGACGTGCAGGCCGCGGTCTACAAGAAGCATGGTTTCCGCGCGCTGGTCGGCGCGGTCATCATCGATTTCCCCACCGCCTGGGCCAAGACCGACGACGAGTACTTCGCCAAGGCCGGTGAACTGCACGACCAGTGGCGCACTGATCCGCTGATCGGCACCGCGTTCGCGCCGCATGCGCCGTACACGGTCAACGATGCCAACTTCGAGCGGGTGCGGATGCTGTCCGACCAGCTCGACATGCAGGTGCACCTGCATACCCACGAGACCGCGCAGGAGATCAACGATTCGATCAAGCTGCACGGCCAGCGCCCGCTGGCGCGGCTGGACCGGCTCGGCCTGGTCAATGACCGCCTGATCGCGGTGCACATGACCCAGCTGACCGATGCGGAAATCCACCTGTGCGCCGAACGTGGCGTCAGCGTGGTGCATTGCCCGGAATCGAACCTGAAGCTGGCCTCCGGTTTCTGCCCGGCCTGCGCCCTGCAGCGTGCCGGCGTGAACCTGGCGATCGGTACCGATGGCTGCGCCAGCAACAACGACCTGGACATGTTCAGCGAGAACCGCACCGCGGCGATCCTGGCCAAGGCCGTGGCCGACGATGCCACTGCACTGGACGCGGCGACCACGTTGCGTGCGTCCACGCTGGGTGGCGCGCGCGCGCTGGGCTTCGGCGACCGCATCGGCTCGATCGAAGTCGGCAAGCAGGCCGACCTGGTCTGCGTCGACCTGTCCGCGCTGGAAACCCAGCCGCTGCACAACGTACTGTCGCAGCTGGTGTACGCCACCGGCCGCCAGCAGGTCAGCGACGTCTGGATCGCCGGCAAGCCGAAGCTGGTGCAGCGCGAGCTGGTCGGCATGGACCTGCCGGGCATCATCGCCAACGCGCGCCAGTGGCGCGAGCGCATCCGTCATATCCGCGCCTGAACCCCGGCGCCGCAAGGACTCCCTCATGACTGCCCCCCACGCTTCCTCCAATTTCGATCAGGCCGAGCTGGACAAGTTCGCCGCGCTGGCCAACCGCTGGTGGGACGCTGACGGCCCGCAGAAGCCGCTGCATGCGCTGAACCCGGTACGCCTGCAGTACGTGGCCGACCGCGTGCCGCTGCGCGGCGCACGCGTGCTCGACATCGGCTGCGGTGGCGGCCTGTTGAGCGAAGCGCTGGCGCAGGCCGGTGCCGACGTGACCGCCATCGACCTGGCCCCGGAACTGGTCAAGGTCGCGCGCCTGCATGCGCTGGAAAGCGGTGCCAAGGTCGACTACCGGGTGCAGGCCGCCGAGGACCTGGCCGCCGAGCAGCCGGGCAGCTTCGACGTGGTCACCTGCATGGAAATGCTCGAACACGTGCCGGACCCGGGCGCGATCATCGAGGCCTGCAAGCGCCTGCTGAAGCCGGGCGGCCACCTGTTCCTGTCGACCATCAACCGCACCGCTGCCGCCTTCGCGGTGGCGATTGTCGGCGCCGAGTACGTGGCGCGGCTGCTGCCCAAGGGCACCCATCACTACCAGGAATTCATCAAGCCGGCCGAGCTGGCGCGCTGGCTGCGCGAGGCCGACATGCAGCTGGTGGATGTCAGCGGCATGGCCTACGAGCCGTGGCGCAACCATGCCCGCCTGAGCAGCCGTACCGACATCAACTACCTGGCCTACGCGGTCAAGCCGGCATGACCGCGGCCCGCTTTCCGCGCGCGGTGCTGTTCGACCTGGATGGCACGCTGCTGGACAGCGCACCGGACTTCGTCGCCACCTGCGACGCGATGCTGGCCGAGCGCGGTCGCGCGCCGATCGATCCGGCAATGTTGCGGCCGGTGGTCTCCAAGGGTTCGCGTGCAATGGTGAGCGCCGCCTTCCCGGAACTGGATGTTGCCGCACGCGATGCGCTGATTCCGGAGTTCCTGCAGCGCTACGAAGCGTTGATCGGCCAGCACGCGGTACTGTTCGATGGCGTGGCCGGCATGCTTGCCGCGCTGGATGATGCCGGCACCGTGTGGGGCATCGTCACCAACAAGCCTGAGTACCTGGCGCGCTTGATCCTGCCGCAGCACGGCTGGCAGCAGCGCTGCGCGGTACTGGTTGGCGGTGACAGCCTGGCCGAGCGCAAGCCGCACCCGCTGCCGCTGCTGCACGCCGCGCAGGCGATTGCCGTTGCCGCCGAAGACTGCGTGTACGTGGGCGACGACGAGCGCGACATCATTGCTGCGCGCGCCGCGGCGATGCCGTCGGTGGCGGCGCTGTGGGGCTACCGCCTGCACAGCGACGACCCGCTGGCCTGGCAGGCTGACGTGCTGGTCGAGAACGCCGAACTTCTGCAACTGGCCAGTCTGTGGCCGACCCGGCCGGCAGCCCCGGCCCAGCCGTAAGGAATCACGTAGTGAGCAGTACCGCGCTGGACAGTTTCCTCGACAAGTGGCGCAGCCGTTGGCCGGAATGGTCGGTGGCCGCCCCGTTCGTGGCCGAATCGCAACGCGAGCTTGCAGTGGCGTGGTTCGCGCTGCTGCAGGAATTCGACGACATGCTCAACACCAGCGGCGACCCGTTGCCGGCCGACGCCAAGCTGGCATGGTGGGGCGAGGAGCTGCGCAGCTGGGCCGCACATCGTTCGCGCCATCCGCTGGGTCGCCTGCTGGAGCCGGTGCGTGCGCCGTGGGCACAGTTGGCTGAAGCACTTCCGGACCTGGTTGAAGCGCGCACGGTCGCGCTGGATGCGGCCGGTGCCGAGCGCGCGCTGGCGAATTACGCCGAGGCCGTGGCCGCGGTGGAGGCGGCCTTGTTCGCCGACAAGCCGCGTACCGGCGCCGGCCGTGCGGTGCAGCTGCAGACCCTGGCCCAGCGCCTGCAGGATGCGGGCGTGGCCGGTGTGCCGCGCAGCCTGCTGGACGAAGACGCCAGCAATGCCGCACAGCGCTGGGCGCAGCATCTGTTGAAGGGGTGGGGCACCCGCGTGCCCGGCCCGCGCCCGCGCCGCGTGTGGTCCAGTCTGGCGCGTGCGCGCGTTGCAGCGCAGGCCGCAGGCAAGCCGATCGAAGCCACGCCGGTGCGCACCCTGCTGCGCGTATGGTGGGCCGCGCGCGGTTGATCGATCGGCCCTGCTGACTGCTTCTGGTGGGTGCGGACCTTGGTCCGCACGCTCTGAGGGATTGTGCCGACCAAGGTCGGCACCCACCAAAGCGCATTACGCGCGTTATTTGCGTTCCAGCACCAGCAGCGGGTCGATACGGGTATCGAACCAGTTCATGCCCCAGTGCAGGTGCGGGCCGGTGGCACGGCCGGTGGCGCCGACCGCGGCGATCACCTGGCCCTGTTCCACTCGGTCGCCGACCTTTACGTCGATGCGCGACAGGTGCAGGAAGTTGGAGCTGACCCCGAAACCGTGGTCGAGCAGCAGCGTGCCGCCGGTCAGGTACAGGTCCGGGCCGGCGAAGGTGACGATGCCGGCAGCCGGTGCTTTCACCGGCGTGCCGGTCGGCACCGCGATATCCATGCCGGAATGACCGGCGCCGGGCTGCCCGTTGTACACGCGCGCATTGCCGAAGCGGCCGCTGATGCGGCCCTGCACCGGCCAGATGAAGGTCTGGGTGAAGTCGGTGCGGTCGTCATCGCGGGCGCGTGCGGCGGTCACCTGCGCCTGTTCGCGCTTGATCCGCTCGGCAATCGCCGACGGCGGATTGACCGTCTTCGGCGGCACGCCGTTGACCCGCTCGGTCGGCCAGTCGCGCGGCGTCACCGCAATGGTCGCGGTCTCGCTGCCACCATCGGGGCGCTGCACCTGCACGCGCAGCGGGCCCTTCTCGTCACGGCCGATGCCGAACACCACGCTGCCGTAGCCGCTCACCCGCAGCTGGCGGCCGGCGTACTGCACGCGGCTGCCGGCGGGTACCTTGCCGATCACCAGCGCGCCCTGCGACGCGCTGGCCGGGAACACCACGCGGCTGTCGATCAGGCTGCCGATGCCATCCTGCGCCTGCGCCGGGGATGAGGAAAACAGGGGCGCGGCCAGCAGCGCCCCGATCAGAAGTGCGGAGCGCATCAGCGGTCGTAGGTCATGCGCTGGCCGGCGGGTTCGCCCACCAGCTTGCTGCCGTCCCACACCTGCTGGCCGTTGACCCAGGTGGAGGCGATGCGCGAACGGAAGGTGGTGCCTTCGAACGGCGACCAGCCGCACTTGGACAGCACATCCTCGCGCTTGACCGTGAACGGCACGTCCTCGACCAGGACCAGATCGGCGAAGTAACCCTCGCGCAGGAAGCCGCGCTCTTCCACGTCGAACAGCTGCGCCGGGGCGTGGGCGAACTTCTGCACCACCTGCTCGCGGGTCAGCTTGCCTTCGTGCACGCGCTCCAGCGCGGCCACCAGCGCGTACTGCACCAGCGGCAGGCCCGACGGCGCCTGCGCGTAGGGCTTCTGTTTCTCTTCCCAGGTGTGCGGTGCGTGGTCGGTGGCCAGCACGTCCAGCACGTCATCGGCCAGCGCGGCGGTGATCGCCTCGCGGTCGGACACTTCCTTGATCGCTGGGTTGCACTTGATCAGGTTGCCCTTGGTCGCATAGTCCGGGCGCGCGAAGTGCAGGAAGTGCACGCAGGTTTCGGCGGTGATCTGCTTGCGGCTGCCGTCGGCGCGGATCAGCGGGCCCTTCTCGAACAGCGCCAGTTCGTCGGCTGTGGAAATGTGCAGCACGTGCAGGCGGGTGCCGTGCTTGCGCGCCAGCGACATCGCCAGGCGGGTCGACTTGATGCAGGCCTCGCGCGAGCGGATGTCCGGGTGCATGTCCGGGGTCAGCGCGTCGCCGTACTTCTCCTGGAAGGCCTTCAGGTTGGCATCGATCATCGGCGTGTCTTCGCAGTGCGTGATGATCGGGGTCGGGCATTCGCGGAAGATCGCGTCCAGCGTTTCCGGGTTGTCGACCAGCATGTTGCCGGTCGAAGCACCCATGAACACCTTCACGCCGGGCGCCTTCTTCGGGTCCAGCGCACGGATCGCGTCCAGGTTGTCATTGCTGGCGCCGTGGTAGAAGCCGTAGTTGGCCCAGGCGCGGCCGCGCGCGAGCTCGTACTTGGCTTCCAGGATGGTCGAATCCAGCGTCGGCGGGTTGGTGTTGGGCATGTCCATGAAGCTGGTCAGGCCACCGGCCACGGCCGCGGCCGATTCGCTGGCGATGTCGCCCTTGTGGGTCAGGCCCGGCTCGCGGAAGTGCACCTGGTCGTCGATCATGCCGGGCAGCAGCCAGCGCCCGGCTGCGTCCACCACCTGCTCGCCGTCGCGCGGCGCCAGCCCGCTGCCGATCTGCGCGATGCGGCCGTTCTCGATGCGCAGGTCGCCGTCGAAGGTGCGGCCTTCGTTGACCATGCGGGCGTTGGTGATGAGAGTGGAGGACATGTCAGTGTTTTCCTGTGCAACGGCAAGAGGGGGCGTTGGGGGACTCGGGCACGGGGTCGAAGCCGCCGGGATGGAACGGGTGGCAGCGGCCCAGCCTGCGCGCAGCCAGCCAGCTGCCGCGCAGCGGGCCGTGCCGCGAGATGGCCTCCATCGCGTATTCAGAACAGCTCGGCACGAAACGGCAGCGTGGCCCCAGCAGGGGGCTGATGAAGCGCTTGTAGAAGCGCAGCAGGGCGATGAGCAGGCGCGAGATCACCCAGTCATCTTATGCCAGTTGGCATGAAGGCCGCATTTGTGCAGGATGGGCCGTTGGTCGCATGTCGCCGATGGCCTGCGACCGGTACCAGCACCTTCGGGTGCTGGCCAGGTTCCGTACCGCGCAAGGCGGTCCGTGTTCGTCGGACTGCCCCTTGGGCGCCTTGACTCCAGGACTGAATGGAGCAGGGTGCCGAGGTTGCTGCTGCGGGTCGGGTAGGCTATAAAGGCCCGCTTTCCCGGGCCCCGGGGAATCCAAGGAAGAGCGTTTCGTGGCTGCTAAAAAAACTGCAAAGAAGGCCGCAACGGCCGCCAAGAAAACCGCCAAGCCTGTTGTGAAGAAGTTGGCGGCAAAGCCCGTTGCCAGGAAGCCGGCCAGCAAGCCGGCGACCAAGGCAGCGTCCTCGCAACCGGCGGCCAGGAAGGCCACCGCAAAGAAAACGCCGGTCAAGGCGACCAAGCCGGTAGCGAAGAAGGCCGCTGCGCCCGCCAAGGCCAAGCCAGCCGCCGCCAGCAAGAAGGCGCCGGTGGTGAAGAAGGCTGCCAGCAAGGCTGCGCCGGTGAAAAAGGCCGCCGCCAAGCCGGTAGCGAAGAAGGCAGCAGCCAAGCCAGCGCCGAAGGCGGTGGTGAAGAAGGCTGCAGCCAAGCCGGTCGCAAAACCGGCGGCAAAGAAGGTCGCTGCGGCCAAGCCGGTCGCCACGCCTGCCGCTGTAAAGAAGGTTGCCAAGAATGTTGCCGCGCCGGCCGTAAAGCCGACCCCGGCCCCAGTAGTGAAGTCCGCACCGAAGCCTGCTGCCAAGCCGGCTCCGGCCAAGCCTGTCCCGGCCAAGACCGTGGCAGTGGCAGCAGCCCAACCGGCCTCCAAGCCGGCCCCGGCCGCCGCTCCTGCCGCCTCGAAGGCCCCGCAATCCAAGAATCCCGTGCCCGTTTCGAAATCGCCTGCCAAAACCGCCGTGAAATCCGATTCCGCCCCGAAGACCGTGTCGCGCCCTGTCGGCAAGGTTGCCGTGGCCGTCGCCGCCCGTTCGGCGGCACCGGCCCCGCGCAGCAAGTACAAGGTGGTCGAGTACAAGACCGACGAGGCCACTGGCCGCCCGATCCTGCCGGCTGGCTACAAGCCGTCCTCGGAAGAGGAATACATGAGCCCGCTGCAGCAGGAATACTTCCGCCAGCGCCTGCAGAACTGGCGCGCGGACCTGGTGGAAGAGTCCAAGCAGACCATCGAGAACCTGCGCGAGGAAGTGCGTGACATCGGCGACGAAGCCGAGCGCGCGACCCGCGAGACCGAGAATTCGCTGGAACTGCGTACCCGCGACCGCTACCGCAAGCTGATCGGCAAGATCGACAGCACCCTGAAGCGCCTGGAAGCCGGCGACTACGGTTACTGCGTCGACACCGGCGAAGAAATCGGCCTGGAGCGCCTGGAAGCGCGCCTGACCGCTGAGCGCACCATCGACGCCCAGGAGCGTTGGGAGCACCTGCAGAAGCAGCAGGGCGACTGATTCCCGATCGTTGTGATGTCATGCGAAAAACCCGGCCTCGGCCGGGTTTTTTGTTGGGAGGTGGTTGGCTGGGTAGAACGGCGCCTTCCGGGTATCGGACCCACCCGCAGGCTCTCGACGGTTTCCTGCGTGCGCGGTTGCTGTAAAGCCGAGCCCATGCTCGGCTCAGGCCGAAGCCAGAGGGCAAGGAAGAGCAAAAGCAAAAGCAGCCAAGCATGGCTTGGCTCTACCAAGGGCGGTCATGCGTGCGCTCGCGGCTGTTGGGTCCGCCTTGTAGCGAGCCGAGCACCGCAGGGGAATCAGGGGCGAAGAGGCGCCGCTGTTTGAGCGCAGCGAGTTCGGCGCCGCCCCCTGATTCACCGAGGAGCACAGGGCACCGGCGCGCAGCGCCGGCTCGCGGATGGCGGCGCGTTTCTTTGGTTACTTTCTTTGCGCGCGCAAAGAAAGTGACAAACCCATTCATCGAGGGAAAGTGACGTGGCCAGTCAAACGCCCGGCGCCGCCGAACGCGCTCTCCGCGGGGTCACTGCAGATCACGCAGATTCAGTTTCCGCAACGTCGGGTTCTTCCACGCGGTGATCCCGGCCACGCTCAGCACCGCGAACCCACCCAGCACTACTGCCGGCACCAAGCCGAGCAGCTTCGCCATCGTGCCGGCATAGAACGCGCCCAGTTCGTTGGACGAACTGATGAAGATGCCGTTGATCGACGACACCCGGCCGCGCATTTCCTCAGGCGTGGCCAGCTGCAGGATGGTCGAGCGGATCACCACCGAGACGCCATCGAAGGCCCCGTAGAACAGCAGGATCAGCGCCGACAGCCAGAAGTGCTGCGACAGCCCGAAGCTGATCACGCACAGGCCGAACCCGGCCACCGCGAACAGCAGCACGCGGCCGGCATTGCGGTGCAGCGGGTGGCGGGCCAGCCACAGGCCCACGCAGACCGAGCCCAGCGCCGGCATTGCGCGCAGGATGCCCAGGCCTTCCGGCCCGTGGTGCAGGATCTCGTGCAGGAACGCCGGCAGCATCGCCACCACGCCGCCCAGCAGCACCGAGAACATGTCCAGCGCCATCGCCCCGACCATGATCCGGTTGCCGACCACGAAGCGCGCGCCTTCAGCGATGCTTTTGAAGATCGGGGCGGCCGGGCCGGTATGCACCGGTTCTTCCACCTTCAGCGTGGCCAGGCAGGCCATCGCCACCAGTGCGAAGACGGTGGCCACCGCGTAGGACAGGCCCTTGCCGCCGAAACCCACCAGCACACCGCCCAGTGCCGGGCCGGCGATCATGCCGGCCTGGAATACCACCGCGCCCAGGCCGGCGCCCCGCGCGAACTGGTCACGGGCCAGTACGCGGGCGAACAGGGCGTTGTAGATCGGCGACAGGAAGGCGCGGACCATGCCGGTCAGCGCGATGGCTGCATAGATCGGCCACACGCCGTCGATCGGCAGCCAGCCCATGGCCACGCTGGTCAATACCAGTGCGGTGGCGACCAGTCCGCAACAGGCGACCATGCCGAGCCGGCGGCGCGGCAGATGGTCCACCAGGTAACCGGCAAACGGCGCCACGCAGAAGAACGGCACGACCTCGGCCAGGCCGATCAGGCCCAGCGAGAACGGATTGCGGGTGACTTCGTAGATGTGCCAGCCGACGGTGACCGCGACCACCTGGTAGGACAGCATCGCGAAGATGCGGTACGCCAGCAGCCTGGCGAATCCGGGCCGGGACAGCAGGCCCAGCGCGCTGTCTTCGGCTGTGGCAGGTTCGCTCACGACGGGTCGCGCTGCAGCTGCGCCTGCGCGGTCTCGCGGATGAAGGCCAGCATGGCCGCCACGCCGTTGCTGCGGGTCGGCGAGAGGTGGCGGGCCAGGCCGATGTCCTGGATGTAGCTCGGTTCGGTGGCCAGGATCTCCTGCGCCGAGCGCCCGGAGTACACGCGCAGGGCCAGGAAGATCAGTCCGGAGACGATGGCCGAATCACTGATGGCGTGGAAGCGCAGCGACTGCGCGTTGCCTTCGGGCACGATCCAGACCATCGACTGGCAGCCGAGCAGGCGATGCTCTTCGGTCTTCCACTCTTCCGGGAAGGCCGGCAGCTTGCGGCCAAGGTCGATCAGGTACTGGTAGCGCTCGGACCAGTCGCCGAAGAAGCCGAATTCCTCGGCGATGGCGGTCTGGGCCTCGGCGGCGGTGGGTTCAAGCGGGAACGGGGAGTCGGTCACAACAGTCTCTACGGTGGGGGCGTGGCCGGCGTGCCGGCCACGGGGCAGGGCGGGTCAGCCGCGCTTGCGCGACCAGCGCACGCCCTGCGGGGTGTCTTCCAGCACGATGCCTTCGGCGGCCAGCTGGTCGCGGATGGCGTCGGAACGGGCGAAGTCGCGCGCCTTCTTGGCAGCGGCACGCTCATCGATCAGGCCCTGGATGCGGGCATCGTCGCCGTCTTCGCTGGCCGCGGTGCCGAACCACTGCGCCGGATCGGCCTGCAGCAGGCCCAGTGCCAGGCCGGCGCCGAGCAGTTCACCCTTCAGGCGCGCCTGCTCGGCCGGGTCGGTGGCACGACGCGCATCGGCGGCGATGCGGGCCACTTCAGCCAGCGCCTGCGGGGTGTTGAGATCGTCGTCCAGGGTCGCTTCGACCGTGGCCGGAATCACTGCAGTGGCCTCGACCGATGCCAGCTCGCGCAGAGTGCCGTACAGGCGGTCCAAGGTGCGCACCGACTGTTCGATCAGGCCATCGGACCAGTCCAGCGGCTGCCGGTAGTGGGCCGACAGCAGGGCCAGGCGCAGCGCTTCCGGCGGGTGTTGGCGGACCAGATCGTGCACGCGCTCGATGTTGCCCAGCGACTTGCTCATCTTGGCGCCGCCGAAATTGAGCATGCCGTTGTGCAGCCAGAAACGGGCGAAGATCTTGCCGCCATGGGCGCATTCGCTCTGCGCCAGCTCGTTCTCGTGGTGCGGGAACTGCAGGTCGACGCCGCCGGCGTGGATGTCGATGGTCTCGCCCAGGTGGGCGGCAGCCATCGCCGAGCACTCGATGTGCCAGCCAGGCCGGCCCCGGCCCCACGGCGATTCCCAGCCGGGCAGGTCGTCACTCGACGGCTTCCACAGCACGAAATCACCCGGGTCACGCTTGTACGGGGCGACGTCGACGCGGGCACCGGCCAGCATTTCGTCCGGATCGCGGCGCGAGAGCTTGCCGTAGCCGTCGAAGCTGGCCACCGCGAACAGCACGTGGCCCTCGGCGGCGTAAGCATGATTGCTGGCGATCAGCTGCTCGATCATGGTGATGATCTGCGGAATGTGCGCGGTCACTTCCGGCTCGATGTCCGGTGGCACCACGCCCAGCGCGGCCATGTCTTCACGGTAGGCGGCGGCGAACTTGTTGGTGATGGTGCTGATCGGCACGCCCTGCTCACGCGCGGCGGTGTTGATCTTGTCGTCCACGTCGGTGATGTTGCGGGCGTAGCGCAGCGCGCCGAAACGGCGTCGCAGCAGGTCGGCCAGCACCCCGAACACCACCGGGCCACGGGCGTTGCCGATGTGCACGTAGTTGTAGACCGTCGGGCCGCACACATACAGGGTCGGACAGGCCGGATCGAGCGGGGTGAACGGTTCGAGCTGGCGAGTCAGGTTGTTGTGCAGGCGCAGGGTCATGGGGCTGTGGCTGGGGGACAAGCCTGTGATTTTAGAACGTGTCGGCCCCCTTTGGGGGCACCCGTTGCCACCGGTGGACGCCGGGGTCACCCAGGGTGGGGTGGGCAGGAGCGGCGTGGACGGGTAATGTTCAGCCCCTTGCGCTCGCCACTGCCTACACTATTGCCGTGTCCTTGCTCCCGTCGCCAATGAAATCCACCGCGTTGCTGACCCTGGCCTGCCTGTCGGCGCTGCCCGCCGTGGTGCTGGCGCAGGAGGCCGAGCCCCGCAACCGGGTGGTGATCGTGGAGAACGTGAAGTTCGACTATGCCCAGGTCCTGAACGTCGAGCCGGTGTTCCAGACCCTGCGTGCGACCCGCACCGAAGAGCACTGCGAGCCGGTGTCGACCCGGACCCTGGCCCCGGTCAACGTGACGGGCGAGGAGCCGGTCGAGGACAAGGGCCGGATCAGCCGCTTCTGGGACTCGGTGCGCTCGATGTTCAAGCGCAGCGACGAGGAAGCCGTTGAGGAGACCGGAGCCGAGACGCCGGCCCCGGCGCCGGCCAACACGGGCCCGATGCTGACCCGCGACTGCCGCATTGTGCCGGTGGGGCGTGAATTCCGCCGGCCCATCGCCTACGACGTGGATTACGTCTACAAGGGCACCAAGTACCGCTCGCGGCTGCCGGAAGACCCCGGCAACCGGCTCAAGATCCGGGTGTCGATCACTCCCTGGGTCGGCCCCGAGCAGGGTACTGCCAGCAATCCCTGATTCTGCGACCCCGGCCCCTTGCGCCGGCCCCGGGCGCATGCAAAGATATTTGACCATGAAGCTCACCGACTTCCAGCACGACAGCAGCGCAGCCCGACAGGCGTCTGGCATGACCTCGCGTGCGCGTCGACCGGAACCCCACATCCTCGCTGGGTAACCGGAGCTTTTTGCTGTTCGTCCGAAAAAAACCCAGCCCGCCGGCTGGGTTTTTTCGTTTCTGCGTTCTGAAAGCTGCAACTGCAACCTTTTCGCTCCACCTTTGGTTCCTGCTTTTCCCTTCCACTGCGTCGAACCCGGCGCCGCCACGCAAGGAAAGATGATGTCCCCCAAGCACTTCCTGAACACCCAGGACTGGAGCCGCAGCGATCTCGACGCGCTGCTGACCCAGGCCGCGCTGTTCAAGCGCAACAAGCTCGGCGACCAGCTCAAGGGCAAGTCGATCGCGCTGGTGTTCTTCAACCCGTCCATGCGCACCCGCACCAGCTTCGAACTGGGCGCGTTCCAGCTCGGCGCCCACGCGGTGGTGCTGCAGCCGGGCAAGGATGCGTGGCCGATCGAGTTCAACCTCGGCACGGTGATGGACGGCGATACCGAAGAGCACATCGCTGAAGTGGCCAAGGTGCTGGGCCGTTACTGCGACATCATCGCCGTGCGCGCGTTCCCCAAGTTCATCGACTGGGCCTACGACCGCCAGGACATCGTCCTCAACAGCTTCGCCAAGTACTCGCCGGTGCCGGTCATCAACATGGAGACCATCACCCATCCGTGCCAGGAGCTGGCCCACATCATGGCCCTGCAGGAGCACTTCGGCACCCAGGACCTGCGCGGCAAGAAGTACGTGCTGACCTGGACCTACCACCCCAAGCCGCTGAACACCGCCGTTGCCAATTCGGCGCTGACCATCGCCACCCGCATGGGCATGGACGTGACCCTGCTGTGCCCGACCGCCGACTACATCCTCGACGACCGCTACATGGGCTGGGCCGAGCAGAACGTGGCCGAGAGCGGTGGCTCGCTGAAGATCAGCCATGACATCGACAGCGCCTACGCCGGCGCCGACGTGGTCTACGCCAAGAGCTGGGGCGCGCTGCCGTTCTTCGGCAACTGGGAACCGGAAAAGCCGATCCGCGACCAGTTCAAGCACTTCATCGTCGACGAACGGAAGATGGCGCTGACCAACAACGGTGTGTTCAGCCACTGCCTGCCGCTGCGCCGCAACGTGAAGGCCACCGATGCGGTGATGGATTCGCCGCAGTGCATCGCCATCAACGAAGCCGAGAACCGCCTGCACGTGCAGAAGGCGATCATGGCCGCGGTTGCCGGGCGCTGAATCAAACAAGGGGTAGAGCCGACCGTTGGTCGGCTGCTCCCGCAGCGGCGCATCCAACATTTCAGCCGACCAGCGGTCGGCTCTACCGAATTCCCATCCCCCAAGTGGACCTGATCCCCATGAGCAACAAAGACGTCGTTCTCGCCTTCTCCGGCGGCCTGGATACCAGCTTCTGCGTGCCGTACCTGCAGGAGCGCGGCTACAACGTGCACACCGTGTTCGCCGACACCGGCGGCGTGGATGATGAAGAGCGTGATTTCATCGAGAAGCGCGCCGCCGAGCTGGGCGTGACCAGTCACGTCACCGTCAACGGTGGCCCGGCCATCTGGGAAGGCTTCGTCAAGCCGTTCGTGTGGGCCGGTGAGGGCTACCAGGGCCAGTACCCGCTGCTGGTCTCGGATCGCTACCTGATCGTCGATGCCGCGCTGAAGCGTGCTGCCGAGCTGGGCACCAACATCATTGCCCATGGCTGCACCGGCATGGGCAACGATCAGGTCCGCTTCGACCTGGCCGTGAAGGCACTGGGCGACTACCAGATCATCGCGCCGATCCGCGAGATCCAGAAGGAACACACCCAGACCCGCGCCTACGAGCAGAAGTACCTGGAAGAGCGCGGCTTTGGCGTGCGCGCCAAGCAGCAGGCCTACACCATCAACGAGAACCTGCTGGGTGTGACCATGTCCGGCGGCGAGATCGACCGTTGGGAAGCCCCGGGTGAAGGCGCGCGTGGCTGGTGCTCGCCGCGCAGCGAATGGCCGGAACAGGCGCTGACCGTGACCCTGAAGTTCGTTGAAGGCGAAGCCGTCGAACTGGACGGCAAGGCGCTGCCGGGCGACCAGATCCTGGCCCAGCTCAACAAGCTGTTCGCCCCGTACGGCGTTGGCCGCGGCGTCTACACCGGCGACACCGTGATCGGCCTGAAGGGCCGCATCGTGTTCGAGGCCCCGGGCCTGGTCTCGCTGCTGGCCGCGCACCGCGCGCTGGAAGATGCCGTGCTGACCAAGCAGCAGAACCGCTTCAAGCCGGACGTCGCACGCAAGTGGGTGGAGCTGGTGTACGAAGGCTTCTACCACGACCCGCTGAAGACCGACATCGAGGCATTCCTGAAGTCCTCGCAGGCCAAGGTCAATGGTGAAGTGGTGCTGGAAACCCGCGGCGGCCGCGTCGATGCAGTGGCGGTGAAGTCGCCGCACCTGCTCAACGCCAAGGGCGCCACCTACGCGCAGTCGGCCGACTGGGGCGTGGAGGAGGCTGAGGGCTTCATCAAGCTGTTCGGCATGAGCTCGACGCTCTTTGCTCAAGTCAACCGTGGTTGACTTGAGCACGAGCCCGCGCATTTCACCTTAACCCTGCGCCTTCGGCGCGCCCCCTTCAACAAGAAGGGGGCTCTCCACCAGACGCATTACGGTAGCGCCGGGCCATGCCCGGCGGAATTCCACAGGATCTTTGATTCATGCTTGAACAGACGATCTCGCATCTGCAGGCGCTGGTGTCCTTCGACACCCGCAACCCGCCGCGTGCGATCACCACCGGTGGCATCTTCGATTACCTGCGCGCGAACCTGCCCGGCTTCAACGTCGAGGTGATCGACCATGGCGCCGGTGCGGTCAGCCTGTACGCCGTGCGCGGCACGCCGAAGTACCTGTTCAACGTGCATCTGGACACCGTGCCGGATTCGCCGCACTGGAGTGCCGACCCGCACGTGATGCGGCGCCTGGACGACCGCGTGGTCGGCCTGGGCGTGTGTGACATCAAGGGCGCCGCCGCTGCACTGGTGGCGGCGGCCAACGCCAGCGATGGCGATGCCGCCTTCCTGTTCTCCAGCGACGAGGAAGCCAACGATCCGCGCTGCATCGCCGCGTTCCTGGCGCGTGGCCTGCCGTATGAAGCGGTGCTGGTGGCCGAGCCGACCATGAGCGAAGCGGTGCTGGCGCATCGTGGCATCAGTTCGGTGCTGATGCAGTTCGCCGGCCGCGCCGGCCATGCGTCCGGCAAGCAGGATGCGGCCGCCAGTGCGCTGCACCAGGCCATGCGCTGGGGCAACCGCGCGCTGGACCATGTGGAATCGCTGGCCTCGGCCCGCTTTGGCGGACTGACCGGCCTGCGTTTCAACATCGGCCGCGTCGAAGGCGGGATCAAGGCCAACATGATCGCGCCGGCTGCCGAGGTGCGCTTCGGGTTCCGGCCGCTGCCGTCGATGGACATCGACGGGTTGCTGGCAACCTTCGCCGGTTTCGCCGAGCCGGAAGCCGCATTGTTCACTGAAACCTTCCGTGGCCCCAGCCTGCCGGCCGGTGACATCGCCGAGGCCGAGAACCGCCGCCTGCTGGCGCGCGATGTGGCCGATGCGCTGGAGCTGCCGATCGGCAACGCGGTGGATTTCTGGACCGAGGCTTCGTTGTTCTCGGCCGGTGGCTACACCACGCTGGTGTTCGGTCCGGGCGACATCGCCCAGGCCCACACCGCCGATGAGTTCGTGACGCTGGAGCAGCTGCAGCGCTACACCGACGCCGTGCATCGCATCATCGCCGCCGGCGCCTGATCGACCCCACAACGCCGCCCGGCCCTGCCGGGTGGAACTGCAACGCGGCGACCGCCGCCTGTGACGAAACCGAAATGTCTCCTGCCCTCCAGCCCCACCGCCAGACCCGCCAGACCATCGTGCGCCTGCTTTCCAGCATGGCCAGCGCGAAGGAGATCAGCCAGTACCTCAAGCGCTTCTCGCAGCTGGACGCCAAGCGTTTCGCCGTGGTCAAGGTTGGCGGCGCGGTGCTGCGCGACGACCTCGACGCGCTGACCTCCTCGCTGTCGTTCCTGCAGGAAGTCGGGCTGACCCCGATCGTGCTGCACGGCGCCGGCCCGCAGCTGGATGCCGAACTGTCCGCCGCCGGCATCGAGAAGCAGACCGTCAACGGCCTGCGCGTGACTTCGCCGGAAGCGCTGGCGATCGTGCGCCGGGTGTTCCAGCAGTCCAACCTGCGCCTGGTCGAGGCGCTGCAGCAGAACGGCGCGCGCGCCACCTCGATCACCGGCGGCGTGTTCGAGGCCGAGTACCTGGACGTGGACACCTACGGCCTGGTCGGCGAGGTGAAGAAGGTCAACCTGGCACCGATCGAGGCCAGCCTGCGTGCCGGGTCGATCCCGGTCATCACCAGCCTGGGCGAAACCGCGGGCGGCCAGATCCTCAACGTCAACGCCGACTTCGCCGCCAACGAGCTCGTACAGGAGCTGCAACCGTACAAGATCATCTTCCTGACCGGCACCGGCGGCCTGCTGGACGAGCAGGGCAACGTGATCGATTCGATCAACCTGTCCACCGAGTACGACCACCTGATCGCGCAGCCGTGGATCCACGGCGGCATGAAGGTGAAGATTGAACAGATCAAGGATCTGCTCGACCGCCTGCCGCTGGAGTCGTCGGTGTCGATCACGCGCCCGGCCGACCTGGCCAAGGAACTGTTCACCCACAAGGGCTCGGGCACGCTGGTGCGCAAGGGCGAAAAGGTGCTGCGCGCCACTGCCTGGAGCGAGCTGGACCTGCCGCGCCTGAAGGGCCTGATCGAATCCAGCTTCGGCCGCACCCTGGTGCCGAAGTACTTCGAAAAGACGAAGCTGCTGCGTGCCTATGTCAGCGAGAACTACCGCACCGCGGTGATCCTCACCGACGAGGCGGAGGGCGTGTACCTGGACAAGTTCGCCGTGCTCGACGATGCGCAGGGCGAGGGCCTGGGCCGCGCGGTCTGGAACGTGATGCTGGAGGAAACACCGCAGCTGTTCTGGCGTTCGCGCCACGGCAACCCGATCAACCACTTCTATTACGCTGAATCCGACGGCTGCTACAAGCAGGACCACTGGAAAGTGTTCTGGTTCGGTGCCGATGGCATCGACCGGATCAGCACCTATGTCGACCATTGCGCCCAGCGCGCACCGAGCCTGCAGGACTGAATGATGGACCATTCCGATCACTGGACTACGATTCCCACTCTGCGCGGCCAACACGTGACACTGCAGCCGCTGCAGCCCGAGCATGTGCCTGGCCTGCGCGCCGCCGTGGAGGGCAGCGGCCTGGACCAGCTCTGGTACACCCAGGTGCCTTCGCCGGAGCGGGTCGAACACTATGTGCAGGCCGCGCTGCAGGCGCAGGCGGAAGGCAAGGTGTTGCCGTTCGTGATCCTTGATGCGGCGGGTGACATCGTGGGTACCACCCGCTTCTACGACCTGGATGCCGGCGTGCCCAAGCTCAGCCTGGGCTACACCTGGTATGCACCGCGCGTGCAGCGTACCGGCGTCAACACCGAAACCAAGCTGTTGCTGCTGCAGCACGCCTTCGAAACCATGGGCTGCATCAGCCTGGTGCTGGAAACCAGCTGGTTCAACTTCACCTCGCGCACCGCCATCGCCCGCCTCGGCGCCAAGCAGGATGGCGTGCTGCGCAACCACAAGCGGCACGCCGACGGCACGCCGCGCGACACCGTCATCTTCTCCATCATCGATGCGGAATGGCAGGGCGTGAAGCGCCACCTGCAGTACCGCCTGGACAGTCACGCATGAACGATTCGACTTTCACCCTGGGCATCGTCGGGGCCCGTGGCCATACCGGCGCCGAGCTGATCAAGCTGGTGGCCGCGCATCCGCGCCTGAAACTGGCCTTCGTCTCCTCGCGCGAGCGTGCCGGGCAGCGCCTGTCCGACCATCACCCGGAATTCCAGGGTGAGCTGCAATACGAGAACCTGGACGCCGACGCGGTGGCCGCCAAGGGCGTGGACGCGGTGATCCTGGCCCTGCCCAACGGCCTGGCCGCTCCATTCGTGGCGGCACTGGAAGCGGTGAAGCCGGACACTGTCATCGTCGACCTGTCGGCCGACTACCGTTTCGACAACAGCTGGTACTACGGCCTGCCGGAGCTGACCCGCGGCCGTTACAACGGCCAGAAGCACATCAGCAACCCGGGCTGCTATGCCACGGCGATGCAGCTGGCGGTGCATCCGCTGCTGGACCTGCTGGCCGGCCCGCCGCAGTGCTTCGGTGTGTCAGGCTACTCCGGTGCCGGCACCACGCCGTCGGACAAGAACAACGTCGAACTGCTGGCCGACAACCTGATGCCGTATGCGCTGACCAACCACGTGCACGAGCGCGAGGTGTCGGTGCAGCTGGGCGTGGCGGTCGAGTTCATGCCGCACGTCGCGCCGCATTTCCGTGGCATCACGCTCACCGCCAACCTGTGGCTGAACCGCGTGCAGACCCGCGAGCAGATCGTCGAGCGCTTCCAGCAGGCCTATGCCGGCGAACCGCTGATCGAGGTGGTGGATGAAGCGCCGTGGGTCAGCCGCATTGCCGGCCGCCACGGTGCCCAGGTCGGCGGCTTCACCCTGGCCCCGGGCGGCAAGCGGGTGGTGGTGGTGGCGACCCTGGACAACCTGCTCAAGGGCGCGGCCACCCAGGCCATGCAGAACCTCAACCTCGCGCTGGGCATCGACGAACTGACGTCGATCCCGCACTGAACACGCATTCCGGAGCCCCCATGGCAGACCTTCTTTGGCAGAAGCCCGGCGTCGCTGTCGACGCCCAGATCCAGACCTTCCTCGCCGGCGACGACGTGATCCTCGACCGCGAGTTCTTCCTGCATGACATCGCCGCCAGCGCCGCGCATGCACAGGGCCTGCAGCACATCGGCATCCTCAGCGCCGACGAGCTGGCCGGCCTGCTGCGCGAGCTCGACGTGCTGGCGCAGGATTTCCGTGAAGGCCGCTTCGTGCTGGACACGCAGTACGAAGACGGTCACTCGGCGATCGAAGCGCGTTTGACCGAACGCCTCGGCGATGCCGGCCGCAAGATCCACACCGGCCGCAGCCGCAATGACCAGATCCTGGTCGCCACCCGCCTGTGGCTGAAGGAGAAGCTGCTGCGCGTGGCCCAGCTCAGCGCCGACGTGGCCAAGGTCGCGCTGGACCGTGCGCAGGCCGAGAAGGACCTGCCGATTCCTGGCTATACCCACATCCAGCGCGCCGTGGTCTCCTCGGCCGGCATGTGGTGGGCCGGCTGGGCCGAGGCCTTCATCGACAACGCCATCCGCGCCCGCGACACGCATGCGCTGGTGGATGCCAATCCGCTTGGCACCGCCGCCGGTTACGGTGTGAACCTGCCGCTGGACCGCGAGCACACCACGGCGGCGCTGGGCTTCGCGCGCATGCAGGTCTCGCCGATCTACGCGCAGCTGTCGCGCGGCAAGTTCGAGCTGGCCGCGCTGGAAGCGCTGGGAGGCGCCACGCTGGACCTGCGCCGCATCGCGTGGGACCTGTCGCTGTTCACCAGCGCCGAATTTGGTTTCGTGGCATTGCCGGCGCAGTACACCACCGGCAGCTCGATCATGCCCAACAAGCGCAACCCGGACGTGATCGAACTGATGCGTGCGACCCACGCCAGCGTCGCCGCCGCACGCACCGAGATCGAGCAGCTGCTGTCGCTGCCGTCCGGCTATCACCGTGACCTGCAGTCGTCCAAGGGTGCCATCTTCCACGGCTTCGGCCGTGGCCTGGCCGCGCTGGAGCTGCTGCCGGCGCTGCTGGCCAACCTGGAATGGCGCGACGACAGGCTGCGTGCGGCGATCGATTCGGGCATGTATGCCACCGACGTGGCCGTGGAAGCGGCCGTGGCCGGCGTGCCGTTCCGCGAGGCCTACAAGGCCGCCGCGGCGGGCGCCGACAGCGCAGGGCAGGGACGCACGCCGGAAGGCAGCCTGGTCGCACGCGTGTCGCCGGGTTCGGCCGCTGATCTGCGCCTGGATGAACTGCGTGCACGCTGGCAGGCGTTGTCCTGATGGCGGCCACGGTGTATCTGGTGCTGGCGATGCGCCGCCCCGACTTCAACGCCGCGGCGGTGCAGCCGCACCGTGATTTCCTCGATGCGTTGCAGGCACAGGGCAAGCTGCAGCTGACCGGTGGTTTCGCCGATGGCAGCGGTGGTGCCTATGTGCTGTGCAACGTCGAGAGCCTGGAACAGGCGCAGGCCATCGTCGCTACCGATCCGCTGGTGACGATGCACGCTTCCGAGCTGACCGTGCACGAATGGAATACCCGCTGAGGCCCTGACCGATGACCCTGCACGCCGCCAACGTCGCCTCGCCGTTCCCGCAACAGGCGCTGCCGCCGTGGCGGCGTGCAGTGCTGAAGGTCGGCAGCAGCCTGCTGGCGGCCGATGGTGGCGGCCTGTCGCCACGCCACGCGCTGGGCCTGGCCCAGTTTGTTTCCGCCAACGTACTGGCCGGGCGCGAGGTGGTGATCGTCTCCTCCGGTGCGGTTGCGGCGGGGCGCGCGATCCTGCCGCGGGCCGATGAACCCGGTGCGGCGATGGCGGCGCGGCAGGCCCTGGCCGCGCTCGGCCAGGCGCAGCTGATCGGGCTCTGGCAGCGATTCTTCGAGCGCCCGGTGGCGCAGGTGCTGCTGACCCACGACGACCTGCGCAACCGCCGCCGCTACCTCAACGCACGCGCTACGCTGAGCGAACTGCTGCGCCTGGGTGCGCTGCCGGTGGTCAACGAGAACGACACCGTGTCGGTGGACGAACTCAAGCTCGGCGACAACGACAACCTTGCCGCGACCGTGGCCGCACTGGTCGATGCCGATGCGCTGTTCATCGCCACCGACATCGACGGCCTGTACAGCGCCGACCCGCGCACCGTGGCCGACGCGCGGCCCCTGCACGACGTACCGGAACTGAGTGACGATGTGCTGGCGATGGCCGGTGGCGCTGGCTCGCGCGCCGGTACCGGCGGCATGCGGACCAAGCTGGAGGCGGCGGCCAAGGCGGGCCGTCTTGGCATCGAGACCTACCTGTTCAACGGCCGCAGCAGCGACGTGGTGCGCGCGCTGGCGCAGGACCGCCTGTTCGGCACCCGCATCCATGCCGCACGCAGCCGCGAGGCCGCCCGCAAGCACTGGTTGCGGCACGCGCCGCTGGCCGAGGGCGCGATCATCATCGATACCGGTGCGGCACAGGCGATGCGCGAGAAGGGCGCCTCGCTGCTGCCCGGTGGCATCACCGGTGCTGAGGGCGCGTTCCGCCGCGGTGACATGGTGCAGGTGTGCTGGATCGCGCCGCAGGGGCGTGTCTGTGTCGCCCGCGGCGTCAGCCAGTACGCCGCCGATGACGTGCGCCGGATCGCCGGCCACCATTCGCGCGACATCCAGGCCGTGCTCGGCTACAACTACGGCGGCAGCGTCGTCCATCGCGACGACCTGGTGCTGCCATGAACGGTTTGAAGGACACCCCGATGAGCGAAATCGAAGCGCAGGTGCGCGCCTGCCGCGATGCGGCGCAGATCGTTGCCGGCCTGGACAGCGCGGCGCGGCGCACGCTGCTGCTGGCGATGGCGCAGGCACTGGAAGTGAATGCAGGGCTGATCCTGGCCGGCAACGCGCGGGACCTCGCCGCCGCGCGTGACAAGGGCGTTGGCAGTGCCATGCTCGATCGCCTGGCGTTGGACCCGGCGCGCCTGTTCGCGATGGCCGAAGCGGTACGCGAAGTGGCGGCACTGCCCGATCCGGTCGGCCAGGTCACCCGCGACGAGGTACGTCCGAACGGCATCCGGGTGCAGAAGGTACGCGTTCCGCTGGGGGTGATCGCGATGATCTACGAAGCCCGCCCGAACGTGACCGCCGAAGCGGCCGCGCTGTGCCTGAAGGCGGGCAATGGCGTGATCCTGCGCGGTGGTTCCGAAGCGATCCACTCCAACACCGCCATCGCCCAGGCGCTGGCCGGTGCATTGAAGGCCAACGGCGTACCGCCGGCGGCGGTGACCGTGCTGACCGACCTGCGCCGTGAAGCGATGCTCGAACTGCTGCAGCTGCATGAGCTGATCGACCTGGCCATTCCGCGCGGTGGCGAAGGACTGATCCGCTTCGTTGCCGAGCATGCGCGCGTGCCGGTGATCAAGCATTACAAGGGCGTCTGTCACCTGTTCGTGGATGCCAGTGCCAACCTCGGCAAGGCCATCGACCTGCTGGTGGACGGCAAGTGCAGCCGTCCTGCGGCCTGCAATTCACTGGAGACGCTGCTGGTGCATCGTGATGTGGCCGAAGCGTTCCTGCCGCGCGTGGCGCAGGCGCTCGGCGAGCGCGGCGTGCAGCTGCGTGCCGATGCACTGGCGCAGCCGCTACTGCCGGGCAGCATATTGGCCACCGAAGACGACTATGCCGCCGAGTTCCTTGATCTTGTGCTGGCGGTGCGCGTGGTTGACGATCTCGACGCTGCCATCGCGCACATCCGTACCTACACCTCCGACCATACCGAAGTGATCGCCACCGAAGACGCGGGCAACGCCGAGCGCTTCGTCACTGCACTGCGCTCGGCGGTGGTGATGGTCAACGCTTCGTCGCGTTTCTCCGACGGTGGCCAGCTGGGCCTGGGCAGCGAGATCGGCATTTCCACCACGCGCCTGCACGCCTACGGCCCGATGGGGCTGGAAGCGCTCACCGTCGAACGATTTGTCGTGCGCGGGGAAGGGCAGACGCGCAAGTAGATCCACGCCATGCGTGGATGCTCTTCGCGGTAGACCCCGGTGCCGACCAAGGTCGGCACCCACCAGAGAGAACGCCGACCAAAGTTGGCATCGGTCTACACCACCTCGCGGCGGATGCCGATCGGCCGCGCGTGATCGTCCATGTGCAGCGTTGCGGCCTTGCAGCCCAGCAGGCGTTCGGCCAGCCCGGTGCTGGCGCCCAGGTCGGCGGCCACCTCGTTGAGGCTGGCCAGCGGCCGCGGCAGGCGGCGCTCGCGGCCACGGAAACGGGCGCGGTTGTACTCGGCCCAGCCGATCAGCAGCACGCTGGCGCACAGCAGCATCAATGGCAGCGCGACCAGCACGTACGGGTCGAACTGGTTCTGCCGTTCGTACAGTTGCCGCCAGGCCAGCTGGCCACCGATCAGCCACGAGAGCAGGGTCACCAGGGGCGCCCACAGGTAGAAGTAGAAGCCCCAGAACGCCAGGGTGACGAAGCCCCAGGCAGTGCGCTGGAAGCGTGGCTGGCGGTGCGGCTTGCGGATCATCCGCGAGTCGAAACGGTTGGACGGGCGTTGCGCGTTCATCGGATCCCCCGGTCAGGGCTGGTCCAGGTGGCCCGCTTGCTGCGACGGCGCAGCAGCGTCTTCGGCAGCGCCACCAGGGTGGTGGAAAGGCTGATCAGCCAGTACGCCATCGGGTACCAGATGACCCAGAAGTAATTGCGTCCAATCTGTGTCTCGTAACGCCGGTCGATGATCAGGCTGCTGGCGAACTGCAGCAGGCAGACCAGTGCCAGGATCACGCCATGCCACTCCGGCAGCAGGCTGGCGATATGCAGCTGCGGCGGCAGCTCGATGAACTTGCCGAGTGCCCACAGCAGCACGATGAACAGCATGGTGTAGGCCCACACCACGCTCAGCACGTACTCCAGCAACACGCCCCACATGCGGCGCTCTTTCCAGTGCAGCAGCGAGCGCGCGTGGCGCAGCATCACCTCCACGCCACCCTGGGCCCAGCGCAGGCGCTGCCGCCACAGCCCCTTGAGCGTTTCCGGCATCAGGATGAAGCACAGCGCGTTGGGTTCGTAGCGGATATCCCAGTGCGCGCGCTGCAGGCGCCAGCTGATGTCGATGTCCTCGGTCACCATGTCATCCGACCACCAGCCGACCTGGTGCAGGGCGGTGCGGCGGAAACCGGCGATCACGCCGGAGATGGTGAAGATGCGCCCGTACACCCGCTGCGCCCGCTTGATCATGCCGATGATCGAGGAGAACTCGGCCACCTGCAGGCGCCCGAGCAGGGTGGAGCGGTTGCGGATGCGCGGGTTGCCGGTGACCGCGCCGACCCGGTTGCCACTGACCAGGTGCCAGATCATCCAGTGCAGCGCGTGTTCTTCCAGCATTGCATCGCCGTCGATGCACACAAGATATTCCGAGCGTGCCGCCAGCGCGCCCATGCGCAGGGCGTTGGCCTTGCCCAGGTTGCGATCCAGGTGCAGCACGCGCAGCCGCGGGTACTTCGCGGCCAGCGCATCCAGGCGGGCACCGGTGTCGTCGCTGCTGCCATCGTCGATGGCGATTACCTCGTAATCGGCCGGATAGCGCTGTGCCAATGCCGCACCAAGCGTGTCGCCCAGGTTCTCCGCTTCGTTGTGGCAGGGAATCAGCAGGGTGGCGAACGGTGGATCGATCATCAGCGGTGGATCGTTGCGTGGCCGCGAATGCCGCTCGCGCCGGAAGTAGTAGTAGAGGCCACCGGACATCCAGAAGAACGCCATCACCATCGGGTAGTAGAAGGCGAACTGGAACAGGACCTGCAGCAGCGGATGCATGTCCATGTCACTTCTCCGGGTACGGGAAGTTGCCGGCGGACATCGCCGCGCGGGCATCGCGGGTGGAGGGCTGGTCGGCGATGAAGTCATCCGGGTACCAGGCGAAGTGGTGCACGCCCTGCGCCTGCAGCTGGCGGATCTGCGCACGCAGGCGCTCGGCGGGAATCGGCTGCCCGCTGCGCCAATCGACGGTCTGCAGCTCGAACAGCGTGTGCTGAAGCTGCGGGTCGTGTGTGCGTACCGCGGCCAGCAACTGATCGAGCCAGCGCTCGGGGTGCTTGCTGCCTTCCATCCACGGCATCGCCATCAGCGCCGTCTGGTCGTAGGCCTTGTTGAACAGGTCCAGGCGCTGCGCGAACCAGGCTTCGCTCTGCGGGCGGAGTACCGGCTCGGCATACAGGTTGCGCACCGTTGCCAGTTTCGGCCGCCAGCGCTGCGCGCTGTCGCGCAGGGCCAGGGTGAAGTCGATCAGTGCCTGGGTACGTGCGCTGCCATCCTCGCCGGCCGCCAGCGCGGGCAGCTCGGTGTCGCGCAGGTAACCGTCGTCATGGAACAGCAGGCCTTCGAAGTAGGAATTGACCGCCAGATCCTCGTAGATGTCGAGCATGATCTGCCTGGCCTTCGGGTTGGTGAAATCCAACCGGTACATGCCGTCGGCATCACCATTTCGGATCGCCAGCGCCTTGCGCTGCACCGGGTCGGGCAGCTCGAAGCCGAGCACCGGCAGCCACGCGTAGACCTTCACCCCGGCGCGGGATTTCAGCTGCCAGGCGACGCGGCTGAACAGGTCCGCCCGCATCGGCATGTGCCGGTTCGGGAAATACAGCGCATCGGCGGTGTTGTTGCCGTCCGGGTCGGCGAAGGCCTGCAGATAGACATGGGTCGGCGCGATGCGCTTGACCCGCTCGATCAATGCATCGAGATTGCGTGCCTGCTGCGCCGGATCCGGGTCATATACATCGTCCAGGTCGATCTGCAGGGCGCGGATGCCATCGAGCGCGATATCACGGCGCAGCTCATAGGCCAGGCCTTCCACCGTCGGGTTGTCGCTCACCAGCAATCGCGCCAGCCCGTGCAGGTCGCTGGCCACCGGGGTGCTGCGGCCTTCCAGGTCGAACGAGACCGGCATGCCCAGCTGCTCGGCGATGTCGTTGCTCAACTGGTTGTAGGCCGCGTACGGCCAGACGATCGCGCGCGGACGTACGCCGAGATGCTGTTCGATGCGCTGCGCGCTGCGTGTGAGGTCGGTGCGCAGGCGCTGCTCATACTGCGCCTCGCTTTCGTAGCTGTGCGTGGCGGGGGTGTAGATGCGGGTGACCACGGCGGGCGTGGAATTGCCCTGTGGGTTGGCAATCACGCCGTGGTGCAGGTCGTCGGTATGGCTGGCCACTTCGATCAGGCCGCTGTCGTGCATCTGCTTCAGCTGCGCCCAGGTGACGAAATCATCGTGGCCGAACGGGCGGTAGCCGTAGTCGATGGTGCGGCCCGGTGCCATGTCCACGTAGTCGGTGATCACCGCCACCAGGGCCGGGTAATGGTAGGCCTGCAGCAGCGGGAAGGCCTTGTCGTAGACGCTGCGCAGGCCATCGTCGAAGGTCAGCAGCACCGGTTTCGGCGGCAGCGTGGCACGGCCCTGCGAGGCTTCGATCACCTGCGACAGCGAGACCGGGTGATAGCCATGCGCGCCCAGCCAGTCCAGGTGCGCGGCGAAGTTCTGCGTGCTCACCGCATAGGTATCGGCATCGCCCTTGGCGGCCACCTGGTCGCGGATGTCGTGGTAGCTGAGGATCAGCAGGCCGTTGTCGATCGCATCAAGATGCAGGGGTTGCTGCGCGAACGCCGGCGGCACGCTGGCCAGCAGCAGGAGCACGATCAGTCGCAGGATGCGGGCCATGTCAGTCTCCCCAGCGCAATGCGGCTTCGAAGCCGATATGGCGTTCGCGATGGCCGTCGTAGACCGGCCGTGACCAGCGCACGCCGTACTCGAACACGCGGCCGGGGCCCAGCTGCCACTCATGCATGTAGGACACCGACGGCACCAGTGCGCTGCCGAAGCCGTCCTGCCAGTAGTCGCCCAGCGAGACGGTCAGCCGGTGCCGGAAGTGGCGCTCGTAATGCCGCCACAGCTGCTGGTCGATGCGCAGGCCGATCTCGACCATGCGGTCGCGTTTCGGGTTGAAGTAGGGCGCATCGTCGCGGCTGCCACGACTGGTGTAGGCGCTGGCCAGGCCATCGATCAGCCAGCGGGGGCGGGTCAGCAGGCGCTGTTCCAGGCTGGTGCTGAACAGCTCGCGATGGTTGCCATCGTCATAGCGGAAGCGGCTGGCGCCGAACATCCAGTGGGTGAGCTCGCTGCGCCGGTAGTCCACCTGTGCGCTCACGCTGTCGGCGGTGATGCCGGCCGCGCGCGCCTGCATCGAGGCGTCCGGATCATTGCGCGCGGCCACCACGCCGGCATGCCAGTAATCGTTGAACTGCCAGCCGACACCGGCGCGCAGGCCGGTATCGCCGATGTGGTCGTTGGCGCGCAGTACGGCTGCTTCTGCGTCCAGCCGCCCGAAGCGGTAACGCACGCCCGCGCCCAGCCACAACGGATCAATGCGCTGGTCCTGGAAGTCGGTCGAACGCCGGTCGGCGAGGGCGAACAACCGCCAGCGGTCATCAAGGATCGGCGTCTCCACTTCCACGCCGTAGTGGCGATCGTTGTTGCCCAGTGGCGAGGTGCCACCGCCCCCGGAGCTGTGGCCGATGTCGGTCCATGCCTTCAGCTGCCAGCCGCGATGCGCACGCCAGGCCTGGTCCATGCGTTCGACCGCCGGCTGGGTGGGATAGCGCGCGACCAGGTCATCGTGCAGCGGTCGCGCCAGGTCGTCGCGCTGCAGGGCAACGTAGGCTTCTTCCATGCCCAGTCGCGGTTCGATGTCACGCGGGTCCAGCGCGTGCGCCATCTGCTGGCGCTGCAGCGCCCTGCGTGGCCAGCCGCGCATCATGTAGACGCTGCCCAGCGCACTCTGCAGCCCGCCGTTGCCGGGTGCGATCTCGACCATCGACTCCAGGTCGTGCTGCGCGGTGTGCAGGTCACCGCTGTAGGCGCGCACCATCGCCAGGTTGAGGTCGGCCTCGTAGCGCGACCAGTTCGCGTAGGGCGACTTGCCGTTGCTCCAGCGCCAGGCCGGCTCCTTGTCACGCCATGCCTGCAGCAGGTCGATGGCCTTTTCCTGCTGCTCGCTTTCCAGGTAGGCGTAGGCCAGCTCCGAATGCGAGGCGTCGCGTGTCGGGTCGCCGGCCACGGCGGCCTGCAGCACCGGAATGGCTTCCTCCGGGTGCAGGGTGCCCATCAACGAATCGCCCACTGCGGGCAGCACGTAGTCGGGCAGGGTGTGGCCTTCGGCCTGCAGTGCCCGGGCTTCCTCGCGGACCTGTGCATGGCGGCCCAGCCGGTTGAGCAGGATCAGGCGGTCCATGCGGATCCGCAGCGGTGCCTGCGCGGGCGGCGTGCCTTCGCCGCCAAGGTAGCGCTGCATGCGGGCCAAGGTCGATTCGGCCTCTTCCAGGCGGCTGTCCTCGCTGCTGCTGTAGGCCAGGCTCCAGACCACCAGCTTGGCCAGGTAGTCGCCTTCAAGGCGCTGTTTCTGTGCATCGTCGAAGAGTTGCGGGCGCTGCTGGTACAGCTCCCACGCGCGCCAGGCGTTGCCGATGTCGCCCAGCGTCAATACGCGCAGCTTGAACAGCAGGTCGTCGTTGGGTTGCTGCTGGCTGGCGCGCTCGATCGCGCCCAGGGCGTCCAGCCAACGCGCCTGGTCTCGATAGCGGCCGATCTCGGCCAACGCCGCGTCGCGGTCGGGCGGGGCAGCGCTGCTGGCCCAGGCCAGGGCGGTGCAGGCAAGGCCGACGCAGAGCGCCAGCCGGCGGTGGACAACCATTGGGGACCCCCTTGGCTTCCGAACCAGACAACCTGTGAAAATGTGACGCACATCACATGCCAGATTCTGGGATGGCCGTGGCCTGCGTCACTCCCTTCGTGCATGCCGCCCAGCAAGGGCGGGTACAACCCGGACAGCGACCTGCAATGTCTTGTCTGAAACGAAAGTCCCCCGCACACCGAGTGGTGTTCCGGGCGGCGACGCCGCCCCCATGCCCGATGCCGGCACGCGGCAAGGATGGGCATTCACCGGCACTATCCGCCCGGAATTGTCAGTCCAGCGTCAAGATGCGTGTGAAGACGGATGGCGGGTCGACGAGGCCGGCAGGCGGCCCCGGCCGCTTACCAGAGATCTTCCAGCTTGCGCGGCTTGCAGGCCACCCACGAGGCGCACAGCATCAGGGTGGCGCAGCCGAACAGGAAGCTGAACGGGAGGGTCCAGCCGTCGCTGACCGTGTGCAGCCAGCCCACCAGGAACGGGCCCAGGCAGCTGAAGCTGTAGCCCACGCCCTGCATGAAGCCGGACAGCGCCGCCGAGCCGGTCGGGGTGCGCGTGCGCAGGTTGATCAGCGTCAGTGCCAGCGGGAAGGTGGACGGGCCGACACCGAGCAGGCAGGCCCACAGCAGTGGCGCCTTCATCGGTGCCAGCAGCAGGCCGGTGAAGGCGATCACGAACGAGAAGAAGCCGATCAGCACCAGCGGGAACGGGTTCTGCAGACGCACCGCCATCGATGGAATGACCAGCGACGGCAGCAGGCCCAGCGCCGAGAACACGGCGACCATCACGCCACCGAACGCGGGCGTGCCACCGGCCTCGACCACGATGCGCGGCAGCCAGGTGAACATCGAGTAGGTCATCAGCGAGGTCATGCCGAACATCAGCGTCATGCTCCAGCCCAGCGACGTGCGCCAGACCTTGCCGTGCGGCTGCGCGGTCGGATCGGACGCGTCGGTCTGCGGCTTCGGCGCGCGCGTGGCCAGCACCAGCCACGGCAGTGCGGCAGCCAGCGCCAGCAGCGCCCACATGCCCAGCGAGACGCGCCAGCCTGCGGCGTTGGCCACCGGCACCGCCAGCAGCGCCGGCAGCATCGTGCCCAGCTGCAGCACGCTGATGTAGAGCGTGCTCATGGTGCCGACCTTGTTGGCGAAATAGCGCTTCACCAGCGGTGGCACCACCACGTTGCCGATGCCCATGCCGGCCAGTGCCACCACCGAACCCAACAGCAGCGTGCCGACGTTGCCGGCGCTGGAGCGCAGCAGCAGGCCGGCCATCGCCATCACCATCGCCAGCAGCGTGGTGCGCTCCAGCCCGAGGCGCCGCGCCAGTGCCGGCGTGGCGACGCCGAACAGCGCGAACGAGGCGGTCGGCAGCATGCCCAGCACGCCGGTCATGGTGGTGCCGAAGCCGAACTGCTGGCCGAGCACGTCCAGCAGCGGGGTGATCGAGGTGACCGCGGTGCGCAGGTTGATCGCTGCCAGCAGGATCGCAGCGAACGCGAGGACGCGCCCGTGCAGCAGCGACGGCGAATCGGAAGTGGAGGAACTCATCGGTGGTCCTTGCAGGTGTCGCACGCCGGGGCAATGGCATGCAGCGCCGGCATCGGTCTACGCCGAAGCGGCAGGTGGGGGAGGGGCTGCTGGCGGGCCGGCAGCGCGGCCATTGTACGTGCGGGCTCCGGCAAGGTCCCGTCATGCGGGCGGCCGGGTGCCTGATACAAAAAAACCCGGAGGACAGTGATGTCTTCCAGGCTTCTTGGTGACCACCGAAGTGGTCGGGGAGACAGGATTCGAACCTGCGACCTCTACGTCCCGAACGTAGCGCTCTACCAGACTGAGCTACACCCCGAAGGGAGCCGCCTATTCTAGCGATTTACCCCGATGGCGGCAAGGGGTAAATGCCGTTTTCTTCACACTACCGAAGCAGTGCCACTTCAGGGAACAAAAAAGCCTGGACGACTTCACCAGGCTTCAATGCGACCACCGAAGTGGTCGGGGAGACAGGATTCGAACCTGCGACCTCTACGTCCCGAACGTAGCGCTCTACCAGACTGAGCTACACCCCGAAGGAGCCGCCTAAGATACCGTGTGAAGGCCAGGGCGGCAAGGTTTTTTTACAGCTCAGCGACGATTTTCTTTCTCGATGCGGTTCTGCTCGCGGGCTTCGAACCACATGCCGTTGAGGATGGCCACCGTCGAGGCGAGGCCGGCGCCGAGAATCCAGGCGAAATACCACATGATCAGTCTCCTTCATTCCGGGTAGGTGCCGACCGTTGGTCGGCACACGTGCAGGCGATCAATACGCGTTCGGGTTGTTGCCCATTTCTTCAGTGGTGGTCTTGCCCTTCAGCACGCGGTACACCCAGGTGGTGTAACCGATGATGATCGGCAGGAACACCGCCGTGGCCAGCAGCATGATCCACAGGGTCAGGTGGCTGGACGAGGCATCCCACACGGTCAGGCTGGAGGTGGGCTGGCTCGAGGACGGCAGCAGGAACGGGAAGATGGCGAAGCCGACGGTCAGGATGATGCCGGCGATGGCCGCACCGGAGGCAATGAAGGCCAGGCCGCCGCGACGGGCACGCAGCAGCACCGCACTGGCCAGCAGGCCGGCCAGGCCGAGCAGCGGGGCCAGGATCGTGGCCGGCATCGTGCTGTAGTTGCGCATCCAGCCACCGGCGGCGCCGAGTTCGGCGGTCTTCAGCAGCGGATTGGTGGCGCCATCGGTGACCACCTGCGAGGTGATCTGGTAACCCGGCAGGCCGAAGGCCACCCAGGCGCCACCGACCGCGAACAGCACGAAGGCGATGATCGCGGCGATGCTGCCGAAGCGGGCCGCACGCTCGGCCACCGGGCCATCGGTCTTCAGCACCAGCATGGCGGCACCGTGGGCGACCAGCATCGACACGCTGAGCAGGCCGGCCAGCAGCGCGAAGGGCATCAGCAGGCCGAAGAATGAGCCGGTGTAGAAGATGCGCATGCTGTCATCGAAGTGGAACGGCACGCCCAGCACCACGTTGCCCACCGCCACGCCCATGATCAGCGCCGGGATGAAGCCACCGATGAACAGCGCCCAGTCCCAGGTGTTGCGCCAGCGTTCGCTGGGCATCTTGCTGCGGAACTTGAAGCCGACCGGACGCAGGATCAGGGCGAACAGGATCACGAACATCGCCAGGTAGAACCCGGAGAAGCTGACCGCATACAGCGGCGGCCAGGCGGCGAAGATCGCACCGCCACCGAGCACCAGCCATACCTGGTTGCCTTCCCAAACCGGGCCGATGGTGTTGATCACCAGCCGGCGCTCGGCATCGTTGCGGGCGACGAAGGGCAGCAGGGTGCCCACGCCCAGGTCGAAACCATCCATCACGGCGAAACCGATCAGCAGGATGCCGAGCAGCAGCCACCAGATCACGCGCAGCGTGGTGTAGTCCAGAAGAATGAAATCCATCTTGGTTCTCCTGCCTCAGGCCTGGCCGGCGGCCGGCGCCGAGGCATTGTGGGAAGCATGCGGCTGGGGCGACTGCAGCGACGGCAGCACCTCGTCCGGACCCTTGCGGATCGCCTTGAGCATCAGCTTGATCTCGACCACGATCAGCGCGGTGTAGATCGCGGTGAAGCCCGCCAGGGTCAGCACGATTTCATGCAGGGCCAGGCCCGATGCCGCATAGAAGGTCGGCAGCACGCCGTCGACCGCCCACGGCTGGCGACCGTATTCGGCCACGAACCAGCCACATTCGATCGCGATCCACGGTGCCGGCAGCGTCCACAGGGCCAGCTTGAGGAACCAGCGCTTGTCCTGGAAGTTGTTGCGGCAGGAGTAGTAGAAGGCCAGCGCGAAGAAGGCGATCAGGTAGAAGCCCAGGCCGGCCATCACGCGGAAGGTCCAGAACAGCGGCATCACGCGCGGCACGGTGTCCATCGCCGCCTGCGAGATTTCCTGCGGGGTGGCGTTGAGGATGTCATCGCGGTAGCGCTTGAGCAGCAGGCCATGGCCCAGGTCCTGCCAATGGCGGTCGAACATCTCGCGCGCCTCAACGTCGTTCTTGTTGGCGCGCAGGCGTTCCAGTGCACCGTAGGCCAGCTGGCCACCGCGCACGCGGTGCTCGGCACGATCGACCAGTTCCAGGATGCCCGGGATCGGCTGGTTCAACGAACGGGTGGCGATCAGGCCCATCAGGTACGGGATCTTCACCGCGTAGTCGTTCTGGTGGGTTTCCTGGTTCGGGATGCCGAAGGCGGTGAAGTCGGCCGGTGCACGCTCGGTCTCCCACATCGCTTCGATCGCGGCCAGCTTCATCTTCTGGTGTTCGCTGGCGGCGTAACCGCTCTCGTCACCCAGCACCACCACCGACAGCGACGACAGCAGGCCGAAGGCTGCGGCCACCGCGAACGAACGGCGGGCCAGGTCCTTGTGCTTGTTGCGCAGCAGGAAGAGGGCGCTGATCGCCATCACGAACACCGCACCGGTCACGTAACCGGCACTGACGGTGTGCACGAACTTGGCCTGCGCCACCGGGTTGAACACCACGGCCATGAAGTCGACGACTTCCATGCGCATGGTTTCCGGGTTGAACACCGCACCCGTCGGGTTCTGCATCCAGCCGTTGGCGATCAGGATCCAGATCGCCGACAGGTTGGTGCCCAGCGCCATCAGCCAGGTCACCATCAGGTGCTTGACCTTGGTCAGGCGGTTCCAGCCGAAGAAGAACAGGCCGACGAAGGTGGCTTCCAGGAAGAACGCCATCAGGCCTTCGATGGCCAGCGGCGCACCGAAGATGTCACCCACGTAGTGGCTGTAATAGGACCAGTTCATGCCGAACTGGAATTCCATGACGATGCCGGTGGCGACGCCCATGGCGAAGTTGATGCCGAACAGGACGCCCCAGAACAGGGTCATCCTGCGCCAGATCTCCTTGCCGGTCATCACGTACACGCTCTCCATGATGGCCACCATGAAGGACAGGCCGAGGGTGAGCGGTACGAATAGGAAGTGGTACATCGCGGTCAGCGCGAATTGCAGCCGCGACAGTTCTACGACTGTCTGATCAATCATGGCCTGGCTACCTCGTGGATAGTGCCGTTGCAGGTGGCGGGAAGGGTGGTCTACGACGTGAATGATGTGACCGACTACTTCAAACAGCCTTGATCCAGATCAATGTATGAACAGGTGTGCGAAGGGATCGTATGCGAACCTGATGAAGACTGCGACCGCCGGCCGCAGGGGCCGGCTATTGCCTGTGCCTACAATGCCGTGTCTCCCCCGTTGCCCGTGAAGACCTCTTGAGCGCTGCCGAAACGACCCCTGACGGCCTGTCCCCGGAAGCTGAAACCGCCCGCCAGCGGCGTGTGCGCACGGCCTGGCTGGCCGATCTGGCACGCTCCGCCCGCGGCCGCCAGCGTCTGGCCGCGCTGTGCATCAGCCTCTCCGGCGCGCTGTTGATCGGCCAGGCCGCCGCCATCGCCTGGCTGGTGCAGCAGGTGCTGGTGGAGCACGCGCCGCTGGCCTCGGGGCTGCCGGTGCTGGCGGGACTGGCGGTGATCCTGGTGCTGCGCACCTTGCTGGGCAGCGCCACCCAGGCCGCTGCCGGCGATGTGGCCGACGCCGCCCGCCTGGCACTGCGCGAACGCGTGTTCGCGCGCCTGCTGGGCCATGGCCCGCTGTGGCTGCGGCAGCGCCGCACCGGTGAACTGGGCGAACTGATGCTGCATCACGGTGATGCGATCGAGAGCTATTACAGCGGCTTCCTGCCGGTGCGCACCGAAGTGGTGGTGGTGCCGCTGCTGATCCTGGCCGCGGTGGCCTGGGTGGACTGGGTGGTGGCGCTGATCCTGCTGTTCACCGCGCCGCTGGTGCCGTTCTTCATGATGCTGGTGGGCTGGGGCGCCGAAGCCGCCGGGCGCGCGCAGCTGGGTGAACTGGCGCGCATGAGCGGCCATTTCGCCGACCGGATCAAGGGCCTGGGCCTGCTGCGCCTGTATGGCCGCGGTGACGCCGAGCTGGAGGGCATCGAGGCCGCCGCCGAAGGCGTGCGCGTGCGCACGCTGAAGGTGCTGCGCATCGCGTTCCTGTCGTCCACGGTGCTGGAATTCTTCGCCTCGGTCAGCGTGGCGATGGTCGCGTTGTACCTGGGCCTGAGCTATCTGGGCATGATGTCGCTGCATGCAGCGGTGCCGACGCTGGGTGCGGGCCTGTTCTGCCTGTTGCTGGCGCCGGAGTTCTATGCGCCGCTGCGACGGCTGGCCGCGCACTACCACGATCGCGCCAATGCACTGGCCGCCGCCGCCGAAGTGGAGCGCCTGCTGCAGTCGCTGCCGGACGAGCAGGGCCTGATCGAGAACGAGGTTGCACCGCTGGCGGTGGAGCCGGCCGAGGCCGCCTTGCCGCCGCTGCAGGCACAGGGGCTGGTGTTGCGCCCGCTGGGCGCGCCGCAGGATGTGTTGCAGGATTTGGACCTGCTGCTGGAGCCGGGCCAGCGCCTGGCCCTGGTCGGTCCCAGCGGGTCCGGCAAAAGCACGCTGCTGGAGGCGCTGGCCGGCTGGTTGCCGCCGCGCGCCGGCAAGCTGCAGTTGCGGCCCGGCGTGCAGGTGGCCTATGCCAGCCAGCGACCGTACCTGTTCCACGGCAGCATCGCCGACAACCTGCGGCTGGCCGATCCCGGTGCCAGCGATGCGCGGCTGCGCGCGGTGGCCGAGGCCTCGCAGGTCCTGCAGTTTGCCCAACGCCTGCCGCAGGGGCTGGACACGGTGATCGGCGAGCGCGGCTTCGGACTGTCCGGTGGCGAAGCCCGCCGCATCGGCCTGGCCCGCCTGTTGCTGCGTGATCCGCAGGTGCTGCTGCTGGACGAGCCCACCGCATTCCTCGATGCCGATACCGAAGCGGCCCTGCTGCGCAGCCTGGCCGCGTATGCACGCGGGCGCAGCGTGGTGGTCGCCACCCACAGCCCGGCGGTGATCGCGTGGGCTGACCGTTGCCTGCTGTTGCCGGAAGGCCGCCTGGTGGAACCGGCACAGGCGGTGCGCGCATGAGCCGTTCGCCTGATTCGCTGCGCGCGGTGTTCCTGCGCCACCGGCCGCGCCTGTTGCTGACCATGCTGCTGCTGTGGATCACGATGCTGGCCGGCACGGCGCTGCTCGGCCTGTCCGGTGGTTTCCTCACGGCGGCTGCGCTGGCCGGTGCGGCCGGCCTCGGCCAGGGCTTCAATTTCTTCTCACCCTCGGCCGGCATCCGTGGCCTGACCATGGCGCGCATCGTGTCGCGCTACTTCGAAAAGCTGGTCGGCCACGATGCCACGCTGCGCATCGCCCGCGACCTGCGCGTGTGGTTCTTCCGCCGCGCGCTGCCACTTGCCCCGGCACGGTTGGGGGCCACGCGTACCGGCGAGCTGCTGGCGCGGCTGCTGGGGGACATCGGCAAAGTGGATGGACTGCTGGTGCGTGCGATCGGGCCGCTGGTGGCGCTGGGTGCGCTGTCACTGGTGGCGGTCGCCTCGGCAGCGCTGATCCTGCCCTCGGCAGCGGTACTGCTGGCGGTGCTGGCGCTGCTGATCGCCTTCGGCGTGCCGTGGCTGGGCGTGCGTGGCCATGACGACGAAGAGGCCGATCGTGCCGCGCATCGTGCCGCATTGCGTACCGCCGCATTCGAAGGGCTGGAAGGTGCCGGTGATCTGGCCGCGCTGCATGCCGATGCGGCCTGGCAGCTGAAGGTGCGCGTGGCTGCCAAGCAGCTGGCCTCGCGTGATCGTCGTCGGCGCTGGCGCCTGATCGCGGCCTCGACCCTGCACGGCCTGGTCGCCGGGCTGGGGCTGGTGGCGATGCTGGCGTTGGCGCTGCACGCCGCCGAACAGCAGCACATCGCGCCGGAAATGGCCGCGGGCCTCGTGTTCCTGACCGTGGCGCTGATCGAACTGTGGGCCGGCATGGGCCTGGCCTGGCAGTCGCTGCAGTCCGGGCGCATTGCGGCCGATCGCCTGCAGGCCATCGTCGAACAACCGCCGACGGTGCAGGATCCGCAGGCGCCGCAGCCGGTGCCGCAGGCGGCGCGCGTGCATTGGGATGACGTGCATTTCCAGTGGCCGGGTGCCGCGCGGCCGGTGCTGTCCGGCCTGCAGCTGACCCTGGCGCCGGGCGAACGCATCGCGATTCGCGGCGACAGCGGCAGTGGCAAGACCACGCTGTCCAGCCTGCTGCTGCGGCTGTGGGATCCGCAGCAGGGGCGAATCACCTATGGTGGACGCGACCTGCGCGACGTCGCCCAGGCCGAGTGGCACCGCCAGCTGGCCTGGCTGCCGCAGAACGCACCGGTGTTTGCCGGCACGGTGGCCGAGAACCTGCGGCTGGGTGATCCCGACGCCAGCGATGCCGCGTTGTGGGCGGTGCTGCGCCGCGTTCGCCTGGGTGACTGGGCCGAGCACAACGGTGGCCTGCAGGCCTGGGTCGGCGAGAACGGCGCGACGATGTCGGCAGGCCAGGCGCGACGGCTGGCGCTGGCGCGCGCGCTGTTGCGCGATGCGCCGATCCTGCTGCTGGACGAACCGACCGAAGGCCTGGACGTGGATACCGCACGCGCGCTGTTGCAGGACCTTTCCGGGTTGCTGGACGGGCGCAGCCTGCTGATGATCACCCACGACGACCTGCCCGACGGCGTGGTCGATGTGCAGTACCGGTTGCGTGATGGGGTGTTGGAGCGCGAAGCGTGAAAACATCCCGGTAGTGCCGGCCGCTGGCCGGCAACCTCATGGCGTTTCACGCGGATACCTGATTGCCGGCCAGCGGCCGGCACTACCGATTGCGAGGGTTACCGCGAGAACTCGCGCAGCATCACCGCGATCGAGGCGACGTTGGCCAGCACGCACAGCCAGAACACCCACTGGAATCCGGTTTTGCGGTGCTTGTGGCGGAACAGCGCCTGGCCCAGCAGCGCGCCGGGCCAACCGCCGGCGAAGGCCAGCAGCTGCAGGGTGCGCTCGGGAATCCGCCATTGCTTTCGCTGTGCCGCGCGCTTGTCGTGGCCATACAGCCCGAAGGACACCGCGCTGGCCAGCAGGCACCAGCCACCCAGCCACAGAGGCAGCACTCCGCTGATCATCAAGGCGGCCAGCGCGCCGAATGCGGCCAACGCGAGATTACGCCGCCATGCCACTTACAGCGCGTCGAGGAAGCCGCGCACGGCCGGGCCGAAACGCTCGAAATCGACGAGGAAGGCGTCATGGCCCTGCGGCGATTCCAGTCCGACGAAGCGCGCATCGGCACCGCCGGCACGCAGGCCGTCGGCGACCTGTTGCTGCTGCTGCACCGGGAACAGGATGTCGGTGTTGGCGCCGATCGCCAGTGCCTTCTCCACCCGGATCTTCGCCAGCCCGGCCAGCACGTCGCCGTCGGCGTACTCGGCCAGGTCGAACCAGTCCATCGAGCGGCTCAGGTACAGATAGCAGTTCGGATCGAAGAAGCGCACGAAGCGCCGTGCGTGGCCTTCCAGATAGCTTTCCACCTGGAATTCGAGGCCGAACGGATCGTCGTCGGCCTGGTCCGAATCCAGCCGCACTCGGCCGAAACGGCCATCCCATTCCAGGGCCGAGCGGTAGGTGATCACGCCCAGCTTGCGCGCCATGCGCATGCCGGACTCCGGGTACTCGGCATCGTCGTAGCGACCGCCATTCCAGCGCGGATCGAGACGGATCGCCTCGCGCTGCAGCGAGCGGATCGCGATCGAGAACGGCAGTGCCTGCGCACTGCCGGAAATGTTGACGTGGCTGCGCGCGATGCCCGGGTGCAGCATCAGTACCGCCAGTGCGGTCATGCCGCCCATTGAATTGCCGACCACGCAGGCCAGCTGTTCGATGCGCAGTGCACGCACGACTTCGATCGCGGCGCGTGCGCCGTCTTCGATCGACAGCTCGGGGAAGTCCAGGCGATAGGGCTCACCGCTCGCCGGGTTGAGCGAAGCGGGGCCGGTCGAGCCCTTGCAGCTGCCCAGCGAGTTCACGCACACCACGAACCAGCGATCGGTATCGATCGGCTTGCCGGGGCCGACCATGCCTTCCCACCAGCCCGGTGCCGGGTTGGCCTCGTTGGCCGCTGCATGCGCGTCCGGCGACAGGCCGGTCACGATCAGGATCGCATTGCTGGCGTCCGCCGCCAGCGTTCCCCAGGTTTCATAGGCCACGCGTGCGCCATGCAGGGCGCCACCGCGCTTGAACGGGAATGGCGAGGGCAGCGCGTGGAAGCGGGTGCCGGGCGGGATGAATTCGGTCATGCAGTCATTCTAGCGGGGCCGCATGTGGAGCTGGCGACACGCTGGTTTCCATCGGCGATGCACCCGGTGGTGCCGGCCGCTGGCCGGCAACCTCATGAACCGTGATGCGCCCGCGTGGCTGCCCGCCAGCGGCCGGCACTACCTGCGGAGCGTCAAGGGAACCGCAGTTCCACCACGCCTTCATGCGGCAGGCTCACCTTCACCGGAACGCTCTGCAGGTCATCCTCGCTGCGGTTGGCGCTGCCGCTGCGCGAGATGCGTGCCAGCACTTCCACCTCACGATGGGCCGACAGCGGTGCGGTCGGCATCGGGCTGTCACCGTCGCCCAGCCCGACCATGGCCGGGAAACCGGCCAGGGGCAGCTTGCGCGCGGCCACCGGCATCGGCGGTCCGCCTACGGCGCGGGCCAGTACGAACACCTGGGTGCTGGCGGGCCATTCGGTGTTGTTCAGCGCAGGCAGCTGCACACGCACCTGCAGCAGCGCCTCTGGCGCCGCAGCGGCAGCATCGGGCGCCTGGCCGGCGGCTTCACGGGCGATGGCGATCTGCGCCTGCAGCGCCTGCGCGGCGACGGGTTCCAGCCGTGGCAGCAGGCCACTCCACACATCCGCGGCCTCGGCATTCTTTCCGCGCTGGCGCAGGGCGATGCCCAGCAACCAGCTGGCGCGCTCGGCATCGGGTGCCTGTGCACGGGCCTGGTGCAACCAGGCCATCGCGGTGTCATCGAACTGCTTGCCGGCATCGGCCTGCGCGCGCGCCTGCGCGGCCTCCACCAGCACGCCCGGATCATCCGGTGCCAATGCGGCGGCCCTCGCGAAGGCGTCTGCCGCGGCCGAGACATTGCCCAGCTCGGCCTGTGATCGGCCCAGCAGCGCCCAGCCATCAGCCCGCTGCGGGTCGCGCTTCAGTGCATCCTGCAGGGCCTGCACGCCATCGCGCAGGGTGGCTACCGATGGCGTCGGTTGTACCTGTGCTGCACGCGGATCACCGACCAGCAGATACAGGCAGGCACCGGCCACCCCCAGCGCGAGCACGCCCACCACGAAACCGCGGCGCCCCTGCTGGCGCAGTGGCCACAGCACCAGCGCCGCCATCAGCGCGGCCACCAGCCCAGCCAGCATCGGCAGCCAATGGCTCACCATCCATCTCCCTCATCGGCCTTGCTGGCCGGCACGGCGGCGACCGCGCGGCCACGGCGGCGGACGATGCCCAGCACCACCAGTGCGCCGGCGCCGAGCACCAGCAGCGGGCCACCCCACAGCAGCCAGGTACCCGGCTGCAACGGTGGCTGGTAGAGCACGAACTCGCCGTAGCGGGCGACCAGGAACTGCTTGATCTGCGCGTCGTCGTGGCCCTGCTGCATCAGCTGCAGCACCTCGCGGCGCAGGTCCTGGGCGATCTGCGCGTTCGAGTCGGCCAACGACTGGTTCTGGCACTGCACGCAGCGCAGCTGCGCAGCCAGGTCATGGAAGCGGCGCTCTTCGGCGCCATCGCGGAACTGCAGCGGCTGCGGATCGTGCAGCGGCTGCTGGGCCAGCACGGCCAGCGGCAGCATCAGGAGCAGCAGCGCCAGCAGCCAGCGCATGGGCTCAGGGCGCCGTATGCAGGGTGTTGCCGGCACTGGCCTGGGCCTTCTCGATCTTCTGCAGCGCCGGGATCAGTTTCTCGTCCACCACGCTCTGGGTCATCGCGCCACTGTACTTCCAGCGCACGATGCCGCTGCCATCGACCAGGAAGGTCTCCGGTGCTGCGGTCACGCCCCAGTCGATCGCGGTGCGGCCTTCAACGTCGCTGAGCACCACCATGAACGGGTTGCCCAGCTGTTCCAGCCAGTGCAGCGCGTCGGTCGGGTCGTCCTTCCAGTTGTAGCCGATCACGCGCACGCGCTTGCTCTCGGCGAACCGGGTCAGCACCGGGTGTTCCTCGCGGCAGGCCGCGCACCAGCTGCCCCACACGTTCAGCAGGTAGGGCGCGCCGCGCAGGTCATCGCTGTGCACGATCATTTCCGGGTCGTGCAGCACCGGCAGGGCGAAGGCCGGCGCCGGCTTGTCGATCAGCGCCGACGGCAGTACGTCGCGCTGCGGATCACCCGATTTCATCACCCCGTAGATCATCAGCCCGAGCAGGCCAAAGAAGAACAGCACGCCGATCACGATGGCTACCGGCGGCAGCGGGCGGGAGGGGCGCGGGGCGGGGGACTCGGACATGGGAACTCCTACGGACGACGGAAACGGCGGTCGGCGGCGGTGATGAATCCGCCCAGGGCCATCAGCAGCGCGCCCAGCCAGATCCAGCGCACGAACGGCTTGATGTGCACCCGGACCGCCCATGCATTGTTGCCCAGCGGCTCGCCCAATGCCACGTAGACATCACCATCGAAGCGTGCATCGATGCCGGCCTCGGTCATCACCTGGCCACCGCTGGCGTACTGGCGCTTCTCCGGGTGCAGCAGCGCCAGCTCGCGGCCGTTGCGGAACACGCGCAGGTGCCCACGGTCGGCGATGAAATTCGGCCCTTCGCGATGGTCCACGCCCTCGAAGCGCACTTCATGGCGGCCGACTACCAGCTGCTGGCCCGGTGCCAGTGCCACCTCGCGCTGCACGTTCAACGCTTCCACCAGCAGTGCGCCGGCCAGGAACACGGCGATGCCGGCATGGGCGACGATCATGCCGAGCATTTCGGCGGTGAAGCGGCCATTGCCGCGCAGGCGCTGCCAGACGAAGCGCGCGGTACCCAGCCCGACCCACGCCGCAGCGGCTACGCCGATGCCGGCCTTCCAGCCGTTCTGCGGCGCCTGCCACCACGCCAGCGCGCCCAGCAGCAGCGCCAGGCCCAGCCACGGTGCCAGCAGCGCGAACGCGCGCGAGGGCTGGTCGCGTTGCCACTTCACCAGCGGGCCGAACGGCAGCAGCAGGATCATCGGCGCCATCAGCAGCAGGAACAGGCTGCCGAAGTAGGGCGGGCCGACCGAGATCTTGCCCAGCGACAGCGCATCGGCCAGCAGCGGGTACAGCGTGCCGAGCAGCACCATCGCGCAGGCGGTGGCCAGCAGCAGGTTGTTGGCCAGCAGCAGGGTCTCGCGCGAGGTGGCGGTGAAGCCACGGCGCGGATCGTCGGCGTCCACGCTCAGCTGGCTGGCACGCAGCGCATACAGCAGCAGGCTGCCGCCCACCAGCACCGACAGGAACACCAGGATGAACAGGCCGCGCGAGGGATCCGCGGCGAACGAATGCACGCTGGTCAGCACGCCTGAGCGCACCAGGAACGTCCCCAGCAGCGACAGCGCGAAGGCGGCGATCGCCAGCAGCAGGGTCCAGCTGCCGAAGGTGCCACGCTTTTCGGTGGCGGCCTGCGAATGGATCAATGCCGCACCGACCAGCCATGGCATGAAGCTGGCGTTCTCCACCGGGTCCCAGAACCACCAGCCGCCCCAGCCCAGCTCGTAATAGGCCCACCAGCTGCCCAGCGCGATACCCAGGGTCAGGAAGCCCCAGGCGACGTTGGTCCATGGCCGCGTCCAGCGCAGCCAGCGTGCATCGACGCGGCCTTCCAGCAGTGCGGCCACCGCGAACGCGAATGGCACCGCGAAGCCGACATAGCCCAGGTACAGCATCGGCGGATGGATGATCAGCCCCGGGTCCTGCAGCAGCGGATTGAGGTCGCGGCCTTCCAGCGGCGCCGGGTTCAGGCGCAGGAACGGGTTGGAGGTGAAGATCAGGAAGGCGAGGAAGCCGACGCTGACCACGCCCATCACCGCCAGTACGCGCGCCTGCACCGGCGCCGGCAGGTGCCGCGAGAACAGCGCCACCGCGCCGGTCCACAGCGCCAGCACCAGCGCCCACATCAGCAGCGAGCCCTCGTGCGCGCCCCAGACCGCCGAGTAGCGGTAGACCATCGGCAGCAGCGAATTGGAGTTCTCGGCCACGTAGCGCACCGAGAAGTCCTGCTGCACGAACGCGGCGGTCAGCACGGCGAACGCGCCGGCGACCAGCAGCAGCTGCGCGAACGCGGCAGGTCGTGCCACCGCCATCCACGCGGTGTTGTTGCGCTGCGCGCCGACCAGCGGCAGGCCGGCCTGCAGCAGCGAGGCCAGCAACGCGCACAGCAGCAGGATCTGACCCAGTTCGGGCAACACTCAGCGCACCTCGGGTGCCGTCACCGGCACGTCGTGCTTGCGATGGGCGTCGCCCATCTTGTCGGCCACTTCCTTCGGCACGTACTTCTCATCGTGCTTCGCAAGCACCTCGTCGGCGACGAAGGTGCCGTCCTGCAGTCGGCCGCTGGCGACCACCGCCGTGCCTTCGGCGAACATGTCCGGCAGGATCCGCGACGTGGTCACCGCCAGTTGCGCGTCGCCGTCGGTCACTTCAAATCGTGCCTCCAGCGAGCCGACCGGTCGGTTGAAGGAGCCTTTCACCACCATGCCGCCGAGGCGGAAGCGCGATTGCGCATCGACATCGCCGCGCAGCACTTCCGAAGGCGTGTACAGGTAGGCGATGTTGCGCTCCAGTGCCATCGCCACCAGCGCAGTGGCCAGGCCGGAGGCGAGCAGGGCCAGCAGCACCCACACCAGGCGGCGACGCTGTACCGGGGTCATCGTTCCAGCTCCGTCGACAACGGCGCCGCTGCGTCCTGCCTGCCGGCGCGGGTCTGTTGCCGTTGCTGCCGGGCCAGTGCCAGCCGGCGCGCCACGCGCAGGCGCAGCCACGAACCGACGGCATCGGCGCTGAGCACCAGCACGAACACGGCGTAGGCGCCGATCACATAGGGCAGGTGGGTCATGGCTGGGCCTCCCGGGCCGGGCGTTCGGCATCGACGCGGCCACCGACCCAGGCTTTGCCGGCCTCGCGGTCGAGATTGTCGGCGCGGGCCTTGGCCAGCACCGAACCGGCGAACCAGAACTTGGTGCCGATCACCATCCACCACAGCGGCGCGATCATCGCGCTGCTGATCGCCGATTCACCGAACACGCTGATCGACTGGCGCTGGTGCAGGCCGCCCCACCAGTCCACCGAGTAGCGGATCACCGGCAGCAGGCTGACGCCGACGATGGCCAGCAGCCCGGCCGCGCGCGCGGCGCTGCGGCGGTCCTCGATGGCGTGGTACAGGCCGATCACGCCCAAGTACAGGAACAGCAGCACCAGCTCGCTGGTCATGCGCGGGTCCCAGTCCCACCAGGTGCCCCAGGTGCCCTTGCCCCAGATGCTGCCGGTCAACAGGGTGATCAGGGTGAAGCCGGCGCCCATCGGCGCACAGGCCATGGCCAGGATCTCGCAGACCTTGATCCGCCAGATCAGCGCGATGGCCGCATACAGCGCCATCAACGCGAACACGAACAGGCTCATCCAGGCACTGGGCACGTGGATGTAGAGGATGCGGAAGCTGTCCAGCTGCTTGGCTTCCGGCGGTACCACCAGCAGCGCCTGCCACATGCCGACCAGCAGCACCGGCACCGCCGCGAGGTAGAACACCCGCGACCAGCGGGCAGCGAAACGGTCGAACGTGGGGGGCGAACCGAGTTGGTGGAACCAGCGGACAATCGGATTCATGCGTGGCGGCTATCCAGCAGGGGTGGATTGGCTCTCAGCTCGGTCAACTCAGAGAAATACGTATTGCAGCGGCAGTGGCCAGCGGCGCCAGCACCAGCGCGACCAGCAGGCCAGCGCCCAGCATCAGCAGCGCACCGACCGGATCCTGCCCGCGTCCGGCTGCCGCCAGGCTGCCTGCACCGAACACCAGCACCGGCACGTACAGCGGCAACGACAGCAGCGCCACGAGAATACCAGAGCGTCGGATGCCTACGGTCAGCGCGGCGACCACGCCACCGATCAGGCTCAACAATGGTGTTCCCAGCAGCAACGATGCCAGCAACATCGGCAGCTGGTCATGCGGCAGATGCAGCATTTCGGCCAGCAGCGGGCTGACCACGATCAGCGGCAGCGCAGTGGTGGCCCAATGCAGCAGCACGCGCACCAGCACCAGCCAGGCCAGCGGTACCGGCGCCAGCAGCCATTGTTCCAGCGAGCCGTCCTCGGCGTCGGAACGGAACAGCGAATCCAGCGACAGCTGCCCCGCCAGCAGCACGGCCAGCCACAGCACGGCGCCGGCGGTGGCGGCCAGCAGCTGTGGTTCGCGGCCCTGGGCCAACGCGAACAGCACCACCACCAGCACCGCGAACAGCAGCGGCTGCAGCGCATCGCCGCGGCGGCGCCAGAGCAGGCGCAGGTCGCGCTTGAGCAGGGCGCCCGCGGTCTGCCACAGGCCCGGCTCCGTACCCGGCGCGATCATGCGGCACCGCCGAGGTCGAGCTGGCGGGTACGCACCGGCGGTGCGGCATAGGCGCCATGGGTGGTGACCAGCGCAGCGCCTCCGGCGCGCAGGTGTGCCGAAATCATCCGGTTGACCAGGGTGATGCCCTCCAGGTCGAGGTTGGCATAGGGTTCGTCCAGCAGCCACAGCGGCGCCGGCGACAGCCAGATGCGCGCCAGTGCCAGCCGCCGCTTCTGTCCGGCCGACAGATGCCGTACCAGGGTGTCCTCATAACCGGCCAGGCCGACGATGGCCAGCGCGTTGCCGGGCATCTGCCGCGCACGCCGTCCGTGCAGGCCACACAGGAAATGCAGGTTTTCCAGCGTGCCGAGGTCTGGTTTCAGGGCCGGCAGGTGGCTGAGGTAGGCGACATACCGCGCGCGCTCGGCATTGCTGGCCGGCTTGCCGTCGATCCGCACCTGGCCAGCACCGGGCCGGGCCAGGCCGGCCAGCACGCGCAGCAGGGTGGTCTTGCCAGCGCCATTGCCGCCCTGCACCAGCAGGGCTTCGCCGGCGTCCACATGGAAGTCCAGCGGGCCGAACACCGGCTCGTCATTGCGGGAGAAGCTCAGGCCGCTGGCGGCCAGCAATGCAGGGGTGTTCAAGGGGCAAAGGTCTTCATGCCGGAGTGCGGCGGCAATTGTAGCGGTGAATTCACAGGGTAGTGCCGGCCGCTGGCCGGCAGGCGCGACCCAGCGTCGCAGATCGTCCCGGGTTGCAGGCCGGCGGCCGGCACTACCGAGGCAGGGATTGCGTAAACTCAGGGGTCTGTCTCCCCACATCCCCAGGCCGATGCAACCCACCACCAAGCTGCCCAAGGTCGGTACCACGATCTTCACCGTGATGTCCCAGCTCGCCGCCGAACATGGCGCGGTCAACCTGGGCCAGGGTTTCCCGGACTTTTCGGCGCCGCAGCGCCTGATCGACGAGACCGCCAGGGCGATGGCCGCCGGGCTGAACCAGTACCCGCCGATGACCGGCGTGGCGCCGCTGCGCCAGGCCATCGCACAGAAGGCGCTGGACTGCTACGGCGCGCAGGTCGATGCGGACAGCGAGATCACCGTCACCAGCGGCGGCACCGAGGCCATCTTCAACGCCATTCACGCCGTGGTGCGTGCCGGCGAGGAAGTGATCGTGCTCGACCCGGCGTATGACTGCTACGAACCGGCGATCGACCTGGCTGGCGCCAAGGCCGTGCATGTGTCGCTCGATCCGCAGACGTTCGCGGTCGACTGGGATCGCGTGCGTGCAGCGATCACCCCGCGCACCCGCATGCTGATCGTCAACACCCCGCACAACCCGTCCGGCGCGATGCTGTCCGCGCAGGACATGCAGGCGCTGGCCGAGCTGCTGCGCGGCACGCAGATCTACCTGATCTCCGATGAGGTGTACGAACACATCATCTACGACGGACGCCGCCACGAATCGGCGCTGTGCTACCCGGAACTGCGCGAGCGCGCGTTCGTCATCTCCAGCTTCGGCAAGACCTACCACTGCACCGGCTGGAAGATCGGCTATGCGATCGCCCCGCCGGCGCTGACCGCCGAGTTCCGCAAGGTGCACCAGTACAACACCTTCACCAGCTTCGGCCCCGCACAGTACGGCTTCGCCGCGATGATCCGTGACGAGCCCGAACACCACCTGGAGCTGGGCGCGTTCTACCAGGCCAAGCGCGACCGCTTCCGCGAGCAGCTGGCCGGCACCCGGCTGAAAGCACTGCCGGTGCCGGGCGGTTACTTCCAGCTGGTCGACTACTCGGCCATCAGCGACCTGCCGGACCATGAGTTCGTGAAGTGGCTGACCATCGAGAAGGGCGTCACCGCCATTCCGCTGTCGCCGTTCTACGAGAATCCGCCGGCCGGCCAGCGCCTGGTGCGCCTGTGCTTCGCCAAGAATGAAGCGACCATGGACGCGGCGATCGAACGCCTGCGCCTGCTGTGAGCGGAGACACGGACATGCAGGACCTGCGCATTTCCCTCGTCCAGGGCGACACCCGCTGGCATGACCCGGCGGGCAACCGCGCCTACTACGGTGCGCTGCTGGCACCGCTGGCCGGCACCACCGACCTGGTGATCCTGCCGGAGACCTTCACCAGTGGCTTCTCCAACGACGCCATCGCCCAGGCCGAAGGCATGGACGGTCCGACCGTGGCCTGGGTGCGCGGACAGGCCCAGGCCTTGAACGCGGCGGTGATCGGCAGCGTGCAGCTGCGCGAGGGCGACGGCGTCTACAACCGCCTGCTGTTCGCCACCCCTGATGGCGACCTGCAGTACTACGACAAGCGCCACCTGTTCCGCTACGGCGGTGAGCACGAACGCTATGCCGCCGGCCGTGAGCGCCTGAGCGTGGAATGGAAGGGCTGGCGGATCAATCCGCAGGTCTGCTACGACCTGCGTTTCCCGGTGTTCTGCCGCAATCGCTACAACGTGGAGCGTCCGCAGCAGCTGGATTTCGACCTGCAGATCTTCGTCGCCAACTGGCCGTCGGCGCGCGCCTATGCGTGGAAGACCCTGCTGCGTGCGCGGGCGATCGAGAACCTGTGCTTCGTCGCGGCGGTGAACCGCATCGGCGTCGATGGCAACCAGCTGCACTACGCCGGCGACAGCGCAGTGCTGGATTTCCTTGGCCAGCCGCAGGTGGAGATCCGCGAGCGCGAACAGGTGGTCACCACCACCATCTCGGCCGAGGCGCTGGCCGCGCACCGCGCGCGTTTCCCGGCGATGCTCGATGCCGATGCCTTCCACCTGGACGAACAGGCCTGAGCGACGGCCTGAACACTGCCGCACCAGCGCGCGCGCCTGCATCCAACGTGCACGCGCGCGCTGCTAGATTCGCCGGCAGTCCGACCGAACTGGAAGTCCCGCCATGAACAAGCCCTTCGCCCTGCTGCTGGCCCTGTCCGCTGCAACGCTGGCCCCGGCCGCGCACGCTGCCGGCAACCTCGATTGCCAGCTGCGCTACAACCTGTCCGGTTGGTCACTGATCTACAAGACCGCCTCCGGCAATGGCACGGTCAGCTGCAGCAACGGCACCAGCCTGCCGGTGCGCATCGAAGTGAAGGGCGGCGGCCTGACCGTGGGCAAGTCGAAGATCACCAATGGCCGTGGCAGCTTCACTGGTGCCGTGAGCGTCAACGAGCTGCTGGGTACCTATGCCTCGGTGGGCGCACATGCGGGCGCAGTGAAGTCCAGCAATGCGCAGGTGATGACCAAGGGCGACATCTCGCTGGCCCTGTCCGGCACCGGCAAGGGCTGGGACCTGGGCGTGGATGGCGCCGCCTTCACCATCAGCCGGCGTTGAGTGGGGCCGGCTGGGTCCCTTCCCAGCTGATGCGGATGTAATGCTGCTCGGCGTCGCTGGGCAGTTGTTTGACCTCGAAGCCATTGTTCAGCAACTGCGCGACGACGCCCTCGACGAGCCGCTCGCTGGCCAGTGCCTGGCTGAAGCCGAACACGATGTAGCGGCGACCATTCTCCGAGCCGGCCCGGATCGACGTGTCGAGATCGCGGTAGTACTGGTCGATGGGACGCGTAGCGGCATCGGCGTTGGCGCGCGCCTGTTCGGCGGTAATGGTGACCATGGGCATCTGCCTCGTTGGGGAGAACGCGCACGATAGCCAGCGCAGTGGCGTTGATTCCGGAAGCAGCGCACAGTGCGCGGTCTTTGCAGCAATTCCTAGACCGTAACCGGGCGCGGCCGCTGCAACCACAATGCAAGCAGGCCGCACACGATGAGTGTCGGTGCCAGCAGTTGCAGTGTACCGACCACCGCCATCGCCACGCCGATCAAGAGGTAGTAGAGCAGTCCGAACAGGGCGCCCGCGCTGCCCAGGCAGTGCGGATATCCGCGCAGGGCCTGGCCCAGCACATTGGGGATGGCTAGGCCAAACCCGGCCACCACCGGTACCATCGCCGCGACCAGTGCCGGTTGATTGCGCAGCAATGCAGCCAACAGCCCGCCGGCCAGCACCAGTCCTGCGGCGAGCCGGATGCGCGTGGCGGAGGCAATGCCTGCGCGCAGCAGGCGACCATTGCCCCATGCGCCCAGCGCCGAACCCAACGCCAGCACCGCGCCGCTTGCGCCGAACCAGGCCAGCGGCCAGTGCAGGCGTTCGAACACGAACGGGCCCAGCGCGTACCAGCTGTACATGGCCACGTTGAACGCCATCACCAACAGCGCTTGTGACCAGATCCAGCGATCACGCAGCAGTTGTCGCAGCAGTGGCAGCAGGGGCGTGTGCGCGACTTCGGCAGGGCGGCTCTCCTGCAGGCCGGATGCGCATCCGAGCATCAGCAGGATGACAATCAGCAGCAGGCCGGCCTGCACGCCGGCATAGCCGTGGTTGGCAACCAGCAATGCCCCCAGTGCCAGCCCGATCGCCGGGCTCAGGGCCAACGCCATGCCGATCCACGAGAACGCCTGCGCCAACGCGGGTCCCTTCAGGTGGTCGCGCAGTACGGTCTGGGTGACCACCGAGGCCGTCGCTGCACCCAGCGCGGCCAGTGCCTGGGCCAGCAGGACCTGGCCGAACGTGCTGGCCAGCAGCCCGCCGCAGGCCGCCAGTGCGAACACGGCCAGGCCGCAGAGCAGGGCAGGGCGACGGCCGATATGGTCGGCCAGCCGCCCCCATAGCAGGACACCGGCGGCGAAACCGAACAGGTACAGGCTCATGGCCTGGCTGGCGGCGCTGGGGGGCAATGCGAAGCGCCCGGCCAGATCGGCCAGGGCAGGGCTGTACAGGGTCTGCGCAAGCTGGGGGAACATCAGCAGCGCGATGGTGAGCAACAACAGGCGGCGCGACATGCGGGCGCTCCAGGAACAGGGCCGCGCATTGTGGTCGCGTCCCTGATGGCGCACCCTGTCTATCCTGTCATTGAATGGATGAAATCAGACATGGCCTGGTTGCAGCCGGATGCGCACTTCGATGCCGATGCCTGGAGCGCGCCGGTGTTGGGGATCGCGGCCTCACTGGCGGATCACGACTCGGGTTGGCACCAGCATGCACGCGCGCAGTTGCTGTACACCCGGCAAGGCTGTACGCGCCTGACCTACGGTGACCGCATCAGCCTGCTGCCGCCCGCGCGCGCGGCGTGGATTCCGGGTGGGCTGCGCCATCGCGCGCAGATGCGCCAAGCGGTCGACTACCGTTCGTTGTACTTCGAGGCCACCCTGTCGGCCCAGTTGCCGCAGCAGCCGGCGATCGTCGGCGTGGGTCCCCTGCTGCAGGCATTGCTGGAGCCAATCGCGCAGGCGCCGTTCGACCATGACTGGCGGGTGCCGCGTGCGCACCACCAACTGGCGTTGTGCATGCTGGAGATCGCAGCCGCCCCGGTGGCCCCGATGGACCTGCCGCTGCCACGCGACCCACGGATCGCGCGCTGCCTGCCAGTGGCCGAGCAGTTGCCGCCCGAACTGGGCGAGCTGGCCGAGCGTGCGGGCTTGAGCGTGCGCACCGTTGGCCGGTTGATGCAGCGTGATACCGGCATGGGCTACCAGGCTTGGCGCCAGCAATGGCGACTGATGCGGGCCATGGAGTTGCTGCTGCTGGGCCATCGCGTTGCGCATGTGGCGCAGGACACCGGCTTTTCCGCCGAGAGCCCGTTCATCGCATTCTTCCGCAGCATGACCGGTACCACGCCCGCCGCCTTCCAGCGCCACGCAAAAGGGGACGGAGGGGATTAAGTCGCTTTCGCCTCAAAGGGGCAAAAGCGACTTAATCCCCTCCGTCCCCTTTTCCCTCCATCCCCCTTTCAAAGAAAAACCCCGGCTTGAGCCGGGGTTTTTCGTTTCAGTCGGACCGCCGATCAGCCGCCGCGCGGGCCGCTGCGGCGCGGGCCGCCGGGACCGCGGTTGCCGCCGGGGCCGCCCGGGCCTCGGTTGCCACCCGGACCACCGGGACCACGGTTACCGCCCGGGCCACGGTTGTTGCCGCCGCCCGGGCCGCGACCGCCCGGACGGGCGCCCTGCGCGGGCTTGGGGCTGCCATACGGATTGAAGCCCGGCGTGGCGTGGTCGGACGGGAAGCTCGGGGCATTGCCCGGATGGCCGTACGGATGCTTGTTGCCCTGGCCCTGCGAGCGGTTGCCCGCACCGGCCGGACGACCCTGGCCGCCTGCGCCGCCACGGCCTTCACCACCGAAACCGCCACGGCCCTGGCCGCCACCGGCGCCTGCACCCGGACCCTTCGGCTTGCCGTACGGACGGCCCTGGCCGCCCGCACCCGGACCACGGGCACCGGGGCCGCGTGCGCCCGGACCGGCGTTGCGATGGCCGCTCGGGCCGGTGCTCACGCCATCCGGCACGTACCAGGTGCGGAACGCCGCCGGATTGCCTTCCGGCAGCGAGCGATCGTTCTTCTGGGCGCGCTGCTTGAACGGCTTCTGCGACTGCTTGGCTGCCGCTTCACCGCTGACCGTCAGGCCGCCCTTGAAGCCGCCACCCTTGCCACCGCGACCACGGCCGCGATCTTCGCGGACGTTGTCGAAACGACGCAGCTCGCGGCCTTCGTCAGCGGTGTTGTGGCCGTTGACGTAGGCGTTGCCACGGCCACCTTCGCGCACGCGCACGGTGGTCTTGGCGGCGCGGCGCTGGCCGATCACCGGCTGCAGCGTCAGTGCCGACGGTGCGCCTTCTTCCAGCTTCAGCTGGGCGCGCAGGGCTTCAACCTGCGCGGTGCCCAGTTCCACCGAATGGCCGCGGGCCAGTTCGCGCGGCAGGCTCACCTTGCCATAGCGGGTGCGCTTCAGGCGGCTGACCTGGCAGCCCTGCGATTCCCACAGGCGGCGCACTTCGCGGTTGCGGCCTTCCTTCACCACGACGCGGAACCAGTCGTGCGAATCGGTGCCGCCGATGCGTTCGATCTCATCGAACTTGGCCGGGCCGTCTTCCAGCGCGACGCCACGGGTGAGGCGGTCTACGATGGCGTCGGAGACCTTTTCCTCGCCTTCCGGCGCACGCACGCGCACCACGTACTCGCGCTCGACCTCGAACGACGGATGCATCATGGCGTTGGCCAGCTCACCGTCGGTGGTGGCCAGCAGCAGGCCGGTGGTGTTGATGTCCAGGCGGCCGATGGCGATCCAGCGCGCGCCCTTCAGCGGCGGCAGCGACTCGAACACGGTCGGGCGGCCTTCCGGATCATCGCGGGTGGTCACTTCGCCTTCCGGCTTGTTGTAGACCAGCACGCGCGACGGCTCGGCCAGGGCGGTGGCGACGAAGCCACGGCCATCCAGTTCGATCTTGTCGCCGCTCTTGACCGACATGCCGGTCTGCGCGACTTCACCGTTGACCTTGACCAGGCCTTCGGCGATGCGCTGTTCCAGCGCGCGGCGCGAGCCGAGGCCGGCCTGGGCCAGCACCTTGTGCAGGCGCTCTTCCAGCTTGAACTGTTCGGAGGTGGCTTCGCGCTTCAGCGAGAGCTTGTTACGGGGGGTGTCACTCATCAGTTTTGCTCCGGCCGACGGTTTCGAGGTCGGCCTCTGGTTCGGAATCGGCTTGGTCAACAGCCACGGTCGTCATCGCGACGGCGTTGTCTTCGCGTTCGTTCACTGGCACCGCGCGCTCGCCCGGCGCGGAATCGGGGTGCCCATCATCGAGGGGCGAAGGTGCTTGCTCATCGGTGGCCGACGCAGGGGCTGCATCGGCGGAATCAGGGGTGTCACTGCCGGCCAGGCCGGCGTCATCGTTCGCGGCAGCGCCGTCGGCGCCGGCCGAGATGTCCGGACCGTCGGCACTGGCGGCCGCCGGTGCATCGCGGTCCAGGGATAGCTGCGGTTCCAGCTCGCCCAGGTCCTTCAGTTCCGACAGTGGCGGCAGCTCATCCAATCGCTTCAGGCCGAAATAATCCAGGAAGCCCTTGGTGGTGCCGAACAGCGCCGGCTTGCCAGGCACGTCGCGGTGGCCGACCACGCGGATCCATTCGCGTTCTTCCAGCGCCTGGATGATGTTGCTGCTGACCGCCACGCCGCGCACCTGTTCGATCTCGCCGCGGGTGATCGGTTGCCGGTAGGCGATCAGCGCCAGGGTTTCCAGGGTGGCACGGGTGTAGCGGGTCTTGCGCTCGGTCCACAGCCGGCTGATCCAGCCATGCACTTCGCCGGTGACCTGGTAGCGGAAGCCGGAGGCGACCTCGACCAGTTCCACGCCGCGGCCTTCGCAGGCTTCGCGCAGGCGTTCCAGCGCGCGTTCGATGCTGCCTGGCGGTGCCGGTTCCTCTTCCGGGAACAGGTCCTTCAGCTGGGCCAGGGTGAGCGGCTGGCTGGAAGCCAGCAGGGCACCCTCGACAATGCGGTTGATCAGCGATTGATCCATCGGCAGTCAGCGCTCACTCGTCTGCATTGGCGGCGTCGTTGTCGTCGAACTCGCTGCTGAACTGCAGCGGGGCGTTGGTGTTGCCGGCCGCCAGCGACTTCACGTAGATCGGCGCCAGCGGTTCTTCCTGGACGATGTCCAGCAGCTGTTCCTTGGCCAGTTCCAGCACCGCCAGGAACGTGACCAGCACGCCCAGCTTGCCTTCTTCCGCCGTGAACAAACCTTCAAAACGATAGAACTTGCCGTCTTCCAGGCGTCCCAGCACTTCGCCCATGCGTTGCCGCACGCTCAGTGCCTCACGCTTGATGGCGTGGCCGCTGAACAGCTCGGCGCGCTTGAGCACGTCGTGCAGGGCCAGCAGCATTTCCTTCAGGTCCACCGGCGGCGGCAGCTTCACCGTGGCGCGTTCGGGCATGAAGGCGTGTGCCAGGCTGGTATCGCGGTCCTGGCGGGGCAGGGCGTCGATGTCCTCGGCGGCCTGCTTGAATCGTTCGTACTCCTGCAGCCGGCGCACCAGCTCGGCGCGCGGGTCGGCCTCGTCGCCTTCCTCGCTGACCGGGCGCGGCAGCAACATCCGCGACTTCACCTCGGCCAGGATCGCGGCCATCACCAGGTATTCGGCCGCCAGCTCGAAGCGCAGCTCACGCATCACGGTGATGTATTCCACGTACTGCCGGGTGATCTCGGCGACGGGAATGTCCAGTACATCCAGGTTCTGGCGGCGGATCAGGTACAGCAGCAGGTCCAGCGGGCCTTCGAAGGCATCCAGGATGACTTCCAGCGCGTCCGGCGGAATGTACAGGTCCTGCGGAATCTGCAGGACCGGTTGCCCATGCACCACGGCCAGCGGCATTTCCTGCTGCTGGGGGGCGGGCGGCCGGGTTGGCGGGTTCGCGTCGAGCGCGAGTTCGGAAGTCATCTAATGGAGATCAGGATTGCAACGGACCAGTCGCGGCACCGGGTTCGCCGGGCCAACGCCACGGAGCCCCAGGGCACCAGACACGCCGGGATCGGCGCGATTCCACACATATCAAACAGCAGGACGCGCCGCAGTAAACGGCAGCGACAGAACTACGGGGAGGTTGTCTACGTGGCCCGGCCGGGTGGTCCGGTTTGAAGCAGCGGGACGGTCGTCGGGGGCTGCGTTGGCCGCAAAAACCGACGGGCTGCTGCATCCAGCCACGTGCAATGGAGTCTAGGGTAAGCCTTTGCCGCGCCAGTGTCCAGCCGGGGCCGGGACAGGGTCGGCATTGGCTAGAATCTGCGGACCCGACAACGCAAGCGAGGAAATGCCGGTGTGGTATGTGATCGAAGGGTATGACGGCCAGGATGTGCTGGCGCAGCGGCTGCAGGCGCGGCCGGAACACCTGGCGCGGCTGCACGCGCTGCGCGACGAGGGACGCCTGCTGCTGGCCGGGCCGTGCCCGGCGGTGGACAGTGAAGACCCGGGCCCGGCCGGTTTCAGCGGCTCGGTGGTGATCGCGCAGTTCGAGTCGCTGCCGCAGGCCCAGGCCTGGGCCGATGCCGACCCGTACGTGGCTGCCGGCGTCTACACCCGCATTCAGGTGCGCCCGTTCCGCAAGGTCCTGCCGTGAACGCGGAACGGATCGAGCGGATCCGTGATGCGCTGCAACAGGCGCTGGCGCCCAGCGTGCTGGAGATCGAGGATGACAGCCATCGCCATGCCGGCCATGCCGGTGCCCGCGACGGGCGCGGCCATTTCAACGTGCATGTGGTGAGTGAACGCTTCGCCGGATTGGCTCCACTGGCCCGGCATCGCGCGGTCTATGCCGCGCTGGGGTCGATGATGGACACCGATATCCACGCGCTGTCCATCCGCGCACATACCCCGTCAGAACAGGGCTGAGCCCTTGTCCCGCACTGTCCTGGCCGGTCCGCACGGGCCTCGCCACGGACAGATTTTCATGTCCATTTCGGGACATTCGCCTAACGGACTGTTTACAAGCCCAGATGGAAACGCTTACATTCCGCGCCAATGCTGGTAGGTCCAAGCCGTGGAGGGCGGCTTCGTGAACAAGGCAGCTATCACAATCAAAGACGTCGCACGCGAAGCCCGGGTCTCCGTGGCCACGGTTTCCCGCGCGCTCAACGGGCATGAAAATGTCGCCGAACCGGTCCGCCAGCTCGTGCTGGAGGTGGCCGCACGGCTGCGTTACACCCCGCACGCCGCCGCCCGCAGCCTGAGCAGCCGCCGCACCAATACGGTGGGCGTGGTGCTGCCTGACCTGTACGGCGAATTCTTCTCCGAACTGATGCGCGGCATCGACGGGGTGGCCCGCAACCGCCGCCAGCACCTGCTGGTGTCCAGCTACCACGGTGACCAGGAACAGCAGGGCGCGGCCCTGCGTGCCATGCGCGGCCGCGTCGATGGCCTGCTGGTGCTCTCGCCCTATGCCGAGAGCCCGGGCTTCCTGACCGACAACCTGCCGCAGTCGTTGCCGACGGTGTTGATCAACACCTATCTGCCCGGGCAGGACCATCCGGTGCTGAGCATCGACGACCACGCCGGTGCGATGGCGATGACCCGCCACCTGCTGGACGCCGGCCATCGCCGCATTGCCTTCATTTCTGGCCCGGACCTCAACTTCGACGCGCGCGAGCGCCTGCGCGGCTTCCGTGACGCGCTGGTGGCGTTTGGCAGTGGCGCCGAGGGCATCGAGCTGCCCGGTGATTTCGACGAAGCTTCCGGCCATCGCGCCGGTCAGGAGTTGCTGGCAGCCGGAGCGCTGCCCGATGCCGTGTTCGCCGCCAACGACATGATGGCCCTTGGCTGCCTGTATGCGTTCACGCAGGCAGGGGTCCGTGTCCCGGCCGATGTGGCCCTGGCGGGTTTCGATGACATTCCACTGGCGCGTTTCGTCCACCCGTCGCTGACCACCATGCAGGTCAGCATCGCCGAGCTCGGCGACCGGGCCATGACGCGCCTGCTGCAGTTGATGGACGGCACCTCCACGGATGGGACAGGGGACAAGCAGACCCTGGTTCCCCGCTTGATAGTTCGCGATTCCACCACTCCGCCATCGGGCCGTTGAAGCCAGAGGCGTTCCTTCTTTTTTGATTGATCGCAGGGACCGCGCAAGCGGTTACCGCCACCCGGAGATTGAGTTGATGATGCATACCACCTTCCGCACGCCGGCACGCCGGCTGCTGAGCACCGCGCTGGTCAGCTGCCTGATGCTGGCTGCTGCTCCGAACGTCATGGCGCAGTCGGCCAATGCCAGCCTGCGCGGCCAGGTTTCCGGCGCCCAGGCCGGCGCCGAAGTCACCGCCACCAACGTGGCCACCGGCACCGTCCGTCGCGGCACCGTCCGTGCCGATGGCAGCTACTCGCTGATGGGCCTGGACCCGGGCACCTATGACGTGGTCGCCAACGGCCAGTCGCAGAAAGTCACCGTCACCGTGGCCTCGACCGCGACCCTGAACTTCGCCGGCGCGGCCAGCAGCACCCCGGGTGCGACCGCGGCCACCAACCTGGACACCGTCAACGTCGTCGCGCCGACCCTGCTGCAGGAAGTGCGGACCTCCGAAGTCGGCAAGACCGTCAGCCTGCAGCAGATCCAGACCACCCCGCAGGTCTCGCGCAACTTCCTGGAGTTCGCCGACGCGGTGCCGGGCATGATCTTCACCCGCGACGCCAAGGGCAACACTTCGCTGCGCGGCGGCGCCACCAACTCTGACGGTACCAACGTCTACATCGACGGCGTGGGCCAGAAGAGCTACGTCAAGGGAGGCGGCGTGGCCGGTCAGTCCGGCAGCGCCGGCAACCCGTTCCCGCAGCTGGCCATCGGCGAGTACAAGGTCATCACCGGCAACTACAAGGCCGAGTATGGCCAGGTGTCCAGTGCTGCAGTCACCGCGGCGACCAAGTCGGGTACCAACGAGTTCAAGGGTGAAACCTTCTACCGTTACACCAACGACAGCATGCGCGCGATGACCCCGGCCGAGCGCCAGCCGGGCAAGGGCAAGGAAGATTCGGCCGAGAAGGAATACGGCTTCGCCCTGGGTGGTCCGATCATCCAGGACAAGGCCCATTTCTTCGTCACCTATGAGGCCAAGCGCTTCGACCTGCCGGTGACCATCGCCCCGCATGGCGCGGTGACCAGCAAGGCCGACCGCGTTCCGGCCGATGCGCAGGCCGGCCTGGGCCCGGCCAGCCAGCCGTTCCAGCAGGACCTGATTTTCGCCAAGGTCGACTTCGAGCCGACCGACAACGACCGCCTGGAGCTGACCTTCCAGGATCGTGACGAAACCCAGCAGCAGTTCTCGGACCAGACCGCGCCGATGCACGGCAAGGAAACCAAGAACACTGACCGTCGTTACGCGCTGCGCTGGAACCACAGCGGTGAGCGTTACTACAACGAGCTGATGGTCACCCACGAGGATTCGTTCAACAACCCCAAGCCGCTGAGCATGGGTAACGGTTTCAACTACACCGCACCGGACGGCAAGAGCGAGGAGCGCGCCATTGTCTCGATCGGCGGCTCGTCGGCGATGTCGTCGCAGGTGAAGGGCCAGAAGGGTTGGTCGATCGAAGACAACCTGACCCTGGACGGCATCGAGTGGGCGGGTGACCACACCATCAAGATGGGTGCCAAGTACAAGCAGATCGATCTGTACGCTTCCGACGCGGCGCAGATCAATCCGCAGTTCTACTACACCATCGACAATCCGGCCTTCCCGGACAGCATCCCGTACAAGGCACAGTTCGTGAAGCCGGTCACCGGCGTGTCCGGCGTGTCCGGTGAAGTGCGCTCGAAGGTGAAGCAGATCGGGCTGTTCATCCAGGACGACTGGCAGGTCAACGACCACCTGCAGCTGAACCTCGGCCTGCGTTGGGACTACGAGAAGAACCCGTCCTACCTGGACTTCGTGACGCCGCCGGAAGTGGTCAATGCGCTGTTCGCGCAGGATCCGCGTGCCGCCGCTGGCCAGAGCTACGCCGATACGCTGGCGTTGAGCGGTCTGAATATCAACGACTACATCAGCAACGGCCACAACCGCAAGGCGTTCAAGAATGCCTGGCAGCCGCGCCTGGGCTTCTCGTATGACATCAACGCCGACGAGCAGCACGTGATCCACGGCGGTGCCGGCCGTTCCTACGACCGCGACCTGTTCGACTACCTGCAGCTGGAAACCACCAAGCTGGCCCTGCCGCAGCCGACCATCTACTTCCGCAATCCGGCCACCGGCCAGTGCTTCCAGGGCAACGCCGCGTGCTATGACTGGAACCCGAACCTGCTCAACGGCATCGGCAACCTGCAGAGCCTGGTCGGTTCGACCAGCAATGCCGGCCTGGAAGTCGACCTGCTGAACAACAACCTGAAGGTTCCCTATGCTGACCAGTTCAGCCTGGGCATGAGCAACCAGATCGGCGACTGGCTGACCGACGCCACCATTTCGCGCACGCTCACCTACGATGGCTTCGCCTTCACCCTGGGCAACCGTTACCCGACCGGCAATTTCTTCGATGACCCGCGCCTGTGCGGCGGCACCGAAGCCGGCCTGAGCCAGGCCTGGAGCTGCAACGTGCCGGGCTTCGGCAGCCTGATCATCGGCCAGCAGGGCATCAAGACCCGTGCGACCCAGATCCTGCTGTCGGCGCAGAAGCCGTTCACCCAGGAAAGCGGTTGGGGCACCTCGATCGCCTATACCTGGACCACCGCCCGCCACAACCGTGACATCAACGAGCACTACGCATTCGATCGTGGCGTGATCGGTGACTACCCGACCATCCGCTCCAACGGCGCACCGCGCCACCGCCTGGTGGTGACCGGTTCGTACGCGGGCTTCTGGGGCATCACCTTCGGCGGCAAGATCACCCTGGCTACCCCGACTGCGATCAACGACTGGTACGGTGTGCCGCAGGCCAACGGCTTCGATCTGCCGACCCCGATGGCGGCGGTTCCGGGTGGCAACGGCCGGTTCCTGCTGGGTGGCAAGATCTTCGGTTACCGCTCGGTCGACCTGCAGGCCACGAAGACGTTCAAGATGCCGGGTGATACCGAGCTGTATGCCCGTATCGACATCATCAACGTGTTCAATTTCGACAACTTCTCGAACTACAACTACTACAAGAACGGCAAGTTGACCGCGAGCTACAACGAGACCGGCGACATCGTCGGCACGCCGCGCCAGGTCAAGGCGGAGGTGGGCTTCCGCTTCTAAGCGGAGCCGCCTGATGCAGTACCCCGATGCCGCCGGTCCGCCGGCGGCATCGGGCGCGTGAAAACGGCAATGGCCGGCCCCGCGCCGGTCCATTGCCCACGCCGCTGCCGGGCAGGGGGCAGCGGCGTGGGCAATGATCGCGGTGTCAAACCACGTTTTTCGTGGTTTTTTCAGGACGCACCTTGTAAACGATTTCAGATCATTGGACGTTATGCTTTCCCATCGATCAGACCACCGGAGGAATCGCGCCATGCAGGCACGCCATCTGTTGTCCGCCGCGGCGTTGAGCCTGGCCGTTGCTGCCTGCCAGCCGGCCCAGCAGGAGCCTGCCAAGCCTCGCCCGCCGGTGATCCTGATCGAGGCCGACGCACCGCCGCGGCCGATGAAGCCGGAGCTGCCGCCGCTGTTCGATGACATCGAGCGCCGCACCTTCCAGTTCTTCTGGGATACCACCAACGAGATCAATGGGCTGACCCCGGACCGCTATCCGTCGCGGCCGTTCGCCAGCATCGCCTCGGTCGGCTTCGCGCTGACCGCCTATCCGATCGGCATCGAGAACGGCTGGGTCAGCCGCAACCAGGCGATCGACCGCACACTGACCACGCTGAAGTTCTTCCGCGACGTGCCGATGGGCCCGCAGCGCACCGGCAAGGCCGGTTACAAGGGCTTCTACTACCACTTCCTGGACATGCAGGAAGGCCGTCGCTACGACAGCTGGGTCGAGCTGTCCTCGGTGGATACCGCGCTGCTGATGATGGGCGTGCTGTTCGCGCAGTCTTACTACGACGGTGACGATCCGCGCGAGAAGGAAATCCGCCAGATCGCCGATACGTTGTACAAGAAGGTCGACTGGCCGTGGCTGCAGCAGCGTGCACCGCTGATCTCGATGGGCTGGTTCCCGGAGAGCGGTTTCATCGACCATGACTGGATGGGCTACAACGAGGCGATGATGGTCTACATCCTCGCCCTGGGCTCGCCGACGCACCCGGTCAGCCCGGATGCGTGGACGGTGTGGACGCGTACCTACGACAACGACTGGGGCGTCTACCAGGGGCAGGAATACCTGTCCTTCGGCCCGCTGTTCGGCCACCAGTACAGCCACGTCTGGATCGACTTCCGCGACATCCAGGACGCGTACATGCGCGAGCGCGGCAGCACCTATTTCCTCAACAGCCGCTCGGCCGCGCTGGCCCAGCGCGAGTACGCCATCGCCAACCCGATGCAATGGAAGGAGTATGGCGAGAACGTGTGGGGCCTGACCGCCAGCGATGGTCCGCAGAACACCACGCAGGACTACCGTGGCGAGCAGCGCCAGTTCCGCCACTACTCTTCGCGCGGCGCTGGCCTGCGCGAGAACTTCGATGACGGCACCATTGCCCCTACCGCCGCGATCGCCTCGGTGGTGTTCGCCCCCGAGCAGGTGATCCCGGCCACGCTGGAGATGCACAAGCGCTTTGGCGATTACATCTATTCCAGCTACGGCTTCCTGGATTCGTTCAACCCCAGCTTCAACTACGACATCCCGATCAAGACCGGGCGCCTGGTTCCGGATCGCGGCTGGGTCGCCAGCGACTACATCGCCATCGACCAGGGGCCGATCCTGACCATGATCGCCAACTACCGCGATGACTTCGTCTGGGAAGTGATGAAGAAGAACCCGTACATCCGCAAGGGCCTGGAGCGGGCCGGGTTCAGCGGTGGCTGGCTGGCGCCGGAAGGCTCGTTCCAGCCGCTGGAACTGCAGAAGGACGAAAAGGCCGCGGCGGCACGCGCGGTGGGTATCGCCGAATCACGCGCGGCTGCCGCGCAGGAACAGAAGAACAATGCCAACCGCACCACAGGCCAGGGCAAGTAACCCGATGCCGAACTGGATCGACCGCCTGCGCCGCTGGGCGCTGCCTGCCCTGGCCGCACTGGCCGTGGCCGGCTGCGCCCGTACCGAACCGGGCACCACCACCGTGCGCTTCTGGGCGATGGGCCGCGAAGCCGAGGTGGTCAGCGAACTGATCCACGAATTCGAGTCCGAAAACCCGGGCATCAAGGTGGATGTGCAGAACATCCCGTGGACCGCCGCGCACGAGAAGCTGCTGACCGCGTTCGCCGCCGACGGCCTGCCGGACGTGTGCCAGCTGGGCAACACCTGGGTGCCGGAGTTCGCCGAACTCGACGCGCTGACCCCGCTGCAGCCGTTCGTGCAGCGCTCCGCCGTGGTCGACCCGAAGGACTACTTCCAGGGCATCTGGGATACCAACGTGATCCACGGCGAGCTGGTCGGCGTGCCGTGGTATGTCGATACGCGCCTGATCTACTACCGCAAGGACCTGCTGGCCAAGGCCGGCTACGACCACCCGCCGCGTACGTGGCAGGAATGGGAGGAGCAGATGGCGGCGATCAAGCGCATGCAGGGCCCGAACCGCTATGCGGTGCTGATGCCGATCAACGAATTCGAGCAGCAGCTGTCGCTGGCCCTGCAGCAGCCCGATCCGCTGCTGCGCGACGACGACACCCGCGGCAATTTCGCCAGCCCGGGGTTCCGCCGCACGCTGGCCTTCTACGCCAACATGTTCGAGCAGGGCTGGGCGCCGAAGATGTCCGAAACGCAGATCTCCAACGTCTGGGACGAATTCTTCCGCGGCTTCAACGTGTTCTACATCTCCGGCCCCTGGAACATCCGCGAGTTCAAGAAACTGCAGCCGAAGGAACTGGAAGGGCAGTGGGGCACCGCCGCGCTGCCGGGGCCGGACGGCCCGGGCGCGGGCATCGCTGGTGGCACCAGCCTGGTGATCTTCCGCAAGTCGCAGCAGAAGGAGGCGTCCTGGAAGCTGATCGAATTCCTGTCGCGGCCGGAGATCCAGGCGCGCTTCCATTCCATCATCGGCGACCTGCCGCCGCGCCGCAGTGCCTGGAACGCGCCGTCGCTGGCCAATGATCCGCTGGCAGCCGCGTTCCGTGATCAGCTGGAGCGGGTCAGGCCGACGCCGAAGGTGCTCGAATGGGAACGCATCGTGCAGGAAATGCGCATCGTCACCGAGAAGGTGGTGCGTGGTGGCCTGGCGCAGGACAAGGCCGTGGAAGAGCTGGACCAGCGCGTGGACAAGGTGCTGGCCAAGCGCCGCTGGATGCATGAACAACAACGCCTGCAGGAGCGCGCGCCGTCGCCGCAATCGAGCAGCGCCGTGGCCGCCGGGAGCGCGCAATGAAACGTACTTCGCTGGCCGGCTGGATCTTCGCTGGCCCCTCGCTGATCGTGCTGGGCGTGTTCTTCGGCCTGCCGGTCGCTTCGGCGCTCGCGCTGAGCGTGACCGACTTCGACCTCTATGCGCTGGCCGACAGCAGCAACCTGCGCTTCGTCGGCCTGGGCAACTACATCGACCTGCTGCAGACGCCGATGTTCTGGAAGTCGCTGTGGAACACCACCTACTTCGTGCTGATCGGCGTGCCGTTGTCGATCGGCGTGTCGCTGGGCGCGGCGATGCTGCTCAATGCGCCGGCCGCGCGCTTCAAGGCCCTGTTCCGCACGGCCCTGTTCGCACCGGTGGTGACCACGCTGGTGGCGGTGGCGGTGATCTGGCGCTACCTGTTCCATACCAGCTATGGCCTGGTGAACTACGGCCTGGGCCATCTGGGCATCAGCCCGATCGACTGGCTGGGTGATCCCAACTGGGCGATGCCGACCATCATGCTGTTCGCGGTGTGGAAGAACTTCGGCTACAACATGGTGATCTTCCTGGCCGGCCTGCAGGCGATCCCGCATGACCTGTACGAAGCGGCGCGCATCGACGGCGCCTCGCGCTGGAAGCAGTTCCTGCACATCACCCTGCCGATGCTCGGCCCGGTGCTGCTGGTGGTCGGCGTGATTACCGTGTCCGGCTACTTCCAGCTGTTCGCCGAACCCTACGTGATGACCCGCGGCGACCCACTGCAGAGCACCGTCAGCGTGCTGTATTTCATGTTCGAGGAAGGCTTCAAGTGGTGGAACCTGGGACGCGCCTCCGCCGTGGCGTTCCTGCTGTTCCTGATCATCCTGGCGGTGACCACCGTGATGCTGCGTTTCGGCCGCAAGAGGCAGTTGGTATGAGTCGTGAAATCGGCCAGTCGCGCTGGTACCCGTGGATGATCAATGGTGCGTTGCTGGTGCTGGCCCTGGTCAGCCTGGCACCGCTGCTGTGGATGCTCTCGGTCTCGTTCATGCCGCAGGGCGAGGCCAGTCATTTCCCGCCGCCGCTGCTGCCGTCGAGCATCACCACGCACAACTACCATGAGCTGTTCGCGCGCACCGGCATGGGCGGCAACTTCGCCAACAGCCTGCTGGTGTCGCTGGGCATCACGATCGGTTCGTTGCTGCTCAACACCATGGCCGGTTATGCGTTCGCCAAGCTGAATTTCGTCGGCCGCGAGCGCCTGTTCCAGGTACTGATGGCGGCGCTGGTGATTCCGGCGCAGGTGGCGATGCTGCCGCTGTTCCTGCTGATGAAGCAGCTGGGGCTGGTCAACAGCTTCGGTGGCGTGATCGTGCCGGCGCTGGCCAGCGTGTTCGGCATCTTCCTGGTACGCCAGTACGCGCGTTCGATCCCGGATGAACTGCTTGAAGCGGCCCGCATCGACGGGGCAGGGGAGCTGCGCATCTTCTTCCAGATCGTGCTGCCGATGCTCAAGCCGGTGCTGGTGACCCTGGCGATCTTCACCTTCATGGGCGCATGGAACGATTTCATGTGGCCGCTGATCGTGTTGACCGATCAGGAGCACTACACTTTGCCGGTGGCGCTGGCCACCCTCTCGCGCGAACACATCATGGACGTGGAAATGATGATGGCCGGCGCGGTGGTCACCGTGGTTCCGGTGCTGGCGCTGTTCCTGGTGCTGCAGCGGTACTACATCCAAGGTCTGTTGCTGGGGAGCGTCAAGGGATGAAGCGAGCGATCGCCGTTGGACTGGGACTGTTGTGGACCTCCCTGGCGATCGCCGCACCACCGGCACTGCCGGCGACGAAAGTGCTGGACGACTTCGACGATATCGGCGCCTGGAAACTGGTGCTGTCCGACCAGGTCAGTGGTTCGCTGCGGCCGGTCAGCGGCGCCGGCGGTGGCCGCGCGCTGTGCCTGGACTACGATTTCCACAAGGTCTCCGGCTACGTCGGCATCCGCCGCGCGCTGAACATCGAGTACCCGGTCAACTACCGTTTCGGCTTCCAGCTGCGCGGTGATTCGCCGGCCAACGACCTGCAGTTCAAGCTGATCGACGCCAGCGGCGACAACGTCTGGTGGGTCAACCGCCCGGGCTACAGCTTCCCCAAGGCGTGGACGCCGGTCGAGTACCGGCGTCGCCAGATCGACAAGGCGTGGGGGCCGTCGCCCGAGAAGGAGATGGCACGCAGCGCCGCGGTCGAGTTCACGATCTACAGCAAGGTCGGTGGCCGCGGCACGGTGTGCTTCGACAAGCTGACCCTGCAGGGCCTGCCGCCGCAGGATGATTCGGCGCTGGTGCCATCGGTGATCGCCGACACCGCCACCGCGCTGCAGGACCGCATGATCGATGGCAAGGGCGACACGTTCTGGATCAGTGGCGGGGTCAAGCAGCAGACCATCAGCCTGGATCTGCACAAGAGCCGCGAGATCGGTGGTGCGGTGATCGACTGGCTGCCGAACCTGGAAGCCAACCGTTACACCGTGCGGACCTCCGAGGATGGCCGGGACTGGCGCACTGTGCGCGAGGTGACCGGCGGCGCGGGCGGTCGTGACTGGCTGGCACTGCCGGATACCGATGCACGCTACGTGCGCTTCGACCTGCTCGATGGCCCGAACTGGCGCTACGGCATCCGTGACATCGCGCTCAAGCCGCTGGCCTTCGCCGCCACGCCGAATGCGTTCCTGTCTTCGGTGGCGGCCGATCTGCCGCGCGGGTCGTTGCCGCGTGCCTATGTGGGCGAACAGCCGTACTGGACCCTGCTCGGCCTCGATGGCGGCCAGGAACAGGCGCTGATCAGCGAGGATGGCGCGCTGGAGCCGGCCAAGGGCAGCTTCAGCATCGAGCCGTTCATCCGCCTCGACGGCAAGCTGCTGGACTGGTCGAAGGTGGCCATCACCCAGTCGCTGCAGGATCACTACCTGCCGATCGCCAACGTCGACTGGGTGCACGAGAAGGCCGGCCTGGCGGTGACCAGCTTCGTGCAGGGCACGCCGGAGCGCGCGCAGCTGATCGGCCGCTACCGGCTGAGCAATCCGGACAAGGTGGCGCACGAATACACCCTGGCGCTTGCGATCCGCCCGTGGCAGGTCAACCCGCCGACCCAGTTCCTCAACACCGTTGGCGGCTTCAGCCGCATCGATGCGCTGGATGTGGGCGAACAGCTGGTGCGCATCAACGGCGAGCCGCGCATCTACCCGCTGCAGGTGCCGGATGCCCGCTTCGCCAGCACGTTCGATGGCAAGCTCGATGCGATGCATCTGGCGTCCGGAAAGTACCCGGCCAGCACGGCGGTGAAGGACAGCACCGGCATGGCGTCCGGCGCGCTGCTGTATACGATCAAGCTGGAACCCGGCCAGAGCCGCGAAGTGGCGGTGGTGCTGCCGCAGACCGGCGGCTGGGCGCCACAGGCGCTGGACGTGGCCAAGGCGCAGGCGCAGGTGGCCGAGCAGTGGCGGCAGAAGCTGGGCGTGGTCTCGTTGCAGGTGCCGGCTGCGGGCCAGGCACTGGTCGACACCCTGCGCACCGCAGTGGCGCACATGCTGATCTCGCGGGTTGGCCCACGCCTGCAGCCGGGCACGCGCTCGTACGCGCGCAGCTGGATCCGCGATGGCGCGATGATTTCCGAGGGCCTGCTGCGCATGGGGCGCAGCGATGCCGTGCGTGACTACATCAACTGGTATGCGCCGTACCAGTTCGAGAACGGCAAGGTGCCGTGCTGTGTCGATGCACGTGGCAGCGACCCGGTGCCGGAGAACGACAGCCATGGCGAGCTGATCTACAGCATTGCCGAGTATGGGCGTTATACCGGTGACAGCACCTTCGCCGAGCTAATGTGGCCGCATGTGCAGGGCGCCTACAGCTACATGGAGCAGCTGCGCGCCAGCGAGCGCACGGACGAGAATCGTGCGCGCAATCCGGCGTTCTACGGGATGATGCCGGCCTCGATCAGCCACGAAGGCTATTCGGCCAAGCCGATGCATTCGTACTGGGATAATTTCTGGGCGTTGCGCGGCTACAAGGACGCGGCATCGCTGGCGGCCCAGCTGGGCAAGGTCGAGGCGATGCAGATCGCCGAATCGCGTGACCAGTTCCGTGATGACCTGCAGGCTTCGCTGCTGTCGGCGATGCAGCAGCACAACATCGATTACCTGCCAGGCTCGGCCGAGCTGGGCGATTTCGATGCGACGTCGACCACCATCGCGCTGGCCCCGGGCGGTGAACAGGGTCGCCTTCCGCAGCAGGCGCTCGATGCCACCTTCGAGCGCTACTGGAAGGAGTTCGTGGCCCGTCGCGATGGCAAGCGCGAGTGGAAGGACTACACGCCCTATGAGTGGCGCAACGTGGCCGCCTTCGTCCGCCTGGGCTGGCGTGATCGCGCCTGGCAGGCGACCGAGTTCTTCTTCAAGGACCGTGCGCCGCAGGCCTGGAACCAGTGGGCCGAAGTGGTTTCGCGCACGCCACGCAAGCCGTTCTTCGTCGGTGACCTGCCGCATGCCTGGGTGGCCTCGGACTTCGTGCGCTCGGCCTTGGACATGTTCGCCTACAGCCGAGACATGGACGATGCACTGGTGCTTGCCGCCGGCATTCCGACCGCCTGGCTTCAGGGCGAGGGCATCGCCGTGCAGGGCCTGCGCACGCCGCAGGGCCAGCTCAACTACCGCCTGCAGCGCAGCGACAAGCAGCTGGTGCTGGAGGTGAAGCCGGGCCTGGTGCCACCGGTCGGTGGCGTGGTGCTGCCGTGGCCGTATGCGGGCGATCCGGGCGAGGCGACCATCAACGGCGAAGCGGCCAAGTGGGTCAACAAGGAACTGCACGTGCACCAGCTGCCGGCGCGGGTCGAGATCGACGTACCGAGCGCGGTGCGCCGCGCCGAACGCAAGGGGCAGTAACGATGAAGCAACAGGGGGCAGGGGTGCGCGCGACGGTGCGCGCCCTGGGGCTGGCCATTGCATTGGCATTGCCGGGCGTGATGATGGCGGCCGAACCGGCTGCCACGACCGCGGCGTCCGACGTCGCCAGCGCGCCAGGCATGAGCATGGTGACCTTCAACCTGCATCATGACCGCGAAGACTGGCCGAGCCGGCGCCGCACCATCCTGGCCGAGCTCAAGCGCCTGCAGCCGGATGCGGTTGCCCTGCAGGAGGTGATCCAGCGTCGCAACGTGCGCAACCAGGCGCAATGGCTGGCCAGCCAGCTCGGCTACAAGTACGTGTTCGTGTCCACCGATCCGGTGGGCGCACCGAAGCGCTACGGCAATGCGTTGCTGACCCGGCGGCCGATCCTCGCCCAGGGAGATTATCTGCTGCAGCCATTGAATGATTACCGCACGGTGGCCCACCTGCGCATCGACGTCGACGGCACGCCGGTGAACGTCTACGCCACGCATCTCAACGAGCGCAACGACGAGAGTGGTCAGCGCATTCGTCGCAGCCAGGTCGAGGACCTGCTGCGCTTCATCACCGCTACCTCGGCCGGCGCGCCGGTCGTGATCGCCGGCGACTTCAACGCGCTGGTGGACGCAGGCGACCTGAGCGAGCTGCGCAGCCATTACGGCGACAGCTACGGCAGCGTGCACGTCAACACCGACCTGGCCGGCGTCAGCACCTTGAACCGGCACTATTACCAGGCGCCCTCGCGCATCGACCACATCTTCTTCCAGCAGGACCGGATGGTCGCGCGCGAAGCGAAGCTTCTGTTCGACCAGCCCGATGACAGCGGTCGCTGGGCGTCGGATCATTACGGGGTCTGGACCCGCCTGCAGTTCGCCCCGGCGCGCTGACGCTGCGGGGCCTCATGCTCTGGTAGGTGCCAACCTTGGTTGGCACGGGCGTGTCCACGTGCATTGAATCAACGGCGCCAATCAAGGTTGGCCTCTACCAGAGCGCTGCACGCGCTGTCCGCACAAACAAAAACGGCGGGGATCATCGATCCCCGCCGTTTCGTTCTACCCGATCAAAGAACGATCAGTTCGCCGGTGGCGTGCGCTTGGCGGCTTCTTCGTCTTCGTCCGATGCCTGGGCATCCGCGGCCTGGCTGGCCGAATCGGCATGGCCATCGGCAACCGGATCGATCGACGGCGTCACCACGGCTTCGGCCACCGGTGCGGCAGCTTCGATCGGCGCGGCTTCGACGGCCACCGGCGCTGCCGGCTGCTCGACGACCGGTGCGGTTTCGACCACCGGGGCGGCCTCGATGACCGGCTTCGCTTCCACCACCGGAGCGACATCGGCCACGACCGGAGCGGCTTCAACCACCGGGGCGGCTTCAGCAATCACCGGCTTGGCTTCGACGACCGGAGCCACTTCCACCACCGGAGCGGCTTCGACGACCACCGGTGCCGGCGCGGCCACTACGGCGGCCTCTTCGACCACCGGCTTGGCTTCAGCCGCCGGAGCGACCGGTGCTTCCGGCTGGGCCGGGGTTGCAGCGTCGATCTGGTCCAGCATGCTGGTCTGCACCGGCTGCGGGGCCGGCTCGGCCTTGATGACCGGTGCCGGGGCCGCCGCTTCCTGCGGAGCGACTGCTTCGACCACGGCGCTGCTCACGGCAACCACCGGGGCGGCAGCGGCAACAGCGACCGGTGCACGGACGGGCTTTTCAGCTTCCACGGCCACCGGCTCGACTTCGTCATCGAAATCGAACTCCGGCTGCGAGCGCGACGGCGGCGCGGCGGCGGCCGGAGCGGCCTCGGCGGCAGTGTCGGCAGCCTGGTCGGCGCTGTCATTGTCATCGCCTTCGTCACCGTCGTCCTGGTCATCGCCCAGGCCGTCGTTGCCGACAGCGTTCTCGGCGCCACCGCGACGACGGCGACGGCCACCACGACGGCCACGGCGGCGGCGGGTCGCGCCTTCACCGGCCTGCTCGCCGTTGGCGTCGAGGGCAGCCTCTTCACCGGTCACGGCAATCGCCTCGGCCTCGTTGCCGGCGTTGGCAGTGGTGTCGGCCGGTGCGGCGGCCTCAGGCGAAGCGGCAGCCAACGGTGCAACCGGCGCCACCGGCGCGGTCGCTTCCTGAGCGGTCACCACGTTGGCGGCGACCGCCGTGGCGGCCACGGCGGCAGCCGCGGTCACGGCCTCGGCCGGTGCCTCGGCGGCGCTGCGCTGCGGCTTCTCGGCCGGCTTGTCACCGTCCTGCTGCTGGCGCGGCTGCTTGGGCTGCTTCAGCTTCGGCTGCTGCTGGTTCTGGCCCTGCTGCTCGTTGCGCGGCTTGTTCTGCTGCTGCGGCTGCTGGCCGTCCTTCTGCTGCGGTTCCTTCTGCTTGCCCTGCTGCGGCTGCTGCTGGGCATTGCCGTTGTTGCCGCCCTGGCGACCGTCCTTGCGCTGCTCACCACGGTCCTTGCGGTTGCCGCCGTCCTTCTGCTGCTGGGCATTGCCGTTGCCGCCGTTGCCACGGCTGTCGTCGCGACGGTCCTTGCGATCCTTGTTGCGATCCTTGTTGCGGTCCTTGCGGCCGCCATCCTGCTGCGGCTGGCGGGCTGCCGGGGCCGGAGCGGGGGCCGGAGCCGGCTCGCCACCGAAGATGCGCTTCAGCCAGCCGACCACGCCACCACTGGCGGCCGGTGCCGGGGCAGCGGCGACCGGTGCCGGGGCCGGAGCGGTCACCGGTTCGGCTTCGGCACGCACCGGGGCCGGTGCAGTGTGCTTGACCTGGGTCACGGCCGGCGGCGGGATGTTCAGCTGGCCCTTGGTCAGGGCGTGCACCGGCAGCTTGCGCGGGGTGCCACGCTGGTAGCTCGGCTTGTTGCTGTCTTCACCCAGCTCGTTCTCGCGCAGGCGGGTCACGTTGTAGTGCGGGGTGTGCAGCTGCTCGTCGGCGACGATCACGATCGGCGCCTCGTGGCGCTGTTCGATCTCGCGCAGGGCGCTGCGCTTTTCGTTCAGCAGGTAATTGGCGATCTCCACCGGGGCCTGCACCAGCACCTGCCCGGTGTTCTCCTTCATCGCATGCTCTTCGGCAACGCGGATGATCGACAGCGACAGCGACTCGACGCTGCGCATGCGGCCGTGGCCGTCGCAGCGCGGGCAGACGATCTGGCTGGATTCACCCAGGCTCGGGCGCAGGCGCTGGCGGCTCATTTCCAGCAGACCGAAGCGCGAGATGCGGCCGACCTGGACGCGGGCACGGTCGTACTTCAGCGCGTTGGCGAGGCGGTTCTCGACTTCGCGCTGGTGCTTGTTGGAGGCCATGTCGATGAAGTCGATCACCACCAGGCCGCCCAGGTCGCGCAGGCGCAGCTGGCGGGCCACTTCCTCGGCCGCTTCCAGGTTGGTCTGGAACGCGGTGTCCTCGATGTCGCTGCCCTTGGTGGCGCGCGAGGAGTTCACGTCGACCGCGGTCAGCGCTTCGGTCTGGTCGACCACGATCGAGCCGCCCGACGGCAGGCGCACGTTGCGCTCGTAGGCACCTTCGATCTGCGATTCGATCTGGAAGCGGTTGAACAGCGGGATGTCGTCCTTGTAGTGCTTGAGCTTGCGCAGGGTCTGCGGCATCACCTGCTGCATGAACTCGCGGGCGTGCTCGTACATCTCCTCGGTGTCCACCAGGATCTCGCCGATGTCGGCGCGCAGGTAGTCACGCAGGGCGCGCACGATCAGGCGCGATTCCTGGTAGATCAGGAACGGGGCCGGCTTGCTCAACGCGGCTTCGGCGATGGCGCGCCAGACGTTGAGCAGGTAGTCCAGGTCCCACTGCAGCTCTTCCGCATCGCGGCCGACGCCGGCGGTACGGATGATCACGCCCATGTCGTCGGGGATGTTCAGCTTGTCCAGGGCGTCCTTCAGCGCGGCCCGGTCTTCGCCCTCGATGCGACGGGAGACACCGCCGGCGCTGGGCGAGTTCGGCATCAGCACCATGTAGCGGCCGGCCAGCGAGATGAACGTGGTCAGGGCGGCGCCCTTGTTGCCACGCTCTTCCTTGTCCACCTGGACGACGATCTCCTGGCCTTCCTTCAGCAGCTCGCGGATGCCGGCCTTGTTGTGGTCGACACCGGCCTGGAAGTAGTCGCGGGAGATTTCCTTCAGCGGCAGGAAGCCATGGCGGCCACCGCCGTACTCGACGAAGGCGGCTTCCAGCGAGGGCTCGATGCGGAAGATCCGGCCCTTGTAGATGTTGGACTTCTTCTGTTCCTTCGACGGCTGTTCGATGTCGATGTCATACAACGACTGGCCATCCACGATGGCAACACGCAGCTCTTCAGCCTGCGTGGCGTTGATCAGCATTCGCTTCATTGTTGCGTTCCTCGCAAGCGGCTACCGCGCGGAACGCCATGGGGTTTCGCCTCTGGACACGGTTCGCCGCCCATTCGCGCAAGCGCGGGGAGGGCGGCTTGGGTTTCCAGCGCTACGACACCACGGCAGGCCGCGGGAGCGCTTCACTCTTATGGGTTTTGGGGTGTTACAGGCCGCAGGCAGCTGTCAGCCAGGCTGGAGCGCCACGCGGGACATGTTCAGCACGGTTGCGTGTCAGGCATCCGGCGATGGCCGGGAAGGCCGGTGAGCCGCTAACATGGCCGCCCCGCGGGCGGTGGTCGCGCACTGTGCCGGATTCGTCGGAAGCTGGGCTTCTGGCCCTGAGTAACTTCCAACGAAATCAATCCCTTATCTCGCCCCCCGAGTGTAACAGAATAAACAGCCTGATGACTGCCCAAGACCCCACCAAACCCGCTGGCGACAAGCCTTCCGTGCGCATGATCACCGTTCCCGCCGACCGCGCCGGCCAGCGCCTGGACAACTTCCTGCTCGGCCAGCTGAAGGGGGCCCCGCGCAGCCTGGTCTACAAGCTGGTGCGCAGCGGCCAGGTACGGGTGAATGGTGGCCGCGCCAAGGCCGAACGCAAGCTGGAGGCGGGTGATGAGGTGCGTGTGCCGCCGGTTCGTCTCACCGAAGAGGGAGACAAGGCCGGTCCGCCGGAGGCGTTCATGCGCCGCCTGGAGCAGGCCATCGTCTTCGAGGATGCCCGCCTGCTGGCCCTGAACAAGCCGACCGGCGTGGCCAGCCACGGCGGCAGCGGCATCAGTTTCGGTGCCATCGAAACCCTGCGTGCCCTGCGCCCGGGCCAGACCCTGGAGCTGGTCCACCGGTTGGATCGCGACACGTCGGGTCTGCTGATCGTCGCCAAGAAGCGCTCGGCGCTGAGCGAGCTACAGGCGCTGCTACGTGAAGACCATGGCGCCGGCATCCGCAAGCGCTACCTGACCCTGCTGGCCGGGCGCATGCCCGACGGTGTGATGACGGTCGACGCGCCGCTGCACGTGGGCCTGCGCCAGGGCGGCGAGCGCCATGTGCAGGTCAATGCGATCGGCAAGGAATCGATCAGCCACTTCCGGGTGCTGGAGCGTCGCGGTGGTCATTCCTACTGCGAGGTGCGCATCGAGACCGGCCGTACCCACCAGATCCGCGTGCATGCCCAGCACCTGGGGCATCCGGTGGCCGGTGACGACAAATACGGCGATCCTGCGGTCAACAAGCGGCTTCGTGAGCAGATCGGGCTGAAGCGCCTGTTCCTGCACGCGGCCTCGCTGGAGTTCGCGCTGGACGACGGCAAGAGCCCGTACGTGCTGAACGCGCCGCTGGCCGACGAGCTGGTCGAGGCGCTGGATCGTCTGCGCTGACAATGACCGGGTAGCTCCGGGGCATGCCCGGTCGTTGTCTTGTCTGGGTAGATCCACGCCATGCGTGGATGCGCCCCTCTGGGCCCCTCACCACTTGAACAGCACCAGGCTGATCGCCAGCGTGCCCATGCCTGCGACCAGTCCATAAACCGTCTCGTGGCCCTTCGCATAGCGCTTGGCCGCCGGCAGCAGCTCGTCCAGCGCCAGGAACACCATCACGCCAGCGATCAGCCCGAACACCCAGCCGAACGTGGCGTGCGACAGCGATCCGGACAGCAGCCAGTAGCCCAGCGCCGCGCCTACCGGTTCGGCCAGGCCCGACAGCAGACTGGCGCTGAACGCGTAGAACTTGTTCTGGGTGGCGAAGTACACCGGCACCGCAATGGCGATGCCCTCGGGGATGTTGTGGATGGCGATGGCGAAGGCCAGCGGCATGCCCACCGACGGGCTCTCCAGCGTCGCGAAGAAGGTTGCCAGCCCTTCCGGGAAATTGTGCGCGGTGATTGCGATCGAGGTCAGCAGGGCGACGCGCTTCAGGTACTCGCGGCTGTTCTCGCGGAATGCCGGGTCCTGCTTGTCCAGGCTGTCATGCGGGTTGGGAATGAAGTGGTCGATCAGCACGATCACGATCACGCCCAGCAGGAAGGCCAGGGTGCCGTAGGTGAAGCCGGTGCGCTCGCCATAGGCCAGGGCGAACGACGCAATGGACTTGTTGAGGATCTCCGACAGCGACACATACACCATCGCGCCGCCGGCGAAGGCCAGGCCAAAGGCCAGCAGGCGCGGATTGGGCCGGCGCGAGAACAGCACCAGCAGGCTGCCGATCGCGGTGGCGAGGCCGGCCGCAAGGGTGACCGCCAGCGCGATCCAGATGTTTTCGGGGGGAATCTGCAGCATCTACCGACGCAGTCCTGGTCAACAGACAACCGCCCCGGGCAGTGCCGGGGCGGCGAGGGCGAGGCGGGCGTCGGCTGGCCTCGTCGGGGTGCGCGCGATCAGCCGCCGCGGCGCAGGCGTTCTTCGATGGCGAAGCACTGGTCCGGCTTCGGCTGTGGCGGGTTGAAGCTGACCGGTACCTGGATGGTGGCCGGCACCGGCTGGCCGTTGCGGGTGGCGGCATTGAACTGCCAGCCCTGCACGGCGGTCTTGGCCAGCTCGTCCAGCTGCGGGTTGCCGGCGCCGGTGAGCAGGGCGACCTCGCTCGGCTTGCCGTCGGTGCCGATGGTCACCTTGAAGGTGCTGGTGCCACCCACGCCCATGCAGGCCAGTTCCAGCGGATACTGCGGCGGCGGCGTCTTCACCGCGGCCACTTCGGTCGGCGGCGGCGGTGGCGGTGCCGGCGGTTCGGACGTGCCGCAGCCGGCCAGGCCGGTCGCAGCGATCAGGGACAGGCTCAGCAAGCGTACGTTCATGGCAGTTGCTCCGTCAGGGCCGAAGTCTTTGCCGCGCAGATGAAGTCGTTCTCGCTCAGGCCGCCCACGTCGTGGGTGGAGAAGCGCACGACCGCGCGGTCGTAGTGCACGCCCAGGTCCGGATGGTGGTCCTCGCGGTGGGCAATCCAGGCCAGCGCGTTCACGAAGGCCATGGTGGCGTAGTAATCCTTGAAGCGGAAGGTGCGCAACAGGGCCTGGCCACCCTCGCTCAGCTCCCAGCCGGGAATCTGCGGCAGCAGTTCGGCCAGGCGGGCTTCGCCGAGCTTGTGGTCGCTGCCTTTGCGTGGCACGCAACGGGCCTGGGCCAGTGGAATCAGGTCGGCCATGGGAATCTCCACCTCGTGTTGACTGAACAATGCGCCGGACGGTGTATAAACCGAATGAGCGGCTGACGCTTACTTGGCTAGAATAGCCTGATGATCCAGATCTCCGACACTGCCCAGACCCATTTCCGCAAGTTGATCGAACGCGAGGGCGTGCCCGGCATGGGCGTGCGCCTGAGCGCGGTCGACCCCGGTACGCCGCGCGCCGATGCCCGGCTGGAATTCGCCGAACCGACCGACCTGCTCGGTGACGAGTGGGCGGTGGACTGCGATGGTTTCACCCTCTATGTGGACGCCGGCAGCGTTGGCTGGCTCGATGGCGCCGAGATCGACATCGTCGCCGGCACCGCCGGTGCCCAGCAGCTGACCATCAAGGCGCCGCGCATCAAGGGTGAAGCGCCCGGTGACGCCGCCTCGCTGGTCGAACGCGTGCACTGGGTGGTGGAGAACGAAGTCAATCCGCAGCTGGCCTCGCATGGCGGCAAGGTGGCCGTGCAGGAAGTCTCGTCCGACGGCGTGGTGCTGCTGCGCTTCGGTGGTGGCTGCCAGGGCTGCGGCATGGCTGACGTGACGCTCAAGCAGGGCATCGAAAAGACCCTGATGGGCCGCGTGCCGGGCGTGACCGCCGTGCGCGACGCGACCGACCACGACAGCGGCCACGCGCCGTACATTCCGCGCGGCAACGTCGCCTGATCGCTGACGCGTGCCTCTGACCCGGGCCGAGCAACTCATTGACCTGCTGCTGGCGCGCCAGCAGCCCCGCGCCGTCCTCGAGAAGACCACGCGCCTGCCCTATGGCTGGGCGCTGTGGCTGCGCTCGCTGGGGCCGCTGCCGCGGCCGTTCCATGCCCGCGACGTGATCGCAGTTTTCCTGCCGCGCCCGCTGCCGGGCCCGCCCGGCCAGTCGCCGCGGCTGTCGCCGTGGCAGGCGCTGCGCCGTTTGTTCTGGCAGGACTGGGACGCTGCGCCGCGCGACCAGCGCTGGATGCGCTGGACCTCGGCACTGGTCAGTGCACTGCTGCACCTGCTGTTCTTCATGCTGCTGCTGTGGGTGGCGGTGATCCGTACCACCGCGCCGGACGAAGAGGGCGCCGAGGGCGAGCGCGTGCAGGTGGAGTTCGTCGGCCGCGCCACCCAGGAAGGCGGTGGCGATCAACCGGGCGCCGAAGCGGCTGCGGCTGCGGCGGCGGGTCGGGTTGCGACGGGCCAGGAAGCGGGCGCTGCCACGGCCCCTGCACCACGTCCGGTTGCTGCCGAAGCCGCCGCCTCATCCCCGGCATCCGCGCCGACCGTCAGCGTTCCACCACCGCCGGCCGAAGCGGAGCCGGCGCCGGTTGCCGCGCCGCCGCCTTCGCCTGTCCAGGCCACCGAAGTGGCGCAGGCCAGCACCGATTTCGTGGTGCCGCCGGTCAGCGTGCCACGTACCGAAGTGAGCGTCGTGCCGCGTGACAGCACACCCGTTGTGCGCGAGCGCAGCGTGCAGCCGGTGCAGGCGCCGCCGACGCCAAGCCAGGTGCGCACCCCGGAACTGGCCGTGCGCACGCCGCAGGTGCGTGACATCCAGGTGCGCGAACGCGAAGTCAGTACGGTCGATGCGCCGGTCGCACCACAACCGTTGCGCAGCGCGGAAATGCAGGTGCGCGTGCCGCAGCAGGACGTGCAGGTGCGCGAACGTGAAGTGCAGGCCGTGGCCGATCCGCAGGTGCGGATGGCGGCGGTGGCCGGACGTGAGCCCGCCGTACGCGCGCCCACCGGCCGCGACGTGCAGGTGCGCGAACGGGAGGTGGCCTCGGCACCGGTGGCAGCACCGGCATCTTCCAGTGGCAGTGCCACGGCGGCCCCTGCAACTACGGCCCAGGGCAGCGCGGCGCAGGCGAGCAGCAGCACGCGTCCGTCAGCATCCAGCAGCACACCCGCAAACGCGGGAGCGCGCCCGGCACCCGATCCAGGCAACTGGGCGACACCTGCCAAGGGCGATGACTGGGGGTCTTCCAGCCGCAACCGTGACGGTGCCAGCAGTGGCGCCCGCCAGGCCAGCACTGCCGGCAAGGGCAGCGGCCTGTTCAATGCCGATGGCAGCGTGCGCGTGCCGGGCCAGGACGGCGGTGGCCACGCCGAGCGCGGTGCGCCCGGTGGGGCCAATGACGGCTGGAGCAAGGAGCGCATCGCGCAGTCCGGCACCTGGCTGAAGCGCCCGCCGTACGACTACACACCGACCTCGTTCGACAAATACTGGGTGCCGCAGGAATCGCTGCTGGCCGAATGGGTGCGCAAGGGCGTCAAGGCGATGGAGATTCCATTGCCGGGCACCAACACGAGGATCTCCTGCGTCATTTCAATCCTGCAGGCTGGTGGCGGCTGTGGTCTGACCAACCCCAACATGCAGGACCAGCCGGCCGTGGCACGCCCGCCGCCGGACATCCCGTTCAAGAAAGAGCTGCAGGAAGACAACGGGAGCCGCTAGGACGGCGCATCCACGCATGGCGTGGATCTACTGTGCATCCAGCTGCGCCGGGTAGATCCACGCCATGCGTGGATGATCCATGCGGGGACACGCCCATGCCGACCTGGGTCGGCCTCTACCAGGGCGTTGCCCTTACGCGCTCTGCGACAGGAACACCCAGAACGGTACGTCGCGGCCGACCCAGTCGCGGCTGGTCTCGTCCATCACGTCCAGCAGGGTGTCGAAGTCCTTCTGCGCACCGGCGCGCAGCGCGTCCACGTCGGCCAGGAAAAGCGCGTAGCCATTGGCCGGCAGCCATTGCAGGTCGCGCAGGTTGTCCGACAGCGCATCCCAGTTGCCGCCGAAGCCGGCCGGGAAATCCAGCTGTGCGGCCAGCCGGGCGAGCAGGGTGCGCTTGTCCGCGACGCCCTCCAGATCGATGCGGATCACCTTCAGGCCGGCATCGCGCATCGCCGCGGCCAGTGCGCCGATGTCGTCGCTGTCGATCGCGTAGACGCCGGCATTGTTGATGTCGTGCAGGCCGAGGCCGAAATCATCGTGGCTCATCACTGCGCTCCCTGGGCCGGTACGGTGAAGCTGCGGAATGACGCGTAGTGGTCGTCGGTGTAGTACCACGCTTCCGGCGGATCGCCGCCGGTGACGATGCGGCGCGTGCCACGGGTACGCGCGCCGGGGGTGTCGACGGTGTATTCGCGGTAGTAGCCGCGCGCGCGCTGCGGCAGTTGCTGCTCGCGGTTGCCGAAGGTGCTGCCGTCCTGGCGGTGCGGGAACGGACCGCCATGCTGGATCAGGGCGATGGTCGCGCGCGCTTCGGCGGGCAGGAACGCGGGAAGTCCGCTGTCCTTGCCGGGCGAGGCGGTGGCCGGCGCGCGTGCGGCGGGCGTGCCCTGCAGGTCGGGCGCGAACTGCGGCGCCGGCGGCCGCTGCAGGAAATGGTTGGCGACCAGGCCGAGCAGCAGCAGGGCGATGGCGGTGATCAGCAGCCGGGGGTTGCGCATGGGCAGGGGCGGGCGAGGGTGGTGCACGCACTGTAGCGCCTGTGCGCTGCACGGTGCATGAGGAGAGCGCTGCGTCACTGCTGCGTAACAATTGCCGTCGTGCTCACTGGCAGGACGCAATTTCCTTTACATCCCCCTTGGTAATCTGGCGGTCTGTCCCCATCATTCACCGCGCACCGCCCGACACCGTCGGGTGCCCTCGCAATCAGGAGATGCATCATGGCCTACACCCTGCCCAAGCTGTCCTACGCCTACGACGCGCTGGAACCGCATATCGATGCGGCGACGATGGAAATCCATCACACCAAGCATCACCAGACCTACATCAACAACGTCAACGCGGCGCTGGAAGGCACCGAGTACGCTGACCTGCCGGTCGAAGAGCTGGTGAAGAAGCTCAAGTCGCTGCCGGAGAACCTGCAGGGCCCGGTGCGCAACAACGGTGGTGGCCATGCCAACCACTCGCTGTTCTGGACCGTGATGGCCCCGAATGCCGGCGGCAACCCGGTGGGCGGCGTGGCCAAGGCCATCGACAAGGACCTGGGCGGCTTCGACAAGTTCAAGGATGCCTTCACCAAGGCAGCGCTGACCCGTTTCGGCAGCGGCTGGGCGTGGCTGAGCGTGACCCCGGACAAGAAGGTCGTGGTCGAGAGCACCGGCAACCAGGACAGCCCGCTGATGGAAGGCAACACCCCCATCCTCGGCCTGGACGTGTGGGAACACGCGTACTACCTGAAGTACCAGAACCGCCGCCCGGAATACATCGGCGCGTTCTTCAACGTCATCGACTGGAACGAAGTCGAGCGCCGTTACCAGGAAGCGATCGCCTGATCGCGGTAGCGGGATGAACTGAAGAGGCCGGGGGAGACCCCGGCCTTTTTTGTTTGCCAGCGTCTGGACGCCGGGCAGGACCTGGTGGGTGCCGAAGGCGGGGCTATTCGGCCGTCGCCGTGATGCCCTGCAGGCGAAGGGTGGCCAACACGCCCAGGCGCAGGCCGGGCAGGTCGCCGTCGGCCGGCAGCAGGATCGGCTGCTGGCGGATGCCGCCGAAGTGCTTGACCTGGAACAGCACATCCAGGCCGTGGCCGCTGCTGCCACCCCCACTGGCGGCCGGCGCTTCGGCGCGGCCGCCGGGATTGCGCCGGGCCGGCTGGAAACCCGGCGTGCTGCGCACCAGTTCCACCGTGTTGGCCGAGAAATCGCCGGCAATCAGGCTGGGCATGCCTTCGGCGGTGGCGCCGATCCAGGTCATCAGGTCGCTGGTCTGGTGCTGGCGGGCGGTGGCCTCGTCCGGGTCCGGACGCAGCCGCGCCACATAGATGTTGACCAGCGCCTCGCCCAGCTTCAGCCGCATCATGCCGGCCGCGCTGAAGGTGCCGGGAGGATGCAGCAGGGTCACGCCGTCCTCGCTGACCGGCAGCCGGGTCAGCATGGCGTTGCCATGCCGCAGCGGCTGGCTGGGCGGATCGGCGGTAACGAAGTCGCAGCTGTAGCGCAGCCGGCTGGCCAGCCAGCAGGCCGGGTTGCGGCCCTGCTGCTGCAGCACCTGCTGCACCGAGATCACGTCCGGTTGCAGCTCGGTCAGCAGCTGTGCGACCTGCTCGCGGCGCTGCTTCCATTGCGCGTCATCGCGGCTGGGCAGTTCCAGCGCGGCCACGGTCAGTTGCCGGGGCTCGCTCTCGCTGGCGGCGGCGGTCGGCGCCTGCGGGCGGGCCTGTGCCTGCAACGCCAGCAGCAGCAAGAGACAGCTGAGCAGGAGGCGGGCGTGGGCGAGGGGGCGCATAACGATAAGTTTACGCTTTTGTCGTGCAGGTGCCGTGACTTCCGGCACGGCCGGGATGGCCTGCCACGGATTGGCACCGTTGTCATGCAGCCCTGCAGCGTGCTTCGCAAGCCCCGGTTCCGGTAACCTTGCGCCTTTCGCTTTGCAGGAATGCCTTACAGGATGAGCCACGACGCAGTCGCCCCCATCGCCGGCCAAGGAAAGATGCCGCGCCAGATTCCGTACATCATCGGCAATGAGGCCTGCGAACGGTTCAGTTTCTACGGGATGCGCAACATCCTGGTGCAGTTCCTGATCACCTCGCTGCTGCTGCAGGAAATCACTGCAGAAGGCCGTGCCGGTGAAGCCAAGGACATCATGCACAGCTTCATGATCGGCGTGTATTTCTTCCCGCTGCTCGGTGGCTGGCTGGCCGACAGGTTCTTCGGCAAATACCACACCATCCTCTGGTTCAGCCTGGTCTACTGCGCCGGCCACCTGTGCCTGGCGCTGTTCGAGAACAGCCGCGAGGGCTTCTTCCTCGGCCTGGGCCTGATCGCGCTCGGCGCCGGTGGCATCAAGCCGCTGGTGGCCTCGTTCATGGGCGACCAGTTCGACCAGAGCAACAAGCACCTGGCCAAGATCGTCTTCGACGCCTTCTACTGGATCATCAATTTCGGCTCGCTGTTCGCCTCGCTGCTGATTCCGCTGGTGCTGAAGAACTGGGGCCCGCAGTGGGCGTTCGGCATCCCGGGTATCCTGATGTTCATCGCTACCTTCGTGTTCTGGCTGGGCCGCAAGCGCTACGTGCTGGTGCCGCTGCCGCCGAAGGATCCGCACTCGTTCGCCAACGTGGTGCGCACCGCGCTGACCGCGCGCGTGGCCGGCCAGGGCCGTCCGGGCCTGGTGATCGCCGTGCTTGGCCTGGTGCTGGCGGTGGCCTCGTTCGGCCTGGTCGGTTCGCTGGGCATCGTGATCTGCCTGTGCCTGGCGCTGGTGGCCATCCTTGCCGGCATCGGTGGTGGCACCTGGCTGCAGCTGGACCGCGCCCGTGGCCAGCATCCGGCCGAAGCCGTGGAAGGCGTGCGCTCGGTACTGCGCGTGCTGGTGATCTTCGCGCTGACCACGCCGTTCTTCTCGCTGTTCGACCAGAAGGCCTCGACCTGGGTCCTGCAGGGCCAGCAGATGCAGATGCCGAGCTGGTTCACCGCCTCGCAGATGCAGGCGCTGAACCCGCTGCTGGTGATGATCCTGATTCCGTTCAACAACCTGGTGCTGTACCCGGCCCTGCGCCGCTTCGGCTTCGAGCCGACCGCGCTGCGCCGCATGACCGCCGGCATCGCCTTCAGTGGCCTGGCCTGGATCGTGGTGGGTGGCATCCAGGTGGTGATGGACGGCGGCAACGCCATGTCGATCTTCTGGCAGATGCTGCCGTACGCGCTGCTGACCTTCGGTGAGGTGCTGGTCTCGGCCACCGGCCTGGAGTTCGCCTACAGCCAGGCGCCGCAGGCGATGAAGGGCGTGGTGATGAGCTTCTGGAACCTGACCACCACCATCGGCAACCTGTGGGTGCTGCTGTCCAATGCGGCGGTGCGCAACGACACGGTGACCCACCAGATCGCCGGCACGGGCCTGAGCGAGGCGGCGTTCCTGATGTTCTTCTTCGCCGGCTTCGCCTTCGTCGCGGCGTTGGCCTTCGGTTGGTACGCGAAACGCTATCGTATGGTCGACAACTACCGTAGCGCCTGAGCCTGACATGACCCCCGTCAATCTGCTGTTGATCGCCATCACCGCCATCCTGTCGTGGATGGCGTTCAACAACCGCAAGCTGGCCGACCGCCTGATCCTGTGGCCGCCGGCCATCGACCGTCACCGCCAGTACGACCGGCTGGTGACCTATGGCTTCATCCATGCCGACTGGTCGCACCTGATCTTCAACATGATCACCCTGTTCTTCTTCGGGGGATTCATCGAGAGCGTGATGGTGCAGCTGACCGGCAGCTACCTGACCTACCCGGCGTTCTATATCGGCGCGCTGCTGGTCTCGATCCTGCCCAGCTACCTGAAGAACCAGAAGAACCCGAACTACCTCAGCCTCGGGGCGTCCGGGGCGGTGTCGGCGGTGCTGTTCGCCTTCATCCTGATCAAGCCGTGGTCGATCATCCTGGTGTTCTTCATTCCGGCACCGGCGATCATCTATGCCGCGTTCTACGTCGGCTACAGCATCTGGATGGACAAGCGCGGCGGCGACCGCATCAACCACAGCGCGCACCTGGCAGGCGCGGCGTTTGGCGTGATCTTCATGCTGGCCATGCAGCCGAGCATCTTCAACCACTTCCTGCGCGAGCTCTCCAACCCGACCTTCCGCCTCGGCGGCGGTTGATGCAGGTAGCGGGGCGGATCGGGTCCGATCCGCCCCGGCCGGGTCAGGCCGCGGTCTGCTGGCCGTAGGTATCCAGCAGGCGGGCGAACACTTCCTCGCCGATGCGCTGGAAATCCTGATCCTCGGTCTGCCCTTCCACCGCCAGTTGCAGCAGGCCCTCCAGCAGGGCGCGGTCGGTATCGGAATGGGAATTGCTGGCGTGCATGGGGGCCTCCACGGTGGTGCGCATGGTCAACGGTCGCAAGGGTCGTGCCAGCCTGGCCGTACCCCTCCATAGGCGATAGCGGCCGGCCCGCCTCCAGCTTGAGGGGCGAAAACTGACGTGAATGGACTGGACTTGCCCCTGTTCAGGCTTCACGCGATCATGGCGCCCGGCTGCGCACCATCCACGCAGTCGCTGCAGGAGACAGTTCCATGGCTTCGGTCACGCCCCCCGGTCTGGCCTACGAGGTCGAACACGACCTGGCCAACCACCGCTTCACCGCCCGTGTGCGAGGACAGCTGGCGGTGCTGGACTACCAGATCAAGCGCAAGCGCATGGTCATCACCCACACCGAGGTACCCGAGCCGATCGCGGGCCGTGGCATCGCCGGTGAGCTGACCCGTGTGGCGCTGCGTTTCGCCCGCGAGCAGAAGTACAAGGTGGTGCCGGCATGTTCCTACGCCGAGGCCTTCCTGCAGCGGCACGAGGAGTACCACGACCTGCTCGTTGGCTGAATGCCAGCGGGCCACGCTTCAGCCATGGCAGGCGATGATGTACAAACATGAACAGGGGATCCCGATGAAGATTGGAAACAACCGGCCACTGCACGGCAGCGTGCTGGCCGGCGTGGTGGGCGTGCTGTTGCTGGCCGGTTGCCAGCGTGAAAGCGAGCCGGCACCGGCGACCGACGCGGCGCCCGCCGCCGAAGCCACCGCCGCAGGCGAAACGCCGGCCACGGAAGCGCCGCTGGACCTGCGCGACGTGATCGAGAACAACGAGCGCGAGGTGGTGGGCATCAGCTACCCGGCCGGTATCGACCGTTATCCGGGCCTGGCCCGCGCGCTGCAGAGCTATGCGACGAGTGCGCGCAGCGACCTGCAGCAGGCGCTGGACGGGCTGGGCAACGACAAGCCGACCATGCCGTACGAGCTGTCGCTGAGCTTCGAGAAGCTGCTGGAAACCCCGCAGCTGGTGGTGATCAGTGCCGATGGCAGCCGCTACACCGGTGGCGCCCACGGCGAGCCGCTGGTGGCCCGCTTCGTGTGGCTGCCGCAGCACCAGCAGATGCTCAGCGCCGAAAAGCTGGTGGCTGATGCCAAGGGCTGGAAGGCGATCAGCGATTTCGTCGCCGACCAGCTGCGCGAACGCGTGGCCACGCGCCTCAGCGGCGAGGACATGGATCCGGCCCAGCTGCAGGAATCGCTGCGCAACGCATCGCGCATGATCGCCGACGGCACCGGCCCGCAGGCCGACAATTTCAGCCAGTTCCAGCCGCTGACCGACGACAAGGGGCAGATCACCGCGCTGCGCTTTGTTTTCCCGCCGTACCAGGTGGGTCCATACTCGGACGGCACCCAGACCGCCGATGTACCGGCGGCGGTGCTGTTGCCGCACGTGGCCAGGGACTACGTGGAGCTGTTCGCACGCGGTTGACCGCAGTCGAGGAGGTGGCGTGGATACAGGGTTGCAGGAGCGGGTCGCCGGCCTGCTCCACGAAGCCGGGGTCCGCATCGGCGGCACCCAGCCACAGGACATCCAGGTGCATGACCCGCGCTTTTTCGCGCGGGTCATGGGCCACGGCTCGCTCGGCCTGGGCGAGAGCTACATGGAAGGTTGGTGGGATGCCAACGTCCTGGATGAATTCCTCGTCCACCTGATGCAGGCGCATCTGGATGAGCGGGTGCACGGCTGGCGCGAAGTGGCGGACGCGCTGAAGGCGCGCCTGTTCAACCTGCAGGTGGGGCAGGGCAGCTACGAAGTCGGTCGTCGCCATTACGACCTGGGCAATGATCTCTACCAGGCCATGCTCGGCCAGCGCCTGGTCTACAGCTGCGGCTATTGGCGCAACGCTGATGACCTTGATGCAGCGCAGGAGGCCAAGCTCGACCTGGTCTGCCGCAAGCTGGGCCTGCGCCCGGGCCAGCGCGTGCTGGACATCGGCTGTGGTTGGGGCGAAGCCCTGAAGTTCGCCGCCGAGCGCTACGGTGTCAGTGGCGTCGGCGTGACGATTTCGCAGGAGCAGGCCGAGTTCGCCCGCGAACTGTGTGCGGGCCTGCCGATCGAGATCCGCCTGCAGGACTACCGCGAGCTGGACGAACCGTTCGATGCGATCTTCTCGATCGGCATGTTCGAGCACGTCGGTGACAAGAACTACAGCAGTTTCTTCGAGGTGGCCAAGCGCTGCCTGTCACCGCGCGGCCTGCTGCTGTTGCACAGCATCGGCACCAACATCTCCCGGCATCGCACCGATCCGTGGATTGCGCGCTACATCTTCCCCAACTCGATGCTGCCATCGGCGGTGCAGATCACCAGGGCGTTCGAAGGCCGTTTCGTGCTGGAGGACTGGCACAACTTCGGCACCGACTACGACCTGACCCTGCAGGCGTGGCGACGCAACGTGGAAGCGGCGTGGCCGCAGCTGGATGCGCACTACGACGAGCACTTCCGGCGCATGTGGCGTTTCTACCTGGCCGGGTCGATGGCCACCTTCCGCTGCCGGCACGCGCAGCTGTGGCAGCTGGTGCTGTCGCCGGAGGGCGTGCCCGGTGGGTACGTGGCACCGCGTTGACAGACAGTAGATCCACGCCATGCGTGGATGGACGATACCGGGGTTCATGGCCCGGAAGGATCGTGCCGACCAACGGTCGGCACCCACCCGTAGATCCACGCCGTGCGTGGATGATCAACAAAAAAAACCGCCCGGTCTCCCGGGCGGTTTTCGTTTCAGGCCACTGCGCTGGCGATCAGTTGCCGGCGCCGGTCAGGCCACGCTTTTCCAGCAGCGGTTCGATCTGCGGCTCGTGGCCGGCGAAATCGCGGAACAGCTGCATCGCGTCGACGCTGCCGCCCTTGGACAGCAGGGTGGCGCGGAAGTGGTCGCCGTTCTTGCGGCTCAGGCCGCCGTTGTCCTTGAACCACTTCTGGGTGTTGGCGTCGAGCACTTCCGACCAGATGTAGGCGTAGTAGCCGGCCGAGTAGCCGCCCATGATGTGGCTGAAGTACGGAGTCTTGTAGCGCGGCGGAACCGGCGCATAGTAGATGCCGTCCTTCTCCAGCGCGGCGCGCTCGAAGGCCATCACGTCCTTGGCCGCCGGCACCTGGTCCGGGCCGATCTGGTGCCAGTTCTGGTCCAGCATCGCCGCACCCAGGTATTCGGTGGTGGCAAAGCCCTGGTTGAACTTCGATGCGGCAATCACCTTGTCCAGCAGCGCCTGCGGCATCGCCGAGCCGTTCTGGTAGTGCTTGGCGTAGTTCTTCAGGATGACCGGGTTGTCCGACCACATTTCGTTGACCTGCGACGGGAACTCGACGAAGTCACGCGGCACCGAGGTGCCCGAGAAGTACGGGTACTTCACGTTGGAGAACATGCCGTGCAGGGCGTGGCCGAACTCGTGGAAGGTGGTGTTCACCTCATCCCAGGTCAGCAGGGTCGGCTGGCCGGCCGGCGGCTTCGGGATGTTCAGGTGGTTGGCGACCACCGGCTTGAAGCCGGTCAGCTTGGACTGCGAGACGTAGGAGTTCATCCACGCACCGCCACGCTTGGAGGCGCGCGCATACGGATCGAAGATGAAGATCGCCAGCTGGCTGCCATCGGCGTCGAACACGTCGTAGACGGTGACGTCATCGTGGTAGACCGGCAGGTCGGTGCGCTGCTTGAAGGTCAGGCCGAATTCCTGGCCGGCAGCGTAGAACACGCCGTTTTCCAGCACGTTCTTCAGTTCGAAGTACGGCTTCAGCTGCGACTCGTCGAAGTTGTACTTGGCCTGGCGCACCTTCTCGCTGTAGAAGGCCCAGTCCCACGGTTCCAGCTGGAAGGTCGGCTTGCGCGCGGCCTTCTGCTCCTTGTCGATCATCGCCTGCAGGTCGGCGGCTTCGCGCTTGGCATTGGCCACCGCGGCCGGGGCCAGCTTGCCCAGCATCGCGTTGACCGCTTCCGGGGTCTTGGCGGTCTGGTTGGTCAGGTTGTAGGCGGCGAAGTTCGGGAAGCCCATCAGCTTGGCCTTGTCGGCACGCAGCTGCATGATGCGCGAGACCAGCGCGGTGTTGTCGAACTCACCGCCGCGGCTGCCGCGGGTGGTCGAGGCTTCGTAGATCTTCTGGCGCAGGGCGCGGTTGGCCAGGTTGGTCAGCGGCGGCTGGCCGGTGGTGTTGAGCAGGGTGATCACGTACTTGCCTTCCAGGCCACGGGCCTTGGCGGCTTCGGCGGCGGCGGCGATCTGCTCCTTGGACAGGCCGGCCAGCTCCTTGACGTCGTCGACGGTGATCGCCGAAGCGTTCACTTCCGACTGCACGTTCTGGCTGAACTTGGTGCCCAGGTTGGCCAGCTCGGCGTTCATCGCCTTCAGCTTGGCCTTGTCGGCCTCGGACAGCTTGGCGCCGGCGCGCACGTAGTTGTCGTAGTACTTCTCGACCAGGCGCACGCCTTCGGCGTCCAGGCCCAGCTGGCTGCGGGTGTCGTACAGCGCCTGGATGCGGGCGAACAGTTTGCCGTTCAGCGCGATCGCATCGCTGTGCGCGGCGAACTTCGCCGAGTAGTCGGCCTGCAGCTTCTTGCGGGTGTCGTTGGTATCGGCGCCGACCAGGCTGAAGAACACGGTGGTCGCACGGTCGAGGATGTCACCGCTCTTTTCCAGGGCGATGATGGTGTTGTCGAAGGTCGGCTTGGCCTTGTTGTTGGCGATCGCCTCCACTTCCTTCAGCTGCTGCGCCATGCCGGCGTCGAAGGCCGGGGCGAAGTCGCTGTCCTTGATCTTGTCGAACTGCGGGAAGTGCAGCGGCAGCGGGCTTTCGGCGAAGAACGGGTTGGCCTGCTGGGCATTGGTGCTGGCAGCCGGGGTGGCGGCGCCGGCCGAGAAGGCGGGCAGGGCAAGGCCGAGGGACATGGCCACGGCAAGGGCAAGTCGAGTGGTCAAGGTAGAAGCTCCGGTAAGGCAAACAAGGGCCCGAGGGTAACCCGGCCGGCGGCGCCTGCACTTGTGTCAAAAGGCATGTTGCCGGGGCCGGGCGCGGGTACCATGCAGTCACCGCCCACGGCCCGCCATCATGACAACCGCCTACGATTTCAGCTTCCGTGACCTCGACGGCCAGCCGCAGGCGCTGGCCCGGTACCAGGGCCATCCGATGCTGCTGGTGAACGTCGCCAGCCGTTGTGGCTTCACCCCTCAATACACCGGGCTGGAGCAGCTGTGGCAGGAGTACCGCGAACGCGGCCTGGTGGTGATCGGCTTCCCGTGCAACCAGTTCGGCGCGCAGGAGCCGGGTGATGCCGCGCAGATCCGCCAGTTCTGTTCGCTGGACTATCCGGTCAGCTTCCCGCTGTCGGAAAAGATCGAGGTCAACGGCGACGGTGCCGACCCGCTGTGGGCGTGGCTCGCGCGCGAGAAGCGTGGCCTGCTCGGCAGTGCCCGCATCAAGTGGAATTTCAGCAAGTTCCTGGTCGACCGCGAGGGGCGGGTGGTGTCGCGGCATGCGCCCACCACCAGGCCGGAGCAGCTGCGCGGCGAGATTGAAGCGCTGCTGTGAAGGGTGGTAGTGCCGGCCGCTGGCCGGTAATCCCGTAGCGCACGGAGAGCCGGCCAGCGGCCGGCACTACCGTTGCAGCCTTATTTCTCGACGAACGCGCGCTCGAACACGTAATGGCCCGGCTGGCCGATGCGCGGCGAAACCTGGAAACCGCGAGCATCGAGCACAGCGCGCAGGTCGGCCAGCATCTGCGGGCTGCCACAGATCATCGCGCGGTCGTTTTCCGGGCTCAGCTCCGGCAGGCCGAGCGTGCGCTGCATCTCGCCGCTTTCCATCAGCTGGGTCAGGCGGCCCTGGTTGGCGAACGGCTCGCGGGTGACGGCCGGGTAGTACAGCAGCTTGTCGCCGATCATCTCGCCCAGGAACTCGTGCTCACGCAGTTCCTTCTCGAAGTAATCGCGGTAGGCCAGGTCCTTTTCGTAGCGCACGCCGTGGCACAGGATCACCTTCTCGAAGCGCTCGTAGGTTTCCGGGTCCTTGATGACCGACAGCCACGGCGCCATGCCGGTGCCGGTGCCCAGCAGGTACAGGTTCTTGCCCGGGTGCAGGTCGCTGATCAGCAGGGTGCCGGTGGGCTTCTTGCCGACCAGCACCTTGTCACCCGGCTTGATGTGCTGCAGGCGCGAGGTCAGCGGGCCGTCCTGCACCTTGATGCTGAAGAACTCCAGGTGCTCTTCCCAGTTGGCGCTGGCGATGGAGTACGCGCGCAGCAGCGGCCGCGCCTCGGTTTCCAGGCCGATCATCACGAACTGGCCGTTCTCGAAGCGGAAACCGCTGTCGCGGGTGAGGGTGAAGCTGAAGTAGGCATCGGTCCAGTGACGGACCTCAAGCACCGTTTCGGCGCCAAAAGCGGAGGACATGGGCGTATCTATCGGAAGTCGTCGGGGGTGATTCTATCTCAAATGAGACAGGTTCTCATTAGGCGGAACGAGAGGCGTTCTCAGCGGTAACCGGCCGCCTGCAGCTCGAACAGCTCGGCGTAGCGGCCGCCCTGGGCCATCAGCTGCTCATGGGTGCCGCTGGCCTCGATCCGGCCATCGGCCAGCACCAGGATGCGATCGGCCATGCGGACCGAGGAGAAACGGTGGGAAATCAGCACTGCGGTGCGATTATCCGCCAGCTCCCTGAACCGCTGGAACACCTCGAACTCACTGCGCGCATCCAGCGCTGCCGTTGGCTCATCCAGGATCATCACCTGCGCATTGCGCATCCATGCGCGGGCGATGGCGATCTTCTGCCACTGGCCACCGGACAGGTCCACGCCCTGCTTGAAGCGGCGGCCGATCAGCTGGTCGTAACCGCCGGGCAGGTCGTCGATCACTTCCTCGGCCATGCCGCGCCGTGCGGCGTCGGCGATGCGCGCCTGATCGGCCATCGCCTCGACCTGGCCGACGCCGATGTTCTCGCCGGCACTGAGGTTGTAGCGCACGAAGTCCTGGAAGATCACCCCGAGGTTGGCGCGCAGGTCGTCCAGGTCGTAATCGCGCAGGTCGCGGCCATCGAGCAGGATGCGGCCCTCGTCCGGTTCGTACAGCCGCGCCAGCAGCTTCACCAGCGTGGTCTTGCCGGCGCCGTTCTCGCCGACCAGGGCCAGTACTTCGCCGGCCCGCAGCTGGAAATCGAGGTGGCGCACGGCCCATTGCTCGGCATCCGGGTAGCGGAAGCCGACGTTCTCGAACACGAAGCCCTGGCGGATCGGCTGCGGCACGCGCACGGCGCCTTCGCGCGAGTGGATTTCCGGCTGGATCTGGAAGAACGAGAACAGGTCATCCAGGTACAGGGCCTGGCTGGCCACCTGCGAGAACCCGATCAACAGGCCTTCCAGCAGCTGGCGCAGGCGCAGGAAGCTGCCGGCGAGGAAGGTCAGGTCGCCGATCGAGAAGTCGCCGCGCACGGTGCGCCACGCGATGTAGGCATAGGCGGTGTAGTAGCCCAGCGTGCCCAGTGCGGCCAGCAGCGTGCCCCAGAACGCGCGGCGCCGGGCGAGGGCGCGGTTGGCCTGGAACAGCGCCACCGACAGCCGCCGGTAGCGCTCCACCAGGAAGCGGTGCAGGTTGTAGATCTTCACTTCCTTGGCCGTTTCCACACTGGCACCGAGCTGGCGCAGGTAGTCGAGCTGGCGGCGCTCGGGCGTCCACTGGAAGTTGAGGCTGTAGCCGGCCGCGTTGAAGTGCGATTCGCCGATGAAGGCCGGCACCAGTGCCAGCGCCAGCAGCAGGATCAGCCACGGCGCGTAGACCAGCAGGCCGACTGCGAGGCTGGCCACGGTGATCGCGTCCTGCACCTGGCCGAACAGCTGGCTCATCAGGTTCATCCGGCCCATGGTCTGGCGTCGCGCACGGTCCAGCTTGTCCTGCAGGTCCGGGTCTTCGAAGTCCTCCAGATCCAGCGTTGCGGCGTGTTCCATCAGCCGGATGCTGGTGACGTTGGCGAACAGTTCCGAGAGCAGGGCATCGGCGTAGCTGACCAGCCGGCCGAGCAGATCCGAGGCGATGGCCAGGCCGAATTCCAGCGCCAGCAGGCCCAGCAGTGGATTCAGCACACCACTCGACAGTGCCTCGCCCAGCGGCGGGAAGCCGGCATCGTGCTGGCTCAGGTGCAGGGCGCTGTCGATGATCAGCTTGCCGACGTAGAGCATCGCCACCGGCAGCAGGGCGCGGATCAGGCGCAGCCCCAGGCTGGCCAGGGTGAGCGCGGGGCTGGTCTGCCAGACCATGCGCAGGAACGGCGGCAGGTTGCGCATCGCCCTGAAGCGCTGGCGCAGGCTGGGTTTCTTCGCGGCGGCAGCGCCAGCGGTGGGGGAAGCAGGCATGCGCGTATTGTGCGCGCCCGACGCGTGCAAAGGGGGTCAGTGCAGCCGTGTGGCCGCGCCGGGGTCAGATCCCTTTGTGGCGCAAAGGGTGCTGACCCCATCAGCCCGGATTGGGTCAGAGCCCTTCGCGTGGCGAAGGGATCCGACCCTGCCGCATCCACGCATGGCGTGGATCTACCGTGTCGACCAAGATCGACACCTACCAACCGTTGCAGGAACCCGCCCGGCCAGCCCCCGTTACGGCAGCGGCGGCAGCAGGCCCGCGCCCAACCGGTTCCAGGCATTGATCACCGCAATGCCCATGCTCAGGTCACTGATGCCCTTCTCATCGAAGTGCGGTGCCAGTGCGTCGAACGCTGCCTGCGACGGCGCACCGTCGGTCAGCCGGGTCAGCGCCTCGGCCCAGCCCAGCGCCGCGCGTTCGCGCGCATCGAAGAAGCGGCTTTCGTGCCACGCGGGCAGGGTGTCCAGCTTGCGCGGCTCGATGCCGCCCTTGCGCAGCGCGGTGCCATGCATGTCCATGCAGTAGCCGCAGCCGTTGAGCTGCGACACGCGCAGGAACAGCAGTTCCATCAGGGTCGGATCAATCGAGCTTTCATGCACCGCCTTGCTGGTGGCCAGCAGGCCCTTGAAGGCCTCGGCGGCCAGGCGGGTATAGGGAACGCGGGGAGAGGCGTGGTCGGACATTTTCGGCTCCACGGCGGCCACGATGGCCACCTTTCACTACCAGGACGCCGCACCGTCATCGCGCGTGACAACACCCGGCAGCTTTTCCGGATTCAAAACGCTGTACACGTTGGCGATGCGGCCATCGACCACCTCGATGGTGGTGACCGAGTGCAGGCGATCGCCCTGGAAACGCAGGATCGCCGGTTCGCCATTGACGTAGCCCAATTGCGCCGGATGCACCGCGCCGCGGCGGGCGATGGCCCAGAACAGGCGGCCAATGCGTTCGGCGCCGAGCAGGGGCCGCACCGCCGCAGTGACCACGCCACCGCCGTCGGAAACCAGTACCGCGTTGGCGTGCAGCAGGGCCTGGATCGCTTCACTGTCGCCGCGCTGCGAGGCGTCCATGAAGCGTGCGAGCAGCTGCCGGTGCTGGCTGGCGTCGGCGTTGAAGCGCGGCCGCCCGGCCTGCAGGCGCTGCCGCGCGCGGTGCACCAGCTGCCGGCAGTTGGCCTCGCTGTGGCCGAGCAGGTCGGCGATCTCGCGGTAATCGTGATCAAAGGCCTCCTTCAGCAGGAACGCGGCGCGTTCCTCAGGGCCGAGCTGTTCGAGCAGGGTCAGGAAGGCCACCGAGACATCGTCGGCCAGCGCATGCAGCTGCGCCGGACCGGGTGCCGGGTCGGGCTCCAGGGTGACCGCCAGCGGTTCGGCCAGCCATGGGCCGACGTAGTGCACGCGCTCGCGCTTGGCCGCGCGCAGCCGGTCCAGGCCGAGCCGGGTGGTGGTGGTGACCAGCCAGGCTTCGGGGTCGCGGACGGCCGCCGGGTCGGCGCCGGACCAGCGCAGCCAGGCATCCTGGACCACGTCTTCGGCGTCGGCGCGGCTGCCGAGCAGGCGGTAGGCCAGGGCCATCAGGCGCGGGCGGTGGGTCTGGAAAGCGGTTTCGGCGTTCATGTGGGCAAGGACGCCGCAGTGGCGCATGGCGTGACAGAGGGCGTGTGCGGATATTGCCGGCCAGCGGCCGGCACTACCACCCTGGGGCCGGGGGAGGGGGTAAAATAGGCGGATTACCCCCGCCAGCCTCCAGCAAGCGAGCAAGTCGTGACATCGATCAAGCAGGAAGACCTCATCCAGTCCATCGCCGACGCGCTGCAGTACATCTCGTACTACCACCCGGTCGATTACATCAAGAACCTTGCCGCCGCCTACGAGCGCGAGGAGTCGCCGGCCGCGAAGGAAGCGATGGCGCAGATCCTGATCAATTCGCGCATGTGCGCCGAAGGCCACCGTCCGATCTGCCAGGACACCGGCATCGTCACCGTGTTCCTGGAAATCGGCATGGACGTGCGCTGGGACGACGCCACCATGGGCGTGGAAGACATGGCCAATGAAGGCGTGCGCCGCGCCTACATGCACCCGGACAACAAGCTGCGCGCCTCGGTGCTGGCTGATCCGGCCGGCAAGCGCATCAACACCAAGGACAACACCCCGGGCGTGGTCAACGTCAAGGTGGTGCCGGGCAACACGGTCGATGTGATCGTCGCCGCCAAGGGTGGTGGTTCGGAAGCCAAGACCAAGTTCGCGATGCTCAACCCGTCCGACTCCATCGTCGACTGGGTGCTGAAGACCGTGCCGACCATGGGCGCCGGCTGGTGCCCGCCGGGCATGCTCGGCATCGGCATCGGTGGCACCGCCGAGAAGGCGATGCTGCTGGCCAAGGAAGCGCTGATGGAGCCGATCGACATCACCGAGCTGCAGGCTCGCGGTGCGTCCAACCGCATCGAAGAGCTGCGCCTGGAGCTGTACGAGAAGGTCAATGCGCTCGGCATCGGTGCGCAGGGCCTGGGCGGCCTGACCACCGTACTCGACATCAAGATCAACGATTACCCGACCCATGCGGCCAACCTGCCGGTGGCGATGATCCCGAACTGCGCGGCCACCCGCCATGCGCACTTCACCCTGGATGGCAGCGGCCCGGTGATGCTGGACCCGCCGTCGCTGGAAGACTGGCCGAAGCTGACCTACGACGCATCCAAGGGCACCCGCGTGGACCTGGATACGATCACCCCCGAAGACGTGGCCAGCTGGAAGCCGGGCCAGACCCTGCTGCTCAACGGCAAGCTGCTGACCGGCCGCGACGCCGCGCACAAGCGCATGGTCGACATGCTCAACAAGGGCGAGCAGCTGCCGGTCGACCTGAAGGGCCGCTTCATCTACTACGTCGGCCCGGTTGATCCGGTGCGCGACGAAGTGGTGGGCCCGGCCGGCCCGACCACGGCGACCCGCATGGACAAGTTCACCCGCCAGGTGCTGGAGCAGACCGGCCTGCTGGGCATGGTCGGCAAGGCCGAGCGCGGCCCGGCGGCGATCGAAGCGATCCGTGACAACAAGTCGGCCTACCTGATGGCGGTTGGCGGTTCGGCCTACCTGGTGTCCAAGGCGATCAAGGCGGCCAAGGTGGTCGGCTTTGCCGACCTGGGCATGGAGGCAATCTACGAGTTCACCGTGCAGGACATGCCGGTGACCGTGGCGGTCGACTCCACCGGCGAATCGGTGCACAAGACCGGCCCGCGCGAATGGCAGGCCCGCATCGGCAAGATCCCGGTGGTGGTGGAGTAAGTCCTCCCGCTCCGTCCCAGACAACGGCGCCTGTGTGGCGCCGTTGTTGTGTGCGGGCCGGATCAACGATCCTGCAATCGTCCGCCTGCTAGTCTCGGCGCGACCTCACACAGGATGTGTCCATGACCCTGCTTCGATCCATCATGGTTGGCGTCGTGCTGGCGCTGGCCGGCTGCAGCACCCCGGCATCGTACGAAGGTGCGGATTTTTCCGCGTCCTCGCAGTGCCGAATGCAGTGCCAGGCAGGCTACCGCAGTTGCATGGCACAGGGCAGTACCGGCAACAGTGCCTTCAGCTGCGAGCAGCAGGTGGTGCCGGCACCAGACAAGCGCTGCAAGGATGTTGCCAACCCCGAGCTGCGCCGCGCCTGCGAGCTGAAGGCGCATGACTGCACAATGCGCGCGCCGATGATGTCCTGTGGCGAACGCCGCGATACCTGCATGAGCAGCTGCGGCTGAGCAACGGCGCTCGCACGGGCGCATAATCGGCCGGTCCACCTGCACAGGATCCGCCGCATGAGCACCACGCTGTATGGTTCGACAAGCACCGCCGCCCTGGTGGTGCACTGGCTGCTGATCGAGCTCGGCATCGAGCATGAGTTGGTGCTGCTGGATTTCGACGCGCGCGAGCACAAGTCGGCGGAGTACCTGGCACTGAATCCCGCCGGCGTGGTGCCGACGCTGCTGATCGACGGCCTAGTAATGACCGAAGCGGCGGCGATCGCACTGTACCTGGCCGACCGCCATCCGGACGCCCACCTGCTGCCCGCGCTGGGCACGCCGCAGCGCGCCGATGCCTACCGCTGGATGTTCTGGTGTGCCAATACGTTGCAGCCGGCCTATCGCGCCTGGTTCTATCCGAACGAGGTGGCGGGCGAGGCAAACGTGGAGGCCAGTCGCGAGATGGCGCGGCAGCGCCTGGAAGCGGCCTGGCAGCATGTGGCCACGCACCTGCTGGCGCATGGGCCCTATCTGCTGGGCGCAACGCCCTGCGTGGTCGACTACATGCTGGTGATGCTGATGCGCTGGTCGCGCAACATGCCCAGGCCCAGTGACACCTGGCCGCCACTCAAGGCGCATGCCACGGCGATGAAGGCGCGCCCGGCGTTCGCAGAGGTGTACCGCCGCGAAGGCATCACCGACTGGCGGTAACCGAAAAAGGGGACGGAGGGAATTAAGTCGTTTGTGCACAAGCGACGTAATTCCCTCCGTCCCCTTTTTGGGGTTACAGGATCTCCAGCACCGTTTCCGGTGGGCGGCACAGCCGCGTGCCCTTGGGGGTGCGCACCACCGGACGGTTGATCAAGTGCGGGTATTCGGCCATCGCGGCTAGCAGCGTGGCCTCGTCGGCATCTTCCAGCCCGAGTTCGGCGAACTGCGCTTCCTTGCTGCGCACCAGATCGCGCGCGTTCAGCGCCGACTCGGCCAGCACCTGGCGCAGCGTGGCCGCGTCGGGTGGGTTGCCCAGGTACTCGATGACCACCGGATCGAAGCCCGCATCGCGGATCAGCTTCAGTGCGCCGCGCGAGTTGCTGCAGGCCGGGTTGTGCCAGATCGTCACGTCCATCAGAACCACTCCAGCAGCGACACGCCCACGCCCACATAGGTGGCCTTGTGGTTGTAGTCGATCATGCTCTCGCCATAGCCGTCGAAGATCTGCACATGGCCACGCAGCAGGTTGCTGATCGGGAAGCCGTAGTCCAGCTGCAGTGCACCGTGGGAGCGGCTGCCGGTGCGCAGCGAATGGCGCGCCATCAGCGCGACCTCATGCCCGTTGCGGTTCCAGATCAGGGTCGCGTCACCGCGGCCCATGTAGTCCTCGATGTCCGGATTGTTGTCTTCGCTGCGGCTTTCCGGGATGCGGTACCACGGGCGGAGGACCAGCGCCCAGTTCTCGCGATCCAGGCCGATGTTGAGCATGACCCGGTTCCAGCTGCGCGAGAGCGGATCGGCCCGTCCGTTGGACTGGTGGTTGAGGCTGATGCCGGTCATGCGCCCGCGCCAGCCACCGATCGAGTAGCCGTTGCGGAACACCATCATCACTTCCGGTTCGTAATTGGTTTCGCGGAACGGGCGCGAATCCTCGCTGTTGTAGGCCTGCCAGCGCGAACTCTGGGTGTAGCCGGCCCAGATATCACCGTTGTCGCCGAACAGGTTCTCGGCGATCTTGGTCTTGAAGCTGATCTGGAACTTCAGTTCGGCACTGTCGAGCACCTGCGGGGTCGTTACGCTGTTGGCCGGGTTCGGCGAGTGCGGCATGGTGTTGCGGTCGCTGGTCCAGAACGCGGGCAGCAGGTACACCGGCTTGTAGGCGCGCAGCTGGAACGGGCCCAGCTTGGAGTCCTCGGCCAGCTCCCAGCGGCTGTCCAGCAGCGAACCGCGGCCGGCGTTGGCCAGCGCGCTGTCCGGTGCCGCCGGGCGGAACAGGTCGCTGACCCGTTCGCGCAGTTTCTCTTCGCCCTGGCTCACACGTGCGGTCTGGCGCTCTTCGCGGCGGGCCTGCGCGGCTGCCTCGGCAGCGGCGTCGGCAGCGGCGGTGGCCTGCGGGGTGTGCGCGAACAGGCGGTCATAGCAGGCCAGGCGCGCCGCGTCGGTGGTGATCGCCGCGCAGGCGGCCGGCGAGGTGTCGGTGCTGGGCACGAACTCCTGCGCGGCCAGCGGTGCACTGGCCAGGGCAAGCGCCAGCGGCGCCAGACGGGGAAGCAGCGTGGGGAGGGTCATTGCAGCAGGCCCTTCGGTGGATACGGGAATCGCACAGTGTGGCGGCTGCAACGGATCGCGGCCAGCCCCACGGTTTATGCACGGCCCCGGCGTGCGCGTGGCGTGAAGGCCAGGTGGCTCAGAAGAACCAGGCGAACGCGAACAGGCCCAGCATCGCGATCACCACCGCCAGTTTCAGTGCCAGGCCGAGCAGGATGCCGAGCCAGGTGGCCAGGCCGACCTTGGTCGAGCGGCCGAGTTCGCGGGTGTGCCAGTACTCGCCGAGCAGGGCGCCGATCAGGGGGCCGGCAAACAGGCCGATGGGCATGAAGAACAGGCCGACGATGCTGCCGACGAAGGTGCCCCACAGGGCCTTGCGGCTGGCGCCGACGCGCTGTGCCCCAACCACGGTGGCCAGCACGTCCACCAGCAGTGAAAGCAGGGTCAGTACGCCCAGCGCGACCAGCGTGGGCCAGCCGACATGGGCGAAGCCGTCGGCCCAGGCCGCCAGCAGCAGTCCGATGAATACCAGCGGGATGCCCGGAAGGGCTGGCAGGACGATGCCGGCGATGCCGATCAGGACAAAAATGACCGCTAGCAGATATAAGATGAATGAGAGTCCCATGCTGTCCCGTATGGTGTCCGTTTTGGGGTTGACAGTGAAAGATTTTGCCAGTTGATTTTTCGTTTTGGGCGGGTTAAGTTGCAGTCGCTGAGCTTGGCAAGGTCACCGTGGATCGTGGCCTGATGAAGCAAGATCTTTCCGATCCGCTGCATCGATGCACCTCGCTTCCCCCTTGCTTGTCAGCCGCCCACCGGGCGTTTCCAACAACAAGAGAGAGTCAAAGGGAGTTAGTGAGATGGCTGAGCGCGAGACCGGTACCGTAAAGTGGTTCAATGATGCGAAGGGCTTCGGCTTCATCAGCCGGCAGAATGGCGAGGACGTGTTCGTGCACTTCCGCGCCATCGAGACCCAGGGCTTCAAGAGCCTCAAGGAAGGCCAGTCGGTGACCTTTGAAGTCGTGCAGGGCCAGAAGGGCCTGCAGGCTGACAAGGTGCAGCCGGTGTAATACCCGCCGCCCGTCGGCATGAAAAAGGCCCGCGCAAGCGGGCCTTTTTCTTTGCCGTTGGCCCGGTGCAGGTCAGCGCAGGATGACCTTGCCATTGACCACGCGCACGTAGGTGTTCTCGCGGATGCCGCCGAGATCGCGCTGGTTGACCACGATGGTACGGCCATCATCCATGCGCACGCTGATGTCATAGGTATCGCTGGTGACGTTCTTCTGGATCTGGTTGCCGGCCAGGGCGCCACCGACCGCGCCTGCAGCGGCGGCGATGTTCTTGTTGCCACGGCTGCCACCGGTGTGGTCGGAGATTTCATGGCCGGCCACGGCGCCGACGATGCCGCCGAGGATCGCACCGGTCGCGCTGGGCGCGGTGCGGCCCGAGGGCACGGTGTTGATGCGGGTGACGATGCCGCAGTCGGCGCAGCGGCCCTGGTTGTAACCGCCATTGTTGCCGTAGCCGCCGTTGTTGTAGCCGTTGTTGTAACCACCGCCGCCGTAACCGGGCGAGGTGGCACAGCCGGCCAGGGCGAGGGTTGCGATGGCACTGGCAGCGATGAGCTGGATCTTCATGAGGCGTCTCCTGGCCGTGAAGGCGGGTGCGTTGGGTGGTACTGCGTCATGCAGCAGGGTGGACGAATCCTCTCCTTTCGAACGTGAACAACGCGCCAACCGTGCGTGCCCTGACCGGCTGCAGGATGAATGCGCGTCAGCGGAAGTCCTGGTGGCAGGCACGGCAGTCCGCCTGCAGTGTTTCCACCACCTGGGCGAGGGCTTTGCAGTCGCCTGGCGGTGAGGCCAGCGCCGTGTTGAGGTTGCCGCGCAGCTGGCTGGCGTGCTGCTGGAACTGCGCACTGTCCTTCAGCCCGGGAAAGGCCAGATCCAGATCGTTGGACAACAGGCGTATGGCCTGCAGGCGCGGCACGCTGTCGGCCAGGCTGCAGCGGTTCTGCTGCTGGGCCTGCTGCAGCAGCTGCGACTGCCGCTGCATCACCTGCATGAGGCTGTCCGGGAACGGGTCACGGCGGGCCTGCAGGGCACGGCTGACCATCACCGTGGCGATCAGGCCGATCAGCAGGCCCAGGCAGAGCACGAACAGGTAACGATGGGCGGTGGACAGGCGGCGGGGCGGGCTGGCATTCATGCGGGCTCTCCGGGCTTGCAACGGTGGGTTCGATGCCGGCGTACTGCGGGCGCCGGCACCTGCACGTTAAAATAGCCCGATGAACGAACAGGTCAAACAACGCTTCGCCGGCATCGAACGGCTGTATGGCGTGGGCGCGCTCGAGCGCCTGCAGGGCAGCCGCGTGGCGGTGGTGGGCATGGGCGGCGTCGGCTCGTGGGTGGTGGAGGCGCTGGCCCGTTCGGCGGTCGGCCACCTGACCCTGATCGATGCCGACGATATCTGCGTGTCCAACACCAACCGGCAGCTGCCGGCGATGGAAGGCAACTACGGCCGCAACAAGGCCGAAGCAATGGCCGAGCGCTGCCGTGCGATCAATCCGGACATCGAGGTCGACGCCGTGCAGGCGTTCCTGACCGTGTCCAACATGGCCGAGCTGCTGGACCGGGGGTTCGATCTGGTGATCGATGCCTGCGACAGCTTCCGGGTCAAGGTCGAGACGATCGCCTGGTGCCGCCGCCGCAAACTGCCGTTGCTGACCGTGGGGGCAGCCGGTGGCCGTACCGACCCGACCCTGGTGCGTATCCGCGATGTCTCGCGCACCGAGCACGACGCCATGCTGGCGCTGATCCGCAAGAAGCTGCGCAGCGAATTCAACTTCCCGAAGAACGCCAAGCGCTATTTCGGCGTGCCGGCGGTGTATTCGCTGGAGAATGTGAAGTACCCGCAGGCCGATGGCAGTGTGTGTGGCCTCCGCCCGAACCTGGGCGCCGATGCGGCGTTGAAGCTGGACTGTGGCGCCGGCCTGGGCGCGGCGACCCACATCACCGGCGCGTTCGCCTTCGCGGCGGTGGGCAAGGCGCTGGAGATGCTGCTGGAGCCGAAGAAGGTGAAGGCTGAAGTGGTCGAGGATCACGCCGACGCGTGATGGTAGTGCCGGCCGCTGGCCGGCAACGCCGGAATGCTTGAATCAGCGCAGATGCCGGCCAGCGGCCGGCACTACCGCTATAGCGCCGGCAGCGTGAACAGCCGCCGCGCATTCTCCGTCGTGGCCTGGGCCACGGCATCCAGCTCCATCCCGCGCAGCGCGGCCACATGGCGGGCAATGGTCGCCAGCCGCGCCGGTTCGTTGCGCTGGCCGCGGATGCCGGCATCGGGCTGGTCCGGTGCGTCGGTTTCCAGCAGCAGCTGTTCCAGCGGCATCTCACGTACCAGCCGCTGCAGTCGTTGCGCGCGGTCGTAGGTCAATGGGCCGCCGAGGCCGAGCAGGAAGCCCTGCCCGTGCAGTTGCGCGGCCTGTTCGGGGCTGCCGGAAAAGCTGTGCACCACGCCGCGCAGGCCGCCGATGCGGCGGATGGCGGCGATCACCGCATCCACCGCACGTCGCGCGTGCACGATCACCGGCAGCTCGAATTCACGGGCCAGTTCCAGCTGGCCGATGAAATACACCTGCTGAGCCTCGGCATCCAGTCCTTCGACGAAGAAGTCCAGGCCGCATTCGCCGATCGCGCAGGGGCGTTCGCGCTCGATCCACTCGCGCAGCAGCGGCAGGTGCCCAGGCTGGTGCTCGGCCAGGAACATCGGATGCAGGCCGTAGGCCGGGTACAGACCCGGTGCCTGCCGGCAGACCTCGCGCAGCTTCGGCCAGCTGGCTGCGGTCACCGCCGGTACCACCTGCAGGCGCACACCAGCCGCCTGCGCACGCTCGACCACGGCGGTGCGGTCACGGTCGAACTCGCTGGCGTCCAGATGGCAGTGGCTGTCGACCAGCACGCTCAACGCTGTTCCAGCGGCGGGGGCGTGATGGCGTTGCGGCTCTTCCAGTTGGCCAGCAGCAGGGTGCCGAAGCCCAGCACCAGCTCATCGACGAACGGAATCGGGTCCGGGATGAACAACGTCAGCACGAACAGGCCGGCGGTGAGCTTGAACAGGGTCGGGTAGCGCAGCCGGCGGGCCCATTGCAGTACCGGCAGCAGCATCGGGTTGGCCATGGCGGGAATCCTCGTGGGGAATATGCAAACGCTACCACGGGCCCAGCATTTCCCGATGCTGAATGGGTTACAGCAATGAGCAGGAAATGTGGAGATTCCGTTCAGGCAGCGCATGCTGCAATCTGGTCCGAGAACGTTGCGGATGGTCCGCAAGGAGCAGGTCATGAAAAGCACAACTACAACTGTCCTGGTCGCAGCGGGCGCGCTGCTGGTCGGTGGCATCGCCACCGCCGCCTTCATGAAGAGTGGCGACAAATCGCCCGATTCCATCAGCGCCGCAACCCCCAATGGCGAGTCGCGCCTGGTCGATGGCAGTGCCACCGACGATGGCGCGCGTGGTGACAAGCTCGACCCGTCCGCACCGCGCGGCCTGGAGTACGCCGATGTGCTGAAGGTCGATCCGATCACCGAAAAGCAGAAGGCGTATGCCACCGTGATCGGCACCGATCCGGTCCGTGAGACCTCCACCACCCAGACCCCGCACGAGGTCTGCCAGGACGTGACGGTGCAGGAACGCCTGCCGGAGCGTGATGGCAATGTCGGCGGCACCGTGGTCGGCGCTGTGGTCGGTGGCCTGCTCGGCAACCAGGTGGGTGGTGGTAACGGCAAGAAGGCCGCGACCGCAGCCGGTGCCGTGGCCGGCGGCTTCATCGGCAACCAGATCGACAAGCGCCACGTGGGCGGCCGCGTGGTCAACCGTACCGAACGCCAGTGCCATACCGAGACCGCCACCTCCGAGTCGAGCCGCGTCACCGGCTACAACGTGACCTACCGCAACGAGGACGGCACCACCGGCACCATGCGCATGGCCAGCAAGCCGGGCAACCGCATCGCCATGGGCAACACCGATGTGGTCAAGGGCTACAACGTGACCTACCGCTATGACGGCGCCGAGAAGACCGTGCGCATGGACAACAAGCCGGCCAGCGATCGCCTGCCGGTGGTCGATGGCCAGCTGGTCACGCAGACCGCTGCCGCCGGTGCCACTGCCGCAGCCACGCGCCAGTAATCCCGGCGCAGCCTGCAGTACCTGACGGGCCGGCGCATGCCGGCCCGTTTCGTTGCGGCCGGCGATATTCATCCGCGCAGGGAAGCAATCCTCCATCATGGATGCCCCCTTCGACATGGAGCCGGCATGAGCATCTTCGACCTGCGCATCGAAACCGAGCGGCTGATCCTGCGCCCGCTGTTGCGCGAGGACTACGAACCATACCTGGCGTTCTGCGCCGACGAGGACACGATGCGCACCCTCGGTGGCGTGCAGCCGCCCTCGGTGGCCTGGCGCGGTTTCTGCAGCCTGGCTGGCGCCTGGCAGTTGTTCGGCTTCTCGATGTTCAGCGTGATCGAGAAATCCAGCGGCGACTGGATCGGGCGGATGGGACCGTGGCAGCCGCAGGACTGGCCGGGTACCGAGGTCGGTTGGGGCATCCGCCATGCCAGTTGGGGCAGGGGCTATGCGCCGGAGGCGGCGGTCGCGGCGATCAACTGGGCCTTCGACACGCTGGGCTGGGAGGAGGTGATCCATACCATCGCCGAGAACAGTGACAACTCCCGGGCCGTGGCACGCAAGCTCGGCAGCACCCTGCTGCGCATGGGCGAGTTGCCGGCGCCGTACAACGACAAGCCCATGCAGATCTGGGGCCAGTCGCGCGAACAGTGGCGGCAGCGCACACGCTGAACATTGCCCGGTAGTGCCGGCCGCTGGCCGGCAATCTATTTGCAGCAGGATTCATGCGAGTGCCGGCCAGCGGCCGGCACCACGGTGTAGCCATGCTGCACCCGCGCTTGGCATTCACCGGCGTGCTTGCCAGACTGCATGCAGCCGGCCGCCGGCCGGATCCGAGGGAGCAGGCAATGGTGGAAGAGCGCGTCCCGTTGACGGTGCACGGCATGTCGGTGTCAGGCAATTGCCACAAGGTCCGCCTGCTGCTGGAGCAGCTCGGCAGCCGCTACCGCTGGGTAGAAGTGGACAGTGCCCATGGCCAGACCCACACCCCTGAGTTCCTCGCGCTCAATCCCAATGCGAAGGTGCCGCTGATCGTCCGCGACGATGGTCGCGTGCTGACTGAATCCAACGCGATCCTGTTCTGGCTGGCCGAGGGCACGCCCTACCTGCCCACCGATGGCTGGGAGCGTGCGCAGGCACTGAGCTGGATGTTCTTCGAGCAGTACACGCACGAGCCGTGCGTAGCGGTCGCGCGCTTCATCCGCGGCTGGACCCCGCCTGAGTCGCCGCGCCGCGCAGAACTGCCACGCCTGCACGAGCGCGCCGCCACCGCGCTGGCGGTGATGGAGCAACATCTGCGTGAAGCGCAATGGTTCACCGGCAGCGGGTACGGCATCGCCGACATCGCGCTGTTCGCCTATACCGACGTCGCAGGCGAGGGTGGAATCAGCCTGCAGCCATTCCCGGAGGTGCGTGCCTGGCTGCAACGCGTGCGCGGGCAACCGCGCTTCCTGCCGATGCCGGCAGTGACCGCCGAGGTGCGCGCACGCTTCGAGGCCGCGTGACTCTCACCAGGGTGACCCCCACAGGGTAGCGCCTGGCCAACGCCGGGCGGAATGCAGCAACGACACGGAGGGTGTTCGATGTTCGCTGTGGTTCCAGATCCGATTCCCGCACGCATGCGCGTGCTCAACCGCGCCGACGTGTGCGATGCCAATTTCCTCGACGCGGTACGTGGCTGGCGCGGTACCCCGCGTCCGCGCCCGGCGCCGGATGCGCCGATCCTGCCGGGCAGCACGCTCACTGCCGCCGCGTTTGGCGAGCTGTTCGATTCGCAGCTGGCCAGCCGCCAGCTGGACCTGATGGCGCGCGTGCTGCGCGTGCAGAACAAGGTCTTCTACACCATCGGTTCGTCCGGCCACGAAGGCAATGCGCTGTTGGCGCGGGCCTGCCGGCATACCGACCCGGCATTCCTGCATTATCGCTCCGGAGCCTTCATGGCCGAGCGTTCGCGCCAGGTGCCGGGGATCGACCCACTGCGCGATGCCGCGCTGTCCTTTGCTGCCAGCGCCGATGACCCGGCCAGCGGGGGGCGCCACAAGGTGTGGGGCAGCAAACCGTTGTGGGTGCTGCCGCAGACCTCGACCATCGCCTCGCATCTGCCGAAAGCGCTGGGCACCGCGCTCGCCATCGAAAGCGGCAAGCGGCTGGGCCAGGAACTGCCGATTCCGGCCGACAGCATCGTGCTGTGCTCGTTCGGCGACGCCTCGGCCAACCATGCCACCGCGCAGACCGCGTTCAATACCGCGATGTGGTCGGCCTACCAGAAGCTGCCGGCGCCGATCCTGTTCGTCTGCGAGGACAACGGGCTGGGCATTTCGGTGAAGACGCCGGAAGGCTGGATTGCCGAACGCTTCAGCCGCCAGCCGGGGCTGGACTATTTCTTCGCCGATGGTCTGGACCTGGCCACCGGACACGCCCAGGTGCAGGCGGCGGTGGAGCACTGCCGGCGTACGCGGCGGCCGACGTTCCTGCATCTGCGCACCACGCGCCTGATGGGGCACGCCGGTACCGACTTCGAGGTGGAATGGCGCGCGTTGCCGGAGCTGTGTGCGGCCGAGGCGCAGGACCCGCTGCTGCGCTCGGCACAGATTGCGATGGAATCGGGCTGGATGGATGCGGCCGCCATCGAGGTGGCCTACGAGACGATGCGTGCGCGCTGCATGGCCGCCGCCGCCGATGCCGAAGGACGCCCGAAGCTGCAATCGCTGCGCGAAGTGATGGAGCCGCTTGCGCCCTATACGCCGGCTGCGGTGCAGGCCGAAGCACGGCGCGAGGTGCCCGCCGGGACACGCGAAGCGCTGTATGGCGGTGCGGAGGCCTTGCCCGAACGGCAGGCGCCACGCCACTTGGCGATCCAGATCAACCATGCCCTGCAGGAACTGCTGGCGAAGTATCCGCAGAGCCTGCTGTTCGGTGAGGACGTCGCACAGAAGGGCGGTGTCTACACCGTCACCAAGGACCTGCTGCGCCGCTTCGGCCCACGCCGGGTGTTCAACACCCTGCTGGACGAGACCATGATCCTGGGCATGGCGCAGGGTCTGGCCAACCTGGGCATGCTGCCGATTCCGGAGATCCAGTACCTGGCCTACCTGCACAACGCCATCGACCAGGTGCGCGGCGAAGCGTGTTCGCTGCAGTTCTTCTCCAACGACCAGTACCGCAACCCGATGCTGGTGCGGGTGGCCGGCTGGGCTACCAGAAGGGCTTCGGTGGCCACTTCCACAACGACAACTCGATCACCGCGCTGCGCGACATCCCCGGGCTGGTGGTGGGCTGCCCGTCGCGTGGCGACGATGCGGTGATGATGCTGCGCACGCTGGCCGCACTGGCGCGGGTGGATGGACGCGTGGCGGTGTTCCTGGAGCCGATCGCGCTGTACATGAGCAAGGACCTGCACGAAGCGGGTGATGGCCAGTGGCTGTTTGACTATCCGGCACAGGGCCAGGCACTGGTGCCGGGCGAGGGCCGGGTCTATGCGCCGGAGGCCGGCGACCTGGTGATCTATACCTATGGCAACGGCGTGCCGATGGCATTGCGCGCATCGCGGGCGCTCGAGCAGCAGCTGGGCTGGCAGGTACGGGTGGTCGACCTGCGCTGGCTGGTGCCGCTGGACGCCGGCTTCATCGCCGCCCAGGCTGCCAGCGCTCGGCGGGTGCTGGTGCTGGACGAAGGGCGCCACAGTGGCGGGGTGGGGGAGGGCGTGGTCACCGCGCTGGTCGAGGCGGGGTTCGGCCATCTGCCGTTGCGCCGGGTCTGTGGTGCCGACACCTACACGCCACTGGCGGGGGCAGCAATGTTCGGGCTTCCAAGCGACAATGCGGTGATTGGCGCCGCCCTCGACCTGGCGCAGGAACCCTGATGCATGTGTGGATTGGCGGGAATGTTGTTGCCGGCGCCGCTGGCGTCGGCCGAGGCGCTGCAGGCGCAGGCCCTGGCCATGGGCCAGGCGCTGCACCACCGGGGGCCGGATGATGGCGGCAGCTGGGTCGATGCCGAGGCGGGCATCGCGCTGGCGCATCGGCGCCTGAGCATCCTCGACCTGTCCCCGCTGGGCCACCAGCCGATGGCCTCGGCCGACGGCCGCTACGTGATGGCCTACAACGGCGAGGTCTACAACTTCGCCGCCCTGCGTGAGGAACTGGAGCCGCTGGGGCATGCCTTCCGCGGCCATTCCGACACCGAAGTACTGCTGGCGGCGATCCTGCAGTGGGGCGTGGAAGACACCCTGCAGCGCTGCAACGGCATGTTCGCCATCGCGCTGTGGGACCGCCAGGAGCGTTGCCTGTGGCTGGCCCGCGACCGCGTCGGCAAGAAGCCGCTGTACTACGGCTGGGCCGGCGACACGCTGGTGTTCGGTTCGGAACTGAAGGCGCTCTGGCAGCACCCGGCGTTCGACAACGACATCGACCGCGATGCGCTCACATTGCTGCTGCGGCTCGACTACATTCCCGCGCCGCACAGCATCCACCAGCGCTGCTACAAGCTGATGCCGGGCCGCGTGCTGCGCCTGGACGCGGCGGCTGTGGCTGCAGGTGCCGCAGCACATCGCCCGGAACAGGCACAGCGCCCGTACTGGGATGCGCGCGCGCGCATGCAGGCGGCGTTGGCCGCTCCGTTCCAAGGCCGCATCGAGGACGCCGAGGAGCAGCTGGACACGCTGCTGCGCGACGCGGTGGCGCTGCGCATGGTGGCCGACGTGCCGGTTGGCGTGTTCCTGTCCGGTGGCACCGATTCATCGCTGGTGGCGGCGCTGATGCAGGCGCAGAGCGGGCAGCCGGTGCACAGTTTCAGCATCGGCTTCACCGACTCGGGGCATGACGAAGCGCCGCTGGCCAGGGAGCTGGCGGCCCACCTGGGCTGTGATCACACCGAGCTGTACGTCAGCGGTGCCGACGCGTTGGCGGTGGTGCCGCAGTTGCCGGCGATGTTCGACGAGCCTTTTGCCGATGCGTCGCAGGTGCCGACCGCGCTGGTCGCCCGGCTGGCACGGCAGGGGGTGACCGTGGCGCTGTCCGGCGACGGTGGCGATGAGCTGTTCTTCGGCTACACCCGGTATGTACGCGCGCTGCGCAACTGGCAGATGCTCGGCCGCGTGCCGGGGCCGTTGCGGCGCTGGATGGGCGCACGCGCGCAGCAGGGCGAGTCCTCGCGGACCGGTGGCCTGGCCGCGCTGCTGGCCGAGACCGGCGCACGTGGCATCGGCGACGTCTACCGCAACCGCATCTCGCGCTGGCGCGACCCGGCCGCGGCGGTGCCCGGCGCGCAGGCCGCCGGCAGCTTCTACGACCTGGCCGATCCGCTGCACGGCGCGGGGACGCCGGCCGACGCGATGATGCTGGCCGATTTCGTGACCTACCTGCCGGATGACCTGTTGTGCAAGGTCGACCGCACCTCGATGGCAGTCAGCCTGGAGGCGCGCGCACCGCTGTTGGACTGGCGCGTGGCCGAGTTCGCCTGGTCGCTGCCGCTGGGCTTCAAGCGCAGTGAGACGACCAGCAAGGTGTTGCTCAAGCGCGTGCTGGGTCGTTACGTGCCGCATTCGATGGTGCACCGTCCCAAGCGCGGTTTCGGCGCACCGGTCAGCGATTGGCTGAAGGGTGACCTGCGGCCCTGGGCCGAGGACCTGCTGCAGCCGGCGCGGCTGGAGCGTGAGGGCGTGCTGTCGGCGGCGGCGGTGCAGCCGTTGTGGCAGCAGTTCCTGGGAGGGCAGCGCAAGTGGCATACCCATCTGTGGAACGTGCTGATGTTCCAGGCCTGGCAGGCGCATTGGCGGCAGGTGCGCGCGACCGTCACGGGCGGTTGATCTTCACCGGCCTGCACGGGCCCGGCGACTAGGCTGGGCCTCCCGCACCGTGAGGAGTATGTCCCGATGTCCGTCCCCACCATCGCCGTGTTCGTCGGCAGCCTGCGCAAGGACTCCTGCAACCGCAAGCTGGCCCATGCGCTGGAGAAGATCGCCGGCGATCGCGCGCGCTTCCAGTACGTGCAGATCGGCGACCTGCCGCTGTACGACCAGGACTTCGACGCGCACTATCCGCCGCAGGGTACCCGGCTGAAGAACCAGGTGCGCGCCGCCGACGCGGTGCTGTTCGTGACCCCCGAGTACAACCGGTCGGTGCCGGGCGTACTCAAGAACGCCATCGATATCGGCTCGCGCCCCTACGGTGACAGTGCGTTTGCCGGCAAGCCGGCGGCGGTGATCGGCGCCTCCATCGGCCAGATCGGTACCGCCGTGGCCCAGCAGCACCTGCGCAACAGCCTGGCCTTCCTGGACATGCACGTGCTGGGCCAGCCCGAGGCGTTCATCCACTTCAAGGATGGACTGATCGATGCCGACGGCACGATCCACAACGAGGGCACGCAGAAGTTCCTGCAGGGCTACGTGGACCGGTTCCTGGCGCTGATCGCGGTACACGTGAAGGGCGATTGAGACCGATGGGGTCAGAGCCCTCTGCTTCGCAGAGGGATCCGACCCCAGCCATGCCCGGGGTCGGATCCCGTCGCGCAGTGGCGGGTTCTGACCCCACGCCCAGCAGAGCGGGCCAGAGCCCGTATGTTGCACGGGTTCCGACCCGGGTCGCCTGATCTGCGATAATGCTCCGCTCGGGTGCCGCAATGGCGCCTGTCGCAGGCAGTGCGACGCCCCCACGCCAGTCTGGCCAGGCGCCGGCGGATATCCCCGTTTCTCCACGGCTTATCCACAGGCTTGTCCATGGCCGCCGGGGTCGGCGCATGCCTACACTCGTCTGGCCCACTTTTGCAGGAAACACCGCAGCATGTCCGCTCGTCCCGGCTTCCGTTCCAACCGCAGAGAGCGCGGTGATGGCTTCGATCGCGATCGCGACGAGTCGCGCATCGACCAGTTGCGGGTACCGCCGCATTCGGTGGAGGCCGAGCAGGCGGTGCTGGGTGGCCTGATGCTGGCGCCCGAGGCGTATGACCGGGTCAACGACCAGCTGACCGAAGGCGACTTCTATCGTCGCGATCACCAGATGATCTACCGGGCGATCCGCGAGCTGTCCGAGCGCGAACGGCCGTTCGATGCGGTGACCCTGGGCGAGTGGTTTGAATCGCAGGGCAAGATGGAACTCGTTGGCGACGGCGCCTACCTGATCGAACTGGCCAGTACCACGCCGTCGGCCGCCAATATCGTGGCCTACGCCGAGATCGTGCGCGACAAGGCGGTGCTGCGGCAGCTGATCCAGGTCGGCACCGACATCGTCAACGACGGTTTCCAGCCCGAAGGGCGTGACAGCAGCGAGCTGCTGGCCTCGGCGGAAAAGAGCGTGTTCGCCATCGCCGAACAGGGCGCGCGTGGCCGTACCGATTTCGTGGCCATGCCGGGTGCACTGAAGGATGCCTTCGAGGAGCTGCGCAACCGCTTCGAGAACGGCGGCAACATCACCGGCCTGCCGACCGGTTACAACGATTTCGATGCGATGACCGCCGGCCTGCAGCCGACCGACCTGATCATCCTCGCGGCGCGCCCGGCAATGGGCAAGACCACCTTCGCGCTGAACATCGCCGAGTACGCGGCGATCAAGTCGAAGAAGGGCGTGGCGGTGTTCTCGATGGAAATGTCGGCATCGCAGCTGGCGATGCGCCTGATTTCCTCCAATGGCCGCATCAACGCGCAGCGCCTGCGTACCGGCCAGCTGGAAGACGAGGACTGGAGCCGCGTCACCAGCGCGATCAAGATGCTGAAGGAAACCAAGATCTTCATCGACGATACGCCGGGCGTATCGCCGGAAGTGCTGCGCTCCAAGTGCCGCCGCCTCAAGCGCGAGCATGATCTCGGCCTGATCGTGATCGACTACCTGCAGCTGATGAGCGTGCCGGGCAACAGCGAGAACCGCGCGACCGAAATCTCGGAGATCTCGCGTTCGCTGAAGGGCCTGGCCAAGGAACTGAATGTGCCGGTGATCGCGCTGTCACAGCTCAACCGCTCGCTGGAAACGCGTACCGACAAGCGCCCGGTGATGGCTGACCTTCGTGAGTCGGGCGCAATCGAGCAGGATGCGGACATGATCGTGTTCATCTACCGCGATGACTACTACAACAAGGAAAACTCGCCGGACAAGGGCCTGGCCGAGATCATCATCGGCAAGCACCGTGGTGGCCCGACCGGTTCGTGCAAGCTGAAGTTCTTCGGCGAGTACACCCGCTTCGACAACCTGGCCCACGATTCGGTCGGCTCGTTCGAGTAACCGTAGTGCCGGCCGCTGGCCGGCAACCACCCCACGGCCGGTAAACCATCCGAAACGCCAAAATTCCGTATGTGGCGTGTAAATGACATGTAACGCGACGCTTCTACGATTCCGCCGCTGCTGCCCTTCGACGCCGCCCTTCGGCGTCCAGCGTGCCCAAGGAATCCGCCTCCATGCCGTCCCACGCTCCGCTTCGCCGCAATCTGCTGGCCCTGCTGGTCTGTGCTTCGCTGCCGTCGCTGGCTGCCGCTGAAACCGCCCCCGCCACCGACGCACCGTCGGCCACCACCCTCGATTCGATCTCGGTGATCGGCCGCGGCGAAGCCCGCCAGGTGCAGCGCGTGACCGCCGAGGACATGAAGATCCTGCCGCCCGGTGCCAACCCGCTGAAGTTGCTGGCCAGCAAGCCGGGCGTGCACTTCGAGTCGGCCGATGCCACCGGCGCCTACGAATGGTCCACCACCATCAGCCTGCGTGGCTTCAACCAGAACCGCCTGGGCTACACCCTCGATGGCATCCCGCTGGGCAACATGGCCTATGGCAACAGCAACGGCCTGCACATCAGCCGTGCGGTGATCAGCGAGAACCTGGGCGGTGCCGAAGTGTCCACCGGCATCGGCGCGCTGGGCACGCCGTCCACCAGCAACCTCGGTGGCGTGTTCCAGTTCTATTCGATCGATCCGTCCACCGAGTACGGCGTGGTGCTGGCGCAGGGCTTCGGCAGTGACAGTGCGCGCCGCAGCTATGCGCGCCTGGAGACCGGTGAGCACCAGGGCTTCGCCGCCTACCTGTCCGGCGTGTATTCGGAAGGCGACAAGTGGAAGGGCAAGGGCTCGCAGGAGCTGAAGCAGTTCAACGGCAAGGCCACCTACAACTTCGGAACAGACAGCAGGATCACCGCGTTGTTCAACGCTTCGCGCCGCGTCGAGGCCGATTACCAGGACCTGTCGCTGGAGATGATCGATCGCCTCGGCTGGGACTGGGACAACTACGCGCCGGACTGGGATCGCGCCGTCGCCGCGGCACGCGGGAAATTCAGCGGCGGCGTCAACAGCCCGTGGGATGCGTACTACTCCGGCCACGGCCTGCGCAACGATGACCTGTCCAGCATCGCCGGCGATTTCGGCCTGAACGAGTCGATGCGGTTGAAGGTCAATGTCTACAACCACAGCAACCGTGGCCAGGGCCACTGGTTCAGCCCGTCCAATCCGTCCAACCCGGGCACCAGCCGCGAGATTCCGATCTCGATCCGCACCACCGAGTACGCGATCGACCGTACCGGCGTGACCTCGGCGTTCACCTGGAACGTTGGCGGCCACGAACTGGAAGCCGGTCTCTGGTACGAGGACAACGGCCACAGCGTGCAGCGCAACTTCTACTACATCGACGGCCCGATCACCGACGACTTCTTCCTGCGCAACCCGGACCAGCGCGTGTGGCACCAGCGCTACACCACCATCACCCGCCAGTTCTACGTGCAGGACCGCTTCCGCCTGTTCGATGACCGGCTGACCATCGACATCGGTGCGAAGTCGCCGCACACCCGCACCAGCGTGCGCACGCCGCTGGGCAGCTATGCCAACAACAGCAGCCTGACCTCGAAGAAGGGCTTCCTGCCGCAGGCCGGCTTCAACTTCAAGCTCAACGAAGGCAACGAGATCTTTGGTTCGTTCGCCAAGAACATCGCGGCCTATGCACTGGGCGTGGGCAGTCCGTTCAACGTGCCGCAGGCCGCCTTCGATGCCAGCGCGCAGAACCTGAAGCCGGAACAGTCGCGCACGATCGAGCTGGGTTGGCGTGGCTACGGCCGTGGCTATGAAGCCTCGGTTGCGGTGTACGACGTCAAGTTCGACAACCGCCTGCTGGCGATCGCACAGTGCGTGGGCATCCTCGGTTGCCCGGCGCTGTTCTCCAACGTGGGTTCGGTGACCAGCCGTGGCGCCGAGGCGACGCTGCAGCTGAAGCCGATGCAGGACCTGTCGTGGTCCAACGCGCTGTCCTGGAATGACAGCACCTATGACAACGACTACGTGAACAACGGCGTGGTGCCGACCCGCGGCAAGAAGACCGTCGACACCCCGGAATGGATGTTCGCCAGCACCCTGGCCTGGACCCCGGGCCCGTGGGACATGCGCCTGTCGGCCAACCACGTGGGCAAGCGCTACGTGACCTACACCAATGATGTGTCGGTGCCGAGCTACTGGCTTGTCAACGCTTCGGTGGCCTATGACTTCGGCAAGCTCGGCCCGGCGCAGAACCTGACCGTGGCGTTGAACCTGACCAACCTGACCGACAAGCGCTACCTGTCCTCGATCAACACCAACGGCACCTACGCCGCCGACCCGACCCGCAGCCTGGCGACCATGCAGGTCGGTGCGCCGCGCCAGGTGATGGCTACCGCCACCGTGCGCTTCTGATGCGCGGGCCTGTCGATCCGGAACGCCGTCGTCGTCTGCTGCGCATGGCGTGGCAGGGCACGGGGGCGGCGATCGCGCTGGCGGCGATGCCGGGGCTGGCCACGGCCGGCCCACGGCCGCGGCTGGGGCGCGATCCGTTCACCCTCGGTGTCGCCGCCGGTGATCCGGATCCACAGGGGGCCGTGTTGTGGACGCGGCTGGTACCGGACCCGCTCAATGGCGGCGGCATGCCGTCGCGGGCGGTGCCGGTGCGCTGGTTCGTGGCCGAAGACCCCGGCATGCGCCGGCTGGTGCAGCGGGGGACTGCGGCCGCGGTGCCCGAGCTGGCCCACTCGGTGCACGTGGAGGTCAACGGACTGCGCCCAGGCCGCGACTACTACTACCGTTTTGCCTGCGACGGCGATGAGGAAAGCGCGGTCGGCCACTTCCGCACCGCGCCGCTGCTGGACACGCAACTGCAGCAGCTGCGGCTGGCCCTGTGCAACTGCCAGGCCTGGAACAGTGGCTACTACCCGGTCCTGCGCGATATCGCGAAGAGTGATGTTGACCTGGTGCTGCATGCCGGTGACTACCTGTACGAGTACAGCCCGCTGCAGAACGCGCGTGGTCGCGCGCTGGATGCTGAGCGCTTCAGCGGCGAGACCGTCAGCCTGGAGCGCTACCGTGACCAGTACGCGCTGTACAAACTCGATCCGGATCTACAGGCCGCGCACGCCGCACACGCGTTCGCGGTGATCTGGGACGACCATGAAGTGCAGAACGATTACTCCGGCATCCACCCGGAAAAGCCCGGCGTATCGACCGAAGATTTCATCGTGCGTCGTGCGGCAGCCTATCGCGCGTTCTACGAACACCTGCCGATGCGCAGCTCGCCAGCGGGCAATGGCGGCCTGCGCGTGCACCGGCGCCTGCGCTATGGCGACCTGGCACAGCTGACGCTGCTCGATTGCCGCCAGTTCCGCCCTGCCAATCCCTGTGGCGTCGGCGAGTCGCCACGCTGTGATGCCGCACTGGACCCGCGCATGAGCATGCTCGGCGTGGGCCAGGAAGCGTGGTTCGCGCAGTCGATGGCCGCCGCGCAAGGCACGCGCTGGAACGTGGTGGTGCAGCAGCTGTTGATGGCGCAGCTGCGGCTGGACGGCGGCACGCCACGCGAGCGCTTCTGGAACGACGCCTGGGATGGCTATCCCGCCGCACGCAACCGGTTGCTGCAGGCGATGCAGGCGGGCGGGCAGGGCAATGCCATCGTGCTGGGCGGTGACTGGCATTCCTCTTTCGTCAACGATCTGAAGCTGGATTTCGACGCGGCCAGTGCGCCGGTCGTGGCCACCGAATTCATCGCCCCGGCAATCAGCAGTGGCGGCGACGATACGCCCTATGGCCCGTACTACGGGCCGTCGATTCCGCAGAATCCGCATATCCGCTATTTCGACGGCGACCGCCGTGGCTGGTGGAAGCTGCAGCTGAACCGGCAGACCATGGACGCCGAGCTGCGCTTCGCCGACAGCGTGCTGCGCCCGGATGCGGCGGTGCGTACGGCGGCGCGTTTCCAGGTGACCCACGGCCGCCCGGGCGCAGTCCCGGTGTGAATCCGATCCTGATCGATGGCGGGTAGTGCCGGCCGCTGGCCGGCAACCGCATTAACCACTGGTTTCATCGCTCCCAGCCCGGGTTTCGTCGCAAACCGTTTGCGGGCGGCCTGGGCGGGGCGCCAAGGTGTCCGCAGGCGGCAGGGTGCCGCCCCAAGGAGACCGTGATGAAAACCCTGTTCGCGCTCGGTGTGTGGTGCCTGCTGTTCGTGCTGTGCTGGCCGCTGGCGATCCTCGCCCTGATCGCCTGGCCGTTCGTGTGGCTGCTGAGCCTGCCGTTCCGCCTGGTCGGCATCACCTTCTCGGCGCTGTTCGCCTTCCTGCGCGCGCTGTTCATGCTGCCGGCGCGGTTGCTCGGTGGTCGGGTGGTTCCCGCATGAGGAGGGTGCTGCTGGTCGGTCTGGCCCTGTTGGCGGCCCCGGTACTGGCCGCACCTCCAGCGCCGCCCTCGGTGTGGCTGGAACGCCAGCAGACCGCCGCTGCCGATGAGGCGAACGCTGCAGCGGTCTCTGTGCAGAAGGCCAAGGAGCGCTGCAGGGTCGCGAAGGAATGGAAGGTCGGCGATACGGTTGTGCAGCACAGGGTCTGTGAGGATCCGCCGAAGAAGCCCACTGGGAAGGTGTAGAGCCGAGCCCATGCTCGGCTCCACCTCATGCTGCCTCGGCACGCAGCGCCGCCTGCACGGCCGGTCGTGCGTTGATCCTGCGGACATAGGCAGGCAGGGCCGGCCACGGCGCCAGATCGATGGAGAAGAAGCGGCACCAACCCAGCACCGTAAACAGGTAGGCATCGACCACGCTGAAGTCGGGCCCCATCAGGAAGTCCTGCGTTGCCAACGTCTCCTGCAGCAGGTCGAAACGCTTGAACAGCTTCTGCCGGAAGAAGGCTTTGGCCGCTTCCGGCAGATCGGCGTTGAACAGCGGCGCCGAGCCGGCGTGGATCTCGCTGGTCACGAAGTTCAACCACTCCTGCAGTCGCACCCGCTCCCAGCTGCCGGCGGGCGGCGCCAGCGCGCATCCGGGTTTCAGGTCGGCCAGGTACTGGACGATGGCCGGGCCTTCGGTCAGCACCTGCCCGTCATCCAGTTCCAGCGCCGCGACATAGCCTTTGCGGTTGATGGTGCGGAAATCGCGGCCATCGGCGGTCTGCTTGCTGGCGTTGTCGACCTTGATCAGCTCGAAGGGCAGGCCGAGCTCACGCAGCACGATATGGGGCGACAGCGAGCAGGTGTAGGGCGCGTAGTACAGCTTCATGGACGGTCTCGAGGGGGAAAGGACGGCTGGGCCAGCCGATGCGAGGCAGTCTGCTGTGCGAGCGGTATCCGGTAAAATCAATCTTCGATTTTCTTGCCATAAGCTGGGCTACTGCCAGTCATGATGAATCTTGCCCATTGGCGCCTGCTGGTTGCGGTGGCTGACGAGGGAACCATCTCGCGCGGCGCTGACCGGGTCGGCATCAGCCAGTCCGGTGCCAGCCAGGCCCTGGCCCAGCTGGAATCCTCATTGGGGTTTGCGGTGTTCGTGCGCGAGCGGCGCCAGGTGGAGATCACTGCGCTCGGGCAGCGGGTGATCGAACACGCACGCATCATGCTGGGCGGCCTGCAGGCGATCCGTGCGCTGGCCGATGACAGCCAGGGGTTCAGTGGCGCACGCATCCGTCTGGCGACCTTCCCGTCACTCGTTTCCAGCGTGCTGCCAGCGCTGCTGCGGGATTTCCAGCGCCGCCACCCGGGCATCGAGGTGGTGATCGTGGAGGGTACGGACGAGGAGGTCGAGCGCTGGCTCGAATCGGGCACGGTCGATGCCGGCGTGGTGATGAACCCCGCTGCCGATCGCGTCCCGTTGATGCTGGGCAGCGATGGGTGGATGGCGGTGCTTGCGCCGGCGCATCCGCTGGGCCGTCGCGCCACCGAAAGCGGAGTGGCCTTGAGCGAGCTGGCGGGCGAACCCTTCATCCTCGCAACAGGGGGCTGTGCGGTGAACGGTCAGCGCCTGATGGCGGACGCTGGTCTACAGCTGAGCGACGTACGGGTGACCGTGCGCGACTGGGCCAGCGCGTGCGTGCTGGCGCGCGAGGGACTGGGCGTCTCGCTGGTGCCGGAATCGACGTTGCCGGACGATCTCCACGGCCTGCGCGTGCTGCCGGTGAGGCCGGCCATCCGTCGATTGTTTGGCCTGGTCTGTTCGCCCACGGGTCGCGCATCGCGTGCAACGCAGGTCTTCATGCAGGAGCTGGCCGCGGCCGTTGCGGGCAGTACGTCTGGATCAGCGTGAGCCCGTTACCGGCGGGGAGCCCGAGCGTGGGGCGTCAGCTGCCCGGAAGGGTTGCGGGCAACAAAAAAGTGCCGGTGTCAAGTTTGTCGTGCAAAGCACGTAGGACTTGAAACCGTATATGAGACAGCAGGTTAGCTCTTTTCGGGGCCGCTTTGAAGGATTGCGGCTTGGTGGGCTAGGTGCCACATAAGAGCGTCGGAAGAGAAAGCCGGATCGCACTTGATCGTGCTGAGTTGCCGGGAGACGGCGGGCTTGTTACTCCATGATAGCCCAAGAGGCTTCGCAACATCCAGAACGAAGAACGCGCAGCCTGGGGCTGCGCGTTCGACGGATGCCATTGGTACGCAACGCCATCATGTTGGCTTCGTTGGCGCGCTCCGTGTCGCCGTGCCCTTCCTGAATCCCCGATCCCCCGCCATGAACGCCTCCAGCATGTGCGGAATCAACGTCGTTGCATCGACCGCCTCGCCATACGCCTGCGCGTGCAACGCGGCGTAGCGGTCGAGATCGGCTTTCAGGCTGGCCGGGCAAGCGAAGGTCAGCTTCACATTCTCGGTCTTGGGCAGCGGGCCGAGCCGCAGCTTCTTGGTCGTGCTCATTGCATTGCTCCCCGCTGGAAGAACATCGGCTGGTACGGCCGCAACACCAGATCGCGGTTGACGATGATGCGAACCGGCAGGCCCGGCCGTTCGGTCAGCGTCGGCTGGATGTTCATGTTGCGCCGGGTCATCTCCTGTCCGACCTGATTGATGCTGTCCTGTGCGCTATCGCGCCCAGCGATCACGATGCGATTGCCGTTCTGCCGGTTCTCCGGCGCGGCCAGCTCGGCGCCCACGCCCAGCAGCGTCGTCAGCGCCGCACCGGCAAAGACGCGATCCCAATGCCAATCGACGCCATCCTCCAGGCCGGCGTAGCCGGCAGGGTCGGTGCCCGCCAGGTTGTCGAGCTTCAGCGATGACGTGTCCGGCAGGATGACGCGGTTCCACACCACTTGTACGCGGCTCTGCCCATAGCTGACCTGGCTGTTGTACTTGCCCAGGATGCGCGATCCCTGCGGGATCAGCAGGAACTTGCCTGTGGCCGTGTCATAGACCGGCTCCGTCACCGTGGCGATCACGTCGCCCGGCAAGTCCGACTTGATGCCCGTCACCAGCGCCCCGGCGATCACTGTTCCCGCCATGACCTGATACGGCGAGGACGGCATTTGCAGATTGCCGGAATTGCGGGTTTCCGTAGAGCCGCCTTTCAGGAACGCCTCTTTCTGGTCTTGCCGGTTCTGCACGGCGGTCGGGTCGGATGGCTGGGCCGCCGTCGAAGCCGGGCCAGCGGCCAGCGGGTCGAAACCCGCCAAGGCACTGCCGGGCGCAGCCGCAGCGGCTTGCGCCGTGACCGGCGCGGTGGCCTTGCCTTGGTTGCCCGAGCGGAAGAACACCGACGAACCCGCCGCCGCATCGGCCTCCTTGCGCCGCGCATCCTCCGGGTCGTGGCCCGGTGGTGCATACGTCGGCGTCACCGGCTGCTGCGACTTCACGATGGCCGGGCCGAGATCGCCCGGCAGCGGCGGCCCCAGCTCGGGCACCTTCGGCGGCAGCTTCGAGTAGTCGGCCGGCAGGCCGTCCAGCCCTTCGGACTTCGAGACACGATCCACGTTGTAAAGCTCGGTCTGCTCGCCCGCGCCGCGCCGATGCGGCTGCAATGACCAGATCGTGGCTCCGAGCACGGCGACCGACAGGCCGCCGACGAGGATGGCCAGCGTGCGCCGGTTCAGGCGCGTGACCGGGCGCGGCTGGGCGCGCAGCGCCACCGCCTCGGGCGCGACCTTGCCCGCCTGTGGCGCGGCAAGGTCAGGAGTGTCGTCCTGGCTCATGGTCAGTTCCTCCGCGTGCCACCGGAAACGCCATCTGTGCGCTCTATCCGCACCACATCGCCCTTGTCCCCGCCCAGGCGCAGTTCGGCCGCACCGAACAGGCGATCAACGATGTAGTACGGCGCGCGGAAGCGGTAGTTCACCAGTTGTCCGTCGCCCTGCGCGCCGATCACGAACAGCGGCGGCAGCTCGCCCTGGGCGATGCCTGGTGGGAACTGGATGTAGACCTTCTCGCCATCATCGAAGGCGCGCAGCGGCTTCCACGGCGGATTGCTACCGCTGACGGCGTAGCGGAAACGGATCTTCTCCAGCGACAGGCCGGCATCGACCGGTGCGGCGGCGCTGGCCGCCTGCGACTGGCGCTGCAAGGCCAGCATCTTGTCCTTCGGGTACTCCCAGGACACTGAAGCCATCCACGTCTTCTCGGTCGAGGTCAGCTCCAGCAGGTACGTCCTGCGGCTGGTGGTGATGACGAGATTGGTCTTCAAGCCCGAGCGGATGGGCTTGACCATCACGTTGACGCGCAGCGCATCACCGCTGCCGCTCGATGTGTCGCCCACGATCCAGCGCACGGTATCGCCGGCGGCCACCGTCACCAGTTCCTCACCGGGCTGGAGCGCGATCACCGTCACGCGGCCCACGGCCGCATAGACCTGGTACAGCGCGCCGTCTGTGAAGGGCCACACCTGGATCGCGTTGACGTAGCCCTCGCGCGTGGGCGCGATACGCGCCTCGGCGTTGGCGCGGGTCACGCGCAAGGTTTCATCGGCGGGTTCCGGCGTGGGCTTGGCATCCGGCACAGGTTTCATCTGCGCCGGCATCGGCAGCACCCGCGGCACGGCCACTACTTCCACAGGCGCAGGCGGCTCCGGCAGCGGCTGGGCCTGCACCGGCTCATCGAGCGAAATGGACGGCGGCGGCTTGCCCTGCGAAGCGCAGCCTGCAAACAGGACGGTGGATGCCAGCAGGATCACCGGCAAGGCGGATTTACGGAAATGTGTATTCATGGCTTGGTTCCTTCGTTTCCTTCCAGTTCGCGGCTCCACGACAGCCCGTTGACGTAGATGCCCAAGGGGTTCTTGCGCACCCGCTGCTCGGTGCGCGGCGTCTGCTGCACGATGGAAACCACGGCGTTCCAGCGTTCGGTGCGATCCAGCGCGCCGTTCACAAAGCGCGTCTCCGTCCAGCGCACGTTGAAAGACGTGTCGCTGGCGCGGGTCACGCTGGTGATCTGCACCGTCACCGACTCCTTGCCGATGCGCGCGAACGGATCGTTCACGCGGGCGTACTCGTTGAGCACCACGGCGCCCTTGTCGGTGGTGTAGTCATAGGCATCGAGCCAGTTCTGGCGCACCACGATCGGGTCGATGGACAGCGAGCGCACCAGGCCGATGAAGCGGCCCAGGTGGTACGCGATCTGCGCATCGCTGGGCCGGTACGGCGTGGCGGCTTCGCCGACAGCACGCACCTGGCCCGCGTTGTCCACCTCGATGACGTAGGGCGTCACGATGGACTGCGCCGAACGCCAAACCAGGCCACCAGCCATCAGCACGGCCAGCGTGAGACAGCCAAAGGCCATGAAGCGCCAGTTCTTCGCCTGCACGCGCGCCGAGCCGATGCGCTCGTCCCAGACCTGGGCGGCGGTTTGGTACGGGGTGGCAGGCTGCGGTGTATCGGCATAGCGCACCTGCGGTCTTTTGAATCGCATGGGAGTTCTCCTTGTGGATCAGGAATCGGAATCACGAAGGCTTGGCCCCTGGCTGGAGCTGCCGCCGTCGCCCCCGCGCAGCGTGTGGGCGGCGGTCGTCGCGGCATGGGTGAGCTGCTGCCTGCGATGCAGGCGCTTGGCCCAGGCGGGTTGCGCAGTGGATGGGGTCGGCTCGTTCGCCGCCTGCGCGGCACCGGCCCCCGACGCCGATCCGGCGTCGTCGGGCCGGAAGGCAGCGGCGACACGCTCCTTCATCGAGCGTGCGCCCTCGGCCACCTTCTGCCCGGCTGCCTGCGCGCCGGTCTTGGCGACATTGCCCACGCCAGCGGCAGCGCCCTTGAGGCCGCCGCCGGCGGATGCAGAACCCGCCTGAAACGCTGACCGGGCGCTGCTGGCGGCTCCGGTGGCGGCCCGCGCTCCGCTGCCCGCCAACTTGGCGGCTGCGGGCGCCATGCGCGCCCCGGCGGCTACTGCGCCGCCGACGCCCGTGGCCGCAGCGCCCACGGCAACAGCAGCACCGGCCGCGCCCAGCGCGGCACCGGCCATCGCACCCGCGCCGAGCTGCGGCCCGCCGGACACCAGCCCGGTCGCAATGCCCGGCCCGAAGATGCCCAAGGCCAACAGCGTCAGCGAGGCCAGCATCACGACCACGGAGTGGTCGATGGATGGCTCGGCCGGCTGCACCTGAAACTCGGCGAACAGCCCGGAACCGATGCCCACGATGACCGCGAGCACCAGCACCTTGATGCCTGACGACACCACGTTGCCCAGTACCTTCTCGGCGAGGAACGCCGTCTTGTTCCACAGCGCGAACGGCACCAGCACGAAGCCCGCGAGCGTGGTCAGCTTGAACTCGATCAGCGTGATGAAAAGCTGGATCGCCAGCACGAAGAAGCACAGCAGGACGATCAGCCACGCGAGGAACATCACGACGATGGGCGTGATGTTCACGAACACTTCGGGAAAGCCCGCCATGTCGCCGATCTGTTTCAGGATCGGCGCCCCGGCGTCGATGCCGACTTTCGCCAGCCGGCCCGGTTGCAGGAAGTTCTCCATGCTCAACGTCGAGCCGCTGGCCGTCAGGCCCAGCCCGGCGAATGAGCGGAACACGATGCCGGCCAGCCAGTTGAAGTTGCCGATGATGTAGGCGAAGGCGCCGACGTACAGCACCTTGCGGATCAGCTTGGCAATCACGTCCTCGCCCTGGCCGGCGGCATGGCCCATCGCCCAGAACAGCCCGGCGAGCGTCATGTCGATGACGATCAGCGTGGCGGTCAGAAACGCCACTTCGCCGTGCAACAGGCCAAAGCCCGAGTCGATGTAGCGCGAGAAGGTGTCGAGGAAACGGTCGATGATCGTTACGTCGTTCATGGCGAGTCCTCCTGCCCAGGCGCATCGGCATCGGTGGGTTCATCGAAGCTGGGCGGAATCGGTGGCAGGTCGGCGAGCGTCTGGTACTCGCCCGGCCCGGCCTGGCCGGAGAGAAAGCGCCGCAGGTCGGCTTGAGCCACCTGCGCGCAAAACGCGCCGTCGTGCGCGCCCGTGCGGCACTGCGCGCGCAGCGCGTGCAGCCGGGCCGGGTCGGCGGCGAGCGCATTCACCGGCAACTGCTGCGGCCGGTCACAGCCGGCCAGCACCAGCGCATGAACGGCGAAGGCGAACACGACGGGCGTGCGTTGCATGGCAGCCTCCGTCAGCGGTTGTAGAAATTGACGGGCTGCGGCGTGTACGGCGTGCCTTCGCCCAGGAAGCGGCGCGTCACCTCGCGCCCGCGTTCCGTGGCCGCGGCCTGCCGTGCCAGCTCCAGCGAGGCCGCGCGGTCTTGCGTGATCTGCAGGCGCTGCGTCTGGATCGACTGCTTGGCCTGCAAGGCCAGCAACTGGTTCATGGCCTGCATCGCTTGCAGCGCACCCTCGGCCGATTGGCTCTTGCCCACCAGGTCGGCCAGCACGCTTTCGTCGTCGCTCAGGTTCTGCGACGCCTGGGCCTGCATCTGCATCGTGGTTTGCAGGCCATTGAGCGTGTTCTTCCAACGCTCTTGCGCATCGAGGTACATCTGATTGCCGCTCACCGTGGCGGCGTACTTCTCGGGATACAGACGCGCGAACTCGCGGTCGATGCTCGTCACGTCGTAGGCCAAGCCCTTGGCCTGCGCGATCAGTCGCTGGGTGGTCGCCAGGTTCGCGCGCAACTGGCCGACCACGCTGGACGGCAGGCTGGCCAGATTGCGCGCCTGGTTGATGAGCATTTGCGCTTCGTTCTGGAGCTGGCGGATCTGGTTATTTATCTGCTCCAGTGTGCGAACCGCCGTGAGCGTGTTTTGCACCAGATTGGTCGGGTCGAGCACGATGTCGCCGACGCCGAACAGCGCGTGCGCAGGCTGTGCGATGCCGAAGGCGAGCACGCAGGCGGCGGTCAACGCGGCGAGCTTGGGGGTATGCAATTTCATGGTTGGTTCTCCTGGGGGTGGTCAGCGGTACGGAGGGAACCCGGCGCGAGGCCGGGGAACGAGGGCAGCAGGTCAGCCGCCCAATCGAGGCCGCGATGGCGCAGCCAAGCGCCCGCGAAGCCGGGCACGCCGGCGTCCAGCAGCACGCGGTCTATGTCGCGCTGGTCTTGCGGCGTGGAAGCGCCCGCGAAGGCCAGCGTCGTCGGCCCCAGGTCGAGGTCGAACACGCGGTTGCCGAGGCGGGATTGGTAGTAGTAGTCGCGCTTGGGTTGCGCGGTGGCGACGATCTCGATCTGTCGGCTGTTGAGGCCGAAGCCCTCGTAGATCGTGCGAATCTGCGGTTCGGTCGCTTGTGGGTTCGGCAAGAAAATCCGACTCGCGCAGCTTTCGATGATGGCCGGAGCGATGGCCGAGTCCTTCACGTCCGCGAGCGACTGCGTGGCGAAGATGACGCTGACGTTCTTCTTGCGCAGCGTCTTGAGCCACTGGCGGATGCGCGCCGCAAACACCGGGTCATCGAGGAACAACCACGCTTCATCGAGGATCAGCAGCGTGGGCGCACCATCCAACCGCTCCTCGAAGCGCGCGAACAGATAGCGCAGCACCGCGAGCACAGCGGCCTTGCTGTGCATCAGCTCCTCCATCTCGAACGCCTGCACGTCGGCCGTGCCGAGGCGGTCGTGGTCGGCATCCAGCAGCCTGCCGTGCGCACCGCCCAGGACATAGGGCGCGAGTGCCTGGCGCAAGGTGTTCGATTGCAGCAAGGCCGTCAGGCCCGTGAGCGTGCGCTGCTCCACCGGCGCGCTGGCCAGGCTCCCCAGCGCAGACCAGATGGCCGCCTTCTCGTCCGGGCCGACGGCCGCGCCTTCGTGCAGTAGGCGGCCTTCGACCCATTCGCTGGCCCAGGTGCGGTAGCCCTCGCGGTCGATGCGGGCCAGCGGCTGGAAGGCGATCTCGTCATCCGCGCCCAGGTCGTAGTGCTCGCCGCCCATGCCCAGGATGGCCGCACGGATCGAGCGCCCCATATCGAAGGCGAAGATGCGCGAGCCGCGATAGCGGCGGAACTGCATCGCCATCGTCGCCAGCAGCACCGACTTGCCCATGCCGATGGGGCCAACCACCAGCGTGTTGCCCACGTCGCCGATGTGCGTCACCAGCCGGAACGGCGTGGCGCCGTCTGTGCGCGTGACGATCAGCGGCGGCCCATCGAGATGCGCATTGCGCTCCTGGCCGGCCCATACCGCCGACACCGGCATCATGTGCGCCAGGTTCAGCGTCGAGACGATGGGCTGGCGGACATTGGCGTATGCGTTGCCCGGAATGGACGAAAGCCACGCATCCACGGCGTTGAGCGCTTCGGGGATGGTGACGAAGCCCCGGCCCTGGATGACGCGCTCCACCATGCGCAGCTTCTCGTCGGCCACGGCGGCGTCCGCGTCCATGACGGTGACGGTCGCCGTCAGGTAGCCGAAGGCGACTTGATCGCTGCCCAGCTCCTGCAAGGCAGCATCGGCGTCGGCGGCCTTGTTGTTGGCGTCCGTATCGACCAGCGGGCTTTCCTGCTGGAAGATCGTTTCGCGCAACAGCGCGATGACGTTCTTGCGCTTGGCGAACCATTGGCGGCGCAGGCGCCCCAACTCCCGTTCCGCCTCGGATTTGTCGAGGCACAAGAATCGGGTTGACCAGCGATACGCAAATCCCAGGCGGTTGAGGTCGTCCAGAATCCCCGGCCAGGTCGAGGTCGGGAAGCCCCGTACCGACACCACGCGCAGGTGCTGGTCGCCCAGCATGGGCGCCAGGCCGCCGACCAATGCGGAATCGGTCAGCAGCGCGTCGATGTGGAACGGCACTTCGGGAACGCCGACGCGGTAGCGGCGCGTCGAGACGGTCGAATGCAGGTAGGTCAACGTCTGGCTGTCATCAAGCCATGCGATTTCCGGCATCACGCCATCGAGCAGATCGAAGATGCGATCCGTTTCAGCGACGAAGGCGTGCAGCCGTTCGCGCCAATCCACGCCTTCGGTCGGACGGTTTTCATACAGCAGGCCCGCGGCGCGGGCACGGGATTCCTCGGACGGCAGGTAGGCCAGCGTCAGGTGATAGCCGCTCTCGAAGTGGTTGCCCGAATCCTCGAAAGCGGCGCGGCGTTCTTCATCGACCAGCCAGGACAGCGGTTCGGGGAAATCGGAGTGCGGGTAGTCGGCGGCAGACCGGCGCTCGGCTTCGATGAACAGCGCCCAGCCCGAACCCAGGCGGCGCAGCGCGTTGTTCAAGCGCGCCGATGTGGCGATCAGCTCGCCCTGCGTCGCGCTATCGAGGTCGGGGCCACGAAAGCGCGCCGTGCGCTGGAAGCTGCCGTCCTTGTTCAAGACGACACCCGGCGCCGCCAGTCCGGCCCAGGGCAGCCAGTCGGCAAGCAAGGCCGGGCGCTGGCGGTATTCGGCGAGGTTCAGCATCGCGGCGTCCTCCTCTACACGTCCAGCAGCGGGCGGTGTTTGATGTGCCGCGCGAACACGGCCATGAACTGCGGATCGACGCGCGCGCCCCACATCGCCAGCGAATGGCCGACGATCCAGAGCACGACACCGGGAATCCACAGTTGCAGGCCCAGCCCGACAGCGGCGGCCAACGTACCGTTGGCGATCGCCACGGTGCGCGGTGCGCCGCCCAGCAGGATCGGCTCGGTGAGCGAGCGATGCAGCGGCACCTCGAACCCGGCCGCGCAGGTGTCCGGGGCACTCATACGACGGCCCCGCCCGAGAAGCTGAAGAACGACAGGAAGAAGCTCGAAGCCGCGAACGCGATGGACAGGCCAAACACGATCTGGATCAGCTTGCGGAATCCGCCAGACGTATCGCCGAAGGCCAGCGCCAGGCCCGTGGCGATGATGATGATGACCGCGACGATGCGCGCCACTGGCCCCTGGATGGATTCGAGGATGGATTGCAGCGGGCCTTCCCAGGGCATCGAAGAACCGGCGGCCTGGGCCGTGCCCGCAAGCAGCAGCATCAGCGCCGCGAGCATCAAGCCCTGCATGGCCGGGCGAGCCAGGCCATCCAGCCGCGCGGGACTGTAGCGGCGGGAAAGCGGATTTACAGAAATACGGAAAGCATCAACGTGCGTCATGGCAGTTCTCCAGAAAGGTCGAGGGATGGGGAAGTCGCCGCAGCGGGTGCGGCATCGGGAAGTGGCGGCAGCTCGGGAAACGGTGTTTCCATCGCATCCGCCAGTCGGTAACCCACGCCGTCGAAACCGACGACGCGGGCGATGCTCTCGATGCGGCGCTTGCGTCCGCGCCCGGCGATGTGGATGACCACGTTGACCGCTTCCGCGATCAGCGCACGGGGCGGGTTCACCGCCACTTCGAGAATCAGTTGCTCAAGGCGCAGCAGCGCGCCCAGCGCGGAGCCGGCGTGGATCGTGGCGATGCCGCCCGGATGGCCGGTGCCCCACACCTTGATGAGATCCAGCGCCTCGGCGCCGCGCACTTCGCCAACGACGACGCGATCCGGGCGCAGGCGCATGGACGAGCGCACCAGCTCGGTCATCGACACCACGCCCGCCCGCGTGCGCAGCGGAACGTGGTCGCGGGCCGCGCATTGCAGCTCCACCGTGTCTTCGAGCACCAGCACGCGGTCGCCCGTCGCGGCGATTTCGGCCAGCAGCGCATTGGCGAGCGTGGTCTTGCCGCTGCTGGTAGCCCCGGCGATCAACACGTTCTGCCGCTCGCGCACGGCGCGAACGAGAAAGCCCGCCTGCGCGCTGGTCATCATCCCGTCGATGACGTACCGCTCCAGCGGGATCACTCCGATGGCGCGCTTGCGCAGCGCGAAGGCCGGCCCCGGCGCTGCCGGCGGCAAGATGCCCTCGAAGCGCTCGCCGGTTTCGGGCAGCTCGGCGGACAGCAACGGCTGGCCGCGATGGACTTCTGCGCCAACGTGGGCGGCGACAAGGCGAATGATCCGTTCGCCGTCCGCTTCGGACAGTTCAACGCCCATCGGCGCGCGGCCCGATGAAAGCCGATCCACCCAAAGGGTGCGATCAGGATTGAGCATGACTTCCACCACGTCCGGGTCTTCGAGCGCGGCGGCGATCAGCGGCCCCATCGCCGTGCGGAGCATCTGGATGCGGCGGTCGAGCGAGGTGGCGAAGGACGAGGGAACGGCGCTCATGAGGCACGCTCCTGCGCTTCGGCAACTGCCGCCGCGTCATCCATCCGCATCGGGTCGGGGTGCAGTTCCTCCACCACGTCACGCACCAGGCTGCGCCCGCGCAGCAGGTGGCGGCCCAACTGCTCCACGAACTGCTCGAAGCGCGCCTTGCCCTGGGCACGCGCCGCGTCTTGGTGCGCCTCGGGAACTGGAGTGCTGACCGTGAGGAAGTAGCGGATGAACAGCGCCAGCGTTTCGATCTGGATGTTCTGGTCGCGCTCCAGCCGCTCAGCATGGCGCGACAGGCGATCAAGCCGCTTGGCAATCGCTGCCTCGCGCTGGTCGGCAGCATCGGGCGACAGCCACGATGCGAGCGCCGCTGCGACGATGCTGGATTTCGATACGCCTTTCTTGGCGGCCAGCTCGTCCAGACGCTTGGCGTGCTCCGGCTGGATGAACAGGTTGAGGCGGTAGTGGCTCATAACTCGATTCCGTCGTTGGGGTCGAGGGAAGCCAGCCGGGCCATGCGCTGCATGGCCGGATCAAGCTGGCGAGGAAGGGGAAGCGGCAGGTCGTCGTCGTCATCGAGCAACCCGAGGTCGGCTGCGGACGCGGCCAGTTCGGGGTCGTAGGCGACGGTTTCGGAGAGTTCGGGCTGACGGCGCGGGCCGCCGCCGTCGTCGGCCGAACTCAAGTGCTCCAGGCCATCAGCCGGTGCAGTGGCCGGTGCGGCGGGCACGGCGGGAATCGCCAGCCCGCTCCAGTCGTCGGCCCGCGATGGCGGCACGTCGGCATAGCGCTCGGCCGCAAGCACGGGCGGCGGCAGCACACGCCGCTTGAAATTGCTGTCCGCGTAGTAGCGCAGCTTTTTGGCCTTGATCGGCGCCACGCTGGACACCATCACCACGGCTTCGTCAGGCGGAAGCTGCATCACTTCGCCCGGCGTCAGCAGCGGGCGCGCGGTTTCCTGGCGCGACACCATCAGATGCCCCAGCCACGGCGCGAGCCGGTGGCCCGCGTAGTTGCGCTGGGCGCGCAGTTCGGTTGCGGTGCCCAGCGTTTCGGAGATCCGCTTGGCCGTGCGTTCGTCGTTGGTGGCGAACGTCACGCGGACATGGCAGTTGTCCAGAATCGAATGGTTCTGCCCATACGCCTTGTCGATCTGATTGAGCGACTGCGCGATGAGAAAGCTGCGAATGCCATAGCCCGCCATGAAGGCCAGTGCCGTCTCGAAGAAGTCGAGCCGCCCGAGCGCCGGGAACTCGTCGAGCATCAGCAGCAGCTTGTGGCGGCGTGCGATGCCGTCAGAGCCGTCGAGCGATTCGGTGAGTCGCCGGCCGATCTGGTTGAGGATCAGGCGAATGAGCGGCTTCGTCCGCGAAATATCTGAAGGCGGTACCACGAGGTACAGCGACACCGGATGCTCGGCCGCGATCAAGTCGGCAATGCGCCAGTCGCAACGCGACGTGACTTCGGCCACCGTAGGGTCGCGGTAGAGGCCCAGGAACGACATGGCGGTGGACAGCACGCCCGACCGCTCGTTGTCGCTCTTGTTGAGGACTTCGCGAGCGGCGGATGCCACCACGGGATGCGGGCCATCGCCGAGATGCGGCGTGGTCATCATCCGGTGCAGCGTCAGCTCGAATGGGCAAGCCGGATCGGAAAGGAAGTTAGCGACGCCGCGTAGCGTCTTGTCCTCGCCGGCATAAAGCACATGCAAGATGGCGCCGACCAGCAGCGCGTGCGAAGTCTTCTCCCAGTGATTGCGGCGCTCCAGCGCACCCTCGGGATCGACCAGGATGTCCGCGATGTTCTGCACGTCGCGTACTTCATGCGCGCCGCGCCGCACCTCCAGCAGCGGGTTGTAGGCCGCCGACTTCGCATCGGTGGGGTTGAACAGCAGGCAATGCGAGAAGCGCGATCGCCAGCCCGCGGTGATGCTCCAGTTCTCGCCCTTGATGTCGTGGATGACGGCTGACGCAGGCCAGCTCAACAAGGTCGGCACCACCAGACCGACACCTTTGCCCGAGCGGGTGGGCGCGAAGGTCAGGACGTGTTCCGGGCCTTCATGCCGAAGGTACTGGCGTTCGTGTTGGCCGAGGAACACACCGGCAGGTTGCGTGAGCCCTGCCTTGCGAATGTCGTCCGCGTTCGCCCAGCGCGCCGAGCCGTAGGTCGTGACCAGGCGCGATTGCCGCGAGCGCCAGATCGACATGCCGATGGCCACCAGCACGGCCACCAGGCCGCTACCGCCCGCGATGGCGCCGCCGATGTCAAAGACGCGCGGCGCGTAGGCGTCGAAGAAGAACCACCACTCGAACAGCCGCCAGGGGTGATAGACCGGCGTGCCGAAGAAGTCGAACCAGGGCGAGCCAAGGCGTAGCTGGTAGCCCAGGGCGGCGGCTGTCCATTGTGTGGCTGTCCACACGCCGGCGATCACGATGCCGAATACGACGGCAATCTGACCGAACAGCACGTTCGTCCCTTGCATAACCTCGCCTCCAATCACGGCACACGGAGGTGCCGCAGCACTGAGGATCAAGGCGTGCGTACAGGCCGGTCAAAGGCCGTTATGGCGGTGATTTAGGCCGAAAAAGCCTGATTTCTTGCAGGAGCGAAGACAATAAAAACGCCGCAGACGCGAGCGCGTTGCGGCGTGATGGGGTAACAGTGCGAATTTCGTCGCAGCGAGACGACTGCGATGAAGTTATTTGGACTTCTGTTCAGGTCGATCACCGAAGAAACGCCGATTGGCGGCTTCGGCGGCACGGCGGCAAAGTTCATCGCCAACCTTTGTGCGATCTTCCTTGCATTGCCGTTGAATCTCCTTGATGCGCTCGGGATGAGCCACGAGGAAATCCACGGTTTCCGAAGGTTGAGACGGGCCACATGCGGTCAGTGCGGCGGCGAGTATCAGCAGCATCATTCTGTTCATGATTCCAGTCCTTTCATCGGATGGCTTAGGCGTCGTCGGCAGTGTCGATGCCGTCTGCCGAATCAATGAAGGCCACACGTTCGATGAACCGAGCCAACATCTCGGATGGCTCTGCATCGCGGCGTAGCAGATAGGTCGTGAGCATGGGGGGCTTGCCAGCCAGGCGGCGGGCCACGACACCTGGCTCGCGACTGGAAGCGATATGCGCCTCGCCCGCCAGACCCAAGGCCAAGCCAGCAGAAACCAAAGTCATCATCACGTCGAAGGTTGCCACGCGCTGCGCGATCAGCGGCTCCTGATCGAGCTTGCGCAGGAAACGATCGACCTGCCGCGCGTGGCCTTCGCAGACTGCCGGATCGCCCAACGCCAGCGGGTAGCGCAACACTTCTTTCAACGGAACTTGTTTGAAGGCGAGCACGGGATGGCGGGCCGGCACCGCCACCATCAACTCGTCATCCCACGCGGGACTGACCACGATGCCATCGCCTGCATCTTCAGCCATCGAGAAGCCAGCGTCATACAGGTCGCTATGAAGTCCCTTAATTTGTTGATCCAGCGACACCTCGAACAGCCGGATTTCCACCTCTGGATTCTCCTCACGACTGCGCGCCAACAGCGCTGGCAAGCGCGACGGCGTGATGCCATCTGACAAGGCAATGCGCAATTGACCATGAAACCCGTTGGCTGCGGCCTTGACGCTATCGCGGGCTTGATCCAGCGTTGCGAAGACACGCGAGACGTGCTCCAGGAACAGTCGTCCCGCGCGGGTCAGTTGCGTGCTGCGCGTGGTGCGAACGAACAGACGCGCGCCGAGTTCCTCCTCCAGTTCCTTGATGGTGCGGGACAGCGGCGACTGGTCGATATGCAACCGCTCGGCAGCACGGGCGAAGTGGAGTTCTTCGGCCACGGCCTGAAAACAGCGTAAATGACGAAGCTCCATCAGCTATCTCCTTGGGCGATGGCACCTCCCGCCGACTCGACCGATATAGCGGTCTTCGCTCGCAACACGCAGGTTGCTCCACATGAAGTCTCTCGGCTGCACGCGCGAAATGAAGCTCTTCGGCCACGGCAAGAAAGCTGCGCAGTCTTAGCTCCATTCCTTCCTCCTTGGCTCACCATCAATGTGGTTTAAGCATGATGTGTGCTGCAGACGGTGCTCTCATCTCACCTGAATGATCTCTGCTGGCCCCGGAATTTCGGGATGCGACTTTCGGTGATTGAGCCGACGCGCCCTCCGTCATGGCGAAACCGCGTGAGCACTGTTTTCACCATGGCCTTCACCCTCCGAGTGCCACATCGCATGCGCATCGATGCGCACCAGCATCGCCGCTTGCAGCGCATCCACCCGCGCCTGTGTTTCCGCCAGGCGGGCCTGCCGTAGGCTGCGCAGGGACAGCAGGTATTCGCCGAGCGGGGCCTCGCCCAGTTCCCAGGCCCGGCGCGTGCGGGTGTTGGCGGCGACCTGTGCAGCCAGCGCCTGCTGGTGCGATTGCCATTGCGCGCGCTTGCTTTGCGCGGCTTGGACGGCCAGCCACGCGCCTTGCTCGATGGCGCGCCGCACATCGGCTGCCTCGGCTTCGGCGGCTGCGGCGTTGGCGCTCTCCGTGGCGGCTCGGGCGCTGCGGTAGTCCGTGCCGAAGGGAATGGAGAGCACCACGCCCACGACGCGCTCGGTGCCGCCGCGATCAGACAGGACGCGCACGCCCACGGTCGGGTCGGGCGTGCGCTCGGCGCGCGTGCGTTCGGCCACCTTGAACAGGCGCGTGGTTTCGCCGTTGGCAATCGCGATCTCGGCGCTTTCCCGGACGATGCGCGCCTGCCAGGCCTGCGGGCCGTCAGGCAGCTCCTGCGGCTCGGGCAGCGCTGGCAAGGCGGGGGGCACGGTGATCTCGGGGAACCCCAGGGCCAGGGTTTGTCGCGCCGCCAGTGCGGCGTCGCGCGCCATCAGGGCCTGCGCGGCCTGGGTGGCGCGCTCGGCGTCCAGCACGTCCATCTCGCGCCGTGCCGCATCACCGAGGGTCACGCGGCGGGCCAGGGCGTCGCGTTCGCGGGAAAGCAGTTGATCCTGCGCCGCCGTCTCTTCGGCCACGGCGCTGCTGCGCAACCAGCCCATCCAGGCATCGAGCAGGCGGCGGGCGACTTGGTGTTCGGCATCTTCCAGGCGCAGCTCAGCCACGCTGCGGGTGCTGCTGCCGATTTCTCGATCCAGCCGGGCCTTTCCCGGTAGGCGGATCGTGCGGCTGATGCCCAATTCCCATTCGTTGTAGCGGCGCTGCTCGGTGGTCACGTTGCGGCGCTGGAGACCCGAATTGGCCTGGAATTCGTGGCTGCCCACCTCCAGGGCGCGCTGGGTAGCCGCTGCGGCCTGCAAGCGCTCGGCCGCCGCGCGCACGGTGGGTTGCGCCTGCAGGGTGGCGTGAACTTGATCGGGCGGGGGGAGCCATTGGGGCGCTGGTTCCTGCGCCAGCGCCCACCAGGGGATGCAGGCCAGCACCGCTGCCGCGCAAGGGGAGAGAAACTTCATACCAGCCGCCCCATTGCCATGACAGGCTCCATCCACCAGCGCACGTCGCTGGATGCAATCCGCTGGCGCAGCGCGGCCAGCAGGCCATCCACGCGCTCGCGCTCGATCACGACCCACAGCACGCGCCGGTCAACGCGGCCACGCACCTGCTCGCGGATGGAGGCGTGTGCGAAGTCGCTGCTGTGCCCCTCGGCGTGCAGCAGCGTGAAGCCGGGCAGCGTCGGATCAGCCATCAGGGCGTCCGTCACGGCGTCTTCCAGCGCAGGGGGGAACACCAGGTTCAGGCGCACCCATTCGGTGCTGTGCGGCGCACTCATGCGGCGGCTCCTTTTGTTGTCAATTGCCCAAAGCGCCGGTACAGCACCGGCAGCAGCACCAACGTGAGCGCGGTGGAGCTGACCAGCCCGCCGATCACCACGATGGCCAGCGGGCGCTGGATCTCCGAGCCCGGCCCGGTGGACAGCAACAGGGGCACCAGGCCGAAGGCGGTGATGGAAGCGGTCATCAGCACCGGGCGCAGGCGGCGCAGCGAGCCTTCTCGCACCACCTGCTCCATGGGCAGGCCCAGCGCGTGCAGATGGTTGAAGTGCGTGACCAGCACCAGCCCGTTGAGCACGGCGATGCCCAGCAGGGCGATGAAGCCCACCGATGCGGGCACCGACAGGTACTGCCCCGACACCCACAGCGCGGCCATGCCGCCGACCAGGGCGAAGGGCACGTTGCCCAGGATCAGCACCGCCTGACGCACGGAGCCGAAGGTCATGAACAACACGAAGAAGATCATCGCCAGCGACACCGGCACCACCAGCCCCAGGCGGGCAGCCGCGCGCTGCTGGTTCTCGAACTGGCCGCCCCATTCCAGCCGGTAGCCTGCGGGCAGGGGGACGTCGCGCGCCACGGCGGCGCGGGCTTCCTCCACAAAGCCCACCAGATCGCGCCCGCTCACCATGGACTGGATCAACGCGAAGCGCGAGCCGCTCTCGCGCCGCACCAGCACCGGGCCTTGGGTGGTGGTGATGGCGGCCAGTGATGTAAGGGGAATGTCGCCAGCGTCGCCGGAGCCGGCTGAGCCGCTGCGGGCCAGCCGCAAGTCCTTGAAGCGCTCGGCCGAGCCGCGCAGTTGCGCATCGCCGCGCACGACGATGGGCGTGCGCCGGTTGGCTTCGATGACCATGCCCGCTGGCACGCCTTCGAGCTGCGCGCGCAACTCGTCCTGCACGGCCGTTACCGCCAGGCCTGCACGGCCCGCAGCTTGTGCATCCACCTTCACCTGCAGGTACTCGACGTGGTCGCTGGCCTGCGTCAGCACGTCGCGCGCGCCGGGCACTTTCTCGACGCTGGCCGCAACGCGCACGGCCAGTTCGCCCAGGGTGTTCAGGTCGGGGCCGAAGAGCTTGATGGCCACGTCGCCACGGCTGCCGGTGAGCATTTCGGAGACGCGCATCTCGATGGGCTGGGTGAAGCCGAAGTCCAGGCCGGGGAAGGCCGCCATCACCTTGCGGATTTCTTCGCCCAGCGCTTCCTTGTCCATGCGCCATGTCTTGCGGTCGCCGAGTTGCATGAACATATCGGTTTCGTTCAGGCCCATGGGATCAAGCCCCAGTTCGTCCGAGCCGACGCGGGCGATGCTGTGCTGCACTTCGGGCACTTTGGCCAGGATGGCTTTCTGCACGGCCAGGTCGATGTCGCGCGAGCGGTTCAGCCCGATGGAGGGCGGCTTCTGCAACTGCAGCAGGATGTCGCCCTCGTCCATCGTCGGCATGAAGGCCTTGCCGGTGCCCAGGTAGGCCACCACGCCCAGCACCAGGGCCGCCAGCGCCACGGCTGTGGCCCGCAGCGGGTGGGCCAGCGCGGCATCCAGCACCGGGCGGTACAGGCGCAGCGCGCCGCGCATCACCCAGGGCTCGCGGTGCGCATGCGCCTTGAGCAGTAGCGACGACAGCACCGGCACCAGCGTGAGCGACAGCAGCAGTGAGACGCCCAGCGCGAACACGATGGTCAGCGCCACGGGCGCGAACAGCTTGCCTTCCAGCCCCTGCAAGGTCAGCAGCGGCACGAAGGTCAGGCAGATGATGAGGATGCCCGAGGCCACGGGCAGGGCCACCTCGCGCGCGGCGGCGAACACGCGGTGCAGGCGCGGCAGTTGCGCGCCGCCTTCCCCATGAGCGTGCGGATCGAGGCGGCTGACGGCGTTTTCCACCACCACCACGGCGGCATCGACCAGCATGCCGATGGCGATGGCCAGCCCGCCCAGGCTCATCAGGTTGGCGCTCATGCCCGCGATGCGCATCAGCAGGAAGGTGCCCAGTGCGGCCAGCGGCACCATCAGCGCGACCACCAGCGCCGCGCGCATCTCGCCCAGGAAAAGCAGCAGCAGCACGACGACCAGCACCGTCGCTTCGATCAGCGCGCTTTCCACCGTGCCCACCGCGCGCTGGATGAGCGTGCTGCGGTCGTAGAAGGGCACCACCTTCACGCCCGGCGGCAGGCTGGGCGCGAGTTCATCCAGGCGCGCGCGGATTGCCTTCACCAGCGTCGAGGCATCAGCGCCGCGCAGCGCCACGACGATGCCCTCTACCGCCTCGCCCTGGCCGTCACGGCTGACGGCGCCGTAGCGGGTCAGCCCCTCCATGCGCACGGCGGCCACATCGCCCACGCGCACGGCAGGCGCGCTGGCCGTGGCGGCGCGCAGCACGACGCGCGACAGATCCTCCGCGCTGCGGATCGCGCCTTCCGAGCGCACGATCAGCGCGTTCTCTCCCGCGTCCAGGCGGCCTGCGCCGTCGTTGCGGTTGTTGCGGCTGACGGCCGTCACCACGTCGGCGAAGCTCATCCCGGCGGCGGACAGGCGTGCGCGGTCTGGCACCACAGCAAAGCTGGCGGCCTGGCCGCCCAGCACGTTGATGTCGGCCACGCCGGGCAGCGTGCGCAAGGCGGGGCGCAGCGTCCAGTCCAACAGGGTGCGCCGCTCGCTCAAGGACAGCGGGCCGCCCTCGATGGTGAACATGAACACGTCCGACAGCGGCGTGGAGATCGGCGCCAGCCCGCCACTCACGCCCTCGGGCAGGCTGCCCGCGACGGCAGCGTAGCGCTCGGCCACCTGCTGGCGCGCCCAGTAGATGTCGCTGCCCTCGGCAAAGTCCAGCGTGATGTCGGCGATGGCGTACTTGGCCGTGGAGCGCAGCATCACGCCGCGCGGCACGCCCAGCAGCTCCATCTCCAGCGGTGCGATGACACGCGATTCGACCTCTTCGGGCGTCATGCCCGGCACTTTCAGGATCAGCTTGACCTGCGTGGGCGAGATGTCCGGGTAGGCGTCGATCGGCAGTTGCAGGAACGAGGCCACGCCCGCGCCCGCGAGGGCAAGCACGGCCAGCAGCACCAGCAGCCGCTGGCGCAAGGAAAACTCGATGAGACGAGAGAGCATGCCCGGCCCCCTCACTGCAGCGGCAGCATGGACTTGAGCAGCGCCGTGCCGTGCGTGACGACCTGCTCACCGCTCATCAGCAAGGCAGGGCCGCCCTTGGAATCGGGCACCACTACGCTGACGGCTTCGTCCCCGCCCAGCAACTGCACGGCTACGGCGCGGACGCGGATCGCCCCCTTCTCTCCGCCCGCCGCATAGCTCGCCACATACAGAACATGCCTCTGCCCGGCGGGCAGCAAGGCCGACGGCGGCACGGCCAATGCGCCCGCAGGCGCGGGCAGCAGCAGGCTCACGCTGAATTGCTGACCCACAGCGAGCGCCGTCTGCCCTTCGATGCCGGCGCGCACGCGCAGGCTCTGGCTGGCGGGGTCGGCATCCGCGCCCACCGCCACCACCTTGGCCACCTTGCCATCGGGCAGGCCCACGGGCAGGCCGGGCTTGATGTCGCTGCGCAGGCGCAGCGGCGCGGTGAAGTTCACGTCCATGCGGCCCGCCTCGGCCACCACGAAGGCGGCTTCAAGCGCAGCCACCGACTGCCCCGGCATCAGGTGCCGCCGCACGACCTGGCCCGCCATCGGCGCCAGCAGCTCGTATTCGCCCGCCTGCCCGCCCGTCACAGGACGCAATTGCGCCAGCGCGCCCGTGGCCTGGTGCAGCGTGCTTTGCGTGGCCTGCGCGCGCGCCTGCGACTGCTCGTTGCGAGCGGCGGGGATGATGCCCTCGGTCAGCAAGGCCGCATCGCGCTTGGCTTGCAGCGCCGCCGCCGTGGCCTCGCTGCGCGCGCGGGCCAGTTCGCCCTGCGCGGCCAGCACGTCACGGCTCTGGATGCGCGCCAGGGGCTGGCCTTGCCGGACAAGAGCCCCTTCATCGACCAGGATGCGCGTGACCACGCCCGCGTAGGGCGCGCTGACCTGCGCGCTGGCGGCCAGCGGCGCTGCGGCTTGCGCGGGCAGGCCAGGCACCGGCAATTGCGTGGCGGTGTCCGCCGCCGCCGTTGCCACCCCGAGCGCGCGCTGTTGCGCCACGCCCAATGTGATGTGTCCGTCAGCGGCGGGGGCCGTGGCGGGCGTTTCCGCCGCTGACTCCTTTGCGGGGCGTGAAAGCATCCACCAGCCCGCACCCGCAGCAACTGCCAAGACCATGGCGGCGGCAACACCAGGGATGGCGAAGCGCTGATGTTTTTTCTGCGGCGCGCCTTCGGGCGGCGCTGTATTGGGGGACATACCAAGCATGCGGTTCGATCTGCTGCGGTGATAAACCGCCACATGCTTGCAGCCCAAGCTTTGGGCAAGCTTTGATTGAAATTTATTTATTCGCTCAAAGCTTGCCCAAAGCTTGAGCTGCCAGAGTGACGCGAGAACACGTGCAATACGCACACAAGGTGCGGCGTCCTCAGCATTGCTTCGCGTGTGTCGATCGAATCAATGTGTCGGAGAAAGTGAATTGATACTCAAGAACTCTAGAAACCGCTATGGCACTTCTGTCATAGCCTTGCACTGGCTGATGCTGGTGCTTCTCGCTGCGGTTTATGCCTGCATGGAACTGCGCGGCTTCGCGCCCAAGGGCAGCGAATTGCGCGCGAATATGAAATCCCTCCATTTCGTGCTGGGCCTGTCCGTCCTGGCGTTGGTGGTGGTGAGGCTGTGCGTGCGCTGGGTGGCAGGCGCCGCGCCGCCCATCGAGCCGCCCATGCCCCGGTGGCCGGCCTTGCTGGCGCGGCTCATGCACGTCGCGCTGTATGCACTGATGATTGCCGCGCCGCTGCTGGGTTGGCTGGCATTGAGCACGGCAGGCAAGCCGGTCAACCTGTTCGGCTTTGCGCTGCCCCTGCTGACGGGCACGAACGAAGCGCTTGCGCATCCCTTGAAGGATCTGCACGAAACACTGGCCACGGCGGGCTATGCGTTGATTGGATTGCATGCGGCGGCGGCGCTGCTGCACCACTACGTCATCCACGACAACACGTTTGTGCGCATGCTGCCGGGGCACGGCTCCCAATAAGAAACCCGAGAAACAGAGGATTCCCATGAAGTTCATGCACCGCGAACGCCACCGCACGGAACACATCGGCTGGCTGCGCGCCGCCGTCCTGGGCGCCAACGATGGGATCATTTCCACTGCTAGCCTGGTGGTAGGCGTCGCAGCGGCGCAGGCCAGTCACGCCAGCATCATGACAACCGCGGTGGCCGGGCTGGTCGCCGGCGCCATGTCCATGGCGGCCGGAGAATACGTGTCGGTCTTTTCTCAGGCAGACACGGAGAAGGCCGACCTGGCGCGGGAACATCGTGAGCTGACGGAAGACCCCGAGGCCGAACATCGGGAACTGACGGCCATTTACACCCGGCGTGGGATCGAGCCCTCCCTGGCCAGTACCGTCGCATCGCAATTGATGGCCCACGATGCGCTGGGGGCACATGCCCGCGATGAGCTGGGTATCTCGGAAGCGCTCAGCGCCAAGCCACTGCAGGCAGCGCTCGCCTCCGCCGCCAGCTTTGCCGTCGGCGCGGTTCTGCCACTCGGTGTCGTGATGCTGGCACCGAGGCCATCCTTGCTCTCATGGACGGTTGTCACCGCCATATTCTTTCTGGCGCTGCTGGGCGTCTTGGCCGCGAGGATAGGCGGCGCTTCCGTAGTCAAAAGCGCGTCCCGGGTAACGCTGTGGGGCACCTTGGCCATGGCCATGACGGCGGGTGTCGGCGCGATTTTTGGCGCGGCGCCGTAGGTTTACACCAGCGCGGCCCAGGGGCCCAGCCATGCGGTCAACCTGCCATCCTGCAGGCTGAAGCGCAGCGGCAGATCGATGGCTCGCGCCAGGGCGAACGCTAGGGCCAATCCCAGCCCTGCATGGTGTGCGGTGCCGCCTTCGGATTGCTTGCGCCAGAAGCGGTGGCCGAGGTGTTCGAGGTCGTCTTCATGAAGATCGGGCGCGGCATTGCCGATGGAAAGAAGCCAGCCCGCATCGCCTCGCTCCAGGCGGCAGGTGATCGCATCGCCATCGGGTGCGTACTCCATGGCGTTGCGCAGCAAGTTGGAGAGGATTCGTTCGATCACGCCCAGATCGCCCTGCACCCAGGCCGATGGCGGCAGATCGGTCTGCATGGTCAGCCCGCGGCGCGCCTGTATTCCCGCCAACGCGGCCAGCAGTTCGCGCACCAACCCTGCCATATCGAGCGGATCGGGCGCCTGTGTGTGTTGTCCGGATTCGAGCCGGGCCAGCAGCAGCAAGGTGTCCACGCTGCGTTGCATGCGTGCGGTAGCGCTCACAGCGGCGCCCAGGCTGTGCTGGGCCTGGGTGGGGTCGCCCGCGATCAGTGCGCTTTCGGCGCTGGTGCGGATTTCCGCCAGAGGGGTGCGCAGTTCGTGCGCCACGTCGCGCGAGAATTGGCGCTCACGTTCGATGGCGGTGTACAGGTGGTGCAGGCCCAGGTTGAAGGCATCGGCAAAGGGCTTGAGTTCACGCGGCAAGTCGCCGCCCAGCGGTTGCATGGGCTGGTCTGCATTCAGGCGCGCCGCCGCGGCACCCGTGCGGCGCAACACCACGATGACGCGCTGTACCAGGAGCAGCGCCGATCCGGTTGCCAGCAAGGTTGCCAAAGCGATGCCGATGAGCAACGCAAAGTGGACGCGCCGCTCGGTCTGATCCCACCCCTCGCGCTCCGTTGCCACCACCAATAGCCGGTTCTGGCTGCCATGCAATGCCACATGGGTGGCGAGCGCACGGCCTGCGTGACCGTCGGGCAGCGTCACGTCGTAATAGCGCGGCGTGCCTTGCGCCGCCAGTCCCACTGGAAGTGTGGCACCCGCGCTGCTGGGCGAGCGCAACACGGCCTGGCCGTTGTCTTCGTTGAAGACGGTGAAGAACTCGGTGTGCCCGCCCGGCTCGTATTCGGGCATCAGGCGTTCGAGCTGCTGCGGATCAGGTTCTTGCAGTACGCGCCCGACGGCAGCGGCACGCTGCGAAAGCGTGAGATCCATTTGCTGGTAGATCGCCCGGTCGATCAGGCGATCCAACACCGGGAATACGGCGGCGAAGGTGCCGCCTATGCACAAGACCAGGCCCACAGCCAGACGCCGATGCAGTGACCAGGCCGTATCTTTGGATGGAGCGAGAAACGGCTTCATGCGCATGTCCTCACGGCTCACGCCAGCACGTACCCAAAACCCCGCCGGGTCACGATCAACTCATCCAGGCCGCACTGTGCAAGCTTGGTGCGCAAGGTACTGACGATGACCTCCACCACTTTGTCCGATGCATCGCTGCTGCTGTCGTACAGGTGCTCAAAAATTTGTGCGCGTGACAGCACCGCGCCCTGCCGGCGCAGCAACAACTCCAGGCATCCGTATTCCTTGGGCGTGAGCTTCAGGTCATCGCCGCGCCAGCGCGCCGTGCGCGAGCGCGGATCGACGGTCAGTTCGCCATGGCGCAAAACGGGCGTATCGCGCTGCGCCGGGCGCCGTACCAGGGCGCGCAGCCGGGCCAGCAGTTCCGCCAGTTCAAAGGGCTTGGTCAGGTAGTCATCCGCGCCCGCATCCAGCGCGCGCACCCGGTCATCGAGTTGTTCCCGCGCCGAAAGCACCAGCACAGGGGCCGTTCCGGCATCGCCGCCCAACGCCCGCAATACTCCGAAGCCGTCCACACGAGGCAGCATCAAATCCAGAATGATCGCGTCGTAGCGGTAGCTTTGGAGAAATTGCAGCGCAGCCTGGCCGTCCGCTGCAATATCGCAAGCGTAGCCCTCGGTCTTGAGACTGCGATTCAAGGCCTCAGACAGCGTTTCGGAGTCTTCAACGATCAAGATGCGCATCTATTTCTCAGGATCAAAGTAACCCTGGATCAGAAAAATAGAACATTCTGGCGCGCCAACCTTTGGCCAAGCTTTTGACTCAAGTAGTCAGGGGAATCTCTGCCTAAAGAGACTTCACCAACCTATCGAAAGCCCCTGCTGCGGGACGCGCTCACAACACTATTCTGTCCACCGTTGCAGAAAATTGCTGCCCTGACTGTGACCCGACGCCTATTTGCCGGTCTTCAGTGGACAGGTATTGAGCCCGACCAGCGAATACAGCGGGCAAAAGCGCACCACCCCCGTCAGGAGCGGAATAATGCCCAGCCAGCCCCACCAGCCCACTGCGCCTGTGGCGGCCAGTGCGATGAGCACGAGCCCGACGACGATGCGAAGAATGCGGTCGATACCGCCGACATTGAGTTTCATGGTTTCTCCTGAATTAATCCAACAAAAGTGAACTTGGGCAGCGCTGGGCGTTGGCGACTTCGCTCATCCGGCCAGCGCGTTGCGGTTCCAGGGCATGCGCGTCAGCACACGCGCCAGCCCACAAAACCCCGAGGCGCCAGCGAAAACGAGCCCCGCCCCCACGAAGCCCGAGAGCGCATGGAACCAAGGCGATACCGTGACGCCGAGTACCGCACCCAGCACAATCAAAGACCCTGCGGCAATCTGTACCTGCCGCTGCAGTTCCAGCGGCTGCGATACATCGGCCACGATGGGCAGCCCCGCCTTTTTCCAGGCGTCCAGCCCGCCTTCGAGGGCGTAGGCGTCGCAGGCGGCGCATGCCTTCAGCGCCGACGCATTGACCTGCGTCCGGTGGCCCGAACGGCAATGGAAGATGACAGCCGAAGCGCCGGCCAGCGGCAGGCTGCCGGCTTGCAGGCGATCCATGGGCACATGGCGCGCCTGCGCGATGCGCTCGCGGGCATGTTCGTCCGCCGCGCGGATGTCCACCAGGACGGCGCCCCGGCTCAGGAGTTCGCGGGCGTCTTGGGGCGAGATGGGTTTCAGGGGCATGGGGATGGCCTCCGTTGATGGATCAAGGGCAGAAAAGGGTCTTGAGCGTGGCGATGAGCTTGGCCACGTCCGGGTTTTCAATCCGGTAGTGCAGGGTCTGCGACTCGCGCCTATAGGCCACCAGGCCGTCCTCGCGCATCCTGGCCAGGTGCTGGGACAAGGCGGACTGGCTCAATGCCACGTCCTCAAGCAGGGCGCCGACGGTCATCTCCCCGTGCTCGATCAGCAGGCACAGGATGAGCAAGCGATGTTCATTGCCGACCGCACGCAGCATGGCCGCGGCGTTGGCCGCGCCGTCCTGCATGAAAGATCGATCCTTCTTGTTGAGCTTCATGGCAACGTTTATTTCAATGTTTACTAATTTAGCATTTTCTAATATAAAGTCAAGGCATCCCCTCCAAGGCAGGACACTTCCCATGCAATCCGCTGCGCAGATCCAGGCGTTTTTCGACGAAGCCACGAACACCGTGACCTATCTGGTGTCCGACCCCGCGACGCGGCAAGCCGCCGTGATCGACCCGGTGCTCGACTATGACCACCGCAGCGGCAAGGTGTCCACCACATCGGCTGACCAAGTGCTGGCCGCGGCAGCGGGCCAGGCGCTGGAGGTGGCGTGGATCCTGGAGACCCATGCCCATGCGGATCATCTGAGCGCGGCCCCGTACCTCAAGGCGCGCACAGGCGCACGGGTGGCCATCGGGGAGCACATCCGCGACGTGCAAGCCATCTTCCGGCCAGTGTTCAACTTGGACGACGTGTCCGGCGACGGAGGAGAGTTCGATCGCCTGCTACGCGATGGCGAGACCTTGAGCATCGGCGATTTGACGGTGGACGTGCTGCACACCCCAGGCCACACGCCTGCCTGTCTGTCCTACCGCGTGGGCGATGCCGTGTTCGTGGGCGACACCTTGTTCATGCCGGACTACGGCACTGCGCGCGCCGATTTCCCGGGCGGAAGTGCCCGCACCCTGTACCAATCCATCCAGAAACTGCTCGCACTGCCCCCCGAGACCCGTCTGTTCATGTGCCACGATTACAAGGCACCCGGGCGCGACAGCTACGCCTGGGAAAGCACGGTCGCCGAGGAGCGCGCACGTAACGTGCACGTTCACGACGGTGTGAGCGTGAATGAGTTCGTGGCCATGCGCCAATGCCGTGACGCGACGCTGGCAGCGCCCGCGCTGCTGCTGCCTTCAATTCAGGTCAACATCCGCGCGGGCCGGTGGCCCGAAGCCGAATCCAACGGGATGCGCTATCTCAAAATCCCGATGCGCCTGCCTGTATGAACATCGCAGGCCATCCCCACGCTGGGTTGCTCCAAGGCCTGCCGTCACCTTGCGTCCATGTGGCCCTTGGCTTGTCGAGAGCCCAAGGCATGTAGGCACTGAAGTTTGATTCGTGAAGAGCGTCCCTAACTCACAACACTAGATTGCTGGCCCCCGCTGCCGCCCGATTTCCCATGACACCCCGCTACCGCGCACCGTCGCCGCAAGCTGCTGCCCCAGCCGCTGCTCGATCACCGGCCTCCATGGCACCAGGCTGAATCCCATGCCGTCATCCAGCATTGCGTAGCGGCCACTGGCAAGCATGACGCTGCGGCGATAGATGCCCGCCACGCGCTGGCCGTCCGCCGCCGGGCGATGCTCCAGGCCGGTGTCGGCAGCAATGTCCTTGGCAGCCTGCGCCACCTCCCGGTTGCGCAGCGTGCCCAGCAGATTCCGGGCGAGGATCACACGCTGCCCGCGCCGCTCGGCCAGTCCCTGTTCGGTCAGGAAGTCGGCGCGCTGCTGCATCGCCTGCTTGGCCTCGCTGCCAAAGCCCAGGTCGCCCAGGCCCGAGCCGCCGCCGATCAGTTGCTGGTCGAGCCAGGTGGCCCCGATCACGCGGGCCTGCCGCTCGATGGGCAAGTGCGATTTCAGCTCCACAGCGACGCCGCCCAAACGCTGCGCGTCGTACTGGCGACCACGTTCGGGCAGGTCGTCTGGCACCTTCCATAGACCCTCGGCCACTCGTTCCACGATGCCGGCGCGGCGCAGGGCTTCCAGCCGGCGAACGTGGGTTGCCACCACCTCTTGCGGATCGCGGCCAGGCACGGCCTGGCCCTGGGCGATGGCAAGGTGATGGTCGGTGCGGTACAGGCCACCGCTCGCCAAGGCGGCGACGTTCCTGTCGGCGGCGCGCACGTCGGCCGATCCCTTCACCTCCACCACGGCGCCGGCCGGATAGTTCGCCAGCTCGTCGCGGGCATTCAGTGCGACGTAGTGGGCCTTGCCGTCCACGCCATCGATGACCAGATAGCCCCGGTCGTGCAGCTCGTCGGACAGTCCCTTGGCGGCGACACGCCCGACGACAGTGCGGCCATCATCGCCCGGCTCGAAAACAGCCAGCTCGCGCGGCTGGCCGCTCATGGCCCGCTGCATGGTACGGATGATGTCGCCGCGCTCGCCCAGGGCGCGCAAGGTCTTCTCCGCATCGGCATGGACGGCCCAGGTGCCGGGCTGCACTTCATCGACCAGGCCCAGGCGCTGTAAACGCTGCAGGCGGCCGATCAGCAGCAGGCGCTGGCGTTGCAGCCGCGGTTCGTTGAAGCGTTCAATCTGCACTTGGCCGTCGTCGCCAAGCTCGCGCTTCAGAGTGCGATCCAGGCTTGTCCACCGTTCCTGCTCCACCTCGCGCTGCAAGGTCTGCTGGATCTCCAGCTCGGTGCGCGGCCCCAGCCATTCGGTCGCCAGCTCGGCAGCGCGATGCCGGAAGCCATCGGCGATGTAGTCGCCCGCGATGATGAGGTCTTTGCCCGTGTCGTCGCGCCCGCGCACGATCAGGTGGGTGTGCGGGTTGTCGGTGTTCCAGTGATCGACCGCCACCCATTCCAGCCGCGTGCCCAGGTCGGCTTCCATGCGACCCATGAGGTGCCGCGTGTAGGTGCGCAGGTCTTCCAGCTCGGCGCCATCCTCGGGCGAGACGATGAAGCGGAAGTGGTGCCGGTCATCGGCGCAGCGTTCCTTGAAGGCGTCGAGGTCGGCGGCGTCGGTCTGCGGCCCATAGGCTCGGCCGGGCTCGCCGTCGCGGCCCACGCCGTCACGCTCGACGTACCGCAGGTGCTTGGCGAGCGACTGCGGGCTGGCCCGCTGCTGGTTGACCAGCAAGGTCTTGATGGTTACGCGCCGCGACATGGGCGTGAGCTTCGCGCCCGCGAAGCGCGCCGCCGTATGCCCGCGCCCCAGGCGCGAGCCGGGCCGCTGGCCGGTGGTCTTACCGCCGCCAGCCGTTGCAGGGCGACGCACCGAGGACTTGCCGCTGCTGGCCTTGCCGGCCTGCTTGAGCACCTTGGCGATGAAGCCCTGGCCCCGGTTCTTCGTGGCACTGGGACGGATGCGGAAATCGTCATCGCGCCGGTTGCTCATGGCTTCTCTCCCTGAATGCTCCAGCGTGTCCGGTCGTGCGAAGCACGCGGACATGGCCGCATCGGCGCGGGCCTCGCGCCCCCAGCGGCACGGCGGCGAAGCCGCCGCGTGCCGCGCCACCCCCACGTGCAGACTGGCTTTCGACGCGGCCCGGTGCCGCGTCCTTTTGTCTTGCCTTCCGCATTTGCCTCCCGCATCCGCTCCCGGCAATTGCGGCCCGGTGGCAAGGCTGCACCAGCAGCCAGCGCACCGGCGAACACGGCGAGGGCCGAAGGCCAGCCGTGTTCAAGGCAAGACGCCTGCACGTTGGACGGCTGCGCCGGAGGCAGCGCGAAGTGCGGCGCGGATGCGCCCGCACTGCATGCGTGACGACATGGCAACAGCAGCCGGAACGACACGCCCGATAGCACGATGATGCGCAGCGAGTCGGCGGCCATCATGGGCGCTTCTCCAGCCAGACCGGGCGCGCAACGCCGATCACGGCGGCTGCGCTGACCGGCCCGAAATACCGGCTGTCGAACGACGCTGGATTGGTGACGCTGAGCAGAAACAGCTCGCCAGGCCGAAGGCGGCGGCACTGCAGCCAGGATGGCAGCGGCCGGCCCCAGCGATCGGCAGGCAGCACGGCGGCCGAAGGCACGCCGTCGATGCGAACGCTGCCTCCTGTGATGCACACCTCCTGCGGTGCGACCGCGCCCACGCGCTTGAGCAGCGGGATGCGCGTCGGCAGGTAGCCGCGCTGCGCAGCGAGCGCGGCAGCCTCGGCAGGCAGCGGCACTAGCACGATGCTGCCCACGTGCAATGACGGCGGTAGCAGACGTGGCGACGAGCTGGCGCGATGGTCGAGCGGATCGACGCGATACCAGCCAACCGCCACGCTGTCGGACGGGTTGTAGGTCAGGCGCGGCAGCGGATGCACGAAGGACGCCCAGGCCAGCGCAGCGAGGCCGCAGGCGGACAGGCCCGTCAGCACGAAGCGAGCGCGCAGGCGCGAGCGAGGACGCGGCGGGATGCCGGTTGCACCGGCAACGGCGGATGGGAGCGTCATGGCAGCGCCCTCCCGGTCAGCCAGGCGGCGTGCCGCTCGGCGCTGTAGTCAGGCAGCGGCAAGCGCGCAGCGAGCCGGTTGCCCAGCGTGCGCCAGTACGCGGGCGAAGCGCCAGCAGGCGCGATGCCCAGCGCCTCGATGGCGTCGATGCACTCCAGCACGGCGCGCACCGTTTGCTCACCTTCGGCGTGCAACAGTAAGCGCGCGCCCGGCTGCACGCCGGGGATGCGCTGCGCAGCGTCCAGCGGCGTGCAAGCCTGCATCACCATGAGCTGCCAGCGGACGGTGCCGTAGTCGTTGGCCTGCCAGCGAATGCGGCAGAACACGGCGCTGGGCATGAACACGGCGAGACTGCGCCAGCGGTCGAGCCGCTGCGTGCGCGCCGGTTCGCCAAAGCGCAGATAGAGCTTGAAACGGTGCTCCAGGAAGGCCAGCGAAACGCGCGTCAGTGGTGTTGAGGTAGGCCGCGCCGCGTGTGCTGGGATGGACGAGGACGGTGCAGCCGTGGCCGCACCAGCGGCAGGCAAAGCGGATGCGGTCATGGTGTGTTCTCCCTGCGGTGTTCTGGGAACTCCCTCTCCAACAGGCCGCGCAGAAGATCAGCCACGGTCACGCCCTGCGTGAAGGCCGATACCTTGATGCGCGCCCGCATGGCGGGTGTGATGTCGAGGGTCAGGCGTGCCGTGTAAAGGTCGCCCTTGCCCAGCGCATCGGCATCGCCCTGGCGAATCCATGCCTCGGCGTGCGGATTCGCGGGTGGACGCGCGCCGATGCCGATGCGCTTGCCCGTGCGCTTGCCAGCGGGACTGCTCATGACGGCCACCGCAGCAGTTCATCGACCAGCGCGGTGATTTCGCGCGCGGCGGCGCTGTCGGGCGCCGTTTCGCGGGTAAGCCGGCCAGCGGCCACGCTGTCGGCGAACACGATGCGCTGATGCACTTCCGCGCGCAGCGCAGGAAGCGGCTGCTCGGCCAGCGCGCCGCGTGCTTCGCGTCCGATCACGGTGGTGCTCACGCGCCGGTTGATGACGAAGGCCGCGCGCAGCGCAGGCCGGAACACGTGCGCCTCGCGGATCAGTGTCACCATCTCGGCAGAAGCCCACAGGTCGTAGGGGCTGGGCTGCACGGGAATCAGCACACGCTCGGCCGCCAGCAGCGCGGAGCGCGCCAATGCGGCGATGCGCGGCGGCCCGTCGATGACGACGTGATCGGCCCGCCTGGCGAGTTCTGGCGCTTCCTGATGCAGCGTTTCGCGTGCAAGGCCCACGGCGCTGAACAGCCGTGGCAAGCCTTGCTGGCTGCGGCGCTGCGTCCAGTCCAGCGCGGAGCCTTGCGGGTCGGCATCCAGCAGGATGACCGACTGCCCGCGCATTGCCAGCTCGCCGGCGATGTGGGTGGCGAGCGTGGTCTTGCCCACGCCGCCTTTCTGGTTGAGCAGCGCAACGATCATGGCCTGGCCCTCCACGTTGGAAAGCCCGGCTGTTGCTGCTGCTTTTCTGGCCGCGCGGTGGTTGTCCACCGTGGCGCGGCGCTTCTACTATCAGTTAGTTGATTTAAGTTAGGGAAGTTAGAGGGGCCGAAAACCCGCGCCGTTATTGGCTTTGCGGCCGATCCGTACTCCTGATAGCACGAGAGTCGTACTCCCGATAGCACGATACCCCGTACTCCTAATAGCACGAGCCCGTCCACAGGCTTCGCACCGTTTATCCCCGTGCCGCGAACGGCACGGGCCGGAAGGTCAGCAGCTCGGTGCCGTTGTCCGGCATCCGCTCGATGCTCAGGACGTAGCCGGGTAGCGACTGCCGCCCGACCAGCGCGCGCAGGTCGTAGGCGAAGTCCGAGAAGCGCGTGGCACTGCCGGACTTGCGGTGCAGGTGCCGGAAGTCGAATTGCCATCCACCAGGCTGCCGTCCGCCGTGCTTGCGCACCAGCCGGTACAGCCAGCGCTCGATGCCCCCGGTGAGCCGGAAATACGCCGGGTCGATGGTCAGCACCAGGGCGGCGTCCATGACGCCCGCATAGAACCAGTCCGGCAGGATCAGCTCCAGCCCCAAGGGCGTGCCTTTGGCATCGGCCAACTCCTTCCACTCGTTGATCCACGAAAACCGATGCAGCCGTCGGCCGGTCGTTTCGCGGATGGACGTGGCCACCGTCGTGGATTGCAGGCGATCCAAGGCCGCCTTGAGGCGCTGGTAGTCGCGCAGCGACGTACCGCGTCCGATGAAGCGCAGGATCTCGTAGGGCGTGGCCTGCATCAGCCGCGACGGGCGCAAGCCTGCATCGCGTGCTTCCACGATCTGCGAGGCGGCCCAAATGAGCACGTCCGCATCCCAGATCGTGGCGATGCCATGCTCCTGCGTGCCCTCCACGCGGATCGTGATGCTGCCGGCGCGGAAGTCGATCGGCGCTGTGCGCCGCGACTTCGCCAGCGAGAAGAACGGAAAGGCCATCAAGTCCTGGCTGTCGCGCGGCGCCATGTCGCCCGGCAGGGCGCGGAACAGGTCGAGCTGTTCGCGCTCCGGCACGGGCCGCTGCCGGGACGGCAGCGCAGGGCTGGACATGGCGAAGGCCACCCGCGCGCCAGCGATCAGCGCGCACGGCTGTCCGCCGAGTGCTGCTCGGCGTATTCGGGGTCGGAAGTCGTCTCGAAGCTGCGGTCGGCGGCCCAGGCATCGAGGTCGGCCACGGCGTACATGACACGCCGGCCGAACTTACGAAAACGCGGGCCACCGCCGAGCACGCGCTGCTTTTCCAGCGTGCGCGGCGACAGCCGCAGGTAGTCGGCGGCCTCGTCGTTGGTGAGATAACGCTGCGGTTGCGCGGCAGCGGTCGAGGTGGTTGCGGGTGCGGCGGCAGGCCGCAAGGGAGCAGGACGCATGGTGTGAACCTCCATCGGTTGCAGGGCTCCGGCCACACAGCGCAACCGGATGGAGGCAGTCTCAGAAAACGAAGCTGTCCTGCTCAGGGACGTTTTGCGTCCCCTTCAAAACGTCCCTTCTCAGGCGACGGCAGTTGTGCTAGGCGGCGATAGCCGCCGCGCATCAACGCATCGCCGCGCCGCACTAGGCGGCGCACGCGGGCTCGCAAGTCGCCATCGGCATGCCAGTCAGCAGTCACTGCATCGGCCCCGAACAGTCCTTCGGCGACCTCGCGCAAGGACGCGCCCGCCAGGGTCGCGTCGAGCGCCTGCAGGGTGTGCAGCTCCAGCAGCGCAGCAGGCGACGGCCTGGGCTTGGTATTGGCCTGAGCCTGGGCCGCACCGAGCGCATGGCCGCGGCCATGCGCGGCAGCGCCGCCGCGATGGGCATAGGCCACCGCCATGCCGTCTTCCAGGCCGGGCGCCAGCGCGTAGCGCTGGCAATGGCCGGGGCTGTGCGCGATCAGCGCCAGCCGCTTGCCGTCATGGAGCAGTTGCTTGTGGCCTGGGATGTGCCAGAAGTCGAATGCAGCAGCGTCGGGCGGTGGATCGGCATCGGGATAGAGCTGGATCACGCCGGCATGGCCGGGGAGCCAGGCCGGATGCGCGTCGCGCGCATCCAGGGCCGGGTCTTCCAGCAGGCGCAAGCCCCAGCGATGCGCCGCGTGCTGTGCCGCGTGCGACCGGCGATGACGGTGTAGCCAGTCGAGCCGGTAGTCAGGATGACGGCGCAGGTACTCCCAGGCCAATGCGAACGCATCGAGCCAGAGAACGTAGAGATAGGCGGCGGTGGGATACCAGTGCGCGAAATGGTGAGGGCTGACCATGACGAAGCTCCTGTCGGATAGCAGGAACGTCGCCACGGCGTCAGACATGCGGGAGCATCAAATCAACGTAGAAATCCGGTTAAGCTGTAACTGCTGGTGTCAAGACCGATGGGCTCCGGCGTGTTGCGAAATTCGTCCGAATGCGACGGCCGCCCGACTCCAAAATGTCATGCGGCACGAAATACCGTGCCGTAACGCCCGCAAAAGATCGTGGCTGTTTTACGCACGCGAGCACTGTTTCGGTGCATGAGTGCAGATTCAGACTAAGCAGGTCTGAAACAAGGCCGGAATAGTCTTAATGCGTTCGCTCGGCTGAACTGAGACGCGGGCGATTCAATCGACGATTGAACCGTTTTCCTGGGCCAGTCGTAGATATTCCGACAGCGGGCGCATCGCCTGGAAATACAAATCCCGCATCACGGGCTGTTTGTTCGGGCCGACGATGGAAGCGAGGTCGGACAGCTTCACGCGGCCCAGCTCGGGCATGCTGATTCCCAGGTCGATCAGGCCGTAGGCCGTGTCGCCATCGACGGGATCGAGCGAGGTCAGCAGCCAGGTGGCGTGCGCGTCGGGAGTGAACAGCCGCACGACCGGCAACGGGTCGTTGGGCTCGTCGGCGGCGGCAAGCCGCCCGTTCACCAGCAGCGCGGCGCGCTGCTCCTCGGTGACCAGGGGAGCGTTCATCGGGGTGCTCCTGTTCCAGCGTGGAATCGTGGCTTTGTGGTTCCCCTCGCAAGCGTGGATGCGTATTCCATCCAAGCCGTGGAAACACGAAAGCGCAGAAGCGCAATTGTAGAAATCTGGAAAGACACGATGGCGGTTCTCCGGTTTTGTCGGAATCCGCAAAAGCGGATTTCCGTAAAAGAACGAATAAGAGCCAAAGGCATGAATGAGTTAAAGATAACGTGGTTTTAATTGTGCTGCGACTTGACGCTTCTGTCCATGCAGAAGCGACCCATCCAGCGCGGCCGACCGGCCGGCGCCACCACCTACGACGCCGAATTGGCGCAAGCCTTCGGCGCGGCGGTGCGCGCGTTGCGGACGGAGCGCGGCATCGCGCAGGAGTCGCTGGCGCACCTCGCCGGCATCGAGCGCTCCCACATGGGCAAGGTCGAGCGCGGCGAGCACATGCCCACGCTGGCGATCATCTTCAAGATCGCCAACGCACTCGAATGCAGCACGGCAGTGCTGATGAGCGAGACCGAAGGCCAGCTTGAGGCGGCTCGGTCGTAGCGGGACTGCGCCCCGCCGCAGCGGGCGGGGCGTCGGCGGCCGTCAGGCCGCCTGGGGCTTGCTGCGCGACCAGATCAGGTCGTGCGTGCCGCTCTCGCCTTCGATCAGGCGGGCGTAGACCGTGGCCGGGAACGAAGGATCGTCGAGGGTCACGGAGATGTACTCCCGCCCGGCCTCGCTTGTCTTCTTCCACGCCGCGCCGATGTCGTGGCCGGCCGCCTGCAGGCGGAAGTCCGGGGCCTTCTCGTTGTCGCCCTTGTCGTTGGGCACCAGCTTGACCTTGACGTTGAGCGTCAGGGTGCGAAGCGTGCCGGTGAAGCCGTCTTTGTCTGCGGTGAAGCTGCCGATGTTGGCCATGATGGATCTCCTTTTGGTGGAACAAGGTTCGCGCCCATCGCGTCCTTGTTGTGATCCGGCCGGCGGGGGACGGGCTGGCTGCACCGCTTGCGGCCGCAACGCAGTGGAGGGCCGGGAGGCGAAAAGAATTTGGCCCGCGAGGAATGCGCGCAGCGCAGGGGAAATTGTTTTCGCCGGACGGTTGCAGCCATGAAGCCCGAGGCGCAGCCGCGCCACCGCCAGGGTTCACAACAACACAAGGACGCCTTGGGCCGAACCGCATCGAAAGGAGACAGGGCTGGCTCGGCATCCCCGCATGAAGGCTGCACCGGCTCGCCCACTGACGCGGGCCAGGTCAACCACCCGACGACAGGCGAGAAAGCCCCTGCCGCACCTTGCGGCGCCGGTCTTGAGGCGTGGCGTGGAAGCTCCATAGCGATGCCGGGCGAGATGCCCGTGAACCGTCCTTCGTGACGTGATGGGCGAGAACCACCAGCGTTGAGGACGGCACGCATTCGCACAACCTGCCGCAGCAAGCTCCAACGTGTTCGCCAGCCCCGTCCATTGCGGCGGGGGAAAGCCCGCAGGGCTTTCCCCTGGAAGCAAGCGCAGCGCGCAGCGCCGCAGGCGCGAAGGCGTGAGCGGATTGAAGCCGAATGGCCGTGACGGCGAAGTCGGCACGGGGCACAGCCCGAAAGCCCGGCGGCGCTGCGCGCCGACACGCCCCCGCTAGTGAGTCAGCGTGGCTTCGGGCAAATCCTGCCCACTCTGGCGCCACCGTCCTGGGGGCTGTCCATGATGTCGGCGGAACGCCGTCGCAAAAGCGTACAGAGACGAGTACCCGACCCGTTCCGCCACTTCCGTCAGCGGAACGTCCTGCGTCCGCAAGAGATCACGTGCCACGGTCATCCGCCAGTCGGTGAGATACCGCATCGGCGTATCGCCCAGCACCTCCTGGAACACGCGCGCAAACGTGGCACGGGACATATGGCTCATCCTCGCCAGTTCTTCCACCGTCCACGGCTTGCCGGTGTCCCCGTGCATAGCCTGCAATGCTTTCGACAGACGTGCATCCGACGCACCTCGAACCCATGCGGGTGCATTCGGGCTTGATGTCAGCCCTGTCCGAAGCCCCAACACGACGAGAACATCCAGCAGTCGATCCAACACCGTCTGACGACCCGGCTCCGACTGGGACAGCTCTCTCGACAGCAGAGCGACCACCGCTTGGATGGGGTTGTCCATACGCGAGGGAATCAGGAACACCGGCGGAAGCGCATTGACCAGCCCTACACCGATGTCCCCGGCAAAGCGATAAGCCCCGCAAAGGAATGCCGACGCTCGCGGATCGCGTTCGGCCTCGTCAGAGGCGTGCGCAACCTGGAAATCCTCCGGCAAGACGCAATGCGCCCCTGGTTCGTGGGCGATGAAGTGGTCAGGCCCACCGCGAACCAGTGCCAGGTCTCCCGGCCTGAGTTCGACAGGCTCACCCCCGCCATCGAGCCACAGCCACGCATGACCCTGAATCACCGCGTGAACGGCCAACTGGATCGTGCCCGGTAGCCGAAGCCCCCAAGGTGCGACGGCGATGGATCGCGCGAACACGCCGCCAGCAGCGCGGGCGCGCACCAGATGCTCTTGCAATATGTCCATGTTGTGAGCGTATCACGCAAATTATTGAGTGCATAGATTATTGATGCTCTCATTCGATGCGCCTAAATTCACTTCATCGACCCACCTACCGGAAACCCCGACATGAATAACCTTAGCGACCACCTCACCCTGGTGCTCGGCGCCACCGGCAAGACCGGCTCCCGCGTCGCCCAGAAGCTCAGCGCCCAGGGCATTCCCGTCCGCACCGCAGCGCGTAGCGGCGCGGACGTCCGATTCGACTGGAGCGACCCATCAACCTTCGCCGGTGCTCTGAACAAGGTCTCGGGCATCTATCTCGTGTCGCCCGTGATGCGCGTGGACTTCGCCGACATCGTGGCCCGATTTCTCGACGAGGCGGAGCGCGCTGGTGTGGGCCATGTCACCTATCTCAGCGCCTACGGCATGGAGCACGCGCCTGCCGAAGTCGCGCTGCGCGCTGTGGAGCTGGATCTGGCTTCGCGTGCCTCGCTGTCCCATTCCATCGTGCGTCCCGCCTGGTTCATGCAGAACTTCAGCGAAACCTTCGTCAAACCCGTGAACGATGAAATCGTGGTGCCCTGCGGCACGGGGGCCGAAGCCTTTGTCAGTGCAGAGGACATCGCATCCGTCGCGGCAGCAACGCTGAGCGACCCCGCACGGCACGCTGGCCGCGCTTATGCACCCACCGGCCCCGAGGCGCTGACTTTCGAGGAAGCCGCAGCGCATATCTCGAACGTCACCGGCCGCAAGATTGCGTACCGGGACGTGGATCGCAGCGCCTGGGTCAACGCAATGATCCAGGCCGGCGTGCCTGCCGAATATGGCGAGGTGCTTCGCATCCTGACCGAGACGATCGCCAGCGGCCGAGGCTCCCGGCCGAATAACGATGTGCTGGCCGCCACTGGCAAGGCACCCACCCACTTTACGGACTTCGCCGCAGCGACTGCCGTCGCATGGCGCCAATGAAGCCTGCCCCACGAATTGAGCTAGGGAGCACAGAAATGCCAAATCAGAAATATTCAGTCTTCCAACCCGCCAAGCCTTACTTCGATCTGGTGCGGAGCGCCTTGGGCGACCTTGTCGATGGTGAGCACTTCTTCGACATCGTCACCGATGACACCATCTACGAAGTGCTCTACGACCTCGGCTGGCCGCGCATCATCCAAGGGCGGACTGACCTGATGGCAGCATTCCGGGGCTACGTGGAAAACATCGCGCTGCAATCGGCCGACAACTTGATCGCCCACAAGACCGGCGACGGCTGCGTCATCGAATACGAGGTGCATGGAACCATCCTCGCAACGGGCACGAAATACAACAACAGGTTCTGCTCGATCATCAAGATCGAGAACCGGAAGATCGCGCACTGGAGGGACTACATGGACTCCCATGCGGCCTGGAAGGCACTGACGCCAGGCGCGACCTAGGCCGAGCGCAGATCGTTTGTTTACCAAACCAAAGGCATCGCGGCTGCGCGATGCCTACGACGCCGCCTTAGCGAGAGCGAAGGCAGCGGCGTTCTGATTCGGCTGTTGGCCTTGAACACCGGGCGCGGCCACTGCCGCGCCCGGATTTTTGAAGTTCACCGCGCCCAGGGCGGAACGGCCTGGGCGCGGTGTTGACGACGGTTATTCCTTCGTCTCGATGATCCACCACACGGCGCGCGCCAAGGCGCGGCCCGTGATGGGATGAATGTCGGTGAGGTCTGCGCGGGCCGTCCAGCCCGAGGGCGGACGGTAGCCGCGCACGTCGCCATCGCCGTGCCAGCGGCGGGCGCGCACCGTGCCGGGGGCGTCGATCGCCGCCATGCGCGGGCGGCTGGTGATGGTGCGGGTCATGGGGGCTTCTCCTTGCGGCGAAGCGCCCCGGTCGAGGCCGGAGCGCTTGCCTTCGGCGCGGGTCAAGCAGCCAGCGCCTCGGCGGGTTCATCCGCCATTTCTTCTGCATCGTCCGGGGCGTCCTGCTCCGGGCTTTCCTTCTGCGCGGCATCCTGCGGGCCTGCGGCCTTGAAGATGGCGGGCATCCAGCCCGTGCCATCGGCCAACCGCTCGGCCTCGCCGGCAATGTCGGCCTTCTTGAGCTTCGCCAGCCGGGTGACGGATTCCGGTGCAAACGCGCCCACGGCATCCAGAATCACAGCCTTGGAAACGTGCTTGAAATAGCCTTCTGCGGTCGGTTTCCACCATGCGGCCATGTCGAGGCCTACGGCCCGCGCCAGTTCCGCGCCGGGCTGGTGCGGCGTAGCGCGGGGTGTCACCACGTCCACCGTGGATGCCACGCACACGGCCAGCAGCCACACCAGTTCGTCTTGCGGCTTCGCCAGCAGCGCGGCGAACAGTTCGGCGCTGTCCTCCGGCAAGGCTTCGCCCGCCACCTGTTGCAGTTCGCGCAGCGCCACGGCGGCGGACGACTCCGGCCAGTCCGGGGCCATGCCTTCCAGCCGATCTTGCACTTTCAGGCTCACGCCCAGCAGTAAGGAATCACGGTTGAGGCTGTAGCGGCTTTCCTGCAAGACGGTCTGCACCATGCCATGCACCACGGCGGCCAGCGCGGCTTGCGGATGCCGTGCGACTTCGATTTGCAGCGCGGCGGTGCGGTGGGCGCTCAACCGCTGCGCCAGCCGGTCGGACATGGCGGTGCTCTTGGGTTGCTCGTCGTCCTCGCCTTCGTCGTCGTTCTCGGCATCCTCGCCGGTGAACCCTTGGCGCAGCCGTTCCAGTGTGCGCAGCGCCTTGGCCTCGGCCTCGCGCATCAGACCGCGATGAATGACCGCCTCGCCGTTGCGGTCGATGCTGACGATGGCACCGGCTGCGGCCTTCACGTTCGCGCCATAGTCCTGCAAGCCATCTTCCAGCGCCTGCAACTGCTCGCCCAGGGTTTCGCCTTCCTCCTGCAAGGCATCGGCCTTTTCCTCGTCGTCGGCGTCCATCGCGGCGTCCACGGCTTCACCGATGGCCCGCATTTTCTCTTGGAGCTTTTCGATGCGCTGCGCTTCGCGCTTGTTTGGCTCGCGCCGTTCCCTCGGCGCACGCTGGAAGACGTGCAGGTCGGCATGGGTCACGCCCGGCGTGGCATCCACCCACGCCCAACCCTCGGCGCGGACAGTGGCGGCAATGCCTGCCAGCTTGTCTTGCGCCAGCCGTTCCAGCAGCGCGGCGTCGTTGAGGTACACGCCCGCATCGCCCTCCGCGAACAGGTCGCGGCGGATGCCGCCGCCTTCGGCTTCGTAGCTGTCCAGTCCGACGAAGCGCACCAGCGGATGCCGGTAGGCGTCGATTTCCCGCTCGGTCAGGCGCTCGCGCAAGTGCGAGGGATGGCGCTGCCACTGCGGCGCATCGTAGAACGCGGCTTCCTGCGCGGCGTGGTCGTCGGTGATGGCAAGGGCCATCAACTGGTCAAGGCTCACAGCATCGGCGCGATAGTCCGCCATCAGGCGCGGGGAGACGTTCGCCAACTTCAAACGGCGCTGCACCACCAGCGGCGTGACGGAGAAATCCGCCGCAATGTCTTCGATGGGGCGACCTTCGGCCACCAGCGCCGCAAAGGCTTCAAACTGGTCTGCGGGATGCATGGCTTCGCGCTGCACGTTCTCGGTGAGACTGGCTGTGCGTGCGGTGCCATCGGCCACTTGCAAGCAAGGCACGTCCCAATCCTTGGCGATGCGGTGTTTCTTCGCCAACAGCTTCAACGCGGCAAGGCGACGGCCACCGGCCACCACTTCGTAATGCTCGCCATCGGCGGCGGGAATCACGATCAGGTTTTGCAACAGGCCCACGCGCTGGATAGATGCTGCCAGCTCCGGTACAGACATGCGCGGAACGGTCTTGCGCACGTTGCGGCCCGTGGGGCGCAGCACCAGCCGCGACAGTGGAACCAAAATCAGGTTCTTGGTCGGGTCGGCAGCTTCCAGCGGGATAACTGCGGCGGTATTGACGGCGCGGGCTTCGGTTTGGGTGATGGCGTTCATGGTGTATCTCCAATCGAGTGAAACAAGGGAATGGAGGGGAAACCGCCCCTCCGGCGGGGGAGCGGTCAAGCCTTGAGGGAGCGCATGCCATCGGCCAGCAGCCACAGGGCGCGGTTCAGGCGAATGTCGGAATCAATGCCCTGCACGGGCCGGGTGCTCTGGCGGCGTCCATTGCTGCTGCGGCCATGCAGTCCGCCCTTGGTCAAGTTCTCCTGCGTGCGGTTAAACACGCTCCACAGGTCGGGGCGGCGGTCGTCGAACCGGCGCGGCATCAGGATTTGCGATTCGGTGATGGGCGCGGGCTTGTCCGGGTCGTCGTACTTCAACGCCAGCGCAGCCCGGGCGAACACTTCGGATTCGCCATCGTCCAAAGTGATGCTGCGCATCAGGTCGCGCGATTCCTTCACGCGCTCGAAGCCGCTCAACACCTCGAAAGCGCCTTCGATGACGGAACCGGCCACGTCGCCCTTGTGGGGCACGCGCACATCGGCCACGGTGTCACCACACACAAGGCCATTGCTGCACACGAAGCGGAACATTCCGGCCAGCATCTGATAGCTGCTCGTGCCGTCGTGCGAGTTCAGCAGCACGATTTCGTTAGCCTCCGCGCCGTTGATCTGGCTGGCGTGGCGCAGGCGCAGCATGTGTTTCGTGTGCTCGCGCTTGCCTTCATCGCGCACGCGGGTCTGCGTCACCATGAAGGGCTGGAAGCCTTCTTTGCGAAGCTCGGTCAGGACGGCAGCGGTCGGGATGTAGCTGTACCGTTCGGAACGGCTCTCGTGCGGGGCGTCCGCGAAGATGGACGGGGCCACGCTGCGAATCTGGTCATCGGACAGCGGGTAATCGCTGCGCAGCGAAGGGGAACGGGAAGCGAAACGGGATGCGAGTTGCATGGTCTTTCTCCTGACAAAAAGAGGTTTGCTGTTCACACCGCACACCGGATTCCTAGATTCGGAGCCCAGCCTTTCGGCTGTTCGGTGCGGTCGGCACGAGGAACCCGGTTGGCCCTGTTGCCACCGTCTTTCCTGAGTTCATCGCCCGCGACGGTCAGGAGCGCGCGAACGGGTGCCGTCAAGGAAACAAGCGCAGGGTTGGTGCGGCCCGCAGCGCAGCGAGGACACGGCCCTGCGCGCCTTGACGGCGCACGGGCGCGGGCTACAGTCGCGGACAAGGTGATGAAGTCAGGGGAGACGGCTGGACAAGGCAACGGCCCCTCAACACGCCGACCGCACGGCAAGCGAAGCGCGCAGGCCCGAAGCTGGAAGCCGGGCCGGAGGCGTCAGCCGAGCGGAGCGAGGGAACGATGGAAGCCCGACAGGGGCGAAACCCCGCAGGGGGTTCGATGCGCAGCACGACAGCGCGACCGGCCATCTCCCAGGAGGCCGGGGACGCCCAGCCTTCAATGCCAAAGAAACAGCAAGATCAGAACTTGCACACGCAAGGCATCGTGGATCTGCTGCGAATGTGGTCTGGCCGATCCGGCGCAGCCGGGTCGGCGGTGTTCAGGGGCGCCAAGCCTGCGCGGCGGGGATAGCCCGCAGGGCTTTCCCCTGGAGGCAAGCGAAGCGCGTAGCGCCCCGCAGGGGCGCGAAGGCATCACGCCGAGTCGTCAAGGCGCAGACTGGATTCCGACACCGGCATCCACGGTGCCGACGAGTCCAGCAGATAGCGCGCACCGCGCGCGTACAGACCCGAAAGCCCGGTGGGCTGATAGAGCCCGGTGACGCGACACCGGAACTGTGCGCCGTACTCTTTGGTGTAGATCACCGCGTCGCCGACCTTGAAGCGCAAGGGCTGGCCGTTCTCCGGCGCGAACGGTTTGAGCGCATCGTGCTGCGCCGTGATTTCGATGATGTAGTCGTGATGGCTGCTCATGGCATGGATTTCCTTCGGTGGTTGAAAAAACGCAAGGAGCGCCTTGCGACGCTCCACAGGCCACGTCAGACAACGACACGCCCGGCCAGCCGCGCATCACGCGCATAGGCACTCAGCCGCTTCTCGGCGCGGAACGACAGGTCGCGTTCGATCGGCAGGCCCAGCCCACCGCGCACCGTCGCCAACTCGCCCAGGCTGACCCAGCCGATTTCCGGCTCACCCAACCCCAGGTCGCAAAGACCGAAAGCGTGGTCGTGGTCATCGGGATCAATCTCGGTCAACAGCCAAGTCGCGCCGGCATCCGGCGTGAACAGCTTGACCACGGGCGCCGGATCGAAGTCCGGGTTCTCCAAGGATTCGCGGCCGTTGGCCAGCAGCACGATGCGCTGCTCGTCGGTGATGAATGCGTGGTTCATGGTGAACTCCTGAAAGGTTGCCGGGCGGAATTGCCCGACCCTTCCGGGGCACGGCGCAGCGCAAGCAGTCAAAGATCGAAGACGGCCGCCAGGCCGCAAGCGTGCCCGCACGCGCAGTCATTGACGGCGAGCACGCCGTGGCACGATGGGGGGGAACAGCAAGACCGCCACCCTCGCACTTCCACGCACCCCGGCTTCCGGCAAGTGCGAAGCACGCGCAGGCCCGCATGGGCCGTAGCTGCGCTGCCGGACGCAGCAAAAAGGGGGCCGAAGCCCCCTCGGTCAGAGCAGGCCACATTCAGCGAAAGACGTGGTGGCGCAGCCAGCCACGATGATGTGATCCAGCGTGCGAACGTCTACCAGCGTCAGCGCTTGCTGAAGCTGTGAGGTCAGCGCCTTGTCGGCCGCGCTCGGCTTGGGGTTGCCGCTCGGGTGGTTGTGCGAAACGATGACCGCCGCCGCATTGAGCCGCAGTGCCTCCTTGACCACCTCGCGCGGATGCACCGATGCACTGTCGATCGTGCCGCGGAACATCTCGACGTATTCGATCAAGCGATGCTGCGTGTCGAGGAACAGCACTGCAAAGACTTCGTGCTCGTAGCCGGCCAGCTTGGCGCACAGATACTCCTTGACCGCCGCCGGCGAACTGAACGCTTCACCGCGCTGCATCTTGTGCTCGATGGCCTGGCGCGCGGCCTCCAGAATCTGGTCAGTCGTCGCCAGCAGGTAGCGGCCCTGCGCATCACGCACCATCAGCGAGACATCGAACGAGGAAAAGGACAGTTGCGACATGATCGTGCTCCGGTTGCTCGGGCGGAATTGCCCGGAACCGTCGGGAGCACGGCGCAGCGCAAGCAGTCAGGGGTCGCAGACGGCCGCCAGGACGCAAGCGCGCATTCGCGCGCGCCGCCCTTGACGGCGAGAACGCCGTGATACGGTGAAGGGAACAGCAAGACCGCCCACACCCCGCCCACTGCACACACCCGCCTTTGGGCAAGCGCAGCGCGCAGGCCCGAGAGGGCCGGAGGCGTCAGGGATCAAAGCCGGATGGCCGCGATTCGGCACGAAGCGCGGGGCGCAGCCCGCGAGCCCGACGGCGGCACGCCGGGACGCCCGGTTATCGCTTGCGCTTCCTGGGAAGCGCGGTCACGCGAGATTCGATCAGCCGACGCGTGTTCTCCAGTTCCTGTTGCAGCACTTCGGCATCCGGCAGCACCATCTTGTAATTCGCCGCCATCACCTTGTTGGGCAAGCCTTCCAGCGCGTACCGCGCCAAGGCGTACCCCTTGTCGGCGCAGAGAATCAAGCCCACGGGCGGGTTTTCCTCGGGGAACGTCCAGTGTTCCTTCGCATAGTTGCAATACAAGTGCATCTGGCCCACGTCGGCATGCGTCAACGCGCCGAGCTTCAAGTCGATGATGACCAGGCAACGCAAGCGCCGATGGAAAAACAGCAGATCGACGCGATACCACGTCTGGTCGATGCGCAAGCGACGCTGCCGCCCGACGAAGGTGAAGCCATCGCCCAGCTCCAGCAGGAAATCCTCCAGCCGCCGAATCAAGGCTTGTTCGAGGTCGGATTCGGAATACTCGTCCTTGAGGTCAAGGAACTCCAGCACGAGCGGGTCTTTGATCGCATCATCGACCGTCACGGCATCGGCCGGCTTCGGCACGGCGCCCTTGACCAGCATCGCCGCCTTGTTCTTCGACAGCGCCGTGCGCTCGTAGAACTGGCTGCCGATCTGCCGGTCAAGCTGGCGCACGCTCCAGCCGCCGCGCAGGGCTTCGGCTTCGTAGAACTGGCGCGCATGGTCGTCCTTGACCATCAGCAGCCGCACATAGGCCGACCACGGCAAGGGGAAGACCTGAGCCAGTTCGTCCAGCCGCCCAGGGCGCCCCTGCGACAGCGCTAGGGAAGATTCGCTAGACACTGTCTGGCGAATTGGCCAAGTCAGGAAGAATGACCGCATCTGCTGCAAGTTCGGGCGGCTGAACCCGCGCCCGAACTGCGTGGTCAGGTCTGCCGACAGCCGCTCGATCAACTGCTCGCCGTACCCCGCGCGGCGTTTGCCCTGCTGCTCGGCCTCCACGATGCGGCGGCCGATTTCCCAATAGCTGGCGGTCATCAGCGCGTTGACGCTGCGCGCCGTGGCGCGGCGTGCAGCGTCGAGCAGTTCCACGATGCCGCCGTGGATGCCGGCGTAGCCGGCAGGCAAGGCGGCAGCCTTGGCCGCCACTGCGGACGATTGCTTGCTGCTCATGCCGTTGCCTCCTGTGGCTGACTCTGCCGCGCCCCCGTGATGGCCTGGCGCCGGCTGGCCACCAGCTCGGCCGCATCGCGCACCGGCTTGTCCTCGGTGTGGACGTAGTGCATGAACTGCGCGACGGTCTTGTGCTGGGTCAGCTCCATACCGACCTTGATCGGGACACCAGAATTGGCAATGTCCGTCGCCGAGCGGTGGCGGATGCCGTGCGTGCCAACGTGCGGCACGCCAGCGGCCTTGAGCACCCGGCACCAGCCGCCATAGTGCTCGCCGAAGGTCAGGTGCTTGTCCGGGTCGTTGGGCGACGGCAGGACGTAGGGGCAACCTTCACGGCGCGGCGCCGTCGAAAGCAGCCGATAGGCTTCCGCGCTCATGGGCTTGGACATGCCGCCGGTCTTGCTGTCGGGCCAGACCACGCGGCGGTTCTCGAAGTCCAGCCAAGTCCATTCGAGTGGGCAGATTTCGGAGCGACGCGCAGCGAACTCGAATTGGAGGCGTATCGCCAGTGGGATGACGTAGTTCTCCAGTTCCTCCGCTTCCAGCTTCTCCAACTGGCGGAAGACGCGCACCAGTTCATCGTCCACGATGAGCCGGGTTTCCTTGCCAGGCGGGTACATCGGAACATGGCGGCACGGATTCGTGCCGTCCGGGCGGAAGCCCCACACTTCGGCCAGGTTGAACATCTTGCGCAGCACGCCGAAAGCCTTGTTCGCCTCGGTCGGCTTGTAGGCCAGCTTCTCCATCAGGCCCGCAATATCGGGCCGTTTCACGTCCTGCACCTTCTTGCGGCCCAGCAGCGGGATGATGCAGCGGTCGATGACGCCCTGATAGCCTTCCTGCGTGCTGGGCTTGTTGCGCTTCTTGGAGTAGTCCTCCATGAACTTCGTGCACAACTCGGCCATCGTGGGCGCTTTGCGCGCCTCGGCCTTGGCGCCGCCGGGGTCGCCGCCCCGGCGAACCTCGGCCAGCCAGTCCTGCGCCATGACGCGGGCCTGTTCAACCGTCAGTTCCCCGAACAACCCCAAGGCGGGCTTGCGGCGTTCCCCGGCGTTCGTGCGGTACTGAAGCATGAACACCCGACGGCCCGCCGGGGTGATCTTGCAGAGGAAGCCGGGCACCACGGTATCCCGCAGTTCGATGGCCGTGGCCTGGGGTTGCGCCGTCTCTACGGCGGTCTTGGTGAGCTTGATCTTTGCCATGATGACTCCTTGGAACGACCCGATTCCAGGAGCCAGATAGGAGCGGCGCGAGGGGAAACCGGGTCAGGTTTCGGAAAGCACCGGCATATGATGGACGCGCGTAAGTTATTGATAAACCTGCTGTATCGAGCTACAGCGCAGTCCAGCGAAATGTCGGGCTGGAGTCATCGTGAAACAAAAAACCCCGCCGAGGCGGGGTTCTTTGTTTGCAGGCGCCTGCCGATCAACGGCCGGCACCTACCCGGATGCAGATCAGTTCGCCTTGTGGATGGCGCGCTTGCTGACCGCCATCGCCGCGTCGTGGATCACTTCCGACAGCGACGGGTGGGCGTGGCAGATGCGGGCCAGGTCATCGGCCGAGCCGCTGAACTCCATGGTCAGCACGCCTTCGTGCACCAGTTCGGAGACGTTGGCGCCGACCAGGTGCATGCCGAGGATGCGATCGGTTTCGGCATGGGCCAGGATCTTCACGAAGCCAGCCGGCTCGATCATCGCCACGGCACGGCCGTTGGCGGCGAACGGGAAGCTGCCGGCCTTGTACGGAATGCCTTCGGCCTTCAGCTGGGCTTCGGTCTTGCCGACCCACGCCAGTTCCGGCTCGGTGTAGATGACCCACGGGATGGTGTCGAAGTTGACGTGGCCCGGCAGGCCGGCGATCAGCTCGGCCACCGCGATGCCTTCCTCGAAGCCCTTGTGGGCCAGCATCGGGCCGCGCACGCAGTCGCCGACCGCCCACACGCCGTTGACGCCGGTGTGGCAGTGCGCGTCGACTTCGATCTGGCCGCGCTCGTTGATTTTGACGCCGGTACCTTCGGCCAGCAGGCCCTTGGTGGCGGCGCGACGGCCAACGGCCACCAGCAGCTTGTCCACGGTCAGGGTCTTTTCGCCTTCGCTGTCGGTGTAGGTGACAACGACTTCCTTCTTCTTGCCCTTGCCGGTGATCTCGGTCTTGGAGACCTTGGCACCGAGGCGGATGTCCAGGCCCTGCTTCTTGAATTCCTTGGCAGCGGTCTTGGCCACTTCGGCGTCGGCCACGGCCAGGAACTCCGGCAGTGCTTCCAGGATGGTGACTTCAGCGCCCAGGCGCTTCCACACGCTGCCCAGTTCCAGGCCGATCACGCCGGCGCCGATCACGGCCAGGCGGTTCGGCACTTCGGTGAAGTCCAGGCCGCCGACGTTGTCGACGATGGTCTCGCCGTCGAACTTGGCGAACGGCAGTTCGATCGAATCCGAACCGGCCGCGATGATGACGTTGGTGCCCTTCAGCTCGACGATGGAACCGTCATGCTGGGTGACCTTGACCACGTTGCCCGGCTGCAGTTCGCCGAAACCGTAGTAGGCGGCGACCTTGTTGGCCTTGAACAGCATGCCGATGCCGCCGGTGAACTGCTTGACGATCTTGTCCTTGCGGCCAACCATCGCCTCGACGTCGATCTTGGCATCCTTGAAGCTGATGCCGTGGTCGCCAAAGATGTGGCCCATGTTCCAGAACTGGCGCGAGGAATCCAGCAGCGCCTTGGACGGGATGCAGCCCACGCGCAGGCAGGTGCCGCCGAGGGCCGGCTTGCCGTCCTTGCCCAGCGCTGCGTCGATGCAGGCGGTCTTCAGGCCCAGCTGGGCCGCGCGGATGGCAGCGTGGTAACCGGCCGGGCCGGCACCGATGACGACGACGTCGAATTGTTCAGCCATTGAATTATTCCTTGATGCATTACCAGAACCCCTCCGCGCAGGCGCGGAGGGGCGGGAGGTTTCTTACAGGCCGAACAGCATGCGGCCCGGGTTTTCCAGCTGGTTCTTGATGTCCACCAGGAACTGCACCGAGTCCTTGCCGTCGATGATGCGGTGGTCGTACGACAGCGCCAGGTACATCATCGGCGCGATCACGACCTGGCCGTTCTGGGCGATCGGACGCTCCTTGATGGCGTGCATGCCCAGGATGGCGCTCTGCGGCGGGTTGATGATCGGGGTCGACAGCAGCGAACCGAAGGTGCCGCCGTTGGTCACGGTGAAGGTGCCGCCCTGCAGTTCTTCCAGGCTCAGCTTGCCGTCACGGGCCTTCTTGGCGTAGTCGGAGATGGTCTTCTCGATGTCGGCGAACGACATGCGCTCGACGTTGCGCAGCACCGGCGTGACCAGGCCCTTCTCGGTCGACACGGCGATCGAGATGTCCGAGTAGCCGTGGTAGATGATGTCGTCGCCGTCGATCGAGGCGTTGACCAGCGGGAAGCGCTGCAGCGCGTTGGCAGCGGCCTTCACGAAGAAGCTCATGAAGCCCAGCTTGATGCCGTGTGCCTTGACGAACTCGTCCTGCAGTTCCTTGCGCGCAGCCGAGACCTTGGACAGGTCGACTTCGTTGAAGGTGGTCAGCATGGCGGTGGAGTTCTTCGACTCCATCAGGCGCTCGGCGATGCGCTTGCGGATGCGGGTCATCGGCACGCGTTCTTCCGGACGTGCGCCACCGGCCTTGCCGGCGCCGCCGTTGCGGGCGAAGTTGACGATGTCTTCCTTGGTCACCGCGCCGCGACGGCCGGTGCCGTCGACGTCGGCCGGGTTCACGCCTTCCGTGATAGCGGTGAAGCGGGCGCCCGGCGGCAGCGCGTCGGCGGCCGACTTGGCAGCCGGGGCCGGAGCGGCGGCAGCGGCCGGAGCCGCGGCGGCCGGGGCAGCAGCGGCAGCCGGAGCGGCTTCAGCGGCCGGAGCCGGGGCAGCAGCGACGGCGCCTTCCTCGATGATCGCCACGACCTGGCTGGAGGTCACGGTCGAGCCTTCGGCGAACTTGATTTCCTTGAGCACGCCGTCGACCGGCGACGGCACTTCCAGGACGACCTTGTCGGTTTCCAGGTCAAGCAGGTTTTCGTCGCGCTTGACGGCGTCGCCCACCTTCTTGTGCCAGGTGGCGATGGTGCCGTCGGCGACGGATTCGGGCAGTACCGGGGCTTTGACTTCGGTGGCCATTGCGGGAGCTTCCTGGTTTGTCTTCTAAATAGGGGGAGGATTATTCAGCGAACGTGTCGTTGAACGGGTTGACCAGTGCATCGGCGACCAGCTGCTGCTGTTCGCGGACGTGGTCAGCCATGTGACCGGCAGCCGGCGAAGCCGAACGTGCGCGACCGGCGTAGTGCAGGTTCTGGCCATCGGCCAGGCAGAACTGCAGGTGGTGGCGGATCTGGTACCACGCACCCTGGTTCTGCGGTTCTTCCTGCGTCCACACCACGTCGGTGGCCTTGCCGTACTTCTTCAGTTCGGCAGCCAGCAGCGCACGCGGGAACGGGTACAGCTGCTCCACGCGGATGATCGCCACGTCGTCCTGGCCACGCTTGGTCTGGTCTTCCAGCAGGTCGTAGTAGACCTTGCCCGAGCACAGCACCACGCGCTTGACCTTCTTGGCGTCCGCGTTGGCGTCGCCGATCAGGTGCTGGAACTCGCCGTTAGCCAGTTCGTCCAGGGTCGACACGGCCAGCTTGTGGCGCAGCAGCGACTTCGGCGACATCACCACCAGCGGCTTGCGGGTGGTCAGGTGCAGCTGGCGGCGCAGCATGTGGAAGGCCTGTGCCGGGGTCGACGGCACGACCACCAGCATGTTCTCCAGCGCGCACAGCTGCAGGAAGCGCTCCAGGCGCGCCGAGCTGTGTTCCGGGCCCTGACCTTCATAGCCATGCGGCAGCAGCAGGGTCAGGCCGGAGATGCGGCCCCACTTGGCTTCACCGGCGGCGATGAACTGGTCGATGACGACCTGGGCACCGTTGGCGAAGTCGCCGAACTGGCCTTCCCAGATGCACAGCGTGTTCGGATCGGTGGTGGAGAAGCCGTACTCATAGGCCATCACCGCTTCTTCGCTCAGCAGCGAATCGATGACGGTGGCCTTCTCCGGCGAATCCACCAGCTGCCGCAGCGGCATGTAGTAGTTGTCGGTCTTCTGGTCGTGCAGGATCGCGTGGCGGTGCGTGAACGTGCCGCGGCCGACGTCCTGGCCGACCAGACGCAGGGCACTGCCTTCGTCGAGCAGGGTGGCGTACGCCAGGTTCTCGGCAAAGCCCCAGTCGCCCGGGATCTCGCCGGCGGCCATCTTGCGGCGGTCGTCGTAGACCTTGGCCACGCGCGAATGCAGCTGCACTTCGTCCGGAATGGTGTTGATCAGCTTGGCCAGCTCGACCAGCTTGTTCTTCTCGACCTTGGTCGAGACCGGATCGGACAGTTTGCCTTCCAGCAGCTTCGGCCAGTCGACGAACAGCGGGCTGGTCGGCGGAGTCTTCTCGACCTTGGCCAGCTCGGTGGTCACTTCACCGGCGTCCAGCTTCTCACGGTAGGCATCGACCATCGCCTTGCCGGCACCGGCGGCGATCACGCCCGCCTTTTCCAGCTGCTCGGCGTACATCTCGCGGGTGGTGGCGTGCTTGCGGATCACCTGGTACATCAGCGGCTGGGTGATCGCCGGTTCGTCGGCCTCGTTGTGGCCCCAACGCCGGTAGCACATCAGGTCGATGACCACGTCCTTGGCGAACGTCTGGCGGAACTCGAAGGCCAGCTGTGCGGCGAACACCACGGCTTCCGGATCATCGCCATTCACGTGCAGCACCGGTGCGGCGATCATCTTCGCCACGTCGGTGGCATAGCGCGTGGAGCGCGTATCCAGCGGGTTGGAGGTGGTGAAGCCGACCTGGTTGTTGACCACGATGTGCACGGTGCCGCCGACGGCGAAGCCGCGGGCCTGCGACATCTGGAACAGTTCCATGACCACGCCCTGGCCGGAGAAGGCCGCGTCGCCGTGGATCAGGATCGGCATGACCTGCTTGCGTGCGGTGTCCTTGCGGCGCTCCTGGCGCGAACGCACGGAACCGGCCACGACCGGGTCGGCGATTTCCAGGTGCGACGGGTTGAACGCCAGCGCCAGGTGCACCGGGCCGCCGTCGGTGGCGACGTCGGCGGAGAAGCCCATGTGGTACTTCACGTCACCGGCCGACGCGTGCTCGTCGTGTTCGAACTTGCCTTCGAATTCGTCGAACAGCTTGCGCGGGTTCTTGCCCAGGGTGTTGACCAGCACGTTCAGGCGGCCGCGGTGGGCCATGCCGATCACCACGTCCTTGACGCCATCCTTGCCGGCGCTGCGGATGATGGTGTCCATCATCGGGATCAGCGAGTCGCCGCCTTCCAGCGAGAAGCGCTTCTGGCCGACGTACTTGGTGTGCAGGTAGCGCTCCAGGCCTTCGGCCGCGGTCAGGCGCTCCAGGGTGCGGCGCTGGGTGTCAGCGTCCAGCTGGTAGTTGCCACCGGCCGCTTCCAGCTTCTTGTAGATCCACTGGCGCTGCTCGACCTCCGAGATGTGCATGAACTCCGCACCGATCGAGCCGGTGTAGGTCGCCTTCAGGCGTGCCAGCAGGTCGCGCAGCTTCATGCGCGGCTGGCCGCCGACGCCGCCGGTGCTGAACTCGCTGTTGAGGTCGCCATCGGACAGGCTGTGGAACGGCAGGCCCAGGTCCGGGGTGTTGACCGGCGCGGCCAGGCCCAGCGGATCGAGGCGGGCGTCCAGGTGGCCGCGCGAACGGTAGGCGGTGATCAGACGACCGACATTGCGCTCGCGCTCGTCGCCCGCACCATTGCCGGTGCCGGCTTTCAGCGCATCCTTGGCCGCGTCCGCGATGTGGGAGATGACGGCCGAGTGCGGAATGTCACCTGCTTCGCGGCCCTTGAAGCCGTCGAAGTAGGTTTTCCATTTGGGATCGACACTATCCGGGGAGACCAGGTACTGCTCGTACAGGTCCTCGACATAGGAGGCGTTGCCGCCGGCGAGTTGCGAAGATTGCGCAAACTGCTTCAGTTGATTGTCCACGATGGAGGGTGTTGATTCGCTTTGTGGGGTATGGCTTCAGAAGGACCCGGCACGAAGATGAATAGCCATGCACGGGCGCGTTCAAACAGCCAAATTGTACCCCCAACCGGACACGAAGGGGCACCACCCGAGGCATCGTGCGTCCCCCGGTGCCGCTCCCAGACAGGTTGGCGCGGTGGCGCGCGCTCAGATGCCGAGCGCACGCAGTTCGCTGCAATCGCGCGAACGGTCCCAGACGCGCTGCAATTGCTGCTCGAACGGCTGCGAACGTGCAGGCAGCGCGATGCCGGCCTCGCCGTCGAGGCGATGGCCGATCAGACGAAAGTAGAAGTCGCCCGCATCGTTGAGCAGGCACGCCGAGGCCAGCGCGCGGTCGATCGGGTCGCTGACCTCGCGGAACTGGATCACGCTGGGCAGGCGCTGGGCCAGCGCCAGCAGCGGCGCGCCGGCAGCGGCGATCGCGGCCGCGTCGTGCACGATCACCCGCAGCTGCTTGTCGTGACGGGCGGTGACGAAGCGGCGCAGGGCGGCCTGCACCGGCGGTGCGTCAAGCAGTCCGGGGTCCAGCTGGCGGCTGTGCAGCCACAGCTGGCGGCGGGCGCGGTGGATGATGGCGGTGGTGATGGCCACCGCCTCGGCGCGGCTGTCGATGGCGCTGGCCGCGCCCAGCCGGCGGCGCATCTGCTGGTGGCCGATGCCGGCCTCCTCGAACACCTCGCCCTCGGGCAGGAAGCCCTGGCGGGCATAGAAATCGCGGGCCGGCAGCTGGGCGTGCAGGTGCAGTTCGGCCAGGCCGAGCCTGCGCCCAGCCTCGACCAGTGCCTCCAACAGGGCCTCGCCGACACCGTTGCTGCGATGGCTGGCCAGCACGGCCATGCGGCCGATGCGACCGTCCGGGGCCAGCCGGCCGGTGCCGACCGGCTGGCCGTCACTGTCCAGCGCCAGCACATGGGCGCTGACCGGGTCCAGCGCATCGCGTTCCAGCTCGGCGGCGATGCCCTGTTCCTGCACGAACACGCGTTGGCGCACCTCGTGGATGGCGACGTGGGCATCGGCGTGGCTGACCTGCTGGACCCGGATCATGGCGATGGCTCAGGCCCGGCCGGCGCTGTCGTCTTCTTCGTCGTCCTCGAAGTTGACGATGACCTCGATACCGTCGTCGTGCACGGTCACGGAGTGGACATCGTCGGACACCGCATCGGCGTCGATCGCATCCACGCGGTCGCGGCCTTCGACGACCTCGCCGAGCACCACGGCATCCTCGCCGTCTTCCTCGTCTTCGGCCTCGTATACCTCATTCGGGTCGATCAGCTGGAACACACCACCGACCAGCAGCTGCTGGACCACGGCCCGGCCCTTGTCGGACAGGCCGCGATAAGCGGCGGCATCGAGCTGTTCGGCGCCAGCCAGGCGCTGCGCGTCCTTCACTGGCAGCGCGAAGTCCTGGCCGCTGACGTACAGGCTGGCGCCACGCTTGGCCCGGCGCCAGGCCAGGCGGGCCCACGGGTGGCGCTGCAGCAGCAGGCCCGAGGCCAGCGCTTCGACCACTTCCTCCGCGGCCGGTGCGGCCTGGTGGGCCATCACTTCGCCGGCGGCGCGGTAGGTGGTGATGAAGCGGCCGAACCAGTCGCCCAGCTTGTCCGGGTCGTTCATGCGGATGGCGTTGAGGGCGGTGATCACCCGTGCCATCGCCACCGTATCGATTTCGTTCGGGTCGGCCGGCACCTTCAGGTCGGCATCCTGGTAGCGGATGTTCTCGTCGGCATCGGCGATCAGGGTGTCCAGGTAGTCGCTGATCAGCTCGGCCGACGCCGGTGCGCGCATGCCGAACGAGAAGGTCAGGCAGGGATCTTCGGCGACACCGTGGTGCGGCACGTTCGGCGGCAGGTACAGCATGTCGCCCGGCGCCAGCACCCAGTCGTGGGTCGGCTTGAACACCTTCAGCAGCTTCAGTTCGACGTCCGGGCGGAAGCCCAGCGGCGGCTGCTTGCCCTTGATCGATTCGCTGGCGTCGATCTGCCAGCGGCGATGGCCATGGGCCTGCAGCAGGAACACGTCGTACTGGTCGACGTGGGCGCCGACCGAGCCGCCGGTGGCGGCAAAGCTGATCATCACGTCATCCATGCGCCAGCGCGGCAGGAAGCTGAAGTGCTCGATCAGGGCGCGCACGTCCTTGTCCCACTTGTCGACATCCTGCACCAGCAGGGTCCAGTCGTGGTCGGGCAGGGCGGGGAAGATGTCTTCCTGGAACGGGCCGCTGCGAACGCGCCAGCTGTCCTGCGTCTTGTCGTGCTCGATCAGGCGCGCCAGCACGCCTTCCTCGCAGGCCAGGCCGGCCAGGTCTTCCGGCTGCACCGGGGTCTGGAAGTCCGGGAAGGCATTGCGGATCAGCAGCGGGCGCTTCTGCCAGAAGTCGCGCAGGAACACGGCCGGGGACATGCCCAGCGGCTGTCCGGGGCGGGCGGTGACTTCGATGACGGGGGCGGTGGATTTACGGGCGGCCATGGGGGGATCCTTGCAGCGGAAAGCGGGAGGGGCGGTGTGGCGGACCGCCTGAGATGTCCATTGTCCGCCGTTCGTGGGGATTGCGCACGTGCGCGGGTTTGTCGCGGGGTGTCCGGCCAACGGCGGAGCCCCTTGTGGCGACATCTTGGTAGGGTCGACTGTTAGTCGACCGTCTTCATGAGCTGGGCCGGGCGGGTGGGCCATGCAGGGGACGCTGCAAGTACGTCCCTGTAAGCTCGATGGCGCCATCCATGGCGCCAACGCCCCTGCATGGCCCACCCGCCCGTCCCCTGACAGTTTCCTGCGCGGCCCGCCACGGAATGGAAGAAGATCAAAGGCAACAGCGGGTCGCGCGCTGCGCTTGCTCATGCTCCTGACCCCATCGGACAAACAAAAGAGGGACGCGGCGAAGCCGCGTCCCTCTTTCAAATTCCATCTCGATAACCCAATGCTCTTCGATCCGTCACCGGAAATCTGTCAGAGGTGGGGCGGGATGGGTTCGCGGGGGTGTCCGCGGCATGGATGCCGCGGCCAAGCCCCCAGGGACGGGTTCACGGCGTCCCCCGCGAACCCAACCCGCCCCGCCAAGCACGGCATAACCCAGAGCCGCCTTTGACGTTGCAGTTGCTGTTGCCGTTGCAGTAAAGCCTGCCGCAGGCAGCGCCCGCGGCCGCCGCCGCAAAGGAAACCCTTAAATCTTCTTCGCCAGCGACTCGGCCAGGCCGGTGTAGCTGCCCGGGGTCATCTCCAGCAGACGCTGCTTCGCATCCGCCGGCAGCTCCAGCCCCTGCACGAACGCACGCATCGACTCGGCCGTGATGCCCTGGCCGCGGGTCAGCGCCTTCAGCTGCTCGTACGGATTCGGCAGGCCGTGGCGGCGCATCACCGTCTGCACGGCCTCGGCCAGCACTTCCCAGGCCGCGTCCAGATCGGCGTCCAGGCGCTGCGGGTTCACTTCCAGCTTGCCCAGGCCCTTGGCCAGCGAATCCAGTGCCACCTGGCTGTGGCCGAACGCGGTACCCAGCGCACGCAGCACGGTGGAGTCGGTCAGGTCACGCTGCCAGCGGCTGATCGGCAGCTTCGCGCTGAAGTGTTCGAACAGCGCGTTGGCGATGCCGAAGTTGCCTTCCGCATTCTCGAAATCGATCGGGTTGACCTTGTGCGGCATCGTCGACGAACCGACTTCGCCTTCCTTCAGGCGCTGCTTGAAGTAGCCCAGCGAAACGTAGCCCCAGATGTCACGGGCCAGGTCGATCAGGATGATGTTGGCGCGGCGTGCGGCATCGCCGATCTCGGCGATGTTGTCGTGCGGCTCGATCTGGGTGGTGTACGGGTTGAACACCAGGCCCAGGCCGGTCACGAAGCGCTCGGCGAAGGCCGGCCAGTCCACGTCCGGGTAGCTGGCGATGTGGGCGTTGTAGTTGCCGACCGCGCCGTTGATCTTGCCGGTCAGTTCGACGGCGGCGATCTGCCTGCGCTGGCGCTCCAGGCGGGCGACCACGTTGGCCAGTTCCTTGCCCAGGGTGGTCGGCGAGGCGGTCTGGCCGTGGGTGCGCGACAGCATCGGCTGGCCGGCCTGGGCGTGGGCCAGGGTGCGCAGGGTGCTGGCGATGCCGTCCAGGGTCGGCAGCAGCACCTCGCGGCGCGCCTGTTCCAGCATCAGCCCGTAGCTGAGGTTGTTGATGTCTTCGCTGGTGCAGGCGAAATGCACGAATTCCAGCGCCGGGGCCAGCTCGGCGTCGTCCTTCAGCTGTTCCTTGATGAAGTACTCCACCGCCTTGACGTCATGGTTGGTGGTGCGCTCGATCTCCTTCACGCGCGCGGCCTGGGCCGGGCTGAAGCCGGCGGCCAGCGCGCGCAGGCGGGCGATGGCGGCGTCGGAGAACGGCGCCAGTTCGACGATGCCCGGCTCGGCGGCCAGGGCCAGCAGCCATTCCACCTCGACCGTGATGCGGGCCTTGATCAGGCCGTACTCGGAGAAGATCGGGCGCAGGGCGTCGACCTTGCCGGCGTAGCGGCCATCGAGCGGGGACAGGGCGAGCAGGGCGGAATCGGACATGTCGGCAGGGCTGGGACGAGCGGCGGGGCCGATATTCTACGACGTGCCGGTGAGGTAGTGCCGGCCGCTGGCCGGCAAACACGCCCGGCCCACGATTCCATGGAATTCCGGCCAGCAGCCGGCACTACCTCTTGTGCGTGCAGGACGGCCGTGCAGATGGAACGATCTGGCCCGTCCTCGTCATCCCACGCTACGGGCAAGGGAGTATCGTTGGCACAGCCGCCAGCCCGGGAAGCGACACCCTGCCAGCCGCCGCTTCCCTTTCCCCAACTGAAGTAGTGCGGAGTTGATGCAATGAGCAAAGCTGCAAGCAAGGGTGCCACCCCGGGATTCCGGATCGAACATGACAGCATGGGCGAACTGCAGGTGCCTGCCGATGCCCTGTGGGGCGCGCAGACCCAGCGTGCCGTGCAGAATTTCCCGGTGTCGGGCCAGCGCATGCCGCGCGGTTTCATCCGTGCACTGGGCCTGGTCAAGGGCGCTGCTGCCGGCGTCAACGCCGAGCTGGGCCATCTGCCGAAGACCGTGGCCAAGGCCATCCAGACCGCTGCTGCCGAAGTGGCTGCCGGCAACTGGGATGCGCAGTTTCCGATCGATGTCTACCAGACTGGTTCGGGCACTTCCTCGAACATGAATGCCAACGAGGTCATCGCCACCCTGGCCAATCGTGCCGGCAAGGCCGGCAAGACCGCGGTGCACCCCAATGACCACGTCAACCAGGGGCAGAGCTCCAATGACGTGATCCCGACCGCGTTGCGCGTATCGGCGGTACTGGCGGCGCATGAGCAGCTGCTGCCAGCGCTGGTGCACCTGCGCAAGACCCTCGACAAGAAGGGCCGCAGCCTGCGCAAGGTGGTCAAGACCGGCCGTACCCATCTGATGGATGCGATGCCGCTGACCTTCGAGCAGGAGTTCGGCGCATGGTCCGCACAGCTGGCCTCGGCGCAGGAGCGCATCGAAGACAGCCTGAAGCGCGTGCGTCGCCTGCCGCTCGGCGGCACCGCCATCGGTACCGGCATCAATGCCGATCCGCGCTTCGGCGCGCAGGTGGCCAAGGCGCTGAAGCAGCAGACCGGTTTCAAGTTCGACAGCGCCGAGAACAAGTTCGAAGGCCTGGCCGCGCAGGATGATGCCGTGGAACTGTCGGGCCAGCTCAATGCACTGGCCGTGGCGCTGATCAAGATCGCCAATGACCTTCGCTGGATGAACGCCGGTCCGCTGGCCGGGCTGGGCGAGATCGAATTGCCGGCGCTGCAGCCGGGCAGCTCGATCATGCCGGGCAAGGTCAATCCGGTGATTCCGGAGGCGACGGTGATGGCCTGCGCGCAGGTGATCGGCCACCACACCGCGATCACCGTGGCCGGGCAGACCGGCAATTTCCAGCTCAATGTCACCCTCCCGCTGATCGCGGTGAACCTGCTGGATGGCATCGGCCTGCTGGCCAATGTGTCCCGCCTGCTGGCCGACAGCGCGATTGCCGGGCTGAAGGTGCGCGAGGATCGTGTCGCCGAGGCGCTGGCGCGCAATCCGATCCTGGTCACCGCGCTGAACCCGATCATCGGCTACGAGAAGGCGGCGGCCATCGCCAAGCGTGCCTACAAGGAACAGCGCCCGGTGCTGGACGTCGCGCTGGAGGACAGCGGCCTGGACGAAGCCGAACTGCGCCGCCTGCTGGACCCGGCCGCGCTGACTGCCGGTGGCATCCAGGCGGGGGGCGGTGGCGCCGGCGGTTGATCGAACGGCGTGCGGACCAAGGTCCGCACCCACCACACGCAGAAACGCCGCCCTTGGGCGGCGTTTTTCTTCAGCGACGGTCGGCGACGATGTTGCCGAACGTGTCGGTGTAGTCCTTGAACTCCGGGATGCGCTGGATCAGGTCCGCCGGAATCACTTCCATGCCCTCGGGCGGCTGGATCTTCACCGGCTGCATGTTGGGATCGGCCGGTGCGGCCACCAGGGTGTTCTGGCGCAGCACCTGCAGTTTGCCGAACATGGTCTGCAGCATCTGCTTCTGTGCCTCGTCCAGCGGGATCTGGATCTCGTCCACCTTCATCGAGCCATCGCCGAGGATGATGATGTTCGGTGCCGGCGGGCGACGCACGGTGACCATGCCTTCGCTGACGGAAATCTTGGGCTTGCCGCGCTCGGCGCGGTGGTTGCGGTAATCCTTGTCACAGCCGACCAGGCCCAGGCAGAGCAGGGCGGCCAGCAGCAGGAACAACTTCTTCATGGCATTCGGTTCGGGGGCGTCCGGGGCCGCCATTGTAAGCCGGTCGGCGCACTGCGGCCGGCAGCAGGGCGCCACTGCCGGCCGGGTGCGCTGATCTGTCACAGGCCTAGCGCTGGACCACGGTGTCCTTGCCGCAGTCGTCGACGTCACTCTGGTCCATCGTTGCGTAGGGCTTGAACGCGGGCAGCGATGCGGCCAGCGCCTGCTGGCTGGCCAGCATCGCCGGCAGGCGCTCGCAGATGCGCTTTGCCTGGGCCTCGATCTTCGCCGCCTTGGCGTTGATCCGCTTCTCGATGCCATCGCTGTCGCCACTGAAGATGCCCTTCAGCGCTTCGCTGGCAGCATCGGTGCCGAGTTTGGCGCCGGCCAGGCCGATCTCCATGCCTTCATTCGCCACGGCCACCACCTGGCTGCGGTATGCCTGCAGCTGGCGGCGCTGGTTGGCATCGGCCGGTACATCCTTGCCGTCGATCAGCAGACGGCCGTCGGGGGTGATCTCGGCCTGTGGCTGGTTGGAGGCGGAAATCTTGATGTTGCCCTCGGTGATTTCCTTGCGGGCATCGTCCATAGCCTCCTTGACGGTCTGGCCGACGCCACTGGTGGCCTCGGCGACGCTCTTGCCGACGGTCTTGTCGGGCGCGGAAGAAGTGCCGCCGCAGGCGATCAGCGGCAGGCACAGCAGGGTGGCAGGCAGCACGCGCAGCAGGTTCATGGCAATTCCCTCGAATCGGTCGGGTGGCGGTTACTTGTTGCGGGGCAGGGTGACCGTGCCGCTGACGTTGCGGTGGCCGACATCGCCGCTGCCGCTGTGGTCGACGGTCAGGCTGCCGCGCACGCCATCGACCTGGATGTCCCCCGAACCATGGCTGCGCACATGCACGTTGCCGCCGATCTCGGACAGATCGACATCACCGGAGCCGACCACGCCGACCTCGACGTTGCCCTGCACGCGCTTGAACCCGATATCGCCGGAACCGACGGTGTCCAGCCGCGCGTTGCCGCGGACATCGCTGATCTTCAGGTCGCCCGAACCGACGGTGCCGGTGACCGCATCGCCACCGATGTTGCGCGCCTTGACGTCGCCGGAACCCAGCGACAGCAGGTTCAGCGAGCCGCCGCCGTCGATGTCCAGGTCACCCGAACCCACCGCTGCGTGGATGCTGCCGCGGGTGCCGCGAACGATCGCGTCGCCCGAGCCGACGTCCACGCTCAGCGACTGGGCGTTGTCCACGCTGGCATCGCCGGAGCCGACCTTGAGCTGCAGTGGCAGGTTGTCCGGCACGCTGCCGCGGATGTCCAGCCAGGCATAGCTGTTGCCCAGGCTGATGCCGCTGTGGCGGCCGTCGCGGCGCAGGCTGACGACCAGCTTGTCGCCTTCCCTGCGCTGGTCCAGTACCAGCTGGTCCAGCCATTCCTGGCTGGAGGCACAGGCGCGGCCATCGAGCTGGCCACCGCCCTTGCTGGCGACGACCTTCAGGTCATGCTGGTTCACCTCCAGCACCACCGCCTTGGCGCCGGCCACATCCAGCTTCAGCGTGCGGGCGGCGGTGAACTTGCAGTTCGGAGCATCGGCGGCCAGCGCCGACAGCGGCAACAGCAACAACGCAGAACAGGCGAGCAGGGAACGCATGGGTGGTGCCTCCGGGTGGATGGAATCAGATCTCGCCGGCGCGCTTGCGCAGGCGGATGGCAAGGACGATGAACACGACACCGACGGCGGCGCCGATCCACAGCTCCGGCATCGCCAGCGATTTCAGCTGCGAGGCCGGCGACATCAGGCTGACCACCGATTCAAGATCGCGACGCGTGCCTTCCTCGGCGCTGAGGCGATACACCAGGTCGGTGCCCGGTACGCCGCCCAGCAACAGGCGGCCGACGATGTTCTGCCAGAACCAGCCGGTGGTCAGGCCGATCAGCGGCATCACCTTGGTGGTGCTGACAATGACGCCGGCGAACAGCGGCAGCATCACTGCCCACAGGAACGGCTTGGTACGGGCCCAGGCCGAGCACAGCAGCAGCCAGCCGGCGGTGGGCAGGGCCCACAGGGCGTAGACCGGGATCCAGGCCAGGTGACCGGCGGCCAGGGTCAGCGGGCTGGCCGGGCCCCAGATCAGGGTCATCGGGCTGCCACCGTGCATCAGCGCGACGATGCTGATCACCAGCATGAAGCCGAACATGGTGATGATGCCGGCGATCACCGCGATCAGCGGGGCCACGACCAGTGCGCTGATCACCTTGGACAGCACGGTCTGGGTGTCCGACAGCGGCAGCGACTTCCAGAACAGGATGCTGCGGTCGCGACGGTCGTCGTACAAGGCGCCCAGGCAGTAGAAGAACACCACGAAGGCCAACACCAGGAACGGCCAGGCCGAGCTGAGCACCAGGGTCAGGTCGAGGCCGTTGCCGAGGTCGGTCAGGTCCTTGGCGCTGATGTCGCGGGTCAGCAGGGCCAGGTCCAGGCCGTTGATGTTCACGCTCTCGCCGTCGACATGCAGTGCACCGTTGCGGGCTGCACGGTTCAGCGCAAACAGACCGAAGGCGATGCCGACGGTGCTCATCACCAGCGAGATCAGACCGGCGATCAGCGGCGCATACAGGAAGCCGCCACGGTTCTCCCAGTACTCGCGCTTGAGCAGCCAGCGCAGGGTGCCCATCGGGCTGACGGGGTGGTTGACGGCATTCATGCGTAGGTCCCCTTCATGATGGCGACGAACAGGTCGGCCAGGCCCGGGCTGCGGGTCTCGCCAAGGGTGGAGAGCTGGGTGCGCGGCACGCCATCGAACAGCATCACGGTCTTGCCGAACGTCAGGCTGCGCTCGTCGATCGGCTTCAGCGCCCGCGCGGTCTCCAGCTGGTCGGCGTTGACCAGCAGTTCGGTGTAGCGCTGGCCGACATCGTCCATTTCTGCATCGAGCACGATGCGGCCATCACGGATGAACATGACGTCGCTGAGGATGTGCTCGATCTCCTCCACCTGGTGGGTGGTGACGATGATGGTCTTCTGTTCGTCGAAATAGTCTTCCAGCAGGCGCTGGTAGAACTCCTTGCGGTACAGGATGTCCAGGCCCAGGGTGGGTTCGTCCAGCACCAGGATGCGGGCATCGATGGCCATCACCAGCGCCAGGTGCAGCTGCACGATCATGCCCTTGGACAGTTCGCGCACGCGCTGCTTCGGCTGCAGCTTGGTGTTGGCCAGGAAGCGCTCGCAGCGGGCGCGGTCGAAGCGCGGGTGCACGCCGGCCACGAAATCGATCGCCTCGCGGACCTTCAGCCAGCGCGGCAGCACGGCGACGTCGGCAATGAAGCAGATGTCGTTCATCAGCTCGTCGCGGTGCAGCCGCGGGTCGCGGCCGAGCACGCTCAGCTCACCTTCCACCGAAGTCAGGCCGAGGATGGCCTTCAGCGCGGTGGTCTTGCCGGCGCCGTTGGGCCCGATCAGGCCGACGATGCGCCCGCTCGGAATGCTGAAGCTGGCATTGTCGAGGGCAACGGTGGTCTTGTAGGCCTTGCGCAGGCCTCGGGCGGTGATGACCGGTTCACTTGCAGTGCTATTCATCAGACTTTCCCCTGGGGCAGCAATTCGTCGAGGCTCAGGCCCAGGCGCTGGATACGCTCCAGCACCGCCGGCCATTCTTCGTTGAGAAAGCGCTCGCGCTCGCTGCTGCGAAGCTGCGTGGCCGCCTGCTCGGTCATGAACATGCCCAGGCCGCGGCGCTTCTCGACCAGGCCTTCATCGGCCAGTTCCTGGTAAGCGCGCGAAACGGTGATGGGGTTGAGCTGGTAGTCGGCGGCCACCTGGCGCACCGAAGGCAGGGCATCACCCGGCTTGAGGATTCCGTCGAGCATCATGGCGATCACGCGCTCCTTCAACTGACGGTAGATGGGAGCGCCGTCGCTCCACTGGATGTCGCTCATATTCAGCTCCGTGGGGTCAGCGGCTGTGCGAACGAGAAATACGGCATGGACAGGGAGCTGTGCAGCCGACGCGGGGGAGGGGCGGAGGGATCGGCGTTCCCGGCCGGTGAAACAGATGCGTCCTGCGCACTGTCGGCGGAGGCGGGGGCGGTTGGCATGGCCAGCCAGGCCAGCACGATCAGGGTCGAAACAGCAGCGGCCGCGGGTGCGGTGAGGTTGCGACGGATCCGGGCGTTCATGGCTTCCCCCTGTCTCAGGTGACTGGTGTTGTATGCAACTATAACACCGGCACGCCTAAGTGCAACCCCTTGCCGTCCCCAACTGATGGCACGGGTGGTCAAGTTGCTGAAATATCCCATTATCTCTTTGATTGAAAAGGGAAATAAAATTGTCGTGCGGGCCGATCAAGCCCTGCCTTCCATTCAGCGTTGTCCATGCTATGTCATCCCTGCGCCGTTGCTGGTGGGTTCTGCCGGGAAAGGCCACGCCACGCAAAGCCACTGGCGCTCGCCGCAACAAGGGGGAGAGGAGCCCGGTGCTATAGTTCGGCCGATTCCCGGCCGCTACCGGCCGGCCCTGTGAATGGCTACCGCGGACTGTTCTCGATGCCTCTGCCGACCGTTATCCCGCGCCGCCTGCGCGGCCTGTCCCTGCTGACCCTGCTGGTGGCCGGCTTGACCGGTTCCGCCCATGTGCTGGCGGCCGATCTGCTGGACCTGGAGTACCGCCCGCTGGCCAGCAAGCAGCAGGTCAACCTGCAGCAGCGCTACCACGGGCAGGTACTGCTGGTGGTCAATACCGCAAGCAAGTGCGGCTATACCCCTCAGTACGAAGGCCTGGAGGCGCTGCAGAAGCGCTATGCCGGCCGCGGCTTTGCCGTGCTCGGTTTCCCGTCCAACGATTTCAAGGGCCAGGAGCCGGGTGACGAGAAGCAGATCCAGGATTTCTGCACGCTTACCTACGGCGTCAAGTTCCCGATGTTCGAGAAGGTGCACGTCGTCGGTGCGCAGGCCACGCCGCTGTACCAGCGGCTGACCGCAGCCACCGGCGTGGCGCCGGGCTGGAACTTCCACAAGTACCTGGTCGGCCGCGATGGCAAGGTCATCGCCCAGTTCGCCAGCAAGGTGACGCCGGACGATCCACAGCTGACCGCGGCGATCGACAAGGCGCTGGCCGCCGCCGCTACGCATTGATATCCGGCACGGATGCCTCGACATCTCGGGCATGCGTGCGACAATGTTTCTTTTCGCGCCGACGTCGGCGCCCAGACACTTCCAGGAATGCAGCGAATGAAGATGGGAATGCGCGGCGCCGCGGCGTCGGTTCTGATTCTGGCGATGGGCACTTCGGGTGTCGCTCTGTCGCAACAACCGGCTGCCCCCGCGGCCGCCAAGGAGACCGCAACCTTGAATTCCCCCAAGCAGAAGCTCGGCTACGCCATCGGCCTGGATGTCGCCAAGTCGTTCACCCCGATCGCCGATGAGATCGATGTGGCCGCGCTGCGCACCGCCGTGGAGCGTTCGTTCGAAGGCCTGCAGCCGCAGATCACCCAGGAACAGGCCAAGGCCACCGATGCCGCGCTGCGCCAGGTCGTTATGGCCCGCAGTGGCCAGCAGGTGCCGGGCATGGCGCCGGGTTCGCAGCCGCCGAAGGTCGATCGCGTCAAAGTGTCGCAGATGATCGGTTCGTACTCGGTCGGCCCGTCGCTGGCACAGCTGAAGGACGACATCGATGTCGCCTCGCTGTTTGACGCGATCAGCACCGGCCTGAGCAAGGGTCAGCCGAAGATGACGGAAGCTGACGCGACCGCCACCATCCAGGCCTTCATGGGCAGCAAGCAGGCCGAAATGCAGGCCAAGGCCGCCGCCGCCGCGCAGACCAACCGCGAGGAAGGCAACGCGTTCCTGGCCAAGAACAAGACCCAGCCGGGCGTGGTGACCACCCCGTCGGGCCTGCAGTACCAGATCATCCGCCCGGGTAGCGGCGAGCGTCCGCTGCCGAGCAGCAAGGTGCGCGTGAACTACGAAGGCAAGCTGCTCAACGGCACCGTGTTCGACAGCTCCTACGGTCGCCAGCCGGCTGAGTTCGGCCTGGACCAGGTGATCAAGGGCTGGACCGAAGGCGTCGCGCTGATGCCGGTCGGTTCGAAGTACCGCTTCTGGATCCCGGGCGAGCTCGCCTACGGTGAGAACGGTACCCCGGGTGGCCCGATCGGCCCGAACGCGACTCTGACGTTCGACGTCGAGCTGCTGGGCGTCCTGCCGTAAGCGACCACGGAGCCTGCACGGACATGCGCGTTGCGATTTTCGGTACCGGTTATGTAGGGCTGGTGACCGGTACCTGCCTGGCCGACGTCGGCCACCAGGTGGTCTGCGTCGATATCGACCAGGCCAAGGTCGATGGCCTCAACCAGGGCATCATCCCGATCTATGAGCCGGGCCTGGAGCCGATGGTGAAGGCCAACCACGCCGCGTCGCGGCTGGCGTTCACCACCGATGCCGCGGCCGCGATCGGCCACGGCCAGGTCGTGTTCATCGCCGTCGGCACGCCGCCGGACGAGGATGGCAGCGCCGATCTGCAGTACGTGCTGGCCGTGGCCCGCACCATCGGCCGGCACATGAGCGTGCCGACCGTGGTGGTCAACAAGTCGACGGTGCCGGTGGGCACCGCCGACAAGGTACGTGCCGCCATTGCCGCAGAGCTGGCGGCACGTGGCGCCGACATCGCCTTCGACGTGGTGTCCAACCCGGAATTCCTGAAGGAAGGCGACGCCGTTGCCGACTGCATGCGCCCGGATCGAATCATCATCGGTGCGACCAGTGCCGAGTCGGTGGCGGTGATGCGGCGCCTGTATGCACCGTTCAACCGCAACCACGATCGTGTGGTGGAAATGGACGTGCGTTCGGCCGAACTGACCAAGTACGCCGCCAACGCGATGCTGGCGACCAAGATTTCGTTCATGAACGAAATCGCCAACATCGCCGAGCGTGTCGGCGCCGATGTCGAGCAGGTCCGCCAGGGCATCGGCTCGGATCCGCGCATCGGCTGGCATTTCATCTACCCGGGGGCCGGCTACGGCGGCTCGTGCTTCCCCAAGGATGTGCAGGCGCTGGCCCGCACCGCGCAGCAGGCCGGCCTGGAGCCGAAACTGCTGAACGCGGTGGAAGCGGTCAACGATGCGCAGAAGGGCCATCTGTTCGCCCTGATCCAGCGTCATTACGACAAGGGTGAAGACGAAGGCGTGCGTGGCAAGACCTTTGCCGTGTGGGGCCTGGCGTTCAAGCCAAACACCGACGACATGCGCGAAGCCTCCAGCCGTCGCCTGCTGGCGCAGCTGTGGGAAGGTGGTGCGACGGTGCGTGCCTACGATCCGGAGGCGATGCACGAGTCGCAGCGCATCTTCGGCGAACGCGATGACCTGGTGTTCTGCAGCAATGCCAACGAGGCGCTGCAGGGCGCCGATGCACTGGTCGTGGTGACCGAGTGGAAGCAGTTCCGCAGCCCCGATTTCCAGAAGCTGCGCGAGCAGCTGAAGGACGCGGTGGTGTTCGACGGCCGCAACCTGTACGAGCCGGCGGATGTGGAAGCAGCGGGCCTGGCGTATTACGGCATTGGCCGGGGGCGCTCGCTGCATGTCTGATCTGCTGCCAACCGAACGCGAGCAGGCGCTGGAAGCGCGCCTGGTCGAACTGGAAATGCGCGTGTCCTTCCAGGAACAGGCGCTGGCCGAACTGAGCGATGCGCTGGCCGATGCCCGCATGCAGGGCATGCGCAACGCCGACGTGCTGCGCGTGCTGCTGGAAGACCTGGGCAAGGTCCGCAACGCGCTGAATTCTTCCGATCCGGCGAGCGAACCGCCGCCGCCGCACTACTGATCCGAATCCTATGAGCGATACCCTCCGCGACCAGCTGATGGGCCTGGGCTTCAAGCCTGCGCCCAAGCCCGAGCGCAAGAATGATGGCCCCCGCCGTGATGGCCGCCCGCAGGGCAAGGGTGGCAACGGCAATGGAAAGCCGCAGGGCGCTGGCAAGGGCGAGCACAAGCCCGGCGAGCGTCGTGGGCATGGCCATGGCGGCCCGGGCAAGCCCGGCCAGTCGCGTGGCCCGGGCCAGCAGGGCCCGCGCAAGCCGCGCAGCGCCGAAGAGATGGACCTGGCCAAGGCCTACGCCATCCGTGCGCAGAAGGAAAAGGAAGAGCGCATCGAGACCGAGCGCCTGAAGCAGGAAGAGGCGCGGGTGCGCCGCGAGGCCAAGGCCAAGCTGGAAGAGCTGCTGAAGGACAAGGGCCTGAATGCCGAAGCGGCGGACATTGCCCGCCACTTCCCGTACGGCGGCAAGATCAAGCGCATCTACGTGACCGCCGAACAGCTGACCGCGCTCAACGCCGGCGAGCTGGGTGTGGTCCAGCTCAATGGCCGCTACCTGCTGGTGACCGCCGAGGTGCTGGCGCAGTCCGAAGCGGTGTTCGCCGCGTCGGTGGCACTGAAGGTCGATCCGAATGCGCCGGCCGAGGAAGATCCGTACGCAGACCCGCAATACCAGGTGCCGGACGACCTGGTCTGGTAAACGGGCCTGCAGGATGATCGAAACGCCGGGCATTTCCCGGCGTTTTCGTTATGGAGTGTGCGCGGCGCTGCGGCGCGCGCGGATCAGCGGCAGGCTCAGCGCGAAGAAGCACAGCAGTGCACCGACCAGAGCGAAGCCACTGCCGGCCAGGAATGCGGTGCGACCGTCGTCTATTTTCCAAAGCTGGCCGGCGATGAGCGCACCCAGCACGCCACCGACGCCGGACGAGAATCCGTACAGCAGCCCCTGGCCATGCGCATTGAGGCGGCCGGGGAAGTAGGTCGCCAGCATCTGCATCGCCGCAGCGAAGAACGCCGCAAAGCCCAGCGCGTGCGCAGTCTGCGCCAGCAGCATCACCGGCAGGTTTTCCGGGAACAGTGCGGTCACGGCCCAGCGCAGGCAGGAACTGACCAGCGCGATCAGCAGCATCCAGCTGGCGTCATAGCGGCGGAAGAAGCGGCCGATGGTGAAGAACACGCCTACTTCGAAGACCACGCCGATGGTCCACAACAGGCCCAGGGTGGAGGTGCGGTAGCCATGATGGTCCATGTAGACCGAGAAGAACGTGTAGTACGGGCCGAAAGACAGCTGCTCCATGAAGGCGGCCAGGAAGAACGCCAGCACCGGCGGTCGGCGCACGATCTGCCAGAAGCCGTTGGCGTCGCCGTCAGTCTTGCCGATACTGCGCGCGTAGTGGTTGCTGAAGGCCGAGGCGACCAGCAGCGCGAACAGGGGCAGCATCATCCACGGCAGCAGCCCGGCGCGGCTGGTCGTGCCGTCACCTTCGATCAGCCAGCCGAACAGGGTCACGACAGCGATGAAGCCGAGCGAGCCCCAGACCCGGATCAACCCGTAGCGATGGCTGTCACTGCCGAGGTGGGTGAGTGTGATCGACTCGAACTGCGGCATCACAGCGTTGTAGAAGAAGCAGAACACCACCATCGCCGGGTACATCCACGGCTGTGGCAGTGGCAGCAGGAATGCGGCGAAGCTGAGCAGGGTCAGCACACAGCCGACGCGCAGCAAGCGGATCGGTCGCGCTGATGCGGCCGCCAGCGAAGTCCAGGTGCTGGGCGCGATCACCCGGGTGGCGTACCACAGGCCCATCATTACGCTGATGGCGGTCACGCTCATGCCGCGCGCGGTCAGGAACAGGCTCCAGTACGGAGTGAACGCGCCCAGCGCCGCGTAGTAGAACAGGTAGAAGCTGGAAAGGCGGGCAACGGGAACGGTCATCGCGGAATGATGAGGCAAAAAGGGGACGGAGGGGATCAAGTCGTCTGTGCACAAACGACTTGATCCCCTCCGTCCCGTTTTCATGTCATTCGGGGTCGTAGTCGAGGTTGGAGGCCAGCCAGCGTTCGGCCTGGGCACGGTCCACGCCCTTGCGGCGGGCGTAGTCGCTGACCTGTTCGCGGCTGAGGCGGCCGACCACGAAGTACTGGCTCTGCGGATGGCTGAAGTAGTAGCCCGAAACGGCCGCCGTGGGCAGCATCGCGAAGCTCTCGGTCAGTTCCATGCCGGCGTTCGCTTCGGCCTGCAGCAGGTCGAACAGGCGGCGTTTTTCGCTGTGCTCCGGGCAGGCGGGATAGCCCGGCGCGGGGCGGATGCCACGGTACTGCTCGTCGATCAGGGCTTCGTTGTCCAGCGTCTCGGCGCGCTCATGGCCCCAGAACTCGGTACGCACGCGCTGATGCAGGCGCTCGGCCAGTGCCTCGGCGAAGCGGTCGGCGAGGGCCTTCAGCAGGATCGCGTTGTAGTCGTCATGCTCGGCCTCGAAGCGCGCGACGTGCGCGTCGATGCCGATACCGGCAGTGACCGCGAACGCGCCGATCCAGTCCTGCTTGCCACTGTCGGCGGGCGCGATGAAATCGGCCAGGCAGAAATCCGGGCGCTCGGCCGGCTTGTCCACCTGCTGGCGCAGGAAGTGCAGGGTGGTTTCGCCCTGCGGGTGCTGTACGCGCACGTCGTCGCCGATGCTGTTGGCCGGCCACAGGCCGAACACGGCCTTGGCGGTCAGCCATTTCTCATCGACGATGCGCTCGAGCATCGCGCGGGCGTCCTCGTACAGTTCGCTGGCCTGGGTGCCGACGATCTCGTCGGTGAGGATGGCCGGGAACTTGCCGGCCAGCTCCCAGGCCTGGAAGAACGGCGTCCAGTCGATGTAGTCGACCAGTTCGGCCAGCGGGTAGTCGTCGAATACGTGCAGGCCGGGCTGGTCCGGTGCCGGTGGCGTGTAGCTGTCCCAGCCGCCCTGGAATTTCTGCCCGCGCGCATGTTCCAGCGTGACCAAGCGCTTGGCGTCGCCGCGGTTGCGGTGGCGTGCGCGGATTTCGGCATAGTCGGCTTCGTTGGTGGCGACGAAGGCCTCGCGCAGGTCGCGCGAGATCAGCGACTGGGCCACGCCCACCGCGCGCGAGGCATCCTTCACCCACACCGTGGGTGCCTTGTAGTGGGGGTCGATCTTCAGCGCAGTGTGCGCGCGCGAGGTGGTGGCGCCGCCGATCAGCAGCGGCAGGTCGAAGCCCTGGCGCTCCATCTCGCGGGCGACGTGGCTCATCTCCTCCAGCGACGGGGTGATCAGTCCGGACAGGCCGATCAGGTCGGCGTTGTGCTCGCGAGCGGCATCGAGGATCTTCTGTGCCGGCACCATCACGCCGAGGTCGACCACTTCGAAGTTGTTGCAGGCCAGGACCACGCCGACGATGTTCTTGCCGATGTCATGCACATCGCCCTTCACCGTGGCCATGATGATCTTGCCGTTGCTCTTGGCGGTGTCACCGCTGCGCGCTTTCTCCGCCTCGATGTACGGCAGGAGGTAGGCCACGGCCTTCTTCATCACGCGCGCGGATTTCACCACCTGCGGCAGGAACATCTTGCCGGCACCGAACAGGTCGCCCACGATGTTCATGCCGTCCATCAACGGGCCCTCGATCACGTCCAGCGGGCGGCTGGAGGCCTGCCGGGCCAGCTCGGTGTCTTCCTCGACATAGGCATCCAGGCCGTGCACCAGCGCATGTGCCAGGCGCTGCGCGACCGGCTTCTCGCGCCAGGCGAGGTCTTCGGTCTTCGCCGCGCCCTTCTTGCCCTTGTAGCGCTCGGCGATTTCCAGCAGTCGCTCGGTGGCATCGCTGCGGCGGTTGAGGATCACGTCCTCGACGCGCTCGCGCAGCTCCGGCTCCAGCTCGTCGTAGATCGGCATGGCGCCGGCGTTGACGATGCCCATGTCCATGCCGGCGGCGATGGCGTGGTACAGGAACACCGAGTGGATGGCCTGACGCACCGTTTCGTTGCCGCGGAACGAGAACGAGACGTTGGAGACGCCGCCGGAGACGTGGCAGTGCGGCAGCGTCTGCTTGATGATGCGGGTGGCTTCGATGAAGTCCACCGCATAGTTGTCGTGCTCTTCGATGCCGGTGGCGACGGCGAAGATGTTCGGGTCGAAGATGATGTCCTGCGGCGGGAAGCTGATCTCGTCGACCAGGATGCGGTAGGCGCGGGTGCAGATCTCGACCTTGCGCGCACAGGTATCGGCCTGCCCGCTTTCGTCGAACGCCATCACCACCGCGGCGGCACCGTAGCGCAGCACCTTGCGCGCGTGCTCGCGGAACAGCGCCTCGCCTTCCTTCAGCGAGATCGAATTGACCACGCTCTTGCCCTGCAGGCACTTCAGGCCGGCTTCGATCACGCTCCACTTGGAGGAGTCGACCATGACCGGGATGCGGGCGATATCCGGCTCGGACATGATCAGGTTGAGGTAGCGGGTCATCGCCGCTTCCGAATCGATCAGGCCCTCGTCCATGTTGACGTCGAGGATCTGCGCGCCGCTGGCGACCTGCTGGCGGGCCACGTCCACCGCTTCTTCGTAGCGGCCTTCCTTGATGAGCTTGCGGAACTGCGCGCTGCCAGTGACGTTGGTGCGTTCGCCGACGTTGATGAACAGCAGGTCCGGAGTGATGACCAGGGGTTCCAGGCCGGACAGGCGGGTAGGGCGGACAGGCGTCATGGCAGGCGTCGGCTCAACAGCAATAGGGCGGGAAGTGCGGAACGGTGGCGGCGACATTCATGCGGCCTGCTCCTGGACACCGGGCAGGGCGCGCGGCGGCAGCCCGGCCACGGCCTGGGCGATCGCACGGATGTGGTCGGGTGTGGAGCCGCAGCAGCCGCCGACCAGGTTCAACAGGCCATCCTCGGCGAAACCACGCAGGGTGCCGGCCATGTCCTCGGGCGTCTCGTCGTACTCGCCGAAGGCATTGGGCAGGCCTGCGTTGGGATGCGCACTGACGTAGCAGTCGGCGACCTGTGAGAGGGTTTCCACGTGCGGGCGCATCGCATCGGCGCCCAACGCGCAGTTCAAGCCGATCGACAGCGGGCGCGCATGCGCCAGTGACGCATGGAAGGCCTCGGCGGTCTGTCCGGACAGCGTGCGCCCGGAGGCATCGGTGATGGTGCCGGAGATCATCACCGGCAGGCGTGCGCCACGGGCGTCGAAGGCCTCCTCCAGTGCATACAGCGCGGCTTTCGCGTTGAGGGTATCGAAGATGGTTTCGACCATGAGGGTGTCGGCGCCGCCGTCGATCAGGCCCTCGATGGCTTCGCGATAGGTGTCGCGAAGCTCGTCGAAGCTGGTGTTGCGGAAGCCGGGATCATTGACGTCGGGGCTGATCGAGGCGGTGCGGCTGGTAGGGCCGATCACCCCGATCACGAAGCGCGGTTTGCCCGGCGTGGTCGCGGCCACGGCATCGCAGCAGGTGCGTGCGACCGCGGCCCCGGCTTTGTTCAGCTCGTATACCAGGTGTTCGAGGTGGTAGTCGGCCTGGCTGACCGACGTGGCGTTGAAGGTGTTGGTCTCGACCAGATCCGCGCCGGCATCCAGGTAGGCGGTATGGATGTCGGCGATGACCTGCGGCCGGGTCAACAGCAGCAGATCGTTGTTGCCCTTCAGGTCATGGCCTTCCGGCGCGCCGTGGTCGCAGCCGGGGCCGTGCGCATGGTCATAGCCACCGGCGAAACGCTCGCCGCGGTAGTCGTCTTCCTGCAGGCCATGGCGCTGGATCATGGTGCCCATCGCACCGTCGATGATCAGGATCCGCTCGCGCAGGGCGTCGAGCAGGGCATTGGCACGATCAGGATGCAACCAGGGCAGGGCGGGCATGGCGGTCTCGGGCTCAGGGCTTGTTGGCGATCAGCGAAATCACTTCGAAGTGCGGCGGACGCTTCTCGCGGGTGACCGTCTCCAGGCTGGACACCTGCAGGCCGGCCTTGTCGACGAACTTGCGCAGCTCCTTGTCGCTGAAGCCGAGGTTGACGTGGCCGTAGGCCTCCACCGCCGCCTTGTGCTCGTGGCGGGCCAGGCTGCACAGCAGCAGGCGGCCGCCCGGGCGCAGCACGCGTGCGGCCTCGGTCACCGCCTGCGCCGGTTTGCTGGCGTAGGTCAGCGCGTGCATCAGCACCACCAGGTCGAAGCTGCCGTCCTTGAACGGCAGGGCATGCATGTCGCCCTCGCGCACCTCCACATTGGGCAGCCGGCGCAGGCGCTCGCTGGCGGCCGCGACCACGCGCGCGCTGGTATCGATGCAGATGTAGCGCTTGGCGTGGGGGGCGACCAGTTCGGCCAGCACGCCGTCACCGGAGGCGATGTCCAGCACGTCGCCGGTTTCCAGCAACGGCAAGGCGGTGCGCGCCAGCGCCTCCCAGGTACGGCCCGGAGAGTAGTGGCGTTCCATGTCGCCGGCCACGCTGTCGGCCCAGTTCTGGTCCGAGGCGCGGTGGGCCAGTACTGCAGCCACGCGCTCGGCGTCCTGCCGCAGCAACGGGTCGTCGCTTCCGTTGCTCAAGGCATGCCACAATGCACGCTGCGCTGGGTCCAGCTGGGCCTCGTCGAAGCGGTAGTAGGCCGACACGCCGGCACGGCGGTCGCGGACCAGGCCGGCTTCCTTCAGGCGCGCCAGGTGGGTGGACACGCGCGGCTGCGCCAGCCGGGTGATCGCCGACAGTTCGGCCACGGTCAGTTCCTCCTGCTCCAGCAGCGCCAGCAGGCGCACGCGGGTGGCATCGGCGAACACCTTCAGGCGGGTCGACCAGTCTTCCAGATCCATAAATATCTACCTATCGCGATATAGAGATATATTCGCCGAGAAGGCCTGCCGCGGTCAAGTCGCCAGCGTACGGAAGCATCCGGGCCCCGGTACAATCGGGGCACCTGGGCGCGCCGTATGCGGCCCATAACTTCATGTACCCGGGAGGGTGTTGTGGATTTCAGCTTTACCGAAGAGCAGTTGATGCTGCAGGACGTGGCGCGGCGCATCGCGCAGGAAAAGATCGCCCCCAGCGCGGAGCACCATGACCGCACCGGCGAGTTCCCGCTGGACAACATCCGCCTGCTGGGCGAGAACGGCCTGATGGGCATCGAAGTGCCGACCGAATACGGCGGTGCGGGCATGGACCCGGTTGCGTACGTGCTGGCGATGGTGGAGGTCGCCGCCGCCGACGCAGCCCACTCGACCATCATGTCGGTCAACAACTCGCTGTTCTGCAACGGCATCCTCACCCATGGTACCGAGCAGCAGAAGCAGACCTACGTGCGTGCCATCGCCGAAGGCATGGCCATCGGCGCGTTTGCGCTGACCGAGCCGCAGTCCGGCTCCGATGCCACCGCCATGCGCTGCCGCGCGGTGAAGCAGGCCGACGGCACCTTCGTCATCAATGGCAAGAAGAGCTGGATCACCTCCGGCCCGGTGGCCAAGTACATCGTGCTGTTCGCGATGAGCGAGCCGGACAAGGGCGCGCGCGGCATCACCGCCTTCATCATCGATACTGACAAGGCCGGTTTCGGTCGTGGCAAGACCGAGCCCAAGCTCGGTATCCGTGCCTCGGCCACCTGCGAGATCGAGTTCAACGATTACGTGGCACAGGCCGAAGACGTGCTGGGCCAGGAAGGCGAGGGCTTCAAGATCGCGATGAGCGTGCTCGATGCCGGCCGCATCGGTATCGCCTCGCAGGCCATCGGCATCGCCCGTGCTGCCTATGAAGCGACCCTGGCGTACGTGAAGGAGCGCAAGGCGTTCGGCGCGGCCATCGGTACCTTCCAGATGACCCAGGCCAAGATCGCCGACATGAAGTGCAAGCTGGACGCAGCGCTGCTGCTGACCCTGCGCGCGGCATGGGTGAAGGGCCAGGGCAAGCGCTTCAGCACCGAAGCAGCGGTGGCCAAGCTGACCGCTTCGGAAGCGGCGATGTGGATCACCCACCAGGCCGTGCAGATCCACGGCGGTATGGGCTATTCCAAGGAAATGCCGCTGGAGCGCTACTTCCGTGATGCGAAGATCACCGAGATCTACGAGGGCACCTCGGAGATCCAGCGCCTGGTGATCGCCCGCAACGAGACCGGGCTGCGCTGAGTTGCATGGCCGCGCCGCCGCAAGGGCGGCGCGGCCCCCTGCCATGCAGGGATGACGACATCCCACCGGCAGCGCGTCAGCGCGGCACATCGCACTGGAGTTGCCTGCCATCCCAGCGGCAGATGGGGCCGGACGGCGCTGCGCCCGGATTGATGATGATCTGCACGCCATACAGGTGCGCTGAATCCAGCCAGTTCTGGTAGCTCTGTTCGTCATTGAAGTGATAGGCGCCAGAGTAGCCTTCGCCGGTTTCGGCATTGGATGCCGCGCCATCGGGAATGCGGTTGCCGCTGGCATCCACGCTTTCGCCGGAAACGTATCGGGCTCTGTCGACGGAGTCCGGTGAGATCACCAGCCTGGTCCGGGAGCCATCGCGCCAGGTGATGACATAGGTCACCGTCTGCACCCCGAACAGCTTGCTGACCCAGCTCAGGACGATCGAAGAGAGGGTGGTGGCCAGCGAGTTCCACGCCGCGTGTTCGCTGTTGGCGCCGCTGAAGGCCTGGCCAACGGCGAGTTCCAGCTGGCTGCGGTAGGTTGCCGAATGGACCACGTCATAGGCGTTGAGGTCTTTCATTGCTGGCGGGAAGGTGATCCCGTTCGCGCTCTGTGGATCGTCGGGGTGGATGGGGACGACGGCGCCGTTGCCGAAGGCTTGCGGGACGAACTGTGTCCCGGATGCAATGTGGCCCTGCGGCAGTGCAAGGATCCGCTTGAACGTCGCGGTCACTTCCGCTGGGACCGCTGTGGGAACGGCACGATAGCGCCGTAGCTCGCGGTCATATTCCACGGTGTAGCCATTGAGCCGACGCTGGTCCGGGTCGACCACGACCGTCAGGCCCACTCCGGACTGGAGTGCGGCCGAGCGCGGGTCGGCGCAGGGGCTGCAGGGCACGACGCCGCCGGCACGGGCGGGCGATTGTGAGGCGATGGCAGCTGCAAGCAGGAGGCAGGCGGCGAGCCGCTGACTGCGAGGAAAGCCGGGCATGGGAGCTCCTTGTACAGTCCATTGAAGGAGCGACATGGATAGCGTCGCCACGCGAGCAGCGTTGCGAGGCAGTTCACACCTTCTTCGGCTGTGTTGGCAGGCGTCAACGATCGCCGCAGATGACCTGGACGAGCCGGCACGAGCCGACAGCCGCTGTCTGGCAGCGTTGAAGTGGCTGGCCGGCACTGGATGATCACGACAGCGTTGGCCTTCCCACTACAATGCCATCCGCTTTCACGGAGAACGTGCAGATGATCTACCGCGGTTGGGGAATCATGACGCTGGTGACGCCGATTGCAGCGATCCTGCTGCTGGCGTACTTCTTCCCGCATGACGGCCCCAAGGGCAATATTCCGCTGCAGCAGGTGCTGCTGGGGGCAGGTATCGGCGCAACCGTGAACGTGCTGCTGGGCCTGTGGCTCAACCGTGCGCCCCGGCAGAAGGGCGAGGCTGCGCGCCATCATTTCTTCTTCGTACCGATGCAGTGGGCCGCGCTGGTTCTGGTGGCGGTGTGCGTGGTGGTCGCACTGCTGCGCTGAGGCGCTGCCCGAACAGCGCCAACCAAGGTTGGCGGCTACCGGCCATGCTGTTGTTCCTGTAGAGGCCAACCTTGGTTGGCAGGAATTCAAAAGCGGCAAGAAAAAAAGGCCCCGGATCACTCCGGGGCCTTTTCGTTTCAGCGCACTGCCGGATCAACGATCCGGGCGGTGTGCAGCATCCGCGTCGCGCTGGCGTTCCATGAACTCCTTGGACGGTTCATCCAGCTTGTCACCCAGCATGCGGCGCACGACCACGAAGAACACCGGGATCATCAGCAGGCCGAGCAGGGTGGCGAACAGCATGCCGCCGATCACGCCGGTACCGATGGCGTGGCGGGAGTTGGCGCCGGCACCGGTGGAGATCGCCATCGGGATCACGCCCATGATGAACGCGAACGAGGTCATCAGGATCGGGCGGAAGCGCAGGCGGGCCGCTTCGATGGTGGCATCGCGCAGGTTCCTGCCGGCTGCGCGCTGCTCCACCGCGAACTCCACGATCAGGATCGCGTTCTTCGCCGCCAGGCCGATCACGGTGATCAGGCCGATCTTGAAGAACAGATCGTTGGGCAGGCCGCGCAGCATCGACAGGCCGAGGGCACCGAGCACGCCCAGCGGCACGACCAGCAGCACCGCCACCGGGATCGACCAGCTTTCGTACAGGGCCGCAAGGCAGAGGAACACCACCACGATGGACAGCACCAGCAGCAGCGTCGCGGCATTGCCGGCCAGGATTTCCTGGTAGGACATGCCGGACCAGTCGTAGCCGAAGCCGGCCGGCAGGTTGTCGTTGACGATGCTCTCCATGGTCTGCATCGCTTCACCCGAGCTGGTGCCCGGGGCCTGCGAGCCGACGATGTTGATCGCCGAGTAGCCGTTGTAGCGGCTCAGCGACGGCGGTGCCGACACCCATTCGGACTTGACCACCGTGTTGAGCGGGATCATCGCGTTGGTGCCGTCGGCATTGGTGGTCAGGCTGGACGGGCTGTAGAAGCTCTTCAGCGATTCCTGGCCGGTGCGGTACGGGCCATCGGCCTGCATGGTCACGCGCTTGATGCGGCCTTCGTAGAAGAAGTCGTTGACGTACACCGGGGCCAGCATCAGCTGGATGGTGCTGTACACGTCCGATACCGACATGCCCATCGACTGCGCCTGCACGCGGTCCACGTGCAGCTGCAGCTGCGGGGCGTTTTCCAGCCCGTTCGGACGCACGCCGACCAGTGCTTCGGGCTTCTGCGCAGCCTTGCCCAGCAGGATGTTGCGCGCCTGGGTCAGCTGTTCGTAGCCGGCACCACTGCGGTCCTGCAGCCACATGTCGAAGCCGCCGAACTGGCCGAGGCCCTGCACGGTGGGCAGGTTGACCACGAAGATCTGCGCTTCCTTGATGCCGTAGAACGCGCCGTTCATGTTCTGGATGAACTCGGGCGCGGTGAACTTGCGTTCCTCCCACGGTTTCAGGCGGATGAAGCCCATGCCCACATTCTCGCCGGAACCGACGAAGCTGAAGCCGGCCACCTGCAGCATGCCTTCATAGCCATCCTGCTTTTCCAGGATGCCACGCATCTGCGCGAACACTTCGTTGGTCTGGCCCTTGGTCGAGCCCGGCGGCAGCTGCACGATCGCCAGCGCATAGCCCTGGTCTTCTTCCGGCAGGAAGCTGCCCGGCATGCGGGTGAACAGGAAGCCGCACAGCGCGGTCAGCACCACGAACAGGATCATCCAGCGCGGCGCATGGCGCACCGCCGAGGTGATGTGGCCCACATAGGTGTGGCTGATCTTGTCGTAGTACTTGTTGAAGGTGCGGTAGACGATGTTCGGGTTGTCGTTGTGCGTCGGCTTGAGGAAGGTCGCGCACAGCGCCGGGGTGAAGCCCAGGGCCAGGAACGCCGAGAACGCCATCGAGATGGCGATGGTCAGCGCGAACTGCTTGTAGATCTCACCGGCGGCGCCGCCCTGCAGGGCGGACGGGATGAACACCGCAGCCAGCACGACGGTGATCGCCACCACCGCGCCGGTGATCTGGGTCATCGCCTTCTGCGTGGCCGGCTTCGGCGCCAGGCCTTCCTCGGTCATGATGCGTTCGACGTTCTCGATCACCACGATCGCGTCATCGACCACGATGCCGATCGCCAGCACCATCGCGAACAGGGTCAGCTGGTTGATCGTGAAGCCGATCATCCACATGCCCAGGAAGGTGCCGAGCAGGGCCACCGGGATGACCAGGGTCGGGATCAGCGTCGCGCGGAAGTTCTGCAGGAAGATCAGCATCACCAGGAACACCAGGAACACTGCTTCAAACAGTGTCTTGACCACTTCCTGGATAGAGATCTTGACGAAGGTGGTGCTGTCGTACGGCGAGAACCAGGTCACGCCGGACGGGAAGCTGGGCTGCAGCTCGTCCATCTTGGCGCGCACCGCATCGGCCACGTTCAGGGCGTTGGCGCCCGGCAGCAGCTGGATGGCGAAGGCGCCGGTCGGCTTGCCGTTGTACTGGGTGTCGAAGCCGTAGTTGTTGGCACCGAAGGCAACGCGGGCGATGTCCTTCAGCAGCACGCGCGAACCGTCAGCGTTGGCGCGCAGGATGATGTTCTCGAACTCCTGCGGCGAGCTGAAGCGGCCTTCGGCCGAGACCGTGGCGGTGAAGTGCTGGCCTTCCGGCGACGGGTCCGAACCCAGCGCACCGGCAGCGAACTGCACGTTCTGCGCACGCACCGCGGCCAGCACCTGGCTGGCCGACAGGCCGTAGCCCTGCATCTTTTCCGGGTTCAGCCAGATGTTCATGGCGTACTCGGAACCGAACTGCTGGGTGCTGCCGACGCCGGGGATACGCGAGACCTGGTCGAGCACGCGCGAACCGACGATGTCGTTCAGGGCATCACGGTTGATGGCCGGCGTATCGGACTGCAGCGCGATCACCATCAGGAAGCCGGCGTTGGCCTTGGCCACCACCACGCCCTGCTGGGTCACTTCCGAAGGCAGTCGTGGCGTGGCCAGCGAGACCTTGTTCTGCACCTGCACCTGGGCGATGTCCGGATCGGTACCGGTCTCGAAGGTCAGGGTGATCTGCGCACGGCCGTTTGAGGCCGACGAGGAACTGAAGTACAGCAGGTGATCGATACCGGTCAGCTGCTGCTCGATCACCTGGGTGACCGATTTCTCGGTGGTGTCCGCGCTGGCGCCCGGGTAGGTCGCCGAGACGGTGACCTGCGGCGGGGCGATGTTGGGATAGGACTCCACGCCCAGGTTGAGGATCGCGATCACGCCGCTGAGCGAGATCAGGATCGCAACCACCCAGGCGAAAACTGGATGCTCGATGAAAAATTTAGGCATGACGGAAGGTTCCCGTTACTGCTTGTTCGAATCGGTGGCGGCCGGCTTGGCCGCATCGGCCTGCTCGGGCTTGGCCGCGTCGGCCGGTGCCTTGCCTGCAGCCGGTGCTGCGCCCGCCGGAGCGGCGCCGCCTGCGGCAGGCTTGCCGTTGGCGTCCTGCCCCGGGGTCCACGGCTTGGCCACCGCCGGTGCACCTTCCTTGACCTTCTGCACGCCGGCCACGATCACCTTGTCACCGGCGGCCAGGCCGTCGCTGACCAGCCAGTTGCCGTTCTGCGCGCCATCGGTCTTCACGTTCTTGCGCACGACCTTGCCGTCGGCACCGACCACCATCACGTAGCCGCCGGTGGTGTCGCGCAGCAGGGCCTGCTGCGGCACCAGGTAGGCGTTGTTGCGCTCGCCCAGGTTGGCCTGGAAGCTGACGAAGGCACCCGGCAGCAGGATCTGCTGCGGGTTCGGCAGCAGCGCGCGCAGCGACACCGCACCGGTGGCCGGGTCGACCGTGGTCGAGGAGAAGTCCAGCGTGCCCGGCTCGCCATAGGTGCTGCCGTCGGCCAGCTTGACGTTGACCGTGGCCTTGCCGTCGCCGGACAGCGCCAGCGCGCCCTTGGCCTGCTGCGCGCGCAGCTGGGTCAGTTCATCCACGCTCAGCGAGAAGTTGACGTACAGCGGGTCGAGCTGGTCGACGGTGGTCAGCAGGGTCACGTCGCCCTGGCCGACCAGCGCGCCCTCGGTGACCTGCTGCTTGTTGGCCACGCCGCTGATCGGCGCGGTCACTTCGGTGTAGCCCAGGCTGATGCGCGAGGAGGTCACCGATGCTTCGGCCTGCTTGACCGCGGCCAGCGCGGTGCGCTCGGCCGATTCGGCATTGTCCAGGTCGGCCTTGGAGACGAACTGCTGCGGGGCCAGCGAACGTGCGCGGTCGGCGGCGACCTTGGCGTTGGCGTAGGTCGCGCGGGCCGAGGCCAGCTGCGCCTCGGAGGCATTGAGCGAGGCACGCAGCGGCGCCGGGTCGATCAGGAACAGGGTCTGGCCCTGCTTGACCTGCGAGCCTTCCTGGTAGACGCGCTTGAGCAGCACGCCGGGCACGCGTGCGCGGACGTCGGCGCTGCGGAACGGCGACAGGCGGCCGACCAGCTCGCGCTGCAGCGGCAGGGTCTGCGGCTTGGCGTCGATCACGCCCACCTCCGGCGGCGGGGGCATCTGCTGTTCCGGCTTCTTGCAGGCAGCCAGAGCGACAGCAACGGCGCACGTCAAGGCAAGGGTGCGGAGTGGGGCGGTCATCAGGAGGAACTCCGGGGTTGGTTTGTAGACGGGGCCGGCGACGGCTGTGGCGCGAACGCGCGCAGGAAGCTGTCGACGGAGAACTCTGCCCAGCGCCGACGCAGGAGCGCGTCATCACGATGGGGGGTATGGAAGCGCTGTTTGTCGAAATCCTGACCGGCGATCATGCTCAGCAGCAGTTCGGCCATGAAGTGCGGGTCGTCATGCCGGAGCTGGCCTTGCATGCAAACGGTTTCAATCCATTCAGCAAGATGAAGCGTCAGCGCGCCGGCACCATGCCGGTACAGCGTACGCGCCTCTTCGGGAAACTGGGCCGCCTCGGCCGCAATCAGCCGGCAGGCCTGTCCTACGTGCGGTTGGTTGAAATGCTCCAGGAAGTAGGTGGCGAACTGGAGCAGGCTGGCACGCAGGTCGTCACCGCGGAGTGCACGCAGCATGGCCCCGGTGGCGTGGCCGACGTGGCGCTGCATCACCCGGCGCAGCAGTTCCTGCTTGCTGCCGTAGCGCGAGTACAGGGTCTGCTTGGAGCAGCCGGCATGCTGGGCCACCGCGTCCATGCTCATCTGCATGCCCTGCTGGGCCAGCAGTTCGCGCACGGCATCGAACACGCGCTCATCGCGCGCGTCGAGGGCAACGGGGAGGTAGGCCGGGTTCACGCGGTGGACTATACCGTCCAGTTCAGGATTGTGGAATCGAATCGGCGTCGCTGCGTGTGTCTTCCGGTAACACGCTTTGCCGATCCTGTCGGCAGTGCTGAAGCAGGCGCCAGCTCCATACCGGAGCGAACTGAATAGGCGTCTAAACCGCAGCAAACCCGAATCTGGTTATTCCGTCCTGCAGCAAGGCCTTTTCGTGCGGTAGGGCTACAATTTCATTTTCCCAACTGAGCAAGCGCATCGCTCTGCCATGAAACCGCAAAAAACCGCAGCCAAGACCGTGAAAAACAAGACCAAACCAGCAGAGTCGGAGGTCGCAGTGACCGCTGGTTTCTCCCTGGAGCCGGTGTACACGGCATTGCGCAAGCGTTACCCCGCGGCCGCACAGGCCGAAGCGGTGGCCTTCGCCACTGACTTCTACAAGCGCATGGAGTCGGACGAGTTCCCGCACCACAGCGCTGAAGAGTGGGCCGCGCTCGCGGCTGAGACGCTGGAATTCGCCCGGACCCGCAAGGCCGGCAAGGCCAACGTCCGCGTGTTCAATCCGACCGCGAAGGCCAACGGTTGGGAATCGCCGCACACCGTGCTGCAGATCGTCAACGACGACATGCCGTTCCTGGTCGATACCGTCACCATGTCGCTGGCCGAGCAGGGCGTGGGCGTCCACGTGCTGGGCCACCCGGTGCTGCGCTTCACCCGCGACAAGGCCGGCAAGCTGGTCAAGGTCGGCGAAGGTGACACCGAGTCGGTGATGCTGCTGGAAATCGACCGCCAGCCGGCCGAAGCCATGGCTGCCATCGAGCAGGCCATCAACAAGGCGCTGGACGAAGTGCGTGCGATCGTGCGCGACTGGCAGCCGATGAAGGACAAGGCGCTGGCGCTGGCCGACGACCTGGGCAGCCGCCAGCTGCCGGTCGACGACGCGTCGCGCAAGGAAGCACAGGAGTTCCTGCGCTGGGCCGCCGACAACCACTTCACCTTCTTCGGCTACCGCGAGTACCGCGTCGAGAAGCAGGGCAAGGAAGAAGTGCTGGCGCCGCTGAACGACACCGGCCTGGGCCTGATGCGCGGCAAGGACAAGTCCGCCGCCCGTCCGGTCAAGACCCTGGCCGCGCAGGGCCTGAACACCACGTCCGGTCTGAAGGACGCGCTGATCCTGACCAAGACCAATGCCCGTTCGCGCGTGCACCGCGCCGGCTACATGGACTACATCGGCGTGCTGGAATTCGACGCCAAGGGCAAGATCATCGGCGAGCAGCGCTTCCTCGGCCTGTTCACCTCCAGCGCCTACAACCGCCGCCCGTGGGAAATCCCGCTGGTGCGCCAGCGCCACGAGCACGTGATGAAGCAGTCGGGCCTGGCCCCGGCCAGCCACAGCGGCAAGGCGCTGCGCCACATCCTGGAAACCCTGCCGCGCGAAGAACTGTTCCAGTCCAGCGAGGACGAACTGTTCCGCACCGCGATGGGCGTGCTGGGCCTGCAGGAGCGCGTGCGCAGCCGCCTGTTCCTGCGCCGCGACAAGTACAGCCGTTTCATCTCCGCGCTGGTCTACCTGCCGCGCGAGCGCTTCAACACCGACGTGCGCCTGCGCATCGAAGCGATGCTGAAGGAAGCGCTGCACGGCGAGTACGTCGACAGCTCGGTGGTGCTGGGCGAATCGCCGCTGGCCCAGGTGCACCTGATCGTGCGCCCGAAGCCGGGCGAAATGCTCGACGTCGATACCGCCGAACTGGAGCAGAAGCTGGCCCAGGTGCTGCGCAACTGGCAGGACGACCTGCGTGAAGCGCTGGTGACCCGCCACGGCGAGACCGAAGGCCTGCGCATCGCCGCCCGCATCGGCAAGGCGCTGCCGGCCGGCTACATCGAAGACAACAGCACCGCGGTTGCCGCCAACGATGTCAGCCAGCTCGACGCCCTGACCGGCCCGGACGACCTGCGCCTGAGCCTGCAGGCCGTGCCGCGCGAAAGCGGCGATGGCCTGCGCCTGAAGCTGTATCGCCAGCTGGACGACATTCCGCTGTCGGACGCGCTGCCGATGATGGAAAACATGGGCCTGCGCGTGATCGCCGAGCGTCCGTACCGCCTGTCGGTCGACAACGCCCCGGTGTACGTGCAGGACTTCGAGGTCGAGTCGACCGCCGGCGCGATCGATGCCGCCAGCGTCGATGAAGCCTTCGGTGAGACCTTCGCCCGCGTCTGGCACGGCGATGCCGAGAACGACGGCTTCAACCGCCTGGTGCTGGCTGCGGGCCTGCACTGGCGGCAGGTCGCCATGCTGCGTGGCTACTGCAAGTACCTGCTGCAGACCGGCGTGCCGTTCTCGCAGGCTTACGTGGAAGGCACCTTCGCGCGCTACCCGCTGCTGGCCCGCCTGCTGGTCGAGCTGTTCGAAGCCCGCTTCGATCCGGCCACCGGCCATGAAGGCAAGGACGACATCGCGGCTGGCCAGGCCCAGCTGAAGGCCCACTTCGACGTGCTGGCTGCTGGCGACGACGCCACCCTGAAGGTGCTCAAGACCGTGGTCGACGCCCGCAAGGGTGACCGCGACGCGCAGATGCAGGCCGCGCGCGATGCGCTGCTGAAGCTGATGGACCGCGTGTCGAGCCTGGACGAGGACCGCATCCTGCGCTCGTTCATGGGCGTGATCGACGCGACCCTGCGCACCAGCTACTACCAGACCGATGCCAAGGGCCAGCACGGCCACGTCATCAGCTTCAAGTTCGATTCGGCGCTGGTGCCGGACCTGCCGAAGCCGCGCCCGTACCGCGAAATCTTCGTCTACGGCCCGCGCGTGGAAGGCACCCACCTGCGCTTCGGCGCGGTCGCCCGTGGCGGCCTGCGCTGGTCGGACCGTCGTGAAGACTTCCGTACCGAAGTGCTGGGCCTGGTCAAGGCACAGATGGTCAAGAACACCGTCATCGTGCCGGTCGGCGCGAAGGGCGGCTTCTTCGCCAAGACCCCGCCGGTGAACGGCGACCGTGATGCGATCTTCGCCAACGGCGTGGCCTGCTACAAGCTGTTCATCCAGGGCCTGCTGGACATCACCGACAACATCGTCAACAACAAGATCGTGCCGCCGGTGGATGTCGTGCGCCACGACATGGACGATCCGTACCTGGTGGTGGCCGCCGACAAGGGCACCGCGACCTTCTCCGACATCGCCAACGGCCTGGCCATCGCGCACGGCTTCTGGATGGGCGATGCGTTCGCCTCCGGTGGTTCGGTCGGTTACGACCACAAGGGCATGGGCATCACCGCACGCGGTGCGTGGGAGTCGGTCAAGCGCCACTTCCGTGCGCTGGGCCGTGACAGCCAGAGCCAGGACTTCACCGCGGTCGGCGTCGGCGACATGTCCGGCGACGTGTTCGGCAACGGCATGCTGCTGTCGCGCCACATCCGCCTGGTCGCTGCGTTCGACCACCGCCACATCTTCCTGGACCCGAACCCGGATGCGGCCACCACGTTTGTTGAACGTGAGCGCCTGTTCACCGTGCCGCGTTCGAGCTGGGCGGACTACGATGCCAAGCTGATCAGCAAGGGCGGCGGCGTGTACCCGCGTACCCTGAAGTCGATCGAGATCACCCCGCAGGTGCGTGAAGCGCTGGGCCTGGACGAGAACGTCAAGGCGCTGTCGCCGAACGACCTGATGAGCGCGATCCTGAAGGCGCCGGTCGACCTGCTGTGGAACGGCGGCATCGGTACCTACGTCAAGGCCGCCAGCGAGCAGCACAGCGATGTCGGCGACCGTGCCAACAACGCGCTGCGCGTGAACGGTGGCGAGCTGCGCTGCAAGGTGGTGGGCGAGGGCGGCAACCTGGGCATGACCCAGCTGGGCCGCATCGAAGCTGCCCAGGCCGGCGTGCTGCTCAACACCGACTTCATCGACAACTCGGCCGGTGTCGACACCTCCGACCACGAAGTCAACATCAAGATCCTGCTCAACGATGTGGTGCGGGCCAAGAAGCTGACCGTCGAGCAGCGCAACAAGCTGCTGGCCTCGATGACCGATGAAGTCGCCGAGCTGGTGCTCAACGACAACTACCGCCAGAACCAGGCGCTGAGCCTGATGGAGCGGATGGCGGTCAAGCGCCTGGGTTCCAAGCAGCACTTCATCCGTACCCTGGAACAGCAGGGCCTGCTTGATCGCCAGATCGAGTTCCTGCCGTCCGATGCGGAGCTGTCGCAGCGCAAGGCACGCGGCCAGGGCCTGACCCGTCCGGAACTGTCGGTGCTGCTGTCCTACTCCAAGCTGGTGGCGTTCGCCCAGCTGCTGGATTCGGACATCCCGGAAGATCCGTACCTGTCCAAGGAACTGCAGCGCTACTTCCCGACCCCGCTGCAGAAGAAGTACGCCGACGCGATGGAGCGTCACCGCCTGAAGCGCGAAATCATCGCCACGGCCGTGACCAACCAGACCATCAACCGCATGGGCGCCACCTTCCTGATGCGCATGCAGGAAGACACCGGCCGCTCCATCGCCGAGGTCGCCAAGGCCTACACCATCAGCCGTGAAACGCTGGATGCGCGCGCGCTGTGGGCGCAGATCGATGCCCTCGACGGCAAGGTGCCGGAGTCGGTGCAGATCGACGCACTGGAAGTGATCTGGAAGCTGCAGCGCTCGTTCGTGCGCTGGCTGCTGTCGCGTCCGGGCGCGATGCCGGGCATCACCGAAGCGGTCAACCGCTACCAGGGTCCGTTCAACGACATCCGCGTTGCCTCGGGTGTGCTGCCGGATTCGCAGCGTCCGACCTATGAAGCCCTGGTGGCCGAATGGAAGGAAAAGGGCCTGCCGTCCGCGCTGGCGCAGCAGCTGGCCGAACTGCACTTCCTGGAGCCGGCGTTCGACATCATCGAACTGGCCCGTACCCGCAAGCTGAAGCCGGTGGACGTGTCCAAGGTCCACTTCCGCCTGGGCGATGCCCTGCAGCTGCCGTGGCTGTTCGAGCAGGTCGATGCGCTGGAGGTCAACGGCCGTTGGCATGCCGTGGCACGTGGCGTGCTGCGTGACGAACTGGCGGCCAACCACCGCAACCTGGCCGGCCAGGTGCTGGGCACCAAGGGGGGCAGTGCCGAAGCCAAGGTGGCCGCATGGATGGGCCGCGATGACAACAGCCTGCGCTTCACCCTGGCGATGCTGGCCGAACTGGCCGAGCAGAAGACCCTGGACTACCCGACCGTCTCGGTCGCGGTCCAGCGCCTGGGCCAGCTGGCCGCACATGGTGCGTAAGTGGAGTAGTGCCAGGCGATGCCTGGCATGAGTGAAACAGAACGGCCCCGCGAAAGCGGGGCCGTTCTGTTTTGTAGCGCGCGCCTGGGACGGGGAGTGCCGGCCGCTGGCCGGCAACCCCATGGACCTCCCCGCAGATGGGCGATTGCCGGCCAGCGGCCGGCACGACCGGGTATGCTCTTGCTGGCACACCCATCCGGATCCACCGATGAGCGACACCCCCCGCATCGCCTTCCTGGCCAGCGCCACCGAACCTGCACAGATGGCCCGCGCGGCGATGGTCTCGCGCTATGGCGATCACGCGCCGGAGCAGGCCGACGTGCTGTGTCCGCTGGGCGGCGACGGCTTCATGCTGCAGACCCTGCACCGGCATGGGCACCTGGGCAAGCCGGTGTTCGGCATGAAGCTGGGCACCGTCGGCTTCCTGATGAACCAGTACCGTGGCGACGACGACGTGCAGGCGCGCATTGCCCGTGCCGAACCGGCCAACCTGCGCCCGCTGGAAATGGTGGCGCTGACCGAGTCGGGCACCAGTACCGGTTCGCTGGCTTACAACGATGTGTCGCTGCTGCGCCAGACCCGGCAGGCCGCGCATATCGGCATCGACCTCAACGGCCAGGAACGCGTGGCCGAGCTGATCGGCGACGGCGTGCTGGTGGCCACCCCGGCCGGCAGCACCGCCTACAACTATTCCGCGCACGGTCCGGTGCTGCCGCTGGGTTCGCATACCATCGCGCTGACGCCGTTGGCCCCGTACCGGCCGCGTCGCTGGCGCGGGGCGATTCTCAAGGCCGACACCGAGGTGCGCTTCCGCGTGCTCGATCCCTACAAGCGGCCGGTCAGCGTCACTGCGGATTCGCACGAGACCCGCGACGTGGTCGAGGTGACCATCCGTGAGTCGAAGGACCGCCGCGTGACCCTGCTGTTCGACCCGGAGCACAACCTGGAAGACCGGATCCTGAGCGAACAGTTCGTTTTTTGAGGACAATGGGCGGCCGGCCCCGCCGACCGCTTGAAGGACCCCCACCGATGGGCGACAACTCCCCCCGTTTGCTGACCGTCGCGGTGACCTCGCGCGCCCTGTTCGACCTCGAGGAAAGCCATGCGCTGTTCGAGAGTGATGGCGTGGCGGCCTATGCCGAATTCCAGCGCCAGCATGAGGACGATATCCTCGGCCCCGGCGTGGCCTTCCCGGTGGTGCGCAAGCTGCTGGCGCTGAACCAGGGCACCAGCCCGGAGAGCCCACGGGTCGAGGTGATCCTGCTGTCGCGCAACTCGGCCGATACCGGCCTGCGCATCTTCAACTCGATCCAGCACTACGGCTTGGGCATCATCCGTGCGACGTTCACCGCCGGCGAGCCGACCTGGCCGTACGTGAAGCCGTTCGGTACCGACCTGTTCCTGTCGGCCAACCCGGAATCGGTGCGCAGCGCGCTGCGGCATGGCATTGCGGCGGCGACCATCCTGCCCAAGCCGCCTGGCGAGACCGCCGCTGCGGCGGCCGACCAGATCGATACCGGTCGCCCGGCCGGCCAGCTGCGCATCGCCTTCGACGGTGACGCCGTGATCTTCGGTGACGAGAGCGAGCGCATTTCGCGCGAGCAGGGCGTGGAAGCCTTTGGCCGCCACGAGCGCGAACGCGCCCGCGAGCCGCTCAGCGGCGGTCCGTTCCGCGGTTTCCTGTCGGCCCTGCATACATTGCAGGAAGTGTTCCCGGCCGGCGAGAGTGCGCCGATCCGCACCGCACTGGTCACCGCGCGATCGGCACCGGCGCATGAGCGGGTGATCCGCACCCTGCGCGAGTGGGGCGTGCGCCTGGACGAGGCGCTGTTCCTCGGTGGTCGCCACAAGGGGCCGTTCCTGCAGGCGTTCGGCGCCGACATCTTCTTCGATGATTCGCAGCACAACATCGACAGTGCCCGCGAGCATGTGGCCGCCGGTCACGTACCACACGGCGTCGCCAACGAGGGCTGAGGCCACGACGGGTGGGTGCCAACCGTTGGTTGGCACTGCCATGCATCCGTGCCCACCAAGGCGGGCACCTACCAGAGCGCCGCGCCTTGGTAGTCGCCAACCTTGGTTGGCGTTGCCGTCAGGCCACGGGTCGGGTCACGGGCTGCCGGACATCCCCAGCTGCAGGTCCACCACCTTCCAGCGCAGGCCCTGCGGTTCCAGCACCACCTTCAGCGGCGGCTGGCCGGGGCCGCGATCGACATCGATCACGAAGCGGTCCAGTGCCTCGAAATGGTGCTCGGCATGCTTCAGCGGCCGCGCCGGTTCGGTCGCACCGAAGGCATCGCCGCCCTGCAGCTCATTGCGGCCACGCTTCCACAGCACGTGGCCCTGCAACATCGCGCCGATCCCGGTCGGGGTCACCATGGTCTCCACCGCGGCACCGCCAAGCTGGTCGCCCAGCCCATAGAGCAGGGCGCCGAACGGGCTGGCTGCCAGGTCGGGGCCGGCCTGGCGCACAAGATAGTCGTTGAGCTGGGCGCGCAGGCTGCTGCGCACGCGCGGGAAATCGACGTAGCGTTCCAGGCGGGCGGTGTCGCGCTGCTCGATGGCCTTGGACAGGCCATTGACGGTCATGTAGGGGCCGCCGAACCACCAGGCCGCGACGGCTAGGACCAGCAGCACAATGAGTGCGGTGAGTTTCTTCATGCCGACCAGACTGCCGCAATGGCGGCAGTGCCGGGTGAAGACTCAATGACTGGGCGAGCCACGGCCGTCACCGAAGGCATCGACCAGCTGTTGCCGTTCGGCCGGGGTCAGCGCTTCCAGCCGCGTCGCCAGCACCTCGTCGAGGCTGCGGGTACGGGTGGTGCCGAGGATGCCGCTGGCCACGCCGGGATGGCCCAGCGCATAGGCGAAGGCGGTCTGGGCCGGGCGTTGGCTGTGGATCGCGCCCATGGCGCGCCGCATCTGGCGGGCGCTGCGCATCAGCTGGCGGCTGCTGGGTTTCAGCCAGGCGCGCGCCAGGTACCAGCCATCGGCCAGCCGCGGCAGGCGCGGACGCGGGGGCAGCAGGTGGCCTTGCGCCAGCACGGTACCGGCCAGCACGCCGATGCCCACCGCCTGCAGCTGGTCGATCAGCGGTTCGCGGTCCTGTTGTAGGGCGTTGTAGTCCAGCAGCACCACATCGAAGGTGTCGGGATGGGCGATCATCCAGCGCAGGGTCGATGCCGAGTGGGTGTTGATGCCGGTGTGCCGGATCAACCCACGCTCGCGCAGGCGCTGCAGCGCGGCCAGCAGGTCGTCGTTGATGTCGTGTTCGCTGGCGCCATGCAGCTGGTAGATATCCAGATGATCCAGACCGAGGTTGCGCAGCGAAGCCTCGCAGCTGGCGGTGATGGCCGCGGGCGAGAAGTTGCGTTGCTCGGCGCCGCTGATACCGGCCTGTCCGGTCAGCGTGCCACCCTTGCTGGAGATCACCAGTGAATCGCGCGGGTACTGCTTCAGCAACGGGCGCAGGATGCGGCCCAGGCGTGGCTCGGCATGGAAGCCGGAATAATTGTGGCCGGTATCGAGCAGGTTCACCCCATGGGCGAGCGCCTGTTCGACCACGGCGGCCGCCTCATGCTCCGGGAAACGGCGATGACCCCAGAAGCCGGAGCAGCCCAGGCCGATCGGTGAAACGGCCAGGCCGGTGCGGCCGAGCACGCGCCGCTGGCGGGCCAGCGGAAGATGCTGAGACATCAGAACTCCAGGTCCAGCGCGGCGCACAGGTAGTCCACGAACGGGCCGAGCGCCGCCAGGTCCTTGCCCAGCGTGGAAAGCAGGCGCGGCCCGGTCATGGTGGCATCGTCCAGCGAGCGCCACATCACCCAGTTGCGGTGCTTGAGGTCGTCGATGAACTCGAAGTCGGCCGGGAAGCCACGCGGGGGCCGCACCAGCTTCTCGCTCTCCTCGAAATCGAAGCGCTTGCGCAGGGCCGGCGCATGCGCGGCGGCCTTCCAGCTGCCCGGGTTGTCGAGGATGAAGTGGCGCACGCGACGCTGGGTTTCAGGCTCCGGATGCCACAGGCCGGCACCGACGAAGCTCTCGCCGGGCTGCAGGTGCACGTAGAACGAAGGCGCGGCCACTTCGCGGCGGCGCTCATGGAACAGGCGCGCGCCCTGCCAGGTCTTGTACGGTGACTTGTCGTTGGAGAAGCGCGCGTCGCGATGGATGCGGAACAGCGAGCCGCCCACGCCGCGGGTATCGGCGCGGAAATGGTCGCTGACCTCGGCCAGGGCCGGCTGCAGGTCGCCCAGCAGGCGCAGGAACGGCTGCCGTACGTGGTCTTCATACTGCTGGCGGTGGTCGTTGAACCAGGCCTTGTCGTTATGCCGCGCCAGGCTGCGCAGGAACTTGAAACTGGCGTCCGAGAAGTAGGTGCTCACAGCGTCTCCTGCAGGTGCTGGCCCCAGTCGCGCAGCGATTGCAGCAGGGTCTGACGCCGTGCGTCGTCGGGCGCTTCGGCGGCCAGTGCATCGAGCTGCTGCTGGTACTGGGGCAGGTTGAGTTCGCCCAGGCCATCGTCGCCGAGCAGTCGCTGGCGGCGGTAATCCTGCCAGCGCTGGCGTTCAGCCGGCGCGAGGCTGTCGGGATGGTTGCGTGCGCGGTAGCGGAACAGCAGCTCTGGCAGGCGCGGGTCGCGGAAGCGGCCTTCCAGTGCGGCCAACTGCTCCGGCGCGGTGGTGCGCGCCAGCGCAAGCAGCGGCTTGTCGCCGTTGCCGAGGAAGCCGTCGTACAGCGAGGCATCGACGTCGGCCACGGTGGCGGCGCGGGGCTGGTTGTAGACCTGGCGAGCCTTCTCGGCCAGCTGCGGGGCGAACGCACGCAGCCGTTCCACCTTGGCCTCGATCGCGGCCACGTCCAGGCCGAGGCGTGCGTGATCATCGGTGCGCAGGTGGTTCCAGGCGATCAGCGCCGGCACCTTGTTCAGATGCACTTCCTTCAGCGGCACCCGCGCCACGCCTTCGGGCAGCTCGCTGGCGCGCATGTACAGGCGCTGTGCGATCACCTCGGCCGGCAGTTCCAGCAGGTCGTCGATCTCGCCTTCCAGGTCGAACACGATCACCCGGTTGTTGATGGTCGGGTGTACGGCCAGCGGCAGCACCGGGGCCGCACACAGGCGGCTGGCCGGGTAGCGCATGGAAATGTGCAGCACCGGCTTCATCGCGGCCACGTCCAGCAGGCTGCCGACGAAGCGTTTGTCACGCAGCTTCAGCGCGTAGTCCCACAGGCGTGGCTGCGATTGCTTGAACAAGCGTGCCATGCCGATGGTGGCGCGTACGTCGGACAGCGCTTCGTGCGCATCGCCCTCGCGCACGTTGTTGGCCTCGGCGAGGTGCTCGAGCTTGAACGAAGTGGCGCCATCCTCGCGCAGCGGCCACTGGATGCCGTCCGGGCGCATCGCGCGCATCAGTCGCAGCATGTCCAGCAGGTCCCAGCGCGAATTGCCGTTGCGCCACTCGCGCTCGTACGGGTCGTGGAAGTTGCGGAACAGGCCGTAGCGGACGAATTCATCGTCGAAGCGCAGCGTGTTGTAGCCCAGCGCGCAGGTGCCGGGGCGCGACAGCTGCTCGTTGATGCGGTCGAAGGCCTCGGCCTCGCTGATGCCCTCGGCCAGGGCCTGCTGCGGGGTGATGCCGGTGACCAGGGTGGCCATCGGCGAGGGCAGCAGGTCATCGGCCGGGCGCACGAAGAAGCTGACCGGGGTGTCGATTTCGTTGAGGTCGGCGTCGGTACGGATCGCGGCGTACTGCGAGATGCGCGTGCGCCGCGGGTCCTGGCCGAAGGTTTCCAGATCGTAGAACAGGAAGCTGTCGGCCATCAGTGCGCGCCCTCCAGGACCGGCAGCTGCGCGTGGATCTGCGCTTCCAGTGCGGCCCAGTCGATGTTGTCCAGTGAATCGTGACCGGCGGTGGCGGCCACCAGCATGTCGCGCTGCAGCTCGGTGCGGCGCAGCGCCTCGGCGTAGGGCGTGTGCAGGAAGGTGACCATCGTGTAGTGCGGTACGAAACGGGTCGGCCAGCGCCGCTGCAGTTCCTGCTCCAGTTCGCGCTGCAGCAGGAACGCAGGATCGGCGACGCGGTCGCGCATCTCCAGGTAGTTCTCCAGCGCCATCTGCTGGATGGCACGTGCATTCGGCTTGCGCTCGGCTTCGAACGCGGCGAACGCGCCTTCCAGGTCATCGGCCTCCATCAGGTGGCGGGCCAGCGCAACGCAGTCCTCGAACGCGCAGTTCATGCCCTGGCCGTGGAACGGCACCATCGCATGCGCGGCATCGCCGATCAGCACGGCGCGGCCGTGCTGGTGCCAGCGCTCCAGGGTGAGCGTGCCGAGCAGGCCCGGCGGGTGCTGTTCCCAGTCCGCGCGCAGGTTCGGGATCAACGGCAGGGTGTCGGCGAACTCGCGTGCGAACAGCGCCTCGGCCTGCGCGCCGGTGTTGACCGTGGCGAAGCTGGGATCGCCCTGGTTGGGCAGGAACAGGGTGACGGTGAAGGTGCCTTCGTGGTTGGGCAGGGCGATGCACATGTAATGGCCGCGTGGCCAGATGTGCAGCGCATTGCGCTCGATGCGGAAGCTGCCGTCGGCGGCCGGCGGGATCTCCAGCTCCTTGTAGGAGTGGTCGAGGAAGGCGATGTCCTCGCCCAGCGGCGCACGGCGGTTCATCGCCGCGCGCAGTGCCGAACCGGCGCCGTCGGCACCGATCAGGGTGTCGAAGCGGATGTCGTGCGGGCTGTCGTCGCGGTCATCGATGAAACGCGCGTAGCCGGCATCGAAATCAACGGTGTGCAGGCGGCGATGGAAGTGCACGGTGGCGCCGGCGTGTTCGGCCAGTTCCAGCAGCGTGGTGTTCAGATCGCTGCGGTGGATCGACCAGATCACTTCGCTGTCATCACGGCCATAGCGCTGCAGCTGCGGTTCGCCGTCGCGCGGGTGCACCATGCGGCCGCGCATCATCACCGCGCGTGCCATCACTTCATCCTCCACACCCGCCTGGCGCAGCGCATTGCGCCCGCGCTCGGCCAACGCCAGGTTGATCGAGCGGCCACTCTCGTAGTCGGCCACGCGCGGATCGCCGCGGCGTTCGTACAGGGTGATGCGCCAGCCTTGCCGTGACAGCAGGATGGCCAGCAGGGACCCGGCCAGGCCGGCACCGATAATGCTCAACGAGCGGGAAGCATGTGCGATCAACGAACTGTCCAGCAGTAGGGGAGGGACCGGCTTAAAGGCCAGCCCAGGCTTCCACTTCCTCGACGAAGTGGTGCACGTCCAGGTAGCGGTTGTAGAGCGGGGTGGGCGAGATGCGGATCACGTCGGGCTCGCGCCAGTCACCGAGCACGCCGATGCCGCGCAGGTGCTCGAACAGTGCGCGGCCACGCTCGCGGCCACCGATCACGCGCAGCGACAACTGGCAGCCGCGGCGCTGCGGGTCGGCCGGGGTGATGATGTCCAGCACCTGCGGCAGGCGCGCGCGCACCAGCGCCTCGAGCATGCCGGTCAACGCCAGCGATTTGCTGCGCAGCGCTTCCATGCCGGCGCGCTCGAACAGGTCCAGCGAGGCACGCAGCGGTGCCAGGCCGAGAATCGGTGGATTGCTCAGCTGCCAACCCTCCGCGCCGATGGCCGGCGTGAACTGCGGCGCCATCTGGAAGCGGGTGGCTTCCTCATGGCCCCACCAGCCGGCGAAGCGCGGCAGGGTGGTGTCGCGGTGGTGGCGCTCGTGCACGAAGGCGCCTGCGACTGCCCCCGGGCCGCTGTTGAGGTACTTGTAATGGCACCACACGGCGAAATCGGGGGCTACGTCATGCAGGCGCAGCGGCAGGTTGCCGACCGAGTGCGCCAGGTCGAAGCCGATGCGTGCGCCCTGCAGGCGTGCGGCGCGGGTGATCGCATCGAGGTCGAAGGCCTGGCCGGTGCGGTACTGCACGCCGGGCCACAGCACCAGCGCCAGGCGCGGGCCGTGTTCGGTGATGGCGCGCTCGATGGCGTTCAGCGAGATCGTGCCGTTGGCTTCGTCCGGCTGCACTTCCACCAGACATTCGGCCGGGTCGAAGCCATGGAAGCGGATCTGAGCTTCCACGGCGTGGCGATCGGTCGGGAACGCGCCGGCTTCCATCAGGATCACCGGGCGCTGGGCGGTCGGCCGGTAGAAGCTGACCATCATCAGGTGCAGGTTCACGCTCAGCGTGTTCATCGCCACCACTTCGCTGGGCAGCGCACCGACCACGCGGGCCAGCTGCGCGCTCACCAGGCGGTGGTAGGACAGCCACTGCGTCGGGCCGGTGAAGTGGCCTTCCACCGCCAGTTCGCCCCACTGCTTCATCACTTCCTGCACCGCCGCCTGCGCGCCGCGCGGCTGCAGGCCCAGCGAGTTGCCGACGAAGTAGGTCTGCTCGCCGCCACCGTGGCGCGGAATCAGGAATTCATTGCGCAGCGGGCGCAGCGGATCGGCGGCGTCCAGGGCGATGGCGTGGGTGCGGCTGAGCAGGTCGGACATGGTCGGGCAACAGGCTGCAACGGGACCGCCAGTGTAGCGCCTGGGGCATGGCCCGGTAGCTGCCAACCCAACGCTAGTGCCGCTTGGCCCGGTAGTCGCCAACCTTGGTTGGCGCACGTACAAGCAAGCGCCCACCAAGGTGGGCAACTACCAGAGCGGGAGCGAGCAAGCGCCCACCAGGGTGGGCATCTACCGTTCGATGGCTCAGCCCGCCGCTGGCACCGGCAGCGGATCCACGTGCCCGCACTGGCTGCAGGTGCGCAGCTCCAGGCTGGCGTGGTAGCGCGCGAATACCTTGGGCAGGTCGGTTTCGATGTTCTGCAGCGGGAAATACTCTTCGTGCAGCTTGTGGTTGCAGCGCTCGCAATGCCAGATCACGCCATCCATCTCGTGCGGCAGGCGCTTGCGCTCGACCACCAGGCCGATGCCACCGGGCGGGCGCCGCGGCGAGTGCGGCACTTTCGCCGGCAGCAGGAAGATCTCGCCGGCACGGATCGGAATATCACGCACCGCGCCGTTTTCCTGCACCTTCAGGACCATCTCGCCTTCGAGCTGGTAGAACCACTCCGGACCTTCGTCGTAGTGGTAGTCGGTGCGCGAATTCGGCCCGCCGACCACCATCACGATGAAATCACCGTTGTCGATCATCTTGTTGCCCACCGGCGGCTTCAGCAGGTGGCGGTTCTCTTCGATCCAGGCGTGCAGGTTGATCGGCGAAGCGAGCATGGTGGTCATCCGTAAGGGATCAGTCGCGCTTGCCCTTGCGCGGGACGTAGGACAGGGCCTTTTCATAGGCCGGCTGCAGCTCTTCCTGCGAACCGACGTCGATGCCCATCTCGCGCACGCGTCCGTCCTTCAGGCTGTAGACCCAGCCGTGCACCATCAGCTTCTGGCCGCGGGCCCAGGCGTCCTGCACGATGGTCGAGCGGCACAGGTTGGCGACCTGCTCGATCACGTTCAGTTCGCACAGGCGTGCGTGCTTGAGCTCATCAGTCTCGATCGCATCGAGGATGCCGGTGTGCTTCTGCATCACGTCACCGACGTGGCGCAGCCAGTTGTCGGCCAGGCCGACGCGGGTGTTGTGCAGGCAGGCATGCACGCCGCCGCAGCCATAATGGCCAACGATCAGGATGTGCTTCACCTTCAACTGGTCCACCGCGTACTGCACCACGCTCAGGCAGTTCAGGTCGGTGTGGGCGACCACGTTGGCGACGTTGCGGTGCACGAACACTTCGCCCGGGGCCATGCCGATGATCTGGTTGGCCGGCACGCGCGAATCGGAACAGCCGATCCACAGGTACTCGGGGTGCTGCTGCTTGGCCAGCTGGTGGAAGAACTCGGGGTCTTCCTTCTCGATCCGGTCGGCCCAGTCGCGGTTGTTCTGCAGCAGCTTGTGGATGTCTTTCATGTACGGGTCCCTGGCGTCGGGTGGGGGCTCGCCGCAGCCGTCCGGCTGCGTCGTCGCGGGAATCTGGGGCGTTCAGTCGCTGCGGGCGGCCTGTTCGCGGTGCCAGCGCATCCACTGCGCCAACTCGGTGGAAGCGGGGGTGCCCAGCTGTTCCAGTTCGGCGATCACCGCGCGCTGGTTCGCATCGGGATGGTTCTGGCTCAGTTTGAGCTTCAGCTGCACGTGTTCGACCTGGAAGCGGAAACCGACGATGGCGCGCAGCTCCGGGCCATGTTCGGCACGCGTGGCATCGAACTGCCAGGCCTGGCCGACACTCGCTTCGAAGTGGTCGCTGATCGCACCAACCAGCTCGGCCAGCGCATCGGTTTCGTCGAAGGTCTGCAGCTGGCCACGCAGCTCGGCAGCAGCGTAGTTCCAGGTCGGCACCCGCGCGGCGGGCTCCTTGTCCGGGTACCAGCTGGCCGAGACGTAACCGCGTGGGCCGTCGACCAGTACATTGGCCGCGCCGCCCTGGCGCGACTGCGGGTTGGCGCGGGCCCAGTGCCCGCGCAGCTCGATACGCTCGCCATCACGCCGGTACAGCACCGGCATCCGGGTCAGCTCCGGCAGGCCATCATTGCCGGCGGTGAGCACGGTGACGAATGGATCGCGCGCCAGCAGGCGGTCCAGCCAGAGCAGGTCGGTCTCGGCGAAGGCGCGCGGGGTGAACATGCGAGGGTCAGGCGCGCCCGCCCAGCGACTGGATCATGCGACCACGCAGGCCCTCGTCGCTGTCGGCCTGCGGCGGCTGCACTTCGTGCAGGCTGAAGCCGCGCACCAGCGCGTCTTCCTCGTCCAGGCCGTCGTACTCGACGAATTCGGCGTCGAACAGCTGCGAACGCGCGGTGTCTTCGCTGTCATAGCTCAGCGTGTTGCCATCGCTGTCGAGCACCTCGGCGGTGCCGGCCGGGCGCACGCGCAGGCGCGCCCAGATCAGGGTGTTGCCGAGGCTGGCCAGCCACCAGCTGTCGCGCGAGGCGGAGATGTCATTCATGGAGGTATTACCAGAGCGAGGCCAGCCAGAGCAGGGCGGCCATGCCCAGTCCGGTCAGCAGGGTCAGCAGCGATACCCAGGCCGGCGTCGCCAGCCCGGACAGCGAACGGTCCGGCTGTTGGCGATAGTCGCGGCGCAACAGCCAGGCCAGGGCATCGGGCTTGAGGAAGGCGCCGCTGCCGAAGCGCTCGGCGAGCGCCGGATGGCGGTCGCGTACGTGCACCAGGGTCAGCGGCCAGAAGATCACGAAGGCACTGAACCCGGCCACTGCAACGCCGACGAAACAGAGGGCGAAGAACAGGGTCATGGGAGCGGTACCTCCGTGGTCGTGTGGGGCTTAGAAGTCCGCGCTGCCCGGGGCGCGCGGGTAGGGGATCGCATCGCGGATGTTGGACAGCCCGCAGACGTACACCACCAGGCGTTCGAAGCCCAGGCCGAAGCCGGCGTGCGGCACCGAACCATAACGGCGGAAATCGCGGTACCAACTGTAGTGCTCACGGTCCAGGCCGAACTGGGCCATGCGCGCGTCCAGCACGTCCAGACGCTCTTCGCGCTGGCTGCCGCCGATGATCTCGCCGATGCCCGGGGCCAGCACGTCCATCGCGGCGACGGTCCTGCCGTCGTCGTTCAGGCGCATGTAGAAGGCCTTGATGTGTTCCGGATAGTTGGTCACCACCACCGGGCGGCCGACGTGCTCCTCGGTCAGCCAGCGCTCGTGCTCGGTCTGCAGGTCCAGGCCCCATTCGACCGGGAAGTCGAACTTCTTGCCGGACTTCTGCAGCAGGCTGACCGCATCGGTGTAGTCGATGCGCTCGAACGGCGCGTTGATGAAGTCTTCCAGCTTGGTGATCGCGTTCTTGTCCACGCGCTCGGCGATGAAGGCCAGGTCGTCGCCGCGCTCGTTCAACACCGCGCGGAACAGGTACTTCAGGAACTCTTCGGCCAGGCGTGCGTCTTCGGCCAGGTCGGCGAAGGCGATTTCCGGCTCGATCATCCAGAACTCCGCCAGGTGGCGGGTGGTGTGGCTGTTCTCGGCGCGGAAGGTCGGGCCGAAAGTGTAGACCTTGCTCAGCGCCAGGCAGTACGCCTCGACGTTCAGCTGACCGGACACGGTCAGGAACGTTTCCTTGCCGAAGAAGTCGCGGCTGAAATCGATCGCGCCCTTCTCGTCGCGCGGCAGGTTCACCATGTCCAGGGTGGACACACGGAACATCTGGCCGGCGCCTTCGGCGTCGGAGGTGGTGATGATCGGGGTGCTGATCCAGTTGAAGCCGTTCTCGTGGAAGAAGCGGTGCACGGCCTGGGCCAGGCAGTTGCGGATGCGGGTGACCGCGCCGAACAGGTTGGTGCGCGGGCGCAGGTGCGCCACTTCGCGCAGGAACTCCGGCGACATCGGCTTGGGCTGGATCGGGTAGGTGAGCGGGTCTTCGACCCAGCCGACCACCTCCAGCGCGCTGGCCTGGATCTCGAACGACTGGCCCTTGCCCTGCGACTTCACCAGCGTGCCGGTGGCGATGACCGAGCAGCCGCTGGTCAGGCGCTTGATCTCATCGAAGTTGGCCAGGCTGTCGCCGGCCACGACCTGGATCGGGGCGAAGCAGGAGCCGTCGCTCACATTCACGAAGGCCAGATTCGCTGAACCGCGCACCGTGCGCACCCATCCGCGTACCGTGACTTCGCCGCCTTCCGGGATCTTCCCGGCAAGCGCATGTTCAACGCTGACCACCGTCATGACTTGAATCCTCTGCTGATCGACTCGATCTGTGAACACGGGAGTTTACCGGTTGCAGCGTTCTGCTTGCGAGGCATTTTTCGTGGCAACGGCTCCTTATAATGTCCCCGTACCTCTGGAGTAGCCCCATGGCCGTCAGCCTGACCCCCATTGCCTTCGAGCGCGTGCAGCGCTTTGTCGCCCAGACCCCCGGCGCGCTGGGCCTGCGTTTCGGCGTGACCAAGACCGGCTGCTCGGGCTGGGGTCACGTCACCGACCTGGCCCGCGACGAGCGCGAGGGCGATACCGTGTTCGACCAGGACGGCGTGAAGATCTACGTCGATGCCAAGAGCCTGGCGCTGGTGGACGGCACCGTGATCGACTTCGGCAAGCATGGCCTGAGTGAGACGTTCACGTTCAGCAACCCGAACGCCACCGCCGAGTGTGGCTGCGGCGAGAGCTTCACCACCGACGCCGACAAGGCTTGAGGGCCGGCCGCCGGGCATGGCCCTGCGCTGACAAGGCGTGCTCTGGTAGGTGCCGACCTTGGTCGGCACGCTGGGCTCGGCAGGGATCCCGAGGATGGAACGACCGGCTTTCACCTATCACCCCAATGCCTACGCCCTCTCCTTCGAAGAGGTCGACGGGGTCTGTGACTGCTGCGGGCAACCGCGGACGCTTCGTTACCGGGGGCCGTTCTACACGCGCCTGCGTCCCGATTACCTGTGCCCCTGGTGTATCGCCGATGGCGGGGCAGCGGCCAGTTACGAGGGTGAATTCACCGGCTGGAGCGATATCGAGGGGGTATCCCCGGATCCGGCCGATCCGCCGCCGACCATCGCCCGTGAGCTGCTGCTGGAGATCTGCGAGCGCACCCCGGGTTACTCGTCCTGGCAGCAATCGGTCTGGTTGAGCCACTGCGAACGGCCCTGCGCCTTCCTCGGCTACGCCGGCAGCGACGATCTGCTGCCGATCCTCGACCAGGTCCGGCCTGACGTGGTCGAGATCAATCCGCGCGACGCCGACTGGGTGCTGGAGCATCTGAGCCGGGACGGGATGATGGTCGGCTGCCTGTTCCAGTGCCTGGAATGCGGCCAGCATCGCCTTCACGTCGATCTGGGATGAGCACGTGCCGGACATGGTGCGGCGCTCCCGTTCAGGTTGCCCGGTTCCCGCCCGGTTGCCCGGTGGCGCCGCTTGCCGCATAATGCGCGGCTTCCTGCCTTCCTGGCGGGAATCCTTGCCCCACCGCGGTCTCAACGGCGGGGGGCTGTCCGGCCGCAAGGCCACATCCGAAAGGTAGAAAAAACATGAGTCGTCATTACGAAATCGTGTTCATGGTCCACCCGGACCAGAGCGAGCAGGTCCCGGCCATGATCGAGCGCTACAAGTCGCTGGTCGAGAACGGCAACGGCACCATCCACCGTCTGGAAGACTGGGGCCGCCGCCAGCTGGCGTACCCGATCCAGAACCTGGTGAAGGCCCACTACGTGCTGATGAACATCGAAGCCGATCAGGCCGTTCTGAACGAACTGACCGAAAGCTTCCGCTTCAACGACGCCGTGCTGCGCAACCTGGTCATCAAGCGTGACGAGGCTGACACCGAGCAGTCGCTGATCATGAAGAGCAAGGACGAGAAGGGTGACAAGCCGGAGCGCGGTGAGCGCCGTCGTCGTGACGACGAAGAAGGCGAGTCCACCACCACCGCTGACAACGAAGCCGGCGACGACGCCGCTTCCGCCGCCTAAGGAGCCTTCCCATGTCCAAGTTCTTCCGTCGCCGCAAGTTCTGCAAGTTCACGGCTGAAGGTGTGAAGGAGATCGACTACAAGGATCTCAACACCCTGCGCCAGTACCTGACCGAGAACGGCAAGATCGTGCCGAGCCGCGTCACCGGTACCAAGTCGAAGTACCAGCGTCAGCTGGCGACCGCCGTCAAGCGCGCTCGCTTCCTGGCCCTGATCCCGTACACCGACAACCACGACGTCTGATGCCCGGCGGGGCGGCCCGGTGCCGCCCCCGCTGTGCCAGCTATTCGGACAGCCTTTGTTGCGGGGCATCGCCTCGCTAACGAATAACTCATCTGGAGCAATACCATGCAGCTGATCCTCCTGCAGAAAGTCACCAACCTCGGCAACCTGGGCGACCTGGTCGACGTGAAGCCGGGCTACGGCCGTAACTTCCTCGTGCCGCAGGGCAAGGCCGTTCCGGCCACCGAGAGCAACAAGGCCGAGTTCGAAGCCAAGCGCGCCGAATACGAAGCCAAGGCCCAGGCCATCCACGCCGACGCTGACGCCCGCAAGGCCAAGCTGGAAGGCGCGAGCGTGACCATCCCGGCCAACGCTTCGACCGAAGGCAAGCTGTACGGCTCGGTCGGCGCCCGCGAAATCGCCGATGCCTTCACCGCTGCCGGCCTGCCGGTCAGCAAGAGCGAAGTCATCCTGGGCGAAGGCGCCTTCCGCAACATCGGCGAATACGACGTGCTGGTCCACCTGCACGCCGACGTCGAGACCACCGTCAAGGTCGTCGTCGTCGCCGAAGCCTGATCCCACGCCGCAAGGCCTGGAATCACCGCAGAACGGGCGCCCGCAAGGGTGCCCGTTTTGTTTTATGGCTCCGTTTCGTGGCGTCGGGCCACGTCCGGCCGGCGGGGTAGGGCTGGACAATGTTCCACGCCCATTCGTAGAACACGGCCACATCGGTATACTCAGGGCGTCACACCCGTTCCACGGGCATCGATCCCAACAGGATCAATGACTTGGAGGGTAAACGCAGGCCGCTTGCCGGCCCCAGTCCGGAACCCCTATGCGTCTTTCCACGATCAAGCTGTCCGGCTTCAAGTCGTTCGTCGATCCGACCACCCTGCACCTGCCGACCAACATGACCGGCGTGGTGGGGCCCAATGGCTGCGGCAAGTCGAACATCATCGACGCCGTGCGCTGGGTCATGGGCGAGAGCTCGGCCAGCCGCCTGCGCGGCGACTCGCTGACCGACGTGATCTTCTCCGGTTCCAATGCCCGCAAGCCGGTCTCGCAGGCCACCGTCGAGCTGATCTTCGACAACTCGGACCACACGATCTCGGGCGAGTACGCCTCGTTCAACGAGATCTCGGTCAAGCGCACGGTCAGCCGCGACGGCACCAGCAACTATTACCTCAACGGTACCAAGTGCCGCCGCCGCGACATCACCGACCTGTTCCTCGGCACCGGCCTGGGCCCGCGCAGCTACTCGATCATCGAGCAGGGCATGATCAGCCAGATCATCGAGGCGCGGCCGGAAGACCTGCGTGTGTACCTGGAAGAGGCAGCCGGCATCTCCAAGTACAAGGAGCGCCGCAAGGAGACCGAGACCCGCATCCGCCACACCCGCGAGAACCTGGACCGGCTGGGCGACCTGCGCGACGAGATCAGCAAGCAGCTCGAACACCTCAAGCGCCAGGCCAAGCAGGCCGAGCAGTACCAGGCGCTGCAGGAAGAGCGCCGGGTCAAGGATGCCGAGTGGAAGGCCCTGGAGTTCCGCGGGTTGGACGGTCGCCTGTCCAAGCTGCGCGAAGGGCTGTCGCAGGAAGAGACGAAGCTGCAGCAGCTGATCGCCGACCAGCGTGACGCCGAGGCCCGCATCGAGACCTCGCGCGTTCGACGCGAAGAGGCCGCCGACGCGCTCAACACCGCGCAGGCTGCGGTCTACCAGGTCGGCAGCACGCTGGCGCGCCTGGAACAGCAGATCCAGCACCAGCGCGAGCTGTCGCAGCGCCTGCACAAGGCACGCGATGAAACCCGCCAGGCACTGGCCGAACTGGGCCAGCACATCAGCGGCGACGAGGCCAAGCTGATGGTGCTGCACGAAGCGGTCGAGGCCGCCACCCCGCAGCTGGAGGAGCTGCAGGAAGAAAACGAGATCAAGCAGGAAAGCCTGCGCGAGGCCGAAGACCGGCTGGCCAGCTGGCAGCAGCGCTGGGAACAGCACACCTCGCAGAGTTCGGAGGCCTCGCGCGCCGGCGATGTCGAGCGCACGCGCGTGGACTACCTGGACAAGCAGATCCTCGATGCCGACCGCCGTCGCGAGGCTCTGGCCGCCGAGCGCGCCGGGCTGGACGTGGACGCGCTGGAAGAAGCCTTCGAGCAGCTGCACCTGCAGCACGACACGCAGAAGACCGCGCTGGATGAATTGAGCGAAGACGTCGAACTGCGCAAGCAGGGCGTGGCGGCAGTGCAGGAACAGCAGCGCAATGGCCAGAACGAACTGGCCGAACTGCGCAAGCAGGCCAACGGCCTGCGCGGTCGCCTGGCTTCGCTGGAAACCCTGCAGCAGGCCGCGCTGGGCCAGGAGCAGGGCGCGGCCGTGGCGTGGCTGAAGGCGCGCGGGCTGGATTCGGCGGCGCGTGTCGGCGAACGCCTGGACGTCGATGCCGGCTGGGAAAATGCGGTGGAAAGCGCGCTCGGCCAGTTGATCGAAGGCGTGCTGGTCGATGACCCGGGCAGCCTGGTTGATGCCCTCGGCGAACTCGGCGACGGCCACATTGCGCTGGTCGCCAGTGCGGGTGCCGACGTCAAGGCTGCACCGACTTCGCTGGCGGCACGCGTGCGCGGCCCGGCCGCGATCCGTCGCCTGCTGGCGCACCTGCATGGTGCCAAGGACCTGTCCGAGGCGAAGGCCCTGCAGGCCAGCCTTCCGGAAGGCGATTCGATCATCACCCAGAGTGGCGAACGCCTGGGTCAGGGCTGGCTGCGCGTGTCGCGCTCCGGTGCAGCCCAGCAGGGCGCGCTGCTGCGCGAACGCGAGATCAACGAGCTGCGCGAGCAGATCGAACAGCTGCAGGATCGCGAGGCCGAGCTGGAAGAACAGCTGGGTGGTTTCCGCGAGCAGTTGCAGGCGGCTGAACAGCAGCGCGAAGACGCGCAGCGTGAGCTGTACCAGGCCCATCGTGCGGTGTCCGAGCTGGCTGGCCAGCTGCAGGGCCAGCAGGGCAAGGTGGAAGCGGCGCGTACCCGCATCGACCGCATCGAAGGCGAACTGAAGCAGCTGCAGGAAACGCTGGAAGCCAACAACGAGCAGGCGCGTGAAGCGCGCTCGCGGTTGGAGAACGCGGTCAGCAGCATGGGTGACCTGGAATCGACCCGGCAGGGGCTGGAGGGAGAGCGCCGCCAGCTGACCGAGGCCCGCGACCTGGCCCGCGACGCCGCACGTGCGGTGCGCGAGCGCTCGCATTCGCTGGCCCTGACCCTGGAATCGCAGCGTGCGCAGCTCGCTTCACTGAGCCAGGCGTTGGAGCGCATGGGTACCCAGCGAGGGCAGTTGGATTCGCGACTGGGTGAGCTGCATTCACAGCTGGACGAAGGTGATTCGCCGGTCGAATCGCTGCAGGCCGAGCATCAGAATGCACTGGAAGAGCGCGTGCGGGCTGATCGCGTGCTGACCGAAGCGCGCACGTTGTTGGACGGCATCGACGCCGAGCTGCGCAATTACGAGCAGACCCGTCACCAGCGCGACGAACAGGCGCTGGCCCAGCGCGAGCGTATTTCGCAGCGCAAGCTGGACCAGCAGGCGCTGGTGCTCAGCGCGGACACCCTGCAGGGCGCGGTGGAGAAGGCCGGTTTCGTGCTGCAGGACGTGCTCAACGCACTGCCCGAGGACGCCCGCCTGGGCGACTGGGAGCAGACCGTGCACCAGATCGATGGCCGCATGCGCCGGCTGGAGCCGGTCAACCTGGCCGCCATCCACGAGTACGGCGAGGCCTCGCAGCGTTCGGACTACCTGGATTCGCAGCACACCGACCTGACCACGGCGCTGGAAACCCTTGAGGATGCCATCCGCAAGATCGACCGCGAGACCCGCGGCCGCTTCAAGGACACCTTCGACCGCGTCAATGCCGGCGTGCAGGCGCTGTACCCGCGCCTGTTCGGTGGCGGCCACGCCTACCTGGAACTGACCGGTGAAGACCTGCTCGACACCGGTGTGACCATCATGGCGCGCCCGCCGGGCAAGCGCGTGTCCAGCATCTCGCTGCTGTCCGGCGGCGAGAAGGCGATGACCGCAGTGGCGCTGGTGTTCGCCATCTTCCAGCTGAACCCCGCGCCGTTCTGCCTGCTGGACGAGGTGGACGCGCCGCTGGATGAAGCCAACGTCGGCCGGCTGGCCAACATGGTCAAGGAAATGAGCGAGAAGGTGCAGTTCCTGTTCGTCAGCCACAACAAGGCGACGATGGAGGCCGCGCACCAGCTGTCGGGCGTGACCATGCGCGAACCGGGCGTCAGCCGTCTGGTCAGCGTGGACCTGGAAGAAGCCGCGCGATTGGCGGGCGCGGCCTGACGTGCCATCCTAGTTACCTGAATGAACTAGCCGGAGAACCTATCGAATGTCCGACACGGCACTGTTGCGCATCGGCATCCTGGCCGCCGGCCTGCTGTTGATCGCCGCGATCTTCCTGTTTGGCCGTCCGAAGAAGAAGCCCCAGGGGCGCCGCGTGGACAGCGCGGAACCGACCAGCGGCGAGCGCCGCGAACCGGTCCTGGGCGAGGACGGCGTTGTCGTGGCCGATGGCCGCGTCGAACCGGGCATGGGCACGGAAGGCGAGCAGGCCGAACTCGGCCTGGCCGATACCGATCCGGGCGCCAGCGATCTCGGCAAGCGCGCCACCCAGGATTTCGACAAGATCGTTTCGCTGTTCGTGGCCGCCCGGGCCGGCGAGCAGCTGCGCGGCGAAGACATCGTGGTGGCGGCGGAGAAGACCGGCCTGGTGTTCGGCCACATGAACGTGTTCCACCGCTTGGTGGAAGGCCACCCCGAGCGCGGCCCGATCTTCTCGATGGCCAGCATCATGAAGCCGGGCAGCTTCGACATGGCCAACATCCGTGCCATGGAAACCCCGGCCATCGCCTTCTTCCTGACCCTGCCGGCGCCGCTGACCGCGCTGGACGCCTGGGAGAAGATGCTGCCGACCGTGCAGCGCATGGCCGAACTGCTGGATGGCGTGGTGCTGGATGACAGCCGCAACGCCCTGGGCCGCCAGCGCATCGCACACATCCGTGACGAGCTGCGCGCCTACGACCGCCAGCACCAGGCCCCGCCGCTGACCAAGACCCCGCGCTGGTAAAGGCATTTTTTGGGGTGTGCCGACCAACGGTCGGCACCCACAACAGTAGATCCACGCCATGCGTGGATAGGGCGAACCAAGGTTCGCCCCCACCAACAGGGTCAGGCCGGCACGCCGGCCACCTTCGCGAACGCGCGGCGGAACGCGGCCATCTCGTCCTCGCTGCCGACGGTTACGCGCACGCGCTGCGGCCAGATCGGCCAGCTGCGCCCGATCACCACGCCGTTGTCGGCCATCGCCTTGGCGAACGTGCTGCCGTCGCGTTGCACGTCGACCACGAAGCAGTTCGCCTCCGACGGCAGGCAGCTGAAACCGCGCTTGCCCAGCCATGCGATGGTGGCCTGGCGCACCTTGGCGTTCTGCAGGCGACGCTGCGGAATCAGCTGCGGATCGTGCAGGCTGGCCAGCGCCGCCGCCAGCGCGGGCACCGGCAGCGGGTTGTCGCCGAGGCTGGCCAGCTCGCGCAGACGCTCGGGATGTGCGGCCGCTACACCCAGGCGCAGGCCGGCCATGCCGTACAGCTTGGAGAACGTACGCAGCACGATCAGATCGTCGCGCTGTGTCACCTGCTCGATCAGACTGGGCTGCTCGCTGTATTGCAGGTAGGCCTCGTCGACCAGCACGCGGGTGGACGCGGGCTTGTGGGCCAGCAGCCAGGCGAGCTCATCCGGTGGGCTGATCGAGCCGGTCGGGTTGTTCGGATTGCACACGTAGAGCAGCCCGGTCGGGCGCGCGTGCGCGGCTGCGACCATCGCACGCAGGTCGTGTGCGCCGTCATTGCGCAGCGGCACCTTCTGCACGTGCGCGCCATGCGCGGCAGCGACCTCGCCCAGCGTCTCGAAGGTCGGGTCGGCCACCACCAGTCCCGCCTGCGGGCCGGTCCACAACGTGGCGGCGCGGTTCAGCGGTTCGCTGGAGCCCGGATAGAGCCGCACATGGTCGGCTGGGATGCGGGCCTGCTCGATGAAGGCATCGCGTACCTGTGCCGCCAGGGCGAAGCGGTAGCGGCCGCAGCTGGCGATGCTGTCGCGCGCCGCCTGCTGGGCGGCGGGGGAGGGGCCGTACGGGCATTCGTTGAAGTTCAGTAGTACGGCGCCTTCGGCAGGCGGCGCGGCGACGGCGGCCGCGGGTTGGGCCTGGCCGAGTTGCGGCAGGCCGCTGCTGGCGACGGCGAGGCCGGCACCGGCCAGTTGCAGGAAGCGTCGACGGGAGGCAGGCAGGGGCACGGGTGGGATTCCGAGGGGCAACCGTCGCACGCTAGCGCTGGTGGGGGGTGGGCGGCAAGCTGCTTTTCGTGGAGTCGAACCATGCTCGACCGCAGATGTGCCAACGAAGGTTGGCACCTACCAGAGCGGGGGAGCGCCAGTCGAGCAAGCTCGACGCTACGAAAGGCGGCGGCGTTACAGGGCCTGACGGCCGGGCGCGGTAGAATCCCCGGCCATCCCAGAACCACCGGATCCCGATGAGCCCCAGCCCCGCCGAACGCGCCGAAGACCTTCGCCGGCAGATCGCCCAGGCCAACCGCGCCTACCACGAGCTGGACGCGCCGGAGATCCCCGACGTCGACTACGACCGGATGGTGCGCGAGCTGGAAGCGCTGGAGCGCGAGCACCCGGAACTGGCCCGTGCGGACAGCCCGACCCAGCAGGTCGGTGCGCGCCCGTCCGGCCGCTTCCCCGAAGTGCGCCACGCGGTGCCGATGCTGTCGCTGTCCAATGCCTTCAGCGATGAGGAAGTGGCCGACTTCGTGCGCCGCATCGATGAGCGCCTGGGCCGTCGCAGCCTGCGGTTCTCGGCCGAGCCGAAGATGGACGGCCTGGCGATCAGCCTGCGCTACGAGGACGGTCATTTCGTACTCGGCGCAACCCGCGGTGATGGCAGTACCGGCGAGGACGTGACCGCCAACCTGCGTGAGATCGGCGATGTTCCCAAGCGCCTGCACGGCAAGGACTGGCCCGACGTGCTGGAGGTGCGTGGCGAGGTCTACATGGCCCGCGCCGACTTCGAGGCCTACAACGAGCGCGCGCGCCAGCAGGGCGGCAAGGTGCTGGCCAACCCGCGCAACGCGGCAGCCGGTTCACTGCGCCAGCTCGATCCGAAGATCAGTGCGCAGCGCAGGCTCAGTTTCTTCGCCTACGGCACCGGCGAAGTGCAGGGCGGCGAGCTGCCGGACACCCATTCGGGCACGCTGGCCCAGCTCGGTGCCTGGGGCTTTCCGGTCAGCGAGTTGTGCAAGGTGGTGGAAGGCACCGACGGCCTGCTCGGCTACTACCGTGACATCGGCGAGCGCCGCGACGGCCTGCCGTTCGATATCGATGGCGTGGTCTACAAGCTGGATGACCGCGCCGGCCAGCAGGCCATGGGCTTCGTCTCGCGCGCGCCGCGCTGGGCCATCGCGCACAAGTTCCCGGCACAGGAACAGAGCACCACGGTGGAAGCGATCGAGATCCAGATCGGCCGCACCGGTGCCGCGACACCGGTCGCACGGCTGGCGCCGGTGGCTGTGGCCGGCGTGATCGTGTCCAACGCCACGCTGCACAACGCCGATCAGATCGCGCGCCTCGATGTGCGCGTGGGTGACAGCGTGATCGTGCGCCGTGCGGGCGACGTGATTCCGGAAGTGGTCAGCGTCATCCTCGACCGCCGCCCGCAGGGCACCTCGCCCTGGCAGATGCCGACGCGCTGCCCGGTGTGCGGCTCGGAAATCGTGCGCGAGGAAGGTGCCGCCGCATGGCGCTGTTCGGGTGAACTGTCCTGCCCGGCGCAGCGCAAGGAGGCGATTGCCCATTTCGCTTCGCGTCGTGCGATGGATATCGACGGCCTCGGCGACAAGTACATCGAAACCCTGGTCGACGCCGGCATCGTCAGGAGCGTGGCTGATCTGTACCGGCTCAACCGCGACCAGCTGCTGCACCTGAAGCTGGTGCTGGATGCCGAGGACCCTTCCGCACTGGCCGCCGCGCTGAAGCTGCACCTGCCGGCCGAAGGCAGCGGCGCGGTGCTCAATGCGGTGCTCAAGCTGGATGGCAACGATCCGGCGTGGCGCGCGCAGGCGCTGGCGCAGCCGGCCAGCTTCGAATGGAACACGAAGAAGATCGCCACCAAATGGGCCGACAACCTGATCGCGGCAATCGACGCCAGTCGTGCGGCCACGCTGGAGCGCCTGCTGTTCGCGCTTGGCATCGAGCACGTCGGTGAGAGCACGGCCAAGGCGCTGGCGCAGTGGTTCGGTGACCTGGAGCTGATCCGCCACCTGCCGTGGCCGTTGTTCAAGCGTGTGCCGGACATCGGTGGCGAAGTTGCGCGTTCCCTCGGCCATTTCTTCGAGCAGCAGGGCAACCAGCAGGCCATCGATGACCTGCTGCAGGTCGGGCAAGTGCGCATCAGCGATGTGCACGCGCCCAGCGCCAAGCTGCGCGAAGGCCTGGATCTGGCGCAGCTGCTGGTTGAATCGGAAATCCCCGGCATTACCCGCCTGCGTGCGGAGAAACTGGCGGCTGCGTTGCCGGGCGCTCAGGCGGTGCTGGATGCCGAGCATGGCCAGTTCGTCAACGCCGGCCTGCCGGACGACACTGCGCGCGGTCTGGCCGACTGGCTCGATGCCGATGGCCATGGCGCGATGCTGCTGGCGGCCGAGAAGGCGATGCAGCAGATCCTGGCCAAGGCGCCAGCGCTGGCCGAGATCGTGGCCGGCCCGCTGGATGGGCAGACCGTGGTGCTGACCGGCACCCTGGCCCAGCTCACCCGCGATGCCGCCAAGGAACGCCTGGAAGCGCTGGGTGCCAAGGTTTCCGGCAGCGTGTCGAAGAAGACCAGCTTCGTGGTGGCCGGTACCGAGGCCGGCTCCAAGCTGGACAAGGCGCAATCGCTGGGCGTGCCGGTGTGGGACGAAGACCGCCTGCTGGCCTACCTCGCCGAACACGAATGATGACCCCGCCGGGTGCCTGGCGCCCGGCATGAAACACAAAGGAACACCGATGCAGACCGCCCCGCTGGATTTCCGCCTGGCCACCCGTGCCGACGAAGAACTGTTGATCGAGCTGATGCGTGAGTTCTACGCCGAAGACAGGATCGACTTCGATGACGCGCGCGTGCGTGGCGGCGTGGATGCGCTGCTGGCCGATCCGCGCAATGGCGAAGTGCTGCTGTGGCTGGACGAGGCGGGCGAGGTGGTTGGCTACGCGGTGATCGCGATGGGCTTCAGCCTGGAGCAGGGCGGCCATTTCATGCTGCTGGACGAGTTGTACCTGAGCCATCGCGCGCGCGGTCGTGGTCGCGGCAAGCAGGCGCTGGCCATCTGTGAACAGCGCGCTCGCGGGCGTGGCGTCAGCCGCCTGCGCCTGGAAGTGAACCACCACAACGAACTGGCCCGCCGCCTGTACCTGGCCAGCGGCTACATCGACGACACGCGCGATCTGCTGACCCTGCCGCTCGACCATCCGCGCCCGGAGGGCATCCTGTGAGCGAGGGCCTGCTGCGCGCGCTGCAGCAGCGTGCCGCGCTCAATGCGCTGGTACGCCGCTTCTTCGCCGAGCGCGATGTGCTGGAGGTGGAAACGCCGATCCTGTCGGTGGCAGGCAACACCGAGCCGAACATCGACAGCTTCCATACCGATTTCACCGGCCATGTCGATGCCGGTGGCCGTCGTCGGTGGCTGCGCACTTCGCCGGAGTATCCGCTCAAGCGACTGCTGGCGGCCGGCGTGGGCGACTGCTACGAACTGGGCAGGGTGTTCCGCAACGGCGAGGCCGGCGGCCGCCACAACCCGGAATTCACCATGCTGGAGTGGTACCGGGTCGGCTGGGACCACCACCGGTTGGTGCAGGAAACCGCCGAACTGGTCGGCCAGGCGCTGGCCCTGGTCGGGCGCAGTGCGACCCTGCGCGTGCTCAGCTACCGCGAGCTGTTCCAGCAGCACGTGGGCGTGGATCCGTTCGAGGCCGACGAAGCCGCGCTGCGTGCTGCGCTTGGCGACGTGCACATCGACCCGGTCGGGTTGACCCGTGATGACTGGCTGGACCTGTTGATGACCCACCACATCCAGCCGCAGTTCGATGACGCGGTCATGACCGTGGTCCACGATTGGCCCGCCAGCCAGGCCGCGCTGGCCCGCATCCGTTCGGGCACGCCGCCGCTGGCCGAGCGTTTCGAGCTGTATCTGGGCGCGGTGGAGCTGGCCAACGGCTATCACGAACTGAACGACGCCCAGGAGCAGCGCACGCGCTTCCAGCGTGACCTGCAGCGCCGACACGAACGCGGCCAGGTGCAGCCGGCGCTGGACGAAGCATTGCTGGCTGCGCTGCCCTCGATGCCGGCCTGCGCGGGTGTGGCGGTGGGCGTGGACCGGCTACTGATGGCGATGAACCGCACGCCGCGCATCGCCGACGTGTTGGCCTATGACTTCGCCCACGCGTGACGCTCGCGTGTTGCTGAACATCGCAGGCTGAACGAAACGCGGGTTCTGTGCGCTTGCGTCGGTAAGCAGGATGATGCTCTTATCACGGCCAATGCCGGACACTGGCATGCAGTTCATCCATTCCTGCTGGGGAAGGCTTTGGTCAAGTGGTTCGCGGTTGTCGCTGCACCGGTGTACTCCATTGCGCTCTGGGGTGCCTGGCTGCCGTCGCCGGCGTCGGCCCAGCAGGTGGGCTACGACGACGAAGTGGTGACCTGCGAATCACGCGACATGGGCTGGATGCACTGCGATATCGAGGTCGCCAACGGCGTTGATCTGGTGCGCCAGCTGTCCAGCAACAGCTGCATCCGTGGCAGCGAGTGGGGCACCGACCGTAGTGGCGTGTGGGTCACCCTGGGCTGCCGTGCCGAGTTCCGCGCGCGCCGTGCCGCGGGTGCCGCACCGGCAGCGAACGAAGGCAAGCGCCTGGTGCGCCGCGTGGTGCGCTGTGAATCCAATGGCCGTCCGCAGAGTTGCCCGGTACGACTCGATGGCGCGCCGGTGCGCCTGCTGCGCCAGTTGTCGGTACTGCCGTGCCGCGAAGGGCAGGGCTGGGGCTACAAGCGCAATGAAGTCTGGACCAGTCGTGGCTGTCAGGGCGATTTCGAGGTGGCCGATGACGATGGCCGCTTCGTCGACATGCCGCGCCGCCTGACCTGCGAATCGAAGTCGAAGAAGCGGCGTTTCTGCGGTGCCAGCATCTCCGTTGGCGCCGTGGTCTCCGAGCAGCTGTCCAGCACGCCCTGCGAGGAAGGCAGCACCTGGGGCTGGAACCGCAACGGGATCTGGGTGGACGGCGGCTGCCGCGCCGAATTCTCGGTGAATTGAGCCCCGGCAGTCTCCAACCCTGCCGGGCGTGGCCCTACAATGGGGCCATGAACACTGCCTCTGACATCGACTACGCCCGTTACGACCACATCCGCCCGATCCTGTGGACCGGCGATGCCCTGCAACTGCTGGACCAGCGCAAGCTGCCGTTCGTGGTCGAGCACGTGGTCTGTCATGACAGCGACGAGGTTGCCAGCGCGATCCACGCGTTGACCGTGCGTGGCGCGCCGGCAATCGGCATTGCCGCTGCCTGGGGTGTCGTGCTGGCCGCACGCGCGGTGCAGGCCGTCGATGGTGCGCACGCCCTGCAGCAGCTGGAACCGGCCCTGCAGCGCCTCAACGCATCGCGCCCGACTGCGGTCAACCTGGCCTGGGCGCTGGCACGCATGCGCCGTTGCCTGAACGCCGCCGGCGCCGACTGGAAGGCATTGCTGGAATCGGAAGCGCAGGCCATCGCCGAGGAAGACCTGGCCGCCAACCGCCACATGGGCGCACTGGGCGCGGGCCTGATCGAGGCCGGCAGTGGCGTGCTGACCCACTGCAATACCGGCTCGCTGGCCACTGCAGGCTTCGGTACCGCGCTGGGCGTGATCCGCGCCGGCATGGCCCAGCATCGCATCGCCCGCGTGTTCGCCGGCGAGACCCGGCCGTGGCTGCAGGGTGCACGCCTGACCGTGTGGGAGCTGCAACAGGATGGCATCGATGCCACCCTGATTGCCGATTCCGCCGCCTCGCACCTGATGAAGACCGGTGCCGTGCAATGGGTGATCGTGGGCGCGGACCGCATCTGCGCCAATGGCGATACCGCCAACAAGATCGGCACCTACCAGCTGGCCATCGCCGCCCGCCACCACGGTGTCAGGTTCATGGTGGTGGCACCGTCCTCGACCGTGGACATGGAGACCGTGGACGGCAGCCAGATCGAGATCGAGCAGCGCGACCCGGGTGAGCTGTACGGCGTGGGTGGCACCCGTACCGTCGCCGAGGGCATTGCCGCCTGGAACCCGGTGTTCGACGTCACCCCGGGCGAGTTGATCGACGCCATCGTGACCGAGCGCGGGGTCATCCTGAACCCGACCGCCGAGAACATGCGCGCCGCCTTCGGCGGTTGAAGCGCAGGGGAGGGGCGGCGTGACCTCCGCCCCCGATAGTGCCGGCCGCTGGCCGGCAACCCCCTAAGTTCCTGATTTGTGCCGGTAAAATCCCCGTAAAGGGAGGCGGAAAACGGCCTGTTGTGGTAGTATCCACAGGTTGAATCGAGGTTCCGGCACGACCCCCTCCCGCAGAGGGCTGCGCCGGACTGGACCGCTACCAGACAACGGAACCCGAATGGCAGAAACCGCCAAGGAAATCATCCAGGTCAACCTGGAAGACGAGATGCGCAAGAGCTACCTCGATTACGCCATGAGCGTGATCGTGGGCCGCGCGCTGCCGGATGCGCGCGACGGCCTCAAGCCGGTGCATCGCCGCGTGCTGTACGCGATGAACGAACTCAACGCGCACAGCAACAAGCCCTACTTCAAGTCGGCGCGTATCGTCGGTGACGTCATCGGTAAGTACCACCCGCATGGCGATCAGTCGGTGTACGACACGCTGGTGCGTCTGGCACAGCCGTTCTCGCTGCGCTACATGCTGGTCGACGGCCAGGGTAACTTCGGTTCGATCGACGGCGACTCCGCTGCAGCGATGCGATACACCGAGGCGCGCATGTCGCGCCTGGCGCATGAGCTGATGGCGGACATCGACAAGGAAACCGTCGATTTCCAGCCCAACTACGATGAAAAGGAACTGGAGCCGACGGTCATGCCGACCCGGTTCCCGAACCTGCTGGTCAATGGTTCGGCCGGTATCGCGGTGGGCATGGCGACCAACATTCCGCCGCACAACCTGAGTGAATCGATCAACGCCTGCATCGCGCTGATCGACAACCCGGACATCGATGTCGACGGCCTGATGGAGTACATCCCGGGCCCGGACTTCCCGACTGCCGGCATCATCAATGGCACCGCCGGCATCGTTGCCGGCTACCGCACCGGCCGTGGCCGCGTGCGCATCCGTGCCAAGGCCGATATCGAAGTGGCCGACAACGGCCGCGAATCGATCATCGTCACTGAAATTCCTTACCAGGTGAACAAGGCGCGTCTGATCGAGAAGATCGCCGAGCTGGTCAAGGAAAAGAAGATCGAAGGCATCAGCGAGCTGCGCGATGAGTCCGACAAGGACGGCATGCGCATCTACATCGAGATCAAGCGCGGTGAATCTGCCGAGGTTGTGCTGAACAACCTGTACCAGCAGACGCAGATGGAATCGGTGTTCGGCATCAACATGGTGGCGCTGGTCGATGGCCGCCCGCAGTTGATGAACCTCAAGCAGATGCTGGAGGCGTTCGTCCGCCACCGTCGCGAAGTGGTCACCCGCCGCACCGTGTTCGAGCTGCGCAAGGCGCGCGCCCGTGCCCACGTGCTGGAAGGCCTGACCGTTGCGCTGGCCAACATCGACGAGATGATCGAACTGATCAAGACCTCGCCGAACCCGAACGAAGCCCGCGAGCGCATGCTGGCGCGCGTGTGGGAGCCGGGCCTGGTCGGTGCGATGCTGGGCGCGGCCGGTGCCGAAGCCTCGCGTCCGGAAGACCTGCCCAAGGGCGTGGGCCTGATCGAGGGCGGCTACCAGCTGACCGAGATCCAGGCCACCCAGATCCTGGAGATGCGCCTGCACCGCCTGACCGGGCTGGAGCAGGACCGCCTGACCGACGAGTACAAGCAGCTGCTGGAAGTGATCGCCGGGCTGATCCACATCCTGGAAGATCCCGACCGCCTGCTGCAGGTGATCCGCGAGGAGCTGGTCAACGTCAAGGCCGAATTCGGCGACGAACGTCGTACCGAAATCCGCCACAGCGAAGAAGACCTGGACATCCTCGACCTGATCGCGCCGGAAGACGTGGTCGTCACCGTGTCGCATGCCGGCTACGTTAAGCGGCAGCCGGTGAGCGTGTACCGCGCACAGCGCCGTGGTGGCCGTGGCCGCAGTGCGGCGGCGACCAAGGAAGAGGATTTCATCGAACAGCTGTGGCTGGTCAACACGCACGATACGCTGCTGACCTTCACCAGCTCGGGCAAGGTGTTCTGGCTGCCGGTCTACCAGCTGCCCGAAGCCGGTTCCAACGCCCGCGGCCGTCCCATCATCAACTGGATCCCGCTGGAGCCGGGCGAACGCGTGCAGGCCGTGCTGCCGGTGCGTGAGTACGCCGACGGCCAGTTCGTGTTCTTCGCCACGAAGAACGGTACGGTCAAGAAGACCCCGCTGAGCGAGTTCGCCTTCCGCCTGGCCCGCGGCAAGATCGCGATCAACCTCGACGAGGGCGATGCCCTGGTCGGCGTTGGCCTGACCAATGGCGAGCGTGACATCCTGCTGTTCGCCTCCAACGGCAAGACCGTGCGCTTCGGTGAAGACAAGGTCCGCTCGATGGGCCGTACCGCCACCGGCGTGCGCGGCATCAAGATGCCGGCCGGCGAGGAAGTGGTCAGCCTGATCGTGGCCGAAAGTGCCGGTGGCATCGAGGACGAGAACGAGGACGACAACGGTGTCGAGGAAGCCGTCGCCAATGGCGATGCGGTGATCGACGGCGCCGATGACGCCAGCGTGCAGTACATCCTCACCGCCACCGAGAACGGCTACGGCAAGCGCACCCCGCTGCCGGACTACCCGCGCAAGGGCCGTGGTACGCAGGGCGTGATCGGCATCCAGACCACCGAGCGCAACGGCAAGCTGGTCGCCGCAGTGCTGATGGGGTCGGGCGACGAAGTCCTGCTGATCTCCGATGGCGGCACCCTGGTGCGTACGCGTGGCTCGGAAATCAGCCGCGTCGGCCGCAACACCCAGGGCGTGACCCTGATCCGCCTGTCCAAGGACGAGAAGCTGCAGGCGGTGGAGCGCATGGACGCCTCGATCGACGAGGACGAGGACGAGGTGGCAGTGGCCGCCCCGGCCACGACCACGACCGATGGCGCCCCGGCGGCTGCCAGCAGCGAGGACGCCGCACAGGAGTGATCCTGCCGCGAGCCTGAGGTACCCGACGACGCCGGCCCTGTGCCGGCGTCGTCGTATCCGGATGCGGCACATACGCGCGCGCTTCACGTCGGTGGTGGGATAACGGCGTATGCTGCCCCCGGAGATCGACGATGTCCGCCACGCCGCCGTCTGCTCCTGCTCCCGTCCGCGCCTTCCGGCATCCCCTGGTCACCGTGCTGTCGCTGCTGCTGGTCTTGCTCGGCCTGGTCATCGGCGGGCTCGGCGCGTGGCTGCTCAGCCTGGGCGGCTCGGCGTACTACGCCATTGCCGGGCTCGGCCTGCTGGTCAGTGGCATCCTGTTGTTCGGCAACCGCCGCAGCGGCGCGCTGCTGTACGCGCTGGTGTTCGTCGGCACGCTGCTGTGGACCTGGTGGGAATCGGGCAGCGACTACTGGCGCTGGGTACCGCGGCTTGGGCTGGTGACCGCGCTCGGCATCGTGCTGGCGCTGCTGGCGCCGACCCTCCACCAACCGGTCTCCCGGCGCCTGTCGCGCAGCGTGGCCGGCGTGCTGATGCTGGTGTTCGTCGCTGCCTTCGGATTGGCGTTCGCGCCGCATGGCGAAGTGGACGGGCACCAGCCGTTCCCGGAAGGCGCGGCCAGCGCCGGGCTGGAACCCACGCGCGACACCACCGGCCTGCAGCCCGCTGACCAGCCTGCCGAGGGGGACTGGCCCGCGTGGGGCCGCAGCAATGCCGCCACCCGCTATTCGCCGCTGCAGCAGATCACCCCGGCCAACGTGGCCACGCTGCAGCCGGCCTGGCAGTTCCGCACCGGCGATATGCCGAAGAAGCGCTGGGGTGCGGAAACCACGCCGCTGAAGATCGGCGGCCGCCTGTACCTGTGCACCGCCCGCAACCGCCTGATCGCACTTGATGCGGCCAGCGGCAAGGAAGTGTGGCGGTTCGATCCGAAGGTGAAGGACGCTTCGATTCCGTACACCGCCGCCTGCCGCGGCGTGAGCTACTACGAGCAGCCGGCCACGCCGACCTTCGCCGATGCGGCATTGGCCGATGTCGCTGCTGATCTGGCGTTGCCGGAGCCGCCGCCCAGTGCCACCCGCAGTGCTGCACCGGGCAGTCGTCCGGCATGCTGGGCGCGCATCATCGAAGGCACGCTGGACGGGCGCATCATCGCGGTGGATGCGGACAGCGGCCGTCCGTGCGCGAATTTCGGCAACAACGGCCAGGTCGACATCACCCTGGGCATGGGCGAGGTGCCCCCCGGATACGTGTCGATCACCTCGCCGCCGGCCATCGTGCGCGGGGTGATCGTCACCGGCCACCAGGTGCTGGATGGGCAGCGCCGCGATGCGCCATCGGGCGTGATCCAGGCCTACGACGCGATCACCGGCAAGCTGCGCTGGGCATGGGACATGGACCAGCCCGAGCGCAGCGGCCTGCCGCCGCATGAGCAGACCTACACGCGCGGCACGCCGAACATGTGGACCACCGCGACCGGTGATGAGGCGCTGGGGCTGGTCTATCTGCCGCTGGGCAATTCCGCGGGCGATTACTGGAGTGGCTCACGCACGGAAAACCAGAACCGCTATGCGACGTCGCTGGTGGCGATCGATGTGGCCACCGGCAAGCCGGCCTGGCATTTCCAGGCCGTGCGCAAGGATGTGTGGGATTACGACCTGGGTTCGCAGGCCAGCCTGATCGACTACCCGACGGCGGCGGGCAAGGTGCCGGCGCTCCTGCTGCCGACCAAGCAGGGTGATCTCTATATCCTCGACCGCCGCAACGGCCAGCTGCTGACCGCCGCCGAAGAGCGCAAGGTGCCGGTCGGTGGTGTCGAACCGGAACAGCGCTCGCCCACGCAGTTGTTCTCGCTGTACCACACGCTGCGCCGCGAGCATGACCTGACCGAGCGCGACATGTGGGGCATCACCCCGATCGATCAGCTGATCTGCCGCATCCAGTTCCGCAAGGCCTATTACGAAGGCTTCTACACGCCGCCGAGCAGTGATCGCCATTCCATCGAATACCCCGGCTACAACGGCGGCTCGGACTGGGGCAGCGTGTCCATCGATACGCGCCGCGGCGTGATCGTGGCCAACTACAACGACATGCCCAACTACAACCGGCTGGTGCCACGTGCCGAGGCCGACCGGCTGGGCTGGCTGCCACGCGAGAAGATCCGGTTCGACAAGGGCGGCGCTGAGGGCGCGGGCGACCCCCAGGTGGGCACACCCTACGCCATCCAGGTGAATGCCGGTTGGCGCCTGCCGTTCACCGGTCTGCTGTGCAAGCAGCCGCCCTATGGTGGCATCCGGGCCATCGATCTGCGCACCGGCAAGCTGCTGTGGGATCGGCCGTTCGGCAGTGCGCGCGGCAATGGGCCGTTCGGCATCCGGTCCGGCCTGCCGATCGAGATCGGCACGCCGAACAATGGCGGTTCGGTGGTGACTGCCAGCGGACTGATCTTCATCGCCGCCGCGACCGATGACCTGCTGCGTGCCATCGACCTGAAGACCGGCAAGGAGCTGTGGCACGCCAAGTTGCCTGCCGGCGGCCAGGCCACGCCGATGGTATACGCGCAGGGCGGGCGCCAGTACGTGGTGATCATGGCTGGCGGCCACCATTTCATGGAAACCCCGAACGGCGATTACGTGATGGCCTTCGCCCTGCCGAAATAGCGGCTGCCGGCCTGAACACGGCATGCGGGGGCTGTGACCGCTGTCGCTGAAGTTGCGCTGGTGAGCGGGCAGCATCCATCATCGGAACAGGACGGGGCCGGTCAAAGCCCCCAGGGAAGGAATCGCATGCTGAACTCTGAACGCCTGCCGGGGCGCGCCACCCGGTTGCTGGCAGGACTGCTTCTGCTTGGCCCGTGCATGGGGGCAAGCGCGCAGGCGTCACCCCAGCCCGCCGTACGCAAGGTGCCCAGTGGTGCCGAACTGATCGCGGGCGATGCGCGCTATCTGAGCCCTGCCCATGCGCCCTGCATGGCGGCCGCGGGCTACGCGCTGGACGCCCGGCGTCGTTGTGCCGACGCTGAGTTCAAGGTGCACGACGATGCGCTCAACGCCGCCTATAGCGCGGCGCGCTCCGCGCTGACGGCCAGTGACCAGCAGGTGCTGCGCGACCTGCAGCGGCAATGGCTGCGCCAGCGCGACAGCCGCTGCCCGGAGGGTGGCACGGCCGTTGCCCAGCTGGATGCACAGCAGTGCCGCACGCACATGACCCTGCTGCGTGCCCGCCAGTTGCAGGGCGGTGGTGCGGCGGCGCTGGTGGCGGAAGCCAAGGCGGCCCCGGCGCCGGCGCAGGCCGCTGTGCACACCGCCGATGCCGCACCCGACGAGCAGGGCAGGATCGTCCTGCGGCCCGGCGAGGGCAGGATCACGCCTGCACTGCAGGTGGTTTTCCAGGTGGCCGATTGCGGCGGCACCGACAACGTGACGACCTGCCGGGTGCGCAGCATGAGCGTGACCCGTGGTGGGCGCAACGTGGCGGTCACGGGCGCGCAGCCGCGCCTGACCCGCGCTGGTGCCGATGCCCAGGGGGCGGCCGCCGTGCTGCTGACCGCTTCGGATTTCAATGGCGATGGCGTGCCGGACCTGCAGGTATGGCAGGACAACAACGGTGTCTACAACGTACCGGTGCATGCGTTCTATCTGTTCGATGCCAAGGGCAACCGCTATGTGCGTGCCAAGGCATTGGAAGCGGCCATCGGTGGGCGCGACATCGACCATATCGACAATGGGCGGTTCGTGCTGCGTGCGAAGGTCAGCCCGTGCGAGCGTGAGGACAAGGTCATCCAGCTGCGCGGAACCGAGCCACGCACGCTGCTGCAGCGCCGCTATGACACCTGCAGGGGCGAGGCCCCTACCGAATCGGACCTGCTGAAGTAGGCCGTCCCCTGACGAACGGATGCGTTCCGGAACTGGAGAGCTGAAGGATGAGCGAAGGCTATGGAAAAGGTGGGGTGGGCTTCGGCCTGACCCGGGACCAGTCGGTCGAGATGATCGTGCGCACCTGCATCGACAACGGCATTACCGACCATCGGCAGATTGCCTATGTGCTGGCCACGGCGCAGCACGAATCGCGTGATTTCGCCGCGCCCGAGGAAGACTGGGGCAGGAAGCAGGCGGTGGATCTGCGCTACTTCGGCGGCGAGGAGTATTTCGGCCGGGGCTTTGCCCACCTTACCCACGTCAACAACTACGAGCGGCTGGGCGAGGCACTGGGGATGGGCCGCGAGCTGGTCGAGCATCCGGAACGGGCTGCCCAGGCGGAAATCGCCACCAAGGTGCTGGTGGTGGGGATGCGCGATGGCATGTTCGGTGCGCGGCTGTCCGACAACGTCAACGCCAACCATGCCGACTACCGGCAGGCGCGGGCCTCGGTCAATGGCGGTGAGCTGATCAACGGCAGTCCCTATCCGGACGCCATCGCCACGCTGGCCACCGGATGGGAATCCCAGGTCGCCGGCCTGGTCCAGCGTGTGCAGCAGCCAGGCTTCCAGATGCCGGTGCCGACTTTCCAGGCGCCCGCCGGGGCGATGGACCTGCACCGGGGTGACGCCAACCAGCAGGTGCTGGAAGCGCAGCAGTACCTGCAGCGGTTGGACATCCGCAACAACGCCAATGCCGCGATCAAGCCCGACGGTGATTTTGGCGCCTCCACCGAGCAGGCCGTGCGCCGCTTCCAGACCGAGCGGGGAATCAGCCCGGCCAATGGCCGCATCGACGATACGCTGCTGGAACGCATGCGCAGCGACACGCTGGCGGTCGATCCGGACTTCAAGCGCCGGACGGTGACCGACCTGACCGGCCCGCTGGCCGACGGCAACCTTGGGCCCGGTGAGAAGGGCGAGCCGGTGTTCGAAATGCGCCGGCAGCTGGAGGCGTTGGGGTACCTGACCGAACCGAACCCACGTGCCGAGCGCGAGGCGCGCACGTTTGACGCCGGCATGCAGGCAGCCATGCGCACCTTCCAGCAGGACTACGGCCTGCCGCTGCGCCCGGGCGGCATCATCGACGCGGATGCGCGCAGGCAGTTGAACGATGCCGCCGTCGCACGCGAGCATGCGCCGACCACCGAGTTCGACCGCGCGGAGAACTGGCCGCCGCAGCGCCCGCCCTATACGCGGGCGGAGTTCCAGCCGGAGCAGGTGCAGGCGCGGCAGCAGGCGGCGGCGAATCCACCGGTCGCTGGTCCGGCCACGCCGGAGCCCGCACCGCAGCCCAATGGCGTGGAATCGCTGTCGCCCAGGGACGCCGCGCTGTTCGAGCGCATCCGCCAGGGGGCACCTGGCACCATCGGCGACGAGCACGTGATGCAGGCGGTGCTGGAATCCAAGCGCAATGGCATCGACGATGCCGGGCGCGTCGACCGGGTGATGATGGCCGGAGATCGCCTGTGGGTTGCCGGGTTGATTCCAGGTGAGCGCGCCAGCGTGGATACGGCGCAGCCCGCGCGCTCGATGGAGCAGACCGTGAATGATCTGGCCGGTGACAACCGGCAGCGCGAGCACCAGCTCGCCCTCGACAGCCGCCAGCATGAGAGCCGCGGGCCTTCAATGGCCTGAGCCTGCGGCAGCGACGTGCCCGTTGTGGGCCTGTCGCTGCCGCCCAGGGGATTACAGCGTCACCACCACCTTGCCGATCTGCTCGTTCGATTCCAGGTAACGGTGTGCGTCCTGGATCTGCGCGAACGGGAACACCCTGGCGATCTTCGGTGCCAGCGTGCCCTTGTCCAGGCCATCGACGATGAACGCCTTGGCACGTGCCAGTGCGGCATCGTCGGAGACGATTTCCGAGTACAGGTAGCCCTTCAGCGTCAGCGACTTGCCCAGCACGTTGAACAACGGGAACGGGGTGGGTTCGTTGCTCAGCGCGCCGTACTCCAGCAGGATGCCGCCACGCGCCATCGCCTCGGTCAGCGGCACGAACTGCGGGCCACCGATCGGATCGAACACCACGCGGGCACCGGCACCGCCGGTGATGCGCGCCACTTCGGCTGACAGGTCCTGCTCCTCGGTGGCGATGACATGGGCGGCACCAGCATCGAGCAGGGCCTGACGCTTGCCCGGGCCACGCGTTACCGCGATCGGCGTGGCGCCCACCGCGTTGGCGATCTGGATCGCGGCCAGGCCGACACTACTGCTGGCAGCGGTGATGATGACGAAATCCCCGGCGGACAGGCGGGCCTGCTCCAGCAGCGCACCCCAGGCGGTGACGTACTGCATCCACACTGCGGCGGCCGTTTCAAATTCCAGTGCCTGCGGGTGCTTGACCACCAGTCGTGCCGGCACGTTGGCCAGCTCGCCATAGGTGCCCCAGCGCGCGATATCCAGCGGCGGCACCACGCTGACCGCATCGCCCACGGTGAATCCACTCGCCGCACTGCCGATGGCTTCGACCACGCCGGCCGCTTCGTAGCCCAGCCGGCTGGGGAACTGCGCCTCCTGCAGATAGGCGCCGTTGCGGAACATCACCTCGGCGCGGTTCAAGCCGATGGCCTTGACCCGGATCTGGACTTCGTCGGTGGCGGGGGCGGGAACGTCGATGTCGTCGATGCGCAGTACATCGGCATTGCCGTATTCGTGGATGCGGACAACCTGGCTCATGGGGGCTCCTGGACAAGGCCGGCGCAGGGGCCGGCGGAAAGGTGAGGGCTACTGTGCGCGTGGCCTGCATCCAGAATAAGGGGTAATCTGGCGTTTCATTAAAAAACAATTGTTTGCAATGGACCTGATCGCTCCCCTGCGTACGTTCGTCAAAGTGGCCGAGGTCGGCTCCTTCGCCGCTGCTGCCGACGCGCTGGACCTGTCGCCGCAGCTGGTCGGCAAACACGTGCAGTCGCTGGAACACCACCTGGGCGTACGCCTGCTCAACCGTACCACGCGCAAGCAGAGCCTGACCGACTTCGGCCAGGCCTACCTGGCGCGGGCGCGGGTGATCCTGGAAGAAGTGGAGGCGGCCGAGCAGCTGGCTGAAGTGGCGCGTGGGCGGCCGATGGGGCGCCTGCGCATCAGCGCACCGGTCACCTTCGGCGTGCATGCACTGGGACCGGCGGTGGTGGCCTACCTGCAGCAGTACCCGGACGTGCAGGTCGATCTGAACCTGTCCAACAGCCTGGTGGATATCGTTGAGGACGGCTTTGATCTGGTGTTCCGCACCGGCGATCTGGCCGACAGCGGGTTGGTGGCGCGACGGTTGGGGCCGTATCCGCTGGCGCTGTGTGCGTCGCCGGGTTATCTCGCTGCACGTCCGGCCATTACCCATCCGACCGATCTGAGCCGACACGAGTGCCTGGGATTCGCACATTCGATCATCCGCACGCGCTGGAGTTTCCGCGACACCGATGGCAGCGTGCTGACCGTGCCGGTGTCCAGCCGCTTCATGGTCAATCAGGCCGAGCCGCTGCTGACCGCCGCCATCGGAGGGCTGGGGCTGATCCTGCAACCGCACGAAATGCTGGCCGGAGCGATGGCGCGTGGTGAACTGGTGGAGGTGCTGCCGGCGTACGTGCCGGTGTCGACCTGGATCAACCTGGTGTATCCACGCGATCGCCAGCTGACACCCAAGCTGCGCAGCTTCCTCGACTTCTGCGTGGCGTGGTTCAACGAACAGACCATGGCACGGCGATAGCGCGACCATCGGTTAGCATGGTTTCCATCAACCGCGAAGGATCGCATCCTCATGTCGCCTCCATGGCCGGAACGTCTCGCGCGTTTCATGCTGCCAGTACTGCCTGCATTGCTGTTCACCACCGGTTTGCTGGCTGCCGAAAGTCCAGCACAGGCACTGGCGGAGTGGGAGGCGCACGGCCGTGCCGACGGCCTGGCCCGACCTGACATGGTCTGCCAGGACTTCCTGCAGGCAATGGGGCGGAAACCAGCGGGACTGGAATACATCGGCTGCAGCCAGGACGATGCGTCCTACATCAAGCCGATGGAAGCCCACTATCGGGTTGCGGGTGCCGGGGCAGCGAAGGTCGAAGCCTTCCTGCACGCAACGTTCGGCCTGCCAGCGTTGCGTTACGTCTGCTGTGGCTGGAGCAGCGGTGAACCCTATTACTGGCGCGAAGGTCCGGACGCAGTGAGGTACCAGATCGGCATGGGCGTGGAATCCCTGCCGCACGCGCGGAGCGAATGGCATCGCATCGAGGCATTCAATGTAACGGTTGAGGTATTTCGGCAGAGTCCCTAGCGCCGATGCGGCGGACGTAGCCTTGGTCTAGGATGCATCCAGGGATCCCGCAAAGGAACGGCCATGAAGGCGGTTGGACGTTTGTTTCTCTGCAATGCGCTGGCCTGTTCGGTTCTGATGGCTACCCCGGTTTTTCCAGCAGTAGGCGCAACCTCTTCCGAGCGCGCACATCCACGTGCGCAGGACGCCATCGATGACTGGCTGGCGGCCTTCAATGCTGGCAGCCTCGAGGATCTGCAGGCATTCGCCGATACCTACGGGAAGAAGGAGGGCAGCAGCCCAGGGGACTATCTCGAATTCCGCGGGAGTACCGGCCCACTGCGCGTACTGGAAACAATCCAGAGCACGCCCAACCAGGCGAAGCTGCTGGTGATGGGTCAGCTGAACGAACGTGCGATGTGGGTGACGGCCGGCATGGACCCGGACAACCCGTCGCACGTGAAGCAGTTCCAGATCGAGGGCACTGAAAACGCCGGGCAAGTACAAGCCGGCACGGGTTGCATTGCCTGTCCTGATGGCCGATGCCACAGCAAAACTGGAGGCGCTGCGGGCGCAGGACGCGCTGTCGGGAGCGCTGCTGGTGGCGCGGAACGGCGAGGTGCTGCTGGACTGGCGCGGTGGCGAGGCGAACCGCGAAGGCGGCATTCCGGTGGATGCGGATACGCGCTTCCGGCTGGCCTCGTCCAACAAGATGTTCACCTCGGTGGGCATCCTGCAGCTGGTACAGACCGGCAAGCTGGGGCTGGACGATACGATCGGCATGCACCTGCCGGACTATCCGAACAAGGCCGTTGCCGGCGCCGTGACCGTTCGCCAGCTGTTGACCCATACCAGCGGCCTGGGCGATTTCTTCGGGGATGATTTCGACCAGTATTCCGCCTCGCTGAAGACGCTGGATGACTACGTGCAGCGCTTCGCCAAGGATCCGCCGCAGTTCACGCCTGGCAGCCAGGACAGCTATTCCAACTATGGCTTCATCGTGCTTGGGCGCATCATCGAGGCCGTTTCCGGGCAGTCGTACTACGCCTATGTGGAGGAGCACATCCTGCGTCCGGCCCGCATGGCCGGCACCGGCTTCGAGCCGGAAACAGTGACGGTGCCACAGCGTGCCGTCGCCTACACGAAGCAGGATGGGCAATGGATGCGCGAAACGAAGTCGCTGCCCTGGCGCGGCATGTCGGCCGGTGGTGGTTACAGCACGGTAGGCGACATGATGAAGTTCGCCGAGGCGCTGCAAAGCGGAAAACTGGTCTCACCTGCATTGCTGCAGCAGGCCACCACAGCGCAGAACCACAAGGGCTGGTACGGCTATGGTTTCGTGGTGCAGGGCGAGGGCAGGGAGCACCAGTACGGCCATGAAGGCGGTGCGCCCGGCTCCAACAGTGCCATCGTGGTGCTGCCCGCGCAGGGCTATGTGATTGTCGGGCTGGCCAATGTCGATCCGGATGCGATCGGCAATGTGGTCAATTACATCGCGCGACGGGTGCCACTTTGATCGTGACGCGTGCCGTTCATTCCGGCACGCGCACCATCTTCGTCATCAGGTGTTCCACCACACCCGCAGGATCGGCGGTGCGGCCGACATGCGTGCTCGACATCTGCACGACCGAGCTGCGCTTGGCGGTGAGGAAATGGAAGCGCGCGCGCGCGGGCAGCTGCGCGATTGGTCCGGCGGTCGCGTCGCCGCGGCAGATGGCCACGATCGCATCCAGCCACGGCTGCAATGCGTCCTGGTCCAGCGCCGGCGCGAACGCGTGCAGGCGTGCCGGATCAATCTCGATGGCCGCTTCCAGATGGCGTGCGCCCGGGCAGGAGACGATCACCCCGACGTTGATGAATTCCTCGCGTTCCACCCGCGGTACCACGCGGATGACCGCGTAGTCATACGTGTGCAGCGTGGGCACGGATGGCCTCCTGCACGAACACCGCACGCACTTTCAGGCGGTGCTTGAGATAGTCGATGTAGCCCTGGCGATAGGCCTGCGGGCTGTCGAATGCCGGCTCGTTGACCAGCCAGCTGTCCGGCACCAGGCCGACGATGCGCTCGATCTCAGCATCGGTCAGGCGGGCGGCCAGCTCGGCATCCACCTCGGCGATGCGGCTGGCGAACGACAGCAGCACGTGGTCGCGGATCAGCACGAAGGGCTTCTCGCAGGCATCGCCGGCGTTGGCCCAGTCGTGATGGAAGTACATCGCCGCGCCGTGATCGATCAGGTACAGCTTTCGATGCCACACCATCAGGTTGGGATTGCGCGTGGTGCGATCGACGTTGCTGGTGAACGCATCGAACCAGACGATGCGCGAGGCCAGGTCGGCATCCACCGGCATCGCTGCCGGGTCGTAGTTGATCGCGCCGGGCAGGTAGTCCAGGCCCAGGTTCAGGCCCTCGCTGGCGCGGATCAGCTCCTGGATCTCCGGGTCGGGCTCGGTGCGGGCGAACTCGCGGTCCAGCTCGACGAACAGGATTTCCGGAATCGGCAGGCCCAGCGTGCGCGCCATCTCGCCGGCGATCAGCTCGGCGATCAGCGCCTTCGGGCCCTGGCCGGCGCCACGGAACTTCAGCACGGCCATGCCGTCGTCGTCGGTCTCGACCACGGCCGGCAGGGAGCCACCTTCCCGCAAGGGGGTGATGTAGCGGAGGGCATGTACGGTGCGCATGGACGCATTCTAGCGTGGCATCCGGGGCAGGCGTGCCGCACTAGGGTGGGGCGGCAGCTTAATGAACGGGTACCGCGCGAACCACCTTTTACAGGTCGCCTGCAATCTTCACTTGTTCCTTCCGCGCAGAGTGGCAGCATTCGTTTCAACGGAGCAGTACACCCGCGTGTGACCTTCAACGGGAGGCCCTCATGCCGCTACAGTGCAGCTGTCACGCTTCACCGTGTATGCAACGCAACGCGTGGTGTTGACCTTGACCTGACACGGTCACGCCATCGGCGCAGATGGCGATCCCCGCAGTCCCAGATAGCTTTCACGCATCGCGCCCCGGCGTTGCCCGGTTGGTCCTGCGATCCAGGTACTTGCGCCCCAAGAGAGATCCCTGCGTTGCCGTCGACGCTGGCAACGTGGGCCGCCGAATCCACGCTATCCCCACAGGCTTTGGAGGTGCTCCGATGAACGACGAATTCAATCCCATGCTGCCCCCACTGGACGATGCCAAGGCCGAGGAAATGATCGGCAAGGTCGTGCTGGTGGGTGTCACCCGCTATGGTGGCGACGGTCAGGTGCAGGGTCTGGAGCAGTACGCGGGCACCGTGCTGCGCATCAGTGCCGACGAAGGCGTGGTGCTGGCCGACGAAGACGATGGCCACGAGCGCTACCTGCCGCCCATGCTCGACCAGTACCAGCGGGCCGAGCCAGGCGAATACCGCATGCGGAACAGTGGCATGATCGTGGTCGACCCCGATTACCTGACGGCCTGGGACCTGCACGCCCAGCAGTGATGACAGACCACGCCTGGCAGATGCCGGCCCATCGCCGGCCTCTCCGGGCGTGTCCCACTTTGCCCCATCCGGCCACTAGCCCTTCCGGCCCATTCACCCCAACCCCTGCGGTGCTAGATTCGGGTCCATGCCCGATTCCGGGTACCCATTCACACCCAGGGGATAAGGATGCTGATCCGTCGAACCTCTCTGGCGGCGGCTGTTGCCGTTGCCACCGTCGGCCTGCTGGCCGCTGGCCCGGCCTTCGCTGATTACGCGAAGCCGCCGGAACACCTGCTCAAGGTGCTGAAGGCACCGCCGCCGCCGGCACCGAACGTGGCACCGGGTGGCCAGCGCCTGCTGCTGACCACCGCGCAGACCTATCCGTCGATCAGCCGCGTGGCCCAGCCCTACCTGAAGCTGGCCGGCGTGCGCCTGGAACCGAAGAACCGCAGTCGCCATGACACCCCCGGTGGCTACGGCATTCCGGCCTGCGTGGCCGACTTCACCCTGGTTGATATCGGCAGTGGCAAGGAAACCAAGGTGAACCTGCCGCAGGGCTGCGCCACCGGCGCGCTGTGGTCGGCCGATGGCAGCCACTTTGCCTTCCAGAACGCGGTCGATACCAGCGTGCAGCTGTGGGTGGGCGATGCCGCCACCGGCCAGGTGAAGCAGGTGCCGAACGTGCAGCTGAACCCGATCTTCGGCAACACCGTGCAGTGGCTGGGTGGCAGCCAGAACCTGCTGGTGAAGCTGGTGCCGGCCAACCAGGGCCCGGCGCCGTCCAATGGTGGTGTGCCGAACGGTCCGGACGCGCAGGAGTCGCTGGGCAGCAGCGGCGAAAGCAGCACCTACGAGGCCCGCGACACGCTGACCAGCGTGCATGACGAAAAGCTGTTCGCTTACTACGGTGCCTCGCAGCTGGCCGTGGTCGATACCGCCGCGGGCAGCGTGCGCCCGGTCGGGCAGCCGGCGCTGTTCAACGAGGTCAGCGCCGCGCCCGATGGCGTGCATGTGCTGACCGAATCGATCAAGGCACCGTACTCGCATGCGGTGACCTACCAGCGCTTCGCCAATGATGTGGCAGTGCTGGATATCAGCAACGGCCGCAGCACGTCGATCGCCAGTCTGCCGCTGGCCGACCGCGTGCCGGTGCACGGCGTGCCGGAAGGCCCGCGCGGTTTCGACTGGCGTGCCACCGATCCGGCTACCCTGGTCTACGCCGAAGCGCTGGACAAGGGTGACTGGAAGGTCAACGTGCCGCATCGCGATCGCGTGCTGATGCTGAAGGCCCCGTTCAACGGCAAGCCGACCGAAATCACCCGCACCGCGCAGCGCTTTGAAGGCTTCGCGTGGACCGCCGATCCGGCCGTGGCCTTCCAGTACGAGAACGACGAGAACCGTCACTGGATGCAGACCCGCATCGTCGACGTGGACCAGCCGAAGAAGGAAGGTCGCCTGCTGTGGGACATGTCCAGCGATGAGCTGTACGGCAATCCCGGCAACCTCGTGTTCACCCGCCTGCCGAATGGCGCGCAGGTCGTGCGCCGTGAGGGCAACCACGTGTTCCTCAGCGGCCGTGGCGCCTCGCCGCAGGGCGATCGTCCGTTCCTCGACCGCCTGGACCTGGGCACGCTGAAGAGCGAGCGCCTGTTCCGTAGCAGTGCCGACGCCTACGAACAGTTCCTCGGCTTCAGCAACACGCCGGGCCGCTACCTGACCTGGCACCAGTCGGTGATCGATCCGCCGAACGCCTTCATCCGCCAGCAGGGTGAGGCAGTGGCCGATGCGAAGGCCGGCGAGGCGCAGTTCGCCTCCACCACGACCGCGCTGACCAAACTGGTCGACCCGACCCCGGAAGTGCGCCAGATCAAGAAGCAGCTGGTGACCTACAAGCGTGCCGACGGCGTGGACCTGTCGTTCACCCTGTACACGCCGCCGGGCTACAAGGAAGGCCAGCGCGTGCCGGCGATCCTGTATGCCTACCCGGCCGACTTCGCCAACGCCGCGCAGGCGGGGCAGGTGTCCGGTTCGCAGCAGACCTTCACCCGCCTGCAGCCCTACCGCCTGATGCTGCTGGCCGGCTACGCGATCATCGACAATGCCTCGTTCCCGATCGTGGGTGACCCGAAGAACGCTTACGACACCTACCTGGAGCAGTTGGAAGCCGACGCCAAGGCGGCGGTGGACAAGGCCGTGGACATGGGCGTGGTCGACCGCAACCGCATCGGCGTGACCGGTCACAGCCACGGCGGCCTGATGACCGCCAACCTGATCGCGCACACCAACCTGTTCAAGGCCGGTGTGGCGACCAGCGGTTCGTACAACAAGACCTTTACCCCGTTCGGCTTCCAGAACGAGCGTCGCTCGGTATGGCAGGCGCAGGACGTGTACCTGAAGGCCTCGCCGTTCTTCTATGCCGACAAGATCAAGCTGCCGCTGCTGCTGGTCCACGGCGAGGACGACGCCAACCCGGGCACCGAACCGTTCCAGTCGCGCAAGCTGTACCAGGCGATCCGCGGCAACGGTGGTACCACGCGTCTGGTGATGCTGCCGAACGAGCCGCACTGGTACACCGCGCTGGAATCGAACGAGCAGCTGGTGTCGGAGATGCTGAACTGGTTCGACACCTACGTGAAGAACGCCAAGTAGCGTCGAGCGTGCTCGACTGCTTTGCACGAGGCCGCCTTCGGGCGGCCTTCCTGCATCCTGTAGAGCCGCGCCATGCTCGGCTGCTGTTCGCATGTAAACAGATGCACGTGCTCTGCAATCAACTGTGGAGACTCGGTAACGACGTGTTACCGGCACATTCGCATGCCACGCAAATGGTCTAGGCTGAACCTGATCGCTCGTTCCAGGTCGGTGCAATGAAAGCCATTCTCCTTGCTGCAACGTTGTCGTTGGCCCTGGTTTCAACGGCATATGCTCAGTCGTTTCCTGCTGAGCTGACGCAATTGGGCATTGTCGCCGGCATGCCTTACGCCAAGGCCAAGCGCCTGCTGGATGCTGCAGGCTGGCAGGCGAAACCTGCGCAGGGCGCGCCGGAGTCGCTGGAGGGCTTTCCGGAAGTCGGATGCCAGAAGGGCGGAAAGCAGTGCGCAACGACCTTCGAGAAGGTCGGGCAGCAGATCGCGGTGCGGCTGGGCACTACCCTGGCAGGGCAGCCGTTCGTGCAGGGCGCTGACTGAGCATCCGCCCTCACGCCAGCGGTAGGCGGTCCTGCGCGTGCGACAGGCGATCGTGCAGTTCGCGCACATGCTCCGCCTTGGCATGCACCCGGGAAGTGTCGCCGAAGCTGCGCAGATAGGCACAGGCCGCGAAGCCGGCACTCTTCTTTTCATACTCGGCAATCCAGGCCAGTCGATCCGGATTGTTGGCCTGTTCGGCTGACCACGCGGCCACCGGCGGCCGGATGCGGTACTTCAGGCCAACGCGCCACGGCTTCGGTGTCAGTCGCGCACGGAAGCAATGCTGCAGCCGGCACATGCGCGCGTACAGGGTGTCGGTGCCCAGTGCCTTGAAGAATGCCTGCAGCTGCTCGTCCTCAGGTGAGAACGTGGCATGCATCGCCAGCACGCGCAGCCCCGCCGGTGTGCGGTAGGCCCGCAGGTGCCAATCGGGATGCTGTTCGCTGAAGGCGTCCACGCGCTTCAGCGCAAGCCCTTCAGCACCACCGGCAGCTGCCAGGCGCTGCTTCCGCCGCATCAGCAGTGCCGCGTTGACCAGCAGCACTGCCGCCACGCCCAGTACCAGGCCCACCAGCCAATGCCAGAGCACGGTGCCGATGATGGCGCCGGCAAGCAGCACGGCCGCAGCGACGATGGCCGGTATCACGCATCCGGCCGGCGGCTGCGCATGGTCGATGTCGGCAAACAGCACGTCGGGGCTGTTGAGGCACAGCGCGCCATAGCTGTTGCGGGTGATGATGACATCGCCGTCGCGCTGCACGATCTGCTCGCGGATCGGTACGCCCTCCACACCGTAGTTGCTGCGCACTTCGCGACGCGGCAGCACCTGCCCGGCGATGATGGCGTTGAGGGCTTCATGGGCACGTGCGTCGGCGTGGGCCTGGGCTTGGGCAGGTCCCTCGTCGGACCAGCCGAAGCGGCGCACGACCACCGGCCGGCCACGGAAACGGGCCTGCAGGCGGGCTTCGGCCCAGTACGCGGGAACGATCATCATCGTGCGGTGCTCCATCATCCATGGCAGGTGCCTGAGTGAGTCTGGCACAGCCCCGAAGGGCCTGCATGTACCCGCTGCGGTGGCCGGGGCGGAGTGGTAGATTGCGCGCTTCGCATGCACTCCACCAAGGACGGAGCGATGTCCAGTTTCCTGCGTTGCCTGCTTGCCCTGGCCTGTGCCGGGGCGGTCGGCGTGGCGTCGGCGGGTACCCCGCCGGGGCCGCAGATCCTCACCACCGATGCCAGCCGCTTCTACGCGCTCTACGACAGTACCGGCGGCAAGCCCAGCGTCGCCCAGTTGGCCGGTTACCTGGCCGAAGGCAGTACGGGCCTGGGTGAATTGGCGAAGGCGCGACGGGTCACGCCCGAGCGTATTGCCGAGGCCATTGCCAGCCAGCCCGAAGTGTATGCGCAGGGCCGCGCTTGCCTTGCGGAGCTGCCGGCGGTGAAGCAGCGCCTGGTGCAGGTGTTCGCCAATCTGCAGGCGATCTACCCGCAGGCCACGTTTCCGCCGGTGACCATCGCGGTCGGCCGTGGCCGGCCGGTCGGGCTGACCTCGAAGAGCGGCGTGATCATCGGCCTGGAAGCGCTGTGCGCAGCCGATTTCATGAATCCCAATGTGCAGGACCGCTTCGTGCACGTGATCGCGCACGAGTACGTGCACATCCAGCAGACCGGCCTGACCGATTTCGAGCCGGGCGACCCGCATGCGACGGTGCTGCGTGTTTCGCTGGGCGAAGGCATTGCCGAGTTCATCGCCGAACTGATTTCCGGCAACGTCGGCAACGGCCGGCACGCCGCCTGGACCCGTGGCCGGGAGGTGCATATCGAAAGCGCCTTCGCGTTGGATGTGGACAGCACCGATCTGTCGCCGTGGCTGTACAACTACAAGCCGGGCTCGCAGGAGCCTTACGACCTGGGCTACTGGGTGGGCTACCGCATCGCCAAGGCCTATTACCTGCAGGCCAGGGACAAGCGCGATGCGGTACGTGCGCTGATCCAGCAGGACAATCCGAAGGTGATCCTCGCCGCCAGCGGCTGGACGCCAGGCATGTGGATGCCGGCAAAGGTGACCGGTGTGGCGGCACGGTCGGCGGCACGCTAGGCGCGGGGCCGCGCGCTAGACTGGCCCCGACATTCCAGGGAGAGACCCCATGCGTTCCTTGTCCGGCGGCGTGGCCGCGGTTGCCCTCGGTATCGCGCTGAGTGCCCATGGCGTGGCGGCCGATGTGCCCGCCATCAACCCGTTGCTGGTGGAACCTGTCGAGCGCCTGCGCCAGGACGAGGTGCGCTTCATGCAGCAGCGCCTGGCCGATTGGCCGGAACTGCAGCGTTACCGCGACGCCAACGCACGTCTGCCTGCCGCCGTACCTGGGCAACCGCGCGTGGTGTTCTTCGGTGACTCGATCACCGAAGGCTGGGGCAGGGAGGGCAGTGCGGCGTTCTTTCCCGGCAAGGGCTGGCTCAACCGCGGTATCAGTGGCCAGACCACGGCGCAGATGCTGGTGCGCTTCCCGCAGGACGTGCTGGCACTGAAGCCGCAGGTGGTGGTGATCCTGGCCGGCACCAACGACATCGCCGGCAACACCGGCCCGTCCACCCAGGCAATGATCGAAGACAACCTGCACGCGATGGTGGACCTGGCCCGCGCACACGGCATCCGTGTGGTGCTGGCATCGGTGCTGCCGGTCAGCGATTACCCGTGGCTGCCGGGCACGGCACCTGCGCCCAGGGTGCGTGCATTGAACACGGCGTTGAAGCGCTACGCCGATGCGCAGCAGCTGGTCTATCTGGACTACTACACGCCGATGGCCAATGCGGCTGGTGGGCTCGACCCGCAGTTGGCCGACGACGGCGTGCATCCCACGGCGAAGGGCTATGCGGTGATGGCGCCGCTGGCCGAGGCGGCGGTCAAGCGCGCGCTGCGGCAGAAGTAGCTCGGGCGGGCAGGTTCGCCAACAGCCACTCGCAGAAACTGATCACCAGCGGATCTGCCGCGCTGTCCTCATGCACCAGCCAGCTCCAGCGCGGGCCGCGCACGCGTGCATCATCCAGCGGTTGCAGCAGGCCTTGATCGCACGCACGCGCGCTCAGCAGTTCGCTGACCAGCGCGATGCCCAGCCCTTGGCACGCGGCATCCAGCAGCTGCCCGGGCTCGGAGAAGTTCATGCCCTCGCGGCGCTGGCCGACATCGGCGCCGCCCTGCACCTGCCATTGGCTCCAGTCCATTTCGCGCTCGCCATGCAGGGTCAGTCGTTCGTGCATCGGTGTGGCGAGCAGGGCCGGATGGCAGGCCGGAAAGAGGCGGTCCTGCAGCAGCACGCGGTGCTGGCACTGCGCCTGTGAGTCGAGGTCATCGCGTACCGCCACGTCCAGCGTCTGCGTGGTCATGTCCGGCGCTTCCTCGCTGGTCAGCAGCCACAGATCGGCGTCGGGATGCAGCCGGTGGAAGCTGGCCAGGCGTGGCACCAGCCAGTGTCGGGCGAAGGCCGGGCTGGTGTTGACGATCAGTTGATTCGGCTTGCGGTACTGATCGAGCCGGCGGATGCCGCTGGCCAGCTGGCGCAGCAGTGACTGGGTGGTTTCCAGCAGGTCGATGCCGGCGTCGGTGAGGGTGACGCTGCGGCCTTGCCGGAAGAACAGTGGTTGTTGCAGCGACGCCTCCAGCCCGCGGATCTGCTGGCTGATGGCCGACTGGGTCAGGTGCAGTTCCTCGGCCGCCCGGTGGAAGCTGCCCAGGCGGGCGGCGGCCTCGAAACCACGCAGCGCGTTCAGCGGGGGCCAATGCTTGAGCATTCTGATAAGAAAAACTGTTCAGTTGATGGCTGAATCTATCGTTTGTTCTTATGGATGGGCAAGCGCAGCATAGCGCCCATCCCACACCGGCCATGGAGCCTGTCATGACCAACCGTCGTCACTTCCTCACCCAACTGGCGGGCGCCGCCGGCCTTGGCTGCTTGGCCGCGCTCGGCCTGGCCGGGCTGCCGGGTCGCGTATCCGCAGCAGGGCCAGGTGCGGGGACTTGGCGCATGCCGGACGAGCACGGCCCGCAGGAGCGCGTGTTTCTGGCCTTCGCCGCGCAGCCGCGGGTGTGGGGCGCGCAGGCCGATGCGGTGAACGCCGCCGTGGCGCGGCTGGCGCGTACCATCGCCCGCCACCAGCCGGTCAGCGTGCTGTGCCGCCCGGCGCAGTTGAAGCAGGCGCAGGACCGCTGCGGCCGCGACAACATCGAGTTCCTCGAGGTGCCGCTGGATGACATCTGGGTGCGCGACTACGGCGGGTGCTTCGTCACCGATGGCCAGGGCGGGCTGGGCCTGGTCGACTTCAACTTCAATGGCTGGGGCGGCAAGCAGAGCGCGCGCAACGATGGCGCGGTGGCACCGTGGCTGGCGCAGGTGACCGGTGCCACGCTGCTGGAAAGCGATCTGGTCGGCGAGGGCGGCGGTATCGAAGTCGACGGCCATGGCACGGCCATCCTTACCGAAAGCTGCTGGGTCAACCGCAATCGCAATCCGGACTGGTCGCGTGCCGATATCGAGGCCGAGCTGAAACACCACCTCGGCCTGCGCAAGGTGATCTGGCTGCCCGGTATCGCCGGCAGGGACATCACCGATGCGCACGTGGACTTCTATGCCCGTTTCGTGCGGCCGGGCGTGGTGATCGCCAACCTGGACAACGATCCGGAGTCCTACGACTACGATCTGACCCGCGAACACCTGCAGATCCTGCGCGGGGCCACCGATGCCGATGGCCGTCGCCTGCAGGTGCACACCCTGCCGCCACCCCTGGACGGGCGCGACAACGTGCATACCCGCGACAACGACGATCTGGCCATGGGCTACATCAACTACCTGCCGATCAACGGCGCCGTGGTCGCGCCGCAGTTCGGTGACGATGCAGCCGACGGCTTCTGCCGTGAACTGCTGGAAGACATGTATCCGGGCCGCGTGATCGAACAGGTGGATATCGATGCGATTGCCGGCGGCGGTGGCGGCATCCATTGCGTGACCAAGAACATGCCGAAGGTCTAGTCCGTCACGGTACAGTGGCGCGGAAGCCGGCCACGCAGGGTGGCCGCCAGGGACGATGGAGTGGGTGATGCGGAAGGGAATCCAGGGCTGGCTGCGCCGCGGCGGCGCAACGATGGCAGTGCTGCTGGCCGCCGTGCCGGCGTTCAGTGCGGACACGGCGGCGCCTTCGCCGCTGACGCGTGAACCGGTGGGCGGCGTTTCGTTGGCCGAATGGACCGCCCGGTGGTGGCGGTGGGCCGATGGCCAGGGCGGCGCGCCCTATCTCGACCCGGATGGCCGCGTATGCGATGTGGGCCAGGAAGGCCCGGTCTGGAACCTGGCCGGCACCAACGGCCGTTTCCGGCCACATCGCGAATGCGTGGTGCCGGCTGGCAAATACCTGTTGCTGCCGATCATCAACATGGCGCACTTCCAAGTGGATGAGCGTGTGACCTGCAAGGAGCTGCAGGCCGGGGCAGCGGTCAACAACGATTACCTGATCAGTGCGGTGGTGCTGCTGGACGGCCAGCCACTGGGCGACATGCGCAGGCATCGGGTCCGCAGCGAAGGCTGCTTCCGCATGGATGCCGACGACAAGCACTCACGGCTGGCCGCCGCTGATGGCTACTGGGTGATGCTCAAGCCGTTGCCGCCGGGCCGGCATACCCTCAGCGTGGGCGCCAACTACGGCGTACCGGATGGTGGCGCGTACAGCCGCATGCGGCAGTCCTTCGAATACGTGCTGCACGTGGGAGGGCGTACCCAGGTCGTATCGCGCGGACAGCCCACGATGCCGATGGCGGCTCCCTGACGCTCAGGCGTCGTCCTGCTTCAACGCCGCATCGGCGGCCAGCAGCGCTTCGGCGGCCGCACTGAGCGGCGGCGACGGCGGGGCGACCACGCCGATCGCTTCCATCATCTTCGGCATGCCGAGGAACTGCCGCGCGCGGCGGTCGTAGATGCCGGTGACCAGCAGCGCGCGCGTGGCGATCTTCTGCTCGGCACCGATCAGCACCCGCTGCTCCATGATGCCGCGGGAGCCGACCCAGCCAACCAGCCGCGTCTCCAGGGTGAAGCGCTGGAACGGTTTGAGCTCGCGACGGAACTGGATGGTGCCGGCACCAACGATCGGTGCCCACTTCTCGCGCAGCGCCACCCGGCCCAGGCCCATGCGCAGTATCAGGTCCAGCCGGCCCAGGTCGAAGATGTTCCAGTAGCGGCCGTTGGTCATGTGCAGGTTGCTGTCCAGGTCATTGGGCAGTACCCGGAACTGCAGCCGCGAGACCCCGAACGGGGCCTCCAGCTTCGGCCGGAACAGGCTGCACAGCAGCAGATGGAGCAGGCGGAACCAGAGATTCATGGCTATGACGACTGTTATAGAACGGCCGGTACGCTAATCTATGACGACTGTCTTAGCAAGGAGCCTGCCGTGAGTCCGCGACCCTCTGATGCGCCTCAACGCGTGATGGATGCTGCGGCACAGATGCTGGCGCGCGTGGGCCTCAATGCCACCAGCATCCGTGAAGTGACGAAGCTGGCCGAGGCGCCGCTGGGCTCCACTTACCATCACTTTCCCGGCGGCAAGCAGGAGCTGCTGGCGCGCGCCACCCACATGGCCGGCGACAAGGTGGAGGTGCTGCTGGTGGAGCTGCTGAAGGGTGGGGCGGTACAGGGCCTGCAGCAGTTCCTGGCGCTGTGGCGCGAGCGCCTGCTGCGCACTGGTTTCCGCGCCGGCTGCCCGGTGCTGGCCGCTGCCGTGGAGGAACCGGTGGAGGCGACGCCCAGCCAAGCCCGCGCGGCGGCTGCCGAGGTGTTCGCGCGCTGGCAGGGCCACCTTGCAACGGCGTTCGTCGCCGAAGGGCATGCCCCGGCGGCGGCGGATGAACTGGCCAGCCTGGTGATCGCCAGCGTGGAAGGTGCGGTGGCGATGTGCCGCGCGCTGCAGGACATCGCCCCGTTCGATCAGGTGGCCGCGCAGCTGCTGAAGGCTGCCGCGCGGCCTTGATCGGCCGGTGCTGGCAGGCGAGACTCGCCAGCAGCCCACGACTGGATGCCGCCATGGACGAACCGCACCGCCGTCAGTTGATCGAGCACTACCTGCAGGCCTACAACCGCTTCGACATCGACGCCATGCTGGCGGTGCTGGCGCACAACGTGCGCTTCGAGAACCACAGTAATGGCCAGCTGACGATGGTCACCGAAGGCATCGATGCCTTTGGCGAACTGGCACGGCAGTCTGCGCGCCTGTTCCGGGAACGCGAACAGCGCTTGCTGGCGCTGGTGTTCGATGGTGATCGGGCGACGGCGACGATTGGCTGGCGCGGCGTGTTCGCGCAGGAAATTCCCGATGGACCGCATGCGGGCACCGAGCTGGAACTGCAGGGCCAGAGCGAGTTCGTGTTCGCTGGTGGCCGCATCGAACGGATCACCGACCGCAGCTGAGGATCGGCCGCTTGGAACCGCCGTCTGGACAGCGGACCTGCCCGCGGTAGAATCCGCCCATCACCGCTTACGCGTGCCCGGCAAGGATGTCCGCATGCAGTATCAGGTTCCCGACGTTCCCGGCCGCCATGCCTCCCGCCCGCTGGCGGCTGCATGAAGCGCTCGCGCCACTTTTCACGCAGCCCGCTGAAATTGCCCGTGAACCGCGGCGGCGAAGTCGTGCGTGCGCGCCGGCACCTGCAGCAGCGTGGTTGGCCACGCCTGCAGATGGCGCTGATCGTCGCCCTGACCGGTGCGGCCGGTTTTCTTGCCTCGCATCTGCTGCGCCTGGCCGGCATCGACGCGATGCTGCTTCGCTATCCGATGGCCGTGCTGCTGGCCTATGGCGTGTTCCTGCTGCTGATGTGGGTCTGGATCCGCTGGCGTTGGGACAACGTCCTGGATGGGCTGTCGCCGGATGTAGGCGGTAGTGGCGCATCGCCGCGCGGTAGTGCCATGGAATCCCCGTGGAGCGGCGCCGGCGGGCGTTCCGGCGGTGGTGGTGCATCGGCGTCGTGGAACGAGTCGGTGCCGGCCGGTGGCGGCGATGCCGGAGAGCTGCCGTTGACCGGGCTGGCCGAAGATGAAGCGGGCCTGCCGTTGCTGGCCATCCTCGGCCTCGTCGCGCTGGTGGCGACCGTCCTGCTGGCCAGCGTGTGGGTGGTGTGGTCGGCGCCGGTGCTGATGGCTGAACTGCTGGTGGACGCGGCCATCGCCGGAGGCCTGTACCGGCGCATGCAGGGCATGCAGCAGCAAGGGTGGTGGCGGGTATGCGTGTCGCATACGATCTGGCCGCTGCTCGGGCTGCTGCTGTTCTTCGCGATGCTGGGCTGGTTCGCGCAGGAACTCGCGCCAGGTGCGAGCCATCTGCTGCAGGCCATCCAGGCGCTGTAGTTGGGGGGCGTACTTCATATGGCCAGCCCCGGCCCGTTTTCAGCGGCAATGGACAGTGGGCTATGATCGCGGTCGCCCAGGATTCGTATCCGGGTGGTTTCACCTATCGGGAGCTTGTCGCACTGCATCTGGAACAGGGGCGCTGGATATCCGAACACCCGCTGGGACACACAACCACTGACGAGGAAGAGCGCATGGATGTCGCTGCACGCAGGAACAGGACGTTGTTTCGTTGGATCATGGTGACGCTGCTGGCGGTGTTGTTGCCGTTTGCAGCACTGGCGCAGCCCGCAGCTGGGCAGGCCGAGGGCGCCGAAGCCGCCACCGCCGCGGAAGAGGCGCAATGCCGCGCCTGTACCTATGAGCGCATTGGACCGAAGGTCGATATCGGCCTGGTGGCGCTGGTGTCGCTGCTGGTGGTCGGCCTGCTGATCGCCGCGTCGCGGGAATGGGGCACCACCTCGCAGCGCTGGACCTGCCGCACGCTGGCCCTGCTGCTGGTGGGCATCGGCGCAGCGTTGCTGTGGTGGGCCGGCAGCATCCTCTACCTGGGTTACAACCCCTGGCAGGAGCAGCTCGTACCCAGCGACGGCTCGCTCGGTTCCACGCTGCTGAGTACGTCGCCGAAGTGGCTGGCGGCACTGGTGCTGATCGGCTTCGCGCCTTCCATCTGGAAGCGCAGCGAGCGCCTGCCAGCGTGGCGTATCGGCTGACCCAGGAACGGCGGCGCCGGATCACGCCCGGCGCCGCCTGCGGCCATCAATCGAAGCGCCAGCGCACACCTGCGTAGACGCCACGACCTTCGCCCGGCGTCGAGCGGGCGACATCCCTGCTGGCATCGTCGTAGCCCGGCGTGACCGTGGCGGCGTAGTGGCGGTTGCCGATGTTGCGCATCTCCGCCCAGGCCTGCAAGCGACCGCCGGGTGCGTCGTAGCCGATGCGGCTGCCGAAGATGACATGGCTGTCGGCCCAGTAGCTGTTGGCGTAGTCGACGGCGATGCGCGAGGCGTATTCGGTATTCAGCGCAGCGTACAGGCCGGACGCATGATCGAAGCGCAGCTCGGCCTGGTAGGCGTGGCGCGGCAGGCCGGGCAGGCGGTTGCTGCCGAAACGCGCATCGCGGCGATAACGGAAGTCGCTGAAGGTGTACGCCTGGCGCAGCGAAAGGCGGCCCGGCGCTGCCTGCCACAGCGTGCTGTCCAATCCTGCTTCGATGCCGCGGTGCACGGTGGGGCTGGCGTTGTTCTCGGCGATGAACAGGTTCGGCACCGGTTGCAGCTCGACGCTCAGCAGTTCGTGGTTCACGTGTGCGTAGTAGCCGGTCAGTTCCCAGCGACCCAGCGCCGCGTCACCGCGCGCACCCAGTTCCAGCGTGGTGGCCGTCTGGTTCTGCATCGGCACCGGCGCGCGCTGGCGGCCGCTGGACGGGCCATTGCCCGGCCCGAAGTACTGGTTCGAGCCCCAGATCATCGACCACGGGTGCGGCGCCTCCACCGAACGGCTGAGGTTGCCGAACCACTGGGTCTGCGCGCTGTGCTGCCAGGTGAAGCCCAGTCGCGGCGCGTAGTCCCGGTCGTGGTCGCGCAGGCGGCCGCCGCTGCTCGGCCAGGTCACCTGGACATCGCGACGGGTGTTGATCAGTGCCAGCCCGGTCTGCATGCGCAGGCGGTCATTGAAGGCGAGGGTATTGCTGACGTGCAGCGTGCTGTCGGTGCCGTGGTGGCGGAAGTCACGTGTGCGCGTGCCGGCGGCATAGCCGTTGCTGGCAAAACGCAGCGACTCGCGCACATCGGCATCCAGGTCATGGGTGACGCGCAGGCCGACCGCGGTTTCGCTGTCCAGGCCGAACAGGCGGTGCCGGTGGCGGTAGTCCAGCGTGGCGTTGAGGTTGGCGTAGTCCAGCTGCTGGCGGTACAGGCTCTCGTTCAAGTCCATCGGGTACTTGTGATAGACCAGTCCCGCCTGCAGCGAGGAATCCTCATCGATCTGCAGCGTGGTGACGTTGCCCACCCACGTGCTGCCGGGCTGCGGGCGACGTGCATCGATGGCCAGGTTGGCCGGGTTGGCCGCATGCGGGTCGTTGCGGATCTGGTCGCGGGTCAGGCGACCGGGTGTTTCGTGATTGGTTTCGCGGTAACGCACGAAGAAGCGCGTCTGCAGGTCGGGCGTGATCTGCCAGCCGATGTTGGCCATTGCGCCCTTGCCGTCGCCGCGCGCATGGCGCTGATAGCCATCGAACTCGGTATCGGTGTAGGCCAGGAAGTAATCGACATCGCCACTGACGCCGCCCCAGCTGATGCCGCGCTTCTGGTAGCCACGGCTGCCGGCTTCGTAGTGCAGCTGCACGCCCGCCGAATCACGGCCGCTGCGGCTGACGTAGTCGATGGCACCGCCCAGCGCCAGCGCGCCACGCTCGAAACCGTTGGCGCCGCGCAGTACTTCCACGCGCGACAGCCACAGCGGTTCCAGCAGCTCGTAGGGCGTGCCGCCCGGGCCGGTCAGTGGCAGGCCGTCGATCGACACCGCAATACCCGAGGCATGCGCGCCGGGGCCCCGGTTGATGCCCGAGCCACGGATCGAAATCTTGGTGCCCTCATTACCCGGCGACTGCGCGCTGATGCCCGGTTGGTAGGCCAGCACATCGGCACTGCTGGACAAGCGGCCGTCGGCCTTGGCCACGTCGATGACGTTGCTGGCGCCGGGTACGCGCTTCAGCGCCTCGCGCGCCTGGGCGCTGGCATCGGCGGCAGTGACCCGCACCGCATCGAGGGTGGTGGCCTGCGGCGCAGCAGCGGCGGTGGTGGAGAGGCCAAGGGAAACGGCCAGGAACAACAGCGACGGGGTGGGGCGGTACGACGAGAGCGACATGCGGAAATGCTGTAAACCATGAAATTGGCGCGCAAGTTAACAGGTCGGCGGCCCCGCGTCACCCGCCGCCCGCGTATGGGCTGCCCGCAACATCCATGTAGCGCCGAGCCCATGCTTGGCTCTACAGCAATATCTATGGCGAGGGCTTCGCCAGCGCCTTGGCCTTCGCATACAGCCGATCAGCTGCTTCCTTCTCACCCAGTGCTGCATGGCATTCGGCCAGGCTGTCCCACGCGTTGGCCGAATCCGGATACAGCTCGGTGTTGAGCGCGAACACCTTCACTGCCTTGCGTGCGCCGAGACTTTCGCGGATCGCGTAACCATCGGCATTGATCGCGCGTTCCAGTTCACTGGCAGCAACCCTGTTGCTGTCGCGCAGCCAGCGATGCACTGCTTCGGCCGCGCCAGCGCTGTCATCCAGCGCATAGGCGATCAGCCGCTCGGACAGCACCGCATGCGGAAACTCCTGCGGCGCGGCGACCGCCATCGTGCTCTCCACCAGCGTGCTCGACCACACATTGCGGGCGCTGCCGTTGGTCAGGTACACGAACACCCAGTAGCCGCTGGCCAGGGTGCCCTTGTACGCCAGCCGCGCACGTACACGGGTGCCACCATCGTGGCCGACCTGGGTGTAGCCGTCGCTGCGGGTGGTGTCCCAGCCCGTGGAGAAGAAATTGCTGCCGCCGCCGGCCAGTTTCTGCGGCTGCCAGAGTTTTTCCAGGGTCGCCGTGCGCAGCAGCTTGCCGGTCGCCAGCGCCTGCAGGAAACGGTTCATGTCACCCACGGTGGTCTGCAGGTCGGCGTGGCCCCAGCCGTAGTCCGGCCAGGGGTCTTCATTGGCCGGCTGCAGCTGGCCGTCCTTGCCGATGTAAGGCACCGCTGCGCGCTGCGACGGCACGCTGGCTGCGCCCCATGAGGTGCTGGTCATCTTCAGCGGTTGCAGAATGCGTTCGCGCGCGATGGCCGGGTAGGGCTTGCGGTAGTGCGCTTGCAGCAACGCCGTCAGCACCAGGTAGTTGGCCTGCGTGTACATCACGCGGCTGCCGGTGGCGAACTGCGTCGGCGCCGCCGCAGCCACCTTCAGCGCAGCTGCAAGGTCGGGCGCCACACCGGTGTAGCCCTTGCTCATCCAGCGATTGTCCACCCGGTTGTAGTACTCGCCGATACCCGAGCTGTGGTTGAGGAAATCGCGTACGTGGATCGCCTGCCAAGCAGCCGGAAGGTCCGGAACATAACGGCTGGCCGGCGCGTCAAGATCCACCTTGCCCTGGTCCACCAATTGCATCACCAGCGTGCTGGTCAGCAGCTTGGCCATCGATTGCGCGGCGAAAATGGAATCGACGGTGGCCGGTGCATGGGTGGCCGGATCGCGCTCACCGCTGGCGCCCTGGTAGAGCACCTGGCCATTGTGCGCGACCAGCACCGCCTGGCCGGCGATGCCGTAGCGCTCGCGGTTGGCCTGCAGTTGGGTGTCGAGCTGATTGGAAAGATCGCCGGGGGACTCACGCGCCGAAGCGATCGGAACGGCGAAGAGGGCGCAGAGCAATGCGGCAGCAAGGGTGCGGTACATCGCGGTGATCCATCAGCGGTGATGGCGCATGTTGGTCACGGCTGCAGGTGGGGTCAAGCGGGCCCTGTTCGATGGACCACGCATGCATGAGCAGATGGGCCTCGTGCCGCACGGGATCATGCGGGTATACCCGGATGGAGGGTGTGGCGGCAGTCGAGTGTTGCATGCAGGTCCGCAGCGGCCATGAAAGGCGTGCTGTGCGTGGTTTCCTGTATTTCCTGATGGCGGTGATGCCGGTCGGTGGCCGGCACCCTATCGATGGTGGCGTAGGGCTTACCTGGGGTTCTTGTCCATGAGCCAGCCACGGCCATAGCAGTTACGCATGAACCCGCGGGTCGGACAGCGCTCCTCCAGGGTGTTGCTCAGCAGCTCGATGAGGCGCGGCAACGGGGTCGGGCCAATGAAGTTCATATCGCCGAGCTTGGTAACGGTCCACATCTGGTCCTTGCTGAGCTCTATCGTGCCAAGCAGCGGGCGTTCGCCGTCGCCTGGTCCGGACAGATTCATCACCAGGTAGCTTTGTTTTCTCTCGTCCACCAGTCCGTGGTAAGTCAGCACGTACCGATCGGGGTACTTTTCAATTACGCCTTGCTTCCACTCAGCGAACGCGGCGTAATACTCCTTGTAGCCGATGGGCGCATCAGGCGTGAAGGATTCCATTTTCGCGTCGAAGCCGCGGGTAATGAGTGATGCGAACAGGGCTTGTGCAAGGATGCTGCAACGCTGCCTGAGATCAGGGAAGTAGGGAGTGCGGCGACGCCCATCCGGCGAGGGCAGTGCGCAGGAACCCTCATTGTTCGCATCCAGAATAACGAGCGGGCTGATCCGGGTCTCGTTTGGGATCTTTGTGCTGATCTGGTTTGCTGCGCTCGCAGGCCCGGCGACCGCAATGCAGGCGGCGACAAGTAGCAGACGTTGAAGAACGCTCATTGGAGAGAACATCTCGATGGTGCAGAACGGGATTCAGACGAAGTCCTGGCACTGAGACTCCGTCGCAGGGCGAAGTGGCAATCCGCGATCGATCTACTTGATCTTCACATCCTTGCCCTGGTCCTGCATCAGCTCGGCGAACCTGGCCCAGCTCAGCCGCTTCTTGTTCACCGAATTGCCTGCGGGCACCCATTCGATGTTGCCTTTGCTGATCAGGGCGGTACCGAGCAGCTTTCCATCTTTCCTGACAGCAAGTTCGACGTCCTTGTGCAGGACGAACTTGGTGGCAAGATCCATGGTGATTTCGTGAGCCATACAGTGGATTCCTTTCAGCAGAAGAGTTCATCAGAAAGGAATGAGCCCATATGGGCACTGGCCCGAGTAAACAGGCCGGAGGGCAACATTCCTTGTTGACCTCCGGTATCGGCAGGGCAGCGCGCAACTTTAGGTGTGATGCCACCGAAGCTGGCGTAAGCCTCTCTCATGGCATGCGCGCCGGTGAATCGGGGACACTACCGCGCATTGCCCTGATGGCACCGGAATATGTGCGCGCTGGTCGCTGACCTGTCAGCCCAGGATTCCCGGTAGATCCAGCCCCTTTTCCTTCGCGCAATCAATCGCGATCTCATAGCCTGCATCGGCATGGCGCATCACGCCGGTGGCCGGGTCGTTCCACAGCACGCGGCCAATCCGCTTCGCCGCTGCCTCGGTGCCATCGCACACGATCACCATGCCGGCGTGCTGCGAGAAGCCCATGCCGACGCCGCCGCCGTGGTGCAGCGACACCCAGGTCGCGCCGCTGGCGGTGTTGAGCAGGGCGTTCAGCAGCGGCCAGTCGGACACGGCATCGGAACCATCGGCCATTGCCTCGGTCTCGCGGTTCGGCGACGCCACGCTGCCGCTGTCCAGGTGGTCACGGCCGATCACCACCGGTGCCTTCAGTTCACCGTTCGCCACCATTTCATTGAAGGCCAGGCCCAGGCGATCGCGGTCGCCCAGACCGACCCAACAGATGCGTGCCGGCAGGCCCTGGAACTTGATCTTCTCGGCGGCCATGTCCAGCCAGCGGTGCAGGTGCGGGTTGTCCGGAATCAGTTCCTTCACCTTGGCATCGGTCTTGGCGATGTCTTCCGGGTCGCCGCTCAGTGCGGCCCAGCGGAACGGGCCGATGCCGCGGCAGAACAGCGGGCGGATGTAGGCCGGTACGAAACCGGGGAAGTCGAACGCGTTCTCCACGCCTTCTTCCAGTGCCATCTGCCGCAGGTTGTTGCCGTAGTCCACGGTCGGCACGCCCAGCGCGTGGAAGCCGAGCATGGCGCGGATATGGTTGGCCATCGACGCGCGCGCGGCTTTCTCCACTTCCTTGGGCGCGGAGACACGTTTCTCATCCCACTGTTCGACCGTCCAGCCCTGCGGCAGGTAGCCGTTCACCGGATCGTGCGCGGAGGTCTGGTCGGTCAGCAGGTCCGGCTTCACGCCGCGCTTGAGCAGTTCAGCCAACACATCGGCAACGTTGCCGAGCAGGCCCACCGACTTCGGCGTGCCCGCTTTGCACGACTCGTCGATCAGGCGCAGCGCTTCGTCCAGGTTGTCGGTCCAGGTATCCAGGTAGCCGGTGCGCAGGCGCATGTCGATGCTGCTCTTGCGGCACTCGACGGCCAGGCAGGAGGCGCCGGCCATCACGGCGGCCAGCGGCTGCGCGCCGCCCATGCCGCCGAGGCCGCCGGTGAACAGCCACTTCCCGGTCAGGTCGCCACCGAAGTGCTGGCGTCCCATTTCCACGAAGGTCTCGTAGGTGCCCTGCACGATGCCCTGCGCACCGATGTAGATCCAGCTGCCGGCGGTCATCTGGCCATACATGGCCAGGCCCTTCTTATCCAGCTCGTTGAAGTGGTCCCAGTTGGCCCAGCGCGGCACCAGGTTGGAATTGGCGATCAGCACGCGCGGCGCATCGGCATGGGTGCGGAACACGCCCACTGGCTTGCCCGACTGCACCAGCAGGGTCTGGTCGTCGTCCAGGCGCTTGAGCGTCTCGACGATGGCATCGAAGCTCTCCCAGTCGCGCGCGGCGCGGCCGATGCCGCCGTACACCACCAGTTCCTGCGGCCGTTCGGCCACGTCCGGGTGCAGGTTGTTCATCAGCATGCGCAGCGGCGCTTCGGTCAGCCAGCTCTTGGCGTTGAGCGTGGTGCCGGTCGGCGCGGCAATGATGCGGGACGGGTCGTTGCGGGTCATGCGGCGCTCCGGTTCGTAGCGAATTCAAGGCAGGCGTTGAGCACCTGCGCCAGGGTGTGGCGCAGCGGTGCGGCGTGGTCGGGGTCGAGCGGGGTGGGCCAGCTGTGTTCGTCCACCTGGTCCGGCAGGGGTTCGTGCATGTAGCCGCGGCAGGCCAGTTCCATCTGCAGGCTGTGCACGCCACCGGCGATGTTGCTGTAGTGGCGGGTGATCCAGCCGCCCTTGAAGCGGCCGTTGCGTACCTGGCTCATGCCGCTGATCTTCAGCAGGTTCTCCACCACATCGCTCAACGCGTTGTCGCAGGAGGTATCCGGCGCACCGGAGGGACCGGCGGTACCCAGGTTGAACTGCGGCAGCTCGCCGTCGAACAGGTGCGGGATATGCGAGCGGATCGAATGCGCGTCATACACCACGACAGTGCCGAACTTAGCACGCAGGCGCGTGATCTGTGCGGCCAGCGCATCGTGGTAGGGAAGGAAATACGTGTCGCGGCGACGGGCGATTTCCGCGTCATCCGGCTCGCGCCCGGCGTGGTACAGCGGCTGGTTGTCGAAGGTGGTCAGCGGACACAGGCCGGTGGTGTTCTGGCCCGGGTACAGCGACACGCCGCTGGGATCGCGGTTGAGGTCGATCACCGAGCGCGAGATCGCCGAGCGCACCGTGGTCGCGCCCATGCCGCGCACGAAATCGTACAGTTCGTGCACCCACCAGTCGGCGTCGCGACGGGCCAGCCATGGCGAGTGGTAGTCGCCGATCAGGTCGTGTGGCAGCTCGCTGCCCGTATGCGGGAAGCTGACGATCAACGGGGCATCGCCTTCGTGCACCGTCAGCCATTCGGGATGGGTCTTCATGCCTGTGGTTCCACAGTCGGCAACAGATCGGCAAGGCCCTGCGCCAGCGCGCCACTGCGCACCAGGTTCGTGGCGGTCACCATGTCCGGATGGAAGTAGCGGTCTTCTTCCAGCGTCGGCACCTGCGCACGCAGGGTGGCGCGCACGGCTTCCAGCGCGGTGCTGGAGCGCAGCGGGGCGTGGAAGTCGCAGCCCTGCGCGGCGGCCAGCAGTTCGATGCCGATCACGTTGGCGGCGTTCTCGGCCATCTGCATCAGGCGGCGCGCACCGTGCGCGGCCATCGACACATGGTCTTCCTGGTTGGCCGAGGTCGGAATCGAATCGACACTGGCCGGGTAGGCGCGCTGCTTGTTTTCCGAGACCAGCGCGGCCGCCGTCACCTGCGGGATCATGAAGCCGGAATTCAGGCCCGGGCGCGGGGTCAGGAACGCCGGCAGGCCGGACAGCGCCGGGTCCACCAGCATCGCCAGGCGTCGCTCGCTGATCGAACCGATCTCGCACACTGCCATCGCCAGCATGTCGGCGGCGAAGGCCACCGGTTCGGCGTGGAAGTTGCCGCCGGACAGTGCTTCGCCGGTATCGGTGAACACCAGCGGATTGTCGGACACGCCATTGGCTTCGATTTCCAGCGTGGTCGCGGCCTGGCGCAGGATGTCCAGCGCTGCGCCCATCACCTGCGGCTGGCAGCGCAGGCAGTACGGGTCCTGCACGCGCACGTCGTTGTCACGATGCGATTCGCGGATGTCCGAGCCCTGCATCAACGTGCGCAGCGTGGCCGCAGTGGCGATCTGCCCGCGCTGGCCGCGGATGGCATGGATGCGCGGGTCGAACGGGGTATCCGAGCCCTTGGCCGCTTCCACCGACAGCGCACCGGTGACCAGCGCGGCCTGGAACACGGTCTCGATCTCGAACAGGCCCGCCAGCGCATAGGCGGTGGAGAACTGGGTGCCGTTGAGCAGTGCCAGGCCTTCCTTCGCGCCCAGCTCGATCGGTTGCAGGCCGGCACGTGCCAGCGCATCGACCGCCGGCAGGCGCTCGTCACCGATGAAGGCTTCACCCACGCCCAGCATCACGCTGGCCAGGTGCGAGAGCGGCGCCAGGTCACCCGAGGCACCCACCGAGCCCTGTGCGGGCACCACCGGCAGCACGCCCTTGACCAGCATCGCTTCCAGCAGCAGCAGGGTTTCCTCGCGGATGCCCGAAGCACCCTGCGCCAGGCTGACCAGCTTCAGCGCCATCATCAGGCGCACCACGCTGGCCGGCATCGGCTCGCCCACGCCGGCGGCATGCGAGAGCACGATGTTCCGCTGCAGGGTGGCCAGGTCTTCGCGCTCGATGCGCACGCTGGCCAGCTTGCCGAAGCCGGTGTTGATGCCATACACCGGCGCGCCCTTGGCGACGATGGCGGCGACGGCCGCCGCACTGGCGCGCACCACCGGCAGCGCGGCCGGGTCCAGTGCAAGCGGCGCACCGCGATAGACCTGCCGCCACTGGGCGAGAGTGACATGGCCGGGGCGAAGAACCAGGGTGTTGCTCATGTGTTGCTCCAGGAGGCAGGCAGGTCGGGCTGTCCGCGCACCACGCGCGCGTGCAGCGGGTTGAATCCAATGCGATAGACCAGGTCGGCGGGGGTGTCGATGTCCCAGATCGCCAGGTCGCAGTCCAGGCCCACGGCCAGGCGGCCGATGCGCTGGCCATGGCCCAGCGCGCGCGCCGCTTCACGGGTGAAGCCGGCGATGCACTCGTCCACGGTCAGGCGGAACAGGGTGGCGCCCATGTTCATCGCCAGCAGCGGGCTGGTCAGTGGTGAGGTGCCGGGGTTGCTGTCGGTGGCCAGCGCCAGTGGCACGCCGGCCGCGCGCAGCGCCGCAATCGGCGGCAGGGTGGTATCGCGGGTGAAATAGAAGGCACCGGGCAGCAGCACGGCGACGGTGCCGGCCGCCGCCATCGCGGCAATGCCGGCATCGTCCAGATGTTCGATATGGTCGGCCGACAGTGCACCGAAGCTGGCGGCCAGTTCGGCGCCATGCTGGTTGCTCAGCTGCTCGGCGTGGATCTTCACCGCCAGCCCGTTGGCGCGTGCCGCTTCGAAGACCTGCCGCGCCTGCGCCGGCGAGAAGGCGATGTTCTCGCAGAACACATCCACCGCTTCGGCCAGGCCTTCGGCGGCGATGGCCGGAATCATCACGTTACACACCTCGTCGGTGTATTCCTGTGCTTCGCGGCCCGGCAAAATCGCGTGTGCGCCGAGGAAGGTGGTCACCACATTGACCCGGCATTCCTCGCCCAGCGCACGCGCCACCTGCAGTTGCTTGCGCTCGTCCGGCAGGGTCAGGCCGTAGCCGGACTTGATCTCGAGGGTGGTCACGCCCTCGGCGCGCATCGCCAGCAGGCGTGGCCGGCTTTCGCGGGCCAGCTGTTCCGGTGTGGCGGCGCGGGTGGCGCGCACGGTGGAGACGATGCCGCCGCCGGCACGGGCGATCTCGGCATAGCTGACGCCCTGCAGGCGCTGCTCGAACTCGTTGGCGCGGTTGCCGGCGTAGACCAGATGGGTATGGCAATCGATCAGGCCCGGCGAGATCCAGCGGCCTTCGCCGTCGATGCGGGTGGTCGGCTGCAGGTGGGCATCGCTGCCGGCTGGGCCGACATGGACGATGCGGCCCTCGGCGCAGGCCAGTACGCCATCGCGGATGACACCCAGGTCCTCGCCATCGAGGGTGATCAGGTGAACGTTGGACCACAGGGTTTCGACGTGCATGGCATCCACAACGCGGCTGTGCTTATATGTCTATACAATATAGGCGTCCATTTCGGGTTGTCCAGCCATGTCCGATTCGCGTTCCCCGCACCGTTTCCATGCCGCCCACGCCCTGCTGGCCGGGGGCTGGGCCCGCGACGTCCGCCTGCAGGTGCAGGACGGTCGCATCACGTCGATCAGCACGGGGCAGGGCGCCCAGCACGGCGACACACGGGTCGGCATCCTGGTGCCGGGCCTGCCCAACCTGCACAGCCACGCCTTCCAGCGCGGCATGGCCGGGCTGACCGAGATCGGCGGCGGCGACGGTGACAGCTTCTGGAGCTGGCGCGAGCTGATGTATCGCTTCCTGGCCCATCTGCGCCCGGACGCGGTGCAGGCCATCGCCGCCCAGGCCTACATGGAAATGCTGGAAAGCGGCTTCACCCGCGTCGGCGAATTCCATTACCTGCACCACGACGCCGATGGACGCGCCTATGCCAACCGCGCCGAGATGAGTGCACGGATTGCCGCCGCCGCCGACCAGACCGGCATCGGCCTGACCCTGCTGCCGGTGTTCTATGCGCATGCCGACTTTGGCGGAGCGGCGCCGAATCCCGCGCAGCGTCGCTTGATCCACGATGTGGACGGCTTCGCACAACTGTTGGATGCCGCCAAGCCGGCCTTGGCCGCGCTGCCCGATGCGGTGCTCGGCATCGCACCACACAGCCTGCGTGCGGTCACCGGCGAGGAGCTGAGTGCGTTGCTGCCGCTGACCGACGGCCCGGTGCACATCCACATCGCCGAACAGGTGCGCGAAGTGGAGGCCTGCCTGGCCTGGAGCGGCCAGCGCCCGGTGCAGTGGCTGTACGACCATGCGCCGGTGGATGCGCGCTGGTGCCTGGTGCATGCCACCCATATCACCGATGACGAGCGCGCGGCCATCGTGGCCAGCCAGGCCGTGGCCGGCCTGTGCCCGATCACCGAGGCCAACCTGGGCGACGGCCTGTTCCCGATGCAGGCGTTCGCGCGCGAAGGCGGTCGCTTCGGTGTCGGTTCCGATTCCAATGTGCTGATCGATGCGGCCGAAGAACTACGCCTGCTTGAGTACGGCCAACGCCTGACCCTGCGCGGGCGCAATGTGCTGGCCCCGGATGCCACCCGCAGCACCGGCCGCTTCCTGTTCGAGGGTGCACTGCAGGGCGGTGCACAGGCCCTGGGCGTGGCCGCCGGCCTGCAGGTCGGCGCCAGTGCCGACCTGGTTGAACTGGATGCTTCGCACCCGGCGTTGCAGGCGCGACAGGACGACGCATGGCTTGACAGCTGGGTGTTCGCCGCACGTAATGGCGCGCTGCGATCGGTCTGGCGCCATGGCCGCCAGTGCGTGGCCGACGGCCGCCACCTGCAGCGCGAGGCGATCACCAGCGCCTTCGCTGCCGCCCTGCGCGGCGTGCTGGGCTGATCGCCTCCCGCCACCGAGACCCCATTACGTGAAGGCCAGCAAGTCCGCCACGCTCAACCAGCGTATCCGCAGCGATCTGGAAAGCCGCATCCTCAGCGGAGAGTGGGCGCCGGGGTTCCGTATTCCGTACGAGCACGAGCTGATGGAACAGTACGGCTGCTCGCGGATGACCGTGAACAAGGTGCTGACCGCACTGGCCGAGAGCGGCATGATCGAGCGCCGCCGTCGCGCCGGCTCGTTCGTGGCGCGGCAGCCCCCGCACCTGGAGCAGGTGGCGCTGGAGATTCCCGATATCGCGATGGAAGTCGGCTCACGCGGTCATCAGTACGCGTATCGCCTGCTGCAGCGCGACCTGCGGCTGGCCGATGCCGGCAATGCTGGCGAAGTCGAGCTGGCCGGCAGCGAAATGCTGCTGGCGATGCGCTGCCTGCACCTGGCCGACGGTCGCCCGCTGGCACTGGAGCATCGCCTGATCAGCCCGGTGGGCGTGCCCGAGGTGCTGGAGGTCGATTTCAGTACCACCGCGCCGGGCAGCTGGCTGCTGCAGAATGTCTCGTGGACCCGTGCCCAGCACCGCATCAGTGCCTGGGGTGCTGACACCGCCACCGCCAAACTGCTGGACGTGAAGCCCGGCACCGCCTGCCTGGTGATCGAGCGCCTGACCTGGCGCGGTGAGCAGCCCATCACCCGCGTGCGCCAGGTGTTCCTTGGCGACGCCTGGGACCTGTTCGCGCGCTTCGCGCCGGGCGCGCGGTAAGCGCCGTATCCACGCCATGCGTGGATGCCGCCTGATCAATACGTAGCGCACTGTCGCCAGCGTACGGGCTCATCCACGCCGGGGCGGGCGTTGAGCTGGATGCGCACGTTGCGCAGGGCGGGGTAGTGCAGCACTTCCTCGCAGACCCGCGGCCACACCGCTTCCAGTTCGCCGGTGCGGTTGATCGCCAGGGTCTGGCGGGTCAGCCAGACGCCGCTGGCGATGCCGGGCTTGCCGGCCAGTGCGCGGGCCAGATCGGCCTGGAAGCGCTCCAGCGTGGCGGCATCCGGGTTGGGATTGCTGCGCGCGTCGGCCGCCGGGGCGACGGCAGTTTCGGGAGCAGGGGCGGCCGCAGGGACGGCTTCGATCGGGGCAGGTTCGGCGGCTGGCGCGGCCGAAGGTGCTGCCACCACCGGCGCCGCAGCAACCGGCGCGGCCTCTTCCACATGCAAGCCCTGCAGGCCCAGGCCGACCAGCAGCCCCAGCGTGACCGAACCCAGTGCGGCGATGGCAATGCGGCGCAGCGCCTCATGCCGGGCGCTGGCACGCACGCGCGCTTCGATATCGCCGGGCAGGTAGGGCTGCAGCAGCGGCCACAGGCGGGGGCCGTCCAGCACCTCAACGGCCTGCTTCTCGGCGGCGCCACGGCCGTCGCGCTCGATCCGGCCTTCGGTCAGCAGCACGCCGCCCTTGGCGCCGGCCAGGCGCGCGGCCGCACCCAGCTCGTTCACTGCGGCGGTGCCGATGCGGTAGGCCAGGCCGTGCTTGCACGACACCAGCCATTGATTGGGGCCATCGCTGAGCAGGAAGTCGCTGCTCGGCTCGCGGGCATCTTCGGTCGGATCGATCAACTCACGCAGGCCGCGTTGTTCGCGCAGCATGCGCTTGACCAGTACCGAGAATTCGCGCCAATGCATGCCGGCCAGAGCCTGCAGGCCGAGTTGCATCTCCTTCTGCCGCCGCTTGATCCACCACAGATAGACAACGGCCAGGGAACAGGTAAGCAGGGCCGACAGCAGGGCCAGGATCCAAGGGAGCATGCAGGAGTAGGGCGGAAGGGGCGAAAGCGGAGAACGACAGTGTAAAGGTCGCGGTGCCCGGCTGGGTCAGGATGTTCCTGACAGGAAGCGTGATGGAGCGCGCAGATCGGCGCACGGCGGGCACGAAAAACCCGCCAATCCTGAAGCCGTGAGGGGAGGGAACAAACGGCAGCCGAAGCGATTGGCGGGTTGCTCGCGATTGTCAATCAATTTTTATTGCATTGCAACAATTGCGCTCAGGGCACGCTGTCCGGCGATTGATGGCTGCCCGGCGCAGGGGCGTCGGTGCCGGACGCGGCGCGGGTTTCCAGCTTGGCCAGGCGCGCGTGCAGGGCATCGATGCGGGCTTCCAGCGCGGTCACTTCGTCAGCGGTGGGGACATGCAGGCGCTTGAGCACGCCCTGCACCTGGTCATCAAAGGCCTTCTCGACCTTGTTCCAGGTGCCGGAGGCCTTCTCGCGGGCCTCGTCCAGCGACGTTTCGACGTTGTCACGCCAGCCCGGGCCCTGTTCGCCATTGCGCTCACGGCGGCGCGCTTCCCAGGCTTCGCCTTCCTTCACCAGGCCGTCGAAGAAGCGGCTGCCCTCGGCCTGCGCGCGGCCCAGAGCGCCCAGCCCGGCCAGCCAGACCTGCTGTGCCGAATCGCTGAGCTTGCGCGAGAAGCGCTCGGCCTGGTCACCGAAAGAGGCGTCGTCGTTGCGGCGGTCGTCGTTCTCGTAGTGGTTCATCGCACTTCCCGTGGGAGTTGGGCCTGCCCCGAGAGTAGCGCGCGTTGGCGTTGCACGGCCGTGACGGCCGCCGCCGGGGTTCAGCCCAGCTTTTCCTTCAGCACGCGCTGGATCTCGCCTTCGACCATGCCCTTCATCGCCGACAGCAGGAACCCCAGCTTGGCGGTCACGCGCACGGCGCCCGGCTGCAGTTCGATCGCACCGTCCACGCCGCTGCCGGAGAAGTTCAGGACGTCGGCGGTCCAGGACGACTTCAGGCCGAAGCGCTCGGACAGCTTGGCAGCGACCTGTTCGATCGCGGCGCGCGCCTGTGCGTCGGGCAGGGCGTGGGCGTGGCGGACATCGATGGTGGACATGCAGGCTCCTGGCGCAGGGCGGGGATGATCAAAGAGGGCGAGCATTGTGCGCATCGCGGGCCGCCGCGCCAAGCACTCATCGCAGGTTCTTCTTCGTTGGCGGCCAACCTGCTAGGCTGCGCCGCGTGCAGAACCTGCTTGTTCACTTCAGTCAACAACAACAGCCCGACCAGCCCCTGCGGCCCGGGGTGCAGCGCATCGTGCGCCAGGCCAACGGCAGCGTGCGGCTCGGCGATGCCGGCAACGGCGCCCTGTTGCTGGCCCAGTTCTGCATGGACGATCGCGGCCTCTGGCTGCAGGTCGGCAATGGCATCCGCGGCATCCACGTCAACGGTCGCCCCGTGCGCCGGATGGCCCTGCTGCGCGCGGGCGACGCGGTGTACGTGGATGGCGTGGAGATGGTGCTGCAGGGCGAAGTCGAGAGCCTGCTGCAGGCGCCTGCGCCGAAGAACGAGGATGGCAGCGACGAGCAGCAACGACTGCTGCGCGGCGTCGGCGGCCTGCACCATGGCCGTAGCTTCACCCTGTCGCGGGCCCGCCTGATCGGCCGCGGCAACGAGGCCGACATCGCCATCGATGACCCGGCCTTCGCCGAACAGCACGCCCGCGTGGAAGTGCACGGCGAGCGCGTGCTGCTGCGCGACCTGGGCAGTGCCGACGGTACCCGGGTCAACGGCGTGGCCGTGCGCCACTGCTGGCTGCAGGCCGGCGACCAGGTGGTGTTCGATGGTCAGCACCGGTTCGTGCTGGAAGTGCCGCATGATCCGCGCCGGCGGCCGCTGCCCGCCGAGGACGACGCCAGCCACGAGGCCGAGCAGGCGCCGGTGCTGCCGACCGCGCCCCGCAGGGTCCGGCGCTGGCCGTGGCTGCTGGTCAGCGCACTGCTGCTGGCCGCGCTGCTCAGCCTGCTGCTCTGGTTCGGCGCGCGCTGACGGCCGCGCGGTGATGGTAGTGCCGGCCGCTGGCCGGCAGCCGCTGCCCTGTATCGCTGAGGTTGCCGGCCAGCGGCCGGCACTCCCCCGTCGTGTCGCCGATGGATTCCAATGAAACCAAATTTCCCTTGCCGCACTAGGCCGCAAGGCTGGTGCACTGCGGCATACTAGGGGTCTTGCCCCACAGGTGTGACATGACGCGCGCGTTCAACTTCAGTGCCGGCCCTGCGACCTTGCCGGAATCGGTCCTGCGCCAGGCGCAGGCGGAAATGCTGGACTGGCACGGTACCGGCGCCTCGATCGTGGAAATGAGCCATCGCGGTGCGGAATTCATGTCCGTGGCCGCCGAGGCCGAGGCCGACCTGCGTCGCCTCCTCGACATCCCCGAAGACTATGCGGTGCTGTTCCTGTCCGGTGGTGCCACCACCCAGCAGGCGCTGATCCCGCTCAACTTCGCCGCCCCCGGCCAGCGCGCCGACTATGTGGTCAGTGGCCACTGGGGCAAGACCGCGGTCAAGCAGGCCGGTGTCTACGTGGACGTCAACATTGCCGCCAGCAGCGAAGCCAATGGCTACCGCGAGCTGCCGGCACGTGCCGACTGGCAGCTGTCACCCGATGCCGCCTACGTGCACATCACCGCCAACGAGACCATCCACGGCGTCGAGTTCCGTGATGTGCCCGACACCGGCAACGTCCCGCTGATCGCCGACTTCAGCTCGTCCATCGCCAGCGAGCCGCTGGACGTGCGCCGCTACGGTGTGATCTATGCCGGCGCGCAGAAGAACCTGGGCCCGGTCGGCATCGCGGTGATGATCATCCGCCGCGACCTGCTCGAGCGTAGTGGCCAGCCACGCGCGGACATCTTCGATTACCGCTCGCACGTCGCCCGCGATTCGATGCTCAACACCCCGCCGACCTGGAACTGGTACCTGGCCGGCCTGGTGTTCAAGTGGATGCTGGCCGAAGGCGGCGTGGCCGAATTCGCCAGGCGCAATGCCGCCAAGGCCGCGCTGGTATACGGCGCCATCGATGGTTCCGGCGGCTTCTACCGCAACGAGGTCGCACACGCGGCCCGTTCGCGGATGAACATCCCGTTCTTCCTGCCCGATGCCGAGCTTGATGCCCGCTTCGTCGCCGAAGCCAAGGCCGCCGGCCTGCTGGCGCTGAAGGGGCACAAGGTGGTCGGGGGCATCCGTGCCTCGCTGTACAACGCCATGCCGCTGGCCGGGGCCGAGGCGCTGGTCGCCTTCATGGCCGATTTCCAGCAGCGTCACGGTTGAGCAATGAACGGCGCGCACCGTCGGGTGCGGGCCCCGCAACAAGGAGTTCCGATGGCAAGCAGCAAATCCAGCAAGAAGGCGCCGAAGAAGGCCGAACCGGCCAAGGACAGCGCGCCCACCAAGGCGAAGGGCAAGGCCAAGGCCGCCTCGAACCCGGCACCCACCCTGGCGCCGCTGGCGCTGGCCGATGTGCGCTCGAAGATCGACCAGATCGACCGTGATATCCAGAGCCTGATCGCCGAGCGCGCGCGCTTCGCCCACCAGGTCGGCAAGGCCAAGGGCAAGCTCGCCGCCGCCGTCGACTATTACCGCCCCGAGCGCGAAGCGCAGGTGCTGCGCATGGTGGTGGACCGCAACGAAGGCCCGCTCAGTGATGAGCTGCTGGTGCACGTCTACCGCGAGATCATGTCGGCCTGCCTGGCCCAGCAGGAGCCGCTGAAGATCGGTTACCTCGGCCCGGAAGGCACCTTCAGCCAGCAGGCCGTGCTCAAGCATTTCGGCCGTTCGGCGCTGGGGCTGCCGATGGCCAGCATCGAGGAAGTGTTCCAGGAAGTGGAAGCGGGCAACGCCGATTTCGGCGTGGTGCCGGTGGAGAATTCGGGGCAGGGCACCATCCAGATCACCCTGGACATGTTCCTGACCTCCAACCTGAAGATCTGTGGCGAAGTGGAACTGCGCGTGCAGCAGTACCTGATGTCGCGCAGCGGCCGCATCGAGGACATCGAGCGCATCTACGCGCATCCGCAGTCGTTCATGCAGACCTCGGCGTGGCTGCGCGCCAACCTGCCGAAGGCCGAGAAGATTCCGGTCTCGAGCAATGCCGAGGGTGCACGTCGTGCGCGCAACGCCGATGACGCAGCGGCCATCGGCGGCGAGAGCGCCGGCCATGTGTACGGCCTGAAGAAGGTGGTCACCAAGCCGATCCAGAACGATGCCGACAACACCACCCGCTTCCTGGTGGTGGGCCGCAACATCTTCCCGACTTCCGGCCACGACCGCACCTCGGTGCTGGTGTTCATCCATGACAAGCCCGGTGCGCTGTTCGACGTGCTCAGCCCGTTCGCCCGCCACGGCATCAGCATGAACCGCATCGAGTCGCGGCCGTCGCACCACGGCAAGTGGGAATACGGCTTCTTCATCGATCTGGCCGGCCACATCGACGACGCGCCGATGCAGGCCGCGCTGGCAGAACTCGAAGCGCACTCGGCGCAGATCAAGGTGCTGGGCTCCTATCCGGTGGCCGTGCCCTGAGTGCTGCTGTGGCGGCCATGGCCGCCGCTCCCTGATGCATCGCCGGCGCTGCCGGCGTTTACGGAACGATCGAACGATGAGCAACGCGCAACACTGGATCGCCCGCAAGGGCCAGCCGCTGCAGGGCAGCCTGACCATTCCCGGCGACAAGTCGGTCTCTCACCGCTCGGTGATGTTCGCCGCGCTGGCCGATGGCACCTCGCATATCGAAGGCTTCCTGGAAGGCGAAGACACTCGTGCCACCGCGCGCATCTTCAGCCAGTTGGGCGTGCGCATCGAGACCCCCAGCCCGTCGCAGCGCATCGTGCATGGTGTGGGTATCGACGGCCTGAAAGCACCGGATGCACCGCTGGACTGCGGCAATGCCGGTACCGGCATGCGTCTGCTGGCCGGGTTGCTGGCGGGCCAGGCGTTCGACTGCACGCTGATCGGCGACGAGTCGCTGTCCGGCCGCCCGATGCGCCGCGTGACCGGCCCGCTGTCGCAGATGGGCGCGAAGATCGATACGGAGAGCGATGGCACGCCGCCGCTGCACGTGCATGGCGGGCAATCGTTGCACGGCATCGACTTCGCCTCGCCGGTGGCCAGCGCGCAGATCAAGTCGGCGGTGCTGCTGGCCGGCCTGTATGCGCAGGGCGAAACCAGCGTGCTGGAACCGCACCCGACCCGCGATTACACCGAACGCATGTTGTCGGCGTTCGGCGTGGACATCGAATTCTCGCCGGGCAAGGCCCGCCTGCGTGGCGGCCAGCGCCTGCGCGCCACGGATATCGTGGTGCCGGCCGACTTCTCCTCGGCTGCGTTCTACCTGGTGGCCGCCAGCATCATTCCCGGCTCCGAGCTGCGCCTGAAGCAGGTCGGCCTGAATCCGCGTCGCACCGGCCTGCTGCACGCGCTGCGCCTGATGGGGGCGGACATCACCGAAGAGAATCCGGCCGAACAGGGCGGTGAGCCGGTGGCCGACCTGGTGGTGCGCTACGCACCGCTGAAGGGCGCGCGCATTCCGGAAGCACTGGTGCCGGACATGATCGACGAGTTCCCGGCGCTGTTCGTGGCCGCCGCCGCCGCCGAAGGCCAGACCGTGGTGAGCGGTGCCGCCGAACTGCGGGTGAAGGAATCCGACCGCCTTGCGGCGATGGCCACCGGCCTGCGCGCGCTGGGCATGCAGGTGGACGAAACCGAAGACGGCGCCACCCTGCACGGCGGCGTGCGCCTGGGCAGCGGCACCATCGAAAGCCACGGTGACCATCGCATCGCCATGGCATTCGCCATCGCCGGCCAGATCAGTGACGGCGAAGTGCGCATCAACGACATCGCCAACGTCGCCACGTCCTTCCCGGACTTCGATGGCCTCGCCCGAAGCGCAGGATTCAACCTGGCCTGAAAGGCCACGCCCGGCGGATGACGCAACTCGGTAGGTGCCAACCTTGGTTGGCACGCGTCTCCGCATAAAAGGACGGAGGCCGAAGCCTCCGTCTAAACATCACGAACCCCTCGTCCGCGATCAACGCTGTTCGGTACGGAAATCCACCGGAACCCGCACCACACTGGCCACTGCACGGCCTTCATGCATCGCCGGCTGGAACTTCCAGTTCTGCACGGCGCTCAGCACCGCACGATCCAGGTCACGGCTGCGCTCGCCGCTGCGCGAAACAATCGCGGCATTGGTCACCTGGCCACGGGTATCGACATTGAGGCTGGCGATCACGCTGCCCTGCACGCCGTTGCGCAGCGCGGCAGCGGGGTAGGTCGGCTTGCTGTTGCCTGCCAGCGGGCGCGCCTCGCGATTGCGTACCGCAGGGGCGGCTTTGTGCTGGCTGCCGGCCGGTGCGGCCTGGCGGGCAGCGGGCGCCTGCACGTCGGCGACCGGCGCCTGCTCGGGGGCGGGCAGCATGCGCTCGCCGACCGGTGCCGGCGCCACGTCTTCCTGGTTGGAATGACGCAGCCAGAGCAGGGCGGCGGCAAACATCGCCACGATCAGCGCGATCCACATCCAGGGCGACGTGGGCTTGTGCTGTTCGCTGGCTTCCTGCTGCAGCTGCGGCGAATGAAGGTCTTCGTGGGTGGTGGCGGTCATCGCAAACTCCTTCCGTCAATGGACGACGGGGAGAGTGTTGCGCGGGCCAGTGGCGGGAAGTGTCAGCGTTGCGTCAACGCGACCGGCAGGGTTCAGTTTGCCTGCCGGGAAACGTTCAGTTACTGGGTCTTGAAGTCGAACGGCACTTCAATGCTGCCCGGTACGGCCTGGCCGTTGCTCTGTGCCGGGGTGAAGCGCCAGCGGCGCACGGCGTCGGTGGCGGCACGGTCGAGCTCGCGTGAGCCGCTGCGCTGGATCACGGTGGCATTGTTCGGGTAGCCGGTGGCATCCACGTCCACGCGCACCACCACGCTGCCGGTCTCGCCGGCGCGCAGCGCGGCGGCCGGGTAAGCCGGCGGCGGCGACTGGCCGGCAATCGGCATCGGCTGGCTGTTGCCGGTGGCGGCCGGTGCAGGGGTCGGCGCGGCCGGGGCCGGTTCAGCGATGGGCGCGGGCGGTGGCGGGGCGGTTTCGACCAGCTTCGGGGCGTCGTCCTCTACCGGGGCCGGCTTGGCGTCGGGCATGTCGCTGGAGCCTGCGGCTGCGGCCAGCGGTTCCGGCAGCGGTTCCACCTGCGCGGTCTCCTGCGGGGTCTGCGCGGCCGGGTCGGCACGGAAGAACTCCTTGTCGCGGCCGGTCAACCAGACCAGCACGAACAGCAGCACGCCCACGCCGAAGGCGATGCCGGCGATCTTCAGGGCGTTGCGCGGGATATGCACAGTGAACGACTTGGCGGACGACGAGCGGGGTGCAGACATGGACCGGACCAGTACGGAATAGCCCGATTCTGCCACGCCAGGAATGAACCGGGCGGCAGAAATCCGTATAACAAGCGATAATCCCATCCCTGATACCCACCACGACACCTGCCATGCTTGATCCAGCCCTGCTCCGCCACCAGCCCGCCGACCTCGCCGAACGCCTGCGCACCAGCCGCGGCTTCGAGCTCGACGTGTCTGCCCTGGAGTCCCTGGAGGCTGATCGCAAGCGCATCCAGGTGCGGACCCAGGAGCTGCAGAGCCTGCGCAACAGCCGTTCCAAGGCCATCGGCCAGGCCAAGGCCAAGGGCGAGGACGTTTCGGCCATCATGGCCGAGGTCGCTGCCTTCGCCGACGAGCTGAAGGCTTCGGAAGTGGCGCTGGACGAGCTGCGCGAGAAGATCGAAGCGATCTCGATGGGCATTCCGAACCTGCCGGCCGAAGACGTGCCGGCCGGTGCCGACGAGAACGACAACGTCGAGCAGGCGCGCTGGGGAACCCCGCGCCAGTTCGATTTCAAGGTGCTCGACCACGTTGAACTGGGCGCCCGCAACGGCTGGCTGGACGGCGAGACCGCGGCCAAGCTGTCCGGTTCGCGCTTCACCGTGCTGCGCGGCCCGATCGCGCGCCTGCACCGCGCCCTGGCCCAGTTCATGGTCGACCTGCACACCGGCGAGCACGGCTACGAGGAAACCAACGTGCCGCTGCTGGTCAACGCAGACTCGCTGCGCGGTACCAGCCAGCTGCCGAAGTTCGAGGACGACCTGTTCAAGACCGCCGTGGGTGATTCCACGCGTTACCTGATCCCGACCTCGGAAGTGCCGCTGACCAACATCGTGCGCGACGAGATCGTTGACGCCGAGCGCCTGCCGCTGCGCATGACCGCCCACTCGATGTGCTTCCGCGCCGAGGCCGGCAGCGGTGGCCGCGACGTGCGCGGCATGATCCGCCAACACCAGTTCGAGAAGGTCGAGCTGGTCTCGATCAGCCGCCCGGAAGACAGCGATGCCGAACACCAGCGCATGACCCGCTGCGCCGAAGTGGTGCTGGAAAAGCTGGGCCTGCCGTACCGCAAGGTGCTGCTGTGCACCGGCGACATGGGCTTCTCGGCCATCAAGACCTACGACCTGGAAGTCTGGCTGCCGTCGCAGGAGACCTACCGCGAGATCTCCTCGTGCTCGAACTGTGGTGACTTCCAGGCCCGCCGCATGCAGGCCCGCTGGCGCAACCCGGCCACCGGCAAGCCGGAGCTGGCGCACACGCTGAACGGCTCGGGCGTGGCCGTTGGCCGCGCGATGATCGCGGTGATGGAGAACTACCAGAACGCCGACGGCAGCATCACCGTGCCGGAGGCCCTGCGCCCGTACATGGGTGGCCTGGAAACCATCGCCTGATTCCCTGATCGGGTGGGTGCCATGCCCGCATGGCACCGCATCCACGCATGGCGTGGATCTACTGGAGGATGTTGCACGCGCCCGGCATGAATTCACCGAAGGGTGTTGCACGGGCCCGGCATGAATTCACCGAAGGGTGTTGCACGGGCCCGGCATGAATTCACCGATGACCCGGTAGATCCACGCCATGCGTGGATGAACCACCGCGATCACTCCACAGCCCGTAGCTTCTCCAACGGCACCCATCCCGGTTCGCCGGTTCCCGGCAAGCACCACGCCCAGCCATTGAGCGTGCGCACCCCGCGCACCACCTGCCCAGGATCCACATCCAGCTCCCGCGCGCAGTAATCCTCCGTGGCAAACGCGCCACCCTGCGCATCGCGGCCGATCACCGGCGCTGGCACGAAACCGGGCTGCTGCCCTTCGGCCTCGCACAGAAACCAGTCGTCCCAGCCCTCCGGGCCTTCATAACGTTCGCCCACCACCAGCGCCTGGCCGCGGCGCAGGGTGATCGGGTGTGGAAATTCGCTGCGGTGCGCAGCTGTCACGATGTAGTCCATGGCCCCAGCGTAGCGCGCCCACAAAAAAACGGCCCCGCAGAGCGGGGCCGCCAGGGTGGACCGGGATGGGGGAGGGGATCCCGGCCCGCGTTCAGCGCCCAGACGAGGAGAGAGGGGCGCCGAACGTTGGAACGCGTTACGCCGCGACGGCTTCGGCCACTTCGTGCGACGGGAGTGCCGCAAGCGCGCCGGCAATGGCGTCTTCACGGTGCTGCGGCGAGTAGGCGATGCCTTCGGCGCGCACGAACTCGACTTCGTTGACGCCCATGAAGGCGAACACCTGGCGCAGGAACGGCTCCTGGAAGTCGGCCGGCGAGTCGGTGTAGATGCCGCCGCGGCTGCTGGCGATGATCACCCGCTTGCCACCGGCCAGGCCCACCGGGCCGTTCTCGGTGTACTTGAAGGTGCGGCCGGCCACGGCCACGCGGTCGATCCAGGCCTTCAGCGTGGAAGGGATGCTGAAGTTGTACATCGGTGCGCCGATCACCACGATGTCGGCCTCCAGGAACTGCTGCATCACCTGTTCAGCATCGGTCGCCTCGGCAGCATCGGTCTTGGCCAGCGAGCTGCTGCGCAGATGCGGTACCGGATTGGCGTCAAGATCGCGATAATCGACCTGCAGGCCGTCGATCTGGCCGGTGAAGCGGGCGACCACGGCGGCCGACAGCTGGCGGGACACGGAGTTGTCGCCAAGCACGCTGGCGTCGAGATGCAGAAGCTTCATGGCAGTCACCTATGTTCTGGGAGGAAGGGGCGGGGTGCCCCGCCGACGGAGAGAACGATAGGTTGTTGCAAAGGCGGGATAAAGGTGGTTGAATGCCACGTATTGTTCTAGATATGGAACTCGGGCATGCATGACCTGAATGATCTGTACTACTTCGCGATGGTGGTCGACCACGGCGGATTCGCCGCCGCCGAGCGCGCCTTGGGCATCCCCAAGTCGCGACTGAGCCGCCGCATCAGCCAGCTGGAAACCGACCTGGGCGTGCGCCTGCTGCAGCGCTCCACGCGCCGTTTCGCGGTCACCGATGTCGGCACCAGCGTGCACCGCCATGCGCAGACGATGCTGGCCGAGGCCCAGGCCGCACGCGAAGTGGTGGACCGCCTCAGCGCCGAACCGCGCGGTGTGGTGCGCGCCAGCGTGCCGGTGTCGCTGGCACAGATGCAGCTGCCCAAGCTGCTGCCCAAGTTCCTCGAGCAGTATCCGAAGGTGCGGCTACAGCTGAACATCAGCAACCGCCGCGTGGACATCATCAATGAAGGCTACGACGTGGCCCTGCGCGTGCGTTCGCGCCTGGACGACGACGGCAGCCTGGTGATGCGCAGCTTCGGCCAGGTGCAGGAACTGCTGGTGGCCAGCCCGAAGTACCTGGATCGCGCTGGCCGCCCCAAGGACCCGGAAGAGCTGACCCAGCACGTCACCCTCAGCATCAGCGAAGACGAAGCGCGCCAGCGCTGGGAGCTGCATGGCCCGGAAGGCGAAGTGCGCCGGGTCGACCTGCAGCCGCGCGTGGCCGGCTTCGACTTCCCGCTGCTGCAGAGCATGGTGAAGGACGGCTTCGGCATCACCATGCTGCCGGAAACCGTCTGCGCCGACGCCGTGCGCAACGGCGAGCTGGAAGTGGTGCTGCCGGACTGGTCGCTGCCGCAGGGCGTGTGCCATGCCGTGTTCGCCTCGCGCCGCGGCCTGCTGCCGGCGGTACGCGTGTTCATCGACTTCCTGGCCGAGCACCTGCCGCCGCAGCTGGAGGCCTCGCGCCTGGATTGCGGTGGCGCCTGTGAAAAAGCCAAGGAGCGGATCAAGGCCAGCGCGCTGGGTGCGCTGGCCGTGGATGCCGGCTGAGAGCGCTGAAGGGCAACGCCGGGCCATGCCCGGCGTTGCTGTATTCCGGCGCCGATCAGTTCCGGCCGAACAGCCGGTCCCAGAAACTACGGCGTCGCGGCGCGGCCGGTGGCTGTTCGGCTGCAACGACGGGCACTTCCAGCACCGCCATCAGCTCCGCGCTGCGTGGCTTCTTCAGGAAGCGCGCATAGTCCAGATAGCTGGTCACCTTGCTCATGTGCAGGCGCTCGGGCATCGCCGGCAATGCGCCGCCCTGCAACAGCACACGCAATGCCTGCGGACGGTCCAGGCGGATCGCCTCGAACAGCGCGGTGCCGCCACAGTCCGGTTCGATCTGGTTGGCGCGCTGCGGCGCATCCACCAGCAGGGCTCGCAGCGCCTCCGCGTCATCGCGCTCCACGGCGGCCACCAGCCGCGCCAGCGCCTCGGCTTCCGCAGCCGGCAGGTTGTCGCGATAGGCCTGGTCGGCAATCTCGCGCTCGTCGCGCCCATCACCGCCCTCGATGCACAGGAAATCGGTGACCAGGGCGACTGGAATGCCGGACGTATCCAGCGCCCAATAGCTGGGATAGACACCGTCGCCCCAGCCGCTGGTGAATACCACCAGGCCGTGCGGCGAGTCCTCGCCCCAGGGGCGGTACTCGGCGCCTTCATCCAGGCCATCGTGGTCGATCAGTGCATCCGACCATTCACTCTCTTCGTCGCCATCAGCCTGTTCGATCAGGGCCAGCAGCGCCTGCTGGGTGTCGGTGTCCATGAAGCAACCGATACCGGCGTCGACCGGATAGCCGATGAAGCTGTCCTCGTCCAGGCCGGTCAGGTCCTGCGTGGTCCAGCGCGCCATCTGCCAGTGCAGCGCGGACGCGGTGAGCAACTGGCGCGGCTTGAACCAGACCACGGCCAGCGCCGGGCGGCCGCTATGCACGATGATCTCGACCGGGTGCCGGCCCAGCGGGGCGGTGTAGTCGGCCAGCGCGGGCGCCTCGGCCTGGACCAGCGGATCGCAGACCACCAGCTGCCCACTGCTGACCGGCAGGTGCCCGGCGAAGGTGCGGTGCAGGGCCACTGCGGCCAGCTGGGTGTCGTCCAGCAGGCAGGTGCGCAGGTTGGCCAGATCGAGATGGGCCATGGCGGCTCCGAGTGCGGTGAAGGCCCCCACCGTGCCGGATGCGGAGGGCAGGAGCAAGGTGGTCTTGGGCAAATGCCCTTCACGTGCGAGAATACGCCGCTGCCCGGGCGACCGGGACCCGATTGGAGAGATGGCCGAGCGGTTTAAGGCACCGGTCTTGAAAACCGGCGAAGGGTTAAACCTTCCGTGGGTTCGAATCCCACTCTCTCCGCCAAGACAATGTCTAAGACGCTGTTTGCAGCGGGTTTTTTGTTCCACGTTGCTCGTTCCATGTTTTCGCCCGCATTCTGTGGATTCGTTGTTTCGGCGCTGAAGCGGTCTATGTCCGCTTTCAGCCATGCCGCACGCGGTCCACTTGGTTGCCGGCTCCGGTGCGAGAACATTGCGCTCAATCAGATCACTCACGCCTGGCGGCGTCACGGCCGCACCTGCACGCCTCCCGCGACGCGGGTGCGAGGCCAGCCGTGCAGGCCGTTGGCTGTCATCAGGCGCGCCATTCGTTGGAGGCTGGCAGTCTAGCCCTCTTCAGCCAGGTCTTCGCACATGCGGCCAGCCCCCAACGTGCCGCGGCTGCCTTCGTGTAGTTCGCGTATCCGTACGAGCGGCGCTCATTGTCGACTTGCCGGGCGCTCGCAGGGTGCTTTACCCCACTCGTAGTAGCGGCTGGCCGATACCCTCACGCAGCGGCCCATCAGTCGAATCGGAAACCCATCGCGGCGTCGTTCGATTACCCGATTGCTCAGGATGCCTCCGTTGCAAAGAACGTTGCCACATCTCGAAAAAATCGCGTTCCGTTTGCTTGCGACACGAATTGATGTCTGGACGGATCTGATCTGGCAAGGAGCTGGAAAAGCCATGGAACTCAAGGACGCGGTATCAAGTTCGCTGCGACCAGGCCGACTACTGCATTTCTGGGTAGAAGTGCGATTGCTTCTCCACTTCGGTAAATAGAGCTGTCATCAGCGAGGAGTTGGGTTTGAATCTGGATCTTTCGAAGTGGTCGCTTCTGGAAAAGTTGAGCGACTTCCCATTTGTGCTCAGGATGAGCGCGTTCGCCTTGGCTTCGGACTTCGCGTCAGCGATGATTTGGCACAAGAGCATTGTTGAGCTTTCACTGCGCGAGCTGACGGAGCGCCCCGGTCTTGCCCTCGTTTTGATTGTGGTCTTCGGGCTTGCATTATCTGTCGGTGCAGTGATGGTGCAGATAGTGGTCCAGTTCGGCCTCATTCCTATCGCTCTTGCGATCCAAGAGCGGCTTCCGGTCGACGAGCGGGATGATTCGTCGCCGCCCATGGGATACGTCACGCAATTTCAGGCAATGAAGCACCTCATGGTACATCCGGACCATCAATGGTTAGCCAGACTTGAGGCCTGCTTGGCAAAGCACCGGGAGGAAGAGCGAGCTTGGTTGGTGACGGTGCGAAATAGCATTGCATGCATGGCACTGAGTGCTGCGAGTTGGTGTTGGGCGGACCAATCACTACTCTCAGTGTGGGCTGACCGTTGGATTTGGACTTATCTGGTTGTCCTCTTGCTCCTGGGGACGCCCCTGATGCTATTCATCTGGAGGGGCTTTGACAGCGAGCCACTCATGTACTGGCCTGATCTCTATGACGTCTTGCGAGCGAAGCGAGAGGAAAACACAAGAAAGCCGGCTTTTGTGAGTCGTGCTTCATCACGAAGATAGACCCCGCTCCCAACATCCGACGTTCCCCGCTTTCAGTAGCGGGGTCCTTTGGAGTCCAGATTTCTTCGTAGTGGCTTTGGCCGCCAACTGTTGGGCATAGGCCGCCGGTGTCAGGTCGCCCATGAGCTTCGCCGGTCGCTCCTCGTTGTATTTCCCTCGCCAGATCTCGAGCTCGACGTGGGCATGCAGCAGTTTGGGAAAACTGCGCTCGTTGAGGCATTCGACGTAAGGGCGGCCGCTGAACCTCACGACGTAGACGTTCGCCCTCCGGGACGAATCCGGACAAACTAACGACGCCCACCCTTCGGCTTGTTATGGCACAACGGGTAGCTCGAGCACGACCGGAAAGCCCCGTGCGGCCCATTCCGGTCCACGAACACGCCCACCTTGCACACCGGGCAGCGCTCTTCGTGGATGGCCGTGCCTGAAATCGCGGTCACTTCCACTGCCCCGTCCTTCACCAGCTCATCCAGGAACGGCGAGTGCTTGCCCTGCAGGGTGAACATCGCCACCGACCGTCGCGCACGCGTCAGCGCGACATAGAACAACCGCCGTTCTTCGCTCAGCGGATAGGTATCCCCATCCGGCATGGCCAGCGAAAGCGCCGGGTCATCCGCGCGCAGGCTCGGGAAGCTGCGGTTGATCATGCCCGGCAGGATCACGTAGTCCGCCTCGCGCCCCTTCGATCGATGTGCGGTCAGGAACTCGACGTCCATCGTGCTGCCGAAGGCCGTCTTCCAATCAGAAGGCACTGCACCGCGATCCGCGCGATACCGCCCCAGAATGAACACAGTCACGCGCCCGTTGCGGCCCTGTGGAACGGCTCCGGACAGCAGCTGCTGATGCAGCTTGGCGAGGTACTGGCGAACACCATCCTGCACCTCCTCACGCCGGTTCATCTGGAACGCCTGCAGTACTGGGCCCATTGTCGGTGCAGCAGAGCGAACTGCTTTGGCGATCTGCGCGGGGTTGCGGCTGATGAAGCGGCTGGACACATCGCACAGTGCCTGCGGGCAACGGAACGTCTGCTCCAGTTTCAGCACCTGGCCATGGCCCATCCACTCGCGGAATCCGGTCATCACCGAAACGTCGGCACCGGCGAAGCGATTGATCGATTGCCAGTCATCGCCCACCGCGAACAGATGGCGGCCCGGTTGGCTGACCAATGCACGGCAGAGGCGCGCACGGGCGCGCGATGCGTCCTGGAACTCGTCGGCCATCACCAGTTCGTAGGGTGATTCATAGTGGCCCTGTTCCAGCAGCCCGGCCGCCATGTTGAGCATGTCCTCGAAGTCGATGCTGCGCTCGTCAGCCAGCGCGCTGTCCCAGGCCTGGAAAACCGGCCCGGCGATTTCCAGGAAGCGCCGGTAGCGTTCCTTGAACTGATCCTCGGGCATCTGCCGTAGGCGCGCCGCCATATCGTCCAGCGTCAGGCAGTTGCTCTTGGCATGGGCAATGAAGGTGCGCATCAGGCCGATCAGGTCCGCATCCGGCATCGGCTTGGCGCCCTGATCAGGCAGTTCGCGGTCCGGGTTCGGGTCCAGCTCGACATCAGACGCGCCAAGCCGCTCCGCAAGGTCCTGCAGGGCATGTCCACTGCGCAGGCCAAACGACGTCGTCTCGACCAGGGCGGTGCCACGCGCCACATGCTGCTGGCGCTTCCAGTGCATGCCTTCGCTGTAGTTGGCAAAGTGCTTCGGCGGCTGGCCATCGGCATCCAGCGCAAAGTGCTCGTGATACAGCTGGGCGTCTGGATAGTAGAAGTCCGGACGATACTGGCGGTGGGTATCTGTCGCGGTATCGAACTCGTAGCGTCGTTCGTAGTCGTACGCCACGCCGTTGTAGAACAGCCAGTCGGCGATGACGCACTCTTCCAGGCTCTTCACCCGCTCACCCTGCAGGGTACGCATGTAGGGCGTGCCATCGCGGTCGTAGCCATCGGCCATCATGTCGGCACCGAACGGCGGAAGGTCGCGCCCGAACACCAGGCGGAACATGTCCCACTGGGTGCGGAAGTGGGTCGAGCGGTCCTTCAGGTCGTCCACCAGTTCGGCCAGCTTGTTGAAGCCCAGCGTCGCGTCGACCGCCCATTCCGGGATATCGGGCTTGCGCCCTGTGGCTTTGGCGATGATGGACAGGCCGAGGGCGTGGAAAGTCCGGGCCTCAACCACGGTATCGCCCATGCCGAGCCGGTCGAAGCATCGCTGTGCGCGCGCTTCCAGCTCCTTGGCGGCGTCCTTGTTGAAGGCGAGCATCACGATCCGTTCGGGTTCGACAAAGCCACGATCGATGGCATAAGCGGCCTTGGCGACCATCGTGGAGGTCTTGCCAGAGCCGGCCGCGGCCACGACCTGCACCCGGTTGTCGAAGCAGATGACGGCACGGGCCTGTTCCTCGGTCAGCGGTTTGCTCTCGACCCGGTCCAGGAAGTCCTTGGCCAGCACCCGCTCACGCGTTGCCATGGTCGCGTTGGCCTCGGCCCAGGTGGCGGGCCAGTCCAACTGCCAGTCGTGCAGGGCATCCAGCGCAGCACGATGGCTGTGCGAATGCAGGTCGCCATGCATGCTTTCATCAAGGAACAGTTGCTCCAGCTCCGCCGGCTGCAGCGGCAGGGAGGAACGTTCGGCCAGCAGCGCCTGCTGCTGTTCGTGGGTGATCCAGCGGCGGCCGGCACGGCCGCGATCGATGAGGGCGTCCGCGGCGCTCAACCACGCCTGGATCTGCGCCAGGATCGTGTCAAACAGAGCCTTGCGCCCGCGTGTGGTGCGCGCAAAGCGCACCTGCTGCAGCGCCGCCGCAAGCCGGGACGCCTGCGCGTTGGCAAGCCCGTCCACCGACAGCCTCAGTGCGCCTTCTGTCTTCAGCTCGACCCGCGACCAGAAAAGCCCTGGAATGACCTGCACGCTGTGATCGTCATCCAAGCGTTGCCGGTATTGCTGACCGGCGACGTTCAGCTCGATGCTTTCGCCATCCAGCCGCAGCCACCAGTGTGGCGAACGAGTCACACGTTGGCCCCAGATCGAGGGGCGCCATTCCATAGACATCCAGGTACTGCCTTGCAAGCGTCAACCGGGCATGTAGAGCCCCTAAGCCCGCATGATAAGGGGCCTTGACGTTGCATGTGGCCTTTCACACGCGGGCGGGGTGAGTGCGGGAGCCGTCCATTGCTGCCCGCTCAATTGCCTGGCGCATGGCATCATGGAGCGTCTGGATCCAGGAGCTGGCCATGGATATCGACTGGGACCGCGTGGGAACCTTGAAGCACATCGGTGGTGGCTACGATATCCGGACGGATCCATTGAGGATCCTGGTGACCACCGCGAAGCAAGGGCACGAGGGCGAAGTTTCCGACATGCTGATCGTGATGGATGATGGCACCGTCATTCCGCCGGATGGGATCCTGCGTTTGGCACGGGCGCCGGGCCGGATCCCTTAGGCGTTCGGAAACCGGCAGCGCCAGCGGCAGTTGCTGAATCAGCAGTTGCTGAATCACTCGTAGGCACGATCCCGCTTTGCAGGGGGGACTTCAACCGCGTCGCCACGCCGGATCAGCTCATCCAGATCCACCGCCGATGCCGCCAGTGCATCCTGTGCGTCGAAATCCCACCTGTTCCTGTAGTCCCGCGCCAGCAGGTCGCAGACCGCTTTTGCGCGCTGGTAGGCATCGTCTTTTCCCTCGGCCTGCTGCAACTCATCGCGATGGATCTGGCACAGCATGAGCTGGTGCGCGTCCTCGGCGCGCTGGCGCTCCCAGTCGATGTCGGGCAGGCCCGAAAGTGCGGCGGCAAGCGCGAATGCGGTCATTGGCATGTCGGGAGTCCAGCGGCGGTGGGAGCCTGAGCGTATGCGACCGGCGATGGCCGAAGACCACTGCCGCGCCGCATGTTTCACGGCAGGTTCACCATTCGCTGCAGCATGGAAGGCGCGTTGCAGCCCTCCATCTACACCCATCCATCGAGCCCCGTTGCGGTCATCCGCTCAGGCATTTACATCCACAACGATGCGGCCGCGCACCTGACCGGGGATGATCTTCTCGTACACGTCCAGCACGTCCGCAAGCCCGATCAATTGCACCGTGCTTTCCAGCTTCTGCGGGTCCAGGTCGGTAGCGAGGCGATCCCATGCGCGCTGGCGAACGTCCTGCGGTGCATTCACCGAATCCACGCCCGCAAGTGTCACGTTGCGCAGGATGAAAGGCAGCACCGAGCCGTGCAGCGCGTCGCTCTGCGCCAGGCCGCACGCGGCCACGGCACCGCGGTACTTGGTCTCGGCGATGGCGTTGACGAGGGTAGGGCCGCCGGCCACATCCACCACGCCGGCCCAGCGTTCGGCGCTCACCGGCCGGTCGCGCGGTTCCGAAAGCTGCGCGCGGTCGATGATTTCGCTCGCACCCAGGTTGTGCAGATACTCAGCATGCTCCGGGCGCCCGGTAGCGGCCACCACGCGATAGCCCAGCTTTGAAAGGATCGCCACTGCGATCGAGCCGACACCACCGTTGGCGCCGGTCACCAGCACATCGCCCTTGTCGGGCGTCACGCCAGCATGTTCCAGGGCCAGTACGCACAGCATGGCGGTATAGCCAGCGGTGCCGATGGCCATGGCGTCGCGGGTGCTCAGGTTGCCGGGAATCCGGTTGAGCCATTCGCCGCGTACGCGGGCGCGCTGTGCCAGGCCGCCGTGGTGGCCCATGCTCAGGTCCCAGCCATTGAGCACAACGCGGTCGCCTGGCTTGAAGTCGGCCCTGCTGGATTCCAGCACTACGCCTGCCAGATCGATGCCGGGAATGAGCGGGAACGTCCGGATGACCGGACTCTTGCCGGTGAGGGCAAGCGCATCCTTGTAGTTGAGCGTGGAGTACTCGACCTGCACCAGGACGTCACCGTCCATCAGGTTGGCTTCATCGAAATCGACCAGTTCGGTCGAAACCTGGTTGTTCGTCTTGCGGGCGAGCAGTGCTTTGAACGTCATGGAGGGGCTCACATTCACCGGATGAGGCCATGCTAGGCTCGCGCCTCTATCGCAACAAGAACGATGATTTCCCGTAGGTACTATGGTTTTCCGGAGTATGCATGCGTAGCAAGCGTTGGGATGGCAAGAGCGGTTGTGCCGTGGAAGTCACGCTGTCGGTGATCGGCGGCGTGTGGAAGCCGATCATTCTTTTTCACCTGATGACGGGCAAGCGGCGTTTCATGGAACTGACGCGGCGGGTGCCCAACGCCACCCAGTCCATGCTGACCAGCCAGCTGCGTGAACTGGAAGCCGACGGCGTGGTGATCCGCCACGTGTACGCGGAAGTACCACCGAAGGTGGAATACGAGCTGTCCGAGTTCGGGCGCACGCTGGTGCCGGTGCTGCTGGCCATGCGCGAGTGGGGTGAAACCTACCGCGGCTATCAGAGTACCCAGGGCGATAGCTGAAGGCTGAGCGGCGTTGCACATGCCGCATGCCGGATTCGCTAACGCTCACTTCCACCGATGGGTCTTTGGCGGCGGCGTGCATGTCGTATACGGCAGGATAGGGCGCCCGGGCAGTGCACGCTGGCGGGGTTCATCTGCTGGCGAAGCGCGTCAGCCGATGGACAACTCGACATCCGCTGACGCAACCAACGTAACAGCGCGATCGCTCGGGATTTTCCTGCTTTTCATCGCCGGTTCGGGGCGGTAACCATGGCCGCGCCAAGGCATTCGCCGTGGCCGGGATTGGCGTCCCGAACGTACATGATGCGCGGCGTCACGGTTGCAGCCAGAGTTGCAACCGTGACAATGCATCGCCTGCCAGTTCATGGCGGACGGTGCGTGGGGATTTCTTGATCCGCCGGCTTCTTGCATCATGTATCCGGCACGCCAACCCGCACCGTCCGCCACCTTGCATCTGCAGGTGGCCACATCGTGAGGTTGCCGTCATGCCCGAACGTCTGCCCGATCATCCCCGCCTGCATGCGCTGCTGGGCGCCGCCGTGCGCGATCTTCCCGCTGCCTTGGCCGAAACGCTGGAGGACGCGCTCCGCGAATCCGCCGAGCCCGTCACGCCATCGGCATTCTTTGCACACCTGAAAGGCCATGGCCGGAACCTGCGCGCTGATGGCGAGGCCTGGAGTGAAATGTGCCTGAGCCCCGGCCGCGCCTTCGACATGGCCCTGGCGACCCGCAGCGCGTCGGGCATCACGGCGCTGACCGCGGTGCTGCACGCCGCGCATGTGGCACGGGAGAATGACGATCCTGCCTGCTGCCCCTCCGCAGCCGTGGTCGAGGGCCTGTTCAACGCCTGCCAGGTGCTGTCGCTGCAGGTGGAACGCTGCCTGGTGCCGTGAAGGGCTGCGATGCGGTTCCTGTTCCGTTGACGCCCAGTTGCCTATAGTGGCGCCGGAACCCTGCAATGGAATGCCCATGCGCGTGATGTCCCCCGGCCGTTGCCTGACGCTCGCACTTGCCGTTGCAGTGAGTGCCGGCGCGTGCGCACGGCCACCGTCCACCGAACACGAAAGGAATCCCGCCATGTCCGGCGCAACCCAGACCGGCCGCACGATCAACGGTCACACCTATACCGATGCCCCCGTGGACGTGAAGCTGGGGCCGAACACCTTCCGCATCCCGGCCAACTATCTGGACAGCCAGATCGCACCGTGGCCCGGTGAGGGCGTGACGCTGGTCATCGAGTGGCCGGACATGACGCCGACGGCCCCGGGTGCCCGGGCGAATCCGCGTACGAATGATTTCCGCAAGGAGATTGCTGTCCGTATCAACTACATCGATCGCATTCCAATTGAGACTTCGCTTTCAAGGCTTTCCTCAAATGAAGCCATCACGGAGGAGGGCTCTGTGGAAAGGGAGGATCCCAGGGACCGTCTCGATCAACGCGTCGCACAGCCGGAGACCTTGGGCCTGACGCCCTATGCAATCGATGAAGGGAAGATGGTGGTGTACGCGAAGAAGTATGAGGCCCGGTATGGGAAGCCGCCTGTCCGCAATCCGGCATTCGAGCGCGACTGGTATGTTGCACGGGACGGTGCCGGGGGGCTGACAAGCTTCATCAAGTGCGATAGCGCAACGTTCCTGGGGGACGGAGTGCGCCTGACGCATGATGAGGTCATTGATCTGGACGATCCTGTGGCTGCCGGATGCGTTCACTACTTTGTCGATATCTCTGACAGCCTATCCATCTCCCTGCATTACAAGAGAGCTTTCTTGAAGGACTGGAAGCGCATGGAAGATGCTGTTCGCGATGTTCTTGCTGCAGCACGGACACGCTAAACGACGAGGCTCAAGGAGAAAGCAATGAGCGGCCTGACCCAGAAGGACATCAGAATCCTCATCGATTATGCGGATGCCGGTAATCGTGAGCTGTACTGGAACTACCTGTCGCAACTGCCGGGTTCGGACGGCTACGGTACGCTGGCACTAGGTGTGGTACGTAATGACAGTTTGCCTGGACGCGTGGCCAATGCCTACGCGCAAAGCCATGCCAGATCTCAGAATGACGAAGGTTCGCGCTTTCCAAATGCTGAGCTGAGCGAGCGCCAGTGGGAGGCATTCGGCCGGACACTGCTGCGGGAAGATCTGGAGCTTCGACAGGCGTGGATGGGAAACGGACGTGCGGATCTCGCGCTGAATCTGCCTGGTGCTGACGTCATGCTCGCTCATGACCGCGCTTTCGAGCAGCACAGACTGGACCCCAATTGCTGGACTCCTCGAGTGCTCCTGCAAGCCGCCTCGGACAAGAGCGGCCCCGAGAAGCTGGAGCAGATCTGGACCAACATGCTCAACAATGACTACGCCGGGGGCCCGCGCGTAGGCAACACCAGCGTCGATGCCATCAGCCAGATGGGATGGGCGAAGGGCGGGCAGTACCTGACCCGGTTGAGCGTGCTGGAAGCCACCCAGGCACTGGAGGGCCGCTCGGCGGTCGATCCGAACGTCATCGGTGGCAACAGCTACTACGCGATGTACTTCGAAGCGGACAGGAAGTGGGTCAGCGTCAGTGCAGGCGGCGGCCACATGTCGCTGCGCGAGATCACCGATCCCGCCCGTATCGCCGAACTCAACGACGCCCGCGAGGTTCGTCTGGAGCGGCAGGAGAAGCGGACCCAGTTCCACCCGGACGACCCGTACCGGACCATTACCCGCAGCCCGCTTACCGCAGCGGTGGACGCCGTGCCGGATCCCGCACAGGCACCGATCCGTCTGGCCGACATTGGTCCCGGCCATCGTGAGTACGCATTGATGCAGCAGGTGCGCGAAGGCGTGGCCGCGATCGATGCGAGTGCTGGGCGAACCCATGATGAGAACAGCGAGCGCCTCGTGGCGAGCGTCATGGCATTGGCGCGCCGCAACCAGCTCGAACGTGCCGACCATGTGCTGCTGAGTGCGCAGACCGCCGATCACCCGGCCGGCCGCAACGTGTTCGTGGTGCAGGGCGAGTTGAATGATCCGGCGCATCTGCGGGCCTCCATGCCCACGGACCGGGCAGTGCAGACACCAGTCGAGCAGTCACTGCAGGCGCTGCAGGCCGTCGGTGCGGATCGTGAACAGGCACATGCACAGCGCCATCAGCAGGAAATCGATGTGCAGGCACGCGACACCCCGGCCATGCGCATGGGCTAGGGTCCCGGCCCGCAGTAGCCCCTGCCTCACGCGGTCTTTGCAACTCTGTGCGTGGGCATTGCTAAGTTCGCTTGGCATCCCTCACAGGAACCTGCAATGACCCGGACGTCCCCGCTTGTCCTGCTGGGCCTCTGCCTGGCCCCGGCCCTGGCCTTCGCCCAATCCGACCGGCAGGTGGCCGAAGACATGGTCACCCGCGCCGCCAACGTCTGCCCTGGACACAGCACTGAGCGCACGGCGCCAACGGTGAAAAAGGTACCGGTGGGCGCGCTGCGCGTCATGCTCGACCGCGGCCTGGTGATGTGCCCGGACCGCCGCCTGGATGCCTCTGCACCCGCGGTGTTCTACGGCCGCTTGGGCGTATTTGGCTGGAATCCGGAGGTGCCCGCTGCTGCGACGGTGGTTGTCGCCAAGATCGACCAGATGACCCGCAAGGATGAGTACCCGGTGGAAACGCTGGTGTGGGATGCCAAGGGCACGGCCCTCACCCAGCAGACGGTTCCGGCGTTCGAGCCGCGCCCGGGTGCGGCGGTGCTGTACAAGGTGCGCTGAGCCCCGCGCGCTGGCGGGTACATGCCCACCTTGGTGGGCATCCTGGCCCTCGCGCGCGCTGACGGAGCCGTGCCCACCAGGGTGGGCACCTGCCAAAGCGATGCGACGTGGCATCCAGTACCGGGGTGCTACTTCGCCGGGGCATCCGCAGTCTGCGCGGCCACCATGGCCTGCTGCATCTCCTTCAGCGACAGATAGCCATCGCCATCAGTATCCAGCCCCGCGAAATACTTCGCGATTTCCGGCACCACCGCGGCTTCCTTCCTGCTGATCTTCCCGTCTTTGTCGGCATCCATTTCCTTGAACGCGGCGTCGATGGAATCGGCCTGCCTGCTGAAGCGTGCCTGCTGGTACTTCGCGTACTCGGCCTTGTCGATGTGGCCATCGCCGTTGCTGTCCATGACGGCGAAGCTGGAGTCGATATAGGCCTGCTTCGGGTCGCCGCTGGCGGCGTGGCCGATCAGCGGTGCGGCGCACAGCGCGATGATGAGCAGCGTCTTGTTCATGCGGTTGGTTCCTTTGGAATGCAGGGCAGGTCAGCGGCAGGGATGGCTGTAGCCATCCGAACCGCGGTAGGTGTCGTTGCGGCGGTCGTAGTTGCCGTAGCGGTTCATGCAGTAGTCGGCGCGCTCGCGGGTCTCGCGCTCGCGCTTGGCCGCGGCGGCGATCACGCCAGCCACCACCGCTGCGCCGACCACGCCCACCACCACGCGCTTGGCCTTGGCATCGTCGCGCCGGTCGCGCTCACGTTCGCGTTCGCGGCGCTCCCATTCGTCACGCTGGCGGTCCTGGTAGCCCTGGTCCCAGCCGGAGCGGTACCCATCGCGGTACTGTGCGTGAGCCTTGTCCGCGTAGGGCAGCAGCACCAGCAGTTGCAGTGCGGCGCCCAGCAGCAACGCTGTACGTCCTGTCTTCTGAAACATCGTTCCGCTCCTGTGCGGCTGTGTCGGTCGTGCCAGTACAGCGTGCGGACATTGCGCGAACCTGTAGTCGTCTGCGCTGGCCGCCTCTCGTTCAGCGCACCAGCGCCTCCACCGGGTCCAGCTGCGCTGCACGGCGCGCCGGCAGGAAACCAAAGGCGATGCCGATCAGGCTGCTGCAGGCGAACGCGGCCAGGATCGAGGTTGTCGAGAACACCAGCGAGAAGCCGATGTCGGCCAGTGCCAGCACTGCCCCCAGCGCCAGCGCCACGCCGATGCCGAGCACGCCACCGAGCAGGCAGACCAGTACCGACTCGATCAGGAACTGCTGCAGGATGTCGCTGCGGCGCGCGCCGACGGCCATGCGCACGCCGATCTCGCGGGTGCGCTCGGTCACCGACACCAGCATGATGTTCATCACCCCGATGCCGCCCACCACCAGCGCGATGGCGGCAATGGAACTGATCATCAGCGTCAGGATGCGGGTGGTCTGCTCGATCGACGTGCGGATCTGCGCGTTGTTGCTCATGTAGAAGTCGCGCCGCCCATGCCGGCGCTCCAGCAGCCGGTCGATGGCGGCCTCCGCGGCCTGCATGCCCACGGTGTCGGACACCCGCACGGTGATGCTGGACACATGGCTCTGCCCCAGCATGCGCGCCATGGCGGTGGTGTAGGGCACCCAGACCTGCAGCAGCGAGGCATCGCCCACGGCGCCGGCTTCCTTCTTCACCACGCCCACCACCCGCACCGGGACATTGCCCAGCAGCAGGGTCTGGCCGATCGGGTCTTCCTGCGCGGCGAAGAACCGTGCACGCGTGTTGGCATCGATCACCACCACCTGCTGGTAGCCAGCGACGGCGGGCTGGCCAAAGAAGCGGCCTTGCCCAAGCTTCAGGCCATGCACGCGGAAGTACTGCTCACTCACGCCCTGCATCTGCACGTTGGCCGAGCGGTTGCCACGCTGCGCAGTGCCGCTGCTGGCGACGCCGGGCGTGGCGCTGTCCACGAACGGTTGCCCGGCCAGCGCCGCGCTGTCGCCGGGCGTCAAGGTCTCGACTTGTGCAGCGTGCACATCGCCGAAGCCGGAGCCCGGATAGACCTCGATGGTGGTGGTGCCCAGCGAAGCGATGTTGGACAGGATGGCCTGGCGCGCGCCGGTACCCAGTGCGACCACCGAGACCACCGACGCAATGCCGATGATGATGCCGAGCATGGTCAGGAAGGTGCGCATGCGGTGCGCGTTCATCGCGCGCAGGGCCATGCGGAAGGCTTCGCCGAAGCGGTCACGCAGGGCCTGCCAGCCGGTGCCTTCGCTGCGCGGCTGCAGGGTGGCTGCGGTGAGGCCAGCGGCCGCTGTCGCCGCAGCGGTAGGGCGATCATCCACGATGCGCCCATCGCGGATCTCGATGATGCGCTGCGCGTGTTCGGCCACGGCCATGTCATGGGTGACCAGCACCACCGTATGGCCCTCCGCGTGCAGTTCGCCCAGGATCTTCATCACCTCCTTGCCGGACTGGGTGTCCAGCGCGCCGGTGGGTTCATCGGCGAAGATCACCGCACCGCCGTTCATCAGCGCGCGCGCGATCGAAACGCGCTGCTGTTGCCCACCGGACAGCTCGCCGGGCAGATGCAGCATGCGTTCGCCCAGGCCCAATCGCTGAAGCAGGGCCTGGGCGCGGGCATGGCGTTCGGCGCTGGGTTGGCCGGCGTAGATGGCCGGCACTTCCACGTTGCCCAGCGCGGTCAGGTCGGTCAGCAGGTGGTAGCGCTGGAAGATGAACCCGAAGTGCTCGCGGCGCAGCTCGGCCAGCTCGTCCGGCGACATCTGCGCGGTCTCGCGACCGGCGATCTGATACGCGCCGGACGAGGGCCGGTCCAGGCAGCCCAGAATGTTCATCAGGGTGGATTTGCCCGAGCCGGACTGGCCGACGATGGCCACCAGCTCACCGGCGCGGATATCCAGGTCGATGCCATCGAGCACGACCAGAGTCTGTTCGCCGGCTGCGAACTCGCGACGGATGCCGCGCACGCGCAGCAGCGGCGTGTCCTTCTCTGTGTCCATCATGGCTGTGCGGCGGCTGCGGCGGCAGCATCGCCGGTCTGGGCCAGTACCACCTGCTCGCCTTCCTGCAGGCCACTGCGTACTTCCACGTTGATCTGGTCGTCCAGCCCGGTGGTGATGCGTCGCGGGGCAGGGTGGCCATCCGCGCCGCGCACCTGCACGCTGTAGCTGCCGTCGGCGGCACGCGCACCCAGCGCGGCCGAGGGAATGGTCAGCACGCCCCTGGCACGCCCCAGCACGATGCGTACCTGCGCCGTCATGTAGCTGCGCAGGCGGCCATCGGCGTTGTCCACGTCGAACTGGCCGTTGTAGTACATGGCCGTACGGCTGGCGCCCGCCGAAGCGCTGCCGGGCGCGAAGCCGGAGGTGTCTTCGTTGGTGATCGACTCGGGTGCCGGTGCGATGTCGCGCAGCGTGCTGCTGTAACGTCGGTCACTGTCACCCAGGATGGTGAAGAACGCCTCCTGTCCCAGTGCGGTGTGGACCACGTCGGCCTCGGAGATCTCGGCGTAGACGGTCATCACGTCCTGGTTGCCGAGCATTACGATGGTCGGTGCGCTCTGTACCGCGTTGACGGTCTGGCCCTGGCGCGCGACCACGGCCAGCACGGTGCCGTCGGTGGGCGCGGTGATGCGGGTGTAGCCCAGGTTGGTCTGCGCCACATCCACATCGGTCTGCCGCTGCACCACCTCGCCATCGAGCGCGGCGATCTGTTCACGGGTGGCATCGACCTTGGCCTTGGCCGCATCGTAGTCTGCGCGCGCGACCAGTTGCCTTGAAACCAGCGCCTGCTGGCGTTGCAGGGTCAGCTGATACTGGCGCAGGTCGGTGGCCAGCGCGTCGCGGTTGGCGCGCGCGGTGCGTTGTGCCGCCTGCGCACTCAACAACGCGTTGCGCTGGGTGCGCGAATCGATATCGGCAATCGGATCGCCCGCCTTTACCTTGTCACCCAGCTTCACATGCAGGGTTTCGACGCGGCCGGAGACCTGCGCGCCCACGCTCACCAGCCGCGAGGGCTTCAGTGTTCCGGTGGCTTCCACGACCTGTTCGATGTTGCCGCGGGTGACCGGTGCCAACTGCAGTTGCGGTGGCGGTGCGGGCCGGAGCCACGCGAAGAGCGCCAACAGGGTGCAGAGGGCTGCGGCAGCAATGATCAGCACGCGGCGGCGATGGCGCGGTGCGACGCTCATCGGCACAGCATCCAGGAAAGACAGGGCATCGTGAGTCCTCGCGACAGATGGGATTGCACGCCGGCAGGGCAGGCGTGGATGGCCGTCGAGTCTCAGTGCGCCAGATTGCGTGAACCTTGCGGAGGTGCGGGCGTGTCAGTAGGCGGCGCCCTGCGTGAGCAGTGCCATCGCGATGAACTGGAGCATGCTGCCGAGCGCCAACAGCACGTGGCGGAGGCGTTGCGCCGGCGTGGGCAGCGTCGAAAGCTGGCACAACGCGCCGACCAGCAGCACGGCGCAGACCGCAACCGGCAGCGTTGCAGTGGCGGCGATGATCGCGATGATCATCAACGTGGCAGCAAGCATCACGGCGGCTGCATGCGTATCCAGGATCCGCAGCAGCGGGGGAACGGGGCGTGGTGCAGCCCCCCGCCACACTGCCAGCATGTGCAGTGCGGCATGCACGGCGACGAACACCACCACGGCGGTGGCCGTTGCGTGCGCGTGCCGATACGCGGAAGCCACCAGCGCAAGGCCTGGGAGCAGCAGGAACAGCGCGGCGAACAGGCGGATCAGCACGCTTGCCCGCTCGCGTTCGGGAATCATCCGCAGCCAGTGCGGCCAGTGTTGCAGCCCACGCGCGCGGCCTGCATGCGCGCGGCAGTTCCACGCTGCGGCGGTCAGGCTGGGCGCATTCCGAGGAGGCGGGGTGGGCGTGGAAGAGGGCGGTGGCGAAGCTCCCTGTGTCACATGCAGGCTTCCTGTCAGATCCGGACGCAGCACCTTCAGCGGTGCTGCTCACCTGGATGCTGGGCAGCGAACATTGCCGCAACCTTGCGCATCAATCGCGGTCGTTGCGCGTGGACAGCCGGTAGTCATCCACGGGGAAGGGAGGCGCTTATTTCGCCGGCACCGACGTGCTGGTGACGCCGGGATGCAGGGGGAACTCGACGCGGATCAGGGCGCCGCCACCAGGTGCATCCAGAATCGTGACGTGGCCGCCGTGGCGGTCGATCACCTGCCGCACCAGGTTCAAGCCCAATCCGGCGCCGGTCTGCCGGGGGCGCAGGCGCTGGAAGGGTTCGAACACGCGTTCGCGCTGGTCGACCGGAATGCCGGGGCCATCGTCTTCCACCTCAAGGCAGCTGCCCTGTACGCGCACGATGATGTGGCGTCCACCGTGCTCGGCGGCATTCAGCACCAGGTTGGACAGCACCCGTTCGATGGCGCCGGACTCGCCCAGCACCGGGAAGTTCGGTTCCACCACCACGGCGACCGTCTTGTCGGACTGGATCAGCAGGGGGGCCAGATCGGCGACGACCCGCTTGGCCACGCGCGCCAGGTTGAGGGAGTCCTTGGGCCCATCGGCTTCCATGCGATGCAGGTCCAGCAGCTGCTCGGCCAGCGTTGCCAGCCGAGCGACTTCCACGGCCAAGCTGCGCGAGGTGGAATCGTCGGTGGCATCGATCTTCACCCGCAGGATGGCGATGGGCGTACGCAACTCGTGGGCGGCGGCGGCAATGAAGCGGCGCTGCCGTTCGTGCCCTTCGTCCAGGCGGTCCAGCGCTTCGTTCACCGCGGTCACCAGGGGGGCGATCTCTACCGGTACGGCGGTCTCTGTCAGGCGGATGCCGCGACGGCTGGCGGAGATGTTGCGGGCTTCCTGTGCGATGCGTTCGACGCCGGCCAGGGCGCGACGCACGATGATCGGGGTCAGGATGATGGTGGCCAGGCCCAGCAGCAGGAAGATCGGCAGGGTGATGATGTGTGCGGCCAGCGCCATCTGCCAGGTCAGCGAATCGGTTTCGCCATGCGCCATGATGGTCAGCTTGCCGGCCGGGCCGCTGTGCTGGCGTATCACCACGGCCAGGCCATCGTTGCGGCCGCGTCCGCGCAGGTCGCCATAGGGAATGCCGTCGAGGGCGCCGACCAGCGATGCGTAGGCGGGCGGAACGTGGCCGAACGTCACATGGTGGCCCTGCTCATCTTCGGCGATGAACCACGCGTCGGGGACGATCTTCAGCAGCTCGGCCAGCTCGGGTGTGTGTTGCACATACAGCTCGCCCTTGCTGTCGCGGTGAACGGCCTCTGCCGCCACCGGAGCGAAGGTCTGGATGGTGTAATAGCCGCCGCTGTCGACACGCACCAGCACCATCAGCAATGCGAAGAACGCCACCAGCAGTGCGAGCAGCTGGTAGATCAGCGTTTTGACGATCAGCGGGCGCTTCAGTGAGGGACGACGCGCCATTACTTCGTTTCCCGCATCAGATAGCCGACACCCCGGATGGCATGGATTTCCACCCCCGCATCGGCGTCGGAGAGCTTGCGCCGCAGGCGTGAGACATGCGAGTCCAGCGTATTGGAATGGATGCCGTCGTCGAAGCCGTACACCGCCATTTCAATGGACTCGCGCAGCACGGTGCGGCCCAGCCGGCGCGCGAGGGCGGCCAGCACGCGGATCTCGCGGCGCGGAAGCTCCAGCCGCTGTCCACCCACGCTGGCCTCGCCCGAGGTGGGGTCGAACAGCAGCCGGCCGATGCTCACCGGCTCCACCTGCATGCCACCCGGCCGGCGCCCGGCTGCACGGATCCGCGCGAACAGTTCCTCCAACGCGAAGGGCTTGGCCAGGTAGTCGTCGGCGCCCTCATCCAGGCCGGCAATGCGGTCCGGCAACTGGCCCAGCGCGCTGAGCACGATGATCGGAACCCCCGGATTGCGCCCGCGAAGCACGGGAATCAGGCCCAGCCCGTCACCATCGGGCAGGGTGCGGTCCAGCAGCACCAGATCGTGCGATCCGGAGAGCGCAGCCTCGCGGGCCTGGGCCAGGGAGCTGGCAACGTCCACCACGTAGCGCTCGCGCTGCAGGGCAGACTTCAGGGTGGCAGCCAGTTCGGCTTCGTCTTCGATCAGCAGGATGTGCATCGGCGGGAATCGGGCGGGAAGGGAACTCAGGGGGCGTCTGAACGCGCCGGCACCGTATTACAGGAACATTGCGTGAACATGGCGTGCCTTCGAGCCCTGCCGGTGACGCCGCAACACCGCTGCGGCGCGGACCACCCGGCGCAAGGTTCGCGCAATCCGGGCACTCCAGCCTTGGCGCTCGTCCGCTTATCCCCAACCCCTGGAGTGCCCATGAAGTTGTTCGTCCCGCTGTTGTTCGTTGCCGCGCTGAGTGGCTGCACCACCGCCAAGATGACCGTCACCCCCGATGGACGCCGTGGCGTTTCCATCGACTGCAGCGGCTCCAGCTCCTGGAGTGGCTGCTACGAGAAGGCCGGGCAGATGTGCCCAAGCGGCTATGTGGTCTTCAGCAAGGATGGCGACGACGGCAATGCCATCGCCGTGGGCAACAAAAACGGGTTCACCTCCACCCAGATGGCCACCCGCTCGATGCTGGTGTCCTGCTCACACTGACGCGGGCAGGGGAGGTGGGTTGCACCTCCCCTTGGCGCGCTCTGCCGCGCAGCGTCAGAAGCTGTAGGCTGCCTGCACATACACCCGCCGCGGCTCACCCGGGAAATGCCCGTTGCGTTCGATGAAGCCGCTGGCCGCATATACCTTGTCGAGCAGGTTCTTGACGTTGGCCTGGAACTGCCACTGCTTCCACGTGGTTTTCCAGCTTATGTCGAACACGGTATAGGCCTTCACCGCCTGCCCATCCAGGCTGACACGCTCGCCGACATGATCGGCGCCGAAGCCGATGGCCGAGTTGATCGAAGGCAGGTCGTAGCGCGTCCACAATCCCAGCTTGTTGCGCGGCGCATTGGCGAATCGGTCGCCGGAGGCATTGGTGATGCCATTCGGTCCAGCATCCTTCACCCGTGCGTCGTTGTAGGCGTAGGTCAGATTCACCACCCAGCGCTCGGTCACGTCGGCCAGCAGGTCCAGTTCCATGCCCGTGCTGCGCACCAGGCCCAGTGCAGCGAGTTGGTTTACCCCGCCGATCACCTCGCCGGTGGCTTGCACGATGTTGCTGCGGTCGATGCGGTAGGCCGCCATGTTCAAGGTCACGCGGTCGGCCAGCAGGGATTTCATGCCGACTTCCCACTGCCTGCTGCGCTCGGCATCGAACGGTCCGCCGGCCGCGGGGTTCTGGTTGGCGGCACTCTGCGGCACGAAACCGCTGGCGACGTTGGCATACAGGTTCAGGCCGTCCCGCACGGTAAAGGTGCTGCCCAGGCGCCAGCTGAGATCGTTGCCATCCACACTGCTGCCACCCATGCGGTCCTTATCCTTGAAGCCGTCCCAGCGCAGCCCGGCCAGCACGTGCCAGCGCGTGCCCAGTGCCAGCTCATCCTGCAGATAGCCGCCGTAGCGCTTGCTGCGGGTGGAGGTGCTGCGCCAGGGCAGCGCCGCCAGGTTGTAGTCGTGCCACGTGCTTGCGCCATAGACCGGATTGAACAGGTCGATGCCGCGCACCGGGCCGGCGCCGCGTGCCAGGTCGGCGCTGTTGGCGGTCTGCGCGGTGAAGTCGGCGTCGAGCTGATACACGTCGGCACCGAACAGCACCTTGTGTTCGATACGGCCGGTGTTGATCCGCCATACGGCATTGCCGCTGGCGGTGAAGGCCTCGTTGTCACGGATCTGGTTGCGCAGCTGGCGCGTCATCCACTCGGCCACGCCATCGCGGTCACGATCAATCAGCCCCATCGGCTCGTGGTACATCTGGTGCTCGTTGTTGCTGAACCAGCGCGCGGCAAGGTCCACGTCCAGGTTGTCGCGCGGTGCGAAGCGGTACTGCGCCAGCGCCACCCTGGCGCGCATGTCGAGGAAGTCACTGGCCTCGTTGTGGTTCCAGCGGCGGTCGGCCAGGAAGCTGCCGGTGTCGTTCACCGGCACGCCGCGCAGGCGGTTGCCGCCCAGGTTCTGGGTGATGTCGGTGAACTGCAGCACCAGCTGGCCGGTCTGGCCAACGTCGAAGGCCAGCGATGCATCGCCGATCACGCTTTCGCTGTCGGCATTCCAGCGCAGGCCCTGCTCGCCGTCGGCATACAGGCCGGCGCGATAGCGAATGCTGCCGGTGGCATTCAAGGGGCCGGTGCCTTCGATCGATCCGGCGCGGAAGTCCTTGTCGCCTGCCTGCAGCTCGATGCGGCGTTCGGCGCGCGCCTTGGGCTTGCGCGTCACGTAGTTGATGACCCCGCCCGCATCACCACCGCCGTACAGCGCACCGGCCGGCCCCTTCAGCACTTCCACGCGTTCGATGTTGAACAGTTGCGGCACCGAGAAGCCTGCATAGGGGTCGCCTCGCAGGCCGTCGTAGAGCACGTTCTCCTGGCGGAAACCGCGCAGGGTGACGCCGGCATAGCTGAAGAAGCTGATGCCGCTGATGCTGCGGTACAGATCGGTGACCTGGCGCGCAGCCTGGTCGTCGATCAGTTCGCGCGGCACGACCTGGATCGACTGCGGTACCAGTTCCAGCGGGGTATCGGTGCGGGTGCCGACCCCCGCATCGTTGGCGCGGTACAGGGTCTGCGCGCGGCCGCGGACTTCGACTTTGTCCAGGTCCTTCGGGGCGTCATCGGGGGCCGCGGAGGCCAGTGCAGGCGTAGCCAGGGAAAGGGGCAGCGCCAGGCAGAGCGCGCGCTTCAGCGGGTTTGGAAGGGGCATGGGAGGTCGGGGTCGGCTGCAAATGAGAAAGATTAGCATTTGCAATACTTCGAAACCTATCCCCCGAATGCGCTATGGACGCAGGCCCGGATCGGTATACGGGGTACCGGCCAAGGCCACCAGCACGCCGGTACCGCCGCGCACGATCAGCTGCAGCATCGCCTGGCGCGGATCCTCGCCAGCCTGCTGGCTGGCCATTCCTTTCTGATAGGCCGCCACCATCGACGCCAGCAGCATCGCCGCGCCCAGGCGTGCCTCGGCGTCATCCGCCGGCCGGCCGGCGGCGTCGGCCATCAGCTGCGCCAGGTCGTCTGCCAGCAGTGCCTGCAGCCGTCGCGCGTGCGCCACCAGCACCGGGCTGTCGGCCACCGTTGACCAGAAGGCCGCCGCACCGGCATTGATCCGCAGCAGGGGATGGCCGCTGCCGAGCAGCTCCCGCACCAGCGATTGAAACGCGGCCAGCGGAGTCATGCCGCGGCGCGCCGTCATGCCCTCGCGGAGCAGGGTGCGGGCCTCCTCATCGCGGTCGAACACCAGGTCTTCCTTGCTGGCGAAGTAATTGAAGACCGTCTTGCGCGAGACCCCGGCCGCATCGGCGATCTCGGACATGGACACCGATTCGAAGCCATGACGGATGATCAACTCGGTGGCGGCGTCCGAAATGGTCTGTCGGGTCTCGGTCTTGCGCTGCTCGCGGCGGCCCGGCGGCGGGGTCATGGGCGGTTCACTTGTGGAAACGTACACCGAGTGTAACATTGGCGCCGCCAGAGCGCCGGCCCGGCGCTCACAGGGAAATCCCATGTTGTACGACGTCGTCATCGCCGGGGCCGGCCCGGTCGGCCTGTTCCTGTCCTGCGAGCTGGCCCAGGCCGGCTGTTCGGTCATGCTGCTGGAGCAGGCAGGGTCACCCGAGACACCCTTGAAGCGGCTGCCCTTTGGTCTGCGCGGCTTGAACGCGCCCACCCTGGAGGCACTGGATCGACGCGGCCTGCTGGACGCGGTGGCCTCGCTCCAGGTGCTGAAGCCGGACAAGGGCGCACCGCCGCCGGGCACCGCCCATTGGCTGGCGCAACCGCGACCGCTGGGCGGTCACTTCGCCGGCATTCCTTTCGCCCTGGACAACGTGGACAGTGCACGCTGGCGCCATCGCCTGCCGACGCCGGTGCCCATCCAGATGGCGGTGGAACTGCAGGCGCTGGAAGCCGTGTTGGTCGAGCGTGCGATCGCACTGGGTGTGCGCATCGAGCGCGGCTGTGCGGTACAGGCGGTCCACCCCGGTGAAATGGAGGTGGCCGTCGAGACTGCGGGAGCAACGGTTCGAGGACGCTGGCTGGTGGGCTGCGACGGCGGCCGCAGCACCGTGCGCAAGCAGTGCGGTTTCAGCTTCGTCGGCACTGCCCCTGAATTCACCGGGCACTCGTTGTTGGTCGAGCTGGACGATCCGACGATGCTGACGCCAGGTCGGCAATACACCGATCAAGGCATGTGCAATTTCAATCCACCGGGCGTGGTGGCACTGGCCGACTTCGACGGTGGCGCGGGCCATCGCACGCCACTCGACCAGGAGGCCGCACAGGCGCTGTTGCGGCGCGTCTCTGGTCGCGACGTAGCGATCACCGCGCTGCAGCTGTCGAGCACCTGGACCGATGGCGCGCGTCAGGCGGAGACCTATCGCATCGGCCGCGTGATGCTGGCCGGGGATGCGGCGCATGTGCACTCGCCGCTGGGCGGCCAGGGACTCAATCTTGGCATCGGCGATGCGATGAATCTTGGCTGGAAACTGGCGGCGGTGGTGCGCGGTACCGCCGATGATGGACTGCTTGACAGCTACACGGCCGAGCGGCACCCGATCGGTGCGAAAGTGCTGGACTGGTCGCGTGCACAGGTTGCGTTGATGCGGCCGGGCGCCGGCTCGCGCGCATTGGCGGCGGTGATCGCCGAACTGGCCGACACCCCTGACGGTGCCACGTATCTGGCCGAGCGGGTCTGGGGCGTTGTGCAGCAGGTGGACCTGGGCGGTGTCCATCCACTGGTCGGGCGCAGCACGCCCGAGGTCCGGCTGGCCGATGGTCGTCGCGTGGGTGAAGCACTGCGGACGGGGCAGGGCGTGTTGCTGCAGTTCGGCCTGGCCGCTTCCTTGGGGGCCGTCACCGAAGGCTGGCGACGATGCGTTGCCAGCGTAATGGCGGCCGAGGACAATCCGTTGGGCCTGGGCGCAGTGCTGGTGCGCCCGGATGGCATCGTTGCCTGGGCCTGCAATGCCGGTGACACCGAGGCTGGGCTGCGTGAGGCCCTGCAGCGATGGTTCGGTCCGGCGGCCGCGGCTTGACCCGTGTGACAGCGGCGCAGCCGACGCTGGCTGCGCCGATCCCGGTTACAGATCCTTCTTCTTGCCGCTCAGGTCGATCGGCTTGTCACTGCCCTTGCGCTCGCTCGACCACACTTCCATGCCCTTGTTGCAGCGGCTCTCGCGGGCAGCGACCTCGCGTGGCAGGTCCTTCAGCTGGGGCGACTCCTGGCAGGCCTGATGCATGTTGCTGTCGTCATAGGTGGCGCAGGCGCTGAGCGACGCCAGGGAGATGGCAATGAGAGTGGCGCGGAGTGGGAGCTGCAGGTCCATGGGGTGGTCTCGGGTGATGCCGGGATGGCCATGGAATTCAAATCCGCGACACCGGGCACGCACAATCGGACCAACTGCACTTGTTATTTTGTAACAGTTACGCGATAGTCCGGCCCTTGCCAGATCAGGCAATGCAGATCATCAGTACCGTGCACAGCACCAACATCAGCACGAACACGCGTCGGCTCAGTGCCAGGCAGGCCAGATAGGCTGCGAGCGCCCACGCCGCCAGCAGCGCGCAGGCTGCCATCCATAGCCCGATGCCCATCATCGAACCGGCTGCCAACGCAGACAATGCGATGGCCTTGAACAACGCCACGCCCAACACGCTGCCCAGCATGCCGGCCTGCAGGGCGATGGCATCATGGCGGGCAGGTGCGTGGTGGTGGTGCATTGCGGGTCCGGTGCGGGCCGAGAGCGCGGCGTCGGCTGCACTGTGCCGAAATGCACATCCACGAAATGTGTTCATCGCGCGCGAAGACCGCGATGAAGCCCGTTCAGTCGAACTCACCCTCGGCCGATTCCAGACGCTGCCGGTACGCTGCGCGATGCTGGTACAGGCGCTGGCATTCGGCCGACCTGTGGATGCGGCTGCCGGGTTCGTTGGCCACCGAGTCGCACATCCGCGCGATGTGGTTGTTCTCCGCCAGTTCGGTGACGAAGAACACGGCGGTGATGCCGGTGCCAAGCAGCACGACATACAGCAGGCGGCTGAGCCAGCGCGACAGTTTCCGCTCGAAGTGCTGCTGGATGGTCAGGTCGAAGCGGATGATGCTGAGCACGATCCAGACGATGGCGACCAGGAAGCAGAGCGTGGGCAGCAGGCCGCGCCACATTCCTGCTTCGTATACCGACTCGCTGTAATGGACCGCGGCCCCGGCGCCTGCGATGGCGATGGCCAGCGCCCAGTTGCGGCCCAGCGAAAGCAGGTCATCGAGCAGCTTTTCGCGGTTCCTGGTTGGTCCTGCTGCCACGAGGGTTCCTTCTGCCTGTTGCGACCGGCGACGGGCTGCCGCCAATCATGCAGATGGTGGAGCATCGCTTCAGCGATGAGAAGCCTGCCCGCTCAGTATCCGCCTGCGCGTGCACCGATCCAGCGCCGGTAGCGGCGGGTCCGGCATTTGCCAGCAGCCTGTGCCAACAGCAGCGCCCACACCGGTGAGACACCCGGCGCGGTGGGGCGGCGCCGGCTCAGCCGCCCCAGCTGGTACTTCACCGCTGCCATGTGTGCGCTGGCGGCCAACGGCTTGCTGCGCCAGTCGATGGTGCGCAGTGTCGGCACCGGATCGCGTCCCTGCTGCCAGTGTTGCGGCAGATCCGGCTCGATCGCCAGCGCGGTGGCGATGCCGACCATGGCCACACCGCTGTCCCGTACCTGCTCGGCCACGGCGCGACGGCGGATACCGCCGGTGACCATCAGCGGCATCGTCGCCACCGTGGCGATCTCACGCGCGAACTCCAGGAAGTAGGCCTCGCGGGCCAGGCTGCGTTGGTCACGCGCGGCACCGGTCATGGCCGGCGCTTCGTAGCTTCCACCGGACAGCTCGACCAGGTCCACGCCGAGGGGCGCCAGCATTTCCACCACTTCGCGCGCATCCTCGGGCGAGAAGCCGCCGCGCTGGAAGTCGGCGGAGTTGAGCTTCACGGCCACCGCAAACGTGGGTGACACGGTGGCGCGCACGCCCTGCACGATCTCCCGCAGCAGGCGCGCACGGTTGTGCAGGCTGCCACCCCAGCGGTCGTCGCGGCGGTTCGACAGGGGCGACAGGAACTGGCTGAGCAGGTAGCCGTGTGCGGCATGGATCTCCACGCCACTGAAGCCGGCGCGCTCGGCCAGCTCGGCGCTGCGGATGAAGCGGGCGATCACCTCTTCGATGTCCGCCTCGGTCATCGCCCGCGGCGGTGCGAACTGTCTGGACAGCGCGCCCATCTCCAGGGCGACGGCTGACGGCGCGAGTGCGGGTTGGCCGAGCGCGGCCGGCATCTGCCGCCCGGGATGGTTGATCTGCATCCACATCTGCGCGCCCCGCGAGCGCACCGTTTCTGCCCAGGCGATGAAACGGTCGAGGTGGCGATCATCTTCCAGCACCACGCCGCCGGGCCCGGTCATGGCACGGCCATCCACCATCACGTTGCCGGTGATGATCAGCCCTGCGCCGCCATCGGCCCAACGCTGGGACAGCTGCAGCAGCGCAGCGGAAGGCGCGTGGTCGGCGTCGGCCATGTTTTCCTCCATCGCCGCCTTGGCGATGCGGTTGCGGATGACGGCACCGGAGGGCAGTGCCAGGGGCGAGAACAGCGACATCGGACAGCTCCAGGACAGGGGAATGGCGCTACGCTAACCTTCAAGTTTGATTGAAGGTCAACAGGCTCCGATGTCGAAGATTCATACAGATGAAGATCGGTGAGCTGGCCCGCCTCACGGGCCTCGCGGCGTCGCGCATCCGCTTCTATGAAGACGCGGGGCTGCTGGTGGTGCAGCGCCAGGCCAATGGCTACCGTGACTACCCGGAACAGGCGGTGCTGCTGCTGGAGCTGATCACGGGCGCGCAGCGTGCAGGCTTCAGCCTGGAAGAGATCCGCGCCCTGCTGCCGCCGGACATGGGCCAGTGGCAGCACGATGCGTTGATCACGATGCTGCAGCAGAAGGTGGCCGACATCGAGGCATTGCAGCTGCGGTTGGCAGAGAGCCGGGCGCACCTGCTGGCCCTGATCGAGGACATCCAGGCACGGCCGGACGGCATCGACTGTGCAGCCAATTCGCGGCGGGTGCTGGACCGCGTGAAGCGCGGCGAGCTGGCGCGGCCGACCCTGGCGGCCGGCGATACCGCGTTGCTGCGTCCGGATCGCCGCCGCCGCTTGGGCAGCGGCTGACGACCCGGCGCGGTTTCTTCAGTGGCTGCCGGCGACGGCAGTCTTGCGCTTCTTGTCCAGCGTCACTGCCACGCACCACAGCAGCAGGCCGCCGATCGCGGTGGCTGCGCCGACATAGCCGGTACTGGCCGGGCTGAAGCCGGCGCTGATCGCCATGCCGCCCAGCCACGGGCCGAGCGCATTGGCGGTATTGAACGCGGCGTGGTTGGAGGCCGCTGCCAGCGTCTGCGCTTCACCGGCCACGTCCATCAGGCGGGTCTGCAGCACCGCCGCCAGCGCGCCCATGGTGCCGACGGTGATGATCATCGGGCCGATGGTCCACACCGACTGCGCGGCCAGCGGATACAGCAGCAACATCACGATCGACCACAGCAGCACCACGGCGGCGGCCTTGAAGTGGAACTTGTCCACCAGCCAGCCACCGGCGATGTTGCCGATGATCGCGCCGATGCCGAACACGCCCACCGCCAGCGGCATCCACGATTCGGCCACGCCGGTGACCTGCACCAGGGTCGGTGCCAGGTAGGTGAACACACAGAACATGCCGGCGAAACCGACCGCACCGATCGCCAGCGCCAGCCACACCTGGGTGGTGTTGAAGGCGCGCAGCTCGCGCATCGGCGAGGTACGCACTTCATCCGGGTCCGGCAGCAGGAAGCGCGCGATCATCGCCACGGTGGCGATGGCCAGCACGCTGACCAGGGCAAAGGCGGTGCGCCAGCTCAGCTGCTGGCCCAGCCAGGTGGTCAGCGGGTTGCCGACCAGGATCGCGATCGACAGGCCCAGCAGCACGCGCGACATCGCCTGGCCGCGCTGGCCGGCGGGACTGATCGCCGCGGCCACCAGCATCGCCACGCCGAAGTAGGCGCCATGCGGCAGGCCGGCAACGAAGCGCGCCACCAGCATCGTGCCGTAGTTCGGTGCCAGCGCGCTGGCCAGGTTGCCAATGGCATAGAAGCCCATCAGCGCCAGCAGCAGCTTGCGGCGTGGGAAGCTGGCGCCGACGAAGGCGAGGATCGGGGCGCCGACCACCACGCCGATGGCGTAGGCGCTGATCAGATGGCCGACCTGGGTTTCGGAGATCGACAGGCCACGGCTGATCTCCAGCATCAGGCCCATGCTGGCGAACTCGCTGGTACCGATGGCGAAGCCACCCAGCGACAGGGCGAGGATGATCAGGGTGCGCTGACGGGGCGTCAGCCGCGCAGCCAGGGAAGAGTTGGGGCTCATGCGGGGGCGCGATGGGGGCGGGGAGCCAGACATTGTACTGCTGCACCGCAGCAGGAGCAGCCGCGCTGGGGGTAAATCAGTGTTTGATCGGTGGCGCTGCAGCCTCCGCTGCGGGAGGGGCCGCCGATCCCTGCCGCCGATGTGCATGTGCAGACGACATGCCAGCGGGCATGATGGCGGTGCAGGGGACTGTGGCGTTGCTCAAACAAGGAGGCGGATCGATGCAGGAGTTCAGGCACGTGCTGGAGTCGCGCGGGCGCTATCAGCTGGTAGCGGTGTCCTACGCGCCGGTGTACGCTCCGGGCGATGTGGTCGGCCATGCGGTCGTCGCCGACGATGGGGATCGTCTGACCGACCTGATATCACTGGCCGAAGCGCGCCAACGCTTGTTGCAACTGGTGCGTGAGGAGGGCGAGGAGCCCGGGCTGGAGAACGAGAACCACCTGCGGAAGAAGGCGTCGCGCTGGCGCCACCGCTAGGCCGTCGCGCCGCGTGCGCATCATGGAGGATTCGGGTGTTGCCCAGTAAGAAGTATCTGCTCATCGCCATCATCACGCTGGCGACCCTGCTGCTTGGTTTCGTGTTTTCCGGTTACCTGACCCTGCTGTTCCTGGGGCTGGACACCCAGCTGTTCACCTGGAACACCTACTACCAGTACGTCCACGCCATCGGCCAACCGCAGGTTGCGCCCTTCGTGGGCAAGATCAAATGGGCCGGCTACGTGGGCTTCGGCCTGCCCCTGCTGGTGCTGCTGGTGACCGGCCTGGTGCTGCTGCTGAAGAAGGACAAGCGCTCGCTGCACGGCGACGCGCGCTTCGCCACCGGTGCCGACCTGGCCAAGCACGGCATGTTCAAGAAGACCGGCCAGAGCATCGTGGTCGGCAGCCATGGCGGCAAGCTGGTGCGCCTCGATGGCCAGCAGTTCGTGATCCTGGCCGCGCCGACCCGCTCGGGCAAGGGCGTGGGCGTGGTCATCCCGAACCTGCTGGAGTACGGCGAATCACTGGTGGTGCTGGACATCAAGCAGGAGAACTTCGACCTGACCAGCGGCTGGCGCGCCAGCCAGGGCCAGGAGATCTACCTGTTCAATCCCTTCGCCGAGGATCGGCGCACGCACCGCTGGAACCCGCTCAGCTACGTCTCCGACGATCCGGCCTTCCGCGTCTCGGACCTGATGAGCATCGCTGCGATGCTGTATCCGGACGGGGCCGAGGACCAGAAATTCTGGGTCAGCCAGGCACGCAACGCGTTCATGGCCTTCACCCTGTACCTGTTCGAGAACTGGGACGACGAGCGCAGCAGTGGCTTCCCGGGCGGCTCGGGCACGCCCACGCTGGGCGCGGTGTACCGGTTGTCCTCTGGTGACGGCACCGAACTGAAGAAGTACCTCAAGACCCTGTCGGAGCGATCGTTCCTCAGTGCCAACGCACGTTCGGCGTTCGCCAACATGCTGTCGCAGGCCGATGAGACCTTCGCCTCGATCCTGGGCACCTTCAAGGAGCCGCTGAACCCCTGGATCAATCCGGTGCTGGACAAGGCCACCAGCTGCAACGACTTCCTGCTGACCGACGTCCGCAAGAAGAAGATGACCATCTATATCGGCATCCAGCCGAACAAGCTGGCCGAGAGCCGGCTGATCATCAACCTGTTCTTCAGCCAGCTGATCAACCTCAACACCAAGGAACTGCCCAAGTCCAACCCGGACCTGAAGTACCAGTGCCTGCTGCTGATGGACGAATTCACCTCGATCGGCAAAGTGGAGATCATCGCCTCGGCGGTGTCCTACATGGCGGGCTATAACATCCGCCTGCTGCCGATCATCCAGAGCATGTCGCAGCTCGATGCCACCTACGGCCGGGAAGTCTCGCGCACGATCATCACCAACCACGCCCTGCAGATCCTGTACGCGCCGCGCGAACAGCAGGATGCCAACGACTACTCGGACATGCTGGGCTACACCACGGTGCGCAAGAAGAACGTCACCCATGCCCGCGAGAAGACCCACAACTTCACCGAGGAACGGCGCGCGCTGATGCTGCCGCAGGAGCTGAAGGCGATGGGGCCGGACATGGAGGTGTTCCTGTACGAGGGCATACCGCATCCGGTGAAGTGCGACAAGATCCGGTACTACAAGGACCGTTACTTCACTTCGAGACTGCTGCCGAAGGTGGACGTTCCGATGCTCAAAGTCTGAATTCACAGATGTAAAAATGTGAACTTCATTCGTATTCAGTAACGTGAATTGGTGAGCTTCGTCAAAAAAATAGCACGGAGAGATAGATTTTCAGGTTTTCCTGACATGGAATTGACGCGTGGTTGTGCGACCCTATGTTTGAGGTCCGGAAATATGTGCCGGGTGTCAAAGTTTCAGCAGTAGGGTGGCCAGGAGTTTGTGCCATGGAAACAAGGATGGTTTCGACGTTGGTAAGGGTGTGCAGGTGCGTGGCGGCTGAAGTCCGTCGCTCGGCCTGCAACCTGGTTGGCAGCCGCAAGGCTGCAGGGGAGCCGGGGCAGGTGTGCTGCAATCCAGCGCGTCTCCCCGTTTCCGGCGTGCGCCATGCAGCGCCGGACGACCAGGGATCCAACGCTCGGAACTGCTTTTTCGTACGTCAAAGTGAAGCCCGTATGAATCAGGCGTTTATCGCAAAAATGTCCATCGCCGCAGTGGCGGCGCTGATGGTGGCAGGTTGTGCCACCAAGTCCGCTCCCGATTTCGGAGGCCGTTGGAAGCCGGTCAACCGCTTTGCTGCGGCAACGACCGAAATCCCGCTGTACTCCAGCTACGTCTACCAGGCCTCGCCGATGGATGGCACGCTCAAAGCCATGCTCGAGCGCTGGGCCAAGGATTCCGGACGCACGCTGGACTACCGCCTCAGCTCGGACTTCACCCTGTTCGGCGCGGTCTCGAACATCGACACCACCAATGCACAGCAGGCCGTGATCGATCTGACCGCAGCCTATGCGGCGCAGGGCATCTCCGTCTCCATCGTTGGCAACCAGATCGTTGTGCAGAGCGCAGGCTCGACGCCGACCGCGTCGGCGCAGGGCTCTGAGTCCAGCAGCGGCACCTGAGTCCACCTCGAAATCATCGAACGTGCCGCTCCCCGCGCCTGTCGCAGGGGTGCCATGCCCATTGATGTTTCAGCAGTACGGAAGAATCCATGTTCCGCAAGAAGGATCCCGGCAATAGTCCCAAGGTCGAGCAGTCGGTCGCCAAGGCGGTCAGCTACGAGATCACCGTGGCCGACATGGCACGCCGCAGCGAGCGACGTGCGTGGTGGGTTGCCACAGGCTCATTGCTGATGTCGCTCGCCCTCGCGGGCGGCTACTACTACATGCTGCCGCTGAAGGAGAAGGTGCCGTTCCTGGTGATGGCCGATGCCTACACCGGCACCGCGACGGTCGCGCGCCTGAGTGGCACCTTCCAGGGCGAGACGATCACCACCAACGAAGCGATCAATCGCAGCAACGTCGCCCAGTACGTGCTCGCGCGCGAATCGTACGACTCGGCGGTGATGGGTCTGCGCGACTGGGAACTGGTGTTCGTGATGTCCACCGATCCGGTGGCGCAGTCCATGCGCGTGCGCTATGCCGGCAACAATCCGCAGAACCCGTTCGTGATGTATGGCCGCGAGCGCGCCATCCGGGTCAAGATCCTCAGCATCACGCCGCTGGGCGCCGAGCCGAACGGCAGCTTCCGCGGCGCTTCGGTGCGCATCCAGCGCAGCCTGCTGGACAAGCGCACTGGCGTCGCCACCTACCTGGACAACCAGCTGGTGACGATGCGCTTCGGTTACAACCAGAACCTGGCGCTGTCCGAACAGGATCGCATCCTCAACCCGCTGGCGTTCCAGGTCACCGAATACCGTGTCGACAACGACTACTCGCGTGGCGTGCCGGTACCGGATGACGGTGCCATGCAGGCGCAGGCGCAGCAGGCCGCGCAGGCCGCGCAGCAGGCGCAGGGTGTCTACGATCCCAACAATCCGGCCGCGGCCACGATGATCGATCCGGCTACCGGCCAGCCGGTCGCGGTTCCGGCCAACGGCCAGGTGCCGGGCCAGTCTGTACAGGGCCAACCCATGCCGGGCCAGCCTGTACAGGGTCAACCCATGCCGGGCCAGCCGGTGCAGGGGCAAGCAATGCCGGGGCAGGCCATGCCCGGACAGCCGGCCATGAGGCCGGCGCAGAACAATTCCACCGGAACTGCTGATGGAGCAAGCAACCGATGAGTAGTCGAAATATCAGGGGAAGCGCGCTGGCGCTGCTGTCGATGTTGTCGTTGCTGTTCTCAGCAGCGGCGATGGCGCAGGCGGTTGACCACTACGAGTACGAGAAGGACCGCATCTATCCGGTTCGCACCGGCCTGGGCCTGACCACCCAGATCGAGTTGAGCCCGAACGAGAAGATCCTCGACTACAGCACCGGCTTCAGCAGCGGCTGGGAACTGACCCGTCGCGAGAACGTGTTCTATCTCAAGCCGAAGAACGTCGACGTCGACACCAACATGATGGTACGCACCGAGACCCATTCCTACATCTTCGAGCTGAAGGTGGTGGCCACCGACTGGCGCCAGCTGGAACAGGCCCGTCGCGCAGGCGTGCAGTACAAGATCGCCTTCGTCTATCCGAACGACACCGTGTTCGGCGTCGCCCAGGAGGCGGTCGAGGAAGAGGCCAAGCCGTTGTTGAGCTCTGAACTGGCCAAGGACCGCCAGTACAACTTCAACTACTCCTATTCGACCAGCAAGGCGAAGAAGATGGGGTGGCTGATCCCGGTCAACGCCTATGACGATGGTCGTTTCACCTACCTGAAACTGCCGAATTCGCCGGAGTACAAGACCGGCATCTTCCCGGCGGTGTTCGGTCGCGAAACGGAATACGGTGAAGACTTCGTGGTCAACACCACGGTTGAAGGCAATACGCTGATCGTGCACGGGACGCACCCGTACCTGGTCATCCGCCACGGCGACTTCGTCGTCGGCCTGCGAAGGAACGTGAAGAAATGAGCCAGCAGAACACTCCCGGAAACGACCCGAACAACGGACGCGACGAGAGCCAGAGCCCGTACGGCGCACAAGGTGCCCCGGACGCGCAGTCGAACCCGTACTTCGGCACGACCCAGGCCGAGCCTGCGCCGGATCTGGATGCGGCCGCACCGCAGCTGCGCTCGGCCGAAGAGCAGCGGCTGAACCGCAAGGCGCTGATGTTCCTCGGTGGCATCGTGCTGCTGCTGGTGGCCATGGGCTTCCTGCTGTTCCGCAAGGGCCAGGAGGGCGATGACGCCGCGCAGAAGGTGCCGGATGTCGCACGTGCCAGCACGCCGACACTGCCGGACGTTGCGCCGCCTCCGCAGGCGCCGCCGACTGCCGCCGAACCGATTCCGATGCTTCCGCCGATGTCGCAGGACGAAGGTCCGAAGCTGGTGCCCATCGCGTCCCGGCCGGAAGCCATGGAACCCCGTGGGCCGACGCTGGTCGAGCGCCGGATGGCCGGCGTGGATGATGCCGCGCTTGCGGCAGGCAATCGCGCGCAACCGCAGCGCAGTGCGATCGACGAGCAGACCCGCCAGGCGCTGCTTGCGAACATGATGCCCAACCAGCAGGGGCAGCAGAAGATCCGCCGTGGGCCGGACGTGGAAGACGTCTCCAGTGCCACCTACATCCAGAGCCCCGATGCGCTGCTGGTGCGTGGCACCTACCTGCGTTGCGTGCTGGAAACCCGCATCATCACCGATCTCGCCGGCTATACCTCGTGCCTGCTGACCGAGCCGGTGTACTCGATCAATGGTCGCAACCTGCTGCTGCCGAAGGGCTCCAAGATCTATGGCGCTTACGGCGGCGGTCCGATGGGCAAGCGCGTGGAAGTGATCTGGGATCGCATCACCACTCCCAATGGCATCGACGTTGCGATGTCCAGCCCGGGCGTGGATCAGCTGGGTGGCGCCGGTCATCCGGGCCAGTACAGCGCGCACTGGGGCAGTCGTATCGCCTCGGCGCTGATGATCAGCCTGATTTCCGATGCCTTCAAGTACGCAGCCGCCGAACACGGTCCGGAGACGACCACCATCGCCAACAACGGCATGACGGTGCAGTCGCCCTATGAGAGTGCTACCGCACGCACGATGGAGCGCCTGGCCAACGAGGCACTCAGCAGCAACCGCCGTCCGCCGACCGTCACCATCAACCAGGGCACGATCGTGAACGTCTACGTTGCCAAGGACGTCGACTTCACCAACGTGCTCCACCCCCGCCGGTAACCCAACGAACGATCATGGACGCCGAAGTGTCACCCCTCGCCCTCGTCTCCAGCGATTTCCTGCGCTATCAGTACGAAGTGCTGGGCATCGCCGAGTACATGACGTCCCCGGAAGTGACGGAAATCTGCATCAATCGTCCCGGTGAGCTGTACCTGGAAACCCGGGCGGGGTGGCAGCGGGTAGACGTGCCGAGCCTGACCTTCGAGCGGGCCCGGCAGTTCTGCACGGCGGTGGTGAACGAGAGCAACACCGGCCAGCGCATCACCGATGCCGATCCGGTCGTGTCGCTCACGTTCCCCACCGGCCAGCGTGCGCAGTTCGTGATTCCGCCCGCATGTGACGCTGGCAAGGTGTCGATCACCATCCGTCTGCCGTCCAAGCACACCAAGTCGCTCAGCCAGTATCACGAAGACGGCTTCTTCAATCAGATCCTGGAAAGCGATGGCAGCATCAGCGAGCAGGATCGCGAACTGCTGGAGCTGCGCCATTCGCGCGAGTACGCCGAGTTCTTCCGGCGTGCGGTGATGTACCGCAAGAACATCGTGGTATCCGGTGCGACCGGTAGCGGCAAGACCACCTTCATGAAAGCGCTGGTCAATCATATCCCGGACAGCGAGCGCCTGGTCACGATCGAGGACGCGCGCGAACTGTTTCTGACCCAACCCAATGTCGTGCACCTGCTGTATTCCAAGGGTGGACAAAGCACCAGCAATGTCAGCGCCAAGAGCTGCATGGAAGCGTGCCTGCGCATGAAGCCCGAACGCATCATCCTGGCAGAGCTGCGAGGTGATGAAGCGTTCTACTTCATCCGCAACTGCGCATCGGGCCACCCGGGTTCGATCACCAGTTGCCACGCGGGCAGCCCGGAGCAGACCTGGGACCAGCTGGCATTGATGGTGAAGGCCTCGACCGAAGGTTCGGGCCTCGAATTCAACGTGATCAAGCGACTGTTGATGATGACCATCGACATCGTCGTGCATATCAAGGCGCATGCCGGTTCGCGCTACATCACCGGCATCGACTTCAATCCTGGGCGTGCCCAGGGGCAGGAGGGCTGAAGGATGCTGCCAGGACTGGAAATGATGGCGTGCCCGGAGATGGCCGTCTCGATGGATGTGATGCAGCACGTCATCAACGTCGAATCGTCGCGCAATCCCTACGCCATCGGCGTGGTCGGCGGCGCACTGGTGCGCCAGCCCAAGGCCTTGGATGAAGCGCTGGCGACGGTGCGCATGCTGGAAGAGAAGGGCTACAACTTCTCCATCGGGCTGGCCCAGGTCAATCGCTACAACCTCGGCAAGTACGGCCTGGATTCCTACGAGAAGGCCTTCCAGCAGTGCCCGAACCTGCAGGCGGGTTCGCGCATTCTCGCCGAGTGCTACAAGCGCTCCGGCGGTGACTGGGGCAAGTCGTTCAGCTGCTACTACTCGGGTAATTTCGAGACCGGCTTCCGTCACGGCTACGTGCAGAAAGTCTATGACTCGATGCGCCGCGGGCAGCAGCTTGCCAGCAATGGTGTTGCGCCGATCGACGTGGTGAGTCGCGGTGAACGCCGCAGCATGAAGGTCGAGCATCATCCGCAGTTGGCATCTCCGGCGCAGGCCCGCATCGTTGCGCAGTCCAATGGTCCGGTGTACGTGCCGTCGGAAGACCCGGCACGCGCGTATGTCGTGTATCCCTCCACCGGTGCGATGGCGCGGGGCAGCCTGCTGAACATCGCCGACCAGGCACTGTCCAAGGTAGTGCTGGGTTCGGTGGACCGGATGATGCAGCCGCAGGCGCAGCCCACCCAAGGGGCCGCCTATCCGCAGCAACAGGCCAGTGGCATGCCGCAGCAACTGCCTCAGCAGGGTGCTGCGCAGGCGATGGCCATGCCGCAGCAGTTGCCAGGCGCTGCCGGCGCCGGCAATGAGGGGCCCGTGATGCTGCGGCCCTGGAGCGAGCGCAACCAGCCTGTCGCCGGTGGCGACAATTCATTCAACGCACCGGTGCAGGCTGCGCCGGCGCAGCAGATTCCCGCAGGGGATGCGGCCTTCGTGTTCTGACGAAGTCGTGGTGCGGCCAGTCCCCCGGCTGGTCGATTCAGTTGTGTTAGTCCATCAACAAGGAAATCAATCCATGAAGCGATCCAATCTCGACCTCGTCCAGGCCCAGCGCACGCTGAAGACCCTGCTGATGGCCACGATCTTCGTTGGCGCACTGTTCGCCCCGCAGGTGTTCGCCACCGGCACCGACTTCGGCGGCACCGACAAGAAGGTCTGCGGTTTCTTCTCCAACATCAACGGCCTGCTGAACATGGCCTCGATCGCCGTGGTGACCATCGCGGTGATCTTCGCCGGCTACCAGATCGCCTTCGCGCACAAGCGCATCGGTGACGTCGCGCCGATCCTGATCGGTGGCGTGCTGATCGGTGCCGCTGGCCAGATCGCGCGCATGCTGCTGGGCGAGGGCAGCGACGGCAAGTGCACCGGCGGCAGCACGACGTACTACCTGATCAACAACGCGATCCAGTACTACAGTGCATAAGAACGTCCTGTTCCGCGGTTGCACGCGTCCAGCGATGTTCCTGGGCGTGCCCTACCTGCCATTTTTCATGGTGGCGGGCGGGCTGTTGCTCCTCAGCGTGTACACGAACTTCTGGTTCCTGCTCACCATTCCGGTGGCGATCTTCATCATGCGGCACATGGCCAAGCGTGACGAAATGATCTTCCGGTTGCTGGGCCTGCGCCTGATGTTCAAGCTGAAGGTGCGCAACGTGCCGGAACACGATGGCATGTGGGTGTTCAACCCCAATCACTACCGCAACAAGCCGGCCCGAATGGATTGAGGTCCGGATCCGGCCTGGCGGGCGTTCTCGCCCGCCAAGTCTCTTGAAACTCCTTGGCAGTACCTCTTTGGAAGCAGTCGTATGTTCAGCCCTGACACCTCCATCAGTGAGTTCATCCCGTTGTCGTCGCATGTCGCTCCGAACGTGGTCAAGACCACGGGCGGCGACTACCTGATGACCTGGCATCTGGAAGGACTGCCGTTCGTCGGCCGTGAGGAGTGGGAGCTCGAGCATCGCCACAACACGTTCAACCGCCTGCTGCAGACCCTGCGCGCACCGGACTTCGTCAACGTCGCTTTCTGGGTGCACGACATCCGTCGCCGCCGCACGCTGAAGGGCAAGAGCAGCTACAAGCAGCGCTTCAACCAGGACGTGTCCGACCAGTACATGGGCATGTTGTCCTCGCAGCGCATCATGCAGAACGAGCTGTACCTGACCATGATCTACCGCCCGGTGGTGGCCGGTAAGCGCTTTGTCGAAAAGTCGGCGAACGTAGACAAGCTGCGCGCCGAGCAGGAACAGGCGGTCGAGAAGCTGATGGAACTGGCCGGCAACGTCGAGGCCGTGATCCGCGACTACGCGCCGTATCGCCTGGGCATGTACGAAGCCAAGAACGGTGTGGTGTTCTCGGAAACGCTGGAGCTGTTCGGCTACCTGATCAATCGCATCGATGAGCCGGTGCCGGTGCTGTCGGCGCCGATCAAGGATTACCTGCCTGTCAGCCGCCACATGTTCTCGGCCAAGACCGGCGATTTTGCGATCAACACCCCCAATGGCGCCAACCATTTTGGCGCCATCCTGAACATCAAGGAGTATGCCGAGGGGACCTACCCGGGCATCCTCAACGGCCTGAAGTACCTGGATTACGAGTACGTCATCACCCATTCGTTCAGCCCGATGGGGCGTCAGGATGCGCTGAAGGTGCTCGACCGCACCAAGGGCATGATGATCTCCTCCGGCGACAAGGCGGTCAGCCAGATCGTCGAGCTGGACCAGGCCATGGATCAGCTGTCGTCGGGCAACTTCGTGCTGGGTGAATACCACTTCATCATGGCGGTCTACGGCGACACGCAGGCCAAGCTTTCGCAGAACGTCGCCTCGACCCGTGCCGAGCTGTCCAACGCCGGTTTTGTGTCGACCAAGGAAGACCTGGCGGTTACCTCGTCCTTCTATTCGCAGCTGCCGGGTAACTGGCGCTACCGCACTCGCCTGGCCAATGTCAGTTCGCTGAACTTCCTGGGCCTGTCGCCGCTGCACAACTTCGCCACCGGCAAGCAGCACAACAATCCGTGGGGCGACTGCGTCACCACGTTGCAGACCACCAACGGCCAGCCGTACTACTTCAATTTCCACGCGACCCATCCGTCGGAAAACTCGCTGGGCGAGAAGGCGATCGCCAACACCATGGTGATCGGCAAGTCCGGTACCGGTAAGACCGCGCTGATCAACTTCCTGCTCAGCCAGGTGCAGAAGTACGAGCCGTCGCCGACCATCTTCTTCTTCGACAAGGATCGCGGCGCGGAGATCTTCGTGCGTGCCTGCGGAGGCAACTACCTGGCCCTGGAGAACGGCGCGCCGACCGGCTTCAACCCGTTCCAGTGCGAGAACAACGAAGCCAACGTGCAGTTCTTGGCCGACCTGATCAAGGTCTTGGCCGGCAAGCGCGAGTACAGCGCCCGCGAGGAAGAAGACATCTATCGCGCGGTGGAAAGCATGCTCGATACGCCGATGCACCTGCGCAGCATGACCAACTTCCAGAAGAGCCTGCCCAACATGGGTGACGATGGCCTCTACGCGCGCATGCGCCGCTGGACCTCGGGCAATTCGCTGGGCTGGGTATTCGATAATCCGATCGATACCGTTGACCTGAGCAAGGCCAACATCATCGGTTTCGACTACACCGACATCATCGACAACCCAGAAGTCCGCGTGCCGGTCATCAACTACCTGCTGCACCGCCTGGAGTCGCTGATCGACGGCCGTCCGCTGATCTACGTGATGGACGAATTCTGGAAGATCCTGGACGGCGAAGGTGGCTTGAAGGAGTTCGCTAAGAACAAGCAGAAGACCATCCGTAAGCAGAATGGTCTGGGCATCTTCGCTACGCAGAGCCCGGAGGATGCGCTGAAGAGCGATATCTCCGCCGCCCTGATCGAACAGACCGCCACGCTGATCCTGCTGCCGAACCCGAACGCCAGCAAGAGCGACTACATGGATGGCCTGAAGCTGACCGAGGCCGAGTTCAATGTGGTTACCGCCTTGGACGAGCGCTCGCGTTGCTTCCTGGTCAAGCAGGGTCATGCGTCCAGTGTCTGCCAGCTCAACCTGCGCGGCATGGACGACATCCTGTCGGTGATCTCGGCGTCGACCGACAACATCGACATCATGCATCGTGTCCTGCAGACCGCCGCCGTGCGTGCACGTGTGACGGTGGATGAGCTGACGCCGGAACAGTGGCTGGAAGATTTCTACAAGAACCGCAAGGGCTCCGGAAAGCCCGCATCCAACAGCAAGGAGGTTGCAGCATGACTGTCGCAACAGACGTGAACGCAGCAAGCCCTTTGAATTCGATGGAGAAGAACATGGAAACCACTGCCCGTACTGCCAAGACGCCGAGTGCAGTCTCCCGGCTCCGTTCCACCGCCATGGCGATTTCCGTCGCCGCATTGCTCAGCTTCCCCGTGAAGGGATACACCATCCCGGTGGTTGAGGTTGGCTTGAATACCTTCAACAGCACGCTGACTGAGGTCCATACGCTTGCCGCTCAGGGGGAAGCCTTGCTCGAGTACAGTACCCAGGCGCAACGGTTTCTGGAAACAACTCAGAACTGGGCGCAGAAGCTGGCGAAGTTCAATCAGATCATCGCCTCGCCACTGATGCCTCAAGGCGTGAAGCTGGAGCCGGTTCCGCTTGAGTGGAATGTCGCCGAGCGCTGCGGCGCCGGCAATATCATGAGCCTGAGCGGTATCCTCACTGCGTTGGACTTGAGCCCGGGTGGGGACATCGTGGCCCAGCAGCGCAACATCTGCGCTGCAATCCAGGTCATGGAGAATCAGAAGTACAACGAGACCGTGGAAGTTGTGCAGAAGACGATGCCCGACATGCGCAGGGTGCTGGACAGGATCAAGGATATCCGTGATCTGTGGAGCGGCGAGGGTGCGATGGCAGAGGCCTCCGCGAATGCAGTCGTTTCTGATGCCTATATGCAGGCAGATTTTGCGACCTGGGAAAAGAAGACTGAAGGGTATGACAAGCAGATTCAGGCGCTGACCAAGATGCAGCAGATTCTTGCGCAGCGCGCATTGAAGGGTACCGGCCAGTCACCTCTCGGTACCGTAGTGAAGGCCGCGGCACTGAAGGCAGCGCTCTCCAACTGATTAGACGCTGCTCCGGTCGAGCTGCAATCACATTCTAGGTGAAGTTATGGATCTTGGGCTGATGGATGGCATCTTGGGGCAAGGCCCCCTGCACATGCTGCAGAATCTGCACGCGTCATCCTCAATTGGGGACTTTGTGTTCTTCCGGCTTATCCTCGATTACCTGCATAAGGAAATCGCGGAGTACGGCGTCAAGCTGCTTGGACGCATGATGGCGTGGGTCGGTGGCATTGCACTGACTCTCATGACGCTCTGGGTGCTGATTCAGGGTTTCCGGATCGCCACCGGTCGCAGCCGCGATTCGATGATGGTGCTCGTGACCAACATGGCCAAGGCTGCGCTGATCGTGTCGGTTGCCACGACCATGGGTATGTTCGGTCGCGAGATGCATGGCTTTCTCATCAATGACGTGAAGAACGAGATCACTTACGTCGTGACCGGGAAGAAGGACTCACCGGAGGATCTGATCGATGAGAACCTGGGGTACATGCAGCTGGCGCTATCCAGCGTTGACGCGCTGGACGTGATGAGTGACGTGACGCTGGACAACGCGAAGACCCGTGCCATGTGGTTCATTGGTATGGGCACGGGTGGTCCGGCAGTCACGGCTGGCTCAATGCTTCTGCTGTACGAGGTCGCGCTGGCGTTGTTCATCGGCCTGGGGCCACTGTTCATCCTGTGCTTGCTGTTTGACCAGACCAAGCAGCTGTTCCAGAAGTGGCTGCTCTACGGCATAGGCACGATGTTCTCCATGGCGGTTCTGGCAGCCATGACCGGCATTGCGATGAAAATGGTGTCCAAGGTTGCGTTCGCCTTTTGGGGAAGCACGTTGACGGGTACGCTGATGGGTGAGAATTTCAGCGAAGGTATGTCGAGCATGGCGCTGCAGCAAGGCGGCATGGGCCTGATCCTGACCACGCTGATTCTGACTGCGCCCCCAATGGCGGCGATGTTCTTCCAGGGAACATTGGGCAGCTTCATGGCATATTCGCAGATAGGCGGCAGCGCAGTACCGGCATCGCCGGGCCCGAATGGTCAGCCGCCGGGTTCGACGGGAGGTGGTCAGAGTTACAAGCCAGAGGCACCTTCCTCAGCTGCGGGATCTCAGTTGGGCGGGGGACAGGCGGTAATGCCAAGATTGCAAGGTGGGCATGAGCCTCAGCATCCATCTTCTGGCCTCAGAGGGAACGCCAATTCAGGAATTGCCTAGTTTGTTCGCTTGGCTGGAGACGGTGGAGGGACGCTCGCTATGAAGTTGATTGCACATTGGGTGCTGCTTGCCTCGTGTCTGTTGCTGTTGGGTGGTGTTGATCGTGCGTGGGCAGAAGGAAACTGCCCGCCCGGGTATTACCCTATTGGCGGTCAGGGCGCGCGCGGATGTGCGCCGATTCCGGGAGGTGCCGCTGGAAGCGCTGCCCCCTCTGAGATCCGTCTCGCAACTCCGACTGGCAAATGGACCAAGACCTGGGGGGCAATTGCGGAGTCGAAGAGCACTCAGGATGCCGGGGTTTCAACAGGGTTGCGATCCAAGAATGAGGCTGAGCGCGAAGCAGTTTCAAAGTGTGGGGCTTCAGGTGCCCGAGACTGCACAGTCAGCATGAGCTATTTCAATCAGTGTATTTCCTGGGTCATTCCAAGTGGGCGATCCGGTGCCGGGCGTGCGGGACTTGGGACAGGGGCTACCCCCGAGTTGGCGCATGCCGCGTCGGAAGCAATGTGCCGCAATGATCGCGCAGGACGATGTGAAGTGTTCTATTCGAACTGTACCAAGCCATTGTTTGATGAATTTTGACCAAGGGCGTGCGGCAAGGAATATCAGAGCAATGGCATACCAGGAGACGCGCGCGCCGGTCGAGTCAATGCGTTGCCTGAGTGCCCCAAGCGGTCAGCCGAGCACGAATCTCCCGAGCATGGCAGCGGTCCTGCATCGGCAGTCGCCAGACAGGCTGCGCGCCTGATTGCACGAGTGGCCTCAGCCAGACGCCGCACCGTAAAGAAAAGAACAGTCGCATGGTGGCCAATATCGCCCACTCTTGGAGCGCGATCGCCGCTGGCAGTGCGCCGAAGGGCTCCGCGATCCATTTGGGGTTGAACGAGCGTGATGCACGTGACACCGCGGTCAGTCAGTGCGGAGCAGGTGACTGCAAAGTGGTGGCTGCTGTCACGCTTGGCCAGTGCGCCGCAGTGGTCCGTGCCCGCAGTAGTGGCAGTGACGTTGAGCAGACCTATTCTGCAGTGGCCGGGACACTGCCCGAGGCGGAGGAAAAGGCAGTGGGAGAATGTATCGATGCCGATGCGAAAGCCTGTTCTCTGCTACTCAACAACTGCACGTGAGACTACGGGCGATTTGGGGGCGTTGCGCCGCCTTCGACCGTCTTGCTTCGTGGACGCAGCCCCGAATTTTGTGACTGGTAGCGCCATTTCAAGCTTTCGATCTTCGACGCAAGCGACCTCCTCGCGCTAAGCTCTCTTGGCGTCAGAAAAATGACGCTTCGGCGCTACCGATTGCAGGAGCTTTCCCGTCCATGAGGACCCTGTCCCCCCGCTCAATGGGTGACGCTTGTCACCGTCGCTGCCACGGTGCTCCCGGAGCTATCATCCGCATCTGCAGGGTGACTGGCGCGACTGGGCAACGCCACTATGCCTGCCTACGACGCGAGCATCGGCGAGACGATATTGAAGGAGTGGGAGGGGATGGAAGACAGGGCTGGCGCACACATGGACGATGCCCTGGCATTTGTTCCGTCCGGTGCGAACCTGCTGGAAGCCGTCAGGGGCGAGCTCAACGGCGATGGCATCGAGTATCAGCTGCTGGTCATCGATCAGCCGACGCCGGAAGGGCTGGTGCCTGGCCAGCACGGACCCAACCGGGTGCTGCTGTTGCTGCGCGGTGACGGGCGCGGGCGCTGGCAGCTGGCTGCGCGCAACGACAAGCTGGTGCCGTGTTCCACCCGAGGTGGCCTGGCCGGCGATCCTTTTGCGTATGCAATGGTCGAGGAAGGCACCTTCAGCGTGATCACCAACGGCGGTAGCCGCGAGCGCTGGAGCAGCACCTACCGGTTCCGCTATGCGCCCGCGGACAAGGCCTGCTGGGTGGACGGGGTGAGATGCAAGGTCGTGGATATCGAGACCGAAGCGACCAATGTCCGTGATTACTCGGTGGCGGAGCTGGGCAGGGTGCGGTTCGAGGACTTCGACCCGTCCAGTGTCGCCGAGGTGTCGCTTCCATGAGCAAAGCTCCAACCGGCGGAAGGGAATCCGCGCTGATGAAGATTCAGGAGTTGCACCGTGTCGCAGGATAGAGAGTCGCAGCTGTTGCGGCAGGCCACGGAGGCCGGCATGACCTCGTCCCGGGAACTGGCCAACTTCATGGCGCAGGCCGGGCACGAGTCCCGTGGCCTGAGCCGGCTCAATGAAAGTTTCAACTTCACCCGGGGTATCTCGCAGATCCCGGTGGAAGCGGCGTGGCGCAATGGCAATGGCGCGCTTGAGAGCGCCCGCCAGGAGGCGCTGCGTGGGCGGCCGGAGAACCTGGCCGAACTGATGTATGGCGGGCGCATGGGCAATGACGCGCCCGGTGACGCACTGAAGTATCACGGACGTGGCTATCTGCCGCTGGTCGGCAAGGAGAATTACGAGCGTGCCGGCAAGGCGCTGGATCTGGACCTGGTGAATCAGCCGGAACTGGCTGCGCAGCCCGAGCACGCAGGCCGTATTGCGGTCTGGCAGTGGCAGACGCGGGTACCCGAGGCGGCGCGCGAGGATGTGCGCGAAGCGACGCGTGCGATCAACGGCGGCCTGAACGGTATCGAGGCCCGCCAGCAGAGATTCGATGTGTGGCAGCAGAAGCTGACGCCTGATGTGATGGCGCGGCTGGAGCGGGGCGAAGTCGGGGCGCCGGCCCAGCAGGCCACCGTGCGCGACATGTCGCAGCCGGGCGAGCCGGGACACGGCCTGTTCCAGGGGGCGCGCCAGCACCTGCAGCAGATGGGACCGCAGAGCGGATTGCGCAGTGGGCAGGAGCTTGACAATGCCGCCGGCGCACTGGCGCTGAGCGCGCAGAAGGCCGGGATGTTGCGCATCGATCACCTCCTGGCCGGCAATGATGGCCGCACGCTGTTTGCGGTGCAGGGCGCGCTGGGCGATCCGGCCATGTTGCGCGCATCGGTCGATCGCGAACAGGCGGCGCAGCAGCCGCTGGCGCAGAGCAGCCAGCAGTTGGCCGCCAGCGTTGCGCAGCAGGACCCGGCGGCTGCGCTTGCCCGCGAGCACGAGCAGCGTTCGCGATCCCTGTAACACCTGACGCCGGCGGGCGGGGTGCCCGCTGGCGATCTACGTACGACGCGTGGCGCCCCCGTGGCGCCGACATGGAAACCCACTTGTAAGGACACCACATGCGAATCGTTCCCTCGAATGCCCGGCACGCCGCTGCCCGCTGCAATGCATCCATGCGCCGCCTGCCGCCGCTCTGGCTGCTGTCACTTGGACTTGCCGCAGCGTCGGCACAGGCTCAGGAGGCGGCGGCACCCGCCGTGGAGACGCCCCTCGCTGCAGAGGCAACCGTTGACGCGCCTGCAGGGGCGGCGCCCGTTGCAGCACCCATGGCGGCCGAAGCTGTGGTCGTGGCACCGGCTCCCGAAGTACCGGTTGCCGTGACACCTCCTGCGACACCTGTGGTGGACGCGCAACCGGCGCCGACTGCGGAACCGGCGCCTGCGCCCGTTCCGCCCGCAGCGGCGGCGCCTGTGGCTGCATCGCCTGCCGTCGTCGAACCAACGGTCCCGGCGGTAGCGCCGGCACCGCCTGCATTGGCCATCGTGCCGTTGCCGCCCGAGCAGGCGACCGAGCGTGCGCTTGGTGCCCGCTGCCCGGTGGATCTGGCCGGGCGCCTGGCGACCCAGGGCGACCTGCTGATCGGCGCCTGCCAGGGCACGATGCCGGCGCATCTGGCTGCGATGCTGGTCGCGCTGCCCCAGCAGGACATCCACCTGCCGCGCAGCTGGCGCGAGCGAGAGGTACAGCAGAAGGCCTGGTTCAAGGCCGTGCCGGGCTACGGCCAGCGCCCGGACTTCATCGTGCGGATGGGTGACATCTGGGTGCGTTCGCTGGAAGGGCGCGACGCCGACAGCACGTTCTATCTGGTGTCAGCGCCGTTCACCTGCAGCGACCGGGTCGCCAACCCCGATGAGTACGGCGCGGAGCCGGTACGTGTGCCAGCGGGTGACTGCCGCGAGGCCTATATGGCCCAGCGCGTGTACCAGGTGCGTGGGGACGCCGCGCCGAGGGATGTGACCGCCGATGCCATGCCGGCCATGCCCCAGGTGACGGAGGCTGAACGTGCGCGCCAGCTGTCGCGCGAGGGCCGGATCAGCCTGGACCACAGCAAGTTGCAGTACGGTCCGGCCATGCGCTGGTTCGTGCAGTACCCCGAGTCGGCGCAGAAGGGCAGTCCGCGTGCCTACAGCGACTGGAACCGCGAGCACATCGCGTTCGTGGTCTGGACCGGTGATCGCTTCGAGCTGCGAGAGAAGGTGGCGCGTGCGCAATGGCCCTGCGATCCGGTAGCACCGGGCGATCGCGCCTGTGGTGGATTCCCGGATTCCGGGCCGGATCTGTTCGTGACGGCCAATGGGTCTGGAGCAGTCGCGGCCTCCAGCCCCTGAGGCGCGGTGTTGAGCTGAAGCGGGAGCCGGAATGACCGGCTCCCGTGCTGTCCGTCAGGCCTGCAGGCTGCGGGTCTGATTCTGCTGCTGCTCCAGCTGTTGGTCGCGCTCCAGTGCAAGGCGCTGGCCTGCGGCCTGCTGGTCGATGCGCTGGCTGCTCTGCTCCAGCGGTGTATTCATCGCCACGGCGGTATCCACCGACACGCGAAGGTGGGCGGGGTCACCGCCCTGGCCCTGCACCGCGAAACTGCGCGAGGCATCGGCATTCATCACCACATCGTCGATGCGCTTGCCGCCTGCCGCATGCATTTCGGCAGCCAGGCTGCCTGCCAGCTGCGTGCTCATCACGTCCGGCACGCGTCCGACGCGCACGTCCTGCGCGTGCACGCCGCGGATCGCATCGTTGAACAAGGGATTGCCAAGATGGTTGGCATCGTCCATGCGCAGCATGCTGGTGTGATGGCCGTTCTTCTCTGCTTCGCGGCGTGCCGGCTCACCGGGCTGCAGCGGGCCGCGGATATGGTCGTACAGATCGACGGCGCCGCCCGGAATGCCGCGTGCCGCGCGGGTGACACCACGACGCAGTGATTCGACGTCGTCGCGATATTCCTCGATCATCTTGGCGTTGTCTTTTGCCAGCTTCTGCGTTTCCGGGTGTTGCAGCACCGAGCCGTCGCCGAGGAAGTTGCCCAGCTTGTGCGCGCCGAACGAGCTGCCTGCTGCGACGAGCGGGCTGTCCGGGATCAGGGCGCGCATCGGGTGATTGCTGAAGCCGTTTGCGGCGAGTGTCTTGATCTCATCCGGCTTGGCATAGATGCGAACCTGGCCGAAGTGCGGCGAGGCCGAGCTGACCGGATCGGAGGCCATGACGTGGTTGATCATGGTGTTGCCGCCTTCCGGGATGCGGTAGCTGAGGCTGACCGCGCCATAGGCGTTGAAGGTCTCGCCCTTGACGTTGAAGTGGTGCGAGGTGATCTGGGCCAGGGCGCCGCCGAGGGAGTGGCCGGTGACGGTGACTTCGGGTGCACGGCCTCCAAATGCAGCTTCCTGCTTCGCGTAGTCCAGCGCGCTCTTGGTCAAAGCGATGGCATCGGGGGCCTGCACGTTGGTGCGGGCGACGACCATGCCGCCGTCGGTCAGGATGGCATCACGAGCTATCTGCTCGGTGCCGCGATGAGCGACCACGATCTCGTTGGTGTCGGCTCGCTGATAAACCGTGCCTTGGTAACCATTGAGCCGGTTACTGACGTGATCGAGAATCTTGTAGTCATGCCCATTGATCGTGACGAGCTCTTCTTCCCCCGGACGCCTCCGACCGACAGCGCGATCCTTGTAGGCATCGTCGGAAAGCGCGGCATAATCCTGCGTGCTGATGGTCATTGGGTGACCTCGCTGGCGCTGAGACTCATCGTGAACAACTTGCCCTGAAGTTCAGCAACGTAGTCAGCCGGATCTGCCTTGCCGGTGGCTGGGTAGTTGGCAGCAAGCGGTGCCCGCGGATAGGCCGCGTCTGGATAGTAAAGCGTGTGGGTCTTGCCTTCGGTCAGCGGATCGGCTTTGACGAAGGTCAGGAAGCGGGTCTCTTCTTCTGCCCCCGTCGCTTTCAGCATCGCGCCGGCACCGGTGAACTCCCACTTGCAGACACCGCGACCGTAGTAGTCCTCGTCCAGCATGCGGTCCACATACAGCGTGCCGCGGTATTCGCCATCAGCGACCTTGCGCAGCTCGACCGGTTCCTGGCTGGTGATGCGAGCAGCCGTGCCGGTGGCCGGCTCGATGTGGCCGCACTGGTCTTCGTTGGTGACGTCGTACTGCGCGACGCCTTCGACCACCGCGAAATCGCCGGGGGCATCCTTCAGGCGTAGCACCAGTTCATAGGCCTTGCGCGGGCTGGGGTTGAGCTTTGCGAGCCCGCGCCCACCCTGGGCGACATCGGCTTCAGCAGCGGCACGTTCCTGATTCATGGCGGTCTCCGGGTGGCAGGCGGTCAACAGAAGCAGAGCAAGGCACGGAATCATCTTGTGGCGCAATGTCGGCCTCCTTGGGGGTAGGGGGTGTGGAACTGGCAGCTCATGGCATGAGCTTCTGCACAGTGGTGGTGGTTGAGAACAGCGCGTCGCGCAGATCGGCGCGGTAGCTGGAAGGATCTTCCTTGCCGCTTGCCCCGTATCCGGTGATCTCTTCGATCCGCGGGTAGTCGGCGCGTGGGTAGTACCGCGTCAATTGGCTCCCCGTGTCCATGCGCTTCTTGTCGACGAACGTCAGGAATCGCGTATCCGCCTCGCCGGTCGTGGCGCGCAACATCGCACCGACACCCGTCAGCGTCCAATGGCAGGCGCCGCGCCCGTAGTAGTCCTCATCCAGCATGCGGTCCAGGTAAAACGTACCGCGGTACTCGTTCTCGCCGATCTTGCGCAGCGTGAAGGACTCTTGGCTGGTGATGCGGCCCGCAGTGCCTGTCGCGGGTAAGATCCGCCCGCAATCTGCGTAGTTGCTGGCGTCATACTGGGCCACGCCCTCAACAATCGCGAACGGGCCCGGCGCGTCCTTGAGCGTCAGCACCAGCTCATAGGCCTGCTTCGGGGCGGGGTTGAGCTTGGCCAGGCCGCGTCCACCCGCGTCGACGTCACGCTCGGCATCGGCGTACGGCGAGCACGCCGCCAGCGGGAGGAGGGCGAGCAATGCCAGCAACGGCCTTCCCCTGTGTGCGCGGTGTGCTACACCCATGGCCCGATCCTGCATCGTGCGTCCATGTCCATATATCCTTCCTGGGTGGCAGGTTTCTCGATTATGGAACGTGCCGGGAGCCCTGTGCCACCCCTTGAGACGGATTTTTGACGCGCCCAGGGCGCGCCGCGTCGGCAGATCGCTTGCCGCACAGGGCATCCCATCGTCGCGTTGGCTCTGCTGCCGGACGCAGGTTCGTAGCTGAATCCGTGACGGAAACCGATCATTCACATGTCCATCACTTCATCAAAGGCGTTCTCCTTGAACTGCACGATCCGCCCCGAAACCCGCGAAGACCACGCGGTCATTCACGCACTCACCGAGGCGGCCTTCCGCGAAGCCCCGCACAGCAGCCACACCGAGCAGTTCATCGTCGACGCGCTGCGTGCACGCGGTGAGCTGAGCATTTCGCTGGTCGCCGAGCGGCAAGGGAAGGTGGTCGGCCACATCGCCCTGTCGCCGGTGACGGTCAGCGATGGCAGTACGGGCTGGTTCGGTCTCGGCCCCATCTCGGTGCTGCCCGGATGGCAGGGGCAGGGCATTGGCGCGGCGCTGATGCACGCGGCGCTCGACGCATTGCGTGAGCAGGGTGCGCAGGGCTGTGTCTTGCTGGGGGAGCCCGCGTATTACGGACGGTTCGGGTTCCGCGCCGAGCCGGGCCTGGTGCTGCCGGGTGTTCCGCCAGAGTACTTCCAGGCGCTGTGCCTGCGGCCGCCGATGGCGCAGGGCGAGGTGAGCTATTCCACGGCCTTTGAAGCCACCGCCTGAGCATGCGGGAGGTCAGGGCGCACGCCAGACGGTGGGCTCGGGTTGCGGCTTGGGAATGCGGTAGCCGCCGATGTGTTCAAGCAGTTCATTGGTGCGACGCTGCTCGGCCAACAGCTCGCGCAGCAGATTGCGCACCGCGAAGATCGCGAACGGCACCAGGATCCATACCAGACTGATTCCCAGCGCGAACAGGGTCAGCAGGGCTCTGCCACCGTCCATGCACGGCACTCCTCTCCGAAAGCAGCCACGCTAGCACGTGGCTGCTGCCGATGGATGTCAGGCGTTGTACCGGAGATGGATCAGGGGATACGGACGGCCCTGCGAATCGAGCGGTGAGCGGCCGGTTTCGACGAAGCCCATGCGGACGTAGAAGCCAACGGCCTGCGCGTTCTGTTCGTTGACGTCGGTACTCAGCTGCGGATGCAGGGCGAGTGCGTGCTGCAACAGCTGCCGACCGATACCAGTGCCGCGCACGTCGGGATCGATGAACAGCGCTTCCATGTGTGTGCCGTCGATCAGCATGAAGCCCAAGGGCCGATCCTGCGCATCGACGGCAACGGTCATCGGCGCCTGTGGCAGGAAGGCAGCCACTTCGGCATCGATGGCCTGACGGTCTTCGGCGCTGAGGAAATCGTGGGTGGCGTCGACGGCGCGGCGCCAGAGGTCGACGAGGGCGGTGCCGTCGTCGGCGCGCGAGGGGCGCAGGGTGGTCATGGGTTCACCAAGGTGCTTGACAGGAATGCGCAGTATGAAGTTTTCCGGCGGCGCCTGCAGAAGTGGATTCACCCGGTGTGGCGATGGCGGATGAAGGGGCTGTAGGCTGTGGCCTCTGCGCGCAGCACCACGCCGTCCTCGAAATCTCCGCTGTCGTTGAAAGGCACGGTGGGCCACTGCGGCCATTGCGCGAGTCGTTCGCAGTAGCAATCGGCGGCCGCAGCCAATGCCTCGTCGTGCGCCTGCACGCGCTCCGGTGCCAGCCCGGAACGCACACCATGCACCACATGCGGTTCCATCACGTCGAAGCCGACGTAGCGCAGGCTGTACATCAACGGCCACAGCAACAACCGGGTATCACCCTCGCGGCCGTCGACGGCGCAGGCCCGTGCCGATGAGCCGGTGGTGATGCTCAGCAACGCGCGCTTGCCGCGCATCACGCCGTGCTCGTGGCGCTGGCGGCTGTTGTACATCGGCCCGTAGACCAGCACGCGGTCCAGCCAGCCCTTGAGGATGGCCGGTGCCGCGAACCACCACAGCGGGAACTGCAGGATCAGCAGGTCAGTGGCCTGCAGCAGCTGCAGGTGGCGGCGCACGTCGGTGGGCAGAAGATCATGCTCGGCGCTGTGGCGTTGTTCGCGCTGGGCATCGAAGCGTTCGCGCTGCAGGCGCTGAGGATGGTGGTATGCGGCTTCCAATGGATCGAAGCCTTCCGCATACAGATCGATTGCCTCCACCTGCACACCGTCACGCCGCAGCTGCTTGGCGGCCTGCGCGGCCAGATGGGCGTTGAACGAGCGGGGTTCGGGATGGGCAAGCAGGATCAGGGCGCGCATGGGGCGAGGTGTTGGTGGAGTGTGCGACCATCCTCGCGATGCCGGAGTGCCCCGGCAATTACGCACCTTGAGGTAACCATGGCCTATCCGGGCGATGTCTATGCCGCCGATTGCTCGGCACGCGATGCGCTGGCGCTGATCTCCGGCAAGTGGGTGATGCTGCTGTTGCCAGCGTTGGCGCAGGGCCCGCAACGCAACGGCGCACTGCTGCGGAAGATCGAAGGCATCTCGCAGAAGGTGCTGACGCAGACCCTGCGGCAGCTGGAGCGCAACGGCCTGGTGGAGCGCTGCGATCTGGGGAGCAAGCCGCTGCATGTCGAATACCGGTTGACCGAGGTTGCGCGCAGCCTGGTAGACACCCTGACCGCGCTGGACCGTTGGGCAGAGCACAATTTCCCGGCGCTGGACGCCGCCCGCGAGCGCTTCGACGCGCGTTAGCGGCGCCTGCACGGCCCCGGGCGTACAATGCGGCCCCGGCGGCCATCCTGGCCCTGTAGACACGCGAGAACCGCCATGACCGATGCCCTGGGTGTACCGGTGCACGACGCCGATGAACGCTGGATGCGCCATGCGCTGGCGCTGGCCGAGCGTGCGCAGCGCGAGTTCGACGAGATCCCGGTCGGTGCGGTACTGGTGAGCGCCGATGGCCAGCTGCTGGGCGAGGGCTGGAACCTCAACATCGCCTCGCACGACCCCAGTGCGCATGCCGAGATCGTGGCCATGCGCGCCGGTGGCAGGTTGCTGGCCAACCACCGGTTGCTTGGCAGCACCCTGTACGTGACCCTGGAACCGTGCGCGATGTGCGCGATGGCGATCGTGCATGCACGCGTTGCCCGTCTGGTCTACGGCGCCAGCGACCCCAAGACCGGGGCCTGCGGCAGCGTGTTCGACCTGCTCGGCGATACCCGCCACAACCACCGCGTCGAGATCCACGGCGGGGTGCTGGCCAAGGAGGCCAGCATGCGCCTGACCAACTATTTCCGTGCCAAGCGTGGCAAGCCGCCGCTGCTGCTGGAAGACCATGCCGGCGAGGCCTGAGGGGCGAACGGGTATGATGGGCGCCTCTTTCCATCACCGGTAGGCCGCGCGCCTGCCCAGCAACGAGGCGACACATGGCGGACAACGGCGCGGCCAACGAACGACTGATCTGGATCGACCTGGAAATGACCGGGTTGGATACCGACAACGATTCGATCATCGAGATCGCCACCGTGGTCACCGATGCCCAGCTGAACGTATTGGCCGAAGGTCCGGAGTTCGCCATCCATCACCCGCTTGAAACCCTGGAAGCGATGGATGAGTGGAACCGCAACCAGCATCGCCGTTCAGGCCTGTGGCAGCGCGTGGTGGACAGCACCACCACCCTCGGGCAGGCCGAGGCACAGACGGTGAACTTCCTGGCGCAGTGGATTCCGGCCGGCCTGTCGCCGATGTGCGGCAACTCCATCTGCCAGGACCGCCGCTTCCTGCACCGCCAGATGCCGCGCCTGGAGAAGTATTTCCACTACCGCAACCTGGACGTGTCCACGGTGAAGGAACTGGCCAAGCGCTGGGCTCCGAACGTGGCCGCTGGCGTGGGCAAGAACAGCAACCACACCGCGCTGAGCGACGTGCACGATTCGATCGCCGAGCTGCGCCACTACCGCCAGTTCATGGGCGCGCTGTCGGGCCTGCCGGCTGCCTGAACAACGACGCCGGGCATGGCCCGGCGCTACTACCGGGTGGCATGCGAACTGGTAGTGCCGGCCGCTGGCCGGCAATCCCACGGGGTCGGACCCCTTTCCAGCGGAAAGGGCCCTGGCCCCCGCGACGAACCGTTCAACCATCCGGCGCTAAGATCAGCGCCATGAACGAGCCCATCCTGCTTCCCCGCGACATTGCCCACGACGCCCGCGACTGGTCTGACCTGCAGCGGGCGGTGACCCTGCTGGAAGCCCCGACCCTGACCGCGCGCATGGCCAACCTGGTCGGCACGCCGCTGGAGTTCGCGGTGAAGGCGCTGCCCAAGGCGGTCTCCGGCCGCATCCACGGGGCGGTGCAGGCGGCGCTGTCCAAGTCGGCGCAGGCGGCGCTGTGGAGCATGGACAACACGCCCGGCAAGGGGGCGTCGACCCGCTGGCACAAGGTGGCCGCCGCGACCTCGGGCGCGGTGGGCGGGGCCTTCGGCTTCGCGGCCTTGTTCATCGAGCTGCCGGTGTCGACCACCATCATGATGCGCGCGGTGGCGGACGTGGCCCGCAGCGAGGGTTTCGACCTGTCCGAATTCAGCACCCGCCAGGCCTGCCTGGAGGTGTTCGCGCTGGGCGGCAACTCGCCGCGCGATGATGCCAGCGAGACCGGCTACTACCTGGCCCGCGGCTTCACCACCGACGTGATGCGCCATCTGTCGGCCGAACTGGCCGGGCGCGTGGTGACCGGCCGCGACCTGACCCTGGGCGTGGCGCCGAAGGAAGCCGGCAAGCTGCTGGCGAAGATGGTGGAAAAGGTAGCGGCGCGCTTCGGCGTGGTGGTTACCGAGAAATTCGCCGCGCAGGCAGTGCCGATCGTCGGTGCGGCCGCGGGTGCAACACTGAATACCATGTTCACCGATTACTACCAGGACATGGCGCGCGGCCACTTCATCGTGCGTCGGCTGGAGCTCAAGTACGGGGAAGATGTGGTGCGCAGCTGCTATGACCGCGTGGCACACGGCGCGGTCAAGATTGAGCCGACGCTGTAGCCGGCTTCGGGGTCAGAGCCCTTTGCGTTGCAAAGGGATCCGACCCCGGTTGCGCGCGGGGTCGGATCCCGTTCCGCAGGAAGGGGCACTGACCCCTGGGCTTGCCATCCTTGCCTCGGGGGAACAATTGTTTTGCCAGCGCATGCCTGTTGCGTGGCAGCCGGCATCCCCATCCTTTGCGGCACTCCCCCCGCAAGAGATTGCCGCCATGATGTTCACACCCCACCGCCTGGGCGCCTTGACCCTGCCCAACCGCATCGTGATGCCGCCGATGACCCGCTCGCGCGCGGCAGGCGGCAATGTTGCCACTGCCGAGATGGCTGCCTATTACGCGCAGCGGGCCAGCGCTGGCCTGATCGTCAGTGAAGGCACCCAGATCAGCCCGGAGGGCCAGGGTTATGCCTGGACCCCGGGCATCCACAGCCCGGAACAGGTGCAGGGCTGGCGCCGGGTGACCGATGCGGTGCACGCCGCTGGCGGCCGCATCTATGCCCAGCTGTGGCATGTGGGCCGGGTCTCGCACGTGGCCCTGCAGCCCGGTGGTGCCGCGCCGGTGTCGTCGTCGGCGCTGCTGGCCGAAGGCGTGAAGGTGTTTGTCGACCCTGCCGGCGCTGGCCCGGAAGCGGGCGTGGGCGAGATGATCCAGCACTCGATGCCGCGCGCGCTGGCCGAGGACGAGATTCCGGGCATCATCGCCGACTATGCCCAGGCCGCCCGCAATGCCCTGGCCGCCGGCTTCGATGGCGTCGAGCTGCACGGGGCCAATGGCTACCTGATCAACCAGTTCATCGACTCGCAGGCCAATCAGCGCAGCGACGGCTATGGCGGCTCGCTGCAGAACCGGCTGCGTTTCCTGCGCGAGGTCGTGGAGGCGGTGACCGCGGTGACGGGCGGTGATCGTGTGGGCGTGCGCCTGGCGCCGCTGACGACGCTGCAGGGCGCGGTGGACGATACGCCGCAGGCTACCTACCTGGCCGCGGCGCACCTGCTGGGTGCGCTGGGCGTGGGCTACCTGCACATCGCCGAAGCCGACTGGGACGATGCACCGCCGATGCCGGTGGCCTTCAAGCAGGCGCTGCGCATGGTCTACCCGGGCACCCTGATCTACGCCGGCAAGTACACCGCCGAGCGCGCCGAGCAGGCACTGGCGGAAGGCTGGGCCGACCTGATCGGCTTCGGTCGCCCGTTCATCGCCAACCCGGACCTGCCGGAGCGCCTGCGTCTGGGTGCGGAATTGAATCCGCCGGATCGGGCGACGTTCTTCGGCGGTGGTGCGGTCGGGTTCACCGATTACGCGACGCTGGAAGAGAGCGTCGCGGCCTGATCCTGGAGGCTGCCGGCCAGCGGCCGGCACTACCGGGGCGCGCGGGGCAGGGTAGTGCCGGCCGCTGGCCGGCATTTCTGTGTCGGATCAGGGCTTGTCGCGCACCAGCGCGTCGGCCTCGACCACGCCGCCATCCTTGCCATGCAGGTACAGGTGCATGTCCTGCTGCGGATACGGGATGTTGATGCCGGCCTTGTCGAAGCCCAGCTTGAGCTGTTCCAGCAGCGTGACCTTGGTACCGAACCAGTCGGCCGACTTCACGTAGCAGCGGATGCCAAGATTGATCGCGTGCGCGCCCAGCTCGTACACCACCACGTCCGGTGCCGGCGTCTGCAACACGCGCGGGTCGGCCTTCATCAGCGCCAGCGCGGTGTCGCGCGCCAGCTGGATGTTGTCTTCATAGCCGATGCCCACCACCAGTTCGACGCGGCGGGTCGGCTCGGCGGTCAGGTTGATGATCGGCGCGGCGGTGATCAACGTGTTCGGAATGGTGGTGTGCTGGTTGTCGGCACCGGTGATGACGGTCTGGAAGATGCGCACTTCGCGCACCGTGCCGGTTTGTCCGGCCACCGTCACCACATCACCGACGCGGAACGGGCGCAGCGTCACCAGCATCACGCCCGAGGCGATGTTGGACAGCGAATCCTTCAGCGCCAGGCCTACCGCCAGGCCGGCGGTGCCAAGTACGGCCAGCAGCGGGGTGATCTGCACGCCCAGCGTGCCGATCGCCAGCACCACCACGATCACCAGCGACGCGGCGTACACCACGTTGCGCAGGAAATTGCCCAGCATCGGGTCCACGCCCATGCGCGCGGTGGCGCGTGGCATCGCGTTGGACAGGCGTCGTGCCACCCACATGCCGACCAGCAGCACCACGATCGCGGCCAGCAATGGCACGCCGTAGGTCTCCAGCAGGCGTTCCCAATCGAGCGAGTGGAACCAGGGCGTTGCGGCGGGAGCGGGTGCGGCGGCGACGATCATGCGGAAATCCTTTGCTGCGGGGGAAGTCTGCGCGGGGCAGGGCGTACGTGGACGCCAGAAACACGAAGCCCCGCAGAGGCGGGGCTTGCGTGCAGCAGCAGTATGGGCGGACGCCGATGAACACGACGTCAGCCCATCATGGCATCAGCCGTTGGCCTTCAGCTTGGCCAGGCGCAGCCAGGTATCGACCACGGTGTCCGGGTTCAGCGACACCGACTCGATGCCTTCCTGCATCAGCCATTCGGCCAGATCCGGATGATCGGACGGGCCCTGGCCGCAGATGCCAACGTACTTGCCCTTGGCACGTGCCGACTTGATCGCCATCGACAGCAGCTTCTTCACTGCCGGGTTACGTTCGTCGAACAGGTGCGCGACGATCGACGAGTCACGGTCCAGGCCCAGGCTGAGCTGGGTCAGGTCGTTGGAGCCGATCGAGAAGCCGTCGAAGATTTCCAGGAACTCATCGGCGAGCAGTGCGTTGGACGGCACTTCGCACATCATGATGATCTTCAGGCCGTTCTCGCCCTGCTTCAGGCCGTTCTGTTCCAGCACCTCGATGACCTTGCGGCCTTCTTCCAGGGTGCGCACGAACGGAATCATGACCCACAGGTTGTCCAGGCCCATTTCGTTGCGCACGCGCAGCACGGCCTTGCACTCCAGCGCGAAGGCGGCCGAGAAGCTCGGGTCGACGTAACGGCTGGCGCCGCGGAAGCCGATCATCGGGTTCTCTTCGTGCGGCTCGTAGTTGCTGCCGCCGATCAGGTTGGCGTACTCGTTGGACTTGAAGTCCGACAGGCGCACGATCACGGCGTTCGGGGCGACCGAGGCGGTGAGGGTGGCGATGCCTTCGGCCAGACGGTCCACGTAGAAGCTGACCGGATCACCATAGCCGGCGATCTTCTCGTCGATCTTCTTCTTCGTCGCTGCGTCCTGGCGGTCGTATTCCAGCAGCGCGTTCGGGTGGATGCCGATGTGGCTGGCGATGATCATTTCCAGGCGGGCCAGGCCGATGCCGGCGTTCGGCAGCTGGCCGAAGTCGAAGGCACGTTCCGGGTTGGCCACGTTCATCATGATCTTCAGCGGTGCCGGCGGCATGTTGCCCAGATCGGTGGTGGTGCGCTCGAAGCCGAGCTTGCCTTCGTAGATGAAGCCGGTATCGCCTTCAGCGCAGCTGACGGTGACCAGCTGGCCATCTTCGATCACCTTGGTGGCGTTGCCCGAACCGACCACGGCCGGCACGCCCAGCTCGCGCGCGATGATCGCGGCGTGGCAGGTGCGGCCGCCACGGTTGGTGACGATGGCCGAAGCGCGCTTCATCACCGGCTCCCAGTCCGGGTCGGTCATGTCGGCAATCAGCACGTCGCCCGGCTGCACGCGGTTCATGTCATCCAGCGTCTTCACCACGCGGGCCACGCCCGAGCCGATCTTGGCACCGACGGCACGACCTTCGGCCAGCACGTTGCCGCCCTTTTCGGTCAGCGCGAAGCGCTCGATCTGGGTGGCATGGCTGCGCGACTTCACCGTTTCCGGGCGGGCCTGCACGATGAACAGCTTGCCGCTGACACCGTCCTTGGCCCACTCGATGTCCATCGGGCGGCCGTAGTGCTTTTCGATGACCAGCGCCTGCTTGGACAGTTCCTGCACGTCCTCGTCGCTGATCGAGAAGGTGTTGCGCAGTTCGACCGGGGTGTCCTCGATCCTGACGCGCTCACCCGGGACATCCGAGTACACCATGCGGATCGCCTTGCTGCCGAGCGAACGGCGCAGGATCGCCGGCTTGCCGGCCTGCAGGGTGGGCTTGTAGACGTAGTACTCGTCCGGGTTGACCGCGCCCTGCACAACCATTTCGCCCAGGCCGAAGGACGAGGTGACGAACACCACGTCGCGGAAGCCGGACTCGGTGTCCAGAGTGAACAGCACGCCGGAGGAACCGACGCCCGAACGCACCATCAGCTGCACGCCGGCGGACAGGAACACGTCCTCATGCTTGAAGCCGTGGTGCACGCGGTAGGCGATGGCGCGGTCGTTGTACAGCGAGGCGAACACTTCCTTGACCTTGTGCACGACGTCGTCGGCACCGGTGACGTTGAGGAAGGTTTCCTGCTGGCCGGCGAAGGAGGCATCCGGCAGATCCTCGGCGGTGGCCGAGGAACGCACGGCCACGGCCACGTCGCCGCCGCCATTGTCGGCGCTCAGCTGGGCGTAGGCGGTGCGGATGTCCTGGTCCAGCTGCGGCTGCAGCGGAGCGTCGATCACCCAGGTGCGGATTTCCTTGCCGGCGGCGGTCAGCGCGTTGACGTCCTCGACGTCCAGCGTGGCCAGCTTGTCGAAGATGCGCTTGGACAGATCGTTGTGCGCGATGAAGTCCTTGAAGGCTTCAGCGGTGGTGGCATAACCGCCCGGCACCGAAACGCCCAGACCGGCGAGGTTGCCGATCATCTCGCCCAGCGACGAATTCTTGCCGCCTACGCGGGCCAGATCGGCCAGACGCAGTTCGTGCAACCACAGGATGTTCTCGTTCAAGCGCGATGCTCCGTTTGGCCATCGCCCGAGGCGGGCTGAGTGGCCGCGTCCGTAGGAAGAAGCCGATATGATGCCGGGCAGAGCACCGTCGGCACAAGCTTGTGCTGGCGGCCTTTTTAAGCTTCGTAGGGGGTAAAAGCGCGCATGTCGACCATCCGTCCGGTGTTCTACGTTTCCGATGGAACCGGTATCACCGCTGAAACCATTGGGCATAGCCTGCTTACCCAGTTCTCCGGGTTCAGCTTCATTACCGACCGCATGTCGTTTGTCGACGACCCCGAAAAGGCGCGTGAAGCCTGTGCCCGGATCCAGGCGGCGGGGGAGCGGTACCAGGTCCGGCCGATCGTGGTGAACTCCTGCGTGGACCAGAGCCTGAGCCTGATCCTGGCCGACAGCGGGGCGCTGATGCTGGATGTGTTCGCGCCGTTCATCGAGCCGCTGGAGCGTGAACTGGCCAGCCCGCGCCTGGCCCGGGTCGGCCAGGCCCACGGCATGGTCGATTTCGACACCTACCACCGCCGCATCAACGCGATGAACTTCGCCCTGACCCATGACGATGGGATCGCGGTGAACTACGACGATGCCGACGTGATCCTGGTGGCGGTGTCGCGCGCCGGCAAGACGCCCACCTGCATCTACCTGGCCCTGCATTACGGGGTGCGCGCGGCCAACTACCCGCTGACCGACGAAGACCTGGAAAGTGACCGCCTGCCCCCGCGGCTGCGTGCCTACCGGCGCAAGCTGTTCGGCCTGACCATCGACCCGGATCGTCTGCAGCAGATCCGCCAGGAGCGCCGCCCGAACTCGCGCTACGCCAACCTGGACACCTGCAAGCGCGAGGTGGCCGCGGCCGAGACCATGTTCCGCATGGAGCGGATCCCGACCCTGAGCACCACGCATACCTCGATCGAGGAGATTTCCAGCAAGGTGCTGGCCACGCTGGGTCTGCAGCGCGAGCTGTATTGATCCTCACCTGGTAGAGCCGGCCGCTGGCCGGCTGGCCGATGAACCCTCGGCTGCGATGCAGGGCTGCCGGCCTGCGGCCGGCACTACCCAGGGGTTGGCTTGCACGTGTGCGCCCCCACGTTGAAGCACCAACGTGTAGGATCGACCCATGGCCCAAGCCTCGCCCCGCACCGAACGCATTCCCCGCCTGAGCCGGCTCAGCTGGCTCATGGGCCTGTACGCGGAAAACTACCGCCACCTGGTGCGCCTGTTCGAACCGGCCGGACTGGTGGCGGGCAGCTACATTTCCTCGATCGGCGACGGCCTGGATGTCCGCCTGGACGTGATCGAGTGCCACCGCTACACGGTGGAACTGCGCCTGACCTACGACCTGGCCGACCCGGTCACCGGTGAGCCGGATCCCTCGGCATATGTGCGCCTTTACCGTGACGCGCGCCAGGCCGAGACCACCCACTGCTACGTCGGTCGTCGCTGGCAGGACACCATGGGCCTGTACCCGCCGCCGGCGGAGCTGATCAGCCACCGCATGCGGATGAACACCTTCCTCGGCAAGTGGCTGGAATACCTGGCCGAGCGTGGCCACGGTGTCGCCACCCTGCGCCGCGATCCCGACGGCGCCGGCACGCCCGCCGAGCGCCGCCTGTCGCTGGTGCGCTGATCGGCCATAATCCACGGCTGACCTGCCGCTGGATGCTGCCCCATGCCGTATACCCCGATCGTCGCCACCCTGGGCTATGTGCTGTCGCCCGATCGTCGCCAGGTGTTGATGATCCACCGCAACACCCGTCCCGGTGACCACCACCTGGGCAAGTACAACGGGCTGGGCGGCAAGATCGAAGCGGACGAGGATGTGGCGGCCAGCATGCGCCGCGAGATCGCCGAGGAAGCCGGCATCCTCTGCACCGACATGCACCTGCGCGGCACCATCAGCTGGCCGGGCTTCGGCAAGCACGGCGAGGACTGGCTGGGCTTCGTGTTCGTCATCGATGGATTCGAGGGCACCCCGCACGGCGGCAACCACGAGGGCACGCTGGAGTGGGTGGACCTGGACAAGCTGGATACGCTGCCGATGTGGGAGGGCGACCGCAACTTCCTGCCGCTGGTGTTCGACGCCGACCCGCGCCCGTTCCATGGGGTGATGCCGTACAAGGACGGCCGCATGGTCAGCTGGTCCTACAGTCGTCTGTGACCCGAAGAATCGGGTGGGCGCCAACCTTTCGGGTGGGCGCCAACCTTTCGGGTGGGTGCCAACCTTGGTTGGCACGCTCCCCTGGTTAATTAATACCCGGGCAATATTGACTCCCGTAAATTACCCGGGCAATATTGGCGCGTCACCTCTGATGCCATTGCCATGCCTGCGTCCCGACTTCCTCCCTTCAGCTGTTTCGACGGCCATCGCCTGGTCGCTTCCGGTACCCCGGAAGTGGCTGCGCTGGCGTTGAAGCAGCTGCGTGCCGACAACGCCGCCGGTCCGCTGCTGGTATTCGACAACGCCAGCGGCCGAAGCCGCGATTTCGACACGCGCGGCAGCGACGCAGAACTGCTGGCGCGGGTGACCGAAGCGTTTCCCGCCGGCATGGAGGCGGAAGCCGATGCCACTGCCGAAGATGCACCCGCAACCCCGCGTGGCCGTGGCCGCCCCAAGCTGGGCGTGGTCGCCCGCGAAGTGACGCTGTTGCCGCGCCATTGGGCGTGGCTGGCCGAACAGCCGGGTGGGGCCTCCGTGGTACTGCGCAGGCTGGTGGAAGCGGCCAGCCGTGCCGGTGCCGACAAGGACCGGCAGCGCCGCCACAGCGAGCGTGCCTATCACTTCCTGCAGGCCATCGCCGGTGACCTGCCGGGCTTCGAGGAGGCCATCCGCGTGCTGTTCGCGCACGACCGCGCGGGCCTGGAAGCGGCGCTGCATTCCTGGCCCCAGGACGTGCGTGACCACGCCCTGCGCCTGGCCTTCGAAGACGCTGACGGCTGAGCCATCGCGCCGTTGCTGAGCGACGGCGTCATCTGATCGCGGGCCGCGGCCCGCTTCCCCTGTGCTTGCTTTGCTGGCGGAAACGCCGGGCAGGGCGACGCCTTGCCCAGAGAACCCCATGAGCACCCCTGTACATCCGATACCTCCGGCAGCACCCCCGCTTTGGCGCACCTACCTGACGCTGCTGCTGCCGATGTTGCTGACCAATGCGCTGCAGCTGGCCGCAGGCACGCTGGACAACATCTATCTCGGCCACCTGCTTGGCACACAGGCGGTGGCTGCGGCCGCCGCGTTCTTCCCGGTCTTCTTCCTGTTGCTGGCCCTGGTGATGGGCCTGGCCACGGGCGCAATGGTGTTGATCGGCCAGGCCTGGGGAGCGGGGCGCCCGCAGCAGGCACGCGCGGTGGCTGGCAGCGCGGTGGCGCTGATCCTGCTGTTGTCGGTGCTGGTGATGGTCCTGGGCGGCGGTTTCGCGCCACAGCTGCTGGTGGCGCTGGGTACGCCGGCAGCGGTCCTCAGTGAGTCCATCGTCTATGCACGCGTGCTGCTGCTGGCGGCCCCGGCGTTCTTCCTGCTGTGGCTGGCCACCGCCGTGAGCCGTGCAGTGGGTGATGCGACGTCGCCGTTGCATGCGCTGCTGCTGGCCACGGCGGTCGGTCTGCTGTGCACGCCGCTGCTGATCCTAGGCGGGGCAGGCCTGCCGCAGCTGGGTTCGGCCAGTGCGGCCGTATCCGCGGCGTTCGCGTCGCTGCTGGCCCTGGCCTGGTTGCTGTGGCGCTGGCATCGGGTGCGGCATCCGCTGGCGCCGGGCCGTGACCTGCTGCGCGCCATCCGTTTCGACGGCGCGATCATCCGCGAGATGCTGCGCATCGGCGTGCCGTCTTCGTTGCAGATGCTCAGCCTGGCCATTGCCGAGATCGTGTTGCTGGGCTGGATCAACCGCTACGGCTACACGGCCACGGCCGCCTATGGTGCGGTCAACCAGTTGATGAGCTGGGTGCAGCTGCCGGCGATGTCACTGGGCATTACCGCCACCATCCTCGCGGCGCATGCGATGGGCGCGGGGCGTACGGCGCGGCTGCCCGCCATCGCCCGCGCCGGCGTGCTGCTTGGACTGGCGATGCTGAGCGCGGTGGTGCTGCTGGTGATGGTGCTGGCGCCCTGGCTGACTGGGCTGATCCTGGTGACGACCGAAGCGCGCGAACTGGCCACGCTGCAGTTGCGCACAGTAGCGTGGGGCGTGCTGGCGATGGGAGGCAGCACTGTGCTGGTCGGGGTGATGCGCGGCAGCGGAACGGTTTTGCTGCCCGCGTTGCTGGGCATGGCGGCGGTACTGCTGCTGGAGCTGCCGCTGGCGATGTGGTTGCAGGCGCGGCATGGGCTGGCCGGCGTGTGGTGGGCGTGGCCGCTGGGGTTGCTGGCGATGCTGGTGATGCAGGTGTTCTGTTTCGCGCGTTGGCGTCGGGTGCAGGCTGGGTAGTGCCGGCCTCTGGCCGGCAACCCGGAACGGTCGGGGCAGCCGGCCAGCGGCCGGCTCTACCACTTCAGCACCGCTGTGCCAGCAGCAGGTGGAAGTGCTTTTCGCGGGTCTGGCCGTCATTGCCGCTTGCGGTTTCGCGGTGGCTGCGCCAGGCCGAGACGCGGAAGCCGGATACCCGCAGGGCCAGCTCCACCGCGTCCAGTTCATGCAGCTGGAAATCGGCGGCGAACGGCAGGCTGCGCATGAAGGCGGCATCGCCAAAGGCCAGGCACAGGCGGCCGCCCCGGCGCAGCACCCGTGCCAGCTCGTCCAGCACCGGGGCCAGGTTTGGCCAGAAGTACAGGGTATTGACCGCCAGCGCCGCATCCATCGAGGCATCGCTGACTGGCAGGGCATGGGCGTCGCCGAGGCGCATCGTGGCACGGTCGCTCAGCCCGGCGGCGTCCAGGCGCTGATTGCCGGCCTCGACCATGGCAGGGGACAGCTCGATCCCCAGGTACTGGCTGTCGGCGGCGTGCAGAAGCGCGGGCGCGAAGGCGGCGTTGCCGGGACCGATCTCCAGGATGCGTTCGCCTGCCGACACCGCCAGCAGGCCGATCGCCGCGCGGTTGAGCGCGCCGTTGCTGCGATTCATTGAATCGGCCACCGCCAGTGCGGCGTCGCCGTGGGGCTGCCGCAGCTGCGCGGCCAGGGAGGAGGCATCCAGCATCGTCATCGTCGTCCGTCGGAGGGTTTCGGACGTGGCGGCGGCGGGCCCGCCGATGACCATAGCGCCGACTCTGCGGCTTGGGAAGTAGGGAAACCCCGCGGAAGGGTGATGAGGAAATGTCCACCGTCGCAGTCGGTGAGATCTGGTTGTCCACAGGGGGTGTGGATTACGCGTGGGCAACTTTGTGGATAAGCCGCGACAGGCGCCACCCCCCTAGGCTGTCAAGATGGGTGGCGAAAAATTCACCGCCGGTGACGACGGGTGAGGGAGCGGTGAAGGATCGGCCCCGCCAGCGCTGTCGCCAGCGGCGGCGCTCGCGGTAACCTGTGGGCCTTGATGCTCCGTGAGACCCCATGAAACGTCACTTCTCGATGCTGCGCGAATTCCAGCTGGCCGACTGGTTCACCCTGGCCAATGCTTTCTGCGGCACCGGTGCGGTGTTTGCCGCGATGCGCTTCCTGCAGGACGGCGAGCGCGGCTACCTGCTGTTCGGCATGGCGCTGATCCCGCTGGCCTTCATCTTCGACGCCCTCGACGGGCGCATCGCGCGCTGGCGCAAGTCCAGCTCCACCCTCGGCCGCGAACTGGATTCGCTGTCCGACGTGATCTCCTTCGGCGTGGCACCGGCAGCGCTGGCGTATGCGTGCGGCATGCAGGGCGGCTGGGACTGGCTGGTGCTGAGCTACTTCGTCTGCTGTGGCGTCAGCCGCCTGGCACGCTACAACGTCACCGCCGAGGCGCTGGCCGGCGACGAGGGCAAGGTCGCGTATTTCGAGGGCACCCCGATCCCGACGAGCCTGCTGCTGGTGATCGTGCTGGCGATCGCCGCCGGTACCGATGCCATCGGCCAGAACATCTGGTTCGGCCAGTGGCAGATCGGCCCGTGGCAGCTGCACCCGATGGTGCTGTTGTTCGCCCTGTCCGGGTCGCTGATGATCAGCAAGACCCTGCGTATCCCCAAGCCATGAGCCAGCCCTGCGGAGGCCTGCGATGACCAGCTCGGCCCACGACGCCGGCAGCAGTGATTTCGAAACCCTGGCCCGGCAGTACTTCGGCGCCTGGGGAGATGCCCTGCGCCATGCGAGCACGCCCGGCGCACCGGCCGGTGACGATCCCGGCAGCTGGCAGCGGTTGTTCGACTGGTGGGGCCAGCTGTTGCCCGAACAGGCGCAGGGTGCGCCGGAAGACGCCATGCGTCGGTTCCGCGAACAGGCGGGCAGCTGGTACGGCACCATGCAGGAAGTCGCCGCCCGGTTTGCCGGCCGCGACGCCAGCAGTGCCGACGTCGCCCAGGCCTGGCGCGAGGCGGTGCAGGGGCAGGGCGACGGCATGCTGCAATGGATGCTGCAGGGCGCGCGTGGCAGCACCCACGCCGGTGCTACCGTGCCCGAATTCGCCGCATGGCTGCAGCAGTTCCAGCTGCAGGCTGGCCCGTGGCTGCAGAGCCCGGCATTCGGCCCCGGCCGCGAGCATCAGGCGCGCTGGCAGGCCCTGCTGCGTGCGCAGGAGGAATACCAGCAGCATTCGCGCGCCTATGTCGATCAGATCAAGCAGGCACTGGACGAGGCCTTCGCGCTGTTCGAGCAGCGTCTGGCCGAGCACGAGCAGCCCGGCAGTCAGCTGACCAGCGCCCGCGCGATGTTCGACCTGTGGATCGAAGTGGCCGAGGAGGCCTACGCCAAGGTCGCCATGTCCGAGCCGTTCCAGCAGGTATACGCCGCGCTGGGCAACGCGCAGATGCGGCTGCGCGCCGGCCTGCAGCGCGAGGTGGAACAGATGAGTGAACGGATCGGCCTTCCGACCCGCAGCGAGATGGACGCCGCGCACCGCCGCATCGCCGAGCTGGAGCGCAGCCTGCGCCGCCTGCAGGCTCAGGTGGTGGCCATGGCCGGTACGGGCGAGGTCGATCCGGTGGCACAGCCGGCGCCGGCGAAGGTGAAGCCGGTCGCGCGCAAGGCCGCGAAGAAGGCCGCGCCGGCAAAGAGGGCGACAGAAAAAAAGGCGCCCGCGAAAAAGGCTGCACCTCGCACTTCCACGCGGACGCGTGACCGATGAAGGGACCGCTGGGCTTCAACGCCGATGACCTGATGCAGGAAACCCTGGCCATGCAGCGCAAGCTGATGGAAGGGCTGAAGCTGCTGCCGCAGGTGGAAGACGTGGACTATGGCGTGACCGCCCGCGAGGAAGTCTGGCGCGACGGCAAAGTGGTGCTGTACCGCTTCGTCGGCGAGCAGGCACCGACCCGGCGCACGCCGCTGCTGATCGTCTACGCGCTGGTCAACCGGCCGTACATGGTCGACCTGCAGGCCGACCGTTCGCTGGTGCAGAAGCTGCTGGCGCTGGGCCAGGATGTCTACGTGCTGGACTGGGGCTACCCGGACCGTTCCGAACGCTTCCAGACCCTGGAGGACTACCTGCTGCGCTACATCGATGGCGCGGTGGATGCGCTGCGCGCGCGCAGTGGTGGCCCGGTCGACCTGCTCGGCATCTGCCAGGGCGGCGTGTTCGCGCTGTGCTACGCCGCACTGCGGCGGCAGAAGCTGGGCAAGCTGATCACCATGGTCACCCCGGTCGATTTCCAGACTGCCGATAACATGCTCTCGCACTGGGCGCGGCAGGTGGACGTGGACCTGCTGGTCGACACGCTGGGCAACATCCCGGCCGACCTGATGAATGCCAGTTACCTGATGCTCAAGCCGTTCCGCCTGAACGTGCAGAAGTACGTCGGTCTGCTCGACATCCTCGACGACAAGGCGGCGCTGGAGGATTTCCTGCGCATGGAGAAGTGGATCTTCGATTCACCGGACCTGGCGGGCGAGGCGTTCCGCGACTTCATCAAGCAGTTCTACCAGGGCAACGGGCTGGTGAACGGCACGGTGCGGATCGGCGAGGAAGCGGTGGATCTGTCGCAGGTGACCCTGCCGGTGCTGAACATCTATGCCGAGCAGGACCATCTGGTGCCGCCGGATGCCTCGCGCGCAATGCGTGGACGCCTGGGTACGGACGACTACACCGAATCCAGTTTCCGCGGCGGCCATATCGGCATCTACGTGTCCGGCCGCGCACAGCGCGAAGTGCCGGCCACGATCGATGGCTGGTTGAAGGCGCGCGACGCGTAAAGGCTGCTTCGGTTTTTGTAGCGTCGAGCCATGCTCGACTGCATGGAGAATGATGATGTCGCAAAGGATTTCGCAGCTGCTTGCCACGCTGCTGCTGGCAGCGCCCCTTGCCCAGGCCGCCCCCAGCGCGGATGCGCGAAGAGAAATCGCCCAGCTGATCTCCAGCCTGGACGGCTCCCAATGCCGGTTCCAGCGCAATGGCAGCTGGTACGACGGCAGCGATGCGCGCGCGCACCTGCAGCGCAAGTACGACTACCTGCTGAAGAAGGACATGGTGGACAGCGCCGAGCAGTTCATCGAGCGCGCCGCCAGCCAGAGCAGCATGAGCGGCAAGCCCTATCGCATCCAGTGCCCGGGGCAGCCTGAACAGACGGCAGCGGCCTGGTTCGGTGCACGCCTGCAGGCATTGCGTCACCGCACGCCGTAGACACGGCCGGGGTGTAGAGTCGAGCCATGCTCGACTGGTTCTGCCCGCAAGCCGAGGAGACGCCGCCATGAACACCACGCCCAAGACGCTGTCGCGCTCGCTGAACGACCGCATGATTGCCGGCGTGATGGGCGGAATCGCCCACCGCTTTGGCTGGAACCCCACGCTGGTGCGGATCGTGTTCGTGCTGGTCTCGATCGGCTCGGCGGCTTTCCCCGGCATCCTGGTCTACCTGATCCTGTGGCTGCTGATGCCGAACGAGGCCGATTGAAGACTGCTCCGGAGCCCTGGCCGGTCTGGCTGCGCGCGCTGCAGGTGCTGGGCGCGGCGTGGGCGTCCCCCAATTCCCTGCTCGGCCTGATCGGTGGCCTGGCCGGCATGCTCGGCGGCGCGACGCTGCGTTGGAGCGGGCGGGACTGCGCCCTGGTGTTCGACCGCTGGCCGTGGGGGCCGGGCGGGGCGATCACGCTGGGCAATGTGATCCTGCATACCGGCCATGACCTGGGCATTTCCTGCCGCACCTATGCGCACCAGGCGGGGTGGGGCGTGGAGCCGCTGATCCGGCTGGACGACCACGAGCGCGCGCACGTGTACCAGTACATGGTGCTGGGGCCGCTGTACCTGCCGGTGTACCTGCTGTGCGGCGGGGTGAGCGCGCGCAACCCGTTCGAGCGGGCGGCCGATCATTTCGCCCGGTTCGGGTACGGTTGGTGGCCGTAGTTTCATATCGCTCGTGGGCGGCTGGTCGACCTATTCATCAACGGTTGGTTGAAGGGTAGATGAGTGCACTTTCAGATTTCCCCTATTCTTCTGGTTGCAAGTGTCGTGGATAGTCAACGCTTGCGGCTGTTGACATGGGATGGCACCGATCCAGCGGTGGCTTTCCCAGTCAGTTCTTTGCCTTGGTAATCCGGATAGAACTGCAAGGAGTGCAGAATGAGAAGATCGGCATTTGGGGCTATCGTCCTGGTCGGGCTAGTTGCGCAGTGCGCAACAAATGCATCGGCCGCAGCACGTGCGCTTGTCGAAGGTCCCGCGGAACGTCACTTTGCAGCGATAAATGGTATTACGGCCGATGAATCGTCTCGGCGCCTGAGTCTTCGCATGGAAGCGGCACGGCTGACTGGTCAGATTGTGTCGGAGATGAAAGGGCGCTATGCGGGGCATGACTTCTCGGAAGAGCCTATGCGCGTCACAGTGAGGCTTACGGGGATATCCCACGAGCCGAGGCGGCGATTTCAAACGCCTTATGGAGTAGTTGAAGTCCTCTTCGAGGGAGGTCATCTTCACTCTATCGAGCAGTTGCGATCAGTTTTACGGTCGGGCAAGCCGAGGCAGTTGGTGCCAGACGCGGACGGTGTCGGTGTCGATGTAAGAAGGGGGGTGCTGTATATCACGGTTCCCAACGATGGAGCCCTAAGGGCTGCGAGCGCGGAGCGCCTGGAAATAGAGCGCTTTCTGGGCGTTCCCACTGAGCTGCGCGCGACCTCTTCGAGAGACCGCCCACTGGCGGCGTTGCCCATTCGTTCCGGTGGCCGTGCAGTGAACAACAGTGCTTTTTGCACGTTTGGATTTCGCGCGTACAGCCCTTCCGGCGAGGCAGGCATCATCACCGCCGCTCATTGCCCAGATCTACTGCGATACGAGTCAATTCCCGGGAATTCTGACAATGTCGTTCTCGATCTTCAGGTTGATCCATCAAGAATTCGATGGGATGCCGCAAATGACGTCCAATGGCACCCGATGCCCAATAGTGCGAATGCGACGTGGTCCATATTCATGAACTACTTCGGATCAGAAACAGTTGCGTCACTCGCTGAGCCGCTCACTGACCTTGTGGACGGCTGGCAGGGATTCCTGATTCTCTGCCACAGGGGAACTCGCACAGGCTGGAGCTGTGGCGTTCTGGATGACCTGCATTATCAGCCAGGTAGCAGTGTGTGCAACAACCAGGAATGCACCGACAACTGGATGAAGTTCAGTTCTTCGCCGCCGCAAGAGCTCCTGTGTGACGGTGGAGACAGTGGAGGACCGGTCGTCACCAACGGGCTAATGCCTGTTGCAATTGTCAGCGGTGCTGACAGCGAGGGGCCGCTCCCGGGTCAATGCAACTACGTGATTGCTATGCCGCTCGGACGCGTGCAGGATGCCATCGGGGTCAAGGTAAATTGATAATCGCTAGGCGTCTGGAGGGTAGAGGGAGATGAATGCCAGGGCAGTCGCGCGCATAGTGCTGGTTGTTTCAATGACTTCGTGCGCAGCCGAGCCAGCCTCGCCGCCCCTGAACTCCGCAGCAGGGCGCGTCATGGCGTCAGACATCGCTGGCGAGAGCGATGTTGAGCGGCTGAGCGCTGAAAGAACGGCGCTGGCACCGTTGAACTCTGCCATGGTCCAGGAGTTCGGCGATCGCTACGCAGGGCGCGTGATCGAGCAGCATCCACTGAAAATGAAGGTGCGCCTGAAAGGGGCCGAACCAGTGCCCAGTCGGGTGGTGTCGACGGCAGTGGGATCCGTGAGGGTGACCTTTGAGCCCGGGGCGGAGCATTCAATTGCGGACCTCCAGAAGATCGTAGCGTCAAATCGACTTCGGACTTTTTTTCCTCGAGCAGAGGGCATCGGAGTGAATGCCGCCGAAGGGCGCATTGATATCGGCGTTGTGGATCTCGACGTGCTGGAAGCGTATCGCGCACGGCAGAGAGAGGTGGAAAGGAGGATGAACATCCGGATTCACTTCGAGCGCACGGCAGGCGTGCGGCTTTAGATCTACAGGTCAGGAGGCCTGCCGAACGCTGCGCCCGTTCACACTTTTTCTGCGGAATCACTTCTGAGCAGCAGCTCTGGCATCGGGCCGGGCTCGTTACCGGTCAGTGGTGGCGCGCGACTCATTCCTTTTCGCGCCGCAGTGCTCGTCCCGGCGCCCTTCGCCTGCTTCAGTCGACCATGCGAGAGCGCCTTCGCGATTGCCTGAAGGTGCGGATTCGTTAGCCGGAAGTTAAAGATCCGTAAGCATTCTGCTGCGATCCCGCAGTCATCTGCATGCAACCGATCGTCATTAGCCTTCGTGACGTTCCAGTCAGGTTCGACGCGGTAAGCTCTCCCTCGATGAGCTCGCAGCATCGCTCATCGAGTGCAGTACGCAGTAGTAATTTGGAGGAATACATCACATGGCAATCGTTCTTTATGTCGGTGGTAGCAAGGATGGCGAGAAGGGCGTGGTGCCCTACGGCTTCAGCAAATCCCGCGCCGACACCGCGCTGGGGCCGGAGTTCTACACGGAGCGGTTCATGGAACTGCAGGGTGTCGGCAAGGTCCGCCTGATGGCCCTGGAAAGCATGCGTGACGACATCGTCATGCAGCGCGCCGCCCGCCACTACCGCTGACCTTCGCAACACGCGGCAGGGCGCGCCCACCATCGTGCGCCCGCGCCGGCATCCCAGCCCAGGGCCAGTCCGAGCCCTCTCTTCGCCAGGATGCCGGCGTCCACTCCGGCCTAGCCGCTGAACCTCGCCCCCTGTCAATGCCTTGTCCGGCTCCGTCGTGGATTGCCAGAATGGGGTCTTCCCGAAACGCGGCACAGACCTGAAGCAATGCACGACGCCAAGAACGCCCAGAGCGCGCTCGCCCAGCAGATCGCCCAGACCATCGCCGACGAGATCGGTGCCCAGTCCGCCCAGGTACGTGCCGCCGTCGGCCTGCTCGACGAGGGCGCCAGCGTTCCGTTCATCGCGCGCTACCGCAAGGAAGTGACCGGGGGCCTGGACGACACCCAGCTGCGCAACCTGGAAGTGCGCCTCACCTACCTGCGCGAGCTGGAAGACCGTCGCGCGGCGGTGCTGGCCAGCATCGGCGAACAGGGCAAGCTCAGCGACGAACTGCGCAACGACATCCTGGCCGCCGATACCAAGAGCCGGCTGGAAGACCTGTACCTGCCGTACAAGCCCAAGCGCCGTACCCGCGCCCAGATCGCCCGCGAGGCCGGTCTGGAGCCGCTGGCCGATGGCCTGCTGGCCGACCCGACGCAGGACCCGCAGGTCTTCGCGGCCACCTTCGTCGACACCGACAAGGGCGTGGCCGACACCAAGGCCGCGCTGGAAGGCGCCCGCGCAATCCTGATGGAGCGCTGGGGCGAAGATGCCGCGCTGGTTGGCGAGCTGCGCACCTGGCTGGGCGAGACCGGCGTGATCCGTGCCCGCGTGGCCGAGGGCAAGGAAACCGAAGGCGCCAAGTACCGCGACTATTTCGAGCATGCCGAGGCGCTGGCGAAGATTCCATCGCACCGCTTGCTGGCACTGTTCCGTGCGCGCCGCGAGGAGATCCTGTTCCTGGAACTGGACCCGGGCAGCGACGCCGAGGCTGGCCATCAGTACGCCGAGGGACGCGTGGCGCGCAAGGCCGGCATCGCCGACCAGGGCCGTGCCGCCGACCGCTGGCTGCTGGATGCCTGCCGCCTGACCTGGCGCGCCAAACTGCACACCCATCTGCTGCTGGACCTGTTCAACCAGGCCCGCGAAAAGGCCGAAGCCGAGGCCATCGCGGTGTTCGGCGACAACCTGAAGGACCTGCTGCTGGCCGCACCCGCCGGCCCTAAGACCGTACTCGGGCTGGATCCGGGCATCCGCACCGGCTGCAAGATTGCCGTGGTCGATGCCACCGGCAAGCTGGTCGCCACCGACACCATCTACCCGCATGAGCCGCGTCGCCAGTGGGAGCAGTCGCTGCAGACGATCAAGCAGCTGTGCGCCAAGCACAACGTGGAACTGATCGCGATCGGCAACGGCACCGCCAGCCGCGAAACTGACAAGCTGGCCGGCGAAGCGATCAAGGCTGTCGCCAACCCGAAGCTGCAGAAGGTGGTGGTCAGCGAGGCGGGGGCGTCGGTGTACTCGGCGTCCGAGTTCGCGGCCAAGGAATTCCCGGGGCTGGACGTGTCGCTGCGTGGCGCGGTGTCGATCGCGCGCCGCCTGCAGGATCCACTGGCCGAACTGGTGAAGATCGAACCCAAGGCGATCGGCGTTGGCCAGTACCAGCACGACGTGGACCAGTACCGCCTGGCACGGGCGCTGGATGCGCGCGTGGAGGACTGCGTGAACGCGGTCGGCGTGTACGTGAACACCGCCTCGGCCGCGCTGCTGTCACGGGTGTCCGGTCTGTCGGCCACCGTGGCCGAGAACATCGTGCGCCATCGCGACGACAACGGCCCGTTCAAGCGTCGCAAGGACCTGCTCAAGGTCGCGCGCCTGGGCGAGAAGACCTTTGAGCAGTGCGCCGGCTTCCTGCGCATCGCCGATGGTGACCAGCCGCTGGACGCCTCGGCGGTACACCCCGAAGCCTATCCGGTGGTTGAGCGCATCGTGGCCAGCACCGCGCGCCCGATCAAGGCGCTGATCGGCGATGGCGGCTTCCTGCGTGGCCTGAAGGCCGAGCAGTTCACCGATGCCACCTTCGGCGTGCCGACCGTGCGCGACATCCTGAAGGAGCTGGAAAAGCCGGGCCGTGACCCGCGCCCGGAGTTCAAGGCGGCGCGCTTCGCCGAGGGCGTCGAGGACATCAAGGACCTGCGCGAGGGCATGGTGCTGGAGGGCGTGGTCAGCAACGTGGCCGCCTTCGGAGCCTTCGTCGATATCGGCGTGCACCAGGACGGCCTGATCCACATCTCGGCGCTCTCCGATACCTTCGTGAAGGACCCGCGCGACGTGGTCAAGGCCGGTGACATCGTCAAGGTGAAGGTGCTGGAGGTGGATGTGGCGCGCAAGCGCATCGCCCTGACCCGGCGCCTGGACGATACCCCGGGCCAGGCCACCAGCCGCCCGGGCCAGCGCGATGAGCGCGGCCAGGGCCAGGGGCCGCGCCGTGACGCTGGCGGCCAGAACCGTGGACCGAACCGCGGCCAGGGCTCTGGTGGCCGTCCTGCCCAGTCTGCGCCGCCGGCCAACAATGCCCTGGCCGAGGCCTTTGCCCGGGCCAAGCGCAGCTGAGGATCGTGCCCCCCGTCACGGTTGATCCGGGGCGGGGGACTTGTCGGTTTTCCCCGTGATTGCGCACACTTGCGCCTGAGGGGGGCGTTTGGCCTCCCCGCTGTCGCTGGGGAGGGCCATGACGCCAGCACGACCCGCCGTCTTCGTTGCAGGCCGCAGCGTTCCGCTGCGGTCGGCGCCTGCCCGTGCCGGCAGGGGACCGGAGTGATGCCGGGCCAGGGCACCCACGACAATGGACTGCTGGAGCGCCGCCTGCAGGAGTTGGCGGAAGAGCGTCGCCGGCTGGCGATGATCATCGACGGTACCGCTGCGGGAACCTGGGAATGGAACGTGCAGACCGGCGAGATGCGGGTCAATGCGCGCTGGGCCGAGATTGTCGGTTACCGCCTGGATGAGCTGGAACCGATCTGCCAGAAGACGTTCCTGAAGCTGGTCCATCCCGATGACATCGCGCTGTCCGATGCGGCGCTGGATGAGCATTTCGAAGGCCGCACCGACAACTACGCCTGCCTGCTGCGCATGCGCCACAAGAACGGGCAGTGGATCTGGATCCAGGACCGTGGGCGGGTGTTCGAATGGGACGGGCAGGGCAAGCCGTTGTGGATGGCCGGCGCGCATGCCGACGTCACCGAGCTGCAGCAGGCGAGGCAGGACGCGGCCGAGACCCGGCAACGCCTGCAGGCCGTGGTCGATGCGTCCGATGAGGTGGCGGTGATCGCCACCGATACCGATGGCACCATCACCCTGTTCAACACGGGGGCGGAGCACCTGCTGGGCTACAGCGCGGCGGAGGTGGTCGGCCAGCGCCGGCTTGATGCCTTCCACGATCCGGATGAGCTGAAGGCCTGGATGCGACCGCTGGCCGATGCTGATGGCAATCTTCCCGGCGTGTTCGAGGCGCTGAGCGCGCGTGCCGACGGGCAGACCTACTCGCGGCAGTGGACGCTGCTGCGCAAGGATGGCCAGTCACGCCAGGTGCGCCTGTCGATCAGCCGCATGGAGAGTGCCGAGGGCGCGCGCATCGGCTACGTCGGCATGGCCATCGACATCACCGAGATCCTGCAGGCGCGCGCCGAAGCACGACTGTCGGCGGAGAAGTTCGCTGGCGCGTTCACCTCCGCCGCGCTGGGCATGGCCCTGGTCTCGCTGGAGGGGCGCTGGCTGGACGTCAACGACGCGCTGTGCCGGATCCTGGGCTACCCGCGCGAAGAGTTGCTGCAGGTCGATTTCCAGCGGCTGACCCATCCCGATGACCTGCAGACCGACCTGGCCCTGGTGCAGGACCTGCTGGCCGGGCGACGCAGCCACTACCACCTGGAAAAGCGCTATCTCGACCGCGACGGCCGCATCATCTGGGCGCGGCTGTCGGTGTCGCTGGTGCGCAACGAGCACGGCGAACCACTGCATTTCGTGTCGCAGATCCAGGACATCACCGCCCAGCGCAGCAGCGAGCAGCGCCTGTTCGAGAGTGAACAACGCAGCCGCATCACGCTGGATGCGGTGGCCGACCTAGTGCTCAGCGTCAGCCTTGATGGCCGCATCGACTACGCCAACGCGGCCGCGGTGCGCACCCTGGCCGGGGATGGCGCGTTGTCGCTGGCCGGGCACAAGGTGCAGGACGTGCTGGCGCTGACCACCGAGTACGCGCCCGGCTCGGTACTGGATGTGTCGGTGCTGCTGGACCCGGAGAGCAATGCGGTGGACCTGCACGCCGACCTGCTGCTGCGGCTGGGCACGGCAACGGTGCCGGTGGACCTGACCCGCGCCTGGCTGCGCGATGACGAAGGCCATGTGCGCGGCGCGGTCTGGGTGCTGCGCGACGACACCCAGCAACGTGCGCGCCAGCGCGAGGCCCGCCACCTGGCCGAGATCGACCCGTTGACCGAGCTGAGCAACCGCCGCGGCTTCGAGGTGCACCTGCAGCAGGCGATCACCCGCGTCGAGCGCACCGGCCAGGCCGCCTCGCTGATGTACATCGATCTGGACCGCTTCAAGCCGGTCAACGACACCTGGGGCCATCTGGCCGGCGATGCCGTGCTGTGGGCGGTGGCCAGCGTGCTGCGCCATGGCGTGCGCGATTCGGATGTGGTGGCGCGGCTGGGCGGTGACGAATTCGCGGTGATCCTGTCCGGTTGTACGCCACGTCGTGCGGCCCGCATCGGCGGTGAACTGCTGCATACGCTGGCCTCCCTGTCCATTCCCTGGGACCAGGACCGGCTGCGGATCGGTGCCAGCATCGGTATCGCGCCGCTGGCCGGCGGCATGAGCGTGGACCAGGCGGTGGCTGCGGCCGATGCCCAGTGCTACCGGGCCAAGGCGATGGGCCGCAACAACGTGCAGGTGCAGGGCGAGCTGTCCGAGCTTCCGGGTGACGACGGCGAACCGGGCTGAACCGGCCCGCACCACGGGGATGGATGAAGGATGTTTCATTTGCCCGCGCCGGCTGATTTGGCGAGCATGGGCCAGTCTGAACTTCAGCGGTGCCCATGTCGCGCGTATTGACCATCGAGGATGACGCCATCACGGCCCAGGAAATCGTGGCGGAGCTGGGCAGCCATGGCCTGCAGGTGGACTGGGTGGCCGACGGCCGCGAAGGCCTGGTGCGCGCGGCCAGTGGCGACTACGACGCAATCACGCTGGACCGCATGTTGCCCGGGCTGGATGGCCTAGCCATCGTCACCACCCTGCGCCGGATCGGCATCGATACGCCGGTGCTGATGCTCAGTGCGCTGTCGGATGTCGATGAGCGGGTGCGCGGCCTGCGTGCCGGCGGCGATGACTACCTGACCAAGCCGTTCGCCTCCGACGAGATGGCCGCGCGGGTGGAGGTGCTGCTGCGTCGCCGCCAGCGCCCGGCCGGCAACGAGACCCTGCTGTGCGTGGGGGATCTGCAGCTGGACCTGCTGGCGCGTACCGCCCACCGTGGCGGGCGCAGCCTGAGCCTGCTGCCGACCGAATTCAAGCTGCTGGAATACCTGATGCGCAACGCCGGCCAGGTACTGACCCGGATGATGCTGTTCGAGGAAGTGTGGGGCTATCACTTCGACCCGGGCACCAACCTGATCGACGTGCACATCGGCCGCCTGCGGCGCAAGCTGGACCAGGCCGACGCGCCGTCGCTGATCCGTACCGTGCGTGGCAGCGGCTATGTCCTCAGCGAAACTGTCTGACGGCTGGCGCTCGTCCAGCAGTCGCCTGCTGGGCCTGTACAGCCTGCTGTTCGTGGCCTGGTCGTGCGTGCTGCTGGGGGTGCTGTACTGGAGGGTGTCGCTGTACCTGGACGAGTTGGCACAGTCGGCGGTGCTGCAACGTGCGCATCTGTTCGAGCACTTCACCGGTGATGGCCTGACCGCAGCGCTGCGCGAAAACCGCCGCTATGACCTGCATGGCATCGATGCCTACGGGTTGTTCACCCCCGACGGGCAGCCGATTGCCGGCATGCTGAAGTCGCTGCCGGCGCAGCTGCCGCTCGATGGCAGCGCGCATCCGGTGTCGGGCCTGCCGATTGCCGATGTGAACGCACGCGGCAAGCGCGGCTTCGGCCTGGCGATGCCGACCCGCGACGGCCGCATCCTGGTGCTGGTGCGCTACAGCGGGCCATTGAACGAGGTCAATCACCTAATCCTCGACGCCCTGCTGTGGGGTGTGTCGTTGACCCTGCTGCCGGGGCTGCTTGGCTGGCACCTGCTGCGGCGGCGGCCGCTGCGCCGCATCCAGGCCATCGAGCAGGCCACTGCGCGGATCGTTGCAGGCGACCTGGGCCAGCGCCTGCCGTTGGCCAACCGCCGCGACGAACTGGACATGCTGGCGTCCATCGTCAACGCCATGCTCGACCGCATCGAGCAGTTGATGACCGAGGTCAAAGGGGTATGCGACAACATCGCCCACGATCTGCGCACGCCACTGACGCGCGTGCGTGCGCAGCTGTACCGCATGCGGCAGCAGGTACAGGACGGTGATCCGCAGGCGCTGCCACTGGAGCAGGTGCTGGAAGAAACCGACACACTGATGGTGCGTTTCCGCGCGCTGCTGCGGATCTCCGAGCTGGAGGACCACCAGCGCCGCTCCGGGTTCGACACGCTGGCGCCGGAAGCGTTGCTGCAGGAGATCCACGCGTTCTACGCGCCGCTGGCGGAGGAGAAGGGCCAGTGGCTGCAGCTGGAACTGGCCGCTGGCCTGTCGGGCGTGGTGGGCGACCGCGGCCTGCTGTTCGAGGCGATCGGCAACCTGCTCGACAACGCGATCCGGTTCGCACCGGAGGGCGGCCGCGTACAGCTGTCGGCACAGGTGGAGGAGGGAGCTACCAGCATCGTGGTGGAGGATTCGGGCCCGGGCATACCGCACGCCGAACGCAGCCTGGTGTTCCAGCGTTTCCATCGCGCGGAGGCCAGCAAGGGCGGAGGATTCGGCCTGGGCCTGTCGATCGTGGCAGCCATCGCCGGCCTGCACGGGTTCCGCCTGCAGGTGGCGCAGTCCACGCTGGGCGGCGCCCGCTTCAGCCTGCTGTGCCGACCGCAGCTGCTGTAGAGAGTGTTCTTTTTTTGCAGGGCTTGCAGCCCTGCACCTGCTGCAATCAACGTCAACGTCAAAGGCAGAAGCTGGCATTCCGTGGGGGGGGCGGGGTGGGCCCGGCTGCGGGGGACGCCGTAAATACGTCCTTGTAGGCTCGGTCGCCGCATCCATGCGGCTCACGCCCCCGCAACCGGACCCACCCCGCCTTCGACAGTTTTCTGCGATCTGTTGGAACAGCTCGTGGGGTCAGATCCGTTTTCCGGAGGAAAACGGATCTGACCCCGGAATTTCATTCGATATCTGACAGATGTGTCGACCAAGGTCGACTCCTACCAACAGCCGCCGGAATCTGTCGAAGGCGGGGAACTGTGGGTTTGCGGGGTGTGAGCGGCATGGATGCCGCGACCAAGCCCCCATGGACGGGTTTACGGCGTCCCCGCAAACCCACAGTGCCCCGCAATCCCACGGAATGCCGCTCTGGCATTTGACGTTGCTCTGGTTTGAAGCAGGTGCAGGGCGCAGCCCTGCAACAAAACCCCTTCATGAAATATGTTTCATCTGCGGCACAGCTTTGTTTTAGCTGGCAGCGCTGATACTTGCCGACCTGCGCTGCCCGCGGTGGGCAGTGGCACCGTTGGAGAGCCGCATGCTCGGGTTGGTCAGGACCGTGCTCAACAAGCCTTACACCTTCGTGGTGATGGCCATTTTCATCTGCATCATCGGTCCGCTCAGCGCGCTGCGCACCCCCACTGACGTGTTTCCCGATATCGGCATCCCGGTTGTCGCCGTGGTCTGGCAGTACACCGGCCTGTCGCCCGATGCGATGGCCGGGCGGGTGATCTCGCCATACGAGCGTGCGCTCAGCACCACCGTCAACGACATCGCGCACATCGAATCGCAGTCGCTGGCCGGCATGGGCGTGGTGAAGGTGTTCTTCCAGCCCGGCGTGGACATCCGCACCGCCAATGCGCAGATCACCGCGATCTCGCAGACCATGGTCAAGCAGATGCCGGCCGGCATGACGCCGCCTCTGATCCTCAACTACAGCGCCTCCACCGTGCCGGTGCTGCAGATGGCGTTCTCCAGCCCGACGCTGGGTGAGTCGCAGATCCGCGATCTTGCGCAGAACACGGTGCGCCCGCCATTGACCTCGATTCCGGGCCTGGCCATTCCCGCCCCCTACGGCGGCAAGCAGCGCCAGATCACCCTCGACCTGGACCCGCAGGCGATGGCCGCCAAGGGCTTGTCGGCCCAGGACGTGGGCAACGCCCTGGCGGCGCAGAACCAGATCACCCCGGTCGGCACCGCCAAGCTGGGCAGCAACGAATTCACCGTGCTGCTCAACAACAGCCCCAACGAGATCGAAGCGCTCAATGACCTGCCGATCCGCACCGTCAATGGTGCGGTGGTCACCATCGGCCAGGTCGCCCACGTGCGCGACGGCTCGCCGCCGCAGACCAACATCGTGCGGGTCAACGGCGGCCATTCGGTGCTGATGGCCGCGTTGAAGAATGGTGATGCATCCACGCTCACGCTCGTCAGCCGCATCCGCGCGATGCTGCCGCAGATCGGGGAGTCGCTGCCGCCGTCGCTGAAGATCTCGTTGCTGGGCGATGCGTCCACCTTCGTGCGCGAATCGATCAGCAGCGTCGCCCGCGAGGGCATCATCGCCGCGCTGCTGACCAGTGTGATGATCCTGGTGTTCCTTGGCAGCTGGCGTTCGACCGTCATCATTGCCGCCTCGATCCCGCTGGCGGTGCTGTCGGCCATCGCGCTGCTGTCGGCCGCCGGGCAGACCCTCAACGTGATGACGCTGGGCGGCCTGGCGCTGGCCGTGGGCATCCTGGTCGACGATGCCACGGTCACCATCGAGAACGTCAACTGGCACCTGGAGCAGGGCAAGGGCGTGCGCGAGTCGATCCTCGATGGCGCCGCGCAGATCGTCGGCCCGGCATTCGTATCGCTGCTGTGCATCTGCATCGTGTTCGTGCCGATGTTCCTGCTTGATGGCATCGCCGGTTACCTGTTCCGGCCGATGGCGCTGGCGGTCATCTTCGCCATGGGCAGCTCCTTCGTGCTCTCGCGCACCCTGGTGCCGACCATGGCGCTGTACCTGCTGCGGCCGCACCGGGTAGAGGGCGGGGTCGGGCACCATCCCGAGGACGCGTTCCTCAACCATCACGAGGGTGATCATCCGCGGCCGCGCCGTGCACGCCTGACGGCCACGCTGGTGCGCTGGCAGCAGCGTTTCGAGGCCGGCTTCTCCGCCACCCGTGACCGCTACCACGCACTGCTCGGTCTGGCGCTGGCACATCGCGGCCGTTTCCTGATCGGCTTCATGGCCTGCGTGCTGGTGTCCTTCGCGCTGCTGCCGGCACTGGGCCAGGACTTCTTCCCGGCCACCGAAGCCAGCGCGTTGTCGCTGCACGTACGCCTGCCGCTGGGCACCCGCATCGAGGAAACCGCAGCGGCGTTCGATCGCATCGAATCGCGCATCCGCCAGGAAGTGCCGGCGCATGAGATCGACGCCATCGTCGACAACCTGGGCCTGCCAATGACCGGCATCAACATGGCCTACAGCGCCAGCGGCACCATCGGCCCGCAGGATGGCGACATCCAGGTGTCACTGAAGCCGGGCCACGGCGATGCGGCCGAGTACGCGCGGCGCCTGCGGGAGGTGTTGCCGGCCGCCTTCCCGGGCGTCAGCTTTGCGTTCCTGCCCGCCGATACCAGCAGCCAGATCCTCAACTTCGGTTCGCCGGCGCCGCTGGACGTACGCATTGCCGGGCCGGATGCCGCCGGCAACCGTGCCTATGCCCAGGAGCTGCAGCGTCGCCTGCGCCACGTGCCGGGCCTGGTCGACCTGCGCCTGCAGCAGCCTGATGGCTATCCGACCCTGAAGGTGGATGTTGACCGCCTGCGCGCCAATGGCCTGGGCATCACGGAACGCGATGTCACCAACAGCATGGTGGCGTCGCTGGCCGGCAGCGGCCAGGTTGCTCCGACGTTCTGGCTGAGCCCGAAGAATGGCATTTCCTACAGCGTGGTGGCGGCGACGCCGCAGTACCGCATGGACAGCCTGGCCGCGCTGCAGGCGCTGCCGGTGACCGGCAGCAGCGGCACGCCGCAGGTGCTGGGCGGCCTGGCTGACATCCAGCGCGGCTCGAGTTCGGCGGTGGTCACCCACTACAACGTGCAGCCCACGCTGGATCTGTACGCCAGCGTGCAGGATCGGGACCTCGGCGCGGTGGCGGCCGACGTGCAGAAGGTCATCGATGGCATGGCCGGCCGGCGCCCCCGGGGTACCGAGGTCGGCCTGCATGGGCAGATCGATGCGCTGCATGTGGCGTTCACCGGCCTCGGTTACGGCCTGCTGGCGGCGATCGTGCTGATCTACCTGCTGATCGTCATCAATTTCCAGTCCTGGACCGATCCGTTCGTCATCATCACCGCATTGCCGGCGGGCCTGGCCGGCGTAGTCTGGATGCTGTTCCTGACCCACACCACGTTGTCGGTACCCGCGTTGACCGGCGCCATCCTGTGCATGGGCGTGGCCACGGCCAATTCGATCCTGGTGGTCAGCTTCTGCCGCGAGCGCCTGGCCGAGCATGGTGACGCGGCCAAGGCCGCGCTTGAAGCAGGATTCACCCGGTTCCGCCCAGTCTGCATGACAGCGCTGGCGATGATCCTGGGCATGCTGCCGACCGCACTGTCCACTGAACAGAACGCGCCACTCGGCCGCGCAGTGATCGGTGGCCTGCTGCTGGCGACCTGCGCCACGTTGTTGTTCGTTCCGGTGGTGTTCGCATTGGCCCACTCCCGCAAAACCCGTACTGCTCCTGCCGGAGAACCCCTGCATGTCTGAGTCTTCGCTGCCGCAGCGTTCGCTGCGCCGTCCCTTGCTCCTGGCCGCGGCTGTTGCGCTCGTCCTGGTGGCCGGTGGTCTTGCCCTGCGCGCGCAGCAGGCACACGCCGTGGTCGAGTGGACCGAGCGCCAGGCGGTCCCGTCCGTGCAGGTGGTGATCGCTGGCGGGCAGGGCGCTGCAGGAACCATGACCCTGCCGGCACACCTGAGTGCCTGGACCGAGGCGCCGATCCATGCCCGCGTGGGCGGCTACCTGAAATCGTGGAGTGCCGACATCGGCCAGGCGGTCAAGGCCGGCCAGGTGCTGGCGGTGATCGACAGCCCGGAACTGGACCAGCAGATCGCCCAGGCCCACGCCCACCTGCTGCAGGTACAGGCAGACGCAGCGTTGGCCAAGGTCAGCGCCGAGCGCTGGCAGGGCATGCTCGGCAGCCATTCGGTGTCGCGCCAGGAAGCCGACGAGAAGCAGGCCAATGCGGTGGCCGCACAGGCCAGCGCGGAAGCGGCCCAGGCCGACTATGCGCGGTTGCAGGAGCTTGGTCGCTACCGCACCTTGCGTGCGCCGTTCGATGGCACCGTCACCTCGCGCCAGACCGACGTCGGCCAGCTGATCCGTGCCGACGACAGCGGTCGCGAGCTGTTCAACATCGCCGACACCCGCCGCTTGCGCCTGATGGTGCCGGTGCCGCAGAACAGCGCGGCCAGCATCCGCTCCGGGCTGCAGGCCACGCTGCAGGTGCCAGGTCAGGAAGGGCGCCATTTCACCGCCATACTGCAGGGGGATTCCAGTGCGATCGATCGCAGCTCGGGCACCCTGCTGGCGCAGTTCGTGGTCGACAACGCCGATGGCGCACTGCTGCCCGGCAGCTACGCGGAAGTGACCCTGCCGCTGCAGGACGGCGGTACCGGCGTGAGCGTGCCGGCCGAGGTGCTGATCTTCCGTGCCAAGGGTACGCAGGTGGCAGTGGTCGACGCCAAGGACATCGTGCATCTGCGCGACATCCATATCGTCAGTGATCTGGGCAGCACGTTGCGCATCGACCGCGGCTTGAAGGCGGGCGACCGGGTCATTCCCAATCCGCCCGATGCGTTGCGCGAAGGTGACCATGTGCGTGTGGTGGCCGGTGAGCAGGAGCCCGCGCATGCCCGCGGCTGAGCGTGTCGCTGCGCTTGCGCTGGCGACGCTGCTGCTGGGCGGCTGTTCGCTGGCGCCGGCCTACCAGGTGCCGTCGGTGGCGATGCCGGCGACCTACGAGCAGGTCGAGGCGGCGGTGGCCACTGCACCGATGGCACCGGCGTGGTGGCAGGCCTTCGATGACCCGGTGCTGGACCAGCTGCAACAACAGCTGGGCCAGGCCAATCCGACGCTGGCGCAGGCGGTGGCGCACTACGATGCCGCACGCGCCGCTGCGGGCGAAGTGGCATCGACGCGCGTACCGCAGATCGGCTTCAGCACGGGTCCGGTGCGCCAGCGCCAGTCCGATGACAAGCCGCTGCGCAGCGCGACCCAACCGGCCATCTATGACAGCAATAGCGCCACGTTTTCGCTGTCGTTCGATCTTGACCTGTGGGGGCGGCTGCGCAACGCGGCGGCCGCCGGCAGGGCGCGCGCCGATGCGAGTGGCGATGACCTGGCCGCCGCGCGGCTGAGCCTGTCGCAGCAGCTGGCCGGGCTCTACCTGCAGCTGAGGGGCGCCGAGGCACAGCAGCTGATCCTGCGCGGGAGCATCGAGGACTACCAGCAGGCGCTGGCGCTGACCGAAGACCGATTCCGTGGCGAGATCGCTTCGGAGCTGGATGTGTCCCGTGCACGGCATCAGCTGGCGAGCGCACAGGCCGATCTGGATGCGCTCGGTGCGCGCCACGACCTGCTGCGGCATGCCATTGCCGAGCTGGTCGGTGCCCCCGCCACAGGCTTCGTCGTCGCCACTGCAGGCCTGCCGGCATTGCCGACGGTGCCGGCCGATCTGCCCAGCAACCTGCTGCAGCGACGGCCGGACATCGCTGCCGCCGAGCGGCGGGTATTCGCCGCCAATGCCGGCATCGGTGTGGCGCGCGCCGCGTGGTTCCCGCAGCTCAGCCTGACCGGGTTGCTGGGTGGCCAGACCTCGGGTGGCAGCGCCCTGCTGGATACGGGCAACCGTTATTGGGCACTCGGCCCGTTGGCTGCACTGCCGGTGTTCGATGGCGGCCGCCGCAAGGCTGCCAAGGCCGGGGCCGAGGCCGAATTCGATGCTGCGTCGGCGCAGTACCGGGCCACCGTGCTGGCGGCGATCCGCCAGGTGGAGGACCAGCTGACCCTGCTGCGCCAGCTCGATGCCCAGCGCGGCCACGAACAGGAAGCGGTGCAGGCCGCGCGACGTGCGGAGCAGATCGCGCACGACCGCTACACCGGCGGTGCGGTGAGCTATCTGGACGTGGTCAGCGCGCAGACCGATGCCCGCCAGGCGCAACTCGGCCTGCAGGACATCCAGAGCCGGCAGCTGCAGGCCAGTGCGGCGCTGATGGCGGCACTGGGCGGTGGCTGGTCGCGGTAGCGGCGGGAGGCGGTCTCAGCCTGTGAGAGGGCGGGGCGGAACAATCGCCACTCCCCCGGACAACAGAGCTGACGATGATGACCTGGAATCGAAACGTCGTGGCCGCCTATGCGCCGGCCATGGTCGGCTGGTGCCTGGCGCTGGCCAGCTGGTTGCGCCTGGAACAACTGCGCGACGACCTGCATGCGAAGGCGTTGCTGCCGATGCTGCACGGCGGCGTGGTGGCGTCGCTGGTGCTGACGCTGGCCTGCACGTTGGCAGCAAGCGCGGTGCTGTGGCGTGCCCGCCGGCCACCGCGCCGGACCCCCGCCGGATGATCTACAGCGCAGCGGCCTTCATCAGCACGAACCGGCAGGGTGCGCGTTGGTAGGCATTGATCTGCGGCACCAGACGCTGGAAGTGCTCGCTGGCGCAGTGGGCGTCGAGTGCGGCGTGGTCGGGCCATAGCTCGATGAAGACGAGGTGCCCGGGATCCTTCTCGTCGACGAACAGTTCGTAGCTGATGCACAGTGGCTCGCGCTGCGTGCAGGCGACCAGCTCCCGGTACAGCGGAAGGACGGTGGCCAGGGCCTCCGGGCGAATGAAGTCTTCGGCGATCACCTTCAGCATGTCGGCACCTGCAAAGCGGGCCCCGTAGGATAGTGCCGGCGTCGGGCCGGCACTATCCACCGTCAACGCAATACTTCGTCCGCCGAGACCAGCTGCACATCGTGCATCTGGTTGAGGTAGGCCTCGTAGTAGCCCTTGTGCGAGGCACCGACGATGGTCAGCATGCGGCTGCCGGGGTGCTGGCCCAGCACGTCGCGCATGTTGGCGACCATGCGCAGGTTGCGGGTTTCCCAGTAGCCGACATACATCCGGCCGAAGGCCTTGGAGGATGGCTCGACGAGCGTCGCGCCGAAGTCGCTCTGGTACGCGGCCATCGGTGCCGCCGGACTGTTGTAGTCCCGATACAGCGCGATGACGCCGCCGGGCTTGTCCAGGTCGGCCACGAGCCGTTCGTCGGCCTCCCGGCGCGCGCGCGAATGCGCATTGTTCCAGGCACCGGTGATGGCCGCGCTGGCCGCCGCTTCATCCTCAGCGGGCGTGGGGGAATCGGCTGTATGGTCGTCCACCGCCCACAGCCGTTCATGCCCTAGGCGGGCGGCGACTTCGGCGGCGATCAGGTTGGTTTCATTGCGGCGAACCATGCCTTTGTCGAGGATCTCGACCAGGGCGGGGGTCAATCCATCACCGTCTTTGCGCTCGGACGCAGGCAGGCGCAGCCACTGCACCTGCGCCGAGCCGCGTTCGCCCGCTGCCAGGAACAATGCAGCGAGCCGACGACGCTGGGCGGGCGCCGGATCCTTCGGCCAGGTTGCAAGCAGGCGCTCGACCTGGGTGTTCGCGGTGGGTACGTCCAGTCCGGTCGCAGCCTGCGCAGCGGTGGTATCGAAGCAGTAGGTGGCCACGCTCTCTGCATAGCGTGCCGGGTAGCGACGCATGAAATCGCACTGCAGGCCTGACAGGTCTTCGGTGGCGATCAGTTCGGGCTTCCAGGCGACCAGTCGCTGCAGCAACGGTTCAAGCAAGGCGGGCTTGAAGGACTTGGGCAGGCCGGACAAGTGGGTGGTGCCCAGTACCAGCACTTCGTTCGGGCGCCCGGCAGGCGGGCCCTTCAGCTGGTCGGGGTGGAAGCTGGGGCGATAGGTGGCATCGGCAGCGAGGGCGCCGCCGCTGCACAGGCCCAGGATCAGGAAACTGGCCAAGCGTGGGAACATGCGATCTCCGTGTCAGTGAGCGTCCTGCGGTTCGCTGCATGCTGGCCATTTTCATCTGCCACGGGATCTCCCGTTGGTCATGCAAACCTTTTCGGCTTGAACTGCATCGGCGTCCCGGACGAGGCTATGCCCAATGACAGCAACGACGCGCGACATGTCCCCCGACGACTGGACCATCGACAGCCGGCGGCTGCAGCTCCGGCCCTTCACGCCGGAGGACGCCGGCGAGGCGTTTGCCGCGATCACGCCGGGGCTGACCCGCTACATGGCGTTTGATCCCCCTGCGTCGGAGCAGGCTTTCGCCGCTGTCTGGTCGACGTGGTTGCCCACCATCGCCGATGGCACCGACCTTACGTTCGTGATCCGCCGACACGCGGATGGTGCGTTCCTCGGCCTGGCCGGCCTGCATCGCACCGCCGATGCGGAACCCGAACTCGGCATCTGGATCGCCGAGGCGATGCACGGGCATGGCTATGGCCGTGAAGCCGTGGCGGCGGTGCGTGCGCTCGCATCCCGGCGGCTGGACCGGGCCGCATTCTGCTACCCGGTGGCCGAGCAGAACCTGCCCAGCCGGCGCCTGGCGGAATCGCTCGGCGGCATCCCCGTCGCGCGTGAGCAGAATGTGAAGTACACCGCGATTGTCTACCGCATCCCTGCAGCAGCATCTGAAGTTGCGACGGGCGTCGCGGAATCCGGCTAAAGCCACCGATCGCATCGCCGATATTCCCTCTGGATCCCGCTCCAGTCGCCCGCTGCAGGACCCCAGGCTGCCCCCGACGGGCGGCCCGCGCTGTGTGTTCCGCCGCTCCCTATGCCGATCGCACCCGCACCAGACGTTCTTGCCAGCCGCTCGAGGGGTGCCTGCCGGTACCTGTAGTCCCAAGCAACTGAAGTTGCCGCCGGGCATCCCGCCCGTCGGGTCGCAACCGCTTACCGGACACCGAGGATCAGACAATGCTCATTCCAGGCTTCACGGCAGGCGCGCAGGCGCCGGCCGAGCTGCATACCCGTTGGTCGCCGTGGCGTGCCCTGCTGGGCGCGCTGGCACCCCAGCACCGCACCGGCGTCGAAGCGGCGGCCGATGGCCGTACCGAACTCGAGGCGCAGGTCGCTGCGCTGCACCGGGTCCAGGCGGTCATCGAGTTCGCCCTCGACGGCACCATCCTGCAGGCCAACGACAACTTCCTGCAGGCGATGGGCTACCGGCTGGAGGAGATCCAGGGAAAGCACCATTCCCTGTTCGTCGATCCCGAGCAGGCGCGCAGCGCCGAATACCGTGACTTCTGGGCGCGGCTGGGACGTGGCGAATATGACGCTGGCCAGTACCGGCGTTTCGGCAAGGGCCAGCGCGAGATCTGGATCCAGGCCTCGTACAACCCGGTGCTGGACCGGCAGGGGCGTCCGTACAAGGTGGTCAAGTTCGCCACCGACATCACCGCGCAGAAGCTGCAGGCGGCCGACTCGGCCGGGCAGCTGGCGGCGATCGACAAGTCGCAGGCGGTGATCGAGTTCAGCATGGATGGCCGCATCCTGTCGGCCAACGACAACTTCCTGGCTGCCACCGGCTACAGCCTGGATGACGTGCGCGGCCAGCACCATTCGCTGTTCGTCGAACCCGAGCATCGCGGCAGTGCCGAGTATCGGCAGTTCTGGGAGAAGCTGGGTCGTGGCGAATACGATGCCGGCCAGTACCGGCGCCTCGGCAAGGGCGGGCGCGAGGTCTGGATCCAGGCGTCCTACAACCCGATCCTGGACCTCAATGGCAAGCCGTTCAAGGTCGTCAAGTACGCCACCGACATCACCGCGCAGGTGCACGAGAACCAGGCCATGCAGCGCGCCGTGGCGCAGACCCGCGAGGTGGTGGCGGCCGCCAAGGAGGGCGACCTGACCCGGCGCGTGGCCACCGCCGACAAGAACGGGCCGATCGCCGAACTGTGCGAAGGCGTGAATTCGCTGGTCGAGGCGATGGCCGCGATCATCGGCCAGATCAAGTTCGCCGCGGACACCATCGCAGTCGGCGCGACCGAAATCGCACAGGGCAACAGCGACCTCTCGCAGCGTACCGAGCAGCAGGCGGCCTCGCTGGAGGAAACCGCTGTGTCGATGAAAGGCCTGGCCGAGACCGTGCAGCGCACGGCCACCAACGCGCGCCAGGCCAGCCAGCTGGCCGGCGGAGCGGCCGACGTCGCTGCACGAGGCGGCACTGTGGTGCATGAGGTGGTCGAGACGATGGCGGTGATCAATGCCTCGTCGCGGCGCATCGTCGACATCATCGGAGTGATCGACGGCATCGCCTTCCAGACCAACATTCTCGCGCTGAACGCAGCGGTGGAGGCTGCGCGTGCCGGTGAACATGGCCGCGGCTTTGCCGTGGTTGCCACTGAGATCCGCGAGCTGTCGCAGCGTTCGGCCAGCGCAGCCAAGGAGATCAAGCACCTGATCGATGAGTCGGTTGCCAATGTGGGCGCCGGCACGGCGCAGGTTGAGAGCGCGGGCCGTACCATGGATGAAATCGTGACCAACGTGCGCCGGGTCAGTGACCTGATGACTGAAATCAGCACGGCCTCGCAGCAGCAGAGCGACGATATCCAGCAGATGAATCATGCGGTCGACCTGATCGATCAGGGCACCCAGCAGAACGCGGCCCTGGTCGAGGAGGCGTCGGCGGCGGCGCGCAGCATGGAAGAGCAGTCAGCGCAGCTGCTGCAGACCGTGGCCAGCTTCCGTGTGCAGGGTGGGGTGGGGCACCTGCATGGCGCGACGGTGCTGCGCGCGGTCTAGGCCCGGCGGTCGGAGTGGTGCTCCCCGGCCTCGATGGCCGGGGCAGCATGCACGCAGTTGCGGCCGGCATGCTTGGCCCGGTACAGGGCCTGGTCGGCCCGATCGACCAGGCCTCGTGGGTCGGCCTGCTCATGCGCGGCCTGCCAGGCCACGCCGATGCTGATGGTCACGTGGGCCTCGGCGGCGGGCAGGGCGGCGGCTTCCACGGCGGCGCGCAGGCGCTCGCCCAGGCCCAGGGCGTGGGCGGCGTCGGGCGCGGGCAGGGCGGCGATGAACTCCTCGCCGCCGTAGCGGGCCAGTAGGTCATCACCGCGTTGCAGGCAGCCGTCGAGGATCGCGGCGACCGCCTGCAGGCGGCGATCGCCTTCCGGATGCCCGTAGGTGTCGTTGAGTCGCTTGAAGTGGTCGATGTCGATCATCAGCACCGCCAGCCCCAGGCCCTGGCGACGGGCGCGGCCGTGCGCGCTGCCGAGTGATTCATCGAAGTTGCGCCGGTTGCCCAGCCCGGTCAGCGGATCGCGCCGGGCCAGCAGCGCCAGTTCGTCGCGCTCGCGCTGGATCTGCACCTGGGTCAGCACGCTGCGCAGGGCATAGCCGAGCATGGCGCCGATGAACCCCACGGTGGCCAGGGTCGGCTGCAGGCGTGCCACCAGAAGCGCCACCATCATCAGCAGCAACGGCAGCATCAGCGGCACGCCGGCATCGACGATGCGGCGGAGGTTGCGCGGCACAGCCACCGCCGGTGGGCGATACGTGCTGCCGGCCAGCACCGCCAGCAGCACGAACAGCCCGCTGATCAGCAGGTCGCCCCAGCCACCATCGGGTACCTGCGGCTGCCAGGTATTGATGTAGAACGCCAGCAGGAAGTAGCCCAGCGCGTAGAGGGTCAACGTGCGGAAGAAGTCGCGGCGGTCGGCATTGTCCTCGGCCAGGAAGCGGATCAGCGCGAAGCAGAACACCAGGCTGTTCTGCACGTTGCTCATGGTGTGCAGGCATTGCGTCCACAATGCGGTGTTGAGGTGTGCCATCGCCCGCGTATGCACGAAGTACAGCAACCACAGCAGCGCGATGACCGCCAGGTCCACCGCACGGATGCAGCGGTTGCCACCTCCCGGGCTGGCGGCGACGTAGGTCAGCGGAATCCGGTAGAACACGTACAGGATCAGCGACGAGGCGGTCATCTGCGCAGGGCTGAGGCCGGCCACATTGCGATACAGCAGGGCCAGCAGGGCAAGCGAGAACAGGCCAACGGCAGCGCCCAGCGTTCGCCATTTGCAGGCCGCCTGGCTGTCGCGCGCGCGTCGCACGCAGGCCAGTGCCGCCAGAAGGGGGGCGGTGATCAGCATCAGGTAGGAGCCAACCGGGTCCTGCGGTCCGATCAAGGCAATGACGAGCGTGTGCGTGACCATGAAAAACAGTGCCGCACGCAACGTCATGCATTCCCCCGCCCCCAGATCCGGCTGGGATCACGATAGGCAGAAGTACGTGAGGCTGGCAAGAAAAGTGTGAGCCAGTTCTATTCGCAACCTTGTTGGTTGTCACATTTGCGTTTCAGCGGGGTGGAACGACGCCGTTGATGTGGGCGTACATCCAGAAGTCGCGGGGCTGTCCCCGCACGTGGCGATAGGCGCGCAGCCGCCCCTCGCGCTGCATGCCGAGGCGTTCCAGCAGGGCGATCGAACGGGCATTGCTGTCCAGAACGGTGGCCTGGATGCGGACCAGCCCACAGGTGCCATGTGCCCAGTCAAGCACGGCTCGCGCTGCATGCGTGGCCAGGCCCTGTCCCTGCCAGCGCGGATCGAGGTCATAGGCGAGTTCGCCGCGGCCATGCCACGGGTCGACGCCGTTCAGGCCAACAGTGCCGATCAGCTGGTCGTCGGCGTCCACCATCGCCCAGCGCTGATCGGATGCATCAGCCAGATAGCGGGTGATCTGCTGCGCCAGCGCCCGTTCGGAAACGTCGCCCCAGCTGGTGTGCTCGATTACGCCTGGCAGCGAGAGGTAGTGGGACCAGGCGGCGGCATCGGACGCCCGCAGAGGGCGCAACCGCGCGGGCAGGGTGTCGGCAAGCGTGGGAGGAGCATGCTCGGGCATCGTCGCCAGTGTCGGTGCACAGGCCCGGGAAATGCAAAAGGCCAGGTCATGGACCTGGCCTTTGATGCAGTGGTGCCGGTGAAAGGACTCGAACCTTCATGGGGTCACCCCCGGCTGATTTTGAGTCAGCTGCGTATACCATTCCGCCACACCGGCAGGCAGCGTGCGAGTGTAACCGAGGTCGGCGGGAGATGCATAGTAGGAGGGCCTATCAGGGCGGTTCCTGTCGGCATTGGCTCCTTGGTAGCTATACTCCCAGCGTGCAATTGCCTCCAGGAGCGGTAGCTGATGACAGTGTTGCAGGACCTGAGGGTACTGGTGGTCGAGAACGACGAAATGAGTGCGGCCCTGCTGCAGATGCAGCTGGTGCATGCCGGTGCGACCGTGGTCGGGCTCGCAGCGAGCGTGTCCGAGGCCCTGCAGCTGCTGGAAAAGAGCGCCCCGGACGTGGCCCTGCTGGATTACCGGCTGGCCCGCAACGAGACCAGTGAGCCGGTGGCCGCAGCGCTTTCGGCACGTGGCATTCCGTTCGTGCTGGCCACCGGGATGCTGGCCGAGCAGCTGCCGGCACCGATGTTGGCCGGTCTGCTGCTGGTCAAGCCGTACCTGTCGGCGGATCTGTCGCGGGCGCTGGCGCGTGCGGTCGGCCGCTCCAGCGCCAAGGCCTGAGCCGTCCACTGCGGACCGGCAGGGGTATGCTGCCGGGGCCTGAATGCTCACGTCTACGATGTGCGGCGGCAACCCCGGATCCAGGAACCCCGCCCAGGCGGGGTTTTTCCATTGCACGTAGCGCTCAGCCTGCTTCCTGGTACACGTAACGGATCTCCTCGCGGTCATCGAGGATGCGGTACTGGCGCGCCAGGTCATCCGGATCGGGATTGAGCCAGGCATCGAGGTGTTCCATGCGGATCGGTACCACGCCGCGGTCATGCCCGGCAGCGGGGACGTCGCTGGGAGGGGCGTCGGTGATCGTGGCAAACGACAGCAGGCGGCCTTCCGGTCCTTCCCATTCCGCCCAGAGGCAGGCCAGCAGCAGGTCGCGGGGCGGATCGGGACGGAATTCGAGCACCACGTCCTGTTCCTTTTCATCGTCACCGAGGGTGCGGCCGGCGATGGCGTGGCGTGGCACGTGCTCGTAGAACGCCTGCACCACCACCATGCCGTGGCGCAGTCCGAACGCACCCCGCCAATAGCCTTCCAGGCTGTCACGCCGCGCATTGTAGGTACCGGGGTACAGCACGTCGTTGCGCGCCGGCGTGTCCGGCAGCCGGCACTGGTAGCGCATCGGCTTGATCACGCGCTGGCCGTTCTCGCTGACCATCACCGGTGCGTAGGTGCCGGGAAAAATGCGGTTGTCGCGCGGCAGCAGCTGTACCCGATGCAGGTCTTCCAATCGGGCGTGCGCTCGCTCGATGCGGTTGCCGGCCACGCGCAGGTCATTGCGTGCCTTCTGCGTGGGCCGGGTGGCCAGCGTGGCATGGGCGATATCGCGTCTTTCGCGCTGCCGGGCCAGTTCGGCCTCCAGTGCCTGCTGCTCCTGCGCATGCCATTGCTGGATCTTCGCCACGATGTCGCGGCCCTGTTCGGTCCGTGCACCGGCGAATCCGTCATCCATCGCCTTCGGGGTCTTCGGCCGCTTCTTGCCCGGATCGTGTGCGTACAGGTCGGCGAACTCCTCCAGCGACAGGATGGCGCCGAACTCGCGTATCAGCTTGGCGTAGTCGGCGCGGATCAGGGCGGAATAGCACATGGGACTCTGGGGACCTGGGTCGCAACGGCTGCGACGTAGATGCGGCAGGATAGCCCGACCCATCAGGAGATGCCGCATGAATGATTCCACCTGCCAGTTCCGTGAAGCCGTGCCGACGGTCGAGGACTACTGCCGGTTGCGTGTGCTCGCAGGCCTCAGTGCCAAGAGCCCGGAAGCGGCCATGCGCGCGCTGCCCAACACCCTGTTCGGCGTGTGCGCCTACCAAGGCGCTGAACTGGTGGCGATGGGGCGTATCGTCGGCGATGGCGGCTGCCACCTGCAGGTCTGTGACATCGCGGTGCTGCCGCGGCTGCAGGGACAGGGGCTGGGCAAGGAGGTGATGCGGCGCCTGGATGGCTGGATGCAGGCCAACCTGCCGCCATCGGCGTATGTCAGCCTGCTGGCCGATGGCGAGGCGCATCGGTTGTACGCACAGTTTGGTTTCGCACCCACCGCACCGGCATCGATCGGGATGTATCGGCGGTTCTGAGTCGTAATCGGGGTGAAGCCATCCACGCGTGGCGTGGATCTACCCGGGCCCTGCAGTAGATCCACGCCATGCGTGGATAGTGCCTTCCCAGGAATCGCAGGCAAAGAAAAACCCCGGCCGAAGCCGGGGTCTTCAAGAATTGGCGTCCCCACGGGGATTCGAACCCCGGTCGCCACCGTGAAAGGGTGATGTCCTAGGCCTCTAGACGATGGGGACGCACGAAAACTTCAAGTTGTAGATCCTTCGACGGCCTAATGTCGAAGTGGTGGAGCCAAGCGGGATCGAACCGCTGACCTCCTGCATGCCATGCAGGCGCTCTCCCAGCTGAGCTATGGCCCCATGAAACTCCGGATGATCTGCCGGGAGCAGAGTCCGTTTTGAAACTGGCGTCCCCACGGGGATTCGAACCCCGGTCGCCACCGTGAAAGGGTGATGTCCTAGGCCTCTAGACGATGGGGACGCACGAAAAACTTCGAGTTGTAAAACCTTCGACGGCCTAATGTCGAAAGTGGTGGAGCCAAGCGGGATCGAACCGCTGACCTCCTGCATGCCATGCAGGCGCTCTCCCAGCTGAGCTATGGCCCCGTGTTACCGAGCCGCCTATCATACCTGCGTGTTCACGTTTGTGGAAGTCTTTTTTGAACTTTTTTCGTTCCGGTTCAACCGCAGCCACGAGGGCAGGGGAACCGCAACGCCACAACCTGAATGCCGGTAGGCGGTGAACAAAAAAGACCCGGTTATCGGCCGGGTCCTCGTTGTTCGTGATGAGTGGCGTCCCCACGGGGATTCGAACCCCGGTCGCCACCGTGAAAGGGTGATGTCCTAGGCCTCTAGACGATGGGGACGCAATTCTCATCAATGTTCTTTAGCGACCTTTCGACGGCCTAATGCCGAAAGATTGGTGGAGCCAAGCGGGATCGAACCGCTGACCTCCTGCATGCCATGCAGGCGCTCTCCCAGCTGAGCTATGGCCCCACGTCGCTGAGGAGCGAAATAATAGCCTTGCCCCAGGGGGTTGGCAAGCATTTGTTGCACTTTTCTTCACGCGCGTTGCGAGGTGAATGTCAGTCGCCCGGACTCACGGTGTGTCATCAGTCAGCGCCGCCAGGATCGGGCATTGATCCAGTGTGCCGTGGCCGGGGCAGGCGTCGACCAGCTGCGAAAGCGCGGTGTGCATGCGCTGCAGTTCGGCCATGCGCTGCGCGATGTCGTGCAGTCGGGCCTGCGCCGTATCGCGCACGCTGCCCATGTCCTGCGAGTGGCGGTCACTGAGTGCCAGCAGTTCGGCGATTTCTTCCAGGCTGAAGCCCAGCGTCTTGGCGCGGCGGATGAAGCGCAGCCTGCGCAGGTCCTGCTCGCCGAAGATGCGGTAACCCCCGGCCGAGCGTGCCGCCGTGGGCAGCAGCTGCTGGCGCTCGTAGTAGCGCACCGTATCGATCGGCACGCCGGCCTGGCGTGCCAGTTGACCAATGTTCATGGCGGATTCCTGCGGATGCTGCCGCTCATTGTGATGCCTTGAGTCTGGTCCAGGGTCAAGGTCCCGTCGCTGACAGCGCATTCAGCGCACTTTGCAACTTTCTTCATAGCCCCGCCGTCGTGGCAGTTCCTACCCTGCGCCTGAACCGGCCGCTGGATGGCCTGCAACGAACCGAGGAGATGGTCTGTGGAAGGATTCAGAAACGAAGGATTCGTCGAGGTCGCGGTGGTCGAGTACCCGGGAGGCGACCCGTCGGCCGCCTCCGTGCTGACTGAGATGGCACATGTCGCCAACCGGCTTGCCCAGCAGCAGCGCCGTCCGTTCAAGCGGGTCCTGGTGACCCGCTGGATCGTGCCGGCCAGCCAGACCGGCGTGCATCGCATTGCCGGCGCGGAGATGCTCGAGGCGGACATTCCCGCCGTAATCGCCGTGCCTGGCCAGATCAGCCAGGGCGTCTGCCTGCGCGCCGATGAGGTGCTGCTGGATTGGCTGCGCGCGCACTACGACGGCGGCAGTCTGCTGGCGGCGGCCAGCGATGGTGTCAGCATGCTGGCGCGCGCCGGCCTGCTGGCCGGGCGCACGGTCAGTGGCCCGGACCTCGGGCGCCACCCGGGCCTGCAGGGGCAGTCGGCCAGCTGGGTGCCCAGTGAGCGCGCGCTGGTTGATGATGGCGACCTGCTGACGGTGGCCGGTTCCCAGGCCTGGCGCTTCCTCGCCCTGCGCCTGCTGTACCGGCTGCACGGCCAGGGCGTGGCGAGTTCCGTTGCGCAGCAGCTGGGGATCACGGTGCCGGCGGCGATCCAGCAGGATCTCGAGCGCTTCAGTGCCAACTTCGCCCATGGCGATCGCGACGTACTGAAGGCGCAACGCTGGCTGCATACCACCGCTGCGCGCGGCGCCACGCTCGGTGCGATCTGTGAGATTTCCGGGCTGGAGCCGCGGACCCTGCAGCGGCGCTTCCTGAAGGCCACCGGCCTGCGCCCGATCGAGTATTGCCAGCGGTTGCGTATCGCGAAGGCGCAGACGCTGCTGCAGCAGGGCGCGGGTATCGATGAAGTGGCCTGGGGCGTGGGTTACGCCGATCAGAGTGCTTTCCGCCGCCTGTTCCTGCGCATTGTCGGAATGACGCCGGCCAACTATCGCCGGCTGGTCAACAACAAGCGACGCGAGCGGCCGCTGTTGTCATCGGTGGCGGGCAGCCTGCGCGGGCTGCAACCGGTGCCTGGCACGCAGATGCCGCGCAGCGCTGCCTGATGCCTGCGGTGGGCGTCGCGCTTGCAACCTGGGCGCGACGCTTCGACCATGCAGGCAACGGATGATGGGACAGGTGGGCTGATGTCGAGTGTTGGGCCGGTGCCGATGCCGGTGGTGTTGATCCTGATGTGCGTGCTGCTGGCCATGGCCGTGGCACACCTGTGGCCGCGTCGGAAGGACGGGATGGCAGTGCCTTCCGCGGCAAGCATGGTCCTGGACATGTTGCTGATCGGCCTGCTGTGCGGGCGCATCAGCTTCGTGGCCTTGAACTTCGCGCTCTATCGTGAGGCCCCCTGGAGCATCCTGCAGATCGCCGATGGTGGGTATCACCTCTCGGTCGTGCTGGCTACAGGCCTGGCCTGGGGTGTTTGGCGGCTGAGGCTATGGCGCGCCTTGCGTGCGCCGGTGCTGGCGGGGGCGCTGATGGGCGTGGTGCTGTGGGCGGCGGGCAGCCATCTGCTGGCAGCATGGCAGGAGCAGCGCATGCCGCTGCCGGCGGTGCAGGTGACCGATCTGCAGGGGCGCGTGATCGACCTGCAGCAGTTCCGGGGCAAACCGCTGGTGCTGAATCTCTGGGCCAGCTGGTGTGGCCCCTGCCGGCGCGAGATGCCGGTGCTGGCATCCGCACAGCAGACCCATACTGACGTGCAGTTCGTGTTCCTCAACCAGGGGGAAACGCTGGGCGAAGTAGAAGGTTTCATCGCGTCCGAGCGGCTTCGGCTGGGCAATGTGCTGCTGGACGATACCGCCTCCGCGTCAACCGCACTGGGTGTGCAGGCCTATCCGTCGACGCTGTTTTTCGACGCCGAAGGGCGCCTGCGTGAACTGCACCTTGGCGAACTGACTGTGGCGGGCCTTGAACACAAACTGCGTCGGCTGCGGTAGCCTGCGCGGGCATCTCACTACGGAGTTCCCATGTTGTCGACTTCCCTGCGCATCGCTCCGGCGGTGCTGTTGCTGCCGGTCATGCTGGCATTGGCCGCCTGCAGCCAGGCCCAGACCCCGCCGGGCAAGACGGCCGCAGCACCGGCGGCCAGCGCTCCGGCCACTGCGGCCAAGGGTGACCGCCCCGCAGTGCTGAAAGGCATCGAGAAGCACGGCTTCGAAGTCGTTGCCGAGTTCGATGCACCGGGTGGTCTGCGCGGCTTCGCTGGCGTGGTGGGCGGGCAGCAGCCGGCTGCGGCCTACGTCACCGCCGACGGCAAGCACGTGCTGGTAGGCAGCCTGTTCGACGCCGAAGGCAACGATGTGGCCGCCGAGGCGGTGGAGAAGCTGGTCGCTGCACCGATGTCGGCCAAGATGTGGACCAAGCTGGAAGCCAGTGCCTGGGTGCGTGACGGCAAGGCCGATGCGCCGCGCGTGGTCTACACCTTCAGTGATGCCAACTGCCCGTACTGCCACAAGTTCTGGGAAGCGGCCCGCCCGTGGGTCGACGCGGGCAAGGTCCAGCTGCGCCACATCATGGTTGGCGTGATCCGCGAGGACAGCCCGGCCAAGGCCGCCGCCATCCTGTCCGCGCGTGACCCGAGTGCGGCATTGCTGGAAAACGAACACCAGTTCGACCGTGGTGGCATCAAGGCCCTGCCGAGCATCAGCCGCGAGATCGCCGGCAAGCTCGACGCCAACCAGGTGCTGATGATCGAGATGGGGTTCCAGGGCACGCCGGGCATCCTGTTCCAGGATGCACAGGGTCAGGTGCAGCGTCGCGCGGGCCTGCCGCAGGGCGCCGACCTGCAGACGGTGTTGGGCCCACGCTGATCGCCGCCAACGTCGTGATGTAACCCACAGGCCCGCATGGCAGCATGCGGGCCTGTTGCTTTTCGTCGTTCCTGCAGGGGCTGCGCAGCAGTTGCTCGTCGTCACGTCTGAATCGTGACTGACATCAAGCATCGCGCCTTGATTCCAATCAAGGTCAAAAACGACAGGCGGATTAGCCTGTGACGCATGGAATACAGCGTCAACGCGCCATGGATGCCGCGCCAGACATGCCCTGAACCGGGGCGGTCGGCACAGCCATTCACGACACTCTCACCCCCCGATTGTTACCCAGACCGCTGCGGTCGCCACCTCTCTGGCAGCGCGGCCTTGATGGGCTCGACACCGGTGCGGGCAGGGCAGTGTCATCGTCCTGTTGCCTGCCGGATGCAGGCTGGCCGGTGTCGTCAACGCAGTATCCGCATTTCCAGCAACGGCAACGCGAGGCCAGGGCGCTGTGCGCCTGTGTCCGGCCAGCGCGTTGCGAGTGTTTGTCCAGGGAGGATGCAATGCGCTTGGCGGTACTGAGTCTGGCCTGTCTGACCGCGCTGGCGATCACGCCAGCGTATGCGCAGCAGGATGGCCAGGAAGATGCGCAGGCGTTGCGCCAGGAAATCGCTGCCATGCGCCAGGCGCTGGAAGGCATGCAGCAGCGCCTGGATCGGCTTGAGCAGCGAGAGGGAGCTGAAGCGGCCACGCCGCAGGTGCCGGCGCCGATGGTCGCCACCGCCAGCGGCGCCAACCTGCTGCATGCCACCCAGGTGCCGGGCGTGGCGCAGCCGGTGCTGCCGCAGCGCGAATCCGTGGCCGACCCCTCAACGGCGGCCTCGCGTCCTGACAGCGCCGCTGGGCCGACCGACCCGGATCTGAAGGGCTTCTTTGCCATTCCCGGCACCGATACGGTGATCCGCATCGGCGGCTACGCCAAGCTTGATGCGATTGCCGATTCGCGTGCGGCCGGTGACGAGGATCAGTTCATTCCCTCGTCGATGCCGGTGGGTGGCAGTCATCGCGATGTCTCCAACTTCAACATCCACGCCAAGCAGACCCGCTTCAGTTTCGAGGCGCGGCGCCCGACCACGCACGGCAACCTGCGCTTCTACCTGGAGAATGATTTCTTCGGCAGCAGCGATGGCTACGAGTTCCGCCTGCGCCATGCCTATGGCCAGCTCGGCAATACGTATGCCGGCTACGGCTATTCCAGCTTCATGGATCCGGACAGCCTGCCCGACACGTTGGACTTCGCCGGCCCTGGTGGCGCCGGTTACCTGCTGGTGGCCGGCATCCATCACAGCTTTGCGATGGGCAAGGGCAACACCCTCACCGTCGCCGCCGAAGATCCGAAGACTGAACTTGCTGGCGCCAGCGACACGCGAGCGGCAGTGAACCGCCTGCCCGACGTGACCGTGACCGCGCGCATGGAGCGCGACTGGGGTCACCTGCAGCTGGGGGCAGTGGCACGCAGCCTGGCCTATGACGGCGATGGCGAGCGCGACCGGCGCACGGCCGGCGGCCTGCAGATGAGCGGCTCGGCCTCAGTGGGCGAGCGCGACCTGCTGCTGTTCGGCGTACTCGGCGGGCGCGGCCTCAGTCGCTACACCGCCGACCTGACCGGCTCCGGGCTGGATGCGGTGGTCGGTGCCGATGGCCGCCTCGACGCGCTGGACCTGCACGGCGGTTTTGTTGGCTACACCCATTACTGGTCCGAGCTGTGGCGTTCGAACCTGATCTTCGGCCAGCTGACCCTGGAGCGGAATGCCGCACTGGCGGCCGACGCATTCCGGCAGAGCCGCTACGGCGTGTTCAACCTGATCTGGAGCCCGGCGCCTTCGTGGACGATGGGCATGGAGCTGCTGTACGGCCGCCTGGAACAGCAGGGCGGCGCGCGCGGCGACACGGTCCGGGTGCAGGGCAGCCTGCAATACAACTTCATCAAATAGGCGCCAGCGGTCGTATGCCAGCGTAACCCGTCCCCACGCCCGGCTGCACCGGGCTCATGCCAGTACAGGAGATTGTCATGGCAGAAGCAAAGAAAATCGGGGTGGTCGGAGCCACCTTCCTCGTCGCCGGCAACATGATGGGCTCAGGCGTGTTCCTGTTGCCGTCCAGCCTGGCCAAGATCGGTACCGCCTCGATCTGGGGCTGGCTGATCACCACCGCCGGTGCGCTGCTGCTGGCCTTCGTGTTCGCCAAGCTGGGCAAGCTGGCACCCAAGGCGGGCGGTCCCTATGCCTACGCGCGTGACTGGTTCGGGCCGTATATGGGCTTCCAGACCAACACCATCTACTGGTTCGCCAACTGGATCGGCAACGTCGCCATCCCGATCGCGGCGGTGGGCTACTTCAGCTACTTCTTCCCGATCCTGTCCGAGCCGCTGGTGCGCTGCATCGCGGTGCTGGTGCTGGTGTGGGCGCTGAGCTTCGCCAACATGATCGGTCCGGCCTTCGTCAGCCGCGTGCAGACGGTCACCACCAGCTTCGCGCTGGTGCCGATCCTGGGCATCGCGATCTTCGGCTGGTTCTTCTTCGATGCCGACATCTTCAAGGGCGCCTACAACGTGTCGGGTGAATCCAACTTCGGCGCGATTTCCAGCGCTGCGGCGCTCACCCTGTGGGCCTTCATCGGCGTGGAGTCGGCTTCGGTGACCGCCGGCGTGGTGGAGAACCCGGAAAAGAACGTGGCCCGCGCCACGCTGGCCGGTGTGTTCCTGGCCGCCATCGCCTACATCGCCAGCTCCTCGGTGATCATGGGCATGGTGCCGAACTCGGAACTGCAGGTGTCCGATGCGCCGTTCGCACTGGCCGCGGCCAAGGCGGTGGGGGGCTGGGGCGGTGCGCTGGTCAGCCTGTGCGCCTTCATCGGTGCGGCCGGTTCGCTGGGCGGCTGGATCCTGCTGACCGCACAGAGCGCCAAGGCGGCTTCCGATGATGGCCTGTTCCCGAGCATCTTCAGCAAGACCAACAAGGACGATGTGCCGGTCAAGGGCGTGCTGATCGTGGCGGTGCTGATGACCCTGGCGGTGCTGGTCACCTCCACCTCGGAGACCGCGTCGGCCCAGTTCGACGTGATCACGTCGGCGGCGGTGGTGCTGACCCTGCTGCCCTACATCTACTCGTGCGTGGCCTGCTACTTCGTGGTCGAGCGCTCGCACACCCTGGTCCACACCGGTGCGTTCTGGACCCTGACCAGCCTGACCGTCGTGTACTGCCTGTGGGCGATCTACGGCTCGTCGGGAACCATCGTGCAGTACGCCTTCCTGTTCGTGCTGTTCATCACCGTGTTCTATCCCTTCTTCAGCGAGGAGCGCCGCCAGCAGCGGCAGCGCGCCCGCGAGGCATCGGCCATCAGCGCCGGCGCCCAGCGTTCCTGAGTTCGACAAGGAGAATCAACGTGTACTTCAAGTCCCTGGACTATCCGGTCATTGTCATCGACAACGACTACGAGTCGCCGCGCATCGGCGGCATCCTGATCCGCGCCCTGGTGGAAGAACTGCGCAGCAACGACCAGCGCGTGCTGTGCGGCCTGAACCTGGATGATGCCCGCGCCGGTGCCCGCACCTATGTGGCGGCCTCGGCGGTGCTGATCTCGATCGACGGCAGCGAAGAGGTGGATGGCGAGTTCCAGCGCCTGACTGCCTTCCTGCGCGAGCAGAGCGCGCGCCGCGCCAACCTGCCGGTGTTCCTGTACGGCGAGCGCCGCACCATCGAGAAGGTGCCGAGCAAGCTGCTCAAGTACATCCACGGCTTCATCTTCCTGTTTGAAGACACCAAGAGCTTCATCTCGCGGCAGGTGATGCGCGCGGCCGAAGACTACATGAAGAATCTGCTGCCGCCGTTCTTCAAGGCACTGATCCATCATGCGGCCGAGTCGAACTATTCCTGGCACACGCCGGGCCACGCCGGCGGCGTGGCGTTCACCAAGTCGCCGGTCGGCCGTGCATTCCACCAGTTCTACGGCGAGAACACGCTGCGCAGCGATCTGTCGATCTCGGTGCCGGAGCTGGGCTCGCTGCTCGACCACACCGGCCCGATCAAGGATGCCGAGAACGAGGCGGCGCGCAACTTCGGTGCCGACCATACCTTCTTCGTCACAAATGGCACTTCCACCGCCAACAAGATCGTGTGGCATGGCACGGTGGCGCGCGGCGACGTGGTGTTCGTCGATCGCAACTGCCACAAGTCGCTGCTGCACGCGCTGATCATGACCGGTGCAGTGCCGGTGTACTTCACGCCCAGCCGCAACGCGCACGGCATCATCGGCCCGATCAGCCTGGACCAGTTCACGCCGGAGTCGCTGCAGCAGCGCATCGCCGCCAATCCGCTGGCCAGCCAGGCCTACAAGGCAGGCTCCAAGCCGCGCATCGCGGTGGTCACCAACTCGACCTACGACGGCCTGTGCTACAACGCCGAGAAGATCGCTGACGAGATCGGCAGTGCGGTCGATTTCCTGCATTTCGACGAAGCCTGGTACGCCTACGCCGCGTTCCACCCGTTCTACGAGAACCACTACGGCATGGCCAAGGGCAAGCCGCGTGAGCAGGATGCGATCATCTTCACCACGCATTCCACCCACAAGCTGCTGGCCGCGTTCTCGCAGGCGTCGATGATCCACGTACGCAACTCGGCGCAGCGCAACCTGGATGCCGAGCGCTTCAACGAGTCGTTCATGATGCATACCTCGACCAGCCCGCACTACGGGGTGATCGCGGCCTGCGACGTGGCCTCGAAGATGATGGAAGGCGATGCCGGCCGTTCGCTGGTGCAGGAAATGCATGACGAGGCCATCGCCTTCCGCCGCGCGATGCTGCATGTCCGCGATGATCTCGGTCGCGATGACTGGTGGTTCAGCGTGTGGCAGCCGACCCAGGTCGAGCGCAGCCTGGACAAGGGCGATACGCCGGCGCCGCTGGTGGCCAAGCGCGAGGAGTGGTACCTGCAGCCGGATGCGCACTGGCACGGTTTCGAGAACCTGGTCGACGACTATGTGCTGATCGACCCGATCAAGGTGACCCTGCTGACGCCGGGCCTGGCGATGGACGGCAGCATGGGCAAGCTGGGCATCCCGGCGGCGGTGCTGAGCAAGTTCCTATGGGGCCGCGGCATCACCGTGGAGAAGACCAACCTGTACTCGGTGCTGTTCCTGTTCTCGATGGGCATCACCAAGGGCAAGTGGAGCACCTTGGTGACCGAGCTGATGGCGTTCAAGGAGCTGTACGACCGCAATGCGCCGCTGAGCCAGGCACTGCCGACCCTGGCTGCCGATTATCCGAATGCCTACGCCGGTTGGGGCCTGCGTGACCTGTGCGACGCGCTGCATGCGTTCAACCAGGAATTCGCCGTGGCCAAGGTGATGCGCGAGATGTACGTGGATCTGCCGACGCCGGTGATGACCCCGGCCGATGCCTACAACCACCTGGTCAAGGGCGAGATCGAGCGGGTCGACATCGAGCAGATCAGTGGCCGCATTGCGGCGACCATGCTGGTGCCGTACCCGCCGGGCATCCCGACCATCATGCCCGGCGAGCGCTTCGGCGACAGCGACGAGCCGATCATCCAGTCGCTGCGCATCGCCCGCGAGCAGAACGCCCGTTTCCCTGGCTTCGAGTCGGACGTGCACGGGCTCATCATCGAGCAGGAGGGGGATGTGGTTTCGTACAAGGTGGAGGTGCTGAAGGCCTGACCCGCAACGGTCGGCCCTTCGGCGAACGATGGATACCGCGCGCGAGCAACGCATCCTGAAGTTCTCGATCGGGGTCACCCTGGCGGTGAGCGCGGTCGGTTTCAGTGGTGGCCTGCTGGTGGGATCGCAGGCCATCCTGTTCGACGGCGTGTACAGCCTGGTCGACGTCGCCCTGACCCTGGTGTCGTTGTCGGTGCTGCGGCTGGTGGCGCGGGAGCAGAGCCCGCGCTTCCAGTACGGCTACTGGCACCTGGAGCCGATGGTCGAGGCGCTGGGCGGTGTGATCCTGTCGCTGGCCTGCGTGTATGCGCTGGCCAACGCCGTGATCGGATTGACCACGGGCGGGCACGAGGTGAAGTTCGGGCCCGCGCTGTGGTGGGCGGCACTGCTGAGTGCCAGCAATCTGGCGATGGCGGCATTCGTCGCACAGCGTGCGCGGCACCTGCGCTCCGCCCTGTTGTGGCTGGACGTGCGCGGCTGGCTGCTGGGCGGATTGATGAGCCTGGCGGTGGTGCTGGCCTTCGTGCTGGCGCTGGTCCTGCACGGCGGTGAGTGGCACCACTGGGTGCCGTACCTGGATTCGATCGTGCTGGCGTTGATCAGCCTGGCGGTGCTGCCGGTGCCGGCGCGCAGCGCGTGGAAGGCCATGCGCGAAGTGCTGCAGGTGGCACCGGATGATCTGGACCGGCGCGTACAACAGGTGATGCAGGCGTTCGTGGCCGAGCGTGGCTATGCCGGTTTCACCAGCCACGTGGCGAAGATGGGGCGGATGCGCTTCATCGAGATCCATGTGCTGGCTGATCCGACCACGCCGCTGGGGTCGGTGGGCGAAGTCGACGCGATGCGCGATGAGATCGCGGTGCGGCTGGATGCCCGGGCCAGTACTTTCTGGTTGACCATCGATTTCACGGCGGATCCGGCGTGGACGTGATCGTTGCGCGTGGCGAATCGATCTGTTGCACGGGCGTTGTTTGACCTCAACTCATGTTCAGGTTGCAGACTCACTCGCATCCCCAACGAGGCATGCGGCATGAACCTGCTGACTACCCCCGACCTCGGCCACGGCCTGCTGGAACTGTTCAATCCTGCGGGGCTTTACGACCCTTCGGCCAATGGCTACTCGCACGTGGCCGTGGTGCGCCTTCCCGCCCGGGTGATCCATATCGCCGGGCAGGGCGGTGAGGATGCCGATGGCCATCTCTCCCCCGGTTTCGAGGAACAGGTCGAGCAGGCACTGGACAACCTGCAGATTGCATTGGGTTCGGCGCAGGCCAGCCTGGCCGATGTCGCACGGTTGCGCATCCTGGTGGTCGACCACGACGAGGACCGGCTGGGCATCATCGCCCGTCAGGTGCGGCGGCGTTGGCCGAACCGCGCGGCGCCGACCTGCACCCTGATTCCCGTGCCGCGGCTGGCGCTGGACGGCATGCTGTTCGAGATCGAGGCGGAGGCCTACGCCGCCTAGCGCAGGTAGTACTCCACCGGCACCACCAGTTCCTGCGGTGCCTTCATTTCCACGGGAATGGGCGGCAGCGGCTGCGCGCGGCGGAACGTCTGCAGCGCGGCGTCGTCGAGCATCGGTTGGCCACTGGACTGCTCCAACCGCAGCGCGAGCAGGCGTCCCTCGCGATCGATGCTGGCCCTGACCCAGGCCGTCCCCTGCTGCCGGCGCGAGCGCGCGGCGGCGGGGTAGTAGCGGTAACGCTCCAGCCGCGCCATCAGGCGGGCTTCCCACTGGTCGCTGGCGGCGCCGGCCTGGAAGTCCGCCGGTGGTGCGTCGGGAGCGGGCGGCGCGGCCGTGATCGATGCCGGTGCGGGACTTGCATCGGTCACGGCCGCAGGCGGGGCGACCGGCAGGGCGCGCCGGCCAGGGCCACCGCGTTCGCTGGCGGCCACCTCGCCCTGGCGTGCGGCGGTGGGCTTCGGTGGCGGGGGCGACTTCGTTGGTTGGGATGCGCGCGCCTGCTGCGCCTGGCTCGGGGTGTCGGCCTGGCGCTCTTCCACTGGCTGGGGCGGTGTCGCCGGCGCCAGCAGGCGCAGGCTGATGCGCACGTCCTGCTCAGGCGGCGGCAGCAACGGCGGCGTGGCCACCCAGTGCACCAACAGCAGCAGGGGCAACAGGTGCAGGCCGATGCTGATGGCGATCGCCTGCCAGTGTTGGCCGCGCTCACTCATCGTCCAGCACCCATAGCAGGTCAGCGTCGGCCGCCTCGATGGTTTCACCCGGCGAGGCGAGTGCGATCACCAGCGCTGGTGTGTCCGCTGGCAGGTAGCCCGGCACGCCGGTACCGCGCAGTACATGCCAGCGACCGGCTACCAGCAGCGCGGGTGCAGGTGCCTCGGTCATTACCTGTGCCATGCGCGTGTCGCGGGCCTGTTGCACGGCCAGCATCCCTTCCAGCATCGGTGCTGCGTCCGCGTGCTGGGCCAGCACCACGGCCGACAGGCGTTGCCGGGCAGCGGCCACCGGGAACCGCACTGCATCCGCGGACGCCAGGCGCGCGTTGACCTCGGCGCGCGCGAGATTGCCGCCGAACAAGGGGACGCCGGCAGCGGTGGCGTCCTGCACCAGCCCGCCGTAGGCGGTCCACGGCCATCGTGTATCCCAGCCCAGCAGCTCCTGCAGGCGCGCACCGTCGGCATGGTTGCCCTTGGCCAGCCAGCGCTGCACCCGCTGCAGGCGCGGCTGGCGTTCGCTGGCAATCATCTCCAGCACCAGCGCGCCTTGTGGACGCTGCTGCTGCAGCACGTGCAGCAGCCAGCGCTGGGCGGCGTGGTCTCCGGCCAGGTCGTGGCGTTCGCCCAGCAGCAGTCGCGGGGCGTTCGCTGCGCGCTTCACGAACGCAGCTTCGTCCAGGGTCTGGCCGCTGGCGAGGTCGAGCACCGTGCCGGGCATCGGCTGCGCGTTGGCCATTGCGGCCAGCGCAAGCAGGCACAGCGGCAGCCAGTGACGGCTAGAACGCCACATTGACGCCCATCGAGACGGTGCGGCCACGGCCGTTGCCGCGGTCCAGGATCGGGCTGAAGATGCTGTCGATCGAGGCATTGTTGTCATAGGCCTTGTTCTGCAGGTTTTCGATGTTCAGCCACAGCGTGGTGTTGGGCTGGGGCTTGAAGCTGGCGTAGAAGTCGAGCAGTACACCGGTACCGCCGGTCTTGCGAGTCTGGAAGAAGTCGTAGCCTTCTTCGGTGGGCCCGGAGTATTCGGCGCGCAGGCCGGCCTGCACGCGCTGCTGCCACCAGCGGCCGCCCACGTCCAGCGTCCAGTAGCGGTCGGGCAGGGCGGTGATGTCTTCCAGGTTGACGAATTCGATGGCGGGCGCGCTGGTGTGTGAACGTGTCCAGCTCAGCGTGGCGTGGTAGTGCTCGCTGGCGTAGTGCGCTTCCAGCTCGATACCGCGCATGCGCACCACGCCCGGGTGGTTCATCCAGCGCGTGGTGGTGCTGAAATCGTCCACGTCCAGCGAATCGGTCCAGGCAGTGAGCTGCGGATCGCTGTCGATCGGTACCACGAAGGGCTCCACTTCCGGCGGATGCACGATCAGCAGGTATTGCGGCTTGATGTAGTCGCGGATGCGGTTGTCGAAGCGGGTGACGCGCAGCTGGGCCAGGTCGCCGTCAACCAGCAGCGAGTCGGTGCTGAGGTTGGCGCCGAACTGCAGGTTGCGCGAGCGCTCACGGCGCAGGAACGGGTTGGCGCCCACGCCGTCGGCATCGCTCATGCCTTCCAGTGGGATTTTCTCGAAGAACATCTCCTGCACGCGCGGCGGGCGCGATGTGCGCGAGGCTTCGGCGAACAGCTTTAGCCAGTCGGTGGCCTGCCACGAAACCGCCAGGCTGGGGCTGAGCGCGTGCTGGGTGCGGCGCACGTCGATGCCGCCGCCGTTGATCTCCGCGCACTGGCCGGGGACATCCGAGCACACCGGGACGTGGCCACGGACGCCATAGCGATCCTGGCGCAGGCCTGCGGTCAGCGCGTAGACGTCGTACTGCAGTTCCAGCGTGCTGAACACACTGTCCAGCTGGCTGCGACCCTGGGGGTTGGCGCCGCGCAGGGTCGGGGTGTCGGCCACGTAGATGTCCGACTGGTGCTTGATGCCGGTGTTCCAGCGCGCCTGCAGTGCGCCGATGTCGAAGCGGCTGGTGTTGTCGAGTGTCCAGCTGCTCAGGCTGCTGTGGGTGCGGCGGCCGATGTAGCTGGAGTCCTCCACCGGCGGATAGAACAGCCGGGTCTTGTTGCTGGCGAAGGTCGCACGCAGGTCGATCCACGGCGTGTAGGGCGTGTAGTGGTAGCTGGCACGCTGGTTGCGCGCGGAAATCTGCCACGGGTAGTTGTGGTAGAAGTCGTTTTCGTAACGCATGTGGCTCAGATCCAGCCGATGCTGGTCACTGGGCTGCAGGCGTGCTTTCAACAGCCAGCTGCTGGGTTGCTGGCTGCCGGGGTCGGCATTGTTCTTCTGCCCGCGTGCCGTGGCGTACTCGCTGCTGCGACTGCTGCTGGCGGCGGCCAGCAGGCCGAACTGGCGGTCACCACCGTCTTCGCTGTGGCGCCACGCGCCGGCGAAGGTGCGGCCGCTGCCATAGCCGTTGTTGCCATGGCGATAGCCCGCACGCAGGCCCCAGTCACGGCCTTCGCCGAGCAGGTCGTCGATGTCCAGTGTGCGGAAGTTGGCACTGCCGGCCAGCGTGCCGGCGCCATCACCGCCGGCCACCGCACCGCGCTGCACGTCCACGCCGGCCAGCAGGAACGGGTCGACATAGGCGAACGGGCCACCCGAGCCATGCCCGGCGTTGTTGCGGAAGGTCTGGGTGACACCATCGATCATGGTGTTGACCCGGCCGGCGCCGGTCATGCCGCGGATGTTGACCTGCAGCCCAGGCTGGCTGCGCGAATGGAAACTGTGGGTGCCGGGCATCGAACGCAGCAGGCTGTTGCCGTCCTGGCGTTCGGCCATCGCCACGCGCTCGCTGCCGACCGCCGGCGCGAAGCCATCGCGCGTGGCCGGCACATACTGGCTGGCGCCTGCACCGGGAGAATGACCATGCGCGGTATCGCCCTGCACGCGCAGCGGGCCGGTTCGACGGCTGCCATCGGCGGGTTCGGCCGGCGCCGGTTCCAGGGTGGCGCGGCGTGCGTCGATGAAGCGGGGGCGCAGGCCGCTGCCGGCCAGCAGGCGCGACAGGGCCTGAGCGTCGTCGAACTGTCCGCGCAGCGCTGGCGCCGTCTGGCCGCCCGGCAGTGCCGCACCGATCACCAGGTCGACACCGGTCAACCGGCTGTAGGCGTCCAGTGCGCTGGCCAGCGGTTGTGCAGGAAGATCGAAGTGGCGGGTAGCGGCCTGCGCGTGTGCGCTGGCAGGCAACAACGGAAGCGGACTGGCGCAGGCCAGTGACAGGGCGAGGACAAGGGGGCGGTGAAACAGCATCGGGGGCTCCAGGGGCTGACGCAGCGCGTCGTCATCCTGGGTAGACGCAGCGGCAGGGCCGATGTCAGGGTGCATCGCGATGTCCCCTGCGTGGCGGCAGCCACACCTGCACGCCCGCGCCCAGGCGGAGCACGCGCACATGCAGCTGCGTGGCCAGCTGGTCACGGCTGCGCGCAGCACCGTCGGCGCTGCCGAGCAGGGTGACCGGCTGCTGGCGCAGGTGTGCGCCGATGATCCAGGTATGGCCGCCATGCCAGCGATCCAGGTCCTGGGTGACTTCGGCCAGGGGCGTGGAGATCCAATGCAGGCGACGTTCGCGCCAGGCCAGCGCACTGTGGCTGGCAGCCTGGCTGACGGTCGCTGCCTGTCCATCGAAGCGCAGCTGCTGTCCTTCGATGGCCAGCTCACTGCGGCTGCCGCTATCCACGCGGACGCGATGCTCGGTGACGGTGACCACGCTGTCGTTGTCCTGCACGGCAAGGTCGAAGGCCGTGCCGAGCGCGGTGACCGTGCCGTGCGTCGTATGCACCTGGAATGGATGCTGCGCATCGGCGGCTACCTTGAACCAGGCCTGGCCGTGCTGCAGCTGCAGCTGCCGGCGCTGTGCATCGATGCGGACATGGACTTCGCTGCCTGGCGAGAGCAGCACGTGCGAGCCATCCGGCAGGACTTCTTCGCGGATCTCGCCCGCCGCCGTGCGCATTACCTGGGCGGCGGGTGGCGCGGCCTGGCGGGTATACAGGCCCAAGGCACAGAGCAGCAGCACGGCAGTGCCGGCGTCGCGCAGGTGCCGGCGCTGCCGCTTGCGCTGGTGCCGCTGCAGGCTGGGCGTCGCGTCACCGGCCTGCCAGAGCGCCTGCAGGTGCTGGTACTGCGCGGCGTGGCGGCAATCGGCGTGGTACCACTGGTTGAAGGCGCGCTCGTCGCGGCCGCCGTCGTGGCCGTCCAGCCACCAACGCGCGGCCTCGCGCGCGATCGCATCCCGGCTCATGCGCCGGGTACCTGCTGCAGCGCCACCAGCGCACGCAGCAGATGGCCGTGCGCGGTCTGCCGGCTGATGCCGAGCTGGCGGCCGATCTCGGCCAGTGCCATCTGCTCCACCCGGGCCAGCAGGAATACCTGGCGCGAGCGCGGTGGCAGCGCGGCGATGATCGCATCGAGATGGCGCAGCTGTTCGGCGTCCAGCAGGTGCTGCTCCGGCAGCGGTGCAGGATCGGCGAGGGCGTGCAGTTGCGCGTCATCCAGCGCTTCCTCACGACGGCGCTGGCGTTGCCGGTAGTGATCAGCGATCAGATTGTGGGCGACGCGGTACAGGTAGGCGCGGCCGTTGCTCAGCAGGCCGCTGGCGGCGACCTTGACGACGCGCAGCCAGGTTTCCTGGACTACGTCATCGGCGTCGCAGCGTTGCGGGAGTTTGCGGCGGACATGGGCGTGCAGCGGCCGGTAATGGGCCGCGCACAGCTGCGCGACATCCGTCGGTTCGACAGGCGTGGACACGGGGCGGGCGACAACTGGGAAAGGGAACAGCCCGCGGCGGCAAGGGCAGCGGCTGCACCTTACAGCAAAAGAGAATCATTTGCATCTATAGATGGGCATGGCACACCTGCCCGGACGCGGGATCAGCGCGGGCGATAGTCGCAGTGGATCTGCAGGGCTTCGGTGGGGTTGTGGTGCAGCTCGAAGCCGCAGTGCTGCAGGCTGTGCTTCACCCGCGCGACCGTTTCTGCATGGCGGGCGACGCGACGATCCTGCCAGCGCGGCGGAGTGAATACGCCCAGCGGCAGTAGCCGCAGCCGCTTGCCGCGCAGTACCAGTGAGACGTCGATATGACGGCCATCGATATCGTGGCCGTTGGCGCCGAAGATGGCATCGACGTCATCGTGCCGCTGCGGATAGCAGGCCCGGAACACCGCGATGCCGAGCCAACGCACGCCACGACGGAAGCTGCCAAGGCGGCTGTGGCTGGGTTCGAAGCCGCGCGTGACCAGCAGGCGGAGCCCGGCAGGCAGCAGTGCTTGTGCGTCGCACAGGCGTTGCAGTACCTCTTCTTCCAGTTGGATGCGGGTCGAGGGCCAGCGCGGTGCGATGAGCAGTCCGTGGTGGCTGCCGCGTTGCAGCGTCAACATGGGTGAAGCTTCGCATGCGGGCGAACAGCCGGGGTAGTGCCGGCCGCTGGCCGGCAAACCTGTTCTCCGTCGGGTGCCGGCCAGCGGCCGGCACTACCGTGGCGATCGTCAGATGTCGCGGTACTGGATCTGCGAAGCGAGTACGCGCAGGCCATCGGCATTGCTGGACAGGATGCGTTCTTCGCCAACCCCCTTCTGTCGCGTCAACTGGAAGCCCTGGTCGGCAGGCAGCTGCGCGGCGATGGCATCCATGCGCTGCAGCGCATCGGGGCCGCTGCAGTCGAAGTGGCCCCAGCAGGCGCCATTGCGGTGGATCTGCAATCGGTAGTTCATCGCGGCATCTCCGGCAGGCCCTGCAGCCAGTGGTCGAACATCGCGGTGGCCGCCGCCGCCAGCGGTGCACCGTAACGACGTGCCTGGGCGCGAAGATCGTTCGGATCGATGCCGGCCTGCGCCAGCTCCAGGGTGTGGCCGATCAGCCAGCGTTCGAACTGGCGGGCGTCCAGCTCCGGATGGCATTGCAAGGCCAGCGCATGGTGGCCGATGGCGAAGGCCTGGTGGCGGCAGGCCGGCGTACTGGCCAGGCGTTTGGCACCGGTTGGAAGTTCGAATGCCTCGCCATGCCAATGCAGCACGGGAATGCCCTGCAGGGCCTGCAGCGGTGAACCCTGGCCTTCATCGGTCAGCAGCAACGGTGCGAAGCCGATCTCCTTGCCACCACTGGCGGCGACGTCGGCGCCGAGCGCACGGGCCATCAGCTGCGCGCCGAGGCAGATGCCCAGGGTCGGCTGTTGCTGCTGCAGCCGGCGCTGCAGCAGGGCGATGCTGTCGGTGACGAAGGGATAAGTCTCTGTGTCATTGACGCTGATCGGACCGCCCAGCACCACCAGCAGGTCGGCGGTTTCGGCAGAGTCGAGCGCGTCGATACCGGCCTGCAGCACCTGCAGCTGCCAGCCCTGCGCCAGCAGCAACGGTTGCAGGGTGCCGAGGTCTTCAAAGGCGACGTGTTGCAGAACGACCGCGCGCTTCATGCCGGGGCTCCGCTGTTCGGCCAGTAGAAGCTGTCCGGGGTGGCACGGGCACCGAAGATGGCCTGGCCGACGCGGACCACGGTGGCGCCTTCCTCGATGGCCACTTCGAAGTCGCCGGACATGCCCATCGACAGCTGCGACAGGTCGATGCCCGATGGGGCGGTGCGTTGCAACTGGTCGCGCAGCTCGCGCAGGCGCACGAAGCAGGCGCGCACGCGCTCGACCTCCGGGGTGAAGATGGCCAGTGTCATCAGGCCGCGCACGCGCAGCCGGTCGAATGCGGGAAGCTGCTGCACGAAGGCTTCGACGGCTTCCGGTTCCAGCCCGTACTTGCTGGGCTCAGCCGAGGTGTTGACCTGCACGAACACATCCAGCGTGCGATCTTCCAGTTGCAGGCGCTGCTGCAGGGCCTCGGCCACGCGCAGGCTGTCCAGCGCCTGGAACTCGCTGGCGAAGCGCGCCACGTAGCGCGCCTTGTTGGTCTGCAGGTGACCGATCACCGACCAGTGCACGCCCAGATCGGCCATCGTCTCGGCCTTGCGTTGCGCCTCCTGCACTTTGTTCTCGCCCAGCTCGTGGCAACCGGCGGCCACCGCCATGCGGATGCGAGCGTCATCGACGGTCTTGCTGACCGGCAGCAGGCGCACGCTGGCCGGGTCACGGCCGGCACGGGCGCAGGCCGCGGCGATGCGTTGGCGCACCGTGACCAGGTTGGCGGCGATCTGTTCAACGGACTGGGCGACGGGCCAGTCGGCAGCGGCAAGGGGCATGCAGGCACCTCCAATGCAGGGTGGCCAGGGTGGGATACACTGGCACAGGACAAGAGATATTTTGGCATAGGACAAAATGAAAATCACCGGGCATAGCGCCGAGTCGATCTTCGACAGCATCCGCGAGGGCATCGGCAAGGGCCGTCTGCCGGCCGGCAGCGTGCTGCCGCCAGTGCGTGAGCTGGCCGAGCAGCTGGGAGTGAACCGCAATACGGTGGCCGCTGCCTACAAGCGATTGGATGCGGCGGGCCTGGCCAGCACGGCGGGCCGTCGTGGCACGGTGGTGCGCGGATTGCCGCCGACGCTGGCGCGCGAGGGCAGCACGCCGGGGCTGGCGCTGCAGGACCTGGCCGGTGGCAACCCGGATCCGCGCCTGCTGCCGAACCTGCGCCTGGCCCCGGCGGCACCGCGGTTGTATGGCGTAGGCACGGTCGACCCGAGGTTGCAGGCGCTGGCACGCGCCTCGCTGGATGCGGACTGCCCCGAGGGGTACGCGCTGGAGCTGACCCATGGCGCGGTCGATGGCATCGAGCGCCTGTTGGCGGCATGGCTGCTGCCGGGTGATCGCATCGCGGTGGAGGATCCATGCTTCCTCGGCAGCCTCAATGTGCTCAATGCCGTGGGCCACGCGCCATTGCCGGTGACGGTGGATGCACATGGCATGCAGGTCGAATCGCTGCGGCAGGCGCTGGAGGCCGGTGCACGTGCGGTGTTGCTGACCCCGCGTGCGCACAACCCCACCGGGGCCAGCCTGGATGCGAAGCGGGCACGGGCGTTGCGGCAGTTGCTGGGGGGCTACCCGCAGGTGGTGGTGCTGATCGACGATCACTACGCGCTGCTTTCGCAGCAGGCCTACCACTCGGTACTGCCGCTGGATGGCCGGCGCTGGGCGCTGCTGCGTTCGCTGTCCAAGCCGCTCGGCCCGGATCTGCGGCTGGCCTGGCTGGCCTGTGATGACGAGACCGCGTCGCGGTTGCGGCTGCGGTTGGCGTCCGGCACGGGCTGGGTCAGTCACCTGCTGCAGGATGCAGCGACCTCGGTGCTGGGGTCGGCAACGCAGCGGGCGAAGATCGCCTCGGCGGGCGAGCGTTACCAGCAGCGGCTGCAGTCGTTGCAGGAACTGCTGCGCGCGCGTGGCCTGCCGACGCCGTTGCCGATGGAGGGGCTGAACCTGTGGCTGCCGTTGCCGGGCGACAGTCATCCGCAGGTGCTGGCGCTGGCCGCGCGCGGATGGCATGTGCGCGCTGGCGAGGTGTTCGCGGTGGCGGCGCCGGGGCATGGCCTGCGCATCACCTGCGCGGCGCTGGGCGCGGCGCAGCTGCGGCAGCTGGCCGATGACCTGGCGGCGGTGTGCGGTCTGTAGCGTCGAGCCATGCTTGACTTTGCTTCGCGTTTGTAGAGCCGAGCCATGCTCGGCTGCTGTTGGTAGAAGCAGTCGAGCACGGCTCGACGCTACAGAAGCAGATCAGGGCGCGGCGTTGGCGCCCGGGCGAACGTAGTAGGACTGGCCGCTGTCATCGACGAACATCAGTTCCGGCTTGCCCTGCCAGGAGGTGAGCATGGCGCCGGTGTTGTTCTGGTGCTTGACCATCAGGCTGGCGCCGCGGTCCGGGTTGGCCACCACCTTGAATACTTCCGTGGTGCCATTGGCATCATCCAGGGTCAGCACGGCTTCACCGCCGCGATCGCTGGTGCCATAGCCCCCGCGTTCGGAGCCATCCGGGCCGAGCAGGATCAGGCCGGACAGGGCGGTGGCGCGCGGCCCCTGGGTACGGCCCCGGCTGAGTGGATCGGGCACCGGCGCGCCGAGGATCACCCGGGGTTGGCCAGTGCCGTCGTGGATGATCAGCCCGCGCGCTTCGATGATGCGCTGTGGCGATTGGCTGCGATGCAGGCTCCAGGCGGTCCAGCCGGAAACCAGCAGGGCGAGTATGGAGACCACCAGCGTGGTCAGCAGCAGTGCGCGGGGCATCGTATCGTCCTTCCCTGGATGCAGCGACGATAGCGGATGCGGGGGACTGATGACCAGTTCGTTGTGTGACGGCGTGTATCGTCAATGGAAATCGCGGCTGTGGCTGCGCAGCCCCTGCAGCAGTTCATCCAGGCAGTGCATGCGTTGCACGATGACATGCTGCACGCCATCGACGCGTTCCAGGCGGCCGTCGATCTGCATCAGCTGGGTGTCGACCAGTACCCGGTGCTGACGATCGGCCAGGTGCCGCCAGACCACGGCGTTGACCATGCCGGTCTCATCTTCGAGGGTGAGGAAGGTGACACCGCTGGCGGTCTGCGGGCGCTGGCGCATGCGTACCAGGCCGGCGATGCGCACGCGACGGCCATGGCCGTGGGCCGCCAGCTGCGCGGCATCCAGGCAGCCACGGCTGCGCAGCTGCGTGCGCAGGAACGAGACCGGATGCCGGCCGAGGGTGGTGCCGGTGCTGCGGTAGTCGGCCTGCATGTCTTCCCAGGCGCTGGGCAGGGGCAGTGGCACGCGGGCTTCGGCGGTGGCGCGGGCCTGGTCGAACAGCGGCAGCCGGTTCTCCACGCCGGAGATATCCCAGCGTGCACGATGGCGATGGCCGCTGAGTCCACGCAGTGCACCGGCATCGGCCAGCAGTCCCTGCTGGCGGCGGTCCAGTGCGGTGCGCTGGCACAGGTCGCCGACATCGTCGAACGGGCGGCGCGCACGTTCGCGCATGATGGCCTGTACCGCCGCTTCGTTGCAGCCTTCGACCAGGCGCAGGCCGAGCCGGATCGCCGCCGGCCCCTTGCCGAAATCCAGCGTGCAATCCCAGTCGCTGTGGCGCACGTCCACCGGCAGCACGCCGATGCCATGCCGGCGCGCGTCCTGCAGCAGCTGGTCGGGGCTGTAGAAGCCCAGCGGCTGGCTGTTGATCAGGCTGGCAGTGAACGCGGCGGGATGATGGCACTTCAGCCAGCAGCTGGCATAGGTCAGCAGGGCGAAGCTGGCGGCATGGCTTTCCGGGAAACCGTAATCGCCGAATCCCTTGATCTGCTCGAACAGGTGCTCGCCGTACTCGCGGCTGAAGCCATTCTTCAGCATGCCGGACAGCAGCTTCTCGCGATGCGGCTCCAGGCCGCCACGGCGTTTCCACGCGGCCATCGAGCGGCGCAGGGCATCGGCCTCGCCCGGGGTGTAGCCGGCCGCATCCACCGCCAGCTGCATCACCTGCTCCTGGAACAGCGGCACGCCCAGGGTACGTGCGAACACGCGTTCCAGCTGCGGCGGATACAGCGGTTCTTCGAGACTGTCCAGCGCCTGCGGCCCCTGTTCGCGCAGCAGCCGGCGCCGCTCCAGGTAGGGGTGCACCATGTCGCCCTGGATCGGGCCGGGACGCACGATCGCCACTTCGATCACCAGGTCGTAGAAGTTGCGCGGCTGCATGCGTGGCAGCATCGCCATCTGTGCGCGCGACTCGATCTGGAACACGCCGATGGTGTCGGCGGCGCTGATCATGTCGTAGGTAGGGGTGTCCTCGTCGGGGATCGCATCCATGCGCCCGCTGTGCAGGCCATGCTGCTGCAGCATCGCCAGGCACTTGCGGATGGCGGTGAGCATGCCCAGCGCCAGGCAGTCGACCTTCATCAGGCCGGTGGCATCCAGATCGTCCTTGTCCCACTGGATGACGGTGCGGTCGGCCATCGCCGCGTTCTCCACCGGCACCAGGGTCGACAGGGGATGCTCTGAAATCACGAAACCGCCCGGGTGCTGCGACAGGTGGCGGGGGAAGTCGATCAGCTCGGCGGTCAGCGCCAGCAGCCGCTGCATCAAGGGCGTGTCCGGATCGAAACCGCGCTCGCGCAGGGTCTCGGGCAGCGGCACGTGGCCACCCCAATGGTCCATCGCCGCGCCCAGTTCGTTGACCTGGTCCATCGGCAGCCCCAGTGCGCGGGCCACGTCGCGGATCGCGCTGCGGCCACGGTAGCTGATCGCCACCGCAGTCAGCGCGGCGCGTTCGCGGCCATAGCGCTTGAATACATACTGCAGCACTTCCTCGCGGCGCTCGTGCTCGAAGTCGATGTCGATATCCGGTGGCTCGTCGCGCTCGGCGGAGATGAAGCGCTCGAACAGCAGGTTGCTGCGCGCCGGGTCGATCTCGGTCACGCCCAGCACGAAGCACACCGCCGAGTTGGCCGCCGAGCCACGGCCCTGGCAGAGGATGTCCTGGCTGCGTGCGAAGGCCACGATGTCCTGCACGGTGAGGAAGTAGGAGGCGTAGTTCTTCTGCCTGATCAATGCCAGTTCGTGCTCGATCTGTTTGCGTTGTGCCGGTTCGATGCCGCCTTTCCAGCGCCAGGGGATGCCACGCTCGACCAGCACGCGCAGCCAGCTGTCCGGGTCGTGGCCTTCGGGCACCAGCTCGCGCGGGTAGGTGTACTGCAGCTGCTCCAGGGTGAAGTGGCAGCGCTCGGCGATGCGCAGGGTCTCGGCCAGCAATGCGGGCGGATACAGCTGGGCCAGCGCGGTGCGCGGGCGCAGGTGGCGCTCGCCGTTGGGGAACAGGCGCCAGCCAGCCTCGGCCACGCTGCAGCGGTGACGGATCGCGGTCAGGGTGTCCTGCAGGGCGCGGCGGCGGCGCACGTGCATGTGCACATCGCCGCTGGCCACCAGCGGCAGGCAGTGGCGTTCGCCGAAGGCCTGCAGCTGCTGCAGGCGGCGCGCGTCATCGTGCTCGTGGTGCAGCTCCACCGCCAGCCACAGCCGATCAGCGAAGCCGGTGCGTAGCAGTTCCAGATCGGTGGCGGCCGGTTGCCGGTCCAGCCACAGGCACAGCAGGCCGTCGGGCAGGCCGAGCAGGTCCTCGCGCAGGCAGCGGTATTCGCCCTTGGCGGCCCGTCGCCGGCAGGTGGTGATCAACTGGCACAAGCCGGCGTAGGCGACCTGGTCGGTGCACAGCAGGGCCAGCTTCGGCCCGTCCTCGACCTGGAATTCGGCGCCGACGATCAGCGCCACGCCATGCGTCTTCGCCGCCTGCCAGGCGCGCACGATGCCGGCCAGCGAGCATTCGTCGGTGATCGCCAACGCGCGGTAGCCCTGGCCGGCGGCGCGCGCGAACAGTTCTTCGGCGATCGAGGCGCCACGCTGGAAACTGAAGGCCGACAGGCAGTGCAGTTCGGCGTAGCCGGGCAGTTCGCTGTGCATGACGGCTCAGCCGAACCAGCCGTGCAGCATCCACGGCGCATGCGGGTCATTGCGCTCACGGAAGGCCCAGCCGCGCTGGCCGTGTGCGGTTTCCACCACGTAGTAGTCGCGGCGCGCGTCGGCCTGGTCCCACCAGCCTGATTCGATCCGCTCCGGCCCGGCGACGATGCGCAGGCGCGGGTCACGCAGCGGTTGCGGGGTGTCCAGCAGCCAACCGGGGCGCAGTGGCCAGTATGCCGGTGGCTTGGCCGCAGGCTGGGTGCCGCTGGCACGCTCGGGGCGGTGGTCGGCCTGCACGGCCAGCGGCTGCACGGCGTCATCGCCGAGCCGCGCCCGCAGGCGCTCGCGCAGCTGGTTCCAGGGCATCGCCTGCGCCGGCCGGGTGTCGAACAGGTCGCGCGCGGCGGGCACGAACGGTGGCAGCTGTTCGGCCTGCAGGCGCAGTGCGCGGCTGCCAGCGGGCAGGGCGAACGCTTCCATGCGGTTGCGTGCGATCTCGAACAGCAGCGCAGGATCGCGCTCGGGTGCCAGCAGGCCGATGGTCAGCACGCTGGCCGGCAGCAGGTCATGCTCGAAATGCAGGTCGAAGCGCTGCACGCCGCCATCGCGCGAACACAGGAAGGCCGCCAGGTCCAGCAGCAGGCGGCGCAGCGGGAACAGCAGGGCCTGGCTGGATTCGATCTCGTATTCGAATTCGATGCGCGCATCGAAACGGTCCGGTGGCTGGTAGTAGCGCAGCGGTGCGGTGGGCAGGCCGCGCAATGCGTCCAGCTGTTGCAGCACGTCGGGCGCGAAGCGCCGGGCCAGGCTGTCGCGCGGCAGCTCGAGTACCGCACCCAGCGTGCGCAGCCCGGAGCGGCCGAGCACGGTCACTGCGTCGCTGGGCAGGCCGCAGCGCGGCAACGGCAGCTGCGCCAGCGCCGCCGGCAGCTGCTGCGCATCGATGCCAAGGCCATCGTGGACGTTGGCCAGAACGCGCGCGGCATGCGCCGTGGGCGCGGCCACCAGGCGGTGGCGGAACCCGAGTTCATGCAGTTCGTTGCGCAGGCGCTTTTCGATCGTCAGCCAGTCACCGAACAGGGCACGGCTGGCGCCGATTTCCAGCACCAGTGCATGCGGGAAATCGAGGCTGACCTGCGAGCTGTAGGCGTAGGCCCAGCTGGCCAGCAGCTGGCGGGTGTGCTGTTCGGCGTTCGGGTCGTAGTCGTGCAGGTGCATGTCCTGCACCAGCACCTGCGCGGCCGACAGCAGCATGCCCGGGCGCAGCCCCGCTGCGCGGGCGGCCGGGCTGACCGCACGCAGCACGCGGCGCTGTGCCGGCCCCTGCAGCAGCACCAGTGGCCGCTGCGGGTCCGGTTGCAGGCGCAGTACGCTGTCCAGCGCCAGCTGCGGCAACAACAGGCAGGCCCAGTGCATGGCGCGGCCTCAGTGGGCGATGGCCAGCGGCAACGGCTGCGCGGGTGGCAGGCCGCCACGGCACTTCAGCACCCGTACCTGGCCGTGGTCGAGCTGCAGGCGCAGGCTGGCCGGGGAGGGGTTGCGCGCTGCCTGCGCCTCGCGGAACACGAAGCCCAGGCACTGGCCGCTGTCGGCGGCGACCTGCAGCCGGCGCAGGGCGCGATCATCGGCCTGGTGCGGCCAGCACAGCACCGCCGCGCAGGCCGCAGAGCGCAGGCATTGTTCGGTGGCCCACAGCGCCTGTTTCGGCGCGGCGTGGATGATCTGCAGCTGGGCCAGGTCCAGCCCGGCGGCGGCCCAGGCCGGGGCGTGCGGGCGGTAGGGCGGGGCGACCAGCACGATCGGGCGGTCGCGCTGGCTCAGCTTTGCCAGCGCCGGCCAGACCAGGGCCAGCTCGCCCACGCCGGGCGCTGCCTGCAGCACCTCGCACAGCCCGCTGGCCGGCCAGCCACCGCCGGGCAGGCGTGCATCCAGTGCCGGGTGGCCGCTGGCCAGGTGGTCGCTGGCCGGTCCCTGGCGGGCCGGGCCACGCCACAGCTGGCGGCCGTCCAGCAGCCGGTCGAGGGCGACGACGGCGCCCATCAGCCGGTCCTCCAAGGGAGGCGCCAGGCGGGCTGGAAGCGGCAGGAATGGGCGGAAACGACAGGCATGGCGCGAGTATCGACGGGCCGGTATCAGGGGCTGAGACCGGACATGCTACTCGCCTTGTGAGTAGAATTACTAATGAAATTGGCGGGCCGGGTTTCAGGTTGCTGAAGGGGTAAAGCATCCACGCATGGCGTGGATCTACTGGACAGAGCCCCGGTAGATCCACGCCAGGCATGGATGGGAGAACGGTGCCGACCAGGGCCGGCACCCACAGGCCCCGGTTACGGGCGGACCGGCAGCGCGACCGGGCGCAGCGGCGCGGCATCGCCACCGCGGATCTTCAGCGGGCCGCCAATGAAAGCGAACTCGTAGACCTTGTCGCGGGCCAGTTCGTCCAGCGCCACCAGCTCGATGATCGGCGCACCCTGCTGCGCCAGCAGGTAGGTGTGCAGCGGCACGTAGTCGTCGGACACTTCCGAGGGGAAGGTCTCGAAGCTCAGGTTGTCGGCGCCGACGATCATCGCGCCGCTGTCCTCAACCAGGAAGCGCGCCGCGTCCAGGCCCATGCCTGGCGGATTGGCCATGTAGGCCCTGGGCTGCTCGAACAGGCGCATGCGGCCGGTGCGGATCAGCACGATGTCACCCTGCTGCAGCTTCACCTGCTGGCGTGCCAGCGCATCCTTCAGGTCCTGGCGGGTGACGCGGTAGCTGTCCGGCAGCATGTCCACGCCCTTGGCGCCGGCCACGTCGATCAGTACGCCACGCGCGATCAGCGGTGGGAATTTCTCGATGCCGGTGACGTTCCAGCCACGGTCGCCGAGGTGCTTGTCGGCCTCGAAGCCGTTCCAGATCTTTCCGTGGATGCCGAAGTGGTTCAGCGCATCGATGTGGGTGCCGGTGTGGCTGTACATCGAGAACGCGGTGCCGGTGTAGCTGCGGGTGAGGTTCATGGTTTCACCCACGCCCATCGGGTCGTCCATCACCGTGCCGCGCGGGGTGTGGGTCATCCAGAACTGGTAGTGCGGGTCGCCGGCATCCTGCCAGCTGGGCATGCCGACGTAGTACTCGGTGGCCAGGTCATAGGCCTTGCCGCCGCTGACCCGCGACAGGATCGCCGCGCGCGAGGCCTCGGTGATCAGGTTGAGGCGGCCGATCTCGTCCTTCGGCCCCCAGGGGCTGGTGCCGACCTGCTGGCCGGAAGGAACGCGTTCATGCGCCGACACGGTGGTGGAAGCGGCGGTGCCGGCCAGCAGCAGGGCCAGCGCGGTGGCCAGGGTACGTGGGGTCATGGGGAATCTCCTTGCAGGGTGGGGGACGGTGCGGCTCAGGCCGCGACCAGGGGCGCCAGGGCCTGGCGCAGTTGCGGCAGCGGCAGGGTCTGCAGGCGCAGGCCGTTGCCGCCGATCACGGTGGGAATGGAGCGGATGCCGAGGGCAGCGGCTTCGGCACGATCGGCCTGCACGCGCTGGCGGACTGAGTCGCTGCGCATGTGGTCAGCGAAGGCGCCACGTGGATGGCCCAGCGATTCGGCGATATCCAGCAGGACTTCGGCATCGCCGATGTTGCGGTGCTGGTGCAGGTGCGCCCATTGCACCGCGTCGAACATCGCGCCATGGGCGTCATTGCCGCCGATCAGCCCTGCGGTCTGGCAGGCCAGTGCGCCGAGCCAGCCGGACGGATACTCGAAGTCCTGTGCGCGCATGCCTTCGATATCGATGCGCGCGGTGTCTTCATGCGTGGCGCAGTCGGTCCAGTGGCGCAGGATGATCGCCTTGGCGCGCTCCATCGAGCCGAACACCTCGACCATCTGCGCGCGCGAGTCCTGCAGCACGAAGCTGCGGTGGCGCACCTGGATGCCGAGTTCGGCGGAGACCTGCTGCAGGCGCGGGGCCAGTACGAAGCACCAGCCACAGACCACGTCGTGGAAGAAATCGACCACCGGCGCAGCGGTGGCGGGGGAAGGAACGGAAGACATCTGCCTGCCATCGGTGAGAGGGGAGGCGGCAGGTTAGGCAGCGCGACGTGGCCGAAACAGCACGCCGCGGGCAGCTCAGTTTTCGCTGGCGGTTACGAATCCAGGCCGGCGCAGCCGGGCAGCTCGGCGTGCAGGAAATCGATGAAGGCACGCACCTTGGGCTGCAGGTGGCGTGATGTGGGATAGACCGCATGCACGAAGCGCGGCGGATAGCGGTGGTCGGGCAGCACCTGCTGCAGTTCGCCACGGGCCAGCGCCGGTGCCGCCAGGAACGAGGGCAGGGCACCGATGCCCATGCCGGCCACCAGCAGGTCGCGCAGCAGCAGGCTGTTGTTGACGGTGACACGCGCCGGCAGGGTGATCGTTACCTGGCCATCGGGGCCGAGCAGCGGCCAGCTGCCGGGCGAGTCGGACAGGCTGTAGGCCAGCACGCTGTGCGCCTGCAGCTCGTCCACCGCTTGCGGTGCCGGATGCTGCCGCAGGTAGGACGGGGCCGCGCACAGCACCTGCTGCAGCGAGGCCAGCCGGCGCGCCACCAGTCGCGAGTCATCCAGCTCTGCACGCAGCCGCAACGACACGTCGAAACCCTCACCGACCGCATCAAGCAGGCGGTCTTCCATCACCAGGTCCAGCGACAGCTGCGGATGCTGCTGCAGGAAGCGCGGCAGCAGCGGCGACAGCGTGCTCAGCGCGAACGATTGCGGTGCATTCACGCGCAGGCGCCCGGCCACCTCGCCACGCTGCTCGGCGATGCCACGTTCCAATGCGTCCAGCTCGTCGAGCAGGCGGCAGCATTCGCGGTAATAGGCGTGGCCGGTCTCGGTCAGGCTCATGCGCCGCGTGGTCCGCTGCAGCAGCACCACGCCCAGGTGTGTTTCCAGCGTGCGCAACTGCTTGCTCAACCCGGCCGGCGACATGCCCAGGTCTTCGGCGGCGCGGGCCAGCCCGCCGCGTTCGACGATGCGGCGGAAGGCGCGCATCAGGTTGAAGGAATCCATGCCGGCCTCGGGCGCGATGAGGGCGCCATTGTAGATCCACGCCATGCGCGGATGCGGGAAACGCGGTGCCGACCACGATGGACATCCACCAGAGGCGGGCCGTGTTGCGCCGTTTGTTCAAGCCCGCAACCATCGCGCCACGCCAGCATGCAGGCCCCTCACGTTTCGGGTTGCCCATGAAGCACTGGATCCTCCGCCTGCATGCCCCGTTGTTCCTGCTGGGTTTCGTTGTCGCTGCCGTCGTCTGGATCGGCCACTGCCACGGTGACCCGCTATGGTTGCTGGCCTTGCTGGCGATCGCCATCGCGGTCTCGTTCGCCGCCGAGCGCGCGTGGCCCTACGACCCTGTGTTCAACCACGACCACGGCGACAGCCTGCGTGACGCCCTGCATGCACTGGTGAACGAAAGCCTGAACCTGCTGTCGATCGCGGCGGTGCCGCTGCTGGCGGCAATCATTCCATGGCAGGCCTGGCCGCTGCAGTGGCCATTCGCGCTGCAGGTGCTGCTGGCCATCGTCTGCGCCGACCTGGGTATCACTCTGGTGCACTACGCCAGCCATCGCATCGGCTGGCTGTGGCGGCTGCATGCGGTGCATCACAGCGTCACCCGCATGTACGGTTTCAACGGTCTGATGAAACACCCGCTGCACCAGGCGGCCGAAGCCGTCGGTGGCGTGCTGCCGCTGCTGGTGCTGGGCCTGCCGATGCCGGTGGCCGCGGTGCTGGCGTTCGCCATTGCCATCCAGCTGCTGCTGCAGCATTCCAACGTGGACATGCGCCCGGGTGTGCTGGGCCGGGTGATGGCCTGGGCGCCGCTGCACCGCTTCCACCACATGCGTTACGGCACCGCCGGCGACGTCAACTTCGGCCTGTTCCTGACTGTCTGGGATCACCTGCTGGGGACCGCCTTCGATGCGCCCGGCTATCGGCTGCAGCAACGCGACCTCGGCATCGGCAGCCAACCGGACTATCCGCGCGATTATCCGGGGCAGCTGCTGGCGCCGTTCCGCGAACTGCCGCATGGCGAGGTGCCGGCGCTGCCGGAAGGGTTGCGCAGGCGCGGATGATCGGCGGTGTCAGGCCGCATGCAGCTGCAGGCCGTGCAGCTGTGCGGCACCGATGCCGAACATGCGGCGCAGGCTGCGTGACAGATGGGCGAGGTCGGCGAATCCGGCCGCGTGCGCGCTGTCGGTCAGGCTGTACCCGCGCAGATGATGTGTGAGCGCGCTGCGCAGCCGTTGCCACAGCACCCAGCCGCGCAGGGTCACCGCCAGATCGGACTGGAAGCGCCGATGCAGTTGGCTGGTCGATAGATGCGCCGCCTCGGCGATATCGGCGGCCGGCACCGGGCCGGGCAGGTGCTGGGCGATACGGGACAGCGCCGCCTGTACGCGGCGGTCCAGCGGTTGCGGCCGGCTCAGCCGTGGCAACCAGTCGTGCAGCGCCAGCGCGTTGCCCGGCAGCGCGTGCAGGTGCTGCTGGATCTGGGTGGGATCGGCATGGGCCGGTTCAAGGAACACCGTGCAACCTGTGTGCGGCGCCGACAGGATTGCGTGCGGCTGGAATGACGGCAGCCACAGCCGCTGGCCCTGCTGCTGCACGCCATCGATCTCGACCTGCCAGGGCGCGCCGTCGCTCAGCAGCAGTTGATGGGCGTAGTGCGCGTGCGTATCGCTGTCACCGGCGTGGCCCTGCAGCACGGCTACGTGGGCATCCAGCAGCAGCGTGCCATTCCAGGGCAGGGCGGGGGAGGACATGGAGGGATTGTAGATCCACGCCATGCGTGGATGAATCTAGATCGAAATCGATTAATTCGACGATTGATCGAAGAGCATCCGCGCATGGCGTGGATCCACTGCAGATTGCGGCGAATTGTCGAAGGCGGGGTGGGTCCGGTTGCGGGGGCGTGAGCCGCATGGATGCGGCGACCGAGGCTACATGGACGTACTTGCGCCGTCCCCCGCAACCGGACCCACCCCGCCTACCTGCAGGAACCCAGCTTTTGCTGTTGCTCTGGCTGTTGACGTTGATGTTGCCTCGGCGGGTGCCGGGCGCAGCCCGGCCGTGCGTACCCTCACCGCCCGTGCGGGTCGGGCCGGTGATGTACGTACTCGACCACGGTGCCATCGGGATGCACCGCATTGAACGCCGCCCCGGTCGGGACCACCTGCAGCGGGAAGATGATCTCGGCGCCTGCGGCGACCAGTTTGTCGTGATAGGGCCGAACGTCATCGACCAGCAGCGTCCCCGTGGTCGAGGTGAACGGCGCCAGCGCTTCATCGCACCCTTCGATCAGCAGGAATGCACCGACCATCGCCAGGCGCAGGCCGGCATCGGGAAACGGAAAACCCGCATCGGCCACCACGCCCTGCAGCTGCTCGTAGAAGGCCACGCTGCGCTCCAGTTCGCCAGGCGCAACAAATACCCGGATCAGCACACGTGGGCTGCGTTGGCTCGAGGTATCACAGCGGTCGCGCCAGAGATGATCGAAGTCGCGGTGAATGTTCATGGGCGGGGTTCAGGGCCGGTGACGCCCCATTATCGGCAGCCCCGTGCGGCCCGCTGATGACTGCCGGTGATGGCCTGATAACCGGCGGCCAGGTTGCCCCTGTGACTTAGGTCCTGTTGACAGGTGTGAACGCCCTCGCACAATCTTCACATGATTGGGTCGCCCTGCGCGGCCCGGGCAGGCAGGTTGTCACGCCGGGAGGAGGGTCCCGCGCGCAGACCGGTCCGTCCTTCGGCCTGCGGGACGTTGCCTGGCAACCCCTGCGCGGCATGAACGCTGCACCCTTCGGCGGCACTTTCCCTGGACCGATTGCCTTGGCAACGGAATTACGCCTGCCGATGAAAACGTTTACAAAGCCGCTTGCACTGTCCCTGGCCCTGTCTGCCGCACTCGCCGCCCCGGCCTGGGCCGATCCTGCGGCGTTCACCGTGTTGACCCTGGAACAGGCGCCGACCGCCGAGGCGATGCCGGCCCTGGCCGCCCAGCTGAAGAGCCTGAAGGTGGACGCGGTGAGCGTGCGCCAGGTGCAGCGCGGCATCGGCCAGGTCGATCCGCTGCAGGTGCTGGCCGATGGCCTGGGCTACGAGTACCGCTTCATTGCGGCGGGCAAGGACGATGGCCAGACCCAGCGCGGCCAGGCTGTGCTGACCCGGTTGCCGATCGCTGCCGAATCCGGTCCGGACCAGCCGGGCCTGAACTACCTGCGCCTGGACGATGGCCGCCACACCGTGGCGGTCTACACCGATGCCGGCGCAGGTGCCGCACAGCTGCCGGCGCTGGTCACGCGCTCGCGGTTGGGCGCACCGGCGGTGCTGCTTGGCGCGGTGGCCGGTGAATCGGCCAAGGCTGCAGGCTTCGACCCGGCGCGTGTGGCGCTGGAAGCGGATGCCAGCTATTTCAGCGACGGCTTCCAGGCCGCCAGCAGTGCACCGTTCAAGGTGGAAGGCAGCACGCTGCGTGCCACGCTGCTGACCCTGGCCTACGCCGCCGACAAGCACGGCGACACGCCGTGGATGGACACCACCCTCAACGCCGATGCGCGCGCTGCGCTGCTGCTGAAGGCGATGACCGAGGATGAGAAGTTCCAGATGCTGCACAGCTACTTCGGGCTGGGCAAGGATGGTGGCCCGCTGCCGGAAGGCGCGGTCGGCTCGGCCGGTTTCGTGCCGGGCGTGGCGCGCCTGGGCATTCCGTCGCAGCAGTCGGCCGATGCCGGCGTCGGCGTGACCAATCCGGGTGGCATCCGTCCGGGCGACTTCGCCACGGCGATGCCGTCGGGCCCGTCCACCGCATCGAGCTGGAACCCGCAGGTTGCCTTTGCCGGTGGCGCGACCATGGGCCGCGAGGCCTGGCAGCAGCGCTTCAACATCCTGCTGTCGGGCAGCGTCAACCTGCAGCGCGACCCGCGCAACGGACGCAATTTCGAATACGCCGGCGAAGACCCGCTGCTGGCCGGTTCGATGGTCGGCGCGCTGATCCAGGGCGTGCAGAGCCAGCACGTGATCTCCTCGATGAAGCACTTCGCGCTGAACGACATGGAGACCCGCCGCAACTTCCACGACGTGCGCATCGGCGAACAGGCCATGCACGAGTCCGACCTGCTGGCCTTCGAGATCGCGCTGGACGCCGGCCGCCCGGGCGTGGCGATGTGCTCGTACAACAAGATCAACGGTACCTACGGCTGCGAGAACGGCTACCTGATGAACCAGGTGCTGAAGCAGGAATGGAAGTTCCCCGGTTTCGTGATGTCCGATTGGGGCGGCGTGCACAGTGGCTCGAAGGCGGCGCTGGCCGGCCTGGACCAGCAGTCGGCCGGTGAAGTGTTCGACGCGGCGGTGTTCTTCGACGAACCGCTGCGCCTGGCCGTGCATGGCGGCGTGGTGCCGCAGGCGCGCCTGAACGACATGGTGGCGCGCATCCTGCGCACGATGTTCCTGCACGGCAACTTCGACAACCCGCCGCAGCACCAGAAGGTCGACGCCGAGGCCGGTTTCGCCGTCGCCCAGCGCACGGTGGAAGAAGGCAGCGTGCTGCTGCGCAATGAAGGCAACCTGCTGCCGTTGGCCGACAGCGTGAAGCGCATCGTCATCATCGGTGGCCATGCCGACAAGGGCGTGATCGGCGGTGGTGGTTCATCGATGGTGGGCGTGACCGCCAAGGGCACCAACGCAGTGCCGGGCGTGCTGCCGACCACTTGGCCGGGCCCGGTGATCTTCCACCCGTCCTCGCCGCTGGAATCGCTGCGTACGGCGCGTCCGGATGCAACCTTCGAGTATGTGGACGGCAGCAATGCCGCCGCTGCGGCCAAGGCAGCCGCGCAGGCCGACGTGGCCATCGTGTTCGCCACCCAGTGGGCGGCCGAATCGGTGGACCTGCCGGACATGCAGCTGCCGGACAACCAGGACGCCCTGATCTCGGCGGTGGCCAAGGCCAACCCGAAGACCGTGCTGGTACTGGAAACCAACGGCCCGGTGCGTACGCCGTGGCTGGCGCAGGTGCCGGCGATGCTGCAGGCCTGGTACCCGGGCATCCGCGGTGGCGAAGGCATTGCCGCGCTGCTGACCGGCCAGGTCAATCCGTCCGGCCGCCTGCCGGTGACCTGGGTGGTGGACGAATCGCAGCTGCCGCGCCCGCACATCGACGGCCTCGGCTTCAAGCCGGCCAAGCCGTTCGGTGATGTGTTCGATTTCGATATCGAAGGCGCCAACGTCGGCTACAAGTGGATGGCGGCCAAGGGCCTGACCCCGACCTTCGCGTTCGGCCATGGCCTGTCCTATACCTCCTTCGCCTATGAAAACCTGAAGGTGAGCGTGGAAGGCTCGCGCCTGGTCGCCAGCGTCGACATCCGCAACACCGGCAAGCGCGCCGGTGCCGACGTCGCCCAGCTGTACCTGAAGTTGCCGGCCGGCAGCACCACGCCGATCCGCCTGATCGGCTATGACAAGGTGAACCTGCAGCCGGGCGAACAGCGCCGCATCCGCATCGAAGCCGAGCCGAAGACCCTGGCCCACTACGATGCGCAGGCCCGCCAGTGGAAGATCGACGGCGGCACCTACCAGGTGCAACTGTCGCGCAACGCCGCCGAACCGCTGCAGACGGTGGATGTGCCGCTGGTGGAGCAGGTGCTGCGCTGATGCCTGAAGACACGGCCCGCACAGGGCCGTGTCTGAAAAAGGGGACGGAGGGGATTAAGTCGTTTATGCATAAACGACTTAATCCCCTCCGTCCCCTTTTTCATGTGGCGAACCGGTCGCGCAGGAAATCAATCAGCTGCCGCACCTTCGGTGAGGGCTGCGTGCTATGCGGGTAGACCGCGTACACGCTCTGCTGCGGGAAGCGGTGCTGGCGCAGCACCGGGCGCAGCCGGTCCTGGGCCAGGTCGTCCTCGATCAGCCAGCGTGGCAGCACGGTGACCCCGGCGCCGGCCAAGGCGAACGCGCGCAGGCTGCTGGCACCATCCACGCGCACCACCGCGTTGCCCGGGTTGGTGGCAAACAGGGCGTCGCTGCCATCCGGTGCCACCACCGGAACATCGGCCAGGCGCGGGTAGCCCAGGCGGGGCAGGGTTCCCAGCAGTACAGGATCATCGGCTGCCTCGGCAGAGGGCAGGCGCGCCAGCAGGGACGGAGCCGCCACCGCGCACAGTGGGTGGCGCTCCAGTTCATTGGCGTGCAGGCCCGAGTCCGGCAGGCGGCCGAGGCGGATCGCCAGGTCGAAGCGTTCGGGAATCAGGTCGGCCGGTGCCGGTGAGGTCGACAGGTGCAGCTGCAAGGCCGGATGCCGGGCACGGAACGCCTCCAGCGCCGTGATCAGGCGCAGCTGTGCGTACTCCGGTGTGGTCGTCAGGCGCAGCACGCCCTGCAGCTGGTGCTGGTCGCGGCGCGCGGCATCGATCGCTGCCTGTGCGGCATCCAGCGCCTGCACGCAGTGCTGCAGGAACTGCTCGCCGGCCTCGGTCAGGGCCAGGTGGCGGGTGCTGCGCAGCAGCAGGGTCACGCCCAGCTCCTGCTCCAGCCGCTTCAGGTTGAAGCTGACCACCGCACGGCTCAGGCCCAGACGATCGGCGGCGGCGGTCAGGCTGCCGGCCTCGACCACGGCGCGGAAGATATCGAAGCGATCAAGGCTGACCATAGCGGTCCATTGTCAAAACGGGTTTGACAGTGTTGCAGCTGTCGTCGTGTTTTTCCAACAAGGCCCGGGCGGCATGCTGGCCGCTTCCCCGCTGGAGCGCCGCCGATGCCATCCCCCCGCCTGCGCCATGAGGCGATCTTCCTGCTGGTGTTCGCCCTGGATCTGGTCAACATGTTCATTGCCACGGTGGCCTATCCGGCATTGGCGGCGGAACTGCATGCCGACGTCGCTACCCTGGCCTGGGTCGGCACCGCCTACATGCTGGGCCTGAGCGTGGTGATTCCGCTGGCGCCCTGGCTGGCCGCGCGCTGTGGTGAGCGTCGCCTGCTGCTGGTGGCGTTGCTGCTGTTCGCGGTTGCCGCTGCGCTGGCCGGCGCCGCACCGGATATCGGCTGGCTGCTGGGCTGGCGCCTGCTACAGGGGTTGGCTGGCGGCCTGCTGATTCCCGTGGCACAGGCTGCGGCGTACCGGCAATGCACGCCCGACCAGCGTGGCGCGCTGACCCGCCGCATCCTGCTGGTGGCCCTGCTGGTGCCGGCACTGGCGCCGGCGCTGGGCGGGCTGTTGGTGCAGTGGTTGTCCTGGCGCGGCGTGCTCTGGGCCAGCCTGCCGTTGGCGGTGATGGCAATCGGCCTGGTGCTGGCCTGGATGCCGGCCGATGGCGCGCGCAGTACGCCGCGCCTGCAGGCCTATGCGCTGTCTACCGCGATGCTGGCGCTGGGCGCGTTGCTGTTGGCGCTGACCTGGCTGGGCGAGTCTGGACATCGCGGTGCCGGTGCCGTGTTGCTGCTGGTCGCGCTGCTGCTGGCGGCGGCCCACCTGCGGCATGCACGTCGGCAGGTGCAGCCACTGCTGCGCTGGTCGCTCCTGTCCCACCGTGGGCTGAGGCTGGCAATGCTGGTGTATCTGGCCGTGCCGGGCGTATTCATCGGCAGTCAGTTGGTCAGTACCCTGCAGCTGCACCAGGCCGGTTACAGCGCTGCACGCATCGGCGCGTTGATGCTGCCGTGGGCGCTGGCCTCGGCCATTGCGATCACGGCCAGCAAGCGCCTGCTGGCCCGCTTCGGCCCGGCCACGGTACTGCGTACGGGCATGCTTCTGCAGGCCAGCGGCCTGCTGCTGATGGCGCTGCTGCCGCAGCCGCACGTCGCGTTGGCCGGACTGCTGTTCGCGCTGATGGGCGCCGGCGGCAGCCTGTGCAGCAGCACCGCGCAGACGCTGGCCTTCCATGGGGTCGAGGGCGAAGCATTGGGCGATGCCAGCGCACTCTGGAACCTCAACCGCCAGCTCAGCTTCTGCCTGGGCACCGCGGCCATCGCGCTGCTGTTGGCATTGGCCATGCAATGGCTGCCGGCCCACGCCACCCGCGTAGCGCTGGGGCTGGCCGCCGTACTGACCCTGCTGCCTCTGGCGCTGCTGCGTCGGCCGCAACAGCTTTCCTTTCCGCAACCCGAGAATGCCTGATGGATACCACCGCAGAACATGAAATCCACCACCTGCACGACAAACTGCAGGCCTGGTTCCGTGCCGACGTCAGCACCGACGCGCTGCAGGACCTGATGGCGCATTTCTGCGCGGACTTCAGCATGGTCGGCATCGCCGGGCGCCGGTTGGATCGGCAGGCTGTGCAGGTGCTGTTCGAGGGCGGCCATGGCGCGCGTCCGGGCCTGATGATTTCCATCGAGGCCGTGCAGGCGGTGGCGGCGCCGTTGCCGCTGGCGGTGCTGCGCTATCGCGAAGGGCATTCGGTGGGCGAAGGGACGGTTGCCTGGCGGGAATCGTTGGCCGTGCTGCGGCAGGAAGAGGGCCGTTGGCGCTGGCTGGCGCTGCATGAAGTAGCGGCAGCCTGATCGGTCGTGCCGGTCGCCGGCGAGCGCAGCGGCACCGCAGGCACATGTGCCATCAGTCCTGCCTGCACCCACCGCAGAATGCAAAGCCTGCACACACTTCACGGCTCGGGGCAGGAGTAGGCTTGAGGCTTTCCTGCCGGGAGGGGTTGTCCATGCGTGTGCGTGCCGTTGCTGTTGCCATCGCCCTTTGCCTGTCCAGCACCGTGCTGGCCGCCGATACCCCGCCGATGACCCCGGACATCAGCGGCAAACCCTTCGTTGCCCCCGATGTCGGTCGTGACTACGACAAGCGCGTGGTGATGGTGCCGATGCGTGATGGCACCAAGCTGTATACGGTGATCGTGGTGCCCAAGGGCGCCCGCAACGCCCCGATCCTGCTGACCCGCACCCCTTACGATGCCGCCGGCCGCGCCAGCCGCAGTGATTCACCGCGCATGCGCGACCTGCTGCCGCAGGGCGATGAGGTGTTCGTCGACGGCGGTTACATCCGCGTGTTCCAGGATATCCGTGGCAAGTACGGCTCCGAAGGCGATTACGTGATGACCCGGCCGCTGCGCGGGCCATTGAACAATACCAAGGTGGATCACTCTACCGACGCCTGGGACACCATCGACTGGCTGGTGAAGAACGTTCCGGAGAGCAATGGCAAGGTCGGCATGCTCGGTTCGTCGTACGAGGGCTTCACCGTGGTGATGGCGCTGACCGACCCGCACCCGGCGCTGAAGGTGGCTGCGCCGCAGAGCCCGATGGTTGATGGCTGGATGGGTGATGACTGGCTCAACTACGGTGCGTTCCGCCAGGTCAATTTCAACTATTTCGCGATGCAGACCGAGAAGCGCGGCAAGGGCACGCCGCTGCCCAGCCTCGGCTACGACGACTACAGCACCTTCCTGCGCATCGGTTCGGCCGGCGACTACGCGCGTTTCACCGGCGTGGACCAACTGACCTGGTGGAAGAAGCTGGTCGAGCACCCGGCCTATGATGGCTTCTGGCAGGGCCAGGCGCTGGATGCGGTGATGGCAAAGACACCGCTGAAGGTGCCGACCATGTGGCTGCAGGGCCTGTGGGACCAGGAAGACATGTGGGGGGCCAACCACGCCTACCAGGCGATGGAAGGGCGCGACAGCGGCAACAACCGCAACTACCTGGTGATGGGCCCGTGGCGGCACAGCCAGGTGAACTACAGCGGCAGCGAGCTGGGTGCGCTGAAGTTCGATGGCGATACCGCGCTGCAGTTCCGTCGCGATGTGCTCAAGCCGTTCTTCGACCAGTACCTGGTGGACGGTGCGCCGAAGGCGGACACGCCGCCGGTGCTGATCTACAACACCGGTGAAAACCACTGGGATCGCCTCAAGGGCTGGCCGCGCAGCTGCGACAAGGGCTGTGCCGCCAGCAGCAAGCCGCTGTACCTGCGTGCCGGCGGCAAGCTGGCGTTCCAGGCGCCGGCGGCGGGCGAGGGTGACTTCGAGGAATACGTGTCCGACCCGGCCAAGCCGGTGCCGTTCGTGCCGCGCCCGGTCCGCTTCGGTGACCGCGACATGTGGACCACCTGGCTGGTCAAGGACCAGCGTTTCGTTGATGGCCGCCCGGACGTGCTGACCTTCATCACCGAACCGCTGGCCGCGCCGCTGCGCATCGGCGGCGCACCGGTGGTGCATCTGCAGGCGTCGACCAGTGGCACCGACAGCGACTGGGTGGTGAAGCTGATCGACGTGTATCCGGACCAGGAAGCGTCGACGCCGGAGATGGGCGGTTACGAGCTGCCGGTGTCGCTGGCGATCTTCCGCGGCCGCTATCGCGAGAGCTTCAGCGATCCGAAGCCGCTGGCCGCCAACGAAGTGCTGCCGTACCGCTTCGACCTGCCCAATGCCAACCACACCTTCCAGAAGGGGCACCGGGTGATGGTGCAGGTGCAGTCCAGCCTGTTCCCGTTGTACGACCGCAACCCGCAGACCTACGTGCCGAATATCTACCTGGCCAAGCCGGGCGATTACCAGAAGGCCACGCAGCGGGTCTGGCACAGTGCGGCGCAGGCCAGCTACATCGATCTGCCGGTGTATTGAGTTTGATGAGGTACGCCGGGTGCGCGATACCCGGCGGCTGCGGTAGTGCCGGCCGCTGGCCGGCAACCGCAATGGCGTGAAAGCGTGTCGACCAAGGTCGACATCTACCAGGGCAGGAGCTGCTACCCCACCTTTGACGGGCCGGTGCGCCAGCGGCTGGGCACCAGGCCGAAGCGTTTACGGAACGCGGCGGCGAAGTTGCTGGGATGGCGGTAGCCACTGGCAGCGGCGGCCTGCTCAACCGTCCATCCGTCTTCGCGCAGGCCCTGTTCGGCATGGCGCATGCGCTGCTCGTGCAGGTAGTCGAATACCGAGCTTCCATACTGCTGGGCAAAGTGGCGGCGCAATGAGCTGGGGCTCATGCAGGCCAGCCGGGCCAGCTCGACCAGGCTGTGTGCATGGCTGGGGTCGTCATGCAGGTAGCTGCGCACCCGTTCCAGGCGCTCACGCTGGCCGGCGCGCAGCGTGCGCACCTGATCGGTCTGCAGATCCTCGGCCTGCAGGCCGAGGGCCAGCAGCTGCAGTGCCACGCCTTCGCGCCACAAGGCGTCGATGCCGTCCTGCCACGGGCTGTCGAACAACTGGCCCAGCACCGGCAGCATGGTGTGGGGAATGGCCCAGTGGCGGCATTCCAGGTGCGTGCCAAGCGCCTTTTCCAGCTGTGGCATCTGGAAGACATCCGCGTCGATGCCACCCGGCACGATCACGCTGACCCCACGCAGGCGCGTTTCGCCGGGGTGTGCGCCGGTCATCTCGATCTGGTCGCGATGGTGGGCGGTCATCGCGGTGCCGGCACGCAGGGTGAAACTTCCGCGTCGCGGGATACGCACGTCGACCTGGCCCTGCAGCATCACGCGGATGGCGAGCCCGGGGCGCTGCTGCGCGGTAGCCACATAGGGGAACCGGTTATGCACGTCGGAGGCGATCAGGCTCATGCCACCGCGCATGAACTGTTCGTTGACTTCGCCGCGGCCGGCCCACTGGTCTTCGCGCAGGTGTTCCGGATCAGCGCGGTAATCGAAGCCATGGCGTTGGCCGAAGCGGCGGTAATCGGCAAAGGTGAAGTATCGGGACATCGCTCGGCACGTACAGGAGGGGGGAGGCGCTGGCGGCCATGGGCCCCTGTGCTGCCGCGTAGCGGGCAGCCTGGAAGGCCGGCAAACGCCAGGTTGGAGGGAATGTGTCGAAGAAACTGGAAACGTTTCCCATTGTCGCTGCGAATCATTCGCAGGGGATTTGAATACGGTCAAACCGATTGGTCATTACGGCCAAGTTGAACGGGGCGTCGAACATACGCCAGCGTTTTGGCGCTATATCCGTACTTGATTCCCTACATGAACCTCGGTTGAGGTTTCATTGCTGGAACGATCATCCGCGGACAGGCAGTTGGTCTGCTCGTCACAGCGGCCGGCGTAGGGTGATGGATTGGCGGCCGCGCGCCGCATCGCTACCCCCACCGATGGAGAATGCAGATGATTGATTACCAGTTGACCGGCAAGACCGCGATCGTGACCGGCGGCGTGTCGGGCATCGGCTTGGCCGTGACGCAGACGCTGGCCGCATCCGGTGCCCGTATTTCGGTCTGGGACCTGAAGCAGGATGCGGTGGATGCCACCGTGGCGCAGTTGCGCAGCACCGGTGCACAGGCCATCGGCATCGCGCTGGACGTCACCGACGACGCTGCGGTGGAGGCAGCCGTGCAGCGCACGATCAAGGAACTCGACGGCCTGCATGTGGCGGTCAACAACGCCGGTATCGGCGGGCCGGCGGCCAGCAGCGGTGACTATCCGATCGATGGCTGGCAGCGGGTAATCGATGTCAACCTCACCAGCGTGTTCCTGTGCCAGCGTGCGCAGATCCAGGCGATGCGCGCGGCCGGAACCGGCGGCAGCATCATCAACATGGCCTCGATCCTGGGCCAGGTCGGCTATGCCGGTTCCACTGCGTACGTCGCGGCCAAGCACGGCGTGGTCGGGCTGACCCAGACCGCCGCCTGGGAGCATGCGGGCGATGGTATCCGTGTCAATGCAGTCGGCCCGGGTTTCATCAGCACGCCGCTGCTGGAGAAGATGGACCCGAAGGTGCGTGCCACGCTGGAAGGGCGGCACGCGCTGAAGCGGCTGGGTACGGCGGAGGAAGTGGCGGCACTGGTGGCCTGGCTGGCCAGTGACGATGCCTCGTTCGCGACCGGCGCGTACTACGCCATCGATGGTGGCTACCTCGCGCAGTGATGCGTTGAACGCAGGGTGCGGTGACGCCGGGCATGGCCCGGCGCTACCAGGTGAACGGACTGTGGCGTGGCCTTCACCTCTGTGCCACGGGTGCCACGCGACGCTCCGGGAAACTCCCGGAGCCTGCCCATGGAACTCACCCAGGATGTCTCGATCCTGCTGCGCGTGGCCGCAGCGATGCTGTTCGGTGGCGTGCTCGGCGTCGAGCGCGAGATGGGCAAGCACGCTGCGGGCCTGCGCACGCACATGCTGATTGCCGGCGCTGCAGCGCTGATCGTCGGCCTCGGCGACTCGGTGGCCGAGCATTTCCAGCAGGAGCGTTACCGCGACCTGCTGCAGGTTGACCCGGTACGTCTTATCGAAGCGGTGGTGGCCTGCGTGGGATTCGTGGCCGCCGGCACCATCCTGCGCGGCTCACGCGAGGACCAGGTCAGCGGATTGACCACCGCAAGCTCGCTGATCATGGCGGCGGCCATCGGCATCGCCGTGGGCATCGGCAAGTACGTGATTGCGATCGGGGTGAGCGTGCTGTGCGTGCTTGTGCTGGCAGTGATGCGGCGGTTGGAGAAGCGGATTTCGTAGGGAATCTCGAGTTGCCGGCAAGCAGCCGGCACTACCATAGGGATCTATTTGGTCGGACCAATATGGCGCCTAGCCCTATGGTCTAATAGGCGCTTCGCCGGAGTGGCGGTTAAATCCGCTCCACGTGGTTCGATGATTCCGCTTATTGGTAGGACCAATAAATATCGATCACGGCGACCCACCGCCCGCGGTGGAGCACATCCCGCCCCAGTCGAGAGCCTTCATGCAGCCCTGGCAACATCTGTACGACCCCGCCGGCAACCTGTGGTTGTCCAGCCTGATCGCGCTGCTGCCGATCGCGTTCTTCTTCGTCGCCCTGGCCGTGCTGCGCATGAAGGGCTGGCTGGCCGGCACGATCACCGTGGCCATCGCACTCGGCGTGGCCCTGCTGTTCTACCGCATGCCGTTGACCCAGGCGCTGGGCGCGGCCGGGTTCGGCTTCGTCTACGGGCTGTGGCCGATCGCCTGGATCATCATCGGCGCGGTGTTCCTCTACAAAGTCTCGGTCAAGACCGGGCAGTTCGACATCATCCGCGCCTCGATCCTGTCGGTGACCGAAGACCAGCGCCTGCAGATGCTGATGGTCGGTTTCGCCTTCGGTGCCTTCCTGGAAGGCGCGGCCGGCTTCGGTGCGCCGGTGGCGATCACCGCCGCGCTGCTGGTCGGGCTGGGCTTCAAGCCACTGTATGCGGCGGGCCTGTGCCTGATCGTCAACACCGCGCCGGTGGCCTTCGGGGCGATGGGCATTCCGATCATCGTGGCCGGGCAGGTCACCGGCCTGGACGCGTTCGAGATCGGCCAGATGGCCGGCCGCCAGCTGCCGTTCCTGACCCTCATCGTGCTGTTCTGGATCATGGCGATCATGGATGGCTGGCGCGGCATCAAGGAAACCTGGCCGGCGGTGCTGGTGGCAGGTGGTTCGTTCGCCATCGCCCAGTACCTGACCTCCAATTTCATCGGCCCGGAACTGCCGGACATCACCGCGTCGCTGGCATCGCTGGTCTGCCTGACTTTGTTCCTGCGCCGCTGGAAGCCGGTACGGATCTTCCGCTTCGACACCGAAACCAGCGCCGAGGCGGCTGCACAGGCACTGGAAGCGCCGCGCTACAGCGTCGGCCAGATCGCCAAGGCGTGGTCGCCGTTCCTGATCCTCACCGCGATGGTCACGCTGTGGAGCATCAAGCCGTTCAAGTCGCTGTTCGCGGCGGGCGGCCCGCTGGAAAGCTGGGTGCTGAAGCTCCCGGTGCCGGGCCTGGACCAGATGGTGCAGAAGATGCCACCGATCGTGGACGCGCCGCTCAGCTATGAGGCGGTCTATAAATTCGACTGGTTCTCGGCCACCGGTACCTCGATCATCCTCGCCGCCGTGATCGCGATCATTGCGCTGCGCATGCCGGCCCGGTCGGCGTTGCAGACCTTCGGTGAGACGGTGCGTGAGCTGCGCATGCCGATCTATTCGATCGGCATGGTGCTGGCCTTCGCCTTCATCGCCAACTACTCGGGCCTGTCGGCGACGCTGGCGCTGGCACTGGCGCATACCGGTGATGCGTTCCCGTTCTTCTCGCCGTTCCTGGGCTGGCTGGGCGTGTTCCTGACCGGCTCGGACACCTCGTCCAACGCGCTGTTCTCGGCGCTGCAGGCCACCACCGCGCAGCAGATCGGCGTGTCCGACGTGCTGCTGGTGGCGGCCAACACCACCGGTGGCGTTACCGGCAAGATGATCTCGCCGCAGTCGATTGCCATTGCCTGCGCCGCGGTCGGCCTGGCCGGCAAGGAATCGGACCTGTTCCGTTTCACGGTCAAGCACAGCCTGATCTTCACCACGATGGTCGGCCTGATCACCCTGGCGCAGGCCTACTGGCTGACCTGGATGATTCCCTGAGCCATGCACGGTCAGCCGACCACCCGCTGCGCGCTTCGGGCCACAATGGCACCATGAGCACGCAACGTATTTCGGACAAGGTGGCCGCGCAGCTGCGCGGCCTGGTGCAGGAACAGCGGCTGCAACCGGGCGATCGGCTGCCGGCCGAGCGCACCCTGGCGGTGCAGCTGGGGGTCTCGCGCACCGCGCTGCGCGAGGCCATCGCGCAGCTGGCCAGCCAGGGCCTGCTGACCGCACGGGTGGGTGGCGGCACCTACGTGGCCGAACCCGCGGCGCGCGCGCGGCAGGCGCTGGATGAACCGCTGGCGCCGTACCTGCCGCTGTTCCAGGGCGACCCGGAGTACCGCTTCGACGTGCTGGAGATCCGCCACGCGCTGGAAGGTGCCACCGCCTGGCATGCGGCGCTGCGTGCCACCGACGAGGACCGCACGCGCATCGCCCAGGCCTTCCAGACCATGATGGACGCGCACGGCAAGGACGACCCCACCGGCGAAGCCGAGGCCGACGCCGCCTTCCACCTGTCCATCGCCGAGGCCTCGCACAACCTGGTGCTGCTGCAGGTGATGCGCGGCCTGTTCGAACTGCTGCAGACCAACATCTCGCAGAGCCGCGAGAAGCTCTATACCTCGGCGAGGACCTTCTCGCCGCTGTCCGACCAGCACCGCGAGATGATGGACGCGGTGCTGGCCGGCGACCCCGAACGCGCGCGCGCCGCCGCGCATGCCCACCTCGAGTTCGTGCACACCACGCTGCGCACCCTCGATGACAACGAAGCCCGGCGTGCGCGGGCCTCGCGTCTACCTTCCCCACACGGTTGACCCCATGATCATCTCCGCCTCCACCGATTACCGTGCCGCAGCGCAACGCCGGCTGCCGCCGTTCCTGTTCCACTACATCGATGGCGGCGCGTATGCCGAGCACACGCTGAAGCGCAACGTTTCCGACCTGTCCGACATCGCGCTGCGCCAGCGCATCCTGCGCAACATGTCGGACCTGAGCCTGGAAACCGAGCTGTTCGGCGAAAAACTGGCGATGCCGGTGGCGCTGGCGCCGGTCGGCCTGACCGGCATGTATGCCCGGCGCGGTGAAGTGCAGGCGGCGCGCGCGGCCGACAGCCGTGGTATCCCGTTCACCCTGTCCACGGTATCGGTGTGCCCGATCGAGGAAGTGGCCCCGGCGATCCAGCGGCCGATGTGGTTCCAGCTGTACGTGCTGCGCGATCGGGGCTTCATGCGCAATGCATTGGAGCGCGCACAGGCTGCGGGCGTGACCACGCTGGTGTTCACCGTGGACATGCCGGTGCCGGGCGCGCGCTACCGTGACGCGCACTCGGGCATGAGCGGTCCGAACGCCTCGCTGCGCCGCATCGGCCAGGCCATCACCCATCCGCACTGGGCGTGGGACGTGGGCCTGTTCGGCCGCCCGCATGACCTCGGCAACATCTCCACCTATCGTGGCAACCCGACCGGGCTGGAGGATTACATCGGTTGGTTGGGCAGCAACTTCGATCCGTCCATTTCGTGGAAGGACCTGGAATGGATCCGCGAGTTCTGGAAGGGCCCGATGGTGATCAAGGGCATCCTCGACCCGGATGACGCGCGCGACGCGGTCAAGTTCGGCGCTGATGGCATCGTGGTCTCCAACCACGGTGGTCGCCAGCTGGATGGCGTGCTGTCCACCGCGCGTGCATTGCCGGCGATTGCCGATGCGGTGCAGGGCGACCTGAAGATCCTCGCCGATTCCGGCATCCGCACCGGCCTGGACGTGGTGCGCATGCTGGCGCTGGGGGCCGATACCGTGCTGCTGGGCCGTGCCTTCGTCTATGCGCTGGCCGCACAGGGCGAGGCCGGCGTGGCCAACCTGCTGGACCTGATCGCCAAGGAGATGCGCGTGGCGATGACACTGACCGGCGCGCGCCGCATCGCCGACATCGGTCGCGATTCGCTGGTCAGCCTGCCATGAGTGGCCACGATGCCGTGCTGGCGCAGTTGCGCGACGCAGTCGGCAGTCGCCACGTACTGACCGGCGACAAGGCCACCCGCCGTTTCCGCCGTGGCTACCGCTTCGGTGAGGGCCCGGTGCTGGCGGTGGTGCGCCCGGGCACGCTGCTGGAGCTGTGGCGTGTGCTGCAGGCGGCGGTGCAGGGCGGCGCGGCTATCATCCTGCAGGCAGCCAACACCGGCCTGACCGGTGGCTCGACCCCGGATGGGAACGACTATGGGCGTCCGATCGTGCTGGTCAGCACGCTGCGCCTGACCGGCATCCAGCTGTTGAACGAAGGTCGGCAGGTGCTGTGCCTGCCCGGCGCGACACTGGACCGGCTGGAACAGACGCTGGCGCCACTGGGCCGTGAACCGCATTCGGTGATCGGCTCGTCCTGCATCGGCGCCTCGGTGCTGGGCGGCATCTGCAACAACTCCGGCGGCGCGCTGGTGCGTCGCGGCCCGGCCTACACCGAGCTGGCACTGTATGCGCAGGTCGATGCGCAGGGCCAGCTGCAGCTGGTCAACCATCTGGGCATCGCGCTGGGCGATACGCCCGAGCAGATCCTGCAGCGCCTGCAGGCGGGTGATTACCGTGCTGCCGACGTGGGTGACGGTGACGGCCGTGCCGCCTCCGATCCGCGCTACGCCGAGGAAGTGCGCCGGGTCGATGCCGATACGCCGGCACGCTTCAACGCCGACCCCAGCCGCCACTTCGAGGCAGCGGGATCTGCCGGCAAGCTGGCAGTGTTCGCGGTGCGCCTGGACACCTTCGAGAAGGAGGCGGCCGAGGTCTTCTATATCGGCAGCAACCGTACCGACAGCCTCACCGCGATCCGGCGCCAGCTGCTGACCGGCTTCGAACGCCTGCCGATTGCCGGCGAATACATCCACCGCGATGCCTATGACATCGGCGAGCGCTACGGCAAGGACAGTTTCCTGCTGATCGATCGCCTCGGCACCGCGCGTGTGCCGGCCGCGTTCGCATTGAAGAGCCGGGTTGACGGCTGGTTCGAGCGGCTGGGCCTGCGCGGGGTGACCGACCGGGTGATGCAGGTGCTGACCGGCCTGCTGCCCTCGCACCTGCCCAAGCGCATGGGCGAGTTCCGCCAGCGCTACGAGCATCATCTGCTGCTGAAGGTCTCCGCGCAGGACGCAGCGGAAACCGAGGCCTGGCTGCGCGGCTTCTTCGCCGACCACGAGGGCGGTTACTTCCACTGCACGGCCGATGAGGGGCGCAAGGCCTTCCTGCATCGCTTCGCCGTGGCCGGTGCGGCGGTGCGCTACCGTGAGGTGCATCGCGACCAGGTGCAGGACATCGTGGCGTTGGACATCGCCCTGCGCCGTGATGACGCCGACTGGTTCGAGCAGCTGCCGGCCGATATCGACGGCCGCCTGCTGCACAAGCTGTATTACGGCCACTTCCTGTGCCATGTGTTCCACCAGGACTACATCGCGCGCAAGGGCGAAGACCCGATGGCGATCGAGCATGCGATGTGGGCGCTGCTGGACCAGCGTGGCGCCGAGTATCCGGCCGAGCACAACGTCGGCCACCTGTACCCGGCCAAGCCGGCGCTGGCGGGGTTCTACAAGCAGCTGGACCCGAGCAACACGTTCAACCCCGGTATCGGCCAGACGTCGAAGGCGAAGGGGTGGGGCAGCTGCGATTGCAGTGGGCATTGACGGATACAACGCGGCTTTGCTGTAGAGCCGAGCCTATGCTCGGCTGCTCTTCCCGACAGACAGCAGTCGAGCATGGCTCGACTCTACAAAGGTGAAGTCGAGCGAGCTCGACTCTACCGGGGCAGCGGTTACCATCGAAAGCCCAACCGCAGGAGCCGCCCATGCCCACCCTCGTTGCCCGCACGACCCTGTGCGCTGCATTGCTGGCGACCCCTTTGCTGGTGCTGGCGGAGCCCTCGATCCTGCCGCAGCAGCGTGACGCCGCCGGCAACGTGATGGAGCCATTGGGGCAGGTGCTGGAACCGAGCGGGCAGGGCGAGGCACGCATGCAGTACTGCACCCTCGATCGTGCCTGGTGCGTGCGGGTGCAGCCGGTGGCCGAGGACGGTGACCGTCCAACCTCGCTTGAGGTCTCTGAGAAGGTGGCCGGCGAAAGCAAACCGCATGTCTACCACGTCAGCATCGACGTGCCGCAGGAAAGCGAGCTGTCGCTGTGGCCGTGGATCGTGCGGTTGGCGCCGGGCGTGGGCAGCGATGAAGCAGTCACCGATCCGCAGCAGCGCGCCCGCCAGAACGTGCTGGTGGGCGGTGTCGTCAAATTCAGCGCGATGTACTCGGGCGGTGGTGCCGACGCATCCACGCTGCAGCTGGCGCGCGTGCGACATCTGCAGGAAGACATTCAGGTGGACGACGACGTGCTGACCCTGCCATGGCTGGGCAACGCGATGATCCGCGCCTGTTTCAGCGAGCAGGACATGAAGCAGCGCGCAGGCGCCTGCCACGACGAGTACGGGTTCTCGGCAAGGCTGGCGCTGGATACGGCCGCAGAGGGCATGCCGGTGCTGCGCTACCAGACGGTTGCGACCCGGTTCCCGGCGGGTGTTTCGCGCTTCGAGGATTCGCTGGCCAAGGGCCCGCTGAAGAAGAAGGACCTGCGCACCGAACAGGACCCGGCGTGCAGCTATACGCGACTGTTCCGCTTCAGCGATGGGGTATTCCACCCCGACCAGGCGTTGCCGGACTGCGCCGGCTATACCGAGCCCTGAACTGTAGCGTCGAGCCATGCTCGACCCTACAGAACCTCTGCCGCGCTTATTCGCAGCGGGTGGCGGTGATGATGTTGTCCTTGTCCACGTACACGCGCAGGCGGTCGTGGCGGATGTCCTTGGTTGTGATGGTGTTGGGGCCGATCGGGTTGACCAGGCCGGCACCGCTCTCGCTGGACAGGCGGCGGATGTTGGGTTCATTGGCCGGCTGGCCGATCGCCCAGCCGAGCTGGCTGGCGTCGCAGTGGCCGGTGCCCTTGACCTGCGGGCCCGGGGTGCTGACACAGGCCGACAGCAGCAGGGCAGAGGCCGGCAGCAACAGGGACAGACGGAATGCAGACATGCGAGCGCTCCTGCGCAGGGGAAGATGGCGGGAACGATAGCACCCGGCGCGCGAAAGGCGTCAGCGTCCCGGTCATTGCCGGCACAGCATGGTCATTGCATAGTGGGAGGGATGACTGGCAGCACGCCAGCGGGCAGGCCGGGCCATTCCGGTGCAGGTGCTGGATACGGTATGACGGCAGGCAGTTTCCGCGACAAGCGCAGGGCGATGATGGTACTTGCAGTGTCGGTGCTGGGCGTGGCATTTGCCGCCACCGCGGCCGAGCCAGTGCCGGCCGCAGCCGCGGAAGCGCCGGTGTTCGGTGCCTGGCGCAACCTGCAGACCGAGGCCGGCTACGCGCCGGCCCAGCGCAATCTGGCCTTCGCGATGCTGCCGCAGGCCGCGACCCGTGGCGATCGATTCGCTGTTGTGGACCGTGAGGGCAAGCGCGCGGTGTGCTGCCTGCAGGTGGCCAGCCCGTCGCTGGGCGTGGCCGCGCTGCGCGAGCAGTACCACCTGCCGCAGGCCTGGGTGACCGACCTGAGCAATGGCCGCAGTCCGGCGCGTCCTTACCTGCCGCATGTCTATGCGATGCAGCGGGTAGACGAACTGGCCGACTATGGCTTCGCCGATGTTCCGGGGGCCTACAGCGACCTGGGAGGGCTGCTGATTCCCGAAGGTGCCGCCCTGGAGGCTGATGGCAGCGCCGTGCGCCTGGGCGATGACCGTTACCCCCTGCATTTCCAGCGCCAGCCGCATGCCGATGACGATGGCGCGCTGGACCGCTACACCCTGCAGGTGGGCGAGGGCGTGGCGCCGATCGTGGTTGAAGTGCCGTTCGGCACCTACTGATTGCAGCACTGTACTGGCTAGAATGCAGCGCGGCGCCGTCTGCCGTGCCTGTTCCGTGAGTCGCCGCCGTGTCCCTGCGCCCCCTGCTGCTGTCGCCCCTGCTGCTGTTGTCCGCCTGTGCGAGCGCGCCGCCTCCGCCGCCGGCCCATTCCGATGCGCTGTGGCGCCTGATCGAGCGTGACTGCCAGTCGGCGGAAGGCCCGCGTGGCAGCTGCCTGCGGGTGGAGACCGCGGCCGACCGCCGCGACGTGCTGGTCAAGGATGCGCACGGTGACTACCAGTTCCTGCTGATGCCGCTGGACAAGGTCAGTGGCATCGAGAGCCACGGCCTGTACCAGCGTGGGGCACCCAACTATTTTGCGGCCGCCTGGCAGGCGCGCGGTCGTACCGAACAGGCCCTGGGCCAGCCGTTGCCGCGCAGCGTGGCCAGCCTGGCGCTGAATTCCCCGCACGGCCGCTCGCAGCACCAGCTGCATATCCATGTCGACTGCCTGCGCGCGGATGTGCTGCAGGCCCTGGATGCACATGCCGGTGCGCTCGGTCCGCGCTGGTCACCGTTGCCGGTGCCGCTGCGCGGGCATCAGTACCAGGCCTATCTGCTGCCCGGTGCGGAACTGACCGCCAATCCGCTCAACCTGCTGGCCTATGGCCTAAGCGGCGTGGGCGATGTGGGCCAGTGGAGCCTGGTGGTGGCCGGACGCGATGACGTGCAGGGCGGCCCCGGCTTCATCCTGCTGGCCACCCGCGTGGACGCCGCCAGCGGCAACGATGCCAGCGGCGAGGAGCTGCAGGACCATGCCTGCACGGTCTTGACCGGTGCCGGTACGGCACTGGAGCGGGTGCGCTAGCCGACCCGCTGCTGGCAGCTGCGCCAGGCCGGCGCGGTCAGCGCCAGCAGCTGGCGGTCATGCCATCCCTCCGCATCCAGATGGTGGTCGCGCAGGATGCCTTCGCGGGTGAAACCGTGCGCCTGCAGTGCTTTGGCGAACGGAGTGGTGCAGCCCGGCGGCAGCAGCACGTAGATGCGGTGCAGGCCGACATCGTCGAACAGGAAGGGACACAACGCCTGCAGGGCAGCCTGCGGGTGAACATGCTGGTGCTGCAGTGACCGCAGCTCGGCACAGCGCGAATGCAGGGACTGCAGGCGGATGTGCAACTGGTCCAGCAGGGCGCCCTGGGTATCGTCGAATACACCGAGCACCAGCTGGTCGTTGTCCTCCTGCAGGCGCGAGCGATGAATACTGGCGAGGAACCGCGCCTCCTCATCGACGCCGGGGGGATGCCGCTGGCCGCGTTGGCGGCGATCGTCGAAGGCGCGCCAGCGCGGCAGGTCGGTGCGCTGGAACGAGCGGAGGGTGACCGGCGCGGCCTGCAGTTGCAGCAGGTGGCGGCGCAGGACTGGTCGCAACGGGGTGAGGTGGGTGTCGTGGGTACGGATGATCATCCCGGCACGATGGAAGCGCCGGCCGCGCCAGGCCATGCAATTCATTGCAAAAGTGCGGCCATGCTCTGGACCCGTCTGATTCGGTTCAGGCATAAGCCCATCAGGGCTGGTCATTTCCGTTGAAACCACCCATTCAGGACACTTTCGTTACGGGATCGTTATGTGTCGCACAGGCCACGGCTCCCCGTACCACCCGCCCACTCCCCCAGGAAGCCCATGTCCGCCTCCCACAAGGCGTTGCGCCCGCGTCCGCTGGTGCTCGCGCTGTCGTCCCTGATGCTGGTCTCGCTGCCGGCCTTCGCGCAGGAAAGCGCACCCACCACACTGCAGGAAGTGAAGGTCACCGGCTCGCGCATTCCACGTGCCAGTGTCGAGGGACCCTCGCCGGTGACGGTGATCAGCCGTGAGCAGATCGACGCGCAGGGTTACCGCAACGCCTTCGACGCGCTGAGTGCACTGACCGAGAACACCGGCAACGTGCAGGGCGAGGACTTCGGCAATACGTTCACGCCGGCCGCCAACACCATCAACCTGCGTGGCCTGGGCCCGAACCGCACGCTGGTGCTGGTCAACGGCCGCCGCCAGGCCGACTACCCGCTGGCCTACGAAGGCTCGGTGAACGTGGTCAACCTGGCCAATATTCCCAGCGCCCTGATCGAGCGCATCGAAGTGCTGGCTGCCGGTGCGTCAGCGGTGTACGGCTCCGACGCCATTGCCGGTGTGGTCAACATCATCCTCAAGGACCGCTTCGAGGGCGTGGACGTGAACGTGCGCGCCGGTGGCACCCAGCAGGGCGGCGGTGACAACCAGCGCGTGCAGGTGGTCGGCGGCACGTCCGGCGAGCGCTGGGACGGCCTGTTTGGTTTCGAGTTCGATGTGCGCAAGGCGATCCACGCGCGCCAGCGCGACTTCATGGATTCGCTGGACGATGACCCGGCCGGCAAGGCACCGCAGGCAACGGCGATCGCCTATCGGCGCAACGCGGCCACCGGTCGCAACATCGATCCGGGCGTCACTGGCTGCGACGCAGCGTCGGGCATCTATGGCGGCAGCGTGTTCCGCGCCAACAACCCGCGCCTGGGCGCGTACTGCGGCAGCAACGAGGCGGCCGCCAGCTACTGGACCGTGCAGACCGAGAAGCGCAACCTCAATGGCTACGGCCTGCTGACCTTCCATCTGGACGAGCACACCGACCTGTTCGCCGACCTGGCGGTGGGCAGCGCACGCATCAGCAACAACACCCGCGCCCCGACCTGGACGTCGTCGCGCAACTACTTCTACAACCAGAACACCGGCAACCTGGAGAGCTGGTACCGCCGGTTCGCGCCGGAAGAGATCGGGGGCCTGCCGCGCAACGCCAACCGGTTCCTGGAGAACTCGTGGTCGTTCAACGTGGGCGCGCGCGGCCAGATCGGCGACAGCGGCTGGGACTATGAAGCGGTCTACAGCCGGTCGCGCTACGAGAACCGCACCCGCCGCCCGGTGCTGCTGGCCGGCATCAACGAGTACCTGCTCGGCCCGCAACGGGGCGTGCGCAACGGCGTGGAGGTCTATGCGCCGGATCCGTCGCGCCTGTTCCAGCCGCTGACGCCGAACGAATACGAGGGCCTGTCCGGCTACCAGGAAAGCCGCAACGCGGCGTGGCTGCAGACCTTCAGCGCCAGCGTCAACGGTCGCCTGTTCGCGCTGCCGGGCGGCGATGCTGCGCTGGCAGCGGTGGTCGAGGCCGGCAGCCAGGGCTACCGCAACCGCCCGGACCCGCGCCTGGGCACCGGCGAGTTCTGGAACACAAGCGCCGGTATCGGTGCCGGCGGTGATCGTGACCGCTATGCGTCCGGCGTGGAGCTGCAGTTGCCGTTGTTGAAATCGCTGACCACCACGCTGGCCGGCCGCTACGACCAGTACCGCGCAGGCGGCGAGCACATCGGCAAGGCGACGTGGAGCTTCGGCGTCGAGTTCCGCCCGATCGAGAGCCTGTTGATCCGTGGCTCGGCTGCGACCAGCTTCCGGGCGCCGGACATGAACTACGTGTTCGCCACCGAGACCCGCGGCTACAACCCGGGCATGACCGACTACTGGCGCTGCCGCACCGCAGGCCAGTCGTATGACAACTGCGACTACAACGGCCTGTCGATCGACTACGGCAACCGTGCCAACGCGCAGCTGCAGCCGGAAACCGCCAAGTCCTATGGTTTCGGCGTGGTCTGGTCGCCGCTGTCCGGACTGGATTTCACTGCCGACTACTACGACATCCGCATCGACAACGAGGTGACCAGCCTCGATACCAGCCGCATCCTGCGCGACGAGGCCGATTGCCGCCTGGGCCGCACGCTGGGCGGCGAGACGCGTGATATCGGCTCGCCGTTGTGCCAGGACGCGCTGTCGCGGGTGATCCGCAATCCGTCCAACGCCACGGTGCAGCCGGACCAGGTAACCCGCGTGCTGATCAACCCGATCAACGCGGCCTCCGAGTCGGTGCGCGGCCTGGACCTGAAGGGCAACTGGCGCTTCGATGCCGGCCGCTACGGGCGCTTCACCACGCGCCTGGCCTACACTGTGGTGCTGGAGCACACGTACCGGCAGTTCTCCGATGACCCGGAGCGTGACATCCGCAACTCGCTGGATGACTACCAGTGGCGCAGCAAGGCCAACGGCAGCATCACCTGGAACCAGGGTGACTGGACCACCACGCTGTATGGCAACCGCTTCGGTTCGCTGCCGAAGACCGATGGCAGTGGCCGCATCGCACCGTACATGACTTACAACGCCAGCGTGTTCCGCCAGTTCGGCGAGAACCTGTCGGTCGGCGTGATCGTCAACAACCTGCGTGACAGCCGCCCGCCGGCGGACAGGAACGGAGGCGGCTGGCCGTTCTATCCGGTCGGCAACTACGACCCGTATGGCCGCCAGTACTGGCTGCAGCTGGACTACCGGTTCCGCTGATCCGGTTGGCAAACAGAAGGCCCGGGAATGCCGGGCCTTGTGTTGTGTCGATATCCGCTGCGATGGCGCGCTGGTCGCCTAGGGCAGCGCCTGCTGCAGGTACGACTCGATGACGTAGCTGAAGGGCTGCTGCTGGCGGTCGCGCAGCAGGGCCCGCACTTCCAGGATCACGCCGTGGTCGCCTTCACCGCGCGGTGGCCAGAACGTCTGGTCGGCCAATGTCTGGCGCTGGAAGCCGAGCGGGCCGACCACGCGGCCGAAGGGTTCGTCGCTGCTGTCCAGCACCTGGTTCATGGCCGGGCTGAGATGGCCGGGCAGGTACCAGTTGTCGGCCTCGGAGAGCACGCGGCTGCCACAGACCAGCTGCACGCGGCGATAGCGCAGCTCGGTGCCGGGTTTCGCGCCCAGTGCCTGCAGCACGTCGGCCGGTGCCGTCTTGTCCTGGCCGTGCACGCGCACCGCGCGCACCCGTGCCTGTTCGGCCAGGCCGTGCTCGGCGCACCAGTGTTCCAGGGTGGCGGTCGCGCTCTGCCCGGACAGCACGCGCTGGTGCAGGCGCTCGACCAACGCCGCCGGGGCGATGCGCTGTTGGCCAGGCGGCGCCTGCAGCGGCGCGGTGGCGGCCGCATCAGTGGCGGACAGGCTGGCGATCGGGGCAGCAGCCAGCAGGGACGCGGCCTGCCAGCGGCGGAGGCGATCGTGGCGGTCGGACGGGCCCATGCGGCATCACAACGGAAACAGGCGCCCATGTTACCCGTTCAGGGGTGTGCACGGCGTGGCTGCGACCGGTTGTCGCAGGGGGAATCATCGTTTTGATGAATGTGTGGCATCCAGATATTTCGTTGGCCGATGGCGGTGCCGGCGCGCAGGATGGCGGCCATGACTTGGCTTTCCGGGAGTTTCCGATGACGCTTCAGTTCGTCCATGGCGCGGTTGATCGCGACGGCGCGCCGCTGCATTTCCATATCCGTGAGGGGCGCATCCACGGCCTCAATGGCGCTGCGGTGCCGGCCGAAGGGGCGGAAAGCGTCGACTTGCAGGGCTATGCCGTCCTCCCGGGCCTGGTTGACGGCCACATTCATCTGGACAAGAGCTTTGTCGGCGACCGCTGGCATCCGCACCAGCCGGTGAACAGCCTGCGCGAGCGGCTGGCGGTGGAAAAGGCCGCCGTGGCGGCCGCCGCGCCGATGGCGGACCGCGCCGAGGCCTTGATCCGCCAATGCAGTGGCTTCGGCACCGTGGCGATGCGCTGTCACGTCGATATCGACGGCAGCACTGGCCTGCGCCACCTCGAGGCCGTACGCGAGGCGGCGCTGCGCTGCGCCGACATCATGCGCATCCAGCTGGTGGCGTTCCCGCAGGCCGGGGTGATGTCCTGCCCGGGCACCGCCGCCGTACTGGAGCAGGCGCTTTCCGCGGGCGTGGAAGTGCTCGGTGGCATCGACCCGACCACGCTCGATGGTGATGCCGAAGGCCAACTGGCGCTGCTGTTCGGTCTGGCAGAACGTTATGGCGTGCAGCTGGACATCCATCTGCACGAGCCCGGTGAGACCGGCCTGGCCCAGCTGCTGCGCATCGCCGCGCGGACGCGGGCCGCCGGGCTGCAGGGGCGCGTTGCGGTCAGCCATGCCTATGCGCTGGGTGAAGTGCCGCTGGCACGCGCGCTGCAGGTGGCCGAGGCGCTGGCGACGGCGGGCGTGGCGATCATGAGCAATGCCCCGGGCGACCATCCGTTCCCGCCGCTGCGCGCACTGCATGATGCCGGCGTGCGCGTGTTCGCCGGCAACGACAACATCCGCGACTGCTGGTGGCCGTACGGCAACGGCGACCTGCTGCAGCGGGCGATGCTGCTGGGCTACCGCTCGGGCTTCTACACCGATGCCGATCTGATGCTGGCGCTGGACATGGTCACCACCCATGCCGCGCAGGTGATCGGGCTGCCGCAGCACGGCATTGCCGAAGGCCGGCCGGCGACGTTCGTGGCGGTGCGTGGCGACCACGGTCCGGCGGCCGTGGCTGCAGTGCCGGTGGAACGACGCGTGGTAGTTGATGGCCGTTGGCTGTAGATCCACGCTGTGCGTGGATGACTGTGGCCGCGCGGTGGTTCCATCCATGCATGGCGTGGATCCACCCATCACGCCACGCCAGTTCCGGTTGCGCCGAGCCATGCTCGGCGGCTTCTCAGGCGTAATCGTCGGCGCGGGTAGCGACGAACTCTTCCAGCCACGCCAGCAGATGGGCGATGTCGATGACCTCACCCTGTTCGACGCGCTTGAGCAGCAGTGTGCTGGCGCCGATCTGCAGGCTGCTGTCGGCGTAGCGCAGCACCGCGTCGATGCCCCAGGCATCGGTGACCTGCATCCAGGCCAGGCCGGGCACGCGTTGGGCCAGGGTATCGCTGAACGCCACGCCCAGTGCTTCCCAGCCGTCGCAGTCGTCACGATCAATCAGCTCAGCATCGACCACGCGCTGCAGCGTGGTGGCCGCCAGTGGCCATTGCACCGGCAGCGTCGGGAAGCCGGCGGCCACGCGCGCGGCGATCAGCGAGCGCTGGTGCTGCAGGTGCGTCTGCAGGGCGGCGGGCAGGGGGTCGAAGCGGGCGGGGGTTTCGTCGGACATCACAAAGCGCCGTGGAGCACGGAAACAGCGCGCACTATAGGGGGCGACGCGTGATTTCCGTGCGACAGGCGTGATCAGATGTCGATGATCAATGCGCGGATTTCATCCGTATGTGGCGTGGATCTGCAGTGCAGTGCTCAATCCGGTTCGCGCTGTACCTGCCGCCACAGCTCGCTGGCCAGCGCACGCACCGCATCATCGGCATCGGCGCGATGCAGCAGGCCGATCTCGTAGTTGTCGATCACCGGCAGGTCGCGCTCACCATCGATGATGCGGTGATCGCGGGCAACCGCACGGCGCGGCAGCAGGCTGATGCCGATGCCGTCGGCGACCGCCCCCTGGATGCCGCTGAGCGAGGAACTGGTGAAGGCAATGCGCCAACGCAGGCCCAGCGCCTCCACGGCGTGGATCATCTCGTCGCGGTACAGCCCGCGGGGTGGGAACGTGACCAGTGGCAGCGGGTCCTGCAGCAGGCAACTGCTGCGCAGGCTGTCGATCCAGTGCATCGGCTCGCGGCGGCAGTGCACCGCCTGGCGGCTGTTGCGCCGCTGCTTGACCAGCACGAGATCCAGTTCGCCGTGGTCGAAGCCGTGCGCCAGGTCGCGGCTGAGGCCGCTGCTGATTTCCAGTTTCACCTGTGGGTGGCGGCGGCTGAAAGCGGCCAGCATGCGTGTGGTCTGCGCGTTGACGAAGTCCTCGGGGACACCGATGCGCACCGCGGTTTCCACGGTGGCGCCCGCCAGCGCCTGTGCCATTTCCTCGTTCAGGTCGAGCATGCGCCGCGCGTAGCCGAGCAGGGTGTGGCCGGCGTCGGTGGGGTGCACATCGCGGTGCCCGCGCTCGAGCAGGCGATGCCCGGCCAGTTCTTCCAGCCGGCGCACCTTCTGGCTGACCGTGGACTGGGTCGAATGCAGGCGCGTGGCCGCCGTGGTGAAGCTGCCGCAGTCGGCCACCATCACCAGCGCCCGCAGCAGGTCCAGTTCGAACAGGGTTCTATTCGATTTGCCACTGTCTTGCATTTGAACATTTCACTTCTGGATACCGAGGCCGACTTCTACCATGCAGGACAGGGGCCGGCAATGCCCGGCTGTTGCTACCGTCGCCCGGCGTTCCGAGGCGACGGACAGGAGGAAACACCGTCATGCGCTTCCATTGTTCCCCCGCCTGGCCTGCGCAGTTCACGCGCGTGCTGTTGCTGTGCCTGCTGGCCATGGTGACCCCTGCCTGCACGGCCACGTCCAGGGCTGACGCGGATGCGCGCCTGCGGGACGCCGCCAGCCGGGGCGACGCCGATGCGGTGCGGCAGGCGATCGAAGATGGCGCCACGCTGGAGGCGCGCGATGGTCAGGGCCGCACCGCGTTGCTGCTGGCCACGCATGGCAACAAGGTGGATGCCGCGCGCGAGCTGATCGAAGCCGGTGCCGACGTCAATGCCAAGGACGCGCTGCAGGACAGCGCTTATCTGTACGCCGGCGCGCGTGGCCTGGACGAGATCCTGGCGCTGACCCTGGCGCACGGCGCCGATCTGCGCAGCACCAACCGCTATGGCGGCACCGCGCTGATTCCGGCCGCCGAACGCGGCCATGTCGCCACCGTACGTACGCTGCTGCGCGCGGGCGTGGCGGTCGATCATGTCAACCGCCTGCACTGGACCGCGCTGCTGGAAGCGATCCTGCTCGGCGATGGCGGCGCGCGCCACGTGCAGATCGTGCAGCTGCTGCTGGATGCCGGTGCCGACCCGGAGCTGGCCGATGGCGATGGCGTAACGCCGTTGGCCCATGCGCGCCAGCGCGGCTATACCGGAATTGAAACCCTGCTGCGCCAGCACGGCGCGGTGCGCTGAACCCCAACCCCTTCCACCCGCACGCGGGTCGTGCCTACCAGGATGCCGTCCATGTTCCGTTCCCGTCCGCTGTCCCTTGCCATCCTTCTTGCGGTGGCGCCGTTGTCGGCCTCCGCCGCCGAGCGCGCCGACCTGCTGATCCGCAATGCCACCGTGGTCGATGTCGAGCACGCCAGCACGCTGGCCGGGCAGAGCGTGGTGATCCGTGGCGAGGACATCGTCGCCGTCGGTCCGGATGCACAGCTGCGCAGCCAGTGGAGCGCGGCCCGCCAGATCGATGCCAAGGGCAAATACCTGATCCCGGGCCTGTGGGACATGCATGTGCACTTCGGTGGCGGCCCGGCGCTGATCGAAGAGAACAAGGCGCTGTTGCCGCTGTACATCGCGCACGGCATCACCACGGTGCGCGATTGCTCCGGTGATCTTCCCGAACAGGTGCTGCAGTGGCGTGGCGAGATCGCCAAGGGCACGCTGTTTGGCCCGCGCCTGCTCAGCTCGGGCGCGAAGATTGAAGGCATCAAGCCGGTCTGGAAGGGCACGATCGAAGTGGGCAGCGAGGCCGACGTCGACAAGGCGATCACCCGCCTGCAGCACGACAAGGTCGATTTCGTGAAGATCACCGACAGCACGTTGAAGCCGGAACTGTTCCTGTACTCGGCCAGTGCCGCACGCAAGGCCGGATTCAAGGCCTCGGGCCACATCCCGATGGCGCTGACCGTGGAGCAGGCGGTCGATGCCGGCCTGGCCTCGATCGAGCATCTGGACTAGGCATTCAAGGCCGGCAGCAAGGACGAAGCGCAGATCGCCGCCGACTTCGGTGCCGGCCGCATCGACCGCGCCGAAGCCAACCGGCGCCTCGACGCCAGCTTCGACCGCGACACTGCGATGCACGCGTACCGCGATTTCGCAAAGCGCGGCGTATTCGTGACCCCGACCCTCAACGGCGGCCGCATCCTCGACTACCTCGACCAGGATGACCACGCCAACGATCCGTACCTGGCCTACATCGGCCCGGGCCTGCGCGCGACCTACCAGTGGCGCGTCGACCGTGCCGCCAAGGCAACGCCGGCGCAGATCGAAGCGCGCCACGCGCAGTACCACCAGGTGGCGGCGGTGCTGCCGATGCTGCAGGAAGCCGGCGTGACGATCATCGCCGGCACCGATGCGGGCTTCCTCAACTCGTTCAATTTCCCGGGCATTGCCCTGCACCAGGAGCTGCAGCTGTTCGTGAAGGAAGGCCTGAGCGCTCCGCAGGCGCTGTCCGCCGCGACCCGTTCCGGCCCGGCCTGGTTCGGCCAGATGAACCGTTATGGTGGTGTCGCGCAGGGCAAGGCCGCCGATCTGGTGCTGCTGACCGCCAACCCGCTGCAGGACATTGCCGCCACCGAAAAGATCGACAGCGTGATCCTGCGTGGCAACGTGTATGACCGCGCCGCGCTGGACAAGATGCTTGCAGATACCAAGGCCAAGGTCGCGGCGTGGAATGCAGAGGCTGCGAAGGCGCAATGATGGACAGGGTCAGAGCCCTTCCCGGTGGGAAGGGATCCGACCCTGGGGCCTCGAACGGAATCCACGCATGGCGTGGATGATGCGACCGGTGGCCTAGCGCGGTGCCGGCCGCATTCCGTGCAGCTGCGGCAATGCGGCCTTCATCGCTTCGATGAAGGCGCGCAGCCGCGGCGGCTGCTGGCGCGCGGCCGGAAACACAACGTGCACCGGCAGTGCCGGCGCCTGCCAGTCCGGCAGCAACTGCACCAGCCGCCCGTGTGCGAGGTCGTCGGCCACCAGCCAGGCCGAGACCACGGCGGCGCCCAACCCAGCACGCGCAGCCTGCTGTACCACGAACAGGTTGTCGCTGAGCAGGCGCGGGCTGATCGAAAGGGTATGCGCGCGGCCCTGTGCGTCATGCAGCAGCAGGCGTTCGCGGTAGTAGGTGACCAGTGAGATCCATGGCAGTGCCTGCGCCTGTTCCGGTGTGCTGATCGCGGTGGCCTGCACCAGTGAGGGCGCTGCCACGACGATGCGCGGCACTTCGGCGAGCGGCAGTGCGACCACGCGCGGTTCGTCGACCGGTCCCACCCGCACCGCGCAGTCGATGCCTTCTGCGATGAAGTCCGGGCGACGATCTTCAAGGATCCACTCCAGGCTCAGCTGTGGGTGCTGGGCGAGGAACGCGAGCATGGTCGGCAGCAGCTGCGCCTGGCCGAAGGCGTGCGGCACCATCACCCGCAGGCGTCCGCGCAGCGTTTCCGGTTCGCCGTGCAGTTCGGCCTGCAGTGACTCCCATTCGTCGACCACGCGTTGCGCATGGCGCTGGCAGCGGAGGCCATCCTCGGTCAGCTGCAGTCCATGGGTGGAGCGCTGCAGCAGACGCAGGCCGAGCTGTCGCTCCAGGGCCTGAAGGCGACGGCTGACTGTCGGCTGGGTAGTGCCCAGCTGCACGGCCGCGGCAGACAGGCTGCCGGCGTCGACGATGCGCAGGAAGGTGCGCAGCAGATCCAGGCGATCCGCACCGGTAGCAAGGTCATTCATGCGTGCGACGTATGGAGAGTATGCAATGAAGCCTACTACAGACGTCATGCGAATACCGGCAGGATACGCCCACTTCCTCCACCGGACTCCCCCCATGTCTACCCCCTCGCTGTCCGTCGCTGCAGCACCCGCGACCGCACCCTCCACCCCGCTGGTGCTGGCGATGGCGGCCGGTGCCGGCTTCTCGGTTGCCTCGCTGTACTACAGCCAGCCGATGCTGGGCCTGATTGCCCAGGACCTCGGCGCAGGTGAGCGCGCCGCCGGCCTGGTACCGACCCTGACCCAGCTCGGCTATGCGCTGGGTATCCTGCTGCTGGCGCCCTTGGGCGACCGCATCGACCGCCGCAACCTCATTCTGTTGAAGTCCGCATTGCTGGCGCTGGCATTGGGCGGTGCAGCGATGGCCGGGCACCTGCCGGGCCTGCTGATGGCCAGCCTGCTGGTCGGGCTGATGGCTACGCTGGCGCAGGACATCGTGCCGGCCGCTGCGGTGCTGGCGCCGGATGCACAACGCGGACAGATCGTCGGCCGGGTGATGACCGGCCTGCTGCTCGGCATCCTGCTGTCGCGCGTGGTCAGTGGCGTGGTGGCTGAGGCATGGGGTTGGCGCACGCAGTTCGTACTGGCCGCGGTATCGGTGGCGGCGATGGATGCGGTGATGGCGCGTGCGCTGCCGCGTTTCGCACCGACCAGCACGCTGCGCTATCCGGCGTTGTTGGGTTCGTTGCTGGCGCTGTGGCGCGAGCAGCCGCAGCTGCGCCGTGCGGTGGCCAGCCAGTCGCTGCTGGCGGTGGGTTTCAGTGCGTTCTGGTCGACCCTGGCGCTGATGCTGCATGCCCGCCTGGGACTGGGTAGCGCGGCAGCGGGTGCGTTCGGTATTGCGGGTGCGGCCGGCGCGCTGGCCGCACCATTCGCCGGCCGTTTCGCCGATCGTCTGGGGTGCCATGCGGTGGCACGGCTGGCGATCGCGGTGGCGCTTTTGGGCTTCGGCCTGCTGCTGGCCGAAGCCTGGTTGCCGGCTGCTGCGCTGCTGCCGCTGCTGGTGGTGAGTGCGCTGCTGTTCGACTTCGGTTTCCAGTCGGCCCTGGTGGCGCACCAGACGCTGGTCTATGGCCTGGTGCCGCCGGCACGCAGCCGCCTCAATGCGTTGCTGTTCACGGGCATGTTCATCGGCATGGCGGCCGGTGGTGCGCTGGGCAGCCTGGCGCTGGCGCAGTGGGGGTGGCACGGCGTGGCCTGGTTGGCGGTGGTATGCGCGGGCGGCAGCCTGCTGCTGCGTTTGAAGTAAGGGGGGGCGGCAGGGCTTGTAGCCCTGCACCTGCGGTAGTGCCGCCCGCTGGCCGGCGACAGCACAAACAGCGGGTTTCCTGTAGGTAGGCGGGGGGGGGGGCGGTTGCGGGGGACGCCGTGAATCCGTCCATGGAGGCTCGGTCGCGCCTTGCTCGTGTGCACTGTCCTGCGCACACGGCAAGACCGGGGTTGGGCGTCCTGCCCAACCCGCCCGAGGCATGCCTCGGGCCCATGGCGCTCACGCCCCCGCAACCCGACCCACCCCGCCTTCGACAGCTTCCTGCGGTGTGTTGGAACGGCTCTGACCCCAGATGTATTTCGAGATCTGACAGCTTTCATCCACGCATGGCGCGGATCTACCGTGTCGACCAAGGTCGACACCTACCAACCGCCATCGGAATCTGTCAGAGGTGGGGCGGTGTCGGAGTGCGGGGTGTCCGCGGCATGGATGCCGCGGCCAAGCCCCCAAGGATGGGTTTACGGCGTCCCCGCAGTCCGACACCGCCCCGCCATCCCACGGAATGCACGCTTCTGCTGTTGCTGTTGAGGTTGCCGGCCAGCGGCCGGCACTACCGCGGGTGCAGGGCTGCAAGCCCTGCCGAACAAGCCCCTAATCGTGACCGCTGTCGTCCAGGCTGATGATCCCGCGCCGTAGCGCCTGGGTGACTGCATGCGTGCGGTCACCCACCCCGAGCTTGTCCATCAGGCTCTTCATGTGCGCCTTCACCGTCTGCTCGGAAATCTGCATGCGCTCGCCGATGCGCTTGTTCGACAGCCCGCTGGCTACATGCCGCAGCACTTCGGTCTCGCGGGGCGACAACCGGTCCTCCACCACGTGTGCAGCGATGCTCGCAGCGACTGCCGGGGGTATCGGTGCGCGCCGGCCACCGGCCACCATGCGGATGGTATCGACCAGCTCATGGCGCAGCATGTCCTTCAGCAGGTAGGCGCTGGCGCCGGCCTGCAGCGCCCGCACCGCGCGTACGTCACCGCGGTAGGTGGTCAGCACGATGATGCGTGCACGCGGATCCATCGCGCGGATCCGCACGATGGCCTCGACGCCATCCAGGCGTGGCATCTGCAGGTCCATCAGCACGACGTCCGGTTGCAGCTGCTGGTAGCGCGCGATGGCTTCCTCGCCATCGGCGGCCTCGCCGAGCAGGCGGAGGTCGGAATGGGCGCCCAGCAGCGCCGCCAGGCCGTCGCGCAGCAGCGGATGGTCGTCGACCACCAGCACGCCGATCGGGGCAGGGGACTCAGTCATGGTGGGTTCTACTCCAGGGCCAGCGCCAACGTGATGGACGGCGGTGATACAGGCGCCGGGCAGGAACCGCCAGCGCGACTTCGGTGCCCAGGCCGGGCCGGGTCCACAGCTGCAGTTCGGCGCCGAGGCGCTGCGCACGCTCACGCATGCCCTGCAGGCCCCAATGGCCATGGCCGGCATTTTCGTCGTCGATGCCGACGCCATCGTCGCGCACGTGCAGCAGGAAACACCGCGTGCCGTAGGACAGCTCCACTTCGATGGCGTTGGCATGGGCATGACGCAACGCGTTGCGGATGGCTTCGCGTCCGATCAGGAACACTTCCTCGGCGGCATCGGCCTGCAGCGCTGGTGTTGCGCCTTCCACGGTCAGGCGCAGCGGATTGGTGCCGTGCCCGGCGTATTCGGCGTGAACATCGGCCAGCGCCGAAGCGAGGTCGCGGCCCGCGAAAGGACCGTCGCGCAGTGCGTTGACCCGCTCGCGACCCTCGGCCAGGTTGCGTTCGGCCAGCTGCATCGCCGATTCCAGCTGGCTGCGCACCATGTCCGGGGTCTGCGGCGACTGGCTGATCGCGTGCAGGCGCAGGATCAGGCCCTGGCTGCCCTGCAGCAGGGTGTCATGCAGGTCGCGGGCAATGCGTTCGCGTTCGCCATGGCGTTCCTGCAGGCGCGCGCGGAACAACGCCGCCAGCTGCCCGCTGCGGATGCGCACCGCCATCGCCAGCAGCGCGAGGATCGCGGCCGCGCACAGCAGCTTGAACCACACGGTCTGCATGAAGGTGGGCGCGATGCGGAAGCTGCGGCTGGCCGGCGCGGTGCTCCAGATGCCGTCCTCATTGGCGGCTTCCACCTCGAACCGGTAATTGCCCGGTGCGAGGTTGGTGTAATACGCGCGGGTGCTGCTGCCGGCATCCTGCCAGCCGTCGTCGACGCTGGACAGGCGATAGCGGTAGCGGTTGCGCTCCGGGCGCGCCAGCGACAGCGCCACGTAATCGATCTGCAATTGGCTGGTGCCGGCCGGAAGGCGCAGGCCATCGCGCAGTGGCTCGTGCTCACTGCCATACAGCACTTCGCCGATGCGCACGCTGGGCGCCATGGTGTTGACGTGCGAGCGGGTGGTGTCCAGCCAGGCCAGGCCCTGGTTGGTGGCCAGCCACAACAGGCCATCGTTGGCCAGTGCGGTGGTGGCGATCGGTCCGCTCTGCAGGGCGATGCCCGGCATGCCATCCACTGCATCGAACAGGCGCGGCGTCACCGGCTGCCCGCTGCGCAGGGCGCGCCGCAGCTGATCGCTCCCCAGCCGGACCAGGCCACGACTGCCATTGAGCCAGAGGTAGCCCTTTGCATCGGCGACCATGCCGGTGATGCCTTCCATGACGCCGGCCATGTCGGTGCTCACCTGGACGAACCGACCATTGCCCAGGCGCACGGCCAACCCGGCCTCGCCAGCAACCAGCAGCAGGTCCTGATGATCGAGTATCGCCGTGATCGGCCCGACCGACAGGCCGTGGTTGGCGTCGAAGGTTTCGATGCGCGTCGCCCCGATGCGGCGCAGCCGGCCGTCTGCATAGCCGAGCAGCAGCTGGCCATGGGCGTCCAGCGCCAGTGACGAGCAGGCCTGCTCGGGCAGGCGGCGTTCGCGTTGCCACTGGTCGTGCTGGTAGTGCAGCACCCCCCGTTCGCCGGTGCAGACCCAGGCCTGCTCGTCGTCGGGGAACGCCAGGGCATGCAGTGGTTGCCCGGTGAAGGGCGCAGGCAGCGGAATCTGCGTGGTGCGGCCGGCCACGGTGCGTGCAAGGTTGATCCAGTCGAACTGCCAGATCGGGGTGGGTGCCTGGCGCGCGGCGGCCTGCAGCTGCGTGGCACTGCCATCGAGCAGGGTGCGTCTGAGGTCGTAAGGCTTGAGGTCTTCGCCATAGCCATACACATGCCCATCGCTGGCCCGCACCAGTGAGCGGTAGGGATCACTGGGACCTGCCGCCAGCGTGTGCACGCTGCGCGCGCGGAAGCGGTTGAGGCCGAGATTGGTGCCGACCCAGAGATTGCCTTCGCGATCGACGATGATCGGCACGGCCGAGGTGGCGGTCAGCCCGTGTGGCGAATCGAAGCGCTCCATGCGCACGGCGCGGTCACCATCGAAGGTGACGCGGGCGACACCGCCATGCGGGCTCATCGTTGCCCACAGCGCGCCATCGGCAGTGAACTGCAGGCGCGCAGCCACCAGCTCCGGCAACCGCCGCGCCTCGCGCTCGCTGTCCGGCAGCAGGCCCTGCGCGTTGGCCAGCGGCGAAGTACCGCGCACGCGGTCGGCCAGCCACACTTCACCCTGCGGACTTTCGGCCAGCGTCGCCATCTGCGAGACGGCGATGCCGGTGTCTTCGAACGCGGTCTGGCCTGCCGCGCGCATCCAGACCTTCAGGTCGGCCAGGACCCAGAACGTGTCCCGGCTGTCGTGCAGCAGCCATTGCACGCGGTGTTCCGGCACCCCCATGCCAGTGGGCAGCGGCTGCCAGCGCTGGCCATTGAACTCGCGTAGTCCACCATTGATCGCGGCCCACAGCCGGCCGTCACGGTCCTGGCTGAAGTGCGGGACCACACCCACCGGCACGCCCTGGTCGCGGCCGTAGTTGTGCAGCTGGCCGCGCGCGAACTGGCTGATGCCGGCCTGGAAGTAGCCGATCCACAGTGCATCGTCGCGATCCAGCGCAAGGGTGACCATGTTGGTGGACGGGAAATGGCTGCCCGCGGGAGGTGCCTGGCGTTCAAAACGACGACCGTCGAAGCGGTACAGCCCCGAGCCGGTGGCCAGCCACAACAGGCCGTCCCGGTCCTGGGTGATGTCCCAGATATCGCCGGGCGCGCCCTGGCCGACGCGCCAGGCCGTGTGCTCGTAATCGGGCAACCCGCCGCTCACCGGTGGGCGCTGCACGGCAAGGGCGGGCAGGGCGGTCAACAGCAGCAGGCAGGTCAGCAGCGTCCGCAGGCGACGTTGCAACGGGAAGGGGCGGCCACGCATGGCGCGCATTCTGGCAGGTGTGGGGCAGCCCGGGGTGACCCGAACGGGGTAGGCGGCGGGCGCCGCCGTCGGCTATCACGCCGGCATGTCCTCTGGAGCCCGGCCATGCAGCGCCTGTTCGTGATGTTCCCCGACCGCGGTCCGGGCATCGGCCTGCTGTGGCTGCGGCTGTGCCTGGCCGCCGCATTGTGCACGCCGGGTACGCATGCAGGCTGGCTGTCGGCGCTGTGCCTGCTGGCGGTGGCGATGCTCGCGCTGGGCGTATTGACGCCGCTGGCGGTAGTGCCGGCAACACTGGGCCTGTATGCACAGGCACTGCCGTGGCCACTGGTGGTGTTGCCGCTGGCCTTGCTGGCGCTGGGCCCGGGTGCCTATTCACTGGATGCGCGGCTGTTCGGTCGTCGCCGGCTCGGCCATCGACCTCCCCCATTCGGGTAGGTGCCGGCCTCGACCGACGGGGGTAGGGCATCGCCCGGCGCACACGCACCATGGGCCACCCCTTCGCGGCGCCCCACATGGCCACTGTTTCCCCGCCGGCTTCGCCCGCTGCATCGCTGGCCCCGCACCAGGCGGCGGCATTGCAGCGCGCCCTGCGCTACGTCGACGAGCATCTGTCACAACCGTTGCGGGTGACCGAACTGGCGCAGGCCGCCTGTGTCAGCCGCTTCCACCTGGTGCGCCTGTTCCGCACCGGTACCGGCGCCAGCCCATTGCGTTATGTGCGTCGTCGCCGCATCGAGCGCGCGCGGCAACTGCTGCCCGGCGCGCAGCTGCCGATGGCGTGCCTGGCGCAACAGCTGGGCTTCTTCGACCAGAGCCATTTCGTCCGCAGCTTCCGCGCCGAGACCGGCTGCAGCCCCGGCCAGTACCTGGCCGGTGATGCCGCCCTGTTGCTTCCCCCTGATCATGTTTCCAACGGAGTCCATCCATGAGCCTTGCCACCGCCACGCCCGCCCCGGCCCTGCTGTCGCCCACCGACCATGCCCTGGTGCTGATCGACTTCCAGTCGCAGATGGCGTTCGCCACCCACACGATCGACATCTCCGCGCTGCGCAACAACGTGTCGCTGATCAGCAAGGGCGCCAAGGGCTTCAACGTACCGGTGCTGCTGACCACGGTGGCCGAAGCGTCGTTCTCCGGCCCGATGTTCCCGGAACTGCCGGAGATCTTCCCGGGCCAGACGGTGTTCGACCGCACCTCGATGAACACCTGGGAAGACCAGGCGGTGATCGATGAGATCAACCGCATCGGCAAGCGTCGCCTGGTTGTTGCCGGGCTGTGGACCAGCGTCTGCATCGTGGGTCCCGCGCTGTCGGCGCTGGCGCAGGGCTTCGAGGTCTACGTGATCACTGATGCCTGCGGCGATGTCAGCGAAGAGGCCCACGAGCGTGCGATCACCCGCATGGTGCAGGCCGGTGCGGTGCCGATGACCAGCGTGCAGTACCTGCTTGAGCTGCAGCGCGACTGGGCACGGGGTGAGACCTACGAGCTGACCACCGGCATTGCCCGCGACCACGCCGGTGGCTATGGCATCGGCATCCAGTACGCCAAGCGCATGTTCGGCGCGCAGGAAGGCGGGCACTGAGCATGCTGGCTGGCCATGGCCTCGACCTGGCCCTGCTGATGCTGCGCGTGGCGGCAGGAGGCTTCCTGCTGCCGCACGCGCTGGGCAAGCTGTTCGGCTGGTTCGGTGGACCGGGGCTGGCCGGCTTCGCCACCGAGCTGCGTGGCTTCGGCCTGCCAGCGGTGGCTCCGCTGCCGCTGCTGCTGGCCCTGCTGCAGGTGCTGTCCGGGCTGGCCGTGCTGCTGGGCTGGCAGACCCGTGTCGCCGCGCTTGCGGCGGCCGCCTTCATCGGCTTCACCGTACTGTTGGCCCTGCCCAGGGGCTGGTTCTGGATGCGCGGTGGCAGCGAGTACCCGTTGATGTGGACCACGGTACTGCTGGCCCTCGCGCTGACCGGGCCCGGCGCCTGGGCACTGGACGGCCAACGCCTTCCAGGAGACCTCGCATGAGTCACGATCCACTCGATCAGGGCCGCCGCAACGTGGTGCTGGCTGGCAGCGCCGCTGTTGCGCTGGGCCTGGCCGGTCGTGCCGGTGCCGCACTCGATTCCACTTCCAAGGAGCGTCGCATGAGCACGCTGGTCATCCGCAATGCCCGCATCACCACCCTCGACCCTCAGCAGCCGCATGCACAGGCGCTGGCCGTGCAGGACGGGCGCATCGTTGCCGTTGGCAGCGACGAGGAGATCATGCGCGGCTGGGGCAACGAAGCGACCCTGGTCGACGCGCAGGGCCGGCGCCTGCTGCCCGGGCTCAACGACAGCCATACCCATCTGATCCGCGGTGGCCTGAATTACAACCTGGAGCTGCGCTGGGACGGCCTGCGTTCGCTGGCCGACGCGATGGCGATGCTCAAGGCGCAGGTCGACCGTACCCCGGCGCCGCAGTGGGTGCGCGTGGTCGGTGGCTTCACCGCCGCGCAGTTCAACGAGAAGCGCCTGCCCACGCTGCAGGAGCTCAACGACATCGCGCCGGACACGCCGGTGTTCCTGCTGCACCTGTATGACCGGGCGCTGCTCAATCGTGCCGCGTTGCGCGCCTGTGGCTACACCAAGGACACGCCGGATCCACCGGGTGGGCAGATCGTGCGTGACTCGCTCGGCAACCCGACCGGGCTGCTGCTGGCCAAGCCCAATGCGCTGATCCTGTACGCGACGCTGGCCAAGGGCCCACGCCTGCCGATCGAGTACCAGGCCAACTCGACCCGCCATTTCATGCGCGAACTGAACCGGCTCGGCATCACGTCGGTGATCGATGCCGGCGGTGGTTTCCAGAACTATCCCGAGGACTACCAGGTCATCGAGCAGCTGCATCGCGATGACCAGCTGACGGTGCGCATCGCCTACAACCTGTTCACCCAGAACAAGGGCAAGGAAGTGGACGATTTCCGCGGCTGGAGCGAGATGCTGCAGCCGCGACAGGGCGATGACCTGCTGCGCCACAACGGTGCCGGCGAGATGCTGGTGTTCTCCGCGGCCGACTTCGAGCTGTTCAACGAGCCGCGGCCGGAACTGCCGCCGGAGCTGGAGCCGGAACTGCACGACGTGGTGAAGCTGCTGGTCGAGAAGCGTTGGCCGTTCCGCATCCATGCGACCTACGACGAGAGCATCACCCGCATCCTTGATGTGTACGAACAGGTCAACCGCGAGGTGCCCTTCGATGGCCTGCACTGGTTCATCGACCACGCCGAGACCATCACCCCGCGCAACATCGAACGCATCCGCGCGCTGGGTGGCGGCATCGCCGTGCAGCATCGCATGGCCTACCAGGGCGAGGCCTTTGTCGAGCGCTACGGCGTGCAGGCGGCGCGGCATACGCCGCCGGTCAAGCGCATGCTGGCCGAAGGCGTGCCGGTCGGTGCCGGAACCGATGCCACCCGTGTGGCCAGCTACAACCCGTGGGTGGCGTTGTCCTGGCTGGTGACCGGACGCACCGTGGGCGGGCTGGCCCTGTATGGCGATGAGAACCTGCTCGAACGTGAGCAGGCGCTGCGCCTGTGGACCCAGGGCAGCGCCTGGTTCTCCGGCGACGAAGCGGTGAAGGGCACGCTGAAGGCCGGCCAGCTCGCCGACTTCATCCTGCTTTCGGCCGACTTCTTCCGCGTGGATGATGCGCAGATCGCCGACATCACCAGCGTGTTGACCGTGGTTGGCGGCCGCATCGTGCATGCCGACGCCGACTATGCAGGGCTTGCGCCACAGCTGCCGCCGGCGATGCCCAACTGGTCGCCGGTCAACAGGTTTGGTGGCTACCATGTCGGCGGTACCGCCACCGGGTTGGCCGCCGCGCATCACCACCATCACGGTGTGGCCTGCAGCACCCACGGCGCGCACGGCCATGCGGCCCGGCATGCTGCACCCACCGACGACCTGACCGCGTTCTGGGGCGCGATGGGATGCTCGTGTTTCGCGTTCTGAGCCTGGCGCTGCTGGCCGTGCCCTCGCTGGCGCTGGCCTGCGACGGCGGTCACTGCAGTGACGCGGGCGACGGCGAACTGCAATGGGACGCGTCGCTGCGCGTGCGTGGCCTGTACTACGACCCGAGCCGGTTCGGCGTTGGCGGTGGCGAGGATGGCTATGGCCTGCTGCGCGCGCTGGCCTCGGCCACCTATGTGGAAGAGACCTGGCAGGCAAAGCTGCAGCTGGGCGTGCATGCTGAGAATGGCAAAGCCGGCGGCCCGGGCCGCACCGACCGCAGCGCGCTTGATGTGCAGCAGGCGTACTGGCGCTGGCAGCACGGTGGCCTTCATCTGCAGCTGGGCCGGCAGGAAGCCGGCTACGGCAGCTCACGGCTGCTGTCGGTGCGCGATGGACCGAACATCCGCCTGGCGTTCGACGGTGCACGTGCAGGCTGGAAAGGTCGCCTGGGCACGCTTGATCTGATGGCGCTGCGTCCGGTGGAGAACCGGCCGGGCGCCTTCGATGATCGCGGCGAACACGGCGCCCATCTGTGGGGTGCCTATGCCACCACGGCGCGTGGACAGGGCGCGGGACAGTGGGATCTGTACCTGCTGGACTACCGCCGCGACGGCGCGCGCTTCGCCGCAGGCAGCGGTGCCGAACGTCGGCAGACCCTGGGCACGCGCTGGTTCGGCCAGGCCGGTGCACTGGACTGGAACAGCGAGCTGGTGGCGCAGGGCGGTGAACTGCGGACGACCGCCGGCACGCTCGATATCCGCGCCTGGACGCTGGCTACCGATACGGGCTGGCGCTGGACGAACCTGCCGCTGCAGCCGCGGCTGGGGCTGAAGGCGGACATCGCCAGTGGCGATGGAAATCTGCAGGATGGCCGCCTGGGAACCTTCAACGCCCTGTTCCCGAAGTCGGCCTATTTCAGCGAGGCCAGCCTGCTGGCCCCGGCCAACCTGATGGACGTCCAGCCGACCCTGACCCTGCGCCTGCACGACGCGGTGACGACGGAACTGGGCGTACAGATGGCCTGGAAGCATCGTCGCGCGGATGCGGTCTACACCACGCCCGCACCGCTGGTGGCGTTGCCGGGCAGCGCCGGCGGCGCGCGCCGCATCGGTACTCAGTACAAATCCGAAACCCGCTGGCAGGCCAGCGAACACTGGCAATGGCAGCTGCAGCTGGCCTGGGTCGATGCCGGGCCTGCACTGAGGCAGGCCGGTGGCCAGGACACGTTGTTCGCCTCGATCGTTGGAGCATGGCAATGGTGAACGCAACCGCGTCGCAACCCCCCGCACAGGCCGCAGGCGCCTGGTCCCCGCTGAAGATCCAGATGTTCCGCTCGATCTGGCTGGCGATCCTGGCCAGCAACATCGGCACCTGGGTCAATGACGTGGCCGCTGCCTGGGTGATGGCCGAGCGTACCGGCTCACCGTTGATGGTGGCCCTGGTGCAGTCGGCCACCACCGTGCCGATCGTGCTGCTGGCACTGGCCGCCGGAACCCTGGCCGACATCGTCGATCGCCGCAGGTACCTGCTGGCCACCCAGGGCTGGATGCTGCTGGTCGCGGCGGTGATGGCGGCACTGACCGCGATGGACATGCTGACCCCCCAACTGCTGGTGCTGCTGACCTTCTGCATGGGCTGCGGGGCGGCGATGGCGATGCCAGCGCAGGCCGCGATCGTGTCCGAACTGGTGCCGCAGCCGATGCTGGCTTCGGCGGTGGCGCTGAACTCGATCGGCATCAACATCGCACGCTCGATCGGCCCGGCCATCGGCGGCGTGATCGTCGCCCAGCTGGGCGCGGTCTGGGCGTTCGGCTTCAACGCCATCACTTTCGCCGCGATGCTGTTCGTGGTGTGGGGCTGGAAGCGCGACCCGAAGCAGTCCAGCCTGCCGCCGGAAGGGTTCGGTGCTGGCCTGAAGGCGGGCCTGCGTTATGCGAGCCGCGCCGGGCGGTTGCAGGCAGTGTTGATCAAGTCGGTCGGCTTCTTCTTCTTTGCCGCAGCGATGAATGCACTGCTGCCGGTGGTGGTACGCGGGCAGATGCATGGCGGGGCGGGGCAGTACGGCATGCTGCTCGGCTGCATCGGCATCGGTGCGGTGGGTGGTGCGTTGCTGCTGCCGAAGCTGCGCGCACAGATGGATCGTGACCTGCTGGTGCTGCTGGCCACCCTGTCGCTGGCCCTGAGCCTGGTCGGCCTGGCGCTGACCCGCAGCTGGTACGTGCTGCCGCTGGTGATGCTGATCAATGGCTTTGCCTGGATCACCGTGCTGTCGTCGCTGCAGATCGCCGCGCAGACCGCGGTGCCGGCGTGGGTGCGTGCGCGTGCATTGGCGTTGTACATCATGGTGTTCTCTGCCGGCATGGCTGCCGGCGGGCTGAGCTGGGGCGCGCTGGCACAGCGCACCTCGCCGGAACTGGCCTTGCTGGTGGCTGCCGCGGGTGCGGTGATCGGCGGATTGCTGGTGTGGCGCGTGCGCATCGCTGGTACCGAAGACCTGAACCTGCGCCCGGCGGGGCATTGGCCGGCCCCAGAACTGTCGGTACCGGTATCCAACGATCGCGGCCCGGTGCTGGTGACCATCGAGTACCGCATCGATGACGCTGATCGCGCCGCGTTCCAGGCGCAGATGCGCGCACTGGGCACGATCCGTCGCCGCGATGGCGCCGTGGTCTGGGGCGTGGTCGAGGATGTGGCCACCCCGGGCATCCACCTGGAATACTTCGTGACCCCGTCGTGGCTGGAGCACCTGCGCCAGCACGAACGCATCACCGCCGACGACAAGGCGATCCAGGAAGTGCTGCGCGGTCTGCATCGCGGCGAACGTGCACCGGTGGTGCGTCACTTCGTAGGCGGGCACGACCCGCTGCCGAAGACCGGCGTGCCACACCACCACAGCGATATCTGACCGAAAAAGGGGACGGAGGGGATTAAGTCGTTTGTGCACAAACGACTTAATCCCCTCCGTCCCCTTTTTGTGCGGCGGCGCTGGGTGGCGCCGCCGCAGCACATCACCTGCGTGCGAATGCCAGCAGGTCGGCGTTGAACTGCTCGGCGTGGGTGACGGTCAGGCCGTGCGGGGCACCGGCGTATACCTTCAGTTCGGCATCCTTGATGATCTGCGAGGAGAGCTTGGCCGAGGCATCGAACGGGACGATCTGGTCGTCGTCGCCGTGCACGACCAGTGCCGGCACGTCGATCTTCTTCAGGTCTTCGGTGTAGTCCACTTCCGAGAATTCGTGCACGCAGTCGTACTGGCCCTTGACGCCACCGAGCATGCCCTGCAGCCAGAACGAATCACGCATGCCCTGGGTGACGGTGTTGCCATCGCGGTTGGCACCGAAGAACGGGGTGGTCAGATCCTTGAAGAACTGCGAGCGGTCGCCGCCGGTACCCTTGCGGATGCCGTCAAAGACATCCAGCGGGGTACCGGCCGGATTGCCTGCGGTCTTCAGCATCAGCGGCGGTACGGCACCGACCAGCACCACCTTGGCCACGCGTGTGCTGCCATGGCGGCCGATGTAGTGGGCCACTTCGCCGCCGCCGGTGGAATGGCCGACCAGGATCGCGTCCTTCAGGTCCAGCGCCTCGATCACCGCAGCCAGGTCGTCGGCGTAGGTGTCCATGTTGTTGCCGTCCCAGGTCTGGCTGGAACGGCCGTGGCTGCGGCGGTCGTGGGCGATCACGCGGTAGCCGTTCTGGCCCATGAACAGCATCTGCGGGTCCCAGGCATCGGAAGACAGCGGCCAGCCGTGGGCGAACACGATCGGCTGGCCGGTGCCCCAGTCCTTGTAGAAGATGCGGGCGCCGTCGGCGACGGTGACGAAGTTGCTCATTGCAGGTTCCTTGGCGGAAGGGAGGGAAGGCATCGGCAGGCTGCCGGTGCCTCCGGCAGTACAGCGCAGGTGCCGGCGACGGACTTGCACCGCTGTGCTGGATTGCAAAGGATGTGACGCATATCGCTCTGGCGGGACCGGAGTCGCTCGCCGAGGATGTCCGCAGCCTGCCTGTGGAATGCCCGGATGCCCGCCACGCGATGGTCCCTGATGGTGTGCCTGCTGTTGCCGATAGCCGCGCCGGCGCAGACCAACGTCTACAAATGCGTGGATGGACCGCATCCGGTCTACCAGCAGACACCCTGCCAGGGCCGTGCGGCGTGGCGCTGGGAGGTCCCGGCGGAGCAGTCATTGTCCCGCGGTGCGGTGGTTCCCGCAGTCACGCCACCGAAGCCGTCGCGTCGCCTGCGGCGTGCCGCCCGGGCGCAGGGGGCGTTGATCACGATCAGCACGGATGCGGCGGCCTGCGAGCGTGTACGCCGCCAACGCGAGCAGGCGCTGCTCAAGCGCCGACGGCTGGATTTCGTGCAGCGCCGGCAGCTGGATGACGCGGTCCATGGCGCCTGCCAGTGACGTGGGGTGCTGAAGTGCCGAAAACGACAACGGCGCCCTGGGGCGCCGTTGCGCGGAATGCCGTCGGTGCAGGTCTCAGCGACCGTCGCTGGCCGCGGCCGGTGCGGGCACGCTGTCCGGCTTGGGCAGGCTCAACTCCGGGTTGCCCTGTTCGGCCTGCAGGATCTGGATGCGGCGCTGCAGGGCATCCAGCTGGCTGTTGGTGCTCTGCACATCGGTGCTGAGGCTGACGGCCTGCTGCTGGGCCTGCTGCAGGGCGGCGCTGACCTGCGCCGACTGCGCCTGCTGCTGTTCCATTTCCTGCTGCAGGGTACGCAGGCGTTCTTCGTTGTAGGCCACCAGGCGCTCGGTGTAGCGCTTGCCGGCTTCCAGGCGGGTGGTGTCGATGTAGACCTGGGCCAGTTGCTCGGACTGCTGCGCGAAGGTGCGGTAGACACGTTCGGCGTTGTCCACCGCATCGGTCTTGATCACCCGCCAGAAGTTCTTCTCCTGGAACAGGGCGACGTAGTAGGTCAGGGTGTTGGCATTGAACAGCAGGCTGGCGCCGTAGTTGCCGTTGTAGGTGGTGCGCAGCTCGGTCAGCTGGCGCGAATCCATCAACTGCTTGAGCTCGTCCACGGTGTTGCGCACCACCGGCGCGCTGCGCGCCGGTTCGGCTGCAGGCTCACGGTCGCCACGTGCGGCCATCGCCGCCGGTGCCACCAGCATCATGGCCACGGCCAGCACTGCCGCGCTGCGCGCGTGCCGGGCGAAGACCGCGCCCCCTGAAGTTTCTCGCATGTCTAGACCATCCACGGATGAGTGTGGGTTGAGATGAAGGTGGTTCCCCGCCGGGAGTCTAGCATGGGCGCGGGCGCCGCCAAGGGCGCCCGTCACGGCTCGATTTCAATAGACCAGCTGTGCGGCGCTGCACTGGATCGACTGCACGTTGACGTCGGTCCGGCCCAGCTCCAGGCCCAGCACGCTGGCCAGCAGGTTGGTCAGCAGGGTGCCGACACTGTTGAGCACCGGCCGCAGTGCGGCCAGGATCGGCTTCAGCAGCGTACACAGCAGGCCGCTGCAGCTGACGCTGCCGTCGGGGTTGGCGACGCCGCTGCCACCGGCACCATCGAGGAAACCCGCCGGTGCGGTCTGGATGTAGGACGCCAGGTTGTTGCGCACGCAGCCGTTGTAGTCGATCAGGTTGCCGAGCAGGCTGTCGCAACGGTTGATCAGCAGGCCGCCGACCAGCGAGCCGAGCAGACCGTCGAGGACGCCCAGGCCCTGGCCGGTGACCGTGACTCTGAGGGCATCCCAGACCGGGCCATCCTTGTGGCAGGTGGTGAGGTTGAGCAGCCCGCACGCGTAAGGCAGGCCACCCGGTACGGTCCAGCTGTTGAGCGGTGCCAGCTGCCGGCTGGGATCGCCATCGCGCAGCAAGGGAATCAGCTTGTCGACGTCATAGCGGGTGTTGGGCGGAAACGCCGCCTGCAGGTAGCGGTCGGCCAGTGCCTTGGCCGTGTCGTTGGCGCTCATGCCCTGCTTGGGCGAGCTGAGCATGCCCGACAGCACCCGCAGCAGTTCGTTGACCAGGCTCGACACCGCGTCACCGATCGCGAGCGGATTGATCCGGGTCGAGCCGGTCTCGCCGGCAGCCAGGGTCAGGTTCTGCGAGCTGGTCAGCGCGGGCAGGGTGATCTTGTCGTTGATCAGCGGCTGGCCCAGCAGCTTCAACAGCTGCTCGTTCTGCAGCGTGGCGTCGCAGACATTGGCCTTGGAGAAGCGCTGTGCGGGGTCGACGTTGCCGACGCAGGCACGCAGCACCGATGAATCGACCTGGATGGTGGCCTTGGGGGGGTTGCCACCGCACTGGATGCCGGTCAGCGTGCCCATGCCGTTGGCCACGTCGACGTGCAGCGGCAGGTGCAGGCGCGTGCCGAGCAGGTTCAGCAGCGGCCCCAGCGCGAACAGGTTGTTGCTGTCCACGTCCACCATCAACCGCACCTGCGCATTGTAGGCACGGGTGCCGACGCCGCCGATGGCGATCGATGGCGGTTCGACCACGCCGCCCTGGATGTTGATGCCCAGCAGGTCCAGCCCCTTGATCGTCACGCCGTTGCCATCGTTGGCGATGGAGATGGCGGTGTTGATCAGGTTGAGCACGTTGATCTTCGATTCCAGCGCGCTGCCGACGGTGCCGTCGGGTGAGACAACTTCCGCGAACAGGCCACCGCCGCCGGCCTGGCTGCCGAGCACGATGTTGAGCTTGTTGATGTCCAGCTGGGTGGCGACCAGGTCGGACAGGGCGCGCAGCTGCACGCCCACCGTCGAGTCACGGCCGACGACGGTGGCGGTGGCATCGACCAGCTGCGCCAGCGAGATCTTGTTGACCGACAGCAGGCGGTTGAAATCGGCCACGCTGAGGTTGGCGCTCACCGGGATGTTGAGTGCCTTCAGCAGGCCGGATGGCGTGACGTTGGCCTGGGCAAGGCCGTCATAGGACAGCACCGTGGCATTGGTGACGTCCAGGCCGACCAGGCGCAGGGTCGACAGCAGTACGGAATTGCCATTGGTACGCAGCAGCTGCGAGCCCACCGCGAACACCGCCGTGGGCTCCGAGCGGCGGGCTACCGCCTGCACGCTGACGGTCGGCAGGCTGGTGTTCTGGCCGAAGAAGGGCAGCACGCTGCGCTCGGCGATCACCTGCACGGCATTGCGCGGGTTGCTGGCATCAACGCTGGTGACGAAACGGTTGCTGGTGCCGCGGCTGGCACTCCAGTTGCCGCAGCGGATCTGCAGGGTACCTGCGAACCTGTTCTGGGCCAGCGCGCTTTGCCGGGCAGCGCTGTTGTCGCTGTTGTCCGCACTGCACAGCTCCAGCCGCTGTGCGCCGGCCAGCGCGGCCAGGTCGGCCACCTTCTGCGCATCACGCTTGGCCCAGAACAGATAGCCGATCTCGATCAGGCCCAGCATGGCCAGCAGCGCCAGCATGACCAGCATCATCGTGACCGACATGCCGCCGCGTGGGCGACTGAAACTGAACTGGCGTGGGCGTTTCATGGCCGACCTCAGCGTCCGGAGGAGGAGGCGTCCTTGGACCGGGCAACATCGGTCTCAAAGAAGTCCGGGATCTCGTGTTCAAAGCTCTTCAGGTAACGCGCATAGCTCAGCGTGGCCTGGTCACCCAGGATCGGCAGGCGCTGGCCGGCCCGCTGCCCCGACGCCTGCAGGCGGAACAGGTTGCGGGTGGCTTCGCCGCTCTGCAGGCGCGCACGCGGTGTTACCGGTGGTGCAACGTCGGTTGCGGGGATTGCCGGCGGTGCCGCAGCCACCGCTGCGGATGCGGCGGGTGAGGACAGCTCCACGGTGGGAAGCGGCTCGGCCTGCATCGGCGCTGCGGCCGGTGCCGACGGCAAGGGGCCACCGAGCATCTGTCCGGTCAATGGCTGTTGCTGTGCCTGCGCGGCACCGGCAGCAAGCAGGCAGGACAGCACGGGCAACAGGCGTCGGGTCAGGCGCATCGCGGTCATGGGGTGCTTCCGGTCGGGTGATCGGTGGTGCTGAAGCGTTCCAGCATCGACGGTGGCAGGCGCTGCGGATCGCGCTCGTCACGTGCTTCGCGGCGTGGTTCGGCTGCCAGCCGGGTGCTGCCCGATGCACGGGCGCCGCGTTCGCTGCTGGCCGTGAGCGCAGGCGCCGGGGCGTTGACGGTGGCCGCAGCCTGCCGCTGCTGCAGGCGCGTGCGGATCTGCTGGGCCTGTTGCTGGATGCTGCGGCGCGTTTCCTCGTTGAGGTTGGCCTGTTCCGACAGGCGCTCTGCCGTGGCCTGATCGCCGCGCAGTACCGCCCACAGTGCGAGATTGGCCGTGGCCTTGGCGTTGCCTGGCGAAAGCTCCAGGGCCTTGGCCAGCGGCTCGCGCGCCTGGTCGAACTGGCCGGCGCGCAGCCGCGCATAGCCCAGGTCGCCCAGGTAGTCGGTGTTCAAGGGCTGCAACTGCGTGGCGCGCGCCAGCGCCTGTTCGCTGCCGGCATCGTCGTCGCGGCGTGCGGCGATCAGGCCCAGGCCATGGGCGGCAGCGGCGGCCTGCGGACCGCTGGACAGCTCGCGATACAGCGCGACCGCTGCGTCGGTCTGGCCGGTCTCGCGCAGTGCGTCGGCCTGCAGCAGGCGCAGGGCGGGGCGATCACCATAGCGTTGGCGGAAGGCCTCCACGTGGGCAAGCGAGGCATACCAGGCACCCTGCTGCTGCATGCGTTCGATCAGTTCCAGATAGGCGTTGCGGCTGTCCTGCGGATCGGGTTCCGGCGGCGCAAGGCTGGGCGCCCGCACATACTTCGGCGTGGTCGAGGCGCAGCCACTGGCCAGGGCGGCGAGGGCGGCGGCAAGCAGCAGGCAGGAAGTGCGCAGGGCAGGCATCAGGGCGATCCCATCTTGGACATGGTGGTGGCCAGCGCGACCAGCGCTGGACCGGCAAGCACCAGCATCAGTGCCGGCAACAGGGTCAGCATCATCACCACGGTCATCTTCACCGAGAGCTTGCCGACCTTTTCCTTCAACGTGTTGCGGCGCTGTTCGCGCAGGCGGATGCTGAACTGGCGCAGCGGTTCCTGCACCGCGCCACCGTGTGCATGCACCTGCAGGATCAGCTGCATCAGGCTGGTCAGGTCGTCATCGGCGTAGACCTCGCTCAACCGACGCAGTGACTGTGCGCGGGTGCGGCCGTGGGTGTAGGCCACGTTCGCTTCCTGCAGTTCGCCGCCCAGTACCGGCAGCGCATCGCGCAGCTTGTCGCCCAGCGTCTGCAGGCTCTGGTCCATGCTGAAGCCCACGCCCTGCAGCAGGCGCAGCAGGTCGATCAGCAGGGGCAGCTCGTTCTCGACCGCGCGGCGGCGGCGCTTGACCCACGACGACAGCACGAACTTGGGCAGCAGCAGCCCGGCTGCCAGCGCACCGATCACCACCATCACCTTGGCCAGCCCGTGCGCGCTGCTGAACGCCAGCGCCAGGGCCAGCACCAGCAGCGCAAGCAGCAGGCGCAGGCCCAGGTAGATGGCCGTGCCCCGGCGCGTATTCCAGCCGGCCAGGTCCAGCAGCAGCTTGTCCTCGTTGGCCAGTAGCGCGGCCTCCAGGCGGCCACCACTGAGCGAGCGGCCGAAGCGCTCGAGCCAGCCCAGCGAGTCGCGGCGGGTGGCCTCGCTGTCGCGGGCTTCGTCGCGCGGTTGCAGGGCGGTCTTCAGCGTGGCCGAGGTGCGGTGCTCGCGATGGCTGCGAACCCAGCCGGCAATGCCGAGCAGGGCGACACCCGCCGCCAACACCAGCAGTGAGAGAGCGAACCAGGCGGTGGCGCTCATCGGGTACCTCCGTGGCGGCGGCGGGCGGTCATAGCGACTTGGCCAGGCGGTACAGCAGGAACGCTCCGAGCAGTTCCAGGCCCAGTGCGATCAGCAGGATCCGGTGGCCGAGCGGGTCATGCAGCACCGGCTGGAAGAACGCCGGGCTGGAGATCGCCATCAGCACCGCACTGGCCGGTGGCAGCAGCCCCAGCACCCAGGCCGACATGCGCGTTTCCGAGGTGGTGGCGGCCAGCTCCTGCTGGGCCTGCTCCAGGTCGCGCATGAAGTCGCCCATGCGCTGCAGGATCTGGTCGGCGCGGCCGCCGATGCGCACGCTCACCCCGATCACCACCGCCAGCACCTTCAGCACGTCCATGCGATATGGCTGCGCGGCCAGGCTCAACGCGCGATCCAGGTCCATGCCGCTGCGCGCATAGCGCACGGTGGTGTCGAGCAGGCCACGCAGTGGTGCGCTGGTCTGCATCGAAGAGACCTGGAACGCGGCCTGCAGGCTGTTGCCCAGCGCGGTGAGGCGGACCAGGTTGTCGAGGAAGTCCGGCATCTGGTGCAGCAGCTGCGCACGCAGTTTCGTGATCCGGCGCATCACCCACAGCCAGCAGCCCAGCAGGTACAGCAGCAGGGTCAGCGGAAACATCCAGGCCGTGCCCAGCCGCATCGCCGCGACGACCGCAAGCACAACGCCGGGCACCAGCAGCATCAGTGGCAGCTTCCAGCCCGGCTGCAGGCCGGCGCGCTGCAGCACGCCGTCCCAGGGCAGTACACGGCTCCCACTGCTGGCGGGGCGGGCGGAATCGTTGGCTGCGGCAACGGCGGGCCCGGCCGGTACCGCACCGGCGGCGCTGCCGCGCGCCAGCTGCTGCTCGGCATGCTGCAACGAGGCCTGGCGCTGTTCGCGGCTGCTGGCGGTGCCCCACAGCCAGACGGCCAGCGCCAGCAGCACCGAGATGATGCTCAACACGCCCAGCAGCAGGCCGGTACCCATGCTCAGAAATCCCCGTAGAGTGATTCGCGCAGCTCTTGGCGGAACGGCTCCAGCTTGTGCGAATGCGGATGGAAGCCCAGGCCGATCCAGCGGTCGGTCTCGCGGCCGCTGCCGTCGATCTGCACCTCGTGCCGGAACATCTCCTGGGTGGTGATCAGGTTGTCGCTGACCCCGGTGATTTCGGTGATCGAGACCAGCACCCGGCGCCCGCTGCCCAGCCGGGAGATCTGCACGATGAAATCGATGGCGCTGGCGATCTGGCGGCGCAGGCTGTCCTCGCTGCCCTGGAAGCCGGCAAAGCCGGCCAGCATCTCGATGCGGTACAGGCAGTCGCGGGGTGTATTGGCGTGGATGGTGGCCATCGATCCGTCATGGCCGGTGTTCATCGCCTGCAGCATTTCCAGCACTTCGGCGCCACGCACTTCGCCGACCACGATGCGGTCCGGGCGCATGCGCAGGCTGTTGCGCACCAGGTCGCGGATGCTGACCGCGCCCTGGCCCTCGGCGCCGCCGATGCGGCTCTCCAGGCGCACCACGTGCGGATGGTTCAGCGAAAGCTCGGCGGTGTCTTCCACGGTGATGACGCGCTCGTTGGCAGGCACGTAGCTGGCCAGGGCATTGAGCAGCGAGGTCTTGCCCGAGCTGGTGCCGCCGGAGACCAGGATGTTGCAGCGGCCCAGCACCATCGCCTTCAGCAGGGCCTGCATCGGCGCATCGAAGGTGCCCTTGGCGAGCAGCTCGTCGGGGGTGAACGGGTCCTTGCGGAACTTGCGGATGGACACCATCGGTCCGTCCACCGCCAGCGGCGAGATGATCGCGTTGAGGCGGCCGCCGTTGGGCAGCCGCGCGTCGACCATCGGGTTGGAATCATCCAGCCGGCGGCCGAGCGGCGCGAGGATGCGACGCAGGATGCGCAGCAGGTGGGTGTCATCGGTGAAGCGCTGGGTGGCGCGCTTGAGCTGGCCGCCCTGCGAAACGTGCACGTCCTTGAAGCCGTTGATCAGGATGTCTTCGATGGAGGGGTCGTGGAGCAGGTCGTCGAGCGGGCCGAAACCGGTCAGCTCCTTGACCAGGCCCTCGGCGACCACCTGCATCTCTTCCTCGTTGATCGGGATGCGCCATTCCTGGATGAAGCCCACGGTCTGCACCTGCACCCAGCGGGCGATGGTGTCCGGGGCCCAGGAATCGATGTCGATGCGCTCGTCCTCGATGCTGTTGAGCAGGTGCTCATGCGCGGCCGACAGCACCTTCTGGTACTGCTCGGTCTGCGCGAACGGCAGGTGGCCCGGGGTAGTTTCGGGCAGCACCGGGCGGGCAACGGCATGCGGGAACGGGGTTACCTTGTCTTCCATTGCGATCCACCCAGGGCAAGGGAGAGTCTTTCCCGCAGGCCATGCGGCTGGACCGGGCAGGCGGCCGGATCCAGGCGTGACACGAGCGGGGCGAGGGCACGCAGATAGGGGTCGCGCGGCGCATCCTGCAGCAGCAGGTGGCCCTGGCTGGCGGCCAGGCGCACGCGCGGTCGTTCGGGCAGCGTCGCCAGCAGCGGTACTTCGAAGCGGCGCGCGATCTGTTCCGGGCTCATGCCGCTGCTGTCGTCGTGGCGGTTGATCACCAGCTGCAGGCGCTTCTCGCGCTCGCGCTGGCCCGCCAGGTGCTTCAGCGCCTGGTCCAACGAGACCAGCGTGGCGATCGATGCATCGGTGACCAGCCAGATCTCGTCAGCCTGGTCCAGCAGCAGGGGCGGAAGCTGCCGCAGCGGGCAGCCGCCGGCGTCGCACAGCACGCTGGCAAACACGCCGCGCAGGCGTTGCAGCAGCGCGCCAGGATCGGAGGGCGGAACGGCATCGCCGCCACTGGCACGATCCAGCAGCACCAGTCCGGAGTCATGGCGCGCCATGGCCGTGCGGGCGAGGGTGGCATCGATGCGGCTGGCGTTGCGCAGCGCGTCTTCGTAATGGAATCGGCTGTCGAGATTGAGGTACAGCGCGAGGTCACCGGAGGGTTGCGCCAGCTCCATCAGCAGGCCGTCCTGCTGCAGGGCTTCGCCCTGGGCCAGGGCGCGCGCCTGCTGCGCCAGCACCGAAAGATGTGCGGCCAGGGTGCTGGTGCCGACGCCGGCGCGCACGCCCAGCAGCACGATCAGGCGTGCCTTGTGCGCGTGCTGGGCAACCGCTGCCGGGCGCGGAGACAGGGCGCGCCGCAGGGCCGCCTCGATGCCTGCGTCGTCACTGTCCAGGTCCAGTACATCGCGCAGGCCAGCGCGCAGTGCGATCACCACGCCTTCGACCTGGCCGGCGCTGGTGGCCCCCACTGCCACCAGGGGCAGGTCGGGTTGGGTCTGCTGCAGCTGCTGTGCCAGCACGCTTGAGGCAGCCGCATGCTCGGGCCGGAAGTCGAGCAGCACCAGGCTCTGCGGGCCGCGTTGCAGGTCCTGCGCGGAGGTGGGCGCGTTGCTGTCCTGCCAATGCAGGGCGGTGCTCGGCGGCAGCTTGGCGGCCAGCCGGGGCAGCAGTTCGCGATCCATGCCATACAGGACCAGGTTCATCGGGGGTCCTTGCGGATGCAGCGGCTGGGCAGTGGCGTAGGGCATGGGCGTGGTATCGCAGGCATCAGGGAGTCAGCGCGAGAAACCGGGCACCGGGTCCTGGCTGACCGGACCCAGCAGCCAGGAACCCCACTCGGGGAGATGCGGCTTGGCTTCGCGCTCGCCGGGCAGCGGCAGTTCGGTGTTGCGCGCCAGGGGTTGCACCAGGCGCGGGGTGACGATGATCACCAGCTCCTTGTCCTGGCGCTTGTAATCGAAGTTGCGGAAGAACGAACCGATGATCGGCAGGTCGCCCAGCAGCGGAATCTTGCTGACGTTGGAGACGATGTTGGAGCTGACCAGGCCGCCGATGACGAAACTCTCGCCATCGCCCAGCTCGACCGTGGTGTCGGCGCGGCGGGTGGTGATCGAGGGGATCTGCACGTTGTTGAGCATGATGGAATTGCTGTAGTCCAGGTCGCTCGCTTCGGGCGCCACCTTCAGCGCGATGCGGTTCGCCGCCAGCACGGTCGGGGTCACGGTCAGGCCGATGCCGAACGGCTTGTAGGTGATGGTGGTGGTGCCAAGCCCCTGCGGTTCCAGGATCGGCAGCTCGCCGCCGGCCAGGAAACTGGCGCTTTGGCCGGACAGCGCCACCAGTGTCGGCTCGGCCAGCACGCGGGCCATGCCATTGCTCTGCAGCAGTTCGACGTCGGCGTTCCACAGGCCCTTGGTCGAGCCGAACACCAGCCGGAACGCAGAGGAGATCGGCGACACAGCCTCGTTGCTGCTGTTGCCTTCCTTCATGCCGGGCAGCAGGCCGGTGTTGCCCGGCAACCCGGTGCCGGGCCGCGCGAAGCCATAGGCGAAGCCGCCGTTGCGGTTCTGGAAGTTGATGCCGATCTGCTTCATCGCGGTCTTGTTGAACTCGACCACCTTGACCTCGACCTGGACCACCCCGCCGCTGCTGATGGTGGACGTATCGGCAAGCACACCGTCCTTGCCCAGTGCCATCGCCGCCGTGCGTTGTTCCTGCATGTGCGAGAGCACACTGTCGGTGCTTCCCTGCAACAGGCCCTGCTGGTCCTGCTGGGTGAACACCAGATCATTGCCGCCGGTGCTGGCAGCACCCTGTACGGCGCTCTGCACCCGTACCGTCACCCGTTGCGGCTCGGCCTGCTTGCGGTGCCACAGCAACAGGGTGGTGGTGCCGGGCATCTTGCCCACCAGCAGCGCCTGGCGCTGGCCACGCAGCATCACGATGTCGGCCACGCCGGGGTCGGCAATGGCCACCCGCTCCAGGTCGGCCGGAAGGTTCCAGGGACGCTGCTCACGGGCTTGCAGCACCAGGTCATCGGCGGCCACGCTCGTTGCCGGCGCCAGCAGCACCAGCAGCAGGGCCAGCCAGCGCTGGCGGGGGGAGATGCGTGGACGGCGGCGACGTTCGGTCATGGATGCGCTCGATGCAGGTCAAAGGGAGCCACGGGGGGCGGAACTGTCGCCACGGATGATCTCGATGCCCGACGCGCGCGGGGCGCTGCGGCGGGGCGCCGGCGCACGCGCGGGTGCATCCGCGTTGCTGCGTGGCGGGGCGCTGCTGCGGCCCGCCAGCGCGTCGCCGTCTATACCGGCGAAGGCGTGGTTCTCCGGGCGCTGCAGTGCCAGCTGCTGCTCCGCGTCGAGCCCACGCAGCGGATCGATCACGCCGCGCGACTGCGGGAACAGCGCCAGGTCGGGCAGACCGGTATCGGCGGGATTGCGCAGCGCCAGGAACAGCTTGCCCTGCTGTGCACCCAGCAGCAGCCGATTGGCGTCGGCCACCGGTACCGCCAGCACCGCGCTGCGCGCGGGTTGCGGGGCTTCATTGCTGCTGTGGCTGCCGCCACTGCCGGTGATGTCGGCCGCGCGCGGGTCGTTGCGGGTGTCGGCCCCGCTATTGGAGGTGGCCTCTGAGGCGACTGGCGCGATGTCCTGCTGGCCATAGCTCAGCACGCGCAGGCGCGACAGCAGCAGGCGCGTCTGCGCGGCTTCGGCGGGGCTGTTGATGCTGGGCTGGGCATTGCGCAGGTTGAGGAAGACGTCGACGAAGTCACCGGGAAGGATGCGGTTGCCGGCGCCGACCAGTTCGTCCACGGGCACGGCCAGTGCGCGCTCGCCCGGCCGCAGCTGCAGCGAGAAGCCCTGTGCCAATGCGCTGCTGCTGATCGGGCTGCCTTCGGCGATGTCCTGCACCGGCACCTTGCCGACCACGGCGGCGATGCTGGTGGCGGCACCGGCGACGGGTGAGGTGCGCTGCGCCAGGCGCAGGCCATTGGCGCTGATCGGCTCGCCCGCTGGCAGGCGTGCCACGGCTTCCACCACCGTGATGGCCTGCGCCTCGTTGTGCGCGATTGGCGCGACCGTGACCGGCGCGGCTGGTTTGCGCCCGATCATGAAGGCGATCAGCGCCAGCAGCACGGCCAGGCCGATCAGGGCGACGGCAGCGATGCGGGTCAACTTGAGCATGGAACCGTCTCCAATGTACCGATCATCAATTGCCGCTGCCGAGATCGAGCTGGGCGACCGCGACGCTGCGGATGGGAGCCTGCATCACCCACTTGTAGAGCGTGGCGGTGCCGGGCAGGAAGGGATAGCTGGCGTAGTCATAGCTGACCGTCACGGTCATGCACTGGGCCGTGGCCAGGCCGGCGCAGGGCGCCTGCGGCGACACCACGATGGCGTTGCTGCCCCCCGCGCTGCAGTCCACGTTCTGCTTGGAAAACTGCAGCAGCCATTGCATCGAGGTGCGTGCGGCGACGCAGGCGGCAGTGCGCCGCTCGCCCGCCGTGCCGTAACGCAGCGAGGCGCGCGCGCCTTCGGCCGAGGCGGTGGCCAGGGTCTGTTGCGCCGCCATGATCATCACCCCGGAGAAGGTGAACAGCAGCAGCGGCAACAGGCCGAGCATCAGCATCAGCGCGAACTCGATGCTGGCGACGCCGCGTTGCAGGCGTGGGCTGCGGATGTTCATGGTGCACCTCCGTAGATGCTGGCCAGCACCCAGCCGATGGCGGCGAGTGCCAGGTAGGCTGCATAGGGAATGCCACGTCGTCCCTGGCGGGCGGCCTGCATGTCGCGAAGGGCCGGATGCGTCTGCCATTGCGTGCTGGTGCGATTGACCTGCATCTGCAGGTGGCCGGGCAGCAACACGCCCAGGCGTCGGCCAGCCAGCACCAGCACGGCGTGCAGCCCGGCGGCGAGGCTGGCCACCAGCCAGACCGGCAGCAGCGCCTGCCAGCCCAGCATCAGCCCCAGCACGGCGAAGAACTTCACGTCGCCGGCGCCCATCCAGCGCAGGGCATAGAACGGCAGCAGCGCCACCAGGCCGAGCGCCGCGCCGGCAACGTGGGGCAGCCACGGCTGGCGCGGCGCGCTGAACTGGCCGGCGACGATCACCACGGTGGCGATCACGCATGCAGCGATCAGCCAGGCGTTGGGCACCCGACGGGCATACAGATCACTGATCGCGATCCGCAGGCACACGCCGATGGCCAACAATCCCAGCAGTGTCATCGCACACTCCATCGTCCGTCACTGGACGGTCTTCGCCTGGTTCCATGCGCCCCGCCGTCGCGGCCATGCCGGCCGCGCGCGGTCGCCGCTTAGGTCGTCGAGCCCGACGCCTTGGTGGCCAGTGCGGAGAGGTTCTTGAACAGCGTTTCGAAGAACCCCTTGATCTGGTCGTTGCCGACCGCGATCAGGATGCCGGCGATGACGGCAGCCAGCAGCCCGTACTCGAGCGCGGTGACGCCGTCTTCTTCCTTCAGGAATTTGCGGATCGATGCGTTCATGACCAATGTCTCCCTCTACCTGTCTGCGGATGCAGTACACCTGCGTTGGGCGGTGGCCCGGCTCCGCCGGGATCGTCCGTGGGCCTCCGCGCGTCCTGGCGGAGGAGGCACGGCGGGTTGCACCCGCTGTGCTCAAGCAGGGTGATCGTCTCCAGGCGGGACATTGGCCGCACGGTCGCGACCGCACGGCGCGGGGCCGGTGGTCGAGGCATCCAGTGATGCGTGCGTGGTCATGCTGTCCCCCTGGGTGCGGCCAGATCAGATGGCCGGATCACCGTGATATCGACTTTGCCTGAATGGCGGTTGGCTGCAACTGGAACCTATATGCAAATTCGGCAGAAACTCCGAAAACCTGAAAATTTAAGATTGCTTCTGTGACGAAAATCCGTTCTCAGGCAAAACGATTCATGGTCGTGTAGATAATGTGATTCGCTTTCCTGGTGCATGCGAAAACCGTGCCACTCGTTCCGACATTTTCTTCACCTGTGTATCTATTTTTATCATTTAAGTCTGCGGGTTTACCTTTGCGGATTATTGGGCATACTCGCATTCAAGCTATTGCATTTCCCTGGTCGGTCGCATCGAAGCGGTTGCGGCCGGCACGGCATCGGAAGTGGTTAATGGATCGATGCGCGCCCTGTCAGGCAGTGGGGGCCGCATCGCATGGCGGATCAACGGGGGACAACACTGTCATGGTCGATGGTGGGGTAGGAGACAGCGACGACAGCGGCCTGCGGTCGATAGACCTGGCCACGCTGAGCGGCGTGCTTCGTGTCTGTGATGTCGAACTGCTGCTGCTCGATGGCAATGGGCCACGTGCGGCATTCGCTTCGCGCGTGCACGAGGAAGCCCTGTTCTGCAGCATCAGTTGCGGTTTCCATTGCCGTGGCCGTTTCATGCTGCCACCGGACTGGGCGATGCTGGGATATCTGCACGCCACCGATGAGACGCTGAGCTGGTGCCATGGCGTACCGCTCACGCCGGGCATGGCGTTGACGATCATGCCGGAGGGCATCAGTGAGTTCACCCTGAGCCCGGGCACGCACATGACCCTGATGCTGGTGCCGGTGGCACGGGTGCAGCGCAAGCTGACCGAACTGAGCCTGCGCAGCACGCCTCCCGCTGGCCAGGCACTGTCGCTGTTCAACCTGGCCAGCGAAGCCGCGCCGCTGGCACGCCACTACCAGCAGCTGCATCTGCAGCTGGGGCAGGGTGCAGGCCTGCAGCCGGAAGAAACTGAAACCCTGTTGCACGAGCATGTGCAGGCCCTTCTGGGCGCCGGTGTGGCGGATCGCCCGGGCTGCAGCCGTGCACGGCGCACGCATTATCTGATCGCGCAGCGAGCAGAGAACTTCATGCGGCTCAACCTGCGCCGCAATATTTACATGAATGAGATCTGCGATGCCGCCGGCGTCAGCGAGCGCGGCCTGCGCTATGCGTTCGAAGACCTGTTTGGAACCTCGCCGAACCGCTATCTCTCCATGCTGCGCCTGTGCGCGGCCTGCCGCAGCCTGTCGATGGCAGATTCCAGCCGTCGTTCGGTGAAAGCCATCGCCCTCAGCTGCGGCCTGTGGGACCTTTCGCGCTTCGCCGACAATTACCGCAAGGTATTCGGCGAACTGCCGCGCGATACCCTGATGCGCGCGCCCGCGCAGATCGGCCAGCCGGCCTGAGCCAAGCCCCGCAAGGGTTTCCGCGGCGTTCATGCCGGAATTGCATATCCGCTTGCCGATCATGTTGCCGCTTCTGCATAAACGGCTGCCGATTCCGGCCGTGGATTTGCCGGAATGCGCGATTGCCGTGCCGGATTGAAGTGCGCCGCCACCTTTGCAACCGCTGAAATGACAGTCACCTGCCTAACGGCAAGTCCACTGACATTCCAGTTGTTCGCCTACGGGGGAAATGCTCATGAACCGCATCTACCGGCGTGTATGGAACCGCCAGCTCAATGCTCTGGTTGTGGCCTCGGAACTGGCCACCGGCGACAGCGGCGGCAGCGCCGCACGCGATCCGCGCGCCTTCCTGCTGATGCCCACCGCCCTGGCCCTGGCACTGCTGTGCGCGCTGGCCAGCGGCCACGCAGGGGCATCGGAAAGCAATCAATCGTTGCGTGACCTGCAAGCGCTTGCGGCGAAGTATGCGCAGCCGATGCCGGTCAAGGTCGACGCCGAAGTGGCCCTGGCTGCCGCTGCACGGCAGGCGCAGAGCAGCCCTGCGATCAGTGCGGACGCTCGCCTGGGCCTGCAGTTGAACACCACGTCGCTGCCGGTGGTGCGTGACGTACTGCCGGCCACTGTGCAGGTGAAGCTGGCAGCGGACACCACGCCGAAGCAGGTGGCCGTGCCGGCGCTGGCGGCCGATGTCCGCGCCACTGTCGGCCTGGGCAACGCTGCGGGCAAGGCAGCACAGGTGGATGCGTCGCTGGCAGCGAATGTTGCGCCCGGCGCGCAGGCGCCGCTGGGTGTCGGCGCCGATGCACGCGCCAAGGCCAAGGTCGGCATCGCCGGCCGCCAGGTCGCTTCGATCGATGCAGGTGCCAAGGCGTTGGCGGGCCTCAGTGGTTCGTCCCTGAAGACCTCTGTCGACGGCAACACCGACGCGCATCTGGCGGTGGCTGGCCATCACATCGAAGGTCAGGGCCAGGCCCGGGCGACAGCTGCGGTCAGGTTGCCGGCCAAGGAGGAATTGCCGGGTGACACGCATGATCGCGCCATCAGTGCCGCGTTCGATGCCGGCGCCGCCGGCAAGGTGCGCGTGCAGGCGCCGGACGGCCAGGAAGTGATCGCCGATCGCAACCTGAAGCTGGCCGGACAGGCGACCGTCGCCGCGCAGCACAGCGCGCTGGGCGTTGGCAACCTGGTGGGTGGCGCGGTGGGGGCTGTCGGCGGGACGCTTCACGGTGCTGCGGATGCGGTCGGCAGCACGGTGGGTGGTGCGCTGAAGGGCACCGTCGGAACGGTGGGCGGTGCTGTCGGCGGCGCGCTGAACGGCACCGTTGGCACAGTTGGCAGCGCAGTGGGCGGTGCACTCAATGGCACGGTTGGCCAGGTCGGTAGTGCGGTAGGTGGCACGCTCAACAGCACCGTCGGAACGGTTGGTGGTGCTGTGGGTGGTGCGCTCAACAATACGGTCGGCGCAGTCGGTGGTGCGCTGAACGGCACCGTCGGAACGGTTGGCAGCGCGGTGGGTGGCACGCTCAACAACACGGTCGGCGCAGTTGGTGGTGCACTGAACGGCACCGTCGGCACAGTTGGCGGTGCGGTAGGTGGCGCACTCAACGGCACGGTTGGCCAGGTCGGCAGCGCAGTGGGTGGCACGCTCAACAACACCGTCGGCGCAGTTGGTGGTGCAGTGGGCGGTGCTCTGAACGGCACCGTTGGCACAGTTGGCGGCGCGGTGGGTGGCACGCTCAACAATGCGGTCGGCGCAGTAGGTGGTGCACTGAACGGCACCGTCGGCACGGTTGGCGGTGCGGTAGGCGGCACGCTCAACAACACGGTCGGTGCTGTCGGCGGCACGCTGAACGGTACGGTTGGCCAGGTTGGCAGCGCAGTGGGTGGCGCGCTCAACAATACGGTCGGCGCAGTCGGCGGTGCACTGAACGGCACCGTGGGAACGGTTGGCGGTGCTGTGGGTGGCACACTGAACGGCACGGTTGGCCAGGTTGGCAGCGCAGTAGGTGGCGCGCTCAACAACACAGTCGGCGCAGTCGGTGGTGCACTGAACGGCACCGTCGGAACGGTTGGCGGTGCGGTGGGTGGCACGCTCAACAACACCGTCGGCGCAGTTGGCGGTGTACTGAACGGCACCGTCGGAACGGTTGGTGGTGCAGTGGGTGGTGCGCTCAACAACACAGTCGGCGCAGTTGGTGGCGCACTGAACGGCACCGTCGGAACAGTTGGTGGTGCAGTGGGCGGCACGCTCAACAACACGGTCGGCGCAGTTGGTGGTGCACTGAACGGCACCGTCGGCACAGTTGGCGGTGCGGTTGGTGGCGCGCTCAACGGCACCGTTGGCCAGGTCGGCAGCGCAGTGGGCGGCACGCTCAACAACACAGTCGGTGCAGTCGGCGGTGCACTGAACGGCACCGTCGGAACGGTGGGTAGTGCAGTGGGCGGCACGCTGAACGGCACCGTCGGCACAGTTGGCAGCGCTGTAGGTGGCGCACTCAACGGCACGGTTGGCCAGGTCGGCAGCGCAGTGGGTGGCACGCTCAACAACACGGTCGGCACGGTCGGTGGTGCAGTGGGCGGCATTCTCAACGGCACCACCGGCAGCCCCACCAGCGGCCTGGGCGGTGTGCTGGGTAGCACGCTGGGCAATGTCGGCAGCGCGGTGGGCAACCTGCTCAACGGCAATCTCAATGGCACCATCGGCAATCTGGGCAGCGTCGTGGGTGGCCTGGTCGGTGGCACGCTCAGCGGTCTCGGCCTGACCCAACCCTCTGCGATTCCGCCGACCAGCCCGAAGGCGCCGGCGGCGGCCGACCCGAATGCGGGCCTGATCATCGGTACCGGTGGCCTGGTCGGCAATGTCGGCCAGCTGATCGGGCCGACCACCACCAGCCTGTTCGGTGGCAACGGCTACCTGAGCAACGGCAACCTCAAGCTCAGCAACGCCAACGTGATGCAGACCTATTCAACGGTCAATGTGCTGGGCCTGCCGGTGGTCAACCTGTCGCCGGTCGGCAGCACCCTCAACGGACTGGGCGGCGCTGCCACGGGTGGCAGCTCGCACCTGACCCTGATCGGTGGCGTCACCTCCGACAGCTACATCTACAACATCAACAACGGCAATCCGGGTGGCCTGCTGGGTCTGCTGCTGCCGAAGGATTCCCCGGCCTGGGCGGCCAAGTGCCTGGACATCGCGCTGGCCGACATTTCCTGCTGGGCCGTCAACGCGGCTCAGGATTACCAGGTGCTGATGGGCGATGGCGCCTTCGCCAACGGCTCCAAGGAAGTGGTGATCGGTGCCAACGCGCGCCATGAACTGCCGAAGGTCGATGCCAACGTCGCCTTCCCCGGTGATGGCGTGAACGATCCGAGCAATCCCACCGGCGTGCCGACGGCCGACTATGCCGCGCGCATGGGCCATTCGGTCGTCGTCGGCGACAGCGCCGTCGGTACCGCCAACGGGCAGACCCTGCTGGGTGCCGAATCCACCTCCAACCAGGCCAACTCGGTCGCGCTGGGCTACCGCTCGGCTGCGCTGCGCGGCGCGCAGGCCAGCTACAGTGCCTATGGCCTCACTGCGCCGCAGGTCTCGGCCGGTGAAGTGTCAGTGGGTACCGCAGGCGGTGGCGAGCGCCAGATCACCAATGTGGCTGCCGGCAGCGTCAACACCGACGCGGTCAACGTGGCGCAGCTGAAGGGTGCGATCAGCCTGATCAACGGCGTGGCGGATGCCGCGGTGACCTACGATCTGGATGCCGGCGGCAATCCGAACTATCGCCGGGTCACGCTCGGCGCAGGCACCGGCACCACCACCATCGGCAACCTTGCCGCCGGTGCGGTCACCGCAGGCAGCCTGGAAGCGGTCAACGGCGGCCAGCTGGCGGCGACCAACAGCGCCATCGCCAGCTTCTTCGGTGGCCGCGCGGCCTTCGATCCTGCCAGCGGCATCTTCACCGCACCGCTGTTCGAGATCAGCACGATCTCCACCGGCGGCGCCATCGCCAAGGGCCTGTACACCAACGCCACCGATGCCTTCGCGGCGGTGGATGGCTCGCTGGTCAACCTCAACTCGCAGATCACCGATATCCGCAATGGCGGCACCAAGTACCTGCGGGTGAACTCGACCGGCACTGAAGCGGTGGCCAGTGGCACCGATTCGATCGCGGTCGGCACCAATGCGCGGGCGACGGCGGCCAACGCCATCGCGGTGGGGGCAGGCAGCCTGGCCGATCGTGCCAACTCCGTGTCGATCGGCGCCGCCGGTGCCGAGCGCCAGGTCACCAACATGGCGGCCGGTACCGCGGCGACCGATGCGGTCAACCTGGGCCAGCTGCAGGCCTCGGAGCAGGGCGCGCTGCGCTATGACCTCAACCCCGATGGCAGCGTCAACTACGCCAGCGCCACGCTGGGCCAGACCGGCACGGCCACCACGCTGCGCAACCTCGGCCCGGGCCAGGTCAGTGCCACCAGCAGCGAGGCCATCAACGGTGCCCAGCTGTTCGCGGCCAACCAGGCCGTGGCCACCCACCTCGGCGGTGGTGCTGCGGTCAACGCCAGCGGCGTGCTGACCGCACCGACGTACTCGATCAACAACGTCGCTGCCAACGGAACCGTGACCAAGGGCAGCTACAACGACGTCGGCACCGCGTTCGATGCGGTCAGCAATTCGCTGGCCAACGTTGCCGACCAGACCGGCGAGATCGACAAGCTGGCCGTGAAGTACGACGTCGATGGCAGTGGCAATGTGATCAACAGCGTGACCCTCAAGGGGAGCGGCACCGGCGCAGTAAAGGTGACCAACGTTGCCGCGGGTAGCATCCTGGCCGGCAGCAGCGACGCCATCACCGGCGACCAGCTGTTCAGCACCCACAGCACCATCGCCAACTACTTCGGCGGCACCACTGCCTTCAACGGCACCACCAATGTGTGGACCGCGCCGACGTTCAGCATCTCCAGCATCGCCACCGATGGCACCTTCACCAGCGGCGATTACAACAACGTCACTGCCGCCTTCACTGCTGTCGATGGTTCGCTGAAGGTCCTCAACCAGCGCATCACCAACGGTGGCGGCAGTGCCTACCTGGCGGTGAATTCGACGGCGGCCGCAGCAACCGCAGCCGGTGCGGAAGCGGTGGCGGTCGGCCCGCAGGCCAGTGCGGCCGGCGCCAACAGCGTGGCGGTCGGCAATGGCGCCAGCAGCAGTGCCGGCAACAGCGTGGCACTGGGTGCCGGCTCGGTGGCCAGCGTCGGTGCGCAGAGCGGTTACACCGGCGCCTATGGGCAGACGGGTGCCAGCAATTCCGCTGGCGAGGTGTCGATCGGCAGCAGTGGCAGCGAGCGCAAGATCACCCACGTCGCGGATGGCTCCGATGACCACGATGCGACCAATGTCGGGCAGCTGAAGAACGGCGTGAACTACGCCATCGACCAGTCCAAGTCCTACACCGACCAGAAGATCCAGAACATCACCAACGTGGCCGGCAGCTTCCGCGCCAACAACACCAACAACCTGGCCGATCCGTCCGCCAGCGGTGCCAACTCGGCCGCCGGTGGTGCAGGCTCCACCGCCGCCGGTGCCAACTCGACCGCGCTGGGCAATGGTTCGCAGGCGCAGGCTGACAACGCGGTGGCGCTGGGTGCGGGTTCGGTGGCGAACCGGGCCAACACGGTCTCGGTCGGTGCCGCCGGTGCCGAACGCCAGGTGGTCAACGTGGCCGACGGCTCGCAGGCCACCGATGCGGTCAACGTGCGCCAGCTGCAGGCTTCGCAGCAGGGCACGATCCGCTACGACACCACGGTGAACGGCGCGACCAACTACAACAGTGTCACCCTGGGCAGCACCAGCAGCGGCCCGACCACGGTCCGCAACGTTGCCGCCGGCACCGCCGGTACCGACGCGGTCAATGTGGACCAGCTGAAGTCGGGGATGGCGCAGACCCTGGACTGGTCGAAGGCCTACACCGACGAGCGCATGGGCGGCTTCGAGCGCGACCTGCGCAAGACCGACAACCGTGCCTCGGCCGGCATCGCCTCGGCGATGGCCACCGCGGCGCTGCCGCAGCCCAGCGAGGCGGGCCGCAGCATGGCCTCGATCGCCGCCGGCAGCTACAACGGCGAATCGGGCGTGGCGCTCGGTATCTCCGGTGTCTCCGAAGGCGGCCGCTGGATCTACAAGTTCAGCGGTTCGACCAACAGCCGTGGCGAGGCCGGTGTGGCCGTCGGTGCCGGCATCCAGTGGTGATCCCCGCCGCCGGGCCGCACGCGCGGCCCGGCATCGCGGAAACGTCTACAGGGGGAATGACATGAAACAGCATCGCATCGCCCGCGCCGGCCAACATGCCGCCACGCTGGGCCTGATCCTGGGGATGGGCCTGCTGGCCGCCTGCCGCAGCCATGCGCCGGCCGCCGACGGTCCTGCCGGAGCCACCGCCGTGCACTTCCCGGAGGCCTCGAGGGCCTCGCTGAAGGAGGGCATCTATCCCGACGTCGCCGACCTGCGCCGCTTCGCGCCGGGCATGACCAAGCGGCAGCTGTACACGCTGCTGGGCACGCCGCATTTCAATGAAGGCATGTGGGGCGTGCGCGAGTGGAACTACCTGTTCAATTTCCGCACCGCGCAAGGTGCGGAGTACTTCACCTGCCAGTTCCAGGTCCGCTTTGACAGCAAGGGCATTGCCCAGGCGGGCTACTGGAAGCCGGAATCGTGCGCGGCTGTGCTGGAGCCGCCACGGCCGCCGGCCCCGCCGGCACCGGTACCGGCACTGCTCCCGGAGCAGCCGCTGCGGCTGTCGGCCGATGCGTTGTTCGGTTTCGACAGCGCGGTGCTCAGCGCCGAAGGCCAGCATGCGGTGCAGGGCATCCTGGCGCAGGTGCGCGAAGCCGCGCAGGTGCAGTCGATCAGGGTAACCGGCTACACCGACCGTATCGGCAGCGCCAGTTACAACCAGACGTTGTCGCAGCGTCGCGCCGAGGCCGTGCGCAGCGCGCTGGTGCAGGGTGGCGTGCCTGCAGCCAGCATCAGTGCCGAAGGACGCGGCGCGGCCGAGCCGATCGTGCAGTGCGGGCAGCGCAACCGGCGCGAGCTGATTGCCTGCCTGGCGCCGAACCGGCGCGTGCAGATCGCCGGGATGGCACAGCCACGTTGACCTTCCTGCGCCGGGGCGATGCCCCGGCATCCCGAGTCCCCCCTGACCGCCGGCAGGCGTGGCAACGTCTCCCCCGTCGTCCACGCCTGCCTGCGGCTCAGGTTTTCAAACGGTGCACGCGATGAATGCCCAATTCCTGCCCCTCTCCATGAAGACGGAAGCCACTCTCAGCGTGTACGGGCAGCTCGGCAACCATGCCGTGGTGCGCATTCCCGGGCGACGCCTGCCGGGCCTGATCCTGCAGGCCGATACCGTGGCCGGGTTCCTGGCCCAGCTGCAGGAAGCCCAGGCCTGCCTGCGCAGCGGCCGCGCACAGCGCACCGACGCCGAGCTGGACATGCTGATCGACGTGTTGCAGCAGTGGTACGCACTGATCGAATCGCGCCTGGCCGACGCCGGCGAGGCGCTGTAGAAGAAAAAGGGGACGGAGGGGATTAAGTCGTTTCCGGCACACCCGGGGCGAGAACGACTTAATCCCCTCCGTCCCCTTTTCCTAGGCGCGGGCGCGGACCAGCCAGCAGGCGGCATCCACGCGTACACGGTCGCCTTCGAGGAACGGTGCGAATGCGGCCAGTGCCTGGTCGCGGAGCACGGTGGCGCGGTCTTCCGGCATTGCGCGCAGGGCCAATCCCAACGGGCCCAGCTGGCCGACATAGGTGGGCAGGTCTTCGCGGGCGATCGAGCAGGGCAGGTCTACCGCAACCAGCTCCACATCCTTCCAACCGGCGGCCTGCAGCAGCCGCTGTACCTGCCCGCCATCGGCAAAGGCGAATTGTCCCGGCGCGCCGGGCACCCGGGGCGGCAGATCCAGTGCATCGCCAATGGCGCGCTCGGCCGTGGTCATGAATGGGTTCTCGTCGGCACTGCGCCAGGCGATGAAGCGCAGCCCCGCGCCCGGTGTCGAGGCACGATGCAGGTTGGCGAAGGCAGCCTGGCTGTCCTCGAAGAACATCACGCCCAGCCGCGACTGGATCCAGTCGAAGTGCGCGGACGGCAGCGGATGCCGCTGCGCGTCTGCCACGATGAAGTCCGCGTCCAGTCCCACCGCCTCGGCGCGCTGGCGGGCCAGCGCCAGCATCGGCGCGGAGATGTCGAGACCGGTAGTGTGGGCGGCCGGGCGTGCCGTGGCTGATGCCAGCAGGCTGGCGCCGGTGCCGCAGCCGATGTCGAGCAGTTGCGTGACGGTCTCCGGAAGTTCGGCGACCAGCAGGTCGGCCATCGGCTGGAACAGTCCATCGAGGATGGCCTGCTGGGCGACCCAGATCTGGCCGCCAGGGCCATTCCAGAGCGTATTCTGATCAACGGGGGATGTACTGGCCATGGCCTTGTCCTGCCGGGAAGTTGCCCATAGGTTGGTGCTTGAAGGCGACTTGAGGTCAAGCCCGTGCGTGAACTGGATATCGGCGAGGTGGTGAAGCGCAGTGGCGTGCCGGCCTCGACCCTGCGCTACTACGAGCAGCTGGGGTTGTTGCAGGCCCTGGGTCGTCGCGGCTTGCGCCGGCAGTACGACGAGCAGGTGCTGGAGCGGCTGGCGCTGATCGGCCTCGGCCAGGCGGCCGGGCTGTCGCTGCAGCAGATCGGGGCATCGCTGCCGCCGCAGCGCGGATGCCTCACGCTGGATCGTGAGGCCCTGCTGGCGCAGGCTGATGTGCTGCAGCAACAGATCAGCCAGCTGCAGCGGATACGCCGTCACCTGCAACGCGCCGCGGCCTGCCCGGAAGCGCAGGATGCACGCCAGTGCGGTTCGTTCCGCAGGTTGTTGAGGGCCCAGCAGCGCATCGCGGGAGGGTGAGAGAAGAGCATCCACGCATGGCGTGGATCTACTGCACCACGCTATGCGTGGGTGAATCAATCGCGGGTGCTGACTTCCCAGGTGGCATGCAGCACGCCCGGCACGTGTTCCATCCGTGCCAGCACCACGTCCAGCTCGTCGGCACTGACCGCCGTACTGACCAGCACCGCGATCACATCGGTGGGCGCGTCGGCATGCTCGACCACCTGCACATCACCCACCGGGTACTGCGCAGCCTCCAGCGCATCGACCAGGCGCTCGCGCACCCGCGGCACGGCTTCGGCATCCACGCTCAGGCGCACCTCGTAAGTGGCTTCGGTCGCCGCCTCGTTGATCGGGATACGGTTGATCGCATTCACCAGCGGCCGCAGCAGGGTGTTGCCGGCGATGATCAAGACCGTCAGCAGCACGCCTTCGGCCAGCATGTCCGCACCGGTGCAGCTGCCGACCGCCGCCGAGCACCACAGGGTGGCGGCAGTATTCAGGCCGCGCACGTTCATGCCTTCCTTCATGATCACGCCGGCGCCGAGGAAGCCGACCCCGGAGACCACGTAGGAGATCACCCGCACCGCCTCGGCGCTGCCGGCGATACGCATGCCCAGGTCGACGAAGGCGGCTGCACCCACCGCCACCAGCACGTTGGTGCGCAGGCCGGCGGTGCGTTGCCGGTACTGGCGCTCGGCGCCGATCAGCGTGCCGAGCACGAAGGCGGCCAGCAGGCTGACCACGGTGTCGGCGAAGGGGCCGGCCTGGAAGGTTTCAATGAAGCGCATGGCGGGAGTCTACCCGGTCGAAGTGACAGTAGATCCACGCCATGCGTGGATTTCCAGCGTGCCAGAAACGACTTAATCCCCTCCGTCCCCTTTTCGCGGGTCAGTCGGTGTCCTCGACGCGCTCGCCCATCAGCTCGCGTTGGCGCTTGTCCAGTTCCTCGGCGTAGCGCTTGCGCACGAAGGCTTCGGAGACCACGCCCAGCACCTGGCCGTCGGCGGTGACCACGGCCAGTTCGTCGGCCTGGGTCTGGTCGAAGCGTTGCATCACGCTGACCACGTCTGCGGCCGGTGACAGTGACACGTCACGGTTCTCGGCCAGTTCGCCGATCGCGGTCTCTGGCTTCACGCCATCGCCATAGACGCGCGGGATCTGCACGATGCCGGTGTAGTGGCCTTCGCCATCGATCAGCACCACCCGGCTGCCCGAGCCCAGCGGGAAGCGCTGGCGGAACGCGGCAGCGTCGAGGTCGGCCGGTGCGGTCGCCACGCCCTTGCGCATCAGCCGGCCGGCGTTGAGGTTCTGCACCCAGCCGACGTCGCGTGCGCTCTTGATGGTCTCGCCACGCAGGTGCATGCGCCAGGTCGAGAACGAGTAGCCGAACCACTGCCGCACCAGCGTACTGGACACCAGCACCGCACTCATCACCACACTGGTCAGCAGGAAGTCGTGGGTGCCTTCCAGCACCAGCATGGCCATGGTCATCGGCGCGCCGACCACCGCCGCGGCCAGCGCCGCCATCCCGGCCAGCGCGGCTGAGGTGGCGTCGATCACCGGCACCCCGGTGGCCATGGCCAGCAGGCCGGCGAACAGGGCGCCGACCAGGGTTCCCATGAACAGCGAGGCGAAGAACAGGCCGCCGCGGAAGCCGAACCCGAGCGAGATGCCCGAGGCCAGGCACTTCAGGGTCAACAGGCCGCCGATCCAGATCAGCGGCAGGTGCGTGGTCAGGTCCAGGTGCAGCGCGCCATGGCCGGACGACAGCACCTGCGGGCTGGCCAGTGCCAGCGGAATCAGCAGCAGGCCGCCCACCACCGGCCGGCCCCACAACGGCAACGGGCTGCGCTTGACCGTGCCTTCGATCGAGGCGATCAGCCGCATCACCGCGATGCCGACCATCGCGCAGCAGCAGCCCAGCAGCCCGTAGATGGCGTAGTCGGCGGCGCGGACATCAATCGTCGAGGCAGCCGGCAGCAGGTAGGCCTCGATGCCGGCCTGGTCGGCCACGAACGCGCCAGCCAGCGCGGCTACTGCCACCGGGGCCAGCGCGGCCGGGGTGTAGGCGCCGATGACGATCTCGAAGGCGTAGAACGCACCAGCCAGCGGTGCACCGAAGGCGGCGGCGATGGCACCGGCGGCACCGGCGCCGACCAGGATGCGCACATCGTTGCGGCGCAGGCGCATCACCCGGCCCAGCTGCGAACCGCTGCCCGCGCCCATCTGCGTATAGGAAGCCTCCAGCCCGACCGAGGCGCCGCAGCCGTTGGACAGCAGGGTCTGGGTCAGCACGATCAGGTTGTCGCGCATCGACATGCGGCCGCCATGCAGGGCATTGGCTTCCACCGCATCGAGCAGGGGCCGCTTGAGCCGGGTCGCGGCCAGGCTGACCAGCCCGACCAGCAGGCCACCGAGCGGCAGCACCAGCAGCGCGGTCCAGGTCAGCGAGGGCAGGGAGCTCAGGCGCATGCCGTCGTCCAGCCCGTACAGGGTGCCCTGCAGCCAGCGTGCGATGCCGGACTGCAGCAGGGTCAGGTAGCCGGCGATCAGGCCGACCAGCAGGGCAAGCGCGATGAACCACAAGTCGCTGCCGCGCAGGCGCAGGCGCAGGCCCTGGAAGGCCAGATGCAGGCGCGATGGCGAAACAGGCAATGACATGGTGGCGGCATGATACGCCGCCACCGTGATCGCCGCCGTCACTGCATCGGGCGGTTACTGCGTCAGAAGCGGTAGCGGCCCTGCACGTAGAAGGTGCGCGGCGCGGCCACCATGCGGCCAGCGTTGCCATCGACGTTGCGGGTGTACCAGCGCTTGTCGGCCAGGTTGTTCACGCCCAGCGCGATCTCGCTGTCGCCCAGGCCGGGCACCTGCCAGGCCACCTGTGCATTCCACAGGCGCACGCCCGGCACGCGGCCCACGCGCGCGTCGGCGGTCTCATCCCAGGTGTTGGCCGCATCGGAGAACTGGCCGCTCTGGTGGGTGCTGGAGACATTGAAGGTCCAGCCGGCCAGCGCGTAGCGGGCGCCGACGCTGTCGGTGTCGCGCGAGTAGAACGGCACGTCCAGGCCACGGTTGTCGCCGGACTGCTGGATCGCCTTGGTCCAGGTGTAGTTGGCGTACAGCTCCAACCCGGCCAGCGCGCTGTCTTCGCTGAAGTGGTACTCCAGCGCGCTTTCCACGCCCTTGTGGTCGGTGGCGCCGATGTTCTGGAAGGTCGGTGGGGTGATCCCCGGTACCTGCAGGATCTGGTTGTCGAAGCGCATCTTGAACACGGTCACTTCCGCGCGCAGTGCGCCGTCCTGCCAGCGCGCACCGAGCTCAGTGGTCCTGGCGATTTCCGGGTTCAGCGGGTTGCTGGCGGTCTGCGAATTCAGCTGGATGTTCTGCACCGGCCCGAACGAGGTGGTGTAGTTGCCGAACACGGTCAGCTGCGGGGTCAGCAGGTAGGCGATGTTGAGCGAGGGCAGCGCCTTGTCGTTGCGGCTGCTGAAGGTCGCCGCGCCACCCGCCTGGCGGCGGTCCATGTCGATCCATTCCATGCGCACGCCCGGGGTGATCCGCCACTGGCCGATCGCGATGCGGTCGTCGATGTAGAAGGCGTGCGCGTCGGTGGCGTTGTCGAAGCGGGTGGTGGCGCTGGCCGCGCCGGTGCGGCGGGTGACGGTGTAGCTGCGGTCGTTGCCGCGCTCGCGCAGGAAGCGGTAGCCGGCGGTGATGTCATGCACCGTACTGCCCCACTGCAGGCGCTGGGTGTAGCGCGGCTCGATGCCGAGCACGCGGTAATCGCGCGGCTGCACGGTCAGCTGGGTACCGGCCGTGTTGATCAGCGAGCTGGCACGGCTGCTCTCGTTGTAATAGGCCAGCACCTCGAACTCGCTGTTGTCCGACAGCGTGTTGGTGTAGCCCAGGTCGATGCCGGTGCGGTGGCCCTTCCAGAAATCGGTGGGGCGGGTGTTCTGGAACGGGTCGGCCTCGTACTGCGCGCGGGTCAGGCCGCCCGGGGTCAGCGAGCGCACATCGTAATAGGACAGCTTGGCACGCAGTTCCTGCTGTTCGTCGATGGCGTACGCGAACTTCAAGGCGAGATCGTTGAAGCGGTCATCGCTGCCCTGGCGCCAGCCGCGGCCGTCCTGGCCGGAGTACAGCAGGGCCGCGCCCAGGCCGTTGTCGCCGGTGCCGCCAAGGAAAGCGTTGTACTGGGTGCTGTCTCCGCCGCCATGGTCGTAGGCGGTGTAACGCACGCCGGCTTCGCCGTGCAGGCCGGCGCCGGTGGGAATGGCACGGGTGCTGAAGTTGATGATGCCTCCCACGTTCTGCGGGCCGTAGCGCACCGCACCGCCGCCGCGCACCACATCGATCGATTCGATGTTGGACAGGCTGGTCGGTGCGAACGACAGCTGCGGCTGGCCATACGGCGCCACCGCCAGCGGTACGCCGTCCAGCAGCACGGTCGAGCGCGGCGAGTAGCGCCCGGTCAGGCCGCGCACGCCGATGTTCAGCGACACCGAGCTGCCGGCGGTACCGGAGTTGTCGGTGACCTGCACGCCGGGGATGCGGCGCATGGCATCGCCGATGCTGGCCGCGCCGCTGGCTTCGATGCGCTGACGGTCCACCACGGTGCGCGCGCCAGCGAAGCTCTTCACGCTGTCGTGCAGGCCGGTGCCCAGCCAGCTGCCGGAGACCTGGATGCTGTCCAGCGTGGTGGCGCCATCCTGGGCGAAGGCGCTGGCGGCCGGGAGCAGGCACAGGGCGAGGGCGGCGGCCAGGGGCAGGCGGGCCGGTCGGAGGGCGTTGATGGGCATCGGTGCAGGTTGTGGAAGGTCGTAAATGAGAATTATTGCTGATTCCATTCGCCAATGGAATGTGTCTGCGGTTTCTGCCGGCGGGCCGGTGGTAAAGTGCGTGATTGCTTCCTGACTCGCTGAGATCCGCCATGTCCCAAGCCGCTTTCTACCCCGTCGGAACCCCTGGCCAGCCGTGGGGAACGGCGGAACGGGAGGCGTGGCGTGGCCGCCAGCAGCGCCTGCGTCGCTACGACGAGGAGGTGCTGCCGCGTATCGAAGCGCTGGCCCCGCGCTTCGACAAGGTGGCCTATGGCCAGCTCGATTACGCCGGCGAGACCTACACCCTGTTCGCCCTGCGCAGCCGCGACTGGAACCCGGCGCTGCCGGCTGCGCTGGTCACCGGTGGCGTGCACGGCTACGAGACCAGCGGCGTGATGGGCGCGCTGGAGTTCCTCGAAAAGCACGCCGCCGACTATGCCGGCAAGGCCAACCTGCTGGTGGCGCCGTGCGTGAATCCGTGGGGCTTCGAGCGCATCAACCGCTGGAACTTCGATGCGATCGACCCGAACCGCAATTTCCGCTCCGATGGCCCGGCCCGCGAGTCGACCTCTGTCATCGAGCTGATCGCGCCGTACCAGGGCCAGTTTGTACTGCACATCGACCTGCACGAAACCACCGACAGCGACGAAAGCGAGTTCCGCCCGGCGCTGGCGGCGCGTGATGGCAAGCCGTTCGAGCCGGGCCTGATTCCCGACGGCTTCTACCTGGTGGACGACAGCGAGAACCCGCAGGCGGCCTTCCAGCAGGCAGTGATCGCCGCGGTGGAGAAGGTCACCCACATCGCGCCGGCCGACGACAAGGGCGAGATCATCGGTTCGCCGGTGGTGGCGCATGGCGTGATCGAGTACCCGCTGGTGAAGCTGGGCCTGTGCGCCGGCATTACCGGCGCGAAGTACACCACCACTACCGAGGTCTACCCGGACAGCCCGCGCGCGACCCCGCAGCAGTGCAACGACGCACAGGTGGCGGCGGTGTGCTCGGCGCTGGATTACGCGCTCGCCCATCGCTGATCGGTTCGGTAGTGCCGGCCGCTGGCCGGCAGCCACGGGACAAAGAGATTGCCGGCCAGCGGCCGGCACTACCTCAGCCCAGCGCGTCGGCCCACCACAGTGCGGCTGGGCCTGGCGGCGTGTCGCGGCGCCACAGCAGGTCGCTGTGGATGCGCCGTGGCCAGCCGGGCAGCACCAGTTCCAGCAACCGCCCGCGGTCGTAGCGCTGTACCAGCGCCCGCGGCAGTTCGGCCCAGCCGATGCCGTCCTCGGCCATCTCCATCACCATCAGGTAGTCGGTGGCGGTCCACGCCAGGCCGGTGACCACGCGCGATTGATCGACTTCCGCGCTCAGGCGCACCTGCCGGTGCCGTGCCAGCTGTGCGGCGGCGCGACGGCCGGCACTGGCCAGTGGGTGTTCGCGCGCCACGTACACCGACAGTTCGCTGTGGTGCGCCAACGGTCGAGCCACCAGCCCATCCGGATACTGCTCCTGCCGTGGCAGCAGGCCCAGCGCGGCGCGACCGTTGCTCACCAGTTCCAGCACGTCCTCGCCCTCGGCATCCAGCCATTCCAGTTCGATCTCCGGGAACGCCTCGGCGAAGCGCTGCAGGATCCGCTGCTCCGGGTCCAGCTGGTAGACATCGGAGAACGCCACGGTCAGGCGCGGCTCGACCGGCGCGGCCAGGCGCACGCTCAACTGCTGCAGGCGGCCGTCGGCGGCAAGGATCTCCTGCGCGTGGCCCAGCACCTGGCGGCCGGCCTCGGTCAGCTGCGGGTAGCGCCCGCTGCGGTCGAACAGGCTCACGCCCAGGTCAGCTTCCAGGTGGGCAATGGCGGTGCTGACCGTCGACTGGGTCTTGCGCAGGCGTCGCGCCGCCGCCGAGAACGAGCCCAGCGCGGCGGCTTCCACGAAGGCCTGCAGGGATTCAGGGGAGTAGGGCATTGATCCATCGCTCCTGTCGATGGAATCCATTTTGATACCACCGTAAAAGACGATGATACTGGCTTCCGTCGCCCCCGTCTGCGGGGCGTTCCGGACCCTCCACGCACGGCGTGGATCCATTGATGAGGCGGCGCGGTCCCCGCCCTGCAAGGAGTTTCACATGTCCCGTACTGTTTCCGCCCGTGGCGCGCTGGTCGCCTGGGCCTGCCTGACCGTGGCGATCGTCGCCGAAGTGGTCGGCACCTCGTTCATGGCCCATGCCGCCCGCGATGGCGGCTGGACCGGCTACCTGATCATGGCCGGCGCGCTGGCGCTGTCCTACTTCTTCCTGGCGCAGTCGGTGCGCCGTATCGCCGTTGGCGTGGCCTATGCAGTCTGGGAAGGCCTCGGCCTGACCCTGCTGACCGTGGTCGGCCTCACCGTCTTTGGTGAAAGCCTGTCGCTGCAGCAGCTGGCCGGCCTGGTGCTGGCGGTGGTCGGCATCGTCTGCGTCACCCTCGGGGAGGCGCACTGATGAATACCCTCGCTCTGTTTTTCGTGATCTGTTCTGCGCTGATCGACGTCGCCGCCAACATGATGGTGGCCAAGTCGGAAGGCTTCCGCCGCTGGCGCTGGGGCGTCGGCGCGATCGTCATGGTCTGGATCGCCTTCGCCCTGTTGGGCCAGGCGGTGCGCTACATGGACCTGGCCACCGCCTATGCGATGTGGGGTGCGATCGGCGTGATCGGTACCGCTACCTGCGGCCGCCTGTTGTTCGGCAACCGCCTGCGTCCGATTGGTTGGATCGGCATCGTGCTGGTCACTTTCGCAGTGCTGCTGCTGAGTACCGCGAAGTAACGCGTCGCTGTGCCAACCAAGGTTGGCACCCACCTGTGCGGAGTCGCGGTGCCAACCCAGGTTGGTATCTGCCAGAGCGTGAGCCGCCGCAGGCAAGCGCCCCGGGGATGATCTCCCCGGGGCGTTGTTGTTTCTGAAGCACTCAGAAGCGTGCGGTGAAGTTCAGCCGCGTGGTGCGACCCGGGCCCGGCATCAGGCTCATCGCCAGCGTGTCCATGTAGTAGGTGTTGCGCAGGTTGCTGACCACCAGCTCCACTTCGCTGCGCGGGGTGAACTGCCAGCGTGCGTAGAAGTCATAGATCGCGGTCGGCAGGTAGATGTTCTGCAGGCCGGTCGAACCGGTGGTGTTCCAGGGCTTGTCCAGTTCGTGGGTGGGGCCGCTGTTGTAGGTGCGGCGGATGCCGGTATCCAGCCGCTTGTCGAACAGGCGGAAGCCCAGCGTGCTGTGGATCGAGTACTTCGGCGGGTTCTGTGCGTTGACGAACGAGGTGCCGAAGCCGCCATCCACGCAATCCGGCGTGGTGTCCAGCTTGCTCCATTTCGCATACGGGTCTTCGCGCAGGCGCTTGGCGGTGGCCGCATCGCAGGTGCGCGCGCGCTGGTAGTAGCTGGCCGACAGGTCCAGGTAGGCGATGCCGGCGTCATAACCGGACTGCAGCTCGTAGCCGGACACCGTGTAGTTGTCGACGTTGTCGACGTAGAACCCCCAGTTGCTGGAATCGAAGCGGCGGGTGATCGCGTTGTGGATATCGTTCTTGAACCAGGCGACCTTGAACGCCAGGCGATCACCGTCGCGCCACAGGTCCTGCTTGAGCAGGCTGAAGCCGATGTCCCAGGAACGGTTCTTCTCCGGCTTCAGGTCAGCCACCGGCGCCGAGGTGCTGTTGCCCAGCGTCGACTCGAACAGGCTGGGCATCTTCCAGCCCTGCGCGTACTTCACGTAGAAGAACATGTCCGCGTCGAGGTTGAAGCGTGCTTCGGCATAGGGCGCGAAGCCGTGGCCGGAGCGCCGGATCGCCGGCTTGTAGCCCCAGGCGGTGGGAATCTGCTTGGTATAGAAGCCGTTGGCACCGCGCGGATCAGGAATGAAGCCGTCGAAGTCATAGGCCTGGCCCAGCGTGCTGTCGCCATAGGGCGTGGCGCGCAGCGAGTCATAGGTGTAGTTGCCCTGTGCATCGGGGTACCACTCCTTGTACCAGCCCGGTAGCAGCTGGCCGCCCTTGCTCAGGCGCGCGAAGGTGTAGCGCAGATCGCGCGATTCGCTGACGAAGGCCACGCGGTTGCGGTCGCGGGTACGGTAGTCGATGAAGCGGCCGCCGGCGGTCAGCGACAGCCAGTCCCACGGCTGCCACTGCAGCGACGCCACCACGCTGGCCTCGCGGCGCGTGCCCGAGCGCAGGTAGCGGTTGTTGTTGTAGTCCACCGGCAGCACCGGCGAGTTCGGTGCGGTGTCCTCGTGCTGGAAGGAGGCGCCATAGCGCAGCGTCCAGTCACCCAGGCCGTTGCTGAAGCGCGTGGTGTTGCTGCTGTCCACGCCCCAGCGCTGGGTCTTCACGTCCGACTGCAGGCCGGGGCCGTAGGTCTCGCCCAGCGTGTCGGGCATCTGGTCGGAGGCCATTTCCTTGAACAGCGGCGTGTTGGCGATGTTGCTGTTGAACATGCGGCTGGTGGCGGTGGTGAACCACAGGGTGCTGCTCAGATCCAGCCATGGATGTGCCTCGGGCCGGTAGCGGTGGCGCAGCGAGGTGGCATTGACCCGCATTTTCCCCGGCTCGAACTGGAACATGGTGTTGGCCTTGTCCACGTAGGTCACCCATTCGTTGGACTCGCCCACGCGACCGATCGCCGACGGCATGATCTCGCCGAAGCTCGAATTGAAGTAGCGGTGGCTCAGCTCCAGGTGCTGGTCGGGGTTGGGTGTCCAGGTGAATTTCAGCAACGCCGATTCGTTGTCGGTGTGCGTGTTGAGCACTTCATCACCCGGGTGGTACATGTCCGAGACCGCCTGGCTGGACATGCCCGTGCCGCCGCTGGACAGGTGCTGGTCGTCGTAGCGATGTGCACCGTTGCTGCCGGCGAAGTAGTTGCCCTGGCGCCGCCGCGCATAGGCCGCGACCAGCTGCCAGTCTTCGCCGCGCTGGGCGAAGGCCACGCTGCCGTTCCAGTCGCGCGGGTCACGCAGGCTGTTGCGGTTCTCGCTGCCGCGCGCCACCTGCTTGAATACGCGCGTGCGGTCGATGCTGTTGTCGGCCACGCCGCCGCGCACGCGCAGGCCCCAGGCCTGGCCGTCGTCGAGGATGTCATCGACGTTCAGCGTTTCCATGTAGACCACGCCGCCGATCGCGCTGGCGGCATTGGCGGCCAGGCTCGGTCCCTTCTCGATGCTGACCGCGCTGATCAGGTCCGGGTCGAGATAGCTGCGTTGCTGCACGCCGGCGTAGCCGCGGTACACGTCGATGGCCTGCTGGCCACCGTCGATGATCACCGGCACCCGGTTCTGGCCCTGCAGGCCGCGGATGTTGACGTCGAGTGCGCCGCCATTGCGCACGTCTGCGGTGTGCACGCCGACCGCACCGGCCAGCACATCGCCGATCGACTGGCCGCGGAAGCGTTCCAGCTGCTGGCGGTCCAGGTGCACGCGCGAGCCGCTGTCACGGTAGACCGCATCGGCATCGGCCAGCCCCCACGGCGAAGCGCCTTCGCTGGCCTGGCCGGCCACGCGCAGCGTGCCGATCTGGCGCACGCCGGCGTCGGTGGCCGTGGCGGCCTGCAGCACCACGCCATTGGCATCACGCTGGAAGGTCAGGCCGGTACCGGCCAGCAGCTGCGCCAATGCGGCGTCCGTGCCGAGCGTGGCGTGCACGCCGTTGCTGTGGCGGCCGCGGGTGAGGCGCGCGTCGGCGGCGATGGACAGGCCCGATTGCTGGCCGAACGCGGTCAGGGCCTGGTCGAGCGGGCCAGCTGGAATCTGCCAGCGAACGGCGGCAGCGGTGTCCTGTGCATGGACCGTGGCAGGCAGCAGGCAGGGGGTCGCCAGGGCCATGCACAAGGCGATGGCCAGGGGACGAGGGGAGGGGCAGGGCAGTTTCATGGGGGCGGCAACATCCGCAATGGGTTCCCTTGTAGTGCCCGGTGAGCGCGCAGAAAGGGAACCGCGCTTTCAAAGCGGACGCACGACGGTCCACCACGGCCAGCGCTGCTCGATGCGGATCGGCAGGGCGCGGGCCAGCAGTTGCAGAGCCTGCAGGCTGTCCAGGCGCGGCAGTACAGCGGTGACATTCAATGCGGCGAGCGCCGGATCACAGCCCAGATAGCCCTGGTGGTGGCGGGCCAGTTCGTCGATGACGCGGATCAAGGGTGCGTGCTGCACCTGCAGTCGGCCGTCCTGCCAGTCGCCACGCAGTGGATCCGCATCGACCGTCGACACTCCACCCATCGGGCCGATTCTTGCCGCCCCGCCTGTGGGTACGTCCAGTGCCGCGCAGAACAGCGGCAGGCAGCGTACCACGCCCTCGAACACATCCAGGCGACTGCCCTGCGCCTCGCGGCCGACCGCGAAACGGGTGCCGATCGGCTGCAGGCGTGCGCCCGGTACGTGCACGGTCAAGGGCAGGCCGGCATGGGCAGGATGGTGGCCGGTCTGCAGCAGCAGTTCGCCGTGCAGCAGATGCAGGGTGCGGCGGCCGTTTCCGATGTCGATGGTGACTTCGCTGTCCGCGTTGAGCCACAGCTGGCTGCCATCCATCAGTGTCCAGTGCCCGGTATGTCCGGCAGCGGTGCGTTGTGTCTGCAGGCCGCGTTGTTCGCGCAGCCCGTGCAGGCCAAGCAGGGAGACCGCACCGATGCCGAGGGCGCCGCCGAGACTGCGAAGCGCGCGACGGCGGCGACTGCCGGCAGCATCGAGCGCCGTGGCAGCAGCCGGTGCCGACAGGGGAGCAAAGGACTGCCAGACCGACTCGACCCGGCGCCACGCGTCGGCATGACCAGCATCGGCATGCAGCCATGCGTGCCATCGCTGCTGGTCGCTGTCACTCCAGCCCTGTTGGCGCAGCGCGAACCACTCTGCCGCCTGCTCCAGCGCCGGGCTGGCCAGTGCGGCATTCATGCCGTGGCATCGCCGGACAGGCGCAGGCAATGCAGCATCGCCTGCGCCATGTACTTCTTGACCATGCGCTCGGACACGCCCAGTTGTTGGCCGATCTCCGCATAGCCCAGGCCAGACAGTCGTGCCAGCAGGAACGCACGGCGTGGGCGTTCGGCCAGGCCGGACAGCATGTCGGCGATGGCGTGCAGCAGCTGCAGTGCCTGCGTGCGTTCTTCCGCGGATGGATGCACTGGCTCCGGTTGCGCGGCCAGTGCGGCCAGGTAGGCACGCTCCAGGTCCGCACGCTGCCAGTGGTTGACCAGCAGGGCGTGCGCGATGGTGCTGAGATAGGCGCGTGGCAGGCGCAGTTCGGACGGATCGACGCGACGGCTGAGCAGGCGCAGGAAGGTGTCCTGGGTCAGGTCGGCAGCGCAGTCGGCGTTGTGCGTGCGGCGGCGCAGCCAGCCCAGCAGCCAACCATGGTGTTCGCGGTAGAACCCCGCCAGTGCAGTGCTGGAGGCGGCGGGCACGGCCATCGGCATCGGTCATTAATGAGAATGATTCCCATTATAGAGTGATCGAGCGGCGCACGACAAACCCTGCGCACGCAGCAGCAAGCCGGAGGCGTGCATTTGCGATGCCCGCCGGGCTCGCCGACACTGCGGTTTTCCACAAGGAGTGCCCGCATGTTCAGCCACATCACCGTTGGAACGAACGACATGGACGTCGCGCATCGCTTCTACGATGCCCTGTTCACCGCATTGGGCGCCCGTCCGGGTGTCTTCGATGACAAGGGCCGGCTGGTGTACTTCAAGGATGGCCGCATGTTCATCGTCACCGCACCGATCGATGGGCAGCCGGCGTGCCATGCCAACGGCGGCACCATCGGTTTCACCCTCGACAGCGCGGAGGCCGTGCGTGGCTGGCAGGATGCGGGCGTGGCCCATGGCGGCACCGCCATCGAAGACCCGGCCGGCATCCGCAACATGGCCGGCCGCCAGCTGTTCCTGGCCTACCTGCGCGACCCGGATGGCAACAAGCTGTGCGCGGTGCACGTAATGTCGTGATTGGCCAGTACGCGCGTGGCCGCGATGCACGCGGTCCGCGCGCGGCTGCGCTCGCAGGCAGGCTTCGGCGCGCGCGTGATAACACGGATTGATGGGCCGGGCCTGTGACCACGGGCCGCAACTTCATGCTCTGTCCACTGCGGTTCAGCCAGAATCGGTCGGCTAACCCTTTGATCTACCGGAGAACGCCGCCCCATGGAAGTACTGGAGCCGCAACAATCCCCGGTGCGCACCCTTCGACCTGTGTTCGCCTTCGCGGCGATCGTTGTCGTGGCGTTCGCGCTGTTCGTCAGCCTGTTCCCGCTCGGTGCTGGCCGCCTTCTGGTCAAGGCGCAGGACTGGGCCGCACTCAACGTCGGCTGGTACTACCTGCTGGCGATGACCCTGTACCTGGTGTTCGTGGTCGGCGTGGCGCTGTCCAAGTACGGTGGCATCAAGCTCGGTGCCGACCATGACGAGCCGGAGTTCAGCTATCTCTCCTGGGCCGGCATGCTGTTCGCCGCCGGCATCAGCATCACCCTGTTCTTCTTCTGCGTCTCCGAACCGCTGACCCATTACCTGCAGCCGCCGCAGGGCGACCCTGCTGCGGGCGAGGCCGGTGCGCGCCAGGCCATGCAGCTGCTGTTCCTGCACTGGGGCCTGCATGGCTGGGGCGTGTTCGCACTCGCTGCGATGGCAATGGCCTACTTCGCCTATCGCCACAACCTGCCGCTGGCGCTGCGTTCGGCGCTGTACCCGCTGATCGGCAAGCGCATCAATGGCCCGATCGGCTACACCGTGGACGCGCTGGGCATTGTCGCCACCGTGTTCGGCATCGGCGCCGACATGGGCTTCGGCGTGCTGCACCTCAACGCCGGCCTGTCGCACCTGTTCAACATCCCGCACTCCAACCTGGTGCAGATCATCCTGGTGGTCAGCATGATGGGTGCGGCGGTGGCCGTGGCCGTCTCCGGGGTGGAGAAGGGCGTGCGCTGGATGGCCAACATCAACATGCTGCTGGCGATCGCGCTGGTGCTGTTCATGCTGTGCGCCGGCCCCACCCAGTACCTGCTCAGCACGCTGATGCAGAACCTGGGCGACTACCTCGGCAGCGTGGTGGGGAAGAGTTTCGACGTGTACGCCTATGGCGGCCGTCCCGAATGGCTGGGTGGCTGGACGGTGTTCTACTGGGCCTGGTGGATCGGCTGGGCACCGTTCGTCGGTCTGTTCATCGCGCGCATCTCGCGTGGCCGCACCATCCGCGAGTTCGTGTTCGGCGTGCTGCTGATCCCGCTCGGCTTCACCCTGGCCTGGCTGTCGATCTTCGGCAACAGCGCGCTGGACCAGGTGCTGCATCACGGCCAGCAGCAGCTGGCACAGCTGGCGGTGGATGACCCACCGACCGTGTTGTATGCACTGCTCGATGGCTACCCCTGGAGCCGCACGGTGATTGCGGTGACGGTGCTGGTCAGTTTCATCTTCTTCGTGACGTCGGCGGATTCGGGGGCGGTGGTGTTGTCCACGCTGTCCTCGCACGGCGGTGCGCCGGAGGATGATGGTCCGCGCTGGCTGCGCGTGTTCTGGGGCACGGTGATCGCCGTGCTGACCGCCGGGCTGCTGCTGGCCGGCAGCATCGATGCGCTGAAATCGGCGGTGGTGCTGGCGTCGCTGCCGTTCTCGGCGGTGTTGTTGCTGATGATGTGGGGCCTGACCCGCGCCTTCAGTGACGAATCGCACCGCAAGCGCGCGCTGCAGTACCGGCCCTCGCCGCTGATCGGTGACGACCGCCACCACCAGGGCTGGCGCCAGCGCCTGAGCCAGGCCATGCACTTCCCGGTGCGCGACCAGGTCTACCGCTTCATGGACGACACGGTGAAGCCGGCGATGGAAGCGGTGGCCGAGCAGCTGCGCGGGCAGGGTTGGGACGTGGCGACGCGCTTCGAGGCCGGCGACATGGAGCTGACGGTGAACCACGGCGAGCAGCAGGACTTCCTGTACCGGGTGATCCTGAGTGGCTACCTGACGCCGTCGTTCGCCGCGCAGCAGCTGCGCAACCAGCGCTACTACCGCGCTGAAGTGCACCTGTTCGAAGGCAGCCAGGACTACGACCTGGTCGGCTACAGCCGCAAGCAGATCATCAACGACATCATCAGCCAGTACGAACGGCATCTGCAGTTCCTGCACCTGAGCCGCTGATGCACGACCGCCGGGCTTGCCCCGGCGGTCGGTGGTAGTGCCGGCCACTGGCCGGCAGCACAAATGGGGCGGCACATCACCGCCGCCCCGGCACCGCGTCAGAACCGGTAGCGCGCCCCCAGCGAGACGAACTGCCCGCGCAGGTTGTACTGGCTGATGTCGAAGCCATTGGAGCCACCGGCCGGGTCGAACGGCGGATCCTTGTCGGTCAGGTTCAGCACCGACAGCGACAACGTGGTGTTCGCGATGCCTTCGTAGGCCACGTACAGGTCCAGCTGGTGATACGGCTTGATGCGGTCGCGCAGGCCCGGGTTGCTGGTCGCTGTCGCCACGCGCTGGTCGTAGCCGCTCACGTACTGCAGGCTCAGCGTGCTGCTCCAGTCGCCCACCGCCCAGTTCAGCGAGGTGGTGCCGCGGGTACGCGGCAGCGCGCCGTGGCGGTTGTTGCCGGCCCCTTCGTACGGTGCCTGGCCGGCCACCAGCGGCTGCTTGAAGCTGAGCAGGTGGGTCCAGCTGCCGGCCACGGTGAAGCTGCCCCAGCCCTCGGTGCGGAAGGTGTGGTTGGCGTCCAGGTCCAGGCCCGAGGTGGTCAGTTCGCCCTGGTTGGCGTACTGGTTGGTGATGAACGTGATGCGCCCCTGTGCATCACGTTGCACACGACCGGGGAACAGCGTCGGGTTGTCGACGATGAACTGCGCACTGTCCGGCTTGACCAGATTGTCCTGCTCGATGCGGTACCAGTCCAGGCCGATGCTGGTGTCGCCATCCGGCGACCACACCGCGCCCACGTTGAAGTTGCGCGAACGCTCGGCCTTCAGGTCCGGGTTGCCGGTGCGGATGTTGGTCACGCCACGGCTGCCACCGGGCTGCAGCGGATCCAGCGGATCGATCACCGAGCCGTAGCTGACGGTCTGGCCCGGTGCGATCTCCGGCAGCGAAGGCGCGCGGAACCCACGCGAGAACGAGCCGCGCAGCAGCAGGCTGTCCAGTGGCTGCCAGCGCAGCGCCACTTTCGGCGAGAACGCTTTGCCGAAATCATCGTAGTGGTCGCCGCGACCGGCCAGCTGCAGTTCCAGCGTGCGGAGCAGCGGCACGCTCAGTTCGGCGTAGGCGGCACTGACCTGTCGCTCGCCGTTCACCACGTTGATGGCCGGGCGCAGTTCGGTGCCCGACAGTACCTGCGCACTGGTACGCGCATCCAGCGATTCCTTGCGGAATTCGGCACCCCAGGCGAAGCCGACCGTGCCGGCCGGTAGTTCCCAGAGCGAGGTCGATGCTTTGACGTTCAATGAGTGCAGCTTGTACCAGCCCGGTCGCTTGGTCTGCAGGCGCAGGGCATCCAGCGCCCCCGGCGTGCTGGACGGGTTGAGGAAGTTGTAGCTGCCATCGCGCAGGATCTGCTCGAACGCGTAGCGGTTGACGAAGTTGTCCACGTACTCCCGCTGCGCGCTCTGCGAGGTCAGTGCCGCCACTTCCCAGTCCCAGCGCTCGCCGCTGCCACGCACGCCGGCCAGGGCGCGGTAGAACACCTGGGTGTTGTCCTTCAGGCGCGGGCCGAGGTCGAAGAAGGTGTACTCGAACGGCAGCGGCGTGCTGCCCGGGTTGTTCGGATGGCCGACCGGCAGCACCGCCGGTACGTCGATCAGGGTGCCGGTGGCCGGGTTGTACGCGCGCAGGCCGGGGCCGACGGTCAGTGGCGCGCTGAAGATCTGGTCGGCCTTGTTGTGGCTGTACAGCACGTCGGCGAAGGCCTCGACGCTGTCGTTGAAGCGGTAGGTCGCACTCAACGACGCCTGCAGGCGCTCGGCGCCGGGCTGCAGGGTCTTGAACGGTTGCGCGTTGAAGGCGCAGGCCTGGCCGGGCAGGGTGCTGCCGAAATCGCTGTAGGGGCGCAGCTGGCTGCCCTCGGGGCAACTGGCGAACGGCTGCGGTGCACGCGGGTTGGACAGCCAGTTGCCGCCGGCGGTGGACCAGCCGGCCAGGCGGCCGCCCGGCTTGTCGCGGAAGTCGCCGCTGCGGGTATAGGCGCGGTCATCGCCATCGAGGCGGTCGCGCTTGAGCAGGTCCAGCCCGAACAGCACGTTCCAGCCCTGCTGTTCGAGGTCGCCGAAGCCGGCCAGCAGGTTGGCCTTGCGCTCATCGAGGCCGCCCTGGGTGGCGGTACCGAAGCCGCCGCCCACTTCTACGCCCTGGAAGTTCTTGCGCAGGATGATGTTGATGACGCCGGCGATGGCATCGGAACCGTACACCGCTGAGGCACCATCCTTCAGCACTTCGATGCGTTCGACTGCGCTGATCGGCAGCGCGTTGAGGTCGACGAAGGTGTCCTGGGTATTGAGTGCGAAGCCGAAGTTGGAGACTCGATAGCCGTTGACCAGTACCAGCGTGTTCTTCGGCGACAGGCCACGCAGGCCGATCGACGCCGAGCCGGCGGCGAAGCTGCCGGTGTACTGCTCGTCGAAACTGTTGCCGGCATTGGCCGACAGGTTGCGCAGCACGTCGGTGAGGGTGGAGCGGCCGGTCTGTTCGATCTGTTCGCGGCTGACGATCTGCACCGGGTTCGGCCCGGCGGTATCGCTGCGCTTGATGTTGGAGCCGGTCACCAGCACGGTGCCCAGGGTGGTGCTGTCCTTGCCGGTGTCGGCGGTTTCAGCGGCGCCGGCAGCGCCGGCGGTGAGGCCCAGCGCGATGGCGCCGGCAAGCAGGTTCAGGGTGGTGCGGTACATGGAAGCGACAACGCCGAACGGGGGAGGAGCCGTCAGTACCGCACGCAGCCGCGTGCACCTTCCAATGACGAAAGCGCATTCAGTTATACATCACAGGTTCTTAACGAAATGGGCGGCCCTGTCATCGACCGCTGCGGTGGGTGCGGACCGATCTGTGGTGGGTGCCGACTGGTCTGTGGTGGGTGCGGACCGTTGGTCCGCACGCTTCTGGCGGGTCAGATCCCTCTCCAACGGAAAGGGATCCGACCCCGGTAGTCCCGCCATCAAGGGCGCAGCAGCACCTTGCCGTTGCGGCCCGAACTCGCGCCTGCCTTCACTGCCTGGGCGATGTCGTCCAGTGCGAAGACCTGCTCCACCGGCAGCGTCAGCTCACCACTGGCCGCACGCTTGAGCAGCTCGCCGACCAGCCGGCGCTTGTCCTGCACCGCCATCGCCTGGCTGACCTTGCTGCCCCAGAAGCCCTTCACCGTGGCCTCCTTGTAGATCAGGCCGCCGGCGGGAATGCGCATCGGCTCGCCGCTCATCACCCCGAACGACACCAGAGTGCCGTGGTGGCCGAGCAGGTCGATCAGGTCACCGCTGGCATCGCCACCGATGGAATCCACCGCGGCCGCCGCCTGTGCTTCGCCGGTGGCGGCGCGCACGCGATCCTTCCAGCCGTCCACCGAGGTATCGAACACGTGATCGATGCCCAGCGCCTGCAACTGCGCGACCGCGTCGGCGTTGCGCACCAGGTTGGCCACGTGCACGCCGCGCGCCCGCGCCAGCATCGCCAGCGACTTGCCCACCGCGCCGTTGGCGGTGTTCTGCACGATCCACTGGCCCGCTTCGACGTGCAGGAATTCCAGCAGCATCAGCGCGCTCAGCGGCATCGCGATCAGCTGTGCGGCCATCTCGTCAGGGATCGCGTCCGGCATCGGAATCACCATGCGTGCCGGTGCAATGAACGCTTCGGCCCAGGTGCCATGCACCGAGGCGGCGGCAACCCGCTGGCCGATCTGCAGGCCGTCGACGCCTTCGCCAAGCGCATCGACCACGCCCAGCGCTTCACTGCCACCGATGGCCGGCAGCGTCGGCTTGTAGCCGTAGAGGCCGCGCACGGTCAGCAGGTCGTGATTGTGGATGGACGCCAGCACGGTGCGGATGCGCACCTCGCCGGGGCCGGGCTGGGGCAGGGCGGCGTCAGCAATCGAAAGGACGTCGGCCGGGTCGCCGAAGGAAGGGTACTGGGCAGCGCGCATGGGCGATGTTCCGGGGAAAGTGGATGTTGTATCAAACTGGGGACGCTGGGGGTGTCGACAAGGCGTCGCCACTGCAACACGGCATCCTGCGACGGATCGTCGCGTCATGTCGTGATTACCGCATCTTGTGTTGACGGCTCGGAACATCCCCACTATGTTGTGGCTGTCACTCCCGGTCAGCCGCCGCCGCCGGACATGCAGCAAACGTCCCGCGGCCCGCCCCTGAAGGCTTGCCGTGTCGACGCGGCCGCCATCGTGCGGACACAGGTCGCCCCCACGGCCCGGATACCGGCCGCAGGCGTAGGCGCATGCCGACGACCTGGTGTTCCCGCGCTTTGGCATCCCACCCCGATCGCCCCGTGCGCCGGTATCGCGTGCAGGGCTGCCACGGCATCGACGCCACCGCGCGTGCGAGCCTGGAGACGCAGGACCATGACCGACAACACCTACCGCGCGGCCGATCTGGCCGGCGCCGGCGACGCTTTGCGCGCTGGTGGCGAGCGCGTGCCGACCTGGATCACCAAGGAGGCCGGCAACCGCCGCCTGCCGTTCGATGCCGAGCGCCTGCAGCTCAGCATCGATGCGGTGCATGCCGAGTTCCCGCAGCTGGATGTGAGCGACTACCGCCGCGTGGTGCAGGCGATGGTCGAGCGCAAGCCGAGCATCAGCGCCGACGACCTGGTCGATCTGCTGATCCGCGAGGCCGAATCGCGCGTGGACCTGGTCGCGCCGGAGTGGGAGCAGTTCGCCGCGCGCATCTACCTGCGCCGTCTGTACAAGCGTGCCAGCCGCAACCGCTTCTACGACGTCAGCCTGAAGTACGGCTCCTACGTGGGCCTGCAGGAAAGCCTCGCCGACCGTGGCATCTACAGCAACGACATCCTGCGCTGCTATTCGAAGGAAGAGCTGCAGCAGGCCGGCGAGATGATCGACCCGGACCGCGACCGCCTGTTCGCCTACAACGGCCTGTACCTGCTGGCCACGCGCTACCTGGCCAGCGACCGCAGCCGCGAGGTCTATGAGCTGCCGCAGGAGCGCTGGCTGACCATCGCGCTGTACCTGATGCAGGAGGAAAAACCGCGCGAGCGGCGCATGCAGCTGGTCGGCGAGGCGTACTGGGCGCTGTCCAACCTGTACATGACCGTGGCCACGCCGACGCTGGCCAATGCCGGCAAGGTCGGCGGCCAGCTGTCCAGCTGCTTCATCGACACGGTGGACGACAGCCTGCAGGGCATCTATGACTCCAATACCGACATCGCGCGCGTGTCCAAGCACGGCGGCGGCGTCGGTGCTTACCTCGGTTACGTGCGCAGCAGCGGCGCGCCGATCCGTGGCGTGGCCAATTCCTCCGGCGGCGTGGTGCCGTGGATCAAGCAGCTCAACAACACCGCAGTGTCGGTCGACCAGCTCGGCCAGCGCAAGGGCGCGGTGGCGGTGTACCTGGACATCTGGCATCGCGACATCGAAGCCTTCATGGACCTGCGCCTGAACAACGGTGACCAGCGCCTGCGTGCGCACGATGTGTTCACCTCGGTCTGCGTGCCCGACCTGTTCATGGAAGCGGTCGAGCGCCGTGCCGACTGGTACCTGTTCGACCCGCACGAGGTGAAGCAGGCCAAGGGCTGGTACCTGCAGGACTTCTACGATGAGAAGCGCGGTGCGGGCAGCTTCCGCGACCGCTATGCCGAACTGGTGGCCGATGAGCGCATCAGTCGCCGCACGGTGAAGGCCATCGATCTGTTCAAGCGGATCATGCTCAGCCAGCTGGAGACCGGCAACCCGTTCCTGTTCTACCGCGACGAGGTCAACCGCCGGAACCCGAACAAGCACGCGGGCATGATCTATTCCAGCAACCTGTGCACCGAGATCCTGCAGAACATGAGCCCGACGCGGATGATCCAGGAGATCGTCAGCGGCGACCAGATCGTCACCACACGGCGTGCCGGTGACTTCGTGGTCTGCAACCTGTCCTCGATCAACCTCGGTCGGGCGATCAGTGCGCCGGATGACCTGCTGGCCACCGATGTGCTGGAGCGCCTGATCCCGATCCAGGTGCGCATGCTCGACAACGTGATCGATCTCAACGCATTGCCGGTACCGCAGGCCACCATCACCAACCGCAAGTACCGCGCCATCGGCCTGGGCACCTTCGGTTGGCACCACCTGCTGGCGCAGCAGGCGATCCAGTGGGAATCGCCGGATGCCGAACAGCTGGCCGACCGCCTGTATGAGCGCATCAACTTCCTGACCATCCAGGCCAGCATGCAGCTGGCAAAGGAGAAGGGCAGCTATCCGATGTTCGCCGGCAGCGATTGGCACAACGGACGCTACTTCAGCGACCGCGACTACAGCGGCGCGGCCTGGGACAGCCTGGCCCGCGAGGTTGCCACGCACGGCCTGCGCAACGGCTGGCTGCTGGCGGTGGCGCCGAACATGAGCACCGCGCAGATTGCCGGTTCCACTGCATCGATCGATCCGATCTACAGCGCGTTCTACTACGAGGAAAAGAAGGACTTCCGGCGGCCGGTGGCCGCACCGGGGCTGTCGCTGGAAACCTGGCCGTACTACGAGAAGGGCGCCTACAAGGTCGATCAGTTCGCCAGCGTGCGCCAGAACGCGCGCCGCCAGCGCCATGTCGATCAGTCGATCAGCTTCAACCTGTACGTGCCCAGCACGATCCGCGCCAGCACGCTGCTGGATCTGCACCTGAGCGCCTGGCGCGAAGGCCTGAAGACCACCTACTACGTGCGTTCCAACGATATCGACATCAGCGAATGCGAGTGGTGCTCCAGCTGATCACCGGCGACCCACGGTAATGCCGGCCGCTGGCCGGCAACCCCGCGATCTACGGTAGTGCCGGCCGCTGGCCGGCAACACGATAGAAAGAGAACGAAGGCAGAAACCCATGGCAACCCCCCTCGACCGCATCAAGATCCTCGAACCGCGCCATCCCAATCGCAGCACCGGCATCATCAACGGCCAGACCAGCGGCATCCTCAACTGGAACGACATTCCTTACCCGTCCTTCTATCGGGCCTACAAGGAGCTGTCGACCAACTTCTGGATTCCCGACGAGGTCGACATGAAGGCCGATGCGCGCCAGTACGGCGAGCTGTCCGGGCGCGAGAAGAATGCCTACGACTCGATCATCGGCCTGCTCGCCACGCTGGATTCACCGCAGACCCGCTTCATCTACAACGTGGCCGAGTACATCACCGACCCGGCTGCGCATGCCAATGCCGCGATCATCGGTCAGCAGGAAGTGATCCACAACGAAAGCTACAGCTACGTGCTGGCCTCGATCACCGACCTGCCGAACCAGAACCGCGTGTTTGAACTGGCGCGCACCCATCCGACCATCATCAAGCGCAACGCACCGATCATGGCCGCGTATGACGACTTCATGCGCGAGAAGACCGCTGAGACCCTGCTGAAGTCGCTGATCCAGTCCTCGATCCTGGAGGGCATCAACTTCTATTCCGGTTTTGCGTACTTCTACAACATGGTGCGGCAGAACCGCATGACCGGCACCGGCAAGATCATCAGTTTCATCAACCGCGACGAGCTGGCCCATACCAAGTTCATCAGCGAGCTGATCCGCGCCATCATCGGCGAGAACCCGGAGCTGCAGACCAACGAGCTGACCGCCTATGTACACCAGGCGTTCGAGCACGCCATCGAACTGGAGACCCAGTGGTCGTCGGAAGTGCTGGACGGCATCGACGGCATCGATGTGGAGGAAATGACGCGCTATGTGAAGTACCGGGCCAACAAGATGGCCGGCATGCTCGGTATCGAGCGCCTGTACAGCGACACCACCGACAACGTGATGCCGTGGATCAAGGCCTACGCCGACAACTTCACCGAGACCAAGACCGACTTCTTCGAGATGCGCAATGCAAGTTACAAGAAGACCAACGTCGACAACGGCTTCGACGACCTCTGAGCCCGGCGCGGCGCTGAGCATCCTGCTGGTGGTGGCCTCGCTGAGCGGCAACACCCGCGAGCTTGGCCGGCAGATTGCCGAGCGTTGCCGTGCTGCGGGTCATGCCGTGCACTGGCAGGAGGCCGACGATCTGCGCCAGGCGCCTCCCCTGGCGGCCGACGAGGCCGACCTGGTGCTGCTGGGCTGCTGGACCGACAACGCCGGCCGCACGCCAGCGGAGATGAAGGCGTGGGTGGCCAGCATTGCCGAGCGCGGCGAGCGGCCACGGCAGCTGGCGGTGTTCGGCACCGGCGAAACGCAGTGGGGGCAGGAGTACTACTGCGGTGCCGTGCACCGGCTGATCCGCTATTTCCGCAGCGACTACCCGCCGCTGGAGATCGAACAGATGCCGCATGGCGAGCGCCATGCCGGGGCCATCGAGGCCTGGACCGACGAGGTCCTGGCCCATTACTGGAGCACCACCGATGCAGATCATCGACGCCACCACGCCTGAGCAGTTCCAGCAGCTGCTGGCCGAACACCCGCGGGTGCTGGTGGACTTCCACAAGGACCAGTGCCCGGGATGCCGGATGCTGGAAATGTCGCTGCACCGCGTGGCCAACAGCGTGGCGGGGCAGGGCACCACCTTGCTGCGCGTGCAGCTGGAAGTACTGGGTGAGGCGTTCTTCAGGGAACTGGGGCTGCGGCAGACGCCGACGCTCTCGCTGTTCCGTGACGGCGACGAACGCACCCGCCTGGCCGGGTTCCAGTCGCCGCAGCAGATCGAGGCCGCGATCGCGTTGCATCTGTAGCGTGGAGATGCCGGGGTCGGATCCCTTGCCAGCGGCAAGGGCTCTGACCCCCACGCCGCGTAAAGTCATCCATGCATGGCGTGGATCTACTGGGGCAGGACCGACCCCGGCAATTGGCATCACCCGCCGCTGAAGGTATCCACCAGCAGCTTTACGTTCAACACCACGATCACCAGCGCGATCACCCAGGCGATCGCGCCCAGCCAGCGCGGTGCCACCAGCGCCCCCATCGTCACCTTGTCGGTGACGATCCGCACCAGCGGGATGATCGCGAACGGCAGCTGCATGGACAGCACCACCTGGCTCAGCACCAGCAGCTTCACCGCGCCCTGGTCGCCGAACAGCATGATCACCACCACCACCGGAATGATCGCCAGTGCACGCGTGATCAGTCGCCGCAGCCACGGTGGCAGGCGCAGGTGCAGGAAGCCTTCCATCACGATCTGGCCGGCCAACGTGGCCGTCACCGTCGAGTTCAGGCCGGAGGCCAGCAGCGCGATCGCAAACAGCGTCGCTGCCGCGCCGACGCCCAGCATCGGTGCCAGCAGCTGGTGCGCCTGCTCGATGTCTTCCACGTCGAATCGGCCATTGGCATGGAACACCGCCGCCGCCAGGATCAGGATGCTGGCGTTGATGAACAATGCGAGGGTCAGCGCAATGGTGCTGTCGGTCACCGCCCAGCGCAACGCGCTGCGGCGGCCTTCATCGGTACGCGGATAGGCGCGGGTCTGCACGATGGACGAATGCAGGTACAGGTTGTGCGGCATCACCGTGGCGCCGATGATGCCGATCGCGATGTACAGCGCGTGCGGATCGGTCACCACCTGCGCACGCGGAATGAAGCCGCCCAGCACCGCCATCACCGGCGGCGCAGCCATCGCGATCTGCACCACGAAGCAGGCGAAGATCACCATCAGCAGCGCGATCACGAAGGCCTCCAGCGCACGGAAGCCGCGGTTCATCAGCAGCAGTACCAGCAATGTATCCAGCGCAGTGATCACCGCACCCCACAACAGTGGCAGGTCGAACAGCAGCTTCAAGGCGATCGCGGTGCCGATCACCTCGGCCAGGTCGCAGGCGATGATCGCCGCCTCGCACAGTGCCCACAGCGCCAGGTTCACCGGCTTCGGGTAACGCGCGCGGCAGGCCTGGGCCAGGTCCATGCCGGTGGCGATGCCGAGCCGCGCCGACAGCGCCTGCAGGATCACCGCCATCAGGTTGGAAATGAGGATGACCGACAGCAGCAGGTAGCCGAAGCGCGAACCGCCGGCGAGGTCGGTGGCCCAGTTGCCCGGGTCCATGTATCCGACCGAGATCATGTAGCCCGGGCCGAGGAAGGCCAGCAGGCGGAACCACCAGTGTCCCTTGTCGGGCACCGCCACCGAGGCGTTGAGCGCACCCAGGCTGGCCGGAGTGGAGGCCGAAGGGTCGCGGGGCGCCAGGGTGTTCATGGGTCCGAATATAGCTCCTGCTATAGTCATTAGCAATGTGAAACAATCGTCTTTATCGCGTTACTGGTCCAGAATTCAGGTTCAACACCGGAGTACACCGGAAGGACAGGCGCAGGCGTGGGCAAGACCGACGATTCGACATCGCTGAAAAGCACCCCCTTGATCGAGGCCGAGCGCCAGGTCGAGAGCTTCCGGCAGGTACGCGAGGCGCACCGGATGGAGCTGGTGGAGGACTATGTCGAGCTGATCTCGGACCTGCTGGCCGACGGCGGCGAGGCCCGCCAGGTCGACATCGCCACCCGCCTGGGCGTGGCCCAGCCCACCGTGGCGAAGATGCTGCGGCGGCTGGCTCGTGATGGCTGGGTGGTGCAGCGGCCGTACCGAGGCGTGTTCCTGACCCCGGAAGGCGAGGCGCTGGCGCATGCCAGCCGCCAGCGTCATCAGACCGTGGAGCGTTTCCTGCTGGCGCTGGGCGTGGACCCGGATACCGCACGGCGTGATGCCGAGGGTATAGAACACCATGTAAGCGAGCAGACGCTGGCGCTGTTCGAAGCGTTCGTGCGCAAGGCGGAGGGCGGGGCGCCGTAACGGTTGCGTCGGGCCATGCCCGGCGGCATTTCGCGCGATCCTACAATCCAGGCGGGCAGCGTGCGTGCTGCTGCGCGCACGCGCGTTTCGTCCATTCCTTCAACACCGGCTGCAGGCCATCGTAGCGGCGCCCGTGCCAGCCATTGGCAAGTACATTTCCGTCGGCATCAATCAGCACCAGGTTCGGTGGTGCCATCCCGGCCAAGGCCTGCAGTGCCGGCATGCGCGCGGCGCGGCGCGGGTCCAGCACCGGCCACGGCATGTCCTGTGCGTGCATGTAACGGCGCAGTGCGGCCTCGCTTTCATCCAGGCTGACGTACACCACCTCGGTATCGGCGCCCGCTTCGCGCAGGGCATCGCGCACGCTGCGCAGCGTGGGCACGAACGCATGGCACGGTGCACACCAGTCGGCACCGAAATACAGTGCAACCAGTTTCGGTGGCGGCGACCACTGCATCGGCCGCAGCGAGCGCTGTTCCGGCCGCATCAGCGAGGCCGAGACCTGCGCATGCAGGTCCGCAGCCATCGCCGGTGCGGCCAGCAGCACGGCACAGGCCAGCAACAACGCTCGATGCAGCTCAGAACGCATAGCGCAGGTTGACGTACCACGAGCGCGCGAAACGCGGCCCGTAGACATAGTCGCTGTCGCGCAGCGCGCCCACTTCCAGATCCTTCTGGCGCTGATCGAACACGTTCTTGACGCCTGCGGCCACCGACACTTCCTGCTGCGCCTGCGCGCCGATGTGACGTTGCCAGCGCGCACCGAGGTCGGTGACCAGGAATGGCCGCGTGCGGTGCAACTCGCCCAGCCGGTTGTTCAGCACCGACATCGGGCCCGTGTGGCGCAGCGCGACGAAGGTCTCCCACGGTTCGGCGGGCATCCAGCTGAGCTGGGCCAGGCCGGTCCAGCGTGGGGTCTTCAGGTAGTCGCGGCTTTCGATCACGGTGTCGCCACCGTCGCCGGTGTCGTCGAAGATGCGCTGCGGTTCGCGGAAGCGCGAGCGATACCACGAGGCACCGGCGGTCAGGCGCCACCGCGGCGAAGGTTGCCAGCCGAGGTTGGTTTCCGCGCCCAGCACATTGGAGCCGGAGGCGTTGTAGCGCAGTTGGCTCAGTTGCCCGTCATCGCCGCGCTGGATCTCGCCCAGTGCGAAGGTGTCGCGGATACGGGCGTAAGAGGCGGTGGCATCCCAGCTCCAGACCGGATTGGCCGGGTCCGAACGCCAGTCGAAGCCGAACAGAGTGGTCAACGCGCGCTCTTCCTTCAGGCCGTCGATGTTGCGCACACGCACCTGTTCGCCACCCAGGGTATCGACATGCACGTCCTCGACGAAGATCTCCGGCGCACGGAAGCCAGTGGCAACGCCTGCCCGCCACTTCAGGTTCGGCGTGGCCTGCCAGGCCAGCGCGATGCGCGGCGAGAACACCGCGTTGTCCAGCTCCGAGCTTTTGTCCACGCGTGCGCCCAGCACCAGGTCGACGTTGTCGCGCAGGCTCCATTCGTCCTGGATGAAGGCGCCCAGATTGTGGAAAGTGGCATCCTCCAGCACCGCCAGGCGCTGCCCGTCACCGGTGCGGTTGTCGTCGCGCAGCGCTTCGTGCTTGTACTGCACGCCGAAGGCCAGCGCGTGCGCGCCAAGCCGCCAGTTCAACTGGCTGTCGATGTAGTGCAGCGGGTTGTGGGTGCGGCCGTACTGGCGCCATGAACGCGAGGCCGCGCTGCCGGCCACGTTGGGGTCCAGCTGCGACGGGTCATAGCCGGGCGCGGACGGATCGGTGACCACATCACCCAGACCGCCATAGAAGCTGTCACGGTCGATGTCGGCGAAGGCGTAGGCCAGGCGGAAGTCGACGTCGGCATTGATCTCCTGGTCCCACGACACGCTGCCGCGCCGGTACTTCGTATCCAGCGATTCGGCGATGTTGGCCAGGTACTCGGGCTGGTCCAGGCGGTTGCCGCCGCGGCGGGTTTCATCGGTCACCTGCAGGTCCAGGCGCAGCCGCGTGCCCGGCGTGGGCGCATACCAGGCCTGCAGCCCGCCGACCTTGAGGTTCTTGCGGGTGATCTCGGTGTAGCCGTCACCGTTGTAGTCGATGCCGCTGTTCCAGTTGCGCTGGGCGATCACTGACAGGCCAGCGTCTGCGTCCTTGGCCACCAGGTCCAGCCGTACGTCGGCGTTCTTCTGCGGTGTGCCCTTCAGGACATCCACGCCGGCCTGCACATGGCCACCGCTGCGCGCCGGCAGCGGCGGGATCAGGTTGATCACACCGGCAACCGCGCCTGGGCCGTACAGCGCCGACCCGCCGCCCTTGACCACTTCGATGCGGTCGACGAACCCGGCCGGGATCTGTTCCAGGCCGTACACGCTGCCCAGCGTGGACAGCAGCGGGATGCCATCGAACAGCAACTGGTTGTAGGCACCGGGCAGGCCCAGCAGCTGCACTTCACTGGTGTTGCAGTTCTGGCAGTTGCTCTCCACGCGCAGGCCGTTGATCAGCTCGGCGGCACGCGAGAAGTCGGTGGCCGCGCGCAGCGCGATGTCTTCCTTGCGCAGCACTTCGGTGCGGATCGGCACGTCCGACAGCAGGCGTTCGCTGCGGGTGGCGGTGCTGACTTTTACCTGCACCCGATCCAGTTCGGTCGGTTTCGGGGTGGCTGCGACTGTGGGCAGTGGCAGGGTGAGGGCAATGGCGGCAGCCAGTGGCAGGCGGCGAAGGAGGGAAACGGGCATGAGGCGTCGTCCTTGGGGAGGGAGGGCGGCGAGGGCGACCTGGCTGGCGCATATGAAAGCAGTGGCTTATCAATATAGCAAGAGCTATATAACGAAGCCGCAGCAATTCGGTGAGGAGCGCCCATCCAGGTGGATCATGCGTTTGTTATAACATTACATAGAAGAGCCGCAACCCTGCCGGTGGTCATGCACGGAGGATGGCGTTGCCGTGTGGTGCAGGGAGGTGGGGTCAGAGCCCTTTCCTTTGGAAAGGGATCCGGGCAATCGTCAGCCGCGGCGGAACGCGGCGGGGGTACGCGCGCCGACGATGATCATGCGGATCATCGTGGAGATCTGCTCGACCAGCTCCGGATCCTTTTCCGGCGGCAGGTCCATGGCGGTGGCGCCCATCGCGAACACCAGCCGGGTGATGGCCTTGGCCACCAGTTCCGGCGCATGCAGGACCGCGCCGTCCAATGCAGCCAGGCGCACCAGGTCGTGCTGCAGCTCTTCCTCGAAGTAGTGCAGCTCGCGTTCGACCGCGTGCTTGAAGTCGTCCGAGCCGACCGCGCCCTCGCGCAGCAGCACGTGCAGCAGCTTGTCGTCGGCGCGCAGCTGCTCCATGAAGGTTTCCACCGAGACCCGCACCACGCTGCTGGCGGTGGAGGTGGCACGCTGGCGGGCCTCGCCGATGATGGTGCGCAGCGAGCGGCCAGCCGCATCGATCAGCGCCACGGCCAGTTCGTCCATGTCGCGGAACTGCCGGTAGAAGCTGTTCGGCGCGATGCCGGCCTCACGTGCCACTTCACGCAGGCTGAGCGTGGACAGGCTGCGGTGCGGCCCGATCAGTTTCAGGGCGGCGGCCAGCAGATCCTCGCGGCTCACCGTACGGCGGGCCGGGCTGTTGGCATCTTCGGGCGTCGACAGGGCGGTGGCAGCGGCCATGGGGGTTCCGGTGGGGCGAGGCTGAATCATACCCAATCCGGTTCAATATACACATGTATACACAGGTGTATGTGCGCCCGTATAGTTCGCCCATGAGCGCTGTCGTCCGTCCGTCCCTGTTCTCTCCTTACCGCTGGGTCTCGCCGTCGCTGTTCGATTTCTGGGCGGGCCAGCTCAATCCCCTGTGGACCCTGCGCGAGCCTGTGGCCCGCCTGGTCCGCCGCGAGCCGGCCGGCGAGGGCGCGGCAACCCTGGTCCTGCGCACCAACCGGCACTGGGCCGGCATGCGCGCCGGCCAGCACGTCACCCTGGGCGTGGAGATTGAAGGACGCCTGTGGCAGCGCAGCTACAGCCCCACCGCACTTGGCCCGCGCGAGCTGGCGATCACCGTCAAGGCGGTCGACGGCGGCCGGGTCAGCCAGCACCTGGTCAACCATGCGCAGCCGGGCGAGCTGTTCCGCCTCGATGCCGCCTTCGGTGAATTCCATATGCCGGCCGCGGCGCCGGTGCTGCTGCTGGCGGCCGGCAGTGGCATCACGCCGATGCGCAGCCTGTTGCGCGAAGCCTGCCAACGCCCGCTGGCCGCCCCGGTGGATCTGTTCTACTGGGAGCGCAGCGCTGCCCACCTGCAGTTCCGTGATGAGCTGCAGGCATTGGCCGCCAGCCAGCCGAACCTGCGTGTGCACCTGCTGACCACCCGCGAAGGCGATGTACCCGCCGCACGCATCGATGCCCACGACCTGCAGGTGGCCGGCGATGACACCCCGCTGGCGCAGCGCCATGTACTGGCCTGTGGCCCGGATGGATTCGTTGCCGCCGCGCGCGAACGCCTGGCGCACCAGGTCGCCGGTTTCCAGGCAGAAGCGTTCACTCCGCCGGCACCGCTGCGTGACGCCAGCAGTGAAGGGGAGGTGGTGCTGACGCTGGCGCGCAGTGGCCGCCAGCTGAGCGTGCCGCGTGGCAGCTCGTTGCTGGAAAGCCTGGAAGCCCATGGCATCAAGCCCAAGCATGGCTGCCGCATGGGCATCTGCAACACCTGCAGCTGTGACCGCGTCAGTGGCGCCACCCGCCACCTGCGTACCGGCGACCTGCAGTCCGAATCGGCACAGCCGGTGCGGATCTGCGTGAGCGCACCGACCACCGACCTGACCCTGGATCTCTGAGGACGCCTGCCATGACCCGCGCTACCGACCGTGCCCTGAGTACTGCCGAGATGCATGCCTTCGGTGAGGAACTCGACGCGATCCGCGACCGTGTGATCGGCAGCCTCGGCGCCTCCGATACCCGCTACATCCGCCGCGTGGCCGCTGCCGTGCGCTGGTTCGGCGTGGGGGGGCGCGGCCTGCTGTTCCTGGCGGCGTTTTCGCCGCTGTTCTGGATGCCGCTGCTGTGGCCGGCCGCGATCACCGGCACGCTGCTGCTGGCGCTGTCGAAGATCCTGGAGAACATGGAGCTGGGCCACAACGTCATGCATGGCCAGTTCGACTGGACCGGCGACCCCAAGCTCAACGGCAATACCTACGAGTGGGACATCGTTGCCACCGCCGACAACTGGCGCAAGACCCACAATTTCCGCCACCACACCTACACCAACGTGCGTGGCATGGACGATGACATCGGCTACGGCCTGCTGCGGATCTTCCCGGAGCAGCGCTGGAAGCCGTTCTACCTGCTGCAGCCGATCATCGCGCCGATCTTCGCACTGCTGTTCCAGTGGGGCGTGGCCGCGCAGGACCTGCGCCTGGGCCGCTGGCTGAAGGGCCGCATGAGTGCCCGTGCGATGTGGCTGCAGACCCGCCCGGTGGCGCGCAAGATGCTGCGCCAGGTGCTGAAGGACTACGTGTTCTTCCCGCTGCTGGCCGGCCCGTTCTTCCTCACCGTGATGCTGGGGAACCTGGTTGCCAACGGCCTGCGCAACATCTGGACCTACGTGATCATCTTCTGCGGCCACTTCACCGCCGAATCGGAAACCTTCCCGAAGGAATGCCTGCGCAATGAATCGCGCGGCCACTGGTACCTGCGCCAGCTGCGCGGTTCGTCCAACATCAGCGGCGGCTTCCTGATCAACGTGCTGTCGGGCAACCTCAGCCACCAGATCGAGCACCACTTCTATCCGGACCTGCCGGCCAACCGCTATGCGGCCATCGCCAAGGAAGTGAAGGACATCTGCCGCCGCTACGGCCAGCACTACAACAACGGTTCGCTGCCGCGCCAGTTCGGCCAGGTGGTCTGGCGCATCCTGCGCCACGCATTCCCGAGCAAGCCGCGCCGCCTGCCAATGTCGGACATCATGTCCGCACCGGCACCGGCCAACGCGGGCTGATCGACTCAGCCCGCTTTCGCCAGGTCCGCCTGCTCGCGGTCCAGGCGTCGCAGGAACACCTGCATTTCCTTGCGTGCCTGCTGGTCGCCCTTGCTGCCGGCCACGCTCAGCCCGCGCTGCCATGCTTCGCGCGCGGCCTGCGGCTGGCCACTGGCCAGCCAGGCCTTGCCGAGCAGCTTCCACGCCGCTGAATACTGCGGATCAAGCACCACGCAACGGCCAAGATGGGTCGCCGCACGCACCGGGTTGCCGGCATCCAGCCAGCCTTTGCCCAGGCCGAAGCGCAGCAGCGCGCCGTCCTTGCCGGCGGCGAGCATGCATTCCAGAGCCTCGATGTTCATCCGCGCACCTCCACCAGCAGTTCGGCCGGTCCGGGCTGGAAACGGCCGCGATGGAACAGCAGCGGCGCACCGCCGTTCTCGTGTACCTCGATGATGCGACCGGCCAGCAGCAGGTGATCACCCACCGGCCACTGCGCGTGGCGGGTACAGGTGAGATGGGCCACCGCACCGGCGATGCGCGGTGGTGCGTCTTCGTCGTCGTCCAGCAGTGGCAGATCGTCGAAGCGGTTGCGTACCTGCGGATCGGCGAAGCGCCGTGCCAGTGCTTCCTGGTCGGCCGCCAGCACGCTGATCGCAAAGCGGGTGGCGCGCTGGAAGGTGGACAGGCTCTGCGCGTGCAGCGCCAGGTTCCACAACACCAGCGGCGGCTGCAGCGACACCGGCACGAACGAGTTGATGGTCAGGCCGACCGGTTTTCCCTGCGCATCGCGTGCGCAGACGATGGCGACGCCGGTCGGGAAATGGCCGAGCAGCCGCCGCAATGCACGCGGCGGCATCTCGACCGACGGCACCGGGGCCGGAGCGGGGAAGACCCCCGCCCACGGCCCGGCGTACGGCAGTGTCTCGCCGCTCATGAGGCCCGGGCCTGGCGGTAGCGCCGGCCGACCTCGGCCCAGTTGATGATGTTGAAGAAGGCGCCGATGTAGTCCGGGCGACGGTTCTGGTAGTGCAGGTAGTAGGCGTGCTCCCAGACGTCCAGTGCGAGGATCGGGGTATTGCCGGACAGGCCGACGGCTGCACCCATCAGCGGGCTGTCCTGGTTGGCACTGCTTTCCACCTGCAGGCCGCCATCACGATCGCTGGTCAGCCAGGCCCAGCCACTGCCGAAACGGGTCTGCGCAGCCTTGGTGAAGGCGTCCTTGAAGGCATCGAAACCGCCGAGGTCACGATCAATGGCCGCGGCCAGCTCGTCATCGGGCGCGCCGCCGTTGGTGCTGAGCACGGTCCAGAACAGGCTGTGGTTGGCGTGGCCGCCGCCGTTGTTGCGGACCGCGCCGCGCTGCGCCTCGGGCACGGCATCGAGGTTGGCGATCAGCGCCTCGACCGGTTGTTCGGCGATGCCGGCCTGCTCGATGGCGGCATTGAGGTTGTTGACGTAGGTCTGGTGGTGCTTGCTGTGATGGATTTCCATCGTGCGCGCATCGAAATGCGGCTCGAGGGCGTCATAGGCGTAGGGGAGCGGGGGAAGCGAGTACGACATCGAAGCAATCTCCGTGGGGAAGGCCAGGGGGTTGGCCGTGCGGAGATCGTTATCGCACCTCAACATTGGTTGAGGTCAAGAGGCGGGATTGAAATGCGTGCGCGTTTATCGCCTTGATTCTTCCCATCAGCCCCTGCAGGAAAGCTCCCTGCGCTGGTGTGGAGACGGAATCAAAGGCAGGAGCAGGAGCGGAATGGTAGTGCCGGCCGCTGGCCGGCAATCAACGAAGGTCGGGTTGCCGGCCAGCGGCCGGCACTACCAGAACCCGCTTTCCGCACCCTCACCGGCGCGCTGATGCGCTCCCCCCGCCACAACCGATATCAACAAAAGCGCCGGCCGGCGAACCAGCCGCCAGCGCTTTCATCAACTCAACCACTCCTTGCACGCGCCATCCACCTGCTCGCCGCAGGCCTGCTGCATCCGCTGCTGCAACCGCGCGAGCGTCTCCGCGCCCTGGTGCTTGCTGCTCCACGCCTTCAACTGCGCGGCCAGGCGCTCGAAGCGCTGGCGGGTGCGCTGGTGGTAGCCCGAAGGCTGTGCTTCCAGTTCGGCGATCAGCGAGGACGTGGCCTGCTCGATGCGCGGCGCATCGTCCGGCGCCAGCCTGAGCAGGCCCTCCACGTACAGCACGCCCCACTGCACGCGCGTCGCGGGGCCCTGCGCGCCATCGTAGGCACGCTTCAACCACTCCAGCGCCCCGGCGGTGTCGCCACGCTGCTCGGCCAGTTCGGCCAGCTCGGGCATGTAGTAGTACGGCTGCTCGCTGCGCTTCAGTTCGGCCAGTAGCAGGGCCTCGGCACCGGCGTCGTCACCGACCTCGCGCAATGCGTACACCGCGCTGCTGATCGTGGCCTGGCGTGCATGCGCATCGGTGGCGGCGGCATCGGCCGCGGCCACGCGCTGCTTGACCCGGTCCACGAGTGCTGCCGGCAACGCGCCCTTCGGTTGCTGCTGGCGGGCCAGCGAGACTTCGGTCAGCGCGCGCGACAACGCATCGTCGGCGCGGTCGCCGCGTTCGGCATCTGCCCGCTCCAGTGCAACCAGCAGCTGCTGCCCCAGCGTGTTGGACGTGGCCGGGCCCGCGCTGGCCCGCTTTACGAGCTTGGCGCCGGCATAGCCCAGCAGCTCGCGGTTGCGACGGACTTCGGCGGGTTGCGCCAGCACGGCCTGCAGCACCTCGCGCACTTCGGTGGGTGAGGCATCGGGCTTTTCGGCTGTAGCCAGGGCCAGCAGCGCGAAACGGCGCTGCAGGGCGGCGTCGGGTGCGGCCTTGGACAGTTGGCGCAGCACGTCCTGGCTGTTGCGCTCGCCGGCCAGGCGGTTGGCGTCGACCTCCCAGCCGTAGTCGCCCAGCACCTGCCAGTCTTCGGCGGCCAGTCGGTCCGGCGTTGCCAACGCGGTGGCCAGGGTGGCAGCAACAGCACTGCGGCGGCCCGCGGCCACGGTCAGGGCCCGGGTCAGTTCGGCGGCGTCATTGCCACCGGCGACGCGGGTGATTTCGTTGCGTTGCGGGTCCAGCACGATCAGCGTCGGGTAGCCGCGCACGCCGAAGCGCTCGCCCCAGGCCTGCGCACCTTCCTCGTCGCCATCCAGGTAGACAGGCACGAACTTGCTGGTCAGCGCGATGAACGCCGGATCCTTGAACAGGCCGGCCTTGAGCTGGTTGCACGGCGGGCACCAGACCGCGCCCCAGTACAGCAGCACCGGCTTGCCGCTGTCGGCGGCCTCGGCGAAGGCATCGTCGACGTCCCCCTGGCGCCAGGCGATGGAGCTGGCCGGCGCGGGCGCCTCGGCGGAACTGGCGGTGGAAACCGGGGCCGGGGTGCAGGCGCTCAGCGCCGAAGCCAGCAGCAACACGGAAAGCGCGACGCGCATCGGCAGCATCTCGAAGGGCAGGGTGACAGGCCATTGTAGGAACGGCCGGCGCAGGTGCTGATTCAGTTTGCTTATATCGGGCATGTTGCAGGGCATGTGGGCCGGAGCTCAGTGCGGACCAGGATCCGCCCCTGCCGAAGGCGGCGCCGCCCGCACCATCTGCTGGTATACCAGCCCGTTGAACTCGCCGACCTCGCCATCCAGCACGAAGCCATAGCGCAGGTAGGTCGGCACCGCATTGAGCGAGGCACGCACGGTCAGCACCGGTTCGCGCACCTGCGGCAGCACCGCCTCGAACAGCGCATGGCCGATGCCTTGGCCCTGGCAGGCGGGATCGACGAACAGCATCGCCAGGTGCCGGCCCTCCTTCAGTTCGACCACGCCGACCACGCGCGCATCCTGCTCGGCCACCAGGATGTGGTTGTCACCCTGCAGGCGCGCGGCGAACGCATCGGCTGCAGCGACACTGCCGAAGGTGGCGATGCCGGCCGCGCCGAGCGACGGTGCCACTGCCTCGTTGAACGCGGCCAGGCACACCGCACTGATCGCAGGCAGGTCATCGACATGAGCGGGGCGGATCTTCGGCATGCAGCGTTCTTCCTGTGGTGTGTGGCGTGTCATCGTCGCCGGGTACCTGCACGCTAAGCTGGTGGCATGAGTGAATTCAATCCCGCCTACGCATCGTTGTTTCCGCAACAGGGACTGAGCCTGGGCCTGATGACGCCCGTTGCGGCGCACGGGCTGGCCGATCCGCGCGAGGCGCGGCGCATCGCACGGCTGGCCGACGATCTTGGCTTCGCCGCGTTGTGGACGCGCGACGTGCCGCTGATGGTCCCACAGGGACCAGACGCGACAGCGAGTGCACTGGACGATCCGTTCCTGTGGCTGGGCATGCTGGCGGCCGCGACCGGGCGCATCGTGGTCGGCAGCGCAGCGATCGTGCTGCCGTTGCGCCAGCCGTTGCAGGTGGCGAAGTCGGCACTGAGCCTGGACCGGATCAGTGATGGGCGCTTCGTGCTGGGCCTGGGTTCGGGTGACCGCCCAGAGGAGTTCGCCGCGTTCGGCGAGGACCTGGAGGGCAGGGCGGCGACCTTCCGTGAGCGTTGGTCGTTGCTGCGCGCGGCGCTGTCCCCCGATACGAACGAACGGGCGACCGTGCTGGAGGCGACCGGCGGCTTCGATGTGCTGCCCGCGCCGGCCACGCGCATCCCGATGCTGGTGGTGGGCACGGCACGGCAGAGCCTGCAGTGGATCGCGCGCGAAGCCGAGGGCTGGGCCACCTATCACCGCGAGGAAGCTGCGCAGGAGGGACGGATCGGCCTGTGGCAGCAGGCGCTGGTGCAGCGCGGTGGGCCAGGCAAGCCGTTCGTGCAGTCGATGCTGCTGGACCTGCAGGCCGATCCGCAGGCGCCGGCCGAGCCGCTGCCGCTGGGCCTGAAGGTGGGCCGCGATGGCCTGCGTGACTACCTGCTGCGCGTACATGCGCAGGGCGTGGCACATGTGATGTTCAATCTGGTCGACAACGGGCGGCCGATGGATGAAGTGCTGCGCGAGATCGGCGAGCAGGTTCTGCCGCATATGCTCCGGTAGGTGTCCACCTTGGTGGACACGCTCTTGCCGTTGCGCTCGCTGAACTGCTGATGCTCTCCTTCAGCTGCCGAGGCATAGGCAGTCGAGCATGGCTCGACTCTACAGGGATCGCGCATCTGCGTATCATTCGCATTTGATACCCGATGCCGGAGCCCCGCGTGACCCAACGTTCCCCCATGCACCCGACCGGACGCCTGTTCGCGGCGGTCGCTTTCATCGAGGCCGTGACCTGGGCCGGCCTGCTCATCGGCATGTGGATGAAGTACGGCCCGATGGCCAACGTGGCACTGGTCAAGCTGTTCGGGCCGCTGCACGGCGTGGCCTTCCTGGTCTACGTGGCGGTCACCCTGTTCGCGGCGATGCGCCTGCGCTGGCCGTGGTGGGCCAGTGCCCTGGCGCTGCTGGCGGCGATCCCCCCGCTGGTGACGCTGCCGCTGGAGTGGTGGTTCAAGCGCCGTGGCCTGTTGGGCCTGCTGTTGGGGGACTTAGAGATTGAGAAAGGGGAAAAAACGGGATGAAACGGGATGAAATGGGACGAAAGCCCCGCGCCCCAAGCGTTCTGCTCGTTGAGTGGCCTCTATCGATAGATAGAGCTCGGTTTGCGAAATGCGCCCAGCCTGAGCCATTTGGACATCAGAAATGCGAAACGGCCGCCATCACTGGCGGCCGTTTGACTTGCGTTCAAAGGGGCTTCAACGGGCTGGCGGCCCGTCTGGCGGATCGCATGTGTTCTGCAGGCAATCCTCCAGGCCTCTCAGCCTGACCAGCACCTGATCGAGCTGCTCCTGGCTGAGGTACTTGAGGGATGGAGCCCCCAGGCGGAACAGATCCCTCTCAACCTCCCGCTGCCACCCATAACGAGCAGCGAGATCCTGAATTTCATAGCGTGCGCGAGCGCGGCGCAGATGCACTGGCATTGCCGGCGCAGGGTCCGAAAGCCTTGTCTCCCAATGATTCCGAGGCACAGCGTCCTGCAGAATTGCCCTCAACCTACTTACCAGCTGCCGCTGCTCCTGCATCCTTAGCCCCTGTTCCGATCATCCCGACTGTCTGCTTGGCAAACGGTCTTACGTCCGCTTCCGGCAGTCCCTTTTCCAGCAGCTGCGCCAGCAGAACAAGCGCCTCGCCGTACTGGGCCGGGGCCAGCACAGCATCCGCGTCATCAAGCGCCTCCTGGAGCAGTTGCGCGGCGATCTTCACAGACGACTGGCTCACTACCTGAGACTGCCGCAAGTCATTGTTTTGACGCGGAATCGCGCCTGCATCCAGTCGCTCATCGCCTGAGCCTGTCAGCAGCCAATTGGCGTTCCAGCCCTGCTGGACCAAGACCCCCAGGCACTCCGCTCCAATCTCTCTCAGGCCGCGCTCGAAGCGGCCATAGGTGTTCTTCGACACCCCAATCAGGGTGGCCATCTCCCCCTGAGTCCTCGACCCCCGAACGGTTGCCAGTCGCGCGCCTATCGACACCCATTCGGGTTTCGCTCTTTCCTCGCTGGAAGTGCGAATCAAGTTTTCTGCGTGATTCATCGTTTCGCACTTCCCATAAGTATTTGTTTCATAAAGACAGAATCCCGAAAACACCCATTTGTGTCGTCACTGACCAAGTGCGAAACACGTTTGGGTGTTGACAAGCACCCAAATGGGTTTAGCATCTGCCCCGTAGTCATCGCTCAAATGACAGGTACGAAATGTCAGCAACGAATACCCCGAGAAAAGCCAGTCCCGCTAAGGACTGGCATGCCGCCGACATCGTAGCGGCGCTGCATCGCAAGGAAATCTCTCTGCGGCAGATCGCGCTACTGAATGGCTACACCAACGGGGCGAGCCTGAATCCCGCTCTCCGTCGGCCGTACCCCCAAGCCGAGGCTCTGATTGCAGAGGCACTCGGAATGGAACCCCAGGCCATCTGGCCCAGTCGGTACGGCGCCGACGGTAAGCCGAACCGTGGCCCAGGGGGTCGCAAACCGCTGCTACCCCCTGGTGCAAAGCCTAGCAGCCTGCGGACAGGCCGCAATCCACAAATTGGCGCCCCGCAATGAATAGCGCCTCTATCTACCGCTTCCCCCAGGCGCACAGGCGCCCCCACCGAGCAGGAGACGCAAGGATGAATCGTCAGCCCAGCCAACCCTATGACTTCTTTTTGACCCCACGCCCGTCGGCCCAGGTCAACGGCACCATGGACTACCGCAAGTCCGTCAGCGTGCTGGTCGGCCAGATGCTGGAGGCAGCGCACGCTGCAGGCCTGGACCGGCACGAAGTAGCCGCCCGCGCCAGCCGCCTGACCGGCCAGAACGTCTCCAAGGCGATGCTCGACGGGTACACCGCGCCCAGCCGGGGGACATTCAACATTCCCCTGTGGGTTGCCCCTGTGCTGGAGGTGATCTGCGGCGGGACGTTGCTGGCTGAGTGGCAGGCCCAGGTCATTGGTGGTCAGCTGCTGCTCGGCGCCGAAACCCTGGACGTGGAAATCGGCCGCGCCCACCGTGAGCGAGTCGTTGCCAACCAGCGCCTGCGCCAGCTGCATCGCCTGAGCGCGAGGGCCTCCTGATGGCGGACGGCAACATGCCCACACGCTCGATGCTGGATCTGGCCACCCTGGCCAGCAGCCTGGGCAAGACCAAGCGAGCCGTCGAGATCCGCGCCAAGCGCGAGAACTGGGCGTTCGAGGAAAAGGCGACTCGGGGTGGCCGTCGCCGCCTGTATTCCGTTGATGCGCTGCCGCCGGACGTACAGGCCGCAGTTGTGATCGCCGGCCAGGTCAGTGAAAACCCGCAGCGCGCTGTGGTGGTTCGCCAGGCCAACGTCGATTCCATCGCGTCCGCATGGAAGCGCTACGAAGCCGTGCCGCAGCATCTGAAAGACGAAGCCGCGCGCCGCCTGCGCGCCCTGCAAGCGGTTGAGGCGCTGCAGGCAGCGGGTCATCCCTTGATGGCCGCGCGCCAGATCGTCGCCACTCAGATGCAGCGCGACCAGGCCGGCGGCGTGAGCGTGGCCAGCCTGGGCCGCTGGGCGGCACTGGTCGCCAACGCGGAGAGGCAGCACCGCTTGGCGCTGCTGGTGCCAGCGTATGCCGCGACCAAGGCGAAGGCTGAGATCCATGCCGAGGCCTGGGACCTGTTCAAGGCGGACTATCTGCGCGTCGAGGCCCCCAGCGCACAGAGCTGCTATGACCGCCTGCAGCGCATCGCCGTCACCAAGGACTGGCCAGCATTGCCCTGTGCCAAGACGTTTACCCGCCGTGTTGAGGCAGAACTGCCCCGCGCCGTGCTGGTGCTGGCCCGCGAGGGCCAGGAGCGATTCAACCAAACGTTCCCGGCTCAGGAGCGCGACCGTAGCGTGTTCCACGCCCTGGAGGCGGTGAACAGCGACGGCCACAAGTTCGACGTGTTCGCACGTTGGCCGGACGGCACGGTTGCGCGCCCCATCATGGTGGGCGTCCAGGATCTCTACAGCGGCAAGCTGCTTGGCTACCGCATCGCCGAAACCGAATCCTCGGACCTTGCACGCTTCGCGTTCCGTGACGTGATCGAGCGCTATGGCATTCCCGGCAAAGTCTGGCTGGACAACGGTCGCGGCTTCGCCTCCAAGATGCTGACTGGCGGCACTGCGAACCGCTTCCGCTTCAAGGTGAAAGAGGACGATCCGACCGGCCTGTTGACGGCGATGGGGTGCGAGATCCACTGGGCAACCCCATACCACGGCCAGGCCAAGCCCATCGAGCGTGCGTGGCGCGACCTCTGTGACAGGATTGCCAAGCATCCGGCATTTGCCGGCGCCTACACCGGCAACAAGCCCGACGCGAAGCCGGAGAACTACGGCAGCAAGGCCATTCCGCTGGATGAGTTCGTGCGTGTCCTCAATGAGGAAATTGCAGCTCACAACGCCCGCGAAGGCCGGCGCACGCGCACGGCTGCAGGTCGCAGCTTTGATGTCGCCTTTGAGGCCAGCTATGCACAGGCCACGATCCGCAAGGCATCGCCTGAGCAGTTGCGGGAAATGCTCCTGTCCACGGACGTGGTCACCTGTGACCGCCGTGATAGCAGCGTGCGCCTGTCCGGCAACCGCTACTGGAGCGATGCAATCGCCCCGTTTGCAGGCCAGAAGGTGATGCTCCGCTTTGATCCGGAGCATCTGCACCAGGCTGTGCATGCGTACACGCTGGCCAACGTCTACATCGGCCAACTGGACTGCATCGCCGCTGTGGGCTTCGCCGATACCGGCGCGGCTCGGGAACACGCCAGGGCCAAAAAGCAGTATCGCCAGGCCGCCCGCAAGCAGTTGGATGCTGAGCGCCGGATGGAAGCGGCCAGCGTTGCCAACCAGCTCCCCGCACCGATGCCCGAGTCGCTGCCGCCCGCAGGCGTGGTCGCCCCGCTGTTCGGCCGTCGCCAGTCGCCGCGCCTGCAGGAAGCCGAACCGACCGAGCGCCTGCGCACTGGCACCGACGACAACGAAAGCGCGTTCGTGTCCCTGATGGACCGAATGCAGGCCCAGCAGCGCAGGAACAGCCTGTGGACCACGCCTGATGGAGAGGCCTGATGCAGACCAATCCTGCAACCGGCTACCAGCGCCGACAGGCCTACCTCCAACGCATCCGCAATGAAGGTTCCCACCCACTCCGACACCAAGCCCAAGCCCGATTCCGATCCGGCGTAGACACCCGGACCAACCCGAAAGCAACAGCAGCAGGCGGCGGCATCGCCCGCCGCAGATCGAAGCTCGCCGCGCTCAAACGTCAGCCCCTTCCACCCGTTGCCCCGCTGCACCCGCACCAATCCAAGGAACCCAACACGATGAATCTGGCCGTCACCTCAACCACCCCTGAAGAACTGAGCCCGGAGCAGCTCGCCGATCTGCGCGACCGTCTGCGTATCACCCTGGAGGAAGACAAGAATCTGAGCCAGGCCCGCCTGGCCAAGGAATCGGACATCAGCAGCGCCACGCTGTCGCAGTTCCTGGGCGGCACTTACGCTGGCAACCAGCAAAACGTGGCTCGCAAGCTGGCCGGTTGGCTCAATGTCCGCGATGAGCGAATCAGTAGCGGCAAGCTGCCGGAAGGCCCTGAGTTCGTCACCACTCCGACCAGCGAGAAGCTGCGCGCCGTACTGCAGTACGCCCACATGGCAGGCGACATCGCGGTGATCGCTGGCGGTGCGGGCCTGGGCAAGACCGTCACGAACAAGCGGTATGCAGCAGTGAGCCCGAACGTCTGGCACGTCGAGCTGACCCCGGCCACGGGTGGCGTGCTTACCTGCCTGCAGGAAATTGCAGCAGTCATGGGCCTGCGCGACCTGGTCAACACCGCCGCCTACATCCAGCGGGCCATCTTCCAGAAGGTGCGCAACACCAGTGGCCTGCTGATCCTGGACGAAGCACAGCACCTGACCGTGCAGGCCTTGGACATGGTACGGGCCATCAACAACCAGACCAGCATCGGCCTCGTGTTGTGCGGTAATGATCGCGTCATCACTCAGATGACCGGCGGCAACCGCGCACCGTTCTTGGATCGCCTGTATAGCCGGGTTGGCAAGCGCCTGGTCATTCACAAAGTGGTCAAGGGTGACGCCGACGCGATCATTGATGCCTGGAACATTGCCGACGCCGGTTGCCGCGATCAGATCCGCCAGATCGCCGACCTTCCCGGAGCACTCCGCGTCCTGAACAAGGTGCTGCGTCTCGCCTCGATCTACTCCCAGGCGAAGAACGAGCGGATTTGCTGCGAGTCCATCCGCTACGCCGCCAAAGAACTGGGCGTGATGGTGTGACCACATCTATTTCCCACCTGACAGCGGACCTGGTTTCTGCAGTGGGCGGCATCGCCAGGCTGGCGTCACCCGAAGCCCTGGCAGCCCGCTGCCTGATCGTCCAGCGCTGCTACGCGCTGGCCACCCCATTTGATTCGCTGACCATCGGCCAGTTGCTGCAGTGGAGCAATGAAGCCATCGCAAGTGCCGCTCAAACGACCCATACCGACAACCAGGAGCGTCTCCCGTGAACACCACCGACAAGAACCGCACCGCCATCCAGCATCAGCTGACCGCCGCACTGGAGGCCATCAATGCCCTGGCCGACAAGGGCCTCACGGCTCGTTCCGTCTCGATCACGGGCGCCCGGCCCGTGATCGTGATTGACCGCCCGCGCGGCGACTCGCTGGTGGGTGCCCAGCACATCCGCGAGCGCAAGGGCGAGCTGGTGACCCGCACGAAGATGGCGACGCCCTTCCACGGCTGCCAGGTGGAGTGGGACGTGTGCCAGTCCACCTCGACCGGCGGACTGCACTGAGCAAGACGCCATGACGAAGCATGTTCCCTTCCCCAAGTCGCTGCAGCAGCTGCTGCAGCGAATCCTGGAGGCCATCGACCAGGCAGGCGGCTGCATGACGCGCGCGCAGCTGGCCACCACCTTGCACGATGCGCGTCCGCTGGACATCGACGACACCTTGGAGGAGCTGATCGACCGCAACCAAGTCGAGCGCCAGGGCAACGATCCGCAGATGCTCTGGTTGGTCCGTGGCACCACCGGCACCGCGCATGCAGCAGTGCCGGAACCCGAACCGACCAGCCCTCAGCAGAACATCTCGCGTGCGCTGGCTGTTGAGCAGCGCCTGGAGGCCATCGCCCAGGATGTCCTGGATACCGCACTGGACGCCCGCGCCGCCGGACTGCCGGCGCCGCTGGTGCGTCTGCTAATGCAGTGCGATGGCGCGCTCGCAGAAGCCCGCAACCACCTCACCCTCTGATGAACAAGGAAATCCCACCCATGCAATCAACCACAATCCCGGATGGCTATCGCCAGGACGCGAAGGGCCACCTGGTCCCGGAAAGCCACATCAAGGAAATCGACAAGCTGCGCGATGAGCTGGTGCAGGAGCTCGCCGAGCGCGCTCAGGATCTGCACAAGCGGATGGCCGACTTCAAGCGCCATGCGTTCAACAGCATCGCCGCGTTCGTATCCCTCAGCGCAGAGCAGTACCGCGTCCACATCGGCGGCAAGAAAGGCAACGTCACGCTGGTGGCCTACGATGGCCAGTACAAGGTAATCCGGCAGTTCCAGGAAACTATCAAGTTTGACGAACGTCTGCTGGCTGCCAAGGCTCTCATCGACCAGTGCCTGGCTGAATGGACCGAGGGCGCGAGAACCGAGATCCGCACCATCATCAATGATGCGTTCCGTGTCGACCAGCAGGGAAACATCCGCACTGGGCAGGTGCTGCAGCTGCGGCGTTTGGAGATTGACGATCCGCGCTGGCAAGAAGCCATGCGCGCCATTGGTGAAGCTGTCCAGGTCATGGGCAGCAAGTCCTACGTCCGCGTGTACCAGCGGGACAAGGATGGCGCCTATCAGCCCATCACGCTCGATCTTTCGGCGGTGTCGCTGTGAGCGGCCGTGTCTCCCCGGCGCTCGCCGAACTGGCACTGGCCGTGGCCGATGCGACCGTGCGCGCCGACATCGAGCTGTTTGCCCGCCAGCAGGACATCGAAGGGCTGACGTTCTATGACCTGACCTGTGCCGATGATCCGCGCTCTCCAGAGGCCATGGGGTACATCCAGCGGGCGGCCGCTTACATCGAGGCCCGTGGTGACGTGTTCCCTTGGCGGCTGGTGCGCCACATCAGCGCCCCGAGCCTCGTTTGCTTCCGCGACAAGGAGCCTTGCGATGTCAGCGTCTAAGAAGTCACCGCTGAGCAAAGAACAGTGGGCGCAGGTCGAGAAGGCACTTGCGACGCCCTACGGGGGTGACGTGGAGCTGATCGCTGATGAACACCGGCTGGTGATCCAGGTACGGCAGATCAAAACGCTGCGATACGCGGTTGTCGTGTTCGTTGATGGGAAGATAAAACAGGAGTACATGCAGGAAAGCAGTCCCATCGGCGCCAAGTTCTACCGCCCCTCTAAAATCTGCATCTATAGCCGGGCTCAGCAAGCGCGGATGGTCAAGAGCCTGGGCAAGCGTCGCACTGCCGCCATGGTCAAGCAGGGAACGGGAACGATCTACGATCCCGGCTGGCCTTCGGCAGCTGCCCTGCGCCGTCACCTCAACCGCACCTGCGCAAGCATCGAGCTGATCCGCGCTGGATGGTCAGCACGGGTGCCGGAGGGTCACCTATGAAGCCTGCAACCGACCCGCTGCGCCGCGCACAGATCGCCAAGATCAAGGTTGCGCAGAAGGAGCTCGGCATGGATGAGGCTGGCTATCGCGCACTCCTGCAGCGAGTGACAGGCAAGCAGTCATCCACGCAGATGTCACCGAGCGAGCGAGACGCAGTGCTGGCTGAGTTGACCCGGCTCGGCTGGAAGGCCAAGCCGGGCAAGCCGCACCCGGACCGCCCCAAGGATACCGACCAGGTGCCGATGCTGCGGAAAGTCGAGGCGCTGCTGGCCAGCGCCCGGCGCCCCTGGAGCTACGCGCATGCAATGTCGCTGCGCATGTTCCAGGTGGACCGCCTGGAGTTCCTCAAGCATGACCAGCTGCACAGCCTGATTGCTGCGCTACAGATCGACTGCAACCGGAGAGAAGGATGAGCAACACCGAAACCGACGCCGAGCGGGAACAAGAGCGGCAGAAGGCCACTGGCGAAGCCCTGCGCGTAACCTTCGAGCGCATCAAGACGCTCCCACCGCCGCAGGTGATTCAGTATCTGACCAGCGTTGTGCTGGTCGGAATCGAACTGCTGCGCGCCAATGGACGAGAGGACGCGTATGTAAGGGAATTTCTGGAGGGAGCCCTGGGTAGCCTGGATGCCCCGCCCATCTTCACGTTGAAGGATCAGCGGACGCACTGATGAGAGCGACCTGTCCCGATTGTGGTTGCCAGGGCCACATCAACTCCTTTCTCCTGGAGGAGGAAGGCAAGCGTCTCGCGCTCACCGTGGCACCGATGCCGCCGGAGCTCGGCCGAGCCGTGCTGGCTTATCTTGGCCTGTTCAAACCAGCCAAACAGGGCCTGCGCATGGGGCGTGCAGTGAAGCTCGCCCAGGAGATCGCCGACCTGGTCGCTGCTGGCACAGTCTGTAAGGACGAGCGCGGAGGAATTCGGCGGCCGGCGCAGGTTCGCCACTGGGTCGCCGGCATCGATCAGATGCTTGTGGCACGGCCGAACCTCAACCTGCCGCTGGAGTCCCACGGCTACCTCCGCGCGGTTGTGTTCGGGCTGGCCGACCAAGCCGATGCGGTTGCTGAGCGCGAGCGCGAGGAAAACGCCAGAGCCGGCCGACACCTCGGCACCACCGCTCGCGTCAATCCCGGTGCAGGAGAGTCCAGGCTGGACCAGCGCTTGGCCTGGATCAGCCAGATGGTATCGCTGGGTCAAATGTCCGACGACGACGCCGAGCGCGAGCGCGCAGAGGCGCACGAGAAGTACGGAGAACGCTGATGATCGAGCAACGCGATTGGGTCGGAACACCGGACGCCGATGCAGCCGCCGAGCTGATCGCGGCCGCACCGCTGGATCTGACCGAAAAGCAGTGGGAGGGCACCCTGGTCGCGCTGGTCGCGGTCATGGAGGCTGCGTTCCGCCGCGCAGGCCTGGATGAGGAACAGGCGACTCGCCTGGCCCTTGCAGGGATGCTGGCTCAAGCCGAGTATGCCGGTGGCCGCCAAATCTACATTCCGCAGGGAATGCGACTGCGCAACGCGCTGCGGGACGCTGAAATCTATCGCAGGGCCAAGCGGGGTAACATTGCGCAGCTGGTGACCGAGTACGGGCTGACTGAGGTCAGGGTCTACGAGATCATCCGTCAGCAACGCCAGCTGCATCTCGCCAAGGTGCAGCGGAATTTCGAGTTCTAAGGAGAGATGATGAGCCGGCCAGTGCTTGGGAAAGTGGAATGGTCTGTGGGGATCGGGATCGCGGTTGTGGTGCTTGGCGGTCTAGTTTGGTCAATGTGGGGGTACTCAAGCTGGAGGATTGCCTCCGCCAAGAGCGCGATAATGGAGAAGGCGGGCGTAACAGTTGCCGTCTTCGATGATGTCAGGATTGGCAGCGACAAACGGACGGTTTGCGGGCGCGTGTCCGTTGGCCAGGACGGCTATCGTCGCTTCATGGTCGATGCGGTCGCACCTGTCATCGACCCAGGCGTGGATGATGGAAGCACCGATGCCATACTCTGGCGCGACTACCCCCGTAAGTGCATGGCGTCTTAGTCGGCGTTTCATGTTGGATCTGACAAGAAGCCCCGCACCATGCGGGGCTTTTTCATTGAAGTGCTTTAGTCCCCCTCCAGTTTCGCGCGCGCGGAAGCTGTGTGTACCGGGGGGCGAACAACGTGCACTGCACCGACGCACCCCGCTTACCCATACAGCGGAGTGCACATGGAACCCAACAATCGCCGTACCCGAGCCGTCGCATATCTCGGCTCACTGTTCGACCGCATCGGCTACATCTGGCTGTGGCTGGCGCTGAGCCTGTTCCTGCTGGCCAGCGTGGCCATCCTCAATCCCATCCTGGTGGCGTCCTACGCCTGGGCAGCGGCCAAGCTGACGATGGCAGCGGTCATCGGTCACGGTGTTGACCTGACCCTGTTCCGTGGCGCTGATCCGCGCTATCTCGATGGCATCGAGAAATCCATGGCGCAGACTCGGCGAGTGACCCTGATCGCTGCGGCCATGATCGCGGCAGGACTGATCGGATGACTCGGCGCGGCCGTCCCGATCCGGGCGTGCGCCTGGCAATCGCGTTCAGCCTGGTGCTGCTCGCACTGTTCATCTCCGCTTTCTGCGACAAGGCGGAAGCGACACCCACCCGAGCCAGTGTCAAGTTTGCCCCCGCATCCGCCCTGTACCGGCATCGGGTGGAGCAAGCGGCGTCGCGCGCGTGGGGTGTCAATGCGAGCTCCGCACGCCTGGCCGCCCAGTTGCACCAGGAATCCGCATTCCGCGCCAACGCACGCTCACCCGTGGGCGCCCAGGGCATCGCGCAGTTCATGCCGTCCACCGCTCGCTGGATCGCCACGATCTATCCCGCCGACCTGGCAGGGTTCGATCCCTGGAACCCCCAGCAGGCCATCCTGGCAGCCGCTCTCTATGACCGCTGGCTATTCGACCGGGTTGCCGAGTACAGCCAGGGGCGGATGAGCAATTGCAGCCGGTGGGCCTTTACTTTCCGGGCCTACAACGGCGGCGAAAAGGCGCTCAACCGCGAACGCGCCTTGGCCTATACCAGCGGAGTGGATGCGAACGACTGGCGAGCAGTGGAGCGCTTCCGCGCCCGCGCCGATTGGGCGCACCGTGAGAACACCGGCTACCCGAGGCGAATCCTGCTGACGCTGGAGCCGGCATATCTGGCGGCGGGTTGGACGGGGGCGGCCACATGCTGATCGCAGACCCGACACGCCCCTATCGCTTCCTCACGCTGCTGCTGGCGCTGTGCCTGGCCGTCGCCGCACTGCTCGGTGCTGGATTCGCTACCGGCCACCGCTGGGCAACTGGATCGACCGCCATAGAGCAGCGTGAGGGTTTGGAGCGGCAGCTGCAGCAGCTCCAGGAAGCGGCCAAGACGCTGCAGACCCAATCAGCGCAGGCCACGGCCAACTACTACCGCGCAACCCAGCGCCTCAACCACATCGCCGAGCTCCAGGAGCAGGACCGTGAGAACCAACGTCAATTCAACCTGCAGCAACAACAGGAGCTCGCTGCGCTCCTGCGGGCTCGTCCTGATCTGCGCAATGGTCATGCCGGGGTTGATGTCCTGCAGCACTGGAACCGCAGTAACGCAGGCGCCACCGCCCGCCCCGCCCGCCCCGCCGATGCCGGCCACGCTCAAGGCCGAGTGCCCGGAGCTGCCGGCAGCCAAGGACGATCTCTGGGAAACCCTGCTGGGGAATCACGATCAGGTCGCGGCGCTGTACCACGACTGCCGCAACCAGCAGCGAAGGCTGACGCAGGCGGTGGCGGACTGGGAGGCAACCGTCTGGGGCTGGTACTGCACAGCGGTCAGCCAACTGCAGCTGCCCGTGGAGGCCTGCGCCAGTGAAGCCGGAGCCAACAATCAAGGTCGCTGATCTGACCCGTCTGCGGAACGAGTACGAGCAGATGGCTCGTGATGCCGAAAGCGGAAGCCGGCAACCGGGCAATGCAGGGCTCATCAATCGAGGCCGCGTGGCTACGCTGCGCGCCGTGGCGGTGGACCTGAGTGAAATCATCCAAGGAAAGAGGCATCCGAGTGGCAGACGACGCTGACCAGGCCGACGTAGTGACCGAACGCGCCTGGGAACGATTCAGGCACAGCCGCCCGCAGTTCAACCCTCAACCAGTGCCCAAGCCAATGCGCGATGCCGAATGCGAGGAGTGCGGCGCCATCGTCCCAGTCGGTCGCCTGCAGGCAGTGCCAGCCACCCGCCATTGCACCGCCTGCGCAGGCGCAGGGTTCCGCCCATGATCGCCGCCGCATGGGATGCGTCCATCGTCATTGGCCTACTGGTCCTGGTTGCTGGACTGGTGGCTCTCAACCTCCTGGTCGGTGTGGTGCTGTGGTGGCGCCACTCCGGCCTGGCTGATCGAGTCACGAAACTGGAGGTGCAGCACGCCCACCACCTGACCCACAAGGAAACTGGCGAACTGTTCGACCGTATCGCCCGGCTGGAAGGAATGGCAGCCGCCACCAACCGCATGCTCGAAACCGTACAAGAACACCTCATGGAGAAAGACTGATGTCCCACAAGACCTTTGCGGAGCGCCACCGCGAGGACCGCCGCCTGGTGTTGCTGCGGCTGCTCTCGGAACAGAACGGCTACCGCGCCAACAGTTCGGTCCTGCATGCCGGCCTCAACGTCCTGGCCGTGGCCGCCAGCCGCGATGACGTGCTGACCGACCTGACCTGGCTGAGCGAGCAATCGCTGGTGCGCGTTGATGAGCCCGTGCCGGGCGTGATGGTTGCTGAGTTGAGCGCTCGCGGTCACGACGTTTCGCGCGGCATGGCCAGTGTGCCCGGTGTCAGCCGCCCCAGCCCCCGGTAACGACGATGAGCACCACACCACGCCGTCGCGGCAAGTCCAGCATTCAGCGCCTGCCAGCAGAGCAGCGGACGTTCATCGAGAAGCTGTTGCGCGAAGATCGCCTCACGCTGGCCGAGATGATCGAGGCACTGCAACAGCAGTTCCCAGGACAGCCTGCGGCCGACATCTCCCGTTCCGCCTTGCATCGCTACGGGGCGGGGTTTGCCGAGCTGACCGGGCGCATGCGCGAGATCGAGGCCGTGTCCCAAGCCGTGGTTGGGGAGTTGGGCGAAGGTGTTGGCGAGAAGGCGGGCGCGCTCCTCGGCCAGGCCATCACTACTCTGGCCACCAACGCGGCGCTGCGGGCTCACGAAAAGGACAACGTGAGCATCGATGAGATCCGCAAGCTGGCCCGCGCCGCGAAGGATGCGATGGACACCCAGCGCGTCAGCGTCAATGTGCGGCGCGCCATCATGCAGGAAGCGCGCGATGCCTTGGTGCGCGAGCAGGCTACCAAGCTGGAGAAGGTCGTCAAGAGCGGCGGGCTGTCTGCCGCTGCCGCCGCTGACATTCGCTCTCAGATCCTGGGAATCCGCACCGAATGAATGAGCGCGCCCGCCAGCTTGTTCCGAACACTGCCGCCGCCGACGTGCCTGCGGCACTGATGCCGTATCAGCAGCGCTGGATCGCCGATCCCGCCAACCTCAAACTCATGGAGAAGGGACGCCGTACCGGCATCACCTGGGCAGAGGCTTCCGACAACGTGCTGATTGCTGCCAGTGCAAAGAACGCGGGCGGTCAGAACGTGTACTACCTCGGCACCGACAAGGAAATGACCGAGGAGTACATTCAGGCCTGCGCCATGTGGGCCAAGGCGTTCAACTATGCGGCCGGACTGGTGGAGGAAGGCTTTTGGGATGAGGAGGAGGATGACAAGCACATCAAGACCTTCACCATTCGCTTTCCGGAGAGTGGATTCAAGATCACGGCACTGGCCAGCCGGCCGCGCAAGTTGCGTGGTCGCCAGGGCGTGCTGGTGGGAGACGAAGCCGCATTCGTCGATGATCTGCAGGAGCTGCTCAAGGCAGCTGTTGCGTTCCTGGTGTGGGGCGGAAAGGTTCGCCTCATCTCCACCCACGACGGCCATGACAACGCATTCAATGAGCTGATCGAGGAGATCCGCGCGGGTGGTCGTCGCGGATCGATCCACCGCGTGCCCTTCCGTGAGGCCGTCGAAGAAGGCCTTTACCGGCGTGTCTGCATGCGCCTGGGCAAGACCTGGTCACAGGAAGCGGAGGAGGAGTTCATTGCCGAGGTGTACGGCACCTATGGAGATGCAGCCGCCGAGGAGCTCGACTGCATTCCGTCCCAGGGCAGCGGCGCATGGCTCAGTGCGGCGTTGATTGAAGCGCGCATGACCGATGCCCCGGTGCTGCGCTACACCTGCCCAATCGGCTTTGAGCAGGAAAACGACCACTTCCGATGGGAGGCAGTGCAGACGTGGCTGGATGACGAAGTTGGACCACATCTGGACAAGCTGGACCCTGAGCTACAGAGCATCTACGGGCAGGATTTCGGCCGGACAGGCGATCTCACTGTGATGATGCCTGCGCAGATCACGCAGACGCTGGTGCGCAAAGTGCCGTTCATTCTGGAACTGCGCAACATGCCGCACCGGCAGCAGGAACAGGTAGCCAAGTACGTTATCCACCGTTTGCCCAGGTTCGTCAAAGCTGCAGTGGATGCTCGCGGCAATGGCAGCGCCGTCTCTGAGTTCCTCGCTCAGGAATTCGGCTACAGCCGCGTGGCGCTGGTCATGGCCACTGAGGGCTGGTATCGAGAGCACATGCCGCCAGTCAAGAAGGCATTTGAGGACAACACCATTTCCCTGCCGCGTGACAAGGACACGATGGCAGACCTTCGCGTGGTGCGAGTCATAAAGGGCGTGGCCAGGGTGCCCGAGCGCACCACTGGTCGCGATGGTGGCCAGCGGCATGGCGACTCGGCTATCGCGGTTGCCCTCATGTACTACGCCAGCCGCCATCCAGGCGCCGAGATGGACTGGACCCCTGTGCCGCGCTCAGTGCGCGGCTTTGATTCCGTGGCCAGCCACGGGCACGAGCGTCCCGAGGACGACGAATTCAATCTGCCGGAACCGCAAGCATGGTGACCCAAACCCGCATTCTTGGCCCTGATGGCAAGCCCTTCACCGTGGCCGACCTGGCACAACCTCAAACCGCGCACGCAAATTCGCTGCAGCGCGAGTTCCAGGGCCACCCATCGCGTGGCCTCACGCCCAGCCGGTTGGCCTCGATTCTCCTGGCCGCCGAGCAAGGCGATTTGATCCGCCAATACGAGCTGTTTGAGGACATCGAGGAGCGCGACGCCCACATTTTTTCGGAGATGTCCAAGCGCCGCCGCGCAGTGTCGGGGCTGCCGTTCAAGATCAGCGCGCCGCCCAATCCCAGTGCGGCCGAGAAGAAGGCCGCCGAGCAGCTACAGGCGATGGTGCTGGCTATCGATGACTTCGATGGCATCGTGTTCGATACCACCGACGCCATCGGCAAGGGCTTCGCCAACCTGGAAATCGAATGGGATCGAAACGCCCAGGAGTGGCTGCCGAAGTCCATCACCCATCGACCGCAGTCCTGGTTCCAGCTGCACCGCGGCTATCGCCAGGAGATCCGCCTGCGCAACGGAACCGGCGAAGGCGAACCGTTGCGCCCGTTCGGATGGATCACCCACACCCATAGGGCCAAGAGCGGCTATCTGGAGCGAGCAGCGCTGTTCCGGGTTCTGGTGTGGCCCTACCTGTTCAAGAACTACAGCGTCGGTGACCTGGCCGAGTTCCTGGAGGTGTACGGCATCCCGATGCGCATTGGCAAGTACCCGCCGGGCGCGTCCGACCGCGAGAAAATGTCACTTCTGCGCGCGTTGATGGAGATCGGCCATAACGCTGCCGGCATCATCCCCGAGGGGATGAGCATGGAGTTCCCTGCTGTCGCCGAGGGTGACCCGCAAGCCTTCGAGCTGATGATGAACTGGTGCGAGCGCAGCCAGAGCAAGGCGATCCTGGGCGGCACACTGACCAGCCAGGCCGACGGCAAGACCAGCACCAATGCACTGGGGACCGTGCACAACGAAGTGCGAAAGGAGATCAAGGACGCCGATGCTGGCCAGCTGGCCAGCACGCTGTCCCGTGACCTGGTTTACCCCTTGGCGGTTCTCAATGGGCTGATCCGCCCGGGCGACTACCGCCGTTGCCCGCGCCTGGTGTTCGACCTGGCCGAGATCAAGGACATCGGCACCTACGCCACGGCGCTGCCCGCGATGGTCGCCATGGGCATGCAGATCCCTCGCGCCTGGGCGCACACTGAGCTGGGCATCCCCGAGGCCGGCGAAGATGAGCCGGTGCTGGGGCAGGTTCCCCCAGTAACGGATCAGGTGGCGTTGAGCAGTGTGCGGGCTGCGGCGGCAGCCGCCCAGCCTGTCTCGGTGTCGTCGAGCGACCGCGAGGACCAGTTGGCGCGCCTTGTGGCCACCGAGCTCGACCCTGTGGTGGCCGAGTGGGTGGGCGCGATCCGCGAGCTGGTTGACGGCGCACAGGACCTGGAGCAGATCCGCGACGGGCTGCTGGCCCTGCTGCCCAACCTGAGCGTGGCGCAGTTCGGCCAGGCCATGCAGCACGCCCTGGCTATTGCCGGTGCAGCGGGCATGCTCGATGCCCTGGACGAAAGCCGTGGCTGAGATCCGGGGAAACTTCGGCAGCCTGCCGGGGGCGGAGCGCTACTTTCGCGGGAAGGTGAACCTGCCGACGCGACGGTGGGATGACCTGGTGCACGGGCAACACGCGCGGGCGTTTGTCGTTGCCGGCGCCACCCGCGATGCACTGTTGACCGATCTGCGCGAAGCGGTGGATGCGGCCATCACACAGGGCGAGACGCTGGAGGATTTCCGCGCTCGCTTCCAGGACATCGTCCAGCGCAACGGATGGCATGGCTGGACCGGCGAAGGCAGCCCCGGCGGGCAGGCCTGGCGCACGGCGACCATCTACCACACCAATCTGCGAACGGCCTACCAGGCCGGACGCTGGGAGACACTCAAGAACTTCCCGTTCCTGCGCTACAAGCACAACACCGTGCGCAACCCACGCGAGCAGCACAAGGCATGGGATGGCGTCATCCTGCCGTCCGACCATCCCTGGTGGGACACCCACTACACGCCCAATGGCTGGGGCTGTCGCTGCACGGTGCTGGGCGTATCGGCCGCGAAGATGAAAGCGATGGGCTGGAAGGTCAGCGAGCCGCCCGCGCCCATCCAGGGTGACCCGCCACCGGAGTGGGCGTATCACGTCGGCCACGCTGCCAGCGGCCGACACATCGCCGACAGCGCGCTTGCCAAGGACGCAGCGGCCAAGTGGTCGGAGGTGCAAGGGCGAAGCGCCGAGGACTACGGACGCCCCGCCCAGGTTCCCCTGGATGCTGCGATTGCCCGGCCTTTGCCCACGGGTATTCGTGACCCGCAGCAGGTGCGCAAGGCCTGGCAAGAGCTGTACGGCCGCACCACCACGCTGACAGATCCATCCGGCGCGGAGGTGCTGCTAACCGACCAGGTGATTGAGCACTGGCTAGAGAAGCCCTCTCGCCTGGATGGTCGGGAGAAGTATCTGCCGCTGCTGGCCGAGACGATCCAGAGTCCATTCGAGGTGTGGGCCAACTTCGCCCGCAACGAGGCTGGCCAGCTCGGCCTGCGCCGCTACTACGTCAAGCGCGTCGAAGTCATCGAATCCGAGGGCGGTGCGCAGAAGCGCTACGCGCTGACGGTGATTGCCGAGGTGCTGCCAGGCGGCGTGTGGGGGTCGTTCGACTTCTTCCGTGGCAGCAAGGCTCAGCCGCGTTCGCGGCAGGGGCTGCTGGTATGGGGACGGTCGGAGGAATGAGCCTTTGCCTACAGACGCGCCAGTCCGCTCTGCGGCGCTTCCTGCAGGGCCTCGGGGGCTGGCCCACCCTGTGGAAGGATTGCGGCAGAGCCGCTACGCCGGGGGCGGCTTGGCCCCGGCCCGTTTGCGGAGAATACCATGGCCAATGAGCCCCTGATTCTGACTATCGATGCGCGGCAGGCCGAACAGTGGTTCGCCCGTCTCCTGGAGCGCAGCGTCAACCTGTCGGGTCTGATGGCCCAGGTTGGCGAGGATCTGACTGAAAGCACCCAGGCCCGATTCGATACAGGCATTGGACCTGACGGCGTTGCCTGGCAGCCGTTGGCCGATGGGTCAGGCCGGACGCCGCTCAACGATACCCGCCGCACCCGCGACGGCATTCACCCGTTGTCGGGACCCGACTGGGTGGAGATCCGTGCCGATTCCAAGCAGGCGCGCTGGCACCAGGAAGGAACTGCGCCGTATGAGATCCGGGCAAAGAACGGAAAGGCGCTCTACTGGCCCGGCATGGCAACGCGTGCCGGCAAGGGAGGCCAGGAAGGCCCGGCGTTCGTGACCAAGGTGAATCATCCTGGCTTGCCAGCCCGGCCCTTCATGGGTCTGAGTGCTGAGGATGAGCAGAGCATCGAGCGCCTGGCCGTCGCCTGGCTGGAACTGGACGCGGACCCCGCTGGATTGACCCCCGCCTAAAACGGCCTGTACGGCCCGTAGAGCCCCCCTGGGCGCGGCCACCGTCCATGGTCCACCCCAAACGGGCAGCGGCGGTCGATTTAAACGCCTTTCAAACGCCCTTGAAGGCGACTGTTCAAGTGACCACCCCGGCGAAGGACAAAAATCACCCTGTCCGGTGTAGAGTCGCTGCCGACAACGCGCCCATCGGGCCGCGCCTGAAAAGCAGTGAAGGGCTTTAGTCCCGCCGCCTGATCCAGGGCAGCGAATCTGGCGGGGATGAATCAGCCCGCCCGCCGCCTCCATACCGCTGTTGCCCTGGCTGCCTGCAGCTTCCTGCTGCGGGCCGATGCCGTAGGCAATGACCGTCTCATTTCCATCCAGCTGACCCCCGCCGGTCACTTCAAGCCCAGCGACGGGCGAAAGATGGATGTCCCCGCCTGGTACATCGACGCCTCCGTGGCGGCTCGCGTGATCGAGCGATTCAACGCTCGCGTCAACCCGGCAGTGGTCGATTACGAGCATCAGACCCTGCACAAAGAAACCAACGGGCAGCCCGCGCCGGCCGCTGCCTGGATGCGTGCGCTGCAATGGCGCGAGGGATCTGGCCTCTGGGCCACCACCGAGCTGACTCCCCAGGCTGCGGAGCAGATCCGAACCGGCGCCTATCGCTACGTCTCCCCGGTGTTCCTCTACGACAAGACCACCGGCGAGGTGTTGGCCATGCAGATGGCCGCTTTCACCAACGACCCCGCCATTGACGGCATGCAGGCCATGGAGCTGCGCGCAGCGGCTTGCTTTGCCCACGACATCGATCCTGACAAGGAAACCTCCATGAACCCGTTGCTCAAAGCCCTACTGGCTGCCCTGGGCCTGCCTGAATCCACCTCCGAAGCCGACGCCATCGCCGCCTGCAGTTCCCTGGCCACCAGCCTGGGCGTGCTGCGCCGACTGCAGACCGAGCTGGGCGCCGAAGGCGAGCCTGCCATCGCGGCCTGCAGTGCCCTCAAGACCAAGGCCACCGCCACCCCGGACCCTGCCAAGTTCGTCCCCATCGCTGCCCTGGAAGAAGTACGCGGCCAGGTCGCCGCGTTGTCGGCCGAGCGCAATGCCGAGAAGGTCACCGGCCTGGTCGAGGGTGGCCTGGCCAATGGCCGTCTGCTGCCGAGCATGAAGGAGTGGGCCACCGAACTGGGCAATAAGGATCTGGCCGCGCTGTCCTCCTACCTGGACAAGGCCGCTCCGATCGCTGCCCTGGTCGGCACGCAGACGGGCGGCCAGAAGCCGGCCGCCGCCGCCAACGAGCATGGCCTGAACGCGGCAGAGATGGCCGTCTGCAGTGCGACCGGCATCACTCCGGAGGACTTCGCGGCATCCAAGAAGACCACCGCTCAGGCGTCGGCCTGAGCACGCCCCCTATCTCTCACCGGAGTCCCCTATGAGCGCAGCCACCCAGGCTCGCAACACCCCCCGCCGGGAAGCATTCCGCGTCGGTCACCCGACCAACCCCGGCGCCCAGATCCACGCTGGCACGTTGATCGCGCTGCTGGCGTCCAACGGCAACGCCGTGCCGGCAGGCACTGCCGGTTCCGGTAACGCCGTCGGCGTTGCACTCCGCTCCGTCGCCGGCACTGCTGCAGGCGAGCCGGTCGAATGCGAGCGCGGCACTGGCTTCCGTTTCGACAACAGTGCCGGCGCCGATGCCATCGCCCGTGCGGACATCGGCGCAACCGCCTACATCGTCGATGACCAGACCGTGGCCAAGACCGACAACAGCGGCGCCCGAAAGCGCGCTGGTGTCGTCCTGGACGTGGATGCGGCCGGCGTGTGGATCGTAGTCGGCTGAGCCGGCCCACCCGTTCCCCTATCACCAGGACAATCCCATGATCGTCAATCGCGGCAATCTTTCGACGCTTTACGTCGCCTTCAACGCAGCATTCAATGCCGGCCTCGGCCAGGCGCCATCCCAATACCAGCGCATTGCGACGGTGGTGCCGTCCACCACCAAGTCCAACGAGTACGGCTGGCTGGGCAAACTGCCCAACGTGCGCGAGTGGATCGGCGACCGTGTTGTGCACGGACTGCAGAACCATGGTTACACCATCAAGAACAAGCCGTTCGAGCTGACTGTGGGCGTGGACAAGGATGACATCGAGGATGACAACCTCGGCATCTACACCCCGCTCATGCAGAGCATGGGCGAATCGGTCGGCGCCCAGCCGGACCAGCTGACGTTCGAGCTGCTGAAGAACGGTATCTCCACCGTCTGCTACGACGGCCAGAACTTCTTCGACACCGATCACCCGGTGCTGGACAAGGATGGCAAGGAAACCGTGCAGAGCAACGTGGACTCCGGCGGCAGTGGTGCCTACTGGTATCTGCTGTGCACCAAGCGTGCGCTCAAGCCAATCATCTTCCAGGACCGCAAGCAGCCGCAGTTCGTTTCGATGGACACCGAAACAGACGAAGGCGTGTTCACGAAGAAGGAGTTCCGCTACGGCTCCGATTGCCGCCGCAACGTCGGGTTCGGTTTCTGGCAGATGGCCTACGCCAGCAACAAGCCGCTGACCGAGGACAACCTGCAGGCAGCCTATACCGCCTTCACCTCGCGCACGGGTGACCATGGCCGACCGCTGGGCCTGGTGCCGGATCTGCTGGTATGCGTGCCGAACGACAAGTTCAAGGCCGCCAAGATCCTCACCGCCAACCAGATCGCCGGCACTGACAACGTGATGAAGGGCGTTGTGGAGGCGATGGACTGCCCCTGGTTGCTCTGAACCAACAGCCGACCGGCACCGCAGGGTGCCGGTCGTAACTTCCCCGAACACAGAAGGAGCGGCCCATGGCCGAACAGATCCTGGTAAAGGCCCGCCTGGAGCGTGGCCGCTGGCGCGCCGGCATGCACTTCACCCGACAGGGCCAGACTCTGCTTGTCGATGACCTGAGCAAGAAGCAACTCGACGCAATCACCAGCGACCCCGAGCTGATCGTGACCGAGCCGATGGCGTCGGGCGACCCCAACGAGCTGGCTCTGGCCCGCGAACGCAAGGCAACCAAGTCCGGCAATGCCAAGCGCAAGTGGGAAGACGCCGAAGTCCGCGCCCGTACCGCCTCTGGCCTGGCAGAGGATGCCTGGACGAACCAGCCGGCGGCAGACCGCGTGAGCCTGATCGAGGCAGCACTGGAGGCCGGCGCGTAATGGCCTACGTCACCCTCACGCAGCTGGCCGAGCTCCCTGGGGCGCTGGAACTGTCCCAGGTGGCGGGTGGACGCGATGAGCGCCCGGTTGCCTCCGAGCTGATGGATGCCACGTTGCGTGGGGGTGATCGCAGCGCCTTCCCGCCAAGCGAGGTGGCCAAGGCGGATGCGGCCCTGGAGCGCATCCAGGAGGCCATCCGTCAGGCAGATGCGATCATCGACGGCTATCTGGCGCGGCGCTACAGGTTGCCGCTGGCCAAGGCTGTGCCGCTGCTGGCCGTGTGGTCGCGCAGCATCACGCGCTACCTGCTGCACCCGGATCGCCAGACGGACGAACGCACCGATCCCATTGTGCGTGACTACCGTGACGCGATTCGTCTGCTGCAGGAGACGGCACAGGAAAAGTTCCACCTGGGCATTGACGATCCGACCACGTCGCCCGGCTCTGCAGGGGAATTCCTTATCCACCCCGGCAACAAGGTGTTCGGGCGCGAGGGCCGGCCGTGAATGTCGGGCCGTTCCCGATCACTCCCGTCCTGGAGCGTCTGCGCGAGCATGTGCAGGCGCTGCTCCTGGTCGGTGATGCCGCTGACCTGGATACGGCCCTGGAACAGCAGCCGGCGAAGGAATGCGCTGCCTATGTGACGGCCGCCGAGATGGGCGGCCGCGCCAGGTACACGGGCGACCAGCACATCCAGAACGTGGATGTCACGTTGCGCGTGGTCCTCATGGTTCGCAACTACAGCGGCCAAGCCAGCGGCAGCGGTGCGCGCCGCCAGATGGATGAGCAAGTCATCCCCGGCGTCCGTGAGGCGCTCGTCGGATGGACGCCCGTCGATGCTTTCGACGCGCTCAGCTTTCAGGCCGGCCGTGATGAGAAGTTCCGCGCCGGCTGGCTGGTCAGTCAGCAGGTATTCGTCACCAACTACCGCATGCAACACACACCGACCCCATGACCACCAAGCACACCCCAACCAGCGGCGGCGCCTGGCGCGTGATCGATGGCCAGCTCATTGATGAGTCCGTGCCGCCGGCCGAGCCCGCTCCGGTCCCCGAACCGCCGCCACCGCCGGCATCGAGCCAGCCCCGCTCGCGCCGATCCTCACCCACCACACCCGAGAACTGACCATGGCCCAGCCCAACCTGGAATCCTTCAAGCGTCGCGGCCTGGCCCTGGCGCTGCGCGCATCGGCCTCCGTGCCGATTGTCCCCAATGCTGCAGCAGATGGCGTGCTGCTGTTCAACGGCAGCAGCGGCACCGAGTTCGACAAGATCGAGCGCCCGGTTGATCGCCCGTTCTTGACCGGACAGCCCTTCGCTGTGGGCGCCAGGCGTGCCTTTATCGAAGGCGAGTTCGAGCTGTTCCCGCCGACCACACCTGGTGCCGCCACTGAATCCGACGCCATCTGCGCACCACTGCTGCTCCCCGCAGGCATGACCGCCGTCAAGGACGCTGCGGCCAAGACCACCCGCTACAACCCCATCAGCGCCAATGTGCCGATCTCCGATGCCAAGTTCTGGCACGCCGGCACGGTCAAGCAGATTGCCGCCGCCCGCCACAACCTCACCAACCTGGCACTCGCCGTCGGCGAGCGCTTCAAGGGCAACATCCGCATCCAGGGCGACTACGACACCATCGCCGAGGAGAGCCTGCCGAACATCACCACCACCGCCGTGGTGCCAACCGTCGCCCGCGCGGACAACACCCGCACGACGATCATCGTTGATGGGGGCTCGGGCCTGGTTGTGTGGGCCAAGTCGCTGTCGGTGGACGTGGGCAACACGATCACATCGAAGGAGTACACCAGCCACAAGGAAAGTGGCATCAGCGACCGCGCCCCGACATGGACGTTGCGCGTGGCCAAGACCGCCCTGGGTGACTTCAACCCGTGGGCGGTGCGCGATGCGGCGGGCGTGGTGGAGGTGGCGCTGCGTCTGACCGAGAAGAACAAGCTCTACAGCGAGCTGGGCATTCGCGGCCAGATCGAGAACATCAATGAAGTCGAGATCGATGGCGACTACGGCTGGGAGCTCACCGGCCCGTGCGTGGCCAGCGATGCCGGCGGCGACGAGCTTTACATCGAGTTCGGCGACAGCACCCCGTAGCAATTCGCGGGCAACAAGCTACACTCACCCCGGCCCCGCCTCTGTGCGGGGCCTTTCTGTTTCAGTGAAGCGCTTTAGTCCCGCTGGGCAATCACACCCCGGCAAAGTGGTCCCGTCCCCAATCAAGGGGCTGCCAAACCACTTCCCAAGGACTACTCACATGCTTCGTCTCGCTCGTACCAACACCGTGCACCTGCCGGTGGAACTGCGCATCCCCACCGAACAGCCCAACGTCTTCGCCACCGGCTCCATCCAGTGCCAGGTCAAGATCCTCGCGCGCGAGGAAGTCAAGGCACTGCAGGACGGCCCCATTGAAGATGAGGAGTATCTGCGCAAGATCCTGGTCAGCGTCACCGGCCTGGGCGATTCCGACGGCAAGGCCATCGAGGGCGACGCCGCCCTGGAAGAAGTCTTCAATGGCCCGTTCTTCGCGTTCCTGCAGCCGGCAATCATCGGCGCTTACTTCGACCAGTTCGGCCGGGCGCACGTAAAAAACTCCAAGCCGTCGCGCGGGCGCTGATTGGGAAGGGTCCACGCTCTGACGGCGCCGACAGGAACCATGAACCTGCAGGCGCCGTCAGCGCGGCGGACTTTCTGCGCGACGGGGGCGGCGGCGAGGAGCTGCCCAGCCTCATCCCCGTCCTGGAGGAGAACTGGACTGCCGTCCAACTCTTTACGCGCTGCAAGCCTCGTTGGATCACGGGAATGCACGCTCCGATCTACGACGGCATTGAGGCGCGCGAGATCCAAGCTGCTGCCTGCCTCCTGGGAATCGACCAGCGCGAGCTGCCTGACCTTATGCCATCGCTTGACGTGCTGATTGGCACGACAGCAACGGCCCACCGCGAAGCCTCGGACACACCGTGAACCCAACCGTCACCCTCCGCCTTGATGCCGACAATAGCCGCCTGGTGCCTGCCGTCCGGGCATCGGATGCCGAGCTCAAGCGGCTGGGTGCTACGGCTGGAACTACCGGCGACCAGGCACGCCGAGGCGCAGCAGGTATTTCCACAATCGGTACGGCGGCGGATTCCACCGCTCGCCGTGTCTCTGCGGCCTCCAGTGCGCTGTCTTCGGCTCGGGCGACCATCGCCACCTACATCGGCGCTCAGACGGCTGGAGCGCTCATTGGCGTTGCCGACAACTACGCCAACATTTCGGCGCGCCTCAAGCTGGCCACGGACGGACACAAGGCCTATGCGGCCGCGTCCGCCCAGGTGTTCAACATCTCCCAGCGGACGGCCACCGCGCTCGACAGCACCGCAACGCTGTATGCGCGCCTGGCTCAGTCCACGGCTGAGTACGGCATCACCCAGCAGCGGCAGCTGGCACTCACCGAATCGATCAACAAGACGTTTGCCATTTCTGGCGCCAGCAACGTCGCCACCGCCAACACTATCGTTCAGCTCAGCCAGGCACTGGCGGGCGGTGTGCTGCGTGCGGAGGAGTTCAATTCAGTCGTTGAGAATTCCCCACGCCTGGCCAAGGCGCTGGCCGATGGCATGGGCTTGTCGATGGGCGAGCTGCGAAAGCACGTCAACGACGGCAAGGTGACGGTCGATCAGATGGTGGCCGCGCTTGAGAACCAGTCCAGCGTCATCGCTGCCGAGTTTGAGCAGATCCCGCTCACCGTTGGCCGCGCCATGGAACTGTTGCGCAACAGCGTCACGAAGTTCGTCGGCGAAACCTCCCAGGAGCTCGGTGCCAGTGGCGGAATTGCCCAGGGCATCGCGTTCCTGGCCAACAACATGCAGCACCTGGATCAGATTGCTGGCGTCCTGGCCGTCGCCCTGGGCAGCCGCCTGGTGGTCAGCCTGGCCAGGGCCACCGCCGAAAAGATCACGGCTGCCGCCGCCTCGCGGGCGCTCGCGCGTGAGGAGCTGGCCGCAGCCCGTGTGGCCGAGCAGCAGGCCGCAGGCCGTCTGTCGGCCGCCCGCGCCGGCATGAGCGTTGCTGGTGGTGTAGCCGCGGCTGAGCAGGCGCTGGCTACTGCGCAGCTGCGCACCGCTGCTGCCGCCCAGGCTGCATCCGTGGCGCTGACCGCAAAGGCGGCGGCTATGCGTGGCCTCAACGTGGCCATGAGCGCGTTTGGCGGCCCCGCCGGTTTGGCCATCACCGCGTTGTCGTTGTTTGTCGCATGGGCGATGAACAGCAACCAGAAAGCACAGGAGCTGTCAAAGACCGTCACAGCCGGTTTCCAGCCCGCCATGCGGGTGCTGCAGGAGTTCAATCAGCAGACTGCGAACACCTCATTCGCGGAGCTTTCTAGCACGGTTGAAACCATTGAGGCAGCCCGCAAAGAGATTAAGAACCTGAGCGATGAGTACGAGCGCCTTGCGGCAACGCGCCGCTCGTTTGAGGCGCGTGATCGTGCTCTGCCTTTTGGATTCGACAAGGAACTGGAGAGCGCCTCGGAAGCCATTGAGTCTGCGCGGCTTCGCCTGGACAACCTGAGCAAGGGCTATGACAAGGCCATTTCGGTCTCGGCCAACATGGTGCTCAGCGCCGCAGGAGTTACCAACGCGACCAAGGCACAGAGCAGCTCGTTGGAACAGCTGCTGCGTCGGCAGGCGGACCAAGGGCAAACACTGGAGCAGACTCGCCCATTGCTACAACGTTGGGCCGATGAGCAACTCAACGTGGAGCAGCGGAACCGGCTCAGTATTGCCACCTTTGGTGAACTTGGTGCATCCGCCAAGAGCGCTGGCGCCGCGATCAAGGCTGCCCTCCAGTCGGTCAACGAGGGTCTCGATAAGCAGATCCAGAGCGTACAGCTGGACCTGATCGAGAAGACCCAGGGCAAGGCCGCCCGCATGCGAGCGCAGTTCATCACCGAGAGCGCGCAGAAAGGGTTGGACCCGACCAGCGCTGACTATCAGCTGGCGCGAACCAAAAATGAGCAGCTCATCCAGCTCACCCTGACGCTGGACAAGCAGAATGCGGCGACCCGTGACCTGACCCGTACCCAGACCGAGGCAAAGCGTTCCGGCGAGCAGGCGGCCCGCCTGGCCGAGCAGCAGGCTGACTCCCAGGCCAAGTACACGCGCCAGGCAGCGCTGGCTGCTGCCGAGCTGTCCGGCCCGATGGCGGCGGCCCAGGAACAGCACAAGCAGCGCATCGCCGAGCTCGACCGGGAGCTGGCCAAGCACCTCATCACCCAGCAAGCCTATGAAAGCCTGGTGAAGTCATCTGCGGCCGAGCTAGCCAAGAACACCGCCGAGGTGGCCAAGCAGCAGCAGGCCCCTACTGCGCTGCTCGACACTCTGCGCGGAGAGGTCCAGTTGTTGGGCGTGGTCGGCATCGAGCGCGAGCGCCGAGCCAGGCAGCTGCGCAACGAGCAGGACATGCTCCAGGCCATCAACGAGGCCAACAAGGCCGGTGCTGGCATCAATGCGGAGGCGACCGCCGGCCTGATCGCTCAGGCGCGAGCATGGGCGGACACTTCCATTCGGATCGAGCAACAGACGGCCAACCTGGAAGAGTGGGCCAATGTCGGTACGCGTGGCGTTGCGGACGTGGCTGACATGCTTGCCGATATGTTCAGCGGCGGCCTCGACAAGTCGGAGAGCTTCTTTAGCCGCCTCAAGGACATCTTTAAGCGAGGCTGGCGCGACATCGTCCGCACCATGCTGGAACAGAACCTGGTCAGGCCCTTCCAGGATGCGCTCACCAACGCCATCAACGGAGCATTGTCTGGCGCATCGCGTGGGCAGAACGGTGGCAACTGGCTGTCGCAGATCGCCGGCATGTTCGGTGGCGGCAACCAGGGCGGCGCCAGCTCAGGCTGGATGAACAGCCTGGCCAACATCATTGGAGGTGGCCGCAATCTCACTGGCACCAACGCCATGATGGCCGGTGGCGGCTGGCGCGCCGGCATGGCCGATGCCGGCAAGATGATGGGCTTCGGCAACAATGTGGGTGGCTTCATTGGAACGGGGGCTGCAGGTGGCACCGCTGCCTCCGCCTCCATGGCCGTTCCGATCATCGGCTGGGTAGTCGCGGCGATGATGAAGAACGCCGAGCTATTCGATCAGGGCTGGGACATCGCCAACGGCGAGAGCTGGGGCGGCAAGATCGCCACCCTCGGCGCCGTTGGCCATGTCGATTCAATGGCCCGCAAGCTGGGCCTGAACGCCAAGGCAGCGTCCATTCTGTCCGGCTCCTCCATCCATGCCGCGCTGTTCGGTCGCAAGAAACCTCAGATCCAGGCCCAGGGCCTGACCGGCTCCTACGGATTCGACGGGTTCGCCGGGCAGTCCTATGCCGACATCAAGGCCAAGGGTGGTCTGTTCCGCAGCGACAAGAAGTGGACCGAATATGGCCAGGTCGATAGCACCATCACAGATGCTTTCAGCCAGGCCACTGGTCGAGCCCGTGCCGGTGTCGCAAACCTGGCGGAGCAGCTGGGCGTAGACATCAACCGTCAGCTGTCGTCGGTTCGCGTAGACCTCGGCAAGGTCCAGCTCGACGCTGATCCGGACAAGGCGCAGGCGCAGCTGGAGCAGCTGATAACGGGAGCGGCCAAGAATCTCACCGGCCAGGGCGTCTCCATCCTGGGTTTCGGCGAGTTCCTCAATAAGGGGTTCGAGGCTGGCGACGTGATGACCAGCTTGGCGGCCTCTATTGAGCTGATGACCGGCAATGCCCAGGAGCTCGGCCGAGCGCTCAATTCTCAGGAAATCGACCTGGTCAAGCGCACGACATCCATGTTCCAGCAGATGGCCAAGGCTGCCGGAACAACGATGGAGGAGCAGGTTAAGGCCGTCGCCAGCGCAGCCTCCTCATACGGCAGCGTGGTCGGTGCCGCTCAGCAAGAGATCGCCACCGACGGATTCAGCGGTTTTGCCAAGTCTCTGCTGGCCGTGCGCCAGGAGGAGCAGGAGCGCATCCGCACCCTGCAGCAACAGGCCAAGGCCCTGGGCGGCCTCTCGGCTCGCGAGCAGGATCTGGCGAAGGTTCGGCAGGCTGCCCAGCTCAAGGCCGATGCCCTGGCCAAGTCGCTGGAGTCCGAGCTGGTAGGCCTGGCATTGAATCGCGTCAACGATGAGATTCAGCGCCTCGGCGGCTCTGTTGATGGCACCAGCAGCAAGCTGCAGGACTTCATCAACTCGCTCAAGCTGAGCAGCACGCTCTCTCCCGATACCGACATCCAAAAGCGAACCACCGCCTCGGACCTGATGCAAAGCGCGGCCAGTGCCGGCAACCTGGATAGCTTCACCCAGTATGCCCAGCAGTTCCTGGAAGTGAGCCGCAAGCTCAATGCCAGTGGCCAGGGCTACCAGGTTGATTACGCGCAGGTACTGGAACTGGCCAAGAAATTCGGCGGCGACGGCGCCGCAACCTCGCTGCAGCAGCTGTACGCACAAAAGGCCGCGCTGGAGCAGCAGCAGGAGGCGGCCGCACGCCTGGAGCGCGCCCAGCGCATCGCCCAGGGCGTTTCCGACCTGGCCGGTGTGCGTGGCACCGACCCGCTTGAGATCCTGCGCAGTGTTACCGGGATCAGCCCAGAGGCGCTGGCCAAGGATCTCGGCCTGACAACCGATGAACTGGTGAAGTATCTGCAGAACCAGCAAACCGACATCACCGACCTGGCCGAGATCCTTTTTGATCTGCCCAAGCGCATCGCCCAGGAGATGGTGGCGGTGCTGACCGACAACCGGGTTCCCTCAACCGGATCGCCAGGCACTCCCAATGGTACGTCGACATCCCCCACGGTTCCCTCCACGCCTCCGCGCGGAACCTATGACCCCAACTATGAGGTTCTGCTTCAGGTCCGCGACGGCCTGCAGAGGCTGGTCAATCAAGGGGAGAAAACAGCGCTGATGGCCTTGTGACACCGCTCCGTAATGCTTGCGGCTCTGGCCGCTGCACCGCCCCATCCCTGCAAGCCGTGAACGTTGTTTGCAGATCGACCGAATAGACCCAACTGGAGCTCCACCCCTGTGACACGCCCCGTTCTACTGATCGACATTGGTGCTGGTCCGCTGCCCGAGATCACTCCGGCGCCGCGAGCACGCGCCAGCTGGGCGTCGCTTCCCAGGGCGGTGGCAGAGATTGCGCCTCCCACGGATGTCGAAGTGAAACCCGGCATGGAGAGCATCACCATCACCTGGCAGGCGTCGCCTCTGGCAGGCGCTGTGTATGTCGTGTGGCGTGCGTCCGATGTCAGCGGCAAACCGGGCATCTGGACAATCGTGACGCGCACCAGCGATACCCGCTTCACCTATACCGATGTCACCGGCACTGTCAGCTGGTGGAAAGTCACTGTCCTGGTCAACGGAATTTCGTCGGGAGACTCAAGCCAGAACCCCGCGCTGCCGGTCGCCCCCCCGACCACCGCGCAGCTGATTGAGATCCAGCAGAAGCTCGACCAGGAGAAGCTTGACCGATTCAACGCCGATGCGGAGGAAGCACAGAAGCGCGCCGCCGAGGTTGCCGACCTGGCCAACAAGCTCACAGAGGAATCCAACCTTCGCGCACAGGGCCTGCTCGCCCAAGCAGATGCGTTGCAACAGGAGATCGCCGACCGCATCCAGGCGCTGCTCAATGAGCGGCTGGCGTGGCAGGCCGGTGTCAGTCAGGAGGCCGCGATTCGCCAGAACGAGGTGGAATCGCTCGCCTACGCGCTCTCGCTGGTCTCCGCCGGCAGTGGAACCCAGTTCGACAGCAAAGCTATTTGGTATTTTGCCGTTGATCCCGAGGGCTGGACCGGCGCTGACACGCCCACGATTGTGGATGGCTGGCTGCGCCCGGCCGATGCCTCCAGCTTCCCCTATGTCCAGTCGCCGGCAGGCCTGCTGGTGGATGGCACCACGTATCGATTCCTGAAACTGCGGGTTAAGCGCGTTGGGACGCCTGTTTGGGCGGGGCGCCTGCAGTGGAACACCGAGGCTGCTCCGATCTGGAACGAAGCCCGCTCTATGGTTGTTCCAGAGCCGCTGTGGGACGCCCTGGGCGTGGCGACCATCGACTTTCAAGACATCCCCTGGTGGCCAGAACAGATCAACGCCATTCGGCTGCAGGTCGGCGCAGCGCAAGAGGCCAGCAGCTATTTCCTCATCGACTGGGTAGCCATAGGGCGCCCGACGCCTGGTGCGGGCGTGGCGTTCGTGCAGGAGCAAACTGCAGCTCTCGTTCGCGCCGACCTGGCGGAAGCCTCCAAGCGTGAATCTCTCGCAGCGCAGTTGAGGGGCGACTATGAAGGCACTGATCCTGCAGGCGTTACCACGGGCCTGTATGCCGCAGAGCGCAATGCACGCGTGACTGCAGACGAAGCCAATGCCCGCGCCACGGAGCTGCTGCAGGCCCGGATGCCTGCCGGCGATGGGAAGGTTGCCACGGAAGCGAGCGTGTTGGCGGAGAGCGAGGCGCGTGCGGATGGCGACAGCGCCAACGCGACTGCCATCCAGAAGGTGTCCGTGCGCATGCCCGACGGTGAGGGCAAGGTCGCCGGTGTGGACGCCCTGGAATCAGTCAGTGGCCGCGTCGAAGACACCGAGGAAGGACTGCGCGCGGTTGGCGAGCGGGCCACGTCGCTGGAGGCGCAGCTTACCTACCGGCATGTGGGCGAACACGACTGGAATGCCGGCGACCGGGACGTTTACTCAGGCACGCGCACCTGGCAATCAGTGATCGCCCAAGGCGACCGCGCTGTGGCCAAACTGGTGGAGTCCACGAACGTTGAGCTCGGAAAGTTCAAGGCAAGCGCCACCCGATCCATCGAGCTGGTCGCAACCGAGCAGGCCGCGCAGGCTGAGCAGATCGAACACTTCGGCGTGGAGCTCGCCGGCAAGGCCTCAGCCGAGTCTGTGAGCAGGGTCACCACGCGGGTTGAGCAGACCGAGAAAGGTCTGCAGGCGTTCTCCGGCCGCCTGGACTCGGTACGTGTCGAGCTCGACGGGAAAGCCAGCGCCGAGGCGATGCAGGGTATTGAATCCAAGGTCACTCAGAACGCGGACGGCCTTCGCTCAGTCCTGGCACGCGCCTTCATGTACGTCACTGCGGACGCAGGCCAGGGGAAGCTGATCGGCGGCATGGTGATCGACAACAACGGGCAAGTGGTCAATACGCGTTTTGCGAGCAACACCTTTGAGGTGATCTCGCCGGGTGCAGCGGAAGGCATGGAGTGGAGAGCAGGCTACCTCCGTGTATGGAAGGGAGCAGCGCAGCGCATCATCGGCACCGGCTTCGGCCGTGGCGGCGATGACCTGGTTGACTACTTCGGGCCGAACGTGGGCGCCGCAGAGGCTTCCAAGTCCAATGCCGTCATGTGGATGGATGCCTCTGGTAGCGCCTACTTTGGCGGGCAACTGTCAGCCGGCGTGCTCAAGAACGCCGTCCAAACCACGACGACACAGACTGTGGGAGTGGAACTGGTGAACGGCCCGTTCTCCACCAATGGCCGCACCAGGACAGTGACCGTGAGCTTCTCCAGGCGGCACCGTCGCACCAAGACCACGATGGGCTCTGACGGTTTCGTTGCTGGCGGGGGACAGAACACCGCGACGGTTCAGATCTATCGACAGATCGGCACCGACGCTGAGCAACTGTGGCAGACGCTCGTTGCGACAGGCGCGGTGCGCATCATCAATCAATTCGATGGGCCGGACAGCGCTGACTCAAGCTGGGGCGGCTCTTTCACCGTTAACGACAGCAGCCCCAGTGATAAGCAGGTGCGCTATCGAGGCCTCATCACTGGCTTCACCGAGCAGGACGTTCGTCACGAATCAGGCAGCTTCCAAAGCCAGACGATTGACCAGAGCTTGGCCATCATCTCCGTGGAAGCATAACGGCGCCAGTTGCAGCGCGCCTGTCAGATAGCAGGAATCAGAAATGACACAGAAGCACATCGATCAAGAAATCAGGTTGCCGAATGGAAAGATTGGCGTTGATGCCTACGACGCCTTTGCCATCGTCAACGAGAATTCCCAAGACGCCGAGCAGCGGCTTTCCGTGTTGGAGGCCAGTGGCCAGGACGTGGAAGCGTTAAAGGTCGGACTGCAGCAGGAGACGCAGGCCCGAGCGCAGGGCGACGACGCACTGGGGCAGCGGATCGATGCGGAGCAGATCGCGCGGCAGGTACAAGCCGAGGCATTGGGATGGCGCATCATCGGCGACAATGCCTTCATCAACGGCGACTTCCGGTTCTGGGAGCGCGGCACATCCTTTGTCGCTCCAGCCTATACTGCCGATCGCTGGTACTTCAACGCAGGCGGTGTTGAGTCTCCCAACGTCATTCGCAACCCGATTTCCCCTGGCCAGTTCGCCAGCATCCGCGCGCCGGCATTCGCGCGAGTGAGCTATGGCGCAGTTACCGATCCAGCCGGCCACTACGTTGTGTATGAACAGCTGATCGAGGACGCGGGAACCTATGCCGGGGAAGCGGTAACCATCAGCTTCAAGGTCTACAACAGTGGTCAAGCCGGCAGGCAGATTGCGTTGGAGCTGCGCCAGAACTTCGGAGCGGGCGGGAGCACTACGCTTTCCGGCATAGGAGCAAGGAAGTTCACGCTTGCCGCTGGCCTGAACGCCATCACGCATACGGTCCAGGTTCCGTCGGTTGCTGGGAAGACTTTCGGCGCCAACAACTCCCTCGGATTCGCCTTTTGGGCATCGGCTGGGAGCAACTGGAACGCTCGTAGCGATAGCCTGGGAGCGCAGACGGGCGACGTACATTTCACTGAGGTGAAGATTGAGCGTGGGGCCACGGCCACGGCGTTCTACCAGCGCCCGGAAGCATTGGAGAGGCTCCTGTGCCAGCGTTACTGCTACGCCTACGAGGTGACCACTGGCAACGCATTCGTACTTTGCCACGGCCTCGGAAACTCGCAGGTACTGGCGTTCCTCGAAGCCCCGACTGACATGCGCACCATCCCGACGGCGCGAAGTGTTGGCGCGCCGCCGACGTTGACCGGCGTGGGAATGTCGGGTGGTGCATCCATTGTCGGCCAAAGCTACATCCCCGTCTCGAAGCGGACGGTGGCCTTGGTCGCTACCGCCAACCAAGCCACGGCCGGGAGCGCGTCTGGCTACCTGGGCTCTGGAGCACAACCCTATCGCGTTCTCTTTGAGGCAGAGCTGTGAGCATCTATCAACTTACCATCAGCCCGTCTGTCGTTCGGCATTGCCAATCAGACACTTTCATCAACGTCACTGCGACCAGCTCCGAAGCGCAGGCATACAGAGAGTGGCTGGCGGCAGGCGGCGTCCCCGATCCGGCGAACCCACCTTATGCGCTGTACTCCCCGGAACACTTCCGCGCGATCCGGGATGCCGCCTTCACATGGATGGATGCTGAAGTCAGGGCGCGGGGCTACGACGACATTCCGAACTGCGCCAGCTACTACAACAGCAGCGTCACCCGATACCGGCAGGAAGCGCGGGCGCTGGTCGCCTGGCGCGATGCCGTGAATCAGAAGCTGGAGCAGTTGGTGCTGGCGCCGCCCGTCGGCGTCGAGACCTGGGAGCAGGTGCGTGTGCTGCTGCCGCAGCCGGAGGACTTTTCTTGGCCTGAAACAGTGTCGCTGCCGCTGGACAATCGAGAGGTGGCGGGCCTGTGAGTGAATCCGCATCCATCTCGCCCGCAGGCAAGACGTTCGGCATGTGGTCATCCAGTCCGTTGGGAGCTGGCCTCTCGGTGGGTGCTGGTGGCGTGACAATGTCTGCTGCTGCAGCCCTGCCTGTTGCTCGCCTGGCGCGTAGCAACATCGCCCATGACGAAGGCACACATGGCGTCGAATTCTGCTTCTGGGGCGATGATCCGCTTGCCGCGTCCATCGGTGTTGTCATGCCCACCGCGCCGCTGTCGGCAGAGGTCGGATATGCCGGCGGCGTTGGTTGGCGACTGCACAGTGGAGAGGTGATCGCCAATGGCAGCGTGCTGACCACTGGCTTGCCAGTGCCTGCGAAGGGATCAACGGTGGGCCTGGTTGTTTCTGTTGGCTCGCCGTCGCGCATCAGGTTCTTTATTGAAGGCAATCAGGTTGCCGATGTCCTGGCGCCTGTAGCAGGCGCGGTTCATTTCGCAGCTTCTATCACCAGCTCCAAACCGCAAGGGCTGACCTGCGCCGTTAATGCTGGCCAATGGCAGGGGCTGAGTGATGCTGTGGCTACGGGCTGGTTCGTCGAGACCGCTCTGGCCTCGCCGTTCCGACTGGGCAGTGAGGACTACATGAGCAGCGCATCCGACACGCCCGCTAACACACCCTATCTCGGACTGCTCGCCAATGAAGGACTGAGCACGGTGGCCAGCGTAAGTTTCTGGCCTTGGGAAGGCGCCTCGCGCAATGGTACTGCCCAGGTTCGTGTGCTTGATTCGACGGGCCTGCTCGATGCCGCAGCACTTGGCGCTTTGCGCAATCAGCCAGTCGCGGTTCAACAGGTCTACCAGGGCCGGCCTCTATCGGAGGCGGGCGCGGTCGCGCGCTATGTCCTGGACAAGATCGACATCGAGGACGACGGCAGAAAGCTGCTGACGTTCCGTGATGCTCATGGTGACCTGGATACCCCATTGGGTCGAGCCGTGTTCCTTCCTCCTCACGGCGAAAGCAACGCATGGCAGACGATGCCGGCAATCATTGGCACAGTGCGCAGCGCGCCGTGTGTATCCGTGAATAGTGATGGCAGCCAGCAATGGATTGGTGACTATCGGCTGGGCAGTGTGGGGGATGTCATGGATCGCGGTGCAGTCCTGGTTGCCGGCACCGGCTATACGCTGGCGGCAGAGGGGCAGCACCTGGTTCTGACATCGCCACCTGTTGGCCCGGTCATTGCTGACGTGTCCACGCTTCCTGAGATGGCGCCGACTACCCTGCGCCAAGCGGCTGGCGAGGTGTTCTCCCGGATTGGCAAGACGGCATGGGCGTCCTCAGACGCAAGCGCAATCGATGCGCAGACGGGATATGCAGGAGTCGGGTTCTACGCGGCGGGTGGCATAACAGCGCGAGAGGCGCTGGGTCAGATCCTGAGCGCCTATGCAGCCGATTGGTGGCAGGATGAGGCGGGGGTTCTTCGCATCGCTCGCCTCGTAGACCCTGATGCGGTCCACGACGATTCGCTTTCGTTTGATCTCGGCTGGGGCGAGTTTGCTGCTGACTTGATCGTGCTTCCCGACTTGGCCCCGAATCTATCCCGGCGCATGGCCTACCAACCCAACGGCATCGCTCTGAATGACGGTGATCTGATTACTGACCTGGTGCAGCTTCCACCTGAGCGGCGGCAGCAGCTGACTGCTGAGTATCGCGGTCAGGCTTACTCGGGTGGCAGGCTGGCCGAACGCTACGCCCATGCAGACTCGGCGGCTCCTGTGGTATCGAGGTTTGACCGTAGCGAGGATGCGCAGGCAGAGATTGAGCGCATCGTTGCGCTCTACGAGGTTCCCCGGAACTTCTACGCCGTGCGCCTCAGTGGGCGGCCCGATCTTCGTCTGCGGCCTGGCCAGGTGGGCCGAATCACTTACCCGCGCTATGGGCTGGAGCATGGCAGAAAGGTGTTGGTGGCTGGCGTAACCAGCAATCCCGTTACTGGCGATCACGTCTTGAAACTCTGGGGGGCCTGATGCTCATTGGCTTTGGTCAGCCCGTAGGGGCTGCGACGGTGGACGGTGGCGCTGCCATCAACCTTGGAGCGCTGACAGATGGCCGGCCCACAAGCGTGGCCCGCATCCATAGCGATGCCGGCCTGGTGCGCCTGCGTCTTGCTTGGACCGCCCCGGCTGAGATCCGGATCGCGGGTCTGCTGGGGCTCAGCTGCGCTGCGGGTACGCCGGTCAGGCTGGTCGGCCGGCTGGCTGGCCAGGATGGGTTCGATGTCCCCCTCGGGGGCAATAGCGCCCTGCAGCCCGTCATAGCGCTTTCAGACGACAGCTTGGCCGCCTGGTTCATCGTTGACGGGGGCCAGGCACTTACTGGCGTGCAGTTCGAGGTTGAGGCCTCCGACTTTGATGCCGGCGAGCTGGTCGCCATGCCGGCCGTGGAGATTGGCCATCAGATAGGCTGGTCCATGGAAGCGGTTGATCCCAGTGTCAGGGAGCGCACCCTGGGCTCTGGCCTGAACGTTGTTGCCCGTCGCCCCTATAGGGTGCTGCGGGCCGACATGACCCCGCTGAGGGTTGCGGAGGTCCGTGCCGGCGGGCTGGGCGGCGGCATGGATCTTGACCGCCTGCGCCACCGGCTGAGCGGCGGGCGGCGGGTTGTCGCCATTCCCCGTTGGGGCGCAGGCACTGGCGTCCTGGACGTTGCCGAGCTGCATGCAACCGCCTTGTACGGCCAGGCTGCGCTTGGGGGTGCCACTCACCTTGGCGGCGACTACTACGGCGGGGCCTGGACGTTTGAGGAGAGCCCCCCGCTGTAGGCTGGCCGCGCCAGCCCAGGGCCGTTTAGTCCGCCTTGGAATGGGCTTTGAAGGGGGCTTGAGCCCGGCTCAGGCGCTTTTCAAACCCTGAGTCCCGAGTTCGCAGAATCAGTGTCCGCTTACACCTGCGCGCCGTGCGCTGAAGTCGCTGTTGCGTGCCCGTTCAAGAGAATGGGTATCAAATGCAAATACGAGCCGTTATCATTTGAGGCTGGCGTCCGGTCCTGAACAGGGCTGGTGCCAGGCAGGGCGCAGGTGCGCCCGGCGATCCCTCCCTGTTACGGCTGGTGTTCCATGCATGCACGTCCCGTCGTTCCCGGCTTGCCGGCGCTGGTGTTGGCCGCCCTGATCGGCACCATGGCGATGATGTCCTTCGTCGCCGTGATCGGCCCGGTGGTCCGCCTGCTCGGTCTGTCCGAGTGGCACGCCGGACTGTCGGTGACCGCTGCCGGCGTGCTGTGGATGCTGGCGGCCCGTCCGTGGGGCCAGCTCAGCGACCGCATCGGCCGCAAGCGCGTGCTGATGCTGGCGATGAGCGCGTACACCGTGGTCTACATCGCGCTGGCGGTGTTCATCGACGTCGCCCTGCAGACGGTGCCGCCGGTACTGGTATCGGTGCTGGTGCTGGTCGGTGCGCGTGGCCTGATCGGCCTGTTCTACGCGGCGGTGCCGCCTACCGCTGCCGCGCTGATTGCCGACAAGGCGCCGACCGGGCAGCGCGCCCGCTTCCTCGCCCGCCTGGGCAGTGCCAACGCGCTGGGCATGGTGCTGGGTCCGGCCGCTGCCGGCTGGCTGGCCTATACCAATCTTTCGCTGGCGCTGTACGTGGCCGCGTTGCTGCCGTTGCTGGCACTGGCATTGCTGGCCTGGCGGCTGCCAGCGACGCCGCCGGTGCTGGGTGCTTCCGCGCAGCGCCGCGCGCCGATGAGCCGTCTCGACCCGCGCCTGCGCCTGCCGCAGCTCGCGGCGTTCATCGCGATGGTCTCGGTGACCATCGCGCAGGTCACGGTCGGCTTCTTCGCAATCGATCGCCTGGGCCTGGATGCCGCTGCGGGTGCACGCATGGCAGGCATCGCGCTGACTGCGGTCGGTGTCGGCCTGATCCTGGCGCAGGCGCTGGTGATGAAGCTGGAGGTACACCCGCGCCGTTGGATCATTCTTGGCGCCCTCATTTCCGGCATCGGCTTTGCTTCGGTGGCGGGCGTGCAGCAGGCCTGGCAACTGCCTGCGGCCTACGCGCTGGCTGCATTCGGCATGGGCTTCGTATTCCCCTCGTTCCAGGCGTTGGCCGCCGACGCGGTGGAGGCACACGAGCAGGGCGCTGCCGCCGGTACTGTCGCTGCCGCGCAGGGACTGGGCATGGTGGCCGGGCCGATGCTCGGCACGCTGTTGTATCGCGGCGGGCCGAGCCTGCCATACCTGCTGGTCGGTGCACTGCTGCTGTTGCTGTGCGTGCTGGCCGCAGCGCATCGGATGAAGGAGACCCCATGAACGATTCCCTGATGCAGGGCGCGTGGCCGGAGGCTGCGCCGGCGCCGCTGGAAAACACTGACGACGCGTCGCTGTTCCTGCTGCAGCATGCCGGCCAGCACGTGCACGCACGTGGTTGCCGGGCCGCGCTGCCGAATGGCGCGCTGGCAACCCTGGCTGAGCGGGTTGCGGCGTTCTTTGCCCAGCAGCGTGGCGGCCCGGGGCTGCTGGTCGGTGCAGTGCCGTTCGAGCCGCGTGCCGACGATGCGCTGTACCAGCCCGAGCGCCTGTTGCCGGCCCTGCCGCTGCAGCCGCAGGCGGCACCGGCGCTGCAGGGCGTGCTGCAGGCGGAGCCCGCAGCGCAGGACTATGCCGCTGCGGTTGCCGCGGCAGTGAAGGCGCTGCGCGCGCCCGACCAGGACCTGCACAAGGTGGTGCTGGCGCGCAGCCTGTTGGCACGCACCCGCGAGGCGTTGTCTCCGGAGGTGCTGCTGGCGCGGTTGGGCGCGGATCCCTCGGTGGCGACCTATGCGGTGCCGCTGCCGGTCGAACTGGGGCAGACACCGGCCTGGCTGGTCGGTGCAACGCCGGAGTTGCTGCTGCGCAAGCGCGGTGCGGAGCTGCTGTCGCATCCGCTGGCCGGGTCCGCGCGGCGCAGCGCCGATGCCGTCGAGGACGAGCGTGCCGCGCAGGCATTGCTGGCTTCAACCAAGGACCATGACGAGCACCGCCATGTGGTCGAGGCCATCGTCGAGGGCCTGGCACCGTATTGCAGCCACATAGATGCGCAGCCGCGCCCGGCACTGCATGCCACCGCCAGCATGTGGCATCTGGGCACCCGCATCCATGCCACTCTGAAGGATCCGCAGACATCGGCGGCCGAGCTGTTGGCGCAGCTGCATCCCACCCCGGCGGTCTGCGGTACGCCGCGGTTGGCGGCGCTGCAGCGCATTCGCGAGCTGGAGCCGGTGCCGCGTGGCTTCTATGCCGGCGCGGTCGGCTGGCTGGATGCGCAAGGGGATGGCGACTGGTACGTGGCGATCCGCTGCGCACGCCTGCAGGGTACGCAGCTGCGCCTGTACGCCGGCGCCGGCATCGTCGCTGAGTCGCAGCCCGAGGCCGAGGTGGCCGAGACCGCAGCGAAGTTCGCTGCCCTGTTGAACGCGCTGGGTGTCCATGAATCCGCGCCCGCCATCGAGCCTGCTGCATGAACACGCCTACCGTTTCTTCCCGCCTGCCACTGCAGCAGGTGTGGCCTGATGACCTGATGGCGCGCTATCGCGAGGCGGGTCATTGGCGTGGCGAGACCTTCCCGGCATTCCTGCGCGAGCGTGCGGAACGCTACGCGGATGACATCGCGGTGGTCGCTGGTGACGTCCGCCTGAGCTACGCGCAGCTGTGGCACGAAGCCGGTCGCATCGGTGCCGGCCTTCTGGCGCTCGGCCTGCAGCCCGGTGAGCGGGTGCTGGTACAGCTGGGCAACACCGCCGGGTTCATCGCCACCGTATGCGGGCTGTTCCGCGCCGGCCTGGTGCCGGTCTACGCGCTGCCTGCGCACCGCATCACCGAGCTGGTGCACTTCGCCAACAAGGCGGAGGCCAGTGCCTACATCACGACCGACCTGCACGATGGCTTTGATCATCGCGGGCTGGCGCGGGCGCTGCAGGCCGAAGTGCCGGTCGTGCGCCATGTGGTGATCGACGGCGATGCGGCGGAGTTCACCGCGCTGGAGGCGCTGCAGGGAGACCGCAGCCAGCTGCCGGCCGACCCGGACCCGCAGTCGGTGGCGTTCCTGCAGATTTCCGGAGGCAGCACCGGGCTGTCCAAGCTGATTCCGCGCACCCACGACGACTACATCTATTCGTTCCGTGCCAGCAATGACCTCTGCGGCATCGACCGCGACAGCGTCTACCTGGTCGCGCTGCCGGCCGCGCACAATTTTCCGATGAGTTCGCCCGGCTTCTTCGGCGCGCTGTATGCCGGTGCGCGCGTGGTGCTCAGCCCTGGCCCGGGTCCGGATGCGGCGTTCCCGCTGATCGCCCGCGAAAAAGTGACCTGCTGTGGCCTGGTGCCGCCGCTGGCGCTGCTGTGGGCGCAGGCGGCCGCCACCAGCAAGCATGACCTGTCCAGCCTGCAGGTACTGCAGGTAGGCGGCGCCAAACTGGTGCCGGAAGCCGCACGGCGCGTGATCGACGGCCTGGGCTGCACCTTGCAGCAGGTGTTCGGCATGGCCGAGGGACTGGTCAACTACACGCGCCTGGATGATCCGGAGGAACTGATCGTGGCCTGCCAGGGCCGGCCGATCAGTCCGGATGACGAAGTGCGGGTGGTCGACGACCATGATCAGCCGGTGGCCGAAGGCGAAGTGGGCCATCTGCTGACCCGTGGCCCTCACACCATTCGTGGCTACCATAACGATGCGGTGGCCAATGCGAGTTCGTTCACCGACGACGGCTTTTACCGCACCGGCGACCGCGTACAGCAGCTGCCCGGTGGCTACCTGGTGGTGCAGGGCCGCGCGGGCGACCACATCAACCGGGCCGGTGAGAAGATTTCCGCCGAGGAGATCGAAGACCATCTGTTGGCCCACCCGGGCGTGTTCGACGCCGCCGTGGTCTCCATTCCCGACGAGTATCTCGGTGAGCGCAGCTGCGCGTTCGTGATCCAGCACGGTGAGCCGATCAAGGCGCCGGCACTGAAAGCCTGGATGCGTACGCGCGGCCTGGCCGCCTTCAAAGTGCCGGACCAGGTCGTGTTCGTCGACAGTTTCGATACCACCGCGGTCGGCAAGATCAGCCGCCGCGAACTGCGCGCGCAGCTGCGCGCGCGTCATCTGCAACAGACAGGAGGAACGCGCTGATGGCGCTGCCCCGTATTACCGATTACCCCTTGCCGACCGCCGCCGAACTGCCGCAGGCCCGTGGCCCGTGGCGCCCGCAGCGCGATCGAATTGCGTTGCTGGTGCACGACATGCAGCGCTACTTCCTGGCCGCATTCGACGCCGGCAGCACGCCACTGCGGCCGGCGGTGGACAATATCGTGCGCCTGCTGGCGCATTGCCGAGCACACGGCATTCCGGTGTTCTACACCGCCCAGCATGGCGACCAGGATCGCCGTGACCGTGGCCTGCAGGCCGACCTGTGGGGGCCGGGAATGCGCCGCAGCGCCGACCATGAACCGATCATCGAGGCGCTGGCACCGCAGCCGGGCGAGCACGTGCTGGTGAAGCATCGCTACAGCGCATTCCAGCGCAGCAACCTGGAAACGCTGATGCGGGTGCGTGGGCGCGACCAGCTGCTGGTGACCGGCGTGTACGCCCATATCGGCTGCACCGCGACCGTGGTCGAGGCGTTCCAGCGTGATATCGAGGCCTTCATCGCCGCCGATGCGGTGGCGGACTTCTCGCGCGCCGACCACGATCAGGCGCTGCACTGGATCGCGCGCACCTCCGGTGTGCCGATGACCACCGATCAGCTGCTGGAGGTGCTGTGATGGTTGCTACGGGTGAGATGCTGGATCTGGAGCGGATGCGTGCCGACGTGGCGCGCGTTCTGGAATGTACGCCGGCCGAGATCGGTGACGACGACAACCTGATCGATCTGGACCTGGATTCGATGCGCATGCTTGGCCTGGTCCTGGCCTGGGGCAACACCGGCCTGCCGCTGGAGTTCTCGCAGCTGGCCGAACACACCACGCTGCGTCAGTGGTGGGGTGTGGTGCAGCAATTGCAGACCGCGCAGAACGCATGAACGCCGTCGCGCTGGCCACGCCGGTGGCGCTGACCGAGGCCCAGGCCGGACTGTGGTTCGCACAGCGGCTGGCACCGGGCAATCCGTCATTCAATACCGCGCACGCGGTGTGGATCGACGGTCCGTTGGACGTGGCCGCGTTCATTGCAGCGGCAGACCAGGCTGCGGGCGAGGCCCAGGCCTTCGCATTGCGCTTTGCCGAAGGTGCCGATGGCCAGCCGCTGCAGTGGCATGACCCGGCACACGTGCCGTTGCTCTGGGTACGCGATGTTTCCACCGCGGCGGATCCCGCCGCTGTGGCACGCAACCTGATGCACACCGATCGGCTGAGCCCGGTCGATCCCACCCGTGACCGGATCAGTCAGCAGGTGCTGCTTGATCTGGGCGGGCAGCGCTGGGTCTGGTACCTGCGCGTGCATCACCTGGCGGCCGATGGATACGGCATGGCGCTGTTCACTGATCGCGTGTGCGCGGTGTATGCCGGTCGTACCGGTGAGTCCCTGCCGGGGCTGGCGGGCGTGCTGGCCGATGATGCCGCTTATCGTGCCGATCCGCGCCGCGCGCAGGCCGGGCAGTGGTGGCGTGAGCACATGCAGGGCGCACCGGCGGGCGTGGGCCTGGCCGGCACGCTCGCGGCCAGTGACGACGCGCTGCGCTGGGTGCAGCCGCTCGATGCGGCATTCCGTGAGCAGTTGCTGCAGGCATCGGTACGTTGGCTGCAGCCCTGGCCGGATGTGCTGGCCGCGCTGGCGGCCGAGTACCTTCGGCGGATGAGCGCGGCCGATGAAGTGGTGCTGGGCGTGCCTTACATGGGGCGGCTCGGCAATGCGTCGGCGCGGGTGCCGGCGATGGTGATGAATGTGTTGCCGCTGCGCGTGGCGGCTGGCGAGGGCAGCGTCGAGGCCTTTACCCGTGGGCTGGGCCGGCAGCTCAGCCAGGGTCGCAAGCACGGCCGCTACCGCGGAGAGCAGCTGCGTCGTGATCTCGGTCTGGTCGGCACGCAGCAGCGGCTGCATGGTCCGCTGGTGAATGTGCAGCCGTTCTACAAGCCGCTGGCCCTGCCCGGCGTGCAAGCGGCGCTGCAGGTGCTGTGCACCGGGCCGGTGGATGACCTGACGCTGGGTTTCCGTGGCGATGGCCAGGCGCTGCTGGATCTGGAGATCGAGGCCAATCCCGCGCTGTACAGTCGCGAGGATGTCGAGGCGCACGCGGCGCGGCTGTTGCATTTCGTGTCGGCGGCGCTGCAGGCTGACGATATCGCAGCCGTGCCCCTGGCGACGCCCGAGGAGGCGCAGCAGGTGCTGCAGGAATTCAATGCCACCGCGCACGCGCTGCCGGAGACGACCCTGGTCGAGCTGCTGCAACAGGGCATGGACCGCGATCCACACGCACCCGCGCTGGTGTTCGGAGACGCTGCGTTGGATTACGCAACGCTGGAAGCGCGTAGCTTCGCACTCGCCGCGCAGCTGCGCGCGATGGGTGTCGGCCCGGGCAGTGTGGTGGCAGTGGCATTGCCGCGCTCGCTGGAACTGGTGATCGGGCTGGTGGCGGTGCTGCGCGCGGGCGCCGCCTACCTGCCGCTGGATCTGGCGCATCCTGACGAACGCCTTGCCCGCATCCTAGCCTCGGCGCAACCGGCCTGCGTGCTGGCAGCGGCGGACGTGCAGCCGCGACTGGCCGGGGTGCCGGTGCTTGCCCCTGAGCAATGGACCGCGTTGAGTTTCGCAGCGCCGTGGGCCGATCCGGCGCCCAGCGATGCAGCCTATGTGATCTATACCTCCGGCTCGACCGGCGAGCCGAAGGGCGTGGTCATCGAGCACCGTGCCATCGTCAATCGCCTGCTGTGGATGCGCGAGCACTACGGTATGCGCGCAGATGACCGCGTGCTGCAGAAGACCCCGGCGACCTTCGATGTCTCGGTCTGGGAATTCTTCCTGCCCCTGTTGTGCGGGTCTACGCTGGTGGTCGCCGCGCCGGATGCGCATCGCGATCCGACCGAGCTGGCGCGGCTGATCCGCGATCATGGCATCACCACGGCGCACTTCGTGCCCTCGATGCTCGACGCCTTCCTCGCCGCGCCGGCTTCCGAAGGCCTCCAGCTGCGCCGCGTATTCACCAGTGGCGAGGCGCTGGACGCATCGCTGCGCGACCGCTTCCATGCGCGCGTGGACGCCGAACTGCACAACCTGTACGGCCCGACCGAAGCCGCGGTGGACGTCAGCTACTGGCCGGCCTCGGCCCAGGACCATTCGCGGCCAGTGCCGATCGGGTTCCCGGTGTGGAATACCCGCTTGTATGTGCTGGACGCGCGGATGCAGCCGGTGCCGGTCGGTGTGGCCGGCGACCTGTACCTGGGCGGCGTGCAGCTGGCACGTGGCTACCTCGGCCGCGATGATCTGACCGCCGAGCGCTTCCTGGCCGATCCTTTCCTGCCGGGCGAGCGGATCTACCGCACCGGCGACGTGGCGCGCTGGCGCCCCGATGGTGCGGTCGAATACCTCGGCCGCAGCGACCACCAGGTGAAACTGCGCGGCCTGCGCATCGAGCTCGGCGAGATCGAGGCTGCACTGCGCGAGCTGCCGGGAATGGAGCGCGTGGAAGTGCTGCTGCGCCAGGACATGCCGGGCGATGCGCGGCTGGTGGCCTATGTGCCAGCGGCGCTTGCCGATGCCGTGATGCTGCGCAGCCACCTGGCCACCCGCGTGCCGGACTACATGGTGCCCTCGGCGTTCGTCGGTGTGGATCACTGGCCGGTGACCGTCAACGGTAAACTCGACCGCAATGCCTTGCCGAAGCCGCCGCAGAACGAGGTTGCCGGGCTGGCGCCGCGCACGCCGCTGGAACAGGAGCTGGCCGTGCTGTTCGCCCAGGCGCTGGGCCACGATGCGCCCGTGGCGGTGGATGCGGACTTCTTCAGCCTCGGCGGCGACTCGCTGTCCGCGGTGCACCTGCTGCTCGCGATCGAGCAGCGCTGGCGCTGCGACCTTGGCCTGGGCGTTTTGTTCGCGCAGCCGACCGTGGCCGCATTGGCGACGCGCATTGCCGAGCCGCCGGCGCTGGCCGATCACGCATTGGGCCCGGTGATCTCGTTGGCTGCGACTGATGCTGATGGGTCCACTCCGCTGTTCGTGCTGCACCCGGCCGGTGGCATCGCCTGGAACTACCGCAGCCTGGCGCGCGCCCTGCAGCCGGCACGCCCGGTGTACGGCCTGCAGTCGCCCGCGCTGGATCCGAAGCAGCCGTTGCCGTCCAGCATCGAAGCCATGGCCAATGACTATGTGCAGCGGGTGGTTGCGCTGCAATCGAAAGGACCGGTGCATCTGCTGGGCTGGTCGGTGGGCGGCATCCTCGCCCAGGCGATGGCCGTGCGCCTGCATGAAATCGGGCGTGAAGTCGGCGAACTGGTGCTGCTGGACGCCTATCCCAGCGAATGCTGGCGGGCCGAACCTGAGCCCGATGCCATCGCCGCATTGCGCGCACTGCTGGCGATTGCCGGCCATGACCCGGATGCGCATCCGGAGCTGGACAGCCGCGAACACATTCTTGGTTTTCTGCGCCGTGGCGGCAGTGCGCTCGGCAGCCTGCCGGACGTGGTGCTCGATGGCGTGGTGCGCGCGGTGACTGGCACCAACCGGCTGATCCGCGAACACATCCACCGTCCGTTCGACGGCACGCTGGTGCATGTCCGTGCTGGCCGGGACCATCAGGCGCGGGCACAGTTGCAGTCGGCGCTGTGGCGCGAGCACGCACGCAAGGTGCAGGCGCTGGAACTGCCGTTCCTGCATGCCGAGCTGACCGGCCGCGATGCGGTGGCGCAGCTGGCACCGTGGCTGTCGGCGCGCCTGCGCCACTGGGATGAGCAACAGGAGATCGCAACATGCAGTTGACCGGCTTTGAAGGTCGCGTGGCACTGGTGACCGGCGCCGCCGGCGGCATCGGCGAGGCACTGGTACGGCTGTTGGCCGAGGCCGGCTGCACGGTGGTGGCGACCGACCGCGAGGCGCCCGCGGTAGTGGATGCACGTGTGCAGGCGTTTGCGCTCGATGTGACCGACAGCGTAGCGGTGGACGCACTGGTGGATTGTGTAGAAGCCAGCATTGGGCCGATCGGTCTCGCCGCAAGCGTGGCCGGGGTCCTGCACGTGGGCGAGGTGACCGGGACTACCGATGCCGATTGGCGCCGAGTGTTCGCAGTCAATGCCGATGGCGTGTTCCATGTCGGGCGTGCGCTGGCGCGGGTGATGTCACCGCGAGGCCAGGGCGCGATCGTCACCGTCAGTTCGAATGCGGCCGGGGTACCGCGGCACGGCATGGCCGCCTATGCCGCGTCCAAGGCCGCCGCCACGATGTTCACCCGCTGCCTCGGGCTGGAGCTGGCGCCGCTGGGCATCCGCTGCAACATCGTCGCCCCGGGTTCAACGCTGACCCCGATGCAGACCGGCATGTGGCAGGACGAGCATGGCGCAGAGCGGGTGATCGCCGGCAACCTGGAGACGTACAAGGCCGGCATCCCGCTGCGCAAGCTGGCCACCCCGGAAGACATCGCCCATTCGGTGATGTTCCTGCTCTCCGAGCAGGCTGGGCACGTGGCGATGAGTGACCTGTACGTGGACGGCGGCGCCACCCTGCGCGGCTGAGTCCTGTCGATACCGGCCGGCAACCCATGGCCCCGGTAGTGCCGGCCGCTGGCCGGCAATCCAATTTCCCTGGTAGTGCCGGCCGCTGGCCGGCAACCTCATTCAACTTCAGACATCTCCCAACCCCCATCGAGGCAGGGTCCGACAGCCAATGTCCAATGATCGCTCCACCATGGGGCATGAGCAGCGATCGCCTCCGCCTGGGCCGGTGTTCCATTGTCGGTCAGGTCTACGTTCTGACAACGACCACGCATCAGCGCTGCCGCCTCTTTGAAAGCGAAGCTGCAGCAGCATGTGTAATCGACCAGTTGCATTACATCGAACAGCGAGGGCTGGTGCAGTCACTCGCACGGGTTGTCATGCCGGATCATGTTCACTGGATGTTCGAGCTGCGTGCAGCTCATCTTCCAGACATTGCACGTCGAATGAAGTCGTCGAGCGCACTTGCGCTGAATCGCCTGGCTGGCAGTCGAAGTACGGTATGGCAGCCTGGCTACTTCGATCATGCAGTGAGGGCTGAGGAGTCGCTGGCGCGGCAGGCCCTGTACATCCTGGGGAATCCAGTCCGCGCTGGTCTTGCCGGGCAGATTGGCGAGTACCCACATGCGTGGTCGGCCTGGTCGTGATGCCGGCCAGCGGCCGGCACTACCCGTTGCGTTGAGGGCTGAGGAGTCGCTGGCGCGGCAAGCCCTGTACATCCTGGGGAATCCGGTGCGCGCTGGTCTTGCCGGGCAGATTGGCGAGTACCCGCATGCGTGGTCGGTCTGGGCGTGATGCCGGCCAGCGGCCGGCACTACCCGTTGCGTTGAGGGTTGAGGAGTCGCTGGCGCGGCAAGCCCTGTACATCCTCGGGAATCCGGTGCGCGCTGGTCTTGCTGGGCAGATTGGTGAGTACCCACATGCGTGGTCGGTCTGGGCGTGATGCCGGCCAGCGGCCGGCACTACCCGTTGCGTTGAGGGCTGAGGAGTCGCTGGCGCGGCAGGCCCTGTACATCCTGGAGAATCCAGTCCGCGCTGGTCTTGCCGGGCAGATTGGCGAGTATCCACATGTGTGGTCGGCCTGGTTGTGATGCCGGCCAGCGGCCGGCACTACCAGGCTTTCGAGCGAGACGGTTGCGGCAGTACCCGTTGCAGTCAAGGTAGCGTCAGTCGGTAGACCAGCACGCGGTTGTCGTTGTCGTACGGACTGTCACAGGCCTGGCCCTGCATGCGGCAGTGGCGGGCGATGAAGTCGTTGTCGTTGCCGATCAGCAACAGCACGTCGTTCGGATGCTGCGGGTCCAGCGCTGGCAGCACGTCCATGGCTTCCCACTTTTCCGAGAGCAGTCCGGCATGCGGGCCGCGCTTGGTGTCCAGATCCAGCCCGGCACGGGCCAACTGCGGGCGGTCCAGCAGGTTCAGCAGTTCGTCGCTGCGTGCGGGCACGATGCCTGCCTTCAACGTGGTATCCGCTGGATCAGCCAGCACCGAGGTCGTGCCGGTTTCGTAGGTGCTGCTGGCCAGGTTGCTGGCTTCGGCCACATCCACCAGCAGCACCGACTTGTAGACGATCGGGTCGTCGCCATCCTTGCCCAGCCCGTTGCCGTCGCGAGCCAGCAGCAGGAAGCGGTGGGCATCCAGCGCGCGCAGCTCGCTCTGCGCGGCGGTGCGGTCCAGCTTGCCCTTGCCATCGTGTGCATAGGCGGGCAGGGCCATCACGTAATGGCCGATCGGTTGCTGCGGCGTCGGCGAGGCTGTCACGTCGTAGACCAGCACGCGGGTGTTGATGCGCCCGGCCGCATTGCCCTGTGCGCTGTCCTGCAGCGTGGCGCTCTGCAGTGCCACGAACAGGCGGCTGCCGTCGGGCGACAGGCCCATGCCTTCCACGCCCTGGTTGTTGCGTCGGCCGGTCTGCGGTGGCGCCAGTGAACCAAACGCCGGCGTGCCATCGCGCTGCGGACGGATCGCCGGTGGTGCCACGATCACACCCTGCAGCTGACCCTGCGCATCGAAGTAGTAGACGTTGGCGGTGTACTCGTCGCCGATGTAGAAGTGGCCATCGGCGGTGAACTGCAGCGACTCGGCATCCAGCGAGACCTTGCCCGCGCCTGCGCCGCTGGCGGGCGAGGGCAGTACCACATCGCGCTGGGTGATCGTGTGCTCACCCGGGTCGGCACCGGTGAACGGCTGCCCGTTGAAGTCCTTCAGCACCACACCCTTGTCCGGCACCATCGTCAGCGTACCGAGCGCACCGGGCTTTCCACGGGTAACGTCGATGCGCAGCTGCATGCGCTCCACGCGGCCGGTGTAGTCGTAGAACAGGCCGGCCTCTGGATCGTTGCGGCCGCGGTCGGGCAGTGTCCACAGCACACCCTCGTAGCCGTTGGTGGTGCGCTTCCAGGTGCCAGGCTGCACCGCCAGCGACGAGAACGAGCCCAGCGTGTCGCCGAGGAAGTCCACCGTGCCCGCCGGCAGCCGCCCGGCGGCGACCAGGCCTTTATCCACGTAGGTACGACCGCCCAACTGCAGGGTGCGTGGCGGCGCACCACTGGCCTCATGTGGTGCGGAGTATCCGCTGGCGGAGAGGGTGGCCAGCAGCAGGGCGGTCGCGAGCATGGGTGGACTCCGGGCGGTCGATCAGAAGCGAAGGTCGATCGTACCGAACACCTGGCGCGGTGCCGAGGCATGGAACACGTACAGCTTGCCGGCCGGGTCGCTGGGCGCGAACACGCTCGAATCCAGGTTGCTGGCGTAGCGCTTGTTGGTCAGGTTGGTCACGTTGAACGACAGGCGCATGCCCTTGGCGAAGCCGACCTGGCCGAAGTCATAGCCACCGGCCAGGTCGAATACGGTGAAGCCGCCGAAGCCCTGGTCGTTGGTGTAGGTGTAGAAGCGCTCGCCGGTGTACTTGCCACGCAGGCTGGCGAACCAGCCGTTGTCGCGCCAGGTGATCTCGGTGGCCAGCAGCTGCTTGGGCGTATCGGTCTGGATCTTGCCCTTGATCTGCTGCTCGACACCGGCCTGCACGTAGTTGGAGGCGTAGGTCGAACGGTTCAGCGAGGCCGAGGTGTACCAGCTGAAGTGCTCGTTCGGGGTCCACAGCACGGTCAGCTCGGCACCGCGGCTGTCGACGCCGCCGACGTTGTAGAAGCGGTTGCCGCAGGTCGGGCCGACCGGTTGACGCGAGTCACAGGGGTTGTACTGCAGCAGGCGGTTGTCGAAGCGCACGCTGTAGGCCGCAATCGACGCCTGCAGGGTATCGGCGACGAAGCGGTAGCCGGCCTCCAGCGAGCGCGATTCCTCCGGCTTCAGGGTGCCCTGCGCATTCCAAGTAGCCTGGCTGACCGCCTGCGGGCCCAGCTTGAAGCCGCCCTGGAACATGGCGATGTTCTCGGCATAGCTGGCGAAGAGTTCGTGGTGCTCGGCCAGGCGGAAGTTGGCGCCGATGCTGGGCAGGAAATTCTTGCTGGCCTTCAACGAACCGGTGGCGAACTGGTTGTTGGAGGTCGGCGAGATTGGCGTTTTCGCGTCGCCCGGCAGTGCCTGTGCATCGGAGGTGGCGTGCGGGCTCTTGGCGCCGAACTCCAGGGTCAGGCGATCATCAAGCAGGCGCCAGGTGTCCTTCAGGAAGAACTGATGGGTCTTCCAGCGGGTGCGCTGGGCGAACACGCCTACATCGGAGGGCAGGGTGTTCATGCCGCTCAGGTCACGCGGGCCGTCCACGGCGGTCTGGTAGCGCTCGGCGCTGCTGGTGTTGCGTTCGTACCAGACGCCGCCTTCGATGCGGTGCGCGCCCAGCTCCCAGTCGAAGGACAGCGTGCCGCCGTCGCGGTCGATGGTATAGATCGTGTTGCGGAAGATGATCGGGACTTCCTGCGCGGTGCCCTTGTTCGACCACGCGCCGCTGTTCCAGTTGTGCCCTTCGCCGCGGTCATCGTGGTGGTAGGCCAGGGCGCGCAGGCTGAAACCATCGGCCAGGAAGAAATCGCCGGCCAGGTAGTACAGGTTGTCGTCACGCAGGATCTGGCCGGCGGTGAAGGCGCCATCAGCATCCTTGTCCGGGCCGCTGTTGTCGCACTTCTTCGCATTGAAGCTGGCGGTGTTGCAGTAGGCCTTGGCCACCGCCTTGTTCCAGTCCGGCGCGTAGCCGCCCCAGTCCCAACCGAGGCCACGCGACATCTCGTCCTTGGACAGGTAGAAGTAGTCGGCCTGGGTGGTGCGCGAGGTATCGACGAAACCGGTGATCTGGCCGCGGCCAAAGTTCCACACGCCCTTGGCGTTGAACTGTTTGGTGGTGGATCTGTTGTAGGCGGTCTGGTCGTTCCACAGATCGGAGACGGCATTCATGCCGGAAACGTAGCCGGAGAAGCCGTTGTACTCGCCGCTGTCCACGCGCACGAAGGTGCGGCGGTTGGCATCGCTGCCGAAGGTCTGCACCACGCGGCCGCCGAGTTCCTGCGCCGGGCGGTCGGAGGTATAGGAAATGGTGCCGCCGAGGTTGCTGGTGGACGGCGTGCCGAGGCTGCCGATGCCCACCGCCAGTTCGGCGCCGGCCATGTTCTCGCTGATCAGCGCACGGTTGATGGTCAGGCCGTTGTAGTTGTTGTACGCACCATCGCCCAGCGGCACACCGTCCAGCGTGTAGCCGAGGCGGGTGGAGTTGAAGCCGCGCAGGCTGAGGGTCATCGACTGCTCGTTGGTGCCCAGTGCATCGGCCGACTGCGCGTTGACGCCCGGCAGCAGGTTGAGCGTCTTCTGCAGGCTGGTGCCCGGCGGCAGGATGTCGAGGTTCTCGCGGGTGATGCGCTGCACCTGGCGCGCTTCACCGCTGCCGATCACAGAGACCGCATCGAGGTTGGTGGCGGAGGGCGTGCTGGAGGTCGGGGCAGCATCCTGCGCCCAGGCCGCGGGAGCGAGCGCGATCGACAGCGCAGCGGCCAACAAAGTCTTCGTCATGTTACGGACACTCAGGCAGGCACGAGCCACCGCACGGGCGCGGAGCTCATGGAGTTCAAAAGGGGAGGCAACCGATGCGACCGGCGGGCGCTGCAGACGCCGTGGGTCAACGTGAAAATGGTGCGCTAGACAGATGACTGTCTGGTGACACCGCTACACGCGTGCATACCGACGCGTGCATTGGTAGATGCCAACCTTGGTTGGCATGCGCGGTATGTTTGGTGGAGCGCCAACCAAGGTTGGCATCTACCAGGAGCGCGGAACAGGATTGTCGTATCCAGGGGGGCCGAACGAGGTCGGCATCAACGCGCGATCAACCCGCGTTGCGCGGCTTGCGCGTTCGCTTCGGCTTCGCGGTATCACTGCCGCTGGCGGCGCCATCCTGCAGCGCCTGCAACCAGGACAGGGTGTCCACGTAGTCGATGAAGTGACGCAGGTAACCGGGGCTGGTTGCCTGCATGGTGTCCAGCATGCGCTGCACCAGCACCGCCGAGTTCAGCGGGCCGCCGTCGGCCGGGGCTTCGGTGCGCAGCGAACGGCGCACCTGCAGCTCGCTGCGCAGCTCCGACCACTCGCCCTGTACCTGCGCCAGCATCGGCACCTGCGGATAATGCGGCAGCGCGCGCGACCCCGCATCGAGGTCGCGCACCAGTGCGCGCAGGCCTTCCAGTGCGGGCGGCTTACTTGGCATCCGGGGCCTTGGGCTTGGGAATCGGCGCGATTTCCACGCGCCGGTTGCGCGCGCGGCCGTCTTCGCTGGCATTGGAGCTGACCGGCTGCTCGCTGCCGAACGCGGCGGCGAACACCGCGTCGGCCGGTACGCCATCGGCGATCAGGGTGCGGGTCACGGTCAGCGATCGCTGTGCGGACAGCTCCCAGTTGTCGGCAAAGCGACGGTTGCCTTCGCGCACCGGCGCGTCATCGGTGAAGCCGCTGACCATCAGGATCTCTTCGCGCGTGCCCAGGTAGGCGGCGAGCGGTGCGGCCAGGCTGCGCAGCAGCTCCTGGCCTTCCGGCTGCAGCTGGTCGGAGTTCAGCGCAAACAACACGCTGCCACTGATGCCGATGCGGCCATCGACCAGGGTCACGCGACCGGCGGCCAACGGGCCGGCCAGCGCTCGTTCCAGGGTCTGCAGGCGCTTGGCTTCGGCCTGGCGCTGCTTCACTTCCTGGTCCAGCCGCTGCGACAGCTCCAGCTGCACGGCGACCACACCGACCAGTATCAGCACGAACGCACCCAGCAGCACCGACATCAGGTCGCCAAAGGCGGCCCAGATCGGGGCGTGCGAACCGCCGTCGACCTCCAGCTCGTCGCTCATGCGCTGCCGGCCTTGCCGCGGCGCACGGCCAGCTGCTGCAGTTCTTCCATCACCTGCTTCTGCGACAGCAGGCTGAGGTCGACCACCTCGCGTGCCTGCGCCACGTAGTAGGCCAGCTGCTCGTCGCTGCGGGACAGCGAGGCATCCAGTGCGCCGCCGATCTGTTCCAGGCGGCCGGACAACTCGGTGGAGGCGCTGCCGAACTGCGCGACCGCCTCACCGAAGGCGCCGGCCAGCTGGCCAACGTCGCCCGCGCTGCCGCTGAGCGCTGCGGCAATGCCATCCAGCTTGCCGGTCTCGGCGGCGATATGGTCGGTGAAGCGGTTGCCGACGCGTTCCAGCAGCTCGGCCGAACCGCCGACCAGCGCGTCCACCGCGGTGCGCTGCTCGTGCGAAGCGTGATTGATCGCATCCAGCAGGGTCTGCACGGTGGCCAGCAGGCGGCCGCGCTCTTCCAGCATCGCGTTGTCGCGCACCAGGCTCTCGGAGAGCGTGCTGCGCAGCTCGTTGATGACGTCGGCGGCGGCCTTCGGCGCAGCGGCGGCGGTCTGCAGCAGGGTGGACACTTCGGCCAGCGTGGCGCTGGCCTGGGCGCGACCGTTCTCGCCGATCTGCTGCGCGGTTGCTGCCAGCGTGTCGCAGACCTGCTGCTGCTGGGTGGCCAGGCGTTCGCCGTTGGCCTGCAGGCGCTCGGCCAGATCGGTGGAAACATGCTGCAGGGCATCGCTCCAGCGCTGCAGGCGCTGTTCGTCGCCGGCCTGCAGCTGGGCCTGCAGCGCGGCGTGGGCCTGCTGCAGTTCGGCACTGACCGTATCCCAGCGCGCCTGGCGCTGCTGCTCGCGGCTGTCCAGGCGGGCCTGCAGTTCGGCGTGCGCGGTGGCGGCGGCGGCCTGCGCGGCCTGCCAATCCTGCGAACGCTGCAATTCGTGATCCTGCAGCAGCGCCTGGCTGGCGCTGTGGTGCTTTTCCAGTGCCTGCAGCAGCGCCTGCGCACGCGCGTCCAGATGCTCGCTGGCCGCCAGCAACGCCTGCTGCTGGCGTTCGACCAGCGCGCTGTTCAGGGCCTGCTGCTGTTCGGCGGCGGCACGCAAGGCCTCCGCATTGTCCTGTGCATCGGCCTGCAGGCGCTCGCCGATACGTGTGACCAGCGCTTCGGCATGCGTGGCCTGGCCATCGCTGAAGGCCTGCAGGTGCTGGCGCAGATCGCCCACCAGTGCCTGTTGTGCCTGGGTCTGCTCGCTCACCACCTTGGCCCAGCTGGCTTCGGTGGCGACGCGGCTGCGTTCGAAACCGTCGCTCAGGCCGGCCAGCTGCTGCTGCACCGCCTGCTCGACACGGGCATGCAGCGCCTCACCATGGTGGGCCAGGCCGGCCAGCGTGGTTTCGGCCATCGGCTGCAGCGCGCCACCGATGGCGGCGGCGCTGGCCTCGGCGCCTTCGCGCAGCGACTGCTGCAGCGAGACCGCCAGGCGTTCCTGCAGCGCCTGGCTCTGGGTCAGGAACTCGGCCTGGCCGGCCAGCAGGCGCTCATTGGCGGCCGCACTGTGCTGTTCGAAGGTGCTGGTCATCGCCTGCAGGCGGTCAACCAGCGCCGGCAGCGCGGCGGACTGTGCCTGCAGCAGTCGCAGCGATTCGGCGCGCTGCCAGGCCTGCGAGTACGGGTGCAGGTCGCCGGCAATGGCACGGTCCAGCTGCTGCACGGCCTGCAGGCGGTCACGGCGCAGCAGCGCTGCCAGCAGGCCGAGCATGGCCGAGCTCGCCACACCGGCGATCGAGGTGCCGAATGCCACCGCCAGACCCTGTACCGGCGACGCCAGCGAGCCGCGGATGGCGGCCATGTCGGTCGCGCTCTGCAGGGCCAGGCCGGTGCCGCGCAGGGTGTCCATCATGCCCAGCAGGGTGCCGAGCATGCCCAGCAGCACCAACAGGCCAACCAGGTACGGGGTCAGTACCGGCGCGGGCAGCGCGGTGCGCTCGCCTTCCACGCGCAGGCGCACGGCGTTGCGCAGGCCCATCGGCACGCGTTCCAGCCAGGGGGCAAGGCTCTCCTTCGCGCTGGACAGGTCACTCAGTGCGCTGCGCAGGCCGTTGCTGGCCTGGCGGTAACGGTACAGCTCCACGCCGCCGGTGATGTAGCAGGCCGCGATGATCGCCGCCACCGCTGCACCCAGCGGATGCACCGAAACGTAGCCAATGCCGATCCAGCACACGGCCAGCAGGCCGACAAGGAAAACAACGACATGGAAAGCAGTTCTGGACATGGTGTTCCGGTCAGTGGGAGCGCAGGGCGTCTTGCAGCCCTTCGATCGGGTGGAAGCGCAGCTGCAGCTCGGCAAGCAGCAGGGTGCGCATGTCATGGCGGAAGGCCGCGCGCCAGCCGGGCTGGCCGTGCACGCGTTCAAAACGGGCGCCGAGCACCGCCGGCGCAGTGGCCAGCAGGCTGTGCTCGCGCGGGGTGAGGGTCTGTTCCATCACCGCATCGACCTCGGCCAGCCGTGCCAGCTCGGGTGAAACCTGCACCAGCTGGTCGCGCAGGCGGCCGCGCAGGCGCCCGGTGGCGGTCTGGATGGCCTGCTGCAGCACCCGGTAGCGCTGGCGCAACGAGGCGAAATTGGGTGCGGCGGCGGCTTCGGCCAGGTCCAGCAGGCGCTCGGCCTCGGCATCCTCGCGGATCGAGACCAGCAGGCTGGCGTGGGCCTGGGCGCAGTCGTCCAGCACATCCCCGGCCGCTTCGGCGGCCTCGCCCGGCTCGGGCAGACGTCCGCCGAGCGCGCCGGACAGGGCCACGGCGCGGCTCCAGTCCACCCACTGGCCGAGGCGATCGGTCAGGGCGGGACTGGTGGCCGGCATCGCGCCGTCGCTGAGACGGGCGAGCAGGCGGAGGAATTCCGGTCCACCCAGGACCGGCTGCGCTGCGTTCGCCATCAAGGGGTGAGGGGCCAAAAACCGTTGATTTTACAACCAGATGACCCGGCCTGGATGAAGGCGGGGCCGGGGGAGGGTACCCGCAGGCGCGACAGGGCTTAGAATGTCCGGCTGCACCCATCCGTTCGACCCTTGGAGTACCCCATGACTGTTGCGCAGTTCTACCCGATCGGCACCCCCGGACAGCCCTGGGGCGACGCGGAACGCGCACAGTGGCGGGCCCGCCAGCAGCGCCAGCGCAGCTACCACGACGACGTGGTGGCCGCGCTTGAACGCCTGGACGACAGCTTCGACGTGATCCAGTACGGCCAGCTCGACTACGCGCCGGACCATTACCCGCTGTTCGCCGTGGTCAACCACGACTGGAACCCGGCGCTGCCGACCGCGCTGATCACCGGCGGCGTGCATGGCTACGAGACCAGCGGCGTGCATGGCGCCCTGCAGTTCCTTGAACAGCAGGCCGAGCGTTACCTGGGCCGGTTGAACCTGATCGTGGCGCCGTGCGTCAGCCCGTGGGGCTACGAGCGCATCCAGCGCTGGAACCCGGATGCCATCGACCCGAACCGCAGCTTCCGAGACGGCGGCCAGATCGAGGAAGCCGCCGCGCTGATGCGCTGGGTGGCCGAGCGCAAGCCGAACCTGCTGGTGCACCTGGACCTGCACGAGACCACCGACAGCGACCTGCACGAGTTCGATCCGGCGCGCTGCGCCCGCGACGGCAAGCCGTTCGAGCGCGACACCATTCCGGATGGCTTCTACGTGATCGGCAACAGCGAAGACCCGCAGGCCGAGTTCCAGAAGGCACTGATCACCGCCGTGGCCCCGGTCACCCATATCGCCCCGGCCGACGCCGAGGGCAACCTGGTCGGCCTGCCGCTGCAGTCGCCGGGCGTGGTCTGGGGCGAATCGCGCTCGATCGGCGCCTGCGCCGGCTTCACCGACGCGCGCTTTGCCACCACCACCGAGGTCTACCCGGACAGCCCGCGCACCAACCCGCAGGAATGCAACGACGCCCAGGTGGCGGCGGTGTGTGCGGGTCTGGATTTCGCCCTGGCCACGCAGTAACGCATCAACACGAGGTAGCGCCGGGTCATGCCCGGCGGCTCGGGCGTGCGCTAGCCCAGCAGGATCACCCCCCACACTGTGCCGACCATCAGCAGTGCGGTGGTCTGTGCGGCGCTGCCCATGTCCTTGGCGTTCTTGGACAGTGGGTGGTGGTCAAGCGAGATGCGGTCGACCACCGCTTCGATGGCCGAGTTGAGCAGTTCCACCAGCAGGCTGATGAAGCAGACTGCCAGCACCACGGCGCGTTCGACCCGACTGATGTCCAGCAGGAACGCGGTGGCGATCAACAGTGCATGCAGCAGCAACAGCTGCCGGAAGGCCGCTTCGCCACGGAAGGTGGCGATGAAGCCATCGCGCGAATGGATCAGCGTATGGAAGATGCGGCGAATCCCGGTCTTGCCGTGCGGGTACTTGCCGCTGTCCCTGGGGTGAGGTGGCTGCATGCCGGTCCTGCCATGAATTGACCTCACGACAGGATGGGCAGGCGGGCGTCGGGAAAGCGTCGGACGCCCGTTGGATTTTCCTTCAGCCGGCCTGGCGCTGCGCCTGGATGGCCTGGTCGAGGGCATCCAGATCATCCGTCGGCGAGGCCAGCCATGCCGGGTACGCCTCGGTCTCGACGAAGGCGGAGGATCGCAGCACGTCATCGAACGCCGGATTGTCCTTCTCCGCATGGCGCAGCAGGCCGGACATCAGCCCGCAGATGCGGACGGCCGCCTGGAAGGCGCCCTGCAGCGATCCGGCCGGCTCGGTGACCGTATTGAGGAAGGCCGCATAGGCCGGCCCATCGAAGACGAAGTCCTCGCGCTGCTGGAAGGCGTCGCCGCTGAGGTTGGCTTCGCCGGAGACGTGCCGCGAAAACCCCCAGGACCAGATGTCGAGGAAACGGAGGTCATCCAGCATCCGGCGCGCACCGTCATTCAGTGGTACGGCACCGGACAGGGCGTGTTCCAGCGTGGCCGCTGCGAACGGTTCGGTGCCTTCGTGGGCCAGGAAATCGCTCAGGCAGCGCAGGGCGCCGGGATGGTCTGGATCCAGCTGCAACGCCCGGTAGATCACGCGGGCGCCTTCCACGTGGCGGCCCTGGGCGATGAAGATGTTGAGCGCGTGGTGGGCGAGCTGGTCGGCGTTGAGGTCGGCAATCCGGGTCATCGGGGTCTGGCTGGCATGGACGGACGGTGGGTACCAGTCTGACAGATCACTCATTCGGCCGGGCTGCGTGAATCGCGGATCGAATAGATCACCGAGAAGATCTTCCAGCCCTGTTCGGTGCGGATCAGCTGCCACATTTCCTTGCCCCAGTTGGTCTTCACTCCATCGTCGTGGAAGCTGTAGTCAAACGACACCGAGGCTACATCGCCATCCGTCTCGATCTTCGTGTTGGAGAATGTCTCCTCCTTCGGTTTCGGCGAGGCCACCGCCCCGTCGATCAGTGCGATGAAGTTGTTGGCGGGAATCCGCCGCGCCTTGATCGCATCGGGCTTGGCCTTGCGGATGTCCTGCAGGCGCACATCCTCGGAGACGTACTGCCAGCCGATGTCTTCCGGTTTGTCCGAGAAGAACAGGCCCATGTAGGTCGGCTTGTCCTTGTTGATCAGCGAGGTGCGGAAGGACTCGACCACCTGTTCGATCGCCTTGACGTCGGCGGGTGCGTTCTGCGCGGCGTATGCCGGCAGGCACGCCGGGAGCAAAAGGGCGAGGGCGGCGAAGCGTGCACGTGCGTTGGGCATCATGGGGTCCTGGGGAGGAGTGAGGTGGCGCTAACGCATCACCGCGCGTAAGTTCGCCAGAAAAGCACGTGGTCTTCGGTCCTGTTGATGGCGACGAAGACTGATTTTCCGGATTCGGGCGCGCAGTGAAAGACGCGGTACGACGCGCTGAGCGTCGCGTTGCCAGGCCACCAGTATCGATCGAACGCAACAGGATCGCTGTTGTTGAATGTGGTTGCCTGGCAATCCGCAGGCAGCTGCAGTGGTATCGCAGGGGGCTTGGTAAAGGCCAGCGCGCTGGTGTTTGAGTCGAGGTCGTGCACCTCGCGCAGGTCGGTTGCCTCGTGGGGCACCCAGCTGGGAATCCATCCCTTGTTCACCATGTCGGCGTCGATGGCCTGCTGCTGGGTGTCGAACGAACTGTCCATCACCAGTCCGCAGGCGCACAGCACGCTACAGAATGTCACGACGATCGCGCGCCTGGCTATTCCGGCGGGGCTAGTCATCGTCGTCCTCTTCTCCGGAAAGCAGCCTACCCAGTTCTTCCGGTGGCAAGCGCTTGAGCCGCTCTTCCAGTTTCCGATCGTACGGCCGGTCGTTGGGTTCGGTATGGCGCTGCGCCTTGCGCGTGTACTGCTGCATGAACAGGCCGATATCCTGCGCAATCCTGTCCTTCCGGCTCTTGCCTGCCATCGACGGGCGTCCCTGTGTTCATCCTGAATCATCGGTCGGCGCACGCTAGCACGGATGCAGGGCGCTGCAACAGGCCCGCTTGCCGAGGTTTGACGTTGAAGAAGGTCTGCGCGGATGATGCGCGGGCGCGCGGCGCAGGAGGGGATCCGTCAATGAAGACACTGATGTGGGGGCTTGCCGGCCTGTTCGTGGCGTACATTGCCGGTTGCTCGGCAATCTCGGCGTGGCATTCCCATGCGCTTGCCTCGGTTCCGGTCGGGGCGGGCAGGGCACAGGTCGTTCGGGCGCTGGGGCAGCCTGACGTGGTGGAGCACGCCGGTGCTCCCTTCAGCCGCTATGCCAGCAGGGGATGCAGTGGTCGCTGTGCGCAGCGATGGTGGTATGAGAACCGGCTGGGCCTGGATACCGAAGCCTGGTCGGTGGAGCTGGATGCTTCCGATCGCGTGCTCGCAACGTCGCGCTGGACATCGCCCTAGAAGACCGCGACGAGCGCATGCGCATCCATCGACCTTTCATCTTCATCGCAAGCCTGGCCCTGATGGCGTTGTGCGGGCTGATGGGCGTACTGGTGCTCATCTATGGCTTCAACGAACAGGGCCTTCGCTGCGGCAGGCTGTGCTCACTGGAGATATCGATCCGCCTGCTCTTTGGTGATCGGGGATTCGAAATACTGGTGGCGACGGGGCTCTTTGCTGCGGCGCTTATGAGCGGGAGTATCGCACTGCGGCCCGGCATGAATGCCGGGCCGCCTCGCAAGCAGGTGCGGCGCCGTGAGCGCAAGCACCGCCGATCGGGTCGGCCCCGGTCGTAAGGTGTCTGCACCGGGGTAATTCGCCGCGTGTGGAGACGCTGGAAGTCGCTTCAGCGATGCAGCGCGTCGATGATCAAACCGGTGGCGATCTCCACCAACAGGTACTCGTTATCGGACTGGCGCACCCAACGCCGGTCGCGGCCCGGCTCGCGCAGGTGATAGCGCGCGTAGTCGTCCACCCAGTAGCGGCGGTCCACTTCCGCCCATGGCAGGCGCTCGCCGCGACGCCAGGCCTTCTTCTGCCAGCCCGGCGGCGGTGCATCACGGTTGTGCGGGCCACCGGCGTGCGGCGGTGGCCCGTTGCCGCGCGCATGGTGCGGCGGATCGGCGAAGGCGGGTGCCGCGGCCAGTGCGGCAGCCGTGGTCAACGCAATGGCGAACAGGCGTGCAGTGTTCATCGCAACCTCCGGGCTTTGCCGCTGCATGCGGCGTGGTGCCGTGGAGTATGGATCAATGAACGTGAACGGACTTCTGAACTGTCACCTTCGCAGCAGGGCGCTTTCCACTGCGCTGCAACTGGCGGCTCGGGCGCGACGCCGCCGCCTCCGGCATGGCCGCCTCAGGCGCGCTCGCGCGCCTCATACCAGTTGCGTGACCGGTTCACGATCTTCACCACCGAAAGCATCACGGGGACTTCAATCAGCACCCCCACCACCGTAGCCAGCGCCGCACCGGAGTGGACACCGAACAGGCCCACGGCCGTCGCAACCGCCAGTTCGAAGAAGTTGCTGGCGCCGATCAGCGCCGACGGCCCGGCCACGCAATGCGCCACACCCAGGCGCCGGTTGAGCAGGTAGGCCAGGCCGGAGGTGAAATAGACCTGGATCAGGATCGGGACCGCGATCAATGCGATCACCAGCGGCTGCTGCACGATCTGCTGGCCCTGGAACCCGAACAGCAGCACCAGCGTCAGCAGCAGGGCCGACAGTGACAGTGGCCCCAGCCGGCGCAGCGCCGCCTGCAGCCCGGGCTGGCCATGGCGTGACAGGATCCAGCGCCGCAGCAACGCGGCCAGCAGCACCGGCGCCACGATGTACAGGCCGACCGACAGCAGCAACGTATCCCACGGTACGGTGATGGCCGAAAGCCCGAGCAGCAGCGCCACCACCGGCGCATAGGCCACCACCATGATCGCGTCGTTCAGTGCCACCTGGCTCAGCGTGAAGTTGGCATCGCCGCGGCACAGATTGCTCCACACGAACACCATGGCCGTGCACGGCGCGGCCGCCAGCAGGATCAGTCCGGCGATGTAGCTGTCGATCTGGCCGGCGGGCAGCCAGTCCGCAAAGACGTGGCGCAGGAAGAGCCAGCCTAGCAGCGCCATCGAGAACGGCTTCACCGCCCAGTTGATGAACAGCGTCACCCCGATGCCTTTCCAGTGCTGCCCCAGCTGGCGCATCGCACTGAAATCCACCCGCAGCAGCATCGGGATGATCATCAGCCAGATCAGCACCGCCACCGGCAGGTTGACCTTGGCCACTTCAGCCGCCGCCAGGGAGGCGAAGGCGCCGGGCAGGAAGTGCCCGAGCAGCGTGCCGGTGATGATGCACAGCGCGACCCAGAGCGTCAGGTGGCGCTCGAACAGGCCCATGGGTGCCGCTGTGCTCATGGCGTGCGCGCTGCCGGCAGCAGGTGGCCGATCTGGTCCAGCGCCTGCTGGAGCATTCCGCGGTCTTCCCACACGTGCCCGGGCAGCGCCAGCAGGGCCTGCACGCGCGCCTTCACGATGGCATGCGCATGGGCGAAGGCGGCAGCCTTGTCGGCATCGCTGCCCTCTGCCTCGGCCGGGTCCGGCAGGCCCCAATGGCTGCGGATGAAATCACCGAACACCACGGGGCAGGCTTCCGCTGCCGCCGCATCGCAGACGGTGATCACAAGATCCATGGGGGCGGAATCAGCGAACTCATCCCAGGATTTGCTGCGCAGTCCCGCGACCGGGATGCCTTCTGCGCGCAGCTGTGCAAGCGCGAACGGATTGACCTGGCCGGTCGGGTGGCTGCCGGCACTGTAGGCCGTGAAGCGGTCGCCGCCCCATGCGCGCAGGGTGGCTTCGGCCAGCACGCTGCGGGCGCTGTTGCCGGTGCAGAGAAACAGGATGGAGCGGGACATGAAGGCGTTTCCGTATCAGCAGCTGCAGGGATTGCCCGACGGCGCGCACTGTTCGCTGGGCGAACCGGCGCAGCAGTTGTGCGTGAGGTACTCGATCAGGCTGGTCATTGCGCTGAAATTCGCGCGGTAGCAGACGTGGCGGCCCTGGCTCTCGCTCTCGACCAGGCCGGCTTGTACCAGCTCCTTCAGGTGGAAGCTGAGGGTGGCGGGAGGAACCTGGAGGGCTGTGGCGATGTCGCCGGCCATGCGACCGGATGGGCCGGCTTCGACCAGCAGGCGGAAGGCTGCCAGGCGGGTGGCGTGGCCGAGCGCGGTGAGCGCAGCGATTGCATTTGATGTTTCCATATTTCTAGAATAGTCGAATGAATAAGCCGATCACAAGTCCTTCGCTGCCCCATCTGAGGGAGGCTTCGCTTCCCCAGCCAGATCACCAGCGGTTGGCGGCCGAACGCCAGGGGCCGCCACGTATCCTGCTGCTGTATGGCTCACTGCGTCCGCAATCGTTCAGCCGCAAGCTGGCACTGGAGGCCGAACGCCTGCTGCAGCATCTGGGCTGCGAAACGCGCGTGTTCGATCCACATTCCTTGCCGCTGCTGGACAGCGTGGACAAGGAGCACCCGGAAGTGCAGCGGCTGCGCGAGTGGTCGCACTGGTCGGAAGGGCAGGTGTGGGTCAGCCCGGAGCGGCACGGCACGGTGACCGGCGTGTTCAAGAACCAGATCGACTGGCTGCCACTGGAAGACGGCAGCGTGCGGCCGACCCAGGGCCGGACGCTGGCGGTGATGCAGGTCTGCGGCGGCTCGCAGTCGTTCAACACGGTCAATACGCTGCGGGTGCTGGGCCGCTGGATGCGCATGCTGACCATTCCCAACCAGTCGTCGGTGGCCAAAGCCTGGCAGGAGTTCGACGAAGACGGGCGGATGAAGCCTTCGCCCTACTACGATCGTGTGGTGGATGTGGTCGAAGAACTGGTGAAGTTCACGCTGCTCACCCGCGGCCGCGCCGACTACCTCGTGGACCGTTACAGCGAGCGCAAGGGCGATGCGTTGGCGGTGGAGCTGGCGCGGGCGGCGGGAGCGACCGGCGTCTAAGGCGGGTGCCGAATCGCGTGCGGTTCCTGCTCAGCTAGTCGGCGCGGGCTGCAGGGCTTCCAGCACCCGGCAATCGGCCACGCGCCCGCCGGGGCAGTTGCCGATCATCCGCTGCAGTTCACCCTGCAGCGCCTGCAGGTCGGCAATCCTGCGCGCGATGTCGGCAATGTGTGCCTTCACCACGTCATCCACCGAACTGCACTGGTGCTCGCGTTGCTCGCCGAAGGCGATCAGTTCGCGGATCTGCTCGATGGCGAACCCCAGCTCGCGCGCACGGCGCACGAATGCCAGCCGCCGTTGGTCCTGTGCGTCGTAGCAGCGGTAGTTGCCCTGCGAACGCAGCGGCGGCTGCAGCAGCCCGATCTTTTCGTAATAGCGGATGGTTTCTGCCTTGGTGCCGGTCTGGCGGGCCAACTGGCCGATGGTGAGTGGGGCTGTCATGGGCTTGACCTTGTAGGGGCTACAAGGTTGATAAAGGCAGCTCCCTTTCATTTCAAGCCCGGGCACGCCCGGCGGAGCGCCCCATGGACCAGTGCTGCGGCCACAAACGCCAGGAGCTGGCATCGATAGCGCTGCACAGCGCCCAGCGGCGGGTACTGGTGGCGGTGCTGGCAATCAACCTGGCGATGTTCTTCATCGAGTTCGGCGCGGGCCTTGCCGCGCGATCCAGCGCCCTGCAGGCCGACGCGGTCGACATGCTGGGGGATGCCATCGTCTATGGCCTGAGCCTGTGGGCGGTAAACCGGGGCGCGCGCTGGGAGGCGGGCGCGGCGCTGGCCAAGGGCCTGCTGATCCTGGCCTTCTTCGTGTTCATCGTGTTCGAAGTGGCCGGCAAGCTGGTCAATGGGGTGCCACCGTCCAGCACGCTGATGCTGGTGTTCGGTGGCATTGCCCTGGTGGCGAACCTCACCTGCCTGGCGCTGCTATGGCGGTTCCGCAGGTTGAACATCAACATGAAGAGCACGTTCGAGTGCTCGCGCAATGACGTGGCCGCGAACCTGGGGGTGCTGGTGGCCGCAGGTGGCGTGGCCATGACCGGGCGCGGCTGGCCGGACATCGTCGTCGGCGCAGTGATCGCCCTGTTGTTCCTGAGGTCGGCAGTGAGCGTGATGGCTGAAGCGTGGCCGGCATGGCGGGCAGCACGCCGCCAGTGACTCAGTTGCGATGGGGCCTGCTTGGGCAGATTGCCACCCGTTGGCTGCGCTGATCGATCAGCACCACCGCTTCCTGCAGCGCATGGGCACCCACCACCGCTTCGGGATAGTGGTCGGACACCCGTACGTGCAGCCCCTGCAGCGCCAGGCCGCCGATCAACACGGGAACATCCAGCTGTGCATGTCCGCCATCGACCTCGCCGTGACTGAGGGTCAGTCGATCCCCGGTGGTCACTGCGGCACCGGCTGCCCGCCGGAAGAGTGCCGTGGGCAGCACCATCGCGACGTTGGCGCCGGTGTCCAGCTGCGCCTCTGTGGTCACTGTTCCAATCGTCACCTGGATGCGGAAGGCGCGTGAGTAGGCGAGCGTGTCCGGTTGCGCGGGCAGGAGGTCGATGTCGCGGCGGAACTGCAGGCGCCGTTGCGGGTAGTCGATGATCAGCACGCCATCAGCGAAGAATCCGCGTGCAAGGATGCCGTCGAACGCTGCGTCTTTGGATTGGCGTGCGTTGTAGTCGCGGGTGAGCGCGGTCACGTCGCTGTGGCGCAGTCCGCCGAGCGCGAGGGCGTTGATGCGCACCGTATCGGCCCAGGCTGTCTGTACGCCGTCGGAGTGGCGGGTGCTGGCGTCCGCCGGCAGCGCCAGTTGACGGACCAGGCGGGCGTCCGCGCGGGCCATGCCGCTGGCGCCGGTATCGATGGCGAAGCGGTAGGGGCCGCTGCCGTTGACCTGCACCTGCACATGGATGCGCCCGTCGATGACATCGAAGGGAACATCGACAAGGCGCTGGCCCGCGTGGGTGGCCAGGGTGCAGGCGCTCTCCGCCACGGGTGAGGCCAGGGTGGCCACGGGAAGCGTCAGCAGAGTGAGGATGGCGATGGCAGTGCTGCACCAACGGCGAGTGCCCAGTACGGTACGGCGATGCGGGGGAATGCGCCTCATGATCCTGTTCCATGGGTGTCCAGGATCTTCTGATGCGTGAGGGATGCAGGCGGTTGCAGGAGTTTCCTGCTCCGCAGGCTGCTCCGAAAGCTGTCGCGGTAATCGGCTGGATCTGGAATCCGCGCGGGTGGAAATGTGACGGATGTCGCGGGCCTTGACTTGAATATGTCACCGTCTTCAACGATAAAGGCGGCATGTGGCACTGCCGCATTCCGGAGCAGGGACGATCCGAAGCATGACGTGATGGGGCTCTACCCCCGCGTTCTCGTTCCCGCCGGCGCTGTGTTCGTCCAGGAAGGAGAACAGGGATGTTGGAACGACTGAAGAGCTTCTCGCGTGCCGCGCTGACCATTGTTGCCGTCGGCTGCATCGCCCCTGCTGTGGCACAGGCGCAGGAAAGCAAGATTACCTGGCGTATTTCGCAGCCCGGCGGCGATGCGACGCAATACAAGACCCAGCAGGCTGCGGTAGCCGCCATCAAGAACCTGCCGGCGCCCAGCCCGTTCCCGCCGGAGTTCCAGTTCGGCTGGCAATCTGTCGACAAGATCAAGTCGAAAGTCGTGGACTTGAACGGAAACACGTCGATCACCTACTGGATGGGGAAGACGCAGCCCTCCGACCCGGACTGGTCCTACATCGGGCGTGACATATTCCCGACGGAAGAAGCGATGGTGGCCGATTTTCTTGCGGACCAACAAGCCAGCAATCCCGTGTGCCCCGGGGCGGCGGTCACTCCGTCTGGCGATTGGTTTGCGGCTTCGCCCGATCAGGAAGGTGTCATCGAGTCACGCTACTACGATCTGACTTCAATGGCTGGCAACAATACGGCTGAATCGCCCTGCACCCCGTATACCGGGACGGTTGCGGTCGCGCGTACCCGGCGCTTGAACTGCCCGGTTCCGCTCACGCAGTGGTCCAACAAGCACAGCGCCTGCGTCAGCGAAGAGTTCGTTGCGACCATCACCTCGAAGTCGCAAAAGTGCGACAAGGACGGCGGCAACGGTAACTGCCCCATGTCCCGCAACGACACAGCTGCGAACATGAGTCCGATTCCCGACAAGGACCCGGCCTCCAACGGCGGTACCTGCGACGGCAATGTCGGCAACCCATGTGATGTTAAAACGGGCGAGAAGTACGAGATCGCGCAGGACTTCGATCTGGGCTGGATCGCGCTGACGCGCTTCTATCACTCCGGCATCTCCACCTCATCCGGTGGCTTCGGTTATGGCTGGACCCATTCGCTGGGCGCCCACCTGGCATTGGATGGCGTTGACAGTGTGGGCATCATTGAAAGCACCGGCTTCCAGCGTGCATTCAAGAAGATCGGCCAAGCCTATGAGGCGGACGACGACAGTGGTGACCGTCTGGTCCAGAACGGCAACTGGACACTGTACTCGGCGGATTCCATCTCTACCTTCGGCGCGGACGGGCGTCTTGCCTCCAAGCGCTTCGCGGATGGCACGTCGCTGACCTACATCTATGACGACAGCGACCGCCTTGCAGCCGTCACCCACAGCAGTGGCCGCACGCTCGAGTTCGTTTACCAGTCCAACGACTATGAGGCGCTGATCAGTTCGGTGCTGGTCGAAGGCATTGCGCTCGCCACCTACACCTACACGCCGCAGAACCAGGTCGCCACGGTGACCTATGCAGGTGGCGGTGTGCGCACGTATCACTACGAGAACCAGGCTTTCCCCCAGCACCTGACGGGTATCACCGCCGAGGACGGTCGTCGCTACAGCACCTTTACCTACGATTCCATCGGCCGTGTGATCTCCAGTCAGCATGCCGGCGGTGCCGATGGTGTGACACTGGCCTACAGCCCCAACGGCGGTGCAGTGGTGACCGACGCGCTTGGGCGGCAGACCGACTACACCCTGACACCCGGGGGCGACACCGCTCCGTCGCGCAAGGTGACCGGCCTGAGTGATTCGCAGGGAACCGTCAGCCGGACCTACTACGACCAGAGTGTCGACTTTCGTCGGCGCCTGGATACCTACACCGATCGCCGCGGTATCCAGACCAAGCACACCTATGCGCAGGGCACCGATGCGGTGAGCGGCCATGCCGTCAGCATCCATACCGTGACCGAAGCGGTCGGCCTGCCCGAACAGCGGGTGGTGACCACCGCGCGCGACGTCGAAACCAATGCGGTACTGACCACCCGGATCGGCAATCGTGAAACCCGCACTTCCTTCAATGCCCGCCGCCAGCCGACGGCCAACATGGTGACCGACACCGCATCCGGCCAGACGCGCATCACCAGTTACACGTACTGCGAAGCCGCTGATGTGGCGGCGGGCAGCTGCCCGGTGGAAGGGCTGCTGAAGAGTGTGGATGGCCCGCGCACGGATGTGGCCGATGCTGTTACCTATGCCTATTACTCGGCGGATGATGTAGGGTGCGCGACCGGAGGTGCCTGCACCTATCGCAAGGGCGACCTGCGCAGTGTGACCAATGCGTTGGGCCAGACGGTTGAGACCTTGGCCTACGACGCGTTCGGGCGGCCGTTGTCGGTCAAGGATGCCAACGGCGTGGTGACCGATTACACCTACCATGCCCGCGGCTGGCCGACCTCGATCACCGTACGCGGTGCCAGCACGGCCGAGAATCGGGTCACCCAGCTGAGCTATTGGCCGACGGGCCAGGTGCAGAAGATCACCGAGCCGGATGGCAGCAGCGTTTCCTACGTCTACGATGCTGCCCTGCGCTTGACCGACATCGAGGACAACGCAGGCAACACGATTCACTACACACTGGACAACGCCGGCAATCGTCTCAAGGAAGACACGCTGGATACCGGCGGCACGCTGCGCCGTACCCTGGCTCGGACGTTCAACACGCTCGGCCAGCTGACCGCGCTGAAGGACGCAGGCAATCACGCCACCGGCTTTGTCTACGACGCCAACGGCAACCCGCAGACGATCACCGACGCCCTGCAGCGCGTGACCAGCCAGCAGTACGACCCGCTGAACCGCCTGGCGCAGACCCTGCAGGACGTCGGCGGCGTCGCGGCCGAGATCCGCAGCCAGTACAACGCGCTGGACCAGGTCACCCAGGTCACCGACCCGAAGGGCCTGCACACTACCTACGCCTACAACGGTTTCGGTGATCTGACCGGGCAGGTCAGCCCGGACAGTGGCGCCAGCAGCTTCACCGTGGACGCCGCCGGAAACCGCAAGACGGCCACCGATGCGCGTGGCGTCACCGCTACCTATCACTACGATGCACTCAATCGCCTGATCGGCATCGCCTACCCGGACCCCAATCTGGACGTGGGCTACAGCTATGACGTGGCACCGGCTGCCTGTGCCGCCGACGAGCGCTTTGCCAAGGGGCGCCTGGGCCAGGTGCTGCACGCCAATGGCAGCACCCAGTACTGCCATGATCGCTTCGGCCAGGTCACCCGCAAGGTGCAGACCGTCAACGGCGTTGCCAGCACGCTGCGCTACGCCTACAGCAAGTCGGGTCGCCTGACGGCGTTGACCTACCCCGACGGCAGCGTGGCCGACTACGTGCGCGATCCCCAGGGTCGCATCAGCCAGATCGGCCTGACCCGCCCCGGCCAGGCGCGCCAGATCGTGGTGAACAACGTGACCTATGCGGCCTTCGGCCCGGCGACCGGCTGGACCTATGGCAACGGCCGCCAGCTGCAGCGTCCGCTGGACCTGGACTATCGCCCGCAAGCGGTGCACGACCCGGCCGCGGGCGGCCTGTCGCTGGGCTACGGCTACGACCCGGTCGGTTCGATCACCGAGCTGAAGAACGGCACAGGCTCGACGGTGCTGGCCAATTACACCTACGACGCGCTGGGTCGCCTGACCCAGACCCAGGACGGCGCGACCGGCACGCCGATTGAAACCTATGCGTATGACGCCACCGGTAATCGGACCGCGCTGACCACGGCGGCAGGCACCGCCAGCTACACCTATCCCGCAACCAGCCATCGCCTGACTGCGGTGGACGGCGAAGCGCGCACCCATGACGCAGCGGGCAATACCACCAGCATCGGCAGCAAGACGTTCACCTACAACGATGCCAACCGCATGAACGCGGTGAAGCAAGGCAACGCCGTACTGGAAAGCTACGCCTACAACCATCGCGGCGAGCGCGTACTGCGTACCCCGACCGGTGGCGCAACGCAGATCACCTTGTACGACGAAGCAGGGCAGTGGCTGGGCAACTACTCGGCCACGGGGCAGGCGCAGCAGCAGGCCATCTGGCTGGACAACTACCCGGTGGCGCTGATCAATGTGCCGGCTACCGGCGTGCCGGAACTTGCCTACGTGCAGCCGGATCATCTGGGCACACCGCGCGTGGTGATCGATCCGGTACGGAATGTCTCGATCTGGGAGTGGAGCAACAAGAGCGAGGTGTTCGGCAACCAGATTGCGAGTGCCGACCCGGATGGGGATGGTGTGGCGTTCGAGCTGGCGCTGCGCTTCCCGGGCCAGCAGGCGACGAGTGCGAGCGGGTTGTTCTACAACTACCAGCGGGAGTATGACCCTGCGGCGGGGCGGTACTCACAGAGCGATCCATTAGGGATTGCGGGAGGCTTGGCGACGTACGCATACGCTTGGGCGAACCCTGTGATCGACTTCGATAATTTAGGTTTGGCCCCTGCGTCTGGTGCGATGGCAGACTGCTTGGAAATGATATTCGGCCGATCCGTCTCCGGCGTTGATGTCAGGAACAAAGCGGTTGTCAACAATGAATTCATTACGACCCGCAAGAATTCCATTAGACTTCCGCCGAATGTGTCAGTGGACGATTTCTTTGAGGATCGGAAGTTGGTTCTGCATGAGTATTATCATGTGATTCGCCAATGGAACACGGGTGAGCTGTCTCGGAGGGCATATGTTGCAGAGTTTATGAGGAATGGCTCCGCGCAAGGAAATAAGTTCGAAGACGCCGCAACAGCATTTGCAGGTGCGAACGTGAGTGAATTCAATAAGTGCATCGCAAGCAAACAGGAGTGCCAGAAGTGAAGTGTACCGTGGTGGCCATTGCGGGCCTTGCTTTGCTCTCTAGTTGTGCAACGTTCGGTGGGGACATGATTGTGCGTGTCTCGGGACGAGTGCCGGTAGGTCAGAGTGATGATCGCAGTCACGGTTGCGAGCTGAGTATGCTTGGGGAGGCCGAAGACGTGGTTTCGTCGAAGCCCGTTGGGGGTATGTTCTCGGTGCCGATGATGGTTGTAGCCGGGCCAGAACCCAGGAATTACCACTTTGCCGTTCAGTGCAGGGACGGTCGAAGGTTCGAATCCGGCGTAGTTCAGATCAGTAGTAGGCGCTCATATTCCAAGGATATAGAACTGGGGGAGCTTCAGGAGCGGTGACGACAGCCACTTTGCTTGGATGCACGACGCGGGTCACTGCTGCCGACGGCCGACACCAGAAGCCAAATGCTTGTTCATGGGGACAAGCGCGTAGCTTGGTCGGCGGCAGCCGAGCTGGGCAAATGCCTCGAAGCTACGGCGCGTGTAAATCCCCTCGCAGCGGCTGACAACTACTCGGCCACGGGCCAGGCGCAGCAGCAGGCCATCTGGCTGGACAACTATCCGGTAGCGCTGATCAATGTGCCGGCTACCGGCGTGCCTGAACTGACCTACGTGCAGCCGGATCATCTGGGCACACCGCGCGTGGTGATCGATCCGGTACGGAATGTCTCGATATGGGAGTGGAACAACAAGAGCGAAGTGTTCGGTAATCAGATTCCGAGTGCCGACCCGGATGGCGATGGTTTGGTGTTCGAGCTGGCGCTGCGTTTCCCGGGGCAGCAGGCGACGGATACGAGTGGGTTGTTCTACAACTACCAGCGCGAGTACGACCCATCCGTGGGGCGGTACTCGCAGAGTGATCCGATTGGGCTGATGGGCGGTGTGAGCACGTACGCGTATGCGCGTGGGTACCCAGTAGCCGCGCTTGATCCGCTGGGACTTGATACGCTGGTCATCGACTCCGGAGCGGTTGATGGCAATCCTTTTGGCCACATAGCCATAGCTACATCAAGCGGAGGCGTGTTCAGCTACGGTACTGTCCATCCCTACGGAGGGAGTACCTACGAATACTTGAAGTCCCAAGTGAAAGATAGATTTGTTCAGATTGTTAGACTTCGTACTACGCCCCAGCAAGAGGCTGCGATCGCAGCAGAGATGAGGAGGCATAATCCGGGCAACTATTCTGTTATTTCCAATAACTGCGCAACAGCAGTGGACAGTTCTTTGGAGGCTGCCGGAGTGGCTATATCGAGCGGCCATATCCATCCGGGATTTGTCTATGCACACGCGCTGGCTAGTCCATTGCGAATCGGCACTTCCCTCATTCTTCGGGGTGGCGAGATCCCCCCAGAACTTCAGAACTTCGACGGAAAGACTGGGCCGTGAAATTCATTTATATATTAATATTTGCGATTCTCGCTGGCGTCGCGATCTGGTTCTTCAAGGGGCTTTCCAGAGGGGAGCTTGCAGATAAGCCTGTCTATGCGTCTCTGCAAGCAGCGGAGCTGGAATTCAGAGGTAAGCCAGGACCGGATCTGATTTATGACGAAACTGGGGGGAATCTGCTGGCCGGATTCTCAGTGGGGGCACAAGAAAGAGTGTGGGTTGCGCTAAACTCCAAGAAGCATAACGGAGATCTTCTGACGGTTCCCGAGCATGGGGAGGCTAAAATCCCCTGCGGCCTTGTCGATCAGCTTGCATCGTCCAATATCGGCGATTCTGACGTGAAGACTGCTTTGGCAGTTTCATGCATAAAGTGATGTGGTCCGACGCTTCTGCCAAGGGGCGCCTCGGGCAAGTGCCGCAATCCAAAGGTAGCACCCAGGACTGCCCTGACCGCTTCGACCGGTCACCCGCAGTGTTTCCGTATTGAGACCAGCTCAACCGGAAGCGTCATTCTCATCTAGGCCAGGACATGGCGGATCGAGCATCTGCCGATGGCGGATGCAGTGCCCTGAAGGACATCCCGTGCCCAGATTCCTCACCCCCGACGAGGTTTCTCTCATCCACAGGCTGCTGCCCGAGACGACCGAGCTGTCCGAACGGTTGTTGAAGGATCTGGCGCTCGCCCAGGTGGAGGACGTGGAGGTCGTCGGATTCGGGGGCGTGGTGTTCCTGTCCAGCACGACCCAGCTCTTCGGCAGTGACATTGCCACGGCCATGCTTGCCGATGCTGACGGCGTGCCGGTGAGAGTCACCCTGTGCCTGGATAATCACGATCAGCTCTTCGAACTGGAGCTGTGGAAGGTGGACTTCTCGCCGATCATCGGCGTCGATCTGAGAAGCGCTTTCAGCGAGCACTGAAGCCTGCTGAAAGCGGTCCTCGCTGAAGGCCGTGGCGCATGGCATTCACCCTTCGGGCTGTAACCGCCCCACCGCCTGCGCGCACAACGACTGGCAGGCCATCACCAACCCCTCCATCACCCGGTCGCCCACGTATTGCTCGGGTTCGCCGTTCTGGCGGGTGCGCTCCGCCGCCAGCAGCATTTCCAGCACCACCCGCAATCCACTCAACGCGCAATCGGCATCGGCGAGGGCCAGGCAGCGACCGGGCAGCTGATGCCGCTCCGGCCAAGGTTGGCCATCGGCCGCCGCACCGGAGCCGATGCGGTTGAGATTGGCAATGAAGGTGTTCCTGTCCACTGCGGGTGCAGCCTGTAGCGAACCGTCGTCGTGGGCGGTGCTGCGGTACGCGTGCAGGTGGGGGACGTCCGATTCGTTCATGGCAAGGCTCCGTGCAGGGCAATCGGTAGCCGCCACCCGAAAGGTGGCGGGCGGTACGTGGTTCGAATCCGGGTTGGCTTCAAGCCGGCGGGCGCGAACGCCCCCAACGCACCGCCCGCCATAGCCGGCAGACGGATTGCCAGCCGGCGCCACGCTAAGGTGACGCCGGCTGGCAAGCGCACTTACTCAAAGCCAACACGGGATTCGAAGCCCGGCCACCCTTTTCCGGTGGCACGCCATCTGAGCCCCTGGCGCTGTGCAATGCCAATCAGAAGAGTTGCAAACATCGCTCGATTGGAGACGCTTTCGGCATTCTCCCACGCTGTTAAGCACTGCCAGCGCTGGCTGGCGTGGTGATCCGCCCGCACCGTGCAATCTGCGACAGATGTCGAGGTTGGGAAGTGGGAGGGAGCAGGTGGGGAGGGGCGATGGCGACAGGCTCCGCGCGAGCCTGAGTCGAGCCTGGCGGGGCCCCACCGGCGCCAAAGCGTGACGTGCGACTCGGGTTGACGTTCCCAGCCACCAAGCGCAGGCTGGTCCGGCACGTTTCCTGACCAGAAGGAGACTTATGACCGCCACCGCTTCCCTGCACCCGACGCCCGATACCCCGGGGCGTTCACGGCTCTGGAGTGTGTTCTGGCTGCAGGGCGTCATTCCCAGCAACATTCTGTGGGCGGTAGCCCTCTGGGCCCTGGCCAACCAGCGCACCCCGCTGCTGCTGGGGGTCTTTGCCGTGCTGCTGCTCTATACCGGCTGGATCATCCCGGCGGTCTGGCGGGCGGCGCCCACCGCGCGCACCCCCAACCTGGGCGTAGCGGCGCGTGGGCTGACCGTCGCCTGGGGGCTGAACACCGTGCTGGTGATCTTCTTCCTGACCCTGCAGCTGGTGGCTCAATAGAACTGAACAGGCTCGCCGCCCCGGTCGAAGGCGGCGAAGCGGCCGATCTGACCGTCATGGATGGCGTTGACCATCAGCTGCAGCGGGCGGGCGGCTTCGTCGCTGTTGGGTGCGAAACCGGCGCGGCCGTCCAGCGCCGCCACGAAGACCAGGTCCCAGTCGATGCCGGTGGTAGTCGATTCGGTGGCCAGCGCCTGGAAGCTGGCCACCTCGGCCGGCAGCTTGTCCACGCACAGCACCGGCGACAGGGTGCCGCCCTCGCGGCGGTCATGCCGGTCGCGCTGGTCGGCGGTGGGCGATTCGGGCAGCTCGGCGCGCACGAATACGAACAGCAAGCGTTGCGGTTCAGCCTGCTGGCCTGCGGCGTGCAGCAGCTGCTGGAAATCGTTCATCATCATGAGGGTTGTCACACGCCCGCTGCACGGAAAGCCGCATGCTGCCATAACGCCTGCCGCGTGGGGCCGAAGACGATTGATTTAAGTCATGCCCATGGAACTGACGGCCGCGTACTCTGGCAATCGTTCCAGCAGACGAGGGTTTCCGGGCCGTTCCGGGCACAGGCAAGACGGTGGAGCAACAAGGTGGACCAGCCATGAGCCAACTCACCGACGGTTTCGGACGCAGCTTTCCGTACCTGCGCCTGTCGTTGACCGAAGCCTGCAACTTCCGTTGCAGCTACTGCCTGCCCGACGGTTACCAGGCCGATGGCCGCCCGCGCTTCCTGCAGGTGGATGAAATCGCGCGCCTGGTGCGTGCGTTTGCCGCGCTGGGCATGAGCAAGATCCGCCTGACCGGTGGCGAGCCCAGCCTGCGCAAGGACCTGGACGAGATCATCGCCACCGTGGCGGCGGTGCCGGGCATCCGCAAGGTGGCCATCACCACCAATGGCACGCTGCTGCCGCGGCGCCTGCCGGGCTGGCACCGCGCCGGCCTGACCGCGCTGAACGTGAGCATGGACAGCCTGCAGCGCGAACGCTTCAGGACCATCACCGGGCATGACCGCCTGCCGGAGATCGAACAGGGCCTGGCGCTGGCACAGGCGTTGGGCCTGCCCGCGATCAAGCTCAACGCGGTACTGCTGCGTGGCCTGAACGACAACGAGCTGCCGCAGTGGATGGACTACCTGCGCGACCGCCCCTTCAGCGTGCGCTTCATCGAACTGATGCGCACCGGCGACAACGAAGCCTATTTCCAGCGCCACCACCTGCGCGCCGACCTGGTGATCGAGCAGCTGCTGGCGGCCGGCTGGCACGAGCGTCCGCGCGCGGCCGATGCCGGCCCGGCGCGTGAGTTCGGGCATCCGGACCATCGCGGCAGCATCGGCATCATCGCCCCGTATTCGCGTGACTTCTGCAAGGGCTGCAACCGCCTGCGGGTGACCGCCAAGGGCGACCTGCGGCTGTGCCTGTTCGGCGAGTTCGGCGTGCCGCTGCGCCCGCTGCTGCAGCGCGACGATGACCACGACGCGTTGCTGGCACGCATCACCACACAGCTTGGCCTGAAAGCGGCCGGGCATGGACTGCACCAGGGCCAGACCGGGCTGACCCCGCACCTGGCCTCCATCGGAGGATGAGCAACACGATGAGTGGGGAATTGAATGCGGCCTTCCATATGGCCGATGTCCGCGACAAGCGCATCACCCGCCGCCGTGCGGTGGCGGTGGGCGAGCTGCATGCCGGTCCGGTGGCCTATCCGCTGATCGTCGAGCGCCGCCTGCCCAAGGGCGATGCGCTGGTGATGGCCGAGATTGCCGGCCTGCAGGGCGCCAAGATGGCCTCGATGCTGATGCCGCTGTGCCACCCGTTGCCGCTGGAGCTGGTGCAAGTGTTCTGCGCGCCGGTACCGGAGCGGCAGGCGATCCGCGTGTGGTGCGAGTGCGCCAGCGAGGCGCGCACCGGCGTGGAGATGGAGGCGCTGGCTGGCGTCAACGCGGCGCTGCTGACCCTGTACGACCTGAGCAAGCCGGTGGAACCGGCGCTGCGCATCGAAGGCATCCGCCTGCTGTTCAAGGAAGGCGGCAAGCGCGGTGTGTGGCTGCACCCCGACGGCATGGACGATGCCGAGCGCGCGCGCTTCAAGCCGCGTGCGCCGAAGGGCCTGGAGGGCGCGGCCTGCGCGGTGATCACGCTGAGTGATCGCGCCAGCGAGGGTACCTATGAGGATGTGTCCGGCCCGACCCTGGTGACCGGCCTGAAAAAGCTGGGCGGTGAGGTCGTGGCCGCCGAGGTGTTGCCTGATGGCATCGAGCCATTGGCGGGCCGCCTGCAGGCCTTGGCTGCCGAAGGCGTGCGCCTGTGCCTGTGCACCGGCGGTACCGGGCTGGGCCCACGTGACCTGACCCCGGAGGCGCTGCGTTCCTTGAACGCGCGGCCGGTGCATGGCCTGGCGCAGATGGTGCGGGCACTGAGCGCACAGCACACACCGATGGCCTGGCTGAGCCGCGCCGAGGTGGTGCAGCTGGGCAACATGCTGGTGTTCGCGCTGCCGGGCAGCCCGAAGGCGGCGGCGCAGTGCCTGGATATCCTGGCGCCGGTACTGGGCCACGCCCTGGCGATGGTCGAGGGTGGTGGCCACTGATGATTGCTTACAGCGAAGCCCTGCAGCACCTGCTGGATGCGGCCACGCCGCTGCCGGCCGAGCGCCTGCCGCTGCATGAGGCCGGCGGCCGCACTCTGGCCAGTGACATCATCAGTGGGCAGTCGCTGCCGCCGTTCGACAATTCTGCGATGGACGGTTTCGCGCTGCGCGCCAACGGCGCGACGTTCGAAGCCGGTACCGAATTTACCGTGCAGGGCTGGCAGGCCGCCGGCGATGCCGGCGCCGAAGGCGGCGAGGGTGCCTCGGAAATCATGACCGGTGCGCGCATGCCGGTTGGGCTGGATACGGTGGTGCCGGTCGAGAACGTGGACGTCCTCGCCAGCGAGGATGGACGCCCGACCCGCATCGCCTTGAAGGGCACGGTGAAGCCGGGCCAGAACGTGCGCCTGCGCGGCCAGGATGTGAGCGAAGGCGAACGTGTGCTGCAGGCCGGGCAGGTGCTGGACATCAATGCGCGCACCCTGCTGCATGCCATCGGCGTGGGCCAGGTGGCGGTGGTGGCACGGCCGAAGGCGGCGGTGATCGCCACCGGCAAGGAGCTGGTGACCGAGGCGGCGCAGACACTGGAATCCGGCCAGATCCGTGACAGCAACCGGCCGTATCTGGTGGGCCGCCTGCAGGCCGCCGGTGCCGAAGTGGTCTGGCAGGGCACGGTGGGTGATGACGTGGCCGCGTTCAATGCGGTGCTGGATGAAGCGCTGGCTGCCGGCGCGCAGCTGCTGATCAGCACGGGCGCGGTGTCGGCCGGCCGCTACGATTTCGTTCCCGACGCACTGCGTGGCCGTGGTGCGCGCATCGTGTTCCACAAGGTTGCGATCCGCCCGGGCAAGCCGTTGCTGTTCGCGGTGCTGCCCAATGGCGCGCTGTATTTCGGCCTGCCGGGCAACCCGGTGTCGGCCGCCGTGGGCCAGCGCTTCTTCGTGGAGCCGGTGCTGCGGCGCCTGCTGGGGCTGGCACCGGAAACCGTGTTGCAGCTGCCGCTGCAGGCCGACGTGCGCAAGCCGCCGGGCCTGCGCTTCCACGCGCGTGCGCGGGTGGAAGTTGACGGTCAGGGGCGCCTGAGTGCGCGCGTGCTGTCCGGGCAGGAGTCGTTCCGTTTGATGTCCATGCTGCAGGCCAACGCCTGGGTGGTGCTGGAGGCCGAGGGTGACCTGGCCACCGCTGGCACCTACGTGCGCGTGCAGGGCTGGGGTCACCATGACCCGGTGCAGCTGGCGAGCCAGGAGTCATGATGAAACAGGTGAATCTGCAGTTGTTTGGTGCGTTTTCCGATCTGGATGCCAGCCGCGAAATCGCGGTGGAGGTGGCCGGTAGCACCGTGGCCGACTTGCGCCAGGCACTGCGCGAGCTGCTGCCGACGCGTTGGCCCGGCTTCCGCGCCGGCCTGCTGGACTACTCGGCATTTGCCGACCAGCAACGCGTGCTGCGTGACCACGAAGCGCTGCCCGACGATGGCCGGGTGGCGATCCTGCCTCCGGTGAGCGGGGGCTGAGCGATGAGCGAGAAGATCATCGCCAAGGTGGTGGACCGCGCGCAGGCGGCGATCGATCCGGCCGAGGGCATCGCTGCGGTGTCCGATCCGGGGTTCGGTGGCATCGACGTGTTCATCGGCAAGGTGCGCGACGTCAACATCGGCCGGCCGGTGACCGGGATCACCTACGACCTGTTCGAGCCGTTGGTGTTGAACGAGTTCAAGCGCTTGGCCGCCGAGGTTGAGGCTACGTTTGGACCGAAGCTGAAGCTGTATGTGGCCCACGCCAAGGGCCGCCTGGGTATCGGCGATGTGGCGGTGGTGGTGGCGGCGGGCAGCCCGCACCGTGACGAGGCGTTCCGTGCCTGCAGGCAGTTGATCGAGGTGGTGAAGCACCAGTGCCCGATCTGGAAGCAGGAGCATTACGAGGACGGCGACAGCGCGTGGAGCGAGGGCTGCAGCCTGTGCCACGCGGACAGCGAGCCCGCACATGCCCATGACCATGCGCACGACCACCACCATTGAGTCCGCTGCAGCCACGCATGGCGTGGCTCTACTGCGGGGTGCCCGGGCGATGCCATGCGTGGATGCTTCTGCGGTGGATCTGGCCGGTGCAGCCACGCATGGCGTGGCTCTACCACCGAATGTCTGGATGGCTGCGGGGTTCAGTAGATCCACGCCATGCGTGGATGTGGCCTTCCCGATGAATCCGGCCGACGCAGCCACGCATGGCGTGGCTCTACTGCGATGAGCATCCACGGCATCGTGCTGGCCGGCGGCCTGTCCAGCCGGATGGGCCGCGACAAGGCGCTGCTGCCGTGGGAGGGGCGCACGCTGCTGGAACACATGCGTGGCCTGCTGCTGCAGGCCGGCGCCGAACGGGTGTGGGTCAGCGGCGACTATCCGGCCTTCGGCGGCATCCCCGATCAAGTGGCGCGCTGCGGTCCCCTGGGTGGACTGCACAGCGTGATGCAGCAGATGCCCGATGGCCCGGCCTGGGCGGTAGCGGTGGATACGCCGTTGCTGGCGCCGCGGCTGCTGCAACGGCTGGCCGCCGAGGGGCGGGGCGCATGCACGATCTTTGACGGGCATCCCTTTCCCATGCTGTTGAATGTGGACAATGCCACTCGTAGCGTGCTGGCCGCGATGCTGGATGATGCGGACGGACGCCGCTCGGTACAGGCCTTCCAGCGCCGCCTGCAGATGCACGCGCTGCTGCTGGAAAGCGTTGACGAAGCCTGCCTGGTCAACTGCAATACCTCCGAACAATGGGAGGATGTTGCGTCATGAAAGTGCAGTTGCAGGACCAATCAGTACGGCTTCGCCTGGATGAGGCCGAACTGGCGCGCCTGCTGGCCGGTGAATCGGTCGAGAACATGACCCGCTTCGGCGGTATCGAGGGCTGGGGCATGGCGGTGTCGCTGCATGGCGGCGAGCAGCCCGTGCTGCTGGACGGGGGCACCTTCTGCCGCCTGGTACTGCCACGCCCGGACGTCGAGGCCTTGGCGGCGCGGTTGCCGTGCCGGGAGGGCCTGCCATTCGACATTGCCCTGGAAGACGGCAGCCAGCTTCAGCTGCAGTTCGATGTGGACGTGCGCGACAGCGTGCGCCAGCGCGGGGTGACCCGCCGCACCACCGCTTCATCGGTTTGACATTTGTCAGGGGCACGGTGGAAACCGGCCCCTGATTGATCCAGATCAACCCCGTCGTTGTTGCTGCGCGGCCTAATGGCTGCATGACGACGGGTCACAACTTGAAACGCAGTACCCACGTCATTCCACAGCCTTGGAGCCATGTATGACCGTCGGTAGCGATCCTGTTGTCCGCAGCACTGCCCGTCCGGGTCGCGTCATCAGCGACTGGACGCCGGAGGACCCCGGCTACTGGGAGCGCACCGGCAAGCGGGTCGCCACCCGCAACCTGGTCATCTCGATTCCCTCGCTGCTGCTGGCCTTCTCGGTCTGGGTGCTGTTCTCGGCGGTGTCGATCAGCCTGCCGAAGATCGGCTTCAGCTTCAGCACCGACCAGCTGTTCTGGCTGGTGGCGCTGCCCAGCCTGTCCGGCGCCACGCTGCGCATCTTCTATTCCTTCGTGATCCCGATCTTCGGCGGCCGCCGCTGGACCGCGCTGTCGACCGCGTCGTTGCTGGCACCGACGCTCTGGCTCGGCTACGCGGTGCAGGACCCGGCCACGCCGTACGGGGTGTTCGTGGCCATCGCGATCCTGTGTGGGTTCGGTGGCGCGAACTTCTCGTCGTCGATGTCCAACATTTCCTTCTTCTACCCCAAGCAGAAGCAGGGCCTGGCGCTGGGCCTGAACGCCGGCCTGGGCAATGTGGGCGTGTCGGTGGCGCAGGCGGTGATCCCGCTGGTCATCACCGTGGGCGTGTTCGGTGCGCTGGGTGGTGCACCGCAGCCCACGGTGGAGGGTGGGGCGCCGTTGTTCCTGCAGAACGCCGGCTTCATCTGGGTGCCGGCCATCGCGCTGTGCGCCGTCGCGGCCTGGTTCGGCATGAACGACCTGACCAGCGCCCGCTCGTCGTTCTCCGAGCAGGCGGTGATCTTCCGCCGCAAGCACAACTGGCTGATGTGCTGGTTGTACATCGGCACTTTCGGTTCCTACATCGGTTTCTCGGCCGGCTTCCCGATGCTGGTGAAGAGCCAGTTCCCGGATGTGAATCCGCTGGCCTACGCCTTCATCGGCCCGCTGCTGGGCGCATTGATGCGCTCGGTGGGTGGCAGCATGGCCGACCGCTGGGGCGGCGCACGCCTGACCTTCTGGGTGTTCGCGCTGATGATCGCGGCCGTGTTCGGCGTGCTGCACTTCCTGCCCAGTCACGGCCAGGGCGGCAACTTCCATGGCTTCCTGCTCAGCTTCATGGCGCTGTTCGTGCTCAGTGGCATCGGCAACGGCACCACGTTCCGCATGATCCCGGTGATCTTCCGCACCCTGCATGAGCGCTGGTCGGCCAACGACAACGCCGAAGGCAAGGCCACCGCCGCGCACCAGGCCAGCATCGAGTCGGCCGCGGTGGTTGGTTTCTCCGGTGCGATCGGTGCCTATGGCGGCTTCTTCATTCCCAAGAGCTATGGCTCGTCCATCACCTTGACCGGCAGCCCCGACATGGCGCTGTACGGATTCGTTGTTTTCTACGTCACCTGCCTGGCCGTGACCTGGTGGTGGTACTACCGGCGCGGTGCCGAGACACCCTGCTGACGACATGAAAACGCACCGCAGCCAGATGACGCACACAGCCACGATGCCGATGTCCGCAAAGGGAGACCCCCGATGAGTTATTTCCTCGATCGCTTGCAGTTCTTCAAGCGTGACCCCCAGACCTTTGCCGATGGCCACGGATTCGCCAAGAGCGAAGGCCGTGACTGGGAAAACAGCTACCGCGCCCGCTGGCAGTACGACAAGATCGTGCGTTCCACCCACGGCGTGAACTGCACCGGCTCCTGCAGCTGGAAGATCTACGTCAAGAACGGCCTGGTCACCTGGGAAACCCAGCAGACCGACTACCCGCGTACGCGCCCGGACCTGCCCAACCATGAACCGCGTGGCTGCCCGCGTGGCGCCAGCTATTCCTGGTACCTGTACAGCGCCAACCGGCTGAAGTACCCGCTGATCCGCGGCACGCTGCTGCGCCTGTGGCGCGAAGCGCGCAAGAGCAAGGCCCCGGTCGATGCCTGGGCCAGCATCGTGGAGGACAAGCAGAAGGCACGCTCGTACAAGACCCGCCGCGGCATGGGCGGCTTCGTGCGCCTGCAGTGGGAAGAGGCCAACGAGATCATCGCCGCCTCCAACCTGTACACGGTGAAGCAGTATGGCCCTGACCGCGTGGTCGGCTTCTCGCCGATCCCGGCGATGTCGATGGTGTCCTACGCCGCCGGCGCGCGCTACCTGTCACTGCTGGGCGGCGCCTGCCTGTCCTTCTATGACTGGTACTGCGATCTGCCGCCGGCCTCGCCGCAGATCTGGGGCGAGCAGACCGACGTGCCCGAATCAGCCGACTGGTACAACAGCCGCTACATCATCGCCTGGGGCTCGAACGTGCCGCAGACGCGCACGCCCGATGCGCACTTCTTCACCGAGGCGCGCTACAACGGCACCAAGACGGTGGCGATCTGCCCGGACTATTCCGAGCTGGCCAAGCTGACCGACCACTGGCTGCACCCCAAGCAGGGCACCGATGCGGCGCTGGCCTTCGCCTTCGGCCATGTGATCCTGCGCGAGTTCCACGTCGATTCGCCCTCGCAGTACTTCCAGGACTATTGCCGCCAGTACTCGGACATGCCGATGCTGGTGCGCCTGGAACGCCGCGACGACGGCCGCCTGGTGCCGGGCCGCTTCCTGCGTGCCAGTGAGCTGGGCGGGCTGGGTGAAGCCAACAACCCTGACTGGAAGACGCTGGCTTTGGACGAGACCAGCGGCCAGATCGTGGTGCCCAACGGTTCGATCGGCTTCCGCTGGGGCGAGAAGGGCAAGTGGAACATCGAGGAGAAGGAAAGCAACGGCGCCGGTACGCGCCTGCGGCTGAGTCTGTCTGAAACCAATGACGGCATCGAAGCGGTGAGCTTTCCGTACTTCGGTGGCATCGAGACCGATGGCTGGACCGCGGCGCCGGCCGATGACGTGCTTGAGCGCAACATCCCGGTGCGTCGCCTGGCCCTGGCCGAGGGTGGCGAGACCCTGGTGGCCACGGTCTACGACCTGCTGCTGGCCCAGTACGGCGTGGACCGTGGCTTTGGCGGCGGCAACGTGGCATCGAGCTTCGACGACATGGTGCCGGGCACCCCAGCCTGGCAGGAGCGCATCACCGGTGTGTCGCGCGCCGAGGTGATCGAGATCGCCCGCGAGTTCGCACGTACCGCCGACAAGACCCATGGCCGTTCGATGATCATCGTCGGCGCGGGCATGAACCACTGGTTCCACAACGACATGAACTACCGCGGCCTGATCAACATGCTGATCATGTGCGGTTGCGTGGGCCAGACCGGTGGTGGTTGGGCGCACTACGTGGGCCAGGAGAAGCTGCGCCCGCAGACCGGCTGGCAGCCGCTGGCGTTCGGCCTGGACTGGAGCCGCCCGCCGCGCCACATGAACGGCACATCGTTCTTCTACTTCAACACCGGGCAGTGGCGCTACGAGAAGCTGCAGGTGGACGAGCTGCTGTCGCCGCTGGCGGACGCGAGCAAGTACAGCGGCAGTCTGGCCGACCTGAACCTGCGCGCGGTGCGCATGGGCTGGCTGCCGTGTGCGCCACAGCTGGACCGCAACCCGCTGCAGCTGGTACGCGAGGCGGACGCGGCGGGCGTTGCCCCGGCCGACTACGCGCTGGGCAAGTTCAAGGACGGCTCGCTGGACTTCGCCTTCGCTGACCCGGATGCGCAGCAGAACCACCCGCGCATGATGTTCATCTGGCGCTCGAACCTGCTCGGTTCGTCGGGCAAGGGCCACGAGTACATGCTGCGGCACCTGCTCGGCACGCGCCATGGCCTGCAGGGCAAGGACCTGGGCGAGATGGGGGCGATCAAGCCCGAGGAAGTGACGTGGCGTGACGAGGCACCGGAAGGCAAGCTGGACCTGCTGGTCACGCTCGACTTCCGCATGTGCACCACCGCGCTGTACTCGGACATCGTGCTGCCGACCGCGACCTGGTACGAGAAGGACGACCTCAACACCTCGGACATGCACCCGTTCATCCATCCGCTGTCGAAGGCGGTGGACCCCGCGTGGGAATCGCGCAGTGACTGGGAGATCTTCAAGGAGGTCGCCCGTACCGTGAGCGAGATGGCGCCAGGCGTGCTGGGCGTGGAGAAGGACCTGGTGCTGGTGCCGACCCTGCACGACACCCCGAACGAGCTGGGCATGCCGTTCGGCGTGGCCGACTGGAAGAAGGGCGAGTGCGAGGCCATCCCGGGCCAGACCATGCCGTCGATGACGGTGGTGGAACGCGACTACCCGAACCTGTACCGCAAGTTCACCTCGCTGGGCCCGCTGCTGGACACGCTGGGCAACGGCGGCAAGGGCATGAGCTGGGACACGAAGCACGAGGTCGAATTCCTCGGCAAGCTCAACCACACCGTGCACGACGCAGGCGTGAGCCAGGGTCGCCCGGCCATTTCGACCGCGATCGACGCGGCCGAGGTGATCCTGCACCTGGCACCGGAAACCAACGGCCACGTCGCAGTGAAGGCGTGGGAATCGCTGGGGACCTTCACCGGCCGCGAGCACACCCACCTGGCGGTGGGCAAGGAACACGAGGCGATCCGCTTCCGTGACATCCAGGCACAGCCGCGCAAGATCATCTCTTCGCCGATCTGGTCGGGCCTGGAGGACGACAACGTCAGCTACAACGCCGGCTATACCAACGTGCACGAGCTGATTCCGTGGCGCACGGTAACCGGTCGCCAGCAGTTCTACCAGGACCACGAGTGGATGATCGACTTCGGCGAGGCCTTCATGGGCTACCGGCCGCCGGTCAACACGCGCACGGTGGAGCCGCTGCTGAACCAGCGCCCGAACGGCAACAAGGAGATCGTGCTGAACTGGATCACGCCACACCAGAAGTGGGGCATCCACAGCACCTACAGCGACAACCTGATCATGCAGACGCTGTCGCGCGGTGGCCCGATCGTGTGGATCAGCGAGGACGACGCGCGCAGCGCCGGCATCGTCGACAACGACTGGATCGAGCTGTTCAACGTCAACGGTGCGATCGCCGCGCGTGCGGTGGTCAGCCAGCGCGTGATGCCGGGCATGGCGATGATGTACCACGCCCAGGAACGCATCATCAACGTGCCGGGCTCGGAGATTTCCGGGACCCGCGGCGGCATCCACAACTCGGTGACCCGCATCGTGCTCAAGCCCACCCACATGATCGGCGGCTACGCGCAGCTGGCGTACGGCTTCAACTACTACGGCACCTGCGGCACCAACCGCGACGAGTTCGTGATCGTGCGCAAGATGGACAAGATCGATTGGCTGGACGATGAGCAGCCCGCTGGTGCTTCGGCATCGGCCAGCAAGGAGGTGGTGTGATGAAAGTCCGTGCACAGATCGCGATGGTGCTGAACCTGGACAAGTGCATCGGCTGCCATACCTGCTCGATCACCTGCAAGAACGTCTGGACCTCGCGCGAGGGCGTCGAGTACGCCTGGTTCAACAACGTGGAAACCAAGCCGGGCATCGGCTACCCCAAGGAATGGGAGAACCAGGACAAGTGGAACGGCGGCTGGGTGCGCACCCGCGCCGGCAAGCTGGTGCCGCGTGCCGGTGGCCGCTGGCGCATGCTGGCCAAGATCTTCGCCAACCCGGACCTGCCGCAGATCGACGACTACTACGAGCCGTTCGATTTCGACTACCAGAACCTGCACACCGCCAAGGACAGCCAGCACCAGCCCACCGCGCGGCCGCGCTCGCTGATCAGTGGCGAGCGCATGCAGAAGATCGAGTGGGGCCCGAACTGGGAGGAGATCCTGGGTTCGGAGTTCAGCAAGCGCTCGCGCGACTACAACTTCGACCAGGTGCAGAAGGAGATCTACGGCGCCTTCGAGAAGACCTTCATGATGTACCTGCCGCGCCTGTGCGAGCACTGCCTGAACCCGGCGTGCGTGTCGGCGTGCCCGTCGGGTGCGATCTACAAGCGCGAGGAAGACGGCATCGTGCTGATCGACCAGGACAAGTGCCGTGGCTGGCGCATGTGCGTGTCGGCGTGCCCGTACAAGAAGATCTACTACAACTGGAAGAGCGGCAAGTCGGAGAAGTGCATCTTCTGCTACCCGCGCATCGAGATGGGCGAGCCGACGGTGTGTTCGGAAACCTGCGTGGGCCGCATCCGCTACCTGGGCGTGATGCTGTACGACGCCGACCGCATCGCCGAGGCGGCTTCGGTGGCCGCCGAGAAGGACCTCTACCAGGCCCACCTGGACATCTTCCTGGATCCGAACGATCCGGCGGTGATCGCCGCCGCGCGCAAGGAGGGCATCCCGGACAGCTGGCTCGATGCGGCCAAACAGTCGCCGGTGTACAAGCTGGCGATCGACTGGAAGCTGGCGCTGCCACTGCACCCGGAGTACCGCACGCTGCCGATGGTCTGGTACGTGCCGCCGCTGTCGCCGATCCAGTCCGCCGCCGAGCGTGGCCGCGTGGGTATGAGCGGCGAACTGCCGGACGTGGCCTCGCTGCGCATCCCGATGCGCTACCTGGCCAACCTGCTGACGGCGGGTGACGAGGCGCCGGTGGTGCGTGCGCTGGAACGGCTGATGGCGATGCGTGCCTGGCGCCGGGCCAAGAATGTGGACGGCGTGGAAGACACCGCCGTGCTGGAACAGACCGGACTGAGCATCGCCCAGGTGGAAGAGATGTACCGCTACCTGGCCATCGCCAACTACGAGGACCGTTTCGTGATTCCGACCGGCCACCGCGAGTACGCCAACGATGCCTTCGGCGAGCGCGGCGGCTGCGGCTTCACCTTCGGCAACGGCTGCAATGGTGACAGCCCGGCCGATCTGTTCGGCCAGCGCAAGAGCACCACCTTCGTGGTGGACAAGGGCCCGAACCACCGCCGCAAGGAGGTGGTGTGATGAGCGTGCTCAAGCTGGTCGGGGTGCTGCTGGATTACCCACGTGAAGAACTGTGGCAGCACGGCGAGGAACTGCTCGCCGCCTGCGACGACCCGGCGCTGAGCGCCGCCCGCCGCCAGCAGCTGCGCAGCTTCGTGCAGCAGCTGCTGGACACCGATGCGCTGGACGCACAGGCCGCATGGCTGGCCAGCTTCGACCGCGGCCGCTCGATGAGCCTGCTGCTGTTCGAACACATCCATGGCGAGTCGCGCGACCGCGGCCAGGCCATGGTCGATCTGGTCGAGACCTACCGCCGCAACGGCTTCGAACTGGATGCGCGCGAGTTGCCGGACTACCTGCCGCTGCTGCTGGAGTTCCTGGCCCATCGCCCCGGCAGCGAGGCCCGCGAGTGGCTGCATCACATCGGCCACATCGCCGGGATGCTGGCGGCACGTGCCGCCGAGCGCGAGCTGCCGCACCGGGTGCTGTTCGAGATCCTGGTCGAAGCCGGTGACGGCAAGGCCGATCTGCAGGCTCTGCGCCAGCGTGCCAGCGAAGAAGTCCGCGACGATACCGCCGAGGCCATGGACCGCTTGTGGGAGGAGGAGGCGGTGCGCTTCGGCGCCGAAGCCCCTGCCGAAGACTGCAAGCCGCCCGTGCGTTCGCCGGCCCGTCCTTCGCATCGAGAGGTCCAGCCATGAGTTACTCCCTGCATCAATTCGCCTTCCAGTACTACCCGTACATCGCCGTGGCGGTGCTGCTGATCGGCAGCTGGGCGCGCTATGACAAGGCCATGTACACCTGGCGCACCGGCTCCAGCCAGATGCTGTCGGACAAGGGCATGCGGATCGGCAGCAACTGCTTCCACATCGGCATCCTGGCCATCCTCGGTGGCCACCTGGTCGGCCTGCTGACCCCGCACGCGGTGTACGAGCACTTCATCACCTCGTCGCAGAAGCAGATGCTGGCAATGGTGGTCGGCGGTGTGTTCGGCGCACTGTGCTTCATCGGCATCAGCATCCTGCTGGTACGCCGCTTGTTCAATGCGCGGGTACGGGCCACCGGCAGCTTCGGTGACACGCTGGTGCTGGTGCTGCTGTTCGCCCAGCTGTGCCTGGGCCTGTACAGCATCCGCATCTCGTCCGGCCACCTGGACGGTGGGGTGATGGTGCAGCTGGCCGAATGGGCGCAGCACATCGTGACCTTCCGTGCCGGTGCCGCCGACTACATCGAGGGCGTCAGCTGGGTCTACAAGATGCACATCTTCCTGGGCCTGACCCTGTTCCTGATCGCGCCGTTCACCCGCCTGGTGCACGTGTGGAGCATTCCGATCAGCTATCTGTGGCGGCCCTACCAGGTGGTGCGCCGCCGCCAGGCCACGCTGCGCTACGGTCCGCGGGAGTAAACCATGGGCAGCCTGCCGAAATTCCTGCCGATCACCGTGATCGACTCCGCCGCACCGGTGCCTGCCGAGGCGCATTCGCATCACCACGACGCGGCAGAGCAGGGGCCGCGCTCGCTCGGGCAGCCGGCGCCGTGCCGGCTGTTCGTGGACGAGACCGCGATCAGCGAGGCCGACATCGCCCGCGAGATGCAGCACCATCGGGCGATGCGCCCGGAACAGTCACGCGCCGAAGCGGCGCGTGCACTGGTGGTGCGCGAGCTGCTGCGGCTGGAAGCGCAGCGGCTGGGCCTGCAGGCACCGGAGGGCAACCGCGTAAGCGACGAGGAAGTGCTGATCCAGCAGCTGCTGGAAGACGCGATCGAAGACCGCGTGCCGACCGACGAGGACTGCCGCCGCTACTTCGAGCAGAATCCGGAGCGATTCCGCTCGCCCGATCGCGTGCGCCTGCGCCATATCCTGCTGGCCGCGCCGGCCGACGACGTGGCCGGGCGCTTCGCCGCGCGCACCGAAGGCGAGCGGCTGGTCGGACTGCTGAAGGAGTCGCCGCACCTGTTCGCCGATTTCGCCCTGCGCCATTCGCGCTGCCCGTCCAGCAGCGAAGGCGGTGACCTGGGCTGGCTGCAGCGTGGGCAGACCACGCCGGAGTTCGACCGACAGGTGTTCCGCCTGCGCGAAGGCCTGGCCGGTTTCCCGGTGGAATCGCGCTGGGGCTACCACGTGGTCTGCGTCGATGCCCGCGAGGAAGGCCTGCCGCAGCCGTTCGAGACGGTGCTGCCGCAGCTGCGTGACTACCTGGAGCTGCAGGTACGGCAGCGCGAGGTGCAGGCCTACCTGCTGCAGCTGCAGGAGCGCTACCCGGTGCGCGGGCTGGATGAGATCGAAGCCGAAGCGGATATCGGCTGACCCCCTTTGAACGAGGAGAATTCATGAACCAGGCCCTTGCCCCCGCCAGTGCCGGGCAGCAGCAACGTGCGCTGTGGCTGAGCACGTTCGCCTTCACCGTGTGCTTCGCGGTGTGGATGATCTTTTCGATCATCGGCATCCAGATCAGCCAACAGCTTGGCTTGAATGACACCCAGTTCGGCCTGTTGATCGCCACCCCGGTGCTGACCGGTTCGGTCAGCCGGGTCTTCCTCGGCATCTGGTCGGACCAGTTCGGTGGCCGCAAGGTGATGGTGCTGGTGATGCTGTGTGGCGCAGTGGCCACCTGGATGCTCACCTATGCACAGACCTACACCCAGTTCCTGATCGCCGCGCTGTGCGTGGGCATCGCCGGCGGCAACTTCTCGGTGGGCGTGGCCTACGTCTCGAAGTGGTTCCCGGCCAGCAAGCAGGGCACCGCACTGGGGATCTTCGGTGCTGGAAACATCGGCTCGGCGGTGACCAAGCTTCTGGCGCCGCTGGTGATGGTGGCGGCCGGCTGGACCATGGTCGCCAAGGTCTGGGCCGTCGCGCTGGCCGTCACTGCGGTGCTGTTCTTCCTCTTCAGCAAGGAAGACCCGTCGCTGGAGCAGCGCCGTCGCGAAGGCGTGAAGCCGGTGCCGTTCGCCGAGCAGATGGCGCCACTGAAGAACCTGCAGGTGTGGCGGTTCTCGCTGTACTACTTCTTCGTGTTCGGTGGCTTCGTGGCGCTGGCGCTTTGGCTGCCGCACTACCTGGTGGGCGCCTATGGCATGGACGTGGGCCACGCCGGCATGCTGGCGGCGTGCTATTCGATCCCGGCCAGCCTGTTCCGTGTGGTCGGTGGCTGGATGTCGGACCGGATGGGGGCGCGGCGGGTGATGTACTGGACCTTCGGCGTGTCGGCCATCTGCACCTTCCTGCTGGCCTACCCGGATACCGAGTACGTGGTGAAGGGCATCCATGGCCCGATCCATTTCCATCTGGCCATCGGCGTGGTGATGTTCACCGTGCTGGTGTTCGTGCTGGGCTTCTTCATGTCGCTGGGCAAGGCGGCGGTCTACAAGCACATTCCGGTGTACTACCCGCAGCACGTGGGTGCGGTGGGCGGTGTGGTCGGCATGATCGGCGGCCTGGGGGGCTTCATCCTGCCGATCGTGTTCGGGGCATTGAACGATGCCGTGGGCATCTGGAGCAGCTGTTTCATGCTGCTGTTCGTGCTGGTGGCTGCTGCACTGGCGTGGATGCACTTTGCGATCCGTCGCATGGAGCGCCGTCACTTCCCGCAGATCGACCGCGAGACCGACCTGCCAGAAGCCATCGATGCGGCCGCCGCCGAGCGGGTGCGCGGCAGGTGAACGGGGTTGCCGGCCAGCGGCCGGCACTACCGGGTAGCGGGGGAAAGGTAGTGCCGGCCGCTGGTCGGCATGAACCTGCCGATGCGCCACGCTTGATTTCAATCAGGGCCACGCGAAGAGGAACGCCCGAAGATGTGTGCCATGAGCTTCCACGTCGATGAGAGTGAGGACACTGCGCTGCAGGCGGCATTGCTGCGGCAACCCCGGCATGTGCTGTTTCCGGCGGCTGACCAGTTCAGCACTGGGTTTGGTGAAAGCGGCTGGCGCGCCGCCGTGCGTGCCAGCAACGAGCATCTGATCCCGCGTGGCTTGACGCTCGGCTTCCAGGCCGGTCGTGGCGGGCGCGATGTGCCGCCGCAGGCGTATCTGGACACGTTGCTGCTGGCCCTGCAGCTGCAGGCCGATGCCCTGGCCGAGGACCGCGAAGTGGTGGCGATGGTGTTGCAGCTGGGCTTGGCCGAGACCTTGCCGCCGCCCCAGCTGGGCCAGCTGCTGGACGCCGTGCCGCAGCACCTGCGCACGGTAGCGCGCCCGCAGGTGGAAGTGCGGCTGGACGCCGGGAGCGCGCTGTCACCGGCGCAGCTGCGCGCGGTGGGGTGCACCCGCCTGAACGTGATCGACCGTGCGGATGCGCCGGGGCCGACCCTGCTGGCACAGGCGCGGCAGGTTGGCTTCACCGCGCGCTACTACCAGCTGCGCGTGCCCGCCAGTGAGGACATCGGCTTCATCGAGCGTCTGCATGAGGTGCTGGCCGAAGCGCCCGAGCGCATCCTGTTGCCGGCGCCGTGTGCGCTGCCGCAGCATCCGTCCGCCGCAAACTGGCTGCAGGCCTGGCGCCTGCTGCGCGCGGCCGGTTACGAACCGATCGGTGGTGATCACTACCAGCGCGGCGACCTGCCCAACCCGCATGGCCCGGGCGACGGCCAGCGCCATTGCGACCTGGCGGGTGTGCCACGGCGTGACCGCAGTGATTTTATCGGGCTTGGCCTGTCCGCCTGCAGCCAGATCGGCGAAGTGTTCTACCGGCTGGAGGACGAGCTGGGCGAATGGCGGGCGCGGTTGCAGTCCGGTCACATGGGCGTGGCCGCGGGCCTGATCCTGTCCGAGGACGAGCGGATGGCGGCCGAGGTGGCACAGAGCATCGCCTGCGACCATGCGCTCGATGCGGCTGCATTCGAGTGGCGTAATGATGAACCGTTCGAGGACTGCTTCGCCGAGCAGCTGCCGGCGTTGTCGCCGTTGCTGGCGCGCGGCTGGGCGCAGTGGGATGCACGCGTGCTGCGGCTGGCCGAAGAAGGACGGTTGCTGTGGCGTATGATGGCCGCATGCTTCCGGCCGGCGGCCGCCATCGCTTGAGTCCTGCCTCGATGTCTTCGAATCCGCCTTCCCAGGGCCGTCTCGGCCGGGCCACGCCGAACCCCGCTGCCGCCGATGATGGCGACGCGCTGCACTTCTGCAGTACCTGTGCGTTTTCCGATGCCTGCATGTCGCAGGGTTATGACAAGACCGCATTGGGCGACCTGCACGTGTTGGTCGACCACGTCGGCCCGTTCCATGCGGGCGACTACATCTTCCGTGCCGGCGAATCGTTCGATTCGATCGCCGCGGTACGCGCCGGCATGGTCAAGACCTTCGTTGATGACAGCCAGGGCAACGAGCAGGTGCTGGGCTTCAGCCTGCCGGGCGAAGTGATCGGCCTGAATGCGATCCACGGTTCGCGCTTCCCCTGCAATGCGGTGGCGCTGGACACCGTGCACCTGTGCCGCATCTCGTTCCCCAAGTTGAGCCTGCTGGCCACGCGCATGCCGGGGCTGCAGGCCAAGCTGTTCAGCCTGCTCAGTGCGGAGATCGGCAAGGTCGCCACGCTGGCTGCCAACCACCGTACCGAAGAGCGCATGGCGGCGTTCCTGCTGGACATGTCCGAGCGTTACGCGCGGCGCGGCTTTTCCGCCACGCGCTTCAACCTGACGATGGCGCGTACCGAGATCGCCAATTACCTGCGGATGGCGCCGGAAACCGCCAGCCGCGTGCTGCGCCGCCTGAGCGATGATGGGATCATCACGGTGAAGCAGCGCGAGATCCTGCTGCTGCAGCCCGAGCGCCTGGCGGCGCTGGCGGTGGCCGACGAATCCGATCCGAACTGAACCTGGCCGGGAGCCGACGATGATGCGAGCTGGACTGTTGTTGCTGGGACTGCTGGCCACGGTGCCAGCCTGGGCGGCCGAGCTGACGGTGTCGGCGGCATCGAGCCTGACCGAGAGCTTCCGCGAGCTGGGCACCGCCTATGAGAAGGCGCACCCGGGGACCAAGGTCGATTTCAACTTCGCCGCGTCCGGCGTGCTGCTGCAGCAGATCAGCCGCGGCGCGCCGGTGGATGTGTTCGCGTCGGCCGATGAAACCACGATGGACCAGGCCCAGCAGCAGGACCTGCTGGTGGCCGGTACCCGCGAGGTGTTCGCGGTGAACGCGCTGTGGGTGGTGGTGCCGCCGCAGGCCAAGGCCGCGCCGCGTACCTTGAAGGACCTGGCCGGTGCCGGCGTACAGCGCATCGCACTGGGCAATCCGGACAGCGTGCCGGTCGGCCGCTACGCCAAGGGCGCGCTGGAGGCGGCGGGCCTGTGGCCGTCGGTGCAAGGCAAGACCATCACCACGCAGAACGTGCGCCAGTCGCTGGATTACGTGGCGCGCGGTGAGGTGGATGCCGGCTTCGTCTACGCCACCGATGCGCAGGCGATGCCCGACCGGGTACGCCGTGCCTTCGCGGTGCCGGTGGCGGGGCGCATCGCCTATCCGCTGGCGGTGACCAAGGCCAGCGCGCAGCCGGCGGAGGCCAAGCGGTTTGCCGCCTTCGTACGTTCGGCGCAGGGCCAGGCGATCCTGGCCAGGCACGGGTTCGGCAAGCCCTGAGGCATGGATCTCGACTGGAGCGCACTGGGGTTGTCGCTGAAGGTGGCCGGTTGGGCCACCGCGATCAATCTGGTGCTGGGCGTGGCACTGGGCGCGCTGCTGGCGCGGCGGCGATTTCCCGGCCGTGAGCTGCTGGATTCGCTGCTGACCCTGCCGATGGTGCTGCCACCGACGGTGCTGGGGTATTACCTGCTGGTGCTGATCGGCCGCAACGGACCGATCGGTGCGTGGCTGCAGTCGTGGTTCGGCGTCAACCTGGTGTTCACCTGGCAGGCGGCGGTGATCGCTGCGGCGGTGGCTTCGCTGCCGCTGGTGTTCAAGCCGGCGCGCGCGGCGTTCGAGGAAGTGGACGGGCAGCTGGAGCAGGCTGCACGCACGCTCGGGGTATGCGAAGCAGCGGTGTTCTTCCGCATCACGCTGCCCCTGGCCTGGCGTGGCATCCTCGCCGGGCTGCTGCTGGCGTTTGCACGTGCGATGGGCGAGTTCGGCGCGACGCTGATGGTGGCAGGCAGCATTCCCGGCCGCACGCAGACGCTGTCGATCGCCATCTACGAGGCGGTGCAGGCCGGCCAGGACGGCAAGGCCAATGCGCTGGTGATCCTGACCTCGGTGGTGTGCATCGTGATCCTGCTGCTGGCCGCGCGGCTGGTGGGCGGGCATCGCCGGGAGCTGCGCGATGTGGCTTGATCTGCAGGTGCAGCGTCGGCTGCAGGCGGCCGGCCAGGATTTCGTGCTGGACGTGTCGCTGCAGTGCACGCAGCGGCAGGTGGTGCTGTTCGGACCCTCCGGTGCGGGCAAGAGCCTGACCCTGAAGGCAGTGGCCGGGCTGCTGCGGCCGGGCCAGGGCCATGTGCGCCTGCAGGGGCAGACCTTGTTTGACGCGGCGGCCGGCGTGGACTTGCCACCGCAGCGTCGCCGGCTGGGCTATGTCTTCCAGGACTATGCGTTGTTCCCACACCTGAGCGTGCGCCAGAACGTGGCGTTCGGTCTGCAGAAGGGATGGTTGAATCCGAGGGCTGGCCAGCGCTTCGATGCGGTGGAGCAGTGGCTGCACGCATTCCGCATCGACGCGGTGGGCGACCTGCTGCCCTCGCAGGTATCCGGGGGACAGCGCCAGCGCACTGCACTGGCACGCGCCCTGGTGACACAGCCGCAGGCGCTGCTGCTGGATGAGCCGTTCTCCGCGCTGGACCACGACCTGCGCCAGCACCTGCGCCAGGAGCTGGAGACCGTGCTGGACAAGACCGGCATCCCGTTGCTGTTGATCAGCCACGACCCGCAGGATGTGGCCATGTTCGGCCAGCAGGTGGCACGCATGGTGGATGGCCGCATTGTCGGCGGTTGATCGGTGATGGACGCACGGGCGATGGTTGGTTACATCTGATGGTAGTGCCGGCCGCCGGCCGGCAACCGTGGAATCCGGAGCAGCCGGCCAGGGGCCGGCCCTACCGGTTCAGAGGTTCCGCGACGCTCAGGCGATGAATGGTTGCATCTGATGGTAGTGCCGGCCGCTGGCCGGCAACCGTGGAATCCAGAGCAGCCGGCCAGCGGCCGGCTCTACCGATCCAGGGTTCGTACGGTCCAGTGGCGATGGATCAATACAACTCGCAGTGCGTGCGGCCTTCGCCACGCAGCGCGTCCCAATGGCCCTCGCCGAGGATGGCATCGATGGCCCCGCGCACCGCGCCTTCCAGGTGGCTCTTGTTGCCGCACAGGTACAGATGCCCGCCGCGGGCCAGTACGTCGCGCACTTCATCGCCGTGCTGCTGCAGCACATGCTGCACATAGACCTTTTCGGCGCCATCGCGCGAGAACGCGGTATGCAGGCCGGCCAGCACGCCACGCGTGTGCCAGTCCTGCAGCTGCTCGCGATACAGGTAGTCGTGCTGGCTGTGCTTCTCGCCGAACACCAGGTGCACTTCGCGTTCGCAGGCACTGGCCTGCAGCTCCTGCATCAGGCCCATCAACGGTGCGATGCCGGTGCCGGTGCCGACCAGCAGCAGCGGTGCCTCGCCGGTATCGGGCAGATGGAAGCCAGGGTTGGAGCGGCAGTACACACGGGCATGGTCAGCGCCATGCAGCAGGCTGCCGGTGGCAGTGCCGAAGCGCTCGCGCCCGCGGAGGGTGTAGCGCACTTCGCGCACGCACAGGCTCAGCTGGTCGTTGCAGGGGTGCGAGGCAATCGAATAGGCGCGCGGCAGGCGCGGTGACAGCAGTTCGCGCAGGCGGGCCAGCGGCACGCTGTCCGGCGTGGCGTGGTCCTGTAGCACGTCCAGCAGGTCCAGCCCGTGCAGGTAGGCCTCGAGCTCGCGCTTCTGGCTGACCTTCAGCAGGCCCTTCAGCACCTCGCTGCCACCGAGCCTGGCCAGTTCGCGCAGCACGCCCTTGCTCAGCAGGCGCAGCTCGCGGTCGTGCAGGGCGGCCACGGTGGCGGTGTCGCCGTACCAGGTAGCCAATGCCTGCAGCAGGGCGGAATCGTTCTCGGGTACCACGTGCAAGGTGTCACCCGCGCGGTAGGCCATGCCACTGCCGGCAATATCCAGTTGCAGGTGCCAGGCGGCGGGGTCGCTGCTGTTCAGGCGGCGACGTTCGAGAATGGGGGCGGCAAAGGCGTTGTCTTCGCCATAGGCGGTGACCTGCAGGTGCAGGTCCTGGCCAGCGTTGAGGTCGCCATCCAGCACCTGGCCCAGCACCGGCTGCCATTGCTGGAAGAACTGCTCATAGCCCAGGTCGGCGTCCACCCGATGCAGCAACGGCTGCGCCTGGCGCTCGCTCAATGCAGCATCCAGCGCCTTGGTGAAGCCACAGAAGCTGGGGTAGCCGGTGTCACCGAGGCCGAATACTGCATAGCGCAGGCCGCTCAGTGTCGGGGTCTGGCGCAGCGTTTCGAAGAACTGCTCGCCGTTGGCCGGCGGTTCGCCATCGCCGAACGAGCTGGAGATCGCCAGCAGCACATCGCCGTGGCCGAGACTGGCCACGTCGATATCGTTGAACGGGAGCACCTGCGGCCCGTGCGGCTGCAGGTCCGCGCCCAGGCGCTGGGCCAGGGCGCGGGCATTGCCCGACTCGGACGCGAAACCCACCAGCAGGCGGCTGAAGGACGTACTGGTCGGGAGGGCGTTCACGCGGCCTCGTAGAAGTCGTCGAACTTTTCCTTGCTGAACTCGACCAGGTCGTAGTTCTGCATCAGGTCATTCACCACGCGGCGGATGCTGATGTACGAGGTGATGTTGCCCTCGGCGTCGAACAGCGGCTGCACAGTGGTGTCGACCACGTAGAGCACGCCGCCCTTGCCGAGGTTGGGCACGATGCCGGTCCAGGTCTTGCCGGCCTTGATGGTGTCCCACATGTCCTTGTAGACCGCCTTGGGCACGTCCGGGTGGCGCACGATGCTGTGCGGCTGGCCGATCAGCTCCTCGCGGGCGAAGCCGGTGAGCGTGCAGAACAGGTCGTTGGCGTAGGTGATGTTGCCCTGCAGGTCGGTGGTGGAGATCACCATGACGTTCTGCATGGCGTTCAGCAGCTGGGCGTTGTCGGGGGTGTAGCTCATCGCAGGGTCCTTGTGGATGCCGGTAACGCCGGCGTGTTCGGGTCCTGCATAGAAATACGCCCGCACGGCGGCGGGCGGTTTGACATTGATCAAGTAGGTGGCGCGATGACCTGCGACCGGGTGTCGCAGGGAGCGTTCACTGCTGCAGGGGAAATCCGATCGTCTCGTGGCAATGCTGCACGAGGTGGCGACCTCCTTCATTGATGTGCAAGGTGTCTGCGTCACCGAAGAACCGTAGCAGTGCTGCCCCGGTCGTACTGCCGGCATGCGCAGAGCGCCTGGCGGCGGATGGCAGGAACGGATCAGCTCGCGGATCGTGTCCGTCCGGGAGGTTCGCGCGCGCAAGGGTGCCCTCGATCAGTAACTGCGCACATGCACCTGCCAGATAGGCGTCTGGTTCCCGCTGCCCGCTACGCCGCGGCTGCCCTGACAATGCGGTGGCGATATGCTGGAATTCATGCGCGGTGGTGGCGATCACCCGCCTGCGCAGCGAATCAGCGTCCGGGCTGGAGGGAAACCAGAAGCTGACCACCTGGCCCGGCCGCTCTGGTCCTGGCAATTGTCGCCAGATACCGCCGCCGTCACTCACGATCGTGAGCTGATAGCGCACAGGCGTCCGTTCCTGCCCATTGGCCTGGAGCGGCAGTCCAGCGGATCGTGCAGCCGCCTCGCAGAGCCGTGACGCCTGCATGGCCGAAAGCGCTCCATCCGCCCAGAAAACCCGGGTTGCAATGGATGATCGCCCGCACTCGATGGATCGGTTGGGATACTCCGAGCTTTCCGGGCCGGGTAGCACTGACACTGTGCTGATCTTCAGATGCGAGGAAGGGCCTCGCAGCAGGGTGGCATACCCTCCATCGGTGCTGACCAGGTTCCGGGCAGGCAGCTGGAGGGATTGGCACGCACTTGTGGCCACAAGGATTGCCGCCAGCCCAGCGTAGTGCCCGACGATGGAGCCCGGTTGGGTACGCCTGGACTGGCGGCGCTGCATCAGGGGGTCAGCCCGCATTGATACGGCGATGGATACTTCGTACAGACTTGAAATTCCGAGACTGAAGCCGCCCGGGTGGCTCCGCCGTATCGAGAGGCCGCCGCGATGGTGTTTGGTCCAGGGGCTGCACCTACATCGAATGCTGCGAGGTCGTATCTCAACTCGGTCGCTGGACCGGACGCAGATGCGGCCCAGGCGTTCGCACCATCCGGATCGACAAGCCGGAGGACGGTTCCTGTTCGATGCCATTGGAACTGCTTGGCGGCGATGGTGGCTCCTTGCCGGCCATCAAACAACAGCAGGGTTACAGATCCATTGGCTGGGAAGGCTATGGATGAACCCGAGACGTCGATCTCGAACTGCGCGGCATCTGGTACTTCTGATGTCGACGCCAGCAGAACTCGCTCGAACCAAGGTAGGCCATCGCGTTCGCCTCCGCCGATCTTGCCTCCAATCCTGCCTTCTATCCGGCACTTCTTGGTTTCTTCGCACGATGCGCTCAACTGCCACTCCATCGGCCCGCAGCCAGCAGAGACGAGGGTGATACCGATTGCTACCACGACAACTCGCAGATTGCTCATTGGTAATCTCCACGTTGGACGTCGATTGACCGATCAGCTCAACCTGCTGATTCGGCAGTCGATCCGTACCGGCTCAGGCTCGATCAGGCAATCGGAATTGTTTCAAGGACCTCCGGTAGCTGGCTCCGGGCCTCATTCGACGCGCCAGACACATGCGCAGGTCGCGCCAATGGCGACACTTGCGCCTCCAGTCACACCACGTGGGGAACTCGCGGGCGCATCAGCCCATCAGATAGCGCAGCACACCCGCCGAGACCACGCCGATCAGCACCGTCGGCAGCATCGACAGCCGCGTGGCGGCAAGCAGGGTGATCGCCAGCGCGGCGAGGTCGGCGGGCTTGTCGGCGACGAAGTCGGGCGCGATCACCGAGATCAGCACGCAGCCCGGCGCGGCTTCCATCACCGTTACCGCGCGCTTGCTCAGCCTGCGGTTGCGCAGGGCGAGGAAGCCGACGATGCGGGTCAGGTAGGTGGCGGCGGCCATCAGCACGATGGTCAGCACCGAGGTCCAGTGGATCAGGCCGTTGGAGATCATGCTGCGTCCTCCGCCAGCAGCCAGGCCGCGGCCAGGCCCGCCAGTGCGCCGCTGGCCACGTACCACGCACCCGGGATCAGCAGGTAAGTGGCCGCGGCCACCACCAGGCTGACCAGCCACGGCCGCGCCGCCTTCATGCCTTGCCACATGCCGCGTAGCAGCACCAGGAACACGGCTGGGAAGGCCATGTCGAAGCCATAGGCGTGGATGTCGCCCAGCATCGGGCCGACGATCGCGCCCAATGCGGTGCAGGCCACCCAGACCGTGTACAGGCCTGCCGACACGCCCAGGTAATAGGCCAGGCTGAAGCCGAGCGCACGGCGGCGCGCATCGGCCACGCCCATCGCCCAGCTCTCGTCGCACATGAAGAACAGCGCCGGCAGCACGCGGCGGCGCGGCAGGTGCTGCAGCAGCGGGGCCAGGCTGGCGCCCATCAGCAGGTGGCGGCCGTTGACCAGCGCGGTGATCGCCACGATCAGCGCGATGTGCGGCGGCGAGGTCCACAGTTCGACGGCGGCGAACTCCGAGCCGCCGGCGAAGTTGAGGCCGGTCATCAGCGGCACTTCCAGGGCGCTGAGGCCCTTCTGGGCCGCCTGCGCGCCGAGCACCAGGGCGAAGGGGATGAAGCCGATCATCACCGGCACGGCGGCGCGCAGGCCACGCAGGAATTCGGCACGCGGGGCGGTATCGCAGGTGTCGGGCAGGGGGAGGGTGGTACGGGCGTCCATCGAACGGCACAACAAGGTGGGGGTGGCCCATGCTAGCGGCCTGATCGCGAAATCGGGTTGCGTTGATGCCATTCGATTCGGGAATATTGAGATTCCATGCGGCCAATGTCGCCAACGGTGAAATCCCATGCAGTATCAGCTCGACAACCTTGATCGCCGCATCCTCGACGCCCTGCAGCGTGACGGACGGCTGCAGAACCTGGAGCTGGCCCGGCTGGTGGGCCTCTCGCCCTCGGCCTGCCTGCGACGGGTGCGGCTGCTGGAGGAAGGCGGCTACATCGACCGCTACGTCGCCCTGCTGAATGAGGCCAAGGTGGGCCGTGGCTTCACGGTGTTCGTGCGGGTGTGGCTGCGCGGGCAGGACGAGGACACCACCAACCACTTCATCAACAGCATCAAGTCTTTCCCGGAAGTGCTTGAATGCCATCTGATGGCCGGCGACTGCGATTTCCTGCTGCGGGTGGCGGTGGCGGACCTTGATGCCTACCGGCAGTTCCAGATGCAGCACCTGAACCGGATTGCCGGGGTGCAGAACACCAAGACCGAGATCCCGATGCAGCGGATCAAGCAGACCACCCAGCTGCCGCTTTGAGGATGGGGGTTTCCGGCCGGGTTGCACCCGGCACCCGCGGTAGTGCCGGCCGCTGGCCGGCAACCTCAGGAGCAACAGCCGAAGCAACAGCGTGCATTCCGTGGGATGGCGGGGTGGGTCCGGTCGCAGGGGACGCCGTAAACCCGTCCATGGGGGCTTGGCCGCGGCATCCATGCCGCGGACACCCCTGCAACCAGACCCACCCCGCCTTCGACAGATTTCCGCGATCTGTCGGAACGGCATGAACTGCTCTTGGTGGGTGTCGACCTTGGTCGACACGTTCTGGCCGGCACGGGGTCGGATCCCGTTGCTGCGCAACGGGCTCTGACCCCCGTGCGTAGATAGCGTGGTCTGTTCGATTCATTGATGCCCGATGCGTGACTGGCTTCATGGAGCCAGTCACGCCGCCGGCCGTAGGCGGCGGTCATCGCAATGACATGTGTCCCCGGTACGGTTTGAGCCCGCTTGCTGGTCGCGCGCGGGCCGGGGTTCCGGTCGTGCCGCGCGTCCACTGCAGCTGCTGTCGCTGCCGGGGGTCATGTGTTCTACGTCAGGGGGCTGAATGGACACCATGCGGTCAGAACTTGGAAGGTGGCCATCGCCGCATGGCTGCTGCTGTCCTTTGCCGCTGTGGCGCAGGACGGTGTTCATGCCTACGACATCCCCGCGCAACCGCTGGAACAGGCGGTCGAGCGTTTCAGCGTCATCAGCGGGTGGTCGGTGATGTACCCGGGCGACCTTGCCGCAGGCCGCAACAGCCATGCGCTGCGCGCCAGCCTGGCGCCGCTGCCTGCGCTGCAGATGCTGCTGCAGGACACCGGTATCGAGGCCGAGGTGATCGGCGAGCAGCGCGTGGTGCTGCGCCGGGGCGGGCAGTCGGTGGCCGAGGCGGATGTTGGCACCGGCCTTCCCGAGGCCGAGCGTCGGCGCCGCTATGGCGGCCTTCAGCAGCGCCTGCGTGCGGCGTTCTGTGACGACCCCGAGATCGCGCCCGGCCGCTATGCCGCAACGCTGCGCTTCCGCGTCGACGGCGAAGGCCAGGTGCAGCAGCCCGAGCTGCTGTCCGGCAGTGGCAGTGCCCGCCGCGATGCACGCCTGCTGCAGGCGCTGCAGGGCCTGGTGCTGGCGCCGGATGCCGCTGAGCTGCCGCAGCCGGTGACCCTGCAGATTCGTCCTTCCGGCACCGACCACGACTGTGGCCGGCGCGCGCCCCTTCCATGACTTCAAGGATTCGAACATGAGCAACGGTACGGCTGGGGCAGTTGACCTGATGGACCACCTTCTGGGTGCCTACGACGAGCTGAAGCGCCGACTGGTGCGCAAGCTGGGCTCGGAAGAGCTGGCCGGCGACGCGCTGCAGGACACCTGGATGCGCCTGAGTGCGCGCCGTGACCGCCTGGATGCGGTGCAGAACCCCGCGGCCTACCTGCTGCGCATGGCGATGAATACCGTGATCGACCGCCAGCGTGCCGACCACCGCCTGCTGAGCCTGGAAGAGGTGGAGACGCTGATGGACATGGCCGACCCGGCACCGGGCCCGGCGCAGGCGGCCGAACTCGACTTCGCGCTGGAAGACATGGTCGGTCTGCTGCAGCGCATGCCCGAGCGTCGTCGCCGCATCCTGCTGGCGATCCGCGTCGACGGCCTGCAGCAGCGCGACGTCGCCGATCACCTCGGCGTGTCGTTGCGGCTGGTGCAGCGTGAGTTGAAGGCGGCCCAGGACTATCTGGCCGAGCGCAGCGGGCAGGGGCGCCAGGTGCGGTTCTGAGCGGCGGCATCCGTCTACACTTTGACGCCGAGCAGAACCCCGCAGCGTGCGGGTCCGGCATGAGCCCCCATGGATCCTGACGATCGCCCGCAACGCCCGCTGGATGCCGTCGAGCGTCAGGCCCACGCGTGGGTGGTGCGGCTGACCTCGGGCGAGGCCACTGCGGCCGACGGGCGCAGGTTCCGCGCGTGGTGCGAGGCCGATCCGCGTCATCGCGAAGCATTCGGCCGGGCGCGCCAGCAATGGGAACAGGTGCGACTGGCCGGTGAGCAGCTGCCTGCCGCAGCACGGCAACCGGTCGCGCCGACACCGGCCCAGCGCTGGAGCCGGCGTGCCTTCCTGGGCGCCGCGATTGCCGCACCGGCCAGCCTGGTGGTGGTGGCGGCGATCCGCCCGCCGCTGGGATTGTGGCCCTCGGTGACGGCGATGACGGCCGATTTCCACACCGGTACCGGTCAGCGCCTGCAGATCGCACCTTCGCCACAGCTGAAGATCGAGCTGGATACGCAGAGCAGCCTGCGCCGCCGTGCGGATGCGCAGGGCGAAGGCTTCGAACTGGTGCAGGGCCAGGCCGCGATCGAAACCCAGGCCGGCCTGCGCCTGGCTCTGTTCGCGGGGCCGGGCTGCGTGATTGCCGATGAAGGTGCGGTGCGCCTGGACGTGCGCAACACCCACGGCCAGGTACGGGTGACCTGCCTGCAGGGCAGCGCCCGCATCGAGCATCCGCAGGGCCGCCTGCAGCTGCAGGCGGGCCAGCAGACCCAGTACGACGAGCGCCTCAGTGGCGTGGTGGCCGAAGCCGTGGCCTCGGAAGTGAGTGCCTGGACCGAAGGCATGCTGGTATTCCGCCGCGCTCCATTGCGCGAGGTGGTGGATGAAATCAACCGCTACCGCCGCGGCAAGGTGCTGCTGGGCGAATCGGCGTTGGCGCGCGCCCCGGTCAGCGGCCGCTTCCGCATCGATGATCCGGACGCGGCGCTGGAGCAGCTGCGACTGACGATGTCGCTGGATCTGCGTCGCTTTCCGGGTGGCATTGCCGTCCTTGGTTAGGTGAAGACGCTGGCCGTGCGCGCCGCGCAGGGCTGTTGCAAGCAAGGAGACGCCAAGGATGCGCAACGAGAGCATCGGTGTGCTGGATCTGCGCCGCAATCTGTCGGCGTTGCTGGAAACCACGCAGCGACGGCCTTTGATGGTGCACCGCTACGGCTCGCCATGGGTGTGTGTGGTGTCCGACGCGCAGTGGCAGCAACAGGCTGTGCTGCTGGACTTCGATCCGCAGTCGCACCCGCTGGCGATGCTGTTGCGCCTGCAGCAGCAGGTGTTGCCGCTGGCTGAAACCGGTGCGTTGCCGCCTGCGGTCCTTGCACGCGCACTGCTGCTGATGGACATGCATGGCATCGAGGATCTCGCGCAGCTGCACGAGCAGGTGCTGCACCATCGGCTGTGGCACTGGTTCGTGGCGGGCACCCGCGGGGTGATGGACGGCTGGCAGCTGCCGGCGGTGCGCATTGCGATGGCGTCATGGTGCGATCACGTGGACATGACGGATGCACTGGTCGCGTTCGCCGCGCGCAGCGACGTGGCGGTACTGGCCCGCCGCTGCGGCGGTGACGCACCGCGACTGCAGCGCGAAGCCTTCAGGCGCATGACGCTGCGATGACGTTGTCGATGAAGCACCACGCAGCGCACAGAGTTGCATTCGCGCTGTCGCTTCACCTGCCTTGCTGACGTCTTCTCCAGAGTACGACGCACCACGCGTCGCGGAGCACGGGCGACGCAGATGGCAGACAGTCGCAGGATCAGCATGCTGGAGCTGGATCGCCACCTGAGCCAGTCACTGGAGCAGGCGCGGCACACGCCCTTGAACGTGCAACGTTACGGGCACTCGTGGGTCTGGGTGCTGTCCAGTGATGCCTGGGCCGATGCGGCGCGCTGGGCGGCACTGGACAGCAGCGCGCATCCGTTGGCGGCGCTGCGGCGCGCCCTCGATCTGCAGCTGCGGCCCTGGCCCGAAGCGGCCATGAACGCGCTGCCGCTTGATGCAGGCGATGTGCGGCTGCTGCAACGTGCGGCCCTGCTGGTGGTCGTGCGTGATCTCAACAGTGCGCAGCGCGTGTACGACGATCTGCGCTATCACCAGGCCTACCGGACGTTCATCGGCCTCGACCATGGCACCGCGTGGTCGCCGATGCAGTGCGTGCGCCTGCTGCAGGCGTGCGCGCATCCGCTGCTGCGCGGCTGCATCGACGAAACGCTGGCCAGTGTGCCACCCCACCTGTTCGAGGCGGCACGCGTACCGGCTGCCCCTGCGCCCACGCAGGCACATGCGCAGCGAATTGCCGGCGGATGTTTATCGTACTGACACATGCACCGCTGACCATGGCGCAGCGGTCTCTTCCAGGATGACGAGGGCGGAACAATGGCAAGGCAGGTGGGTGGTCGCAGGGCTCGGCAGCAGGGTTTCAGCCTGATCGAGATCATGGTGGTGGTGGTGATCATCGGCATTCTCGCGGCATTGATCGTGCCGCGGTTGATGGACCGTCCCGACCAGGCGCGCGTGGTGGCGGCGCGCCAGGACATCGCCGCGCTGATGCAGGCGCTGAAACTGTTCAAGCTGGACAATGGCCGCTATCCCAGCGCCGAGCAGGGCCTGCAGGCGCTGGTGAAGCCGCCGCAGGGCAGCGGTGCGATGCCGGTGACACCGTATCTAGATCGCCTGCCGAATGACCCATGGGGCCATCCGTACCAGTACCAGAGTCCCGGAACCCATGGCGACATCGATGTGTTCTCGCTGGGTGCGGACAGCAAGCCCGGTGGCGACGCCGGGAACGCGGATATCGGCTCCTGGCAGCTGTGAGGCGTGCTGATGACAGCCCGGACGCGTTCGGTCCCGTGCGCCCGCCAGCGTGGCATGGCGGTGATTGTCGCCCTGCTGGTGGTGGCACTGGTGGCGGTGATTGCCACTGCACTGCTGACCCGGCAGTCGGCGCAGCTGCGCGCGCTGCGTAGTGACCAGCTGCGCGCGCAGGTGCGCATGGCGGTCGATGCCACCCTGGAGCGCGCGGCGCAGCAGCTGCGTGACGATGTAAAGGAGCAGCTGACCACGGTGCGCAGCGGACGCTGGACGCGTCCGCTGACGCTGCAGGCGCCGTTGCCGGTGCAGCTGCAGCTGGTGGATGCGCAGTCGATGTTCAACCTGCGCAACCTGCTGGCGCATGGCCGGCCGGACCCCGAGGCGCGACGCGCGTTCATCGCGTTGTGTGCTGCACAAGGGCTGGGCCAGGGCGCCTGCGCATCCGCGGCGGACCACATCCAGGCGCGCCTGCGCGACGGTGACATCCTGGCGCAGGCCCCACTGCCGCGCGAATCACTGATCGCGCAGGCACTGGCCGGTGCCGATCCGGTGGCACTGCAGGCGCTGGCGCGGCGCACCGTGGTGCTGCCGGCGCAGACCCTGGTCAACGCCAACACCAGCGACCTGAGCGTTCTGCAGGCGGTGACGCCTGCGGTCGAGCCGGCACGGCTGCAGGCGCTGCTCGGTGAGCGCGACGGCGGCCATTGGCTGCTCAACCGCGGCGACATCGCCAATCGACTTCAATTGAGCAACGAACAGATGGCCGTGCTTCCCTTGGGCATCCATAGCGAGTGGTTCCTTGCGGTCGGCCGGGTGCAGGCCGATGGCAGTGCGGTCGAGTTCCGTGCGTTGCTCTGGCGCGAATACCGCGACGATGGAGCGCGCGTGCAGCGCGTGTGGACGAGGATCGGCGCATGAACGTGCAGCTTCGGGTGCGCCTGCCGGCGCTGGAGTGCCTGCGTGCCGACAGCACGGTGGACTGGGTGCAGCTGCACAAGGGCGAGGTAGTGGCACACGGCCGCGACACGCTGACGGCACTGGGTCTGCGTCATCCGAAGGCGACGGTGCGCGCCTGCCTCGATCCGCACGACCTGATCCTGCTGGAACTTCAGCTGCCGCCGTTGTCCGGGCGGCGCCTGCAGTCGGCGCTGCAGGGCGAGGTGGAGGCGATGCTGCTGGATGACCTGCAGGAGGTGGCGCTGGCCCACGGTGCGCAGGCGGCTGACGGCACGGTTCCGGTGGCCTGGCTCGGCCAGCAGGCGGTCCTGCAGGCGCAGCAGCTGCTGGCCTCGTGCGCACTGCAGCTGCAGGCGTTGTATCCGACGCCGCTGCTGCTGCCGTGGCAGGACGGACAGGCCACGCTGCAGGTCAGCGGCGAGCACCTGCTGGTGCGCAGCGGGCGCGATCGTGGGTTCGTCCAATGGTATGGCGGACGCGACGCATGTGCCGTGATGCAGGCCCTGGCGGTGCGCCTGCAGCAGGCCGGCGTGCAGGCCGTGCAATGGATCGACAGCGTGCCGCCGGCGTGGCCGGACAGCCTGCCGGCCACCGCCGTTACGCATGAACGGCAGGCGGGTGGCCCTCTGCCGGGGTGGTCATTGCCGCTGCCCGGTGCGGGTCGGAAAGCGCCACGCCTGGCGATCGGCCTCGCGTTGGCGGCAGTGCTGCTGGCCGCACTCGGCCTGCAGCTGCAGGTCTCGCGCTGGCGGATCGAGGGCGAGGCGCTGCAACAGGACATGGCGCGGCAGTTCAACGCACGCTTCCCGGAGATCACCGATGTGGTGGATCCGGTGCTGCAGGCACGGCGTGCTCTGGCGGTGCCACCGCCGGCGCCGCCGTTGCCGCCGTTGCAACGGCAGGTCGCCAGCACGCTGCAGGCCGTTCCGGAGCTGGCGGGGCAGGTGCGCAGCCTGCATTACCAGCCCGGCCAGCTGGACATGGAGCTGGATGCCGATGCCCAGGCGTTGGCCGATGATCCACAACGCCTGGAGCACTGGCAGCAGGCGGTGCAGGTGCAGGGCCTGCAGCTGGCGCGCGACGCCGGTGGGCGCCTGCGGGTGAGCGGAGCTGGACAGTGACCGCCCGTACCCTGCGGCTGGGCGAGGGAGTGGCGGGCCTGCAGCAGCGCTGGCAGCGCCTGCCACCGCGCGACCGGCTGATGCTGTGGGTGATGGTGGTGGCGCTGCTGGCAGCGGGCCTGTGGTCGTTGTGGCTGGAGCCCCTGCTGAAGCAGCGCACGCACTGGCAGGCCGAACTGCCACGGCTGCAGGCGCAGTCCCGCGCACTGGCGCCGCTGCTTCGCGCCCGTGAGCGCCAGCAGCAGGCGCAGGGCCAGCACCCGACGCTGGCCAGCCTGCGGGACGGAATCAGATCCGCCGGCCTTGCCGACGGCCTGCATATCGAAGCGCGCGACGGGCGCTGGCACCTGCAGGTGCAGGCGGTGCCCGCCGACGCGCTATGGAACTGGCTGCTGCCGCTGCTGGCCGACCCGGCCATCGAGCTGCAGCAGCTGCAACTGACACGCACAGGGGATGCGAACATGCCGGCGGCACGGATTTCCGGAAACATCGTGATGGTGGCCACTGCGGGTGCCCATCCATGAGGGCGATGCGCAGCCTTGCCTGCAGTACTGCATTGGCCCTGATCGTGGGCATGGCCCACGTGCCGGCGCCGGTGGCAGCGCAGGACACCCGCGATGAGCCGGTGCAGCTGAACCTGGTGGATACCGATATCGGTGGCGTGCTGCGCATGGCAGCACGGTTCACCGGCCGCCAGTTCCTGGTCGACCCACGGGTGACCGGCAAGATGACGGTGGTCTCCGATGGCCCGGTCAGCCGTACCCAGGCCTATCAGCTGCTGCTGGGCGCACTGCGCATGCGCGGCTTCGCGGTGGTCGAGAACGGCGGCGTCAGCCGGGTGGTGCCGCAAGCTGACGCCAAGCTGCTCGGTGGGCGCGTGGGCAGCGGCGGTGCAGGGGGCGAGATCGCCACGCGCACCTTCGCGCTGCGCTACGAGAACGCGGCCGCGCTGGTGGCGGTGCTGCGGCCGATGATCAGCCCGGACAATCCGATCACTGCCAACCCGGGCAACAACACCCTGGTGATCACCGACTATGCCGACAACCTGGAGCGCATCGCACACGTGATCGCCAGCGTCGACACGCCGGCCGGCATGGACACCGATGTGGTGAAGCTGCAGCAGGGCATTGCCGTTGACGTGGCGGCGATGGTCGCGCCGCTGCTGGATGCGCAGGGCGCCGAACCGAGCCAGAAAGTGGTGGTGATGGCCGACCCGCGCAGCAACAGCGTGCTGCTGCGTTCCAGCAGTCCCGGCCGCACCCGTCTGGCGCGGCAGCTGGTGGAGAAGCTGGACCGCGCGCAGGACGAGTCCGGCAACCTGCATGTGGTCTACCTGCGCAATGCCCAGGCCAATCAGCTCGCCGGTGTGCTGCGCGGCGTGGTGGCCGGGCAGAGCGATGCACCGGCAATGGGCAGCAACGAAGGCATCACGCCACTGCCCGGCGATGCAAACCGTTCCACACCCGCCCAACCGTCGCAGCCACAGCAGGCCAAGACCGGTGGCAATGCGCTGGAATCGCAGCGGCTGGACCCGAACCGCCGCGACCCGATCGACGCCGGCAGCACCGGCTTCAGCCAGAACGGTATTTCGGTGCAGGCGGACGTGGCCACCAACACGCTGCTGATCTCGGCGCCGGAACCGGTGTACCGCAACCTGCGGCGGGTGATCGACCAGCTGGACCAGCGCCGTGCACAGGTGCTGGTGGAAAGCCTGATCGTGGAGGTCAACCAGACCGACGCGGCCGAACTGGGCGTGCAGTGGATGCTGGGCAATGGCCGCACCTTCGGCGGCACCCACTTCGGCGGCACCACCGGCGGGAGCGGGCTGAACACCACCGCACGCACCACACTGGACGTGCTGCCCAAGGACGGCCTGAAGATCGGCGTCATCGACGGCACCATCAACCTGCCCGGTGTCGGCCAGATCCTCAACATGAAGGCGCTGGCCAACGCGCTGCAGAGCAAGGGCGGCGCCAACATCCTGTCCACGCCGAACCTGATGACGCTGGACAACGAAGCGGCCAGCATCATGGTCGGTCAGACCGTGCCGTTCGTCAGCGGCCGCTACGTGACCGACGGTGGTGGTGGCAGCAACAACCCGTTCCAGACCATCGTGCGCGAGGACGTGGGCCTGAAGCTGCGGGTACGCCCGCAGATTTCCGAGGGCGGCACGGTGAAGCTGGACATCTACCAGGAAGTCAGCAGCATCGACGCGCAGAGCGCGAACAGCACGGCCGGCATCATCACCAACAAGCGGGCCCTGGATACCAGCGTGCTGCTGGACGACGGCCAGATCATGGTGCTGGGCGGCCTGCTGGAAGACAGCGTCAGCCATGGCCGTGATGCGGTGCCGGGGCTGGGAAAGATCCCGGTGCTGGGTGCCTTGTTCCGCAGCGACACGCGCAAGCGCGCCAAGACCAACCTGATGGTGTTCCTGCGCCCGCACGTGGTGCGTGACCCGGCCGCCGGCCAGCGCCTGACCCGCGACCGCTACGACTACATGCGCAACGCGCAGGCCGGCGCGCAACCGGTGCAGAGCTGGGCATTGCCGGCGCTGTCGGCACCGCAGCTGCCGCCGCAGGACCTGTCTGTACTCGGCCAGGGCAATGCGCGCGATGGCCAGGGCCAGCCGCTGCAGAACAGCAGCCTGGCGGCGCTGTACCCGTCCGGTGACGGCGATGCGCAGCTGGTGCAGTTCGCACAGGGGCTGGACCCGGCCCGTGCCAGCCAGGGCGTGGCACAGGTGCGGGCACTGGGTCTGCAGGCCTATGCCGAAGCGACGCCCGGCGAGAGCGGGCAACGCCTGCGGGTGCGATTGCCACGCGATCCGGCGACGCTGGACCCGGCGCTGCAGCAGTTGCGCGGACTCGGCTACACGCCGGAACTGGTGATCGGGCCGTGAGCGCCGCCGCGCCACTGCCGTACGCCTGGGTGCGCAGCCATGGCGTGATGCTGTCCGAAGTTGGCGGCGAGCCGGTGCTGCTGGGCACCGCCGACACCGCGGCGTGGGCCGTGGCCGAACTGCGCCGCCGGCATGGCCCGCTGCCGTTCCAGGCGCTGGATGCCGCGACGTGGCAGCAGCGGCTGGGTGAGCAGTATCGTGACGGCGGCGATGCCGCTGCCGTGGTCGGTGCCGCCGAAAGCGAAGTCGATCTGGACCGGCTGATGCAGGACATGCCGGAAGTCACCGACCTGCTGGATGCGCAGGACGATGCGCCGGTGATCCGCATGATCAACGCGCTGCTGGCACAGGCCGCGCGTGATGGCGCCAGCGACCTGCACATCGAACCCTTCGAGACCCACTCGGTGGTGCGTTACCGGGTGGACGGCACCCTGCGCGACATGGTGCAGCCGCGGCGCGCACTGCACGCGGCACTGGTGTCGCGCATCAAGATCATGGCCCACCTGGACATCGCCGAGAAGCGGCTGCCGCAGGACGGGCGCATCGCGATCCGCGTGGGTGGGCGTCCCTTGGACATCCGTGTCTCCACGGTGCCGACCGGGCATGGCGAGCGTGCTGTGCTGCGCCTGCTGGAAAAGGATGCCGGCCGGCTGCAGCTGCAGCGCCTGGGCATGGCCGATGACACCCTGGCCACGTTCACCGGATTGATCCGGCAGCCGCATGGCATCGTGCTGGTCACCGGGCCGACCGGCAGTGGCAAGACAACGTCGCTGTATGCGGCGCTGGGCCAGCTCGACAGCAGCACCAGCAACATTCTCACCGTGGAGGACCCGGTGGAGTATGACTTCGCCGGCATCGGCCAGATCCAGGTCAACGCGCGTATCGGCATGAGCTTCGGCACGGCGCTGCGCGCGATCCTGCGCCAGGACCCGGACACCATCATGATCGGTGAGATCCGCGACCTGGAGACCGCACAGATTGCGGTGCAGTCGTCGCTGACCGGCCATGGCGTGCTGGCGTCCCTGCACACCAACGACGCGATCTCGGCGGTGACCCGCCTGGCCGATATGGGCGTGGAGCCGTTCCTGCTGGCCTCGTCGCTTCGCGGCGTGCTGGCGCAGCGGCTGGTGCGGCGGCTGTGCACGCAATGCCGGCGTGCCGAGGTGGATGGCGACGGCCGTACCGTGTGGCGCGCGGTGGGCTGCGCGGCCTGTGCCAACAGCGGCTACCGGGGGCGTACCGGCATCCACGAGCTGTTCGTGGTGGACGATCGCGTGCGCGCGCTGATCCATGAAGGGCAGGGTGAACCTGCGCTGCGCGAGGCGGCGCGGCGTGCCGGCATGCGGACCTTGCGGCAGGATGGCCAGCGCTGGGTCGACAGCGGGGTGACCACGCTGGAAGAGATCCTGCGCGTCACCGGCGACGATTGAGGCCTGCATGGCACTGTTCGACTACCAGGCCGCCAACGCGCAGGGCCGCATCGAGAAGGGCCAGCTGGACGCCGACAGCCCGCGCGGCGCGCGCCAGGTGCTGCGCGGTCGTGGGCTGACGCCCGTGCAGGTCAGCGCGGCGCGCAGTGCGGGCAGTGGCTGGGGCACGCGCCGGCTGTCCGCCAGCGAGCTGGCCTGGGCCACGCGCCAGCTGGCCAGCCTGCTGGCCGCGAGCCTGCCGTTGGAAGGTGCATTGAGTGCGGTGATTGAACAGGCCGAGCGCCCGCATGTGGCCCAGGCACTCACCGCCGTACGCGCCGACGTGCGTGCCGGCCAGCGCCTGACCGTGGCATTGGCTGCACGGCCACGTGATTTTCCGCCGATCTACCGGGCGCTGGTGGGCGCCGGTGAGGACTCCGGCGACCTGGCGCGGGTGATGGAGCGCCTTGCCGACTACATCGAAGAGCGCAATGCGCTGCAGGCCAAGGTGCTGACCGCCTTCATCTACCCGGCGGCGATCAGCCTGGTGTCAGTGGCGATCGTGATCTTCCTGCTCAGCTACGTGGTGCCGCAGGTGGTGACCGCGTTCGTGCAGGCGCGGCAGACGCTACCGATGCTGACCCAGGTGATGCTGGCCGCCAGCGCGTTCGTGCGCAGCTGGGGCGTGTGGGTGGGGTTGGCCATCGCTGCGATGGTGGTGGCATGGCGATTGGCGTTGCGCCAGCCCGAACTGCGCCTGCGCTGGGATGCGATGCTGCTGCGGCTGCCGATGGTCGGACGCTTCGTGCTGGGCGTGAACAGTGCGCGCTTCGCCTCGACACTGGCGATCCTGCTGGATGCGGGTGTGCCGCTGCTGCGTGCATTGGAAGCAGCGCGACAGACCCTGGGAAACACGCTGCTGGCGCGCTGTGCCGATGATGTGGCTGCACGCGTACGCGAAGGCGCGGCACTGGGTGCTGCGTTGAAGGTGCAGAAAGTGTATCCGCCGATCCTGGTGCACCTGGTGGCCAGCGGCGAGAAGACCGGTTCGCTGGCGCCACTGCTGGACCGCGCCGCACAGACGATCTCGCGCGAGATCGAGCGCCGCGCGATGGCACTGACTGCACTGCTGGAACCGACCATGATCCTGGTGATGGGCGGCGTGGTGTTGACGATCGTGCTGGCGGTGCTGATGCCGATCATGGAAATGAACCAGCTGGTGCAGTAGATCCACGCCATGCGTGGATGGATCGCGCGACGCGCGCCACATGCGGTGCATCCACGCATGGCGTGGATCTACCGACATCTGGATTCCGCCACACAATCCTCCATGCCTTCGAGATCGAGCGTCGCGCGATGGCGCTCACTGCGCTGCTGGGACCGACCATGATCCTGGTGATGGGTGGCATGGTGCTGATGATCGTGCTGGCCGTGCTGATGCCGATCATGGAAATGAACCAGCTGGTGCAGTAGATCCACGCCATGCGTGGATGGATCGCGCGACAAGCGTCATATGCGGTGCATCCACGCAGGGCGTGGATCTACTGACATCTGGATTCCGCCACACAATCCTCCATGCCTTCGAGATCGAGCGTCGCGCGATGGCACTGACCGCACTGCTGGAACCGACCATGATCCTGGTGATGGGTGGCGTGGTGCTGACGATCGTGCTGGCCGTGCTGATGCCGATCATGGAAATGAACCAGCTGGTGCAGTAGATCCACGCCATGCGTGGATGGATCGCGCGACGCACGTCACATGCGGTGCATCCACGCAGGGCGTGGATCCGATGACATCGATTCTCCACACAATCCTCCACACCTTTTTTCGATCTTCCACAGGTTTCTTAAGCGGCCTGTCATCGGCGCGGACCAGCATGGACACGTCGCCGCAGAGTGGGCTGGGAGGCCCTCGGCGGCAGCAGGCGTGTAGTGACCGTTCCTCCCTTGGTGTTTCCCTTCGCAGTAAACCCTTCAGGAGAAGATCATGAACAAGTACAAGACCCTGGCCGCGCTGGTTGCCACCGCGCTGCTCGCCACCGCCGGTGCTGCTTCGGCGCAGCAGTCCCTCGTCAATGGCGGCGGCGCCTCGCTGCCGGCTGATCTGTACAAGGGCCAGGCCGACAGCATCCTGCCGTCGAACTTCAGCTACGCCGTGACCGGTTCGGGCACCGGCAAGAAGGCGTTCCTGGAAAACAAGATCGCGCTGTTCATCCCGACCGGCACCGGCAACGTCCACTTTGCTGGCAGCGACTCGGTGCTGAGCCAGACCGAAATCGACACCTACAACGCCACCTACAACTCCGCGACCTCGACCACCAAGTTCGGTCCGCTGCTGCAGATGCCGTCCGTCGCCACCTCGGTCACCATTCCGTTCAACAAGGCCGGCTCGGCCGTTGACCTGACCGTGACCCAGGCCTGCGGCATCTTCTCGGGCAAGATCACTGACTGGGCCGACACCGGCACCGGCCGCACCGGCCCGATCCAGGTCATCTATCGTGGCGAGAGCAGCGGCACCAGCGAGCTGCTGACCCGCTTCCTGACCAGCGCCTGCCAGCCGGGCGACGTTGCCGGCACCAACCTGAAGCTGACCAACGGTGCGCCGGCCTTCTCGGTGCAGTCGACCTTCGCCAACCTGTTCACCACCGTGCCGTCGAACTTCGTCGCCGCGCCGGCCACCGGTGGCACCGCGCTGTACAACGCGGTGTACGCTGCTGACGGCCGCATCGGCTATGTCGGCCCGGACGTGATCCCGAACCTGCAGGACGCGACCAAGGTTGCCAAGCTGAAGGGCTACTCGCCGGATGAAGTGAGCGTTGCTGCCACCCTGAACACCATCGCTCCGCCGTCCACGGCTGCCGACATCGCCAACCCGGCCAAGTGGGTGCCGGTGTTCACCAACCCGTCGGCGGGCTATCCGATCGCTGGCTACACCAATCTGGTGTTCGGCCAGTGCTACCGCGTCGCCCTGGCTCGCAATGCGATCCGCGACTTCCTGCAGAACCACTACAACGTGGGCGCTACCGGCAACAACGATGCTGCGGTGCGTGCGCACGGCTTCATCCCGCTGACCCAGGACTGGCGTGAAGCGGTTGCCGCCAACCTGGTTTCCTCCTCGGCCACCACCGGCCTGAGCAACGCCAACACCTGCACCACCGGCGTCGGCCGTTGATCCAGGGGTACTGTTGAAAAGGGCGCCGGCCGCAAGGCCGGCGCCTTCTTGCGTGTCAGTCCCTGGCTGGACCGGCAGACATGATGCGGCGGTCAGCGCGCATCGGTTCGTTCCACCCGGTATCACCTGGGTCGACGCGATCCGCACCCGGTTCGCCGTGGCGGGCGTGCCGACGGGCTTGAACAGCCGAGTACCTGATGAACAGGCGCCGGCGCGATTGCCGGCGCCTTCTTCCATTGTGGCGAGCGCTTTCTTGATGTCGGCTTCACGCCTCCAGCCTCGTCTAACAGGGGCAGGGCACCGATCGCCCCATCCATCAGACAGTGATGCGGCTGCGGCCGCCCAATCAGGTTGACGAGGTTCAGATGTCGCACGCGCTCACGACCGTTTCCCGTCCGTCCATGCTGCGCCGCAGTCACCCGATGGCGTGGGCCGTCGCGGTCGCGCTGGGTACGGTGATCGCCCCCGCCAGCCAGGCCCAGCAGGCGTTCAGCCCGGGCTGGTTCGCTGATCGCGGTGCGGCCCAGGGCGCGGCGGCGCAGAGCGGGCGCATGCCCAACGGGGTGCCGATCCAGTTCCAGTTGCCAGCGCAGCAGCAGGACGCCGCACGCCAGAAGCTGCAACAGTCCATCGACAACCTCGGAACCGCCGCGCAAGCCATCGCGCTGCAGCAGCGGCTGCAGGAACAGGCCCGGCAGGCGCGTCGGGAGGCCGGCTTCATCGTGGCCGACGGGCTGGGCAAGGACGGCCTGAAAGTCGATGAGAACCCGCTGACCCGCGGCTGGTTGAATGCGCGCGAGGCGATCCAGTCCCAGGGCAGCGATGGCCGGGTCCAGGTGAGCGTGGAGCAGACGGCGGACAAGGCAATCCTGAACTGGGAAACCTTCAACATCGGTGGCAACACCACGCTGAGCTTCCAGCAGAATCCGGATTGGGCGGTGTTGAACAGGGTCAACGACCCCAATGCCCGGCCCAGCCAGATCCTCGGCCAGCTGAAGGCCAATGGCACGGTGTTCGTGGCCAACCGTAATGGTGTGGTGTTCGGCAACAACAGCCAGGTCAACGTCCGTAACCTTGTCGCCGCTGCCGCACGCATCAGCGATGGGCAGTTCCGCGACAACGGCCTGTTCAGTGCCGACGGCACCACCGCCGCGCTGACCGAAGCCTTCGGCAAGGTGATGGTGGAGCAGGGCGCACGCATCGCCACCCACGAGCCATCAAGCGCCACCCGCGGCGGCGGCTATGTGCTGCTGGCCGGCAGCAGCGTGGAGAATGCCGGGCAGATCGAGATGCGCAAGGGCCAGGCACAGTTGGCGGCGGGCGACAGTTTCGTGATCCGTCGCGGTGTCGGCACCGCGCAGAACACCGCGTCGACCACGGCCGGCAATGAGATCGCACCACGCTTCGTGCAGGGCAGCAGCGCTGGCGACGTGCGCAACAGCGGCCTGATCCAGGCGCGCGAGGGCGACATCACCCTGGCCGGGCGCAGGGTCGAGCAGGCCGGCGTTGCCGTCGCCACCACCACGCTGGGCCAGCGCGGCACCATCCATCTGCTCAACGCGATCAGTGACCGCCAGGGCCAGGTGACGCTGAACTCGGGCGCGACCACCGCAGTGCTGATCGAGGACGATGGCAAGAGCGTGGTGCTGGACAGCCAGCGTGACGCGTTGATCAAGTCCTCGGCGGAGCAGGATGTGCTGCGCGCGGCAAGCAGTGCTGGCACGTTCGACAACCTGTCGCGGCTGCAGGACCGTCGTGACCAGTCGCGCGTGGAGATCGTCTCCGGTGGCGACATCAATTTCAAGGATGGCTCGTTGACCCTGGCGACCGGTGGCCAGGTGGTCAGCGACGCGGCGCGTCGCAGCTACGTGGGCAACGCGGCGCAGGTCGATGTCTCCGGCGCGGTGGGTGTGCGCGTGGCGATGGAAAGCAACAATGTGCAGGTGAAGGTGCAGGGCAACGAACTGCGCGATTCGCCGGACAACCGCGACAATGGCGCGCTGATCAGCAGCGAGGTCTGGATCGATCGTCGCGAACTGCAGCACGTCGCGGCCGGTACCGGCGGCTATGCTGCTGACCGCTGGTACGCCGGTGGCGGCCTGCTGGAAGTGGGCGGCTACCTGGACAACCAGGGCCACTCGATCGGCGAATGGGCGGCCCAGGGCGGCACCGTGCAGCTGGGCGGCAGCGAAGTGGTGACCCATGGTGGGTCGAAGATCAACCTGGCCGGTGGCAGCCTGGATGTGCAGTCCGGCGTGATCAAGCAGAGCTGGCTGCGCGGCACCGATGGGCAGCTGTACCGCCTGGACGACGCGCCGGCGGAGATGCAGTACGCCGGCCTGTACAAGGGATTCGAGGTCGATCACCAGCGCTGGGGCGTCAATGAGGCCTTCCGCAATCCGCTGGTGGCGCCGGGCGAACGGGTCGACAACGGCTATACCGTCGGGCGTGATGCCGGCCGGCTGGTGGTCTCCGCGCCGACTGTGGTGCTGCAGGGTGACATCAACACCCAGGCGTTCCAGGGCGCACAACAGGCCAAGGCACCGGACCAGGGCAAGGATGGCTACGCGCAGGCACAGACGGCAGTGGCACGCAATGCACAGCTGTGGCTGGGGCGCTATGACAACGCGGGGCGCACTGCGGTCTTTGATACCCAGGTGCGCGTCGTTCAAGGTGCGGTGCCCGTCGCTGACTGGACACTGCAGGCACCGATCCCGGTTCAGCAGCGCAACACCCTGTGGCTGGACGCGGGCCGCCTGAGCGAACAGCAATGGTGGCGCCTGGACCTGGCCACCGCCGGCAGCATCGCCATCGATGGGAAGCTGCGCCTGCAGGATGGCGGGCAGCTGGTGCTGACCGCCAGCGACGTTCGCCTGGGCGGTGATATCGGCATTGCCGGTGGTCAGCTGCGGGCCGGCAATCTGCTGGCCGTGGCTGGCAACCCTGTCACTCCGCTGCTTCAGGCTGGGCGTGGACGGGTGGAGATCGTCGACGGTGCACGCATCGACCTTGCCGGCCGTTGGAGCAATCTGCTGCTGGACCCCAGCGCGGCGCAGGGCCAGGCGTGGAGCGATGGCGGTCGCCTGCAGCTGGAGAACAGCCATGACGTGGTGGTCGGGCGTGGCAGCGAACTGAGTGTTGACGCCGGCGGCCGTGTCGACAGTGCTGGAAAGGCGCGCATCGGCAAGGGCGGCAGCGTCAGCCTGCAGGCCAACACTCTGGACAACGCTGGAGGGGAAGTTGGCCGGCTGACGTTGGCCGAGGACGCACGCATCAGCGCGCTGGGCCAAGGCAGTGGCAGCCTGTCGCTGACGGATGGCGGGCACATCCGCATTGGTGGTGACGACCAGGCGCCCGGCGTGCTGACGCTGCGCAGCGCGCTGTTCGGCAGCGGTTTCAGCCAGTACGACATCAATGCACAGCAGGGTCTGGAAGTGGCCGATGGTGCGCAGATCGAGGTGGTCATGCCGGGCCTGCGCCTGGCCAGCGACGCGCTGAAGGCCGTTACCCGCGAGGGCGCGGTGCAGGCATGGTTGGCCCCGCTTTACAGTGCCGATCCGGTGAGTGGCCGCATCAGCCAGCGTTCCGGTGCGGGTCTCCTGCTGCGCTCGCAGTTCGGTAACCGTGGCGGTGATCTGCGCATCGGCAAGGGTGCAAGCGTGCAGGTTGATCCGGCACAGTCCATTGAACTGCGGGGTGCAGGCAACATCGCCGTGGAGGGGCGCCTGCACGCGGCCGGCGGCCGGATCCGGCTGGATGACGTGCGCACGGCCATCGATCTGTTCGACGGACAGCCCAACAGCCGCACCTATCGCATCGCGGAGGGGGCGGAACTGGATGTCAGTAGCGATGCCTTCAGCGTGAAGGATTCAGCACAGCGGCTGCGCGGGCTGGTGCGCAAGGGCGGCAGCATCGAGATTGGGGGTGCCCTGGACTGGGAAGGTGCCGGCGACGTCAGCGATCGTCCGGTGGATGCGTTCATCGTGGTTGAGCGGGGCGCGCGGTTGCGTGCCGACGGCAGTTCAACGGCGTTGCATATCGACGGCCAAGGCACGCAGCAGGTGGACAGCGATGGTGGCGAGATCGTGCTGCGCTCGGCCAATGCGCTTTACCTGCAGGGCAACCTGCAAGCCGCGGCCGGTGGTGCAGGTGCGCGCGGCGGCACCCTGGGCATCGCCTTCGGCGGCGGTGTCTACGCACCCAACGCAAGCGCTCTGGTGCGGGCACCCAGATTCCTCGCCCTCAGCCAGAAACGGGAGGAGAAGCCCATCCCGGCGACGCCCGCATACGGCGATGCGAGGTTGTCGGTGGAGCAGATCCGCGACGGTGGGTTCGACAACCTGTCGCTGTTCACTGCGGTGCGCAGCGAAGGCGACATCGACCTGCGGATGGGCCAGAGCCTGCGCCTGGCAGGCTCCGTCGGCATCATGCCGGGTGCGGCAGCGGCCCGAACCATCACCCTGCAGGCGCCCTATCTGAAGCTGTCCAGCCCGAGTTGGGCCGTGATACCCGGCGAAACCACCGTGGGCAGCGCCGACGTGCCACTGGCATCGGCACGGCAGCACCGACTGCAGGCCGACGCGCAGCTGATCGATGTGCGCGACACCGTGCGGCTGGATGGGTTTGACGACGTGGCCCTGCACAGCAGCGGTGATGTGCGGCTCCTGAAGGGCAACCCCCGTGCGGGTGCGATCGATGCCGAGCTGCTTGCAGCGCGGCGCATGGAGGTCACCGCGGCACAGATCTATCCGGTGGCCGGTGCGTCCGGTCGCCTCGGCGCCGGCTTGGATCCGGTCGCCGTCTCGTCCGATCCGCGCTGGAAGGATGCGGCCGGCGTGCTGCGCATCAATGGCCTGGGGGGCGCTGCACCGATCACGCCTCCGTCGGCGCTGGGCAGCCTGATGCTCACTGCAGCGACCGTCGAGCAGGCGGGCGTGGTGCGCGCACCGATGGGCAGCATTGTGCTGGGTGGCACCGACAGCAACAGCGTCCTGGCCTCCCGTGTCTCGTTGCTGCCGGGGAGCGTGACCTCGACCAGCGGCGCCGGCCTGAGCCTGCCCTACGGTGGCACGGTGGATGGCATCCAATGGCGCCTGGAGGGTGCAACCGTTGCGCCGAGGAATGTAGGCGGTGGCGCGTTGCCGGTCGGCATCCGCCTGGTCAGCAGCGAGACCGCGGTGGCACCGGGTGCGGTGCTGGACATGTCCGGAGGAGGGGAGCTGACCGGTGCGGCCTTTGTCAGTGGCCGTGGCGGTTCGGTGGACATCCTGCGGAATGCATTGGCCGATGCGAATCCGCGCTATGGCTTCAGCCAGTCGGGCAATGAGGTCTACGCCATCCTGCCGGGCTTTGCAGGCAGCGCTGCCCCGCTGGGCCTGTCCGATGGCTCGGCCGATCCGGCGGTGGGCCAGCAGGTCGTGGTGCCCACGGGTGTACCAGGTCTGGCAGCGGGTACCTATACGCTGCTGCCCGCCAGCTTTGCGTTGCAGCCAGGCGCGTTCCGGGTCGAGCTGGGCGCCAGTGGCGCGACCGGCACCACAACCGCGCTGGCCACCGGGACCGGCTCATGGCGGGTCGCCGGCCATCGCACCAATGCACTGGGCGGTGCGGTGTCACCGTTGCTGACGGACCTGTTGCTGACCCCGGCTGCGGCCGTGCGACGGCACTCCGGATACAACGAAACCAGTTACAACGCCTTCGTGGCCGCCAGCGCGCAGCGACTGGGCCTGCCGCGCGGGTGGCAGACGGTCGATGCGGGCATGCTGCGGCTTGAGCTCGGCGCAGGTGCCGGCCGTCAGGGAACCTCTGCGCTGCGCTTCGAGGGTGAGGCACGCTTCCAGCCCGCCGCCGGCAGTGGCGGCATGGGGGGCAGCGTGGAGGTTGCACGCATCAGCCAGGTCGGCGCGCTGGAGATCATCGCAGCGGGCGGCAAAGCTGCTGCAGACCGGCAGGGTGCGACCATCGAAGCCGACGCGCTCAATGCGCTGCAGCCTTCGCGACTGGTCATCAACGCGCGGGTACGTTCGGTTGCGCCGTCCACCATTGATGTCATGGGCGTTGGCCAGGACGTGGTGGTGCGCAGCGGCGCCGTACTGCGCGCGCCGGAAGTCCTGATTGGTGCGGTTGACGGTGGGCGCGGCATCGTGATCGAGGCCGGGGCGGGAATCGATACGATCGGCCTTGGCGCCGCCGGCCTGCCTTCAAGCCTGGGCTATGTCTACCAGGTGGGTGGCGGGCTGTTGGCCGTCTCCAATGACCACCCCGAAGTACTGGCACCGGCGACTGGAACGACCGGAACCCGCGTCGACATCGACATTGGCGCCTGTGATCCGGGGGTCACCTGCGCCGGCCAGGCCCGGCTGGTGTCGGAGGGAAGCATCAATGTTGCATCGAGTGGGCAGCTGCAGCTGCGCGAGGGCGCCGTGTACGGCACACGCGAGCTGGCGCTGGGCATGGGCAACATCAACCTGGGTACGGCCGAGGCCATCGCCCGCGCGGCAGGGGCATCGGCGCTGCCACCGGGCCTGATGCTCAACCAGCAGGTCCTGCGTGATCTGCTGCGTGGCAATACAGCCGTCGGCGCGCCTGCGCTGGAGACCCTGCGCCTGAATGCGGCCGAGGCGATCAACGTATTCGGCAGTGTGGATCTGGATACACGGGATGCGGCCACGGGCAAGCCGAACCTGCGCAGCCTGGTGCTGGGCGCACCGGCAATCCACGGTTATGGCGACAGCAATGATCGCGCGCGCATCTTTGCTGCGGAACTGACCTGGTCCGGGCAGCAGGGCGCTTCGTCGGTGCTGGGTGATGCGAAGGCACAGCCGGTCGGGCCCGCGATCGCCAACCGGTTGGGCAGCGGGCAACTGGAGATCATCACCGATACGCTGCGATTGGCGCCGTCGCCGCGCTCGCGTCCTTCGTCGGAAGCCCTGGCCGGGCGCCAGGTGCTGGGCTTTGCCGGAGTGAGCCTGCAGGCCTCGCGCCAGCTGGTGTTTGCCGGTAGCGGCGATCTGGCGGTCTACCAGCGCCAAGGCGACTACGAGGCGGGCAAGGGCTGGGCCTTCAGCGGTGGCAACCTGGACATCCAGGCGCCGCTGGTCACCGGTGAGGCCGGTGCCAAGCTGTCGATGAAGACCGGAGGCACACTGGCCGCGCACAGCACCGCTGCCGGTGGCAGCGCCGACGCACTGGGCGCCGAGCTCGACCTGCGCGCCGGCAACATCGTGCTGGATACGCGGTTCGCGCTTGCTTCCGGCCGGTTGTCGGCCAGCGCCGACCATTCATTGCGCCTGGGCAGCAGCGCCGACCTGGACCTTTCAGGGCGCAAGGTCAGCCTGTTTGACGTCGACAACTACAGTTGGGGCGGCGATGCGGTGCTGACCGCAGGCGACGGCAGCGTGCAGACCGACGTGGCATCGCGCATCGATCTGTCTGCCCGCAACAATCGTGCCGGCCGCCTGACCGTGACCGCACTCGGTGCCGGCGACGGGCGCGTCGACCTGGCTGGCCGGATACTTGGCCAGGCCTCGGGCCGCCAGGACATGGGCGGCAGCGTGGTGCCCTACGACAGCGGCGAACTGGTGGTCCGTGCGCAGCAACTGCAGGATTTCAGCGGTCTGAACCAACGCCTGACCCGCGACGGCGTGACCGGCGCACGCAGCTTCCAGCTCAAGCAGGGCGACCTTCTGATCGGCGACGAGGTGAAGGCACGCAAGGTCGATATCAGTGTCGATGGTGGCGCACTGCGGGTTGGCGGGCGAATCGACGCCAGTGGTGAGCAGGTGGGCAGCATCCGCCTGGCGGCGCGTGACGGCCTGCAGGTGGATGGCACGCTGGATGCGCATGGCACCGCGCTGCGTGTGGACAGCTACGGCGGCATCATCGACAGCCCCAACCGTGCCATTGTCGAGCTGGAAAGCCGCACGGGGACGCTGGCACTCGGCCCTGCTGCCAGGATCGACCTGCGCAGCGGCACCGGCGTCGCGGTGGGCACGGTGCCGGGACAGAACGATGGACGGGCGCGCGGTACGCTCGCGCTGAACGTGCCGCGCAGTGGCGGATCGGATGCAGCGATCCGCAGCGATGCAGGGTTGCAGGTGGCGGGCGCACGCGACGTGTTCGTCACCGCGGTACGTCGTTACGAGGATGCACCGCTGGCGACCACGCCGGATGTTAACGGGCATCGCTCACAGATGGTCACGCAGACCTGGCTGGATACCGTGGTGGATCCGGCCAGTACGGCCTGGATGAACGCGGCGCTGGCCAACACTGATCTGTCGGCGCGCCTGGCTGCCCTGGGTAGCGTGCGCCTGCGTCCGGGCGTGGACGTCATTGGCGTGGCGTCGGCCGCCAATCCCGAGGGCGACCTGACCGTCAGTGGTGATCTTGACCTGTCCGGCTACCGCTATGGGCCGCAATCCAACCGCCTGGATCCAGCACGCCGCGGATTCGGTGAAGCTGGTGCGCTGCGCCTGCGTGCGGCGGGCGACCTGAATGTCTACGGCAGCATCAACGACGGCTTTGCGCCGCCGCCGACCAGCCCGGATGATGCGGGCTGGCAACTGGTCGAGGGCGCGGTGTTCGGCCTGGGTGTCACCCCGTTCGGTGCTGACCTGGTGGTTCCCGGCGATGGCGTCGTGCTGGACATCGGCACCCGGTTCCCGGCCAGCGCGGTGCTGAACTACGCCATCCAGGTGCAGGCAGTGAAGTTGCCGGCGGGCACGACGTTGCCGGTCGACATGACGCTGACCGGGCCCCTGGTGTTGCCCGCAGGTACTGTGCTGCCGGCGGCGGTCACGCTCGTTGATGGCCAGGTGCATCCGGCAGGCACCGTGCTGGCGCAAGCGCTGTCGGTGCCGGCCGGAGCAAAGCTGTCTGCGGGCTTCCAGCTTCGCGGGGAAGCCAACGTTGCCGCGCACACCTGGCCGGCCGGCGTGCCGTTGCCGATCGAGCTGCGCCTGGCCGCGCGCACGCCGTTGGCGCGCGGCGCACTCATTCCCTCGATGGCCACGGTCAAACTGCCAGGGGGCACGCCGATCAAACTGCGGCCGACCGGCAGCGATGGACGCCAGGGGCGCAACTGGGCGTTGGCGCAGATGCTGCCCGAAGGCACCAGCTCCTGGGACGTGTCGCTCGTCGCCGGCGCCGACACGGACGCCGCAGACCCGCGTGCGCGCCGCTTCGGTGCAAGCGGTGACCTGACCCTGTCCGACACGCACTATGGTGCGATCCGCGATGCCAGCAAGCAGATGAAGTTCATCCGCGACCGGCTGTTGACCGCGGACGGCGCGCAACGCCTGGGGGTTGACGGCTCCTGGGTGGGCCGGACGATCAAGGACCTGGCCGCGCACCTGGGGCGTGACGAGGATGCACTGTGCAGCGTGGCTGCAAGCTGCATCACCTCGCCGTACATCTTCACCGAACTGGGCGCGGAGGAACTGGCGGGCGATCCGTCCCTCGCGGGAACCAGCGTCAGGGAGTTCGGCGAGATGATCGGCATGACCGAGGAAGCCATCTGCGGGCAGCTCAGCGATGGCTACTGTCTGATGCCGGGCGAGACGCGCGAAGTCACTACGATGGGCCCGCCACGGCATGGCACGCCGATGTGGAGTGTGTTGCGTACCGGCACCGGCGATCTGCAGCTGCTGGCGGCGCGGGATGTGCAGATGCGTTCGGTCTTCGGTGTGTACACGGCAGGCACGCCTGCATCGTTGGGCAACGGACATGACGAGCGCTTCCAGTCCGAGCGCAGTCCCCTGAACGGGCGCAGCGCGCTGCTGGGCCTGCAGCAGGCCACCGGTGACTATGATGCGGCGCTGGCCGCCTACCGCGCGTGGTATCCCGACCACGGTGGCAATCTGAGCGTGATTGCCGGCCGCGACGTGACCGGGGCAACCTGGGCGACCCAGTCGTCCGCAGGTACCGATCGTGACAAGGCGGACAGCGCCAGCAGTGCCGTCGGTGGGTGGTTGTGGCGGCAGGGCACCGGCAATGTGGCCGGCGTGGAACCGGTGGCGAGCAGCTGGTGGGTCAACTTCGGTACCTATGCGATCACGGGAACGACGGCGACGTCGACGCCACGCATGGTTGGATTCACCGGAATCGGCACGCTGGGTGGTGGCAATGTGGATATCGAAGCGGGACGCAACGCGGGCGTCACGGCGGCCAAGGGTGATGCACAGGGAGTGCTCGGCGGTGGACGCTATTCGACGGCGATCAATGCGGCAGTAGCTTCGACCGGTCGTGTCGACGATGGCCGCCTGGTGCAGACCGGTGGCGGCGATCTGCGCCTGCGCAGTGCCGGTGCACTGAATCCGCTGCTGGCTGCCACTTCCTACTCGCAGGCCCAGAACCAGCAGAATCTCGAGCTCAACGGCACGCTGGTGAATCTGCGTGGCCATCTCAGCGTCGAGGCAGCCCGGATCGGCGGCAGCGCCGTGGGGCCGAACGACTACCAGGCCATCGCCAACGGCCTGCGCACGATGGACCCCTATCGTTCGACCACCAGTGCAGCCATGGGTGGGCCGGTGCTGGTGCTGGGAGATTCGGTCGCGGATCTGAGGGCACGCGGCGACGTGGTGCTCTCGGGCGCCGCCGACGCCGGCCGGGTGAGGTTGTTCAATGGGAACGTGGTGACCGCAGATGACGGCACGCGACTGCTGGGTGTTGGCGGATTCTCGCTCTGGACACCGTCGACGGCCATCAACCTGTTCTCTGCCGGCGGCGATGTGGTGCCGATCGCGCAGCGGACCATTGAACCCATAGGCGATGGCAATGCGGAACGGACCGTCAGCGGCGCCACCTATTGGATCTATCCTTCGCGACTGCAGGTAGTGGCTGCGAGCGGCGACATCAAGTTGTCGCGCGCCGATGCGTCGAGCGTGCTGCTGACGGCACCGGGTGCCAACGGCAACCTGCAGATGCTTGCCGGCCGCTCGATCCTGGCCACCAGCGATGCGCCGGCGATCAGCAGTTCCGGTGCTGACACCCGTCTGCCATCGCCGTTTGATCCGGCGTTCAGCGCCTTCACCGCCGGCGGTACGCTGCGGCTGACCAATCTGTCGCAGGATGGCACGGTGGTGCCGTACCAGGCAGGAAGCGCGGACGCCAGCCCGCTGTTCGCCTTTGGTCCGAACCGGCCGATGCTGAGTACGCCGCGATCCGGTGGGACGCAGCCGAACCGCTTCTACGCCGGCAGTGGCGACATCATCGGCCTGCGTACCGGCGGCGAATGGGCGTTGGGCACCAGCCCGGAGATGATGCGCACGGTTGCCACCTGGTACGACGTGGCCGCGCCGGTCCAGCTGCGCGCGGGTACGGACATCCTCGGCAGTGCAGTGATGGCGCTGAACAATGGCAGCACGGACATGACGGTTGTACAGGCGGGTCGCGACATCGTGCACACCAACGTGACCGTGTTCGGCCCAGGGAATGTCGATGTCAGCGCAGGCCGCCAGCTCCGCCAGGAAGACAGTGGCAGCATCGTGAGCCGTGGCGGCCTGATCCAGGGCGACACCCGGCCGGGTGCCAGCATTGCAGTGACCGCCGGCAACCAGTCCATCGCGTTCGACGCCGTGCGCGCCCGCTACCTGGATCCGGCCAACCTCGCCGATCCGGCGCAGTCGCTGGCATCGCAGCCCGGCAAGGCGGTGAAGATCTACGACAAGGAGCTGAAGCAGTGGCTGCAGCAGCGCTTCGGCCTGGCCGTCGATGGCGCCGAGGCCCTGGCTGCGTTCGACCGCTTGCCGCAGGAACAGCAGCGCATCTTCCTGCGCCAGGTCTACTATGCAGAACTGCGCGAGGGTGGCCGCGAGTACAACGATCGGACCGGGCCGCGCGTTGGTTCCTATCTGCGTGGACGCGAGGTCATTGCCACGCTGATGCCGGACAAGGATGCAACGGGAGCGACGATCCAGCGCACCGGCGATATCGTGATGTACGGTGGCTCCGGCGTGCGCACCGAGGCGGGTGGCAACATCGAGCTGATGGCGCCGGGAGGGCAGATCGTGCTGGGCGTTGCCGGTGAAGTGCCGCCGGCCAGCTCTGGCCTCATCACGCAGGGCCAGGGCGACATCCGACTGTTCAGCCAGGACAGCGTGCTGTTGGGCCTGTCGCGTGTCATGACGGCCTTCGGTGGTGACATCCTGGCCTGGACGGAGCAGGGCGACATCAATGCCGGTCGCGGTTCTCGCACCACGCTGCTGTATACGCCGCCGCGACGGATCTACGACAACTGGGGCAATGTGCTGCTGTCGCCGCAGGCACCGGCCACCGGCGCCGGCTTTGCGACGCTGAATCCAATTCCCGAAGTACCGCCGGGCGACGTCGACCTGATCGCGCCGCTGGGCACCATCGACGCGGGCGAGGCCGGTATCCGCGTCTCCGGCAACATCAACCTGGCCGCGCTGCAGGTGCTCAACGCGGCCAACATCCAGGTACAGGGCGAGAGCAAGGGCCTGCCGGTGCTGGCATCGGTGAATGTCAATGCGCTGGCCTCGGCCAGTGCGGCAGCCAACAGCGCCAGCCAGGCGGCACAGGATGTGATGCGCAAGAGCCAGGACGAGGCACGGCGCAACCAGCCGTCGGTGATCAGTGTGCAGATCCTGGGCTTCGGCAGCGGCACCAGCAGCATCAACCCACCGGCGCGTGGCACCACCGCCAACAGCGGTTACGACGCCAACAGTGCTTTCCAGTTCCCGCAGGCCAGCCGCGACGACGGCACGCAGCGCCGGTAGGCATCGCACGATCCCGGTAGGTGCCGACCTTGGTCGGCACACAATGCTGCCGAACGTGGCCGGTAGTAGATCCACGCCATGCGTGGATGCAGCTGAACTGCAGGAACCGACAGCATCGGGCCAGCCGCCAGGGAACGGTGGCGGCCCCAGCCAGGACGGCACGGAGGGCAGGGAGCGGCCATCAGCGGTGAGGATCACCAACACGGCGCCGCCGGGCGCAGGAGTGCGCCCGGCGGCAGGAGGGCAGGGGATCCACGCCATGCCTGGAGCAGGCCCTGCGGTAGATCCACGCCATGCGTGGATGGCTGGGCCAGCCTCAGTGCCGACCAACGGTCGGCACCCACCAGAGCAGGCTCCGCAGTAGAAGCAGCTCGGCAGTAGATCCACGCCATGCGTGGATGGCTGGGCCAGCCTCAATGCCGACCAACGGTCGGCACCCACCAGAGCAGGCCTGGCAGTAGAAGCCGCTCGGCAGTAGATCCACGCCATGCGTGGATGCGCTGCAGGAAAGCGCCCTAAAGCTCCAGCACCCGCCGGTAGCTCAGCGGCCCACGCCCATCGCGCAGGCCAAACCGCAGCTCCAGCCCGGTGGCCGGCAGCACCTCGCCCTCGCTCGGCAGCGTCGCCCAACCGGCTCCGGGCTGCCAGGCGCGCACTTCGAACCGCTGCACATCCCTGGCCACCGCAATGCCCTTCGACGGCTCCGGTGCGGGCAGGGGATAGCGGTCCGTGGCCGCGCCACTGGCCCGCCACAGCGTGTTGCCCTGCCGCCACCAGCGCACCCGCTGCCAGCGCAGCCCATCACTGTCTACGCTGCGGGTGATTTCCAGCGCAAAGCTGCCATCCGGATGCCGTTCGCTCACCAGCGAAGGGGGCAGCAGTCGCTGCGGACGATCTGCCGGGCGCACCGCGCCGTTCATCAGCGCGTCGTCGGCACGCATTTCGATATCGCGCTGGAACTGCTGCAGTACGCGCAGCGCCGTCGTGGTCTCGGCATCGGCCCGGCGCAGGCGCTGGTCGCTGCTGGCCACGCTGTCCAGCGCACGCCAGCAGATCAGTGCAAGCACGCCCATGATGGTGATCGCGATCATCACCTCGATAAGGGTGAAGCCGCGCGCGACCCGCTTCATTGCGTGGCGGTCCACGGCAGCTGCATCCGGGCCAGCGACTGCCGCGGTGCATCTTCGGCCACCACGCTCAGTTCCAGTTGCAGCTGGCTGTCGCTGCCGGTGCCGAGATGTTGCAGCACCAGGAACGTGCTGCGCCCCTGCACGCAGCGCAGTCGCGCATCCCGCGGCGGCTGCCCGGCCAGGCGCAGTTCCTGCCAGCGGTCCTGCGCGCACAACAGCGCCAGGCGACGGTCGCGCAGGCGCGACTGATCGTCGGTGGCCACCGCCACCGAGCGCATGACCGCAGCCAGCGCAATCGAAACGATCGCCAGTGCGATCAGCACCTCGATCAGGGTGAATCCGCGCATGTTCCGCTTCACTGCACGACCTGCAACTGTCCGCTGCCATCATCACGAAGACGCAGCTGGCGGCCCTGCAACGACAACGTCAGTTCCCATGCCACGCCGATCCACTCCGGGCTCAGTTCAATCGGCGTGGCCGGCTGCACCACGATGCCCGCCGGTTGCCAGGGCTGGGGGCGCAGCAGGTCGTCGCGCTGCACATCGACCCAACGGGCACCCTCGCGGCGGCTGAACCGGTAGCCGGCGGCGTCGGCCTGCCAGCGCAGGGGGCGGCCATCGATGCGGGCCTCGTCGCGCGCCACCTGCAGGCGCTGCGCCAGTCGCTCGCCTTCCTGCCGCAGCTGGCGCGCGGGGTCGAGCAGGCTGCCCAGGCCCAGGCCGATGCCCGCCGTGCAGATGCCGATGATCACCAGCACCACCATCAGTTCCAGCAGGGTGAAACCACGCGGCACGTGCTGCATCGACGTTGCCTCCTGTCCGGGTCGATGCCTGCCAGCGTAGGCCTGCATGATGAAACAAAAACGTCAGCGGCAGCTGCTAGCGTGGGCAGACACGAACGTGGCGATGGTGCGGAACATGGATGGCAGACGCTGGGATCGCAATCGCATACTGACGCTACTGGCGGCAACCCTGCTGCTGGCCGTGGTGGCCTATTGGGGCGTGACCCTGTCTGCGGTGGCGCCCACGGCGGCGGCCAGCGAAACGCACGCGGAGGCACCTGCACGCCCCCTGTTCGATGCGGTGGCCAGCCTGCCGCTGGTGCGGCTGCTGTCGCCTGGTGCGGTGCAGACCGAGGTGGTCGTGCTGGGCGTGATGGCCGGCGACCACGCGCCGCTGGCGCTGCTTTCGGTGGATGGTCGTCCTGCCGAAGCCTACGCGCCGGGCCAGCGGTTGGGGCCCTGTACGGTGCTGGCCAGCATCAGCGCCAACGCGGTGGAACTGAACCAGGCGGGGCAATCGCGCAGCCTGCCGGTGCCCGCGCTGCCGCCGGTACCGAGCGATGGCATCGTGCCGGCCGTTCCGCAGGGTGGCGCTCCGTAGCGCCGAGCCCACGCCCGGCTGCGTCTGGAAGAACAGTCGAGCATGGCTCGACTCTACAGAAACCTGCTGAGCGCGGGCCAGGCTCTACAGCTGCGCCGGTTCAGCGCGCCGGTCGCTGCGGCACCACCGACTGCCCGAAGGCATCACCCATGCGCTGTCGCGTGCCCTCCAGGTTGTACTGCATCAGCTGGTTGCCGGGCTGCCGCATCAGGCGTTCGGCTTCAGGCAGCGCCGGTGACTTCGCCGATTTCGGCACCGGGGCCAGTTTGCGTTGCAGGCACTCCCAGGCGGGGATGCGCTCGCCGTTGACCTGTACTTCGATGCACGGCGCGGCATCGTCCTGCTTCTTCGCCTCGTCGGCCCAGGCCGATGGCAACGCCAGCAACAAGGCAAGGGCGAGGGCAGGGCGAACGCCCGCCTTCAACGGCTCACTCATCTCGAATCTCCTGCGACAACCGACGCTCTGCAATGAAGACGTGTGGCGAGGGCAGTCTCCGCCCGCGAATGTTCCGGCGCTGTCAAAAGATGACAGTGCTGTCACAAAACTGTTGGCGGTTTTGACGCGACGTGCACGTCCTGTTGGTAGACCCACGCGCCGCTCCCTGGCCACTCCCTTCGATACGACGCGATGCCTTCGATGACTCCTGTTCCGTGCCGAGCCGTCCGCCTTCCGCTGCGCCTGCATCCGCTGGTGCTGGCCCTGGCCGCGATGCCGCTGCCATTGTTCGCGCAGGAGGCGGCGCCTGCGCCCAGCGTGAACATCAATGAATACATCGTGCGCGGCAACACCGTGCTCGATCCGCGCCAGATCGAACGCGCGGTGGAGCCGTTCCTCGGCCCGGGCAAGACCCTGGCCGATGTCGAGAAGGCGCGCGATGCGGTCCATGCGCTCTACCAGCAGGCCGGCTACCAGTCGGTCTACGTCGAGCTTCCCGAGCAGCAGGTCAGTGGTGGCGTGGTGCTGCTGAAGGTGCAGCAGACGCCGATCGGCCAGCTGCGCGTGGTCGGCACCCGCCACGAGTCGCCCGAACGCATCCGCGAACGCGTGCCGGCGCTCGCCGAGGGCAGGGTGCCTGATTTCGACCAGGCGCAGAAGGAACTGACCGCGCTCAATGAAGGCGGACGTCGCCAGGTGATGCCCCTGGTGCGCGAAGGCCAGGTGCCGGGCACGATGGATGTGGACCTGCAGGTCGAGGAGAAGTCGCCGTGGCGCGCCAGTGCGGCGCTCAACAACGACCACAGCGCCGACACCGAGAAGCTGCGCCTGAGTGCATCGCTGGCCTACGACAACCTGTGGAAGCGTGGGCACAGCGCCAACATCGGCGTGTACCTGGCGCCGGAAGACACGAAGCAGGCCAAGGTGTTCTCGGCCTCGTACACGATGCCGTTCGAAGGCACGCCGTGGAGTCTGGAAGCGTCCGGCTACAAGTCCGACAGCCGCGTGCTGAACGCGGGTGGGCAGGTGGGTACCGGCACCGGTACCAACGTGATCGGCAACGGTCACTCGATCGGCCTCAAGCTCAACTATCGCCTTGCCGGCAGCAGCCAGTGGTGGCGCCAGCTCAGCCTTGGTGTGGATTTCAAGGACACCGAGGAAGACACCCAGATGGGCAAGGACAGCCTGAAGACACCGTTGAAGTACGCGCCGATCACGCTGGCCTTCGTGGGCGTGCGCCAGGGCGAACAGGATCAGCTGAGCATCAATACCCAGCTGGTGGCCGGCACCCGCCGCCTGTTCGGCTACGGCAGCGACGCCACCGCCTTCGGCCAGAAGCGCTATTGGGCCGACCCGAGCTTCGTGGCCTTCAAGGCCGACGTGGCCAACACCCATACCTTCGGCAACGACTGGCAGTGGTACGCGCGTGGCTCGCTGCAGGTGACCGACGCGCCGCTGGTGTCGGCCGAGCAGTTCGCCGCCGGTGGCATGTACACCGTGCGCGGCTATCTGTCGGCCGAGGCGATCGGCGACTACGGCGGCCTGGCCAGCCTGGAATGGCGCACCCCGGCGTGGTCGCTGTGGAGCGGCACTGATCTGCGCGTCTACAGCTTTGCAGACGCCGCCTACCTGCGCCTGCGCCAGCCACTGCCCGAACAGCGTGACAAGTACAACCTGGCCTCGGTCGGCCTGGGCGCGCAGCTGCGCCTGGGCGAGCACCTGCAGCTGCGCCTGGACTACGCCTGGCCCTATGCCGATGGCCCGGTCACGCGCAAGGACGACCCGCGCCTGCATTTCAACATCAGCACCAGTTACTGACCCTTCCCTTGAACATGCGTTCTCCGGAGACCCTTCGCATGGACCGTTTGCTTTCCCGAGTGTTGCTGCTGCTGGCCGCGCTGGTTGCGTTGCCTGCTGCTGCGGCCGATGCCAATTGGTGGCAGGCCGAATGGAAGTACCGCAAGCCGATCACTGTCGACGCCGGCCCCCAGGGCGCGGGCCTGGCCGGTGACCCGGGCCGCACGCCGCTGCTGCTGCGCCTGCATACCGGCAACTTCGGGTTCGACGGTACCCAGGACGCGGGCAATGACCTGCGTTTCGTGTCGGGCGATGGCCGCACCGTGCTGGCCCATCAGATCGAACAGTTCGATCCCAAGCTGGGCCTGGCCCTGGTCTGGGTGGACGTGCCGGCAGTCAGCGCCGCCGCGCCGCAGACGATCTGGATGTACTACGGCAATGAGAAGGCACCGGCCAGCGGCAACGGCCAGCAGGTGTTCGATCCGGATTACACGCTGGTCTACCACTTTGCCGAGGCCAATGCGCCGGCGCGCGACACTACCGCTTACGGCAACAACGCCGGTGCCGTCGTGCCGCCGTCCGAGGGCGCGGTGATCGGTCGTGGCGTGCAGCTGGGTGCGGGCCCGCTGCCACTGCCCGCCAGCGCGTCGCTGGCGCAGGAAGCGGGTGCGCCGCTCACCGTTTCGGCCTGGATCAAGCCGGGCGGCAACACTGCCGCGCAGGCGATCTACGCCCGTCGTGATGGCACGTCCGAGCTGGTGCTGGGTATCGAAAACCGGGTTCCGTTCGTGCAGCTCAACGGCCAGCGCAGTACGCCTGCGCAGCCGATTCCGGAAGGGCAGTGGGCGCACGTCGCGCTGACGGCGGAGAAGGGCGCGTTGCAGTTGTACCTCAACGGCCGTGTGGTGGCCCGGCTGAGTGGCGAGCTGCCGGCGCTGAGCACGGCGCCGGTGGTCGGCGCCGATGCCCCGGGTGCGGCGCAGCCGCTGGCCAACTTCGAAGGTGCGCTGGATGAGCTGCGCGTCTCGCGGGTGGCACGCCCGGCGGCGCTGCTGCTGGCGGATGCCACCGCGCAGGGCGCCGATTCGCGCCTGATCAGCTACGGTGCCGACGAGCAGTCGGCTGGCCAGAGCCACTTCGCCTTCATCCTCAAGGCGATGCCGTTCGATGCCTGGGTGGTGGTCGCCATCCTCGGCCTGATGATGCTGCTGTCGTGGGCGATCATGATCGCCAAGAGCCGCCACTTCGGCCGCACCAGCAAGGCCAATGCGGTATTCACCGAGAGCTTCGGCAAGCTGTCCGGCGTGCCGCTGCGCACCCTGTCGGACATGGATCGCCAGGGCAAGGCACCGACCGCCATGCACGATGGGTCGTTGTGGCGCATCTACCAGGTGGCCATCGATGAAATGCAGCAGCGCCACCAGCGCGACGGCAACAGTGGCTACCTGAGTGGCGCCACCATCGCCGCGATCCGCGCCTCGATGGATGCGGTGATGGTGCGCGAGCAGGAAGCGATGGCGCGACGCATGAACTGGCTGTCGACCACCATCGAAGGTGCGCCGTATGTGGGCCTGTTCGGCACCGTGATCGGCATCATGCTGGTGTTCGTGGTGGCGGCGATGGCCGGCGCGGTGGACATCAACTCGGTGGCGCCAGGCATGGCCGCGGCGCTGCTGTGTACGGCTGCCGGCCTCGGCGTCGCGATCCCGGCACTGTTCGGCTACAACTACCTGGGTGCGCGTGCCGAAGCGATCGGTGCGGACATGGCGGTGTTCATCGACGAGTTCGCCGCGCGCCTGGCCGAAGAGCAGGACGGGCGCGGCCCGGCCGCGGTCCAGGGCTGAGGGGCGCGCCATGGGCCAGAAGGCGAAGTTCGGCATCAAGAAGCGCGAGAAGGGCATCAACGTGACGCCCTTCGTCGACGTGCTGCTGGTGGTGCTGGTGATCTTCATCCTGACCAGCAACGCCTCCATTCCCGGCATCGAGGTCAACCTGCCGAAGGCCAGCAACAGTGTCGCGCTGGAGAAGCCGAAGACCAAGGCGATCACCATCGACCCCAGTGGCCAGGTGTTCCTGGATGCCTACCCGGTGACGATGGCCGAGCTGGAAGACCGGCTGCGTACCGAACGCGCGACCACGCCGGATTTCCCGGTGATCGTGCGCGGTGACGCGCAGGTGCAGTATGCCCGCGTGGTCGAGGTGCTGGACCTGCTGCGGCGCCTGGAGCTGGCCCAGGTGGGCCTGGTCACCGGCAAGGCGCAGGGCTGAGGCATGACGGCCCATCAACCCCCTCGACCGGAGCCCGGCATGCGCGGTCGCGCGTTGCTGGTGACCGTCGCGCTGGTGCTGGTCGCGTTGCTGGTGCTCGGCGTCGCACTGTGGTGGCTGCTGTTCAAGGACACCGCCAGCACCCGCCGGCCGGTGGTGCAGCCGCCGATGCTGGCGCTGCCACCCCCTCCGCCGCCGCCCCCGCCGCCCCCGGAAAAACCACCGGAGCCGGAGACGCCGCCGGAAGAGACGCTGCCCGAACCGGAGCCGCTGGATCAGCCGACGCCGGCCGAAGAGCCGACGCCGACACCGGATAACAGCGATCCGGTGACGATGAATGCCGATGCGCAGGCCGGCGGAGACAACTTCGGCATCCAGTCCGGCAGTGGCGGCGGTTCATCCGGCGTCGGCCGTGGTGGTGCTGGCAACGCCACCTACGGTCGCTACCTGGGCTACCTGATGCAGCAGGCGATCTCGCGCGACGACAAGGTCAAGCGCCTGGCATTCCAGCTGCAGGTGAACGTATGGCTGGCCAGCGATGGCCGTCTGGAGAAGGTCGAGCTGGTACGCGGCAGTGGCAACGAGGAGGCCGACGCGGCCGTGCTCGATGCCCTGCGTCGCATCGGCAAGGTCGACCAGGCACCGCCGCCGTCGCTTGATTTCCCCGCCCGCGTCCTGATCCAGGGCCGCCGGCCCGGGGCCTGATTCCCGACCTCCGTGATTTCCCTTCTTTCGATGAGAACCGTGATGAACGACCACGTCCGCGCACGAACCGACTCCCGCCGCCCGCGGCCGGCCCGACGGGCGCTGCTGTGCTGCGCCGTGCTGCTCAGCCTGGCCGCCCCGGCCGGTGCGATGGCCGCCGAAACCACCATGGTCAAGCTGATCAAGGGCCTGATCGCCAGCGGCGCACTGAAACCCGAAGACGGGCAGGCGCTGCTGGTACAAGCCGAGGCCGAAGCAGCGGCCGCACAGCGCACTGCAGCCACGGGCAGCGCCGCCGCCAGCGGTGGCGTGGCCCTGGAGGCTGGTGACGTGCGCGTGCCGTACGTGCCGCAGAGCGTGCGCGACGGTATCCGTGACGAAGTGCGCCAGGACGTGATGGCGCAGGCCAAGTCCGAAGGCTGGGCGGCACCGAACGAAGTGGCCGAATGGACCAAGCGCATCAAGGTCACCGGTGACATGCGCGTGCGCAGCGAGTCGCGCTTCTTCTCCGAACGCAACAGCGACATCGTGAGCAACTGGTCGTCGATCAATTCCGGCAACGGTTTCGACACCAACACCAACACCAACCTGCAGCTGCCGCCGCTGCTGAACACCCGCCAGGACCGCCGCAACCTGTGGCGCATCCGCGCCCGCCTCGGCATCGAGGCGATGATCGGGCAGCACACCACGGCCGGCGTGCGCCTGGCCAGCGGCAGCAGCAATGGCCCGGTGTCGACCACCGAGCAGCTGGGTGGCGGCCTGAGCAAGAAGGACGTGTGGCTGGACCAGGCCTGGCTGGCCTACAGCCCGGCAGACTGGGTGACGGTGCGTGGCGGCCGCTTCGGCAATCCGTTCTGGACCAGCGACACGCTGTTCTCCAACGACCTCAACTTCGATGGCCTGGCCGCCAACCTCAATTATGACTTCGACGGTGGCGACCTCGACCTGTTCGGTAACCTCGCGGTGGTGCCGCTGGAATACACCTCCGACAGTTCGCCCAGCCAGAGCCGGGTCAAGACCCCGAACGAGAACAAGTGGCTGTCCGGTGCGCAGGTGGGCGTGAACTGGCGCTTCAACGACGACAACGCGCTGCGCGCGGCGCTGGGTTACTACGACTTCAAGAACATCAGCGGCCGCCTGTCCTCGCCGTGCGCACTGTATGCGGGTGCGGTGGGCTGCGACACCGACTGGTCGCGCCCGGCGTTCATGCAGAAGGGCAACACCCTGATGCTGATCCGCGACATCGCGCGCAATCCGCTGGACCCGGCCAACACGCCCACCCCGCAGTATGTCGGCCTGGCCTCGGCGTTCCGCCTGGCCACGTTCAACCTGCGCTGGGATACGCAGCTGGCCCAGGGCGTCGGCCTGCGCCTGGATGGCGACTACATCCGCAACCTGGCCTACGACAAGCAGGCCATGTTCAATCGTGCCAACAACGGCATCGTCAACAACTACGGCGCCGGTGGCACCGCCAGCATCGATACCTTCCGCAGCGGCGACACCGCGTGGATGGTGCAGGCCACCTTCGGTGCCACCGAGCTGAAGGAGAAGGGCCAGTGGCAGGCGCTGCTGGGCTACAAGCACATCGAGGCCGACGCGCTGCCCGATGCCTACAACGACCCGAACTTCCACCTCGGCGGCACCAACGCCCGCGGCTACTACGTGGGTGGTGCCTATGCGCTGGATGCGCGCAGCTGGATCAGCGGCAAGTGGATGGCGGCCAAGGAAGTGTCCGGTGCACCGCTGTCGATCGACGTGTTCCAGCTGGAGTTCAATACCGGGTTCTGAGTGGCCGGCGTGATGCGGATCACGTAGTACGTGGCGGGGGCGCAGCGATGCGCCCGTCTAAGGAAAGGAGACCACGCGTTGTTCAAAAGGAGGAGTGGATGAGCCGTCGCAAGCTGTTCGAGAGTCCCGAACCGTCCAGCCAGATGCTGGGTGTTGGACCGGCCTATGTTTCAGTGGAGGGCCTGCGCCAGCACCTGGCCGAGTTCCTGCTGTATGCGGGCCGGCCGGTGGTGATCATGCGCGGGCGCAGCGAAGTGGGCTATTTCCTGCCGGCGCGCTGCTGGCGCCAGCGTGACGATGATCCGCTGGCGGCGGCTGCCGCCGACCAGCTGCTGGATGCGGCCGGGTTCCAGGCCGAGGACATCCAGCAGGTGGAGCAGGAATTCAACGCGATGCGCCAGCGCACCGTGCTGCATTCACGGCGCTGAGCCTTCGGTAGAGCCGGGCTCATGCCCGGCTTCCAGCCCAGGAGCTGAACATGGGCGTGGCTCTACAGTAGATCCACGCCACGCGTGGATGGGGTTACGCTGCTACCCCGCGCTCACTGGTGATGCGTGCACCTTCGCGCATCACCAGCGTCACCGGGGTCTTTTCCACCACCTCCAGCAACCGCTGCCACTGCGCATCGCTCAGCTCGGCGCTGGCATGCAGCACGCGGTGCACGTGGAAGCGTCCATCCTCATCACGTTCCGAACGCAGCTCGGCATGGAACTCGCCCAGTTCCCAGCCCTTGCGCTGTGCATACATGCGCAGGGTGATGGCGGTGCAGGCCGCCAGCGAGGCCAGGTACAGATCGAACGGGGCGAAGCCCTTGCCCTGGCCGCCCAACGATGCCGGCTCGTCCGCATCCACATCAAAGCCGCCATTGCTGATGTGGTGCAGGTAGTTGTCGCCGGTTGAAACAATGCGTGCGTAGGCCATCAGGGTCTCCTGCAATCTGTAGAGTCGAGCCATGCTCGACCAACCCAACTGTAGAGTCGAGCCATGCTCGACTGCTTCAAAAGACGGCGCGGGCTACCTGCCTGCGCCGCCACGAATTCACTCGGTACGATCGTACGAGAACTGGATGCCCGCCGTACCCCCGGTTTCAATGAAGAGGTTCATGAACGCGGGGACCGTTTCCGAACGCGCCCAGTCGCGCTGCAGCTCGCAGAACAGCTGCGGCACGCTGATCAGCTGGCCACCGGCCTGTTCGATGCGGCGCAGTGCCGCGTCATGCGCCGCCAGCGAGGTACCGCCCACGGCGTCGACCACCACATACACCTCATAGCCTTCCTTCAACGCATCCAGGGCCGGGAAGGTCAGGCACGCCTCGGTCCACAGCGCGGTCATGATCAGCTTGCGGCGGCCGGTGGCTTCCACCGCCCTGCGGAACTCGACGTCCTCCCAGGAGTTGATGGTGGTGCGGTCGTAGGTGGGGTAGTCGCCCAGCACCTTGCGCAGCTGTGGAATCGGCGGCTTGTTCAGGCCGGTCTTGACGTTCACCGTCGAATGCACGATCGGCAGACCGTAAGCCACAGCGGCCCTGGCGGTGCCGACGATGTTGTTGACCAGCAGCTGGCGGTCCATCGAGGCGATGGAGTTCACCTGCACCGGCTGGTAGTCGATGATGATGAAGGTGGAATTCTGCGGCGTCAGCAGATGATCGCTGGCCGGGTCTCGGATCGGTTCACTGGACATGATGGGTCTCCGGTTGAAAGGAGTGCCGACAGCGGGCTGGCACCCGGGGGCAGCTCAGCTGCGCTGCGAATCCAGCTGCTCCTGGTTCTTCTGCACGTCCTGCGCCTTCAGGTAGCTTTCGATCAGCAACTGGTAGTTCGGGAAGATCTTCGTGTAGACCTCGGCCCACTGCTGGGCATCGTCGCGGTTCCAGGTGCGCTGGATCTCCGAGGCCACCGCAGCGGTGTCCATCGGTACCACGCCGGCCTGCACCACGCGGGCCAGGGTGATCTCTTCGGCCATCTTCGAATAGGTGCCCGAGGCATCGATCACCGCGAACACCTGGTAGCCATCGGCGACGGCGGCGATCGACGGGAAGGCCATGCACACGCTGGTGATGGTGCCGGCAATGATCAGCTGCCTGCGGCCGGTGGCCTTCACCGCAGCAACGAATTCCGGGTTGTCCCAGGCGTTGATCTCACCCTTGCGCGCCACGTACTGGGCATGCGGGGCTGCGTCGTGGATCTCCGGGATCAGCGGCCCGTTCGGGCCCTGCGGGACAGAGGCGGTGGTGATCACTGGCATCTTTGCCAGCGTGGCCATCCTGGCAAGCGCGGTGGCGTGGGCGCGCACGCTGGTGAACGGCAGGTCACCGATGGTCTGGAACAGGCCGCTCTGGTGGTCGATCAGCAGCATCGCGGCGTTGTCCGGATCGATCACCGGGCGGGTACCGTTGAAGTTGGCGGGGGTACTCATGGTCAGTCTCCTGGGGAAGTGGGCGATGGCCCGGTGGCTGCGGCGGGTCGAAGCCCGCCGCATTGAGGTGTTCAGTACGCGATCCGGCCGAAGCGGCCGCTGTTGAAGTCGTTGACCGCCTGCGCGATCTCGGCCTGGCTGTTCATCACGAAGGGGCCATAGCCCACCACCGGCTCGTCGATCGGCTCACCGCTGAGCAGCAGCACGGTGGCGTCGCTGTCGGCGTCGACGAACACGTCCTCGCCGCTGCGGTCGAAGGTGACCAGCTGCGCCTCGCCGACCGGCTGGCCGCCGTTGATCCGGACCGTGCCCTTCAGTACTACCAGCGCCAGCGTGCGGCCATCGGCCACCGGCAGTTCGGCGTGGTGGCCCTGCTGCAGGCGGATGTCCCAGACATCCATCGGCGTGTGGGTACGCGCCGGGCCGGCGTGGCCGTCGAAGCGGCCGGCGATGACCCGCACGCGTCCGGCGCCGTCGGCCAGATCCACCGAGGGAATGTCTGCATCGAGCAGGGTCTGGTAGCCCGGTGCACCCATCTTGTCCCGGGCCGGCAGATTGACCCACAGCTGCACCATGTCCAGCGTGCCACCGCGCCTGCTGAATTCCGGCGTATGGAACTCCTCGTGGAGGATCCCGGAGGCCGCAGTCATCCACTGCACGTCACCCGGGCCGATGGTGCCGCCGGCCCCGGTCGAATCGCGGTGGGCGACCTCGCCCTCATAGACGATGGTGACCGTCTCGAAACCGCGGTGCGGATGCTGGCCGACGCCACGCGGCGTATCGCTGGGCGCGAAGGTGTAGGGGCCGGCGTAGTCCAGCAGCAGGAACGGGCTCAGGTGCTGGCCGTGGGTGTTGTAGGAAAACATCGAGCGGGCGGGGAATCCGTCGCCCACCCAGTGCGGGCGGGGGGCGCTGTAGGTGCCGGTGACACGCTTCATGGCGATCTCCTGGCCGGGGCTGCCGGCCGCTGTTCTTCGTTGCGGGAGACGATATCGCCGCGACAATAGGGTCGGTAGACGCCAATATTTGCCGTCATAGTCCTATCTGGTGAACAATGGGTGCGCGCCTTGCGCCACAGGAGATCGCCCCGTGTTCATCGCTGATATCCGCCGTTGCGACCTCAACGACCTGTTCTATTTCGCCATGGTGGTCGAGCACGGTGGCTTCTCGCAGGCCGGCCGGGCGCTGGCCATGCCGAAGTCGAAACTGAGCCGGCGCATCGCGCTGCTGGAGGAACGCCTGGGCGTACGCCTGATCCAGCGTTCGACCCGGCGCTTCTCGGTCACCGAGGTCGGCCAGGACTACTACCGCCATTGCAAGGCGATGCTGGTCGAGGCTGAAGCAGCCGAAGAAGCCATCGCGATGTCACGCGCCGAGCCGCGCGGCACGATCCGCCTGGCGTGCCCGATCGCGATCCTGCACGCGCGCATCGGCCCGATGCTGGCCGACTTCCTGGCCCTGTACCCGCAGGTGACGGTGCAGCTGGACGCCACCAACCGCCGCGTGGACGTGGTGGGCGAGGGTGTGGACGTAGCGATAAGGGTGCGGCCGCCGCCACTGGAGGACAGCGACCTGGTGGTGCGCGTGCTGGCGCGCCGGGTGTGGTGCACCAGTGCCAGCCCGGCGCTGCTGCAGCGGCTGGGCACGCCGCAGGTGCCGGCCGACCTGGCGATGATGCCGACCGTCGACCTGGCCTCGCCCAGCCAGCAGCACGTCTGGGAGTACACCGGGCCGGGCGACGTGCAGGCCAGCGTGCATCACCGCCCGCGGCTGGTCAGCGATGACATGATCGCGCTGCGCGCAGCGGCGGTGGCCGGGGTCGGGCTGTTGATGCTGCCGCGGATGATGATCACCGACGAGCTGGACAGGGGAGCGCTGGTGCCGGTGCTGCCGGAGTGGGTGCCGAAGCACGGCATCGTGCACGCGGTGTTCCCGTCGCGGCGTGGGCTGCTGCCGGCGGTTCGCGCATTGATCGATTACCTTGCCGAGCGTTTCGAGGCGTTGGATGAACCGTAGGCTCCGCATCCACGCATGGCGTGGATCTACTGGATCCGCAGCCGCCTGGTAGATCCACGCCATGCGTGGATGATCCTGGTGCCGCGTGACGGGACTTTGCTTGCCGCCTGCGGCCGCGCAGCCCACAATCCACGTCCGGACCGTCGCCATCACGCCCATCATTCCCCGGTCCGGCCTTGGCACCTATGTCTCCCAATGCCCTGGCGCTGGTCGAGCTGCTGATCCGCGAGCGCCGTGCGTTGTCTCGCTTCATCGCGCGCTACCTCGACCCGGCCAGTACCGAGGACACCCTGCAGAACCTGTACCTGAAGGCCAGCAGCGTGCCCGGTGATCCACCGATCCTGGAGCCGCGCGGCTATCTGTACCGGATGGCCTATCACCATGCGCTCAACCGCAGCCAGGCCGACGCCCGCGAGCGGCGCGCGATGGCCGAGTACGCCACCGACATGGCCGGGGCGGGCCACGACGGCGAGGCTCAGGCGCTGGACCAGGCGCAACTGCGCGAGATCACCCAGACCATCCTCGCGCTGCCGGCGCAGGTGCGCGAGTGCTTCGTGCTCAACCGCTACCTGGGCCTGAGCGAACGCGAGATTGCCGCGCGCCTGGGAATCTCCAAGAGCCTGGTCGGCAAGCATGTGCTGCGCGCGGCGCTGTTGATCCAGCAGCATCAACAGGGAACGCGCCGATGACCGGCGTTTGCCGTGGGCAGATCGCGCCCGCCGTTGTCACAACAGGAAAGCGCACCCGTTCGCGGTGCGGCAGGCCACAACCATGACCACGTCCGAACCCTCGCCGCGTCAGGCCAGGCAGGCGTTGCGCTGGGTGATCCGGTGCAGTGCAGGCCCGCTGCCGGAACGCCAGCAACGAACCCTGCAGCGCTGGCTGCAGGCCGATCCGCGCTACGCGCTGGCCTGGCGCCAGCAGCAGGCGTTCTGGCAGGGGCTGGATGCCGCCGGGCCCGACGTGCTGGCGGCGCTGCCCGGGTTGACGGCTGATCGCCAAGGGCTGCGTCCGATCACGCCGCGCCGCCGCCTGCCGTGGCTGCTGGCCAGTGCTGCCGCGGTGGTGCTGATGGTTGCCGCTGCGCCGCACGCGCTGCTGCTTGCTCGTAGTGACCTGCGCAGCAGCGATGCGCCGCACCTGGTGCAGCTGGACGACGGCAGCACCGCCATACTCGATGCCGGCACCGCACTAGCGATCGAGTTCGATGGCCGGCAGCGCCACCTGCGCCTGCTGCGCGGCCAGGCCTGGTTCCAGGTAGCGCATGAGGCTCGCCCGTTCCAGGTCGAGGCGGCGGGCGGCGTGGTCTGTGACATCGGCACCGCCTTCAGCGTGTAGATGCTGGATACCACGGTCACCACCCAGGTCAGTGAGGGTGTAGTGGATGTGCGCCCGGGCGATGGCAGCGTGCAGCGCCTGCATGCCGGACAGGCACGCGTGTTCCGTGACGGGCGCTGGCTGCAGCCGGTGCAACTGGAAGATCCGGAGAGCATGGCGCCATGGCGGCGTGGCGAGGTGGTGATCGATGATCAGCCGGCCGCGCAGGCCATCGCCGATCTGGCGCGCTACCGTCGTGCGCCGGTCTGGGTACTGGGCGGGCAGGGTGCACGCGTACGGGTCAGTGGCCTGTTCCATCTGCAGCAACCGGAGACCGCCATCGATGCGGTGGCCGCGCAGGCGGGACTGCGCGTGCAGCGCCTTCCTGGCGGCGCGATGGTGCTGTGGTGAGGTGCAGCCGGTTGATGGCAGAAAGCGCCGCATGAAAAAAACATGAAAAAACCGTGGGCACTCGCCGTGCCCCGTTGTCTATAGAGGTATAGCCAGAGCGAAACACCGTTTTTCCTCAAGCCAGACACACCACCGGCACCGGATGTGCCGATGGTCCCGCCCCGCTTGAGGAGTTCCTGTCCATGCCGTCCACGGCATCCGCCTGTCATCGCCGCGCCACTGTCCTGGCCCTGGCCATCTCCACCGCATTGCTGCCGCTGGCCTGTGTGCCGGCCGTGCAGGCGCAAACGGCGATCGTCGCGCCACTGCGCCAGTACACCATTCCGGAACAGCCCCTCGCTGATGCTGTGCGTGCCTTTGGCCGCCAGGCCGATGTGCAGGTGGTGTTCCGCAGTGATCTGGTGGAAGGCCGTCGCTCCAGCGCGGTGAGTGGCGAGTACAGCCAGATGCAGGCCCTGCAGCAGCTGCTGCGCGGCAGCGGCGTGCGTGCGCAGCGCGGCATGGACGGCACCTGGAGCCTGCGTGCCGCAGCGGAGTCGGGTGAAGGGGAAGGGGTGCGGGTGACCGAAACACTGGACGTGGCCGGTCGCCTGCAGTCGGAAGGGGGCGAGGCCCGCGATCGGCGCGGCTACGATGATGTGTTCGCGCTGGACCTGACCACGGCGTATTCGGGGCGCGACCGGGTGGAGCGCTACCGCGGCTCCAACCCGGCCGACGTGGTCAAGGATCTGGTCGGCGTGTTCAGTGGCGATGCGCGCAACAGCGGCGCGCTGGACATCAACATCCGCGGCATCCAGGGGCCGGGGCGGGTGCCGGTCAGCATCGACGGTGGCGAGCAGGCGCTCACGGTCTGGCGCGGCTACAACGGCGTCAGCAACCGCAACTACATCGATCCCAACCTGATTGGTGGCATCCAGGTCATCAAGGGGCCAGGGCTGGTGCGCGATGTGCACAGCGGGATCGGTGGCGCGCTGGTGATCAAGACCATCGACGTCGATGACATCGTGGAAGCGGGTGAGCGCTTCGGCGGGGAGCTGAAGATTGAAGGCAGCAGCAATGCGGTGGCGCCGCGCCTGCCTCGCCTGCACACCGGCGAAGATTACCGCACGGTGCCGGGGTTCCCGCAGGGCTCGCCGAACTCGCCCTACGACGACCGCACCCTGGTGGTGCCGGTGAAGTCACGCAGTGGCAACAACCCCTTCGATGGCGAAGACCAGGCCTGGCGCCTGGCGCTGGGCGTGCGTGGCGACAACGTCGACCTGATGGCCGCCTATGCCTGGCGCAAGCGCGGCAACTACTTCTCCGGCAGCAAGGGCAGCGGCTACTACGACCAGGACCGGCGCGAGCAGTTCGAGTACCAGGGCATCGACTACATCACCACGCTGGCGCGCTACTTCAAGCCGGACGATGAAGTGCCCAATACGTCCAGCGAACAGGAATCGTGGCTGGTCAAGGGCAGCTGGCAGATCAACGACGACCAGCAGTTGAAGGCCACCTGGCGGCGCACGCTGTCGCACTATGGCGAGATCATGCCGTCGCGAATCCTGTCGGCGCCGGACTATGGGCGCATCCAGTGGCCTCTCAGTCGGGTTGCGTCCGATGCGTGGAACCTGGAGTACCGCTTCCAGCCGGCCGGCAGCCGTTGGCTTGATCTGTACGCCAACCTGTGGCGCACCGAGACGGACAGCGATACCTACACCGCCGGTGGGTTTCCCAATTTCGCACCGGGTAATCCGGCGTGGAATCCCGGGGTCAGCCCGATCCTGCGCAACACCGCACTGGCCAATGCGCGCAATGACCGTACCGGGCTGACCCTGAGCAACCGCTTCGCGCTGCATTCCACGCTGGACCTGACCGTGGGCGGCAACTGGCAGTACGAGAAGCTGGGTTCTCGCGACCCGTACTTCGGCACCACCGATGGCTGGCGCATGTTTCCGCGTGCTGGCCGGCGCCAGGAGGGCGAAGGCTATCTCAACCTCGAATGGCGTCCGGTCGATTTCCTGACCCTCAACGCCGGCGTGCGCTACAGTCGTTACTGGGCGTTCGACGACTTCCTGCAGGCCCACCCGGAGCTGCTGACCAAGGGCGTGGGCAGCAAGGAGGCCACCTACCGGACCAATGAGCTGCCCGAGCGGCCGGCCAGCCTGCAGGCGGAGATCGATGCACTGGAGGCCGAACGCGAGTTCTGGGAGAGCATCGGCATGGGTTCGGTGATTGACGATGCACTGCATGGTCTGCTGGCGTACTACGAGACGCCGCAGGCGGTGGAACATCGGCTTCCGTGGTTGCCCGATGCCAACGGCAACTATGCCCGTGCGACCAACCCCTGTCTCAACGGCGAGGTGGCGGGCATACCCGGCGTGCTGCCGATCTACCCCGGCAGCGACCTGGTCTGCACTATCGGCAACACCATGCAGTCGCGGCCGGTGGACGGGCGCAATGACCGCCGCCGCGATCACGCGTGGTTGCCCACTTTCTCGGCCACGGTGAACCTGTCCAAGGCCGCGCGCGTCTACCTGCGCTACAGCGAAGCAGTGCGCTTCCCCAGCATGTTCGAAAGCACCATCGCTTTCTCCAGCAGCCTCAATCCGCTGTACACGCTCAAGCCTGAGCATGCCTACAACTACGAGCTGGGCTACATACACAACCTGTCGGGCCTGTTCGGCAACACCGCCGATGCCGACGTCAAGCTGGCCTATTACGTGCACAAGACCCGCAACGTAATCGAGCGCGACGCCTACTTCCTGTTCGACAACATCGACAAGCAGACCATCCGCGGCATCGAGCTGCAGGCACGCTTCGACAACCGGCGCTTCTTCACCGACCTGGGTATTTCGCGCACGCTGGAAAACGAGGTGTGCGACGAAAGCACGGCCGTGCTGCTGGATGCCAACCGTGGCCTGGTGCCGAACTGCGTGCAGGACGGTTTCGTCAGTGGCTACCTGCTGACCCAGGCGATTCCGAAGTTGTCGGTGAACCTGTCGCTCGGTACGCGCCTGTTCGATGAACGGTTGGAACTGGGCAGCCGCATCGTGCACTACCAGCGCCACGAAAACCCCGATCTACAGGCCTACCGCGACCGGTTGCTGGTCGGTGGCAGCAGCCTGCTGTGGCAGAACGTGCCGTTCACCTGGGGCAACATCACCACCGTCGATGCATACGCGCGCTGGCGCTTCAACGTGCACGCCAGCGTCGAGCTGGTGGGCAGCAACCTCGGCAACCGCTACTACGTCGACCCGGCCACGCGCTCCACGCTGCCGGCGCCGGGCCGCACCCTCAAGCTCGGCATCACCGCGCGCTTCTGACCTCCCGCTTTCAAGCGTTGTACCCGTAGTTCCCACAACCCAAGGAGCAATACCATGAAGATGATCTCCCGTTCGGTTCTCGCCGTTGCTGCCACCTTTGCCCTGGCCGGCGCCGCGCATGCCGCTGACATCGTCGGTGCTGCCAGCCCGGTGACCGACGCCGAGCTGTACGTCGCCGTCGGCGAATCGCAGGTCAACGGTGGCCCGCACCAGGCAGGCAAGGCCGGTATCGGCGTCGGCACCGTCTCCAACGCCAAGCCGGTCGATTTCCAGGGCCTGAGCCTGTATTCGGGCACCACCACCGTCAATGGCACCGCCGTGCGCACGCTGGCCATGCCGATCACCGGCGCACCGGGCAGCCATGCCGGCATGGGCCACTTCAACTTCGTCAAGGTTGGCAGTGGTGACGTGTGGTTCGGCGAGTGGTCCAAGGATGGCGCCGCCGGTGGCTTCAACAACCGCCAGGTCTACTTCGTCGGTGACCGTGCCGGTACCACGCTGCCGGCTGGCGTAGCCACCTACAGCGTCGCGGGCCTGAACAAGTTCAACGGCAGCAACCTGCTGTCCGGCACCTTCCGTGCGGACTTCGGCAGCGGCAAGCTGCTCGGCGGCCTGACCGGTGGCGGCCTGGCGATCAACGTCAACGCCAACATCAACAGCGCCAACGCCTCGTTCGCCGGTACCGCCACCGCCAACGGCAACGTTGCCGGTGCCACCCAGGGCCAGTTCTTCGGCGCCAACGCCGCCACCCTGGCCGGTATCGCCACGTTCGCCGGCAACAGCCAGTACGACACCGCCTTCGGCGGCAGCAAGAACTGATCGCCACGCCCCTGACGGGGCAGGGCAGGGACAAGCCGCGATCCGCCAGTCCCTGCTTCGGCCCGCTGCACGCACCACCACGGATCGACCATGCGCCATTCCATCTTCCTTGTCGTACTGCTGTTGGCTGCCGCTGATGTGCGCGCCCAGCAGGACGATCTTCGACGCGTACTTGAACAGGGCACGGAACTGCGCCACCAGCAGCAGGACCAGCAGCGCCTGCAGCAGGCCGAATCGGAGCGGCCGACCATCACCATCGACGGCCAGACCCTGCGCGTGGAGCGCACCGTCGACGATCTTGGCCAGGCGCTGTACCTGTCACTGCAGCATCAGCAATGGCAGGCCGCCGCTGCGTTCCTCGCGGAGTACATCGAACTGCCGGGGCATGACCCCCTGCTGCGCCACTATGCACAGGGGGCGCTGGCACGGGTGGCCGGCGACCATCGTCGCGCGGCGACGGAGTACGAAGCGCTGCTGGCGGCGCAGCCGGATTTCCTGCCGGCTCGCCTTGAGCTGGCGCGTGTCTATGCCGAGGACCAGCGCGATCGCGATGCGGTCGCGTTGTTCACCGCCATCGCTGCGGGCATCAATGCCGATGATCCGGCCACGGCCGGCGTCCGCGCACGCGTGGACGGCTACCTGGCTGCCCTGCAGGCGCGCCAGCGCTGGAAAGGCGCGCTGTCGGCCGGCCCGGCATGGAGTGACAACATCAACCGCAGCTCGGCCAGCCGCACCTGCCTGTTCGGCGTGGGCGACGCCTGCATCATCGAACGGAAACTGCCCGACGCCCAGCGCGCGGCGGGCCTCGACTACGACGCCAGCCTGGAACGGCGCTGGGTGCTCGGCGGGCATCATGGTCTGTACGTTCGCGGTCTCGCCTTCGGTCAGGCATGGCGCGGGCACAGTGCCTACAACGAGCTCAATGCCAACGTGCAGGCGGGTTACAGCTGGCGCAGCGCACGGCAGACCGTGATGCTGGCCCCCAGCTATGACTACCAGGGCCTGGGAAACCATGCGCTACAGGGCGGTAGTGGCGTGCACGGGGAATGGCAGTACGCCCTGGATGCACGCAGCCTGCTCAAGCTGGAGGCCGACTGGAAGCGCCAGCGGTATCGACAGCAGGGCCTGGCCAGCAACTACGACGGCGAGCTGGCATCGCTGTATGCCACCTGGTTCCGCGCGCTCAATCCGCGCTGGACGGTCTTCGCCGGGCTGGATGTCACCGACAGCAGCGCAGCCGACCCGGCCAACGGCTACCGCCAGCGCGGCCTGCGGGTGGGCGCGGCACGGCAGTGGAGTGGCACTACGGCCACCGTATTCGTGTCGCTGCGCCATCGCGACTACGACGCCTGGAGTCCGCTGCTCGAGGCGCGCAGGCAGGACGACGAACAGAACCTGATCGCCATCGTACGCAGCGAACGCCTGGCCGTGGCCGGGCTGGTGCCCAGCCTGAGCCTGCGCTACGCCCGCGTCGACAGCAACGTCGGCTGGCTGTACAGCCACGACCGCAGCCTGCTCAGCCTGAAATGGGAACGTGCGTTCTGAACGCGCCGCTGCAATGCCGGAGTGAATGCGCCGTGGCGGCGATCTTCATCGATCATCACGCGCCCTTGTAGCCCGCTTCGCGCATCCTGCAGGCGTTGCGGCAGAGGTGGGCCGCGTGTATCGAGGAGCGCCGGTCGTGCTGGAAGCGGGCAATAAACCAGAGGGCCTCAAAGGGCTGAGGGTGCTGGTGGCGGAGGACGAATTCGCCATCGCGATGTTCCTGGTGGACTACCTGGAGCTGAAGGGCGCGCAGGTGGTGGGGCCGGCCGGAGACCTGCAGGCGCTGGGGCGGCTGCTGGATGACAACCCCATTGATGTGGCCCTGCTGGACATCAACCTGGGTGGCGAACAGGTGTACCCGCTGGCCGATCGCCTGGCCGAGGCGGGCACCCCGTTCATGCTGACCTCCGGCTACGACGACAATCTGCCCAGCCGCTTCGCCAGCGCCCCCCGCTGCACCAAGCCCTATCACATCGAGGCCCTGGTCCAGCAGCTGGCGGGGCTGGTGGCGACGCCGCAGGCCCCTGCGGGCATCGCCTGATTGCGCGGCATGTCGCGCCGCATCGAAGGGCTCCATGCTGCCGAGCGCCCGGGCAGGCCGCTCTCGCGGCAGGCGCACACGCGGCATGACGGCATGGCCGCCCGTATTGCCCGCCACGACTGGTCATCCACGTCATTGGGTGCGATCGAACGATGGCAGCCACATCTGCGCGCCACCGTTGACCTCATGCTGGCGCATGGCTTCCCGATGATCGTGCTGTGGGGCGAGCAGCTGGTGCAGCTCTACAACGATGGTTATGCCGAGATCCTGGCCGACAAGCATCCTGGCGGGCTGGGCCAGCCGACCCGCGAGTGCTGGCCCGAGGTCTGGCACATCAACGGCCCGATCTACCGGCGTGTGTGGCAGGGCGAGACCATCACCTATGAGGACAAGCTCTATCCGCTGGCGCGGCGGGGGCGGTTGGAGGATGTCTGGTTCACCATCACCTACAGCCCCATCCGTGGAGAGGAAGGATGCATCAACGGCGTGCTGGTGACCATGTTCGAAACGACATCCGCGCATGTCGCACAGGCGGCTCGCGAGCGCGAAGAGCAGAAGCGCCGTGAGAGCGACCGCCGGTTGGCGCTGGCCTTCAAGGTGCTGCCGGTGGGTGTCTGCATTGTCGACGCAGACGGCAAGCTGCAACTGTCCAACGACCAGATGCGCGCCTACCTGCCCAGTGGCAAGGTCCCCTCGACCGATGCAGAGAACCAGCATCGCTGGCGCGGCTGGCATGCGGACGGTTCGACCATCGGCCCTGAGGACTTCGCCATCGCCCGGGCGTTGCGGGGCGAGACGGTGGTTCCCGGCCTCGAGTTCCAGTTCACCCATGATGACGGTCGAGCACGATGGACACGGGTCGCGGCCGCACCGCTGCGCGATGCCGAGGGCGAGGTGAGTGGCGTGTTCGCGATCGCCGTGGACATCGACGACCTCAAGCGCGCCACCGAGCGCCAGTCGGTGCTGCTGGCCGAGCTGCAGCATCGGGTCCGCAACATCATGTCCACCATCCATGCCATTGCCTGGCGCACCCGCGTATCGGTCGGCAGCGTGGACGAGTATGCCGAGCGCCTGTGTGCGCGGTTGATGTCACTGGCGCGCACGCAGAGCCTGCTGACCCGCGGCGCCAATGTAGGAGTCTGCCTGCGCGGCATGCTCGACGAGGAGATTGCGGCACAGACGCCGGCGGCGACCGCCTATCACCTGCAGGGTGAGGATGTGCTGTTGCCACCGAAGGCGGCCGAAGTGCTGTCGTTGGCCATCCATGAGCTGGCCACCAACGCGCTCCGGCATGGCGCGCTCACCCACGAGGATGGTCGGATCGACGTCTGCTGGCACCTGCAGGTGCAGGACGGGCAGCCGTGGCTGGGCCTGCACTGGTGCGAGCGCCATGCCGAGGTGGAGGGCTGGGAGATGCCGCGCCAGCGTGGCCTGGGCCGGGTCCTGATCGAGCAGCGGGTGCCCTATGAGCTGGCCGGCAGTGGCGAGCTGCGCTTTGCCCCGCAGGGGCTGGACGCCTGGATCCGCTTCCCGCTGCGCGAGCGCGACAGCCTGCTGCAGACCGACGCCCCGGACACCGGCCCCCTGGGGTGAAAGGGGATTTATCCCCAATTTGGCCAATTTGGGTATAGTGGTGCTCATCCACCCTGCCTGGAGCCGTGCCATGACCCTGCCGCTGGATCTGCCTGGCCTCGAAAAGGCCCCGGCCTCGTCGGTGAAGACCCGGGGCTGGCCGAGCCTGATGCGCACCGTGCGCGAGAAGCAGGCACTGGTCATCACCAACCACAATCACCCGGAAGCGGTGATCGTGGACATCCGCACCTACCAGGAACTGCTGGCCAAGGCCGCCGGCAGTGATGCCGGTGAGCGCAACGAGGAACTGCAGCGCCTGCGCAGCGAGTTCGACCAGACCCTGGCCGGGCTGCAGCGTGGGGAAGGGCTGGGCAAGGTGCTGGGCCAGCCGATCCGGCGCGGCCGCAAGGTCACCCTCGGCCGTCCGCTCTGATCGATGGGACGCATCCTGGCGTTGGCCGGTGTCAATGGCGCCGGCAAGAGTTCGCTGCTGGGCACCTGGCTGGACGCCGAAGGGCTGAGCTGGTTCAACCCGGACTCGTTCACCCGCCGCCTGGTCGACGCCGGCTGGCCGCTGCCGGAGGCCAACGCCGAGGCGTGGCAGGAAGGCACCCGTCGCCTGCGCCAGGCCATGGCCGATGGCACCGACTTCGCCTTCGAGACCACACTCGGTGGCAACACCATCCCGCGCCTGCTGCGTGAGGCCTGCGAACGGCATCAGGTGGCGATCTGGTTCTGTGGGCTGGCCGATGTCGAGCTGCACGTCGCCCGTGTTGCCGCACGCGTGGCGGCCGGTGGCCACGATATCCCGGTGGAGAAGATCCACGCGCGTTTCGATTCCGCGCGCGCGAACCTGCTGGAGCTGCTGCCGCACCTGGCCGAGCTGCATGTCTACGACAACAGCGCGCCGGCCGACGCGCAGGGCGGCGTGGTGCCGCTGCCGGTATTGGCCATGGCTGCAGGCGAACTGCAGTACCCGATTGCGGTAGCCGACCTGCTGCACACGCCGGGCTGGGCCAAGCCCATCGTGATGCGCGCGATGGAATTGAACACACCCCAGTAGATCCACGCCATGCGTGGATGCCTTCCGCACATCGCGCGACACTGCGCCGTGCACGACTGGGCGCCACCGGAGCTGCGGTTAGACTGGCCGCACGCTCAAGGAGGACGACATGCACGGACCTGCGATGTTCCGCTTCACTTCGATCTGCCTGCCGCTTGCTGCGCTGGCGCTGTCCAGTTTGACGGCGGTGGCTGCGCCGGCCGCGTCCAAGCGGGTGGTGGCGCCACCCAGCCTTGTACAGGCCTACCGGGCCGCCGAAGCCAGTCTGCGGCGTATTCCCGGTGACGATATCGAATCGGACTTCCGCCCGGTGTGGACGGGTGTTGCCGATCTCGATGGTGATGGTCGCTCCGAAGTTGTGTACTTCTACACGTCGACCTACACCGGTGGCAGCTTCGCGCAAAGCAATGTGGTGGCGGTGATGACGGCGCTGACGGCGAACGATCCACGCGGCCAGGAGAACCCGAAGAGCCTGTCGCGGGTGGATGCCGAGGATTTCGCGGCCATCCGGGAATCAGGTTATGGCGATGATGCCGGCATCCAGATTCCGGGCGCGGTGCAGTCGATCCGAATCGATGGCAACCGGATCATCGTTGCTTTCACCGTTACCGCGGGCGCAACGGTCTGCGAAATTCCCCATGATTTCCGCCACGTCTGTCCGCCGGACGGAAACTACACCTGGACGCTGCGTTGGACGCCGGGGACGCTGGCCCGCATCAGGAAGTAGCGCCAGGCAGCGCCGGGCGTATCTACCCGGCGCCACCTGGCCAGCAGATCCACGTCATGCGTGGATCGCGTTCTGTGCCCAGCCTCAGGCCGGCTTCACCTGCTCGGGCTCCGCAACGTCCGGCAGCGGCGGCAGGGTCGGGTCCACCGTCACCGGTACATCGCTCTTCAACAGCGCGGCCGCTTCCTTGTCGCTGCCGACGGCCGGCGGTGAACCGCGCAGCGGCAGGCCGGCGGTCTCCTTCACGAACAGCATGGTCACCAGGCCGATCACCGCTGCGCCCATCAGGTAATACGCCGGCACCAGCGGGTCGCCGGTACGCTCCACCAGCCACGCGGTCACCAGCGGCGTGGTGCCGCCGAACAGCGACACCGACACATTGAAGGCGATCGACAGCGCGCTGTAGCGCACCGGGGTGTAGAACAGCGCCGGCAGCGTGGACGGCATCGAGCTGGTGAAGCACACCAGCGCCAGCCCCAGCAGCATCAGGCCGAGGAAGATCAGCCAGTCGTTGCCGCTGCCGATCAGCAGCAGGCACGGCACCGCCAGCACCAGCAGCGCGATGCAGGCACCGATGATCATCGGGCGGCGGCCCAGCCTGTCACTGAACAATCCACCCACGATGTTCAACGGCATCATCACCAGCATCACGATGATGATCAGCAGCAGGCCCTTGCTCTCGGCATAGTTCATTGTGACGCTGAGGTAGCTGGGCATGTAGGTCAGCAGCATGTAGTCGGTCACGTTGAACACCAGCACCAGGCCCATGCACACCAGCAGCTGGCGGCCATGCACCTGGAACAGCGCGCCCAGCCCGGGCCGGTCGTGCTCGCGCTTCTCGGCTTCCTCGGCGAAGGCGCGGAACGCCGGTGTTTCCTCCAGCTTCATGCGCATGTACAGGCCGAGCAGACCCAGCGGGCCGGCCACCAGGAACGGAATGCGCCAGCCCCAGTCCAGCATCTGCTCGCTGCTCAACAGCATGTGCAGTGCGGTGACGGTACCGGCGCCGGCGATATAGCCGCCCAGCGTGCCGAACTCCAGCCAGCTGCCCATCAGGCCGCGGTTGCGGTCGGTGGAGTACTCGGCGATGAAGGTGGCCGCGCCGCCGTACTCGCCACCGGTGGAGAAGCCCTGCACCACGCGCGCCAGCAGCAACAGCACCGGCGCCCAGATGCCGATGCGTTCGTAGGCGGGAATCAGGCCGATCGAGAAGGTGCCCAGCGCCATCAGGATCATGGTGAACGCCAGCACTTTCTGGCGGCCGTAGCGATCACCCAGCGGGCCGAACACCAGGCCGCCCAGGGGGCGCACCAGGAACGCCACGGTGAAGGTCGCGAAGGCCGCGATCACCTGTGCGGTGGGATTGCTGGACGGGAAGAACACCTGGCCGATGGTGACGGCCAGATAGCCGTAGACACCGAAGTCGAACCACTCCATGGCATTGCCGAGTGCGGCGGCGCCGACGGCGCGCTTGAGCATGGGCTTGTCGACGACGGTGATCTCATCGACCTTCAGGTGGCGGCGGCGTTTGAACCAGCCGAAATGGGCATGGGAATCGGGCGTGTCCTGCATGGGGCTCCCTTGTAGGTATGGAATAGGGGAATGGGCGGTGCGGTGTGTCCCGGAAATCGGAAACGGCGATGCAGGCGCAGGTGGCGCAGGGGCATCGGAAGGCGGCGTGGGGGCCGGGGAAGGTGTGCAGGCGCAACGCCACGCGCACGGCGAAGCACCGCCGCAAGGGCGGAAACGCGGCAACGGGATCACAGCGGCCGCGCAGTCAGCGGCCGAGGGTCACAGCAGCGTAGGGAATGCAGGCAGCGGGCCTGCGGGCGTCATCCGCCGGGATCCAGCGCGAGGCGATGGAAATGCAGGGCGGGAGCATTCGTGGCAAGCGAAGCGCCGGTCGGCAGTGCTTCCCACGTAACAGGTGCGCCCGTCACGTAGTGGGTCGTGTCGATCATCCGTTCATCATAACGGCATCGGCGTGAGCATGCAGCGAAGCAGACGGAACTGCACGCTGTGTTCCATCGCGCCTGTTCATGCGCGCACGCAACGCAATGACATGCGTTGAACGAACTCTGGTCGCGCCGCTCACGCAACGCTGTCTACGGTGGGGGTGAACGCAATCGAGAAGGAGCATTGCATGACCCGTCGCATTCCCGAAGGTACGCTGATCATCGTCGCCGACGGTGGTTCGGCCCGCGTGTTCACCAACGTCGGCAGCGAACATCAGCTGGCCCTGAAGCAGGAAGGCGAACTGCGCCTGCAGGACATCAGCGAACAGGGTGTATCCGGGCAGGGGCCGGCCGGTGCGGTGCCCAAGGACATGTCCATCTCCCAGCTCAACGAAGCGACGTTCGCCAAGCAGGTGGCCGAGCAGCTCAACGAAGATGCACTGAACAACCGCTATGCGCACCTGGTGCTGGTGGCCGACCCGACCACGCTGGGGCGCATCCGGCCGCTGCTGCACAAGGAAGTCCAGGCGCGCCTGCTCGGTGATATTGCCAAGGACCTGACCAACGCACCGTTGGCGGATATCCAGAAGGCGTTGGCGGCGTAGCGCGCATGCCTTTCATGCGTGATCACCTGTCGGCGGAGCCGGCCCGCGCGGATGTGGAAGCACAGGCGGGCTGGCAACTGCTGGAGTTCGGAGCGCCCTGGTGTGGACATTGCCAAGCGGCGCAACCTGCGCTGCAGGCATTCGTGGATGCCAACGATCTGGTGCACTGGAAGATCGAGGACGGCAAGGGCAAGCCACTGGGACGTGCCTTCCGGGTGAAGCTGTGGCCAACCGTGGTGTTGCTGCATGACGGGCAGGAAGTGGCGCGGGTGGTGAGGCCGGTCGACAGCGCCGACCTCGCCACGTTGCAGGGCGCCTTGCCAGGCTGATGGTGGGGACGGTCGCGCGTGGCCTGTAGATCCGAGCGGGGCTTGGCGACATCGTACCTAGTGGTAGGTCACTTTCTCCGCCTCCTCGCGCAGCGCCCGCAGCAGGCATCGCCCATGCTGGCTCAGCATGACCATCGCATTGGCGATCTGCCTCGGGTTGTATCCCATCGGCGCGGGAGGCTTCGGCTCGGGGCCGTACTGTTCGCCGATGAGGATGGCCATGCCTTCGGCACTGTTGAGGGCATGTTCGATGCGCTGGAACAGCGACTCCATGGCCGGGCTGAGCGGACGTTGGGTCATGCGGGAACTCCTTGGGAAGCGAGGGCCACCGCAAGGGTGGCGGGCGATGCGAGGTTGGAACCCGGAGAGACTGAAGAAGAACTCCGATGGCCAGACGGCCACACGCAGCGCCCGCCATAGTCATGGCAGGCAGATCTTCAGTTTCATCCGGGGGTTCCAATCCCGGCAGCGGCATGTCCGCTGCGGCGCCATCCTGTACGCATCACGACGTGGAACGCTCATTGATGCTTTCTGCCAAACGGGCAGAATCGAAAGGTCATGTCACTCACTGCTGTAGACCCCGGCAAATATGTGTTGGGCGCGACAATCCCTGTCGCGCCCTTCACGCCGTGGCCGGGGACCCCAGTCCGACGGCCACACCTCCCGCCTTGATATCAACCCGCAATCGAAGCGATCACGGGCTGAAGGCGACCGATTACCAGCTGTAACTGACACCCACCTGTGCGGTGGTCTGGTGATAGCCGCTGGCGCGCTGCAGCGACAGCCCGCCCCAGGCGCCGATGCCGTTGGCGAACTTCACCGACGCACCGCCGCTGAACTCGCCACGGCTGCGCGGCACGCGTGCATCGGCGATCTCGTCATCCATGCGGATCCGCGATTCGGCACGGGTATGCAGCCAGTTGGCGGCCAGGTACGGCTGCACCTCGGTGGACCCGTTGCCCCAGCGGGTCACGCCGGACAGGCGCAGGCCCGCACGGCCGAACAGGCCGTTGGCATTCTCAGCACCCACCACCGTGCCGTTGGCCTCGGTGTGGCGGTTGCTGTCCCAGCGGCTGTAGCCCACCTGCAGCTGCGGTTCCAGATAGATGCCGCCGTTGCTGGCGCCACCCACACGGAATGCGTAGCCGGTTTCCACCGCACCCTGCCAAGCGCGGCTGTCGTAGCGCTCGGCAGCCAGGCCGATACCCTCTACGCGGTTACGGAACTGCGCACGCTGCAGCGAGCCGTCCACGTAGAAGCCCGCATACGGGTCGGCACCGTTGCCGCCGCGCCAAGTGCCATAGAGGCCCAGCGCCTCGCCCTTCACCTTGCCGCGGGCGTAGTAGCCCGTCAGTTCATTGGTGGAGGTGCTGGTGGCGTTGCCGGTCGACAACATCACACCCGCACTGCTGCCCGATTCGTGACGCCACAGATCGGCACCGACGGTCAGCGCCTGGCTGTTGCCTCGGATATCCAGCTGCTTGCTGACCGCATCGAAGCCATTGCGCGAGCCGTCCACGCGGGCCCAGGCACGGCCGGAGTTCTGGCCGGCGTTGCGGTCGTGGTAGCCCAGGCGGAACATGCTCTGCGCGGCCTGCAGGTTGGCCAGGTAGGCGCCGGGCTCGGGGCGCAGCACCGGCTCGCCCGGATCCACGGGATCGACCGGTTGGCATTGCGGCAGGCTGGGATCGACCACGCATGGGTCCGGCACGGTCGGCAGCTGCGAACGCAGGTACCAGTTGCCGTCGGCACCGGTGCCCTTGTGCAGGAAGTACTCATACTGGCCACCGACGGCACGGCCGGCTAGGTTGAACTGGCCATTGGACGCGCCGCCGACCTGGATCAGCTGGATGCCCTGGTTGGTCTGCGCACCGGCACCGCCCACGTTGTTGACGCGCACGTTGGCGGTACCGCTGGTGTCGCCACCGATGATCAGCTTGTCGGTGGCTGCATCATCGCCGGCCAGCACGGTGTTGAAGGCGAGGGTGCCGCCATTGCCAGTGAAGTTGCCGGCCACGTTGAGGGTGTGGAAGGCCGAACCGTCGCCGAGGGAGACGGTGCCGTTGCCGAGGTTGAGGGCGCCGACCGTGGAGTTTCCGGTCATGTTCCAGGTGGCGGAATCCAGCGTGGCGCTGGTGACGTTGGTCATCGCGCCGTTCAGTACGGCGCCGTTGGAGAAATTGGCGTGCAACTGCGACGTTGCATCGGCACGAAGCGTGCCCTGCAGTTGCGATGCGTCCACGTTCAGATTCAGGGTGCCCCCGTAAACGGCTTCTGCAATCACGCCATTGCCGCCGCTGACGGTGCTGACGTTGAGAACGTTGACGGTGGTTGGGGCAATGATCCCTGCGCCGCTGACCACAATGCCTGAGCCGTTGCGGCCGATGACGCGCGACTTGTCGACGGTGAGAACGTTGTCAGTGATCGTACTGGTGGGCGTTCCCCCGATGTCCTTCACAAAGATGCCGTTCTCATCTCCGGCAATTGCGGAGCCATTGGTGATGCTGACGTTTGAATTGGAGAAGACTGCCAGACCGGACGAGATTTCGGGTGGAAGAAGCCCGGCTCCGATGCCGGTTCCATCAATCGTTGTGTTGCTCAGCGTCAGCATGCCACCCTGAACATAGCTTCCGATTCCCTGGCCGCTGATGCTCGAGTCAGTAACCGATGCGTTGCCGGCAGCACCACCAGAGCTGCCATTGGTTACCGCCAATCCCGCAGCGCGATTGTTCTGTATCCGGGTGCCGGTGATCGTCGCGCTGGAGGAGGCGATCTGGACGGCAGCAAACGGATTGGTGGCGGTGGCTGTTGCCCCCGTCATGGTGAGCGTGGATCCGTCGCTGATGCCTACGGATGTGGCGGCGCTGCCGGTGCTGAAGGTCAGCGTGGCGCCCTGGGCCGTCCAGCTTTCAACAGGGTCGCCAGCATTCACGATGGCCGACTGGCCAGGCCCGAGAGTTCCGGCCTGGGCGGTGGAGGCGAGGGCGATGCCGGCGGCGATGGCCAGCGGAAGGGAACGACGAACTGCGATCTTCATGACGGGACTCCTGTGGACATCGAACTTCAGGAAAGGGACCGCATTCACTTCGTCGGCGTGAATGAAACGCCGCTATCGTGTGAAGAGAAGGTGATTGCGATGCCATTTCCGGCCCAGGTGGCGCGAAGTGCGATGGCGGTCACGTCGCAGCCGGGGTTGTCGCGGGACGCCTTTTCGCGCCGCTTTTGGGCTTGACGACAGTCTGGTGAGCGCCATGGCGCCGAACCATGCAAATAGTTGCATTGGAAATCAGACAACTCCTGTCGCCTTTGGATTCATTCAGCTGCGCCGCAACATGCGGCGCCTGAGTCCCGGTGCTAGCATCCGGTCACCATCTGAATCGATCCAAATGCCGATGCCCACGCTGGACCGTCGTCTCCTGATCGCCTTCGCCGCTACCGCCATGCTTGCCTCCGGTGCCGCCCTGGCTGCCACACCGAACACCGCTGCCGAACGCGCCTATGCCGCGGTCGATCCCTTCATCGGCACCGGTGGAGAGGGCCATACCTACCCGGGCGCCACGGTACCGTTCGGCATGGTCCAGCTCAGCCCGGACACACGCATCCAGCCGCGCGAGAAGGCCTATGGCTGGGCAGCCGGCTACCGTTACGACGACAGCAGCATCGTCGGCTTCTCGCATACGCATTTTTCCGGCACCGGTCATTCGGACCTGGGCGACATCCTGCTGATGCCGTTCACCGGCAACCCCGGCCTGGAGCGCGGTGATCCGGAGAAGCCGCGCAGCGGCTATGCATCGCGCTTCCGCCACGCTGATGAGAAGGCCGAGCCGGGCTACTACGCGGTCACCCTGGATGACTACAAGGTGCGCGCCGAACTGACCACCAGTGCGCGCGTGGGCGTGCACCGCTATGCCTTCCCCAAGGGCACCGACGCCAAGGTGCTGCTGGACATGCGCACCAGCATGTACGACTACCCGGGCAAGGTGCTGTGGTCGCGGGTGCGGGTGCGCGCCGACGGTACGGTGACCGGCTTCCGCGAGACGCGCGGCTGGGCGCCGGGCCGCCAGCTGTATTTCGCGATGCGTTTCTCGCGGCCGCTTTCCGGGCACGAGCTGCACAACACCGAGCAGGACATCGTCTACAAGGGCTTCCCCCCGCCGGGTGAGAAGGATCCCGCGCAGCGTGCGCAGATCGAGGGCCGTCAGCTGGTCGGTACGTTCGCGTTCGGCAAGCTGGACGCACCACTGGTGGTCAAGGTGGCGATCTCGCCGGTCAGTGAAGCCGGTGCCATCGCCAACCTCGACGCGGAAGTGGCGGACTTCGATTTCGACCGCGTGCGTGCGCAGGCAAAGCAGGAATGGACGCAGGCGCTGTCGGTGCTCGATATCGATGCGCCGGAACACGCCCGGCGCAGCGCCTATACCGCGCTGTACCACACGATGCTGGGGCCGACGCTGTTCATGGATGCCGATGGCCAGTACCGCGGTTCGGACAACGCCGTGCACAAAGCCGATGGTTTCACGAACTATTCGACGTTCTCGCTGTGGGACACCTACCGTGCGCTGCATCCGCTGCTGACGCTTGTGCAGCCGGAGAAGCGCAACAGCGACTTCGTCAATTCGATGCTGGCCCACCATGAGCACAGCCCCTACGGCATGCTGCCGGTGTGGTCGTTCCATGGCCTGGAAGACTGGTGCATGATCGGCTACCACGCGGTGCCGGTGATCGCCGACGCCTACGTGAAGGGCATCCGCGGCTTCGACGCCGACAAGGCGCTGAAGGCAATGGTCGAGACCGCCAACTACGGTCCCTACGACGGCATCGCGCAGTACCGTGAGCTGGGCTACGTACCGATCGACGAGGAAGGCGAAGCGGCCAGCAAGACGCTGGAATACGCCTTTGATGACTGGACCATCGCACGCATGGCGCAGGCCATGGGCAAGACCGATATCGCGGCCACCTTCGACAAGCGCGCCGGCAACTGGCGCAACGCGTTCGACAAGGACACCGGCTTCATGCGTGCGCGCAAGCGTGATGGCAGTTTCCGCACGCCGTTCGATCCCAGCGCCAGTGGTTACGGCACCGACTACACCGAAGGCAATGCCTGGCAGTATTCGTGGTACGTGCCGCAGGACGTTGCCGGTCTGGCGGCAGCGCACGGTGGCAGCGACAAGCTGCTCGCGCGCCTGGACGAGGTGTTCAACGCCAAGGTGGACCCATCCATCTTCGAGCACATGGAAGACATCACCGGCCTGATCGGCTGGTATGCGCACGGCAACGAGCCCAGCCACCACGTGGCCTACCTGTATTCGTACGCGGGCCAGCCGTGGCGCACGCAGGCACGCCTGAAGCAGATCATGGACACCCAGTACGCCGACCGCCCCGATGGCCTGGCTGGCAATGATGACGTCGGCCAGATGTCGGCGTGGTATGTGTTCACCGCGCTGGGCTTCTACCCGGTGGCACCGGGTTCGGGCGAGTACATCCTGGGTCGTCCGTTCCTTCCGAAGACCGCGATGCGACTGCCGAACGGCAAGACGTTCACCATCGTGGCCGACGGGCTGGATGACAGGCACACCTACGTCGGCAGCGTGAGCCTCAACGGCAAGCCGCTGCAGCGCACCTTCCTGCGCCACGACGAGATCCTGGCCGGCGGCGAACTGCGCTTCAGCATGCAGGCTGAGCCCAACAAGGCGTGGCCCGGGCAGGGCGCGCAGGCGCCGTATTCGATGAGCCGGTGATGATGGGCAGCCCCGCATTGCCGCCGTCATTGCCCCGCACTTGGTAGGTGCCAACCTTGGTTGGCATCTACCGGAATCCGCCGGCCGTGGGGCCTTGGTAGGTGCCAACCTTGGTTGGCACGCCGGACGTCAGTGGGAACGAAACCGCAACCCGACCCGCGCGCCACCGATCGGCGCGCCATCAATCACCAGCACCGCACCATGCCGCTGCGCAATCTCGGCCACGATCGCCAGCCCCAGCCCGCAGCCGTCGCCCTCGCTGCTGGCCCGGTAGAAACGTTCCGTGACGCGCGCGCGCTCGGTCTCGGCAATGCCGGTGCCGTCATCGTCCACCCACACCTGCACGCCCTCGGCATCCTGCTGTAGCCCCAGGGTGATCACACCGGGCACGGCACCGTAGCGCAGCGCGTTGTCCAGCAGGTTGCCCAGTGCCTCGCGCAGCAGCTGTGGATCGCCCTGCATCTGCACGCCGTCGTCGGGTCCGTCGTAACCCAGGTCCACGCCCGCCGCCAACGCACGGTCGGCGTAGCGCTCGACCACATCGCGTGCCAGCGCGGCCAGGTCCAGCGGCTGCAGCGGCAGTGCGCTGCCATGCGGATCCTCGGAGCGGCTGAGCATCAGCAGCTGGTTGACCAGGTGCTGCAGCCGCGCCAGCCCGGCCAGCGTGCCGGACAGCGCCAGTTGCTGCGCCTGCGGATCATGCTGGCGCAATGAACTCTCCAGCTCCACCTGCATCGCGGCCAGCGGCGTGCGCAACTGGTGTGCGGCGTTGCTGACAAAGCGCCGTTGCGCGGCCTGCATCGCGTCCAGCCGTTGCAGCAGCGCGTTATAGGCTTCCACCGCTGGCCACAGCTCGCGCGGCGCCTCCTGCGCGGGCTCCAGAGGCGCCAGCGGGTCCGGGCGTGGGCTGGCCAACCGCCGCGCCACCTGGTTGGCATGGCGTGCGGCAGCGCCGGTACCGGACCAGGCCAACCATGCGGCCAGCGCCAGGATCGCGGCCTGGAACGGGATGCTGGTCAGCAGCAGCTTGCGTTCCAGGCGATGGCGCTTGCGCAGCGTTTCGGCCACGCGCAGCCGGATATCGTGGCCCGGCCCGGCACTGACCACCACTTCCACCATGCGCACGGCTTGCCCACGAAGGCGCGCATCGTAGTAGACGGCGTCGTCATCACCTGCAGGGCCGGCCGCAGGGCGTGGCAGCGCCTCAGGCAGGTCGCCATACAGTCGCCCGCCATCGGCATCCACCACCTCGCCGTGCACTTCGTCGGCGGTGTCCCAGGTGAACATGCGCGACACCGCCGGGGTGATCTCGATCGAGGCACGCCCGTCCTGCACCTTCACCAGCTCGGACAACGACATCGCCGAGTCCAGCAGCCAGCGGTCGTAGACCTGGCCGGCGTAGAAGCGCGCCAGCGCGAAGGAACCCACTGCGCTGCACAGCAGCAGTACCAGCAGCGGCAGCCACAGGCGGCGCAGCAGCAGGCCACGCAGGCTGTGCACGCGCTCAGTCACCGCCGGCCTCCAGCCGATAGCCCAGCCCACGCAGCATGCGGATGCCGACGCCGGCGCGCGCCTGTTCCAGCTTGCGGCGCAGGCGGCTGACATGCACTTCGATCACCGACAGGTTGGCCTCGTGATCCCAGCTGTACAGCGCGTCGAACAGGCGCTGCTTGGTGACGGTGCGGCCGGGGTGCTGCATCAGTGCCTCGACCAGCGACAGCTCGCGGGCGGTCAGTTCGATGCGCTGGCCGTCCACCTGCGCTTCATTGCGGATGCTGTCGAAGCACAGGCGGCCCAATCGCTTCTGCGCAGGTGCATCGCTGCGGCGGCGCGACAGTGCACGCAGGCGGGCTTCCAGCTCACCCAGTGCGAACGGCTTGGCCAGGTAATCATCGCCACCGCGGTCCAGGCCAAGAATGCGGTCCTCCACACCATCGCGTGCGGTCAGGATCAGCACCGGCAGGGTGACGCCTTCGTTGCGCAGGCGCGAGAGCAGGTCCAGGCCATCGACGTCGGGCAATGAAAGGTCGAGCACCATCACGTCATACGACGCGCTGGCCAGTGCAGCCGGCGCGTGCAGCCCACGCGAGAGGTGGTCGCACAGATGGCCGGCGCCCTGCAGGGCACGGATCAGTCCATCGGCCAGGGCGGCGTCGTCTTCGATCAGCAGGATTCGCATTGCAAGCTTCGTGCAAGGTTGGGGCAAGTTTGGCGCAAGTGCGTCACCTTACCGTGACGTGCATGAATTTCTCCCCTCGTCTTGCGGCCCTGCTGGCCGCCCTTTCGTGCGCGCCTGCGGCTTCGGCGCTGTCCCTGGCGGATGCGCAGCGTGCAATGGAAGCGCACAACCCGGACCTGCGCGCGGCGGCACTGGAGCTGCGCGGGGTGCAGGGCGATGCGCAGACAGCGGCACTGCGCCCGGCCACCGAGCTGTCGATCGGCACCAGCAAGATCAGCCCCAAGCACGGCATCGGCCCGGGGCGCTGGCAGGACAAGCGGGTGGACAGCACGCTGGGCCTGGGCTGGACCTGGGAGCGCGGCGGCAAGCGCGCATTGCGCATCCGCCAGGCGGACGCGCTGCTGGAAGTGGCCGGGCTGGACATGCTCGACACCCGGCGCCGCCAGCAGGTGGCACTGCATGAAGCCTATTTCGGCCTGAAGGGTGCGCAGGAGCGGGCGCAGATTGCCGACGCCAACCGCCAGAGTTCGGTCGAACAGATGGCGGCGGCCGACAAGCAGGTGGCCACCGGGGCGATGGCGCCGGTGGATCGCGCGCGGCTGGCGGTGGACGATCTGGCGGTGGCCGACGCGGCGCGCGAAGCGGCCCTGGATCTGCGCGACGCGCGGCATGCGCTGGGCCTGCTGCTCGGCAGCGATGACAGCCGCGACCTCAGCGCCGATGACCCCTGGCCGGATGCCAGCAGCGTGGCCGATGTGCGCGCGTTCGATCCGCAGCAGCGCGCCGACCTGCGTGCGGCGCGTTCGCGCCTGGCCGCCGCCGACGCGGGCGTGGCACTGGCGCGTAGCGAGCGCCATCGCGACATCCAGCTGGGCGTGGAGGCGGAGCGCGAGCCCACCGACATCAGCGGTGTCACCTGGGGTGTGTCGTTGACCATTCCACTGGGTGGCCCGTCGCGCGCACGCGGCGCGATCCAGCGTGCCGAGGCCGACCGCGACAGCGCCGCGCTGGAATTGCAGGTGCTGCAACGCGAAGCACGCGCCGAGCTGGACCAGCTGCAGGCCAGCGCGCAGTCCGCCGCACAGCGCCGCAGCGACTACGAGGGGCTGCAGTCCGACGCTGCACGCAAGGCGGTGGAGGGCATCGAACTGGCCTATCGCCGTGGCGCCGCCAGCCTGACCGATCTGCTCGACGCGCGCCGCAGTTGGCGCGATTTCGAGGCCGCGCTGATTGAGGCGCGTGCCGACCATGCCATTGCCCTGGCGCGCTGGGAAGCGGCCACATCCGTTGCTGAAGGAGAGTCCCGATGAAGTCCACCGTCGCCCATTGCCTGCGGGCACGACACGCCCTGCTGCCGGCCTTGCTGGCGCTGGCCCTGCTGGGCGGCTGCGGTCGCGAGCCGGCGTCCTATGCCGAGGACGCGCCCCAGGTCAGTGCCGGCCAGATCCAGTTTCCCGCCGACAGCCGCCAGCTAGACGTGCTGCGCAGCGAGGCGGTGACCGCCGGCGCCAGCGCCAGCCTGCAGCTGCCGGGCCGGGTGGTCTGGGACGAGACGCGCTCCAGCGCGCTGCGCACGCCGCTGGCGGGGCAGGTGGCGCGCATCGAGGCGCAGCCGGGGCAGAAAGTGAAGGCCGGCCAGGTGATCGCCTGGATCACCTCGCCCGAGTTCGGCCAGGCGCAGGCGGAGGGCGTGCGTGGCCGCGCCGAGCTGCAGCAGGCGCGCAAGGAGCTGGACCGTACCCGTGAACTGCATGCCGCGGGCGTGGCTTCCGGCCGTGAGCTGGATGAAGCCGAGGCCAACTTCGCGGGCAGCCAGGCCGATCATGCGCGCGCCACCGCCTTCGCCAGGGCCTATGGCAATGGCCAGCACGTCGACCAGCGCCTGCCGCTGCGCGCGCCCATCGATGGCGTGCTGGTGGAGCGGCGGATGAGCCCGGGCATGTCGGTCAGCCCCGACAGTGAACAACCATTGGCGGTGATCGGCGATCCGGACCGGCTGTGGGTGCTGCTGGACATCCCCGAAAGCCTGGCGGGACGGCTGAAGGCGGGCATGCAGGTGAGTGTGCCCGGTGCCGATGGACAGCCGTTGCAGGCGACCCTGCAGCACGTGGATGACTTCGTCGACAGCGAGCGCCGCGTGGTGCAGGCGCGCGCCGAGCTGGACAACCGTGCGCGTGGTTTCAAGGCAGGGCAATACGTGCGCGCCCAGGTGGTGTTGCCGGCCGAGGGCGGTGTCTCGCTGCCTGATGCCGCGGTGCTGCTGATCGATGGGAAGCAGGTGGTGTTCGTGGAGGAAGGCAAGGGCCGCTTCGTGCGCCATTCCGTGCACGCCGAGGAGCTGGGTGACGGCCGTCTGTGGGTGCGTGAGGGCCTGCCCGTGGGCAGCAGGGTGGTGGTCGAAGGGGGCCTGCTGCTGCAGCAGCTGGTTGACAGTGCGCCGGCAGCGGCCAGCACCGGCACGGGGCATGCGGCCCCATGATCGATCGCCTGATTGCCTATTGCCTGCGCCAGCCGCTGATGGTGATGCTGGCGCTGCTGTTGTTCATCGGCGCTGGCATCGCCGCGTTCCGCGTGCTGCCGGTGGAGGCCTTCCCGGACGTCTCCGACACCCAGGTGACGGTGGTATCGCTGCATCCGGGCCGCGCGGCCGAAGAGGTGGAACGCGAAGTGACGATGCCGCTGGAAGTGGCGCTGTCCGGCATTCCGCATTCGGTGCGGGTGTTCTCGCATACGCAGTTCGGCCTGTCGATGATCATCCTGACCTTCGACGACAAGGCTGATGACTATTTCGCGCGCCAGCAGGTGCTGGAGCGCCTGCAGGGCGTGGAGCTGCCGGAAGGGGTGAGCCCGGAGCTGGAGGCGATGAGTTCGGCGGTGGGCGAGATCTACCGCTACGTGCTCAAGGGCCCGCACATGACACCGACCCAGCTGCGCACCGTGCAGGAATGGACGATGGAGCGCAGCCTGCGCACCGTGCCGGGCGTGGCCGATGTGATCAGCTTCGGCGGCTTCGCGCGCACCTTCCAGGTCAAGCCGGACCTGGACAAGCTGCGTGATTGCGGGATCAGCCTCGGTGAGTTCGCCGAGGCGCTGGAAAAGGGCAGTTCCAACGCCGGCGGCGGCTATGTGGAGCGTGGCCAGCAGCAGTTCCTGATCCGCGGCGTGGGCCTGATGCGTTCGCCGGCCGACATCGGCAACGTGGTGGTGGCGCAGCGTGGTGGCACGCCGATCCTGGTGCGCGACCTGGCCAGCATCGCCGATACCGGCCTGCCACGGCAGGGCCTGGTCGGCCAGGACGACAATGACGATGCGGTGTTCGGCATGGTGCTGATGCGCAAGGGCGAGAATCCGTCCGACGTGCTCGACGCCCTGCATGCCCGCATTGCCGAGATCCAGGCGAACCAGCTACCGGCCGGGGTCAGCATCGAGCCGTTCTACAACCGCTCGTGGCTGGTGTCGACCACGCTGAAGACCGTCTTCCGCAATCTGCTGGAAGGCGCGGTGCTGGTGTTCCTGGTGCTGTGGCTGTTCCTGTACAACGCCCGCGCCGCGCTGATCGTGGCGGCGATGATGCCGCTGGCGCTGCTGTCGACCTTCCTCGGCCTGCACCTGTGGGGCGTGCCGGCCAACCTGCTGTCGTTGGGCGCGATGGACTTCGGCATCATCATCGATGGCGCGGTGATCGTGACCGAGCACATCGTCTCGCGATTGTCGAAGCTGCCACCCACGGCTGATCGGAAGACGCGGTTCTCGACCATTCTTTCTGCCGCATCGGAAGTGGGCCGGCCGACGTTCTTCTCGATGCTGATCATCATCGCCGCGCACATTCCGATCTTCACCCTGCAGCGCCAGGAAGGCCGCATGTTCGCGCCAATGGCGTACTCGGTGACCTCGGCGTTGATCGGTGCGTTGATCCTGGCGCTGACCGTGGTGCCGCTGTTCTGCTACTGGTGGCTGCGGCGTGACCGCATGCGCGACGGCAACCCGCTGATGGACCGCCTGACCGGCTGGTACCGGCCGATCCTGGAGCGCGCACTGGCGCGCCCGCGTGCGGTGGTGCTGACCGCGGTCGCGCTGCTGGTCGGCACGCTGGCACTGGGTACCCGCCTGGGCTCGGAGTTCCTGCCCGAGCTGGACGAAGGATCGATCTGGCTGACCGCCACGCTCGACCCGAGCACCAGCCTGGCCGAAGCGCAGCAGCAGTCGCGGCGCATCCGTGAGCTGGTCGGCACCTTCCCGCAGGTGTCGACGGTGGTGGCCAAGCTGGGGCGGCCGGAGGACGGCTCCGATGCCAAGGGCGCCAACCAGATCGAAGCGCTGGTGGCGTTGAAGCCGGAGAAGGAATGGCCGAAGGGTGTGGACAAGCGGCAGCTGGTCAGTGATCTGCAGCGCACGCTGGAGCAGCGCATTCCGGGGCCGGAGTTCTCGATCTCGCAGCCGGTGCGCGACAACATCCTGGAGAGCATCTCGCAGATCAAGGGTCAGGTGGTGATCAAGGTCAGTGGCTCGGATCTGGACGTGCTCAACCAGCACGCGCAGGCGATCCTGGGGCAGGTGCGTGGCGTGGAGGGCGTGGAGAGTGCCTTCATCGACCGCGACGGCTCCCTGCCGCAGCTGCAGATCGAGATCGACCGTGACCGCGCCGCGCGCTATGGCCTGAACGTGCGCGACATCGACGAGGTGATCGAGACCGCGCTGGGCGGGCGCCAGGTCGGCGAGCTGTGGGAGGGCGACCGCAAGTTCCCGATCACGCTGCGCCTGGACGATGCCGATCGTGACCTGCAGCGGCTGCGCACGGTGCCGGTGGGCATCGGCGATGGCCACACCGTGACGCTGTCCGACGTGGCCGACTTCCGCATGGCCAGCGGCGCGATCAACATTTCGCGCGAGAACGCACAGCGGGTGAAGGCGGTGAGCATCTTCATCGCCGGGCGTGACATGGGCAGCGTGGTGGCCGACATGCGCAAGCGGGTGGACGCCAGCGTGCAGCTGCCGGAAGGCTACCGGCTGGAGTGGTCCGGCGAGTTCGAGAACCAGCAGCGTGCGATGAAGCGGCTGGGCTGGGTGATTCCGCTGTCGGTGCTGATCATCTTCGTGTTGCTGTTCGATGCCTTCAAGGAGATCAGCAGCGCCGCACTGATCCTGGCCAACGTGCCCCTGGCGATGATCGGCGGCATCCTGGCCCTGTGGCTGACCGGCATTCCGCTGTCGGTGTCGGCGGCCATCGGCTTCATTGCATTGTTCGGGCAGGCGGTGCTGAACGGCGTGGTGATGCTCAGTCGCTTCGCGCAGCTGCGCGAGCAGGGCATGGACCTGCTGCAGTCGGTGGTGCAGGGCTCGCTGCAGCGCCTGCGTACGGTGCTGATGACCGCGCTGCTGGCGATGTTCGGCCTGCTGCCGATGGCGACCTCGCACGCGATCGGTGCCGAGACCCAGAAGCCGTTGGCGGTGGTGGTGATCGGCGGCCTGCTGTCGGCGATGCTGCTGACCCTGCTGGTGTTGCCGACGCTGTACTACTGGGTGCACCGCCGCCGCGAGGCGCGCGCCGGATGATCGGCACGGTAGATCCACGCCATGCGCGGATGCGACCCGGCCGCCAGGCATGGCCCGGTAGGTGCCCACCTTGGTGGGCACGCGGCGACGCGCCCACCAAGGTGGGCGACCACCTACACCATCCCGCCATTGGCGCGCAGCACCTGGCCATTGATCCACCGGCCATCGGCACCGGTCAGGAAGGCCACCGCGCCGGCGATGTCCTCCGGCGTACCCAGCCGTTCCAGGGGATTCATCTTCGCCAACCGCTCGATCAGCTCGGGTGACTTGCCCTCCAGGAACAGGTCGGTGGCCGTCGGGCCCGGTGCCACTGCATTGACGGTGATGTTGCGCCCACGCAGTTCCTTGCTGAGGATCGCGCCCATCGTTTCCACTGCAGCCTTGCTGGCGGCATACACGCTGTAGTTCTCCAGCCGGATGCCGACCACGCTGGTCGACAGGCTGATCAGGCGGCCGCCGTCGCGCACCCGTCGCGCACTTTCGCGCAGCACGTTGAAGGCGCCCTTCAGGTTGATCCCGATCACCCGTTCGAACAGGGCATCGTCGCTGTCGGCCAGCGGCGCCAGCTGCAGCACGCCGGCACTGTTGACCACCACGTCGATGCCGCCGAAACGGGCCTCGATGGCGTCGAACAGCTGGCGCACCGCCTGCGGGTCGGCCACATCGGCCTGCAGGGCAAGGGCCTGCGCACCGGCGGCGTTGAGCTCGGCGGCCAATGCCTCGGCATCATCGCGGCGACCGGCATAGTTGATCACCACCGCATGGCCGTCGGCGGCGAGTCGGCGCGAAATGGCGGCACCGATGCCGCGGGAGCCGCCGGTGACCAGGGCAACGGAGCGGGTGGAGGAGAGGGTCATGGTGGCGTCCAGCAGGCACGCCGGAATGGCGCAGGGCCATCTTCGTCATCTTTTCCGCCCGGATAATCATGCATAATCCGCCAACATCATCCGGGTAGCCGAATAATGGACCGTTTCACGGCCATGCGCGCCTTCGTCCGTATCGTCGAGCGCCGCAGCTTCACCCGTGCCTGCGAGGACCTGGGCCTGCCACGGGCCACGGTGACCGACGCGATCAAGGCGCTGGAGCATCGGCTGGGCGTGCGCCTGCTTCACCGGACCACACGGCTGGTGGTGCCCACCCTGGAAGGCGAGGCGTTCTATGGGCGTTGCCTGCGCCTGATCGCCGACATGGACGATGCCGAGGCCGCGTTCCGTGACGTGCCGCCGCGTGGCCCGCTGCGCATTGAAGTGCATGGCACGCTGGGCCGGCACCTGCTGTTTCCGCACCTGCCGGACTTCCTGCAGCGCTACCCGGAGATCGAACTGGAGGTCAGCGAGGGCGATCGCTACGTGGATCTGTTGCGCGAAGGCGTGGATGTGGCGCTGCGTGTCGGCACGCTGGCTGACAGCGATCTGGCGGCGCGGCGGTTGACGCTGCTGCGCGAAGTCACCGTGGCTTCGCCAGATTACGTGCAGGCATATGGCATGCCCGGGACCATCGAATCGCTGGAGCAAGGTCACCGGATGGTCGGCTACCGCTCCAGTGCCACCGGCCAACTGATTCCGCTGGAGTTCCAGCAGGGCGCGCAGGTGCGCCATGTGCCGCTGCCGGTGAGCGTGCGTGTTTCCGGTGCGGATGCCTTCCTGGGTGCAGCGCTCGCGGGGCTGGGCATCATCCAGGCGCCACGCTACCGGATGGACCCGTACATCGGAAGCGGGCAGCTGGTGGAGCTGTTGCCGGACTCGCCGCCGACACCGAGCCCGTTGAGCCTGGTCTACCCGCGCAACCGCACGCCTTCGCCGCGGCTGCGGGTGTTCATCGACTGGGTGGCCGGGGTGTTCGACCCGGCCGGGGTTGCCGGCCAGCGGCCGGCACTACCGAACAGGGGCGTGCGCGCTGGGTAGTGCCGGCCGCTGGCCGGCATTACCGGGCTGATGCGCTAGGCAGCACCAGCTCGAACACGGTGCCGGCTTCATCGGAGGTCACGCTTACCGTTCCGCCATGCGCCTGTGCGATCGCGCGGGTGATTGCCAGGCCCAGTCCGGCGCCCTCGTGGCGGCCGCGCTCGCCGCGGTAGAAGCGATCGAACAGGCGCGGCAGTGCTTCTTCGGCAATCGGCGCGCCGATGTTGTGCACGCTGATCCTGCACAGGTCGCCGTCCTCGACCAGACGCACCCGCACGTCGCTGCCCAACGCCGCGTGCTTCAACGCGTTCGACAGCAGGTTGGCGATCGCCCGGTGCAGCATCAGCCGGTTGCCTTCGACGCGTGCGGTGCCTTCGCGATGCAGGGTCAACTGCCGGTCTTCGGCCAGCAGGTCATAGAACTCCAACAGCGAATCCACCACTACGTCCAGCGCCACCGGCTCGCGCGAAGGCAGCGCGCCGGGCGCCTCGGCCTGCGCCAGGTACAGCAGGTCACCCACGGTCTGCGCCAGCTGCTGCAGCTCCTCGGCACAGGACACCAGCGTCTCGCGATAGGCCTCGTTGCTGCGCGGGTGCGCCAGCACCACCTGCACCTGGGTCAGCATGTTGGTGATCGGCGTGCGCAGTTCATGGGCCAGGTCACCGGAGAACCCGGTCAGCCGCGCGAAGTCCTGCTGCAACCGTGCCAGCATGCCGTTGAGCGTCTGCGCCAGCTGTTCCAGTTCGGTCGGGGCACTGCGCGCACTCAGCCGGCGCTGCAGGCGGCCAGCGGTGATCTGCCGGGCTTCATCGGCCAGCGTGCGCAGCGGCCGCAACGTTCGCCGCACCACATAGCCACCGAGCAGGCTGCTGGCCACGGCGGCACCGATGATCGCGATCGCCAACAGGTGGCGGAAGCGCTGCAGGAAATCGGCATGGCGGTCGTCGTCGATGGCCAGCAGGGTCACCAGCTGGCTGCCATCGGCCAGGGTCAGGCGCAGGTGCAGGGCATGCATGCAGCGGCCATCGGCCAGGATCCAGTCGTGCCGCCGTGGCGCAGCGTCGACCGGCTGGCTGCGCGCATGCTCGCGCAGCAGTGCCGGGGCGGTGGAGAACAGCACCGCACCGCTCCCATCAGCAATGTGGAAGGCGATATCCGGATGGTGGCCCAGCGCCTCTGCCAAGCGCTGCCCGCGCGCGGATACAGGCCCGTTGCCGGCGAGGTCACGGATCAGCGCGACCTTGTTTTCCAGTTCGATGAAATCCTGGGCGACCAGGTCGTGGCGGGCGCTGACATAGATCGCCACGCCCAGCACGGCCAGCACCAGCGTGGCGACGGTGGCGAACAGCAGCGTCAGCCGTACCGCGATGGAGCGGCGCAGGTTCATCCGCTGTGGGCTCCGCCGTCGTCCGGCGCCTCCAGCACGTAGCCCATGCCACGCACGGTGACGATCAGCCTGGCGTCGAAGCCATCGTCGATCTTGGCGCGCAGGCGGCGGATCGCCACGTCGATCACGTTGGTGTCGCTGTCGAAGTTCATGTCCCACACCTGCGAGGCGATCAACGAGCGCGGCAGCACCTCGCCGCGGCGTCGCGCCAGCAGTTCCAGCAGGGTGTACTCCTTCGGACTGAGGGTGATGCGCTGCCCAGCGCGTTCGACCCGGCGGCGCAGGGTGTCCACCACCAGATCGGCGATGACGATGCGCTCGGCCTGCGGCAGCGCCTGGCCCCGACGCAGCAGGGTACGCACGCGCGCCAGCAGCTCGGCGAAGGCGAACGGCTTGCCCAGATAGTCGTCGGCGCCCAGCTCCAGGCCCTGCACGCGGTCGGCAATGCTGCTGCGCGCGGTGAGGAACAGCACCGGCACCTGCCAGCCGGCTTCGCGCAGCCGCGACAGCACGTTCCAGCCATCCAGGCCGGGCAGCATCACGTCGAGGATGACCAGCTGGTACTCGCCGCTGCCGGCCAGATGCAGTCCATCGACGCCGTTGCAGGCGAGATCGACCACGTAGCCGGCTTCGATCAGGCCCTGGCGCAGGTAATTGCCGGTCTTAGGTTCGTCTTCGACGATCAGCAGTTTCATGATGCGCCCATCATCGCAGCTTGCGTGCAGGCCGGCTGCGCAGGCTCATGTCAGGGGATCCAATGTGCCGAGTACCGCCACGCAGGCCAGCACCAGCAGCGCCAGCACCGACTCGCAGGCCAGGCTGTGGCGCAGCGAGCGCAGCGGCCGCGGTTGCCAGCCGCCGCGGATGGAGGTGGCCAGCGCCGGCACCAGCCGCCAGCGATGCAGTGCCGCCAGCCCCAGCATGCCGCCCACCAGCGCCAGCTTGATCAGCAACCATCGTCCATGCGCGGTGCCGGTCAGGGTCTGCAGGGAGCCGCCGAGATCGACATAGGTATAGGTGCCGGTCATCGCCAGCGTGGCGACGATGATCGTGCCGGGCAGGGCGAAGCGGTGCGCGGCCTGCCACAGTTCATGGGTGCGTTCGCGCAGGCGCAGGCCCTGCGGACGCAGCGCCAGCTGCAGGATGGCGGCGATTGCGCCGACCCAAGCACCGGCGGCCAGCAGATGCACGACGCCGGCCACCAGTCGCAAGGTACCGGCGAACCCATCGCCCGCAGCGGCATGCCCATTCCAGGACAGGCTGGCCAGGGCCGTGCCGGAAAGCACCAGCAGGGCTACACGGCGCAGGCCCCGCAGCGGCGCGGCGAATGCCAGCAGCGGCAGCATCGCCAGTAGCGCCAGGAGGCGCAGCAGGCCCGCTTCACCCACCGGCGTACCGGTAAGGAACCAGCGCGCCATGTCGAGGTCGATGTCGGCCGGCGACAGACCGAGCACGCTGGACAACCGGGTCACGGCATCGGTGACCCCCACCAGCAACGCGATCAGGACGAGTGCCAACAGGATGGGACGGGGCAGCGCAGGCCGGGCGAACAGGATCCGCCCGAACAGCAGCATCAGCACCAGGTACAACGCCAGCCGCAGCGCGTACGGCGAGAGCTCGGCCACGACCGCCGCCCTACTTCACGGTGAAGCGGTAGCTGCCGGTGATCGGATGGCTGTCCTGGCCGACCGCGCGCCACTGCAGTGCGTAACTGCCTGCCGGCAGCGGCTTGGCGAAGCGGGCACGCAGGGTGTGCCCGTCTTCGGAGATGTCCTGCGCGGTGGTGGGCATGGCCATCTTCATGCGGCCATGGTCCATGCTCAGTTCGATGCGGGTGGCGCGCGGCATCACCTTTTCACTGAACTGCAGCTCGATCTGGCTGGCCGGAGCCACGCTGGCGTCGGCGGCCGGCGTCGAGCGCACCAGGCTGGGATGGGCCAGGGCCAGCGGTGCAACCGCGAGGCTGGACAGCAGAAGGATGAGCGACGCGGGGCGGAACAGGGAACGGGTCATGCGCAGGCACCGGCAGGGAAGTGGCCCTCAGGGTGGAGGGCGGCGCCTTTCGCTGCCCTGACCCGTACATTACCGATCTGTCATGTTGGCCAGCGCGTCGCATGCCGATACGGGGTCACGCGCCGCTCAGTCCCAGGCCGGTGCCAGGCCCGGCGGATCGACTTCGCGGCCGTTGCGCTCAAGCGCAGCGATCGCGGCCATGTCATCGGCATCCAGGCGCAGGTCCTGGGCGAGCAGGTTGCTGGCCAGGTTCTCGCGCTTGGTCGACGACGGAATGACCGAGTAACCGCGCTGCAGCGCCCACGCCAGCGCGACCTGGGCCACGGTGGCGTGGTGCTTGTCGGCGATGGCGGCCAGCACCGGGTCCTTCAGCACCTTGCCGTAGGCCAGGGTCATGTAGGAGGTGACGGCGATGCCCTGGTCCTGCAGGAAAGCGGTCAGCGCCGGGTTCTGCAGGTAGGGGCTCAGTTCGATCTGGTTGGTGGTGATCTCGCCGGCGCCGACCACCTCGATGGCCTGCCGGGTCAGCGCAATGTTGAAGTTGGACACACCGATCTGGCGGGTCAGGCCCAGCTGCTTGGCTTCGGCCAGCGCGGTCATGTACTCGCGCAGTTCAACGCCATTGCCCGGCGCCGGCCAGTGGATCAGCAGCAGGTCCACATGATCGGTGCGCAGCTTGGCCAGGCTGTCGCGCAGGCTCGGGATCAGTTTGTCGGCGGCGTAATTGTCCACCCAGATCTTGGTGGTCAGGAACAGCTGGTCGCGCGGCACGCCGGATTCGGCGATGGCCTGGCCGACCTCGGCTTCGTTGCCGTAGATCTGCGCGGTGTCGATCGCACGGTAGCCGACCTCGAGGGCGTTGCGTACCGAGTCGATGACGGTCTGGCCGGTCAGGCGGAAAGTGCCGACGCCAAAGGAAGGAACGCTCATGGTGGACTCCAGGGACTTCGTTGAGAGCCGGTGGGCTCGGGACAGGGCGAAGTGTGGGCGCTTTACATTTGTTGATTAAGCTGTGTATACGGGAAATGCTTTTGCGCCGAGGTAAACAATGAAAACCACCCTGGATGAGCTGAAGGCCTTCGTTGCGGTGGTCGACAGTGGCTCGATCACCGCAGCGGCCGAAGGGCTGGAGCTGACCATCTCGGCCACCAGCCGCACCCTGGCGCGGCTGGAGGACAAGCTGCAGACCACGCTGCTGCGGCGGACCACGCGGCGGCTGGAACTGACCGAGGAAGGTGCAGCGTTCCTGGAGTACGCGCGCACGATCCTGGCCACGGTCGACGAGGCCGAGGAGCAGATGGCTGCGCGACACCTGCAACCGGTCGGGCGCCTGCGCGTGGACGCGGCCACGCCGTTCATGCTGCACGTGATCGTGCCGCTGCTGGAAGGCTTCCGCGCGCGCTACCCGCAGGTGGAGCTGGAGCTGAATTCCAATGAGGGCATCACCGACCTGATCGAGAAACGCACCGACGTGGCGTTCCGCATCGGCGTGCTGCGCGATTCCACCCTGCATGCACGGCCGATCGGCCACAGCCGCATCCGCGTGGTGGTCAGCCCCGAGTACCTGCGCCGGCACGGCACGCCGACGCGCGTGGAGCAGCTGCGCACGCATGACCTGCTCGGCTTCACCCAGCCCAGTTCATTGAACGAGTGGCCGCTGCTCGATGACGATGGTGGGCCGTTCGTGATCGAGCCGGCAATCGCTTCGTCCAGCGGCGAGACGCTGCGGCAGATGGCGGTGGCCGGGCTGGGCATCGCCTGCCTGTCCGATTTCCTGACCCGACAGGACAGGCGTGAGGGCCGACTGGTGCAACTGCTCGCCAGGCAGACGCAGGATGTGCGGCAGCCGATCAACGCGGTGTACTACCGCAACACCGCGCTGGCTGCGCGCATTACCTGCTTCGTCGACCACGTGACGCAGACGCTCGGCCAGCGTCCGTTTGACGAATAAGGCGGCGTAGAGCCGGCCGCTGGCCGGCTGCCGGGTCTCTGGGGCTGCCGGCCAGCGGCCGGCACTACCAGCTGTGTATCACCTGATGCGTGGCCCATGCATGGAGGGGGTAGAGCCGGCCGCTGGCCGGCTGCCGGGATCCCGCAGCTGCCGGCCAGCGGCCGGCACTACCGGCGGTTGTGCAGCGCGCGCCGGTTGCCGATGTGTGCGCACGCCAGCAGCACGCCACCGCTGGCCGTCGCCACGCCGTGCCAGAGCAGCGATTCCTTCAACGGCAGGTACAGCGAGGCGGACAACAACAGGATGGCGCCGGCGCAGGCCAACTGCAGGGATCGCCAGTGACCATGCCGGTGCACCCCGGCCGTGGTACTGGCCAATGCCAGCGATGAGGCCAGCAGCGCGAACAGCCATTCCCAGCGCGACATCACCAGCAGCACCGTCATCGCGCCATGGCCGGGGTGCTGGAACGAACGCAGCGCCATCATCGCCGCCGGCACGAAGGCGAGCAGCAGGGGCAGGGCGATGCAGTGGGCGGCGCAGGCCAGGGACAGCCAGGCGCCGGCCAGATCAACGCGGGGATGCCAGCGTGCCGAAGTTGGCGGCTGGGCCAGGGCCCTTGCGGGCGTCGTGGGGATGTGGTCCATAATGTTACATAGTAACAATTGGAGCCTCCCCCATGAAGTGTTCTGCTGCTCTTTTCCTGCTGCTGGCTGCCAGCGCCGCACAGGCCCATGATGTCCGCCAGCTGGGTGCGCACGTACACGGCCAGGCCACCGTTGATCTTGCGCTCGACCAGCAGACGCTGGAATTCGCCCTGCAGGCACCCGGTATCGGCATCCTTGATCTCGAACGGCCGCCGGTCAATGCGACCGAGCAGGCGGCATTGGCGCGTGCGGTTGCGCTGCTGAAGGACGGTCGCTGGGTCACCCTGCCCACCGCTGCGGACTGCCGCCTTTCCAGCAGCGATGCCAAGGCGGAAGGTTTCGATGCGACGGCCACGCCGCCGCCGGCAGGACAGCATCGGCATGCGGGATTCAGCGCAACGCTGCAGTACCACTGCGCCAAGCCGGCCGAGCTGCGGGCCATCGTCGTGCGCCTGCCTGCGCTGTTCCCGGGCCTGCACGAGGTGATCGTCAACAGCGCAACCCCCCATGGCCAGAGCCGCAGCGTGCTGACCCCGGGCAACCTGCGCGTGGTGCTGGCACCGTGAGCATGCGACCGGTGATTGCGCTGGATGATGTGCAGTTCGGCTATGGCCGGCGGCTGGTGCTGGACGTGCCGCGGCTGTGGATCGAGCAGGGCAGCAGTGTGCTGCTGCGCGGGATCAGTGGCGGTGGCAAGAGCACACTGCTGGGGCTGCTGGCGGGGGTGCTACTGCCCGGCAGGGGCAGCGTCGAGGTCGCCGGCCACGGGCTGCAGGCAATGCGCGGGGCCGCACGGGATCGGTTCCGTGCCGATCATCTGGGCGTGATCTTCCAGCAGTTCAACCTGCTGCCGTTCCTCAGCGTGCGCGACAACATTGCGCTGGGCCTGCGCTTCTCGCGCCTGCGTAGCGAACGCATCAGTGGTTCGGTGGATGCCGAGATCGTGCGCCTGCTGCGCGCCCTGCAGCTGGATCCGGCGCTGATGCAGCGGCGCGCGGGTACGCTCAGTGTTGGCCAGCAACAACGCGTGGCGGCAGCACGCGCCCTGATCGGTCGGCCGGCGTTGCTGCTGGCCGATGAGCCCACCTCAGCGCTCGACCGCGAAGCGGCGACCGCCTTCCTGCAGCTGATGTCCGCGCAATGCCAGGCGGCCGGCACCACGGTGCTGGTGGTCAGCCATGACGACAGCCTGCAACCGCTGTTCGATCGCACGATTGCCCTGTCCGAGATCAACCAGGCAGGTGCCGGCCATGCTTGAACTCGCCTGGGCCAGCCTGCGCAGCCGCGCGTTGAGCGTGGGCCTGACCGTACTGGTCATCACCCTCAGCGTGGTGTTGTTGCTGGGTGTCGAACGCGTGCGCACGCAGGCGCACGAGGGGTTCGCCAGCACCGTGTCGGGCACCGACCTGATCGTGGGCGCGCGTTCGGGGCCGGTGAACCTGCTGCTGTACTCGGTGTTCCATATCGGTGACCCGACCAACAACGTGTCCTGGCAGTCCTACCAGGCGCTGTCCGCGATGCCGCAGGTGAAGTGGGCGGTGCCGCTGTCGCTGGGGGATTCCTGGCGCGGCTACCGCGTGGTCGGCACCAGCGGCGGCTACTTCGAGCACTACCGCTACGGCGCAGGGCATGCGCTGGCGTTTGCGCAGGGGCGGGCATTCGACGACCTGTACGACGCGGTGATCGGTGCCGAGGTGGCACGCGCGCAGAAGGTCGGTCTCGGCGATGAGATCGTGCTCGCCCATGGCACCGGTGCGGTCACGCTCGCCACGCATGCCGACAAGCCGTTCCGGGTCTCCGGCATCCTGCAGCGCACCGGCACGCCGGTCGATTCGTCACTGCTGGTCTCGCTGCCGGCCATCGAGGCTATCCACGTCGACTGGCGCTCGGGCGTGCAGCTGCGCAGCCAGAGCGTCAGTGCCGAGCAGGCGCGCCACCTCGACCTGACCCCGACCAGCATCACCGCGTTCATGCTCGGCCTGAACTCGCGCATCGCCACCTTCTGGGTGCAGCGCAGGATCAATGAGTATCCCGAGGAGGCGATGCTGGCCATCCTGCCCGGCGTGACGCTGCAGCAGCTGTGGCAGTCGCTGGGCACGGCCGAGCGCGCCCTGCAGCTGATCAGCGCGATGGTGGTGCTGCTGGGCATGGTCTCGCTGGTGGCGTTGCTGGTATCGACACTGCAGGAGCGGCGGCGCGAGATGGCGATCCTGCGTGCGACCGGCGCACGGCCGGGTTACATCGCCGGCCTGCTGGTGGTGGAAGCGGTGGCGACCAGTGCCGTGGCCTGCGTGCTGGCGTTGGCGCTGCTGGTGGCCGCCAGCATTGCCGGGCGTGGCTGGGCGCTGGCGACCTTCGGTCTGTCGATCACCCATGTGTGGCCGGATGGCCGCGAACTGGCGTGGGTGGCGGGCGTGCTGGCGATCAGCACGGCGGCCGGGCTGGTGCCGGCGTTGCTGGCCTACCGGCGCACGCTGGCCGATGGCCTGTCACCGGGAGGCTGAGCATGCGCTGGTTGCTGTCGCTGCCGATGGTGCTGGCACTGGCCGCCTGCGAGCGGCCGGTGGATACCGGTGTGCAGGCCTTGCCGCCATCGCCGCTGGTTGAACGCGAGCGCCCCGCAGACGCCACGGAGCAGGAGCTGGATTGGCTGCAGATGATGCCGAAGGATGAGCTGGCCGCGCTGGAGCGGGGCGGGGGCCCGGAGGTGGAGCACAACGGCAACCGGCGTATGCCGCAGTTCGGCACGTTCCGCACCGTGGATACGGTGCTACAACGTCCGGTGCGCCTGCCCGGCTACGTGGTACCACTGGCCAACGCGCAGGACGGGCGCCTGACCGAATTCCTGTTCGTGCCGTACTACGGCGCCTGCATCCACGTGCCGCCACCGCCGCCGAACCAGATCGTGCACGTGGTGCTGCCGCGCCCGATCGCGATGCCGGACATGTACTCGCCGTTCTTCCTGGCCGGCACCCTGCGCGCCGAACGGCTGGATGACGAGCTGGCCGGCTCGGCCTACACCATGCGCGATGCGGAGCTGAGGCCGTATGAACCGTAATGTCCTGATGGGAGTGGCGTGCTGCCTGGGCTTGCTGGGGTGCACGCAGGCAGGCGGGAACGCGACGACCGTCACTGCTGCACCGGCCCCCGCGCCGGCACAGCCCGTCGCGGCTGGGCCCGTCGCGGCTGAAGCACCCATCGACCGTTGGGACGCGCTGCGGCCCGATGAGGTGACCTATCAGCGCCCGCCACCGCAGATCGGCCTGTCACGCAATGGCATGGAGGGGGTGGGCGGGCTGATCGACGACACCGGCTCCGGCACGCCGCCGGGTCAGGAGATCGACCATTCCAGCCCGGACCGCGCCAAGCAGTTCGGCTCCTCGCGCGTCGTCGACGCCGTCGACGGTCGCGCGGTGGATCTGGATGGCTACGTGGTACCGCTTGGCACCAACGATGCAGGCCTGGTCGATGAACTGCTGTTCGTGCCGTTCTACGGTGCGTGCATCCACGTGCCGCCGCCGCCACCGAACCAGATCATCCACGTGACCCTGGCCACGCCGATCGCACTGGGTGACCTGTGGGATCCGTACCGGTTGGCCGGTCGCCTGCAAGTGAAGCGCTTCGATGCGGACATTGCCAGCGCGTCCTACGATGCCGCAGCGGCAACGCTGACGGCGATCCACAACTGATGCGTGCGCGCTGGACCATCGTTGCAGCAGCCTTGCTGGTGGCGGTTGCGCTGCTGGTGTGGTGGCAGCGGCAGGCTGCACCCATCGCGCCACCCGCCATCGCATTTCCGCCGCCTTCGTCCGGTGCCAGCCAGCGCATCGAACAACGTCTCGGCGAAGACCATGCCTTTCGCAACGACGTGCTGTTCCTGCTTGCGGCGACCCTGCGCGACCGCTGCCAGCCGGCGCAGGCGGGACTGCTGGCGCGCATGGCCAATCGTGCATCGCTGCCGGTGCTGGCGGCGGTCAGTGCGGTGACCCAGCAGGATCCATCACTGGACCGGCCGATCTACCAGTACATCCAGCATCGGGCGGACGCGACGCCGTGTGGCCAGCCGCTGCAGATGCCGTTGGCCGGTGGGCGCAGCATGGCCGTGGACATCGAGCAGTACGCGCGCACTTTCCCGGACAGCTATTTCGACCCGCAGCGCAGCAGCGAGCCGCGGGATTTCGGCGGACTGTCGCTGCAGCAACGCGCAGGGAATTCCTGCAACAGCGTGGTGTATTCGGTGTTGCCGCTGGGCGGCAGCGATTGGCGGTGCAGCAGCCTGCGCGCCAATGCCCGCGCACGGGTGCGTGGGCTGTGCGAGGACGAACTGCGGCGCCAGCATGGGGGAACGGGCGGGGAACTGGACATGGCCGTGGGGCAGGGCATGCAGGGCGCGGTGGTGTCGGCGATTGCCGCGCTGCCGGACGACTGCCGATAAGCGTTTACCAGTAGAGCCAGGCCATGCCTGGCTGGCGGTTCAGCCAAGCAGGTCCGGCTCTACAAACGCTGAACCGGTGGATCCTGAAGGTCATAACTATACAGGACATCCTGTATAGTTATGGCCGTACTCCACCCCATCAGGTTCTCCCATGGCTTTGTCCCAGCCCCTGGCCGGTGCTCCGGCCCTGTCGCGTGCCCGTCGCTGGGCGCTGTTGTTCACCGTCGCCGCTGGTCTGTTGCTGGTCACGCTCGACAACTCCGTGCTCTACACCGCACTGCCCACCCTGACCGAGGAACTCTCGGCCAGTGCCGGGCAGGCGTTGTGGATCATCAACGCCTACCCGCTGGTGATGGCCGGCCTGCTGCTCGGTGCCGGCACGCTGGGCGACCGCATCGGCCACCGCCGCATTTTCCTGATCGGCCTGGTGGTGTTCGGCCTCGCCTCGCTGGCAGCGGCATTCGCCGACAGCGCCGCGCAGCTGATCGCTGCCCGTGCGTTACTGGCAGTTGGTGCGGCGGCGATGATGCCGGCCACGCTGGCCCTGATCGGCCTGAGCTTCCACGAAGAGCGCGAGCGCAACATCGCCATCGCGATCTGGGGTTCGGTGGCGATCGTCGGTGCGGGTCTCGGCCCGATCATCGGTGGCTGGCTGCTGCAGCACTTCTGGTGGGGTTCGGTGTTCCTGATCAACGTACCGGTGGTGGTGGTGGCCTTCGTCGCTACGCTGCTATTGGCGCCGGAAGGCCAGCGCGACACGTCGCGCCCCTGGGACATGGTGTCCTCGCTGCTGGCGCTGGCCGCACTGTCCGGCCTGGTGCTGGCGATCAAGTCGCTGATCGCTACGCCGCCGTCGTATGCCCTGGGTGCGGGCGCGCTGCTGTTGGCGGTTATTGCGGGTGCGGCGTTCGCGCGCCGCCAGCAGCAGCTGCCGTACCCGCTGCTGGACTTCGCGATCTTCCGCAATCCGGCGTTCCTGGCCGGCACGCTGTCGGCGGTGTTCACCCTGTTTGCCATGGCTGGCCTGCAGCTGGTCACCACCCAGCGCTTCCAGCTGGTGGCGGGCTTCACCCCGCTGCAGGCGGGTCTGCTTGTGTCGGTGGCGGCGCTGGGCAGCCTGCCGAGTGCGCTGCTGGGCGGTAGCATCCTGCACCGTGTCGGCCTGCGCCCGCTGATCTGCGGCGGCCTGGCCGCAGGTGCGCTGGGTGTCGGCGTGGTGGCGTTCGGTTTCCCGCACGGCCTGGGCTGGGTGGTGGCTGGCATGGCGATCACCGGGTTCGGCATGGGCTCGGCCATCTCGGTGGCGTCCACCGCCATCCTCAACAACGTACCGGCGCACCGTGCGGGCATGGCCTCGTCGGTGGAAGAGGTGTCGTACGAATTCGGTGGCCTGCTGGCGGTGGCGATGCTGGGCAGCTTGAGCGCGGCGATGTATGGCGCCTTCCTGCCGGCCTCGGCCGACATGCCCGAGCTTGCCCGCGAAGGCTTCACCCAGGCGCTGCACGTGGCACGCGAAAGCGGGCAGGGCGAGTGGTTCGCGCTGGCTGCGGCCGCGTATGACCGCGGCTACCAGATCGTGCTGCTGGTGATCACGGTGATGCTGGCGCTGGGCGCGACGATCATCGCGCGCCTGCTGCGTGGCCGCGTCGGCAGCCGCGAGGGCGCGGCCGATCGCGTAAAATGACGCGATGAGAACCAGCAAGCGCGACCGCATCCTCGACGCCGCCGTCAACGTGATCAATCGTGACGGCGTGCGTGCGGTGACCTTCGAGTCGGTGGCGGCCGAGGCCAAGCTGACCCGTGGCGGCCTGCTGTACCACTTCCCGTCGCGCGAGGCACTGCTGCGCGGCATCGACGAGCACCTGGTGCAGGCCTGGGAGACGTCGATGGAATCGCTGCTGGGCAAGCGTGCGGAGGAAGCGTCGGCGCTGGAGCGCTACCAGACCTTCGTGCGCGTCTCGGCGCAGAGCGCCACCCGCGCCGAGCTGATGTTCATGCTCGAATCGGCCGACCCGGACGCCGATGAGCGCCCGTGGGGCCCGGCGGTACGGCGCTGGGCGCCGTTGCCGCCGTCGACCGGGCAGAATGACCCGGCCGCGCTCGACAATTTCGTGGCACGGCTGGCTGCCGATGGTCTCTGGATCTACGAGGCGATGTACGAAGGCCAGCTGGATGAAAGCGTGCGCGCCCAAGTGGCCGAACGCATCGCCGGGCTGCTGGCGAAGCCCGATGGAACGTCCAGCTGAGCCGTCGACCGACGCGCGGACATCGCTCTTGGTAGCGCCGACCGCTGGTCGGCTGTCTTGTAGCGTCGAGCCTTGCTCGACTGCCTTCCGGTCACGCCACAGAATCCCGCGCTCCGCGCGATAGTCGACCAGCGGTCGACTCTACCCGACCTGTGCTGCGGTCGCTGCCAACCACGCCCGTGGCGAAGCCCCCAACCGCTTCCGGAACGCCTTCGACAACGACGCGGTATCGGCAAACCCCACCTCGATCGCCACCTGCTTGACCGCCACGCCCGCCCGCAGCTGCGCGCAGGCCAGGCTCAGCCGCCAGTCGAGCAGATAGCTGGCCGGCGTCGCCTGCATCACGTCCTTGAACACGGCCGCGAACGCGCTGCGTGACATGCCGGCGGTCGCGGCCATCCGTGGCAGCGACCATTCGTCGTGCGGCGCCTGGTGCATCGCCACCAGCGTGCGTGCCAGCCGCGCGTCGGACAGCCCACGCATCAGCCCATGGCTGACGCCAGCGGCATCCGGGTGATCGACCACCCAGCGCAGGATCTGGATCAGCGCCACCTCGAACAGGCGGTTGGTCAGCAGCCGTGACCCGCAGCGCTGGCGGTCGGCCTCGGTGAACAGCAGGTGCAGGGTGTCGTCCAGTTCGGTGATCGCGGCCAGCGGCACCACCATCACCGGTGGCAGCGACTGCACGATCGGATTGCGCGCGCCGCCATCGAAGTCCAGCGTTGCGCAGGTGAAATCCGGGCCATCCAGCGGCGCATTGAAGAACACATGGTGCAGCGGTTGCGGGTACAGCAGCAGGCTGGGTGCGTCGATCTTCAACCGGGGCAGCGCGATATCGCCATCGGGATGGCGGACCTCCATTTCACCCCGGCGCAGGATGTGCAGGAACGCACGACCAGGCTGTGGCTCGAAGGCATGGCGCCCGCATAGCGGACCGCTGTGGAACAGCGCGGCCTGCACCCGGAAGCGTTCCAGCAGGGAGGATAGGCGGTCGGGTGGAGAGCTGTCGGCGGGCATGCTCATGGACGGTTGGAGAACATATGAGGCGTATTGAGCCTGATGCGTCCATTGAGTCTACCTAGGATGAGCGGGTCGTCCAATCCCGGGCGCTTTCCCAAGGAGATCCACCATGTCCCGTGTCCCCCTGATCGATGCCGCCAACACCACCGCCGACCGCCAGGCCCTGCTGGGCCAGGTCCACGCCGCGTTCGGCGCCACCCCGGCCATGTTCCGCGCCGTGGCCAACTCGCCGGCCGCCCTGCAGAGCATGTGGGGTTCGTTCGGCGCGCTGGGCGGCGGTCGCCTGTCGCCGCTGCTGGGCGAGCAGATCGCCGTGGCCATCGCCAACCGCAATGCCTGCGAGTACTGCCTCGCGGCGCACACGGCATTGGGCCGCAAGGCCGGCGCCAGCAGCGAGCAGATGGCCGCCGCGCAGATCGGCCAGTCCAGCGATCCGGCCACGTCGGCGGCGCTCGACTTTGCGCTGAAGGTGGTCGAGGAGCGTGCGCAGATCGCCGACGGCGACGTGCAGGCGCTGCGTGCGGCGGGCTTCGATGATGAGCAGATCGTGGAGATCCTCGCGCATGTGGCGCTCAACCTGTTCACCAACTACGTCAACGTCGCGTTCGACGTTCCGGTGGACTTCCCGAAGGTGGCCCTGCGCTGAGGTGTATCAGGCCGGGGGCGCCTTGCTCCCGGCCGTTCTCAGCTGTCGTGGCTGTCGTCCGGCCGAAGCCGTTCGGGATGGGTATACACATTGAACCCGCTCTCCCGCGCGAACCCGACCAGGCACAGGCCGGCGCTGCGGGCCAGGTCGATCGCCAGCGCGGTCGGCGCCGACACCGCAGCCAGCACGCTGGCGCCGGCGCGCACCGCCTTGCTGACCATTTCGTAGCTGGCGCGGCTGGAGATCACCAGCAGGCCGCCGTCGATGGCGTGCTCGTTGTGATGCAGTGCGCCGATCAGCTTGTCCAGCGCATTGTGGCGACCGACGTCCTCGCGCACCCAGCCGATCCGGCCGCTGGCATCGGCCCAGGCCGCGGCATGGGTCGAACCGCTCACCGCATTCATCGGCTGGTGCTGCGCCAAGGTGGCCAACGCCCGCTGCAGGGCGGCGGGCGGGTAACTGCGCCGCTCGCGGATCTGCGGCAACGGGCGCAGCACTTCTTCCAGCTGGCGCGTACCACACAGGCCACAGCCACCACGACCGGGCAGCAGGCGCCCATTGGCCGGGTCCAGGTCGGCGCCGGGCGCCTCGTCGGCCACGGTCATCTGTAGTTCGATGCCTTCCAGCTGCGGGCGGACGTCGATCGACAGCAGCTGTGCCGGGGTGTCGATCAGCCCTTCGCTGAGCGAAAACCCGAGTGCGAAATCTTCCAGGTCACACGGGGTGGCCATCATCACCGCGAAGGCAGCGCCGTTGTAGCGCAGCGCCACCGGCACCTCTTCGGCCACCACGTCGACCTGCTGCTGGTGCCCCTCGTTGCGCCAGCGCTGCAACGGGCGTTGCGCGGTGCCGGCAGGCGGGGTATGCGGCGGGATCGAATCAGGCATGCAACGCGTCCGGACAAGGGAGAAACGCGGGCGGGCCACCGCCTGCGGTTTCGAGAATAGCGCAGTGGTCGCTCGCAGACGCGGCTGTAACCGTTGCCATGGCAGGGTGTGCTGAAAACAGCCTGTCCCCTCTGGCGAAGCGCCGTGGGCCGTGCTTGACTGAGCGGCTGGTCGTGCTACTGAATGTACCGCCGGACCGCATTGTGCCGTTCGTTGCTGCGTTCCTCCCGCCAGGTTCCCGAACATGTCCGAGCAGAAGCCGCCGCGTTACAAGCCCTACAACCAGCCCGCCGGTGGCTGGGGTGCCGCCGGCGCGACCGCCAAGGTGCTGCTGCAGCAGAGCGTGATCGGCAAGGGGTCGAAGGCGTTGCTGGCGATGAACCAGCCCGGCGGCTTCAAGTGCCCGAGCTGCGCGTTCCCTGATGCTGACGAACGAAAGAAGCTGGAGTTCTGTGAGAACGGCGCCAAGGCGCTGGCCTGGGAAGCCACCCAGTTCCGCGCCGGTCGTGAGCTGTTCGCCCAGCACACCGTCACCGAACTGATGGCGCAGACCGATTACTGGCTGGAGATGCAGGGCCGGCTGACCGAGCCGATGCGCTACGACGCGGCGACCGACCATTACGTGCCGTGCAGCTGGGACGAGGCCTTCGCGCTGATCGGCCGCCACCTGCAGGCGCTGGACAGCCCGCACCAGGCCGAGTTCTACACCTCCGGGCGCACGCCCAACGAAGCCGCGTTCCTGTATTCGATCTTCGTGCGCGAGTTCGGCACCAACAATTTCCCGGACTGCTCGAACATGTGCCACGAGCCGACCAGTCGCGGCCTGCCGCCGGCCATCGGGGTGGGCAAGGGCACCATAGTGCTGCAGGATTTCGAGCATGCCGAGGCGATCTTCGTGATCGGCCAGAACACCGGCACCAATTCGCCGCGGATGATGAGCAACCTGGTCGAGGCGCGCAAACGCGGCATCCCGATCGTGGCGGTCAATCCGATGCCCGAGCGCGCGCTGATCCGTTTCGCCGAACCGCAGGACGTGGTGCAGATGGCCACGTTCGGTTCGACCGAGATCACCAGTGAGTTCGTGCACATCCGCATCGGCGGCGACCTGGCCCTGATCAAGGGCATGATGAAGGTGATGTTCGAGCGCGAAGCGCAGGGCGAGCGCGTGCTCGACCACGACTTCCTGGCCGAACACACCGTGGGCCTGGAGGCGCTGCGCGAGGACGTGCTGGCGCAGGACTGGGACCAGATCGTGCAGGTGTCCGGCATTTCGCAGGCGCAGATCCGCCGGTGCGCGGAGATCTACATCCGTTCCAAGGCCACCGTGATCTGCTACGGCATGGGCCTGACCCAGCACCAGTACGGCTCGCGCCTGCTGCAGCAGGTGGCCAACCTGCTGATGCTGCGCGGCAACTTCGGCAAGCCCGGCGCTGGCATCGGTCCGATCCGTGGGCATTCCAATGTGCAGGGCGACCGCACCGTCGGCATCGACGAGAAGCCCAAACCGGCCTACCTGGACCGCGTGCAGCAGGTGTTCGGCTTCGATCCGCCGCGCGAGCACGGCCATCACGTGGTCGAGTCGATCGAAGCGATGCTGGATGGCAGTGCCAAGGTGTTCATCGGCCTCGGCGGCAACTTCATCCATGCGGTGCCCGACACGCCGCGCGCGTACGAGGCGATGCGCGGCCTGGAGCTGACGGTCGGCATCGCCACCAAGCTCAACCGCGGCCATCTGGTGCACGGCCGCGATGCGCTGATCCTGCCGGTGGTGGCGCGCTCGGAGCGCATCATTACGCCGGCCGGCGAGCAGTTCGTCACCATCGAAGACGCGATGTCGAACGTCACCGCCTCGCGCGGTGTGCTGGAACCGGTCAGTGCGGAGGTATTGCCCGAGGTCGAAATCGTCTGCCGCATGGCGATGGCCACGCTGCCGCACAGCAGGGTCGACTGGGCCGGGTGCATGCATGACTACACACCCATCCGCGAACTGATCGCTGCCGTGTACCCGGAGATCTACACCGGCTTCAACGAGCGCATCCAGCAGCCGCACGGCTTCCATCTGGACATTCCACCGCGTCGCCGCGTGTGGCCTACGCCGAACGGCAAGGCCAACATCCTGGTGATGTCCGGTCTGGACGTGGACGATCCGGTGCACGACCCGGACATGCTGCGGCTGGCCACGGTGCGCTCGCACGATCAGTACAACACCACCATCTACAGCTACAACGACCGCTATCGCGGCGTGTACAACGATCGTATGGTGCTGTTCATGAACATCGAGGACCGGCTGGCGCGCGGGCTGGAGAAGGAAGCGCTGGTCAGCCTGGAGACGATCAGTGGCGATGGCGTGCAGCGGCGCATCGAGGGCCTGACCGTACTGGACTACCCGATGCCGCGCGGCGCGCTGGCCGGCTACTACCCCGAACTGAACCCGTTGTTGCCGCTGGGCTACTACAACCGGATCAGCGGCACGCCCGCGGCCAAGTCGATCCCGGTGCGGATGAGTGCAATGGCGGCGGCGATTGCGTGACACGCGCATCGGCTATCATCAACGGGTGAACCTGCCTGGCCTGCTGCTGCGATGGATGTTGCTTGTTGCCCTGGTGCTGAACGCACCGGCGCTGGCGCTTGCCTCATCGCCGTACACCATGGCCGCCGATGCGGATCACTGCGCCGCACCGCAATCCGCTGCCATGCCCGGATGCTGCGACGAGGCGGCATCAACGGTCTGCCAGAGTGGTGAGTGCGAATGCCCCCCGGCCTGTCTCGGCATGCTGGCCTCTCTGAGCGGAATGCCGGCGTCGCCCTGGCGTGAGGCGCCTTTGCCAGCCAGCGCCCAGCAACGCGCATCGCCGCCAATGCCGGACCCGTTGCGGCCGCCCATCGGTTGATTCCCTGCAGGCCTCAAGCGCCTGCCGTAGTTGCTCGTCTTACTTACGACCTTGTCTGCGCCTTCGATGCGCGGGCAGCGGGCCGCATTGCCCGCATCTGCAAAGGAATCAACACCATGAACCGTTCTCTCTCCCTCGGCCTGCTGCTGGGCACCGTGCTGGCCACCACCGCCTGCGCGCGTGCTGCTGAAGAATCGCCTGCTGCGCCGGTCGCCAGCGAAGCCCCGGCGGCACCGATCAAGGCCAGCCCGTCGCAGGCGGACCCGGCGCTGCCGATCGCCATCGTGCACAAGACCGCCAGCTGTGGCTGCTGCGGCATCTGGGTCGACCACCTGAAGGCCGAAGGCTTCCAGGTGGATGTGCGCGATACCGATGACATGAACCCGGTCAAGGTTCGTCTGGGCGTGCCGGTCGGCAAGGCGTCCTGCCATACCGCCGAGATCGGCGGCTATGTGGTCGAAGGCCATATCCCGGCCGAAGACATCAAGCGCCTGCTGGCCGAAAGCCCGGCCGCGCGCGGGCTGGTGCTGCCCGGCATGCCGGCCGGCTCGCCGGGCATGGAAATGCCGGATGGCTACGTGCAGCCGTATACCGTTGAGCTGGTGCGCACCGATGGCAGCACCGAGCCGTTCGCCCAGCACGGCCAGGGCGGCTGACAGGCCGTGGGTGCCGGTCGTCCTGACCGGCACCCTTCGGTGCGCCCCATGTAGAGCCGAGCCTACGCTCGGCTTGCTCTCTGTAGCGTCGAGCATGGCTCGACGCTACAGAATCAGCGGGCCCCGGCGATTTCCTTGGCCAGCTGTGCGTCGAACTTCTGTTCGGCCGCATCCGCGTAGGCCTTGCAGGTCAGTGCCTTGGCACCGGCCTTGGCACCCGCGGCGTAGTCCCAATTGCTGGCGCCCGGGTGCGGGGTCAGCAACAGGTCGCAGGGAAGGCCGCGCACCGTGGTGAAGCTGCGTCGGTAGTCCTCGACCAGGCGTGGATAGCGGGCGTTCTCCTGCAGCTTGTAACCCGGTGCACTCAGGCTGTCGGCATAGGCGATGCGCACCGGCTTGCCATCGCGGGTATCGGCCCAGGTCCAGGCGGTGCTGCCGGGGGTGTGCCCCGGCATGAAGTGCGCGGTGAACGCGATGCCGCCCACTGTCACCACCTCGCCATCCATGATGATGCGGTCGGTGCTGGCCGGTGGAAAGGTGATGCCGTCGCCAAAGTGCAGGTCGTTGCTGCCGCCGCGCGCCAGCAGCACCGCTGATTCGGCGTTGGCCGCCACCTTCGCACCGGTACGGCGCTTCAGTTCCGCCACCGGGCCTGCATGGTCGGCATGCGCGTGGCTGAGCAGGATCAGCCGCAGATCCTGAGGCGTCACGCCGCGCGCCTTCATGTTGTCCAGCAGGTGGCTGGCCATCTGCGGCATGCCGCCGTCGAGCAGCACCGCGCCGTCGGCGGTCTGCACCAGTAGCGCGGTCAGGTCCTGCGTGCCGATCTGCCACGTGTGGTCGGCGATCTGCAGCGGCGCCATCGGCTGCAGCCACGAGGCGTCCACGGTGTAGGCCCGTAGCTGCGGCAGGGGTGCTTCGGCAGCGCTGGCGTGGGTGATCGGAAGTACTGCGGCGAGCATGAGGGCGAGCATGTGCGGGCGCATGTGAAAGGGGTATCGGGAAGGTGGGTCGAGGCTAGCACGGTGCTTTCCGATGCCGTTTCGATCATTCCTCATGCCTGCCATGAGCCCGGGTTGCGGGTGCCGGAATACTGGCGCGACAACTGCCGTGAAAGGGCGATGCAGTTCGCAACGTGTTCGCATTGCACGGGGTAGCCTGCAGCGACCACAAGGAAGGAGCAGGCGCATGTGCATTGTGTGCAATCCAGGGGCCGCAGCATTCCTGCAGGCACGTCGCGAGTTTCTGGGCGGGATGGTCGGGTTGGGGGCGGCGGTGCTGGCCGGGGCGGCCGTACCGCTGGCGGCGTTCTCCGCTACGCCTGCGCCGAACCTGGCAGGGCCGGCGGATCGGATTTTCCATGGCGGTCCGATCCATACGCTCGGGCCCAAGGGCAAGGTGCAGGCGGTCGCGGTTCGCCAGGGGCGGATCCTGGCCACGGGCAGCCACGAGGAAGTCATGCTGCATCGGGGGCGCCAGACCGATGTGGTCGACCTGCGCGGCAGGGCGCTGCTGCCAGGCTTCATCGACCCGCATATGCACTCGGCGATGGCGATGCTGTCCGACTGGGTGGACGTGACACCGTTCAGTACCGGCACGCTGGCCGAGGCGCTGTCGAAGATCGGTGCTGCAGCGAGTGCGAGCAAGCCCGGCGAATGGGTGGTCGCGCAGGGTATCGACCCCTCGCTGATGCCCGGCAAGGCCATCACGATGCAGGCGCTGGACGATGTGGCGGCCCATAATCCGGTGTTCGTGCTGGAGTCCAATGGGCACATCGCCTACAGCAATACGAAAGGATTCGCTGCAGCCGGTGTCACCGATGCAACGCCCGATCCCGACCAGGGGCGCTACGATCGAGCGGACGGGAAGCTCACGGGGCGCATGCAGGAATCTCCTGCGATGAAACCGTTCATGGCGGCAATGCCGATGCCCAGCCCGGAACGCTATGCCGAGCTGATCCAGCAGTTGTTCGCGGACGCGACCAAGGCGGGCTGCACCAGCCTGCATGACGCAGGTATTGGCACCGGCGGCACGACGGACCTGGACGTGCTCAATGGAGTGATGGCGAAGAATCCTCCCATCCGCTACTCGGGATTCCTCACCTCCGATCTGATGGACGACTGGATCAAGCGCGGCCTCAGGCCCGGCGATGGCAATGATCGATTCCGCCTGACCGGTATCAAGTTCTGGTCCGATGGCTCCAACCAGGCGCAGACGGGCTATCAGCGCGAGAATTATCTGGGTTCGGACAAGCGAGGCGCATTGAACTACACCGAAGCCGAGTTGATAGCCGGGGTGCAGCGCGCGCACGACCTCGGTTGGCAGGTGGGAATCCATGCGAATGGTGATGCGGCAATCGACACCACGCTGAACGTCTATCAGGCGGTGCTTGCAAAGACCCCGCGCGCCGATCATCGCCATCGCATCGAGCACTGCAGCGTGCTGCATCCTGAGCAGATCGTCCGCCTGGGCTATCTGAAGGTTTCGCCTTCGTTCCTGATCGGGCACGTGTACTACTGGGGGAAAGCCTTCCGGGACAACATCCTCGGCCCGCAGCGCGCTGATCTCTACGATCCCTGCCGGTCGGCGCTGGCGGGCGGTCTGCGCATTTCGCTGCACTCCGATTTCAACGTCACCACCATCGAACCGTTGCGCTACATCGACAACGCGGTGAACCGGCGCATGCGTGATGGCGGCGAAGTGTTGAACCCGGAAGAGTGCATCAGTGTCGAGCAGGCGCTGCGCGCAGTGACCATCGATGCGGCATGGCAGTGCCGGGTGGACGACATCGTCGGCAGCCTGGAGCACGGCAAATACGCTGACATGGTCATCCTCGACCGCGATCCGCTCACGATCGATCCGGCGAGGATCATCGACCTGAAGGTGATGGAAACCTGGCTGCAGGGTGAGCGGCGCTACGCCGCCTGATCCGGGGCGTGTGGCCTGGGCCCGGGGCAACATCGCCCCGGGCCCCGTGCAGGTTCAGTACCGGTACTGCCACCCCAGCGTCAGCACCCGGCCGCGCCCGGAGAAGTAGCTCGGGTTCGACGGCGTGGTCTGCGAGTAGTAGCTGATGTACTGCTTGTTGGCGAGGTTCTGCACGCCCAGCGTGAAGGCGTGTTTGTCCAGCGCATAGCGCGCGACCAGGTCTACGGTGGTGTAGCCCTTGAACTCGGCCACGCGTGCCCCCTGCAGGTCGAAGTCGCGGTCGAAGGCATGGCTGGCCTGCAGGCGGGTGCTCAGCTGCGGCGTCCAGTTCTGTTCCCAGAACGCGGTCAGTCGGTTCGGTGCGATGTTGACGCCGGCCAGGTCGCTGTCCAGCTGGCCATCGACGTTGGCATCGTAGCGGCCGTTGGCGCGCGCATAGCCCAGGCCAAGGCGACTCCCGCCCAGCCGCAGCCGCAGGTTGCTCTCGAAACCCTCCACGCGGGTGGCCTGGCGCTGCACGTTGTAGGCATCGATGCCTGCGTCGTAGACCAGCACCGAGCCGAGCTTCGATTCAGAGGTGTAGTACGCGATATCGCCGCTGAAGCGTCCATCGTCGTACTCCAGGCCGATCTCGCGGTTGTCCGACACCACCGGTGACAGGTCCACCAGGCTTTCCACGCGCTGGCCGTCCCGGTTGATCGCGCGCAGCACACGGCCGACATCGGCCACGGTGTAACCCTCCGAGTACGAGGCATAGGCATTGAGGCGATCGTTGATGTACCAGACCGCGCCGAAGTTGGGCAGGGTCTCGCTCATGGTCGGCTTGCCGCCGGCCACCTTGCGCGCGCCATAGCGGGGCAGGGTGGTGTAGTCGCCTACTTCCAGTTCGCCCTTTTCGTAGCGCAGGCCGCCGGACAGCATCAGGTGGTCGGTCGGCCACCAGTGCAGCTGCAGCAGCGGCGACAGGCTCTGGTAGGTGGTCAATGGCACCCAGTTCATGCCGCTGGCCAGCAGGACCTGGTGGGTGCGGTCACGCAGGCCGTCCAGGCCCAGGGTCACGTCCAGCGTGGTGCCGGCGATGCGGCTCCAGCTCTGGGTGAGCTTGAAGCCACGCTTGTCCGATTCGTTCTGGGTCTGGTCCCAGGCGGCATTGGCGCCGGTGTTGCCCCACGGGTCCCACTGGCTGGCGCCGTAACGGCCTTCGAAGTCCACCGCGAAGGCCTGGGCCTGGAAGCGGCCACCCAACAGATCGGCGGCGCTGTAGTCCATGGTCAGCGAGCGCGAGCGGTTCATCGGCGGGTCCAGAGGGGTATCGCCGGGCACCGAAAGTGTCGGGCGACCGGTGCGGTAGTCACCGTTCACCGCCAGGTAGTTGTCCAGCCCGCGTAGCTCGTAGCGATTGGCCATCAGCTGCAGGCGGTGGCCCTCGGCAATGTTCCAGCCGAGCTTGGCGAACACGTTCGACGAGGTCGAATCCATCAGTTCGCCCTGCGCGTTGGTGCCGATCGAGCGCCCCTCGCCGTCATGGAACAGGCCCTGGCGCTCGTAGGCCAGGCCGGCCACCAGGTCGAACTGCTCGCCACGCATGCCCACCAGTGCCGACGCGCGCTGGCCGTTGTCGTCGTGGCGGCGGGGCAGCGCGCTGCTGTAGCTGAGGTTGGTGTCGAACAGGAACGCCCCGGGTTCGCTGGGCGCACTGCGGGTGATGATGTTGACGATGCCGCCGGTACCGCCGATGCCCTGCAGGGCGTTGGCACCGTGGATGACTTCGATGCGTTCGATCATCGCCGCATCGATGGTGTGCGAGTCACGCGAGCCATCGCGCAGCGGTGTGGACTGCGGCACGCCGTCCACCATGTACAGGATGCCGCGGCCGCGCATGGTTTCGCCGTAGTTGGACATCTTCTCGCGGGCAGGCGCAAACGCCGGGATCTGTGACGAGAGTACGCGCGAGACATCCGAGCCCAGCGCCAGCTGCTGGGCGATGTCCTCGCGGGTCAGCACGGTGATGGTGTTGGGCATGGCGGTCTCGCCCTGCGGCATGCGTGCGGTGGACGCCGATACCGTGACGCGGGCCAGTGAGGTGGCTGCGGCCTGCGGCGCGGGGCGCGCAGGCGGGGTGGCCTTGGCCGGCGCCGGTGCAGTGGCCGCCACGCTCAGCACGAAGACGCCCGGCGAGAGTTCCTGCAGTGCCAGGCCCTGGCCGGCCAGCAGGCGCTGCAGCGCCTCGTGTGGGGTGTAGCGGCCGTCCAGTGCCGGTGCATTGCGCCCGCCTACGCTTTCCGCGGCGAACAGCAGCTGGATGCCACTCTGCCGGGCCAGCGCGTTGAGCGAGGCCTGCAGGGAGCCTGCGGGCAGGTGGAATTCCACGGCGGCCGGTGTCGATGTCTGAGCGGCGGCGGGCAGTGCCGCACACAGGCAGGCGGCAAGCAGGGTGGGGGCCAACCGGCGCAGTGCGGCAGGCGGAACGGGGCGGGTCATGTGGAGGTCCTTCGGAGGGGTTCAGACACCTGCCGGATGGGAGGGCGCGCAACCCACCCTTGCAACGGCGATCAATCGCGGGCGCGCAGGTGCAGGCTGCCGTCGGCGGCGGTCCGCAGCTGCACCGGCAGGATGTCCGGCAGCAGTGCCACGGCGGTCTCGGCGCGATCGGCATCGAACACGCCCGAGACCAGCAGCGGGCCCAGCGCCGGGTCATCCAGCACGATCGGGCGGTCGTGGTAGCGCTGCAGGATGCGCAGCACCTCCGACAGCGGCAGCCGATCGAACTGCAGCCGCCCGTGGGTCCAGTCGGCCCGGTCCGGGCTGACCGCTTCGGGGGGCGACAGCGATCCTGCCTGGGCCAGCAGGCGCTGGCCCGGCTTCAGCCGTTGCTCGGCCTCGCTGCCGTCGACGCGCACGCCCACCTCGCCGCGCCATAGGGTCACCTCGCTCAGATCACCCTGGCGGTCCACGTCGAACACGGTGCCGTAGTTGCGCACATGCACCGGACCGGCATCGACCTGGAAGCGGCGCCAGGCCGAGTGCTGCACCTCGAAGCGCGCCTGGCCGCGCACCAGCAGCACCTGCCGCGAGCGCAGGTGGCGGCGCACCTGCAGGCGGGTGCCTGCATCGAGCAGCACCTGGCTGCCGTCGGGCAGGGTGACGTTGCGGCGTTCGCCGACGGCGGTCTGGTAATCGCGTATCTGCCAGGCCGGGTCGGCCGCCAGCAGGGTGCCGGCGGCCACCAGCAGCAACGCCAGCGCGGCCTTGGTGGGGCCAGCACTACGCCGGCGCTGCAGTGCTTCAGGGCCCGGCATCGGGAAGCGCTGCTTCAAGGCGTCGCGGTGCTGCTCCAGTACCTGCTCGGTGGAGGTGGATGGCGGTGGCGGTTCGGAAGGGGCGGGCGTGCGGCTCATTGCAGCCCCGCGTGAAGGCGGCAGTTGGCCATTGCCAGGCGCAGGTGGCGTTCCACCGCCTTCAGGCCGATGCCCATGCGCTGGGCGACCTCCGCCTGTGGCAGCTCGTGGATCTTGTGCAGGATGAAAACCTGCTGGCGCCGGCAGGGCATCCGCTCGATGGTGATGCTCAAGTGCTCAAGCGCGTGCATGCCCTGCGCCTGCTGCTCGGGCCCGGGGCGCGGGCAGGCGCCCTCGGGCAGTTCGGCGCGCGGCTCGACCCAGTGCCGGCGCAGGTCTTCGGCGCGGCAGCGGTCCACCGCCGCGTCGTGGGCGATCCGGCGCAGCAGCGCGATCGGTTGCCGTGCGTCGTGCACGGGCGGTCGCTCCAGCAGGCGTACGCAGACATCGTGGACCACTTCGCGGGCCAGCCCGGGCGAGCGGAAGCGGCGACGCAGGTAATCCACCAGTTCCTCGTAGTGGCGCACCAGCGAAGACACCAGCGGCAGCGCAGGCGGGTGGGGTGAAGGCAGCTGGGACATCCGGACCGGCAGCAAGGACGAAGGGCGGGCGCAGGGCGGGCATCCCCGCGCGATGACGCAATACTAATGGGAACCGTTCGCGTTTGCTATGCGGAGCCGGCGACGCCGATTGTTCGTGGCGGCTGGAAAGTGAAACCACGATCATCGGCTGGAGCGCAGAATCGGCCCGGGCTAGCCTGCCTGGGGATTCAAGGAGATCGACGGATGCATGTGATTCTGGTGATCACCGCAGGCGTGCTGCTGCTGGGGGTGTTCCTGCTGTTCGGCCATCTCTGGAGCGTGGGCACCTCGCAGCTGCCCACGGCGCTGATCGCATTCATCGCCACCTGGCTGCTGGTGGCCGTGGCCAACATGTGGGTGGGGGTCAGCAAGGCCGGTTATGCAGTGCGCGAGGAGCTGCCGATCCTGCTGCTGGTATTCGCCGTGCCGGCGCTGCTGGCCGGCTTCCTGTACTGGCGCCTGGCGCGCTGAAGGAGTTCCATGAGTACCCGACTACGCCTGCCCGCGCTGCGCCACCGTGATGGCCATCATGCCCGCGTGACCTACGAAGAACTGTTCTTCGACCTAGTCTACGTGTTCGCGGTCACCCAGCTCAGCCATCACCTGCTGCACCACCTGGACCTGGCCGGCGTGCTGCAGACGCTGGTGCTGTGGTTCGCGGTCTGGCTCGGCTGGCAGTACGCCTGCTGGGTCAGCAACTGGTTCGACCCTCAGGCGCCGCGCATCCGTGGCCTGTTGTTCGCGACCATGCTGCTGGCGCTGTTGATGTCCTCGTCCATTCCCGAGGCATTCGCCGATCGCGCATGGATGTTCGCCGGCGCCTACGCCACGATGCAGGTAGGGCGAACCGCGTTCGTGCTGCTGGAGGTCGGCCGCAACCATCCGTTGGCGCCGAATTTCCGCCGCATGCTGGCCTGGGTCAGCGTCGCGGCCTGCTTCTGGCTGGCCGGCGCCGCAGCCGAAGGCAACCTGCGGCTGGCACTGTGGGCGGTGGCGGTGGCCTGCGAGTACATCTCGCCGATGTTCGGATTTGCGTTCCCGGGCATGGGGCGTTCGCACACCCGCGACTGGACCATCGAGGGCGGTCACCTGGCCGAACGTTGCCAGCTGTTCGTGATCGTCGCGCTGGGCGAGACGTTGCTGGCCACCGGGGGCGTGCTCAGCGAAGTCGAGCACTGGAGCCTGCAGGTGGTATCCGCGGTCCTTGCCACCTTCGCTGGCACGATTGCCATGTGGTGGCTGTACTTCGGCATCTCCAGCCGTGATGCCACCGAGGCCATCACCCACGCCGAAGACCCCGGACGGATGGGCGCCAACTTCCATTACGTGCATGCACTGCTGATCGCCGGCATCATCGCCACGGCAGTGGGCAACGATCTGGTCATGGACCACCCGGCGGCGGCCGTCACCACGGTATACGCCACCGTGATGGTGGCGGGACCGCTGATCTATCTGCTGGGCAGCGCCCTGTACAAGCGCGTGGTCTATGGGCACGCGCCGCGCTCGCATCTGCTGGGCGCCGCCGCGCTGCTGGTGCTGGGCCTGGCGTTGCCATGGATACACCTGCTGGCCGCCGGATGGCTGACCAGCCTGGTGCTGCTGGGCGTTGGACTGCTGGACACGCGGCTGAAGCGGCGCACCCGGCAGGTGCAGGGCTAGAACCCGCCGCCGGTCTTGAAGCCACCACCACCGCTGATGCCGCCGCCGCTGTGGAAGCTGCTGCCGCTGGAACTGGAGCTTGAACTCGAGCTGGAACTGGAACTTGAAGGAGAGCTTGAACTGCTGGATCCACCCGCAAGCAGGTCGAACAGGCTGCCAGAGGAGCGGGTGGTGCTTCGGCTGCTGGTGGTGCTGAAGAAGGACGCGGCGACGGTGGCCGGGGCGGCGGCCCGGTAGCTCGGTGCCTCGTACGCCTGGCGCTCGATATCCGCAGCGGCCTGGTAGCTCCTGCGCGCAGCCTGCAGGCTGTCCAGGCGCTTCTTCAGCACGGCCATTTCGCGGGTGTGCTCGCCCACCATGCCATCGATCTCGCCCAGGCGAAGGCGACTGCGATGGATACGTTCGAGCACGGCATCGTCCTCGCCGGAGGCGGTGGCGGCGACGCGCCGGTACAGGTCGTCCATGCTCTTGGCCGACAGCGTGCGCGCCAGCGCGGTGAGTAGGGCGCCGCCTTCGGCATCGGTCCAGCTGCGGAAACCATCGATCTGTGCCTGCTTGGCATCCACGGTCTGCCGATGCAGCTGCTCGGCCAACAGCGCCTGCGCCACTGCGCTCTGTGCCGTCTGCAACTGCTGGCGCAGCGGGTCGCCGCCGGCATGGGCGAGTGCGGCGTCGCGGGCCTGCTGCACCGGCTGGCGGGCCGCCTCGACGTCGGCACGGGCCCGTCCGGCATGTTCCTGCAGATAGGGCGGAAGCTCGACCAGCGTGGCGTACTCGCGGCGGGCACGGTCGAAGCCGCACAGCTCGGCCAGCCAGCCATCGACGGTGCGCACCAGCGGCCAGCCGCGATAGGCCGCGCTGCCGAAGCTGCGACGGTGCAGGTACATGAAGATCGGGTCGGCCTGATAGGCGCCGGCCTTGGCGTCATGCTCCGACTGCGCAGAGGCGGCCATGCGCTCCACTGTGTCGGCGCGCGCCTCGGCCAGCTGCAGGTCGTCCTGCAGCACCCTGTAGGTGGGTTCCGCTTCCAGCGTGGTGTCCACCTGCTTCTGCAGGGCCTGCCACTGGCCGCCGGCGGCGTCGCGTGTGGCAACGGCCTCCTGCGAGCGCTGCTGCAGTGACTGTTCGATGTCCAGCAGCGCCTGCAGCTCGTCGGCCAGCACCGCCGCTTTGCGATCGCGGCGCTGCAGGTCGGCGCTGGACTGTTGCAGCAGGTCCCTGGCCACCACCGGCGGCGAATCAGTGGCCGCCTCGGCCTGCAGGCGGGCCAGTGCATTGAAGTCCTCGCGGACCCGGCCGTGCAGCGCTTCCTGTTCCTTGATCAGTTCCCGGCACTGGTCGCCACGCGTGGCCAGTTGTGCCTGCACCTGGCCGATATCGGTTTCGACATCGGCAATCGCGTCGTTCAGATCTCTCATGTCAGTTCCTTACCCATCACCATTCGGTGATGTAGCCGCCGGTGGTGGGCATGCGGAAACGCGGCGACAGGCTGCCGCGCGGCTTGCTGCCGATCTGGTCGTCCTCGATGATGCCGTTGTCCTGCTTGTCCGCGGCAACCCGGTTGTAGGTTGCCTCCGGCACGCGCACGGCGAACAGCGAGGCCCATTCGTCCTTGCCGGTTTCCTCATTGCGGATCAGCAGTTCGGTGGCCTTGCCGGCCTCGTCCAGTGCTTCGGTCACCAGGTAGTAATTGCGGCCACCGTTGGCCTTTTCGTTGTAGCGCCAGACGCCGGTGCGCTCATCGTCGCGGTTGACGATGCGGTAGACCAGGGTCTGCGACAGCAACGCCACCAGCTGGGCGACCTCGTCCATCGCCGGTCCGGCCTCGGCCAGTGTCTCGACGCGGATCAGCTGGGCGGCCTGGTCCAGCGCACGTTCCAGCCGTTTGCGGTCCTCGCCAGCAACGCCCGTGGCCAGGCCGTCGGCCTTGAGCTGGGCCAACCGTTCGTTGAGCGCGGCCAGTTTGTCGGCACTGCCGATCAGGTCCTTCAGGGTGGTCACCGCCTGGCCGGCTGCGGCCATGTCCCCGGCGCGAAGTGCGACGTCGCCGCCGGTGTAGGCGCGTGCCCGTACCTTCTCCGCGTCCGGAGTGAGGCGTGCTGCTTTTGCGGCCGCATTGGTGGTGTCCAGCAGTTCGCTGGCATCGATGGCCTGGCCGAGGGTGGTCACCCGCTCGGTCAGTGTGGGCAGGGTTTCCCTGGCCTGCGCCAGCAGCTGCGCGGCGGCCAGCCGGTGCTGTTCCACCTGGGCGGCTGCCTGTTCGCCGGTGGCGCTGCCGCCGCTGCTGATACGCGTGAGCTTGTCCTTGTGGATCAGGGTGGGCAGGTTCGCCATGGCGGCGGGCACGCCGGCAAAGCGCCGCTGTGCTTCGGCCAGCGCGGCCTGTGCGCCTTCGGTCAGTGGCTGCAGGCGCTCGCCGCTGGCCGTGGCACGTGGCAGCAGCCCCTGCAGGGCCTGTTCCTGCCCGGCCAGAAGGGCGCGCGCTGCGGCAGCCTCCTGTTGCTGCGCGGCCACCTTGTCGTTCAGCACCTGCACGTTCTTCTGCACGTTGCTCTCATGCACGAACGCACCGAAGCTGCGCGCCATCACCAGCAGCATGCCGAGCACCAGCAGCAGGAAGGCCGCCAGCAGCGTCCACTTCAACAGCCGGGCCCGATCGATCCAGCGCCGCGCCAGCCAGGCCTTCCAGCCACGCGGCGCGGCATAGAGGTAGCGCTGCTCACGCTGGGCCTGGATGCCGGCCTCGAGGATCTCGTCGGAGACCTCGATGCCCTGCGAGCGGTACAGCTCAAGCAGGCGCTGCTTCAGCGTCGCCCTGTCATGGCCGCTGTCGGCCAGCGCCTTCATTTCGGCATTGCGGTAGCGCAGCTGGTCGACCACATCCATGGTCAGCAGCGCATCCTGCAGCTCGGCAGGGGCCATCGTCGCACTCACCTCAGCGCGACTCCGGGCTCGGCGGTGCCTGCAGCAGCGCGGCGAAGCGCTGCTTGCCCTGTTCGACATACTCGGCGATCTCGGCCGAATCACGGGTGGCCTGGCCGCGCAGCTGCTCGATCTCCTGCAGCGATGTTTCCTGGAAGCGCACCACCGCATCGACCAGCTTGCGCACCGAATCGACGCCGATGGTGGCGCCGTAGCCTGCCTTCAGGCCCTCGTGCAGTACCTCATCACCGATGTTGGCCACCGCTTCCAGGCCCTTGGAGGTGCCCTCGGTCATCGCATTGAGCGCCTGCGTGGACTCGTGCAGGCCCATCTGCGTGGTGAAGGCCAGGTTCAAGGCGGTGAAGCTGGTTTCATTGGTGGAGAAGAACACCACCGAGCGCTCGTTGACGCGGCGCTTGACCTCGTGCGACTGGTGCACGCGCAGCATGATCGCCTCGGAGGTGGCGTAGTTCACCTGCAGGTTCTCGGCCAGGTCCTTGGCCAGCTGGTAGCGCGACTCCTCCGCCTGGTTGTTGCGCAGAGCTTCATCGCGGGCCATCACCAGGCGGCCGGTATCGGCGGCATCGGCGGCCGGGTCGGCCGACTCCACGCGCTGCTGCGCCTGCTTCAGCGCCTCGCGCGCATCGGCCAGCACCTGCTCCTGCAGCTTCAACAGCTCATGCGCCTGGATTTCGGCATCCTTGATCGACAGGCGGAAGTCGCCGTACATCTCCAGCACGCGCGATTCGCGCTGCAGCTACTCGGCCGAATCGCGGCTGACCTCCAGGAACGTACGGCGGATCTTCTCGAACCGGCTCGGGATGTCACCGCGGGTGACCTTCATCCACAGGTTCTGCAGGCGTTCGCCCATGTCGATCTTGCCGTCGCGCACCTGTTCGACCATGGTGCTGGCGTCGTCACGGATGCTGCCGAAGGCGCGGATGATCTCGGTATAGCGGTCGGACACCTTGGCCGAGCTGATTTCATCACGCATCACGGCATTGAAATGGCCGGACTGCTGCAGCACGCGGGCAATGGCCACCACGCGGCCCTGGTCGAGGGTGGACAGCTGCGAGACCAGCGCGATGGCCGGTGCGTTGTTGTCCTGGGGGGCGGCCAGGCCCAGGCTGCGCAGCGTGGCCATGGCGCGGTCGAGGTACTTGATCGGCGCGGTAGCGGCCGGCGTGGCAAGGAGAGTGTTCTCGGGCATTTCGACGGCTCCGGTCAGGACAAGCAATGAGAAACCTGCCGCGCCGAACGGGCAGGTTGCTGCGAAATGAAGGGGAAGGGGAGCGGCAGCCGAGTGCTGCACGGCAGGGCGGCCCGGTCGAGGGCGGCTGGCCCGGCAAGGGCGAGGATGATGTCCTGTTCACGCATGGTGCATTCCCTGCAGATCGCCCCCCTGGCGATTCCGTGCCCATTGTAGCGGCGGTGACGGGCAGGTGAAGCCCCACCGATGGCAGGGTGGAGTAGCGTTGGCGCACATGCCGGTGCAGGCAAGCGAGGCCTTCGTGCAGAACCTACCTCAGTGGTTGATCTGGGCTGGACTGTCTGCCGTGTTCGCGGCGCTGACCGCGCTGTTCGCCAAGGTGGGCGTCAAGGGTGTCGACTCGGACCTGGCCATGGCCATCCGCACCCTGGTGGTGGCGGCGGTGATCCTGCCGCTGGTGGTGGTCACCGGCAAATGGTCCAATCCGTTGCTGCTGCCCGGGCGCACCCAGCTGTTCCTGGTGCTTTCCGCGCTGGCCACTGGCGCGTCGTGGCTGTTCTACTTCCGCGCATTGCAGAGCGGCGAGCTGGCCAAGGTGGCGGTGGTGGACAAGTTCAGCGTGGTGCTGGTGATCGTGCTCGCCTATCTGTTGCTGGGCGAACGGCCGAGCCTGCGGGAGTGGAGCGGCATCGGCCTGGTGCTGGCCGGGGTGATCGTGCTGGCAACGAAGAAGTAGCAGCGTTCAACCGATCAGACGGGAGAGCAGGATGCAGGGCGAAGCACACGGTACGTTTGAAGTGGATCTGCGGCCGATCGGTGGCAACGACGGCCCGATCGCGGTGATGTCGATCAACAAGACCTTCGCCGGCGACCTGCGGGGCAGCAGCGTCGGCCAGATGCTGGCCTTCCGCACGCCGGTGCAGGGCTCGGCCGGCTACGTGGCGATTGGGCGCGTGACGGCCACGCTGGCCGGGCGCGAGGGTGCATTCACCCTGCAGCACAACGGCGTGATGACCCGCGGTGTTCCGGAGCTGAGCGTGATCGTGGTGCCCGATTCCGGCAGCGAAGGGCTGCTCGGCCTGACCGGCACTTTGGAGATCACCATCAGCGACGGTCGCCACGACTACCGGCTGCAGTACACGCTGCCTGACCCGGAGTAGGACTGGCCGGCGTTGCACTCAACTGCTGCCGGCCTGTAAGCGGTCATACATCCGCACCAAGTCGACCAGGGTGCGTGCGCCCATCTTGCGCATCACCTGCGCGCGGCGCACCTTCACGGTGATCTCGCTGACGCCCAGGTCGCCGGCGATCTGCTTGTTGAGACGGCCGCGCACCACGCCATCGACCACTTCGCGCTCGCCGGCATTGAGCGTGTTCCAGCGCTGCTGCAGGGCATCGAGTGCCTCGCCGTCGCGACGGCGCTGGCGGTCGATCTCGATGCCCTTGTGGATCGCATCCAGCAGCTCCTGGTCTCGGAACGGCTTGGTCAGGAACTCGATGGCACCGTCCTTGATCGCGTTGACGCCCATCGCGATGTCGCCGTGGCCGGTGATGAACACCACCGGCAGCTGCAGGCCGTGGCTGCCCATCGTGCGATGGAATTCGAGGCCACTCTGGCCGGGCATGCGCACGTCCAGCACCAGGCAGGCCGGTGCGTCTTCCAGTTCGTGTTCGAGGAACGCCTGGGTGGAGGCGAAGGCCCGTACCTGCAGGCCCATCGAGGCCAGCAGGTCTTCCAGCGCGGCGCGCACCGACGGATCGTCGTCGATCACGTAGACGATGGGGGCCGGGTCGGCAATAGGTGCAGCGGGCTTACGCATGGGGAGAATCCGTGGCGATGGGCAGGTCGAACACGAAGCAGGCACCGCCGCCTGCCGGTCGTTCGGCGCGGATCTGGCCGTCGTTGGCCTCGATCATCGAACGGCTCAGGCTGAGCCCAAGGCCCAGTCCGTGTGACTTGGTGGTCCAGAACGCATCGAACACCCGCTCGGGATGGTCGGCGGGCAGGCCGACGCCGCGGTCACGCACACTGAGACTGACCCGCTGGCCGTCACGCCGGGTCAGCAGCGACAGGCGCCGGTCGGCGGCGGGCACAGCTTCCATCGCGTCCACCGCGTTGAGGATCAGGTTGCCGATCACCTGCTGCACCTGCACGCGATCGGCCTGCACCGGCGGCAGGTCGGCGTCCAGCAGCAGCGCCACGGCCACGCCGTGCTGGTCCAGCTCGCTGCGCGACAATGCCAGCATTTCTTCCACCGCCTGGTTCAGATCGAAGGCGCGTCGTTCCGGTGCCGCGCCCTGGGTCAGGCCGCGGATACGAGCGATCACGTCGCCGGCGCGATGCGCATCGGCCAGGATGCGGGCCACGGTCTGCCGTGCCTTGTCCACGTTTGGTGGGTCCTGCGCCAGCCAGCGCTGGCAGGCTTCGGCGCTGCTGGCGATGGCCGCCAGCGGCTGGTTCACTTCATGCGCAATGGAGGTGGTCAGCTCGCCCACGGTGGAAGCGCGCGCCACCCGCAGCAGGCGGCCCTGCGCTTCCTGCACGGCGGCCTTGGCCGCTTCCATGTTCAGGGCAAGGTAGGTGGTGATGCCGATCACCAGCATGCCGATGACCGAGTTGACCAGGCCGATGCGGTAGGTGCCGAAGCGGGTCAGGAAGAAACTCAGCCCGGTCAGCGCGATGCAGGCGATGGCCAGCGTGATCAGCCCGCGCGCGCTCAGTATGCGCGATGCGGCGAGGATGACCGCTGCGTAGAAGCAGGCGGCGGCGACCGCGTAGTCGGTGACGGTGTCGATCAGGAAGATCGCCGCCATCACGACGATCAGGGCCAGCAGCACCAGGGGGCGACGGGGCGACAGCGATGGCATCGGAACGGCTCCCTGGCGTGGGGGGAAAGGATAGCAAAGCCGCCTTTGGTGGATGCCGGCACGCATCAACGCGATGCCCGGTAGTGCCGGCCGCTGGCCGGCAGCTGCAGGACTTCCCCGGAGATCATGAGGTTGCCAGCCAGCGGCCGGCATAACCGGGGTCTGTGCCGACCAAGGTCGGCACCCACCAAGGCGGTGCACGGTGTTGCCGGCGTCCATGAGGTTGCCGGCCAGCGGCCGGCACTACCGAGCCGCTATTCCTCAAGGCTGGCGTTCCAGAACCCCTGCAACACCCCGGGCGTGGTCGCCAGCGTTGCCAGCACCGCGTCAAGCTCACCGGCATCGACGGTGGTGGCATACAACACCGCTTCAATCTCCACGTCGCGCTCGCCGAACGGGCGCTGGTCCACCGCGCGTACCGGGTAGTGCGCCTGTTCCAGCAGCAGCAACAGCTGGTCCAGCACCTCGGCCTGCTGCTCGCGCTGGCAGACCACGTTGATCGCATAGGTCGCCTCGCTGAACGCCTCCGGCAGCGGCTGCCGCTGGATGCGGTTCACCACTGGCCGCAGCAGGGTGTTGGCGGCCAGCACGAACATCGCCGCCATCACCGCCTCCGGCAGCAGCTTGATGCCCGCACAGGCACCGACCGCCGCCGAGCCCCACAGGGTGGCGGCGGTGTTCAGGCCGGACACCTGCGCACCGTCCTTCATGATCGCGCCCGCGCCGAGGAAGCCGACGCCGGAGATCACATAGGCCACTACATGCAGCGGTGAGGGCGGGCCGCCATACAGGTCATGGAAGCGCACGGCCAGGTCCACGAACACCGCCGCACCGACCGCCACCAGCGTATTGGTACGCAGGCCGGCGGTGCGTTGGCGCAGCTGCCGTTCCAGGCCGATGGCCGTGCCCAGCACGAATGCCACCGACAGGCTGATCAGCGAGCTCAGGGTTGCGCCGGCGTTGAACGCCGGCAGGTTCGGATTGATGTCCATTGTGTTTCTCCCTGGACAAGGCGGCGGGCGCTTACTGCCAGCCGTAGCGACGGATGTAGAACTTCTTCAGTGCGGTGGTCAGCACCGCATAGCCGAACAGGATCGCCACCAGGAACGGCCAGTAGCCGGTCGGCAGGGCCTGCAGCTTGAAGTAGCCAGCCAGCGGGCTCATCGGCAGGGCCACGCCGATGGCCATGATCAGGCCGGTCATCACCAGCAGCGGCGGTGCGGCGATGCTCTGCAGGAACGGCACCTTCGGCGTACGGATCATGTGCACGATCAGGGTCTGGGTCAGCAGGCCCACCACGAACCAGCCGGACTGGAACAGGCCCTGGTCGGCCGGCGTGCGTGCATCGAACACGTACCACATCAAGGCGAAGCAGGTCAGGTCGAAGATCGAGCTGATCGGCCCGAAGAACACCATGAAGCGGCCGATGTCCGCCGGGTTCCACTTCAGCGGCTTGCGCACCAGCTCCTCGTCCACGTTGTCGAACGGAATGGCGATCTGCGAGATGTCATACAGCAGGTTCTGCACCAGCAACTGCAGCGGCAGCATCGGCAGGAACGGCAGGAAGGCCGAGGCCACCAGCACCGAGAACACGTTGCCGAAGTTGGAGCTGGCCGTCATGCGGATGTACTTCAGCATGTTGTTGAACGTGCGCCGGCCCTGGATGACGCCTTCCTCCAGCACCATCAGGTTCTTTTCCAGCAGGATGATGTCGGCGGCCTCCTTGGCGATGTCCACCGCGCTGTCCACGCTGATGCCGATGTCGGCCGCGCGCAGCGCCGGTGCATCGTTGATGCCGTCGCCGAGGAAGCCGACCACCTTGCCCTGTGCGCGCAGCTCGCGCACCAGCCGCTCCTTGTGCAGCGGCGTCAGCCGGGCGAACACGCGGTGGTGGTGCAGCGCCCGCGACAGCGCGCCGTCATCCATGCGCTCGATCTGCGGGCCGGTCAGGATGGTGTCCGCGTCCAGCCCCACCTGCGCGCAGATGCGGGCGGTCACCAGCTCGTTGTCGCCGGTGAAGACCTTCACTTCCACGCCATGCGCGGCCAGCGCCTGCAGCGCCTGCGCAGCCGACTCCTTCGGCGGGTCCAGGAAGGCCACGTAGCCGACCAGGGTCAACCCGCATTCGTCGGCCTGCGAGTAGGCGGTCTGGCTGGCCGCCGTCTCCTTCATCGCCACCGCCACCACGCGCAGGCCCTGTTCGTTCAGTTCCTCGGTGGTCTGCCGCACCCGCGCCAGGCGGCGCTCGTCCAGCGGCATGTCCTGGCCGTTCTCACGCACGGTGCTGCACACCGCCAGCATCTCTTCCACGGCGCCCTTGCAGATCAGCTCATGGTGATCCTCGCGCTCGGACACCACCACCGACATGCGGCGGCGCTCGAAGTCGAACGGGATCTCATCCACCTTGTGGTAGTCCTGCGACAGCCGCAGCGAACTCTGCAGCTCGACATGCTCCAGCACTGCGCGGTCAAGCAGATTGATCAGGCCGGTCTGGAAGTGGCTGTTGAGGTAGGCGAACTTCAGCACATCCTCCGAATCGTGACCGAACACATCGGTATGCCGCTCCAGCGCGATCTTGTCCTGGGTGAGGGTGCCGGTCTTGTCGGTGCACAGCACTTCCATGGCGCCGAAGTTCTGGATCGCATCCAGGCGCTTGACGATCACCTTGCGCCGCGACAGCAGCACCGCGCCCTTGGCCAGGGTGGAGGTGACGATCATCGGCAGCATTTCCGGGGTCAGGCCTACCGCCACGGACAGTGCAAACAGGAACGCCTCGGTCCAGTCGCCCTTGGTCCAGCCGTTGATCAGCAGCACGAACGGCACCATCACCAGCGCGAAGCGGATCAGCAGCCAGCTGACGCTGTTGACGCCGGCCTGGAACGCGGTGGGCGCGCGGTCGGTGGCAGTGCTGCGCTGGGCCAGGGTGCCGAAGTAGGTGCGGTTGCCGGTGGCCAGCACCACGGCGGTCGCGGTGCCGGACACCACGTTGGTGCCCATGAACAGCAGGTTGTGCTGCTCCAGCAGGCCGGCCAGGCCATCGCCGGGGTGCGCGAACTTCTCCACCGGCAGCGACTCGCCGGTCATCGCCGCCTGCGCCACGAACAGATCCTTGGCGGTCAGCACGCGGCAATCGGCCGGAATCATGTCGCCGGCCGACAGCACGATGTGGTCACCGGGCACCAGCTCGCGGATCGGCAGGTCCAGCAGGCGGGCCGGGCGACGGCTGTGCAGGTGCGCACCGAAGTACTGGTCGGCCACATCGGCGGCTTCGGTACCCGGATTGCGGCGCAGCACGCGTGCGGTATTGCCGACCAGTGCCTTCAGCCGCTCGGCGGCACGGTTGGAGCGGCCTTCCTGCACGAAGCGGATCAGCGTGGACAGCAGCACCATCGCGCCGATCACGATCGTGGCCTTGATGTCCTCGGTCAGCCAGGACACCGCCGCCAGTACGGTCAGCAGCAGGTTGAACGGGTTGCGGTAGCACTGCCACAGGTGCCGCCACCACGGCAGCGGCTTTTCATGATCGACCTCGTTGGGGCCGAGCGTGGCCAGCCGCTCCTCGGCCTCATGCGGGCTGAGGCCATCGGCATGCGATTCCAGCGTGGCCAGCAGCTGGGCTTCATCCTGCTGGGCAAGGGTGACCAGGCCGGTGGTGAGCGCGAACGGCGCGGCCTCGGCGCTGCCCGGGCCGAAGCCGGCTTCGGGCATCGCGCGGCGGCGGAACAGGTTGCCTGCGCGACGGCTGCGCAGGAAGGCGTTGAACCAGGCGTTGAGCAGGCTCATGGGACTCTCCTCGAATGTCAGAGCCGGCCGGGGCCGGAACACGAACGGAACGGATGGAACAGGTCAGGCGTGGCGCATCGCCAGCACCGCGGGCGACCACGGCTGCATGTGCAGGCGCTGGCTGCCACCGATGCACAGCGGCTTCATCGCATCGCGCAGCGGGTAGGGCAGGTGGCGCAGCACGTTGATGCGCTCGCTGATCGGCAGCAGCGACAGCGCGTCGGCCACCACGCGTGGCGAGCCGAGCGACAGCGAACGGGCGAACATGACCGGGCCGTGCTGCAGCAGCTGGCTGCGCAGGGCGGCAACATCGCGCTCACCGATCAGGCGGCGCAGGGTGATGTAGAGGATCTTGTAGGACATGGGGGCGATCTCCAGGCAGGCGGCACCTGGCGATCCCCCGTCACTCAGGCAGGCAGGGACCGGCGGGCAGGCGCCAGGAACAGGCAACAAGCGGGCATCCGGGGCGCGGTGCGCCCGGCAGGGTCGGGGTCCATCTGCGTCTCCATGAGGGGAGGGGCCGGCCAGGGTTGCCCTGGCCAGTGGCGCTATTGTCCGCCCCTGAATGGGGCAGTCCTAGAGGCTCGTGGGTTAGCCCGGCTATACCTTGGTATAGCCGGGCACGCGTCACGCCGATCAGGGGCGCATCACGGGATCAATGCGCGGTGCTGGTCTGCTTGCACACGTCGTACTCGCCGCGGGTCAGCTTCTGGTCGCGGTCGGTATCGCAGGCGTGCAGGCGCTCGGCCCAGTCGGGTGCCACGGCATCCACTTCGGCCAGGGTGACGATGCCGTCCTTGTCCTTGTCGAGCGATTCATAGGCAGGGATGAGCTTCACTTCGGTTACGTCCTCGGCCGCGGTAGCCTTGCTGGCCTCCTGCGTTTTGGAACAACCGCCCAGCAGCAGGCCCGCGCAAAGGGCGAGGGCGACGGGGAGATAGCGAACACCGGTCATGGCAGGCTCCAGAAGTAGGGAGGTAGGCCAGGGTTGTCCGTGGCCACGGCCGGATCATCGGCGCCTGCTTGTAAGCGAGCTGCGAAGAATCCGCCTGCCTGGCCGGTGGCGGTGGGCGGCCATTCACCGGGCTGCCGTGATCGACGGCGCAGAGGCGGCTGGGTAGAGTCGACTATCGCGCGCAGCGCGGGGTTTTCGGCTTCCCGCCGAGAGCAGTCGACTGACAGTCGACTCTACCTACAAGCCCCGGGATGCCGGCCAGCGGCCGGCACTACCCCTTGTCTTCAGAAACGGTCGGCGAACGCATCCGTGGCGCGTACCAGCGCATCCACCGTCGCCGGCTCGTTCGCGCTGTGGCCCGAGGTCACCATCTCCAGCTTTGCCTCCGGCCAGGCCTTGGCCAGGTCCCAGGCGCTGCGCGGCGGGCAGATGATGTCGTAGCGGCCCTGCACGATCACGCCGGGCAGGTGGCGGATGCGGTCGATGTCGCGCAGCAGCTGGTCCGGTTCCAGGAAGATGCCGTTGCGGAAGTAGTGCGCTTCGATGCGGGCCTTGGCCAGCGTATCCAGCGGGTCATCGGTGGACACCGCATCCACGTCGTGCTGCAGGGTGGCGGCGTTGTCTTCCCAGCCCAGCCAGGCCTGCGCGGCTTCGATGCGGGTCGCTTCATCCGGGCCATCCATGCGCTTCCAGTAGGCCGCAATCATGTCGCCACGTTCGGCTTCCGGGATATAGGCCTCATAGCGGTCCCAGCGCTCCGGGAAGATCCAGCGCGCACCACCATCGGCCTCGGCAAACCAGCGGTTCTCCATTTCGCGGCCAAGGAACACGCCACGCACGATCAGGCCCGTGGCGCGCTCGGGATGCGCCTGCGCGTAGGCCAGCGACAGGGTTGAACCCCAGGAGCCGCCATAGACCAGCCAGCGTTCGATGCCCAGGTGCTCGCGCACCTTCTCGATGTCGGCCACCAGGTCCTGCGTGGTGTTGTCGCGCAGTTCGCCGAACGGCGTGGAGCGGCCGCTGCCGCGCTGGTCGATCAGCACGATGCGGTAGCGCGCCGGGTCGAAGAAGCGGCGGTGGGTGGGCGAGATGCCGGCGCCGGGGCCACCATGCAGGTACACCACCGGGATGCCCTCGGGCGTGCCGCACTCTTCGATATGCAGGGTGTGCAGATCGCTCACCGGCAGGGTGAACTCGCGGTAGGGTTCGATGGCGGGGTACAGGGTGCGCATGGCGGGCGTCTCACAAGCAGGGGCGGCCAGCATAGCGCCGCCGCCTGCGGCTTGCAGCGGCCGGCTCCTGCGCGGCGCTGGAAATGGGCTGGCCGATGCGCATAAGCTTCCGCGATGCAAGCGACCACGACCGGGACGTCCACCTTCAACCTCACCCTCGGCAGCGGCGCACGCGAGCTGCTGAAGTGGATCGCACTGCTGACCATGACCGGTGATCACGTGGCCAAGGTGGTCTTCGGTGGCTACGTGCCGGTGGTCAGCGAACTTGGGCGCATTGCCTTCCCGCTGTTCGCGCTGGTGATGGCTTGCAACTTGGCCCAGCCCGGGGCCGACCCGCGTAAATCGATACGCCGGCTCGCGCTATGGGGGCTGATCGCGCAGCCATTGCACGCACTCGCGTTCGGTTCCTGGCTGCCGCTCAACATCCTGTTGACCTTCGCTCTGGCCGCGGTGGCCGTGCATGCGTTGGCGAACAATCGGCCGGTGCAGCTGTTGCTGGCCGCAGGTCTGCTGCCGATGCTGGTGGACTATCAGTGGGCCGGTGTGGGCAGCGTACTGCTGGCCTGGATCGCGTTCCGGCATCGGGCCTGGTGGTTGTTGCTGGCCGCGCTTGCAGCGGTGTGCTGGGCCAACCACAACGGCTGGGCGTTGCTGGCCATTCCGATAGTGCTGCTGGCGGCGCGGATGACGTGGCAACTGCCGCGCTGGCGCTGGGTGTTCTACGGGTACTACGTGGGGCATCTGGCGGTGCTGGCGTTGATTGCCCATCTGCTTGCGTAATGTCGGAACTGGCATCTCGCATGTCTCGAATGCCGGATGCAGTCAAGGAATGCGCGGTGCCAATGCGGGTGGGGAATGCCGCAGATGGTATGGCGCAAGTTGTTGAATCTTCGGATCGATTGACGATATGCGACAATGCCATCGCTGCGTAAACGTCGCTGTCTTTGCACGTGGGTTGTTGGCGCCTGCCATCCCGTTGTGCACATGATGGGGTGCCACCGAATAAGGGTGGCCGGGGCCTGGAAACCCCGTTGAGTAAGTGCTGTTTACGCTTGCCAGCCGGCGTCGCCTTGCGCGGCGTCGGCTGGCATTCCGTTCGCGTTCCATGGCGGGCGGTGCGTGGAGGTGGGCGCAAGCCCACCGCCCGGGTATAGCACTGACTCACGGGATTTCCAGCCACGTACCGTCCGCCGCCTTGATTGTTAAGGGCGGTGGTCCCGCATGCCTTGCAAGGAGACCTGCCATGAACGCATCGGAGTTCCCTCATCAGCACGCCCCGGCCAATGCCGATGAAGGGCACGACATCGCGACTGATCCCAACAGCCTGATGGCCCTGCTGCATCGCATCGGGTTGGGCGCGGCCGCCGACGGCCAGCCCTGGCCCGAGCGCCATCAGCTGCCGGGCCGCTGCCTGGCGTTGGCCGACGCCGACGGTGCGCTGGCCGGGCTGCGTATCGTGCAGGAAATCCTGCTGGCGGCCGAACGCGCCCGCCAGAATGGCGGCCCGGATCAGTACGTGGGCGATCGGGTGATGGAGGGGTTGAAGCTGGCCGCATTGGCGTTGACCAATCAGGCGATTTATCGCCTGCACCCGGAATAGAACTACGCCACGCCCAGCGGCATTCGGGTTCTCTGTAGAGTCGAGCCATGCTCGACTCCTCGGGGAAATCGGAGTCGAGCATGGCTCGACTCTACAGGTGAGGCATGTCTGGCGCGGAGGCCGCCCGGCTCAGAAATCCATCGTGGCCGACAACAACACCGTCCTCGGCGCACCCAATGCGAGGCTCGACAACAACGGCATGCCCCAGTACGCCTTGTTGGTCACGTTGTTCACGCTGGCGCGCAGCGCAAGCGGCCGCCCGGCCATCGTGGTGTTGTAGCGCGCACCCACATCAAACAACGTACGCCCCGGCACCGACAGGCGATTGTCGGCACTGATGTACTGCTTTGACATCGCGGTGGCATTGCCGGTCAGGGTCAAGCCCTCCAGCGCCGGCACATCCCATTCCACACCCAGCTTCGCCTGCCGCTGCGCAACGGCAGTAGCAATACGGCCTTCATTCACGCCACCGGCGGTGCGGGTCAGCTTCGGTTGCACGTAGGCCAAACCGCCGAGCAGGCGCACGCCATCCAGTGGCGAGCCGAAGATGCCCCATTCCACGCCACGGTTACGCTGCTCGCCACCGAACGAGAAGATATTCGTGACCGGATCGGTGTAACTGCTCGGGCGCTTGATCTCGTACACGCTGAAGGTATGCGCGAACCTGCCCAGGTCCGGCTTCAGGCCCAGCTCCTTCTGCTTGGTACGGAACGGTGCGAACACATCGCCGGCATTGGCGGCGGTCATCGGCGCGGTGGCGCCCTGGCTGAGGCCTTCGATGTAATTGGTGTAGACCGAGATCGTGTCGGTGGCCTTCACCAGCAGGGCCGCTGCCGGGGTGGTGGCGCTCTCGTCACAGCGCGAGGTGCTCGCACCGCTGGCCACGTTGAAGGTCTCGCTGACCACCTGCTGGCGGCGCACGCCCAGCGTCAGCTGCACGCGGTCATCGGCGAAGGACAACGTGTCGGCGAAGCCGATGCTGTCCAGCCGCAACTCGGTGTGCGAGATATGCGGTGCAACGAACGGCGCGGCAGGGCCCCACACCGGGTTGTACAGGTTGGTGGTCCAGTCCCAGCCCGGCACGCTGCGGCGGCCGTAGTCGTTCTGGGTGTGCTGGTAGTGGGTCACGTTGGCGGCCCATTGATGGCCGACGCTGCCGGTACGGAAGCTGCCGCGCAGCCCGGCATCACCGGATTGCTTCGTGATGTCGAACGCCAGCTGGCCCATCACCGTGGTGAAGTCACCGGCCGGATTGAGGATCTGCGCACTGATCGAACCGTTGTAGCGGTAGTCGGTCTTGCTGGTGCCGTAGGCCAGGTAGGCCATCAGGTGTTCGTTGATGTCCAGCTCGCCGCGCAGCATCGCGCCCTTGTCCTGGCTGTCCACGTAGGCCCAGTCCGGGTTGATCAGGGTGTCGCCACGCGGTGGGCGCGGAATCGCCACGCCCGGTGCCAGGCCGACACCACGGGCGGGGCCATCGACGCGGTCGTCGGCGCTGTACAGATCAGCGGAGAGGCGGGCGCGCTCGCCGCGCCAGTCCAACGCCAGCGAACCCAGCTGCACCTTCTTGCTCTGCTTGCCGACCGCACCGTCACCATCACGGTAAGCGCCGTTGAAGCGGATGCCGAACTGTTTGTCGGCGCCCAAGCGCCGACCCACATCCACGTGGGTGCCGAACTGCGCATCGGAGGCGAAGTTTGCGCTGACCCGCAGCAATGGCTGCTCGCCCGCACGCTTGGGCACCAGGTTGACGCTGCCACCGACCGAGCCGCCCGGCGGCATGCCGTTGAGCAGGGCGGACGGGCCCTTCAAGACCTCGATGCGCTCGAACATTTCCGGCGAGGTGCGGTAGTACGGCGCCATGCCGCTGAGGCCGTTGAAGGTGGTGTCGCTGGTGCTGGAGGCGAAGCCGCGGATGGCGTAGTTCTCGCTCCAGGCGCCGGTGACGCCGTTGCTGAACACCGTGGGGTCGGTGGCGGCGATGACGTCGGTGAGATCCTTGGCCTGACGGTCGCGGATGAAGGCTTCGGTGTAGCTGACCGTACTGAACGGCGTATCCATGAAGTCTTTGTCGCCGAGCAGGCCAACCCGGCCACCCGAGGCCACCTGGCCGCCGGCGTAGTCGCCGGTCACCCGGCGCTGTTCCTGCACCTGCACCGAGGGCAGGGTGGACGGCGCGGAGTCGGCCAGCGCAGCGAACGAGGCCAGCAGCCCCAGCGCCAGAGCCGACATCCGGTAGCGCCGAGCCATCGGCGGATGCATCTGCACGCGGGTCGCGGCGGCCGCTGCAAACTGCAGCGGAGAGGAAAGGTGGTACACGGTCATGCCAGGTTCCTGTGAATCGCAGGTGCGAACGCGCCTGGCGCGCTGCCGACGGCAAGCACGGGGGAGGGCGCAGCGCAGGGTTGTCGGCTGGGTGGGGACCTGGCGGGAAGTGAGCCATGGGCTCGATTGCGGACGGCGGCGGGGTTGCGAACCAGGCGCATTCCGAATTAGTTGAGTAAATTAAACTAAACCATATGAAGCGGACAAGAGGGTCCCTTTGCTGGCACCCTCGCTACGGTATGAACACGCACCCTGAAACCCCGGCGTCGGCCCGTGGCCGTCCGCCCACCATCACTCCCGATCGCCTGGCCGACATCGGCATCAAGCTGGGCCTGCCGAACCTGACCATGGCCAACGTGGCCGCCGAACTGGCGGTGACCCAGGCCGCGCTCTACAAGCGCGTGGCCAACCTGGAGGCCTTGAAGCGGCTGGTGGCCGACACGGTGTTCCAGCGCTGGCAGATTCCGCTTGCCTCGGCCGATGCACCGGGTGGGCTGCAGGCCTACCTGCTGGGGTTCGTCGATTCGCTGTGCGAGGTGGTGAAAGCGCACCCCGGGCTGCCGCCGTACCTGCTGCGCCGTTCGGTGGCGACCGCACCGATGCTGGACAAGATTGCCTCACACCAGGCGCATGTGGCCGAGGTGTTCGGCCTGCCGCTGGACAAGGCACGCTGGCTGCTGGCCACGATCGCGTTCTACTGCATTGCCGGTGCGGATACGGTCTACGGGATTGCCGACGACGAAGAGGGCCAGGTGATCACCGAGTTCAAGCAGGGCATGCGTGCGCTGGTGATCGGTTCGCTGGAGGTATTGGAACTTCGGTAGATCCACGCCATGCGCGGATGCCGTTGCACGGTTCGCCACGGCCCCATCCACGCATGGCGTGGATCTACAATGCGGCCATGCCTGCCACGCCTACCCTCGATGATCTGCGCCGCCACGCGGTGGCGCGCACGCTGTTCAAACCCACCACGCTGCTGACCGCGATCCGGCGCCTGGGCTTCGTGCAGGCCGACCCGATCCGCGCACCGGCACGCGCGCAGGACCTGACCCTGCGCCACCGGGTGAAGGACTACCGCGCCGGTGATCTGGAGCGGCGCTATACGCGCCTGCCGGTGGAAGAAGATTGCCTGGTGAACTACGGCTTCCTGCCGCGCGAGCATCTGGCGTTGATGCATCCGCGCGTGTCCAGGCGCGCATGGGATGCCGAGACCCAGCGCCGAGCGGAGGACGTGCTGGCCTTCGTGCGCGAGCGCGGAAGCGTGCACCCGCGTGAGGTAGAACAGGCGTTCGCGCATGGGCGGGTGACCAACTACTGGGGCGGCACCAGCAATGCCAGCACGCACCTGCTGGACGGCATGCATTACCGCGGCCTGCTGCGCGTGCAGCGGCGCGACAGCGGCACCCGCATCTACGCGGTGGCCGACCACGCGGAGGCGGATGCCAGCGAACAGGCGCAGATCGAACGCGCCGCCGCCTTGATCGATCTGGTGGTGCGCAAGTACGCGCCACTGCCATCGGCCAGCCTGACCTACGTGGTGCGCCTGCTGGGCTACGGCGCACCGCATCTGGCCGAGCAGACCCGGCAGGCCTTGAAGCTGGCCAAGCAACAGCTGGCCAGCTGCACGCTGGACGGCACCACCTGGTACTGGCCGGCGGACGAGAACCCGCGCTCGCGCCGGTATGCACCGGACGAACAGGTGCGCCTGCTGGCGCCGTTCGACCCGGTGGTGTGGGACCGCCGACGTTTCGAGCTGCTGTGGGGCTGGATCTACAAGTTCGAGGCCTACACGCCTGCGCCGAAGCGCCAGTACGGCTACTACGCGCTGCCGGTGCTGTGGCACGACCAGGTGGTGGGCTGGGCCAATCTCAGCGTACGCGACGGTGAACTGGCGTCCAGCGTGGGCTACGCCGGCAAGTCACTGGCCCGCGACAAGGTGTTTCGTGGCGCGCTTGAAGACGAACTGCAGCGCATGGCGGAGTTCCTGTAGCGCCGAGCCATGCTCGGCTGTTCGAGGCAACGTTCATCGCGCCCGGTAGTCGCCAACCTTGGTTGGCGGCCTTGATGCATCGGCGCCCACCAAGGTGGGCATCTACCGGTCAAGTGGCGTCCTTGCGCTCAGCATCTTCGATGCAGGGGCTGACGTGGCGGCCGATGTCCGTCCGCGAGGTGACCGCCAATCCTGGTTGGCACCGTTGCCCCGGTAGTCGCCAACCTTGGTTGGCGCCGTGGTGCATCGTTGCCCACCAAGGTGGGCATCTACCGATCAAGCGGCTTCCTTGTGCTCCGCATCTTCCATGCCCGGGCTGACGCGGCGGCCGATGTCCTTCAACCGCGCCAGCTGATCCACCATCGACGGTGCATCATCCAGGCTGCCGACGAACGTCCACAGGTAGGTCATCACCGCGTACACCTGGCCCGGGGTCACCCCGTCGGTGGTGGCGAGACGGCCGATGGTCAGTGCGAACAGCGCCGCTGCCGCTGCACCAACGACCACGAAGGCACCGGCTTCGCGATCGGAGAGCAGGATGCGCAGCCGCGACAGCGTGGTGTAGTGGCGACGCAGCACCGAGGGACTGACCCGGTCGACCAGGCGGATCTCATGCTCCAACCGATTGTTCAGGCGTCCATGCAGCTGCTCGTTGCGGCGTGCGAACGACGGCAGCAGCAACAGCGCGCCCAACAACGCGACGAGGCTTGCGGCGCCCACCAGCGGTTCGATCGCCAGCAGCATCGCCGCCGCACCGAACATCGATACCAGCGCGGTGGCGATGATCGGCACGTGCTTTTCGAAGAAGTCGACGAACTCACGGGCCAGCACAACGCGCGCAGCCGAGGTGGAGGTGGCCTGGCCCAGCCTGCGCTGCGCCTGCACCACGTTCACCGCCAGGTCGGCATAGATGCGGGTGAAGGTACGGGTATCGACCGCACGGCGGGCAGCACCGACCAGCCAGAACAGCAGGACCACACCGGCGTAGGAGATGGCGTGGCCGATGTTGCCGCGGATGATCGCGTCCACCGCGAAGCCGGCAAACAGCGGATACGCCAGCAGCAGCGCATTCTCCAGCGCCACCAGCGAGAAGGTGCCAGTGAGCTGCCAGGGGTAGGTGCGCAGGATGGCCTTGAGGGTGGCGGCCGCGTTCTGTTGGCCGATGCTCCCGGCCGCGGCCGCTGGATTGTGGGGGTGTTTCATGGGATGTCAGGGTGGGTCGGGGACAGGGCAGGGGACGGATGCCTGCCATCTCCCGGGTCGCGCCCAGTATCTGCAGCCCTTTGGAGCGGGCATGGAGGATCGATGGAGATTGCGTGGAGAAGCCGGCGGCGTTCAGCCACGCGCGTGGTGCCCACCAAGGTGGGCCGCTACCGGAGCAACGTCTTCCGCAATGCTGCGTCCTTAACGACGCGCATGCACCGGCCAGCGGATCTCGAACGAACTGCCACCCCGTTCGGTGGCCCGGCATAGCGCCGTTCCGTGATGGGCCACGGCAATCGCGCGCACCACGGCCAGGCCCAGCCCGGAGCCACCGCTCTGCCGCGAACGCGAGACATCGGTGCGCTGGAACGCTTCGAAAATGCTGTCACGCAGTTCGTCCGGCACGCCGGGGCCACCATCCTCCACAGCCACCGTGCAATGGCCCTGGCCCAGCGTGACGCGCACCCGCAGCGGACAGGGAATGGCATGGCGGCGCGCGTTCTCCAGCAGCGCCAGCACCGCCTGGCGGATGCGCGCCGGATCGCAGTCGGCCAGCGACGGACGCGCATCCAGCGTTACCGAGAACCCGCTTTCGGTCAGTGCCTCGGACATCGCTTCCACCACCGCAGCCACCTGCACGCTGACATCGCTGCGCTGCAGGCGCAGGTCCAGATGACCGCTCTCGGCCAGGCTGACCACGCGCAGGTCTTCGATGATGCGGGTCAGGCCCTCCAGCTGGGTGAGCATGCTGTTGAACTGCTCGGGCCCCGGCTCGAACACGCCTTCGGCGATGCCCTGCAGGCGGCCGCGCAGGATGGTCATCGGCGTGCGCAGTTCATGCGCGATCGCCGCGTTCCAGAACACGCGATTCTCGGACATCCGGCTGAGCCGCTCTGCCATGGAATTGAAATCGCTGACCAGGGTGGCCGCTTCGGCCATCGTGGTGTCGCCGCCGCGCGCACGCGCCTCCAGGTCGCCGCCAGCGACCCGCCGCAGGCTTTCGGCCACCGAGTTCAACGGGGTGATGATGCGCCGGGTCAGGCGCGAGGCGACCAGCGTAGCGAAGATGACGACCACCGTGGCAGTCAAGCCGATCCACAGCCATTCCAGCCCGGATGGCATGATCGTTTCCGGCTCGTCATACCAGCGCGGGTAGAACACCTCCATCAGGTAGTAGAACAGGTAGAAACCGCTGATCGACAGCACCGTCGAACACAGCGAGGCCACCGTGATGGACAGCGTAATCTGGCGGCCGATGCTCTTGCCTTTGGGATTCATCATTCAGTCCAGGAAACGGTAGCCGACGCCGCGGATGGTGGCGGGAATGCCGATCACGCCCACCTCTTCAAGCTTGCGCCGTAGTTTGCTGACATGGCTGTCGACGGTACGTTCCTGCGCATCGCCTTCGGGCAGGCAGGCGTGCAGCAGGTCCACCCGCGCATGTACCTGCCGCGGCGCGCGTGCCATGTGCACCAGCAGCCGGAACTCGGTGAGGGTGAAGTTCAGCGCGTGCACCTGCTCGCCGTTGCGCACCGTTACCTCGTGGCTGCGCAGGTCGATCTCGAACGGGCCCTGGCGGATCAGCCCATTGGGTTCTTCGACCACGGTGCGGGAACTCCGGCGCAGCACGGCCTGGATGCGGGCGACGATCTCGGCCGGATTGAACGGCTTCGCCACGTAGTCGTCGGCGCCGACGCGCAGGCCGGTCAGCTTGTCCACGTCCTGGTCGAGCGCGGTGAGCATGATCACCGGGGTGTTGCCGCGCCGCCGCAGTTCGCTCAGCACCTGCCAGCCATCCAGCTTGGGCATCTGCACATCCAGCAGCACCAGGTCCGGGCGCAGTTGGCGGTGGCTGGCGAGCGCTGCCTCGCCGTCGGCGGCGCGTGCGCTGCGCAGGCCGGAACGGGCCAGGTAGGCACCGAGGATGTCGGCGATTTCGCCTTCATCTTCGGCAATCAGCACCAAGGGGGGCTGTCGGGTACGGAGATCGTGTTTCATTGCGTGCTGCGGGTTCGAGGCCAGGGCGGGCAGGGGCGGGGTCAGGGGCAGGGTCATCGTCGGTATTCCATTTCCTGCGCCTCTTCATTGGCAGCCCAGGCCAGGGTGGCCAGCACCAGCGTGCGCTGCAGGCTGGGTTCCAGCGCACCCGCGCCGCGCAGCTGCTGCAGCATCAGGGTGGACGCCGCCGTCGGCAGCTTGCTCCAGCGCGAGGCCATGGGAGTGGCGTTCACCCGGGCCTGCAGCCGCGAGGCCATGCCCACGAGGGTGCGCAGGCGCACTGCCAGCAGGATGGCGACCACGGCGGTGGCAAGGGCAAGCAGCAGATGCAGGGTGACGTTGGCCGCCGGGTGCGTTGTCGCCCAGACCGCCAGGCCGATCAGCGCCAGCGCTGCGAGGGATCCGGCGCGGCGGGTGCGGCCGGGCCCATCACTGCGGAACCCCACCAGCGCGGCGGCCCCGAAGCCCGCCAGCAATGGCAGTACCGGATGCGGCGCGACCCACATCCATGTGCTGGTCGATGCCAGCACCAGTGCGATCAACCACGGCGAAGGCGCACACCACGCCAGGTAGGCATGGCGTACATCGATGGGTGGCAGGTCTGGGTAGGAAGGGGACACGGCAGGCTGGCAGTCGGCGAGGCCGACGAGGCTAGCGACCGTTGATGGAGACTCGGTCGAGATTGTGTCGAGATTGCGTGGATGCGGGCTGCCACGTTCAGGCGCGAGGCTGATGCCTGAACGGCCGCGGCGCCTCCATGCAATCTCCACGGTGGCTCCAAGAAACGTCCATCCGTGGCTTCCAGACTGCGGCTTCGGCGGTCGCACTGGGCGACTGCACGCAACCGGGCGTTTCGATGAGCAACCGCAGGACCTGGATCATTGCCGCCACCGTGGCCTCGCTGGCCGCCGGCGCTGGATGGTGGGCGTTTGCCGGCAGTGATGATGCCGCGCTGATCACCGCACCTGCAAGGGTGGCGGATCTGGAGAAGACCGTACAGGCGGTCGGCCGGGTCCATCCGAAGGAACTGGTGGCGGTGGGTGCGCAGGTGTCCGGCCAGGTCAAGCGCCTGCATGTAGTGCTGGGCCAGCGCGTGCAGGCCGGCGATCTGATCGCCGAGGTCGATTCGCAACCGCAGCGTATCGCGCTGCGCAGCGCCGAGGCGGCCACCAACACGCTGCGTGCCCAGCATGCCGCCAGCGAGGCCCGCTATGCGCAGGCCAGTCGTGCTTACCAGCGCCAGTCGCAGCTGGTGGCATCGCGCCTGGTGTCTCAGGAAGGCTTCGAAGCCGCGCGCGTGGCACGCGATGCGGCGCGTTCGGAGGTGGCCGCGCTGCAGGCGCAGATCGACCAGGCGGTGACCCAGGTCGAAACCGCACGGATCAACCTGGGCTATACCCGCATCGTGTCGCCCAGCGATGGCTACATCGTGGTCATCGTCACCAAGGCCGGGCAGACGCTGAACTCGATGCAGACCACGCCGACGATCGTGATGCTGGCGCAGATGGATACGATGACCGTGCGTGCCGAGATCGCCGAGGCCGATGTCGAGCTGGTAGCGCCCGGACAGGCGTTGTGGTTCTCGACATTGGGGCCGAGTGGCCGCCGCTATGAATCCCATCTGCAGCAGTTGGAGCCGGCGCCATCCTCGATTGCCGACGTCGCCTCCGGCAGTGCGGGCGGCTCTGCGCAGACGCCGAAGGCGGTGTACTACGCCGGCCTGTTCGACGTGGCCAATCCTGGCCTGAAGCTGAAGCCTTCGATGACGGTGAAAGTGACCCTGCAGCTGGCGCGGGTCGCAAACGCGCTGCAGGTGCCTTTGACGGCGCTGGCCGGGCCGGATGACAAGGACGGCAACCGTGGCACCGTGCGCGTGGTCGATGCCAAGGGCCGCCCCCAGGAGCGTGCGGTGACGACCGGCCTGCGCACCGCCACCGCCGTGCAGATCCTGTCCGGCCTGCGCGAGGGTGAGAACGTGGTGGTCGGCCAGGCACCCAGCGGCGCTGAGCCGGAAGCCGCCAGCCTGTTGGGGATGTGAGCATGGCCGACGCACTGCTTGAACTGCATGGCGTATCGCGCGCCTATCGCTCGGCCGCCGGCGAGGTGGTGGTGCTGAAGGACGTTTCGCTGCGCATCGATGCCGGCGAGTTCATCGCCATCATTGGCCCCTCGGGCTCGGGCAAGTCCACGCTGATGAACATCCTTGGCTGCCTGGACCGGCCGACCGAGGGCAGCTATCGCGTGAACGGCGAGGCCACCGAGCAGATGGCGCCGGACGCGTTGGCGCGACTGCGCCGCGAGCATTTCGGTTTCATCTTCCAGCGCTACAACCTGATGGATAACCTGAGTGCCACCGAGAACGTGGCGCTGCCGGCGGTCTATGCCGGCGTGGACGCAGAGACGCGTAATGCGCGCGCACGCACGCTGCTGGAAACACTGGGGCTGGGCGAACGCACCGGGAATCGACCGAGCCAGCTGTCCGGTGGCCAGCAGCAGCGCGTGTCCATTGCCCGTTCGCTGATGAACGGCGGCGCGATCGTGCTGGCCGATGAGCCGACCGGCGCGCTGGATCACGCCAGTGGCCAGCAGGTGATGGCCGAGCTGAAGCGCCTGCATGCGCAGGGCCACACGGTGATCCTGGTAACCCATGATGCGGCGATCGCCGCCAACGCGGCGCGGGTGATCGAGATCGCCGACGGCCGGGTGGTGGCCGACCGCGGCGACCGGGGCCCGCGTGCTGCGGCTGAAACACCCGAGCCCGAACGCGGCGGTTCGCCGGTCACCGAGCGCCGCGCACGCATCGATGCAGTCCGCGAAGCCGCGCGCATGGCCGTGCGCTCGATGCTGGCCCATCGCCTGCGCACACTGCTGACCATGCTCGGCATCATCATCGGTGTCGCGGCGGTGGTGACCGTGGTTGCGCTGGGCAAGGGCGCGCAGGCGCAGGTCGAATCACAGATCAACGAACTGGGCGCCAGCACGCTGGAAATTTTCCCGGGCGCCGATTTCGGTGACCCGCGTTCGGCGGAGATCGAGACACTGGTGGTGGGCGATGCGGACCATCTTGCGGCGTTGAGTTACGTGGACAGCGTGAGCCCGAACCTGAGCGGATCGGTGGCGGCGCTGCAGGGCAACCGGCGTGCCAACACCCAGGTGCTGGGCGTAGGGGCCGACATGCCGCGCGTGCGTGGGCTGCGGCTGAAGGCCGGCCGCTTCTTCACCGACGCCGAAGTCGATGCGCACCGCGCGGTGGGCGTAGTCGACCAGAAGGCCGCCAAAGCGCTGTTCAGTGGCAGCCCGATCGGCAGCACGGTGCTGCTGGGCGGCATGCCGGTGGAAGTGATCGGTGTGGTCGGGGCCAATGCGTTCGCGGGTGGTGCAACCCCGACGGTCTACGTGCCGTACACCTCGGCGGCCTCGCGGCTGCTGGGCAGCCAGCGGCTGGAGAGCATCACCGTGCGCGTACGCGACAACGTGCCCACCAATGCCGCCGAGGCCTCGCTGGGCACCGAGCTGGAGCGCCTGCATGGCCGCCGCGATTTCTTCATCTACAACGCCGACCAGATCCGCAAGGCGGTGATGAAGTCCAGCCAGACCATGGCCGCGCTGGTTTCGGCCATCGCAGCAGTTGCGCTGGTGGTCGGCGGGGTGGGGGTGATGAACATCATGCTGGTCTCGGTGAAGGAGCGCGTGCGCGAGATCGGCGTGCGGCTGGCGGTGGGCGCGCGGCAGGGCGACATCCTGCGCCAGTTCCTGATCGAGGCCGTGCTGATCTGCCTGTTCGGTGGCGTGCTGGGCGTGCTGTTCGCATTCGGGGTGGGTGCACTGTCCAGCCTGCTGTCGCTGGGTGTGCCGTTCCTGTTCACCGCGGGCCCGGTGCTGGCCGCACTGGCGTGCTCTTCGGCCATCGGACTGGGCTTTGGCTATTTCCCGGCACGCAGCGCGGCGCAGCTGGATCCGATCCAGGCGCTTGCGGCGGAATGAACGTGTCAGCGTGGCGGGAAGGCGATGACGATGTCGTTCAGCGGCAATTGGTTGCCGCGCGGCACGGGCACGCCGGGTTTCCAGGCCTCCCCTTGGCCGAACAGCTGCGCCTCGCTTTCAGGCCCGAAATCGTCGAAGGCCTGGAAGACGTACGGAATGCCCTCGGATCCTTCAAATGTGGCCTTGTTGGAGAGCTGGAAGTGCAGGTGGGGCGCGGCGGAGTTGCCCGACTGGCCGAGCTGGGCCAACGCCTGTCCGCGCTGGACCCGTTGCCCGGGCGCTACCTTGATGCTGCCGGTGCGCAGATGGGCGTAGCTGGCAAAGACGCCTGGCGAAATTTCCAGGACAACGTAGTTGCCGAACAGGCCATCCGCTGTCAGTGAGACGGGTTCCGGCTGCGCGGTCAGCGGCGGGTGTTCGGGTTGCCCATCACGGACCGCGCGCACGAGGCCGTAGGCGACGGCCAGCACGGGCGCCGCATAACCCACCCAGTCCGAATGGCGGGTGTGCTGCAGATCGCGGGTCGTTGGGCGCACGGCACGCCCACGGTCGTCGACGCCGACCAGATCGAGCGCGAAGCGCTGCGGAATGGTCAGATCACCATTCACCGCCACCAGGCTGCCCCAGTGGTGCGACTGCGCCGCGCCAGGCCCTTCGTGGGCGAGCCATCGGCCGCCGTGCAGGGGCGGACCGAGCGCCATCACCGGCGCCGCGTTGATCGCAACCCGGGCGCCATCCAGTTCCACGCTGCCGTGCTGCCCGGTGCCCAGCAGCATGCGGTGGCGAAGGACGTGCGGCACGTTATCGGTGGCCGGCAGTGACAGCCACAGGAACACCACCATGCGCTTTCCCGCTGCAATGGAGATGGCGTCATCCCCTGAAGGCGACGGCCGTACCCAGTGGCGCAGGGCAGGGGCATCCAGGCTCAGCAGCGGCGTCTCGGCATCGTCGCCGAACACCTGCAGCGATTGCGGCTGCAGCGCCCCGGTGTCGCCGTAGTAGTTGGTGATGTGCAGCTCGTAGGCCAGATGGCGCAGGCCGTCGCTGCCAACGAAGGGAGTCGGTGCGAAGGGCACCCGTGCTTCGACCGGCGCTGGCGCGGGTGCTGACAGCGTGAGGGAAGGAAGCACCAACAGCAGCAGAGCCAGGCAGACGCTGCGGGTCATGCGTGTTCCCCCAAGGCCGACGGTGGCCGCTGCCGAGCATAGCGCTACGCCGGGGCGCCGGTACACCGCCGGGCGTATCAGGGCTGCCGACGAGGATGCTGGCGCACGCGTGCGCGCTCGCGATACAGGCGGCTGTCGGCACGCTGCAGGGTATCGGCCACCGATTCGCCCGGGGTGTGGTGGGTCGAGCCGAGCGAGAACGGCGTGGGCGACTGCCCCGCCTGCTGAACATACCACTGCTCCAGTGCGGCCAGCCGTCCTGGTTCCGGCGCGGTCAGCACCACCATGAATTCGTCGCCGCCCATGCGCACCACGTTCTCCGCCGCACCCAGCGGGGCACGCAGGAAGGCGGCGAACTCGACCAGTACCGTGTCACCCCGCGCATGGCCCTGGGTGTCGTTGATCTGCTTGAAATGATCCAGATCGAACATCAGGCAGGCCCAGGGCTGGTCGATCAGTTCGTCCAGGCGTGGCAGGAAGCGGCGGTTGTAGCTCTGGGTGAGCGGATCCTTGAAGGACATCTCGCGCAGTTGCTGTTCCTGCATCCGCAGCGCCGTCACGTCCTGCGCATGGCCCAGCACGTATGGGGGATTGGCCTCGCTGTCGAGCACGTTGTGATAGGCCCAGAAATGCCGGGTACCATCGGCGGCGATCAGCTCGATGACGCCGGCATCGGTGTGGTTGACCGCGATGCGTCCCAGATACGCCTTGAAGGCGGCCCGTTTCTCCGGCGGCATCAGGTCGCACAGGCTGCGCCCGATCATGTAGCTCTCATCGAAGCCCAGCGACTGCACGGCCGCCGGGTTCACCGAGGTCAGCACGCCATCCAGCGTATGCGTGCAGATCAGGCCAAGGCTGTAGTGGAACAGCCGCCGGTAGCGGGTTTCGCTGGCCTCCAGGGCATCCAGCGCGGCACGTTCCTCGGTGATGTCCTGGATGGCGCCGACCAGCCGCGGCCGGCCATTGACCTGCTGCCGGCCTCCAACCACGCGGGTCCAGATGGCGCGGCCATCGGCGGTGGTCATCGGCAACTGCACCTCCCACGACGTGCCTTCATCGATGCAGCGCTGCACGGCCGTGCGGATGATGTTGCGGCTGTCCTCGCGATAGAACGAGAGCGCGGTGTCGAGCGTCGGTTCGAAGTTGCTGCGCACGCCATGGATCTGCTTGGTTTCGCGGGTCCAGCGCACTTCGTTGCTGGCCAGGTCCATTTCCCAGCCGCCCACCCGCGCCGCACGGTTGGTGCGTTCCAGGAAGTCCTCGCTGCGCTTCAGTTCACGATGGAGGGCTTTGGCCTGGCCGACCTGCGCCATCAGCGTGCTGCGCTGCTCCAGTACCTGGGTGGTGACCCGCGCCAGATGCACCATCAGTTCGCGCTGCGAGGGAGACAGCACGCCCGGCATCGGGTCAAGCAGGCACAGCGTTCCTATGCGCGCGCCGTGCGCCGAGCCGAGCGAGATGCCGGCGTAGTGACGGATGCGCGGGCCACCGGTGACCAGCGGATTGGTGGCGAATCGCGGGTCCTGGCGCGCGTCCGGGATCTCGAACAGCGCGTCCTGCTGGATGGCATGCGTACAGAACGAAATCTCGCGTGCGGTTTCGCTGACGCCTTCCAGCCCGATGTTGGCCTTGAACCACTGCCGCTCGTCGGCCACCACCGAGATCAGGCCCATGGTCATGCCGGTGGCGGTGCGGGCGGCGGCGACGATCGCATCAAAAACGGGCTCTGGCGGGGTGTCGAGCAGATGCAGGCGGTCGAGTTCAAGCAGTCGTTCGGCTTCGTCCATGGCGCTTTTCAGGGCAGGGTGGCGAGGGCGGCTTCGGCGGCTGTCGGGCACTACGCTAGTGCTTACCGCGTTATGTATCGCCACGACGGGGTGATGCCGACGTGACGCATCCCGGTCAGGGTTTGCGGGGCACGCGCGAAGGGCGTACCGAAACGTGACGGTGGTCGCGAACATGCCAGCGCCAGGGAAAGTCCACCGCACGGGTGATGCCGATACGGGGCCCGACCACCGGATCCCTGGGGGGAGGCACGCCATCGCTGGCAATGACAATGCCGTGGCTGCCGGTCACCAGGTCTGCGCCATCGAAGCTGCGGTCCAGCCCGAAGGCCTGCGAGAGCTTGCCGGGGCCGCTGGCCAGATCATGGTCACGTCGGGCCGCCGGGCGCAGCTCGCGCATTCGTTCCAGCCCCGCCAATGGTTCGGCGGCGCGCAGCAGGACGGCCACGCCTTCGCCGGTTTCGCCGCAGACCACGTTGCTGCCCCAGTGCATGCCGTAGGTGAAGTACACATACAGATGGCCGGCCTCACCGAACATGCTGGCGGTGCGTGGTGTCTGCCCGCGATAGGAGTGCGCGGCCGGATCGATGCTGCCGGCATAGGCCTCGACCTCGACGATGCGCGCCGCGCGACCATCGTCGCGCACCAGCAGCTTGTTGAGCAGCTCCGGCGCGACGTCAGTGGACGGGCGCTGGTAGAAGCGGTGCGGAAGAATCTGCAGTGAAGGGGGCAACCAGTCCGGCACGGTAGTGGCAGGCTCGGGTGAAAGACCGTGGCACTGTGGCATCGCTCAGGTGAAACGGGCGCAGACCCTGCATCATTCCGGCGCAGGCGGCGCGGCCAGTGCCGCGCGCCGCGCGGCATAGACTTCGGGCGTCTGCGGTTTGATGAACAGTGCGACCAGTTCCGGATACTCCCGCTTCACCGCCGTTTCGATGCGGGTGATGCAGGCTTCAATCTGCGGGGTCCGCCGATCGTCCTCGAACTCGGCGCTGAGCATGGCCACGACCTGTTCCGGCCCCATCTGCATGGTGGTCACGCCGTTCGCACGACGCAGGTCCGGATCGGTTTCGGCCACCGCCATGATCCGCTCGGCCACCGCGGGGTGGGCCGGTTCACCCACCAGCAGCCCCTTGGTTTCGCGTGCGAGAAGAAAGGCAGTAGCGGCAAGTACGCCTGCGATGCAAAGGGACGCCACACCATCAAGCACCGGCATGTCCAGCATCTGGGCAGCCACGAGTCCGATCAGTGCGAAGCCCAGGCCCAGCAGGGCGGCACTGTCCTCCAGCAACACGGTGAAGGTGGACGGGTCCTTGCTGCGGCGGAATGCTTCGAAGTAGCCGAGTTTGCCCTTGGTACGCCGGAATTCCCGCAGCGCCACCCACCAGGAAGCACCCTCGAACAGGATGGAAATGCCCAGCACGCTGTAGCTCAGCGCGTGGTTGCTGGCCGGTTCCGGCCGGCGGATGTGCTGGATGCCCTCGTAGGCCGAGACGCCGGCACCGGCCGCGAACACCAGCAGGGCGACGATGAAGCTCCAGAAGTACAGCTCACGGCCATAGCCGAACGGATGCAGGGAATCCGGCGCCTTGCCTGCACGACGCAGGCCGTACAGCAGCAGCACCTCATTGAGAGTGTCGACCAGTGAATGCACGCCCTCGCTGAGCATGGCCGAGCTGCCGGAGATGCCGGCTGCGATGAATTTGGCCACGGCGATGGCCAGGTTGCCAGCCAGTGCGGCATAGATGACGAGGCGGGAGCCGGTGGGGGCGGACATTCGGATCTGGGGCAGGGAGAATGCCTGATCTTCCCGATCAATGCGTGCCCGCTGCGTGCACGTAAGGTCAGCGCCCCTTGGGGTTCAGATACAGTCGCGCCCCGTCCGACTCGCGATAGCCTGACCAGCGCCCACCTCCCGAGGCACGGAAGCGCCCGAATACGGTGTTGCTGGTATCGGTCAGCAGCAGCTCGTTGCCCGACAGCACCCAGCGGTTGGCCGAGAAGAAGCCATCCGGGCAGCCGGCAGGCACGTAGGCACTGTAGCCGCCGAACCACGCCATGTTCTTCAGCTCGATGGTGCAGGTGCTGCCGTTCTCCTGGCCCAGTGTCCAGCTGCCGAACAGATCGCTGTCGCGTATATCGCGGTCATCGCGCCAGTCGCCGTTGTTGTCATGGACGCCGAAGCCCACCTCGATGCCTTTGCTTTCGCTGCGCGACTCGGACTGCGAGCTGCCACTGCTGGTGGTCTGCGTGGTCATCGAGCCACTGTTCTGGATCTCGGTGCTGCTCGAATGGGTGGTCTGGTCGGTGCGGGTGGTCTGCTGGCCGAAGCCGAACGAGGCGTCCTGGGCGCGGGCGGGCAGGGCCAGGCAGCACAGCGCGAGCAGGCAGGTACGGGCGAGCACGGCGGCCATTGCAGCATCCTCGGCAGGTTGGATCGCGTGAGTATCGAACCGGTAGGGCGGGAGGCGGTGTGATGGCGCGCCTCAACGCCCCTCAATCGGCCATCACCCGCCCAATGGCATCGGCCAGCAGGGCGCGTACCCGTTCCGGCGGCAGGTCCGGATCGCGTACCGCACGCATCGCCAGGCCTTCCACCAGCAGCCGCAGCAGCAGGGTCCGGCCGGCAATCTGCTCTTCGTCCACGATCCGGCCCTGATCGACATCGCGCTGGCGCAGCCAGGCATGGATCGCGGCACTGGTCTGCTTGTCATGGGTGCGCAGCACCCCCGCCAGCACCGGGTCGCGATGCGCCTCGGCGTTGATCTCCGCATACAGCGCCACGCTGGCAATGGCATTGCCATGGATCGGCAGCACCTCGCCGCGTGCCCATTGCTGGTAGCACTCCAGCAGCCCATCAACCAGATCGGACGCCGCCGGCATTTCGCTGATCGAGGCCTGGTCATGGCGCAGCTGGCGCTCGATCAGGGCCAGGATCAGGGCGCGCTTGTTGGCGAAATAGCGGTACATCAGCCCTTGGCTGATCTCGGCCTCGGCAGCGATATCGCCGATCGAACCGGCATGGAAACCACGGGTGATGAAGCACTTCTGGGCGGCGTCGAGGATTCGCCGGCGCTGGGCTTCGGCATGGGCGGCGGCGGGGGCGTCAGCGGGTGCGGCTACGGCGGTTTTCGGCGTCATTGCGTCAGGTCGGGGCGTCCAGAGGCGGGATAGTACGTCACAAAAGGTGTGAATGAACGGTCATTCATTTGTAATTCCCGCCTCCCAGACTGCGCCGGCCTTCTCCTTCCGCGAATGAGTCCGATGCGCCACGCACTGCTGCACCGCCCGCTGCTCACCCTCGCCATTGCCGCCGCTCTGCCGGCGCTGGCCCATGCCGAAGACACGCCCAGCGCCGACGCTGCCACTTCCGCCGATGCCGCGCGCAGCGTGGTCGCCCTCGACCAGGTGATGGTGACTGCGCAGAAACGCGCCACCAACCTGCAGGAGACCCCGATCTCGGTATCGGTGGTCGATGCCGAAGCGCTGAAGGACCGCAGCGCGATTTCGCTGGGCAGCCTGTCCGATGGCTCCATCCCATCGCTGCGGGTCACGCCATTCGCTACCCGCAGTTCGGCGCTGAACATCGGCATCCGCGGCATCGGCGCTTCCGGCGACGCCAACCAGCCGGCCCGCGATGCCGGCGTCGGCATCTACGTCGATGGGGTGTTCATGGGCCGCGCACAGGGCCTGGGCAACATGCTCTACGACGTGGAGCGCATCGAAGTGTTGAAGGGCCCGCAGGGTACGCTGTTCGGCCGCAATACAGAAGGCGGCGCGGTGAGCATCGTGACCAAGGCGCCCACTGGTGAATTTGGCGGCAGCGTCAGCGCTGGCGTGTCCAATTTCAGCGGCTACAACAGTGCGCTGCACCTGGACCTGCCCAAGGTGGGCGATGTCAGCTTCAAGATCGACGCCGTGCAGGCCAAGCGCGGTGGCACCACCGACAACCCGATGCGTGGTGAGCGCGACTTCAACAGCTACGACAAGCGTGGTGCACGCCTGAGTGCGCTGTGGCAGCCGAGCGATGATTTCTCGCTGTTGTACGCGTTCGACCGTTCCTACGACGCCACTACGCCGTACCACACCCAGGTGCTGGTGCCGGGCGCCTACCTCAGCCCGCTGCAGAAGGCGGGTGCCAGCCTGGACCGCCGCGACAGCGCCATCCTCGGTGGACCGCAGGAAGACAACATCGGCCGCACCAGTGGCCATCTGTTGAACCTGTCGTGGACGCTGAATGACAACCTGGAGCTGAAGTCGATCAGTTCCTACCGCGAACTGACTCAAGGCCAGTTCGACATGGGCCTGGTCGATGCGATTTCGGCCTATGGTGGCGCCGGCACGCCGTTCGGGCGTTACAGCCTGGCGCAGGTCTACCAGCACCAGTACAGCCAGGAGTTCCAGCTGATCGGCAACACCTCGCAGGTGCAGTTCCTCGGCGGCGCGTTCTACTACCACGAAACCGCCGGTGACAATGCGCAGACCCCGAACATGCTGGTGTGGGGGCCGGGTGGCAACAGCTACACGGTGAACCCGGCGACCAATCCGCTGGATCTTTCCCGCGTGCGTATCGACCGCGCCAGCAAGGCGTGGACCGACAGCCTGGGCGTGTTCGGCCAGGCCACGTGGACGCCGGAAGCACTGCAGCGCCTGCACCTGACTGCCGGCGGCCGCTACACCCGCGATGACAAGAAGGGCAGCCTGTACATCGTCAATGGCGCGGCGACGAATCTCGCCTTCAAGGATCGCTGGAGCCGCTTCGACCCGATGGTCAACATCGCCTACGACCTTGGCGAGCACGCAATGGTCTACGCCAAATACAGCACCGGCTTCAAGGCCGGCGGTGCCAATTCGCGTTCGACCAACTACACCGCGTTCGGTCCGGAAGAAGTGACCGCCTATGAGCTGGGCTTCAAATCGCAGTTCTGGGACAACCGTGCGCGCCTGAACCTGGCCGTGTTCGATTCGACCATCGCGCACAAGCAGATGGACTTCTCGCTGCCGTTCGACCCGAACAGCGGCGAAACCCGCACCACCATGGTCACGACCAACGCATTGAGCGATGGCAAGTCGCGTGGCGCGGAGCTGGAGTTCAACGTGATGCCGATCGACAACCTCACCCTCGGCCTCAACTACGCCTACACGAAGATCGATGCGCAGACCGCGACGGACCCGTTCGGCGCAGGGGTGCAGGTGACCGTGCAGCCGCTGCTGGCACCGAAGAACGCGGGCAGCCTGTCGCTGGACTATCTGGTGCCATTCGCAAATTTCTCGGCGCTGAAATTCCATGTGGACGGCAACTGGTCCGATGGCTACTACACCAGCGAGTACGACCAGATGCTGACCGACAGCTCGTTCGTGGTGAACGCACGGGTGGCGCTGGTGGACGTTCCGGTCAACAGCACCGGCACCACCATGTCGTTCTCGCTGTGGGCACGCAACCTGCTGGATGAGCAGCACCTGTTCTACAAGCTCAACAGCCCGGCGTTGGGCCAGACCGGCATCTTCAACGATCCGCGCACCTTCGGCCTGGATGTGGCCGTCAACTTCTGATTCGAACGGAGAACCCCATGAAGCACCGCTCTACCGAACTTGCCCTGGCCCTGATGCTCAGCCTGCCGCTGGCCGTGACCGCCGTTGCGGCCGATACACCGCAGGCCACCGCCGCAAAGCCGACGGCCGCTGCCAACGTGAAGCCGGTGGCTGCCGATGCGCAGCGGGTGATCCCGCTGCAGGGGGCCTGGAACGTGCGTACCTTCGCCGGCCTGCAGGGCCGCCACGGTCCGATTCCGGCCGATGCGTTCGTGCGCACCGCCGACCTCGGTCGCCTCACCGATGCCGACCGTGATGCCCTGGCCGCTGCAGGCGTGAAGCTGGACATCGACCTGCGCACCGCCGATGAGGAAACGCAGTCGCCGGACCTGCTGGCCAGGGATGATCGCTTCGACTACCAGCGCATCTCGCTGATGGGCACCGAGAAGATGGACCTGCAGAAGATGATGAGCAGCTTCCCCGATTCGCTGGGCGAAGCCTACGTGCAGTGGCTGGGCCACAGCCAGCCGCAGTTCAAGCAAGTGTTCCAGCGCATCGCCGCGCAGCAGGATGGCGCCGTGCTGTTCCATTGCACGGCCGGCAAGGACCGCACCGGCATCATCGCCGGCCTGCTGCTGGACCTGGCGGGCGTGCCGAAGGCCGAGATCGTGCATAACTACGCGATCTCCGCGCATTACCTGGAAGGGCAGCCGAAGGACAGCGCGATGAACGCGCAGATCATGGCGCTGATCAAGCAGAACCCCGAGATCGCCCGCAAGATGGCTGGCATGTCCGGTACCGCACCGGACAACATGGAACAGTTCCTGGCCGCACTGCACAGCCAGTACGGTGGTGCGGAAGGGTACCTGAAGTCGATCGGGGTCAGCGAGCAGGAGATCCAGCAGCTGAAGGTGCGGCTGGGGCAGGCGGGCTGAGGGTAGTGCCGGCCGCTGGCCGGCTTCCCTTTGACGTCCAGAGACCGAGGGAATGCCGGCCAGCGGCCGGCACTACCCGCAGCCAGGCATGGCCTGGCACTACTGGTCGGGCTTCACCCGCACCACCCGTTTCCGGTACTCGTACACATTGTCACCGCGGATACGCTTCTCCTCGGTGCCGGTAACCCGGCCCACCTGCTGGTCCGAGCCGGTGACTGGCTTGGCCTCGATCTCGGTCTCGTGCTCGAAGGAATGCGATTTGTCGGTGTTGCGGTAATAGCGGTACAGCGCCCAGTACAGCGCGGTTGCGCCGGCTGGGCCTGCCGCCAACAGCCAGAGGCCACTGTCGTCACTCATGTCGATGCCACCAGGAAGGCAATTGCGAGGGCTTCAATGACGGTGCCGGTGGCCAGTGCCGCCAGCAGCATCTTCCATTGCTGCACGGGCACGCTGCCCATGGTTTCGCCGGTACGGCCGTTTACCGCGATGTAGTGCAGCATGCCGCCGTTCCTGCCGGGCTGGTGGTACGAATACAACCACACCGGCAGGTACATCGACACCCAGCGGGTGCCATGCACCTCCAGCTGTTCCTGTTCCCAGCGCACGCCACGGTTGTAGCGCTTCACCGAACCTTCCACCTGCGAGCGGGCGATCGACAGCAGCTGGTCTTCCAGCCGCGGCCGCAGCTTCTCCACGTCCAGGTTGCGCTTCTCAGAGGTGAAGCCGGCCAGGTACGAAGCGTTCCACTTCACCGCGTTCTTGGTATCGAACGGCAGGATGGTGTTGATGATGTTGTTGGTGTTGGCGCGGGTATCCAGGTTGCCGCGCTCTGCCGAGGATTCCAGCGGCAGGTCATCGACGGTGAAATCCACCTGGCGTTCGATCTGGTAGACATCGGCGTCGTACAGGGTGCGCTTGTTCTTCTCGCTGCCGACGGTGTACTCGCGCGTCTTGATCTCGCCCTTGCCGGCCACCGCCGCGCTGACATTGCTGTCGACGATCATGTAGGGCAGGAACACGCCCACCACGTTTTCCGGGGTGAACTGGTCCTTGAACGCCTTCAGCGCGAACATGCGGCGCTTGTCGACGAACTGGCGGATGCGCGCAACCGCATCGTCCTTCCTGATATGGAAGGGCAGCACCGCATCGGGCACCGCGCCGTTGGCGATCTGCTCGTTGACGCCGAATACATGGCGGCACCAGTGGCAACGTGCCGTCATCGTACTCTCGGTATTGACCGTCACCTCGGCGCCGCAGCCCGTGCATTTGAATGTCATCAGTGCCGAGGTGTCGGCGTCGATGTCACGTGCGCCGGAGGCGATGACCGTGCCGCGCAGCTGGTCGATGGCCTCGCCCAGCCCGAATTCCTCCTCCACGCGTGCGCCATGCCATTCGTGACGGCAGTACAGGCAGACCAGGATGTCGGTACCGGCCTTGGGCCGGATGTCGGTGGCGCCGCACTTCGGGCAGCGGTTGAGGCCGTCCTTCAGCTCGCTGGCCGACGTATCGATGGCCACAGGATCGGGCGCTTCCACTTCATCGCGGATGGCCTGTGGCAGTTTCGAGGTATCCAGCGGGAAGCTGCCGGGCAGGGGAGGGACGTCCTGCGGCGAACCGGGCCCATCCAACGACGCCGCCGGCAAGGGCGGCGGCGTCGCGGGCGCGGATCCGGGCAGCGGCGGTGGGCCGTTTCGGGGATCGGACATGTTCGTTGTGCGTCCTGCTGTTACAGGCCCAGTGCCTTGGCTTTCAGTGCGTCATAGTCGCCCTGGGTGATCAGGCCCAGGTCCAGCATTTCCTTGGCCTTCTTCAGCTTGGCCACCGGGTCATCCGCGGCCGGGGTGACCGGCTGCTGCATGCCACCCACACCGAACATGCCAGAGGCCATGCCGACGCCGACCAGGCCAGCCGCTCCGCCGTTCTCGCCGGCCGACTGGATGCCCTGGGCGACACTGGCCTGCAGGTTGGAATTGCCGCGCGAACCCGACAGCGCATCGGCGCGCTGCACGGTCTTCAGCAGTTCGCGGGTATTGGCGTCGTACTCGATCGAGACGATGGCGGTCTTGACGATGGCCAGGCCACGGTCCGACTTCCACTGGTAACCCTGTTCGACGGCGGCCGACAGGCTCTGCGCGAAGCCCAGCGAGTCCTGCTGCAGCTTGGTGATGCGGTTGCCCTTGCCCGGGTCGTTCGTATACAGGCTGAAGGCCGGGGCCAGCGAACCGACCACTTCATTGAACAGCTGGCTGGCGGCGGCGTTGTCCAGGTCGGTGAAGTCGAACACCTGGCCAGGACGCAGATAGCTGGCCGGCACGAAGTTCTTCACGAACAGGATCGGGTCGACGATCTTCAGCGTGTACGAACCACGCGTGACCGCACCCACCTGGGTGTTGAGGAAGCCGTCGTCCCAGTAGATTTCCGACTGGGTACCGAAGCGGTTGTCCGGCAGCTCCTTCAGCGAGACGAAGTAGGCCGCCTGCTGCGAGCCCGGTTGGCCGCCGAACTTGAAGCGCTCCCAGCTCTGCTTGATGAAGGTGCTGACCAGGCCGTCACCGGCGAAGATCGACTGCGAGTTCAGATCGTCCGAGCGCCACTCGTAGCCACCCGGTTCGGCGACGAATGCGGTGATCGCGCCGTCCTGGAACAGCAGCAGGCCGTAGCCCTCCGGCACGATGATCTTCGAGCCGTTGGTGATGATGTTGGACGAGCCGCTGGTGTTGGAGCCGCGGCCGGCGTTGGTGCCCTGCAGCACCGCCGCGAACAGGGCCGCCGTCGAGGGCAGGCCTGTCGGCACGGTGTAGAAGTCCTTCCACTGGTCGGCCAGCACACCACCGACCGCACCCTTCACCGCCTGTACCAGACCCATGTCCAACTCCCTGTGATTCGAGGGCAGGCACCATGCCTGCCGAGCTGGACTGAATATAGCAGCGGGCAGGGACCACTGTGGTGCCGGAAGATGAATCCGGATCAGGCCCCGCCGGTGGCCGGCGGGCGGCCCCGGATCGCCTGCAGCACGGCCGCCATGTCCAGCCCGCCCAGCCCCATCTGCTGCGCCCGCGCGAACAGTGCATCGCTGGCCTCGATCAGGGGGGCGTGCATGCCCGCCTCCCGCGCGGCATCGGCTACCAGGCCGCTGTTCTTCAGGACATCGGTGATCGAGGCCTGGACGGCGAAGTCCTCGTCGATCATCTTGTCGAGCTTGATCCGCGATACCTCGCTGGCCATCGGCCCGGCGTTGAGCACTTCGGCGAAGCGCGCCAGGGAAATGCCGTGGACCTCGGCGAAGTGCACGGCCTCGCCCAGTGCGGTGACAAGCGTGATCAGGTACAGGTTGACCGCCAGTTTCATGCGCAACGCCGCTGGCACCTGGCCGCACGCAATGCATTGCCGGCTCAGCGGCGCAAGCAGGGGCGAGGCCTCCGCAACGTCGGCATCCTCGCCGGCCAGCATGATGACCAGTTGCGCCGATTCCGCCTGCACCCGCGAGCCGGAGACCGGTGCCTCCACGTAACGTCCACCCGCCACGCGGATCTGTTCGCCCAGCGCCTGCGAATACGCCGCCGAGCTGGTGCCCATGTTGATCACCAGGCGGCCGTGAACGCGGGCAGGGAAGGTCGCCGTGTTCCGCCCCAGCACGCTGTCGATGGCCTCGTCGTTGGCCAGCATGAGAACGAGGGTGCGGCATGCAGAGAACACATCCTGCAGTTGCGTGACGGGCTGTACGCCGGCGATGCGTGCCGCTTCGTGGTTGCGCCCGGAGCGGGACCAGCCCAGCACGGTGTGCCCGGCCCGCGCGAGGTGGCCCGCCATCGGCGTGCCCATCACGCCCAGGCCGATGAATCCCAATGGCATGGCAGGTTCCCGATCATGGCAAGGCGCCCATCATGCCGCAGATCGGCGAAGGGCAGGTTGCGCGCAGCACATGCAGTTCACCACTCCCTGTGCTGCTTCGCAGGCAAAGATAATCCCGGATATTCACGTGATTATCATCACGATTTTAATGAAACTCGCCTTCGATAATCCCGGGGACGAATGCGCGTGTCTGCGCGTGGGGAACCGGGATCCGTCCGACGTCCGCTTCGTCGACCTACCGACGGCAACCCCCTGGGGGCATGGGGGCGGACAGTGTGCACGTTCACCTGCGTGTGCTGTGGCTGGCGCGAGGCGCGGCGGGGGCGTCGCAGCATCACGCAGTGAAGCCGCACGGTACCCATTGCGCGATCGCCCGCTGCAACGGCAGCGGGTTGCCATTCGAAAGGGGAGTTTCAATGCACAGGCAAGTCAGTGAGATGTTGCAGCGCGCCTATCGACCCCACCGGTCCTTGCCCGACCTGTTGGGCGCGTTCGTGAAGGAGTTTTCGCAACACCATGCAGTGCGAGGCGGCCGCGTCCATCTGCGCGGTTCCGGTGCAGGCCATCCGGACGGGGCCCCGATGGCGGACGCGGACGATGAAACCGGCGCCAGCCAGCGTCTGCCGATCCGCTATGCCGGTGAAGTGCTGGGCGAGCTGCAGCTGGAAACGCAGGCGGGGCGGCTGGACAGCAGTGCGCTGGCACTGGGTGAAGCATTCGCGCATCGCTGCGCGCACCTGATCAAGCGATACGAAGCACAGGCGTGGGCCGAGCAGGCGCTGAGCCGGCCGTTGCTGCTGGTGGGTACCTGCGATGCGCTGAAGCGGCTGGAGGAATTCATCGAGCGCGCTGCCGCCAGTTCACTGCCGGTGCTGCTGCGCGGCGAGTTCGGTACCGAGAAGATGGAACTGGCCGCCGCACTGCACAGCGGCAGTCCGCTGCGGCGGGGGCCCTTCATCGAGGTGAACTGCGCCCATCCCCAGGAGGAACCCTCGGACTGGTTCCGTCACGCGCGTGGCGGCACCCTGTACTTCCACGAAGTCGACGAGTTGCCGGTGGCGCTGCAGGGACAGCTCTCGCATTGCATCCGTGGCCTGCAGCCTGCATCGGGCGAGGCGGGTGCGGCACAGGCCATCCGGGTGATCGCGTCCACCAGCGCCGATCTGGAGCAGCGCGTGCGCGACCGGTTGTTCTCGCGGGCGCTGCTGGCCGGCCTCGAGTTCCTGACGGTGGATGTTCCTCCCCTGCGCGAGCGCACCGAGGACATCGGCGCACTGGTTGCGCGCTCACTGCAGATGCATGGCTTCAATCCGCAGGTAATCAGCGAGGACGTACTGCAGACGCTGCGCAGCCACGATTGGCCGGGCAACCTTCTGGAAATGGAGCGCGTGGTGGTTCGCCTAGCGGTCATGACCGGCGGCCGGAGCATCCGCCGCGAGGATGTGCTGCGGCATGCCCCCGGGTTGATGGCCGCCGATGATTCCGTTGGCGCCGACGCAGGGGCCGAGGCCCGCATGGACACGCCGGCAACGCAGGACAACGGGCGCGATGTCGCCGCAGCGGCGGCGGCAACGGCACAGGAAGGCCTGCACGATGGCCTGAAACGTGCCCTGGCCTATCTGAGGGACCATGCCGCGGAGCCGCTCACCCTGGGCGACCTCGCTCGCCAGGCCCATGTGAGCCAGTCGCACCTCGGCTTCCTGTTCCGCAGCGAGCTGGGCACGACCTTCAAGCTGCTGCTGCAGCAACTGCGTATCGAGCATGCCAAGCGGCTGCTGCGGGATGGGCAACGCCTGCGCATTACCGATGTCGCACTGCAGGTCGGCTTCGGTGACCTGAGCCACTTCGAGAAGAGTTTCCGGCGCGTGGTGGGGGTCAGCCCGCGCAGCTACCGGCGAACGCCGGATCAGTAAAACAAACGCCCCGGTGCAGGCGCGGGCCTGCCCGGGGCGTTGGGGGGCAGGCCAGGCGTTAGCGCGCGTTGGCTTCAGCAGCGCGCTGCACAGCCAGTTCGGCGGCTTCATCCGCACGGCGGGCGGCCTGGTTGGCGGCCTCGACCGCGCGTTGCGAAACCTCCATCGCGGCGCAGATGCCCTTTTCACTGGTGGCCATGGCGGCGTCCGCGAGTTCCTGGGCGATCTCCATCGGGGTTTTTCCCGCCGGATAGGCGGGGGTGGGCATGCCGGGAAGCGGGGTCGGGAAGGTCATCGTCGGTGCTCCTGCTGGGGATGAGGGGGGAACACCGTCGTCACGTTCCCCCAGGATATGGCGCAATGCCGCCTGGGCATCGGCCAGGATCTTCTGCGCCTGTTGCCGGGCCGCCAGGCGTCCGGCAGCAACGGCCGCGCCGGCTGCCGAGGCGAGCGCCTCCGTTGCTGCCTGCACGCCATCGCTTCCCGGCGCTGGAGGCGGGTTCACACCGTACCCGCCCGGTAGCCCACCTGCGCTTCATCGCCCAGGAAGTGACGGGGGGGCGGTAGTCCTGCAGGGTGATCACATTGTCCTCCACCTGTATCAGCGCCTGCCCTCTGGAGCCATCGACCGCGAACTGCACGCTGGCACCATCCTGCCCGAGCTGGCCACGCGAGACCGGGTGTTCGTTGAGGAATTCCTGCGCATCGCGCAGCTGCCACTGCGCGGCTTCGCGCAGGCCGTGGTCATCCCGCAGCAGGTCGGGGCTGTTGTCGAAGCACAATGCCATCTGCTGGGCGGCCAGTGAGATGCGTGCATAACCGATCTGCCGGTTCGCGGCCAGGCTTGCGGCAATCGCCTCGCGCACCTGCTCCGGCGACGGCAGCTGTGGCAGCTGCGGCCCGTCCAGGAAGTCGAACAGCATCGGCAGCAGCTGTTGCAACGCGCGGGTGGCACGACTCATTCGTTGCTCGCTGCTTCCGCCCCCTGCGCTTACGTGCTGGTAGAAACGGAAATAGTCGGCGAACTCAATGGGCCGGCGCGCGTGCAGCAGCGCGAAGCGGGCGGCGTCGGCCAGATCATCGCGCCCTGCGCTGGACATTCCCACCTCACCGGCCAGCTGGTGGAGCGCCACCGATTCACGGAAATCCAGCTGCTGCAGCAGGGGCGCATCGGCTGCGCCGATCGAGGCCAGGAAGGGCCGGAACGCACCGAGTTCGGTATTGGTCAGCAGCCGGTGCCTTGCCAGTACGCCCTGTGCCTCGCTGTGCGACAGGCGTGTCTCTTCGTCAAATTCCATGTGGCGCAAAGCACTGAGATCGCTGCTACCGAGGCTGAGCAGCTTGATCGGGCCGATCTGCAGGCCGATGCGCGGCAACCAGGTCATGCGTGAACCATGCAGGCCCTGCTGCACACCATCAAGCATCGCGCCCTCGTCGGCGAAGGCGTAACGGTGCTCATGTGATTCCATGGCCCACTTCAGCCAGTGCTCGCCGCCGTCGATGAACTGAAGGACATGCCTGCAGGATTGACTGATCAGGTTGGCCTGGGGGATGGAACGACCGGCAATGAAAACGCTCATGCGTGGCTCTCCTGGCGGCCTCACTGGGCCGGAAAATCCTTGAGGACGGTCGCAGCGGCACTGCCGACCCGGGTGAAGTCGTCGGTGGCCCCCTGCATCATGGTCTGCGCCTGCGTGAGCACCCTTGCATACTTTTCGTCCCCCGTCGCCAGGTACTGGGCCATGGCCACGCCGGCGGCGGTGGTCGCAATGGTAGAGACATTGCGCAGGGCATCGGCGGCATCCTGCACGGCGATCGCCGCAGACTGGGCCACCGACTGGTAGGCCTTGCCGGCGCCACTGGTCTTCACCACGGACGCGGACATGGTGGCCGTTTGCACATGGTTGATCACATCGATGACCTGGGCGTTGACGTAGCTCGGGTCCATACGGGCTCCTTGATGGGCGGGTGCGGCCGCAGGCGGCCTGCGCGGTGTCAGGCCCCGGCGTCAGGGTCGTCTGCCGGGGAAGGGGAGGCGGAGTCTGGCGCGGGATCCTGGGCGGGACCTGCGGCCGGATCCGGACCGGGCGTGGGGTCGGGCGCAGGACCGGGCGCGGGCGCTGCCGCATTGCCTGCGAGCGTTTCGAGTGCATGCAGGCTGCTGGTAGCGGCCGCAGCGTCGGCAGTGGCACCGTGGGTCTGTGCCTGCAGGACGCTGATGGCGGTCTTTCCTTCTGCGGTGGCCGCGGCGATCACTGCCGCAGGCGAAGGCGGCGCCGGCACCGGGCCGGGCAGGGGGATGACCTGCGGCGGTGGCGGCGGAGGGGGTTCCGGCGCGGGCGGCGGCACCGGCCAGGGGGCATTGATCATCTTCGCGCAGGTGGCGGTCACCGCTGCGTTGCTGACCATGCCCGCACCCTGCTGGCGCGCGACAGCGTTGTGCATGGCGGTGCCGAGCGTTTCCAGCATCACCATGTCCAGCATGCTGAAGGACTGCGCCGGCCCCTGGGCCACCAGCAGGGTCGACGCAGCGGTGACGCTGTCGACGATCTGGCTGTTGACGGTGTTCTCACTGTTCATGACGGAACGGCTCCCTTCTGGATGATCAGAGCCAGGACCTGTGCCAGGCTTGCGCCGGCGGTTACCTGGCCGCGTTGCTGGTTGGCCACCGCGTTCTGCATGGCAAGGCCGAGGCTGTCGGCCATCGCCAGGTACGTGGCGGACATCGCGAACGAGGGGGCGAGGGCGATCGCCACACCGGATCCGGCGCTGGTGGCTGCCAGCAGGTAGCCGGTGGCGGGCGATGCGGCCATCGATCAGGGGCCCGGCGTGACGCCGCCCTGAGCGGGGGCGCGGTGGTTGGCGTCACGCCGGGCCGACACGTCAGCGCAGGCCCAGGATTTCTCGGGTGGCCACGCCGTTGGAGGCGGTGTCGATCGCATACAGCGTAGACACCCCCTGGGTGGTCGACGCCTGCATGGTCACGTAGGACTGCTGCTGGTTGTTGGTGGCGTTGTGCGCGGCGTTGGACAGCGCCTGGCTGGTGGCCACGAACAGGTTGCCCATTGCGATGGCCGGTGCATCACCAAGCACCTTGGTGTTGACCTGCGAGACCGAATCGGTGATCTGGCTGTTGACGGCGGTGGGAAATGCCATGGTGGAAGCTCCTAGGATGGACAGCACTACAGGAACGGAGATTGCCGGCACTCAATGGATTCAGCCGAGAATCTTCCGGGTGGCGGCGCCGGTGGCGCCGGTATCGACGGCGTAGAGCAGCGCAACGCCCATCGTGGTCGCGGCCTGGGCCGTGACATACATCTGCTGCTGGGCGAGCGTCGCGTTGTGGGCGGCATTGGCCAGCGCCTGTGCGGTGGCCTGGTACAGCGTGCCCATTGCCGTGGCAGGCGCCACGCCCAGCACCTGCAGGTTGGCCTGGCTGACCGAGTCGGTGATCTGGTCGTTGACGGCCGTGGGAAATGCCATGGCTCAGCTCCTTGCCTGCCGGCGCATCACGCGCCGAGGATCTGCTTGGTGGCCACGCCGGTGGTGGCGGTGTCGATCGAGTAGAGCGTGGCCACACCCATGGTGGTGGCCGCCTGCGCCGTCACATAGGACTGCTGCTGCGCATTGGTGGCGTTGTGGGCGGCGTTGGCCAGCGCCTGCGCAGTGGCCTGGTACAGATTGCCCATGGCCACGGCGGGCGCGTCGCCCAGCACTTTGGTGTTGGCCTGGGTGACTGAATCGGTGATCTGGTCGTTTACAGCGGTCGGGAATGCCATGTCGATCTCCTTGGGGTTGGCGGGTCAGCTACGGAACGACGGATCAGGAACCCAGGCCGCGAACGCGGGTGCTGAGGATTTCCCTGCTTGCCACGGCGGTGGTTGCGGTATCGACCGAGTACAGCGTGGCCACGCCCATGGTGGTGGCCGACTGCGCGGTCACGTAGGACTGCTGCTGCGCATTGGTGGCGTTGTGGGCCGCATTGGCCAGCGCCTGTGCGGTGGCCTGGTACAGATTGCCCACCGCCACGGCGGGCGCATCGCCCAGCACCTTGGTGTTGGCCTGGGTGACCGAATCGGTGATCTGGTCGTTTACCGCGGTTGGAAATGCCATGTCCTGCTCCTGCGAAAGGGTGGAAGTGCGTGGTATCCAGTCTCACGGTGCGTTGCCTGCAGCGGCCTGGGCTTCACCGTGGGGCCAGAGTAGGAAATGGCGTCGCCGCCGGATTGGCGGAATCGACGGAGAATGCGGGCGGATCACCGTGAAGGTGCGGCGTGAATACGGCGGAACTGATGATCAACGCCGTCATCGCCAGCGCTGGCGGGTTGCCCGGGAGCACACACAGGGCCTGCAAAGGGGGGCCGCGATTCGGCGACGACGGGCAGCGGCCACGTCGTCGCCGGATCGGGCGGGTCAGAGCATGTACGGAATCTTGAATGCCAGGGTGAAGTCCGGCGCATCCGGGGTCAGCCCGATGCCCAGCAGGGTGACCAGCGTGGTGTGCTGGTTGAGCGCATAGGTCACGCCCAGATTCAGTGACGCCGCGTTGGCGTCGCTGCCGATCACCTTCATCCACTTGCCGCCCTGGAAACGGGTGGAGGCGCGGGCGCTGATGCGGTCGCTGAAGGACAGGCTGAGGCTGGTGCGCTCGTTGAACGCGAAGGCCACGCCGGCGCCGAAGTAGACCGAGCCACCCAGCTTCACATCACCCGGGTTGACCGTGTCGGGGTTGCTGTCGATGTCACTGAAACCACGCGGGAACGAATGCACGTAGCCGAGGTTGGCGAACAGGATCGCCGGATCGGCGGTCTTGACCATCGACAGGCCCACGTTGGCCTGCCACACGCCATTGCCGGTGGGTTGCTCCTTGGGCACGGCGAAGCGGATGTAGTCATCATCGTCGCGTTCGATCACCTTCCAGTCCAGGCCGTAAGGTGCGCGCCCGGTGGGAGCGGTCACGCCGGCGGTGAGCACGGTCTCCGGGCGCCAACCGCGCTCGCCGAACAAGCGGTAATTCGCGCTCAGGCCAATATCGCCCAGGCCGTTGCCATTGGTTTCTTCCTGCGCGATCGCGGCCGCCGCACCGCCGGCGCCACCCTTCTGGTAGACGGTGCGCCGCGCCAGGTAGGGCACGTCCAGGTTGAGCGTCAGGTTCGGGCTGACGCCCCAACGGGCGGCCAGATTGTAAGTGAGCGAATCGGATTCGACGTTCTCGATGGCGATGTTGCCGAGGAAGATCGCGTCCAGTGCGAGGAAGCCGTTGAGGGTGAGCTGCTTGCGGTCGTAACGGGCGTAGGTGAGGCTGTTCTCGACGGTGAAGCGGCGCGAGAACAGCGCCGATTGCTGCTGCTTCACGTCATCCACGCTGCGCCGCGATTCCTGCTTCGCCTGCTGCGCCTCGGCGGCGGTACTGGCGTAGCCCTCGCCACCCGGCGAAGATTGTAGAGTCGAGCCATGCTCGACTGCCGTAGCCGTAGCCGTAGCCGTAGCCGTAGATGGGGCCATCGGGCCAATCTTCCCACTCAGCCGCGCCTGCATGGCCTGCACCTGCATGTCCAGTTCGCGTAGTCGCCGCACTTCCTGTGCGTAGTTGGATTTCAGTTGCTCCAGCTGGTTGGCCAGTGCCTGCACGTCGGCGCCATCGTCCGCCGCGGGTGGCGCGGCGAAGGCAGTGCCCGCCAGCGCCGCCAGCGCCAACGGGGTGATCCTCATCAGGGTGTGCATGTTCGTGTCCTGCGTTGTGGAACGCTTCCCCCAACGCCGTGCCGTGGTGCTACCGGCCCGGCCCCATGCCGCGGTTCATCGCAATCGCCTGGGCCACGTTCTGGCTCAACGGCAGGTTGCCGCCCGCGGTATCCCGCACCAGCTCCAGCCGCAGCTGGTTGCTGGCGATCTGGCCGTCACCGTTCAGGGCGATGCCCTGGCCGACGCTGCCGTTGCGTATCCATTGCTGGACCAGGCCCTGGCCATCCACCTGCAACAGCAGGCGTGCCTGGTTGCCGTCCAGCACCGCAGAGGCCGAGAGGCCTGCATCCTGCGCACTGAGCGAATGCGCACCGTCACCCGACAGGGCCGGCACCGCGCCATTGCGGACCACCAGCGTGGTCGCATTGCGGGCGACGTTGCCATCGCCGGCCACCTGCACGCTCTGCACCAGGCCGCTGGCATTGGCCAGGCCACTGCTGTCGATGTGGCGCCCCTGCGTCTCCGGCAGCGGCGCATCTGCGGCGGTCACGTGCACGCTGGGCTGGAAGCTCAGTTTCGGGCTGCCGCCGCCACGGAAGTCCATGCCCAGGGTCAACGCCCCCTGCAGCACCGTTCCGTTGCCGGCCTGCCACTGCGAGACCATCGTCACCCCGAACCAGGCCACGGTATTGCCGCCCACGGTGTAGCGGCCCCGCATCAGGTTCAGTTCGGGATCCGGGATTTCCTTCAGGCCGCGGCCGGGCGCAGCATCCGCCGCCTGCAGGGGCAGGGCGGGGCACACCAGCAGCAGGACCATCAGCAGGGGGTGGCGGAACATGGCGGAGCCTCCTTCAGAACAGGTCGGCGTGGCTGAAGCCGAAGTCGACCAGTTCGGCATCGGTGATAGGCCCCTGCCGCGCGTACAGCGCGCGCGCACTGGGCCGTTCGCTGGGTTGCAGCAGGACCGTGTTGCGATCGAAATCACTGCCGATCACCACGAATACGGCGCGCGATGGCCACGCAGCGAGGAATTCAGGCAGCGCCAGGCTGCGGTTGCCAAGGATGGGATCAGCCACCTCGACCACGCCGTCGCGTACCTGCTTGAGCACCACGAAGTGGCGAAAGCCGCGCACGTCCATCAGGACAAGACCGGGAACGCGAAGCGTGCGCAGGCGTGCCTCATCGATGCGATAGCCGCGCCCGCGCATGCCCAGCGATTCCACGTAGCGCTTGATGTCGAGCAGCGAAAAGCCGCGCTCGGCCACCAGCGCCGGATCGGAGACCCCCATCATCCCTTCGATCACCGTGGCCTCGTCGGTATCCAGGTGGTAGGCATGGCGCAGGATGGTCGCCAGTGCGGCCGCCCCGCAGCTGTAATCGGTGTGCTGCCGCACCACGTTGCGGTAGCGCCGCTCCTGCATGCTTTCCACGTTCTGCTGCAGCAATGCGCCATTGGGCAGCACGCCGGCGAAACGGACATCGCCCGCCCATGCCGACGCGCTGCCCAGCAACAGCAGGCAGGCCAGCAGGCATATCGAGAGGCGGTAGCGGCTCATCGTGCTCTCCAGCAGCAGGAGGGAGCCCCTGCCCCAAGGGGGAGGAGGGACAGGGGCTCCCGGGAACCCGGCCATTGGCGGACGGCCGGGGTGGTGCGCTTACTCGCCGTTGCCGCCACCACCGCCGGTGCTGGGCTGGGCTACGGCCAGGGCCAGGCTGTTGGCCTGCAGGTTGCCGGTGCCCGCCGCCACGTTCACGCCGATGTTGCCGGAGGCGCCGGAGAAGGCACTGCCGGACAAGGCCGAGGTGTTGGTGGCATCGACGTTCACCCAGCGCGTGGTGCTGACCGTGCCGCTCAGGCTGGCGTACAGATCGGCCACGCCCAGTTCGACGAACTGGCTGGTGCCGCTTTCACGCGTATCGAAGCCCAGGCCGCCCACCCCCGGCCGGTTGGGGTTCATCGTGGCGTTCTGGATCTCGTTGTCCAGGTCGATGTGGCCGGTACTGTTGCCACCCGGATGCGGCAGTGCGCCGTTCCACGTATCCAGGTAGTAGTTGGCCATCTGGTAGGCGTTGCCGGTGCCGCGGTAGGTGCCGGCGCCATAGCCCAGCGTCAGGCCGCTGACGCCGCCATGCATGCCGACCTGCACGGTATCCGTGTAGGACTGCACGAAGCCGGCGTTGCTGACCGTGTTGCCGGTGGAGACCTGGTTGGAGCTGATGCTCGACTGCGCCACGGCGGTGGTCGCTACCGAGGCCGCGAGCGCGTTCTTCTGCTCGTTGTTGTTGCCCGAGGCGATGTTCACGCCGATGTTGCCGGACGCACCGCCGAAGGCATTGCCACTGAGACCCGCGGCATTGGTGACGCCGGAGTTCATGGTGGCGTTGCCGAAGCCGGCCTGGTTGACGAACACCTCGGCGTCGGCCATGCCGAAGCTGAAGGACGCATCGGCAGCGGACAGCGAGGCGGCGTTGTCCTGGGCGTTGTTGTCGCCCGATACCACGTTGAAGCCCAGGTTGCCGGAGGCACCGGCACCCACGCTGTCACCGATGGACGCACTATTGGTGACCAGGCTGTTGCTGGTGGCGTTGTTGCTGATCGACTGGCGGTTGTCGATCACCGCGATGGCCGCCGAGTCGAGGTCGATGTCGCCGGTGATGGTGGGGTCACCGGAGAAACTGACGTCGGTGCTGAGGCGCAGGTCCTTCTCCAGGTTCACGTCGACGCCGTGGTTGTTCTTTTCCTTGCGCTCGTCGGCCTGGATGGTGCTGTGCTTCTGCACGTTGACGTTGACGTTGACGGTGCGGTTGCGTACGTCGTTGTCGGTATGGTTGTGGGTGTCGTTGCGGGTTTCGCTGACGGTATGGTTGTGGTTGATGTTCGCGTTGGCGTTCTGGTTGTCCCAGCCATTGGCCGCAGCGGCGGTCGAGGCAGTGGCAATCGCCATGGCGAGCATGGTCCGTTTGACGGTCGCTTTCATGGTGCCCTCTCTCTCATCAGTGGTGCATCGGTTGGGTGGTTGTCACGGGCGGTCCTGCACGACCAGGCCCAGCACATTGGCCGTGTCGTTGCCGCTGCCCGCGATCTGATTGAGTTGCAGGACCCCGTCGAATCCCCGCAGCGCCGTGCTGGTGACACCAGCGCTGCGGGTGCCCGTCGCGACGCCGCGACCGGCGTCGTCCCGCCCCCCTGCCAACGCGGAACCCTCGGCGGCCAAGGCCGTATCGTCGGTTTCGCGTATGCCCTGTCGGGCCAGCGTCGCGCTGACGACGTTGAGTGTCGTGTTGGCGATGCCGCTGGCCTGGTTGATGGATGCGATGCCACTGGCGCCTGCCAGCGCGTTGCCGTCGATGACGGCGGTAGCGTGAAGTGGTGCGCTCAGCACGCGGTTGCCGCCCTGCAGTTGCCGGTTGCCGATCGACACGTCGGCACGTTCACCCGTGGCGATGCCACGCAGGTTGGCCTGCAGGTTGAGGTCGCCGGCCGCCTGGTTCACCGCGATGGCGCCGTTTGCACCCGCCAGGGCGTGACCGTCGATGCGGGCCACGTCGAGGTAGGCGAGCATGCCGCTGTAGTCGTCGGCATGCGCCATCAACGGCGTGGCGAACAGGACCAGCAGCCAACGTACCCGCTTCACTTGCCACCTGCCGGGGCCGGGCCCTGCAACGGGAACTGAGCGAGCGCGCCGCGCACGGTATCGCCGATGCCGCGGGTGCTGTTGCCGACCGCGCCGAGCGGGCCACCCAGGGCGCCACCGAGGCTGCTGCCGACCATGCCGTCACTGCTGCGGCCCAGCGTGCCGCCCAGGGCCTGCTGGGTAACCCGTTCAACCGTCGTGCCACGCGGCGACGCGGCGGTGGCCGCCTGGCCGGCCCCCATGCCGGCATAGTCCTCATCGCTCAGTTCGTCCATGCCGGTCGAGGCGCCACCGGTGCCCAACGCGCTGGCAATCTTGCGCTGTGGTTTCGGGTCGGCGATCAGCGCCATGCCAGGGGGCGCCATGCGATAGGCCGGCCGTGCAGACACGTCCCGCAACAGGACAATCTCGCCCGGTTGTGCCTTCACGCCCTGGCGGGCGCCGGATGCAGCGGCGTCCGCGCCGATCGCCAGCAGGGTCACTGCCAGTGCTGCGGCCAGGCCGCGAAACAGGGTGGTGCCGTCCATGCCGATCTCCCGCGATGGGTGCGGCGGAACCACGCATCAACCGTGCCAACCCCGGAAGGCCTGTGCGGCCTGCCGGCAGCTGCTGGACGGAGCAGGGTGCTGCTGCCGGGCTGTTACAGCGGCGTGGGAAAAATGTTGGGATTGCGCAGCGCCAAGCGCCGCAGGGCAAGGCGGGCGCCCGACTGTCGCACCGGTGTTACAGGTGCCGCCGCGGACTGTAACGACGCCGCTTCAGCCAGTGTTTTCTTGACGCGCCGCTCATTGCGCCGCCATTTAGCGCAGCGCTAGGATCCGCCCAACAAAGGCCGCCGCGGTGGCCGTAGAGGTCCCGGCGGGGGGCGGCACGCCGGTGATTGCCTGACAGTCCGCCGACGGTGTCCGGATGCTGGGGGAAGCATGGCGGCGGTCCCGGAGGCTTCAACGTCACGCTGCGTGCTCTGGTTCGGCGAGCCGCAGGCGAACGAGCGCAGCGCGCTGGCGGCTGCGGGCTGGTACGTGCGCCGTATCCATCCCGATCCGGCGATGGCCATCGGCCTGCGCGGGCGTGATCGGCTGCTCGCCGTGCTGGATCTTCGCCATCTGGATGCGCCGGCCCTGCAATTGCTCGCGCCGTGGATCGAACAGCACGCGCATCTGCCGTGGCTGGCGGTGCTGCCGCCTGGCGCAGGGCCCACGCCGGCGACCTGGCTGCCCCTGCTGCAGCGCTGCCTTGCGCGGTTCACGCTGCCTTTCGGGCTGCAGGATCTGGTGGCGGCAATGCGCAAACAGTTCGAGGCGGACGATCCTGCTGCCGATGACGCCTGCGGGGGACAGGGGCCGCGCGCATTGATCGGCGAAAGCCCTGCGCTGCACGCGGTGCGCACGGTACTGCACAAGTTTGCGCCGGTTGAACTTCCGGTCCTGGTGACTGGTGAAACCGGTACGGGCAAAGAACTGGCGGCACATGCACTGCATGCGCTGTCCGGGCGCGCTGGCAAGCCGTTCATCGCGGTCAATTGCGGTGCCATCCCGGCCAACCTGGTGCAGTCGGAGCTGTTTGGCCACGAGCGCGGTTCGTTCACCGGCGCCGACAAGCGCCAGATCGGCGTGTTCGAATCGGCGCACGGTGGCACCGTGTTCCTCGACGAGGTGGGCGACCTGCCGCCCGAGGCGCAGACCAGCCTGCTGCGCGTGCTGCAGGAGGGCACGTTCGAGCGCGTGGGCAGCAGCCAGCCGTTGCGGGCGGACGTGCGGGTACTCGCCGCCACCCACGTCGAACTGGAGCACGCGGTGGCGCAGGGGCGGTTCCGCAGTGATCTCTACTACCGGCTCAACGTGCTGCGCCTGCTGATGCCGCCACTGCGCGAGCGCGGTGCCGACGTGCAGCTGCTGGCCGGACACTTCCTGCGCTGCTTCCGGCTACGGCACAGCGTGCGAGCGCGCGGCTTCTCACCGGCGGCGCTGCAGGCGCTGCGTCGATTCAGCTGGCCCGGCAACGTGCGTGAACTGCTCAATCGGGTGCAACGGGCAGCGATCATGGCCGAAGGCGAGCTGATCAGTGAACGTGACCTGGAACTGGGCGAGCCGGCGCAGGCGCTGCCGAGCCCGATGCTGCACGATGCCCGCGGCCAGGCCGAGCGCGATGTGCTGCTGCAGACCCTGCGCCAGACCGGCTACAACGTCTCCGAGTGCGCGCGGCAGATGCAGATCTCGCGGGTGACCGTGTATCGGTTGTGCCGCAAGCACCGGCTGGAACTGCCGGCGCAGCGCTGATCAGCCGGCCGCGACGTGCTTGAACAGGCGCAGCGGTGTGCCTGGAATGCGCTCGATCACCCCCTTGGCCTCCAGGTCCAGCTGCACGGCCTTCAACCACCAACCCGCCGTGGCGCCTTCCGGGAACAGCGACGCGGGCAGGTGCGGCAACAGCGCCTGCTTCGCCTGCGCCACCGTCATCCCGGGAGGTTGCCTGGGCAAGGCGCGCAGCAGGGCCGTGCGCATGGCCATGTACTTGCCACGATCCACGCGCTGGAGGTGGCCGGGCGTGGTGATGCTTTCGATCTCGATCCGTTCGCGCTCAGGCATGGGTATCTCCCGCGACGTCGATGCGTGGGCTGCGGAAGCCCATGGCGATCCAGGCCGTCATCAGCCGGGCATAGAACCGCAGCGACCGGGTCTTCAGGTTCGGCACATCGTCTGGAAGGACAGACGCGTCAGGCAGATCACTGACCATCGTCCGCATCTCCACGGCGGGTCTTTCCGATGCCGGCCACAGCAGGCCATACAGGCTCAGCCAATGGCCACCGCTGAACTCCAGGAAGAGCGGCGTATTGCAGCAGCCCGCCACGACGCGGCGGCTGCCGCCCGTGCTGGACAATCGCAACGCGTGCAGCAGGGATTGCCCCGCCTCGATGCGTACGCGGTCCTTGCGCTGCATTACGAAATGCGTCTGGCCTTGTGGTCCAAGTACCTGCGGCGCTCCAGGCATCGACTGCAGCTGGGTGCCGGCCCTGCGGCAGCTGTCGCAGCAGCATTCGACGGTGGCGATGGGGCGACCGGTGATGGCCAGGCGGACCTGGCCGCAGGCGCATGCAAGGGACTGATGGGAGGGCATCTGCATTCTCTCCTTGGGTATTCATCCTCTCGACGAACCGGGGCGCTGGAAATCGACACCACCTGCCTTCAAGGCCGCGTCATCCGGTAGCGGACGCGGTACAGGTCCAGGCCCTCACCGCCTGCGCGTCGCGCTGAGTAGGTGAGCATGTCGCGGCGCGAACCATCCAGCATTGCGCCGTAGCTGTCGCCGCCGGGCTCGTTCACGGGCGCTGGCAATGCATGGCCCTCGTCATGGCGGCCTGCATGCTCGTAGGCGATGAACTGGCGCACCGGTGCACTGCCGAAGTCCAGGGCGCGGGCAAAGACCACCGTGCGGCCATCGCCGAGGAAGGTGGCATCGAATTCCTGCGCGGCGGTATTGATGCCGCCAGCCAGCGGCCGCGCCCGCTGCGCCACGCCGCCGATCATCGTGGCGCTATAGAGGTCATGACCGCCGGCACCGCCCGCACGATCGCTGGAGAACAACAGTGTGCGACCGTCCGGCGAGAGCATCGGTGCGAACTCGTCGGCCGCACTGTTCACCGCAGGCCCCAGATTCTCCGGTTCCCCGAAGCGGCCGTGGCGTTCCACGCTCACCCGGTACAGATCGTCGCCGCCCTGGCCGCCTGCTCGATCCGAACAGAAATACACCACACGGCCATCGGCGGAAAAGGCGGGATCGAAGTCACGGCCCGGCGTGTTGAACGAGACCGGCGTCGCCGGCCGCCAGCGCTGCCCATCGTGGTGGGAGACCCAGATGTCATACCCGCCCGGACCGCCGGGCCGGTTGCGGCTGAACCACAGTGCGGTTTTTCCGTCCGGGCTCAAGGTCAGTCGAATCTCGTCATGCTGCGTGGATGCAACGCCCGGGGCAAAGCGTTCGGCGGCGCCGACGATCTGCAGCAGCCTAGATGGAGACGCGGGAGGTGACGCAGCAACCAGCAGCACCACGGCCAACAGCGCCTTCATGCCTGTCGCTCGAAGTCGCTGACCCAGTTGGTTTCCCAGCTGCGTCCACCATCGGCCGAGGCCGCCTGTTCCCAGCGCGCCGAATGCGGGGTAATGCGTGACCAGATCACCCGCGTCTGGATCGCCCGTCCGTCGTGCTGGTCCTCGCCGAAGAAGCGGCCGACACCAGCCTCGAAACCACCGCGCAGCGGCGCGCCGATCCGGGTCGGCTCCCGGCCATCCAGCCACCAGCTCAGCCAGTGCTGCTCCGCCACATTCCAGGCGCGGATGCCCATGCCGCGCAGCGGTGCTCCCGGCACGTCCATCAGGTTGTCACCCACGTTACCGAATCCCCCCAGCACCGGCCAGTTGTGCAGGGTGCCGTTGAACGCGTCCCACGCATCACTGCCTGCCAGCCGAGCGCGCAGGCGGCGATGGCGCACGTTCCAATGGCCCACCAGGAAATCAAAATCACCCGGTGCATCCGGCCGCTTTGGAAGCGGAGAGGGGGCCGCAGCAGTGCGCCGGAACCAGTTGCGCCAGTTCACTTCCCAGTGCGCGCCGGCATCGTCGGAGAACGCCTGTTCCCACCACGGCTCATCGCCATGGATGTCATGCCAGCGGAACCAGACCTCGATGGGGCGCCCTTTGAAGTCATCGCGACCGCGGAAGCTGCCGCCATCGCCTTCGAAGACGCCGCGCACGGGCGCTTCGATATGGGCAGGGTTGCGTCCATCGATCCACCAGATCGACCACGTGGAAGACACCGGATCAAACGCACGCACGCCAAGGCCCCTGTAGGGGCCCGAAGGCAGCGCCATGACGTTGTCATCGATGGTGCCGAGCCCGCCCAGGGTCAGCCAGACCGCGCTGGAGCCGGTGAAGGCTTCCCAGCGGGTATCGCCCACCAGCCGCTCCTTCAGGCGTTGGTGCCGGACCTGCCAGTTGCCCTGCAACCATTTCCAGTCTTCGCTGTGGCTGGCCAGGGCCCATCCGGTGGGCACGGTGCCGGATGCTGCCGCGGTGGCCAGGGTGGCCAGGAACTGCCGTCGATCCATGTGCGTGATCCCATGCCGGAGGTGCCGCCATCGTTGCGGGTAAAAGGGGGATTGACCACGCAGGTATCGAGGGTCAGGCTAAGCCACACTTATGGTGACCCAACGCCAGCTGCCATCGCTTGCCGCCATCCGCGCCTTCGAGGCGGCGGCGCGGCTGGGCAGTTTCGCCCGTGCCGCCGAGGAGCTCGACACCAGTGCGGCATCGGTGAGTTACCACGTGCGGCGGCTGGAGGCCCAGACCGGTACCTGCCTGTTCCTGCGCCACGCGCAGCATGTGGAGCTGACGGATGCCGGTGCCAGCGTCGCGCAGGAGGCCACCCGGGCCTTCGACGCGCTTCGTGCCAGTTTCATGCGTGCCGCTGACATGGATGCGACGCGATTGCGCCTGTCCGTATTGCCGACGCTGGGTACCAGCTGGTTGACGCCTCGCCTGGGCAGCTTCCGGGCCCGCCATCGGAATCTCGTGCTGGAACTGGACCTGTCGGCAGAGCCGCAGGACCTGGCCGCCGGGCGTTTCGATGCCGCCATCCGCAATGGGCATGGCGAGTGGCCCGGGCTGCAGGCCACGCCCCTGTTTCCCAGTATTTTCACCCCGTTGTGCGCGCCGGCGCTGCTGCCGGCGGCAGACGGGCTCGGTCGCCGGGCGCTGCGGGTTCCACTGCTCGGCAGGCCCGACTGGTGGGCACTGTGGTTTTCCGCACATGGTGCTGTTCCGCCGCCGTCCAAGGAAAGCTTTGTCACCCCCTTTGCGATGGAGCATCTGGACGTCGGCGCTGCCATTGCCGGGCAGGGCATCGCCATCGGTTCGCCAATCCTGTTCCAGGCCGAACTGGACAGTGGGCGCCTGGTGCAGGCACATCCCGGAGTCGCCAGCGACGGGCGTGGTTTCTGGTTCGTGGCACCGACGGCGCGCAGCCGCAGCACCAAGGTCATTGCATTCGGTGACTGGCTGGGCGAGCAGGCCGCGCAGGCCAGGCATGCGGCGCGACATCATCTGGCGCGCACGGTGACGCCATGAACCAGAGCCCCGAACTGCTGCGACGCCTGCTGCGTGCCAAGGACCGGATGGATCGGGCCAGCCATGAGGAATGGCCGGTCACGCGCCTGGCCGAGGTGAGCGCCGTCTCGCCCGCGCATTTCGCGCGCTCGTTCAAGCAGGCATTCGGCCTGCCACCGCACCGTTACCTGCTCAGCCGCCGCATCGAGCGTGCCGTAGCGCTGCTGCGTGACACCGACCTGCCGGTCACCGAGATCGCCGCGCAGACCGGCTGGCGCAGCCTGGGCACCTTCGGGCGCATCTTCCGTGACATCACCGGCGACAGCCCCGGCAATGTGCGCGAGCGGGAGCGCGCCGGCCAGGCGGCGCCGGCCAGCGTGCCGGAATGCCACGCACGTGCCGCGCAGCGCCCGGACCTGAACATCGCAGTTTTGGAGAAGCGCCGCCGCGAGGCGGTTGCTAACGTGGACCCCACCTGAGGGAGGTCCCATGACAAACACTGTGAACACGGTCGGCCTGTATGTGCGCGACCAGGATGAAGCACTCGCGTTCTACGTCGGCACGCTCGGCTTCGAAGTGCACACCGACGTGCGCAATGGCAGCTATCGTTGGCTGACGGTACGCAGCCCCGGCCAGGACGGTTTCCAGCTGGGGCTGTTCGTGCCCGGTCCGCCCACCCACGACGCGGCCACCGCGCAGGCGCTGCAGCAACTTGTGGCCAAGGGCGCGATGCCGCCATTGGTACTGGCCGTGGATGATTGCCAGGCGCGTTACGCGCAATGGCTGGCGCAGGGCGTCGAGTTCACCCAAGAGCCGGTCGAACGCTACGGCGCCGTCGATGCCGGATTCCGTGACCCGTCCGGCAATGGCTGGAAGATGATCGAAGCCCGCTCTGAAGCGAGGCGCAAGCAATGAGCCGGGGCGCCTGGGCGCGGCCCGTGCATCGCTGGACCTCGATCGTCTTCACCCTGGCGGTGATCGCCAACTTCGCCGTTCGCGGGCTGGGGCAGGGCGAGCCTGCAGCGTGGATCACCTATTCGCCGCTGCCGCCACTGTTCCTGCAGCTGTTCACCGGCCTGTACCTGTTCGTGCTGCACTACGCCGGGAAACGCCGCAGCGCCGCACTGGGCGCTGCGGGCTGAGGCAACGTCAGGCAGCCGCGCTGGCCGCGTAGGCCGCAAGCAATGCCGGCAGCTGGTCCATGCGCTGGAAGATCACTTTCGCACCGGCAGCGCGCAGGGCTTCCGGTGTGCTGTGGTGCGGGCCACCTTCGCTGAAGCCGAACACGGTCGCACCTGCCGCAACGCCGGCGGTCGCGCCGGTCACGGTATCTTCGATCACCGCGCAGCGCTTCGGGTCCACGCCCAGCGCTGCGGCGGCGGCCAGGTACACGTCCGGGTGCGGTTTCGTGTGCGGCATGTCCTGGCCACTGAAGACGTGGTTGCCGAAGGCATCGAGGATGCCGACCTTGCCCAACTGCAGCTTCACCTTGTGCAGGTCGGCGCCGGACGCACAGGCGATCCGGCCGCCGGTGGCGGCGCCGATCGCGCGCACGGCCTCAGGCGCGCCCTGGATCGCAACCAGGTCGCGCTCCAACGCCCGGTCGCGCTGCTGGCGGAATTCCTCCAGCCATTCCTCGGTGAACGGCTTGCCGGTGCGCTCTTCGATCAGCCCGGCCAGATGGGCCACCGACTGGCCGAGGAAGACCTCGCCGGCCTGTGCCGGCGTCAGCGGCCAGCCGCGCTCGGTCAGCATTTCCGAGAGCACACGGGCCACCAGTGGCTCGGAATCGACCAGCACGCCGTCGCAGTCGAACAGCACGGCATCAAAGGGAAAACGGGACATCTACAGCTCCGGGAACAGACAAAGGGACGACGTGCCCGCCATTTTCCCACAGCGGGACGGGCAGGGCACGCTGGCCACAGGAACGCTAGACTGCCGGGGACACCCCGCCCAGCGCCTGCACGGGAATACGCCTTGAAGCGATTGCGATCATTCTTAGGTGCTTACCCCATCCAGTTCGCGATGGCCGCCAAGCTCTATGTGCTCTGCCTGTACCTGCCCGTAGCCCTCCACCTGATCGCATTCGGGTATCGCCTGGGGCCGCCCGAGGCCTCACGTGAAATCGGCAACGCGGTGGCTGAGCTCGGTTTCCGCCTGAGTCTGTTTGCCGGGGTGGCGGTACTGGTGTCGATGCTGCTGTTCGGGCGCCGCGGCGCGCTGCGGATCCGCCACCCGGTGATCGCTTCGATCGCCTTTTTCGGGTTGCTCGTCGTGCTGGATCGCGCCATGCGCATTCCGATGGCGCAGTTGCCGTTTCCGGTCCACAGTGTCGCAGCCATCAGTCTGGTTCCGCTTGCGCATGCACTGGTCCTCACGCTGCTGGCCCTGGTGCCGGCGCTGCTGATGCAGCTGCGCATCCGTGCCGAGGGCGAGCACCATCACCTCATCAGTGCCAGCATCGCCGGCGCGGTGACGCTGGTGGCCGGTAGCTGCCTGCTTCCCATCCTGGCGTTGCACTTGCCTGTGGCAATCTCGCCTGGCGAGTTCATCATGCCGGTTTTCGATGGGCCCGCGCAGTTGCAGATTGCCAGCCTGATCCTGCTGGTGGGCTGCGCGCTTGCCACGTTTGCCGGCCTATGGACCGGTGCGCCGTCGCCGGAACCCGCATCGATGGTGCGCACGATGGTGGTGTCGCTGGTCCTGCTTGCCACGTCCCTGCTGATCAGCCTGGCCAGCGTGGCGTACCTGCTGCGAATGCTGTCCGCTGGGGCGCCGACGATAGGTCGCGGGCTTGTCGTTGCCACCGTCGTCGGCGCCGTATTGCAGTTCCTGCTGGCCAGAGTGCTGGCGTCACGATGGCTGCGTATGCAGGCATCGTGACGTTCTCCCGCCCGTCGCTCAGCTCAGGTCACATCCGGCCGGCTGCGGCCAGGTGGTGGCCGGCAGCATGTTCTTCAGCGAGGCCGGTGCGTTGATCGCCACGTAGCTGGCGCCCAGCAGTTCTTCCAGATCGGCAATGGTCACCAGGTAGTTGTCCAGGCTGCCCAGGTTGGCCTCGTTAGGAATGATCCAGCTGATCGCCTTGGCCGTTCCGGTGTTCGGATCACGGGTGATGATCGTCTTCCAGAAGAACTCCGGTGTGGGAATGCCGTGGCTGGCCAGGAAGTAGTCGTTGGCGGCGTCGCCGTAGACCACGCCACCGTAGACGTCCACCGGCGCGATGTCGCGGTAGCACTCGGCCACGTTCTCGGCCTTCACCCAGATGCCCTGGTTGAAGCTGGACACCTGCGGCACGATGTTGGTCATGTAGTTGGCGCGGCGGATGTAGGTCGCGTCGTAGTCCATGTGGTTGGACGTGACCAGATGGCCGCGGTCATAACCGGACTTGATGCTGGCATAGGACGCGGTACTGGTCTGGCCCAGGCAACCGGCCGGCAGGTCCGGGTCCTTGTAGAAGCTGGACGGCCGTGCAGCCGAACCGGTATCGGCGGTGAGCGTGTACTCGTAGCGGGTGGCGCTGTGGATGCTGCAGTCGTAGGTGAGCACGAAGCCGCCCTTGTTGAGGGTGACCACCTGGGCCTGGGCTGCGCCGGCAAAGGCGCTGAGGACGAAGGCAAAGACGAAGCTTGCAAGGCGCATTGCGATTCTCCAGCAAAGGATTCGGGACGCAGCGACCCGCCACGACCAGGCCGGGCCTGTGTCATGTGAAGGCGTTGCGGATACGGGTGATGCGGAGTGCGGTGGGACTGACCGCGATGACAGGGCCATGGAGGCCGTGCGGTGTCGCAAGCGTCACAAGCTGTCGTCTTTTGGTCAATGACGAAAAGACCAAGCTGTGACCGCGCGCAAGCACTGGAGATGTGTGAGACGGAGCAGGGCGTGGCTGACATGCGCACGTGCTAAGCGCCCGACAGGTGTGAAGCGCATACCAGACCACGCATCCTCCGCGGCCCGGTCCTGCAGCGGTTGGCTCTACAAGGAAGCCTCTTGCCCAGCATCAGGCGCCAGGCAGGCGGCCCTGCTTTGCTCGCTCGAGTCCGCAATGACCGCCTCGCTGAAACCGCTGCGGCTCAACCACAGGCGATTCCACCGGTCCAGGGCGTCGCCGTCTCGCGCCCAGCAGGCGAAGCGGGTAATGGTCTCGAGGTTGTCGATGGTCGGGTAGCGCTGCGCGATTTCGTCCAGGCCCTGGCGCATCAGCGGCCAATCGGGCGTCGCCGCGTGGAAGTGATCGGCCGAGTACTCGGTGGCCGACCAATACAGACGTGCGTAGCGCATGGCCCGTTTCTTCTTCGGGGCACTCGCCATCGAGCGCCGTGCGAAGGCTTCCATCTTCTGTGCGCTGCCACCCCAGGCCGGCGTGAAGTGCTGCATGGCAATGAAGTGCAGTGGCTCGTAGTCGGGGAAGGCCTTGGCGGCACGGTCGACGAGCTTCAGTAGTTCTTCGTCATCTACGCTTTCGCGCAGCGCGATCAGTACGCTCATTTCGTGCCAGAACGGGTCGCCGCTGGCAACGCCCTCATGCGATTGCAGGTAGGCCTGCGAAACCGCATTGTACTCATGGAACTGGGCGCCATCTTCGGCGTTGACGGTGTTTGCATAACCATTGCCGCGGTAGCTCCAGGCCAGATTGAGCGGAATCCGTGCGGTCATCAGATGGGCCGCGGGCGACTTCGGCGCGTGCTGAACCCAGCGCGCCGCCCAGGCCGACCAGTGGTTCCAGGCGTCCACCTCCTGCCGCGCCGTGCCGATCGCACGCGACATGCAGATGTAGAAGCGGCCCAGCCGGGATTCGCCGGCGGCGTCGAGTTCTCCGTTGCGCAGACGAGCGGCCATCGCGTCGAGTGCCGCGAAGTCGTCGTTGGCCATCCATTGCGCGATGTCGGCGCAGTCGTTCGTCGGCTCCGGGGCATCCCCGGCCATGACTGAAGGGGCGAACAGACTGGCCACGCTCAAGAGCGTGCCGACGAAGAGCGTCCTGCGCATCGGGGGGGGCATCCTTGCTTTGATGAGAGTCTGCGGCAGTCCCGCAGCGCCGCGAAGCATATCAAGGTGGGCTTTGCGCCATGTTGCGTCGCAAGGTGCCAGCCACCATTCGCACTGGTACGGTCCAACCCGTTGCACCACCACCGACGGGGAGAGACAACGATGCGCAAGGTTCTGCTGCTGTTGATCCTGCTGACCGGGCTGGCGCCCACCGCCTGGGCGGCCACGGTCAAGACCACCCATCGCACCATCCCGAGCTGGGATGGCACGCCTCTCGGGGCTTTCGTCATCGAACCCCAGGACGCCGGCAGTGGCCGCTACCCGCTGCTGGTGATGCCCAGCAGCTGGGCGGTGCCCAGCGTGGAGTACGTAGGGGTGGCACAGACGCTGGCGCAGCGCGGCTATGTGGTCATCAGCTACAGCTCGCGCGGCTTCTGGGAATCGGGCGGCAGCATCGATATCGCCGGGCCGGCCACGGTCGAGGATGTCAGCGCGCTGATCGACTGGGCGCTGGACAATACCCGCGCCGACCCGGCAAGGATCGGTGTCTCGGGCATCTCCTACGGTGCCGGTACCAGCCTGCTGGCGGCGGCGCGCGACCCACGCATCAAGGCCGTTGCCGCACTGAGCGGCTGGGCCGACCTGCAGGCGTCGCTGTACAGCCATGACACGCCCAGCGCCCAGGGCATCGCCCTGCTGGTGGCAGCCGGCCTGGCCACCGGCCGCCCCGGCGCGGAGCTGGCCACCATCAACCGCAACGTGCTGGTCGGCAATTACCAGGGGGCGGTGGACTCGCTGCTGCCGGTGGCGGCGCAGCGCAGCCCGGCCAGCAGCCTTGACGAGATCAACGCCAACCAGCCGGCGGTGTTCCTTGCCAATGCCTTCAATGACAGCCTGTTCCCGCCGGGCCAGCTGGTCGATTTCTTCAACCGCCTGAAGGTGCCCAAGCAGCTGCAGCTGCGCCATGGCGACCATGCCCTCAACGAGGCCTTCGGTGCGCTCGGCATTCCCAATGAGGTCTATGCCGCCGTGGGCGACTGGTTCGACCACTACCTGAAGGGCGTGGCCAATGGCATCGACCGCCAGGCGGCGGTGCAGCTGAAGTCGCAGAAAGGCAGCTGGAGCCGCTATGCGGACTGGCAGGCCACCAATGCGGGTGCTGTCAGCTACGGGCTGACCGCGCCGACCGGGCTGCTGCTGCCCACCGGCGGGCTGGCGGAGAACGGTGGCGGCACCGGCTGGAATTACCGGATCGGCAGCGGCCTGCTGACCGCCGCCAATTCCGGCGTGGCGATGGCGTCCGGTGCGCTGCAGATGTTCAACCTGACGCCTGGCGCCTATGTGCCGTTCGTCGGCCGCAACGCCGCAGGTGTCTGGCAGGGCCCGATCCAGTGGAGCGCCAAACGCCTGGACGGTGCGCCGGAAGTGCGCCTGACGGTCACGCCCAGTCGCGCCAACACCACGCTGTATGCCTACCTGTACGCCGAGGATGTGCTGGGCAATGGCCAGCTGATCAGCCACAAGCCGTACACCCTTCGCGGGGCCACGCCCGGCCAACCGAAAACGATCGATCTTCGCCTGGAAGCGAGCAGCTGGAACCTTCCGGCCGGCAGCCGGCTGACCCTGGTGGTCGATACCGTGGACCTGCGCTATGCGGGCATCAGCCAGCTGGGCGGTGCGGTGACCTTCAGCTCGCCGGCCAACGCGCCTTCAGTGCTGACGGTGCCGTTGCATTGACGTGACGCCGCGCCCGTTGCGGCGGGTGCGGCACGACAGACCACGCGCAATTCCCAGCAGCTGACCGACTGGCGCTGGAGGCATGGATCCGCGAGGGAAGGGGGCCGATCAAGCCCGATGGAAACCCGCGCCCCCGCGCAGCGGTGACTGAAGATCACTCGCCCTGCGGCAACAACACCCGGATCATCTCGTGCTGCCTGGACAGATTCGCCCGTTGCACGAACCCCTGGATGATCGAGGCTGCCACCTTGCGCTGGTTGTCCATGTCCAGCAACGATGCGATGGCCTGCCCGGAACCATCGGGGCTGTCACGGAACGGGCAACCGACCGGGCCTGCAGTGGTCAACGTCAGGATCGCCTTGGCCACGCGCGCCGTCGGCGAGCGCGGCGCATCGAAGATCACCAGCGTTCGCTCGTAACTGATCCCCGTCGCACGTACGGTCGAGTGCAGGGAATCCTCGATGGTCATGTCCGCGCCGAGGTCCTGGGCAAGCGCAATGAGGCAGTTGGCCGCCGTCGCATTGCGCAACGTCGCAGGGTCGGTGCGGATGATCATCGCGCAGTCGACGCCGGAGATCGGCACCTGGGTGACATCCAGGTACGGGTTCTGTGCCAGCGTCCCGATCAACGCCAGATCGTCGCTGTAGCCACAGGATGCGGTAGATGTACCCAGGCGTTGCAGCAGCGTTGCGACCCGATGCGCACCCCACTGCCGCCCGTGCAGCAGGCGCTGCGTGTGGTTGGCCGACAGGGCACCGTGATCGAATCCCGAGGATGACGCCTGCATGCGCGCCTTGACCTCACGCATGCAGGCATCGACCTGCTGCATGCAGTTCTTGTCATCGGTGAACACCGGCGCCGCCGAGATGCCATCGATCACCCGGCCGAACGTCGCCAGATCGCCCTGCTGGTCGCGGTACCAGTCGTGGATGCGCTGCACATTACGGCGACGTTTCTCCAGCTTGTCCGCACCCGGCCAGCCGGGATAGGCGGCGATCTCGCACAGCATGGTCAGGCCTTCCCACAGGTGGTACTCCATGCTGGGCAGGGGCAGCCGCCAGCGCTCTTCCGAGCCTGCATCCTCGGCAATCACCAGATGGTTGCGGATGATGTCCGACCACACTGTCACGGCCTCCACGGTATCGCGGCGCGGCGTGGTCACATCGATCAGTTCCATCAGGATCGGCCGCGGGGTCACCGGGTCGTCGCCGGCAGGCGCCTTCGGATCCTTCACCCATCGCGCGTGCCAGGTATAGCCCATGCGATACAGCACGAACGGTTTGATGCCGTCGTTGAGGATGATGCCTGGCGGCGGCGGAGGGGTAGGCGGCAGCTGCACGGGCTGCGGCACCGGCGGCTGCGGAGGGGGCAGCACGGAGGGGCTTGTCACCGGCGTGGCGGTGCCGATGCCCTTCAGCGGGTCGCTGGTGAACAGATGCAGGCCCGCACGGTCGCGCTCGTATACCTTCCGGAACGTCTGCGGAGTGTCACATGTCACCAGGCACTGCTGGCCGGGCGGCACATGGATGTCCACCGATGCAAGGTCCACCACCTGGCCGGCCAACGGATTCTGGTGAGGCGGGAAGACGCTGATCTCCAGCGCGATGTTGAGGCCGGCACCCTGCATCACGTCGATCACGATGTCTTCAACACCGCCGTGCAGGGCATCCTGTGCCGGGATCGGGATCCAGGGGTTGATCACCACCTGCGTATCCCAGTCGGACCTGCCGAAATCGAACAGCGTCGGCGGCGGAACGGCCGGGCGTTCAAGCAGTGCGTCCAGCGCGTTGCCGCCCTTGACGTAGAAGAACATCAACGGCTCACCGGGCTTCAGGCTGTAGTCGCGCCGTACCTTGTTGGAAAGGCTGCGCAGCTGGTCCTTGATGTCCGACAGTGCCTTCACCACGACCGTGCGAACGTCGGGGTACGCCTGCGCGTTGTTGATCTGCGCGGTGAGCTGCTTGCTGATGTAGCGCCGGGCCTCGCGCTCGGGCGTGCTCTCTTTCATGGTGGGGCCTCACTGGGGTTGCAGGGGCGGGCAGGTGCGCGCTGGACGCTCAAGCGGGTGACAGCAGGGCGGCGATCTCCCGGTACCAGCCGATCTCCTGACTGCCGGGCCTGGCGGTGGCCAGGGCCTCGTCGACCTCCAGTGTTCCTGTGCCCGGAACCTCCACCCTTACCCCCAGGACGTTACGCAGATTGGCAACGGCCACCCGTCCGACGCTCGCCACCTCCCAGTCGGTCACCAGGCAGGACTGGGGGCGCGCAGGGTTGATGGCACTGGCCTGGACATTGTTCTCGGCCGTCTGGGCCATCAGCAGAAGCTCCTCGGCAGTTGTGCGGAAGCGAACGAGGGAGAAGCTGCCACCCCCATCCGGGAACAGCCGAGCACGCAGATCGCAAGCGGCGCGTCCCTGCGCAAGCCAGATGCCAAGCTCTTCCTCGAACTCGCGCCGCGCGGCACGCTCCTTGCGTTCGTTGTTCAGCCGGCCGCCGCCGGGTAGGGCGCATTGACCCGCCTGGTTCACCAGCGTCGTGGGCAGACCGTCCGACCACGCACCGACTTCGGCCACGAGACGTTGTGCGAGCACCAACGCACCGGTCCAGTTCGGGGTGCCCCGGGAGGACGGCGGCAACGCGTTTGCGAGCTCTCGCAGGGTTGCACGCGCAGCGCTGGTCGAGGGAGGGGTTCTGGCGTCTTCACCGAACAGGGTCTGCAAAGCGGCCAGCACCTCCATGGCGACGTCATCGGCTTGCGGATGCGTGCGTTCGGCGCTATCAAGCGCTCGGTCCAGCGCGTGCTTGGTGCGGGGTAGCGTACATTCACCGCGATAGGCGACTGATCCCGCGGCGCGCCAGGCACCGGAAAGCAGGTTTCTCACCACGTCCCAGTTCTGCTCGGTGCCGCCGCCGGACGCATTGTGGATGGCCAGCACCGCAGCCATCGCTTCGGCAGAAAGCACGACAACGGAATTGCTGCCCCACCAGCTGTTGAACACACGTTTGCGGACAACCAGATAGTGGGCTCCATCCCAGACTGCGACGTATACCTGGTTCATGCTCCACCCCCACGTTCAACCTGCGTGGAGGGGGCTGGGCGCATCGCCGCTGTGCCAGCGGTAATCCGGGAAAGGCATGCCATGTCTCGCTCCTGCGGGCTCGAAGGGGTGGGCTTGGCGGCGTTGCCATCGGGGCCTGGGCAGTGCGTCGCCGTGGATCCACTGTAGGAGCGGGAGAAGAAGGAGAATCGGCGGTAGCGATGATGTATGCGGTGGAACCGACGGAGCAGGAGGGGTTGAACGTCGATTCCGCCGTGTTGGGCTGGTATCGCCAACCCTGGATCCCGCCGACGGCGGCTGTGACGGTCATTACGGCTGGCCTTCCTTAGTCATGTGTCACGCATCCACATCTTGCGTACATTTCCGTTGCGCTCATGGCCGGCCCATTGACAGGTCATCGGGGCACCACCATGCTACGCGCCGGGGTCGCGCACAACGGAAGCTGCGCACAGGATAGATATGCCACAAGGGGATACGGCGCCGTCGGTGCCGGGGGAAGAGCGCGCGCAGGATGTACAGGATCTGGCGCTGCGCGGCTTGGTGCTGCTGGCTCAGTTCCACGGTATTCCGGCGGACGCCAGCCAGCTGGCGCATGACGCCGGGTTGGGCAGCGACTGTATGGATGAAACGGCATTGGTGCTGGCCGCGCGCAAGCTCGGGTTGAAGGCTAAGGTCGTACCGATGCCGCCCGCACGCTTGGCAATGGCCACACTTCCCGCCCTTGCGTTGGGTGACAACGGTGATGCATTCATCATCGCTCGCATCAGCGACGAGCAGGTGCTGATCCACGATCTGGCGCAGAAACGCCCGCAGAGCATTGACATGACCATGCTCCAGCAGCGCTATCGCGGACGCCTCCTGCAGGTGGCCTCGCGAGCATCCGTACTTGGCGAGCTGGCGCGATTTGATTTCAGCTGGTTCATTCCTGCGGTGATCAAGTACCGGAAGATGTTGCTCGAAGTCTTCGTGGTCTCTTTCTTCATCCAGCTGTTTGCGCTTGTCACGCCCCTGTTCTACCAGGTCGTCATGGACAAGGTGCTGGTACATCGAGGACTGACCACGCTGGACGTGATTGCGATCGGCCTGGTTTCGATTGCCGTGTTCGATATCGTCCTCAGCGGCCTGAGGACGTATGTTTTTGCGCATACCACCAGCAAGATCGACGTCGAACTAGGCGCGCGTCTGTTCCGCCACGTTCTGGCATTGCCGCTGGCCTACTTCGAGTCGCGCCGTGTGGGCGACACCATTGCTCGCGTACGTGAGCTGGAGAACATTCGCAACTTCCTGACAGGACAAGCTCTCACCTCGGTGCTCGATCTGCTGTTCACCGTGGTTTTTCTTGCGGTGATGTTCTACTACAGCGGCTGGCTGACCTTAATCGTGTTGATCTCGCTGCCTGTGTATGCACTCATTTCTGCAGGCGTCACGCCGTTGCTGCGCAAGCGCCTGGATGAAAAGTTCGCACGCGGCGCTGACAATCAGTCTTTCCTCGTCGAGACGATCAGTGGCATTGGTACGGTCAAAGCCAATGCGGTCGATCCCCGTGTCACACGCACATGGGACAACCAGCTGGCCGGCTATGTGAATGCTGGCTTCGGAGTCACCAAGGTCGCTACCGTCGGCCAGCAGAGCGTACAACTGGTACAGAAGCTGGTCAGCATCGCGATCCTGTTCTGGGGCGCCAAGCTGGTTATTGATGGCAAGCTTTCACTGGGTCAGCTGATCGCGTTCAACATGTTGTCCGGGCAGGTGGCTGCACCGATCATCCGATTGGCACAGCTATGGCAGGATTTCCAGCAGGTCGGCATATCCGTCCAACGCCTGGGTGACATTCTCAACACCCGCACTGAGCTGCCAGGGAGCCGAATGGCGTTGCCCCCCATCCAAGGTGATATCACCTTCGAGCAGGTCGGTTTCCGCTATCGTCCGGATACGCCCGAAATCCTTGCAGGCATCGATCTGCACATTCCCGCCGGGCAGGTCATCGGGATAGTCGGACGCTCTGGGTCGGGCAAGAGTACATTGACCAAGCTGGTCCAGCGGCTCTACACCCCGGAGCGGGGTCGGGTAATGGTCGATGGTCATGATCTCGCCCTGGCCGACCCGGCCTGGCTGCGGCGCCAGCTGGGCGTGGTACTGCAGGAGAACTTCCTGTTCAACCGGAGTGTCCGCGAGAACATCGCCCTGAGCGATCCCGGGATCTCGCTGGACCGGGTAATCAAGGCGGCGACACTGGCCGGCGCCCACGAATTCATCTCCACCTTGCCTGAAGGTTACGACACCAAAGTGGGCGAGCATGGCGCCGGACTTTCCGGTGGCCAGCGGCAGCGCGTGGCCATTGCCCGTGCGCTGATCACCGACCCGCGCATACTGATCCTGGACGAGGCTACCAGTGCGCTCGACTATGAATCTGAGCATGCGGTGATGTCCAACATGCGCGAGATATGCAAGGGCCGTACGGTCATCATCATCGCCCATCGGCTGTCCACCGTGCGCAGGGCGAACCGTATCGTCGTCGTGGACCGCGGCCGCATTGTCGAAAGTGGAACGCACGATGAGCTGCTGGCCCAGTCCGACGGGCACTATGCCCAGCTGCACCGGTTGCAGCAGGGGGTCGCATGAAGCACATCCGCGACGGCGTGCGTGATTTCGCTGCACGCTATATCGCGATCTTCCGCGGCGCGTGGCGGGTCCGGCACGCGATGGATCCACCCGCGCGCGCGGCGGACGAACTCGCCTTCCTTCCCGCCCATCTGGAACTGATCGAAACTCCGTCCTCTCCCACCGCCCGCTGGACGATGCGCATCATCATTGCGCTGTTCTGCGTGGCATTGCTCTGGGCCGCGATCGGCAAGCTGGATATTGTCGCCGTGGCGCCCGGCAAGACCGTCGTGGACTCGCGCACCAAGGTGGTGCAGCCGGCGGAGACCGGCGTCGTACGGCGGATCCTGGTACGCGACGGGCAGGTGGTGAGGGCAGGGCAGGTACTGATTGAGCTGGATGCGACTGCCACCGGGGCTGATGTTGCCAAATCAGGCGATGCGCTGCTCAATGCCCGGATGACCGCTATCCGGCTGCGGGCGCTGGGTGAGGCGTTGCAGCGCGGCATTGCCCCAGTGATCCGCGCCGAGCCTGACATGCCCGCTGGCCGCGTCCAAGCCGAGCAGGCGCTGGCACGAAGCCAATACGATGCGCTGCAGGCCAAGCGCCACAATCTACAGGCGCTGATCTCGCAACGTCGCGCCGAACTGGAAACCACGCAGGCCTCGGTCAAGCCACTGGAAGAATCGGCGCGGATCTCCAAGCTGCGTGCCGATGATTACCGAAGCCTGTTGGAAGGCAATTATGTGGGTCGTCACGACTATCTTCTGCGTGAGCAGGAGCGTATTGCCGGCGAGCGGGATCTGGCGGCCCAGCGCAACCGGGTGCAGGAGATCCGATCCGCCCAGTTGGCTGCGGAGGAAGAGTTGAGCGTCCTGGTGGCGGATTTCAGACAGCAGACCCTGGACGGCCTGCGCACCGCACAGGAGCAGATCGGTCAAATGACACCTGAAGTCTCGCGCACTGGCCAGCGCGATCACCAGATGACATTGCGGGCGCCGGTCGATGGTACCGTTCAGCAGTTGGGCATACATACCGTGGGTGGCGTCGTGACCCCGGCACAGCCATTGCTGGCCGTGGTGCCGAGCGAGGAGGCGCTGGAAGTGGAAGCAAGCATTCTTAACAAGGACATCGGCTTCATCCGCAACGGCCAGCCGGTGACCGTGAAGGTGGAGAGCTTCCCCTACACACGCTATGGGTATCTGACAGGCAAGGTAATCAGCGTCTCCCACGACGCGATGCTGGACGAGAAGCTGGGCCCGGTCTTTCCGATTCGCGTGAAGCTCGACAAGGCCACCCTGCAGATTGACGGGGTCACCGTGCGCCTGACGGCCGGCATGAGCTTGAGCGCAGAGATCAAGACCGGGAAACGGCGGGTTATCGACTATCTGCTGAGTCCGCTGCGCCAACATACCGGCGAGGCGATGCGGGAGCGCTAGCGCTGGAAAATCCGCTAAGCGACAACCAGCTTTGGCGTGGGAGTCAGCGGCTGCCGGCAGCTGACTCCGGGTCATGCAGTCCACGCAGCTTCTTCTTGTTGATCTTGCCGACGCTGGTGCGCTCGATAGCATCGACGAAGCGGACGCGCTCCGGAATCGCATAGCGTGAGATATCTCCTGAGCGGCTGCGCGCCGCCACCAACGCGATGATCTCGGCCTCGGTCACGTCACTACCGGGCCGCCTGACCACCAGAGGCAGCGGCCGCTCGCCCCATTTTGCATCGGCGATGCCGATCACCGCGACTTCGTTCACCGCAGGATGCAGGGCGATGATGTCTTCCAGCGCCAGCGAGGAGATCCATTCGCCACCGGTCTTGATCACGTCCTTGATGCGGTCGGTCACCCGCAGATAGCCGTCTGCATCGATGTTGCCGATGTCCCCGGTGTGCAGGTAGTCGCCCGCCCACAGCGTCGCCGAAGCGTCCGGATCGTGCAGGTAGCCCTGGGTGAGCCAGGGCGCGCGCACCACCACCTCGCCGGTAGCCACCCCGTCGTGGGCGACATCCCTCATCTCCGGGTCGACAATGCGCAGGTCCACCAGCGGCACCGGAATGCCGGCCTTGGTCCGCAGTGACAGCGCCTCATCCGGCCCGGCCAATGCATCGGCATCAATCTGTGCAAGGGTGAGCAGCGGGCAGGTCTCGGACATGCCGTAGCCACCGAAGATGTCGATGCCACGTGCAAGTGCACGCTGCGCCAGCGCCCGTGGCAGGGCCGCGCCGCCGATGATCACTTTCCAGTTGTGCAGGTCGGTCTGCGCGGCGTCGGGGTGGTCGAGCAGCATGTGCAGGATGGTCGGCACGCAGTGCGAGAAGGTCACCTGCTCGCGGGCGATCAGCGCCAGCAGGTTTCCGGGCAGGTAGCGGCCGGGATAGACCTGCTTGATGCCGAGCAGCGTGGCCACGTAGGGCACGCCCCAGGCATGCACATGGAACATCGGCGTGATCGGCATGTAGACATCGCCGCGGTGCAGCCGCCCTTGGCTCGGTGCGCTGCCCAGCGCGCCCATTGCCGCCAGCGAGTGCAGCACCAGCTGCCGGTGGCTGAAGTACACGCCTTTGGGCAGGCCGGTGGTGCCGGTCGTATAGAACACCGTGGCACGGGTGTTCTCATCGAAGTCCGGGAAGTCGTCGATCGGCGTTGCCGTGCGCAGTCCGGCTTCATATTCCGTCACGAAGCCCGGTGGCAGTGGCCCTTCCGAGTCGTCCAGCAGCACCCGCGTATGCAGGTCGGGCAGCTGATCTTCCAGACCCTCCAGCAACGGCAGGAACTCGCGGTTGGCCAGGATCACCCGCGCGCCGCTGTGGTTCAGGGTGTAGGCAATCTGCTCCGGCGCCAGGCGGATGTTCACCATCATCAATACCGCACCGATCATCGGCACGGCGAAGTAGGCCTCCAGGTAGCGATTGCTGTCCCAATCCATCACCGCCACGGTATCGCCCTGGCGGACGCCCAGCGATGCCAGCAGTCCCGCCAGCTGGCCGATGCGCGCCTGCAGCGTGCGGTAGTCGAAGCGGACCTTGTCGCCGTACACGATCTCCTGCCCGGGACGTGTCGCCAGCGGCGTGAGCAACAGCTGCTTGATCAGCAGCGGGCAGGTATCGGCAGCGGGAGGGCATGGCATGCGGATTCCTCATGGGGGGCGTATTGGTCGCCGGTTGTCCCCACCCACACTAGCCATCCATGCGTACCGCGCCAGCGTACCTAGGTCCCCTGTCCACGCCCGCGTGATTTGCTAATCTCGCCTTGACATGCCAAGCCTGCTTATCGCCGATGACCACCCCTTGTTCCGCGCCGCGCTGCATCGCGCGGCCGAAGAGGCCGTCGCCGACCTTCAGATCAGCGAAGCCGATTCGCTGGACAGCGTGCTGGAAACACTCGAACGCCAGCCGGTCGACCTGATGCTGCTGGACCTGCACATGCCCGGCAATCACGGGCTTGCCGGATTGGCGACCCTGCGTGCATTGCAGCCCGGCCTGGCGATCATCATCGTCTCGGCTAATGAAGAGCCGCAGGTGATCCGCCGTGCCCTCGATCTGGGTGCCGCCGGCTATCTGCCCAAGAGTTCGGGATTGAGCGAGCTGCAGTCCGCGCTGCATTCCGTGCTGGAAGGCGAACGTTGGATTCCGGCATTGCTGCGCGAGCCGGTGGCGAGGGTAGTTCCTTTCAGCAGGGATGCGGATCTCGCCGCGCGGCTGGCCAGCCTGTCCGCGCACCAGTACAAGGTGCTGAGCCTGGTGGCCGAAGGCCTGCTCAACAAGCAGATCGCCGACCGCCTGGGCGTGCAGCTGCGCACGGTCAAGGCGCACATGACGCGCATCATGGAACGGCTGGGGGTGCGCAATCGTGCGCAGGCCATCCGCGTACTGCACGAGATGGGGTTGGCCGATCCATCGCGGCAGCTTGAAGGGTCCCAGGACGCCTGAATCTTCGGGTCGCGGCCGCACCCTTCGTCGCCAACAGATGGTTGATCGCCCAGCGTAATGCCAACGGCTTGAAGGGCTTGCTCAACAACGAAAGCCCGGCTTCGCGTACCGCTTCGCGGGTATCGCTGCCGGTATCGGCACTGAGGATCACGGTCGGCCGCTGCCCGTGCACGGCCACCAGCCGCTTCCAGACCGCCACGCCCGTATCCTCCCCATCGAGGTGATAGTCGAACAGCCAGAGTGCCGCCTCAGCCGCTGACGGCCCGATCGATGCAGCATCGCCCACTGCGGTGACATCGCAGCCCCAGGACGTCAGCAGTTGCCGCATCGCCGCCAGCGCGTCCCGATCGTTGTCGACCACCAGCACGCGGACGCCCTTCAGCGTGCTGCTCCCCGCCACCGCCGGCAGGGCGCACGGTGCGGCTGGCGGAGCAGCCCGTAGCACCTGGATGGAGAATGCCGAGCCGCGGCCAGGGATACTCTGCAGGTGCAGCGGCGCATCCAGCAGTCCGGCGATGCGGTGCGCGATGGCCAGGCCCAGGCCAAGCCCTTGGCCATTGCTGCGATCACCGCGATGGAATTCCTCGAACACGATCGCCTGCTGCTCCGGCACGATGCCGGGGCCGCTGTCATGCACGCCAATCAGCAGTGCGTTGCCCTGCCGCCGCACGCCCAGTAGTACGCCGCCACGATGGGTGTAGCGGATGGCATTGGCCAGGAAGTTCTGCAGCACCCGGCGCAGCAGCAGCGGGTCGCTGTGCACCCAGGCACGGGTCGGTACATAACCGAACTGCAGGCCACGTGCGGCCGCCAGCACGGCGAACTCCTGCGCAAGCGGGTCCAGCACGGTGGACAGCGCGAACGGGCGTGGGTCGACCACCCAGCCACCTGCGTCCAGCCGCGAAATATCGAGCAGGCCCGACAGTAGGTCATCGGTGGAATCCAGCGCGCCGCGGATCTGGCGCAGGAAGCTGCCCAGGAACTCGGACTCGATGTGCTGGGACATCGCATCGGCCAGCAACTGGGCCGCATGCAGTGGCTGGATCAGGTCGTGGCCGACCGCGGTGAGGAACCGCGTCTTGGCCACGTTGGCCCGCTCGGCCTCGTGTACCGCCTGTTCCAGCCGGGCGGTGCGGTCCTGCACGCGAAGCTCCAGCGTCTCATTGCTGCGCTTGAGTGCATCTTCCGCCCGGCGGAACGCGGTGACGTCGGTGAAGGTGGCCACATAGCCGCCGCCTGGCATCGGATTGCCGCGGATTTCCACGATGGTGTCGTCCGGGAAGATGCGCTCGGACAGATGCGGCGTGCCGCGCCGCATGTGGGCGACGCGACGCTGCAATGCCTTTTCAGGCGAGTCGCCAACGGCAACGCCGATGCCCAGTTGCGCCAGCGCCCACGCAGTCAGGTGGACCACCGGCTGGCCCACCTGCAGCAGCTCCGGCGGGAACTTGAACAAGACGGCATAGCGGCTGTTCCAGGCCACCAGCTGCAACTGCGCATCCACCACGCTGATGCCCTGGCTCATGTTCTCCAGTGCGGCTTCCAGCAGGCGCTGGTTGAAGCGCAGCACCTGGGTGGCTTCACCCACGGCACGGGTAACCGCGTCCAATGGCGCCGCGCCACCCTCCCGCGCGGCCTCCACCAGCAGCCGGGCCATGCCTGCGCCGACCACGGCCGTCAGCTCGCGTTCCACCGCGATGACCCGGTCGTCATCCAGCATCTTTCCTGCATGCCCGTCGAGCAGCTGCCGGGCCCGTTCCTGGCCGAGGAAGCGGCCAGCAGTCTTGCGCAGCGATGCCGTGGCCACCGCATCGCGCTGGCGTGGCAGCGACGGGCGGACCGCGCGTGACACCAGCACCACGGCAATCAGGTTTGCCGCCAGGCTGGCGCCCATGCTGATGGCGATATGCCCCGGTTGCAGGCGCATCGACAGCAGCGACAGCCAGTGCAGCCCGTCGGGATGGGTCGACGGCGTTGCAGCGGGCACGATCATGGGCAACAGCACCAGCCACAGCCAGACCAGCGAGCCCACCACAATGCCGGCGATGATCGCTGGTGAGGACGTGCGCGGCCGGTACACCGCCAGCAGCACGGCCGGTGCCAGCTGCGAGAGCGCGGTGAAGGACATCAGGCCGAAGTCGCTGAGCGCCTCGGTATCACTCATCGCCCTGCTGTACAGCCATGCCATCAGGAACACGGCGAGGATGCCGGCGCGGCGCAGGGCCAACACGCGCGGGCGCAGGTCGCCGGCAGCAGGACCGCCATCGATGCCGCCCAGCAGCCGCGAGCCCACGCCGTGATTGCCGAGCATGATCGACAGTGTCAGCCCGGACAGGATCATCATGCCGGTGGCCGCGCTCAGGCTGCCCAGGTACGCCACCAGCGTCAACAGGTGGTGTCCACCAGCCTGCGGCAGGGCCAGCACATATAGATCCGGCGACACCGACGCTGGCAGCTGCGCGGCACCGTACAGTGCCATCGGCACCGACGGCAGCCCGATCAGCAGCAGATACACCGGGAACAGCCAGCGTGCCGTCTTCAGGTCCGAGGACTCTCGCAGCTCGACCACGCCCACGTGGAACTGGTGGGGCAGGGTGAAGGCGGAAATCGCGCCCAGCGCCACCATCGTCAGGTAATCCGGAATGACTGCGGGCGGCGGCAGGTGGGCCATCTTTTCCAGCAGGGGCGTGCCGGCGCGGTGCACCGACAGCCCGGCATACAGGCCGATCGCCAGCAGTGCCACCAGCTTCAGTACCGATTCCAGGCCCAGCGCCACCACGATGCCGCGGTTGTGTTCGGTGGCCGATGCCTTGCGTGCGCCGAACAGCAGGGTAAACGCCGCCATCGTCAGCGCGAACCAGAACGACATGTCCAGCTGCCAGCCGGCAGGTGCGAAACGATCGCCCAGCAGGACCCCCAGGCCCTGGCTGACCGCTTTGAGCTGCAGCGCGATGTAGGGAATGATGCCGAACAGCGCGACCAGGGTGATGGTGATGCCCAGGCCCTGGTCCGCGCGCAGCCGTGCGACCACCAGGTCGGCGATGGTGGCGCTGTTGTGCTGCTTGGCCAACCGCCCCAGCCGTGCCAGGAACGGCAGGCCGAACGCAAAGATCAGCGCCATGCCGACCAGCGTCGGCGGAATCGGGAAGCCCCATTGCACGCCCTGCGAGGCGGCCCCGTAATAGGTCCAGGCCGTGCAATGCACGGCCAGTGACAGCGCATAGATGACCGGCCAGATCCGTGCGAGGCGATGTCCCCGGCGCTCACCCCACAGGGCCACGCCAAACAACAGAACGGTCCACGCAATACAGGCGAACAGGACGATGGAGGGCGTCAACATCACTCCAGTGTAGGGAGAAGCGGGGCAGGGCGGCGCTAGGCGGACACCACGATCAGTGACAACTGCTCGGCGATCACTGCAACCTCGCCATCGTCAGCGAGCTCCACGGTCTTGCGCTGGGTCAGCAGCCACTGCCCCTGCTGCCGCGGCTGCAGGGAGACCAGCTGCGAACGTACCCGTACGTCCGAGCCGCTGGGCACCGGCGCCAGGAAGCGCACCTTGTTCAGGCCGTAATTGAGCACATGCGCGATGCCGGGAAATCCGGCCAGGGCGGCCACATCCTCTTCCACCGTCAATGACAGCAGCAGGAAGCCGTGGGCGATGGTGCGCCCACCCGGCAGCTGCGCCTGTGCACGCACCGGGTCGACGTGGATCCAGTTGTGGTCACCGGTGGCGTCGGCGAAGGCAGTGATCCGCGCCTGCGAAACGTGGGTGATGCTGCCCAGCCGCTCGCCGGCCGCCCATTGCTGGAGAGGGCGCAGGGCGGCCGGCAATGCCTCGGTGGATGCGGCGGTGCTCACCGCACGTCTTCCAGCAGGGCCAGGATGGCATCGCGTGCCTCCGGCTCGTTCAACATCGGCGCATGGCCCACGTCCGGCACTTCAACCAGGCGTGCGCGGGGCGATGTCGCGGCCATCTGCCGGGCAACATCGGCTGGCAGGATGTCGGACAGGGCGCCACGCACCACCAGCACCGGCACGCGTGCGGTCAACCCGCGAACCGCACGCCACAGCACGGGGCGCAGCAGCCACAGCACCCACGGTCGGGTGGTGCGGATCACCGCCGGGTCGTAGTCCAGTTCCAGCATGCCGTCTTCGCGCTGGCGGAACGTGCGCAGGGCCATGGCCCGCCAGTCCTCCACGGTGTAGCGCGGGAATGCCGCCTTGCCGATGGTGCCCATGTAGGCCGCGGCCTGCTGCAGATCCATCGGCGGCACGGGCTTGCCGGCGTACTTGCCGATCCGTGCCAGCGCCTCGCGCGGCACCTTGGGGCCGGCATCGTTCAGTACCGCCGCTGCAATGGTCTGCGGGGCACGCGAGGCCAGGGTGATGGTGACAAGCACACCCAGCGACGTGCCGACGAATACCGCCGAGTCGATGTGCTGCGAGCGCAGCAGCGCCACCATGTCATCGGCATAGGTGCGCGGGTTGTAGCTGGAAGGATCCTGCGCGCGTTCCGAACCGGCACGGCCGCGCAGGTCGACGGCGATCACGCGCCAGCCCACGCCGGCAAGCACGTCGGCCAGCGCGTCGAAATCAGCGCCATTGCGGGTCAGGCCGGGAATGCACACCACGGTCCCGCGCGACGCCTGTCCTGCCCTTGGTGCATGGTCGCGCGCATGCAGGCGCAGGCCATCAGTGCTGTTCCAGTACAGATCTTGGTAAGACTGCGTCATGCAGGGGCTTCCTGGAAATCGTAACGGGCACGCTAGAAATCGTAACGGACGCTGAGGCTATATTGGCGCGGCGGTCCATAGAAGCCAATCAGTGTGCCGACTGCCGGAATGTTGTAACCGGTGGTGCGGTATTCCTTGTCGGCCAGGTTGGTGCCCTGCAACGAGAGCGTCCAGGCATCATCCAGCCGCCAGATCACACCAGCATTCACCAGTCCGTAACCGCCCTGGCGGATCACCGGACTCAGGTCGGTGGTCGGCCACACATCGCTCTGGTAGCTGTAGCTCACCCGCGCCGACAGGTTGCTGCCGTTGGCCAGGTCGGTGCGGTATTCCACGTTCAGCGCCCCCGAGAATTCCGGTGCATTGGTGAACTTCATCTGCCGGGCCACGTTGATGCCGCGGTCCATGTACTCGTCGTACTTCGTGTCCAGCCAGGCCAGGTTGCCGGAAATCAACCAGTGCTGGCTGGGCAGGTACTGGTATTCGACTTCCACGCCCTTGATGGTGCCGGCGCCGGCATTGGTGAAATCACCGAAGAACGAGTCATCGATGCCGTCGCCATTGGTATCCAGGCCGGTGAACACCGACAGCTGGATGTCCTTGTACTTGTTGTAGAAGGCCGACAGGTTCAGGAACAGCCGCTGGTCGAGGAAGGCCATCTTGCTGCCGACCTCGTAGCTGTCCACGGTCTCGTCATCGAACGGCTCGGCCGAGCGGGGCACCGCCACCGCGTTGGCGCGGATGTTGTAGCCGCCGGACTTGAAGCCACGCGTGGCCAGCCCGTAGACCATGATGTCCGGGGTGATCTGGTAGTCCAACGAGACCTTGGGCGAGACGTTCTTGAAATTGGTCTTCTTGTCGAAGTCCGCGGTCACCGCCACCGGCCGGCTGAAACCCGGGTCGGCGTAGAGGCGGTTCAGCACGATCGCGCGCTTGTCTTCATCGGTGTAGCGGGCGCCCACGTCCAGCTTCAGCCTGCTGGTCAGGTCGAAGGTCCAGTCCGCATACAGCGCGATGCTGTCGGTCAGCACCTTGCCCTGGTTGTCGGCGAACTGCGCGCTGAAGTAGTTGTTCTGGATCTGCCCACCGGCCTCGCCACTGAACTGGTACAGGCCCACCACGCCGCGCACCCGGCCCCCGGCATCGTAGTTCAGCTGCACCTCGTTGCTGACCTGGTTGTCGTTGTAGGTGCCGCTCACGTCGGCCAGCTTGACCGGCGTGGTGTCGAAATCGATGTTGGCTTCACTGTCCGATTCGCGCTTGGCCACCACGTACTTCACTGCGATGTCGTCGTTCGGCCGCCAGTTCACCGTGGCCGACGCGCCCTTGGTTTCCACGTTGTTGAGGTTGCGCATGCCCGAGCGGATGTCATATCGGCTGTCCATCGGCGGGTAGGCGCGCAGGAACGGGTTGGGCGCCAGCATCTTCGAGCCGCGCATGCCCGACTGGTCATCGATCCAGTCCAGAGCGAACTGCACATCGAAATCATCGCCCGCATACGCCCCCAGGTTCAGGCGCGCCGCGTTGATCTGCTTGTCGCTGACCGGCTGGCCATTGAAGGTGTTCTCGCCGAAGCCGTCGTGGTTCATGCTGGCCACCGCCACGCGTGCTCGCAGGCCACTGTCGGCGCCGCCGATCGGGCCACCGATCGCCGCCTTCGCGTCCAACTGGCTGTAGTTGCCCACGGTGATCTGGGCGAAGCCCTCGGTCTGGGTGGGCAGGCCGCGCGAGATGTACTTGATCGCACCACCAATGGTGTTCTTGCCGTACAGCGTGCCCTGCGGGCCGCGCAGCACCTCGATGCGCGAAACATCAAACACATCCAGCAGCGCGCCCTGCGGGCGGGCGATATAGACGTCATCCAGGTAGATGCCCACGCCCGGATCGGCACCCCAGGTCGGGTCGGACTGGCCGACGCCGCGGATGTAGGCGGTGACCGTGCTGCTGGCGCCGCGCGCCGCATAGATGGTCAGGTTGGGCACCTGCCCATCCAGGTCGCTGATGTCCTGGACATTCATCCGGTCCAGCGCCTCGGAGGTGAACGCGGTGACCGCCACCGGCACTTCCTGCAGGGTTTCTTCGCGCTTGCGCGCGGTGACCTTGATGCTGTCCAGGTTGGTGGGTGATGCATTCCTGCCCACGGTCGCCGCCCCCTGCGGCGCGTCCTGTGCCAGTACCGGGCCAGACGCCAGCAGCGCGCCGATCATCAGGCTCAGACAATTCCGTTTCATTCGATCCTCCCCAGGGCATATCCATTGCAGATGGCCCGATGCCACCTCTGCAGCCAAGGCTAGCGGTGTCATCGGGCAGCGGCGAGTGGACCTAGGTCCAGTCGGCAGCCGCCACCGGATGCGGATACTGGGCTCGCCCCCAGCCGGACGCGTTCCCCGGTACTCCTTCATCCACGACTCACCCATGAGGATCTGGTCATGAAATCCGGAATCGATTCGATCAAAGCGATGGCGCTGGTGCTGTGCACCTGGCTGGCAACGGCGGGCAGCGCGCTTGCCGCAGGCCCGGCAGGGCATTGGGATATCGGCCTGTACGGCAACCTGTTCGGCGCCCGCGAATACCAGGTCTGGGTGCCGGCCGGCTACGACGCGACCCAGCCGCTGCCGCTGCTGCTGGTGCTGCATGGCTGTGTGACCGGCCCGAACCTGATGGGCGAGGCGTCCGGCTTCAATGAGGTCGCCGACAGCGAGGGTTTCATCGTGGTGTATCCGCGCCAGAACGTCACCTCCAATCCCGCACGCTGCTGGAACTGGCAGCTGCCGATCAACCAGGCGCGCGACAGTGGCGAGCCCTCACTGCTGGCCGGCATCGTGGACAAGGTGAAAGCCAGCTACAGCATTGATCCGCACCGGGTCTATGTAACCGGCATTTCTGCCGGCGGTGCGATGACCTCGATCATGCTGGCCTGCTACTCGAATGTGTTCGCTGCCGGCGCCATCCACTCTGGTGGCATGTTCAAGGGCGCGACCACCATTTCCGGCAGTGCCTACGCGTTGTTGGCCGGCAGCATCTACTCACCGGACAGCAACGGTCGGCTGGCCTGGCAGTGCTCGGGTTCGCCTTCGCCGCGCCCGCTGCCGGTGCTGGTGTTCCATGGCAGCGCCGACCTCACCGTCAACCCGGTGAACGGTGAGCAGGCGGTGCGCCAGTTCCTGCAGACCAACGACCTGGCTGACGATGGCCTGGACAACGATTCGGTGAAGTACGTGCCGACCAGCACCTATCACGGCCAGGTGCCGGGCGGACGTGCGTATACGGTGGACACCTACGCCTACGGTGGCAGGACGCTGGTGCAGCACTATGTGGTGCAGGGGATGGGGCATGCGTGGAGTGGCAGCCAGTCGGGCCTGCCGTTCACCGATCCGAAGGGCCCCGATGCCACGCTGATCACCTGGTTGTTCCTGAAGGACTACCAGCGCTGAGTGGCAGCTACTGCAGCGTCAAGCCTGGCGGTCGAGACACCATGCTAGCCTTCCCCTTGGCAGGATTGCCTGACAGGGGGAAGGCATGGATACCGGACGCCGGGATTCCATCGTATTGGCTGCATCCGGGATGCTCGCACTGGCGCTGTCCGCCAATGCGCTCGCGCATCCGGGCGGCCTCGACAAGCAGGGTTGCCACACCAACCGGAAAACGGGTGACTATCACTGCCATCGAGGCGCCCCAGCCGCACCTCGCTACGTCGACACCCCGCGCAGCAGTTTCGTCCCCGGTTCTGCGCGCGGGTCCGGGGCATTTGCCAACTGCGCGGAGGCCCGCGCCGCCGGGGCTGCGCCGGTACGACGGGGTGATCCGGGGTATGGCCCGCACCTCGATCGTGACAATGACGGCGTGGGCTGCGAGCCCTATCGGGGCCGCAGGTAGGCATGGCCCGCCTGGCTTCAACCGCCGTTCCCCCGCATTCGTCGCTCATCGCCGGGGATTGGTCGCACAATCTCCCCGTATGGCAGAGCCATGCCCTAGGCTGTTGTGATTGAACTGCAGGGATGAAAGCAATCATGAAGCGCTGGATTTTCCTGGCATTGGCCACGCTCCCGTTCGCCGCCGGCGCCGTGGTCATCCGCGATGATGTCGACGATGCCAGATATCAGATCGATGCATCGGTGTTCCCGGCACTGGCGGACATGCCGGGCGAGGGGCACGGCGTCCTGATCGCGCCGCGCTGGGTGCTGACCGCAGCACATGCAGCACCAATGGAGGGCATGGGCGCCACCATCACCATCGATGGGAAGGGCTACGGCGTCGAGCGTGTTTTCCTGCACCCCGGCTACCGGAGGATGCCCGAGGCGCTGGGCAGGGAAGCGATGGCAACGGGGAGTGCGTCGAAAATCCACGCGTTTCTGGCGGCGTCGGATGACATCGCACTGATCAGACTTGCCACGCCGGTGAGCGATGTGCCGCCGGTGGCGCTTTATCGTGGCGGCGCCGAGGTTACCCAGATCGCCGCCTTGATCGGGAAGGGCGCTACCGGCAACGGTGCGACTGGACTGGTGCCGGGCGGGCCGCATCGTACGACGCTGCGGCGGGCCTACAACGCGATTACCGGCGGCAACGCGCGCTATCTCTGGTACCGGTTCGATCCGCCTCCGCAGGGCCTGCCCCTTGAAGGCGTGCTCGGCAACGGCGACAGCGGCGGCCCGCTGCTGATCAAGAAAGATGGGGCCTGGCAGCTGGTGGGCCTCGGTTCCTGGATCACCGCCGTGCCCGAGCATGCGCTGGAAGCGGGCTTCTACGGGCAGGTGGTCTACAACGTGCGCGTGTCCCGCTACATCGACTGGATCGAAAGCCTGGTCGACCGTGACGCGTCACATTAATGGTTGTTTTCAAAGGTAGCCAGCACGCGTGCAATGTCGATCGCATGCGGCGATCTTGAACAATTCATCTCCCCGCGAGGGAGTGCGTTTGCATTCTCATCCCATGCGACGGCCGATCGTATGCTTCCGGCCATGCATTCCTCCTTCGATCTTCCCGCGTACATGACCGTCCCCCGGCCCTCCGGCTGGGTGCAGAGCGGCGAGCGCTGGGACCTGTGGTGGAACGGGCGCTCGGTGGCCAACATCGTGCCGCACGCCGTGCTTGGCTTCCGGGTGTACCTGGACGCACGCAAGATGTCCCAGACCAAGGTGGTGGCCGCCACGAATGTGCGACAGGCCAGGCGCTACGCAGAACGCTGGTGTGCTGCACGGCTCTGCCCGCAGCTGCGGCTGCGCGAGGCAGTGGCGCGCCTGGTGGACGTAGCGCCGGAGGCGAGCGCTGCGCCGTCGCCGGCACTTTCGGCGGAGCAACGGCAGCAGGCCCGCCGCCTGGCCGAGGCCGGGGCAGGGGAGGTGGCACGGATCAAGCAGGCGCTGGCACCGCGACTGCCCGCGACGGAGGCCAGGCCGGAGCTGCAGGCGCGAGGCGGAACCTGGTCGATACCCGGCCAGGCGCCGTCAAGCCGCCATTCGAACGGCAATGCCTCCTCTGCCGGGGTTATGCCGAGAGTTCCTCGCGCACGATCCTCGCCCCTTCGCTGAGCGCGCGCAGCTTGCCCCTGGCCACGTCGCGCGCCAGCGGCGCCATGCCGCAGTTGGTGCTCGGGTAGAGCTTGTCGGCGTCCACGAACTGCAGCGCCTTGCGCAGGGTGCTGGCTACTTCATCGGCGGTCTCCACCGTGCTGGAGGCCACGTCGATGGCACCGACCATCACTTTCTTGCCGCGCACCAGCTCGATCAGGTCGATCGGCACGTGGGAGTTGTGGCATTCCAGCGAGATGATGTCGATGTTGGAGGCCTGCAGCTTCGGGAACGACTCCTCGTACTGGCGCCATTCCGACCCCAGCGTCTGCTTCCAGTCGGTGTTGGCCTTGATGCCGTAGCCGTAGCAGATGTGCACGGCGGTCTCGCACTTCAGTCCTTCGATCGCACGCTCCAGTGCGGCTACGCCCCAATCATTCACTTCGTCGAAGAATACGTTGAAGGCGGGCTCGTCGAACTGGATGATGTCCACGCCTGCAGCCTCCAGCTCCTTCGCTTCCTCGTTGAGGATCTTCGCGAATTCCCAGGCCAGCTTTTCGCGGCTCTTGTAGTGCGCGTCGTACAGCGTGTCGATCATCGTCATCGGGCCGGGCAGCGCCCACTTGATCGGCCGCGTGGTCTGGCGGCGCAGGAACTTCGCATCCTCGACGAACACCGGCCTGGGGCGACTCACGGCGCCGACCACGGTCGGCACGCTGGCATCGTAGCGGTTGCGGATGCGCACGGTTTCGCGCTTCTCGAAGTCGACGCCGCTGAGGTGCTCGATGAAGGTGGTGACGAAGTGCTGGCGGGTCTGCTCGCCGTCACTGACGATATCGATGCCGGCATGCTGCTGTTCCTGCAGGGACAGGCGCAGGGCGTCCTGCTTGCCCTCGATCAGGCCTTCGTCCTGCAGTTTCCAGGGCGACCAGAGCTTCTCGGGCTCTGCCAGCCAGGAGGGTTTGGGCAGGCTGCCTGCGGTGGAGGTGGGGAGCAGCGTCTTCGTCGGCATTGTGTGGTGTGTCCTGGGGGCGAATGGAAAATCGATGGATCAGCGGGCGGCCCACTGCTCAAGCACGGCGCGGTACGGCTTGATGAAGTGTTCTTCGGTGAACCGGCCCTGCTTGACCGCCAGCTGGCTGCGCTCTTCGCGGTCGTAGACGATGCGGGTGGAAGAGTAGTCCTGGTGCTTCAGGCTGGGCTGGTAGACCTTGCCGGCCACGGAATTGGCGTTGTAGATCTCCGGGCGGTAGATCTTCTGGAAGGCTTCCATCGTGCTGATGGTGCCGATCAGTTCCAGGTTCGAGTAATCGCCCAGCAGGTCGCCCTGGAAGTAGAACGCCAGCGGCGCGACGCTGCCCGGCGGCATGAAATAGCGCACCTGTAGGCCCATCTTGTCGAAGTACTGGTCGGTGGGGGAGAACTCACCCTGGCGGTACTCCACGCCCAGGATGGGGTGATGGTTCTCGGTGCGGTGGTAGGTCTTGCTGCTGGAAACGCTGATGCAGATCACCGGCCCCTTGCTGAAGTTGGCGCGGTAGGCGTCCGAGCGCAGGAAGTGCTGGAACAGCTTGCCGTGCAGGTCGCCAAAGCCTTCCGGAATGCCGAAGGTGGCCTTGCCCTCGTTGCTGGCCGGCAGCACCACGCTGAAGTCGTAGTCGCGCACGTAGGACGAGAAGTTGTTGCCGACGATGCCCTCGGTGCGCACGCCGGTCTGCGTGTCGACGATGGTCGGCCGCAGCACCTCGATCAACGGGAAGGGATCGCTGCCGTCGGCGCCGTCGATGTGCATCTCCACCGAGATGATGTCCAGCTCGACCGCATAGCGGTCCGCGCTCGGGTTGTCCCAATGCGCCAGGTCGTTGAAGCGGTTGTTGATCATGCTGATCGTGTTGCGCAGGTTCTCCTGCCGCGATGCGCCACGGGCCAGGTTGGCGAAGTTGGTGGTGATGCGCGTGCCTTCGGCCGGCTGGTAATCCTCGTTGAAAGGGATGCGCGTGATGCTGAAGGTGAAGGTGTCGGTCGTCATGGGCGGCGTTCCGGTTTGCTGGGTGGCATCCGAATGCAGGGTGCTGGCATCCGGTATTCAGAGAGTTGCGGCGGTCTCGGCGATGGCGGGCGCAGCGCGATGGGACAGGGCAAGCAAGGGCATTGCCCGCTGCACGGCCAGTCGCGCACGTTGGATCAGTGCCTCGTTGTGCACGCGGCCCTCGGCGAAATCGCGATCGGTTGCGTACACGCCCAGGGGCAGGGTGCGGGCCTGGAAGAAGCTGAAGAGCGGCCGCAGCTGATGGTCGATCACCAGCGCGTGGCGCTCGCTGCCGCCGGTGGCGGCCAGCAGGATCGGGGTATCGACCAGCGCATCCTGGTCGATGAAATCGAAGAAGTGCTTGAACAGGCCGGTGTAGGAGCCGCGGTAGACCGGCGTGGCCACCACCAGTACGTCGGCCTGTTCGACAGCGACCAACTGCCGCTCGACCGCCTCGGGCAGCTGCGAGCGCCACAGCGCACCGGCCAGCTGTGGCGCAAGCTCACCGAGCTCGATCAGCTGCTGCTCGCAATGGACGTCTTCGCCGATCAGGCCCAGCAGATGCTCGGCCAGGGTGGCGGCCCGGGAGGGGCGTTGCAGTCCACCGGAAACGGCGACGATACGGAGGGGGCGGGTCATCTGTTCGCTTTCAGCAGGGGAGGGGCTGCTTCGGCGCAATCTGCGGGGGCGCAGTCCTGCGGGCCGGCTGGATCAGCAGGCTGTCAGGCAACCGAAGGCATGACCCGATCCTAGCCATGCCCTTCCATGACGTAAAATGGTATTACTTCACCAATCCATGAATGAGATTCATCGTCATGCTGGAACGGATCCACCTCAGCATCGTGCAGCAGGTCGAACAGCAGGGCTCGCTCACCGCGGCCGCCGGCGTGCTCAACCTGACCCAGTCGGCGCTCAGCCACAGCATGAAAAAGCTGGAACAGCAGCTCGGCACCGATGTCTGGCTGCGCGAAGGCCGCAGCCTGCGGCTTACCCAGGCCGGGCAGTACCTGCTGGCGGTCGCCAACCGGGTGCTGCCGCAGCTGGACCTGGCCGAGGAGCGGCTGGGCCAGTTCGCGCAGGGCGAGCGTGGCGCGCTGCGCATCGGCATGGAGTGCCACCCGTGCTACCAGTGGCTGCTGAAGATCGTCTCGCCGTACCTGGCCGCCTGGCCGGACGTGGATGTGGACGTCAAGCAGAAGTTCCAGTTCGGCGGCATCGGCGCATTGTTCGGCTACGAGATCGACCTGCTGGTCACGCCCGATCCACTGCTGAAGCCGGGCCTGAAGTTCATCCCGGTGTTCGACTACGAGCAGGTACTGGTGGTGGCCAGCAACCACGCCCTGGCCAAGGTGGATCACGTAAAGCCGCGCCAGCTCGGCCAGGAAGTGCTGATCAGCTACCCGGTGCCGTTCGAGCGTCTGGATATCTACAACCAGTTCCTGCTGCCGGCCGGCATCACGCCGCGGCGCCACAAGGCCATTGAAACCACCGACATCATGATGCAGATGGTGGCCAGCGGCCGCGGCGTGGCTGCCATGCCGCGCTGGCTGGTAGAGGAGTACGCCACGCGCATGGACGTGGTGCCCGTACGGCTGGGCGCCAAGGGCATCCCCAAGCAGATCTATCTGGGTGCGCGCGAGGCCGATACCGGTATCGACTACCTGCAGGCCTTCATCGAACTGGCCCGCAACAGCTCGCCGCTTGCCGGCAATGCACGCGAGGCGCGCTGATGCCGGCCGGTACCTCATCGCAGGCGGACGCCTTCATCAACGCCTTTTCACTGGAAGTCAGCGCGAAGGCCATGCCGGCACTACGTGCCGAGGCGGCCCGCATACCGCGCGGCACGGTCATCTCCCTTCCCTGGCTGGCCAGCGAGGACGACGACGCACGCTTGGTTGCCGCGCGCATGGTGCGCGAGCTCGGCTTCGAGCCGATGCCGCATCTCTCTGCCCGCCGCATCGGCTCGCACGCAGCGCTTGAGCGCTTTCTGGAGCGCGCCGCCAGCGAAGCCGGCGTCACCCGCTGCCTGCTGGTCGCGGGCGACCTGGCCACACCCGCCGGGCCGTTTGCCGACAGTGCTTCGATCATCCAGACCGGTCTTCTGGAGCACTTCGGGATCAAGGTCGTTGGTATCGGCGGGCACCCGGAAGGCCACCCGGTGATGAGCGCTGACGACCGCTGGCAGGTGCTTGGGCGTAAATGTCAGGCCATCGAAGCACGCGGCATGGCCCCCTTGATCGTCACCCAGTTCGCGTTCGATGCCGATACCGTGCTGGCCTGGCTGGATGCATTGCGCGCGCGTGACATCTCGGTTCCGGTGCTAGTCGGCGTGCCGGGGCCGGCCAGCATCACCCGGCTGCTGCGCTACGCCGCGATGTGCGGCGTGGGTGCCAGTGCATCGATGCTGGCCAGGTATGGCATCTCGATCGGCCGGCTGCTCGGCACGGCGGGGCCGGAGGTGTTCGTCGATTGCCTGGTGAAGGGGCTGACGGGCGCCCATGGCCCGATCAGCCCGCATTTCTTCCCGTTCGGCGGAATTGCGCCATCGCTGGAGTGGATCGCGCAGTACCAGCGGCGCGTTCGCGGCTCCGGCCGCTGATCCGTATCGATGGCTGTGCTGCCGGGCCTGTCAGCCCGGCAGTTCGCACTTCATCCTGCCGTCCACGTAGTACGGCTTGGGTACGTTCGGGTTCGGGCTGGTCTTCTCGAAGACCACCTCGAACGAGGCGGCATCGGGCGAGCCCTTGCGCTCGGTGCACTCGTCCTGCAGCTTCTTCTTGACCGCAGTGATGCCGGCATCGCGGTTGGCGCCCTCGGCGCTGTTGGTCAGGTTCACGGTCTCGGCCAAGGCCAAAGGGCTCAGCGCAAGCAGGCCGCCGGTCAGCATCAGGGTATGCAGCTTCGTCATGGTTGGTACCTGGCAGGTCTCCAATGAGGCCCCCAGCATAGGGCCGGGCCGTTAACGGTGTGTGCCCGCCGGGGTGAGGGGAGGGCGCGCAACGCCCCCGTAATCCGCGATGGCTGACAGCTGTCACTGGCTGCAACCCGGGCGGACGCGAATAGTGAGCGCCAAGGCGAGGGCACCTCGCCACCACTCAGCCACCACTCACCAAGGGGACCGCTCATGAACATGCTCCAGCAACTCGCCGCGCAGACGCCGATCTGGGTCTGGCTGCTCCTGGCCTTCCTGATCACCCGCGGCATCGCCGCCATGAAGCCGGGGGAGACCTCGCTGCAGAAGCTGGCGATCGTGCCCGCCCTGTTCGCCGTATGGGGTGCGTGGTCGATCAGCCATCGCTTCGGCACGTCGCTGAGCGCCTGGGGTGAATGGCTGGCCGGCATCACTGCGGGTGCCGCACTGGGCTGGCTGCTGCTGAATCGGCTGAAGCTGACGCTGGACAGCTGCACCGGCAAGCTCTGGCGCAACGCGGACTTCAGCCTGCTGCCGCTGCTGCTGGTCACCTTCTTGGTGAAGTACGGCTTCGAAGTCGCATTTGCGGTGTCGCCGTCGCTGACCGCCAATGCTGGCTTCAGTGCCGCCTACCTGCTGTTGGCGGGCGGATTCACCGGCATCTTCGTCGGCAAGTACTGCCGGTACCTGGCCTCGCTGCGGATGGGTGCGGCAGGCAAGGGGCTCGAAACCGCAGGCTGATCGCCCGGGTAGTGCCGGCCGCTGGCCGGCTCCGCCATGCAGGGTTGTGCGGGGCTGGAGCAGGCATCACGATGCCCGCCACTGGCCATCATCGGAAACGCTCACGTCATGAAGCCCACATCCTGGTTCTGGATCAACGTGGCCAGTCACTTCGGCATCGTCGCAGCCCTGGCCTGGCTGCCCGCACGGTGGACGGGGCAACTGGTGGAGGCTCTGGCCGTGACTCAGCCGGCTATCGGCGAAACCCAGCATCTGGCCCTCATTGGCTCCGTTTTCGGCTTCTGCGTGACCGCACTGATCCTGATGGGGGCGCTGACAGTCACCGGCGAACTCCTCGGTTTCTCCAGGCCCTATGCGCGGCGACCGGAACCCCAGAACCAAGCGCAGGTCGTCCACCGGAAGGTGCTGTTGACTGCCTTCGCCACGCTCTCGTGGGTGGCTGTGGGATCGCTCGCAGGTATTGCGTCGATCTTCGCTGTTTCGTGATGAAAGGCGGCCCCGTCAGCGCCCAGCGCGCCGGAACAAGTATCCGGTCGAGAACGGGCAGGACCTGCTCACCCTCGACATCTTCGGATACGCAGACTGAAGCGCCGCGATGGCATTGACGTCGCGCGCCTCTGCCGAGACATGCTTGGCTGGGGTTCGGACAGCACAGGTGCGTGAGACGCGCGCTTGCTCATACCTCCCCGCGCCACTGGCTCATCAGCATCTGAAGAAATCGCTCGGCCGTGGGCGAGAGCAGGGCGCCCCGTCGGCGGACGATGCCGATCGTGCGCGACACTACCGGGTTGCCGATCGCGCGTGTCACCAGGGTGGGGTGATCCCCGTCCGGCGTGGCCATCTTCGGTAGCACCGACACGCCGATACCAGCCTCGACCATGCCCAGTGACGTCGACAGGTGCGTCACTTCGTAGTGCCAGCTCAGTTTGAGGTTCTCGCGCGCCAGCGCGCCGTCCAGCAGCGTGCGGTTGCCGCTGGTGCGATGCACGGTGATCAGCTGGTGCTCGGCCAGATCAGCCCATTCCACTTTGCGCTTGCGGGCCAGCGGATGATCGCGCCGGCAGGCGAGGACGAAGGGGTCCTCGGCCAGCACGTCGAAATCGAGATTCGGATCGTTGGCGCCCATGAAGTTGATGCCGAACTCGACTTCGCCACGCTCCACTGCCTGCAGACCCTCCGTGGCCGGGATATCCAGGATGCGGAAGCGCACGTTCGGGTGCGCTTCGTGGAAACGCGCCATCACGCTGGGCAGGAAATAGAACGCCGCCGTCGGCAGGCACGCGATGGTGACGGTGGCGCCGCGGGTGTCCTCCCGGCCGCGCAGTGAGAAAAGCGAGCCATCGAATTCCTCCAGCATGCGGCGCACCAATGGCAGCAGGTTCTCGCCGACAGCGGTGGTGCTGACGCTGCGCGTGGTGCGCTCCAGCAATGGCGAACCCACGGCCTGCTCCAGTTTCTGTATCCGTCGGCTGAGCGCCGGCTGGGAGACGTGCAGGATTTCCGCGGCGCGATGGAAGCTGCGCGTCTCCGAGACCAGCAGGAAGGCGCGTAGATCCAGGATTTCGCAATTGATGCTCATTGGGTATCAATCATCCAAAAATCAGCAATTCACAGATCAATTGAGGCCATGCCAGTATCGAATCACAGAGGGGTCATTCATCTCCTATACGCATCAATCTAGCACACGTATGTCCAACGATCTGCTCAGCATTCCCTGCGTACTCATGCGCGGTGGCACCTCCAAAGGCCCGTTCTTCCTGGCCAGCGACCTTCCTATGGACATCGCTGAACGCGATCGCCTGCTGCTGGAAGTGATGGGCTCGGGCCATCCGCTGCAGATCGACGGCATCGGCGGTGGCAACGCGCTGACCAGCAAGGTGGCGATCATCGACCGTTCGAGCAGGGCGGACGCCGACGTGGATTACCTGTTCGCCCAAGTACGGGTGGAGCAGCAGGTGGTGGATACCTCGCCCAACTGCGGCAACATGCTGGCGGCCGTGGGCCCGTATGCCATCGAGCGTGGGCTGGTGCAGGCGCAGGATCCGCAGACTGAAGTGCGCATCCACAACGTCAACACCGGCAAGCTGATCATCGCCACGGTGGAAACGCCGGGCGGCCATGTGGTCTACCGCGGTGATACGCGCATTGCCGGCGCGCCGGGCTCGGCCGCGCCGGTCAGGCTCTCCTTCCTTGATGCCGCAGGTGCCCGCACCGGCAAGCTGCTGCCCAGTGGCCACGCGCAGGAAACCATCAATGGCGTGCCGGTCAGCCTGGTGGACTGTGCCATGCCGATGATGCTGGTGCGTGCCGAAGACCTGGGCGTGCACGGGGATGCCTCGCCCGCCGAACTGAACGCGGACGCCGCGTTCATGCGCCGGCTGGAAGCGCTGCGCATCGAGGCGGGCGCCCGCATGGGCATTGCCGACGCCGGCAACAAGGTTATCCCCAAGCCGGTGCTGCTGTCGGCGCCGCAACACGGCGGCGATCTGCAGGTGCGCTACTTCATGCCGCACCAATGCCACACCGCACTGGCGATCACCGGCGCCGTCGGCCTGGCCACCGCCGCCGTCACGCCGGGCACGCTGGCCCACACTTTGGTCGGATGCCTGTCCGTTCCCGGCCGCATTACCCTCGAACATCCGAGCGGGGCCCTGGAGGTGGGCCTCAGTCGCAGTTCGGGCGATGCGCCGGTGATTGCCAGCGTGGTCCGCACCGCGCGCCGCCTGTTCGACGGCCGGGTATATGCAACCTCGCCCGCGCCCGCCCGGGCCAGTACCACCCAAGACCGCCAATGGACGTCAGCGGCATGATCTGAAACCGGCCGGGTCGGCACAGGCGTGCCTGCCCGCCACCACAACGTAGATGCTTCACTCCTGGGAGGGATGATGTACAAGCAGTTCCTGATGGCCGCGCTGTGCGCGGCCGGCCTGGCCGCGGCCGGGTGCAGCAACAGCGGCCGCGCCGAAGGTACGGCCACAGGCAGCGCTGACACCGCACCGGTGCGCATCAGCGTCGGCTCCTACAACCTCAACAACCTGCCGTTCTTCATTGCCCACGCCAAGGGCTATTTCAAGGACGTCGGCCTCGACGTGAAGACCGAGAACTTCGCCCAGGGTGGCTCCAAGGTGCTGCAGGCACTGGTGGCCAACTCCACCGACGTGGCGGTGGGCTTCTACGACCACACCATCCAGATGCAGGCCAAAGGCAAGGACGTGGTTGCCTTCGTGCTGCTCTCGCGCAACTCCGGCCTGGTGATGGCGGGGCGCGAGGACGCCACCTTCGATCCAGCACGCCCGGAGACCATCAAAGGCCAGAAGGTGGGCATCACCGCCCCCGGCTCTTCATCGGACTTCTTCGTTCGCCATTTCCTGGCACAACACGCTATTCCGGTCGACAGCATCTCGCTGATCGGCGTCGGCTCGGGCGCCGCAGCGGTGGCCGCGCTCGAGCAGGGCAAGATCGACCTGCTGGTCAACTACGACCCGGCCGCCACCCTGATCACCGAACGCAAGGTCGGCAGGATCCTGCTCGACGCGCGCAGCGACGACGGCGCCCGCCAGGTCTATGGCGGCATGTACCCGACCTCGGTGATGTATGCCAACCAGAGCTTCCTGGAAAAGCGTCCCGAAGCGGCCGAGAAGATCGCCCGCGCCGAGCAGATGGCCTTGAAGTTCATCGCCGACAACAGTGCCGAAGAGATCGTGGCGGCGCTGCCGGACAGCTACGTCTCTGGCGACCGTGCCACTTATGCGCGCGCAGTGGAGAACGCCCGCGCGATCTTCACCCGCGACGGTCACTTCACGCCGGCCGACCTGGAAACGCCGTTGAAGGTGCTGCGCGAGTTCAACACGGATGTGGCCAAGGCCAACATCGATCTGTCCAGGACCTACACCAATGCCTTCGTCGAGCGTGCCAACGCTGCGACGCCGGCTGCCCAACCGTAAGCGGAGGTAACCCCATGGCCCTCAATGCCACCGTGCGCCAGCTCAATGGCGCACCGCAGCTGGAGCCTGCACAGACCATGGTCGCCATCGACAAGGTGACCATGTCCTTCGGCGAATTCACCGCCGTACGCGATGTCGACATCCAGGTGGGTGACGGCGAGTTCCTCGCCATCGTCGGCCCTACAGGCTGTGGCAAGAGCACCATCCTCAATTCCGTGGCGGGCCTGCTGAAGCCGTCTTCCGGACAGGTCAAGATCGACGGCCGTACGGTCAGCGGCGTGCAGGAATCGGTGGGTTACCTGTTCCAGCAGGATGCACTGCTACCGTGGAAGACCGCATTCCAGAACGTCGAGCTCGGCCTGCGCTTCCGTGGCGTGCCCGAAGCAGAGCGCAAGGCCAAGGCCAATGCGTGGCTGGCCAAGGTCGGCCTGGCGGGCTTCGAGCATCGCTATCCGCACCAGTTGTCCGGTGGCCAGCGCAAGCGCGTGCAGATGGCGCAGGCGCTGATCGTTGAGCCGAAGGTGATCCTCATGGATGAGCCGTTCTCGGCGCTGGACATCCATACCCGCCACCTCATGCAGAACGAACTGCTGCGGTTGTGGCAGGAAGACCGGCGCTCGGTGATCCTGATCACCCACGACCTTGAAGAAGCGATCGCCCTCGGTGACCGCGTGGTCGTACTGTCCTCCGGCCCGGCCAGCCGGGTCGTGCGCAGTTTCGATGTGGATCTGGAACGGCCGCGCAATGTGGCCGAAATCAAGCTGGATGACCGTTTCACCGACCTGTACCGCGATATCTGGGCCTGCCTGCGCGGCGAAGTGGAGAAGAGCTATGCACGCCAAGACTGACAAGTTCATCCAGCTGGCCCTGGTGGTCGCCGTGTTCGGTGGCTGGGAAGGCGGCATCGCGCTGGGCGTGATCGACCCGTTCTTCTTCCCGTCGCCGACAGCGATCGTGCAGCAGGCCTGGACCTGGCTGTCGGATACCTCGTTCTACCAGCACGTGTACATCACGCTGACCGAAACCGCGCTGGGCTACATCATCGGCACTGGCCTGGGTGTGGCTGGCGGCGTGTGGTTGGGCCTGAGCCGACGCTCGGCGCGCATCCTGGATCCCTTCATCAAGGGCTTCAACGCGATTCCGCGCGTGGTGCTGGCGCCGATCTTCGGGCTGTGGCTGGGACTGGGGCTGTGGTCGAAGGTGGCGCTGGCGGTCACGCTGGTGTTCTTCACCACGTTCTTCAACGCCATGCAGGGCGTGCGTGAGGTGAACCCGGTGGTGCTGGCCAATGCCCGCATCCTGGGGGCGAGCCGTAGCGACCTGCTGCGCCACGTCTACTTCCCGGCAGCGGCGAGCTGGATCCTTTCGTCGCTGCGTACCTCGGTCGGCTTCGCGGTGGTCGGCGCGATCATCGGTGAGTACCTCGGCGCCTCGGCGGGCCTGGGCTACCTGATCGCGCAGGCAGAAGGCAACTTCAACGCTGTGGGTGTATTCGCCGGCATCATCATCCTGGCCGCCTTCGTGCTGGTCATCGACGCCCTGCTGGACGTGGTCGAGAACAAGCTGATCACATGGCGCCCCAACGCCCAGGCACAGGCCACCAGCTGACCGGGTTGGGCTGAGCCCGCCTGACGCGCCGCCGGGCCGACCCGGCGGCGCCGCATCCTCCTGATCTTCCCCCGCACCACCGCAACGGGCCAGCGCCAGGCCAGGGGGCCGGCTGGCCGGAGAGAGCCCATGAACCCTCCCACCGTGCTGCCGATGGCAGCGCTGTCGGTCGCGCTCGGCCTGCTGTTGGCCAGCGGCCATGCCGACGCACAATCCACGTCCTCGCTTCCCGCGCCGCTGAGCCAGGCCGAGCTGTCACGCCTGGTGCAGCAGCAGGCGCTGCAGATCCAGCAGCTGGAAGCCCGCCTCCGCGCCGTGGAGGGCGGGCAGGGCAGTGCGGCCGCACCGCCCACGCCGCCCGCGCCTGCACTGGAGACGCGGGTGGCCGCACTGGAGTCCAGCCATTCCAAGCTGCCGAAGGTCTCCTGGGTCAAAGGTGCACCGGAGTTCAGCAGTGCCGACGGCACTACGGTGTTCCGTCCCCGCGGCCGCCTGTTCGTCGATGCCTCCAGCACCGACGGTTCGGCGGTCGCTGGCCGCAACGTTTCGGGTACCGAAATCCGTTCGGTGCGCCTCGGGGCCGAGGGGCGCTACGGCACCCTGGGCTGGGTGGTGGAGGGCGACTTCGCCGACAACGCGGTGGCGTGGAAGTCGGTCTATGCCACGCTGGACCACACGCTGTTCGGCGTGCCGGCCGACCTCACGGTCGGCAACCGCTTGAACGATCGCGGTATCGATGGCTCAAGCAGCACCTCCAACACGCCGTTCCAGGAACGCAACGTGGTCGGCACGCTGCTGCTGCCGCAGCGCGGCCTGTTTGGTGTCGGGCTCACCGAGCGAGTGTATGGAAAGGGCTGGCATGCCAGCCTGTCGGTGGCCGGCAACGATCTCAACAACGCGGGCACCGACAACGACAGCCAGACCTGGGCCACGCGCGTCCATTGGAATCCGCTGGACACCTCGGGCGCTACAGTGCATCTGGGCGCATGGGCCTTCCACGAGAAGATCCCCGCTGGGGCCAACGGCGTGGTGCGCAGTTCGGCCATTGCGGGGCATTTCAACGATCTGGTCAAGATCACGCCAGGCACGCTCCTGGGCGCCGAGCGCAGCACCGCCTACGGCGTGGAACTGGCGGGCTTCTTCGGCCCTGCATGGGCCACTGGCGAATGGGGTACGCGCAGCCTGCGGGGCAGCGATGCCAGCGGTCGCTATGACCGCGATCACGAAGCGTGGGCGATCTCGGCCGGCTGGTTCCTGGCGGGCGCGCAACCGTCCTACGCGGGCAAGACCGGTACCTGGGGGAAGGTGAAGGTCGCCGATCCAGTGACGCGCGGCGGCGGCGGCGCATGGGAGCTGAAGGGCCGCTACGAGGACGTGGACTACGCCGAGCTGCCCAGTGGCAGTACTGGCTACGCGTGGACGCTGGGGGCGAACTGGTACCTCAACGACTTCAGCCGGGTGATGTTCGAGGCGGTCCGCTGGCAGGCGCGCAACCGCAACGGCGCCGGAGAGGGTAGGGACGAAGGCACCACCTTCAATACCCGCCTGCAGGTGGCCTTCTAGCCGCCTGGGGTAGCCGTCGTTCGGCGTTCTCCGGGTGGCCCAGACTCCGACGCGGGGCAGTGTTGTGATGTCCCGCGCCGGACACGGCTACTTCGGCATCAGCACGGTGTCGATGACGTGGATAACGCCGTTGGACTGACCAACATCGGCGATGCTGATCCCGGCCTTGCCGCCCTTGGCATCCACAACCCACAGCTTGCCGTCATGAAGCGTCACGGTAAGCGGTTCGCCCTGGACCGTCTTCAGGGTGGCCTTTCCGCCGTGCTTCCTGGCGTCTGCGATGAGTTGGGCCGAGCTGAAGTTGCCCGGGACCACGTGATAGGTCAGGACCCTGGTCAGCTGCGCCTTGTTTTCCGGCTTTACAAGGGTGTCAACCGTGCCCGGGGGAAGCTTGTTGAAGGCTGCATTGGTGGGGGCGAATACGGTGAAGGGTCCCGCTCCGTTGGATGGCGCTGTTCGGCATGCCGATGCCGGTACTTCGACTGGTCGGAACAGTACAATCCGGAGTCGTCCACTCCTTGCTGGCCCATCATGTCGATTCGAGTAGCGTGTCTGTGTGGGAAGGTTGCCATGGATCTGCACGGGCAACCGGTAGCGCGCGCCAACTGCCACTGCGCATCCTGCAGGGACTTCTACGGTGTGGCGATGTTCTCCGCAACGGCATGGGAGACCGCCTCCGTCCAGATGGAAGCCTCCGAAGTGCGGACGTTCAGTCATCCCGAAAAGCAGTTGAAGAAGGCGTTCTGTGCCCATTGCGGTGAGGTTGTGTTTGGTACCAACCGGCTGGGTATGCACGTTGTTCCCAATGCGATGCTCCACCGCGGCGGCGAAGGGGATTCGCATCTGGCGTGGTCTCCCACAATGCACCTCTACTATCGCCAGCGGGTGGTTGATGTTCTGGATGAGCTGCCGAAGTACCTTGACGGCTGGGATGGCGCGCTCTACTCACCGGAATGACTGAGCAGGTGCAGAAGTGCCTGACTCCGCCCAGCACGACTATCCGTGGGCGCCTGCCGACGTCGGCGGGTCCAGGATGTTAAGCGGCTCAGTCCGCGCTGTTGCGGCCGATTGTGGCTGCCTACAACCAACGGCACAGGTGCCGCTGGTTGAGTCGCCCTAGCATCATCAGCACACTCCCTACAGGAACCTGCGAATGAACGCATGGGTTCTCGGCGCCATTCTCATCTGCTTGCCATTGCGAGCACTCGCTGTCCCCAACGCAGCCGAAGCACCGCCGACGCGTGTAATCGTGTTGGGGGTCGATCATGCGGCCCAGCTGGTTTCGCCCAATGACAGCCCAGCAACACTGGCTGCCTTTCTGGATCGTACGAAGCCCGCCGCCATCTGTGTCGAGCGATCGCCGGAAGCTTTTGCCCGGCACAGCTATTACGAGTTCACTTACGAGATCCAGGATGTAATCGTGCCTTTCGCGCGCGCGAGGGGCATAGCCTTGTGTCCTGTGGACTGGGCGCCGCCAGTAGAAGACGCCAGACTGGGATTTGGCCTGGACCTGGAATCCATTCCGGAAGTGCGCCCTGACAAGGGATTCCAGGCCTTCCTCGTGTTCCCGAAGCCAGCCCAGCTGACCAGGGACATCTTCCATGCAGATACTCCATCCAATCTTTCCAACATCCACGAGTGGGCAACCACTGCCGCAAAGCGGGCTGGAGACGACCTCCCACGACGGCTGTACCTTTATCGCACCTACCTGCAGGCCAAGCGCCTGGTTGCGGCAGCCAGGGCGTACGCCGGGGAGACCGTTGTCCTGGTTGTAGGCGAGTTTCACAAGCGCGATATCGAGGCCATTCTCTCGGACGACGCCAGCATTGAAATCGTACAACCCAGCGCGATAGGCAGGCCAACAAAGACACAGGAAACGAAGGCGAACAGCAATGCCTATCGGCATGCAATTGCCAGCTTCAATCTTCTGGGCGTGCAGGCAGAAACCGGCAATATTGACTACGCATTCGTGGAGGAATCGGTGTCTGGGCTGGTCGGTTCCGCACCGCGTGCTGAAACCGAATTGTATCGGACGCGACTGGATCTGCTTCGCAAGCGTATCAGCCCTGAAGAAGCCATCCTGCGGTATCAACGTATTGCAGCTTCCGCCGAAGACGCGCGATTCAGTTGGACGGGGGTGCAGGACCACGACCGCGTCGACTCCTACTTTGACCCCTTCGGAAACCTTACCGTGCGACAACGAGCGCTGCTGGAAAGTGCGCGCGAATGCGGAGCGGTCGGTCGCAAGGACGAGGTTGACAGGGTCTTCGACACCATTTCCAGCGAGCTCCCCCCGGCAAAGGCCCGTCAGTTCGGCGCGTACTTCTCTCGATACATCCGCGCTTGATTCCAGTCAGTGTCCGGTCGAAGAAGGGCAAACGCCTTCTATCGCCCGTTTAACCGCTCGTTGCAACTGGTCGATGTGAAACGGCTTGGCTACGAAAGCCGCGCGCCGGTGGCGCTGCGGCACCAGCTGGTCATACACCGCAGAAACGAAGAGATAAGGGATGCCGAGTTCGGCCAAGCGATCGGCAACCGGAAAGACAACGCCATCGCGAAGCTCCACATCCAGCACGGCGCCATCGAACGATTGTCTTTCCAGTAGGGCCATCGCATCAAACACACTGTAGGCGTGGGTCACCTGGCCACCTTCGTCTTCGAGCGCGCGCTCCATGAGGGCGGCAAGGTCGAATTGGTCCTCCACCAGCAGCAGGTTGCATCTGCGCTGGCTCATATCGCGTTGCATGCGCGCATGCCTGTGTTGCCTCGGGAGCTGCAGTGTGTGCCGTGCCGCATCAATGCCGTGAGTGCGGAGCGTCAGCCCGGCGCGAAGCCACTGACGTGCCGTCAACGCTGTCGATGGATCGTGGAGAGCGCCCGGGATTTCTTGACGGAATTTTGGCGGGGGGCATGGATACTCCCGCCATCTTCGGCACTGGAGCTTCTGTCATGCATCGACCTGGAACCGATCCTGCTTCACCGCGTGTGCTCCGTGTCGAATGCATGCCCCTGGACCGTGGTGGGGCCGCCGTCGTGGTAGAGCTGGATCGCACGCCTGAACGCGCGTGGATGAAGTCGCTGAAGCGGGCGTTGCACTCTGATGAGATGCTGGATGGCGTGCAGGTCAAGTTCGATGGCCGTTTTGTCTATGTCGTGGGGGTTGAGGTCGGCCTGCACCGGGCGCAGCACCGGGTGATGCGGTGCCTCCTGGGCCTTGAAACAGTGGCCAGCACGGTCTGTTCACAGCCGCGGATGGCCGGTAGTTCCAGCTTCGCGATCGATCCAGGCCGAGGCCGGATGCAGCGCCCTGCGGCGGTGGATGTGCAGCGGGTCGACGCAGCGGCTTCCCGGGAAGGTCGCGACCTCCCAATGGACGGGCTCTGTGCGTAACGCATCGACATGCGCAACCGGTGCGCCGCAGTGAGCAGGTCAGTGGCAGGCTGAGGATACGGTCGGCAGGTGCCTGGCGCTGCGGGCCCACCTTGGCCGATACGCATCGGTTGCGCCGGCTGGTCGCTGTCCCGGTCGGAGCAGGTGGACTTCGGGGAGGGTGACAGCGTGCTTCAGCGCTACGCCACCCGCCTGCCCATGGTCGAGATCAACTCCTCGTTCTATCGCCTGCACGTGGCCGGCACGTACGCACGGTGGGCTGCAAGCGTGCCAGAATACTTCCGTTTTGCAGTGAAGATGCCGCGCTCGATCAGCCATGAACAACGGCTTCGCGATGCAATGCAGCCGCTGGAGCAGTTCCTCGCTGGCGTGCGGGCGCTGGGCAAGAAGCTTGGGCCGCTGTTGCTCCAGTTGCCCCCCAGCCTGGCATACGACCGGGCTACGACGGAGCGCTTTCTGCAGGGCCTGCGTGCACGTAGCGAGCTCGATGTGGCCTGTGAGCCACGCCATCCCAGTTGGTTCACTACGGAAGTGGATGCTCTGCTGAGCGCCCATCGTGTCGCACGGGTTGCGGCGGATCCAGCGCGGGTGCCGGGCGCTGCGATTCCAGGCGGAGACCGCACGTGGAGCTATTGGCGCTGGCACGGGCAGCCGCAGATCTATCGCAGCGCCTACAGTGAACAGGTCCTGGCAGGCCTGGCCCGGGAGCTGCAGCTCGAATCGGATGCGCGACGATCAGTCTGGTTCGTGCTGGACAACTCCGCGCTGGGGCACGCCGCCCGCAACGCCCTGCGCCTGCAGGCCCTGCTGCAGCAGGGCCTGCAGGCCTGAGCCCCCCCCCCATCGTCCTGCTGCGCGGGGCTGCGAGCCCTTCTATGAATTCCGCGGGGATCAGCGGAACGGTGCGCAATTGGACCATCGCGGGGCATTTCAACAATCTGGTGAAAGACACGCCGTGCCTACCGTCAGCTGGCCTTCCAGGACCAGGCGCGGCCGGCATTCTGGTCACAGCAACAGCAGCGCCGCGATCAACGCAGGTGGCATCACCAGCGCGCCGATACGCATGAAGCCGAGCGCGCTCACATGCTCGCCTTCGCGACGCAACGCCACCAGCCACAGCATCGTGGCCAACGAGCCGGTCACCGACAGGTTGGGCCCCAGGTCCACGCCGATCAGCAGCGCGGCGCGGGTCTGTGCAGGCAGTTCAGCCATCTGGCCCAGCGAACCGGCCGCCAGGCCCACCGGCAGATTGTTGGCGATGTTGCTGAGCAACGCAGCCACGCCTCCAGCCAGCCAGCTGGCCTGGTGCGGCGACGCCTTCGCCAGCGCCTGCAGCGCGCCGGCCGCACTCTGGATGACGCCGGTCTGGGCCACTGCTTCCACCAGCACGAACAGTCCGGCCACCAGCGGCAACACGCCCCAGGAGACATGCCGCAGCAGCGGCAGCGGACTACAACGCTGGCGTATCACCACCACCGCCACGCTCAGCGCGCCGGCGCAGAAGGTGGCCAGGCCCAGGGGTCCGTTCAGCGCGGACGTCACCAGCAGTACGCTGCCAGTGAACAGCACGCCCAGCGCGCTCAGTCGGCCGCCCTCGGTCAGCGGGCGATGCTCCGGCGCAGCGACCAGCGGCTGCGCGATCTCGCGCCGGTGCACCCAGCGCAGCACCAGATAGGTGGCGCCGATCGCAGCCAGCGAGGGCAGCGCGAACTGTGCCAGCCACTGCAGCAGCGGCGGCATGTGCTGGCCGTACACCACCAGGTTGGCCGGGTTGGAGATGGGCAGCACGAAGCTGGCCGCATTGGCGATGAATGCGCAGACGAAGAGATAGGGCAGGGGATTGGCGCGGGCCGCCTTGCAGGCAGCGTAGACCGCCGGCGTCAGCACCACGGCCGTTGCATCGTTGGAAAGAAACACCGTCACCAGCGTGCCGACCAGAAACACCAGGTCGAACAGGCGCCGCCCTGAGCCTCGCGCATGCCGGACTGCATACAGCGCCAGCCAGTCGAACAGGCCTTCGCGCCGGGCCAGCTCGGCCAGCGCCATCATGCCGACCAGGAACAAATAGACATCCCGCCCCTCGGTCACCGCGTGCCAGGCAGTGCCGAATGACATCGTGCCACTGAGCGGAAGCAATGCCGCCGCGCCGAGCGCCCATACGTACTCCGGGATGCGGAACGGACGGATCAGCAGGCCGACGGTGGCGACGGCCACCGCCGTCCAGATGATCAGGGAAGAATGGGAAGCGAGCATGGGGTAGGGATGTGCGTGGTGCCGTCCATCGCGCCCCTCGCCGGCTCTGCGGCGAGTGCGGTCAGCGTGCTGGCACCCGCTGCGAACAGTGCAGGTGCCGGGGTTGCGGCATCATACCGTGCTGGCTGCCCAGCGAATGCCAGGGCGCGGCGCGTTCCGTGACGGTCGTGCCAGGGCATGCACAGCGGCGGGTTGCGCCTTCCATGTTACGGTCAAGCGACACCTCCCGTTGCTTCCCGTTCTACCGCGCATTTTTCGACTTCCCGCAGATCGGGTCAGTCAGAGGACACATTGCGATGGTCGTCATCGAAACGCTCCCGACAGCATCGGAATTCCTCAGCGTGCCCCACGACCCAGGTCCACATCGGGATCATCAGAACCAGCAGCTCCTTGCCCAACGGAGTGATGCTGTACTCCACGCGGGGCGGCACCTCGCGAAAGTCCTGCCTGTGGATCAGCCCGTCCCTTTCCAGCTGTCTGAGGGTACGTGTCAGCATGCGCTGGGTGATTCCCTTCATGCGCCGCGCCACATCGGCGTGACGCAGTGTTCCGTAAACACCCAAGGCATGAATGATTCCCAGGGACCAGCGGCTGCCTGCATGCGCAAGAACCTCACGGCGCAGGCCATCATCGTCCGCGCTCATGCCGTCGCATATCGCTTGTGAATGCCGCAGAAGCTCTTCGGAGCTCATGAACGGGGCGATCGGTATCATCGGTGTGCCTTCTTACGTGGCGATATGGGAGGGAGCAGAATCGCCGCCATCGTACACACACATGGTGGTTTGAATGTCTTCCCCGAATGATTCCCGCTCGATCCTGGTGCTGGGTGCCGGCGAGCTCGGAATGCCCGTCATTCGCAACCTTGCACGATTGGCTGGGATGCATGATGCACGCATCAGCGTGATGCTGAGAGAAGCCTCGATAGAATCCGTGCTTCCGGAGAAGCGCGCTGTAATTGATGAAATACGCTCTTTGGGAGTGACCATCGAGCCAGGCGACCTGGTGGCTTCCACGATCGACCAACTGGCCGTGCTCTTCTCCAGGTATGACACCGTGATCGGTTGCACCGGCTACGCCGCTGGCCGCGACACACCCATGAAGGTAGCGCGCGCCGCCGTGAAGTCAGGTATCGGCAGGTACTTCCCTTGGCAGTTCGGGGTCGACTTTGACGCCATTGGACGCGGTGGACCGCAGGATCTGTTCGATGCCCAGCTCGACGTACGCGACTATCTGCGCTCGCAGTCCGCAATGGACTGGGTCGTCATTTCCACCGGCATGTTCACCAGCTACCTCTTCGAGCCGGAGTTCGGGGTCATCGATCTTCCCGGCAGAAGGGTCAATGCACTGGGTACAGCCTCCAATGCGGTCACGCTGACGACACCTGAGGACATTGGAGCGATGACTGCACAGATCGTTTTCCACTTGCCCCCACTTCGGAACGAGATCGTCTATCTGGCGGGAGACACGGTCCGCTATGAGGAACTGCCTGCCATCCTGGAAGGCTATTTCGGCGCCCACTTCGAGCTTGCCGTCTGGGGGGTTCCTCAGTTGATGAAGGAGTTGGCCGATGATCCGACGAACATGATCAAGAAGTACCGCGCCGCCTTCGCCCAGGGCAGGGGCGTGTCCTGGGGCATGGATGGAACGTTCAATGCCAACGTTGGCGTGAAACTGGCGGGTGTGAACGACTGGCTGAAGGCCAATATAGAGGCCTGATGAACCATCCAGCGGTCATCGCGCTGAGGACCTGTGACTCTCCTACAGACTCCAATCGATCCGCATGCCTGCAATCAGCGCATTCGGCAGGTCACGCTGGCGTGCGGGTTCATTGAACTGGTCGGGATGCACGATGTAGTGCAGGTTCGGCGCAATCCGAAGTTGCGGTGTGACCTGGATGCCATAGCTCAGCTCCATCATCACCTGGCTTCCGTGCGGCGTGCCGCTGCCGCCGGCTGCCGCACGGGCCAGGCGAAGGTTCTCCAGCGCGATGCTGCTGTACTTCTGCTGGGTCACCACAAAAGCGATGCTGTCCTGCGGCCGGCGGGCGAACGTGCCCTTCTGCACCAGGCCGGCCTGCAGGAAATGATCCTCGATCAACTGGCCAGAGGTACCCTTGAGCACCGCACCGAACAGGGTCAGGCCGCGTCCGGCACCATCACCGGTGAGTTGCTGTTCGAAGCGGGCGAACGCGCCGGAGCGGCCACGACGGGTCGCATGGTCCTGGCCACTGAGAAGTGCCGGAATGCCGTTGGCATCGCGTAGTGGATCGAGATAGGTCGAGTTGTCCTGCCAACCACCGATTTCGTAGCGGGCTTTCAGTCGTGCCGAAGCAGGGCTGCGCCAGCCGATCGTGTAGGGCACGATCCAGCCCGTGGCCTGGTTCGTATTCCACTTCAGGCCGTGCTGGCCATCCTCCGCCTGGCTGGGATCGACCTGGTACGCGCCGACGCGCACATAGACATCGGGCGTCACCCAGGCCGTGGCATCGGCCATCCAGCTCGATACCGGCCACCAGGTGAAATTGCTGGTACGAAACACGTAGGTCGGGTTGCCGCAGGCCGAGTTGCCCTGGAAGTACTGGCAGAGCTCCGAACCAAGGTGGTGGATGTTGGCGACGCTGCGCCCGGCTTCCACCACCAATCGGTCGTTCAGCAGTTTCTGTTCAAGCGTCAGGTTGGCCAGGCGCGTGCCCTGGCCACCGTAGATTTCCTGCACCGAGGTGCTGTTGCCAGTGCTGCTGTTGGCCAGGTTGGCGCCATGGCGGTTGATGCCGTAGGCCTTGATCGTCGCGCCCCGCCAGCCAAACGCCGCGTCCAGATCCACGTCGGCGCCGAACATCAGCTGGCCAGCATAGGCCGTTCCGCTGCGCTTGCCGCCGTCGAGCGTGGCGGCCGCTTCGCCGGTGTAAGCCAGCTTGGGGGTGAGGACGTCGCTCGCGTCGGCGGCAGCGGCCAGGGGTAGCAGGGCCGGCAGGGTCGCCATCAGCAACAGGCGGCGGGAAGGAGAGGTCATGGGCGAGGTTCCTTTTACAGGGTGGGAGCCGTGACCGGCTTCTTGAGCACGCGCAGCGCGACCGCGGTGACGGTCACGCCGGCCACCAGTGCCAGCAGGTAGACGCCAAGGTGGGTGACCGCGTTCGGGATCGGCAGCACGAACACACCACCGTGCGGCACCTTCAGCTCGACGCCTGCGGCCATCGAGATCGCACCGGCCACGGCCGAGCCGAGGATCAGCGCCGGAATGGTGCGCAACGGGTCGCGCGCGGCGTAGGGGATCGCACCCTCGGTCACGAAGCTGAGGCCAAGCACGCCAGCGGCACCGGCCGTGCCGCGCTCCTCGGCAGTGAAGCGGTTGCTGAACAGCCATGTGGCCAACGCGATGCCCAGCGGCGGCGTCATGCCGCCGATCATCGTCGCCGCCATCGGCGTGTAGACCTGGCTGGAAATCAGTGCGGTGGAGAACGCGTAGGAGGCCTTGTTGACCGGCCCGCCCATGTCCACCGCCATCATGCCGCCCAGCAGCAGGCCGAGCAGAATCGCGCTGCTGCCCTGCATGCCGCGCAGCCAGTCCGTCAGCCAGGCCAGCAGCCCGGCGACCGGCGTGCCGATCACGTACATCATCAACAGGCCGACCAGCAGCGTGCCCAGCACCGGCAGGATCAGCACCGGCTTGAGGCCTTCGAGGCTGCGCGGCAGGCGCAGCGCACGGTTGATCCAATGCACGCCGTAGCCGGCGATGAAACCGGCCAGGATGCCGCCAATGAAGCCTGCATCCATGTTGACTGCGACCAGTCCGCCGATCATGCCCGGCGCGATGCCCGGGCGATCGGCGATGGAGTAGGCGATGTAACCGGCCAGTGCCGGCACCATCAACATGAAGCCGGACTTGGCACCGATCTGGAACAGCGACCAGGCCAGCGTGCCCTTGTGTGCATCGTCGAAGGCATAGATGCCGCCGAGGGCGAACGCCAGTGCGATCAGCAGGCCACCGGCAGTGACGAACGGCAGCATGAACGACACGCCGGTCATCAGGTGCTTGTAGGGGCCGGTGACCCTGGCCTTCTCGGGGGTGCGGCCTGAAGCCGCCGTACCCGCCTGCACGCCGGCCTCGGCCAGCGCCTTGCGGATCAGGTTCTGGCCGTCATTGATCGCCGACTTGGTGCCGCTCTTGAACAGGCGTTTGCCAGCGAAGCGCGACAGATCGACTTCGCGGTCGGCGGCGATCAGCACCAGGTCAGCGGCAGCGATTTCTTCGTCGCTCAATGCGTCCTGCGCGCCGACCGAGCCCTGGGTTTCCACCCGGATCGCATGGCCCAATGCCTTGGCGGCCTGCTGCAACCCTTCGGCTGCCATGAACGTGTGGGCGATGCCGGTCGGGCAGGAGGTGACGGCGACGATGCGCTTGCCGGCGTCCGCGGTGGAAGCGGTTGCTGATGTTGCTGCGACCAGCGCCAGCGCGGCAAGCGGGTCGTCCAGCACTTCACCGAGGCTGGCGCGCACGATCTGGGCGTTGCCGAAGCGCGCGGCATCTGCCTCGCCATCACCCACCAGCAGCAGCTGCGTTGCGGCGGCGGCCTGCGTTGCCGGCAGTGCCCCGGTCACGCCCTGGTCGCTGCGGATTTCGATCGCCAGTTCAGCCCCTTGCTGGCAGGCGGCGCGGCGCAGCGCTTCGGCGGCAAGAACCGCCTCGATGCTGCGTTCGCCGGCGGCGATGACTACGGTGGAAGCTTGCATGGGAACTCCTGGAATTCTTCGGGTTCGTCCTTGCAGTAGGGGCTATCGGTGGCCCGAGGCCAGCCGCAGCGTCCTCTGCAGGGGTTTCAATCCAACCGCTCGATCAGTACATCGCCGGTCCACGCGCGCACCTGCGCCGGGTCCAGCTGTCGCGCGTCGCCGCTCTCCAGCCGGCTCATCGAGAACGCTGTCGCCAGCCGCGCGCAACCCGCCAGATCCAGGGAGGGCTCCAGCAATGCGGCGGCGATGCCGGCGACCATGGCGTCGCCCGCACCGACCGTACTGCCCTGCGCCAGCCGCGCCGGTCGCGCGACCAGGGCGCCGCTGCGATCGATGAACAGCGCGCCGTTGGTGCCCATCGAGATCGCTACGAGTGCAACTCCGCGTTCGACCAAGGCCTGGCCCGCGGCCCGCAGGGCGCTGCGATCCGGCAGCGGCGTGCCGGCCCAGGCCTCCAGTTCGTGGCGGTTGGGCTTGATCGCGTAGGGCAGTACGCCTTGTGCGCCGCTCAACGCGGCGGCGAGCGCGTCGCCACTGGTATCCAGCAGTACGCGCGCACCAGCGGCGCCAGCCCGCGCCTGCAGTCGCGCCCATGCATCGGCTGGCAGCCCGGACGGCAGGCTGCCGGACAGCACCACCGGCTGGTCCGCCTGGAGCAGTGCGTCGAGTCGGCGTGATACCGCGTCCAGATCGGCGTCACACAGTGACAGGCCGGGCAGGTTGATGTCGGTGGTCTCGCCGTTGGCCTCGTCGACCAGCTTGATGTTGGTGCGGGTGCGGCCCGGAACGCGCAGGCAAGCGTCTGCGATGCCACGCTCGGAGAACAACGCGTTGAACACGCCGTCGTTGCCATCGCCGAGCACGCCCATCGCGGTAGTCGGCACGCCCCAATCGGCCAGGCAGGCGGCCACGTTGATGCCCTTGCCACCGGCGTCGTCGCGGGAGCTGCGGGCGCGATGCACGTGACCCGGTTGCAGGTGCGCCAGCCGCACGGTCTGGTCGATCGCCGGGTTCAGGGTAATGGTGACGGCGCGGGCGCTCATGCGCGCGCTCCATCAAGGGCGCGCACCTGCTCTGCGGTTTCGCAGTCCAGCGCGCTAGTGGCCAGCGCCTGCAGATCGGCCATCGCGTTGCCACGCAGGCGTGCCTTCACCGCCGGGATGTCGTTCGGAGTCATCGACAGTTCGTCCACGCCCAGGCCGGCCAGCAGCATTGCGCCAAAGGGATCCCCCGCCAGGCCGCCGCAGACCCCAACCCAGCGCCCATGCAGGCGTGCGCCGTCCACCGTCGTGCGGATCGCGCGCAGCACGGCCGGGTGCAGGCTGTCGGCCTCGGCGGCGAGTTCCGGGTTCTGGCGGTCGATCGCCAGCACGTACTGGGTCAGGTCGTTGGTGCCGATCGAGAAGAAGTCGGCATGGCGGGCCAGCACATCACTCTGGGCAGCGGCGGCCGGGACTTCAATCATGATCCCGATCGGCACGTCGGGCGCCTCGAGCTCGGCGCGCAACCGTTCGCAGATGGCGCGCAGTGCGATCAGCTCGGGCACCGAGGTGATCATCGGGAACATGATGGACAGGCGTGCGCCGTCCTTCGCCGCGCGATACAACGCACGCAGCTGCGGTTCCAGCAGGTCGGGGCGGCGCAGCAGCAGGCGCGCGCCACGCACGCCGAGGAACGGGTTTTCCTCGCGCGGCAACTCCAGGTGAGCAACCTGCTTGTCGCCACCGATATCGAGCGCGCGCACGATCAGCGGGCGGCCGTCGAGTGCCTTGGCCATCGCCACGTACGTGGCGTACTGCTCATCCTCGCTGGGCGTACTGCCACGTTCGAGGAACAGGAACTCGGTGCGCATCAGGCCGACACCTTCCGCGCCTTGCTCCAGCGCCAGTGGCACCTGCTCGGGCAGGTTGACGTTGGCGCCGATGTCGATGCGGTGGCCGTCTGGGGTCTGTGCCGGCTGCGCGCGTTGCGCCGCTTCACGCTCACGGATCTGCTGCTGTTCGGCGATCCACGCACGGGCCGAGGCGAGATCGGCCTCGGACGGAGACAGGTAGAGCCGCCCGCTGTTGCCATCGATGATCGCCTCGCGGCCCGCGCTGATCGCCAGCAGCTCCGCGCCAGCGGCAACCAGCGCTGGCAAGCCGAGCGTGCGCGAGAGAATCGCGGTGTGCGAGGTCGGCCCGCCCAGCGCGGTGGCGAGGCCGAGCACGCGGCCGGTGTCGAGGTTGGCCGTGTCGGACGGCGACAGATCAGCAGCGAGCAGGATGCAAGAATGTGCAGGCAGGTCGGCAAGGCCGCCACCCGCCGCAGACGGATCAAGCTGCGCCAGTACGCGCCGGCCCACGTCACGCAGGTCGGCGGCGCGCGCGGCCAACACCGGGTTGCCCAGTGCCGCCAGGCCGGAGGCGATCTGCTCGATGGCCTGGTGCCAGGACCACGCAACGCCATGGCCTTCGACCATCAGCTGGCAGGTGCGGGTAATCAGATCGGTGTCGTCGAGCAGCGCGGCTTGTGCCTTGAAGATCGCCGCATCCGAGGCACCGAGCCGGCGCTGGGTGTCGTCCTGCAGCGCGGCCAGTTGTTGGCGGGTGCGGCTGAGCGCGTCCTGCAGGTGTGCGCCGCCTTCGCCGAGAGGGGTGGGGCGGTCGGCGACCTCAGCCTGCGTGCTGGCCAGCACATGCACCGGGCCGATCGCCAGGCCGGGGCTGGCGCCGATGCCGACGATCGCCGCCTGTGCGTCCGGCGGATTCCAGCCCGCAACCGGCGCGGCCTTGCGCTGCGCTGCGCGCTCGGCATCGGCCTTTTCCTGTGCCACCAGCCCATCCATGACCTTGCGCAGTGCGGCCAGCAGGGCAGGGGCATCGGCGCCCTCGGCAGACACGCTGACCGCGTCGCCATGGCGCAACCCGAGCTGCAGCAGCGCCACCAGGCTTTTGGCATCGGCAGCCTGATCGCCCGCGCGAACCTGTGCGCGGGCCGCGAAACCGCGCGCTGTTTCGGCCCAGCGCGTGGCCGGGCGCGCGTGCAGCCCGCTTGGGTAGGCGATGGTCCAGTCGAAACGCTCGGCAAGGTCCGTCACCGGCACAGTGGGAGCCGTGGTCGAAACATCGCCAGCCAACGCGTTGATGATCTCGCTCGCATCGGCCGTGGTGAACAGGCGCTGCAGGGTCGCGTCATCCTGGATCAGCCGAGTCAGCCGCCGCAGCAGGGTGATGTGGGTATCGGACTGCGCGGCAATGCCGACCACAAGGCGGGTGACCTGGCCCGGGTTCCACTCCACGCCTTGCGGGAACTGCAGCACGGCAATGCCATCGCGGCGCACCAGGTGACGGTCCTCACCCAGCCCGTGCGGAATGGCCACGCCATGGCCGAGGAAGGTATTCGCCAGCGCCTCGCGCCGGCCCATGCTCGCCTCGTAACCCGGCGCAACGCAGCCGGCGGCGACAAGCATCTGCGCCACCTGGGCGATGGCGTCGGCCTTGTCGAGCGCACGCGCATCCAGGCGGATCAGTTCCCGGCTGACGGGGGCAGGGGTAGTCAAGGGCTGCAAGGCGGGCTCCGGGAAGAGGGTGCTGTGGCGTATTGGGAACGTTCCCAGTCCTCATTTCAATGTGCACTGCACAAAAAGCCAATACTGCTTTGGGGCTAGCATTGTCCTGGATGGCCATTTGGCCATGATCAGCGACAGTTTCCGGGAACGGTTCCAATGAGCATCAGCATCAACGACGTCGCGCGCGTAGCGGGGGTCTCCAAGTCCACGGTGTCTCGCGTGCTCGGCGGCGGCCCGGTCAGCGAGGCCGTGCGTGGCCGGGTGGAGGCGGCGATCCGCCAGACCGGGTATCACCCCAACCTGCAGGCACGGCGCCTGCGCGCCCGGCACACCGGCATCATCGGGTTGATCGTGGCGGACATCCGCAACCCGTTCTTCACCGCGCTGATCCGCGCGGTGGAGGAGGTGGCCTATCGTGAAGGCCTTCGCGTCACCCTCTGCAACACTGACGAGGACCCCGAGCGTGAGGCGCTGTATCTGCAGTTGATGCACGAGGAGCGCATCAGCGGACTGATCTTTGCGCCCACCCGGACCACAGTGGGGCGCCTGGAACGGCTCGCACTGGACTATCCCACGGTGCTGGTGGACCGCGCCGCACCTGGCGGGTCGATCGACAGCGTGGTGCTCGACAATCCGGCCGCGATGGCGGCCCTGGTCGAGCATCTGGTGGCGCGTGGCTATCGCCGCATCGGCGGCCTGTTCGGCAGCACCAGCACCACGGCGGCGGAGCGGCGGGACGGCTATCTCGCTGCGATGCGTACGCATGGGCTGGAGCCGGACTATCGCGAGGTTGAGCCCACGGCTGAAGCGGCCATTGCAACGGTCGATCAGTGGCTGGCCGGCCCGTCGCGGCCGGAAGCCATGGTCGCCAGCAACAGCCTGCTGCTCATGGGGGCATTGAAGGCCGCCCGCAGCGCAGGGTTGGCAATTCCTGGCGGGCTGGCGCTGGCGGGCTTCGACAACGAACGCTGGACCGAGATGGTCGAACCGGGCATCACCGTGATCGAACAGCCGGTCGAAGAGATGGGGCGCGCAGCGATGTCGTTGCTGCTTGAGCGCCTGCGCGCACCGGAGCTACCGGTACGCCGGTTGGTGATGACGGGCCGGTGCGTGGTGAGGGGGTCAACCGCATGGAATCCAGAAGGACGACAACCAAGGTCCAAGGCATGAGAGGACATCAAGGCCGACAGGCGCGTCGTCGCATGAGCCGACTGCTTATGCTTGGAGCCTGCTTCCTGGCCGGATCCTTGCTTGCGGAGACATCACCACCGAAGCGCACCTGGCTTGTAAGCGGCGCAGAGCTGATCACGCTACTGCAGGGAAAAGGGGCTGACGGATTCTGTGCCGGCGAACAGTGCCGGAATCTGTCCAGCGCCCGTGCCAGTGCCTACATCCAGGGTGCTGCCGATGCCAATCGTGGCCAGTGGTGTGGCCAAGGCCAGATCCTTCCACATGAACTGGTCGATCGTGTTGCCTCCCATCTCCAGCAACTGCCCCAGGACCGCTTGCAACAGAATGCTTCTTCGCTGGTTGTGGAAGGCCTGCGAACAGCGTTTCCTTGCGAACGCCGGGCATCGCGCGGTGGCATCGGACCGTCCAGGAGAAACTGACCCAACCTCATTGAAGTGATTTGCCAGGCTTGTTCCCCGCCGCAACCGGGGTTGGCAGCACGTGCCGCTGTCGAGAAATTCCGCGCGTTGACCGCAGATTGCTTCGGCTCGGGAACAATCCCAGCGCCCCACGTTCCAGACCAGGTAGTCCATAGCCTGCCTTCCTCGTCGAAGTAGCATCGACGCTTGGAGCATTAAGCACTTCCGCTGAATGCGTTCGGTCTACGGAAGCTATTGGATGAACACTGAAAGGACGATGGCGGGCGGGCCCGCCCCCATACGCGATGGTCGCCGGGATACCGAGATCCGTAACTACGTGATGAACCTCGGCCCCCAGCATCCCGCGGCCCACGGGGTCCTGCGCCTTGTGCTTGAGATGGATGGCGAGACAGTCGTGCGCGCGGATCCGCATGTGGGCCTGCTGCACCGGGGCACTGAGAAGCTGGCGGAGTCCAAGCCCTTCAACCAGTCCATCGGCTACATGGATCGGCTGGACTACGTATCCATGATGTGCAATGAACATGCCTACGTACGCGCGATCGAAACCCTTCTGGGAATCGAAGCGCCGATCCGGGCACAGTACATCCGTACGATGTTCGATGAGATCACCCGGATCCTCAATCACCTCATGAACATCGGAACGGGCGCGCTGGACCTTGGTGCCATGGCCGTGATGCTCTATGCATTCCGGGAGCGCGAAGAGCTGATGGACTGCTACGAGGCGGTATCCGGTGCTCGAATGCATGCCACCTACTATCGGCCAGGTGGCGTGTACCGTGACCTGCCTGAGCAGATGCCGAAGTACAAGGAGTCGCGCTGGAAGACGGGGAAGCAGCTGCGGCGGTTGAATGCCGCGAGGGAGGGGTCGCTGCTCGATTTCATCGAGAATTTTACCCGCGAGTTCCCGAACCGGATTGACGAGTACGAAACCCTGCTCACCGACAACAGAATCTGGAAGCAACGTACGGTGGGCATTGGCGTTGTGAGCCCGCAGCAGGCCATGGACTGGGGAATGACCGGGGTGATGCTGAGAGGCTCGGGCGTGGCATGGGATCTGAGGAAGAAGCGCCCCTACGCGAAGTACGATGCCGTTGACTTCGACATTCCGGTCGGCACCGCCGGAGACTGCTATGACCGCTACCTGTGCCGGGTCGCGGAAATGCGACAGTCCAACCGCATCATCAGGCAATGTGTCGACTGGCTTCGCGCCAACCCCGGCCCGGTGATGGTCCACAACTTCAAGGTGGCGCCGCCGTCCCGGCAGGAGATGAAGTCCGACATGGAAGCGCTGATCCATCATTTCAAGCTCTTCAGCGAGGGCTACCAGGTGCCGGAAGGTGAAACCTACGCAGCGGTCGAGGCGCCCAAGGGTGAGTTCGGTTGCTACCTGATCTCCGATGGCGCCAACAAGCCGTTCCGGGTGCACCTGCGTGCTCCCGGCTTCGCTCACCTCTCTTCTCTGGATGAAATCGTCAGGGGCCACATGCTGGCGGATGTCGTCGCCATGATTGGCACCTACGACATTGTGTTCGGCGAAGTGGATCGATGAGGAACCGGCTTAGCCCGCACATGGGGTGAACCACGTTCCGGCAGTCGCGAAGGGAACAGCCATGTGCAGCCTGAGCAGGTCTTCCACGGTGCTTGCCGCGCCCATCTCCAGGTCGAGGATACCGGGCTCCAGGATTGATCCCAGCAGAACGCCGACCGCGATCGCATGAAGGCTACGCGCCGCAGTGGCTGTATCAACGCCCTCGCGGAGCTGGCCCAGTGCCCCTGCGCGCTGGTATACAAGCTCCAGCATGCGGACCTCCGGCATCGCGCACGCTGCGAGCACGTCGCCTATGCCGCCCAGCTCACGTGATGCACCAGAGCGCAGGAGAAGCTCAACCGTTCGACGAACGCGTGCGGTGCGGCGCGTGTGATCAAAGACCCTGACCAGGTCCGCAAACAGAAGCCTGAACGGGTCACTACACTGCCGGATGGCGACCTCCTGCAGTCCTTCGGATGCATCTGGCCGCCCTCGCGCGGAGAGTTCACCCAGCAGGTTCTGGCGGGACCCGAAGTGCCAGTAGATCGCGCCGCGCGAATGGCCGCACTCGGTGGCGATCAGCTCCAACGTTGCGCCCGCGGCTCCGTGGCGCAGCAGGCACACCAGTGCGGCATCGAGGATCCTCTCACGCGTGGCGTGTGCGTCCTGCCTGGTTCTTCTAGCCATGGCACGGTTGCATCCCTGCCGTTCGATGAGCCCGTGGCCGCGCGTCCTGATCGTCCTTAGACAAGGCGATGGGACGGACCATGGCCACAGCGCTGTACCGGGATCTGCGGCGCTTGAATGTCGATCTTCGGTTCATTGGCGGGGGCAGGGCAGGACAGTGAGCCAAGCCAGAGACCATCGGCGGCGAGACGCGCAGACTTCAACGCGGGATCGTCCGCCTCGGACGGCTCGGTGGCCAGCTTCTTCTTCATCCACTCGATCCACTGCAACGCCGGCAACTGCGTGAGGTCCAGGCGAATGATCAGGGCCGAGAGCATTGCAACGTCGTGCCGTCTGCAGCCTTCCACGACAGATTCCACGTAAGCATTTGTAAAGGCGCCATGCCGGAGGCCGTTGGTACGCATCTTCTGCTCTACATCCAGGCTGAATCCCTGGAGCCAGCTGGCGAAAGTGGCATCGATGAGATCCTGCTTGGAGTAGAAGTGATGGAACATCGCGCCACGGCTCACGCCCGAGAATTCAAGAATCTCACTGACAGTGACCGAAGACCGACCGTTGCGGACGATAAGCGCTGCCGTTTCGCGGATGAGTATGTCGGGCACACGCACGGACGAACTATGGGTAGCGTTCAAGAGAGCTTTCCTCATGTAGCGGGCGACCAACGATCCGCCAGGCCGGTACGGCCTGGCGGATTGCCGTTCGAGCCAGTCAGTGATGCGCCGCGGATGCTTCGCTTTCGGCGCTCTTCCGGGAAGCGATGGGCCTGCCGAATTCAATCTCCGGGTCCGCCTTCTCGGGCTGCCATGCCCCCAGTGCCAGTTGCACCTGCACGTGGGCCATCAGCAGCCCGGCCTGTGCCGCCGCAAGCTCTCTGCGCGCCTTCTCGTGCAGCGCCTGCTGCTGCAGGCCGGCATCCTTCGGTTCGATTCCGGCGTCCACGCGGGAAGAAGCATAGGCCGAAGATCTGCTGCTGAGTGCCTCGGCATTCACCGCCTGTTGCATCCTGACGTTGGAACTCGTCCACGCATGCAGGGAGTCCTCACTCTCCTTCAGCGCAGTCAGCACGGTCTGCTCGAACGCATGCCAGCTCTGATCGCTGCCGGCGCGAGCGGCTTCCTCCCTGGCCTTTTTCCGGCCAAAGCTCAGCCACTCCCACTGAAGCTCCGGGCCGGCAGAGAAGCGCTTTGCACTGGAATCGCCCAGCGAACCGAACGGTGCAAGGATGCCGCCGAAGACATTCAGCGTGAGGCGCGGAAGGTGCGCGCGCTCGGCGAGTACGACGTTGCCAAGGCTTGCTCGCAGCAGTGCATCGGCCTTGGCGACGTCAGGCCGCCTCGCCAGGAGGTCGGTCGGCTGCGCAAGCGATGCAAGACCCGGCGGGGCCGGCAGAGGAGCCGGGGCCAGCAACGCCTCCCAGGTGTCGTCCCGCGCGGTCGGCGAGCGGCCCGCAAGAACCGCCAATGCGGCCCTGTCCGCCTGCAGCCGGGTAACGGTTGCCGCCTCCTGCGCCACCAGCTCGGCATGTTCGGATTCGACCGCAAGCGCCTCCCTGCGATCGACCAGCCCGGCCGCATACCGCGCCTTCACGCGCACAACGCGGGCCTTGCTCAGCTCAACCTCGCGCTCAAGAGAGGACAGGTTGATCTGGTCCATCCTGAGCAGGAAGTAGTTCTTCGCAATCTCGGCCTGGAGCACTGCGGCAGCCGATCTCGCGTCAGCCGCCGCCGCATCGGCCTTGCGATCGGCCATGGCTGCGGCGGTGCCAATGCGCCCGAACAGATCCAGTTCCCAGGAGAACATCTGTCCGGCGGACAGCAGTCTCTGGGAAGGGGGGCGGGGAAGATCCTGGCGATAGGGATCCGCTTCGATCTGGGCGGACTGCATGGCTTCGGCCTTGACCTGCAGCGCACCGCTCGGCAGATAGTCCTTGCGCGCCGCGCCTGCCAGCGCCCGCGCTTCCACCACGGCGGCAAGGGCAGACTTCAGGTCATGATTCCCACGCATGGCCAGGCTCACCAGTGCATCCAGGTTGGGGTCGGAGAAGTCCTTCCACCATTGCCTGTTGGGCGTCCCGGGCAGGACATCCGCGTCCAGCGCCGCCGGCGTGGGGGCCTGGCCCACATGATGCCGGGCTGCAGCGTCAGGGATCTCGGTCCTGGGGGCCACAGAGGCGCAGCCAGAAGACAGCGCCACGAGCACAGCAATCGACAGGCAGGCAACTCGATTTCCAATAGACATGATCATGCCTCCTCGGCCGGGTGAATGCGGTAGAGCGCGGCATACAGCGCTGGAATGAGACCCAGCGTGATCAGCGTTCCAAGGGCGAGGCCGCCGATCATCACGATCGACATGCTGGTCCACATGGAACCGCCAAACAGCAGCAGCGGGACGAGACCGAGAATGCAGACCATCTTGGTCATCACGATGGGGCGCAGGCGCTTTGCCGCAGCCTCTTCAATGGCCTGGAGGGGAGGCAAGCCATCACGCTGGCCTTCGTCGATCGCATCGATGAGCAGAATCGCGTTGTTGACGATGATGCCGGCAAGTGCGAGCAGCCCCAGTGTTCCGATGAAGGTCAGGCTGGTGCCACTCAGCTTGAGTGCCAAGGTCGCGCCGATGACCACGAACGGAATGCTCGCCAGGACGATGAGGCTCTTGCGGATGCTCTCGAACTGCCATACGAACAACAGGAACATGGCAGCAAGGCAGAGCGGGAGCAGCTTCTCGATGCCGTCGTTGGCACTCTTGCTTTCTTCGATCTCGCCACCGAGTTCAACCCGCACGCCCTGCTTGCGGAATTCGGAAAGGAGCGGCTCCACCTTGTCCGCGATCCCCTGGGCCGTCAGCTCGGAGCTCTTTGCAAGTACGGTGACCGCGCGCGTCTGGTTCACTCGCTGGATTGAAGACAGCTGCGGCGCCAACCGAAGCTTGGCCACCTGGCCAAGGGGCACGCTTCCGCTGCCATCCGCCTTCTGGATCGGGAGTGCCTCAAGCTGGCCGATATCCGTGCGCAGCGCCGCCTCTCCGCGGAGGATGACCGGGAGAACGGTGTCGCCCTCACGATAGCGGGAGATCGTCGCGCCGGTCAGCAGCATGTCCATGCTCTTTGCGATGTCCGCGCTGCTGATGCCAGCGGCTTGGGCCTTGGGCTGATCGACGTCTACATCAAGCTGGACAACCTGGCGTTCGGCATCGCTGGATACATCCACCATCCCCGGCGTGTCCTGCAGCGTGCGCAGCAGCTTCTCGGCGGCAATCCGATGTGCGCCGTCGCTGCTGGAGATGCGGAACGTCGCAACGCCGGCATCCGAAGATCCCATCGAGAATCGCTTGGGCTCCACCCGCACGTCCGGGAAGTGTGTTGCCATCACAGAACGCAGCCGCTCAATGGCCGCTTCATGCTTGACGCCCTTCGCAAGGGACAGCACGGCATACGCGCGGTGTCCTGCGGGAGTAGGGGGATTCAGTGCCAGGATGAAGCGTGGGCCACCATCGCCCATGTACAGGGCGTGGCTGGAGATCTCCGGAACGAGCTTCTCGTCGGCCAGTACCTTGCTGATCTGGTGAGCAACCGCCATCGTATTGGCCGGACTGGAATCCGGGGAAAGCTCAATGGCCATCTGCAGCTGATGGCGCTCGGACGGCGGCATCAGCTCGTTGGGGACGGTGGTGAACAACCAGCCGGAGGTTGCCAGCAGTGCAACCATTACGCCGATGTAGATGGCCTTGTGCCCCAGGATCCAGCGGACCTTGCCGCGGTACCAGCCCGTCAGCCGCTCGACCGCGCGTGCGGTGCGGCTGAGTTCGGCATGGTGATGGGCAAAGTACTTGCACAGCAGCGGAATCAGGGTAACGCCGATGACCAGCGACAACAGCAGCGCGATGGCCATCACGATGCCGAGGCTGCGCAGATACTCGCCGGTTTCCGTGCTGGAGATGGCCAGCGGCATGAACGCGAGGATGATCGCCAGCGAAGAAACCAGAAGCGGCACGAACATCGTGCTGCCTGCGTGAGCGGCAGCCTGGTCCGGCGACTCACCCAGCGAGAGCCGCCGCTCCATGTCCTCGGCAACCACGATCGCGTTGTCAACGAACAGGCCCAGGGCAATGATGATTGCACCCACCGAGATCATGTGCAGATCGATGTTCAGGATCTTCATGATTGCCATCGTCCCCAGCACCGTGGTCGGCACGATGGCGCTGACGATCAGGCCGGTCCTCATTCCAAGGAACAGCACGACGACCGCCATGACGATGGCCAGGGTCTCCAGGAAAACCTTGGCAACACGCAGCAGCTGGGTGGAAACAACCTCGGCCTGATCCGTGATCTGGACAAGCTGCATGCCGGCCGGCAGCGTTTCCGAAAGCCGTTCAACGTCGCCGCGCAGCAGATCGGCGAAGCTGACTACGTTGAGTCCTGGTGCCATGGAGACCGCTATTACGACGGCCGGCGTGCCATTGACGAATGCGCCGGTCATCGGCGGGTCCTGGGTCACCCGTTCCACTCGCGCAAGGGCGCCCAGAGGCACCGAGCCACCCTTCGGCAGCGGAATCGGCGTGCTCTTCAGCTGGGAGGGGTTGTCGGCGTCACCGCTCACGTTGAGCGCAATCTCCGACCCCCCGATCTCGACGTAACCCGCCGGCGCGATGACATTGCGCTTGGAAACCGCATCGGCAATCACATTGGGGTTGAGCCCGCGCGCAGCCAGGGAGGGCACGTCCAGGATGATCTGGACCTGCTCGTCCCTCACGCCATGCAGCGAGACACGCTCCACCCCGGGCAGCCGGAACAGTTCATCGCGCAGGCGGCGGGCTTCTGCCCGAAGCTCGCCTGCGCTGTAGCCTTCGCCGGTCAGGCCCATGGTCATCACCGCGACGCGCCCGAATTCGTCGTCCACGACCGGGCCAATCGTTCCCTCGGGAAGCTGGCTCTGGATGTCCCCCATGCGTGAGCGCAAGCGCTGCCACACGATGGGGATCTTTTCCGATTCCACGGTGGGGTAAAGATCAACGTAGGTGAACGCAAAACCTGGACGAACAGTCGTCCGGATGCGCTTGACCTCCGGCATTCCCCGAATGCTCTCCTCGATCGGGCGAGCGACAAGCTGCTCGACCCGGTCCACGCCGGCTCCTGGCATGAAGCTGAGTACCGTCGCCGTGCGAATGGTGATGGGAGGCTCTTCAGTGGACGGGAAGTCCAGCGCCAGAATGAGGCCGGTGAGGACGATCGCCATGATCGCCAGCAGAGTCAGTCGTGGACGCGCCAGTGAGAATGAGGAGAGGCTCATTGTTCTGATCCCATCTTCATGTCGACGGGCTTGATCTGCGTGCCGGGGCGGATGGCCTTGGCACCCGCGACCACGACGCGCTGACCGGCGGAAATCTGCCCACTCACCTCGATCCAGTCGCCGTGGTACTGACCCAGGCTCACTTCAGCAATTTCGGTCGTCTTGCCATCTTTTGCCAGCCGAAGCACCTGCCCCTTACCGCCAACGGCAGACGGCAGGACAGCACGAAATGGCACCTGGAGCCTGGCCGGGCCCGCATCCGCGCCAGTGATCTGGACCGACCAGGTCGAGCCCACGGTCGCCGCCTCGGGAACTGCGACGTACGCCGTACGCACGCCGCCGGCGTCGACGCGTCCGTCGACACGCAGCACCTTGCTCGCCACGGTGTCCGAGCCGCTGATCAGATTGACCATCTGCCCAACATCCAGGCGAGCGCTGCCCGGAATCGCGACAGACAGCTCACGGCCCGCACCATCGACCTGGATGGCAACAGCGCCGGGGCCCACGGACTGTCCAACTTCAACGTTGCGGGCGGCGACCACTCCATCGAAGGTGGCTCGCAGCGTGGCCTCCCCCTGTGACCAGCCGGCAAGTTCGTGCTGCGCGCGGGCGTTTCGAACAGCCGCCTTGGCGGCCGCCAGTTCGGCCTTCGCTGCGGTCATCTCCGCCGGGCTGAGCGCATCGGCCTTCTCTGCAACATTGAATCGCTCAACGCGACGCTGGACCTCGTCCAATGCCGCCTGCGCCCGTGCAACGTCACCTGCGGCGGATGCCTCCTGTGCTGCGAATGGGATGGAATCCAGGCGGGCCAGCACCTCGCCTTTCTTTACGGCATCGCCAGGTTCAACGAGTACTGCAGATACCTTTCCGGAAACCGGGAAGGACAGCTGTCCTCGCTGCGTGGCGCGTACGGTGCCGATGTAAGAGCGCTGATCGCCAGTGGCCTGTCGAACGGATGCGACGTACGCGGTACGTGCTTCGGGCGCGGCGCTTTCCGGTGTGTCGGAGCATCCCGTCATCGCGGACAGGGCAATGGCCAGTGCGCTGAGACGAGGCACCAGCGACCGAGTCATATGGGTCTTCACGTTCGGTTCCTTGCATGGGTGGTCGGTTCCACAGACCGGTTCGGCGCCGTCGGGTCTGCAGGCGGCGTAAATTTAGGGGGACACCTGCACCACGAACAGGACAGTTCTGGACACACAGGGGCTTGAACAGGTCAACTGGGACAGATGGCACACCTGCTGATCCCTCGTGGCAGGAGGCGTCCCGGCCTGAATCTGGTCAGCGACGTGAGGGCGTTGTTACTGCTGGTGCCCTCGAAGGGACATTGGAGGACGGGCGGGGGACCCAAAAGGTCAGAATGTGTCCGCCACGTTGAAACAGGTCCCCTCGCGGCCCGACTATGTCGATGTCGAACTACCTTTCGAATACGTGATGGCCCCTATCCCCAAGAATCTGCCGGCATCCATGGACTGGCCTGTCGCCGGCGAGGATGCCGCGCTGGATGCTGTCGCTCTCCATGCTTCTGAAGATCCAAATTCCGCAAGCGAATCGCAGATTGCAGAGATAGTGCCCACGGGGGCGAGGGCGATCCTCGGCCTGGTCGAGGACCGCGGGTTCTCTCCAGAGGAGCTATGCCGCGGGCTCGGCTTCACTTATCGAGATCTATCGATGAGGGACGTGAGGCTGTCCTATCGGCAGATGCGCCAGTTGTTCATGCGGGCTGAGCGTTTGCTGGGCGAACCTGCGCTGGGCCTGGCATTGGGGGCCAGACAGACGCCTATTTCATGGGGCGTACCCGGATTGGCAATGCTCACCTGCGAGACCTACGGCGATGCACTGACATACGGCCTCACCCATCAGCAGGCAATCGGCTCGATGCTGATCCACACGGTGGAGGAAGTGGGAAGGGAAGTGAGAATGGAAGTCCGGTTCAAACGATTCGACATTCAACTGGAGTCAGTACTGGTCGAGGACGCGTTCGCCGGATTCGTTGCGGTCAGCAGATACGTGGTTGGACCATCATTCGCGCCACTCAGGGTTGATTTCTCCCTCCCCAAACCGTCTGATCCTGAAGTCTATCGACGATTCTTCCAGTGCCCTGTGCGCTTCGATGCTGGCGTCAATCGCCTGACCATAGACTCACATTGGTTGAGCGCGCGCTTGCCCGGATTTGATCGGGTCAATTCAAGAATTGTCCGGGAGCAGTTGGATTCACTTCTTCCAACGCGAGGGGGGCGCAATGAGATTGTTGAATCCCTGTCGAGCCATCTTCGATGTGATATCGAGGCAACAACCAAGCAGAGTGAACTTGCGAGCCTGATCAATGTCAGCGAAAGAACGCTCCGCCGCCGCCTGAGCCGGCAGGATTCCAGCTATCGGGAGATTCGGGACGAAGCGAGATATGAACGTGCCCGCGACCTCCTGCTGAACTCAGAGTTGAGCATCGCCGAGATTGCAGAGGCGGTTGGATATTCCGATGCCCGCGCATTCCGGCGCGCATTCAAGCGTTGGGCAGGCTGCCTGCCGACCGAGTTCCGGGAATCCAGGTAGGCAGCATCCACCTCGGTTCCCGCGCTGCGGAGGGCCATCGTTGGAAGCCTGGCCACCCAACCACACCGGCTCGACGACCAGCTCATGCTGCCGGCGGTGGATGCGCCATCGCGATCAATTGTACCTGTACGTGTTCGGTCCTCCCCAGCCCCCTCCATCACCTGGGTAGAACCATGAAGCGTATACGGCTGTTTGAATCGAAGATCGCCGCGAGATTCCTTCTCGGTTGATTCCTTTCCACACAACCTGCGAAAGCAATGCACTCCGCAAAGCCCCAATACCCTGGTCCTGCATCAGCCATTCATCGATCCGCCACTCTGAAAAATGCACGGCCTGCCAGGCGCGGCACAACAGGCAGCTGGCGGCAGCGGGTCCCATGGATCATTGCAGGCATGGCAATGCTGTCGCTGGCCGCATGCAGCCAGGTTCACGTTGTCAGGTCAAACCAGGCCAGGACCTATGCAGGGCTCACCATGCACGGCGAGCGCCGGATGGAGATCGTGCCAGCGGGCAGCTCGCATGGGCGCTTTCAGACGGTGACTCTCGCACCCGTACTGCTGATGCCAGAGGTGGCCGCAACCCTGGGCCCGGGCATTGGCGAGCGCCTCAAGGCTGCCGTAAGCAGTCAGCTGCAGCGGCAGATCGACAGGCGCCTGGGCCGGAGCCTGACCGGGGCAGGGCAGCCGGGAACAGGGCTGTTGCTGCTTGCAAGGATCACCTCGGTGAAGGAGGCCTCTGCTGGCCTGAACATTGCCACATCGGTCCTTGTGGGGCCGGTAAGCAAGGGGCGGCTTTCCCTCGAGATCGAGGCGATCGACGCTAGCACTGGCAGGCAGGTAGCACTCCTGCTGCTGGCCGACGAGGCGGACATGAGAGACATCCGAAAAAGCTACACACCGGATGGCCATGCCAAGGCGCTTGCCGGTCGGCTTGCGATTGATGTGGTGGAATTCATTGCGCCGATGGTGAGACCACGCCAGCCTGTTTCACCATCGGCCGGATGAAGAGCGCCACCGATGCCGCGGTGGCGGCCCAGCCAAGTACATCGGGGTGCCTGTCGCCCTCCCATCGCGTAGATGGCTCACTCTAGCCCTTGGCCGCGCAACTGCGTACGAAGGGGGAAGTGCAGGGGGTATGCCGCTCGAGGGCAGGGGAAGCCCGTACCCTCACACCATTCACTCCACAGCGGCGAGAATGGCCTACCGGGCGCGCCCATTGTGCGGCCCGCCCACCGAATGCAGGAACGCTGAAATGTCCAACACCCCCTTTGGTGAATCGTCATGCGCTGCCGCCGCCAGCGGTTGCGTCGAGGTGCGCGGTGCGCGCGAACACAACCTCAAGAATGTCGACGTCTCCATTCCGCGCAATGCACTGGTGGTGTTCTCCGGCGTATCAGGTTCCGGCAAGTCATCGTTGGCCTTCGGTACCGTCTTTGCAGAGGCGCAGCGGCGCTACTTCGAGTCCGTTGCGCCGTATGCCAGGCGCCTGATCGATCAGGCGGGCGTGCCGGATGTGGACGCCATCGATGGCCTGCCGCCGGCAGTGGCCCTGCAGCAGCAGCGCGGGGCCAGCAATGCGCGTTCGTCAGTGGGCAGCGTGACCACCCTGTCCAGCCTGGTGCGCATGATGTACTCGCGTGCGGGTGCGTACCCGGCCAACCAGCCCATGCTGTACGCCGAGGACTTCTCACCCAACACGCCACAGGGCGCCTGCAGCACCTGCCATGGCCTGGGGCATGTCTACGAAGTGACCGAAGCACTGATGGTTCCGGACCCCTCGCTGAGCATCCGCGAGCGCGCCATCGCCTCCTGGCCGCCGGCCTGGCATGGCCAGAACCTGCGCGACATCCTGGTGACGCTGGGCTACGACATCGACGTGCCGTGGAAGAAGTTGCCGAAGAAGGACCGGGACTGGATCCTGTTCACCGAGGAAGCGCCCAGCGTGCCGGTCTATGCCGGGTTCACGCCCGCAGAGACGCGTGCTGCGCTCAAGCGCAAGCAGGAGCCCAGCTACATGGGCACCTATACCGGCGCGCGCCGCTACGTGCTGCACACCTTTGCCAATACCCAGAGCGCGCTGATGCGCAAGCGCGTGTCGCGCTACATGGAAGGCAAGCTGTGCCCGGCCTGCCACGGAAAGCGCCTGAAGCCCGAAGCACTCTCCGTCACCTTTGCCGGCGTGGATATCGGCGAGTTCATGCGGCTGCCGCTGGATCAGCTGGCGGCGCTGCTGGAGCCCATCGCACAAGGTGATTTCGGCGCGCACAGCAAGGGCGCTCGCACCCGCAGGAGCGCGACACCCCGCGATCGCGCCCGGCGGGCCGCGAGTGGCCAGGCGACCCACGAGGGCGCTCCGGACGTGCGGCTGACCTCCGCACTGTCCGAAGAGAAGCGCCTGGCGGCACAACGCTTGGCAGGCGGGGTCATGGCGCGGGTACGCCAGCTGCGCGACCTGGGCCTGGGCTATCTCTCGCTGGATCGCGCCACGCCAACCCTGTCGGCCGGCGAGCTGCAGCGCCTGCGGCTGGCCACGCAGCTCAGCTCGCTGCTGTTTGGCGTGCTGTACGTACTCGACGAACCCTCGGCCGGCCTGCACCCGGCCGACAGCCAGGCGCTGTACGACGCGCTTGAGCGCTTGCGCGACGGTGGAAACTCGGTGTTCGTTGTTGAACACGATCTGGAACTGATGCGCCGCGCGCAGTGGCTGGTGGATGTAGGGCCGCAGGCAGGGGAACACGGCGGGCGCGTTCTCTACAGTGGCGAGCCGGACGGCCTGCGCCAGATCCCGGAGTCGCGCACGGCGCAGTACCTGTTCGACCAGGTGCCCGCACCCGCGAGCCGGCAGCGCAACGCGAGCACCTGGCTGGAGCTGCAAGGCATCCATCGCCACAACCTGCAGGGCGTGGACGCACAGGTGCCGCTGGGGCTGCTGACGGCCGTGACCGGCATTTCCGGTTCCGGCAAGTCCAGCCTGATGGCGCAGGCGCTACCCGAGCTGTTGCTGCTGCACCTCGGGCATGAGCCTGCGGACGACAACGCCGATAGCGCGCCCACCGACGGGCCGACCGTGATCGAAACGACGCGGGGCACATTGGCAGGCGATATGGACGCCATCCAGCGGGTGGTGCAGGTCGACCAGAAGCCCATTGGCCGCACGCCACGCTCCAACCTGGCCACCTATACCGGGCTGTTCGATCACGTGCGCAAGCTGTTCGCCGCCACGCCCGCCGCGCGCCGACGCCGTTTCGATGCGGGCCGCTTCTCGTTCAACGTGGCCAAGGGCCGGTGCGAGACCTGCGAGGGCGAGGGGTTCGTCAGCGTCGAACTGCTGTTCATGCCCAGCGTCTATGCGCCGTGCCCGACCTGTCATGGTGCCCGCTACAACGAAGCCACGCTGAAGGTGCAGTGGAACGACCGCAACATCGCCGACGTCCTGCAGATGACGGTTGACCAGGCGCATGCGTTCTTCAATGAAGAGGATGCCATTGCCCGCCCGCTGCAGTTGCTGCAGGAGATCGGCCTGGGCTACCTGCGGCTGGGCCAGCCGGCCACCGAACTTTCAGGCGGCGAGGCCCAGCGCATCAAGCTCGCCACCGAGCTGCAGCGCAGCCAGCGCGGGCGCACGCTGTATGTGCTGGATGAACCCACCACCGGCCTGCATGCATCGGACGCAGACAGGCTGTTGGTGCAGCTGCAGCGGCTGGTGGACGCGGGCAATACGGTGGTGATGATCGAGCATGACATGCGCGCGGTCGCACAGGCGGACTGGGTGATTGATGTAGGCCCCGGCGCTGGCGGGGCAGGGGGCACCATCGTCGCGAAGGGAACGCCGCAACAGGTGGCGCGCGCCAAAGGCAGCAGAACGGCGCCGTTCCTGGCGAAGGAGCTGGCTTCCCTGTAGCGCCGAGCCATGCTCGGCTATCGATGTCCGGCGCCGGAAGGCCAGCATCGAGGCAGCGCCTTTCAACAGGAAACGGGCTCCGGCACATTGCCGGAGCCCCTGTTGTTTACTTTTCCTGCAGGAACGTCAGCAGATCCTGGTTGACCTTGTCCTTGTGGGTGTCGGTCAGGCCATGCGGCGCACCCGGGTACACAATCAGCCGTGCGCCCTTGATCAGCTTCGCCGACTGGCGGCCGGAGATGTCGATCGGCACGATCTGGTCGTCATCACCGTGGATCACCAGCGTCGGCACGTCGAACTTCTTCAGGTCGGCGCGGAAGTCGGTGGCCGAGAACGCGGCGATCGAATCGTAGGTGTTCTTGTGGCCACCCTGCATGCCCTGCGCCCACCATGCATCGATCAGGCCCTGCGACACCTTCGCGCCCGGGCGATTGAAGCCGTAGAAGGGGCCCGACGGGATGTCCTTGTACAGCTGTGCGCGGTTGTCCATCTGCGCCTTGCGGATACCATCGAACACTTCCATCGGCAGGCCATTGGGATTGTCGGCGGTCTTCAGCATGAGCGGCGGCACCGAACTGATCAGTACCGCCTTCTTCACCCGGCCGGTGCCATGGCGGCCGATGTAGCGCGCCACTTCGCCGCCGCCAGTGGAGAAGCCCACCAGGGTGACATCGTGCAGGTCCAGCGTGTTGATCACCGTGGCCAGGTCATCGGCGTAGTGATCCATGTCGTTGCCATCCCACGGCTGGCTGGAACGGCCGTGGCCACGACGGTCATGGGCGATGACGCGGTAGCCGTGGTTGGCCAGGAAGATCATCTGCGATTCCCAGCTGTCCGAGTTCAACGGCCAGCCGTGGCTGAAGGTAACGACCGGGCCGTCCTTGGGGCCCCAGTCCTTGTAGTAGAGCTGCACGCCATCGGCGGTGGTGATGTAGCTGGCGGTGCGCGCGATGCTGGTGACTGCCGCCGGCGTGGCCGGTTCGGCGGCCTGCGCGGACAGGCCGGCCTGGACCGAGAGGGCGAGGGCGGCAATGGCCAGGGTGCGGGCGAAGGTGTTCATGGGGGAACTCTCATGGGTGGGTGGTGAGGCGTACTTTGCGCCAACAATCAGGCGCCTGGGTGATGAACTGTCCGGATTTCTTGATAGATCGTCTTGCACGGTTGTGCACACACGAACCGCCAACCATTGCCCGTTGACAAGGGAGAACGCTCGTTCTACCTTGCAGCCATGCACAAGACCGGCACCGACACCGCGCAGAAGATCCTGGCCACGGCCGAGGCGCTGATCTACCAGAACGGGATCCACGCCACCGGCATGGATCTGCTGGTGAAGACCTCCGGCGTTGCCCGGAAGAGCATCTACCGTCACTTCGAAAACAAGGACCAGGTGGCCGCTGCGGCACTGAACGCGCGCGACGTGCGCTGGCTCGCCTGGTTCCAGCAGGAGTGCGACAAGGCTGACACCCCGGAAGCACGCATCCTCGGCATGTTCACCGTGCTCAAGGGCTGGTTCCAGTCCGAGGGCTATCGCGGCTGCGCCTTCATCAACACCGCAGGCGAAGTCGGCGATCCCGACGATCCGATTCGCCACATCGCAAAACATCACAAGCAGAAGCTGCTCGATTACACGCTGGAACTCACCACGCAACTGGATATCAAGCAGCCAGACGCACTGGCGCGGCAGCTGCTGGTTCTCATGGAAGGCGCCATCACCGTCTCGCGCGTGATGGGCGACTACACCGCCGCAGACACTGCAAGGGATGTTGCAAAGGTGTTGTTGGAGCAGGCCAGGCGCTGACGCCTGAGTCATCAAAACCCGTCGAAGCACCCCGTTCATCCACTTGATTGGAGGCTCCACCATGTCCATTGAAGCACCCCGTCCGCCGCTCCCCCCGTTCACCCGTGAATCGGCCATCGAGAAAGTGCGTCTTGCCGAGGATGGCTGGAACTCCCGCGATGCGGACAAGGTTTCGCTGGCCTATTCGCTGGATACCGAGTGGCGAAATCGCGCCGAGTTCACCCATGGCCGCGAGGAGGCCCGGCACTTCCTGGCCCGCAAGTGGAAAAAGGAGCTTGAGTACCGGCTGATCAAGGAGCTATGGGCCTTCACCGACAACCGTATTGCCGTGCGCTACGCCTATGAGTGGCATGACGACTCCGGCAACTGGTTCCGTTCCTATGGAAACGAGAACTGGGAATTCGGCGCCGATGGCCTGATGCAACGCCGCTTTTCGTGCATCAACGACATGCCGATCAAGGAAAGTGACCGCAGGTTCCACTGGCCGCTGGGGCGCCGCCCCGATGATCATCCGGGGCTGTCTGATCTGGGCATGTGATTCGCATTGCTTCCCGGAATGCAACATCACGCCCCCCTCCACGGGCCTACCGCAGCAACGGTGTGCTGCCTAGGCTGATCGCACACGGCACACGCCGTGTTCCTGGCCCACCGCTTGCGCAGTGGCCCGCCTTCCCATGAACCCTTCGGCCCGCTTGGCGGGCCTCTGTAGAGTCGCGCCATGCTCGACTATTGCCTGCCACCACGCCGCGCGCCTCAACCACGCCGCTAGCGTCCGCTTCCGGCCAACGGATGCACTCCTCATGTAAATCCGGCTAAGCTGCGGGGCGTCCACGCGTGGAAACGCCAGATCCCCTCAAGAGGCTGCCATGGAACCGCACTATCAGCTGCTGGCGAGCGTGCTCATGGGGGTGTTTGTCTTCCTGTTCTTTCTTGCACGTGACTACTTCAAGAGCCTCGGCTGGATGCTCGGCCCGTTCGACCCCAATCTAGGGTATCCCTCTGCTGCCAAGCTCATCTCAGCAGCCAACAAGACCATGCTCGTGATTGGGGCGCTCGTGTTGATCTGGGCCTTCATCGGGCCTTCTCCGTACCGCAGGAACTGGGAACTCGAGGCCATGGGCCTGGCCCTGGGGGCGTTGGCCTGCTATGTGCTGCTCATCCTTCTGGCCTCTACCCGCAGCCGATCCACACGGCAATGAGTCCAGCATCATGCACTGCCGTGGCAGCTCGCCCGGACCACAGCGGTTGCTGACCACCGACGCAGCACCGTATCCGAGCGCCGCATGGCGCAGTTCCGCAGGCCGGCCCATAGCGCGCCGTGGGCCTGTCTGGGCGGCTTTACCTGGGCATCAATACGCTGTCCGCGAGGCCCACGTTCGCCAGAGGCGGCGTTGAAGATGACCGGCCAGCAGGCTCGGCCGACGATGCAGGCACACCCTGGACAGGCTTCACAGATCTGTACCACCCAGACGGGCATAGTGCCCCTTTGGGTAGTCTGAGCGCGTCCATCCAGCCACGGGGTTTCCCCGAACGCCAGGAGGTCACTGTGCCAAGTTGGGACGAAGGAATGAAGTTGACGCGTCGCCAGGTGATCGCCGGCGGCGCCACGACCATGGCGATGTCCGCCGCACCGGGGGCGTCATCGCTCGCCGCCGAACTGGCGGCATCCCCGCCGCCCAGGCCGCCGGTCATCAGCACGGTGGCGTTGACGGTCAACGGCACGCATCGTGAGCTCGAGCTGGACACCCGCACGACGCTGCTCGACGCCCTGCGCGAACATCTGAAACTGACCGGCACCAAGAAGGGCTGCGACCACGGTCAGTGCGGCGCCTGTACCGTGCTGGTCAACGGTGAACGCATCAATGCCTGCCTCAGCCTGGCGGTGCAGCACCAGGGCGATGCCATCACTACCATCGAAGGCCTCGGAACCCCTGATGACCTGCATCCGATGCAGGCCGCCTTCATCAAGCATGACGGTTACCAGTGTGGGTACTGCACGCCGGGGCAGATCTGTTCGGCGGTGGCGGTACTGGACGAGATCAAGCGCGGTGTCCCCAGCCATGCGCAGGCCGATGTCAGCGCACGGCCCCAGGCCACCAACATGGAAATGCGCGAACGCATGAGCGGCAACCTCTGCCGCTGCGGCGCCTATTCCAACATTGCCGAGGCGATGCAAGAGGTCGCTGGCGCGGCCTCTGGAAGGGGGCGCTCATGAAGGTCTTCAGTTACGAGCGCGCGAAGTCTCCGGCCGAGGCAGCCAAGGCCGTCGCCCGCACCGAGGGCGCGAAGTTCCTGGCGGGAGGAACCAACCTGCTCGACCTGATGAAGCTGGAGGTCGAGACGCCCGCGCACCTGGTCGACGTGCAGGACATCGGCCTGGACAGGATCGAGCCCACCGACGACGGCGGCCTGCGCATCGGCACGCTGGTCACCAATACCGCGTTGGCCTCGCATGAGCGCGTGCGCCGCGACTATGCGGTGTTGACCCGCGCGATCGTGGCAGGCGCGTCCGGGCAGCTGCGCAACAAGGCCACCACCGGCGGCAACCTGCTGCAGCGCACGCGTTGTCCGTACTTCTACGACCCCCATCTGCCCTGCAACAAGCGCCTGCCCGGATCAGGCTGCGGCGCGCTCGAAGGGTTCTCCCGGCAGATGGGCGTGATCGGCACCTCGGACAGCTGCATCGCGACCTATCCGGGCGATATGGCGGTGGCGCTGCGCGTGCTGGACGCCTCGATCCAGACCGTCAATGGCGATGGCAGCACGCGCAGCATTCCGATTGCCGAGTTCCATCGTTCCCCGGGCGACACGCCACAGCAGGACAACGTGCTGCAGCGCGGTGAGCTGATCACCCACGTCACGCTGCCGGAACCGCTGGGCGGCCGGCACGTGTACCACAAGGTACGTGACCGCGCGTCCTATGCGTTCGCACTGGTGTCGATCGCCGCGGTCGTGCAGCGTGACGGCTCGGCGCGATTCGCGTTCGGCGGGGTCGCGCCGAAGCCGTGGCGCATCGAAGCAGCCGAACCCCTGCTGCGCGACAGCGTCAAGGCCGCGACCCGGCAGGTGTTCGCCGGTGCCCGTCCGACGCAGGAGAACGCGTTCAAGATCGCGCTCGCCGAGCGCACCCTCGCAGCCGTTCTGGCCGAAGGAGAGCGCTGATGCCCCTCGAATTCAACGCCCCCGCCGGCGACAACCTGTTCGACAAGGCCAAGGTGGTCGGCAAGTCGACGCCGCGCATCGACGGCCCGCGCAAGACCACCGGCACCACCCCCTATGCCTACGAGCGCCATGACGTGGCGCCAAACCAGGTCTACGGCTACATCGTCGGCGCGGGCATCGGCAAGGGGCGCATCATTTCGATGGATGCCTCCCGCGCACGTGCCGCCCCCGGCGTACTGGCGGTGATCACCGCACCGGAGACCAAACCGGTCGGCACATCCAACTGGAACAATGCGCCACTGTTCGGCGGGCCCGAGGTCGCCCATTACCACCAGGCCATTGCCTGCGTGGTGGCCGAGACCTTCGAGCAGGCCCGCGCCGCTGCGGCGTTGATCCGCACCCGTTACGAGCGCGGCAAGGGGCGCTTCGATTTCCCAGCGCTCGCGCCGTCCGCGCCGCTGGCCAAGGGGCGCGGTGGCAAGCCCGACCGGCAGACGCTGGGTGATTTCGACAGCGCTTACGCGAGCGCGGCGGTCAAGCTCGACGAGACCTACCACACAGCCGACGAAAGTCATTCGATGATGGAGCCGCACGCCACCATCGCCGCCTGGGAAGGCGACACGCTCACCCTGTGGACCTCGAACCAGATGATCGACTGGGCCAGGCAGGGCATGGCCGCGATCCTCGGCATCGATCCCGACAAGGTGCGTGTGGACTCGCCCTATATCGGCGGCGGCTTCGGCGGCAAGCTGTTCATCCGCGCCGATGCAGTGCTGGCCGCACTGGCCGCCAAGCAGGTCGGGCGGCCGGTGAAGATCGCGCTGCAACGTCCATTGATGCCCAACAACACCACGCACCGGCACGCGACCATCCAACGCGTCCGGATCGGTTGCGCGAAAGACGGCAGGATCTCCGCCATCGCCCATGAGAACTGGTCGGGCAACATCAACGGCGAGGACGGCGAGAACGGCACCCTGCAGACGCCCAAGCTCTATGCAGGCGCCAACCGCCTGGTGGCCAACTACATCGCCACGCTCGACATGCCCGAAGGCAATGCGATGCGCGCGCCGGGCGAAGCGCCGGGCCACATGGCGCTGGAAGTGGCGATGGACGAAATGGCCGAGAAGCTGGGCCTCGACCCGATCGCGTTCCGCATCCTCAACGAACCCGAGGTCGTACCCGGCGATCCGAGCAAGAAGTTCTCCGACCGCAACCTGGTGCGCTGCCTGCGCGAGGGCGCGGAACGCTTCAACTGGAACAAGCGCAACGCCAAGCCGGCGCAGGTAAGGGAAGGGCACTGGCTGGTCGGAATGGGCGTGTCCGCAGGCTATCGCGGCGCACCGACGATGAAGTCGGCGGCGCGGGTCCGGCTTGACGGCCAGGGCGGGGTGATCGTGGAAACCGACATGACCGACATCGGCACCGGCTCCTACACGATCATCGCGCAGACGGCAGCCGAGACCATGGGCGTGCCGCTGGACCGGGTCCAGGTGACCCTCGGCGACTCCCGTCATCCCGCCTCCGCCGGTTCCGGTGGCCAGTGGGGCGCGGCAAGCTCCACCGCAGGCGTGTACGCGGCGTGCGTCAGCCTGCGCCGCAAGGTGGGCGAGAAACTGGGCTTCGACGGCGATACCGCAGACTTCGCCAATGGCCGTATCCAGGCGGGTGGGCGGACCATCGACCTGGCCGAAGCGGGCACACTGTCGGCAGAGGACGGCATTGCCTTCGGCAAGTTCAAGCAGGGGTACGACGTCGGCACCTATGCAGCGCATTTCTGCGAGGTCGCCGTGCATGCCTACACGGGAGAGACGCGCATCCGCAGGATGCTGGCCGTATGCGATGGCGGCCGGATCCTCAACCCGCTGTCCGCACGCAGCCAGGTCATCGGCGGGATGGTGATGGGCGCAGGCGCGACCCTGATGGAGGAGCTGGTGGTCGACAAACGGCTTGGTTTGTTCGTCAACCACGACCTTGCGGGCTACGAAGTTCCCGTGCACGCCGACATTCCGCACCAGGACGTGGTCTTCCTCGACACGCTGGATCCGGTGATCTCGCCGATGAAGGCCAAGGGCGTGGGTGAGCTGGGCATCTGTGGGGTCGGGGCCGCGATCGCCAATGCGGTCTACAACGCGACCGGCGTGCGCGTGCGCAACTATCCCATCACCCTGGACAAGCTGTTGCCCGGCTTGCCAGACGTAGGCTGACCGTTGCGCATGGACCGACCCGTGGCCTCACCCGCCCTGGAGACCTCTGTTGCAGAGGGAATGGAGCCCAGGGATCCTGCCGGGCACGTGTCCGCAGCGCCGGGCTTCCTCACCGAAGGCAGCCCGCGGAGCGTGCTCGAGGCGGCGGTGACGCACCTGCGCGCGGCGGAGCACGCCGTGCTCGCGCTGGTGCTGGAAACCGATGGCTCCACCTACGCCGGTGCCGGCGACATGGTGTTGTTCTGCAACGGCAACCAGACCGGCTGGCTCAGCGGCGGATGCCTGGAGCCCGAGCTCGCGCGTCGCGCGGAGCAGGTGAGCGCGGCAGGGCAGGTCGACTGGATCGAGATCGACACCCGCAGTGACGAGGACCTGTTGAGTGGGTCCGCGCTCGGCTGCCGCGGCCGGCTTCGGATTGCGCTTCTGCCGTTGCGGGTCATGACGGGCATCGACACCGTGATCGAGGCTTGGCTGCGCGAGGGGGTGTCACTCCAGCGCGACCTTCGCACGTCGGGGCAGATCGTTTTCCGCGCCGGCCATCGTGAGCAGGCATGGCAGCTGAATCCGATGGACGGGGCGCAGCCCTTTGGAGAAGCAGCGTGGCGCTTGCCTTTGCCCCGGCTTCCGCGGGCCCTGCTGTTGGGGGGCGGTCCAGAAACGCCCTTCCTGGTTCCGTTGCTGCGGGGCCTGGGGTGGCGGGTCAGCGTGGCCGAACGACGAGCGCGCTGGTCCTCAGCGGGGCAGGGCGCGGATGCACAGCTCCAGGTGAGCCCGGCCGAGGCCCTCCACGCCGACCCGTGCGACGCGGTGCTGGTGATGCACCACGACTTCGAGCTGGACCGCGAGGCGCTGGTGGCCCTGGCCGATACCGAGGCTGCCTTCATTGGACTTCTGGGTCCGCGGCGAAGGCGTGAGGATCTGTTCAAGCTGCTGACACCGGATCAGCGCCACCGCCTGTCCCCGAGACTTCGATCACCGGTCGGCCTCAACATCGGAGGGCGGGGGCCGGAGGCAATTTCGCTCAGCATTGCCGCGCAGCTGCAGCAATGGCGAAGCACCGCCGGCACGTGACGGCCGCGCATGCGGTCGTCGTGCTTGCTGCGGGCGGCAGCACCCGGCTTGGCCAGCCCAAGCAGCTTCTGACCCGGCAGGGCGAGACCCTGGTGCATCGCGTGGTGCGGCTGGCGCTGGAGCTCGTGCCAGCGCAGGTGTTGGTGGTGGTGGGCGGGAACGCACAGGCCGTGACATCCAGTATTTCCGGACTGGGTGCCACCCCGGTAACCAACCACCACTGGGAAAGCGGCCTGGCCAGCAGCCTGCAGGTTGCTGGCACACACCTGCTGCCCAGTGTGGCCGCCGTGATGGTTGTGGCATGCGACCAGCCCGCGATCGAGCACGCCCATCTGCAGGCGTTGCTTTCGAGGGCCAGCGCCTCTGCGTCAGGATGCGCTGGCACCCGTCACGGAAACGCCCTTGGCGTTCCTGCAGTGGTGCCGCGCGCATGGTTCAATCAGGTGGGTGCAAGCGGTGACCGCGGCTTCGGAGCGCGCTTGAGGCAGCTTCCCATCGATGCCGTGCATGTCCTTCAAGCGCCGGAGCTGGGCCTGGATATCGACACGCCAGAAGATCTCGCGCGTGCGCGCCTTGCGGGCTGGATCGATGCCGGGAGGTGAGTCGTCGGCTACGATGGTGGCGCCGGCATCTGCGCCGGCGGGCAGGGGGACGCAATGGATATGCAGGCAGAGGGCGGATTCGATTCGCCGGACAGGACCAAGCACCAGGAACTGACCTTCCACTGGCTCTACCAGCGGGTGCAAGGGCTGGTTGAACATAGCATCTATCGTAAGGCGGGGAGGGTGGAGACCTGGTCGTTTCGCATCGGCATGGGTGCGGCGATCATCGGCATACTTACTGCTCAGCTTCCGGATCGGTGGTTGCCTACTGGCGCGGTACTCCAGGTGGTTATTGCCTGCCTTGCAATCGAAATCGGGGGCTTCATTGTTGGGGGCGCCCTGGCCGCCCGCAGAGGCATCCGCCAATTCAGTCAGCCACGGCTGTCGCACGCCAAGGAGATGGACGGTGACTTCGCACACTGGCAAGCGGTGGTTACCGAGCTTCGCCGTTTCCCTCGCATTGAGCGCGAGCGCCGCCTCAAGTATGTCAGTCAGCTGCGCAACAACATGATCGAGCGCATGGGCCTGATGTACGGCGGGCTGCAACGCCTTGGGCCATTCCCGCTGCTCATAGCGTTTTATTTGCAGTTCCGGGGATGGAAATGGGGCGACTGGGCAGGCGCCTTCGACGTCAGCCTGGTCGGCGGGTTGTTGATCCTCGCCATGGTGGTTCTGTACCTGTTGGGCTGGATGCTGATCAGCATGCGCATCCGCCTGGACACCTACGTCGCCTTGCTCGAAGGCTCCATCCACGAACCTGAGCCGCCGCAGCCCGCGCCTCTGTAGAGTCGAGCAATGCTGGACTACAGCACACCACATGGCGCCCCACCAGACACATCGCAAGCGAGAATCCGCACCCCCTTCTTCAAGACAAGCTCTGGGCATCCAGATCAAGGGAACTGCGGAAAAACACCCGCATGTGGAAAGGACAATAGCAATCTTGAGGAACAGGTGGATTTCATGAGCGAGGGCGGCGCCATCAAATGACCATATGCAGGGTAACCGGTCTTTTCATATGCCTGGCGGGTGCCGGGTTGGTTAATGCGCAGGTGCCCCCTCAGCCGGACAGGCCGATAGTTGAGCTTGACGGCTCGATCGCAACGGACAGCGCTGCGGTGCTTGATGACAAGCAGCTACTTACGTTGATTGGGCGCGCAGATGCAGGCGACGCTGAGGCGGCGTTTCGGATTTCACGCCACTTTGAGGGCAAAGGCACGGCCGGCAGCTCCCATATGTGGCTTGTCTATGCCGCAGCGCTGGGGCACCCGATTGCACAGTACAACGTGTTCTTCATGTTGAGGGACAAACAGGACTGTGAGTCATCCAATGAAGCGTACGCATGGCTCAAGAGTGCCGCGCTGAAGGGAGTGAAGGGCGCGGATTCCGAGCTAGAGCAAGCGGCTCGCATGGCGGCTCAGCGATGTGCCAGAAAACGATAGGAAGAGAGAATCCATCTACGAAATGAGCAGATACAATCGATTTCTTCAGGCTAACTACATCATGTTCTTCTGGGCACTCAGGCTGGTTGCCTGCCTTGGGGCTGCCGTGAATTCAGTATTCCTTGCTTTCGTGCTGATTGATCTTGCTGAAGGTAGCCGAGACTATGGGTTTGCGGGCTTGGCGTTTGTCGCTTTCTCTCTTTGCGTGGCATTTGCCATGTGGAAAATCGGGTCTGTCGGCCTGCTTCGTTTCCGGCAAGCGAAGGCATCATAGGTCTTACCAGATCGTACGGTGCTGGAACGCAATCTACCGGCAGGGCCACATCATGCAGCTACGGAGGAAGGGACATAACATGAACGGATTGATTCGAAAGTGTTGTGGCCTGGCTGTGGCGATCGGACTCGGAGTGGCGCTGTTCCCGCCTGTTGTGGTTGGATCGGAAGCAATTCAGACCTCAGAGTCGACTGTGATTTCTGCCTTCTCCAGGGCCTGTCAGGACTTTAGCCAGAAGCTGAAGGCACAAGTACATGGCACTACTGGGCTGGATCGCCACTTGGCGGATATTGATAACTACAAGGCAATCGTCTACCTGGAGGGCTCAAGAGTGGTTGTGCAGCTCATGCCGCTTCCCTATGGCAACTCCAGTGTTCGCGGAGGCGGCGGGAAGTACATCGTCGAGGGCGGTCCCGATGGCGAAATGACTTTCGAGCCTTACCGCTAGCCGAGGGGGGGCATCAATCCACGCCCTTGTAGCGTCGAACCAGGCTCGACTACTGCATGCCACATCGCACCCCCTCAGGCACCTCGCCCGCGAACATCTGCAGCACCCGATCCAACAGAACAGGTTCCGGCACGCCTGCCAGTACCTGCTCCAAATGGCCCAACGGCTGCAGCTGCCATTGAAGCAACGCACGAAGCTGCAGAACGGCGGGCGCCCGCTGCTCCGCGTCCAGCGAGACCCCCAGCAGCAGATGTTGCGAGCGCCTCTCCAGCCACAGCACCGGTACGTCTCGGCAATGAACCTGGAACTCGGCATCTCGATGCCGCTCAACAAACTGGAAGCCCTGTCGTGGCCGAGACTCCACGAACTGCATCGCCTGGCGGCGCAGTTGTGAGAATCGATCGTCGTTGATGCTTTGGAACCCGATAGGCGAGGGCACCGGTGGCGACAACCACTGCGCCTGTGCCGCAACCACCGCGACGAGACAGAGCGCGGTGGCCGCCCAGCGATGCGACGTCATTCAGCCGTCCGGGCGTACCCGTGTGCTGGCGTGCGCCACGAGGCCCAGCCCGGCCATGATCAGGCCTTCCATGACGCGCGGGCCGACGTATTGCTCCAACTCGCCGTTCTCGCGGGCACGCTGTGCGGCCAACAGGATTTCCAGCACCACGCGAAGGCCGGCCAAGGAGCAATCGGTATCGGCCAGGGCGATGCGTCTGCCCGGCATCTGATGGCGCTCAGGCCAGGGCTGGCCATCGGACGCAGCGCCAGAGCCGATGCTGTGCAGCAGGGCGACGAGCGTGTTCGGATCCAGCACGGGGCCGTTCGCCGGCGCGTCGTGGATCGGGTGCGGGGCAGGGGAGTGGGGCTGGGTCATGGCTGGGCTCCTTGCGTGCAGACAGAAGCCGCCACCGATAAAGGTGGCGGACGATGCGTGGTTCGAAACCCCGTGTGTGGATGACCGGGCAGGCGCAAGGCCTCCACGCACCGCCCGCCATAGCCGACTGACGGATTGCCAGCCGGCACCGCGCGAAGCAGTGCCGGCTGGCAAGTGCGAGCAACATCCACACAACCGGGGTTTCGAATCCCGACCACCGATGCACGGTGGCAGGGCAAGGAATACGCGGACCTATGCGTGATGCCAATGCAGTAGGGCCGATGACGTCACTACTTTCAACATTTTCAGAATCGTTGCATACGGCTCAACGAGGCCGGAGCCTTGCGTCGCAAGGCTGTTATCGATGTCGGTGGTGCAAGCCTGACGAGTGTCGGCATCCACCCGGTGGAGCCATGAGCGAGGCAGATGCGACAGGATTGCCAAAGGCCGCCAGGCGTCAGTAGCCCTTCAACGCGACCTTGGTCCGCTCCAGCCACGCGGCATTGTGGCTGCGCGCATGGCGCGACCAATGCTGGGCATCGTCGATGATGCTGGCGAACAGGCTGCGGGCTTGCTCACGATCGTCGGGCTGCGGCTGCGCCATCAGCCACTCGGCGTAGAGGCAGCGGGCGACCGCATCGTTTCCGCATTCCACGGCGCGCTCGAATGCGGCGCGAGTGCCAGGCGACTGGGTGGCGGCCAATGCCTGCGCATAGAGGAGGGTCTGTTCTGGCTTGCGGCGCACGTCCGGATGGCGGGTGAACAGGCCGTCCAGCGTCTCCACCGCAAGCGCGGGCTGCCCGGACTCGAGGCGGGCACGGGCAAGGCCGGTCAGGATGTAGGAATCGTCGCCCAGCGGTGAGCTGGCCGCCTGCTCGAGCAGGGTCCTGGCTTCCTCGGCCTGGCCGGCATCGAGCAGCGTCATGCCCAGGCGAACACGGTTCTGCACGGTGGGCGTGCGCGCAAGTTCGGCGCGAGCGTTGCGCAGGTCCTGGCCCGGGTCCATGAGCTGCTTGGCGGAGCGGACGACCTGCCGGGCGCCGCGCGAGTGACGGACTTCCGGGAAGTAAATCGCAAGGAAGTAGACGACGCTGCCGAGCACTGGGAACGAGAAGAGCAGGATGAGCCAGTAGAGGCTCTGGCCCGAGCGGATGGCGTGCACCGCGAAGAAGATGGCCGCCAGTACGTGGAGTCCGATTCCGATATAGGGCACGTGTGCCGCCTCGTCCTTGTGAGGGGTGGAACTATAGTGGGGGAGGGGTGGGGCGCCAATGGGCGGGGCGCTCGGGCGTGACGCGTCACGTCAATAGAGTGGATTCTGCAGAGCGGAGCGCAGCATGCCACTATGTGGCGGGGCCGCATCGATGGAAGGGGATACATGGAACGTACGCAGAAGACGCTAACGATGGCTGATGTTGCTGGATGGGGTTCGGCGCTGGTCCGCTAGGCGTAGCGCTGGGGGCATAGTGCCATGAGAAATTTGACTATTGATGGCCGCGCACTAAGGCTCGATCCTAGCGTAGCTCACACGCTCTGCTATGCCTATCTGCAACGTTTTTATGTGTCTAGTTGCGATAAAGATTCGCCCCATCTAAGATCAAACCAAATTATGGAAATCCCGACACCCGGCGCGCTGAAGATGGGGCGAAAGGTCGGGCTCATGGACCCACCAATGGGCAGTCTAAATAGAGAGGGAACTGTGCGGATGGCGGCCAATCAGAGGGCGCAACAATGCTGGGATCGAGCATGTGATTGCTTCGCAACTGCAAAGATTTTTGAGCGTCGAGCAAGGGCGTACCGTTCCAAGCTGGATTTGCTCTCCTATTTGGGAATTGGGGTTCCAGCAGTATTCGGGGCAATGGTTGCTGCGTGGGGAAAGGATGTCCTAACTAATCGTCCCCTTATGTTCTTAGTCGCCTCTCTCGGTGTGGTACAGGTAGCGATAAGTGTGGCATCAATCATCCGAAAGTGGCCGGAAGAATATGCATACGCCAATAGGTCTGCCGCCACAAACTATCAGCTAGCAGACGCCTTCAAGACGCTGGCGCCGAATGTCATCATTGCATCGCCAGAGATGAACAATGAACTGCAAAATTTGATCGCACGGGACCAGGCGCAAACTCAGAATGACACCGAGAAGCATGTATCAGAATCGGAAAAATCTTGGGGGCATAGACACGCCCTGAGACAGTTTCAGCGCAGTTGCGCCAATTGCAACACAGTCCCTACAGACATCAAACCATCTAGCTGCAGTCAATGCGGAGCATTTAAATGAATATCGATAAGAATGTGGCCCAGGTCTTCAATGGCTTTCTTCGTCTCGACGAGAGCCAGAAAATGAAGTTCATTGGAATGCTTAAGGATTATCAGTCTGGTAGCCAGCCGGCGCTCGAGTCACTTCGAGAGAGTGTCAACGCCTCTATTACCAAGATGCAGACCGGCCCCTATCGAGAATCGTGCGCCTGCTGCGGAAAGTGATTCCGCCATAGGCCAGGCCGAGGGCTGGTACGCAGACCCCATTGGACATTCCGGGATCGAGGTCGAGATCACGCACACCTGTCCGTAGATTTATTTACGGACGCTGCTAACTCTTGAGCTGCAATTGGCGCAATGGCTTCGTCGCCTTAGTACGAGCCGATCATGACCGGCGGCGGCTTGGTGGCGGAGGAAGAGAAGAAAGACGATCTGCCGGGCATGAAGGCTCAAGCTATAGCACCGCCAACCCGGCGCCGCAGGTGCCCGGCGTGCCAGTCAAGAAGGCTGAGCCCAATCCACTGGCGAAGCTCAGTCCTGAGCAACGCTAGGTCGCCCAGTTGCCGAAATCGGACCATATCCGGCTGGCGCTTACGGCGTCCTTCCGTGAACGCCAGGTCGGTATGGTCGAGTGGGTAGGGCAACAGTAACAACACCGCCGATCAGCTGAGCTTTGATGCACTCATTGCGATTGGCTGCCGCGTGCGCGTGTTCGCCTACCGGACCAAGCTGATCGCCGAGGATTTCACCGTGATTGCCGCCGCATGGCCGCGTCAGGCGTCGCAAAGTGACGTGGATTCGCGCCTACATTCAACTGCGACCAGTACCGCTGCCCGAATCATCCGCATCTGGGAATGAAGCCTCTCTGCAAGGGACTCGAGGCTCATGTGCTGCAAGGTGAGTCCAGGCAGGCCTGACAACCAAGCCAACCACTGAGGTTGTTGCGCTGTCTGCGATGGGTACGGATGCTGCGAAACGCTCGGGAATGGCCTGATTGGGACAGGCGATGCGCAGGCTGTCGAACGAATAGATGACCGAGCGCTAATCCTTGGAATCCGGAACTTGCAGCCACGATCCACGCCTACGGCTGATCATTCGTTCTAGAATCATCGATGAAATATTCTCTTCGTCAATCCGCATGGCTGCGGCTGACGGCGGTGCAGACGATATGCGCTCTACTTTCTCCAGCAACTTCTTCGACGCGTCATCATCCAGCATGGGAGCAGGCATCGAATTGTGTTGCTTGGGCGGACGCAAGTGCCGCCGATAGAGTTCAGATGTTAGTCCGCCATCAAGGGGGGCGACATCTAACGCCATAAGACCCCGCATCTGTTGATCGTTAGACAACGAACTCTTTAAGCTGGCGTCATTCGCCCCCAGATCCGCCTTCAGGTCGATGCCCCATACAAACTCCTGATTCTTCCTCATAAAAAGAGGTGCGCATTCTCGATGAAGCCTGTCTGATGATACAAACAGCATGCAGAAGGGCAGGTAGTAGAGATACGCAACGTCATTGATGTTCGAAGCGCGATCTGCCGATATCTTCCCAGTAGCCAATGCAATTTCAAAAAAAACGTCAACACTCAGGACGAACGCCGCGTACGGCGCAAAGCTCGCCAACGCACGCTGCCCCGTTGCGTGCCACCTTCGCCACACGTGTGGAACTATCGTCTCACTGAGGTTGAATTTCTCGATCGCCAAGGACAATTGAGCTGCCTCCGGCAAGGATAAGATCATAGAGTCAGCGGCATTCTTTGCATCAGCCAAACTCTTCACCTTTGAGAAATCAATTCCATAGGCGAGCGCCCGCTTAGCCACCTCTTTCAGATCAGTCTTGCCGAGTTGGGCACGCCACACCCTCGCGTACTCTCGCTCCGCAGCTTCAAAATTGGAATCCTGCCAGCGCTGCATCGCCTGGGCCTCAGGCGACGGGTCATAGCGGACACTGTGTTCGCCATTGATAGAAACAGGGATAGGACCGGGAGGGACGATCTGCCCGGTCATGGGTACCTTTGCACCCAGCAAGTTCTGGCCAACCAAGGTTCCATGGTAGACGTTGAGCGTCCCATGCATCTCCGGTGTACGGAACGCAATTGATCCGACCACTTGCTCTGCTGTTCGACCTTTTTTCATTTCTTTTCCCAAGTCAGCCAGCGTCTCGACAAAGAAGATCGGGCAGATAACCGACAGAAAGAAGTGATCAAAAAGCACGGCCTCGTCAACGTTCAAACCGTGGAGGAATGATTTGTCGAACAGAGCAATAGGGCCCATTTTTGCGATCCATGCCGCGCCGCAGGCGCACTTGCACGCAATTCTAGCCCGCCATGGGATGTAGGGGCGGAGCCCCTACCTGCAGCACTGGCCGGAGCTCGGCCCTCGTCCCGCACTATGTGCAGGCCAGGGACCACCAGGTCATGTCGCAGGGCTCCAGTTGGTGACCCTCAGGGGTGAACATATGCCCAGCTTGGAATCCGAAACCGGCCCAAGGGCCAGTCAGGTTGATGCGATCATGGGGATCGATCTTGCTCATGCTGCGATCTCATCCTTGTCAGGGGAGCTGATTGACGACAACAATTCGCTACACAGCTACGCCCCTAATTTCATGGAATATTCTTTGGCAGATGGGGCGGGTGGCTATCAAGGACAGTAGAGGACAAGTCGCTACAGTCGCGGCGATCTACGCACGAACGCCCCCGGTTTGAACGCGGCGCCGACAAATGACTCCGCACTCTATTTTCGCGACAACAATGTGCCTCATAGCCCTATCTGCGCGGCTACGAAGCGGTTGGGTACGATGGCATCGACGGTCGCGCGCTCGGCTTCTTGCCTGTTGTTATGGTGAGTGGATCGTCTACGATTCGACGTCTTTCGGGCGATGGCACCCGCAACCAAGTGATTCGGATCTGGTCGAGATGTCGCGGTCGAGCCCGCACCTCGATCGATGGCAACCACCAGTCCACACCGCTCCGCACATGGTTTTGAATATGCCTGCGGAGAACTGCATCCAGGCCTTGGGCATAGGCTCGTCGAATCAGGCCTTCAAGTGCGTGTAGTAGGCAGTCTCGCCCGGCAAGCTGCTCCAAAGCGTGGGCCCGCGCCGCTTGCAGTGATCTGGCGCGGTCGTCCAGCTCAATGCCACAGGCGATGATCACTCGGTCGATGAGACGGCCACACAGTTGCAGAATCTCGGGCTCTATTGCCGACAGATTCAGCCACATCTCACTGCCTTGAACTGGGCTGTGTGGCGTGATGAAACAATCGGGACGGGTGTGAACGTTGTCGCGCAAGGCCAACTTCGAGTCCAAGCCATGGAGGGGAACCAACTCCAGCGGGATTTGAACACTCCCTGGAAGGCTGCGAACGACTTCTATGCTCACCTTGCTCAGCATGGTGAGCACGCGAGCCGGAAGCGGAACGTAGGTCATTGGGCGCTCCGAGCCCAGGTGGCACCACGCCCAGCACTCACGCTCGTTCAGCTCGGCGTGCCCCTTCGTATTGAACTCTTCGATCTCAAAATCGGGGGTGCGCGACGGCGGAGCATCAGGTAGTCCCGCTTGGATGCGGTAGTGCTTGCGCCATCGATAATCGCAATCAGGGGCAACCAGATACCGAGTAAGACGCTGCTCCTTGGCCCAACGCAAGTATGCTTCCAACCAACCTCGCGCATGCGCTGAGGGGAATTTCCGCATCTGCGCCGACGCGACATCCACATCGAACAGGTCAGAACCGCATGGACAGGCGCCCAGCCGCTCGGGTCCGTCAAGCAGTGGGAACAGTGGACGCTGGCAGCGCGGGCAGGATTCGACTAGCTCCTGCTCGTGCCATGGACAGGCGACCATGGATGGCAGCTGGAAAGCTGCTGTGTGGTATCCATGCCGCGCGCACTCCGGGCACTGTCTAACCGGGGCGGGGAGATCAAGACTACCGGAGGTCTGCAGAGGCGACCAACTCTCCGGGAGCCAATACGTCCTGGCGTATGCTGGGTCGACGCCTGCGGCAGCGCATAGCGCCATCTGGACACGACCTGGGCGTTGAACCTGCATCAGCAGATCGAGGTCCTTCCTCAGCCGGAGACCAAGGGAGGACACCAACTCGCGCGGTTCCAATGCCATTAGGCGGCACACGCGAAGCAGTAGCCCATAGCCGGAAAGGTAGGGGTAAATGCCGAAGTCGGCCCCAAGCAAATCGAGTCGCGCAGGCCTGCTTGGCAAAGCTTCATGCATGGTACGCCGCCTCATCACTGGAGATCAGGTTGGCCCGTACGTACTCCAGGCGCAGATAGCCACTCGCCAGCAGAGCGGCGCGCACGTGTGGTGGCGTGAGCTCGTCGAAACCCCGCTCCTCAGCGGCACTGGCAAGCAAATGGCGAACAGTTAGCGCGAACGTAGCCATTGGCCAGGCATCACTGGTCGGCAACTTGTTCTCGGCCCGTAGCGCGATCACGCCATCGAGAATCAGCTCCGCCTGTGCCGCTAGGCGCCAGCCATTGTCGTACGCTCCGCGGGCGAAGAACCTGGAGAACGGCATATCCGGGGTAGGCCACGTCGCAGAATGGTCGTAACGGTCCAGGGCGTGCGCGATCTCCGCCAATCCCATTAGAGGCTGGAAGGCGTGGGTCGACATGAACCACCGCCGCAGCAGGTGGGAGGGGTACGCTGCCCAGTCATCCTGCGCGTTGACGCCAGTGGCATCGTTCTGACGAACGAAGACGATGAACAGGCGCAACCTTGCATCCGTCACCTGCTCGTCGATATCGGCGAGATAGTCGTACTCGGCACGCGTGATGCGCTGAGCGTTGTCGATGAACATTACCATCAACGGCAAGTCGGCCTGGCCGCATCGTGTTTTGACGAAGTTTACGATCCGGTCTCTGCCGCGCTGTGGCGTGAGACGATCGGATGTTGTTAGGTTCAGTCGAGTATTGAGCGCAGTGTAGAAGGCGCCGTCGCTACGCCGCTGCCCACTTGGCATGATCAAACGACTAGCCACTCCGATTGGCCTGTTATCCCGATCAACCAGCCATCGCGACACATTCTGAGTAAGATACTCTTGAGCACTGGTCTTTCCCAAGCCACCACCGCCGTAAGCAGGGGCGCCGTGGTGGTCGAGCTCAACGTTGCTAAGCACGTAGTTGGCGAACGCCTCGATGGGCCGAGTTGAGATGTGAAACCCGTTCGGGACGAAGATTGGGTGCTGTTCCGAAGACATGTGAGCCTCCGCATGCAGGATTGGATAGTGGAGAAGTGACCGGCCGTCAGTGGTCCCGTGAGCCGTCGAAGCTGATCCAGCCGCGCCGCGGGGTAGGTACGGTCAGGTCAACCGCCGGCAGCGGCGCGGATTGAGGCGGCTTCGCGCCTGACGCCTGCTGCATACGCGCCAGTTGGTCCACCGCCTTCTGGGAGTGGGATGCCAGCTTTCGCAGATGATCTGTGTATGCCTCCACAGCGCACTCGCAGCCGACAAACGAGAGTCCACCCTTCTGTTTGGTCCATTGCATTGCTAGGGCGCGGGTCGTCTCATCGTGAGGTGTGCGATCCCACGGAGGCATAGCACGTACGAAGCCAATTGGCACCGTGGCGCTGCGCATTAGCAGTAGCGTGCGCAAGTCGTGGCGGCAGATGCGTGCCAATACGGTCCTGCCAACCAGCTCCCACTGCTGGTCCAGTTCGGAACTTCGATAGCGCACGTACAAGTGATTCACATGCGGCAGCTCGCCGGTCTTGCGGTTTCCATGCACGACCAAGGGCACCAGCACGCTGCCCATCTCCCGAGCGTCCTTCTCTGGATCGGGCATCGACAACTCGAATGCGCGTAGCTGTTGCATCTGTAGGAATTGCAGTGGACTCAAACTTCCAAGTGCCGGATGCGGGGTCGCGTTGTAGTTGGCCACCAGGACGTCGAGCAGTTCTTCGAACAGATGCAGTTGTATCGGGTGAGCACCTGGGGCGAAATTGCTGATGCGCAACTTGCGTTCGCCCAACCGGGTGGCCGGCTCGAATCCGCCCGGCAGATCTCGGAATATGCCACGTTCTAAACGCGAGTACAGCTGCTCGACCACCGGTCGCGAACGCGGCTCATGGGCGCGCCCAAAGTGGAGAATCGCCCCGTGTGCACGTCTCATCGCGTCTTCGAAGCTGATCGAATGGTGGGCCTTAGCATTATCCATCGCGATACACCGGGCGCGTCGACGACCGCGATCGCCAGCCAGGCCGCTAGGCATTCCGGCTCCGGGGGCGTACTCCAGGCCCGGTATCGTCAGCTCACGACGCGTCCATGGGTGCAGGGCCCGCGCAACGCAGCTTGCTACATCCAGGTTGTTGTAGGCGCGACCGACTCGCAAGGTCCAGGCCAGGATCGCACGAGATTCGGTTTCCACCTCGCACAGGAACCAGAGTTTAGTGATCCTACGCTTGACCACTCCACCATTGGGTAGCGCCACTCCAAGTTCAGCTTCAATATCGCACGAGTGCGCATCGAACTCGGACCGATCGTAGGCATGTCCACGAAACGCATCGACGAGCACGCTCAGAGCTGGGCCCATTTCGTCCAAAGTCGGAATCGTCATGTCATCAATGCGCGCCTTGCGCAAGTATCGAAGCAGCGCCCTCCGGCCCTGGTCTGGCTGATTGAGCGGATAGAACGCGTGCTGATCTAGGCGTTTGAGCTCGGCGACGATCTTGGCGAGCAAACGTTCAAAGGCCTTTGGGGGCCGCCCAGGCGGCAACTTCGCGGTAAAGCCTTCGACCCAGGCCGCGATAGTCGGTTGCGCGCGTAGCAGATTACGCATGGCGTGAGGTTCGGCGATAGATGGCATTTGCACGTCGTCGGTGTCGTCACTCCCTTCGTAGACGCCCCACGGCACACACACGCGATAGCCGAACGGATGGCCGTCCCGGGCGAGCCTCGGGGCGAGCTTGGTCATGCGCTTTAGACGCCTCCGGCAAAGCCCATTGGACTCGGCGGCGCGACTCAAACTCATTTCCCCGGTAAGCACGGCGGTCAATGCGGCGCAGCGGCGCTGGAAGCGGTCAACGAATTCAGGCTTAACGGTGGACGCGTCGGGCTTAAACCAGCTCTTTAGTTGCTCGGCATCGAAGAGCTCGGTGCGGTCAGTTCGCATGGCAGACCTCCACCATCGCCTGCACGCCACCGGCGGCGTAGTCCACTAGGCGCAAGCTACCGGCATGCACCATGCCCGCCAACACAGCACGCACGCTATCGGCATCAAATGCCAGGTGCTGGATCAAGCTCGATAGGGTAAGACGCGGGCGATCGGTCAGCAGCGCCAGGATCTGTTCCTGGATGATTGAGCGCGACACCAGGCGTTGATAGGTCCACACGTGATGGAGCAGCTCAAAGCGGACGGCACAGTCGGCGATTGACGATATGAGTTCTCGCTCAGTGATGTAAGTCAACCGGAGGCCGTGGCGCTCTGCCGAAGCGTCGAGCACATCACGGTCGCGGATGGAGACTGTGCCGCTGGTGCTTCCGATAGTTCCCGAAGTGGGGATCGCCAAGTAGTAGCGTTCCTCGCCCTGTTTACTCCGGGTCCAGAACGAGATGTCGATCTCCTGGCGAGACGACAAGGCAATGCGACGCGGGCGTTCGATGTAGCACTGCAGGCTCGAATCGAACTCGAACTGCAAGGCAAGGGTCAGGTTTAGGAATTCGGCCACGGTCACAATGCGTGCGTTGCGCGGCGAAGGGAATACGAAAATTTCTCGACGGTTGCGTTCGCTGCGAGTGAGCTTGCGCGGCTCGTATGGCAGGAGGGGGTTGATGGCGTGCGACTTGGGCCTGAACTCGTCGCGGGTGGCGGCAGTACCGGCGGTCATAGGAGGTCTCCAGACATGTAGGCACGCGTGGCCCAAAAGTCACGCGACGCGGGGTGCGCACGGAGGGCGCGCCAGGGGAATGCTGCGATGCGGTAGACGCGGATCAGCCAGTAGCAAAGGAGTTCGGGAGCACCTGGGGATCCGTCAGGAGGCTTGGTCGCTATTCACATCCAAGCGGTACAGCCGGCCGAAGGCGCACAACACCTGCGGCCCACGCGTCTCCATCGGGGCGGGGGGTTCGAATTTGGGAGAATCGGACGCGACGCATGCGGGCTCTATGACCCAGCCTAGGTCGGCAGTTTCAAAATCGAGCTGGTTGCTTAATGTGAGCAGTTCAGCGTTCGGTGTAGGCATGGATTGCGGGTACACGTTCATCGCGAATCTCCTAAAGCGCTGCCAGTAGGCAGCACTTGACTAGGACCCAAGAACGCGCGACGCTGCAGTTTCTCAGGCGGCAGCATCTGGGGCCCCGGTTTCGGGGCCCGCTTGGGTCAAGCATGACAATCGATTTGAATTTCACGATTGAATAGGTCTGTGCTCACCTCTTGAAATTGAGGACTGAAGAACGGGCGCAGCTGGCTCTCCCGTGACTACGCGGGAACGTCTTCAAGTCTTATCGCCCCCTAGGGGCTTGGGATCACACACGAAACCTCACCGGCTCTCAGCCTTTGGGCTTGGGCTTGGGCTTGGGCGTGGGTTTTGGTTTGGTGCTGATATCGATATTGTCTAACGTCGTTGGAAAGCTCCTCTTGTTGGCAGCGTCCATACGCGGACAGGGCACTAAGGCCGAGCGCAGATCGCCGAACCTATCAGCTCCTATCGACCTACACAATACCTGTCAAATCAGTGAGTTGTCGCGCACGGCCAGATGGACTGCTCGTCTTCCCGATATGTCAACGAGAGTTTGCAATCATTGGTGCGGCATATAACAACCAGAGTCGCTCCGCCCATTTTTACTTTCGGCCTTGAGGCGTCGAATCGAGGCGGTGCCCGCCATCCTTCGACACTGTGCTTGGCTACAAACTAAACGATGAAGAGCGCACGCGCGCCGATGAGCTGGCATTGAATCTCCCCAACGCCTAACTCCACAACGAGCACCAGTCGCCAAGGGCTGTTCGCGTAGGCACTTACCCGGAAATCCCAATGTCCTGAAAGCCAAGGTACACGGGTGGACGATTAGCGCGCGTTATCGAGGGTAGGAGAGACATGGGCTTGGCTGGATTGTGGGCAGGCGTATCGTGGGTGATACTAAAATTGCCCATATGCTAGAGGATCCCCCATTGAGCGCCTCCATGCTTCCAAGAATCGTCGGCTTCGATGTCCCTCATCTACATGAGCGCGTCGATTCCTCGACTGATGAGGCTATCGTTGCGCTGTTGGATCTTGCGCCGGGTTCCCGATGGACCGAACTCTTCGTGAGGAAGTGCGAGGCGCTGGCGTCTCAGCTCTCCTTGGCAGAAGTCCGGGTTGAAGGCTCCAAGATCTACTTTTACGGGTCAATCAGCGACTCAAGAGCGCTCGCCGATGCGGTCATGTCCATCGTTCACGTGCTGAATGATCAGCTCATGCGAGAAGGGAACAACGCAGCCTCGCGCGAAGAAAATTCCTAGGAGCAAGAGAGGCGCGACCAGCATTGACCTGCGATCTCCGCTGCGCCAGGGTGACCGCGCAGACTGGATCGGGCCGCAAGTCTGCCCTCGAGGTCACCCAGCCATTCTGCGCGCGTTCCGTGCGGGTCTCTGATGTAGATGTCACATGCGAGCCGGATGACCGGGTCAACTTCATGGCGGAAGCTAATGGCCGGTAGCGCACCAGAGTTGAATGCCAATCCCCAATGCGTGAGTTCACGTTCGACGTCAACGAAATCCTTGTTCCTCTTGCGTTCCATGTTCTTCTCCTGTTAGAGCTGCACTGTACACCCTTAGAATCGGCGGCCTGTTCATGGCGCTTGTTCATACTGGCGCCAATCGGGCACGGCTGCGTAACACGCTGGGGGCCATTGTGGGGTGGCAGCAGATGGCTGCATCGGAGTAAGACATGAACAACACTTCCCAGCAACAGAACGACAATCGCAACTCGGATGCCGATAAGAAGCACCCGGGTCAGCAGGGCCAAACAGACGGGAAGGACCTCGGCGGTGAGGATTTGGCCGGAAAGCAAGGGCAGCAACAGCAGCAGCCGAACAGCACTGAGCCTGGTCAGCCAAGCCCCGGCCAGGCCCCAAATGTCGGTGTCGATCGCGACAATCGTCGTTGATGCATAAGGAGTGGCCGCGCCAAGCGCGGCTCCTTCCGTATCAACAGGATCGCCAAAATGTCGTCCCACGCTCAAGCTGTGAACTTGATGACGAAGATCATGTATCAATCGCGCCCGGCGACCACGACGACGATGGCTCAGTGCCGGACCTGCCAAGGGGAAAGCCCTGGAGGAATGGAATGCGCGCGGTGTTTGACTGAAAAGCTGGGAAGGGTGATTGCGAATAGAGGCGCTGCTCTTTGCTGGCTTGAGTCGTTCCTAAAAGTTCAGCGAGACGAAGCACACGTGTTCATATGTGCAAAGAGAGTTGATGCGTCAGCGTTGTAGCAGTCGCATTCCGACCTGACATTGTGCAAGCGTATGCTCGGTACATCTAGGAGCAACGCTATGAATTTCCCGATATGCATCTACGATCGAACGGGTACTGGGCTCCGGCTTCCTTCCGAGTGGTGGATTGATCTGCAGTCAGATCTCCCCGCACTAGTGAACGGTAGTGAGCGCATAGATCTACCACGTTCTTCGAAAGATGAGCGCCCTCGCCTGGATCCTGAAGTTCTCAGTGATCTATCCAGACGAATCCGGGGCTCGCAATGGCTAGAGTAGATCTAGCTCAACCGCCAGGCGTGCGCTGGCTTTTCTTCCGACTTCGCAATGGGCAATCGATTAGCCCGGCTAGGCTAATGTCTGTCTGGTGCGAAGCTACTGAATCAACCGAGTGCGCAGTCCGCCGCGAGATCATTGACGGTGCTGGCTACGTATATGCTCTCTATGCGCCAAATGGACTGCGCTCCCCCCGACGTGTGGAGCTGCGCATGAGAGCACTTCTGGAGGAAGCCGGGTACGCCTTCACGATGGGGAGCTTGGCTGGGAGGCATCCAGCCGACGGATGAGGGGGGCGCTTCCAAGGCTAAGGGACGATCACCCGATCCATTTCTCTGGATTCACTGCAGTCCTCGAATGCCTGCGTGTGCCTATCCAGGCCGTTGAAGAGCCCTGACTACGCGGCAAGCAGCGCCAAGCTACCGTCTCCGAGAATGTGGTCGTAGCCTATGAAGGGCGATCTACCGCACCAATTTGCTCGGTTAGAACCGTCAGCGATTGTTCGAAAGCTGCGGCGAAGGGATCGCTGCTGTCGCCCCGGTGTTTGGCCACAATGTTTGGCAGAAGCTGATGCCATGCGTCGGAGAGGTCGCTGGGTGTAGGATGGGTCAGTACGCAGATTCGCAACGCATACTCCATCGCCTTTAGGTAGCCGCGGTGCATCTCAAGTCCTGCCTCGCAGGCGTGGAGGCGATCGAGGATTTCCGTGATTTCGGTCGACATGGCAGTCTCGACAGGCGGGGGCGGGCAGGGGATAGTTCGCGGACACCTAGACGAGCCCGCTATGAGCATCCTCAACGTTCTGCTCACTCGTGACCACCTTGTCGTCGCCGTGGATACCTTGGCAGAGGATGCCCGAACAGGGGAGCATTCCGCGGGGGCGAAGCTGCTTCTGATCCCTCAGCACAACCTGGCGCTGGCCACTCGTGGCTCCACGCAGTTCTTCCTTCGCATCTACGAACTTGCCCTGCAAGCTAGCTTCCGTGCGGACTTCACGATGGAGCAGCTTTCCGCCGAGTTGGGGTTGGTGGTGGATCAATTATGGCCGAACTACCAGAAGGCGGCGGCCGAGGCAGGCCTGCCGCTAGAGCAGCTCGGGACCGAGTTAGTGCTGGGCGGCTGGTCGCCGAAGAAGGGGCGAATGATGGCCACGGCGTATGCCAAGAGCGACAGTCAGCGCCCGACCCGAGTCCAGCCGATCGGCGGGCAGCTGGCATCGCCCGGCGAACCGCTCCAGGCGGTGATGCCGAGCATGTCCCAGACCGATTTAATGGCCCATGCGCGCCTCCAGTCCAGCTACCTCAATGAGCAGATGGGCCGGCAGGTGGCGGGTGGTCGGCTGCTGGCTGGGTTCCTGCAAAACGGGCAGGCCGTGGTCAAGGATCTAGGGGCGATCTGATCTGGGCCGTAGTGCTGGAAGAATCGGCGGAACATAGTCGGAGGTAGCCCTGCGGGGCGTGCCCGGATTGTGTAGAACCCTGGGTGTTGGCGCGCATCCAGAACTGACCCACTTTCGGCGGTGATGCGCGGGTAAAACTGACCCACCTGAAGCCCACATCCTGAGCATCTTTTGCTCGGGGGATTTCAGGAGTGATCACCATGGTCATGTTGGCCAAGATCCGGCGGATGCATTTCCGCGATGGCCTGCCGCTGCGCGAGATCGCCAAGCGCACGGGCCTATCCCGCAATACCATCCGGCGATGGCTGCGCAGCGGCCAGTCCGAGCCGGTCTATCCCAGGCGAGCCTCGCCCTCCCGGCTCGATCCCTACCGGTCCCAGTTGGAGACGTGGCTGCGTGCCGACAGCCATCGTCCCCGGCGGGAACAACGCACCGCCAAGGTGCTGTTCTCGCAGTTGCAGGCGATCGGCTATCCGGGCACCTACACCCGGGTGACGGCCTTCATCCGCCAGTGGAAGGCGGCCGGCGGCGCCAGCCGCCGCCCGGCCTTCGTGCCGTTGCACTTTCCTCCGGGTGAAGCCTTCCAGTTCGACTGGAGCCGCGAGTACGCCTTCGTCGGCAGCCACGCCAAGATGCCGCTGGATCTCGCCCACGTGAAGCTGGCCTGCAGCCGCGCCTTCTGGTTGGTGGCCTATCCCACCCAGAGCCACGAGATGCTGTTCGATGCTCATACCCAGGCGTTTACCGCCTTCGGTGGCGTGCCGCGCCGCGGCATCTACGACAACATGAAGACGGCGGTGGACGGGATCGGCCAGCACCGGGAACGGCGGGTCAACGCCCGCTTCCACGCCATGACCAGCCACTACCTGTTCGCCGCGGAGTTCTGCAACCGCGCCGCGGGTTGGGAGAAGGGGCGGGTCGAGAAGAACGTGCAGGACCGGCGCCGACAGATCTGGATCGAGGCCGGGGCCCGCCACTGGCCAGATCTGGACACCCTCAATGCCTGGCTCGCCAGCGAGTGCCGCGCCGCTTGGCCGATGCAGGCGCATCCGGATGCCTCCGACATCACCGTGGCCGAAGCTCTGGAGGACGAACAGCCCCACCTGATGCCGATGCCCGCGCCCTTCGACGGCTACATCGAGCGGCCGGTGCGGGTCAGTTCGACCGCGCTGGTCAGCTTCCAGCGCAACCGCTACAGCGTGCCGTGCGAACACGCCCACGCCGTCGCCAGCCTGCGCGTGTATCCCTTCGAACTGGCCGTGGTGGTCGGCGAGGCCGAGGTCGCCCGCCACCGGCGCAGCTTCGAGCGTGATCGGGTCCACTACGACTGGCAGCACTACATCGCCCTGGTCCAGCGCAAGCCGGGGGCACTGCGTGACGGCGCGCCGTTCCTGTCCATGCCCGATCCGCTGCGCAAGCTGCAGCAGGTGTTGCTGCGCCAGCCTCACGGCGACCGCGCCATGGCCCAGGTGCTGGCCGCCGTACCCGTGCACGGGCTCGAAGCGGTACTGGTGGCGGTGGAACTGGCACTCGAGTCCGGCCTGGTGCGCGCCGACCACGTGCTCAACGTGCTGGGGCGATTGCAGCATCCGGACCGCACGATCGAGACGGTCGCCTCGCGAGTGACGCTGCGTCATCCGCCGGTGTCCGATCCGGCCCGCTACGACGCCCTGCGGGAGGCAGATCATGTCGACGCCTGACCTGCCGCTGCGCATGCAGCAGCTCAAGCTGCACGGCATGGCCAGCCAGTGGCCCGAACTGCTGGCCAAGATGCGCCTGCACACCATGGAGCCCGAACACTGGATGGCCGAACTGCTGCAGGCCGAGTCCGCCGAACGGCAGGTTCGTGCCCAGGCCAACCAGATGAAGGCCGCACGTTTCCCCGTCCATCGTGACCTGCTCGGGTTCGACTTCGCGGCCAGTCCCGTTGATCGCGCACTGGTCGAACGACTCCACCAGGGTGACTTCATCCACACCCCCGAGAACGTCGTCCTTGTCGGTGGACCGGGCACCGGCAAGACCCACCTGGCCACCGCCATCGGCATCCAGGCCGTGCGCCAGCATCGCCTGCGCGTGCGCTTCTTCTCCACCATCGAACTGGTCAATGCGCTGGAGAAGGAACAGGCCCAGGGCAAGGCCGGGCAGATCGCCCTGCGCCTGACCTATGCCGACCTGGTCATCCTCGATGAACTGGGCTACCTGCCGTTCACCCCCTCAGGCGGCGCGCTGCTGTTCCACCTGATCAGCAAGCTCTACGAGCGCACCAGCCTCGCCATCACCACCAACTTGGCCTTCTCCGAATGGGGTCAGGTGTTCGGCGACGCCAAGATGACCACCGCGCTGCTGGATCGCATCACCCACCACTGCCACATCCTGGAGACCGGCAACGACTCCTGGCGGCTGCGCAACAGCACCGCCGCCAACAAGACCAAAGCCAGAATCAGGGCAAAGGAGGCCACCACCCAGACCACCAACTGATACCCTCAGCCCCGTACACCGGGTGGGTCAAAGTTCAACGCGCAGCCTGGGTCAGTTTTAAGTGCGCGCCAACAAGCGGGCAAGCGGGCAAGCGGGCAAGTCTCTTCGGCTACTAGGGTGACTTGTCCACGGTAATCAGGAGTCACTCACGCTCAGGCACCGAATAGATAGCGGCTATTCTTCCTCATTGAATTCGATGAGCGCCGCACGCAAGACCGCGGCAGGATCGGCCCTAAGAACCTCCTCAGGGGTCGCGCCGTCCAGTAAAGCGTTGCAACTCATAAACCACTCAACCTCACCCCAGCCGGTCGTGCGCCCCTGATCGTCCGGCGTAAACGGCCCTTTCTCTCGCAAGACCGTCAGGATGTCGTGCAACTGACTGACGGGCTGGCCATCTTCCCCAAGCTGCCATGCGGGGTAGCGGTAATGGGACGACGGCGGATCCATGTATGCTGCGAGAAGCCGCCACTGCCGGCGGAGCTTCGTTGCCACTGTCGGCAGCGAGTTCTTATGTGCAGGATCGACGATCCTAGATACTTCCGCGGCGGTCAACCAATGCTCCGCCAACCTCGCGCGCTTTTGGGCAGCGGCGACCAAGATTGGGTGGAGGCTTTCGGAACGGGAACTCACCATCTCGCACCTGCGCTCTAGGACAAGAAGTCCTGCTTAGTGGTGGTGCCCCTGGTCGGAATCGAACCGACGTGTACGCGCTTATCTGGCGCGTGCTCTCACCGGGGTATAAGGCCGGCGCTCTGACCAACATGAGCAACAGGGGCGTGATCGATCTAAGCGATCACGCCGGTATTCGAGGGTCGAGCGAGGCCAGGCAGGTCATAGGGCAAGCATACCGGGATCGATACCAGGCTGCTATCAAAGGTGGTTGGTCGTTTGCAGCGCGCAGACACGCGAACGCCGGTTTGCCACGAAGCGAGCGAGTACCTCGGCCTTCCATTTCGGGGCAACTTGTAGTCAGTTTGTGATTCCAGAGGGCATCTTTTCGGTCGCCCATCGGGTCAGGGGCGATTGTTGGTCAGAAAAAGGGCGTCTGTTGGCTTGAGGGAGGGCACTTCTTTGTCGTCATACAGGAGCCAACAGGGAGGCAAGAGCCAAGCCAGAGCTTCAGCCATTGCCATGCGGAGCCGACAAAGCCAACCGCCGACCGATACAGCATTTCGCATAATGTATATTATGTTGTTAGGCTGCAGGCGTGGCTGGCACAGCGCTTGCCCAGCCCCCGGCTCCTACGTTGGCATGGAGCCTGATCAATGCGTGCTCGAAAACTGACCGGCCCTTGGATCGGTTTTTCGTTTAAGGGCGGCCGACTGGTCACCCCGAGGGACGCGAGCTACTGCCGGAATCTGGCGTGGCTTTCGCTGACAGCTGCCCAAGCCCACGAATGGCGCCGAATGATGGAGGCCAGACGCCTCGGCAGCAAGCCGCGCAAGAAGCTCCAGTTCGAAGCCGCCAACGTGATAGACCTGGCCACCGTCATAGGTCGCCCCCAAGAGCTACCAGTTCGTGGGACCTGATGGACATTTCCGCGTCGGCCATCGTGGCGGCCTCCTGCAGGTCCTGCCGGGCCGTGGACACAATCTGAGCTGCTTCTTTGCACGAATTGCAGGCCGGACCACATCGGGCCATTTGCACACACTGGTCAATGGGAAAATGCCGACATTGACCAAGGAATCTGCGAAACACGCGGGGCGCGTGCGCTTGGATGTACTCCTGAGCATTGGCGAGTCGTACCAGCACTTTACAGCCTCCGCATAGGCTAGGGAGCAGCCCTCCCCTACCCTCAATATATCTTCCCAATCGTTCGCCCTGGGCGACGCCCTCTTCCAGCCAGAGCAGACTACTGAGAGCCAAAGCTCTGGTCGGCCGCCCGGGCAGAACCAGCGAAAACTCTGCCAGAGCAGTAATGGCGCGAGGGAAGACACACCGCGCGACTACGACCCCTCACCTGGATCGTACTGCCACGCGCCCGACGTCTGGCCGTCATATCGGCTTTCGATGTCCTTCAGCCAAATCTCCAGGTCGCCAATAAAACGAATCTTATCGAAATCTTTGAACTTCACTTTGTTGAGCTGTTCCGAAAGCTGCTCAAGTAGCTCCCGGGAAACGTATCGCATCTTTTCCTTCATCGAAAGCGGGACGATGGTCGGCAAGTCCAGCATGACATCGGTATAAAACTCTGCCTTCTTCCTGCGGAATTGCACTCTACGGCTAAGGTTCAGTTCGGGGTCTTGACACAGCAGGAGCAATGCCACGCTCGTCACCTCGTCGCCATAGGACCGAGCGTCGAATTCTGAAGCATTGTCTACGTAGTAGTACAGGATCCTGTCTATTCGCGATTGCCAATCGTAGTCGGCCGTGAAATCCAGCTTCATTGAAACCCCTATCTTCTTACTTTATTCCCTGGAGGGAGCTGACCTGTCTGCGAGAGGAAGTTGTCAATTTTCATCTGCTCTAGAGTCAGCGCCTCTGCTTTTGTCCCGACAAACTCTTTCCTCAACTCGACTCCGCCCGTGCCGATTCCACTCAAATATTTCTGCGAGTATCGCTTGTCCGCATTCTGGGTTGTACCAAATTTCCACAATTCGCCCCTGGATAGCCAAACTTGAGCGGTGGGGTTTTTACTTCCTCTGGTCAGTATGGGCAGTTCGTAGTTGGCGTAGAGGTCAAGGCTGGGCAGCTGAACGAGCTGCCCTACAGGCCGACCGCCGATGGCAAGGACGGCGGCGATGCATATCCAAGCCACCAAGGTGAGCACCAGGATGCCGATGACGAACGTGCGTTGCCCCGATGGTGCAAGGAACGGGAATCTGGTTGCCGCAGTCATTACGGGTCCTCTGCAATGGAGTCGCCAAGGATTCTTGCTGCACGGGCAGGCCGCCCCTGCCCCACCTGGTCCTACAGGAACCGGTGCATCACATACACATCAACCAATCCCAGCGACCGATGCCGGAACGCCGCCGGCAGCGTCCCGACCACGGCAAAGCCCAGCTTCCGGTATAGCTCAACCGCTGGCGCATTGGTGCTGACCACGTAATTGAACTGCATGGCCAGGAACCCCTCCGATCTGGCCCGGACCAGGCTGTCTTCCACCAGCGCCCGGCCGATGCCACGCCCTTGCGTCAGCGGATCGACCACGTAGGTGGCGCTGGCCACATGCGCCCCCAGGTCCGGGTAGTTGGCGCCCATCTTGTACATTCCGACCACGCGCCCTTCCAGAACGGCCACAAAGGCCGCCTGCACTCCGAACCAGTGGCTCCGAAAGGTGCCGGCCTCGAAGGTGCCGGCGAACGGGAGCGCATCCTCCGCCGCAATGGCCGCCTTGAAAATCGCCCACATGGCGTCGAAGTCACCGGCGGTGGCAGCTCGGATATCCATGCGATTCCTCACGGATCGGCGTAGTGGGCAAGGCGGACACTAGCAGAATCCAGCAAGCGTCCCCTACCCGCTTCACGCGCCACCGCCATCGGTTCGGCAATAGTTGAGTGAATTCCGGCCCTTAGAGCAGTACATGCCCCCTACTTCCGCGCGCATCCCGCACCGGCTCCGCCGATGGCGCGTCGCTGGCTACATCCTGCTGGGCGTGTACGTTCTCTACCTGCTGGCCGGCAACATCTTCCTCAACACCCCGCTGTTCGACCAGGTCACCAACCGCAAGCCGCACAAGTTCGTGATGACGACCGGCCCGGCCATCACGCTGCTGCCGGGCCACGTCATTGCCTGGAACGTGCATATGCGCGGCCACGTCAACCACACCGTCTACGTACTGCACGCCGAGCGTGCCAGCGCCCGCCTGGCAGTCCTGCCCCTGATTAGCCGCGAAGTGCGGGTTCCCCGATTGCAGGCCACTGGCGTGTCGGCCGAGATCAGTCGCGTTGAGGACGCCATTCCGTCGCCCCCGCGCAGCGACCAGGGCTGGACCCTGCGTTTCGACGCCATCCACAGCGACAGCATTCGCAGTGCCCGGCTCGGCAAGCTGCTGATCATCGGCAAGGGCCGGGGCACGGTTGGGTTCCTCAAGCAGCTTCGCGGCGGTCCGTCCGAACTGTTCGATTCCGAGGTCTCGTTCAGTAAGGCGGACACCAGCTATGACGGCGTGCAGCTGCTGGGCGACATGGATCTGACCGCGCGCTTCAGCTATCCGCGCCACTATCGCGACCAGGCGCCCGGCCTGGCCAAGTTGAAGCTGCTGCATGCGCAACTGGAGGTGGATGCGCGCAGCCAGGGCCTGCGCATGGATACGGATGCGCAGACGCCGCGCATCTCCAGCTCGCCAGTGCCCGGCCGCCTGCAACTGGCAGTTCACATGATCGATGGCCAGCTGCAACCCGGTGACCACGCGCTCTGGCAGGTGCCGCTCTTCCTCGGCGATGGCGCGCCCAATCGCGGCGTGCTGGCCCTGCAGCTCAATGTGGCCAACGACCTGCGCCTGCAGGCCCGCCTGCCGCCACGCCCGGATTCGGCCGCCGGCATCGATGCCGACCTGCTCATCACCGGGCGCGAGATTCCGTTCCATCACCCTGCCCAGCTGCTGGAACGCAGCTCCGGTACCGTGCGTGGCGAATGGGCCTTCACCTCGCTCAACTGGATCCCTGCCCTGTTCGTGCGCAAACCATGGCTGCAACTCGACGGCGGCGGCACCCTGAAGGCCGATCTGCGCCTGCGCAATGGCGAACTGATGGAAGGCAGCACCGTGGACATTCCCTCCGCCGCGGCGGTGGCCGAAGTGGCCGGCGTGCGTCTGGCCGGTACCGCCAGCGCGCATGGCGAGCTGAAGGCCGGCAGCCCCAACCAGGCACAGCTGGCGATCCGGTTGCCTCGCTTCACCGCGCGGCCCAGCGATGCGAAGGATGTGCGGCTGTTCGACGGGCGTGACCTGGCCGTGGACCTCACCGGCGATGGCCGCCTGCAGGAACTGCGCAAGGGCGTTCGTGCGCGGTTGCGCTTCAGCCAAGCGACCATCCCGGACCTGGCCGCCTACAACCGCTACCTTGGCTCCCAACAGGTGCGCCTGCTGCGGGGCACCGGCAGCCTCAGCGGCGACGCCACGCTCGACACCGATGGCCGCGTCGGCCACGGCACCGCGCGGCTGCTGGGCCGCAATGCCAGCGCCAAGGTAGCGGGCCTGGACATGGGCGGCGATGTCGACGTGAATGCGACGCTTCGCCGCGGCGACTTCAACCAGCGCCATTTCGATCTGTCCGGCACCACCGTGGAGCTGCGCAATGTGCAGGTGGCGGGCACCGATTCCAGCAGCGTGTGGAAAGGCCGTGCCGTGTTCAAGCGGGGCCGCATCGACGCGCAGTCCCCGTTCCAGGTGGACGCCACCACCGATCTGACCCTGAGCGATGCACGCCCCTTGCTGGCGGTGTTCGCCAGGCGCACCGACTATCCGCGCTGGACGCTGTCGCTGCTCGACTCCGGCCAGGTCGATGCACAGGCCACGTTGCGCTGGCGCCCAGGTCATCTGCTGATCGACGGCCTGCGGGCCGAGAATGATCGCCTGTCGGTACGTGCGCGGCTGGATCTGCTGGAGCAGCGCAAGCGTGGTGATCTCTACCTGCGTTGGGGGCTGCTGGGCGCGGGCATCGAGCTTGATGGCGAACAGCGCCAGTGGCATCTGGCCAAGGCGCGGGAATGGTTCGATCAGCGCCCTTCGCTGTTGCCGGCTGGCGAAAGTGGAAGCGCCGCGGGTTCTTCAGACTGATCGCCCCGGGCTGCATCCATTTGCCGCTTCCGTTCGTATGAGCGTGTAAACGCAGGACGGAGCGGCACGGAATGAAGCGGCGTTCACAGGTTATGGGCCTTCTGGGATGGGGTGTGGTCACTTTTGCGGCGGCGGCAGTCGGCGCGTGGGCATCGACATCCGCCGCCAGCTTCTACGCCACCCTCGCCTTGCCCGCCTGGGCACCGCCTGCCACCGTGTTTGGCCCGGTGTGGAGCCTGCTCTACGCGATGATGGCCATTGCGGCGTGGCTGGTCTGGCGCGAACGCGGCTGGCGCAACGCACAGCCGGCCTTGGCGCTCTATCTGGTGCAGCTGGCCGTCAACGCCCTCTGGAGCTGGCTGTTCTTCGGCTGGAAGCTGGGCGCGCTGGCCTTCGTCGACATTCTTGTATTGATCACCCTGGTCTGCGCAACGATCGTTGCCTTCGCCCGCATCCATCGCGGCGCGGCGGTGATGCTGCTGCCTTACCTGGCCTGGATATCGTTCGCCTCGGCGCTGAACTTCGCGGTGTGGCGCGCCAATCCCGGGTTGCTGTGACCCAGTGTCAGTGCTCTCAGGCCTGTGCGACGCGCTGCGGCTGCCATGCACGCAGCAACGCCGGCTTGAACGCCTGCTGGCCACAACCCGTGGGGCATCGCACCACGCGTGCGGCGGTATGGCTGACCAGTCCCTGCCCCTCTTCCGCCTTGAACACCGTTTCGCAGCACAGGCAGCGCGCAACCAGCGAGTACAGGTGGAGCAGGCGCCCACTGGCCGGATCCTGCAGGGCATCCACATCCAGCAACTCGAATTGGCAGCTGTCGGCAAGCATGCGGTATGGCGTTGAAGGCAAGGTCTGCAGGTTCACGGGACGTGGTCACTCAGGAATGTGCGTTCACCCTAGGCAAGTCGGTGTCGAGCGCGCGTGCAGCGCACATGTACCTTTCGCGAAACATGCAAGTGCTGTTGGAATGTTCAGATGAAGAATTCAGGTTTGAATGAAACGTTCTTCACGCGCACGTGCTGGTAGGCGAATGCACGATTTTGCTTCACCATCCATGCATACCGGATGCAGCGCTGGGCCATTCCAGCCATCCACGAATCATGAGTCCCGCCCTTGATGCCTTCTGCCGAGCCCACGCACGACACCGCTAAGTCCCGTTGTGCGCGCGAACCGATCCACACGCCCGGTGCCATCCAGCCATACGGCGTGCTTCTGGTAGTGGAGCCACAGTCACTGCGGGTGCGTGAGCGCGCCATCAGCCAGCCGGGGTTGCTGCAGCAGTTCGGCGAACCCTTGATGCAGCATGTCAGCGAAGTACTGGGCGGCGTGCTGGCACCCTTCCAGGCGCTGTTCCAGCAGGCCACGGTGGGCAGCAGCGCCCATGTCGGCGCTGTGCACCTGGATGGCCATGGGCGGCATCAGCTGCTGGTGCATCGCTCCGCCACCGATCTGCTGATCGAGCTGGAGGCACCGGTTCCCGGCCAGCCGGGTTCGCTGGAAGAACTGTATCCGTCGATCCGCGAACTGATGACCGGCATCGAATCGGCTACCACCGTGGAAGATCTGTGCCAGCTGGCGGCCGCGCACATGCGCCGACTGACCGGCTTCGACCGTACCCTGGTCTACCAGTTCGATGCCGGCTGGAACGGCATCGTGGTCGCCGAGGATGGCAACGGCCTGTTGCCGTCCTACCTGGACCTGCGCTTCCCCGAGTCGGACATTCCGGCCCAGGCCCGCGAGCTGTACCGGCGCAACCGGGTGCGACTGATCGCGGACAGCAACTACACCCCTGCCCCGCTGATGCGCAGCGACGAACACCGCGACGCACCGGCCACCGACCTGAGCCTGGCCGTGCTGCGCAGCGTTTCGCCCGTGCACCTGCAGTACATGCGCAACATGGGCACCGGCGCGTCGATGTCGGTGTCGCTGGTGCATGAGGGCCAGCTGTGGGGCCTGGTGTCCTGCCACACGGTGCAGCCGCGCCGCCTGCCCTACCACGTGCGCACCGCCTGCGAATTCATGGGCCAGATCCTCTCGCTGCAGATCGCACTGAAGGAGCGTGCCCGCGCCATCGAAGAGCGCGTGGCGCGCCGCTCGGTGCTGGTAAAGCTGCTGGCACGCATGGCCGGCGATGAGGATTTCATGGCTGCGCTGCGCCACGATGAAGCCAGCCTGCTGTCGCTGACCGGCGCGGCAGGCGCCGCCATCGTGCACAAGGGCGACTGCATGCGTGTGGGCCAGAGCCCGCCCGCAACCGACGTGCTGGCCCTGGCCGATTGGCTGGCCGCACAGCAGGCCGGGCAGGAGACGTACTGCAGTGACCACCTGGCAGCCGACTGGGCGCCCGGTGCGCGCCTGTCCGACGTGGCCAGCGGCGTACTGGCGGTGTCCATTTCGCAGCTGCATGACAGCTACCTGATGTGGTTCCGCCCCGAAGTGCTGCGTACCGTGCGCTGGGGCGGCGATCCACGCAAGACCGCGGCACCCGACGTGGCACTGTCGCCGCGCAGCTCCTTCGAGGCCTGGAAGGAAACCGTTCAGCAGCGCAGCCTGCCGTGGAACGACGCCGACCGCGATGCCGCCCACGAGATGCGCACCGCCATCGTCGACATCGTGCTGCGCAAGGCCGAAGAAATGGCCGAGCTCAACGAGCAGCTGGTCCGCAGCAACAAGGAACTCGAAGCGTTTTCCTATTCGGTCAGCCACGACCTGCGTGCGCCCTTCCGCCACATCGTCGGTTACTCGGAGCTACTGGGCAGCTCGGCCGGCGAACGCCTCAACGATACCGAGCGCCGCTTCCTGGATACCATCGTGGAGTCGGCCAAATCTGCCGGAACGCTGGTGGACGACCTGCTGAGCTTCTCTCAGATGGGTCGCTCCACGCTCGGCCGGGTGCGGCTGGACATGGCCGCACTGGCCAAGGATGTGCGCCGCAGCCTGGCGCTGGACTACGCAGGACGCGACGTGCAGTGGACACTGGCGCCGCTGCCGGAGGTGCAGGCCGACCCGACAATGATGCGCCTGGTCTGGCAGAACCTGCTGGCCAACGCGGTCAAGTTCACCCGTGAGCGCGAGCAGGCAGCGATCGAGATCGGCCATGAGCGCCTTGAGGAGGAGGACCACTTCTTCGTGCGCGACAACGGCTGCGGTTTCGACATGCGCTACGTGGACAAGCTGTTCGGCGTGTTCCAGCGCCTGCACCATGTCGAGGAATTCGAAGGCACGGGCATCGGCCTGGCCAATGTCCGCCGCATCGTCGGCCGCCATGGCGGCCGCACCTGGGCCGAGGGCGAACCCGGCAAGGGCGCCACGATCCACTTCACCCTACCCCGTTCCACAGGAGATCACCCATGAGGGACCTGCGGCCGATCCTCTTGGTAGAGGACAGCCCCAAGGATGCAGAGCTGACGCTGGCGGCGTTGTCGCGTTGCCAGTTGCTGAACGATGTCATCCATGTACGCGACGGCGCCGAAGCGCTGGACTACCTGCGCTGCGAAGGCAAATTTGCCGGCGCCAACCACGGCGGCCCGGTGGTGGTGCTGCTGGACCTGAAGCTGCCCAAGGTGAACGGCCTGGAGGTGCTGGAGCAGGTACGTGGCGATTCGAACCTGAGCAGCACGCCGGTGGTGATGCTGACCTCCTCCCGCGAAGAGCAGGATCTGGTGCGCAGTTACGAACTGGGCGTCAACGCATTCGTGGTCAAGCCGGTGGACTTCAAGGAGTTCTTCGACGCCATCCAGGGCCTGGGCATGTTCTGGGGCATCACCAACCAGCCGCCGCCGCATCGCCCCAACGGCTCGGGGCAGCACGATGCGTGATGGATCGCGCCGCAGCGAGCGCCTGCGCATCCTCATGCTGGAGGACAGTGCGCTTGATGCGGAGCTGATCACCGCACAACTGCAACGGGCCGGCCTCGACTTCGAGGCCGAGCGCCTGTGGACCCGCAATGCCTTCATCGAGGCGATCGAGAATCGCGCCTTCGATGTCATCCTGGCCGATCATGTGCTGCCGGGATTCGATGGCGACGCCGCGCTGGCGCTGGCCCGAGAGCGCATCCCGCAGACGCCCTTCATCTTTGTCTCCGGCACGCTTACCGAGGAGCTGGCGGTACAGGCCCTGACCCGTGGCGCGCGCGATTACGTGGTCAAGCAGCGCCTGCAACGCCTGCCGGATGCGATCCGCCGCGCCCGCCAGGAGGCGCACGAGCGCACCCAGCTGGCCCACGCCCAAGCCGCCCTGAATGACAGCCAGGCCCAGCTGCAGCAGGTGACCGATGCCGTCCCGGCACTGATCGCCCAGCTCGACAGGGAGCATCGCTACCGCTTCGCCAACAAGGCCTTCCTCGACTGGCACGGCGTCAGCCTGGCCGAACTGCTGGGCCGTACTGCGCGCGATGTCAGTGGCATTTCCGCCTTCGAACATGCCCTGCCCAGCATCGAACGGGTGCTGCAGGGTGAGCGCACCCGCTTCCAGGTGGAACTGGCCCACCGCAGTGGCGAGTCACGATTCGTGCAGATGGACTGCGTGCCGGAGCGAGGCGCCGACGGCACCGTGGTCGGCTACATCTGCCTGGGCAGCGACGTCTCCGGGCTGAAGCAGGCCGAGCTCGCCCTGCGCGAAGACAACCAGCTGCTCGAGCAGCAGGTGCAGGCGCGTACTGCCGAGCTTCGGGCCAGCAAGCGACGCTTGCAGGCCATCTTCGAATCCAGCTTCCAGCACCAGGTGCTGCTGGACCAGGGCGGCCGCGTGGTCGACGCCAATATCGCCTCGTTGGCCGCCGTACTGGCCGACAAGCCCGATGTGGTGGGTCAGCGCTATGGGCAATCGCTGTGGTTCGCCACCAGCGGCGACGTCGGCACCCTGGTGGACCAGGCCGTTGCCGCTGCCGCGAAGGGGCACAGCTCGCTGCATGCACTGGATCTGGAGTTGCCCACCGGCCGTCGCAGCTACGATTTTTCGTTCCGTCCGCTATTGGATGCCGAAGGCGCGGTGACGGCGGTGGTGTCGGAGGCCGTGGAAACCACCGCCCGCCTGCAGGCCGAGCATGCACTGCGCCAGTCACAGAAGATTGAAGCGGTGGGCCAGCTCACCGGCGGCATCGCCCACGACTTCAACAATATCCTGACGGTGATTTCCGGCAACGTCGAACACGCCATGCTGCTCAGCGAGCGTGCCGGCGAGCCGGGCGCCATCGTCAGCCGTGCGCTGGACAACGCCCTCAAGGGCGTGGGCCGTGCCGCCAGCCTGACCCAGCGCCTGCTGGCATTTGCCCGGCGCCAGCCGCTGCACAGCCAGGCCGCCAATCTCAACGATCGCCTGCTGGACATGCATGACATGCTGCAGCGTGCGTTGGGCGAGCTGGTGCAGCTGGAAATCCGCGCCGCTGCGGACGTCTGGTGCGTCGAGATCGACGTCAGCCAGCTGGAGGCTTCGGTGCTCAACCTGGCCGTCAACGCCCGCGATGCCATGCCCCACGGCGGCCGGCTGGTGATCGAGGTCGACAACAGTCATCTCGACCACGATTACGCTGCCCTGTTCCCCGATGCAGCGCCTGGCGAATACGTGATGCTGCGGGTCCGCGACAACGGCCACGGCATGGACGCGGCCACCCTCGCGCGCGTGTTCGAGCCCTTCTTCACCACCAAGCAGGTCGGCCGCGGCACCGGCCTGGGCCTGTCGATGGTGCACGGCTTCGTCAAGCAGTCCGGCGGCCATGTGCTGATCGATTCAATGGAAGGTGGCGGCACCAGCATCACCATGATGTTCCCGCGTTCCGCGCTGGCCCTGCCCTGCGCGGCAAGCGCGCCTCAGACAGGCTTGGCGGGCTACTCGCCGCGCGAGGAAACCATCCTGGTGGCCGAGGACAACGATGATGTGCGTGCGCACACCGTTGATGCCCTGCGCCTGCTCGGCTATCGCGTGCTGGAAGCGCACGACGGCCCCTCCGCGCTGCGGCTGCTGGAACGTCCCGACACCCGGGTGGACCTGCTGTTCTCGGACGTGGTGATGCCCGGCATGTCGGGTTGGGAGCTGGTGCGTGAAGTGCGGGAACGCTGGCCGGAAGTCGCCGTGCTGTTCACTTCGGGGTATCCACGCGACCACGACCAGGTGGGCAGCCAGGGCCGGGCAGCCGCGCTGCTGCCCAAGCCGTTTACCCGCAGCGACCTGGCCCAGGCCGTGCGTACCGCGCTGGAAGGTGCCGCGCACTGAGGTCAGGCAACCGGGTCGCTCACGTCCATCGCGATCCGGTTGATGTCCGCGCACTCCACCGTGGCAGGCGGATGTTCCCTGCCGGCCAGTGCAATCATCGCCTGGCCGAGGGCCAGATTGCTGGTCATCAGCGATGGCGCAATCGCACCGGCCAGCTTCATCAACGGTGCGCCACCCCAGTACAAGGGCTTCAGCAGGGGATGGCGGGTATCAGTTCCCTCGACAGGGCGCACGCCACCCGGGCGCAGCATGACCGTGCGGACCGGCAGTTCCTGCAGTGCCCGCTCGGTCTCGCCCTTCACCCGCAATGGCATTACCCGGCTTCGCGCATCCGCGCCGGCGCCGGAGACATACAGGAAGCACCCCTGCGGATTCGCGGCGGCCCAGGCGCGGGCAACGGCCAGGGTGGTGTCCAGCGTCACCCGCCGGTACTCGGCCTCGGCCGTGCCCACCGGCGGAGCGCCGGCGCAGTAGAAGCAGGCGTCGAATCCCAACAGGTCATCCTGCCGTTCCTGGATACGCAGAAAGTCAGGCACGATCAGTTCGCTGCCAGTGCCATTGAGACTGCCCGGGTGCCGGACCAGGGCAGTCAGATCGGCGACCCGGGGCGAGCGCTGGCAGGCCAGGGCCACACCCTGCCCCACCAGCCCTGCAGCACCGGTCAACAGAACCCGTAGCGCGCCCGTTGCCATCGCCGCACTCATCCTAGAGCTTCACAAACCGCTGGATCTTCCGCGCCAGCCAGCCACTGAACACCAGTGGCGCATCCAGCGCCGACACGCAGATGCACGGCAGGCCCGGCGCCGTCACCGGTTGATGCTCCACTTCCTCATCCAGATCCGCCACGTCGCCCGGTGCAAACAGCCCCAGCGCATCGTTGTAGGAACCGCGCAGGATCTGGGTCAGCTCGCTGCGGCCATGGCTGTGCATGGGCAGGCACTTGCCCGGGGCGATCTTCAGCATGATCAGCGACGGCATCTGCTCGGCACGGATGCAGTGCACGCCCGGCGCCATCCAGCGCCAACGCAACCCGCTGAGCGAGGCGCCGAAGAAGGGGTGCAGCGAGGCAGGCAGATGGTCCGGGTCGGCCTCGGGCCGCTCCTTCGGCACGGAACGCGCGGCTCCGGTCATGGCAATCGGCATTTCCGCAGCCAACTGCATCAGCATGGCCTCACGCAACTGCTCACGCCGCGAATCGGCGGTGGACGGTTGTGTCTGTTCCAGCAGAGCGGAGCCGATCGCCTCAGCCTCGCGCAGGCGCTGGCGGCAATGCGGGCACTGCTCCAGGTGGGCGCCGGCCACGATGCTCAGCGGCGCCGGCAGCGCGCCGGCGGCATAGCTCATCAAGGTGGATTCATGCAGGTGGTGATGCGGATTCACAGCGCACCTCCCACTTTGGCCTGCAGTTGCAGAAACGCGCGGCGCAGGTGTGATTTGACCGTCCCCAGCGGCATGCCGAGTGCCTCGGCGATCTCGCTGTGGCTTTTGGCTTCGAAATAGGACATCCGCACCAGTCGCGCCTGCACCGCGGGCAGCTCGTTGATGCGCTGGCGCAGCCGTGCCTGGTCGGCGAACTGCTCGGCGCTGCTACGTTCGATCACATCCACCGTCGCAGCGTCCTCCACCGCCGCCTGCACCTGCATCCAGCTGCGTTCGCGCCGTATGCGATCGATATGCAGATTGCGGGCGATGCGATACAGCCAGGTACTCAGCGCCCCCTGCGCAGGATCGAAGTCGGCAGCGCGCAGCCATAGCCGCAGCAGGCTCTCCTGCGCCAGCTCCTCGGCCACCGCCTCAGGCACGCCCAGGCCACGCAGGTACACGCACAGCCGCGGCATGAAGTAGTCGTAGATCCGCATGAAACAGTCGCGGTCACGCAGCCGTGCCACGCCGTCCATGTCACCGGCCCAGTTCGTCGGCTCGTTGCTCGGCTGCTGGGCGCTGGACACGATGCGTACGCTATCGAAGTTGAGGAGGTGGCTGGCGGCGTCAGGGTACATCGGCGTTCGCGGCGGGCGGGTGAAGGTCTGTCCTCTGTACGGGCGGGGGCAGCAATTGGATGCAGGCAATGCAATGCATCCAACCAGCCGCTCCCGCCGTATCACCTGGACCCTTCCCTTCCGGATGAACGCCATGCGCGCTGCCTGGCTGTTGCTGTGCCTGCCCCATGCTGCGCTGGCGGCGCCCTGGCTGCGAAGCGAGGGCGTGGCGACCTCCAGCCAGGGCGCCGTCCTTTACCGTGAGGTGCACTGGCGGCGCGAGGCAGCGGAGGGCGCCGAGCGATGGGTGTTGTACCAATGCCCGGACGGCCAGCCATTCGCCCGCAAGCATCTGCCGGCAAGCGCCCGGCCGCAGGCACGGGGCTACTCGCTTGAGGATCGTCGCAGCGGCCAGAAGGCCGAGGTGGAGGCCGCCGGCGATTCGGTGTCGATCTCCTGGCGGGAAGATGGCACAAGCCCGCTGCGGCAGGGCAAGCTTGCGTTGCCGACGGATGCGGTGATCGATGCGGGATTCGACGCGGCGGTGCGCCTGCACTGGCCGGCGCTGCTGCGGGGCGAGCGCATCACGCTACCGTTCCTGGTACCGGCGCGCCAGCGCTACTTCCCGGTACAGGTGCGGCGCACCGGTCCTGTTCGCTGGCAGGGTATCGACGCCCAGGCCATCGAGGTCAGCCTTGATACCTGGTACGGCGGCATCGCGCCGCGCCTGGCCCTGGTCTACGCCACTGCCGACCGCCGCCTGCTGGAGTTCCGCGGCACCAGCAACCTGCGCGATGCGCGCGGCAGCTACCCGCAGGTGACGGTGCGCTTCCGCTCGCCACCGGCCGAGCAACCGGCAAGCGACTGGCAACAGGCGTGGGCGCAACCCCTGGTGGAGCGTTGCATCGTGACGCCCAGGTGAAATGGAAATTTACTGCGCCGTGGCGCATCCATTGCGCATCCTGCTGCGTAAAGGAAGACACGACACCCGCCGAGATCCGCCATGGCCTCTGTAGCGCCCCTTCCCCGTCGACGCTGGCACCTGCTGCGCACGCTGCAGCGCTGGTTCGATACCGGCAACGCCGCAGACGCCACCGGCGAGCGGCCGGGGCGCATCGACTGGTTGCGCGCCGTGCCCTTCGCGCTGATGCATCTGGCCTGCTTCGCGGTGATCTGGGTGGGCTTCTCGTGGACTGCGGTAATCGTGGCCGCAGCACTCTATGCGGTGCGCATGTTCGCCATCACCGCGTTCTACCACCGCTACTTCTCCCATCGCACCTTCCAGGCATCGCGTCCGGTGCAGTTCGTGTTCGCGGTGATCGGCGCCTCCAGCGTGCAGCGCGGGCCGCTGTGGTGGGCTGCCCACCATCGCCACCATCACCGTCACGCCGACCAGCCGCTGGACCCGCACTCCCCCCGTGAAGGCGGCTTCTGGCGCAGCCACATGGGCTGGTTCCTGACCCGCGAGGCCTTTGCCACCGATCTGTCGCGGGTACCGGACCTGGCGCGCTTCCCCGAACTGCGCTGGCTGGACCGCTTCGATACCGCCGTGCCGGTTCTGCTGGCCGCAGCGCTGTATGCACTGGGCGCCGGGCTGGAGCGATGGGTACCGGGCCTGCACACCTCCGGACCACAGTTGCTGGTGTGGGGCTTCTTCATCTCCACCATCGTGCTGTTCCATGCCACGGTCACCATCAATTCACTGGCCCATCGCTTCGGCCGCCGCCGCTTCGAGACCCGCGATGACAGCCGCAACAACCTCTGGCTGGCCCTGCTGACCTTCGGCGAAGGCTGGCACAACAACCACCACTTCTTCCCGGGCACCGTTCGCCAGGGCTTCCGCTGGTGGGAAGTGGACCTGACCTGGTATGGGCTGCGCGCGATGGCGGCGCTTGGGCTGGTCAAAGGGCTCAAGCCGATTCCCGAGTGGGTGCTGGCCAAGGCGAGGTACTGACATGCGCATCGCGATCATCGGTTCCGGCATTGCCGGACTGGCCAGCGCCTGGTGGCTGGACGGCGAACACGACGTCACGCTGTTCGAGGCCAACGACTACCTGGGCGGCCATACCCACACCCACGACGTGCAGGTGGAAGGCATGCGCATGGCGGTGGACACCGGCTTCATCGTGTTCAATCCCCAGCACTATCCGCTGCTGACCGCATTGTTCGACGAGCTGGGCGTCGCTTCGCAGCCGACCACGATGAGCTTCTCGATGCACAGCGAGCGCAGCGGCGTGGAGTACAACGCGACCTCGCTGGATGGCCTGTTCTGCCAGCGCCGCAACCTCGTGTCGCCGCGGTTCTGGGGCATGCTGGCCGACCTGCGCCGGTTCTACCGCGATGCCCCCCTGTTGCTGGCAGAAGACGAGGGCCCAACGCTGGGGCAGTACCTGCGCAGCCAGCGCTACGGCGATGCCTTCATCGACGAGCACCTGCTGCCGATGGCCTCCGCGCTGTGGTCGTCCCCGACGGCCACGGTGATGGACTTCCCGGCCCGCTACATGGCCCAGTTCATGGCCAACCACCAGATGCTGCAGATGACCGGGCGAGCGCCGTGGCGGGTGGTGAGCGGCGGATCGGCGCGCTATGTCGATGCCCTGCGTGCCCGCTGGCGGGTGCATGAGCGGCTGGAGTGCCCGGTGCAGTCGGTCGAGCGCATGCCCTGGGGGGCGCGCGTGCACAGCGCGGCCGGCGTGGAAGGCTTCGATCAGGTCATCCTGGCCTGCCACAGCGACCAGGCCCTGGCGCTGCTGCGTGACGCCGACTCCATCGAGCGCGACGTGCTCGGCGCCATCCGCTATCAAACCAATGAAGCGGTCCTGCATACCGATGCGTCATTGCTGCCGCGCAACCGCAAGGCGTGGGCGGCATGGAACGCCCATGTGCCCCGCGACCCTGCCGCGCCGTGCACGGTCAGCTACTGCATGAACCTGCTGCAGGGCCTGCCCGGCAACACGCCGCTGGTGGTCACGCTCAACCGCAGCGCGGCGATCGACCCCGGCAAGGTGCTGCGCACCCTGCGCTACGCCCATCCGGTGCACGACCATGCGGCAGTGCGCGCGCAACAGCGCTGGGCCGAGCTGCAGGGCCGCCGTCACACCTGGTTCGCGGGCGCCTATTGGGGCTGGGGTTTCCATGAGGACGGCATCCGCAGCGCCCGCCGCGTGGTCGATGCCCTGCGCACCTGCGAGCCGCACCGGGTCATGGCGGCTCACGGCGAGGTGGCCGCATGAGCGCCAGCGCGCTCTACTTCGGGCAGGTGATGCACCGCCGGCACCTTCCACACCCGCATGCGTTCCGCTATCCGATCGCACAGCTGCTGCTCGACCTGGATGAGCTCGACAGCGTGTTCGCCGGGCGCTGGCTGTGGTCGATCAATCGCCGCAACCTGGCCGAATTCCGTCGCAGCGATTACTTCGGCGATCCCGCGCGGCCTTTGGCCGATGCAGTGCGCGACCACGCTGCAGCCACCCTCGGCTACCGGCCCACCGGCCCGGTCCGCCTGCTCACCCATCTCCGCTTCGCCGGGCACGTGTTCAACCCGGTCAGCTTCTACTACTGCTACCGGGCCGATGGCAGCACGCTGGACTGCATCGTCGCCGAGATCACCAACACGCCCTGGAAGGAACGGCACGCCTACGTGCTGCCAGTCGCAACGGCCACGCACGAAGGCACCTCGCTGCGCTGGCGGTTCGACAAGTGCTTCCATGTCTCGCCCTTCATGCCGATGGATTGCCATTACGACTGGCGGTTCAACTGCCCTGATGAGGATCTGCGCGTGCACATGCAGGTCTGGCGCGACGGCGCGCGCCAGTTTGATGCCACCCAGGTCATGCAACGGCACGCCCTGGATGGCCGCGGGCTGGCCCGCGTCCTGGCCTGCTACCCACTGATGACCACCCAGGTGGTGGCCGCCATCCACTGGCACGCGTTGCGTCTGTGGCTGAAACGCAATCCCGTGCACGACCACCCCACCCTTGCCGAGAAACCGCGATGAACTCGATGACTCCTTCGGTCGCGCTGCCGCGCCCCGGCGCCTTGGATGCCTTCCTGCGCCGCCGCCTGCTGGCCCAGCTGGCCCCGATGCGCGACGGCCGCCTGTGCGTGCGCGACGCGCTGGGCGAAGTCTGGCTGGGTGATGCCCGCGGCGAACTGCATGTCACCGTCACCATCGAAGACCCGGCGTTCTATCGCAAGGTGGCGGCACAGGGCAGCGTCGGTGCAGGCGAAAGCTACATCCACGGCGAATGGCACTGTGACGACCTGGTCGCCCTGATACGCCTGCTGGTGCGCAATCGCGATCTGCTCGACAGCATGGAACACGGCCCGGCGCGCGTAGGCGGCTGGCTGTTGCGTGGCTGGAACCGCCTGCGCCGCAACAGCCGTGAGGGCAGTCGCCGCAACATCGCCGCGCACTACGACCTCGGCAACGACTTCTTCGCCCTGTTCCTGTCGCCGGACCTGATGTATTCCTCGGCCCTGTTCACCAAAGAGAGCGAGTCGCTGGAATCCGCCTCGCGGCGCAAGCTGGACCGCATCTGCCAGCAGCTGCAACTCAAGCCGGGCGACCGCGTGGTGGAGATCGGTACCGGTTGGGGTGGTTTTGCGCTGCACGCGGCGCAGCACTATGGCTGCCATGTCACCACAACCACCATCTCCGCGGAACAGCATGCATTAGCCGCCGAACGTGTGCGGGCAGCTGGCCTGCAGGATCAGGTCACGCTGCTGATGCAGGACTACCGCGACCTGCAGGGCCAGTTCGACAAGCTGGTATCGATCGAGATGATCGAAGCCATCGGCGCCGAATACCTGGACACCTACATGGCCACGCTGCAGCGCCTGCTCAAGCCCGATGGCATTGCCCTGCTGCAGGCCATCACCATCGAGGACCACCGCTACGAGCAGGCCTGGCGCAGCGTCGACTACATCAAGCGCTATGTGTTCCCGGGCAGCTTCATTCCGTCGATCAACGCGATCATGGCCGCCAAGACCCGCTCCAGCGACCTGCAGCTGATCGCCCAGCAGGACTTCGGCCACTCCTACGCACTGACCCTGCGCGCCTGGCGCCAACGGTTTCTCGCCAGGTTGCCCGACGTGCTGGCGCAGGGCTTCGATACGCGCTTCTGCCGACTGTGGGAGTTCTACCTGGCCTATTGCGAGGGCGGCTTCCTGGAGCGTTCGATCGGCGTTTCACATCTGCTGCTGGCGCGCCCGGGGCATCGTCCGGGTGCCTCGCCGGACCAGGGCAGCTGAGATGCGCCGGTTCTGGGCCAATCTGCTTGGCAACCAGCTGGTCTGGCTGTGCGCCGTGGCCGGCGCCGGGCGCGGCTGGCAATGGCCTGCGCTGCTGGCAGCATCGATCTACATCGGCAGCCAGCTACTGACATCGCCACAACCCCGGCTGGATCTTCGCCTGATGCTGCTGGCGCTGGCCTGCGCGTGGCTGGTCGACGCCAGTGCCGCCGCCAGCGGCACCGTGCGCTACGCCGCGGCTCCGCTGGGCTGGACGCCGCCGCCCTGGATCATGGCGTTATGGGCCGCGTTTGCGATGACGCTGACCACCTCGATGCGCTTCCTGCTGCGCCACCCTGCCCTGCCAGCCCTGTTCGGCCTGTTGCTGGCCCCGCTGGCGTATCTCTCCGCAGCGCGCGGTTTCGAGGCGGTCCGTTTCACTGCGCCGCTATGGCAGGGCCTGCTGGTGCTAGGCGTGGGCTGGAGCATCGCGCTTTCGCTGCTGTGCATGGCCGCTCGTCGCGGTTCCCGCACCATCCCGCCGCCCTTGGCCGGAGCACCGTCATGATCAATCTGTTGTGGGTCCTGCTGTATGCCGTGCTGGTGATGAGCTGGGGCTGGGCCTGGCAGCGCCGCCACCGCAACATCGGCGTGGTCGATGTGCTCTGGGCCAAGGGCGTGGGCGCTTCGGCCCTGTTGCTGGCGCTGCTGGGCGATGGCGCGATGGTGCCGCGGGTTGCACTGGGGCTGCTGGGCGGCCTCTGGGGCAGCCGACTCGCCCTGCACCTGTGGCATAGGGTCCGTCACGAAGATGAGGACGGGCGTTACCGTTACCTGCGCGAGCATTGGCACGGGCATCAAGGCAGGATCTTCGGCTTCTTCATGGCCCAGGCATTGCTGGTCGTACTGTTCGCCCTGCCCTTCGTCGCGGTGGCTGCCAATCCGCAGACAAGCATGACGGTGTGGATCGTGGCCGCCGCACTCGTCTGGCTGCTGAGCGTCGGCGGCGAGAGCCTGGCCGACCATCAACTGGCCCGGTTCCGCGCGAATCCAGCGAACAAGGGCCGCACCTGCCGCGATGGGCTGTGGCGCTACTCCCGCCACCCCAACTACTTCTTCGAATGGCTGCACTGGTTCAGCTACGTCCTGCTCGCGGTCGGCTCGCCACTGTGGTGGCTGGCGTGGGCCGGCCCGCTGCTGATGTACGTATTCCTGCGCTACCTGAGCGGCATTCCGTTTACCGAAAAGCAGGCGCTGCGCAGCCGCGGCGACGATTACCGCGCCTACCAGCGCAGCACGCCGATGTTCTTCCCCTGGTTCCCCCGTTCTTCCAAGGAGCATTCCGCATGAGCGCGATCCCGTCACTGAACCCGGCCGACGACACGGAAACCGGGCTGGTCGCCTGGGCCGAGCGCGGACTGGTTCCCGATGCGGCGCTGCGCGCCGGCATCCGTCGCCTGTGCGCGCAGCGCCTGCATGAGGAATTGGCGGGCGGTATCGAGGCGCAGTCCGCGCGCTTCAGCCGTCGCATCGCAGAGCTCGCCGACAGCCCGCTCGCGCTGCACACCGACGCGGCCAACCGCCAGCACTATGAAGTTCCCGCAGCCTTCTTCCAGGCCTGCCTGGGCAAGCGCCTGAAGTACAGCAGCTGCTACTACCCCACCGGGTGCGAAACGCTGGACCAGGCGGAGGAGGCCATGCTGGAACTGTATGGCCAGCGCGCCGAACTGGCCGATGGCCAGCACATCCTGGAGCTGGGCTGTGGCTGGGGTTCGCTGACCCTGTGGATGGCCGAGCGCTTCCCGCAGGCCAGGATCACGGCGGTGTCCAATTCGCACAGCCAGCGCCAGCACATCCTGGCGCAATGCCAGGCCCGGGGGCTGCACAACGTCGAGGTGCTGACCCGCGACGTCAACCAGCTCGAGCTCCCAGCCGCGCGCTTTGATCGCTGTGTCTCGGTGGAAATGTTCGAGCACGTGCGCAACTACGAACGCCTGCTGGCGCGAATCAGCCAGTGGCTGAAGCCCGACGGCGCGCTGTTCGTGCACATCTTCGCCCATCGCACGCTGATGTACCCGTTTGAAACCGAGGGTGGCGACAACTGGATGGGGCGTCACTTCTTCACCGGCGGACTGATGCCGGCGGCCGATACGCTGCTGCACTTCCAGCGCGACCTGCGGCTCGATCAACGTTGGCTGCTGGATGGCACCCACTACCAGCGCACCGCCGACCACTGGCTGGCCAACCAGGATGCAGCCCGCGAGCAGGTGATGCCGGTTCTTGTCGCGACCTACGGCCAGGCCGCGGCGAAGATCTGGTGGCAGCGCTGGCGCATGTTCTGGATGGCATGCGCCGAGCTGTTCGGCTACGACGACGGCCAGCAGTGGCTGGTCGCCCACTATCTGTTCCGCCCCCGTTGAGGTGTGACATGCGCATGCGCTCGCTGCTTCCCCTGCTGGCATTGAGCCTGTTTGGCTCCGGCTGCAGTTCCAGCGATACCCGTCCCCTGCCCCGCCCGCCATCGGTGGACGTGCCACGCTTCATGGGCGACTGGTATGTGATCGCCCACATCCCGTCCTGGCCGGAGCGCAAAGCCTTCGACGCCGTGGAGAGCTACGCATTGAAGCCGGACGGGCGCATCCAGACGACCTTCACCTATCGCAAGGGCAGTTTCGACGCCCCGCAGAAGTCGATGCACCCTGTTGGACGGGTCGAGAAGAACGGCAACGGCGCCATCTGGGGCATGCAGTTCGTCTGGCCGATACAGGCCGAGTACGTGATTGCCTGGCTGGACGACGACTATGGGCAGACCATTGTCGCCCGCAGCAAGCGCGACTATGTCTGGTACATGGCACGCACGCCGCAGGTATCCGAGAGCGACTACCAGCAGGCCGTGCAACGCATCGCGGCCATGGGCTACGACACCGGCAAGCTGAGGCGTGTACCGCAGTCGGTGCGCTGACGGCAGCGTGTATCGACATCTGGCTGGCGCCGGATGTCGCATTCATCACCGCAGCCGCATTGGCCATGCCGCACGCGCGCAGTCGCTGTCGGAGCCATGTGTACCCTCATCGCCACCGTCCCGGGCCAGCCAGTAATGGTCGCCGACGGCATTGCAGCCTGGCGCCCGAACCACGAACACTCAAGACTCGACCGCGGCGGCCGCTAATGGCCAATGCAGGGCTGTGCGCGCCGGTCACAATGGCCCGCGAAGGGCGCACTCCGGCCGCAGCCGATTTCACAATGGAAGGAACAGGCAGTTGAAGGAAGAACGACGCAACACGTTGCAGGCCAGGCACCGCGCGATCCTCAGCTTCTGGCACAGGGTTGAGTTCTTCATACCCTACGATCTGCAGGGCCAGGTCCTTGAGTCGAAAGACGCGGATTGGAGCGTACGGCTGCTGTCCAGGGATCAGCTGGAGCGACTGGACCCGCAGGATCTGTGGTCCCCACCCGTGCCATCCGGGCGCAGGCTGAGTGGATTCGATGTCTACCTCGGCATTTTCGACAAGGTCCAGCTGGCCGACATCACCCAGCGGGTACTGGCCGATACGCCGAGCGATGACGAATCGCTGGAGCAGGACGAACGGGCCGAACTGGAAGGCCTGACCTGCGCGGCCAGCCTGCGGGCCAACGCCGACGGCGTGATGCAGCTGGGTGAAATCTCGGTGTCGACCGTTCCGTGGGCACTGGGTACGATCTCCAGGCATGGCTTGCAGGGCCTGGACTTTGACGCCTTCCAGGCAAGCCTTGAAGCACTCAAGCGCGACGTGGCAACGTTCCGCAGCACCACTGCCACCCCCGCCGCACAGGATGAGGGCCCGATGCCCTGCAGCCCCGGCGACCTGCTGCGCCTGCTCGACATCCTGCACACCTGGTCGGGTCATGACCCGTCCGCGGGCGACGCATCCGCTCCCCTGCTGGTCATCCGGGCGAAAAGCGTTGAAGACAAGCCGAAGCCGGAACAGGTACCAAAGGCCGCACCCCCGGGATCCGATAATGCGTCAACGCCGGAAGCGGACGACGCCGAGGACGATGAGGCCCAATCCGAAGAGGACGCGGAGATCAGCATCCTCAACAGCTTCTTCGTCGAGGATATCGCGCGCGCCATCGGCGCACTGGACCAGGGCACTGCCAGTGCCCCGCTGCGCGCCTACCTGAGCCCATTGCCGGAAAGCCGGCGCGAAGACCTGTACACACCGAAAGGGCAGACGCTGATTTCCGAGCGGCTGCGGCCGCGGCACATCAATCGGGGCCACTGGCCCGGTGATCCTGCGCACACGATGAGCCTGATGCAGCAGTTCGCTGTGAACAGCATCTTCGAGCAGGTGCGCGACTCAGGCATTTTCTCGGTCAATGGCCCACCCGGGACCGGCAAGACCACGCTGCTGCGTGAAATCTTCGCTGAAAACATCGTGCGCCGTGCACGCGCATTGTCACAGTGCGCAACGCCCGCCGCTGCGTTTGATGCAACCCGCGAAGTGAACTTCGAAGGTGAGAAGCCGTGCAGGATCTCCCTGCTGAAGACCGACCTGACCGGCTTCGAGATGGTGGTTGCATCGTCGAACAACGCCGCCGTGGAGAACATTTCGCGTGACCTGCCGAAGAGCCGCTCACTGGGCAAGCCCGGAAGTTCGTGTTGGCGTAGTAGCACAGGGGACGTGACCTTTGACTACCTGCGGCCGCTGGCCCGCAACCTGCTCGATTGGAATGGCAGGGGCGCCTATGAGCGACCGGCAACAGATAGCGATGCCTGGGGGCTGATCAGCTGCGCACTGGGCAGGAAAGCCAACCGCGAGGCGCTTGTGCGGGCGATCAGCGTGGCCGGCCCGAGGAAGGGCGAAACGACCTCACCGAAGGGGTACGACCCGACCCGCCACCAGTCGCTCTGGCAATGGCGCAGCAGCCCGGCAGCCATGAGCTTCCAGGAGGCCCGGCAGGCGTTCGACCAGGCGGATGCGATGGTCAACGGACTGGTCGAAAAGCTTGATCGGCTCGCCTCGCTCAGCCGTGAAATCAGCGACAACGATCAGGAGAGCTTCTGCCGGTATACGGCTTCACAGCTTCGCGATGCACAGCGCGCGCATGAGCAAGCCGTACAGGCATTCATTGCGCTCGACAGCCAGCGCCGCAGGACCGATGAAGAGCTCGCGCTGCTCAAGGCGCAACGCACCCTGCTGAAGGAAGAGAAGCCTGGCTGGTGGGCCCGCATCTTTGATCGGCAACGTGCGAACAGCCATGCGGCCACAATGGCGCAGAACGCAGATCATCAGCAGCAATGGACCCTGCGCCGCCTCGAACTCGGGCCGCAATGTGATTCAGCGCAACGGCACCTGGACCGCACCGCGAGCGCCCTGGCCGAGGCATCGGCCGCCGCGCAGGTACGGGCGCAGCAGTGGACTGCAATGGCGGAACAGCTGGAACAGCTGAAAGCCGAACTCGGCAACGCATCCCATCCCGCCACCGCGGCCGAACTGGAGAATCAGGACTGGCAGATCAAGGGCGTCTGGAACAGCGAACAACTCAACGAGCAGCGTGCCAACCTCTTCGTGGCGGCACTGCAGCTTCACCAGGCCTGGCTGCACGAAGTCCTGCAGACAGGCGGCGGCTTCGCCCAGAACGTCATTGCGCTATGCCACCTGCTGGGCGGCAAGCGGCTGCAGGAGCCGCGCGATGCGCTGGCCATCTGGCAGAGCCTGTTCATGATCGTGCCGGTTGTCTCCAGCACGTTCGCTTCCGTCGCACGCCAGTTCCGCCATCTGGGACCGGACTCGATCGGCTGGCTGTTCATCGATGAGGCCGGCCAGGCCGTGCCGCAGGCGGCAGTCGGTGCACTGCTGCGCTCGAGGCGCGCAATCGTGGTGGGTGATCCGCTGCAGATCGAGCCGGTGTTCACCGTGCCGGTCAAGCTGTTGCAGGCGCTGGGCCAAACCAGCGCACTGCCCGCAGACATGAACGTCTCGCCCGACAAGACCTCCGTACAGGTACTGGCCGACGAGGCCAACCCGCTCGGTGCCCGCATGGAGTCAGGGGGCTCGCCGCTCTGGATCGGCAGCCCCCTGCGTGTGCATCGTCGCTGCGTCGAACCGATGTTTTCCATTGCCAACACGATTGCCTACGAGGGGAAGATGATCTTCTCCAACCCCTGGGAGCCAAGCGCAGCGCGGCCACCCGCTGACAGCCTGGACATCGGCGGCAGCGCCTGGGTACACGCCCCCGGCCGCACCAGCGACAAGCAGGTCGTGCCGTGCCAGATCGACCTGGTGCAGCAGGCGTTGGCGGCGCTCTATCACAGCACCGGAACCCTGCCCCCGGTCTATATCATTTCGCCCTTCAAACGCATCAAGAACGCCCTGCTCGAGCGGCTGCGGAACCAGGCTGCCTGGCTTGGCGCGGATGCCCCGCCCGGCACGCAGGCGCCACGCACCGCCGAGCTGCGCACGTGGTGCAGGGAGCGCGTCGGCACCGTGCACACCTTCCAGGGCAAGGAAGAGAGCATTGTCTGGATGGTGCTGGGGTGTGACACGGACACGGTGGGCGCGGCGCATTGGGCCTCCAGCAAGCCCAATCTGCTCAACGTCGCCGTCACCCGCGCCCAGCACCGCTGCTTCCTGATCGGAGACACCGCGCTCTGGGGCGGTCTGCGCCACTTCTCGGCCGCCCATGCCGAACAGTTGCCCCGCATCACGCCGGCGCAATTCCTGGATCGCATGTCGATCCCCCGCGTACAGACTCGATAGCCCCCTCCCCTGCCCTGACGGAGCCGCCTACCCAGGGCAGGGGCGCAAGGCCATGCCGACGTGACGCGTCACGTTAATAGCCCCAGTGGCCACGGCGGAAGCCACGCGCACACCCCTGACCAGCGCCATATTCATTTGCACCACAAATGAGTAGGCCCGGCCCAATCGGCCGCACAAATCGATCTTTAGGAATAGTCGTAAAAACGCAACACATTCGATGTTCGACGCGACAGCGGCGCCAGAATGACGGCCACGCCCACGGGCGCCGACCACCTCCCGCGCATGAATGGATTTCCTGCACCGCGTCGGCTACGCCTGGCGCTCCTGGACGACCACGAAGTGGTCCGCCGCGGCACCGCCCTCCATCTGTCAGGCGACCTCCGCTTCGACATTGTCGCCAGCCATGGCTGCAGCGACGCTCTGCTCTGCAGCCTGCAAGGCACGCACGTTGATGTGGCCATCATCGACCTCACGCTTGCCCGTGGCGACCTGGGCGGCATCGAGCTGGTTGCCCGGCTGTGCCGGGAGTTCCCGCGCACGCCGTTGCTGGCTTTCGCTACGCTCTCGCCCACCACCAACCTCAACAGCCTGATCGATGCCGGACTCAGCGGGTTCGTCAGCAAGGCCGAGCCGCTTCCTGCGTTGTCCGACGCCATCGTGCGGGTTTCCCAAGGCCTGACCCGGGTTCCGCCGGACGTCAGGCTGGCCGGCGATCGCGGCGAGCTCAGCCGCAACGAGCGCGAGGTGCTGGGCCTGCTGCTGGAAGGCTTGACCGTCTCCGAGATCGCACTGCGCCGGCACCGCAGCATCAAGACCGTCAGCACGCAGAAGGTTGCCGTGCTGCGCAAGCTGGGACTGCGCAGCGACGTGGAGATCTACGCGTTGCGCGAACGACTGGAGACACCGTGAGGCGCCAGTTGCCGTTGCGCCGCCGCTTTCTGTCCACCGGGCTGCTGGCGCTCCTTCTCCTGCCGGCTGCCTCGGCCGAAGATATCCGGTCGCCACGCTGGCTGCCGGGCAGCACGGTACGGGTCGCCACGACCCCCTCCCTGCGCCCGCTGCCCGCAGCCTTGGCCGATACGTCATCACCGCCAACGCTTGCCCATGGCTACGCCAACCTGGTGGCCCGGCACGCCCAGCTCCGTTTCCTGGAACAGCCCTATCCAACCGCCGCCGCATCGATCCTCGCGGTGTGCCATCACGAGGCCGATCTGGTCATGGTCTTTGGCGGGGCGAGGCACCAGGCCCTCCCCTGCCCCGACCTTGCCGCGTCCAGCCGCTTTCGTGGCGGCGCCACCCTGCTGGCCGGACGTGCCGACGAGTGGTTGCCACGGGAGATGCACGAACTCGACACGCGGGTCGTCGCCGTCGTTGAAGGCGGGCCCTACGCCGGCTGGCTGCACGCACATCACCCACAGGTCCGGCTGCGGCACCTGCCTGATCGGTACGCGGCATTGGCCGCCGTCGAATCGGGCCTGGCGGACGTGGCGATCGGCCTGGAGCCCACACTGCGCCCCCTGGTTCGACGCCACTTCAATGGCAGCCTGCGCCTGCAGTCGTTCGACAGCGGCTTCTCCACCGACCTCTACCTGCTCGTCCGCCACGAAGACCAGCAGCTGCTGGGGCGCATCCAACAGGCATTGCGCGAGATCACACTGGAGGAGCATGCGGGCCTCCTTCGACTCTGGGCGGGACAGACGCTGCCTGCCGCGGCCGGGAATGCACTGGAGTGGATGCAGACGTCGCCCCCGCGCGGGTGGCTGCTGCTGGCCCCACTGCTGATCGCCCTGCCGCTGCTGTGGCTCGCAATGCGCCACCTGCGGGCGCGCGGTGATCGCAGCGGCGCACATGCCATCGGAGTGATCAGCCACGAGATGCGCAACTCGGCGCAGGCCGTACTGACCTCGATCGAGCTGCTGGGGCAATCGACACTACCGAAGGGTGAACGCGATCTGCTGGACGCTGCCAGTACGGCCAGCCAATCCCTGCGCAGCCTCTTGAACCGCGCACTGGACTTTTCGCGCCTTGCGAGCGGCGCTTTCAAGCCGCATGCGCAAGCCTGCGATGCAGTTCAGCTGTGCCGGCAGGCACTGGAGGCGATCCGGCCTCAGGCCCAGCGGAAAGGCCTGCAGCTGCATCTCGATGTCCAGGACGCATCCCTGTCGAACATCCTGGTGGACGCCGATGCGCTACGCCAGATTGCCAGCAATCTATTGGCGAACGCGGTGAAATTCAGCGATATCGGCGGCATCGAGCTGCGCCTGCAGCTGATGCCAGCGGCGCGGCCCCGCGAGCTGCTGCTGGAGGTGATCGACAGCGGCATCGGCATCGCACCTGCACAGGTAGCTGTCCTGTTCCAGCCTTTCCAGCAAGGCAGCAGTGGACAGCAGCGTGGCGGCAGCGGCCTGGGCCTTTCCATCGCGCGCGAGCTGGCCCGCGCGATGGGCGGCGACCTCACCGTGCACAGCGTGCTGGGCCGTGGCAGTCGCTTCATCCTGCGCCTGCCGGTGTATCCGGCAGGCGCCAGCGAGGATGCCGAGGGCCTGTGCACAAGCGGTACGCCACTGGCCGGACTGCACCTGCTGCTGGTCGAGGACCACGAGCTCAATCGCCACGTCATCGCCGAACAGCTGCGACGCTGGGGCGCTGAGGTGTGCGCCGTGGAGGACGTGGCTGGAGCCCTGGCCGAACAGGCGCGACAGCCCCGCCCCATCGCATTGATCGACATCGGGCTGCGTGGCATCGATGGTCACGTGCTGGCGCGCGAACTGCGTGGGCATGCCGGGCAGGCAATTCGCCTGATCGCGTTGTCTGCCCGCACCGGACGGCGTCATCGCGCACGCTGCCGCCGCTCGGGCTTCGACGCGGTGCTGGCCAAACCGCTGCGCGCCGCCCACCTGCTGCCTGCGCTCGGCATTGCGCGACCAGGGGGCGTGGACGCAGCCGTGCAGACGATTGACATGGACGCGGCCTACATCGCCGACATCCGCGATGAGCTCGACAGCATGGAGCGGGTTGTCGATCGCGCGGACGCATCGGCACTAGGCCATCACGCGCACCGACTGCAGGGCACGCTGCAGATGCTGGGCCAATGCGAGCATGCGGCCATCGCGGCGGAGCTGGCCGATCTGGCACATGACGCCGCGCCGGACTGGGCCGATGCGCGGCGCCTGCTGGACGTGCTGAAGGCTGGACAGGGCTCCTACGCAGCGGGAACCCTGCCAGTGCCTTGATCAGGCGGCCAGGCGCTCGACCTGGCGACGGGTCAGGTCATTGAAGCGACCCAGCGACATCAGGTGCTGGTGGATCAGTGCCAGCCAGCCGCTGCGGTGCCACTCGACCACGGTTGCTTCCGGCAGTGCAACGAACTTCTCGACGTCCACCACCAGGAAGCCATTGAGGTTGAACTCGCGGCCATCCGGGGTACGCACGGTGGCGTTGCGCTCGACCAGCAGGCCGTTGTCGGTCAGGGCCTTGGAGAAGGCCAGGGTCTGTTCGTGCTCGCGGGTGTACTGGCCGCAGAACTCCAACGCCTGCTGCACCATTTCGGTGGCCTTGCCGTCGACGAACAGCGGCTGGCCTTCCTCGCCGCCCTTGACCACGCGCGGGCTTTCCTCGTCGATGCCCAGCAGGAAGTCATTCTCCGCGCCGGTGTCGATGAAGATGAAGGGGTGGCGGCGCAGGTAGGCCGGAATATAGGCCTCGTCTTCCCACAGGCCGTCCTTGATGAACAGGTTCTGGTCGGACACGCCCACGGCGGCCATCGGCACCGCGCCCGGGCCGGCGAACAGGATCGGGAAGTGGTGCAGGGCCAGCGAGAACTCGCCCAGCACCAGCGGAATGGCGTTGTTGCCGGCGGCGAACTCGAGCTTGCCCGGCAGGATGCGCAGATCGGCATGCACATCGGCCTGCAGCGGCACCGGACGGGTATAGAACAGGGGGGCGCCGCTCTGCGCCGCTTCGGTGGTGGTGTCGCTGGTGGTGGTCATCTTGGGAACCGTTCGATCATGCGCGCCTGCCATCCCGGGCACGCCAGCGGGAACAACCTGAATCCCGCATTATCAACAAGCTCGATGACAACGGCCACCCCACCGCCGAACTATTTCAGCTGCAGGGGATAGCGCTGCCAGAGTACGTGGACCAGGAACCCGGCCAGTTCGGTGTCGCGCGCGCTCACCGCGGCACGGATCTTGTCCAGCAGCACCATGTCGCTGCAGGAGCGCACGTCGGCATGATTGGCCTGCCCTGCCCTGCGCGCACGGTAGCGCGCGGCCCGCTGCGCATCGCTCATCGCGTACCCGAACTTGGGCGGACGACCGCGCTTGCGCGGCAGGGTCAGCTCCAGGGTTCCGGGGTCTTTGTCATCACGCATGGGCAGGGTGCGGGCGGCGGCGAGCAACGGGGGGTGCGCAATTTATCGTGAGGCATCACTTTAATCCAGCTTTTTCTGCAGTTTTGTTGCGATGCAGTGCAAAAACGGATCCCCTGAGAACGGCATCCACGCATGGCGTGGATCTACTGCAGAGCCCGCAACCCGATCGCCCATGGATCCACGCCATGCGTGGATGGGCAAATCCCAACGACACCCGGTAGATCCACGCCATGCGTGGATGTGCAAATCCCAACAACACCCGGTAGATCCACGCCATGCGTGGATGGGCAAACCCCAACGACACCCGGTAGATCCACGCCATGCGTGGATACGGGAACCGGCCAATACAAAAAAGGGAGCCCGCGAACGGGCTCCCTCACCTTCTTCATGCAGCGCGCACCGGCTCGTAGCCATGCAGGTGCGCCTGGCTGCTGGCCCTGCCCTGGCTCAGCGAGCGCAGCGAGGTGGTGTAGCCCACCAGCTGCGCCAGCGGCGCGAAACCGCTGACCTCGGCACGACCATCCTGGTCGTCGATGCGGGCAATGCGACCGTGGCGTCGGTTGAGGTCGCCGACCACATCCCCCACCGATGCCGACGGCGAATGCACCGTCACTGCCATCACCGGCTCCAGCAGCTGCGTGCCGCCCTCTGCCAGCGCGGCCTTGATCGCCTCGGCGCCGGCGCGATGGAATGCCATCTCCGAAGAGTCCTTGGCATGGGTCTGGCCATCGACAAGACTGACCTCGATGCCGACCACCGGATGGCCCTGCGGACCTTCCGACAGCGCGGCACGCACGCCCTTCTCCACCGCCGCGATGAAGCTGCGCGGCACCACGCCACCGACGATGCGGTCGTTGAACACCACCTGGTCGTCCTCGCGCGGGGCCACATCCAGCACCACATGCGCGAACTGGCCCTGGCCGCCGGTCTGCTTGACCAGCCGGCCCACTACGCCGGTCATCGCACGCATCGGCGTCTCCTGGTAGGCCACGCGCGGCGCACCTACGCCCACGTCGACCTTCCATTCACTGCGCAGGCGCTCGACCATCACCTCCAGATGCAGCTCGCCCATGCCCCAGACCAGAGTCTCCGCCGTGTCGCGATCGGTTTCGACACGGAACGACGGATCTTCCTGGGCCAGGCTGGCCAAGCCCTGTGCCATCCGGATCAGGTCGGCAGCACGCGCCGGCTCCAACCGCCACGCCAGCACCGGCGCCTGTGCCTGGATATTCTCCAGGCGCAGCGGCTGCGCACGCCCGCTCAGCGTTTCACCGCTGACCGCATCCTTCCAGCCGAGCACCGCGACGATGTCACCAGCCACGGCCTGTTCGATATCGTGGGTCTGGTCGGCCTGCACCCGCACCAGGCGACTGACGCGCCGCCCTTGTGGATGCTGCGAACTGGACACCGCGTCGCCCACCTTCAAGGTGCCCGAGTACAGCCGCACGAAGCTCAGGGCACCGTGCTGCTGGTGGGTGATCTTGAACAGCAGGCCGGCCAGCGGACCGTCAGGGTCCGGCGGCAGCACCACCTCACCGCTCTCGCTTTCAGCGGTGACGGCCGGCCGATCCAGCGGCGACGGCAGGTAATCGACCACCGCATCCAGCAGCGTCTCGATGCCCTTGTCCTTGAACGCGGCACCGGCCAGTACCGGCACACCGGCACCGGCCAGCGTCGCCCGACGGATCGCCGCACGCAGCAGCTCGGCGTCGATCGCGCGACCTTCCAGCCAGGCATCAGCCAGAAGTTCGTCATGGTCGGCCACAGCCTCGACCAGTGCGTCGCGTTGCGCCTGCCACAGGGCGCGCGCCGAGTCGTCCCACGGCGTGATCGTCGCCACCGCACCGTCCTGCCAGCGCAGTACCCGCTCATCGACCAGGTCGACCCAGCCGTTGAAGTCGCTTTCGCTGCCCAGCGGCACGCCCAATGCCCACGGTCGCGCCTGCAGCTTGTCCTGCAGCTGCTCCAGCACGCGCTCGAACGAGGCACCGACGCGGTCCATCTTGTTGACGAAGGCAATCAGCGGCACGCGGTGGCGACGCGCCTGGCGCCACACGGTCTCGGACTGCGGCTGCACGCCATCCACGGCCGAAAACACGGCCACGGCGCCATCAAGCACGCGCAGCGAGCGCTCGACTTCAATGGCGAAGTCGATGTGGCCGGGGGTATCGATCAGGGTCAGCCGATGCGGCGGCAGGTCGCGCGGCGCCCACTGTGCCTGCACGGCGGCCGCGCCGATGGTGATGCCACGTTCGCGCTCGATCGCCGAGAAATCGGTGGTCGCATTGCCATCGTGCACTTCGCCGACGCGATGGATCTCGCCGCTTTTCCACAGCAGGCGTTCGGTCAGCGTGGTCTTGCCTGCGTCGATGTGGGCAATGATGCCGAGGTTGCGACGGCGGGAAAGGGTCTGGGTGTTCATAAAGAGGTTCCTGCAAAGCCAACTCCAGGGGCCGCGCACCCCGGTTGGCGACAGGGTGCGCGGCTAGCGTTCGGTCTCGGCGATCTGGTGCATGGCACGTTCTCCTTGCGGTACATCGGGTTACGGGGAATGGAACTGCGGAAACGAAAAGAGCGCCCCGGAGGGCGCTCTGTCGAAGGTCCAGCGATGACCGTCTCAACGGCCTCGTGGGGCTCCAGGCAGACACGCCCGTTCCGCGCTTGCGCGGGTCAGGGTGAAAAACTTCAGGAGCGGCATCCGGTTCATGGGGCGCATTCTAGACCTGCCAATCTGGCGCGCAAGTGAATATTGCGTACATAAATGGAACGATGAGGCCGACGGGCATCGGGGTCGGATCCCTTTGCCACGGGCAAAGGGCTCTGACCCCAGCCGACCTCACTTGCACTCGTGCAGCGTGCGCGCCTCACCCACCGTCGCAGCCTGGTCGTCTCCCATCGAGATCCAGCCCTTCAGCGACATCGCCGGGTCCACCTGCGCCTGGCGGGGGCCGCCGCGGATCAACGCCTCGGTCCAGCTCCCCACCGGTGCCAGCTCGGACAGGCGAGCCGCCTGATCATCCTCCGTGCTGAACGTATCATCCGGCGAAGCGGGCTTGGCGTTGTTCACGGTTTCGGTCTTGCGCGCCCGCACCCGCAGCGCGCCGTCAGCCATGCGCTGGGTGGTGACGTCATACCGCTCCACACCGTAGGCCCAATTGCTTTCACCCGTGCGGCGCAGCTCGCTGCCATCGTCGGCCACCATCACCGCATCACCGGCCGCTTCGGCCACGGCTGCGATCGCCCCCAGCCCCGACATCACCGCCTGGTAGGTAATCATCTGCCGCTGCTCGGTGGTCAACGCACCGGCCTTCAGCTTGGCGGCGGGAATCTTCAGGTACGCCGCTTCCTTGCACAGCACCAGCACCTGCTGGTCATCCCAGCTGACCGACAGCTCATCATTGGCAAAGTAGCGGGTGGTCATCGCGGCGACCGGCGCGCCATCACCGGCCGAGTACCGGGTTTCGATCAGAGAAGCCTGCGCGGCCGCGCTCATCAGCGACACCGGCGAAGTCGATGCCGCATTGGCGGCGCCTGCGGAGGCGACCATCAGGGCCAGCAGCACGCCACGCGAAACATTACAGATCATTGCATCAGTCCATTGAAGGAAATCCCGTCGAGCATGATACGCGGTGAAGCGCGCTACGCTGACTCAGGTCACCACCACCAGCGGCACTCCACGGCGCGGATGCTCCAGCACCACCACATCCTGCTGGTAGACCCGCTGCAGATTGTCTTCGGTGAGCACCTGCAGCGGCGTGCCATCGGCCGCCACCCTGCCCTGCTCCAGCAGCACGATGCGGTCGGCATAGCCGGCAGCCAGATTGAGGTCGTGCAGCACCACGATCACACATGCGCCGGCCTCGGCACAGGCGCGCACACTGCGCAGTGTGCGTTCCTGGTGGCGCAGATCCAGCGCGGCGGTCGGCTCATCCAGCAACAGTAGCGGCGTGTCCTGCGCCAGCACGCGCGCGAACGTGGTCCGGGCGGACTCGCCGCCGGAGAGCTGCTGCACCTCGCGCAGGCGCAGCGCCTGCAGTTCGGCAGCATCGATGGCGGCTTCCACCTGGGCGTCATCCACCACCGGATCCGGCGGATGCGGCAGCCGCCCCATCGCCACCACTTCCTCCACGCTGAAGGCGAAACGCACACCGTGCTCCTGCGGCATCACCGCGCGCTCACGTGCCAGCGGCCCGGCCTTGTAGGTGGCCAACGGCTTGCCGAGCAGGCTTACCTCGCCCGCGTCAGCGCGCAGGTCACCGGCGGCGACTGCCAGCAACGTGGACTTGCCTGCGCCGTTCGGGCCCACCAGCGCGGTCACCGTACCCGGCTCGAACGCCAGCGAAATGCCATGCAGGATCTCGCGCTGCTGGCGGCGCACCACCACCTCGTGCAGTTTCAACAGCACGCTCATGGCGCAGCCTTGCGGCGCTGCTGCAGCACCAGCCAGAGGAAGAACGGCGCGCCCAGTGCGGCCGAGAACAGGCCCAGCGGAATCTCGGCCGGCGGATCCAATGTGCGCGCGGCAGTGTCGGCCACCACGATCAACAGCGCACCGAGCAGCCCGGACAACGGCAGCAGCCAGCGGTGTCCCGGGCCGACCAGCAGGCGTGCCACGTGCGGCACCACCAGGCCGACGAAACTGATGGAGCCGGCAAACGCCACCGCTGCCCCGACCAGCAGCGCGCTGAAGGCCACGAGGCGGCGACGCGTACGTGTGACATCCAGCCCGAGGTGCTGTGCCTGGCGTTCACCCAGCGCCAGCATGTCCAGCGGCGTAGCCAGCCGCTGCAGTGCGAACACACCAATGGCGAACAACGGCACCACCGCCGCCACGTCGGCCCAGTTGGCGCGCGCGAGCGAGCCCATCTGCCAGAACACCAGCGATTGCAGCTCGCTTTCGCTGGCGATATAGGTCAGGAAGCCGATCAGCGCCGAGCAGAACGCGGCCATCGCGATACCGACCAGCAGCAGCGTAGCGTTGCCCGTCCCCTTGCCCGGTCGGGCCAATGCGTAGGTCAGGCCGATTGCGAGCGCGCCACCAGCGAACGCGGCCACCGGCACCAGCCAGCCGGCCGCACCGGCCGCGCCGAGCACGATGGCGGCAACTGCACCCAGTGCCGCGCCCTGACTGACGCCGACGATGCCGGGGTCGGCCAGCGGATTGCCGAACAGGCCCTGCAGGCTGGCGCCGGCCATCGCCAGCGACGCACCGACCATCGCGCCCAGAAGGGCGCGCGGAATGCGCAACTGCCATACCACAGCCAGGTCACGACTGCTGACTGCCTGCGGATCAAGCAGGCCCAGCTTCACCGCCAGCGCCTGCATCACCTCCAGCGGCGGCAACCGCAACGGACCCACGGCGAACGACGCCAGCACTGCCCCCAGCAGTGCGAATAGCGCCACCAGCAACATCGTCCGCCCGCGACGGCGGCGCCGATCCGCCGGACTCATGCCTTCGGCAACGCCGCCAGGGCCTTGGCCAGCGCCAGCGCACCGGCACCGGAGCCCACGCTGGTGTACTTCAGCTGCACATCCGGCATCACCCAGACCCGGTTGGCCTGACCGGCCGGCGTCTGCTTCAGCGTCGGGTACGCCTTCCACAGGCCTTCGGCACCGCCGAACAGCTGCAGGTCATGCTCGGTCACCAGGATCACTTCCGGTGCCGCCGCGACCACGCCCTCATTGCTCAGCTGCGAGTAGTTCTTCACTCCCGCTTCGGTACCGATGTTGATGCCGCCCGCCAGTGCGATCAGCTGCGCCGACGCACTGTCGGCACCTGCAACGGTCGGTGAGCCACCGGCGCCGGTGGCCGAGACGTGGATCACTCGTGGCGCATGGCCCAGGCCCTTGCCAATCGCTGCAGCCTCGTCGAGCTGATGCTGCACCTGTGTGGCAAGTGCCTGCCCTGCCTCGGCCAGCCCTAGTGCGGCGGCGACCTTGCGCACCTTGTCCGGCGCCGGCTGCAGATCGTCGATGACCACGGCCGGCTCACCCACTTCGCGCAGCTTCTTCGCCAGTTCGGTGTGGCGGCGCAGGCTGTTGCCGAGGAACAGCGACCCCTTTAGGCTCAGCACGCCTTCCACGCCCGTGGTGCGGTTGAACAGGAACTGGTGCGGCGCGGCCAGGCCGGCCTGGGTGGTGGTGTTGCTCGGCGCGGCAAACACCTGCTTGCCCAGGCCCAGCGCCTCGATCACCGCGATGACGTCGTCGCCGCCAGCGATGATGCGACTGGTATCGGCCACCTCGACGTCGGCGCCGTCATCGGAATGCACCTTGGCCGGAAGTACGGCCTTCTGGTCGTGTGCGGACGGCATATCAGTGCCGGCCACACGCTGCCAGCCTGCCGGCAATGCGGCTTCCGCAGCCGCGGCTGCCGTCGACGACTCAGCCGGCTTGCCGGTATCCGAGGGCGCCGAAGAACCACCACAGGCAGACAGCGCCAGCGAGACAGCCAACGGAAGCGCACACAGGCGCAGACGGGACGCGATGTTCATGCTTGTTCTCCTTGCTGGCAGGGTGACGCGCACGCCGCCCTGCCGTGTGACTTACTGCTTCGGGGTGATGCGGGTGATGCGGTCACCCTTCGGGTCTTCAGCGCCGCGCGACTTGTTCACCGCGAACACGTTGCCCTTGCCATCGGCACGGACGTGGTTCGGCAGCGTGCCACCATCGAGGTTCGCGACCACCTTGCCGTCGCCGTTGACCACGGTGACGGTGCCGGCGCCACGGTTGCTGACGTAGGCCAGGCCGGAGGCATCATCGAAGGCGACGTTCAGCGCGCCGGCGCCGACCGGCACGTCATGCAGCACCTTGCCGGCGGCCACGTCGACGATCAGCAGGTTGTCGGTGCCCTGCGAGGCCACGTACAGGCGGTTGCGTGCCGCGTCGAAGGCTACGCCCGACGCACTGATCGAATTGCCCAGGTCAATGACCTTCTCGACCTTGCTGCTGGCCACGTCGATCACCGCCGCTTCCGGGGTGCCGATGCTGACGGTGAACAGCTTGCCGCCCTTCTCGTCCAGCACCAGGCTCATCGGGGTGAACTTGCCGTCATCCACGCCGGACTCCAGCGTCACCGCTGGCAGCTCCTTGAAGGTCCTGGCATCGAACACCGACAGGTGGTCCTCACCCGTGGCCGAGGCGAACACCTTGCCGTGGGTGCCATCGACCACGACGTCGCGCGCATGCGGCACGGCATCGACCGGGAACTGGTGGGCCAGCGACAGATCCTTCTGGCGGTAGACCGCGATCGAGTTCTGGCGGGTGTTGGTGACCCAGACATTGCCATTGGTGTCATCCACGCCCACGCCGTAGACCGCGTACACCGCACCATTGGTGCTGCCCGGCACCTGCGCCGGGGTGATCGCCTTGGTTACTTTCAGCGACTTCGGGTCCAGCTTCAGCAGCTGCGACTGGGTCACCGGCGGACGGCCCACGGCCGAGGTCACGAACACCGCATTGCTGGCGGCGCTGTAGGCGGACTGGTACAGGCCCGGCACCAGCTTGTTGGACTGGGTGGCGAACTGCGCCTGGCCGGACAGCGGCAGCTGCGGCGACACGCGCAGCTTCAGCACCGTGGCTGCGGCCGGCTGGCTGGCGCGCACCACCACCGGGTGGGTACCCGGCACGGCGTCGGCCGGAATGCTCAGCTGGGTCTTGAAGTTGCCATCGGCATCGACCACCAGCGGCTGCGTGTTGAGCACGCTGTCGCCACGCAGCAGGCTGACCTTCTGGCCCGGCACGAACCCGCGACCGACCACGTCGGCCGTACTGCCGGGAACCACGTTCTCACCGCGTGAGACGACCTCGCCCTTGAAGGTGGCATTGGCCGGCTGATCGAACACCGGCTGCGCGCTGGCGGTCACCGCCAGCAGCAGGCCGGCGGCCAGGGAGGTAAGACGGAAAGACGGACGGAACGACATGGCAGGCTCCTTGCACACGTAGGCCGCGCCACGTGGCGCGGGATTCATCGGTTGCCTGGGCCGCTGCACGTCGGCAGCCTCGCCTGGGTAGTGGGGTCGCACGGCATCGCGTGCGAAGGGATTCATTCGGCGGCGTTGTCACCGCCATCGGGCGCACCGTCGCCGGCACTGCGGTCGGTCACGCCGTACAGCTCATGCAGCGCCGCGTGGAACGACGCCGGCAGCATCGGGCCGTGGCCGAGGCCGGGGAACTCGCGGTACTGCACGCGCATACCCGGCACCTTGCCCAGGCGCTCGGACAGCTGCATCGCCGCATCCGGCGTGGCGCCGCCGATGCGGCGCAGGTGCGCGACCACGCGCGGATTGTTCATGTCACGCTTGCCGCGATCACCGACACGCTCGGCACCGCCCAGCATCAGCCAGAGCGTTGCCGGCTGGCCGTGCACGTTCTGCACGAACTGTTGTTCCGGATCACCCAGCGCCGCACCCTGGCTCCACCACAGCGACGGGCTGGCGGCCAGATAGGACTGGAAGGCTGCGGGGCGGGTGTACAGCGCATTGAGCACGAACAACCCGCCCAGCGAGTGGCCCCACAGCGCTTGCTGCTGCGTATCGATGCGTGCGCGACGCTCGACTTCCGGCTTGATGCGGCGCTCGATCACGTCCAGGAACGCGGCAGCACCACCGCCGACCGCCTGGGTCGTACCGCTCTCATCGTCGGCGCGGTCGATCCATGCGGTGTAGTCGCGGGTACGCGCCTTCGAATCGATGCGCAGGTCGTTGTCGTAGCCGATCAGCACCAGCACCGGCGGCGCCCTGCGTGCGGCCAACTCGGCCAGAAGCGGCTGGTCCAGCACCATCGCCACGGCATTGCCATCCAGCGCGTACAGCACCGGCGATGGCGTCTTGCCGGCCTTGGCCGGAATCGCCAGGTTCACCCGCCAGCGGCGTTGCTGGTCGGGGCTGTCCACCACGAAATGCTCGAAGCGATAGCTCGCCGCCGGCTCGTCGAGCACGGTGTGGCCGATCTTCTGCAGCGGATTGCGCTGCTGCGCATGGGCGTACGGAGTGGCCAGGAGCAGACCCATCATCAAGGCGGCCAGGCCGCGGGCCAACCGGCCCCGGCGCGAAGGCAGGACGAAATGCTTCATCAGCGGCGGCAGAAGCGGCCCACGGCCGCCGGTTCACAAGGGACCGCAGTCTACCTCAAACGCGAATGATTATCACATCGATCGAACGTCACGCTATGTATCACGCGCGCGATGACCCGGTTGCGCTGGACGCGGCACTCCCCTATTTTGCCGGCCACCGGGGCATTGGATCGCCCCGCTTACAGCGCAGCCACGGAGGGCGGGCAGCCTGCCGCCGACCAGGCCGCGTTCATCCGCGCCATGACCGCCATGGGATTGGATCCCATGATTGTGAGATTCCCTTGAAGCACACCACCCTGATCGCCCTGTCCCTCGGCCTGCTCGCCCCGCTGGCCGCCCACGCCGCGCAGGATCTGCCGTCGCTCTACCAGGCCTTTGAAGAGGCCGGCAATTCGACGTTGAGCATGGACCAACTCAACCAGACGGTGACGTTCACCGCCGTGGCACTGAGCGTTTCCAGCAACCTGGCGGGCGAACCGCTGATCGAGGCCGGCGACAACCAGGGCAATGTCCTGGCCCGGCTGACCAGCGACGATGCGCAGCAGGCCGCCAAGCTGAGCGCCCTGGAAGAAGGCGCAACGTTCACCGCCAGCTGCACGCTGCAGTTCAGTTCCGGCACGGACTACCTGTCCTTCGGCGATTGCAGCATCAAGTAAAGGCGAAGCCGGCGAAATGCCGGCTTCAGTTCATTGCCCCTGTAGCGTCGAGCCATGCTCGACTCCCGCAGCCTTACGGTCCTGTCGGCACCGGGCCGTACACATTCTCCTGCGGCGTACCCGGCATCAGCGCGAACACGAAGATCACCAGGCCGCCGAACGGAACGAAGGCCAGCAGGTACATCCAGCCCGACTGGTTGCAGTCGTGCAGGCGGCGCACGGTGACGGCGATGACCGGCACGAACGTGGCCAGCCAGAACACAACAAACAGGATGATCGACGCGATGCCCAGGCCATCGGACTGCATCACCAGCCCGGCAACGAGCGGCACCATCAGCACGGCGGAGACGATCAGCATGAACAGCTGGAACATCCAGTACTCACGACGGTTGGCACGGCCCTCGAACTGGGCGTAACGCTTCAACGGCAGAATCATTTCCTGCACGGCATCCATCCTTGAAAAAAGTAGCCGCGCAGTGTGCCAAAGACCGGCGCGCAGGACAACGTAGAATCGAGCCATGCATGTGTAGAGTCGAGCCATGCTCGACTGCCATTGCCCCTGTAGAGTCGAGCCATGCTCGACTGCTGTTCCAGAAGGCACCCGTAACCCGCGCAAGAGCGAAGTCGAGCATGGCTCGACTCTACATAAACCGGGTCAGCGGCCCTTTGCCGCCCTAGCCGCTTCGCGTTCGGCACGCAGCCGGTCCAGCTTTTCCTTCAGCTTGATTTCCAGCCCGCGCGGCACCGGGTTGTAGTACACGCGCTCGCCCATCGCATCCGGGAAACCGGTCTGGTCCAGCGCGATGCCACCTTCGGCATCATGGTCATATTGGTACTCAGCGCCGTAGCCCAGCTCCTTCATCAGCTTGGTCGGCGCGTTGCGCAGGTGCAGCGGCACCTCTTCGGTGCCACTCTCGCGCACATCGGCCTTGGCCTGGTTGAAGGCCGCGTAGCCTGCATTCGACTTGGCGGTGCTGGCCAGGTACAGCACCAGCTGCGCAAAGGCGAGCTCGCCTTCCGGACTGCCCAGCCGCTCGTAGATGTCCCAGGCCTCCAACGCCATGCTCTGCGCGCGCGGATCGGCCAGGCCGATATCCTCGATCGCCATGCGGGTCAGCCGGCGCGCCAGGTAAGACGGATCGCAGCCGCCATCGAGCATGCGGGTCAGCCAGTACAGCGCGGCATCCGGGTTGGAGCTGCGTACCGACTTGTGCAGTGCCGAGATCTGGTCGTAGAACTGCTCGCCGCCCTTGTCGAAGCGACGGGTGCGGTCGGCCAGTACCTGGGTCAGGGTCTGCGGCGTGATACGCCCACCCTCCCCGCCCGCCAGCTCGGCGGCGATTTCCAGCAGGGTCAACGCACGACGCACGTCGCCGTCGGCGGCGGTAGCGATTTCCAGCAGCAGCTCGGGGGCGACCTCGATGCCCTCCTCGCCCAGGCCGTGTTCGCGGTCACCCAGCGCACGCTCCAGCGCCTCGACGATATCCGTGGGCGAAACGCCCTCCAGCACATGCACGCGGCAGCGCGACAGCAGTGCGGAGTTCAGCTCGAACGACGGATTCTCGGTGGTGGCACCGACAAACAGGATGGTGCCGCGTTCGATGTGCGGCAGGAACGCGTCCTGCTGTGCCTTGTTGAAGCGATGCACCTCGTCCACGAACAGCACGGTGCGGCGACCTTCAGCGAAACGCTGTGCGGCCTCTGCCAGCACCTGGCGCACTTCCGGCAGGCCGGACAGCACCGCGGAGATGGCGCGGAATTCGGCGTCGGAATACTCGGCCAGCAGCAGCGCCAGCGTGGTCTTGCCGCAGCCCGGCGGCCCCCACAGGATCATCGAATGCACTCGCCCGGATTCGACCGCGCGACGCAGCGCGCTGTCCGGCGCCAGCAGGCGCTTCTGCCCGACCATTTCGTCGAGGGTGCGCGGGCGCATGCGCTCGGCCAGCGGGCGCAGATGTTCCCGATCGACGCTCAGCAGATCGGGGCCGGGAAAGGATGTTGAACGATGTCTTGCCACCCGCTCATTGTACCGCGAGAGCGTGCCAACCAAGGTTGGCACCCACCACGGCGGCCGGGCCATGAGCGGTAGTGCCGGCCGCTGGCCGGCAGATCAAGAGCGTGTCAACCAAGGTTGACACCCACCAAAGCGTTTCCGCCCAGAGATCAGTTGCCGATGACGTCGGTGCCCTTCGGCGGGGTGAAGCTGAAGGTGCCGGCAGCGAAGCCCGGGTTGCGCTTCCAGCCGCTGAAGCTGATCACGGTGCGCTGGCCGACGGCGTCGGTGATCTCCATCTTGGCCAGGCCCTGGGCATTGAAGCCCAGCGCGGCGTACTGGAAGCTGGCTTCGGTATCGCGCTTCGGCGACAGCGACAGCCACTGCAGGCCGTCGCGCTGCGCGGCCTCTTCACTGACGTCGTACTGCTGTTCCAGCAGCGCCGGGTTGATCAGCGCGGTCAGCGGGCTGTTCTGCTCTTCCTTGCCCTGCTCGCGCACGGTGGCCTGCTCCAGGTCCGGCTCGTACATCCAGACCTTCTTGCCATCGGCCACGATCAACTGTTCGTGCGGGCGCACGTACTCCCAGCGGAACAGGCGCGGCGCCGACAGGGCCACGCGGCCGCTGGTCGATTCCTTCACCTTGCCGCGGCTGTCGAACACCTGCTGGCTGAACTGGCCATCCAGGCCCTTCAGGCCACTGGTGAAGGTCTTCAGGTCATCGCGGGCGCCAGCCCAGGCGCTGCCGGCGGCGGCGCAGGCCACGGCCAGTGTGGTGGTGGCAAGGAAACGGCGGAAGCGGAAGTTCATGCGGGAATCCTGTGGGCGCGGGCGCCAGGAAAGGTGGTTGCCAGTGTGCCCAAATAAAGATGAATGGGCGATCAGGGCGACATTATGCCGCCCCGAACGTCCATCGGCGATTCAGCCGCCGGAGCCCGGCAGCTTGCCGTACAGCACCTGGCCACGGAAGCCACGACGCACTTCGCGGTACAGCGCGCGGAACGCCGGATAGTCCTGCGGCTGGCACAACGCCTCCGGGCCGCGCACCGCGTTCTGCTGCAAGCGGTGGTGCACGATCACGTCCTGGCCCTCGCGACTCCAGTCCACCCGATACTCACCGGCGGCGTTGGTGAAACGCTGGCTCGCCGGGATGGCGATGATCGGTGCATTGGCCGGGAACTGCAGGCGGTAGGTTTCCTCGCGCAGGCTGGCATTGCAGTAGAACGGCGTCTCGTTGGCCGGCGCCGAGGCGGTGGCGTACAGCCCACGTACCGACTCGCCACCCGGCGGGTCCGGAACGGCCATGCCGCCGGCCACGCTGAAGTCGGCGTAGTCCTCGGCCTGGAACGCCATGCGGTAGCCGAACGGCCGGGTCAGGTCGACCGGCACGCCCTGGATCTGCAGCTGCCCTCGCCCGTCGAAACCGGACGCGGCCATGATCTGCTCCTCGGCGCGCGCACGGTTCTGCGCGTTGAGCTGGGAGAACTGGGCACGCATGCCGATCTCGGCGTTCTCGCCCAGCTTCGGGATCGTCTCGCCGCGCAGGTTGCCGTTGGCGTCGAAGGTGAAACGCACCTCCATCGAGGTGGCATTGCGCTGCGGCGTGTTGGCCGGGGTGCGTGCCAGCGTGGCATCGCGGGTGCGCATCACCGGTGCGCCCAGGTCACCTTCCGGCAACTGCCCGAAGCGCGCCCACGCGGTGGTCGAATCCAGGTACAGATCGAATTCGGGGATGTAGGTGATGGCGTGGTTGAAGCGGCCGAGCACCGGGATCTTCGGCAGCGTCGGGCCGCCGCCGGCACCGATCAGCACCGGCGAACTGGCGATGCCCTTGGCTGCCAGCAGCGCCTCGAGGATCGTCACATGGTCCTTGCAGTCACCATAGTGGTTGTCGAGGATGCTCTGCGCGCTATTCGGCTCCAGGCCACCATTGCCCAGGTACACCGCCACATAGCGGATGTTCTGCGCGACCCAGCGGTACAGCGCATCGGCCTGCTCGCGGCGGTCGCTGATACCGGCGGTGACCTGGTCGGCCAGCTCCTGCAGTTCCGGCGTGACCTGCGCGGCAGGGCCGGCCTTGAGCTGGTAGGCGCGACCCATCTGCGACCAGTCACGATAGGTGCTCGCCATGATGTTCGGGCCAAACTCCCAGCCCGCCGCCGACCAGTTCTGTGCTGGCATGGCTTCGCGCCGCTGGTAGCGCCAGCGCCACTGTGCCTGTCCGTTCTTCACCGTTGGGCGATCACTGCCCTGCACGCCGCGGCTGTCGACGAACATCGGCAGGTTGGCCGGCGCACTCAGGGTGACCTCGGCGTCCTCGTACTCGGTGAAGACATTGAAGGTTTCCCACAGGCCGAAGTAGCCCGGGAAGTACGGCGTGGCCTGAGTGCGGCGCACCTGGTAATACAGGCGCGTGCCCGGGGCCAGGTTCGGGAACACGATCACCCGCACCTTGCGGTCGGCATACATCGCTGCCGAAGCGCTGGAGTAGCTCTCCTGGGTGTAGATGCGGTCGGCCGGTACGTCGCGGCGCTGGCCATCGGCGGTGATGGTGTAGGCGCCAAGCACTTCCAGCGTTTCCATCTTTTCGCTGTAGCTCAGCCGCACCTGGCTGAACTGCTCGACGGAGGCCTTGGTCTTGAGCAGGACTTCGTAGGTTTCGGTCTGCACATTGCCCGCATCCGGCCGCACCTGGTAGTCGGCGCGGTAACGGACAATGCTGAAATTATTGCTGGCTTCGGTATCGCCGCTGGTGGAAGGCGGCGCCGTGGCGGGCGCGGAGGTGGCGGTGTCTGCCAGTGCCGGGCCGGCAGCCATCAGGGCTGCCAGCGCCAGTGCCAGCGCGCTTGGTACGGGGTGAAGCATGCGTCGGTTCCTTGGACGTCGTGGGGGATACGTCGGGCCTTACTTCGGCGGCGGCGGTGCCAGCACCGTGCGGTCACCGTTGTGCTCGGGCGAACTGACCACGCCGGCCGCTTCCATGGCCTCGATCAGTCGCGCTGCACGGTTGTAGCCGATCTTCAGCCGGCGCTGCACGCCGGAAATCGAGGCACGGCGGGTCTCGGTGACCACCCGCAGCGCTTCGTCATACAACGGGTCGGACTCATCGCCGGCAGAGCTGTTCTCGGGCAGGCCGGTGGCACCGACGACCACGCCGTCGCCCATCGTCTGCACTTCGTCCAGCACGCCGTCGACATAGTCGGCCGGGCCCATCGCCTTGAGGTGTTCGACCACGCGGTGCACTTCCTCGTCGGAGACGAAGGCGCCGTGCACGCGCTCGGGCATGGCGGTACCCGGCGGCAGGTACAGCATGTCGCCGTGGCCGAGCAGGGTTTCCGCGCCCGACTGGTCGAGGATGGTGCGCGAGTCGATCTTGGAGCTGACCTGGAAGGCGATGCGGGTCGGGATGTTGGCCTTGATCAGGCCGGTGATCACGTCCACCGACGGGCGCTGCGTGGCCAGGATCAGGTGGATGCCGGCCGCACGCGCCTTCTGCGCCAGGCGCGCGATCAGTTCTTCCACCTTCTTGCCGACGATCATCATCATGTCGGCGAATTCGTCGATGAAGATGACGATGAACGGCAGCGTCTCCAGCGGACGCGGCGCCTCGCCCAGTTCCGGGTTCGGCTTGAACAGCGGGTCCATCAGCGGCTGGCCGGCGTCCTGCGCTTCCTTCACCTTCTTGTTGAAGCCGGCCAGGTTGCGCACGCCCACCGCGCTCATCAGCTTGTAGCGGCGCTCCATCTCGGCCACGCACCAGCGCAGGCCGTTGGCGGCCTCCTTCATGTCGGTGACCACCGGCGCCAGCAGGTGCGGGATGCCCTGGTAGACGCTCAGTTCGAGCATCTTCGGGTCGATCATCAGCATCCGCAGGTCTTTCGGCGAGGCCTTGAACAGCAGGCTCAGCACCATCGCGTTGACCGCCACCGACTTGCCCGAACCGGTGGTACCGGCCACCAGCAGGTGCGGCATGCGCGCCAGGTCAGCCACGGTGGAGCGACCGGCAATGTCCTTGCCCAGCGCCAGGGTCAGCACGCTGGCCGACTTGTCGTATTCCTTCGAGCGCAGCAGCTCGGACAGGTAGATCATCTCGCGGGTGACGTTGGGAATTTCCAGGCCGATCACCGACTTGCCCGGAATCACGTCGACCACGCGCACCGACTTCACCGACAGGCCGCGCGCGATGTCCTTGTCCAGCGAACTGATCTGGCTGACCTTGATGCCCGGCGCGGGCTCGATCTCGAAGCGGGTGATGACCGGGCCCGGGTTGGCGCCGACCACCTGGGCGTCGATGCGGAAGTCCTTCAGCTTGAACTCGATCTGCCGCGACAGCGCGTCCAGGGTTTCCTTGTCATAGCCCACCGGCTGCGGCTTGGGGTCGTCCAGCAGGGCCAGCGGCGGCAGGTCCGAGCCGTCGCCGTTGACGCCACGGAACATCGGGATCTGCGTGTCGCGCTTGGCCCGGTCACTCTTCTCGATCACCGGCTCCGGGCGCGGCTCGATCTTCACCGGCTCGCGCTTGGCGCGTACCTCGGCATCGGCCTTGCGCACTTCCTGGCGCTCCTCGCGCATCACCCGGGTCTGCTGCCACTCGGTGACTTCTTCCTTCTTGCGCGCCAGCAACGGCGCCAGCGACATCACGCCGCGACCGATCTTCTCCATCACCGTGAACCAGGACAGCCCGGTGGCCAGGGTGATCGAGGCCAGCAGCAGCACCAGCACGAACAGGTTCGCGCCCAGCGCGCCGAAGCCCACCGTGAGCGAATTGCCGACCAGCTTGCCGAGGATGCCGCCGGCGCTGGAGACATCGCCACTGAACAGCCGGACATGCAGGAAGCCGGTGCCGGCGATCAGGAAACCGACCAGGCCGACCAGGCGCAGCGCCGGGTCCAGGTCGTTCTCGCCCTTGCTCTCGCGCTTGAGGCCGAACATGGCGATCCACGCCAGCGCGCCCAGCACCACCGGCAACAGGAAGGCGATGTAGCCGAACAGCTGCAGCAGCACATCGGCGATCCAGGCCCCGGCGCGGCCGCCGAGGTTGTGCACCGGTGCGACCACGCTGCCGGTGTGCGACCAGCCCGGATCCGTGGCTGAATACGTGAAAAGACTGGCCGCCAGGTACAGCAGGGCCGGCGCGATCGCGATCAGGCCCAGATCGCGCCAGAGGCGCTGGCGGCGTGGATTGTCGGTCGTCGCCGCCGCGGCCGTGCGACGTGACGCCTTGCTGTCGTCGGACTTGGAGCGTTCGGGGACCTGCTTCGCCACCTTAGACCATACCTTTGGAATGCGCTGTTAGTGATTGATAATAAATGAGACGGCGTCAGTTTTCAGTTATGCGACATCTGACAGGGCGATCAGAGGGCCGGAACCACCGCTGGATGACGGCGTTCTGTTCATCGGCTTGAATCGCCCTGCCCCAGCCGCCACTCTATGACCAGCCACGGATGCTGCGCAAACATCGCCAGCGCCTTGTCCCATCTACCTTTTCGCGAGTCTACATGAGCACCAGCCTGCCCTCCCGCCACCAGCGCCTCGTCATCCTCGGTTCCGGCCCGGCCGGTTGGACCGCCGCCGTCTACGCCGCCCGCGCCAACCTGAAGCCGGTCGTCATCACCGGCCTGCAGCAGGGCGGCCAGCTGATGACCACCACCGAGGTGGACAACTGGCCGGGCGACGCCCACGGCCTGATGGGCCCGGACCTGATGGCGCGCATGCAGGCCCACGCCGAGCGCTTCGAGACCGAGGTCATCTTCGACCACATCCACACCGCCGATGTGTCGCAGCGCCCGTTCAAACTGATCGGCGACAGCCACGAGTACACCTGCGATGCCCTGATCATCGCCACCGGCGCCACCGCCAAGTACCTGGGCATCCCGACCGAGGACAAGTTCAAGGGCCGCGGCGTGTCCGCCTGCGCCACCTGTGACGGCTTCTTCTACCGCGACCAGGACGTGGTCGTGGTCGGTGGCGGCAATACCGCCGTGGAAGAGGCGCTGTACCTGTCCAACATCGCCCGCAAGGTCTACCTGGTCCACCGCCGCGACACCCTCAAGGCGGAAAAGATCATGCAGGACAAGCTGTTCAAGAAGGTGGCCGAAGGCAAGATCGAGACCGTCTGGCACCACCAGGTGGAGGAAGTGCTGGGCAACGACGCCGGCGTGACCGGCGTGCGCGTGAAGTCCACCCTGGACGGCAGCACCCGCGACATCGACGCCCACGGCTTCTTCGTGGCCATCGGCCACCACCCGAACACCACCCTGTTCGACGGCCAGCTGGCGATGAACAACGGCTACCTGGAAATCCGCTCGGGCCTGGGCGGCAACGCCACCCAGACCTCGGTGGAAGGCGTGTTCGCCGCCGGCGACGTGGCCGACCAGCACTACCGCCAGGCGATCACCTCGGCCGGCTTCGGCTGCATGGCCGCACTGGATGCAGAGCGTTATCTGGACGCGCAGGGCAAGGCCAGCTGAGTCGCTGACCTGCTTCTGTAGCGTCGAGCCATGCTCGACCCAGACCAAAGGCCGGCGCGAAAGCGCCGGCCTTTGTACTTTCAGTAGTGCCAGGCCACGCCTGGCGGACCGATGCCAGCCTTCACGCCCGCACGCACGCCTGCGAGAACTCGACCGGTGCCGTGGCAACGCCATCCGCGTCGCGCAGTACAGCACTCCAGCGCGCGACACACGGGTCTGGGCCATTGCAGGCGAGATTGATGGTCAGCGGTTTGGCAGGGTCATCGAACGTCGTCGCCGATGGCGTGCATGCGCCTTCCTCCGAACAGGAGGCCAGTGAGAGCTTCACAGACAACGGATACTGAGGATTCCCGGCATAGCCCAGTTCAATGTCCCGGGCCGCCTGGATCGGCACGTCGGTATCCGGCACCGGACGCAGTGCCAGGGGCTCGCAGGTCTTTCCTGTTGCCCACAGGCGATAGCCCTTCTCCACGCCTTTCATGGACGCCGAGCGGAAGACGGGGTCCTGCAATGCCTTGGCATCCTCCGGATTCGTGTGAAATGCCGTCTCTACGATGATCGATGGCATGTGCGCCTCGCGGTTCTCCCCTTTGTTCAGCGCGTGCGGAGCAGGAGCCACGGTGAACGCCCCATACTCAGGTAGCGAGTGAATCAGCTCCTTCATCGAGCACAGGACACTCTGTGCAAGGGCAGCATCCATCGGCCTACCAGGTTGCACGATCACACGAGTGCCGCGTGCCGCCCCCGAGGGTTCTCCATTGCTGTGCAGATGAATCGCTACCTCAGCGCCGTGGTGGTTTGCGAGCAGCGGCCGACTATTGATGTCTTCACGCTCCTCCCGATCCCAAAGCGCACTGCCTGCGTACGTATTCCATATCTTTGTCTCGGCCGGATACTGCTCCGCAATTGCGTAGCGCGCAGCTATGGTCCACCACTCTTCACCACTCTGCGGATGAGTCGACCCCGTGATCTGAACGCGCGGACGGACGACAGGCATTTGGCTCCTTTGCTCGATCACCGCCTTCAGGTCCGCGGCGTACGACGGAGTCAACAACCCCTCGGAGACGCCATTCCATTCATCTCTCGAGGTCACCCACCGGTTGTCCTTGTAGCTATAGAAATACCCATGTCCGGCTGCGACAAATGCCATCCCGGAACCAGTCGCCCCACGCATCCGCCGCAGCGCCTCTCCCGCCTCCCGCGCCGCGTCGTCCGCAGCCTTTATCTCGGGAAAGTAGTATTCGATCTCTTTCCCGTCATACAGAAAAACGACACGACTGAACGGCGCCGCCTGCTCGGACCAATGCAGTAGTCCAAAACTGATCTCGCTTCGCTGATCCTCGAACGACGGTCCGTAATCGGCAGGAAGGAAGACCCGATCCAGCGCTACGGTCACTACACCGTTGGCGATATCTGCTGACACCTCAACCCGGTGACTGCGCGCCTGGCCATCCACGAGACGAACGCGCTCCAGAATATCGCGCGCCTTCTGGGTCAAGAGGATGTCGAGCCCAGTGTCCTGCCCCATCGCAGGAGGAGCATCAACGGCCTGCGCGGGGCTGATCAACAGTCCGCTGCCCAAAAGAGACAGCAGGACAGAAAGGGATCCAAGGCGAATTTTCTGGTTCATTTTGGGTACTCCATGCAAAGAGTGAATGCACCGCTCCAGCGGCGCAGCTCACTCTGCCCCTGTGCATTCAGGCATTCCGCAACCAAGCGCACACGAATGGAGAATTCAAATTTTCCTCACCCCCAACCGGAACAAACCAACCCAGGCCCGCCAACACCGTTCGCGATCCACCTGGCCTATCCTTGCCAACCATGCCCTCCGCCCGCTTCCTCGACTCCCTGCAGTCCATTCCCGCCACCGACTGGGATGCCCTGCACGACGGCCAGAACCCGTTCGTCAGCCATGCCTTCCTGTCTGGCCTGGAACAACACGGCTGCCTGCGCGAGGACTGGGGCTGGCAGCCCCGGCACTTCACGCTATGGGAGGGCGACCGCCTGATGGGCGCCATTCCGGGTTACCTGAAGACCAACTCCCACGGCGAGTTCGTGTTCGACCACGCCTGGGCCAACGCCTATGCCCGGCATGGCCGTCACTACTACCCGAAATGGCTGGGCGCGGTGCCGTACTCGCCGGTCACCGGCCCGCGCCTGCTGGCCCGTCACGATTCAGAACGCGCCGCGCTGCTGTCGGCGTTGCGTGCTGCGCTGCCGGCACTGGACGTGTCCTCGGCCCATATCAATTTCCACACCGCGGGCGACGAGGCGCAGTTCGGCGATGACTGGCTGCTGCGCGAGGATGTGCAGTTCCAGTGGCAGAACCCGGGTGAGTGGGCGACGTTCGATCAGTTCCTCGGCGCGATGAACCACAAGCACCGCAAGAACATCCGCCAGGAACGGGCCAAGGTCACCCGCCAGGGCATCACCTTTCGCGTGGTGCATGGCGACGAGGCCAGCCGCGCCGACCTGCAGGCGATGTACCGCTTCTACCTGCAGACCTTCCTCGAATACGGCAACGCCCCGGCGCTGACCGAGGCCTTCCTGCGCCATCTGGCCATTTCATTGGGGCGCGGGCTGGTGCTGTTCCTGGCCGAGCAGGAGGGCCAACCGATTGCCGGTGCACTTTGCCTGCGCGGTGGCGACACGCTTTACGGCCGCTACTGGGGTGGCGCTACCCTGCCCGGCCTGCACTTCGAGGCCTGCTATTACCAAGGCATCGAATACTGCCTGCGAGAGGGGCTGACCCGTTTCGAGCCCGGAGCGCAGGGCGAGCACAAGCTGGCACGCGGCTTCCTGCCTACGCTGGTGCGCAGCCGGCATTGGGTGGCCGACACGGAGTTCGCCGAGGCGCTGCAGGACTGGTGCCGACAGGAGCGGCGCGATGTGCGGCGCTACCAGCAGGAGCTGCAGGGGCATGGGCCGTTCCGCGTAGAGCCGTAGCGGAAAAGCGTGCCAACCAAGGTTGGCACCTACCAAGGCGTCCGACCGAGGCAAGATCGGCACCCACCAGGCCATAGGGTTGGCGTTTACCAGCGCGATGGCGAGTGCGCTGCGCTCAGGTGCACTGCCAGAAGTGCCCACTCACCCGGCACGTCGCGCACCAGAACGTGTAGAGCATGCCGCCACTGCCCCACAGCAGCGTGCCCTCACGCGTGGTCGGCAGCGTCGAATCAAGCTGCATCACGAAGGGCATCTCCTCGCCGCAATCGATGCACGCCGGGTACCAGGCACTCTGCACCCAGCTGGGCGCACCGCCCACGCGTGACAGGTTCTGCCGATGATTGGACTGGCCCCAGTCCTGTTGCTGCCAGCGCACGCTTTCCAGCGCCACAAGTCCCACCTCGGCCTGCATCAGGTCGCCGCTGTCGGTGGGCGTGTTCGGCACCTCGCGGTACTGGCTGGGATGGCAGCCGGGCAGGCCCTCGCCGTCGTGGCGATAGAAGCGCACCGGCGGCTCCTCCCAGCCGCAGCAGTCCAGGCACAGGCCCAGCGTGATCTCGCCCGCTGCACCCGGCTGCAGCGCGGCAGCGTCGGTCTGCAGCAGGCGCTGCAGCGGCGCATGGCAGCTGCCACACAGCGCTTCCAGTGGTCCACCCATGTGGCCGGCGTGCTGTACCTGCCCACCATTCCAGGTCGGATGCAGGCGCCAGATGCGTTTGCGCCAGCTCGGCTCGTCGGCCTGCTGTGCGCGATGCTGCGCTCGACCGAAGCGGATGTGCAGCGGCTTCTGGTCATGCAGGTGGCGCGGCCGCGCACCGTTGGCCACGCCGGCCCAATGCGCCCAGACCTCGGGGTCCAGCTGCCCCCAGTCGGCGAGGTATCCGCGGGCCACCGGGTAGCTGTCCGGCTGTGTGGCGAGCAGCAGTACCCTGGCCCGCGCCATCTCACGATCGTCCCCGGCCTCGGCCAGGGCCTGCGCCCACTGCGCGGCCACCTCGGCTGGCAGGTCCCGCCATACCTGCGAGGCCAGCTGCAACTCGTCTTCAGTGGCCAGCGCCAGCAATGCCTCCCAGTCGTCCTGCAGCACCTGCGGCGCCTGGTAGCTGGCGAATTCGATCACGCTGGCCAGCAGTTCTCCGCGCTCGCCATCCCGATAGCGCCGCCATGCATCGGCAGCGACCGCGGGCACCGCCTCGTCCGGCAACAGGTCCAGCGCCATGTCGAGGAAGGCCGAGCCGGGCGAGCGTCGCGCCACGGCCTGCAGCATCAACTCACCCAGTTGGCGCGGATGCTCGGCGGCCAGCGACAGCAGCATGCCCTGGCTGTCGTTGCGCGTGCGCGGGGTGTCATGCAGGTCGAGGATGGCTGAGATCGGGTCGCTCATTCGCAGGCTCCTTGCCGTTGGATGCTGATGGTGCCAGACATCACCGATCACCACGGCGAATACAATGCCAGCATGACCCGCCAGCTGCCCTGGCGCCTGGCCGATGCGCCGGACGCTCCGTTCCCCCCGGCCGAGACGGCCCTGCGCCAGCCCGACGGCCTGCTGGCAGTGGGCGGCGACCTGCATCCGGCACGCCTGCTCAATGCCTACGCCGGCGGCATCTTTCCATGGTTCAGCGAGGGCGAGCCGATCCTGTGGTGGTCGCCCGACCCGCGCATGGTGTTCCGTACCGATGGCGTGCATCTGTCCAGCCGCTTCCGGCGCCAGTTGCGCGGCAGCACATGGGAGGTCACCGCCGACACTGCCTTCAGCCGGGTGATGCGCGCCTGTGCGGCGGCACCTCGCCCTGGCCAGGACGGCACCTGGATCAGCCCCGACATGGTCGAGGCCTACAGTCAGTTGCACGACCTCGGTTTTGCCCACTCCTTCGAGGTCTGGGACCGGCAGACGCTGGTCGGCGGCATCTACGGGGTGGCGATCGGAACGATGTTCTTCGGCGAGAGCATGTTCAGTGGCGCCAGCGGCGGCTCCAAGATCGCCCTGGCCGCGCTGGCATCCAGGCTTCACGGCTGGGGCTGGGCGTTGATCGATGCCCAAGTGGAGAATCCGCACCTGCTGCGGATGGGCGCCGAACACCTGCCGCGCGCGGCGTTTCTGGAGCACGTCCGCCACGCGGTGCGCCATGACGGCCGTGAAGGCCCGTGGACACAGGCGGTCGGACGCTTGCCGGCACGGCGTTTGGCCGGGGGTTAACACAAACTTTGCAAGCTGGGCCCGTCACGCGTAAAATACCGCGCCTTAGGCCCAGCGTGGCCGTTTTCTGAACCGCACAGGACTACATGTCGAAAGACGATTCCATCGAGTTCGAGGGCACCGTCAGCGAGACGCTGCCGAACACCACTTTCCGCGTTCGTCTGGAAAATGGGCACGAAATCATCGCCCACATCTCCGGCCGCATGCGCAAGAACTACATCCGCATCCTCACCGGTGACCGGGTCAAGGTTGAAATGACCCCGTACGACCTGACCAAGGGTCGTATCACCTACCGCATGAAGTAAGCGGTCGGCGCGCTGCGCCACTTCGACAAGGCCAGCCCTGGTTGCTGGCCTTTTGTCATGCCTGCAATCCGGCCCTGCCGGAGGTCATCGTGACCGAACTCACCGTGACGTCGGTCAGCCCTGCTTGCGGCAGATTCGCATCTGCATCCGTGGCGGCATCGTGGGACCCGATCCAGTCCGGATCGCCATCCCCCTGCCCCGCCATGAACATGCTCCCGCTGACCGCTCTGCTCGTCGCCGTTGTCGCGTCCACCAGCGCACTGCCCGCGCGCGCCGCCGACACCCCTTCCGCCGCCAGTGACTGCGTCCAACTGGGCAGCGATCAGCAACTGGTGCGCGCCGGCGCGTCGCGCAACATCCTGCTACGCAATGGCCAGGACCACTACGTCGTGCATTTCCAGGACGACTGCTCGGCAGCGGGCTACTCGCGGAAACTGAGCTTCTCCACGGACGGCCAACAGGGCCTGCTGTGTGCCGCTGGGCGCAGCCAGCTGCACACCGACTCCAGCCGCTGCACCGTGGCGCAGATCGAGCCTGTCGACGAGGCCACCTTCAAGAAGAAGGCCCGCCAGCGCAGCCGCTGACGGCGCATATGACGCATATGACAAGGGGGGCCGAAGCCGCCCTTGTCATGAAGGGCATCACCGCGCAGGCGCAACCAGTGGCAGCACCCGTGGCTGCTTATGTTGCCGCGCCAGCCAGAGATCGTAGTTGGATTGCAGCCCCATCCAGAAAGACGCCGTACTGACCCCGGCCATTTCCAGGCGAATGGCCAGATCAGGGCTGATGCCCGCCTTGCCGTTCAACACCCGCGACAATGCCACCCGCGACATTGCCAAGCGCTCGGCCGCTTCGGTCACCGAGAGATCCATCGGATCGAAGACCATTGCCTTGATCGTCTGTCCTGGATGTGGGTGGTGATGAATCATGCGCAGCCTCAGTGATAGTCCAGGTAGTCCAGCAGCTCCACGTCGCCACCGGTGAAACGGAAGGTGATCCGCCAATTCCCATTGACCCATACGGACCAATGCCCCTTCAGGTCGCCCCGCAGCTTGTGGAGGCGCAATCCAGGCATGGCGAGATCCCCGGGCGCCGAAGCCGCATCCAGGATCGACAGGATCATCAACACCCTGCTGGTGTGACTATGCCGGATCCCGCTGCTGATGCCGGAACGGTAGAGGCGCTCGAGACCCTTGTGGCGAAAGCCGATGATCATCACTGTATCCCGTATCGTTGCGCGATACAAATGAAGCAACACCCCATCGCGCTCACGGAACAGCATCGATGCCTCCGCACCCTTCCAGCAAGGCCGCAGGCGACAGACCCAGAACAACAAGGGCGGCCGAAGCCGCCCTTGTCATTTCAGGTCCACCGGGCCAGGCCCGGTGTCAGCTCACTCCACAGTCGCCGGCAGCAGGCGCTCCGGTTCGGCCTGGGTCTCGACCACCAGCTCGTCGTCGCGGACATCGATGTTCACCTTGCCGCCGTTGACCAGCTTGCCGAACAGCAGCTCGTCGGCCAGCGGACGCTTGATCTTGTCCTGGATCACGCGGGCCATCGGGCGCGCACCCATCAGCGGGTCGAAGCCGTGGTGGGCCAGCCAGTCGCGTGCGGTCGGGGTGGCCGACAGGCTGACGTGCTTGTCCTGCAGCAGCATCTCCAGCTCGATCAGGAACTTGTCGACTACGCGCAGGATGTGCTCGAAGCCCAGCGCCTGGAACTGCACCACCGCGTCGAGGCGGTTGCGGAATTCCGGGGTGAAGCTGCGGCGGATGGTCTCCATCGCGTCGGTGGCATGGTCCTGCTTGGTGAAGCCGATCGAGCGCCGCGAGGCCTGCGCCGCACCGGCATTGGTGGTCATCACCAGCACCACGTTCTTGAAGTTGGCTTCACGACCGTTGGTATCGGTCAGCACGCCGCGGTCCATCACCTGCAACAGGATGTTGAAGATGTCCGGGTGCGCCTTCTCGATTTCGTCCAGCAGCAGCACGCAGTGCGGCGTCTTGACGATCTTCTCGGTCAGCAGGCCGCCCTGGTCGAAGCCGACGTAGCCCGGAGGCGCACCGATCAGGCGGCTGATCGAATGCGGCTCCATGTACTCGGACATGTCGAAGCGGACCAGCTCGATGCCCAGCTGCAGCGCCAGCTGCTTGGTCACCTCGGTCTTGCCGACACCGGTCGGACCGGCGAACAGGAAGTTGCCGATCGGCTTTTCCGGATTACCCAGGCCGGAGCGTGCCAGCTTGATCGCCGAGGACAGCGTCTCGATGGCCGGATCCTGGCCGAAGATCACCATCTTCAGGTTGCGCTCCAGGTGCTGCAGCACATCCTTGTCGGTGGCGCTGACCTGCTTGGTCGGGATGCGCGCCATCTTGGCGACGATCGCCTCCACTTCCTCGACGTCGATCAGCTCCTTGCGCTGGCCTTCCGGCAGCAGGCGCTGACGGGCGCCGGCCTCATCGATCACGTCGATGGCCTTGTCCGGCAGCAGGCGGTCGCCGATATGTTTCACCGACAGGTCCACCGCTGCCTGCAGCGCCTCGTCGGAATAGGTCACGCCGTGGTGCAGTTCGTACTTGGACTTCAGCCCCTGCAGGATCTCGTAGGTCTCGCCGACCGTCGGCTCGACGATGTCGATCTTCTGGAAGCGACGGGCCAGAGCCCGGTCCTTCTCGAAGATGCCACGGTATTCCTGGAAGGTGGTCGAGCCGATGCAGCGCAGCTCACCGGAGGCCAGCGCCGGCTTGATCAGGTTGGAGGCATCCATGGTGCCTCCCGACGCCGAACCGGCACCAATGATGGTGTGGATCTCGTCGATGAACAGCACCGCATTGGGCACCTTCTTCAGCGCGGTCAGCACGCTCTTCAGGCGCTTCTCGAAGTCGCCACGGTACTTGGTGCCAGCCACCAGCGCGCCCAGGTCGAGCGAATAGATCACCGCGTCGGCCAGCACGTCGGGCACCGAGCCCTCGACGATGCGGCGGGCCAGGCCCTCGGCAATCGCGGTCTTGCCCACGCCGGCCTCACCCACGTACAGCGGGTTGTTCTTGCGGCGGCGGCACAGGACCTGGATGGTGCGCTCGATCTCATCGGCACGGCCGACCAGCGGGTCGATGCGACCGGCCCGGGCCTGTTCGTTGAGGTTGCTGGCGAACTCGGTCAGGGCATCGCCCTTCGGCTCACCCTCCCCGCCTTCCATGCGGCTCTCGCCCTCGGAGGAAGAGGACGGCTGCTCGCCCTCCTCACCCAGCTTGGCGATGCCGTGGGACAGGTAATTGACCACATCCAGCCGGGTCACGTCCTGCTGGTTGAGGTAATAGACGGCGTGCGAGTCCTTTTCGCCGAAGATGGCGACCAGCACGTTGGCGCCGGTGACCTCCTTCTTGCCCGAGGACTGCACGTGGTACACGGCCCGCTGCAGCACGCGCTGGAAGCCCAGGGTCGGCTGGGTATCGCGGCCGTCATCTTCGGCCAGGCGGGACACGGAAGCCTCGATGGCCTGCTCCAGCTCCTGGCGCAGGCGTTCGGCGTCGGCACCACAGGCCTTCAGTACGGCCTGGGCGGACGGGTTGTCGAGCAGTGCCAACAGCAGGTGTTCGACCGTCATGAACTCATGCCGGGCCTCACGGGCGCGCTTGTAGCACTGGCCGATGGTGTGTTCGAGGTCTTTGCTGAACATGGATTACTCCGGCGGCAGATGGGGACAATATGCGGCCTGACTACGCGATTTCCATCACCCTAGCGGATTGCTGCGTTCAGATGGCGTTAGCAGTGCGAATCGCTTGATCTTCATTCACTCCAGGACAGCCCACCCAGCATGAGCGAACCCTACCTGAGCCGCTGGCGATTGCGGCGTGATGGCCCGGCCATCGAAACGCCCCATGCCCAGCTCTGGCCGGTGCTGACCGCCGCCGGCGAACCGGCGATGCTGAAGGTCAGCAGCGAAACCGAAGAGCAGAACAGCCATCGCCTGCTGCGCTGGTGGGACGGTGACGGCGCCGCCCGCCTGCTGGCCCACGAGGGACCGGCGATCCTGATCGAGCGTGCCGGCGGCGACTCGCTGCGGCAACGTTCGATCGACGGCGACGATGACGCCTGCACCACCCTCCTGTGCCAGATCCTGCAGCGGCTGCACCGGCCACGGAGCGCGCCGCCAGACGACCTGGTCTGCCTGCGTAGATGGTTCGTCGACCTGCTGCAGCCAAGGGCGGCGCTGCCACCACTACTGGAACAGTGCAGATCGCTGGCGGAGGGCCTGCTGCGGGACGAGCGCGAGATCCGGCCGCTGCACGGCGATCTGCATCACGACAACGTGCTGGATTTCGGCGCGCGTGGCTGGCTGGCGATCGACCCGAAGCCGCTGCTGGGCGACCGCGCGTTCGATTACACGACGATGTTCAGCAATCCGGACCTGTGCGGTGCCGGCATCCATGTGGCCACCCGGCCCGAGCGCTTTGCCGCCCGTTTGGAACAGGTCAGCGCACTGGCCGGCCTGGAGCGCACGCGCCTGCTGCGCTGGATCGCGGCCAGCACGGCGCTGTCGGCAGTGTGGTTCAGGGATGACGGCGACCCGGCCGACGTGGACGAGGCGGTGGCGCGGATGGCGCTGGAGGCGCTGGCGGAGGGGTGAGCCAGGGTTCTGGTAGATGCCCACCTTGGTGGGCACGGCCGGCCGGTGCCGATACGCCCGGACGAGAACCGGCAGCCGGTCAGGCCTTTTCCATCGTGCACAGCAGCGGGTGCTGGTTCATCCGCGAGTATTCGTTGACCTGGGCGACCTTGGTCTCGGCCACTTCGCGGGTGAACACCCCGCAGACGCCGCGGCCGCGGGTATGGACGTGGAGCATCACCTGCGTGGCCTTGTCCAGGTCCATGCTGAAGAACTGCTGCAGCACATCCACCACGAAATCCATCGGGGTGTAGTCGTCGTTGAGCAGCATCACCTGGTAGAACGGCGGCGGCGCCACTTCCGGGCGCGCGGGCTCCACGGCAACGCCGTGCTCGTGCTGGGAATCGGGGGAGGACTCATGGGGCATCCACCCATTATAGAGGCAGCACCGGGCCTGCGTCGGCCCGCCGCAGATTGGACGGCACGCACGCCCACCGTCACAATTGCACCTTCTTTCAACGTTGCTTCACAGGATCTTCATGAAAAGGACCCTTCTCTCCGCCCTGCTGATCGCCCTGGCCGCTGCCGGCTCTGCCGCCGCCGCGACCAGTGCCGACAACTCCGTGGCCCGCCACCTGGACAAGCTGGGCTACACCTACGAAGTCGACGAGGATGGCGACTACCGCATGGTCTTCGACGTCGAGGGTGATCGCACCCAGATGGTCTACGTGCGCTCGGCGGTGGAAGATTTCGGCAGCCACAACATCCGCGAGATCTGGTCGCCGGCCTACAGCACCAAGACCAAGCAGTTCCCGGTGGCCGTGGCCAACCGCCTGCTGGAAGATTCGCAGGACGCCAAGATGGGCGGCTGGGTAAAGCAGGACACCACCGCCATGTTCGTGGTGAAGATCGACGCCGATGCCACCGCCGACCAGCTCAGCGACGCCATCGATGCGGCCATCCGCACCGCCGACGCGATGGAGCTGGAACTGACCAAGAAGGACGAGTTCTGAGTTGAACGCCACGCCGGACCCGCGCTGGGCACCGCACGCCACCGTCGCCACGGTGGTGATCGACGGCGGCCGCGTGCTGCTGGTCGAGGAGACCATCGACGGCCGCCAGGTGCTGAACCAGCCGGCCGGCCACCTCGAGCCGGGCGAAAGCCTGGCCGAGGCGGCCCTGCGCGAGACCCGCGAGGAAACCGGCTGGACCGTGCAGCTGACCCATTTCATCGGCTGCTACCAGTGGACCGCCGGCGACGGCACTACCTTCCTGCGCTTCTGCTATGCGGCGCGCCCGGTCTCGCATGACCCGGCGCAGCCGCTGGACACTGGCATCGACCGCGCGCTGTGGCTGACCCCGGCCGAGCTGCAGGCCGCCGGCGAGCGCCAGCGCAGCCCGCTGGTCTGGCAGGTGGTGGCCGATTACCTGGGTGGCCAGCGCCATCCGCTTTCGCTGGTCCGGGAGGTCGCATGAGCACTCCGCGTGTAATGGTGGGCGTCTCCGGTGGCGTCGATTCCTCGGTCGCCGCCTGGCGCCTGGTACAGCAGGGCGAGGCCGTGGCCGGCCTGTTCATGCAGAACTGGGCCGACGACGGCAGCGGTGACTGCCGCGCCGAGGATGACCGCCGCGATGCGGTAGCCGTCTGCGGCCTGCTGGGCATTCCGTTCCACTTCCGCGACTTCTCCAGCGAATACTGGCAGGGCGTGTTCGAGCACTTCCTGGCCGAGTATGCGGCCGGGCGCACCCCGAACCCGGACGTGCTGTGCAACCGCGAAGTGAAGTTCAAGCACTTCCTGGATGCCGCCCGCGAGCTGGGCGCCGAGCGCATCGCCACCGGCCACTATGCGCGGGTGACCCAGCGCGGCCACCAGTGGCTGCTGCTGCGCGGCGCCGACCGCTCCAAGGACCAGAGCTACTTCCTGCACCAGCTGGGCCAGGAACAGCTGGCAGCCACCCTGTTCCCGATCGGCGACCTGGAAAAGAGCGACCTCCGCCGGATCGCGCGCGACGTCGGCCTGCCGACCCACGCCAAGAAGGATTCCACCGGCATCTGTTTCATCGGCGAGCGGGATTTCCGCGAGTTCCTCGGCCGCTACCTGCCGGCCAAGACCGGCCAGATCCTCGACCCGGCCGACGGCAGCGTGATTGCCGAGCATCCGGGCGTGTTCTATTTCACTCTGGGCCAGCGCGAGGGCCTGAACATCGGCGGCGTGCGTGGCCGCCCCGCCGCGCCGTGGTACGTGGTCGGCAAGGATGTGGCCAGCAACGTGCTGTACGTGGACCAGGACCGCGACAGCCCATGGATGCTGTCCGACCGCCTGCGTTCGGAAACCGCGCACTGGATCGCCGGCTCACCGCCGGCACGGCGCTTCGAATGCACCGCCCAGACCCGCTACCGCCAGCCCGACGAGCCGTGTACGGTCGAGGTGCTGGACGATGGCAGCGTGCTGGTCACCTTTGCGCGCCCGCAGCGCGCCGTTACCCCTGGTCAATCGCTGGTGCTGTATGACGGTGATGTGTGCCTGGGCGGCGCGGTGATCGCCGCCACCGATGCGCCGCTGGAACAGCGCCTGCGCACCACCCCTTCCCCTTTTGAGGTAATCGCTGCATGAGTTTCACTGTCGACGACCGCGTCCTGGCCTTGGCCGGCATTGCCCAGGCCCTGCAGCAGGTGCGCCGTATCGCCGATACCGGCCATTCCGACGCCGCCGCCGTGCGCACCGCCGTGGACAGCGTGTTCCGCGTCGATGCGTCCTCGCCGCAGGAGGTGTTCGGTGACCGCCATGCACTGAAGGCTGGGCTGCGCCTGCTGCACAACTACTTCCGCAGCCAGGGCCAGGACCCGATCCTGCCCAAGCTGGCCCTGTCGGTGCTGCAGCTGGAGCGCCGCTTCGTGCAGGACGGGGCGACCGTGAACAAGGTCGCCTCGGGCATCGAGCGCGCCCAGCGCCAGGCCGTCGAGCTGGGTGACAGTGGCCACCCGGACGTACTGGCCAACCTGGGCGGCCTGTATGCCGACACCATCAGCCACCTGAAGCCGCGGGTGATGGTGCAGGGCAACCCGCACTACCTGGGCCAGGCCGGCGTGGTCGCCGAGATCCGCGCCCTGCTGCTGGCCGCGGTACGTTCGGCGGTGCTGTGGCGCCAGCTGGGCGGCAGCTACTGGGACTTCCTGTTCAGCCGCAAGGCGATGATCGAGGCCGTGGACCGCCAGCTGGCGTGAGGCCATGGGGTCAGAGCCCTTTTCCCGTGGAAAAGGGATCCGACCCCGCTTGACCCCGAGTTGCCCGGCAGCGCCGGAAAACCGGCGCATTCAGAATGCACTTCGAGGCACATCGACGTTAAAGAGAAAGGGGGTACGGCCGATACATCCTCCGTGCACCTCCCGAGAACGTCCATGTACTCACGCATTTTCATCCGTCTGGCCGCCCCCCTGGCTCTGACCCTGCTGCTCCCCTTCGCCATCGGTTTCGAATGGCCGGCCGCCCTGCGCTGGGCGATCCTGACCACGATGACGCTGAGCTGGCTCGGCTTTGCGTGGTGGACCACCCGCGCCCAGGCGCATCGCTCCCCGGAACATGCCCGTGTCCTGCGTGAGCAGGACCAGCTGCTGACCGAGCTGCGCAGCTTCGTCGGCAACGAAATCGACGGCTCGCGCGGCGAAGTGGAACGCGCCCGTGACCTGATCCGCCAGGCCGTGTCCAGCCTGGGCGGCAGCTTCGATGCGATGAACCGCAAGTCGCGCCAGCAGAGCCAGGCCCTGTCGCGCATCGTCGACCGCGCCGGTGATGAAGGCAATGCCGGCCTCGACGTTGCCCGTTTCGCCCAGCACGCCAGCCACCGCATGGAACAGCTGGTGGAAGCGCTGGAACAGGTGAGCGGCCAGAGCAGCACCACCGTGCAGCACATCGACCAGATGGCGCAGCACCTGGATGGCATCTTCGCGCTGCTGGAAGACGTCAAGTCGATTGCCGACCAGACCAACCTGCTGGCCCTGAACGCTGCCATTGAAGCTGCGCGTGCCGGTGAAGCCGGTCGTGGCTTCGCGGTTGTCGCCGACGAAGTGCGCAACCTGTCCGAGCGCTCGACCACCTTCAACGAGCAGATCCGCAAGCTGGCGCACAGCTCCAAGGACGCCATCGCCAAGGTGCGCGAGACGGTCTCGCACATGGCCTCGCGTGACATGGACCGCTCCCGCGAAGCGCGCCAGGAAGCAGCGGCAATGCTCGACAACGTCGCGCAGATCAATGCCTCGCTGGGCGACGGCATGCGCGAAGTCTCCGAGTGCGCCCGTTCGATCGACGGCAGCGTGGCCGAAGCCGTGCGCGCCCTGCAGTTCGAAGACATTGCCACCCAGGCGCTGGGCGGCGTGCACACCCACCTGGACCGCCTGACTGCGATCAACCGCGAAGCGGTGGCCCTGCAGGAACTGCTGCACCGCAATGGCGGCGTGTTCGACGAAGAGATCGCCACCGCCCTGCAGCGCACCGGCAGCCGCCTGCGCGAACTGCGCAGTGAGTGGGAGCGCCCGCCGCACAAGCCGGTCGCCCAGCAGACCATGGGCGCTGGCACGGTCGAGCTGTTCTGATCCTGATGTCCGCTGCCGTTGCCGGCAGCCCGCAAGGCCCCGGTTCGTCCGGGGCCTTTGCCTGTAGCCTGCCGTTGGATGCATCCTGTACGCGCACCATGACCCTGATCCGTGCCCTGCCCTCCCTCGCCGACACCGACCGCCCGCGCAACGCGAGCGTGCGTGAGCAGCTGCAGCAGCTGGAAGAGGTGGCACGCGAGGAGATCCGTGAGCTGCAGCAGCTGGCGGATGCGCGGCCTGGCCCGTCGCGGGCGGATGAGGCGCTGCTGGGACTGGCGTGGGACCTGGGGTTGGATGGGGAAGCGCTGAAGTAGATCCACGCCACGCGTGGATGGCGTTCACCGCCACCCGTTCCACACCCATGGCATGATCCACCCACGCCCCCTACGGCTGGACACGGAGTGTCGTCGCATGAGCACCACGTTCATGACCTGGCTGGGATTTGCTGCGATGGTGCTCATCGCGGTCACCTTCACCTGGCGTCCCGCCTACGCCACCTTGCGGCCGCCCCGGCATCGACCTGTCGCGTTCCTGTTCGGCAGCCTGTTCTTCATGCTGATGGCCTTTCTGTGCGCCTGGATGGCGGCAAGTGCGATCAATACCGGGCATGTCCATCTAAGCCACCACCGCGCCGGCACCATTGATGCATGGCGGGAGATCGAACCGGTGACGTATTGGCTGATCATCGTGGCAGCGTACGTGTTCGGGCTGCTGATCGCCAGCTATTCCATTGCAGGCATTGCGTTGATGAACCGGTAGATCCACGCCATGCGTGGATGGCTTTCATCCGCCGGTGTGACGTCTGGCCCTCGCCGCAACATCCGCGCATGGCGTGGATCTACCGGGGTGGCGAAATCGTTGTGGCATGATGCCCCGGTCCCGCTCATGGAAGACCGATGGCCATCGCCCTGATCGCAGTGCTGCTGATCGAGACCGTCCTTCTGATGGCTTGGGTGGCCGGCTATTTCAGCTGGGGCATCACCCTGTTCAATGAGCGCATCTCGGCGTCACCGGCCATGCAGGCCCGGCTCTCGCTGGGCAGCCTGGAACGTGACCTGCCGCAGGACAAATGGCTGCACCTGGCCTTCCATGCGCTCCCCGACGGCAGCATGGCATTCCGCGAGAGCTTCGCGCCGAGCTTCGGCCTGCGCTACTTCCCGGTGATGCGCGGTCGCATCGTACTCAACGCGCGACGGCACGAGGTGCGGGTGATCGGCCTGTGCAGCTGGTTCGTGGCGATCCTGTCACTGCTGCTGTTGCCGCTGGTAGCGATGCGCCCGATGGTGGCGCCCATGCTGCTGGTGCTGCCGCTGTTCCTGGCCAGCTATCTGGTCCAGAAGCGACGCTACGCGGCCATCGTCGAGGCGCTGCGCATGCAGTTGAAGGCGGAGTTTCCGAAGTAGATCCACGCCATGCGTGGATGATCGCGAGCGCGGGCATCCGTGCCGACCAACGGTCGGCACCCACCAAAATCGGCACCCACCAGAGCCGGGCTACACCAGCGTCCGGCTGTCAGCGCACCAGTACGGCTTCGCTGCTGGCGTCGGTGCGCACCGGTGCCGGGTGCTGCTGCCGCAGCCATTGCGCCAGGTCACGCGGGCTGAGCGGGCGTGAATACAGGTAGCCCTGGATCTCGTCACAACCCTGCCGGCGCAGCATGTCTTCTTCCTGGTGCGTTTCCACACCCTCGGCCACCACCTTCATGCCCAGCGCGTGGCCCAGGTGCACGATGGCCTGGGTGACTTCGGCCGTGCCTGAGTCATGCAGCATGCCCTGCACGAAACTGCGGTCGATCTTCAGGCGCCCCACCGGGAATCGATTGAGGTAATTGAGGTTCGAGAAGCCGGTACCGAAGTCGTCCACCGCCAGCGGCACGCCGTGCCGTTCCAGCACATCGAAGCAATGGCGCAGGATGTCGGTGTCACGGATCAATGCCGACTCGGTCAGCTCCAGCTCCAACCGCTGCGGCGGCCAGCCATGGGCATGGCAGATCTCGATCACGCGTTCGGCGAAGCCACGATCACGCAGCTGCACCGCCGATACATTGACGGCGATGCGGTCGAAGCGCAGTCCAGCGCGGTCCCACGCGGTCGCCTGGCGGCAGGCTTCATTCAGCACCCAGTCGCCGATGCGCACGATCTCACCGCACTTCTCGGCAATCGGTATGAACTCGGCCGGGCTGCAGTAGCCGATGCCGGGCCGGTGCCAGCGCAGCAGGGCTTCGATCGCCGGCGGTTCGCCCTGGTGCGCGTGCAGCAGCGGCTGGTAGGCCAGGCTGAACTCTTCACGCTCGATCGCGCCATGCAGCGCGTGCTCCAGCTCCAGCTTGCGCTGGATGCGGGCCAATGCGTCCTGGCTGTAGTACTGGTAGGTGTTGCGTCCTGCTTCCTTGGCCGCGTACATGGCGGCGTCGGCGGCACGCAGCAGTGAATCGAAGTCGGTCTGGGCATCGCCCAGCATCGCGATGCCGACACTGGCGCCGACCTTCAACGTGGTCTCGCCACGGCGCAGCGGCTCGGCCAGCGAGGCAATCAGCTTGCGGGCGACATGCCCAGCGTCTTCCGGCTCGGCCAGGTCGCGCAGCACCACGATGAACTCGTCGCCACTGAAGCGGCCGAACAGGTCGTTGTTGCGCAGGTTCTGGTGCAGGCGGGTAGCGGCGGCCTTCAGCAGCGCATCGCCGGTGGCGTGACCGAAGCTGTCGTTGATGGTCTTGAAGCCGTCCAGGTCGATGAACAGCATCGCCAGCGAGGTACCACGGTCGCGCGCTTCCTCGATGGCTTCGGCGGTCTGTTCGCCGAGCAGCACACGATTGGGCAGGCCGGTCAGCAGGTCGTAGTGGGCCAGCAGCTCGATGCGCTCGTTGGCCTCGCGCTCGCGGGTAATGTCACGGAACAGCACCACGAAGCGCGGCGGCAGGCCATCACGACGATCCAGCTCGATCAGCACCTGCACCCAGACACGCAGGCCGGACTGGCGGTAGAAGCACAGGTCCAGCTGCTCTGGCAGGCCGCCACCGGCGATGCGGACCAGCGCCGCCTCGAACGCATCGCGTGAGTCTTCGGTATACAGCGCCATCGCCTGATGGAGGGTGATCGGCTCCTTGCGCAGGCCGTGGATGCGATAGCACTCCTCGGTCCACTGCATGTGCCGGGTCTGTACCTCGATCTCGCAGCCGCCGATGCGGCCCAGCGCGGAAACGCGGTTGAGCAGCTCGGTGCGCCAGCGGATCAACGCGTCGGTCTGGTGCTGCTCGGTGATGTTCTGCACCTGGCCGAGCAGGCGCTTGGGCTGCCCGTCCATGTCCAGCAGCGGCTGCATCCACAGGCGCAGATGCTGCGAAGGTTCATGGCCGCGGGTCAGCTCCAGCTCGAGATTGGCGGCCCGGCCGTCACGCCACAGGCGCCGCCATGCTGCGCGCAGCGCACCTCGGGAACGCGGGTGCAGCTGCTTCAGCCAGCGCCGCTGGCCGGGCACGGCGCCCTGCTCCAGCGCCAGCAGCGAGCGCAGTTCCGGCGACCACCAGAAGTGGCCGCTGTTGGGGTCGAACGACCAGCTGCCCATGCTGGCGATGCGCTGCGCCTCGCTCAGGTGCAGCTGCTGTTCCTGCAGCAGCGATTCGAGCTGCTTCTGCTGCTCGATATCGGTATGTGTACCGACCATGCGCAATGGCTGGCCGTCGGCGGTGCGCGCAACCACGCGGCCGCGATCCAGCACCCACCGCCATTGCCCGTCGGCCTGGCGGAAGCGGAACTGCGCGCTGTACTGCTCGCTGCGCCCACGCAGGTGCTCGTCCAGCGCGGCGCGCACCTGGGCGATGTCCTCGCTGTGCACGCGCGACAGCATTTCGGTGGCGGTCTCGTCACCCAGCGCCGGCGTGCGCGCCACGCGGTCACTGGGAATGTCCCAGTCCCACAGGCTGTGGCCGGCGCTGTCCAGTGCCAGCTCCCAGCGCCCGCCACCGTCGACCGGCACCGGCTCGGGAATGCTCAGGGTGAACGCCAGCAGATTGCCGGCGCCGTCGTGCACGGCGCGCAGGTGCCCGTCGTAGTGTCCACGCGGGCCGCCCGGCAGCGTGCAGGCCACGATGCCGCCATCGGCCGCCATCAGGCGCAGATCTTCCAGCATCGGCGCATAGGCAGCCACGGTGGCTGGCAGGCCATGCTCGCGCGCAGCCGGGTTGGCCGCCAGTGGGCGCCCGGTACGGTCGACGATGACCAGCGCCGACGCAAGCGGGTGCTGCAGCAGGCTGGCGATGATCCCTTGGTCCACGCGATCTTGCTCCGGATGACACGCCCGTCAGCGGGGCACGCAGTGGTTAACGGCGCCTGCGGCGGATAATTGAGTGGTCACGGCACGCTGCGGGGTAAGATGACCGGCGCCCCTTTCACCCGTCCCGTCCATGCCCGCAGAACCGACCGGCAACGCCCCAGTTCCCGACCCGCGGATGGCGCAGGCGCTGAGCCGTGACCGGCGCCGGGTGGTGCTGAGCTACCTGGCGATGGCGCTGGCCTGGATGATCTCCACCGACAGCGTGGTGCAGGCGCTGGTGCCGGACCCGCAGCAGGCGGCCTTGTGGCAGGGCCTGAAGGGTTCGTTCTTCGCGCTGGCCAGCGCGGGCCTGCTGTACCTGCTGCTGCGCCCGCTGGCCGAACACGTGCTGCATACCCATGCGCGCCAGCAGGCCTCCGAGCTGCGCCTGCGGCAGATGTTCGAGGGCAACCCCGGGCCGATCCTGGTCTACGACCTGGACACGCTGGCGATCCTCGATGCCAACCCCGCCGCCTGCAGTGCCTTCGGCTGGGACCGCGACGAGCTGCTGGAACAGACCATCGACGCCCTGTGGCCGCCGGGTCAGGACCAGGCGCTGCAGACCAAGCTGGAGGCGATCCGCGAAGCACCCGAGGAGCTGTGCATCCTGCGCGCCCAGTTGCAGCTGCGCGATGGCTCGCTGCGGCAGATGGAACTGCGTTCCAACGCCATCAGTTACGACGGCCACAACGCCCGCCTGCTGATCGCCATCGACCGCACCGCCGAGGACCTTGCCCAGCTGCGCCGCGACCAGGCGCTGGCCCGGGTGGAGGAAGCCCATGAGCTGGCCCGCATCGGCGCCTGGGAACTGGATCCATCCACCGGGCTGGGCCGCTATTCCAACCAGGTCTATCGCCTGCTCGGCCGCCGCCCGCCCGAGGCCCGCCGTTGGCACCGCTTCGACGAGCTGCTGGTGCCGGCCGACCCGGCCACCGCCACCCAGACCGAACAGCTGCTGGCCGAACTGTGCTGCGGCGAGCCGGTACAGGTGGACGTGCTGCTGCCGCTGCTGTCGATGGACGGCCGTGCATTGATGGTGCACCTGCGGGCGGCCAGCGGTATCGACGAAGCCGGCCGCAGCCGCGTGCTGGGCACGCTGCAGGACGTGACCGAGCGCGAACAGTCGCGGCGCCTGCTGCGCGAGCGCGAGGAACAGTTCCGCGAACTGGTGCGGGTACTGCCCGACGGCGTGGTGATCCTCTCCGACGAGCATGTGCTGTACGCCAACGCCTGGGCCGCCGGCCTGTTCGGCTACGGCAGCCACACCCTGCTGGGTGAGCCGCTGTCGGCCCTGGTCGCTGCCGCCGACCTGCCGCGGGTGCGCAGCCAGCTGCGTGCCGGCCAACCCCACCTGGGACCCGGCCACAGCAGCGTGGTGGCCATGCAGCGTGGCGACGGCCGCAGCTTCCATGCCGGCCTGGCGGTGGGCGAAGTGCGCTACGGCGGCCGCGACTGCAAGCTGCTGATCGTGCGCGACCTGAGCGATTCCGAGCGCACCCGCAGCGCGCTGGAAACCAGCAACCGCGAACTGCAGGCGATGGCCGGGCGGCTGTTCTCGCTGCAGGAGGACGAGCGTCGTGCGATCTCGCGCGACCTGCACGATGACATCGGCCAGGCCATCACCGCGATCAAGCTGTCGGCGCATGCGGCGCAGGATGAGGACGATCCAAAGCGTCGTGGTGAGGATCTGGCGCAGATCGTCAGCCTGGCCGACACCACCGTGGCCAAGCTGCGCGACATCTCCACCCTGCTGCGCCCGCCGCAGCTGGATGCACTGGGCCTGGAGGCGGCGCTGAGCTGGCAGGCGCGAGTGTTGTTCCGCTCTTCGCCGGTGGAGCTGCTGGCCGAGATCGAGCCGCTGCCGCACCGCCCCGACAACAGCATCGAACAAGCCTGCTTCCGCATCGCGCAGGAAAGCCTGACCAATGCGCTGCGCCATGCACGCGCCAGCCAGGTCCTGCTGCAGCTGCGCGACGTCGGCCAGCGCGGCCTGCACCTGCAGATCCGCGATGATGGCGAGGGCTTCGATCCGGACGGCCCGCGCGGCCTCGGCCTGATCGTGATGCGCGAGCGCGCGCAGAGCGTCGGTGGCCACGTGCGGATCGAGTCCGCGCATGGTGAAGGCACCCTGATCGACGTCCATCTCCCCTACCAAGCGGCCAGCATGGCCGCCGTCGATTCACCGGAATACTGAGCCTATGTGGAATCCCAACCTGCCCCCGGTCAGCATCGATGATGCCCCCGACCGCCTTGGCGCCGGCAACCCCGAGCTGCAGGCGATGGTTGCCGAGGCGGCCTCCGGCGGCATCGCGCTGATGCTGATGCACGTGGACATCGACCACTTCGCATCGGTCAACGAGAACATGAGTGCCGAAGTGGGCGACCAGGCGCTGGTACTGGTGGCGCAGCGCCTGCAGTCCTACCTGCGCGGGCGCGGCAAGCTGTGGCGGCATGGCAGCGACGAATTCCTGATCGCGGTGCCCCGCACCGCGGATCTGCCGCTGCCGGAAGATTTCGCCGAAGAGATCCGCCAGCAGATGGAGCTGCCGCTGTCGGTACTGCCGTACACGCTGTTCATGACCGGCAAGCTGGGCGTAAGCCTGTGCCCGGAGCATGCCAGCAGCACGTCGCGCCTGCTCGACCATGCCGAGGATGCGCTGTACCAGGCCGCCCGCGAAGGCGGCAATGCCGTGCGCATCCATGCGGTGGACACTCCGCCGAGCGCACACAGCGAGAGCATCATCGCGCGCCAGATTGTCGATGCCATTCCCAATGGCGAGCTGAAACTGCGCTACCAGCCGCTGGTGAGCGCCCGCGACGGCCACGTGGTGGGCATGGAAGCCCTGCTGCGCTGGCAGTCGCCGACCCTGGGCATGCTGGTTCCGGAGCGCTTCATGCGCACCGCCGAGAGGCTGGGCATCATCGTGCAGATCGGCACCTGGGTGCTGGAAGGCGCGTTGAAACAGGCGCGGTTGTGGCGCGACCAGGGCTTCGATGACTTCACCATCGCGGTGAACGTATCCACCCTGCAGCTGCTGCGGCCGAACTTCTTCGCCGAGGTGATGTCCCTGCTGCAGGCGGCGGGCGTACCTGCGCAGATGCTGACGCTGGAAATCAACGAGAGTGCGTTGACCAACAACGTCAATTTCGTCCATGAAACGCTGGCCAACCTGCGCAACGAAGGCATCAGCCTGAGCCTGGACAACTTCGGCACCGGCGACTCCAGCCTCAGCGCGCTGGTGCGCTACCCGGTGGACAAGCTGAAGATCGACCGCAGCTTCATCAAGAGCGCGCCGGCCGGCAATCGCGAGGCGGCCATCGCCCGCGCGATCATCGCCATGGGCCACCAGCTGGGCATGACCGTGATCGCCAACGGCGTGGAATCGCAGGCCCAGCTGGGCTTCCTGCGCCGCAACGACTGCGATGTGTTCCAGGGCTACCTGTTCGGCGAACCGATGTCGGCCGATGCCGCCGGCATGACCCTGCGCCGCCGCTACCTGCGTCCGGAAGCCTTCGCAGAGACGCGCCCGGACCGTACGCTGCTGCTGCTGGACGATGAGGAGAACGTGCTGCGCTCGCTGGTGCGCCTGTTCCGCCGCGACGGCTACCGCATCCTGGCGGCCGGCAACGTACGCGATGCGTTCGATCTGCTGGCGATCAACGACGTGCAGGTGATCCTGTCCGACCAGCGCATGAGCGACATGAGCGGTACCGAGTTCCTGGGCCGGGTGAAGATGCTGTACCCGGATACGATCCGCCTGGTGCTGTCGGGCTATACCGACCTGAACACGGTGACCGATGCGATCAACCGCGGCGCGATCTATCGCTTCCTGACCAAGCCGTGGAACGACGACGAGCTGCGCAAGCACATCCACCAGGCGTTCCGCACCTACGAGGAACAGCGCCGCAGCAATGCCGGCCCGGCGCCGGTGGAAACCGGCGATGGTGGCGAGGACCGGCCGCTGCGGTGATGATCCCCTCCGGTAGAGCCGGCCGCTGGCCGGCTGCTCTGGGGTGCCTGGCTGGATGAGGTTGCCGGCCAGCGGCCGGCACTACCAGGTGCGGTCAGCGCGGCTGCTTCACCGGCAGCACCACGCGGAAGCGCGAGCCCACGCCCGGGGTGCTGTCCAGGTCGATGCGGCCGTGGTGCTTGTTGATGATGCTGTAGGAGATCGACAGGCCCAGGCCGGTGCCGCTGCCCACCGGCTTGGTGGTGAAGAACGGGTCGAAGATGCGCTGGCGCAGTTCCGGCGAGATGCCGCCGCCGGTGTCTTCGAATTCAACCCACACGTGATCGCCATCGACGCCGGTGCGCACGGTGATCGTGCCGCGCTCGGCGATGGCATGGCCGGCGTTGAGCAGCAGATTCATGTAGACCTGGTTCAACTCCGACGGCAGGCACTCCACCAGCGGCAACTGGCCAAACTCGCGCACCAGGGTGACCTTGTACTTGAGCTCGTTCCAGATGATGTTGATGGTCGATTCCAGGCCCGCGTGCAGGTCGACCAGCTTCCACGATTCGTCGCGGCCGGAATACGAGAAGTCCTTCAGGTCACGCACGATGCGGGTGACACGCTCGATGCCTTCGCGCGATTCCGCCATCAGCTGCGGCAGGTCGCGGCTGATGAAATCGATGTCCAGGCGGTCACGGATGTCGTCGATTTCCGGAATCAATGCCTTCGGGTCCGGCGCGCGCAGGGCGCGCTCGTAGGCTTCGATCACGGTGAACAGGCTGCGCAGGTACTCCTGCAGGCTGCCCAGGTTGGAGTGCACGTAACCGATCGGGTTGTTGATCTCGTGCGCGACGCCGGCGGCCAGCTGGCCGATCGAGGCCATTTTCTCGGACTGCAGCAGCTTTTCCTGGGTGCCATTGAGGCGCAGGTAGGCCTGGCGCAATTCGGCGTGGCGCTGCTGCAGTTCGCGCTCGTAGTCTTCCTGCCCTTCGATGTGGCGGAACAGCGCAAGGAAATGCCCTTCGCCGACCGGACCATGGTGGTACAGGTGGGCGATGACCACGCCCTCGCCCAGCGGCAGGCTGCCATTCCAGTGGCCGTGCTGGCGGGCCTGTTCCAGTGCATCGGGGGGCAGCAGTTCGCGCAGCCGCTGCGGCGGCGGCAATCCGCCGTCCTCGCCACTGGCCAGCAGGTTCTGTGCGGCCGGATTGGCCAGGGCCACCTGCCCGTCATCGGTGAACAGCAGCAGGCCTTCGCGCAGGCGCTCAAGCAGGGCCTGCAGCACCGGCTGCGGCGGAAGGGGGGCGGTAACCAGGGCGTTGGCAGCGGACACGGCGACTCGGGGCGTTCGAACAGGCGCCCAATATACGCGGTCATGCAGCGGGCTTCAGCCCGCCGGGAGGTGTTGTGCGACCGCCGTCGCGTCAGGCGACGGCGAGTGGCCGGCCGATGCTGACCGTGTGCGACTGGCCCTTGGCATCGTAGGCCGAGGCGTCTTCGGTGCGGCCGAGCTGGCGCAGCGCCCAGTTCACCTCGCGGCGGCGGCGCGACAGCAGCACGCCGTTGGCGCGGTTGCGCTCGGCCAGTTCCTGCAGCTGTTCGCCCTCACCCACCGGTGGCGCGCCTTCCAGCGCACGCAGCGCTTCCAGCTTGGCGCCAGTGGCCCGGATCAGGGCGTGCACGTCGTGCTCGACCAGGGCCTGGCGCTCAACGTCCAGGGCCTGGGCGAGACGCTGCAGCGGCTCGCTCATCGCCGCAGTCATCCGTGCAGCTGCTGGTCCAGATCGAGCATGCGCGATGCGATCGCGTCCGGATTGATCTTGTAGGTGCCGTTCTGCAGCGACTCGCGCACGGCCGCCACGCGCTGGGCGTCGATCGCCGGGGCGGTGGTCAGCTCACGCTCGATGGCCTGCAGATTGGTGGCCTCGCCGGTCAGGCGCAGGCTGTCGGCCGCCTCGACCGGGCGCGCCGCCGCATCGGTGCTGACGCCGGGCTTGTTGGCCGGGGTCGTCACGCTGCGCAGTGCCTGGGGGACCTGCAGGTTGCCGTCGATTTTCTGGCTCATGGGGTATCCTGGAGTTGCCGTTCACAAGGGATAACGGCCGCAGGGCCGTGATCTTTAGGGATATTTTGCGGTAATTCAACGCGCCACGATTACGTCACCTGCGGCATCGACCGTGCCCTGCACGATCCGCCGCGAGGACAGGTTCTCGACCGAAACCCGTTCGTTCTCACCCGCATCACCCATCGCACGGCCGGCAATGCGGACCTCGACCGAGCCGCGGCGCGACACCAGGGCCACATTGTCTCCTCGCTTGATGAGACGCTGGACCACCAGATCGTTGTTCGACAGCAGGGCTCCGGCCTGCAACGGACGGCGGGCGATGCGGCCGATCGCTGCATTGGGATCGGACAGCACCGCGCCGGCAATCCGGGCAGCGTCACGCTGGGCAGTGGTGATATCGGCGGCAGTGAGGGTTTCTCCAGTGCCGATTCCGCGGTTGAGCACCAGCACGGTCTGGTTGCGCCGCACCTTCACCGGCACGAACAGGCGCCAGCCGCCCGCATCGGGACAGCTGACCTCCACCGTGGTGTTGGCGGTGGGCTGCACCTGCAACGCGCCGCCGCATTTCGGCAGGCGCAGCGCATCGGCCACCTGCGCCTCGCCTTCACTGCCGGCCGGCAGTGTCGACAGCGCCGCGGTGCGGATGCTGGCCACCGGCTGCCAGTCCGCAGCGGTCGCCCACGGCGCGGCCACGGCGAGCGCGATGGCGAATAGGGATGTGACCCGGCGCATGGCGCCTCCTGTCGAAAGGATCTGGCCCAGGTGCGTGCAAGGGGTGTGCCAGATCGACGGGGCCGCCTTTTGTAGAGTCGAGCATGGCTCGACGCTGCAAAAGCGCTCAAGTTCCGTACCCACCACGCCGATACAGCAGCCATGTCCCATGACCTGCTCAACCGGATCGACCAGCGGACCCGACTGGCCGGCCACAACCGCCTGGCGCTGCTGCTGTTCCGTCTCGGCGGACGTCAGCTTTTTGGCGTCAATGTCTTCAAGGTGCAGGAAGTCCTGCGGCGCCCGGAGCTGTTCCAGGTGCCCGGCCTGCCCAGCCAGTTTTCCGGCGTGGCCGACGTGCGCGGCCGCTCGGTACCGGTGCTGGACCTCGGCCTGGCCATCGGCCACCCCGAGCGCGAGCCCGATGCGGATACCTCTCCGGGCTACCTGGTCGTCACCGAATTCAACCGCTCGATCCAGGGCTTCCTGGTCAGCGGCGTCGAACGCATCGTCAACATCGCGGTGGAAGACATCCACCCGCCGCCGGAACTGGGTGCCGAATCGAGCTACCTGACCGCGGTGACCCGCTTCCAGGGTGAGCTGATCCAGGTGATCGACGTTGAAAGCGTGCTGGCCGATATCGCCCAGGTGCGCGGTGAGGCGGTACTCGACCCAACGATGGCAATGCCCGCCGACGGCCCGCAGCTGCAGGTACTGGTGGTGGACGACTCGCGCGTGGCCCGCCAGCAGATCCGCAGCGTGCTGGACCAGCTGGGCGTGGGTGCCACCCTGCTTTCCGACGGCAAGCAGGCACTGGACCACCTGCTGCAGGTCCACGCCTCGGGCGAGAACCCGGCCGAGCGCTATGCCATGGTCATCTCGGACATTGAGATGCCGGCCATGGACGGCTACACGCTGACGACGGAAATCCGGCGCCATCCGGGCCTGGCCGGCCTGTATGTGCTGCTGCACACCTCGCTGTCGGGCGTCTTCAACAACGCCATGGTCGAGCGTGTCGGCGCCAACGCCTTCGTCGCCAAGTACTCGCCGCACGAGCTGGCCGATTTCGTGCTGGACCGCCTGCGCAAGGTCGCGCTGGCGGCGTAAGGCCCGCCGAGGGGTCGGATCCCGGAACGGGCTCCGACCCCGCATCGCAACGCGTCAACCACGGGGTCAGAGCCCCTGCGGGGATCTGACCCCACGCCTTTGGCACACCCCTTGCAGCTTCCCGGGCAACGTTCCCGTGGGAGTGCACCGTGCGCAACCTGATTACCGACTACCTGGGCGTCCACGCCCAGGCCATGCCGTTGCGCGAACAGCGGATGAAGCTGATCGCCAGCAACCTCGGCAATGCCGACACTCCCGGCTACAAGGCCCAGGACCTGGACTTCGATGCCGCCCTGCGCCACGCCCAGGGGCAGGATGCCAATGGCCTGATGGCCACCACCCATGAGCAGCACTACGAAATCAGTAGTGGCCTGAACCCGTTCCAGATCGCGCGCGAAGGCGTGCAGCCCAGCCTGGACGGCAACACCGTCGACCCCGATGCCGAGCGTGCCGCCTATGGCCGCGCCGCACTGGAATACCGCGCCTCGCTCAGCTTCGTCGAGAGCAAGGTGCGTTCCATGCTGACCGCGATCACGGGGCAGTAAGCCATGAGCAACCTGCCGATCTTCGATATCGCCGGCTCCGCGCTACAGGCGCAGTCGGTGCGCATGAGCACCATCGCCTCCAACCTCTCCAACGCCGACACCGTCGCCGGTTCCGCCGACGCCGTGTACAAGCCGCTGGAACCGATCTTCCAGGCGGTCACCAGCAAGAGCGATCCGAACATCACCTCGGTGAAGGTGAAGGAGATCACCCAGAGCGAGGCCGCGCCGATCAAGCGCTACGAGCCGGGCCACCCGCTGGCCGACGCCGATGGCTACATCTACCAGCCCGACGTCGATCCGGTGGCGCAGATGGTCAACCTGATCTCGACCTCGCGCAATTACCAGGCCGGCGTGGAGATGTTGACTACCGCCAAGGAACTGGCCCTGGCCACCCTGACCATGGGCCGCTGAGGCCCGCAGCACCGGATACCGCCATGACCACCGCCGTCAACAACCAGACCAGCCAGGACGTCTATTCCGCGCTGGGCCTGAACGCCCCCAACAGCAACGCCACGAAAAAGAAGAACACGCTCGACCAGGCCGACTTCCTGCGCCTGATGACCGAGCAGCTGCAGCACCAGGATCCGCTGAAGCCGATGGACAACACGCAGATGGTCGCGCAGATGGCGCAGATGTCCACCGTGCAGGGCATCACCGATCTGAACAAGACGGTGAAGGGCTTCCAGGAATCGATGGCCAGCGACCAGGTGCTGCGTGGCGCGGCGCTGGTTGGCCACCAGGTGCTGGTGCCGTCGGAAAAGCTGGTACTGGAGAAGGAAGGCAATGTCGAAGGCACGGTGGCCGCACCGTCGGCCGGCATCATCACCGTGGATATCACCGATGCCAACGGCGCCAAGGTCACCTCGCTGAGCGTGGAAGCCAAGGCCGCCGGCGAAACCGCCTTCCAGTGGGACGGCAAGGATGCCAATGGCAAGCGCATGGAGCCGGGCAAGTACTCCGTCGTCGCCAACCATGTCGACACCGCCGGCAAGAGCACCAAGCTGTCCACCTACGTACAGGCGCCGGTGGAGAGCGTGACCGTCGGTTCCGACGGCCTGTACCTGAACCTCAAGGGCCTGGGCACGGCCCCGATCGACTACGTGCTCCGCGTCAGCTGAGCCGCACATTCCGCATCAACCAGGAGCATCCCATGGGCTTCAATGTCTCGCTGTCCGGCATCAATGCCGCCAACACCGACCTGAGTGTCACCGCCAACAACGTCGCCAACGTCAACACCACCGGCTTCAAGCAGTCGCGCGCGGAGTTCGCCGACCTGTTCGCTTCGACCAGCTACGGCCTGTCGAAGAACCAGACCGGCTCGGGCGTGCGCGTTTCCAACGTCGCCCAGCAGTTCATCCAGGGCCACAACGAGCAGACCGGGCGCAGCCTGGACATGGCCATTTCCGGTGAAGGCTTCTTCACCATGAACATGAATGGTTCGCGCGTGTACTCGCGTGCCGGCAACTTCCAGACCGACTCGGCCGGTTACGTGGTCAATCCGCAGGGTGCACGCCTGCAGGTGTTCGCACCGAATGCCGATGGCACCAACTTCGATGCCGGCCGCCTGGTCGACCTGCAGCTGCTGACCACCGACAGCCCGCCGAAGCAGACCAGCGAAGTGAAGGTTGGCTTCACCCTGCCGGCCAACGCCAAGCAGCCGACGGTGGCGACCTTCGACCCGGCCGATTCGAACAGCTACAACCACTCCAGCGGTGGCATCACCGTGTACGACTCACTGGGCGTGAGCCACATCCAGGTCTCGTACTTCGTGAAGGGCGCCAACCCCAACGAATGGACCGTGCGCAACTATGTCGATGGCCAGCCGGCCGGTGCACCGACCCCGGTCACCTTCGACAACAGCGGCAAGCTGGTCGCACCGGCCAACGGCAAGGTCAGCCTCGGCACCTTCACCCCGACCACCGGTGCCGGCCAGTTGAACATGACGCTGGATATCAGCGGCTCGACCCAGTACGGCGAGAAGTTCGCGCTGCGCAACACCCAGCAGGACGGCTATGCCGCCGGCAAGCTCAACGAAGTGACCGTGTCCGAATCCGGCGTGGTCTACGCGCGCTATTCCAACGGCGACGACAAGCCGCTGGGCCAGGTCGCACTGACCACCTTCAACAACACGCAGGGCCTGGAATCGAAGGGCAACAACCTGTGGGTGGAGACCTTCGAATCGGGCACGCCGCGCACCGGCATGCCGGACACCTCCAACCTCGGCAAGATCCAGGCCGGCTCGCTGGAAGCGTCCACCGTCGATCTCACCGAGCAGCTGGTCAACATGATCACCGCGCAGCGCAACTTCCAGGCCAACGCGCAGATGATCACCACGCAGGACCAGATCACCCAGACCGTCATCAACATCCGTTGATGAGCTGCTGACCCTGTCACGGAACTCCCCGCATGGATAAAGCCCTTTACGTGGCGATGACCGGTGCCCGCGCCTCCCTGCAGGCGCAGGGAACGCTCAGCCACAACCTCGCCAACTCGGACACCCCTGGCTTCAAGGAAGCGCTGGCCAACACCGAAGCCTTCCCGATCAAGGGCCCGGGCTTTGCCTCGCGGGTGGATGCGCTGCACGTCGACGCCGGCTTCAACCGCCGGCCCGGCGCGCAGCACATCACCGGCAAGCCGCTGGATCTGGCGCTGCAGAGCGGCACCTGGCTGGCGGTGCAGTCCAGCGATGGCAGCGAAGCGTACACGCGCGGCGCGGCCTTGTCGGTGACCCCGAACGGCCAGCTGGTGACCTCCGGCGGCCGCCCGGTACTGGATGACAACAACAACCCGATCGCCATCCCGCCGTACCAGGCGATGGAGATCGGCGGCGACGGCACGATCTCGATCATCCCGCAGGGTGAAGGCCCGCAGACGATGGCGCAGATCGGCCGGATCAAGGTGGTGCAGGCGCCGGACGAGCGCCTCGAGCGTGGCCTGGATGGCCTGTTCCGCAACACCGACCCGCGCCAGCCGTTCGCCCCGGCGCAGGGCACCGCCGTGCACAGCGGCCAGCTGGAAGGCAGCAACGTCGACGCCGCCGGCGCACTGGTGCAGATGATCCAGCTGCAGCGCCAGTACGAAATGCAGGTGCAGGTGATCAAGCACGGCGACGACAACGCGCGCAGTGCCAACAGCCTGCTGCGCCTGGGCAGCTGACGGAATTCCGGCGCCGCCCGGGCGCGGCGCTGGCACACCGCTTGCACACCCGTTACCAAGGGCCGCATCGCGCGGCCGGCTTCACCCAGACAGGACACCGAAGATGAACCAGGCATTGTGGATCGCGAAAACCGGACTGGATGCGCAGCAGATGCGCATGTCGGTGGTTTCCAACAACCTCGCCAACACCAACACCACCGGCTTCAAGCAGGACCGTGCCAGCTTCGAGGACCTGCTGTACCAGCAGGTACGCCAGCCCGGCGGCTCTTCGTCGGCGCAGACCCAGCTGCCGACCGGCCTGCAGCTGGGTACCGGTGTGCGCGTGGTCGCCACCGCCAAGAATTTCGAACAGGGTGGCCAGCAGCAGACCGGCCGCGCGCTGGACGTGATGGTCAACGGCCGCGGCTTCTTCGAAGTGCAGATGCCCGATGGCAGCTCGGCCTATACCCGAGATGGCTCGTTCAAGATCAACCAGGACAGCGAGCTGGTCACCAACAGCGGCTACCCGGTGCAGCCGGGCATCCAGATTCCCGAGGGCGCGCAGTCGGTGACCATCGGCAGCGACGGCACCATCAGCGTGAAGATGGCTGACAACGCCGCCTCGGTGGAAGTGGGCGCGCTGACCCTGACCGACTTCGTCAATCCGGCCGGCCTGCAGGCACGCGGCGAGAACCTGTTCCTGGAAACCACGGCATCGGGCCCGGCACAGAACGGCAACCCCGGCCTGAACGGCCTCGGCACCGTGGTGCAGGGCGCGCTGGAAGGCAGCAACGTCAATGTGGTCGAAGAGCTGGTGTCGATGATCGAAACACAGCGCGCCTACGAAATGAATGCCAAGGCGATCTCCACCACCGACTCCATGCTCGGCTACCTCAACAACAAGATCTGACCGGCCCAACCGGGAAACCGCCATGTCGCCCCTTTCCAGACTCCTCCGCACTGCCCTCGCCTGCACCGTGGTCGCCCTGCTCGGTGGCTGCGTGATCGCCGGCGACGTGCGCCCCTACGCGGCGATGGCGCCGATCCAGCCGATCATGCCGCCGCAGGCCGCGCCGACCGCCGGTGCGATCTACGCCGCCGGCCCGACCCTGCAGCTGTACTCGGACCGCCGCGCACGCGATGTCGGCGACCTGCTGACCATCACCCTGCTGGAAAACACCACCGCGCAGACCAGTGCCAACACCGCCACCAACAAGGAATCCAACCTGAGTCTGGGCACCCCGTCCATCCTCGGCGCACCGGTCACCCTGGGCGGCAAGGACATCCTCAGTGCCACGGCGGCGGGCAAGCGTGACTTCACCGGCAAGGGCAACAGCGCGCAGAGCAACCGCCTGCAGGGCAGCGTCACGGTCACGGTGATCCAGCGCCTGCCCAACGGCAACCTGGTGGTACAGGGGCAGAAGAACCTGCGGCTGAACCAGGGCGATGAACTGGTGCAGGTGCAGGGCATCGTGCGCCCGGGTGACATCAGCCAGGACAACACCATTCCTTCCAGCCGCGTGGCCGAAGCCCGCATCGTCTACGGCGGCCGCGGCCCGGTCGCGCAGTCCAACGCGATGGGCTGGCTGAGCCGCTTCTTCAACTCCGGCCTGACGCCGTTCTGAGTATGGCCATGAAAATCCTCCTTTCTTCTTCCTGGCAGCGCCGCGTGGCATCGTTCCTCGCGCTGATGCTGCTGGCCGTGGCAGCACCGGCCAGCGCCGAGCGCATCAAGGACCTGGCCCAGGTCGGCGGCGTGCGTGGCAATGCCCTGGTGGGCTACGGCCTGGTGGTCGGCCTGGACGGCAGCGGCGACCGCACCAGCCAGGCACCCTTCACCGTGCAGAGCCTGAAGAACCTGCTCGGCGAGCTGGGCGTGAACGTGCCGGCGAACGTCAATCCGCAGCTGAAGAACGTGGCGGCTGTCGCGATCCATGCCGAGCTGCCGCCGTTCGCCAAGCCGGGCCAGCCGATCGACATCACCGTGTCCTCGATCGGCAACGCGGTGTCCCTGCGTGGCGGTTCGCTGCTGATGGCCCCGCTGCGCGGCGCCGACGGCCAGATCTATGCCATCGCGCAGGGCAACCTGATCGTCGGTGGCTTTGGTGCGCAGGGCAAGGATGGCTCGCGCGTCTCGGTGAACGTGCCCAGCGTCGGCCGCATTCCCAATGGCGCCACCGTTGAACGTGCCCTGCCCGATCCGCTCGCCAATGGCGGCGACATCACCCTGAACCTGCACAACAACGACTTCACCACGGTCTCGCGCATGGTCGCCGCGCTCAACAACGCGTTCGGCGAAGGGGCTGCGCGTGCGGTTGACGGCGTGACCGTGGCCGTGACTGCGCCGACCGATCCGGGCGCGCGCATCGGCCTGCTGGCGCGCATCGAGAACCTGGAGCTGACCCCGGGCAGCGCCCCGGCCAAGGTGGTGGTCAATTCGCGTACCGGCACCGTGGTCATCGGCCAGCAGGTGCGGGTCGGCCCGGCGGCGATCGCGCACGGCTCGCTGACAGTGACGATCCAGGAAAACACCAACGTCAGCCAGCCCAATGCCCTGTCCGGCGGCCGCACCGTGGCCAGCCCGCAGTCGACCATCACCGCCACCAACGACGGCAGCCGCATGTTCAAGTTCAGCGGCGGCACCACCCTGGACGAGATCGTGCACGCGGTGAATGCCGTGGGCGCGGCACCGGGCGACCTGATCGCGATCCTGGAAGCCCTGAAGCAGGCCGGCGCATTGAGTGCCGAGCTCGAGGTGATCTGACATGCGCATCAATCCCGCATTCGACCTGCACCCGGCGCAGCAGAACGACCCGGCCAAGATCGACAAGGTCGCGCGCCAGCTGGAAGGCCAGTTCGCACAGATGCTGGTCAAGAGCATGCGCGATGCCAGCTTCGGCGACTCGCTGTTTCCCGGCGAGAACAAGATGTTCCGCGACATGTACGACCAGAAGATCGCCGAGGCGATGACCCGCGGCAAGGGGTTGGGCCTGTCCGGCATGATCACCCGCCAGCTGTCCGGCCAGGCCGCCGAAGGCCCGGCGCTGGATACCCGCGTGGACCCGGCCAAGGCCAGCCGCGCCTACCAGCTCAACGCACCGGACAAGCCGGCACCGTCGCTGCCGCTGGAAGATGGCAGCCAGGCCGTGCGCATGCTGCAGCAGATGGCGGCCGGCGCACAGCACGGTGCACAGGCTGCGCTGGCACCGATGGAACAGGCACTGGACCTGATCGCCGGTCGCGAAAGCAGCACCCTGCACCGCTCGCTGGGCACCGAGGATCCGTACATCGGCGGCCTGCAGGGCGAGGACTGGTCCGCCAACAACGACCAGTGGTCGGCGACGGCCAGCAATCGCGGCACGGCCATGAGCCCGGCCGATGCGATGGCCACCCGGACCGCCGTCGCCCAGCTGGGCGCGCACACCCCGGAAGGTTTCGTCGCCAGCATCTGGCAGCACGCGCAGAGCGCGGCCAGGGAACTGGGCGTGGATGCCCGTGCGCTGGTCGCCCAGGCCGCATTGGAAACCGGTTGGGGCAAGCGCCACATCCGCCAGTCCGACGGCAGCACCTCGCACAACCTGTTCGGCATCAAGGCCACTGGCTGGAATGGCCAGCGCGTTGAAGCCGGCACCCACGAATACGTGGATGGCGTGCGCCGCAACGAAACCGCCAGCTTCCGCGCCTACAGCTCGCCGGCCGAAAGCTTCGCCGACTACGTGCGCCTGCTGAAGACCAGCCCGCGCTACCAGCAGGCCCTGCAGGCCGGCACCGATGTGCAGGGCTTCGCCCGTGGCCTGCAGCGCGCCGGCTATGCCACCGATCCGCGCTACGCCGCCAAGATCGCCGCGATCGCCGGTGGCCCGACCATCGAGCGCGCCGTGGCCGCCGTGGCCGACGCCGGCTCGCGCCTTGGCCAGACCTTCGCCAGCACCGCGACCGCGGCGCTGGGTATCACTCGTCGTTGAGGAACACCATGTCCAGCGTACTTTCCACCGGTACCGGTGCCCTGCTCGCCTTCCAGCGTGCGTTGGCGACCACCAGCCACAACGTGGCCAACCTCAATACGCCCGGCTACAGCCGGCAGAAGGTCAACTTCGCCACCGCCGATCCACAGAACTACGGCTATGGCACGGTCGGCAACGGCACCCGCATCACCGACATCCGCCGCACGGCCGACCAGCTGGCGATCTCGCGCCTGCTCGACAGCAGCGGTGAACTGGCGCGCCTGAAGCAGCTTTCGGGCATGGCCGACCGCGTCAATGCGCTGGTTTCCGACCCGGCCACCAATGTGGCCGGCGTCTGGTCGAACTTCTTCGATTCGGTCAGCGGCCTGTCGTCCAACGCGGCCGGCACCGCCGACCGCCAGAGCATGCTCGACGGCGGCAAGGCGTTGGCCAACCGCTTCGTGCAGCTCAACACCCACCTGAACAACCTCAACAGCGAGGTCAACAACGGCCTGCTGGCCGGTGCCACCGAGGTCAACCGCCTGGCGCAGGAAATCGCGCAGATCAACGGCGCCATCGGCACCAACATCGCCTCTGCCGCACCCGACCTGCTCGACCGCCGCGACCAGCTGATCACCCAGCTGATCGGCTACACCGGTGGCACGGCGGTGATCCAGGACGGCGGCATCATGAATGTCTACACCGCCGGCGGCAACGCGCTGGTGGTGGGTACCACGGCGACCAAGGTCACCACCGTGGCCGACCCGTACCAGCCCGAGCGCCTGCAGCTGGCGCTGGAGACCCAGGGCAACACCATCCGCCTCGACCCGAAGGCGGTTGGCGGCCAGATCGGTGGCCTGCTGGAGTTCCGCGACACCGTGCTGACCCCTGCCCAGGCCGAACTGGGCAAGCTGGCGGTGGGCCTGGCCGAAACCTTCAACCAGGCGCACCACCAGGGCGTCGACCTGTATGGCCAGATGGGCGGGGACTTCTTCAACATCGGCAACCCGCGCGTCACCGGCAACAACAGCAATACCGGCACCGCCAGCCTCAGCGCGACCTACGGCGACCTGGGCAAGCTGGATGCGCAGAACGTGGTGCTGCAGTTCGATGGCACCAACTGGAAGGCCAGCCGCGCCGACACCGGCGCCAGCATTCCGCTGACCGGAACCGGCACCGCCGCCGATCCGCTGCTGATCAACGGCGTCAAGCTGGTCGTCGGCGGCACGCCGGCTGCAAATGACCGCTTCCTGCTGCAGCCGACCGCTGGCGTGGCCGGCAGCATGGAAGTGGCGATCACCGATCCGTCGCGCATCGCCGCCGCTGCAGCGGTGAAGGGCGCGGCCGCCACCGCCAATACCGGTACCGGCAAGCTGAGCGGCGTCACCGTCACCGATTCGACCAACGCCAATCTGCGCAATCCGTCGGCGATCGTGTTCACCTCGGCCACCACCTACACCATCGACGGTGGCCCGCCGCAGACCTACACGCCCGGCCAGACCATCAGTGCCAGCGGCTGGAGCTTCGTGCTGGACGGTGCACCGAAGGTGGGCGATACCTTCAACATCACCCCGACCCCGGCCGGTTCGTCGGACAACAGCAACGCCTCCAAGCTGGCCAAGGTGGAAAGCGCGAAGGCGTTCAACGCCGGAACGGTGACACTGAACGGTGCGCTGGGTGGCCTGACCACCCAGGTCGGCGCCGCCGCACGCTCGGCCGAGTACTCGCTCGACGCGCAGCTGGTGATCAATGACAAGGCGCAGGAAGCCCGCGATGAAATCTCCGGCGTCAACCTGGACGAGGAAGCCGCCGACATGCTGCGCCTGCAGCAGGCCTACCAGGCCGCCTCGCAGCTGATCTCCACCGCCGACAGCATGTTCCAGACCATCCTGGGAGCCGTCCGCCGATGAGCAGCCGTATCTCCACCAGCATGATGTTCAACCAGTCCGTGTCGCTGATGATGGCCAAGCAGGCCAAGCTCAGCCACCTGGAGCAGCAGATCGCCACCGGCAGCAAGATCGTCAGCGCCAAGGACGATCCGGTTGCCGCCGGCACTGCGGTCGGCCTTGACCGCAGCCTGGCCGCACTGGACCGCATGAAGCTCAACGCCGGCAACGTGCAGAACCGCCTGGGCGTGCAGGAAAACACCCTTGCGCAGGTCAACGACCTGATGGCACGCGTCAACGATCTGACCATCCAGGCCAGCAATCCAGCGCTGAGCGCGGCCGACAAGAAAACGCTGATCACCGAAGTCAACCAGATCCGTGATGGCCTGCTGTCGCTGGCCAACGCCGACGATGGCACCGGTCGCTACGTGTTCGGTGGTACCAACGACGGCGACCCGCCGTTTGCCAAGATCAACGGCAAGGTGGTCTACCGCGGCGACCAGACCCAGCGCCAGATCGAAGTCGGCCCCGATACCTACGTGCGCGATGCCCTGCCCGGCAGCGAGATCTTCATGCGCATTCCCACCGGCGATGGCTTCGTTGACGGCAGCGCCGCGGCCGGCAACACCGGCAACGGCGTGCTGACCAACGTCACCCGCGATGGCAGCGACAGCTGGAACGGCCAGGGCTTCAGCGTCCGCTTCACCACCGGCAACCAGTACGAGGTGGTGGACGGTGCGGGCAACGTGACCGGCACCGGTACCTACAAGGCTGGCGACGATCTGGAAGTGAACGGTGTGCGCCTGCGCATCACGGGCGCACCGGCGGCGGGCGACAGTTTCAACGTACAGGCCGCCAGCAGCCGCGACATCTTCGCCACCATGGACAACCTGGTGGCAGCGCTGGGCGCCGACACCGGCACCACCGCGCAGATGACCGCGCAGCAGAACCAGCTGCAGAGTGCATTGCGCGACGTGGCACGCGCGTCCGAGCGGATGATCGATTCGCGTGCCGCAGGCGGTGCACAGTTGAAGGCGCTGGACAACGCGGCCGACATGCGTGAGGCCAATGGCGTGACCCTGAAGACCACGCTGTCGCAGATGCGTGACCTGGATTACGCCGATGCACTGAGCCAGTACCAGCTGCAGAGCACCGCGCTGCAGGCGGCGCAGACGATCTTCTCGCAGATGCAGTCGATGTCGCTGTTCAACAAGCTGCGCTGACGCTTCTCCTGCGTCACCCCTGAAAGGCCGCGATGCCCTGCATCGCGGCCTTTTTCCGTTTGCGGATTCCGCTACCGCTGCGCACGCCGTGCATGCCCTTGCGCCGGCGCCATCTGGCCGTCTCCGGCCGAATTTCCGTGATTGCCCTTCAAGCCCGGCCGCACCCCGCCGATACCTTCATCAGCGCTGGTCAGGCCCCGCCCGACCGCCCCTTCCGGGGCCGCTTCCACCCTGGCAACCGGGCGGAAAACCCCGGAAAAACAGCTTCCGGCAACAAATTCTGGCTCCAGCGGAATTCACGGCTAAAGGTTGTTGACAAAGCGCCGTTATTCATTTGGCAACAGCGAAGCACACAGCCACACAAAAAAACAGGCGGCGCTTCGTTTCATTCACCAACGGGTTCCATATAAGAGGAGACGACCCCATGGCACAGGTAATCAACACCAATACGATGTCGCTCAACGCTCAGCGCAACCTGAGCACCAGCGGCAGCTCGCTCGCTACCACCATCCAGCGCCTCTCGTCCGGCCTGCGCATCAACAGCGCGAAGGACGACGCGGCCGGCCTGGCCATCAGCGAGCGCTTCACCACCCAGATCCGTGGTCTGGACGTGGCCATCCGCAACGCCAACGACGGCATCTCGCTGGCCCAGGTCGCCGAGGGTTCGCTGAATGAAGTCGGCAACAACCTGCAGCGCATCCGCGAACTGGGTGTGCAGGCGTCCAACGCCACCAACTCGGCCAGCGACCGCAAGGCCCTGCAGGCTGAAGTGACCCAGCTGGTCAGCGAGATCGACCGCGTCGCCAAGCAGGCCGACTTCAACGGCACCAAGCTGCTGGACGGCAGCTTCACCAGCCAGCTGTTCCAGGTCGGCGCCAACGCCGGCCAGGCCATCGCCATCAACAGCGTGGTCAACGCCAAGGCGGATTCGCTGGGCGCGGCCACCTTCGCCAACGGCTACACCGGCACCAGCCTGGCAGCGGCCGACAAGGCCACCGCCGACACCACCTACTCCGGCCTGCAGGTCTCGGTAACCCCGCCGGGCGGCACCGCCACCACGGTCACCATCAGCGACTTCACGGTGAAGGCCGGCGAGTCGATCACCTCGGCCACCGCTGCAGCGATCAACAACAAGCTGGGTGAAACCGGCGTGGTTGCCTCGGTCAATGCCGGTGTCGTCAGTCTGGCTTCGGTCAAGGATGGCCAGACCTTCGCCCTGGGCGTCAGCGCGGCGACCCCGCCGGCCGGTGCCACCGCCGCAACCATCGCCGGCCTGGGCCTGACCGAGACCAGCACCAACGGCGGCACGCTGACCGGTGCAGCAGCCAGCTTCGTCAAGGACCTGAACGTCACCACCGCCGAAGGCGCACAGAAGGCGATGTCGATCGTCGACAAGGCCCTGGAATCGGTCAACAGCGTCCGCGCCGACCTCGGCGCGATCCAGAACCGCTTCACCTCGGTGGTGGCCAACCTGCAGACCTCCTCGGAGAACCTGTCCGCATCGCGCAGCCGCATCCGCGATACCGACTTCGCCAAGGAAACCGCCGAACTGACCCGCACCCAGATCCTGCAGCAGGCCGGTACGGCCATGCTGGCCCAGGCCAACCAGGTACCGCAGAACGTGCTCAGCCTGTTGCAGCGCTGACATGAGCCGCCCCCGGGGCACGTCGGGGGCGTCTAACCCAACTCACGTGCAACCGCTCAAGGACCTCTCCTCATGGCACAAGTCATCAACACCAATACGATGTCGTTGAATGCTCAGCGTAACCTGAGCACCAGCGGCAGCTCGCTGGCTACCACCATCCAGCGCCTGTCCTCCGGTTCGCGCATCAACAGCGCCAAGGACGACGCCGCCGGTCTGGCGATCTCCGAGCGCTTCGGCACGCAGATCCGCGGTACCGACGTCGCCATCCGCAATGCCAACGACGGCATCTCGCTGGCCCAGGTCGCCGAAGGTTCGCTGACCGAAATCGGCAACAATCTGCAGCGCGTCCGCGAGCTGTCGGTGCAGGCCTCCAACGCCACCAACTCGGCCAGCGACCGCAAGGCACTGCAGGCCGAAGTGACCCAGCTGGTCTCGGAAATCGACCGCGTCGCCAAGCAGTCGGACTTCAACGGCACCAAGCTGCTGGACGGTTCGTTCTCCAGCCAGCTGTTCCAGGTCGGTGCCAACGCCGGCCAGGCCATCGCCATCGACAAGACCATCGATGCCAAGGCCAATGCCCTGGGCGGCGCCAAGTTCGACACCAACTCGCTGGCCCTGGCCGACCCGGGCACCAACGCTGACTTCAGCACCAGCGGCCTGCAGATCAATGGCGTTGCCATTGCCGACGTCTCGGTCAAGCAGGGCGCCGACGCCGCTGCCACCGGCAAGGCCTCGCGTGAAGCACTGGTGACCGCGATCAACGCCAAGATCGGCGAGACCGGCGTCTACGCTGAAGTGAACGGCACCACCGGCGTGACCCTGACCTCGGTCAAGGACAGCACCAATGCCGACGGCTCGTTCAAGGCCATCACCGCGACCCCGGGCACCTGGACCGGCGCCACCGCGCCGACCTTCACCGCCACCACCGCTGCTGCGGCCCCGGCTGCGAAGTACGCCAGCAATCTGGACGTCAGCACCGTGAAGGGCGCCCAGCAGGCGATGGAAATCGTCGACAAGGCCCTGGGTGCGATCAACAGCACCCGCGCCGACCTCGGTGCGATCCAGAACCGCTTCACCTCGGTCGTGGCGAACCTGCAGACCTCGTCGGAAAACCTGTCGGCTTCGCGCAGCCGCATCAAGGACACCGATTTCGCCAAGGAAACCGCCGAACTGACCCGCACCCAGATCCTGCAGCAGGCCGGTACGGCCATGCTGGCCCAGGCCAACCAGGTGCCGCAGGGCGTGCTCAGCCTGCTGCGCTGATCCGCTCGCTGATCGACCTCCGGGCGCCGCATGGCGCGGCGCCCGGATCCTGAAACACGTTCCACCTTCGCCAAAGGAAAAGCACCATGGCACAAGTCATCAACACCAATACGATGTCCCTGAATGCTCAGCGCAACCTGAGCACCAGCGGCAGCTCGCTGGCTACCACTATCCAGCGCCTGTCCTCCGGTTCGCGCATCAACAGCGCCAAGGACGACGCCGCCGGCCTGGCGATCTCCGAGCGCTTCGGCACGCAGATCCGCGGTACCGACGTCGCCATCCGCAATGCCAACGACGGCATCTCGCTGGCCCAGGTCGCCGAAGGCTCGCTGACCGAAATCGGCAACAACCTGCAGCGCGTCCGCGAGCTGTCGGTGCAGGCCTCCAACGCCACCAACTCGGCCAGCGACCGCAAGGCACTGCAGGCCGAAGTGACCCAGCTGGTCTCGGAAATCGACCGCGTCGCCAAGCAGTCGGACTTCAACGGCACCAAGCTGCTGGACGGCACCTTCTCCAGCCAGCTGTTCCAGGTCGGTGCCAACGCCGGCCAGGCCATCGCCATCGACAAGACCATCGATGCCAAGGCCGGCTCGCTGGGCACCTCGACCTTCGCCACCGGCGCAACTGCCGCCCTGGCTGCCAGCACCGACGGCGCCCGCTTCTCCGGCACAGTGATGGGCGTGGATATCGGCACGGTTGAAGTGAAGGCCGGCGCCACCACGGCCGATGCCTCCAAGGCCGTCGCTACCGCCATCAACGCCAAGATCGGCGAGGCCGGCATCTACGCCGAAGCCAATTCCGACGGCACCCTGAAGCTGAGCTCGGTGAAGGAAGGCAAGGCTGTCGCCGCTGCCGATATCGCCCTGATGCGCAGCGACTACGACGCGACCGCCAAGACCTGGGGCACCGCGGCGGCTGCGGGCGCCTACACCGCCGGCACCGATACCTCGGCCAACGTGCAGAAGCTGGACGTGAGCACCGTGCTCGGCGCCCAGCAGGCGCTGGAAGTGGTCGACAAGGCCCTGGGTGCGATCAACAGCACCCGCGCCGACCTCGGTGCGATCCAGAACCGCTTCACCTCGGTCGTGGCCAACCTGCAGACCTCGTCGGAAAACCTGTCGGCATCGCGCAGCCGCATCAAGGACACCGACTTCGCCAAGGAAACCGCCGAACTGACCCGCACCCAGATCCTGCAGCAGGCCGGTACGGCCATGCTGGCCCAGGCAAACCAGGTGCCGCAGGGCGTGCTCAGCCTGCTGCGCTGATCCACGGCAAGAAGGCGCCGCTACCGTCGGGTCGAACCGACGGTAGCGGCAACCGGGAAGCCACGATGCACGAAGGCGCGGGCCATGCCCGGCCCGGGATCACTCCCGAACCGGCTTGGCATCGCCCGCTCCTGCGGACCTCTCTTTCAGCGCTGTACCTTTGACTGTACGTACCGGGCGGCTTCGTCTCCCCCCGATTGTCAGTAGCCTGATCCCTCCCCTGCATTGGGGGAGGGCTTTTTGCAGACTCCCGGCAGCCCGCGGTGAACCTACCCGCACCCTGCCCCAACCCTCCTGCAACCCGCGTGCCAGAAACCGCGCCAGGCCATTGGCACGGCACATGCATCAACGAAGTCCTCAAGACCCAGCGGCGCAGGCCGCTATTTTCGTTGACGACGGGCCACCGCACGGCGGCCAGGCCCGGATACCAGGAGAAACGACGTGGCAGACTTTGGATACGGTGGCATCGGCTCGGGACTGGATATTTCCAGCATCGTCAACCAGCTGGTCGCAGCTGACCGCAAGCCCGCCGACAATGCGCTGAACCTGCAGCAGTCCAAGGCCAAGATGCAGCTGTCGTCGATCGGCACCGTCACTGCGGCGTTCGACAAGCTCAAGACGGCATTGACCGCACTGAAGGCCACCACCGCCTTCGATACCCGTACCGTGACCGCCACCGGCAAGGCCGGCCCGACCAACGCCGACGACGTGCTGACCGCATCGGTGGCGCTGTACGACGTCGGCACGACCAAGGCAGCGGCCTCCAACGGCACCCACCTGGTGGAGGTGAAATCCCTCGCCACGGCGCACAAGCTGATTGCCGACACCTCGTTCCCCAAGACCGACACCTTCGGCGCCGGAACGTTGACGCTGACCGTTGGCGTTGGTGACAAGGCCAAGACCATGAACGTGGCGGTGGAGGACGGCGATACGCTGACCACCATCCGCAACAAGATCGACGCCGCCGGCCGCAAGGACGGCGTGCAGGCCACGCTGATCAGCTCCGGCGACAACCAGTACCTGTCGATCGCCCAGGAAAAGACCGGCGCCGCCAATGCGATCAAGCTGGAGTACAGCGGCAGCGACCCGAAGCTGGGTGCACTGGTCGGCAGTCTCAAGCAGAACACCCCGGCGGCCGATGCCGAGCTGACCATCGACGGCGTGACGGTTGTCAGTGCGAGCAACACCGTGGCGGACGCGGTGCCGGGCCTGACCCTGAACCTCAAGATTCCCGGCAAGAGCACGGTGGTGATCAGCACCGACACCGCCGCCGCGACCAAGGTCATGCAGGAGTTCGTGACCGCCTACAACGCGGCGATCGCAGCGATCAATACCGAAACCAAGTACGACGCCAAGACCAAGGAAGCCGCCACGCTGACCGGCGACGCGCAGATGCGTGGCGCCTCCAGCCAGTTGCGCTCGGTGATGTCGGGGGTGTTGAAGGCGCTTTCCGCCGATGGCCTGGACCCGAAGGTGCTGGGCCTGCAGACGCGCGGCTATCCCAACGCCGACGGCACCCTGGTGCTGGACACCACCAAGTTTGCCGCAGCACTGGCCAGCCAGCCCGAAAAGATCCGCTCGGCCATCACCGGCGATACCGGCGGTGCAGGCACGCTGTACACGATGGTCGACGGCTACGTCAGCACCACGGTCGGCAAGGAGGGCGCGTTCGTCGCCCGCACCAAGGGCCTGAACACCACGCTGGACAACATCGACAAGCGCCGCAAGGATCTCGACACGCGCATGAAGAGCGTGGAAGAGCGTTACAAGAAACAGTTCCTGGCGCTGGACAGCCTGATGGGCAAGTTGCAGCAGAGCAATACCGCGCTGCAGCAGCAGCTGGCACAGTTGAACCGCTGACGATGCGTGCGCGGCACTCAAGTTTGCCGTGCAACGCACCGATAACGGACGCAACAGCAATCATCGCCGCGCCGTCGGAACCGATCCCCACGATCACCCGACGGCACCCCGCGCAAGGAGAATCACGAATGTACGGTTCCAGCCGTCAATATGCCGAGCAATACCGCCAGGTGGGAGTGACCAGTGCGGTCGCCGATGCCGATCCGCACAAGCTGGTGGCGATGCTGCTGGCTGGTGCGCTGGAGCGCGTGCGGCGCGCCCTGGCCAGCCTCGAGCGTGGCGACCAGGCCGGCAAGGGCAAGGCGATCGGCGAAGTCTGCGCGATCGTCGGCCACCTCAACGGCTCGCTGGACCATGAGGCCGGTGGCGAGATCGCCGGAAACCTGTCGGCGCTCTATGACTACGTGCTGCAGCGACTGACCGAGGCCAACCTGCACAACGACCGTGCCGCGCTGGATGAATCGCTGCAGCTGCTGGGCGAGATCGACAGCGCCTGGAATGCGATCCCGCACGAACAGCGCCGCCCGGCCGCGGTGGCGCCATGAGCCTGCACGAACTGCATGCGCAGCTGGATGCCTTCGAGAAGGCCTTGGGCGAAGAATCCCTCGACCAGGCCGACAGCCTGCTCGACGGCCACGACAGCACCCTGCACGCCCTGCTCAGCCAGCCGCTGACCGCCGCCGACCACGCTCCGCTGACGGCCCTGTTCGAGCGCCAGCAGAATCTGCTCGGCCTGCTGCGCCAGCGCCGTGATGCCGTGGCCGCACTGATGAACGACGGCCAGCGCTCCCTTCGCGCGGCGCATGCCTACCTGCAGGCAGAATCGCTGGCATGACCTCGCTGCCGACCACCTCGCTGCACCACCCGGCCGAAAGCGAGCTGTTCGACGAGACGCTCAGCTGCGAACTGGCCCTGCCCGTCGAATTCCAGGCGGGCAGCGCGGCCGGCCGCACCAGCAGCGCCGAAGGCCTGCTGCGCAGCCTGGCGCTGGTCGAGGACAGCCGCGTCGACGAGCATGACGAACGCAACGAAGCCAGCCTGCAGCTGCAGCGTCTGGAAGCCAAGCTGGACCTGGCGATGGTGCTGCTCGGCCGGCTGGTGCGCCAGCAGGGCCAGGAGCTGACCCTGCGCCCGGTGCGCTGGTCGCGGCGTGGCATCCGCCTTCAGCTGGGCCCGCGCAGTGGTGCCACCCCCGGCCAGGCCGGCGTGGTGCGCCTGCAGCCCAGCGACTGGCTGCCCGACCACATCGACCTGCCGGTGGAAGTCATCGCCGAGGCGGCCGACGGCAGTGGCGGCCATTTCCTCTGGCTGCGCTTCCAGCGCCTGGGCGACGGCCTGGAGATGGCGATGGAGCGGCACCTGTTCCGCCTGCACCGCCGCCAGGTGGCCGAGGCGCGCCGCGCACGTTGAAACCCGCCACCCTGGCACTGCACGGCCGACCCTTGGCGCGCCCGTTCAGCTAAGTTAAGGTGGACTCCCCTACACGGATCCGTTGCGTGCCTGTGCGAGTTCTCATCGTCGACGATCACACCCTCGTCCGCGCCGGCCTGGCGCGGCTGCTGCAGGGGTTTGCCGACGTGCAGCTCGTCGCCGAGGCCAGCAACGCCGAGCAGGCCCTGCAGCTGGCCCTGCAGCACGCACCGGACGTGGTGCTGATGGATCTCTCGCTGCCCGGCCGCACCGGCCTGGAAGCACTCAGCGATATCCGCCTGCGCGCACCCGGCACCCGGGTGGTGATGATGACCATGCACGACGAAGCCGCGCACGTGCGCGATGCACTGGATCGCGGCGCGGTCGGTTTCGTGGTCAAGGATGCAGCACCGCAGGAGCTGGAACTGGCACTGCGTGCTGCGCACGCCGGCCAGGTGTTCCTGAGCCCGCAGATCTCGGCCAAGATGCTGGCGCCCATGCTGGGCCGCGAGAAGCCCACCGGCATCGCCGCGCTGTCGCCGCGCCAGCGCGAGATCCTGCGCCGCATCGGCAAGGGCGAAAGCAACAAGGAAATCGCCGCCGATCTCGGCATCAGCGTCAAGACGGTGGAGACCCACCGCGCACGCATGATGGAGTCGCTGGGTTGCCGGCGCGCCAATGATCTGTTGCTGCTGGCCGCACGCCACCAGCACGAGCTGGAATGATTGCCTGCTGGTGGGGTCAGATCCCTTTCCTGTGGAAAGGGATCTGACCCCTGCCCGGCACTGCACCGGCGACGAATTCCCGTCACCCTGACAGGCCCTGACAGGAATCCGTGCACGACGCACCGCGAACACGGCCGGTTCGGCACCACGAATCAATGACTTGGCGGCGGCCTTCGTCAACATCCCGCGCAAATGTGGGGAAAACCCCTACATCCTGTCGGGATATCTACGAAAGCCCTCAGGAACCCCCCGATTCCGCCCCCGCCGGATCAAAAGCAAGATGCGTTCCACAAGGCGCCGGGGAGCGGTGCCAGGGAACCACGATGAAGGCTGCACTCTCGACCCAGCTGGGCCAACAACTTCACCTCACCCCGCAGCTGCTGCAGTCGATCCGGCTGCTGCAGCTCGATGGCCTGCACCTGGAACAGGAAATCCAGCGCCTGCTGGACTCCAACCCGCTGCTGGAGATCGAAGAGGCCGAAGCGCCCGCGGCCGAGGCCACTGAAGCGAGTGCCACCACCCTCGACACCGCCGCCTTCGACGAACTGCCCGAGTCGTCGATGTGGGACGTGGCGGGTGCCAACTGGCAGGACGGTGACGACGACCGCATGGCGCGCATCGCCGCCGGCGAGTCGACCGACCCGCAGCTGCGCGTGCTGCAGCGCCTGTCGCTGGACATGGACGACCGCCAGCTGGCGGTGGCTGCATTCTGGCTGGACCACTGCGATGAAGCCGGCTACCTGCAGGCACCGCTGGACCAGCTGCAGCTTCTCGCCAGCGCCCAGTTCGACATCACCGCCGACGGCGTGGAAGCCATCCGCCAGCAGCTGCTGCATGGCGAGCCGGCCGGCATGGCCGCGCAGGACCTGCGCGAAGGCCTGCAGGCCCAGCTGCGCAGCCTGCAGGGCGTGGTGCCGGCCCGCCACCTGGCGGCCCGCATCCTGGATGGCGCGCTCGATGCGTTGGCCGCCCACGACTACCCCGCCCTCGCCCGCCAGCACGACGCCGAGATCGACGACGTGCGCGAGGCGGTGCGCCTGATCCTCTCGCTGCAGCCGCGCCCCGGCGACAGCCTGCTGCCCGAACGCAACGCCGTGGTGGTGCCGGACGTGGTCGCCTGGCACGCCGATGGGCAATGGAAGGTCGCCCTGAACCCGGCCACCAGCCGCCGCGTCTCGATCAACAGCCAGTACGAACAGGCCCTGGCCGAAACCAGCGAAGCCGCCCCGGCGCTGCGCGAGATGCTGCAGGAAGCGCGCTGGTTCAGCCGCGGCCTGTCGATGCGCTACGACACCCTGCTGCGCACCGCGCGGGTGATCGTCGAGCGGCAGGCCGCCTTCCTGGTCCGTGGCGAAGAGGCCATGGCCCCGCTGACCCTGAAGGAAGTGGCCGAAGAAATCGGCATGCACGAGTCCACCGTCTCGCGCATCACCACCGGCAAGTTCCTGCAGACCCCTCGCGGCACCTTCGAACTGAAGCACTTCTTCGCCGTGCGCCTGGAAGGCGCCAGCGTCTCCGGCCAGGCGGTGAAGGCCATGGTCCGCCGCCTGATCGACGCCGAACCGGCCGGCCGCCCGCTGGCCGACGAGGCCATTGCCGGCCTGCTGTCACGCCAGGGGGTGAACATTGCACGCCGAACCGTCGCAAAATACCGAGAACAACTGGATATCGCCCCGGCCCGCGAACGGCGCCGGCTCAGCGCCAGGCAACCCCAGCTGGCCCGGGTGGGCTGAAAAGGATGTTGGACATGAACAAGCTCACGGTCCTGCTGGTCGATGACCACGAGGGCTTCATCAACGCGGCGATGCGCCATTTCCGCAAGATCGACTGGCTGCAGATCGTCGGCAGCGCCGGCAACGGCCTGGAAGCGATCGAACGCTCGGAAACGCTGCGCCCGCAGGTGGTGCTGATGGACCTAGCGATGCCGGAAATGGGCGGCCTGCAGGCCACCCGCCTGATCAAGTCGCAGGACGATGCACCGTACATCGTGATCGCCAGCCACTTCGACGACGCCGAACACCGCGAACACGCGCTGCGTGCCGGCGCCGACAATTTTGTCAGCAAGCTGTCCTACATCCAGGAAGTCATGCCGATCCTGGAAGGCCTCAGGGAGGATCGATCGTGAGCGAATCGCGCATCCTGGTGCTGGACAACGACGCCGTGCGCGCTGAGCGCACCGTTGCCCTGCTGGAATTCATGGACTTCAACCCGCGCTGGGTTTCCGACGCGGCCGACTTCGACCTGGGCCGCCAGCGCCAGAACGACTGGATGGCCGTGATCGTCGGCAGCCTGGACGACACCGCTGCCAGCACGGCGCTGTACAACTGGCTGGGCGGCAGCAGCCTGCCGCCGCCGGTGCTGCTGGCCGATGGTGATGCCGCAGCGTTTGCCCAGCAGCACGGGCTGCACGAAGCCAACATCTGGCCGCTGGAAACGCCGCTGCGCCACGCGCAGATGGAAGCCCTGCTGCGCCGCGCCAGCCTCAAGCGCCTGGACGCCGAACACCAGGCCGGCGCCGCGCAGGACCAGGGACCGACCGGCAACGGCCCGGCAGTGACCGAGCTGCGCACCATGATCGAACAGGTGGCCGCGTTCGACACCACCGTGCTGGTGCTGGGCGAATCCGGTACCGGCAAGGAAGTGGTGTCGCGCGCGATCCACCAGCGCTCGCCGCGCCGCGATGGCCCGTTCGTGGCGATCAACTGCGGCGCCATTCCGGCCGACCTGCTGGAAAGCGAACTGTTCGGCCACGAAAAGGGCGCCTTCACCGGTGCGCTGACCGCGCGCAAGGGTCGTTTCGAAATGGCCGAAGGCGGCACCCTGCTGCTCGACGAAATCGGCGACATGAGCCTGCCGATGCAGGTGAAGCTGCTGCGCGTGCTGCAGGAGCGCAGTTTCGAGCGCGTCGGCGGCAACCAGACCATCCGCTGCAACGTGCGCGTCGTGGCAGCGACCCACCGCGACCTGGAAACCCGCATCGCCGAAGGCAAGTTCCGCGAGGACCTGTTCTACCGCCTCAACGTGTTCCCGATCGACGTGCCCGCGCTGCGCGAGCGCCGCGAGGACCTGCCGGCGCTGGTGGAAACCATCGCCGCACAGCTGGCCCGTACCGGCCGTGGCGAAGTGCGCTTCACCCCGGAAGCGTTGCAGGCCCTGGCCGGCTACGAATGGCCGGGCAACGTGCGCGAGCTGACCAACCTGGTCGAGCGCCTGGCGGTGCTGCATCCGGGTGGTTCGGTGCGCGTGCAGGACCTGCCGGCGCGCTATCGTGGCGATGCCGCGCTGGCCGTCCCGGCACCGGCGCCGGCGGCTCCAGTCGCCAGCGAAGAACGCCTGGACCTGCGCAGCTTCTCGTTCCACACCCCGGGCAGCGGCGGCCAGCCAGCGCTGGAGCACGGCATCGCAGTCAATCGCGCTGCAGCCCCGGCGGCACTGCCCGACGACGGCCTGGACCTGCGCAACCACATGGCCAACATCGAACTGGGCCTGATCAACGAAGCACTGGAGCGCACCCAGGGCGTGGTCGCCCATGCCGCCCAGCTGCTTGGCCTGCGCCGCACCACCCTGGTGGAAAAGCTGCGCAAGTACGGCATCGAACGCGAGCAGGCCGAACTGGCCGGCTGAACCGCGTTGCCAGCATGAAGGGGGCACGAACGCCTGGGCTTGCCCGGGCGTTGGTGTTTGTGGCGCCCGGGGTCAGATCCCTTTCCTGCGGAAAGGGATCTGACCCCACTGCATTTGCACGTTTTCCTAGAGACAACGGAATCGCACTGCGGAGCATGGCAAGGACACCCATGGAGGTTCCACCATGCATCGCCTCACCCTGTTCGTCGCCCTGCTCTACCCCGGCTTTGCCACCGCTGCCACCTGCACCCTGCCCACCACGCTGGACCAGCGCCAGTTCACCAACCTCAGCGACCCGCTGTACGCGCCGGACAATCCCAACGCGGGCCGCATGGTGCAGGTCAGCTTTGCCGGCAACCAGTACGTGCTGGACATCCTCGGCACTGATCTCCGCATCGGCGGCAGCTACCGCTACCAGCGCCTGGCCCCGCATATCGGGGAAATCCAGATGACCGAGGCCCACCCGGCCGGCCCCGCCCGCTACACCCTGCTGCTGACCTGCCTGGGCGACCGCCAGGGCCACTTCATCTACACCCAGCACGACGGCCCCATCGCACCGCGCCAGCGCCAGAATTCCGGCCGCTGGACCCTGCAGCCGTAGGCCAGAAAACCGACGCCGGATAAATGGCGCCTTCAACGGGGTCAGAGCCCGTTGCACAGCAACGGGATCCGACCCCGTGCCGACCAACGGTCGGCACCCACCATCACCATCACCATCACCATCACCATCATCAGCAGCAGCAGGTTCCAACAGATCGCGGCCAACTGTCGAAGGCGGGGTGGGTCCGGTTGCGGGGGCGTGAGCGCCATGGATGGCGCGACCGAGCCTACAGGGACGTATTCACGGCGCCCCCCGCAACCGGACCCACCCCGCCAACCCACGGAGAGCCTGCTTTTGACGTTGACGTTGACGTGGCCTCGGCGGGTGCAGGGCGCCGCCCTGCCAGCGCACACCCCCACCCTCACTTCACTGAATCGAAAACCGGTTTCGGCACGGCACTTGCACCTGCTCCAGCAGACAACCCCATCCCCTGTTTCTGGAACCGTTGCAGATGTCCCACTCCGTCACTTCGATCCTTTCGCAGATCCGCTCCTATCAGACCCAGATGGGACAGCCGGCGCTCAACCCGCTGGGCGAAACGCCGCGCAGCAATGCCCTGCCGGGCACGGTGCTGGATGCGCCGCAGGTGCAGCCGGCCAGCTTCACCGAAACCCTGCGTGGTGCGATTGCCGGCGTCAACGACGCGCAACAGAAATCCGGCGCCCTCGCCAAGGCCTTCGAAATGGGCGACCCCAGCGCCGACCTGGCCAAGGTGATGGTCGCCTCGCAGCAGTCCCAGATCGCCTTCCGCGCCACCGTGGAAGTCCGCAACCGTCTCGTCCAGGCTTACCAGGACGTGATGAATATGCCGCTGTAAGGAACGTTGACGCATGGCACTGACGCTCTCCAAGGACAGCCTGAACGCCGAGAAGGCCGGGCAATGGTTCGACCGCCTGCAGAGTCTGCAGATCACCCGTCGGCTGGGCCTGATGGCGATGATCGCAGTGGCGGTGGCGGCAGGCCTGTCCGTGTTCTTCTGGTCGCAGAAGCCGGGCATGGTCCCGCTGTACACCGGCCTGGACCAGAAGGCGACCGCTGAAGCGACCGACCTGCTGCGCGCCGCGCAGATTCCGTTCGCGCTCGACCCGGCCACCGGTGGCATCACCGTGCCGGAAAAGAACCTGCACGACGCCCGCCTGAAGCTGGCCGGCTCCGGCCTGACCGACAGCGGCAAGCTCGGCTTCGAGCTGATGGAACGCGACCCGGGCTTCGGCGTCAGCCAGTTCGTGGAAAGCGCGCGCTACCAGCATGCGCTGGAAACCGAGCTGTCGCGCACCATCAATACGCTGCGCCCGGTGCGCGATTCGCGCGTGCACCTGGCCATTCCCAAGCCCAGCGCGTTCACCCGCCAGCGTGACGTAGCCAGCGCCTCGGTCACCCTGGAACTGCGTGGCGGCCAGCAGCTGGAACGCAGCCAGGTCGATGCCATCGTGCACATGGTCGCCGCCAGCATTCCGGACCTCGCGCCGGAACGGGTGACCGTGGTCGACCAGAGCGGGCGCATGCTCAGCATCACCGACCCGAACAGCGAGGCTGCGGTCAACGCGGCCCAGTTCGAGCAGGTGCGCCGCCAGGAAACCTCGTTCAACCAGCGCATCCGCGAACTGCTGGAACCGATGACCGGCCCCGGCCGGGTCAACCCGGAAGTGAGCGTGGACATGGATTTCTCGGTGACCGAGGAAGCCCGCGAGCTCTACAACGGTGAACCGCAGAAGCTGCGCAGCGAGCAGATGAGCGAGAACACCACCAGCACGCCGGGCCCGCAGGGCGTGCCGGGTGCGACCAGCAACAGCCCGCCGGGCCAGCAGGCCGCACCGGCCACCGCGCAGACCCCGACCGAAAGCAGCAAGAACGCGACCCGCAACTACGAGCTGGACCGCACCCTGCAGCACACCCGCCAGCCGGCCGGCCGCATCAAACGCGTGTCGGTGGCGGTGCTGGTGGACAACGTGCCGCGCGCCGGTGCCAACGGCAAGGTCGCACCGCAGCCGCTGTCGGCCGCCGAACTGACCCGCGTCGAGGCGCTGGTCAAGCAGGCCGTCGGCTTCAACGCCGAGCGTGGCGACACCGTGTCGGTGATGAACGCCCCGTTCGTGCGTGACACCACGCCGGTCGAAGGCCCGGCCTGGTGGGAGCTGCCGTGGGTGCACGATGCCGGCCGCATGCTGCTTGGCGCGGTGGTGGTGCTGGCGCTGCTGTTCGGCGTGCTGCGCCCGGCGCTGCGCGCGATCACCGGCCAGAGCAAGAAGAACGACGAACAGGCACTCGAGCCGCATACGGCGGACGTGCAGCTGGTCGATGACGATGGCATGCCGCTGCCGGCGCTGGGCGCCGACCGGGCCAGCCTGGGCGGGCCGGATGCGCTGGCCCTGCCGGTGGATTCATATGAGGAACGACTGCGGATGGCGCGTGAAGCCGTGAAGACCGACTCCAAGCGCGTGGCCCAGGTGGTCAAGGGTTGGGTGGCCAATGACTGAGGCACCACTGACCGGCGTGCAGCGCGCCGCCGTACTGCTGCTTTCGCTGGGTGAGCTGGACGCGGCCGAAGTGCTGCGCCACATGGAACCCAAGGAAGTGCAGAAAATCGGCATCGCCATGGCCACCATGACCGACATCACCCGCGAGCAGGTGGAACGGGTGATGGACCAGTTCGGCCAGGAGCTCGGCTCGAAGACCTCGCTGGGCGTTGGCTCGGACGACTACATCCGCAACATGCTGGTGCAGGCGCTGGGCAGCGAGAAGGCCGGCAACCTGATCGACCGCATCCTGCTCGGCCGCAACACCACCGGCCTGGACGCACTGAAGTGGATGGACCCGCGCGCGGTGGCCGACCTGGTGCGCAACGAGCACCCGCAGATCATCGCCATCGTGATGGCACACCTGGAAACCGACCAGGCCGCCGACGCGCTGAAGCTGCTGCCCGACCGCACGCGTGTGGACGTGCTGCTGCGTATCGCCACGCTCGATGGCATTCCGCCGAACGCGCTGAATGAACTCAACGAGATCATGGAGCGCCAGTTCGCCGGCAACCAGAACCTGAAGTCGTCCAACATCGGCGGCGTGCAGTGCGCGGCCAACATTCTGAACTTCATGGACAGCGGCCAGGACCAAGCGATCCTGGGCGAGATCGCCCGCATCGACGCGCCGTTGAGCAACCGCATCCAGGACCTGATGTTCGTGTTCGACGACCTGGTCGACCTGGACGACCGCGAGATGCAGCTGGTGCTGCGCGAGGTCAGCGGCGAGCGCCTGGGCCTGGCCCTGCGCGGTGCCGACATCAAGGTACGCGACAAGATCACCCGCAACATGTCGCAGCGCGCGGCCGAAATCCTGCTGGAAGACATGGAAGCCCGCGGCCCGGTCCGCCTGTCCGACGTGGAAGGCGCGCAGCGCGAGATCCTGGCCATCGTCAAGCGCATGGCCGATGAAGGCACCGTCACCATCGGTGGCAGTGCGGAGGCCATGCTGTGAGCAACGTCGTGCGCTGGCTTGCCCCGGACCTGCTGGCCCAGCCCGAACCGGTGCTGGAGCAGGAGGATGCGTTCGAACTCACCGAGCCGGACCCGGAACACGAACCGGAGCCGCCGCTGCAGCTGCCCACCCTGGAAGAAATCCAGGCGATCCAGGACAGCGCCGAGAAGGAAGGGTTCGATCAGGGCCATGCCGACGGCTACGGCCAAGGCCAGGCCGAGGTGCGTCGCCTCGCCGCGCAGATCGAAGGCATCCTCGACAACTTCAGCCGGCCGCTGGTGCGGCTGGAAAACGAAGTGGTCGGCGCACTGGGCGAACTGGCCGTGCGCATCGCCGGCGCGCTGGTCGGCCGCGCCTACGAAGCCGAGCCGGCACTGCTGGCACAGCTGGTCGGTGAAGCAATCGACGCGGTCGGCGGCAGCACCCGCGAGGTGGAAGTGCGGCTGCACCCGGATGACATCGCCGCCCTCGCCCCGCTGCTGAACCTGTCGCCGACGCAGCGTCTGGTACCGGATACCAGCCTCAGCCGTGGCGACCTGCGCGTGCACGCTGAAGCGGTACGCATCGACGGCACCCTGGAAGCCCGCCTGCGCGGCGCGCTGGATGCGGTGATCCGCCAGACCGGAGCAGGCGCATGAACCCGGAATCACAAGCCGCGCCGCAACCGGCGCCAGCGGCCGACTGGGCCGTGGCCCGCAACCTGCGCCTGGCCAGCCGCCTGGATGGCCTGCGCGTGGACACCGCCCATGGTCGCGGCCTGATCCGCGAGGGCGTGCTGCGCCGCGCGGTCGGGCTCACCCTGGAAGCGGTCGGCTGCGAGGCGCCACTGGGCGCCAGCTGCAAGGTGGAAGTGGTCGATGGTGGCTGGGTCGATGCCGAAGTGGTCGGCTTCGCCGGCGAGCGCACCTACCTGATGCCCAGCGCCGAACTGCACGGCCTGCTGCCCAACGCGCGGGTGGTACCGTCAGCGCGGCGCGGCGGCGTGGAAGTAGGCGAAGGCCTGCTCGGCCGCGTCATCGACAGCGATGGCGTGCCGCTGGACGGCAAGGGCCCGATCCGCGCCGAAGGCCATGTCGGCATGGCCGGCGTCTCGATCAATCCGTTGGCGCGTGAACCGATCACACAGCCGCTGGACGTGGGCGTGCGCGCGATCAACGCGCTGCTGCCGATCGGCCGCGGCCAGCGTGTCGGCCTGTTCGCCGGTTCCGGCGTCGGCAAGTCGACGCTGCTGGGCATGATGACCCGCTATACCGCCGCCGACGTGATCGTGGTCGGCCTGATCGGTGAACGTGGCCGCGAAGTCCGCGATTTCGTCGAGACCACGCTGGGCGAGGAAGGCCTGCGCCGTGCCGTGGTGGTCGCCAGCCCCGCCGACCGGCCGCCGCTCGCGCGCCTGCACGGTGCCTACCGTGCCACCGCCATCGCCGAGTGGTTCCGCGACCAGGGCCTGAACGTGCTGCTGCTGATGGACTCGCTGACCCGCTTCGCCCAGGCGCAGCGCGAGATCGGCCTGTCGGTCGGCGAACCACCGACCACCCGCGGCTATCCGCCCTCCGTGTTCGCCAAGCTGCCGGCGCTGGTCGAACGCGCCGGCAACGGCGCCAAGGGCCGCGGCTCGATCACCGCGTTCTACACGGTGCTGACCGAAGGCGATGATCCGCAGGATCCGATCGCCGATGCAGCGCGCGCGATTCTCGACGGCCACATCCTGCTCTCGCGCCGCGTGGCCGACAGCGGCCTGTACCCGGCCATCGATGTTGAATCGTCGGTCAGCCGCGTGGTCACGGAAATCGCCGACGAACCGTGGCGCCTGCGCATCCGCAAGTTGAAGCGACTGGTCTCGGCCTACTCGGCCAACCGTGACCTGATCGCGATCGGTGCCTACCAGCGTGGTAACGACGCGGCCACCGACGAAGCCCTGGAACGCTGGCCGGAAATCATGGAGTTCCTCGGCCAGGACGTTGCCAAGGCCGCAGATCTCCCGCACAGCCAGGCGGCGCTGCAGCGTCTGGTGGAACAAGAGAGTTAAGCCATGAACCAGTCCAAGCGCATCGATCCCCTGCTCAAGCGGGCCCAGGAACACGAGGACGCGGTCGCCCGCGACCTGGCCGAACGCCAGCGCGTGCTCGACACCCATCTATCGCGACTGGACGAACTGCGCCGCTATGCCGAGGAGTACGCCAACGCACAGATGGCGGCGACCAGCCCGGCGCAGCTGCTGAACCGCCGCGCCTTCCTTGATCGCCTGGACAGTGCGGTCGAGCAGCAGCAGGCCACAGTCAACGGCAACCGCGAAAAGGTAGAGGCCGAGCGCGCTCGCCTGATCCTGGCCAGCCGTGACAAGGCGGTGCTGGAGCAGCTGGCCGCGAGCTACCGGGCGCAGGAAAAGGTGGTGACCGACCGCCGCGACCAGCGCGAGATGGACGACATTGGTGCGCGGCGCGCGCGCCTGGTGCAGGCCGAGGACCAGGACGGCGCCGAGCAGGGAGGCCGCTCGTGATGCCCGCCCCGCTCGCCAGCAGCGCCAACACGGCCACGCCCGCCAGCAGCAACAGTGCCGCGCGCGCCTCGCGCAGCGAAGGCGGAAAGGACTTCAGCCAGCTGCTGCAGGGCGGTGCGCCCTCCGCGCCGGTGCCTTCCAGCAGCGCCACGACGCCGACGCAGACGCCCTCCACGCCTGGCCAGCCATCGACCACCGACAGCAATGGCCAGGCACCGGGCGAACGCAGCGCGGACGCCGAAGCGACAACCGCTGAAACGCCGCCACTGCCCCCCGTTGCCCTGACCCCGGCTGGGCCCGGCGCCGACAAGGACAAGCCCGCCACGACCGAGGACGCCCCGTGGCCACCGCTCGGCCTGGCCGGCCTGGTGCTGGCAATGCAGACGCCTGCCGATCCGGCCGCCGCTCTGCCGGGTACCGCTGCACCGTCACTGGCCAGCGACGGTACGGCGCTGCCCACCACCCCCGCCACGAACCCGGCACTGCCTGCAGCCGCGCCGGCAGCGACAACCGCAGCCCCGGTGGCGGCCGACGGCAAACCGACGGCAACCAGCGCTGACGACGCCACCGCGCTGCCACTGCCGGAGATGATCCTGCCCGGCAAGCGCAGCGAGCGTGGCGAAGGCAGCGACGTGGCCGCCCTCGGCGACCGCGCAAGTGCGCCGCTGCTGCATGCACCGGCCGCAGCCGCCGTGCAGGACCTGAAGGCCGCGCTGGCCACCGGCAACGCGATCTTCAATGGCGAACCCACGCCGAAGCCCGTGCTGGGTGACGACGGCTTCGATCAGGCCATCGGTGCGCGCCTGGGCTGGCTGGCCGACCAGAAGATCGGCCACGCCCACATCCGCCTGAGCCCGGACGACATGGGACCGGTCGATGTGCGCCTGCAGTTGAACGGTGACAAGGTGCACGCCAGCTTCAGCAGCCCGCACGTGGACGTGCGCCAGGCACTGGAAAGCAGCCTGCCGCGCCTGCGTGAGCTGCTGGGCGAACAGGGCTTCCAGCTGGCCCACGCCGATGTTGGCCACCAGGCGCCCGGTGGTGACGGCAATGCGTCGGGCCAGGCCGGTGGCGGCGGCATGGCCGGTGACGGAGAACCGTCGCCGGGCGACGCCAGCGTGTCGTCCGCGCAGTTGATCCGCCAGCGCGGGTTGCTGGACGCCTACGCCTGACAGGCGTGCCAACCAAGGTTGGCATCTACCAGAGCGGGGCGGTCGGCACCCCGACGGAATTCCGTCGCCCCCCTCTGCCCCGCCTTCGGCACACCCCTTGCATATTCCGGTGAAGCAACCCTCAGGAGCTTCACCCCGTGGCCGCAGCCGCTGACAAAACCAAGAAGACCGCCGAGAAGGACAAGGCCGCCAAGCCGCGTAGTCCGATCCTGATCACCGCACTGGTGGCCGTACTGGCCTCCGCTGCCGCTGGTGGCGGCGTGTGGTTCTTCACCCAATCCAAGCACGAAGAGAAGACCGCGCAGGCGCCCAAGAAGAGCGCCACCCCGGCCCCGGCACAGTACTTCGCGCTGGACCCGGCGTTCGTGGTCAACCTCAATGGCCCGGTCGACGGCCCGCGTTACCTGCAGCTGGAAGTGCAGCTGATGACCCGCGACCCGGCCGCGCTGGAAGCGATCAAGACCCATGCCCCGGCCATCCGCGCGCGCCTGCTGATGCTGTTCTCGCAGGTCAGCCCGGACCAGATCGCCGATGTGGCCGGCAAGCAGAAGCTGCAGGCCGCCTCACTGGCCGAGGTGCAGAAAGTGCTCAAGGCCGAGACCGGCAGCAACGGCGCCGACGATCTGCTGTTCACCAGCTTCGTGACCCAGTAAGGGCCCACCGATGAATGATCTGCTGTCCCAGGACGAGATCGATGCCCTGCTCCACGGCGTGGACAGTGGCGCGGTCGAGACCGATGCGGAACCCCCGTCAGGCGAAGCGCGTTCGTACGACTTCGCCAGCCAGGACCGCATCATCCGTGGTCGCATGCCGACCCTGGAAATGGTCCACGAGCGCTTCGCGCGCCTGTGGCGGATCGGCCTGTTCAACCTGATCCGCCGCTCGGCCGAGCTGTCGGTGCGCGGCATCGAGCTGATCAAGTTCAACGACTACATGCACTCGCTGTATGTACCGACCAACCTGAACCTGATCCGCTTCAAGCCACTGCGCGGCACCGGCCTGATCGTGTTCGAGCCGACCCTGGTGTTCGCCATCGTCGACAACTTCTTCGGCGGCGACGGGCGCTACCCCACCCGCATCGAAGGCCGCGAGTTCACCGCCACCGAAATGCGGGTGATCCACCTGCTGCTGAAGCAGACCTTCGCCGACCTGCGCGAAGCGTGGGCACCGGTGATGGACGTCGACTTCGAGTACATCAACTCGGAGATCAACCCGCATTTCGCCAACATCGTGACGCCGCGCGAGTACGTGGTGGTGTGCCGCCTGCACGTCGAGCTTGACGGCGGTGGCGGCGACATCCACGTCACCCTGCCGTACTCGATGCTGGAACCGATCCGCGAACTGCTCGACGCCGGCATCCAGAGCGACCGCAACGACCGCGACGAGAGCTGGGGCAAGACCCTGCGTGAACAGCTCAACATCGCCGAAGTCACCCTGTCCAGCGTACTGGCCAGCAAGCGCATGACCCTGCGCGACCTGACCCAGCTGAAGGTCGGCGACATCCTGCCGATCGACCTGAGCCCGCAGGTGCCGCTGTGCGTGGAGAACATCCCGGTATTCACCGGCGAGTTCGGCATCGCCAACGGCATGAACGCCGTGAAGATCACCGCTACCCATCCGCCGGGCACCCGCCCGCGCGTACCCGTCATCCAGGAAGACCCGCAATGAACGAAATCGACGCCCTCGAACCGACCCCGGCCCAGTTCAGCAGCCTGCAGGCCGATGAGGCGAACGGTCCGGACCTGAACCTGGACGTGATCCTCGACGTGCCGGTGACCCTGTCGCTGGAAGTCGGTCGTGCCCGCCTGCCGATCCGCAACCTGCTGCAGCTCAACCAGGGCTCGGTGGTGGAACTGGAGCGCGGTGCCGGCGAATCGCTGGACGTATTCGTCAACGGCACCCTGATCGCCCACGGCGAAGTGGTGGTGATCAATGACCGCTTCGGCGTGCGCCTGACCGACGTGGTCAGCCCGAGCGAGCGGATCCGGAGACTGCGTTGAGCCTGCTGGCCTCCACCCTGCTGGCGGTCGGCAAGACCGCCGCGCCGATCGGCCCACAGGTCGGCCAGCACGCGGCCGCTGCACCCAGCCTGTTCGGTGCGGTGCTGGCGTTGCTGGCGGTGCTGGCGCTGGTGATCGGCCTGGGCTGGCTGCTCAAGCGCATGCCCGGCAGTGGCTTCCGCCCGGCCGAAGGCATGAAGCTGGTGGCCAGCCTCAGCGTCGGCGCCAAGGAGCGCGTGGTGGTGGTGGAGGTCAACGGCCAGCAACTGCTGCTGGGCGTCACCGCCGGCGGCATCAATACCCTGCATACCCTGCCCGAACCGCTGCCGCCGCCGGCACCGGTGCGCGTGCCGGACTTCAAGAACCTGCCGAATTTCGCCCAGCTGCTGCAGCAGCGGCTGCGCAAGGACCCCTGACATGCGTGTCACCCGTACCCGTCTTGCCACCCTGATGCCGTGGTTGTTGTTGCTTGCCCTGTGCCTGTTGCCGGCGCTGGCATTCGCCGCGCCCGGCGCGCCGACCACCCCGCTGCCGGACATCAACGTCGGCAAGATCGGTGGTGCGCCGGTCAGCCTGCCGCTGCAGACCCTGCTGCTGATGACCGCGATCACCCTGATCCCGTCGATGCTGCTGGTGCTGACCTCGTTCACCCGCATCATCATCGTGCTGGGCCTGCTGCGCCAGGCATTGGGCACCGGGCAGACGCCGTCCAACCAGGTGCTGCTGGGCCTGGCCCTGTTCCTCACCGCGATGGTGATGATGCCGACCTGGGACAAGGCGTGGAGTGCGGGCATGGCGCCCTATCTCAACGGTGACATCGACTTCCAGACCGCCTGGACATTGACCACGCAGCCACTGCGCGGGTTCATGCTGGCGCAGATCCGCGAGACCGACCTGATGACCTTCGCCGGCATCGCCGGGCATGGCACCTACGCCAGTCCCGATGCGATCCCGTTCCCGGTGCTGGTCGCTTCGTTCGTCACCAGCGAACTGAAGACCGCTTTCGAGATCGGCTTCCTGATCTTCATCCCGTTCGTGATCATCGACCTGGTGGTGGCCAGCGTGCTGATGTCGATGGGCATGATGATGCTGTCGCCGATGCTGGTGTCGGCACCGTTCAAGATCCTGCTGTTCGTGCTGGTGGATGGCTGGGTACTGACGGTCGGCACGTTGGCGGCCAGCTTCAACCCCGCCTGAGACCCCCGTAAAGCGCAGTCGAGCATGGCTCGACTCTACATACGCAGATGGAACCCGAATGTCTCCCGAACTTGCCTTGACCGAATTGCGTGGCGGCCTGATCACCGTGCTGTGGGTGGCCGGCCCGCTGCTGCTCACCGTGCTGGTGGTGGGCGTGGTGGTCGGTGTCGTGCAGGCCGCGACCCAGCTCAATGAACCGACCATCGCCTTCGTCGCCAAGGCGGCGGCGCTGACCGCGGTGCTGTTCGCGCTGGGCAGCCTGCTGATCGGCCACCTGGTTGAATTCACCACGCTGCTGTTCCAGCGCATTCCGCACCTGATCGGCTAGGACACGCGCTTCGATGGACGCCGCCACCCAGATGGCTGCCGACGGCCTGCAGGCCTTCGGCATGATCGGCACCGTGCTGTGGACCATGCTGCGCATCGGCGCGGTGGCCATGGCCATGCCCATGGTGGGGACCCGCGCGGTGCCGTCGCGGGTGCGCGTGGTACTGGCCGGTACCCTGGCCATCGCACTGACGCCGCTGCTGCCGCCGGTACCGGACTGGACCGGCTTCGACGCTGCCACCGTACTGACCATCGCCCGTGAACTGGCCATCGGCGTATCCATCGGCTTCATGCTGCGGCTGGTGTTCGAAGCCGGTGCGATGGCCGGCGAACTGATCGCCCAGGGCACCGGCCTGGCCTTCGCGCAGATGAGCGATCCGCTGCGTGGTGGCACCTCGGGTGTGATCGGCCAGTGGTTCTACCTGCTGTTCGGCCTGCTGTTCTTCACCGCCAACGGCCACCTCGCATTGATCTCGCTACTGGTGGACAGCTACCGCGCACTGCCGATCGGCGCCCCGCTGCCGGACCCGCACGCCTTCTTCAGCATCGCCCCGACCTTCCTGCTGACCGTGCTGCGTGGCGCCCTGACGCTGGCCATTCCGCTGACCGTGGCGATGCTGGCAGTGAACCTGGCCTTCGGCGTGCTCGCCCGCGCCGCGCCGGCGCTGAATCCGATCCAGCTGGGCCTGCCGGTCTCGCTGCTGCTGGGCCTGTTCCTGCTGGCCCTGCTGGCCGGGGAAATGGGGCCGCCGGTACAGCGCCTGTTCGACGCCGCCTTCCAGGCTGCAGACGCGGTCACACACTGACCCGATCATCACGTATTGCCGCTTGCCATGCATTCGTTTCTGTAGAGCCGAGCCCATGCTCGGCTGCCATTGGCCGGAACACTAGCCGAGCATGGGCTCGGCTCTACAGGGGCGCAGTTTCACGTTTTGCTGCTTGCCCTTCCCCCCGGTCTGCGCGTTAGAGTGAATGCGTGGCGTCCAGGGGGGACGCCGCACCTGGCCGCCGCCGTTCCGCGTCGGCCTGCCTCATGCATGCCCCACCGTGGTTTCCGTCGACAGGCAGGTCCGGGAGACTGACGAATGCTGGTAGGCACGTACAACCCGTGGCTGGTGGCGATCTCGCTGCTGGTCGCCGTGATGGCTTCATACACCGCGCTGGCGATGGCCGGGCGCACGGTGACCGCCCCGGGCAGGGGCGCGGCCTGGTGGTGGCGCCTGGGGGGCGGCTTCGCCATGGGCCTGGGCATCTGGTCGATGCACTTCATCGGCATGCTGGCCTTCGACCTGCCCATTCCATTGGGCTACGACCTTCCCATCACCCTGCTCTCGCTTGCGCTTGCCATCGCCTCATCGGTGTTCGCGCTGTGGCTGGTCTCGCTGCGCACCCTGCCCCACCCGCGGCTGGCCGGCGGCGCCCTGCTGATGGGCACCGGCATCGCCGGCATGCATTACGTCGGCATGGCCGCCATGCGCATGCAGCCAGGCATCGACTACGACCCGGGTTGGCTGCTGTTCTCGCTGATGGTGGCGGTGGCCGCCTCCTGGACTGCGCTGTACGTGGCGTTCCGCCTGCGCGCGCAGCGCACCCGCATCGGTGATCGCCTGGCGGCGGCGGGCCTGCTCGGCCTGGCCATCGTCGGCATGCACTACACCGGCATGGCCGCCGCGCGCTTCCCGGAAGGCAGCATCTGCGGTGCGGCGGTCGGCGATGGCCTGCAGAACGAGTGGCTGGCAATGCTGGTGGTGGTGCTGACCGTGGCGATCCTGGCCGTGGTGCTGGTGGTCTCATGGCTGGACCAGCGCGTGGAGGCGCAACTGCTGCGGCTGCGCAATTCGATGCTGAGCACCTCGTTGACCGATGCCCAGCAGGAACTGACCCAGGCCGCGCTGCATGATCCGCTCACCCGCCTGCCCAACCGCCTGCTGCTGCAGCGGCGCATCGTGCAGGCGCTGGCCGAGGCCGAACAAGGCGGCAACCGCTTCGCGGTGTTGTTCATGGACCTGGACGGCTTCAAGCAGGTCAATGATGCCTATGGCCATCAGGCCGGTGATGCGCTGCTGGTGGCGGTGGCCGAACGCACCCGCCAGCTGCTGCGCCCGCACGACCTGCTGGCACGGCTGGGCGGCGACGAGTTCGTGCTGGTGGTGCGCATCGAGCACGACGAGGACCTGCCGACCCTGGCCCGTCGCATCCTGCAGGCCGTGGGCAGCGGCCCATTGCTGCCGGACAACGAACTGCAGGTGACCGCCAGCATCGGCGTGGCGATCTGCCCGGACCACGCCGCCAGCGAGCGGCAGCTGATGGCCTTCGCCGATGCAGCGATGTACCAGGCCAAGGAATCCGGACGCAACGCCTTCGTGCTGTTCGCCGACTGGATGAACGACAGTGCCGAGCAGCAGTTCCGGCTGCTGGCCGACCTGCGCCGCGCGATCGGCAGCGAACAGCTGTTCCTGCACTATCAACCGAAGATCCGCGTGGCCACGCAGAAGGTGGCGGGCGCCGAAGCCCTGATCCGTTGGCGCCATCCGGACCACGGCCTGATCCCGCCGGACCGCTTCATCCGCCTGGCCGAGCGCAGCGGCGCGATCAACGAGATCGGTCGCTGGGCGCTGGACCAGGCCTGCCAGCAGCTGCGGCGCTGGCACGACGCCGGACATGATGGCTGGTCGATGTCGGTGAACCTGTCGCCGGTGCAGTTCAGCTCGCCACATCTGCTGCAGGATGTGCGCGAGGTGATCGAGCGCCATGGCATCCCCGCGCGCCACCTGGTGCTGGAGATCACCGAAAGCACGGTGATGCGTGACACCGATACCAGCCTGCGCCTGCTGCAGGCGCTGTCGGCGCTGGGCGTGGGCATCTCCATCGATGATTTCGGAACCGGCTATTCCAGCCTGCTGTACCTGAAGCGGCTGCCGGCCACCGAGATCAAGATCGACCACGCGTTCGTGCGCGACCTGGAACACAGCGCCGAGGACGTGGTGATCGTCTCGGCGATCGTGGCGCTGGGCCATGCGCTGGACATGGACATCGTGGCCGAGGGCGTGGAGACCGCCGCCCAGCGCGCCTACCTGGAGCGCCTGGGCTGCGACTTCCTGCAGGGATACCTGCTCGGCCGCCCGGTCGACGCGGCGCGCTTCATGCAGCTGCACGACCTGCCCCGGCCGCGGGTGGAACTGGCGCAGAGCCCGCCGCCCAGCGGCAACGCGCCCCTGTAGCCGAGGACGCCGGCCACGGCCTGGCGCTACCGGTGCCTGCTCTGGTAGGTGCCAACCTTGGTTGGCACATGAACCCATCACGGAACAGTTCTTGCACGCACCCCGGCATCCCCTGCCGCAGTGCCCGTGATGTCCGAGAACGAATCCGCCGGCGAAAAGACCGAACAACCTACCGAAAAACGCCTGCGCGATGCCCGTGAACAGGGCAACCTGCCGCGTTCGCGCGAACTTGGCACCGCCGCCGTGTTCGGCGCCGGCGTGTTGGCAGTGATGGCCATGAGCGGCTCGATCGGCCGTGGCGCCACGGCCTGGATGAAGCACGCGCTCAGCCCGGAACAGAGCCTGCGGCAGAACCCGAAGGAACTGTTCGGCCACTTCGGCGACCTGCTGCTGCAGTTCATGCTGGTGATCGCACCGCTGGTGCTGGTCTGCCTGCTGGCCAGCTTCGTCGCACCGCTGGTGATGGGTGGCCTGCGCTGGTCGCAGAAGGCGCTGCTGCCCGATATCAACCGCATGAACCCGATGAGCGGGCTCAAGCGCCTGTATGGCCCGGAAGCCATCGCCGAGTTCACCAAATCGCTGCTGCGCGTGGCCTTCGTCGGTGTGGCCGCCGGGCTGGTGGTCTGGACCGGCTTCGACACCCTGCGGGGGCTGATCCACCACCCGCTGGAGACCGCCATTACCGACGGCCTCGGCTTCACCCTGCGCCTGCTGCTGGCCACCGCCGGCGCCATGCTGGTGCTGGCCGCCATCGATGCCCCGTACCAGCGCTGGAACTGGATGCGCAAGCTGAAGATGACCCGTGAAGAGCTGCGCCGGGAAATGAAGGAAAGCGAGGGCAGCCCCGAGGTGAAGGGCCGCATCCGCCAGCTGCAGCAGCAGATGGCCAACCGCCGGATGATGGAAGCGGTGCCCACCGCCGACGTGGTGGTGGTCAACCCCACCCACTATGCGGTAGCCCTGAAATACGAGGGCGGCGCCATGAACGCCCCCACCGTGGTCGCCCTGGGCGTGGACGAGACCGCCCTGCGCATCCGTGAAGTGGCCGACGGCAACAAAGTCGCGATCGTCTCTGCCCCGCCTTTGGCACGCGCCTTGTATCGGGAAGGCCAACTCGGAAAGGAAATCCCCGTGAGACTGTATTCGGCCGTCGCCCAGGTCCTGTCCTACGTCTACCAGCTGCGCGCCTGGCGCACTGGCCCGATGCCGGACGCCCCGCACATCCAGGTGGATGAATTCGGCAAGGGAGGCCGCCCGTGAGCGCCCAGCCCTCCGCCGGTTTCAACACCCGCCGCGCCCTGGAAATGATCCGTCAGGGCCTTGGCGCACCGCTGATCGTGCTGGCCCTGCTGGCCATGGTCGTGGTGCCGCTGGCCGCGCCGGTGCTCGATGCGCTGTTCACCTTCAACATCGCCATCTCGCTGATGGTGCTGCTGGCGGTGGTCTACGTGAAGCGCCCGCTGGACTTCACCATCTTCCCGATCGTGCTGCTGATCACCACCATGCTGCGGCTGGCGCTGAACGTGGCCTCCACCCGCGTGATTCTGCTGAACGGCCAGAACGGCCACGACGCCGCGGGCAAGGTCATCGCCGCGTTCGGCGAGTTCGTGATCGGCGGCAACTACGCGGTCGGCATCGTGGTGTTCGCGATCCTGACCATCATCAACTTCGTGGTCATCACCAAGGGCGCCGGCCGCGTCTCGGAAGTGACCGCGCGCTTCATCCTCGACGCGATGCCCGGCAAGCAGATGGCGATCGACGCCGATCTCAACGCCGGTTTGCTGACGCGTGAAGAGGCCAAGCTGCGCCGTGAGGAGGTCCGCGAGGAAGCCGACTTCTACGGTGCGATGGACGGTGCCAGCAAGTTCATCCGCGGCGACGCCATTGCCGGCATCCTGATCCTGTTCATCAACATGCTCGGCGGCCTGGCCGTGGGCGTGCTGCAGCATGGCATGCCATTCGGCGAAGCCGCTGCCACCTACACCCTGCTGTCGATCGGTGACGGTCTGGTGGCGCAGCTGCCGGCCCTGCTGGTCTCCAGCGCCGTGGCGATGCTGGTTACCCGCGCCTCGCGCTCGCAGGACATGGCCCAGGCCATGACCGGCCAGGTGTTCGGCCAGTACCGTGCGCTGGCGATCACCGCCGGCATCATCGGCGTGGTCGGCCTGGTGCCGGGCATGCCCAACGTCGCTTTCCTGACGCTGTCCGCGATCCTCGGTTTCATCGCCTGGAAGGTGTACCGCAAGGGCAAGGCCCCGGCTGCCGATGCGGCGGGCGCTGGCACGGATGCTGCCGCGCTCAACGCACTCGGCCGCCCAGCCGCACCCGCACCGACCGCCGAACTGAGCTGGGACGAACTGCGCCCGGTCGATCCGCTGGGCCTGGAGGTCGGCTACCGGCTGATTCCGCTGGTGGACAGCAACCAGGGCGGCGAACTGATGGCACGCATCAAGGGCGTGCGCCGCAAGCTGACCCAGGATGTCGGCTTCCTGATCCCGTCGGTGCACATCCGCGACAACCTGGAACTGCCGGCCAACGGCTACCGCGTGCTGGTGCACGGCGTGCCGGTGGCCACCGCCGAGATCCATCCTGATCGCGAACTGGCGCTGGACCCGGGCAGTGCGCTCGGCGCGCTGGAAGGCATCGCCGGCAAGGACCCCGCGTTCGGCCTGGATGCCACCTGGATCCAGCCGCACCAGCGCGCCCAGGCCGAAACGCTGGGCTACACCGTGGTCGATCCGGCCACTGTGGTCGCCACCCATCTGTCGCACCTGATCCGCGAGCACGCGCCGGAACTGCTCGGCCACGAAGAAGTGCAGCACCTGCTGGCCAACCTGGCCAAGAGCGCGCCGAAGCTCGTCGAAGATCTGACGCCGAAGGCGCTGCCGCTGTCGGCAGTGGTGCGCGTGCTGCAGAACCTGCTGGTCGAGCGCATTCCGATCCGCCAGCTGCGCAAGATCGCCGAAGCACTGGTCGAACACGCGCCCAGCAGCCAGGACCCGGCCGTGCTGACCGCCGCCGTGCGCACCGCGCTGGGCCGCTTCATCGTGCAGGAGATCGCCGGAATGTCGGCGGAGCTGCCGGTGTTCACCCTCAACCCGCAATTGGAACGTGTCTTGCAGGAGTCCACGCAGGGCAACGGCGCCGCGCTGGAACCCGGACTCGCTGAGCGACTGCACCAGAGCCTGGCCGAATGTGTCAGCAAGCAGGAAGCCCGCAACGAGCCCGCGGTCGTGCTGGTACCTGGCCCGGTGCGCGCCGCGCTGGCCCGCCTGGTCCGCCACAGCGTTCCGTCGCTGTCGGTCCTGGCCTACAGCGAGGTGCCGGAGGACAAGCGCCTGAAGCTGGTCGGAACGATCAGCTGACGCCGCCCTCCGATGCGCCAGAAAACAGACACCACTTTCGAACCAACGCAACAGACAGATACCAAGGGGAACCCGCACCGTGCAGACCACCGACCACCCGAGTTCTCCGACCGCCACCCCGCCGTCTTCGTCCCGTGACCACAGCATGAAAATCAAACGATTCGTCGCCGCCGACATGCGCTCGGCCATGAACCTGGTGCGCAAGGAACATGGTCCTGACGCCGTGATCCTGTCCAACCGCCGGATCGAGGAAGGTATCGAGATCGTCGCCGCCGCCAACTACGACGAGAGCGCCGTGCAGCGTGCACTGGAAGCCTCGCGCCGTGATGTCGCACCGCCGCCGGCCCCCAAGCCGCGCACCGCCGCCGACGCGGTGATCGCCGCCGTCACCCGCCGCCGCAGCAGCACCCCGGCGCCGGAACCGGTCGCCGCCACCACCTCGGCCGTCGCCGCCCTCGCCCGCGCCGCCGTCGGCGCCACCGGCCGCACCCTGGACAGCGCCGACGAGATCGTGCCGACCCGCGGCAGCACCGGCTTCGCCGCCACCCTGGCGCGTGCCGCCGTCAACGAACCGGCGCTGCCGGACCAGATCTTCGCCCCGTTCGCCGAAGCCATCGTCGCACCGGCCAACCGCGCCCGCTTCCAGATCGACCCGCCGCATGAGACGCATCACGAAAGCGCGGCGCCGGCCGTGCAGCCGCCGCCGCTGCCGACCGCTGTCGTGACCGATGCACAGCCAGATATCGCCGCCAGCGAACCGGCAGCGGTCGAAGCCGTCGTCGAGGCCAGCCCGGCCCCGATGCTGGCCCCGGCACCGACGCTGACCGTGGTCGCCCAGGACGACGCCGAGATCCGCCAGCTGCGCCAGGAAGTGGCCGGCATGCGCCAGGTGATCGAGCGCGAGATGAACCGCTTCAACGACGAGCGCCTGCGTGGCTGTCCGGTGCGCGCCACCGCGCTGGACCTGATGGACGAATACGGCTTCGATGCCGGCCTGGCCCGCGACGTGGCCATGCAGATCCCGCTGGAGACCGAGGCCCACCGCGGCCGCGGCCTGATGCTGGGGCTGATCTCGCGCAAGCTGCCGATCGCCCCGGTCGACCCGCTGGAAGAAGGTGGTGTGATCGCCCTGGTCGGCCCGACCGGCGCCGGCAAGACCACCACCATCGCCAAGCTGGCCTCGCGCTTCGCCGAGAAGCACGCGCCGCGCGACGTCGCCCTGGTCACCACCGACACCACCCGCATCGGCGCCCGTGAGCAGCTGTATGGCTACGGCCGCCAGCTCGGCATCGCCGTGCACGAGGCCAACAGCGGCACCGACCTGGACCAGCTGCTGGAACGCCTGAAGGACTACAAGCTGGTGCTGATCGACACCGCCGGACTAGGCCCGCGCGACCGTGCGCTGGCCGCCCAGCTGCAGTGGCTGCGGGCCGCGCGCCAGGTGCGCACCCTGCTGGTGCTGCCGGCCAACACCAGCTTCGGCGACATGGACGAGGTGGTGCGCCGCTTCGGTGCGGCCAACCTGCAGGGCCTGGTGCTGAGCAAGCTGGACGAGACCGGCCGCTTCGGCAACGCCCTGTCGGTGGCCGTGGACCACGCCCTGCCGATCACCTGGGTGACCGATGGCCAGGACGTCCCGGAGGACCTGCACCGGGCCAGTGCGGCCAATCTTGTACTTCGCCTTGAAGATTTGCGCCGAGCGGCCGATATGCCCTGCAACCCGGAGTTGAACCATGCCGTCGCGTGAGTACGCCAAGCTGACCAAGACCTTCCCGCTGTCGGCCACCCGCAGCGAGCCGCTCGGCCCTGTGCGCACCATTGCCGTGACCGGCGGCAAGGGCGGCGTGGGCAAGACGAATGTGTCCGCCAACCTGGCCGTGGCGCTGGCCGGCATGGGCAAGCGCACGCTGCTGCTGGACGCCGACCTCGGCCTGGCCAACATCGACGTGATCCTGGGGCTGAACCCCACCTTTACGCTGGCCGACCTGGTTGCTGGCCGCTGCTCGCTGGACGACGTCATCGTCGAAGGCCCGAACGGCGTGCTGGTGGTCCCGGCCGCATCCGGCCGCCGGCACATGGCCGAGCTGGCCCCGGCCGAGCATGTCGGCCTGGTCAACGTGTTCTCCGAACTGGAACGCGAGCTGGACATCATGGTGGTCGATACCGCCGCCGGCATCACCGACGGCGTGCTGACCTTCTGCCAGGCCGCGCAGGACACCGTGGTGGTGGTCTGCGATGAGCCGGCTTCGATCACCGACGCCTACGCACTGATCAAGGTACTGTCGCGCGAGCGCGGCGTGGACCGCATCCAGGTGGTGGCCAACATGGTGCGCGACCCGAACGAGGGCCGCGTGCTGTACGAGAAGCTGACCCGCGTCTGCGAGAAGTTCCTCGCCGATGTCTCGCTGAACTACCTCGGCTGCGTACCGCAGGATGACTGGCTGCGCCTGTCGGTGCAGCGCCAGCAGCCGGTGGTGAAGGCCTATCCGTCCAGTCCTTCGGCGCTGGCGATCACCGAGATCGCGCGCCGCACCGCACGCTGGCAGGCACCGACCGAACCGCGTGGCGGTGTCGAGTTCTTCCTCGAACGCATTCTCAAGCAGCGCGGGGTGGCCGCATGAAAGGCGCAGCCCAGTACAAGGAAGTCCAGCGCTCGGCGGCCAACGAGGTCATCGCCCAGCACTCGGACCTGGTGCGGCGCATCGCCCACCACCTGGCCGCGCGCCTGCCGGCCAGCGTCGAAGTCGATGATCTGATCCAAGCCGGCATGATGGGCCTGATCGAAGCCTCGCGCAGCTATGACGCCGACCAGGGCGCGTCGTTCGAGACCTATGCCTCGATCCGCATCCGCGGCTCGATGATCGACGAGATCCGCCGTGGCGACTGGGTGCCGCGCTCGGTGCACCGCCGTGCCCGCGATGCCGCCGCCACCATCCGCCGCCTGGAACAGAGCACCGGCCGTGCCGCCAGCGCCACCGAAGTGGCCGCCGCGATGGAGATGCCGCTGCCCGAATACCTGCGGCTGATGGAAGACGCCGCACGTGGCCAGGTGCTGAGCCTGGAGTCGCGCATCGAAGACCAGGGCGAACTGGACACCGTCGCCCAGGGTGGCCCGACCCCGCAGCAGGTGCTGGAGCGCGGCGAGTTCGGCCGCGAGCTGGGCAAGGCCATCGGCCACCTGCCCGAGCGCGAACAACTGGTGCTCTCGCTCTACTACGAGCAGGAGCTGAACCTGAAGGAGATCGGCGCGGTGCTCGGCGTGAGCGAATCGCGGGTCTGCCAGATCCACGGCCAGGCCGTGCTGCGCCTGCGCGGCCGGCTGAAGATATTCGAGGCCGTCGACGCCGGCCTGGAAGAATGAACATCCCCGAGGCGGCTGCCCCCGGCCGCCCGGAATGAACAACAAAGGAACTCTGCTTTGAACAAGAACATGCGCATCCTGATCGTCGACGACTTCTCGACCATGCGTCGAATCGTCAAGAACCTGCTGGGCGATCTGGGCTTCACCAACACCGCCGAAGCCGAGGACGGGCATGCCGCGCTGTCGCTGCTGCAGAGCCAGCCGTTCGATTTCGTCGTCACCGACTGGAACATGCCGGTGATGACCGGCATCGAACTGCTCAAGGCGATCCGTGCCGATGCCAAGCTGAAGACCCTGCCGGTACTGATGGTCACCGCCGAAGCCAAGCGCGAGCAGATCATTGAAGCGGCCCAGAACGGCGTGAATGGTTACATCATCAAGCCGTTCACCGCGCAGACGCTTGAAGAAAAGCTCGGCAAGATCTTCGAACGCCTGGCGGCCAGCGCCTGATGGATACCACGGTCGACAAGAACGCCCTCGCCCTGCGCCTGCAGGAAGCCCTGGACGCACTGGAGTCCGGTGACGAAGCCGCGTGGCGGCAACGCATCGACGGACTGGTCGCGCTGCGCACGCAGCCGATGATGAGCGGCCTTTCGCGGCTCGCCCGCGAGCTGGGGCAGGCCCTGGGTGAACTGCCGACCGTGCCCAGCGAAGCCGGCGAACTGGACGATGCCTGCGCACGCCTGGACCACGTGGTGGCGATGACCGAACAGGCCACCCACCGCACCCTGGACCTGGCCGAGGAATGCCGCAGCCTGACCGAACAGCTGCGCGCCGAAGGCCTGCAGCCGGGCCAGGACGCGCAGCTCGAGCGCATCCGCCACAACCTCACCGAGATCGCCCTGACCCAGAGCTACCAGGACCTGACCGGGCAGATCATCCGTCGCGTGGTCGGCATCGTCCGCCGCGTGCACGAAGGCTTCGGCGCACTCGGCCTGCCGCCGGAACAGCATCGCACCGACCCGGAACTGGCCGGGCCGGCACTGAAAGGACTGGACCGCCACGCGGTCTCGCAGAACGACGCCGACGACCTGTTGTCGGATCTGGGGCTGTAAGCATGAGCGCGGTATCCGACGACATCACTGCCGATTTCATCATCGAGGCACAGGAAATCCTGGATCGCCTCGGCGAACAGCTGGTGTCGCTGGAACAGGCACCGCAGGACACCGAACAGCTCAACGCGGTGTTCCGGGGCTACCACACGCTCAAGGGCGGCGCCGGCTTCCTCGGTGTCACCGCCATGGTCGAGCTGTGCCACGCCGCTGAAGAAGCACTGGGCGCTGCACGTGCCGGCCAGGCCGTGCTGCAGGCCCATCACTTCGATGCCGCCCAGCAATCGCTGGACTACCTGCAGTCGATGCTGGATGCCGTGTCTTCCGGCACCGAGCCGGGCTATGCACCGCCGGACCTGATCGCCCAGTTCGACGTGCATGGCGGTGCCGTGGCTGCACCCGCCGCCGCAGCAGCTCCCGCTGCGGGTGGCAGCGACCTGATCACCGACGACGAGTTCGAGGCCCTGCTCGACCAGCTGCACGGCGGCAACGCACCGACCGCGGTGGCGCCGGCAAAGAAGGCCGACGACGGGCTGATCAGCGAGGACGAGTTCGAAGCTCTGCTCGACCAGCTGCATGGCGGCGCCGCACCCGGCGCCAAGCCTGCGGCTACGGCGGCACCGGCACCGATCGCCGCCCCGCGCCCGGCGGCCGCACCGGCACCGGCGGCCAAGCCGGCCGCCAAGCCGCTGGCCGAAGCCGAACATACCGTGCGCGTGGACACCAAGCGCCTGGACGCGATCGTCAATCTGATCGGCGAACTGGTGCTGTCGCGCAACCGGCTCAAGACCCTGCGCGCGCGCCTGCGCGACGAAGAACTGGACCGCGCCGTGTCCACCCTGGACATCGCCACCGCGCGCCTGCAGTCGGCGGTGATGCGTACCCGCATGCAGCCGGTGGGCAAGGTGTTCTCGCGCTTCCCCAAGGTCGCCCGCGACGTCGCCCGCTCACTGAAGAAGGAAGTGGACCTGGAGCTGATCGGTGCCGAGACCGAGCTCGACCGCAACCTGGTCGAAGCGCTGGCCGACCCGCTGGTGCACCTGGTCCGCAACGCCATCGACCATGGCGTGGAAATGCCCGACCTGCGCGAAGCACAGGGCAAGCCGCGGATGGGCCATGTGCGGTTGTCGGCGCAACAGGAAGGTGACTACGTCAGCATCGAGGTGCAGGACGATGGCGCCGGCATCGACCCGGAAAAGCTGCGCGCGAAGGCACGCGAGAAGGGCCTGATCGATCCGGAGGCCGCCGCCCGCCTGAGCAGCGAGGAGTGCCTGCACCTGGTGTTCCTGCCCGGCTTCTCGACCAAGCAGCAGGTCACGGATATTTCCGGCCGCGGCGTTGGCATGGACGTGGTGCAGTCGCGCATCCGCGAACTGAGCGGCCAGATCCAGATCCAGTCGGAGCTGGGCCGCGGCAGCCGCTTCCTGATCCGCGTGCCGCTCACCCTGGCGATCCTGCCGACCCTGCTGGTGCAGGCCGGCGAGGACGTCTATGCGCTGCCGCTGGCGCGCGTGATGGAAGTGCTGCACGCACCGCGCACCTCGCTGGGCTGGTTCGATGGCCGCGCCGTGCTCGACCGCCGTTCGCACACGCTGCCACTGGTCGATCTGCGCCAGTGGCTGGATGTGACGCCCGCCGCGTCGACCCTGCTGACCATCGTGGTGCTGCAGGCCGGCGAAGCGCGCTTCGGCCTGGTCGTGGACCAGGTGCGCGGGCGCGAGGAAGTGGTCATCAAGCCACTACCGAAAGCCCTGCGCGGCCTGCGCGGTTACGCCGGTGCAACCTTGATCGGCGATGGTCGCATGGCGCTGATCCTGGACGTGGACGGCCTGCGCAGCCCGCACGACTGACCCGCTTGCTGAACCCGTAAAACTGTGAAGTCGCACCAGTAGCCCGTACCGGTGTCTCAAGTCCCATTCATACAAGCCGATACCGGATCCATGGATAGACTCAGCCTCATTGGACTCTTTCTCGCCCTGGCCTCGCTGGTCGGTGGCAGCATCCTCAAGGGCGCCGGCCTGGCGTCGTTGTGGTCGCCTGCGGCGTTCGTGATCGTCATCGTCGGCACCGTGGCCGCGATCCTGCTGCATACCTCGCCGGCGGTGTTCAAGCATGCGTTCAAGATCGTGCGCTGGGTCGTGCGCCCGCCGCACAGCGATCGCCGCGAGCTGATCCAGCAGATCGTCGAGTGGAGCAACATCGCCCGCCGCCAGGGCCTGCTGGGCCTGGAATCGCAGGTGGAAGCGCAGCAGGACCCGTTCCTGCGCAAGGGCCTGCAGCTGCTGGTGGACGGCGTCGAGCCCGAATCGATGCGGCACATGCTGGAAATCGAACTGGGCAGCCAGGAACACCAGGACCAGGCCGGCGCCAAAGTGTTCGAAGCGATGGGCATCTACGCACCGACGCTCGGCATCATCGGTGCCGTGCTCGGCCTGATCGCGGTGATGAAGAACCTGGCCGACCCCAGCAAGCTCGGCCACGGCATCGCCGCCGCGTTCACCGCAACGATCTACGGCATCGCCTCGGCCAACCTGCTGTTCCTGCCGATCTCGGCCAAGCTCAAGAGTGTGATCTCGCACAACACGCGCGACCGCGAGATGGTCATCGAAGGCCTGATCTCGATCGCCCAGGGCGAGAACCCGCGCAACATCGAAACCAACCTCTCCGGCTTCCTGCACTGACATGGCCCGCCGCAAGCACCACGAAGAGCACGCCAACCACGAAGCATGGGCGATCCCCTATGCCGACCTGATGACGCTGCTGCTCGCCTTCTTCGTGGTCATGTACGCGATTTCCTCGGTCAACGAGGGCAAGTACCGGATCATGGCCGACGCGCTCACCGATGCCTTCGGTGGCGCGCCGCGCACGATCAATCCGGTGCAGGTCGGCAACAAGCAGGTGCAGGGCGGCGGCTGGGACAGCCCGTCGGTGATCAAGTCCGGCACCAAGGTCGGCCCGTCCGCACCGGCGCCCTCGCACGACCCGACGCTGCTGCCGTCGATGGCCTCGCAGATGCGCATGCCGGTTTCGGTGCACAACCAGGAACAGATCGCGCGCGCCGAGCGCCAGCTCAACACCATCGCCGACCGCCTGACCGCCGCGCTGGCGCCGCTGATCGACCGCGGCATGATCAGCGTGCGCCGCACGGAACTGTGGATCGAAGTCGAGATCAACAGCGACATCCTGTTCCCGACCGGCTCGGCCGCGCTGGACGTGCACGCGCGGCAGACCCTGGCCAGCCTGGCCGAGGTGCTGCGCGACGTACCCAACAGCGTGCGCGTGGAAGGCCACACCGACAACGTGCCGATCGCCACTGCCACCTTCCCGTCCAACTGGGAGCTGTCGGCCGGACGCGCCGCCAGCGTGGTGCACCTGTTCGCCGACCAGGGCGTGCAGCCGTCGCGGCTGGCGATGGTCGGCTACGGCCAGTTCCGCCCCCGCGAAGAGAATGACAGCGCGCAGGGCCGCAACCGCAACCGCCGGGTCATGGTCATCATCCTGGCCGACACCTCGCACTCGGTGGATCCGCTGGGCCAACGCCTGAACGCGGCCACCGGCGCCACCGACAGCACCGCCACCGAACAGGCCGCAGCAACGCCGGCCAGCGCCCCCACCTCCCCCATCGCACCGGTGACGTTGCCGCCGGTGCCGGCTGGCAGCCGCGTCGGCGCCGCCGTCCCCCCGGCAATGAAGGAGTAATCCGATGCGCATCTGGGCAGTCGCCAACCAGAAGGGCGGAGTCGGCAAGACCACCACCACCCTCGCCCTCGGCCGTGGCCTGGCCGCGCTCGGCCATCGCGTGCTGCTGATCGACCTCGATCCGCATGCCTCGCTCAGCCGCGCCTTCGGCGTGCCGGTGGATCCGCCGCCGGCCGGCGTGCTGGAACTATTCGGCGCACCGCCCGCCGACCTTGCCAGCCTGTGCCATGCCAGCAACATCCATGGCCTGGACTACGTCTGCGCGCAGTCGGCGCTGGCGACACTGGAACGCCGCAGCGCCAACCAGCCCGGTCTCGGCCTGGCCCTGCAGAACGCCCTGGCGCGCCACCAGGGCCAGCACGACTACATCCTGCTGGATTGCGCACCGACCCTCGGCCTGCTGATGATCAACGCGCTGGCCGCAGCCGATCGCCTGATCATCCCGACCCAGGCCGAGCCGCTGGCCCTGCACGGTCTGGATGGCATGGTCCGCACCGGCGAGATGGTCGAACGTTCGCGCCGCCGCCCGCTGCCGATCTCGATCCTGCCCACCCTGTTCGACCGCCGCACCCGCGCCGGCAACGAGTCGCTGCGCACCATGCAGGACCGTCATGGCAGCCGCGTGTGGGAAGACGCGATTCCGATCGACACCCGCATCAGCAACGCGGCAGGCCTGACCCTGCCGAGCGTCGGCGAGGACTACCCCGGCCGTGGCCTGGCCGCCTACCGCCGCGCCTTGAACTGGATCCTCGGCGAGGACGCCCGCGCCCTGGAGCAGGCCGCATGAACAGCACCGGCATCCTCGACGACTACCTGGACGAACTGCTGGGCGACGCAATTGTCGCGCCGCCTGCCGTGCTGTCGCCCGCCAGCGCCGGGCCAGGTCCGGCGATCGAAGCGGTCGCCGAACGCGAGCCGACCTGGGATGACCTGCCGGCCGAAGTGATCTACGAAACCGAGACCGTTGCCGCTGCCCCTGCCGTGGACAACGCCGCACTGGAAGCCGCTTTCGATGCCGCCTCCGCGCCCGTCAGCGTGATCGATGCAGAACGCGAACCTACCTGGGACGATCTGCCGACCGAAGTGATCTACGAAACGGATGCCGTCGTCGCGGCCCCGGCCGCGGATGAGACTGCACTGGAGGCGGCCTTCGAGGCCGCCGCCGCACCGGCCAGCATCGCGGCCGCCGAACGCGAGCCGACCTGGGATGACCTGCCCGACGAAGTCATCCACGGAACCGCGCCGGCACCCGCTGCGACCGCTGCGAAAAGCGGCCCGGAACCCACCTGGGACGATCTTCCGGACGAAGTGATCTACGAGACCGACCCGGCGGACAGCCATCGTCTCGCCCACACCGACAGCCCCGGCCTGCAGGCCGCCTTCGAGGCGGCCGCCGGTGGCGAAGACGTGCCCACGCCACCACCCGCCGTGGTCGCAGCGCCAGTGGCACCACCGGCCGCACGCGCTGCCGCCACACCGCCGCCGCGCGTCGCCATCGATGCACCCGCAGGCAACCGCCCCGGCACCTGGCAGGAGCTGCAGGCGCAGGCCCACCAACCGGCCCGCAGCCCGCATCCGCAGAACCGTCGTGCCGGCGAACGTACCTCGCGCTGGCTGCGCCTGCGCTGCGGCACCCAGGCCTATGCCCTGGAACTGCTGAAGGTCCAGGAGGTCGTGCTGCCGGTGCCGCTGCTGCCGCTGCGCGGCACCGCTGCAGCCATGCTGGGCATCATGAACCTGCGCGGCCAGGTGGTCCCGGTGATGGACCTGGGCCTGCACCTGGGCGCGGCCGCCGCCGAGGACGACGCCCAGACCCGCATCGTGGTGCTGGAAGAAGATGGCGAGACCATCGGCCTGCGCGTATCGGCAGTGGAGGATGTCGCCAACCTCACCGATTCGCAGATCGAGCCGCCGGATACCGCACGCATCTGCCAGATCTCCAACGACCTGTTCCGAGGCGTGGCCCGGGTCAGCCAGCGCCCGATGATCCTGCTCGACGCCACCCGGCTGCTGAGCTGAGCCGCAACGAAAAAAGGGGATTAAGTCGCAACTGGCTCGGCGGTTTGCGCGGTCGCCGTTGCTACTGGCAGTCGCAGAGCGGCGAGCCGTTTGCGACTTAATCCCCTCCGTCCCCTCTTCAAGGGCGACCCGAAAAGCACCGCATCGACGCACCGCGTCGATTCCCCTAAAGAACCCCACCGGGGTGCCGTTATGGATCACGGAACCGTTTGTCCGGAGCAACGATGAGCACTGTCGAACTGGGTGGGGATCTCGGCATCGAGAGCACTACCGAGCTCAAGAACCGCCTCGCCCCACTGGTGGAGCAGGCAGGCGAGCTGACCCTGGATGCCAGCCAGGTCGCCCGCATCCACACGGCCGCCGTGCAGGTGCTGTGTGCGTTCGTGCAGGCCCGCCGCGAGGCAGGCCTGGGCACCGGCTTCCACGGTTGCACCGCAACCTTCCGTGACGCCGCGCGCCTGCTGGGCGTCACCCAGGCCCTGGGCCTGGACGTAACCCATGACAACCTGAAATCTGTGGAGAACGCTGCATGAGCGCACGTATCTTGGTGGTGGACGATTCGGCGTCGATGCGCCAGATGGTGTCCTTCGCCCTCACCTCGGCCGGTTTTGCCGTCGAAGAAGCTGAAGACGGCGCGGTCGCGCTCGGTCGTGCCAAGGGCCAACGCTTCAATGCGGTGGTCACCGACGTCAACATGCCGAACATGGATGGCATCGCGCTGATCCGCGAGCTGCGCCAGCTGCCGGACTACAAGTTCACCCCGCTGCTGATGCTGACCACCGAATCGGCCGCCGACAAGAAGTCCGAAGGCAAGGCCGCCGGTGCCACCGGCTGGCTGGTCAAGCCGTTCAATCCCGAACAGCTGGTCGCCACCGTGCAGAAAGTGCTGGGCTGATCGCCCGGCACCGCTCCCCCTCTTCGCTTCCGGACCACCACTGCCATGAGCATGGACCTGCAACGCTTCCACGCCACCTTCTTCGAGGAGAGCCGCGAAGGCCTCGACGCGATGGAGGCTGGCCTGCTGGCCCTGGAATCGGGGCAGCAGGACGCGGAGATCATCAATTCGGTGTTCCGCGCTGCCCACTCGATCAAGGGCGGCGCCGGCACCTTCGGCTTCGACGCGATCGCCGGCCTGACCCACGTGCTGGAGACGCTGCTCGATGAGCTGCGCGCCGGCAAGCGGGCACTGGAAGGCCACGCCGTCGACGCCATGCTGTCCTCGGTGGACGTGCTGCGCGCCCTGCTGCGCGAAGCCGAACACGGCCAGGCTGCCGATCCCGCTGCGGTTGCTGCGGTAAAGGCGCGCCTGGAAGCGGTTCTTTCCGGCCAGGCCGCAGCGAGCACCCCGGCGGCCGCCGCAGCCAAGGTGGACGATACGCCGGAAGCCTGGCAGATCGGCTTCACCCCCGCGCCGTCACTGTTCATGAGCGGCAACGACCCGCTGCGCATCATCCGCGAACTTGAGCACCTGGGTTCGCTGCAGGTCGCCGCGCGCATGGACCGCCTGCCGGGCTTCGCCCAGCTCGATCCGCTCGAAGCTCACCTGGCGTGGGACCTGGGCCTGGTCGGCAAGGTGCCGCGCAGCAAGATCGAAGACACCTTCGCCTGGGTGCTGGACGACTGCGAACTGGACATCCGTCCGGCCGCGCCGCCGAGCCTGGCGACCCAGGCACCGGCCGCGGCCGCGGCCGCTCCCGCTCCGGCGGCAGCGGCGCCGTCGGCTCCCGCCGCGCCCGCCGCCAGCGGTGGTGCCAGCCAGGAAGCGGAAACCTCCATCCGCGTCAGCGTCGACAAGGTCGATGCGCTGATCAACCTGGTTGGCGAGCTGGTCATCACCCAGGCCATGCTCAAGCAGGTCTCGCACGCGCTGGACCCGGTCCACGCCGAGAGCCTGTTCGCCGGCCTGGACCAGCTTGAACGCAACACCCGCGACCTGCAGGAAGCGGTGATCGGCGTGCGCATGCTGCCGGTCGATGCGGTGTTCCGCCGCTTCCCGCGCCTGGTCCGCGACCTGTCCAGCCGCCTCGGCAAGCAGGTGCGCCTGCGCACCGTCGGCGAAGGCACCGAACTGGACAAGGGCCTGATCGAGAAGATCGCCGATCCGCTGGTGCACCTGGTGCGCAACTCGATCGACCACGGCCTGGAAATGCCCGACGTGCGTCGCGGTGCGGGCAAGGACGAAACCGGCACGATCACCCTGGCAGCCTCGCATCAGGGTGGCCACATCGTCATCGAAGTCAGCGACGACGGTCGCGGCCTGGACCGCACCAAGATCCTGGCGAAGGCCCACGAACGCGGCCTGGCCGTGCCGGACAACCCGACCGATTCGCAGGTCTGGGACCTGATCTTCCAGCCGGGCTTCTCCACTGCCGATGCGGTCACCGACCTGTCAGGACGTGGCGTCGGTATGGACGTGGTCCGCCGCAACATCCAGGCACTGGGAGGCGAGGTGCAGATCGAAAGCAGCCTCGGCGCCGGTACCCGCACGCTGATCCGCCTGCCGCTGACCCTGGCCATCCTCGATGGCATGACCGTGGCGGTGGCCGGTGAAACCCTGATCCTGCCGCTGGCCTATGTGCTTGAGGCGTTGCAGCCGCAGGCCGAGGACATCCGCAGCATGGCCGGCGAAGGCCGCGTACTGCGCGTGCGTGGCGAGTACCTGCCGATCCTGTCGCTGAGCGAGTACTACGGCTACGGCAACCGCGCACCGGGCAGCGAATCGCTGGTGGTGGTGGTTGAAGGCGATGGCCAGAAGATCGCGCTGGAAGTGGACGAGCTGGTTGGCCAGCAGCAGGTAGTGGTGAAGAACATCGAGAACAACTACCGCCGCATCGGCGGGGTGTCCGGTGCCACCATCCTCGGCGACGGCCGCGTCGCGCTGATCGTCGACATCGGCGGACTGGTGCGTTCGCTGCGGATGCCGCAGGCCGCCTGATCCACGCTGCAGGCGTGCACTGGACCGCCGCCCTTCGGGGCGGCGGTTTTTGTTTGTGCGCGCTCTGCCAAGGGGGTCAGATCCCTTTCCTGCGGAAAGGGATCTGACCCCAATCCACAGCGCGCCGCATTTTGTGATCTTCGTCAGCGCGATGGTTTCGCGCGCAACCACGCCACGCAAGCGAAAGCCCCGCCACTGCGGCACTTTCGCGCCGTCATCCCTACGCAACCGAATGTGATCTGCGTCCATAAAGTCCGCCCGGAACGCGCCGTTATTCCGCAATGACGGCCGTCACCGAACCCCACCGGGCACCACCGTTCGCGATGCAACCACCCCAGCCGGCGCACCGCCGCCGGCACCCTGCCCACCTGGAGCACCCCGCATGAAGTGGTTCCAAGATCTGCCCATCGCCCGCAAGCTGGCCGTGGGGTTCACACTTACCACGCTGATGACCCTGGTCCTCGGCGCCTTCGCCCTGCTGCGCCTGAGCGAAGCCAACAGCCAGCTCCGCGAAATGGCCGGAAACGATATTCCCTCGGTCCAGCACCTGGGCGAAGCGCGTTCGCAGCTGGGCGAGTTCCGTACCTACGAACTGGCCCTGCTGAGCATGCTCGACCAACCGGAAAAGGTGGCCGACTACAACAAGCGCATGGACGACACCGCCAAGGCCGTGCATGACGAGCTGGCCGCCTATTCGGCGCTGCCGGCGCTGGACAAGGAGCGTGAACTCTATCGCGCCGCGAACGTGCAGCTGGAACGCTACTTCGCCGCCAACAAGGCCATGCGCGAAGCCGTGGCCGCCGGTGATGGTGCCCTGGCGCAGCAGATCTCCGACGAACAATCGCGCCCGGCGCGTCGGGATCTGTTCGCCGCGATGAAGACCCTCGGCACCCACATCGCCGGCCTGATGGACGGCAAGATCGCCGCCGCCAACGCCACCCACCGCACCAGCATGATCGCCATCATCGGCTGCATCGTGCTGCTGTCGCTGGTGGCCGCCGCGCTGGCCACGGTCATCTCACGCGCCGTGACGGGTCCGTTGGGCAAGGCCGTGCACGCCATCCAGGCGGTCGCCCGTGGCGACCTGAGCGTCAGCACCCAGGCCACCAGCAAGGACGAAGCCGGCAGGATGCTGGCCGCCACCGCCGAAATGACCGCAATGCTGCGCCGCTTCAGTGAGCAGACCCAGCTGATGGCACAGATGCACGCGGGCCCGGACATCAGCCATCGCATTCCGGAGGATTTCCCGGGCGTCTATGGCCAGCTGGCCGGCGGCATCAATACGGTGATCTTCGAGCACCTGGACGCCATCCGCGATGCCATCGACGTGCTCAACCAGTACGCCATCGGCAACCTCACCCCGGACGCCCGCCGCCTGCCCGGCAGCCGTGCGATCCTGCACGAATCGATGGATGCAGCCAAGGCCAGCCTGCTGGCGATCAACTCGCAGATCCAGCAGCTGGCCGCAGCGGCCGCGGCCGGTGACTTCAGCCAGCGCGGCGACGCACAGCGTTTCCAGCACGACTTCAAGCTGATGATCGAGCACCTCAACACCATGATGCAGGTGGCCGACGGCAATCTCGGCCAGCTCTCGCAGCTGCTGCAGTCGATCGCCGCCGGCGACCTGACTGCGCGCATGGAGGGCCAGTTCAACGGCGTGTTCGCTCGCATGCGTGACGACGCCAACACCACCGTTGCACAGCTGACCCAGATCGTCGGCCAGATCCAGGCCAGTGCCTCCAGCATCACCCTCGCCGCCGGCGAGATCGCCTCCGGCAACAGCGACCTGTCGCGCCGCACCGAGCAGCAGGCCGCCAACCTGGAAGAAACCGCCGCCTCGATGGAGGAACTGACCTCCACCGTGCGCCAGAACGCCGAGCACGCACGCCAGGCCAACCAGCTCGCCATCGGCGCGCATGGCGTCGCTTCGCAGGGCGGCGAGGTGGTCGGCCAGGTGGTCACCACCATGTCGGCCATCGAAGCCTCGTCGAAGAAGATCGCCGAGATCATCTCGGTCATTGATGGCATCGCCTTCCAGACCAACATCCTGGCGCTGAACGCCGCGGTGGAAGCCGCGCGTGCCGGTGAACAGGGCCGCGGTTTCGCCGTGGTCGCCAGCGAAGTGCGTACCCTCGCCCAACGTTCGGCCGCCGCCGCCAAGGAGATCAAGGGCCTGATCGACGACTCCGTCGGCAAGGTCGCCGAGGGCTCCAGCCTGGTCCACCAGGCCGGCAGCACCATGGGCGAGATCGTCGCCTCGGTGCAGCGCGTGACCGACATCATGGCCGAGATCTCCGCGGCCTCGCAGGAACAGTCGGCGGGCATCGAGCAGGTCAACCAGACCGTGGTGCAGATGGACGAGACCACCCAGCAGAACGCCGCCCTGGTGGAAGAAGCCACTGCCGCCGCACGCGCGATGGAAGACCAGGCGGTGCAGCTGGGTGAAGCCGTGGCCCGCTTCCGTCTCGCATCGCAGGGCACGACAGCCATTCCTGCACGCCCGCTGGCAGCACCGGTACCGCGCCAGGTCGCGGCCGCCGCACGTGCGGCAAAGCCGGCTCCCGCCCGCCCGCTGCGCAGCTCGGCGGCGCAGCCGGCACTGGCCGCGGACGGCGACTGGCAGGAGTTCTGATGTACCCGGGGTCGGATCCCTCTTCCGCAGAAGAGGGATCCGACCCCACACGCATGGAAAGTGATGTGATTCTCACTTCATAATCCGGGGCAGAGGCCGATATCCCCATCGAGCCTCGCGCCAACGCGTGCTGGCGCCCGCCCCTGACCGTAGATTCCATGTCCGACGGCAACGACACTGCAGTGCATGATGTCCACGCGGCTGATGCCGCCGACGAACGATTCCTGGTCCGCAACCCGCGCCAGCTGCGCCAGCTGCTGCGCTCGCTGATCGACCAGCGTTCGCTGATCAACGCCCATATCGACGGCCGCGACCGCTCGTTCCCGACCGCCCTGCTCGACCTCGACGAAGACGAGGACTTCCTGCTGCTCGATGGCAGCCCGCAGGAAGCCTCCAACCGTGCCGCCGAACAGGCCGATCACCTGCTGTGCTTTGCCCAGCTCGAACGCGTGCTGGTGCGCTTCCGCCTGCACGAACTGCAGCGTGTGGACAACGACGGCCACGTGGCCTTCCGCGCCCCGCTGCCGGACGAACTGGTGCACCTGCAGCGCCGCGAGCTGTACCGGCTGGAAACCCCCGTCACCGACTCGCCGCAGCTGCTGCTGCCGCCCGGCGAAGCGCGGGCCGAAGCGCTGTCGATGCGGGTGGTGGACATCAGCGGCGGCGGCCTGGCCGTGGTGGTCCCAAGTGACTGTGCGGTGTTCGGCCTGCAGAAGCGCTATCCGGCGCAGCTGTCGCTGCCCGATGGCCCCGACCTGGATATCGAACTGGTGGTCTGCAACCTGCTGCCGCAGCGCCAGCCCAATGGCATCGAGGTCAAGCGCGTGGGCATGCGCTTTGAAAGCCTGCCGCGCGGCGCCGACAGCGCCATCCAGCGCTACATCTTCCGCATCGACCGCCAGCGCAAGGCCCGCCGCAACGGTGAGCTGTAAGGCCGTCCGACCGGCAGTGCCGGCCGCTGGCCGGCAACCCCGGAACGCATGCCGGGGTCAGATCCCTTTTCCCTGAAAAGGGATCTGACCCCATCCGCGCACCCTCCCTGGTAGATCCACACCAAGCGTGGATGCCTTCCCCCGGCACCTAAAGTCCCCTCCAACGGGGCCGATATCGAGCCTGACACCGGGACTTCCGGCAGAACCAGGACCCCTCGATGAACGACAAGACCAGCTCCGCCGCCAGCGCCGGTGGCGAATTCCTCAGCTTCACCCTTGGTGAAGAGCACTACGGCGTGGACATCCTCAAGGTGCAGGAAATCCGTGGCTACGACGCCGTCACCCGCGTACCGGATGCGCCGGACTACATCAAGGGCGTGATCAACCTGCGCGGCACCATCGTCCCGGTCATCGACCTGCGCCTGAAGCTGCGCCTGGACAACGCCCGCTACGACGCCTTCACCGTGATGATCGTGCTGAACGTGGAAGACCGCGTGGTCGGCATCGTCGTCGACAGCGTCTCCGACGTGATCCCGCTGTCGGCCGAGCAGATCCGCCCGACCCCGGAATTCGGTGCCGCCGTCGATACCCGCTTCATCTCCGGCATCGGTACCCACGACGATCGCATGCTGATCCTGCTGGACATCGAGACCCTGCTCGACAGCGCCGACATGGGCCAGGCCAGCCTCGCCGAAGACGTCGCCGCCTGAGCAAACGGAACTGCTTCACGTTCCAGTCACAAAACCCTTCAGTTCCCTCCGGCGATGCCGATAGGGGGACAGAAGCCGGTCGCGCAGGAGCGCGCAGGACCGGCCCGACCGTTACCATCCCCGGAGATACCCCTCGATGAAGTCCCTGCTTGCGTTCGTTTCGGCCGCTGTCCTGGCCACCACCGCCGCCTCCGCTTTTGCCCAGTCGGCCGACATGATCCCGCCGGAAATGGCACCGCGTTCGGTCGGCAAGGACGGCATGGTCTGTGGCAAGGTCGAAAAGGCCCGCTACGCAGAAGGTTCCGAAGGCCAGCCGACCTTCCTGTACATGGGCGGCGCCTTCCCGCGCCACACCTTCTCGGCCCGCATCGCCGGTGAGAACCGCGGCAAGTTCTCCTTCCCGCTGGAAACCCTGGAAGGCAAGACCGTCTGCGTGATCGGCAAGATCCAGCGCGACGCTTCGCGTGCGGAAATCGAAGTCAGCTCGCCGTCGGCACTGAAGCTGGCCAACATCAAGTAATCCGCTGTTCGTCGAGCCACGCCGGACCTGGTGCCGGCGTGGTTCCTGCTGCAACCGGGCCCGATGCCCGGGCGCGTCTGCCTTAGGAGCCTGCAACGCCCATGCCGTGGATCAACAACCTGAAACTGATGCCGAAGCTGATGCTGACCTTCGGCGTCATCCTGCTGGTGATGCTGCTGCAGGGCATCGTCGCCTATCGTGGCCTGCATTCGCTGAACAACGTCACCACCGAGCTGGCCGGTTCGCGCATGGAGAGCATCCGCATGGCCGGCGAGATGCGCGGCATGCTGGGCGAATACCGCAATGCCGCCTACCAGCAGTTGATCCGCGCCAGCGACGACGTCAAGTCCGATGCCCGCAAGCAGGCCGTCGAGCTGCGCGAGAGCATGGACAAGTCGATCAAGGGCTATCCGGCACTGGTCGACAACCCGCAGCAGAAGAAGCTGTTCGACACCTTCGCCAAGGAATGGAAGGACGCCCTGGCCTCCTATGACAGCGTCACCGAGATGCTGGAACTGGACCTGCCGGACGACGCCATCGATACCTTCGTCGGCGAAACCCGCACCAAGCACCGCAAGGCCGCCTCGGCGCTGGAAGCGCTGATCGCCGAAGACAACCGCCTCGCCCGCGCCTCGCGCGAAGAGGCCGAATCCACCTACTCCGCCTCGGCCGTGCTGACCGTGATCGCCCTGCTGGGCGGCGCCGCACTCGGCCTGGTGCTGGTCTGGCTGTTTGCCCGCGCCCTGGTCGGCAGCGTGCGCGGCGCCGTCTCGGTGGCCAACGAAGTGGCCGGCGGCAAGCTCGATGGCCACATCGACGTCAGCCGCCAGGACGAAGTGGGCGAACTGATGCAGGCGATGCAGCGCATGCAGCGCGACCTGCGCGAGCGCACCGAAACCGACCAGGCCATCGCCCGCGAGAACCTGCGCATCCGTACCGCACTGGATTACAGCTCGACCGGCGTGTACCTGACCGACACCAGCAACACCATCGTCTACAGCAACCGCGCCCTGCAGCAGACCCTGAGCCAGTACCAGGACGACGTGCGCCGCGACCTGCCGGACTTCGATGCGCAGGCGTCGCTGATCGGCAAGCCGGTCACCGTGCTTGAACACCGCGGCGAGATGGACCAGACCCTGCTGGGCAACCTGAAGGCACACGGCGTCGCCCGTCGCCCGATGCAGTACGGCGATGCGCAGTTCGCCCAGGTGGTCTCGACCATCCGCAATGAAGGCGGCGACACCGTCGGCTACGTGGTGGAGTGGCGTGACCGTACCCAGGAAGCGCAGGTCGAAGCCGAAGTGGCCCGCGTGATCGCCCAGGCTGCCGCCGGCGACCTGTCCGGCCGCATCGACGCCAGCGACAAGGAAGGCTTCTTCCTGCAGCTGGCCCAGCAGATCAACGGCCTGCTGGACGCCAACGCTGGCAGCATCGAACAGATCTCCGGCCTGCTCGCCGCGCTGTCGCAGGGTGACCTGACCGTGCGCATGCACGGCGACTACCAGGGCGTGTTCGCCCGCATGCGCGACGATGCCAACGCCACCGCCGCACAGCTGAGCGAGATCGTCACCCGCATCAAGCAGTCCAGCCGCGCGATCAGCTCGGCCGCCGGCGAGATCGCCTCCGGCAACAGCGACCTGTCGCGCCGCACCGAGCAGCAGGCTGCCAACCTGGAAGAAACCGCCGCCTCGATGGAGGAACTGACCTCCACCGTGCGCCAGAACGCCGAGCATGCCCGCCAGGCCAACCAGCTCGCCATCGGCGCGCATGGCGTCGCCTCGCAGGGCGGCGACGTCGTCGGCCAAGTGGTCACCACCATGTCGGCCATCGAAGCCTCGTCAAAGAAGATCGCCGAGATCATTTCGGTCATCGACGGCATCGCGTTCCAGACCAACATTCTGGCGCTGAACGCCGCGGTGGAAGCCGCGCGTGCCGGTGAACAGGGCCGCGGTTTCGCCGTGGTCGCCAGCGAGGTGCGTACTCTCGCCCAGCGCTCGGCCGCCGCCGCCAAGGAGATCAAGGGCCTGATCGACGACTCGGTCGGCAAGGTCAACGACGGCTCGGCGCTGGTGCACAAGGCCGGAGCCACCATGGGCGAGATCGTCGCCTCGGTGCAGCGCGTGACCGACATCATGGCCGAGATCTCCGCGGCCTCGCAGGAACAGTCGGCCGGCATCGAGCAGGTCAACCAGACCGTGGTGCAGATGGACGAAACCACCCAGCAGAACGCTGCGCTGGTGGAAGAAGCCACTGCCGCAGCACGTGCAATGGAAGAGCAGGCCGGTCACCTCAGCGAGGCCGTGTCGATCTTCGTAGTGGACGAAGCCGAGACCGTGGTTGCCCCGCGCATCGCCGCTGCCCCGGCCCCGCGTGCTGCTGCACCTGCCGCACCGGCCCCGGTCGCCCCGCCGGCCCGCCGCACCGCCGGTGGTCGTCCGATGGCCACCGAACTGGCCGACGGAGACTGGCAGGAGTTCTGATGCCTGCCTGACCTGACGTACGAGAACGCCCTGGCCCTGCGCCGGGGCGTTTTCGTTTACGGGGTATCTGGATATCCAGCCAACGGCGATGCCCCTCGGGGTGGTCGCGGAAGGCGGCGGATTGATCTGGCCCCCTGAAAACGGACGCCATGAAGCCGTTTCAGGCGGCAGCCCGGAGCTGCCGGGCGTAGTTGTTAGGCGAGTGGTAGCCCAGCGCCGAGTGTAGCCGGGCTGGATTGTAGAAGCCGTGGATGTAAGCAGCGATGGACTGGCTGGCTTGTTCCTTACTGGCGTAAGGCTCGGCAGCCTCTTCTGTCTTGAGCGTCGCAAAGAAGCTCTCGACCACGGCGTTGTCCCAGCAATTGCCAGGCCGGCTCATGCTTTGGACCACGTCATGGGACTGCAGCAGCTGGCGAAACTCGTTCCCCCAGTACTGCCCGCCACGATCGGAATGGAAGATCAGGCCAGGTCGTTGTGGATGCAGAGCCCAGGCATTGGCGAATGCTTTCACTACCAGTTCTTCAGTCAGGCGCCTGGAAACGCTGTAGCCCAGCACCTGCCGGGTCTGGACGCTGATGACCACGGCCAGATGCAGCCATCCCTGGCGGGTGGGGACATACGTGATATCTCCGACCCACGCCGTCGGTCCGGTTCCGGGGGCAAATTGCCGATCCAGCAGGTTGGGGGCGAGCTGAGATGAGCCGCCGGAGGATTTGGGCCGGAATCGGCCTTTGGTCTTGCCCTGGATTCGCTCCTCGGCCATTAACCGTGCCACGCGCTTGTGGCCAACTGGATGATTCCTGGCTCGTAAGGCCCTGACCAGCCGACGCCGCCCATAACTGCGTTTGCTGGCCACATGGATGGCCCGAAGCTCGGTACGGAGGGCCGAATCGACATCGCACGTTTGGGCACACTGGCGGCGCAGGTAGTCATGGAATCCAGAGACAGAAACCCCAAAAAGCCGACACAGCAACCTGGTCGGGTAGCGAGTCCTTTGACTGGCGACGAAGGCGTACCTCACTTGGACTCTCTGGCAAAGAACGCCGCCGCTTTTTTTAGGATTTCCCGCTCCATCTTCAGATTGGCGTTCTCGGCCCGAAGGCGGCTGATCTCGCTTTCCAGGTCAGTGGCCGGCCTGCGGGCCTCAGAGGTCAACGACCGGCCAGCACGGACCGCGTCAATCCAATTTGCCAGCGTCTTGACCGACATCTCCAGCTGACGGGCCGCTGCGGCAGGCCCGAGCGACTCGGCCAACTCCACGGCTTGGTGCTTGAACTCATCGGTGTAGCTACGACGGGTGATACGGGACATAAGGGGACCTCCAAGTGCGATCAAAGTATCGCCTCTTGGCGTCCGCGGACGGGGGGCCAGATCAGATTTCCTTCGCTTGGGCCGGGAGGGTGGGTTGCGCAGGGGACGCTGCAAGTACGTCCATGTAAGCTCGGTCGCCGCATCCATGCGGCTCACGCCCCTGCGCAACCCACCCTCCCGGCCACGGACACTTTCCGTGCGCGTCCACCCCGGATCGAAGAAAGAAGAGCAAGAGCAACAGCAACAGCCGCACCGCGTCCGGGGTCAGATCCGTTTTCCGCAGGAAAACGGATCTGACCCCTCTTTCCACTTGGAAACCCAACGCTCTTGCCGTCCGCCGAAGTGAAGCCCTGGCGGGCCGGGTCGGGGTGGGCAGGCAGGACCGTTGGCGCCATGGATGGCGCCATCGAGCCCCCATGGGTGAGGGCGCTTTGCTTGCGAAGCACTGCTTCGCAAGCGCCCGAACGCACAGCCGCCAGCGGCTGGGCCGGACCCCGGAGGGGGGTTCACGGCGTGTCCTGCCTGCCCACCCCGATCCGGCCAACCCGTAGCAACCCATCGCCATGACCTGCCGTTGCCGTTGCCGTTGCCGTTGCTGTTGCTCCAAAAGCCTGCCGCAGGCAGCGCCGCAGCCGCCGCTGCAAGGAAACCTGAATACGTTCGGACACCGCACCTCAATCCCCCGCCCGCGCGGCCGATAACGGGGTTGTCACCGCTTGTCCCGCTGTGACCGGCACGGCGCCGCCCGCCCGCTTCGACCTGGTCCTGCTCGATGAATCTCCTGCATCGCTGGCAACACTACTTCAGCAATCTCTCCGTCCGGCGCAAGCTCAACCTGCTGACGCTGCTCATCGCGCTCGGCGTGATCGCGCTGTCGGTGATCGCCGCCCGCATGCAGTACCTGGACCTGACCGAGACCCGCAAGACCGCGCTGAAGACCCAGGTCGAACTGAGCTACGGCATCCTGCAGCACTACCACCGCCTGGCCGGTACCGGCGAGCTCAGCGAAGAGGCCGCCAAGAGCGCCGCGCTGCAGGCGCTGGAGGTCATGCGCGCCGAGAACGATACCTACTACTTCAACATCTACGACACCGGCTACCGCCTGCTGATGCACCCGTTCCGCAAGGACTTGGTCGGCAAGGACATGAAGGACTTCCGCACCGACGACGGCGTGCGGATCTACTACGACCAGGTCGAAGCGGCCCGCGCCGGCGGCGGCTTCGTCAACTACCGCTGGGCCAAGCCGGGCAGCAAGGGCGACGTCGAGAAGGTCGCCTATGCCGGCCTGTTCGCGCCCTGGAACTGGGTGGTCAGCAGCGGTGTCTACATGGACGACGTGCAGAAGCAGGCGCTGGTGTTCACCGCCATCATGGCGGTCTCCGGTGGCGTGCTGGTACTGATCGTGCTGGCCCTGAGCTGGGTCATCGGCAACCGCATCGCCGTACCGCTGAAGCAGGCCACCGCCGTGGCCGAAGGCATCGCCGGCGGCAAGCTGGACAGCCACATCGGCCCGCAGCCGCATGACGAGACCGGCCGCCTGCTGGAGGCCATGGCCGGCATGCAGCAGCAGCTGCATGCGGTCATCTCGGGCCAGCGCGAAATGGCGCGCCGCCACGACGGTGGCGAACTGAGCTATCGCATCGACGCCAGCGCCTTCCCCGGCGAGTACGGGCTGATGGTGCAGGAAACCAACGCCCTGGTCGGCGGCCACGTGCAGACCCTGCACGACGTGCTGGACGTGGTGCAGCAGTATGCTGTCGGCGATCTCAGCCGCGACATCGCGCGCTACCCGGGCGAGAAGGCCGCGATGACCACCACCGTCGACACGGTCAAGGCCAACCTCGGCCGCATCAACGCCGAGATCAAGCAGCTGGCCAGCGCCGCCGCTGCGGGTGACTTCAGCCGCCGTGGCGACGCCCAGCGTTTCGATCACGATTTCCGCCTGATGCTGGAAAACCTCAATGCGATGATGGCGGTCAGCGATGACAACCTCGGCAAGCTCTCGCAGCTGCTGTCGGCCATCGCCGAGGGTGACCTGACCGCGCGCATGCACGGCGACTACCAGGGCGTGTTCGCACGCATGCGTGACGATGCCAACACCACCGTCGCGCAGCTGACCCAGATCGTCGGCCAGATCCAGGCCAGCGCTTCCAGCATCACCCTGGCCGCCGGCGAGATCGCCTCCGGCAACAGCGACCTGTCGCGCCGCACCGAGCAGCAGGCTGCCAACCTGGAAGAAACCGCCGCCTCGATGGAGGAACTGACCTCCACCGTGCGCCAGAACGCCGAGCATGCCCGCCAGGCCAACCAGCTCGCCATCGGCGCGCATGGCGTCGCCTCGCAGGGCGGCGACGTCGTCGGCCAGGTGGTCACCACCATGTCGGCCATCGAAGCCTCGTCAAAGAAGATCGCCGAGATCATTTCGGTCATCGACGGCATCGCGTTCCAGACCAACATTCTGGCGCTGAACGCCGCGGTGGAAGCCGCGCGTGCCGGTGAACAGGGCCGCGGTTTCGCCGTGGTCGCCAGCGAGGTGCGTACTCTCGCCCAGCGCTCGGCCGCCGCCGCCAAGGAGATCAAGGGCCTGATCGACGACTCGGTCGGCAAGGTCGCCGAAGGTTCCAGCCTGGTCCACCAGGCCGGCAGCACCATGGGCGAGATCGTCGCCTCGGTGCAGCGCGTGACCGACATCATGGCCGAGATTTCCGCTGCCTCGCAGGAACAGTCGGCTGGCATCGAGCAGGTCAACCAGACCGTGGTGCAGATGGACGAAACCACCCAGCAGAATGCCGCGCTGGTGGAAGAAGCCACCGCCGCCGCACGCGCGATGGAAGACCAGGCCGGCCAGCTGGCCGACGCCGTGGCGATCTTCCGCCTCGACAACCAGGTCTCGGCCGCGATGCAGGCCGTGGCCGCGCATGTCGAGCCGGTGCGCGTCGCCGCCGTGGCACGCCCGCAGCCGAGCCGCACGCCCGCACCGGCACCGATACCGGCACGCCGTAGCAGCAACGCCAGCACCTTCGTCGCCAGCGACAGCGACTGGCAGGAATTCTGAGACCCACCCGCGGCGGCTGCGGCCGCCGCCTCTGCCGATGGACACGTCCCCCGTGCAAAGTCCTACTCCCATCGTTACCGGCCCGCGCGAATTCGAGTTCGCCGACCGTGATTTCCGCCGCGTCTGCGACCTGATCTACCAGCGCGTGGGCATCGCCCTCGCCCCGGCAAAGCGCGACATGGTCTATGGCCGCCTGTCGCGCCGCCTGCGCACGCTGGGCATGCGCAGCTTCCAGCAGTACCTGGACCATCTGGAGCAGGAAGACGGTGACGAGTGGCAGGCGTTCACCAACGCCCTGACCACCAACCTGACCTCGTTCTTCCGCGAACCGCACCACTTCGACAAGCTACGCGAGGAGCTGCAGCAGCGCTCCAGCCGCACGCCGTTGCTGCTGTGGTCGTGCGCGGCGTCCACCGGCGAAGAGCCCTACTCGATGGCGATCACCGCCTGCGAGGCCTTCGGCACGCTGAAGCCTCCGGTGCGCATCATCGCCACCGACGTCGATACCCAGGTGCTGGCCACCGCCGGCCGCGGTGTCTACAACATCGATCGCGTCACCAGCCTGGATCCGGACCTGCGCCGCCGCTACTTCCAGCGCGGCAGCGGCCCCAACGAGGGCCAGTGCCGCGTGTTGCCGGCGTTGCGCGAGTTGATCGAGTTCCGCCCGCTGAACCTGCTCGCCCCGCGCTACGACGTCGGCGGCCCGTTCGACGCGCTGTTCTGCCGCAACGTGATGATCTACTTCGACAAGCCGACCCAGCGCGCCATCCTCGGTCGCCTGGTGCAGCACCTGGCCGACGACGGCCTGCTCTACACCGGCCACTCGGAGAACTATCTGCACGCCGCCGACCTGATCCAGCCCTGCGGCCGCACCCTGTACCGCCGTGCGGCAAAGGCCGGCGCATGAACGCCTCGCTGCGTACCGACGATGTGATGCGCTATCAGGACGCACGCTTCAAGACCATCGCCGCCAAGCTGTTGCCGACCCAATACCTGGTGGTCGATGACACTACGGCCCTGACCACCACCCTCGGTTCCTGCGTGGCCGCCTGCCTGCGCGATCCGGTACTGAAGATCGGCGGCATGAACCACTTCCTGCTGCCCGAAGGCAACGCCGGTGATGGCGCCCCCGCGCGCTACGGCAGCTACGCGATGGAACTGCTGATCAACGACATGCTCAAGCGCGGTGCGCATCGCAAGCGCATCGAAGCCAAGGTGTTCGGCGGCGCCAACGTGCTCAAGGGCTTCACCAGCAACCCGGTCGGCACCCGCAACGCCGAGTTCGTGCGCCAGTACCTGCAGGCCGAGCACATCCCGATCATTGCCGAGGACCTGTGCGGCATCCATCCGCGCAAGATCTGGTTCTTCGCCGATACCGGCCGCGTGGTCGTTCAGCGCCTGCCGCATGCGCATGAAGCCGAAGTGGCCGCCACCGAATCGGCGGTACGTGCACGCCTGTCCAAGGCCCCGGTCACCGGCGGCGTGGAGCTGTTCGAATGACCCTGACCGGCAACGCCCCCTGCCGGGTCCTGATCGTCGACGACTCCGCCGTCGTGCGCCAGATGCTCACGGAAATCCTGTCCAGCGATCCGTCCATCGACGTGGTCGGCACCGCCGCCGACCCACTGCTGGCGCGCGAGAAGATCAAGCGCCTGGCCCCGGACGTGATCACCCTGGACGTGGAAATGCCGCGCATGGACGGGCTGGCGTTCCTGGAAAACCTGATGCGCCTGCACCCGCTGCCGGTGGTGATGATCTCCTCGCTGACCGAACGCGGCGCCGACACCACCCTGCAGGCGCTGGCGCTGGGCGCCGTGGACTTCGTCTCCAAGCCCAAGCTGGACGTCGCACGCGGCCTGCAGGCCTACGCCGACGAGATCATCGCCAAGGTCAAGATGGCGGCGCGCTCACGCGTCCGCCCGCTGGTGCGCGCCGCCGCACCGAAACTCCTGCTGGACGCCGCGCCTGCGATGCGCCCCGCTGCTCCGCAGTTCCGCACCACTGACCGCCTGATCGCGATCGGCTCGTCGGCCGGCGGCACCGAAGCGTTGCGCGTGGTGCTGGAAGGCATGCCGGCCGACGCGCCCGCCGTGGTGATGACCCAGCACCTGCCGGCCAGCTTCAGCAGTGCTTTCGCCGAGCGCCTGGACCGCCACTCGGCCATGGCCGTGCGCGAGGCCAGCGACGGCGAAGCTGTGCTGCCCGGCCACGCCTACCTGCCGCCAGGCGGCAAGCACCTGCGGATCATCCGCGACGGTGCGCGCTGGCGCTGCCGTGTCGATGATGGCCCGGCAGTGAACCGGCACAAGCCCGCGGTCGATGTGCTGTTCCGCTCGGTTGCGCAGAACGCCGGCGGTAATGCCATCGGCGCCATCCTCACCGGGATGGGCGATGACGGCGCACGCGGCCTGCTGGAAATGCGCCAGGCCGGCGCGCCGACACTGGTGCAGGACGAGGCCACCAGCGTGGTCTGGGGCATGCCGGGTGCAGCGTTCAAGCTCGGCGCCGCCGAAGAACAGGTGCCGCTGGAACGGATTGCCGAGCGGTTGCTGGCGCTGGCCCGCGCCTGATGGGGAGCTGTAGAGCCGAAGGCAACGGCAGGAGTCGTTGCCAACGTCGCTTGCGACGGCCCGAAGGGGGCCGGGCAAGGACGCCCGGCATAGCCCATGCTCGGCTCCGCATCGGCCAAACACATCGGCCAGACGTCGCATTCAGCTCGTTCGATCTGGCGGTACCGTCGGACACTGGCATTTCACTAGTGCTGCTTACGCACATGTGTGCCGCAATCACCTCGATTGCGCCGGCGGGCGGATCCTGGTCGATCCGCCACATTGGACGTGCTTTCCCTGCACCTGCAGCGTAAGGCTCCCTTCCACGGAGCCTCTCATTGCCTCTTCTCACCCATCACGATATCGGCACCGGCTTTCCCATCGTTCTTGGCGGCAGCTATCTCTGGGGCCGCGACATGTGGGCGCCACAGATCGAGGTGTTGTCGCGGCACTACCGCCTGATCCTTCCGGAGCTGCCCGGCCACGACAACGATCTGCCCCTGTCCGCCGCCTTCACCACACCGGCCTGCCTCGCACGCGAAGTCGGCCGTTTGCTGGATGCGCTGGACATCCGCCAGTACGCGGTGGCTGGCTTGTCGGTCGGCGGCATGTGGGCAGCGGAACTGGCGCTGCAGCGCCCCGAGCAGGTCCGCTCGCTGATCCTGATGGACACCTACCTCGGTGCGGAACCGGAGGCCTCACGGCAGCGCTACTTCGGCATGCTCGACAGGATCGAACAGCTGGGCTGCATCCCCGAAGCCATGGCCGAACAGATCGTGCCGCTGTTCTTCCGCCCAGGCATCGCCATCGACGATCCGATCCGGTTGCTGTTCCGGCAACGGCTGCTGTCCTGGCCTCGCGAGCGCCTGCTGAACGCGGTGGTTCCACTGGGTCGCCTGATATTCGGTCGCCCGGACCGGCTGGGCGCCTTGAAGGATCTGGAGCGGGAAACGACGCTGATCCTGAACGGCGAACAGGACCTGCCACGGCCCCTGAGCGAAGCGCAGCAGATGGCCAGGGTGATCGGTTGCCGCCTGCAATCGATACCCGGCTCGGGGCATATCTCGACCCTGGAGAATCCCGCCTTCACCAGCGTGCAGCTCGATGCATGGTTGCGGCAGTCGCTACACGTCGCCTGCTAGCAAGCGGCCCGATGCTGGGCGGCGTCCCACGGGACGCCTCCGGCGCTGCACCTCGGTCTTGGAGCACAGCTGCACCGGGTCGTATAGTCAGACGTCGCAGAGCAATGGAACGCCGATGAACGATACGCCGCAACGCCCCGAGGCACCGGCATACAAGGATGAAGTGCCGGCGTGCCCCCAGCATGAAATGCGCAATCCGTCGCATTTGCCCCGAGGTGCCCTTCATGGTGTCGCCGCACCCCGCAAAACCTTGATCAGCGACGTGGACCGCTCATGCTGAAATCCGTCTCCTGCCTTGCTCATGTTGCGTTGATCGCATTGATCACACTGGCCATTCCAGGCTGCAACAAGGAACGCTCATATCCGGTCTACCGCGAGAATCCTGCGCCCAAGGATGCGCTGCCGATTGTGATTCGGGTCCACGATGCACCCGTGGATGTCCCCGTTCCTTCGGTCTTCGTCACGTATGAGATAGACCCACTCTGTCTCCCTCCGGTCAACAATTGGGAGGGGGTGCAGTACGAGCCGAATCAGCACAAGGTTGAGCTTCAGGCACAGCGCCTCAGTGCTACTGAATTCAGCAGTGTTGTATTCAACGACGGCATGGAAGTTGCCGACTATTACGGTCGGGGTCCGTGCACTTGGACACCTGCCCTCGTAGAAGCTTCGTTTTCCTTCATCACTGATGATCGCCCAATCCGCGCGTCCGTCGCAGCACTATTCACCGAGATTGAGGGCGGGAGAACCTTCACTGCCTACATAAAGCGGGCATTGCCGCCCTTGACCACAGGACAATCGCCGGAGCGGACTCCAACGGAGCCTTCAAGTTGGTACGAGAAGATGCCGCCAGAAAAGCGCAAGGAATACTTTCCAATCGAAGTCTCCACACGGATTGAAGGAGCATCGCAATGAATCCTAGAGAAAGCGCGACGCTCTCGGACAGTGTCTATAATGACCCGCTTCCGCCCGCCAATTCCGACATCACCATCGGCGGAACAAAGTACGAGGTCCTAGCCTGTCGTGACTCCGGGAGCGGATATCAGGGCATTGCCTACCTCAACATCAATACAAAGGAAGTCATCGTCGCCCACCGCGGCACCGAATTTGATCGTCAGCCCATGCTTGATGGCGGCATCGACGCCGCAATGGTCACCGCCAGAGTCAACGCGCAACTCGGCGACGCCCTCTCGCTCACAAAGCAAGCCATCAAATTAGCTGATGAAAGGGGATCCGGGTCTGTATATGTCACCGGCCACTCCCTCGGCGGCGCGCTCGCGCAGATCACCGCCCATCACTACAACCTCCCCGGCGACGCCTTCAATCCTTACGGTGCCGCGGGGCTGGCGTATCGCCTCCCTGAGGGCCAGCCGGCCAATGCGGCGCCCTTCACCAACCATGTGATGGCAGGCGACCTGGTCAGTGCGGGCGGCCCCCATTACGGCAAGGTCGAGATGTATGCGCTGCCCAAGGAACTGGAGGTTCTGCGCAACGCCGAGCAGGGCCAGCGCATCGCCTCACTCGGAACGCTCGGGATGAAAAGCGGCCATGTCATGTCCGCCGCCGTCGCGGTCCAGTTGGGTGACTCTCATCGATTGGTTCATTTCCTTGATCGCATGACCGACAAGGGTCCCGTGCAGTCTGTACTGGACAATCCCCAGGCCCGGATCACGGATCCTGAAGACCTGCGCCGGATTGCCGATTACCGCAGTGATGTTCATCAGCTGCGCGCCGGAGCGACCGTGCTGGTCGGCGGCGGACCTGGCCTGCTGCGCGACGGGGTCAATTACCTGCGTGGTATTGAGGAGGCCGGTGCGTACGCCCGCCACGAAGCAGAAGCGGAGCAGCGGGCCCGCACTGCGCTCAAGCCTGGGAAGCACCTGATCCAGGATGCAACCGACCAGGGCTCGCCCTCTCTCGGCAATCCCGGCTTCTCTCCCAGGAACCCAGTGCAGGAGAGCATCGAATCCACCCTGGACAAGGCAGGCCTGGATCCCAGGAAGGAAGGCCACCCAGACCAACCTCTCTACCGGCAGATTCGCGACGGTGTATCCGCTGTGGATGCCAGGCACGGGCGCAGTTTCGATGAAACCAGCGAGCGGATGACGGCCAGCCTGCTTGCCGCGGCCAAGAGCAGCGGCCTGGAACGCGTCGATCATGTGGTCCTGGGCAACCCACCCAGCGATGGCACCGGCCCTCGCATGTTCGTTGTGCAGGGAGCGCTCGACAATCCGGCACACCTGCGGTCGTCGGTCGCGATCAGCGACGCCGTCAATACGCCCGTGGAGCAATCGCTCGCGAAGGTTGAACAGATGTCGCAGGTACAGCAGGTTGCCCAGCAAGACCACGCCGTGGAGCAGACCCAGGAGCAGACCCGGACGGCGATGCGCATGGGCTAGGCCACCTGGCCCGGCGCACACAAAAAACCCCCGGCTTTCACCGGGGGTTCTTCGTTTCAACGGGCTACCGACCAGTGGCCGGCGTTACCGCATCAGGCAGCAACCGTCTTGGCCACGTCCTGGTATTCCTCGATCTGGTCGAAGTTCATGTAGCGGTAGATCTCCGCACCATTGGCGTTGATCACGCCGATGTCCGCCATGTACTCCTCCTTGGTCGGGATGCGGCCCAGGCGCGAGCAGATCGCGGCCAGTTCGGCCGAACCCAGGTACACGTTGGTGTTGCGCCCCAGGCGGTTCGGGAAGTTGCGGGTCGAGGTCGACATCGCGGTGGAGCCTTCGCGGATCTGCGCCTGGTTGCCCATGCACAGCGAGCAGCCCGGCATTTCCATGCGGGCGCCGGTGGCGCCGAAGGTGCCGTACACGCCTTCCTTGGTCAGCTCCGAGGCGTCCATCTTGGTCGGCGGGGCCACCCACAGACGGGTCGGCAGGTCACGCTTGCCTTCCAGCAGCTTGGCAGCCGCACGGAAGTGACCGATGTTGGTCATGCACGAACCGATGAACACTTCGTCGATCTTGGCGCCGGCGACTTCGGACAGGGTCTTCACGTCGTCCGGGTCGTTCGGGCAGGCCACGATCGGTTCGTGGATATCGGCCAGGTCGATCTCGATGACAGCCGCGTACTCGGCGTCGGCATCCGGCTCCAGCAGCTCCGGGTTGGCCAGCCACGCTTCCATCTTCTCGATACGGCGCTGCAGCGAGCGCGGATCCTGGTAACCCTCGGCAATCATCCACTTCAGCAGAGTGATGTTGCTGTTGAGGTACTCGATGATCGGCTCCTTGTTCAGGCGCACCGAGCAGCCGGCCGCCGAACGCTCGGCCGAGGCGTCGGACAGTTCGAACGCCTGTTCGACCTTCAGTTCCGGCAGGCCTTCGATTTCCAGGATGCGACCGGAGAAGATGTTCTTCTTGCCAGCCTTGGCCACGGTCAGCAGGCCCGACTTGATCGCGTACAGCGGGATCGCGTTGACCAGGTCACGCAGGGTCACGCCCGGCTGCATCTTGCCCTTGAAGCGCACCAGCACCGACTCCGGCATGTCCAGCGGCATGACGCCGGTGGCAGCAGCGAAGGCGACCAGGCCCGAACCGGCCGGGAACGAAATGCCCACCGGGAAACGGGTGTGCGAGTCACCACCGGTACCGACGGTGTCTGGCAGCAGCATGCGGTTGAGCCAGCTGTGGATCACGCCGTCGCCCGGGCGCAGCGAGACGCCGCCACGGGTGGAGATGAACTCCGGCAGGGTGTGGTGGGTCTTCACGTCCACCGGCTTCGGGTAGGCGGCGGTGTGGCAGAACGACTGCATCACCAGGTCGGCCGAGAAGCCCAGGCAGGCCAGGTCCTTCAGCTCGTCACGGGTCATCGGGCCGGTGGTGTCCTGCGAGCCGACCGAGGTCATCTTCGGTTCGCAGTAGGTGCCCGGGCGCATGCCCTGGCCTTCCGGCAGGCCACAGGCGCGGCCAACCATCTTCTGCGCCAGCGAGAAGCCCTTGCCGGTATCGACCGGCTGCACCGGCAGGCGGAACAGATCGGTCGGAGCCAGGCCCAGCGCTTCGCGCGTCTTGCCGGTCAGGCCACGGCCGATGATCAGCGGAATGCGGCCACCGGCGCGCACTTCGTCGAACAGCACTTCGGACTTGACCTGGAACTCGGCGATCACTTCACCGTTCTTCAGCGCCTTGCCTTCGTACGGACGCAGCTCGACCACATCGCCGTGCTCCATCTTCGACACGTCCAGCTCGATCGGCAGTGCGCCGGCATCTTCCATGGTGTTGTAGAAGATCGGGGCGATCTTCGAACCCAGGCAGACGCCACCGGCGCGCTTGTTCGGGATGAACGGAATGTCATCGCCGGTCCACCACAGCACGCTGTTGGTGGCCGACTTGCGCGAGGAACCGGTGCCGACCACATCGCCGACGTAGGCCACCAGGTGACCCTTGTCCTTCAGCGAGAGGATCTGCTGGATCGGGCCGCGCTTGCCGTCTTCTTCCGGGGTGAACGGCGCGTCGTCGCGCTTGTTCTTCAGCATCGCCAGGGCGTGCATCGGGATGTCCGGGCGGGTGGTCGCGTCCGGTGCCGGCGACAGGTCGTCGGTGTTGGTCTCGCCCGGTACCTTGAACACGGTGACGGTCAGGCTCTGCGGCACTTCCGGGTTGCTGGTGAACCACTCGGCGTCGGCCCAGCTCTGCAGCACGGCCTGGGCGTTGGCGTTGCCCGCCTTGGCCTTTTCCTGCACGTCATGGAACGCATCGAACACCAGCAGGGTCTTCTTCAGACCGTTGGCGGCGATGGTGCCGACGCTGGCGTCGTCCAGCAGCTGCACCAGCGGAGCGACGTTGTAGCCGCCGAGCATGGTGCCCAGCAGTTCGGTGGCGCGCTCACGGCTGATCAGCGGGTTCTGCTCGTTGCCCAGGGCGATCGCCGCCAGGTACGAGGCCTTGACCTTGGCTGCGTCATCGACGCCGGCCGGCACGCGGTGGGTCAGCAGGTCGAGCAGGAACTCGGCCTCGCCCTGCGGCGGGTTCTTCAGCAGCTCGATGACATCGGCCGTCTGCTGCGCGCTCAGCGGCAGCGGCGGGATGCCAAGCGCAGCGCGCTCGGCGACGTGGTGGCGGTAGGCTTCCAACATGACAACTCCCGGGTAATGCGTAGGTTGAAAAAAAGTGGGCTCAGGCTTGCGGCACGATCAGCTTCAGGCCCTTGAAGTAGTCGCGGTAAAACGTGTCGTTCCAGGTGATCAGGCCGTCGCACTGCAACAGTGCGTGGGCGCCGACCATGAATTCGTCCAGGCTGCGGCGACTGCCGCTGCGCTGGCGGTGGCGGCGGTGCATCTCGCCGGCGCGCAGCGCCGACTTGGCTTCCATCGGGTTGAAGTGCACGCCCATTTCTTCCAGCGCTTCGAGCACCTCGGCGCCGCCGCGCAGCGATGCGCAGACCTCGGCCAGGGTCGCGCCGCAGACCACTACGCGGCCACCGACCAGGCTCTGCCGGAGGATGGCTTCCACGGCATCGGCCTGCGGACCATTGCTGAGCAGCTCGACCAGCACCGGTGAATCGACGGCGATCATCACGGCTTATTCCTCGTCACGCACCGCGCGTACGGCCGCGTCGGACGATTCGAAGCCGTCCAGCGCGAACTTGCCGCGCGCCCGTGAAATGGCATCGTCAACACTCTTGCGCAGGATGATGCGGCTGCCGTCCAGCTCGACCTTCAGCAGCGTGCCCTTGGTCAGGCCGAGGGCATCACGCACCGCTTTGGGCAGGGTGATCTGTCCGCGTTCTGCAACAGTGGCTTCCATCAGTAGGCCCTCCAGAGTATGCACAAATTATACATACTTCCCCGGGCATACTTCCACCCTGAACAGGACCGGCAACCCGCCAGCCCTTGCCTCGCAAAGGATCGGCCACAAACGTGACATACGCCATACACCTTCCCCTGTAGTCTGGAACCGATGCCGCAGGCCGGAACCCGGCCCGGATGAATCCATTCAGTCTGGGGTTCATACTGGGACCACCGGGGCCGCCAGGCCCGCGGCGACCGCAAGCAGGCCCGCCCATGCGCGAGCCACTGCAAGCCATCCGCAAGAAGGAGTTACCCCGCATGAGCGATTCGTTCTCCACCCGCAGCCAGCTGAACGTCGGCGGCAAGACCTACGACTACTTCAGCCTGCCCACGCTGGGCCAGCGCTTCGATATCTCCCACCTGCCCTACTCGATGAAGATCCTGCTGGAGAACCTGCTCCGGCACGAGGATGGCGGCGTCACCGTCGGCAAGGACCACATCGAAGCCGTGGCCCGCTGGAACCCGGCGGCCGAGCCGGACACCGAGATCGCCTTCATGCCGGCGCGCGTGGTCCTGCAGGACTTCACCGGCGTGCCCTGCGTGGTCGACCTGGCCGCGATGCGCGACGCCGTGGTCAAGCTCGGCGGTTCGCCGGAGCAGATCAATCCGCAGATTCCCTCCGAACTGGTCATCGACCACTCGGTGCAGGTCGATGTGTTCGGCAAGCCGGACGCGCTGGACCTCAACGGCAAGATCGAATTCCAGCGCAACCAGGAACGCTACGGCTTCCTGCGCTGGGGCCAGAAGGCCTTCGACAACTTCAAGGTGGTGCCGCCGAACACCGGCATCGTCCACCAGGTGAACCTGGAGAACCTGGCCCGCGTGGTGATGACCGCGGACAAGGACGGCAAGCCCGTTGCCTACCCCGATACCGTGTTCGGTACCGACAGCCACACCACCATGATCAACGGCATCGGTGTGCTCGGCTGGGGCGTAGGTGGCATCGAAGCGGAGGCGGCCATGCTCGGCCAGCCGTCCTCGATGCTGATCCCGCAGGTGGTCGGCTTCAAGCTGACCGGCAAGCTGCCCGAGGGTGCCACCGCCACCGACCTGGTGCTGACCGTCACCCAGATGCTGCGCAAGCTGGGCGTGGTCGGCAAGTTCGTCGAGTTCTACGGTGACGGCCTGCAGCACCTGCCGCTGGCCGACCGTGCCACCATCGGCAACATGGCCCCGGAATACGGCGCCACCTGCGGCATCTTCCCGATCGACGCCGAGTCGCTGAACTACCTGCGCCTGTCCGGCCGCAGCGAAGAGCAGATCGACCTGGTCGAAGCCTATGCCAAGGCACAGGGCCTGTGGCACGAACCGGGCAGCCCGCATGCCCAGTACAGCACCACGCTGGAACTGGACATGGGCACGGTGAAGCCCTCGCTGGCCGGCCCGAAGCGCCCGCAGGACCGCGTGCTGCTGGAAGACGTGCAGAAGAACTACCGCGAAGCGCTGGTCGGCATGACCGCCAACCGTGACAAGCGCAGCGAGGATGTGTCCTCGTTCGTCAATGAAGGCGGTGGCGCCGCAGTCGGCAACGAGCAGCTGGCCAAGGGCTTCGCCGACATCGAGATCGAGAATCGCAAGGTACGGCTGAAGGATGGCGCGGTGGTCATCGCCGCCATCACCTCGTGCACCAACACCTCCAACCCGGCGGTGATGATCGGCGCCGGCCTGCTGGCCCGCAACGCGGCCGCCAAGGGCCTGAACCGCCAGCCGTGGGTGAAGACCTCGCTCGGGCCGGGCTCGCGCGTGGTCACCGACTACCTGGAAAAGGCCGGCGTGCTGAAGGAGCTGGAGAAGATCGGCTTCTACGTGGTCGGCTACGGCTGCACCACCTGCATCGGCAACTCCGGCCCGCTGCCGACCGAAGTCAGTGCCGGCATCGCCACCGGCGACCTGGTGGTCACCTCGGTGCTGTCGGGCAACCGCAACTTCGAGGGCCGCGTGCACCCCGAAGTGAAGATGAACTACCTGGCCAGCCCGCCGCTGGTGGTGGCCTATGCCATCGCCGGCACCACCGACATCGACCTGACCACCCAGCCGCTGGGCACCGGCAGCGATGGCCAGCCGGTGTTCCTGCGCGACATCTGGCCGAGCAACAAGGAAATCGGCGATGTCATCGCCGCCACCATCGGCCCGGAGATGTTCAAGCAGAACTACGCCGACGTGTTCAAGGGTGACACCCGCTGGAACACCATCGCCTCGCCGGACGGCAACCTGTACGAATGGAGCGATGCCTCCACGTACATCAAGAACCCGCCGTACTTCGATGGCATGACCATGCAGACCGGCAGCATCGACGACGTGCACGGCGCACGCGTGATGGGCCTGTTCGGCGATTCGATCACCACCGACCACATCTCCCCGGCCGGCAACATCAAGAAGGACTCGCCGGCAGGCCGCTTCCTGCAGGAACGCGGCGTGCAGCCGGCCGACTTCAACAGCTACGGCAGCCGCCGCGGCAACGATGACGTGATGGTCCGCGGCACCTTCGCCAACATCCGCATCAAGAACCTGATGTTCGGTGGCGAGGAAGGCGGCAACACCCTGTACTACCCCGCCGGTGGTGGCCAGCCGGAGAAGCTGGCGATCTACGATGCCGCCATGAAGTACAAGGCGGACAAGGTGCCGCTGGTGGTGCTGGCCGGCAAGGAGTACGGCACTGGCTCGTCGCGTGACTGGGCGGCCAAGGGCACCCTGCTGCTGGGGGTGAAGGCCGTCATCGCCGAAAGCTTCGAGCGCATCCACCGCTCCAACCTGGTTGGCATGGGCGTGCTGCCGCTGCAGTTCCGCAACGGCGAGAACGCGCAGAGCCTGGGCCTGGACGGCTCGGAAACGATCGACATCACCGGCCTGCAGGACGGTGCCAGCAAGCGTGCCACGGTCACCGCGACCAAGGCCGATGGCACGAAGAAGACCTTCGAGGTGTCGGTGATGCTGCTGACCCCGAAGGAAGTCGAGTACTTCCGCCACGGCGGCCTGCTGCAGTACGTGCTGCGCCAGCTGGCCAGCAAGTAACGCCGCACTCTCGGTAGAGTCGACTGCGGGTCGACTACCTAACAAAAGGGCCGGATCCTCGCGGATCCGGCCCTTTTCGTCTGCACACTGTCCCGCTCGCATCAGGTCACACGTCGACCCTCCCGATCATGGCCGCACGCCAAACAGATGCCACGACGTTTTCACTGCGGGGCCACTGGTATCCAACGACCATAGGCCTTCCTCCCACTCAAGATGCCCATCCGGCGCATCCTCGTTGAACACTGTCACCGACATCTCGCCGGCCGGATGCGGCGTGTCCTCGATGCGATAGCACACCGCACCGGCGTTTCCCTGGTAGACGTTTGAGAGGAAGCCCGGCGGGCAGCGCACATCCAGCACCCGGTAGCCGCTGCTCTCCTCGCTGGCATAGACGTTGGTGTGAATTGAATAGGTCACCAGCCCACCAGGATGCGGTGCCAGCTGCAGATTCAGTTCTGCCGTTTCACCCAGCGCGATCACTGGAAAGTTCGATTGCACCATCGCGTTCGGCACCGCATGGGCACTCATCGAAAGCGAGACCATCAACGCACAGCTCAGGATTCGGACCATGGCTCAACTCCGCAAAAGGAACGTTGAACGATGATTGCCGCGAACGACCCTGCATGTCTTTCAGTTCGCTACGAAATTGAGTAGGGCCGGATCCCTCGCGGATCCGGCCCTTTCGGTTTCTTCGCAGCCAGGCATGGCCTGGCTCTACTGCATCTCCGGCGACATCGGGATAATAGATGCCGGGTGCCCGATCACCGCCGCGGTGCGTCCGGGTCGGTGCGCAGCGCCTTCAGCAGGCCCCACATGTAGAACGCCAGGGTGAACGAGAACGGCAGGCCGCACAGCACCACCGCCGTCTGCATCGCGCTGAAGTTGCCGGCCAGCAGCAGGCCGACGCTGGCCACGGTGATGCCGGCCGCCCAGAACACGCGCAGCCAGATCGGCGCGTCGTGGCCATCCTCCACGCCATCGTCAACGCGACGGGTGCACAGGTTGGCGATCATCAACGTGCCCGAGTCGACCGGGGTCAGGAACAGCACGAAGCCGATCACCACTGCAGCGCCGGCCACGTACGGCGCGGCGGGCAGGTACTCCAGCAGCTTGAACAGCGTCATCGCCGCATCGTGCTGGGCCACGTCACCCAGGATCGCCTGGCCGTGATTGAGCACCAGGTCGATGGCGGTGTTGCCGAAGATCGACAGCCACGCCAGGGTGAAGCCGAGCGGAATCAGCAGCACGCCCATGATCACTTCGCGGATGGTGCGGCCACGCGAGATGCGCGCCACGAAAAGACCGACGAACGGCGCCCAGGCGATCCACCAGGCCCAGTAGAACAGCGTCCACGAGCCCATCCACTCACGGCCCTTCGGGTCGTTGAGGTACATGTCGAAGCTCTTGCGCACGAACGCGCCGAGGTAATCGCCAGTGTTCTGGATCAGGCCGTCGAACAGGTGCAGCGTCGGGCCGGTGACCAGCACGAACAGCAGCAGGCCACACAACAGGCGCACATTGAGGTTGGACAGCCAGGCAATGCCCTTCTCGACACCGGCGACCACGCCGATGGTGGCCACCACCATCATCACCAGCACGATCGCCACCAGCACCTGCGGCGTATCCGGGATGTGGAACAGGTAGACCAGGCCGGACTGCACCACCAGCGCGCCGATGCCGAGGTTGGTCACCATCGAGATCAGCGTGGCCAGGATGCCGAAGCCATCGACCATGTCGCCAATGCGGCCGTGGATGCGCTCACCGAAGATCGGGTACAGCGCCGAGCGCAGCGCCAGCGGCAGGTCGCGGCGGTAGGCGAAGTAGCCCAGGGCCACGCCGACCAGCGCGTACAGCGCCCAGCCGTGCAGGCCCCAGTGCAGGAAGGTCAGCACCATCGCTTCGCGGCCGGCGGCCACGGTCCCGCCGGGTTGCCCGGGCGGATGCAGGAAGTGGTCCAGCGGCTCGTAGGCGCCGTAGTACAGCAGCGCGATGCCGATGCCGGCCGAGAACAGCATCGAGACCCAGGCGACGTAGCCGAAGGCCGGTGATTCCTCGTTGTGGCCAAGGCGGATGCGGCCATACGGCGAGAACGCCAGCCACAGCACGAAGCCCAGGCACAGCACGATCAGCAGCATGTACCACCAGCCGAACGCAGCCGACACCTCGGCCTGCGCCCATTGCAGCCAGTGCTCGCTGCCTTCGGGATAGAGAACGGTGAGCAGCCCGAGGATGCCGATCGACACCGAGGAGCTGAAGAAGACAAAACGGTTCAAGCGCAGGGGCGAACGCTTGGGATGAGCCAGGGAAGACATGGGGTCGTCTCATCAAGTCCGAGGGAGCACATGGGCGGGGCCGGACCGGTAAACCGGGCCCATGGCGTGGGGCGCGAGCGCATCCTAGGGTTTATTGATTGAACGTTCAATCAATAAAAAGCATAATGGCCGGCAGCCCGATCCTTCGGGTCGCAATCCGTGGAGAGACAATGCCGAAGAAAGGCGTGGAACCGGTACGGCGCGAACAGCTGATCCGGGCCACTTTCCAGACCATCGACGAGATCGGCATGGCCGATGCGACCGTCGCCACCATCGCGAAGAAGGCAGGGCTGTCCAGCGGCATCGTCGCCCACTACTTCGGCGACAAGGACGGCCTGCTCAATGCTGCAATGCGGCAGATCCTGCGCGAGTTGAAGGACGCCGTTGCCCGCTACCGCGCCGAGGTCGGCGACGACCCGCGCGACCAATTGCGCGCCATCGTCGATGGCAACTTCGACGACAGCCAGATCAACGGCACCGCGATGCGCGTCTGGCTCACCTTCTGGGCCGCGAGCATGCACCAGCCGGAACTGGCCCGGCTGCAGCGCGCCAACGACCAGCGCCTGTTCTCCAACCTGTGCCACCAGTTCAACCGCCTGCTGCCCCATCCGCAGGCCCGCCTGGCCGCCCGCGGCCTGGCCGCGATGATCGACGGCCTGTGGCTGCGCGGCAGCCTGGTTGGCGGCCAGTTCAACGCCGAGAAGTCCCGGCGCATCGCTTACGGCTACATCGACTTCCAGTTGCAGGCTGTCGCGCTATAAGCGCTTCAGCACCCGCCCCCTTCCAAGGAGTACGCCCCATGACCACCCTGCCCGTCCAACAGCTCTACATCCACGGCCAGCGGGTCGATGCCACAAGCGGCAAGACCTTCAAATCCGTCAACCCGGCCACCGGTGAAGTGATCGCTGAAGTGCAGGTCGCCAGCCAGGCCGACGTCGAACGCGCCGTGCAGAGCGCGGCCGAAGGCCAGAAGGTGTGGGCCGCGATGACCGCCATGGAGCGTTCGCGCATCCTGCGCCGCGCCGTCGAGATCCTGCGCGAGCGCAACGACGAACTGGCACAACTGGAAACGCTGGACACCGGCAAGGCACTGGCCGAAACCACCACCGTGGACATCGTCACCGGTGCCGACGTGGTCGAGTACTACGCCGGCCTGGCCACCGCCATTGAAGGCATCCAGCTGCCACTGCGCGAATCGAGCTTCTTCTACACCCGCCGCGAGCCGCTGGGCGTGGTCGCCGGCATCGGCGCCTGGAACTACCCGATCCAGATCGCCATGTGGAAGTCGGCCCCGGCCCTGGCCGCCGGCAACGCGATGGTGTTCAAGCCGTCCGAAGTGACCCCGCTGACCGCGATCCGGCTGGCCGAGATCTACACCGAAGCGGGCGTGCCGGCCGGCGTGTTCAACGTCGTGCAGGGCCCGGGCCGCGAGATCGGCCAGTGGCTGACCGAGCACCCGGTGATCGAGAAGATCTCCTTCACCGGCGGCGTCGCCACCGGCAAGAAGGTGATGGCCAGCGCCGCGTCCTCGTCGCTGAAGGAAGTGACCATGGAGCTGGGCGGCAAGTCGCCGCTGGTGATCTGCGATGACGCCGACCTCGACCGTGCCGCCGACATCGCGGTGATGGCCAACTTCTTCAGCTCCGGCCAGGTCTGCACCAACGGCACCCGCGTGTTCGTGCCGCGCAGCATGCTGGCCGCGTTCGAAGCCGCCGTTGTCGAGCGCGTCAAGCGCATCCGCATCGGCGACCCCATGGCCGCCGAGACCAACTTCGGCCCGCTGACCAGCTTCCCGCACATGGAAAACGTGCTGCGCTACATCGAAAGCGGCAAGGCCGAAGGCGCCCGCCTGCTGACCGGCGGCGGCCGTGCCACCGAAGGCGCGCTGGCCAACGGCGCCTACGTGCTGCCGACCGTGTTCTCCGACTGCCGCGATGACATGACCATCGTCAAGGAAGAGATCTTCGGGCCGGTGATGAGCATCCTCGCCTACGACGACGAAGACGAAGTGGTGCGCCGCGCCAACGACACCACCTTCGGCCTCGCCGCCGGTGTGGTCAGCAAGGACGTCAGCCGCGCCCATCGCATCATCCACCGCCTGGAAGCCGGCATCTGCTGGATCAACACCTGGGGTGAATCGCCGGCCGAAATGCCGGTCGGTGGCTACAAGGAATCCGGCGTTGGCCGCGAGAACGGTATCTCCACCCTCGGCCACTACACCCGCATCAAGTCGGTGCAGGTCGAGCTGGGCGACTACGCCAGCGTGTTCTGACCGGCGCGCCGCGAGCACGCCCCATCGTCCGGCCACCGCGCCGATCCGACATCCCGCCGGGACGCCTGCATGCAGCGCGCCCCGGCCTGCAGGAGACACCCATGAGCACCCATAACGAGTACGACTACATCATCATCGGCGCCGGTTCGGCCGGCAACGTGCTGGCCACCCGCCTCACCGAAGATGCCGATGTCAGCGTGCTGCTGCTGGAAGCCGGTGGCCCGGACTACCGGCTCGACTTCCGTACCCAGATGCCGGCGGCACTGGCCTTCCCGCTGCAGGGCAAGCGCTACAACTGGGCGTACAAGACCGATCCCGAGCCCTTCATGAACAACCGCCGCATGGACTGCGGCCGCGGCAAGGGCCTGGGCGGCTCGTCGCTGATCAACGGCATGTGCTACATCCGCGGCAACGCGATGGACTATGACAACTGGGCCAGCATGCCGGGCCTGGAAGACTGGACCTACCTGGACTGCCTGCCGTACTTCCGCAAAGCCGAAACCCGCGACATCGGCCCCAATGACTACCACGGTGGCGACGGCCCTCTGCGCGTGACCACGCCGAAGGCCGGCAACAACGAGCTGTTCGCTGCAATGGTCGAAGCCGGCGTGCAGGCCGGCTACCCGCGCACCGACGACCTCAACGGCTACCAGCAGGAAGGTTTCGGCCCGATGGACCGCACGGTGACCCCGAAGGGCCGTCGTTCCAGCACCGCTCGCGGCTACCTGGACCTGGCCAAGCCGCGCCCGAACCTGACCATCGTCACCCACGCGCTGACCGACCGCATCCTGTTCTCGGGCAAGCGCGCGGTGGGCGTGCAATGGCTGCACAACGACCAGCCGCAGCGCGCCACCGCCCGCCGCGAAGTGCTGCTGTGCGGCGGCGCCATCGCCTCGCCGCAGATCCTGCAGCGCTCGGGCGTGGGCCCGGCCGACCTGCTGCGCAGCCTGGACATCGACCTGGTGCACCATCTGCCGGGCGTCGGCGCCAACCTGCAGGATCACCTCGAAATGTACCTGCAGTACGAGTGCAAGAAGCCGGTGTCGCTGGCGCCGGCACTGAAGCTGTACAACCAGCCGGCGATCGGTGCCGAGTGGCTGTTCCTGGGCACCGGCATCGGCGCCAGCAACCAGTTCGAGGCCGGTGGCTTCATCCGCAGCGACGCCGAGTTCGACTGGCCGAACCTGCAGTACCACTTCCTGCCGGTAGCGATCAATTACAACGGCTCCAACCCGATCAAGGCGCACAGCTTCCAGATGCACGTCGGTTCGATGCGCTCGCCCAGCCGCGGCCGCATCCATGTGCGTTCGAAGGACCCGCGCGAACATCCGAGCATCCTGTTCAACTACATGTCGCACGACCAGGACTGGCGCGAGTTCCGTGCGGCGATCCGCATCACCCGCGAGATCTTCGCGCAGCCGGCACTGGCCCCGTACAGCGGCCGCGAGATCTCGCCGGGCAGCGCGCTGCAGACCGATGCGCAGATCGATGCGTTCGTCCGTGAGCACGCTGAGACCGCCTACCACCCGTCGTGCTCGAACAAGATGGGCCACGCCGATGACCCGATGGCCGTGGTCGACGGCCAGGGCCGCGTGCACGGGCTGGAAGGCCTGCGCATCGTCGATGCCTCGATCATGCCGCAGGTGGTGACCGGCAACCTCAACGCGCCGACCATCATGATGGCCGAGAAGCTGGCCGACGTGATCCGCGGTCGCACCCCGCTGGCCCGCAGCACCGCGGCGTACTACAAGGCCAACGGCGCACCGGTGCGCAAGCAGGGCTGACGCAGGCGGCCTGCTTGGCGCCACGGTAGTGCCGGCCGCTGGCCGGCATCGCCCGACATCGCGGTTGCTGCAGATGCCGGCCAGCGGCCGGCACTACCAGGCAAAGAGGCCCTTCGGGGCCTCTTCGCGTTTTCCCTACGGCGGGGTATGCTGCAATGACCGGCCATTGTCGATACGCTCAGGGCCGGAACCTAATACATCACGATTCCTGGAGGGGGAATATGAGTCTGGATCGTCCCTGGCTGCAGAGCTATCCGAAAGGCGTTCCCGCCGAGATCGACGTCAACGAGTTCCATTCGGTAGCTTCGGTCTTCGACGCTTCCGTCGCGAAATTCCGCGACCGTCCCGCCTACTCCAGCTTCGGCAAGGTGCTCACCTATGGCGAGACCGACGCGCTGGTCGAACAGTTCGCGGCCTACCTGCTCGGTGAGCTCAAGCTCAAGAAGGGTGACCGCGTCGCCCTGATGATGCCCAACTGCCTGCAGTACCCGGTGGCCACCTTCGGCGTGCTGCGCGCCGGCCTGACCGTGGTCAACGTCAACCCGCTGTACACCGCCCGCGAGCTCAAGCACCAGCTGGTCGATGCCGGCGTGACCGCGCTGGTGGTGGTCGACAACTTCGGCGACACCGTCGAACAGGTCATCGCCGATACGCCGGTCAAGCATGTGATCACCACCGGCCTGGGCGACCTGCTCGGCGGCAAGGGCGTGATCGTCAACTTCGTGCTGAAGTACATCAAGAAGATGGTGCCCAACTACCATCTCAAGGGCGCGGTGCGCTTCCGCCAGGCGCTCAAGCTCGGCAGCCGCCACAGCCTGCCCAAGGTCGAGATCGACCACGACGACATTGCGTTCCTGCAGTACACCGGCGGCACCACCGGCGTGGCCAAGGGCGCGATGCTGACCAACCGCAACCTGATCGCCAACATGCAGCAGGCCTCGGCCTGGATCAGTGCGTCGGGCATCGAGATGGGCAAGGAGTGGATCATCACCGCCCTGCCGCTGTACCACATCTTCGCGCTGACGGCGAACGGGCTGGTCTTCATGAAGTTCGGTGGCTGCAACCACCTGATCACCAACCCGCGCGACATGAAGGGCTTCGTCAAGGAGCTCAAGTCGGTGCGCTTCACCGCCATCACCGGCGTCAACACACTGTTCAACGGCCTGCTCAACACCCCCGGTTTCGACACGGTCGACTTCTCGTCGCTGAAGGTCACCCTGGGCGGCGGCATGGCCGTGCAGCGCGCCGTGGCCGAGCGCTGGAAGAAGGTCACCGGCGTGACCCTGGTCGAGGCCTACGGCCTGACCGAAACCTCGCCGGCAGCCTGCATCAACCCGCTCACCCTGACCGAGTACAACGGCTCGATCGGCCTGCCGATCCCCTCCACCGATGCCTGCATCAAGGACGACAACAGCGCCATCCTGCCGCTGGGCGAGGTCGGCGAACTCTGCATCAAGGGCCCGCAGGTGATGAAGGGCTATTGGCAGCGCCCGGAGGAAACCGCCAAGACCATCGACACCGACGGCTGGCTGCACACCGGCGACATGGCGAAGATGGACGAACAGGGCTTCTTCTACATCGTCGACCGCAAGAAGGACATGATCCTGGTGTCCGGCTTCAACGTGTACCCGAATGAAGTCGAGGACGTGATCGCGATGATGCCGGGCGTGCTGGAAGTGGCCGCGGTCGGCGTGCCGGACGAGAAGTCCGGTGAGGTGGTCAAGGTGGTCATCGTGAAGAAGGACCCGAACCTGACCGCCGAAATGGTCAAGGAGCACGCCCGGGCCAACCTGACCGGCTACAAGCACCCCAAAATCGTTGAATTCCGAAAGGAACTGCCGAAGACCAATGTCGGCAAGATCCTCCGTCGCGAACTCCGCGATACGCCCGCCCAGTAAGGGTTTTCGGCAATTTGAACGGCACAGGGCCCGGGGCGGAAACGTCCCGGGCCCTTTCGCATGCGACGCCCCTGAGGCGGTGTAGCATCGCCGCGTGTGTGGACCGTTCGGCCCGCCGGCCACCCACCTGACACTGCGGGCCGCATGCCGAGGACCCTTCCATGAGTACCATCGAAAAGCTGCCCTCAAGCGGCTCGCCTTTTGCCACCATCCGTACCGAAGACAGTGCCGACGGCGCTGCCCACTGGCTGTTCATGCATGCCGATGCCGCCACCGGCATCCGTCCCTGCTGCCGCAATGACATGCTCGACGAGATGTGGAGCTATATGGCCGCCATCACCCGCAGCCCTGCCGAGCGCCACAGCGGCACCCTGCGGCATTTCGTGCTGGCCTCGGACGCCGTCGCCTACAACCTGGGCGGTGACCTGGACCTGTTCACCCGCCTGATCCGCGAAGGCAACCGCGACCTCCTGTTGAACTACGCCCAGCGCTGCGTGGAGGGCGTGCACCACCTGCATACCGGGTTCGGCGGCGATGTCCGTTCGATCGCCCTGATCCAGGGCGACGCCCTTGGTGGTGGCCTGGAAATGGCCCTGGCCTGCCACACCATCGTCGCCGAGGAAGGCAGCGGCCTCGGCCTGCCCGAGGTTCTGTTCGGCCTGTTCCCGGGCATGGGCGCCTACTCCTTCCTGTGCCGCCGGGTGTCACCGCACCTGGCCGAGAAGATCATTCTCGACGGCCGGGTCTACAGCGCCGAGGAGATGCATGCGATGGGCGTGGTCGACGTGCTGGTGAAGAAAGGCGAAGGCCGCGCGGCCGTTGAAGAACTGATCCGCCAGCAGCAGCGCACCCCACAGTCCTATCTGGCAATGAACGCCGCACGCAGCATTGCCCAGCCTGTCAGCTATGACGAACTGCTGGAGATCACCAAGGTATGGGTCGATTCCGCCCTGGCCCTCGGCGACCGCTCGCTGCGCACCATGGATCGCCTGATCAAGGCCCAGACCCGTCGCGCCAGTCTCGACGCGGCCTGATTCATCCCTCCCCCAGGATGGGTTCAAGCCCGGTTGGCCACCGGGCTTTTTTTAGGGGTGCAACACCTTCAGCTGGACCGGCCGGCAGTAGAACGAACCTCGGACCTATCCAGCACCCAAGATGAACACCGATAATCCCGCTGATGGCAATGGAGCCGTCGAGGCTGCAAGAAGGGATCAATGTTCAGTTGCTTGTTCGGTGCTGGAATCCAGTGGATTCATCTCAGAAGTGATGCCCCTCGCCTCTTCGGCTTCCCGGAGTTTCTCTCTGGATTGGCGTTGCTCCTTCTGGTCTGGACCATATTCGACGTGAGGTATCGATTCCGCGTCGCAACCGCGAGAATTCACGTCGAGAAGTTCGCGATGATTGCGATGATCTCGGTGGGCTGCCTTACGCTCCTCACCGACTGGTGGCGCGCCACGTCCCGACCGGTCATCGCCGGATCATTGCTCACTCCGGAGACCTGGCAGGCCGCTCTTGCCGCCGTGTTCTTCGCCACATTGATCGCCTGGACAATCGCGGCGTTCTCATCATCGAATCGATTCAGTGCCGCCAACGCAAACCGCTTTTCTGAGGCCGTCCAGAAGATCATCGATCGCGGAAGGCCAGATGAAATTTCAGTACTGGTCGAGGAACTAGGTCGCTCCATGGGAGAGATCGCTCGCCACCTGCATGCACCGGAAACAGCGCCCAGCGACGAACGATCCGCGCACGCATGCGCAGAGCGAATCGCCAATCGATTCAAGGATCGGAACGTCTGTCGCACCATCGTAGTTGAGTGCCCGACCGCCATTCCCGCATTCTTCAGGGAAATCCCATCCACTGATCGGCCACATCCCGCCGCTATCCGTTTTGCAGAGAATCTGGTTGCTGAAGCAATCAGACTCGATGGGTCGTTCCTCTACAACGAGGACTACTTCCCCGCAGAAGACATCGATGATGAGGCGCCCCCCCACCCGGCATCTGCCGCACTCGTCTGCAACCGCGCGCTACTCGATAACTCCTCAGACCTGCTGGCCCCACGCGAGGGATCTGCAGTCAGACTGAGCCTCCCCCAGTGGCACGCCTATCTCGGCCTGGTATCCCTGGCGCACGCAGCATGGATGGAAAATCCGTCGCCGGAACCTCCCGACGCACTGCATTGGGCACGCTTCTTCATTGATCGCCAGACCTCCGACCTTGCACAGATCAGGGAGCCCGTAACGTTCCGGAGCGAGTCCTACAAAAGTGTCGAAAAGGAACTGCAGTTCATTGGCAGATTGATCGCCCAGCTTCCGGAGACGCCGCCTCCATCGACAGGACGATGGGAGCCGGCAATCAGCTATATCGAAGCCATGGCGTTCTCGTTGATCGAGTCAGCCGCAGAGATGAAGGCCCCGCAGGCTTCGGCCACAAAAATTCAGTTCTCGCTCATCTGGGAACACCTGTTCTCGCACTCCATTCGTGCGTCGGCAGCAGGAAGGCAGTTCCAGGAGCGCATCGCCGCACGCATGCTCGCAAGTATCCGTGAATGCCCCAGCCCGGACGCTGTCCGCCTGCTCAGCTTCTGCATCAACGCTCTGGGCCTTTCGGCAACCACTGCCGAATCACGCTATGGAGAGCCCTGGCGCGCCTTCCACATGGATCTCCTGGCGTGGATGAAGACCCACCTCGGGCCCTTGCTGGAACGCTATCCACGCATGTCCGAGGACTTCGTTGAAGGCATCGAGTACGACGCCCCAAACCACACCTTGATCCGCTGGTACGTAAAGAGGGGCCAGCGCCAGCCGCACCCGCAAACCCTCCTGCTGACGCACCGGGAATCGATACGTCAGCCGTCCGACTCCGATCAGAAGCCAAGGGGCGCATCAAACTCCCTCGCCTGGATACTGCGCGCAGCGGAATCAGCGGCACAGCGGATTCTCGAACTCGCGCGACGAACCAACAATCCCTAACGCGCCTCACCATCATCAGCAGCACCGCGCAGGCGGCGTTCGGCCCGTGCCTCCAGCGCACGCCGGCCTTCCTTGATCGCGTCCTGCAGGATGTCCAGGCGCGGACGCCATTCGGTCTTGAGCTGCCAGTCGGCCATCCGCATCAGCTCGCCGGCGCGGTTGGACGCGCGCATCAGGCCAAGGTTGCTGGCCACGCCCTTGATCGCGTGGGACTGTTCGCGGAACACATCCCACTGCGTGGCCTCGCCGGCCTGCTCGGCCTTGCCCATGCAGCTCGCCACATCCTCCAGGCACTGGCGGATGAACTCACGTTCGAAGCCCTCGCCCATCCCCAACGAAGCCAGCTCGTCCAGCACGCTGCTGTCGAGCACCCCATCCTGCAGCGCCATCGGTCGAACCACCGGCGCGGCCATGGTCTTCAACTGGGCGTTGTTGGCGATCTCGGCCAGGGTATCGAGCAGGCGTACCGCCACCACGGGCTTGGCCAGGAAGGCATGCGCACCGGCCTGGGTACAGCGCTGGATCGCCTCGGGCGTGACATCGGCGCTGAGCACCAGCACCGGTGTGCGCGGACCGCCACCGGCCTGCATGACCCGCAGCTCCTTGAGCATGTCCAGCCCGCTCATGCCTGGCATGTGCAGATCAACGATGACCGCGTCGAACTCGCTGTCGGCCAGCGCATCCAGCACCGCCTCACCGCCGTCCACGCACAGCACGCGGTGCCCGGCCTTCTGCAGCAGGCGCTGCAGGACCATGCGGTTGGCCTCATGGTCGTCGGCCACCAGGATCTGCATGCTGCGCACGCGGGCGCGATGGCGCAGGAACGGATCGGCAAAGGCGATCACGTTGCCGCCCGGCCCGACGTCTTCGTCGCCGGTCAAGCTCGGCACCGCACCCGGCACCAGCGGCTGCGGCGGCGCGAACGGCAGCTCGACCCAGAAGTGGCTGCCGCGCGGCGGGTTTTCCAGATAGCCGATGTCACCGTCCATGGCTTCGACCAGGCCCTTGGCGATGGTCGTGCCCAGGCCGGTGCCCTCGTGGCGGCGCGCCATGCTGACGTCAGCCTGCTCGAAGGCATCGAACAGCCGCGCGCGCATGGCCGGCGCCACGCCGATGCCGGTATCGAGGATGTCGAAGCGCAACCGCACCGCGCCATTGGTATCCGCCTGGACGACGCCGACACGGATCTCGACCCGGCCGTGGTCGGTGAATTTGACTGCATTGCCGGCCAGATTCAACAGGATCTGCCGCAGATGCCCGACATCGCCGCGCACCCGTGGCGGCACACCGTCGGCGACCTTCACCCGGTAGTCCAGTCGCTTGGCCTTGGCCTGCGGCAGCAGGATCAGCCCGATCGCCTGGATCACATCGGACACGGCGAAGTCTTCGGCCACCACGCGCAGCTTGCCGGCTTCGATGGCCGAGATGTCCAGCACTTCCTCCACCAGCGCCAGCAGGCTGCGCGATGATGCCTGGATGGTGTTGAGGCACTCGCGCTGCTCGTCGTCCAGGCGCGTGGTCGCCAGCACTTCGGTCATGCCGTTGAGACCGTTCAACGGGGTGCGGAACTCATGGCTCATGTTGGCCAGGAAACGACCTCTTGGCCTCGCTGGCGCGGCGCGCCTCGGCCATCGCCTCGGTCAACTGCCGCAGCAGCGTCGAGAAGTACAGCGGCACCGCGGCCAGGCCGAGCCATAGGCCGATGGCCAGGCGGAAATTCTGCTGCCAGTACGGAGTCAGCAGCACGGTGCAACCGAAGCTCACCATCGCCATGGCCACCGCCACGTACAGATAGTGGTTGCCAAAGCGCATGCCGTTGCCGACCGTCACCCACATCACCACGATGTAGACCCAGGACAGCGGCTCGCCCATCTGCACCATGCCGGCAGCGATCAGGCCGTAGTCGGCCAGCATGCCCAGCACGCGGCGTGGATCCGAACGCGCGGGCCGCCACAGCAGCCAACCGAACAGCAGCAGCGACAGGCTCAGGCCGGTCAGCACGATCGCCAGCACGCCCACGTACTGCGTGTGCGGCAGATCGTGGCGTGGCGCAGGCAACAGCACGTAGGCCAGGATCAGGCTGATCAGGACAATGCGGACGATCTGCTGGCCGTGCTCACTGTCCTGGCGCTGGGACAGGCGCAGCCGCAGCTGCGACAACAGCCGTTTCACGCGCCCAGCCCCGGGCGCGCGGACGCCATCGAATGCTCGGCGCAGATCTGGTCCAGCTGCTCGCGGCCGCGCAGCAGTGCGTCCACGCATCGGGGATCGAACAGGCGGCCACGCTGGGCGTAGAGATAAGCCAAGGTGGCTTCCATGGTCCATGCTTCCTTGTACGGACGGGGTGATATCAGGGCGTCGAAGACATCGGCGACGGCCACGATGCGCGCTTCCAGCGGAATCGCATCGCCGACCAGCCCATCGGGATAGCCACTGCCGTCGTAACGCTCATGATGACGCAGTGCGATCAACGCGCCAACCTGGATGAAGCGATTCTGGCTACCACTCAGCAGTTCATGGCCAATGCGCGGGTGCCGGCGCATGATCGCCAGCTCCTCCTCGTTGAGCTTGCCCTGCTTGAGCAGCACCGCATCGGGGATGGCGATCTTGCCCATGTCGTGCAGCGGCGCGGCCATCTCGATCAGGCGCACTTCCTCTTCGGGCAGCCCGAGCTGGTCAGCGATCAGGCCAGCCACGCGCGCCATGCGTTCCAGGTAGGCACTGGTGCCGGCATCACGGAACTCAATCGCGCGCGCCAGCCGCGACAGTGTCTCGCGCTCCCGCTCTTCGACTTCATGCATGCTGGCCAGCAGCCGCTGTTCCAGCGACAACGCCCGCTGCTTCACGTTCTCGGTCTGTTGCCGCAGCTGCAACAGGTTGTAGCAGCGCGCACGCAGTTCGCGCGGGCGGATCGGCTTGACCAGGAAGTCGATGACACCCGCTTCCAGCGCGGCCTGCCGGATCGGCTCGTCGCCGACCACGGTGATCAGGATCACCGGAATGTCGCGGTGCTTCGGCAGGCGACGGAAACGGCGGGCGAATTCCAGCCCGTCCATCTCCGGCATGCGGTAATCGAGCAGCAGCAGGTCGACCGGATGCGCTTCGCACCACGCCAATGCGGTCAGCGGATCGCCGAAGTCATACACGCTCAGTTCCGGCGCGATGTCCTCGATGACGTGACGCAGCATCGTCCGGGCGGAAGTCTGGTCGTCAACAATGACGATGTTCAACGCGTACTCTGCCTGGTTTTTCGACCATGCTGGATCATCAGCAGGCGAGGATACTCTGCCGCTGCGAACGCTCGCACCCTGCATCGGCCTGACTCCCGTGTCATGCGTCCCGGTTCATGATCGTCATCACATTGTGAAGCGGGCTCTCCACACTGTGCACTCCCCTTGCCGCCGATCAAGCCACAACAGGCGTCAAGGTAGTGCAATAACGATACGCCGAGTGCGGGAGGCGTCAATCGCGCCGTCCCGTTTCGGGACGGCGCGCACAATCAGGAGTCAAAAAGACGACTTACTGCTCCGGACGCATGTACGGGAACAGCAGCACGTCGCGGATCGAACTGCTGCCGGTCAGCAGCATCACCAGGCGATCGACGCCGATGCCAAGGCCGCCGGTCGGGGCCATGCCGTACTCCAGCGCACGGATGTAGTCGGCGTCGTAGTGCATGGCCTCGTCGTCGCCACCCTCCTTCGCGGCCACCTGCGCCTGGAAGCGCTGGGCCTGGTCTTCCGGGTCATTCAGCTCGGAGAAGCCATTGGCCAGCTCCTTGCCGTTGACGAACAGCTCGAAGCGGTCGGTGTAGCCCGGATCGTTGTCGTTGGCACGGGCCAGCGGCGAGACCTCCACCGGGTGATCGGTGATGAAGGTCGGCTGGATCAGGGTGTGCTCGACGGTGGCCTCGAAGATCTCCAGCAGCAGCTTGCCCCAGCCGTAAGACGGCTTGACGCGGATCTTCAAGCGCTCGCAATGGCGCAGCAGCGCGTCACGGTCGGTGCAGTCGGCGGCGGAGATTTCCGGGTTGTGGTGGCGGACCGCCTCGTCCATGCGCCAGCGGCGGAACGCCGGGCCCAGGTCGATCTTCGCGCCATCCCACTCCACCTCGGTGCCACCGTTGACCGTCGTGGCCACGTCACGGATCACGCCTTCGGTCAGGTCCATGATCTCGTTGTACGTGGCATAGGCCTCGTACAGTTCCATCATGGTGAATTCCGGGTTGTGGCGGGTGCTGACGCCTTCATTGCGGAAGTTGCGGTTGATCTCGTACACGCGCTCCAGGCCACCCACGGTCAGGCGCTTGAGGTACAGCTCCGGCGCCACGCGCAGGTACAGGTCCAGGTCCAGCGCATTGTGGTGGGTGGTGAACGGCTTGGCCGCCGCGCCGCCGGGGATGTAATGCATCATCGGCGTCTCGACTTCCAGGAAGTCGCGGTTGTCCAGCCACGCGCGCATGGCGCGGATGATCTTCGAGCGCTTGATGAACACCGCGCGCGACTCCGGGGTCACGATCAGGTCGACGTAACGCTGGCGGTAACGCTGCTCGACGTCGGCCAGGCCGTGCCACTTGTCCGGCAGCGGGCGCAGCGACTTGGTCAGCAGGCGGATCGATTCGGCCTTGACCGACAGCTCGCCGGTCTTGGTACGGGTCAGGCCGCCTTCGACGGCGATGATGTCGCCCACGTCCCAGCCCTTGAAGGCGGTGTAGGCATCGCCCAGCACCGCGCCCTGCAGGAACAGCTGGATGCGGCCGGACTCGTCCTGGATCTGCGCGAAGCTGGCCTTGCCCATGATGCGCTTGGCCATCAGGCGGCCCGCCATCTTCACCTGGCGGCCGTTGCCTTCCAGAGCCTCGGCGGTCCACTGTCCGGCATCGGCGAATTCTTCCTGCAGGCGGCCGGCGAAGTCCTCGCGACGGAAGTCGTTCGGGTACGCGATGCCCTGCCCACGCAGCGCTTTGAGTTTCTCACGGCGCTCGGCGATCAACTTGTTTTCGTCGACGGGGGGGGTATCGGTAGCTTCGCTCATGGATCTGCGGGAATCGTGTAGTGAGGGGGGATGCTGCGCCCGGCACAGCCGGTTGCCCAGCATACCAAAACCGCCCTGCCCCGGCCCCGGCCCGCCGCCCGGTAGCCGCCAACCCTGGTTGGCGCTCTGCGTGTCGACCAAGGTCGACACCTACCGGGCGGATCGGCCGGCCCTGCTCCGGCCTTACCTGTTTCCTGGGAACGCCTGGCGCAACTCGTCCACCAGCACCCGCTGGTTCTCCGAGTAGTCGATCGGCACCGACACCAGATGCACCCCGCCCTCGTTGAAGGCCGCTTCCAGGGTCGGGATGAACTGCTCGATGGCCGTCACCTCGTGGCCCTTGCAGCCATAGGCCTCGGCATACTTCACGAAATCGGGGTTGCTGAAGGTCATGCCGTAGTCGGTGAATCCATCCACCGCCTGCTTCCAGCGGATCATGCCGTAGGCACCGTCGTTGAGGATCAGCACCACCAGGTTCAGGCCCAGCCGGCGCGCCGTCTCCAGCTCCTGGCTGTTCATCATGAAACCGCCGTCGCCACACACCGCAAGCACCCGCCGCTGCGGATACAGGATCGAGGCCATGATCGCCGACGGCAGCCCCGCGCCCATCGTCGCCAGCGCATTGTCCAGCAGCAGCGTATTGGCCACCTGGGTGCGGTAGTTGCGCGCGAACCAGATCTTGTACATGCCGTTGTCCAGCGCCACGATGCCATCCGGCGGCATCACCTGGCGCACGTCGTGCACCAGCCGCTGCGGGGTGAAGCCGGCCTCCTCGGCACGATCGGCCAGATGCTCCAGGATGGTCGGGCGCAGCGGCAGCAGCGCATCGGCGTTCGGCACCGCACCCTCGATGCGGTCGGCCAGCTGGGTCAACGAACGGCCGATATCGCCGATCACCTCCACCTGCGGGAAGTACACCTGCTCCACCGCCGCCTGCGAGTAGCCAATGTGGATCACGGTCGGCCCACCCGGGCGCATCACGAACGGCGGCTTCTCGGTGACCTCGTGGCCGATGGTCACGATCACGTCGGCCTGGTCGATCGCCATGTGCACGTAGTCGCGCTCGGTCAGCGCCGCGGTGCCCATGTACAGGCCCGAACCGCCGGCCACCGCGCCCTTGCCCATCTGCGTGGTGAAGAACGGGATGCCGGCGCGCAGCACAAAGGCCGACAGCGCTTCGCTGGACTGCGGTCGCGACGCCGCTGAAGCGATCATCAGCAACGGCCGCTTGGCATTGCGGATGATCTCCGCCGCCCGGTCCAGCGCCTCCGGGCTGGCAATGGGACGGTCCACCGCGTGCGGCGGAATCAGCGCCACGCCATCGACCTCATCGGCGGCGATGTCTTCGGGCAGCTCCAGCAACACCGGGCCCGGGCGCTCTTCCTGGGCGACACGGAACGCCTCGCGGACGATGGTCGGGATGGTGCGCGCCGAGACGATCTGCCGCGCCTGCTTGGTCAGCGGCTTCATCGTGCCGACGATGTCGACAATCTGGAAGCGCGCCTGCTTGCTGGCGACGATGCCCTTCTGGCCGGTGATCATGATCACCGGCCACGCACCCAGCAGCGCGTAAGCAGCGCCGGTGGTGAAGTTGAGCGCACCCGGGCCGAGCGTGGCCAGGCACACGCCGGGCTTGCCGGTCAGGCGCCCATAGGTGGCCGCCATGAACACCGCTGCCTGCTCGTGGCGGGTGATGACCAGCTCGATGCTGGAATGGCGCAGTGACTCGACCACGTCGAGGTTTTCTTCGCCGGGAATACCGAAAATGCGCTCAACGCCTTCGTTCTCAAGCGCGGCGACAAGCAGATCTGAACCCTTGGACATTGGAATGCCGTCCTTTTCGCTGGACTGATGGTGGATCGTTGCAGGAAGGATGAGAGCCGCGCGTCAACGCTTGTCGAACCATACCGTCTGCGCGTTGACGAACTCGCGGATGCCGAAGTGCGAGAGCTCGCGGCCGAAGCCGCTCTTCTTCACGCCGCCGATCGGCACGCGTGGGTCCGAGGCGGAGAAGCCGTTGACGAACACGCCGCCGGTCTGCAGCCGGCGCGCCAGCTGCATGGCCCGCGCGCGGTCGCCGGTCCACAGGTTGCCGCTGAGGCCGAATTCGCTCTGGTTGGCCAGCTCCACCGCATGGTCGGCATCGCGGGCCCGGCTGATCGAGGCCACCGGCCCGAAGGTCTCGGTATCGAAGGCCTGCATGCCCGGTTCCACGCCGGCCAGCACGGTGGGCGCATAGAACGCGCCCGGGCGGTCCAGCTGGTGGCCGCCGACCAGCAGCTGCGCACCGGCCTCCACCGAAGCACGCACCTGCGCATCCAGCTGTTCCAGCAGGTCCTGGCGCGCCATCGGGCCGATGCGGTTGCCCGCTTCACGACCATCGCCGATGGTCAGCGCCTGCACCTTCTGGCAGAACTGCGCCACGAAGCGGTCGTACACCGCGTCTTCAACGATGATGCGCTTGCCGGCGATGCAGACCTGCCCGGTGTTCTGGAAGCGCGAGGCCACCGCCGCATCGACGGCCGCATCGAGGTCGGCGTCGGCCAGCACGATGAACGGATCCGAGCCGCCCAGTTCCAGCACCACCTTCTTCAGCGCCTGCCCGGCCTGGGCGGCGATGCTGCGGCCGGCGGCCACGCTGCCGGTCAGGGTGACGGCGGCGATGCGGTCATCGGCGATCGCACGGCTGGTGCCCTCGCGGCTGATGTTGGCGGCGATGAAAGTGCCATCCGGCAGTCCGGCATCACGCCAGGCAGCATCAAGCAGCTGCGCGGTACCGACGATGTTCTCGGCCGGCTTCAGCAGGAAGCCGTTGCCGCCCATCAGGATCGGCACCGCCGCGCGCATCACCTGCCAGTACGGGAAATTCCACGGCATGATGCCCAGCACGACGCCCAGCGGCAGGTAGGACACGTAAGCCTTGTCATCAGGCACCTGGGTCGGTTCGTCGCGCAGGAACTGCGCGCCGTGGTCGGCGTACCAGTCGCACAGCACGGCACACTTCTCGATCTCGGCCAGCGATTCGGCCTGCACCTTGCCCATCTCGGCGGTGGCCAGCGCAGCCAGCTTCTCGCGGTCACGGCGCAGTACGCGCGCCATCGCACGCAACACCTGCGCTCGCTGTTCGAGGCTGCTGGCACTCCAGGCAGCGAAGCCGGCCTGGCCGCGATCGAGGATCGCATCGAGCTCGGCATCGGTGGCGAAGGGATGGCTGGCGATCTGCAGGCCGGTGGCCGGATCGCGGGAAATGGCGGTGGTGGGGGCAGCGGACATGCAGGTCTCCTGGTGTCTCGACAACGGGCGGCGGCCCGTCTCCTGCACAGGAATGTGGACCCTATGGAGGGGCACAACAAGGCGTCTGCTTATCCTGTGACCTGCACTTACCTGCCTGAATGGGGTGGGTTGTCCTGGCAGGGCTGCGCCCTGCACCCGCCGAAGCAACGGCAACAGCCGAAGCAACAGCACGAGCTGGTTTCCTATGGGATGGCGGGGTGGGTCCGGTTGCGGGGGACGGCGTGAATACATCCATGTAGCCTCGGTCGCGCCATCCATGGCGCTCACGCCCCCGCAACCGGACCCACCCCGCCTTCGACGGTTTCCTGCGATCTGCCGGAAATACTCTTGGGGTCAGATCCGTTTTCCGTAGGAAAACGGATCTGACCCCATCCTTGTGCATCGATATCTGACAGATGTGTCGACCAAGGTCGACACCCACCAACAGCCGCAGGAAACTGTCAGAGGCAGGGTGGTGTGGGTTGGCAGGACCGTTGGCGCCATGGATGGCGCCATCGAGCCCCCATGGACGGGTTTACGGCGTGTCCTGCCAACCCACACCGCCCCGCCATCCCGCAGGAAGCCAGCATTTGGAGTTGCTGTTGCCGGCCAGCGGCCGGCACTACCGCAGGTGCAGGGCTGCAAGCCCTGCCGAACAACCCTCTACCTACGCGGCAGGTAGGTCACCAGTGACAGATCGTGCCGGCTCTCCGGCACCAGCGCCACGTACTGCAGGTCCAGCAACCCGCGCGTGGGATGGTTCAGCTTCTTCGCACCTTCATCGAACCGACGCACGTCGTGCTCCGGCCACCACTGGCGGAACTCCTCACTGTGCGCCGCGATGTCCTCGACCAGTGCCAGGAACGGGGCCTTGTCCGGCGCCTGCGCCATCGCCGCACGGAAGCCCGCCAGCAGGCCGCGGGTCATTTCTTCCCAGTTGAGGATCAGCGTGCGGTACGGCGGGTACAGGAACATCAACCGCAGCGTGTTGCGCTCATGCGGCGCCAGCTGGCTGTAGTCCACGAACAGATCGGCGATGGCCGGGTTCCAGGCCAGGATGTCGAAGCGGGTGTTGCGCACATAGGCCGGGATCGGCTGCATCGCGTCCACCAGCTGGCGCAGGCCGTCGGTCACGCTCTCGTCCGGTGATTCCAGCGGCACGCCGTAGCCGGACAGCGCGAACGCGTAGGCGCGTTCGTCGTCGCTCATGCGCAGCACCTGCGCCAGCCGCTCCAGTACCTCGGGCGAGGCGCGTACTTCACGGCCCTGCTCGATCCACGTGTACCAGCTGACGCTGACGCCGATCGCCAGCGCGACTTCCTCGCGCTTCAGGCCCGGGGTGCGCCGGCGCCCGGCCGGGAGGCCGAGCGTGGCGGGGTCGACACGGGCGCGGCAGGCCTTGAGGAAGCCGCCGAGTTCCTTGCGTTCACTTTCGCTGCGCATCATCGCCCTCCATCACGGAGGGCGATGCTATCCGCGCAGGCGCGTCGATCAGGCATCGACGCGCTTGGAGCCCACGGCCAGGCCGGCCTTCAGGCTGGCCTCGACGAACTCGTCCAGGTCGCCGTCCAGCACCTTCTGCGTGTCCGAACGTTCGATGCCGGTACGCAGGTCCTTGATGCGGCTCTGGTCCAGCACGTAGTTGCGGATCTGGCTGCCCCAGCCGATGTCGGACTTGGTGGCTTCCACGGCGTCCTTCTCGGCGTTGCGCTTCTGGATCTCCAGCTCGTACAGCTTGGCGGCCAGCATCTTCATCGCGTTGTCGCGGTTCTGGTGCTGGCTGCGGCCGGTCTGGCAGGCCACGACGATGTTGGTCGGGATGTGGGTGATACGCACCGCCGACTCGGTCTTGTTGACGTGCTGGCCACCGGCACCGGACGAACGGTACACGTCGGTTCGCAGGTCGGCCGGGTTGATGGTGATGTCGATGTTGTCATCGATTTCCGGCGACACGAACACCGAGGTGAAGCTGGTGTGGCGGCGGTTGTCCGAGTCGAACGGTGACTTGCGCACCAGGCGGTGCACGCCGGTCTCGGTCTTCAGCCAGCCATAGGCATAGTCGCCTTCCACGCGCAGCGTGGCCGACTTGATGCCGGCGACGTCGCCACCGGACACTTCCATCAGCTCGGTCTTCCAGCCGCGCGACTCGCACCAGCGCAGGTACATGCGCAGCAGGATCTCGGCCCAGTCCTGGGCCTCGGTGCCGCCGGCACCGGCCTGGATGTCGACGAACGCGGCCGCATTGTCCATCTCGCCGGAGAACATGCGCTGGAATTCCAGCTTCTCCACGTGGGCCTGGTGCTTGTCGAGGTCGGCGACCACGGCCAGTGCGGTGTCCTCATCCTGCTCGGACTCGGCCAGCTCCAGCAGTTCGGTGGCGTCGTTCAGGCCATCGAGCACCGAGGCGATGCCGCCCACGGTCTTTTCCAGGCTGGAACGCTCGCGGCCCAGGTTCTGGGCATATTCGGCGTTGTTCCAGACGTCGGGGCTTTCCAGCTCCCGCGTTACTTCTTCAAGACGCTCTTTCTTGGCGTCGTAGTCAAAGATACCCCCGAAGCGACAGCACGCGATCGGTCAGATCGGTGATGCGCTGGCGGACAGGATTCAGTTCGATCATGTCGGCGGTTATGCATTCAAAAGATGACTGGTAATGATACCGCAGGCCGCGGGTGCCCGGAATGAGGGCCTCACCCTGCCCCCAGCGCCTGCCGCAGCAGCGGCAGCTGGCGCCGGCTGCAGGGCACTTTGGCCCCGTCGGCCATGTGCAGCAGGGCCTCGCCGCCGTCCAGCGGCTCGATCGAGCGCAACTGGCCCCGATGGATCAGCCAGCTGCGGTGCGGGCGCAGGAACACCCCCGGGTCCAGCCGCTGCTCCAGTACCGCCATGGTGATCCGCAGCGGGTAGTCGTGGCCGCGTACCCGCAGGTTCACGTAGTTCCCCGCGGCCTGGGCGTACTCCACGTCCGCAGTGGCGACCAGGAACTCCTTGCCCAGCTTGCGCACCAGGAAGTGCTGGGGGCGCTCGACCGGCTCCACCGGCGGGCCGACGTCGGGCTCGGCCAGCAGGCTCGCTTCGCCCTGCCGGCGCCGGCCGAACCAACTGGCAAAGTGCTCCAGTGCCACGAACATCGCAAACGTGCGTACATCCTTCAGGTATTCGTACGCAAAACGCTCCAGCCAGCCTGCATCGTCCTGGTACCGATACCCCAGCGCTCCATAGGCCAGGTGCCGCAGCAGCATCATCCCCACCACGTGCAGCAGCGACCAGCCGACGCTGGCCAGCAGATACAGCGGCAACCGCTGCTTCCAGGTATCGGCATGCAGCGGCCAGCGCTCGCAGCCCCACCACAGCAACGGCAGGGTCATCAGGACCAGGCAAAGGCTGCTGAACTCCCAGATCATCGGCTCCCACAGGCCGAGATCGGCGCCGCGGCGTCCGGCATCCATCACTTCGACCAGCGCATTGGTCACCGCTGAAGCGGACAGGATGGCCGCCCATACCAGCAGGCGGGCTGACGTGCGCCAGCGCGGTGGTCGGCCCTGGGTCATTGCTGCATCCATGTCGTTGCGGTGCTCCAGCCTGCCTCAAGGGACTGAGGGTAGCGGCTCCATTGGTCCCACCACCCCCGCCATTGGTCACTGCGCGGGTTCCGGCGGCCCCTTGGCGGTCGCTGCACGGACCGGGCGGCGTCACCTTGGCTCGACTCTCCGGCACACCATCCCCATGACCCGACGCCACGACATCGACGCCCTGCGCGTGTTCGCCTTCGCCCTGCTGATCCTCTACCACACCGCCATGGCCTACGTGGACGACTGGGGCTTCCACCTCAAGAGCGTGCACACGGCCGAATGGCTGCAATGGCCGATGGTGTTCGTCAATCGCTGGCGGATGTCACTGCTGTTCCTGATCTCGGGCATCGCCATCGCACTGATGCGGCCCGAAGGCAGGTTGCTGCGCTTCGCCGGCCTGCGTACCTGGAAGCTGCTGTTGCCCCTGCTGTTCGGCATGTTCGTGATCGTACCGATCCAGCCGTACTGCGAAGGCGTGGCCAACGGCCATGTGGCGCCCGGCTTCGGCCAATTCCTGCTGCGCTACTGGCAGGTGCGGCCCTGGCCGGAAGGCAGCTTCGCCGGCTGGCAGTACGGCATCACCTGGAACCACCTGTGGTACCTGGCCTATCTGTGGAACTACACCCTGGCGCTGGCCCTGCTGATGCCATTGCTGGGAACAACAGGCGTGCGCAGCGCGATGGCACGCGTTGCAGCCTCGCCCGCGCTGCTGATCGGCATTCCGTTCGCCCTGCTGCTGGCCTGGGTGGTCTGGCTGGAGCCGATCTATCCGTCCACCAATGCCCTGCTCGGCGACTGGTACCAGCACGCGAAGTACGCCACGGTGTTCCTGGCCGGCTACCTGCTGGGTCGCGAGCCACTGTTCTGGGAACGGGTGGTGGCCCTGCGCCGCACCACGCTGTGGCTGGCGCTGGCTGCGGTCGGCTGGTACATGGGCCTGCGCATCCTCGGCCAGGTACTGGCGGCCGATTCCCCCCTGCGGCAATGGCCCGAACCGTTCTGGGACCTGCAGGTCCGGACCAGCCAGTCGCTGTACGTATGGACCGCGCTGCTGGCCATCCTGGGCTGGGGAAAGGTCTTCCTTGATCGTCCGTTCCGCTGGTTGCCGTACTGCACCGAAGCCATCTATCCCTGGTATATGCTGCACCAGAGCCTGATCATCGCCCTGCTGTTCTGGCTCAAGCCACTGCAGCTGGGCCCGTGGATGGAACCAGCCCTGCTGCTGGCCGGTACCGTCGGTGGCTGCCTGCTGATCCACGAGCTGCTGATCCGACGCTCGCGCTGGCTGCGGCCGCTGTTCGGCCTGCGCGCCGATCCGCCTGCGGCGCAGATCGCACGCGCCGCGACAGCGCAGTTGTAGAGCCGAGCATGGGCTCGGCTCTACACGGGTGTCCGAACGGTCATTTCACCTCGAACTCGCCCACCAGCACGGTCTCGGCACGGTCCTTCAACCGCATCGTGACCATCTGGTCCTTCTGCTTCGGCGTGCCCCAGTGCGTGGTCAGGCGCAGCATCAGGGTCGTTGCACCGGTCACCAGCTGCTGGCGGCTGCCGAAATAGTTCGCCTCCACCTTGTACTTGCCCGGCTTGGCGTTGCGCAGCGAGAACTGCTCGGGACCATAGCCGCCGGTGAAGTCCTGCGACATCCGCCCGCCCTGGTAGGTCTGGCGGTTGCCGTAGTACGCGCGCTCGCCATTCGGGTCAGTCACCCACAGGTCCATGTCGCTGTTGTCGGCGTCCCACGACAGCACCACACGCAGGTCCAGCGGCATCGCCTGCAGCAGTCGCGGGTCGATGCTGCGGGTGTCCAGACGCGGCGTACTGCGCGCCACCAGGTTGGTCAGCTCATCCAATGCGATCAGGGCGATGCCATCGAAACGACTGTCCCACGGCCGCACCACCACCTGGTACAGCGGCGCTAGTGCCTGCTGCGGCTTGCCCGCTGCTGCCAGCGCCAGGCCCAGGTCGCGGAAGCTCTGCGGCTCCTCCTGACCCATCGCCAGCACCTGCTCGAACACCGGCACCGCCAGTGCCGGTGCATCGGCCTGCATCAGCCGGTAGCCGAGCACGCGCAGCAGGTGGCGGTTGTCCAGGTCCATCTCGGCAAGGTTCGACAGCACGCGCAGTGCCAGTTCGCGCTGGCCCTGCTCCAGCAGCAGGTCGGCCACGTCGAGGAAGAACGCGCTGCTGTCGGCATGGGCATCGCGCTCGGCCAGATAGCGGTCATAGAGCTGCGACGGCGGACCCTGGCGCAGGCGACGGGCGATGGCCGAATCCGGCTGCCATGCCGCCAACTGGATGCCGAGCTGGCCGTCGTTGGCGGCAGCGGATGCGTCGGCGGACCCGCTGGTGACTGCGATCGCATCCAGCGCCTTGTTCGATGCAGGTGCTGAACGGCGCGCGCGTGCGCTGCTGGCGTCCATGCGCTGCTCGGCAGCCGCGGCCATCGGTGAAGGCGCAGCCGGCGGGGCAGGCGCAGGGGCTGCCAGCATCGCCACGGATGCGGATTCGGCTGCGTAGCCTGCGGATGCAACTTCCAGCGCCATTTCCTTGGCCTGCGGCGGCGCGCCCTTCGGCCAGCTCCGGTTCCACCACTGCTGGCGCTCCTTCCAGCGAGCGGCCACTTCATCCAGGCGCTGGCGATCGGCTGCGGCGCGATCACGTACCTGCACTGCAAACCTGGCGTCGTACTCGGCGCGCAGCGTGCCGGACGGACGGATCGCATAGCGCAAGTAGTCCTCCAGCGTCTCCAGCACGATCAGGGAGGTATCCGGCCCGACCAGGCCGAACTGCTGCGACAGCAGCTGCATGGCTTCGCGGTTGCCTCGACGGTCGGCGCCGAGTTGCTGCAGACGGGCCTGCGCCCACAAGCCGGCCACCAGTTCACCGTCGTCACTCTTCTGCGTTGCCGGCAGCGCTTGCCATTCACCGCCGCCGACGCGCACCCGCATCGGCACGCCGTCGGCCGCCAGTCGTGCATGCAGCCACAACCAGCCCTGGGCTTCACTGCGACGATCGATCACCACGTCCTGTACGCCGCGGCCCGCATCGACCTGCACGTCCAAGGGCGACCACAGTAGTTCGCGAGCGGCCGCATCAACATCATTACCCAGCGCGACGAAGCGTCCGCCATGCGCTTCGCTCCAGCCACGCAGTCGCGTGCTGTCAGTACGGGCGCCGGCGCTGCTGATCGCGAACAGGCGTTGATCCGGCGCGAGTGCTGGCAGTGCTTCCGGCCCATAGGTCAGCAGACCATCGCTGAGCAGCAGGTACTCCTTCACACTCGGCTGCGGCTGCCACTGCGCCAGCGCGCTGGCACCGTCCGGGCGCACGGCCTGCAGCGCAGCACGCAGCTCGTTCCAGTTGCCAGCGCGGACGCGGAAGCGCCGCACCGGTTCGGCGCGGTCGCGCAGCACGGTCAATGTCACCGTGCCGTCACCCATCGCGGCGAAGTAGCGATCCAGCAGCGCGAACTCACGCGTGCGATTGCGCTGCCCCGCCGAACCGGAACCATCCCACAGCAGGCCGATCTCGCTGGGCAGCGTGCGGGGCGTGCTGTTGGCCGCCACCGGCAGCTGCGCCAGCAGGTAGTGCCCATCCTGCCAGAGCGCCACCTGGACCTGCGCCTGACGTGCTGCGGGCAGGCGCCACTGCAGCTGCGTCGGCAGCTGCGCGCCCTTGCCCTGCCAGTGCAGCTGGCCCGCAGTGATGCGGAACGGCGCCATGCCAGCGGTGGACGCGCCCGGCGCCTGCAGCTTCAATTCAACCGAAGACGCACCGGCGGCGAACTGCAGCGGAAGCGTCCACTGCCAGCCTTGTCCGGCGAAGGCCAACGGCTCACGAATCACCAGCTGCACGCGGCGGCTGCCGCCGGCCGGCAGCGGATAGATGCGCAGGCGGAACTGGTTGCCGGCAGTCTGCTCCAGCAGGCCCGGGTCGACACCACGCCGGGCGATTTCTTCGAACACCTGACGGCCACGGTCCTTGGGCACCGGCACGGCGTCACGCAGTTCGCCGTTGATGTCCAGCGCGAAGCCGGTGATCTGCTGGCCATCGGCCAGCGGGAACTGCAGCTCGCCCTCCAGCACGCGCCGGTTCGGGTTGTGGAATTCCAGGGTGATCCGGGTCTGGGCGACGCCGGCCAGGACCTCGCCTTCGATGCGCGCACGCTGGAGCTGCACAGGCTGTTCGGCGGCGGGCGCAATCAAAAGCAGTGTGGCGGCTTGCGGCCGGGCAATGCGTGGCGACTGGGCGCCGGCGGGCCAGATTGCGAGGGCAAGCATCAACACGCTGCAGCAACGGGCGAAGACCATGACAGGGCTCCAGTGGGATCGTGGACCTTTGAACGCGCGAACAGCCGGAACGGGGTTGAACGCCGTGCAGCTTTTCATCGCCCCCACCAGCAGGCACCATGCCTCCCATTCCCTACGTGCAAGGATGCCGATGCGATCCCTCCTCCCCGCCGCCCTGCTGGCCCTGGCCTGCCCATTGAACGCCAGTGCCGCTGCCCCGGCCAAGAGCCTGTATTTCCAGCACCACGACTGGATCGTGGCCTGCGACAACACCCTGACCTGCCGCGCCGCTGGCTATGCCCCCGATGATGGCAGCACCCTGAGTGTGCTGCTCACCCGCAAGGGCGGCCCGGGCCAGGCCATCCAGGGCCGCCTGTCGCTGCAGCCGGAAGAAGGCCAGCCCCAGCCCAGGGGCGCACTGCATCTGCGCATCCAGCAGCAGGATCTGGGCGTTCTGGCACCCGCAAAGGGCGAAGGCACGCACAGCCTGAATGCCACGCAGACCAGCGCGCTACTGTCCGCGCTGGTACGCGACGGTGGAGTCAGTGTGACCGATGGCGCCGGCCATCGCTGGCCGTTGTCAGACAAGGGGGCGGCAGCGGTGCTGCTGAAGATCGACGAGTACCAGGGTCGCCTTGGCACACCCGGCGCCGTGATGCGCAAGGGCAGCACGCCTGAATCCAGCGTCCCCGCCGCACTGCCGGTGCCGGTGGTGCGCAAGGCCGCTACCGTTGATTCGACCCCGGATGATCCGGCGTTTGCGAAACTGGCCGCCTCACCCGCCCTGCGCGCGGCGCTGCGTGCCACGCTGAAAGAAGACAGCTGCGAAGGCCTTCAGGAAGCCGATGCCGATACTCCGCTGAGCAACTCGCCGCTGGAGGTCCGCCGCCTGGACGCACAGCACGTGCTGGTCAACGTGCCCTGCTGGCGAGCGGCCTATAACAGCGGCGATGGCTACTGGGTGGCCCGCCCACAGCCGCCGTTCCAGGCAAAGTGGGTGACCAGCGATGCCATCGACTACGACGATGGCCAGATCATTGCCGCGCAGAAGGGCCGCGGCCTGGGTGACTGCATCTCGCAGAACACCTGGACCTGGAATGGCACCGCCTTCATCGCCACCTCGGAAGTGGCAGCGGGCCTGTGCCGGGGTGTGCCCGGCGGCACCTGGGAGCTGCCGACACTGGTAACCGAAATCCGCTGACTTCCCGGAAAAGGGGGACGGAGGGGATTAAGTCGCTTGTGCCTTGTTTGCCACTTGCGACTTAATCCCCTCCGTCCCCTTTTTCATGCGGGGAGGCTGTGCTCCACGATCAACTGGATGGCGCTGCCGCCGCGATAGTCATCGCAGGCCAGCCGGTAGGCGAGATGCACACGGCGGCCCGGCGCGTTGCCGTGCCAGCCACCGAAGTGGATCGCGTTGATCGTGCCGGGTACGCCGGGCAGGCGCAGCTCCAGCTTCAAGTGGCGCTCCTTCAACACGCGCCAGTTGGCCACTTCGAAGTGGCCATCGAACAGCGGTTCGGGGAAGCCCTGGCCCCACGGTCCAGCCAGGCGCAACGCATCGGCGTGGCGATGATCCAGCTCGTCTGCGGCCAGTTCGCCGTCGCTGAGAACCTGCTGCTGCAATGCTGCGGGGTCGAGCATTTCCAGCACGACAGCCACGAAGGCCGCCTTGAAATCATCAACGTGGTCAAGCCGCAGGCTGAGGCCGGCCGCCATGGCGTGGCCACCGAAGCGTTCGATCAGCCCCGGATGCCGCGCATCGACCAGTGCCAGTGCGTCACGGATGTGCAGGCCGGGAATCGAACGCGCCGAGCCGCGCAGGGTGTCGGCACCCGGTTCAGCCGGGGCGAAGGCAATCACCGGGCGATGCAGGCGATCCTTCATCTTCGACGCGACCAGGCCGACCACGCCCGGATGCCAATCGGCATCGAACAGGCAGGCCGCCACCGGGCGCTGGCCGGCCATGTCCAGCACTACGCGGGTCAACGCCTGCTCGGCGTCATCGGTCATCGATTGCTGCACCGCGCGCCGTTCCGAATTGATCTGCTCCAGCGTCTGCGCGATCTCGCGCGCCTGGCGCGGGTCTTCGGTCAGCAGCAGCGCGATGCCCAACGCCATGTCCTCCAGCCGGCCCGCCGCGTTCAGGCGCGGGCCGAGTGCGAAGCCGATGTCGGTGGCGGTCAGGCGCGCGGCATCACGGCCACTGGCTTCGATCAGCGCACGCAGGCCGACACAACCCTGCCCTGCGCGCAGACGGCGCAGGCCTGCGCTGACCAGCGCACGGTTGTTCGGGTCCAGCGCTACCAGGTCGGCAACGGTACCGACCGCCACCAGGTCCAGCAGCGTGGTCAGGTCCGGCCCCTTGCCATCGGCAAAAACGCCGGCCTCGCGCATCTGACGGCGCAGCGCCATCAGCACGTAGAAGATCACGCCGACACCGGCCAGCGACTTGCTGGGGAAGGCGTCGCCGTCCAGATTCGGATCAACGATCACGTCGGCCGGCGGCAACTGCGGGCCCGGCAGATGGTGGTCGGTGACCAGCACCTGCCAGCCACGCGCCTTGGCCGCGCTCACACCCGCGTGGCAGGCAATGCCGTGATCGACAGTAACCAGCAGGTCCGGTTTCAGCTCGGCCAGTTCCTCCACCAGTGAAGGTGACAGGCCATAGCCGTGCACCATGCGGTTCGGCACCGCGTGGAAGACGTGCTGCGCGCCGAGCATGCGCAGGCCTCGCACACCGACCGCACAGGCGGTAGCACCATCGCAGTCGAAATCGCCGACCACCAGGATGCGCTTATCGTTGGCGACGGCCTCGACCAGCAGTCCCACCGCATCGTCGATTCCGGTCAGCAGCTCGGGCGCATGCAGATTGCCCAGCTTCGGCTGCGCCAGTTCCGGTGTACCTGCGCCACGACTGGCGTAAAGCCGCGCCAGCAGCGGCAGCGTGCCCTCTGGCCAGCTGCCGGGCACGACCGCATCGCGGCGGCGGATCATCGGCGTATCAGAGGTGGGCTGCACGGCATCGGCGGCAAGGGACATCGGCATCGCCGGTTACGAAAGACAGAGGGATGATACCGCGCGTGGGAGAGGCTGGCGGGATTGCGCCCGGCAGCGGCGGTAGTGCCGGCCGCTGGCCGGCAACCCCGGCAAACATCTGGGGTCAGAGCCGTTTTCCGATGGAAAACGGATCCGACCCCGATCAATCGTGAAGCTGGCGCGGCTTCTTCCAGAACTGCCAGCGCTGGCCACGGTCCAGCTGGAACTGCAAGCCGTCCTCGAAATCCAGCACCAGCCGCTGCAGCTCGCCACGCTTCAACGCGGCCAGCAGCGGGCGGATCGCATCATTGCCGAGCTGCTGCAAAGAGCGCAGCTGGCGCAGGTCGACCAGTGCATCCACCGCCTGCTCACCATCCACGGCCACTCCGGCAGCCAGGGCCAGGCCCTGCAGCAGCGCATCGCGGCTGCGCACCTGTGCGTGCGGCGTACTGACCGACACCGGCATCACGCCGCCGCCCCAGAACCACAGCGAATTGATCGGCTGTTGTCCCTGCGCGGCGCGCTGCTGGTTCCAGGAATGGTTGTGCAGCAGCACCTGCGCCTCGGTCATCAGCGCCCGCCAGCGGCGGCCGCCCTCGCCTTCCGGCAGGTGCGAGAACAGGTCATCGCCCAGCACCTCGTCCGGACTGTCGAAATCCGGCAGGGCCAGGTCGATCGGAAGCCGCAGGTACCAGCGCGAAGGGTCCGGTGCGTCGAGCACGAACCCGGCATCGGCGAACAACGGCTGCAGCACCGGCAGCAGGGCCAGGCAGTCGGCCAGCGTCGGCCGCAGCGTTTCGCCGTAGGCCATCATCCGCGCGCCGTGCATGTCCGGCACCATGCAGGCCGGATCGGCACGCAGCCAACTGGCGCCCGCCGCATCGCCGACGTCGCGCTGGCGGGTCAACGCGGCCACCGGCCAGTGCGGCGCGGCGACCGTGAAATGGCGCGTCAGCTGCGCGCGTTCGCCCGGCGCGACCTGCACCGTCGTGGCGCGGCCGAGCGCACGCGCCACATCGTCCGGCAGCGCAGCCGCGGCAAAGCGGCTGCGCGCCGGCAACAGCAGGGTCGCCGTTGCCACTGGGTCAGTCCACGTAGCTGACGCTGACGATCTCGTACTCGCGCTGGCCGGCCGGGGCGTCGATCACGATCGAATCGCCTTCCAGCTTGCCGATCATCGCGCGTGCCACCGGCGAGGAAATCGCGATCAGGCCCAGCTTGATGTCCGCTTCCAGGTCACCGACGATCTGGTACTTCTTCTCTTCGTCGGTTTCCACGTCGGCCAGGGTCACGCTGGCACCGAACACCACCTTGGAGCCAGCGTTGAGCTTGCTCACGTCGATGATCTCGGCGTGTGACAGCTCGCCTTCCAGCTGCTTGATGCGGCCTTCGATGAAGCCCTGTTCCTCGCGCGCAGCGTGGTACTCGGCGTTCTCTTTCAGGTCGCCATGCTCACGCGCTTCGGCGATGGCGGCGATCACCTTCGGGCGCTTGACCGACTTCAGGTGATCCAGTTCGTCGCGCAGCTTCTGCGCGCCCTTCATCGTGATGGGGGCTCTCATGCATTCAACTCCTTGTGCAGCTCCTGCAGCGACCAGACGGGGCCGGTGCCACGGAATTCCAGTGAATCCACCAGCGCCTTGGCGCCGGCAATGGTGGTCGAGTAGGTGACGCGATGCTGCAGCGCCTCGCGACGGATCGAGAACGAGTCGTTGATCGCCGAACGACCTTCAGTCGTGTTGACGATGTAGACGATCTCACCGTTCTTGATCGAGTCGACGATGTGCGGACGGCCTTCGACCACCTTGTTGATGATCTCGCAGTCCATGCCGTGCTGCTGCAGCCATGCGGCGGTGCCACGGGTGGCGACCAGGCTGTAGCCACGCGCCAGCAGCGCCTTGGCCACCGGCAGCACGCGCTTCTTGTCCGGATCGCGGACCGAGACGAAGGCCTTGCCGACCGGCGGCGCCTTGATGCCTCCCGCTTCCTGCGCACGCGCGAAGGCAGCGTTGAAGGTGCGGCCGACGCCCATCACCTCACCGGTGGAGCGCATCTCCGGCCCGAGGATCGGGTCGACGCCCTGGAACTTGGCGAACGGGAAGATCGCTTCCTTCACCGAGTAGTAGTCCGGCACGATTTCCTTGGTCGCGCCCTGCTCGGCCAGCGTCTTGCCGGCCATGCAGCGGGCGGCGATCTTGGCCAGCGGCATGCCGGTGGCCTTGGACACGAACGGCACGGTGCGCGAGGCACGCGGGTTCACTTCCAGCAGGTAGATGGTGTCGGCACCTTCATCGCTGGTCTGGATCGCGAACTGGGTGTTCATCAGGCCGACCACGTTCAGGGCCTTGGCCAGTTCCACCACCTGGCGGCGCAGCTCGGCCTGGGTTTCAGCCGACAGCGAGTACGGCGGCAGCGAGCACGAGGAATCGCCCGAGTGCACGCCGGCTTCTTCGATGTGCTCCATTACGCCGCCGATCAGGACGTTGCCCTGCGCATCGGCAATGATGTCGACGTCGCACTCGACGGCGTTGTCGAGGAAGCGGTCCAGCAGCACCGGCGAATCGTTGGACACCTTCACCGCGTCGCGCACGTAGCGGGCCAGGTCGGCTTCGCCGTAGACGATCTCCATCGCACGGCCGCCCAGCACGTAGCTCGGGCGCACCACCAGCGGGTAGCCGATCTCGCGGGCCAGCAGCAGGGCTTCCTGGTCGTTGCGGGCGATGCGGTTCGGCGGCTGCTTCAGGCCCAGCTTGTCGACCAGCTGCTGGAAGCGCTCGCGGTCTTCGGCCAGGTCGATCGAGTCCGGGCTGGTGCCGATCACCGGCACGCCGTTGGCTTCCAGCGCGCGCGCCAGCTTCAGCGGGGTCTGCCCGCCGTACTGCACGATCACGCCCTTCGGCTGTTCCAGTTCGACGATTTCCAGCACGTCTTCCAGGGTCAGCGGTTCGAAGTACAGGCGGTCGGAGGTGTCGTAGTCGGTCGACACGGTTTCCGGGTTGCAGTTGACCATGATGGTTTCATAGCCATCCTCGCGCAGCGCCAGTGCCGCGTGCACGCAGCAGTAGTCGAACTCGATGCCCTGGCCGATGCGGTTCGGGCCACCGCCCAGGATCATGATCTTGTCGCGGTTGCTCGGCGCAGCCTCGCACTCGTCCTCGTAGGTCGAGTACAGGTAGGCGGTACCGGTGGAGAATTCACCGGCACAGGAGTCCACGCGCTTGTAGACCGGGCGCACCTTGTGCGCACGACGCAGCGCGCGGATGGCGGCTTCGTTGGTTCCGGTCAGCTGCGCTAGGCGCGCGTCGGAGAAGCCAGCGCGCTTCAGCTTGCGCAGGCGTGCGGCGTCCAGCGCGTCGATGCCACCGGCGGCGACGTCAGCTTCCGCAGCGATGATTTCCTCGATCTGGTCCAGGAACCAGTGATCGATGAACGACAGCGCGTAGATCTCTTCCACGCTCATGCCGGCGCGGAACGCATCGGCGACGAAGAACAGGCGCTCCGGGCCCGGCGCCTTCAGCTCGCGACGCAGGGTCTGCAGGTCTTCCTCGTTGCTCAGGTCCAGGCCGGTCGGGTCGAAGCCGACCTTGCCGGTTTCCAGGCCACGCAGCGCCTTCTGCACCGACTCCTGGAAGGTACGGCCCATTGCCATCACCTCGCCCACCGACTTCATCTGGGTGGTCAGGCGCGCATCGGCGGCCGGGAACTTCTCGAAGGCGAAGCGCGGGATCTTGGTGACGACGTAGTCGATCGACGGCTCGAACGAGGCCGGGGTCAGGCCACCGGTGATTTCATTCTTCAGTTCGTCCAGGGTGTAACCCACGGCCAGCTTGGCGGCGACCTTGGCAATCGGGAAGCCGGTGGCCTTGGAGGCCAGCGCCGAGGAACGCGACACGCGCGGGTTCATCTCGATGACGACCACGCGGCCGGTCTTCGGGTTGATGCCGAACTGCACGTTCGAGCCACCGGTATCGACGCCGATCTTGCGCAGCACGGCGATGGAGGCGTCGCGCAGGCGCTGGTATTCCTTGTCGGTCAGGGTCTGCGCCGGCGCCACGGTGATCGAGTCACCGGTGTGCACGCCCATCGGGTCCAGGTTTTCGATCGAGCAGACGATGATGCAGTTGTCCGCGGTATCGCGGACCACTTCCATCTCGAACTCCTTCCAGCCCAGCACCGACTCTTCCACCAACACTTCGGTGGTCGGCGACAGTTCCAGGCCGCGGCTGACGATCTCGACCAGCTCTTCGCGGTTGTAGGCGATGCCACCACCGCTGCCGCCCAGGGTGAAGCTGGGGCGGATGATGGTCGGGTAGCCGACGCGGGTCTGGATTTCCAGCGCTTCGTCCAGCGTGTGGGCGACGGCGGCGGTCGGGCATTCCAGGCCGATCTCACCCATGGCGACGCGGAACAGCTCGCGGTCTTCGGCCATGCGGATCGCTTCGCGCTTGGCGCCGATCAGTTCGACGTTGTACTTCTCCAGCACGCCGTGGTCGGCCAGGTCCAGCGCGCAGTTCAGCGCGGTCTGGCCACCCATGGTCGGCAGCAGCGCATCGGGCTTCTCCTTGGCGATGATCTTCTCGACCGTCTGCCAGTTGATCGGCTCGATGTAGACGGCGTCGGCCATCTCCGGGTCGGTCATGATCGTGGCCGGGTTGCTGTTGACCAGCACCACGCGGTAACCCTCGTCACGCAGGGCCTTGCAGGCCTGGGCGCCGGAGTAGTCGAACTCGCAGGCCTGGCCGATGACGATCGGGCCAGCACCGATGATGAGGATGGTCTTGAGGTCAGTGCGCTTGGGCATTTTCTTCTCTAAGTCAGTACAGCGTGACAAGGGGGGTGATCGCACGCTGTCGATCAGGAATCTTGATCCGCAGCGCCGCGCCAGCGGCAGCAGCGATGCGGGGTTTACGGTCCATCGCGACGCCACCGGCCGGCCGGCGGCGTACTGATCACGCCTTGGCCTGCTCCATCAGCACCACGAAGCGGTCGAACAGCGGACCGACATCGGTCGGGCCGGGCGACGCTTCCGGATGGCCCTGGAACGAGAACGCTGGCACGTCGGTGCGGGCCACGCCCTGGTTGGTGCCGTCGAACAGCGAGCGGTGGGTCACGCGCAGGGTCGCCGGCAGGGTCGCTTCATCGATCGCGAAGCCGTGGTTCTGCGAGGTGATCATCACCCGGCCGCTGTCCAGGTCCTGCACCGGGTGGTTGGCACCGTGGTGGCCGTGGCCCATCTTCATGGTCTGTGCGCCCGAGGCCAGGCCCAGCAGCTGGTGGCCCAGGCAGATGCCGAAGGTCGGGATCTTCACGTCGATGAAGGTCTTGATCGCTTCGATCGCGTAGTCGCACGGTTCCGGGTCACCCGGGCCGTTGGACAGGAACACGCCGTCCGGCTTCAGCGCCAGCACTTCGGCGGCCGGGGTCTGCGCCGGCACCACGGTCACTTCGCAGCCGCGCTCGGCCAGCATGCGCAGGATGTTGGTCTTCACGCCGAAATCGTAGGCCACGACCTTGAACTTCGCCGGCACGCTGACAAAGGCATTGGCATCCAGGTCCAGCTGGCCCTCGGTCCAGGTGTAGGTCTTCTCGGTAGTGACGACCTTGGCCAGATCCATGCCCTTCAGCCCCGGGAACTTGCGGGCGGCTTCCAGTGCCTTTTCCACGTCGATGTCACCGGCCATCAGCGCACCGTTCTGCGCGCCCTTCTCGCGCAGGATGCGGGTCAGCTTGCGGGTGTCGATGCCAGCGATGGCGACCACGCCACGCTGGATCAGCCAGTCCTGCAGCGACACCTGGCTGCGCCAGTTGCTGGGACGGCGCGGAACGTCGCGCACGATGAGGCCGGCCGACCACACCTTGGACGCTTCATTGTCCTGGTCGGTCATGCCGGTGTTACCGATATGCGGATAGGTCAGCGTGACCATCTGCCGGGCGTAGGACGGGTCGGTCAGCACTTCCTGGTAGCCGGTCATGGCGGTGTTGAACACCACCTCACCGACGGACAGGCCGGGCGCGCCTACGGATTCGCCCTCGAATACGGTGCCGTCTTCGAGGACGAGGATTGCGGCTTGGGTCACGGGAATCTCACTTTGGCTACCGAGGGGGCTGCCGAAGTCACGCCTGCGCTTCACGGAAATCCGGTTGCAAAAAAGCGCGGACGTACGGTCTGGGACCGGTCCGGCTTTCGTGATTCGGCGAGTGCGAATTGTAGCGCTGCCGGGGCGCTCGCGCCAGCGGTTATCGCGCATTGTAAACAGGCGATTGCGCATTCATTTCAATCCGGCGGCGTATGCGGGCCGGAGGCGGGGTCGGATCCTTTCCCGGATGGGAAAGGCTCTGACCCCAGGCGCCCTCGGATGGGGTCAGAGCCCTTTCCGCTGGAAAGGGATCCGACCCCAGGAATCAGCCCGCCTTACTGCAGCAGGTCCCGCACCCGATAGCTGCCCGGGGCCCGGCCCTGCAGCTGGCGGGCGGCGAACAGGGCGCCGCGGGCGAAGATGTCGCGGTTGGTGGCCCGGTGCACCAGCTCGATGCGCTCGCCCGGGCCGGTGAACTGCACCAGATGCTCGCCGACGATGTCGCCGGCACGCAGGCTGGCGTAATGCGGCTCCGCCCCGCCCCGCTGCGCGGCCGCGCCCAGGGTCAGCGCGGTGCCCGACGGCGCGTCCTTCTTCTGCGTGTGGTGCGATTCGACGATGTCACAGTCCCAGCCGGCCAGCGCCTGCGCCGCGCGTTCCACCAGCTCGTCCAGTACCGCCACGCCCAGGCTGAAGTTCGAGGCCCAGACCAGCGGGATGGACGCCGCAGCGGCCTCCAACGCCTGCCGCTGCGCGCTGGAGATGCCGGTGGTGCCCGACACCAGCCCTGCACCCCGCTCCACGCACAACGCCAGCAGCGGGTCGAAACCCTCCGGCAGGCTGAAGTCGATCGCCACGTCGAACACCGGCGCGCCGGACAGTTCGCTGGCACCGAAGAACGGCACGCCGTCGACCACGCGCTGCGCCGGCGCACGGCCGGTCACTGCGGCCACGATCTGCAGGGTTTCGGGATGTTCGGCGGCCAGCCGCAGCAGGGCCTGGCCCATGCGCCCGGAGGCACCGTGAATAAGCAATCGCAGGGGAGTCTGGTTCATGCCTGCAGGCTAGCGGCAGCACGCCTGCTCCGGCAAGCGCCATCACTGCTACGCTGCATGCCCTTTCATGCAATGGATGGCAGCCCCCTCATGCAGATCAGCGAACAGCTGGTGCTGGTCACCGGCGCCGGCCGCGGCCTCGGCCAGCACATCGCCCGCGCGTTCGCGGCGCAGGGCGCGCGCGTCATCGTCAACTATCACCGCAGCGAAGTCGCCGCACGTGCGCTGGCCGCCGAGCTGGGCGGCCAGGCGATCGCGCTGCCGGCCGACGTCACCGACCGCGGCCAGGTCGATGCGATGCTGCAGCAGGCGCTGGGGCACTTCGGCCAGGGCGTCACCACGGTGGTCAACAACGCGCTGGCCGCCTTCTCGTTCAATGGTGATGCCCGCGACGGCGCTGCTGCCATCGGCTGGCCGGCGTTCCAGGCGCAGTTCGAGGGCAGCGTGCGTGGCGCGCTGAACACCGTGCAGGCCGCCCTGCCCGGCATGCAGGCCCGTCGCTTCGGCCGGGTCATCAACATCGGCACCAATCTGTTCCAGAACCCGGTCGTGCCCTACCACGACTACACCGCCGCCAAGGCCGCGCTGCTGTCGCTGACCCGCACCCTGGCCGGCGACCTCGGCCCGCATGGCATCACCGTGAACATGCTGTCCGGTGGCCTGCTGCGCACTACCGATGCCAGCGCCGCCACGCCCGAAGCGGTGTTCGACTACATCGCCGCAAACACGCCACTGCGCAGCGTCACCACCCCGGCCGAGTTCGCCGATGCCGCGCTGTTCTTCGCCAGCCCGTGGTCGCGCGCGATGACCGGGCAGAACCTGGTGGTCGATGGCGGACTGGTGCGGGACTGAGCCAATGCGCATTTCCGAGGTCAGCCGCCTGACCGGCGCCAGCGCCAAGGCCATCCGCCTGTACGAGGCGCGCGGACTGCTGCCGCCGGTGCCGCGACTGAACCGCTATCGCGACTACAGCGAACAGGATGTGGCCTGGGTGCAGTTGATCCGCCAGGCGTTGGCGCTGGGCATCACCCTGGCCGCAGTCTCCCGTCTGCAGGGCCGCGACGGACGGCTCGACTGGCCGGCGGTGCTGGCCTTGCTGGAACAGCAGCGCTGCCGCATTGCCAGCGAGCGGGCACGGCTGGCGCAGGTCGAGCTCCACCTGCAGCAGGTCAGCGACGAACTGCGGCAATGGCTGCACTCCGGCAGCAGTGACTGCGTGCTGGAACTCAGCGGCTGCACCCCTGGCGTTTGACTCTGTCCCTGGGGCAGACCCCAACCTTGCGCACATTCCATTGCCCGAGGTTGCCGTGTCCCGCTCCATCCTGATCCTGCTTGGCCATCCCGACCGCGACAGCCTGTGCGGCGCCCTCGCCCAGCGCTACGCCACGGCTGCCGAGAATGCCGGCCATCGGGTGCGCCTGATCGCATTGGGTGACCTCGAGTTCGATCCGGTGCTGCGCCATGGCTACCGCCAGATCCAGCCACTGGAAGCCGGCCTGCAGGACGCGGCGGATGCGATCGAGGCCTGCGATCATCTGGTGCTGGCCTATCCCACCTGGTGGGGTGCGATGCCGGCGCTGCTGAAGGGCTTCTTCGATCGCGTGCTGCTGCCGGGGTACGCCTTCCGCTACCGGCGCGATTCGGTGTGGTGGGACCGGTTGCTGGCTGGCCGCAGCGCGCGGGTGATCACCACGCTGGATACGCCGCCCTGGTATTACCGCTGGATCTACCGCGACCCGGGCATCACCCAGATCCGCGCCACCATCCTGGAATTCTGCGGCATCCGCCCGGTGCGGGTCAGCCGACTCGGTGCGGTACGCAGCAGCAGCCCGGCGCAGCGGGAACGATGGCTGGCGTTGGCAGCAGAGCTGGGTTCACGCGCCAGGTAGATCCACGCCATGCGTGGATGAAATACGGGCCACGTTCCAGTGTCGCGTTTGCCAATTGACCGCCAGGCACTGCGCCTCAAGGCTGTGGGCCCCGCTTCCGGCCCAGGCAAAGCCCATGAAATCCTCGACCGTCTTCAGCAAGTGCGCCCGGAAGACCGGCTTTGCCGGCACGTCGACGACCCGCTACCGCTTGCTGGATGCCGCCCTGCTTGTCGTCAATCACCAACGCGCCAGCGAAAGCCGGGGTTTCTATGTGAATGCCGGGCTCTACTTTCCAGAGCTGCTCGCGTATCCCCTCACGCCTGACGATCTTGAAACGGCTTTCCGGTACCGCTCCAGCATTCCCACGCCCCATGTCGACTGGCGGATCGAAGAAACGCCGGGCCTGCGCCGGGCGTTCATCCAGCAGGACCTTGACGACCTGCTGGAGGCCGGAAACCGTGACGGACTGAAAGGCCTGCTGCTTGATGCCCTGGCCGACGTGGCGGGCTTCGCGGCAGCCCATGGAAACCGGGAGTCGGTGCGGCGACTGAACCAGGACGGAAGTTTCCGCGCGATCATCCGTAGAGAGGTCTAGTAGATCCACGCCATGCGTGGATCCGGGAGCGTGCGAACCAAGGTTCGCACCTACCAAGGCAGAGTCAATGCTGTTTGGGCGGCGTCGGTCCGCAGCTGTCGCAACCGCCACAGGCACCACCACCGCCCGTCGCCGGCGGCGCGATCTTCCGCCCCAGCGCCTGCAGCCAGGCAGCGCGGCCCGGCTTCAGCAGGGCCAGCGCCAGTGCCCCGCGCAGCGTGCGCACGGTGCCCGGGAACTGCTTCTTCAGCACCACCCAGGCACTGACCAGCACGGCCACCGCGATGATCAGGTACTGCAGCAGCAGTCCACGGTCCATCAGCCGCCTCCCAGCGCCCTGGTCACCTGGCAGGTGATCAGCGCAGCCACGTAGGCCGCAGCAAACAGGTAGAACGCCGAGAAGGCCATCGTCTTCCACGAATTGGTCTCGCGCTTGATGGTGGCCAGCGTCGAGATGCACATCGGGGCGTAGATGTACCAGACCAGCAGCGACAGCGCGGTGGCCAGCGACCAGCCGTCGCTGATCAGCGGAGTCAGCGCCTGGCTGGCGGCATCGTCATCGGCCGCCGACAGCGCGTACACGGTCGCCAGCGAGGACACCGCCACTTCGCGCGCAGCCAGGCCCGGAATCAGTGCAATGCAGATCTGCCAGTTGAAGCCCAGCGGCGCGAAGAACACCGCCATCGCATGACCGATCTGGCCGGCGAAGCTGTAGTCGATCGCCGGCATCGTGGCGCCAGCCGGTGCCGCCGGGAACGACAGCAGTACCCACAACAGGATGGTCAGCGCCAGGATGATGCCGCCAACGCGCTTGAGGAAGATCATGCCGCGCTCGTAAAGGCCGACCGCCAGGTCGCGCACGTGCGGCAGGCGGTACGACGGCAGCTCCAGCATCAGCGGATGCTCGCTCTTGTCGCGGCGCCACTTCTTCATGATCCACGACATCGCCAGCGCACTGAGAATGCCCGCCGCGTACAGGCCGAACAGCACCAGGCCCTGCTGGTTGAACACGCCCCACACCGTCTTCTGCGGAATGAACGCACCGATCAGCAGCGCGTACACCGGCAGGCGCGCCGAGCAGGTCATCAGCGGCGCGACCAGGATCGTGGCCAGGCGGTCACGCGGGTCCTGGATGCTGCGGGTGGACATGATGCCCGGCACCGCACAGGCGAAGCTGGACAGCAGCGGGATGAACGAACGGCCGGACAGGCCGGCGGCCGCCATCATGCGGTCGAGCAGGAATGCCGCACGCGGCAGGTAGCCGGATTCCTCCAGCACCAGGATGAAGAAGAACAGGATCAGGATCTGCGGCAGGAACACCACCACGCCACCGACGCCGGCGATGATGCCGTCGGTCAGCAGGCTGGCCAGCGGGCCTTCCGGCAGCACGCTGCCGACGAAAGTACCGAGCCAGGCGAAACCGGCCTCGATGCCGTCCATCACCGGCGTCGCCCAGGCGTACACCGCCTGGAAGATCAGGAACATCACCACGGCGAGGCTGACCAGGCCGAACACCGGGTGCAGCAGCCAGCGGTCCAGCGCGTCGTCGATCTTCGCGGTCCGCGCCGGCATGCGCACGGCGACCGACAGGATCTCGCGCACCTTGGCATGGTAGTCGATGCCACCCTCCGGGCCCGGCACCGGCGCATCCAGGTGCGGAACCATCGCATCGAGGCGCTCGACCAGGGCCTTGGCGCCCTGCTTGCGCACCGCCACGGTCTCCACCACCGGCACGCCCAGCTCGCGCTCCAGCGCGGCCACGTCCACCTGGATGCCGCGGCGCTGGGCCGCATCGACCATGTTCAGGGCCACCACCATCGGCTTGCCCAGTTCGCGCAGTTCCAGCGCGAAACGCAGGTGCAGGCGCAGGTTGGTGGCGTCGATCACGCACAGCAGCACGTCCGGTGCGGCTTCGCCCGGGTAGAAGCCCCGGCACAGGTCGCGGGTGATCGCCTCGTCCAGGCTGGCCGGCTGCAGGCTGTAGGCGCCCGGCAGGTCAAGCACGGCGAATTCACGGCCGGACGGCGCGCGCAGGCGGCCTTCCTTGCGCTCGACGGTGACGCCGGTGTAGTTGGCGACCTTCTGCCGGCTGCCGGTCAGCTGGTTGAACAGCGCGGTCTTGCCGCTGTTCGGGTTACCGACCAGCGCGATGCGCAGGGGGGCGGTAGCGGTGGTAGCGGTCATGCACGTCGTTCCTGGCTGGCGGCGTCGACCACGACGCGCTTGGCTTCACTGATCCGCAGCGCGAACCTGGTGAACCCGACCTGCACCAGCAGCGGTTCGCCCCCCACCGGGCCCTTGGCCACCAGGCGCACTTCCTCGCCCTTCACGAAACCCAGCTCGCGCAGGCGACGGGCAATGGCATCGTTGGCATGCAGGTCCTGCACGGACTCGACCACGGCCGAGGTGTGCAGCGGCAGTTCGGACAGCGTCATCTAGCGTGTTCTCTGCTGGATGTAAATGGTTCTCGATTCTAACATTCCCGCGTCGCGTCATGGCCCATGACCAATGGCCCGCTATGATCCATACAGGTATGGAGTGACCCTGGAATCCCATGAACGATGCTTTGCAGATCGAGCGCAGCGGCGCCACCCTCACTCTCTGGCTGAACCGGCCGGAGCTGCACAACGCCTTTGACGCCAGCCTGATCGCCCGGCTGACCGCTGCGCTGGAGGCCGCCGGCCGCGATGATTCGGTCCGGGCCGTGGTGGTGGCCGGCCACGGCGCCTCCTTCTCGGCCGGTGCCGACATGCAGTGGATGCGCGGCATGGCCGCCGCCAGCGAAGCCGACAACCGCGAGGACTCGCTGGCGCTGGCGCGACTGATGCGCACCCTGGACGAGCTGCCCAAGCCGACCCTGGCCCGGATCCACGGCGCGGCCTTCGGCGGCGGCGTCGGCCTGGTCGCCTGCTGCGACATCGCCATCGCCAGCACCTCGGCCCGCTTCGGCCTGACCGAAAGCCGTCTGGGCCTGCTGCCGGCGGTGATCTCGCCCTACGTGATCGAGGCCATCGGCCCGCGCCAGGCGCGCCGCTGGTTCGCCACCGGCGAGCACTTCGACGCCGATACCGCACTGCGCATCGGCCTGGTCCACCAGCTGGTCGAGCCCGAGCGCCTGGACGAGGCGCTGGAGCGGCAGCTGGCCCTGCTCGACAAGGCCGGCCCGATCGCCTCGTCCACCGCCAAGCAGCTGGTCCGGCAGGTCCGCGACAGCCATGACCGCGACGCGCTGGATCGGGATAATGCCGCCCTGATCGCGCGCCTGCGGGTGTCCGCCGAGGGCCAGGAAGGCCTGGGCGCCTTCCTCGACAAGCGCGCGCCCCACTGGGTCACGGAAGCCTGAACATGCTCGATCATCTTGGTTTGACCAGCGCCGACCTGGCGCGCAGCAAGACCTTCTTCCTGCAGGCACTGGCGCCGCTGCAGATCGGCGTGATGATGGAAGTGACCGCCGAACAGACCGGCGCGCACGACCACATCGGCTTCGGCAGCGACGGCAAGCCGTTCTTCTGGCTCGGCAATGGCGGCACCGCCAGCCACGGCGTGCACGTGGCCTTCGCCTGCACCAGCCGCGACCAGGTGGACGCCTTCCATGCCGCCGCCCTCGCCGCCGGCGGCCGCGACAACGGCGCGCCGGGCCTGCGCCCGTGGTACCACCCCGACTATTACGGCGCCTTCGTGCTCGACCCGGACGGCAACAACATCGAGGCGGTCTGCCACCGCCCCGCCGACGAGGTGGCCGCATGAGCGACTACGTCCGCATCGTCGAGGTCGGCCCGCGTGACGGCCTGCAGAACGAAAAGCAGTCGGTGGCCACCGCCGACAAGATCGAACTGATCAACCGCCTGTCGGCCACCGGCCTGCGCAGCATCGAGGCGACCAGCTTCGTCAGCCCGAAGTGGATCCCGCAGTTGGCCGACGCCGCCGATGTCTTCGCCGGCATCCAGCGCCGGCCCGGCATCCACTACCCGGTGCTGGTACCGAACGAACAGGGCTACGACCGCGCCCGTGCGGTGGGCGTGGAGGAAGTGGCGGTGTTCACCGCCGCCTCCGAGGCGTTCAACCGTACCAACACCAATGCCGGCATCGACGAATCGCTGGCCCGGTTCGAGCCGATCCTGCGCCGCGCCGCCGCCGATGGCGTGCGCGTGCGCGGCTACGTCTCCACCGTGCTCGGCTGCCCCTACCAGGGCGAGGTGCCACTGGCCGACGTGGTCCGCGTGGCGCGTGCCCTGCACCAGATGGGCTGTTACGAAATCTCGCTGGGCGACACCATCGGCGTCGGCACCCCGCGCAAGGCACGGGCGATGCTGCAGGCGGTTGCCGCCGAGATTCCGATGGCGGCACTGGCCGTGCACTTCCACGACACCTACGGCCAGGCCATCGCCAACATCGCCACCTGCCTGGAAGAAGGCGTGCGCGTGGTCGACAGCGCGGTGTCCGGCGCCGGTGGCTGCCCGTATGCCAAGGGCGCCAGCGGCAACGTCGCCAGCGAGGATGTGGTCTACCTGCTGCAGGGCCTGGGCCTGGACAGCGGCGTGGACCTGCCGGCACTGGCCGAGACCGGCCGCTGGCTGGCCGGCCTGCTCGGCCGCGCCACCGCCAGCCGCACCGGGCAGGCGCTGGCCGCCGCCGGCTGACCGTTGCGCTGCGCCGCCCCGTAAAGGCGGCGCAGTGCACAACAGCGGCGGTCGCGGCTTCCGTTAGAATCGGCGGTTCTCGAACCTGCAGGACCGTTCAATGCAGCTGTCTTCCGTACGTGCCGTGATCACTGGCGGCGTTTCCGGCCTCGGCCTGGCCGTGGCCCAGCACCTCGTCGCCCAGGGCGGCAAGGTGGCCCTGTTCGACCTCAACGACGACAAGGGCGCCTCCGCCGTTGCCGGGCTGGGTACCGACAAGGCCCGCTATTTCAACGTCAACGTCAGCGATGAAGCGGCCGTCTCGGCAGCCATCGACCAGGCCCACGATTTCCTCGGCGGCCTGAACGTGGCGATGAACTGCGCCGGCATCCTCGGCGCCGGCCGCGTGCTGGGCAAGGAAGGCCCGATGCCGCTGGCCGGCTTCCAGGGCACGGTGATGGTCAACCTGGTCGGCAGCTTCAACGTGGCCAAGGCCGCGGCCAACCGCATGCAGCACAACGAAGCCGGCACCGACGGCGAGCGCGGCGTGATCATCAACACCGCCAGCATCGCCGCCTATGAAGGCCAGATCGGCCAGGCCGCCTATGCAGCCAGCAAGGGCGGCGTGGTGTCGATGACGCTGCCGATGGCGCGCGAACTGTCGCGCTTCGGCATCCGCGTCAACACCATCGCCCCGGGCGTGTTCTGGACGCCGATGGTGGATGGCATGCCCGAGGCGGTGCAGCAGTCGCTGGCCGCGTCGATCCCGTTCCCGTCGCGCCTGGGCAAGCCGGAAGACTTCGCCAGCCTGGTCGGCTTCATCCTCGGCAACACCTACCTCAACGGCGAGACCATCCGCCTGGACGGCGCTACCCGCCTCGCTCCGAAGTGATTCCCCCCGGGCGCCGGGACGGCGCCCTCCCCCAACGACCTAGATCACCATGAAAGCCAACGACATCAAGAAGGGCAACGTCGTCGAGTACAACAACGGCGTGTACCAGATCCGCGACATCGAGCGCAGCTCGCCGCAGGGTCGCGGCGGCAACGTCCGCTTCCGCTTCATCATGTACAGCGTGCCGGGCGGCAACAAGCTCGATGCCAGCTTCGATGCCGACGACAACCTGGTCGAGGTCGAACTGCTGCGCCGCCAGTCCACCTATTCGTACAAGGATGGCGATGCGTTCGTGTTCCTCGATGACGAGGACTACACCCCGTACACCCTGGACGCGGACGTGATCGGCGACGACGCCGGCTACATCACCGACGGCCTGACCGGCATCTACGTGCAGGTGATCGACGAGCAGCCGGTGGCGATCCAGCTGCCGGCCTCGGTGGTGCTGGAAGTGATCGAAACCCCGCCGGAACTGAAGGGCGGCACCGCCACCAAGCGCCCGAAGCCGGCCAAGCTCAACACCGGCATCGAGATCATGGTGCCGGAGTACATCGTCAACGGCGAACGCGTGCTGGTGAACACCGCCACCGGCGAATTCGCTGGCCGTGCCGACTAAGCGCCTTGCGCTGATCGGCTGCCTGTCCCTGCTTGCGGCGTGCTCGCCGCAGGCAGCGGACAACGCTGCCGACGCCACGCCGAAGGCCACTCCGGCCGTGACGGCCGCACCTGCGGTGGAGGCACCGGCCGCCGTCGAGGCCACCGCCAAAGCGGAGCCCGCTACCGACCTGACCTCAGGCGATGAAGAGCTGGACAAGGCACGTGCGGCTGCCGGTTGCCCGGTCCCAGGCGATGTGTACGACGCCGATGACGTGCGCATCTACTGCGCGATGCCGGCCGACGTGCAGGCCTTCCTCGCGCGCGAGAACACCTGCCAGCATTTCGCCGGCGAAGAGCCGTACGACGACGAGCGTCGCCGCGAACTGGAAGAGGCCAGCGTGAAGTACTGCGAGGGCCGCGAGAAGATCTTCACCGATCTGGTCGCGCGTCATCGCGGTGACTGCGCTGTCCGCGCAGCGCTGATCGGAATCAACACACGCTATGACCTGGACTTCGATCTCGACCTGAAGCCCTGCGGGGGCTGACCCCTCGATGATGTAGAGCCGAGCGTGGACTCGGCTCTACAGATGGCTTACGGCTGCTTCGCGCCGAAATTGCCACAACCGTGGTACTGGCGGGTGCCGATGGTCAGGTTCACCTTGGCATCGAATGCCTCGCCACTCATGTCGTCCTGGCAGGTGGTGCGCTGGAAGCTGAGCTTGACGTCGGTGCCATCAGACGCCTTGCCGCTCCAGCCGTCAGCGCCTTCGGTGGGTTTGGCCACATCGAAGCGACGCTCACCATAATCGACTTCCACCTGCAGGCCCGGCGCATCGCCATCAACGACTGCAAGCCAGCCGGGTTCATTGCCGGTGGCACGGAACGCGGCATTGCCGGCGCTGCCATCGCCTTCGGTGGCTTCGACCGCATGGCACTCGCGATCGGCTTCGCCCTTCAGGCTCAACAGGCCGTCATCGCTGCCCTTGGTCCAGAAGCTGTTGCCCTTGCCATCGCCGTACTTGGCACCCGACGCCGCACGCTCGGAGGTCATGGCGAAGGTGCGTTCGCCAATCACCACCGTGGCCGCATCCTCGCCGTTGAAGGTCGCGCGCACGCTCAGATCACCACACTGGTAAGTGGTCTCGCTGCCGGTACCGGCGCCGGCGGCCGGTTCGGGCGCGGCCGGCGGCGCGGCATCATTGCCGCTCGCGGCGGGCGGCTGTGCCGGCTGGCACGCGGCCAGCACCAACCCGAGGGAGGCTGCCAACAGACTGGGAACTACACGCATGGCTCGACTCCTTGTCGACACTACAGAGATCTTCGACCCTACCACCTGCCGGTGAGCGGGGCCTGAAAGCGGCCTGACCGCGCTCATGCGGCCAGCACCGCCATCGACAACAGCTGCGCACCGCTGCCGCCGGAACTGCAGGTCCAGACCCGCAGAAGGCGCAGCTTCAGCTCATGCTCCCGGCCCTGCTGCCGCACGGACAATCGCACGTCGCTGGACAGCAACGCCAGACGGCCACACAGCAGCGTTTCCACCGCGTACGACTGCAGGCTGCGCACCTGCAGGCTGCCGGCCAGCCAGTCACCCAGCCACGGCAGCTCGAGCATGCGCCCGCCCTGCCCGTCCATCATGAACAAGGCTGGCGATACCAGTGCAGTCAGCGCATCGTGATCATTCTCCAGCAGCGCCGCGCACAGGCGCTGCTCCAGCGCCAGCAACTGCCGCTCATGCAGGTCTTCAACGATATCCCGTTCCATCCACGGATCCTTCCGGCATCGGCCGGCGCCTGCGCAGGCGTTGCGCGATCCACTGCCGCGCGCCCTGCACCACTACATAGAAGACCGGCACGAAGAACACCGCCAGCACGGTCGCACTGACCATGCCGCCGAACACGCCGGTTCCGATCCCCTGCTGGGTTTCCTTCGACGCGCCCTGCGCCAGCATCAGCGGCACCACGCCCAGCGCGAACGCCAGCGAGGTCATCACGATCGGCCGCAGGCGCAGGCGCGCCGCCTCCAGCGCTGCTTCAACCAGGCCGCGCCCCTGCTGCTGCAGCTGCCGCGCGAACTCGACGATGAGGATCGCGTTCTTCGCCGACAGCCCGATCACGGTGATCATGCCGACCTTGAAGAACACGTCGTTGGGCATGCCGCGCAACAACACGGCGGCGACCGCGCCGAGCAGGCCCAACGGCACCACCAGCATCACCGCCAGCGGAATCGACCAGCTCTCGTACAGCGCCGCCAGCACCAGGAACACCACCAGCATCGACAACAGCAGCAGCCACGGCGCCTGCGCGCCCGACTCACGCTCCTGCAGCGACTGGCTGGTCCACTGCAGGGCGAAGCCGGACGGCAGTTTTTCGGCCAGCCGCTCCATCTCCGCCATGGCCTGGCCGGTCGACACCCCGGAGGCCGGGGCGCCGGACAGGTTCAGCGCCGGGAAGCCGAGGTAGCGCTGCAGCTGCAGCGGCGCCTCGGTCCAGTGCGGGGTCACCAGTTCGGACAGCGCCACCATGCCGCCCTCGCTGTTGCGCACGTACAGCTTCAGCACGTCCTCCAGTTCCATGCGGTGCGGCGCGTCGGCCTGCAGGATCACCTGCTGCAACCGGCCCTTGTTGGGGAAGTCATTGACGTACTGCGAGCCCATCGCAGCCGACAGCGTGCTGCTGATGTGTTCGAAGCCCACGCCCATCGCCTCGGCCTTGGCGCGGTCGATGTCCAGCCGCACGCTGGTGCCTGCAGGCAGGCCATCGGCATGCACCTCGGACAGCAGCGGGCTGGCCTCGGCCAGCTTCAGCAGCTGCTGCAGGGCCGCGCGCAGCTCGGCCTGGCTCTGCCCGGTACGCGCCTGCAGGGCGAGCGAGAACCCGGACGAACGGCCCAGGCTGTCGATCGCCGGCGGCATCACGCTCATCACCTCGCCCTCGGCAATCGTGGACATCGCCTTCTGCGCGGCCTCCACCTCGCCGGCCGCGGTGGCGCCTGCGCGCTCGCCCCAGTCCTTCAGCATGGTGTAGGTCAGCGCCGCGCTCGGGCCGGAGCCAGAGAAGCTGTAGCCAAGGATCGACTGATTGGAGCCGATGCCTGGGCGCGAGGCCACATGCCGTTCGTAGGCTTCGACCACGGCCAGCGTGCGCTCGGCGGTGGCTTCGGCCGGCAGCTGGATCGAGGTCATGAAATAGCCCTGGTCCTCTTCGGGCAGGAATGCGCCCGGCAGCCAGTGCAGGCCCAGCAGCAGCGCCACCACCAGTGCGGCGAACACGCCCATCACCCGCCCGCTTCGCCGCAGCACCGAGGCCACGCCACGCTGGTAGCGCCCGGTCATCTTCTCGAAGCCACGATTGAAGGCACCGAACAGCCCACCACGACCATGGTGGCCATGGGTGTTCGGGCGCAGCAGGGTCGCGCACAGCGCTGGCGTCAGGCTCAACGCCAGCAGCGCCGACAACAGGATCGACACCGCCATCGCCACGGTGAACTGGCGGTAGATCGCGCCCACCGAGCCGCTGGCCAAGGCCATCGGAATGAACACGGCGGTCAGCACCAGGGTGATGCCGATCACCGCACCGGTCAGCTCGCGCATCGCCTTGATGGTGGCCTCGCGCGGCGGCAGGCCTTCCTCGGCCATGATCCGTTCCACGCCCTCGACCACCACGATCGCGTCGTCGACGATGATGCCGATCGCCAGCACCATGCCGAACATGGTCAGCACGTTGATCGAGAAGCCCAGCGCCAGCATCACCGCGAAGGTGCCGAGCAGCGCGATCGGTGCGACCAGCGCCGGAATCAGCGTGTAGCGCCAGTTCTGCAGGAACAGGTACATCACCGCGAACACCAGCAGCATGGCCTCCAGCAGCGTCTGCACCACCTTCTGGATCGAGATCTTGACGAACGGCGCGGTGTCGAACGGAATGCTCGATTCCACGCCGCGTGGCAGCAGCGGCGCCAGTTCGGCCATGCGCTCACGCACCGCCGACGCGGTACGCACCGCGTTCGCGCCGGGACGCAGCTGCACGCCGGCGGCGGTGGCCGGATGGCCGTCCTCGCGGGTGCCCCAGGCATAGCTCTGCGCGCCCAGTTCAACGCGGGCGACATCGCCCAGCACCACCCGTGAACCGTCGGCCCCGGCACGCAGCACGATGGCGGCGAACTGTTCCGGCGTGGACAACTGGCCCTCGGCGCTGAGCGGCACGGTGATGCGCTGGCCTGGAACACCCGGCGAATCACCAATGCGTCCCGGCGAGATCTCCAGGTTCTGCTGCTCGATGGCGGCGGCCACATCGCCCATGGTCAGGCCGTAGCCGGTCAACCGGGTCGGGTCCAGCCACACGCGCATCGCCTGCTCGGCACCGAACAACTGCACGCGGCCGACGCCATCGATGCGGCGCAGCTCTTCGATGATGTTGCGCGCCATGAAATCGCCCAGCGCCGCCTCGCTGACGCTGGCGTCCGGCGAACGCAGGCCGACCAGCATCAGGAAGCCGGAATCGGCGGCCTCCACGAACAGGCCGTTCTGGCGCACGCTGCGCGGCAGGCGCGGCTCGATCGCCTTGATCCGGTTCTGCACGTCCACCTGCGCCAGCTCGGGGTTGGTACCGGGCTTGAACGTGGCGGTGATCGAGGCTTCACCGGAGGTGTCCACCGACGATTCGAAGTACAGCAGGTGCTTGACGCTGGACAGCTCGCGCTCGATCAGGCCGACCACCGCATCGTTCAGCGTCTGCGGGCTGGCACCCGGGTAGCTGGCATAGATGCTGACGCTCGGCGGCGAAACCGCCGGATAGCGCTCCACGGCGAGCTGCGGAATCGCCAACACGCCGGCCAGGATGATGAAGATCGCCAGCACCCAGGCGAACACCGGGCGATCGATGAAGAAACGTGCCATGTTGGATTTCCCTGGAGGGACCGGCCCGGGAAAGGCTCAGCCCTTGCTGCCGGCCTGCATCGCACCGGCGCTGGCGACCGGCCTCTGCCAGTCGCGCGCATCGACCACCACGCCTTCCTGCAGGCGCTCCTGGCCCTCGACCACCACCTTCTCGCCCGCCTTCAGGCCGGTACGCACCAGCCACTGGCGATCAACGCTGCCGTCCACCTCCAGCGTGCGGATCACCGCCTTGCCGTCGGCGCCGATCACCCAGGCGTAGGCCTGGCCGCCAGCACTGCGCAGCACGGCCTGCTGCGGCACGGTCAGTGCACTGGCCGGGGCACCGCGTGGCACCTTCGCGCGCACGTACATGCCGGGCAACAGCTGGCGCTGCGGGTTGTCGACCAGGATGCGCAGGATCACATCGCCGGTGCGTGCATCGACATTGATGCCGGAGAACAGCAGCTGGCCGCGCTCGGGGAGCGGCTTGCCGGCGGCACCGATGATCGTCACCGGCAGCTCGCCACCACCGGCGGCACTGCGCTGCAGCGACTCCAGCTGCGCCGCCGGCTGGCGCACGTCCACGTAGACCTGGTCGATCTGCTGCACCACCGCCATCGGCTCGGCATCGGCCACGCCCACCAGCGCACCTTCGGTGACCAATGCCTGATCGATACGGCCGGCAATCGGTGCGCTGACCGTCGCATAGCGCAGGTCGAGCTGGCGACGGGACAGGATCGCGCGCGCTTCATTCACCGCCGCGCGCGCCTGCTCGTACTCGGCACTGGCGTCGTCGCGATGCTGCTGGCTGACCGCCTGCGCGGCAGCCAGGGCGTGCAGGCGCTGCGACTGCACGCGACTGCGGCCCAGCGCCGCTTCACTGCGCTGCAGCGCGGCCAACGCCGAATCGACATCGGCGCGGAATGCTGCCGGATCGATCTGGAAAAGAGGCTGGCCGGCGGCCACTTCGGCGCCCTGTTCGAACAGGCGGCGCTGCACGATGCCCCCCACCTGCGCTCGGATCTGCGCGGTGCGCACGGCGGCCACGCGGCCAGGCAGTTCGTCGTCACGCTGCACCACCTGTGGGCCGACGGCGACTACGCTGACGCGGGGTGCGGCTTCCGGCGTGGCTTCGGGGGTGGAGCAGGCCGTCATGGCCAAGGCGAGGGCCGCGATCAACGCGACCGGAGTCCTGAAGGTTCTCATTGCTGTGCACAATGCCGCGCAGGCGGCTGAAAGGTTCTGAAGAACCCAGTGTGCGTGGCGATGATGGGGTTTCGATGGAGGAACTGTGGAGATACGATGGAGGCAAGCACCTTAAGGCCCCGCCCCTGCATGCATGCCTCCCCTGCCCTCGCCGCCCTCGTCCTGATCGTCGAGGATGAGGCCGAGATCGCCGATATTCTCACCGCCTATCTGGAACGCGAAGGACTGCGCACGCTGCGCGCCGCCGACGGCCACAGCGCCCTGGACCTGCACCGCAGCGCCCGCCCCGACCTGGTCCTGCTCGACGTGCAGCTGCCGCGCCTGGATGGCTGGAGCGTGCTGACCCAGCTGCGCCAGCGCGGCGAAACGCCGGTGATCATGCTGACCGCGCTGGACCAGGACCTGGACAAGCTGACCGCACTGCGCATGGGCGCCGACGACTACGTGGTCAAACCGTTCAATCCGGCCGAAGTGGCGGCGCGCGTGCGCGCGGTGCTGCGGCGTACGCTGCGCGCCTCGCGCGTGGATGCACCCAGCGCGCTGCGCGTCGGCCCGCTGCTGATCGACTCGGCCACCCACGCCGTGCACGTGGAGGGTGAAGGCTACAGCCACGAAGTCCTGCTCACCCTCACCGAATTCAAGCTGCTGCACTGCATGGCGCTGGCGCCGACGCGCATCTTCAGCCGCAGCGAACTGATGCACGAATGCCTGCCGGAAAGCGAAGCACTGGAGCGCACCGTCGACAGCCATGTCAGCAAGCTGCGCCGCAAGCTGGATGAGGTGGGCATGGTCAACGTCCCAGCCAGCGTGCGTGGCGTCGGCTACCGGTTGATGGCCGACCGCTGATGCCCCCCCTGCGCCGCTCCGGGCTGAGCCGCCACATCATTGTTTCGATGTCGCTGATGGTGATCGGCGTCATCGTGATGATGATCCTGTCATCGTGGCTGCTGTACGCGGTGCTGGTCGAGTTCTTCCCCGGCAGTGCCGAGGAGCCGGAAAGCTGGCTGCCGACCGGGCCGGAACTGGCATGGATGGTGGGCGTGATCCTGACCGGGCTGGCGCTGGCCATCGCCGCCTCGTTCCGCCTCGCCCACCGCATCCTGTCGCCGTTGAATTCGCTGGTGGACAGCGTGCGTGCGCTCGCGGGCGGCGACCTGGGTGCACGCGCCAGCGTCGAGGAAAATTCGCCGGGCGAAGTGGCGACCCTGGTCGAGGACTTCAATGCGATGGCGCGCCGCCTGCAGCACATGGAGAGCGAGCGCGCGATGTGGCACGCCGCCATCGCCCATGAGCTGCGCACGCCGGTGACGATCCTGCGCGGCCGCCTGCAGGGGCTGGCCGAGGGCGTGTTCCAGCCCGACGAATCCCAGTTCCGCAGCCTGCTGGCCCAGGTCGAAGGGCTGTCACGGCTGATCGAGGATCTGCGCGTGCTGAGCCTGTCCGACAATGCGCGGCTGGACGTGCGCCGCGCGCGCACCGACGTGGTGGCCGAGGTGCATTCGGTGATGACCCTGGTCGACCCGCAGTTCCGTGCCGCCGGCTTCGTGCTGGAGCTGGAAACCAGCCGCGAGGAACACAACGCGCACTGCGACCCGACCCGCCTGCGCCAGGCGCTGCTGGCGCTGCTGGAAAACGCGCGTCGCTACGCCAGCCCGGGCAAGGTACGGATCGCCGTGCACGACACGCCCGGCCACGTGCTGGTCTCGATCGAAGACGAGGGCCCGGGCATCGACCCGGAACTGCACACGGATATCTTCACCCCGTTCATGCGTGCCGATGGCTCGCGTTCGCGCCAGGGCGGCGGCAGCGGGCTCGGCCTGGCGGTGGTCAAGGCCATTGCCGATGCACACGGTGGCCGCGTCTACTGCATCCCGGGCAGCGCCGGCGGCAGCCGCTTCGTCATCGAACTGCCGCGCCAGTAGCCGTACCGGCTGCCTGCATGCGCAGGTGTGCACCGAGTGCGGCCAGATTGGCGTCGATCGCATCCATTTCCTCGCGCTGACGGATCGGCAGCTGCTGGCGCAGCTGCACGCGCAGTGCCTGCCACGCCGGGACCGCCTGCGCGCTGGCAGTGGCCACGGCCTCGGACAGCAGCGCCCGCTCGTCACCCAGCGGCAATCCATAGCCGCCGTCCTGCAGCAGCGTCCCCGGGCGCAGCCACTGCCCGCTCTGCTCCAGCAAGCCCCGCAGGCTGCGCGCTTCAGCGCTGTCCGGTGCGGCCAGCAGCTGCCGCTTGAGCACATCGCGTGCGCGCAGCTCGGCGCGCCGCTGCGCGGCCTGTTCAAGCAGCAACAGGCCGGCACTGGCACGCAGGTCACCCTGCAGCAGCCACGGTGCCCGCCGCTGCGCAGGCAGCTTCAACCAGCCGCGCACATCACGCGCGGGCAAGGCCAGCTGGGCCGCGGCCACTGCGAACAACTGCTGGTAGTGGTCGCGCGCCGAGGCGAAGTAGTAGCCCTGCGCCTGCGCTGCATTGCGGTCCGTCAGCACCCCCTCGTCGAGCACGCCCAGCCGCACCAGTCGCCGCTTCAAACCACGCGGGCTCAACTGGGCCAGCCCGGCCTCGCCCAGCCCCGGCACACCGGCCTGCAGCAGCTTGGCGGTTTCCACCGCGCAGTTGTTGCTGACGAAGTAATAGCGCCCGTCATAGCTCCAGTGCACCTGCGCGGTGCGCTCGAGCAGGCTGGCGATTTCGCTGCGGTCCAGCTGTAGCGGCAGCGACTGCAGCCCGCGCAGCTCGACCTTGGTGTACTCGTCCACCACCTGCTGCAGGGGCAGCACGAACAGCCGCGACGGATAGCCACCGGTCAGCCCGCGCCAGTTGGAAATCTGCACGTCACCCACGAAGGCACGGAACGACAGCACGCGGTGGTACTCCAGGTCCAGGCGGCAGTCAGGCCCAGGTGCGCGGCCCGGCTTGCAGATCACCAGCCGCAGCATGCTGTGTCCCCAGCGACTCATCGGCTGCGCACTGCCTTCGGCGAACAGGTAGTCCACCGCGTAGACGCGCGCCGGGTCGAGCTGCAGCAGCGATGCAGCGCCCTCCTCCGATTCGGCCTGCAGCAAGGGCAGCGTCGTGGAGCACTGCGGCTGTGGCAGCGACGGCGGTGTTCCGAAATGCGCCTGGTACCACTGCGCCAACGCCGGACGCCGGCAGGCGAACTCGCCGTCGAGCACGAAATGCTCGGCGTTCACGGCCAGGTACTCGGCCGGGTTCGCCAGCTCATAGACATCCGGGCTGCGGTCATGGAAATCGTTGCCGCCACGGCCGAGGCGCCAGGGCTTGCGCTGCCAGCCCGCGAGATCACGCCAACGCATGCTCTGCGACCAGTCCGCACCGCCACGGTCTGCAACGTGGGTCAGCTCGTGCACCAGCGCGCTGCGGCGCGCACGGCGGGCGCCGGGCATGCCGTCATCCAGCAGGTCGCGGCGCAACGTGATGCGACCGCCGAACGTGCGGCCGTGCACCTTGGCGGGAAGGTCATCACTCCAGCGCACCTGCACCTGAGCCGGCAAAGCGCGCAGCAGGCCCTCCGGCAGCAGTGACTGCACGTCGGCGAGGGTCTGGCTGGCGAGCTGCTGCTGTGCAGGATCGAGACCAGACGGGTCGAGCTGCAGGCGATCAGCTGCATGCGCGACGTGGGCGATCAGCAGTAGAGCCACGCCGTGCGTGGCTGCGTTCCTTGCAGTTGTCATGGCGTTGCCGGCCAGCGGCCGGCACTACCCGAAGACGGGATCAACGCGCCAGCAGCGCGCGGGCCAGTTCCAGGTCGCTCTGCTGCTGTGCGGCAGTGCTCTGCTCACGCAGGTGGACAAGCGCCGCCTGCAGGCGAGCGCCACGGATCTGGCCGTCGCTGGCGACGAACGCGGCGGCATCGTCGCGCGCAGCCAGTACCACCTTGTCATCGCCCGAGCTGCTGCCCGAGGAACCGGAGGAAGCGCCCGTGGCCGAACCGGCCGACGTGCCGGCGAAGCTGGAAGCGAAGCCGGCCAGCGGCAGGGACAGCAGGGCGAGCAGCAGAAGCGGACGGGTCATCGGTTCGAAGCCGGTTGTTAGGAAGCGTGGAGCGTAACGGGTGCGTGAAGGATTTGCCCGGCTCAAACGTCGAACAGCTTGCCGGGGTTCAGCCGCGCTTGGGGATCGAACGCGCGTTTGACCGCCTTCATCAGGGCGATCTCGGCCGGGCCGCGGGTGCTGTCCAGGTAGCCCTTCTTGACCAGACCGATGCCGTGCTCGGCCGAGATGCTGCCGTCGAAGCGGGCCAGCACCTGTGCCAGCAGCTTGGTTACGTGCTCGCATTGCGCCACGAAATCAGCGTCACTGGTGTCGTCCGGCTTGAGCACGTTGATGTGCAGATTGCCGTCGCCGATGTGGCCGAACCAGACCACGTCGAAATGCGGATAGGCCTGCCCGATCAGCGCCTGGGTCTCGGCCAGGAACGCCGGCATCGACGAGATCCGCACCGAAACATCGTTCTTGTAGGGCTTGTAACGGGCAAGCGACTCAGTGATGCCTTCGCGCAGGCGCCACAGCTGCGCGGCCTGCGCGTCGCTGGCACTGATCACGCCATCGCTGACCCAGCCATTGCCCATGCAGTCCTCGAACGCGGCCATCGCCGCCGCTTCCTGGGCCTCGTCGCCCGCGGCGAACTCGGTGACCACGTAGTACGGATGCACCTCGTCGAACGGTGCCTGTGCGCCATGTGCCAGCACGTGCTCCAGCGCCCGGTCGGTGAAGAATTCGAAGGCCTGCAGCTGCAGGCGCGCGCGGAACGCGGCGAATACCTGCATCAGCACTTCAAAGCTCGGCACTGCCAGCAGCATCACGTTGCTGGCCGGCGGCGGGTCGGTCAATTTCACCGTGGCTTCGACGATCACGCCCAGCGTGCCCTCCGAGCCGATCAGCAGCTGGCGGAAGTCATAGCCGCTGGAGTTCTTGATCAGCCCCTTGTTGAGTTCCAGCAACTCGCCGTCAGCGGTGACCACCTTCAGCCCCGCGATCCACTCACGGGTGTTGCCGTAGCGGATCACGCGGATGCCACCGGCATTGGTAGCGATGTTGCCGCCGATCGAGCAGGACCCGCGCGCGGCGAAATCCACCGGGTAGATCAGGCCGTGATCCAGCGCGGCGTTGTGCACGGCCTCCAGTGGCATGCCGGCCTGCACCACCAGGGTGCGATCGACGGCGTCGTAGGCCAGCGCCTTGTTCATCCGTTCCAGGCTGAGCACCAGCTCGCCCTTGGCGGCCACCGCGCCACCCGAGAGGCCGGTGCGGCCGCCGGACGGCACCACGGCCACGCCCTCGCCTGCGCTCCAGCGCATCACCGCCTGCACCTCCTCGACCGTGGCCGGCAGTGCGATCGCCAGCGGCGCCGGCGTCCAGCGCCGGGTCCAGTCGCGCCCGTAATGCTCCAGGTCGGCCGGGTCGGTCTTCAGCTTCAGGCCGGGACAGGCCTGCTGCAGCGAGGCAATGCGGGAATCGGTCATGACGGTCCAGCGCGGTGCGTGAAGAACGGGCAAGCGTGCCAGCGGCACGCGCCAGCGTCCAGCCCTGCAGCCGTGCAGATGGCTACGGATGCAACCAATTGCGCACTGCACCATGGGCGGCACGATCTGGCATAGTGGTCAGCCCCTGTCCCACTGGCCGTGTTGCCCCATGTCGCCGAAGAAGACCTCGTTCCCGAAGCAGGATATCCGCGTGCTGTTGCTGGAGGGGGTCAGCCAGACCGCCGTGGAGGTGTTCAGCGCCGCCGGCTACAGCCAGATCGAAGCGCACACCAAGGCGCTGCCCGAGGACGAACTGAAGGCACGCATCGCCGAGGCGCACATCGTCGGCATCCGTTCGCGCACCCAGCTCAGCGCCGAGGTGCTGGCCGAGGCCAAGCGCCTGATCGCGGTGGGCTGCTTCTGCATCGGCACCAACCAGGTCGACCTGGATGCAGCCGAACTGGCTGGCATCCCGGTGTTCAACGCGCCCTACTCCAACACGCGCAGCGTGGCCGAGCTGGTGATCGCCGAGGCGATCATGCTGACCCGCGGCATCCCGCAGAAGAACGCCGAATGCCATCGCGGCGGCTGGTCGAAGTCGGCCAGCGGCAGCCATGAAGTGCGTGGTAAGACGCTGGGCATCATCGGTTACGGCCACATCGGCACCCAGGTCGGCGTACTGGCCGAATCGCTGGGCATGCAGGTGATCTTCCACGACGTGGAAACCAAGCTGGCACTGGGCAATGCCCGTGCAGCGGCCAGCCTGGACGACCTGCTGGCACGCGCCGACATCGTCACCCTGCACGTGCCGGAGACCCCGTCCACGCAGTGGATGATCGGCAGCACCGAGCTGGCGAAGATGCGCAAGGGCGCGCACCTGATCAACGCCGCGCGCGGCACCGTGGTGGACATCGCCGCGCTGGATGCCGCGCTGGCCAGCGAACACCTGGGTGGCGCCGCGCTGGACGTGTTCCCGGTCGAGCCGAAGGGCAACGGCGATATCTTCGAATCGCCACTGACCCGCCATGACAACGTGATCCTGACCCCGCACGTTGGCGGCAGCACGCTGGAAGCGCAGGACAACATCGGCGTGGAAGTGGCGGCCAAGCTGGTGCGCTACAGCGACAACGGCAGCACCCTGTCGGCGGTCAACTTCCCGGAAGTGACCCTGCCCGAGCACGCCGACAGCCTGCGCCTGCTGCACATCCACCAGAACGTGCCGGGCGTGCTGTCCAAGGTCAACGAGATCTTCTCGCGCCACAACGTCAACATCGACGGCCAGTTCCTGCGCACCGACCCGAAGGTGGGTTACGTGGTGATCGACATCACCGCCAGCGAGGAACAGGCCGCCGCCGTGCGCGACGAGCTGGCCGCGATCCCGGGCACGCTGCGCACGCGCATCCTGTACTGATCGAAGGTTCGGCGGGCATGGCCCGGCCCGCAAGATGACGGTAGCGCCGGGCCATGCCCGGCGACATGCATCAGCACCACGCGATCCCCTCATGGAGCGGATCTGCTGGGTTGCAGTAGAGCCACGCCATGCGTGGATGGGACACCTCAGAACCTTACGGCGTAAAGGCTCTTGTAGAAGTCCCAATGGATCAGAACCCTGTCTTCCATCGACAGGAACAGCGTATCGACGAAATCCAGCTCCTCGGCATGAACCAGCCAGTCCTGCAGGCGGCTGCCCAGCGAAGGCACCGCCCCATCCACCTGGACAATCGTCAACACAGCTTCGCCTGGCAAGCCAACAGCATCTGCAATCGCACTCAACTCCTGCGCCAGCCGCTCCCGTCCCACCCCAGGCACCTCCAGGCGCGATGGCACGCGCTGCCAGTCGATGGATGTGATGACGGGCAATGCAGCCTTGATCATCGCGAGTGCCGCATCCTGCTTCGCCTCACCACAGGCATGAGCCGCAACAAACGCTGCACAGCCGTCGGAGAGCATCAACGCGCCAACCACCGGCGCGCCATACGCTGCATGGATTCGTCAGATTCCGGATCGGCCGCGACCTCGGTCACCGGTCGCCAGGCCAGCTCCAGCGATTCCTCGCTGAGCACGAAGGCTTCGCCACCCAGCGCCCGGATCACGAAACGCACGTCGTAGTGCCAGTGCCCCGGCACGTCCTTGCGCTCTGGAATCCAGTGCTTGTCCAGATCGAAGATGGCCGGATCTTCCAGCACCAGGTCGCTCAGGCCCGATTCTTCTTCAGCCTCCTTCAGCGCCACCTGGGCCAGGTCGCGGTCGCCGTCGGCGTGGCCGCCCAGCTGCAGCCAGCGCTGCAGCTTGCGGTGGTGGGTCAGCAGCAGGCGCTGGCCATCGGCACTGACCAGCCAGCAGCTGGCGGTGAAGTGGCCAGCCAGGCGCTCGCGGCGGAACGGATCTTCCGGATCGTCCAACAATGTGCCGAATTCGGCAGCCAGTGCGTCGTGGGCGGGCTCGCGGCGGGCATAGTCCCGCAGCAGGCCACGCAGGCGATCGTCAAGCACGGCAAGGGTTTCGGCGGTCTGGCTCATGAATGGGCGGCGTTTGGAAAAATACTGCTCATTATCGCCGTTCATTGTTGCGATTGCGCTTGTGCGTTGGCTTCAGCTTTGGCTAAGGTACAGCGGGCCGTTCGCGCGGCCTTCACCATTCCAGGGTTGCCGGCAACGTATCGGCGGCCCACCCAATCCGATCACTAGGAAGTACTGCATGCTGAAAGCTCTGTTGAGGGTCAAGCCGGTTGAACCGGCCGGGCACGTCGATGCTGGCGAACCCATCGAAGGCAGCCTGGACGGCGAAGCCACGTTGAAACGGACCCTCACGGCTAAACACCTCATCCTGCTTGGCGTGGGTGCGGTGATCGGCGCAGGCATCTTCGTGCTGACCGGCCAGGCCGCGGCCAATCACGCCGGCCCGGCGGTCATGCTGTCGTTCGTGATCGCCGGCTTCGCCTGCGCCCTGGCGGGCCTGTGCTACGCCGAGTTCGCGGCGATGATGCCGGTCTCCGGCAGTGCCTACTCCTACTCCTACGCCACCCTGGGCGAGGGCATGGCCTGGTTCATCGGCTGGTGCCTGGTGCTGGAATACCTGTTCGCCTCGGCCTCGGTCGCGGTGGGCTGGTCGGCGTACCTGATCAGCTTCATCACCACCACGCTGCACATGCCGTTCCCGGATGCCCTCAGCGCGGCCCCGATTGCCTGGACCGGCAGCGAGTTCGTCTCCTCCGGCAAGCTGTTCAACCTGCCGGCGGTGCTGATCGTGGCGGCGGTGTCCGGCCTGCTGTACGTGGGCGTGACCCAGTCGGCCTTCGTCAACGCGATCATCGTGGCGATCAAGGTCACCGTCATCTGCCTGTTCATCGGCATCGGCGCGGCCCACATCGACCCCGCCAACTGGCAGCCGTTCATCCCGGAAAATACCGGCGTGCCGGGTGAGTTCGGCTGGAGCGGCGTGTTCCGCGCGGCCACCATCGTGTTCTTCGCCTACATCGGCTTCGATGCGGTCTCCACCGCCGCCGGTGAAACCAAGGACCCGCAGCGCAACATGCCGATCGGCCTGCTCGGCTCGCTGGCCGTGTGCACCATTGTCTACATCATCGTCTGTGCCGTGCTGACCGGCATGATGCCGTACCACCTGCTGGGCACCGACAAGCCGGTGGCCACCGCGCTGGAACCCTACCCGACCCTGTCGTGGCTGAAGACCCTGGTCGAGATCGGCGCCATCGCCGGCCTGTCCTCGGTGGTGCTGGTGATGATGATGGGCCAGACCCGCATCGCCTACACCATCTCCCGCGACGGCCTGCTGCCGAAATTCTTCGGCAAGGTCCACGCCCGCTTCCGCACCCCGTACGTCGCCACCATCGTGGTCGGCGTGATCGCCGCCGCACTGGCCGGCCTGGTACCGCTGAACGTGCTGGGCGAACTGGTCTCGATGGGCACCCTGCTGGCCTTCGCCACGGTCTGCATCGGCGTTCTGGTGCTGCGCTATACCAAGCCGGACATCCACCGCCCGTTCCGCGTGCCGGCGGTGTGGATCATCTGCCCGCTCGGCGCGGCGACCTGCCTGTTCCTGTTCTGGCAGGCGTTCGTGGTGCACTGGCACCTGTTCGTCGGCTGGACGCTGCTTGGCCTGCTGATCTACCTGGGCTACGGCATCCGCAACAGCAAGCTGGCCAAGTCGCCCTGATCCGCCTACGGGCCGGCCTCGTGCCGGCCCGTCCGTTTTCCCTGCGCGCCCCTGACGGCGCGCTTCGACAAGACCACCACACATGTTCAAGCAACTGTGGGCCACCAAGCACCCGCATGCCGCCCATGAAGACGCCAACGGCCTGAGCCTGCGCCGCCACCTCGGCCCCTGGGGGCTGACTGCCCTGGGTATCGGCGCGGTGATCGGCGGCGGCATCTTCGTCATCACCGGCCAGGCCGCCGCCAACCACGCCGGCCCGGCGATCATGCTGTCCTTCGTGCTGGCCGCCATCTGCTGCGCCTTCTGCGCCCTGGCCTACGCCGAATTCGCCTCGATGGTGCCGGTTTCCGGCAGTGCCTACACCTACACCTACGCCACCTTCGGCGAGCTCTCGGCCTGGTTCATCGGCTGGATGCTGGTGCTCGAATACGGCGTCTCCGCCTCGGCGGTCGCGGTCAGCTGGACCGGCTACTTCCTCAGCCTGCTCAGCCAGTTCGACATCCATCTACCGGCGGCACTGGTCAGCGCACCACTCGACGCGCAGCTGCGTCCGACCGGCGCGATCGCCAACCTGCCGGCCGCCGCCCTCGTGCTGCTGCTGACCTGGTTGTGCTACGTCGGCATCAGCAAGTCCTCGGCGATGAACATGGCGATGGTCGTGCTCAAGACCGGCCTGATCCTGCTGGTCATCGTGGTCGGCTGGAAGTACGTGGATACCAGTAACTGGACCCCGTTCATTCCCGCCAACGAAGGCCCCGGCAAGTACGGCATGGAAGGCGTGCTGCGTGGCGCGGCGATGGTGTTCTTCGCCTACATCGGCTTCGAGGCGGTGTCGGTGGCCGCGCAGGAGTCGAAGAACCCGCAGCGCGACATGCCGTTCGGCATGATGCTGTCGCTGGTGATCTGCACCGTGCTGTACATCGCGATGGCCGCTGTGATGACCGGCCTGGTGCCTTTCCAGCTGCTGGGCACCGATGAGCCGGTGGTGACTGCCGTGGCCGCGCATCCGCAGTTGGGCTGGCTGCGCTGGGTGGTCGAGGTGGGCGCGCTGGTCGGCCTGTCTTCGGTGGTGCTGGTGATGATCATCGGCCAGCCGCGCATCTTCATGATCATGGGGCGCGACGGACTGCTGCCGCCGGTGTTCACCAAGATCCACCCGAAGTACCGTACCCCGCACATCAACACCGTGATCACCGGCATCGGCATCGCGCTGCTGGCGGCGCTGTTCCCGCTGGACATCCTCGGCGAGCTGACCTCGATGGGCACGCTGATCGCGTTTGCGGCGGTGTGCGCGGGCGTGTTGATCCTGCGCCGCACCCAGCCCGACCTGCCGCGCCCGTTCCGCATGCCGATGGCATGGCTGATCTGCAGCCTGGGCGTGCTGAGCTGCCTGGCGCTGCTGTCGGCGATGACGATGCACAACTGGATGCTTATGGGCGTGTGGACGTTCGTCGGCTTCGTGATCTATTTCTGCTACGGCTTCAAGCACAGCCGCCTGCGCGCGAAGTAAAACAAGCGTGGCAGGGCCCTGGTGGCCCTGCCACGCTGCCCGCTGGCGCAGGGGGGGGGCGCCTCGCCTAGCGGCGATTGAACCAGATGAGTTCCTGTTGCCAGCCGGCACCGGCCATGCAGGCCCTGAACTCGCTGCTGCGGTCGGACGCATTCACGTCCACGATGTAACTCTCCTCTTTCGGCATCGGCACGAGGTTGTACTTGCCGTCGATCGTGCAGACTTCATCGAGCCTGCAGGGTACCTTGCGGTCCTCGTAGACAGTGCGCGTGGCCACCTCGTTCCGCACCGGCCAGTGATCGCCGGCCCGCGCCATGCAACTGGAGTGGGCGGGACCGAATGGCCGCGCACTGGCATCCATCTTCACCCATTCCATCGCACAGCCGCTGCTGGCCAGCATGGCACCGATCACCCCCATCATCCCCATCGCGCGCGTGATCATCGAAGTACTCCTTTCCTTGGCGCTCGCCGGAACTCCTGCGGCAACCCGATGGTGTTTCGCCGCACATGAGCTGTCCACGACAGGAATCGGTTCCAGCGCGAGCGCGGACGCCCCCATTCAGCCTGCGCTGTGCCTGCCACGATCCAAACGCTGTCCAGCGGCTGCCGATACACCGCATCGCGCTTCCAGCGCAGCAGTCCGGCACCACGCCGCAAGCCCGGCCATGGGCCGGATCACGTAAAATGGCGACCATGGACACCCCCACCTTCCCCTACGACACCGCGCGCCTGAGCGAACTGGCCCAGCTGCTGATCGACAACGTCCGCGAACTGGCCCATGCCGGCTGGACCCCGGCCACCAGCAGCAACTTCTCCCACCGCCTGGACGACCGCCACGCCGCGATCACCGTCTCCGGCAAGGACAAAGGCCGCCTGATCGAGGACGACATCATGGTGGTGGACTTCGACGGCCTGGCCGTCGGCCGCCCGCTGCGCCCGTCCGCCGAGACACTGCTGCACACCCAGCTGTATCGCCGCTTCCCGGAGATCGGCTGCGTGCTGCACACCCACTCGCCGGTGCAGACCGTCGCCTCGCGCCTGTACGCGCCGCAGGGTCACATCCGCCTGGAAGGCTACGAGCTGCTGAAGGCCTTCGCCGGCAACAGCACCCACGAGATGGCCATCGACGTGCCGGTGTTCGCCAACACACAGGACATGAACGTGCTTTCGAAGCAGGTCGATGACCTGCTCGACCGGCAGAACCTGTGGGGCTACCTGATCGACGGCCACGGCCTGTATGCCTGGGGCCGCGACATGGCCGAGGCACGCCGCCACCTGGAAGCGTTCGAGTTCCTGTTCCACTGCGAGCTGGAACTGCGCAAGCTGCGCGGCTGAACCCGCACGCAGGTGCAGATGCCGATCCGGAATCTGCACCTCGTGCCCACCCTGCTACCCTGTCTTCCCCCCGAGACGTTCAAGCTGCCGCCATGAGCCGACTGCGCATCTACGACGACACCCGCCCCGAATCGCCGCTGCTGGACACCCAGGACGGCGCGGTCATCGCTGCCGAGCTGCAGAAGATCGGCGTCACCTTCGAGCGCTGGCAGGCCACCGCACCGGTCGCGCCGGGCGCCAGCCAGGAGGAAGTGTTCGCCGCCTACCGCGCCGACATCGACCGCCTGGTTGCCGAGCGCGGCTTCAAGAGCGTGGACGTGGCCTCGATCGCCCCGGACAACCCGAACCGCGCCGAGCTGCGCAAGAAGTTCCTCGACGAACACTTCCACAAGGAAGACGAGGTGCGCTTCTTCGTCGCAGGTTCCGGCCTGTTCACCCTGCACGTGGGTGACAAGGTCTATGAGATCGAGTGCGTGAAGGACGACCTGATCGCCGTACCCGATGGCACCACCCACTGGTTCGACATGGGCGACGAGCCCAGCTTCGTGGCGATCCGCTTCTTCACCGAGCCGGATGGCTGGGTCGGTCACTTCACCGGCACCGACATCGCGCAGAAGTTCCCCCGTTACGTACCCACCCAGGCGTCCTGATCCATGCAGCCCCGCGTCATCCTGACCGACATCGAAGGCACCACCAGCAGCATCTCGTTCGTCAAGAACGTGCTGTTCCCTTATGCGCGCAAGGCGTTGCCCGCGTTCGTCGCCGAGCATGGCCAGCAGCCGGAGGTCCGCCGCTGGCTGGATGCCGTGGCTACCGAGATCGGTGGCGCCTGCCAGGACAGCTTGGTGGCCGAGACGCTGCAGGGCTGGATCGACCAGGACCGCAAGCACACCGCACTGAAGGCACTGCAGGGGCTGATCTGGGACGAAGGCTACCGCCGTGGCGACTACACCGCGCACTTCTACCCGGAAGTAGCGCCGGTACTGAGCGGCTGGCACGCCTCCGGCCTGCCGCTGTACGTGTATTCCTCCGGCTCGGTGCCGGCGCAGAAGCTGTTCTTCGGCTTCAGCGATGCCGGTGACCTCAGCCCGCTGGTGTCGGGCTGGTTCGATACCGAGATCGGTGGCAAGCGTGAGGCCGACAGCTACCGCCGCATCGTGCAGGCCATCGGCGTACCGGCCGGCGAGATCCTGTTCCTGTCGGATGTGGTGGAAGAACTGGATGCTGCCCGCGAAGCCGGCCTGCAGACCCGGCTGATCGATCGCCTGGACGACTACCCGCTGCCGCGCACCGGCCAGGCCGCCAACGGCCACGAGCGGGTCGAGAATTTCCAGCAGATCCAGCTGTAAGCAAGAAAAAGGGGACGGAGGGGATTAAGTCGTTTGTGGCACACATGGGCCACAAACGACTTAATCCCCTCCGTCCCCTTTTTTGCTCAACGGTCGTTGAGGGTCTTCATCTTCAGCGCTTCGCGCAGGGTAACCAGATCCACCGGGCCGCGCACCGCGATATCGCGGGTTTCGCCCGGCAGCAGGTCCAGCAGGTTGTCTTCGACCTGCACGTCCAGCGCACCGAAATCGATCCACGTCGCGCGCACATACGCCGCGCTTTCCAGCCGCAGGCGATAGTGGTCGCCCTCGATGCTCAGGGCAGCCTTCAGCGTCTGTCGCGGCAATACCTGGTCCTTCGCCTCGACGAAACCAACCACCTGGCGCGCACGGACCTTGCCATCCTGCAGCAGCTCGAACACCGCCATGGTGCGCTTCGGGTCGGCACCGGCCAACAATTCGGCATCGCGGAAATCACCGATCGAGGTCACTCCGGCCGCCGCCAGCGTCACCGCTTCCTCACGACGGCGCAGCACCTTCCCTTCCACGTCCATCACCCGCAGCCGCCAGCGTGCATCCAGTGCGGCACCGTCGTTGAGCAGCCTCACCCGCGTGCTGCCCTCGTCGCGCAGCGCGGCCACCGTCACTGGCGCAAAGAAGCGCCGCGCGGCGAAGTGCAGCGCCTTCCAGCGGCCGAAGTAATCCACGCTGGACCACGAGGCGCCCGGCCAGACATCGTTGAGCTGCCAGTACAGCGAGCCCATCGTGTATGGCCGCGAGGCGCGATGATGCAGCGCCGCCAGTGCGATGCCATCGGCCTGCATCACCTGGCTGAGGTAGACGAAGTCCTCGAAGTCCTTCGGCGTGCCATAGCCCAGTTCAATGTAATGCAGCAGGCGGCTGTTGCCCTCGCCGGCCATGAACTTCTGGTGCGCGCGGATCACCGGGCTGTCGATGCGCTGCTCGGCGTGGGTGGCGATCTGGTCCACCGTCGCCACCGACGGCCACGCCTGCAGCCCGTACTCGGACATGAAGCGCGGGGTCTCGCGCAGATAGGCCTGCACCGGCAACGCCGGATTGCCCCAGACCTGCCAGTAGTGCTTGTCGCCACGCATTGAATCGTTGGCCTTCTCGTCAAGGTCGTTGCTGGGCGAGCTGGACCAGTACGGCACGCCCAGCCCTTCCTCGCCCACCACCTGGCGCAGGTCGTTGCCGAACAGGTCGACGTAGCCCTGCCAGACCTTCGCCGCAAATGCCGGGTCGGCCGCCTTCAGGTCGCGGCCGTGCCCCCAGTCCTTCCAGGCGGTTTCTTCCTCGTTGTTGCCACACCACAGCACGATGCTGGGGTGATGGCGCAGCCGGCGCACGTTGTCGCGTGCTTCGGCCACCACGCTTGCCCGGAAGGCCGGATCGTAGCCCGGCTGCATGCCGCCGCCGAACATGAAGTCCTGCCAGACCAGCAGGCCCATCTCATCGGCGATGTCGAAGAACGCATCGTCCTCGTAGTAGCCGCCGCCCCAGTTGCGCAGCATGTTCATGTTGGCGTCGCGCGCGGCGGTCAGCACCTGGCGCAGGCGTGCGGCATCGACGCGTGCGGGGAAGACATCGAACGGAATGACGTTGGCGCCCTTGGCGAAGATCTCCACGCCGTTGATGACGAAGGCAAAGCCCTGCCCGCCCTTGCGGTCTTCCTCGCGGCGCAGTTCGACCGTGCGCAGGCCGATGCGCTGCTCGCGCGCCAGTGCTGCATCGGCGCCATCATCCAGGCGAGCCCGCACGGTATAGCGATCCTGCGCACCCTGGCCCACCGGCCACCAGCGCCGCGGCGTGGCCAGCTCAACCGGCAGCTCAACCGTGTTCTGGCCGGGCTTCAGCAACACCGTGCGTTGCACCTGGGCCACGTTGCGGCCTTCCGGATCACGCACATCCACATTCACCAAGGCCGAACCCGCAGCAGCACCCTGCTCCACCTGCAGCAGCACCGCCAGCTTCGCCTGCTCTGCACTCAATGCATCGGTTCGCACGGCAAGATCGGTCAGACGGTGCGCGTCCCAGGCCTGCAGGTCGACCCCGCGCCAGACCCCGGCGGTGACATAACGCGGGCCCCAGTCCCAGCCGAAGTGGTAGGCCGGCTTGCGCGCGAAGTTGCCGACCATCGCGTCCTTCGGCTCATCGCCATACGGCGACGGATAATTGCCAGCGATCTTGTGCGGCATTGCCTGCACACCCGGCAGCAGGGTGCGGATCGGCGAACGGAACACGATCTGCAGTTCATTGTCCCTGGCACGCAACCGCCCGTCCACGCGTGCACGCCAGGTACGGTGTGCATTGTCCGCACGCAGCAGCGGCTTGCCGTTGAGGCTGACCTCGGCATACGTATCCAGCCCGTCGAAGCGTAGCTCGGCATTCGGCTTGGCCAGCGTCGTGGCGTCCACGTCGAAGCGGGCACGGTACTCCCAGTCGGCGAGGCCGATCCATTGCAGCTCGGCCTCGGGTGCACCGACATACGGATCGCGGATCAGCCCATGCGCCAACAGGTCGGTGTGCACGCTGCCCGGCACCTTGGCGGCACGCCATTGCTGCAGGCCCGGATGGGCTGCGCCTTCGGCGTCGCCGGGCAGCATGCGGAACTGCCACTGTGCCTGCAGCGGCGCTGCGGTTGCCGGGAAGGCGGAGGCTGCGATCAGCAGCAGGAGCAGACGGACAACGAGGGAAAGACGATGCACGCGGAGCTCCTGTTTTTCCGCCGGACGTGATCCGGCGCTACCGATTTCGGATCGCCAGGCATGGCCTGGCACTACTGCATTCGAACGATCTTCAACGCACCACGTTCAACACTTCGTAGCACGCGCCCATGGTGTGGTAATCCACCTTCCCGGCCGGGCTCTTCTCGTCGCTGTACTTGCGGTTGTCGGCATCGAGGATGCGGAACCAGGCGCCGTACTGGTGGTCGACGAAGTGCTCCCACGAATACGCCCAGATGCGCTCGTACCACTGCCAGTAGTGGTCGTCGCCGGTGCGCTTGGCCATCAGCGCGGCGGTCGCCAGCGTTTCGGCCTGCACCCAGAAGTACTTGTCGTCGTCGCAGACGAAGCTGTCGCCGCCGATCGGGGCGCCGTCCATGCCGGGCTGCCGGCGCGATTCCGGTGCGAAGCCGTAGTACAGGCCGCCCCGGGCGTCGTCCCAGCTGCACGCGATGGCCACGTCGAACAGGTGCTGCGCGGTCGGCACCAGCCAGTCGGCCTGCACGTGACGATCGAGGATCAGCAGCAGCTTGGCCCACTCGGTCTGGTGGCCAGGCTGGAAGCCCCACGGGCGGAACAGATGCTTGGGATCGTCCAGGTTGTAGTCCCAGTCGATCTCCCAGTTGGAATCGTAATGTTCCCAGACCAGGCCACCAGCCTTGGCGGCCTGGCGGCGGGTCATGTTGTCGGCCAGCTGCAGCGCACGCTCGACATAGCGCTGCTCGCCACTGGCTTCGAACGCGGCCAGCATCGCCTCGCACATGTGCATGTTGGCGTTCTGGCCGCGGTAGCCGGTGAAGTTCCACTGGCCGTCAGCCTCGTCCTTGTACAGGCCGTGCTGCGGCTCCCAGAAGCGCGCTTCCAGCAGCTGCCAGGTCTCGTCCATCCAGTCGCGCGCCTGCTCGATGCCGGCTTTCAGCGCACAACTGTAGGCCAGCAGCACGAAGGCCACGCCGTAGCAGTGGTTCATGTCATCCTCGACCTTGCCGTCGCGCAGGGTCCAGGCATAGCCGCCGGTGGCCGGGTTGCGGTGCACCTCCCGCAGGTAGCGCACGCCGTGCTCGACCGCCTCGCGGTACTCGGCGTTGCCGAATTCGCGGTAGGCCATCGCATAGTTGAAGACGAAGCGGGTGCTGCTTACCAGGTGGCGATGGCTGGCATCGTAGATGCTGCCGTCATCGCGGAAGTAGTGGAAAAAGCCGCCGTCCGGATCGATGCAGCGCGGGTGGTAGAACGCCATCGTGTCGGCGATATGCGCGCGCAGGAACGCGGGCGAACGGAAATCGGGCGAGGTGCTCATGCGGTAATGTCCTGTGCCTGCAGCAGCTGCTGCACTTCATCGAGCGAGGGCATCGCGGCGAACGCGCCCTTGCGGGTAACAGCCAGCGCACCGACCGCAGCACCGAAGCGCAGCGTGGCGGTGATCGCCTCCGGGTCCTGGCAGAACGCAGCGAAACCAGCACCCGCCCCACCCCGCTCCAGCAGGCCGACCAGCACGCCACCGACGAAGGCATCGCCGGCGGCCGTGGTATCGACCGTGGCCACGCGGAAACTGGTCACCGTGCCGTGGTTGTCGCGGGTGTACCAGTGCAGCGTGGCTGCACCGTCGGTGACGATGACCCAACGTGCCTGCGCGGCCAGCAGGCGCCGCAGCACCGCCGCCTCGCCATCGGCGCCCATCGGCGCGGCCAGGTAATCCAGTTCCTCGCGCGACAGCTTGACCAGATCGGCGCGTTCCAGCGCCTGCCAAAGGCGCGGCGTCGGATCGACGTCGGCGGGCCACAGTGCCGGGCGCAGATTCAGATCGAGGCTGACCACCGCACCGGCCGCGCGCGCACGATCCATGCCGGCGAAGGTCGCCTCGGCGATGGCCGGCTCGGTCAGGCTGTTGGAGCAGACGTGGAAGCACTGCGCGCTGTCGAGGCACTCCGCCTGGAAGTCACTGTCACGGAACAGCAGGTCAGCCGCCGGCGGACGGTAGAAACTGAAGCTGCGCTCGCCACTGGCATCCAGCGCGACGAAGGCCAGCGCGGTCTTGGCGGCGTCGGTGCGCACGATGTAATCCGTGCCCACGCCGTGCTCGACCAGGCTGTCGGCCAGGAAGTCACCGAACATGTCGCGGCCGAGCATGCCGACGAACTGGGTCTTCGCACCCAGCCGCGCAGCCGCCACCGCGACGTTGGCCGGCGCACCGCCGGCGTACTGCAGGAACGCGCGCGGGGTGTCGGCCGAGGCCGGCGGCTGCGCTAGTAGATCGATCAAAATTTCGCCGAAGCAAACGATGGCACCCATTCCGGACTCAGCCTCCCTGCGTTGCGGAGGCCGGCGTACGCGCACCGACCAGTCCGTAGAAAATGATGTAGCCGTAGCACAGCAGCGGCAGGATGAAGCTGGCCTGCACACCGATGTGGTCGGCCAGCACGCCCTGCAGGTACGGCACCACGGCACCGCCGACGATGGCCATGATCAGCAGGCTGGAGCCCTTGTTGGTCAGCGGGCCCAGGCGCTCGATGCTCAGCGCGAAGATGGTCGGGAACATGATCGAGTTGAACAGGCCGATGGCCACCACCGAGTACAGCGCGACGTTGCCGGAGCTCAGCATGGTTGTGACCAGCAGCCCCACGTTGACCAGCGCGAAGATCGCCAGCAGGCGGCTGGGCGAGAAGCGTGCCAGCAGCGCCGAACCGGCGAAGCGGCCGATCATCGCCATCGTCCAGTAGGCCGACACGTAATGCGTGGCCTGCTGTTCGCTGAAGCCGCCGATGTTCGGCATCGACAGGTAGTTGACCAGGAAGCTGCCGATCGACACTTCGGCGCCGACATAGAAGAAGATGCCCATCACGCCCAGCAGCAGGTGGCGCTTGCGCAGCGCATCCAGGTAGCTGTGGTGGTGGCCCTGGTCGGCCTGCTCGGTGGCATCACTCAGCGCCGGCAGGCGGAACAGGAACACGAACAGCGCCAGCAACACCAGCGCCACCGCCAGGCCCACGTACGGGCCCTGCACGGCCTGCGCCTCGGCGGCACGGTAGGCCAGCTGCTCGGCGGCCGGCAGCGCCGCGATGTCATCGGCACTCTTGACCGTGTTGGACAGGATCAGCATGCCGCCGAAGATCGGCGCGATGGCCGTGCCCAGCGAGTTCAGCGCCTGCGCCAGGGTCAGGCGGCTGGAACTGGTCTGCTCCGGACCCAACAGCGCCACGTAGGGGTTGGCAGCGACCTGCAGCACGGTGATGCCGCTGGCCAGCACGAACAGCGCACCGAGGAAGGCGCCATACACACGCAGCTCGGCCGCCGGCCAGAAGCCCAGCGCGCCGATGCCGGCAATCACCAGGCCCGCCACGATGCCCTTCTTGTAGCCCAGCGCCGCCACCAGCCGACCCGCCGGCAGCGACATCAGGAAATAGGTGCCGAAGAAAGTGAACTGCACCAGCATCGCCTTGGCGTAGTTCAGCTCGAACACTGCCTTCAGGTGCGGGATCAGGATGTCATTGAGGCAGGTCAGGAAGCCCCACATGAAGAAGATCGTGGTGACGACAGCCAGCGCCTTGCCGTTGGTGACGGCGGGTGCGTTGCCCGAAGAACCCGATGGACGGGGCGTTGCGGAGATCGGCATGCGGTACGCGCCTCGATGCGCGGAAGGTCGTTGTTGCGTGGAAGGGGTGTATGGAAGGAATCAGTTCGGACGTGCGGCACTGCTTTCGCGGATGCGCAGCTGCACCGGCGCGACCGTGCGCCGTGGCGGCGCGTCCGGTTCATCCAGTCGTTGCAGCAGCAGCGCGGCAGCTTGCCGGCCCCGCTCGCGCGGGTCGGCGGTGAGCGTGGTCAACGGCGGCACCGCGACCGACGCCTCGGAAATGTCATCGAAACCGGTAACGGCGAAGTCGCCACCCGGGCGGATGCCACGCGAGTTCAAGCCCAGCATCAGGCCCAGCGCGACGGTGTCGTTGTAGCAGACCGCCGCACTCGGACGATGGCCATCGGCAAACAGCTCATCGGTGCGCGCCGCGGCTTCCAGGCGGTTCGGTGCCGACTCGATCATCCAGCCCGGCGGCAGCGACAGACCCGCCTCGGCCAGCGCCTGCTGGAACCCGGCACGGCGTTGGTGGCACGAACTGGACGCGGCGTGGCCACCGAAGAAGGCGATCTGGCGATGACCACGCTCGATCAGGTGACGCGTGGCCAGATAGGCGCCGTGCTGGTTGTCCAGGGTCAGGAAGTCCCAGTCGGCCCCTTCCAGTTCACGGTTGAACAGCAGCACGTTGGCATTGGCGCCCAGCGCCTGCCGCAGCAGCGCGGTGTCACTGCCCTCGGCTGGCGACAGGATCAGGCCGGCGGGCGTGTGCTCCATCAACGTGGACAGCACCGCTTGCTGTCGCTCCGGCGATTCGCCGGTACTGCCGAGCAGGGTCACGTAACCGCGTCCGCCCAGCGCCTCGTCCACGCCCGATGCGAATTCGGCGAAGAACGGGTTGGACAGATCGTTGATCACCAGCGCGATGCTCGACGAGGTCCGCCGGCGCAGATTGGCCGCCGCGCGGTTGTAGACATAGCGCTGGCGACGCAGCTCGGCCTCGACCTTGGCGCGGGTATCGACGTTGACCAGCGGGCTGCCGCGCAGCACCAGCGACACGGTTGCCCGTGACACGCCGATGGCACGCGCGATGTCGGTCACCGTCACCGCCTTGCCGGCGCGCTTGCTGGGACTGCTGCCGTTGTCGTTCATCGTCTTCCCGGACTCCGCTGGATGCTCAAGCCTAATGGATCAGGGCCCCGTCGTGCCGTGCCGTTCGCTGGGTCACCGCGAACGGCACAGTTCGGCTCAGCGCAGCTGGCTGCCCGGTGCCGCGCACCAGGACACCGGCAGGTCCTTCACCGCCGTACCCCAGCCCTGCTCCGGCGCCTTCGCGTCGAGCGCGAACTGCAGGCGCGGGCCCTGCTGCAGCTGGTTCCAGTCCAGCCACACCGGCGCATGCGCCTGGCCATCGACCTTCACGCCCTGCACGTACTGCAGGCGGCGGCCATCGGCGCCCGGCGCGTCGATGCGCAGCGTGCGGCCATTGCCCAGGTCCACTTCCACCTTGCTGAAGCGTGGCGTATGCAGCAGGAACTGGCCGCTGCCCGGCACCGCCGGGTACACGCCGATGGCGCTGAACAGGTACCAGGCCGACATCGTGCCGAGGTCATCGTTGCCGGTCACGCCGTTCGGCGCATTGGTGAACAACTGCTGCGCGGCACGCACCACCGCTGCGGTCTTCCACGGCTGGCCGATCAGCGTGTACAGCCACGGCGAGTGCAGGTCCGGCTCGTTGTTCGGGTTGTAGCGGAACTGGTTGTAGTAGCTGTACGGCCCGACCACCCACTCCTTGCGGGCGGCATTGAGCGGATCGGCCTGCAGCGCGTCCATCGCGAAGAACGCGTCGAGGCGGCGGCCGGCCTGTTCGCGGCCATCCATCGCTTCGACCAGGCCCGGCACGTCCTGCTGCGCCAGCCACTGGTACTGCCACGCCGTACCTTCATGGAAACCATGGTGCGAGCGCGGGCTGTAGTGGCCATCGGCCGGCGTGTACCACTGGCCGTCCTCGGTACGCGGGCGCGGGAAACCGGTGAAGCCAGTCTCGGCGTCGCGCACCTGCGGGTCCCACACCTTGCGCCAGTTGCGGCCGCGCTCACGCAGCGTCGCCGCGTCCTGCGCGTGGCCCAGGCCATCGGCCATCTGCGAAAGCGCACAGTCGGCCAGCGCATACTCCAGCGTCGCCGAACCGCCGTGGTGCGGATCAACGTCCATGCCCTTGGACGGGAACGCACGGTCGTAGACCACGTAGCCCTTGTCCAGGTAGGTCGGGTTGCCGGAACGGCCGGCCATCCGCGAGTTCAGCGGCGGCGTGCCGAACGCATTGCGGCGCAGCGCATCCCACGCCTGCGATTCACGGCCCTTGAGCGCGCCGAAGCGCCACAGGTCGACCATGAACGGTGTGACCGGGTCGCCGGTCATGATGTTGGTCTCGAAGTTGGCATAGCCCCAGCGCGGCAGCCAGCCACCCTGCTCGTCGATCGCCAGCAGCGTGCGGCCGATGTCACGCGCCACGTCCGGGCGGGTCAGCGCCAGCCACTGGTTCTGCGCGCGGTAGGTATCCCACAGCGAGAAGTACTCGTAATAGGTCCAGCCATCGGCGCGGTGGATGCCATCGTCATAGCCGCGGTAGCGGCCATCGGCATCATTGCCGGTCATCGGCTGCAGCAGCGCGTGGTAGACCGCGCTGTAGAACACGGTGCGGTCGTCGGCGTTGCCACCCTGCACGCGGACACGGCCCAGCTGCTCACGCCAGGACTGCTGCGACAGCGCGCGCATGCGGTCGAAACCGAGCAGCGACCCACCCTGCATGCCCTCCGCACGCAGGTTGGTGCGCGCGCCTTCGGCATCCACGTGCGAGATCGCACTGACCGCCGTCACCGACTGGCCCTTGGCCAGGTCGAAGCTGAGCCAGGCACCGTTCGGCTTCTGCTCGCCTTCCATGCTGTGGCGCGCACCCGGCAGGCCACCGCCCTCGCCCCAGGTGCCATGCGCCTTGAACGGACGGTCGAACTCGATGCGGAACCAGGTGGTGTACTGATGGCCGCCACAGAAGCTCTTGGTAACCAGCTTGCCTTCGACCACGCGGTCGCCGACCACATCAACCACGCTGCCGATCACCGAGTGGCGTTCGTTGGCCTGGCCGACATTGACCAGTACGTGGCCATCGCCGTTGCGCTGGCTGAAGGTGTAGCGCTCGGCCGCGGCACGGGTACGCGCGGTCGCCTCGGCGTCGATGCCGCCGTAACTGGTCAGCCGCACCTTGTAGTAGCCGGCCTGGCCGACTTCGCCGTCGTGGGTGTAGGACGCGGCGTAGGCCTTGTGATCGAACTGCTTGGCGTTGCCGGTATCGAAATCGCCGCCCGGGCCGATCGAGCCCGTGACCGGCAGCACCGACACCTGGCCGCCCTGTTCCCAGCAGCCGGCGCCGGAGATGAAGGAGTGGCCGAAGCCACGGATCTTGTCGTCGTCGTAGCGCCAGCCCGAATAGTGGCTGCCGATCGGGCTGACCTGGATCAGGCCGAACGGCGCCGACGCGCCCGGGAACGTATTGCCGTCGTCCTTGCTGCCGATGAAGGTATTGACCTCGCGCTCCAGCGCGGCCGGTGCCGCCTGCAGCAGCATCGGCACCGCCGACAGCGCGAGCAGGCAGGCCAGGCGCGCCAGCGGGCGCGAAGACAATGGGACGGCGGGAGCGGACGGCACTGGACGCATGTCGGGTTCCTGTAGTCGATGACGCGGAGGCAGGCGGCCGGGGCCATCCGGCACCGTTCCGCTGAGCCCTGCCCTGACCTGCAGAGAGCTCCCCCTGGAATGACGCCCGACCCACCAGACCGTGAATTTAGATCGATTCAAGTAGAGCATGCAGGTTCAGCCGAATGCATTCTGCGGCGCAGCATGAAGGGGGTGTTCGGCAGGGCTGCGCCCTGCACCTGCCGAAGCCGAAGCCGAAGCCGGAGCCGGAGCCGAAACAACAGCAAAAGCCGGCTGTCCGTGGGATGGCGGGGTGGGTCCGGTTGCGGGGGACGCCGTAAATACGTCCATGTAGGCTCGGTCGCCGCATCCATGCGGCTCACGCCCCCGCAACCGGACCCACCCCGCCTTCGACAGATTTCCGCGATCTGCAACGGATGAATCTCTGACGGATAACGAAATCAATCGGGGTCAGATCCGTTTTCCAAAGGAAAACGGTTCTGACCCCATCACCCCACGTGATTCCAGGGCCAATCCAACCGTCACCGGGAAACTGTCGAAGGCGGGGCGGTGTCGGATTGCGGGGTGTCCGCGGCATGGATGCCGCGGCCAAGCCCCCATGGACGGGTTTACGGCGTCCCCGCAATCCGACACCGCCCCGCCCAACACACAGACAACCCAGAGCCGCTTTGGCTTTGGCTTTGGCTTTGGCCGTTGCCCTGGCTTCGGCAGGTGCAGGGCGCAGCCCTGCCGACCCACCCTCCCCTGCGCACGAAAACGATTTCACTGATTTCAGCAAACCGTCATCCCTTCGCCACGCCAGTACCATATTGCGGAGCAGCATGCGCCCACGGGCGACCCATGCTAAAAATCGCCCGCCCATCGCTTAGATCGATCCAAGACGACGCTGCGATGGCCGGGAGTTGGGGGAGCAGCAACAGGACGTACCAGGCCACGTGCGCGGTGCTACTGCCACTGCATGGCGACAGCGACAAAGTCACTTCAAATTAGATCGATTCAAGTTGTCCGTGCCACGTCACCGGATCAATCCAGGAGAGAGGGAGAGATGGGAATGAAGCATTCAACACGTACGCACGGCCAGGACGCATTGTCACTGGCCATCGCGCTGGCCCTGGTCGCCGCCGTCATTCCGGCTGGCGCCGCCGCGCAGCAGGCCACCTCCACCGGCTCGCAGGAGGCCACCAACCTGGACAGCGTCCAGGTCACCGGCTACCGCTACGCCATTGAGAAGAGCCTGTCACAGAAGCGCGATGCCAACGCGGTGGTCGAAGTGATCACCGCCGAGGACGTCGGCAAGTTCCCCGACAAGAACGTCGCCGACGCACTGCAGCGCGTGCCCGGCGTCGTCATCACCCGCAGCGGTGGTGAGGGCAAGAGTGTCAGCGTGCGCGGCCTTGCGCCGGACCTGACCCTGACCCAGTTGAACGGCAACTTCGTCGCCTCCTCGGAAACCAACAACGAAGCGACCCGCTCCTTCAACTACACCCTGCTGCCGTCGAACATGCTGTCCAGCGCCGAGCTGTTCAAGTCGCCGGAAGCGCGCATCGACGAAGGCGGCATCGGCGGCACGGTCATCCTGCATACCCGGCGCCCGCTCGACATGGAATCCAACTCCGGCTACGTGAACCTGGAGGGCACCACCTCCGACACCAGCCACGATGTCGATCCGCAGGTGTCGGCGCTGTACTCATGGCACAGCAAGGATGAGCGCTTCGGCGTGCTGGTCGGCGTGACCCAGCAGAACCGCACCACCCGCACCATGGAAGCCAGCACCGAGGACTACCAGTGGTACGGCAACGGCACCACGGCCCGCGATGCCAACGGCAATCTGCTGGAACAGGATGGCATTCACTACTGGTGGGGCCAGTCCGGCTTCAACAACCAGGCCGGCAAGAACTACAGCGAGTTCTTCATGCCGACCTCGGTGAACTTCGCAGTGAAGGAAGAGAAGCGCGAGCGCAAGGGCGGGCAGCTGACCTTCCAGTTCAAGCCGGTCGACAACGTTACGATGACGGCCAACTACTTCCGCTTCGAACTGCAGGGCGACTACACGCAGAACATGCTGAAGGTGCCGGAGTGGAACCTGGCCCGTTACAACCAGGACGGCAACTGGGCCGGCGGCCGCCTGCTCAACGGCCTGGACTTCGACCCGAGTGGCAGCATCGTTACTGGCGCGCAGTACCAGAAGCTGGCGGGAAAGACCTACTACTGCAGCGAGGATGAAGCGGCGGCCGCCGGCCTCAAGCCCGGCGGCTGGGGCCCGGACGACTGCACCATCCCCACCCCGCAGCTCACCGGCGGCTACAGCAAGGAGAAGGCGCTGTCGCAGACCGCTGACCTGACCATCGACTGGGACATCAGCCCGCTGTGGAAGGCCTCGTTCACCGGTGGCCGCACTTGGTCCGAAGGTGGCCCGTCGATGAACTTCCGCATGTCGGCCAAGCCGCGCCGCAAGGTCGGCAACCAGTGGCAGTCCGGCAACCAGTACACCGCGTGGGACCTGACCGGCACGCCGTCGGTGCAGTTCTCGCCGGACCTGCAGCAGCAGTTGATGGCTGGCGTCGCGGAAGTCGATACCGGCTCGACCGACTCGTCGTGGATGCAGACGGAGGTCAAGCAGAACTACTTCCAGGCAGACGTCACCAAACTGTTCGAGGCCGGCTGGCTGGACTCGATCCAGTTCGGCGCCAAGTACCGCGATGGCAAGGTCCACCGCAATACCGGCAACACCTACTGGGTATGCCCGGGGCTGGACCCGTCCGACTATGACAACAATCGCTACCAGGCCGGTTGCGATCCGACCGCAGGCGATGCGCAGCCGGGCTTCTTCCTGTCCAACCCGATCAGCAACATCACCGGCGCCTTCAACGCCAACGTGTTCCCGGGCATCAACTACCCGGCCTACATCGATTACCTGAACAAGACCTACGGCGGCTCGCACAATCGTACCGAGGAAGACTTCGTCTACGACGTCAACGAAAAGATCTACTCCGGATACTTCCAGGCCAACTTCCGCACCGAGCGCGTCCGCGGCAACATCGGCGTGCGCGTGGTGCGCACCAAGCAGTTCGCCCAGTCCAGCGATTCGGTCGAGCGCTTCAACGATTACTTCGTCGACAACGCCAGCGGCGCGCCGATGAGCTGCGATGATCCGGCCGCCGATCCGAACCTGCGCTGCCAGGGTGGCTTCGTCCGCCTCCCTGACCCCCAGGTGCGCGACAAGGTGTACGCCCTGTCGTCGCTGGAAAAGACCTATACCGACGTGCTGCCCAGCTTCAACATCGCCTGGGACATCACCGATAACCTGGTGCTGCGCGGCGCGGCATCGAAGGTGGTCGCGCGCCCGAGCTACACCAGCATCGCCTACCCTGGCGGCCTGCGTTACATCAGCGAGGAGTACGCCAACGATCGCCGTGTCACCGGCGGCACCGACACGCCCGGCTGGTACGGCTCGGGCAGCAACAAGGCGCTGGAGCCCTTCAAGGCGGTCCAGTTCGACCTTGGCCTGGAGTGGTACTTCAAGCCGGGCGCGGTCGCAGGTGTTTCGCTGTTCCGCAAGAACGTGGACAACTTCACCGTGCCGGTGGTGCGCGACCAGCAGATGAATGTCGGTGGGCAGTCGGTGACCGTGCAGAAGTACGAGACCCAGGCCAACGGCCGCGATGGCGTGTCGCAGGGCGTGGAACTGTATGGCCAGTACACGTTCGACTTCGGTCTGGGTGTGCAGGCCAACTACACCTACAACGACACCAACCTGGCCTCGATCGTGCTGGACGGCGAGGAAATCGGCTCATCGCCGCTGGTCGGCAGTGCCAAGAACCAGGCCAACGTGACCGTGTTCTACGAGAACGACAAGTTCCTGGCACGTGCTTCGTACAACCGGCGTGGCGAAGTGGTCGGCGGACTGAACAATGGCATGACCACCTACACCAAGCCGTACAGCCAGCTTGACCTGAACGTGGCCTACAACCTCACCCCGGACTGGACGGTCACGGCTGCCGTGCTGAACGCCACCAAGTCCGAGCTGCGCAGCTACATCGGCAACGACAGCCAGGCCCGCCTGCTGTCCAACCTGTACGCCGGCCGCCAGCTGTATTTCGGCGTGAACTGGAAGTTCTAAGCCCGTACCGGGTTGCCCGGGCCCGCCCCGGCGCAACCCGCGCTCCGCCCCGGCGGGGACGTTCCTCCACGGCAGCCGCGCTGGTACAGGTGGCTGCCGTTTTCATTGGTGCGTGTTCATTGGTGCGTTTTCGTTGGTGCGTTGCCATTCAGTCCAGCGCTTGACCCTGCCATCGTTGGAAGGTGCACACTGGTCCCATCCCAAGAGCACCGAAGGAGCTACAGATGGAATTCCATGTCGACGGCATGACCTGCGGCGGCTGCGCGCGCAGCGTGACCCGCGCGATCCAGCAGATCGATCCGAACGCCAGCGTGGTGGCCGACCCACCGACCGGCCTGGTCAAGGTGCAGACCACCGCGTCGCAGGAACAGGTGTTCGCCGCGGTGAACGATGCCGGTTTCCCGCCGCGCAGCGCCTGATCCCCTGCCCGGCATCCACAACGAAGCCCGCCCCGTGCTCTGTCACAGGGCGGGCTTTTCAGTGCATGCGATATCGATTCAATGCTTCTGTACGCGTCGCCGCACCGCGCCGGTCTTCGCGGTATCGACCGGCACCGGCGTCTCATCGTTCTCACCCAGCCGCTGCAGGATCGGGCATTCCGGGCGCTCGTCGCCCGCACAGCAACTGATCAGCGATTTCAGCGTGTCGGCCATCTGCCGCATGTGCTCGATGCGCTGTTCCAGATCGGCAATATGCTGTTCGGCCAGGTGCTTGACGTCGGCACTGTGCCGCGAGGTGTCGTTCCAGAGACCGAGCAGATCGGTGATCTCGGCCACCTGGAAGCCGAGATCGCGTGCGCGGCGGATGAAGCGCAGGCGGTGGATATCCGCCTGCGAATACGCGCGGTAACCCGATTCGGTGCGATCGGCCGCGGGGATCAGGCCGATCTGCTCGTAGTAGCGGATCATCTTCGCCGACACGCTGGAGGCCTTGGCGGCTTCACCGATGTTCATGCGGATCTCCTTCAGTGGGTGGCAACGGCGGCATCCGCCATCGGCGGCTGGAAGCGGCGCAGGCGCAGCGCGTTGCCCAGCACGAACACGCTGGACAGCGCCATCGCACCGGCCGCGAACACCGGCGACAGCAGTACGCCCCAGACCGGGTACAGCACGCCGGCCGCTACCGGGATCAACGCGGTGTTGTAGGCGAACGCCCAGAACAGGTTCTGCCGGATGTTGCCCAGCGTTGCCTTCGACAGCGCGATGGCATTCGGCACGCCCTGCAGGTTGCCCGACATCAGCACCACGTCGGCGGACTCCACCGCGATATCGGTGCCGGTGCCGATCGCCAGGCCGACATCGGCCTCGGCCAGTGCCGGCGCATCGTTGATGCCGTCACCAACGAAGGCGACGTGGCCGTGCGTGGCCTTCAGGCGGCGCACCGCTTCGACCTTGCCTTCCGGCAGCACCTCGGCCACGACTTCATCGATGCCGAGCTGGCGTGCGATCGCCTGCGCGGTGCCGGCATTGTCACCGGTGATCATCGCCACCTTCAGGCCCAACTGATGCAGTGCGGCGATCGCCGCCGGCGTGCTCGGCTTGATCGGATCGGACACCGCGATGATCGCGGCCAGGCGTCCATCGATGGCCGCGTACATCGGCGACTTGCCCTGCGTGCCAAGTTCCGCCGCCAATGCTGCGAATGCAGTGATGTCCACGCCCAGATCGCGCATGAAGCGATCGGCACCGACCTCCACGCGTGCACCCTCGACACCGGCGCGCACGCCCATGCCGGTGACCGATTCGAAGTCGACCATGGCCGGCAACGCGATGCCCTGCCCGGTCGCGGCATCAACAATCGCGCGGGCGATCGGATGCTCCGAGCGCGACTCCACCGCGGCAACTGCCGCCAGCACCGTGTTGCGATCGAAGCCGGCAGCAATCTCCAGATCGGTCAGGCGCGGGCGCCCTTGGGTCAGCGTGCCGGTCTTGTCCACCGCCACCACCTGCGCGTCCTTCAGCAGCTGCAGCGCCTCGCCCTTGCGGAACAGCACGCCCATTTCAGCACCACGACCGGTACCGACCATGATCGAGGTCGGCGTGGCCAGGCCCATCGCGCATGGGCAGGCAATGATCAGCACCGCCACCGCATTGACCAGCGCAAAGCTCAGCGCCGGCGAGGGCCCGAAGATCAACCAGACGGCGAAGGTCGCCAATGCAGCCAGCATCACCGCCGGCACGAACCACAGGGTGACCTTGTCGACCACCGCCTGGATCGGCAGTTTCGAACCCTGCGCCTGTTCGACCATGCGGATGATCTGCGCCAGCATCGTCTGCGCCCCCACCGCCGTCGCGCGTACCGTCAGCGCGCCCTTCTGGTTGACCGTGCCACCCACCACGCTGCTGCCCGGCTGCTTCTCGACCGGGATCGGCTCACCACTGATCATCGACTCATCGATGTAGCTGCGGCCTTCAACCACCTCGCCATCGACCGGCACGCGCTCGCCCGGACGCACTTCCACCACGTCGCCACTCAGCACTTCATTGACCGGGATATCGACCGTGCGGCCGTCACGGATCACATGGGCGACCTTGGCCTGCAGGTTGACCAGGCGTTTGATCGCGTCGGAGGTACGACCCTTGGCCCGCGCCTCAAGGAAGCGGCCGAGCAGGATCAGCGCGACGATCACCGCCGCGGCTTCGTAGTAGACGTTCACCGTGCCCGCCGGCAACAGCTTCGGCAGGAATGTCGCCACCACCGAGTAACCGAAGGCCGCGGCGGTACCCACCGCCACCAGCGAGTTCATGTCCGGCGCACGCCGCAGCAATGCGGGCACGCCCTTCTGGTAGAAACGGCGGCCCGGGATGGCCAGCACCAGCGCGGTCAGCACGAACTGCAGGTACCAGCTGGCCTGCATGCCGATCGTGGACATCACCCATTCGTGCATGCCAGGGATCAGGTGCGAGCCCATTTCCAGCACGAACACCGGCAATGCCAGCGCGATGGCCAGGATCAGATCGCGCTTCAGTTCCGCACGCTCGGCCTCCTTCTTTTCTGCGGCCTCGTCATCGGACTGCACACCCGCCTCGATCACGCGTGCGTCATAGCCGGCCTTGTCGATGGCGGCGACCAGCGACGCAGCATCCGCCACGCCACGCACCGTCGCGCGCTCGGTGGCCAGGTTGACGCTGGCCTGGCTGACGCCGTGCACGGCCAACAGCGCACGTTCAACGCGGCCCACGCAGGACGCGCAGGTCATGCCCTCGACCGACAACTCGATGGTACCGGCCGGCACGTCATAGCCCACCCGCTCCACCGCCTGGATCAGCGCCGCGCGATCGACCGGACCCGATGGACGGATGTCCGCCCGCTCGGTGGCCAGGTTCACCGAGACACTGCCCACGCCTTCGACCCTGGACAGTGCTGCTTCGACCCTGCCCACGCAGCTGGCGCAGGTCATGCCCTCGATGGGCAGGCTGATGGTGGAGGGGCTGGCGGGGATTGCGGCGACGCGGGGCGCGTTCATGATCGGATTCCCGGGGATTCCTTCTGGATGCGGACAGGCTAAACCTTGCCATCGTGGGAAGGTCAAATCCAGCCACCCCGGGGTTCATGAAGGGGTTCATCCACGCATGGCGTGGATCTACCGGGCGGATGGGGGCGCCTTGCGGATCAAGGCCCGACGCCCCCGCTGTCCGCCTCAGAAGGTGAACACGTACTCCAACGCGAACTCGCGGCCGACCGCACCCAGCAACCGGGTCGGGGCGAAGTCGTAATCCAGCTTGTACGGGTCCTTGTGGTTCCAGCTGGCCGAATTGAACACGTTGTTGACGTAGACATTGACCTTGGCGTGCTCGGTCACCTGGTAGCCCACGTTGAAGTTCCAGGTAATGAACGGTCCGACCCGGCCGAAGTAGCGCGAGGTCTGCTGGCCGGCATTGGGGTTCGGGTTCACCGAACCATCCGGCAGCCGCGCCGGCTCCAGGCAGTTCAGCGACGGGCTGTCACTGGGCACGTAGCCATCGGCGAACGGCAGGCAGCCACCGGGGTTGTCCAGGCGATCGGTGCCCCAGTGGTAGCGCACGCCCGGCACCGAACCGATGCGGTCGGCATAGACGTTGGCGTTCCAGTTGCCGCGCTGCCAGGCCAGGCTCGCGCGCAGCTTGCTGCGCAGGTCGCGATCGCGGCGTTCCGGATTCGGGTCGGCGGCGTAGCGCTGTTCCTTGGTCGAGATCTGGTTGGTGTAGTTCACCCCCAGCTGGAAGCTGCCCCACTGGGCGGTCTCCAGCCGGTAGCGTGCGGTCAGGTCGATGCCGCGCACCTCGCGGCTGGCCAGGTTGAACGGGCCGCGCTCGATCGAGACCAGGCGACCGTTGCTGTCACGGTTCACGCGGGCCAGGATGCCGGCGCAGTACTCGCCACCGGCCGGGTTGGCCCACGGCGTACCGTCCATGTTCTTGCCGGTCAGGCAGCCGGCTTCGCTGGCCAGCACCTCATCGGCGCCGACGTCGACGATCATGTCTTCCAGCTTGATCGCCCAGTAGTCCGCGCTGACCGACAGGTTCGGCATCACGTCCCAGACGAAGCCGACCGTCCACGAATCACCGGTCTCCGAGCGCAGCAGCGGCGTGCCACGCCGGTTCACGTCGAACGTGTACCAGACATCGGTGTTGCCCACGCCACAGTTGTTGACCAGGTAGGCACCACTCTGGATGCAGCGCAGACGGTCATAGGTCTGTACTTCCGAACTGCTCGGCTGGCCCAGCAGGTAGTGCATGTCCGGCGCATGGAAGCTGGTGGCATAGGAGCCGCGCACCAGCAGCGCTTCGATCGGACGCCATTCCAGACCGACATTCCAGGTGGTTTCCTTCTGGCTGCCGATGTCCAGCGCTTCGCCGCTGTTGTCAGCCTTGTAGTTGCCATAGCGGTCGTAGCGCGCGGCCGCAGTGGCGGTCACGCTGTCCAGCAGCGGGATCTTGAACTCGACACCAGCCGAATAGCGGGTGCGCTCGCCGCCACCGCGATCGACGTTCTGCAGGTCGAAATCGATGCCAGCGCGCGGGTCGGGGCTGAGGTGATAGCCCTGCTGCGCGACTTCGGCCACGGCGGCGAACGAGATCGGACCGGCCCAACCCTGGAACAGTTCGCCGGTGATATCCGCCGAGGCCTGGTTGACCCAGGACGTTGCGCGATTCTTCGCGACGGTGCCCATCTGCCAGTACTGGTCCGGCGTCAGCGGGTTCCACCAGCGCGATTCGTTCAACGCGTAGATCGCCTCGCCGTCAGCGGTCGTACCCAGGCGCGGACCGAGGAAGTAGTCGTACGACTTCTGCTTGTCGACCACGTTCTGCCGCTCTTCCACGCGGTAGTAGGAGCGCCCCACCGTGGCGCTCCAGTCGAAGCGGTCGGCCAGGCGCCCGCGCAGACCCGCGCTCCAGTCCCAGGACAGTTCACGGTTGGTATTGCGCAGCGTACCCAGGCCGCCGACTTCGTTCGGGGTGAACTGGCGCACGCCGAGGATCGGGCGGTTGCGGTTGGCATCCCAGTAGTAGCCGTTGTCATCGTCGATCAGCGACACGCTGGGCGGATTGGTGCCCCAGATCGCTTCAGAGCGGTACACCGCCAGGTTGGTCCAGGCCTGCAGGTCATTGCTGAAATCGAAGGTGGCATACAGGTTGCCGGACACGTTCTCGGCACCGCCGGTGAGCAGCCAGTTGGTGTAGTCGGCGCTCATGCCGCACAGGCGGCCGGTGTTGCTGATGGTGTTGGCGGCGTAGTTGTAGACCAGCCGATCGGCGGTGTAGTACTCGCCGTTGAACTTCTCGCAGGTGCCCGCAGGTGGCGCTGGCCGGTGGTCGGATCGATCAGTGCCAGGCCGGCGGTGGGACGGAACCCGACCTTGCGTTGTTCCATGTTCCAGGACGCGTACGGTGCATCGTCGGCATCGTCCATCTGCGGGCGATCACGCCCGAACAGCGGATCGCGCTTGGTGTACTGCAGCGCGTAGGTCACGCTCCAGTTGTCGCCGGTCTTGCCGCCGGCCCAGGACAGGTCCCAGGTATCGCGCCCTCCCTCGGTGGAGGTACCACCACGCACGCGCACTTCGTCGCCGTCGTAGTTGGTTTTCAGGATGACGTTGACCACGCCGGCGATCGCATCGGAGCCATAGATGGCCGAGGCACCACCGGTCAGCACTTCGATGCGTTCCACCGCCGCGGCCGGAATGTTGCCGTAGTTGGAGAAGTTGGTTTCGCCGCCATAGGGCAGCGGGTAGTCGGCCACGCGACGGCCGTTGACCAGCAGCAGCGAGCGGTTCGGGCCCATCCCGCGCAGGTTCAGGCCGCTGGCATTGGGGGTGTGCGAGCCCCATTGCGAAGCAGCTTCGACGGTGCCGGTCGCTTCGGTGAGGGTCTTCAGCGCGTCGTACACGCTGACGAAGCCCTCCTTCTGGATCTGCGCGGCGGTGATCACGTTGACCGGTGCCGGGCCTTCGACGCCGGCGCGCTTGATGCGCGAGCCGGTGACGGTGACCGCGTCGAGATCCTTGGTGGACGAACGGGTGGCTTCCTGCGCGCTGGCCGCCAGGGGCAACAGGGCCAGGAGCAGGGCCTGGGACAGCAGGTGACGACGCTTGCGGACGATCTGAGCCATGGGTGGTTGCTCTTCGAAAGTGTGGACGCACGGGATGGATGGTGGCGCGGCACTACGACGGATCCCGGCGCCTGGATCGGTTCAGGACCGATGCGGCACCTCCCCTGTGGATCGATCCAAACTAAAGCACAGCTGAACCACGCCCGGCATGCGGCAACGCAGCAACGTCCGGCGGAACGCCGCTATCGGCTGCCGGCATCCAGAACAATCAAAGGGTTGCGAAACATCGCTGAGAGAACAGCGCACGAAGTGATGACACGATTGCGACAGACGCGCGCGGAACGGTTTTGTCCGTTGCGGGCCTGCGTCCTGGTCGGATCCAAACCGCGCAGCACCGGTTTCCGGAACTGCATGCAAAGGCTTTCCAACGTCCACCCGAAAAGCAGCCCATCGCGCCACTGCATGCACATCGCATCGAGATGTCATGCACTCTATCAAGGCAGGTCATTTGTTTACCGCACCAAGCACGATCACCGGTGATCGATGGAAGACGCCTCAGCGCCGACAACTGCAGCAATCAACGAGGTGAAGAATGCCAGCATTATCAGAGTTCTCAAATGTAACGAGCACTGCAATCAATGTAGTGATTAAAAAGGGGTATCGGGTATGGTTCATGAAAGAGACCGAGACCTATTGCGCCGAGAAGGATGGCTGGGATTTCATGGCCGACTCACCCTGTTCTTTGCTCGGCATCATCAGCATCTACGAGTTCAAGAACCCAAGCAGATACGAGGAGTACTGGTGGCTCGAGGAAGGCATTTCAGAATCCCAGCTAAGCTCTGCACCGCCTCGGTACACCTCGGTTGTGGATCGGCAACCATAGCTGGGCACTCGTCCGGCTCGCCGTAAGCGATGTGACACGACCACGTCACACGTGCGCTGAATGATATTCAGCGGTCAACAATGCGTCGTTGCAGAGCCGAGCACGGGCTCGGCTCTACATAAGCGGGTTACTCCACGCCGTCCAGCGCTTGCCGCAGGGCGGCCACGGTCGCGGTGGCGGTCTGGTTCCAGTCCGGGTCCAGGCCGCGCAGCGCCGGGTTCTGGAACTGCATCGCCGAGCGGCGCAGGCCCTTGGCAGAGGCGTGCAGTTCGGTGCAGCCGGTATGCCGTGCGACGGTTGCGATGTTGCCCGGGGCCAATCCGGCGCCGGCCATCACCGCGATACGCCCCGCCGCCTGGCTGACCAGGCGTGCCAGCACATCGGCACCGGCCTCGGCGCTGACCTGGCCGCCCGAGGTCAGCACGCGCTGGCAACCCAGCCCGATCACCTGCTCGAGCGCCGCCGGCAGATCGCGGGCGGCATCGAAGGCACGGTGGAAGGTCACCTGCAACGGCCCGGCAGCCTGCACCAGCTCGCGGCACAGCGCCAGATCGATCCCGCCCTGCACATCCAGCGCGCCGATCACCACGCCATCGCAGCCCAGCGCGCGGCACTGCGCGATGTCACGCAGCATCAGTTCGGTTTCCAGCGCGTCGTAGTGGAAGTCGCCCGGGCGCGGCCGCACCAGCACGAACAGCGGAATCGACAGGCGTTCGCGGGCCATCGCGATGCTGGCGAAGGACGGCGTGGTGCCGCCCTCGGCCAGGTTGTCGAACAGCTCGATGCGGTCGGCGCCGCCGGCCTGCGCGGCCAGCGCCGAGGCCAGCGAGTTGCTGGCGACCTCCAGGGTCAGCCGCGTGCTCACGCCTGGGTGCTCGTGTAGATCGACGGCGAGTCGCGCAGGTCATCCTGGCGCTGCCCATCGCACACGGCGTAGACGAAGCCGCGATGCAGCGCGTAGGCGCCCACCTCGCCCTGCTTGTTCATGGCCAGGAAGCACACCTGCAGTGTCTTGCTCGCTTCGGGGCGCTTGCGCACCACGCGATCGATCGCTTCGCGGCAGGCCTGCGCCGGCGAGCGGCCCTGGCGCATCAGCTCGACCACCAGGAACGAGGCGGCGTTGCGGATCATCTCCTCGCCCACGCCCGAAGCAGTGGCCGCGCCGACGTCGTTGTCGACGTACAGGCCGGCACCGATGATCGGACTGTCGCCAACGCGACCGTGCAGTTTCCACGCCATGCCGCTGGTGGTGCAGGCACCGGCCAGATGGCCCTTGGCATCCAGTGCCAGCATGCCGATGGTGTCGTGGTTGTCGCTGTTGCCGGGAATACCACGGCGCTCGGCGTTGATCTGCGGCTGGTACTTCTCGGTCTTCAGCCACTCGCGCCAGGCGGCTTCAGCCTGCGGCGTCAGCAGGTGCCTGCGCTCGAAACCCTGCTGCACCGCGAACTGCTGCGCGCCCTCGCCCACCAGCAGCACGTGCAGACTGTTCTCCATCACTTTGCGGGCCACCGACACCGGATGCAGGATGTCGACCAGCGCGGCCACTGCACCACAACGGCCATCGCCGTCCATGATGCTCGCGTCCAGGCTCAGCACGCCGTCGCGATCCGGGTTGCCGCAATGGCCGACGGTGGGGTTGCACAGCTCGCTCTCGGCCCAGCGTGCACCCGCCTCCACCGCATCCAGCGCGCTGCCACCCTGTGCCAGCACCTTCCATGCGGCCTGGTTGGCCGGCACGCCGAAGTCCCAGGTGGAGACCACCCTGGCCCCACCCTGCGTGCGCGCCTGCACGCTCGGCAATGCCGCCATGCCTGCGGCCAGTGCACCGGCCTGCAGGAACTGCCTGCGATCCACCATCTTCCCCTCCCAGTCTGCAATGCACGACCGGCCCGATGCCGGCCCTGCCGATCAGTCGTGCGTGGGCTGCCGTGCGGCGTGCCAGACCGCTGCGCCGAGCACGCCCAGCTGGCCATGCTCCACGCGCCACACCGGCACCTGGCGCAGCACCTCGGTCAGCACGCCCTTGTTGAGGAAGCGCTCACGGAAGCGGCCATCGGCCAGGAAATCCTGCACATGCGCGGAAATGCCACCGGCCAGGTACACCGAGCGCGCGCCGACGGCGATCGCCGCGTCGCCGGCCAGGCTGCCCAGCCAGGCACAGAAGACCTGCAGCGTTTCCACGGCCAGCGCGTCTTCTCCGCTGCGCGCGGCGCCGATCAGCGCCTCCGTACTGGTCCACACCGGGGTGACGCCGCGCAGTTCGCACAGGCACGGATACAGGTTCATCAGGCCACTACCGGACAGCACGCGCTCGTTGTCCACGTGCGCCCAGCGCTGCAGCAACTTGCCCAGCACCTGCAGTTCCAGCGCGTTGCCGGCGCCGAGCGCGGCATGGCCGATCTCGCTGGCCAACACCGGACGCTCGCCATCGGCGAAGCGCAACGCTGCGCCCAGGCCGGTACCGGCGCCCAGCACCAGTGCCGGGAACGCCTGCGCCGGATCGGCGTCGCCGTTCAGTGGCACCAGGGTTTCCGGCTGCAGGTACGGGATGGCCAGCGCCACCGCTTCGAAATCATTGATCAGCTGCAGCTCGTGCAGCCCGGACTGCGTGCGGGTGGCCGACAGCGTCACCGTCCACGGCAGGTTGGAATTGATCAGCACATCGCCATCGAGCAGGCCGGCGATGGCGACCACCGCGGTCTGCACCGGCTGGCCAAGGCCAGCGGTGAAATCGGCCAGGATCGCCGCCAGGCTGGGATGCTCTGCGCAGGCATAGGTGCGATGGCTGCCCAGCAGCGGCGCATGGCCAGGTCGGGTTTCTGCCAGCGCGAGGCGGGCAAAGGTGCCGCCGACGTCGGCGACGACCAGACGGCGCGGAAGACCGCCGCGGGCGGAGTCGGAGGAAACCGGGGACGCTGCTGCGATGGTCACGCTGGCCTGCTTGGATCGATTGAATCGCCCCGATTCTCAGGCATCGGGGCGGCTTTGCCTAGCGCGCCGATGGTTCAGGTTGGCCTACATGCCTTCCTGTTCGGCCACCTGCACGCCGTCCACCAGCACGCGCAGGCGCTGCGGACGGAAGCCGGCGAACAACAGCGGCCGGGTGCGCTCGACCAGCACTTCGTGGCCGGCGATGTGGCGCAGCCACGACTGTACCAGCGAGAACGAGAAGTGGGTGCCCGGATGCAGCGGATGCTGCACCCAGACCTTCTCGGTGGCGCTCTGCAGCAGCATCGCGCCGGTGAACCAGTGGCGGCTGAGGGTCACCGGCGTGGTGCCGGCCATGAAGCGGATATCCATGCGGGGTCCTTTCGCTGGAGCGCTGGTGCGCGGGGTCAGGGCTGGGCAGTCTGCAGGCTGTAGCTGGTGGTGGCGGTGAACACTGCACCATCAGGCTGGGTGGAGCGTACTTCGACCTTGTGGCTGCCTGTTGCCAGGTCGGTCGGCAGCGCGCCACGCCACAGGTGCGGCGACGCGGTGGCCTCCGGCGAACGGTCGTAGCCGCGCAGGCTGTCAGCCAGATCGTCGGCCACGTTCTCCACCATCAGGCGCGGGTCCGGCTGGCTGACCTGCTTCATCGGCTGCCAGGCGCCGCCATCAACGCGGTACTCGACCACGCTGGCATCCTCACCCATGTAGACGTTGGCGTAGACACCCCACGCCGGATAGGCCCCCTGGCGCAGTACCTTCGGCGCATGCAGGCCGATCTGCTCGCTGGCCGGCTTGCCGGCCACGCGGTACTGCAGGCGATAGCTGCCGTTGCCGGCCACGTCGAGCAATGCGTAGCCCTTCGGCGTGCCGTCGCTCATGGTGCTGTCCGGCACGCCAGCGGCATTCTTCACGCCCGACCAGAACGCACCGCAGTTGGCACCGACGTTGTATTCGTGCAGCGGCTTGTCGCCGTTCCAGCCCTCGGCCTTGCCGTGGTAGACGTGCTGCTGGGTGTGGCTGTGGCCGCTGAGCACCAGCACGTTGCGGAAGTCCTTCAGCAGGTCGAACAGGCGCTGGCGGTCGGCATGGCGGAAGGTCTCGCGCCCCGGCGCGGCGTCGAACAGCGGGATGTGCATGCCCAGCACCAGCAGGCGGTCCTTGTGCAGGCCCTTCAGGTAGCTGGCGAGAAAAGCGAACTGGTCTTCGCGCAGGCCACCGACGTACTTCGGCTTGGCCTTGGGGTCGTACACCACGTCGTCCAGGAACACGAAACTGGCGCCGCCCTCCTCCACCGCGTAGGTGTCCGGGCCGTAGATGTTGCGCCAGCTGTCGAGCGAATGCTCATCGCTGGCCGCATCGAAGTCGAGGTCGTGGTTGCCCGGCACGTGGAACCACGGCACGCCAAGCTGGGTAGTGACCTTGTTGATCGCCGGGTACAGGGCCAGGTCGTCGTTGACGATGTCGCCCAGGGTGGTGCCCATGCGCGCCTTGGTCTGGCCGACCAGCGGCGCCACGATCGACTGCTGGTAGTAGCCGATGTCCTTCAGGCTGGCGGTCTGCGAATCGGTGAACACCAGCATCTGGAAACCACGGCGGCTGTCATGGCGGTCCGCCTGCAGCGCGAAATCCCAGTTGCGGGTGATATCGCTGGTGGCGGCGATGCCACCGTACTTCAGCGCCGGCGAGCCGTTCGGGCGGTAGTGGCGCCAGAACGACGGCAGACCGTCGGTCGCCTTCGGGAAGGCGTAGGCATCGGGCTTGATCACGAACACGGTCTGGCCGTCGCGCACCGGCAGGCTGTAGCTGCCGTCGGCGGCAGTCTTGACGATGGTCTCGCCGTTGGAAACCTGCACCCCGGCCAGGCCCGGATCGGTCGCACCGCGCCCGGGCCGGCCGTCGCGCTCCAGATAGACCTTGCCGCTGACCACGGTGTCCGCGGCCCAGGCCGGCGAGGTCAGCAACAGGCAGCACAGCCAGGCGGCAGGCAGTTTCATGGGCGGTCCGGGAAAGAAGAAGACCCCCTATTGTAGAGCCGAGCCAAGCTCGGCTGCATTGCAGAGGTGGGTGCGGACCGTTGGTCCGCACGCCTTCCTCAACGATGACGCTTTTCCAGCACCGCCCGCGCATCATCCAGCGACAGCCCGCGCGCGCGCAGCAGCACCAGCAGGTGGTACAGCAGGTCCGAAGCCTCGCCGAGCAGCGCCTCATCATCCTGCGCCACGGCGGCCAATGCGGTCTCCACGCCCTCCTCGCCCACCTTCTGCGCGATGCGGCGGATGCCGCCCTCGAACAGGCTGGTGGTGTAGCTGCCCGGCGGGCGCTGCGCTTCGCGCATCGCCACCAGCTGGCCCAGCCCGCCCAGGAAGTCCTTCGGTGCCTGGTCGAAACAGCTCTCGGCACCGGTGTGGCAGGTTGGCCCCGCCGGGCGTGCCATCACCAGCAGCGTATCGGCATCGCAGTCGACGCTGATCGACTGCACCACCAGCACGTTGCCGGACTGCTCGCCCTTGGTCCACAACCGCTGCTTGCTGCGGCTGAAGAAGGTCATGTGGCCGATGGCCAGCGTGGCGGCCAGCGATTCGGCGCTGACATAGCCCAGCATCAGCACCTGCAGGGTATCGGCGTCCTGCACCACGGCCGGCAGCAGGCCGTCGCCCTTGCCCCAGTCCAGCGCCTGCAGCGCATCCAGCGACGGCCTGACTTCAATAGACATCCCGCACCTCGATCTGCTGTTCGCGCAGGTAGCGCTTCAATTCCGGAATGGCGATGGCGCCGCTGTGGAACACGCTGGCCGCCAACGCGCCGTCGACGTCGGCCTGGTCGAAGGCCTCGGCGAAGTGTTCCATTGCACCGGCACCGCCCGAGGCGATCAGCGGCACCTGGCACAGGGCCCGCGCCTGCTGCAGCTGCACGACATCGTAGCCACGGCGCACCCCGTCGCTGTCCATGCAGTTCAGCACGATCTCGCCAGCGCCACGCCGTTGCGCTTCGACGATCCAGTCCAGGGTCCGCAGCGGTACCGCCTGGGTCTTGTCAGGGTCGCCACTGAAACGGCGTACCCGCCACTGGCCGTCCGCTTCACGTACCGAGTCCACACCCACCACCACGCACTGCACGCCGAACTCATCTGCCAGCTCAGTGATCAGCTCCGGGCGGCCCAGCGCCGGCGAGTTGATCGACACCTTGTCGGCACCGGCGAACAGCACGCGGCGCGCGGTTTGCACGCTGTCGATGCCACCGGCCACGCAGAACGGAATATCGATCAGGCGTGCGATGCGCTCGATCCAGGCCACGTCCACCGAACGTGCCTCAGGGCTGGCGCCGATGTCATAGAACACCAGCTCGTCGGCGCCCTGGTCACGGTAGCGCTGCGCCAACTCGGCGATGTCGCCCATGTCGACGTGATCGCGGAAGCGCACGCCCTTGACCACGCGGCCCTCGCGCACGTCCAGGCACGGAATGATGCGGCGGCTCAACATGCCAGCGCCTCGCCCAGGTCCATGCGCTGCTCCAGCAGGGCCTTGCCGAGGATGGCACCGCCGCAGCCGGCAGCACGCGCCTCGGCCACATCGGCCACGTCACGGATGCCACCGGAGGCCTGCACTGCCACGCCCGGCAGCAGCGCCGACAGGTGCTGATAGAGGCTGATGTTGGGCCCGGCCAGCATGCCGTCGCGGGCGATGTCGGTGCACAACAGGTGGCGCATGCCGGCACGCGCATAACGCTGGGCCAGGTCATCCAGGGTCACGCCGGCATTCTCGGTCCAGCCGTGCACCGGCAGCTGCCATTGGCCCCGGGCATCCTGGCGGGCATCCAGCGCGATGGTGATGCGCTCGGCGCCGAACTCTTCCAGCCAGCCGACCACTTCGTCAGGGCGGCGTACTGCCAGCGAACCCACCACCACGCGGCCGGCGCCGGCGTCGAGGATGCGCGCCACGTCGTCGCGGCCGCGCACGCCACCACCGGTCTGCACCTGCAGCGGGGTCTGCGCGCGAATGGATGCCAACAGCGGCGCCAGCGTGTAGCCACCTGCGCGTGCAGCATCCAGGTCAACCAGATGCATCCACTGCGCGCCCTGCGCGGCAAAGGCCTGTGCGCGCGGCAGCGGATCGTCGCCATACGAGGTTTCCTGCGCGTAGTCGCCCTGGCGCAGCCGCACCACGCGGCCGTCGCGGATATCCAGCGCGGGATAGACGATGAAACTCATGCAGCAGTGCCCTCGAGGAAGTTGCGCAGCATCAGCGAGCCGGTCTCGCCGGAGCGCTCGGGATGGAACTGTGCGCCGTAGTAGCGCCCCTGCTCCACCACCGCGGTGAACAGGCCACCGTGGTCGCAGGCAGCGACGGTGTGGGTATTGAGTGGCGCCGCATAGCTGTGCACGAAGTAGGCGCTGGCGCGCTCCGGCACACCGCGCAGCAGCAGCGATTCACGCAGCGGGAGCAGGCGGTTCCAGCCCATGTGTGGCACGCGGATGCCGCATGCCGGCACCAGCTTGCGCACGACGCCGGGAATCAAGCCCAGTGTCTCGACGCCGGCCTCCTCGGAGCGCTCGAACAGCAGCTGCATGCCCAGGCAGATGCCCATCAGCGGCACTTCCAGTCGTTGCAACGGCTCCACCAGGCCCTGTGCGTGCAGGCGCTGCATGCCGGGACCGGCGGCGCCGACGCCGGGCAGGATCACCCGCTGCGCACCGACCAGACCATCCGCATCGCGCACCAGCCGCACCGTCGCGCCCAGGCGCTCCAATGCGTAGCGCACCGAGCCCAGGTTGGCACCGCCGGCATCGATCAGCGCAACGTCGCTCACAACGCCCCCTTGGTACTCGGCAGTGCCGTGCCCTGGCGGGCCAATGCCGGGCGCAGCGCGCGCGCCAGTGCCTTGAAGCAGGCCTCGACCTTGTGGTGGTCGTTGTCGCCCCGTACCTGCAGGTTGAGGTTCAAACCGCTGGCATCGCACAGCGAACGGAAGAAGTGCGGCACCAGCTCGGTCGGCATGTCACCCACCCGCTCGCGCTTGAACTCGCCCTCGAACACGAAATAGGGGCGGCCGCTGAAGTCCAGCGCAGCGCTGGCCAGGGTCTCGTCCATCGGCAGGGTGAAGCCGTAGCGGCCGATGCCGCGCTTGTCGCCCAGCGCCTCGCGCAGGGCCTGACCCAGCGCCAGCCCGGTGTCCTCGATGGTGTGGTGCTCGTCGATGTGCAGGTCGCCCTCGGCCTGGATGTCCAGCGCGAACCCGCCGTGCTTGCCGATCTGTTCCAGCATGTGGTCGAAGAACGGCAGTCCGGTGGCGATGCACGCATCGCCGGCACGGTCCAGATCGAGTTCAACGCGGATCTTCGTCTCCTTGGTGTTGCGCTGGACCACGGCGGTACGCGGCGCATCGGCCAGCGCGTGGGCGATGCCCGGCCAGTCCCACTCGCCACCGAACTGTTCGGTGCGCAGCTGGAAGCCACGGATGTTGAGGTTGTCGGCGAACTGCAGGTCGGTGATGCGGTCGCCGACCATGCCCGAGCGCGCCCAGTCGATGCTGCGGTCCTGCAGGTAGGCGGTCATCAGGCCAATGCCCGGTTTGCGGGTCGGCGCATTGTCCTGCGGCCAGCTGCAGTCGATCAGCACGTCACGGAAGGTGATGCCCTGGCTCTCGAAGATCTGCAGCATCAGGTCGTTGGGGCCATCGAAGCTGGCGCGCGGGTAGCGGTCGCTGCCGAGGCCATCCTGGTTGGTGACGATCACGAACTGGTAGCCGGCATCACGCAGCTTCAGCAGCGCCGGGATCACCTGCGGCACGAAGCGCAGCTTCTCGTAGGCGTCGATCTGGAAATCGGACGGCTCCTCGATGAGGGTGCCGTCGCGGTCGATGAACAGGATCGGGGTCATGCTGCGGCCCTCCGCGCCGACAGGGCCGCAAGCACGCGGTCATTCTCTTCGGGGCTGCCGATACTGATGCGCAGTGCATCACCCAGCTGCGGCGCGGCGCGCTGGTCGCGTACCACCACACCGGCATCCAGCAAGGTGTCGAACGCTGCCTGCGCATCAGCGAAGCGGACCAGCAGGTAGTTGCCGGACGAGCGGTACACGCGGCGAACGCCGGGCAGGCCCGGCAGCGCCGCGAACAGGCGTTCGCGCTCGGCGATGACCGTGGCCACGCGCTCGGTGGTGCGTGCCAGCGCGGCCGGCTGCAGTGCCTGCACGGCCAGTTCCGCGCACGGCGTCGGCACCGGGTACGGCGCCTGGCAGCGACGCAGCACGGCAATCAGCTCCGGGGCAGCGATCAGGGTGCCAACGCGGGCGGCCGCGAGCGCGTGCGCCTTCGACAGCGTGCGCAGCACCGCCAGGTTGGCGTGTGCGGCCAGCAACGTGGTCGCCGACGGGCGCTGCGCGTACTCGACATAGGCCTCGTCCACCACCACCAGCGCTTGCCCGCGCAACGCAACCGCTACGCGTTCGACCTCGTCCAGGGCGATGTCACTGCCAGCCGGGTTCGACGGTGCACACAGGAACACCAGCGTGGCATTGCGCGCCCTGGCGGCGTCGATCACCGCATCCAGATCGGCGCGCAGGCCATCTTCGCTGTCCACCAGGGGCACCTCAATCAGTGCGGCACCCTGCAGGCGTGCGCAGACCGCGTACATGCCGAACACCGGCGGCGTGACCAGCACACCATCGCGGCCCGGCACGCACAGGGCGCGCACCAGCAGATCGATGGCTTCGTCGCTGCCGCGGCCGATCAGCAGCTGCTGCGGCGTCACGCCGTACAGCGCCGCCAGGCCCTCACGCAACGCCAACGGCTGCGGTTCCGGATAGCGCCGGCTGTTGCCCGCCACGTCAGCCGGATTGGCCCAGGCCGACTCGTTGGCGTTCAGCCAGACCTCGCCCTGCACCGCCGCGCTGCGCGCCGAACTGTAGCCGGCGAAGGCCTGCAGGTCCGGGCGCACCAGTGCGAGCACCTCATTGATAGACGCGTTCATGCCGCCGCCTCCATGCGCAGGGCCACTGCACGCTCGTGCGCATCCAGGCCTTCGGCGCGGGCGATGATGCGTGCGCAGCCGCCGATTGCCGCCAATCCTGCAGCACTGGCACTCTGCACGCTGATCAGGTTCTGGAAGCTCGCCACGCTCACGCCACTGTAGGCACGCGCGGCACCGGCGGTGGGCAGTACGTGGTTGGTGCCGCTGCAATAGTCACCCAGTGCCTCGGGCGTGTAGTCGCCGAGGAACACCGAGCCGGCTGCCTGCACCTCTCCCAGCCACGCGCGCGGATCGCGCAGGGCCAGGATCAGGTGCTCGGGCGCGTAGCGGTTGCTGATCGCGAAGGCCTCGGCCAGCGAATCGACCTGGATCAGGCGCGACGCCGACAGCGCCTGGCGCGCGATCTGCTGGCGCGGCAGCAGGGCCACCTGGCGCTCCACCTCGGCTTCAACCGCCGCCAGCATCGCGGCATCATCGGTCAGCAGCAGCACCTGCGAATCCGGACCGTGCTCGGCCTGCGACAGCAGGTCGGCGGCGACGAAGGCCGGATTGGCGCCGGCATCGGCGATCACCAGTACTTCGGAGGGACCAGCCGGCATGTCGATGGCGGCGGCGCCGTCCTGTGCGACCTGCTGCTTGGCTTCGGTGACGAAGCTGTTGCCGGGCCCGAACAGCTTGTCGCAGGCCGGAATGCTGGCCGTGCCATAGGCCATCGCGGCGATCGCCTGCGCGCCGCCCAGCTTGAACACGCGCTGCACGCCGGTCAGCCGCGCGGCTACCAGCACTGCCGGATCGGCGCTGCCGTCGGCGCGCGGCGGCGTGCACAGCACTACCTGCGGGCAACCGGCCAACTGCGCCGGAACGCCCAGCATCAATGCGGTGGACGGCAGTGGCGCGCTGCCAGCCGGAACGTACAGGCCCACCCGGCCGATCGGACGCAGCATGCGTTCGCAGACCACGCCCGGGGCGGTTTCAACCGCATAGCCTCTGCCCATGCCGGCGGCGTGGAAGCGCGCGATGCGTTCGGCGGCGTCCACCATCGCCTGGCGCAGCTCGGCGGGCACGGCCGCTTCAGCAGCGGCGAATTCGGCTTCGGAAACTTCAAACGAGGCCAGCTCGACACCATCGAAGCGCGCGGTGATCGCACGCAGCGCATCGTCGCCCTGTGCACGCACCTGCGCGATCAGCGCGGCCACGGCATCGCGGGTCTGCTGCGCCACGGTCTGCACCGGGCGGGTCAATGCCGCGCTGCGCGCAGCCTCATCAAGTCGGGACCAGATCAGACGGTTCATGCCAGCGACCGCTCCACGCTCAACACCATCAGGCCCTGCGCACCGGCGCGCTCGAGTTCTTCCATGCGCTGCCAGCTCAGCGGGCCGGGACACATGGTCTGCAGGCGCAGCGCGCCGCCATCGGCCGGCAACCGCACCAGCGGCTCGGCATCGGCCAGCAGCTGCGCCAGCGCGTCGACGCGATCTTCGCTGGCACGGAACATCAGCAGCTTGCGGTCCTGCCGCTGCACCACGCCGTCGAGGCGGCGCAGCAGCATCGCGCGCAGCGATGCACGTGCGTCATCCGGCACGCGCACCGCGCCGGCCAGCACCGCCTCGCTGTCGAGCAGGTTGTGCACCGGGGTCAACTGGTTGGCGCGCAGCGTGGCGCCGCTGGAAACAAGGTCACAGATCAGGTCGGCGGTGCCCAGGCGCGGGGCGATTTCCACCGAACCGGACAGCTCGACCACCTGTGCATCCACGCCCTGCTCGGCCAGCCACTGCTTGAGGATGGCCGGGTAGCTGGTGGCGATGCGGGTGCCGGCCAGCTGCGCCGGACCCTGCCACTGCCATTCCTCGGGCACCGCCAGCATCAGCCGGCACTGGCCGAAGCCCAGCCCGCGCAGCGCCTGGTAGGCGTCAGGCAGGCCGATCTGACGGCGTGCTGCGGCCTGTTCGTCCAGCTCGTTGCGGCCGACGATGCCGAGGTCGCAGACGCCGTCGGCGATCAGGCCGGGGATGTCGTCGTCGCGCACCAGCAGCAGGTCCACCGGCAGCGATTCGCCGTAGCAGAACAGCTTGTCGCGGCTCTCGCGCCAGCTCAGGCCGCAGGCGCTGAGCAGGTTGCGGGCGGGTTCGGCCAGCCGGCCACTCTTCTGGATGGCGATACGCAGCCGGTCTCGTGCCGGCGCTGCCTGGGTTGCACTCATGGGGGAGGTCTCGAAGTTCGGAACGGGGCGCGGATCAGCGCGAAGCAAGGCGGTCGATGGCGGCGGCATAGCCTCGATGGCCATGCTCGAGCGTGCGTGCCACCCGTCCGGTGGTGGTCACGCTGACGCCCGTGCGCTCGTGGATCTCGCGGTACGGCACGCCCTGCTGCAGCAGCGGCACCACCTTCCAGCGGTCAGCCATGGCTTCCAGCTCGGCCGGGGTGCACAGGTCACGCAGGAAGGCCTCGACCTGTTCCGGCTCGCGCAGGGCGGCAAAGGCCCGGGCCAGGGCTTCCAGGTCGGCCTTCGGGTCTTTGGCGGCAATCTCGGGGCGGGCTTTCACGGGGTCGTTTCCATGCATCAATGTAATAGCGCGTTAGTACATTAGTGCATTCTTGCGCAGTGCGTCAAATCGAGGCTTGAGGGGGCGGCAGGGCTGCTGCCCTGCACCCGCCAAGAGCCAGGGCAAAAGCAAATGCAGATTTCCTGAGCGTTGGCGGGGAGCGTCCGGTGGCAGGGGACGCCGTAAACCCATCCATGGGGGCTTGGTCGCGGCATCCATGCCGCTCACACCCCTGCCACCGAACCCTCCCCGCCTTCGACAGTTGGCCGCGATCTGCTGGATCTCGCTGGGAAAGTGATCGAGAACGGCTTTCGTAGAGTCGAGCCATGCTCTACTGCACTTCGTCCAGAAACGCAGAACGCCCACCAAGGGGCGGGCGTTCTGCTTTCAAATCAACGACCTGGCCCGACTCAGGGCGGACAGCGCACCTCGGCCTGCAACGCCCCGCGCCGCAGGCATTCGCCGAACAGGCTGCCCTGCCGACTCGGCAGGGACTGGATGTTCTGCAACGCCCCTGCGCCCGCCGGGCACTTCCGCAAAGCCAAGGCCTGCAGGTCAGCCTCAAGCTGCGCACGGTCGATCACGTGGCAGCGGTCAACCTGCAGCCGGTACTGTGCCGGGCCCATCCGGGCACTGCGCAGCACAGGGTCACTCTGGCAGCCCGCCAGCAGGAGCACGGTGAGTACCCCTGCGGCAGCAGGCTTCACACCATCGCCCTGGACTGCTCCAGCTCCACCAGCAGGGTGCTGGCCAGCTCGTCGCGCGACACTTCGAACTGCTGTTCGCGCAGCAGGTCCTTCACCGCCACCACGCCGCGCACCAGCTCGTCTTCACCGGCCAGCACCACGAAGCGGATGCCGGCCTTGGCCGCGTACTGGAACTGCTTGCCGATCTTCTTCGGCTCCATCTGCACTTCGGTGTTGATGCCACCGGCGCGCAGGCGGCGCGCGATGTCCAGCGACTGCGGCATGCCCTGCTCGTCCATCAGCGCCACCAGCGCCTGCACGCTGCTGGCTTCGATGCCGTCGATCAGGCCGGCCTCGCGCAGCTGCCAGAACAGGCGCGACAGGCCGATGGAGATACCCACGCCCGGCAGCTTGGACTTGCTGTAGTGGCTGGCCAGGTCTTCGTAACGGCCGCCCGAACAGATCGAGCCGATCTGCGGGTGGTCGGTCAGCGTGGTCTCGTAGACGGTGCCGGTGTAGTAGTCCAGGCCGCGCGCAATGGAGAAGTTCAGGCAGTACGCGCTTTCCGGCACGCCCAGCGCCTGCACCAGCTGCAGCACTTCGCGCAGTTCGGCGACGCCGGTACGCAGGATCTCCGAAGAACCGGCGTCGGCTTCCAGCGTGGCCAGCTGCGCCAGCGCATCGGCATGGCCCTGCGAACGCACGGCGACGAACGCCAGGATCTTCTCGACCTGTTCGGCCGGGATGTTGAAGCCCTCGCCCACCAGCGTCTCGCGCACGTAATCGGCGCCGCGCTTGTCCAGCTTGTCCACTTCGCGCAGCACCGCCAGCTGGCGCTCGCCTTCGGCCACGCCCAGGCTCTCGAAGAAGCCGCGCATCAGCTTGCGGTTGTTCAACTGGATGCTGAAGTCACCGATGCGCAGTTCCGAGAACACCGCGTGGATGACCGCCAGCACTTCGGCGTCGTACCGCACGCTCAGGCTGTCCTTGCCGATCACGTCGATGTCGCACTGGTAGAACTCGCGGAAACGGCCGCGCTGGGCACGCTCGCCACGGTAGACGCGCTGCATCTGGTAACGGCGGAACGGGAAGGTCAGTTCGTGTTCGTGCTCGGCCACGTAGCGTGCCAGCGGCACGGTCAGGTCGAAGCGCAGCGCCATTTCCGGCAGCGAACGGTCGCCCGATTCGGCCGCGTTCGCCAGCGCGCCGGTGGACTGTACGAAGTACACCTGGCGCTCGGTCTCGCCGCCGGACTTGGTCAGCAGCACGTCGGACAGCTCGAACACCGGCGTCTCCACCGGCAGGAACCCGAAGCGCTCGTAGTTGCGGCGGATGACGTCCAGCATGCGCTGGAACGCAATCTGCTCGCGCGGCAGCAGTTCAAGGGTGCCGGGCGGGGTACGGGGCTTGATCACGGGCGGAACTCCTGCTGGAACGGGACGTGGGAGGGGGCGACATTCTAGCGCCCCCGCCTCGGGCAGGGTCGAACGGCCGCTTGAAGTATCATAAGGCCCTCCCCGCCCGCGATACGCCCCCCGCAACATGTCACGGCCTTCCGGCGCTCCGCCCGCCACCAACGATCCCGCCTCGCCGTCCTGCACCACGCTGGACTGCCTGCACTGCTCGGTTCGCCACCTTGCAGTGTGCTCGGCGCTGTCGCCCGATGAAGTGCAGGCGCTGGAACAGGTCACCGTCTCGCAGCAGGTCAGCATGGGCAGCACGCTGGCCCGCACCGGCGAAGAGCGTGACCATGTCTATACATTGACTGCCGGCGCACTGCGCCTGGTGCGCACCCTGGCCGACGGCCGCCGCCAGATCAACGGCTTCGTGCTGCCCGGCGACTACCTGGGCCTGAGCGGCAGCGACCACCACCGCTACGACATCGAGGCCATCGCCGACAGCCGCGTATGCCGCGTCGCGCTGCCACAGATGAAGGCCCTGCGCAGCCGTTTCCCGCACCTGGAGCGCAAGCTGCTGCAGCGCGCCTGCCAGGAACTGGATGCCGCACAGGATGCTGCGCTGGCACTGGCTCGCCTGCAGCCGGCCGAGAAGCTGGCCGATTTCCTGTTGCGCCTGGCCGCGCGCGAGGCCAAGCTGGGTGGCGACGGCCTGCGCGTATCGCTGCCGATGGGCCGCGGCGATATCGCCGACCATCTGGGCCTGACCATGGAAACGGTCAGCCGCACCTTCACCAAGCTGCGCCAGCAGGGGCTGATCGCCCTGCCCCACCTGAACGTGGTGGAGATCCTCGACGAGGACGGGCTGCGCACGTTGGCCGGTGAAGGATTGATCTGACCGCATCGCGGTCCGTGGGGTTGCCGGCCAGCGGCCGGCACTACCCGAATGCATATCCCTGGTAGTGCCGGCCGCTGGCCGGCAACCGCGTCCCTCTCCGATCAGCGCAGCAGCACGTCGCGCAGCGCCGCATAGTCAGCCGCCAACGGTTCGGCGTGCGCCGGCCGCTGCAGCAACGCATCCAGCGCAGGCGGCACCGCCACCGCTTCGCCGATCAGCGGCTCGACCACGGCCTCGAACTTGGCCGGATGCGCCGTGGCCACCACTGCCCAGTCGCCCTTGGCACCGCGCGCACGCAGGTCCTGCAGCACCTTCACCGCCGTCGCCGTATGCGGGCAGAACAGCTCGTCGCGGCTGGCATGCGCTGCCGCAATCGTCGCGCGGATGGTCACGTCATCCACCGCGAACGCACGGAACGCAGCACGCAGTTCCGCGTCGTCGCCGTGGTAGAGCCAGCGCAGTCGCTCGAAGTTGCTCGGCGCACCCACGTCCATTGCATTGGCCACCGTCGCCACACTGGCCTGCGGCTGGTAGTCGCCACCATTGAAGTACGCCGGCAGCACCGCGTTGGCATTGGTGGCCAGCACGATCTGGCCGATCGGTACGCCCAGCGCGCGCGCCAGCACCGCTGCCATCGCATTGCCCAGGTTGCCGGTCGGCACCACCAGATTGAGCCGGCGACGATGCGCGGCGTAGTGGGCCAACGCTGCATGGGCGTAGTAGCTCATCTGCGGCAGCAGTCGGCCCAGGCTGATGCTGTTGGCCGAGCTCAACGGCACCTGCGCCTGCAGTTCGCGGTCAGCCAGCGCCTGCTTGACCATCGCCTGGCAATCGTCGAACGCACCCGCCACACACAGGGCCTGGATGTTGTCGCCGAAACAACCGAGCTGGTGCGCCTGGCGCGGAGATACGCGGCCATCCGGATACAGCACCACCACGCGCACGCCGGGCTGGCGATGGAACGCCGCCGCAACGGCGGCACCGGTATCGCCGGACGTGGCGACGACGATCGTCAGATCGCGGTCCTTGCCGGCCTGCAGCCGCGACAGCGTACCGGCCAGGAAGCGCGCGCCGATATCCTTGAACGCCGCCGTCGGCCCATGAAACAGCTCCAGCACGTGGTCACCGTCACCGAGCGCACGCAGCGGCACCGGGAAGTCGAACGCTTCGCGGCAGATCGCCGGAAGCGCGGTCTCAAGCGCGTCGCCAGCAAAGAACGGTGACAGCAGATCGGCGGCGGTATCGGCCAGGCTCACCCCGGCCTGCAGTTCGCGGGCGGCCGGCAGAAGCGCGGGGACATACAGCCCGCCATCGGGCGCCAATCCGGCGGCGATCGCCGCGCTGAGGCCGACGGCCGGAGACTGGCCGCGGGTCGAAACAAATTGCATGGCTTCGGTATCCAGTAATGGGGAAGGATTCAGCACAAGCGGGCTCCCGGTGCATCCAGCGGCGATACCCAGGCGTCACTGTCGAAGCCGGCCGCAGCGAACGCTGCCTGCACCGGCGCCGCAGCGGCACGCGCCTGGTCGGCATCCTCGAACCAGGCGAACACGCTGGGTCCGGCACCTGAGATGCCCGCGCCCATTGCATGGGACGACAGCGCCGCATCACGGGCGGCTTCGAAGCCGGCAATCAATCCGGCCCGTCGCGGTTCGACCAGCACATCGCGCAGGCCCGCGCGTACCAGCGCCGCGTCACTGCGATGGCAGCCACTGAGCACCAGCGCGAGGTTCGCGCTCTGTGCCACGAACTCGCCCAGCGCATAGCTGCCTTGCAGGGCCTGGCGGGCACGGCGCGTTTCCAGCACCGCGTGCGGATGCACCAGCAGGCTGTGCCAGCTGGCAGGCACCGGGATCGGCAACAGGCGATCGGCCGTACACAACGCCAGGCCACCCAACAGCAGCGGGCCGACGTTGTCACCGTGACGGCCACCACTGGCCACCGCCTCGCCGTCCAGCGCGTACGGGTACAGCGCCTCGCGCGGCAGCGGGGCCTGCAGCAGCGCATTGGCGGCGACCAGCGCCGCGACACTCGACGCGGCCGAACCGCCCATGCCGGAACCGAACGGAATGCCCTTGTCGATCTCGACCGCGAAACCGAAATCCAGGCCCAGGCCTTCGCGCAGCGACATCAGCGCGGCCCCCGCGGTGTTGCCGGCGGCGTCCAGCGGCAGCGCGACCGCACTGCCACGGATCGCATCGATCCGCACCACCGGCTCTTCGATGCGGCGCACGCTCACGGTATCGCCGATACCGGCAATGGCATGGCCGAGAATATCGAAGCCCACTGCCACGTTGGCCACCGAGGCGGGCGCGAACGCACGTGCGATCACAGCCGCGCTCCTTCACCGGCGGCGACCCGCAGCAGGTCCGCGAACACACCCGCTGCCGTCACTTCCGGACCCGCACCCGGCCCCTGCACCACCAACGGGTTGTCGCAGTAGCGACGGGTGCGGAACTGCACCACGTTGTCGGTCAGCCGCAGGTTGGCGAAGGCATGATCGGCCGGCAGTTCCTGCAGGCCGACCGAGGCGCCATCGGCACCCAGCCGTGCCACATAGCGCAGCACCGCCCCCCGCGCCCGCGCGTCCTGCAGGCGTTGCCGCAGGCTGGCGTCGGACTCACCCAGCCGCGCCATGAAGTCATCCACGCCACCCTCGCGCAGCAGCGCCGGCACCAGGCTTTCCACGTCCACCTGCTCAAGGCTGAGCGCGTGGCCGGCTTCGCGGGCCAGGATCACCAGCTTGCGCGCCACGTCCACGCCCGAAAGATCATCGCGCGGGTCCGGTTCGGTGTAGCCCATCGACCGCGCCTGCGCGACCAGCTGCGAGAACGGCTGGCTGCCATCGAAGCGGTTGAACAGCCAGGCCAGCGTGCCGGAGAAGATGCCTTCGATGGCCAGCACCTCGTCACCGGTGTCGACCAGGTCACGCAGCGTGGTGATCACCGGCAGGCCCGCGCCCACGGTGGCCTCGTAGCGGAAGCGCGCACCACTGGCCGCCGCAGCCGCGCGGATGCGCTGGTAGCGCGGCAGCGGCCCGGCACCAGCCTGTTTGTTCGGGGTCACCACGTGGATGCCGGCCGCCAGCCAGCCCTCATAGCGCTCGGCCACCTCGGCACTGCCACTGCAGTCGATCACCACCGCATGCGGCAGGTGCGCGGCCAGAAGGTGCTCGGTGAAGCGATCCAGATCGCTGGACTCGCCCGCTTGCTGAAGGGCTTCGCGCCAGTCGGCGTGCAGCCCATCCGCATCCAGGCGCATGCGCGAACGCGAGGCCAGTGCGCGCAGGCGCAGGTCGACATTGGCCTTGGCCAGCAGCTGCGGGCGCGCAGCCAGCAACTGGTCCAGCAGCGCGGCACCGACATTGCCCGGCCCGATCACACCCACCGCGAAGGTCTGCGGCGACAGCCAGAACCCAGCATGGGCAGCGCGCAGCGCGCGGGTGGCATCGGCACTGTCCACCGCCACCGAGATGTTGCGTTCGGACGAACCCTGCGCGATCGCCAGGATGTTCACCTGCGCACGGCCCAGTGCCTCGAACAGGCGCGCCGCCACACCCGGTTGACCGGCCATGCCGTCACCCACCGCCGCCAGTACGCTGACGCCCTCGCTGACCTGCACGCGCTGCACCTGGCCCACCGACAGCTCATGCGCGAACGCATGCAGCAGTGCCTCGCGGCCACGCGCGGCTTCGGCGGCGCGTACCACGCAGCAGATCGAATGTTCCGACGAACCCTGCGAGATCATCACCACCGACACCTGCGCCTGCCGCAGGGCGGCGAATACGCGCTCTGCAGTGCCCGGCACGCCGATCAGACCGGTGCCTTCCAGGTTCAACAGGGCCAAGCCGGGGCTCAGGGTCAGGCCCTTCACCGGCCCGCGCGGCGAGCGCTCGGCACTGATGCGCGTGCCCGGATGCGCCGGCTGGAACGTATTGCGGATGAAGATCGGCAGGCCGAGGCGGATTGCTGGTGACATCGTCTGCGGGTGCACCACCTTGGCGCCGAAGTAGGCCAGTTCGCAGGCCTCGTCGTAGCTGAGCGATTCAAGCTGCACGGCCTCGGGCACCAGCCGCGGGTCGGCTGACAGCACGCCGTCGACGTCGGTCCAGATGTGCAGTTCATCGGCGTTGAACAGCGCGGCGAAGATCGCACCGGAGTAGTCGCTGCCGTTGCGGCCAAGCGTGGTGATGCGGTCATCACGATCACGCGCGACGAAACCGGTGGCGACCAGGCGCGGCTGCGGATGCTGCAGCCGCCACTTGGCGAGGCGGTCGGCGCTGGCTTCCCAGTCGACATCGACGCCCAGTTCGCCATGCCCGACCACCAGCACCTCGCGCGCATCGAGCACCGCACAGTCTTCGCCCAAGGCACGCAGGTGGGTGCCGAGCAGCTGTGCGGAGAACACTTCGCCCAGGCCCTGCACGCGGTCCAGCACCTCGCGCGGCAGCTCGCCGATCACCGCCAGCGCCGCCAATACTTCGGCCAGCTGATCGAAGCGGGCGTCGATCCACTCGACGGTCTCGCCCACCTGCTCGCAAAGCAGCGCCACGGCGGCGCCGCGATGGCGCGCGCGCAGCGCATGCCAGGCCTCGCGCCAGCCTTCATCACCCTTGGCCGCCAGCTGCGCCAGCTCGATCAACGCATCGGTGACCCCCTTCATCGCGGAGACAACAGTGACCTGCAGCGATTCGGGGCGGGCCAGCAGCAGGCCGGCAACATGGCGATAGCGTTCGGCATCGGCCACCGAGGTGCCGCCGAACTTGTGCACGACAGTGGACGGCGCAGCCAGATCGGCCGGGGCAACGGGATGGGCGGGGGCGTGGGAAGACATGCAGACCTCGGTAGGAGGCCCCGTCGCATGCAGGTGTCGAGTTTCCCCGCCACCTGGATGGTGCGGGGCCGTGGTTTTCGGGAGTTACACGAAGACGACGGGCCGCACCAGGGCAGTGGTGACGGTGGTGGTGGTAATGGTGGTGGTGGCGACCGGCGCAGTCGAACGGCCCGCGGTGGCGGGGGCGATCAGGCTGGCGTGGGCGGCATCAAGGACCATGACGCACAGAAAACACCGTGCGCCGGGCCGCTGTCAAGTGCTGCGATGCAAAAAATCGTTGCCGCGATCATCGGCCAACGTGCCGGCATTTGGTTGCATCTGAGACCAAGCGGCCATCAGTACGCTTGACGGCCGCATTCAGCCGGCATGTTCGGCGATCGCCCGTGGCGTGCGATGCGCATGCGCGCACAGCATCACGCCGGCCACCAGGAACACGATCGCCAGCGCTTCCAGCAGCGAGGGCCACCGCCGCTGCCAGGCAAAGGCATACAGCAGCGCGAACAGGGTTTCGAACACGATCATCTGCCCGGTCAGGGTCAACGGCAGCAGGCGGCTGGCGCGGTTCCAGAACGCGTTGCCGAGGATCGAGGCCACCACAGCCACGCCCGCGCTGATCGCCCAGAAGCCCCCCCACTGCGCCGCCGTGTGGGTGCCGCTGTGGCCGATGAAGGCCATCGGCACCAGCAGCAGGGCCAGGCCGCCGGTGGTGACGCCGGTCAGCAACGACCAGTCGTGGCTGGACAGGTCCGGTCGGCGTGCCAGCCAACGACTGTTGCCGATCGAGTACAGCGCCCACGAAAACAGCGCACCGAATGCACAGAGCAGGCCGATCAGGCGCTGCCGCCACGGTGTTGCCAGATGCTCGGACATCAGGGCTTCCCAGCCCACCAGCGCCACGCCGAGCACGCACAGGCCCAGCGCCAGCAGCAGCTGCTTCAACGGCACCGCGCCCTGCTCGCGCACGCCGACCAGGGTGACCACCACCGGAATCAGGCCGACGATCAGCGATGCCGCCGCGCCACCGGCCCACTGCACGGCCGTGGCCAGCAGCAGGAAATACACCAGGTTGCCGGCCAGGCTCAGCCACAGCAGCCCGAACCATTCGGCACGGCCCAGCCGCGGTGCCAACCGCTTCCAGCGCGGCAGCAACAGAGCGACGGCAATCAGGCCATAGACCAGGTAGCGACCGGCGGACAGTTGCAACGCATTGAACGACTGCAGCACGGCGGGCGCGAGGAAGACCACGCCCCACAGCGCGCCAGCGGCAACGCCATTGGCGATGCCCAGGGCCATCGGGTTGTTGCGCATTCGGGTTCTTCGGGGGGAGAGAACAGGCCGCGCAGTGTAAGCGCTCGCCAGCGGGCCGCTCTTGACCCAGGCTACTGCCCTGCCGCCTTTGTAGAGTCGAGCCATGCTCGACTGCCGTTCGCGAGGTGGTAGGTGCAGAAGCAGTCGAGCGTGGCTCGACGCTACAGTCCGGCGCTCCTGCGCCAGGCGGCCGGCGTCTGCCCGCACTCACGACGCAGCGCGCGGGTCAGTGCACTCTGCTCGGAATAGCCTGCGGCCAGCGCGATATCGCTGATCGGCGCCGCACTGGTACGCAGCTGGTGCTTGGCCCAACGCAACCGGCTGGCACTGAGCCAGGCCTGAGGACTCAGCCCGAACTCGCGCTGGAACAGCGCATGCAACCGGCTCTCGCTGACACCGACAAAGGCGGCCATGCGCGCTACCGGCCACGCCTGGCCCGGATCGACCTGCACCGCCGCGCACAGGCCCTGCATGCGCGCACCACTGCCCGCCGGTGCGAACACCTGGAGCAGCTGCGGCAGCAGGGGCGGCAACGGTTGGCCCTCACGCACCTGCGCCAGGCGCTGCCGCAGCGCCAGTGGCAGATGCAGCCAGCGCTGGCGGCACAGGTGCTGCTGGGTATCGTCATCGAGCACACCGGGCGCGCAATCGACAATCACGAAACCATTGGGACCGTCGGCCATCTGGTCATGCGCTTCGCCGGCTGCAACGAACGCCCCCTGCAGCAGGTCCAGGCGCCCACCGCGCCCCTCCATCTCGAACTGCAGTTCGCCCTGCAGCGGCAGCACCCACTGCGCATAGTCGTGGCGGTCCAGGCCGGTGGCCTGGCCGTAGTGCCGCAGGTGGAAGATCGCGCCCATGTGACGAGTGTGCGCGTGCTGACATTTCCCTGCAACGCGGCCCCGGCACCGGCCATGCTATGTTCCAGACGGTTCCAGACGCAGGGATGGCAGGATGAACAGCATGATCCGATTGCTTCCGCTGGCACTGGCCAGCGTCTTCCCCCTGGCCGCCCTGGCCCAGGCTCCATCCACGCCACCGGCCGCCGAGCGCATCGCACCTGCACCGCACTGCCTGGACGCACGTGACGTACGCCAGGTCGAGCAGGAGACGCCGACCGCCATCGCGGTCCGTGACGGCAAGGGCCAGGCCTACCGCATCGATTTCAGCGCAGCCTGCCCGGGCGTCAACGAAGCCAGCGCACTGCGGCTGGAGGCACCTTCGGGCTGGGCCTGCGGCCGTCCCAGCGAACAGGTGATGGTGGATGGCCGCCGCTGCGGCGTCGGCAGTGTCACCCCCATCGACAACCGAGAGTTCGCCAGCACCGCACGCCAGAGCAGCCGCCTGTACGCGGCCACCCTGCCGCAGGTGAACGTGACCGCCACGGGCAAGTCCAGCCGTGGCGGCAGCAGCCCGCGCCATACCTTCCAGGCCTCGCCAGCATTCTGCTTCGCCACCCGCCATGTGCGCAGCTGGAACGAGGATCCCCAGGGCGTGGTGGTGGAGACCAATCCGCGCCGCAATGGCGGCAACCGCTACTACCGTGTCGAACTGGCCGGCAGCTGCTCGATCCTGGCCGGGGCCACCTCGGTGGAATTCCAGTCCGGGTTCCAGAACGGCCTGATCTGTGGCAACCCGGGCGATCGCATCGTGGAGACGCCGTCCGGAATCCCCGGCGACATGCGCGCCAGCACGCCGCGCTTCGCCCGCCCGGGCTGCAGCGTGCTGGCGGTCTATCCGAAGGACGCGCCGGACCAGGCCTCGCGCTAGCCGTCGACGCCGAGGAAGGCGAACGGTGCACTGGGTACGAAGTGGCCCAGTGCATCGCCGGCGAACGTATTGCGCTGGTCCTTCCCAAGGTCGAGCTTGAGCACCTGGCCGCCGAAATCGACCTTGTTCAGATCGACCCAGAAGGTGTTGGGGGTCAGCGCCGATTCGAAGAAGTACAACCGCCGCTTGTGGTCGGCCACCGTGCGCCAGCGCGTCGATGAGATGTTCGGCTCGCCCGGCGTGGTGATGCCGTACGGCACCGACGCATTGCGGATCACGCTGAACACGCTGGCCAGCGCTTCCACCGGATCCTCGGCCTTGGGAATGGCGTTGATGTAGAACGACGCACGCGCGAAGCGGTCGGACGAGCGGTTGGTACCCGGCAGCATCACCGTGCCACCGATCTGCTGCCAGTAGCTGTTGAGTGCCAGCTGCTGCTCGAAGATCGGCGAGTTGGTCATCACCTGGTAGCGGCGGTCATGGTGGATCACCTGGCGCCCGCCGATGTACTCGACGATGGCACTGTCGCCGGTCGCATCGGACAGCGACAGGTGCAGCGTTGCCTGGCGGTCCTCGCCCGGCACCTTGTCGGTGACGATCGAGTACGGCTCACGCTTCAGCGCCGCCACCGCCTCGTCCACGGTCGCGAAATTGTCCAGCACATACTGCGCCCACAGCGAGATCGCCAGGCCCGGCTTGTTGCCGCGCTGCTGCGGATACTCCGATTCGACCAGCCACAGCAGGTTGGCCACCAGGCCTTTCTCGTTCATGCCATCGGTGGTCGATACATCGTAGCCGGTGGCCACCACCGAGCCATAGCGCGCCGTCCAGGCCAGCGACTTCGGGCCGGCCTGGCCGGTGCGCGCGATGCCGCGCGGCAGCACATAGAGGTTGGTCGCCACGTCGACCTTCCAGTCCATCGAGCGCGCGGTGATCACATCGCCGTTGTCGCCCAGGTACACCGCGCGCGTGCAGGCCAGCGCCGGTGCCACCGCAGCGGCCAGTGCGACCGCCAGCATTGCCCTGCCCGTCCACTTCATCCGTACCATGTCGTTGTGCTCCTTTCCCCGTGAACCCTGGATCTGACCGCACGCAGGGTGACACAGGGGTGAAGCCTCAGCGTACGACGCGATCGTGCAGCCAGAAACCCGCAAGCATCGCAGGCACGAACCACAGTGCTTCACGCGATGCGACTGCCAGCCCGGCGATGGCCGGTCCCGGGCAGTAGCCCGCCCATCCCCAGCCGATACCGAACAGTGCGGCACCCAGCAGCAGGCGGGCATCGACATCACGCGCACTGGGCAGCTGGAATCGCACCGCGAACCACGGCTGCGCGCGGCGCAGCGCCCAGCGCTGCCCGACCGCACTGACCAGCAGCGCCGAGCCCAGCACCCACATCAGGGTGGGATCGAAATCACCCGCGATGTCGAGGAAGCCGATTACACGGCGCGCATCGGTCATCCCCGAAAGCGCCAACCCCGCGCCGAACAGCGCACCTGCCGCTGCCGCGGCCCCTGTCGCGCGGCTCATGCCAGGCCTCCGCCGTGGCGGATGAGGAAGGTGGTGAGCATCGCGCAGGCCATGAACACCAGCACCGCCAGCAGCGAGCGCTTCGAGCCGCGCGCCATGCCACAGACGCCGTGGCCACTGGTACAGCCACTGCCCAAGCGGGTGCCGAAGCCCACCAGCAGGCCGGCGCCGATCAACTGCCAGGCAGGCAAGGCGTCGCGCAGCAGTACCCGCGGCGACGCGTCGGGCAGCGATTGCCACCACAGCACCAGCCCGGCCGCTGCAAGCAGGCCGGACAGGAAGGCCCAGCGCCATCCGCGCTCGCCATTTGCTGCGCGCAGGATGCCTGCGGCGATCCCGCTGATACCGGCCACGCGGCCGAGGGTGGCGAGCAACAGCACCGCGGCGGCGCCGATCAGCGCCCCGCCAGCCACCGCAGTCCAAGGCAGGTTCATGCCCTGCCCTCATTCACGCCATTCATGGGATTGCCCTTTTATTTAGATTTATCTAAATTAGACGCTTCTAAACAAAAAGGTCAACCATGCCCGGCACCCCGCTCGACAGCGCCGCGATGGCCGAGCACGCCGCACAGGCTGCTGCGCTGCTCAAGCGCCTGGCCCATCCTGCCCGCCTGCGCGTGCTGTGCCGCCTGGTCGAAGGCGAAGCCCCGGTACCGGAACTGCAGGCGCTGACCGGATTGAGCGCATCCGCGCTGTCGCAGCACCTGGCCGTGCTGCGCGAACTGGACATCGTGGCGACCCGGCGCGAAGCGCAGGCCATCCACTACCGCATGCAGGAAGGGCCCGCATTGGGCGTGCTGCAGGCGCTGCATGCCGCCTATTGCGGCGGCGGTACCTCGCGCTGACGCTCAGCCGGCGTGCAGCGCTGGCTGCACAACGTTGTCGAGCAGATCCACCGGCGTCGGCACGGAGCGATCGCCCTGCAGGGTACGGGTAAAACCCGACCAGTCACTGGATGACAGCTGGCGCAGCAGCGCCTCCTCCACCGGCAGCGCGCGCATCGACCAGTACGGAAACTGGCGCTGGCCCAGGCGGCCGCGCGCCAGTTCAATGATGTCGATATGGCTGCCGGCCTGCAGGATGCGTTCGTAGACCGAGTCGATGCCATCCGGCGGCCCTTCGATGTACTGCAGGAAACGCCCGCCATCGTGCAGCAGCACGCCGGTCACCCCGGCCATCTTGTTGAAGCGGGCCGCATCGTCGACCAGCGCCTGCAGCCGTCCAGCGGGAAGATCCGGCAGCACCCGGCTGACATAGGCGATCGCACGCAGTGGCATGGTGCTTCCTTGGCAATATGTACCGCCACGGTAGCAGTTGCGGACGAGCCCGTCTCAGATCCACGCCACGCTTGCTGAAGAATTCAGCTTGCCGCGTTTCCCGGGCCTTCAGAGCGCCGTGGCAGCGTCGCCTCGAACACCACCTGCCCCGCCTCGTTGCGCGCGCCGATGCGGCCACCGTGGGCGCGGACGAACTGATCAACGATGTACAGGCCCAGCCCCAGGCCATTGCTGGGGTGGAAACTGGCCTTGAACGGCTCGAACAATCGTGGCAGCAGCGCGTCGTCGATCCGCCCGGCGTTGCTCACCCGCAGCAGCACGCTGCGCGGATCACGGCCGTCCACCTCCACCCTCGCCTCGCTGCCATGGGTGAGCGCGTTGCCGACCAGGTTCGCGGCGACCTGGCCCAGCCGATCCAGATCACCCTGCAGGCGGGTATCGCCCTGCATGTCGAGATGGACCCGCGCGTGGCCGTGGGCGCTGCCCGCTTCGGCCACCACTGCACGCGTCACCTCCGCAAGATCGCAGGCACTGGCCTGCAGGCGCAGGCCGCCGCTGCGGATCCGCGAAAAGTCCAGCAGCTGCTCGACCATCCGCGCCATGCGCAGGGTGCTGGCTTCCAGGTACTTCAGGGTCTGCTGCGCACCGGCATTGTCCCCGGGAAGCTCCAGCGCAAGCTTGTCGGCACACAGCAGGATCGCCGACAGCGGCGTGCGCAGGTCATGGGTAAGCACGGCCGCCATCGTCTCGTTGAGCTTGAGCGAACGCTCCAGTGCCTCGTTGCGTGCCTTCAGCAGCTGGCGCTGCTGGTAGAGCTCGATGAAGACGTTGACCTTGCTCAGGATCACCTGCGGCGCGACCGGCTTGTGCAGGAAGTCGACCGCACCGGTTTCGTAGCCCTTGAAGGCGCGCACCGGGTCATCCGGCGAGGCGGTCAGGAAGATGATCGGCACATCGCGGCTGCGGTGCGAACCGCGCATCAGCTCGGCCAGGGTGAAGCCATCGATCTCCGGCATGTGCACGTCCAGCAATGCCAGCGCCACCTCGTGCTCCAGCAGCAGCTCCAGCGCCTGCGCACCCGAGCCCGCCAGCAGCAGGTTCACGCCCTCGCGCTGCAGCAGCGCCTGCATGGCTACCAGGTTCTGCGGCACGTCATCGACGATCAGCAGGTTGACCGGGGTCTGCGACTGCGCAGGGTCCGGTGGCAGCAGGTTCATGCAAACAACTCCTTCAGGCGACGGCACATCAGTTCAAGGGGCAGCACGGCATCAGCGCCAGCGTGCTGCAGGGCGGAGGCCGGCATCATCGATGCCTCGGCCTCCTCGGGACATTGCAGCCAGGCGCGGCCGCCAGCGGCGCGCACGGCGGCCACCCCTTCGCTGCCGTCACTGCTGGCACCGGTCAGCAGCAGGGCCAGCACCTGCGCACCGAACACCGCCGCTGCCGACTCGAACAGCGGATCGATGGCCGGGCGCGAAAACAGCACCGGGGCGTCGACCGACAACGCCAGCGAACCGGCGTCTTCCACCAGCAGGTGATAGTCCGGTGGCGCGAAGGTCACCGTGCCGGGCTGCAGCGGCTGCTTGTCCTCGGCCTCGCGAACCGGCAGCGCGCAGTACGGCGCCAGCACTTCGGCGATGCGGCTGCTGCGGTCGCGTGGCAGGTGCAGCACGGCCAGCACCGGCGCGGGCAGCGCCGCCGGCAGCGCGCCGAGCACCGCCTGCAGGGCCGCGACCCCACCGGCAGAGGCGCCGATCACCAGCACGGCCGGGCGTGTCAGCGACGCCATCAGGCGACCTTCCGGTACAGGCGATGCTCGCGCGAGCAGACCTCGAACGCACCGTGGTGGCGACCGAACTGCAGCGATTCCTTGCTGCCCAGGCCAAGGAAGCCGCGATGCACCAGTGCTTCGCGGAACAGGCCCACCGCACGGTCCTGCAGGTCGCGGTTGAAATAGATCAGCACGTTGCGGCACGAGACCAGATGTACTTCGGAGAACACGGTGTCGGTGGCCAGGCTGTGGTCGGCGAACACCACGTTGCGGCGCAGCTGGCGGTCGAACACCGCGCCATCGTAGGCCGTGGCGTAGTAGTCGGAGAGCGAAGCGGTGCCGCCGGCCGCCAGGTAGTTGCGGCTGAACTGGGCCATGCGGTCGATGCCATAGGCGCCGGCTTCGGCGGTGGCCAGCGCTGCCGGATTGATGTCGGTGGCATAGACAATGCTGCGCTCGAGCAGGCCTTCCTCGTGCAGCAGGATCGCCAGCGACCACACTTCCTCGCCCGTACTGCAACCGGCCACCCACAGCTTCACCGAGGGATAGGTGCGCAGCACCGGCACCACCTGCTCGCGCAGCTCGCGGAAATAGGCCGGGTCACGGAACATCTCCGACACCTGTACGGTGAAGAACTGCATCGCCTGCGCGAACAGGTCCGGCTCGTGCAGCAGGCGGTGCTGCAGGTCGGCCAGCCGCTCGCACTCGTAGCGCTGCATCGCCTGGCGGATGCGCCGCCGCAGCGACGACACCGCGTAGCTGCGGAAGTCGTAGTGGTAGCGCTGGTACAGCGCTTCCAGCAGCACTTTCAACTCCAGGTCGAACAGGGCCTGCTCGTTCATTGCCGCGAGCACCAGACCCGGCACAGCGAGACCAGCTTGTCGACATCGATGGGCTTGGCGATGTAATCGTTGGCACCGGCCTGCAGGCAACGCTCACGGTCGTCCGGCATCGCCTTGGCGGTCAGCGCGATGATCGGCAGGTCCTGCAGGTGGCGCTGCGCGCGGATCTCGCGCATCGCGGCCAGGCCGTCCTTCTCCGGCATCATGATGTCCATCAGCACCAGATCGACTTCGCGCTCGGCCAGGCGATCAACCGCTTCCTGGCCATTGCGCGCGATCTCCAGCGTCACGCCGAGGGGTTCGAGCACGCTGGACAGCGCGAAGATGTTGCGGACATCGTCTTCTGCCAGCAACACGGTACGGCCGTCGAGCACGGTGTCGCGCCGGCGCGCCTCGCGCAGCAGGCGCTGCTGGTCGGTCGGCAGGCTGGCCTCGACGCTGTGCAGGAACAGGGTCACCTCGTCCAGCAGGCGTTCGGGCGAGCGCGCGCCCTTGATGATGATGCTCTTGGAATAGCGACGCAGGCGCTGCTCTTCCTCGCGGCTGAGCGCGCGGCCGGTGTAGACGATCACCGGCGGGAAGCCGACGTCATCGTTGCCGGCCATGTGCTCGAGCAGGTCGTAGCCACTGCCATCCGGCAGCGACAGGTCCATCACCATGCAGTCGAAGGTAACCGTGCTGAGCTGTTCCAGCGCGCCGGCCAGGGTACCCACTGCAACGATCTGCAGCTGATCGCGGCCCAGCAGCAGTTCCAGGTTGTGGCGCAGCTCGCTGTCGTCCTCGACGATCAACAGGCGCCGCATGTCGCGCTGGCTGGTCTGTTCCAGCTGCTCGATGGCCGTCACCAACCGCTCGCGCGTGGTCGGCTTGATCGCGAAGCCGATCGCACCCAGCTCGCGTGCGACCTGGCCGCGCTCCATCGCCGAAACCACGTGGACCGGGATGTGGCGGGTGTCCGGATTTCGCTTCAGGCGCTCCAGCACGCTCAGGCCGGACACATCGGGCAGGCCGATATCGAGCAGGATGCCGTTCGGGCGCAGCTCGCTGGCCAGTGCCAGCGCTTCTTCCGCCGTGCTGGCCACCACGCAGTCGAAGTCCAGCTCGTGGGCCAGCGCCACCAGCGCTTCGGCGAAGGTGGCATCGTCTTCCACGGCCAGGATCAGCCGGCCTGCACGCTGGCGCCGGCCACGGTCGTCGGCCACGCTGGCCGTCGCCGTGACCGCGCCGGACGCAATCACCGGCGCAGCGGGCGCGGGTACATGCACAGGCGCAACCGCTGGCGCCACGACGGCGGCAGCGGGCGCCGCGTCCGATTCAAGCTTAGGTGCCCCCTGCAGCGGCAGCTCCAGGATGAAGCAGCTGCCACGGCCCGGCTCACTGTCGACCTGGATGGTACCGCCCATGCGCTCGGCCAGATCGCGCGAGATCGACAGGCCCAGGCCGGTGCCACCGTAGCGACGCCGGGTGCTGCCGTCCGCCTGGCGGAAGGCCTCGAAGATCACCTGCAGCTGCTCGTGGGCGATGCCGATACCGGTATCGCAGACTTCGAAGCGGACACGGCCATTGCCCCCTGCACGGACCTGCAGGCTGACCTTGCCGTGTTCGGTGAACTTCAGCGCATTGGCCAGCAGGTTCTTCAGGATCTGCTGCAGGCGCTGGTTGTCGGCCACCAGCTGGCTTGGCGCCAGCGCATCGGCCTCGATCTGCAGGGCCAGGCCCTTCTGCCTCGCCATCGGCTCGAACGTCTCGCGCAGGCGCTGCAGCACGCTGTCCACCACCACGACTTCGTCGGCCAGCTCGACATGGCCGGCCTCGATGCGCGACAGGTCCAGGATGTCGTTGATCAACGCCAGCAGGTCGTTGTTGGACGACAGGATCGCGCGTGCGTACTTCACCTGTTCTGGGGTGAGCGTGCCGTCCTTGTTGTCGGCCAGCAGCTTGGCCAGGATCAACGAGCTGTTCAGCGGCGTGCGCAGCTCGTGCGACATGTTGGCCAGGAATTCGGACTTGTAGCGCGAGGTGGCAGCCAGCTCGTTGCTGTTGCGCACCAGCTGGCCCTGCGCGACCAGCAGCGCCTGCTTCTGCGCTTCCAGCTCGTGGGTGCGCTCTTCCAGCTGCACGTTGCTCTGTTCCAGCTCGGCCTGCTGCTGCTCCAGGTGTCCCTGCGACTGCATCAGGCTGCGGCTCTGCTCTTCCAGCTCCTCGTTGGCCACGCGCAGCTCTTCCTGCTGCGCCTGCAGTTCCTCGCCTTGACGCTGCGATTCCTCCAGCAATACCACCAGCTGCGCGCGCAGCAGCGAGGCGCGCAGCGCCATGCCGATCGTTTCGGTGCAGCGCTCCAGCAGTTCGTCGTCGAGGTCGCGCTGCGCGCCGATGCGCGCGCGACCCAGCTCGATCACACCGACCACGGCGCCGTCGCTGCTGATCGGCGCCAGGATCCGCTCGCGCACCGGCACACGCCCGAGGCTGGTCTGCAGGTCGAGTACCGCGGCGTCATCGCCATACAGGTGGCGGATCCGCTCGTCACGCGCCACCTGCCCGGCCAGGCCTTCCTGCAGGGCCAGCGACGCTGGCGTGCCAGAAGGCAGCGCCATGCCACCGGTCAACTGCAGCCGCCCACCTTCCAGGCGATAGACCGCGCCCACATCGGCATCCAGCTGGCCGGCCAGGTGCGTTGCCGCCGCTTCTGCGATCTGCTCCGGCCCGAGGTCGCCGCGCAGGCTCATCGCCACCGCATTCTCGGCCTCCTGCAGCCAGAGCGCACGCATCGCCTGGCGCCGGGCCTGGATCGCGCGCGAGACGATCAGCGCGATCATCAGGAAGGCGCAGCCACCGATGGTGCGGTTGACGAACGAGAACGACGAGTTGTTGCTGGCTGGCGCCACGTTGAAGCCGATCACCAGCAGGACACAGGCGATCATCGCGACCACGAACGGCGCGCGCGCACTGCGCTGGAACACCGTGACGCCCACGGCGAGGAAGTAGGCCAGCCAGACCGCGTATCCCAGCGGCACCACCAGTTCCAGCGCGATGGTCGCCGACAGCAGTACGGCAGAGGTCATCCAGATCCAGCGGTCACGCGTAGTCGCACCAGGACGCATGCAGGTCGGTTCCAGAAGACAAAGGGTGGGTGATGGTACTCCCTGTCGCATTCAGCCGCACAGGACCAATGGCACGTGCCTGCCGTGCACGCATCCTTCACACTGCACTGCCTAGCTTCACGTCCCTCTCAGGGGTAACACTTATTTCCACGTGGACGCTGCCGCTTCTACGACGTCCGTGCTGACGGACCCTTCCCGACAACTGCGACTGTTGATCGACAGCGTGCGCGACCATGCGCTGTACCTGCTTGATCCCGAAGGCATCGTCTGCAGCTGGAACCCGGGCGCGGAGCGCATCAAGGGCTATTCAGCCGATGAAGTGGTGGGTACGCACTTCGGTCGTTTCTACCTGGCCACCGACCGCGAGGCCGGCGAACCGCAGCGCCTGCTCCGCCTCGCGGCGCAGCAGGGCCATGTTGCCAGTGAAGGCTGGCGGGTACGCCGTGATGGCTCGTCGTTCCGTGCCAGCGTGGTCATCGAGCCGGTCGTCGAAGCCGGCGAACTGCTTGGCTTCGTCAAGATCACCCGCGACATCACCGAGCAATGGCAGGCACAGCGACTGCTGCGGGATGCCCAGCGCGCGCTGCGCAACACCCAGCAGTTCGAGACGGTTGGCCGGCTCAGCCGCGGCCTGTCGCACGAGTTCAACAACCTGCTGACCACCATCGGCAACGCACTGGACCTGCTGTCGCTGCGCGTCAGCGGTGACGATGCCCGCGCCGCCGAGCTGCTGGACGCTGCGCAGGCGGCCACCGACCGCGGCGCCCTGCTGACCCGCCAGCTGCTGGCCTTCAGCACGGGCCAGACCTTGATCCGCGAACCGCTGGACATCAACACGCTGGTACGGCAATGGCTGCCGGGCCTGCAGCGCGCCTGCCCGCCCACGGTGACGCTGGACGCCTGCCTCACGCCGGGCCTGCCGCAGGTGTGCACCGACGCGATGCAGCTGCAGGCTGCCCTGGCCAATCTGGTGGCAAATGCCGTGGAGGCCACCATCGATGGCGGGCGCATCCTGATCGGCACCGCGCTGGAACATCGGCTCGACCCGGATGCGGACACGACGCTGCAGCGCGGCTATGTCACCCTCAGCGTCTGTGACGAAGGCCATGGCATGGCCGCTGACATCGCCGAGCGCGCCAGCGAGCCCTTCTTCACCACCAAGGACATCGGCAAGGGCAGCGGCCTGGGCCTGAGCCAGGTGTTCGGATTCACTACCCAGAGCGGCGGCTTCGTCGATGTGTCCACCACGCCCGGTGTCGGCACCACGGTCAGCCTGCTGCTACCCGCAACGGAGGACCCAGCCCATGACCGATGAACCGATCCGCGTACTGATGGTGGAGGACCAGAACGATCTGCGCGAGATGATCGGCCTGGCCCTGCGCGATTTCGGCATCGAGGTGGCCACCACCGCCGATGGCCACGAGGCGGCGGAGCTGCTGAAGGGCGAAGCGCGCTTCGACGTGGTGTTCAGCGATATCAGCATGCCCAACGGCATGTCCGGCATCGAACTGAGCGAGCACGTCGCGCGCGAACAGCCGCAGGCACGCATGATCCTGTCCTCCGGCTATGCGCGCTCGCAGCTGCCGCCGCTGCCGGAGCAGGTGGAGTTCCTGCCCAAGCCCTATCGCCTGCGCCAGCTGGTCGAGCTGTTGAAGCAGGACTGACGGCCTGCAGGACCAGACCGCTATTTCGCCGAGGCCTTCATCGCCCCATGACGGAACGACGCCAGCAACGTTGATGCCGCCATCGCCGGTGCCAGCCGACCGCGCGCCAGTGACCAGGTGATGCCGTAGAAACAGGTCCAGTAGAAGTCCGCCAACCACACTGCACTGAATCCGACGTTGAACACGCCGGCGTGCTGGCCGCGCAGGAAAAACGCCTCGAAACGCTCGCCGATCGGCGCCCAGCGCTCGGGCAGCAGGTGCAGGTCGCCCTGCCGCTGCTGCTCTTCCATCATGCGCGCGAACAGCAGCGTCACCAGTTCCCAGTCCGCCAGCAGGGCGTGGGTCACCTGCTCCAGCACCTGCATCGCATCGGCATCCCCGTCGAACCACGTGGCTGCGGCTTCCAGGCGCTCGAAGCCCGCAGCAAACAACGCCTCGTCGATCGCTTCGCGGGTGGGTGCGAAGCGATACAGCGTGGCCCGGCTGATACCGGCGCCACTGGCCAGCTCGCTGAGTGTGCAGCGCGGATGGCTGACCAGGGTGGCAGCAAGGGCGTGGTGCAGGTCGCGGCGTGTACGTGCTGCGGCAGGTCGCATGGAGGGGCCTGGAGGCGGGGTCCACTCACGCTAGCATGAATCATCCATTAATAAACTGAATCACCAATGATTCATCCGAATCATGGATGCGCTACAACGAAGGCGCGTCCGGCGCACCCGGGTCGGTGCATGGCAGGGAACGCGTCACAGGCATCGAAGGAGACAACGCCATGCTGCATCCACTACGCGACATCGCTGTGCTGTTCGATGCCAGCGACACCGGTGTGCGCGTATTGAACATCGCCGCCCATCTGGCGCAGGCCCAGCAGGCGCACCTGGTTGCAGTATCCACCGCCCAGCACCCCACCGACATCGCCAACGGTTTCGCCCGTGGCGCAGGCATCGCCGCCGCGCTCGACCACGAAGCACGCACCGACGCCGCCTGCACCGCGCAGCTCATGCAGAACCTGCGCGCAGCCTGCGAGCCACTGCAGATCAGCACCGAACTGCGCATCGTTTCGGACTATCTCGGTGGCGCCGATCTGGCCCTGCAATCGCTGTACTGCGACCTGATCATCGCCGGCTATCCGCACACGCCCGGCGCGCCCTCCGGCTGGCGTCCGCTGGGCACGCTGCGCCAGACCGGCGTGCCGATGCTGCTGGTGCCACCGCACTGGCAAGGCGAACAGGTCGGCAGGCGCATCGTGGTGGCCTGGAATGCCAGCAAACAGGCCCGTCGCGCCGTAGCCGATGCCCTGCCGTTGCTGGCCCGCGCGCAGGCGGTGCACCTGCTGATGGTCGACACGCCCAAGGCCGAGGCCACGCCCGGTGCCGAGATGGCCCAGCACCTGGCCCGGCACGGTGTCGAAGTCGAGATCCAGGCGATCAGTTCCACACAGGGCGGTGTTGCCGCAACCATCCGCCAGCATGTCCTCGATGCCGAGGCCGACCTGCTGGTGCTGGGCCCCTACAGTCGCAGCCGGGTGGTCGAGCGCGTGCTCGGCGGGGTTACCGAGGATCTGCTGTCCGAAGTTCCGGCACCGCTGTTCGTATCCCACTAGCACCGCCCTGCCCCGCACGGCGGTAGCCGGTCAGCGACTGCCCGGTGTGCCGCCGGAAGTAGCGGCACAGGTAGGACGCATCCTCGAAGCACAACCGCTCGGCGATGCGCCCGATCGGCAGCTCGCTGTAGCTCAGCAGCGCCTTGATCTCCAATACCACCTGGCGGTCGATCAACGCCTTGGGCGTTTCATCGAAGCACTCGCGGGTGAGCTGGGAAAGATAGAACGGCGTGATGCACAACGCGTCGGCGTAGGACTGCACGTCGCGCTGGCGGGTGCTGCGCTGGCCGACCAGCTCCCAGAAACTCCAGGCCAGGCGCTCGCGCCGGCTGACCGGCGCTGCCGCCACTTTCTGCACTGGCAGCAGCGTGGCGAACTTCAGGAAAAACGTCTGCAACAGGTTGCGCAGCATCACGTGCCGATAGCGGCCACCCGTGTGCTGCGCATCCATCAGCTGCTGCAGCCAGCCCTGCAGCAGCGGCACCTCCAGCGGCGACGGCACGCAATGCGGATGCTCGTGCAGGAACTTGAACAGTGCGTTGGGCAGCACATAGGCCACCTCCGACGCCAGCGCCTTCGGCATCAGGCAGACCACCGCCAGGAAGCCGCGCGATCGCTGCCGCAGCAGCGCCAGCGTGTCCTCGGCCAGCACCAGCACGTCGTGCCGCTGCACCGCCACCTCACGGAAGTTCAGTGCGAAGCGCGCACGCCCGGACACGCACACCAGAACCGCCAGATACGCGTGCCCGAATGACAGCGGAATGCCCTGCCCCTCGGCCAGCGTGCTGACCTCCAGGCGCATCGATTCGTCCTGATCCAGAAGCTGGGGTATGCGGTCCATGGGCCGATCCGGCTGGATTCCGGGGCACAGCATACGGGGCAACGCCAGTGAGTTGTGAAAAATACCGAAACCATCAAGATCCCGCCCTGTGCCCTTCGCCCGGCCCGGCCTAGCCTGTGCGCTCTCTTCCTGCCCCTGAATGGCCATGCCCCTGCACACCGAACGCCTGATCCTGCGCCCCTGGCGCGACACCGACGCCGCCGACCTGTACGAATACGCCCGCGACCCGCGCGTCGGGCCCATCGCCGGCTGGCCGGTGCACACCAGCGTGGAGGAAAGTGCCGACATCATCCGCACCGTCTTCAACCGGCCCGAAGTCTACGCACTGCAGAGCCGCGAGGACGGCCACGCCATCGGCTGCGTCGGCATCCTGATCGGTGCCGACAGCAACTTCGAGATCGGCGAGCGCGAAGGCGAGATCGCCTACTGGATCGGCGTGCCGTACTGGGGCCGCGGCCTGGTACCCGAAGCGGTGCGCGAAGTGATGCGGCATGCCTTCCTCGACCTGCACCTGGACGCACTGTGGTGCGGCTACTTCGCCGACAACCTGCAATCACTGAGCGCACAGAGCAAATGCGGTTTCCAGCATCACCATACCGAAGTGAACAAGTTCAACAGCTTCCTCGGCGACTACCGCACCGAACACATCAGCCGCATCACCCGCGAGCAATGGCAGGCGCAACAGGCTGCCGTGCTGCGCGCGTGATCACGACTCAGCCGGCACGGTGCTGCATGAACAGAAGTTCCGGTGTCGAAGCATCTTCCATCGGCTGGAAGCCCAGGTGGCGGTACAGGGTCACCCCCGCGACGTTGTCACGATAGACACGCAGGGTCAGCCGCTCCACCCCGGCCGACTGCAACGCCTGCGCCATCAGCGCCTGCATCAGGACACGTCCCAGTCCACGCCCGCGTGCCTGTGGCGAAACGATGATGCGGCCCAGGTGAAGCGTGCCGGAGGTCGTTGGCCAGTACTGGCCGAAACCAAGGCAGTGGCCATGCGCATCCAGCAGCACCCACCCCGGGCGCTGCTGCAGTTGCAGTGCCTGCGCGAATGCGTCCGGCGCGAGCGGATACGCCACGCCGGGACCGGCCCAGCGCTGGGTTGCGCTGGCCGAATCCAGCCACGCGCCGATGGCGGCGTAGTGCGGAGGCTGCACGGGGCGAAGGTACTCAGTCATGGCGTGCGCGCAAGGAAGGATGGCCGCCATGGTGCGCGATCCTCGCGGCCGAATCACGTTGCAGGGCAGCGCTTGAATTTTGTCCTAGGACAATAAACAATGCCGATCGTCCACGGTCGCCACACCTGGCGACCTCTCCTTTCCTTCTGCCCCCGGGGTTCGCCATGATCCACGGCCTCAGCGCCTTTCCTCTTACGCCGATGACCGAATCGAGCATCGACCTGCGCGCCTTCGCCGGGCTGGTCGAGCGCCTCGCAGCGGCCGGCGTGGACTCCATGGGCGTGCTCGGCTCCACCGGCAGCTACGCCTACCTGGAAAAAGCCGAGCGCATGCGTGTCCTGCGCGAAGCCTTGGCCCACGCAGGCACCGTCCCGGTCATCGTCGGTATCGGAGCGCTGCGCACTCGCGATGTGCTGGCTCTGGCAAAGGATGCCGAGGATGCCGGTGCGGCCGGCCTGCTGCTGGCACCCGTGTCCTACCAGCCATTGAAGGACCATGAGGTCTTCACGCTCTTCGAATCGGTGTGCATGGCAGTGCACACCCCGATCTGCGTCTACGACAATCCCGGCACCACCCACTTCCGGTTCAGCGATGAACTGCATGGGCGGATCGCCGCCCTGCCCAACATCGCCTCGATCAAGCTTCCACGCCTGTCCGACCATCCTGCCGAAGCCGCAGCGCGCGTCGCGGCACTGCGTGCCCATCTTCCTGCGCATGTCACGCTGGGCATCAGCGGCGACGCGGCCGCCGTAGATGGACTGGCCGCCGGCTGCGATGGCTGGTATTCGGTAACCGGCGGGCTGTTCCCTGGGGCGGTGCAGCAGATCACCCGCGCGGCCGGCAACGGCGACATGGCGACGGCCCAGGCCGTGTCGGCGAGGCTGGCGCCGCTCTGGGCGCTGTACGACCGCTTCGGCGGCATCCGCGTGATGGCGTGCGCAGCCGCGCTGATGGGCCTGTGTACCGAGGATTGCCTGCCACGGCCCTTGCTTGGGCTGCACGGTGAAGAGCGGGCGCGTGTGGCGGAGGTGCTGCGCGGCCTGGAGCTGCTGTAGCGCTCGAGGACGGGCGTCCCGGGCGGCGCGTGGGTGGTGACCCCGGCCCGATTCGAACGGGCGACCTTCCCCTTAGGAGGGGGACGCTCTATCCAGCTGAGCTACGGGGCCATGCAGCCGGGAAGTTTACAGGCAACGCACCCTGCCCTCCAAGCATTCATGTCCGGCCCGGCTCCGCTGGCGCGTTGCACCATGGCCGGACAGGGCGCTCTGCTACCATCGGCGATTCAGTTCATCGCGTCCCCCACCTGCCCGCGATGGCGCCAAACAACGTAACGAAACACAGGAGTCTGCATGTCTTCCGAGCTGCTCAAGTCCCTTGGCCTGGACGCGATCAACGCTGGCACGTACCTGGGCAACGGGGAGTGGTCGAGCGCGACCAGCGGTGAGCTGATCACCCCGGTCAACCCGACCACCGGCGAGCCGATCGCGCAGGTCCGCGCGACCACCGAGGCTGAGTACGAAACCGTCGTCGCCCGCGCCCAGGAAGCCTTCAAGGTCTGGCGCACCACGCCGGCCCCGCGCCGCGGCGAAGCCGTGCGCCTGTGCGGCGAAGCGCTGCGCAGGCACAAGGACGCCCTGGGTTCGCTGGTTGCCCTGGAAATGGGCAAGAGCAAGCCGGAAGGCGATGGCGAAGTGCAGGAGATGATCGACATCGCCGATTTCGCCGTCGGCCAGAGCCGCATGCTGTACGGCTACACCATGCATTCCGAGCGCCCCGGCCACCGCATGTACGAGCAGTACCACCCGCTGGGCCTGGTCGGCATCATCTCGGCCTTCAACTTCCCGGTCGCGGTGTGGAGCTGGAACTCGTTCCTGGCCGCCATCTGTGGCGACGTGTGCATCTGGAAGCCGTCCAACAAGACGCCGCTGACCGCCATCGCCTCGCTGAAGATCTGCAACGATGCCCTGCGCGAAGCCGGCTTCCCCGACATCTTCTTCCTGATCAACGATGCCGGCACCGCGCTGTCGGAGAAGATGGTCGATGACCGTCGCGTGCCGCTGATCAGCTTCACCGGCTCGACCCAGGTCGGCCGCACCGTCAACGAGAAGGTCGCGCGCCGCCTCGGCCGCTGCCTGCTGGAACTGGGCGGCAACAACGCCATCATCCTGGACGAAACCGCCGACCTGAAGCTGGCCGTGCCGGGCATCGTGTTCGGCGCCGTCGGCACCGCCGGCCAGCGCTGTACCACCACCCGCCGCCTGATCGTGCACCGCTCGATCTACGCCGACGTGCTGGCCACCCTGGTCAAGGCCTACAAGCAGGTGGAAGGCAAGATCGGCGACCCGACCGACGCCGCCAACCTGATGGGCCCGCTGAACAGCGACGGCGCCGTGCAGCAGTTCCTCGATGCCATCGCCCAGGCCAAGGCCGCCGGCGGCACCATCGAAACCGGCGGCACCCGCATCGACCGCGCCGGCAACTTCGTGCTGCCCGCGATCGTCTCGGGCCTGAAGAACAGCGACGCCGTGGTCCAGCACGAAACCTTCGCGCCGATCCTGTACGTGATGCCGTACGACAGCATCGACGAAGCCATCGACATGCAGAACGGCGTGCCGCAGGGCCTGTCGTCCTCGATCTTCACCCAGAACCTGAAGACTGCCGAGAAGTTCCTGTCGGCCGCCGGCAGCGACTGCGGCATCGCCAACATCAACATCGGCACGTCCGGTGCGGAGATCGGTGGTGCCTTCGGTGGCGAGAAGGACACCGGCGGTGGCCGCGAGTCCGGCTCGGATGCGTGGAAGGTCTACATGCGCCGCCAGACCAACACCATCAACTATTCGGATTCGCTGCCGCTGGCCCAGGGCATCAAGTTCGACCTGTGATGGCAAGCGACGCGGACACGTCCATGGGTCAGAGCCCCGCAGGGGCTCCGACCCTCGATTTCACCGGCCGCCGCGTGCTGATCGCCGGCGGCAGCAAGGGCATTGGCCGTGAAATGGCGCTGGCGTTTGCCGGCGCCGGTGCGCAGGTCTCGGTCTGCGCGCGCGGCCAGGCCGGTCTGGATGCCCTGCGCGCCGATGCACGGACGCAGGGCTTCGAACTGCACGCGTTCTCCGCCGATCTGGCCGACCCCGGCCAGATCCAGGCCTGGCTGCATGCCGCTGCCGACGCGCTCGGTGGCATCGACGTGCTGGTCAACAACGCCACCGGCTATGGCATGGCCGACGACGAGGACGGCTGGGCCGCCAGCCTGCAGATCGACCTGATGGCCGCCGTGCGCGCCTCGCGCCTGGTACTGCCGTGGCTGCGTGCCTCCAGCGACGCCTGCATCCTCAACCTGTCTTCGATTGCCGCGCAGCAGCCGCGTCCCGGTGGCGCGCCCTATGCCGCCGCCAAGGCCGCGCTTTCGCACTACACCACCTCGCAGGCGCTGGCGCTGGCCAAGGACCGGATCCGGGTGAATGCGATCGCGCCGGGCTCGATCGAGTTCGATGACGGCCTCTGGGACCGCCGCCGCACCGATGACCCCGCGCTGTACCACGGCACCCTGGCGAAGATTCCGTTCGGCCGCTTCGGCCACCCGCGCGAGATCGCCGACGCCGCCCTGTTCCTGTGCTCGCCGCTGGCGCGCTGGGTCACCGGCAGCGTGCTCAACGTGGATGGCGGCCAGGTGTTGATGGGCTGACACCGGCACCCGGTAGCTGCCAACCTTGGTTGGCATGCCTTTTGTCGACCAAGGTCGACGCCTGCCATCGTATCCGCCGGGCATGGGATTGCCGGGGCAGACGCACTATCATGTGCACACTGCCAAGGAGGACCCCGATGAGCGTGGCACCCCGACAGACAAGCGCCCTGGCCGTGGTCAGCCTGGTCATGGGCATCGCCAGCTGGACCGTCCTGCCCTTCGTGGCCAGCATCGTCGCCATCATCACCGGCCACATGGCCCGCGCCGAAATCCGCCGCCGCCCGCACGAACTGGAAGGCGATGGCCTGGCCGTTACCGGCCTGGTACTCGGCTGGGTGATGGTCGGCGCCGTGATCGCCGCCATCCTGGTCTTCATCCTGTTCTTCGGCGGCCTGGCCTGGCTGGCGGCGGTGTCGAACTGACGCCATGACCACTTCCGACAGCACCGAACGCTTCAGCAGCCGCGTCGCCGACTACGTCCGCTACCGGCCCGACTACCCACCCGCGCTGCTGGAGTGGCTGCACGGCCCGATGGGCGTCAGCCGCAAGGCACTGGTCGCCGACATCGGCGCCGGTACCGGCATTTCCAGCCGCCTGTTTCTGGCCAGCGGCCATCCCGTTGTCGCGGTTGAGCCCAACGCCGCCATGCGGGGCGCGGCCGAGCAATGGCTGGCACCGCAGTACCCGCAGTTCCGTGCGGTGGACGGCCGCGCCGAGGCCACCACACTGGACGATGCCAGCGTCGATCTGGTCAGCGTCGCGCAGGCCTTCCACTGGTTCGACACCGTGGCGGTGCGCGCCGAGTGGCAGCGCATCCTGCGTCCCGGCGGCCAGGCATTGATCTACTGGAATTCGCGCCTGCTCGATGCCAGTCCGTTCCTGATCGGCTACGAACAGCTGCTGCTGGACTACGGCACCGACTACACCGCCGTGGCCGAGCGCTACCAGGACGACGCCACCATGCAGGCCTGGTTCGGCCCCGGCCTGCGCGGCATGGTGGAGTTGCCCAACGTGCAGCACCTGGACTTCGATGCCCTGCGCGGGCGCCTGCTGTCCTCCTCCTATGCCCCTCAATCCGGTCATCCGCGCCACGCGCCGATGATCGACGCTCTGCAGCACCTGTTCGCCGCCCACGCGGTCGACGGCCAGGTTGCTTTTGAATATCGAACCCGAGCCTTCCTCGGCACGCTGGACTGAACCGACGCATGTATTCGCTTGCCCGCCCCTTCCTGTTCTCGCTCGACGCCGAGCGCGCCCACGGCCTCGGCCTGTCCGCACTGGACCTGGCCTATCGCACCGGTACCACGCCGCTGCTGGCCGCACGCATCGCGCCGATGCCCAGCACGGTGTTCGGGCTGACGTTCCCCAACCCGGTCGGCCTGGCCGCCGGCCTGGACAAGAACGGCGAGCACATCGATGCATTGTTCGCGCTGGGCTTCGGCTTCGTTGAAATCGGCACCATCACCCCGCGCCCGCAGGCAGGTAATCCGCGGCCGCGCCTGTTCCGCCTGCCGGAACACAACGCGATCATCAACCGCATGGGCTTCAACAATGCGGGCGTGGACGCACTGGTGCGCAACGTCGAGCGCGCGCGCAACCGCCGCGGCCTGCTCGGCATCAACATCGGCAAGAACAAGGACACCCCGAACGAACAGGCCGTGGACGATTACATCGCCTGCCTGGACAAGGTGTACCCGCTGGCCGACTACATCACTGTCAACATTTCCTCGCCCAACACCGCAGGCCTGCGTGAACTGCAGGAAGAAACCGCGCTGCGCCAGCTGGTCAGCCAGCTGCGCGACCGCCAGGAAGACCTCGCGGCCCAGCATGGCCGCCGCGTGCCGATGCTGGTGAAGGTGGCGCCGGACCTCAGCGAACGCGACATCGATGCCGCCGCCCGCGTGCTGGGCGAACTGCAGGTGGACGGCGTGATCGCCACCAACACCACCATCGACCACAGCAAGGTGGCCGGCGACCCGTTGGCCAACGAGGCCGGTGGCCTGTCCGGTGCGCCGGTGCTGGAGCAGTCCACGCTGGTGCTGCGCCGCCTGCGTTCGCGCCTGCCCGAATCGGTGCCGCTGATCGGCGTCGGCGGCATCCTGTCCGGCGCCGATGCCGTGGCCAAGATGGCCGCAGGCGCGGCACTGGTGCAGTGCTACAGCGGCCTGATCTTCCGTGGCCCGGCACTGGTTTCCGAATGCGTGGAGGCGATCCGTCGCCGCCGCGAAGCGCCCAGCCGCGGCGCGGTGGCGCCGCTGTGAGCGCGCCCATGGACACCGTCGACGGCAACGCCCCCCTGCGCTGGACGCTCACCCGTAACGCGCCGCTGCAGGCACTGAATACCTTCCACGTGCAGGCCAGCGCCGCGCAGCTGCTGGAACTGCACGATGCCGCGCTGCTGCCGGAGGTGCTGGCACTGCCCGAGGTGGCCAACGGCCCGCTGCTGGTGCTGGGTGCCGGCAGCAACGTGCTGATCGCCGAGGACCTGCCGGGCACCGTGCTGGTGTTCGGCAACCGTGACATCAGTTTCCTTGAACACCGCGCCGACCACGCGGTGGTCCGCGCCGGTGCCGGCGTGCCGTGGCATGGCCTGGTGATGTGGTCGCTGCAGGAAGGCCTGTCCGGCCTGGAAAACCTGGCCCTGATTCCCGGTACTGCCGGTGCCGCGCCGATCCAGAACATCGGCGCCTATGGCGCGCAGGTCGGCGAGTTCATCCAGGCGGTCGAAGCCTGGGACTGCCAGGAACAGGCCTGGGTGCGGCTGGACAACGAACAGTGTGGCTTCGCCTACCGCGACAGCGTGTTCAAGCAGCAGATGGACCGCTACCTGATCACCGCCATCGAACTGAAGCTGCCGCTGCTGCACGATCTGCGCATGGACTACGCCGGCATCCGCGACGAACTGCAGGCGCAGGGCGTGGAGCTGTCCGGTGCGGTGGACGTGGCCAATGCAGTGATCGCGATCCGCCGCCGCAAGCTGCCCGACCCGGATGTACTCGGCAACGCCGGCAGTTTCTTCAAGAACCCGGTGCTGCCGCTGGAACAGGTCGACGTGCTGCTGCAGCACTTCCCCGACCTGCCGGTGTTCCCCGCCGAGCAGGACGACAAGCGCAAGGTCTCTGCGGCCTGGATGATCGAATCCTGCGGCTGGAAGGGCTTCCGCGACGGCGATGCCGGCGTGGCCCCCAGCCATGCACTGGTCCTGGTCAACCACGGCAACGCCACCGGCGCTGAGCTGCTGGCACTGGCGCGCCGCATCTCGGCCTCGGTGCTGGAGAAGTTCGGCGTGCCGATCGAACCGGAGCCCCGCCTGCTCGGCGCACAGTGGTGAACAGCCCCGCCCTTTCCCCCAGCGCCACCCCGATGCGGGCGGCGCTGCTGATGCTCGGCAGCACGATGGCGTTCGGCCTGATGGCGGTGGCGATCCGCTATGCCACACGCTACGTGCCAACCCAGGAAGTGGCGTTCTTCCGCAATGCCTTCGGCCTGCTGGCACTGCTGCCGATGCTGCTGCGGCCCGGCCGTGCGCCCTTGAAGACGCAGCAGCTGCCACGCTATTTCGTGCGCAGCGCGATCGGCCTGGGCTCGATGCTGTGCGCGTTCTGGGCGCTGGGCCATCTCCCGTTGGCGCAGGCGGTTTCACTCTCGTACTCCACGCCGCTGTTCGTCACCATTGCCGCCGTGCTGTGGCTGGGCGAAACCGTGCGCGTGCGCCGCTGGGCCGCGGTCGTGGTCGGCTTCATCGGCGTGCTGGTGATCGTGCGCCCCGGCACCGCCGGCTTCACCGCCGGCAGTCTGGTGGCCGTGGGCGCGGCCGTGCTCAGCTCGTTGGTGGCGATCCAGATCAAGCAGCTCACCCGCGTCGACAGTGCCGATACCGTGGTGCTCTATACCTACGTGTTCTGGGTGCCGCTGTCGCTGGTCCCGGCGTTGTTCGTCTGGGTCTGGCCGACCGGGTCGGCCTGGCTGTGGCTGCTGGCCACCGGCGTGCTCGGCACCGTCGGCCAGCTGTTGTGGACCCGCGCGCTACGGCTGGGCGAAGTCTCCGCCCTGACTCCGATCAGCTTCCTGCAGCTGCCGCTGGTGACGCTGTTCGGCTGGCTGCTGTTCAACGAAAGCGTGGACCGCTGGACGATCATCGGTGCCGGCATCATCCTCGCCGCCAACGCCTACATCGCCCACCGCGAAGCCGTGCTGTCGCGCCGCGCCGCGAGCGCGGCCGCCTCTGCAGCGGCCAAGCCCGCCGAGTAGAGCCACGCCACGCGTGGATGATCCCTGCACCTGATCAACGATGGCGGCCCGAAGAGCCGCCGAGCGCAACTGTAGAGTCGAGCCATGCTCGACTCATCGCGCGCAGCGCGACGCTTCATCGATGGAAGGTGACGAGCATTTACAGCGCGCGATACACCCGCTCTGCCGCGTCGAACACGTTACCCGGTGCGAACTGTTCGCTGAGGAAATGCAGCGACTGCCGGCGCAGCTGCGGCGAACGATCCTCGCCATCGCTGCCCAGCAGAACCTGCTGGAACTCGATCAGGTCCTGCAGGATGCGCCAGTGCCGGTACCAGGCAATCCAGCGCGGGTCGCCGTGGTCGCTGCCATAACCCTCCTCGAAACCCAGCGGATTCTCGCGGCCCCAGCGCCCCCCCACCGCGGCACCGATGAACATCAGGTCGCGCTCGCGCGGTGCCAGCGACAGGCCATCCCAGTCGATCAGGTGCAGGCCGCCGTCGTTGCCCATCAGCAGATTGCCGGCATGCAGGTCGGTATGGCACAGGTGCAGCGCCACCGGGACCTCCTGCAACGCCGCGTGCAGCTGCACTGCCTGTGCGTGCAGCGCCGCGATGCGCGCGTGCTGCTGGTCCCATACGGAAACGAAGGCACGGCCCAACCCATCCCTGGCGGCGGCCAGGCCCTCGCCGGCCAACCATTGTCCGACCGTATCAAGCGCCGCGGTTTCCATCCGCAGGCTCGGCAGCGCCTCCTGCAGCGCCGGTGGCGGGCGCGCCTCGTGCAGGCGCCGCAGCACCTCGCCCAATCGTTGCCACTGCGTGCGACTCAACGCGGCCTCGAAGCCGGACTGGCCTTCCACGTACGGAAACAGGGTGAACTGCAGGCCCCAGCGCTGCACCGACGCTCCACCGGTCAGGGCCGGCCAGGGCGCGACGATTTCCTCGATACCCAGCGTGCCGCGCAGCCAATGCAGGGTGTCCCAGACGGCGGGGGCAACCTGGTAACTGCGGCATTTCAACCACCATTGCCCGCGCCGTGCATCGATGCGATACACGCTGGCGTTGGCATCGGCGCCAACCGGGCGTGGCACCACGGCGTTGGCGGTGATGCCATAGGACTGCTGAAGGACTTCGCCGAGATGCTGCGCCGAAGCGGATGACATGGATGCAAGCGGAAAGTATTACCTGCCACCACTATCGCAGATGCGCGGGCCGCGACACAGACATGTCCGTCACAACATCGTGCCTGCGCGACCAATGTGCTAGCCGGCAATGCGCCGCATCACCGCTTCCAGCGGCCCCCGCGCGAACCGCCAGGACCACAGCCACGCTGCGCCCGTGGCCAGCATCAGGAACAACAACGCCCACAACAGCACGGCCGGCAGCGAAGCACTGCCATCGAGCAGGCCCAGCCATTCCAGCGTCCCCATTCCCAGCAGGATGTGGCCGACGTACAGGGTCAGGGTCATGCGCCCTGCCGCAGTGAGCGGCCCCAGCCAGTCCCCCGGATACCGGCGGCTGACCCACAGGCACATGGCAATCGCGCTGCAGGCCGCGCCTGCGCCGGTCAGCACGTAGGCCGGTCCCGGCGGCATCGGTTGCGTCCCCAGCCACGCCTGCCAGGGCGTGCCGTGCGCCAGGTGCTGCACCCCCTGGCCCGCGCCGAGCAGCAGCACGCCCAGCAGCAACAACGCATGCTGCACCCGCGGCTGCGACAACTGCAGGCGTGCCAGCAGCATGCCCAGCAGGAAGAAGCACATCCAGGGCAGCAGGGGATGGAAGCCGTTGAACAGCAGGTTGCGCACGGCACCCGGCCAGTGCCAGAGACCGGCGTATTCCAGCGTCTGCCAGTTCCAGCCCTGGCTGTAGTCCCACTGCAGCAGTGCCCAGAACGAACCGGCCGCGAGGCCGGCGATGCTGGCCAGCAACACCTGCGGCGACGCGCGCAACCACAGCACCGCCAGCGCGAAATACACCGCGTAGTAATGCAGGATGTCGGCCGGGAACAGGGTCAGATTGAGCAGGCCCAGCACAAGCAGGAACAGCGCGCGCCGCCAGGTCTGCACGCTGGCCTGCATCCAGCCAGAGCGCTGCGTGGCCAGTACCAGGCCAAGTCCGGCCAGGGTGACGAAGGTCGCCGAGGCCTTGCCTTCCAGAAGACGGAAGAAGCCTGCCAAGCCACCCGTGCGCTCGGCAGGCACGGCCATCGCCAGGCGGAAATTGACCAGCACCATGCCTGCCAGCGCCAGATACCGCGCCAGATCCAGGCCGTGCAGCCGCCGGTCATCGGCGCTCATGCACGTGATCCCAGCAGCCGTACCAGCAATTCGAGGTCCAGCGCAGCGTCCTCCACGCTGCCGGCCTCAGCCAGGCCCTGACGCAGCGCATCGCTTTCGATGGCATCCAGCAACACCTGCGCCTGCAGTGCCGGGGCCAGCGCAGGGCGCCGCCGCTCGCGCCGCGCAATGCCCTGCAGCGCATCGCCCAGCACCTGTTGAAGCTGCCTGCGGTTGGCCGCGAAGGCCTCGGCCACGGCGCGGTTGCGTGCACTCTCGGCCAGCACCTCGACCGCGAGCGTTGCCCACTCCGGTTGCCGGCACAACGCGTGGAAGTCCTGCAGGAATACCAGTACCTGCGCGCGCTCGCCGTCGGCCGCCGCCAGCCGCTGCAGCATCGGGGCCAATTCCTCGCTTTCGGCCAGCGCCACCGCAAGGATGATCGCCTCCTTGCCCGGGAAGTGGTTGTAGAGATTGCCCAGGCTGACACCGGCCGCTTGTGCGATGTCGCGCATGCTGGTCTGGTGGAAGCCCTTGGCGAGGAAGCACTGCAGGGCCGCCTGCAGGATCAGGGTCACGCGCTGCTCATTGCGGTCGATTCGGCTCATGCCTCAAATAGTGAACGAACGTTCGTCCATTTTGAAGAATGGAGAGGTCCGCCAGCAGGGCAGCGTTCAGCCCCGCCCCAAGCCGGCCTGCGCGGCTTCAGAAGAACTCGTCGAGCAGACGGTAGAACGCCAGCCGTCGTTCGTCGGCCACAACGCCATAGCGGCGGAACAGCGGTGCGACCCACCGGGTGTCGCCGAAGTTGTGGACCAGGCTGCGCGCGGCCAACGCCAGATCCTGGTAGCGATCGGCCACGCCCAGCCGGCCACAGTCAATGAAACCGCTGAAGCGGCCCTCGGCTGCCAGCAGGTTCGGCAGGCAGGCGTCGCCATGGCTGACCACCAGATCCTCGTGATCGGGCCGGGTGGCGCGCAGTTCGGCGAACACCTGCTGCGCGCTCTGCCCCAGGCGTTCGTCATCGAAGTCATCGGCGTCGACCAGGCCCGCCTCGACACGTGTCTGTGCGGCCTGCAGGCGCGAGGCCAGCCGCTGGTCGAACGGACAGCTCGCCACCGGCAGGGCATGCAGGCCCCGCAGCGCGTCGGCCAGCAGTTCCACCAGGTGCTGGGGCGCGAGCGCCGGCGACGAGGCCAGATCGTGGCCAGGCAACGCACTCATCAGCAGCCAGCGCCGCCCCCCCTCCTCGGCGGTGGCGATCACCGTCGGCGCCGGCTGGCCCTGCACCTGCAGCCAGCGCAGGCGCGCTATCTCGTCGCCCAGCTCACTGAAGGCGTCGATCACTTCCGACTTCAGGAAGGCATCGGCCTGCCCTGGACGATGCACGCGGGCAACGTCCGCACGCGAAACACCGATCGACTGCCGTTCAATGCGCGCGTCGGCCAGCGCTTCCTGCCAGGCGTGAGGCAGGGGCATGCCATCCATGCGTGCGTGGGTTGCTTCCATGCCGGGGGACGCCTGTTGCCGATGACTGCACGGATTCTCGCTCATCCGGCATGCCCCCCGTCAACAGCACCCATGATGGAGCTGTGCCTGGCGCGCTGAACATTCCCGTTACGGAACGGCATGCATGGATGGACGAACGGCCACGCGCCGTCCACATTGTCGCCGACTGCCACGGGCCCTGCTGCGTGCTGTCCAACGATGCGGTGGCGATGCTGGACGAGGCCGGACTGGCGGCGCAGCAGCTCGCTGCCGGCTACCCCGAATGGAAGGCGTCCGGCCTGCAGGTGGATCTGCCCCGGCACTGAGCGAGACCACTGTCATGGATGATGCGTTTGCCCCGATGATCGATGCCAGCTGGCGGCGCATCTGCGCGGGTGAGCGCATGCTGCAGGACGATCCCCTGCTGTACCTGGCCTGCAGCGATGATTTCGACGAGGGTGAGGACGGCATGCTGCTGCAACCGCTTGCTGGTCCTGCGCGCGCGGTGCTGCGCCCAGTCCTGGCGGAACGCCTGCAACTGCACGCACGCGCGCATTGGACACTCGCACAGCTGCAGCAGCGGCTGATCGACGTCGGCCAGCGCACGCATGGCGCCGACCGCCTCTTCTATTTCCCTGCTGCAGAACTTGCGGCACTGGCCGAGCACCCTGCACCGCCCCACATCCGCCGCCTCGCTCCAGCCGACGCTGCTGTGTTCAACGCGTTCCAGGCCAGCGCCAGCAAGGAGGATCTCGATGCGGCCTGGGTCGAGCTCGACCACTGGCAGGTGTTCGGTGCCTTCGACGGCGAGCAGCTGGTCGCGGCCGGCAGCCTGTACCCGTGGAGCCTGGATCCGGCACTCGCCGACATGGGCGTGCTGACACTGCCCGAAGCCCGTGGCCGTGGTCATGCACGCCGGCTCGTGCAGACGATGGCCATATCCGCCCAGGCCTCCGGGTTGCAGCCGCAGTACCGCTGCCAGCTCGACAACACGGCCTCCATCACCACTGCCGAACGCAGCGGCCTGCGCGCGTTCGGCAACTGGGACCTCATCCTGGCGGCCCACTGATGCCGCCACTGCACAACCAGGGAAGCAACATGAAATTGATGATCATCGGCGCCAGCAGGGGCCTGGGACGCGCGTTCGTGGAAGGCCTCTGTGCCTCGGGTGACACTGTGATTGGTGTCTCGCGCACCCGCCCGCACGGCATCGCCTGCCCTGACGGCGTCACCCTGCAATGGATCGAAGCAGACCTGTCCCGGCCCACCGCAGCGGCCGACCACATCGCAGCACAGGCACCGGCCGATATCGATGTACTGATCCACAACCTGGGTATCTGGGAAGACAAGGCCTTCAGCGACGAGTACGCCTTCCTCGATGAAAGCGATGCAGCACTCACGCAACTGGTCGACGTCAACATCACCGCGACCCTGGTCCTGCTGCAACGCCTGCTGCCCCGCGTACTGGGCGCAGCGCGCCCGCAGCTGGTGCTGACCGATTCGACCTCGGCCCTGCCGCGCAGCGGCCGCCCGGAAGTGGCGTTCGGCGCCTCGAAGTTCGCCCTCAACGGCATCGCCGATGCGCTGCGCGAGGGCTTCCGCGATCGCCGCCTGGCGGTGACCAGCCTGCAGCTGGGCTACCTCAACACCGACGATGCACTGTCGGTGCCGGTTGCAGAGGCCGCAGCGCGCGGCGACGGTGAGCTGGTGCCGGTCCATGATGTCGTGGCGATGGTGCGCGCACTGCTGCAGCTGTCACCCTCCGGCTTCGTGCGCGAACTGGTGCTTCCGGCCATCGCAGACCCGCGCTACTGACCCGGCCGACCGGCGCAGGGCAGCATCAGTGGCCGCGCGCGCGGCCGTGGTTTACCCTGCTCGTCACTGGCCGTCGGTCACAGGCGGGAACCTGCTATGGATGCGCTTTCACGGGTCTCGGCCCAGGTCCTGGACAGCGCCCTGCCCAGCCTGCCGCTGTACCTGCTGCAGGCCACGGCGGTGATCGGCATGATCGGCGTGCTGCTGATCGCCACCCGTCGCGCCGGGCACGCCATTGAAGGCCGTCGCCTGTATGTCGGCGTGGCACTGGGCCTGATCTACCTGTTCAATTCCTGGTTCGTGGCCCGTTACACCCAGGGCGTGGTCAAGCTGCACCTCGGCTTCGACATCCTGCTGGTCAGTGGCCTGCTCGGCGGATGGCGTGGCGGCCTGGCCTGCCTGGCCGCCGCCCTGCTGGCCCGCTACCAGTTCGTCGGCACCCAGTTCTTCCTGCCTGCCAGCCTTGAGGCCGCGTTGCAGATGATGGCCGGTGTCTGGCTGCGCAGGCGCCTGCACCCACGCATGCTCAACGAGCTCTCGCCCCGCATGATCCTGCAGGCGTGGTCCGTGCGCATCGGAATGACCGCTCTGGGCCTGGCGCTGGGTGTGGCGATCATTGGCGCCGACCAGCTGCCGGTGGCCGAACTGGCGATCCAGCGCCTGTTGGCACTGCCGGTCTCGCTGCTGATGCTCGGCGCGGTGTTCGCGCTGGTCTACAACGATGCCCAGATCGATGCACAGCGCCAGCGCGAACAGGCCTGGCTGCGCGTCGACCCGATCAGCGGCCTGCCCAACATGCGGGCGCTGGGCGAACGGCTGCAGCATTTCTGGCGCGACAACGACGGCCTCGGCAAGGCCTGCCTGGTGGTGGTCGAAATGGGAAACCAGCGCGACCTGCGCCTGCGCTACGGCCCGCTGCAGGACAACGGACTATGGCATCGCGATACGCCGGCGGAGGTCCACCGGTTGCTGCCATCCCTTCCAGTGGACGATGTGGAGGTCTACCAGTTCGGCGACGCCGCGCTGGCGATCCTGGTACGCAGCATGTCCTTGACCGAGCTGCGCATCCAGGCCCGTATCACCGAGCTGGCCTGCAATCTTGCCGACCGCGTCGGCCGCGACTGGCCGGGCTTCCGACCACTGTTCCGCTGCGCGGTGGTCGAGCTGAAACCACCGACCGCCACCGATGAAGGTCACCTGCCGTTCCGGGCGATCACCCTCGCACTGAGCGCAATCGAGTCGGGCGTGGTGTTCTTCGATGACCCGATCCAGCGCGACAGCGAGATCGATGCGCTGATCGAGGTCGCACTCGAGCGCTGGCTGCAGCAGGGTGACGCCCCGCTGTGCTACCAGCCCAAGCATCGCCTGCACGATCGCCAGCTGGTTGGCGCCGAAGCACTGCTGCGCATGCGCGATGGCGAAGGCCGGCCGATTGCCCCCATGCGGGTGATCTCGCTGCTGCGCCGGCAGGGCCGGCTGGCAGACCTGGAATGGGCAACGCTGCAGTCGGCGGTGCACTTCCTGCAGCACTGCCGGCAGGACGGTGCGGCGCTGACCGTCGCAGTCAATGTGTCAGCCGAATCCCTGCGCCTGCCCGACTTCGGCCTGCGCCTGCAGGAGCTGCTGCAGCTGCACGACATCCCCGGTGCGATGCTGCGGCTGGAAATCGTCGAGTGGACCGAGATCGTCGAGCGCGACGTGGTCGATGCCAACATCGCACAGCTGCTGGCAGCCGGGATCACCCTGTCGCTGGATGATTTCGGCGCGGGCTATTCGACCCTGATCCTGCTTTCGCAGCTGGCCATCGCCGAGGTCAAGATCGAGCAGGCGTTGATCGCCACGCTGTCCGACGCCAAGTCGCAGTCGATCGTGCGCTTCATCGTCGAAGTCGCGCACCGCTGCGGTGCGATCGTGGTGGCCGAAGGCACTGAAACCCTGGCGCAGGAACAGCAACTGCGCGCACTTGGGGTGGATGTCGGCCAAGGCTATCTGTACTCGGCAGCGCTACCGGCCGACGAGTTCCGTCGCTTCGCCGCCAACTAGACGGCGTAGAAACCCAGGAACATGGCCACCGCCGATTCGGCGACGCGTGCGCGTTCCTGTGCGTTCAACGGCGGCTGCCCCATCGTCACCTGCGGCCAGAACGCGAAGCTCTTCACCAGCCCATGCAGCTGGTGGCCGGCGAACTCCGGATCGACCTTGCGCAGCCGGCCATCGGCGATTGCGGCGCGGATCCATGCGCTCTCGCCACTTTCCTTCTCGCCCATGCGGCAGACGATGGCCTGCGCCCGTTCCGGTGAGTGGATGATCTCGGCCATCGCGACCCGCGCCAGGTCGATGAAATTCCCGTCGCTGAGCAGGTCCAGCTTCTGGCCCAGCAACTGCAGCAGCTGCGCCTGCAACGGCTGGTCCGCGCGATACGGCAGTGCGTCGCTGGCCACGCTGCGCTCCCACAGCTCCTCCAGGATCATCGAGAACAGCGCTTCCTTGCTCGGGAAGTGGTTGTAGACGGTGCGCTTGGAGACCCCGGCCACCTCGGCGATGCGGTCCATGCTGGTCGCCTCGTAGCCCGATGCACGGAACTCCTCCACCGCCGCGCGCACGATGGCTTCGCGTTTGCGGTCGGTCAGGCGTTGCGGGGCACGGGACATGGCGGAAACCTGGCAGCTGAACGGATACCTCAATTTTACACCCGGCAGTGTACTTTTGAAAAACACGAAACTACACTGTGCAGTGTACCCAGCGGACGTCACCCATGAAGCGCCTGCTCCTTGTCCTTTTGCTTGGAATCCTCGCCGTGACCGCCTACACCTTCTGCAAGTCCTGGTCCCTCCCCGACTTCCCCGATTCGCCGCAGTACCGCGACGGCAAGTTCCGCAATGCCCTGCCGCGTCCTGCGATGGGCCTGCGCGACGGCGCGGAGATCTGGTGGACGTTCCTGTTCAACAAGCCCAAGGGCACCGTGCCCGCTCACCCGATTCCGGTGAAGCCGCTGGACCGCGCCACCCTGGATGTTGCACCGGATCGCAGCCTGTTCCGGCTGGGGCACTCCACGATCCTGCTGAAGCTGCGCGGCCAGTACTGGTTGACCGACCCGGTGTTCTCCGAACGCGCCTCGCCGGTGCAGTGGATGGGGCCGGCGCGCTTCCATGCACCGCCGATCAGCATCGACGAACTGCCACCGATCGCCGGCGTGATCCTCTCGCACAACCACTACGATCATCTCGACCATGCCGCGGTGATGCAGTTGGCCGGCAAGACCGCGCGTTTCATTGCGCCGCTGGGTGTGGGCGACCAGCTCATCGCCTGGGGCGTGGATGCCTCCAAGGTGGAACAGCTGGACTGGTGGCAGTCGACCGAAGCCAGCGGCCTGCGCCTGACCGCTACCCCGGGGCAGCATTTCTCCGGCCGCGGTTTGGGCGACAGTGACCGCAGCCTGTGGGCGTCATGGGTGATCCAGGACGGCGACTTCCGCATCTTCTTCAGCGGCGACACCGGCTACTTCGATGGCTTCAAGGCCATCGGCGAGAAGTACGGCCCGTTCGACCTGACCATGATCGAAACCGGTGCCTACGATCCACGCTGGGCGTTCGTGCACATGCAGCCCGAACAGACCCTGCAGGCGCACCTGGATCTGCGCGGCAGGTGGCTGCTGCCGATCCACAACGGCACCTTCGACCTGGCCCTGCACGAATGGCAGCAGCCATTCGAGCGCATCACCGCCCTGGCGGCCGCAAAGAACGTGCCGGTGGCCACTCCGATGATGGGCGAAGCGCTGGACATGCAGGCGCCGCAGGCGGGTACGCGCTGGTGGGAGATGGTGGAGCTGTAACAGCGGGTGCGCGTGACCTGCCGGAAACCATGTAGAGCCGAGCCATGCTCGGCTGCTTCCGAAGAATGTGCCGTGGACGTCAAACAGGCTCAGCTCTTGAGCCACCGCAAGTGGAGGCGCTGGCAGGATTGCTGACATCGACATGCACGGTTATCAATTTGGCTTCCGGTACCGCACTCTGAACCTGCACGCATGCGGCACGCGCGACATCGTCTGCGGCTGTGCCCTCTCGCTGGAATCGCAACGCCAACACGCCTGGCGAACCACTGCCCAGCAGCGCATCGTCGCATCCCACCTCTGCAAGAGCTCGCTCAAATGCACTGAGATCTTTTCCGGTATCAGGCACTCGGTACATCAGCGTGAAACTGAATTCCATCATCAATCCATTTCAGATCGGTGGTCGTTGCCAGTCAGGATAGGGGCCAACCGGCAGCCGTCCAGAGCCACATCCGTCAGCCAACCATCGATGGTGATCGCGCCTTGAACCGGTGAACGAGGCTGCCGGCCCAGTATCCGCGACCTATTGCAGTGCGTCATGTAACCGATTACATCCCTTGCTAGCGTAGCGCTCGCCCGATTCCGGCCGAACCTGCGAGGCTGTCCGTAATGACGTTGCGCGCCGAATGCTCCAAGGTCTCCCGCCCACCAGCCCCATGGCGAACTGCCGCCACCCTGGTGTTCGCCGTCCTGGCGTCCTCCGCGCAGGCACAGACCCTCCCCTCGCGCAGCCAATGGCAGGCCAGCGCTTCCTCGCAGCAGGTACCGGCGATGGCGATCAGCCACCTGATCGACGGCGACCCGAAGACCGTCACCGGCGGTGCCTTCAGTCCGGGCCACTGGTTCCAGATCGATCTGGGCGCACCGACGCTGCTGGCGGGCGCACGGCTTACCTGGGATGTCTCCAATCCAGAGGGCTATTCACTGCAGACCTCGCTGGACGGCACGCAGTGGCAGACCGCGTACACCATGACCGATTCGCTGGGCGACGTGGAAACGCTGTACTTCGCGCCACGCCAGGCGCGCTACCTGCGGTTGGCCAGCCCGCAGCGCACGTCCGACTGGGGCGTGTCGATCTTCGAGATGGAGCCGCTGGACAGCACGCTCAGCGCACGAATCAGCGGTGTCGATGCAACGCAGGCAGCGGCGCTCTGGCAAGGCGGTGGCACCGTCGCGGTTCCAGCCGGAAAAGGTGGATCCCATACGCTCGAGATCATGCTGCCTCGCGTCCAGTCCACAGCCGGTCTCGCGGTCGACTGGGCCGACGGCGGGCGCGGCGCCGCCCGCTTGCAGGCGCAGGACGCACAGGGCCGCTGGCAGGATCTCGCACACGATGCACAGGCGGCCAGCCATCGGCAGAGTTGGCTGGCCGCTGATACGGCACAACCTCTACGTGCATTCCGCCTGAGCGTGGACGGTGCAGCCCCGCAGATCGCGCGCCTGCGCCTGCTTGGCCCGAAAGCCGTGATGACACCGATGAAGCGCTACCAGATCGCCGCCAGCGGCGCGCAGCGTGCGCTGTTTCCGGCGTCGCTGCAGATGCAGCAGACCTACTGGACCGCCGTTGGCGTGCACGCAGGGCGGCAGAAATCCATCTTCGACGAATACGGCAACCTGGAAGCGTTCAAGGGTGCGCCGCTGGTACAGCCGCTCTGGCGAAGCGCCGACGGGCGCGCTGCAGGTGCCGCCGGGCAGCCCGTACAGCACGCCCTGCGCGATGGCTGGAAGCCTATGCCTTCGGCCACTTGGTCGCCGCAGCCCGGGCTGGAGCTGCGCAGTGAGGTGTTCGCCATAGAGCGCGATGGCCAGCCGGTGACCTTCCTCCGCCATCGACTGCACAACACCGGCAGTACCCGGATCGACGGCACGCTCAGCCTGATCGTCCGCCCCATGCAGATGAATCCGCCGTGGCAGAACGGCGGGCTGTCGCCGATCCGCGAGGTGCGCATCGACGGACAGGCCGTGCGCATCAATGGCCGCACGCTGCTGCACTCGCTCACGCCGGTGGCTGCGTCCGGCGTGGCGCCGTTCGGGAAGGACGGCGCAACGGAGATCACCGCGGACATCGCTGCCGGCGAACTGCCTTCCTCGCAGCAGGCACGTGATGACCAGGGTCTTGCCGCCGCCGCGCTCAACTACCGCGTGTCGCTGGCGCCGGGAGCCCGCGATGCCATCGTGGTCGCGTTCCCGCTGGGCACCGCCGCCGCCGATGCCAATGGCCTGCTGCCCGAAGCGCCTGCGCTTGGCCTGGCCACGCTGCCCCGTGATGCCAATGCGGCGTTCGATACGCTGGCCACGCAGGCGTCCGCAGATTGGCAGGCGCGGCTGGGCCAGGTCGGCCTGCGCCTGCCCGATCCCTCGCTGGTCGACATGCTGCGCGCACAGGCTGCCTACATGCTGATCAACCAGACCGGCCCGGCCATGCAACCGGGCCCGCGCAACTACAACCGCTCCTTCATCCGCGATGGCATGGCCACGTCGGCGGTGCTGCTGCGCATGGGTGAAGCCCGCGTCGCGCGTGATTACCTGGCCTGGTACAGCGCGCACGGCGTGCATGCCAATGGCCTGGTTTCGCCGATCCTCAACGACGATGGCAGCGTCAACACCGGCTTCGGTTCGGATATCGAGTACGACAGCCAGGGCCAGTATGTGGCGCTGGTTGCCGACGTTGCACGCCTGGATGGTGGGCCCGAGTCGGTGCGTGACTACCTGCCGAAAGTGAAGGCCGCACTGCGCTTCCTGCAGGAACTGCGCGAGCGCACGCTGGTGCCCGGTTACAAGGCCGACCAGCCCGCACCGGAGCGATTCGCGGGCATTCTTGCGCCGTCGATCAGCCATGAAGGCTATCCGTCGCCCACCCACAGCTACTGGGATGACTACTGGGGCCTGAAGGGGTGGCACGACGGAGCGTGGCTGGCCGAGTCGCTGGGTGACCACGAGACCGCCACCTGGGCACGTCAGCAGTACAAAGCGCTGTACGACGCATTGCACGCCTCGATCCGCGCCACGATGGCGTGGAAGGGCATCGACTTCATCCCGTCCTCGGCAGATCTGGGCGATGGCGATCCCACGGGCGTGTCGATCGCACTGGACCCGACCGGCGCGCAGAACGTGTTGCCGGCGGATGCGTTGCGGACCACCTTCGCCCGCTACCTGGAAGACGTGCGAAAGCGCAGCCAGCCCGGTGCGCTGTACGCCTACACGCCGTACGAGATCCGCAACGTGCTGAGCTATGTGCATCTTGGCCAGCCGGACGTGGCTGACGAGCTATTGCAGGGCCTGCTTCACGACCGGCGCCCGCGTGAATGGCAGGTGCTGGCCGAAGTAGTGCATTCACGGCTGCGCTTCCCGCGCTACCTCGGCGACATGCCGCATACCTGGATCGGTGCCGAATACGGCCGCACGCTGTTCGGCATGCTGATGCGCGAGGACGATGACGCACTGTCGCTGCTGCCGGGCACACCGCCCTCGTGGGTGGCGGGGGATGGCTTGGCGGTGGAGCGCCTGCCGACCGCGTATGGCACATTGCAGATGCAGGCACGACAGCGCGACGGGCTGCTGACGGTGGCGCTTGGCGAGGGGCTGCGCAAGGACACCGCCGTGCGCATGTGGTGGCCGAACCGGACCGCGCCGAAGTCTGTGCGCGTGGATGGACGCAGCGTTTCCGACTTCGATGCCGAAGGTGTTCGGCTGGCAAAGCCGTTCAAAACGCTGGAGGCGCGTTGGTAGAGCAGCCGAGCATGGCTCGGCTCTACAAAAGCAGCGGTAGCGCCGGGCCATGCCCGGCGTCAGAGCGTCGGTAACCCTGGCGGGTTGGTCTGCGACTGCGGCACGGCCTCCTCGGCCACGTTCCAGCGCGCCAATGCCTGCGCATAGGTACCGCTGCTGATCTGGGTGTTCAATGCCTGCGTCACCGCGTCGGCCAGGCCGCTGCCCTTGCGCGTGGTCACCGAGATCGCTGCGGCGTTCGGCCAGCCTCCGGGGAACAGGCCCACACGCCGCACCTTGCCGTCCCGCGCCGAATAGGCACCAGTAGCATTGGGCTCGAACGAGACATCGGCTCGGCCGGTGATCACCGCCAGCCGCCCAACCACGGCGTCATCGAAGTACTGGTACTCCACCGGCTTCAATCCCGCCGCGATGTTCTGCTGGTCCCACTGCCGCAGGATCTGGTCCTGGTTGGTGCTGGCACCGACCACCACCTTCAGCCCGGCCACGTCAGCCGGCTTTTCGATCTTCTGGATCGGCCCATCAGTGCGCGTGTAGATTCCCAGCAGATCGTAACGGTAGCTGGAGAAATCGAACTTCTTCTTGCGCTCTTCGGTCACCGTCACGTTCGACAGCACGGCATCGTACTTGCCTGATTCCAACCCCAACGGCCAGTCCGCCCACGCCACCGGCACGATCACCAGTTTCAGGCCCAGCCCATCGGCGATCAGCCGTGCGATGTCCGGCTCGATACCGACCACGTCCTTGCTGTCGGCGCCGTAGTCGGCCAGCGGCAGCTGCCCCGGATGCGTGGCCACGGTGAACGTGCCGGGCGTGACGAAGCGGTAGCCGGCGGGAATCAATGCCTGCGCCTTCGGATCGAAGGTGCCCTTGAGCACCGCCGTGTTCGCACCGGCCAGGCTGGTCGCGGCCACGGTGCTCGCGTCCGGTGCCTGCCGCACGCGCGAGTAGACGATGCCGGCGATGCCGATGACCAGCACACCCACGATCAACAGGGTGCTGCGCGAGGGGCGACGCGGTGCTGCAGGGCTCATGGTGTTCCTTTCGAAGTTACAGGGTCTTGGCCAGGAAATCGGCGGTGCGCTGCTGGCGCGGACGTTCGAACAGCGCCTCGGGCGTGCCCTGCTCGATCACCCGCCCCTGGTCCATCATCACCACGTGGTCGGCCACGCGGCGGGCGAAGCTCAGTTCGTGGGTGACGATCACCAGGGTGGTACCGGAGCTGGCCAGCTCCTCGATCACGCTCAGCACCTCGGCCACAAGTTCCGGGTCCAGCGCCGACGTGGGTTCGTCGAACAGCAGTACCTTCGGTTGCAGGGCCAGCGCGCGCGCAATCGCGATGCGTTGCTGCTGGCCGCCGGACAGCTGGCGCGGGAAGGCATCGGCCTTGTCGGCCAGGCCGACCCGTTCCAGCAGCGTGCGCGCCTGCTGCTCGGCCTGCGCGCGCGGCACGCCCCGCACCGCGATCGGTGCCTCGATGATGTTCTCCAGCGCGGTCAGGTGCGGGAACAGGTTGAAGCCCTGGAACACCATGCCCACCTCGGAACGACGGCGGCGGATCTCGCGCTCCGGCAGCTCGTACAGGGTGTCGCCATCGCGGCGGTAGCCGATCAGCTGGCCGCCGACGGTCACATAGCCACTGTCGGCACGTTCCAGATGGTTGATCAGCCGCAGCAGCGTGGACTTGCCGGCACCGGACGGGCCGATCAGTACCGTCACGCTGCCCGCGCGCAGGTCCAGGTTCACGTCCTCCAGCACCGGCTGGTCGCCGAACACCTTGCCTACGCCATGCAGCGACACCGATGCCCCCTCACCCGCTTCAACCTGCGCGGCAATGCGCGGGCGATTGACCACGCGCGGTGCGGAATCACCTGTGGCGCGCGTCGGTGACGAGACACGCGATACCGAGCGCTCGCGCTGCAGCTGGCCGCGCGCGAAGCGCTGCTCCACCCGTCGCTGCAGCAGCGACAGCACGGTCAGGATCACCAGGTACCAGACCGTGGCCACCATCAGCAGCGGCACCACTTCCAGGTTGCGCCGGTAGATCACCTGTACCGTGTAGAACAGCTCCGGCAGCGCCAGCACGTAGACCACCGAGGTGCTCTTGGCCAGGCCGATCACATCGTTGAACGCCGCCGGCAGGATCGAGCGCATCGCCTGCGGCAGGATGATGCGACGCACCTGGCGGCCACGTGGCAGGCCAAGCGCCGCTGCGGCCTCGTACTGGCCATGGTCGACCGACAGAATGCCGCCACGGATCACCTCGGCCGAGAACGCGGCCTGGTTCAAGGTGAGACCCAGCACTGCGGCGGTGAACACGCCGATCAGCTGCGTGGTCGGGTACGAGAATAGACTGATGCCGGTGAACGGAACCCCCAGCTCGATGGTGCTGTACAGGTAGCCCAGGTTGTTCAGCAGCAGCAACAGCACCAGCAGCGGAATCGAACGGAACAGCCACACATAGCCCCACGACACCGCCGACAGCAGGGGCGAGCCGGAGACGCGGGCCAACGCCAGCAAGGTGCCCAGCGCGAAACCGAGGCCGGTACCGAGCGCGGTCAGCAGCAGCGTACGGCCCAGGCCTTCCAGCACCGGGCGTGCGAAGAACCACTCGGCGAACGTGCCCCAGCCCCAGCGCGGGTTGCCCAGCACCGATTGCAGCCCGATCAGGATCAGGGCCAGTGCCAGCACCGTGCCGACCACCTGCAACGGATGCCGGGCCGGCACGATCTTCAACGCCGGTGCTGGCGCCGGGCGTGCGGCAATGCCATCCAGCGCGGTCGAAGGCGTGCTCATGCGTGGGCTCCATGCAACACGGCCTGTGATGGCACAACGACCGGCGCCGATACGCTCAAGTGCTTCTCGAACGGCAGATGCGCGATGGTTTCCGGGTCGGCCTGCAGGTCGAACAGCGCGGTGTAGCCATGGCTGAGGTACAGGCCGACCGCTTCAGGCTGACGGAAGCCGGTCGTCAGGAACACCCGCCGGTACCCTTGCCGCGCCGCCTGGTCTTCCAGCTCCTGCAGCACGCGACGCGCGATGCCCTGGCGGCGCAGCCCCGGCAGCGTCCAGATGCGCTTGAATTCGGCGGTATCCGGATCGCGGTGCGGCATGAAGGCACCGCCGGAGATCGCCACACCCTCGCGCAGCAGCAGCACGAACGCCCCTACCGGCGCCGCGAACGCCTGCGCCGGGTAGCGCTGCAGCTCCTCGCGGGCACTGCCGCCGATGCGCCGGCGCACGTCGGCGTAGCGGCTGTCGTACTCCTGTTCCAGCCCATCGAACAGAGGCCGCGCCAGTGGATCGTCCACCGAGGTATAGAGGAAGCGTTCGTTGCTGCTCATGCCACATCCTTCACCAGATAGTCTTCGGCCAGCCGCGCCCACAGGCTGGCGGCGGGTGCGATGGCGGCGTCGTTGAACACATAGCGCGGGCTGTGCAACGGTGCGCTGTCGCCGTTGCCGACGAACACGAAACTCCCGGGCCGCGCCTGCAGCAAGAAGGCGAAGTCTTCGCTGGCCGTGCGCGGCGCGAACTCCGACACCACCTGTTCGCTGCCGAAGCCCTGTACGGCCACGTCGCGGATGTAGGCGGTCTGCCGTGGATGGTTGATCACGCTGGGGAAGCCACGCGGAAACGCGATCTCGGCGAGTGCGCCGAACGCGGCGGCCGTCTGTTCGGCGATTTCGGTGACCCGGCGCCGCAGCGTGTCGCGCACTTCCGGCAGGTAGGCGCGCACGGTCAGCTTCAGCTCGACGACGTCCGGGATCACATTGGCGGCCTGCCCGCCGTGGATCGAACCGACGGTGACCACGCCCATCTGCCGTGGATCCACATTGCGCGACACCACGCTCTGCAGCGCGGTGACGATGTGCGCTGCCGCCAGGATCGGGTCGACGCTGCCCTGCGGCTCGGCACCGTGGCCGCCCTTGCCGATCACTTTCAGTCGCGCCCAGTCCACCGATGCCATCGCCGGACCGTCGACGAAGCCGAAGTGCCCCACCGGCACACCCGGCCAGTTGTGCAGGCCATAGATCGCATCCACCGGGAAGCGCTCGAACAGGCCATCGGCGATCATCTTCGAAGCGCCCGAACCGGTTTCCTCGGCCGGCTGGAACACCAGCTGCAGGGTGCCGTCGATGCGGCCGTGATGGGCCAGGTAGTGCGCCGCGGACAGCAGGATGGCGGTGTGCCCATCGTGGCCGCAGGCATGCATCAGCCCCTCGGTCTGGCTGGCGTACGCCAATCCGGAATCCTCGTGGATCGGCAGTGCATCGATGTCGGCGCGCAGGCCCAGGCGACGGCTGCCCTGCCCGCGCTGCAACGTACCGACCACGCCGGTGCCGCCGAGGCCGGTGGTGACCTCATAGCCCCACTGCTGCAACAGCTCGGCCACGCGTGCGCTGGTGCGGTGTTCCTCGAAGGCCAGCTCCGGGTGCCGGTGCAGGTCATGGCGGATCGCGATGGCCGCCTCGGCGCGCGCCGCGATGTCGGGCAATATACCCGTCGTTCGGGAATTCCGCTGGGCATGGCCCGGTGCTACCGCGCTTTCTCCGCTCATCGCCTTACCCTGCCTTCCGCGCCGGCTCGGCGTCGGTCGAATGGCGGCTGGCCTTGTACGGCAGGCCCAGATGCGCGCGCAGCGTCTGCCCTTCCAGCTCACGCTGGTGGTAGCCGCGCACCTGCAGGATCGGCAGCACCTGGGTCACGAAATCGTCCAGGCCTTCGCGCTGTGCCGCGAAACCGAGGATGAAGCCGTCGCTGGCACCGGCATCGAACCACCGGATCAACTCGTCGGCCACATGTTCCGGCGTGCCGATGAAATTCGGTCGCGGGCTCACCGCTTCCAGTGCCACCTGGCGCAGGCTCAGGCCCTTCTCGTGCGCGCCCTGCTTGATGCGATCGGTGGTGGAACGGAACGAGTTGCTGCCGATGTCACCCAGCTCCGGGAACGGTGCGTCCGGATCGTACTTGCTGAAATCGTGGTGGTCGAAGAAGCGCCCCAGGTACGCCAGCGCATCCTCCAGCGTGGCCAGCGCGGCGATCGCCTGGTACTTGGCTTCAGCCTCCTCCGCGGTGCGGCCGACGATGGGGCCGATGCCCGGGAAGATCTTCACGTCGTTGCCGCTGCGGCCGTGCGCGATCGCCGAGTTCTTCACCTTCTGGGTGAACGCGCGGGTTTCTTCCAGCGACGGCGAATGGGTAAACACCGCATCGGCATACTTGCCGGCCAGCGCGATGCCATCGTCGGACGAACCGGCCTGGAAGATCACCGGCTGGCCCTGCGGCGAACGCTGGATGTTGAGCGGCCCTTCCACCTGGAAGAAGCGTCCCCGGTGGTCGAGGCGACGGAATTTTTCCGGCGCGAAGAACGTGCCACTGTCGCGCTCGCGCACGAAGGCACCGTCATCCCAGGAATCCCACAGCCCCTGCACCACCTCCAGGTACTCGTCGGCAATCTGGTAGCGCAGCGCATGCTCGGGGTGGGGGCGGCCGTAATTGCGCCCCGACCCCTCCAACGGCGACGTCACCACGTTCCAACCGGCGCGACCGCCGCTGAGCAGGTCCAGCGAAGCGAACTGGCGGGCCACGGTGAACGGGTCGCTGTAGGAGGTCGACAGCGTGCCGGCCAGGCCAATCTTCTTCGTCGCCGTGGCCAGCGCCGACAGCAGCGAGATCGGCTCGAAGCGGTTGAGGAAGTGCGGGATCGACTTCTCGTTGATGTACAGGCCGTCGGCCACGAAACCAAAGGCGATGCCGTTGTCCTCGGCGGTACGCGCGATGTCGATGTAGAACTGCAGGTTGACGCTGGCGTCGGCCGGATTGGATGGGTGCTTCCACGCGTGCATGTGGCTGCCGGGGCCCTGCAGCATGATGCCGAACGGAATGTGGCGCGGGGTCGTGCTCATGGGAATCGCTCCTGCAGGTCAGGCCACCGCCGCGCGTGGCGCGGGCGACAGCAGTTCAAGGGATGTCAGGCGTGCGTCCAGGTCGGCCACCGGTGCATCGAGGATGAATTCGCCCACGCCGAAACGCCGGTGCAGTGCGTCCAGTTCGTCACGCACGTGCTGCGCATCACCGGACAGCACGCTGGGGCGCGTTTCTTCGATGCGGAAGTCGGCCACGCCCACCTGGCGCGCGTACTCGGCAGCTGCTTCGGAGCTGGGCAGATTCACCGTCTGCCCGGGACCGAGGTGCAGCTTGTAGACGCGCAGCGCACCGATATGACGCGCCGCGGCTTCGGCGGTCGGCGCGGCGAAGGCCACCGTGGCCAGCAGCGGTGGCTGCGTGGAAGCGCTGCGGTAGGCATCGAACGCGGCCTCGATATGCTTTGGGTCACCATCGAAGTGCGCGGCGTAGACGAAGCGCCAGCCGAGCTCGGCCGCCTGGTTTGCGCTCTGCGGGCTGGCGCCGAGCAGGAAACGTTCCGGCACCTGCTGTGGAACCGGCCGTGCCTGTGCCTCGGTTTCGGCGCCGGACAGATAGCCTTCCAGGTCGCGCAGTTGCTGGTCGAAGTCGGCGAACGCCGGGCGCCCGGCCGCCAGCGCGGCGGTCGAGGCCGGCAGGCCACCGGGGGCCTTGCCCACACCCAGATCGACGCGCCCTGGCGCCAACGCTGCCAGCAGGTTGAAGTTCTCCGCCACTTTGTAGGGTGCGTAGTGGCGCAGCATGACCCCACCACTACCGATGCGGATGCGCCGGGTCTGTGCCAGTACCCACGCAGCCAGCACTTCCGGTGCCGGGCTGGCCAGCGTCGGCGCAGCATGGTGCTCGGCAAACCAGTAGCGGTGGTAGCCCAGCTGCTCGGCGCGCTGCGCCAGCTGCAGGCTGTTGCGCAGCGCCTGCTCCGGCGAGGCACCTTCGGCGACCGGGCTCTTGTCCAGCACGCTGATCTGATAACTCATGGTCGCGTCCTCGCTCAGGGGTGAGCCACGGGAATGCCGAGCAAGCCGTTCAACGCGGCCAGGATCGGCTCGGCACCGGAGATGTACTGGCGATCAAGGTGCGCGCCACTGGCAAGTTCGCTGTGCACGCCCTGCGGCAGCACCAGCTTCGGCAGCGACTGGTCCTGCTCGCCGATCTCGGCGATCACCTCCCGGCGCGGCCGGGCAAAGCCGATGCGGCGTACGTCCAGCTGCGCGTCCAGGCCGTCAATGCTCGACAGCGCGCCTTCCAGCAACAGGCTGTGCCGGCAGAAGAAGCGCTGGCCGGGAATCTGGCCGTCCTCGAACTCACGGTCGAGCAGGAACAGGATGGGTTTGCTTGCTGCGTCGAAAGTCACTGGAGTCGTCCTCATCGGGGCCGGCAATGCGAAGCCGCTTCGATATCGATGCTAGAGATGCCAGCAGCCGCAACAGCGACGGCTGGCGACAATCGGCGGTCAGATCCGGCCACGCAGATGCGGCGTGGCCATAAGCAAAGCGCCGCCGGTTATGGCGTCAGGCAATACGTCGCAGCGGCGCCGCTACGGCCAGCGCCTGCGTAGCCAGATGGCCGGCTGCGCGCTCGGCCGCTAGCGCGATGCGTGCCTGCAAGGCTGCACTGTTGATGTGCTCGCCCTCGAAGTCGGCGGGCGTGGCATACACCCCGATCGGCAGCGTGTGCGCCTGCAGGAAACTGAACAACGGTCGCAGCTGGTGGTCGATCACCAGTGCATGGCGCTCGCTGCCGCCGGTCGCTGCCAGCAGCACCGGCATATCCACCAGCGCCTCCAGCCCGATGAAGTCGACCAGGTGCTTGAACAACCCAGGATACGAGCCGCGATACACCGGGGCGGCCACCACCAGCAGCTCCGCCGCCTCGATAGCCTGCAGTGCCTGCTCCACTGCCGGCCCCGCCTCATCGCGCGACAACGACTGGCCCAGTGAGCGCGCGATCGGTGCCAGCTCCACCAGCTCCACGCTGGCGTGCACCCGCTGCTGCAGCGACGCCAGCAGATGCCGCACCAGCAACAACGTGCGCGACGTCGCCGAGCTGGTCGGTGACCCCACCAATGCAACCACCTTCAATGCAGAAGACATGAACTGCTCCTCGATGATGCCGAACTACGTCCGGCTGCCTTTCGCTTTTGTAGAGTCGAGCCATGCTCGACTGCTCCAGATCAGAACCGGTAACTGACCCGCCCATACCAGTACGCACCCACATTGCTCAGCACATCGCCGCTGTCCCAGGTGGTCTCGATACTCGCCACATCGGTGGCACTACGCGCGTACTCCGGCACCTTGCGCGTGCGCTTGTCGAACACGTTGTTGATGCCCAGCGCCGCGCTCCAGCCCGCACCCAGCTCCACGCCACCGGACAGGTTGGTCACCAGCACCGGCGGCTGCTTGTATTCCACGCCGTTGTTCAGCCGCTTGATCGGGCCGTAGTAGGTGAAGTCCAGGTTCGAGCGCCAGCGCCCGTGCTGCCAGCCCAATCCCGCCACCTGCGTATAGCTGGGCGTGCGGAAGCGCAGCGCGTACTCGCTGGATTTGGTCAGCAGGTTGATGTTAGGCAGGCCCTGCAGCGCCGCCGGAATGTCGCTCACCTTCTGGATCGTGGTACGGCCGACATTGGCCGCGTAGCTCCAGCGCAGCTTGCCCCAGGCGGTTTCCTGGTTCGCTTCCAGGGTCAGCTCCACACCGCGTGTACGGGTATTGCCCACGTTGGTGAAATAGCTGGCGTAGAACGCATCGCCCGGCAGGATGCTGATGCCGGCCGAACCCAGCAGCGCATCGATGGTGTTCTTCTGCGCCGCACTCAGCACCGTCCCGCTGTTGTCGGTGATGCGCGCCGGATCCTGTGCGTTGTAGCCGATCTGGCTGGACTGGCCGAGCTGGCCGCGGATGTCGATCTGATAGGCATCCACTGCCAGGTGGAAGGCCGGGCTCGGGTCCCAGGTCACGCCCAGGCTGTAGTTGGTGGCCTTCTCCGGCTTCAGCGGCGTTGCCCCCAGCGCAAGAGCCGCCGGCGAAGACACCTGCGCCACCAGTGTGGTCCCGCACGGGCAGCTGCCGGTGGCCTGGTAGTACTGCGCGCCCAGGCTGGGCGCGTGGAAGCCATTGCTGACCGTTGCCCGCACACCCAGCGCGTCGGTGAAATCGAAGCGCGTGGTCAGGCGGCCGGTGGAAACGCTGCCGAAATCGGAATGGTCTTCCCAGCGCGCGGCAGCATCCAGGTACCAGCGCGAGGTGATGTTGGTGGCGGCACCCACGTACACCGCCTTGCTGGTGCGGGTCGCCTTCACCGCGTCGGCGGTGGAATAGCCGACGAAGGCTGCCGCACCGAAGCCGGTGTACGACTCCCACTGCCCTGCTCCGCGCTCGTACTGCTCGTGCTGATACTCGGCGCCCGCGCTCACCTCCAGCGGCGAGGCAAATGCCGCCACCTCGAAGCCGCGCCGCAGGTCCAGGTTGGCAATGCCCTGCTGGTAGTCCAGCTTGCCGTCGTAGAAGTCGGTGGGCGAGCCGGGGTACGGCAGCGAGTAGTTCACCGAATTGCGGGTATAGGTGCGCACCGTGCTGCGGTTGCCGGTCAGGCTGGCGTCGTAGTCCCAACCCGCGATCTGGCCTTTCACACCGGCCGTACCGGTGTACTGCTTCTCCTTGGTTTCCAGCACCGGCAGGAAGCCATCGGGAAACACGCTCAGCACGCCGGGGGCCTTGTAAGTAGTGAAGATCGTCGCCGGCAGGCGGAAATTCTGGATCGCCTGCGCGGTGCGGTCACTGGCCGTGGCGTTGGCGTAGAACTGCGCGCTCTCACCCAGACCATGGCCCACGTTCACCGCGAAGGCCTTCAACGCATACGACGGCGAGCTGAGGATGGTATTGGCTTCGGCATTGCGGCTGGCCTCGGCCGGGTTCGGCGCAGCACCTGCTGGCAATCGATTGTTCGGCCGCAGCGCCACCAGATTGCCGCTGCCGTCCACCGCCGGGTAGCTCAGGTAGCCATCGATGTAGCGGCGGGTGCGGATCGCATGGTGCTGGCGGGTGGTCTCACCGGCCAGGTTGACGAAGCCATCCTCGCCCCACGGCAGGCCGACGTTGGCGCGCACGCTGGTACGCGAACCATCACCATCGATGCTCTGCCCGCTCTCCACCGATACATCGCCACCGTGCGCCTGCGATTTCAGGATCACGTTGACCACGCCGGTGATCGCGTCCGAGCCGTAGATGGCCGAAGCGCCATCGCGCAGCACTTCCACATGGTCGATGGCCGAGACCGGAATCAACGCCAGGTCCGCCCAGGCATGGCCGGGGAACCCGCCCCCATTGGCCCCGCTTACATAGGCGCTGGCATTGCGGCGCTTGCCGTTGACCAGCACCAGCGTGTAGCCCGGCGACAGGTTGCGCAGCTGATAGCCGCGGATGAGGCTTTCCTGATCGCTCTGGTAACCGCCGATCTGGCTCAGCGACGGCAGGCTGCGCTGCAGCGCTTCCAGCAGGTTGCCCTGCCCGGTGGCAGCGAGGTCCTCGGCGGAGATCACGTCAATCGGTGTGGAACTGTTCTTCACCGTGCGCGTGCTGGTGCGTGAGCCGGTCACCACCACCGCATCCAGCGTGGATGCAGCAACGTTGGTCGCCGCCGCGGTGGTGGCAGGATCCGCATCGGCTTCCGCGGCATGGCTGGGCGTCGCAGCGAGGGCGGCAGCGATCAGGACAGCGAGAGTACTCAGGGCTGGGGCGTAGGCGGCAGGCATGGGGGCTCGTGGGGGTGGGCCGGAAACACGCTTCCATTCAAGGGCCTGCTCACCCACCGCGACAGGCGCGATCGCGTCACCCAGCCGTAACATCCGGCCACCCACATGACCGCTGGTAATGACGTTAGGCGGCCTGCACACACGGGGTCAGAGCCCTTCCTGCGGAAGGGATCCGACCCCAGCCTCCATATGCCCGCCCAGCATCACCTCATGCCCGCGCACCACTCAGCGCCCCGCACCGCCGCCGTAGCATCAAGCCATGCCCAGCCCACCCGCCGATCCCGCCGCGCCGCTCGTCGCCATCGTTGCCTGCCACGGCCAGGGGCTGTTCGAGTTCGGCTGTGCGGTGGGCCTGTTCGCGCCGATAAGGCCCGAGCTGGGCGTCGCCTGGTACCGCACCCAGCTGTGCGCAGGCGAGCCCGGCGCACTGCGCATGCTCGGCAGCACCCAGGTGCAGCTGCCCTACGATCTCGGTAGCGTCGATGACGCCGACATCATCGTCATCCCCGGTTGGCGCGAACCCAGCGAACGTCCACCGCAGGCCCTGCTCGATGCACTCATCCGCGCCCACGCTCGTGGCGCGCGCATCGCCTCGATCTGCTCCGGTGCCTTCGTGCTGGCCTGGGCCGGCCTGCTCGATGGCCGCCAGGCCACCACCCACTGGCGCCTCACCGAAGCGCTCGCGCGCGAGTTCCCGCGCATCGACGTGCGCGAGGACGTGCTGTACGTGGACACCGGCAGCATCATCACTTCGGCCGGCTCGGCCACCGGCATGGACATGATGCTGCACATGGTGCGCAAGGATTACGGCGCACGCGTGGCCAACCTGGTGGCCGAACGACTGGTGTTGGCACCCTGGCGTGATGCCGGACGCAGCCAGCGTGTCAGCCGCGCCATTCCCCATGGCGAGCCCTCGCGCCTGGCAAAACTGATGGAATGGATGCGCCGCAACCTGCGCGAACCACACTCGCTTGGCAGCCTCGCCGAGCAGGCCGCACTCAGCCAGCGCACCCTGCAACGGCAGTTCCTGGAAGCGACCGGCCTGTCACCCATCGACTGGCTGATCCGCGAGCGCGTGGCCTTCGCCCGTGAGCTGCTGGAAACCACCGACCGGCCCTTGCAGTGGATTGCCGAGCAGGCCGGTTTTGGTTCTCAGGAATCATTCCGTCGGCATTTCCGCAGCCAGGCCGACGCCAGCCCGACCGAATACCGCAGCCAGCATCGCAATGGCATCGGTGTCGACCGCCTGGTTGGCTGCTGAGCGCCCTCGTTCCCGACTTTCCACGCCATCACCACCGCTGCACTATAGGGGCATGCCCCACACTGCCGATGGAACGGTGATGACCAACAGCTCGTACCGGAATTACCGCGTTGGCATCGGCGTGTCGCTGCTGCTGGCCGCGCTGATCGCCACGCTCTCGCTGATCGCGGTGGCTACCCCCAACCTGGGCTGGGGCGTCGTGGCGCTGGCCACCGTCGCGATCTGGGTCGGCCTCCCGCTGCTGCTGGTCCTGCTGCTGGTGTGGCTGCGCTACATGGTGCGGCAGCGCGGGCGCATGCCCGGCCGTGTACACGCGTTGATGTTCGCGCCGACCACCGCGGCCCTGCTCATCGTCCCCGTGTGGCTCTCCCTGCAACGCAGTTGGGACAGCGTTGCAGGTGGCTCGCGTGCGCCCATCGCGGAGATGCATATCAACCTCAGCGGGCACCCCCTGTGGCTGGACACCTCACCGTACGCGTCCACCGGCTCCGGCGCTGGCCCGGATCTGCCCATGCAGGGCGACACGCCCGAGCGCTTCATGGCCTTCCACCGCTACCCCAACACGCAGTCCGACGCAGACCGCGCGTTCCCGTACGAAGACGCACGCCTGAAGCGCTCCGTTGACCACTACCGCTACGCCACGCCGTCCGGAGATCGCGCCGTCACCGATGTGCCACTGGTCCGCCAGGCGTATCCGGACACCACGCCGTTCAACACCGGATGGCGCCGCACGGGCACACCAGAGCTCGTGCACCTCTATTACCACTACAGCGATCATGTGGAGGTCGCACCCACGCTGGCACGTCTCAGCGGTCTCACCGCCGACGAGCTGGAGCGCAGCCGCTTCGAAGGCCTGGTGCTGTTCAAGATCCACAACTACGGCAGCGCGCCGATCGTGCGGATGGAAGTCAATGGCACCGCACTGGATATCGGCGACAGGGCCATTGCGAGCATCCCGGTCGCGCCCGTCGATTGCACCGCCTACGGCTTTCCTGCCGGTGTCGCGCTGATGTCGCTCGACCTGCCGCTGCAGGTGCGCTGGCAGACCGTCGCTGCGCCCACGCAATGGCACAGCGCGCGCGTGCAGGTGCCCACCTTCCGGCAACCGCAGCCACTGCAGGGTCAATCAACCTTGCAGCGCGTTCTGCTGTACGTGCTGCCCGATGATGCGATGGCCGCAGAGCGCTACGCCGAGGTGTTTGACGGCGATTCGCGGCGCGGCATCAAAGCCACCGGCCTGCCGGCCAATGCTGCGGCCCACGCGCGATGTGGCAGCGCCCGCGCCACCTACGGCGAAGGCGCCGACACCGTGCTGGCTGACTGACGCCCGGCGGCGGCGCTGTCAACCACGCGCGCGTACGCTGCGCTCATGAATCATCCAGCACTGCGCCAGAAAGCCGATCGCAAACACCACCGCACACCCCAGCAGCGTCTGCTGTATCACGGGCGCCAGCGGTGCGGCGGCAACAGGGTGGCCCACCGGCAAGCGGGTCAGCGTTTCGTTCACACCCGGCACCAGCGACAGCAGGAAACTGAAGGACAGCGCGAACGTCGACAGATAGCGCGCCGAGCGTCCCAGCCAGCGTAGGCGTGCCGCCAGAACACCGCCGAACGCCACCAGCAGCACGATCACGCCGAAGGCATGGCCTGGATTGAGCCCGCCTGTGCTGGAGACGGTGAACGAGGTCGCCACCGACAGCACCAGGCCAATCAGATAAACCTTGCCCGAGCGCGTGCCGGGATCGATTGCCCGGTGGCGGATGAAGCCGTACAGGCCGGCCAGGATCGGCGCCAGGCTGATGGCGGTATGGATCGCTCCGAGAAGGGAAAGGGGATGTGCCATGGAAATCTCCATTGATGAAATAAACCTACTAGTAGGCAGGCATTGAGGGCAAAAAGAAGGCCCGCGCTGCCGCAGGCCAGTACACATCACCTCAGGCGGTCGCACTCACGCGCGCGATCGCCAACCGCGCCAGCGCCGAGAACGTCGCCGCATCACCCAAACCACGGGCCGCCAGCATCGCACCGTGCACCGACGACATGAACGCCTTGGCCTCGTCTACAGCCGAACCCTGCAACTGCAGTTGACCCATGGCAGCGCCCTTCTCCAGGGTCACCGCCAGCCAGCCGCTCAGGTCCTCGAAATGGCCGCGCACTTCCTCGGCGATCTCTGCCGGAATCATCGGCGCTTCGGCGGCCAACATCGCGCAGATGCAGAACGACGACGTGCCACCTGCGATGCAGCTGGACCAGTAATCCACATAGGCGTTGAGCTCCTGCAGCGGGTCATCCAGCTGCCGGTCCAGCAGCGCCAGGCCTTCGCGCGCCTCGGCTCGGTAAAGCTCAACCACCGTGCGCACCAGGTCCGCCTTGCTGGGGAAATGGTGATGGATGCTGGCCTTGCTGATGTTCACCCGTGCCGACACGTCGGCATAGCTGAAACCGTTGTAACCACCGGCTTCCAGCAGCGATCGGGCATGCGCCAGGATCTCCTGGGCCTTTGGCGAGAGCGACTCTTTCATGAGTCTTAACCTACTAGTAGGTAGGCCTCCTGTCAACCACTCAGATTCCCTGGTAGTGCCGGCCGCTGGCCGGCATGTCGAGAACGCCGGGGAAACCCCGGCGGCCACTCAATGCGAAGACACGTACAGCGCATCCGCTGGTGGCGGTGGCAGCGCAAAACTCCGCCGCATCCGCGCCACCTCGGCCGCCGGCGGCAACGCGAACAGACGCTTGAACTCGCGGTTGAACTGGGACGGGCTGGCATACCCCACCGCCAGCGATGCAGCCTCGGCGGTCATCGCCTGCCGCAGCATCAGCAGCCGCGCCTGGTGCAGGCGGGTGGACTTCACGTACTGCATCGGCGACGTACCGGTAATCGCGCGGAAGTGGTCGTGGAAGGTCGCCACGCTCATGCCCGCCTCGGCCGCCAGCCGGCCCACGTCCAACGCAGTGGCATATGAGGCGTGGATCGTACGCAGCACCCTGCCGATGCTGCCGAAGCGGCCGCGCATGGCCAGCGCCTCGCGCATCGCGCCGCCCTGTGCCCCGGTCAGCACGCGGAAGTACACCTCACGCACCAACGCCGGCCCGAGCACGGCAGCCTCCAACGGGTCAGCCAGTGCCTCCAGCAGGCGTAGCACCGTGGCCTGCATCGGCGCCTGCATCGGGCTGGACATCATGCTCTGTGCCGGTGCCTCCGATGTGTCCACCTGTTCCCCCAGTTCAATCAGCAGGTCTGCCGCCAACTGCAGATCCAGATGCAGGTAGATCGCCAGCAGCGGCGCCTCTGCAGAAGCATCGGTTTCCATCGTGAACGGGACCGGCACCGAAACTGCCAGGTAGTGCTGCGCGTCGTACTGGTAGACCTGCTCGCCCAGGTAGCCGCGCTTCACGCCCTGGCAGACGATCACGATGCCGGGGTCATACAGCACCGGCGTGCGTGCCAGAGGCCGGTCGGAGCGCAGCAGCCGCACCCCCGGCAGCGGCGTGAGCGTATAGCCCTCCTCCACCGCCAAAGTCTGCAGCAGGCCGACCATGCGCGCCTGCATCTGCCGTCGCAGGGAATCGACCACCGGCACAGGCACCCCAGAGAAATAGGCAAGAATGGCCGAATCCTAGGCCTGTGGTGGGCACCGTTCAAGCACTAACGTGCAAGCCCTGTCCACCATGAGCGCCTCCCCATGTCCCCGTTCCGCCTTCTCCTCATCACCGGCGTCAGCAGCGGCTTCGGCCGTGCCCTCGCCCAGCAGGCACTGCTGGCCGGCCATCGCGTAGTCGGCACCGTGCGCAACGAATCCGACCGCCAGGCGTTCGAAACGCTGGCGCCCGGCCGCGCATTCGGCCGCCTGCTGGACGTCACCGATGCCGATGCCATCAATGCGCTCGTCACCGATATCGAAACCAACGTTGGCAGCATCGACGTGCTCGTCAACAACGCAGGCTACGGACACGAAGGCATCCTCGAAGAATCGACGCTGGCCGAGCTGCGGCACCAGTTCGAGGTGAACGTGTTCGGCCCGGCCGCGCTGATCAAGGCCGTGCTGCCGCACATGCGCGCGCGCCGCCGTGGCCACATCCTCAACATCACCTCCATGGGCGGCTTCATCACGATGCCCGGTATCGCCTGGTACTGCGGCAGCAAGTTTGCACTGGAAGGCATCAGCGAAGTGCTTGGCAAGGAGGTTGCGCCGTTCGGTATCCATGTCACCGCCGTCGCGCCGGGCTCCTTCCGCACCGACTGGGCAGGCCGTTCGATGGCGCGGGCACCGCGCAGCATTGAAGACTACGACGCGCTGTTCGATCCCATCCGCAGCGCGCGTGAGGCAAAGAGCGGCCACCAGCTCGGTGATCCGGTGAAGGCTGCGCAGGCCATGCTGCAGGTCATCGACAGCGACGCGCCGCCCAGCCACCTGCTGCTGGGCAGTGATGCACTGCAGCTGGTACGGGCGAAGCTGGCGTCGATGGCCGGCAGCATCGATACCTGGGAACATCTGAGCCGTTCGACCGACGGCGCGGTTTGAGGCCCGGAGGCAGCTGATGTCTTCATCAACTGCCTTCATTCCACCCGCTCAGTCCTCCTGCACCAGCTTGAACTCGCGAAGCAGGCCACCGATCTGGGTCTTGTCCAGCTTGTTCATCAGCAGGTTGCGCAGGAACGCCGGGCCAGGAATATCCAGCTCCTTGCCATCGCGCAGGCGACCGGTCGCCGCCAGCAACGAGCGCACGTCATAGGTGGAATTGAACACCTCCGGCACGCCGCGTTCGATCCCCAGCAGGGTGTACACCGCTTCCATCGGCGTGCGCACCGAATACTCGGTGGTAAAGATGCAGTCGCGCTGCTTCGATTCGGCAAACTGGCCGATGAAGGCGAAGTTCACCGCCCCCTCCGGCACCACGTCCGGGCGGTCACCGGCCTGGCGCGGCATGAAGAACGCGGTGATGTACGGCATCATCACCGGCACCGTCTTCGCGCCGGTCGCCGCCAGTTCATCGATTTCTTCCACCGGCACGCCGAGGTGATACAGCCACTCGCGGGTGATCTCCTCGCCGGTGCAGTCCTGCATCGGCTTCTTTACGTAATCGCCAGGCGTATCGACGAACAGTGAGTACACCCAGACCACGATCTGCTCCTTGGGCTGATTCTTGAAATGCGGCTGGCGGTTCACTGTCCAACTCATCAGCCAGCGCGAATCGCGCACGCTGACGATGCCGCCGGTCACCACCTTGCCACTGAACGGGTCGCGCTTGGCGATCTTCTGGATGTAGGCCGGAATGCGTGCATCCAGCGTGGTGACCGTCGCCGACTCCCACTTGGTCTGCGGAATGTGCGCACCGAACACGTCCGGGCGCCCGAACGCTGGATCCCTGGCAGCAATGCGACGCCACAGGTCCCAGGCAGGCGCCGGCCCCTCATTCAATCGCGCAGCCGTGTGGTGATCGCCATTGTCCGAGTTCTCGGTCAACGAACCGACCGTCATGAACACAAGGTCATCCGCGCCCAGATCCACGTCACCGGCTACACCGTCACGCGTCCAGTGGATGCGCGTGGCCTGCTTGCGGCCGGCCGCCAGATCGAAGTCGACATCGGTCACCTCGGTCCCGTACTGGAACACCACGCCCTGGTCCTGCAACCACTTCACCAGCGGCAGCACCAGCGATTCGTACTGGTTGTACTTGGTGAACTTCAGCGCCGAGAAATCCGGCAGGCCACCGATGTGGTGGATGAAGCGATGCAGGTACAGCTTCATCTCCAACGCCGAATGCCACTCCTCGAACGCGAACATGGTGCGCCAGTACAGCCAGAAGTTGCTGTCCAGGAAATCACGGCCCAGCACCTCGTCGATGCGCTTGTTCTCCATCTCCTGCCGGGTGGCCAGGAACAGCGCGATGATGTCCTTCTGCGCCTGCTCGGTCAGGGTGAACAGGCCGTCGGTGTGCGCATCCTCGCCGCGATTGATCGTGGCGCGCTGCAGGGAGTAGTTCGGGTCGTCCTTGTTCAACCAGTAGAACTCGTCCAGCACGCTGGCATCTTCAATCTCCAGCGACGGAATCGAGCGGAACAGATCCCACAGGCACTCGAAATGGTCTTCCATCTCACGGCCGCCGCGGATCACGAAGCCCTTTTCCGGCACCCTCAGGCCATCCAGCGCACCGCCGGGAATCTGCTGCTGCTCAAGGAGGGTGATGCGCTCACCGGCCATGCGGCCATCGCGCACCAGGAACGCGGCACCGGCCAGCGAGGCCAGGCCCGAACCGACAAACCATGCCCGCTTGCCATCGACACCGGCGGGCTTGCGCGGGCGCGCGAAGGCTTCGTAGTTACCACTGCTGTAGTACATGCGCTGCTCCTTCCTGGAGGGGGTCATCAGGAACCCGCAGTGGAATGACACAGCCATTCCATGCAGGTCATGGCCCTACTCTAGCGCCGAACCGATGTACCGTTTCCTGCACGCACGCTGCGACCGAATGACGCAGCCACTTCAGAGCTGTCGCCCCAGCAGCATGCCCGGCCAGCCATCCACGTTGAACGGCGCGATGCGCGTATAGCCGCAGGACTCATAGAAGCGCACCAGATCACCGTTGCCACCGCCGTAGCAGTCCACGCGCAGATGGTCGAGCCCGGCAGCCCGCGCCTGCTCATCCGCAAAGGCCATCAGGCGCCGGCCGATGCCACGCACGCGCACGTCACGCGATGCCACCAGTACCCGCACATACAGTTCCGGGCCGGTGGGCGCAGGCACATACGGCATCGACTCGCCCAGCGCCAGGAATGCGCGCACCACGCCGTGCTCGTTCCGGGCAACCCATGCACCGGGCAGCGCGCAGGCTTCGGTCACCTGGGTGATCCGGCGCGGCATCATCGACCACGGCTCACTGCCCCATTGCTGCAGGTTGCCGATCGACACGAACCATTCGATCACCTCATCGAACAGCGCCAGCACCGCGGGGGCATCGGCCTCGCTGGCACGGTGGATGTTCAAGATGTCCTTTCCAGCTTCAGTCATGCATGCACTCCCTGACGTTCCGTAGATCCAGTAGTGCCAGGCCATGCCTGGCAGGTGCCCAGTGTATTGATTCAGTCCCCTTCCACCGGATTTGACATGCAGGCATTTACCTGCATATAGTCCACTCAAGGGCGGCGCCTGCCGGCCCATCGCGAGGAACCCGCAATGGTGGATATCGCACACAGGGTCGGCATCAAGGCCCCCGCAAGTCAGGTGTACCAGGCCCTGGCCACCCCCGAAGGCGTCGCCGCCTGGTGGGCCGAAGACACCCAGGGCGACCGTGAGGTCGGCGGCACGGTCAAGGTACGTTTCACGAACAACGGCCAGGAAATCGGCGCCATGGAAATGAAGCTTGAGCAGCTTGTTCCAGGCGAGCTCGTGCTGTGGCGGTTCCTCGCCGGCCCTGCCGAATGGATCGGCACCCACGCGCGCTTCGTGCTGAAGCAGGAAGGCGACTACTGCATCGTCCTGTTCACCCACGAGGGCTGGAAAGAGCGCGTCGAGTTCACCTCCCACTGCAGCACCAAGTGGGCGGTGTTCCTGATGAGCCTCAAAGCCCTGCTGGAGACCGGCAAGGGCCAGCCCAACCCACACGACGTCAGGATCGACAACTGGAATTGAAGACATCCCCATGGCGGTAGACAACGTGCGCGACGCAGACAAGGTCTTCAAGGCACTGGCCGATCCCACGCGCCGGACGCTGCTGGACCTGCTCTGCGAGCACAACGGCCAGACCCTGGGCCAGCTGTGCGACCACCTGGACATGGCCCGGCAATCGGTCACCCAGCACCTGGGCCTGCTGGAAGACGCCAACCTGATCAGCACCGTGCGCCGTGGCCGCGAGAAGCTGCACTTCATCAACCCGGTGCCCCTGCATGAAGTCTACGAGCGCTGGGTACGCAAGTTCGAGCAGCAGCGCCTGAGCCTGCTGCATGACCTGAAACGAGAACTGGAAGGAGAATGACGATGTCCGCAGCGTCCACCCGCTTCATCCACGTGATCTACATCGCTTCCACCCCGCAGAAGGTGTTCGAGGCCATCACCCGCCCCGAGATCGCCAGCCGTTACTGGGGCCACGAAAACGTCTCGGACTGGAAACCCGGCTCGCGCTGGCAGCACGTCCGCGCCAACGAAACGCGCTCGGTCGAACTGGTGGGCGAGGTGGTGGAAAGCACCCCGCCCTCACGGCTGGTCATCACCTGGGCCGCCGCCTCGCAGGCAGAGAACCCGGACGCCTACAGCCGCGTCACCTTCGATATCGTGCCCTACCAGGACATGGTGCGCCTGACCGTCACCCACGACGAACTGGAACCGGGCAGCGGCATGGATACCGGCATCCGTCAGGGTTGGCCGATCGTGCTGTCGAGCCTGAAGTCGCTGCTGGAGACGGGCAAGGGTTTGGATGTGTTTGCGAAGCCAGCGTAGTCGTCGGGATGGTTGGCCCGCGCGAGCGGCACCGGGCAGATGGCCCCCCGGTCGCCGCCGCCGCGCAATACCAAATCGCTCCCACAAATTGCATTTCATGGAACAATAGGGAGCACATGGTTCTCGAGTTCCGATATGTCCCCCGCGTTGCTAACTGTCGAACAGGCTGCCCAGCAGCTCAGCCTGCACCCCAAAACCGTCCTGCGGCATATCCGTAGCGGCCAACTGCGCGCGACCCGCATCGGTAAGTCCTATCGCATCACCGCTGAAGACCTCGACGTGTTCACCGGCACCGTGCGTGAGCCCTCCGCTGCGCGCCCACAGCTGACCACGGTAGTGGATATTCCCGGATGCGGTGCGGCACGTGCCGCCGACTTGGTCCGTGCCCTGCATGCGCGCGTCACCGGCCGCGAGGCCGACGATGAGCCGCTGCGCATGGAGACGATCTATTCGCCTGAGCACGATGTGCTCAAGCTGATCGTGATCGGTGGCCTGGCAGGTTCCACGGCGCTGCTGGTCAGCCTGCAGCGTCTGCTGCAGGACCACAGCGCATGAAGCGGCAGCGCCCCGGCATTCCCACGCAGCGCGTACTTGCCGCCTACCGCCAGGTGCTTTCGGACTGGCCGGTACCACACGAATCGCACCATCTCGCCACCCGCGCCGGTTCGACATTTGTGGTCAGCTGCGGCTCCGAACACGGCCCTGCCCTGGTGCTGCTGCATGGCACCCTCAGCAATGCCGCCAGCTGGATGTTCGATGCCGCACGTTGGAGCGAGTACTACCGCGTGCATGCCGTCGACATCATTGGCGAACCAGATCTCAGCGAAGGCACGCAACCAGCGCTGGACAGCGATGCGCATGCGCGATGGCTGGATGATGTCCTCGACGCACTCGGCGTGCAAAGCGCTGCATTCGTGGGCCTGTCGTTCGGCGGTTTCCTGGCAATGGATTACGCGTTGCGAAGGCCTGCCCGGGTCAACGCACTGGTCCTGGTCAGCCCCTCGGGTATCGGGCGCCAGCGTGCATTCCTGCTCAAGGCGCTCCCATTGTTGCTGCTTGGCCGATGGGGGCGCGAGCGCCTGCGCCGTGCGGTCATGGGCCCCGCGCCACTGCATGCACCTGCACGTGCGCAGCCGCTGCTCGACCTGCTGGCATTGATCCGTGCCGAGGTCCGGCCACGTCCGCTGCGCATTCCCCGCATCAGCGACGAGCGCTTGGCTACGTTGCATCCACCGGCAGCCCTTGTCATGGGCGCGCGTGATGCCCTCATCGACACCCCTGCCGCCGCCGAACGCATGAAACGGCTCGTCCCGACGGCGGACGTCACCCTGCTGGCAGACGCCTACCACTACATCCCCGGCCTGCGCGAAGACATCCTCGCCCGGCTGCGTCGACTGCAGAGCCTCCAGCATGAATGATTCCATTGAGTACATCGGCACCACCCGTATCCTGCGCACCGAGACGCAGGGCCCCGCACTGGACGGCAACGGCCTGCGTGATCTGGTCGGCGACGCCCTCGGGCACCAGGCCGAGTGGATTGCCGTGCCGGTGCAGCGCCTATCGCCGGACTTCTTCGAACTGCGCTCCGGCATGGCCGGTCAGTGGCTGCAGATGCTGGTGAACTACCGCCTGTGCTTCGCCGTGCTGGGCGATGTCAGTGCCTACCGCGCGCAGAGCGAGTCGCTGGACGCATGGATCACCGAGTGCAACCGCGGCCACAACGGCTGCTTCGTTGCCCACTGGGATGCCCTGCTGGCTCGCCTTTCGGCCCCCGCCAGCGCGGGCTGAATGTCAGCCCCACACTCACCCTCACCGAACCCGGTTCCGACCGCACTCCGACGCCGCTCGCCACAGCATCACCCGCAGGCTCCCCAGGCGACGTTCGATGAGTGCTTCAGACGCAGATTCCCTGCACAGCAAAGTGGCGGCAGTCACCCTCGGCTTCTGGGTGATGAAGATCGCCGCCACCACCCTCGGCGAGACCGCCGGCGACCTGCTGTCAATGACGCTCAACCTCGGCTACGTGGCCAGCTCGGCCATCCTGCTGGCGATCTTTGCCGGCCTGCTGGGCATGCAACTGTCGGCGCGGCGCTTCCACCCGGTGCTGTTCTGGTCGGTGGTGCTGGCGACCAGCACCGCCGGCACCACCATGTCCGACCTGATCGACCGCACGCTCGGCCTGGGCTACGCCACCGGTGCCAGCCTGCTCGCCGGTTGCCTGGCGCTGGTGCTGTTGGCCTGGCGCCTGTCTGAAAAGTCGATCTCGGTCAGCAACATCGCATCGCGCCGCGCTGAAGGCTTCTACTGGACCGCCGTGCTGTTCTCCAACACGCTGGGCACCGCATTGGGCGATTTCCTCGCTGACGATTCCGGGCTGGGCTTCACCGGCGGCGCGCTACTGATCGGCAGCCTCATCGCGCTCACCGCGCTGGCCACCCGCATCAAAGGCATCAACCGGGTCATCCTGTTCTGGATCGCCTTCGTGCTCACCCGCCCGTTCGGTGCCACCTTCGGCGACCTGCTCACCAAGCCGCTGGAAAAGGGCGGCCTCGGCTTCGGCACGGTGGGCTCGTCGCTGGTGCTGTTCACCATTCTCGCCACGCTGGTCGCGCTGCCGATGCTGCAGCGGCGCGCGCAACCCGCCAATTAGCGGGCCGTCCAGCCCCCATCCACCGGCAGCGCCGTGCCGGTGATCTGGGCCGCAGCATCCGAGGCCAGGAACACCACCATCTCGCCCAGTTGCTCGGGCGTCACGAACTGCAGCGAGGGCTGTTTCTCGGCCAGCAACGCGCGCGCGGCGGTCTCTTGATCCGTACCCTCGCGCTCGGCCAACGCAGTGATCTGCTGCTCGACCAGCGCGGTACGCACCCAACCCGGGCAGATCGCATTGGCGGTGATGCCGGTGCCCGCGTTCTCCAGCGCGGTCACCTTGGTGAACCCCACCACGCCGTGCTTGGCCGCCACATAGGCCGACTTGTTCACCGAGCCGACCAGCCCGTGCACGGATGCGATGTTGATGATGCGACCGGCGCCCTGCTGCTTCATATGGGGCAAGGTCGCCGCCGTTGCATGGAACACCGCCGAGAGATTCAGCGCCAGGATCGCATCCCACTTCTCTACGGGAAACTCGTCGATCGATGCGGTGTGCTGGATACCCGCGTTGTTCACCAGGATGTCGATGCGCCCCATCGTCGTAACAGCGTGGGCGATCATGTTCCGCACCGCCTCACCACGGGACAGGTCTGCGCCATCATGCGCCACCCGTACGCCGAACTCGGTTTCCAGTTTGGTACGGATACGTTCGATCTCCGCCGCATCGCCGAAGCCATTCAGCACAATGTCGGCGCCCTGCCGCGCCAGCGCCGTGGCGATGCCAAGACCGATACCGCTGGTGGAGCCGGTGACCACCGCAACCTTTCCACTGAACATGGGCAAGCTTCCATCGGGCGTAGGCAGCCAGTGTAACGTCACCGGCCCCCGCACCCACGTTCTACGCGTCCACGCCCAATGAATACGCCAACAGGAACTCCCTGGCGTACTCATTCCCACCCTGCGCCGAAGCGCGGATCAGGTACACCGCACGTGGCACGTCCCTGGCCACACCCTTGCCATGGAACAGCGCCAGGCCAAACTCGTACATGGCCGACGGATACCCGGCCTCCGATGCCCGCTCAAAATGCGCGGCCGCCCGCGTGACGTCCTGCTCAACGCCGTCACCCATCAGCAGGCATAGCCCCATCGAGTAGATGGCCGGGATGTAACCCTTCTCTGCGGCTCGCTTGAGGGTCGCCAAGCTGTCCGCCTCGGCGTGTGCGTCGTCCTTGCCAGCAGGTATCGAAGAAGAAAGGAACAACGCTTCGGCACAGCCACGCGCAAGAGGCGGAGCGAGCAGCCGCCGCGCCGCCGCAATGTCACCACGGTCGAGCACCGCATCGAAGTCAGTCGTGAGCTGGGTGGGCATGTTCGTCATGGCGCAGGCTTCCTTCCTGTTTGCGGGCATCCATTCGCCCCATTGGGATTATGCATGCGCAATGCCGTGCATTCCTCCAGCCCACGAGGAATGGCGACCCAATGATCTGACTCGTGGGCCAAATCGACACAACCCATTTGCCTATACGTTGTCGCAAATAGCATTGGACCCACCAAGGCATGTGGGGATATTCTCGAATCTACGTGGATCTGCCCAAAAGGTGACAATCTTGACCCTTTCCTCTCCGCCCGTTCCAGCCAAACTCCGGGAAATGCTCAAGGACTATCCGGAACATATCGAACGACTGCAGGAAGTACTGAATCGATCAGCCGAACGATCACGACAGATTCCTTTAATGCCGTTCGACGACGCGATCTCTGCATTGGAAGGCAGGCTCGGAACGTTCATCATGGAGGCACGGAGTGAGCGTGCCGCTGCCGAAGCGGCTGGGAATCCCCAGGATATTGCCAATGCACTTGAAAAAGAACGGTTAATGCTTAGGGCGCGCCTACAAAGCCAATGGATAGGAGATGAGTCGATGTATTCCTATTTTCAGGAGCTAGAGCGTTGAGTTCAGCCGATTGGAGCCTCGCGCCCCAGGCGCATGCGCAGGTGTTTGCGGACAAGGTGCTTCCCCATAGTGGTCTGGACAGTACCACTCCTCAGGAGCACCCCAAGGCAATTGTACTCGCTGGACAGCCAGGCGCAGGTAAGAGCGGGGTTGCCGGTGCTGCGATTCGAGAGCTTGCTGGTGATGCCATTCCCATCGATCCCGACGCGCTGCGGGAGATGCACCGTGACGCTCCGCAGCTTGTCCAGCAGCACCCATACACCTGGTCAGGGCATACTCACAGCGATGCCAGCCAATGGGCCAAAGAGCTGCGATCCCTGGCAGTCGAGGGCCACAGGAATCTCATCCTCGATACGACACTAGGAAATGGCGACGCCGCAGTTAATCTGATCAAGAATCTCCAGGCCAAGGGCTACGAAGTGGAGATTCGGGGAGTTGTCGCACATCGGTTGGAAAGCGAGCTTGGTGTCGACCGAAGGTTTACTGACAAGCTGGACGACGAAGGCTTCGGCCGCTACGTCCCCGAAGACGTGCGCAAACACGTTTACGAAGCCTTGCCCGGAAATCTGGACAAAGTCCAGGCCGAGACCGGCATCCAGATTCGACTCTACAGTCGCGAAGGCGCTCAGGTTTATGACAGCCATAGCGATACCCGCCTACCGGGCGCAGCGCTGGAAGCCGAACGCGAAGCTCGACTGAAAGACCCTCGAATCACCCAATCATTGCGCGATGGCTGGCGCGCACAAGGCCGCTGGCACGCCGAGCTTGGGGATACCCTGCCCCACAACACAAAGGTCAGCCCACCAACAGCGGCAGCCGTTCTCGATGAGCGCGCAACGCTCAAGGTTGTTGAAGGCATAACGCCCAACATCCAGGAAGCACGCGGCATCGACCACACCATCCGCGTGCGTCCAAACATGGTGCGGGGTGCCGTCATCGGTGGCGCCGCAGCGACGGTCCTTGAAGCCGCCACGGAAGGAACAAGGATTGCCGACCTGTACGCGCGCGACAACCGGACGGGCGCGGAAGCCGCGCTGTTGGACTTCGGGGCACGCAGCGTCGGCGGTTGGACCGGCGCGGTGGTGGGCGCCAAGGTTGGTACGCTGCTGGGCATCGAGTCCGGCCCCGGCGCTATTGTCACCGGCATCATCGGTGGCGGGTTGGGCGCGTGGGGTAGCAGTGAGATCGTCGACTGGATCGAGAAATACCAGATCAATAACCAAGCCGACAGCACCGGCAGAATCTGGACGTTTGACCCGGCGCATCCTGAAAAGGGCTGGACGCACAGCGAGCGGGAAATCATAGGCACCGTCGGCACCCTTGCGGATCGCCCGATATACGGCGCAACCACGTTGCTCACGGCCGATGCCGAACTGACCCAGCAACTGAACTACCAGGCGTCAAGCCGGGCTGTCGGGCTGCGGCTGTCCGAGCCGGATCAACCGATCAATCCCTTCAGCATTGCAGGCGACGCCAGCGATACACCCAGCTCCCTTCCGCGTTCCTGGGAGCGCAACCCGGAGAACGGCGAATGGCGGCGCGAGGTCGTCCATCAGGTCCTCGAGCACGGCATCAAGAACACCACAGTAGAAGTGGCCGATGCCACCAAGGCCGCCCAGCTTGATGAAGCCGCACAGGGCATCATGGCCTTCAACGCCGCCCGCAGCTCGGCGGCCTTTGCCAAGCAGTTTGAGGAGGCCTACTCCGCACAAGGGTGGTCCCAGTACGGACCGATTCCGGATGAAGTGATGTGGGCCCGCGAGCATCCCGATCACGTACTCGCCTCCGACGGGCGCACCTATCAGCGCCAAGGCGATGGTGAGTGGCTGCATGACGGCTGGATCTACGACTCGCTGGCCGAGGGCAACATCCGCGACGAGTTGAACCGAACCTATCCGCAGATTCACGCCATCCAACAGATGGAGGCGCCCGTACCCGGCGCCCACGAACGTAGTATCGAGGCATTGACCGCCAACGAGCGCGATGCCCACGACCAGGCCATGCAGGAAGCCAATCGACTGGGTGTCGCTGCACCGCAGGCGCAGCAGATGGCCGCCGCTTCCGTGGCTGAGGTTCGCGGCGAGCACGCCGAAGAGCGCCTGACCCCGCAAGCGGTGATCAATGCGCACACTGATGGGCATACTGCACCGCCACCCAGCGCGCCGCCTCTGGCGCAGGAACACCGCACCTCTACGCCTGCAGCTCCAATGCCATCGGATCGTACGGAAGCCGTACAGGAACCTGCTCGCCGTGAAGCACCACGACCGGAGCCGACCGCAGTCGCAACGCCGCCGGCATCGAAAGAGTCAAGCGAGCGGCAAGCGCATACCGAGGCAAATCCTCCCGCGCCCCCGATGCCGGCTGTACCTGTGCCATCACCCGGCACTCCCTCCGCTGAGCGATCTCCCGCCCAGCCGGAAGTGAGTACATTACCTCCGCCGGATGTCGAGCACCCCGATCCCAAGCAGGAGGCCGTTGCGACTCACACCCACTCCTCGGTCTCGTCGATCCAGACCGAAGTAGCTGACGCCGCGCCGGTTACTGCTCGCCTCCACGAATTGGAAGCAACGCCCGCGCCGATCCATTCGGAGTCAGACGTTCCAGCCAACCCCGCAGCAGCCGAGCCCGCTGCACCCGAGCTGGCAACAGACGCCGCGCCCAAGGTCTCGGAGCACGAGCCTCCTTACACGTCGCCACCCGTGGAAGCACCGGTAGCACCGCCCCCGAGCGCAACGGCCCAGCGAGAACCCGAAGCACCGCCCGCGCCCCTGCTACCCACCCAGCCTGAGCATCCCGATCACGCCCTCTACCAACAGGTACGCGAAGGCGTGGCGACGCTGGATGCAAAGCACGGTCGCACCTTCGACGAAGCCAGCGAGCGCATGACCGCCAGCCTGCTGGTGCTGGCCAAGGACAACGACTTGGACCGCGTCGACCACGTGCTGCTGAGTAACGCCACAGCAGACAAGCCCGCCGGACATACGCTGTTTGTGGTCCAGGGCGAGCCCAGCGATCCCGCACACCAGCGCGCCGCAATGCCGACCGAGCTGGCCGCGCAGACCTCAGTCGAAGAATCAATGCAGCAGTACGACGCCGTCAGCCGCGAAGCGCAGCAGCGCGCCATCGCCAACCAGCTTGAGCAGCAGCTGGAAGACCAGCGCGTGCAGCAGGATATCCAGATCCGCGCCGCCAGCATGGGCTGATAGGGTGAAACACTGCCGAAATCATTCACAACAACCCGCCCTCCTGGCCCCTCTGTTTGCCAATCAGCGCCGCTGATATCGCCGCACAATCAGAAGAACAGACTCGCTCGCTCAACGGTCGCGAGCGGATTGGCCTTCCGCAGCGCCTCCAGAAAGAGCAGAAAGTCGCGGTTGAACAGCGTCAGGTTGTTGGTGAACGTCACGCACTTTCTGCCCGACGCTTTGCTGAAGCACACCTGCCAGACATAGCGCCCGTAGATCCTGTCTGAGGTGCGTGTGACCGAGGTGATCTGCGAGAGCGGAACGGCCGTAGGCACCGGACCACGCCGCAGGTAGAAGGACTCCGCATCAAAGAAGTAGTGCTCGCGATCCTCTTTTCCATCCACCATCACCAGGGTCATGGACCTACCGGAAATCCGGCGAGGTGGATTCAAACGCAGCGCTGATCCCAATGCAGAACGCGCGGTCGCTGACATTCGCCGAAGGGTGAACCAGAGGATCACCAACGGAAGTGCCGCGAGGACAATGAAGCCTACGGTCTTCAAAACAGTTTCCAGCGTGCTGGGCACACAGATCTCCAGGATGAACTTTCAGGCGATGCCCAAGTAGATCCACGCCACGCGTGGATGGCTGTCCCTCAACGCCCCATCACTTCCAATGATCCGGCCCCAAAAACGGCAGGCTCAACACAAACACCGGAACCGCCACCGGCACCAGAGCCGCGCCCAGCACCTTCCCAGCCGCCGTCCCCACACCCGGCTTGTCCTCCCTCTCCGGCAGGATCCGCTGCGCCCGCGCACTGATCGGTTGCGCCAGCTTCCCCTTCTCCGCCAGCGCAGCAGCATCCGGCAACCTCACCCGCTCGCCGTCGCCCTCGAACAGCGCGCTGTAATAGCTGCCGCCCTTCTTTGAAAGATTGCAGGCACGGTCAAACGCCAACGCGTAGCGGCTCCGGTCCTGCGGCAGGTAGTAGCGCGCACGCTCATCCACATACTTCGCCTCGCGCGGGAGCACTTCAATCCGCTCCAGCTTGAACTGCGCGGCCTGTTCCGGCGTCACCTGCTCCGGCCGCAGCAGCAGCGCATAGCTGCCGTGCACCTTGGCCTTGTTGGCCGGGTCGCGCCAGTCCTCATGGAAGTACATCTGCGCGCAGGCCACTGCCTCGCGCAGCGGGCTGTCCATCAGCGCCCGGTACTCACGGAACGGCGCGGCATTGAAGCGCATGGGCTCCTCAAAGCGCGGCAGCAGGTACAGCTGGCCGTCGTCGGCCACGAATGCGCCGGTGATTTCGCGGCTTGAGGCGTGCTCCTCCGGGCCACTGGCACAGCCGGACAGCAAGCCAAGGCACAGGGCGGAGAGAATGAAGTGGATGGACGTTCGCATGTCGTGTTCGAGGGCTTCCCTGGGAAAACGGCCCCGCCCGGAAGGACGAGGCCAGTCCGCCATGGTGCCACGGCAGCCCCGCCATGCCCAATCGAACGACTGGAGATCGAGCGGCTTCAGGCCGCTCGCGCTGATCAGCCGCAACCAAGGGCATGTACAGCACACACGCGCTCCGACATGATGATCGCGCGGGTCGGCGTGCTATATTGAGTCGGCCTGAGCATCCATCTTCTGTGGCGTCCTTGGATTGAGTCCGGACCGAGCGCAACAGGTATATCCCCGTTCGGCCTATCCGTAGCACTCGGGGATTATCCAATCACCAGCGCGCCAGATTGCTCCTTGGTTGGCGAAATGAGCCAGTGAGTGCGGGCCGTGCGTCTTGGCCAGGAGCCAGAGCAGCCACTCGGCAGGCATTTGAAGAAGCGCCGCGATATATACCGCATTTCAAGCTTGCCGATTACGGCATCAGCCGGGCGGCGTCGCCGTGATGCGATGCCCATCTCGGTTTCAATTCCGGCCGGTAGTGTCCGTAGTGTGTGGTTACGGCGCGGCGCACTGTCCCGCTGCAGCAGCGCCTGATGGACCCAAAAGGCACTCTGGCGTTCCGCGTTGGCGGGGGTTGCAGGCCATCACCCTTTCGCCCTGGACCGACGCCAGCGGCATCGCAATTGCTGCCATGTCTGTCGCAATCACCAAGCACTTTGCCCCGCTACTGGGGAACCGATGAAGAAGAAAGCCCACTCTTGAGAGGAGAACGCTGTAATGAACGCTGATGATGTGAAGTCAATACCGATGATGGACCCACTCGCGAAGCAGCGCACAGATGGATCGAGTGCATCCAGACGCACCATCTACGTAGATCTTGATGGCGTAATGGCCGACTTCGACGCGGCATTCCCCGCTCTGTTTGGCTTGGACCACCGCGTGCTTGCCGACGATGAAATGTGGGGGCACATCAACAACCACCCGTCATTCTTCCGCGACCTTCCGCCGATGCACGGTGCAGTGGAGTTCTTCCACAGCATCCACCACTTGAACCCGGTGATTCTCACCGCCTGCCCGAAATCGAACTATCCACTCGCTGCCATGCAGAAGCGGCAGTGGGTTCGCGAGCACCTGTCAGCGACCTGCCTGGTGTTGCCTGTGCTTGGCGGCAGGCACAAGCCTCTCTTCATGCACCAACCGGGCGATGTTCTGATCGATGATTTCGAAGCGAACTGTGATGCCTGGACAGCGGCGGGAGGCGTGGCGATCAGGCACTCCGGCGATTGGGCCGTAACGCGTCACGCGCTTTCCGAGATAGAAGATCTGTCAGCAACAGCGGTCGTGGCGGGCTGATTCTTCCCGCAACGGCCACGTTGATGTTTCCATAGACAGGCCGACGCGCTGGCCCCTCGGCCCTCAAGGCTGACAGCCCGCTTTGCAGCCCCGCCCTACTTCAACCGCTCCACCAACCGCTGCCCCACCTCCAGCGCAGAAGCCGGGTTCTGCCCGGTAATCAACTCACGGTCCACCACCACATGCCCCGTCCACGGCGTGGCATTGCTGCTGAACTTCGCACCCGCCCGCTGCAACGCCGTCTGCGGGTAGAACCTCATCTCACCGCCACCCAGCAACGGCTTGGCCTGCTCTTCTTCCTGGTTGCTGATCACCGTCATCTGGTAGCCGCTGTAGATCCACTTCGGCGTAGCCGGCATCGCACCCGCGTCCAGCTTCGCCACGAAACCACCGGCATCCGGCAGCGTGGACAGCAGCGCGATCGGCCCATGGCAGACCAGCGCGGTGGTCTTGTTGCGCTGGTGGAAGTCGGCCAGCAGCCGGCCCAGCGCCGGGCTCTTCAGCAGGTCCTGCATCGGCGCGTGGCCACCGGGAATGTAGACCGCATCGAAATGCGCGTAGCCCTGCTGCTCGATGCGCGCCAGGCTGACCACCGGCGAGGCCGTCGGCGAGGTCAGCGCCAGTTTCTCCAGCAGGTCCTTGTGCAGCGTCAGCTGCGCGGCATCGTTGCCGAAGTACGCCGGCGTTACCGAGGACGCATCCACCGTGGGCGCCCGCCCCTGCGGCGTGGCAAACGTCACCTCGTGGCCGGCGTCCAGCAGCAGCTTGACCGGCTGCATCAACTCGTTGAGATAGAAGCCGGTGGACAGCACCTTGCCGTCCTTCAGGTCCAAGTGGTTTTCGTCGGACAGCACCACCAGCACGTTGGCGGCCTGCGCGCCGGTGGCAGCCAGGGTCAGGGCCAGCCCTGCGGCCAGTCGGGTCATCAGGTTCATGGGGAGCTCCTATCGGGGAATGGCGGCCACTTTATTCATCGCCCCAGCGGCGATAAATTGGTCACATCGCAAAACATCTGTTCCCCGGAGAGCCAAATGAGCCGCAAGTTCGACTACCTGGGCGACGTGGAGGTGTTCCTGGCGGTGGTCGAGCACGGCTCGTTCACCGCCGGCGCGGTGGCGCTGTCCACCACGCCCTCGGTGCTGAGCCGCGCGGTTACCCGCCTGGAAGCGCGGCTGGGCCGGCAGCTGCTGCAGCGGACCACCCGCCGCGTGGGCCTGACCGACGCCGGGCGGCTGTATCTGGAACAGGTGCGCACCGCCTTCGGCCTGCTGGACGACGCCGAGCGCGACGTACTGGCCCAGGACGGCGCGCTGGCCGGCCGCGTGCGCCTGAGCGTGCCCACCACCTATGGCCACTACCGGCTGCCGCCCGTGCTGGCGCGCTTTGCGCAGCAGTACCCGCAGGTGCAGGTGGAACTGAACATCACCAACCGCAACGTGGACCTGGTGGCCGAAGGCTTCGACCTGGCCATCCGCCTGGGCCAGCTGCCGGACAGCGGGCTGGTGGGGCGGAAGCTGGAGGATGCGCCTTTGGTGCTGGTGGCTTCGCCGGAGTACCTGCAGCGCCGCGGCACACCGCAGACGCTGGACGACCTGCAGCAGCACCTGTGCCTGCCCTTCGTGATGCCGCGCACCGGGCGGCTGGCGCCGTGGATCTTCCGCGACGGTGGACGCGACGTGGACTGGCTGCCGCGCTCGTCCATCGAGACCTCCGACGATGTGCTGGGCGTGGTGTCGCTGGCCGAACAGGGCATCGGCATCTGCCAGAGCTATGCGTTCATCGTGCGCGAGCGGCTGCAACGCGGGCAGCTGGTGGAAGTGCTGCCGCAGCTGCGGGAAAGATCGCGGCCGTTCTCGGTGATCTATGCGCCGCATCGGCGGCAGTCGGCGGCGGCGCGGGCGATGATTGAGTTACTGGTGGGGAATGCGGGACCTACTGAGGATGGCGTCGGTTGAGGCTACGAGAGCTGCTGATGGTGTCGGGTTTGAACCGATATTCGAGCTGTGCGACTGATCGCGCGCCGCTTCTTGGCGAGTCGGATTAAGAGCTGTTGCAAAGAATGCCGTCGCGCTATTCGCTTGTGGCGTAGGCGATTGCGCCACTTTGATTCGCTATCAGCAGAGCAACTGCGCGAATGCATCCGGCGGTGTCGCGTGCTGCACGAATGGTGCGTGCAACAATAGTTCTTCGCTCTCGAATTCCACTTCGTGTTCGCCATTTTCTATTGGCGTTCGAAGCGGCGGTGTAAACACCATGGCGCGCCACCGACAACGGGTGGCCGGGCGTGCAAACCCGAGACGTAGAGTGAAAACGCTTGCCAGTCGGCACCGTCCTTGGGGCGGTGCCGGCTGGCAATCCGTCGGCCTATATGGCGGACGGTGCGTGGGGGCCTTCGGGCCCGCCGGTCACTTCTCTGCGTCCCGGTTTGCAACCCGCACCGTCCGCCACCCGCTCACACGGTGGCGCTGTTAAGCACAGCCACGGAAGCCGACGCCATGAACGAATCCGACACCTTCTCCTCGTACACCGTTGTTGAACCCATCAACGACGACACTCCCCTGCCCGACCTGAACTCCCTGCTCGGCATCCTCAAGCGCATGCGCGGCTGCGAGGGGGCTGATGGGCATCCTTGGCCAGAAACCGATGTGTCGCCCGGGCGTCGCGTGAGCCTGGCGAGGAGTGAGCGCGCGATGGTTGGGGCGCTCACGGTGCTGGAGCTTTTGCATGCGGCAGATCGCTGCCGGGTGGCCGCGGAGCCGGAGCGGCATTTGGATGAGGGGGTTGTGGATGGGCTGTTTCTGGCTTGCCGGGGGTTGGTTGAGTGGGCCTGTCACGAGGTTCGGCCGGAGTGAGGCGGGATCCGCTCACAAGGCCCGGAAATCAACCCCAACAGGGCTCGCAACTGCTCCCTCGAAAATGTCCCCTGACTGCAAATACTGCAAATCAAGCATCTTCGTCGAAATAATCGCTATCCACGGATGGGACCCGAAGAATACGCGAGCTCACACCCACCTCATTGTCGATCATGAGACCAACTAATCGGTTTCCATCGACGATAACAATGCCCTCAACAGAGCCAACGAATTCAACTGCCTGAGGCGTGAAGCCAGACGTGGTTATGAAAACTCCGCGTTTGGCCTTCTGTCCGGCAAGCGCCCCGTAGAAAGCCTGAAGCTCGGGCCTACCAACCGTGCTCTTCCAGCGCTTCGCTTGCACATAGACCTTGTCCAGCCCGAGCTTATCAAGCGAAATCACGCCATCGATTCCGCCATCTCCAGCGCCGCCGACGCGTAACAGGTCAGAGCGGCTCGCGCCGTACCCCAGTCGATGCAGGATATCGAGAACGATGATTTCAAACCGCCCGGGAGAAACACGCAGCAAGCAATCCAGAAGCTCAGCCGCTGTGGCCGATTTCAATTCAGCAAGTGCACTATCAAGTCGATCATCGGGGCTCAAAACCGGAGACCCGGGAGCTAGTTCACTGGATGCAGGGCCATCTAGCGCCGCAGCATCCACCGAAGATCGAAGCTTAACCGAGAGGTAGCCATTTGCGATTCTCCCAACCTCCGCATCGTCCAGCGGTAACGGATGATCGCTAACGTAATTTCTGCCAGCCTCCGTCAACTGCCAGACACCGCGTCTCGGGCTGGACGAAAGGCCAGCGCGCTTCAGCCGATCATGTGCCCAAGCCGCTCGATTCTTATAGACCTGCGCACCGCTATCCAACACCCGGAGCTTCTGCTCCTCGGTCAGCCCTAAGACACTGGCCGCAGCATCATATGCTGCGGCAGCAGCAACGCCTCCAGGGTGTCCCTCGAGAAAGCGCAGCACGGGATCGATGAATTTGTCGTAAGTTGGAATCATCAACTTTGCCCTGTACTGTGTCTTCTTAACGACTATAACCTAATCCGGACAATGGCCCTAAGATTCCCATCTAGCACAGGCAAGATCTGAGCAATTCTGACCCACTCCCGATAGCAAGGCCATCAGACGCTAGAGATTCCTGACCCACCCCCAATTCCCGGTGCATTTCAAAGTAGAAAATCCGGCGTTCTACGGCACCCATTTGTGGGATCGCCTAGGGCAATAAAGGCAATCCCAGTTCAGCCAGATACTGATTGTGTCGCTTCTTGGCTTCGGTAATCTTCTGTTCGGCGGCGAGCAAGTTGGCATGCACCACCGCCAAGTCGATCTCTTCCTCGGCCTCAGCCGTGCTCACGTAGCGCGAGATGTTCAGGTTGAAATCGTTCTTCTCGATTTCTTCCATGCTCACGCGGCGCGAATAGCGCTGCTCTTCCTTGCGGTACTGGTAGGTGTCGATGATCTTGTTGATGTGCTCGGACTGAAGCACGTTCTGCCGCTTGGCCTTGTCGTACTCCTCTGCGGCATTGATGAACAGCACGTCGTCCGGCTTCTTGCACTTCTTCAGCACAAGGATGCACACCGGGATGCCGGTGGAGAAGAACAGGTTGGCGGGCAGGCCAATCACCGTGTCAATGTGCCCATCCTTGAGCAGCTTGGTGCGGATGCGGGCCTCGGCACCGCCACGGAACAAGACCCCGTGCGGCAGGATGATGGTCATCACACCGTCCTGCTTCAGGAAGTGGAAGCCATGCAGCAGGAAGGCGAAGTCCGCCGCCGACTTCGGCGCCAGGCCATAGTTCTTGAAGCGCATGTCCTCGCTGAGCGATTCCGAGGGCTCCCAGCGATAGCTGAATGGAGGGTTGGCCACCACTGCATCGAACTTTGGCATCTTGGCCGGGTTGGTCTCGCGCAGGGCCTCCCACTCGTTGAGCAGTGTGTCGCCGTGGAAGATATCGAACTCCGAATCCTTCACCCCGTGCAGCAGCATGTTCATGCGCGCCAAGTTGTAGGTGGTGATGTTTTTCTCTTGCCCATAGATCTTGCCGATGCCGTGCGGCCCCATCCGGTGACGCACATTCAGCAGCAGCGAGCCAGACCCGCAGGCAAAGTCCAGCACGCTGTCCAGGTGCGAGCGTTGGCCCGTGGCGGGCTCCTGCCCGTCCAGCGTGACGATGGCTGACAGGATGCTGGAAATGGGCTGCGGGGTGTAGAACTCGCCCGCCTTTTTGCCCGAGCCTGCTGCGAACTGACTGATCAGATACTCATAGGCATCGCCCAGCGTGTCGCTGTCGGTCGAGAACTGGCTCAGCCCGTTCGCGATCTCCTTGATGATCTTGCACAGCTGAGCATTGCGCTCGGCGTAGGTCTTGCCAAGCTTGTCCGAGGCGAGGTTGATCTCGGAGAACAAACCCCGAAAGGTGCTGGCGAATGATTCCGTCTCGATGTAGCCCAGGCCCCTCTGCAGCGTCTTAAGCAGCTCACCATCCTGGGTGCGCGCCATCTCGGCGATGTTGCCCCACAGGTACTGCGGCTCGATCACGTAGTGCACCTTGCGGCGCATCTGCTTCTCGAATTCTTTGACATCGCCTTCGTTGGCCTCGTACCAAAGCTGCAGCGGCGTAGTAACTGAACCGTCGATTTGCTTCGGGTAGTCCTGGCCCAGCTCTTTTTTGGCAGCGGCCTCGTAGTTGTCCGAGAGGTAGCGCAGGAACAGGAAGGCGAGCATGTAGTCGCGAAAGTCATCCGCGTTCATGGCGCCGCGCAGTTGGTCTGCAATCGCCCAAAGGGTCTTGCCCAGTTTTTGCTTTTCGAAATCGGTCATGGTGTACCTGCTGGCCCAGCAGCCGGTGCAGGCTGGGGGAACAAATCGGGGTTGAACGGGTAGCGATTCAGGAAGCCATCAAGAATCGTCTTGAAGTGCTCCTTGTTCTCGTCTCCCATCGGCACGGGTTCGAACAAGGAATAGTCGCCGTGGCTCAGGATGTTGATGAGCCGGGCATACAAAACACCTTCCGGGTCGTCCGCATCGTCGGTCGGGATGCAGGCCGAGAACTTCGAGAAGCCATGGAAACTCGCTGACTTCTCCAGCACCGAGCGGAGCATGTTGAAGTGGTAGGTGTACAGCTCGCCCGAATGAGCAGCCTGGTAAAGGTCCGTCAGCACCGCCACATGGTGGAAGAACGGAGTCGCGCCGGTGTAGGCCAGGTTGTATGAGCCGTCCGTTTTGGATCGCGACAAGAAGTGCGCCGAGACTTTCTTCGACTTGCGCGCATCCAGTTCGTTGTGCATCACGTTGAAGAACAGCGGATGGTGCGACGAGATGACGACCCTCAGCGTGTTGTCTGCCTTGCTCAATAGCTGCGCCAGGTGGTTGCCCACGGAGACGGCGTTGTGCTCATCGAGCGACGAAATCGGATCGTCGATGTAGACGTACTTCACCCAGCGGTAGGCCTCGATCTCCGGGTCCATCGCCAGCCGCATGACGGCGAGGAAGAAGCACCAGACGAAGAGGTTCTCTTCGCCGCGCGACACCTTAATGTTGTCGATGACCTCCCCGTTCACCGTGCGCGAGAACCGCACCGCCCATTCCTGAGTGTCGATGCGGAAGTCAAAGTCCGCGTAACGCTGCAGCAGCGGCCGGATGCGGTTGTCCATCTCCAATTCGGCCAAGCCGGCGAAGAAGCGCGAGTCGGCGTTCAGCGTCAACTTGCGGTCGCTGTCACCCTCCAAGTCGTTGTCCCAATGGAATAGGTCTTCGGTGAAGGCATTGAAGTAAAGGGTGTCACGCGCTTCGCCGTTGGCACCACCCTGCTTGCCGATGTCCTTGAAGGCCATGGACAGGCGTGTCTTGCCGGTGCCGTTGTAGGCATACAGGACGATGGTCTTCTTGTTTTCCAACTCAGCCCGCAAGTGGGTTGCCAGGGCGGTCAGGTTGGCGAAGGTCTTTCCTGGCTTCATTCCTGAACCTCGTTGAGCGCCGGGAATAGCTGTTGCATCAGCCCTTTCTTGAAAACTCTAAGTTGCCCCACTCTCTGGGCTTGCACACGCACCAAATCATCAAGCGAGGAAAGGAATGATGATATTTTATCTTGTTCATCCTTATTCCGTGGATAGGAAATATGAATATTCTCAATGAGTCCCGCGCTTAGATTCGCCTGCCCTCCGGAATTGCTGATTTCCCGGATTTCTTTGTATCTGCCATTAAGGCTTTGAAAAACGAAGCTGTTGGATACTTCTCTCGACCTCAAGAGAATTGCTGCACAAGCTTGATTCGTGGCGGCGGCAATCCCTAAGACGGCAACTTTTCCGCGCGTCTGCCCCTGACCATACATGGCCATAAGTATCGTACCTTGAGGAAAAACCTTTGCCGACGACTCCTTTAGGCCCGCCTGGGTAATAAACTCTTCTGCTTCAAGAATGATTCCGGCGTCGATAAGTGAGGTGGTTACCCAGGGAATATCACCACCCCAATATGCCGGAATCGTGCGCGCCGGCGTTCCTCCCGATTGAATGGCTGCAACTTCGCTCAGCTTGGTTGAAACCCACGGAGCATCGCATTGGAACTCTGGAAAACGCAGGCGAGGGACGGCCTCTGCCCTCTGAGGGAAGAGCTCCAACACCAGAGCCATCTTATTTTCTCTGAGCGCCTTGAGCTTTTTTTCTTCCGCCTCTATCAGTTCGTCCAGGGAAGACAAGCAATCAGCGATGCACTGTTGCTCCGGGTGTGAAGGGATAGCCAGATGCAGCTCAGAAAACTGCTTGTAGCTAATCATCTTCCCGTCACGGAGGCCCTCTAGATTTTTTGTTAGCTGCCGAATAAATCGATCAGTCTTTAAGTAATGCCTAAAGTAATCTTTGGAGTTTTCGTTTTTTAGTCGCAGAATAACGTAGGCAGGACTGCAGATGCCACGATATTCTGAAAATTCGACCCCCCCCTGAAATGAGCGCAGGCTAATGATAAAGTCACCAACTTCTACGACTTTATAGCCCTCGATGCTCGCATCTGCTACCGATACATGATAATCAATGAGGTCGCGCGGAATCGCTCCGTGCTCCTGTGTCACAGCGAGAACAGGGAGGTCGGCGTTGTGTTCTTTATTGTTGACCTGATCGAAAACTTCTCCGCCAAGTTTTGTATTCCAGGGCGCAGAGTTGCGGAACTCAGGCAGGCGGAGATTGGGCAGCCTCACCCTACCGACGTTACTCTTCATCATTGCGGTGTTTTTATTATTGCTCATACGCACTCAACCCTGAAATCTCTCGCCCTTGCGCCAGTTTTTGCAGCAGCGGCGTGAGTTCTTCCATCAACGCCAGCTCCTTCTGCGTGCGGGCCTTCCAACCCAGATTCAGTGGCGTCATCAATTCGCTCAGCGCTTCGCCGTCAAAGATGCGGCGGCGCAGCACGCCATCGACGAAGCCTTGCAACGCATCGGTCCCCAGACCATGGCGCTGTGCCATCTCGGACAGCGCCCGGCTCTTCTTCTCAGACTTGAAGCGGTCAAAGTCCTTGCGAATGCCGTCCTCGTCCAAGGCCTGACCGACGGGCAGGCCACGTATGTATTCGGCGATGTCGTCGCGGTCGTCGATGAACTTGGCATCGGCCTGGATCAGGCCGATGAGCTGCTCGCGGTTCAAGGTCAGCTTGCCGGGCTTCTGCTGCGTCATGCGGGCAATCAGGCCCATGATGTAGTCGTAGTCGATCACCGCCGAGGCGAAGAGCACGAACTCGAAGTCGAGCTGCTGCACTTCGGGCGGCGCTTGGTCGCGGTCTTGTAGAGCCTTCAAGCGCTTGGCGATTTCCAGGTACACGCCCTTAAAACCCAGCATCTGGTCAGGTGGCACGATCTGCGTGATCTGCGACTTCTGCTCTTCCGACAGGTCGGTGTATTGATCCAGCTGCGTTTTGAGGCGCTGCACTTCTTTGAAGAGGTTGACGAACTGGCTGCGCGCAGCGTCACCCTTCAGGTTGGCGACTTCTTCCGGGGCGTTCGTCAGCCCTTGTGACTGCATGAAGTCCGCCAGCTTTTGCGTTGCGGCTTGCAAGGTGTCGATGACCTTGGGCGCCGGGTCCACCAGCCAGATTTCGCGCGGGTTGTCGGTCTTCTCGCCCGAGAACAGCGCGATGGCCTCTTCCACAGGTTCTTGCTGCTGGCGGAAGTCGAGCACATTGCCGTAGGGTTTGCTGTCGTTCAAGACGCGGTTGGTGCGCGAGAACGCTTGGATTAGGCCGTGGTACTTGAGGTTCTTGTCCACGTACAGCGTGTTGAGGTACTTGGAGTCAAAGCCGGTGAGCAGCATGTCCACCACGATGGTGATGTCGATCTTCTGGCCATGCGGCAGATCGGCATTCGGGTACTGCTGGTCCTTGATGCGCTTCTGCACATCCTGGTAGTACAGGTCGAAATCGGCAATGCGGTGGTTGGTGCCGAAGCGCGCGTTGTAGTCGGCCATGATGCGCGTGAGCGCTGCCTTCTTGCCTTCGGGGTCCTGCTGGTTGTCGGCCTTCTCCTGCGGCAGGTCTTCCTGAATCTGCTGCACGTCTTTGTTGCCTTCGGCAGGTGGGGAGAACACGCAGGCCACGTTCAGCGGAACGAAGCGGTCATCGTCGGCACGCCGTTTGTCCTGTAGCTCCTTGAATGACTCGAAATATTCGATCGCGTCGTTGATGCTGGCGGTGGCCAGCACGGCATTGAACTTGCGCCCGTTGGTGGCGGCATCGTGCTTGGCCAGTATGGTCTCGATGACCTTGGCTTTCGGTAACCCCTCGCCCGGCTTCGGCGGCTTCTTGCCCTCGGGCTTGAAGAAGTCGATGTGGAACTTCAGGACGTTTTGGTCTTCGATGGCGTGTGTGATCGTGTATTCGTGCAGGCAGCGCTGGAACAGGTCATCCGTGGTGCGGTAGCTGGCCTGCTGGCCTTCAATCTTCACGGCCGTGGCGTTCTCTTTGAAGATCGGGGTACCGGTGAAGCCGAACAACTGGGCCTTCGGGAAGAACTCCTTGATGGCCTTGTGGTTGTCGCCGAACTGCGAGCGGTGGCACTCGTCGAAGATGAACACCACGCGCTGCTCGCGCAGGAGCTCCAGACGCTGCTTGTAGGTCTCCTGACCCTGCTTTTCCTTCTGCTTGTTGCGCTTGCTGTTCTCGTCCAGCGCCAGGCCGAGCTTCTGGATGGTGGTGACGATCACCTTGTCGGCGTAGTCGTCAGACAGCAGGCGGCGCACCAGCGCCTCGGTGTTGGTGTTCTCTTCGACGCAGCCTTCTTGGAACCGGTTGAATTCTTCGCGGGTCTGGCGATCCAAGTCTTTGCGGTCCACCACGAACAGGCACTTGTCGATGTCCGGGTTGTCTTTGAGCAGGGTGGACGCCTTGAACGAGGTCAGGGTCTTGCCTGAGCCCGTGGTGTGCCAGATGTAGCCGTTGCCGCAGTTCTGGTGGATGCACTCCACGATGGCTTTGACTGCATAGATTTGGTACGGCCGCATCATCAGCAGCTTCTGCTCGCTGGCCACCAGCACCATGTAGCGGCTGATCATCTGGCCCAGGGTGCACTTGGCCAGGAACTTGTCGGCGAAGCTATCGAGCTGGGTGACCTTCTTGTTGTCCTCGCTGGCGAACTGGTAGACCGGCAAGAAGCGCTCGTCGGCATTGAAGCTGAAGTGCCGGGCGTTGTTGTTTGCGAAGTACCAGGTGTCGGTGCGGTTGCTGACGATGAAGAGCTGCAAGAAGCACAGCAGGGTCTTGCCATAGCCGTTGCCGGGGTCGCCCTTGTAATCGACGATCTGCTGCATAGCGCGGCGCGGGCTGACCGCCAGCGTCTTCAACTCGATCTGCACTACCGGCACACCGTTGATGAGCAGCATCACGTCGTAGCGGTGATGGCTGTTGTCGGTGTTCATGCGTAGCTGGTTGACGACCTCGAAGTCGTTTTTGCACCAGTCGCGGATGTTCACCAGCGTGTAGTTCAGCGGCGTGCCGTCGTCGCGCTCGAAGGCGTTGATGTTGCGCAGCGTTTGGGCGGCGTTGTAGGCATCGGGCGTGATAATGCTGTCCAGCAAGCGTTGGAACTCGCCGTCGGTCAGACGCACCCGGTTGAGTGCCTCAAATTTGGCGCGAAAGTTGGCCTCTAGCGCAGCACGGCCCCGGATATCTGGGCGATAGGTGTACTTGAGGTCACCAAGCTTGGCGATCAGATCGAGTTCGATTTGTTGTTCTGAGGTCGTCATGACTCTTTTCTCAAGGACCCAAATGGTCTACTAGCGCCATTGCATGAGCGGGTAAAAGCCGTAGTGCTCATGTGTGTTGACTCCCTGACTCAGTGGCACCTTCGTCGGCTCCGCCTGCGCGCACCCACTCGTCCACTTCGGACAACTGAAACTTCCACAGCCGCCCTACGCGGTGCGCTGGTAGGCCCTTGCGCTCTCTCCAGCGATAAACAGTGTCTTTGGCGACACCGAGATGCTGGGCCACGTGATCAGCAGTCACCCATGGTTCAGTACTCATGTCGATGGCGCTCTGGAATTATGTTCTAAAGTCGTCTTAAATCGTCTAAAGTCTATCATTGGGATAATATTTATGCATCAGCCTAGCCAACCTCAAGCTCCCAGATTGATCGACGTCACCGTCAACCGCTCATGCCCGAGTTCACGGCTGATTTGCTGGCGGGCGTGTCGGTCGACCAAGCGCTGCGACAGAGCGAATTGAGCCTTGCCAGGTCCGTCTGCTGCTGGTGACTTCCACCCCGTCAATACTTCATATCGCATCTGTGCATACTGATGCCGCAGCCCATGCATATTGCTAATCCGAAGGCAGCCTGCAGTTGAAGGCTCATGCATACGAGGTGGCCGGCAGATTCTGACCTTGATACAAATCCAGCGCGACGTGCCAAAAGTTTCGAAAAGAGAACACCAGGGCACGCACCACAAACAACAAGGGCGCCATTCGGCGCCCTCGTTCTTCAACTCACTCCCACTCAATAGTCGCCGGCGGCTTCCCCGAGATGTCATAGACAACCCGCGACACCCCCCGCAACTCATTGATGATCCGGTTGCTCACCGTCCCCAGGAACTCGTACGGCAGATGCGCCCAATGCGCCGTCATGAAATCAATCGTCTCCACGGCCCGCAGTGCAATCACCCACTCATAAGCCCGCGCATCGCCCACCACGCCCACCGACTTCACCGGCAGGAACACGGCAAACGCCTGGCTGGTCTTGTCGTACAGGTCCGCCTTGCGCAGCTCATCGATGAAGATGGAATCGGCCTTGGCCAGCAGTTCGGCGTACTCACGCTTCACTTCGCCCAGGATACGCACGCCCAGGCCCGGGCCCGGGAACGGATGGCGGTAGACCATCGTGCGCGGCAAACCCAGCTCAACGCCCAGGCGGCGCACCTCGTCCTTGAACAGCTCGCGCAGCGGCTCCACCAGGCCCAGCTTCATGTGCTCCGGCAGGCCACCCACGTTGTGGTGGCTCTTGATCACATGCGCCTTGCCGGTCTTGCTGCCGGCCGACTCGATCACGTCCGGGTAGATGGTACCCTGCGCCAGCCACTTGGCGTTGCTCAGCTTGTTCGACTCTTCGTCGAAGATCTCAACGAACAGGTTGCCGATGATCTTGCGCTTGGCTTCCGGGTCGCTCACGCCTTCCAGCGCGGCGAAATAACGGTCGGCGGCATTTACGCGCACCACCTTTACGCCCATGTGCTCGGCGAACATCGCCATCACCTGGTCGCCTTCCTGCCAGCGCAGCAGGCCGGTATCCACGAACACGCAGGTCAGCTTCTCGCCGATGGCCTTGTGCAGCAGCGCGGCCACAACCGACGAATCAACGCCGCCGGACAGGCCCAGGATCACCTCGTCATCGCCCACTTGATCTCTTACGCGGGCGATCTGGTCGTCGATGATGTTGGCGGCGGTCCACAGGGTCTGGCAGCCGCACACATCCATCACGAAGCGGCGCAGCAGCGCCTGGCCCTGCAGGGTGTGGGTCACTTCCGGGTGGAACTGCACGCCGTACCAGCGCTTTTCTTCGTTGGCCATGGCGGCCACCGGAATGCGGTCGGTGGTGGCGGTGATGGTGAAGCCCGGCGGCGCAACGGAGACGTGGTCGCCGTGGCTCATCCAGACATTCAGCTTCGGCTCGCCGCCGTGGTCGCTCAGGCCCTTGAACAGTGCATCGGGGTTGATCACGTTCACTTCGGCGTGGCCGAACTCGCGCTGGTCGGCGGCTTCGGTGGCACCGCCCAGCTGCGCGGCCAGGGTCTGCATTCCGTAGCAGATGCCGAAGATCGGCAGGCCGCTGTCGAACACTTCCTGCGGTGCGGCAGGCGCACCCGGCAGCGTGGTCGATTCCGGGCCACCGGACAGGATGATGCCCTTGGCGCCGAACGCCGCGATCTCGGCCGGGTTGTGGTCCCACGCCCAGATTTCGCAGTAGACGCCCAGCTCGCGGATGCGGCGGGCGATCAGCTGCGTGTACTGCGCGCCGAAATCGAGGATGAGGATCTTGTCGTTATGGATGTTGGTCATGGTGCCGTTCCAGTGGTGTTTTTCGCAGCGCCCGGCGCTTCAAGGCTCTGCGTCAGCGTGGCGATGAACGCCTCGCGTTGTTGAATATGTGAGGTGTCTTCCTCGTCCCAGCGCAGCATCAGCAGGCCGTGCGGTGCGTTGGGGTTGGAGCGGTCAGCGCGCGGCAACTCGGCGATCTCCTGCACTTCGGTGCCGGGCACGATGCGCCGTTGCAGCGCTGCCATCGAGAAGCCCGACTCCGCAGCGCCCCAGGACGCCCAGCGCACGCTCATCCGTGCGGGCTCCAGCGCGCCCAGTACCGGCGTCAGCACCGGATCATCCGGCCCGTGCAGCAGCTCGGTAATGCATTGCAGCGTGACCTGCAGCGGGCGCTCGCCGATGCCTTTCAGCAGCCAGCGCTGCTCGCCGGCGGCCTGCACCTGCCAGCCCTTTGGCAGCGAGAACGCGTTCTGGCACGCCTGCACGTCCTGCAATTGCGAAACCGCCGCGCCCGGAGACCCGGAGCGCGGCGGCGGTTCGGACAACGAACAGCCTGCCATCAGCAGGCTGCCCGTAATCGCAAGAGCAGTTCGCAAGCGCATCAGGCGCGGTAGTTCGGCGGCTCTTTGGTGATCGTCACGTCGTGGACGTGGCTCTCACGCTGGCCGGCGCCGCTGATCTTCACGAACTTGGGCTTGCTGCGCATGTCTTCGATGGTGGCGCAGCCCACGTAGCCCATGGTGGCGCGCAGGCCGCCCATCAGCTGGTGGATGATGCCGCCCACCGGGCCGCGGTACGGCACGCGGCCTTCGATGCCTTCCGGCACCAGCTTGTCTGCGGTGGCGGCGTCCTGGAAGTAGCGGTCCTTCGACCCCTTCTCCATGGCAGCCAGCGAGCCCATGCCGCGGTAGCTCTTGTACGAACGACCCTGGTACAGCTCGGTCTCGCCCGGCGACTCCTCAGTACCGGCCAGCAGGCCACCGACCATGATGGTCGAGGCACCGGCGGCCAGCGCCTTGCCGATGTCGCCCGAGTAGCGGATGCCACCGTCGGCGATCAGCGGGATGCGGTCCTGCAGCGCCTCGGCCACCAGGTCGATTGCAGTGACCTGCGGCACGCCGACGCCGGCAACAACGCGGGTGGTGCAGATCGAGCCCGGGCCGATGCCGACCTTCACTGCGTCCGCGCCGCTGTCCAGCAGCGCCAGTGCGGCTTCGCCGGTGCAGATGTTGCCACCGATGACCTGCACGTGCGGGAAGTTCTTCTTGACCCAGCTGACGCGGTCCAGCACGCCCTGCGAGTGGCCGTGCGCGGTATCGACCACGATCACGTCCACGCCGGCGGCGACCAGCGCTTCCACGCGGCGATCGGTATCGCCACCCACGCCGACGGCAGCGCCGACCAGAAGGCGGGTCGACAGATCCTTGGCAGCGTTCGGGAAGTCGGTGTTCTTCTGGATGTCCTTGACGGTGATCAGGCCACGCAGTTCGAACGAATCGTTGACCACCAGCACCTTTTCGATGCGGTTGCGGTGCAGCAGCTGCAGCACTTCGTCAGACGCGGCGCCTTCCTTGACCGTGATCAGGCGATCCTTCTTGGTCATGATGTGGCGGACCGGATCGTCCAGCTCGGTCTCGAAGCGCATGTCGCGGTGGGTCACGATGCCGGCCAGCTGGCCGTCGCTGCCCACCACCGGCACGCCGGAGATGTTGTGCGCCTGGGTCAGGGCCAGCACGTCGCGGATGGTGGTTTCCGGGCCGACGGTGATCGGGTCGCGGATGACACCGGCCTCGAACTTCTTGACCTTGGCCACTTCCGCGGCCTGCTGTTCCAGGCTGAGATTCTTGTGGATGATGCCCATGCCGCCGAGCTGGGCCATGGCGATGGCCAGGCGGGCTTCGGTGACGGTATCCATGGCTGCGGACAGGATCGGAAGCTTCAGCTTCAGGTCGCGAGTCAACCGCGTTTCGAGGTTGACGTCCTTGGGCAGGATGGTCGAATGGGCGGGGACGAGCGAGACGTCGTCGTAAGTGAGTGCTTCAGCCTGGATGCGCAGCATCGGCATACCCGAGATGTGGGGAAGCGCGACATTTTACCCCTTTTTCGCGCCCTGTGGCAGGGGGTAGATGCGACGCAGTGTCGCGCGGGCGGTGATTGGTTCAGGGGGGCCGCAACCTGCTCTCAGGGCATGGAACCTGCTCTCGGTGGGTGCGGACCGTTGGTCCGCACTGGAACCGCCTTTGGTAGGTGCCAACCTTGGTTGGCACAAACAGGGAGAGGCCTTCACCCCATCTGGAGTCCAGCGCCGGACGGATCGTGCCAACCAAGGTTGGCACCTACCAACAGCCGGTCGTCGGCCTGCCTGTGGTGGGTGCGGACCGTTGGTCCGCACTCTCTCTCAGACACCAGTGCCCCAGCAGGAGCCCCAGCCCTCTGGCATTGTGCCGACCAACGGTCGGCACCCACCAGCAGCACATCTCGCGAGCAGACCCAAGGGCCAGATCCAGCCGCTTTAGGTGGGTGCGGACCGTTGGTCCGCACTATCCCTCAGACATCTGAGACCAGCCCCAGCCGCCGTCAGCTAAGCGCTTCCGCCGCTTCCAACGTGTTCTGCATCAACGTGGCCACGGTCATCGGGCCCACGCCACCCGGCACCGGGGTGATCCAGCTCGCCCGCTGGGCAGCCGCTTCAAACCCGACGTCGCCCACCAGGCGGCCGTCATCCAACCGGTTGATACCGACGTCGATCACCACCGCGCCCGGCTTCACCCACTCGCCCGGCACGATGCCCGGGCGGCCCACCGCCACCACCAGGATGTCGGCGTTGCGCACGGCCTGTTCCAGCACGTCCTTGGGGGTGAACTTGTGGCAGCTGGTCACGGTGCAGCCGGCAATCAGCAGTTCCAGGCCCATCGGGCGGCCGACGTGGTTGCTCACGCCCACGATGGTGGCGTTGCGGCCGCGCACCGGCTGGTCGGTGTGGCCCAGCAGCGTGGTGATGCCGCGCGGGGTGCACGGGCGCAGGCCGAACTCGCGCAGGGCCAGGTGGCCGACGTTTTCCGGGTGGAAGCCGTCCACGTCCTTGCGCGGGTCGATGCGCTGGATCAGCCGGCGCGCGTCGGGGATGCCCGGCAGCGGCAGCTGGATCAGGATGCCGTTGATCTTCGGATCGGCATTGAGCTGGTCGATCAGGTCGAGCAGCTCGGCCTCAGTGGTACCGGCCGGCAGGTCGTAGTCATGTGCTTCGATGCCGACCTTCTCGGCGGCACGGCGCTTGTTGCGCACGTACACGGTCGAGGCCGGGTCGCCACCGACCAGCACCACGGCCAGGCCCGGACGGCTGCCACCGGCAGCCACGCGCGCGTCGACGCGCACCTTCAGGCTGTCGAGCAGGTCCTCGGCGATGCGGCGGCCATCAAGGATGCGGGCAGGAAGCTGGGGGGCGGAATCGGTCATCGGGAGCAGGCGTGGGGCGGCGGGGACGCTATTGTCCCCGATTCAGGCCCCCTCGCCCACCGCGGAATGGGGTCCTGATGGGGTCGGATCCCTTTGCCACAGGCAAAGGGCTCTGACCCCAACATGGCAGAACGGGTCAGAGCCCTTTCCTTCGGAAAGGGATCCGACCCGGGCGGGTCATTCCTCTTCCGGCACATCCTGCGGGTTCAGCGTCTTGCTCTCCCGCTTCGGCGCAGTGAACGGCGTCGGCGTCGGTACGCCCTGCGGGCTGTTGCCGTAGATCATCCGCGCGCCGGCATTCAGACCACCACCGGCAATCTCCAGCTCGAAACGCTCGGCATCGCGGCGACGGATCTGCTCGGCAATCTCCACCGCGTCGTCTTCATCCGCCCCCAGTTCCACCAGCGCGGCCTGGCCAAACAGCACTGCCGATTCAAAGGTCTCGCGAATCTGGAAATCGACACCGGCATGGATCAGCCGCAGCGAATGCTCGCGGTCGAACGAGCGCACCATCAACTTGGCCTGCGGGAATTCATGCGCCACCAGTTCAACGATGCGGTCGGCCGCCTCGGCCTTGTCCACGCACACCGCAATCGCACGCGCGGTCGCGGCGCCCGAGGCATGCAGCACATCCAGACGCGTGCCATCACCGTAATAGATCTTGAAACCGAACCGCGCCGCGCTCTGGATCATCTCCACATCGTTGTCGATGATGGTCACGTCCACGTCGCGCGCCAGCAGCGACTGGCTGGCGACCTGGCCGAAGCGACCGAAACCGATCAGCAGCACGCTGCCGGACAGGCCGTCGGCCTCGTCCACGCCGTCCATGTTCACCGTCGGCTTCGGCGCGATGCGCTTGTAGACCAGCACCACCAGCGGAGTCAGTGCCATCGACAACACCACCACGGCGGTGAAGTTGGCATTGATCTCCAGGTCGATCACGCCGGCCGATGCGGCGGCGGAGAACAACACGAAGGCGAACTCGCCGCCCTGCGCCATCAGCACGCCACGGTCCAGCGCCTGCGCGTGGTCGCTGCCCATCACGCGCGCCACCACGTAGATGCACAGCGCCTTGGCCGCCATCAGCGCCAGCACCAGGCCTAGGATCAGCTGCCAGTGCGCGGCCACCACGCTCAGGTCCAGCGCCATGCCCACGCTGAGGAAGAACAGGCCGAGCAGGATGCCGCGGAACGGTTCAATGTCCGCCTCGATCTGGTGGCGGAAGGTCGACTCGCTCAGCAGCACGCCGGCCAGGAACGCGCCCATCGCCATCGACAGGCCGGACAGCTGCATCAGCAGCGCCGCACCCAGCACCACCAGCAGCGCGGCGGCAGTCATCACCTCGCGCGCCTTCGACTCGGCCAGCACGCGGAACAGCGGGTTGAGCAGGAAGCGGCCGACCAGCACCAGGCCGACGATGGCACCGACGCCAATCGCCACCGACAGCCAGCGAGAACCCTCGCCATCGGCACTGCCGGCACTCGGTCCCATCCAGGCCACCAGCGCCAACAACGGCACGATCAGCAGGTCTTCGAACAGGAGGATGGAGACGATCTTCTGCCCCGACGGCAGCGCGATGTCGCCACGCTCGGCCAGCAGCTGCATGACCACCGCGGTGGAGGTGAGCACGAAACCGGTGGCGCCGATGAAGGCCACCTGCCATGGCAGGCCGAACAGTTTGGCGATGCTGGTCAGCACCACCGCACAGGTGACGATCTGCAGCGTGCCCAGCCCGAAGATTTCCTTGCGCAGGCTCCACAGGTGCGAGGGCCGCATCTCCAGGCCGATCACGAACAGGAACATCACCACGCCGAGCTCGGCGGTATGCAGGATCGCCTGCGGATCGGAGAACCAGCCCAGCCCGAACGGTCCGATCGCCAGGCCGGCAGCGAAGTAGCCCAGCACCGAGCCCAGGCCGGCCCGGCGGAACAAAGGCACCATCACCACCGCCGCGCCCAACAGGGCGACGACCTTGACCAGCTCGCTGGTCGCTGCTTCTACCGCCATGCGGTGTTTTCCCCAAGATCCAGAATCGGGTTCAACAATAGAGCAATGCCGATGACGGCAATAGCACGCATGTTGCGCCGGATTGTCTTGGATGTGGAACGATGCTGGGAGCGACCCCCAGCATCATCCCGAAACCCGATACATCCATCCACGCATGGCGTGGATCTACCGACGCATTAGTAGATCCACGCCATGCGTGGATGAATCCCCGGCCGGGTTCACCCACCCCGGCAAAACGCCGCGTAATCGATATACCCCGGGAACGGCACGCCCGGCGCGCACACCGGGCAACGCGGGTCCGGCCGGATGCCGGTCTCGCGGAAGCGCATGCCCAGCGCATCGAAGCGCAGCAGGCGCCCCACCAGCGGCTCGCCGATGCCCAGCAGCAGCTTCAGCACCTCGGTGGCCTGCAGCACACCAGCCAGGCCCGGCAGCACACCCAGCACGCCCGCCTCGGAACAGTTCGGCGCGAACTCCGGCGGCGGCGGCTCCGGGAACAGGCAGCGGTAGCACGGCGCCACGCCACGCTGGCGGCCGGCGTCAAACACGCTTACCTGGCCGTCAAAGCGCTCGATGGCGGCATACACCAGTGGCTTGGCGTGCTTGATGCAGGCGTCGTTGAGCAGGTAGCGCAGCGGGAAGTTGTCCGACCCATCCAGCACCACGTCCACGCCCTCCAGCAGCACATCCACGTTCTCGGACGTGACCCGTTCCGGCACCGCCTCGACCTCGATCGACGGGTTCAGCGCCAGCAGCCGCTCGCGCGCGGAATCGACCTTGAGCTGGCCGACGCTGGCCTCGGTATGCACGATCTGCCGGTGCAGGTTGCTGCGTTCCACGCGGTCATGGTCGGCGAAGCGCAGATGCCCTACCCCGGCCGCGGCCAGATAGAAGCCCGCCGGCGCGCCCAGGCCACCTGCACCCAGCACCAGCACGCGCGACTGCTGCAGCCGGCGCTGGCCGGCCTCGCCCACCTGTGGCAGCAGCAGGTGGCGCGAATAGCGATCGTAGAAGTCGCGGTCGGCAGCGCTGGCCAGGGGCTGTACCAGCGGCAGCGACTGCTCGCGCCAGGCCACGGTGCCGCCCATCACGGAAGCGACGCGGGTGTAGCCGGCCTCCAGCAGGAACTGCGCGGCATCGGCCGAGCGCTTGCCGCTCTGGCAGATCAGCAGGATTTCCTGGTCGTGCCGCGGCAGATGCGCGGCCGGGTCGGCCTGCAGCTCGCCCTTGGCCACGCCATGCGCGCCTTCGGCCATGCCCCCGGCCCGTTCGTGCGCCTCGCGCACATCGATCAGCACCGCGCCATGGGCCAGGCGCTCGCGTGCCTGCGCGGGGGAAAGCTCTTGGATGCTCATGGCCGCATTATCACGCAGGCCGCTCTGCCTTGCCTTGACCAATGCCCGGCGCTACCCGGACTACCCGCGCCCGCCGTGCTGTTCCTGAAGAAGACCGATCAGCGCTTTCAGCCCGGGCGGCACATGCCGATGGCCCGGGTAGTACAGCGAAAGACCGGGAAACTCGGGACACCAGTCCTCGAGCAGCCGCAGCAGGCGGCCATCGGCCAATGGCTCCAGTGCCAGATGCTCGGGAACGAAGGCAATGCCGATACCTTCAATGGCCGCGTCGACCATCAACGGCTGGTCCGTCAGCGTGATCGGCCCGGAGACGTTCACCCGCTCGGTGGTGCCTTGATGCTCGAACTCCCACCGGTAGATCGCCCCACTTTCGAAGCGGAAACGGATGCAGTCGTGCTGATGCAGATCCAGCGGCCGCAGTGGCCGCCCACGCGCCTGCAGGTACGCCGGCGAGGCAACCGCCGCGAACCGCATGGGCGCGGTCACTGCAATCGCGACCATGTCCTGGGGCACGGCTTCGGTCAGGCGGATACCCGCATCGAATCCCTCCGAAACGATATCGCCCAACCGGCCGTCACTGACGATATCCAGGTGGATCTGCGGGTACTGGCGCAGGAACCGCGCAAGCACGGGCTTCAGCACGAGCCGTATGGCGCCTTCACTGGCGTTGATGCGGACCGTACCGCGCGGCGTGCCAGCCTCAGTATCCACCGACTGCAGGGCCTCTTCGATCGAGGCCATGGCCGGACGCAGTTTTTCCGCCAGCCGCTCCCCGGCGTCGGTCAGCGAGACGCTGCGCGTGGTGCGATTGAACAGGCGCGCACCCAGCCGCTGCTCGAGCGCCTTGATCGCATGACTGATCGCCGACGGCGTGATGTTCAACTCCGCCGCCGCGCTGCGGAAGCTCCGATGCGCTGCCACCGCCAGGAACGCAGTGAAGGCGGCCAGATCACCTCCGCCGGATTGTTGAATACTACTCACCATATCGTTAAATATTGAAGCGATTGTCTTGATAGTCAACCGATTCTACGCTCCGGGGTGTCCGCGGGCACACGCCCTCGGCGCTCACCCACCGGGACAGGATCAAGACGATGAAAACGATGAAAGCGGTTGTGATGACCGGGCCGAATGCGCCGTGGCAGGTACAGGACGTCCCGATGCCCGTGATCGAACCGGGCCAGGTGCTGGTCAAGGTCCACGCATCAGGCATGTGCTACACGGACGTGTGGGCAACCCAGGGCTATGGCGGCGACATCTACCCGCAGACACCAGGGCATGAAGTGGTCGGCGAGGTCGTGGAAGTGGGCGCGGGCGTGCACACGCGCCGGGTGGGCGATCGCGTGGGCACCTCATGGGTCCAATCCGCATGCGGCCGATGCCCCTACTGCCGCGAGAGCCGCCCCTTGTCCGGGCAGACCGCGATGAACTGCGATGCACCCCGCACCACCGGCTTCGCCGCGCAGGGTGGACACGCACAGTACATCGCCATCTCTGCCGAGGGCACGGTACTGCTGCCTGACGGCCTCTCCTACGTGGACGCCGCGCCGATGATGTGTGCCGGTTACACCACCTGGAGCGGGCTGCGCGATGCGGCGCCCCAGCCACGGGAGAAGATCGCGGTACTGGGTATCGGTGGACTGGGCCACGTCGCCCTGCAGCTGTCCAAGGCCTGCGGCTTCGAGACCATCGCCATCACCCATTCCGCAGACAAGCATGCGCTCGCCCAGCAGCTGGGCGCTGACCAGGTCGTGGCCAACGGCAAGGAGCTGAAGGCCATCGGTGGCGCCGACGTACTGCTGGTGACCACCAATGAATTCAGCTCGGCCGAAGAAGCGATGACCGGCCTGCGTGTCGACGGGCGCGTTGTGCTGTGCGGCCTGGACTTCAGCCAGCCCTTCTCGATCTCGTCCGAAGGCGTGCCGTTCCACATGATGCGCCAGCGCGTGATCGGCGCCACCCATGGTGGCCAGCACTACCTCAGCGAAGTGCTGCAGCTTGCCGCCGCCGGCAAGGTGAAGCCGATGGTCGAGACCTTTGACCTGGACCGCGCGACCGAGGCGTATGACCGCCTGTCGTCGGGAAGGATGAGGTTCCGTGGCGTGCTGTTGCCGTGGGGCCACGCCTGAGGAAGGCGGCCACAAAGCGCGAACGAAAAAGGCGGCCCTCAGGCCGCCTTCTCGTGAATCACTTGCCCTTGACGTGCTTCATCAAGCGCCGCTTGGCCTTGACCTGCCGCTCGGTGAGGACGTTCTTCTTGCCCTCGTACGGGTTGGTACCCTCGCGGAAGATGAAGCTCACCGGCGTGCCGATCAGCTTGAAGCGCTTGCGGAAGAAGTTCTCCAGGTAGCGCTTGTACGATTCCTGCAGTTCCTTCAGGCGCGTGCCGTGCACGATGAAGGTCGGCGGGTTTGCCCCAGCCGGGTGCACGTAACGCAGCTTGGAGACGTGGCCGCGGATGGTCGGCGGCGGGTTGGTCTCGTACGCCACTTCCAGCGCCTTGTTCACTTCGCTGGTGGTGAAGGTCTTGTTCGCCGATTCGTGCGCGCGGTGCACCGCACGGAACAGCTCACGCAGGCCCGAGCCATGCTTGGCCGAGATGCGCACGGACTCGGCCCACGGCACGAAGCCCAGCTTCAGCGACAGCATGGTTTCGGCCTGCTCGCGCTGGTACTCGGTCAGGCCATCCCACTTGTTGATGGCGATCACCAGCGCGCGGCCGGCGTCGAGCACGGCACCGAGCACGGTGGCGTCCTGGTCGGTCACGCCTTCGGTGGCGTCGAGCATCAGCACGGCCACCTGGCACTGCTCGATCGACTGCATGGTCTTGACCACCGAGAACTTCTCGACGACCTCGTCCACGCGCGAACGACGGCGCAGGCCGGCGGTATCGATCAGCCGGTATTCGCGGCCGTCACGCTCCAGGTCCACGGCGATCGAGTCGCGGGTGGTGCCCGGCACGTCGGAGGCGATCATGCGCTCCTCGCCGAGGATGCGGTTGACCAGCGTCGACTTGCCCACGTTGGGGCGGCCGACGAAGGCGATGCGGATGCGGTTCGGATCGTTGTCCAGCTCTTCGCCGCTGCCTTCTTCCGGCAGGCGCTGGATCACTTCGTCCAGCAGGTCGTCCAGGCCCTGACGATGCGCGGCCGACACGGTCAGCATCTCGCCGAAGCCGTAACGGGCGAACTCCGAACGCACGGTGTCCTCGTCGGTGCCGTCGATCTTGTTGATCAGCAGCAGCGTCGGGCGCGACAGCTTGCGCAGCCAGGCCAGGATCTCGTCGTCCATCGCCGACGTTCCCTCACGGGCATCGACCACGAACAGGATCAGGTCGGCTTCCGCCGCAGCGGCGCGGGCCTGGCGGGTGGTAGCCCCTGCCAGTCCCTCTTCCTCTTCCGCGATACCGCCGGTGTCGACGACGAGGAAATGATTGTCCTCGTCCAGACGACAGACACCGTAATTGCGGTCGCGGGTGACGCCGGGCTGGTCATGGACCAGCGCGTCACGGGTGCGCGTAAGCGCATTGAAAATAGTCGACTTGCCGACATTCGGCCGTCCAACCAGGGCGACCAAAGGCAGCATCGCGATTACTCCAATTTTTAATTTGCCAACCGGAAGGCGGTCAGCTTGCCATCAACGTTCTGCACCAGCAGCACCCCGTCTGCGACGACCGGCTGGGCCAGCAGGGCGTCGCCGCCACTTTTTGCCCGTGCCGCCATCGCACCATCGGATGCCTGCAACCAGTGCACGTATCCCTTGTAGTCGCCGACCACCACGTAGTCGCCGTGCAGCGCCGGGCCGGTCAGCGAACGACGGGCCAGTGCGGTCTGCGACCACATGGCAGCGCCGCTGGCCTTGTCCAGGCCGAACACGCCGCCCTTGTTGTCGGTGACGAACACATTGCCCGACGACACCGCCACGCCACCGGCACCGCCATGGTCGCGCGCCCACAGCGGGCGACCGGTCGGGCCTTCGATGGCCATGGTCTGGTTCTTGAAGCTGCTCACGTAGAGGGTATTGCCCTCCAGCACCGGAGCACCGTCAACGTCGGCCATGCGCTCCAGCTCGGTGCGGCCTTCGCCGTTGCCGAGGTTCTGTTCCCACAGGGTGCGGCCATCCTGCTGGGCCAGGGCCGCAACCGCGCCCTCGTCCTTGCCGATGAACAGCACGCCCGGGCCGGTCACCACCGGCGCGTTGCCGCGTACGGTCAGCGCCGGCAGTTCGCTCGGGTTGAACCACTTCTGGGTGCCGTTGCCGGCATCGAAGCCGGTGACGCGGCCGTCGTTGCTGCGCACGTAGACCATGCCCTGGGCAACGGCCGGCGCGGCGATGACTTCACCCGGAACGCGGGCGCGCCACTTCTCGCTGCCATCGTTGATGTCCAGCGCGATGACCTGGCCATCCAGCGTGCCGATCACGACCAGGTTCTCACCGACACCCGGGCCGCCGGACAGGCGCAGCTTGGCCTTCTTCTTTTCCTTCTTCGGCTCCCAGGTCCAGACCTTCTTGCCGGTCTGCAGGTCGATGGCGTGCACGCCACCGGTGATCGCCGCAGCGAACACGTGGCCGTTGGCCACCGCCGGGCCCTGGCGCACGCCGATGCGGCGCTCGCCCTTGCCGAGGTTGACCGACCAGGCCTTGCTGACCTTCAGGGTCGGCTCGAACTTGACCAGCTCAGCCGGTTCCTGTGCCTTCTTCGCGGCCGCGTCCTTGCCGGCGAACCAGCCCTTCATGGTGCTGCAGCCGGTCAGGGCCATGCCCATCAGGAGCACGGTGGCGACGCGGGTGATCATGACCTTCTGACTCATCAAACCGACTCCGCAGGGGCGGCGACCGTGCCGCCGGCGTCCATAACCTTGGTTTCCAGCAGGCGCCGCTGCGGCGCTGCCACGTCCAGCGTCTTCAGCGCCTTCTCGTACTGTGCACGGGCGTCATCGCGCTTGCCCTGCGCCATCAGCGCATCGCCATGGATTTCCAGGCTGCTGCTGTCGGTGGCGCTGCCCAGCAGCTTGATCGCCTCGTCGCTCTTGCCGGTAGCCACCAGCAGGCGGGCCACACGCTGGTCGACCACGCGCTGCAGGTCACCCTCGACCTTCACATTGCGCAGGGTGGCCAGTGCTTCTTCGTTCTTGCCGGCGTCGACCTGGGCCTTGGCCAGCTGCAGCGCCGCGAGGTCGCCGTAGATGCTGGACGGGCCGGCTTCGAGCGCCTTGACCGCCTTGGCGGCATCGTCAAGCTTGTTCTGCTGCAGGCCCTGCAGGGCCTTCTGGTACTCGACATTGGCCGAGGCCAGCTTGCCGCCCTGATCCTTCTGGTACCACTGCCAGCCGGCAATGGCACCGATGGCGATGACTACGCCACCGAGGATGCTGGCGCCATTCTTCCGCAGCCAGCTGCGGACGCGTTCACTTTGTTCGTGCTCGTCGAGCAGATCGTCGATCGCCATGCGTACTCTCGCCCCGCCCGTCGGGAGGGACCATTGGGATTAATCGAAGGTGGTGAAACCGCGCCTCAGTGCGAAACCGGGACTACGGAGCCTTCAGAGGATACCTGAAAGCGTGCCACGTTGGCTCGCTGGTAGGGGGTCAGATCGACGATAGCGCCGTTCTGCTGAACCTGGACCGCCGAGGCGTTGCCCAGGGTCACCCGGGTCACCTGGCCCGGCGTGAAGCTGCGAGTCTCGCCGGACTTGATCAGCGCCTTCTCGACGGTGCTGCCGTCCGGGCCGCCGATGTCGACCCAGCTGTCGCCGCTGAACTGCATTTCCAGCGCATTGCCGGCGACCGCCGGGGCCGGCGCCGGGCGCGGCACCGGGGCCAGGGAGGCCACGTACGGGGTCGCCGCCGGCTTGCTGGCCGGGGAAGTGGCCGCTTCGGCCGGCGCGACAGCCTCGGCACCGGCTGCGGACGGGGTGACCGGCACGGCGGCCGGGATCACGTCCAGCGAGGCGGTGCTCGGCGACGGGGTCGCGCTGCCGTCGAAGTGGCCACGGGTAGCGAACCACACCGGCACCGCCAGCACGGCGGTGATGCCGACGTACAGCACGCGCCGGCCGAGGTTCTCGGCGATGCGGCGCGCACGCGGGGTGTGGGTATGGCTGACCAGGGTGGGCGGAACCACCGGGCCGACCTGGGCCTGTTCAAGCAGTTGGCCCACGTCCACGTCCAGCAGGCGCGCGTAGCTGCGCAGCTGGCCGCGCACGAACACCGGCGCCCCCAGCTTCTGCCATTGTTCCTCTTCCAGCGACTTGACCACCTGGACCGGCATGCGCAGGCGCGAGCCGACATCTTCGAGGGTCAGTCCGGCCGCTTCACGGGCCTGGCGCAGGCGGGTGCCGCAGCCGGCCGCAGTCTCGAGAGCGCTCACAGTCTGGTCATCAATCACAATGCATCAACCCTGGAGTTAGGAGCCCGCTTCCTGCGGAAATTCCTGTCGAATCCGCTGCAGATAACGATCAGATGCCGCCCGATCGCCCAGCCTCGCTTCGATTTGAGACGCAAGTTGTAACACGGAACGTGTTGCGGGTGCAGCCGCAATCCTACGTTCGGCGAAGGCCCGGGCCTCCATGAAGCGGCCCTGGCGGAAGCTCAGCTGGGCCATCGACTCCAGCGCGACCGGGTTGGCCGGAGCTGCGACGAGCGCCGCACGCAGGTCGCGTTCGGCACGTTCGAGCTGTCCAGCGTCCAGTGCGCAGCTGCCGGCGTTGGCCTGCGCTTCGCCCGGGGTGGCATAGCCCGGCGCCTGCAGCGCGCGGTCGAACCAGGCCAGCGATTCGGCCGGCTGGCCCTGCTGGCACAGCCAGGCCCCGTAGTTGTTGAGCACGTCTCCGCGCTGCGGCGCCAGCTCGGCGGCCTTGCGGAAATTCTCGCCTGCCTGGCGGGTGCGGCCACGACGGTCATCGATACCGGCCTGCAGCACCAGCGCATCGGGAGCCTCGGGCGCCAGCTTCAGTGCTTCGCGCACCTTGCGCTCGGCGGCGTCGAGATTGCCGACCTGCATGTCGCGCGTCGCCAGGGTCAACAGGTCGCGCCAGCGCACTTCGCGCCGCACGCTTTCCGGGTCACCCACCGAATAGACCGGCGCCTGGCTCGGCCCGAGCTTGGCCTTGGGATGGGATTTGCAGCCGCCGACCGCAACGGCCAGCACGCCTGCGAACAGAACCAGCCAGAGGCGGTCAGGCCGCGGCATCGCTCCCCTTCCCCGCCTGCAGCGTCTTGTTCAACTCCGCCTGGCGGCGGGTGCGGTCCATCACCTGGCCCTTGAGCTGGCCACAGGCGGCGTCGATGTCGTCGCCACGGGTGCGGCGGACCATGGTCAGCACGTTGCTGTCGAGCAGGATCTTCTGGAAGGCACGGATGTGCGCTTCTTCCGAACGCTCGTAGCGGGTGCCCGGGAACGGGTTGAACGGGATCAGGTTGACCTTGCCCGAATCCTTGGCCTGCACCGCGTTGTCGAACTGGCGCATCAGGCGGGCCAGCTCGCGGGCATGCTCGGGCTTGTCGTTGATGCCCTTCATCAGGGTGTATTCAAAGGTGACCGACTCGCGGCGCTTGTTGGCGCGCAGGTAGCGTGCGCACGAGGCCATCAGCTCGGCGATCGGGTACTTCTTGTTGAGCGGCACCAGGGTCTCGCGCAGCGCGTCGTTCGGCGCATGCAGCGACACCGCCAGTGACACGTCGCTTTCGGCGGACAGGCGGTCGATCTGCGGCACCAGGCCGGAGGTCGACAGGGTCACGCGCTTGTTGGCCAGGCCGTAGCCCAGGTCGTCGCGCATCACGCTCATGGCGCGCACGACGTTGTCGAAATTCATCAGCGGCTCGCCCATGCCCATCATCACCACGTTGGTGAGGCGGCGCATCTGGTGCGGCACGTTGCCCAGGTGGCGTGCGGCAACCCACACCTGGCCGATGATCTCGGCAGTGGTCAGGTTGCGGTTGAAGCCCTGGGTGGCGGTGGAGCAGAACGTGCAGTTCAGGCCGCAACCGACCTGCGAGGACACGCACAGCGTGCCGCGGGTCTTGTCCGGGATGTACACGGTCTCGATGGCGTTCTTGCCATCCACGCCCATCGCCAGCAGCCATTTGTGGGTGCCGTCGGCGGAGGGCTTGTCGAACACGATGTTGGGAACCAGCACCTCGGCATGGGCCTGCAGCTTGGCGCGCAGGACCTTGCCGAGGTCGGTCATTTCATCGAAGTCGGTGACGTAGCGATGGTGGATCCACTTCATCACCTGATGGGCACGGAACTTCTTTTCGCCAAGAACCTCGACGAAGAACTTCTCCAGGCCCGCGCGATCGAGGTCGAGCAGGTTCTGCTTGCCAGCCGTGGGTGCCGACTTCGGCAGCGGCTGGATGGCGGGGGACTGTACGACCTCGTTCACGGCATTACTCTCAGCGCGAGACGACTTCGGTGGCGGCGAAGAAGTAGGCGATTTCAATCGCGGCATTCTCGACCGAGTCCGAGCCGTGGGCGGCGTTGGCATCGATGGATTCGGCGAAGTCGGCGCGGATGGTGCCCGCAGCGGCTTCCTTCGGGTTGGTGGCGCCCAGCAGGTCGCGGTGGGCCAGGACGGCGTTCTCGCCTTCCAGGGCCTGGATCATCACCGGGCCGGAGATCATGAACTCGACCAGCGCGTTGAAGAACGGACGCTCGCGGTGCACGGCGTAGAAGCCTTCGGCTTCACGGCGCGACAGCTGCTTGTACTTGGCGGCCACGACCTTCAGGCCGGCCTTCTCGAAGCGGGCGTAGATTTCGCCGATGACGTTCTTGGCAACGGCGTCCGGCTTGATGATCGAAAGGGTGCGCTCCAGCGCCATGGGATGTCTCCAATGGAATCGGGCCGCTGATGGCCCGAAGGGTAACATGAAAAAAACCCGCGTCGGGACGCGGGCTTAGCCTGATAAACGTAGGCGAATTGTAAAAGATCCCGTGCAGTAGTGCCAGCCCATGGCTGGCAGGCAGGATGCGGGATATCGAGCGCCGGAGCCTGCCCATTCAGGATCATGCGTTGCCAGCCATGGGCTGGCACTACTGAATCCCTTGTAACCGGGCGACAGGATTTTGCTGCACTGCAAAATGCCATACGGTACCGTCTGGTCCTAGTATCAAACAATCGTTTGATTAAGGTCTGCCCGCCGATGGCCAAACCCGCCCACTTCTCGACCAAGGACCGCATTCTCGGCGCGGCCGAGGAGCTGTTCGCACAGCACGGCTTCGCCGGCACTTCGCTGCGCCAGGTGACCAGCCAGGCCGACGTCAACATCGCTGCGGTCAACTACCACTTCGGCTCCAAGGAAAACCTGGTCAACGAGGTGTTCCGCCGCCGCATGGACGAGATGACCGGCGCCCGCCTGTCGCAGCTCGAGCGCGCCCGCAGCGAACACCCCGGGCAGCTGCGCCCGGTGCTGGCCGCCTTCGTCGAACCGGCACTGGCGCTGGCCCAGGACCGCCAGAACGGCGGCGCCTTCGTGCGCGTGATCGCCCGCGCCTACGCCGAGAAGAACGACAACCTGCGCAAATTCCTGTCCGACCACTACGGCCACGTGCTGCGCGCGTTCGGCAAAGCCATCGGCGAGTGCGTGCCCGACCTGAGCAAGGAAGAGCTGTACTGGCGCCTGGACTTCCTGGCCGGCTCGCTTACCTATGCCATGGCCGACTTCGGGCTGATCAAGCGTCCCGCCGGTGTCACCGAAGCGGCGCATCGTGCCCATGCCGCCCACGAACTGATCCATTTCGCCGAAGCCGGGTTCCGCGCCGCCGCTCGCGCCAGCGCCCTGCCCGCTTCCCTTTGATTCCACCCAGTAACTGCTGACCAACAAAGGCCCTACACCATGTCCAATTCCCTGCTAGTCCGCCGCGCCGCCGTGCTGGGTGCCGGCGTCATGGGTGCCCAGATCGCCGCCCACCTCACCAACGCTGGCGTCGACACCGTGCTGTTCGACCTGCCCGCCAAGGAAGGTCCGGCCGACGGCATCGTGCTGAAGGCGATCGCCAACCTGGGCAAGCTGAGCCCGGCACCGCTGGCCAGCAAGTCGCTGGCCGAAGCCATCACCCCGGCCAACTACGAGTCCGGCCTGGAGCAGCTGAAGGACTGCGACCTGATCATCGAGGCCATCGCCGAGCGCATGGACTGGAAGCAGGACCTGTACAAGAAGATCGCGCCGTTCGTGGCCGACCACGCGGTGCTGGCCTCCAACACCTCGGGCCTGGGCATCAACAAGCTGGCCGACGTGCTGCCCGAGCAGCTGCGCCACCGCTTCTGCGGCGTGCACTTCTTCAACCCGCCGCGCTACATGCACCTGGCCGAGCTGATCCCGGCCACCACCACCGACGCCGCCGTGCTGGAAGGCCTGGAAGAATTCCTGGTCACCACCCTGGGCAAGGGCGTGGTGTACGCCAAGGACACCCCGAACTTCATCGGCAACCGCATCGGCGTGTTCTCGATCCTGTCCACCATCCACCACACCCAGCAGTTCGGCCTGGGCTTCGATGAAGTGGACGGCCTGACCGGCCCGCTGGTCGGCCGCCCGAAGTCGGCCACCTACCGCACCTCCGACGTGGTCGGCCTGGACACCATGGCCCACGTCATCAAGACCATGGGCGACACCCTGCCGAATGACCCGTGGCATGAATTCTTCAAGTCGCCGAAGTGGCTGGACGCGCTGATTTCCAAGGGCGCGCTGGGCCAGAAGACCGGCGCCGGCATCTTCCGCAAGGTCGGCAAGGACATCGTGGTGCTGGACCTGGAGAAGCAGGACTACCGCCCGGCCGACCGCGCCGCTGCACCGGAAGTGGTCGAGATCCTGAAGATCAAGAACCCGGCCGAGAAGTTCGCCAAGCTGCGCGAGAGCCAGCACCCGCAGGCGCAGTTCCTGTGGGCGACCTTCCGCGACCTGTTCCACTACAGCGCCTATCACCTGGCCGACATCGCCGAGACCGCGCGCGACGTCGACCTGGCCATCCGCTGGGGCTACGGCTGGTCGCTGGGCCCGTTCGAAACCTGGCAGGCCGCCGGCTGGAAGCAGGTCGCGCAGTGGATCGCCGATGACATCGTCGCCGGCAAGAGCATGAGCAACGCCCCGCTGCCGGACTGGGTGTTCGATGGCCGCGACGGCGTGCATGCCGCCGAAGGCAGCTACAGCCCGTCGCGCAACGCCAAGCTGCCGCGCTCGTCGCTGCCGGTGTACCAGCGCCAGCGTTTCCCGGATCCGCTGCTGGGCGAGAAGTTCGCGCCGGGCGAGACCGTGTTCGAGAACGACGGCCTGCGCATGTGGCACGACGGTGATGGCATCGCCGTGGTCAGCTTCAAGACCAAGATGAACACCGTGTCCGACCAGGTGCTGGACGGCCTGCAGGAATGCGTCAGCCGCGCCGAGAAGGACTTCCAGGGCCTGGTGATCTGGCAGCAGAAGGAACCCTTCTCCGCCGGTGCCGACCTGGCCGGCGCTCTGGGCCTGCTGCAGGCCGGCAAGGTCGACCAGTTCGAAGAAATGGTTGCCAACTTCCAGCGCACCAGCCAGCGCATCAAGTACTCGCTGGTGCCGGTGGTGGCTGCCGTGCGTGGCCTGGCCCTGGGTGGCGGCTGCGAGTTCCAGATGCACAGCGCCAAGACCGTGGCCTTCCTGGAAAGCTACATCGGCCTGGTCGAGGCTGGCGTCGGCCTGCTGCCGGCCGGTGGTGGCCTGAAGGAACTGGCCGTGCGCGCCTCGCAGGCCGCGGGCCCGGGCGGCGACGTGTTCGCCGAACTGAAGAAGACCTTCGAGACCGTGGCGATGGCCAAGGTGTCCAACTCGGCGGTCAACGCCAAGGAACTGGGCCTGCTGCGCAGCACCGACAAGGTGGTGTTCAACAGCTACGAGGCGCTGCACATCGCCAAGGCCGAAGCGCGCGCCCTGGCCGAAGCGGGCTATCGTCCGCCGCTGCCGGCACGCCGCATCCAGGTCGCCGGTGACGTCGGTATCGCCACCTTCAAGATGATGCTGGTCAACATGCTGGAAGGCCGTTTCATCAGCCCGTACGACTACGAGATCGCCGAGCGCATCGCCACCGTGCTGTGCGGCGGCAAGGTCGACCGCGGCACCCTGGTCGACGAAGAGTGGCTGCTGACCCTGGAGCGCAAGCACTTCGTCGAACTGGCCCAGCAGGAAAAGACCCAGGCCCGCATCGCGCACATGCTGAAGACCGGCAAGCCGCTGCGTAACTGATTGATGGCGGGTGCCGACCCTTGGTCGGCACTCCTCTGCCTCTGGTGGGTGCCGACCGTTGGTCGGCACTCCGGCTAAAAAATTCGAGAGATCACTGCAATGACCAAGCAAATCCAGGACGCCTACATCGTCGCCGCCACCCGTACCCCGGTCGGCAAGGCGCCCAAGGGCATGTTCCGCAACACCCGCCCCGATGACATGCTTGCGCACGTGCTGCGCAGCGTCGTTGCCCAGGCCCCGGGCGTGGACGTCAACCGCATCGATGACGCGATCATCGGCTGCGCCATGCCGGAAGCCGAGCAGGGCATGAACGTGGCGCGCATCGGCGTGCTGCTGGCCGGCCTGCCGAACACCATCGCGGCGCAGACCGTGAACCGCTTCTGCTCTTCCGGCCTGCAGGCCGTGGCGCAGGCCGCAGACGCGATCCGCCTGGGCAACGCCGACCTGATGCTGGCCGGTGGCACCGAGTCGATGTCGATGGTGCCGATGATGGGCAACAAGATCGCCATGGCGCCGAGCGTGTTTGACAACGACCACGTCGCCATCGCCTACGGCATGGGCATCACCGCCGAGAAGGTGGCTGAAGAGTGGAAGGTCTCGCGCGAAGACCAGGACGCCTTCGCCCTGGCCTCGCACCAGAAGGCCATGGCCGCGATCCAGAGCGGCGAGTTCAAGGACGAGATCAGCCCGTACGAGATCGTCTCGCACCTGCCGGACCTGGCCGACGGCCAGCGCATCATCACCCGCAACAAGATCGCCGACACCGACGAAGGCCCGCGCCCGGACTCCTCGGCTGAAGGCTTGGCCAAGCTGCGGCCGGTGTTCCGCAACGGCCAGTTCGGCGGCACCGTCACCGCCGGCAACTCGTCGCAGATGAGCGATGGCGCCGGCGCCGTGCTGCTGGCCTCGGAGCAGGCGATCAAGGATTACGGCCTGACCCCGCTGGCCCGTTTCGTCAGCTTCTCGGTGGCCGGCGTGCGCCCGGAAGTGATGGGCATCGGCCCGATTGCCGCGATTCCGAAGGCACTGAAGCAGGCCGGCCTGACCCAAGACCAGCTGGACTGGATTGAACTGAACGAAGCGTTCGCCGCGCAGTCGCTGGCCGTGATCCGCGATTGCGGCCTGGACCCGGGCAAGGTGAACCCGCTGGGCGGCGCGATTGCCCTGGGCCACCCGCTGGGCGCGACCGGCGCAATCCGTACCGCGACCCTGCTGCACGGCCTGCGTCGTCGCCAGCAGAAGTACGGCATGGTGACGATGTGCATCGGCACCGGCATGGGCGCGGCGGGTATTTTCGAAGCGCTGTAAGGTTCAAGGCTTTGCCGGCTGATTGCTGGTTGGCTGTGGGGCCCGGGTGGGTGAGGCTGCCCGGGACACGCCGTGAACCCGTCCCTGGGGGCTTGGCAGCGGCATCCATGCCGCTGACAGTCCCGGTCAGCCTCACCCACCCGCGCCATCCATCATTCCGCGCGGCGGAGGGGTGAGCAAAGGCAGGATCAAGAGCTGGGGTCAGAGCCCTTTGCTACGCAAAGGGATCCGACCCCGACTCGACGCTCGCGGAAACAAAAAAGGCAGCCACCGGCTGCCTTTTTGCTTTTGCTCTTGACCTTGATTCCGCCCTTCCCGTCCGCGCCCGCAGGAAACTGTCGAGAGGCGTGGGCAGGCCGCTGCAGGACCGTTGGCGCCATGGATGGCGCCATCGAGCCCCCATGGGTGAGGGCGCTTTGCTTGCGAAGCACTGCTTCGCAAGCGCCCGAACGCACAGCCGCCAGCGGCTGGGCCGGACCCCGGAGGGGGGTTTACGGCGTGTCCTGCAGCGGCCTGCCCGCGCCTCCCCCACTTTGGCAGGAAGGCGCTGGCGGAGCGCTTGATAAACCTTACTCCGCCAACATCGCCGCCAGCTTCTCCCGCGCCGGGCCAGCCAGCTTCGGGTTGTCCAGCGCGAAGCGGATCGTCGCCTCCACCAGCCCCAGATGCGTGCCGCAGTCGAAGCGGGTGCCCTCGAAGCGGTACGCATCGACCTCTTCGGTCTTCAGCAGCTGCGCGATCGCATCGGTCAGCTGGATCTCGCCGCCGGCACCGCTGCCGGTCTGCTCCAGCAGCTCGAAGATCTTCGGGCTGAGCACGTAACGGCCGACCACGGCCAGGTCGCTCGGCGCGTCCTCCGGCTTCGGCTTCTCGACGATCTGCGAAATACGGCCCTTGCGGCCATCGAATGCCTCGGTGGCGACGATGCCGTAGCTGGCAGTCTTCTCGTGCGGCACGTCTTCAACCGCGATCACGCTGGCGCCACTGGCTTCGTTGAGGTCGGCCATCTGCTTCAGCGCGCCGGCACCGCGGTTCCAGATCAGGTCGTCGGGCAGCAGCACGGCGAAGGGCTCGTCGCCGATCACCGCCTTGGCACACAGCACCGCGTGCCCCAGGCCCAGGGCCTCGGCCTGCGTGACAAAGATCGCGCGGACGCCGTTGGGCAGCACGTGCCGGATCAACTCCAGCTGTTCCTGCTTGCCAGCGCGCTCGAGCTTCTGCTCCAGCTCGTAGGCCTTGTCGAAATAGTCGGCGACCGCGTGCTTGTAGCGGTTGGTGATGAACACCAGCGTGTCGCAGCCGGCTTCGATCGCCTCATCCACGGCGTACTGGATCAGCGGTCGATCAATGATCGGCAGCATCTCCTTCGGCACAGTCTTGGTTGCTGGCAAAAAACGCGTCCCCAGCCCTGCCACCGGGAAAACTGCTTTGCGAATTCGCTTGCTCATTGGTGCCTGTTGGCCTCACGTGCCGGAAAAGGCACGACTTTAGCGGATGAAATGTAAGCATCCTGTTCGATTGGCGAGAACTCCGGCATCGTCGCAAACAGGATTTCCTGGATGCTGGCGGTGTCGTAGCTGGCAATCGCCTCACGCAGGCGTGGGACGTTGCCCAGCACCATATCCCGAGAGAACGTACGCACGCCGGCCTCGAGAATCTTCGGGTGCGCGGTCGAGCGGTAGTCTTCGTCCGAATAGAACAGCGTCTCGTGCAGCTTCTCGCCCGGACGCAGGCCGGTATAGATGATCTGGATATCCTTGTACGGCTGCTTGCCGGTCAGGCGGATCATCTGTTCGGCCAGCACGCGGATCGGCACCGGCTCGCCCATGTCGAGGGTGTAGATCGCGCCATGTGACGCCGAGGCGGCCGCCTGCAGGATCAGCTGGCAGGCCTCGGGGATGGTCATGAAGTAACGGCTGACTTCCGGGTCGGTGACAGTGACCGGCCCGCCACGCAGGATCTGCTCGCGGAACAGCGGCACCACGCTGCCAGCCGACGCCAGCACGTTGCCGAAGCGCACCGTGACGAAACGGGTATGCGTGGACTTCTGGTCCAGGCTCTGGCAGATCATCTCGGCGTAGCGCTTGCTGGCACCCAGCGCATTGACCGGGTCGACCGCCTTGTCGGTGGAGATGAACACGAAATGCTCCACGCGCGCTTCCAGGCAGGCGCGGGCCACGTTCTCGGTCGCCAGGATGTTGTTGCGCACCGCTTCGCGCAGCTGGCGCTCCAGCACCGGTACATGCTTGTAGGCGGCCGCATGGAAAGCGGTATCGACCGGGTGCAGCGACAGCGCGTGGCGGATCACCGCCGGGTCACCACAATCGCCCAGTACCGCCTCGATCTCGACATCGGGGAAGCTGCGACGCAGCTCGCCTTCGATGGTCAGCAACAGCAGTTCACTGATCTCCAGCAGGATGATGCGACCGGCGCCATGCCGGGCGCACTGGCGACACAGCTCCGAGCCGATCGAACCACCGGCGCCGGTAACCATTACGGTGCGCCCGCCCAACCAGCCGCGGATCAGGTTCCAGTCCGGCATGATCGGCTTGCGGCCCAGCAGATCCTCGATCGCCACTTCCTTCAACTGGCCCGGCAGCGACTGGCCCTGCAGGATGTCACTGAGCTTGGGCACGGTACGGAACGGCACGCCGGTGCTTTCGCAGATCGCGACGACACGCTGCATGCCCGCGGCATCCAGCGACGGCATGGCAATGACCAGCAGCTTGGCAGCGGTCTCGCGGACCACCGTCGGCGCGTCATCCAGGGTGCCGAGGATCGGCAGGCCCTGCAGCTTGGCACCACGCAGGTGCGGTGCATCGTCGAGCAGGCCGACCGGCTCGAAGTTGCCGGAACGGCGCAGGTCGCGCACCAGGGTTTCGGCAGCCTGGCCGGCGCCGAGGATCAGCACGCGGCGGGCGCTGGAATCGGACTGCAGTGCCTGGTAGTCCTTCCAGGCGCGGTACAGCAGGCGCGGCGCGCCGAGCAGTGCCGACAGCGCGAACGGATAGATCACCAGCACCGACATCGGCACGCCGTCGAAGCGCTTCCACATCAGCACCAGGACGATCGCCACCATGCCGATGAAGCTGGCCTTGAAGATGTTCAGCAGGTCGCTGACGCTGGCGAACCGCCACAGGCCGCGGTACAGGCCCACGCGCCAGAACACCAGGCCCTGCAGCAACAGGACCAGGGTGGTATCGACGTTCCACAGGGGCAGTGCCGGGGCGTTGGGCAGGATCGAGTAGCGCCCTGCATGGAGCAACTGCCAGCATGCCCAGACCATGAAGAGGTCGTGGCAGACGATGGCCGAACGCGGCATCAGGCCGAGGATTCTGTCCCGCCAGGGTGAAGCCATAAGTCAGGTATTTCCTTGTCGGTGGCGCATTCCATTGCGCAGGAGGAGCCAGAGGACGCTCAACGCGATGAACCACGTGATCGCCACGGCAGCCTCCCACCTCGGCTGCAAATTGGAGCAGACATTGAACACTGTAATACTGAACAGGCCCAAAGCAAAGTACATCCCTGTCACCTGGGGGTGACTGGCTCCTGCCTGCACCGCGCGCTGGTAGACGTGCTGGGTATGGGGTTCCATCCAGCGTTGTCCGGAAATGATGCGCGCCAGCAGTGTGAAGCCGGCGTCCACGAGGAACGGCGAAACCGGCACCAGCAGCAGGATCCAGTTGATATCGGTGCGCACGCTGGCGAGCGCCAGCACGGCGGCGACCGCATACCCCAGCGCGCCGCTTCCGACATCGCCCATGAAGATCCGGGCCCGAGGGAAGTTGAACGGCAGGAATCCAAGGCAGGCCAGGCCCAGGGCCACGGCGGCCAGCGAGTACGGCCACGGCAGCACCGGCGCCAGCCCCAGCATCGCCACGACGGCCTGGCTGGCAGCAATGCCATTGATGCCGTCCATGAAATTCCAGATGTTGATCAGCGAGGCGGTGAACAGCAGCACCAGCACCGCCAGCAGCCAGCTGCCACCATTCATCTTGACCAGGCCGGCCAGCAGCGCTGCGGCGATGAAATGCACCAGCAGGCGACGCATCGCCGGCAGGGGCCTGTGATCGTCCCACCAGCCGATGCCGGCCACCAGCACCAGCCCAAGGCTGGCCACCAGCACCGTCGGCGTGCTTTCGGGCCAGGCCCAGATGGCCACGCCGGCAGTCACCAGCAGGCTGATGACGATGGCGATGCCGCCACCGCGTGGGGTGGCGACGCTATGGCTGCGGCGTTCGCCGGGCTGGTCCATCAACTGCTGGCGCAGCGCATAGCCGCGTGCAGCCCAGGTCAGCAACGCACTCAGCAGGGCGAGCCCCAGCAGCGCGCCCATTACAAGCCAGGGCATGGATCAGAGCACCGCGTAGTTCAGCAGCGGCTTGACCGTCCCCCACTCCTTGCAGCTCGGACACTGCCAGTGGTGGGTACGCGCACCGAAGCCGCAGCGCGTGCAGCGATAGGCCGGGTTGCGCACCAGCAGCTGGTCGGTGATGTGCTTGAGGTCATGCAGGGTGGCGGTGGAATCGGCTCCCTCGGCGAGGGTCAGGTCGATCAGCGCGGATTCGCCACGGACCGACGGGCGATCCTTGAGCTGGCGGCCGAGGTAGGCACGGGCCGGCGCCACGCCTTCCTGCTCTTCCATCAGCCGGGTCAGCGCCAGTACCGGGGCGATTCCGCGGTAGTGCTCGGTCATCTCCGACAGGAACGCGCGTGCGCCTGCCAGATCGCCAACCTTGCGATAGTTCTGCATCAGCGCCGGCAGCAGTTCCGGCAGGTATTCGGGGTCGTTGCGCGCGGCACGCTCGAAGGCGCGGACGGCGGCCTCGGGATTGCCCGCGTCGGTTTCCAGCCGGCCCTCGATGATGCCGGCGCGCACCGACATCGCGTCGGCCTGGTAGGCCCGGGCGATCGCCGCCCTCGCCTCTTCCAGCTTGCCGGCGCCACGGAAACGTTCGGCCAGTTCGCATTCGAACTGCCCGATCAGCTTGCCCATCGGCTCGCCGGTGACGTCCTCGAAACGGGTCGCGTTGTCGATCGCCTTTTCCCAGTCGCGTTCGGCCTGATAGATGCCGATCAGGTGCTTGAGCGCCTGCGGTGCACGCTGATCCAGCTGCGCCAGCTCGGTGAACACGGTCTCGGCGCGATCCAGCAGGCCGGACTTCATGTAGTCCTCGCCCAGGGCCAGCAGGGCCTGTACGCGCTGCGCATCACTCAGGTCATGGCGATTGACCAGCCCCTGGTGCAGGCGGATGGCGCGGTCGACTTCACCACGGCGGCGGAACAGATGGCCCAGCGCGACCTGGGTCTCGAAGGTTTCCTTGTCCAGCTCGGCGATGTGCAGGAACAGTTCGATGGCCTTGTCCGGCTGCTCGTTGAGCAGGTAGTTCAGGCCACGGAAATAGGTGCTCGACAGGCGGCTGACCTGGCTGTCACCGTGGCGTTGACCACCACGCCGTCCGATCACCCACCCGGCCAGGGCGGCCAGCGGAACGAACAGGAAGAACCAGAACCACTCGGTGACGAAATCCATCTTCGATCAACGTCCATCAAAAGATTGGGGGGAAGCAACCGGTGCCGGCGAGGCGACAGCGGACTTGTTGGCGCGGCGCAGCTGGCCATAGAGCGGAATGACCACGCTCACCAGCACCAGCCCGGCACCGACCACGACACCGACCAGCAGCGCGGCGATCAGGGCCACGCCCACCGAGGTGTGCAGTTGGGTAAACAGCAGGTTGATCGACATCGCGGTCATGTTGACCGCACCGATGATCAATCCAAGGATCAGCACCGCCAGCAGGACCAGCAGACGAAAAACCTTCATGCGACAGCTCCAGTGGCAGGAGTCCGTAGCTTATCCGACTCGCGGCTGGATTCGCACGCGGTGGCGCGACGGAAGGCTCAGGCCGGATCGGCGTCCAGCGGCAGCACACTGCTGACCCGCTCGCGCAGTTCCTTGCCCGGCTTGAAATGGGGGACATGCTTGCCCGGCAGGGCAACCGATTCGCCGGTCTTCGGGTTGCGGCCCAGGCGCGGCGGACGATAGTGCAGCGAGAAGCTGCCAAAACCGCGGATTTCGATGCGATCCCCGGCGGCCAGCGATCCGCCCATCATTTCCAGCAACGACTTCACCGCCAGATCGACATCATCGGCCTTCAGGTGCGCCTGGCGGCGCGCAAGGATTTCGATCAGTTCGGATTTGGTCATTACCGGCTCACATCAGGGGCATCTCAGCCTGAAACGGCCCGGGCAATGCCCGGGCCGTCCAGGAAACAACGAACAGCGTAAGGCCGATTACTCGGACTTGTTGCCGTTCAGCTGTGCACGCAGCAGCGCGCCCAGCTGGGTGGTGCCGCTGGAAGCCGAAGAGGACTGGTATTCCTCCAGCACTTCGCGCATTTCCGCGTCGTCCTTGGCCTTGATCGACAGCTGCAGGGTACGGCCCTTGCGGTCCATGCCCACGAACTTGGCTTCGACCTTGTCGCCGACCTTCAGGTGCTGGGTGGCGTCGTCAACGCGCTCGTTGGCGATGTCGCGGGCCGAGACGTAACCTTCGATGCCGTCAGCCAGCTCGATGATCGCGCCCTTGGCGTCGACTTCCTTCACCACGCCTTCGACCTTGGAGCCCTTCGGATTGGCAGCCATGTACTGGCCGAACGGATCCTGCTCCAGCTGCTTCACGCCCAGGGAGATGCGCTCGCGCTCCGGATCGACAGCCAGGACGACGGCGTCCAGGGTATCGCCCTTCTTGAAGTTGCGAACGACGTCTTCGCCGGTGGTGTTCCAGCTGATGTCGGACAGGTGGACCAGGCCGTCGATGCCGCCGTCCAGGCCGATGAAGATGCCGAAGTCGGTGATCGACTTGATCTGGCCCGACACCTTGTCACCCTTCTTGTGGGTGGCAGCGAAGGTTTCCCACGGATTGGCGGCAACCTGCTTCATGCCCAGCGAGATACGGCGACGCTCTTCATCGACGTCCAGCACCATCACTTCGACTTCATCACCAACCTGGACAACCTTGGACGGGTTGACGTTCTTGTTGGTCCAATCCATCTCGGAGACGTGCACCAGGCCTTCGACGCCCGGCTCGATCTCAACGAACGCACCGTAATCGGTGACGTTGGAGACCTTGCCGAAGACGCGGCTGTTGGCCGGGTAACGACGGCCGATGTTGTCCCACGGATCCTCGCCCAGCTGCTTCAGGCCCAGCGAAACGCGATTGCGCTCGCGGTCGAACTTCAGCACGCGGACGTCCAGCTCGTCGCCGACGTTCACGACTTCCGACGGGTGACGCACGCGCTTCCACGCCATGTCGGTGATGTGCAGCAGGCCGTCGATACCGCCCAGGTCCACGAATGCGCCGTAGTCGGTCAGGTTCTTGACGACACCCTTCAGGATCGCGCCTTCCTGCAGCTTGTCCATCAGCTGCTCGCGCTCTTCCGAGTGCTCGCTTTCGACGACAGCGCGGCGCGAGACCACGACGTTGTTACGCTTGCGGTCCAGCTTGATGAGCTTGAACTCGAGTTCCTTGCCTTCCAGGTAGGCCGGATCGCGCACCGGGCGCACATCGACCAGGGAACCCGGCAGGAAGGCGCGGACATCCTTGATGTCCACGGTGAAACCACCCTTGACCTTGCCGCTGATGCGGCCGGTGATGGTTTCGTTCTTTTCCAACGCTTCTTCCAGCTCGTCCCACACCATCGCGCGCTTGGCCTTCTCGCGCGACAGGACGGTTTCGCCGAAGCCGTTCTCGATCGAGTCGAGGGCGACCTTGACGATGTCGCCTTCGGCGACGTCGATTTCGCCAGCGTCGTTACGGAACTGTTCGATCGGCACGATGCCTTCGGACTTCAGGCCAGCGTTGATCACCACGACGTCGCCGCGGACTTCAACAACGGTACCGCTGACGATGGCGCCCGGCTTCAGCTTGGCCAGGTTGGCCTGGCTGGCTTCAAACAGTTCGGCAAATGATTCGGTCATTAGATTTACTCTGTTGGACACATGGGTCGGTGGCGTCCCCTTCAGGGGAATGGCGACCGCCCGCCTGTTGGTCGACCCCGGAAAAGCAGGTCGTGTGTAGTAGGAAAACCGCCACGCATCATTGCGCGACGGAGCTGGTACAGCACTGCTATGCGCGACCACCGCCGATGCTGCTGGCAGCGCTCCCGCGCGAACGGATCAGGCAGCCGGAACCGGAAGCAGATCCATCACTCTGGCAACGACATCATCGATGCCGATGCCTGTGGTGTCGATGAGGACAGCATCGTCTGCCGGCTTCAGGGGCGCCACGGTACGCTGAGCATCACGGGCGTCGCGGGCCATGATCTCGCGCAGGAGGTCATCAAAGTTAACAGAAACCCCCTTGTCTTTCAACTGCTTATGCCGGCGCTCGGCGCGCTCCTCGGCACTGGCGGTCAGGAAGACCTTGTAGGAGGCGTCCGGGAAGATCACCGTGCCCATGTCGCGGCCATCGGCGACCAGCCCGGGCAGCTCCCTGAATGCGCGCTGGCGCTCCTTCAGGGCAGCCCGGACCTCCGGAATGGCGGCAATGGCCGAGGCCAGCGCACCGGTGGTCTCCAGGCGCAGTTCGTCGGTGGCATCGGTGCCGTTGACCATGACCCGCATGGCATCACCCTGCTCGACAAACTGAACGTGGGTGTCGAAGGTGCAGCGGACCAGCGCCGAGGCGTCGGAGGTATCGATGTCGGCCCAGCTTGCGGCGACGCCCACTGCCCGGTACAGCGCGCCCGAATCCAGGTAATGCCAGCCCATCCTGCGCGCGATGATGCGGCTGATGGTACCCTTGCCGGCCCCGGATGGGCCGTCGATGGTCAGGACGGGAGCGAGTGGATTCATGGGGGTCCCAGAGCGTGTGAAGAGGGCATTCTAGCCCCTGCCAGACGCCCCCAGCGGGATCTTTTGTGCAACCACTTGAAACCATGAGGAAAAGCCCGGTAGAATGGCGGGCTTGAACGAGCGTCAACTGCCGATTGTCTTTCGCATATCGCGGCCACGCTCCACCCGAACAACTACTGTTTACGCCGAGGTATGCCATGAAAGTCCTGTCCTCCCTGAAGTCGGCGAAGGCCCGTCACCGTGACTGCAAGGTCGTGCGTCGTCGTGGCAAGATCTTCGTCATCTGCAAGTCGAACCCGCGTTTCAAGGCGCGTCAGCGCTAAGCCTCACAGCCTTCCGGCTGCGGCTGGCCCTACGCGGGGCCGACCCGATGCAAGAAACCGCCTTCGGGCGGTTTTTTGTTTATGCGGCTTTTTCCTGCCGTTTTTGCTGTAATCGCCTTTCTTGACCACTGGGGAGTAGATCGAGATGAAGCGTTACCTGTCCGCCCTGGCCATGATGGCCACCCTGGCCGCCGCCACACCGGCACTGGCCGATACCCTGCTTGTCGATCGTGCCCGCGAGAAGCCGGCCGGTGCCGTGCCCGTGCGCGGCCAGAGCATGCAGCAGGTGCAGGCGCAGTTCGGCGCGCCCAACGAGCAGCTGCAGCCGCGTGGCGGGCAGAAGCGGCAGTGGCCGACCATCAACCGCTGGGTGTACCCGCAGTTCACCGTCTACTTCGAGAAGCAGAAGGTGATCAACGTGGTGGCCAACCAGGCGGACCCGAACGAAATCGGCCCGAAACCACCGATCCGTTGATCCCTTTACCCGCCGTGGGCGGGCCTGTGTAGCGAGACCATGAACCAGACCCTTCGTTTTCCTGCCGAGTGGGAAGCCCAGAGCGGCGTCCTGATTGCCTGGCCCACCGCCGACACCGACTGGGCCGACCGCCTGGGCCAGGTGGAAGAGACCTACATCGCCCTGGTCGCGGCCATCACCCGCTTCCAGCCGGTGCTGATCTGCGTGGCCGACGATGATGTGGAGACCTATGCGGAGATGCGGCTGCGTTCCAACCGCATCGACATGGACAAGGTCCACTTCACCACGGCGGCCTACGACGATACCTGGCTGCGCGACTCCGGCCCGATCACCCTGCGCCGTGCCGACGGCGGTTTCCAGCTGCTGGATTTCCGCTTCACCGGCTGGGGCGGCAAGTTCGATGCCACCCTGGATGACCAGCTGGTGGGCGTGCTCGACCAGGCCGGCGTGTTCAATGACGCACCGGTGCGCAGCATTCCGTTCGCGCTGGAAGGCGGCGGCATCGAGACCGACGGCGAAGGCACCCTGCTGACCACCTGGAAGTGCCTGCACGAGCGCCACCCGGACCGCGACCGCGCCAGCCTGAGCGCCGACCTGGCCGACTGGCTGCAGCAGGACCGCGTGCTGTGGCTGGACCACGGCTACCTGGAAGGCGACGACACCGACGCCCACATCGATACCCTCGCCCGCTTCGCCTCGGCTGACAGCATCGTCTACCAGGCCTGCGACGACGAGAGCGACTCGCACTACGCCGAACTGCAGGCGATGGGCAATGAGCTGGCCGCGCTGCGCACCAAGGATGGCCAGCCGTACCGCCTGTTCCCGCTGCCGTGGGCGCAGCCGGTGATCGACGAAGGCCGCCGGCTGGCTGCGTCGTACGCCAACTACCTGATCGTCAATGGCGCGGTGCTGATGCCGGCCTACGGCGACCCGGCCGACGACCTGGCCCGCGATGTACTGGCCCAGGCACACCCGGGCCGCGAGATCGTGCAGGTACCCTGCCGCTCGCTGATCTGGCAGAACGGCAGCCTGCACTGCATCACCATGCAGCTGCCGGCCGGGCTGTTGAAGGCGTAAGCGGTAGTGCCGGCCGCTGGCCGGCAACCATGCAATGCCTGATGGATCCACGGGATTGCCGGCCAGCGGCCGGCACTACCAGCACCCATTCAGCGCGCAACACGCCGTCGCCGTCCATCCGCGCTAACATGCAGGTTTTCCCCCGCAGGAACGCCCCGCATGAACTCGCGCAGCCCCCTTACCGTCGCCCTGATCCAGGAGCGCAACCACGGTGATGCCGCCGCCAACCTGGCGGTGATCGAAGCACGCGTGGCCGAGGCGGCTGCCCAGGGTGCCAAGCTGGTGCTGCTGCAGGAACTGCACAACGGCCCGTACTTCTGCCAGCACGAGTCGGTGGACGAGTTCGACCTGGCCGAGCCGATTCCGGGCCCGAGCACCGAGCGCCTGGGCGCGCTGGCGAAGAAGCATGGCGTGGTGCTGGTCGGCTCGCTGTTCGAGCGCCGCGCTGCCGGCCTGTACCACAACACCGCCGTGGTGTTCGAGAAGGACGGTACCCTGCTCGGCAAGTACCGCAAGATGCACATCCCGGATGATCCGGGCTTCTACGAGAAGTTCTACTTCACCCCGGGCGACATCGGCTTCACGCCGATCGATACGTCGGTGGGCCGCCTTGGCGTGCTGGTGTGCTGGGACCAGTGGTACCCGGAAGCGGCACGCCTGATGGCGCTGGCCGGTGCCGAACTGCTGCTGTACCCGACCGCGATCGGCTGGGACCCGGACGATGTGCAGGACGAGAAGACCCGCCAGCGCGACGCCTGGGTGCTGAGCCACCGTGGCCACGCCGTGGCCAACGGCCTGCCGGTGCTGAGCTGCAACCGCGTCGGCCACGAAGCCTCGCCGCTGGGCGCGTCGGGCATCCAGTTCTGGGGCAACAGCCACGTGCTGGGCCCGCAGGGCGAATTCCTGGCCGAGGCCGGCACCGACGCCACCGTGCTGCTGTGCGACGTCGACCTGCAGCGCAGCGAGCATGTGCGCCGCATCTGGCCGTTCCTGCGTGATCGCCGCATCGATGCCTACGGCGACCTGCTCGAGCGCTACATCGACTGAGCCGGAGCCCGCGCATGGCCGTCCTCATCCGTGATGCCGGCCCGGCCGACATCGACGCGATCACCGCGATCTATGCGGTGGAAGTGACCGACTTCGTCAACACCTACGAGTACGACATCCCGGACGCGACCGAGATGCTGCGCCGCATGCGCGACATCGTCGATCGCGGCTTCCCCTACCTGGTCGCCGAGATCGACGGCCAGGTCGCCGGCTATGCCTACGCCAATACCTACCGCACCCGCGTCGCCTACCAGTGGACCGTGGAGAACTCGGTCTACGTCGATGCCGCATTCCAAGGCAAAGGCGTCGGCACTGGCCTGCTGCAGGCCTTGATTGATGCCTGCGTGACGCGTGGCTACCGGCAGATGGTGGCGGTGATCGGCGAACCGACCAACACCGCGTCGATCAAGCTGCACGAACGCTTCGGCTTCGAGCTGGTGGGCGTGTTCCGTGGCCTTGGCCGCAAGCACGGCCGCTGGCTGGATACCGTGCAGATGCAGCGCGCGCTCGGCGATGGCGCCGACACCGCACCTTCCAATGAATGAACCCATGACTGAAACCCTTCCCGAAACCGGCGACGACCTGTTCGCCGGCCAGCCGGTGCGCGTCGTCGAACGCGACGGCGTGCGTTACACCCTGCTGGGCACCGCCCACGTCTCACGCGCCAGCGTCGAGGCCGTTGAAAAGGCCATCGACAGCGGCCGCTTCGATGCGGTGGCCGTCGAGCTGGATCCGCAGCGCCTGCAGGCGCTGAGCGACCCGGACACACTGGCCAAGCTCGACCTGGTCGAGGTGATCCGCAAGGGCCGCGTCGCCCTGTTCGCCGCCAACCTGGCTCTGTCCGCCTACCAGCGCCGCCTGGCCGAGCAGCTCGACATCGAGCCCGGTGCCGAACTGAAGCGTGCGGTGGAACTGGCGCGCGAGCGCAACCTGCCCGTGCACCTGATCGACCGCGAGGTCGGCCTGACCTTCCGCCGTGCCTCGCAGCGGCTGGGGTTCTTCGGCAAGCTGAAGCTGGTCGCCGGGCTTGGCGCCGGCCTGTTCTCGTCCGAGGAAGTGGGCGAGAACGAGATCGAGAAGCTCAAGCAGGGCGACATGCTGGAATCGAGCTTCGGCGAGTTCGCCAGCGAGAGCCCGGCGCTGTACGAGACCATCATCGGCGAGCGTGACCGCTACATGGCCACGCGCCTGCGCGAAGAACACGATCCGCAGCAGCGTGAGGTGTTGGCGGTGGTCGGTGCCGGTCACCTGGCCGGGCTGGCCCGCTACCTGGAAACCGACACCGAGGCGCCGGCGCCGCTGCGTGCCGAGCTGGAGGCGGTGCCGAAGAAGCGCAACATTCCGTGGTTCACGCTAGGCATCCTGGCGATCGTAGCGACCGGCATCGGCGTGGGCTTCTACCGCGGCGGCCTGGGCGTGGGCACCGAACTGCTGGCAACCTGGGCGATGTATACCGGCGGCCTGGCGGGCCTGGGCTGCCTGCTGGCCGGCGGCCATCCCCTGAGCATCCTCACCGCGATCGCGGTGGCCCCGTTCAAGCCGTTCCGCCTGAGCATCCCGACCGGCGCGTTCTCAGCACTGGTGGAAGCGCGGCTGCGCAAGCCAGCGTATGAGGACTTCCTGAAGCTGCGCGACGATGCGCAGAGCCTGAAGGGCTGGTACCGCAACCGTGTCACCCGCGTGGTGCTGACCTTCATGCTGACCAACCTGGGCAGCATGCTGGGCCTGTGGCTGACCACGTTCAAGGTCTGGGGCAAGGTGGCGGGCTGATGGTCCCCCCGGGCATGGCCCGGCGAAAAAAAAGGGGAGGCCGCCCCACTACGACCGGCCTCCCCCACACCACAACACGTTGTCGCGCATTACAGCCGGGCAGCGCCCGGCGCTACCATTTCCAGGCCGCGCGCACGGCGGATCAGCCGCGTCACGGCAGTGCGCAGGTCATCGAGCACCGCGTAGATCGTCGGCAGGAACAGCAGGCTGACCACCGTCGAGAACGCCAGGCCGCCGGCAATCGCACGCGCCATCGGCGAATACTCCGGGCCATTGCCGAACATCTGCGTATCGGTCAGCGAGATCGGGATCATCGCCAGGATTGCCGTGCCCATGGTCATCATGATCGGGCGCAGGCGTTCGCGTGAGCCTTCCACCAACGCCTGGGTGCGGCCCATGCCGCTGCGCCGCAGGTTGTTGATGTGCTCGATCATCACGATTCCGTTGTTCACCACCACGCCCATCAGCACCAGGATGCCGATGAAGGACATGATCCCGAACGAGGTACCGGTGATCCAGAACAGCCAGAACACGCCGAAGATCGAGAACAGCACGCCGCTCATGATCGCCGCCGGGAACAGCAGCGACTCGAACACCGCCGCCATCACCACGTAGATCATCACCAGCGCGATCAGCAGGTTGAACACCATCTGCTGCATGGCTTCGTCATCATTGCCGTAGTCGCCACCGTCGAAGGTGAAACCATAACCAGCCGGGAAGTTCATCGGCTTGAGCACGGCTTCGATCGCCTTGCGCCCGTCCGGTGCGGTGACCTTCTCGGCCAGGTTGGCCTTGATGGTCAGCGTGGTCTGGCGGTTGGTGCGTCCGATCTGGGTGGCCGACGAACCGACGTCCACGGTGACCAGACTCAGCAGCGGCACGCTGCGGCCATCGCCGGTGCGCACGCTGAAACCGGCCAGGTCTTCCGGGCTACTCTGCTCGGCGCCGGCGAAGCGCACCCACACCGGCACTTCATTGTCACCGCGGCGGAACTCGCGCATCGGTGCGCCGCGCAGCGCCAACCCGACGAAGCTGGCCACCTGCTCGGCGTTGAAGCCGAATGCCGCGGCGCGCTCGCGGTCGACACGCACCTTCAGCTCGCCGCCCTTCTCGCCGTTGTCGATGCGCACGTCGCGCAGTTCGGCACGCTGCGCCAGCAACGGCACCACTTCCTGGCCGATCTCCTGCAGCATCGAGCTGGAATCACCCACCAGCTGCACCTGCACGCCCTGGTTGCTGCCGCCGCCATCGCCGCCCTGGTTGCCGACGAAGTAATCGGTGCGGGCCGACTTCGGCAGGCCCTTGCGCAGTTCCTCCTGCAGCGCCTTGATGTCCTTGGCGTACTTTTTGTCCAGGGTGACGACCGTGGAGCTGCCTTCCTGCTCGCTGTACCAGGAGTACACCTGCTTCACGTGCAGGCGTTCGCGGTTCTGGTCGATCCAGTTCTCCACCCGCGCCACTTCCTCGGACATCTGGCGGTAGGTGTAGGCACCCTTCCACATGTAGCCGATGAAGATGTCCTTGCCACCCTCGCCACCGAACATGTCGATCTTGGTCAGCTTCATCGGCACCAGGCTGACCAGCACCACCAGCAGGATGCCGAACAGGCTCCAACCGCGGTGATGCAGCGACCAGTCCAGCAGCTGCGCGTAGCGCCGCTGCAGGCGCGCGATCAGGCCGGTCTGCGAGTGCACCAGCTTGGGCGTGGCCATGCGTGCGGACAGCATCGGGATCAGGCTGACCGCCACCAGCCACGAGGCCAGCAGCGAGACCGAGATGGTGATCGCGATCTGCGCCATGAAAATGCTGATGTTGTTGGTCTCGCCGAACAGGTTCGGCACGAACACGATGCAGTGGCACAGCGTACCGGCGCTGAGCGCGATGGCCACGTTGCGGGTGCCGATGATCGAGGCCAGCCGTGGCTGCCCCGGCATGCGCTCGCGCTCCTGGTAGATGCTCTCCACCACCACCACGGCATTGTCGACCAGCATGCCCACCGCCAGCAGCAGGCCCATCATGGTCAGGATGTTCAGTGTCACCCCGACGAAGTACATGAAGCCGAGGGTGATGGTGAAGCAGATCGGAATGGCCAGGGTCACCATCAGCGTCGACGGCCAATGGCGCAGGAAGAAGAACAGCACCGTGATCGACAGGATCAGGCCAACCGCGCCGGCCTCGGCCAGCTCCAGCAGCGAGGACGTCACCGCCTTGCCCTGGTTGTCGATCACCTTGATCTGCACGTCGCGCATGGACGGCTGCGCGCGGATCGCCTCGACTTCGGCCAGCGCCGCACGCGAGACGTCCACCAGGTTGGCACTGCGCTCCTTGAAGATATCCAGGCCCACCGCCGGGTTGCCGTCCAGGCGGCGCCCGTAGTTCATCCTCGCCGGCTTCAGGCGGACATCGGCGATATCGCCCAGGCGCAGGCCCTTGGCGTTGATCACCAGGTCGCGCATTTCCTGCAGGTCGGTGATCTCGCCCACCGGCTGCACGCGCACGCGCTGGCCGTTGTCGTCGATCTGCCCGGCCGAGATCGAGAAATTCAGCGTGCGCAGGCGCTCGCTCAGCTCGTTGATGCTCAACCCATGCGCGTTGAGCCGGTTCGGATCGATGGCGATCTCGACCTCGTTCGGCGGCGCACCGGTGATGTCGACCCTTGCCACACCCGGGATGCGCTCGATGCGCCGCTTGAACTCACGGTCGAGCATGTCATAGGCGGTGGTCAGGTCGGTGGTGCTGGCCAGGCGCACCTTCAACACGGGCTGGTCACTGCTGGACCACTTGAACACGTTGTAGCGCTGCAGGTCGTCGGGCAGGTCGCTGCGGATCGCGTCGATACGCTCGCGCGCGTCGGACGCGGCAATGGCGATGTCGCGGTCCCAGTCGCTGAACTCGATGTAGATCAGCGCCGCCTCGGAGGTGGCCGACGAGCGCATGCGCTTGATGCCGGTCATCGTCGCCAGCGATTCCTCGACCGGGCGGATGATGGTCCGTTCCACTTCTTCCGGGGTCGAGCCGGTGTACGGAATCTGCACGAACAGGAACGGCGCGGAGATGTCCGGCAGCGCCTCCAGCGGCAGCCGGAACGAAGCGATCAGGCCGATCACCACCAGCGACACGAAGCACATGATGGTGGTGACCGGGCGGCGGATGGAGAACTCGGCAACACTCATGCCGGTTCCTCCACACCCGCCGTGCCGCCCTCGTCGTCGTGCAGGCCCTCACCGGCGTGCTTGCGGCCGCGCTCACGGTAGTAGGCGTCGCCGCGACGATCCATCAGGTCGTACACCACCGGGATCACCAGCAGGGTCAGCAGCGTCGACACCAGCAGGCCACCGATCACGGTGATCGCCATCGGTGCACGCACCTCGGCGCCCTCGCCCATTGCCACCGCCAGCGGCAGGAAGCCGAACAGCGTGCACAGGGTGGTCATGATGATCGGCCGCAGGCGCGAGCGCGCACCTTCCACCAGTGCCTCGTGCTTGGCCACGCCGGCCTCGCGCAGCTGGTTGACCTTGTCGATCAGGATGATCGCGTTCTTGGTCACCAGGCCGACCAGCAGGATCAGGCCGATGAACACCACCACCGAGATGGGCTTGCCGGTCAGCATCAGCGCCAGGATCGCGCCGACCAGCGCCAGCGGGATGGTGAACAGGATCACGAACGGGTGCAGCAGCGATTCGAACTGCGAGGCCATCACCAGGTAGACCAGGAAGATCGCCAGGCCGAAGGCGAAGATCAGCGACTTCGCCGCCTGCGCCAGCTCTTCGCCCTGGCCGCCGATATGCAGGCCGACGCCCGCGCCCAGCGGCTGCTCGGCCACCATCTGCTGCACTTCACGCATGGCCGCGCCGAGGTCGATGTCGCGCAGGTTGGCCGACACCACCGCCACCCGGGTCTGGTCGGCCCGGTGGATCTCGCTGGGGCCAGTGGTGGCGACCACGTCGGCTACCGCGTCCAACGTGACCGGGCGGGTGCTGCCCGGGTTGACGATCAGCCGGCGGATGCTCTCCACGCTGGCGCGGTCGCCTTCCTGCGCACGCACCAGCACGTCGATCTTGCGGTCGCGGAAGCTGTAGCGGGTGGCGACGTCGCCGCGCACCTTCTTCACCACCACGTCGGCGATCTGGCGGGTGGTCAGGCCCAGCGCACCGGCACGCTCCTGGTCGAAGCGGATCTGGATTTCCGGGAAGCCCTCTTCCACCGTCGACTTCACGTCGGCGTAGTGGGCATTGCCGCGCAGCATCGCTGCCAGGCGCTGGCCGGCCACTTCCAGGGTGGCCATGTCCTGCCCGCGCAGCTCGATTTCCAGCGGCGTGGAGAAACTGAACAATGCCGGCCGCGCGAAGTCGACCTGGGCACCCGGGTGCTGGCTCATGGTACCGCGCAGGCGCTCGGTGATCGCCGCTTCCGTGTGCGCATTGCCGCCGCCTTCCATCACCACGGTCAGCTTGCCGATGTTCTCACCGCTTTCGGTCGGGCTGGCATCCAGCCGGGTGCCGCTGCCGCTTACGCCATACAGCGAGGCCACGCCTTCGCCCTTGCCGTGTGCCAGCTGCAGCTCGCGCACCAGCGCATCGGTCTGCTTGAGCGGCGTGCCGGCCGGCAGCTTCACCGTCATTTCGAAACGGTCCTGCGCCAGCTGCGGGATCAGGTCCGCACCAAGCATCGGCACCAGCGCCATGGTCGCTACGAAAATGATGGCGGCCACGCCCAGCACCTTGCCCGGATGCGCGAGCGCACTCGGCAGCAGGCGCAGGTAGCCACGCTCGGCGCCGGCATAGGGCTTCATCGCCAGGTCGCTGGCCTTGCGCATCACCGGGCCGATCACCGCGACCACGCCGCGCCACAGGCGCACCACCAGCCAGGCCAGCGCATAGAAGCTCCAGCGCACGCTGGCGACCACGCCACGGCGACCCAGCGCCACCGGCTTCTGCCAGCGCTTCTGCGGCTGCCACGCTGCGTTCGGCGCTTCTTCCGGGAACGCCAGCGGCGGCCGTCCCTTCAGCGAGCTCAACATCGGGATCAGGGTCATCGACACCAGCAGCGAGATCGCGATGGCGATCGCGACGGTCAGCGCCTGGTCGCGGAACAACTGCCCGGCGATGCCGTCGACGAACACCAGCGGCAGGAACACCGCGATGGTGGTCAGGGTCGAGGCGACCACGGCCATGCTCACTTCGCGGGTGCCGGCAATCGCCGCCTGCAGGATGCCCAGGCCACGCTCGCGGGCCTTGGCGATGCTCTCCAGCACCACGATCGAGTCATCCACGACCAGGCCGGTGGCCAATGCCAGGCCACCCAGCGACATCACGTTCAAGCTGAGGCCGAGCTGGCCCATGAAGAAGAACGTGGCGATGATCGAGACCGGCAACGACAGGCTGATCACGAACGTGCTCCAGCCATCGCGCAGGAACAGGAAGATGATCAGGATCGCCAGCAGGCCACCGATCACGGCATCCTTCTTGACGTCGGCGATGGCGTGCTCGATGAAGCGCGACTGGTCCTCGATGGTTGTCAGCTCGACGTCCGACGGGAACGTGCCCTTGATCTGCTCCAGGCGCTTGCGCAGCGCTTCGGCGGTGGACACGGTGTTGGCGTCGCCTTCCTTGTAGATGGCCAGCTCGACCGATTCCTTGCCGCCCAGGCGGATGATCGCTTCACGCTCCTTGTAGCCCTGGCGCACCGTGGCCACGTCCTTCAGGCGCACCGGCACGCCGTTGGCAACCACGCTGGAGCCACCACCGGACGATGCGCTCTGTGCCGCCGACGCCGCCGCGATGGCGGCCGCCGAACCGGTCGACGCGGCGATGTTGAACATCTGCTGCAGCGCCGAATCCGCCGCGCTGCCATTGGCGGCCTGGGTGGTCACCAGCAGGTTGCGGATTTCCTCCAGGTCGGCGAACTGATTGACGGTACGCACCAGGAAGCGCTGCGAACCCTCCTCCAGGCGGCCACCGGAAATATTGATGTTCTCGTCCTTCAGGCGCTTGATGACGGTGTCGATCGGCAGGTTCAGCTGGGCCAGCTTCTGCTGGTCGATGTCGACCTGGATCTCGTCCTCCAGGCCACCGCCGACCTTCACTGCTGCCACGCCAGTGACCGGCTCCAGTTTCTTCTTCAGGTCTTCATCGGCATAGCGGCGCAGGCCGGTCAGCTCGCGCACCGCATCGGCATCGCTGGTCGGCGCCGCCTTGTTCGACAACACCAGGCGCATGATCGGCTCGGTGGACGGATTGAAGCGCAGCAGCACCGGGGCCTTGGCCTCCAGCGGCAGGTTCAGCGCTTCCATCTTGTCGCGCACCTCCAGGCTGGCCTGGTCCATGTTGGTGCCCCAGGCGAATTCCAGCACCACATCGCTCTGGCCGGTGCGCGAGACCGACTTCAGCTTGCGCAGGTTCTTGACCACGCCAACCGCCTCTTCGACCGGCTGGGTGATCAGGGTTTCGATTTCAGTCGGCGCTGCACCGGTGTATTCGGTGCGCACGGTCAGCGTCGGATAGCTCAGGTCGGGCAGCAGGTTGACCTTGAGGTTGCCCAGCGCGATCAGGCCGAACAGCAGCAGCGTGACCGTGCACATGGCGATGGTCACGCGGCGGCGGGTGGCGAATTCCACCAGGCCGCCGCGCATGCTGGCGGCGGCGCCGTCGCTCGCCGGCGAGGCACCGTGGTCGTGGCCCGGCGCGGTCATTGCTTGCTCCCGGCCTTGTCTGCCGGCTTGGCGGCCGCAGCGACCGTCTTCGCCTTCGGGTCGGCAATCACCTGCACCGTGGTGCCGTCGCGCAGGGCGACCTTGCCGGCGGTGACCACCTGATCACCGGCCGCCAGGCCATCACGGATCTCCACCCACGGGCCCTCGGCGTAACCCAGCTTGACCGGAACGCGTGCGACCTTGCCTTCGCGCACGCGGAACACCGCCGGCTCACCGTCGTCGAGCAACGCCAGGCGCGGTACGACCAGCGCATCGGCACGCTGGTCGTAGTCGATGCGGATGCGACCGAACATGCCGGGCTGCAGCGCGTGTGCGGCGCCGTCGAAGGCGCTGACCACGCGAAACGTGCCGCTGCCCGAATCCACCACCGGCGCGATGCGATCGACGGTGCCGGTGAAACTCTGCCCCGGCAGCGCATCGGCCGCCAGCGTCACCGGCTGGCCGGCGCGCAGGGTGGCCAGCTCGCGCTCGGGTACGTTGAGGGTGGCTTCCAGCCGCGAGTTGTCGACGATGCGGAAGATCGGCGTGTTGATCTGCACGAAGTTGCCGGTCTTGATCGAGCGCGAAGCGATCACGCCGGAGATCGGCGCCACCACCGTGGTGTAGGACAGCTCCAGCGTGGCCAGGCGGTACTGCGCGCGGACGTTTTCCAGGTCGTAGCGCAGCTGGTCGACATCGGCGGCGCTGACCATCTGCTGGCCAACCAGCTTCTGTGCGCGCTGGTAGTTGTTTTCCAGCTTGCGCATCTGCGCTTCGCTCTGTGCCACGGCCAGGCGCGCGCGGTCCGGGTCCAACCGCACCAGCGGCTGGCCGGCGGTGACCCGCTGCCCTTCCTCGACCAGCACCGCCAGGGCTACGCCGGAGGTCTTGGCGACCACCTGCGACTCGGCGCGTGGCTCCAGCGCCGCAGTACCGGTGTAGCTGGCCGCGACGGCACGATGGCTGGCCACCGCGACTTCGACCGGGACGGCGTCGACCTTCTTCTCCTCCTTGGTCTCGGCAGCCTTGGCTTCGGAATTGGGCCCTGCGGCGCAACCGCCCAGCAGCAGGGAGGTGGAGATCAGCAGTGCGGCAGCGCAGATTCCGCTGCGACGGCCGGACAGGAAGGTTGGGTGCGACATCGTCAGATCCCTGGAGGATGCGTGGACAGGTGTGGTAGCAAAGTAATGCACCACTTCACGGCAACACCATATCCCAAAGGTCATGGTGTCTTCACGCCGCTGGTCGGCCCACCCCCATTTCAGCTAGATGAAACCTGAGGCTATACTCGGGGCGTTCCGTACCCCACGCCGGAACGACCAGACCCGAATCCCCGGAAACGACACCATGCGCCCGCAGCCGCTCGCCGCTTGTCTCGCTCTGGCCGTCCTCCTGCCCCTTGGGGCCGCCGCACAGCCCGCTCCTGCTCCTGCCACACCCTCCCCGGCCCCGGCTCCCGCCGCTGCGCCGGCGCCCGTCGCACCCACCGGCAACTTCGACAATGGCCGCGTGCTGGCCTACACCTGCCAGGGCTGCCACGGCATCACCGGCTACAAGAACGCCTACCCCAGTTACCGGGTGCCGAAGATCGGCGGCCAGACCCAGCAGTACCTGGCCCAGGCCCTGACCGAGTACCGCCAGGGCAAGCGCCGGCATCCGACGATGCAGGCGCAGTCGATGAGTTTCAGCGAACAGGAGATCGCCGATCTCTCTGTTTACCTGTCCACCGTCAAGTAAGGCCCGCCCATGTCGAAAGCCGCGCATCCGATGCGTCACGCCATCGCCCTGTCCGTTGCCCTGCTGCTGGCGGCCTGTTCACAGTCGCAGGTGGAAAACAGCGAGAAATCCGCCGCCGACCCGGGCCATGCCAGCGGCGAACACGGTTCTTCGTCCTCCGCTGGCCTGCCGGCAGGCCGCGAAGCCGCCGGTGAAGCCCGCGCCAAGGTGAAGGGCAAGGCCACCAACCAGAGCTGCATCGACTGCCACGGGGCCGACGGCAATGCGCCGATCGATCCGACCTATCCGAAACTGGGTGGCCAGTACGGCGATTATCTGGCGCATGCGCTGCAGGCCTACCGCGCCGGTGACCGCCAGCATGCGCTGATGACGCCGCAGGCGAAGGACCTGAGTGATCAGGACATCGCCGATCTGGCCGCGTATTTCGGCAGCCGGCCGAGCCAGCTGCGGGATCTGCACGGGGTCAAATGACCGCTCTGCGCGGATCATGACTGCTGCAATCTGATGCGTTCATGGGCGTTACTTTTCTTGATGACGCACATCCTTGTGCGTCACCCTGCGGGCCGGCTATGCCGTTCCACCCTGCTCCTGCAGTGCGGTGCGCGCAAAGAAAAGTAACCAAAAGAAACGCTCCGCCGCCCGCGAGCCGATGCTACGCACCGGTACCCTGCGCTCCTCGGCCCACCGAGGGACGCCGCGGGAACTCGCTGCGCTCAGACACCCGCGCCTCTTCGCCCTCGCCGGACCTGCGGTGCTCGGCTCGCTTCAAGGCGGAATCAGATCAAAAGCCACAGCCGCCCGCCGGGCGAGACGGCCGTGGCAGACGCTCAGCCTTCCAGTTCTTCCCAGCGCGCGTACGCGGCATCCAGCTCGGCCTGCACCTTGGCCAGCTGCTGGGTGTGCGCGGTCACTTCGGCACTGCTGCGGGTGTAGAACGACGGGTCGTTCATCGCCGAGGTCAGCCCTTCGACATCGCCTTCCAGCTTCTCGATGGTCTTCGGCAGCTGCTCCAGTTCGCGCGCTTCCTTGTAGGCCAGCTTGCGCTTGGGCGCAGCCGGAGCAGCGGCCGTGGCGGCCGGTGCAGCAGCCGCCGGCTTGGCTGCCGGGGCCGCGGCAGGCGCAGCCACGCTGGCTGCATAGCGCTGCCAGTCGCTGTAGCCACCGACGTACTCACCGATCACGCCGTCGCCTTCCATCACCAGCGTGGACGTCACCACGTTGTCGATGAAGTCACGGTCGTGGCTGACCAGCAGCAGGGTGCCGGTGTACTCGCCCAGCAGCTCTTCCAGCAGCTCCAGGGTTTCCACGTCGAGGTCGTTGGTCGGTTCGTCCATCACCAGCAGGTTGGACGGCTGCGCGAACAGCTTGGCCAGCAGCAGGCGGTTGCGCTCGCCGCCGGACAGGCGGGTGATCGGCGCGCGCGCGCGCTCGGGGGTGAACATGAAGTCCTGCAGGTAGGCATGCACGTGCTTGCGCTTGCCGTTGAACTCGAGGAAATCACGGCCTTCGGCGACGTTCTCGATCGCGCTCCAGTCTTCGCGCAGCACCGCGCGGTACTGATCGAAATACGCGATTTGCAGGTTGGTACCGGCGTTGACCTCACCCTTGGCCGGCTGCAGTTCGCCCAGCAGCAGCTTCAGCAGCGTGGTCTTGCCACTGCCGTTGGGACCGATCAGGCCGATGCGGTCGCCACGCAGGATGGTGGTAGTGAAATCGCGGACCATGGTGCGCTCGCCGAAGGCGAACGAAATGTCCTTGACGTCGATGACCTTCTTGCCGGAGCTGACGCCCTGCGCGGCTTCCATCTTGACGTTGCCGCTGAGGTCACGGCGCTGCGAACGTTCAGTGCGCATCGCCTTCAGGCGACGTACGCGGCCTTCGTCGCGGGTACGGCGCGCCTTGATGCCCTGGCGGATCCAGACTTCTTCCTGCGCCAGCAGCTTGTCGAAGCGGGCGTTTTCCTGCGCCTGCGCATTGAGGCGTTCCTCGCGGCGGCGCTCGTAGTTGGCCCAGTCGCCCGGCCAGCTGGTGACCTGGCCGCGGTCGATCTCGACGATGCGGGTGGCCAGTGCACGCAGGAAGCGACGGTCGTGGGTGACGAACACTACGCTGCCGCTCCAGCCCTTCAGGAACGCCTCGAGCCAGTCGATGGCCTCGATGTCCAGGTGGTTGGTCGGTTCGTCCAGCAGCAGCACGTCGGGGCTGGACACCAGCGCACGGGCCAGCAGCACGCGGCGCTTCATGCCGCCGGACAGGCGGCCGAACTCGGCCTCGCCGTCGAGGTCGAGCTTGGTCAGGGTTTCGCTGACGCGCTGGTCCAGGCCCCAGCCGTTGGCGGCGTCGATCTTGGCCTGCACGTTGCCGAGCGCTTCGCCGTCGAAGACCTCGGCATGGCTGAGGTGGTGGAACTCGGCCAGCCACTGGCCCAGTTCGCCGAGGCCATCGGCGACGACGTCGAACACCGAGCCGGCGGCGCCGTGTGGCACTTCCTGCTCCAGGCGGGTGACGCGCACGCCCTGCTGCACGCGGACTTCGCCGTCATCGGGCTTGTGGTCGCCGGACAGCAGCTTGAGCAGGGTGGATTTGCCGGCGCCGTTGCGGCCGATCAGGGCGATGCGCTCGCCCGGCTCGATCGACAGTTCGGCCTTTTCCAGCAACAACGGGCCGCCGACGCTGAAGTCGACGTTCTGTAGGGTAATCAGAGGCATCCGGATATTGTACGGGTTGGGGGCGTCGGCCGGGTTGCACCCGGCACCCGCGGTAGTGCCGGCCGCTGGCCGGCAACCTCAACGGCAACGGCAGAAGCTGGTCTGTCGGAACGGCATTCTGCTCTGGTGGGTGTCGACCTTGGTCGACACGGTAGATCCACGCCATGCGTGGATGAGCGCTACAAGAAGGGTCGATGGAGGGAATCGACTGGGAATCTGATGGCTTACCCCACCTCCCCCAGCAACGCCTGCAACCCCGGCAGCCATTGCTTGCCGGGGTGGCGTACCAGCCACAGGGTGCGCTGCAGGGCGGGCAGCGGGGTCTCCAACACGCGCAGGCGGCCGAGGGCCAGGGGCTCTTCCAGCGCGTGGCGGGAGAGGCAGGCCAGGCCGAGGCCGGCGATGGCGGCCTGCTTGATCGCTTCGGTATTGCCCAGCTGCAGGGTCTGGGCGAAGCCGCGCAGGTGCGGCAACAGCGCCTGCTCCACGGCTTCGCGGGTGCCGGAGCCGGGCTCGCGCAGCAGCCAGCGGGCGCGGCGCAGTTCGTCCAGCGACCAGCGCGCGGCAGCGTCGGCGGCGCCGACGATCACCAGAGGATCCTGCTGCCAGGCGGTCACCTGCAGGCCACGTTCATGGCACGGGCCTTCGATCAGGCCGGCGTCGACGTCCAGGCGCTGCACGGCGGCAACCACGCCGGCACTGTTGTCGATGCGCAGGTCGACTTCGGCCTGCGGCGCCTGCCGCAGCAGATCGGCGATGCGCGGCGGCAACAGGTAGTTGCCGATGGTGGTACTGGCCGCCAGCACCAGCCGCAGCGGTGCACCCTGCGACGGGTCGCCGCCAGCGGCCAGCTGCCGCTCCAGGTCGGCAGCATTGACCAGCAACGTGCGCGCCGGTTCCAGCAGCGCGCGGCCGTGGCCGTTCAGGGCCAGGCGGCGACCGATGCGGTCGAACAACGGCGTGCCGAAGTGCGCTTCCAGCTCCTGCAGGGCGGCGCTGCTGGCCGACTGCGAAAGTGCGATGGCCTGACCGGCGGCAGTGGTGCTGCCGTGGTCGGCGATAGCGACGAAGACCTGCAACTGGCGCAAGGTCAGGCGCATGGCGCTTACCTTCTTGATGGGTAGGTTTCACCCATATTATTCGTTTTACAGGTCATCGTCCCAGGTGCACGCTTGCCCTATCACTCCAGCCCTACCCTTGCCATGAACGCCCCCGCTCTCTCCTCCTGGTCCCTGCCCGCCCTGCGCCAACGCTGGCAGCCGCGCCTGCCCGGCCTGCTGCTGGTGGGCCTGATCGCCGCGGCGTCGCTGTACCTGGCCGAGCTTCCCTGGCTTCAGGCGCACGGCCTGAGCGCGCTGACCGTGGCCATCGTCGCCGGCATCGTGGTCGGCAACACCTTCTACCCGCGGCTGGCACCGAGCAGCGCGGCCGGTGTCGGCTTCTCCAAGCACTGGCTGCTGCGCGCCGGCATCGTGCTGTACGGCCTGCGCCTGACCTTCCAGGACATCGGCCATGTCGGCGTCACAGGCGTGCTGATGGACGTATTGGTGGTCGCCAGCACCTTCGGCCTGGCCTGCTGGCTGGGCATGCGCGTGTTCAAGATGGAGCGCGAAGCGGCCATGCTGATCGGCGCCGGCAGTGCGATCTGCGGCGCGGCGGCGGTGATGGCCGCCGAACCGGTGGTGCGCGGCCGCGCTGCGCAGGTCACCGTCGCGGTCTCTACGGTAGTGGTGTTCGGCACGCTGGCGATGTTCCTGTACCCCGCCTTGTATGCGCTGGTGCAATCGCACGGCTGGCTGGCGATGGACGCGCAGCAGTACGGCCTGTTCACCGGTGCGACGGTGCATGAAGTGGCACAGGTGGTGGCGGCCGGCCGCGCGGTCAACGAAACGGCGGCCGATACCGCGGTGATCACCAAGATGGTGCGGGTGATGCTGCTGGCGCCGTTCCTGGTCGCGCTGTCGCTGTGGCTGGCGCGTGGCGGCAAGGCCAGTGCCGATGGCAGCAAGGCGCGCATCGTGGTGCCGTGGTTCGCGTTCGGTTTCGTGGCGGTGGCCGGGTTCAACTCGCTGCACCTGCTGCCGGCCGGCCTGCAGGCGGGGCTGGTGCAGCTGGATACCGTGCTGCTGGCGATGGCGATGGCCGCGCTGGGCCTGACCACCCACGTCTCGGCGCTGCGCCAGGCCGGGCTGAAGCCGCTGCTGCTGGCGCTGATCCTGTTCGCCTGGCTGCTGTTCGGTGGCCTGGCGATCCATCAGGGTGTGTTGGCGGTGCTTGGCTGATCGCCACTCCCCGCTTGCCGAATCCATCCGCAGATCGTAAAAGAACGCACCCTGCGCTGGTCGACACGGACGACATGACCATCCATCACCTTCCGAGCTTCCGTTACCATCCGGACCCGGTTGCGACGGGCAACGTGGCGCCCTCCACTACCACCTGCAGGGTCTGCCAGCAGGCGCGTGGGTATGTGTATCTGCACGATGCCATCCACGCAGGGCGCGTAGATTACTCAGAGCAGATCTGCCCTTGGTGCATTGCCGATGGCCGCGCCGCGTCGGCGTTGCATGTGGCGTTTGCCTGCCGCCTGGATATCGACGAAAGCGTCCCTGAAGCCGCGCTGGAAGAGCTGTCCCTGCGCACGCCGGGCTATGCCAGTTTCCAGGGGGAAACGTGGCTGGCACATTGCAGCGATGTCTGCCGATTCCTGGGCGACGCCACCCTGGAGCAGGTGACTCAGGCCTCGGCAGCGAGCATCGCGGCATGGTGCGCGATCAACGACGCCGACGAGGCGGCCTGGTGGGATCTGGCCAGCGACTACACGCCCGGTGCAGATATCGGCTTCTATATGTTCGAGTGCCTGCACTGTGGCCTGGTTCAGTTCCATGTTGACTCGGCCTGAACCTTCTCCTGCGCAGGCCCGACATGGGCCGCTAGACTTGAGGCATGCCCGCCTCCGCCGCCCTGCTGCAGATCCCCTTGCGCCTGCTGGATGACCGCTACGGGCCAGGCAATGTCGATGAAGCCGAAGACATGCTGATCGGGATCGTGCAGGCGGAGATGGGCGAGCAGGCAACCTGTTCGTTCGACTTCGACACGCGGCACGCCAACCCGTGGTTCCATCAGCTGCTGCTGGAACCACGGGTCGCCGGAAAACCGGCCACCCAGGAGCAGCTGCAGGCGATGGCCGTACGGCTGGTGGCCCTCGGGCTGCACTGAAGGATGGACAGTGTCATCCACGCATGGCGTGGATCTACTGGATCGCACGCCCTGAGCGGGTGAAAAAGGCCGAGGGGACCAGCCTTCCGGACGGGTACAATGCGCCATGACTGACTTCTCGACCCTGCCGCTGAGCCCGGCCCTGCAGCCCGGCCTGGATGCCCTCGGCTACACCACCCTCACCCCCGTGCAGGCGCAGAGCCTGCCGGCCATCCTCGATGGCCGCGATGTGATCGCACAGGCGCCGACCGGCAGCGGCAAGACCGCCGCCTTCGGCCTGGGCCTGCTGCAGGCCATCGACCCCAGCCTGATCCGCGTGCAGGCGCTGGTGCTGTGCCCGACCCGCGAACTGGCCGACCAGGTCGGCAAGCAGATCCGCAAGCTGGCCACCGGCATTCCCAACCTGAAGCTGCTGCTGCTGGTTGGCGGCGTGCCGCTGGGCCCGCAGCTGGCGTCGCTGGAAGGCCACGATCCGCATGTGGTGGTCGGCACGCCCGGCCGCGTGCAGGAACTGGCACGCAAGCGCGCGCTGAACCTGGGCGCGGTGCGCACGCTGGTGCTGGATGAGGCCGACCGCATGCTCGACATGGGCTTCGAAGAGCCGATCCGCGAGATCGCCGGCCGCACCCACAAGGATCGCCAGAGCCTGCTGTTCTCCGCCACCTTCCCCGACAGCATCCGCACCATGGCGCGTGACCTGCTGCGCGACGCAGTGGAAGTGACCGTGGAAGGTGCCGACCAGGCCCCTGCCATCCGCCACCTGTTCTGCGAGGTGGAACCGGCGCACCGCCAGAAGGCGCTGGCTGGCCTACTGCTGAAGTACACGCCGGAATCGGCAGTGGTGTTCTGCAACACCCGCAAGGACGTGGACGAAGTAGCCAACTCGCTGCAGCAGTTCGGCTTCTCGGCACTGGCCCTGCATGGCGACATGGAACAGCGCGACCGCGAGGAAGTGCTGTTGCTGCTGGCCAACCGCAGCTGCAACGTGCTGGTGGCCAGCGACGTGGCCGCACGCGGCCTGGACGTGGAAGAGCTGGCGGCGGTGATCAACTACGAGCTGCCGACCGACGTGGAGAGCTACCAGCACCGCGTCGGCCGTACCGGTCGTGCCGGTGCCAGTGGCCTGGCGATCAGCCTGGTGGCCGGCCGCGAGAAGACCCGCGCCGAAGCCATCGAAGCGCAGATGGGGCAGCCGCTGGACTGGCAGAAGACGCCGCTGGCGACCTCGCGCCCGGCCGAGCTGCCGCAGGCGGCGATGCGCACCCTGCGCATCGACGGCGGCAAGACCGACAAGCTGCGCCCGGGCGACATCCTCGGCGCACTGACCGGCGACGCCGGGCTGTCGAGCAAGTTCATCGGCAAGATCGCGATCTTCCCGACCCGCTCCTATGTGGCGATCGCGCGTGAGCAGGCCAACAAGGCCGTGGCGAAACTGGAAGCCGGCAAGATCAAGGGCCGTCGTTTCCGCGTGCGGATGATGTGATTGAAGCAGCGTTGCCAGCCACGGCTGGCAACGACCTGGCCTGGTAGCGGCCAACCTTGGCTGGCCCGTCCATGGCGTCGGTTGCGAAAGGCGATGCCAACCAAGGTTGGCAACCACCGGCTCCCGGCCATTCGCTCTGGTAGATGCCAACCTTGGTTGGCACCCGCCCTTCGATCAGAACACCAGTTCGGTATGCAGCGGCAGTTCCGCTTCCCAGCGGGCGCGGCCGCCGAGGCCGTCGAGCTCGACCAGCACGCCGGCACCGACCACCTCAACGCCCAGGCGGCGCACCAGCGACAGCGCAGCGACCAGCGTGCCGCCGGTGGCCAGCACGTCATCGATGATCGCGACGCGGGCACCGGCCGGCAGTGCATCGGCGTGCACTTCGATGCAGTCGCTGCGGTATTCCAGCGTGTATTCCTCGCGCAGCACCTGGCCCGGCAGCTTGCCCGGCTTGCGCACCGGTACGAAGCCGACGCCCAGCTCCAGTGCCATCGCGGCACCGAGGATGAAACCACGCGATTCGATGCCGACCACTGCGTCCAGCTTCTGGTCGCGCCATCGGTCGGCCATCGCGGTGATCGCGCCGCGGAAGTCCTCGCCGTGGGCGAGCAGCGGCATGATGTCCTTGAACAGGATGCCGGGCTTGGGGAAGTCGGCGATGTCGCGCAGGCGGGAGGCCCACTGCGGAGCGACGATGGCGTCGGTCATGTCACATTGGCTATCTGATGGCGGCATAGGGTACCTGTTCCGGGCGCCGCCTGCCTGATGGGGGTGTCGGCCGGGCTGCGCCCGGCACCTGCAGAGGCCACCGCGCAAGCAAAGGCGAAAGCAAAAGCCGCATTCCGAGGGATGGCGGGGTGGGTCCGGTTGCGGGGGACGCCGTAAATACATCCATGTAGGCTCGGTCGCCGCATCCATGCGGCTCACGCCCCCGCAACCGGACCCACCCCGCCTTCGACAGTTTTCTGCGATCTGTCGTAGATCCACGCCATGCGTGGATGGGTCTCTATCGAAATCAAATATTTCGAGAATTGAACGAAAAGCATCCACGCATGGCGTGGATCTACCGTGTCGACCAAGGTCGACACCCACCCACAGCAGCGGGAATCTGTCGGAGGTGGGGTGGTGTCGGAGTGCGGGGTGTCAGCCGCATGGATGCGGCTGCCAAGCCTACAGGGACGTACTTGCGGCGTCCCCGCACTCCGACACCGCCCCGCCAAACCACGGAATCCAGCTTTTGCTCTGGTCGTTGACCTGGCCTCTGCGGGTGCAGGGCGCAGCCCTGCCGAAACCCACCCTCAGGAGCTGCAGGACAGCATCGAGCAACCGGCCCGATTGTCCGCCCACGCCGGGCGCTTGCCGGCGAAGTGCTCCAGCCCGGCGCGCTCGGTGTACGGGTCGCGCAGCACGTCCTGCAGTGCGTGAACGCCATCGAGGTCGCCCTGCTCTGCACGATCGATGGCTTCCTGCGCCAGCCAGTTGCGCAACACATACAGCGGATTGGCCGCGGCCATCTTCACCTGGCGTTCGCTGGCCGACAGCGGATCGCGGCGCAGGCGCGCCGCGTAATCCAGCAGCCAGTGCTGCAACGGCGCCTGCACCGCCTGCTGGCGCGCCTGGTCGTAGTACACCGCGTCCAGCAGCGCCGCATCCGGTGCCGCCGGATCGATACGCATCAGCGCGCGCCAGGCCAGGGTCATGTCCATGGCACCGTCCTGCATCAGCTGCTGCCAGCGCAGGTAGAGCTGCAGGTCGTCATCGTCGGCCGCGGCCAGGCCCAGCTTGGCTGCGGCATCGCGGCGCGTGCAGGCCACGAAGGTGGACTGGTACGCCGCCAGGCCCGCCTGCAGCGGTGCGACATCGGCAAACAATGGCGACAACGCCTGCGCCAGTCGGCTCAGGTTCCAGTACGCCACCTGCGGCTGGGTACCGAAGCGGTAGCGACGACCTTGTGCGTCGGTGGTGTTCGGTGTCCAGTCCGGATCGAAGTCCTCGACCCAGCCATAGGGGCCGTAATCCAGCGTCAGGCCGAGCACGGACAGGTTGTCGGTGTTCATCACGCCATGCACGAAGCCGACGCGCATCCAGTGCGCGATCATCTCGGCGGTGCGCACCGCGACCTGCGCAAACCAGTCGCCGTACAGCGCCTCGCCCTGACCCTCCAGCTCGGGGAAATCACGGGCGATGCAGGTGTCCACCAGCTGTTGCAGCAGGGCGGTTTCACCGCGCGAGGCCGGCAGTTCAAACGAACCGAAACGCAGGAACGACGGCGAGACCCGGCACACGATGGCACCAGGCTCGGCACGCGGGTGGCCGTCATAGAACATGTCACGCACGACGTCCTCGCCGGTACCGACCAGCGACAACGCGCGGGTTGTTGGCACACCCAGGTGGTGCATCGCCTCGCTGCACAGGAATTCGCGGATCGACGAGCGCAGCACTGCGCGCCCATCGGCGCCGCGTGAATACGGCGTCGGTCCGGCCCCCTTCAGCTGCAGCTCCCAGTGGCGGCCATCCGGTGCGACCAGCTCGCCCAGCGAGATCGCGCGGCCGTCGCCGAGCTGCCCGGCCCAGTGGCCGAACTGATGGCCACCGTAGTTGGCGGCCCATGGCTGCATGCCTGCATACAGTGCGTTGCCACCGAATACACGCGCGAAACCTTCGCTCTCGACGTCAGCGGCATCGAAACCCAGCAGCGTGGCCACCTCCGGCGACCAGGCCAGCAGCGTGGGCGCCGCCACCGGGGTCGGCATCACCGGTGACCAGGCCGCGCCCAGCACGTCGCGGCGACGCGGGCCGGACTCGGGGTCGCCCGGGAGGGTATGCAGCAGGCGGTTGTCGAAACGGGGGCTGTCGGTATCCATGGTGCTGAAGATGGGGGCGACGGCCGCCCGCCTCAATTGCCGCTGAGCGCCTGCAGGTGGCCGCCGTGGGCCTCGGCACGCTGGTAGGCCGGGCGCTCACCGATACGCTTGAGGAAGCCGCGCAGCGCCGGCTTGTCGTCGAGACCACCGCCACGCGCGGCAGCGGCCTGGATCGGGAAGCTCATCTGGATGTCGGCCGCACTGAAGCGCTCGCCGGCGAACCACGGGCTTTCGGCCAGACGGCGCTCCATCCACTCCAGGTGCAGCCGCCGCTGTGGACCGATGAAGCCGCGCTCGGCCTTGTCGGCAATGCTGCGTGCGATCGGGCGCGCGAAGAACGGCATCGGCGCGTTGCGGATGCGGCCCATCACCAGGGTCAGCAGCAACGGCGGCATCGCCGAGCCTTCGGCGTAGTGCAGCCAGTAACGGTAAGCGATGCGTTCGGCCCCGTCGGCCGGCATCGGTGACGGCGACAGCTGGCGTTGCGTGTCGTAACGGTCAGCGAGGTAGTCGAGGATCGCGCCGGACTCGGCCAGTACCAGCTCACCATCCTGCAGTACCGGCGACTTGCCGAGCGGATGCACGTTGCGCAGTTCCGGCGGCGCCAGCAGCGTCTTCGGATCCCGCGGATAGCGGCGCAGTTCGTAGTCCAACCCCAGCTCCTCCAGCATCCACAGCACGCGCAGCGAACGGGAGTTTTCCAGGTGGTGGACGATGCGCATAGGGGGTGATCCCTTGGGGAGACGCGCATCGTACCGCGCCGGCTGCATGTCCTTTGTAGAGTCGCGCCATGCTCGACTCTACAGAACGGCGGGCAATAAAAAACGCCGGAAGCTTTCGCTTCCGGCGTTCTGGCTACCCAACGGTAGCAGACGGATTAGACCGCCTGCACCTGGTCAGCCTGCATACCCTTCTGACCCTGGACGGCGATGAAGGTAACCTTCTGGCCTTCCTGCAGGGTCTTGAAGCCGGTGCCCTGGATCGCGCGGAAGTGCACGAACAGGTCCGGGCCGCTTTCCGGGGTGATGAAGCCGAAGCCCTTGGCGTCGTTGAACCACTTGACGGTGCCGGTCTGACGTTCAGACATTTTACTAACTCCTGAAACACATGTTGAAAAAAATCGCAGCCACCGGGTATCGGGGCCGAGACTGAGTTGCAGGCGTTGGTAAAGCGGATCGATGAGCGGATCGTGAGATCAACTGCACCAGGCCACGATTCACGGTGACCCTAGCAAACACAGTGGGTCGCACGATACGCGTGTTTTCTGCAAAAAGCGATAGTCCCGACGTTCATGGGAATACGTCACCCGCTAGGCGTGACAAGGGTTGGCAGCCTTTCGCGCCTAACTCCGAGTCCCCATTCAGGTTTTTCCTACCCTACACTGGGTAAATGACTGAAGCTGAAACCCCCGCTGAACACGCCTCCCCCCGCATCTGGGTGGATGCCGACGCCTGTCCCACCGTCATTCGCGACATCCTGTTCCGTGCAGCTGAACGGGTCGGGATCGAACTGACCCTGGTCGCCAACCAGTGGATCCGTACCCCGCCCTCGCGCTGGCTGCGCTCGATCCAGGTGCCGCAGGGGCTGGACGTGGCCGACAGCACCATCGTCGAGCGCGTCGCCGCGGGCGACCTGGTGGTCACCCAGGACATCCCGCTGGCCGCGCTGGTGCTGGAGAAGAAGGCCGTCGCGCTGAACCCGCGCGGCCAGTTGTACACACCTAACAACATGGCCGAGCGGCTGTCGATGCGTAATTTCATGGAGGAACTGCGCGGCGCCGGGGTCCAGACCGGTGGACCGCCGCCGCTGGGACCCCGCGACCGGCAGCTGTTCGCCGCCGAGCTGGACCGCTGGCTGGCGCGACGCCCGGCCCGCTGAGCGCCTGGCCGGCCTAAGCCAGCAGGCTCAGGCTGCGGCCGCTGCTGAACACCCGTCGTTCGCCGCTCAATGGGTCGTCGAAGGCCAGGGCCCGCGCCAGCAGCTGCAGCGGCGCCTCGGCGACGTTCGGCGGACGCTGCCGAAGCTGCGGGTACAGATCGTCACCCACGATCGGCGCCCCCAGCATCGCCATGTGCACGCGCAACTGATGCTTGCGGCCGGTCTCCGGCAGCAGCCGGTAGCGCCAGATCGGCCCTTCGGCCTCGATCAGCTCGATCCGGCTGCGCGCATTGGGCTCGCCGGACACTTCGGCCATGCGGAAGAACGGCTCGCCCGGCACTAGGCGGCTGTCCCGCTGCAACGGGAACTCCCGCGCGGGCAGCGCCGGTGCCAGGGCTTCATAGGTCTTTTCGATGCGCCGCTCACGGAACAGGCGCTGGTAAGCATCGCGCGACGCACGCTGGGTCGAGAACAGCACCAACCCGGCCGTCAGCCGATCCAGCCGGTGCAGCGGCACCAGATCGGCATTGCCGGTGCGGGCGACCAGCCGCGCCAGCAGCGTCTCGCGCACATGCCCACCCGCGGGTGTCACCGGCAGGAAGTGCGGCTTGTCGGCGACCAGCAGGTGCGCATCCAGATGGACGAGGGTTTCGGTGAAGGGGATCACCGGCTCGTCGGCCACCTCGCGGAAGTACTGGATTTCCAGCCCCACCTGCCAGGGCATGTCCGGCGCCAGTGCCCTGCCCTGCGCATCCTGCACGCGGCCACGGGCGAAACGGTCCTGCCATTGCACGCGGTCGATGCGCGGGAAACGCGCGCACAGGCCATCGAGCAGGCTGGGCCAGTGGCCGGGCGGCAGCTGCAGGCGGCTGGGCAAGCTCATGGCGTCCACTCCGGCCACGGAAAAGAGCGCAAGAGTGCCACCGTTGACGGCATGCAGACAGCCCAGCCACGGACACCCCCGGAGCAAACCTCTATCATTGTCGTCTTTAGTCCACGGATCCCCCATGGCTCTTACCGCCACCATCCGCAAGGCCGAACTGCAGATCAGCGACATGGATCGCGGCTATTACGCGACCCACAACCTGACCCTGGCCCAGCATCCGTCCGAGACCGACGAGCGCCTGATGGTGCGCCTGCTCGCCTTCGCGCTGAACGCCGGCGACCGCCTGGAATTCGGTCGCGGCCTGAGCACCGATGACGAGCCCGATCTGTGGGAGCACGACTACACCGGCGACATCCTGCAGTGGATCGACCTGGGCCATCCGGACGAATCGCGCATCCGCAAGGCCAGCAACCGCAGCCGCCAGGTGCAGGTGGTCAACTACGGCGGCAACGCCTCGGAGATCTGGTGGGGCAAGCAGGGCAAGGGCCTGGCGCGCTTCGACAATCTCTCGGTGGTCGACCTCGACGGTGCCTTCGTTGAACAGTGGGGCCAGCAGATCCAGCGTGCCATGCGCTGGAGCGTGCTGATCCAGGACGGCGAAGTGCAGCTGCTCAACGACCAGATCCAGCTCGACGTGATCCCGAACTGGCGCAAGCGCGCCAAGGCATGAGCACCATCCGCTGCGATGTGGTGGTCATTGGTGCCGGCGCGGCCGGGCTGATGACCGCGATCACTGCCGGCCAGCGCGGCCGCCAGGTGCAGGTGATCGACCATGCCAACAAGGTCGGCAAGAAGATCCTAATGTCCGGCGGTGGCCGCTGCAATTTCACCAACACCGGCACCACCCCGGCCAACTTCCTGTCGGCCAACCCGCACTTCTGCAAGTCGGCGCTGGCCCGCTACACGCCCTGGCACTTCATCGAGCTGGTGCACAAGCACGGCATCGCCTATCACGAAAAGGAACTGGGGCAGCTGTTCTGCGATGTCTCGTCCAAGCAGATCGTGAAGATGCTGGTGGACGAATGCCAGGCGGCGGGCGTGCAGATCCGTACCGACTGCAGCGTGCAGCGCATCGAGCACGGCAGCGATGGTTTCCGGGTGCACACCACGCAGGGCCAGTTCCATTGCGCCTCGCTGGTGGTTGCCAGCGGTGGCCTGTCGATTCCCAGCATGGGTGCCAGCGGCTTTGGCTATGAAGTGGCCCGCCAGTTCGGCCACCAGGTCCTGCCGACCCGCGCCGGCCTGGTGCCGCTGACCCTCAGCGGCAAGCACCAGGAGCGGCTGGCCGACCTCAGCGGCGTCGCACTGCCGATCGAGGCGCGCTGCAACGGAAAGAGTTTCCAGAACTTCATGCTGCTGACCCACCGTGGCGTGAGCGGCCCGGCCATCCTGCAGATCTCTTCGTTCTGGCAGCCCGGCGATGCGCTGGAGCTGGACCTGCTGCCGGGCCAGGATGCGGGCGAGTGGCTGCGCCAGATGAAGCGCGACCGGCCCGCCGCCGAGCTGCGCACAGTACTGGGCGAGGTACTGCCGAAGCGGCTGGCGCAGCGCCTGTGCGAGCACTGGCTGCCCGACCGCCCGGTGCGCCAGCTGGACGAGCCGGTGCTGCGCCAGGCCGCGCAGCTGCTGGGCGCATTCCCGCTGGTGGCCAGCGGCACCGAAGGCTACCGCACCGCCGAGGTCACCCTGGGCGGCGTGGACACCGCCGAAGTGTCATCCTCGACGATGGAATCCAAGCGCGTACCCGGCCTGCACTTCGTTGGCGAGGTGCTGGACGTGACCGGCTGGCTGGGCGGCTACAACTTCCAATGGGCCTGGGCCAGCGGCCATGCAGCGGGCGGCGTGGTGTGAACCACTTCGCCGTTCGACGCGCGCAAGGGGTGCGCGCATGGACGGTTCGCCGCGCATCGTGTATCTAGATTCGCAGATTGGGGAGCAGTGCATGCAGAACGCGAACGACATCACCATCCGCCTGCTGATCGTCGATGACAGCGGCGAGAATGCCGAAGCCATCGTCAGCACCCTGCGCAACAGCGGCATCGCGGTACGCCCGTGGCGCCCGCAGGACGCGGCTGAGCTGGCCCAGGTGCTGACCAGCCAGGCCATCGACCTGGTGCTGGCCTCGCCTTCGCAGGGCATCCCGCTGCAGCTGGCGGCCCAGCACATCGCCGCCAGCGGCAAGGACATCCCGCTGGTGCTGCTGGCCGAGCGCATCGACGAGGACGAACTGGTGCAGGCCAGCAGCCATGGCATCCGCGCCCTCGCCCTGCGCCAGCGCCCCGAGCACCTGCTCGCCGTGGTCCGCGACCAGTGGGTGGACCTGCAGGCGCGTCGCGGCCTGCGCCGCATCGAGGCGCAGATGCGCGAGACCGAGCGCCGCTGCGACGCGCTGATCGCCTCCTCGCGCGACCCCATCGCCTACGTGCATGAAGGCATGCACATCCGCGCCAACGACGCCTACCTAGAGATGTTCGGCTACGAGCATTTCGACGACATCGAAGGCATTTCGCTGCTGGACATGGTCGCCGCCCAGCACGTGGAGGGCTTCAAGCAGCTGCTGAAGGGCCTCAGCCGTGGCGAGGCGCCGCCGCCGCAGTACCAGCTCGACGCGCGCCACGAGGACGGCAGTGCGTTCCCGGCGACCATGGAGTTTGCCGCTGCCACATATGAGGGCGAGTCCTGCCTGCAGGTGGTGCTCCGCCGTCGCATGGAATTCGACCCCGAGCTGGCACGCGAGGTCGAGGACCTGCGTCAGCGCGACCAGGTCACCGGCCTGCTCAATCGCCCGACTTTCATGCTGCAGCTGGAAAGCGCGGTGGCCCAGGCCGGGCGCAGCGAGGGCCAGTTCGGCCTGCTGCTGATCGAGCCGGACCACTACGCGCGCCTGCTGCCGGACATCGGCCTGGCGTCGGCCGACACCCTGATCGGCGCGCTCGCTGGCCTGCTGGCCGAGGTGGTCGGCGAGGACGCACAGCTGGCCCGCTTCGGCGAGCACAATTTCGCTGTACTGCAGGCCGGGCCCTACGCGCAGACCGTGGCGCTGGCCGAGCGCATCCGCGAAGCCTACGCGGCACACGTCTTCAGCATCGGCGCACGCTCGGCCACGGTGACGGTCAGCATCGGTGGCGTGCAGGTGGGCGAGAAGATCGCCAGCATCGGCCAGGTGCTGGCGCGCGCCAGCGAGTGCACCCAGGCCGCCGCGGAGCTGGGCAACACCTGCCGCATCTTCGACCCGGCTGCCGCCGACCGCGTCGAGGAGGAACGTGTGCAGCGCTGGGTTGCGCGCATCCGCGAGGCGCTGGCCGGCGACGGCTTCCAGCTGCACTACCAGCCGGTGCTGAACCTGCAGGGCGAGCCGCTGGAGCTGTACGAGGCCTACCTGCGCCTGGAGAACAACGGCGAGCTGCTGAGCCCGACCGCGTTCCTGGGCATCGCCGAGGAACACGGCCTGCTGGCCGACATCAACCGCTGGGTGGTTTCGCAGGCCATCGCGGTGCTTGGCCAGCGCGCACGCGAAGGCAACGCCACCCAGGTGCTGGTGAAGGTGACGCCGGAGTCGTTCGACGATCCGCAGATGATCGCCACCCTGCGCCGCGAACTGCAGGCACAGGGCGTGCCCGGCGAACGGCTTTGGCTGCATGCGCCGGAGGCGAAGGTATTCACCCACCTGCGCAGTGCGCAGCAGTTCCTTGCCGAAGTGGCACCGCTGGGCTGCCGCATCGGCCTGGAGCAGTTCGGCTCGGGACTGGATTCGTTCCAGCTGCTGGCCCACTTCCAGCCGCAGTTCCTCAAGCTGGACCGCGGTTTCACCAGCGACCTGGCGGCCACGCGTGAGAACATCGACCGCATCAGCCAGATCACCGCGCGCGCGCAGGAAGCCGGCATCCGCACCATTGCCGAGTTCGTCAGCGATGCCAATTCGATGACGCTGCTGTTCAGTGCCGGCGTGGATTACGTGCAGGGCGACTTCGTCGGCCCCGCGCTGCCGGAGATGGGCTTCGAGTTCGGGTGACCGAGGGTAGTGCCGGCCGCTGGCCGGCAGCCTCTGGTACCCGGGGTTGCCGGCCAGCGGCCGGCACTACCAAACGAGAAGGCCGGCATTCGCCGGCCTTTTCGTTGATCAGGTCATGTCGACCAGATTTTCGATCTTCACGTCCGGATTGACGTCGGCCTCGTAGTCGACGCCTTCCACGCCAAAGCCGAACAGGCGCAGGAAGTCAGCCTTGTAGCCGGCCAGGTCGATGATCTCGTACAGGTTCTCGTTGGTGACCTGCGGCCACAGCGCCACCACCTTGCCCTGCACGTCCGCAGCCATTTCCTTGTAGTCGGCACGCAGGCGGCCTTCCTCGTCGACCAGCGCGACGGTATGGCCCTCGCCGTCAACCAGATCGTGACGCAGGCGATCGACCGCCACGCCCTCGGCCTTGCCGCCGTAGAGGATGTCGTACAGCACGTCGAGCTGTTCAATGCAGCCTTCGTGAGTGCCCTTTTCCTTCATCACCTTGAACAGCAGCGACAGGTACAGCGGCATGGTCGGAATCGCCGAGCTGGCCTGGGTGACTACCGCCTTCAGCACCGATACGCGTGCGTCGCCGCCGATCCTGGCCAGCTTCTCGCGCAGGCCCAGCACCTTGGTGTCCAGGTCCTTCTTGGCGGCACCGATCGAGCCATTCCAGTAGATCGCCTGGGTGATCTCTTCGCCCACGTAGGTGAAGGCAGTGGTGGTGCAGCCGTTGGCCAGCACGCCGGCATCGGCCAGCGCATCGATCCACATCTGCCAGTCCTCGCCCCCCATCACCGCGACGGTGCCGGCGATTTCTTCCGGGGTCGCCGGCTGCAGGTGGGTCTCGGTCAGCACTTCCTTGTCGGTATCCAGGCCACGCAGGGTGATCGGCTCGCCGATCGGCTTCAGCGTGGAGCTGATGATCTCGCCGGTCTTCGGGTGCTTGCGGCGCGGCGCCGCCAGGCTGTAGACGACCTGGTCGACCTGGCCGAGATCGGCCTTGATCATTTCGATGGTCTTCGCCTTCACTTCATCGGAGAAGGCATCGCCGTTGATGCTCTTGGCGTACAGGCCGGCTTCCTCGGCGTACTTGTGGAACGCAGCCGAGTTGTACCAACCCGCAGTACCCGGCTTGGTCTCGCTGCCCGGGCGTTCGAAGAAGATGCCGAGGGTAGCGGCGCCGCTGCCGAAGGCGGCAGTGATGCGTGCAGCCAGGCCGTAGCCGGTGGAGGCGCCGATCACCAGCACGCGCTTCGGGCCGTTCTGGATCGGCGGGCGCGCGCGGATGTAGTCGATCTGCTGCTTGACCGCGGCCTCGCAGCCGGTCGGGTGGGTGGTGACGCAGATGAAGCCGCGGACGCGCGGTTTGATGACCATGGATACCTCGGGTTGGCAGATGCGGCGCACGGGGCGCTCAGCAGGAATACGGGTGCGCGCCTGCGCGCGCGAACCGCAGGATCGTAGTGCGCGGGGCACGAATGCACAACCGACGGCGGCGTAGGGTGGAGTTTGTTTTGCAGGGTTGCACCCTGCACCGGCCGAAGCAACGGCCAGGGCGGAAGCAACGTCAAAAGCTGGATTCCTGAGGATCGGCGGGGTGGGTCCGGTTGCGGGGGACGCCGTGAACCCATCCATGGGGGCTTGGCCGCGGCATCCATGCCGCGGACACCCCCGCAACCGGACCCACCCCGCCTTCGACAGTTTTCCGCGATCTGTCAGGACAGTTCTTGGGGTCAGATCCGTTTTCCTCTGGAAAACGGATCTGACCCCATCTGGATTGCTCGATATCTGACCGATGTGTCGACCAAGGTCGACACCTACCAACTGCCGCAGGAATCTGTCGGAGGTGGGGCGGTGTCGGAGTGCGGGGTGTCAGCCGCATGGATGCGGCTGCCAAGCCTACAGGGACGTACTTGCGGCGTCCCCGCACTCCGGCACCGCCCCGCCATCCCACGGAATGCACGCTGTTGCTGTTGCTGCTGCTGCCGGCCAGCGGCCGGCACTACCGCAGGTGCAGGGCTGCAAGCCCTGCCAACAAAAAACCCCGCTTGCGCGGGGTTCTCTGTGTGTTGCGTGCAGCGCGAATGCTTACGGGCGACGGGCCAGGGCCTCGACGTCCTTGGCCTTCGGCAGCAGGTCCTGCTTGCTGACGCGCAGGAAACCGATCGTCAGCATCGGCACCGCCACCAGGATCGAGGACAGCACCACGATCACCGCACCGATCATGTGCGTCTCGGCCAGGCCTTCCATCGAGCTGCCGCCGTACATGTACAGGGCAAGTGCCGACAGGAAGAACATCACCGCGGTGATCACCGTACGCGACAGCGTCTGGTTGATCGAACGGTTCAGCACTTCCATCGAGTCCACGCGCAGGCTGCGGAAGTTCTCACGGACGCGGTCGAAGACCACGATCAGATCGTTGATCGCAAAGCCCATCACCGACAGCAGGCCGGCCAGCACGGTCAGGTCGAACTCACGGCCCAGCAGGGACACGTAAGCCACCGTCACGATCAGGTCGAACATCGCCACGATGCTGGCGGTGACCGCGAACTTCCATTCGAAGCGCACCGCGATGTAGATCAGGAAGCCGGCCAGCATGAAGATGGTGGCGTACAGGCCATTCATCGCCAGGTCCTTGCCGATCTGCGGACCCACGAACTCGTTGCGGAGCACGGTGGCCTGGTTGTCGGCGGTGGACAGTGCCTTCACCACGGCGGCGGCGGTGGCCTTGTCCTCGTGCGCGGCGTCGCCGGTACCGGCAGCGTGCTCACCATGCGGGGCCAGGCGGATCAGCAGGTCGGTGTTGCCACCGACGCTCTGCACCTGCGCGCCCTCAAAGCCGTTCTGCTCGAGCTTGGTGCGGACCTGCTCGACGTCCACGGCCTTGTCGAAGCGGGCTTCGATCAGGGTGCCGCCGGTGAAGTCCAGGGCGTAGTTGAAGCCCTTGACGCCGATGATGGCGACCGAGGCCAGGAACACGATGACCGTGACGACCATCGCGACATGGCGCCAGCGCATGAAGTCGATCTTGGTGTCGTTCGGGAGGATGTGCAGCGGAAACAGTTTCATGTGCGTGTCGTCCCGTCAGATGGCCACGTTCTGGAGCTTCTTGCGGCGGCCGTAGATCAGCGTCGCCAGCGCACGCGACACGGTGATCGCGGTGAACATGGAGGCGAAAATACCGATGATCATGGTCAGCGCGAAGCCCTTCAGCGGACCGGTACCGAATGCGAACAGCGCCACACCGACGATCAGGCCGGTCAGGTTGGCGTCGAGGATGGTGCCCGAGGCACGCTCGTAACCGGTCACGATCGCGGTCTTGCCCGGCACGCCGGCACGCAGCTCTTCACGGATACGCTCGTTGATCAGCACGTTGGCGTCCACCGACAGGCCGACCGACAACGCCAGGCCGGCGAAGCCCGGCAGGGTCATGGTCGCGCCGAACAGCGACATCACCGCCACCACGATCAGCAGGTTGAACAGCATCGCGATCGAGGTGATCACACCGAACATGCGGTAGTAGACGCTGAAGAACACCAGGGTGAACAGGAACGCGAACACCACCGCGCGCATACCGTTCTTGACGTTCTCGGCGCCCAGGCTCGGGCCGACCACGCGCTCTTCGACGAAGTCCATGGGCGCGGCCAGCGAGCCCGACTTCAGCAGCTTGGCCAGGTCTTCGGCTTCCTTCTTCTGCAGGCCGGTGGTCTGGAAGTTCTTGCCGAACACGCCGTTGATGTTGGCCACCGAGATCACTTCCTCGTTGACCTTGAAGCCACGCACTTCCTGGCCGTCGACGACGGTCACGGTCGGCACGCGCTCGGTGTAGACCACCGCCATCGGCTTGTTCACGTTGGCGCTGGTGAAGTCGAACATGCGCTGGCCACCGACGTTGTTCAGCGTCACGCTGACGGCCGGGGAGCCACTGTTCGAATCCGTCACCGCCTGCGCGCCGACCATCTGGTCACCGGTGACGATCACGCGCTTGTTCAGCAGGATCGGACCACCGCCGTCACGACGCTGGTAGACCTTCGCTTCCGGCGGGATGCGGCCGGCGGTGATGGCGTCCTGTGCGTTGCCTTCAACCACCGCACGGTATTCCAGGGTGGCGGTGGCGCCGATCATGCGCTTGGCTTCGGCAGTGTCCTGCACGCCCGGCAGCTGCACGACCACGCGGTCGGCACCCTGGCGCTGGATGATCGGCTCGGCCACGCCGAGCTGGTTCACGCGGTTGCGCAGGGTGTTGATGTTCTGCTCGATGGCGCCATTGGAGATCTGCGCGATCTCGGTATCCGGCACGGTCACCGTGATGCGGTTGCCGCTGACGTCGTAGCCGAGGGTCGGCTGCGCCTTGACCAGGGCGGTACGCGCACGCTGCGCGGCGTCATCGCCGGCGGACGGGCTCAGGTTGGCGACGATGCTGTTGTCAGCGCGGCGTTCCACCGACTGGTAGGCGATGCGCGCGTCACGCAGGGTGCTGCGCACGTCTTCGGTGTAGGCGTCCAGGCGCTTGTCGAGGGCGGCCTTCTGGTCGACCTGCAGCACGAAGTGCACGCCGCCCTGCAGGTCCAGGCCCAGCACCATCGGGCGGCCACCGAGTTTGGCCAGCCAGTCCGGCACGGTCGAGGCCAGGTTCAGGGCCACGGTGTACTTCTCGCCGACGGTGTCACGCAGGGCGTCGCTGGCAGCGGACTGCGCCTTCAGGTCCGGCAGGCGGACGATCAGGCTCTCCCCTTCCTTCTCGACACCGATGGTGGTGATACCGGCCGTCTTCAGGTCGGCCAGCACACGGTCGCGCAGCGCATCGTCGATCTGGCCGCCACGGTTGGCGGTGATCTGGAGGGCCGGGTCCTTCTGGTAGATGTTGGGCAGCGCGTACAGCGCACTGAGCGCCAGTACGATCAGGATGACGACGTACTTCCAGCGTGGAAATTCGAGCATTGCTTGGGTCCCGCGCGGCGCCATCCCCGGCGCCGCGGTTGTGCTTCGGAAAGGGAGTGGCTTACTTGGCCGAATCCAGGGTGCCGGTCGGCAGCACGCTGCCGACAGCGCCCTTCTGCACGCGGATGCGCACGTTCTCGGCCACTTCGATGGTGATGAAGTTGTCGCCGATGTCGGTGACCTTGCCGGCGATGCCACCGTTGGTCAGCACTTCGTCACCACGCTTGATCTTCTCCAGCATGGACTTGTGCTCCTTCTGCCGCTTCATCTGCGGGCGGATCATCAGGAAGTACATGATGGCGATCAGGATGATCGGGAACAGCAGCGTGGTCAGGCCCATGCCCTGCGGTTGGCCGCCGGCGGCCTGGGCGTGGGCGGCGGGAATCAGGAAGGCAAGCAGGTTCATCGTTGGTCCTTTGGTTGGGCGGCGCTCCGGCCCTTTCACGGGCACGGGGTGTCGACCGCGGATCTGGGTCAGCCTTGAAGTATGCCACGGCCCCGGGCGTTCGTCCTTGGGCCGTTTGGCAGGGGGTGTTCGGGTTACAGGGGCGGTGCTACCGCCCCGCGTGCCGCGTAGAAAGACTCACGGAAGGCCAGGAAGGTTCCCGCCTCGATCGCCGCGCGGATGTCGGCCATGAGCTTTTCGTAATAGAACAGGTTGTGCAGGGTGCCCAGCATCGGCGCCAGCATCTCGTTGCAGCGGTCCAGGTGGCGCAGGTAGGACCGGGTATAACCGCCGGTGCAGGCCACGCAGCCGCAGCCCGGCTCGATCGGGTCCATGTCGCGCGCGTACTGGGAATTGCGGATGCGGACGGTGCCGAACGAGGTGAAATAGTGGCCGTTGCGGGCGTTGCGGGTCGGCATCACGCAGTCGAACATGTCCACGCCACGTGCGACACCCTCGACCAGGTCTTCCGGCCGGCCCACACCCATCAGGTAGCGCGGACGGTCGCCCGGCAGTTCCGGGTCCAGGTGGTCGAGCATGGCGTTGCGCTCGTGCTCCGGCTCGCCCACGGCCAGGCCACCGATGGCGTAACCGTCGAAGCCGATCGCCTGCAGGGCCTCGGCCGAGCGGCTGCGCAGGTCGGTGTGCACCCCGCCCTGGACGATGCCGAACAGGGCCGCGTCGTTGCCCAGCTCGTCATGCGCATTGCGGCTGCGCTGGCCCCAGCGCAGGCTCAGCTCCATCGAACGGCGGGCGACATCCTCGGTAGCCGGGTACGGGGTGCACTCGTCGAAGATCATCACCACGTCCGAATCGAGCACCTTCTGGATCTTCATGCTCTCTTCCGGGCCCAGGAACACCCGGGCGCCGTCGGTCGGCGAGGCGAAGGTCACGCCCTGCTCGGTGATCTTGCGGCGGTGGGCCAGCGAGAACACCTGGAAGCCACCGGAGTCCGTCAGGATCGGGCCATCCCAGCGGCAGAAGCCGTGCAGGCCGCCGTGGTCGGCGATGATGTCCAGGCCCGGCCGCAGGTACAGGTGGAAGGTATTGCCGAGGATGATCTCGGCGCCCAGCGCACGCACCTGGTCCGGCAGGATGCCCTTGACCGAGCCATAGGTTCCCACCGGCATGAAGGCCGGTGTTTCCACCGTGCCACGCGGAAAGGTCAGGCGGCCACGGCGGGCACGGCCGTCGCGGGTCTTGAGCTGGAACTGCAGTCGGGACATGGAACGGTCATTCAGGCAAATAGTCGTCTATTGTCTCCCAAAACCGGGGCGACCGCCCATTCAGGCCTGAACGGACCGGCAGTAGAGCCACGCCATGCGTGGCTTTCCTGCCACCCAGGTTCCGGCAAGTGCGCACCAACGGTGCGCACCCACCAAGCCAGAACGGTGCGCACCCACCACAACCGGATGCAGGCGCCCTACTCCGCCTGCGGGAACAGCAGCATCGCGTCGCCGTAGCTGAAGAAGCGGTAGCGCTGTTCGATCGCGTGCTGGTAAGCCTCGAACACGCGCTCCTTGCCGGCAAACGCGGAGATCATCATCAGCAGGGTGCTTTCCGGCAGGTGGAAGTTGGTCACCATCGCGTCCACGCTGCGGATGCGGTAGCCCGGGGTGATGAAGATCTGCGTTTCACCCGCGAACGGCAGCAGCTCGCCATCGCGCATCGCGCTTTCCAGCGCGCGCACCACGGTGGTGCCGACGCCGATCACCCGGCCGCCGGCGGCGCGCGTGCGCCGCACCTGCTGCACCAGTTCGGCACCGACGTTCAGCCACTCGCGGTGCATCACGTGGTCCTTCAGGTCATCGGCACGCACCGGCTGGAAGGTGCCCGCCCCCACGTGCAGGGTGACGTGGCCGAAGTCCACGCCCTTTTCCTTCAGCGCGGCCAGCAACGGCTCGTCGAAATGCAGGCCGGCGGTCGGCGCAGCCACCGCGCCCACTTCACGCGCGAACACGGTCTGGTAGCGCTCGCGGTCGTCCACGCCCGGCTCGCGCTGGATATAGGGCGGCAGCGGCAGGCGGCCGGCGTGCAGCAACCACTGCTCCAGCGACTCGGGCACATGGAACTGCAGCACGTAGAACTCGCCGTCACGACCCAGCACCTCGGCTTCACCACCGGCATCCAGCGCAATGCGGCTGCCGGCCTTCGGCGACTTGCTGGCGCCGACCTGCGCGCGTGCCTGCTGGGCGCCGAGCAGGCGCTCGATCAGGATCTCGACGCGGCCGCCACTGGCCTTCTGCCCGAACAGGCGCGCCGGGATCACCCGGGTGTCGTTGAACACCAGCAGATCGCCCGGCTGCAGCAGCGACGGCAGGTCACGCACCTGCAGATCGGTGAAGGCATCGGGCGCGGGAGGCACCAGCAGCAGGCGGCTTGCGGAACGTTCGGCCAGGGGCGCCTGCGCGATCAGTTCAGCCGGCAGGTCGTAGTTGAAATCGGACTTCTTCAAGGCAGTGGGCGGCAACAGGTCGACAATGGCGCGCATTGTACGTCCAGCGTCTGCGAGCCGGCGTGCTTCGCGGCGAACGTCGCGCAAAATGCTGCTATGCAGCAGGTTTTTGCGGGGTTATCGCGCAAAAAAACAAGTGCTAGCATCGAGTCGGAAGTCCGCTGCACGAGCCTGCCCCCAAGCGCGCGTGATGACGCGCGTTTTGCTTTTGAAGGCCCGTGCGACCCATCGTTTCAGGAGATCTGCAATGAGCTTCATCGAACGCCTCGCCCCCCTGCGCACCCAGCCCGGCACCCGCCTCACCTCCGGCCTGGACGATGCCACCCTGACCGCCCTGTCCGCCAACCACCCGCAGCTGATCGCCGCGGTGGACGCCGCCACCGAGGAATTCGCGCGCGTGCAGGCCGACCTGGGGCCGCTGCTGGCGCAGGACGAACAGGCGCAGATCGACGCGATGCAGGACGGCTTCGTCAATTTCTATGCCGATGATGCAGTGACTCCGTACGTGGCGCTGGCCGCGCGCGGCCCCTGGGTGGTCACCCTGAAGGGCGCTGTGCTGTACGACGCCGGTGGCTACGGCATGCTCGGCTTCGGGCACACCCCGGACGCCGTGCTGGAGGCGATGGCCCGCCCGCAGGTGATGGCCAACATCATGACCCCCAGCCTGTCGCAGCAGCGCTTCATCACCGCCCTGCGCGCCGAGATCGGCCACCGCCGTGGCGGCTGCCCGTTCGCGCGCTTCATGTGCCTGAATTCCGGCTCCGAGGCGGTTGGCCTGGCCGCCCGCATCGCCGACGTCAACGCCAAGCTGCAGACCGACCCGGGCGCGCGCCACGCCGGCGCCACGATCAAGCGCGTGGTGGTCAAGGGCAGCTTCCATGGCCGTACCGACCGCCCTGCCCTGTATTCCGATTCCAGCCGCAAGAGCTACATGCAGCACCTGGCCAGCTACCGTGGCGAGGATTCGGTGATCACCGTGGCGCCGTATGACGAAGCCGGCCTGCGCAAGGTGTTCGAGGATGCCGCACGCAACCAGTGGTTCATCGAGGCGGTGTTCCTGGAACCGGTAATGGGCGAAGGCGACCCGGGCCGCTCGGTGCCGCCGTCGTTCTATGCCGTGGCCCGTGAGCTGACCCGTGCGCACGGCAGCCTGCTGCTGCTGGACTCGATCCAGGCTGGCCTGCGCGCGCATGGCGTGCTGTCGGTGGTCGATTACCCGGGCTTCGAAGGCCTGGATCCGCCGGACATGGAGACCTACTCCAAGGCGCTCAACGCCGCGCAGTACCCGCTGTCGGTGCTGGCGGTGACCGAGCATGCCGCGCAGCTGTACCGCAAGGGCATCTACGGCAACACCATGACCAGCAACCCGCGTGCGCTGGACGTGGCCTGCGCCACCCTGGCGCAGCTGACCCCGCAGGTGCGCGCCAACATCGCCGAACGCGGTGCCGAGGCCGTGCGCAAGCTGGAACAGCTCAAGAGCGAGCTGGGCGGCCTGATCACCAAGGTGCAGGGCACCGGCCTGCTGTTCTCCTGCGAGCTGGCCCCGCAGTTCAAGTGTTACGGCGCCAATTCCACCGAGGAATGGCTGCGCCAGCACGGCATCAACGTGATCCATGGCGGCGAGAACTCGCTGCGCTTCACCCCGCACTTCGGCATGGACAGCGACGAGCTGGACCTGCTGGTGGGCATGGTGGGCCGTGCCCTGCGTGAAGGTCCGCGCCGCGAGCAGGCTGTGGCGGCGTAAGCGCCCGCTTCGCTTCGGCGCTACAGAAGGAGCGATAATCCACCCGCACCCCGCCCGCAACCGCTGACCCGGTTGCCGGCGGGGCGTTTTCGTTTCCGCACCAAGAGACAAGACCCCCCATGAAGTCGATCTGCGTCTACTGTGGTTCCAACGCTGGCAGCAAGCCGGCCTACACCGAACGCGCCATTGCCCTGGGTGATCGCATCGCCCGTGACGGCCTGCGCCTGGTGTACGGCGGTGGCAACGTCGGCCTGATGGGAACCGTGGCCAATGCCGTGCTCGCCGCCGGCGGCGAGGTGACCGGCGTGATCCCGCGCCAGCTGGCCGACTGGGAAGTGGCCCACCGCGGCCTGACCGAACTGGAGATCGTCGGTTCGATGCATGAGCGCAAGTCGCGCATGTTCGACCTCGCCGATGGCTTCGTCGCCCTGCCCGGCGGCTTCGGCACCATGGAAGAGATCTTCGAGATGCTGACCTGGCGCCAGCTGGGCATCGGCAACAAGCCGTGTGCCTTCCTTGATGTGGAAGGCTTCTACGCCCCGCTGATCGGCATGATCGATCGGATGGTGGAAGAGCGCTTCCTGCATCCGGACCAGCGCCAGGACCTGTGGTACGGCTCGGACATCGAGGAAATGCTGGAATGGATGCAGAACTACCAGCCGGCCCAGGCCTCGAAGTGGATCGACGAGAAGCGTCGCTCCGCCCTGCGCTGAGGCGCCCCGGCGCGGTGGCTCAGGCCACCGCGCGCTCCCACGGTGCCGGGCGGCCCAGCAGGTAGCCCTGGCCGTAGTCGCAACCGAGCTCGCGCAGCGTCTGCCGCTGCGCCTCGGTCTCGATGCCTTCGCCGATGGTTTCAATGCCCAGGGTGCGGGCCAGTGACAGCACGCCTTCGACCAGCGCGCGCGTGCTCTGCACTTCCGGCCCATGCAGGCCGGCGATGAAGCTCTGGTCGATCTTCAACGTGCTGATCGGGAACCGGTGCAGGTAGGACAGCGCCGAGAAGCCGGTACCGAAATCGTCCAGCTGTACCTGGATGCCACGCTCGCGCAGGCCCTGCAGGATGCGCAGCGTGTGCGGGCCATCGTCCAGCAGCGCCACCTCGGTAATCTCCAGGCGCAGCCGGCGCGGATCGGCGCCGCATGCATCAAGCAGGCCGAACAGGCGGCCGCTGAACTCGGCCGAACGGAAATGGCGTGGCGATACGTTCACCGAGACATAGCTGTGGCCGCCTTCGGCCAGTCCCGCGATGACCTGTTCGTAGATCAGCCAGTCGACCTGTTCGATCAGGCCGCTTTCCTCGCCCAGCTCCAGGAACGCCCCGGGCAGCAGCAGGCCACGGCGCTCGTGCTGCCAGCGCAGCAAGGCCTCATGCCCCACCACCTCGCCGTCGGACAGGCGCACGATCGGCTGGTAGAACGGGACGAAGTCGCGGTTGTTGATCGCACGGCGCAGGTCGGCTTCCAGATCGAGGCTGCGCATGGCCTGCTCGCGCATGTCCTCGTCGAAGATCGCGCAGCGGTCATGGCCCTGCGCCTTGGCCCGGTACATCGCCGCGTCGGCGTCACGCAGCAGCTCCTCACCGGTGCGGTAGCGCGGGTTCCACAAGGCGATGCCCAGGCTGCCGGACGGGAACAGCTCGCGTCCGGCGATCCACATCGATTCCTGCAGTGCCAGCAACAGCCGCTGGCCGAAATCCAGCGCCTGTGCCAATCCCTGCGGACACTGCAGCAGCACCGCGAACTCATCGCCGCCCAGGCGCGCCACCACGTCCTCGGTGCCGGCCATCGATACGATGCGCTTGGCGACCTCCACCAGCATGCGATCACCGGCGGCGTGGCCGATGCTGTCGTTGACCAGCTTGAAGCGGTCCAGATCGAGGAACAGCACGGCGAATACCGGCCCACCCTCCCGTTTGGCCAACGCCAGCGCATCCTGAAGGCGATCGAGCAGGTGCAGACGGTTGGGCAGTCCGGTCAGCGCATCGTGCATGGCCTGATGGGTCAGGCGCTGCTCGGCACGCAGGCGCTCGCCGATCTGCCCGAGCAGTTTTTCGTTGACCTCGGCCAGCTCGCGGGTGCGTTCCTCCACGCGCTTTTCCAGCTCGGCATGCGCCGAACGCAGCTGCGTCTGGTCGCGCTGGCGCGCCAGCCCGGTTCCGATGTTCTGTGCAACGAAGGTCAGCAGGCGCTGATCGTGCACGCTGAACGTGCTGTTCTCGCTGTAGCTCTGCACCACGATCGCGCCGACCACCTCGTCGTCACGCAGCAACGGCACGCCCAGCCAGCAATGCGACCGTGCGCCCGATTCGCGTACTTCGCCGCTGGCCAGCAGTGCGTCGATCTGTTGCCGCGAAGCCAGCAACGGGCGCCGGTTGCGCACGACATACTCGGTCAGGCCACGGCTGAACGGGCGTGGCGCACGGCTGGCGTTGTGCTCGTCCACCGAATAGACGAAGTCCAGGCCGTTGCCGGCCCCGTTCACCAGCGCGATATAGAAATTGCGCGCGTCAAGCAGGCGCCCGACCACGCCATGTACCTGCCCGTAGAACTGGGCCAGGCTGTCAGCCGACATCGCCATCTCGGCGATGTTGTACAGCGCGGTCTGCAGCTGCTCGGCGCGGCGGCGCTCGGCCACTTCATCCTGCAGGCTGTGATTGGCGCGCTGCAGCTCCAGCGTGCGCCGCTCCACCTGTTGTTCCAGCCGGACCTGCGCCTGGCGTCGGTCCATCGCGGTCTGCACATGCTGCGCGACAAAGCCCAGCAGCGCCCGCTCGGCCTCGCCATAGCGGGCCGCCAGCTCATAGCTCTGCACCACGATGGCACCGCAGACCCGGCCATCGCGCAGCATCGGCACGCCCAGCCAGTCCAGACTTTCAGGGCCACGCTGCGGGTCGTGCTCCTGCTCGACCACGCGCGCCAGCAGCTCGCGCGAGGGGCCACTGAGCGGCTTGCCGTGGCGCAGCAACGCCACGGTCAGGCTGCGCGGCATCTCGCCGGCATCATGGCTCTGCGACGGATCGGCGACGAAGTCGTCGACCTGGTCGGCGAAGTACAGGAAGCGGATCTGGTCGCGGACATCGTCGTATTCGACGATGTAACAGTTTTCCGCGTACATCAGCGTGCCAAGCACGCCGTGCACGTGGCGCAGCATCTCCGACATCTCCAGGTCGGCGCCGGCCAGATCGGCGATCTGGAACAGCGCCTGCTGCAGCCGCTCAGCCTCTTCCAGCGCCTTGATCTGCCCGGCCTGGCGACCGCGCTGCAGCGCCAGCTCCATGGCCTGCCGGGCCAGCCCCCACCACGCCGCGGAAGGCACGGCACCTTCCACCGACAACTGCAGGCGGGCACCGTCGTATTCCCAGCCATGGCAACCGTCGCCGGCGCCCGGCGCCGTGAATGCGCCGGCCACCGCGACAGCCGGCCAGCCGCCCTGGCCGCGGCCCAGCTGCGGGTCGTCCCAGCCAACGCGGACCACGGCGGATTCCGGCAGCAGCGCATGCAATGCGCGCACCAGCGCCGTGCTCAGCACGGCCTCGTGTGGTGGCTCTTCCGCCGGTTCAACGTGCGTGGACAAATGACAATCTCTTGGCGCCGTCTGTGCGTCGCCTCCCCTGAGTCGCCGAGCATAGCGCGCCACCCGGGGGGCAATGGAAGCCCGTAAACCCCGAATCGTGCGCCCGTGCGTTTTTCCTGCTGTCCGTAGCCGCTTCCACGCCATGAACCTCGCCCTGCCCGCCCCCGTCACCGGCTATGCGCCACCGCCTGCAGGCCTTACCCTGTATGCCGTGGAAGCCAGCGCACTGCCAACCGATGAAGCCTTGATGCTGGCCTGGGCCGGTGGCGACCTGCGCGCGTTCGAAAGCCTGTATGCGCGCCATCGCAAGCGCCTGTTCGGCTTCCTGCTGCGGCAACTGCGCGACAACGCGCTGGCCGAGGAGATCTTCCAGGATGTCTGGCAACGGGTGATCAGCGCCCGCGCGGGATGGCAGCCTGAAGCTGCATTCAGCACCTGGCTGTTCCGCATCGCCCACAACCGCCTGAACGACCACTGGCGGGCCGCCCGCCATCGTCCCGCCGCACCGGCCGACGCCGACCTGCGCCTGGCCGCGATCGAGGACGGGCAGACCCCGGAAGCCGAGCTTTCCGAATTCGAACAACGTCGCCGCATCCAGCTGGCGATGGAGCAACTGCCGCCCGAGCAGCGCGAAGTGCTGCAGTTGCGGCTGGATCAGGAACTGAGCCTGGAGGAGATCGGCCAGATCACCGGCGTAGGCCGGGAAACCGTGAAATCGCGGCTGCGCTATGCGATGGACAAGCTGCGTGCGGGACTGAACGCATGAACCGAGACGAACCGCTGACGCCGGAAGAACGCGAGCTGGCGCGCCTGCTCGGCCGCCGCGTCGAACAGGCCCCACCGGCTGCACTGGACGCCACCATCCTGGCCGCGGCGCGCGCTGCCGTGGACGCACCGGCTGCCGAGGCCGTCGCCTCGCCGGACGCGCCACGCACGCAGCGCACACGTCCGCGTTGGCCGGCGGTGTTCGGCATCGCCGCCTCGATGGTGTTCGCCATCGGCATTGCCTGGCAGCTGCGCCCGGAACCGCCACCGGTTCCGGCAGGCGAGGCCGCTGTTGCTGCGGTACCGGCTGCGGCAGACGTCGCGGCCGCCAATCAGGTCGCTGAGAGCAGTGCAGCTGACAGCGCGGTTGCCGCTTCGGAAACCGCGGCCGAACCCGCAGTACCGCAGGCAGCCCCTGTTGCCGCCCCTCCGGCACCGTCCGCCGCGCGCGCACCCAAGCCTGCGCCGGCCGAAACCGCTGAAGCACCTGCCCAGGCTGCTCGTTCGATGGCGGCGGATGCGGCCACCGATACGTCCTTTGCCGCGCTCCCGCCCGCTCCGGCCGCAGCGCCGGCAGCAGCACCGCCCGCGCCACCCGCACCCGCCGCTTACTCGGTACCTGCACCGGCATTGGCGCCAGCCCCGGCAGGGGCGCTGAAAGCACGCACTGCCGAGGCGCCAGTAGCCAACGCTGCCGATGCCGAACGGGCGCAGGCGCTGGATCGGGTAGAGATCACCTCGATGAAGCGCCAGGCCCCGAGCCGCTCCGCACCCGGCGTCATGCGCCGCGGCGCCGACGCGGGGCTCAGTGCGGATGCCGTGCAGGCCGAAGTGGACGCGGATGCACAGCTGCCGCGACGGCAGTGGCTGCAGAAGATCCGCGCGCGGCGCGACGACGGCCAGCGCGACCTGGCCCGCGCCAGCCTGGAGCGCTACGTGCAGCAGTATCCGGAAGCGCGCCTGCCGCGCGACCTGCGCCCGCTGCTGGACGACTGAAGCGGACAGTGACCTCCGGCAAACCCGTAGAATGGCGGGAATGCCCGATACCCTCGCCCAGCCGGTCAGCCACACGCTGGAAGTCAAACACAGCCGCTTCATTGCCCATGCCGCGCCGATCGATGGCGCCGCGGCAGCATTGGCGTTCCTGCAGCAGGTGGCCGTAGCCGACGCGACCCACAACTGCTGGGCCTACCGGCACGGCCAGGACTACCGCTCCAGCGATGATGGCGAGCCCGCCGGCACCGCTGGGCGGCCGATCCTGGCTGCGATCGACGGCCAGGGCTTCGACCGGGTGATGGTGGTGGTCACGCGCTGGTTCGGCGGTATCAAGCTCGGCGCCGGTGGCCTGGTGCGTGCCTACGGCGGCGCTGCCGCCGAGTGCCTGCGTACCGCCCCGCGCGTGCCGCTGGTGGCGATGGCCCGGCTGCAGCTGCTGGCCGGCTTCGAGGATCTGGGCACCCTGCACGCCACCCTGCCCACCTTCGGCGCCGAAAAGCGCGATGAACAGTTCGATGCCAACGGCGTGTGTCTGCGGGTCGAATTGCCGGCCGATCAGGTCGATGCATTGAAAATCCGCCTGCGCGACGCCACCCGTGACCGTATCCGCATACAAGACGACGACCAGGATGACTGACAAGGACGACGCCCCCGCCTCGACCCCACCGCTGCGCCGCCTCGGCAGCCTGCGGACGTTGTGGCCGTTCGTGCGCCGCCACAGCGGGCTGTTCACCGCCTGGCTGCTGGCGCTGGCGGTGTCTTCGGCCGCCACGCTGAGCCTGCCCCCCGCCGTGAAGCAGATGATCGACCACGGCTTCACCAGCGGGGGCCAGATCAACCGCGCCTTCGCCCTGCTGATGCTGGTGGCGGTGGTGCTGGCACTGGCCACGGCCGCACGGTTCTTCTTCGTGTCGCTGCTGGGCGAAAAGGTCGTCGCCGACCTGCGCAGCCGCCTGTATGCACACCTGATCCAGCTCGGTGCCGGATTCCATGACCGCAGCCGCAGCGGCGAACTGGTCTCCCGCCTGACCGCTGACAGCGAACTGCTGCGCAGCGTGGTCGGCTCGACCATGTCGGTCGCCCTGCGCAGCAGCGTCACCGTGGTCGGCAGCCTGGCCATGCTGTTCGTCACCAGCCCGCGGCTGGCGGCATGGTCGCTGCTCGGCATTCCGCTGGCGGTGCTGCCGATCATCATCGGTGCGCGCAAGCTGCGCACGGTTGCACGCAGCAGCCAGGACCGCATCGCCGATGCCAACAGCCTGGCCAGCGAGACGCTGGGCGCCGTACGCACGGTGCAGGCGCATGCACGCGAGCCCTATGAGCGCGGGCGCTTCGACAAGGCACTGGGCGATGCGATCAGTGCCGCGCGCCGCCGCATCGGTGCGCAGTCACTGGTCACCGCCAGCGCCATCCTGCTGGTGTTTGGCGCCATCGTTGGCGTGCTGTGGCTGGGCGCGCACGATGTCATCGACGGACGCCTCAGTGCTGGCACGCTGGGCCAGTTCGTGCTGTACGCGCTGATCGGCGGCGGCTCGGTGGGTGCGCTGGCCGAAGTGTGGAACGAACTGCAGCGTGCAGCCGGTGGCATGGGCCGCATTGGCGAGCTGCTGCAGGAAGACATCGAGATCCGCGCGCCAGCGCAGCCCCACGTTCTGCCGCAACCATTGCGCGGCGAAATCCAGTTTGACGACGTGGTGTTCCACTACCCGCAACGTCCGGACCATGCCGCGCTGGACCACTTCAACCTGCATGTGCGCCCGGGCGAGACCGTGGCGCTGGTCGGCCCGTCGGGCGCGGGCAAGAGCACGGTGCTGTCGATGCTGCTGCGCTTCCACGATCCGGCCAGCGGCCACATCTGCGTCGATGGCATCGACGTGCGCCAGGTCGATCCGGCCGAGCTGCGCGCGCAGCTGGCGCTGGTGCCGCAACAGCCGACGCTGTTCGCGGCCAGTGCGCGCGACAACATCCGCTACGGCCGCCTGCAGGCCAGTGACGCCGAGGTCGAAGCTGCCGCGCGTGCGGCCGAGGCTGATGGCTTCCTGCGCGCGTTGCCGCAGGGCTACGACAGTGAGCTGGGCGAACGCGGTGCGCGCCTGTCCGGTGGCCAGCAGCAGCGCGTGGCGATTGCCCGCGCACTGCTGAAGGATGCGCCGATCCTGCTGCTCGATGAAGCCACCAGCGCGCTGGATGCGCAGAGCGAGCATGGTGTGCAGCAGGCGCTTGAGCGTCTGATGGCTGGCCGCACCACGCTGGTCATCGCCCACCGCCTGGCCACCGTGCTCAAGGCCGACCGCATCGTGGTGATGGACCAGGGCCGTATCGTCGCCGAAGGCACCCATGCCCAGCTTCTGGCCGAAGGCGGACTGTACGCTGAACTGGCACGACTGCAGTTCATCGATTGATGACGGCCGGCTAACATCGGCCGGACCAAGCTGGCCTCGCATCAGCAGCATCCGCTGAAGGAGGTACGTGATGTCATTCCGTCAGTTCCCTGCAGTCGACAGCAATGGCGAAAGCCACATCATCATCGAGTTCAAGCCCGAGGCGAATGGCACCGGGCATCACTCTGAAGCCACGCCGCGTTACGAGCTGGATGACGGGCGTCATCTGGTACGCAATGGCCGCGAATTCACTACCAGCGGCGGCGAACTGCGGTTGATGATCTAGCGCTGCCACCCTGCCTGGTGGGTGCCCACCTTGGTGGGCACTGGGTTTACCGTTGCGCCTGACGGGCGCGGCTGCGAAAACCAGTCGAGCACGGCTCGACGCTACAAAAAGGCGTGATCAATTTTTCGCCAAGCATCTTGACAGCCTTGCCTGACAAGGGCTGCGCTGGGTTATCCACACGTTTGCTCAGAAACCATCCACACCGCCTGTGGATGAATTCAGCCCAGCACCCGCCCGATGCCGCTGGCGTCCACGTCGGCGGCCGCCCGGGTGATCGCCGCCGGGTCGCTGCCGGCCACGAATCCGATGCGGAAGTGCACTTCACCGCCGGGCGTGCGTGAGGAATGGATCGAAGCCAGGCTGATGCCATGCTGCTCGAACACGTTCAGCAGCTCGCGCAGCGAGCCAGGCCGGTCCTCCGGCAGGTGTACCGACAGCGCGTTGCGCTCGGTCAGGTCGGCCAGCAGGTACCCCACGCGTTCGAACGTGTAGTTGCCATCCGCCAGCGCCTGCTCGCCGAAGGCACTGCGATTGGCCGACAGCAGCTGCTGACGGAATGCAGCCCGCGCGCGGTTGTCGCCCTGCCCGACCTGCACCTGCAGGGCCTGCAGCTGCCCCACCAGCCGCTCCAGCATCGGTGCCACGTACGGGTTGCCGAACTGGATGTCTTCGTAGATCGCCGGATTCAGCGACAGGATGCGCGAGATGATCGCCGTGTCCAGCTCGAACGACGCCGAACGGTACGGCATCATCGCGGCCAGATCGCCCAGCTGCGGCTGGTACTGGCGCAGCACGCCTGCCTGCGCCAGGTGGGTGGCATGCACCATCGCCTGCACCAGCGCCATCATCTGGTCGTGGTGCTGCGGCGTGGCGCGCACGCACTCGGCCTGCAGCGCCGTGCACAGCGTATCGACCCACGGCTGCCAGTGCTGCAGGCGCGCTTCGCAGACCACCATCACCCTGCCCTTCAGCGTCGGCGCCTTCGGTGGCGCGGTCATCGGGTGCAGGCCGACCACTTCGGCCTGCGAGGCCAGCATCGCCTGCACCGGTGCCTCCTTTACCGAGGTCACATCCAGCCATAGCCTGCCCTGCTCGCGGCCCGCCGACTTCCGCACGTACTCGGCGATCAATGCCGGCGTGTGCCGGATCGGTGCCGAGAACACCAGTACATCGGCCTGCGCCAGCAGCTGTTCCGGCGTGTGCGAGTCCGGGTCCGCCGGATCATGTCCGATCACCTGCAGCTGCAGGTGCTGCTGGAAGAAGCGGGTCAGCCAGCGCCCATAGGCACCGGCGCTGCCGATGATGCCGACCGTGCGCGGCGTGCGTGGATCCAGGCCGCTCATGCCACGCGTTCAGCGCGGAAGCGCGTTCCTTCGGCCAGCGCCGCCGGCGCAGCAGCGATCACGTCGAACTCCTCGAAACCGTTGTCCAGGGTCGCCTCCAGCGCCGCATGGGTGCCAGCGATGGCACGCGAAATCGCCTGCTGCATCGACTCACCGCGCAGCAGGAACGACACCACCAGCGACATCAGCACGTCACCGGTGCCGGCCACATCCACCGGCAGCAGCGGTGAGGTCCAGCGCCAGGTTTCCTCGCGACCGACCGCCAGGGTCACCAGTTCACCCGGGTTGCCGCCCACGCTGTGCGCGATCACCCAATGCGGGCCACGGTCCAGCAGCGTGCGCGCGGCGGCGATGGCATCGGCCTCGGCCAGTGCCGGCATGCCAGTCAGGCGATTCAGTTCGAAGGCGTTCGGCGTCACCAGCCAGGCATGCGGCAGCAGTCGCTCGGCGAAGATCGCTTCCAGGCCCGGTTCCACGTAGGGGCCGGTATGGGTGTCACCGATCACCGGATCCAGGCAGTAGCGCAGTTGCGGGCAGGCCGGCAGGATCTCATCCAACCAGTCGGCGAAGGCGGCACCGTTGGCGGTGCTTCCGAAGTAACCGGAGACAAGCATCTTCGCCCGCTGCGGCAGGCCGCGTTCGCGGGCGCCGAGCAGCAGGTCGGCGAACCAGTCGGCGGGCAGCACGCGGCCGCGGGTGGTGTCGTAGAACGGCGCATTGCTCAGCAACACGGTCGGGATTTCGGCGACGCGCACGCCGAGTGCACGCATCGGCGGCACGGCGGCGCTGTTGCCGGCGTGGCCGTAGACAAGTTGCGACTGGACCGAGATGACATCGATCGGCGACGGGCCGTCGGGCCGCTGGCGGCGGCCGTGGACGAGGTGGTTATCGAGAGATTCGCTCATGCCCGCATTCTACGCCCAAGGGGGTTTTCGGCAGGGCTTGCAGCCCTGCACCTGCAGAATCAACGTCAACGTCAACGTCAAAAGCCAAAGCGGCATTCCGTGAGTTGGCGGGACGGTGTGGGTGGGCAGGACACGCCGTAAACCCATCCATGGGGCTCGATGGCGCCATCCATGGCGCCAACGGTCCTGCCCCCCCACACCGCCCCACCTCTGACAGACTCCGGATGTCTGTTGGTAGGTGTCGACCTTGGTCGACACATCTTTCAGATATCGATAGACAAAAATGGGGTCAGATCCGTTTTCCTTCGGAAAACGGATCTGACCCCCAAGAGCTGTTCCGACAGATCACGGAAAACTGTCGAAGGCGGGGTGGGTGCGGTTGAGGGGGCGTGAGCCGCATGGATGCGGCGACCGAGCTTACATGGACGTACTTGCAGCGTCCCCCTCAACCGGACCCACCCCGCCAACCCACGGATAGCCAGCTTTTGCCGTTGCCTTGGCTTCGGCAGGTGCAGGGCTGCAAGCCCTGCAAACCCAAACTCCTCAGTGAACAGCAGGCCGCGACGGCGGCAGCCACGCCGCCACGATGCCCAGCAGCGGCAGGAACGCGGTCAGCTGATAGACGTACTCGATGCTGGTCTTGTCCGCCAGCAGGCCCAGCACGGCCGCACCCAGCCCGCCCATGCCGAACGCGAAGCCGAAGAACAGGCCCGACACCATGCCGATGCGGTGCGGCATCATTTCCTGTGCATACACCACGATCGCCGAGAACGCCGAGGACAGCACGAAGCCGATCAGCACCGCCAGCACCGTGGTCCACAGCAGGTCCGCATGCGGCAGCATCAGCGCGAACGGGGCCACGCCGAGGATCGAGGTCCAGATGATCGGCTTGCGGCCGATGCGGTCACCCAGCGGGCCGCCGAGGAAGCCGCCAGCGGCGGACGCCACCAGGAACGCGAAAAGGTGCAGCTGGGCCTGTGCCACCGGAATGCCGAAATGGTGGATCAGGTAGAAGGTGAAGTAGCTGCCGATGCTGGCCATGTAGAAGTATTTGCTGAAGATCAGCACCAGCAGGATCGCCAGCACCTTGGCCACGGTGCGCGGCGGATGCCGCGGCACCATCGCAGCCGTGCTGACCGGTCGTGGCGTGCCCAGATGCAACGCGTACCAGCGGCCGACATAGGTCAGTAGAGCGATGCCGATCAGGGCGGCGCCGGCAAACCACGATGCGGCATGCTGGCCATACGGCACGATCACCGCCGCTGCAATCAGCGGGCCCAACGCCGTACCGAAATTGCCGCCGACCTGGAACACCGACTGCGCGAAGCCGTGACGGCCGCCCGAAGCCAGCCGCGCAATGCGCGAGGCCTCGGGATGGAAGATGGCCGAACCGATGCCGACCATTGCCGCAGCCATCAGCACCACCGCATAGTTCGGCGCGAAGCCGAGCAGCAGCATGCCGCACAGGGTCGAGGCCATGCCGATCGGCAGCGAATAGGGTGCCGGGCGACGGTCGGTGGCCATGCCGATCAACGGCTGGAAGATCGAGGCGGTGAGCTGGTAGGTCAGCGTGATCAGGCCGATCTGGGTGAAGCTGAGGTTGAAGCCGCCCTTGATCACCGGATAGATGGCCAGGATCAGCGACTGCATCATGTCGTTGACGATATGCGAGGTGGAGATGGCGGCCAGCACGCCGGGAGCCACCGGGCGTGAGGTCGTTGCGGGAGAAGCCAGGGTCGACATGGACACAGTCAGGTTGGGGGCGAGCCACGCATGCTACGGTGGAGCCCCACTCCCTTCTGCCGCGTTCGGGTCATGGCATATCGCAAAAAGGACACTCCCTGCCCGATCCGCGAGACCGCGCCGTGGAACGAGGTGCCGGTACATCGCCCGGTGACCAGCCGCGCCCGCCACTACCCGCCCGGCACCCACATCGCGCCCCACCGGCATCGCCGTCACCAACTGGTCTTCGCCATGTCCGGTCTGATGGTGGTGCGCGCGGACGGCGGCCGCTGGGTCGTGCCCTCCACCCGCGCGATCTGGGTTCCGGCCGGCATGGCGCATGCGGTGGACTGCATCGCCGAAGTGCACATGCGCAGCCTTTACGTGGAACCGGACTTTGCACCGCAACTGCCGGATGGGGCGTTCGCAGTGCAGGTGGCGCCGCTGCTGCGCGAACTGCTGCTGGCCGCCAGCCTGATCGAGTCCGCGCACGTGGACGACAGCCGCGACGGCCGCGTGGTGCGCCTGCTGCTGGACGAACTGCACCGCATGGACGTGCTGCCGCTGCACCTGCCCTCGCCCACCGACCCGCGCCTGCAGCGGATCTGCCAGCACATCCAGAAGCATCCTGGCGACGATGCCACGCTGCAGGACTGGGCGCAGGCGCTGCAGGTGGACGTGAAGACCATCCAGCGCCATTTCGCCAGCGAACTGGGCATGACCTTCGGGCAGTGGCGGCAGCAGGCGCGGCTTCTGGCCGCCCTGGAGCGACTGGCGGTCGGCGACAAGGTCATCGATGTGGCGCTGGCGATGGGCTACGACAGCCCGAGCGCGTTCACCAGCATGTTCAAGCGGCAGCTGGGGCAGACGCCGGCGGCATTTTTCCGATGATCCCTTGAACGGCATCCACGCATGGCGTGGATCTACTGCACCACAAACGACAACGCCGGGCATGGCCCGGCGCTATCGTTCATCGCTTCCGTCGAAAAACTCAGGACGTCATCCGGTCCCAGAAGCCCTTAACGCCATCCATGAAGGTGGCCGACTTCGGCGAATGCTTGCGCGCTTCCTCGCCGACGAAGGTGGCTTCGAACTGTTCCAGCAGCTTGCGCTGTTCGTTGGTGAGGTTGACCGGGGTCTCCACCACCACGCGGCAGTACAGGTCGCCCTCGCTGCGGCTGCGCACCGAACGTACGCCCTTGCCACGCAGGCGGAACAGCTTGCCGGTCTGGGTCTCGGCCGGGATGCGGATTTCCGCTTCGCCGCCGAGGGTCGCCACGCGTACGGTGTCACCCAGCGCCGCCTGCGAGATGCGGATCGGCACCTCGCAGTGCAGGTCGTCGCCATCGCGCTGGAAGATCGCATGCTCGCGCACGCGCACTTCCACGTACAGGTCACCCGGCGGCGTACCGGCCGGACCGGCCTCGCCTTCGCCCTGCAGGCGGATACGGTCGCCCGTATCGACGCCCGCCGGCACCTTCACCGACAGCACCTTGTCTTCCTCGACACGGCCGTTGCCGTGGCAGGTCTTGCAGGGCTTGGCGATGATCTGGCCACGGCCACCGCAGTTGTGGCAGGCCTGCTGCATGGCGAAGATGCCGCGCTGGATGCGCACCTGCCCACGGCCATGGCAGACGTTGCAGGTCTCGACCTTGCCATCTTCGGAGCCACTGCCATCGCAGTCGCCGCACTCGGCCAGGGTCGGGATCTCGATGCGGCGCTCGACGCCGCGCACGGCCTCTTCCAGGTCCAGCTCCATCACGTAGCCGATGTCGGCACCGCGACGGGCCTGGCGCGGACCACCGCCGCCACCGCCAAAGATGTTGCCGAAGATATCGCCGAAGATATCGTTCATGTCCGGGCCGCCCGGACCACCGCCGCCCATGCCGTGCTCGAACGCGGCGTGGCCGTGGCTGTCGTACATGCGGCGCTTGTTGCCGTCGGACAGCACTTCGTAGGCTTCCTTGCACTCCTTGAAGGAGGCTTCGGCCGCCGCATCACCCGGGTTGCGGTCAGGGTGGAACTTCATCGCGCAGCGACGGTAGGCCTTCTTCAGCTCGTCGTCGGTGGCGGTGCGGGCAACGCCCAGCACTTCGTAGTAATCGCGCTTGCTCATATCGTGAATCGGGTTCCGGAAAGTCGGGATTCGTCAAAGCGGAAGAGCGGAACCAGGTCCGCTCTTGCGTCGGGCGCCCCGACACGCCGGTGGGCGGTCAGGACCCTGATGCGACAACGGGACGCTGATGGCCAGCGTCCCGTGTCGGTCCGGATCAGGACTTCTTGTCGTCCTTGACTTCGGTGAACTCGGCGTCGACCACGTCGTCCTGCGCCTTGCCGGCGTTGCCGGCGTCGGCACCCGGGGCACCGCCCTGGTCGGCCGAAGCAGCGGCGAACAGCGACTGGCCAGCTTCCTCCAGCACCTTCGACTTGGCTTCGATCTGCGCCTTGTCGTCACCCTTCATCGCGGTTTCCAGGTCGGCCAGGGCCGCCTCGACCTTGCCGATCACTTCGCCGCCGACCTTGCTGCCGTGCTCGGTGATGGCACTGCGGGTGCCGTGGATCAGGGCGTCGGCCTGGTTGCGGGCCTGCACCAGCTCCTGGAACTTCTTGTCTTCTTCGCGGTTGGCTTCCGCGTCGGCGACCATGCGCGCGATCTCTTCCTCGGACAGGCCCGAACCGGCCTTGATCTCGACCTTCTGTTCCTTGTTGGTCTTCTTGTCCTTGGCCGACACGTGCAGGATGCCGTTGGCGTCGATGTCGAAGGACACTTCAACCTGCGGCAGGCCGCGCGGGGCCGGCTCGATGCCGGACAGGTCGAACTTGGCCAGCGACTTGTTGAAGCGGGCCTGTTCGCGCTCACCCTGCAGCACGTGCACGGTCACGGCCGACTGGTTGTCCTCGGCGGTGGAGAACACCTGCGAGGCCTTGGTCGGGATGGTGGTGTTCTTCTCGATGATCTTGGTGAACACGCCACCCATGGTCTCGATGCCCAGCGACAGCGGGGTCACGTCCAGCAGCAGCACGTCCTTGACGTCGCCGCCCAGCACGCCGCCCTGGATCGCAGCACCCAGTGCCACGGCTTCGTCCGGGTTGACGTCCTTGCGCGGTTCCTTGCCGAAGAACTCGGTCACCGCCTGCTGCACCTTCGGCATGCGGGTCTGGCCACCGACCAGGATCACTTCGCTGATGTCGCTCGAACGCAGGCCGGCATCGTTCAGGGCGACGCGGCACGGCTCGATCGACTTCTTGATCAGGTCTTCCACCAGTGCTTCCAGCTTGGCGCGGGTCAGCTTGATGTTCAGGTGCTTCGGGCCCGAGGCGTCAGCGGTGACGTACGGCAGGTTCACTTCGGTCTGCTGGGCGCTGGACAGCTCGATCTTGGCGCGCTCGGCAGCATCCTTCAGGCGCTGCAGGGCCAGCGGATCCTTGCGCAGGTCGATGCCCTGGTCCTTGTTGAACTCTTCAACCAGGTACTCGATGACGCGGTTGTCGAAGTCTTCGCCGCCCAGGAAGGTGTCGCCGTTGGTGGCCAGCACTTCGAACTGCTTCTCGCCGTCGACGTTGGCGATCTCGATCACCGAGACGTCGAAGGTGCCGCCGCCGAGGTCGTACACCACGATCTTGCGATCCTTGTTGTCGCCCTTGTCCAGGCCATAGGCCAGCGCGGCCGCGGTCGGCTCGTTGATGATGCGCTTGACGTCCAGGCCGGCAATGCGGCCGGCGTCCTTGGTCGCCTGGCGCTGGCTGTCGTTGAAGTAGGCCGGCACGGTGATGACCGCTTCGGTGACCTTCTCACCGAGGAAGTCCTCGGCGGTCTTCTTCATCTTTTCCAGCACCTTGGCCGAGATTTCCTGCGGGGCCATCTTCTTGCCATCGCTGGTCGACACCCAGGCGTCGCCATTGTCATGGGCCAGGATGCCGTACGGGACGTGGGCGATGTCCTTCTGCACTTCGGCATCGGTGAACTTGCGGCCGATCAGGCGCTTCACCGCGTAGAAGGTGTTCTTCGGGTTGGTGACGGCCTGGCGCTTGGCCGAGGCGCCCACCAGGACTTCGCCGTCCTTGGTGTAGGCGACGATCGACGGGGTGGTGCGATCGCCTTCCGAATTCTCGATGACGCGGGCCTTGCCGCCGTCCATGATCGCCACGCACGAGTTGGTGGTGCCGAGGTCGATACCAATGATCTTGCCCATGGGGGAGACTCCTGAGGATGCTTGTTGGGGTCAGTCCGGCCGTTCGGCCGGTGGATGAATACGATGTGGGGGAGGCTTGTGGAACATTCAAGCCATCTCCCGAACGCTGTGTTCAGCGCCTGGAAAACCTTGCCGGGCATGGCCCGGCACGATCGGGACCGGGCATCGCCCGGCCCGATCGATCAGTCGGCGGCCACCACCACCAGCGCCGGCCGCAGCAGGCGCTCGTTGAGCAGGTAGCCCTTCTGGAACACGGTCACCACGGTGCCGGGAGCGGCACCCGGCGCCGGCACCTGGCTGATCGCCTGGTGGTGCTCCGGGTTGAACGGCTGGCCGGTCGGGTCCAGCAGGACCAGGCCATTGTCGGCGGCAACCTTCAGCAGCTGCTTGTAGGTCAACTCCAGGCCCTCCCGCAGCGGATGCGGGTCATCGCCGGCAGCCTTCAGGCCGGCATCCAGGCTGTCGAATACCGGCAGCAGCTCGCCCAGCAGCTTCTCGTTGGCGAACTTGCGGGCCTGCTCGATGTCACGGGCAACGCGCTTGCGCTGGTTCTCGAGGTCGGCGCGCTCACGCAGCGCATCGGCCTTGATCTGCTCGACTTCGGCGCGCAGGCGCTCCACTTCGTCGTTGACGCCGGCGGCGGCGGCCGCATCGGCGGCAGTCTGCTGGGATTCGATATCTGGATGTTCGTGGTTCATGTCTGGGTCCCTGGCGGTCAGTCTCCGCCTCCACCCACCCTAGTGTGGGCGGGATGCTGCGTTTCAAGCGTCGGATGTTCCGGGAGTGCGCCCGGCCGGCGAAAAGGCCGCGCCAAGCACATCGGCGGTGGCCTGGACCAGCGGGATCATGCGGTCGTAGGCCATCCGCTTGGGGCCGATCACGCCCAGCACGCCCAGCACCTGGCCATTGGCGGTATAGGGGGCGGTGACCAGCGAGACCCCCTGCAACGGCATCATCCCGGTCTCTTCGCCAATGAAGATGCGCACCCCCGGGGCCTGGATGGTGCGCTCCAGCAGCTGCAGGATCTCGCGCTTGCTGGAGAACAGCTCGAACAGCTCGCGCAGGCGCTCCAGGTCGGACAGGTCCTGCACCCCCATCAGGCGGGTCTGGCCGGCCACCAGCATGTCGTCGGCCGCCGGCTGCAGGGCCTGCTCGGCCAGCTCGATGCTGTGCGCCAGCAGCTGCTCCAGCTCGGAGCGGGCATCGCGCAGCTCCAGCAGCAGGCGGGTGCGGATCTCGGCCATCGGCAGGCCGGCGAAGTGCGCATTGAGGTAGTTGGCGACCTGCTCCAACTGGCCCGGCGCGAACTCCTGGCGGGTCTCGATGACGCGGTTCTGCACCTCGTTGTCGGCGAACACCAGGATCGCCAGCACCCGGCGCCCATCCAGCGCCACGAAATCGATCTGGCGGAAGGCGAACTGCTCGCGCCGCGGCGCGCTGACCACGCCGACGAAGTGGCTCATCGCCGACAGCAGCTCCGAGGCGCTGCCGAGCAGGGCCTGGGTGCTGCCGCCGCCGGCCAGCTCCTGCCGCAACCGGGCCAGCTCACCCTCGCCCGGCGGCTGCATCTGCAGCAGGCTGTCGACGAACACCCGGTAACCATGCGCGGTCGGGATGCGCCCGGCCGAGGTGTGTGGCGAGGCCAGCAGCCCCAGGTCTTCCAGGTCGCCGAGGATGTTGCGGATGGTGGCCGGGCTGACCTCCAGGCCGGCCACGCGCGCCAGCGTCTGCGAGCCGACCGGCTCACCGTCCTGGATGTAACGCGCGATCAGCGTGCGCAGCAGATGGCGCGCACGCGGGGCAAGCTGGTCGGGAGAACCGTGCATGGAATCAACCTGTGAGACACGGACACTAGATAATGGCGGCGGATCACCTTGGCAAGTCATTGGACCTCCCTCGCCCGCGTGCTAGCGTTGCGCGGCTGCTGACACCCCCTTACCCATGCTCAGACATCTTTCGATCAAGGATTTCGCCGTCGTCCGCGCCACCGAACTGGAGTTCGGGCCAGGCATGACCGTGGTTTCAGGCGAGACCGGCGCCGGCAAGTCGCTGATGGTCGACGCGCTGGGCTTCCTGTCCGGCCTGCGCGCCGACAGCGGCGTGGTCCGCCATGGCGCCGCGCGTGCCGAGCTTTCGGCCGAGTTCGCGCTGGACCAGCTGCAGGCCGCGCGCCAGTGGCTGGCCGACAACGAGCTGGACGACGAGGAACAATGCCAGCTGCGCCGCGTGATCCGCGCCGATGGCGGCTCGCGGGCGTGGATCAATGGCCGCCCGGTGACCCTGGCACAGCTGGGCGACCTGGCCGCGCTGCTGGTGGAGATCCATGGCCAGCACGAGCAGCAGGCCCTGCTGGCACGCCCATCACAGCTGGCCCTGCTGGACGCCTATGCCGGCAACGAGGACGAGCGCCGCCAGGTGCGCCGCGCCGCTGCGGCCTGGCAGGCCCTGGTCGATGAATCGCTGGCGCTGTCGCAACAGGGCGACGTCAGTGACCGGATCGGCTTCCTGGAACACCAGCTGCGCGAACTGGACCGCGAAGACCTGGAACCGGAGTCGATCGTCGCACTCGGTGCCAGCCACCGCCGCCAGGCCCATGCCAGCGCCCTGCTGAGCGCCTGCCAGGCGGCCAGCAACCAGCTCAACGGCGACGACGGCAGTTCCGCGCTGGACCTGCTGCAGCAGGTGCGCCACGAACTGTCGCGCCTGATCGAACACGACCCGCGCCTGGGCGAGGTGGACGGCCTGATCGAGAACGCCTCGATCCAGCTGCACGAAGCCCTGTCGCTGCTGGACCGCGTGCATGACGACCTCGACGCCGACCCGGAGCAGTTCGAGGAGAACGAGCGTCGCCTCGGCCGCCTTCACGACCTGGCCCGCAAGCACCGCGTGCCGATGGACGAGCTGGGCGCGCAGCGCGAGCGCATGCATGCCGAAGTGGAACAGCTGCGCGGCGCCGACGAACGCTTGCAGCGCCTGGCCGGCGAGATCGACAAGGCCGCCGCCGCCTGGCGCGTACAGGCCGAGGTGCTGACCGCCAGCCGTCGCAGCGCCGCTGCCGAACTGTCGGCCACCACCACCGGCATCATCGCCGAGCTCGGCATGGGCGGTGGCCAGTTCCTGATCGAGCTGGAGCCACAGGACGCCGGCAAGCCCGACCCGCAGGGTGCCGAACGCGTGGAGTTCCTGGTGGCGGCCAACGCCGGCCAGCCGCCGCGCGCCCTGCGCAAGGTGGCCTCGGGCGGTGAACTGTCACGTATCTCGCTGGCCATTGAAGTGGCTGCGCTGGACCTGGATGCGGTGCCGACCATGGTGTTCGACGAGGTCGACTCCGGCATCGGCGGTGCAGTGGCTGACATTGTTGGCCAGAAGCTGCGCGCCCTTGGCGAGAAGCGCCAGGTGCTGTGCGTGACCCACCTGCCGCAGGTCGCCTCCAAGGGCCACGCCCATTACCGGGTCAGCAAGGCCCCGGTGGAAGGCATGACCCAGAGCGCAGTGGAAAAGCTGGACAGCAAGGCGCGCGAGGAAGAACTGGCGCGCATGCTCGGTGGCGTGGAAGTGAGCAAGGAAGCGCGCGCCGCCGCCCGCAAGCTGCTGCAGGTGTAACGCGGGCCGGCTTCCGCGCGGTAGTGCCGGCCGCTGGCCGGCAACCCGATGGGGGTCGGCGAAGATCGTGAGGTTGCCGGCCAGCGGCCGGCACTACCCCCGTGGCTGCGTCAGATCGACCTTTTCCACCAGGAAATCGAGGAAGGCGCGCACCCGCAGCGGCAGGTAGCCGCCCTGCCCCAGGAACACGGCGTGCACCTCTTCAAGGTCACCGGGGTTGGCTTCCTCCAGCACCGGCAACAAGCGCCCGGCGGCAATATCCTGCTGCACCTGGAACGCTGCCAGCCGCGCCATGCCCAGCCCACCCAGCACCAGCTGGCGCAGTGCATCGCCGTTGCTGGCGCGCGCATTGCCACTGGGCAGCAGCATGCGTTCGCGACCGTCCTGCAACAGCGGCCAGCCCTGCATCGCCCGCGCATGGCCGATATCCAGCCGGTTATGCGACTGCAGCTCCTCAGCCGTGCGTGGCAGCCCGTGCTGCAGCGCGTAGGCGGGCGCAGCCACGATCATCATCCGCGTCGCACCCAGCCGCCGCGCCACCAGGCTGGAGCTCTTCAGGGGACCGGCCCGCACCGCCACGTCGGTGCGCTGCTCAAGCAGGTCGATCACCTCGTCGTTGAGGGTCAGGTCCACGCCTACCTGCGGGTTGCGTTCGAGGAACGCCGGCAGCAGCGGCAACAGGAAATGCTGGCCGAATGGCACGTTGGAATTGACCCGCAACCGCCCACGCGGCTCGGCATGGGCGCTGGCACAGCGCTCGGCCTCCTCCAGGTCGGCCAGCACGCGCAGGCCGCGCTCGTAGAACGCGCAGCCTTCCGGGGTCAGCTGCAACTGGCGGGTGGAGCGTTGCAGCAGGCGCGTACCCAGCCGCTGCTCCAGCCGGGCCACCAGCTTGCTCACCGCTGACGGCGTCATGTCCAGGGTGCGTGCGGCGGCGGAGAAGCCACCGGTCTCGATCACCCGCACGAACACTTCCAGTTCGCCGGATCGGTTGATGTCGGGTCGCGCCATGGCGATGAATCCAGTTCACAGATGATTATCCATGCGCAGTCTAGTTCACAGATCGATGGAGAATCACCATGGCCGTCCCTCCTCCCGGGATTGCCCGATGAACCGCTTCAGCCAGCTCACCGCGACCGCCTTGATCGCCCTGTCCAGCGCAGCCAGCGCCGCCCCGGACCCGCACTGGGTCGCCAGCTGGCAGGCCAGTCCGCAACCGGTCTGGGGCGCCGATTTCCTGTTCCCGACCCTGGTTCCGGCCACGCTGCAGGACCAGACCTTCCGCCAGACCGCGCGCATCAGCCTGGGCGGGCCCCGGCTGCGGGTGCGGCTGAGCAATGCCTACGGCACCGAGCCGCTGCGGATCGGGGCGGCCAGCGTGGCCGCACACGCGGGTGTCACCCCGCAGCCGCTCAGCTTCGACGGCCAGCCCGGCGTATCGATCGAGCCCGGTCAGGAACGGCTGAGCGATCCACTGGCGGTGGCCACGGAAGACCGCCAGGCGTTGCAGGTCAATGTCTTTGTGCCGGGGCCGACGCCACTGCAGACCTTCCATTGGGAGGGGCGCCAGACCAGCTGGATCGCCGGCGGCAACCAGACCCTGGCGCGCGACCTGCAGGGTGCCAGTTCCACTACCACCCGCCTGTTCCTGACCGGTATCGAGGTCGAGGCCAGCGCCAGCGCGCGCAGCGTGGTGGTGATCGGCGATTCGATCACCGATGGCGCCACCGCCAGCCTCGACCAGGACCAGCGCTGGACCGACCACCTGGCCGCACGCCTGGCACCGCAGGGCGTGGCGGTGGTCAACGCCGGCATCTCCGGCGGCCGGCTGCTGCGTGACGGCATGGGCGAGTCGGTTCTGGCCCGCCTGCAGCGCGACGCACTGGATCAGCCCGGCGTGGACAGTGTGATCGTGCTGATCGGCATCAACGACATCAGCTGGCCCGGCACCGCCTTTGCCCGCGCGCAGCCCCGGCCCAGCCTGGCCGAACTGCAGGCCGGCTATCGCGCCCTGGCCGAACAGGCCCATCGGCGGAGTCTACGCATCCTCGTCGCCACCCTGACGCCGTTCGCCGACGCCCTGCCCGGCACGCCGCTGGACGACTACTACCAGCCGGACAAGGAGGCCCTGCGCCAACAGCTCAATGCCTGGCTGCGCAGCGACAGCCCGTTCGATGCGGTGATCGACCTGGATGCGGCGCTGCGCGACCCGGCCGATCCATCACGGATGGCCGCCGCCTACGACTCCGGCGACCACCTGCATCCGGGCGATGCAGGTAACCGGGCCATGGCCGAGGCGGTGGATCTGGAGGTGTTGCTGGGCGCATCCGAAACCCCTGGGGTCAGATCCCTTTCCCAGGGGAAAGGGATCTGACCCCACCCAACGAAAAACCCCGGGCAAGCCCGGGGTTTCGTCGCATCCAGCTGGCCGGATCGGCTTACTTGCGCTTCTTGCGCACGTACAGCACCAGCGAGTGCTCTTCCAGCTCGTAGCCGTGGTCGGCCGCGATCTTGCGCTGCAGCTCCTCGATCTCGTGGCTTTCGAACTCGATGATCTTGCCGCTGTCCACGTCGACCATGTGGTCGTGGTGGCCGCCACGGTCCAGCTCGTAGACGGCCTGGCCGCCCTCGAAATTGTGCTTGAGCACGAGGCCGGCGGCCTCGAACTGGGTCAGCACCCGGTAGACCGTGGCCAGGCCGATCTCGTCGCCATGCTCCAGCAGCTGGCGGTAGATGTCTTCGGCGGTCATGTGGTGCTGGGCATTGCGCTGCTCGAGCAGCGCCAGGATCCGCATCCGCGGATGGGTCACCTTCAGGCCGACTTTACGCAGGTCGTGGGTTTCCATAGGTCTCCGTTCATTGGCGATTTAGCGCCAGCTGCCTCGGATTGGGTCGCGGTGGCACGCCGGGAGTGTATCATCGGTTTGATTTCCCCAACCGCCAGTCCCGATGCGCAATCTCCTGTTGGTCGCCGCCGTCGCCCTGTCCACCACCGGGTGCGGCATCATCTACAAGCAACCCATCTATCAGGGCAACCTGATCCGGGAAGATGCCGTGGCCAAGCTGCAGGTCGGGCAAAGCAAGCAGCAGGTCACCGCGCTGCTGGGCACCCCGTCCATTCCCGACCCGTTCCACGCCCAGCGCTGGGACTACACCTCCAGCCAGCGCGTGAACCGCCTCGGCCGTACCGAAGTGAAGAACTTCGTGGTGTTCTTCGAGAATGACGCCGTGACCCGTTGGGAAGGCGACTACTTCCCGGGCAACGACAAGGCCCTGGCCCAGCAGACCGTGCGCCAGTTCGGCCGCAACCTGCCGAAGGACAAGAAGAAGAAGGGCCGCTGAGGCCCCTGCCCGTCCGCAAGGACGGGTTGCCGGGATCAACCGCCGAGCGCGCGACGCCGGCGGTTGTCCTTGGGGTCGGCCAGCAGCGGGCGCAGCAGCTCGATGCGGTCCCCGTCCAGCAGCGCCTGCTGTGGACGTGCCAGCACGCCATGCACGGCGGCGGCCGGACAATCGGCACTGCCTTCAAACGCGGCGGCGGCGATGGCGTCGGCCACGGTCGCCCCCTCTTCCAGCTGCAAGTGGCGCGACAGTACGCGCTGCGGCCAGGCCAGCACCACCTCGACCTCGATCATCGCTCAGCCCTCGTCGGCGACGCGGACGAAATCGTTGACCATGCGATCGGCCAGCCCCTGGAAGCCGATCGCCAGTGCCGGACCGAGCAGGCGTGAGCTGGGTTCGAACTCCAGGGTCAGGGTGACCTTGCAGGCATCCTCGGCCAGTGCATGGAATTCCCAGCGGCCGTGCAGCTGCTTGAACGGGCCATCGCGCAGCTGCATGTCGATGCTGTGCGGGCGCTGCAGGGTGTTCTCAGTCTGGAACCAGGTACTGAACGAGCCCAGGCCCAGGTCCAGGCGCGCCACCAGGCGGTCCTCGCCCTGCTCCAGGATCTGGGCAGCCGAGCACCAGCGGAAACGGCGCGGATAGGCCTGGACGTCATTGACCAGGTCGAACATGCGCGCGGCCGAATGTTCGACCAGGGCGCTGCGGCGGATAGTAGGCATGAATACAGGACGTTTCGGCAATCGACCGGGCGGGCCCGAATCGGAGACAATACGAAAATGAGCAAGAACAGCGGCAAGGATAAAGCAAAGAGCGCGACGGCCAACAAAACCATCGCGTTGAACAAGCGTGCCCGCCACGAGTACCACATCGAAGAGCGCTTCGAGGCCGGCCTGGCCCTGCAGGGCTGGGAGGTGAAGTCGATCCGCGCGGGCCGCGGCAACATCATCGACGCCTACGCCTATGTGAAGCACGGCGAGATCTTCCTGATCGGCGCGCAGATCACCCCGTTGATCCAGGCCTCCACCCACGTGGTGGCCAATGACCGGCGCGAGCGCAAGCTGCTGCTGCACCGGAGCGAGATCGACAAGCTGGTCGGCAAGGTCGAGCGCGATGGCTACACGATCGTGCCCACCGCGATGTACTGGAGCAAGAACAAGATCAAGCTCGAAGTCGCGCTGGCCAAGGGCAAGCAGACCCACGACAAGCGCGATGCCGCCAAGGACCGCGACTGGGCGATCGAGAAGCAGCGTGTGATGCGTCGCGGCAACCGCGACGCATGACCGCCCCCATCGGCGCCATGGTGACTGCCAGCGCCGATGAAACGCGCACGTTGTGCGCGCGCCTGTTGGCCTTCAACCAGGCCCACGGCGGCGATGCGTTCGATGAGATTCCGGTCCGCCTGGCCTGGCATGACCAGCACGGCGCGCTGCGCGGTGGCGTGCTGGCCGACGTCTGTGCCGGCTGGCTGCAGGTGCACGTGCTGTGGGTGGATCCAGAACTGCGCGGGCAAGGCATCGGCCAGCGCCTGCTGGCGGAGGCAGAAACCGCCGCGCGCCACCATGGCGCCCGCAACGTGATGCTGGATACCTTCGACTGGCAGGCTGAAGCCCTCTACCTGCGGCAGGGCTACACCGTCTATGGGCGGCTCCCCGATTGCCCGCCCGGGCACGAGCGGATCTACCTGCGCAAACAGCTGTCGGGCACGTAGTCGCGTCGGCGCTGGAGCCGCCGGCCGCTCACCCTGCCAGCAGGCCCCGCCCGCGCATGCGTGGTGCCAGCGCCGCGTGCATCACGGCCAGGTGCATCACCACTGCCAGTTCCGGCGCATGACGGTCATCGCCCGCGCGCCACTGCTGCGCCATCCGGGCCGCGTCGGCCGGCAACAGGGCCAGCAGCTGGGCGTCATCCAGCGAATCGGCCGCGCCCTGCAACTGGCGCGCCAGCTGCCGCGACTGCCAGACATGCACGCCAATGCTGAGACTGGCCAGCGACATCAGGACCACGGCCAGGCCATGTTCGAACCACTGCGACAGCACCTCCGGCCCCCACAGCAGGGCCGCCATCACCGCCAGCGCCGGCAGGCGCCAGCCCAGCCAGTGGGTGCGGTCGCGCTGCGGCCAATGCACCACCACCGCGCTGGCCACCAGGGCCGCCGCCGCCGTGGCCGGCAGCTCGGTCAACCAGGTCGCCGCCAGCAGCACGCCCAGCACGGCCCAGACCCAGCCGGGGGGCAAGGCCCGCCGCTGGTAATCAGCCCCGACGGGTCCGACCAGCTGTCGCAGGCTGCGTTGTTGGCTTGCCTCGGTCACCCACAGTCTCCGTGTCTGTCCTGGCTCGGATGGTGGTCTTCAGTGTGTCGCAAATTCGTGCCAATGAAGTTACCAATCCGCTATGACCCCCGCAGTGCAACTTATTGCAGATTGACAACGCTGCGCGCGCGCCGCCAATCCCAACGCTCGTACCAGGCGCCGGATCAGCTCAAGTAGGGAGCGAGGGCTGCGCCACGATGGGCGGCTCCTGGCAACGTTCATGCACAGAGTCGACCGATACAGCGCAGACACGCTCACCGACGAACCGACGGTACTCCCGGTTGCCATCCTCAGGCTGATCCAGCCCGGGAACCTTCAGCAGGCACAGCCCTCGCGCCTGGGAAATCAGCTCCGCAGCCTTCACCATCGCCGTGGACCTGCCACCGAAGAAGGCGATACGCGATTCGCGCGAGTGCTCGGAGAACGTGTTGATCAGGTCCACGAGCGACCGCCTCAGGCCGACGACGTTCACCACCAGCAGGCTGTAGTGCCGCCATTCCACCAGCGTCGCCGCGCTGCACGCGTCACCGACCACTTCAACGCTGACCCGCGCATCGATCGACAGGCGCGACTCCATCGCAAGCCGCTCCATTGTTCGCTCTCCCACCAGCAGGACCCTGATCGAGGCCATCACGCACTCCTTCCCTATGTGTGCCCGCCGCCGAAAGCAGGGACTCCAGTGAAGGAGAAAATGGTAGGGAGGCGCATGCCGGCACCCAATAAGACAACCCCGAAAACAGCGGTGATTGCAGGTACTCCAGGGCTTGCAGCAGGGTGCGGCACGCCAGAATCGGAATGGTCTCATGCGGGCCAACGTGCTCCCCGCATTATTCTCGCCACCTCACAGTCGCGGCGTTCCTGCAGTGTCCGGGACCGCAACATGGAATGGATCGGGAGGGCAGAGGCATGGCGTTTCATGGCGACCTGGACGGCATCGACCTGGAAGACATCATCGTGCTGATTGGCGCACGGTCGGGCGTGCTTTCGCTCGGCCCGGTCCAGGGAAAAACCCTGAACCTGCATGTGGCCGCGGGACTGGTCGCATCGTTCTCCATCGAGCAGAACATCGAGGGCAAGGACCGGATCTTCAAACTTGCCCGGTGGTTCTCCAGGCACCGATGCAGTTTCAGTTTCGAACAGAAGCCGATCTACGCGACGCAGGCCCTGCACCTGGACCTGCTGCAGCTGTTTCCGCGCCGACAGCCGACCGTTTCAGCGACAGACCCGGCGACGGGCCCGCTATCCGATCCGGACACGGTGTTCATGCTGATCAAGGCCAAGAAGGCCGCGCTTCCACTGGAGCTCCAACGTTTCCTGGACCGGGTCGCGCCGATGCTGGAAAAGGGCGCCAGTGCGCACGACATCGCCCGGCGCACGCAGATGCGGCTGCAGGATGTACAGCTCGCACTGCACGGCCTGAAACAAGCCAGGAAAGCGTGGCCGGCGTTTGTCGGCACAACGCCACCGGCCCGCCCTGCCGGATATGGCGTGTTCTCGTGGCTGCTGCGCCCCCGTGCTGCGCGCGCTGCATCGGGGTGAACGGTTGCAGGATACGGGCTCCCAGACCGCTGCGACCGGCAAGACCGTGGTGGTGGCGGACGAGCATGCCATCTTCGTGCTCGGCATGGTGAGCTCGCTGCGGGTGCTTCCGCAGGTTGTGGTGACCGGCCAGACCACCCGTCACACCGTGCTGCTGGAACTGGTGGAACAGCAGCAGCCCGACGTGGTCATCACCGGCTACACCCTGCAGGTGGAAGGCAGCACGCACCCCGGCCACGCACCGATCGCGGATATCGGCCGCTTGTCGCCGAGCACCCGCATCATCGTCATTACATCGCAACCGAGCGACGCGCTACACCGGCGCATTCTGCGTGCAGGCGCCCACCTTGTGCAGGACAAGACCTGCCCCATCAACACCCTCATCCGGGGCGTGATCGACACGCTCAAGGGCGGTGCTCCCGCTGCTGCCCACAACCAGCGTCCAGTGATCGTCGGCACCGGTACCCTGTCCACCTGCGAGCAGCAGGTCCTTCGGCTCTATCTTTCCGGCATGAACGTCACCGCCATCGCAACGCTGCTGCAGCGGAGCAAGAAGACCATCAGCGCGCAGAAGATCAGCGCCATGAAAAAGCTCGGGGTATCGAGCAACCAGGAGCTGGTTCTTCTGGCCACGACCTTCCCCCCGCCCGAATGGCCGGAGGCGGGCGGGCGTTGAGCTGGGCCCAACCCTGCCGGCCGCCTGGCGTGGCAGATGGCTGCGTGGCTGCGTTCAGGCGGATCCACGTGCCGGGCGTGACTGTTCAGGAAGATTGCCGTACCATTCGCATCGTTGGGCAGGCCCTGCCCGTGGCGACACGGAATCGGCCCTGTACCTTGCAGCACTGTAGAAACCGGGGGTGCATTGGTTTCGACGGGGGTTGTGAAGTCGCCTGGCGCATGCCGAGGGGGTAGCTTTCCTCGTAAATCCAGCTGCAAAACTCTAGTTGCCAACGACGACAACTACGCTCTGGCCGCTTAAGGCCTAAGCCTCGAAACCGCTTGTGTCCATGCTCGCGGTGTAGAGTCACTATCATGGAATCGCGCTGGGTGGCTGCCTGTCAGTCCGGCACTAGAACACAACAGGCTGGTTCCCGGATGCGCTTTGCGCACCGTGCTGTTCGGGGACGAGATCCAACGGTGAGCTAAGCATGTAGTGCTGGGGATGGAGTGCCTTCGGACGGCGGTTCAATTCCGCCCACCTCCACCAACGAACGGTTCGTCAAGGACCGGAGAAGCCCGGAAACCCCCGCATCACAAGGGTTTCCGGGCTTTTTTACTTTCCGGCCTAGTTCGCGTCAGTTCGTTGCAGGCCGTGAGACGGTGGGGGCATATTTTGGGGCATCCGCCCGGACCTGAAAGACACATGCCCCCACTGACCGATCTGGCCATTCGCAAGGCCAAAGCAACGGACCGCACGCAGAAGATCTTCGATGGCGGCGGTCTGTACCTGGAGATCTCGCCCAAGGACAGCCGCTGGTGGCGGCTGAAGTATCGCTTCGACGGGAAGGAGAAGCGGCTCGCATTGGGCGTCTACCCAGACGTGACCCTGGCTCTCGCCCGGCAGCGGCGGGACGATGCGCGGCAGCTGCTGGCGCGCGGCGTGGATCCGGGCGAGCACAAGAAGGCGGCAGCCGTGGCTCGGGCGGAACTGGGAGCCAACACGTTCGAGGTCATTGCACGGGAATGGCTGGCCAAGCGCGATTGGGTGCCGAAGTACCGCATCAAGGTCGAAGCGTGGTTCGCCAATGACGTGTTTCCGTGGGTCGGAAGCCGACCAGCGGCCGAGTTGGAAGCGACGGATTTCCTGTCGGTCGCTAGGCGCGTAGAGGCCCGTGGCGCCATCGAATCGGCGCACCGAATCATGCAGAACTGCAGCCAGGTGATGCGGTACGCGATCGCCACCGGCAGGGCGAAGCGCGACCCGGTTGCGGACCTGCGCGGCGCTCTTACCCCCTCGCCAGAGAATCACTACGCCGCGGTCACCGAGCCCGTCGAACTGGCGCCCCTGCTGCGCGCCATGTATGGCTACTCTGGGACGCTGACGGTTCGGATGGCCCTCCGCCTCGCTCCAATGCTGTTTCTGCGTCCTGGCGAGCTACGACAGGCCGAGTGGGCGGAATTCGACCTCGAGGAGCGGATGTGGACGATCCCCAAGGGAAGGATGAAGATGCGCCGACCGCACATTGTCCCGCTGTCGGTGCAGGCTCTCGCGATCCTTGAGGAAATCAAGCCGCTCACCGGACGGGGAAAGTACGTCTTCCCCTCGGCTCGTTCCAAAGCAAGGCCCATGTCAGAGAACGCAGTGACTGCGGCTCTGCGCAGAATGGGGTTTGAGTCGGGAACGGTGACTGGACACGGGTTCCGCGCCACAGCGCGCACCATACTGGACGAGGTCCTGAAGATCCGGCCCGACATCATCGAGCACCAGCTGGCCCATGAAGTGAAGGATCTGAACGGCCGTGCCTACAACCGCACGACCCACCTCGATGAGCGCGTCCGGATGATGCAGGAGTGGGCGGACTATCTGGACAGGCTGCGCGACGGCAACGTGGTGCAGCTGCGGGTTGCTTGATGCCTACACGCCGCGGCGAAGCTGCTGCAGCCCTGCCCTCACCCACGCCTTGCGGGCGTCCCTCGGGCGGGGCTTGGTCGCCGGCATCGGCTTGGCGGGCTCCAACGCTTCCTTGACCCGCGCTGTGGCGATGGCCGTTGCCTCGGCCAGGCGCCGGGCCTGATCCTGCTGCTCGCGGGTTGGCGGCAGGCCGGGAAGCGGTTCGAGTGGTTCGGCTGGCGTGGTGTCCAGCAGCCGGGCCACAGCCGCGCGCAGGCGCATCTCTGGGTAGAGCCTGGCCGCGCACCAGCGCTCGGCGTAGCGCTTGCCCTGGGCGATGCTGGCGGCGGGAACCTCCTTGATCTGCCACATCTTCCGGGCATCCAGACGCACGCGCACAGCGCCATCCTTGCCGCATCTGATGTTGGCGATCTGCCGGCCGCTCCACCACAGCACCCAGGTATCGCCCAGCTGGACCCAGCCGGTGGGGATCGGGGCGGCGCGGAAGCCTTGGTAGCCGTGCGAGGGAAGCATGGCTGGAAGGATACGGCCGGCGGTCGCAGATCCTGCGAACGAGCCGGCCACGTGGCTGAACGGTTCTGGGTCCAGGATCAGATATGCGGGGAAGGTAGCGAGGCAGAGTCGACCGGAAGTCGCCCCTGCCTCAAAAGCTCAGCAACCGAAGGTTGGTTCGCCAAACTTCTTCCGCAGAGCGCTGACCAGCTCATGGTCACCCGTGAGCAAGGTTTCACTCACGCCCACGTTGGGCATCGCGCCAATCGCTCCTACTACAGTGTGCTTTCGCACAGTGAGAACAGCTCCGACAGGTACGGGCCGCTCCTCGCGACCGAAGTCATGCTTGTAGCTTCCGCTCACCCAGCCTGACGGGGTCAGGTGCTCATCTTCCCACTCATCGCTCAACGACATACCAGCCTCCGGTTTGACTCAGTATTAGGTGATGTCCCCGCCCCTTGGGCGGGAACAGGTGGCTCAAGCCGCAGGCAACTGCGGCACGCCCGGGGCTTCCAGCAGGATCTTGTCCAAGTAAGGAAGTGCGGCCGGGTCACGCTCGCGGAAGTACTGGTGTGCCTTGTTGGGCATCCACACCTCATTGAAGTGAAGCCGGAAGGCGTGGAGATACCCCACCGGGTACATCTTTGCGTCGCAGACACGCCCGTCCGCATAGCGATGCTTGTAAGTTGGCATCTTGGACGTGTCTACGCCCTGGTCCCGCAGCCACTTGGCGAACATCTTGCCTTCCGAGATGTCTGGCACCATTCGTTCGGGCAGAGTGTAGCCACGCGCCTCAAGAGGGGCGATCAAGGAAATCGCCAGTTCGCTCAAGATTGAGAAGTGCGTATAGGGAACCTGATCCTTGTTGGCCAGGTAGCGCTGGATATGATGCGGAAGCCCTGCCGTAGGAGCTCCACCAGGCTGGCGGCCAGACAACCACTCCCGCACCCACCGTGATACGGCTACGGCAAATTTCGGGGACAACCACTGGGCCAAATGCACTGCGGCATCTGGATGAACCCAAGTTCCTTGGGCACCCTGCCCGCCCCTAACTGACTGAACAAGAACCGATATGGGAATTCCCATATCGTCGGAAAGCTCGGTCAGGAAGGCCTCGGTTGAACCCAGACGCCGGTAGTCCGCGAAGAGCTTGCCCACTGCCTGACACATGGCAGTGGCATTGATGTACCCATCGAGCTTGCGCTGCTCAATGAGGGTGTTCTCCATCTGGCGATGGATGAGATGCAGCGACAGCTGCTGGGTGTTTCTGGTCATGTGGACTTAGCCTCTTGTGTTGCAGGCAAAGCCATGGCCTCAACTAGCGGAACTACGACGTAAGTCACAAATCGTTAGTAACGACTGATTGACACATATGACATACGGCGTATGATTCGCTCCGTTACTTCTAGGTAAGTTGTTGCCACTGCTCGGCACTGCTTGCGTAACACCGCCCTACCTAGTTGGCGCTAGGTGGGGCTTTTTATTGCCCCGACGGTGGCCGGGGAATCCCGACGGCCACAAGATAGTGAGGCGGTTCAGCCTCGTCAACGCCAAATGTAGTGAAATTCGGCAATCCTTTGTGCCGCAAGGGTTCCAGCATCGGCGCGCGGATCAATACCTTATGCGATGCCCATCCAAACTGCGCAGTCAAGCAAGTTTCGATGGTTATCAACAACTTAGGTATCCCTAATACACGCGCTGGCTACATCCCTCCGGCCTATGCTCCGGCCATGTGCGGCCGATTCGTCCAGCTCCCCGTGATCGACCTCGGCCAGCCGGGGCTGGCTGACCTTGCGCCCGGCCTGGCCGAGATCCAGCCCAGCTACAACCTGGCGCCGACGCAGCGCGCCTCGGTGATCCTGGACCGCGGCGAAGGTCGGCAGGTCACCCGGCTGGCGTGGGGCCTGCTGCCGTTCTGGGCCAAGGCCAAGGGCCTGCAGGGCTCGACCATCAACGCCCGGATCGAGACGGTGGCCACCAAGCCGGCGTTCCGGTCGGCCTTCAAGAAGCGCCGCTGCGTGATCCCCATGGCCGGCTACTACGAGTGGTCGGTCAGCCCCGAGGACGGGAAGAAAGACCCGTGGTTCATCCACGCCACCAGGCCGCTGCTGGCCGCCGGCCTGTGGGAAGACACCAGCCCCCTGCTGCCCGACGGGAACCTGGGCACCTTCACCATCATCACCGGTGACAGCAGCGGGGTGTCGGCCGACATTCACGACCGCATGCCCGTCTGGTTGCAAGCCGGTCAGCTCGATGAGTGGATGGCGGCCAGCCCGGACGATGCCATGGCGATGCTGCTGGCCAGTGAGCCACCGGCGATGGAGGCTTACCGGGTCAGCCGCGCGGTGAACACGCCGCGGAACAACCGCGAGGACCTGCTGCTGCAGGTCGCATAGCCCCGCATCATCCGAACCCCAGCGGCACCTCGGTCAGGTCCACGATGAAGATCGTGGCGTTCTGCGGCCCCATCGTCACGCCCCCCACGGGGAACGTGTTGGTGATGAGAATTTGCGAAAACGTCTCATGCTTTGACATGAAGATTCTGTTGTCGCTCGTCATGTGGAAAGCGTCAGCAGAGGCCGTGCACCGGTCTTGGGACACCGACGAGTAATAGAATCTCGGGGATGGGATAGCGATACCAATCCTGGTCCCAGGGAAGAACTGGCCAACCTCAACGAACGGAGTATTGACCGGCGGCGGTGGAAGCGGCACAACCTGCAGCACGCGCAACCCCTTCCGCCGCGAGTCATAGAAGACCGATCCGTCCTCCCCCCGCATGCGGAGCCCAACCGGCCCTGACGCGGCGCGCTCGGTAGCGTCGAACGTGTAGAACTCCAAGGTCTTGTTCGGAGCATTGCTCGCTGCAAACACGGAACAAGTCACACCAGACTGGACGATAGAGAAGCCGGTGATGTACGCGACACTGTCATTGATGTACCGGACAACATGCAGGTTCGTTGTTCCTGCAGTTGACGCCAGCAACCCACGGGGAGACCAGCTTGCGAATGGCGGTGAGCCAGCTGTCGCGCCACCTGAGAAGCTCCCTGTGTCCAACGTTCCCGACTTGGTCAGCTGAAGGTTTCGATAGCCGGCCCCAATCTGAATCTGCCCCGTGTCCTGATTTCGTATGCGTAGCCCGACGGCCATCAGCTGTATACCCCATAGTGAAGCGTGATGCCGCCGACGGTGTTCGTGGTCGGCTGGCTAGGGAACATCTCCATCCTGACGTGGTAGTTCACTATGTCAGGATCCCAGCTCCAGTTGATGCTGTTCCCCGAAATGGTCACCGATGGAACCAGCATCCCGTACACCGATCTCTGCCCCTCGCAGGTGAAGTAGTAGTAAGGATCGCCGCCAAGAAAATCATTGACGACGAGCCCCCCATTTGCCTCGGGCGGAGCCACCCACTTGTTGTTGGAGTTGACCGGGTTGTAGAGCGGAAACGTGTATGACCCGATCTTCTTCGACAGCTTCGTGGTGACCGACGTTTCCACGTACCCGCTCTCGCTCCGCACTCGCAGCCCTATGTCGACCATTACTGCAGCACTCCAAGTTCAATGGCGAGATTGCCGTTGGGATATCGGATGTAGATGCCCTGATTGGTGATGTTCAGCCTATACCCGCCAGCGACACTGCCATTGAACTCGAAGCCCCCGCCCGCCGCCTTGTTGATCCGCCAGCCGGTTTGCCCTGGCACGTAATCGTCGGACTGGATGGTGCCGCTGATCTTCGCGTTGGTGATCGCCGCATCGGCGATCTTGGCGCTGGTGATCCATGCGGTTCCGATCAGGGCCTGGTTGATGAAGGTCTGCCCGCCCTGGATCACGAACGGCGAGGTCAGCTGCCCGTTCACCAGGTTCACGAACGCAAAGCGATCGGCGGTAAACAGCACCTGGCTCTGGTAGCTGCCATCCGGCTGGTTCTCAATGCCGATGCCCATGCCGGCGGCGTAGTACTGCCCGTTGGCCGCGATCTGCAGCTTCAGGCTATACGAGGCGCTGATCTTGCCGTCCACGTCCACCACGGCTTCGCTGACCTGCTGCACCATCGCCCGGGTTTCGCCCACCGATGCCTCGGTGTTGTCCACCCGCCGACCCAGCGCATAGTCCCCACTGGCGATGACTGTCAGCGTGGTGATGGTGCCCGCGAAGGAGTCCTCATCGCCCGCGTTCCAGTCCTCGTCGCCGGCGTGCTCTGCGCTGTACTGCGCCACCAGGCCATCTACGCGGTTGCCCACCGCAGTGACCTTGCCGTCTACCTCCGTAACGTCCAGCTCCAGCTTGTCGACCCGCCCGACCAACGCCCCGGCCTCGGCGACGGCATCGCCCACGCTCTTCCACTTCGTGCCCGGCGGCTCCTCGTTCCCCGGGTCAGCATCGGTCCACAACCAGATCTTGCCGTTGTGCACCACCGTCTGGCCCTGCTCGTACGTGGCATCGGCAGCCCAGATCAACGGGACGATATCGCTGATGCTCTCGATTTCCGACAGCAGCTCCTGCCCCAGCGCGCTCTTGTTGATGAGGCCGGAGAAGTAGGCGTCGTACTCGGTCACGTCGGTGCTCGATTCGCCCACGACACCCGCACCAGCTGGATACCACGGCCCGATGTTGCCGCTGCGGTCCACCAACCGGCCCCAGAAGTAGAACTTCGCACCTGCAGACAGGCCGTCGAGCCGGTGCCGGTTCTGGGGATAGGCGAAATCGCCGAGCTTCGTCGCATTCTCCAGGTTCGAGCCAGCGCTGCGCCAGATCTCGGTGCGCTCGGTATCGGTCGCCCCAGGCGGAAATGCCCAGGCCAGCTGGATGCCGAACACCACCGAGGCTGCCGTCAGCGAAGTGAGCGCCGGCGGCGGCTCCGTTTTGCCCTGAATGTCGGTCAGGACGCTGAGGGCTGGCTGCGACACGGCATTGAGCGCGTTCACTGCACGCACCCTGGCCAGGTACTTGCCCGCGTAGATCCCGCGCACCTCCGCGCTGGCCGTGCCGACGCGACCGACACGCACCCAGTTCAGGTCGTCCCTGCGCCATTCCACGTCGTAGGCAATCGCCTTGTCGGCGGCGTCCCACTCGATGGTCAGCACCGGCGTTGCGATGCCCTGGTCGATCACCACATGCGAGGACATGCGCACGTTGGCCGGCGGCGGCTGCACGCTGGGCGGCACGATGCTGATCGGCGGCGGTTCCAGCCGGGTGCCGTCGTCGATGGCCGCAAACTTGTCCGGGCGGTGCTGCAGCGCGGTGATGCGGTAGGTCAACCCGTCGTCCTCAGTGATGCTGATCACTCGGAACTGCTGCATCACCAGGTCGCTCGATTCCGTCGCCCAGATCGACTGCGCCACCGGCACCACGCTCCAGGGCGCCGAGACGGTCACCACACGCGTCTCCGGGTTGACCCCGCTGATGGTGCGGGCTTCGGTCTTCCCACTCGGCAGCGTCGCGCGCAGCAGGTCTCCGGCCTGCATGGACGGCGGCACTACATCCAAGGTGAGGCTACTCGCCGCGGCTGCGCTGATGCGGCCAGAATTGCGCCGGCCCGCACGCGTGGCATCGGCGACCTGGATCACATCACCCGGCATGCAGTTCAGAGCGTCCAGGCCGACCGCGAAGCTGACTGTCTCGGTCTCCAGGTTTTCGCTGTAGAGGATGTGTAGCCCCACGCGCTGGGCCTGCGACTTCGAGTGGCAGCCGAATGCCGTCACCTCGATCTGATTCACGCCGTAGCGCGCGATGCCCTCCTGCAGCTGGACCGGCTCGACCTTCTGCCGGCCGAAGTCGTCGGGATCAGACCACGAAACCAGAGCTACCGTGTGCCGCGCTTTGCTGCCGCTGCCGGTGTAGGTGAATTTCCCGTCGACCACGTTGGCCTGGCTGTAGGTGTAGACCGGATCCTTCGGCATGTCCGCCGAGGCCATGATCTGCCCTGCCGCGTAGAAGCTGATGCCGCGGAACATGCTGGCCATGTCCTGCAGCACCTTGTGGGCCGACTCCCGGGTCTGCAGGTACAGGCTGCAGGTGAAGCGCGGCTCCATGCCGCCCATGCCGTCGCTCACCAGCTGATCGCAGTACTGCGCGATCTCGTACATGCGATACCTGTTCACCCAGTCCAGCGGGATGCGATCGCCCAGGCCGAAACGGTCGTTGGTGACCATGTCGAAGAACACCCACGCCGGGTTGTTCGTCCAGGCGGACTTGAAGGTGCCATCCCACACGCCGGTATAGGTGCGCGCGATCGGGTCGTAGTTGCTGGGCACGCGGATGATCCGGCCCCAGATGCGGTATGCGGTGGTCGGCTTACCCTGGAACTGGCTGCCATCGATCTGGATCGCGGCGATCGCGCAGTTGGGATAGCGCAGCTTGACGTCGATGATCTCGGTCATCGAGATCACGTTCACGGTGTCGGCGACGGTCGAACTGTTCGCGTTCGGCGTGAGGCGGCGGATCCGCACCTGCCACTGATTGCCCGGCGGCAGGTCGATGCGATGGCTGCGCTGATACTCCGTGGTGGTCTTGCCGCGAAAGGCGTTGGTCAGCACCGTGCTGAACGCGCCACCGTCGGTGGACAGGTCGATGGCGTACTCGACGGCGTAGCCCTCGGTATCGCCGTTCTCAGTGTTCTGTCGCTGCAGGGCAGGCACACCGAACCGGATCCGCACCGCCGACAGATCCTGACCGGAAGCCGTGCGCACCACCGGCGTGTCGCGCAGCTCAACGCCGACCCCGATCTCGTTCTCGACGGACGGGAAGCCGGCGATGTACTCCTGGTCCTGCGTGCCCGAGCGGGTCTCAACCCGAACGCCGTTGAAGTTGAAGGTGCCGTCGCTGTTCTGGATCGGCACCTCGTTGAGGTAGATGGACTGGTTACCGGCCACCAGGCCGCGGATCTCGCCCTCGCTGGTCAGGTCCAGCACCTTGGCGTAGGAGATCGAGTGCAGGCTATCCGGCGTCTCCACCGGCGTGCGGGCGTTGGTGCTGCTCTTGCCGCCGGCGCCGATCACGTCCGCGCACGCCTTGGCCAACGGGTCGTGCTGATAGTTGATGGCGCGATTCACTGCTGGTCCTCCGCGTAGATGCCGCCGCTGATCACCACGGATCCGACGACCATCCCCTTCGTGTCGTGGCCGCCGTAGGCGACGGGCACCGGGTTGCCTTGGGCCTGCACGTTCACAGGCCCGTTCATGCTGTAGTTCGGCGTGTTCTCGGCGCTCTCCTTCGTCCCCAGGCCACGCGGCTGGGGCGACAGCATCTGCACCACGCCGCCGATGGCCAGGCTCCAGCCCGCCGCGCCGACCGCGCCCCAGAACTTGGCGACGCCAGCACCGGCGCCCGGGCCGCCGTAGATTGTGGCCACTACGATCAGGGCCACGCCGACGATGGTCTGCAGGGCGCCACCGCGCTTGGAGCCGACCAGCACCGGTGCAATGCGGATATCGTCGCCACCTGGCGGATCGTGGAGCTGCGCCTTGCTCAGGTTCTCGCGGCCGATGAACACGGCGAACTCGATGCCCTGGTCCTTACACCCGGTCAGGAACTGCCGGAAGCCAGGCAACAGGATCCCGAGCGCGAAAATGGCCTCGGCTGGGCTGTTCACCGCCAGCTGGAACTTGCGGCCGAAGCGGGCGCCGAGGCGGCCGTAAAGCCGGACAGTGCGCAGGCGCTCAGTCATTGCCGGCCTCCTTGTGGCGGACGATGTAGCGGGTGCGCTCGGCCCACATGCCGCCGTAGACCACCGTTTCAGACAGGCGGCCGTGCATGTGGTGCAGCAACTTCCCGTCGCCCAGGTAGACGCCGGCATGGTTCGGCACCGGTGATCGGATCTGCATCAGGATCATGTCGCCGCGGCGAGGCTCGCCTTGGACCACCGCGAACCCCTCAGCCTGCAGCCGGTCCAGGCTGTAGAGGTCCTGGCCCTTCTCCCACCAGTCGTCCTCCCGTTCGTACTGGCTGAGCTGAATGCCCAGCTCACGGGCGTAGAAGTCGCCCACCAGGGTGTAGCAGTCCAGTACGCCGTGGGCGAACTGCCGGCCCACCAGCGGCGCCTCGTAGCCGCAAGGCTCGAACGTCTGCAGGTCGCCGCACTCTGGATCGGCGCCGACACACTGCCCCACGCTCACGATGTGCCATGGCAGACCACTGGCCTCGCACATGACGCGGTCGGCATCAGAGGCAGCCGCAGACGCGTTCGGGTGGCTGTGCACGACGGCCAGCACCTCGCCGCAGTCCTCGGCATCGGCGAAGTCCTCCGCTGGCAGCCGGAAATGCTCGCTGGGCGTGGTCGCCAGGTTCCTGCATGGGATGTAGATCTCCCCGTCGCGACCGGCCACGATCAGGCCGCAGCACTCGCGCGGGTACTCGGCCACGGCATGCGCCTGGATGGCCTGCAGGGTGCTCTGTTGCATGGATCTCGCCCATAGAAAAGGCCCGCACTGGGCGGGCCTTGTGGTGCTGCCGGTGCAGCGCGAAGTTCTGGTGGTGCCGGCAGGCGGGTCGTCAGGTGCGCAGCAGGCCGGCGGCCGGGAACCCACCATGCGGGATCGGCTTGTCTTGGCCGAAGCGCAGTTGGCAGCTGCGGACCAGGCCGGCGCACACGTCTCTGGCTGGGTCGTCAACCGGCTGGTCGTTGATATCGAAGTACGCCGAGCCGGTGTAGCCGCAGTAGGGACCGCGGTAGCCCCCGTGCAGCAGGGCGCTGCAGATCCTGGTGCACTGCCGCGCGGGCAGCTCCCGCCCGTTGAAGTCGGCCACGGTGGTCAGTTCGAACTCGACCGTTTCGTCGTCCTCGCCCACCTTGCGCTCGATGTACCAGATCTCATCGGGGAAGTGCTCGCCCGGGTCGGCCAGCGGGTTCCCCTCGGGGAAGTTGGCCGCGTCCAGGTACTTCACCAGCGTCTGCCGGCGAATCAGCTTGGCGCCGGCCAGATCCTGGAACATGCGGCATAGGGCGCCGATACGGCCATCGATGTTGCTGACCTTCAGCCGGGGATTGGGCTGCTGCTCGCTGGTGCGCTCGAAGCCAGTGGCGTTGATCGGCCACGGGCCATACTCCTGGCCCTGCCACCAGATCACCCCCGACTGCAGGTGCTGGTGGAAGTACAGCTGATCAGCGCCGAAGCTGCTGCAATCCAGCTCGTAGACGGTAACCCGGCCGCCGGGCTCAAGCTGCTGCGCGTCGGCGGTGATCATTGAAGCGAGACCTCTTTTCGGCCATCGGCGTCAGCCGGTAGAACCTGTGGAAGGTCCACAACGACCGTAACGCGCACCGTCAGCATGTAGACAATGTCCTTCGGCTCGCCAGATGTCCGATCCGTACAGCGGTACTCGATGTAGCCGCTGCCTGGGGCGATCGACAGCCTGACGGTAGGCTCGTCGTTCTCATCACGGAACACGCTGGCACGCCATCCTTCTGGCAGGCCGATACCGCCTCCGTGTACACGATAGATGCCGACTGAGACGCGTTCGGAAGTAAGGCCAGCCACGTCGAAGGGGATGCCTGTGCTGGTCCCTGGTGAGTGATCACCGTCCAGCACGATCTCGCCCGTCGACCGCAGATTGAGCGCAATGCTGATTCTCTCGTCCATGGTCAGGCCCGCTTGATGAAGTTGTTGCCGTCGACAGTGGTGTTCGCAGAGGTCCATGGGCGTCCACCGTCGATGGTGACGCCGGTGTTCGTGATCGGCTGCCCGAACTCCAGAATGCCCTGCTGGAAGCCGTTGACGATTCGCCGGAAGCGCCAGATGACACCTGTCCAGCCGGACCCAGCTACTGTCCGAACCGCTAGCAGTTGCATCTTGTCGTCATCGCCGTTCGGCGCCGCCAACTCAAAGATGGTTCGAACGGCCCCGGCTCCCGTTTCCAGCGGTGTCTGGGTACTCGAAATCGTCCCCGTAAATGAGGGGCTTGCCTTGGGTGCGGCAGCGTTGGCGGTGTTCTGGGCAGCCACGGCCTTGCCATCTGCAACAGCTGCAGCGTCGATGCCACTTGTTGCCACCCCCTCCAGATAGGTGTCGTTTGCGTTGATCTTCTGCGACATGACACGTGCGGGGTCGCCCTTCTTGCCGTTTGGCTGGACGGTGTCGATATCGATAGGCTGAAGTGCCATGTTCACTCCTTACGGCTGAAACGTCTGTTCGAAGGTGGCCGTGACGCTGTACGTCAGGCCACCGAGGTGGGAGTCGGTGTAGGTGTCGCAGTAGTACAAGCCCGTTCCCCACGGGCTGGCCCAAAGGAAGGAAGCACCCACGTGTGTATCGAGGAAGGCGACGATCTCGGCGATCACTGCCTTGGACGCGACAAAGCTCAGTTGGTACTTCCTGGAAACGGAGTTGATGCCCTCCGCCGCTTGTTGCGAGTAGCCGTCACCGAACCTTGCGCGCCTCACCGATGCAGTCGCGGAGCCGCTGCTCTGACTGGTGGCCTGCCAGTGGAATGTGTCGGTCATCGGCTGCCCCCCATCACCCTCATTGCACCGCCATCCTTCATTGACCGGATCTGCGCGTCGTTGATCTTCATGTCGATGAGCTGGCCGATTTCCTTGCCGAAGCGCTGCCACACAGGTGTGTCAGCAGAAACGTCGGTAGAGCCATCGGTGTTCACCACCACGTTGACATTCACCTGAGACGCTCCGGAACCACCACCATGAGCAGCTACGCCCAGCCGCCCATCGGGACCACGCCGCAGCGGCATGATGGCCTCAGGACCGGCCTCACCGAACACACCGGCTCCCTTCGCGAAGGCGAACAGCTGCGGGGAGCTGTAGACACCCCCGGAGTAGGCAGACAGGCTTGGCGAGGTGTAGACGCCACCGTTGGCATTGCGGCCGATGTTGGCGAGAAGATCGGAGTTGATCTGCTGCGTTCCGCTGGTAGCTGCAGCATTCCCCGCGGCAGTGACCCCGCCACCCCAAGCACTGGCGATCATCCCGGCGATGCCGACGATTGCCTGCTTTGCGGCAATGCGCGCCAAGTCGGCGATGATCGAGTTGGCCAGGTCGCGGAATGACAGCTTCCCGGTCATAGCGAACTGAACCAGGGCGTCCTCCGCGCCTTGGAACGCATTCGTCAGCGCCGAGTGTGCCTGGCCGGCTGCATTGTTGGCCTCTGTGGCATAGTCCTCGAAGGCTGCGCGTGTGCCATTTCGCCAGTCGCCCATCGCGGCAAGCCGGCGGGCCTGGTAGTCCTTCTCCAGCTGCAGCTGCTCATCCCTGTGCCTAGCAGCATTCGCCGCAAGCTGGTCCCATTGGTCCTGATCGGTGGCCACCTGGCGGTCGCCCAAGCGCTTCAGCTCGTCCTCGTATTCCCGCTGCACGTCCATCTGCCGGCGCAGCTGGGCGACGGCATCCTGGCCGCGTCCGTAGCTCATCAGGTCCAGCTCGTTACCCCGGCGCCGCGACTCGGCCTGCTGGTCGAAGATGGCCTGTTGCCGGGTTAGCGCCTCCAGGGTCTTCTTCTGCTTGTCCTTGGCCTCCACCAGGTCGCCAGTGGTCTTCAGCTCCTCCAGCATCGTCCTGATGCGCTTCCGATCGGCCTCTGGAATCTTGGTCCCCAGCCGGTCCAGCTCTTCCAATACCTGCACCCGCAGCCGCTGGCTGACGGTCAGCTTCTCCTCGCTGCCTGACTGCTCTTTGTTCAGAGCTACCTGCTGCTGGATCCTGGCAACGATCGATGTAGCCGGGTTCGTTTTGGAGCCGTCACCGCGGCGTGCCTCTGCCTCCTGGAACTGCTTGCGCGAGGCAGCCAATTCCCGGTCGATATCGGCCTGATCTTTGCCGAGCTTCTTGCCAAGGGCGACGATCTGCGCCTCTTCCGCCAGCTGCTTCTGACGCTTTGACAGGTTCTGTCCTGACAGGCGCTCCCATTCCTGCTGGTCCTTCTTCCGCTGCTCCAGCCGTTTGCGCTCCCCGGCGCTGTCGATCGATGCCTCTGCGCCGTCGCTGTAGATCCCCGCCATCGTGACGGTGGGCTTGGGGGCAAGTCCCCAGTACCGCTCGGCAAAGTCGTTCGCTGCACCAATCAGACCACCCGCGAGCTTTGCCTGACCTGATATCGGGGTAAAGAATGATGCGGCTTCCGCTACCGCGCCCCGCTTCAAACCGGTGCTGCGGGAGAGAAGGCGATCAGTGAGATCGATGTACCGCCCCAGCTCGTTGAAGGCTGAGGACGTGTCGTCCTTTACTGCCTTCCACCATTGGCTGACACCCGAAAGGGACTCACGCGCCTTGGCCGACACATCTCCAAGACTAGCGTGATAGATCCGGATCGCCTCAGTAACCGCTTCTTGCTGCCTCCCCTCTTCCTGCAGCGCGGTCACCCTATCGAGCTGCGCGCGGGTGAGGAAGTGCTCGGCCTCGTTCAGCTTGAGCAGTCCCTCAACCGGATCCTTTGCCAGCTCTTTGAACTTGTCGATGGTGGAGTCGATGCTCTGGCCGGTCGCGCCCTCCATCTCTGCCGCTGATTCCGAGACCAGGCGGAACTGTTCACCGGTGAAGCGTCCTGATGCCGCAACCTGTGTCAGCGCAGCCAGAGCCTTTCCCCGCGATACACCGCCAAGGCTGTCCATCTGCCGAGCGAGCGCCGCAATCTGCTCGGCACTGGTCCCGGCATAGTTCCCGGTCGTGATCAGCGCCAGTTCCGCTTGCCGCTGCGCCTCGCCAACCTGATACCAGGCCACTCCAAGCGCGGCAGTCGCCGCGGCAGCAGCCGTGAGCGGGTTGATCATCGAAAGCAGCTGCGACGCCAGGGCCGCGGCCGCTGGCCGGATTCCGCCGAACATGTCCTTGAGCTGGCCGCCCTGCTGCAGGAACACCGTCAACGGGTTCTGGCCACCCTGCAGACTGACGGCAATGTCCGTGATCTGAGCCGGAACGCCACGCATGGCTGCTGCCTGCTGGGCCGCGCTGACGCCATAGGCGTTCAGCTCCTTGCCCGAGCGCTTGGCTGCCGTTTCCGCGCGGGCCAGTTTCTGCACGATCTCGTCCAACACCGGTCCGCTAGTGCGCAACGCGGCGTTGTAGGCCAGCTGCTGAGACCGGGTCATGCCCAGGGTGTCGGCTTGGCGTATCAGCGTATCGATCCGACCACGTTCCGCACGGGACAGCTGCTGGTACTGCTGTTGTGCGCTGCTCGACATGTCGGCAACACCACGCTTTGCTGCGGTAATGGCGCTATCGAACTGCTGCGTATCGACCACCAGGTCAATGCGCGCGGCACCAAGTGATTGATCAGCCATCTATCTACCTCGGCCATAAAAAAACCCGCCAGTTGGCGGGTTCACGGACTTCTCTTAATTGGAGTGGCGCTATGCGCCTCCTCGTTCATCGAGCGGCACTCAATGCCCCGCGCAGCGAAACCGACACCCGAAGCCGCCAGCGCAACGATTGCAGACCAAACCCTGAACAAAAAACCCCGCCAACTGGCGGGGTTCTTCTTTACGAAAGTGGTGAGCAGCCCCTTAGGTGATGCTCAGAATTCCAACCCAAGCCAGCCAAGATCCATACTCTCGCTTGAGCTGATGCTGCAGCTTTCGAGCTGCCTCATCGGGCGAGGCAGCAGAGATGTTCCTGCATGACCGCCCGGTTACTTCGCGCCCTGAGTCAAACCTCAGAGTACGCGCGTACTTGACACTGTAATTCATAACAAGCCTTATGCCCCGCGGATTGATTCACCGTGGGAAATCCACCGGAACATCTACCGGGGCAAATGGAGCCTAACACAAACTAGGGCTGAGTCAAAACCTCCCCTACCCCTCCATCAGGCGAGCCATGGCTTCCACTTCGATCACCCTGATTCCCGCCATCACCTCCTCTCTGCGGTCGCCCTGCAGCCTCTCACGGTCGAGCTCCCGATGAACCTCTTGGTAGTCCAGCCCTATCAGGCCTCCGGCGCTGCTGCGCCACTGGGTGGAGACCCTCGAATAGATCGTGATCGGCAAGGCGCACTCCGGCCAAAGCTCAACCTCGGGCGCGGTGAAGTGCTTGGCCTTGAGGCCGGTGCCGACGAGCTCGGCCTCGGTGGGGGCGCGCCAGTACAGCGCCCCCACCGCCTCGATCAGTTTCCCTTGCGGGCCACCTGGATCGCCTGTGCGTAGCCGGTGATGATCACCGCGTCCAGGCCGATCTGCTGTTGCAGGGCCTCATCCACGCCGGCCGTATCCAGCGACACGTCCGCATCCCATTCCGCCACCATGTCCAGGATCGCTTGAGCCGGCGTGATCTCCTGCCCCGCCAGGCGCTGCAGGAGCGCGGTGTACGCCTCCTGTGTTAGGTGCCGATAGATCAGGTTGAGCTTCTGCTCGCGGCCGTGGCCGATGATGGTCAACGATGCCTTGAAGGTCTCCGGGGCCTTTACCTTGAACATCAGGCGCCCTCCACCAAAATCGAATCGGCCAGGGCCGTGAACGTCGCGGTGGTGCCCATCGGGGTGTTCGCGGTCATGGTCGGGTCGCCGTCGTAGCTCAGGTAGCCATACCAGTAAAGAACGTCACCGCCGGCAAGCTTGGCCCGCAGCACCACTGGCTCGCCCTTGGCGTCGACCGTCTTCAACGCCGGATACCAGGGCTTGGACGGGTCGTAGTAGAGCGGGATGGTGATGGTCTTGGCGTTCTTGAAGGTCGGGATCTGGATCTGGCGGCCGGTCGGGTCCTCCAGCAGGGTCCCGCTCCAGTACTGCTGTTCTCCGCCGGCGGTGGTCGGATCGCCCTGCTGGTCCAGGTCGATGAAGGCGGCCGCCTTGCGCAGCGAGCCGGCGCCGCTGGTGCCCGGGTACAGGGTGGTATCGGTGGTGTCGGTGCCGAGCAATTCGATTGCACCGGTGGATTCGGCGCCAGCGCGGGTCGTGCGGTAGTTCAGGGCCGGCCAGCCCGGGATCTCCAGCACCACCACATCGTCGGTGTCGACTGCATTGGCGGCAATGCTCGCCAATGCCGGCGCCGCCTTGGAGATGCCAGTGGTTGCGATCTTGGTGGCCAGCACCGGCGCGAAGCCGAACTGGGTGCCCTTCGGGAGCTTGAGTGCCATGTGTTGTCTTCCTCTGGTTGAAAACGAAAAGCCCGGCACTTGGCCGGGCTGTTGCGGGGTTGGTGGGTTGCCTACGGGTCAGGGAACCAGAGCCCGAAATCCAGGCGGGCGCCGTATCCCTTGATGGACGACTCGTACATGGCGACTGCGGCGCCGTAGGGCTCGGAATGGGGAACGCCGGAACAGATCGCATCCTCGATACGGCGGATCAGCGTATTGGCTTCGGACCTGGACTTGGACCAGATGGTTATCTGCACCCGCGCATGCTTGTGGTCCGGTATCGATCCTTCGAGGAACCACAGGGCCTGGCCGCCAACCTGCTGATACACCGCAAACGGGAAGACCGGCTGGTCCGGTGGAATGTCCGGGTAGAAGCGCCCCTGTACCAAGGGGGCGATCAGGGCATGGAGGGAACTTTCGTAGCTCATCCGCTGCCTCCTCGCGCCTCACGCAGTAGCTCAGGAAGCCGCTCCCTGCCCCTCTCAACCATCGCCGCCTGCGCGCGCGATAGGGACGCCTCGTACCCTGGCCGGACGAAGGGGTTGGCAGGCACCCATTTTGGCTGCGCCAGCGGAGCCCCCAGCGTCCAGGAGCCGTCCTTATCCTTGTAGACCGCATGCGTCTGCCAGTGCCCGAACTCCACCAAATGCCCGTGTGGTGCCTTCTTGGCGTTCCACGAGATCGAGTACACCTGCCGACTGTCGGTTGATCGGCCATCCCGGTATGCCAAGTAGATTGCGTCGCGGAGACTGCCGGGGCGCAGGCTTCCACCTTCCTCCGTGCCGACCGGAGCCCGCAGCTTCACCTCATCCCGAATGACCTGGCCACCTGCAACGCCCATGGAGCGCGCGAGCCTGACGCGGGAGTCGAGAAGCGCCTCCAGTCCCTTCACCGCGTCGGAGAAGTCAACGTTGGCCTTGATGCTCATCCGCTGTTGCCTCCCTGCTCAGTGATGATGAAGCCCTTGCCACGGTCTTTTAGGTCGCGAGTTACGCCCTTGACCTCAAAGATCAGGCCCTCGTGAACGATCCGCATGGACTCATCGACCGCGAACGACTGCAGAGTGGCGAATCGGACCATGAAGCTGTAGCGTGCGATCGACGCTGGCACCCCGCCGGCCAAGCTTGCGCGAATGGCGCCGAGTCCGGTTTCGTTGGCGATTCCTGCCCATACCTCAGCAACCAGCTCCCAGCCCTGATCAGGCTGGCCCCAGTCATCGGTCCCCTCGGCTGGGCGCTCGATTCTGATCCTCCGGTTGAGATCTGACGTTCTCATGGCGTCATCACCCGCCTGTAGGGCCGAAGAAGCGGAATCACACCCATCGGTAGTTCGACGGCGGTTGCTCCGATCACCACTGCCGCCTGGTTGTCCCACAAGTGCGCCAAGGTCAACCGGACGGCTGCAACCACGCTCGGGTTGACGACCATTCCAGCCAGGTCCCGCGACAAGGCCAGATCGGTCGACGCCTTGCGTTGCCTCGCGACGGAGCGCATCGCCGCTGCTTTGGCCGCGTCAGGCTCAGAATCTGCCGCCGTCATGGATGCGGAGTAGGCCGAGGCAGCTTCCGCCGCTTCACCCGGGAACGCGTCCAAAGCGGCATCCAACGCGGCCTGATCGGCGAACAACGATCGGTTAAGGTATGCCGCCGCCGCATCTTCGGCCGATGCGAGCAGCGCCGCCAGCTCTGCATCGGCGTAATCCCCATCGACCCTGCATTGGGCGCGGCACTGCTCAGGCGTCAACAGGGGCATGGCTCACTCCTTCTTGCCGTCGGCCAGCGCCGCGGCCAGCTTTTCAGGACCCCAGCGCTTGTCGAACGGGATACCTGCGGCTTCAAGCTGCGCCATCAAGGCTGGCTTGTCTTCGGCAGCGACCTGGCCCTTGTCGTCCTCGCCGGACAGCTTGTCGACGGTCTCTGCGATCAGCGCCTCGCGTGCGCTGTCCTCGAGCGCGTTCCAGTCCTCCACCGACAGCCCCGAGGCTGCGTGTGCGCGGCCAACCACGTCGCTCAACGATAGGACACTTCCGTCGGAAAGCTCGAAGCTCGCCGGCTGAACACTGGATCCCAGCAGGAACGGGGGCGGTGTGTCTGCCATCAGGCTGAGCGCACCGACAGAGAGTGCACCGGCCTCCAGCTCGGGCGGGCAGTCATCGCCGGCAACGAACTGGACGGGATAGATCTCGCCTTCCGGCACTCCACGGAAGGGCTTGATGAACTTTGCCATTGCGGCTCCTCGATCACAGGTTGGATGCCGGGCGGCGCGAGGCCGCCCGACGGGTGGGTGATCAGGCCGAAGCCGCGATCTTGAGGGCGCGCATCGGCTCGGGGTTGTGCACACCGCCACCCACGCGCTTGGTGGTGTAGAACATCACGTAGGGCTTGTTGGTGTACGGGTCGCGCAGCACGCGCACCCCCTTTCGGTCGAAGACCGTGTAGGTCTGCTTGAAGTCACCGAACAGCATGCCGATCGCGTTCGCCGCAACGTCCGGGATCGCAGCCACTTCCTGCACGGCGAAGCCGGCCAGGGTCGACGGCTGTCCGGCCACCAGCGACGGCTGCCACAGGTAGTTGCCCTGGGTATCCTTCAGCTTGCGGACCACACCCTGGGTCTTGCGGTTCATCGCGAACTTGGCGCCGCGGGTGAATGCAGACGGCAGGTCATAGACCAGGTCGATGATGCTGTCGCCGTTGATTCCGGCCGCGACACCGCTGTTCACGACCTTGATGGCACCGAACGGGTGCTTGGCAGCGTTGGCACCACCCTCTACGTAGGTCAACATGCCGAAGGGCTTGTTGACGCCATCGCCGGACCAGAAGCCGGTGCCTTCCTGCTTGGAGAACTCGGTCTCGACTTCGCCAGCCAGCCACGCTTCCAGGTCGATTTCAGCGTCATCCAGCAGCTGCTGAGTTGCGGCCGGGTTGGCATAGATCTCCCCCCACCCGAAGTTCAGCGACTGGAACTGTGCCGTACCGGTCTGCGGACGCGCCGCAGTTTCGCCAACCCACCCCGACGCAGTACCGCCCATGTTGAACAGCTTGGTCAGGCCGGCGCCCGAGCACGGCTGGACCGTGGCCAGCTGGCGCATGTCCGACAGGATGACCAGTCGGTCGGTGATGGTGCGGTCCCATTCGACAGGGGCCAGATAGCCGCCCTCATTGTCCGCGCCCTTGTTCAGAGCCGCCTGCACGTCACCCTTGCGGAAATGCGCGCGGAAGGATTCGGTGTACTCGGCATCGGCGACACCGCTGCCGGCGCTACCACCGCCCATCTGGAACGCGGCCATCTGGGTGTTGGCCTGGTCGACCGCAGCCTGCAGGCGGGTGATATCGGCATTGATGTTGTCGACCTTCAGGGCCTGCAGTGCATCGGCGCTGCCCTTCTTGATCTCTTCGAGCTGCTTGGTGTGCTCGGCCTTGAACTCGGCGAATGCCTTGTTCAGCGACTCCACCAGCGCCTTCACGTCGGGCTGGTTTGCGCCTTCGGCGCGCACGGAAACGAGGCCGCGCGGGACGCGGCCGTGGGTCATCTTGGTCATGTGTTGGCCTCTTAGGCTTTGATGTTGTCGAGAAGGCCCTGCAGCAGGGCCGAGGTTTCGTTGCCGCCAGCGCTCGGCGTAGCGGACCCGGCAGCGCTCGGCTTGCCGTTGAACAGCGATTTCAGGGTGTCGCGTCGCATGGATCGGGAGTGGCCGGCCTTGGCCATCGCCGCCTCGACCAAGGCCAACGCCTTGCGCCCGCCCGATGCCTGCTTGGCATCCTTGGTGGCGGCAGCTCCATCGAGAAGACCATCGGCAAAGCCGTCTTCCACCGCCTGGGCGGCACCAATCCAGGTCTCCTCGTCCATCATCCGAGCCGCCTCGGCCTCGGTGACGCCCGAGCGGGCCGCGTAGACCTTGGCCATGGCCGTGTCGAAGGGTTCCAGCAGCTTTGCGGCATCGGCCATGTCGTGCCGATTGCCGATGGCCACCGCCCAAGCGTTGTGGATCATCAGGAACGATCCGTCGCCCATCAGGATCTCGTCGCCGGACATTGCGATCACCGACGCCGCCGACGCGGCCAGGCCCATGACCTGGACCGTCACCCTGCCCTGGTGCTCGCGCAGCAGGTTGTAAATCGCGACACCTTCAAAGAAGTCGCCGCCGGGCGAGTTGATGTTCACCACCACGTCTTTGTCGCCGATGGTGCGTAGGGCGGCGCTGATCCGCTTGGCGGTAACGCCAGTGCCCTCCCAGTTTTCGCCGATCGAGTCATAGATCGAGATGCTGTTCGCGTCGTTGCCGGCGGCGCGGACTTCGGGCTCCCAGCGCTCGAGCGCATCGGGGCGCATATCGAACTGGGCGGCGCCGAGCCGCCGCTCGGCACGAATTTCAGGCAGCTGCCGGAGGCTCATTGCTCTTTCCCTTCTGTGTCATGGGGTTGATCAGGTCGTTGGCCCCTGGCTGATCCGATTCCGGATAGTCCAGCAGGTCGCGGATCTCGTTCTGCGTGTGGAACGGCGCCGTACCGCCTGAGCCGAGAGCGGCCTTGAAGAAGTCCGCCTGATCCTTGAGCGTGCCTCGCATCAGCGCCCGCACGTTGAACTTCGGCTGGTAGCGCTCCAGATCCCGCTCGTCGATCAGAGATCGCGCAATTGCCTGCTCCCAGTTGGTGAAGTGCTCCAGCATCGTGTACTGCAGGAAGAAGATGCCCAACTGCTCAATGCCAGTGCCCCAGCTGGTATCGCTCAGGAACAGGAGCGGTCGAGGCACGCCGTAGAGCCTGGCCACCTCCTCCACCTGTGCGCTGCGGTTCTCGACATGCTGGGCCTCTTGGGCGGTGCTGCCGAACTTGTTGGCCTTGGCCCCTTCCTCCAGAAGCATCCATTTCTGGGCTGCTGTCGCTCCAGCGTACTCAGTGTCCAGTGACCCACGCATCCGGCCATAGGCCATGTCGCTCAACGCCTGCGGAACCTCAATGGCGCCGCCGGCCATGTTGCCGGTCTCAAAGATCCGGCTTGCTGCCTGTTCCGCATCCAGCGCCAGGCGAATAGCCCGATCTGCCAGCTTCATCCTGGATAGGCTGGTCACGCCGTCCACGGAAAGATCGCGAATGTGCAGCACTTCCTCCTGCTTCAGGATCACCTCGCCGCGTTTCTTGCTGTTGTACCGGTAGATCATCCGCCAGTCGTCGCCAAGCTCAGCGCGAACCGCGAGGGAATCCATCGGGATGAGGTGGATTGGCCGGCCGGCGGACCACACGATTCTCGCGTAACCATCGCCGTGCCGCTGCCGGGCCAGCTCCATCTGCCGCTTGAACTCCAGCGGCGTCTGCCACGGATTTGGCTTGATCTTGAGTAGGCGGTGCGCTGGATGCTCAACGGCTATCCGCTTCTTCCCACCCGACTCAACTAGGTTCAGCGGCAGCATGCCGATGGTCCCGCAGATCAGAGACAGGCAGCGGAGTACCGCCATATTGCGCAGCTGGTAGCCGCCACCGCCATGGCCGGCCTGCGATCGGATGAATTCCAGTAGGGCCGGGTCATCCATTCCGGTGAACTGGCCGGCCTCAGCCCGCGCGTTTTGTGGAGGAGGCGAATCAAGGACGGCCGGAGGGTTCCAGTACCGGTCCAGGGACGCCAGATCATCGGCATTGAAACGAGACATGAGGTTCCTTATAGGAATCGGATGCCGCGGCTCTCGTAAACAGAGATACCGCGAGCAGTTGGATTGAGCGCCATCAACGAGACCGCATTGAACAACGCCATCAGCGGATCGATCTTTGCTGTCCCGCTGACTTGCTTGGTGATCGTGATGGCGTTTCCGGTCGGAACCACCTTTGCATTGCCTACTGACCAAGCCATCAATGGTTGCCCTGCGTGAACAAGGTCGCCGCCGGCCAATGCGCGTTCGGTCGTCTTGATGGCGCCGTTGAGCTTCCAGCCTTGGGAGACGGCCACAATCTGCTTGAGGTCGATGCCCCGATCCTCGGTGGTCAACTCGTCAACGACGGCGCCGATGCCTGCCGGGTCTACGCCGACGCCATTCTCTTCCGGCATAAGCCCCGCCAGCTTTATCCTGCAGATGGCGTCGGCCAGCTGATCCACGTCCTGGCCGGGAAGCTTGACGATGGTGAGATCACCGACCCGCTCGAACTCACGAAGCATGGTGACGATATCCTTGCGCCGCTCCAGCACGATCTCGTGCGCCCAGGCGTGAACCCAGGCCAGCCACTTGCGCGTTTCCCGCTCACGCCCTACCGCTGCCAGGCCCAGCAGATCGTCCAGCCCACCACCGTCGATCCCAGTGGTGATCACCTCGCAACGCTGCAGCAGATCATCCAGCGTCGCCACAAGCTCCGGACGGGCCTGCTGTTGCCAGAAGTCCGCGCCGGCCCAGCGATCGGAGCGTAGGTTTAGCCCAACCTCGACGTTGGCGTGCTTGGCCAGAAAGCCCCGTAGCGAGTGCTCACCAGCCTGGTCAGCCTTCTCGTACTCTCGCCGCAGGAACTCCGAGTCCACCGACACCCCGAAGTTGGGATTGACCAGCGGCATGTTCTCCAGCTTCAGGTGGTCGCCGGCAGCTACCATCTCAGGCGGGTGCTCATAGAGCACCGGTAACGACTGCGGATCCACGATCTTTCCATCGCGCACATCGCGCATGCGCTGAAGATCTTGCTTGAACACCCCGGCCGGCGGTTCATCAGACTGCGTCGTCAGCTTGATGACTATCCCCTCCGGGCGTGACGCCAACCCACCCACCGCTTCGCGGAACATGGCCTCGGCGTTGGGCCTCTTGCCGAATAGCCATTCCTCATCGATCAGTACCCAGCTGGCCTTCTTGCCGCCGACTGTTTCGCTATCGGCGGCCACCACCTTCAAGGTGGCCCCCATCGTCCGATGGGTAATGGTGCGCACGTGGTCCTGGACGTGGAACAGCTCGGACAGGTCTTCATCGACCTTGATCATGTCGCGGGCAGGTGCGAAGGCGTTGTTGGCGATTTCCACGGTCGGCGCCAGGATGATCATCTCCGCCGACACACGCCAGTTCAGGATCAGGGCGGTCACCATGATCCCAGCCGCCAGCGTTGACTTGCTGTTCTTCTTGGGAATCAGCATCAGCACTTCGCGGATCAGTCTACGACCGGTCTCCGCGTCGTAAGCGCCAAAGATCGCCGCCACAAAGTCGAATACCCATGGCTCGCAGGCCTCCCCGAACGTCGGACTACCAGGGGCATCCACGATCCGTAGCTGCTTGAACACCCTCAGCGCCTCTTCCGCTTGGTCAGGGTAGATCGGCGGCGGGATGATGCTCCTTCCCGTCCGCAGTCGATCCGCCCAGTCCAGGCAGGCCGTTGTGTAGGCGATTCCCATCTCAGTTCATCCGCGGGCGTGGCGGGGCGGAGGGTGCGAAGCGACCTGCGACGGCCTGTGCCTTCTGTTGGCGCTCCTCCTTCTTTCCGCCCTCCCCCTTCTTTGTGTGGGTGTAGGGCAATGCGGCCGAGGCCGCTTTCACTTGGAGCGCCGTTGCAGCCACGCGCCCCAGTGCAATGTCCTGGAGCAGGGTCAGCATGTCCTTTTCTTCCTGCTCAACCGGCACCGATTTGGTGCGCTTGAGGGCGCCACCGCCGGGTTGAGCCTCCAGCGAGACCTTCACTGCCGAGGCCTTGGCATTTGCTGATTTCTTCGGTGGAACCGGGATCGGCGGTTTAGGCTTCCGACCTGCGCCAGGCCTTACGCCGCCTGCGTTCTTTCGCGGGCCGCCGCTCTTGCCTTTGACGCCTGCCATTTGCTGATTTCCTATTCCAAGAGGGAATTTTTTCTGTGAATGGGGAGACGACCGGTCTAGGCCACAATCCGAACCATACTTTTACCCCCCCCCTCCGTATGCTCCACCAACGCCCGTGAAACAGCCGCGTGAAACTGATCGTCGTCACACATCGTGGAACTGCGCGTGGAACGCTGGAAGCCTCAGCCGCTCCGCTCCATCCGCTGCTTTGCACCGTCGTGGCACCGCTTGCACAGCGACTGGTGGTTCTTCGGGTCCCAGAACAGCCGGTGGTCGCCACGATGTGGGGTGACGTGGTCGACCACACAGGCGGCGGTGGTAAAACCTGCGGCCTGGCACATGACACAGAGCGGGTTCGCCTGGAGGAAGCGCTCCCGGTACTTCTGCCACTTATAGCCGTAGCCTCGTTGCGCGCTGCTCTTATCCGGGCCACGCCAACTACCTGGTGTGACGCTCTTGAGCCGTGCAGGAACTGGCTTCAGGCGACCAGGGACGGCATGCAGGCGAGCCATCAGAACTCCTCCACTTCCCAGCCGCCGCCGTCACGCTTGCGCCGCACCTTCACCGCAATGAAGCGAAACGGGTACATGGCAGCGGCAATCTTCATCTTGGCCCTGGCATCGTCCTGCCAGTGGCCCTTCACCTCGTGGCACTCCATGACGCCGTCGGCGGCCATGACCGCAAAGTCCGGCGTGTAGAACGTGTTGTCGGCCAAACGCAGCTTCATGCCCTCGAACCGGTGCCACTGGACCTCGCCCGCAGCCTGCAGCGCGCGCAGCCGCTCGGCATACGCGGCCTCTGTCTTGTTCATCTCGCCCGTCTTCAGCCGGCCCAGCGCCAGCACGCGGCGTTCCTGCGCCGTCTGCCGGACCATCAGGGCGAATCCGGCACAGGCTTACCCTGCACCTGGTCGATCGCGTCGAGCTGCGCCTCGTACTGCACCAGGCATCGCTTCCGGCCATTGCTCACATCGAATACGGCAGACGGCGCTGCCTCCTTCACCCACTTGCAGCGCTTGCGCAGCTGGGCGTCGATCGGGACATAGGTGGCCACCGGAACCGTGATGACGGCCGCTGGCGGCGGGTTCGGCTTGGTAGACGCGGCCTGGCACGCGGCCAGAAGCGCAGCGGTAGCAACCACGATGACGCGCATGTCAGTACCCCTTCAGTGCCGGGCAGGCGGAATCGAGCAGCTCCAGCGCCGCCTTGCAGGTGTCGGGCCGCTGCTCGTAGCGACCGCGCCAGGTGACAGCCTCCTTCTCGGATGCCTCGATCTTCCCGGCCAGGTCCTGAAGTGCGGCCGCGCTCTCTGCCTTCAGGGCTTCCAGCTTCTCGGCTTCCGCCCTCAGCGCTGCGGCGACCTCGGCTAGGCGCTGATCCCGGGTGTCCACGTCAGCCTGCAGTCGGGCGGCATCGGCCTGCCAGTCGGCCCGGACCTTGACCACCTGGGCGCTCAGGTCGCGGATCTTCTGCTCCTTCTCGTAGGCGGTCAGCCCGGACACCGCGCAGCCGAAGGCCAGGACTGCGCACACCACCTTGATCTTGCTGCCTGGCTTGCTCAGCCACTGAAGCGCATCGGCCGCGGCGCCAATGACAAGCGCCCACACGGCTCGAAGGAATCGAATCAGTACGTTCATACCTTGTCGCCTCCGATGGCGCCGGTGGCTTTCTCCACCATGCGCACATAGCCCGGCAGTAGCCGGCGGATCAGCACGCCGGACAGGCCGGCCAGCGGCAGCTGCGGGGCGCCCGCCAGTGCCGGCCAGATGGACGCCGCAACGGCGATGACCCATGCGGCCACGATGGCGTAGGCCGCGACCGCCGCAGCCAGGGCGGCCCAGCGCGCAGCTGTCTGCAGGAAGCGGTGACCGCGCCGACGGCTGGCGTCGGCGGCAACTCGCTCCGCGTCCTTCTCCGGCAGCAGCAGGACACCGATCAAGGCGCCGGCCATGGCCACCAGCAGCACAGACTGCGGCACACCCAGAATGACCCGCTCCGCCTCGCGAAGGGCATCCGCCGTCGCTGGCGCCACCACGGCAGCAGTGAACGTGCCGACGATGATTTTCATAGTGCTCACGGGCTCGGTCACGGCGCCACCGTCCCGCCGGCCTTGCGGTACACGACCAACAGGTCGGCAAGCTTCTGTTCGTGTTGGCCGTAGCCGGCGCCGGGCAGGCTCGCCCAGATGTTGCTGACGGCCTTGATGGCCCCGGGGATCTTGCCCGTCTGGATCAGCGGCAGCGCGCGGCGCTCCCGGATCTGCTGCAGTGCGATCAAGTCCTGGCTCAGAGGCGTGAAGTCCTTGAGGCCGAGCGTCTTCTTGTAGGCGTCGTAGTAGCGGCGCAGCACCTGGTAGCGGCCAGCCGCAGTGGACTGGATCTTAAGCTTGGGCAAGTCCACCAGCACACGCGGGTGGTCGGCGTAGCCGCGGAACAAGCCGCCGCCGACGATCACGTCATAGCCGCGGTCATTGGTGGGCTGCTTACCGTTGGCGGTCCCTTCGGACCAGGCCAGCATGTCGAGGAAGGCCACGACGTTCACGCCGCCAGCCTGTTGGGGAGTGATCTGCGCCATAGCGTCTCCGGAAAGAAAAAGCCCCGGCTGGACCGAGGCTACAAGTTGGGTCTAGCTCCAGATCTGAACAGCAAGTCTGGATGCCGATATCAATCAGTCGCTTTATGCTTGGGGGAGCAACCCAAGGAGCCATGGAAATGAGTAACAGGTACGTTGCGCCAGAATTTACTGCTACCGCCTTCAACTGCCCCCACTGCAATGCCTACGCAAAGCAAAAAAGGTCTCAGCTCTTTTATCCGGACGACATCGCATACAGGGCTTCATCCGCGTTCATGATTCGGTGTGAACACTGTGGTCGTGTTTCCTACTGGCTGAATATCGACAATCGACCAAGGATCGTTCACCCCCAAGCTTCAACGGCGACACCACCGCATGCGGATATGCCGGAAGAGGTGGCGGCTATCTACCAAGAGGCTGCAGAGATTGCTAGCAGCTCATACCGAGCCGCTGCGGCTCTCTTACGCTTAGCGCTACAGAAGCTAATGCCCTTCTTGGGAGAGAGAGGTTCGAACATTAACGCTGACATCGCCAGCCTTGTATCGAAAGGACTGCCCGTGCGAATCCAGCAAGCGCTCGATCTCTGCCGAGTGGTGGGCAACGAATCCGTGCATCCTGGTGAGATCTCAGATGAGGATGGACCCGAACTGGTGAACTCGCTGTTCTCCATGCTCAATCTGATCGTTGAGGATCGGATCACACGCCCCAAAGAGATTGAGGCTCTTTACCTCAAACTCCCTGAAAATAAACGCAAGGGGGTTGAAGTCAGGGATAGCGCCAAGGGCACGCGTCCATCGACAGAAGCCCGAGACTCTTCTGACCCGTCCTAACGGAGACTACCTAGCAAGAAAGTGATCAGGCGGGAGCAGTGTCGGTAAAAGATTGCCAGCAAGGAAAAGCCCCGGCTGGGCCGGGGCTTGCGTTTGGATGGTGGTCAATTTGCCCGCCAATCTGCGGACCCTGCAAGTCCTCACTACGCAGCGCGATTCAGTGCCCGGGAAAACTGCTCGGCAGCAACATGCTCCGCACTACGCATACGCTCAAGCATCCACTCGTATACCGGGCGCCAGAACCGTCGATATGCTGCATCGTCCGCGCCGATCGCCACCCCGCGCTTGCGCCCGCTGAGCTGCTCCAGCCCCAAGCCGCCGCACACCTCACACTCAACGACACCGATCCCTGCCGGCGCGGCCTGGACCCGCGTGCCCTCGCAGGACTTGCAGCAACCGCAGCTGGACATTTCCGCAACCACTGCGCCGGCCAGCACCCCAAGCTGCTCCATAGTGTTGTTCGGCCAGGCCGCAGCGCGCGCCTCATCCAGCGCGTTCTCGGCCCTCAGCAGCTCGCGCCGCTGTGCGTCCGTCACTGTGCTGCCACCCCAACCCATGCACGCCTTGGCGATGCCGAACTCAGTCCGAGCGGTGGCCAGGCCGTGCATCTGGCGAACGAACTCCGGGGCCACCAGCCCGATCACCGCCTTGCGCAGATGCTCGCGGCGGCGAGAGGCACTTTCTGGCCACCACAGCGCCTCCATCAGTTCGCGGCCAAGGCCATCCGGTACATATGCCATGGCAGCGGCAATGTCCTGCGTCGTCAGCTCCGGCCGGCCGCCGCCGGGGCCGGTCTCGAAGCGCTGCGTGGTGGGGCCCATCCGACTAGCCAGCAACTCTCGCGCCTTGTTCATTCCCATGTGCCTTCCCCTTGGTGGTTTTCTCGTGCAGCGCGCAGTCGCGCCAGGTGGTGACTTGCTGAGGCCCTTTTGAGGCCCTCGTTCTGCATCAGGTGGCAGCCGATCAGGACGGCACCTCCGGGCGAGCAGCCAAGGCGGCTTCCCACGCGTCCTGCATCTGGGGATCGTCGATGCAGCGCCGTTTGAGGACCCACGTCTCCATGAAGGCGATTTCCATTTCCTCCGGCAGCACCAGAGGGACCAAAACGAAACCGGTCGGCGGATTGAGCGAAGGCAGCTGCGCGCCCCTGAAGATATCGGGCCGCAGGTCCTCACGCCTTACTGCGCCGTCGGTGTATGCCTCCAACCTGGCGCACAGCCTCGGACCCGCCAGCTTGTGCCCGTGCGCCACCATGTACAGCGTCCGCACGGCGGTCCCTACCCGGGCCGCCATGCGACGGAGAACAACGCAGTTCGGCGTGCCTTTCCCGCCGTGGGCGGTGCAGAACTCGACCAGGTTCATTGGGCAACCTCCGGGCCGGCCGGCTCGGCCGCATAGTGCGTGATCGCCGGGTTGTCACCCCGCCAGCTGCCAAACACCGGCCGCCGGGTCTCCGAGTCCCACAGCAGCAGCCGCGTGTCGTCCTGCGGCGCCTCGGCAATCGGGCGCCAGGACAGCGGTGCCGACAGCGCAGCCTCAATCGCGTGGAGCGCACTAGCGGTGGTTACAACCACCTGCCTCCCCTGCTGGAAGTTCAAACGCCCGGCGTCGCTCAACTCCATCGCCAGCAGCTCGTGTGCCCTGGGTGCATAGCCGCTCATACTCGCTGCTCCCAGCTGGCCGTCAGGCGCTGCACTTTCCCGCCGCGTGCCTTGAACTCATCAACCGTCTCGGGCGGCCGCTGTCCGTCCTTTTCCTTACCCCACGCTTTCGCCGGGGCCAAGCCTGACAGCCGCTCCACCCGCGACCGGTTGATGGTCATCCTGTCCACGCGCGGTGCCTTCGGCTGTGCGCCGTTGCGCGCACGGTAGGCTCGACCACGATCGATGCGCCGCTCGCGAAGCTCCTGGGCCGTCGCCTTGTGAAAGCGCATACCCTGCCCGCTATAGCGGTAGGTGGCCGCCGCCCAAGCGCCGGTCTTGACCAGGTAGCCGCATTTCACCAGCCACGTCAGAACATCGCGAACGCCGTTGCGCTCCTTCGTCTTGTCGACGCCGGTCACGTCCATCAACTCGAACACTTGCTGGTGGCCGAGCGACTGGCCCTTCCGCGCTTCGAAAATGGTCCTGACCTCGTCGGACAGGCCTGTCGGCTTAGCCATTGGAAGTTCTCCTGAGATGGTTCACATAGGTCTGCTGCGCGATCAGTTCGTCGTCGGAGCAGTACAGTTCGTGGAAGGTCCTGGAGCCGTCTTTCAGGCTCCAGCCGTAAACCTTGGACATCCATGCGAACGACCTCCCCTCTTGCGGGATGCGCTCGTGATGCCACTGGCACATGGCGAACCCGAAGGCATGGCCGCGCCGGATGTTTCCTGACTTGCAGTGGTGGTAGTCGCAGCCGTAGACCACGCGGTGCTGAGGAAGCAGGTTCCGCATACAGAGCAGAAGGCAGACCATGCACGGCCCTGCCTTCGCCTTGCGGATCCGGCGTGCTTCTTCCTTAGTCGGCGGTGGTGCCTTCGACCACATCAGCGCTTGCCTTCAACAGGCGACCGATGCGGGCAAATCCGGCGGTAGTAGCCGATCCCGGGATGCGGCCCCTCCCACTCGGTCGGCATATCAAACCTCATGGTCATGTTCTTCTCGCAAGGGTTGTAGGTCCGGGGCGGGTCGCTGGTGGTGATCCAGTAGCGGAAGTGCCGACAGTCCTCGCAGGACGGAACTCCCTCCAAATCCTTGGCCTTCTGAGTGCGACGACGCACCAGCTCCTCTAACAACTGGTCAGTTGTGAACTGCTGTAGTGCACCGCCTTTCATCGCCTCCTTCTCTCGGTGCTGCGGCGTGCAGCAGTCAGTTCCTGGTCCTGCTTGTCCCACCCGGTCTGCCAGCGGCGCCGACGCGTCACACCGTCCTGCCCCATCTCGTACCGCGGCGCCGATTCCCGACTGCGGCAGGCATCGCGTGCCCAGCGGCCTGCCTGCTCCGCCTGGGCAAGCTCCGCTTCAGTCACCATCGAAGTTCAGCTCGGCCGCTGCCCGCTCCATCGCAGCGCGCGCAGACTCCCGGTCACGCACCGGCCGCACGCCATGCTTCTCCTGCTCGATCGCCAGCACCGGCTGCGGCAGCGGCTTCCCGTCGACCACGTGCTGGACAGCGCGCGTGTAGGCCTCCTCCAACATCCGGCGCTGCTGTGATCCGTGGTCGGCCGAGGCGTAGACGTGCAGGTCCAGCAGCGAGCGCACCAACACCGTGAACCCGCTCTGCGGCCGGCCCGGCGCCATCTCCCGCTCCACCGCTGCCATGACTGGAATGTCCAAGCACATCGTCAGGAACCGGCCCGCGTTCGGCGGCCACTCCCGGCCCTCGGTCAGGCAGCACTGCATGCCCTTCGCGTGCTGCGCCACCGTGCGGCCCTTCAGCACCTGGAACCACGTCGTGCCAGCGATGGTCAGGCTGCCGTCCTTCTTCACCGGCGCAGCGCCGTTCTCGCGCTCCCACTTCCCCGGGAACATCGCCGTCATCTGCTTCCAGAACTCCCACAGGTAGGCCGTGGCCTGGTCGCTCACCGGCTCAGCCGACGACGGCAAACTCTGCGTCGACGAACTCGGCTGGGTCGACGCCAGCGCCGTGACCGCCGCCATCGCCTCGGCGTTGGGCTTCGAACTGCTGCTGGAGCTGTTCGATTCGGTCGGCAGAACCGTGCTGATGGCTTGCATGGGTTGCTCCTGCGGATTGCTGGGCGACAGGGATTACGGGCAGCGCCAGGCCGGCGGCCATCGTCTGCTTCAGAGATTCGTTGGGGTCGTGGCCGGCGGCGATCAGGTCCAGCAGCTGCTGGCGGACCTGCAACCAGCCCTGGACCGACAGTGGCCGGCGGATCGCGGCGCGGTGCCGGACGAACCTGGCCAGCTGCTCGCGATCGACGCCGGTCGGCGTGCTGCCGAAACCGGCCAGATCGCGGTCGACCTGCTCGGCGGTCAGCGCCAGCGGATCGGCCTCGCGCTCACACTCGCGGTGTGAGGGTTGCTCTTGGTTGCTTTTGGTTGCTCTTGGTTCGGGTGCAATAGCTGTTGCACCCTTTTCGACGCCGTTTTGCACCCTTTCCTGCGCCGTTTTGCACCCTTCGGAGGCCTGTTTTGCACCCTTTGAAAAGGGTGCAATTTCTGCACCCTTCATCCATTCAGGGTTGATCCGGTACTGGCGGGTACGACCGCCTTCGCCGAACCCGCTGCGCCGGCCACCGATGCCGGCGTTGACCAGCACCAGCCAGCCGGATTGCTCCATGCGGCGCAGCTGGTACTGCACCGAACGCTCCGACTGCCGGGTCTTCTCGGCCAGTCGCGCAATCGACGGGAAGATGTGCGTGCCGTCGTCGTGCGCGTGGTCGGCAAGCGCCAACGCCAGCAGCATCTCGCCACCGCCCTTCGGGTAGCGGTCGAAGACCATGCCTGTAACTCGTGCGCTCACGTCAAATCCCCAAGGCCAGGTTCTGGCCCGGAGCTACCGGCCACCAGGTGCATGCGGGCTTGCCGGTGGTCGCGCATGGGGCGCTCGGACCGCGCCAGATCCGGCCCTCCCGAGCCAACTCAGGTAGGCGCCGACCCAGCATGTGGCGATCCAAGCCGGTCAACGTCGAAAGGTGGAGGCTGCTCTGGCCCGGATGGCGGATGACCGCCGCCTCGGCTTTGACATGCTGGATGCGCAGTGCGCCGCTTGCGACAAGGTCGGCAGCAGCGGCATGGCTGGTGTGCGGATCGGTGGAGCGCGCGAGAGAGCTGCTCATCGGTACTACCTCGTAGGGTCGTCGGGTCGCTTCAGTCCCTGAAAAGGGACAACTTCGCCGTTACTTCGCGGGAGCCGGTAGCGGCGCCCAAGTTCGCCGCGTGCCAGCTCGATTGCGGCCTCCTCGGGCGTGATGCCTCGCGAGGCCGCGTATTGCTCAAGCTGCTTTCGCTGGTCGCGCGACAGCTGAATTTCCATGGACCCTCCCCAGGGACTCGTTGGGTCCTTCAGGCCACATCACGGTCGGGGCTACGCTGTTCCAACGCGGCAAGGCCGGCCAGCACCAGGTCGCGCACGAAAACCGCAGGCTGGCGACCGTTGAAGTTCGCCGCCGCATCGATCAATGCCTTTTCCGTGTCGTTGAACCGGACCTTGATCGGGTTGTCACGAAGGTTCGAAGGATCTGCGTACATATCCGTATGAGAAAGTCAGGAGGGAGTGGTGGAACGAACTGCTACAGCGCGCGGCATGTCAGGCCACGTCGACCTGAGTGATTCGGTCATGGTCGAAATCCGTGGGGAGGGCGGCGTCGGGCGGCTTTGTCTCGCCGCCGAGCAGGCGCTGGATCTGCGGGAGAGCAGGCAACACGCCCTCCTCCGGCCAGCCCTCGACCTGCGATGCGGGGAGCTGCAGCAGGGTCGCCAGGTGCTTGTCGCTTGCGAGACCAAGTCGGGCGCGCAGCGCGCGCTTGCTCATTCGACTGTCGATCAGGATGCGGACGGCGTCGGAGTCCCCCAGTTGATTCGGAGTAAGCCGGTCGGCGTGCAGCCTCAACAACGCGAATGCGGTAGTTGCGCGGGGCGACTGTGATCGCCCTGAAGCGAGATCACCGACGGTCGAGCCAGCCGCGCCAATCGCCTCGCCGATCTGGGCATACGTCATCCCCCCCGACTGCAGGTCACCAATGATGGAAGCCCAAGATTTGTCCATGCCCGCAACACTACGGGATTCCGTAGACCAAAGTCAACGGCATTCCGTTACGGTTTTCCGTTCAAATTCAGAAATGGAGACCATTGGCAGCAGAATCAGAGCCGAGCGCGAAGCCCTTGGCATTAGCCGGGGCGAGCTGGCGAAGTTCGCGGGGATCGCACCGACGACCCTGTCGAACCTAGAGCTCGGCCTTTCGAAGTCGACCACCGCGCTTCACAGGATTGCCGCCCGACTAGGCGTTAAGACCGACTGGCTTGAAACAGGCCGGGGACCAAAGGGAGACGAAGATAGGTCAGTCGCAACGATCTCGGAGACTGAGACGCCACCCGGTTACGTTCGCTTCGACTTGTTCGAAGGGGGTGCGGGGATGGGTATAGGCATGGTCAACCAGGACTACCCGGAGGTGGTGAAAACCATCGAGGTTGCGGAGTGGGAGGTGCGGCGGAAGCTTGGCTATTTGCCCAAGCCTGGCCGTATCCAGATCATCACCGGCCGCGGGCCGTCGATGCGGCCCAAGCTCGAAGACGGCGACATTGTCTGGATCGATATCAGTTGTGACTACTTCGATGGCGACGACTACTACCTCATCAACATCGGTGGCGAGACCCAGATCAAGATGCTCCAGAAACGAGGGGACGGCCTATATGTGGTGAGCGTCAACACGGACTTCCCTGCCTACCGACCGGACCCTGGCGATGTAAGCATCTTGGGCAAAGCGCTGATTCATGCGGGGCTGCGCAAGTTCTGAACAACCTTCCTTTGTATGGAGACGCGGAATGGCCCTTATTGATTGTGCCGAATGCAAGCGAGAGATCAGCGATCAAGCTAGTGCGTGTCCAGGTTGCGGGGCGCCCCAGCGCCGACCTGTAGCCGCTTCTTCGCCGATGAAGGCGAAGACGTTCACGCCCCTTTCGGTGGCAGCGATCATCGTGGCAGTACTGGTTACCCTTATGGCCTTGGCGGTCACGTTCCGTAAGAAGCCAAACCAAAAGGAAGTCGTCGCCGCCGGCATGGCAATCATTAGAGGTCAGGTGGCTTCCGACATAAAAGTCGACATGGAGCCTTTCTCATTCAGAGCGTATGACGACGGCACGCACTATCACGTCTGCGGCAAGGCCACGCTTAACCGACCAGGCGACGGTCCGCTGGCGCTAAACAACGTGACGCAATCGGTCGTAGTCAGTTTCAACCGAGATGGTCGCGGGCTTGCAACGTTCAACGGCAGTGATGATCCAGCAATACAGGCTAAGTTCCGAGCAGCGTTTTCTGAGAAGTGCCGAACCGTCGGTGGGCGAAGCGTCCCCGACTGAATGTTCAGGTGGATGCCGCCTGCCCTAAAGCGTCTAGAGTCTCCTGCCCGGTAGCCCCTCCATAGCGAGGGGCTTTTTTATGAACCGAATTCCGTACGTTCATACTTCTGTACGGAATTCCGTTTGACAGCTAATTACGGTATTCCGTAGTCTATCTGTGTCGCCCACGCGGCCCTATTCCGGGGCCGGGCACAGGAGATCACGCATGGCCACCCTTTCCCTGGGCGTCAGCAAGGCCCCACCCACCGTCGTAGCGATTCCCTCCCTCGGCGTGGTCGCCATCAAGGTGGGCGCTGCAAGCCTCTACATTGAACTGGAAGAGGCCGACCACCTCTCGGTGGAGATCCAGCACGCCGCACATCAGCTGCGCGGCGAAAGCCAGGACGCCGCCGCATGAGCGCCGTCATCCTCTACTTCCCCACCCGCCGCGTTCGTGCCGCCGCCGTCGCCGAGGCCGTGCGTCTGGCCGCGCTTCGCCTGGGCTTCCACCCGCACAACGCGGACTTTGCAGCCATCATCGCCCGCCGCGACTTCCTCGAAGGCCGCTGCAGCGCCGCAAGGGCTATCAGCGACATGGTCGACGCCCTCAGCACCGCCATGCAACTTATGCGCGCCAAAGGCGGTGTTGCATGAACGCGCCTGGTGAAGTGCTGGCGGCCAAGCTGGCCGGCCGATGTGCGAATGGCCTCGAGCGCGGCCAGGGCACCAAGCTGCACGCGATCCCCGCCGCCCAGGTGCGGCGCAACGGCGGATATGTCGAAGCCACCGGCAAGGCTCTATGGGGGGCAGCGCCAGGCCGCCGTTCCGTGGGCTGGACCGCCTGCGAATCGCTTCCTGTGACCTGCCCTCGCTGCCAACGCGCCCTCGCGCGCGGCAAAGGCGGTGCTGCATGAGCCGTCAGTATCGCGACGACCACCCGGCGCTGGACACTCATCTCTCGGTGCTGGAAGGCGCGGCAATGGACGCGTTTGACGCCGGCTGGGACGCATATCCGCCGGGTGCGCGCTGCATCGTTCGCACGCAACGCTATGGCCACCCCGCGGTCGAGCGCGAGGCATTGATCGTTGGCACCACTGTCCACCTGCACCTCACCGTCAACGGAAAGCCTTGGGCGTCAATCAATGTGCGCACGAAGAACCTGAAAACCGGCAAGTACCGGGTTTTCTATCCCTCGGTCGAAGTCGACGGCAAGCCCAGCATCCGCGTCAAAGGCGGTGCCGTATGAGCCGCAGCGGATACAGCGACGATTGCGACACCTGGCCGCTGATCTGCTGGCGCGGTGCGGTTTCTTCCGCCCTGCGCGGCAAGCGCGGGCAGCAGTTTCTGATCGAGCTTCGCGATGCGCTCGACGCGATGCCAGAAAAGCGTCTCATTGCCGAGCAACTGCAGGACACCACCGGCTGCCACTGCACGCTGGGGGTGATCGGCGCCAAGCGCGGCTTGGACATGGCTGGCCTCGACCCCAACGACCGCGCGGCCGTCAGCAAGGCGTTTGGTATCGCCGAAGCGATGGCGGCGGAGATCGTTCACGAGAACGACGGCGAGTGGCGCTGGGACAACGAAACGCCCGAGCAGCGTTGGACGCGCATGCGTGCCTGGGTCGAGCGCCACATCGCCGACGGAGTTGCCTCGTGACCGACAACGATTTCTGCGCCGCCATGGCCGTCGGCATCCCGCCCATCACCCCGCCCGTCGGCCCGACGCCCGCGCCGGCCGAGCCCACCAGCGAACAGGAGACCGAGTAATGCGCCACCTGGCCCTGCCCTTCTACTGCGCCGCCGTCGTCGGCCTGCTGCTGGCGCTGCTCGCGCGCGCCATCTACGCCGGTGCCGGCTCGCTCCTCCCGCCGTTTGGTGCTGGCGTCATCTTCTTCACCTGGTGCGGCGTGCGCGACCTGTGGCGCAACTGGCCCGCTTTCCGCGAGGAGATGCGCCAGCGCTCGGCAGAGAGAGCGCGCACGCCGCTGCCAGCCGACGACACCCACTGACCCCCTGCCCTGCGCTCGCCCCCTGTAGCGCAGGGAACCCGCGCCGGCCGGGTTCCAACAGCCGGTAACCCATTCCACATCGAGATCCGCCATGACCACTTCTGTCGTCGTTGATTTCCACCACGAACCCGAGTTCCCCAAGCTGGACAACGGCGAGCGCCCGAGGATCGAACTGATCCGCGAACAGGTCGCGAGCTACGTCGAGGGCTACACCGTAGCCAAGGGGCACAAGCCCGCCCGCATCGTTCTGCAGGCCCAGGACCTCATGCACTGCCAGCGACGGGTCCGGGCCCGCATGCAGAAGCCACATCGCGACCAAGCAAAGGCCGAGTGGCAGGAGCGTCGCAAAGCCGGGTCGAAAGAGCGTTGGCGCGACGCCAAGCCCGAGCCCATCGCGTTGGACGGCATGACCTGGTGCGGCATCCCCATCGAAGGCGTCGGCTATAGCCGCCATCGCGCCGTCGACAAGCACTGACCCATGGCCAAGCCGGTCCAGATGGACATTTTCGACGACGACCCAGCGCGCGAGGCAGCCGCCTGGCGCGTGCAGGCGGAAGAGTCGCTGAAGCACTTCCAGTTCCCTGAATCGATCCGTCTGGAACGGCACGCCTACTACCTCGGCGTGGCCGAACAACTTGAAGCCAGGGCGCGCGGCGCGCGCTCCACCAACAGCAAGGACATGCAGGCATGAGCAACGACAAGACAACGCTGGCTGACGTGCAGCCAGGTGGAAAGGTGAGGCTGGCCACTGTGCCGTTCGACCGCGCACACAACCTGCTGGGCGACGCATACAACGCCGGAACTCACGGGATCGGCTACAGCCAGCAGGCAATGGAGCTGCACGACGCGATCATTCCCGCCCAGCGATCCCCAGCAACATGTAAGGAGAGCTTACAGGTTCAGCCCTCCCTGGATGGCCAGGGGAATGCGTGGGCTATCAAGCTGGCGCGTGAGTCGGCATTTGCCCACAGCAACGAACACGCCTATCTGCCGCAGACGAGAGAAGAGACCAACAGCTGGCAGCCACACGAATGGGTGGTTGCAGCGATTCAAGCTGCATTTCTCGGCCCCCAGCCTGCCCAGCCCTCCCCGGGTGGTCAGGGGGACGCGCCGAGCATCGACTACGAAGATCTGCTGGACCAGGCTAAGGACTTGATCCACTGCGGCTGTAGCGTTAACGGTGCCTTCGAGTGGCTGCTGGAACAGCTGACTGACGGCGAAGCGCCCGCCGCCCAGCCCGCGCAGGCCGTGGACCTTGGGCAGCCCGATCCGACGCTACTGCGCTTCTACCAGGTATCCGACTTCCCGTCGTTGGTAACGGCGCTCGAGGCACACGTCCTGCAGCTGATCGACCTGCGCAAGCGCAGCGTCAAACCGTGGGAGGACACCATGCCACCCACTCTGCTGCCGAAGTGGGTCCGCGAAAATTCCCCGGTGCTGGCGAAGGATTTGCTGGCGCTGGCCGAAAAGTGGCAGGACGAGGCCGCCGCAACGTGGGGCGAATCGCCTGCGCATGCAGCCAAGCAACAGTGCTTCGATGAGCTACACGCCCTGATCGACAGCAAGGCGGTGGGCAATGGCTAACGCCTACATCTACCGCGAGATGCAACCAGCTGAGCTAGGACTTTGGCATCGCAACAAGGGCTTTCATCAAGGACAGTTCTGCTCGATCAACCATCGCTATAGCCTCGCGGAGCGCCTCATCTATGGAGCCAAACATCAGTTCCCAGTTGCGGTCGCCTTCTGGAACCGCAAGAACCTCCGCGCCCGTTTGAAAGTGTCGAACCGATTCCATCGCACGTGCCAGCGTGGCCGCAAGATCGAGGTCCACAGCCGGCCACTTACTCATATCAAGCTCTCTCTTCGTGAGAACGTCGAGAGACCTGGCCTTCGCCAAGAGTTCCATTCGAGCAGACTCGTTCCGCTGGAGAAGTTCTTGCGCGGCCCACGCAGCCCCTTGCTCCTCGTGAAGCGGGAATCGATCTCGGATGGACGCCAGCTTGACAAGGACAGTAAGCACGTCCCCTCGATACGCGAGCGCAAAGAGTGCGTTCGCTTTTCGTCTGATCAACAGTCGTTGCACGGATGGAGCAAAAATCGCCGCGAAAACCGCCGCAACGGTTCCAATTGCCGCCCAAGCATTCCAGTTCACGGCACATGTTTCACCAAGCCACCAGCACTGACTCACTCCATCCAACACACCCATTCAGGCGCCTCCCTTTGGATTGATCTGCATTCTGCCACGCGGGTGGATCAGGCGGAGGCCGACCGTGGCTGACCAGCTGCTCACCGCTGCAATGGTCCACGTGTTCGCCCTGGCCGGGTTCCTGGATGGCATCGTCACCCTGTGGGCGATCAGCCGCGCATGCCGCGCCGCACGCAATGGGCTGCGCTGGTGCTGGCGGAGGTGCGCTCATGGCTGAGACACAGCGCGAGCGCGTGATGCACCGGGAGATCGGAATGGATCTCGCAGAGCGCGTCGTCCTGGACCTGCTGGAAAGCGGCTGGTCGCGCCAGTCGCTGCGGAAGCACGAAGCGGCCGGGCCGACCAAGTGTGGAAGCGCCTTCTACCTGCTGCGGGAAGGCGGTATCGCGGTTGCCTACTTCCCCATTGCCGAGTTCACTGACGCCAACGGCCGCGGGCTTTTCTTCCCCACCTGCAACTTCTTCCCGCCAGTCCACAAGTCTGCGCACGGCGACGTCGAGAGCTTGGAGCCATTCAAAGTTGGCGACCAGGTTATCTCGATGGACCGCCATCTGGATGGCTCGTGGCACTACGACGATGAAGTGCGGGCCAGCGAGTGGCATCGTTTGATCCCGATTTTCACTGTAGTTTCGGTACGGCCGCGTCCCGGGCACCACACGCAGTTCGGTGGCCGCGACTACTACCAGGTGAAGGTCAAAGACCGGGTGGGCGGTGGTGGCGGCTACCACGACCTCGTGCCCATCACCGGCAGACCGTGGCAGATGCGCGGCGAGGGGGAGTGCCTGATCCGCGTAAGGCCTACGCCCTTGGCCGTCGCTGCCCCTTCGCCGGCGCTTCCGGCTCAACTGGACCTGTTCGCATGACCGGCTTCAACCAGGCCAAGCACACCGCTCGCGTGTTCCTCTCGGAATGCCGTGGACGCCGGCACGGCCACGGCTTCTGGTTCGCCTTCAACGCTGCACAGCGCGCGCGCATCCGCGCCACTGCCCCCGCCCCGCTGCCGGCACCGCCGCGCGCACCGGCACTGCCGGCCCAACTGGACCTGTTCGCATGACCGCACCACTGCCCGTTTCCCCCGCCACCGTTGTCGAGGCCACCAAGGCATCGTCACCTGTCGCCGCGGTCATAGCTGCCATGCGGCGCGTCGATCCTGCCGGCGGAGCTGTTGCCGCCGACCAGGTGCGTGCCTGGTCCGACACTCTGATGACCGCGCTCTACACCGCGCAGCCAGTGCGCTGGGAGTACCGCCACAAGGACGATCACGCGCCGGGCTGCTGGATGCAGGCAGACGCCGGCCATGTCTACGGCGGGCACCAGCGAGGGCTTGTCGTCCGCGCCCTGTTCGAGACCCCGCGCGTAATCCAGCCCGAGAAGGTCCACGACTTCCAGGGCAGGGTCTGCGTTCGCTGCGGCGACAGTGAGGACTGGGCCGGTCCCGATTGTTCCCCGCTGGTCAAGAAGGTCGACCCGCGCACCCTTCTCCCGTTCGATCCGCAATGGCTGGTCGAGCCGCTGGAATGGCTCAGGGATGCCCGTTCAACCCTCAACCCGTACGAACGCCGCAGGAGGTCGGAACAAGCCGCCTTCCTGCTGGAAAAGCTGGCCGCCCACATCGAGGAGTGCAACAAGCCATGACCCAGGAACATATCAGCCACCCGGAAGGGTTGCCGAACTGCGCCGCCGGCCACCGCGCGCGCCACATCCACGACAAGCGCTGCGCCTCCGCCGGCGGTGGCCACCTGGTCGAGTGCGCCTGCAGGTCGACCAGCAAGCACGCCGATCCCGATGCGGCCATTGCGGCATGGCGCCGACTCAATCGCCCGGCGCGCAGTGCGCGGCCGGCAGCGGTGCCCGCGGCGGTCGACAACGTCCTGCAGTTCCAGCTCGGCCTGGCCGAGCGCAAACCCAAGACCCAGCGCGCGGCGCTGGCTGCAAAATGAAGGAGGACACCATGGCTGACGAACCACTCGTCTTTATTCGGATGCCGGAGGTCCGGCGCCGCACTGGACTGAGCAAGACCACCATCTACAAGAGGATCAATGAGCGCACGTTTCCGGCTTCGGTTCCTCTTGGAGAGGGCATGGTCGCGTGGATCGAAGCGGAGGTAGACGCTTGGCAGGCCCAGCGTCTGGCAGAGCGCCCCCAACCGGATCCCGGGGAACCGAACCAGCTAAAGGCCGCGTAGCTGGGGGCATCGTTGGGGGCACGCGCCGAATGCGGGGCCGAAAACCAATTTATTTATCAGTAACTTGCGCGCCTCGTGGGATAGAGCCCACCTCCACCATCTGTATGGCCTGTCGAGGCCGCAAGAAGCCGGATCTCCCGTCGATGGGGTTCCGGCTTTTTTGTGCCTGCTCGTCGTGCAGGAAGCGTGGCGCATAATCAGGATGAAGCTCCCCCTCCATCGCTGCATTCCCCCGCCCTGCTACCGCCAGAAGGATCTGCAATGAAAACCGCCACAACCACGCTCGCCCTGCTCCTCGCTGCTTTCGCCGCTGCCCCAGCCACACACGCTGCCACACCAGCCATCGCGCCCCCCGGCACCGCCACGCTCGAAGCGCTGCTGGCCTGCAAGGCCGGCTCGAACTTCAGTGCGGCCGAAGCCATCGATGCGCTGCAGGCGGCCGGCCTGGCCAAGAAGCCAGGCGGCACGTTCGAGCCGGAGGACAAGCCGGTCGCGCTGTTTGGCGGCACGGTCACCAGTGCCGATGTAAACGTGGCCGAAGGCGAGAAGAGCCTCTTCGTGTACTTGAACGGTGTCGATTCCAAGCGCCTGGCCAAGGCCTGGTCGGTGACCGAGGTCAACGAGCACGCCAGTACCGAAGAGCCGTCCTACGTGAAGCGCATCGACAAGCGCCACACCCTGCACGTGATCGCGGGTGACGACTACGAAGGCTATTCGGCAGCGGTGAAGTGCCAGATCAGCCGCTGATGGGGTAGCCGACGCTACAGCCAGCGTGGCACGCGATGACGGTACTGCGCGTACGCCTCCGGAAAGCGGGCCATCAGTGCCCGCTCCTCCGGCAGGATCTGCAGCCAGGTGATGTACACCAGGAACAGCGGCACCACCAGCAGCGCGATCAGGTTCTGCAGGTACACCATGGCCCCAAACAGGACCAGCGCCTGGCCGAGATACATCGGATTTCGCGTGCGGCGGTAGATTCCGCTGGTAACCAGCGCGCTCGACGCCGAAGGCCGCAGAGGATTGACGATGGTACCGGCGCGCTGGAACGACAGCTTGGGCAGCAGATTGAGCACGACACCCAGCGTCATCGTCACGCCTGCCAGCAGGATCGGCACCGGCACACGAAGGTGCAAACCCGGCAGCAGCCAGCGTGCTGCAAAGCCTGCAGCGGCGCACAGCAGCAGTACCACGGGCGGGGGAATGCGGGTTTCAAGCCAGGCCATCGCGATCACCGTGTCCCTTCCATTCACCGCAGTGTCACACGGGAATGGCTGAATCGCCCACGGCGGCCAGGCCCAAACCGACCGCCCGGTCTATTCCGCTTTGACAGGCCGGCCGCTAGAGTGGCGCCACCGCGCAGGAGGATCGTATGGCTACCACGGGCTTGGGCTTCATCGGCCGCACGACCCTCATCATCACCGTGCTGCTCACCCTGGGCGGCTGCGCGACGCTGCGCCAGTTCGGGCCGTCGGTGCAGGTCGCCTCGGTCACGCCCGGCCAGTACATCGCGCTCAAGCGCGGTGACATCCTCACCTTCGGCAAGCTCAGCGCGGCGACGACCGAGACCCTGCGGGTGGCCGGCCTCGACGAAGGCGTCTGCGCCAAGCCCGGCCTGCCCTGCATCGAGGCGATGGAAGGCAGCATCGTGGTGCGCGAGGAAGACAAGCGCTCCAGCCTGGCCGAGCTGTGGCTGCAGTATGCGATGACCCTGCCGGCGCCGAAGCGCGAGTACTCGGCATCCGGCCGCGCCAAGACCGCGATCACCGAACTGGATGCCGACTTCCAGCCGCGCCTCGATGCCTGGATGCAGGTCGCGCGCCAGGCCTACGCCTACCTGTTCTTCACCGAGCGCACCGCCAACCAGCGTGGCTTCGAAGACCGCCAGACCCAGGTGCGCGACTACTACAACCTGGCTGTGCAGGAAGCCTCGGTGCAGCTGTACAACGCGTATGCCACCGGGCGCGTGCACGGCCAGGCCAGCCATTTCCAGCTGGGCCGCTGGACCTTCGTGCTGGCCCCTTCAGGCGAAGCATCGCCGCTGGATACGCGTACCCCCACCGAGCTGGTACCGGCGGCCTCGCTGTCGTTCACCGGCACGCTGCGCAGCGTGCATCGCCGCGATGGCTTCGGTGCCGAGCTGGTGGCGGTGATGGACGACCCTGCCGGCAGCACGGCCACCCCGCCTGCGGCAACGACGCCTGCCACGCAGGCAGGCACCCCAGCCCCGCAGAGCTGGAGCGAGATGCCCTCGCCTTCGATGACGGTGCTGCTGCGCTTCTCGGGCAAGAACCTGTGGGAAGTGCTGCATGACGACGAGCCGGAACTGGAGATCCACGATCCCTACCAGGTCTCGGAAGTGACCCTGCATGGCCAGCAGGTGCCGCTGGCGGCCAACTTCACTGCGGGCTATGCACTGTGGCTGGCACGCTCGAACTTCAGCCACCAGTCGCTGCGCTCGTTGTTTGGTGGCAAGGGCGGCATCGACACGCCGCATCTTTACATGATGCAGCCCTACGACCCGAACCGCCGCGTGCTGTTGATGATCCATGGCCTGGCCAGCAGTCCGGAGGCCTGGGTCAACGTGGCCAACGAACTGATGCGCGACGACGAGATCCGCCAGGACTTCCAGGTCTGGCAGTTCTATTACCCGACCAACATGCCCATCGCGATGAGCCACGATGCAATGCGCCACACGCTGGCCGAAGTGTTCAAGCACTTCGACCCCAGCGGCAAGGCGCAGGCCTCGCATGACATGGTGCTGGTCGGGCACAGCATGGGCGGGGTGATCGCGCGCTTGATGGTGTCCTCTTCCGGCGACCACCTGGTCGACACCCTGCTGGCCACCGCGCAGATGACGCCCGCCCAGCGCGAGCTGCTGCGCACCAAGGGCGCGCCGGTGCTGACCTTCCTGCCGGAACCGGAAGTATCGCGGGTGGTGTTCATCGCCACGCCGCATCGCGGCACCGACGTGGCCGGCACCCGCCTCGGCCGTTGGATTGGCCGCCTGGTACGGCTGCCGCTGACCGTGCTGGAAGACGTGACGACGCTGGCCAACGACGGCCAGATCGATCGCAACGATGGCAAGCACGGCTACCAGATGAACAGCATCCAGAACCTGGACAAGGACGATCCGTTCGTCCGCGCCGTCGCCGACCTGCCGATGTCACCGAAGGTGCACTACCACTCGATCATCGCCCGCGCCAAGGCCGATGGCCCGCTGGAAAAGACCGACGACGGGCTGGTGCCCTACTGGAGCTCGCACCTGCCGCACGCGGATTCGGAGAAAGTGATCGTGTCTGGGCACAGCGTGCAGGAAGCCACGCCGGCCATCATCGAGCTGCGGCGGATCCTGCATGAGGACATGCAGGAATACGGACGAACGGGGAAGTAAGCCGCCGGCCCCGGCAGATCAGGCACCTGCCGTGCGCCGCGAGAACGTACCGTGCAGCGCTGCCGGGATCGCGAAGCCCTCCATGCGCACCTCGGGCCGGTAGCCGGCGCTGGGGGTGAAACGGAATTCGCGCGCCAGCAGCCCGCACAGCAGTACCAGCTGCGCGTTGCCGACCGCCGATCCCACGCAGGAACGCGTGGGGAAGCCATAAGGCACATAGATACCAGCGGTGCGCTTGCGCCGCTCCGGCAGCCAGCGATCGGGATCGAACTGCAGCGGGTCATCCCAGTACTTCGCCGAGCGATGCTGGATGAACGAGCTCAGCTCGAACACCGTGCCCTCGGCGATGGCCTGCCCTTCCACCTGCAGATCGCAGGCGGCCACGCGACGGTTGTTGAAGGGCGTGGAGTACAGCCGCATTACTTCCTTCAGGAAGCGCATGGTGCAGGGAATCCTGGCCATCGGCAGCGCATGGATCTCCGCATCCGAGAGCGGTGCGAATTCCTCCTCGATGCGCTGGCGCCAGTGCGGATGCATCTGCATCGCCAGCAGCAGGCAGGCGGCCATCATGCCGGGCACGCCGGAAATGGCGATCAGCTGCACGGTGACCAGGTAGGTAACCTTGTCCAGGCCGATGCGCTCGCGCAGGCTCAGCAATGACTGCGCGTAGTCCAGCGGCACGCGCCCGTCGCGTACGCGTCGCTTCAGTTCGGCGGCGATCGCCCGCGATTCGCCGCGACCGATGAGGAAGTTGCGCAGCAGATGACGCCGATGGATGACCTGCTCGACCTGGGTGGTGTAGCGCAGATGCAGGGCACGTTCGATGGCCGCGGTGCCGCGTGCGTCGAGCCCGTCGATCACCAGTGGCACCAGCGGATGCGCCATCACCTTCCACACGGCTGGCGTGGCATCCAGCTCGCGCCCGCACAGTGCGTCCAACGCCTGCCGCATGCGCGACTGCAGCGCCTCCAGGGTCTGCGCTCCGGTAAGCTCAGCACTGCAGGTGGCGATCAGGCTGCGTACTTCGGTCCAGCGCACGCGTTCGTGCCGGCGGAACAGGTCGGCCAGCGATTCGACCACGAACAGGTGCTCGGAATTCTCCTTGTCGACCTTGCCGGCCAGCTCCGGGCAGAACACCCCGATACCGCCGGTTTCCAGTTTCAGCACCGGTCCTTCGCGCTCCACGCGCGCAGCCAGGCGCTCGGCAGCAATGGCGCTGCCTTCATTCGACATCCCTTGCATGCAGTGCGTCTCCGGCAGGAAGGGACTCGAAAGACGAGTCCCTTCGTCTTGCTACCGCTCAATCGCGGGGTTGCCCCGCAGGATCAGAACTCGACCCAGAGCGGCCAGGTATTCCACACACTGCTCTTCTCGTTCGGATGGATATTCAGAGTGACGCGCAATGCTCGGGCGAATCTTTTCATTTTCATTCCTTTGCTTGCTGTGTGGTTATGCCGGGATTATCCCGGCACCGGCTAGATAACACGACATAATCCCGCTGTCCAACCGGGCCGGTGGCGCGATGCAACATCCGGGTGGTCGTCCATTGAGGGGAATCCCTCATCGCGCCTGCGCACGCGGCCTCCTATGCTGGGCTCACTTTCCCCCAACGGAGGTCCGCATGAACACGCAAGAGCCCAGCCGCCAGCCCAGCCCCGATCCGGCCGAGCGCGATGCCTTCTTCCCGTCGCCGTATTCGCTGTCGCAGTTCACCTCGCCGAAGAGCGACCTGTCCGGCGCCGAGTATCCGGATGCACGCCGCGATGGTCGTTGGAAGGTGCTGATGATCGCCGCCGACGAACGCTATCTGCCGACCGCCAATGGCCACCTGTTCTCCACCGGCAACCACCCGGTGGAAACCCTGCTGCCGATGTACCATCTGGACAAGGCTGGCTTCGATATCGACGTCGCGACGCTGTCCGGCAACGCCGTCAAGTTCGAATGGTGGGCCTTCCCGCGCGAGGACCGCGAGATCGGCGCCCTGTACGAACGCTACGAGGCGCGCTTCCGCCAGCCGTTGCAGCTGGACGAGGTGGTGGCTGGCCTGGGCGCCGATTCAAACTATGCCGCCATCTTCATTCCGGGTGGCCACGGCGCATTGATCGGCCTGCCTGAAAGCACGGCAGTGAAATCCGCGCTGCAATGGGCCATGGCCGGCCAGCGCCACATCATCACGCTCTGCCATGGCCCGGCAGCGCTGCTGGCGGCAGGTATCGACGAAGCCGGGGGTGGTTCGCTGTTCCGTGGTTACCGCATCTGTGCCTTCCCCGACGCGATGGACCGGCAGACACCGGAGATCGGCTACATGCCGGGGCAGTTGCGTTGGTTCTTCGGTGAACGCCTGGCCCAGCAGGGCGTGCAGATCGTCAACGAGGGCATTGATGGCAGCGTGCTGCAGGATCGCCTGCTGCTGACCGGCGACAGTCCGCTGGCCGGCAATGCGCTGGGCAAGCTGGCCGCGCGCACGCTGCTCGACGCGCTGGCCGGGCGCTGAGCCAATGCCTGCGCTGGTGCCCGCGCTGCTGGAACTGGAACAGGCGCGGTCGCTGGCCGCGGTGGGCGGCGTGCTGCGCGCCGCCGCCTCGCCACTGGGCTACGACCGGCTGCTGGTGTTCGCCACCGGAACCGGGCTGGAGCGCGACGCGCAGCGCGTGTACTGGATCGAGGGTGACTGGTTCGGCGACGGCAGCGATACCGATCTCACCCGCTACCTGCACGCCTGCCCGGTCAACCGCCATGTGCTGGACAGCAATGCGCCGTTCTTCTGGAGCAAGCGCCAGGGCGTGCGCGGCGAACGCTACCATGTGGTGAAGCAGCCGCGCGGCGATGGCCTGCATGGGTTGCAGGTACCGGTGTTCGGCCCGACCGGCCTGGAAGGTGCGGTCAGCTTCGCCGGCACCTCGATTGATGCGTCGGCCAGCGCGCGCCTGCAGCTGGAAATGGTCGGTGCGTCAGCCTTCCGTGCGGCGCGGCGGCTTGCCGAAGCGCCGGCGGATGTTCCCGCAGGCGCGTTGAGCGCACGCGAACGCGAAGTGCTGCGCTGGGTTGCCGCTGGCCGGCGCCAGGCCGAAATCGCGGCCACGCTGGGGCTGTCTGCACGCACGGTGGAGAACCATCTGCGGCGAGCGCGGCAACGGCTCGGCGTGGCTACCACCGCGCAGGCGGTGCGCGCCGCAGCCCGCCGTGGCGAGATTGAAGACTGATCCAGGCACTGCCGTTGCCGTCACGCGCAGCGCGGCGTCAGCGTACCGATGAAGTCGACCGGAATGGCAAAGCCTTCCAGCTGCATCCACGGTGTTGGCTCATCCTGTACCGTCAACTCGAAATCGCGGGTCACCAGCGCGCAGAACAGCAGCAGCTGCGCGTGGCCGACCGCACTGCCGATGCAGGCCCGCGAGGAAAAACCGAAAGGTACGTAGGCGCCCTTGTTGGCCTGGCGTCGCTCCGGCAACCAGCGATCAGGATCGAAGCTGTCCGGGTTCTGCCAATACTCCGGGGAGTGATGCTGGAAGTAGGACGACAGCTCGTACGCCCCGCCCTTGCGGATGCACACGCCCTCGATATCGATATCGTGCGAGGCCGGACGGTGCAGGGCGAACAGCCCCGGCCACAGCCGCAGGGTTTCCTTGACGAAACGCGACGTGCACGGCAGCGACTTGATCGGCAGTGCGTACAGCTGCTCCAGGCTCAGCGCCGAGGTTTCCTCGCGGATGCGCGCCTGCCAGTGCGGAAAACGGTGCATTGCGTACAGCAGGCTGGCCGCAGTGATGCCCGGCAGGCCCGACATGCCGGCCAGCACCATCGATACCAGATAGGCCACGCGATCCACCCCCACCCGCTGCACCAGCGGCAGCAGGGATTGCAGGAAGTCCTCGCGCGGCACGGTCCCGCGTGCACGACGCCGGATGTGCCGCGACACCGTGCGGGCCGCGCGGCGGGAAAGATGGAAGTCGATGATCCGTCGCCAGAACGAGAAGTTCTGCAGCACGATGGCGTTGTATCGGGTCTTCTGCTCACCGATGAGCGCATCGACATCGGAACGACTGAGGCCATCGATCAGCAGCGGCAACAGCGACTGCGAAATCGTCCACCAGCTCAGTTCGCTGAGGTCGTGCGGCCTGTCCGCGCGCTGGGCAAGGAAGCCGTGCATGCGCGTGTAGAGGTCGCGCATGTGGCCGGGACTGGCCAGCCGCCCGGCCTGCTCGCTCAGCAGTGCCCGCACCTCGCGCCACGCAACCGGATCCCTGCCTCTGCGCAGCCCGAGAAAATCAATCAGTGAATCCGGTACGGTGTGCTGGTCGGTGTTGGCCTTGTCGATCCTGACCGCCAGGGCCGGATCAAAGATGCCGACAACATCATTGTTGAAGCGCAGTACCGGCCCTTCGCGACGCACGCGTTCGAGCAGGTCATCGATGGAAACCACTTCCGCATCCGCTGCCCGCTCATCCATGCCCTGCCTCCAATGCCAGGGAAGATCATCGACCTTCCCTGGCGATGTCATCGAATACGTGGAGTCCTTCCGGTCAGAAGATATTCCAGTAGCGATACTTGGAACGGATGCACTGCGTGGAATTGTCCGAACGCAGGTTCAGCGACACCTGCAGGGCGCGAATCAATCGTGACATGGCACAGCTCCTTGTGGTTCCGTTGATGGTTGCTGCGGCGCCGGATTCAGTGGCCGGCAGCGCCGTTCTAGCACGCAGGCCCGCGCGGGCGGGTCAATGCGCCGTCAAGGCCCTGCTGAATACGCCGCGGCGACCGGCGGATACCGCCAGCGCACGCACAGCCATGAACAGGCAATCCGTGCGATGCTCCGTGAAACCGTTTTCATGGAATGGAGGGATTCCACGATGTTGTCACGTTTCCGTCGCCCCGTACTGTGTGCCCTGCTGGCGCTTGCCCTGCCTGCGACCAGCGCCTGGGCCGCAGCCCCCGCGCCGTTGAAGGTGATGTCGTTCAATGTGCGCACCCCGGCCGATACCGAACCCGGCAAGCGCTGGCCCGACCGTCGCGATGCGATGGTGAAGGTCATCCTCGATGCGCACCCGGCGGTGATCGGCACCCAGGAGCTGGTGCAGGAGCAGGCCGAGTACCTGGCCGGCCACCTGCCCGGCTACCGCTGGTTCGGCGAAGGCCGCCGCGGTGGCAGCGGCGACGAGCACATGGGTGTGTTCTACGACAGCACGGTGCTGGCGATCGAGGAATCAGGCAACTTCTGGCTGTCCGATACGCCCGATGTACCGGGCAGCATCACCTGGGGCAACCTGTATCCGCGCATGGTCACTTGGGCGCTGTTCCGCCGCATCGACGACGGCCGCCGCTTCTATTTCATGGATACCCACCTGCCCTACCGTGACGAGGACGAACCACGCCGGGTGAAGGGTGCCGAGCTGATCGGCAAGCGCCTGGCCAGCCTGCCGGCCGACCTGCCGGTGGTGCTGACCGGTGACTTCAACAGCGAGCCCGGCGGTGACACCTACAAGGCATTCACTCGTGTGCTGCAGGACACCCGTGCCCAGGTGAAGGCACCGCAGGGCCCGCGACTGACCTTCCACGATTTCACCGGCAAGGCCACCGTGCAGCTGGACTGGGTGCTGGTGCGCGGCTTCCGTGCGCGCAGCTTCCTGACCGATGACCGCCGCATCGACGGCGTGCTGCCATCGGACCACTTCCCGCTGGTCGTCGAACTGGACTGGCCGAAGCACTGAACCCCCACGGCAGCCACCGCTATAGCGGCGGCTGCCGCGACAGCAGGCGATACAGCGCCTGGTGCTGATCGCGCGCCTGGCAGATGCGGGCGCCGATTGCCAGGAACACGGCGACCCCGATCAGGCCCAGCCCCAGCATCGAATCCTGCAGGCGCAGGAAACCGACCGCGGCGGCCATCGTCGCCAGCACCAGCAGCACCACGACCGCCACCGACAGCCCCGCACCCGGTGGACCCGGATCGCCGAACAACATCCGTTGGGTATCCCGCCTTCCGTCCGCCATCGCCTGTCCTCCCGTGTGTCTGACCCACTAGTTACACGGCGGGCCGGCATTCCGGCAGAGTCAGAAACGTCACGACGATGGCAATGTGCACGGCATGCACCGCCCTTCCTGCGCCTGCCGCCCACGCAGGGAGCAGGACACACCGCTGCCGCGGGGCGTGAAAGCAGAAGGGGACGGAAGCCACTGCCTCCGTCCCCTGCGGTTACTGCACCTGCGCCACGCTCGGTTGCTGCGGTGATTGCCCCCAGCCGCCCAGCGCCTTGTACACGCCGACCACGCTGACATTGACTTCGGACTCGGCCGCCGCCAACGCGTCATCAGCCGCCAACTGCGTGCGCTGCGCATCCAGCAGGGTCAGGAAGTCTTCCGAACCCTCGCGATAGCGGATCTGTGCCAGCGATTCGGCACGCCGTGCCGCCTGCGCCTGCTCGACCACGATCGCCAGCCGCGCCTGCTGCTTGGAGTAGCGGGTCAGCGCGTTCTCGGTGTCTTCCAGGGCCAGCAGTACCGCCTGCTCGTACTGCGCGGCCACGCCTTCGGCTTCAGCCTTGCTGGCACGCAGGCGCGCACGCACGGTGCCGAAGTCGAATGCGGCCCAGCTCAGCGACGGGGTCAGCGACCAGGCCTTGTTGTTGCCATTGACCAGGCCGCTGGCATCGCCCCCCAGGAAACCGACGAAGCCGGACAGCGACAGCCGCGGGAACAGGTCCGCGGTGGCCACGCCCACGCGTGCGGTCGCGGCCGCCAGGCGACGCTCGGCCACGCGCACGTCGGCGCGCTGACGCAGCAGTTCGCGGGTATCGCCCAGCGGCAATGCCTTGGCGAAGGCCGGCACGTCATGCGGCGCGAGCATGTCGGTCAGCACTTCCGGGCGCTGGCCGAGCAGCACCGCCAGTCGGTTGCGCGACTGCGCCTCGGCCACTTCCAGCAGCGGGATGTCGGCCTCGATCGCCTTCAGGCGGGCGCGGCTGCTCTGCACATCCAGCTCGCTGCCGGCGCCCAGTTCCCAGCGCGCCTCGGTCAGCTTCTGCGTATCGCGCAGGTTTTCCAGGGTGTGCTGGGCTACGGCAATACGCTTCTGCGTGCCGCGCAGCTCGAAGTAGTTGCGTGCCACTTCGGCGGCGACCAGTACCTGTGCGTCGGCCAGGTTGGCCTGCTCGGCACCGAGGTCGGCACGCGCGGCTTCGGCAGCACGGCGCTTGCGGCCGAACAGATCCAGCTCCCAGCCGGCGTCGAAGCCGAGCTGGTAGCTTTCACTGAACACCCGCTGCCCACCCAGCTGCGGATCGGGTTGCTTGCGGCGGTCGTAGCTGCCGCCTGCGGTGATGTGCGGGGCCTGGTCGAAGCGGCTTTCGACGAACACCGCGCGGGCCTGGCTGACGCGGGCCACGGCCACGCGCAGGTCCAGGTTGTCCGACAGTGCGCCATGCACCAGCTGTTCCAGCACCGGATCATCGAACTGCGCCCACCAGCTGGCCACCGGCGAGACGGTGCTGAAGACCGGCTGCTGTGCGCTCTGCAGGACCACCGGTTCCTGCACCGGGGCCTTGTAGTTCGGGCCGACGCTGACACAGCCTGCCAGCACCAGGCTGGAGACGGCCATCGCCAACGTGCGGATCACCATGGCAGCACCTCGCCCAGGTAGGTGAAGCTGCCGTTCGGGCCTTCATGGCCGATCAGTGCCATCTGCACGCTGGAACGCGCGCCCTCGGCGATTTCGATTTCGCCCTGGCCACCGTTCATGTCGGTCTTCACGTAGCCCGGATGCACGGTGTTGACCTTGATCTGCGAACTGCGCAGTTCGTGTGCCAGGGCCAGCGTCCAACTGTTCACCGCTGCCTTGGAGGCGTTGTAGGCCGGGATCTTGAAATCGTAGATGCCCGATGCCGGATCGGCGTGCAGGGTCTGCGAACCGAGGATGCTGGAGACGTTGACGATGCGTCCGGCCTTGGCCTGCTGCAGCAGCGGCAGGAACGCCTGGGTCACCGCGACCAGTGCATAGACGTTGGTGTCGAAGGTGCGGCGCCAGGTATCCAGCGACTGCTCCGACGGCAGCTGCGCCGGGTTTTCCAGCAGCACGCCGGCGTTGTTGACCAGGATGTCGAGACGGCCGTGGCGTTCGCGCACCTGCTGCACGGCGTCGGCGATGCTGGCGCCGTCGGTGACGTCCAGCTGCAGCGCTTCCACCGGCAGGCCCTCGGCCTGCAGCTTCAGCGCCTGCTCCACGGCGGTCTCGCGCTTGCGGCCGGCCAGCAGCGTGTGCACGCCGGCCTGGGCCAGCTGGCGCACGGTCTCCGCGCCGATGCCACGGGTGGCGCCGGTGACCAGCGCGATCTTGTTCTGATGGGTATTCATGGATGCATGCCTTGTGAGGGGAAAGCCGCCGCCGGCCAGTGACCGGCGGCGACGGGGTTCCATGTCAGTGGTGGATGGTCGGCTCGCCGTGCTGCACCAGCTGGCCACCACCGTTGCGGGTGACGAACTTGCGCAGGGCCACGTAGAACACCGGGGTGAGGAACAGGCCGAACAGGGTCACGCCCAGCATGCCGGCGAACACGGTGATACCGGTCACCGAGCGCACCTCGGCGCCTGCACCGTGCGACAGCACCAGCGGCACGGTGCCGGCGATGAACGCGATGGAGGTCATCACGATCGGACGCAGACGCAGGCGGCAGGCTTCCAGCGCGGCTTCAACGATGCCCTTGCCGCCCATCTCCAGCTCTCTGGCGAATTCGACGATCAGGATCGCGTTCTTGCACGCCAGGCCCATCAGCACCACCAGGCCGACCTGCACGAACACGTTGTTGTCGCCACCGGTCAGCCACACGCCGAACAGTGCGGACAGCAGGGTCATCGGCACGATCAGGATCACCGCCAGCGGCAGCGACCAGCTCTCGTACAGCGCAGCCAGCACCAGGAAGGCCAGCATGATCGCCACCGGGAACACGATGAAGGCCGCCTTGCCCTGGGTCGCCTGCTGGTAGCTCAGGTCGGTCCATTCGGTGGTCATGCCCACCGGCAGCACCTTGCCGGCGATCTCGGTCAGCTTGTTCATCGCCTCGGCCGACGACAGCACGCGCGGGTCGGCTTCACCGGCCAGGTCCGCTGCCGGATAGCCATTGAAGCGCAGCACCGGGTCCGGGCCGAAGGTCTGCTTGATGGTGACCATCGAACCAATCGGCACCATCTCGCCGCGGTCGTTGCGGGTACGCAGCTTGCCGATGTCCTCGACCGTCTCGCGGAACGGACCATCGGCCTGGGCGATCACCTGCCAGGTACGGCCGAACTGGTTGAAGTCGTTGACGTAGGCCGAACCGAGGTAGGTCTGCAGGGTGTCGAACAGTTCGGTGAGCTGCACGCCCTGTGCCTTGGCCTTGACGCGGTCGACCTCGGCATCCAGCTGCGGCACGTTGGCCTGGTAGCTGGAAATCGGGAAGGCCATGCCCGGCGTCTGCGCAACGGTGCCCTGCATTGCCTGCACGGCATTCTGCAGCGCGCCGTAGCCCAGGTTGCCGCGGTCCTCGATGAACATCTGGTAGCCGTTGCCGTTGCCCAGGCCGAGGATCGGCGGCGGCATCATCGCGAACGCGAAGCCCTCCTGCAGACCGGCGATCTTCTGGTTGATCTCGGCATTGATCTGCGCGGCGGTGCGGCCATGGCGCTCGGCGAACGGCTTGAGCGGAATGAACGCCACACCGGTGTTCGGCGTATTGGTGAACTGCAGCGCGTTCAAACCCGGGAACGAGATGGTGTGGGCCACGCCATCGGTTTCCTGGGCGATCTTGGCGACCTTGCGCAGCATTTCATCGGTACGCGCGATCGACGAACCTTCCGGCAGCTTCACACCGGCGATCAGGTACAGCTTGTCCTGGGTCGGGATGAAGCCCGGCGGCACCAGCTTGAAGATCACGCCGGTACCGACCAGCAGGATCGCGTAGACCACGAACACCGCACCGCGACGGCCAAGGATGCGGGCCACGCCACGCTCGTACTTCTCCGAGCTGGACTTGAAGAAGCGGTTGAACGGACGGAACACCCAGCCGAACAGGCGGTCGATCAGACGGCTCGGGCCATCCTTCGGCGCACCGTGGGCCTTCAGCAGGCGCGCGGCCAGGGCCGGCGACAGGGTCAGCGAGTTGATCGCCGAGATCACCGTGGAGATGGCGATGGTGACCGCGAACTGCTTGTAGAACTGGCCGGTGACACCGGACAGGAAGGCCATGGGCACGAACACGGCACACAGCACCAGCGCGATCGCCACGATCGGGCCGGACACCTCACGCATGGCCTGGTGTGCCGCCGCGGTGGGCGACAGGCCTTCCTCGATGTTGCGCTCGACGTTCTCCACCACCACGATCGCGTCGTCGACCACGATGCCGATCGCCAGCACCAGGCCGAACAGGCTCAGCGTGTTGATCGAGAAGCCCAGCAGGTACAGCGCGGCGAAGGTACCCACCACCGACACCGGCACCGCGATCAACGGAATGATCGAGGCACGCCAGGTCTGCAGGAACAGGATCACCACCAGCACCACCAGGGCGATGGCTTCCAGCAGCGTGGAGACCACGGCCTTGATCGAGTCGCGCACGAAGATGGTGGTGTCATACACCGCTTCGTACTTCACGTCGGCCGGCATGGTCTTCTGCATCTCGTCCATAGTCGAGATGACCTGGTCACGGATCTCCAGTGCATTGGCACCCGGCGACTGGAAGATACCGATACCGACCGCATTCTTGCCGTCCAGCTGCGAGCGCAGGGTGTAGTCGCCGGCACCCAGTTCCAGGCGGGCCACGTCGGCCAGGCGCACGATCTCGCCATCGGTGCCGCTCTTGAGCACGATGTCGCCGAATTCCTTTTCGGTCTTCAGACGGCCCTGGGCATTGATCAGGGTCAGGAACTGGCTGTTCGGCAACGGTTCGGCGCCGAGCTGGCCGGCCGAAACCTGCACGTTCTGCTCACGCATCGCGCGCACCACGTCGCTGGCGGTCAGGCCGCGCGAAGCCACCTTGTCCGGGTCCAGCCAGGCACGCATGGCGTAGTCGCCGCCACCGAAGATCTGCGCGTCACCCACGCCCGGAATACGCGCCAGCGCATCCTTGACGTGCAGGCGGGCGTAGTTGCGCAGGTACAGCGTGTCGTACTTGCCTTGCGGCGAGGTCAGGTGCACCACCATCAGGAAGGTCGGTGACTGCTTCTGCGTGGTCACGCCCTGCCGGCGCACGTCCTCGGGCAGGCGCGCCTGCGCCTGCGCCACGCGGTTCTGCACCTTCACCGCCGCCGCGTCCGGGTCGGTGCCCGGGCGGAAGGTGACGGTCATCTGCAGCACGCCGTCCGAGCCGGCCACCGACTTCAGGTACATCATGCCTTCGACGCCGTTGATGGCCTCTTCAAGCGGGGTGGCGACGGTCTCGGCGATGACCTTGGGGTTGGCGCCCGGATACACCGTGCGCACGACCACCGACGGCGGCACCACTTCGGGGTACTCGCTGATCGGCAGGATCGGAATCGTGATCAGGCCTGCGGCGAAGATCACGATCGACAGCACCGCCGCGAAGATCGGCCTGTCGATGAAGAAACGGGAAAAGTCCATGGAGGAATTCCTGGGAAAGGCATTCGGCGGGCAACAGCCACCCTGCCCCTCGTCGGGACGACGAAGGCAGGGAAGGCTGCCGCTGGCGCCGGCAGCTAAGCGGGGACGCGGATCAGTGGTTCAGTGCGGCGGTGGCATCGCGGCCCGGTGCCGGCGCAGCCTGCGGCTGCATCGCCACGGCCTTGGCCTGCACCGGCATGCCCGGCATGAAGACCTTCTGCACGCCGTCGATGATCACCTTGTCACCGGCGGCCAGGCCGTGCTCGACGATGCGCAGGCCTTCAGCGGTGCGGCCAAGCTGGATGTCGCGGCGCTGCGCCTTGCCATCCTTGTCGACCACGTACACGTACTTGCGGTCCTGGTCGGTCAGCACGGCCTTGTCGTCGATCAGCAGGGCCTGGAACTGGCCGCTGCCGAGCAGCTGCACGCGGGCGAACAGGCCCGGGGTGAACTGGCGGTCGGCGTTGTCCAGCAGCGCGCGGACGCGGATGGTGCCGGTGCTGCGCGCCACCTGGTTGTCGAGGAAGTCGACCTTGCCCGCATGCGGGTAGCCCTCTTCGCCCGACAGGCCGACCTTCACCGGCAGTTCGCTGTCACGCTCGCTCGGGCGCTCGCCCTTGCGTGCCATCTGTGCGTAGCGCAGGAAGGTGCTTTCGTCGGCATCGAAGTAGACGAACACGGTATCCAGCGAGACCAGCGTGGTCAGTACGCTGGCACTGTCGCCGGCCGTGACCAGGTTGCCGGCGGTGACCATCGCGCGGCCGGCGCGGCCGTCGATCGGTGCGCGCACCTTGGTGAACTCCAGGTTGAGGCGGGCCGCATCCAGCGCAGCCTGCGCCGCCTGCACGGCGGCACCGGACTGGTCGGCGGCAGCGCGACGCTGCTCGGCGGTCTCGGTGGAGATCGCCTGCTGCTCGGACAGCCGCTTGGCACGCTCGGACTCGCTGCGGGCCAGCGTGGCCTGGGTGCGGGCGCGGGCCAACTCGGCGGCGGCACGATCGTATTCGGCCTGGTAGCTGCGCGCGTCGATGGTGAAGAGCACTTCGCCCTTCTTCACTTCCTGGCCTTCGACGTAGTTGACCTTGTCGATGTAGCCGGACACGCGCGGGCGCAGTTCAACGCTCTGTACCGCTTCGACGCGGCCGCTGAACTCGTCCCACTGGCTGACCTGCTTGACCAGCACCGGCGCGGCGCTGACCTGCGGCGGCGGCGGTGCACCGGCTTCTTCGGCATGGCCGCCGCTGCAGGCTGCAAGCACGGCCGCGGCGAGGATCGACACGCCGACCATCGCGATGCGATGGCCGAAACGATGTGGGGTGGTGTTGGGGGAAGTCATGGCATGCATCCGTACGGAGGGGTGGTACAGCTATATGAGAAGGTGTTGCGAAAATCGGCGGCGCATACTGCGACCTCAACCATGGTCGAGGTCAAGCAACGCCTGCGGTGTCGCGCCAAAGCGGAGGAACTTCCAGGTGCAGCAGGCCGCGCGGCAGTTCGGCATCGCTGCTGTCACAGCGGACGATGGCGCGGTTGTCGCGACACCCATCGAGCAGCGAGACCACGCGGCGACCGACCAGCAGCGAGCTGGGCCACTCGATGCAGGCGTTGGCCGCGTTGGCCGGGGTACACACCGGGCTGCAGACTTCCAGCATCTGCGCGCGCACGCCGATCGCCTGCGCTTCCTGGTGCACCACCTGCGCGTACATGCGCATCGCCGCGGCGGTGATCGAGCTTTCGCCGTAACCGGCCCACGGCTTGACTGCGGCCGGGCTGCCGATCATCACGTAGCGGCGCGCGTGCATGTTGTCCTGCAGCAGCGGCAGCAGATGGCGCACGGCGTGCACGTGCGGCATCAGGTCGGCGTGCAGCGCGCCGAGCAGTTCGTCGCCGTTGCGGTCAACCACGCGGCCGCGACGGTAGGGGCCGCCCATCGCGGCGATCACTGCAGCCAACGGACGCGGCCGCTGCGCGATGCGTTCGGCCAACGCCCGTGCCGAGCCGTCATCGCTGAGCGAACCCAGCACGGTTTCCAGGCCCGGCTCATCGGCGAACTGCTCATGCAGCGCCGCCAGCCGGCCCGGATCGCGACCGACCACCAGTACCGGGCTGCCGGCCTCCAGCAGGGCGCCGACCACGCCCTGGCCCACGGCACCGGTGCCGCCGAGGACCAGAACTTCGGGCGTCAGTATCCCATTCACGGGACATTTCCTCCCAAATCCGGGATAGTCCCAATTCGACGCAGTCGGTCGCCCTTGTGTGGGACCAGGCGGATGACGCCGCCACGCTGCTGACGCATGGGCGCGGTAAACTCACGAAAATCCTTGTGTACCAAGGAACTCGGACGAGCTTCGACGGTCATCGCCAGGTCCAGGGCGTTCTGGCCGGCATGCCGGAAGCGGGCAAGAATGTTGCGCAGGCTCATGGCGAGGGGGCTCCATTTCACGAATGGCGCCACGATAGACCTCAAACCTTTACTTGATTAGTCCTGATTAAGGGGAATAATCATCCCGCTCCCGGTCCAATCGTTCTGTCACGATTGTCCCATCCCCGACGTCCAGGATCCCCGACCATGTCCCACGATCTCAACGAGACGCTGATCTTCGTCAAAGTGGTCGAGCAAGGCAGTTTCATTGCCGCTGCCAAATCGCTCGGCCTGCCCAAGACCACGGTCAGCCGCAAAGTGCAGGAGCTGGAAACGCGCCTGGGCGCGCGACTGCTGCACCGGACCACCCGCCGCCTCGGCCTGACCGAAGCCGGCTCGATCTACCACGAACATTGCCAGCGCATCGCGCGCGAGCTGGAAGAAGCCGAGAGCGCGGTGAGCCAGTTGCAGTCCGGCCCGCGCGGCTGGCTGCGCTTCACCGTGCCCTACTCGATCGGCATCACCTGGATCGCCCCGCTGCTGGGCCAGTTCCATGCGCAGTATCCAGAGATCCGCCTGGACATGCACATGGGCAACGAGAAGCTGGACCTGATCGCCGGTGAGGCGGATCTGGCGCTGCGTGTCGGTGCCCTGCCCGATTCCAACCTGGTCGCGCGCAAGCTCGGCAGCCTGCGCACGCAAGTGTTCGCCAGCCCGGCCTACATCGAGCGCTATGGCGAGCCGCTGCATCCGGAAGAGCTGCAGTTCCATCGCATCCTGGCGATGCGCAAGCCGTACCACACCGGTAATTCACCACGCTTCACCTGGCAGCTGGGCGAGAACGGCGGCGAGCTGCGCGACTTCCCGGTCACCCCGCTGATGACGGCCAACGACATGTCCGCGTTGAATGGTGCACTGGTATGTGGCGAAGGCCTGCTGCTGACCGGTGATGTGATGGCCAAGCCGTTCGTCGAGTCGGGCATGGTACGGCGCGTGCTGGCCGGCTGGACCGGCCCGGAAGTGGACTTCAACGCCGTGTTCGCCGGTGGCCGCCTGGTCTCGCCGAAGGTGCGTGCGTTCGTCGATTTCCTGGTGGAAAAGCTCAACTTCGACGCCAACTACATGCTGGCGCAGTGCCCGGGCGCGAAGCTGGCGCAGCAGCAGAAGGAAAAGGAAGACGCCGCGCTGGAGAGCAGCGGCAAGCGCATCCTGGAGAAGGTCGCTGCTTCGGCGGCGTAACCGGGTTTTGTAGAGTCGAGCTCGCTCGACTTGGTTTTTTGAACGGTGCCGACCTTGGTCGGCGCCATTCGGAAAAGCCGCCACCGGGAGCGCTGTCGGCGTGCCGAGCAAGCTCGGCACCTACAGAAAATGCCGCCTGCAAGGGCGGCATTTTCGTTCCGGCTACGCCGGAACAGCAGTAACGCTATGCGTTACTGCTTGAGCGGAATCACGCGGATTTCGACGCGACGGTTCTTGGCACGGCCGGCATCGGTGCTGTTGTCGGCAATCGGATACGACTTGCCGGCGCCCAGCGTTTCGATACGCACGCTCTGCACGCCCTGGCCGATCAGGTACTGCGCCACCGAGTCGGCGCGTTCCTTCGACAGGCGGTTGTTGACCGCGTCGCTGCCGATGCTGTCGGTGTGGCCGACCACTTCGATCATGGTCTGGTTGTAGTCACGCAGGGTGCCTGCCACGCCGTTGAGCGAGCCGTAGAACTGCGGCTTCAGGGTCGACTTGCCGAAATCGAAGGTGATGCCATCCGGCAGGTTCAGCATGATGTTGTCGCCCTGGCGCTGCACATCGATGCCGGTGTTGGCGGTGCGCTCGCGCAGTGCGCGTTCCTGGCGATCCTGGTACTGGCCGACGGCAGCGCCGCTGAGCGCGCCGATACCGGCACCGATCAGCGCGTGCTGACGACGCTCGGTAGCGCTGTCGCCGGTCAGCAGGCCGGCGGCCACACCAATCGCGGTGCCGATCAGCGCATTGCGGCCGGTGCGGTTCTGCTGCTCGGTCGGGTTGCCGTACTGGTCACTCTGCACGTAGGAGCCGCCGGTGGCGCAGGCCGACAGGACGGCCGCACTCATCAGGGCCAGTGCGACGTTGCGGGTGGTGTTGCGGATCATGTGGTTCTCCTTGGTTTCCGGTCGGGCCGGCGGCTTGCGGGCGCAGAGAGAATAAACAGCCCAATGCGATGTCGGGATGATGATGCGGCGCGGCGACAGGGCCGCGTTCAGCTAACTGACTGGATCGCTCATCCCGCGCTTTACCCTGCCCCCGTCTCCCGGTAGGCGGCCAGCGCGGCATCCCGACCGGCGGCCAGGTCCACCAACGGGGTGCGCGGATAGCCGGGGGCATGCGCGGCCAGCAGCAGTGGATGCTGCCACGGCGCGAAGCGCGCCTTCACCGGCAGCGCGGCCAGTTCGGGCACCCAACGACTGATGTAACGGGCCTGCGGATCGAACTTTTCGGCCTGGGTCACCGGGTTGAACACGCGGAAATACGGCGCGGCATCGGCGCCGGTCCCGGCCACCCATTGCCAGCCCATCGTGTTGTTGGCCAGGTCGGCATCGACCAGGGTGTCCCAGAACCAGCGCGCGCCATGCAGCCAGTGCGCGCGCAGGTGCTTGCACAGGTAGCTGGCCACGATCATCCGCACCCGGTTGTGCATGTAGCCGGTGTGCCACAGCTCGCGCAGGCCGGCATCGACGATCGGCACGCCGGTGTTGCCGCGTTGCCAGTCGTGCAGCTGAGCGTCACTGGGCGTTGCCCATGGGAAGCGATCGAAGCGCGGGTTGAGGTTGTCGGTCGGCGTCTTCGGGAAGTGATGCAGCAGGTGATAGGCGAAGTCGCGCCAGCCCAGTTGCCGCAGGTAACCGTCGATGTCGGCGTCAGTGCCTGCACTGCGCAGCCCCTCCAGCGCATGGGCGATGCGCCACGGCGCGATCTCGCCGAAATGCAGGTGCGGCGACAGCCGCGAGGTCCCCACGCGATCCGGCAGGTCGCGCTGTTCACGGTAGCCGCGCAATGCACCGTCCTCGAACACGGACAGTGCCTCCAGCGCACCGGCCTCGCCCGGCTGCCAGTGCTCCCAGAAGCCGGTATCCCAGTCCAGCGTCGGTGCCAGCTGGAGATCATCCAGTGCGAGGCTGTCGACCGTGTGTGGCGTCAGTGCCTGCGGCGCGGCCTGCAGCGCCGGCAGGCGCCAATGACTGAGTACGTTGCGCCAGTACGGCGTGAACACCTTGTACGGCTGGCCCTGCTGGGTCGCGATGTCCCAGGGCTCGAACAGCAGGCTGCCATTGCAGCTCTGCGCGTCGATGCCCTGCTCGCGCAGCGTACGCTTGATGGTCGCGTCGCGTGGCTGGGTGGCCGGTTCGTACTTGCGGTTCCAGTACACCGCCTCGGCGCCGGTCTGCTCGATCAGCAACTGCAGGATCGGCAGGCTGTCACCGCTGCGCAGCACCAACGACGAACCACGCGCGCGCAGGTCCGCATCCAATCCGCCCAGTGAACGGTGGCGCCACGCATCGGAGGCCGCACCGGGCACCCACTCGCCTTCCTCGTGCGGCGCATGGATGTAGACCGGCACCACGTCGTGGCCCGCATCCAGCGCGGCCTGCAGGGCCGGATTGTCCTGCAGCCGCAGATCACGGCGGAACCATACCAACGCTACCGACACGTGCACCGCCTTCGTTGTGGAAGGCGCACATCATAGCCAGCGGCGGTGAAGGAGATGCGCGCAGACGCCGTCTGCTAGACTGCACGGCCGCTACCCGTTGGGCTCTGACATGGATGATCTGCACGCCTCATTCGCCCGCTTCGGGCTGCTGCATGCCCAGCACGAGCGTGACTGGCAGGGCCCGTTCCCGCTGCCCCCGGCACTGGCGTGCTTCTACGCGCAGGTCGGGCCGCTGGGCGAAGAGATCAATGCCAGAGTTGGCCGCGCCGGCATCACCGTTCCCGGCCTTGATGTCTGGATACCGCCACTGCAACGCCTGTGGAGCCAGCAGGCCGGCTATCGATGGCACGGCATCAGCGGCGAACGGATCAACGACTGGCCATCGAACTGGCTGGTGATTGCCGATCGCGGCGCTGATCCGTTCATCCTCGACCTGGACGACGGCCGTGTGCTGTTCAGCCACCACGGTGCCGGCCTGCTGGATGCCGGCGAGATCACTACCGATGTGCCGACCTTGATGGCGGCTCTGGCTGCTGCAGGCACGGTGTACCTCGATGCCGGCGATGACCTCTACAACGACGATGACGATGGCGGCATCCGTCCTGAATACCAGGAGGCAGCCGTACAGGCGGTGGCCCGGGTACTGGGCGACCGCATGCAGGCCGAGTCGTTCATCGAGACGTTGCTGGACTGAATCCACGCATGCCGTGGATCTACTTTTCGAAGCGCTTCATCGCTTCGATGATCAGCGTGCGCGCCTCGGCAGCATTGCCCCAGCCGTTGAGCTGCACCGGGTTGCGCCCGGCCGGCAGGTCCTTGTAGACCCGGAAGAACGCCTCGATGCGCTGGCGCTCGACCTCCGGCAGATCCGCCAGGTCGCGGATGCTGGCGTAGGTCGGGTCGACCTTGTCGGTCGGCACGCCGATGATCTTCTCGTCGTGCTCGCCGCCATCGATCATCTTCAGGTAACCGATCGGCCGGAAGCGCACGATCACGCCTGGGTGCAGGGGTTCGCGGGTCAGCACCAGCGCATCCAGCGGATCGTTGTCACCGGCCAGGGTGCGCGGCATCGAGCCGTAGTTGGCCGGATAGGCCACCGGCATCGACTGGAAGCGATCCACGTGTACCAGGCCGTCTTCCTTGATCTCGTACTTGGTGAAGCTGCCGGCCGGAATCTCCACCGCCAGATTCACCTCCTGCGGGGCCTGCTTCGGCTGGGCGACCAGGAACGGATGCAGCACGGTATCGGCGGCCGTCACCGCACTGGCCAGTAACAGCAGCGCGGCGCCGATGGCAGCGACAGGAAGGATTCGTCGGAGCGTGGTCATTGGCATCTCGTCATTCCCAGCAGCGGTCGGCGCGACCCGTGGCGGTCTGCGCACGCGGGCAGTCGCGCGGTGCGATGCGGCCTTCGGTCAGCTCCGTGCGCTGCTTTCCACCCTTGGCATCACGACGCAGTTCGAAGGCATCGTAAAGACGGCCGGTCACGGTGCGTGCTTCATAGCGCAGGTGCTGCGGGTCGATGTTCAGCACCTGGAACAGCTGGGTGTCCTCGGCCACCGGGTCCATCGTCCTGCGCGCTTCGTCGGAAAGGCGGTACTGCTTCGGTCCGGCCACGGTCACCACATACTGCGGCGTCGCGGCCTGCCCTTCGCCACGGCGGCCATAGGTGTGATCGTGGCCCTGCAGCACCAGATCGACGTTGTGGCGGCGTACCACCGGCAGCAGCACGTCACGCAACGCGGCGTTCTCGCGCCCTTCGCGCGGCGAGTAGAACGGCTGGTGCAGCAGCACGATGGTCCATGGCTGCGGGTTGCCGGTCAGGACCTTATCCAGCCACTGTGCCTGCGCCTTGGCCGTGCCGAGGTCGAGTGCCGAGGTACCATCGACCACGGCCACGCGCACGCCCTGTGCATCGAACCAGTAGCTGGTCTGCTGCGCGGCGGTGGCGCCATTGCCCGGCAGCGCGAAGGTCACCGGCCAGTGCCGGCCCAGCACGCGACGCTCCTGCGGGGTGTCCTCGAATTCCTCGAAGTACTCATGGTTGCCGATCGCGGGGGCCACCAGCGTTTCCTGCGCCAGCCAGCCGGTGGCGGCAAACCACTCGCCCCATTCGCTGTCGTCCATGTTGTCGCCGCCACTGACCAGGTCACCGGCGAACAGGCTCATGCGCGCCTGCGGCGCAGCCTTCTGCGCGGCACGCACCACGCGGCTGACATGGCTGACGTTCTTGTTCTGGGTATCGCCGAAGTACAGCAGGGTCAGCGGCTGGTCGGCGCCGGCCAGCGTGCGCAGCTGGTTCCAGGCGCTCCAGCTGCCATTGCCCTGCACGCGATAGACGTACTGGGTGTCCGGCTGCAGGCCATCGATGTCGGCACGGTGATGGTGCGACAGCCCGTTCTCGGTCTGCAGCGCACGCGTCGTCGCACGCACCTGGCGGATGCCCTCGATGGCCGGCGAATCTGCGGCCAGCGCGATCTCCAGCAGTGGCGCCTGCACGCTGCCATCGGTACGCCAGGCCACGGCGAAACCGTGGCTGGGATCAGCCGAGGGCGAGGCGACGATGCGGTCCGGCACCGACGTCGCTGCGTAGTGGCGGCTACCCGCCGGCACCTGGGTATTCGGTTCGGCCGCCGCGAACGACAGCGACGGCAGCGCCAGCAGCAGGCCCAGCGCCAGCGCGCGCATCACGCACTGCCGGCTCATGCGCCACACTCCAGCGGCAGCGCGAGCTGCTTGGCGATGCTCTCCCAGTCGAACGCCACCACGCCCTGGTCGTCATGCACCGCATACAGCGCACCGTGCGGGAAGCGCGCGCTGGGCTGCTGCATCATCCAGATGCCATCGGTGTTGGCCACGGTGTTGCCCTGGAACGCGCCGACCGGCTTCAGCGTGTGCCGGTCGAACAGGTGGAACACGCTGCGTTGCTTGCCCTGCTCGGTGGTGATCCACCAGCCGTCCTCGCCACAGGTGCGCAGGGTCACGCCTTCGGCCTGCGCCTTGAACACGTCGCGGCCGAAGGTGGTACCGGTGAAGCGTCCGGCCAGCGTGTAGACCTTGAACTCGCTGGCGTAGCTCTCGTCCTCTTCGGCAATCAGCAGCCGGTCGTTCTCGGGGTCGCCCCAGATCGACTCGACCACGCGCAGCGCACCGGCTTCGGTGGTATCGCCGATGCTGGCCACCAGCTTCGCCTCGACCTTGGCGCCATCGCGGGTCACGTGGTACTGGCGCACGCGCTTGTCCAGCTCGGCCAGCGGCGGCAGGATGTCACGCCCCTGCGCATCCTCGCCGTTGTCCCAGGAGTCGGTGACGTAGACGCTGTAGCCATCGGCACGGCGGTCGACCCACAGCCCGTACGGCTTGCGCAGGTCGTCCGCAGCGAACGTCGCCAGCGGCGTGAAGTCCGGCAGGCTCAGCACCTGCACGCGGTGATTGTCGCGCTCCACGATCCACAGCAGGTCGTCGGTCACCGCGATGCCGTTTGGGCGGTCGAACTGCCCCGGTGCGGTGCCGCTGCTGCCGACGTCACGCAGGTGCTGGCCGGTGCTGCCGTCGTAGACCACCAGCTTGTCGGTGGCCTTGGCGGTGGCGATCAGCCACAGCGTGCCGTCCGGCGCGCGCCAGGCCGCCGGCGAGTCGATGTTGTCGGCCGGGGTCATCGGGGAAAGGAAGGCCTCGGCGATGGTGGTCACCACGCGCCCGCCGCTGGCGGCCGGCGCGACCGCTCCCGCAACCGGATCGGTGCCGGTGGCCGGCGTGCAGCCGGCGACCAGCGTGGCCGCCAGCGCGGCGGCCAGGACAGTGACGCCACGCCCCATCACAGCGCCACCTTCAGGCCCAGCGCATAGGTGCGGCCGTACTCTTCCATCTGCAGGGTGCGCGAACGCGTGCCCTGGTACAGCTCAAGCGGCTTGTCCAGCAGGTTCTGCGCTTCGAAGTACACGCTCACGCGCGGGGTGAACTTGTAATCCAGCGAGAAATCGAGCTGGGTGTTGGGTGCCACATAGATGTCGAATGCGCGCCCCTTGCCGATGCTGTCCAGGTACTCGCTGCGGTACACCGCCGCCAGGCGCGTGCTTACACCATATTTTTCATAGCCGATGTGCGCGCTGTAGACATGCTTGGAGGCACGCGGCAGGGTGAAGTCCTCGCCCTCCCGATCCTTGATGCCGGCATCGAATTTGGTATCCAGCCAGGTGCCACTGGCACCGACCAGCAGGCCATCCAGGCCGTCCGGCAGGAAGGCCAGCTGCTGCTGCCAGTTGAATTCCGCGCCACGCACGGTGGCCTTGCGGCCATTGATCGGCTGGGTCACGTCGAAACCACCGTAGGCCGGATCATTGGTACGCACGGTTTCCACGATGTAGCCATCGATCGACTTGTGGAACAGGCCCAGCGAAACGATGCCGCTGCTGCCGATGTACTTCTCCACCGACAGGTCGATGTTCTTCGACTCGTACGGATCGAGTTCCGGATTGCCCAGGCGCACTTCCTCGTCACCCCGGCTGTAACCCACGCGCGGCGAGACGTCGCCGAAGGACGGGCGCGATACGGTCTTGTTGGCCGAGGCGCGCAGCACCCAGTCATCGGCCGCGTCATAGCGCAGGTGCAGGCCCGGCAGCACGTTGGTGTAGCTGCTGTTGGCCACGCGCGGGGTGACGGTGAAGCTGCGGCCGTTGGCGGCCACGTCCACCTGGTTGCCGACCGCCTTGAAGCGGGTGTTCTCCACGCGCACGCCGCCGATGATGCGCAGTGCGCCCACGTCCCAGGTACCCATGGCATAGCTGGCGAAGATGTCCTCGCTGGCCACGTAATCCTCTTCCAGCGACGTCATTGCATTGCCGCCGACGTCCTGCGGGCGGGCACTGTATTGGCTGCCGCTGGCCGCCCAGAACGCGCGCATCGCGGCCGAGTCCATGCCATCGCCCATGTTGCCGTGGCGATGCTCCGGCGAGGAAGTGGTCCAGCTCGACAGCGCCACCTTCGGGCCGACACGCAGTTCGCGCTCATCCACATTCACGTCGCGGTCGCGCCAGCGGCCAAGCAGGCCGAACTTGATGCTGCTGCTGTCGCCGTCGAAGCGCACGTTGACCTGTGCGCTGTGTTCCTTGTCGTTCACCTGCTTGGGCGAGAGCACGAAGCGGTCGAACGCGTAGTTGCTGTTGTCCAGCCACTGCGGGTTGTCGAAGCTGTAGCTCGGCAGGCGGCTGCTCTGGTCCAGGGTGCCGTTGAAGACCTTGCCGTTGAGCTTGAAGCGCGCCTCCATCTCGTCGTTCACGCGCTCTTCGGTACGGGTGTAGCCGATCCGGTAATCGACCACGGCGTTGGTCAGCTTGTTCTCGCCACCGAGGCTGGCCGCAAACGTGTTTTCCTTCTTGGTGCGGTAGCGCATGCGCTTGTCGATAGAATCCTTCGGCATGCCGTCCAGGCGGTACTGGTCGGTGCCGGTCTTGACCATCTTCGCGTCGTCGAAGTTGAAAATCACGCGCTGGCGGGTCTCCGCATCATCGAACTGGCTGTACAGCGTGCGCAGGTAGTACTTGCTGTCTTCGTTGGGACGCCAGTCGAGGTTGAGGTTGGCACCGATGCGCTTGCGCTCGATCTCGTACTTGCGGTGCTGCAGGTTGATCGCAGTCACGTCACCGGGGGCGGCATCGTCCTCGCCGTCGTACTCCACTTCGGTGTTGTCCGACTCGAACTTCCGCTTCTGGTAGTTCACGCCCAGCGCCACGCCGAAGGTATCGTTGAACACCTCGCTGTAGTTGAAGGCGGCCTTGGGGCTGGTCTCGCCGGACAGCTGCTGGTGGCTGCCCTCGATCTTGCCGCGCAGGCTGCGACCGTCGCGGTCGAAGGCCGACGCCGATTCCACCAGCACGGCGCCACCGATGGCATCACCCGGCATGTCCGGGGTCGGCGACTTGACCACGCGCAGGCGCTCGGTGGAATCGGAGGGGATCACGTCCAGCGGCGCGGCACGGCTGGAATCTTCCGGCGTGCCGATGGCGATGCCGTCCACGCTGACGCTGTTGAGATTGGCATCCAGGCCACGAATGACCACGAAGCGGCCTTCGCCCTGGTCGCGGGTCACACTGACGCCCGGCAGGCGCTGCAGTGATTCGGCCACGTTCTTGTCCGGGTACTGGCCCAGGGCATCGGAGGACACCGCATCCTCGATGGCATCGCTGCTGCGCTTGAGGTCGACTGCACGGATCTGCGATTCGAGCTGGGCGCGCACTTCAATGCGATCCAGGTCGACCGCGTCGGCCGCCACGGCGCCGGTGGCGGCTACCGCCTGCTGCCCGGCGGCCTGCAGCGGGGCTGCGGCCCCCATCGCCAGGGTCAGGGTGATGGCAACGGCCAACGGAGTCTTGATATGCACTGGGAATCCCCATTCCTGTTAAGAATGGGTCTGCACGGTATGTCCGCAAGGTTGCATGACCGTGACATGCATCTGCACATTTCATGTACGGCGGCTCGGGGCCCGGTTTGGGGTTCGACACGCCAATCCGGCAAAATGGCGTCCTCTCTCCTTTTCCCCCTTCCCGACCATGAAGATCGTCGAAGTGCGCCACCCGCTGGTGCAGCACAAGATCGGCCTGATGCGCAATGCCGCGCTCAGCACCAAGGATTTCCGCGAACTGGCCAACGAGCTGGGTACGCTGCTGGCCTACGAGGCCACCGCCGACCTGGACACCGAGCCGCACACCCTGCCCGGCTGGGCCGGCCCGGTCACGGTGCAGCGCATTGCCGGCGCCAAGATCACCGTGGTGCCGATCCTGCGTGCCGGCCTGGGCATGCTCAGCGGCGTGCTGTCACTGATCCCCGCCGCCCGCGTCAGCGTGGTCGGCCTGCAGCGCGATGAGGAAACCCTGCAGCCGGTGCCCTACTTCGAGCGCCTGACCGGCCGCCTGGAAGAGCGCGACGCGCTGATCCTGGACCCGATGCTGGCCACCGGCGGCACCCTGATCGCCACCATCGACATGCTCAAGCGTGCCGGCGCACGCCGCATCAAGGGCATCTTCCTGGTGGCCGCGCCGGAAGGCATCGAAGCGGTCAAGGCCGTGCACCCGGACGTGGAAATCTACACCGCGGCCATCGATGCCCAGCTCAACGACAAGGGTTACATCCTGCCGGGCCTGGGCGACGCCGGTGACCGCATCTTCGGTACCCGCGTCGGTTGAGCCGGCGAGCCGGGGTCAGAGCCCTTTCTGCGAAAGGGATCTGACCCCATCCCGCATTCCGGCCTACAGCCCGGCTGCGAAGGTTTCCAGCTGGCCGATGACGGTGTTCCAGCCGTCGAAGAAGCCCAGCTGCTCATGCTGGTCACGCAGGGCCTTGTCCGGGTGCATCACCCGCGCCGTGTAGCGGCAGCCCTGCCCCTCGTCCTCCATGGTGATGATGGCGGTGAAGCCCAGCCAGGGTGACTGCGGCCGCCAGCCTGCGCCCAGCATCGAGGTGAACACCAGGCGCTGCTGCGGCACGATCTCCAGGAAGCTGCCCGGATTGTCACTGCTGCCGCCATCCGGGCCCTGCATGAAGGTGTGGAAGGCCCCGCCGGGGCGCAGGTCGAATGCGCGCACCTCGGTGGTCCACGGCTCCGGGCACCACCACTGGCGCAGCAGTTCCGGGTCGGTCCACGCCCGCCACAAAGCCGCGCGCGGTGCGTTCAACACACGGCTGATGACCAGATCGGTATCGGGGTTGTTACCTGCGTCTACGGCCACGGGCCTGCTCCTGTCGGTGAAGGGTTTCGACGAAATCGACCATGCGGTCGGCGCGCGCCTCCCACACGGCACGCTGTTCGGCCAGCCACTGCTCGGCCTGGCCCAGCCGCGCCGGCACCAGTTCGCAGGTGCGTATGCGCCCCTGCTTGTGGCTGCGCACCACGCCGCTGCGTTCCAGCACGGCCAGATGTTTCATCAGCGAGGGCAAGGCCATCTGGAAAGGCTCGGCCAGCACCGACACCGTGCGTGGCCCCTGCCCCAGCGCGGCCACGATCGCGCAACGGGTCGGGTCGGCCAGTGCGTGGAAGACTTCCTGGATGGCGGGATCATACTTACCCATATGGCTAAGTAATACGCCGATCTGAATGCCGATGCAAGCGGACGCAGCCGAGGCGCGATTCTTCACGTGGCCTTGCGGGCCGGAAGCGAATGCTCCGCGCACCCGCCACCGCTTGGAGCACCCTGATGAAAGCCTCTTTCCTGCTGGCCGCCGCCCTGCTGGTCGGCCTGCCCCTGGCTGCCAACGCCACCACCCCGCAGCAGCAGCGCATGGCCGAATGCTCGGCCAAGAACAAGGGCTTGAAGGGTGATGCCTACAAGACCGCGCAGAGTTCCTGCCTCAGCGGCCACGCTGCCGACTCCAAGCCGGCCAATGCGCAGCAGGAACGCATGCGCAAGTGCAACGCCGACGCGGGCGCCAAGAAGCTGGCCGGTGATGCGCGCAAGACCTTCATGAGCAGCTGCCTGAAGGCGTCTTGACGCCTGTCTCTTGCAGGGCGCCATCCACGCATGGCGTGGATCTGCCGCGTCAGTGGAAGGCCGGGCATTGCCCGGCCTTTTCATTACCCCAGGGCGCGCGCCTTCAGCTCGCCCTGCTCGTGCAGGGTCACGAAACGCCCCTTGTCATCGCGCCCGAGCTGCGCCAGCGCGACCTGCGGGTCATGGGTGAAGAACAGCCGTACGTTGCGCGCCAGCTTGTCTTCAAGGAACTGCCGCTTCTCGTCGATCAGCAGTTCGGCGTTGCGGTCGTAACCCATGGTGATCGGCACGTGCACCCATGAACGCCCTGGAATCAGGTCGGCACAGAACACCACGCCACCGTGCGCACCCTCGCCTGCATGCGCGTGACCGACGATCTCGGCCAGCATCAGTCCCGGCGTATGCCCGTCGCTGTAGCTGAAGCGCACGCTGCGGCCGAGGATCTTCGAGTACTCCCCGTCCACCACTTCCAGCCGGCCACTGGCCTGCAGCAGGCCAGGCAGCTCCGGAATGAAGCTGGCCCGGTCACGCGGGTGCGGATGCACGGCGCGCTGCCAATGCTGTGCGCCGACCACGTAGGTTGCGTTGGGGAACAGCAACTCGGGCTCACGCCCTTCGCTCCATGCCGCCAGCAGTCCGCCGGCGTGATCGAAGTGCAGGTGGCTGAGCACCACGACATCGATGTCCTCATGCTCGAAACCCGCTTCGCGCAACGAATCGATCAGCACGTGCTGGCTTTCCTGCACGCCGTAGCGCTCACGCATGCGCGGGTCGAAGAATGCACCGATGCCGGTTTCAAACAGCACCGTCTTGCCTTCCAGCGGGCTGGCAAGCAGCGCACGGCAGGCCAGCTCGATGCGATTGAGCTCGTCCGGTGCCGCCCATTTTTCCCATAACGCACGCGGTGCGTTGCCGAACATCGCGCCGCCATCGAGGCGCTGCGAGTTTCCACGAATAGACCAGAGTTTCATGCGTCGATTATCGGCGCCGGCTCGTTAAATAATCGCTAGAAAGGAAACAGAAAACCCCGCCGACAAAGGCGGGGTTTCGATGATCTGCCAGATTGCCGGCCAGCGGCCGGCGCGACCGGATCAGCGCGCCGGTACGACCTGGGCGCTGCCCACCGGGTTGCGCGGGTCGCTGCCACCGAACAGTCTGTTCGCCTTGCGGTCCCATTCCACGGTCTGCAGGTTGCCCCACACGTGGCTGGATCCGCGGCCGCCTGCGGCGACGTCACCCGGCAGGTCGATCTTGTGGCCCATCGCCTGCAGCTGCTTCACCGTCGCCGCGTCGAATGCATCGTCCTCGGCCTCGATCAGGTCCGGCAGCCACTGATGGTGGTAGCGCGGCAGCGCGGCCACCTGCTGTGCGTCCAGGCCGGCGTCGTAGCCGAGGATGCCCAGCAGCACCATGGTGATGATGCGGCTGCCGCCTGGGGTGCCCAGCACCACCACCTTGTCGGCGTTCTCCATGAAGGTCGGCGTCATCGAGCTGAGCATGCGCTTGCCAGCCTTCGGCGCATTGGCCTCGTAGCCCATCACGCCAAACGCGTTGGGCGTGCCCGGCTTCAGCGCGAAGTCGTCCATCTCGTTGTTCAGCAGTACGCCGGTGCCCTTGGGAATCAGCCCCGAGCCATACAGCAGGTTGACGGTCTGGGTGGCGCCAACGCGGTTGCCATCGCGGTCGATGATCGAGAAGTGCGTGGTCTCGTCGTCTTCCAACGGCGTCGGGTTGCCCGACAGCAGGTCGCTGGGCGTGGCCTTCTCCGGATGGATGGTCGCCCGCAGGCCCTGCGCGTAGTCCTTGCTGATCAGCACTTTCTGCGGGATCTGCACGAAGTCCGGATCACCGAGGAAGAAGGTGCGGTCGCGGTAGGCGCGGCGCATCGACTCCACCACCAGGTGGGTGCGGTGCGCCGGGTCCATCTTCCTGATATCCCAGCCTTCCAGGATCTGCAGCATGCTGGCCAGCGCGATGCCACCGGACGACGGCGGCGGCGCGGTGGTGATCTTCCAGCCGTTGTAGTTGAACACGATCGGCTCGCGCTGCTTCACGCGGTAGCCGGCCAGCTCTTCGGCGGTCCACTTGCCACCAGCCTGCTTCACGCCGGCCAGCAGCAGCGAACCGGTCTGGCCCTTGTAGAAGCCATCGAAGCCACCGGCAGCCAGCCGCTCCAGCGTCTGCGCCAGCTCCGGCTGCTTGAACAGGTCACCGGTGGCGATCGGCTTGCCGTTGCGCAGGTAGACCTCGCGCGTGCCAGGGTAACGCTCCATCACTTCACGGCGCGAGGCATAGCCCTTGGCCATGCGGTCGTACACCGGGAAGCCTTCGCGCGCGATGCGGATCGCCGGCTGCAGCGACGCCGACAGGGGCAGCTTGCCGTACTTGGCCGACAGTTCGACCAGCGCTGCGGGCAGGCCGGGAATACCCGCCGACCAGGCACCGTTGACCGAACGATCACGGTCCAGGTTGCCCTGCTTGTCCAGGAAAGCCTGCGGGGTCGCAGCGGCCGGTGCGGTCTCGCGTGCATCCAGCATCACATCCTTGCCGGTAGCCGCGTCGTGCAGCAGGAAGAAGCCGCCGCCGCCCAGCCCGGAACTGATCGGCTCGACCACCGCCAGCGTGGACGACACCGCCACCGCAGCGTCGAAGGCGTTGCCGCCCTGCGCAAGGATGTCGATGCCGGCCTGGGTGGCCAGTGCGTGGCCGCTGGCAATGGCCGCGCCATCGGGGCGATCGGCACGGGCCGGGCTGTCGGCCCAGGCGATCGGGCTCAGCATCAGGCCGAGCAGCAACAGGGGGCGGACGATCAGCGTCTTCATTCGGATGGGGGCTCCGCGTAGAGTTCGGGGTGATCGTGCTGCAGCTGGCGCAGCTTGGCCAGCAGCTGGTCTTCCGTTTCCACGATCTCCGGGTCCGGGTCGATGCACTCGACCGGGCAGACGACCACGCACTGTGGCTCGTCGAAATGACCCACGCATTCGGTGCAGCGCGCAGGGTCGATCACGTAGATGGTTTCACCCATCGCAATGGCCTGGTTCGGGCAGGCCGGCTCGCATACGTCGCAGTTGACGCAGAGCTCGTTGATTTTCAGTGACACGGCGATACTCCTCGCCCGCGCCCTGGGACAAAGGACCGGCCAGCGCGGGCGCGCGGGCCGGTCAGGTCATCAGCGGCGTCCTTGCGGGACGCCGCCCGGGCCATGCCGGAGCATGGCCGCCATGGCTCGGTATTACTTGGCTTCGACGAAAATGTACTCGGCGCCGGTCGGCTGGATCGCAGCCTGCACGCGGGCGTTGTCGGCCGACTGGCCGATGAAGACGACGCGCACGCCCTTCATCGAATCCGGCGACACGTCCTTGAACACGGCCTGGATCATGTCAGCCATCTTGCCCGAGGCCGACGAACCGAAGGCCAGCATGTTGCCCGGCTGCACGCCACGGGCCACGGCCTGGGTCGCGCTCTCGGTCTGGCGCTCGTACTTGGCCTGGAAGTCCGGGTCCGATTCCGGCGAGAGGTAGTACAGGAACGGGCTGTTGGTGATGTTGCCCATGTTCTGGATCGCCACTTCCTGCAGGTACTTCTTCCAGCCTGCATCGTCGTCCTTGGACGGAGCGACCAGGGCCTGCTTGGCCTCGTCGACCGGAGCGGCCTCTTCCTTCTTGCAGGCGGTGAAGGCCAGGGCCAACGAAGCGATCAGCATCGCGCGCATGGTGGTGTTCATGGGTTTCCTCCCGGAATGGTGCGTGGTGTTGTACGTAATGGGGTGCGGGTACAGCGGGGCTTACGACTGTGCCGACTTCGCTTCGCGGACCTTGCGCAGGGCTTCGAGCACCGCGGCCGGCACGAAACCGGACACGTCGCCGCCCAGGCGCGCGATCTCGCGGACCAGCGAGGACGAAATGAAGCTGTGCTGCTCGGCCGGGGTCAGGAACAGGGTCTCGACCTCGGGGATCAGGTGACGGTTCATGCTGGCCATCTGGAACTCGTACTCGAAATCGGACACCGCGCGCAGGCCGCGCAGCAGCACCCCGCCCTGGACCGAGCGTACGAAATGGGCCAGCAGGGTATCGAAGCCGATGACCTCGACGTTGCCGTGGTGGGCCAGCGCGCCACGCGCCAGCTGCACGCGCTGCTCCAGCGGCAGCGCCGGGCCCTTGGACGGGCTCTGCGCCACGCCGACCACGACCTTTTCGAACAGCGGCGCGGCGCGGCTCACCAGGTCGATGTGACCGTTGGTGATCGGGTCGAACGTGCCGGGATAGACGGCGATGCGGCGGTTGGCCACGGTCATGGGCGGATGCAGATGTTCAGATGAGGTCAAAGTGTAGCAGTGGCGCGGCGGTACAGGGCAAAGCGCACCTCGCGGGTGCCACCCTCGCGGTGCAGCAGCCAGTCCGGCGGCAGCACCGGCACGTGGCCGGCCGGCGATTCCAGGTACAGCCAGGCATCGGCGGCCAGGTGCCGGGGCAGCTGGGCCAGCACGTCCTGCCACAGGCCATCGGCGAATGGCGGGTCGATGAAGACCAGGTCGGCCTGCTGCGCGGGTGCGCCCTGCAGCCAGCGCAGGGCATCGGCCTGCACGACGCTGATCTGGTCGCCGGCCTGCAGCTTGGCCACCGCAGCGGTCAGATTGCGCCCCAGCTGTGCATCGCGCTCGACCAGGGTGGCGTGGGCGGCACCGCGCGAGACCGCCTCCAGCCCCAGCGCACCGCTGCCGGCGAACAGGTCCAGCACGCGGGCCCCGCCGAGCCTGGGCATCAGCCAGTTGAACAGGGTTTCGCGCACGCGGTCGCTGCTGGGGCGAAGCCCCGGCAGGGTCGGCACCGGCAGGCGGGTATTGCGCCAGCGCCCACCGATGATGCGGACCTGGCCGTCATTGCCCCCACGACCGCTCATCGGCGCCCCCGGCGGCGGGAGGTATTCGAGAAATTCAGCATGAGCGGGATTGTAGTTCGGCCGGGCGGCGCCCGGGGACGCGCCAACGCATGCGCGCTGTCGCTCCCACGCTTCGCTGCGCGAAACGCGGGCCCCACCTACCAACTTCCACACCCCCGCCGCTTCGCGGCCGCCCCCTGACTCAGGGGGCTCTACCCCAGACGCGATCCGATGCCCGACATACAGGTGGGGTCAGATCCGTTTTCCTGCGGAAAGCGGATCTGACCCTGGTTTGGATTTCGATATCTGAGAGATTCCATCCACGCATGGCGTGGATCTACTGGCCGCCGGCCAACTGTCGAAGGCGGGGCGGTGTCGGATTGCGGGGTGTCCGCGGCATGGATGCCGCGGCCAAGCCCCCAAGGACGGGTTCACGGCGTCCCCGCAATCCGACACTGCCCCGCCATCCCACGGATAGCCCGCTGTTGCTTCGGCTGTTGCTCTGGCCTCTGCGGGTGCAGGGCGCAGCCCTGCCCGACCAACCCCTTGATTTCGGGACAATCAGCCATACCCCTTGGCGAGGCCGCACGCGCTGGCGCGGCATTGCACACGGAGCCTTATCGATGACCGAGACCACCCAGACCGAAACCCTTGGCTTCCAGACCGAAGTCAAGCAGCTGCTGCAGCTGATGATCCACTCGCTGTACTCCAACAAGGAAATCTTCCTGCGCGAGCTGGTCTCCAACGCCGCCGACGCCGCCGACAAACTGCGCTTCGAGGCCCTGACCCAGGCGGCTCTGCTGGAAGGCGACAGCGAGCTGCGCGTGCGCGTCAGCTTCGACCCCGCCGCCCACACCATCACCATCGAAGACAACGGCATCGGCATGAGCCGCGCCGAAGCCATCGCCCACCTCGGCACGATTGCAAAGTCCGGCACCGGCGACTTCCTGCGCCAGCTGTCCGGCGACCAGAAGAAGGATTCGCAGCTGATCGGCCAGTTCGGCGTCGGCTTCTACAGCGCCTTCATCGTCGCCGACGAAGTGGAAGTGACCTCGCGCCGCGCCGGTCTGGCTGCAGGCGAAGGCGTGCGCTGGACCTCGCGCGGCGAAGGCGATTTCGACGTCGCCACCGTCGACAAGGCCGAGCGCGGCACCCGCATCGTCCTGCACCTGAAGGACGGCGAGCACGACTTCGCCGATGGCTGGCGCCTGCGCAGCATCCTCAAGAAGTACTCGGATCACATCGGCCTGCCGATCCAGATGCCCAAGGAGGGCGGTGAAGAAGGCGCCGCCGATGAGTGGGAAACCGTCAACCGTGCCAGCGCACTGTGGACCCGTCCGCGCACCGAAATCAGTGATGCCGAGTACACCGAGTTCTACAAGCACGTCGCGCACGACCACAGCGACCCGCTGGCCTGGAGCCACAACAAGGTCGAGGGCAAGCTGGAGTACACCTCGCTGCTGTACGTGCCGGGCCGCGCGCCGTTCGACCTGTACCACCGCGATGCGCCCAAGGGCCTGAAGCTGTACGTGCAGCGCGTGTTCGTGATGGACCAGGCCGAGCAGTTCCTGCCGCTGTACCTGCGTTTCATCAAGGGCGTGGTCGACTCCAACGACCTGTCGCTGAACGTCTCGCGCGAGATCCTGCAGTCCGGCCCGGTCATCGATTCGATGAAGGCGGCGCTGACCAAGCGCTCGCTGGACATGCTGGAGAAGCTGGCCGCCGACAAGCCGGAGCAGTACGCCACGTTCTGGAAGGAATTCGGCCAGGTGCTGAAGGAAGGCCCGGCCGAGGACTACAACAACCGCGAGAAGGTGGCCGGCCTGCTGCGCTTCGCTTCCACCCGTGGCGACGGCGATGCGCAGAGCGTGTCGCTGGCCGATTACCTCGGCCGCATGACCGAAGGCCAGGACAAGATCTACTACCTGACCGGCGAGAGCTACAGCCAGGTACGCAACAGCCCGCACCTGGAAGTGTTCCGCAAGAAGGGCGTGGAAGTGCTGCTGCTGACCGACCGCATCGACGAGTGGCTGATGGGCTACCTGACCGATTTCGACGGCAAGGGCTTCGTCGACATCGCCCGCGGCGACCTCGACCTGGGCGCGCTGGAGAGCGAGGCCGACAAGCAGGAGCAGGAAGCGGCGGCGAAGGACAAGCAGGGCCTGGTCGAGCGCCTGAAGACGGTGCTGGGCGATGACGTGGCCGAAGTGCGCGTCTCGCACCGCCTGACCGATTCGCCGGCGGTACTGGCCATCGGCGAACAGGACCTGGGCCTGCAGATGCGCCAGATCCTGGAAGCCAGCGGGCAGAAGGTGCCTGACAGCAAGCCGGTGCTGGAAATCAATCCTGGCCACCCGCTGATTGCCAAGCTCGATGCCGAAGCCGATGGCGCGCGTTTCGACGACCTCGGCCGGGTGCTGTTCGACCAGGCCGCACTGGCCGCCGGTGACAGCCTGAAGGACCCGGGTGCCTACGTGGCGCGCCTGAACAAGCTGCTGCTGGAACTGTCGGCCTGATCGACAGATCGGGTGCCGGGCAAGGCTTGGCGATGCTCTGGTAGGTGCCAACCTTGGTTGGCACTGCTGCCCTGGTAGAGGCCAACCTTGGTTGGCGCCCACCAGGGGCAGCGGTTGGCACCTGCCAAAGCGGTGTTGCTCAGGCTTCCCGATCCAACAGCGAGCCCAGCATCTGGTCGTGGCGGCGGATCACCGCAGCATTGGCAGCGAAGGCCACCACCTCGGCTTTCGCGGCCAGCAGATCACCCAGCGGCGCGGGGGCATCGGCGCCGGTGGACGTCACCGAAGCCTGCACCCCACCCTGCTCGGTGGTATTGCGCTGCAACTGCAGGCGCTGGGCGTCCGGGGTCGCCAGGTTGGCCACGTTGTGCGCGGCCACCTGCACGCCCTGCTGGGCCGCACGCATCCCGCTGAGGGCGATTCCCATCACGTTGTCCATGGCGGTCTCCGGGCCGCACGACGCAGCCCTCCGTACCGGTTAACGGCCGGTGGGCCGCGACCTTGAGTCCACATCGGCCGGACAGGCCCGAGTGGTAGCATATCCCTCTGATTTCAGCGCCTTTTGCCAATGCTCAGTTTTTTCCGCCGCAAGAAGCCCCAGGATGCCCCCGCAGCGGAGGCACCCAAGACCCAGCACTACTCGGCTGAAGAGCTGGCGGCGGCATTCCCGTCGGCCGCGCCGGTCGAGGACAAGGAACCCGCGCCGGTAGCTGCGCCGGCCGCACCTGCCCCCGTTGAGCCGCCCCCGGCAGCGGTCGCCCCGGCAGCGGTCGCCCCGGTAACGGTCGAGCCCACCCCGGCGGCTCCCGCTCCGGTGGTCCCGGCCGTCCCGGCACCCATTGCCCCGGCCCCGATCGCGCAGATCGACGTCGCCCCTGTCGCTGCGCCGGCCATCGAGCCGATGCCTGCGCCACTGCCGGAACCTGCGCCTGCACCGACCCCAGCAGCGGTCTCCGACGACCTGCCTGCCGCCGCCTCGGTCGATGCCGCCCCGGCGCCTGCCGGCAAGCCCGGCTGGCGCGAACGCTTGCGCAACAGCGTCATCGCGCGCAGCTTCGGCGGCCTGTTCTCGCGCAACCCCAAGCTCGACGACGACCTGCTGGACGAGCTGGAAACCGCACTGATCACCGCCGACGTCGGCGTGGGCGCCACCACCGAGCTGGTCGAGGGCCTGCGCAAGCGCATGAAGTCGCGCGAGTTCGCCGACGCCAATGCGCTGCTGGCCGCGCTGCGCGCCGAGCTGATCGCGATCCTGCAGCCGGTGGCAAAGCCGCTGGTGATCGACCGCAACGCAAAGCCCTTCGTGGTACTCACCGTCGGCGTCAACGGCGTCGGCAAGACCACCACCATCGGCAAGCTGGCCAAGCGCTTCAAGGATGACGGCCACAGCCTGATGCTGGCCGCCGGCGATACCTTCCGCGCCGCCGCCGTGGCCCAGCTGCAGGCCTGGGGCGAGCGCAACGGCGTGGCCGTGGTCGCGCAGGGGCAGAACGCCGATGCCGCTTCGGTGGCATTCGACGCACTGCAGGCCGGCAAGGCCCGCGGCACCTCGGTGCTGATCGCCGATACCGCCGGCCGCCTGCACACCCAGTCCGGCCTGATGAACGAGCTGGGCAAGATCCGCCGCGTGCTCGGCAAGATCGACCCCACCGCCCCACACGAAGTGCTGATGGTGATCGACGGCACCACCGGCCAGAACGCGCTGTCGCAGCTGCGCCAGTTCAATGCCGCGGTGAACGTGACCGGCCTGGTAGTGACCAAGCTGGACGGCACTGCCAAGGGCGGCGTGGTGTTCGCACTGGCCCGCGAGTTCGGCATTCCGATCCGTTTCGCCGGCATCGGCGAGCGCCCGGAAGACCTGCGCGTGTTCGACCCGGAAGCCTTCGTCGACGCCCTGCTGCCCGAAGCGCTGGGCGCCTGATACACGTGCAGCCACGCATGGCGTGGCTCTACTGCAATCCGGTAGAGCCACCCCACGGGTGGCTGCCTCTCTGGAACACCGATGCCCCGCCAGCCGAACGCCAGCGCCAAGACTGCCCGGGAAGACGGTTTCGTCGACCGCCTGCTGCACTGGTTCGACGACCACGGCCGCCACGACCTGCCCTGGCAGCACCCGCGCAGCCCCTACCGGGTCTGGCTGTCGGAAATCATGCTGCAGCAGACCCAGGTGACCACGGTCATCCCGTACTTCCAGCGGTTCCTGAAGCACTTCCCGACCCTCCCCGACCTCGCCGCCGCCAGCAATGACGCGGTGATGGCACAGTGGGCCGGGCTCGGCTACTACGCCCGCGCACGCAACCTGCACGCCGCTGCAAAGCGCTGCGTGGAACTGCACGACGGCGATCTGCCACGTGACTTCGATGCACTGCATGCACTGCCCGGCATTGGCCGCAGCACCGCAGGTGCGATCCTCAGCCAAGCCTGGAACGATCCGTTCGCGATCCTCGATGGCAACGTCAAGCGCGTGCTCAGCCGTTACCACGGCATCGACGGCTTTCCCGGCCTGCCGGCCATCGAGAAACAGTTGTGGGCCATTGCCGAGGCGCACGTGGCGCAGGTGCCGGCCGGGCGCATGGCCGACTACACCCAGGCACAGATGGACCTGGGTGCGACGGTGTGCAGCCGCGCCAGGCCAGCCTGCGTGATCTGCCCGCTGCAGGACGCGTGCGTGGCGCGCCGCGAAGGCCGCACCGCTGAACTACCCACGCCCAAGCCCAGCAAGACCCTGCCCGAGCGCGAAGCAGTGGCCCTGCTGCTGCGCGATGCCCAGCAACGCGTACTGCTGCAGAAGCGGCCGGACACCGGCATCTGGGCGCAGCTGTGGACGCTGCCGCAGGCCGACGCCGGCAGCGAGCTGCAGGACTGGTTCGACGTGCACGTTGAAGGCTCCCTGGAAGACGCCGAAGAGCTGCCGGTGCTGCAGCACACCTTCAGCCACTACAAGCTGCACCTGCAGGTACTGTCGCGGCAGGTACACGGCCTGCGCGTGGAAGAACCCACGCTGCGCTGGGTCGCCACCGACGAGCTTCCCGCGCTGGGCCTGCCGGCCCCCATCCGCAAGCTGCTCGATGGCGCCGCGATCAAGGCGCCGAAACGAACGTCCAAGAAACCCCGCAACCACGAGTGAGTGCCATGTCCCGAACCGTCTTCTGCCAGTACGAACAACGCGATGCCGAGGGCCTGGACTTCGTGCCCTACCCCGGCGAACTGGGCCAGCGCATCTTCAACAACATCGGCAAGCAGGCCTGGGCTGCGTGGCTGGCGCACCAGACCATGCTGATCAACGAGAACCGCCTGTCACCGCGCACCCCGGAGCATCGCGCGTTCCTTGAAGGCGAACTGGTCAAGTTCCTGTTCGAGAAGGACGCGGAAAAGCCGGCCGGCTTCACCCCCGAAGCCTGACACGCAGGTAGTGCCGGCCACTGGCCGGCAACCTGGCATCTGCACGATGCCGGCCAGCGGCCGGCACTACCACGCTATTTCGCGGTTTCCGCCTCGCGCTCCTGCACCTGCGCCTGGCGCAGCTCCTGCTCGGAAGTGCGCAACGCCTTCACGTCCAGCTTGCGGATGCTGTTGATGAAGCACGGCATGCGCGGGCCACCGGTCGGGTCGCGCACCAGCACCTTGTCAAAACGCGACGACACCCGGCCCATGCTGCTGGTCAGCCCGATGGCGGTGGCGTAGGACAGGTCTGGACACGGGCCACTCAGTTCCAGCAGGTAAGCCTCGCTCGGCCGGGTCCAGACCGCCAGGGCGCTGTCACCCAGCTCGGTCCAGCCATTGAGGCTGCCGAAGAACTGCATGTCGTTCTGCGGCGCGCCGGCGTGGGCACGGTACAGATCCAGTTTCTCGGTACTGCTGAGCCGGCCGGTGGTCGCACAGGCGGCCAGCGCCAGGCAGAGTCCGGCGATCAGGATCGGGGTCTTCATGGCGATCTCCTCAGGGAACCTGCTGCGATCATGCGCCGGCCGATGTGCGGCCGGCGCGATGGCAGGTAAACCCGTTCAGGCGCCGGGAGGCGGCCGTTGCCGGCCGCTCAGACGTCGGCGTGGGCCAGTGCGTGCAGGCGCCCTTCGCGCAGCTCCAGCACCCGGTCCAGGCGCCGCGCCAGGCTGCGGTCGTGGGTGACCAGTACCAGGCTGGTGTGACGGGCGCGGTTGAGTTCCAGCATCAGCTCGAACACGGTGCCCGCAGTACGGTCATCCAGGTTGCCGGTCGGCTCGTCGCCGAGCACGCAGGCCGGATGATTGACCAGCGCACGAGCCACCGCGGCACGTTGGCGTTCGCCGCCGGACAACTCGCCCGGCTTGTGGTCCAGGCGATGGCCGAGGCCGACCGCTTCCAGCAGCGTGGTGGCCCGGCTGCTCGCTTCGGCCACGGCGGTGCCGGCAAGCAGCACCGGCATCATCACGTTTTCCAGCGCGGTAAACTCAGGCAGCAGGTGGTGGAACTGGTAGACGAAGCCCAGCGCCTGGTTGCGCAGCAGGCCACGCGCGGTGTCCGACAGCGCCGACATGCGCTGGCCGGTCACGTAGACCTCGCCCGCGGTCGGAATATCCAGCCCGCCCAGCAGGTGCAGCAGCGTGCTCTTGCCCGCACCAGAGGCGCCGATGATCGCCACGGTTTCGCCGGCGGTCACGGTCAGGTCCAGGCCATCGAACACCGGGGTCTGCATGCGCCCTTCGGCGTAGGTCTTGCCCAGTGCTTCGGCGCGGATCACTTCATCGCCGCGGTTGAAGACCTTATTCATAACGCAGGGCCTCCGCCGGCTGGGTGCGTGCTGCCCGCCAGGCGGGATACAGGGTGGCCAGGAAGCTCATCAGCAGCGCGACCACGGTGATCGCTACCACGTCGCCGGTCTGCATGTCGGTCGGCAGGCCGGTGATGTAGTAGACGTCCTCCGGCAGCAGCTTGACGTTGAACACGCTCTCGATCGCGCCGAGGATGCGTTCCAGGTTGAGGGTCAGGGTGATGCCGCCGATCAGGCCGGCCAGCGTGCCGAAGATGCCGATCAGCGAACCCTGCACCATGAACACCTGCATCACCCCGCCCGGGGTCAGGCCCAGCGTGCGCAGGATGGCGATGTCGGCCTGCTTGTCGGTCACCAGCATCACCTGCGAGGACACCAGGTTGAAGGCGCCCATGGCGATGATCAGCGACAGCAGGATGCCCATCACCACCTTCTCCATGCGCAGCGAGTGGTAGAGATTGGCGTTCTGCTGGGTCCAGTCACTCACGCGGTACGCACCGCCAAGGCTCTGCGCCAGGTCCACGCCCACTTCCAGCGAGCGGTCCATGTCGTGCAGTTTCAGCCGCACGCCGGTGGCACCGTCGCTGCGCAGCACCCGCTCCAGGTCCTGCATGTTGGCAAAGCCGACGCCGCGGTCGACCTCGTTGTAGCCGGCCTCGAAGATGCCACTGACGGTGAAGCGTTTCATTCGTGGCACCGCACCGGCAGGCGTGCCCTGCACTTCGGCGAAGGTCACCAGCACCTGGTCGCCTACGTCCACGCCCAGCCAGATCGCCAGTTCCTTGCCCAGCAGCAGGTTGAAGCTGCCCGGCGTGAGGCTGTCATAGCTGCCCTTGGTGACCTTCTTGTCGATCACCGACACCTTCGGCTCCAGTGCCGGATCGATGCCCTGGATGATCGCGCCCTGCACGCGCGGGCCGCTGATCATCGACTGGATCTCGATGTACGGCGCGGCACCGGCCACGCGCGGATCCTTGCGGGCGATGTCGACCACGCGCATCCAGTCCGGCATCGGCTCGCCGTCGCGGCTGATGGTGGTGTGGGCGGTCATCTGCAGCAGGCGGCTGCGGATTTCCTTCTGGAAACCGCTCATCACCGCCAGGGTGGTGATCAGCACCGTGACGCCGAGCGCGATGCCCAGGATCGATGCCATCGAGATGAAGGAGATGAAGCCGTTGCGGCGCTTGGCGCGCAGGTAGCGCAGGCCAATGGCCACGGGAATGGGTTTGAACATGCAGGCACGCCGGTCAATTCAGCTTATGGTGCCATCGTACGGGGCCGACGGGAAACGGCACGTGCGGCCACGGCCAGTCGCAGTTCACGTCGCTGCCCGGAATCGAGCACATCGGGCCAGAACAGCAGGCGCCGGCGGCGCCGTTCCTCACGCCAGAGCAACAACAGCCATGGGCCACGCACGACGAGTTGTGGTGCATCGGCGTCCTGCCCGGCCACCTGCAGCGGCTCGGGCGGTACCGGCAGAAGCACCGGCACGCGTGGCCTGCGCTGGCGCCAGGCCAGTTCGGCCAGGCCCACGCACCAGGCCAGCACCACCGCGGGCATCAGCAGCCGTGAAGGCAGATCCGATGCGCGCAGCAGCAAGGGCGCAGCCAGCAGCACCGCCAACTGGGCGGCGGCCTGCAGCCGCGAGGGGCGCCACTCAAGGCTTGAGGGCGAGGATCTTCTGCATGAGGGGGATCGCGTGCGCATGCGGGCAGGCCTCGTAGCCCATGAACCAGCGCCACAACTTATCGTCCTCGCAGTCGAGCAGGAACAGGAAAACCTCGCGCTCTTCGGTCGGCGCAGTGCTCCACTCGTGGTCCAGGTAACGGCCGAACAGCTGATCCAGCTCACGCATGCCGCGGCGGCAGCGCCAGCGCAGCTTCTTCAGCAGAACATCTTCTTCCATCGTGTTTCTCCAGATACAGCAAAGCCACGCATGGCGTGGCTTTGCTGGGGTGGCAAAGCCACGCGTGGCGTAGCTCTACCGGGTACAGCCGGGCCCGATCAGGCGCGGCGTTCCATCATCAGCTTCTTGATCTCGGCGATCGCCAGCGCCGGGTTCAGGCCCTTCGGGCAGGTCCGGGCGCAGTTCATGATGGTGTGGCAGCGGTACAGCTTGAACGGATCTTCCAGATCGTCCAGGCGCGCACCGGTGTCCTCATCGCGCGAGTCGATGATCCAGCGGTAGGCCTGCAGCAGGATCGCCGGGCCCAGGTAACGCTCGCCGTTCCACCAGTAGCTCGGGCAGCTGGTCGAGCAGCAGGCGCACAGGATGCACTCGTACAGGCCATCCAGCTTCTTGCGGTCTTCCGGCGACTGCAGGCGCTCACGGTCCGGCGGTGCCGGAGTCTGGGTGCGGATCCACGGCTTGATCGAGGCGTACTGCGCGTAGAAGTGGGTCAGGTCCGGAACCAGATCCTTGACCACGTTCATGTGCGGCAGCGGGTAGATCGGCACTTCCTTCTTGCCGCAGTCCGAGATGGCTCGGGTGCAGGCCAGGGTGTTGGTGCCGTCGATGTTCATCGCGCACGAACCACAGATACCTTCGCGGCACGAGCGGCGGAAGGTCAGGGTCGGGTCGATCTCGTTCTTGATCTTGATCAGGGCGTCCAGGACCATCGGGCCGCAGGCGTCCAGATCGACTTCATACGTATCGGTGCGCGGGTTGCTGTCGTCGTCCGGACTCCAGCGGTAGATCTTGAAGGTGCGCACGTTCTTGCCGCCGTTCTTGACGGGGAAGTGCTTGCCCTTCGTGATCTTGGAATTCTTGGGGAGTGAAAACTCGGCCATGGCTGCTCTCGTTGGCTCAGGCGGCCCGCGCCCGTGGGCGCGGATTGCATGGTAGGCGGGGTCGGATCAGTACACGCGCGGCTTCGGCGGCACCACGGACACGTCGTCGGTCAACGTGTACATGTGCACCGGACGGTAGTCGAAGCTGCACTTGCCCTTCTCGTCGACGCTGACCAGGGTGTGCTTCTGCCAGTTGACGTCGTCGCGGTCCGGATAGTCCTCGTGCGCATGCGCGCCGCGGCTCTCCTTGCGCTGTTCGGCCGAGTTGATCGTCGCCACCGCGTTGAGCAGCAGGTTGTTCAGCTCGTAGGTCTCGATCAGGTCCGAGTTCCAGACCAGCGAACGGTCGGAGACCTTCACGTCCTGGAACGAGTCGAAGATCTTGTCCATCTTCTCGCAGCCTTCCTTCAGCGTCTGGCTGGTGCGGAAGACCGCCGCGTCGGCCTGCATGGTGCGCTGCATGCGATCGCGGATGACCGAGGTCGGGGTATCGCCGTTGGCGTGGCGCAGCTTGTCCAGCAGGCCCAGCGCCTTGTCGCAGGCATCGGCCGGCAGCGGCTTGTGCGAAGCGCCCGGCTTGATGGTCTCGGCGCAGCGGTTGGCCACCGCACGGCCGAACACCACCAGGTCCAGCAGCGAGTTCGAGCCCAGGCGGTTGGCGCCGTGCACGGACACGCAGGCCGCTTCACCGATGGCGTACAGGCCCGGCACCACCGCATCCGGGTTGTCGCCGACCTTGCGCACGACTTCGCCGTGGTAGTTGGTCGGGATGCCACCCATGTTGTAGTGCACGGTCGGGATGACCGGGATCGGCTGCTTGTGCACGTCGACGCCGGCGAAGATGCGGGCGCTCTCGGCGATGCCCGGCAGCTTCTCGTCGATTACGCCCGGGCCCAGGTGGGTCAGGTCGAGCAGGATGTGGTCCTTGTGCTCGCCGACGCCGCGGCCTTCTCGGATCTCGATGGTCATCGAACGGCTGACCACGTCGCGCGAGGCCAGGTCCTTGTAGTGCGGTGCGTAGCGCTCCATGAAGCGCTCGCCGCTGCTGTTGCGCAGGATGCCGCCTTCACCGCGGACACCCTCGGTGATCAGGCAGCCGGCGCCGTAGATGCCGGTCGGGTGGAACTGCACGAACTCCATGTCCTGCATGGCGATGCCGGCACGCATGGCCAGGCCGCCACCGTCGCCGGTGCAGGTGTGCGCCGAGGTGGCGCTGAAGTAGGCACGGCCGTAACCGCCGGTGGCCAGCACCACGCCCTGGGCGCGGAACAGGTGCAGGGTGCCGTCGGACATGTCCAGCGCCAGCACACCGCGGCAGGCGCCTTCGTCATCGAAGATCAGGTCGAGTGCGAAGTACTCGATCATGAAGCGCGCATCGTGCTTCAGCGACTGCTGGTACAGGGTGTGCAGCATCGCGTGGCCGGTACGGTCGGCCGCCGCGCAGGTACGCTGCGCCGCCGGGCCTTCGCCGTACTTGGTGGTCATGCCACCGAACGGACGCTGGTAGATCTTGCCTTCGGCGGTGCGCGAGAACGGCACGCCGTAGTGTTCGAGCTCGATGATGGCCGGGATGGCCTCACGGCACATGTATTCGATGGCGTCCTGGTCGCCCAGCCAGTCCGAACCCTTGATGGTGTCGAAGAAGTGGTAGCGCCAGTCGTCCTCGCCCATGTTGGCGAGTGCGGCCGAGATACCGCCCTGGGCGGCAACGGTGTGCGAACGGGTCGGGAAGACCTTGGTCAGGCACACGGTCTGCAGGCCCTTGGCGGCCAGGCCGAACGTGGCGCGCAGGCCGGCGCCGCCGGCGCCGACCACGACCATGTCGTACTTGTGTTCGGTGATCTTGTAAGCGGACATCTAATCTGGATTCCTGTGTTGGTGCCTGGGCTCAGGCAACGCCGAGGGCGATGCGGCCCACCGCAAACACACTGACGATCATGCCGAGCACGGCGACGAACTTCACCGCGGTCTGCAGCACCAGGGCCAGCAGCGATTCGTGGATGTAGTCTTCCAGCACGACCTGCATGCCGAGCTGCGCGTGCCAGAACATGGCGATCAGCAGGCCGATCAGCGGCACGGCGTTCCACGGCTTGGCCACGGCGGCGGCGGCGGTCGCGTAGTCCGAGCCCAGCAGGCCCAGCACGAAGACCAGGAACCAGATGCCCAGTGCCACCAGGGCGGCGGCGGTCAAGCGCTGGTGCACGAAGTGCTCGGTGCCGGTCTTGGCCGAGCCAAGGCCGCGCACGTTCTTCAACGGGGTACGGAACTTGCTCACGCGGCACCTCCGAACATCACATAGGCCCACACCAGCAGGGTGATCACCAGGCTGCCGATGACCGACAGCCAGCTGCTGCGGATGAAGGCGGGGATGCTGAAGCCGATGGCGAAGTCCTGCACCACATGGCGGATGCCATTGCACAGGTGATAGGCGAACGACCATGTCCACGCGAACAGGAACACGCGGCCATACCAGGCCCCGGCATGGCCGGTGAAGCAGTTCCAGGATTCGGGCCCCATCATCAGGGCCAGCAGGCCGGCGGCGATGATGAGGGCACCAACAGACAGAAAGACGCCAGTGGCTCGATGCAGGATCGAGGTGGCCATCTGAATCTGCCAGCGATACACCTGAAGGTGCGGGGAAAGTGGGCGTTGTCTGGTCGCCATTCGCTGGGCTCGTTGTCTCGGCTGGGCGGCACGCGGCCGCGTTGGCTCAATGCTGATCAGAAATCGATGCAGCGTCCGTTTTTCTCCCAATCGCCATACCGCACCGGATCAAGTCCGCCGCGGCCGCCGAATTCTTCTGCTTTTTCCTGTTCCACGGGCACGGGTGCCGCGGGGACCAGCGGGGCTTCAGATTCGTCGTCGGGAGTGGGGGTTGTTTGGCCTATCATGTTCGGTCTCGCAACGCACAAATTTTAGACCTCGTTCACGTGCCTGACAACCTGCCCCCTGCTTTCGTCGGATATCCGCGCCTGCCCGGCCACCAGCTGCTGAGCCTGCAAGGCCCGGATGCGGCTGTCTTTGCCCACGCCCAGTTCAGCAGCGATGTCACCGCCCTGCCCCTGCAGCACTGGCAGTGGAGTGCCTGGCTGAGCGCCAAGGGCCGCACCCTGGCGGTGTTCCAGCTGCTTCGGCTGGCCGACGACCACGTGATGCTGGTACTGGCCGACGGCGATGCCGATGCGATTGCGTCGCAACTGCAGCGCTTCGTGTTCCGCCGCAAGGTGAAGGTGGAGGTGCGCAGCGATCTGGCGGTGGCCGGCGCGTTCACCGCACCCGAGGCCGCCAGCGGCGCCGCCATTGCGCAGACCGCAGGAGACGGCTGGGAGCTGGACCTGGGCAGCGATGCCCTGCCGCGCACCCTGCGTATCGGCAGCGCCGATGCCTTCGCCGCCGGCAGCGAAGCTGATGAGGCCGCCTTCACCCTGGCCTGGCGCCAGGCCGACCTGCGCTACGGCCTGCCGCGGCTGGACGAAAGCCAGCGCGAAGTGTGGACCCCGCAGCAGCTCGGCCTGGACCGCCTGAACGGCTACAGCGTGAAGAAGGGCTGCTATCCCGGCCAGGAAATCGTCGCCCGCACCCACTTCCTCGGCAAGGCCAAGCGCGCGGTGCAGCTGCTGCATACCGCCGCACCGGCACGGGCCGGCGATGGCGTGCAGCAGGACGGCGCGGCGCTGGGCACGATCGCCAGCGTGGCCGGCGACCTGGCGCTGGCGGTGCTGCCGCTGGAGGCCAGCGACGCTGATCTGCAGGTGGGCGACGCGGTGGCGCAGCGCATGCCGCTGCTGGACGGCTTGGCGCGCTGAATCCGGTGGGTTCTCATCCACGCATGGCGTGGATCTACTGAACCCGGTGGGGGCGGACCGCTGGTCCGCACGCCTTCGGTGAATGAATGGTAGTGCCGGCCGCTGGCCGGCAACCACGCATGGTTGAGGTTGCCGGCCAGCGGCCGGCACTACCGCTTACAGGCGCTCGCCGGTTTCCGGGTTGAAGAAGTGCAGGCCCTGCGGGTGGATCGCCACGCGGATCTGCTCGCCCACCGCCGGCAGCGTCTGCGGCGCCACGCGCATGGTCAGCGCATGCTGGCCACTGCTCAGATTGACGAAGATCTCGTTGCCGACCGGTTCGATGCCTTCGATGCGCGCGGTGAATGCATGCGCATCATCGGCAGCCGCCGGTTGCAGGTGTTCCGGACGCACGCCCACCGCGATTGGCTTCTGCAGCCATGCCGGATCGATCGTGGCCTGGCCCAGCGGTGCACGCCACTCGCCGTCGACCACGGTCACGCCGCCGGCGTCACCCTGCAGCGTGCCGCGCAGCACGTTCATCGCCGGGCTGCCGAGGAAGCCGGCCACGAACAGGTTGGCCGGGCGGTCGTACAGCGCCATCGGCGTATCGATCTGCTGGATGATGCCGTCCTTCAGCACCACGATGCGCTGGCCCAGGGTCATCGCTTCGACCTGGTCGTGCGTCACGTAGATCATGGTGGTGCCCAGCTTGCGGTGCAGCTGCGCAATTTCGGTGCGCACGCTGTGGCGCAGCTTGGCATCCAGGTTGGACAGCGGCTCGTCGAGCAGGAACACCGCCGGTTCGCGCACCAGCGCACGGCCCAGCGCAACACGCTGGCGCTGGCCACCGGACATCGCCTTGGGCAGCTTGTCCATCATCTCGGTCAGGCCCAGCGTCTGCGCCGCCTCGGCGATGCGCTTGTCGATGGTCGCCTTGTCATGACCGCGCAGCTTCAGCCCGAAGGCCAGGTTCTCGGCCACGGTCATGTGCGGGTACAGCGCATAGCTCTGGAACACCATCGCGATGTCGCGGTCCTTCGGCGCCACATCGTTGACCACGCGATCACCGATGGTCAGCGTGCCGCCGCTGATCTCTTCCAGGCCAGCCACCATCCGCAGCAGGGTCGACTTGCCACAGCCGGACGGGCCGACCAGCACCATCAGCTCGCCATCGGCGACCTCGAAGCTGGCGTCCTTCACCGCGACCTGGCCGTTGTCATAGACCTTGCGCACACCCTGCAACTGCACTTTTGCCATATCACCTATCCGGTCCGCCCGAAGCCGGGCTGTCTTTTGGGACTGCCTCGGCCCTCCCGATGGCAGTGATGATTGCGCGCCTGCCGCATGACGGCGAGCACTGCAATCGAATACAGTTGCCCATTCTGCCATGTAAACGTTTTCACGTGGCACTATCCGATGATCGGTGCGCACCGATCTGCGTCGGCGGTTGAACGAAGGTTCCGCCGAGGTAGTGGTTTCGAATGGAACGGTCTTCCGGTACCCCGGAGAACGCCCCTGACGAGCCTCGGACAGGCAGTTGCGCGGATGTCCCCCGAACCCAGCCATGAAGCGATTGACAACGATGTCACCCGGATCTGAAACTCGAGCGATGCACGACACCCTCTTCCTGTTCGGTGCCACAGGTGATCTGGCCCAGCGCTACCTGTTCCCTTCGCTGCTTCGCCTGCTTGGCGACGGCCTGCTGCCGGAGGACTTCCGCATCCGCGCACTGGCCCTGTCCGGGCATGACACCGAAGCCTTCCATGACATCCTGCGGCCGCGCCTGCAGCAGGCCATGCCGATGGCCACGCAGGACGACATCAGCGCCCTGCTGCGCCGCATCGACTACCGTTCGGTGGACCTGCGCGACGTCGACTCGGTTGCCGCCGCGGTCGCCGACCTGGTGCACCGCAAGTGCGTCAGCTACCTGGCCATCCCGCCGGGCCTGTACATCTCCACCTGCGAAGGCCTGGCCAAGGGTGGCGCCCTCGCCGCGCCGGCACGCCTGATGCTGGAAAAGCCGATCGGCAGCGACAGCGAGAGCGCCGAGGAAATCATCAGCACCATCGGCCAGTGGATCGACGAGGACCGCGTGTTCCGCCTCGACCATTACCTGGGCAAGGCGGCGGTGCAGAACCTGATCGCACTGCGCTTCGGCAACACGCTGCTGGAAGCGGTGTGGAACCGCAACTACATCGAATCGGTGCACATCCTGGTGGCCGAAAGCGAAGGCGTGGATGGCCGCGATGCCTATTACGCCCGCTCCGGCGCGCTGCGCGACATGGTGCAGAGCCACATCCTGCAGCTGCTGTGCATGGTGGCGATGGAACCGCCGGCCTCGCTGGAAGCCGACCGCATCCGCGACGAGAAGGTCAAGGTGCTGCGCGCCCTGCGCCCGCTCGATGCCAAGCACGCCGCGCGTGACAGCATCCGTGGCCGCTACACCGCCGGCACCATCAACGGCCAGCCGGCACAGGCCTACCAGCCGCCGGAAGGCAGCGACGTGGAAACCTTCGCCGGTGTCACCGCGCATATCGACAACTGGCGCTGGAGCGGCGTGCCGTTCCACCTGGTCACCGGCAAGCGCCTGCCCGAACGCACCACCCGCGTGGTGGTCACGCTGAAGCCGGTCACCCACTGGCTGTTCGAGCGCCCGCAGCGCGCACAGGCCGCACCGAACCGCCTGGTATTCCAGCTGCAGCCGCAGGAAAACATCGAACTGGGCCTGATGAGCAGCCTGGCCGGCCCGGAATGGGGCGCGCTGGAGCTGCATCCGCTGGAACTGGAACTGTCGGTGCCGACCGGCCTGCACCGCCGCATCGCCTACGAGCGCCTGTTCCTGGATGCGTTCAACGGCAACCACACGCTGTTCGTGCGCGACGACGAAGTGCGTGCTGCCTGGGCCTGGATCGACAGCGTGGCCGATGCCTGGAAGGACGCCAAGCTGCCGCTGGAACCCTACCCCGCCGGCCAGTGGGGCCCGGCCAACGCGGGCGAGTTCCTGCCGCAGGGCGTGGACGCGCCGGACAGCGGAGCGTCGGCATGAGTGCCAGCTCGCAGCCGGTGCTGGTCGCCGACATCGGTGGCACCAACGCCCGCTTCGCCCTGGCCGACACGTCGCTGGACGCACCGCTGCTGAAGGACAGCATCCGCGAGTACGCGGTGGCGGAGTTCCCGTCGCTGGGTGATGCCGCGCGCCACCATCTGGAACAGATCGGCGCCACGGCAAGCCGCGGCGTGTTCGCGGTGGCCGGTCGCGTGGATGGTGACGAAGCACGCATCACCAACCATCCGTGGGTGATCTCGCGCAGCCGCACCGCCGCCATGCTCGGGTTCGACGAGTTGCACCTGATCAACGACTTCGCCGCACAGGCGATGGCGATTTCACTGCTGCAGCCCGATGACGTGGTCCAGGTCGGCGGCGCCGCCTGGGTGCCGGGCAAGCCGGGCCAGCCACGCAACTATGCGGTGATCGGGCCGGGTACCGGCCTGGGTGTCGGCGGCCTGATCCTGCGCCACGGGCGCTGCTACCCGCTGGAAACCGAAGGCGGCCATGTCAGCTTCCCGCCAGGAACCCCGGAGGAGATCCGCATCCTTGAGATCCTGTCCGAACAGTTCGGCCGCGTCTCCAATGAGCGCCTGATCTGTGGCCCCGGGCTGGTCAACATCCACCGCGCCGTATGCGAGATGGCCGGGATCGATCCGGGCCAGCTGCAGCCGGTGGACGTGACTGCCCGCGCCCTGCACGGTGATCCGCAGGCGATGCGCACCGTCGATGTGTTCTGCGCCGTGTTCGGCGCCATTGCTGGCGATCTGGTACTGACCCAGGGCGCGTGGGACGGCGTGTTCCTGACCGGCGGGCTGACCCCGAAGATGCTCGATTCGCTGCAGCACTCCGGTTTCCGCCAGCGCTTCGAACACAAGGGACGCTTCTCCTCGATCATGGCGCGCGTGCCCTCGTTGGCGGTGATGCATCCCCACGCCGGATTGCTGGGCGCCGCCGCCTATGCCGCCGACGCCGAACGTGACGCACCTGGAGTTGCCGCATGAGCCCCACCACTTTCCACGACGACCGCATCGAGTTCATCAACCATGGCGATGCCGATGGCTGGATCGAAGCGGTGGCCGCCGAGATGGCGCAGGCCCTCAACCACGACATCAACGAAGTGGGCCGTGCCCGCATCCTGCTGTCCGGTGGCACCACGCCGGCACCGGTCTACCAGGCCCTGGCCGAACTGGACGTGCACTGGGACCGGGTGGAAGTGAGCCTGGCCGACGAGCGCTGGCTGTCGCCGCAGGATCGCGACAGCAATGCCTGGCTGGTGCGCGAACACCTGCTGAAGCGCGCCGAGGGCGCCCATTTCGATCCGCTGGTGCGGATCGGCAAGCCCCTGCCCGAATGCGTGTACACCGCCAACCTGCAGGCGCAGCACAGCCAGCCGCCGAGCCTGGTGGCACTGGGCATGGGCAACGACGGCCATACCGCCTCGCTGTTCCCGGGCTCGAAGGACCTGGCCCGCGCACTGGAAAGCACCCTGCCCTACGCCGCACTGGATGCCACCGGCTGCCCGGGCGCAAACCAGTGGCCGCTGCGCATCACCCTGACCCCGCATGGCCTGCGCCAGTGCCGCCAGCGCCTGCTGCTGCTGCGTGGCAAGCAGAAGCTGCAGGTACTGCGCCAGGCCCTGGACAGCAACGACGCCCAGCAGCACCCGATCCTCAATGCGATCAACCTGGAAGGCGCGCGCCTGCGCGTCCACTGGGCTGATTGATGTCGGCGGCGGCGCCGTGCCGCCGCTTGCCTCTCGCCACCTCGAACGCCGGTAGCCAATGAGCCTCCATCCGCAACTGCAAACCATCACTGAGCGCGTCATCCGCCGCAGCGCCGCTTCGCGCGCCGCTTACCTGGCCGCGATCGACGCCTCCCTGCGTGAGGGCCCGTTCCGCAGCCGCCTGAGCTGCGGCAACCTCGCCCACGGGTTCGCCGCCTGTGGCGGTACCGACAAGAGCCGCCTGCGCGGCGGCGTGACGCCGAACCTCGGCATCATCACCGCCTACAACGACATGTTGTCGGCGCACCAGCCGTTCGAGACCTATCCCGAGCAGATCCGCGAGATCGCCCGCGAGCTCGGCGCCACCGCACAGGTGGCCGGCGGTGTGCCGGCGATGTGCGACGGCGTCACCCAGGGCCGGGGCGGCATGGAACTGTCGCTGTTCTCGCGCGATGTGATCGCGCAGGCCACCGCGATCGGGCTCAGCCACGACATGTTCGACACCACCGTCTACCTCGGCGTGTGCGACAAGATCGTGCCGGGCCTGCTGATCGGCGCGCTGGCCTTCGGCCATCTGCCGGCGGTGTTCGTGCCGGCCGGCCCGATGACCCCGGGCATCCCGAACAAGCAGAAGGCCGAAGTGCGCGAGCGCTACGCCGCTGGCGAAGCCACCCGCGAAGAACTGCTGGAAGCGGAGTCCGCGTCGTACCACGGCGCCGGCACCTGCACCTTCTACGGAACCGCCAATTCCAACCAGGTACTGCTGGAAGCAATGGGCGTGCAGCTGCCGGGCGCATCGTTCGTCAACCCGGGTACGCCGCTGCGCGATGCCCTCACCCGTGAAGCCACCGAGCGCGCGCTCGACATCACCGCACTGGGCGACGACTTCCGCCCGCTCGGCCGGATCATCGATGAGCGCGCGATCATCAACGCGGTCATCGCGCTGATGGCCACCGGCGGTTCGACCAACCACACCATCCACTGGATCGCAGTAGCGCGCGCAGCCGGCATCGTGCTGACCTGGGACGACTTCGACGAGCTGTCGCAGCTGATCCCGCTGCTGGCGCGCGTCTATCCGAACGGCGAGGCCGACGTGAACCGTTTCGCTGCGGCGGGTGGCCCGGCGTTCGTGTTCGGCGAGCTGATCAAGGCCGGGCTGATGCACGGCGATCTGGTCAGCGTGGCGCGCGGCGGCATGGCCGACTATGCGCGCGAACCGCAGCTGCGTGACGGCCAGCTGGTCTATCTGCCCGGCCTGGAACGCAGTGCCGATGACGAGGTGGTGCGCGGCGTCGACAACCCGTTCGAGCACCAGGGCGGCCTGCGCCTGCTGCGCGGCAACCTGGGCAAGTCGCTGATCAAGCTGTCGGCGGTGAAGCCGCAGTACCGCACGATCGAAGCCCCCGCCGTGGTGGTCGATGCGCCGCAGGTGCTGAACAAGCTGCATGCCGGCGGCCTGCTGCCCGAGCATTTCGTGGCGGTGGTGCGTTACCAGGGCCCGCGTGCGAACGGCATGCCGGAACTGCACTCGCTGGCGCCGCTGCTGGGCCTGCTGCAGAACCAGGGCCGGCGCGTGGCACTGGTCACCGACGGCCGCCTGTCCGGCGCCTCGGGCAAGATTCCGGCGGCGATCCACGTGACGCCGGAAGCGGCGCGCGGTGGTCCGCTGGCCAAGGTCCGCGAAGGCGACATGATCCGCCTCGATGGCGAGGCCGGCACGCTGGAAGTGCTGGTGGACGCGGCCGAATGGGCGGCGCGTCCGCTGGCGCCGAACACGGCGCCTGCCGCGCATGACCTGGGCCGCAACCTGTTCGCGATCAACCGTCGCGTGGTGGGTCCGGCCGACCAGGGTGCGATTTCGATTTCGTGCGGGCCGGCGGCGGCCGATGGCGGGCCGTGGGAGTACGACGCGGAATACGAGCTGGGGCACGATGCGGCAGCTGCAGCGGCGCCGCATGAGGCGAAGGACGCCTGAGGTGTGAAGGGCGTTGCGGGTGTGTCGCGGCGGTGAGTGTGCTGGTGGCGGCGGTGAGTGTGCTGGTGGCGGCGGAGGGCAGGCCGTCGCCAGGACACGCCGTGAATACATCCCTGTAGGCTCGGTCGCGCCATCCATGGCGCGAACGGTCCTGACGACGGCCTGCCCTCCGCCGCATCACTCTCTCCGGCGCATCGACGCCGCGAAGTGATCACTGAAAATCAAATTCAAACGCAGAAGCAAAGGCAGAAGCAGAGCTATGGGTATCGAACAACATCAGGTGAAGGCGGCGGAGCTGTTGCATGCGGCGGGCATCCTGCCGGTGGTGACGATTCATACGCTGGACCAGGCGCGTGCGGTCAGCGCGGCACTGCTGGAAGGCGGTTTGCCGGCGATTGAGCTGACGCTGCGCACGCCGGTGGCGATGGAAGCGCTGGCAATGCTCAAGCGCGAGCTGCCGGACGTGGTGGTGGGTGCGGGTACGGTGCTGACCGTTGAGCAGATGCAGCAGTCCATCGATGCGGGCGCGGACTTCCTGGTGACCCCGGGTACGCCGCCGGCGCTGGCCGATGCGTTGGCCGCTGCGCCGCTGCCGGTGGTGCCGGGTGCGGCCACGCCGACCGAGCTGCTGTCGCTGTATGCGCGTGGCTTCCGCGTGTGCAAGCTGTTCCCGGCCACGGCCGTGGGCGGGCTGGCGATGATCAAGGGGCTGGCCGGCCCGGTCGCCGACCTCAAGCTGTGCCCGACCGGCGGCATCACCGAAAACACCGCCGCCGAGTACCTTGAGCAGAAGAACGTGGTCTGCATCGGCGGTTCGTGGATGGTGCCGGGCAACTGGATCGCCGACGGTGCCTGGGACAAGGTCCGCGCCAGCGCCGCCGACGCCGCGAAGATCATCAAGCGCGTACGCAGCCACTGAGCCCGACGCAACTGTAGAGCCGAGCCCACGCCCGGCTCCGCGACACGGGGTCAGAGCCCTTTCCCGCAGGGAAAGGGATCCGATCCCAGGCTATGAGCGCGCACAGCGCGCGACCCGCTCCTGCTCTTCCTTCTTCATTCCGCGGTGGACGCGCACGGAACCTGTCCGTGGCCGGGCGGATGGGTTGTGCAGGGGCGTGAGCCGCATGGATGCGGCGACCGAGCTTACATGGACGTACTTGCAGCGTCCCCTGCACAGCCCATCCGCCCGGCCAACCACCACAATCCTGCCGCACACCGCGAGGGGCTCAGCCGTTGGCCGAATCCCTCACAGCGGCCGTGCCGGATCCACCAGCCCATACTGGCTGGCCATGCGCGCCAGCGCGATGTTGTCGTGGATCCCCATCTTCTCGAACAGCCGCGCCTTGTGCGTGTTCACCGTCTTCGCGCTCAGGCTCAAGCGCCGCGCGATGTCTTCCTGGCGCAGGCCCTGGGTCAGCAGCAACGCCACTTCCAGCTCGCGCGGCGACAGGCTGTCGAACGGCGAGCCGTTGCCTTCCACGGTCGACAAGGCCAGGTTCTGCGCGATGCTGGTACCCAGGTAGCGCCGGCCCATGGCCACGTCGCGCACCGCACGCAGCAGCTCCTGCGCATCGCAGCCCTTGCCGATGTAGCTGGCAGCCCCCGCTTCCAGCAACCGCTTCGGCAGCGGCCCGTCTTCCAGCACCGACACGATCACCACGCGGGTGTTGCGGTGACTGCGGACGATGCGCTCGGTCACTTCCATGCCACTCACGCCGGGCAGGTGCAGGTCGCACAGCACTACGTCCGGCAGCAGCTGGCGAACGTCGCGCAGCGCGTCTTCGCCGGTCTCGGCTTCGCCCACCACCTCGATGTCGGTCTCCCCCGACAGGATCATCTTCATCCCGGTGCGGACCAGTGCGTGGTCATCCACCAGGTAGACTCGAATCGTCATTCACGTACCTCTTCGCATGCGGCCATTGCAGGTCAAGCTAGGCAGGGCGCCGATACCCCTGCAAGCGCGTTCGAGATGCGACCCAGGCATTCTGCCTTGCGCATCACAGTACCGCGCGTTGTGCTTGCCCCCTGTCTTGCAGAACCTGCTGCAACGAAACAACTGATCTATTACGTAGACGCCCCGGAGGGGTCATCCACGTCAATCCCCCTGTGATGATGCTTCGCTGGCCGTCGCTGGCGGCGAATCCTGACGTCGCCAAGGATGCCGGCGACTGAACATGACCAGATAGCACCCTACCACCCAAACCAGCGCGGCACACCACCCGGCCAGGATGTCGGAGGGGTAATGCACCCCCAGATAGACCCGGGAGACGCTGACCAGCAGGCTGAACGAGGGCGCCAGCACGAGCACCGGCCAGCGCCAGCGGGTATTCCAGGCCAGCAGCACCAGGGTCACGGCCAGGGTCATCGAGCCCATCGCGTGGCCACTGGGAAAGCTGAACGTCGATTCCGGCGCGATCGATTCCCACAGGCTGGGGCGCTGGCGCTGGAAGAAATGCTTGCTGCCCATGTTCAGCAGCGCCGAGCCGACGAAGCTGACCGCCACGAACGTGGCCTCGCGCCAACGCCGGTAGCCCAGCAGCACGCCGATGATCAGCACGTCGGCCGGAATCAGGAACCATTCGTAGCCCAGTCTGGAAATGAGCACGAAGAAGCGGTCCAGCAGCGGTGAATGCAGGCCATGCATCTGCCACAGCAGCGGCGCATCGAAATGGAACGATTCAAACTCGTGCACTTCGTCGGCCAGGGCGACGAAACCCGCCAACGGCAGCAGCACGCCACCGAACAGCAGCACCAGGCGCCAGGCATTGCGCGCCATCCAGTGGCGGAAACCGGAGGCGGACTCCGGCGCAGCGAGGATCGCGGGCTTATCCGGCGCTTCGGACATACTTGTGTTCGACGTAATCGTCGATCAGGGCGACGAACTCCTGGGCGATGTTCTCGCCACGCAGGGTCACCTTCTTCTCGCCATCGACGAACACGGGCGCGGCCGGGGTTTCACCGGTGCCCGGCAACGAAATACCGATGTTGGCGTGCCGCGACTCACCCGGCCCATTGACGATGCAGCCCATCACCGCCAGGGTCATGTTCTCCGCACCCGGGTGGTGGATCTTCCACAGCGGCATCTTCTCGCGCACATGGTTCTGCACCACCTTGGCCAGTTCCTGGAAGAACTCGGAGGTGGTGCGACCACAGCCCGGGCAGGCCGTGACCAGCGGCGTGAAGGCGCGCTGGCCGGTGGTCTGCAGCAGTTCCTGGGCGACGATCACTTCCTGCGTGCGCGACTGGCCCGGCTCCGGGGTCAGCGAGATGCGGATGGTGTCACCGATGCCTTCCTGCAGCAGCACGCTCAACGCCGCCGACGAGGCGACGATGCCCTTGCTGCCGATACCGGCCTCGGTCAGGCCCAGGTGCAGGGCAAAATCGGAGCGCTGGGCCAGGTCGCGGTACACCGCGATCAGCTCCTGCACGCCACTGACCTTGGCCGACAGCACGATGCGGTCGCGCGGCAGGCCGAGTTCCACCGCCTGCTCGGCCGAATCCAGCGCCGAGCGGATCAGCGCTTCGCGCAGCACGCGACCGGCATCCCAGGGCTGCTCGCGCAGGTTGTTCTCGTCCATCAGCTTCGCCGCCAGGGCCTGGTCCAGCGAGCCCCAGTTGGCGCCGATGCGCACCGGCTTGTTGTAGCGGATCGCGAACTCGATCAGCTGGGCGAACTGCAGGTCCTTCTTCTTGCCGAAGCCGACGTTGCCCGGGTTGATGCGGTACTTGGCCAGCGCTTCGGCACACGCCGGTTCGGCGGTCAGCAGCTGGTGGCCGTTGTAATGGAAGTCGCCGATCAGCGGCACGTCGATGCCCATCATCGCCAGCTTGTCGACGATGCGCGGAATCGCCCCAGCGGCTTCCACGGTATTGACGGTCAACCGCACCATTTCCGAACCGGCCCGCCACAGCTCGGCCACCTGCTTCACGCTGGAGGCCACGTCGGACGTGTCGGTGTTGGTCATCGACTGCACCACCACCGGCTTGCCTCCGCCTACGGTGACCCCGCCGATCTGCACGGCATGGGTCTGGCGGCGGGGCCAGGAGGTGGCATCGGAGGGAGGAGTCGGGCGGGTGACGGCGTCGTGCATGGGCGCATTCTACCGCCCGCCCCCGCATTCCGGGTGACTCGCATTCAGCCGGTGGCACGGCTGCGGCCTATTGTCGCAGGCACGGCCGCCCGTGAACGCATACGATGAGCGTGAATGACCGGTCCCGACGCCCCGTTTCTCCGTACCCTGTGCAGCCTGCGCTGGCTTGCCGTAGGCGGCCAGGCCGCCACCATCCTGGTCGCCACCTGGGTGCTGGGCCTGCCATTGCCGCAGCTGCCGCTGTGGGCAGGCGTGGCGGTGCTGACTCTGTTCAACATCTATACCCAACTGCGCCCGGAAGCGGCCGACACCGCGCCGCTGACCGCATTCGGCCACATCCTGGTGGACGTGATCATCCTGACCTGGATGGTCGGCTGGAGCGGTGGCATGGCCAACCCGTTCAGTTCACTGTTCCTGATCCTGATCGCACTGGCCGCGTTCGCCCTGCCCCTGCGCTGGGCACTGGCGGTGGCGCTGGCCTGCCTGCTCGGCTACGCCGCCAGCGGCATCTTCGGCCAGCCATTGCCGGACGGTTATTTCCGCGCGCAGGATCTCAATCGCTGGGGGGTGGTCGCCAACTTCCTGATTTCCGCCGCGGTGGTGCTGGCCTTCTCCACCCGGCTGGCGCTGGCCCTGCGGGAGCGCGAACTGGAACTGTCGGCACTGCGCGAGCGCTTCGCCCGCAACGAGGGCATCGTCGCGCTGGCCACCCATGCCGCCTCGGTGGCGCATGAACTGAACACGCCGCTGGCGACGATGACCCTGCTCGCCGACGACGTCGCCGAGCGCAGCGAAGAGCCGGAAGTGCGCGAGGACATGGAAACCCTGCGCGAGCTGCTGGTGCAGTGCCGGGAGCGCGTGCTGGCGCTGGCTGCTCCGGCCTCGGCCGACGCACCGGGCCGCAGCCACTCCAGCGCCCAGCAGGTACTGGAGCAATGGCGCCTGGTGCGGCCGACCATCGACCTGCACCGCAACGACGATGCGCCGCTGCGGCTGCCGCTCGACCCGGGCGTGGGCCATCTGCTGATGGTCCTGCTCAACAACGCTGCCGATGCCGGCGAGAAGGCCGGCCGGCCACGTGTGGACCTGGACCTGCGCATCGAAGGCGACGACCTGATCGGCGAAGTCCGCGACTACGGCCATGGCTTCGACGCCCGTGCCGCCGTGCTGCCGGGCAAGCTGTTCGGCAGCAGCAAGAGCGAGGGCATGGGCGTCGGCCTGGCCCTGTCCCATGCCACCATCGAACGCCTCGACGGCGAGATGTGGATGCGCCCGGCCCAGGGGGCCGGCAGCCGCGTCGGCTTCCGCCTGCCGCTGGCCCCACGCGAGGACACCCCATGAGCCTTCACCATTCCACCCTGGGCCTGCTGGTCGACGACGACGAGCTGTACCTGCGTACCCTGCAACGCAGCCTGGCCCGCAAGGGGCTTGAAACACAAACCGCACAGGATGCCGCCAGTGCGCTGGCGCTGGCCCGCCAGCATCCACCGGCGTTCGCGCTGATCGACCTGAAGCTGGGCAGCGATTCCGGCCTGGCACTGATCCAGCCGCTGCGCGCGCTGCGCGCGGACATGCGGATCCTGCTGGTGACCGGCTACGCCAGCATCGCCACCGCGGTGGAGGCGATCAAGCTGGGTGCGGATGATTACCTGCCGAAGCCGGCCACGGTGCCGATGATCCTGCGCGCCCTCGGCGAGGAAGACGACGGCCCGGCCGACGATGGCGAAATGGAAGTGCCCGATGCGATGACGCCGATCAGCCGCCTGCAGTGGGAACACATCCAGCAGGCGATGCACGAGACCGGCGGTAATGTGTCAGCGGCCGCGCGCCTGCTCGGCATGCACCGGCGCTCGCTGCAGCGCAAGCTGGCCAAGCGGCCGAGCCCGGAGCGCGACCCGAGCCGGTGACGTGGTAGTGCCGGCCGCTGGCCGGCAACCTCATGAACGGTGAAGGCATCGCCAGAATGCCGGCCAGCGGCCGGCACTACGAGAAGGCAGGACCACCGGTAGTGCCGGCCGCTGGCCGGCACCAGAACCTCAGCCCTTCAGCTGCGCCAGGATCTCGCGGGTCATCGGATCGGCAATCGCCACATCCTCGCCCTGCAGCGCCGGCAGCAGGCCACTGGCCAGCTGCTTGCCCAGCTCGACACCGAACTGGTCGAACGCGTTGATGTTCCAGATCACCGACTGCACGTACACGGCGTGTTCGTACATGGCGATCAGCGCACCCAGCGCCTGCGGGCTCAGCGCGTCGAGCAGGATCAGCGTGCTCGGGCGGCCGCCCGGGTAATCACGGTGCGGATCATCGCTGCTCTGGCCATTGGCCAGTGCCTCGGTCTGTGCGAGCAGGTTGGCCAGCAGGGCCTGGTGATTGATCGTGTAGGGATCATCGTTGTGCACGCAGCCGATGAAGTCGGCCGGAACGATGCTGGTGCCCTGGTGCAGCGCCTGGAAGAAGCTGTGCTGCACATCGGTGCCCGCCCCGCCCCACCACACCGGCACGGTGTCGGTGGTGACCGGCGCACCATCACGCTGCACGCGCTTGCCCAGGCTCTCCATCACCAGCTGCTGCAGGTAGGCCGGTAGCAGCGCAAGGCGCTGGTCGTAGGTCATCACCGCATGCGTGGCATGGCCCAGCACGTTGCGGTTCCAGATGTCGGTCAGGCCGTGCAGCACCGGCAGGTTGCGCTCCAGCGGTGCATCCAGCGCATGCGCATCCATCTGCGCGGCGCCTTCCAGCAGCTGCTCGAAGCGCTCGAAGCCGATCGCCAGCGCGATCGGGAAACCGACCGCCGACCACAGCGAATAACGGCCACCGACCCAGTCCCACATCGGCAGTACGCGATCGGCGGCGATCGCGAAGGCCTTCGCGGCACGTTCCGGATTGGCGCTGACGGCATACAGGCGCTCGCTGCCGCCCAGCCAGTCGTGCAGGATCTGGCCGTTGAGCAGCGTTTCCTGGGTGCCGAAGGTCTTGGAGATCAGGATGCCGGCGGTCTTGGCCGGATCCAGCGTGGCCAGCGTGCGCTGCATGGCGGCGCCGTCCACGTTCGACACGAAATGCACGCGCAGGCGCGCACCGGTGACCGGGCGCAGCGCGTCGGCGACCAGGCGTGGGCCAAGGTCGGAACCACCGATGCCGACACTGACCACATCGGTCACGCCACTGTCTTCCAGCGCGCGCACCAGCACGCCCATGCGCTGGCGGATCGCGCGCGCGGTGGCATAGGCCTCGGCCGCCACCCGCGCATCGACCACATCGCCACGCAGCGCGGTATGCAGCGCGGCGCGCCCTTCGGTCAGGTTGACCTGCTCGCCGCGGAACAGGCGCGTGATGGCGCCGCCGACATCACGCTCGGCAGCCAGCGCCAACAGCGCCTGCAACGCTGCGGCATCGTACTTCTGCCGGGCGAAATTGACATACAACGGACCGACCCGCAGCGCCAGGTCCTGTACACGGCCGGGTTCGGCGGCGAGCAGGCTGGGAATGCTTGCGCCCTTCAGGCGCTGGGCGTGGGAATGCAGCGAGTCGAATCCGTTGTTCGTTGTCATGCGGCCTGGGTCGGGATCGTGTCGTTGGTGTGGGTGATCTGGTTGTTGCCATCAACGTACACCAGCTTCGGCTTGAAGCTGTCAGCTTCCTGCTCGGTCATGCTGGCGAACGCGGCGATGATGATGATGTCACCGACCTGCACGTGGCGCGCGGCGCCACCGTTGAGCGAGACAACGCCGCTGCCTGCTTCGGCGCGGATGGCGTAGGTCGAGAAACGCGCACCGTTGGTCACGTCCCAGATGTGCACCTGCTCGAACTCGCGGATGCCGGTGGCAGCCAGCAGGTTGTCATCGATGGCGATCGAGCCTTCGTAGTTCAGCTCGGAATGGGTGACGGTGGCGCGGTGGATCTTGGTCTTGAGCAGGGACAGGTGCATGGGGGCGCTGCAACGGCAAAGGAAAGAGCGGATTCTAGCACCCGCTTGGCCGTCATCAGGGGGCTGCAGCAGGACGCTGAAGGCCGTTCAGGCGCCCTCGCCCGGCAGCGCTGGCGGCATGGGGCCAACGCTACCTGCCTGCGACAGGCGGAACACCGCATGGAACGCCCAGCCGGCCACCGCACCGAAGCCCCCGGCAGCCAGCACTGACAGGCCATAGCTGATCACGTCGAAGGTGTCGATGTAGCGCAGGCGCTGCAGCAGCGGGCCGCTGTCGTCGCCCGGCCAGGCACAGGTGGCCATGGCCAGCGCGCCCAGGCCGAACCCCACAAGGACGAAACCGACCCGGCGCAGGCGCTGCTGAGACTGCAGGATCAGCGCCATCGGCAACAGCACGGCAATGGCATTGCAGACCGCCAGTACGAACATCAGCCCGCCACCGATCAGGGCCGGCACCGGCGTACGCCCGAGGTCCAATGCGAACAGCAGGCCGCCGAACAGCTGCGCCGGCAGCATGCCGGCAGCCAGTACAGCGAAGATCGAGGCCTGGGCAAGGCGGCCGGCGTCAGTGGTGCGGGGTGTCATGTCCAGTCTCCCGTCCGTGGGATGTGAGAGGCGCCCATTGCGGGCGCCCCGGAGCCGCATGCGGCTCAGAACTCCAGGTTGTCGATCAGGCGGGTGGTGCCCAGCCGCGCGGCAATCAGCGCCACGCGGCCACCGCCGTCGAAGGTCGGCTCGGCCAGTTCCGGAGTGCGCAGCACGGCGTAGTCGACCTGGAAACCGGCGGCCTGCAGCGCAGCGGTGGCATCGGCCTCGATGCGCTCGCGCGCCTGCCCCGCGACGTAGCCCTCGCGCATCCCCATCAGGGTGCGGTGGAGGGTGGTCGCGACCGGGCGCTGTTCGGCGCTCAGGTACTGGTTGCGCGAACTCTTGGCCAGGCCATCCTCGTCCCGCACGATCTCCGCACCGACGATCTGGATCGGGAACGACAGCTCGGCCACCATCTGCTTGATCACGGCAAGCTGCTGGTAGTCCTTGCGGCCGAACACGGCCACGTCCGGCTGCACCTGCAGGAACAGGCGCGCCACCACCGTGCACACGCCATCGAAGTGTCCCGGGCGGCTGGCGCCTTCCAGTACTTCACTGACACCCGGCGCGTGCATGCGCGTGGTCCTGTCCACGCCCAGCGGATACATCGCCTCCACGCTGGGCAGCCACACGGCATCGCAGCCGACCTGCTCCAGCCCGGCCACGTCGGCCTCGGGCGTGCGCGGGTAGCGGCTGAAATCCTCGTTGGGGCCGAACTGGGTCGGGTTGACGAAGATGCTCGCCACCACCTTGTCGGCGTACTGGCGGGCCAGGGTCACCAGCGAATGGTGGCCCCCATGCAGGTTGCCCATGGTCGGCACCAGCGCCACGCGCAGCCCCTCGCGCTTCCACTGGGCGATCTGCTCGCGCAGTGCGCCGAGCTCGTTGAAGGTCTGGATCATTGGGCGTAGGCGTGCTGTTCGTCGGGGAAGCTGCCGTCGCGCACCGCGTCGGCATAGGCGCGGGTGGCACCGGCCACCGAGCCACCTTCGGCAAGGAAATCCTTGACGAACTTGGGACGGCGATGGCCACTGTCCAGGCCAAGGAAATCGTGCAGCACCAGCACCTGGCCATCGCACTGCGGGCCCGCACCAATGCCGATGGTCGGCACATCCACCGCAGCGGTCACTTCGGCAGCGACCGGGGTCGGCACGCATTCGAGCACCATGATGCTGGCGCCGGCAGCGGCCACGGCCCTGGCATCTTCCACCAGCTGGCGCGCGGCGTCGCCACGACCCTGGATCTTGAAGCCGCCCAGGCGCAGCACCGACTGCGGGGTCAGGCCCAGATGCGCGCAGACCGGAATCTCGCGCTCCACCAGGTAGCGGATGATGTCGACCTTGAAGCCGGCACCTTCGATCTTGACCATCTCGGCACCGGCCTGCAGCAGCTGCAACGAGGCATCCAGCGCGCGCTCCGGGGTGGCGTCGGCGCCGAACGGCAGGTCGGCCACCAGCAGCGCACGCTGCAGCACGCGGGCCACGGCGCGGGTGTGGTAGACCATGTCCGCCACGGTTACCGGCAGGGTCGAATCATGGCCCTGCACGACCATGCCCAGCGAGTCGCCGATCAGGATCAGGTCAACGCCGTTGGCGTCGAAAGTGCGGGCGAAGCCGGCGTCGTAGGCGGTCAACATGACCAGCTTCTGGCCATTGCGCTTGGCCTCGGCCAGGGCGGGAACGGTCCAGGGCTTGCTGTCTGCGTGGGTGCTCATGTGCTGATAACCGGGGGAGATAACCCGGTCATTATCACCCTATCGGCGCGATCCCGCAGGCATCGACCCGCATCACTGCATCCTGCACGCGTCCATGGCCAGGAATTGTCAGTTCCGGCGCGATTTCGGCCAGCGGCACCAACACGAAGGCACGCTCGTGCAGGTACGGATGCGGCACCTGCAGGCCGGGCTGATCGAGTACCTGCATGCCATACAGCAGCAGGTCCAGGTCCAGCGCGCGCGGCCCCCAGTGCATCGCCGGATCGCGCACGCGGCCAAAACCCTGCTCCAGTGCCAGCATCGCCTGCAGCAGCTCATCGGCCGGCAGCGTCGTTTCGACCGAGGCCACCGCATTGACGAACGGCGGCTGGTCTTCATTGCCCCAGGCCGGCGTTGCATAAAGCCGCGAGGCCTGGCGCAGGCGGGTCCCGGGCAGGCCGTCCAGCGCGGCAATCGCCGCGCCGACGGTGGCGGCCGCGTCACCAAGGTTGGCGCCGAGGCCGATCCAGGCAAGGGTCATCGCTTACTCGCCCGCTGCACCGGCCGTGGCACCGGGACGGCGACGGCGACGACGGCGCTTGCGCGGCGCCCCGCTCTCGTCATCCCCTTCTTCGCTGTGCATCGCATCCAGCGATGACTCCAGCTCACGACCGGACTGCGCCTGCGCTTCGCGCCAGAACTCGACATCGGCAGCATGTTCGGACGAAGCCACCTGACGCAGGCTGAGGAAATCGAACGCGGCACGGAAGCGCGGATGGGTCAGGGTACGGAACACGCGCTTGCGCTGGCGCGAGCTGAAGCGCGACTGCAGCAGCCAGATTTCCTGCATCGGCAGCGAGAAGCGGCGCGGCAGCGCGATGGTGCTCAACTGCTGCACGGTGACGCGGTCGGCGGCGCGGCGCTGCGCCTCTTCCGGTGCCACGCCCTGCTTGAGCAGGGTCGCCTGTGCGCGGCAGAAGGCCGGCCACAGCAGCAGCGCGAACAGGAACGCCGGCGACACCGGTTCGTCGTTGGCCACCCGTGCATCGGTATTGGCCAGGCCCTCGACCAGCATGCGGCGCAACGCGCCGGTGCGGTTGGCCTTCAGCGCCTTGGCGCTTTCCGGGAACAGCACGTCGAGCAGGCCGTAACGCTCAAGGCCTTCGAAGCTGGCCACGCCATGCCCGGACAGGAACAGCTTGAGCACTTCCTCGAACAGGCGCGCCGGCGCGGCTTCGTTGAGCAGGCCGGCCAGGTGCGGGATCGGTGCGGCAGTGCCCTCTTCGATCTGGAAGCCGAGCTTGGCCGCCAGGCGCACCGCACGCAGCATGCGCACCGGATCTTCGCGGTAACGCTGCTCGGGGTCGCCGATCAGCTTCATCAGGCGCGCCTGCACGTCCTCGAAGCCGCCGGTGTAGTCGCGCACCGAGAAGTCCTCGATGGCGTAGTACAGGGCGTTGCAGGTGAAGTCGCGGCGGATGGCGTCGTCTTCGATGGTGCCGTACACGTTGTCGCGCACGAGCATGCCGTTTTCCATCTCACGGTCGCCGCTGCCGTCATCGCTGTTGGCACGGAAGGTGGCGACTTCGATGATCTCGCGGCCGAACACCACATGGGCGAGGCGGAACCGGCGGCCGATCAGGCGGCAGTTGCGGAACAGCTGCTTGACCTGTTCGGGCGTGGCGTCGGTGGCCACGTCGAAATCCTTGGGTTGGCCATTGACCAGCAGATCGCGCACCGCGCCGCCGACAAGGTAGGCGCCGAAGCCGGCATCGCGCAGGCGATAAAGCACGCGCAGGGCGTTCGGGCTGATGTCCTTGCGGGAGATCGTGTGCTGGTCGCGCGGGATGACGCGCAGGCTGAACGGTGATGTAGCAGAGGAAATGATGTTGGCGCTTCCGGTTGAAGTTTCGGGATTGCCCAATGGCATCGAGGTGCATATACTAGCGCTCCTGCCTCGGCAGCGACACAGTTACGCTCCCTTCGTCTAGTGGTTAGGACGTGGCCCTCTCAAGGCTAAAACAGGGGTTCGAGTCCCCTAGGGAGCGCCAGTCGCCGCAGCAGGAACCGAAAAAGCCCGCCTCGTGCGGGCTTTTCTGTTTTCCGGGATTGCAGTGACTGCGGTCGGGTTGGTCGCATCGGCGCTTCCCTGCAATCGGCTTGAGCCGGTGGGGTCACCCAGGGCAGGACACGCCGTGAACCCATCCATGGGGGCTCGATGGCGCCTTGCTCGCGTGCGCTGTCCTGCGCACACGGCAAGACCGGGGTTGGGCTCCTGCCCAACCCGTCGGGCGCATGCGGCCACCCCATGGCGCCAACGGTCCCGCCCTGGGTGACCCCACCGGCTCCGGACGGTTTCCCGCGAACCCCGGCAACAACCGACCAGCGCTTCGCCGCGTCCGCACGCACCATGAAACTGTCAGGAGGGGGCAGGCCGCCCTCTCCAGGACCGTTGGCGCCATGGATGGCGCCATCGAGCACCATGGATGGGCTTTTGCGTGTCCTGGAGAGGGCGGCCTGCCCCCTCAAACTCGGGACAACCAGGCGCCAACGGAATGCAACCGAAGCCAGGCGACGTCAGCCTTCCATCTGCTCCAGCTCCTTGCCCTTGGTCTCGCGCACGCAGCGGACCACGAAGAAGATCGAGAGGATCGCGGCGACCGCGTAGATGCCATAGGCGCCAGCCAGGCCGATGCCGGCCAGCAGCATCGGGAAGGTCACGGTGATCGCGAAGTTCGAGGTCCACTGCGCGGCCCCCGCCACGGCCAGCGCCGGGCCGCGGATCTGGTTGGGGAACATCTCGCCCAGCATCACCCACATCACCGGGCCCCAGGACATGTTGAAGAACACCACGTAGACGTTGGCCGCAACCAGCGCCAGCCGCCCCATGCCATCGGACAGCTGAAGGCGCCCATCGACCAGGCTGCCGCTGGCAAATGCCACCACCATCAGCACCAGCGCCACCGACATGCCGACCGAGCCGACCCACAGCAGCGGCTTGCGACCAATGCGGTCGATCAGCAGCACCGTCAGCAGGCAGGCACCGATGCTCAGTGCGCCGGACAGCACATTGATCAGCAGCGCATCGCTTTCCGAGAAACCCACCGCCTGCCACAGCACCGCGCCGTAGTAGAACACCACATTGATGCCGACCAGCTGCTGGAACATGGCCAGGCCGATGCCCACCCAGAGGATCGGGCGCAGCTTGCCGGTGACCTTGTCGCGCAGATCACTGAAGCGTGGCTTGTGCTGGTCCTGGGACAGGCTGGCCTCGATCTCGGCCTGCTTGGCCGTGGCAGCGGCCTCGCCATACAGCCGCGACAGCACCGCCCTCGCCTGCGCCTGGCGGCCCTTCAGCACCAGGAAACGCGGGCTTTCCGGGATCACCAGCAACAGCAGCAGGAACAACCCCGACGGCAGCGCCTGCATCCAGAACATCCAGCGCCAGGCCTCATGGCCCAGCCACAAGGGCTCGGTCGAGGCGCCGGCGGCGCGGGCCAGCAGGTAATTGCTGAGGAAGGCCGCGAACAAACCGCAGATGATCGCCATCTGCTGCACCGTGGCCAGCCGGCCGCGATAGCGCGCCGAGGCGACTTCGGCGATGTAGGCAGGAGACATCACGCTGGCCGCCCCCACCGCAAAGCCGCCCAGCACCCGGGCCGCGATGAACAGCCAGGACGCGTGGGCCGCCCCGGCGCCCAGCGCCGAGACCAGGAACATCAGCGCGGACACGATCAGGACACCACGGCGCCCCAGGCGGTCGCCCAACCAGCCGGCCAGGAATGCACCGATCGCGCAGCCCAGCAGCATCGAGGCGACTTCGAAACCCAGCGCCGCCTCGCTGGAGTTGAAGGCCTGGCGCAGGCCATCGACCGTGCCGTTGATGACACCACTGTCGAAGCCGAACAGGAAACCACCGAGCGTGGCCACGCAACTGATCAGGACGATGAACGCCGTGTTTTCACCACCGTGGGAGGCGGTGCCGGACTGGGCTTGGGACATGGATGATCCTGCTGGGAAGGGAGCCCGGCCACCAGGACCGGTTGCCGCGCAGCGTCGCACAGGCCCTGCCGTGCCGCCAATGACCGCCACGGCCGCGCCTGCCAGACGCCCGTTTTCCGTCCCGCGCCGACACCGGGGGCCAACCTGTTCTAGAATTGGCGGGTTCAGGAATCGATCCACCCCCAAGCCCATGCCCTTTGTCGTCACCGAAAACTGCATCAAGTGCAAACACACCGATTGCGTGGAAGTGTGCCCCGTGGATTGCTTCCACGAAGGCCCGAACTTCCTGGTGATCGACCCGGATGAGTGCATCGACTGCACCCTCTGCGAGCCGGAGTGCCCGGTCAATGCAATCTTCCCGGAGGACGATGTTCCTGCGGGCCAGGAGGGCTTCGTTGCCCTCAACGCCGAGCTGGCGAAGGAGTGGCCGGTGCTGACCGTGCGCAAGGACCCGCCCGCCGACGCCGGCGAATGGGACGGCAAGCCGGACAAGCTGAAGCTGCTGGAGCGCTGAGAAGCGCCCGCTGCGGCAACGAAAAAGGGCGCCCATGGCGCCCTTTTTTGTTCTCGGCAGGTGCCAACCTTGGTTGGCACAGAAGCGCCGACCAAGGTCGGCCCCTACCCGACCCGCCCTTACTGGGCCAGCTTCGCCTTCAGTGCGGCGATCAGCTTCACCGGCGCTTCTGCAGTGGCCGGCAGGCCACGCGGGTCGACCGCGGAGATGTAGGCGCCGGCATCGACGGCGACCACGCGGACCAGGAAGTTGCTGCCTTCGTAGGCCACGTCATACGAGCCCAGCAGCTGCGCGCGGCTGGCGATGGTCACGCCTTCCACGCCTTCCAGCGCGGTGCCGACCTTGGCGAAAGCCTCGTCCTTGCCGCCGGCGATGGTGAAACCGGTGTTGCCCACGGCCGGGGCCGCAGCCACCGGGGCCGCCGGCTTGGTCGCCGAGGCAAGGGTCGGCACCTTGTTGTCACTGGTGGCGTTGGGCAGGTTCAGGTCCGGCGGCACTTCCAGCGGACGCATTTCCGGGGCCAGGGCGTAGTCGCCCTTGACGCCACGCTTGAAGCAGCCGGTGGTGCCGGCGGCAACGGCCACCGCAAGCAGGGCGTAGGACAGCACGCGGACGGTGGATACGGATTGACGCATGTGAATCTCCTGGGTCAGACCAAGACGGAAGGTCAGTGGCTGGAAAGGGCTTCGAGGGCGGCGATGTCGCCGGCAAGATGATCGGCCGCCGGATGGTGCGCCGCCGACAGCGGCAGCAGCGGCAGGCGCAGGTCGTGACCGATGCCGATACGGCGCAGCAACGCCTTGACCGGAATCGGGTTCGGCTCAACGCCGCAGAAATCATGGAACGGCTGCAGGCGCGCATCCCAGGACCCGGTGGCTTCGTGGTCGTGGGCGGCAGCCAGCTCGCACATCCGGCGGTAGGCGCCGGGCAGCACGTTGGAGCCGACCGAGATCAGGCCATCGATGCCGGCCCGGATCGAGCGCGCCGCCGTACCGTCGTCGCCACTGAACACGGCAAACTGCGGACTGCGCAGGGCGAGCAGCGCCTGCACCCGGCCGGTGTCACCCACCGCCTCCTTGATGCCGACGATGTTGGGATGGCTGGCCAGTTCGGCCACGGTCTCCGGCTGCATGTCGCAGCCGGTACGGCCGGGCACGTTGTACAGCACGACCGGCAGCCCGCCCTGGTCGGCAACCGCGCGGTAGTGCGCGATCAGGCCGGCCTGGGTCGGCCGCACGTACGGCGGGGTGACCACCAGCGCGTGGCTGGCGCCAAGGGCGGCGGCACGGCGGGTCTGTTCGATGGTCTTGGCGGTGCCCGACAGGCCGGTGCCGGCCATGACCGGAATGCGGCCGCCGATGCGTTCGACCGCGCTGGCCAGCAGCTGGTCGTACTCGGCATCGGTCAGGGTCGCCGCTTCGCCGGTCGAGCCAGCCACGACAACGCCATGGACGCCACCCTCCAGTTGCAGGTGCAGCAGGCGCTGCCAACCATCGGGATCGAGGGCGCCGTCGGCCCGGAACGGGGTCGCCAGCGCGGTGATGAGGCCGGAAAGGGACAAGGACGTGCTGCTCTTGGCTGGAAAGGGAAACGCCCGCCACGAAAGGCTGGGGGCGACCTGAATGTTACTTGCGGCGCGAAAGCACGGGCAAGTATGCTGGACACCGGTGGATCCCCGCCTCTGGCGGGCATTCAGACTAACGCATGCATTACCCGGAATCGCCTTGACCGACACCACCCCGCGCCCCGCGCCGAGCGAAAACCACCTCCTGATCAACGCCTATACGACGCATCCGGAGTCCCCCCTGCTGTCCGTCACCCGCCGCATCGCCGACAGCGGTTGCAACCTGGTGGACGCACGCCTGGCCACGGTCGGCCGCGATGTCTCGGTCACCGCCCTGGCCACCGGCTCCTGGGACTCGGTGGCCAAGCTCGAGGCGATGCTGACCCGGCTGGAGCGCGAGGAAGGACTGAAGCTGGTCTGGTACCGCACCGCCGCCAAGCAGGCGCAGTCCAACCTGCTGCCGTACATCGTCGAAGTGATCGCCGCCGACAAGCCGGGCATCCTGTTCCAGCTGGCCGACTTCTTCGACCGCCAGGGCATCACCATCGAGAACCTGCAGAGCACGCGCTACCGCGCCATGCAGACCGGTGCGGAAATGTTCAGTGCACAGGTCACCATCGGCGTGCCGGCCAACATGCACATCGCCGCGCTGCGCGACGATTTCCTTGAGTTCTGCGACCACCTGAACCTGGACGCGATCATGGACCCGATGAAGTTCTGAATGAATTCCTGATTTTTTCGCGCGCCTCTCACGGGCGCGTGGCGTTTCATGCAATTGTCTTGGAAAGAACCCAGGCTCGACAGAAGGACCTCATGAACAACGGCGATACCCTGGACAGCACCACCCTCTCCCTGCCGCTGGCGCTGTCCGGTGGCGAACAGGCCACTCTCGGCGACTACGTCGGCCACTGGCTGGTGCTGTACTTCTATCCCAAGGACAGCACCCCCGGCTGCACCACCGAAGGCATCGACTTCAACGCACTGCTGCCGAAATTCAAGAAGGCCGGCGCGGTCGTGCTGGGCGTCTCGCGCGATTCGGTGAAGTCGCACGACAACTTCTGTGCCAAGCAGGGCTTCAACTTCCCGTTGGTCAGCGATGGCGACGAAGCGCTGTGCAGCGCCTTCGACGTGATCAAGATGAAGAACATGTACGGCAAGCAGGTACGTGGCATCGAACGCAGCACCTTCCTGATTTCCCCCGACAGCCGCATCGTGCAGTCCTGGCGCAAGGTCAAGGTTGCAGGTCATGCCGATGCCGTTCTCGCCGAACTGAAGGCCTCCCAGTCCAAGTGAGTCCCACTGCCTACTGTGTCTGCCATCACCCTGCCCCGCAGCAGGCCGTGGTGGTTTTTCCCTGTCCGTAACCAGGAATCGACGATGACCCGAGGCAAGCGCATCTACGTGCTGGATACCAACGTGCTGATGCACGATCCCACCGCGCTGTTCAAATTCGAGGAGCACGACGTCTACCTGCCCATGCAGGTGATCGAGGAGCTGGACAACGGCAAGAAGGGCACCTCCGAAGCGAGCCGCAACGCCCGCCAGGTGAGCCGCTTCCTCAACGAGCTGGTGCAGGAATCCGGCCTGGACAACCTGGCCGACGGCATTCCGCTGCAGCGACCCAATGGCCTGCAGCTGCGCGGCAAGCAGAGCGCCGGCAAGCTGCGCTTCCAGACCAGCCATTTCGACGCCGGCAAGAGCTTCGGCAAGGTCATCCCGGACAACGCCATCCTCGGCGCGATCCTGGCGCTGAAGGAAGAAACCCCGGACCTGCCGGTGGTGTTCGTCTCCAAGGACATCAACCTGCGGATCAAGGCCGCCATCGCCGGCATCGTGTCCGAGGACTACGAGAACGACCGCGCGCTGGACGATTTCAGCCTGCTCTACACCGGCGCCACCGAGCTGCCGGAAGACTTCTGGAAGCGCCACGGCGATGACCTGCGCAGCTGGAGCGACAAGGGCCGCACGCATTACGAAATCCTGGCGCAGGATGGCGAGGAGTGGTACCCGAACCAGTACGTCTACCTGCCTGGCGAAGATGAAGTCGAGCTGCGCGTCAGCCGCGTGGTCGGCGACGGCAAGGTGGTGCTGTCGCTGGTCGATGATTTCCGCCACGGCAGCCACGCCGTGTGGGGCATCAGCGCACGCAACCGCGAGCAGAACTTCGCCCTCAACGCACTGATGGATCCGGAGATCGACTTCGTCACGCTGCTGGGCACCGCCGGCACCGGCAAGACCCTGCTGGCGCTGGCCGCCGGCCTGGCGCAGACGATGGACCAGCAGCGCTACCGCGAGATCATCATGACCCGCGCCACGGTCAGCGTTGGCGAGGACATCGGTTTCCTGCCCGGCACCGAAGAAGAGAAGATGACGCCGTGGATGGGCGCACTGACCGACAACCTGGAAGTGCTCACGCACAACCAGGAAGGCGGCACGTGGGGGCGCCAGGCGACCAACGACCTGCTGGCCAGCCGCATCAAGATCCGCTCGATGAACTTCATGCGCGGCCGCACCTTCCTGTCGCGCTATCTGATCCTGGACGAGGCGCAGAACCTCACCCCCAAGCAGATGAAGACGCTGATCACCCGTGCCGGCCCCGGTACCAAGATCGTCTGCCTGGGCAACGTCGAGCAGATCGACACCCCGTACCTGACCGAGACCACCTCGGGCCTGACCTACGCGGTGGATCGCTTCAAGAACTGGCCGCATAGTGCGCACATCACCCTGCGCCGAGGCGAACGCTCGCGCCTGGCCGATTACGCCTCGGAGGTGTTGTGAACCGCTGCACCCGCCTGCTGCTGCCCACGGCTGCGATCGCGCTCGCAGCCGCCCTGGGTGCCTGCACCACCACGCGCGGCCCGGCCAGCGTGCCGACCGCCGAGCGTACCGGCCAGTCCTGGGTGGTCACCCGCCCGATCATTGCCGCGCAGGTGCTCGACACCTGCTCGCGGCCCAGCCCCGGCCGCGAGGCCGGGCGGGTCAGCGGCTACTGGGCGCCCAGCCGGCAACAGGTCGACCAGCTGGAAGCGAAACTGTCTTCGCTGGAAGCCCAGGTGCCGAAGGTGCTCGACTTTGACCGCCAGTACGTCGGCATCGAAAGCGCAGGCCAACGGCTGATCTACATCAACGCCTTCCACCTGCCCGACGACAGCGGCATCAATCCGGCCCGCGAAGCGATCCGCGTCTGCGATGGCGGCGCGCAGTTCTGGGGCGCGGTGTTCGACCCGGCCAGCAACACCTTCAGCGAGCTGCAGTTCAACGGCGGCCTCGGCGGGCCCTGAGGGCCCCGCCGATGGGAATACGCCTGCCCACCTGGGTCTGGATCGGCGCGGTCGCGCTGTCGTGCGTGGCCGGCATGGTCAACGTGGTCGGCTTCCTCGGTTTCGAGCACCAGGCGGTCAGCCACATGACCGGCAGCACCAGCCAGCTCGGCATGGCACTGGCCCAGGGTGACTGGCGCGCGGTTGGCCACCTGTGGGGCCTGCTGATCGCGTTCTCGCTGGGCGCAATGCTCAGCGGCCTGCTGATCCAGGACAGCACCCTGCAGCTGGGCCGCCGCTACGGCGTGGCGCTGGCGCTGGAATCGGCACTGTTGCTGGTGGCCATTCCGCTGTTCGAACGGCACCAGATCTGGGGCGCCCTGGCCGCCGCCATGGCCTGCGGCCTGCAGAATGCAATGGCCACCACCTTCAGCGGCGCGGTGGTGCGCACCACCCACCTCAGCGGCATGTTCACCGATCTCGGCATCGGCCTGGGCCACCTGCTGCGCGGACTGCCGCTGCAGGTGCGACGACTGACCCTCAGCGGACTGATCATCAGCGGCTTCCTCGCCGGCGGCATGATCGGCGCCTGGCTGTTCATGCGCTGGCAGTACGACGCCCTGCTCGCCCCCGCCCTGCTGACCGGCCTGACCGGGCTGGGCTACGTGCTGTACCAGCAGTGGGCGCGCTGGCGGCATTGAATCAAGGACATCCACGCATGGCGTGGATCTACCTTCCCCAGCGGGACCACGGCACAATCGCTGGATGAGCCCGACCACTCCCGTATCCGCCCTCACCATCGCCGGCTCCGACTCCGGCGGCGGCGCCGGCATCCAGGCCGACCTGAAGGCCTTTGCAGCCCATCGCGTGCACGGCCTCTCCGCGATCGCCGCACTGACCGCACAGAACACCCGAGGCGTCATCGCCGTGCATGTGCCGCCGATCGATTTCCTGCGCGCACAACTGGATGCCTGCTTCGACGACTTCGACATCCACGCGGTGAAGCTCGGCATGCTGGCCAACGCCGAGGTGATCAACACCGTCGCCGACGCACTGGAGCGCCATCGCCCGCCGCACGTGGTGCTGGACCCGGTGATGGTCGCCACCAGCGGCGCACGCCTGCTGGAAGACAGCGCCCTGCAGGCGATGCGCGAGCGCCTGATCCCGCTGGCCACGCTGATCACCCCGAACACGCCGGAAGCAGAGCTGCTGGTCGGACGCAAGATCGGCAACGGCGATGACGCGGAGCGCGCCGCTTCCGCCCTGCTCGACCTCGGTGCCGGCGCGGTGCTGCTGAAAGGCGGCCACCTGCAGGAAGGCAACCGCGTGATCGACCGCTACTTCGACGGCGTCAGCAGCGAAGAATTCATCCACGCCCGCCTGCCACTGGATGCACATGGCACCGGCTGCACGCTGGCCTCGGCCATCGCCGCGCAGCTGTGCAACGGCCTGAGCCTGGCCAACGCCTGCGAAGCCGGCATCGACTACGTTGCACGCGGCCTGCAGCAGGGCTACGCGCCTGGCCGCAGCGAGGTGCTGGTGCTCGATCACTTCGGCGCGGCACCGCACGCATGAGCCTCGCACCGGACGTCATTGCCGTGCAGTGCACTGATGGCCATCGCTACGAGGTGATCGCCTGCGTGCCCGCACAGCCCATCGCGCGCCTGCTGTGGCTACCAGCGCTGGGCGTGGCCGCGCGCCACTACCTGCCGCTGGCGCAGGCGCTGGCGGCGAAGGGCGTGGCGGTGTACCTGCATGAGTGGCGCGGCAACGGCAGCAGCTCACTGCGCCCATCGCACACGCAGGACTGGGGCTATCGCGAAGTACTGGAGCAGGATCTGCCGACCAGCCAGGCGGTGCTTGTCGCGGCGGATGATGAAGCCGGCGCCCTGCCCTGGATCATCGGTGGCCACAGCCTCGGCGGTCAGCTGGCCTGCGTGCATGCCGGCCGCAACCCGCAGCACTTCAACCGCTTGTGGTTGGCGGCCAGCGGCTCACCGTTCTGGCGTGGCTTCCCGCCACCGCGCGGCTGGCTGCTGCCGCTGGTCTACCGCTTCCTGCCGTGGATCGCGCAGCGCCAGGGCGTGCTGCATGGTCGGCGCCTCGGCTTCGGCGGCACCGAAGCTCGCGGACTGATCGCCGACTGGGCGCGCGTGGGCCTGAACAACCACTACGCCGCGGCCGGCATGGACGAAGACCTCGATGCGCAGATGGCGCGCGTGCATGGCAGCGCGCAGGCGGTGCTGATGGAGCACGACTGGTTGGCACCGACCGGATCGATGCAGACGTTGCTGGCGAAACTGCCGAATGTGGACGCGCAGCTGCGCGTGCTGTCCGCGCAGGAACTGGGGACGCGCGCCGATCATTTCGCCTGGCTGAAGGCCCCGGACGCCGTGGCTGACAGCTTTTTCATTCAGTTGGATGAAAATTTTCACAAAACTATTGACGGTGCGCGCCGACATCCGCATAATTCCGCTCCTGTCGCAGGGCGCCCGTAGCTCAGTTGGATAGAGTACCTGGCTACGAACCAGGCGGTCGGGAGTTCGAATCTCTCCGGGCGCACCACTCGACAGGTTTCCAGCATCCGCCGCTGGAAATGCAGTAAAATTAGGCAGTAAGTTGATTGTGTACCGCGCGCCCGTAGCTCAGTTGGATAGAGTACCTGGCTACGAACCAGGCGGTCGGGAGTTCGAATCTCTCCGGGCGCACCATACACAGTCAGCACAACAAGTTTATGTAATTGGCGCCCGTAGCTCAGTTGGATAGAGTACCTGGCTACGAACCAGGCGGTCGGGAGTTCGAATCTCTCCGGGCGCACCATTACACCGAAACAGCAGGCCTCGGCCTGCTGTTTTTTTATGTGTGTTTTTCGGCAGGGCTGCGCCCTGCACCTGCACCTGCAGATGCCTCAAGCCAAGCCAAGGCAACGGCAACAGCAAAAGCTGGCATTCCCTGGGTTGGCGGGGCGGTGTCGGAGCGCGGGGACGCCGTGAACCCGTCCATGGGGGCTTGGCCGCGGCATCCATGCCGCGGACACCCCGCACTCCGACACCGCCCCACCTTCGACAGGTTCACGCGGCTGTTGGTAGGTGTCGACCTTGGTCGACACATCTGTCAGATATCGAATGAATTCATCCACGCATGGCGTGGATCTACCGTGTCGACCAAGGTCGACACCTACCAGAGCAGTACGCCGTTCCGACAGATCGCGGAAAACTGTCGAAGGCGGGGTGGGTCCGGTTGCGGGGGCGTGAGCCGCATGGATGCGGCGACCGAGCTTACATGGACGTACTTGCAGCGGCCCCCGCAACCGGCCCCACCCCGCCTCCCCACAGGAAACCAGCTTCTGCTCTTGCTGTTGCTGTTGCTCCAGCCCGTAGCGGGTGCAGGGCGCAGCCCTGCCGTACCCCTACCCCTTGGCCATTGCCTGCCACCACTGCGACAGCAGCTCCGGCCTGCGCAGGCGCTCGCGCCACCAGCGCAGTGCCGCGCCATCCTCGCCGGTGCGCCAGGCCAGCCAGAACGTTTCCTCCGGCTTGTGTTCCTCCACCTCGCGGATCACCAGCTGGCCACGCGCCACCGCCGCGCGCGCGCACGGCTCGGGCAGGAAACCGAAGCCCACGCCTTCGCACTGCAGCTTCAGCTTGCTGGCCATGTCCGGCACGGTCAGCATCTCCTGCCCCATCAACAGGCCCACCGTGCGCGGCAGCAACCGCCGCGCCGAATCGGAGACGGCGATCGCGCAGTGCTCGACCAGCTGCTCGCGACCAAGCAAGCCCGGTACGTTGGCCAACGGATGATCCGGCGCGACCGCGAACACGAACGCCACCGTACCCAGCGGCTCGACCACGTAGCCGCCGCCACTGGGCCCCTCGCCCGGTGCGCCGACCAGCAGGTCGGCGCGGCGGTCCAGCAGGGCCTCCCAGGTGCCGGACAGGGCCTCGCCGATCAGCCGCAGCCGGGTCGGCGCCTCCGCCTCACGAAACGCAGCGATGTCCGGACCAAGCAGCCAGGTCGGGAACACCGAGTCCACCGCCAGGGTCAGTTCGGTCTCCCAGCCCGACGCCACCCGGCGCACCCGCAGCTCCAGCTCGCGGGCCGCGCGCAGCAGATGCCGCCCCTCGTCCAGCAGGGCGCGTCCGGCCTCGGTCGGTTCGGCACGCGGGCCGACCCGGTCGAACAGCTGGACGCCGAGGTCCTCCTCCAGCTTGGCGACGGTGTAGGAAATGGTCGAAGGCACCTTGTGCAGGGCCTTGCCGGCGCCGGCGAACGAGCCGCGGCGGTCGATGGCGTCCAGGATCTGCAGGGCATCGAGGCTGAGCTTGAGCATTCGAATTTTTCGATGATGGCCGTCAAAACTATCCGTTTTTCAAACCCCGGGCGCAAGCGGATACTTCTCTCCAACGGGGAAACACGGCAACTACCGCCCTACCCCGCCCCATCGAAACCATCGAACAAGGAGATTCCATCATGCTGCAGATCCGCAAGAGCGCTACCCGTGGCCTGGCCGAGCATGGCTGGCTGTCCTCGCGCCATACCTTCTCCTTCGCCAACTACTACGACCCCCGCTACGTCAGCTTCGGCCCCCTGCGGGTGATCAACGAAGACAAGGTGATCGGCGGCCAGGGCTTCGGCACCCACAGCCACAGCAACATGGAGATCGTTTCCTATGTGCTGGGCGGCGCGCTGGAGCACAAGGACTCGATGGGCACCGGCTCGGTGCTGCGCTACGGCGACGTGCAGCGCATGAGCGCCGGCAGCGGTGTCAGCCACAGCGAGTTCAACCACTCCGCCGACGAGACCGTGCACTTCCTGCAGATCTGGATCTTCCCGGACGCGGAGAACATCACGCCGTCCTACGAGGAGACCCACTTCGCCCCGGAAACCAAGCGCGGCCAGCTGCGCCTGATTGCTTCGCCGGACGGTGCCGACGGTTCACTGCGCATCCATCAGGATGCCCGCATCTTCGCCACCATCCTCGATGGCGGTCAGAAGCTGCATCACGCCCTCGGCAACGGCCGTGGCGCCTATGTGCAGGTGGCCCGTGGGCAGCTGCAGGTCAACGGCATCACCCTGGAAGCCGGTGATGCGCTGCAGGTCAGCGACGAAGCGCAGCTGACCCTGGAAAACGGCAACGACGCCGAAGTACTGGTGTTCGACCTGCCGCTGTAACCGTAGCGCCCGCGATGCCATGACGCACCGCGGGCGTTTTCGTGCAGCGACTGGCGTCAGAACCTGTACGTCATCGCCAGCCGCACATTGCGCGGCTCACCCCAGGTGTAGGTGCTGTACCAGCTGAAGATCGTGTAGTAACGCTTGTCCAGCAGGTTGTTGACGTTGAGCGTGGCCGACAGGCGATCGTTGAATTCATAGCGCGCCATCGCATCGAGCAGCCAATAAGGCTGGGTGCGATGCACCACCTTGGCCTGCGTGGCCGGGTTGGTGATCTCGCCGAAGGTGGAATCCTGCCAGCGCGCGCCACCGCCCAGCGTCAGCCCCTTCCAGTCGCCGCGCAGGCGGTAGCTGGTGTGCAGGCTGAACTGGTTTTCCGGCTCCAGCGTGGTCACCTTGCCACCGGCCTGGCGCGCGATCTTGTGCGAGAACCCACCCTGCACCTGCCAGCCCTCGGCCAGCTGGCCAGACATTTCCAGCTCGTAACCCTTGGTACGCACCCCCATCAGGGCGCGATAGGCATCCTGACCATCCGGTGTCTTGCCACCGGTGGGCTGGGCAAAGTTGTCCTGGTCAAGCTGGAACAACGCCGCACTGGCATTGAGGCGACCATCGAAGAACTCAGCCTTCAGGCCCACCTCGTAGCTGCGGCCTTCCAGCGGATCCAGCGCCTTGCCCTGCTCGTCGCGCTGCCCCTGCGGTTTGAAGATGGTGCTGTAGCTGGCGTACACCGAGTAGTGCTCACCCAGGTCGTAGACCACACCGGCATACGGCACATAGACGCCGGTCTCGCGCGTGTCCGGCGAGCGGTAGCTGGCCAGACGGCTGCCGACGATCAGCTTCAACGGATCGGCCACGTCGAAACGGCCGACCACGTACAGGCCGTTCTCACGCGTCACTTCGTTGTTGCTGTAGCTGCGCTGCCACTCCGGCTCGGGAATGTCGCCCTGCCATGCGCGGTAGTCGGGTACTTCCGTCGGGTAGCCAGGCTGCGGCGAGTAACCGGTATTGGTCCAGCGCTTGCGCGAAGCACTGCCGCCCACCACCAGCTCATGCTCGCGGCCAAACAGGCCGAAATGACCGCTCAGATAGAAGTCGGCAGCGTTGCTGACGGTCTTGCCGACATACTTGCCCAGCCACAGCGACACGCCTTCGCCAGTGACCGGATCAGGATTTCCACCCGCCGCCCCGGCCAGCGCGGCGTCATAGCCGTTGACCTGGTGGTTGAGCTGCAGCTTGGCGACCCAATCGTTGTCGAAGGTGTGCTCCAGCGTGGCAAAGCCGGTACGCACATACTGGCGCCAGCCACTCCAACGGGTGCCGTTGTTGAACGAGCGCGGCATGTCATTGAAGTTGCCTGCACTGTCCAGCAGCGGAATGCCGCCCCAGGTCGAGCCCTTCGGATCGCTGTCCATCGCATCGCCCCCCACGGTCAGCAGGGTGCGCTCGCCCAGATCGGCCTCCAGCACGGCGTAACCGACCTTGCTGGTGCGCTGGTAGTGGTCGAGGTTGGAATGCTTGTCCTGCCACGCACCGACCGCGCGGCCGCGCACACGCCCATCGGCGGTCAATGGGCCACCCACATCGATCTCGGCACGATAGTCGTCCCAGCGGCCGACACCCAGCGTCGCACTGCCGGCGAAGTCCTTGCCCGGCTTCTTGCGCACCAGGTTGATGGTCGCGCCTGGATCGCCCATGCCGGTCAGCAGGCCGGTGGCCCCCTTGAGCACTTCGATGCGGTCATAGATCGCGGTATCGCTGAGCGTGTTGCCCGCCGAATAGGCCGAGTCACGCGACATCGGGATGCCGTCGTACTGGAAGTTCTGCACGGCAAATCCACGTGCGTAGTACTCGGTACGCTCGCTGTCGTAGGTGACGATGCTGATACCCGGGGTCACCCGCATGACGTCATCGATGCCGTTCAGGCCGAAGTCGTCCATCTGTGCGCGGGTAATGACGCTGATGCTCTGTGGCGTCTGGCGCGGCGTCAGCACCAGGCGGGTGGCGGTGGCGATGGTACCGGGCGTGTACGCGCCGCTGCCCTCGGTGATGGTGCCGAGCAGGTTGGCGGTGACCTGGACGGTCTGCAGCGTCTGCGATGCCGGCGTGCGGGGGGCCTTGTCCGGTTCGGTGGTGGACTGCGCGGCTGCGATGCCGCTGCTGGTCAGTGCGGTGATCAGCAGGCCCTGGGCAAGCGCCTGCGGCAACGCACGGCGACGTGGCAATGGGGACGAAATACGGGCATCAGGCACAGACAGCACGACGGGACCTCCACGATCGGGTGGGATCCTCTGGCGGCGGCTGGAGGGAAGACGGGGACGCGGCCGGATGGCCGCAGGCGCAGGAGTGTACTCCCCTGCGCCCCGGCTGTCGTGCGATGTGCTTTGGTGCGGCGCGCTGCCGCAGGCTCAGCCGCCGATGGCGGCGCAGGCCTCCAGGATCAGCGCGGTCACTTCCTTCGGCTGCGAGGCCAGCGAGGCATGGCTGGCATCCAGTTCCAGCAGTCGCTTGGGCTGCATCCTTGCGGCCATGGCCTTCTGGTTCTCCGGCGCGATCATGCGGTCGTGGCGGGACAGCTGGTACCAGCTCGGCCTGTGCTTCCACGCCGGGTCGCTGACCGCGTCACCAAAGGTGCTGGCCAGCGGCGCCTTCTGGGTCACTGCCATCACCCGGCCTTCGTCGGCGCTCAGGTCCTGGCAGAAGCTCTCATGGAACTTGTCCGCACGCAGCCACAGGTAGCCATCGCTGTCCGGTGCGAGGTTCGGCGCCGCCTCCGGCAGGTGCTGCTGGGTGATGCCTCCCGGGCTCTCGCCGGCATCGGGCGCGAAGGCAGCGATGTAGACCAGGGCCTTCACGTTGTCCTCGTTGCCGGCCTGGCTGATCACCGCGCCACCATAGGAGTGGCCAACCAGCACCACCGGTCCATCGATCTGCCGGATCATCTTCTGCGTGCGTCCTGCATCATCGGCCAACGACGTGAGCGGCAACTCCACCGCCTGCACACGGTCATGACCATTGCGATGCAGTTCCAGGATCACCTTGGCCCAATGTGCGGCCCCGCCCCAGAATCCATGGACGAGGAGGATGGTGGGTGTCGTGCTCATGTACAGGTCTCCGGCAGCGGCCGGCGGAATGCCGACCGTGCAGCCACTGTCCGTGTGCAGCGTTAATCGCTGGTGACGCAATCGGGCCACTGCAATCGTATGCGTCGTTCGATGTCATGCACGGCACTTGCCGACTCTGCCTGAAAACGTTTTCATACTGATTCCCCGGAGCCTCGCATCACGCATGACGCCCTCATCCCCACGTGCCCAGCAGCACGCTACCCGTGCCGCTTTCTTCATTCCCGGATTCGCCACCGCTGCGTGGGCGCCGATGGTGCCCTACGCCAAGGCCAAGGCTGGGCTGTCCGACGCAAGTCTCGGCGCGGTGCTGCTGTGTCTTGGGCTGGGTTCGTTGCTGGCGATGCCACTGGCAGGTGCGCTGACCGGGCGGCTGGGCTGCCGTCGGGTGATGGTGATCACCTGCGCGATGATGCTGTGCGCTCTGCCCTTGCTGGTGCTGGCGCCCTCGCCGGTGGCGCTGGGCGCGGCACTGTTCGTGTTCGGCGCCGGCGTCGGTGCACTGGATTGTGCGATGAACATGCAGGCGGTGGCGGTCGAGCGCGACGCCGGGCGCGCGATGATGTCGGGCTTCCACGCCTTCTACAGCATCGGTGGATTCGTCGGCGCCGGCTGCATGACCGGGCTACTGATCCTCGGCACGTCGCTGTGGCTGGCCGCGCTGGTTTCGGTGGCCGCTCTGCTGCTGGTGGCCGTGCTGTCGGCGCCGCATTGGCGTCCGCAACGGATCCTGCACGAAGGACCTCTGCTGGCGCTGCCGCATGGCGTGGTGCTGTTCATCGGCGTGCTGGCCTTCGTGGTGTTCCTTGCCGAGGGCTCGATGCTGGACTGGAGTGCGGTGTTCCTGGCTGAAGTGCGGCAGGTACCGCGCGACCAGGCCGGGGCCGGCTTCGCGTTGTTCACGCTGGCGATGACCGCGATGCGCCTGTTTGGCGACGGTATCGTCGAGCGCCTCGGACGCACCCGCACCCTGGTCATCGGCGGCATCACCGCCGCAGCAGGCTTCACCTTGGCCACGCTGGTGCCCTCGTTCCCGGTGGCGCTGGCCGGCTACGTGCTGGTCGGGCTGGGCTGCGCCAACATCGTGCCGGCGCTGTTCTCGATGGCGGGCCAGCAGCGGGTGATGCCGGAGAGCATCGCCATCACCGCGGTCACCACGCTGGGCTATGCCGGCATCCTCGCCGGTCCGGCGGCGATCGGCGCACTGGCACATGCCACCAGCCTCGGTTTCGCCTTCCTGTGCGTGGCCGCGCTGCTGCTCGGCGTCGCGGCGTCTGCGCGCTCATTGGCACGACGCGTGGCCTGACAGAAAAAGGGGACGGAGGGGATTAAGTCGATTCTGCCCCGGGTGTGCTGCAAACGACTTAATCCCCTCCGTCCCCTTTTCTCAGCTGCGTGTCAGCCACTCGGCCTGGGCCGGCAGCTGCGGTGCCGGGCACGCGCTCTGCGGATGGTGCTCGTCGCGCGCCATCCAGTCATCGACCACCCCGGCCAGCAGGTCCAGCCGCAACGGCAGGGTGATGTGGTCTTCGCCGCGCATTTCGATGTAGTGCGCGCGCGGGTTGGCCTGCGCGAGCTCGCGGCCCTGGCTGACCGGAATGTGCTGGTCGCCCTGCCCGTGCAGCAGCAGTACGCAGGCGCGGGTATCGGCCAGCGCGCGCGCCACGTCCACGCGGTCCAGATCGACGTCGATGCGGCGGCTGGCGGCGGCGATCACCTGGTTGATGTCCTGGCCGCCGTAGCGCCAGCGCGCGTACGACGCCACCGCCTGCGCCTTCAGGCCTTCCGGCTGCAGCCCCATCAGGTGCGGGATCATGGTGCGGATCGCCACGCCGGCATTGGCGAACGATTCCATCGCCACCACGCCTTCCACCTGGTCGCCGAGCTTGTCGGCGGTGAACACTGCGGTGGCCGCGCCGTACGATACACCGAACAGGTACAGCGGCCCGGTCACCTCGCCACGTGCACGCAGCTCACCGATTACATCGACCACGTCATCCGATTCATAGGTGCCATAGCCGGACGGACCGGCGCCGGACTGGCCATGGTTGCGCAGGTCGAGGGTGATCACGCGATAGCCGGATTCGGCCAGCTGCAGCGACCACGGCAGCATCGAATCGCCGTTCATCATCCAGCCGTGCAGCAGCACCACGGTGCCGCGCGGCGCCTGCGCATGGAACGGCTGCGGCACGGCCAGGCTCAGGCCGGTATCCAGCGGCAGGCCGTTCTCGTGGCGCTGCGGCAGGTAGTGGTAACGCGCGCCGTAGTCGCCCGGATCGAACACACGCCAGAAGATCGGCACGCCATCACGGCCCGGCGCGAAGCCATGGCGGTTGGGCAGTTCGGCGATGGCCGCAGCGATGCGCGGACGATCGAGCAGGGTCGATACGCCACCCGGCGCGATCAGCCGATCGGCGAGCGAGGTGGATGCGGCATTGATCGAGGAGGAGCATGCAGCCAGCCACAGGCCGGCGCACGCCAGCAACAACAGCAGCAGGCGCTTCATATCACGTCATAGGGGTGAATCAGACAGGTTGGGACGTTAACGCCCCAATAGTCCGGCCATCTATCGCGCGTGGATGACGGCTTGATGACAACGCAGGAACGATTCAGCTTGGTGTACAAGCTGTATCCGTTCAGTCATTGATCCGGATCAATGAACGCGCGCGCGGGATTGCCCACAGTGCCGCCATGCGCACCTCGTTCAAGCTCGCCATTGCCCTGGCCGCCACGCTGGCCGCCGCCTACGGCATCGCCCGCAGCACGCCCTACTGGTTCGCACCGCGGCAGACCGCGCAGGTCGACATCCACGATCCGGCGCTGATCGCGCAGGGGCAGTACCTGTCGCGTGCCGCCGACTGCGCGGCCTGCCACACCGCGCCAGGCGGCAAGCCCTTCGCCGGTGGCCTGGGCATGCAGACGCCGATGGGCACGATCTATTCGACCAACATCACGCCCGATCCGGACACCGGCATTGGTGCCTACGACTACGCCGATTTCGAACGCGCGGTGCGCCGAGGCTTCCGTCACGATGGCCAGCCGCTGTATCCGGCGATGCCGTATGCCTCGTACGTGATCGCCAGCGATGCCGAGATCAAGGCGCTGTACGCCTACTTCATGGGCTCGGTGCAGCCGGTGAAGCAAAGCAACGCCGACAGCACGATTCCGTGGCCGGCCAACATGCGCTGGCCACTGGCCTGGTGGCAGCTGCTGTTCGCGCGACCACGCAGCTTCAGCCCCGATCCGTCGCTGGATGCCGGCCAGCAGCGTGGCGCTGAACTGGTGGAAGGCCTGGCCCACTGCGGTGCCTGCCACACGCCACGTGGCCTGGCATTCCAGGAAAAGGCGATGGCCGATGATGGCAGCCGCCAGTTCCTGTCCGGCTCGGTGCTGGAGGGCTGGTACGCGAAGAACCTGCGCAATGAGTCGACCGGCCTGGCCAGCTGGAGCGAGGGCGAGATCGTCGACTTCCTGCGCACCGGACGCACCGATCGCTCGGCAGCCTTCGGCGGCATGGCCGATGTGGTCGAGCACAGCACGCAGTACCTGTCCGACGCTGACCTGCTGGCGATGGCGCGCTACCTGAAGCAGCTGCCGGCGCGTGAGGGCCGCGACGCACAGTGGTCGCCGGGTACCGATACCACCACCGCCGCACTGCGCAATGGCGACTACCGCGTGCCCGGTTCGCTGGCCTATGCCGAGCACTGCCAGGCCTGCCACCGCGCCGATGGCCGCGGCATGCCCCGCGTCTACCCGGCCCTGGCCGGCAACTCGATCGTATTCGCCGATGATCCCAGCTCGCTGGTACAGGTGACCCTGATCGGCGGCCGCACGCCGCATACCCCGCACGACCGCATGGCCTTCACCATGCCCGGCTTCGAGCAGCTGCCGAATGCGCAGCTGGCACAGATCCTGACCTTCATCCGCAGCAGCTGGGGCAACCAGGCCAGCGCAGTGAGCGAGGTCGAGGTGGCGCGCATGCGCAGGGTGGTGCGTGACAAGCCAGTGCACTACGTTCCGCAGGAGGCCGCACGATGAAGCGCTCGCGCAGACGTTCCCGCCTGCTGTTCGGTAGTGCGATCACCGTGGTGCTGCTGGCCGGTGCGGGCACCCTGGCCTATCGTCACCTGCATCCGGACCTGGATGCTGCCGTAGCCAGCACGATCGATATCCTCGATGCGCAAGGCAAGGTGGTCGGGCACTACCACGCGCCCAGCGCCGAAGAGATCAGCGGGCTGGGCAACGCCGAATCGGTGATGCTCGGCCGGCGCATCCTCAACGAGACCGCGCGCCTGCTGCCGGACAACGTCGGCAACGATCTGAACTGCAATTCGTGCCACATGGCCGAAGGCAAGCGGCCGTTCGGCAACCATTACTTCAACACCGGTGGTGGCGCCTATCCGCGCTACATGCCGCGGCCGGGCAAGGTGATCGGGCTGGCCGAACGCATCAATGGCTGCCTGCAGCGTTCGATGAACGGCAAGCCGCTGCCGAAGGACGCGCCGCAGATGCGCGCGATGCTCGACTACATGGCGTGGCTGAGCGGTCCCGTGCCAGACGGTGCAAAGGTGGCCGCCCCCAGCGAGGGACCCATCGACAGCACGCTGACCCCGGACCCGATCCGTGGCCAGGCGCTGTACGCCGTGCAGTGCGCGGCCTGCCATGGCGACAACGGCGAAGGCCGGCGCGACGCCAGCGGTGACATCGCCTTCCCGCCGCTGTGGGGCGACCACAGCTTCAACATCGGCGCCGGCATGGCGCGCCTGTACAAGGCAGCCGGTTTCATCAAGCACAACATGCCGCCGGCGGTGACCCGCGAGCCGCCGCTGGGGCAGCAGGTGATGCCCGACCAGGATGCGGTGGACATCGCCGGCTATTTCATCAACCAGCCCCGGCCGGACTTCGCCAACAAGAGCAAGGACTGGCCGCGCGACCCGAAACCCAAGGACGCACGGTACTGAAGCAAGTGGCGGGTGCCGACCGTCGCACAACACGATTCCTGCATCGTCACGTCATGCCGATGTCATTGGCGTTGCCGACACTCCGGGGCTTCCCTCCTCTGAAGGTCCGGTCTCGATGCGAACGTCTGCGTGCTTTCCCCGTGTCTCGCTGCTTGCCCTGCTGATCGCCCCCGCACTGGACGCCCTGGCCGAAGCACCGCAGGGCGATGCCGCTGAAGCGCGCAGCAGTGAGGCCCGCACCCTCGACCAGGTGCAGGTGATCGGCCAGGCCACCAGCTACGCCAAGACCTCGGTGCGCGCGGAAACGCTGAACCGCCAGACGGTGATGAGCAGCGTCAACGACGCGCTCAATGAAGTGCCCGGCGTGGTGGTCAGCGAAGCTGATGCCACCGGCTCGTCGGTGTGGGGCACGCAGATCAGCATGCGTGGCTTCGTCACCAACCGCGACACCCAGCAGATCGGCACCACCATCGACGGCCTGCCCAACGGCGGTTCGGGTTACGGCGGCGGCTCGCTGGCCAACCGCTACATCGACACCCTCGACCTGGAAACGGTGGAAGTCAGCCAGGGCACCGCCGACATCTCCTCGCGCTCGAACGAAGCGCTGGGTGGCACGCTCAACTTCCTCACCAGCGATCCGCTGCAGGACAGCCGCCTGCGCTTCGTGGTCGGTGCCGGTGACAACGAAGCGCGCAAGTACTACGTGCGCTACGACACCGGCCTGCTCGGCGGCCATACCCGCGCCTGGGTGAGTGCCTCTTCGGCGCGCGTGCATGACTGGATCGATGGCAGCGGCAAGACCAGCAACGATCACATCGCCGGCAAGTTCATCACCGAGCTGGACCGCTGGACGCTGACCGGCTACCTGTCCTACAACGATGCCGACGAGCCGGAGTACACCAGCGTCTCGCCGAAGGGCTTCGCCACCAACCCGGACCGCGACAACCTGGTTGGTACCCTCACCGGCATCCCCTATCTGGACCAGAACTACCGTTCCGGCTCGCGTGCGCTGCGCGAGAACACCTTCGGCTACCTGCGCGCGGCCTTCGACGGCGGCAACGGCTTCAAGGCCTCGGTGGCGGCCTACGGGCACCGTATGGAAGGTCGTGGCGACTGGCTGCCACCGTACCTGGCACAGGTCAGCGATGATGGTGCCGGCCGCCCCGAGTCGGAGTACATCGGTGGAAAGACCGTGTATGGCGGCAGCAACCGCGGCCAGATCTTCTTCGTCAATCCCGACGGCAGCGTCGCGCAGCGCCTGGCCAGCTGCACGCCGCGGCTGGGCTTCACTGCCGAATACGATCCGAACTGCTATGCCGGCAACGTGCTGGGCGCGCAGTCGTATCGCCACACCCACTACGACAATGACCGCATGGGCGTGACCGCCGACGTCGAGTGGCGGCAGACCTTCGGTGCGGTCGACAACACGATCCGCGGCGGCCTGTGGGTGGAGAAGCTGGACCGCTCGGCCCGTCGCGACTGGCACCGCCTGCTCAACGTCGGCCAGGACATCGCCTTCGACCACCAGCCTTACTGGGTGCAGTTCGAGGACAAGTACAAGGTCGACGAGCAGATGTATTACGTCGAGGACGTGGCCCGCTTCGGGCCGTTCAGCGCGCGCCTGGGCGTGAAGCAGTTCTTCGTCGACCAGTCGCGCCGCCGCGTGATCGGTGCCAGCGAGCACGTCAAATCCGATTCCAAGTCCGATCCGCTGCTGTCCACCGGCTTCACCTGGGCACCCGGCGTGGAAGGCATGGAGCTGTTCGCTGGCTTCTCGCAGAACTTCGCCGCCATTCCCTCCGGCGTGCTCGGCGAGACCGACCCGCAACGCTTCCGCAACGTCGAGCCGGAAACCGCCGACAACATCGAAGTGGGCATGCGCATCAGCCGCTGGCCGCTGACCGCCTCGGTCACCCTGTACAACATCAAGTTCGACAACCGCATCGTCTACCTGCCGGCCGGTTTCGTCAGCGGCATCGACTACCTCGGCGAGACCGACGGTGTCTACGAGAACTTCGGCGGCGTGGAAAGCAACGGCCTGGAGGCGGCGTTCGGCTATGGCTGGGACAACGGCTGGCGCCTCAACGCCGCCTATACCTACAACCGCTCCAAGTACCTGGGCAGTGGCGATGCCGCACGTGATACCCAGTTGGGCATCGTCGACGGCGCCAAGGTGATCGGCCAGCCCGAACAGACCCTGGTGCTGTCGGCGGACTGGCAGGGTGAGAACTGGAACTTCGGCCTGTCCGGTCGCTACCTGGGCACGCGCTACCTCGATGCCGCCAACGTCAACAAGCTGCCTTCGGCCACCGTGTTCAACGCCAATATCGGCTTCGACCTGCAGGGCCTGTCGCCGCGCCTGAAAGGCATGGGCGCCAACCTGGTGGTGAGCAATCTTACCGACAAGCGGTATCTTGCAGGGGTGGACGGCCGCGACAACGCCTTCATCGGCGCCCCGCGCACCGTCGGCATCTCCTTCCGTGTGGACCTGTGAGTGAGCCCGTGACCGATATCGGCCGACGCCGGTTGTTGCAGGCCGGCGTTGCCGCTGGCCTTTCCCCGCTGCTGCCCAGCATCGCCCGGGCCGCAGCGATCGCCCCCGCCGCGCAGACGCGCAGCCTCGAAGACCTGCAGCACATCGTGGTGTTCATGCAGGAGAACCGTTCGTTCGACCACTACTTCGGCACGCTGCCGGGGGTACGGGGTTTCGGCGATCGCTTCGTCGCTCCGGCGCAGGCACTGCAGGCCGGCGGCCGCGCGCGCAGCCTGTGGCTGCAACCCGATGCCAGCGGCAAGCGCGCGATCGCGCCGTTCCCGCTGGATACCGCTGCGCACTTCGGCTACATGCGCGTGGAAGGCACGCCGCACACCTGGCCGGATGCACAGCGGGCCTGGGACCACGGGCGCATGGGGCAATGGCCGAAAGCCAAGCAGAATCACTCGATGGGCTACTTCCAGCGCAGCGACCTGCCCTTCCAGTTCGCCCTGGCCGATGCCTTCACCATCTGCGACGCCTACCACTGCGCGATGCAGGCCGGCACCAACCCGAACCGGGTGTTCCTGTGGACCGGCCACAATGATGCACACGCGCGTGCTGGTGGCCCGGTGATCGCCAACTCGCACGACAACTTTCCCGAGCACGGCGGGCACCCGGCGTCGTACCGCTGGACCAGCTATGTCGAACGCCTGCAGAAGGCGGGCGTGTCCTGGCAGATCTACCAGGACATGGCCGACAACTTCACCGACAACCCGCTGGCCGGCTTCGAGGCTTTCCGCCAGGCCTACCGCGCTGCGCCGGGGCATGACCCGCAGCTGCGCGCACGCGGGGTCAGCACGCGTGGCCTGGCGCAGCTGCGCCAGGACGTGGTCGATGGACGCCTGCCGCAGGTCAGCTTCATCATCGCCGACGCGGCCGGCAGCGAGCATCCCGGCCCCTCCAGCCCGGCCCAGGGCGCGGCCTATACCGCACGCGTGCTGGATGCACTGACCGCCGATCCGGAGGTGTGGAGCCGCACCGCCCTGCTGCTCATGTTCGACGAGAACGACGGCTTCTTCGACCACATGCCGCCGCCGGCACCGCCTTCGCCCGTGGACGGGGGGTGGGCCGGCGCCTCATCGGTCAGTACCGAAGGCGAGTACCACCGCCATCCGGCACCGGGCGACGAGAAGTACGATGCCGCCGAACTGCGCGGCCGCCCCTATGGGCTGGGCCCGCGCGTGCCGCTGTACGTGATTTCGCCGTGGAGCCGCGGTGGCTGGGTCGATTCGCAGGTGTACGACCACACCTCGGTCGTGCGCCTGATCGAACGCCGCTTCGGCGTGGCCGCACCGGACATCTCGCCCTGGCGCCGTGCGGTCTGCGGTGACCTGAGCAACGCCTTCGACTTCGCCCAGCGCGATACCCGTCCGTTCGTACGTGGCCTGCCCGATGTGAGCGCGGTGGCCGCACGTGCCGCCGCCCTGCCGGGACGCACCGTGCCGACGTTGCCTGACGGACTGAAGCCGGCGAAACAGGAAAGCGGCGTACGCCCGGCGCGTGCCCTGCCCTACCGGCCGCAGGCATCGATTGCTGCGATCGACGGCTCGGGCGTGGACCTGACGTTGTCCTGCGAAGGTGCAGCGGCAGTGCTGCATATCTACGATCGGCTGCGACTGGGTGCGGTGCCACGCCGCTATACGCTGGTGCCAGGCACAGCACTGCAGGAGCGCTGGCCGCTGGATGCGCACGGTCGCTACGACCTGTGGCTGCTGGGCCCGAACGGCTTCCACCGCCATTTCCAGGGGGCGGCCAAGGCACCCGCCGTACAGGCTGCGGTCGAGCCTGCGGACGGCCAGCTGCGGCTGCACCTGCGCAATCTGGGTGACAGCTCGCAGCAACTGCGCGTGCATGCCGGTGCCTATGCCGGGCACATGCCCGAGCAGACGCTGGCACTGCCCGCGCATGCGGAGACGTCGTTGGCGTGGGATGCAACCCCTACCGCCGGCTGGTATGACCTGCAGGTCAGCGCGGGTGAGAGCGTGCTGCGCCTGGCGGGCCGCGCCGAGGATGGTCGCCCCGGCACCAGTGATCCGGCGATGGGCAGCGAACCACTGCGGTTCGAGCACGATTGAAGGATTTCTGTAGAGCCGAGCCCATGCTCGGCTGCTTTTCCGGTCCATTATCGAAGAGCAGCCGAGCATGGGCTCGGCTCTACAGAGTAGTCCGGTAGATTCAGGCGTCCTGCAATCCCGGCCGGCCGTGCTCCACCGCGTACCGCTTCCAGCTCTGCACGATACCGTTCGGACGCATCACGGAATCCAGCGTCTTCATGTCGCCGATCCACGCATCACGGGTGACATCGCACAGCACATAGCCACGCTTGTCGGTGGTCGCCTTCAGGTAAGGGCTGTGCGCAAGCTGGTTGTGGGCGTACGCATCCACGCCCTGGCCGTCGGCGCCGGACGTGATCGAGGTGGCAAGGAACTCGCTGGAGACCACGCCCGAATCACGATGGTCCTGCACCAGGTCGCTGGCGTAATGCCGGTGCGCGTCGCCACAGGCGGTCACCACGTTACCGAAGCCGACCTTCTGGATGTGGTCGAGCAGGCGCCGGCGGCTGTCCAGATAACCCGACCACTGGTCATCGGACGACTGCACCGCGCCGTCCTTCTCGCGCATGTAGTTGCCCAGCGCCACCTGGTGGGCGATGGTGTGCCAACGCGGCGCGGCATCGGCTAGGCCGTCGAACAGCCAGCGCTCCTGCTTCGCACCCACAATGCTGCGCTGCGGTGATTCCACCTCCTCACGCAGCGCCATGTTCACCGGCTTGCTGCGGTACTGGCGTGTGTCGAGCAGGTGCAGGTCCATCAGCGTGCCGTAGCGTGCGCGCCGGTACAGCTGCATGTGGCCATCGCGCGGGAATGCCGAGCGACGCAGCGGCATGTTCTCGTAGTAGGCCTGGAACGCCTGCGCGCGGCGCAGCAGGAACACTTCGCTGGGCGTATCGTCCTGGTCTTCGGCACCGGCCCAGTTGTTGTCCACTTCATGGTCATCGAAGGTGACGAACCATGGTGCCGACGCATGTGCGGCCTGCAGGTCGGCATCGCTCTTGTACTGGGCGTAGCGGCGGCGGTAGTCGTCCAGCGTGTAGGTCTGCGGCCCGACATGATTGCGCAGGTTGGTGAACGGCTGGCCGTTCATCTTCCGCAGGCCCGGCTGGCTTTCGCCTTCATAGATGTAATCGCCGTAGTGGAAGACGAAATCCAGCGGTTCCTCGGCGATGCGCCGCCACGCGGTGTAGTGGCCCTCTTCGTAGTGCTGGCAGCCAGCCACCGCGAAGCGCACCCGGTCCACCGCCGCCGTGGCCGCAGGCAGCGTGCGCGTGCAGCCCACCGCACTGGCATGGCCGCCCACCGTGAAGCGGTACCAGTAGGGTCGGCCCGGTGCCAGCCCTTCCAGCTCCACGTGCACGGCATGGCCCAGCTCGGGATGGGCCATCGCCGAACCCTGGCGCACCACCTTGCGCATGCGCTCGTCCGCGGCCAGCTGCCATTCGACCACCATTGGCCGGGTGGGCATGCCGCCGCCGAACACCAGCGGCTCGGTCGCCAGCCGTGTCCACAGCACCATGCCATCGGCCGAAGGATCACCCGAGGCCACGCCCAGGGTGAACGGAGTGCTGGCGAACCGCGGCGAGGCCAGCAGGTTGCGCGGGTTCAGCGCAGCGGCATCGGCCTGTGCGGCCAGCGCGCGCGCCGTGCCCATCCAGGCGCCAGCAGCGGACAGGCCGGCCAGGGCCAGGAATCGCCTGCGATTGATCGTCTCCACGGCTGTGCCCTCAGTTGTAGATGATGTGGAAGTAGAAGAAGCGGCCGTAGTCGTCGATCTCGGTACGGAAGCGCCCGTTCGGACCGGTGCTGTAGGTCGGCTGGGTGTTGAACAGGTTCTTGGCCTCGTACTTCAGCGTCACGTGCCTGCTGACCTTGTGGCTGAAGGCCATGTTGAAGGTCATGTACGGGTCGTAGTACGAATCCAGCCACTGGGTATCGCCGAAGTCGACCAGCATCCGGCTGCGGTAGGTTCCGGACAGGCGCAGCTGCGCGCTCTTCCACGGCATGCGCCAGATCACCGAGCCATTGAGCGACCAGTCCGGCTGGTACAGCAGGCGATCCAGGCGGCGCTCAGTGCCATCGCTGATTCGGTAGTTGGTCTGGCCCTCCAGCCGCGTGGCGTTGAAGTACATGTCGAAGCGCTGGCGGCCCCACTGCAGGTTGCGGTTGGCCACCGCGAACTCGACGCCGCGCAGCCTGGACTCATCGGTGTTCATCGGCTGGGTGACCCGGTAGCGCGTGTCACCCACGTTCTCGAAGGTAGTCAGGGTGTAGATGTCGTCCTTGATCACCTTGTCGAACAGCGCGATCGAGACCAGGCCGTTGTTGCCGTTGAAGTACAGGTCCCACGCCAGGTCGATGTTGGTGGAGCGCCGCGGCTGCAGGTTGGCGTTGCCCTGCTTGATGGTGCAGAAGCCCCTGCCCTCCTCGTCATCGCCACAGCTGGTGGTGGTGGCCTGGGCGATGTTGCTTGGCGTCGGCCGGCCCAGTGTTCGGCTGGCGGAGAAGCGCAGGCGCTGGTCCTCGGTAAGCTTGAACGTCGCATTCAATGACGGCAGCAGGTTGTTGTAGCCACCACTCGTCTTGCGGAAGGCCGAGGTATAGGTGGTGCCGCCATCGTCGCTGAACGGGCTGTACGCATCGAAGCGGGTGTGGTCGTAGCGCAGGCCACCGATCAGCAGCAACCGGTCCCAGGCGTAGTGGGCAGAGGCATAGGCGTTGGTGATGTCCTCCACGTACTTGTAGTCACTGGTGAAGTTGGCATTCGGATAGGCCGCATTGTTGCTGCCCAGCGTCGGCGCCAGCTCCTCGTTCCACTTGCGGTTGTCGATCAACGGGAAGCCCGGCACGCTGCCCAGCAGGGTCGAACCCGGATACAGGTAATCGTTGAGCGTGGCACTGCTCTTGTAGTAGTCGAAGTCGATGTCCTGCCAGATTTTCAGGTGCCGGTACTCGGCACCGGCGGCCAAGCCGAAGCCACGCGCGTCGGCATCGATGTTGTAGCTGAAGTCGGCGCGCAGGTTGTCGATGCTCTCCTTGGCATCCCGCGGCGAGACATAGGCCTGTGCCGGGTTGAGCTTGAACGCCGAGCTGGTCAGCAGGCTGGAATCGGATACCGCCACCGCATTGGGAAAGCCGTGGCTGTCGTTCTCGTAGTCGACGAACAGGTTGCTCGGGTAGGCGCGTACCCCCCAGTAGACCTGGCTGTTGTGGAAGGTCTCTTCGGTGTGGCCACCGCGCAGGGTCAGCCGCGAGCGATCACCGATATCCCAGTTGAAGCTGGCGATGGCGCCGCGGTTGCTGCGGTCCCAGCGGTCGTGGCGGTTCTTGATGTAGATGCTGTTGATCTGGGTGGTGCCGCTGTCTTCGGTCTGGTTGCGGATCGGAAACTTGGCGTTGCCGTACAGGTCTGTCTTGTTCATCGTCGAGTTCTCGTAGAACCGGTACGAGTACAGCAGCAGCGACGCGTAGAACGGATCGTCCGACGGCTTCCATTCCACCTTGGCCGAGCCACCGAAGTTGGTGATGAAGTTGGTGTAGGTACCGGTGCTGAAATTGCCGGGCGCACGCAACCCGTTCCAGCCCTTGGCCTCGTCCGGCCCGGTGGTGCCGTCGGTGAGGTACTTGCCGGCGTCGTTGTAGTAGTAGTTCGACTCCACCCAGCGCTTGACGCTGTTGCGCGAACGCTGCTCATAGCGCGCCACCGCGACGATGCCGAATTCCTGGCCGGCACCGAACTGGTTGGAGAACACCATCTTGGCGCTCTTGCCGAAGTGGCCCAGGGTCTCGTGGTTGCCACCGGCGCTGCGCTCGACATTGGTCTCGGCCGTGGAATAGATACCGGCCACATCGGCGAACACGTACTTTCCGGAACGGTCGAAGGCGCTGCGGCTGATGATGTCGATCACGCCGCCGATCGCGTCCGGCGCCTGCTCGGCGCTGAAACTCTTGTAGATGTCGGTGCGGGTGCCGATGTCGCTGGGAATCAGCTGCAGGTTGTTCATGCGCTCACCCGAGCCACTGCCACCCACGCTGGCAATAGCGATGCCATCGATGGTGGTGTAGTTGAGGTTGGCCTGCACGCCACGCACCGTCACGTAACGGGGCTCGCCGGCATCCTCCACCGCACTCAGGCCCGGCGCGGCCATCAGGCTTTCGGCCAGGGTTTCGTCGCCATAGCTGTCCATCTCGTCGTAGACCACCGAATCCTTGATCACCGGCGAGGTCTTCTTCTGGTCGATCACCTCATGCGCGGCAATCACCTTCACCGTGTCCAGGGTCGGCGCCACCACCGCCTCGGCCTCGCGCGGCTTCGGCGCGGCCGGCTTCGGTTCGTTGCGTGCGGGCGCCGGATCGATGGCGATGACGTTGCCATCCACCACGGTGTAGCCCAGGCCGGTCCCTGCCAGCAGCGCGTCCAGTGCCTGCTTGACGGTGGCACCACGCGGCACCGCCCCGGCCATGTGCGCTTCACTGCTACCCGAATACAGGAACTGCACGCCGGAACTGCGCGACAACTGTTCCAGCGCACGCGCCAACGGCTGCGCCGCGATCGGCGCCGACACGCGGGCCTCCAGGCCATCGACGGTAGCCGCAGACGCCAGCGGAACGCTGCAGGGAGACAGGGCGAGGATGATCGACAGGTAGAGCGTGTTGCGCATCACGGGTCCTTGGAAGAGAGAATGCAGCAGGTGCCGCTGCGCGGATCGTCAGCGGCTTCTCCCAAGTAAGAGCCCGCTTCCACCGAAGTGGAGAACGCGGATTCGATGAATCTTTTTTGACAGTGCGCGGCCACGTCGCCTTCAGCGACTGCCGACCCGCACCGTGTCGCCTTCGCGACGGACGACAAAGCGTGGGTCGCGTTCGAGGAAGGCCTGCAGTGCGCCGATGCGATGCGCGTCCAGGCTGCCGGACAACCGCGCTGACGCCGCGCCTTCATCCAGCACCCGCACCTGCACCTGGTTGTGCCGGTTGAACGCGGCAGCCACCTCATCCAGTCGCTCGTCCAGGAAGGACACCTTGCGTTGCTGCCAGTCCAGCAGCATCGACAGCGGCACATCCAGCGACTCCACGGCATGGCTGCGCGCGTCGACCTGCACCACCCGGCCTTCGCCCAGCTGTGCAAGGCGCCGCGCGTCCGTGCCCTGGCTCCATACTTCCACCTCGCCGTAAACCACGCCGATGCGCGTACCCTGCAATCGCCGGGATACGTCGAACACGGTGCCAATGTCGCGGATCTGCAACCCGTTCACCTGCACTTCGAACGGGCGCCGATCGCGTGCGATGTCGAACGTCGCCTCACCCTGCAGCAGTTCCGCCTTGCGGCTGAACCAGCCCATGCGTACCCGCAGTTGGCTGTCCGCATTGAGCCGTACCTGTGTCCGGTCGGGCAGCACCAGGTCACGCAGTTCACCATGGTCGGCGCTGTACAGCTGTTCGGTGGGCATCAGCTGCGGAACCAGGCCCACACCGAGCAGGGCGATACAGGCTGCGGCAGCCATCACCCACCTGCGCGTGCGGTGGCGCTGCGGCGCTGCGTGCGGCGCGGCGGATGCGCTACCGAACAGAGGCACCACCTTGGCGGCCGCCTGCCGTTGCGGCACCGGCGCCTCTTCAAGCAACGGCGATTGCAGTGCCTCGGCGACCTGCCGGTGCAGCGCGAGGGCGTGCATATAGGCGCGCACGTGTTCGGGCGAGCGCTTCATCCAGTCCAGGAACGCAACCCGCTCGGCCTCGTCCAGCACTCCCTCGCGATTGCGCAGGAACCAGTCCATGGCCTCGCAGGCGATCGTGTCGTCGGCCACGGGCGATGCGTTCCGGTTCATGTGTGCTCCCTGGCGCCCAGCGCCTTCCTGCAGGCCTCCAGCCCCTTGCCGATGTGCTTGCGCACCATGTGCACCGACACCTGCAGCTGCTGGCTGATGGCCGGGCAATCCAGCCCGTCGCGGTAGTGCAGCTCCATCACCCGCCGCGTGGTCGCCGGCTGTCGTGCGATGGTGGTGCGGATATCGTTCCAGCGCTGCGCGCGCTCGAACTCGCCTTCGATGTCTTCTTCGCTTTTCAGCACTTCCGCCAGCAGATCAACGTCTTCCAGCGGCGGCAGCGACGAACGCGCGCGCGCGTGCTCGCGTGCCAGGTTGGCCGCGACCGTGAACAGGTAGGCCTCCGGGTTCTCGATCGCTGCGGCATTCTCGCCGGTGGTCCGCAGCAGCCGCAGGTACACCTCCTGCGCCAGGTCCTCGGCGTCTTCGCTGGCAGAACCGCGGCGCAGGAAAAAGCCACGCAGCAGCCGTCGGCGCAGCGCGTAGCTCTTCTCCCAGATCCTCACGCTGTTCACGGCCGGCCAATCACCCCGAGGCTGGAAAGGCCAGCAGGGTGACGGCCATCGATGACAGTGGCGTTGCAGCAGGCGGCCAGGCCAGGCACTCCCCGCCCAGCACATCCGCCCATGATACGGCGCACCGCGCCAACCCTTGCTTCCCATAGACCCAAGCCGGGCCCGCCTATCGAAGGCACAGGGCCAGGCCTACGCTTGCCTCCCCGGTGACCGCTACGGTCGCCCTTCGCGTCACGGCCCCGCCGTTGCGACCCCGCTCCAGTGCTGTGCGCCCTGCCGGTGTTGTCGCCCAGGCAGGAGTCCGACCGCGGCCCTTTGGAGACAGTCATGAACCAAGCCCTGATCCCCTTCGATACCGACCCACTGGAAACGCGGGAGTGGCGTGAATCACTGGAGGCGGTGATGCAGGCCGGTGGCCGGCCGCGCGCGCATTACCTGATCGACCAGCTCAGCGAGCTGGATGCGCAGCAGCACGGCGACCTGCATACGCGCGCATGGACGGCCTACGTCAACACCATCCCACCCGAGCGCCAGCCGGTCTACCCGGGTGACCTGGCCATCGAGCGCCGCCTGAACGCGATGATCCGCTGGAATGCGATGGTGATGGTGCTGCGCGCGGGCAAGCACTCCAACGTCGGTGGTCACATCGCTACCTACCAGTCGGCGGCGGTGCTGTACGACGTGGGCTTCGACCACTTCTTCCGTGGCCGTACCGACACCTTTGATGGCGACATGATCTACATCCAGGGCCATTCGGCGCCGGGCATCTACGGACGCGCGTACGTGGAAGGCCGCATCGATCCGGCACGGATGGACAACTTCCGCCGCGAAGCCGGTCGCGAAGGCCTGTCCTCGTACCCACACCCGCGCCTGATGCCGGAGTTCTGGCAGTTCCCCACCGTGTCGATGGGCCTGGGCCCGCTGACCGCCACCTACCAGGCGCGCTACATGCGCTACCTGGAATACCGCGGCCTGAAAGAACACCAGGGCCGCAAGGTCTGGGCCTTCCTCGGCGACGGCGAGATGGACCAGCCCGAATCGCTGGCGGCGATCTCGCTGGCCGGCCGCGAGCTGCTGGACAACATCGTGTTCGTGGTCAACTGCAACCTGCAGCGCCTGGACGGTCCGGTGCGCGGCAATGCCAAGGTCATCCAGGAGCTGGAAGGCACCTTCCGCGCGGCCGGCTGGAACGTGATCAAGCTGATCTGGGGCAGCGGCTGGGACGACCTGCTGGCCCGCGACCACAGCGGCCTGCTGCGCCAGCGCATGATGGAATGCGTGGACGGCGACTACCAGACCTTCAAGTCGCAGAACGGTGCCTACGTGCGCGAGCATTTCTTCGGCCGCTACCCGGAACTGCTGGAGCTGGTCGCACACATGAGCGACGACGACATCTGGGCGCTCGCACGTGGCGGCCATGATCCACAGAAGGTGTTCGCCGCCTACCAGCAGGCGGTGGACACCAGCGGCCGGCCGACGGTGATCCTGGCCAAGACGGTCAAGGGTTTCGGCATGGGTGAGGCTGGCGAAGGCCAGAACATCAACCACCAGCTGAAGAAGATGAGCACCGATGCGGTGCGCGCCTTCCGCGACCGCTTCAACCTGCCGGTCAGTGACGAGCAGCTGGAAGACATGCCGTACCTGCGGCCGGAACCGGGCAGCGCCGAAGCCATCTACTTTGCCGAGCGCCGCCGCATCCAGGGCGGCCAGCTGCCAGCGCGCGTGGCCAAGGTCGATCCGCTGCCGCTGCCTCCGCTGTCGATCTTCAGCAGCCAGCTGCAGGGCAGCGGCGATCGAGGCCAGTCCACCACCATGGGCTTCGTGCGCATCCTCACCCGCCTGCTGAAGGACCCGGAACTGGGCAGGCTGGTGATTCCGATCGTTCCCGATGAATCGCGCACCTTCGGCATGGAAGGCCTGTTCCGCCAGATCGGCATCCACTCCTACCTGGGCCAGCTGTATACCCCGCAGGACGCCGGCCAGCTGAGCTACTACAAGGAAGCCAAGGACGGCCAGATCCTGCAGGAAGGCATCAACGAATCCGGAGCGATCTGTTCGTGGATCGCTGCCGGTACCGCCTACAGCAATCACGGCCTGGCGACGATTCCGTTCTATATCTTCTACTCGATGTTTGGCCTGCAGCGCGTGGGCGACCTCGCCTGGGCCGCTGCCGATGCGCGCACCCGCGGCTTCCTGCTCGGTGCCACGTCGGGCCGCACCACGCTGATGGGCGAAGGCCTGCAGCACGATGACGGCCACAGCCACGTGCTGTCGTCGGTGATTCCGAGCTGCGTGTCCTACGACCCGACCTACAACTACGAGCTGGCGGTGATCATCCACGACGGCCTGCGCCGCATGTACGTCGATCAGGAAGACATCTACTACTACATCACCGTACTCAACGAGAACTACCCGCAGCCGGCACTGCCCCCAGGCGCCGAGGCGGGTATCCTGAAGGGCCTGTACCTGCTGCGCCCTGCAGCCGCCGACAGCACCTCACAGCCACGCGTGCAGCTGATGGGCAGCGGCGCGATCCTGCGCGAAGTGGAAGCGGCGGCCGCGCTGCTGCAACAGGACTTCGGCGTCGCCAGCGATGTCTGGAGCGCGACCAGCCTGACCGAACTGCGCCGCGACGGCCTGGCTACCGAGCGCTGGAACCTGCTGCACCCGGCCGAGGCACCGCGCGTACCCTACGTGCAACAGTGCCTGCGGGGTCATGAAGGCCCGGTGGTGGTGGCCACCGACTACATGAAGCTCGTCGGCGACCAGATCCGTCCCTTCATCAACGACCGTCGCTTCACCGCATTGGGCACCGATGGCTTCGGTCGCTCCGACACGCGTGAATCGCTGCGCACCTTCTTCGAAGTGGATCGCCACTTCATCGTGCTGGCCGCCCTGAAGTCGCTGGCCGATGAAGGCCGCATCGAGCGCTCGCGGATGCAGCACGCCATCGACAGGTACGGCATCGACACCGGCAAGCGCGATCCGGCCGCCGTGTAAGGCCGCTGCGTTCACCACGCCCGTTCGGCGGGCGTGGTGAATGCAGCATCGCTACGGCATGCGCTTGAACAGGTTGGTCTGCAGGATCGGCGTACCGTCGTGGCCGTAGAACGCCTTGGTCTCGGTCATCGTCGCCCGGTCATCCGCCACCGTGTAGATGCGGGTGGAGGCCGGCGTGCCATGGTCCACCAGCTGCATCACCAGCGTGTTCGGTGCAGGCAGTTTCAGGTTGGCCTTGTCCGCGCCATAGGTGCCGGACAGGGCGCCCGGCGTGCCATCCAGGGCCAGCGTGCCGTCGGACTTCATGGTCTTGCCGTCGTGCAGGACGATGTCCACGTGTGAACTCCAACGCCCGGCACCGGCGTCCTTGAACTCCAACACTACCTGCTTCGGGCGCTGCGCCTCGGGCAGCGCTGATGTGGTGATATCCAGCGACCAGCGTCCCAGCAGCGGTGAGGGCGAAGCCTCCACTGCCAGCGCCGGAACGGCGGGAAGTGAAAGCGCAGACAACAACACAGCGGACAGCAGCTTCATGGCTTGCTCCGTTCCAGTGAAGAAGGCGCTGCGTGAGGCGCGGTGGGGGGCAGCGCCTCGGATCGTGCACAGCATCGGCGACCCGCACAAGCAGTGCACTGAATGCAAGGCAACCGCATCTGCGCGTTCCGCGTTTCTGGCCCGCCGGCAAGGCCCAATCCGCCCTTGTTGATACAAAGAGTTACGTTATAACATTTCACTCCAACTTCACGGATTGTGTCATGCGCCGCCATCTCCTTGCTGCAGCCATTCTGTTCGCCGTCCACACCGCCCAGGCCGCGGACGAACCCACCCTCCCCACCCTCCAGGTCCAGGCCTCCCAGCCCTCGCGCATCGACAGCCGGGTCACCGTCGACAACCCACAGGCACAGAACCGCACCCTCGGCGGCCTGCTCGAACACGTCTCCGGTGTGCAGAGCACGGCCTTCGGGCCGAACGCGGGCGCCCCGGTCATCCGCAGCCTCAGCGGCAACCGCGTGCAGATCCTGCAGGACGGCCAGTCGATTCTGGGCATGAACGCGATCAGCGGCGACATCAACATTCCGTTCGATCCACTGTTCGTGCGCAGCGTCACCGTCAACAAATCCTCCGACACGGTGCGCTATGGGAGCAACGCGATCGGTGGCAGCGTGGAGATCGACTCGGGCCTGATCTCGCGAAGCATGGAAAACAAGGACCAGTCGATGGAACTGGTCCTGCGCAAAGGCTTCAACGCCGCCGACGCGCAGGGCTTCCGCATGAACTTCAACAACCAGCGCAATCTCTCCACCAACCTGCAGGTCTCGCGCCAGCGCATCTCGCACTACGACATCCCCGGCAACAGCAAGGCCAGTGTCTGCAACACCGGGCTGTTCCCGGTCGGCGGCGGCGTCAATTCAGCGCTGGCCGACAGCTGCCAGAAGGAAGCGCGCGTCCAGCAGATCTACAACAAGGCCTCGCAGCCGTACATCGACCAGTTCATGACCGAGAACCCGGACTGGGCTGACGGCGATTTCTCGTTCTACACCAACGCTCCGACCTCGGTCTGGCAGCGCCGCACCTACATCAATCCGGTCAACCCGGCCTACGTGCCCGGCACGCCGTCGTACGTGCAGAAGCAGATCAACAACGATGTCACCCCCGACTACCATCACCGGCTGGGCAACAGCTATGCGCGCAACAGTCAGGTGGCCTTCGGCTCGACCCTGTTCTTCGACCGTGGCTACGTCGGTGTCAGCATCGATGCCAAGGACAGCGAGTACGGCGTACCGGGCTTTTCGATGCAGAACCTGTCGTTCGGTTCCAACTATGCCGATGGCCTGCCGGTGGGCGTGGTGATCAAGCAGCAGCGCTACGCGCTGGAAGCCCTGCTGCGCGATCCGCTGCCGTGGTTCGAGCGCGCGGAACTCCGCGTGTCCAGGCTGGACAACACCTCGGGCGAGCGGCTGGGCGCCACAAAGGCCAACGACTACGATTTCGAGAGCACCCAGGCCGAGCTGCTGCTCAGCCATCAACGCGTCGGCCCGCTCAGCGGCCTGCTCGGTTTCAGTCATCAGTCGCGTGATGTCACCGGCAGCGGCTCGCAGCGCTACCTGCCGGACGTGGACACGCGCAGCAATGCGGTGTTCCTGAAGGAGACGCTCGACTTCGGCTGGGCCACCTTCGACGCCGGCGTGCGCCACGAGCGCGTCGACCACACACTGCAGCCCAGCCGCTTCAGGACCGCGCGCAATGCCGCCAACACCAGACTGCAGGACCGCGACTACAGGCTCAACAGCTACAGCCTCGGCTCGTACGTCGAGCTCGGCCCCTTGTTCGCGGCCAAGGTCCGTTACTCATCCTCACAGCGCGCCCCAGAGATCAACGAGCTGTATGCCAGCAACGCGCACTATTCGGTGATGACGCAGGAAGAAGGCAACCAGAACCTGGAACCGGAGCGCGCGAAGAATCTGGAACTGACCGGCCTGTTCCACCTCGGTGGTTTCGAGCTGTCCGCCACCGCGTACCGGATGCGGTACGAGAACTACCTCTACCTCGGCTACTCCGGCCTGCAGACCGCCAACCGCCTGCCACTGAAGTACTGGAAGCAGACCGACACCACGGTGAAGGGCTTCGAGATCGACGCGTCGCAGGCATTGGACCTGGGTCGCTATGGCACGTTGAACGTCTCCGCCTTCGCCGACCTGGTCAAGAACAAGGCCGACCACCCCGATTCGCTGCGTGCCCACAATGACGGCGAGTACCTGCCGAACATGCCGACCAACCGCTACGGCGCCAACCTGCAGTGGCAGCGCGAAGGCTGGAAGGCACAACTGTCCAGCACCTACTACGACACGCAGAAGTACCTTGGTCGCAATGTCAGCGAGGAAGTGCCGCTGGATGCATTCAACCTGGTCGACCTGCAGGTCAGCCGCGAACTTCCAGTGCGCAACAGCTACATCGCCGGCATGGAAATTTTCGTCAACGGCAGCAACCTGCTCAATGAAGAAGCACGGCCGCACAACTCGCCACTGAAGTACATCGCACCACTGCCGGGGCGGGGCTTCCAGGTGGGGGTGACGGTGAAGCTCTGAGCGGACAATGGATCCGCCACCATCCACTGATCGATGATCGGTGGATGGTGATTCAGAGATGAGTACCGGAGCAAAGAAAAACGCCTGCAGATCGAGGATCTGCAGGCGCTTCTTTGTATCTGGCGGAGTGAGAGGGATTCGAACCCTCGATAGAGCTTTTGACCCTATACTCCCTTAGCAGGGGAGCCCCTTCGGCCACTCGGGCATCACTCCGGGGTTTTCTCCGCGTCTGGTGCGTTGCACCTCAGCGGGGCGTGAATCATAACGTTAATCGAGTGCGAAGGTAAAGCGTTATTCGGCAGAATTTTCGCTACCGGTGCCACCGGCTTCATCACCACGCTGGATGCGCTGGTAGATCTCTTCGCGATGCACAGCGACGTCCTTCGGCGCAGTGATGCCGATACGCACCTGGTTACCCTTGACGCCAAGCACGGTGACGCTCACCGAGTCACCGATCATCAGGGTTTCGCCGACGCGGCGAGTCAGGATCAACATTTTTGTAAGTCTCCATGGAACCGTGTGGAAGGGTATCCCCCACCGGCTTGACGCTCCGTCAAGAAGCGCTACCACGACAAAGGGAAAAGATTCGCAATGGTACCGTCAGCCGTCCCGCTCCTACAAGGAGGGGGACGGCAGGGTTCATCACAGGCGGGGGCTGACCCATTCGACGACTGCAGCCAGCGCAGTGGCAAGGGCGGGCCCGTCCTCACCACCACCCTGGGCGAGGTCCGGGCGTCCGCCGCCCTTGCCCCCGATCTGACCGGCGATATGGGACAACAGTTCCCCGGCCTTGACCTTGCCCATTGCGCTGCCGTTCACACCCGCGACCAGGGCCGCCTTGCCGTCCTGGGCGCCGGCCAGCACGATCACCGCGTTGCCGAGCTGCTGCTTCAGGCGGTCCATGGCATCACGCAGGGCCTTGGCGTCGAAGCCCTCCAGGCGAGCGGCCAGCACCTTCACGCCGGCAACCTCGACAGCCTGGCCGGACAGGTCGGCCGTGGCACCGGCGGCGACCTTGGCCTTCACGGCGTCCAGTTCGCGTTCCAGCTGCTTCTGCCGCTGGCCGAGCGCACGGATCTTCTCGACCACGTCGGCAGCGCTGCCGCCGAGCAGGTCGGCGGCCTCGGCCAGGCGGGCCTCTTCGGCGTCCACGTAATCCAGGGCACCCTGGCCGGTGACCGCCTCGATGCGGCGCACGCCGGCGGAAACACCGCCCTCGGAGGTGATCTTGAACAGACCGATGTCGCCGGTACGGTTGACGTGGGTGCCACCGCACAGCTCGGTGGAGTAGTCACCCATCTTCAGCACGCGCACGTGCTCACCGTACTTCTCGCCGAACAGGGCCATCGCGCCGAAGTCCAGCGCTTCCTGCATGGCCATGGTGTGCACTTCGGCGGCGTTGTTGGCACGCACCTGCTGGTTGACCTTGCGCTCGATCACCGCCAGCTCTTCCGCGCTGATCGGCTGGAAGTGCGAGAAGTCGAAACGCAGGCGGTCCGGCGCGACCAGCGAGCCCTTCTGCTGCACGTGGGTACCCAGCACTTCGCGCAGCGCGGCGTGCAGCAGGTGGGTGGCCGAGTGGTTGAGGATGGTGGCGCCACGGCGCTCGCCATCGACCTGGCCGGACAGCACATCGCCGACCTTCAGACCGCCTTCGGACAGGGTGCCGACGTGGCCATGGAACTGGCCAGCGAACTTCTGGGTGTCCTCCACCGCCAGGCGCACGCCGTTGCCGGTCAGCACGCCGGTGTCGCCGACCTGGCCGCCGGATTCGGCGTAGAACGGGGTCTGGTTGGTGATGACGATGACCGAATCACCCGCATCGGCCGACTGCACCGGACGACCGTCCTTGAGCAGGGCCAGCACGCTCAGGCCGTCGGCCTGCAGGCGGTCATAGCCCAGGAACACGGTCGGGCTGAGGGTGGCCACAAGCTCGGCCGGCAGGGTCACGCCGCCGCCGAACTTGCCGGCCGCACGTGCGGTCTCGCGCTGCTGTTCCATCGCGGCATCGAAGCCGGCGATGTCGACCGTCAGGTCACGCTCGCGGGCGATGTCCTGGGTCAGGTCGAGCGGGAAGCCATAGGTGTCGTACAGGCGGAAGGCGTCAACGCCCGGGATCACGCCATTGCTGGCCTTGCCGGCCACGTCCTCGAAGATCTTCATGCCGGCATCGAGGGTTTCAGCGAAACGCTCTTCCTCGGCCTGCAGCGCACGGGTGACGGTATCCACCGCCGCCGGCAGCTCCGGGTAAGCCTCGCCCATCTGCTCGACCAGGGTCGGCACCAGCTTGCTGAAGAACGGCTGGCGCACACCCAGCATCCAGCCATGGCGCAGGGCGCGGCGGATGATACGGCGCAGCACGTAGCCGCGGCCTTCGTTGGACGGCAGCACGCCGTCGACGATCAGGAACGAACAGGCGCGGATGTGATCGGCGATCACGCGCAGCGACTTGTTTTCCAGGTCGGCGGTGCCGGTCAGCTCGGATGCCTTGCGGATCAGGGCCTGGAACAGGTCGATCTCGTAGTTGGTGTGCACGTGCTGCAGGATCGCGGCCAGGCGCTCCAGGCCCATGCCGGTATCCACGCAAGGCGCCGGCAGCGGCACCAGGGTGCCATCCGGCTGGCGGTCAAACTGCATGAACACCAGGTTCCAGATTTCGATGAAGCGGTCGCCGTCCTCATCCGGGGAGCCCGGGGGGCCGCCAGCAATATGGTCGCCGTGGTCGTAGAAGATCTCGGTGCACGGGCCGCACGGACCGGTGTCGGCCATCTGCCAGAAGTTGTCCGAAGCGAACGGTGCGCCCTTGTTGTCGCCGATGCGCACGATGCGCTCTTCCGGCACGCCCACCATGTCGCGCCACAGCGCGTAGGCCTCGTCGTCGGTCTGGTAGACGGTGACCAGCAGGCGCTCTGCCGGCAGCTTCCAGACCTGGGTCAGCAGCTCCCAGGCCCAGGCGATCGCGTCCTTCTTGAAGTAGTCGCCGAACGACCAGTTGCCCAGCATTTCGAAGAAGGTGTGGTGACGGGCGGTGTAGCCGACCTGGTCGAGGTCGTTGTGCTTGCCGCCCGCGCGCAGGCAGCGCTGCACGTCGGCCGCGCGCACGTAGCTGCGCTTCTCCGCACCAAGGAACACGTCCTTGAACTGCACCATGCCGGAGTTGGTGAACAGCAGGGTCGGATCATTGCCCGGCACCAGCGGCGCCGACGGCACGATGGTGTGGCCTTTGCCCTTGAAGAATTCAAGGAAGTCGCTGCGGATCTGGGAAGTCGTGAATTTGGCGGATGCGTTCATTGGGGGCTGGCAGTCGGCGGGCCGGCGGACCCGGACCACCGGCCACGTTGGCCAGGGTCGCGAGGGACCACCGAAAACCTAAAGGGTATCAGGCCCGGCGCCGCCAGTCTCAGTCATCCGGGTCGTAGCGGGTCGCACGGCGGATGCTGTCGCCATCGAAGCCCCGCCGGGCCAGCAGATCGGCAGCCTTGCGCCGCTGCGCCAGGTCCTGCGGGCCGGCCTCGCCAAAGCGTCGGCGGACCAGATCACGGGCATTTTCCTGCCAATCGCCCTCATAACTGTCCATCGCCGCCGCAATCGCGGCACTGTCCAGGCCATGGGTACCCAGTTCGGCACGGACATGGATCGGACCATAGCCGGTGTTGGCGCGCATCCGCACCAGGTTCTCGGCAAATCGGGTGTCGTCCTGCCAGCCGGCCTCGGTCAGCTTGGCGACGGCCGCCTGCGCGGCTTCGTCTTCGATGCCACGGGCCGTCAACTTGCGGGTGAGTTCCTTGCGCGAGTGCTCACGGCGGACCAGCAGGCCCAGTGCCCGTTGCACGGGCGTCTGCTCGCGCGGCCGACGTTTGCGGCCGGTGGGAATGTCGTCAGCGTCGGACATCGGTGCTCCAAGGGTGGCGCCATCCCTGGCGCCCTGCCCATCCCTGGGCGATTCGAACCTGCGGGACAGGGCGACGTCACTGACGGCGCCGCCCTGCCCCACAGCAAGCCTTATTCGTCGTCGCCTTCGTCGTCGCCTTCCTCACGGCTGGCTTCGGTCGGCTGGAACTTCTCGCGCAGCTCGGCTTCGAGCTTGGCGGCGACCGTCGGGTTGTCGCGCAGATAGCCGCGGGCATTGTCCTTGCCCTGGCCGATGCGTTCTTCGCCGTAGCTGTACCAGGCACCGGCCTTCTCGACCAGCTTGGCGTCCACGCCCATATCGATCAGTTCGCCTTCGCGGCTGATGCCCTCGCCGTACAGGATCTCGGTGATGACCTGCTTGAACGGAGGCGCCAGCTTGTTCTTGACGACCTTGATCTTGGTCTGGTTGCCGATGATCTCGTCACCCTTCTTGATCGCGCCGATGCGGCGGATGTCCAGGCGTACCGAGGCGTAGAACTTCAGCGCGTTGCCGCCGGTGGTGGTTTCCGGGCTCTGGCCCGGCATCATCACACCGATCTTCATGCGCAGCTGGTTGATGAAGACCACCAGGGTGTTGGAGCGCTTGATGTTGCCGGTCAGCTTGCGCAGCGCCTGGCTCATCAGTCGGGCCTGCAGGCCCGGCAGCTGGTCACCCATCTCGCCTTCGATTTCGGCCTTCGGGGTCAGCGCGGCAACCGAGTCGATCACCAGGATGTCGACCGAACCCGAACGGACCAGCATGTCGGCGATTTCCAGCGCCTGCTCACCGGTATCCGGCTGCGACAGCAGCAGGTCGTCCACGTTCACGCCCAGCTTGGCGGCGTAGATCGGGTCCAGCGCGTGCTCGGCGTCGATGAAGGCCGCGGTGCCGCCCATCTTCTGGCATTCAGCGATGGCCTGCAGGGTCAGGGTGGTCTTGCCCGAGGACTCCGGCCCGTAGATTTCAACGACACGGCCCTTCGGCAGACCGCCAATACCCAGCGCGATGTCGAGCATCAGCGAACCGGTCGGGATGGCTTCGACGGGTTCGACCACGCGGTCGCCCATGCGCATCACCGAGCCCTTGCCGAACTGCTTTTCGATCTGGCCCAGAGCTGCAGCGAGGGCGCGCTTCTTGTTCTCGTCCATCGGATTGGTCCTTGCAGAGGTCGTGTCGTTGGGGGTGCTGTCTTTGGGGGTCTTCTTTGCCATGGGTTCACTTTAAGTCGGACGTATCGCACAGGCTGAGATTCTGCCCGGCGCTCTGAAAAGAATTATCGGACATCCGTACCAACCTCAGTGGAACCAGAGAATCGCCACAAAAGACCGCGGGGTAATGCGCTATGGAACAGGTCAACGGTTGGGCCGCAGCAGGCCGCAATAGAGGCCTTCGATCGCGAAGTCCTGATCCGGCAACACCTCGATCGGCTTGTAGTCGGGGTTGCGCGGCAGCAGGCGGATGCGGTCCTTGGCGATCTTCAGCAGCTTCACGGTGATCTCGTCATCGATGCGGGCCACCACGATCTGCCCGGAATGGGCATCGCGGGTGCGGTGCACACCGATCAGGTCACCGTCGAAGATGCCCTCGTCGATCATCGAATCGCCCTGCACCTTCAACAGGTAATCCGGCGCCGGCGAGAAGAACACCCGGTCCAGCACCACGAAATCGTCCGAGCCGATGTCGGCGCCGATCGGCAGGCCGGCCGCGACCCGGCCCAGCACCGGCAGGCGCAGGACGCTGTCGGGCAGGCCCGGCTCGGCCAGCTTTTCGACCGGCGGTGCCTGCACCAGGCGGATGCCGCGGGCCTGGCCGGGGATGCGACGGATCGCACCGGCCTGCTCCAGGGCTTCCAGGTGGTACTGGGCCGCGCGTACGCCCTTGAAGCCGAACGCACGTGCGATTTCAGTCTGAGACGGCGGTGCGCCTTCGCTCTCGATACGCTCGGCGATCAACTGCAGGATCGCCTGCTGGGTGTCGGTCAGGTCCATGGTTAGTAGTATTACTACTAACGCACTGGACTGCAAGTGCCGGGGGCGACAAGGGCATCGGCAATCGTCGCCGGCTTGGCCCGGCTGGCAGAGACAAAGGGGAGAGCAGAAGCAGCCGACCAGCGGTCGGCTCTACAGGAATCGCGCAGCGATTCCGCGGTTCCCGGGGGGAACCGCTGCGGTAAACACACTCACGTGTGTTTACCGCTTCTCCATATCGAGAACAGGATCCACACGCCGCAGAAGCCGGCGCCGATGAAGCCGCACACGCCCAGCGCCAGCAGCCAGCGGCTGGAGACGCCACCAACGCTGTGCATCACGATCGACGAGCCGATGATCAATGCGGCGGTGACGATGCCCATCACCAGCCGGTTCGCCGCGCGGTTGACCTGCTCGCCGAAGCCCTGCAGCGCGCTGGTTTCCACCTTCAGCTGCAGGCGCCCACGGCGGGCTGCCTGGACCAGCTTGCGCAGGTCGCGTGGCAGTTCGCCGGCAAAGTCGACCAGGCCCAGCAGGCTGCGCCGGCCACGCTTGAGCAGTGCCCTGGGCGCATAGCGCTGCAGCACCACCCGTTCCAGGAACGGGCGGGCAGCGCTGGCCATGTCGAAATCGGGGTCCAGCTGGCGGCCCATGCCTTCCAGCGTCAGGAACGCCTTGATCATCAACGCCAGGTCGGCCGGCAGGGTCAGGCTGTAGCTGCGCAGCAACTGGGTGATGTCACCCAGCATCAGGCCGATCCGCAGGTCCTTCAGCGGCACGCCGCGGTACTGGTCGACGAACTGGCTGATGTCGTGCTGCAGCCGGTTCTCGTCCACTTCCACGCCACCGGCCCAGTCCAGCAGCACGTCGGCCACGCCCTGCGGGTCCTGCTCGACCAACCCGTGCAGCAGCTGCGCGACCTGGAAGCGCCGCACTTCCGACAAGGCACCGACCATGCCGAAATCGATCACACCGATGCGGCCGTCTCGCAGGTAGATGATGTTGCCGGGGTGCGGGTCGGCGTGGAAGCTGCCGTCCTCCAGCACCATCTTCAGCACGATGTCCGCACCGCGCCGCGCCAGCTCGCGCCGGTCCAGGCCCGCCGCGTCGACGCCGGCCAGGTCGCGCCCGGGAATGCCGTCAACGAAGTCCTGCACATTCAGGCTTTCGCAGGTCCACTGCCAGTGCACGTCGGGAATCAGGATGTCGTCGCGGCCCTTGAAGTTGCGTGCGATGCGCTCGGCATTGCGGCATTCGGCGGCAAAATCCAGCTCGCGGCGCAGCGATACGGTGAACTGCTGCACGACTTCGGCCGGGCGGTAACGACGCAGGTCCGGCAGGCGCGCCTCGACGATCTCGGCCAGGCGGGCCAGCAGCCGCAGGTCGGCCTCGACCACATCGCGGATGCCGGGGCGTCGCACCTTCAGCACCACCTCGCGACCATCATGCAGGCGCGCGCGATGGGCCTGCGCCAGCGAGGCGGCAGCCATCGGGGTTTCATCGAGGAAGGCGAACACCTCTGCAGGCGATGCGCCAAGGTCGGCTTCGAGCTGCTCGCGGATATCCGCATACGGCAGCGCCGGCACCGCGTTCTGCAGTTCAGAGAGCTCGGCGATCCACTCCGGCGGCAGCAGATCGACGCGCGTCGCAAGCACCTGCCCAAGCTTGACGAAGGTCGGGCCGAGATCCTGCATCGCGCTGCGCACGCGCACCGGCGCGGTCATCCGCAGCAGTTCCTGCCGCTCCTCGTTCCAATGCAGGAGGCGCCCTGCCCGCTCCAGCGTACTGGCCAGCCCAATGCGCCGCACCACGTCGCCGAAGCCATAGCGGATCAGGACGACGGCGATTTCCTGCAGTCGGCCCAGGTCACGGACCGTGCCCAGCGTTTCCCACATCATGCGTGCTCCGGACGATTACCGGAGCAGCATGTCACAGCTGGGCGTCGATACCGCGCAATGCCGCCGCCACGGTTTGCCGGCGGATGGCTTCGCGGTCGCCGTCGAACTGGAACAGCTCGGCGCGCGCGTAGCCGCCCCGGCGCTTCCAGCCGATCCAGACGCTGCCGACCGGCTTGTCCGGGCTGCCACCGCCGGGACCGGCGATGCCCGTCACCGCAACGGCGATGCCGGCACCGGAATTGACCAGTGCGCCGGACACCATCTCCAGCACGGTTTCGCGGCTGACCGCACCGAACTGCTCCAGGGTCTGCGCGCGCACACCGAGCAGGCGCTGCTTGGCTTCGTAGCTGTAGACCACCATGCCGCAGTCGAAGAACGCCGAGGAACCGGCGATGTCGGTCATGCACTTGGCGATCCAGCCGCCACTGCAGCTTTCGGCGGTGACCAGCTGTAGCGAGGCCTGTTGCAGGCGCTGCCCGAGCGCGGCGGACTGGGCGTTGAGGTCGGCGTCGGTGGGGATGGACATCGGCATGACGGTGGGGTGAAGAACCTGCACGTTGTACCGCAGATGACAGCTGGATGTCGCGCCCCTCCGGCACGGTTGTGCTGCCGGCCAGCGGCCGGCACTACCGGGCATGGGCCGCTACCTCACCACTCCGGCAGCTTCTCCGGCAGCAGCGCCCGGATCGGCGCGCCATCGGCACTGGCGGCCAGCTTCTCGGCTTCGGCGATCGGCAGATCCACCTGCAGCAGCCAGCCCTCTTCATCGGCCTGTTCGCTGCGGATCACTTCCAGCTGGTGCAGGCGCGCACGCAGGCGGCCGGCATCCGGCGGCAGGCGCAGTTCACCGGTCACGTGCTGCAGGCCCAGGCGCTTGCCCAGCACCGCCTGCAGCAGCTCAAGGCCCTGCCCGTCACGCGCGGAGATCCAGACGCGTTCACGACGCGACTCGTCGGGCACACCGTCCTGGCCATCGTGGCGGACGTCGGCGCCGTCGATGCGGTCGATCTTGTTGAACACCAGCAGCTGCGGCAGGTCACCGGCACCGACTGCGGTCAGCACCTCATCCACCTGCGCTATGCGCTCCTCGCGGTGCGGATCGGCAGCGTCGACCACGTGCAGCAGGAAATCGGCCTCGCGCGCCTCGGACAGGGTCGAGCGGAACGCGGCGACCAGATCATGCGGCAGATCGCGGACGAAGCCGACGGTGTCGGCCAGCACCACGTTGCCGCCCGGCACCGCGATACGGCGCACGGTCGGATCCAGCGTGGCGAACAGCTGGTCGGCGGCGTAGGCCTCAGCGCCGGTCATGGCGTTGAACAGGGTCGATTTGCCAGCGTTGGTGTAGCCCACCAGGGCGACACGCGGCAGCTCGCTGCGCACACGCGCACGGCGCATCTGGGTGCGCTGCACCTCCACCTTTTCCAGGCGCTTCTGCAGCTGCTCGACCCGCTTCTGCAGCAGGCGGCGGTCGGTTTCCAGCTGGGTTTCACCCGGGCCGCGCAGGCCGATCGAACCGCCGCGCTGGCGCTCCAGGTGGGTCCAGCCGCGCACCAGCCGCGTGGCCAAGTGACGCAGCTGCGCCAGCTCGACCTGCAGCTTGCCTTCGTGGCTGTGCGCACGCTGGGCGAAGATGTCCAGGATCAGGCCGGTACGGTCGATCACCCGGCGCTCGAGGAAGCGTTCCAGGTTGCGCTCCTGGCCCGGGCTCAACGCATGGTTGACCAGGATCAGGTCGGCACCGCTGGCATCGGCCGCGGCCTTGATCTCGTCCAGCTTGCCGCTGCCGATCAGGGTCGACGGATTCGGACGATCCAGGCGCGCGGTGATCGTCGCGGCGATGCTGGCCCCAGCCGAGCGGGCCAGATCACCGAACTCTTCAAGCACATCGTCTTCCAGCTTGCCGAAATGGGGCTGGATCAGCAGGGCGTGTTCGCCCTTTTTCGAGCGGTCAAACATTCACCGCTCCGGTATTACTCGTCTGCTTCATCACCTGCCTGACCACCTTCACCCGACTGCACGTAACCACCGCCCGGGCCGACCTTCACATTGCGTGCCGGAACCACCGTGGAAATGGCGTGCTTGTAGACCATCTGACTGACCGTGTTGCGCAGCAGGACCACGAACTGGTCGAACGACTCGATCGTGCCCTGCAGCTTGATGCCGTTCACCAGGTACACCGAAACCGGCACGCGTTCGCGCCGCAGTGCGTTCAAGAAAGGATCCTGCAGCGATTGCCCCTTGGACATTGCACACTCCTGATTATTGTTCTTATTGGGTTGCCGACGGTTGCCACGGCCCCCGAGCCGCCCGCCGACCGATGATGTTACACGGCTGGCGGGGGTTCAGCGTGCGACGAAGGTCGACACCGCGCCGGCCAGGCGCTCGTGGTCGATATGGGGGTCGAACCAGCGCGCATCAAGCTCGCCGCGCAGCCAGGTCAGCTGGCGCTTGGCCAGCTGGCGGGTGGCGAAGATCGCCTTGTCACGGAAACGGGCGGCATCGCCCTCCCCGTCCAGGTACTCCCAGGCCTGGCGATAGCCGACCGCACGTACCGCCGGCAGGTCCAACGGCGCCTCCACGGCGGCCATTTCCGGCATCGCGCGCAGTGCCCCCACCTCGCCCAGAAAGCCCTGCGCCAGCATGGCGTCGAAGCGCGCCTCGATGCGCTGGTGCAGTACCGCGCGGTCACGCGGGGCCAGGACCAGCTTGAGCGTGCGCACCGGCAACGGCGCCACGCCCGGCCGGCGCTGCCACTCCGTGATGGGGGTGCCGGTCAGGCGATAGACCTCCAGCGCCCGCTGGATGCGCTGCGGGTCGGTGGCATGGATGCGTGCGGCGGCCGCCGGATCAACCTTGGCCAGTTCCGCATGCAGTGCCGCCCAGCCGCGTTCGGCGGCTTCGGCGCTGAGCGCTTCGCGCGTCGCCGGATCGGCCTCCGGCATCGGCGACAGACCCTGCAACAGCGCCCGGAAGTACAGGCCGGTGCCACCGGCCAGGATCGGTGTTCTGCCACGCGCCACGATGTCGGCCACGACCCGGCCGGCATCAGCGGCGAATTCGGCCGCCGAGTAGGTCTGCCAGGGATCGCGCAGGTCCAGCAGATGGTGCGGTGCCTGCGCGCGCTCGGCCGCATCGGGTTTGGCCGAGCCGATATCCAGGTGGCGGTACACCAGCGCCGAATCGACGCTGACGATTTCGCCGTCCAGCTGCTGCGCCAGGGCAATCGCGGTGGCGGTCTTGCCACTGGCGGTCGGCCCCATCACGGCGATCGCCAGCGGGCGCCGGTCGATGCCCATCAGTCTTCGTCCGGCCAACGGATCGTCGGCGTGGCGTCGGCGCGCGGCGTGGGCACCGCCTCGACCGCCTGCCAGACCTTCAACGCATCGACGGTGGCCGCCACGTCATGCACGCGCACGATGCGTGCACCGCGCTGCACCGCGATCAGATGCGCGGCCACCGAGGCCGCCACCCGCTCGGACGGCAGGTCGCGACCAGTCAGCTCACCCAGGCTGCGCTTGCGCGACAGGCCGGCCAGCATCGGCACGCCCAGTTCCAGGAAGCGTTCCGAGCGCGCCAGCAGGGTCATGTTGTGGGCCGTGGTCTTGCCGAAGCCGAAACCGAGGTCGACCAGCAGGTTCTTCTTCGCGATGCCGGCCATTTCAGCAGCGAACAGGCGCTGCACCAGGAAACCATGCACCTCGGCAACGACGTCGTCGTAGTGCGGATCAGCCTGCATGTGGCCGGGTTCACCCTGCATGTGCATCAACACCACCGGCACGCCGGCTTCAGCGGCGGCATCCAGCGCACCGTCCTGGCGCAGGCCGTAGATGTCATTGATCATGCCCGCGCCGGCGGCCACGGCCGCACGCATCACCTCCGGCTTGAAGGTGTCGATGCTGATCGGAACCCGGGTACGGGCGGCCAGCTGCTCGATCACCGGAATCACCCGGCGCAGCTCGTCCTCGACCGATACCGGCACGGCGCCCGGGCGGGTCGATTCGCCACCAATATCGAGCAGGTCCGCGCCCTCGTCGACCAGCTTCAGGCCATGGGCGACCGCCGACTCGGTGGTTTCGTGCGCGCCGCCATCGGAGAACGAGTCCGGGGTGACGTTGACGATGCCCATGACCCGGGCACGGTCGAGGCGCAGGATGCGGCCGGCGCAATCGAGCTGGGGCGAGGTATCGAACATGGGCAATCCTGCAGGGACAACGGCGGGTAGTTTAGTTCGGCAGGGCGGCGCCCTGCACCCGCAGAGGCCAGAGCGACAGCAAGAGCCGGAGCAACAGCTGGCTTGCTGAGGAATGGCGGGGTGGGTCCGGTTGCGGGGGCCGCTGCAAGTACGTCCATGTAAGCTCGGTCGCCGCATCCATGCGGCTCACGCCCCCACAACCGGCCCCACCTCGCCTTCGACAGATTTCTGCGATCTGTCGGAGCAGCTCTTGGGGTCAGATCTGTTTTCCTCCGGAAAACGGATCTGACCCCATGCTTGTACATCGATATCTGACAGATGTGTCGACCAAGGTCGACACCTACCAACAGCAGCAGGAATCTGTCAGAGGTGGGGCGGTGTCGGAGTGCGGGGTGTCTGATCTGGCCCCCCGTCCGCGGACGCCAAGAGGCGATACTTTGATCGCACTTGGAGGTCCCCTTATGTCCCGTATCACCCGTCGTAGCTACACCGATGAGTTCAAGCACCAAGCCGTGGAGTTGGCCGAGTCGCTCGGGCCTGCCGCAGCGGCCCGTCAGCTGGAGATGTCGGTCAAGACGCTGGCAAATTGGATTGACGCGGTCCGTGCTGGCCGGTCGTTGACCTCTGAGGCCCGCAGGCCGGCCACTGACCTGGAAAGCGAGATCAGCCGCCTTCGGGCCGAGAACGCCAATCTGAAGATGGAGCGGGAAATCCTAAAAAAAGCGGCGGCGTTCTTTGCCAGAGAGTCCAAGTGAGGTACGCCTTCGTCGCCAGTCAAAGGACTCGCTACCCGACCAGGTTGCTGTGTCGGCTTTTTGGGGTTTCTGTCTCTGGATTCCATGACTACCTGCGCCGCCAGTGTGCCCAAACGTGCGATGTCGATTCGGCCCTCCGTACCGAGCTTCGGGCCATCCATGTGGCCAGCAAACGCAGTTATGGGCGGCGTCGGCTGGTCAGGGCCTTACGAGCCAGGAATCATCCAGTTGGCCACAAGCGCGTGGCACGGTTAATGGCCGAGGAGCGAATCCAGGGCAAGACCAAAGGCCGATTCCGGCCCAAATCCTCCGGCGGCTCATCTCAGCTCGCCCCCAACCTGCTGGATCGGCAATTTGCCCCCGGAACCGGACCGACGGCGTGGGTCGGAGATATCACGTATGTCCCCACCCGCCAGGGATGGCTGCATCTGGCCGTGGTCATCAGCGTCCAGACCCGGCAGGTGCTGGGCTACAGCGTTTCCAGGCGCCTGACTGAAGAACTGGTAGTGAAAGCATTCGCCAATGCCTGGGCTCTGCATCCACAACGACCTGGCCTGATCTTCCATTCCGATCGTGGCGGGCAGTACTGGGGGAACGAGTTTCGCCAGCTGCTGCAGTCCCATGACGTGGTCCAAAGCATGAGCCGGCCTGGCAATTGCTGGGACAACGCCGTGGTCGAGAGCTTCTTTGCGACGCTCAAGACAGAAGAGGCTGCCGAGCCTTACGCCAGTAAGGAACAAGCCAGCCAGTCCATCGCTGCTTACATCCACGGCTTCTACAATCCAGCCCGGCTACACTCGGCGCTGGGCTACCACTCGCCTAACAACTACGCCCGGCAGCTCCGGGCTGCCGCCTGAAACGGCTTCATGGCGTCCGTTTTCAGGGGGCCAGATCAGTCAGCCGCATGGATGCGGCTGCCAAGCCCCCATGGACGGGTTTACGGCGTCCCCGCACTCCGACACCGCCCCGCCACCCCAAGGAATGCCCGCTTCTGCTGTTGCTGTTGCTGTTGAGGTTGCCGGCCAGCGGCCGGCACTACCGCAGGTGCAGGGCGCAGCCCTGCCGATACCCCTCAACGGCGGCGGCGCTTGCGGTCCACGTACAGGGTCTTGGCGATGCTCAGCACGATGCCGACCGCGATACCCACCACGCAGCCCAGCAGCAGGTTGTCGGCCCCCAGGCCCACACCCACGCCAACCACGGTTGCGATGACCATTTCGGCGGTGTGGGAAATCGGTTCGGGCTTCGGGGCGGACATGCGGGCTCCAGCGTCAGTTCGGTACTTCGGGATGGGCCAGCGGCCCAGAAACGACGAAGCCGGGTCGCCCCGGCCTCGTCTGGTGTCACGTGCAGCGGGCCGTCAGTGCGACTCGGCCGGGCCTGCGATCGGCGGCAGCGGACGGGCATCGCCGCCCTTGTCGTTGCCACCATCCTTGTTCGACTTGTTCCAGCCGGCCGGCGGCGGCGGATCGCGGCCTTCCATGATGGCGTCGATCTGCGGCGCGTCGATGGTCTCGTACTGCAGCAGCAGCTGGGACATCGCGTGCAGCTTGTCCAGGTTGGCCGTCATCAGCTCGGTGGTGCGTGCGTAGGCTTCGTCGAGGATGTTGCGCACTTCCTCGTCGATGCGGCGCGCGGTGTCGTTGGACACGCTCTTGTGCTGGGTGACCGAACGGCCCAGGAACACCTCGTCGTCCTCTTCGCCATAGGCGATCGGGCCGAGCTGGTCGGACAAGCCCCACTTGGTGACCATGTTGCGGGCCATCTTGGTGGCGCGCTCGATGTCGTTGGAGGCGCCGGTGGTGACCTTGTCGGCACCGAAGATCAGCTCCTCGGCCACGCGACCACCGTACAGCGAGCACAGCTGCGACTTGATCGCCACGCGGTTCATCGAGTACTTGTCGCCTTCCGGCAGGTACATGGTCACACCCAGCGCACGGCCGCGCGGAATGATGGTGACCTTGTAGACCGGATCATGCTCGGGCACCAGACGACCGACGATAGCGTGACCGGCCTCGTGATAGGCGGTGAGGGTCTTCTCCTCCTCGCTCATGGCCATCGAGCGGCGCTCGGCACCCATCAGGATCTTGTCGCGGGCACGGTCGAAGTGGTCCATGCGGACTTCCTTCTCGTTGCCACGCGCGGCGAACAGGGCGGCCTCGTTGCAGAGGTTGGCCAGATCTGCACCGGAGAAGCCCGGGGTACCGCGCGCGATCACCATCGGCTCGACGTCATCGGCCAGCGGCAGCTTGCGCATGTGCACCTTCAGGATGTGCTCGCGGCCCTTCACGTCCGGCAGGCCGACCACGACCTGGCGGTCGAAACGGCCCGGACGCAGCAGCGCCGGATCCAGCACGTCCGGACGGTTGGTCGCGGCGATCACGATCACTCCCTCGCCACCTTCAAAACCGTCCATCTCGACCAGCAGCTGGTTCAGGGTCTGCTCGCGCTCGTCATGACCGCCGCCCAGGCCGGCACCACGGTGGCGACCGACGGCGTCGATTTCGTCGATGAAGATGATGCAGGGGGCGTGCTTCTTGGCCTGCTCGAACATGTCGCGCACGCGGCTGGCGCCGACGCCGACGAACATTTCCACGAAGTCCGAACCGGAGATCGAGAAGAACGGCACCTTGGCTTCGCCGGCAATGGCCTTGGCCAGCAGCGTCTTGCCGGTACCCGGCGGGCCCACCATCAGCACGCCGCGCGGAATCTTACCGCCCAGCTTGGTGAACTTGGAGGGATCGCGCAGGAAGTCGACCAGCTCGCCCACTTCTTCCTTGGCCTCGTCACAACCGGCGACGTCGGCAAAGGTGACCTTGATCTGGTCTTCGCCCTGCAGCTTCGCGCGCGACTTGCCGAAGGACATCGCGCCCTTGGCACCGCCGCCACCGCCCTGCATCTGGCGCATGATGAACAACCAGAAGCCGATGATCAGGATGACCGGCAGGAAATTCATCAGGATCGCGCCCAGGGAGATGCCGCTGGACGGCTCCTCCTGCACGATCTCCACGTTCTTGGTGCGCAGCACGTTGATCAGATCACGATCGAACGGTGCGGTGATGGTGGACGACTGCCCACCCCGGGTGGTGTAGGTCAGCTGGCTGGTGCCGCCGCGCATGTCGCCGCCGAAGGCGACCTTCTGCACGTTGCCGCTGTCCACCTGGTCCAGGAACTGCGAGTACGACGCACCCTGCGCCCCAGCCCCGGAGGTCTTGGGCGAGAAGCTCTGGAAGACCACCATCAGCACGACGGCGACGACCACCCATAGCAGGAGGTTCTTGGTCAAGTCGTTCATCCTCATTGGCTCCGGTGTTCCTCTCAGTGCTGGCGTTGCGTTGGGGTCGAACTTGCGTACATTGCGAGCTTACTTCATGTGGGCGCGTTTTCCCTGACCCAAGGCATACACCTCGGGAGAGCGCTTGCGCGAGGCTTCCGGCTTGCGGATGGAGACCTTGTCGTACCGGCGGCGCATGTCGCGCACGTAGTCGTCAAAGCCCTCGCCCTGGAACAGCTTGATCAGGAATGCCCCACCGGTCTTCAGGTGGTTGTCGGCAAAATCCAGGGCCAGCTCCGCCAGGTGCATCATCCGCGGCTGGTCGACCGCGCCCACACCACTCTTATTGGGGGCCATGTCCGACAGCACAAGGTCTACCGGCTGATCCCCGAGCATGGCTTCAAACTGCGATAGGACGGCTTCTTCCCTGAAGTCACCATGAAGGAACTCCACGCCGGCCAGCGGCGGCATGTCCAGGATGTCCAGGGCCAGCACGCGCCCGGTGTCGCCAATCTGTCTCCGAACCTGCTGAGACCAGCCACCCGGCGCCGCGCCGAGGTCGACCACCACCATGTGCGGCTTCAGCAACCGGTCACGTTCGAGCAGCTCCTCGAGCTTGTAGGCGGCGCGCGAGCGCATGCCTTCGGCCTGCGCCTTCTTCACGAAGGGGTCGGAGAAGTGTTCCTTGAGCCAGCGCTGGCTGCTTTTGCTGCGGGTAGCCATTGAAAATAGGGGCTGATGGGGTCCTCATGATACCCTGATCGCCCCATTCAACCGTGTTTTCCTGCATGTCCATCGCCCTGACCGCCTCCCAGACCCGTTTCCTGCGCGGCCAAGCCCACGACCTGAAGGCCCTGCTGCAGACCGGCGGCAAGGGCGTGACCCCGGCCTTCATCGCTGAGCTGAACGAAGTGCTGGAGCGCCACGAACTGGTCAAGGTGAAGGTCGCTGCCGAGGATCGCGACGCCCGTGACGTGATGATCGGCGAGATTGTCGAAGCCACCGAGAGCGCGCTGGTGCAGCGCATCGGCCACGTCGCCGTGCTGTACCGCCCGAGCAAGGAACAGCGCCAGATCGTGCTGCCGCGCGGCTGATCGCCCTGACGCCATGCAGCTGAACCACGAACCGCCTGACTACGCCTACAGCCTGCGCGCCGCCGATGGCCGCTCGGCCAAGGTCAACGACCAGGTGCTGGGCAGCAGCTTTTTCCTGACCCCGGACCAGCTGGTCACGGACTGGCCGGTAGCGGCTGCCGCCGCGCTGCAGTTGTCGGACCTGGAACCCATCCTGGCGCTGAATCCGGCGCTGATCGTGCTCGGCACCGGTGACCGCCAGGTATTCCCGCCGGCGGTGGTGATGGCAGCCTGCCTGTCACGCGGCATCGGCCTGGAAGTGATGAACAATCCGGCCGCCGCGCGCACCTTCAACATCCTGGCCGGCGAAGGCCGCAAGGTCGCGGCCGCCTTCATCCTGGAAGGCTGAGTTCGAGTCGCCGGGTGCGCCCCGGCGCTAGCCGCCCGAAGGTGTGCAGCGGAAGGCCGAAAACTGCTGCAGCCGTCCGATCAGGCTGCCGCCCTGCCCCCAGCGGATATCCATGACCTTCCAGTCCGGGCCCTGCCGCTGCAGCAGGACCCGGTCGGTCCAGCGATAGTCGCCCACCGCCATGTCGACGCGGATCCAGGTGGCGTCACCGCTCGATCCGGGCGTTCCCACCGTTATCGTCTCCGGCCGGTCCGGCGCCAGCAGATAGGGGCTCTGGTCGAGCATGTGCGGCTTCTCGTCGTGCGCAGCAAGCGCAGCGCAGGCCCGCTCGTAAGTGCGCTGCGCGTCGACGGCTGAGCGCAGGGCATCGCCCAGCAGCGACGGAATGGTCGATTCGTTCGACGCCGGCGCCTGCACTGCGTCGTAGAGACGGGTGACCACGCCACGCGGATCGCTGGCTGCGATGGCCAGCGGCGCGACGATGAGCAACGCGAGAGCGAAAGCAACGCGGAACATGGGGCACCGGGACGGATGGGTCGGCTCAAGAATGCCGGGTATTCCCTACGCCGTGAAGGTGGGCCAGCGACACATAAGATCGCAAATGGCCGCATCTCTGCGGTACCCGGGTCGAGCATGGCTCGACGCTACAGGTCAACAACGCCGGGCAAGGCCCGGCGCCGCCTGATCCAACGGCGTCAACGCGCCGGCAGGTACTGCTGCGGGTCCACCGGCTTGCCGTTGTAGCGAATCTCGAAGTGGACCATGTCGCGGTTCGCACCGGTGCGGCCCATCTCGGCGATCTGCTCGCCGGCCTTCACGCTCTGCCCTTCATTCACAAGGCGCTTGCGGTTGTGGCCATAGGCCGACAGCCACTGGTCGCTGTGCTTGATGATGATCAGCTCGCCGTAGCCGACCAGGCCGGCACCGGAGTACACCACCACGCCGTTGGCAGTGGCCTTGACAGCCTGGCCGCTGGTACCGGCGATGTCCACGCCCTGCTTGGTCGCGTCACCTGCAACGTAGCGGCCGACGATCGCGCCATCGGCCGGCCAGCGCCAGGCGATGTTGCTCTTCACCGGACCAACCGGCGCCGGGGCTGGCGCGGTGCTGCCGGCGCTGCTGCCACCCGAGCGCGGCGGGGTGACAACCGTGGTCGGTGCGCGGCCGCCGCTGGCACCGGCCGGGTACAGCCGGATCACCTGGCCCGGATGGATGGTCGAAGGGTTGTCCAGGCTGTTCCAGGCGATCAGGTCGGCCGGCGTGATGTCATGGATGCGGGCCAGCGCGTAGATGGTGTCACCCTTGCGCACCACCACGGTCTGCCCGGGCTTGGGCACCGAAGTCTTCGGCGTGGTGACGCCACCACCGGCACTGCCGCCGCCGGGGCGGACCACGGTGGCGGTGCCGCAGGCGGCCAGGGTGGAAACCAGCAACGCCAGCGCGCCGATGCGCACTCCCTTGCTCAGACGATCAGGACTCATGCGAACTTCGACCTCCATACAAGCCAGACGATCAGCACCACCACCAGCGCGGTGGCGATCCAGCCCAGCGGTTCAATCCAGCGACGCAATGCCGCTTCGGCACGCGCACCACCGATACGGATGACCGCGGCCAGCACGAACACGCGCTTGCCACGACCGATCAGCATGCTCAACAGGTACTGCGGCATCGGTACGCCGACGATACCCGATGCCCACGTGAAGACCTTCATCGGGATGGGCATGAAGCCGCCCAGCACCAGGAAGGTGAACACCGCCCACGGCGACTCGACCATCTTCGCCTGCACGGTGGTGATGCCCTGCTCGATCGCCGGCAGCATGCCCAGCGCTTCGAACAGCGGCTTGATCGCCTCGAAGGCGTAGTGACCCAGCGCGTAGCCGACCAGCGCACCGACCATCGAGCCGGCCAGGCTGAGGGTGGCAAACCACCAGCCTCGCTTGGGCTGGGCCACGCACATCGGTGCCAGCATCACCTCCGGCATCACCGGGAAGATGATCGCCTCGAAGAAGCTCAACACCGTCAGGTAGGTCGGCGCGCGTTCGTGCGCGGCCCACTTCATCGCCCGCTCGTACAGCGGCCCGAAAATCTTCATGCAACCCTGCTCCGTGGATTAGTCGAGCATGCCAGACAGCAGCGGCACGAACGTGACCGGCGCCAGCACGCGTTGTTCGATGCTGCCATCGGGCTTGCGGTCCAGCTGCACCAGCGACTGCCCGCCCGGGCCACCGACCGGCGCCACCAGGCGCCCGCCTTCGGCCAGCTGCCCAACCAGTTCATCGACCAGTGCCGGCGCCGCGGCGGTGACCACGATGGCATCGAACGGGCCGTGCTCGGCCCAGCCGGCGCGGCCGTCGTCATGCTTGGTGCGGATGTTCATGCCCAGTGCGCGGAAGCGCTTGCGTGCCTGCCGCAGCAGGTCGCCGATGCGCTCCACGGTGTAGACCTCCAGGCCCAGTGCGCCGAGGATGGCGGCCTGGTAGCCGGACCCGGTGCCGACTTCCAGCACGCGCTTCGGCGCGACCTGGAGGACCGCCTCGGTCATCCGCGCGACCACCCAGGGCTGCGAGATGGTCTGGCCATGGCCGATCGGCAGCGCGGTGTCCTCATAGGCACGCGAGGCCAGCGCTTCATCGATGAACAGATGGCGCGGCACCACCCGGATCGCGTTCAAGGTGGATTCGTCGACAATGCCGACTTCACGCAGGCGGTCGACCAGACGATCACGCACGCGTTGCGAGGTCATGCCGATACCGACGGCTTCCGGCTGCAATCGCAGGCGTGGACTCATGCCGGCTGATCCAGCGCGGCGCTGAGGCCGCCCACCCAGCCGGCGACCTTCTCCAGCGCCTGGTAGCGGGTGAGGTCGACCTGGATCGGGGTGATCGAGATGTGGCCGGTGCGCACCGCGTGGAAATCGGTACCGGGACCGGAGTCCTGCTCACGGCCGGCCGGGCCGATCCAGTACACCTCGTTGCCGCGCGGATCCTTCTGCGCGATGCAGCCTTCGGCACGATGGCGGTTGCCGAGGCGGGTGACCTCGAAGCCCTTGACCTCGCTCCACGGCAGGTCCGGCACGTTGACGTTGAGGATGGTGTCGGCCGGCAGCGGATCGGCCTTCAGCCGGGCGACGATCTCCACCGCGGCACGCGCGGCGGTCTCGAAGTGCTTCGGATCGTGGTTGCGGCTGACCAGCGAGACCGCCACGGCCGGCAGGCCGAGGAAGCGACCTTCCATCGCCGCCGAGACGGTGCCGGAATAGATCACGTCGTCGCCGAGATTGGCGGCGTTGTTGATGCCGGACACGACAATGTCAGGCTCGAATTCAAGCAGGCCGGTCAGCGCCAGGTGCACGCAGTCGGTGGGTGTGCCGGCCACCGAGACGGTGTAATGGTCGATGCGCTTGAGCCGGATCGGCAGGTCCAGGGTCAGCGAGTTGCTGGCGCCGGAGCGATCGCGGTCGGGCGCAACCACCGTGACTTCGTGACCGGCCTCGCGCAGGACCGAGGCAAGCATCCGGATGCCTGCGGCGTCGACACCATCGTCATTGCTGACCAGGATTCGCATCTTCGATTTAACCGCTTGATTTTCCAAGAATTCGATTCCATCACCGTGCAGTGTGGGCGGGACCGTCGCGCTCCCCTGCGGAAGCGGTCGACCCTGCAAGGGCATCGTCTATTGTGCCGCATGCGAGCCGCCGGTCCTACCCTGTCGGCGGTCACGGGCGACATCGAACCGTCATAGGCAGACCTGCGCCGGCGGTTTACCCTGTGCGCATGTCGTACCCTGAAGACGAAGATCCGGCCGCATTGTTCCGTGCGGCCATCGGCGAAGTGACGCCGCTGCGCAAGGATGCCGAGCCGGCACCTGCCGCGCCCCGGCCGAAACCGCGTGCACGCATGGCCGAACGTGACGAGGCCGAAGCGGCCGGCGAGTTCGCCCGGCTGCTGCGCGACAGTACGCCACTGGAAGCCGGCGACGTGGCCAGCTATCGCCGCGACAACCTGCCACCACGCCTGTTCCAGCGTCTCAAGCGCGGCCAGTACTCGGTGCAGGACGAACTGGATCTGCACGGCGCCACCGCCGCGCAGGCCGAAGCCCTGCTGCGCCAGTTCCTGCTGGAAGCGCATGCACACGAGTACGGCTGCGTGCGCATCATCCACGGCAAGGGTCTGCAGTCCGATGGCGGTGCGCCGGTGCTGAAGAACCTGGTCGATCGCCTGCTGCGGCTGCGCAACGACGTGCTGGCGTTTCATTCGGCACCGACCGGACAAGGTGGCACCGGCGCGGTACTGGTGCTGCTGGCACGGCGTTGAGGTAAACCATCCACGCATGGCGTGGATCTACTGTGGCGAGCGGAGGAAAGTAGGTCCACGCCATGCGTGGATGCTCTTCGCCTCCGTCCCCTTTTCTGCTCAGGCCTGCGAGGCGTCTTCGACCGGGCCGAGCTCGTGCAGCACGGCGGTGGCGTAGCAGCCTGGCGGCAGCGCGAACGACAGTTCCAGCACGTCGTCGGCCAGCCACTGGTGCTGCAGCAGCGCCGGGCGCAGGCGCAACGCGCGGCGCTCCTGCTTCAGGCGCGCGTCTTCCAGGCCGGCCCGCAGTGCCTTCGACTCGTCGTCGGCCAGCGCGGCCAGCTCCAGCTCACGTGCCGCGTCGGTGCTGCGCAGCTCGCCTTCGCCCCACAGCGGTGCACTGGGATGGATGTCGAAACGCGCCAGCCGCTCGGCCAGCACATCGGTGTACGGCTCGGGGCCGAACACGCTGCGACTGCCATCGAGCATCCAGACTTCGCCATCGAGCGGCTGGTCCCAGTTGCCCTGCTCCACGCGCGCAGCCAGCACGCGGTTGAACAGCGCCGAACGCGCCGCCGACAGCAGCAGCGAGCGCTGGTCCTTGCGCATGCGACGGCCACCGAACATCGCCAGTGCGGCCGGCACGTTGCCACCGTCGCGGCCGAAACGCTGCTCACCGAACCAGTTCGGCAGGCCGCGCGCTGCAATCTGCTGCAGGCGCTCGCTGATCGCGGCGGCATCCCCCTGCACCTCGCGCAGCACCAGCTTGAAGCGGTTGCCGGCCAGTGCGCCGCGCTGCAGCTTGCGGTTGTGCCAGGTCGCTTCGAGCACTTCGATTTCGTCACTGGCCAGCCCGGCCAGATCCGGCGCGATGCGCTTGGGCAGGTGCACGCTGAAACGCTGGGTGGTGACCGCGTGGCGATCCTTCATGCCGGCGTAGCTCACCGCCATTTCCGGCAGGCCCGCCCACGTGGCCAGCAGCTTGGCCACATGCACGGTGTTGGCGCCGCGCTTGCGGATGTGCAGCAGCAGGTGCTCGCCTTCGCCGGTCGCCTCGAACGCCGGCAGTTCATCCACCTGGAAATCGTCCGGCGTGGTGCGGATGCGCGCCGTCAACAACGGCGCACCAAACGCCAACGGCAACGGAATCATGCCGCCACCAGCAGCACAACGGCCTGCGCGGCGATGCCTTCACCACGGCCGGTGAAGCCCAGCTTCTCCGAGGTGGTGGCCTTGACGCTGACCGCGTCCAGCGGCAACTGCAGCAGCCCGCCGATGCGCTCGCGCATGGCCAGCGCATGCGGGCCGACCTTCGGTCGCTCGCAGATCACAGTGATGTCGGTGTTGCCGACGCGCCAGCCGCGCTCACGCAGCAGGCTGTCACAGTGGCGCACGAAATCGCTGCTGTCGGCGCCCTTCCAGCGGTCGTCACTGGGCGGGAAATGCTGGCCGATGTCACCCAGCGCCAGCGCGCCGAGCATGGCATCACACAGGGCATGCAGGATCACGTCGCCGTCGCTGTGCGCGAGCACGCCGCAGCTGTGCGGCACGTTCACGCCGCCAAGCATGATGTGGTCGCCTTCACCGAAGGCATGGACGTCGTAGCCCTGGCCGATGCGGACGGGCGGGAACGGTGCGGTGCTCATGGATGCAACCCTTGCTACAGGGCCGCGCGGCTAATCAGCCGGCGCGGCGGGAAAGTACGAATTCGAACCGGTCCAGATCGGCCGGGGTGGTGACCTTGAAGTTGTCCTCGCTGCCCTCGACCAGCAGCGGGCGCTGGCCCTGGCGCTCCATGGCCATGGCCTCATCGGTGACTTCAATACCGGCGGCGGCGGCTTCGGACAGCGCGCGGCTGAGCTGGTGGCGGCGGAACAGCTGCGGTGTCAGTGCACGCCACAGGCGCTCGCGCGGCTCGGTGCCGTCGATGCCACCGTCGTCGCCGGCACGCTTGAGGGTGTCGCGCACCGGTGCGGCCAGGATCGCCCCGACCGGATCGGCACGACCGACTTCAAGCAGGCGGCCGAGATCGGCCAGGGACAGGTTGGGCCGCGCGGCATCGTGGACCAGCACGAATTCATCGGCGCGCACCGAGTCCGGCAGCGCCTGCAGCCCAGCCAGCACCGAGGCGGCACGGGTCGCGCCGCCGATGCAGGTCAGTACCGGTTTGCCGGCCCATTCACTCCAGCCCGGCCAGTCGGCATCGTCCGGACCGATCACTACCATCGCCCCGGCCACGGCCGGATGCGCCAGCAATGCGTCCAGGGTGTGGGCGAGCAGGATCTGCCCGCCCGCCTGCAGGTACTGCTTGGGCAGCGCCGCGCCGAAGCGGGCGCCACGGCCCGCGGCCGGAACCACCACCCAGATCGCCGCGCTCATGGCACGTCCGCCGGGTGTTCGCCAGCCTGGGCATTGACGCCTGCCGCGGGCTGCGCCGGGCGGACCGGCGCATCCTCGACCACGCGGTAGAACTTCTCGCCAGGCTTGATCATGCCCAGCTCGCTGCGCGCGCGCTCCTCGATGGCGGACTGGCCTTCCTTGAGGTCCTTCACTTCGGCAGCCAGTGCGTCGTTGCGCTGCTGCAGACCCTCATTGTCCCGCTCCTGGTTGGCGACCTGGGCTTCGAGCATCATCACTTCGCCCGAATTGCCCGGACCAAACCAGAAGCGGTACTGCAGCCAGCCCAGCAACAGGGCCAGCACCAGCAGCATCCAGCGCCAGTCGCGCATCGGCTCAGCGCTTCAGCGAAACGAACGCGTCACGACCGGCGTAACGCGCGCCGGCGCCGAGGGCTTCCTCGATGCGCAGCAGCTGGTTGTACTTGGCCACGCGATCGCTGCGGCACAGCGAGCCGGTCTTGATCTGGGTGGCGGTGGTGGCCACCGCGATATCGGCGATGGTGGTGTCTTCGGTTTCGCCCGAACGGTGCGAGACCACGGCGGCGTAGCCGGCACGGTCGGCCATGGCGATCGCTTCCAGGGTTTCGCTGAGGGTGCCGATCTGATTGACCTTGATCAGGATCGCGTTGGCGGTGCCCGAGTCGATGCCTTCCTGGAAGATCTTCGGGTTGGTCACGAACAGGTCGTCGCCGACCAGCTGCACCTTCTTGCCGATGCGGTCGGTCAACAGCTTCCAGCCGGCCCAGTCGTTCTCGGCCAGGCCATCTTCAATCGTGATGATCGGGTACTGCGCGGCCCAGTCGGCGAGGAAGTCGACGAACTGCTCGGAGGTCAGGCGCTTGTTCTCGCCGACCAGGTTGTACTTGCCGTTCTCGAAGAATTCGCTGGAGGCCACGTCCAGGCCCAGCAGCACGTCTTCACCGGCGGTGTAGCCGGCCTTGCCGATCGCTTCGAGGATGGTGTCGAGTGCTTCGACGTTGCTGCGGAAGTCCGGCGCGAAGCCACCTTCGTCGCCCACCGCCGTGCTCAGGCCGTGGCCCTTCAGCACCGACTTCAGCGAATGGAAGATTTCGGTGCCGGCACGCAGCGCTTCGGAGAACGAGGTGAAGCCGACCGGCAGCACCATGAACTCCTGGAAGTCGACGTTGTTGTCGGCATGCGCGCCGCCGTTGATGATGTTCATCATCGGCACCGGCAGCGACGGGGTCACGCCGGTCTTGGCAGCCAGGTACTGCCACAGCGCCTGCTTGTTCGATGCAGCGGCGGCATGCGCGGCGGCCATCGAAACACCCAGCAGCGCGTTGGCGCCCAGGCGGCCCTTGTTCTCGGTGCCGTCAAGGTCGATCAGGCGACGGTCGAGGCCAGCCTGGTCGGTGGCTTCGAAGCCCTTCAGCGCATTGGCGATGGTGGTGTTGACGTTGTCGACGGCCTTGCGCACGCCCTTGCCCAGGTAACGGGTCTTGTCGCCGTCACGCAGCTCGACCGCTTCCTTGGTGCCGGTCGAGGCGCCGGAGGGAACCGCGGCACGACCGAACGAACCGTCCTCCAGGATGACTTCGGCTTCCAGCGTGGGGTTGCCACGGCTGTCGAGGATTTCACGGGCGTGGATGCTGCGGATCGTACTCATGGTCGGGCCGGTTACCTGTATGGAGAGGGGGCGACAAAACGAATGCCGCGTGATTATCCCCGGCTGCCCGCCACTTGCCAAATGGCCTGGGCGGCATCAGCCCCAGCTGGACCCGATCACGATCAGGACCATCGACACCAGCAGCGTCAGCAATGCGCCTGCAATGGTGGCGCAGACCGCTCCCCGCCTGCGTCGCCAGGCCAGCACGATCGCCACCAGGCTGCCGAAGAACGACAGACCCAGCATGACCAGAGCAGCCAGAATCCAGTACTGCATGGCCCGCATGCCGTGGTTGCCGTCACCCGGTGAGCCGAAGCTGGCCGCGAAGGCCATTACACCCAGCAGCAGGGACGTCCAGGCGAGCACGGACAGCCCCAGCGCGATCAGGCCCCAGGGCCAGCCGCGCGCTGACGTGCTCGTATTCATCAAAGCAATCCGTAGAACAGGGCGCCAAGCCACAGCGAAAGCAGGATGATCGCCAGGCCAGCCGCCACCTTGCCGCGATTCAGCCGCCACGCAAGTACAGCGGCAGCGACGCAGCCCACGGCACCGAGCAGCTCCGCGACCAGCAGCGCAATGAAGTACGTCCGCAGATCGAGCGCGCTGCTGCCATCACCCGGGGGACGCACCGACGCCGCACCGATCAGCGCCAGGCCGAACATGCCCACGGTGAACAGCACGGCCAGGCCCAGTGCGATCAGGCCCCACGGCCACTGCTTCCAGTGCCGGCGGTGGCGCTGGTCTTCCAGCGCCACCCACGGGTCACGACTCACGCGAAGCGCGAGAAGCCGTGCTTCTTGGTCACCGCGTCAAGCTCCATCAGGGTCTCGAGCAGCGCTTCCATCTGGTCCAGCGGCCACGCATTGGGGCCATCGGACAGGGCCTTGGACGGGTCCGGATGGGTCTCGGCGAACAGGCCGGAGATGCCTACCGCCACGGCGGCACGGGCCAGCACCGGCACGTGCTCACGCTGGCCACCGGAACTGGTGCCCTGCCCGCCCGGCAGCTGCACCGAATGGGTGGCATCGAACACCACCGGGCAACCGGTATCGCGCATCACCGCCAGCGAACGCATGTCGCTGACTAGGTTGTTGTAGCCGAAGCTGGCACCGCGCTCGCAGACCATGATCTGCTCGTTGCCGGTGGCCTTGGCCTTCTCCACGACCGGCTTCATGTCCCACGGCGCCAGGAACTGGCCCTTCTTGATGTTGACCGGCTTGCCGGCCGAGCACACCTTGCGGATGAAGTCGGTCTGGCGGACCAGGAACGCCGGGGTCTGCAGCACGTCCACCACCGAAGCCACTTCGTCCATCGGGGTGTATTCGTGGACGTCGGTCAGCACCGGCACGCTGATCTGCTTCTTGACCTCAGCCAGGACCTTCAGGCCCTCTTCCATGCCCGGGCCGCGGAACGCGGTGCCCGAGGTGCGGTTGGCCTTGTCGAAGCTGGACTTGAAGATGAAGTTGACACCGAGCTTGTCGGTGACTTCCTTCAGCTTGCCGGCGGTATCGAGCTGCAGCTGCATCGACTCGATCACGCAGGGGCCGGCGATCAGGAACAGGGGCTGGTCCAGCCCGACCTCGAATCCACACAGTTTCATGGCGTTTCCTTGTTGTCCGCGGCACCGGCTGGGCCGGTGCGCTGGGGGTTGAAGCGTGCAAGATGGGGGCCGGCGGCCCCCATCACAAGTCAGGCGCGGGCTTCCTGCAGCAGCTTGCCGCCGGCCTTGCGCTCGCGCGCGGCACGGATGAAACCGATGAACAGCGGGTGGCCATCACGCGGCGTGGACAGGAACTCCGGATGCGCCTGGCAGGCCAGGAACCACGGATGCGCATCGCGCGGCAGCTCGACCACTTCCACCAGGGTGTCGTCCATCGACTTGCCGGCGATCACCAAGCCCGCATCTTCCAGCTGGGTGCGGTAGCGGTTGTTGAACTCATAACGATGGCGGTGGCGCTCGGCGACCACGTCCTTGCCGTACAGCTCACGGGCCAGCGTGCCCGGCTTCAGGCGCTGCTCCTGCAGGCCCAGGCGCATGGTGCCACCCAGGTCGCTCTTGTCGTCACGCTTCTCGACATCGCCGGTGGCGGTGCGCCATTCGGTGATCAGGCCGATCACCGGGTTCGGCGACTGGCGGTCGTTCTCGGTGCTGTTGGCGCCTTCCAGGCCGACCACGTTGCGCGCGTAATCGACGACGGCAGCCTGCATGCCATAGCAGATGCCGAAGTACGGCACGTGCTGCTCGCGGGCGAACTTCGAGGTCAGCACCTTGCCTTCGAAACCACGGTCACCGAAGCCGCCCGGCACCAGGATGCCGTCGACATCGGCCAGTGCAGCCATGTCGGTGCCTTCCAGGTCCTGGGCTTCCAGCCACTTCAGGTTGACCTTGGTGCGCTGGCGCAGGCCACCGTGCTTGAGTGCTTCGCCGACCGACTTGTAGGCGTCCTGGTGGTCGACGTACTTGCCGACCACGGCGATGGTCACTTCGTCCAGCGGGTGCAGGGTCGCATCGACCGCGTCTTCCCACATCGACAGATCGACCGGGCCGGCCTTGTCGGCCAGCTTCAGCTGGTTGACCACGATCTCGTCCAGGCCCTGCGCGTGCAGGCCCGACGGAATGCGGTACAGCACGTCGACGTCCGGCACGCTGATCACCGCGCGCTCGGAAACGTTGGTGAACTGGGCGATCTTGCGGCGCTCCGAATCCGGCACCGCCTGCTCGGACCGGCACAGCAGCACGTCCGGCTGGATGCCGATCGAACGCAGTTCCTTCACCGAGTGCTGGGTCGGCTTGGTCTTCAGCTCGCCGGCGGCGCCGATGTACGGCACCAGGGTGAGGTGCATGAACAGTGCCTTCTCCGGGCCACGCTCGGTGCGCACCTGGCGGATCGCTTCCAGGAACGGCAGCGACTCGATGTCGCCGACAGTACCGCCGATCTCGACCAGCGCCACGTCATAGCCTTCGGTGGCTTCGTCGATGCAGCGGCGGATCTCGTCGGTGATGTGCGGAATGACCTGCACGGTCGCGCCCAGGTAGTCGCCGCGGCGCTCCTTGCGGATCACGTTCTCGTAGATGCGGCCGGTGGTGACCGAGTTCTTGCGGCTCAGGCGCGTGCGCACGAAGCGCTCGTAGTGGCCCAGGTCGAGGTCGGTCTCGGCGCCGTCGTCGGTGACATAGACCTCACCGTGCTGGAACGGGCTCATGGTGCCCGGGTCGACGTTGATGTACGGGTCGAGCTTCATCATCGTGACCTTCAGGCCACGGGCTTCAAGAATGGCGGCCAGCGACGCGGCGGCAATGCCTTTGCCGAGCGAGGACACCACGCCGCCGGTTACGAAAATCAAGGGAGTCATGGCTGCAAGCATCCTGTCTGGAAATGGAAAACGGCAGCACCACGCGCACCCGGAGGGCGGGCATGGTGCTCGGAGGGGGTTTTCCGGTTCGCTGGGACAGCGAGGGAGGTGCGGGTCCGTGCGGCGGCACGCGCCGGACGGGGACCATCGTGCGAGGTCGGGGTGGCCGTGCCGGTCAAATCGACCGTCACCTGCGACCCGCCATGCTGGAAGCCACGCTTGGCCGCTCCAGCCCATTCGCAAATGGTGGACACGCACTTACTCCCGGAAAGCCATAGTTTACAGATTGATGGCCGCCAACCCAAGGGGCTTGTGCGGCCGATCCAACAAAAAACGCCCCGCTGGGCGGGGCGTTCCGGTGCGCAACCCTTGTCACAAGGGCGCTTGGCAGGTTGCGGGATCAGCGCTTCTTCCGCGCCTCTTCCTCTTCTTCCTTCTGCGGGGCCGGCTGGCCCTGCGCCTTCATTTCGGCATTGGCCTGGGCCCGACGCTTGGCCTTGGCATCGGCCTCGGCCTGCGCCTTGTCGGCCTGGTCACCCTGCTGCGGGGCCGGCTGGCCAGCGTTCTGCGCCACCACCAGCGGCACTGCAACAGCGGCAGCGGCCAGGATTGCAATGGTCAGCAACTTCTTCATGAGGTCCTCCTCGCGGTATGGCTTGGACGTTTCGACCCAACGGGGGTCGCCGGCGTTCAGATTCCAGCGGCTGCTATTTTACCCCCTCCCCGGCGCCGAGGCTGAACCGCAGGCGTGCAAAATCGCCGTCCAGACCGCACACTTGCGCGTCGCTCCGCGCTTTAGAAGATAGATGAACGCCCGCTATAACGCCGCCGATATTGAAGTCCTGTCCGGCCTTGACCCGGTCAAGCGCCGTCCCGGCATGTACACCGACACCGCGCGCCCGAACCACCTGGCGCAGGAAGTGATCGACAACTCGGTGGACGAGGCCCTCGCCGGCCATGCCCGCTCGATCGAGATCACCCTGTACAAGGACGGCAGCGTGGAGGTCAGCGATGACGGCCGCGGCATGCCGGTGGACATCCATCCGGAAGAGAAGATCCCGGGCGTCGAACTGATCCTCACCCGCCTGCATGCGGGCGGTAAGTTCAGCAACAACAACTACACCTTCTCCGGCGGCCTGCACGGCGTCGGCGTCAGCGTGGTCAACGCGCTGTCGACCCTGGTGGAGGTGCACATCAAGCGCGAAGGTGCCGAACACCGCATCACCTTCCGCAACGGCGACCGCGCCACGCCGCTGGAAGTGGTCGGCAGCGTCGGCAAGAAGAACACCGGTACCCGCGTGCGCTTCTGGCCGGACCCGAAGTACTTCGATACACCGAAGTTCGCGGTGCGTGCGTTGAAGCACCTGCTGCGCGCCAAGGCCGTGCTGTGCCCGGGCCTGACCGTGAAGCTGACCGACGAAGCCACCGGCGAAGTCGATACCTGGTACTACGAAGACGGCCTGCGCGATTACCTGAAGCTGGAACTGGGCGAACGCGAATCGCTGCCCGCCGACCTGTTCGTCGGCAACCTGAAGAAGGACACCGAGGTGGTGGACTGGGCCGTGGCCTGGCTGCCGGAAGGTGAGCTGGTGCAGGAAAGCTACGTCAACCTGATTCCGACCGCCCAGCATGGCACCCACGTCAACGGCCTGCGTACCGGCCTGACCGAGGCGCTGCGCGAGTTCTGCGACTTCCGCAACCTGCTGCCGCGTGGCGTCAAGCTGGCCCCGGAAGACGTGTGGGACCGCGTGTCGTTCGTGCTGTCGCTGAAGATGACCGACCCGCAGTTCAGCGGCCAGACCAAGGAACGCCTGTCCTCGCGCCAGGCCGCCGGCTTCGTTGAGGGCGCCGCGCACGATGCCTTCAGCCTGCTGCTGAACCAGAACGTGGAACTGGGCGAGAAGATCGCGCAGATCGCCATCGAGCGCGCCAGTGCGCGCCTGAAGACCGAGAAGCTGGTCGTCCGCAAGAAGGTCACGCAAGGCCCGGCCCTGCCCGGCAAGCTGGCCGACTGCATCAGCCAGGACCTGTCGCGCACCGAGCTGTTCCTGGTGGAAGGTGACTCGGCAGGCGGCAGCGCCAAGCAGGCGCGCGACAAGGATTTCCAGGCGATCCTGCCGCTGCGCGGCAAGATCCTCAACACCTGGGAAGTCTCGTCCAACAGCGTGCTGGCGTCGGAAGAAGTGCACAACCTGGCCGTGGCCATCGGCTGCGACCCCGGCAAGGACGACATCGCCGGCCTGCGTTACGGCAAGGTCATCATCCTGGCCGACGCGGACTCCGACGGCCTGCATATCGCGACCCTGCTGACCGCGCTGTTCCTGAAGCACTTCCCGGCGCTGGTCGATGCCGGCCACGTGTTCGTGGCGATGCCGCCGCTGTTCCGCATCGACGTGGGCAAGCAGGTGTTCTACGCCTTGGACGAGGAAGAGAAACGCACGATGCTGGACAAGATCGAGCGCGAGAAGATCAAGGGCGCAATCAACGTGACCCGCTTCAAGGGCCTGGGCGAGATGAATCCGCCGCAGCTGCGTGAATCCACCATCCATCCGGATACGCGCCGCCTGGTGCAGCTGACCGTGGACGATGGCGAGCAGACCCGTTCGCTGATGGACATGCTGCTGGCCAAGAAGCGCGCGTCCGACCGCAAGGGCTGGCTGGAGTCGAAGGGCGACCTGGCTTCGCTGGAAGTCTGATCCCGGCGCGGGGTCGGATCCGTTTCCTGACAGGAAACGGCTCTGACCCGGTTGCCCGGTAGTGCCGGCCCGGGGCATTACACCCCCATCGGCAAACCCGGCGGCGCCATAATGCGCGTCCATCCGCGTGGACCACCGTATTGGCCAGCCACTCGCTGCTGTTCCCCGGCCTGCCGCTGCACAGTGCACGGCTGGTCCTGAGCCCGATCCGCCGTGACGACGCCGCCGCGCTGTTCACGCTGCAGTCCAACCCGGATGTGATGCGCTGGTGGAACCATCCGGCCTGGACGCGACAGGCCGAAGCGCGCGAGCAGATCGACGATGACCTCGCCGCCCATGCCATCGGCACCCAGCTGAAGCTGGCCGTGCGCGAATCGCTGGAAGGTCCGCTGCTGGGCATCTGCGTGGTGTTCGCGGTGGACCGCGATGCCGCGCGCGCGGAGATCGGCTACCTGCTGGCCCCCGATCGCCAGGGCCAGGGCTATATGCACGAGGCCCTGCAACAGGTACTGGCCTACCTGTTCCGCACCCTGCACCTGCATCGCGTGGAAGCCGAGATCGACCCGCGCAACGCGCCCTCCGCGCACGTGCTGGAACGCCTGGGCTTCCACCGCGAGGGGGTGCTGCGCCAACGGTGGCGCATCCAGGGGAAACTGGCCGACTCGGCCGTCTATGGCCTGCTGGCCGACGACGACGCGGCAGCCACCCTGCCCGCTTGACCCAATCTGGCCAGTGGCGGCCTCGACGCGCGGCCATGCCTTTGGACACATACGGCATGGCCCGTCACCGGCCTAGCATCGGAACCCCCTTCCGCTGCCGATCCGGTGCCATGAAGTCCCTGTTGCATACTGCCGCGCTCTGCGTCGGCCTGCTCATCGCCCCAGCCAGCGTGCTGGCCGCGCCCGACGCCGAGGCCAAGCCTGATCCGAAAGAGGAGAAGACCGAAGCGCCTGCGCTGCCCGCCGACGCCTCGGTCCGCCAGAGCATGCGCCTGGCCGGCCGCACCCTGGACTACACCGCCACCGTCGGCACCCTGCCGGTACGCGATGCCAAGGGCAAGGTGATCGCCGACGTGGTGTTCACCGCCTACACGATGCCGGGCAAGGACCGGCCGGTGACCTTCGCGCTCAATGGCGGCCCCGGGGCATCGTCGGTGTACCTCAACATGGGTGCCATCGGGCCCAAGGTGGTGACCTTCGGCTCCGAGGGTGACAGCGCATCGGCGCCGGCCACCCTGCACGACAACCCGGGCACCTGGCTGGACTTCACCGACCTGGTGTTCATCGATCCGGTCGGCACCGGCTTCAGCCGCGCGCGCATCGGCGACGACGAAGCCAAGAAGGCGCTGTACAACCCCAGTGCCGACGTCGAATACCTGTCGCGTTCGATCTACGACTGGCTGCTGCGCAACCAGCGCATGGCCTCGCGCAAGTACCTGACCGGCGAGAGCTACGGTGGCTACCGTGGCCCACGCATCACCCACTTCCTGCAGACCCGGCTGGGCGTGGCGATGAACGGCTTGGTGCTGGTCTCGCCCTACCTGAGCCCGACCCTGGAAGACAACGCTGATGTCTCGCCGATGGCGTGGATGCAGACGTTGCCGTCGATCGCCGCGGCGCACCTGGAGCGCCAGGGCAAGCTGACCGATGCGGCGATGCGCGAGGTGGTGGAGTACACCCGTGGCGACTACGCCACCGCGCTGATGAAGGGCCGCAGCGATCCGCAGGCTACGGAAGCCATGCTGCGCCGGGTGACCGCGCTGACCGGACTGGACCCGCAGTTCGTGCGCCGCGCCGGCGGGCGCCTGGAAACCCAGGCCTACCTGCGTGAAGTGTTCCGCGACAAGGGCACGCTGGGCAGCCGCTACGACTCCAACGTGACCGCGTTCGATCCGTTCCCGAATGATCCGGAGCAGCGCGCCAACGATCCACTGCTGGACAGCATCATCGCGCCGACCACCACGGCGATGGTCGACTTCGTGACGCGGGTAGTTGGCTGGAAGGTGGATGCACGCTACCAGGCACTGAACTACGACGTGAACCGGTTGTGGGACCGCAATGGCGAGCTGCGCCAGGGCGCGGTGACCCAGCTGCGCCAGGCGGTGGCGATCGATCCGCATCTGCAGGTGCTGATCGTGCATGGCTGGAACGACCTGTCGTGTCCGTTCATGGGCTCGATCCTGACCGTGGACCAGATGCCGACGATGGGCAGCAACCCGGACCGGGTGCAGGTGCGGAGCTATCCGGGCGGGCACATGTTCTACAGCCGGGCGGACAGCCAGGCGGCGTTCCGCAAGGATGTGCAGGCGTTGTTCCAGCGTAATTGAGGGGGTCGGCCGGGCCTGCGGCCCGGCACCCGCTGACTGCAACGGCAACGTCCAACGTCAAAAGCCGGGGTTCCGTGGGCTGGCGAGGTGGGGTGGGGTTGCAGGACACGCCGTGAACCCGTCCATGGGGGCTCGATGGCGCCATCCATGGCGCCAACGGTCCTGCAACCCCACCCCACCCCGCCGCTGACAGGTTCCTGCGGCGGTTGGGGAGGCGACCGTCCGCTGTCGGTGGGTGTCTACTTCCTGCTGATTTGGTGGGTGTCGACCTTGGTCGACACGCTGGATACCGAGAAACGATCTGCCCATGAAAAAAGCCCGCCGGAATACGGCGGGCTTTTTCGTTTGTCGGGGTCAGATCCTTTTCCCGCAGGGAAAGGGCTCTGACCCCAAGGCCACTGGCATCAGGTCCAGCCGAACAGTTCGAACAGCTTCAGGATCAGGTACGCGCAGCCGCCGGCGGCCGGGATGGTCAGGATCCAGGCCCAGACGATGCGCTCGATCACGCCGAATTTCAGCGAGCGCGGGTTCTTGGCGAAGCCGACGCCCATGATCGCGGTGGAGATGCTGTGCGTGGTCGAGACCGGCATGCCGAAGTGGGCCGCCAGGGTCAGGATGGTGGCCGAGCTGGTCTCCGCGGCGAAGCCGTGGATCGGGTGCAGCTTGACCATCTTGTGGCCCAGGGTCTTGATGATCTTCCAGCCACCCGAGGCGGTACCGGCTGCCATCACCACCGCACAGGTCAGCACGATCCACATGGCGATGCCGTCACCGGCATGCGCGTCCGGGTGCATGAAGGCCAGCCAGGACGGCAGGTCGTTCAATGCGCCGGTGGCTTCGGCACCGATCAGGGTCATGGCGATGATGCCCATGGTCTTCTGCGCGTCGTTGTGGCCGTGGGCGAAGCCCATGTAGGCCGCCGAGGCGATCTGCGCCTTGCCGAAGAAGGCGTTGACGATGCGCGGGCGGGCCAGCCGGCCGATGGCACCACCGATCTTGGCCAGGCCGGCGATCAGCGCCCACAGCAGCACCATCACCACGATGCCGAGCAGGAAGCCGGCGATCGGCGAGGTGATCATCGGCACGAACACCTTCCACAGCAGGCCCTTGTTCTGCGCCCAGCTGCCCAGGCGCTCGGACCAGATCAGCGCGTCCCAGTTGTTGTGGGCGGCGGCCAGCCCGGCGCCACAGAGGCCACCGATCAGCGCGTGCGAGGACGAGGACGGCAGCCCCTTCCACCAGGTGATCAGGTTCCAGATGATGCCGCCCAGCAGGGCGCACAGGATCACCTGCGGGGTGACGTCGACCACGTTGGTGTTGAGCAGGCCCGAGGCGATGGTCAGCGCCACCGCGGTACCGGTCAGTGCACCGATGAGGTTCATGAAGGCGGCCAGCATCACCGCCCAGCCGGGCGAGAGCACCTTGGTCGCCACCACGGTGGCAATGGAATTGGCAGTGTCGTGGAAGCCGTTGATGAACTCGAAAACGAGCGCGGCCAGGATCACCACCAGGACAAGGGTCAACATGCGGCGGCGTCCGTCAGCTGTTCTTCAACACGATCTGGTACGCCACCACGCCGGCCTCGCGGCAACGGTCGATGGCCTTTTCCAGGATCTCGAAGAATTCCTTCAGCAGGAACATCTGCAGGTTGTCCAGGCGGCCGGAGTAGATGTCGCGGTACAGCTCGAGCATCAGGCGGTCGGCCTCGTTCTCCAGCGAGCGCAGCTTCTCGTTGAGCGCGGTCATCCGGTCCAGGTTCATGTGGCGCAGGTCGGCCACCATCTCCACCACCACGCCGGCGGCCTGTTCCAGCATCGCCGCGCGCGGCGCGAAGTCGATGTGCTCCAGGTGGGTCGTGGCCAGCGAATAGCGATCGGCGAACTTCTCGATCTGCTTGGGAATCTTGTACAGCGCCGAGCCCAGCGCTTCGATGTCTTCGCGCTCGATCGGGGTCATGAAGCTGTCCACCAGCGCCTGGCTGATCTTGTCCGAGGCCGCGCGTTCGCGCAGGCGGGCCAGCTTGAAGGCGTCCAGCGCGGGCTGGCGGTCGGCCTCGCGCAGCATGGAATGCAGCGCCTTGGCGGCGTCGGAAGCCGCGACGGCAGCCTCATCGAGCAGGGTGTAGAACTGTTTGCCGGAACCGAAAATGGTCTGCAGAGAGAACATTGAGAAACCTGTCAGCCGTCGCGGGAAGGACGGCACCAGACGGAATTATGACGGCTAGATGACCATCACGGGTATCCCCGCCCCCTTTCGAGGCCTTGGAACCCCCAACCTGAACAGGCGGTTGCCACCCTGCCATGCCCCTTTGCTAAGATGCCAGCGCGCCTTCGGGCGCACCTTATGGACGACGACCCTTATCCCCCTGCGCCGCGCCGGACCCTGTTCCTGAGCGCCAGCCGCCATCGCAAGCACCCGCCCTCCCTGCCACCAACCGGGGACGACGCCCGTGTTTGAAATGATCCTGATTGTCTTCGCGCTTGTTCTGCTGAACGGCTTCTTCGCCATGTCCGAGATGTCGGTCATGACCTCGCGCAAGAGCCGCCTGAAGCAGATGGCCGCCACCTCCAAGCGTGCCGCCAAGGCGCTGGAGCTGTCGGAGAAGCCGGAGAGCTTCCTGTCCACCGTGCAGATCGGCATCACCGTGATCGGCGTGCTGACCGGCTACCTCGGCGGTGAAGCGCTGGGTGAAGCCTTCGCCGGCTGGATCCAGGGCCTGATGCCCGGCTTTGCCTACGCCGGCAACATCGGTACCGCGCTGGCGGTCAGCCTGATCACCTTCATCACGCTGATCTTCGGCGAACTGGTGCCCAAGCGCCTGGCGCTGACCCGTTCGGAGGCCATTGCCGGCCTGGTCGCGATGCCGATGAGCTGGCTGGCCAAGCTGGCCCTGCCCTTCGTCTGGCTGCTGTCCAAGACCACCCAGCTGGTGCTGCGCCTGTTCGGCCTGGGCAAGGATGAAGTCGCCTCGGTGACTGAAGAAGAGATCCGCATGCTGGTGGCCGAGAGTCACGAGGCCGGTGTGATCGACGCCCACGAGCGCGACATGATGAACCGCGTCATGCGCCTGGGTGACCGCACCGCCGACAGCCTGATGACCCCGCGCAACCGCATCGCCTGGCTGGATACCCAGGCCGGGCTGGAGCGCAACCTGGAGATCATGGCCGAGCACGAGTTCTCGCGGTACCCGGTATACCGCGACAACGACATGGACGTGGTCGGCGTGCTTGAACTGAAATCGCTGGCCACGCGCATGGCGCGCGGTGACAACGCTCTGTTCCAGACCCTGCGCGAACCGCTGTACGTCTCCGAATCAACCCACGCGATGAAGCTGCTGGAGATCTTCCGCGAGGAACAGCAGTCGATGGCGCTGGTGGTGGACGAGTACGGCGAAATCCAGGGCCTAGTGACCATCAGCGACCTGATGGGCGCCGTGGTCGGCCGCCTGCAGGCGGTGGAGAACGCCGACGAAGATGCGCTGGTGGTGACCCGTGAAGACGGTTCGCTGCTGGTGGACGGCTCGCTGCCGATCGAGGACCTGCGCGAACTGATCGGCAGCAACGATCTGCCCGATGCCGAGGATGGCGATTACTACACGCTGGCCGGCATGTGCATCCACTACTTCGGCCGCATCCCGCACGCGGGCGAGTACTTCGACTGGGCCGGCTGGCGCTTCGAGGTGGTCGACCTGGATGGTGCGCGGGTGGACAAGCTGCTGCTGCGCACGCTGTCCGACGAGCAGGCCGATGAGCTCACCGCCTGAGGCCGGCCAGGGTCCGGGCGTTGAGCGCCCGGCCTACCGCAACGAGGGCATCCGCACCCTGCTGGAGATGTTCGCCTCCGGCGACCCGGCCGAGCACATGCCGCTCGGCCAGATCCTGTGCAACCTACAGCAGAGCGCGTTCGGCGTGTTCCTGTTCGTGGCGATCCTGCCCTCGTTCATCCCGATCCCGGGCATGGGCGGCGCGGTCAGCGGCCCACTGGTGATCCTGATCGGCCTGCAGATGCTGTTCTGCCTGCGCCGCCCGTGGCTGCCTGGCTTCATTGCCCGCCGTGGACCGAAGCGCGGCACCATGCACCGCTTCCTGGACCGCATCGACCGCCCGCTGCGACGGCTGGACCGGATGCTGAAACCGCGCCTGCCGCAGCTGCTGACACCGCTGCCTGCACACGCCTTCACTGGCCTGCTGCTGGTGCTGCTTGGCATCCTGCTGTCGCTGCCGATTCCCTTCACCAACTTCCTGTTCGGCTTCCAGCTGCTGCTGTTCTCGCTGGCACTGCTGGAACGCGATGGTGCGCTGATGCTGTTCAACTGGATCGCAGCGTTGGCGGCGATCGCGTTCTTCGGCTTCAGTTCGGGACAGCTGGTGGGCTACACGGTGGAGCTGTTCCAGCGTTGGTTCTGAGCCGGAATCCGGTAGAGCCGGCCGCTGGCCGGCTGCCACGTTTCCAGGTTTGCCGGCCAGCGGCCGGCACTACCAATGCCGAGCATCGGCCATCATCGAAGGTCGATGAAGCCATTGTCGGCCAACGGCGCGGGCTCGTCCTGCACGGCCGACAGCACGAAACTCAGCGCCGTCCCCAGCAGCGTGCCCGGGCCATCCCAGTATTCGGCCGAGTCGGCGCGCACCTGGATCAGGCGCAGGTTCGGGTCGTCCATGCCGCCCGGAAAGAACAGCTTCATCGCCGGCGACCACAGCTCTTCGATCTTCGCGCGGTCGTCGACGATGCGCGCACGCCCTGCCACCGACACATAGGTGTTCTTCGAAGGCGAGGCGTAGGCCACGTTGACGTATGGATCAAGTGCGATCTCGGCGACCTTGGGGCTGTCGGCGGTGATGACAAACCACAGATCACCGTCGAAGGTGACCTGCTGGGTGGCCAGCGGCCGGCTGTAGAGTCGTCCATCGACGCCGGTCGTGGCGAACATCGCCACCTCGACGTCCTTGATCAGCTCGGCCAGTTGGGCGATGTGTTCGGCGCGGGTATCAGCCATGTGGGGGCTCCATCGGTGTGAGCCCCCATCAGACGCGGTTCGGCCGCAATGGGCCGTGACGCAATTGTTCAGCCCGCGTGGCGGGTGTGCCAGGCGTGCATGGCCAATTCGAACGAGCGCAGGCGCGCGCGGTGGTCATACAGGTTGGCGGTAAGCATCAGTTCGTCGGGCTTGTGGCGCTCGACAAACGCGGCGATGCCTTCGGCCACCTGCTGAGGATCGCCCAGCACGGTGCAGGCCAGCGCCCGCTCCACACCCAGCTTTTCATGCGGTTCCCAGAAAGTCTCGATATCGTCGATCGGTGCCGGGATCTTGCCCGGTCGACCTCGGCGCAGGTTGACGAAACTCTGCTGCTGGCTGGTGAACAGGCGGCGCGACTCGGCTTCGCTGTCGCTGGCAACGACGTTCAGCGCCAGCATTGCGTGTGGCTGCTTCAACGTCGCCGAGGGGCGGAATTCGCGGCGATACACCGCCAAGGCTTCGTCCATCACGTCGGGCGCGAAGTGCGAGGCGAACGCATAGGGCAGGCCCATCGAGGCGGCCATGCGCGCGCCGAACAGGCTCGAACCGAGGATCCAGGTCGGCACCCGCAGGCCGCCACCGGGAACGGCCTGCACTGCCTGGCCAGGCTGCACCGGCTCGAAATAGTGCAGGAGCTCGCGCACGTCCTGCGGGAACTGGTCGGCGCTGTCGAAGTAGCGGCGCAGGGCACGCGCGGTTGGCTGGTCGGTGCCCGGGGCACGGCCCAGGCCGAGGTCGATGCGGTCCGGGTACAGCGAGGCCAGCGTGCCGAACTGCTCGGCCACCTGCAGCGGCGCATGGTTGGGCAGCATGATGCCGCCGGCACCGACGCGGATGCGCTTTGTTCCACCGGCGACGTGGCCGATCAGCACGGCGGTGGCCGCGCTGGCGATGCCTGGCATGTTGTGGTGTTCGGCCAGCCAGTAGCGGCGGTAGCCCAGCGCATCGGCGTGCTGGGCCAGTTCCAGCATGTTGGCGAAGGCAGCGGTGGTGTCACTGCCCTCGCAGACCGGGGCCAGGTCAAGGATCGACAACGGGATCATCAGCGGTTTTCCGTCACAGGATCCCCCATGCATGGGGTCGGCCAGGCGCGGCGGCCAGTGACGGTGGCGGGATGCTGATTCCCGTGGGGCCGGTTCATGGCGGGTCGCGCTTGATCCGGTGGTGCCGACCGCTGGCCGGCAGGCAAAGTGCCCTGGCAGCCGGCCAGCGGCCGGCTCTACCGGGGAAGCGTCAGAACGCGCTGGGGCGCGGCTCCGGTAGTGGCTGGTCGACCATCGGCTTCAGTTCGGCATCCAGCGCCACGCGCTCGTCGAACACGAAGCAGCGGCCTTCGTAACCTTCGCCGCCCACCTCCTCGAAGTAGCCGAGGATGCCGCCATCGAGCTGCAGCACGTTGTCCATGCCATCGTTGGCCATCCACAGTGCGGCCTTCTCGCAGCGGATGCCGCCGGTGCAGAAACTGACCACGGTGCTGTCCTTCAGCGCTTCGCGGTGCGGCGCCAATGCCTCCGGCAGGTCGGTGAACTTGTGGATGGGCAGCACCAGCGCATCCTTGAAGGTGCCGTACTCCACTTCCTGCAGGTTGCGGGTATCGAGCATCACCACCGGCTTGCCAGCGTCGTCATGCCCCTGCCGCAGCCAACGCTGCACGGTGGCCGGATCGATCGCCGGGGCGCGCGGATAGTCCAGCGGCTGGCCGTCATCGCGGCGGAAGCTGATGATCTCGTCCTTCACCTTGGCCTTCAGCCGCGCGAACGGCTGGTGCTCGCTCAGGCTGGTCTTGACCCGCATATCGGCAAAACGCGCATCGGCATGCAGCGCGGCGTAGAAGCCCTCGACCGCCTCCGGCGCACCGGCCAGGAACAGGTTCAGCCCCTCGCCCGCCACCAGGATCGTGCCGCGCAGCTCCGCCGCCTCGGCGCGCGCCAGCAACTGGTCGCACAGGGCCTGGGGGGCGTCAATGACGGCGAAATGGTAGGCAGCGGTATTGGCGATCATCCTGCCATTTTAGCGCCTCCTGCCCGCACAGACAGATTCAGGGGGTCAGAGCCCTCTGCGCGGCAGAGGGATCCGACCCCGGCAGGCACCCGGAACCTGTCAGAGGCAGGGCGGTGTGGGCAGGCGGGACCGTTGGCGCCATGGATGGCGCCATCGAGCCCCCATGGACGGGTTTACGGCGTGTCCCGCCTGCCCACACCGCCCTGCCCACCACGGATTGCCTGCTGTTGCTGTTGCTGTTGTAGTTGCCCTGGCATCGGCGGGTGCCGGGTGCAACCCGGCCAGAAGCCCCCATTACCCCCGCAACAGCATGAACGGCAGCAGCACCAGCGCCGCCGCGACTGCCATTCCCAGCAGTACCAGCACCACGAACACCGGCCGCCGCCGGAACAGGCTGCCGAACGTCTCCGCCGTGCCGTCGCGCAGCGCCTGTTCGCGCTCGGCGCGCACGCGCACACCGCGCGCCGCCTGGTACTCGGCCATCAGCGCCTTCGCACGCGGATGATCGGCATCCTCGCGCAGCCACAGGCCGCCATTGGAAATGCCCCAGGGGCTGGGTTCGGTGCGATACCAGGCGATGCCGTGCTGGTCGAGCAGCGTGCAGACATCGGCATATTCGTCGTCGCCGACATTGCGCAGATTGAGCAGGAGTTTTGCCATGCACCCATGATACCCGGCGCCGATGCGCTACCCTTGCCGCCCTCGCCCTGCGCCCTACCGGAGACGCCCGATGCGCCGCCTGCTGCTCCCCCTGCTGCTGTCCCTCGCCGCCGTTGGCTGCTCGAGCGAGCCCTCCGGCCCGCCGCCGGGCGGCACCCTGACCACCTTCGAACGCATCGATACCGTGCCCGGCACCGGCGCCGAGGCCGTCTCCGGCAGCAAGGTCACCGTGCACTACACCGGCTGGATCTACGACAACCGCACCGAGAGCAAGCACGGCAAGACCTTCGACAGCTCGGTCAGCCGTGGCGAACCGTTCACCTTCGCCCTCGGCGCCGGCCAGGTCATCCGCGGCTGGGATGAAGGCGTGGCCGGCATGAAGGTCGGCGGCAAGCGCACGCTGATGATCCCGCCGGACTATGGCTACGGCGACCGCCGGGTCGGCCCGATCCCGGCTGGCTCGTCGCTGGTGTTCGATGTCGAGCTGCTCGATGTCAAACCGTAATACCGCAACGCCCCATCGGGTCGCCGTCATCGGCGGTGGCCCGGCCGGCCTGTTCGCCGCCGAGCGCCTGCGCGCCGCTGGGCTGGAGGTGGACCTGTACGAGGCCAAGGGTTCACCCGGCCGCAAGTTCCTGATCGCCGGCAAGGGCGGCCTCAACCTCACCCATTCCGATCCGCGGCCGCTGTTCGACAGCCGCTACCGCGAGCGGTCCACGGCCGTGGGCCGCTGGCTCGACGGCTTCGACGCGCAGGCGCTGCGCGACTGGGCCGCCGGCTTCGGCGTGGAGACCTATGTCGGCAGCTCCGGCCGCGTGTTCCCGGTCGACCGCAAGGCTGCACCGCTGCTGCGCGGCTGGGTGCGCCGACTGAAGGAACAGGGCGTGCGCCTGCATGCCAACCACCGCTGGACCGGCTGGGGCAACGACGGCGCGCTGCGCTTCACCACCGAAGCGGGCGAGATCGATGTCCACGCCGATGCCACCGTGTTGGCGATGGGTGGTGGCAGCTGGCCGCAGCTGGGCAGTGATGGCGCCTGGGTCGCCCCCTTGCAGGCACGAGGCGTGGACATTGCGCCGCTGCAATCGGCCAACTGCGGCTTCGACATCGACTGGACGCCGTTCTTCGCCCAGCGCAATGCCGGTGCACCGTTGAAGCCGGTGGTCGCGCACTGGATCGACCTGGCCGGGCAGCCACAGTCGCTGCAGGGCGAATGCGTCGCCAGCGAGTACGGCATCGAAGGCAGCCTGATCTATGCGTTGGCGGCCGACCTGCGCGAGACCATCAACCGCGATGGACACGCCATGCTGTGGCTGGACCTGGTGCCTGGCCGAGACGAGGCGCGCCTGCTGGGCGACCTGTCACGCCCGCGCAAGGGCCGCAGCTTCGGTGAGCACCTGCGCCGCCAGGCCGGCCTGGATGCGGTAAAGGCCGCGCTGGTGTTCGAGATCCTCGGCAAGGATGCGGGCAACGACCTGCCTGCCGTGGTCGCCACGCTCAAACGCCTGCCACTGCGCCTGCTGCGGCCACGGCCGATGGCCGAAGTGATCAGCACCGCCGGTGGCGTGCGCCTGGACGCACTCGATGATGACCTGATGCTGCGGGCGCTGCCGGGTGTGTTCTGTGCCGGCGAGATGCTGGACTGGGAAGCGCCGACAGGCGGCTACCTGCTGACCGCGTGCTACGCCAGCGGCCTGCGTGCCGCCGAGGGCGTGATCGGTTGGCTGGCCGGGCGGTGACGCCTGCGTTGTAGCGTCGAGCAAGCCCGGCTCTACATCACCATGGCCTGCGCATGCTCACCGAGGCCAGCGCCACACCGCTGGGATGCGCATAGGCTTCCTCGCGCACGCTGACAAAGCCCTGCCGTTGATAGAACGGCACGGCATTGAGCGAGGCCGACAGAACCACCTCACGCTCACGATCGGCCATCGCCAACAGGCGCTGCATCAGCGCCTGGCCGATCCCCTTTCCGCCACGATCCGGATCGACGAACAGCGCGTCGACTTCATTGGCATCGGCATCGAACACGCCGAAACCGAGCAGGCCGCCCTGTCCGTCCTCGGCCACCACGCAACCACCCTGCCCCAGCAGCCTCGCGTACTGCAGCGGCGGTGGCGAGGCCGACCACGGCGCAATGACCGCCGGCGGGTAATGGCTGCTGCAGGTCTCGCGCACACAGCGCGTGCGCAGCGCCCACAACGTGGCGACATCTTCGATGGTGCCGATCCTGAACTGCATGGCGCCTCCTTGTAGGGTCGAGCTTGCTCGACTGCGTGGAAAAGCAGTCGAGCATGGCTCGACGCTACAGAATCGTTATCGCGACTTGCTGGCGCGCAGCGCCTGGATCTTCGGCGGCGGCTGGAACGAATCGCTGCGTGCATCGGCCCAGAATGCATGGAACACCGCATGGTCCGGCACCTTGTGCAGCAGCTCGCCCGGTTCCAGGTAGCGGTACAGCGACGCCAGCGAACGGATTTCCACCGGCGAGACGCGGCGCAGGATGTGCTCCGGCCCCAGCTCGGCCGGATCGTTCAGGCCCGCCGCACACAGCAGCTCCTTCAGGGCATGCAGCGTGTGCTCGTGGTAGCTGTAGACACGGGTGGCCTTGTCCGGTGCATCCAGGTGCTTCCAGCGTGCCGGGTCCTGGGTGGCGATGCCGGTCGGGCACTTGTCGGTGTGGCAGCTCAACGACTGGATGCAACCCAGCGCGAACATGAAGCCACGGCCGGCATTGCACCAGTCGGCGCCGAGCGCGATGGTGCGCGCGATATCGAATGCGCTGGTGATCTTGCCTGCCGCGCCGATACGGATGCGCTCGCGAAGATCCAGGCCGACCAGAGTGTTGTGCACCAGCAGCAGCGCCTCGTGCATCGGCACGCCGACATGGTCGACGAACTCCGCCGGTGCTGCGCCAGTACCGCCCTCGGCACCGTCGACCACGATGAAATCCGGCAGCAGGCCGGTTTCCTGCATTGCCTTGGCAATGCCGAACCACTCCCACGGGTGGCCGATGGCCAGCTTGAAACCGACCGGCTTGCCGCCGGACAGTTCGCGCAGGCGGGCGACGAACTGCAGCAGTTCGACCGGCGTCGAGAACGCCGAGTGACGCGACGGCGATACGCAGTCCACGCCCATCGGCACGCCACGGGTCACCGAAATCTCGGCGGTCACCTTCGGCGCCGGCAGCACGCCGCCATGACCGGGCTTGGCGCCCTGCGACAGCTTGATCTCGATCATCTTGACCTGGTCATGGGTGGCGTTGGCGACGAAGCGCTCTTCGCTGAAACCGCCCTTTTCATCACGGCAACCGAAGTAGCCCGAGCCGATCTCCCAGACCAGGTCGCCGCCCATCTCACGGTGATACGGCGAAATCGAACCTTCGCCGGTATCGTGATAGAAGCCCCCCCGGCGCGCGCCCTCGTTCAGCGCGCGGATCGCATTGGCCGACAGTGAACCGAAGCTCATCGCCGAGATATTGAACACGCTCGCCGAATACGGCTTGGCACAGTTGGCGCCGATCAGCACGCGGAAGTCATGCTTGGCGATGGCGGTCGGCGCCAGCGAATGGTTGATCCACTCGTAATCCACCGCATAGGTGCTGCGCAGCGTACCGAACGGCACCGTGTCCATCTCGTTCTTGGCGCGCTGGTAGATCAGCGCACGCTGCTGGCGCGAGAACGGCACGTCCTCCAGGTCGCTCTGCACGAAATACTGGCGGATCTCCGGGCCGATCGACTCCAGGCCGTAGCGGAAGTGCGCCATCACCGGATAGTTGCGGCGCAGCGTGCTGCGCTTCTGCAGCAGGTCCCAGGTCCCCAGCGCCACCATCGCGGCGGTCAGGCCGACGCCCCAGTACCAGGCCGGCCAGATCGTGGCCAACCACAGGCAGATGGGGAACATCAGGATGGCGAGCAGGTAGACGATATACCGGTGCATGGCGTTCCTTGGTTGCAACTGCCTGCGAGTCTACCGCGCTGCCCGCCGCCCTGGTTTACAGGCGATCGTCAACCACGTTGCGTGGCCAGGCCGATTTCACGTCGTAGACCAGGCCGCCCGGTGCCAGCAGCGACCGGATACCGGCCTCGTCCATCGCCTTGAAGCGGGCATGGGCTACCGCCAGCACCACCGCGTCATAGGTCCCTGCCACGGGTTCGGCCAGCCACTGCACGCCCTCATCGGCCAATGCCGCCGGGCCGACCCAGGGATCACTGACCTCGACCTGAGCACCGGCATCACGCAGGCGCTGCGCCAGCTCCAGCGCGCGGCTGTTGCGCAGGTCCGGGCAATCCTCCTTGAAGGTCACGCCGAGCACCAGAATGCGCGACTGCGCTGGTACGCGACCACGTTCGGCCAGCATCGCCAGCACCCGCGACGCCACATGCTCCCCGACGCGGTTGTTGACCTGCCGCGCGGTGTGGATCAGGTCCGGGTGATAGCCCACGCTCTCGGACTTGTGCAGCAGGTAGTACGGGTCCACGCCGATGCAGTGGCCGCCGACCAGGCCCGGCCGGAAGGGCAGGAAGTTCCACTTGCTGCCGGCCGCATCCAGCACATCCTGGGTATCGATGCCGAGCCGGTCGAAGATCAGCGCCAGCTCGTTGACCAGCGCGATGTTGACGTCACGCTGGATATTCTCGACCACCTTGGCCGCTTCGGCCACGCGCATCGACGGCGCCGGGAACGTACCGGCGGCAATAATGCGCTGGTACAGGCCATCGATCACCGCAGCCACTTCCGCTGTCGACCCCGAGGTGATCTTGCGGATGTCGGCCAGGCGCCGCTGGCGGTCGCCGGGACTGACCCGCTCCGGGCTGTAGCCGCAATAGAAATCTTCGTTGAAACGCAGGCCCGAGCCTTCTTCCAGCAACGGTACGCAGACCTCTTCGGTGGTGCCCGGGTACACCGTGGATTCGTAGATCACCAAGTCGCCCGCGCGCAGATGGCTGGCAATCAGCCGCGTAGCCGAACGCAACGGCTCCAGATCGGGCTGCTCATAGGCATCGATCGGGGTTGGCACGGTAACGATGTAGACATTGCAGGCATCGAGCAGGGCCGGATCGCTGCCGTACTGCAGCTGCTGTGCACTGGACAGCTCATCGGCCTCCATTTCCAGCGTGTGGTCCTGACCATCGCGCAGCTCGGCAATGCGATCAGCATCGATGTCGAAGCCCAGCGTCGGCCAGTGCCGGCCAAAGGCCACCGCCAGCGGCAGGCCGACGTAGCCCAGGCCGATCACCGCGAATCGCGGGGCCTCCGCTGCTGCAAGGGAAGCGCTCACTGACATGTCCTGCGCAACGGCATGCGTACCGCCATGGCTTCGGCCGACCTGATCATTCGCTGCACCACTCCGGGTAAATCCACGCCAGAAAGGCTACAGCCTAACGGCCCGAGTGCCTGGCCGCCAAGATGGGATCAGGAGCCCAGTGCGACCGCAGCCGGCTCCAGTTCGCCATCGGCGCCGGTCCAGGCCTGCAGCAGGCGCTCGAAGCCACCGCTGCCAAGCAGGAAGCCCGGCCACGCCGATTCGACGATCTGTGCCAGCAGCTCCGCATCGATGCGCCGGGTTCCCATCGACCAGCGCGGAAACGCCCGCTGCGCCACCGGCGCGCGGCAGAGCACCTTCAGCTGGCCATGGCTGCGCGCATTGACGATGCGCTGGTACACCGAATCGATGCCATCTTCGGGACCCTCCAGATACTGCAGAAAGCGCGAGCCGTCGAACATCAGCACACCGGTGACGCCGGCTACACGGTTGAATGCCGTGGCATCGGCCAGCAGGCGGTCAAGATCGGTTGTCTGCAGATCGGCGCGGGCCTCACTGGCATAGGCAATCGCGTGCAGCGACATCAGGTGGCTCCCCCCCTGGGAACGATGGCTGGGACTATGACATGAATAGGAACGACAGTTAAGCACGTCACTGCGCCGATGCAATCCAGCCGCCGTGCGGCGGGTGGGCTACAATCGGCGCCGCGCTGCAGGCCCGGATGGCGAAACTGGTAGACGCATCGGACTTAAAATCCGCCGGGGGCAACCCCATGCCGGTTCGATTCCGGCTCCGGGCACCATGCATGCACTGCGCGACGGAACCTCAGATCGCACGCGAGTAGCGCGGCTGCTCGTGGGCGGCACGCAGGTACGGGTCGAAGCACATCGCCAGCAGCCGCAGCAGCGGCCGCCCCGGCTCGCTGGCGCGCACCACACCGTCGCGGTATTCGGCCAGGCCATCTTCCTGCAACCGCTGCACCGAACGCAGGTCTTCGGCAAAGTACCGCTCGAAATCGACGCCATGACGTTGGCCCAGCACCATGCCATCCACCTCGCCCTGGCACATCAGCTGCTGGATCAGTTCCGCACGCAGCTGGTCGTCGGCACTCAGTGCCACGCCGCGCCAGACCGGCAGCTGACCCTGGTCCACCGCATCCTCCCACGACGGCAGATCGCGCGGATTCTGGCTGTAGGTGGCACCGATGTGGCTGATCGCACTCACGCCCAGGCCGAGCAGATCGGTATCGGCGTGGGTGGTGTAGCCCATGAAGTTGCGATGCAACTGGCCGGCACGCTGCGCACGCGACAGATCCTCTTCCGGCAACGCAAAGTGATCCATGCCGATGTACTGGTAGCCGGCCGACGAGAGCCTCTCCACCGCCAGGCCCAGCAGCGCAAGCTTGTCTTCCGGTGAAGGCAGCCGGCTCTCGTCGATCTGCTTCTGCGCACGGAACAGATGCGGCAGGTGCGCGTAACCGTAGACCGCCAGGCGATCCGGGCGCAGCGCCAGCACCCGTTCGAGGGTGCGGCCGAAGCCTTCCAGGCTCTGCCCCGGCAACCCGTAGATCAGGTCGACGTTGACCGAACGCATGCCGCTGTCGCGGCACGCGCGCAGGATGTCCAGCGTCTGCTGCACGCCCTGTATGCGGTTGATCGATTCCTGTACGTGCGGATCGAAATCCTGCACGCCCAGGCTGGCGCGGTTGAAGCCCAGCCGCGCCAGCATGGCGACGTCGCGGGTATCAATGAAGCGCGGATCGAGCTCGATCGAGAAATCGCGCTGCGGCGAATCGCTGAAATCGAAGCGCCGGCGCAGCCCCTCCACCAGCGTGGTCATCGCCTCGGCATCAAGGAAGTTCGGCGTGCCGCCTCCGAGATGCAGCTGGATGACCTCGCGGCCGTCCTCGAACTGCGGCGCCAGCAGGTCGGCCTCGGCCAGCACGCGCGAGACGTAGCTGTGGCCACGGCCGCGATCGCGGGTGATCACCCGGTTGCAACCGCAGTAGAAGCAGGGACTGGAACAGAACGGCACGTGCACGTACAGCGACAGCGCACGGGCCTGCTGGTTGCTGTCGGCGATCGCCTGGCGCAGCGCCGGCGCGTCGAAGCCATCATGGAAATGCGGCGCGGTCGGGTACGAGGTGTAGCGCGGGCCCGGCCGGTCGTGCCGGCGCAGCAGGTCGGGGTCGAAGGTCCAGGCCAGGCCACCGGCGGCGGGAGAGAACGTGTCCATGCCGCCAGCATCGCGCCGCGCAGACGTGACCGCCTTGACCCAGATCAATCCTTGGCAGGGATGCCCAGCACCGGCAGGCCCACCTGCGGCCAGCGCAGCATCTGGTAGCGCTTCCAGAAGGTGTCACCGATGCGTGCGGCCACGTCGTTGGCCAGCTCCTGCATCGGCGGGTTGTTGCACTCGGCGGTAGTGATCCGGAACAGCACCAGCCAACGGTCGAACAGGTCCTTGTCCAGCTCGATGGCCATGTGCTTGGACATCGGCGAGCCCTTGAAGCGGCGGGTACCGCGCAGCATCGCCGACCAGAAATCGACCAGCTGCGCCAGGTGCTCCGGCCAGTCGTGGACGTGCGCCTCGAACACCGGCCCCAACCGCTCTTCCTCGCGCACGCGCGCATAGAAGTCGTGCACCAGGCGGGTCACTTCCTGCTCGGTGCACAACTCGGGCGAGGCGACGGGAAGAACAGGCGGCTGCGTTGCGTTCATCGGGGTACCCAAAGCGTGCCGGCAGTGTGCCCCAGCCGGGCCGCACCACCGTTGATCCAGATCAATGTCGACGCAGTCCGCTGCACCTAGGCTGACACGCTTGCAGGAAGCATGCCCTGCGGATGCTGCGCCGGCCTCGGCGGAGTATACGCGCCGCCCTCATTCCGATCCGGGACAGCATGAACAGACCCTCTCCCAGCCGCCGCCAGCAGCTGATCCAGCACTGGGGCGCCATCCTCTGGCCCAGCTTCATCGCCGCGGGCCTGGCCAGCGTGGTGTTCTTCGCCTTCGTCGATCCGTTGCGACTGCAGGCGATCAGTTTCCCGGGCACGGCGATCAGCCGCGAACTGGGCTATACGGCAGGGTTTTTCATGTTCTGGTCGGTGACGGCAGTGTCCAGCGCGGTCACCTGGTACCTGCAGCGCCCGATGCCCAGCGACGACGACGACGAGCTGCCGCTGGGATGAGCATGCCCTGCACTGGAACTCCACGCCCCTGGCGTTGGCGCGGCGCGCTGAGCGCGCTCCTGCTGGCACTGTTCTATGCGTTGCCATGGCTGCGCTGGAACGGGCAGCAGGCGCTGCTGCTGGACATCAATGCACGACGCTTCGACCTGTTCGGCTGGACATTGTGGCCCGGCGACGTCGGCGTGCTGATCGGTCTGCTGGCGGTGCTGGCCGTTGCCCTTGCGTTGCTTACCCACCTCGCCGGCCGTGTCTGGTGCGGCCACGGCTGCCCCCAGACGCTGTGGCGGCGTGCCTTCGACTGGATAGCACACGGCATGGCGCGGGTTTTGCCGGTGCCGGCGGTGCGCCCTGCCACCCAGCTGGCCTGGGCGTTGCTGTCGCTGTGGACCGGCATCACCTTCGTCGGCCTGTTCAGCCCGATCGGAGAACTGGTGGACGCTGCGCCACACGCCGGCTGGAGTGGCTGGGAAACGTTCTGGGTGGTGTTCTATGCCGCAGCGACCTGGGGTAATGCCGGCTTCCTGCGCGAACAGGTGTGCCGTTCGCTGTGCCCATTCGCGCGCATGCAGCCACTGCTGACCGATCCGTACACGCCCCGCATGTTGTACGACGCGCGCCGCGGCGAACCGCGCGGCATGCGCCCGTCGGGCCTGGGGGGCGTGCTGGGCCGCGGCCGCGGCCTGCTCGACCCGACCACCGCGCAGGACTACGTATTCCGTGCCGCGCATCCGCTGCTGGCCGGACCGATGCCCACCTTCAGCGCCGACCGCCTGGGCGACTGCACCGATTGCGCCGCATGTGTCAGCGCCTGCCCGATGCAGCTGGACATCCGCCAGGGACCGCAGGCCGATTGCCTGGCCTGCGGCGCCTGCCTGGACGCCTGCGCGCGGCAGCAGCACCAGGCCGGTTTCGGCTCGGGGCTGGTGCGTTACTGCAGTCCGCAGGCCATGGCCGGGCAACCGCGGCAATGGTGGCGACCGCGGACCCTGGCACTGCTTTCGATGCTGCTGGCGTTGTTGGCCTGTGGCGCCTGGCGCCTGCTTTGAATCAACGGATCAACGCGGCCCGTTGGCGTGCGGCGGTACCAGCTGCGCACGTCGGACAATGCCGAGCTGCTCGATGATCAGCGCCATTTCATTGGTGACCTCGGTACGCTCGGTCCCCTGCGGGACCAGGCGGTCCAGCACCTGCTGGTAGGTATCCCAGAACGCCGGACCGCATCCGTGTTTGTGATAACTGGCTTCCAGTTCGCGGCGTACCCGTTCAGCCAAGCCATGCATGCCGTATTCCATACGACCTCCGTTGGACTTGTTCTGCATCGTTGACGGTCTACCGACTCACTTGCGAGCTACTGAAAGACTCCCGGGCTTCACGCCCGGTTGATGCCAATTAGTCATAGATTTCACGACAGGTCAATTACATGCAGCGACTTTCGTGATCGAAATTATTAATCGTTCACGAAACCACATACGGGATGACAGGGTCCCCGGATGGGGCGGACCCGACACACTACCCGATCCCCCCACCCCCTGCTCCAGTAGGCATCACCGATGGCCGAGCCCCGTTCCATCGAAGTTTCCTATATTGCTAAGCATACTTAGCAAACCACGCTTAGAGTGCTATATGCGACAAAATGCGGCGCAGTTCAGACCTCTTCGGCCTCTGCGGCCTCAGTCGCCGGGAACAGATTGGGGTAGCGCTGATGCAGGATGTATTGGCGCAGCGCAGGAATCGGGAAGTCCCTGGGCCATTGCGACACCGCAGATCGGCTTATGCCAAAGAAGCGCGCCAGTTCGGCATCGGTCCGGAAACCCAGCCGGATGCGCACCTGCCCCTTGCTCCAGAATTCGGTCACGGTCGGTCCTTCTGTTAACCAGACTTATTCTTGGAACAAGGGAACTTTGCGATCTACGCGTTAAGCTGGCTTGCATAGATGAATACTCTCGGCCAACGACTCGCCATTGCCATGAAGAAAGCCGGGCACCCTCGCCCGGCCGATCTGGCCCGCGCCGCCGATTCGACGACGGCAACCATCAGCAACTGGCTCAACGACCATGTCAGCCCCGCCCATGTGAAGGCCGAACAGCTGTTCCGCATCGCCGATGCGGCCAAGCTGGACGCGCGCGAACTGCTGTATGGCGTGAGCGGGCTTGGCGTCGGTGAACGGGGCAATACCTACATCCCCAGCCAGGCCCACCTGGACGTCTGGCAGGACGCCTACGAACTGGTCAGCCATCTGGTGGAGGAGAAGGGGCTGGAGATCGATCATCGCCGCCACGCAGCATTGGACCTGCTGGCCTTCGAACTGCTGATGGACGGCTTCAGCCGCAGCAAGGTCATCCGGGTACTGACGACCTCGATGACGTGAATGCACTGCCGCTGGTAGCATGGTCGTCGATGGGGATGGGGCTCCCCCGATAACCGCCTGAAAGGGCTGATGGCTCCTGCCAGGACGAACCGGTGTTCGTCGACGGCAGGCCGTGCCCGCCCTCGGCGTTCGCCATCGAATCAGCGAACCCCTACCCGAGGCACGTGATGCACGCATTGAACAACTATTTGCTGGTCTTCATCGGCGGCGGACTTGGTGCCTGCCTGCGCCACGCCTGCAACCTGATCGGTGCGCGCGTGGCGGTCGGCAGTCCGTGGCCCTGGTCGACCTTCCTGATCAACATCAGCGGCGCACTGCTGATGGGCGTGCTGGTCGAAGCCTTCGCCCTGCGCAATGGCGCCTCGCCGCAGCTGCGACTGCTGCTGGCCACCGGCGTCCTCGGCGGCTACACCACGTTCTCCACCTATGCACTGGAAATCGGCCTGCTGCTGCAGCGCGGCCAGCATGGCCTGGCAGCGCTGTACGCCGGCGGTTCGGTGGCACTGGGCCTGGTCGGCCTGTTCGGCGGCATGAAACTGGCGCGGCTGGTGCTGGGCTGAGGCTTAGGCAGCGCCGGCGCGGGCCTGTCCGCGCCACTCCCGCGGCGACTGCCCGGTGTGCGCCTTGAACGCGCGCGACAGCGCCGCTTCGCTGCCGTACCCCACATCGTCGGCAATCCGCTTGAGCGGTCTGCCCTGGCGCAGCGCCTGCTGCGCCAGGCCCACCCGCCAACCCTGCAGATACTGGCCCGGCGTGGTGCCCATCGCCTCACGGAAGCTGGCGGCAAACACACTGCGCGACATGCCGGCGACGTCGGCCAGGTCTTCCAGCGTCCACGCCTGCGCCGGCGCTTCATGCATCGCCACCAACGCCAGCCGCAGCCGCGGATGGCCGAGCCCGGCGAACAGGCCACCACGCATCTCGCCGCCTTCCATCAACTGGCGCAGCACCTGGATCATCACCACCTCGAACAGCCGGTTGACCATCGCCGCACGCCCGCAGCGCTGCTCGAAGGCCTCTTCGAACAGCAGCTCCAGTGCTGCGCTGCCGCCGTAGAGATCCGCCAGCGGCATGCAGATGAATTCGGGCAACGCGGCGCTGATCGGGTTCAGCCGGCCGCCCTCGAAATGCAGGTTGGCGCAGGCCATGTCGGCGCCCTGCTGCGGATCGGTACTGAACCGGTGCGGCATCGGCCGCGGGTACAGCAGCAGGCTGGGGACGTCGACCTGGAGGGTCTGCTGGCCGTGGCTGACCTGCAGCGGCCCCCGCCGCACCAGGTGCAGCTGGCCGGCCTCATCTTCCCCCTGCAGGGTGTTGATGCCGCACAGCGCGCCGGCATGGAACACCGAGGCGGTGACCGCGAAACGTTCGAGCAGGATGGCGAGACGGTCGACCACGATGGGACTCCAGATCAAGCGAATAGGGTTCAATGCGTCAGATCGTATCGGAATCGCCACCACCATGATCGACTGAACACGGCCATTTGCAGGAACTCACCCCTCCTGTGCATGACGGATCACCACGAAGCCCTCCTCCGGCACAGGTGCCACGAAGTGGCAGGTGATCTGCTCAAAGGCTTCATCGCTGGCCTGGAACGGGTGCTCACCGCGCGCGTTGCGGGCACGCAGACGCGCCTTGCAGATGGCGTCGGGAACATCGAGAAAATGCAGCTGATGGGCAACGCCGGCCGACTCGAACAGTTCGCGGCCCCAGGCGCGGGCGGCGGGCGTGTTGAACGGAACGTCGAGCACGACCGAGACGCCGGCCTGCAGGATCGCGCGGACATGCTGCGTCAGCGCAGCGCGCAGTGCTGCCGCGCGCTGCAGGTAGTCGGCGACGGAATGGATCTGGCAGGGATACAGCGCCGCCAGCCAGGCGTCTTCGCTGATCAGCACGTGGCACGGCTGCGCCACCAACCGCTGCGACAGAGTGGACTTTCCGGCGCCGATCTTGCCGCACACCAGGTGCAGGGTCGGGGCGTCGCCGGTCGATGAAAGAGGGTGCATCTGCGTTCTCCTCGGTGGATTCCAGTACCCGGGAGAGCGCCGCATGCAACCCGCCTTCCCGGGCGGGTTGCATGGCCATGACGACCGCGCGCTACCCCGCCTTCCCGTGGGGAACGCGGATAATCGACGCGGCAGTGTGCTGGGCCATGCCGCCAGCGTAGAGCGCAGCACGGCCGACCGGCAATCCCCTGCGGCAGTGCAGCGCGCGCAACAATTCGCGGGCATCTATGCTCGGCGCCATTCCCGGATGGAATGACCACGATGCGCCCCTTGCTTCGATGCGCCCTCGCCCTCGGCCTTCTGCTGCCTGCGGCATCGCTGCTGGCTGCGCCACCCACTGCACCACGCATGCTCAGCGGCGAGCTGCAGGGCGCCCCCTGGCGCCTGGACGTACCGGCTGGCTGGAACGGCGACCTGGTGATGCTGGCGCATGGCTATGAACCAGTGGGTGTGCCACGCTCTACGCCGATGACCGCCAATGACAGCACTGCAACGCTGTTGGCCGCGGGCTACGCCGTCGCGCAGAGCGCCTATGCCAGCCAGGGCTGGGCCGTGGCCGATGCGATCACCGACATGGAACGCCTGCGCCAGCACGCGCTGGGCGAACTCAAGCGCGTGCGCCACACTTGGCTGCTCGGATTCTCGATGGGCGGCGCAGTGACCTTGGCCAGCCTCGAGCGCTACCCGCAGCACTACGCCGGTGGCGTCTCGCTGTGCGGTGCCAACCTCAGTGGCGAACAGATCGCCACTGACCTGCTGACCACGCTGGTCGCCTTCGATTACTTCTTCCCCAACGCGGAAGGCCTGCCGGCCAGTGGACTGGCGTCGCATGAAGCGGCCGCGTTGCCGCAGGCAGCGCTCTATCAAGGCATCGCCGGCGCGCTGCAGCAGAACCCACAGCATGCCGAGGTACTGGCTAGGCAACTGCAGGTCGCTCCGGATGCGCTGGCCGGCACGATCAGCCTGCACGCACTGGTCCTGCACGAACTGGCGACACGTAGCGGCGGCATGCCGGTGGGCAACAGGGGCGTGGTCTACCGCGGCTTCGGCGACGACACGGCGTTCAATGCCGGCGTGCAGCGTGTCGACGCCGTGCCCGCGGCACAGGCCGATGTCCGTGCGAAGCTGGCACTGAGCGGCGCGTTGAAGCGACCGCTGGTGATCCAGTTCAACAACAACGATCCCACCATCGTGCCGCATATGCAGACGGTGTATCCGCAGCTGGCGGCCCATGCCGGCGCACGGCCGTTGCCGAAGGTGCTGCCTGCGGCAGGCGAAGGGCATTGCGGCTTCTCTGAAGCCGACGTGGTCGAGGCGTTGAAGGCTGCACGGCGGTGAGCACAACGCGTGTCGCGGTGCATCAAGGCCGCGATGGAAGGACTGCTATGGTAGTCCCGCCCATTGAAGGGCACACAAAGGACTGACGTGATGATCAAGACGACCTTGAAGACCGTGATGTTCCTTGGCATGGCCGTAACCGGCCTGGCCTTCGCCGCAGGATCCTGCGAGTTCTGCACGCTGAAGTACGAGCAGTGCCTACGTACATCACATGGACCGCTGGGCAAGACCTCCGAGCAGTGTCTGGCCGAGTACAAGCTGTGCCGCGAAACGGACTGCCCGTCGCCCTGACCGGCATCCAGCCGGCTCCTGCGGGAGCCGGCTCAGCGCCCACCGGCGCGTCCAGCCTCCACCTCCAGCAGGCGCGCCGGCAACTGCTGCAGCAATGCGTCTACCGCCACCCGCGTCTTCAGCGGCAGGTGGGGCACCCGCGGCCACACCGCGTGGATCGGATAGATCGCACTGGAGGCAACCGGAAGAACTTCCAGCAACCGTCCCTGCTGCAGGGCATCGCGCACCAGCCAGTACGGTAGCCAGGCCACGCCCAGCCCTGCCACGGCCGCATCAGCCACGCCCTGCAGATCGTCCATCTGCACGCGTGCATCCGGCTTCAACACCTGCGGCTCGCCATCCACCCGCATCTTCCATTCCATCACCTGGCCGCGCCGGCTGTAGGCCACCGCCTCCAGCCCACGCAGTGCGTCGACGGTGCGTGGCAGCTCGCGCCCGGCCATGAACGCCGGCGAGGCGCAGATCGCCATGCGGTGTTCACCCAGCGGCCGCGCCACCAGATCGCTACTGTCGGGCAACGCGCCAATGCGGATCGCCAGGTCGATGCCCTCTTCGCGCAGGTCGGCCGTACGATCATTGAACTGCAGGTCCAGCGCCAGCGCCGGATGCTGGCGGGCCAGCTCAAGCAGGATCGGTGCGATGCACAGGTGGCCGAACAACACCGGCAGGGACACGCGCAGGCGACCGGCAACCTGGGTTCGCCCGCCCTCGAGCGCGGCCTCGCCTGCACGGATTTCCTCCAGCGCGCGCAGGCAATGCTGGTAGTAGAGCGCCCCGGCCTCGGTCAACTGCTGGCTGCGTGTGGTGCGCAGGAACAACGGGGTGCCGAGCCGCGCCTCCAGCCGCGCAATGCTCTTGGCCACCGCCGAGCGGGTGACCTGCAGCGCGTCGGCCGCCTGCGCGAAGTTGCCGGCCTGCACCGTGGCCACGAACACGTCGATACCGTTCAGATCGGACAGGGCCACAATGTATCCAACCAGGAACCAATGGAAGGAAAAAATAGCGCCACTGGCGAAGTTTTTAAAGTCTAGAGTGGGCGCCCTCCCCTTCCACGCAGATCGACTTCCCGCCATGAGCAAGGTGCTTGTCCTCCACTCCAGCCTCAACGGCACCGCCTCGCGCAGCGCCGGCCTGATCAATCGTTTCCTCGCCGAGCGTGCCGCGCAGGGCTTCGATGACGACGTCACCGTGCGCGACCTCACCGCACTGGACCTGCCGGTGCTGGATGAGGAGATCTTTCACGCACTGCGCGGTGCAGAGAACCCGGGCCCACGTGCGCAACAGGCCATCGCGCTGTCCGATGCGCTGATCGGCGAGCTGATGGACAGCGACCTGCTGCTGATCGCCGCACCGATGTACAACCTCAACGTACCGACGCCGCTGAAAAACTGGTTCGACCTGGTCGCCCGCGCGCGCGTGACCTTCCGCTACACCGACACCTGGCCACAGGGCCTGGTCCAGGGTGTGGAAGCGGTGGTGTTCAGTCCGCGCGGCGGCGTGCATGTCGGCCAGGGCACCGACACGGTGACGCCCTACCTGCGATCGGTGCTGGGCCTGATCGGCATCACCGAGGTTGATTTCGTCTACGCCGAAGGCATGGACATCCGTCCACATGGCATCGAGCAGGGCATGGCCCGCGCGCAGGCACAGTTGACCGCTTTGGCGCAGCGCATGCCGTTGCCGAACGCTTAGGATGCAGGGGCCGGCAACCGCCCTGCCGCCTCTTTCCCCGCTGAAGCAACGCACCCGATGGCCTTCTTCGAACGACTGAGCGACACCCGTTACCTGCCGACCGAGCATACCGGCGGCGCCTGGAACATCCGCGAGCAGCACATCGCGCCAGCGATCGGACTACTGGCCCACCACCTCGAACGCGACGCAGCGGCACGCGGTCATGGCTTCCTGATCGCGCGCCTGTCCTACGACATCCTCGGCACCATCCCGATCGAAGCGATGGACGCCGAGGTACAGGTGCTGCGCGGCGGTCGCACCATCGAACTGGTGGAGGCCACACTTCGACACGATGACCGTCCGGCGCTTCGTGTGCGCGCCTGGTTGATGCGCCCGAACGATACCGGGGCCATCGCCGGCACACCGATCAGCGGCATTGCGCCGCCGGAATCGATGCCGGCGTGGGACCCGGGCACGGTCTGGCCCGGTGGTTTCATCCAGAGCATCGAGATCCGTCGCCACGACCAGGGCCCCGGCCGTGCAACCTACTGGGCCCGCGCAACGCAGTCGCTGCTGGATGGTGAAGCGGTCAGCCCATTGGCCCGTGCCGCCACCCTGTTCGACCTGTCCAACGGCATGGCGGTACGCGCCGATCCGAAGGAGGTCGCCTTCCCGAACCTGGACCTCACCGCTCACCTGTTCGGCATGCCCGAAGGCGAGTGGCTGGGTTTCGACACGTCGGTGTCGTTCGGCCGCCAGGGCATCGGCCTGACCAGCACCGTGCTGCACGATGCGCGCGGCCCGATCGGAACACTCGGCCAGGCGCTGACGGTGCGCCCGTAAACGCAACGGGCGGCGTCAGCCGCCCAGCGTGCCCATGGTGAAGGTGTAGCCGGAACTCATCAGGAACTCGCGCATGCGCATTTCCGCACGGCGCGGTGAGGCCAGATTGGCCGGTGCATACAGCGCGTAGACCACGCCGGCGCCTTCGATTGACTCGCGCCGCACGCCACAGTGGCGGGTCTCCGAGGCGACCACCCAGCCATCCTTCAACCGGTCCGGCCCTATCGATTGGCCGTTCATCAGCCGGAACGTCAACCAGCGTACTTCCGCAGCGGATTTGCTCATCGGCGGCATTCCGGCTGCGTACTGCGGTCCATCATGTCCTTGCTCGCCATTGCAGCTCCCTAAGACTTGGAACCTGACCATAGCGCCTCCGCATGTCGCGGGTGAATGAGACTGACCGGGCGCTCAGGTCGCCAGGCCGAACCGCTTCCACAACGCCTCGCGCCCCGGCGGGGTCAGCCGCAGCTCGCGACGGCCTTCAACACGCCGCAGCCAATCGTTGTTCACGAAGCTGTCCAGCATCGCCTCGCCGACCAGCCCGGCCAGATGCGGGCGCCGCTCGGTGCAGTCCAGGCATCCCCGGCAATAGCGCGCGGGCCTGGTCGTTACCGGCTGCTGCAGCACCTCGGCCATCGGCTGGCCGAGCTCCCGCAGGAACGCCGCCCCCTCTGCGCTCACCTGCCAATAGCCGTCGCGCGGCAGCAAGTGCCCTGCCTGCAGCAGGTGATCGGTGATGGCCACCGCATGCACGCCGGCGAGGTGGCGATAGCATGAGCGCGCCTCGCGCAACGCCGGCAGGCTGCGTGACGCGGCGGCGGTGCATGAGGGCGTGCGCTCGGCCACACGCAGGATGCCCTCCAGCATGTCCGCGACCTCGGTCGACGCCAGCCGATGGTAGCGATGGCGGCCCTGCGGGATGACCACCAGCAGATCGCCTTCAATCAGGCGCCGCAGGTGCGTGCTCGCCGTCTGCGGCGTCACCCCGGCCACCCGCGCCAGTTCCATCGCGGTGTACGCGCGGCCATCCATCAGTTGCAGCAACATGGCGGCGCGTGCCTGGTCACCGACCAGGGCACCGACACTGACAAGGGAACCGGAGGTGTGGACCATGCCGGCATTGTGGCATGCAGGGCCGGGCCGACAGTTCGATGCAGGCCGAAGCATTGCCGGCCCGCCCCGGCGCACAGTCACCGCCCCGCTCTTCCGAGAACCGCAGTGACGAACCCTTCGATCCAGCGTCGGCGCATCACGCCTTCGGTCCTGTACCCGGGCACGCCGGTACTGCTGATGACCACGCTCAATCCCGACGGCAGCAGCAACATCAGCCCGCTCTCTTCGTTCTGGGCGCTGGGCAACCGGGTGGTGCTGGGGCTCGGCACGCAGGGCCAGGGCTATTGCAACCTGCAACTGCGCAACGAGTGCGTGCTGAACTTTCCGTCTTCTGCACAGGCGGCACAGGTCGAGGCCATCGCGCGTGCGACCGGCCGCGATCCAGTTCCCGACGCCAAGCAGGCGATGGGCTACGTGCATGTGCGTGACAAGTTCGCGCTGGGCGGCTTCAACGCCATACCGTCATCGCAGGTGGCACCCGCCACGATTGCCGAGTGCCCGCTGCAGGTGGAAGTCACAGTGATGGCAATGCACGCACCCAGTGATGACGATGGCCAGCACTTCGTGATCGTCGAAGGCCGCATCCGCTGCGTGCATGCGCACGAGGCGATCACCCATGCAGGCAGCCAGCACATCGATGTCGCCCGCTGGAAACCGTTGATCTATCTGTTCCGCCACTACCTGGGCGTGGGTGAACCGGTCGGGCGCAACTTCCGCGCGCAGACGCCGGCCCACGAACCGGCGTAGAGCTGGTGATTCAAGGTGGCGGCGATGATGGGTGGCTGGTCACTGAAATCCAGTACGACACCATGTCCACATAGCGGCCATCGCGCTTCACCGCGCGCGGCTCGACGCCGGATTCGGTGAACCCCAGCGATTCGTACAGTCCACGCGCAGCAGCGTTGTCCGCCAGCACCGTCAGCGTGAGCGACTCGATGCTGTCCATGCGTGCCGCCGCGAATGCCGCAAGGAACAGTTGACGGGCGATGCCATGACCACGATGGGCTGCGCCAACATGGACGCTGTGGATCTCCGCCGTGTGCCGCCGCGCCAACCGCACCGGACGCACATAGCGCAGGAAGCCCGCCAGTTGTGCCTGGTCAAACGCACCGAAGTAACGGGTATGAGGATCATCAAGCTGCGCCCGCATCACCTGCGAGGAATCGCCGACCGCCTCGGCCAGCGTGGACAGGAATGCAGCGGGCGACTCGCGCAACGCCTGCAGGCGAGCGTCCCAGAGCATGTCCGCATCGTCTTCGGTCAGTGGCCGGATGATCATGTCGCGCGCCTGCCGCAATTTCTATGCTGGAGCCAGCGTAACAGTCCGGACATCATCAGCCACAGGCAGGCCATCCCCATCAGCGACGTCGCCGGCGCCCCCCAGCCCATGCGCGCGGACGCGTCGGCACCGAGCGCCAGCTGGAACAGCAGTGGCGTCAGGATCGAGAAGATGCCGATGGCATACATGCCATGCAGCGAGCTGCCCGTGGTGAAGGCGCCGTTGCCGAACATGGCGACGCCGAACAGCAAGGAGGTCAATGCGGTCAACGCGAATCGGCGCCCCCAGGCCAGACTTTGCATAGCGCGGTTGCCGTGCGGAAAAACAAAAAAGCCCTGACCGGAGTCAGGGCTTTTCAATTGGAGGCCTCAAGCGGAATCGAACCGCTGTAAAAGGATTTGCAATCCGAACATTTTATAGAAATTTCAACACCTTACCGGATACCGACACCTAACGTGCCGCCTGAGCCATCGGGGCTTGCAGCAGCACGGCCTTCGGCGCGTCTACACTGTTACCGACGCTCTTCTTCTGACGGAACATCCGAATGCTCTTTTCACAGCGCATGGGACTAAGCCCGGTAAGGGTGCAAATTCAGCTCAATGATATGGACAACGCGCTACGGGTTGCTTTATGGAACTCGTATCAACCGGCTGTAATCGCTGCAGGCAAGAAGGATGCGTTCTCGAGGAACTCCCCTCTGATGCCTTACTTTCAAGCATTGTGGGATGAGGTACTCCACGAGCCCGTTGACAAGATCCCGTCGACGTACGATCGCGCCACAGCTGAGATCCGCGTTCATTTCTTCGCAATTGAATGGTATCGAGTCTACGAGTTTCTTGAATTCTCGATGTCGTCAGCTCTACCCAGGTACTATCGAGAGCGACTTGCCCCGCGCATCAACGTCGCCCTTGAAAGAGAAATGTCAGGCTACAGACTAATTGGTAATTTATTCTCACCCATCACAGATTCCCAAGAGATTTCAAATATCGAAGAGGCGCTGAACCGTAACGACGCGCACGCGGGCGCGATCTCACACTTGCGCACAGCGCTGACTCTAATGTCGGATCGAATTAATCCCGACTACAGAAATTCAATCAAGGAGTCCATTTCCGCTGTGGAGTCGATGGCAAAGCATCTAACCAACAATCCGAAGGCCAGCTTGGGCGATGCCCTCTTGGTTCTCGAGAAGAAGGGCGAAATGCATAACGCACTCCGCAGAGGTCTTTCGTCGCTTTATGGATACACGTCAGACGCTCAGGGAATTCGCCATGCCTTGATGGACGAGGCCAACCTGACATTCGTCGACGCAAAATTCATGCTTGTCGCGTGCAGCGGATTTGTGAATTTCATGATTGGAAAGTCCTCGCGCGACGGATTACCAACAAACTAAAAATCAGCTCCTTTGACGTCAAGAATCAACAACCCATGCGAAATAAATTTACGCATTGAAGTCGCTTTGGGCGAGTTCCGACAACAGATCAAACTGCCATCTTACGGACGCAATTACTATTCCGCATCGGCGCCGCTGATACTTCAGCTATCGCGCCGACTTCGGATCACCAAAGTACTGAATCCAGAGGGCAAATCCACGCTGCTGGAGCCTGTATACGCCATCCTTAGCCGAATCCTTCTGAATTATTCTGCGGGAAGTGAGCGCCTGAATAGCGTTGGACAGACGACCCTCTGTTCCTTTGAACTCCGCCCTGATCTCTGACTTCTTAATCCAATCATTACCACGAGCAGCCATAATCTTTAGAACCTGCCGATACTCATCGGACTTGATCTTGTCGTAGAAATCGGACTGATAGTACTTTAAGCCGATAGTCTCGATCGCACCACCGCGCGAATAGGCCGATGAATTAACATCATCCAGCGTAATTTCCGACCCCTTAGCCGCATTAAAGGCTGAAAATGCGAACTGCTGAATAAAATGCGGATACCCTTCGGATAGCAGCGCAATCTGCTCCTTCGCATCCTCAGCTATCGTTATCTTTCCGGCAACATTTAGCTTATTGGCTTCAGCCATCCCCAGCTCGACCACCCGCCTCCTGTCTTTGATCTCAAGCTCACGAATGGGAAGGGGATCGAATATGCGCACTGACGATTCATGAGATTGGCGTAGCTTGTCGAACGTATCCGGCAGACCTGCAACAATGAAGCAGACGTGGTTGCACGACGCACGAAGTAAGGCCTCGGTGATGGTTTTTAGCAGGTAGCCAAGCCTTAACTCAGCTGAAGCGTTGTCAGCCTCATCGATGACTATGACAAGACCTTCTCGGCGATCCTCCCCTTGCCCAGGTTGCGTAATTCGCGCAACGGTCTCAGCGAGCGAATGGCAAAAATCGGAAATGACAATTTCTTCTTCAGAGTCCTTCCGGGCTCGATCAATACTCGAGTCCATAATTTTGACACGCTGAAGAAAGTCCCAAGTTTCAGCCAGAAATTTCCGAACAACCTCGGTCTTACCGACCTCGCGCGCAATTTCCTTCTGCAGGATCTTCAGGAAGGTGACGAGATCAGTCTTTTCGGAAATCTGGGTACTCGCCACGCAGAACTTGAAATACCCGAAATCGCCGCTTTCTACCTTACCTCTGGCCACAGCCGACTCGAACCACAAAAGGGAGGACTTCCCGATCCCCCTATCGCCAGTAACCAGAAAGTTGATGGGCTGTCCGGCACGGGTCTGAGCGAAACCGTGCTCAAGTTTGTCGAGCTCGTTGAGACGACCGGCAAACATACCGACCGGCACCGGCGAGCCTGGCTTAAATGGATTGATTCTCACTGGAACTCCCTTTCATTGCGCGATTCAAGTAGGCGCGCTCGACCGCGTGCCCAGCCAAGTGCCTTGCCAAACACCTCACCGAGAGGACGAGACGGGGCATTCTAGCCTTAGACCAAGCGACTGCGCTGGCAGAGCCGCTAGCCCTGCGCCCGAGACTGAGTCACATTCAACGAGAGCGACTGCGCATGCCTACAATCAACCACCCTTTAATTGGGTACTTCGCCCTGGGCTTGGTCTCCTTCGGAGCTCGGCGCGGCTCCAGCGCTTCCCTGACCCGCGCTGTGGCAGCTGCCGTTGCCTCGGCCAGTCGCCGGGCCTGCTGCTGCTCGCGAGTTGGCGGCAGGCTGGGCAGTGGCGGCTCGGGCTGGATCGGGGTGCTGTCGGTCATGACTGGCCTGTGGCGCTCAGATAGACAGGCTGGGGCAGCAGCCCCGCCCGCTTGATCGTGTACTGCCAAGAGTCGCCCCGGCGTCGCTTGGTTGCCATCCCTGCTCAAACGCACGTAAACGCACTCGGCACATGTTAACTCGAGTTTGCCACCCGAAAACGGGTGGCAGTCCGATGATTTTGGGGGCGAATCCGGGGATTTCGGACTCGGGCGCCGAACACCAGGCAAAGAAAAAGCCCTGATAAATCAGGGCTTTATTTGGAGGCCTCAAGCGGAATCGAACCGCTGTAAACGGATTTGCAATCCGGTGCATAGCCACTCTGCCATGAGGCCAACGTACTGCGCGCCAGGAACAGGGCCCTGACAAGACAAAACCCCAAGATGGGGCCTGTCGGAACATGGAGCGGGAAACGAGACTCGAACTCGCGACCTCAACCTTGGCAAGGTTGCGCTCTACCAACTGAGCTATTCCCGCGTAAGCCGACATGGTACCGGAAATCCGGAACACACACCAGCGATTTCACCTTTCTGACTGCGCGTAAAGCCTTGTGGCCCAACGTGCCCCGCCTTGCCGTGGCGGGAGAAAAACAAGGCCCCTACCGGGGCCCTGTAGAATCTGGAGCGGGAAACGAGACTCGAACTCGCGACCTCAACCTTGGCAAGGTTGCGCTCTACCAACTGAGCTATTCCCGCAGATTCCGTTCGACCTGCGTCGAAGGAGCGCTATTGTGTCCAAATTCCTTCACGCCGTCAACAGTCTTCACACGATGCGGTCACGGGCGTCCGCACTGGGGTACGCTGCCCCACCCGGTCCCGTTCGCCCATGTTCTTTCGCGGCACGCCCCTGTTGATCGCCCTGCTGCTGCATCTGCTGGTGGCGCTGCTGTATTGGGCGCTGATTCCGCTGGGAATGAACTGGTATCGCGACCATTTCGGCTTCACCTCCCATCGCGACATCGGCCTGGGCATCGCCCAGTTCCATCTGTTCTGGATGTTCATTGGCGCCCAGCCGCTTATCGCGGTGTTGCGGCCATTGTTCGCCAAGTTGCTGGTGCTGGCGATCCCGTTGGTGTTCGCGACTTGGACGCTGATGCACAACCACCCGCTGCGCCTGCTGTACTTCACCATCGGGCCCGGCCTGCTGGCACTGGCCGCAATCGCGGTGAGCCTGCGCTATTCGTCGCAGGGAACCTCCCGCCCCACCACGGACACCGCCGATGCCTAGATGTTACATCCGCCTGTTCTGGCTGCTGGTCGCGCTGACCTGGCTGGCGCTGATCGCTGCACTGGTCAATGCCGGCTTCACTCCTGACTACTGGCTGCTGCACCATCTGGAAGGCGCCGAGCTGCCCTACCCGACCAGCACCGTCATCGTGTTCGCGCTGCTGGGAGCCGTCGAACTGGTGGTGGCCGCGCTGATCGTGCAGCCCTGGAAACTGAAACGTCTGTGGCTGCGCCTGCTGATCGCGTTCGCGTTGCTGGTGGTGTGGTCGGTGCCGTGGATGCTGTCCGCGATGCACCAGCCGCCGGTGCACGGCATGCACCTGCTGTGGTTGCTGCTGCTGGACGTGGGGCTGCTCCTGGCGCTGTGCGTGGTGTCTGCAGTGAGTGCGTGGCGAACCATCAGGCGTCGAGGAGCCCCATAGGCGGCCCCGTCGCAACACCAGGCTTACTTCCGGAACTCCACCCGCACGTGCTGGCCGAAGCGGGCCTTGGCCTCACCTTCGAACTCCAGCACACACTCCACCACCTTGGCCACGCCACGCCCGGCATCTTCGGGCAGGCGTGCCTGCGCGAACACGGGGCTGATGCGCACCACGCGTGCGGACGGCAGCGTGCTGGTGTTCTCGGCACCATCGCTGTCCGGCACTACGGTGGCCTTCATGCCCACCTGCACGGCATCGGCATAGGCGGCGCTGAGTTCGGCGCGCACCTGCAGCGGGCGCGCCGGCAGCAGCGAGATCGCCGGCTTGCCAGCCTGCACGAAGGCACCGAGCCCCGGCACCTGTCCGACCACGGTGCCGGCTTCCGGCGCGCTCAGCGACATCTGCTGCAGTTTCAGCTTTGCGTGTTCCAGCTTGTGCTGGGCCATGTCGACCTGCGCACCGGCCACATCGACATCGGCGCGCACACCTGCCAGCTGCTGCTTGGCCGCATCGGCCTGCTGGTTGGACGACACGCCTTCGCTGGCGCCGGTGGACAGACGGGTCGCGTTGCGCTCCAGTTCGCGCAGCTGCGCCTGGCTGCCCTTCAGGCGGTCATTGGCCAGGGCGAGATCGGCGGTGGCCATCGCCACCTCCTGCTGCAGCAGGGCACCATCCAGCGACAGCAGCAACTGTCCCTTCTTCACCGTGGCGCCCTCCTTCACCGGCGCGGCGGTGATCGAACCATCCACCGGCGGCGCCAGCGCGATCAGGCCACCCTCGACGTCGATGATGCCGCGCGCCACCGCGACCTTGCCGGCGGTGGCGTCGGCCTTGCCCGAAGGCGCCGGCGCGGGTGCAGGCGCGTCCTTGGAACAGGCGCCGAGCAGCAGTGCCGCGGACAGGGCCAGGCTGAGGGGGAGCAGGTGCGACGTCTTGGTCATGGGGCGGACTCTACAGTTTCGTTCTGGCGGCGGTCATCACGGACCATGCCGTCTTCCATGGCGATCACCCGATCGGCATGCCGGATCAGGCGCGGATCGTGGCTCACGCACAGCACGGTGGCGCCATGCGCACGTGCGTAGCGGTGCAGGATGTCGATCACGCGCTGGCCGTTCTCGGCGTCCAGCGCGCTGGTGGGTTCGTCGGCGAAGATCAGCGTCGGTGACTTGGCGAAGGCACGGGCAACGGCCACACGCTGCTTCTCACCGCCGGACAGCTGCGCCGGGCGCATGTGGCTGCGGTGGCTGAGGCCAACCTCCTCCAGCGCCCTGCGGGCCAGCGGTTCGCTTTCGCGATTGCTCATGCCGCGGTAGCCCAGCGGCAACTGCACCTGCTCCAGCGCGGTCAGCGCCGGGAACAGGTTGAAGCCCTGGAACACGAAGCCGACATGGTGCAGGCGGAAGCGCTCCACTTCACTGCGACTCATGTGGCCCACGTCCTGGCCGAGCGCGTGCACGCGACCGCCATCGGGCGACGACAGGCCGGACAGCAGCGACAGCAGCGTGCTCTTGCCGCAGCCGGATGGGCCCGACACCAGCGTCAGCTCGCCGGGATAGATGTCCAGCGACAGGCCGCGCAGCACCGGCACCTGTACATCGCCGGACATGAAGCCCTTTTCCAGTGCGTCGGCCTGCAGGGTCGGGGCGACGGCGCGTATGGAAGTCATCGGCCGGTCCTCAACGCAGCAGCAACGATGGATCGGAGCGGACGACACTGCGTACCGCCATGATGCTCGACAGCATGGCCATCACCGCGACCAGCGCCACGCAGCCGATGATGACCATCGGCGTCAGCTGCACCGGCACGCGCTGGGTCTGTGCGATCAAGAGCACGACGGTGCTGAACGCCGCCGCCAGCAACATGCCCACGCCGCCGATCAGCAATGCCTGCTCGAACACCACCCGCGCCAGCGCATAGCGCCCGGCACCGAGTGCGTTGAGCGTGGCGTACTCACGCACCGAGCCGGCCACCACGGAAGCAAACGACTGGTTGGTGATCACTGCGCCGACGAAGCAGACGATGACGGCCATGAACAGCACCGCGATGCCGGCGCCGGTATCGAACAGCCAGTATTGCTGCGAACGGCTGGCGAACTCCGGTGCAGTCCAGAACTCGACCGGCGTGGCCTGCCCCATCGACGCGGCCAGGCGGTCGCGCACGCGGTCGGCCAGGTCCGGCGAACGCAGGCCCGCCACGAAATAGGTACTGCCCTCGTGCGGATCGGTGCCAGCAATGGCGCGCGCGGTATCCAGCGACGCCAGCACATTGACGCCACCGAGGCCACGCAGGCCGGGTTGCGCAGCGACCACGCGCACCGCCTTGCCGTTGATCCACGCACGGTTGTTCTGCAGGTCCACGCCCAGCGTATCCAGGTCGGCGCTGTCGACGATCACCGCACCCGGCTCACGCAGCTGCGCGCGCAGGTCGGCAGGCAGGATGCGCGCGAACATCATCGCGTCGTCCCGGGTGGAGATGCCGGACAGGTACACCGACACATTGCCGGTGCCCTGCGCGCGGGACCGCCATTCACCATCGACCCACTCGTAGGGCTCGACGCGGGTGACATCCGGGTCCATGCGCAGATGGCTTTCGACATCCGCGCTGATTGCATGGCCGTAGTTGACGCTCTGGGTGCCGGGGAAACCGGCCCAGATATCGGCGGATGAAGCCTTCACGTAGATCGCGGCGGTACCGAAGATGCCCAGCACCAGTGCCGCCTGCACGATCAACAGCACACCGGCGAAACACATCGCCAGCACCACCGGCAGGAACCGGCGCCACTCGTAGGCCAAGGTCTTGCGGGCCAGTGCGATCATTGCGAATCGCCCTCAGCCTCGGCCGGCAGTGGTGCGCCGCCCAGGGCGCGGTACAGCGAGGCGAATGCGAGCACGCGCGCGCCCTGCGCACCGATCAGATCAGCCTGCGAGGCCAGTGCGGCACGCTGCGTGTCGAGCCCATCGAATTCGCTGGACAGGCCCAACTGCACCTGCCGCGCCTGGCGCTTGACCTGCTGGCCGGCGGCATCATCGGCCGCACGCAGCGACTGGATGCTGCTGTCCTGGCGCGCCAGGCTACCCAGTGCGCCTTCCACTTCGCTCACACCTTCCAGCACCGCCTTGCGGTAGCCGAGCAGCGCGGCATCCAGCTGCTTTTCATCGGCATGGAAACGCGCGCGGCGCTGGCCCCAGTCCCACAGCGGAATATCGATGTATGGGCCGATCGACGGACTGGAGTCGGAGTTGGAGCGGGCGTTCTGGGTAAGGTTGTACGCGTACAGGATCGAGCCGCCGAGACTGACCCGCGGATACATCGCTGCGCGCGCGGAGCCCTTGCTGGCAGCAGCCTGCATCACTTCTGATTCGGCCAGCAGGATCTGCGGCCGATGGCGCAGCAGATCGGCCGGGACCTGCTGCAGCGAGAACGCACCCAGCTTTGGCGGCGTGCGATAGGCACGCCAGGCCGGGTCCGGGCCATCACGGCCCAGCAGCAGGGCCAGCGCACGGGCAGCGTTGTCCGCATTCTCGCGGGCCTGCGCTGTGGCCGCCTGGGTCGCCGCCTGGCGTGCACGCAGGCGATCAAGTTCGCCGGGCTCATCCAGGCGCAGCCGCTGGCGTACCAGGGCCAACTGTTCGCCGCGATCGTCCACCACCTGCTGGCGGGCCAGCAGGTCCTGCTGGGCCTGCGCCACGGTCAGATCCAGATAGCTGCGCACCACGTCGGCGATCACCGCGACCTGCGCGGCATTGCGCAGCGCCTCGGCATTGCCGGCCGAGGCCTGCGCGCTCAACTGCGCGCTCTCGGCGGCACCGAACAAGCCCAGGTCCCAGATCGCTTCGATACCGGCGTGGAAATAGGTGTCGACCGCGGCGGCATCCTGCACCTGCTTGGCGCTGGCCGAGATTTCCGGCAGGAAGCGCGAGTCCGAAGTGCCGGCGACAATCCGCACGGCCTGCAGGCGCAGCGTGGCCTGCTGCAGGTCGAGGTTGCCGGCAATGGCCTGATCGACCAGTCCATCCAGCGCCGGGTCGGACAACACTTTCCACCACTGTTTGGCGTCCACTGCCACACCCTGGCCCTGCGGCACCCGGGTCCAGGTGCTGGGCGTGCGATCAGGCAGGTCCGGAACCGGCACCGACATGCAGCCCGCCAAGGCCAGGCTTGCGAGCAGCGCGCCGGGGCGCAGCACTGCCTGCAGGGAGAATCCGCGCCCGGTCCTGGGCACTGCCACTGGAGTGATACGCCTGACCACCAGCCCGCCAACGTGTAGAAGGAGCATGAAGGCTACCGTGCGATTGTGGAGCGAACATGGAGAATTGGTCCGAAAAAGGTCACAACACGCGTGCGGTTCAGGCAACGCTGGCGTTGGCCTTTCGCCAGCCTTTCACCGCATGCGACGCACGGAACGCTGATGCAACATCCAGGCCATTGCGTCTTGTTGCCGTCTTCGCCGAGCCCCACGCCTGCGGTCGTCCCCACGACCGATACGACCCGCCATTCCGATTGCGACACTGACGTCGGATCCGTCACGCCGGGCCACTGATACCACGCCCGCCATGAAGATGCCGTGGCGCGACTGTAGCGGCCCTGCCGGCCAACTTCATGACAAACGAAAAACGCCCCCTTTCGGGAGCGTTTTTCTTGAATCTGGAGCGGGAAACGAGACTCGAACTCGCGACCTCAACCTTGGCAAGGTTGCGCTCTACCAACTGAGCTATTCCCGCAGATTTCATTCGACCTGCGTCGAAGGAGCGCTATTGTGTCGATATTGCTGCACGGCGTCAACAGGAAATTTCAGGTGACGTCAGCGGCGGCGTTCAGACGCCCCTACCTACTCCCTTCACGTGCGCAGGCCGCGGCGATGGAAGTAGATCTGCTCGGCGATGCGCCGCGTGGCAGCCGTGTGCAGCAGCGCATTGAGCGGCCAATCGGCCTGGAGGCGATCCATCGCCCAGCGCAGCAGGCGCTTGCCGCGGAAGGCCGGGGCGACCTGTTGTGCTATCCGTTCGGCGCCCGGCCCTTGGCCACGCAGATGGCGGGCAATCGCCTCGCCGACCGCCCAGCCGTGCCGCCACGAGGAATGGATGCCGCCGGCCGAGAGCGGCGAGACGGTGCCCGCCGCGTCACCGGTCAGGATCAGGCGCGGGCCGGTGATCGGGCCGTCCGGCCGGCCGCACGGCACCAGACCGGCGCGGGTGGCCGAGGGACGCGCCGAGGGCGGAATGCCGACCACATCGCGCACATGCTCAAGGAAGCCATCGATATCTGGCGGCCGCACCCGGTCCGGGTCATGGCGCACTGCCAGCCCGACCTGCAGGCCGGTTGGATTCTGCGCGACCCAGCCGATATAGCCCGGCGCATAACGCTTGCTGACGAAGCAATGCAACGCATCACCCTGCGGCAACTGGAGGCCGGCGAACTCACGTTCGACGCCATAGAGATTGTCGCGCACCTGGCCGAGGCCAGTGCGCCGGGCCACGCGTGAGCGCGCGCCATCGGCGCCGACCAGATAGGCGCACCGCCCCGCCCCTTCCACCTGCCAGCCGTCACCATTGCGATGGGCGTCGGTGAAGGACTGCTGCAGGCGAAGGTCTACGCCATTCGCGCGCAGCTCACTGGCCAGCCATCGCATCAGGTTCGGCGTATCGGTGGTGAGGAAGTAATAGCCAGGTGCTGCCAGCAACACGCTGCGCAGGTTCGGCGCATACAGACGCACATCCGCGACGCGTTGCACTAGGTGTTCGGGCATGCGTCCCAACCAGGTCTGCTCCATCGCCTCCTTCACCACGATGCCGGTGGTGTGCAGGCGTTCGCCGGGGTCGGACTTGCGTTCAAGCACGCAGACGCGCAGGCCGTATTGGGCAGCGGCCAACGCGCAGGCGGCACCGGCGAAACTGGCGCCGACGATGACCACATCGTGGTCGTAGACGGAGGATTGATGAGGCATCGCGACATCGCCCGACTGGAACGGAGATGCAGCTTCGCGAGCGCGCGTGGTGAAGCGATGGGGTGGCGGTGAAGCAGGGATGAAGTACCTGGACTCAAACGAAAAACGCCCCCTTGCGGGAGCGTTCTTCTTGAATCTGGAGCGGGAAACGAGACGTGTACTAGGACAGTAAGTCGTTGTTTCCCAATCACTTTCTTCGTTGGGCTGGCCAGCGAAGACCTCAATTGTAGCCTTGTTTTTCGTCCTCGGCAACAAATTCGTCCAAAGAGTTCCACAGACGTCCAAAGAGCTGCACTCAGCACACCAGACCCACGATCGGTACATCGTCGTAGGCAACTCCCTCGAACTCATCATCCACGCCCGGTCGTCTGCCCCGCATCCATCACCGCGAAGACGATCAGGCAGATGGTTCTGGTGATGGCACAGCTCGGATGCCACCTAGGAACGCCTGCACCACAACTCACAGGCGACCTTCTGGTCAAGCTCCTTTGAAAGAACGCGCACGCTGGCCACCGCGTTTCCGCACACGATTCTTTGTCGATATATCAGGATGACGGGACAAGCATGACAGGTGCGGGTTTGCTGCGTCCGGCTGGACATTCGAGGACGATTGCGGCCCCCTCACGTTTCCTGAGACCGCTGGCATATCAGGTCATACCTAGACGGTTTTGCAGAAACCGTAACTTCTCACGACCCTGATAGCGTGAGCGTCACTGTCGAGCCTACGTCCCGATGCTCGACCTTCTAATCGATGAATTTTTGCACATCGAGCACACGACGACTACCAGTTGCGCGAACTGGTGAGAAGTATTCAAACCACATGACGAAGCGGCCTTCGGTGCCCACTTCCTGCACAGACGACAGGCCGACCATGAGGTCGGTAACAAAGGAGTCGGTCATGTAGTTCTTCTCCTGGAAGGAGACGGAGCATGCACGAGAACAAGAATGATGCACCAACATCAAAGGTGTTCTATCGCCCGATCGAAGCGTCCATCCGCTGGGCCGGGTTGCTGCGATACGAGCAGGTGATCCTGGCTTCGATTTCGTCGCCAAGGCGCCTGCCGCAGTCGTTGGACTGCCCACGTTGTGCCGAGCTGCGGCTTTGCACCGAACGTATCTTCGACGGCATCCTCAATGGAGAACTGCCCTTCGGGCAGAACGGCATCACGACGCGCGATTCAACGCTGATCGACTCCCCTGATCTGACGGTGCGCCACGTCGATCTGAAGCGCTGGATGCGCCAACACTATCCCGAGCAGCGACCGGGCTTCCTCTTCTCCCGAAGCGAGCGCATCGCCCATCCCTTCATCTCGGTGGAAACTGGGCAGGCGATGCTAGTCGAGCGCCTGGCCCTGAAGTCCACCTTGGACCAGTACAAACGCCAACTGCATGAGTTGCAGGAAAAGCACGGAGCGCTTCTCAAGCAGATGGTGCCCTCTGCTGGCACACAGCGCCTGATCAGTGATCGCGCCGAAGCCACCTACCTGAACATTATCGGCAGCATGCTGGACCTGATGCTCGGCCAGTCGCCTTCGGGCGTGCCGTACTCCAGCTTCAAGACGCAGGAGGCGGTGGTCAGCGCATTGGTCGCCCATCACAGCGGCGCCATGGGGATCGCGGAGCGGACGCTAAACGGCAAGTTCGCCACGGCCAGACGCCGGCTGCGTAGCGCGGCAGTCTGAGGTTTTCCACCTTGTATGTGCAATCGCGGAGATTGCATTTGCAATGTCTTTTCGCGTCCATGTCTATTGAATGGAGGTCACGCCAACAAACGCCACTGAGCGTTCAGGAGTGACCGCCATGTCGCAAACACCTGCACTGCCCGCAAGCGAGCGCCGCATCCTGCGGCTTGATGAAGTCGAAACCAAGTCGGGTTTCAAGCGCGCCCACATCTACAACCTGATGCGCAAAGGCCTTTTCCCGAAGGCGCTGCGCCTGGGCGTGCGCGCGGTCGGTTGGGACTCCATCGAGATCGATCAGTGGATCGCCGAGCGCGTCAACAACCGGGTCTGACCCGTTCTCCAGCGGACTTCCCATCCTCACACGGAGAACGCCATGCAGGTCGTATCCATCATTTCAACCAAAGGTGGCGTCGGCAAGACCACCACAGCCGCGAACCTCGGCGGGCTTGCCGCGGACGCGGGGCTGCGTGTACTGCTGCTCGACCTCGACGTGCAGCCCACCTTGTCCTCGTACTACGAGCTAGGCCACCGCGCACCTGGTGGCATCTACGAGTTGCTGGCCTTCAACGAGCGCGACCTCGGACTGCTTGTGTCCCGCACGATCATCGAGGGCCTGGACTTGGTGCTCTCCAACGACCACCGAGGCGAGCTGAACACTTTGCTGCTGCACGCGCCGGATGGGCGCCTGCGGTTGCGCCATCTCTTGCCGGTCCTGGCGCCTCTCTATGACCTGGTGCTGATCGACACTCAAGGCGCGCGCTCGGTGCTGCTGGAGATGGCGGTGCTCGCCTCCAACCTCGCGCTGTCGCCCGTGACCCCGGAAATCCTCGCGGCGCGCGAGCTGCGGCGCGGCACCATGCAGTTGCTCGAAGACATTGCGCCCTACCGGCACCTGGGCATCGAGCCTCCACCTCTGCATCTGCTCATCAATCGCGTCCACCCTGTGTCAGCCAATGCACGGCTGATCCAGCAGGCCCTGCGCGATCTTTTCCAGGACCACGCCGGCATCCGCGTGCTGGCCACCGACGTGCCGGCCATCGAGGCGTATCCGCGTGCAGCTACGCGCGGATTGCCAGTGCATCGGGTCGAATACCGCCAGCCGCCGGGCAGAGTCGCCCTCGCCGCGCTCGACACCATGCGCGGCCTCGCAGACGAACTATTTCCGCAATGGCGGCACCGATTTGCCATGGTGTCCGGCCGTCCGCCACACCCTCTTGATGCCGGGAGGTCCCATGGCGAACGCACATGAGCTAGCCCGAGGCCACAAGCGGCTTCGCGCCCTGATCGAGTTCGCGGTTGGCGAAGGTTGGCACGTCAAACGCACGCCTGGCGGCCACCTCAAGTTCACCAAGCCTGGCTGCGCCGCGATCTACACCAGCTCGACGGCAAGCGACCACCGGGCGACCCTGAATGCCCGTGCGCAAATCCGCCGCGCCGAGCGCGAGGCCCGATACCAAGCGCAGGGAGGCGGCCATGGCTGAGATCACCTCCCAGCAGATGGCTGGCAAGCTGCTCGCGGCCGGGTTCGAGCGCAGCGGCCCGTCAGCCTCGACCTTGAGCGACCCGATCGCCGACACCCCCATGGTCGTGACCCTAGATCAGTTGCGCCCCTACGACCACGATCCCAGGAAAAAACGCAACCCGGCCTACGAGGAAATCAAGGCGTCCATCCGCGAGCGCGGTCTGGACGCAGCGCCGGCCATCACTCGCCGACCAGGTGAGTCCCACTACATCATCCGCAACGGTGGAAATACTCGGCTGGCGATCCTGCGCGAACTATGGTCAGAGACCAAGGACGAGCGGTTTTTCCGTGTATCGTGCCTGTTCCGGCCGTGGCCCAGCCGCGGCGAAGTCGTCATGTTGACCGGCCACTTGGCCGAGAACGAATTGCGCGGGGGCCTCACGTTCATCGAGCGCGCCCTCGGCGTCGAGAAGGCGCGCGAGTTCTACGAGCAAGAAAGCGGCACCACCTTGAGCCAGTCCGAGCTGGCCCGCCGCCTCGCCGCCGATGGCTTCCCGGTACAACAGTCGCACATCAGCCGCATGAACGACGCGGTGCAGTATCTCCTGCCCGCGATCCCCACCGTGCTCTATGGCGGTCTCGGTCGCCATCAGGTCGAACGCCTGTCGGTCATGCGCAAAGCCTGCATGCTCGCGTGGGAGCGCTACGCCAAGGGTCGCCCACTGGTTCAGGACTTCGACGAATTTTTCCAGGAAGTGCTGTCGCAATTCGACGTCCAGGCCGACGAGTTCTCCGCGCAGCGTGTACAGGACGAGCTGATCGGCCAGATGGCCGAGATGCTGGGTGTCGATTACGACGTGCTCGCCCTGGACATGACCGAATCCGAGAGCCGGCAGCGCGCCTTGGTCAGCGACCCAACGCCGCCATCGACGCCGCCTGCGTTGCCGGAGCCGGGAACCATCGCGCGCCCACCTGCCAACACTGCGCCACCCATCGCAGGGGCTGCATCCGCAGCGCCGCCTGCAGGCCGACCTGCGGCAACGCCTTCGACGCGCGAGAGCGACACGGATGCCAGCCAGGCAAGTCCGGCCAACCCTGCGGTGGGTGGCGATCTGCTTCGGGAGCACATCGTCTCGCCGGCACCGACGACCGAACGGCTCCAGTCCATTCAGCGCATGGTCGCCGACCAGTTGGGTGATGCGCTGCCGCTCGACTTCTCGGCGAGTGTCTTGCAGTCCATCCCTGTGCAGGCTGGCGGGCTCTATCCGATCTCCGATGTCTGGTACATCGATCCCGGCGTGGACACAGCCGAGCGCCTGCGCATCCACATCGCACAGTTCGCCCGCGAAATCGCGGGCGAGGCAGACCTGGACGAGTGCATTGATGACCGTGCAGAGGGTATCGGTTTCGTCTGCCGGGCCCGCACCCAAAGCTCGGCACCGCTGGGCCGTGCCGTCCTCGCGCTGTTAGCGTGCCTGGCCGGTCAGCGGCCCGCCGACGTCGGCCTGCACGACGGGCAAATCGTCATCGAACTGCCGGCGCTGCTGCACGGCCAGGGTGATGCGGCCCAGCGATTGAGCGATACCTCGCTGGTCAAGCTGTTCCGGCTGCTGCGGCTGGCCCGGCGCCTGCTCGACCTTGAAGCCGGCGCTGCAGGCGTTGGAATGTGAGCGAGGGAGGCCAGCATGTCCGCACCACACCCACTCAACCAGGCCGTCATCGCCCAGGCCCTCTATGACCTGCGCAATGGGCAACTGCGCCGGTGCAAACTGATGGGGTTTGGCGAGGAAGAACTGGACGCCCTCAAGCATCCCGCGCTGATCAGCGTGCTCGCCAACGCTAACGTCTCCTGGTGCTCGGTGACGGTCAACCGCGAAGTGCTCCGGCGACTGCTCAAGCAGGCGCAGGACGTGGAGAAGGAAATCGCCACGGTCGATCGCATGCTCAGGCTGGGCGCGAGCACCGAGATGGTCAGTCGGTTCTATGGCCTGACCCACCAGGAGGTGGCGCTTCGCCGCGAAATCCTCGGCCTGCCGAAGCGCAAGGGCCGCCACCCCGTGCTGGACGAGAAACAGGACACGGAGCTGTGGCGGCAATGGAAGGCCGTGACCGGCAGCAGGAATGTCGATCTCGAAGACGAAACCTCCATCCTCGACGCTACCATGGACTTGGCCGAAGGCATGTCGCTGCCTCTGTCGGTGGTCTGGGCCTCGATCAAGAGCTGGGTCGATCAGGGATTGGGTTGAGCCATGGCCGTGGACGACACCGCACCACGCCGTGGCCCCGTCGCACTCGCGGATCTGTTCGATGCTGCCCTGAAAGACCTCGCGCCCAAGCCCAGCCCCAGTGCGCCAGCACCCGTGCCTACGCCGACGCCCGCCACGTCAGGCGATGCCTTCCTCTTCAGCGGCAACCGGCACGAGACCGTGCCGCGGCGGCTGTTCCTCGACCGTCGCCTGACGCCGCTGGAGCGCAACGCCTGGCAGGTGTTCCGGCTGATGCTCAACGACGACGGCATGACAGCCTTCCCGACGTATGAGCAGCTTCGACCCTGGCTGGCGTCGATGCCCTGCGCCGGGCAGGCCTCGCATGAAACCGTGGCCCGAGCGTTGACGCTGTTGCGCCTCACCCGATGGTTGAGCCTGGTACGGCGACGGCGTGACCCCAAGACCGGCCGCATCCTCGGCAACCTCTACGTTCTGCACGATGAACCACTGACGCCCTTCGAGGCCATGCAGCTCGACGCCGACTACCTGGCACTGGTCAGCCAGTCCCTCGGCCATTCGGCCAAGGCTGTCCAGATGGTCGGTCTGAACACCCTCAAGGAGATCGCGGAAGATCCGATGCTCTCCGGACGCACACTGCCGTCGCGGCTACAGGTCCTGGCCGAACGCCTCGCCAGCCAAGGCATCACGGCCGCCGAAAGTTATCCACAGGAGGATGCCGCCCACGATTCCGAAGAAGGAGCATCGAGCCTTCTTCGGAATGCGGACGACCCGTCTTCGGAATCCGAAGCAGGGGCGAAACCCGCGCCAGACGCCTCTCTTCGGAATCCGAAGCAGGCCCGTACAGTACGTAGTAGTCGTATTAATGAAGTACGTACTACCGCGCAGGCGCGCGCGCTGGGCGATCTGCAATGGCCCAAGCGCTTCACGGAACTGAAGGCAGAGCAGCAGACAGGTGCCAGGGTGGCATTGCAGCAGGTCGATGCCGCGCTGAGACAGGCCGTGCTGGACGACTGGGCCGCACGATGCAGCAGTCATGGCATCCGCAATCCTGCGGGGTATCTGTTCGGCATCATCCAGCGCGCCATCCATGGCGAGTTCAATGCCTGGGCCAAGAAAGACGCGCCATCGGCACCCGTCCCGCCAAACGAGCGGCCACCAGCAGCACCGCCACCTCAGCCGCAGGGTAAGCCAGTGCCGCCGGAAGTCGCCAAGCAGCACATCGAGCGGCTACGCAATCTGCTCGCCAGCAAGTGAGCCGGCATGCAAGTCGGTGAAAGTAGATGCCCATGGCCGCCAATAGAGCTATCCCCTGGGGATAGTTCCGCTGCTGGGCACAACGCCAAGTTGTCGCAGGCCTGGGATCGACCATCTGCCGCAGCATCGGTGTTGCCTACCCTGATCCCGGCGTGCAGCGTTCGTTGACGCTCCATGGAGCTATCCCCTGGGGATAGCTCGCGCCGCATGCAACCGCCGCGCCCTAAACCGGGGCCCGCCGGGATTCGGATTCTTGACTGACTGCCTTCCGCTTCCTGCCGAAGCTGGCCGCTCCTTTTCCAACAACGAGCGGACACCATGGCAACCAATGAACCTCTGCAACTGAATCTCGGCTCCCTGCGCAGCGCGATGTCGCTGACCCTGCACACCCATCACGCTTCCCGCATCTGGCACGGCCGCGCCGCCGCCGAGGGGCGACCGGGCATCGTCGGCCTGAACGGCTACATCGCCCAGATGAACAAGATGCGGCGGGGCTCGGAGCAGGACGACCCGTACTCGGACTGGTGGATGCTGCGCATCGAGGACAAGCTCGACCAGACCAAGGTCACGCTGCAATCGCTGCGCGAGCAGGTGGACCAGGCGCTGGCGAGCGTGCCACCGGCGCTCAGCCTGGGCGAAAACCTCAACGTGCAGCCGGTCAAGCTCCCGCTCTTCGTCAACGCGCAGCTCGGCTTTGCCGCGGTCTATCTCCTGGCCGACTACGACGACATCGCCCGCAAGCTGATCCTCGCCCACCACACCGCGCTCATCGACCGCAGCACCTTGGAACGCTGGCTCAACGAGGGCGCGCATGCGCTGCGCAGCCTGTTCTCGCTGGCCCAGCAGTATCGCTACTCGGGCTGCACCCGCGACGATTTCGCGGCGAAGAACGCCGCTGCGCGAGTCGCGCTGGAGAAGTACGGCGAACTGCCGCAGGAGGTGCTGGAGGGGACACGCCGCTCGAAGTTTGCGCCACCCGTCGTGCGCCGTGGCCTGCAACAGCGTGGCGACGGTCCTGCCACAGCGCCTCCGCCCAGCGACGAAGCCGCCACCGCAGAGCCGCCCGAAGCGCCAGCCGGCGAGGACGAGCCCGCATGAACGATCTGAACCAACCGACCCGCTACTTCCGGGGCCTGCAACAGGGTGCCTTCATGAGGCTGGAACACGCGGCCTATCTAAAAGGCCTTTTAAAGCCTTTTAAGGGTAAAGGGGACTTCGAGGCCTGGGCCAGCCAGTGCTTCGCCATGCGCGACGAGTTGATTGCCTTGGCACAGCGACAGGTGCTGGAACAGGCATGCGGGCACCCCTTCCACCTGCTGCCCATCGAACTGGCCCAACAGACCACTGGCGCAGGAACCGTCTTCTTGCGCTGGCGCAGACACGACAGGTCGGCCATGGGCGTGGCGCTGTGGCGGGAGCTGATCGCCAGCAGCAGCACGCCCGTCAACCTGCTGGCCGACCTGCACGCGATCGAACTGCAGCGCATCACGTTGAACATGCAGATCAGCCTGCTGCACACCTTGGGCAGGCAGGCGCAGGAATGCGCCATCAAGGCCGCCGAGGCGGACGACGCCTACCTGCACCGGCTCACGTCCGTTCCTGCCGCAATGCGCGATCGGTGATTGCGCCGGGCATCCCAGCACGCGCCCGGCGCCGACGAGGCACGGGTATTTCAACCACCACGGAGATCACACCATGAGCACGCATTTTTCTGGCGAAGGCAACATCGGCTCGCCACCGGAGTACCGCGAATTCCCCAACGGCAATGACGAACCCAGCCGCTTGCTGCGCCTGAACGTCTATTTCGACAACCCCGTACCCAAGAAGGATGGCACCTTCGAGGACCGCGGCGGCTTCTGGGCGCCGGTGGAAATCTGGCACCGCGACGCCGAGCACTGGAAGGACCTGTACCAGAAAGGTATGCGCGTGCTGGTCATCGGCCGCATGGAGCGCGAGCCTTGGACGGACAACGAAGATCAGCCGCGCGAGACCTGGCAGATCAACGCGCGCAGCGTCGGCATCCTGCCGTACCGCATCGAGTCCGTGGCCCTCAGTCCGAAGCCGCAGGAGGCAGAACCGAAGCCACAGGCTGCCCAGGAATCGACCGCGCCGAAGGAGGCGAAGCGCAGGAAGTGAACCGGCATGGAGGGCGGCCGCCGTAGTGCTTCGCCGCCCTCCATGCACCCCGCAAGCTATCCCCTGGGGATAGCTCCATCAACGTCCATCGACTTCCACGCTCCCGCAAATCGCGGCTACTGGTCCGCACACCTGCGGCCACGCGCCATCCCCGCCCGAGCCATTCCATCGGCGTGAAAGCGGTCGCCGGCGCATGCGGCTTGTTTGCTGCTACCCCAGGTGGCGCTCGGCATCCTCGATTCCAGCAACTCCATGAACAACGGGAATCGGGATGGACGGACATGCGGCTGTTCTTGTGCGAGAAGCCCTCCCAGGGCAAAGACATTGGCCGAATTCTCGGTGCCACGCAGCGCGGTGAAGGCTGCCTCAACGGTTCCGGCGTCACCGTCACCTGGTGCATCGGCCATCTCGTCGAAGCGGCAGCCCCCGAGGTCTATGACGCGGCGCTCAAGCGCTGGTCGCTGGAGCAGTTGCCCATCATTCCTCAGCACTGGCGGGTCGAGGTCAAACCTAAAACCGCCACGCAGTTCAAAGTCGTCAAGGCGCTTCTGGCTAAGGCGACCCAGCTTGTCATCGCCACAGATGCCGACCGCGAGGGCGAGTTGATCGCCCGCGAGATCATCGACCTGTGCGGCTACCGCGGTCCCATCGAACGGCTGTGGTTGTCGGCGCTCAACGATGCGTCCATCCGTGCGGCACTCGGCAAGCTCCGGCCATCGGCCGAGACGCTGCCGATGTACTACTCGGCGCTGGCGCGCTCTCGGGCGGATTGGCTCGTCGGCATGAACCTCAGCCGCTTGTTCACGGTGCTGGGACGGCAGGCCGGCTACGACGGCGTGCTGTCGGTAGGCCGCGTCCAGACCCCCACGCTCAAACTGGTCGTGGACCGCGACCGCGAGATCACCGCCTTCGTGTCCGTGCCGTACTGGGCCATCGACGTGTCCCTGTCCGCCGGTGGCCAGACTTTCGCCGCGCAGTGGGTTCCCCCGAAAGCATGCACCGACGACGCCGGCCGCTGCCTGCAGCAGCCCATCGCGCAGCACGCCGCGCAGCAGATCCGCGCCGCGGACAGCGCCCAGGTGGTGGCGGTCGAAACCGAGCGCGTGCGGGAAGGCCCGCCGCTGCCGTTCGACCTGGGGACCTTGCAGGAGGTGTGTTCCAGGCAGCTTGGGCTCGATGTGCAGGAGACCTTAGACATTGCTCAGGCCCTATACGAGACGCACAAGGCCACGACGTACCCGCGCTCCGATTCGGGCTACCTGCCCGAAAGCATGTTCGCCGAGGTGCCAACGGTCCTCGACAGCCTGGTCAAGACCGATCCCTTGCTGCGACCGATCATGGACCAGCTCGACCGCACTCAACGCTCACGCGCCTGGAACGACGCGAAGGTGTCTGCTCACCACGGCATCATCCCGACGCTCGAACCGGCGAACCTCTCGACCATGAGTGAGAAGGAACTGGCAGTGTATCGGCTGATCCGGGCACATTACCTGGCGCAATTCCTTCCTCACCACGAGTTCGACCGCAATGTGGCGAACCTCTCCTGCGGCCAGCAGACGCTGGCGGCCACCGGCAAGCAGGTCGTCGTCAAGGGGTGGCGCCTGGTGCTGGCCGAACCGCAATCCGAGGAGGATGGCGACCCTGCGGCGCGCAGCCAGGTACTGCCCGCGCTGCGCGAGGGCCTGGCATGTCAGGTGGCCGACGTCGATCTGAAGGCGCTCAAGACGCTGCCCCCTCGGCCCTATACGCAGGGCGAGTTGGTCAAGTCCATGAAGGGCGTCGCCAAACTGGTCTCGGACCCGCGCCTGAAACAGAAGCTCAAGGATACGGTCGGCATCGGCACCGAAGCGACGCGGGCCAACATCATCAGTGGCCTGCTGACGCGGGGCTACCTCGTGAAGAAGGGCCGCGCCATCCGTGCCTCGGATGCGGCCTTCACCCTGATCGACGCGGTGCCCACAGCGATTGCCGACCCAGGGACAACCGCCGTCTGGGAACAGGCGCTGGACATGATCGAAGCTGGACAGCTCACGCTGGACGTATTCATCGGCAAGCAGGCTGCATGGATCTCACAGTTGATCGCGCAGTACGGCAGCACGTCCCTGTCCATCAAGGTTCCCCACGGACCGCCTTGCCCACAGTGCGGCGCACCGACGCGCCAGCGCACCGGCAAGAGCGGCCCATTCTGGTCGTGCAGTCGCTACCCCGACTGCAAAGGCACGCTGCCGGTCGAATCCGGCACGTCCAAGCGTGGTGCCTCGCGCCCGCGCCGCAGCGGCCGCAAAGGCTCCTGACCGACCCCGTTCCCCGTGAACCGTGCCCGCCATCGGCGGCGCGGCCTGTGTTCCGCACGCCCTGCGGGACGCCCAGCGCGCAACGCCTTCTTGTCCGTGTGCGCGTCCCGCTTGGTCATCCCCGGCCGCGGGACCTGAAGGTAGCTTCTCCGCGAACCGCCTCCTGCGCGTTCTGCTGATCTGCATTTCTCCCGCCTCTGCGAAGGGTCCCCCGGTGGCTTGCCAAGCTGCGCGAGCCACCCGGAGACCCTTCGTGGTCAGCGGTATTCGGTGCCGGTGCCCGCCGGCGCAAAAACGGGCTCCCTTTGTGCGCGGATGTGCGCCAGACGATGCCGGCGCGAACCACGACATGCGCCGGGTGTGATTGCTGATGAGCAGACGGTTCTAGCGACGACCGGGCCTGCACCAGCCCACGGGTGGTTCTGTCCTCCCGAGCCGAAGGCCGCAGGGCCTTCGGCGCCTTTCTCCTGCCTATCAACGTCCCGGCCCGCCCCGGGCCACACGAACAGGAGACCCGACATGAACCCGCAACCTTGCACCCTTCGCGGTGCGCCCCAGGCCGCGCCACTGCTGTACGGCAGCGTGTGCAGCGGCATCGAGGCCGTGAGCCTCGCATGGCAACCCCTCGGCCTCAAAGCCGCGTGGTTCGCCGAGATCGAGCCGTTCCCGAGCGCCGTGCTCGCCCACCGTTACCCCCATGTGCCCAACCTGGGCGACATGACCGCGATCGCCCGTCAGGTGCGCGCCGGCACCGTGCCGGCGCCCGACATCCTGGTCGGCGGCACGCCGTGCCAGTCGTTCAGCGTTGCCGGCGCGCGCCAGGGGCTGAACGACCCGCGCGGCGCCTTGACCCTTGCCTATGTGGAGCTTGCAAATGCCATCGACCAAACCCGCCACCAAGACCGCCGCCCGCCGGCAACGCTCGTCTGGGAAAACGTCCCCGGCGTCCTCAACGACCGCAGCAATGCCTTCGGGCATTTCCTGGGCGCACTGGCCGGAGAAAGCCGTGCGCTCCAGCCGCCAGGGGAAAAATGGGCGCACGCTGGTTGTGTGTCTGGACCCCGCCGCCGCATCGCCTGGCGCGTGCTCGACGCTCAATATTTCGGTGTCGCCCAACGCCGCAAGCGCGTGTTTCTTGTGGCATGTGGTGGTGATGACCTCGATCCCTCCGAAGTACTTTTTGAGCGCACAGGCCTGCGCGGGGATTCTTCTGCGGGCCGCGCGCCGTGGCAAGAAGCTGCCCGCGCTGCTGGACCGGGTGCTGCAGCAGCAGGCGGATACGCAGGATTCGCTGGACTGAACCAGCCCTACGGCAAGGTCACGACGACGTTCGGATTCAGCGGCGGCATTGGCCCCGTCGATGTTGCGGCATGCCTGATGGCCGCGGGTCCCAAGCACGACATCCGCACCGAGACGTTCATGGTGCAGTCCATCGCCGGCAGCATCGCCCACACCCTCGACACCGCCAACAACGGCAAGGGCAGCAGCGAGGACGGTACGGGAAAGGGCGTGCCGATCATCGCCTTCACCGCCCAGGGCAGCGGCGCGGACGCCACGATCGACCTGACGCCGACGCTGCGTGCCGGCGGGCATCGCAACAGCCATGCGAACGCAGGCGTCGTGCCCGCCATCGCCTTCGCGCAGAACAACCGCGGCGAAGTGCGCTTCGAGTCGGGCCATGGACAGGTGTCTTGCACCGTCCTGTCCAACGGCAAGCCGGGCTACGGTGTGCCGATGGTGGCCTGCGTTGCCCTGCGGGGACGGACGCAGGGTCTTGCTGCCGAACTGGGCGGAAGCGTTGCGGCGGCGTTGCGTACCAGCGGCGGCGGCGCAGACAAGCCCCATGTCCTGGCCCCCGACTTCGAGGCACATTTCCGCTACGACTGGAATGAATCCGGTGCAGAGGACTGGTCGCAATGGCGGGTGCGGCGGCTGATGCCCATGGAGTGCGAGCGGCTGCAGGGCATGCCCGACGACTACACGCTGATCCCGTATCGCGGCAAGCCTGCCGCAGACGCTCCGCGCTACAAGGCGATTGGCAACTCCATGGCCGTCCCGTGCATGGCTTGGCTGGGCAACCGGCTGGTGCAGTGCCTGCACAAGACGGACTCGACCGCTTCGGATTGATCGACGACGCAGCCTGCCGGCCGCGCCATTCTCCCCCTGCATTGCCGATGTATCGGCAGCAGCCCGCAGCCAGGGTGTCAAGGCTGCCGTGGGTTCCGCCCACGCCACCCACCAGTTCGCTTCGGCATCTCACCGGCGAACGCTGCCCACCGGGGCATCGATGCCTCCTTTCTCCAACCCACGGGATGGTCGCCACGTCCCGTCAGGGGCATGTCGCCACCCGGTCGATTTCAGGACTTCCCATGGACACCATCACCAAGCAAGACCGCATCACGCTGAAGAACCTCAAGGTCGCCGACTTCGCCAGCGAGGAAACGCTGTGCTTCACCGCGACCATCGTGTTCGACGGCACTCCCATCGCCGAGGCCCGCAACGACGGGCATGGCGGCTCGACATTCCTCCGCGCGCTCAACGGCAAGACGACGCTGCTGGCTCAGGCCGAAGCCTTTGCCAAGGGCTTGCCGCCTGCGCCGCTCGATCTAGGCCAGGAGGGTGAAGACCCTCATTACATCGACATGACGCTCGACTTCCTGGTCGATGAACTGGCCGATGCCATGCACGCGGAGCGCAAGGTGCGAGCCGCCTTCAACCGCGACATCGGCAACAAGGTGCTGTTCATCAAGGACGGCAAACTGCTGTTCATCAAAGGCATCAAGCTCAAGGCTATCGCCGACCGCAAGGCGTACTTCGCTTCGCTGCGCACCAGGCAGGCCCAGCCCATCGTCATCCTCGCCGAGCTTCCGCCCGAGCGGGCATTCGACCTGTGGAAGCAGCATGTCCTGGGCGACAAGCCCGATTGACCCAGCGCCACCGCACCCTCCTGACAGCCCCGTACTCGATGCGGGGCTTTTCTTTTCCTGTGCTCATCAATCGGGGCTGGGCCGAATGCCGTTTTCCAACTGACGCGGCGCAGCCCTCGCACGAAGCTGCCTGCATGTTCGCTGATTCGTCAGCACATGCCAGCAGCCAGGGTTCCAGGCTGCCGCGGGTCTCTCCCGCGTCACCCACCAGTCCGCATCGCATCAATTCTGCGGATGAGCGTCCCCGTGACGCTGATGCTTTTTATCAACCGCGTGCGGGAGCTGCCATCCCGTGAGGGACAAGGCCCCGCTTTTCCAAGGAGCCCGTCCATGTCCCAGCAAGCCTCTTTCGGCCAGTTGGCCCTGACCTACTGCGGCAAGTTCCTGCCGCTCGAAGTCTTGCAAAGCGCCGCCGGCCACTACATCGGCACGCGCGATACCGAAGGTCCCGTTTCGCGGGAATCCCGCGAGTACTTCCGCAGCTATGCCGCGGCTCAACGCGCCCTCGAAAGAGGCGGCTGGTCCCAGCTCGCCATTCCCTGATCCAACTGGAGAAATCACGTCATGAACCAGCTACTGCCGCGGGAAGTCGTCGATCAGATCATGCGGGAAGAGCAGCATTTCGCTGCCGCGCCCCAAGCCTTCTTCGAGGCCTGGAAGCGCGGTGTCGAGATTGCTGGTCCCGAGTGGTTCGGCGACGGCACCCGTGAAGGCCTGAACCAGGCCAACACCAAGTGGGATTTGCGTCCCGACATGCTGCGGCTCAACGATGCCCTCGGCGTCCTGAGCAGCGGCGAACGCATGTTCCTGTCCGCCATGGTCAGCTTCTACAACGCGCGCGAGGGCGGTGCCATGCTCAAGCGCTGCCGCTTCCACGGGCTGTCGGACTTCGACGGTCTCGATCTGGAACGCCGCAAGGTCATCGCCGACCTGCTGGTGAACTACAGCGGTTGGTGAGCCGGTCTCCGGCACGCCACTGTCCTCTCGATCCCCCCGTGAGGGACATGCGCCCATAAGGCCATGTCCCTCAATTTTTCTTCCCCATCGCCCGACGCCAACGGCCTTGGGCTATTCCCTGCGGATGCCATCGTCCGCATGGGCTGGCTCCGCTCTTCTCGAAAGGAGCCAGCATGGCAAACAACTACTACGAAGGCACGGGCGTTCTCGTGCTCAACCGCGTTACTCCCGTCATCAAGGCACTGTTCGGTGCTTTCGCGCTCGACGAAAACCATCCCGGCAATGGGCAGGCCTACATCGCCCAGATCGCCGAAACCAATGATCCACGCTGGACAGATGTGCTGGACGGTCTGGAAAATCTGGCCACACAACTCGGCATCCCCATGCCCGACGACGAAGAGTTGTCGATTCCGCCTCTGCTTGAACGGCTGGCCGCGCACTTCGGTGCTGACCAGGACGGGGAGCTGGAGAACCTGATCGAGCACCACCAATTCGAGGACGGCGCCGACCTGGAAGCCCTGCTTCTGATCGCTACCCGCTTCGATGACGGCCATAACCTGACCGCCATCCAGTTTGAGGGCTGCTGGTATTGCAGCAAGCCAAGGCTATTCGAGTTCGGCGGCAACGGCTGCTACCTGAGCCGTGAGGTCCAGGTCTTCAGAACGTCCTCGCAGGCGCTTCAACTCGGCGATCAACTGCGCAACACCATCCTGGCCGCCGACATCGAAGAGGCCTCAGCGTTGATCGCGCTGGAGGCCGCCAACCTGCTTGCCGGCATCACCGATGAGCAATTTCGCCTAAATGTGCGCCATCGCATCGCCGAACGGCTGGTTCAGACGCCAACGATCAGCGCCGACTGACGCATTTTCCACTTTCAACCCGCCGGGTCCAATTCCCGGTGGCGGAGATTGGCCCCAATATTCAAATCTGGAGAGTTCCCATGTCCCAGAAACCCAATCCCTTTCTCCGCGGCTACTGGAATCTGAAAATCGTCCGCACGCTGTGCATCGGCTACGACGACGGAAGCCCGCATGTCTGGCGAATCATCCACGCGAGTCAAAAGCACTTTTCCGACGAGGAACTGATTTCATCCTCGTGCATCGTCACCAGCGATTTCGCCGTGGTCAGGAATGGTCCCGAACCCGTGAGTGCCGAGGTGCTGGCCGAATGCGATACCGCAGAAGGTGTCAGCGGCGAAGGTGTAATCGGTGCCGTGGTCTATGCCATCCATGGCGACGACTTCGACGGTCGCCCCATCCACGTCGGCGACGCCTATTCGGCAGAGGCAGCGCGGGAAGTCGTACAGCGCCTGAGTTTCGAGACCGGCTACTACAGCCGGTGCTGGGAAATCAGCAGCGCACACATCAGCCAAGAAACCGGCCAATACCTCGCCAACCTGGCAGACCTCGCTACGCCGGAGGCATTCCTGTTCATCGCGTTCCGGGTTCCGTACAGCCCGGCGATCGGCATCAAGCTGATCTCCACTCCCTGGACGGACAAGAACCTGGACCACGCCGAGGGCATCAGTGCGGAGCAGCTTCGCCAGGAGCACCGAAGCAAGGGTATGCCGGATGACCTGGCGAACGTCATTGAACTGGCTGGCCAGGCCGACGTGCGCATCCTGATTCTCGACGCCGACGCACCCGTGCTGTTGGGCCTGCCGTTGGCCGAATCCTAGCAGCCGCTCGACGCAACATCCTTCCTCTTTGTTCTCCCCCATACCGGCCCGTCTCCCTCCCGGAGCCGGGCTGGTCCATTTTCATAGGAGCAACCTCATGTTCCCCGACCTCATCTCGCGCACGCCAGACTTCGAGCACCAGCTCGGCGCCTGCGTCAATGCCATGGGCCAGGACGACGCCATCGGCCAGATCCTGGTATTCGAGCGCATGAGCGGCACGCTGCACATGCGCCATATCGCCAGCGCCGACCTGGTGGACACCGACATTGACGACTACGAAATGGTCGTCTTCGACGGTGGCAACACCAGCGGCGATACATGGAAGCATGTCTTCTTCCCACGTCAGCGCGAGCACTACTTCGTGTACGAAGCCTGACCCAACCAAGCCCCTTTTCGAGGGGCTTTTTCTTGTCCGCAGCGCAGGAAAGCGGGTGCGACGCTGTGCGATTTCTTGCAGGCAGGCCGCCCATTCCAGAGCCATCCTTGCTCCATGTTCGTCGGCGTTGCCGACACATGCCCTGGCAGCCGAGACCTTCAAGGCTGCAAGTGCGGGAAACCGTGCTGGTCGTTTCTTCCTATGGACGTACCCCGTCCGTTCACGCCACCCACAAGGGACCTCTCCCTTGCGGGCGGGGAATCCCTTGTTCTTCCTCAAGGAGATTCCCATGGACCGTTCCCTCATCAAATCCATGATGCCTTCGCTTGTCGCGGGCCATGTCCCTCGCAACGTGCGTTCGTTCAAATACCGCGTATTCGATGATCAGCCGCAGTCCTCGACGTTGGGCTTCGCCATTGACCCTCAGCCCTTCAACGGCAAGGTAGTCTCCGCGACCGACGATGCCATCGTCGTCAAGCTCAAGCCTTCCGAGTTCGCCGTGCTCGATCCCAACCTGGTGACCACCGTTCCCAGCGAGGGCGCCAAGGTCCATGTCCAACCCTACGCCCGGCGACGTTTCGACGGGCTTCGCGCGGACACCCCGGAAGTCGTCACCGAGAAGACTTCGGATGGCACGCCTTACACCATCACGAGGCATATCCTTGGCAAAGCACCCGCCAAGCTGCCCATTCCCGAGCCGCAGTGCATGGAGCTGGGCCAACTCATCGAGCAGTTGGAGGAGATGCCCGCGCCCGACGGGTTCCGGTGCATCACCCACATGCTGGTCGATGCAGGTGCCCGCGACTTCGCCTGGGTCGATCCCAAGCCCTCCAGGATCATCGAGACCCCGCCGGCGATCAGCTTCACGGTCTCAACCACCAAGTTCGAGGGTCAGGTGACGATCCTCTACGACCGTGGCGGCGACACCTACGTGGTGGAGCTGCACCGCGACGGTGAGTTGGTCGATAGGCACGACGAGGTGTATTTCGACATGCTCGGTGAAGTGCTGGAGCGGCTCATCGACGACGGGCGCTGGCGCCTGATCGACGTGAGCGTGATCGACGCCAAAGCCTTTCGGCAACGTCAGGCGGTTCCAGCCTGACGTGCCAGACAGGAAGCCTAGCGGCACGACTGATCAGTCCACAGCCTACCGGCGACTGCCCCACAAGCCTTCCATCCGTTTCGGTGGAGGGCTTTTTTCTTCATCCATACAGGAGATTTCAACCATGTCACTGCGATTCAGAGGCTCCGACCTGCGCCCCGTGCTTGCCGAAGCCATCGCCAACCAATGCCGCGTCGCCCTGGCCAAGGACCAGGGCGTGTACTTCCTCGCCGAGCGCGGAGAGCGCCGCCCCGATGGCCGCGTGAAGCTGCTGGCCTATGCCGTCGGCTGCAACCCGGATACCGACCCGTTCGATGACTGGTGGGAACTGGCACGCGCCGAGCTTGGCGGCGACGACTTCGGCGAGTTCTTCGACCCGAAAGACAGCGTTTTCACTCGCATTCTGCAAAGCTCAGATGATCTGGAGCTGTCCGCCACCGCTACGTATCTGTCGCTGGCGGCGGTGGAATCGGCGTAGTCCAAAAATGTCCGCATACCCCTTGAAGCCCCCATTTCGGGGGCTTTCTTTTGGGCGGAACTGGGCAGCCTGGAAAAAATGGGAAGCGCCCGGATGCCGATTGATTGCTGTCGCGCGCGCGAGGCCCGGCCATGCTGACCCCATGCCTGCTGACGTTGTCAGCGACATGCCAAGCAACCATCGGTCTTCAAGGTTGCGTCGCAGTTCCCACTGCGTGACCGAGCCAGCTCGCACCGCATCCATCCGCGAGCGGCCACCAGTCTCTGGTGGCGGATGCTTTCGCCTTATCGACCCACCGCGGGGTTACGCACCTTTCCCCGCATGCGTGGGGCTGGTGTGTCTCCGCTTCTTCCCTATGGAGATTCACCATGAACACCACGTCCAACGAGAAATCGTATTTCGACCTCCACACCTCGGGCATCGGCTACATCCAGCGTGTCCGTGAAGTGCCTGTCCGGGGCGGCCGCCGTGCGCAGCCTTTCCTGGCATGCACCGTTGCCGCGCTGGTCGGCCCCGCCAGGGACCCCAGCTACCGCTACTTCGACGTCAAGGTCTCGGGTGCCGAGGCCAAGAACCTCGTCCAGCGCTACATCGGCGTTGACGATCCCAAGCAGCGCCCGCTGGTGCGCTTCCGCCTCGGCGACCTGTGGGGCGATGCGTACATCCGCGACAAGGGCGAGCGCAAGGGTGAAGCCGCCGCGTCCCTCAAGGCGCGACTGCTCAAGGCCGAGCCGCTTGACCGGGCCGAACTGGCTTCCATCAAGCAGCACGAGCTGATCACCCGCGGCATCGGCTACCTCAGCCGTCCGAAGGACGTCACCCCCAAGGATGGCGATCCGTTCCTGTCGTGCTGCGTCGCGGCTCTGGCCGGGCCTGTCGGTGAACCGGACTATCGGTACTTCGACACCATCGTCGCCACCCCTGAAGCCGAGCACCTGGTTCGCCGGTGCGTGCAGGCCATCGAAGGGGACCGCAAGGTGCTGATCGCCTTCAAGTTGAACGACATGAAGATCGATCCGTACATCCGCACCAAGGGTGAGCGCGCCGGGGAGCCGGGAGCGAGCCTGGAATCGACGCTGATCCACATCGGTCTGATCAAGATCGACGGCACCCAGGTCTATCCGACGAGCCAGGCGCAAGCCGAGGAGTCGCAGGCCGAGGACGCACCCGCGCCCGAAGCCGAGGACGCCGCCGACACCGCTGCCGACCAGCCTATCGAGCCCGCCGAGCGCGAGCCCGCAGGTGAAGTCGAAGAGCAGGAGCCGGCATTGGCTGCTTCGTTCTGATCCGGCATGGCCCCTCACGGGGCCTTGCCTTTTTCCTATTCCTCAAGGAGAAGCATCATGGCAGTCACATCGGCACCCGAGAAATCGGCCACTCCCATCATCGTCCCGGGCCAGCTCGCGCTGCGCACCATTCATGGCCGCAACGGAAAGTTCAATGTTGGCAAGCTCGAATGCCAACTCGGAAAATTCACGATTAAAGACGCGGAGTTGGAGCAATACCCCGAGGGCAAGTATCAAGGGGAGTTCGTCCTTCGCTACATCTTCCTCAAAGGCTATCCGATCAGCGACGGCAGCATGCGTTTCGAGATGCGCGCCAACCTGGACGGTATGACACTTTTCGGCATCGACAAGCTGAGCAAGGCCGAAGCACATAGCTTCGCCCCGCAGGAAGTCGATCCGCTCGATGAAGATCAAGGGACACAGCCTGCGACAACGCCGGCCAAACCCGCCAAGGCATCCAGGTCCGCCAAACCTGCACCCGTGCAGACGTCCGCGGACCCGCTGGTCGATACCACGCCCTTCGGCGTGGACGCGCCGCCTGCTGCGGCTGCTGCCCCCGGCAGCACCGAGGATGGCGACGCCGCGCTGTTCGGCCTGTTGTGGCCGCTGGGCGAGTCTGTGAAGCTGGATTCGACCATCGACCGCCGCGCCCTGCGCGCCCAGATCGCCCGCCTGGGCGAACTGGGCTACGCGCTGGACTTCAAGACGCAGGAGTGGAGCCGCCAGGCCGAACTGCAACCTGCGTGATTGCAGACACCGCATCCGCGGTGTTCTTCATCCACCCGCTGGGGTTCCTTCCCCATGCGGGGGTGGCCTCGGCTTTCTTCTGGAGGTCTCCATCATGTCCACCATCACTTGCGATACACCCCGTTCCGCGCTGGACGAAACCGCGTGGCGCGCCGTTTGCAAGACGGCCGCCGAGCATGCCCAACGTGGTTGCGGCCTGTCCTGGGATCACTGGGTCACGCTTTTCAGCTCGGAGATCGACGCGCAAGCCAGTCGATTGCCGGAAAGCCAGCGCGTTCATGCGCTGGAAATCGCGACCCAGGAATGGGACTACGCAACACCTGCCGAACGGCAGGAAACCCAGGACTGGCTCGCTGAAAACGGCTGCTGTTCGCATGGGATCACGCTGGGTTGCTGCCCGGCCGGTTGCGGTTCCTAGCCCGCACTGCATTCCATCGCCGCACACGCGGCATTCCATCACCCGCTGGGGGTTCTTCCCCACGGGGAGGCCTCTGGCTCTACTTCTTCAGGAGGCCTCTCATGGGCTGGTATTTCTCTCCCCAATCGCGGTCTGAACTGATCGCCGAACTGATCGCACCGCAGGAGACCGAGCGCGCCAGCGTGAAGGTCATCGCCCACACGCTGCGCGGCAACGTCCTCTGGTCCGTCGCGGAAGTGACGGCCAGGGCCGAAGGCGTGCATCGTCATCTGGCGCCGGGCCAATCCCTGCGCTACATCCGTTGCGATCTGCTCGAACGCAGCGGCGGCCAGTGGGGCTACAAGCCGCTGGACGAGTCCATGCACCCGTACTACTACTCGTGCCCGCTGTCCTATCTGGATCTCGCACCGGAGCAGTCCGCCGACTGGCGTGCAGGCGTTCGCGCCTACCACGCGCGGCGGCGCACACCCACGGCACCTGCGGCACCCACCGCAGCGCTGATGGCCTGAGCCAGGAGGAACCGACATGGACTCGATCCTGGCTGCGCTTCCGCCCTCGCTGTTGAAGCTCGTTGAAGGGAGTTTGTCCAACGACGAAGTTTCGTCCGACGAGGAAATGCTGGAGTACTTCATCAGCAACGGTCTCACCGAGGAACAGGCACGGCAGGCACTGACCTACCGCGACCAGTACCTCAACAACATCTACCTGGAGGGCTTCACGCCAATCACTTCGGTAGATGAGGCGCTGCACTTCAACCCGCACACCCGGCAGTTCGAGCCGGACTGAGCGGCTTTCTTCCACCCCCTGGGGCAGTACTTGCCCCAGCGGGCGGTGCTGTTCCCGTTCATCCGAGGACACCACCATGCCCGCAAACACTTCTTCCACCACGCTGTATCGCATCGACGAATGCTCCGACGTGATGGCCGACGCTTGCGTCGGCGATGACCAGGGCAATCTGATCTTTCTGTCGATCTGGGCGCGCGACACCGCCGTCCAGCAGTTCCTCGCTCGTCTGACCCTCGGGCGCGACGAACAGGGCCTGGACCAGTTCCACGTCATCACCGACCAGGGCGGCAGCGTCCCGGTGTTCGTCAGCAACGTCGATCGCCTGGAAAAGCGCATGACCCGCGCCTACCGGCGAACGCTGTTCGGTTCGCTGTCCAACGTGTGGCTGTTCGACCGCCGCTGCGTCAAGCCCGACAAGGCCAACGCCAGCGCACTGGCATTGCTGCCCAAGGGCAGCGCCCACCGGCTTGACCGCCTGTGGATGCTGGTACGGGACACCTGCCCACTTCCGCTACTCGACCACTGGCGCGAACCCGTGCTGGAACTGCTACAGACCCGCGAGATGCTGGCCCGCCTTCCGTTCGCCCTCGGGCCGCTGGAAGGCCATCGGCTCGCCATCGATGTGCCGGCGCTGACCCTGGCGCTGGGCTCTCTGATCCGCAGTGACGTGCTCACCGCCTATCCCTATCCGGCCAAGATTTGGACGCCGGAAGCGGTAGCGGCTTGACCCACCCGCGAGAGCACGCCAAGGCGTGCTCTCGCACTTCATCCCCGCCAACCAGGAGACTTCCATGGCCCTCATGTTCCCGCGGCTCGCCCGCAATTTCGCCAAGAACGGGTATTACCCGACCGACGAACCCACGCTCGAAAGAGCCCTCAACGCACTGATGCCCAGCGATGGGCCGATGTGCATCCTCGATCCCTGCGCCGGCGAAGGCGTGGCGATCGCCGAAGCCGCTCATGCCCTCGGGCGCGAGCAGGCCAAGGCGTTCGCCGTCGAGTTCGACGCGGAACGGGCACGCCATGCCCGCGGCCTGGTCGATCACTGCCTGCACGCGGACCTGATGGACACGATGATCTCCAAGCAATCGTTCGGGCTGCTCTGGCTCAACCCACCGTATGGCGACCTGTCCAAGGACGTCAACGGCAACATCGGCTATCAGGGCCAGGGCCGTGCCCGCTTCGAGAAGCTCTTCTATCAGCGCAGCCTCTCGCTATTGCAGTATGGCGGCGTGCTGGTCTTCATCGTCCCCGGCTACGTGCTCGACGCCGAGCTGGTCGGCTGGCTGACGCGCCACTACACCGATCTGCGGATCTACCGAGCGGTGGAGACGCAGTTCAAGCAAGTGGTGATCTTCGGCCGCAGGGTGCGTCAGCGCGAGCTGGCACCCGATGGGCTCAAGGCCGTGCGCAATCTGCTGCTGCAGGTCGGGCTTGGTGAAGTCGAAGCCGAGGAGCTGCCGAGCGAATGGCCGTTCCTGCCGTACATCGTCCCCGCCAGTCCGGCCGAGCCAGAGCACTTCTTCCGCGTGACGATGGAGCCGGAGCAGTTCGCCGATGAAGTCGGCCGGCTGCAAGGCCTCTGGCCGTCGCAGGACACGCACCTGGGGGCCGCGCAGCAGTCGCTGCGTCCGCCAGCGCGTGCCTTGTCCCACTGGCATCTCGCCCTGGCCCTGGCCGCGGGCGCGATCTCGGGGGTTGTGCGCTCCAAGACCGGGCGCGTGCTCGTCGTCAAAGGTGACACCCACAAGGACAAGACGCTTCAACGCGAATTCACCGAACGCGAAGACGGCTCCATCGCCGAGACCCGCATCCTCACCGACAAGTTCGTGCCCGTCATCCGCGCGTGGGACATGACGCCCGGCTCCGCTACACGGGGCGAGGTCCTGACCATCCGTTAATCCACCGGACGCGCTGCCGTCCTGCTGTACCACCTCGAAGGAGAAACACCCATGTTCTCAAGCCTGTTCAAGCGGCCCGCGCCGCAGAAGCAACCGTTGTTCGCACCAGGTACGTTGCAGTTGAGCGAGAAGGTGCATTGGCTGGCCCGCAAAGGCCTGATCGACCCCTTGGCTCTTGTCCAGCGCCATGTGCGCGGTGACTGGGGCGAGACCGATGAGGCCACCCGTCAAGCCAAAGATGTCGCAATCCGTGGGGACGATCCGATGATCTCCCACTTCAGGATCACGCCCGAACTGGTGTTGATCGTCAAAACCAGCGAGGACCACCAGACCACGGTGATCCAGCTTCCCGAAGAACGGGACATGATCTGACAGCACCATCGTCGTCTTCATCCACCTGACGGAGCCACTTCACTCCGCCAGGGGTGTCGTGGCTCAATGACTCATCAAGGAGGAGCCCATGGCATCACATCGCGTTGAAACCTACTGCCACAGGCTGGCGTTTCCAATCGGTGCGCTCATCTTCAGCAGAGGCATCGACCGCCTGGTCCGCACGGGTCGCCTCGACCCGATCCCGTACTTCAGGCGCCACACCCGTGGCGACTGGGGCGACGTCAACCTCCAGCAATGGCAGGCCAACAGCACTGCACTGCAATCAGGTGCATCGCTGGAATCCCGCTACGTGATCCATCCGGGGCTGGCCATCCGCATCGTCACCGATGCGCAGCGCAGCGCCACCGTCATCGTGCTGCCGTCCGAAGACTGAGCACGATTCACCAGCAGGCCGCCACGGCCGGCAACTTCGACCACCTCGGCCAAGCGCCGATTTCCTTCCCACTGCGGGGCATGCCATTGCCCCGCTGGGGGTGGTGCATGCCCCATTTTTCATTGGAGCATCACCATGTCCCTCGATCTCGAAACCACTGCCGCTGAAGCCGCGCCCGTACAGGGCGAACTGCTCGATGCGGAATCTTCCCCTCTGACCCTGAGCCTTCAGGATTTCGTCGGCGAGTTCGGTGACGAACTGCTCGACGCCCTCAACAGCGCCAACCCGCCGGTCTATAACGGCCAGCCGCAGGCGCACCGACAACTCATCGTCGCCAGCCTCAAGCGCAAGCTCTTCCAGGCCCAGGCCGAAGTCGTCCACGCCGCCGCGGAGCTGCTGATCGATCGTGGCGAACGCGCCGCGATCGTCAATGGCGAAATGGGCTGCGGTAAGACGACCGTCGGCATCGCCACGGCCGCCGTGCTCAACGCCGAAGGCTACCGCCGCACCCTGGTTCTTTCCCCGCCGCACCTTGTTTACAAGTGGCGGCGCGAGATCCAGGAAACAGTGGCGGGTGCCAAGGTGTGGGTGCTCAACGGGCCGGATACGCTCGTCAAGCTCATCAAGCTGCGCGAGCAGTTGAACGTCCAGCCCACGGGCCAGGAGTTCTTTGTCTTGGGCCGGGTCAGGATGCGGATGGGGTTCCACTGGAAGCCCGTCTTCACCCAGCGACGCACCCGTCACGGCAACGTGGCGGCTTGCCCGGACTGCGGCACGGTCATCACCGACCTCGACGGCGAGCCGGTCAACCCGGTCGCACTCCAAGCCGAGGAATACCGCAGGAAGTGCAGCCATTGCGCCGCGCCCCTGTGGACGCTGATCCGCCCACGCAGCCTGTCTGGCAGCGACCAGTCCTCAGCCGTGCTGAAAGCCTTGAAGCGCATCCCGACTATCGGGGAAGTCACCGCGCAGAAGCTGATGCAGAAGTTCGGCGACGGGTTCCTGGCGTCGATGCTGGGCGACAACATCCATGAGTTCATCAACCTCATGGACGGCAACGGCGAGCTGGTGTTTTCCGACCGTCAGGCCACGCGCATGGAGCGTGCGATGGCCAACATGGAGTTCGGCTTTGGCGAGGGCGGCTACCAGCCGTCCGAGTTCATCAAGCGCTACCTGCCGCAAGGCACGTTCGACCTGTGCATAGCGGACGAGGCTCACGAGTACAAGAACGGTGGCAGTGCCCAGGGCCAGGCCATGGGCGTGCTGGCGGCGAAGGCTCGCAAGACCTTGCTGCTGACAGGCACGCTGATGGGCGGCTACGGGGACGACCTGTTCTACCTGCTGTTCCGAGCCCTGCCTGGGCGGATGATCGAAGACGGCTACCGCCCGACCACGAGCGGCAGCATGACCTCGGCGGCCATGGCGTTCATGAGGGACCACGGGGTCCTCAAGGACATCTACTCCGAAAGCACCGGCACGGCGCACAAGACGGCCAGGGGCACCAAGGTATCGGTGCGCACGGTCAAGGCTCCCGGCTTCGGGCCGAAGGGGGTCTTGCGGTGCATCCTGCCGTTCACGATCTTCCTCAAACTCAAGGACATCGGCGGCAACGTCCTGCCGCCGTATGACGAGGAGTTCCGTGAAGTCGCAATGGACACGGCGCAAGCCGCGGCCTACCGCGACCTGGCGGGTCGGCTGACCGCGGAGCTGAAACAGGCTCTGGCGCGACGCGATACGACGCTGCTGGGTGTGGTGCTCAACGTGCTGCTGGCCTGGCCGGACTGCTGCTTCCGGTCGGAAACCGTGGTGCATCCGCGCACGCGCAACACCTTGGCGTTCGTCCAGGCTCAGTTCAACGAGTTCGAGGTGACGCCGAAAGAGCGCGAGCTGATCGACATCTGCAAAGAGGAGAAGGCGCAGGGCCGCAAGGTTCTGGCCTACACGGTCTATACCGGCACGCGCGACACCACGTCGCGCTTGAAGGTATTGCTGGAGCAAGAAGGTTTTCGGGTGGCAGTGCTGCGCGCAAGCGTGGACGCCAGCCGCCGCGAAGACTGGATCGCCGAGCAACTGGACCGTGGCATCGACGTGCTCATCACCAACCCCGAGCTGGTCAAGACGGGCTTGGACCTGTTGGACTTCCCGACGATCGTTTTCATGCAGTCGGGCTACAACGTGTACTCGCTCCAGCAGGCGGCACGCCGCTCCTGGCGCATCGGACAGAAACAGCCGGTGCGCGTGATCTACCTCGGCTACGCCGGTTCCTCGCAGATGACCTGCCTGGAGCTGATGGCCAAGAAGATCATGGTCTCGCAGTCCACCTCCGGCGACGTGCCCGAATCGGGCCTGGATGTGCTCAACCAAGACGGTGATTCCGTCGAAGTCGCGCTGGCCCGGCAACTGGTCGCCGCCTGATCCCCACGCCAACGCCGGCCTCGCGCCGCCGGCTTTCCATTGTTCCCACCTTGCAGCCACGCCCACGGTCTCCGTGGACGTGGCTGCATCTTCACTGGCCCCTTCGGGGGCCTTTTTCTTTGGAGGGAGGCTTTCGGTAAATCGGGCGCTGCCTGGTTCGCATTGTTTGCTGCCGCTCGTGGCCCGAGCGGCGATGGTGAGGGCTCGATGTTTCAGGACGACGCGCCATGTGCCCCTCTCCACCCTGGTTTCACCATCCCGAACGCCGCCTGCTGGCGGGTTTTCTCGGCCTGCTTTGGTCGGTGCTGGCCGGTGGCTGCGCGACGACGACCGCGCCGGTCGCGCCCCACACCATCGAGGAAGTCTCGGCCGCGCCCGAACCCGAGGCGCCGGAGTACATCCCCGTCGTGCGCTACGGCCGCTATACCCTCGTGGAACTCGCACCCACGGCGGCGCAGCGCGACCTGCTTTTGCAGACCATCGATGTCGCCATGCCGGAAGACGCCCGCGCCACGGTCGGCGACGGGCTGCGGCATGTGCTCAGGCGCAGCGGTTACCGACTCTGCGAAACCGCGCATGCCGTGGTCGAGCTGTACGCACTGCCACTGCCGGCAGCGCACTTGCACCTCGGCCCCATGACCCTGCGCGATGCGCTGCTCACGCTGGCTGGCCCGGCCTGGGAACTGCATTCGGATGACCGCGCACGGCAAATCTGCTTCGAGCGGCCCGGCGACAGCATGGCCGCCGACAACGCCCACGCGCTGCCCGCCACCGAGGCGGCGCAGACCTTTCCGCTGGCGCCCGCGGCATCGGGAGGCCAGCCATGAACAGCCCGCAGCCCGCCCATCGTTCAACGGCCGCCGTGGTGGTGCAGAGCCTGATGTGGCTCTGGCTGATCGGCCTCAGTGTCCTCGTTGCCCTGGGTTACCAGGCGATGAACGACCAGGCCGACCAGGAGCGCCTGGATTCCCGCCTGCAACGCCTCGAAGCGCAGGCAACAGGCCTGGCCGAGACCATCGAGGCCATCCAGCAGCGTCCGGCCGTCGCAACGGCGGCGGATCTCAAAGACATCCGCCAATTCCTGGAAGCTCGTGCAGCCCAGGTCGAGAAAACGCTGAGCGCCTATGCCGCTGCCGACGACCTTCAGGCGCTGCGCGCCGAAGTCGAGCAGGTCAAGGCGCGGCAGACCGCTGCGCGCGCCGCTACACCCGCCCAGCCGCGCACCAGGAACAAGCCCACCGCCAAGCCCGAACCACCGCCGCTCCCGTTCCGCATCGTCGGGGCCGAACTGCGTGCCGGCGAGCGCAGCGTGTCCGTCGCGCCAAGCAATGGCGACTTCACGCCCGACCAGCTTCAGGTGCTGCTACCCGGCGATGCGGTCGGCCCGTGGCGCTTGCAGGCCGTCGAGGGCAACACCGCCGTGTTCCAGGCCGGCGACCAGACCCGCCGCGTGGCGATCCCCTGACCGGAGCAGATCGCATGAAGCCATCGATCATCCTTTCCGCGCTCTTGCTGGCGTCCACCCAGTGGCCCGCCTGGGCGCAGCAGCCCGCCACAGCCCCCGCCCGCAATGCGCAAAGCCAGGAGCGCCCGCTGGTCGCTCGCGTTCTGGATGACCGGGTGGCGAGCGACTGGGGCCTGCAACCGCAGGAGTGGGCGCGCTACCGCGAACTGATGGACGGGCCGCTGGGCATCTACTCGCCCAACCTGGACCCGCTGTCGGCCCTGGGCATCGAGGCCCGCACCGACGAGGAACGGCGCCGCTACGCAGAGCTGCAGGTGCAGGTCGAAGCGCGCCGCGTGGAGAAGCTGCTTGCCTATCAGCGCGCCTACGACGAGGCCTGGCAGCGCCTGAACCCCGGCATGCAGCGAGTGAACCTGCCGGACGACAAGCCGGTCGCCGGAGCCACGCGCGGCTCCGGCCGCACAGCGGTGTTCGTCAAGGACGGCTGCGATGCCTGCGGCCAGCTCGTGCAGCGCCTGCAATCGGCGGGCACCGAATTCGATCTGTACATGGTCGGCAGCCGCCAGGACGACGGGCGCATCCGCGACTGGGCCAAGCGCGCGAACGTCGATCCGGCGCGCGTGCGCCGCGGCACCATCACGCTCAACCACGACGGCGGTCGCTGGCTGTCGCTGGGCCTGCCCGGCGACTTGCCCGCAGTCGTGCGCGAGGTGAACGGCCAATGGCAGCGCCAGCCGTAGTCGCCACCTCTGTTTCGCAGTTCTTGCGCGCACTGACGCTCGCCGCCGGCCTGGGCGCCTGCGTCGCCCAGGCCCAGGCCCAGGAGGTTCCGCCGCCGGCCTACCAGCTCGCCGCGCAGCGCGCAGGCATCCCCTCGACGGTGCTCTACGCCGTGGCCTTGCAGGAGAGCGGCATCCGCCGCAATGGGCGCATCGTCCCGTGGCCGTGGTCGCTCAACGTCGCCGGCCAGTCGCGCCGCTATGCGACCCGCGCCGACGCCTGCGCGGGCTTGCAGCGGGCGATGCGCTCCACGCCGCACACGCGCATCGACGCGGGTCTGGGCCAGATCAACCTCGGCTACCACCAGCAGCGCTACGCCACCGCGTGCGACCTGCTGGACCCGTACCGCAACCTCGCCATCGCCGCCGAGATCCTGCGCGAGCAGCACACCCCCGGCGAGGACTGGTTGCTCGCGATCGGCCGCTATCACCGTCCTGCGGGCGGTGAGCCCGCCGCCCGCTATCGCCGCAGCGTGTCGCGCCACCTTGCCCGCGTACAGGGCGCGCGCGCAACCGCCGCGGTTCTCGCCGCACGCCAGGAGACATCCCCATGACGACATCCCATCTGGCCTTGCGGGGCCTGCTCGTACTGCTGGCAGGCTTGCCGCTGGCCTCGCTTGCCGGCGAGCCGCTGATCGTGGTCGAAGACCGCGGCGGCGCGTCGGCGCTGCCGTACTACGAAGCCCTGAACCTCCAGCCGCGTGCCAACGCGCCGGCCCGGCCGCCGATCCCGACACCCCAGGTTCCCGCCACGCCGGCGGACGAGGCCGCGATGCTGCCGGTGCGCAGCGCCAAGCTCACGCCCGGCACCGTCGCGCGGCGGGTCATCGAGGCCCCGGGCCTGCGTCCTTTCGTGGTCGTCGGCGACGACGAGGCGTCCCATGCCTGGCTTCGCCGCCAGGCGACCGCGCTGCGCGAGCGTGGCGCGGTCGGCCTGGTGGTCAACGTCGAGACCATGCAGGGCCTGGCGCGGCTGCGCGCACTGGTGCCCGGTGTACCCCTCGCGCCCGCGTCCGGCGACGACCTGGCCGAGCGCCTCGGCTTGCGGCACTACCCGGCGCTGATCACGGCCACCGGCATCGAGCAATGAAGCCATGTCGGGGAAACAGCCGGTCGAGGTACTGCTTCGCCCAGCGGTGGAGCTATACACCGTTGCCGCATGCGCGGGCGCCGCGTTTCTGTCCCTGGTGGCCCCATGGTCGCTCGCGCTGAGCCCGTCCATGGGCGTCGGCAGCGCGCTGGCGTTCGGCGCCTACGGCGCGATCCGCTACCGCGATGCCCGCGTCATCCTGCGCTACCGGCGCAACATCCGCCGCCTGCCGCGCTACGTGATGACCAGCAAGGACGTGCCGGTCAGCCAGCAGCGGCTGTTCGTGGGGCGCGGTTTCCTGTGGGAGCAGAAGCACACCCATAGGCTGATGCAGACGTACCGGCCGGAGTTCCGCCGCTACGTCGAGCCGACGCCGGCCTACCGGCTGGCTCGACGGCTGGAAGAACGATTGGAGTTCGCGCCGTTCCCGCTGTCTGGGCTGTCCGCGCTTACCGGCTGGGACGTGCCTTTCAACCCGGTGCAGCCGCTTCCGCCCGTGGGCGGCTTGCCCCGTCTGCACGGCATCGAGCCCGACGAGGTGGACGTCAGCTTGCCGCTCGGCGAGCGCGTCGGTCACTCGCTGGTGCTGGGCACCACGCGCGTCGGCAAGACCCGGCTGGCCGAACTGTTCGTGACCCAGGACATCCGGCGCGTGAACGCCGCGGGCGAGCACGAGGTGGTGATCGTCATTGACCCCAAGGGCGATGCCGATCTCCTGAAGAGGATGTACGTCGAGGCCAAGCGCGCGGGCCGCGAAGGCGAGTTCTACGTCTTTCATTTGGGCTGGCCGGACATTTCCGCGCGCTACAACGCCGTGGGGCGCTTCGGCCGCATCAGCGAGGTGGCCACCCGCGTCGCGGGGCAGCTTTCCGGCGAAGGCAACAGCGCGGCGTTCCGCGAGTTCGCCTGGCGCTTCGTCAACATCATCGCGCGCGCCCTGGTGGAACTGGGACAGCGACCGGACTACATGCTGATCCAGCGGCACGTCATCAACATCGACGCGCTGTTCATCGAGTACGCCCAGCATTACTTCGCCAAGACCGAGCCCAAGGCCTGGGAGGTGATCGTCCAGATCGAGGCCAAGCTCAACGAGAAGAACATTCCGCGCAACATGATCGGGCGCGAGAAGCGCGTGGTGGCGCTGGAGCAGTACCTCTCGCAGGCACGCAACTATGACCCGGTGCTGGATGGTCTGCGCTCTGCTGTCCGATACGACAAGACCTATTTCGACAAGATCGTCGCCAGCCTCTTGCCGCTGCTGGAGAAGCTCACCAGCGGCAAGATCGCGCAGCTCCTGGCCCCGAACTACTCCGACCTGGCCGACCCGCGCCCGATCTTCGATTGGATGCAGATCATCCGTAAGAGGGCCATCGTCTATGTGGGCCTGGATGCACTCTCCGACGCCGAGGTCGCCGCAGCGGTCGGCAACTCGATGTTCAGCGATCTCGTGTCGGTCGCCGGGCATATCTACAAGCACGGGATCGACGACGGCCTGCCGGGCGCATCGGCCGGTGCGCGCGTGCCCATCAATGTCCACGCCGACGAATTCAACGAGTTGATGGGCGACGAGTTCATTCCATTGATCAACAAGGGGGGTGGCGCAGGCCTCCAGGTCACCGCGTACACGCAGACCCTCTCGGACATCGAGGCCCGCATCGGCAACCGCGCCAAGGCCGGTCAGGTGATCGGCAACTTCAACAACCTGTTCATGCTGCGTGTGCGCGAAACCGCGACCGCTGAACTGCTGACTCGGCAACTGCCGAAGGTCGAGGTCTATACCACCACCATCGTCAGCGGCGCGACCGACAGCTCCGACATTCGCGGGGCGACGGATTTCACGTCGAACACCCAGGACCGCATCAGCATGTCCAGCGTGCCGATGATCGAGCCGTCGCACGTCGTCGGCCTGCCCAAGGGCCAGTGCTTCGCGCTGCTGCAGGGCGGCCAGCTTTGGAAAGTGCGCATGCCGCTGCCGGCCCCGGACCCGGACGAGGTGATGCCGGCAGACTTGCAGCAACTGGCCGGGTACATGCGCCAGAGCTACAGCGAAGCGACGCAGTGGTGGGAGTTCACCAGCGCCCCGGCATTGCAGGACGCAGCCTTGCCTGATGATCTGCTGGATGACGCCGCGCTAGCCGAACCGGCCGCCTTTGGCGCAGGCGATACGGATAGCGACGAGGCAGCGCCATGAGCGACGCGGCCAGCACCACCCAGCGAGAGCAGAACCGCCGTCGGGGTTTGATTATCGGCACGATAACGCTGCCATTTCGGCTGCTCGGGGTGCTGATCGGCTCGCTGCTGTTCTCGATCGTGATGGAGTGCGTCGGCATGCACCTGTTCTGGAAGGATCAGGGCTGGCGCCATTCCCAGCAGATGTTGCAGTACGAGCTGGGGCATCTGTCCAGCCACTTCACGCGCAGCGTCGTCGTACAGGAGCCGGGCCGCACGGCGCACGAACTGGTGGATACCGGCTACGAATGGGTTTTCGTGCGCTCGGGGCTGCTGGAGCGTATGAGCCAGACTGCCGAGCGTGCGCGCACGCCCAGCCAGGGGCAGACGCTCAATTTCCGCTACTACATCAGTCAGGTCTATGTCTGGGCCGAGAACTACCTGATTGCCGCGGCCTTCACCACCCTCACGTTCCTGGTGCGCCTGCTGGTTCTGGTGCTCACGCTGCCGCTGATCTTCACCGCGGCGTTCGTCGGCCTGATCGACGGTCTTGTGCGGCGGGACGTGCGCCGGTTCGGCGCGGGCCGGGAATCCGGCTTCATCTACCACCGCGCGAAGGCGAGCCTGATGCCGCTGGCCGTGCTGCCGTGGATCACGTACCTGGCCTTGCCGATCTCGGTGCATCCACTGCTGATCCTGCTGCCCAGCGCCGCCTTGCTGGGACTGGCCGTGAGCCTGACTGCGGGTAGCTTCAAGAAGTACTTATAACCACACACAGCACCGAATATCGACGTTCGGTGCATATTTAGAACCGAAAGAGATCAAGAGCTCTCCGTCCGGAGCAGCCACTCAATCTGTCGCCGTGCTGTGGAGATGATCTGTCCAAAGATTCGCTCCTCAACATCCGGCTCACGATTTCCAGTAGGAAAGTCGGCAGACCTGCCTCCACCGACCAACAAAACCTGAACAGCAGAGCCAACGTACTTTGTCAGTTCATGCCTATAGCCGATTGCCTGTACGTAATCACCGTGATTCAGCGCGTGGCTTGGCCGTTTGAATTCGATCAATAAGTACTTGCCGCTCAGATTCTCGTTGAGAAGCAGGTCAGGACGTTTGTCGGCCTTGTCTCCCGTATAGACCTTCCCAAGAACATCTTCCACTTGTCGCCGCAATGTGCTGTTTGAGCTGAACAGGGAATACTCCGGACCAAACACCCACAAGTTACGTTCCAGGGCTTTGTGCAAGACGGCCTCGGTAGTTGTTGCGTCACGAACAAGCAGTTCCAGTTGATCAAGAAAAACTTGGCGCGCTGCGGCTTGCTGAACCAGGAATGCCATCTCTGCCAAGCCAAACTCATCCAGCCGCTCGGCCACCACTGCAACGTCGCTCGAAGTTGCTTCCGCAATGTGCTCAAGAAGAATACGGTAATCGGATCGTTCCATTGCCTCCAGCAACACATTCACCACCGGCTCGACCTTGCTCTCCGGTTCGCCGTAATACTTGTCGAGGATTTTCTTGATCGCCCGATCTGCAAAAACCCTTTTGTGTTCCGGCAGCGCTGAGAGTCGAGTAAGGATCGCTTTTTGCAGTCGAGCCTGTGCAAGCTGGATCTCTTGCCGGTACTGCTGCTCATACGCCTCCCGGAGAATGGGCTGGACGTATGCCTCAACCTCCTTCAAAAGTTCACTATTCTCAACGGCAGCATCCCAACCAGCAGTGATGTGATCGCGCAGTCCGTCCGCCTCGACTTCGCCGTAGAGCTTGCGAAGTAACTTGCGCGGGAAGTCATCCCGTTGATCCAAGCCAAAGAATCCTGGCCGCCCCACGGCCTTGCCATCCACGCGCAAGGTAATGCCAGGCTGACGCAATCCTGACTTGCCATCGCTGATAGAGAACCGCAGTTTCACCTTGCCCACATTTGGCAAGGACTGATCCTGCTCTGCATAACGCCCTGATACGTCGTCAACATCCAGACGCTTGTCGTCAACCGTGATCGCGAAGTCATCCTGCCGACCGTAATCCTGTAACAGGATCTGGCGTAGGCGGTTGGCATCCGGGTAAGCCAAACCCTGGTGCAAGTCGTTGAGCGTAATGGTTGTCCCGTGGAGTTCGGGCGCGCACGGTTCGCTGTGCAAGCTGATATCCAACTGCTCGATATCTTCAACGCGCGCAAGGTCATCCAAGCGCAGCGAAATCCGGCACAGGCGGCCGCGCGCACGCGTTTCGAGCATCATGGTGGCCGCCGCCATGAGGCCAGAAAACTTGCCGATGCCTTTTCTGCCCTTGACCGGGCGGCTCTTCCCGGCGGTACGTTCTCCGCGCCGTGAGCGGCGATCGGATGCAATGGCCAAATAATGCCGCCGCAGCTCCTCTTCGGTCATACCGCTTCCATCGTCCTCAATGACGATGGAGCCACCGCTCAGTGGCTTCGGGAGAGTGACAGATACGTGCTCGGCGTCGGCATCCCACGCGTTATCGACGAGCTCCTTCAACGCCCGCTCTGATGACGGGTATTCCTGACTCAGCAATGTGGCGAGTCGGGAATCAACCTGAAAACGCAGCTGGGCACGGCTCATATCAACGCTCCTTCAAATCAGTCCTTCACTTCGAACCGCAGGAAATCGGCCAGCCGCTTCGACTCTGCGATTTCATCGTGTGGCACCAGGATGTATTTCCACGGCTTGCCACCGACGTTTCTGGCGTGATCTGAAGCGTATTTGCACCAGCGCAATGCCGCCGCAGCCTTGGCGACGACTTCATCCGATTTCAGATCGTCGCGCTTCTTGGTCTCGGCCAGCAGGATGAACGCATCCATTTCCACCACGAAATCCGGCACGTACTCCGGCTGCTCGGTGCCGAGCTTGTAGTAGATCTGGAACTGTCCCTTCGCGGGCTTGAACCACTTGTTCGCGTCGCGTTCGAGGATGACGGCGAAGCGGCGCTCGGTGTCCGAGTCGAACTTTTGCAATGGGTAAAGGCACTTGGTGAACCCGCCGAACAGCATCTGCTTGATGCGGCCCACGTCCTCCACCGTTTCGCGGAAATGGCGCGGGGCTTGTCCCGCCGTAGCGGTGTAGTTGCAGGCTTTCAGTTCCGTGAAGCCGCGACTGACCTGCACCTCGAACTCGGTCGCTTCCTCGAAGAAGTGCGCCATCATCTGCGAGTGGATTTCCTTTGCGATGGTCTTGCGCTGCCCATTCAGCACGTTGACCGCCTCGGATTCCGAGAGGTAGCTCTGCAGGTGCCGCACCATCTGGCCCGCCAGGTCATAGAGCAGGTCGGCGTGGGTGAAGTAGTCGATGTCGTCGAAGTCCACCAGCGCGTGGACGATGTAGTCCTCCGGGCGCTGTTCTTTCAGGCCGATTTCCGCCGCCAGCGCAAATTGTTCGTTGGTGCGCAGCATCTGGCCGACGATCTCGCGCTCGCCCGGTTGCAGGCGAAGCTGGCTCACGTCCAGCAAGAACGGGCGAAAGCCGGTCGTGACCTCACCCTTGGGTACAACGGCAATGCGCGGGATGTCGATAGTCTGTTGCACCACGATCTCGGTGGTCTTGGCTACCACTTTGGTCAGATCAATCACCGGTGCCGCATCGTCCGCGCCTGCCAGCAGGTTGCCCTGCATCGGCTTCAGGCGTTCTGCCACCTCCGCTTGAATGACCTTCTGCACCTCGGGCGTGAGCAGTGCGCCACTGGTCGGCACTAGATCACGCTGCGTCTCCAGCTTGCCGATGACTTCGATCACCACGCGCGCCGCTTGCTTCTCGGCATCGGTGGTGAACACCGGCGTCGGCGCGGGTTTTGCCTCGCCACCATCCGAGTCAGAGTAGGCAGCCGCCGAGGCTGGATCAACTGCGGGCGCGGCATCCGCCAGTCCAAGCCGCGCTGCAGCACCGGAGCCGACCTGCACGCTTACCTTCTTGTCGTCGGCACTGGGCACGTCGAGGATGATCTGCTTCAGGCGAATCGGCGAATCGCCACGGTTGGCCTCGTCGATGATCTCCTGAAACTTGTCGTGGGCAACGATGTTCAGGCGATCCACCGCCGCCACGCCGGTGCGCTTGCCATAAGGCAGGCGCAGGCCGCGCCCGATGCTCTGCTCGATCAGCGTGCGCGCGTTGGCGGCGCGCAGCGGCACGATGGTGTAGAGGTTGGTCACGTCCCAGCCCTCCTTGAGCATGTTGACGTGAATCACGATCTCGGTCGGCTCGTCCACACTCTCCACAGCCAGCAGGCGCGAAATCATCTCTTCCTCTTCCGCGCCGGTGCGGCTGGAATCGACCTGGATCACCTTGCCCGCGTAACGCCCTTCGTAGAAGGCTTCCGATTCCAGAAGTGCCAAAAGACTCGCAGCGTGCGTGGTGTCGCGTGCGATGACGAGCATGAAGGGCTTCACCGGCTTGACACCGTTCTCGCGGGCATAAGTGAGCAGCTCGACCTTCGTGGTTTCGTGCAAGCGCACGCCGTCTTCCAGCTTGGTCTTCTCCACTTCTTCCGGCGTGTGGTCGCTGGCCTTGAAGTTGCGTTGGGTGACAACCGCAGGCTCCTTGACGAAACCATCCTCCATCGCCCGCGCCAGCGGGTAGTCCATCACCACGTTCTTGAACGGCACCGGCCCCTTGCTGCTTTCGACGAACGGCGTCGCCGTTACTTCCAGGCCGAACAGCGGCTTCAGCTCGTTGATGGCACGCACGCCCGCGCTGGCGCGGTAGCGGTGCGATTCGTCCATCAACAGCACCAGATCGGGCAGGTTCGCCAAGTGGTTGAAGTAGCTGTCGCCCAGCACTTCCTTCATCCGCTTGATGCGCGGCTCCTTGCCGCCGCGCACTTCGGAGTTGATCTTGGAGATGTTGAAGATGTTGACGCGCACGTCGTGGGCGAAACCCTGCGGTTGGTCGTCCACCGCTGCGCCAGTCTGGTCGTAGTTGTCACCGGTGATGATCAGCGGTGGCTGCTGCGCAAACTCGGCAATGCCCTTGAACACGTACTTCGGCGTGTTGCGTGTGAAGTCCGTGATCAGCTTGTTGTAGATGGTCAGGTTGGGCGCGAGCACGAAGAAGTTGTTGATGCCATGCGCCAGATGCAAATAGGCGATGAACGCGCCCATCAACCGCGTCTTGCCGACGCCCGTGGCCAGCGCGAAGCACAGCGAGGGAAACTCGCGCTCAAAGTCCTCCAGCGTGGGGAACTCGGCCTTCAGCGTGGAAAGAACGGCGGCGATATCCCGCTCATGGCCCAAGAGGTCAGGCGAGGTTTCGAGCGCGCGAACCAAGCGTTTGAGAGATTCCTCCTGCGGCGGGCGCAGCGACAGACGACCGGTGACGGCGTGCAGGACACGGCTGTTCATTACTCGTTCTCCCCAAACAGACCGCCCTGATTCAAATGCGCAGCGGGCACTTTCCTGCTCTTGGTTTTCTTGTTCGCTCCGGCGGCTGCCGAGGCATCAACGGGATCGGGCTTGGCCATCGGCAGGTTCGCCACGTTGAGGCTGTAGTCGTCGTGGCCCCATTCGCAGCGGGCCAGCACCATCTTCGGAATCTTCTTCAAGGTCAGGTTCGGCCAGCGTTCTGCCGCCTTCGCCGCTGTCACGCCTCGGAAGGCAGAGCAGCAGACCAGCAGGCTCCGGTCGGAACCCACTTCGTCGGAGAGTGCCTGCAACTGGTCGGCAGACAAGTTCTGCGTGGTAACGTAGATGAAGTCGCGCTCGCTGGAGTGGCCGTGCTGCCACCACTGCACCTCGGAGGGTGCGTAGGTAAAACCTTCCACTTTCGCCAGCGCTTCGGCTAGTTGCGCGGCGTTGTATTCAGGATTGATGACCGGGTTGCCCCAGCGGTCGTTGACGATCAGGCTGGGCGCGAGGCTGTAGTAGCGGAAGCCGCCTCCGCCTTGCCAGTTCACGCTTGCCGTGACGCCGCCTTTGTCTTCACCGGCGATGACTTTCTGCAGGCGCGGAATGATGTGCGTGTGACAGTGCTCTCCCAGTTCCACCATGATCCAGCGAAGGCCCATCTTGTGCGCGACCGCGCCAGTGGTTCCAGAGCCAGCAAAGGAATCGAGGACAAGATCCCCGGGGTTAGTAGACATATCAAAAATGCGCTTCAGCATGTCTTCTGGCTTTGGAGTATCAAAAACATCTTCTCCAAACAATGTCTTTTGATGCGCCTTGGTTTGCCGTGTTGTGTCGAGGTCATTCCATATCGTTGGATAAGGCCGCGATGGACTATCCGGTGCAAACTCTCGGGTATACGGAATCCAGCCGGTTTCGCGCTTTTTCCAAATCAACTCGTTTTTTTCAATCAAATCCTCAACAGAGGTTTTCCCCATTGCCCATCGTGCCTCCCTGCCATCATCGTGAATCGGCAGTACTTCCGTTCCGTCAGGAGCGGTTAATGGAAAGAACATCGACGGACGGTCAGAGCGAAGGCTATTCTTGCCGTTCTTTTTCAAGAGACGGTCGCGATACGGTCTGTCAGATTCGGCATCTGGCTTACGGTACGCCGCCAATATCGAATCATCGTATTTCTGTCTGAATGGGCGAGATCCAGGAGTTTTCGTAAAACACAACAAATACTCGTGATCTGGCGTGATTGGTACTTTGTTATCGTTCGGGCTATCTACCTTTTTCCAGATAAACGTCGTGACGAAACAAGCTCGTCCAAACACCTCATCGCACAGCACCTTCAGGTATTGCGCTTCGTTGTCGTCAATAGTGATCCACAGCGAACCATCATCTGCTAGCAATCGCCGAATGATCTCCAGCCGGTCGCGCATCAGCCCCAGCCAAATGGAGTGTTCTAATCCATCGTCGTACTGCTTGAACGCGCTGCCTGTGTTGTAAGGCGGGTCAATGAACACGCACTTCACCTTCCCCGAGAAATCTTGCTCGAGAGCCTTCAGCGCCAGCAGGTTATCTCCGAAGATCAGCCTGTTATCGAAGATATCGTTCTCTGTAACGCGATGCTGGGCGTGGTACGACTTGTCCGGGTCTTCGAGCAGAATGCGCGGCTCCAGCTTGGGGCGCTTTTCCTTGCCGATCCATGTCAGTTCTAGTTTTTGCTTGCTCATGGCATCGCTCTCATAGTTGGGGGGCCTTGCCCGACAAGTAGTCGAGCAGGCGCTTGCGCGGATAGGCATCCGCCGCAGTATCGATATTGCGCAGAGTGGGTAGCGTTGGATCGGCGGTCAGCGCGAAATGCGTTTCCATCAGGTCGGCCATGAACGAGGCGACGCTGCCCTGATTGCGGAAGTAGGCCAGTGGCCCCTCGCCGAGCAGGCGTTGCCGCCCGAGGTCGAAGGTCTGCTGCCGCAACTCGTCGAGCGGCTGGCTGATCAAGCCGGGAATTGCTGCGGCGTCCATGACCGTCGCCGCGCCGATGCGTTGGCGCAGGCGCTTCATCATCACAGCCGTGATGACATGAGTGGCGTGGCGGTAGATCAGCTTTTCTTGGCTGCGCGCCGCCGCCTTCTGCTCGTAGTCGACCACCAGCGTGCGGATGGCCCGGTGGCACAGCACGGCGTTGAGCAGGGCCACGCCGGTCAGGGTGGCCGGGAACAGCGCCTGGTATTCGGCGGATTCCGGATTGGCCAGCCGCGCCGGTTCGCTTTTGAGCCAGACCGCGTAGCGCGGATCGTCCTGGCGCGAGGCGAGCGCGCGCAGCGCCTCGTCGAGCGAAATAGCCTGGAGGCCGGTGGCCGAGGCTTCCGGACGGTAGTGGTAGGCGAAGCCGAGATGCGCGATTTCTTGCCGCAACCGCTCCTGGTTTTCGTCCAGCGAAGCGAAGTTCGCTGTCTGCACTGGGTTCTGGTGGTTGCGCGCCTTGGTGACGCGCTTACCGAACGGGCCGTCCGCCGGGGCCTTGATCAAGGTGAGCATCACCTTGGCATCGTCGATGTTGCTGCCTGGATGCTGGGCCACGAACTCGGCGGCGGACGCGACCGTCTGCGCGCCGTTGATGATCGACAGGCCACGAACCTTGAACTTCCGGAACCCACTGCTGGGGTTCTTTCCCTTCAACTCAATCTCGTCGCAGACCGCCGTCACGCCGTTGTTGAGGTAGAAGAAGCTGCCGGGATCGTCGCGCAGGGTCGTCTTGATGGCCTTGTTGACGTCGGATCGGCTGCTGCCGAGGAAGTAGCGGATGTTGCGCTCGTACAGCGCCTTGCCCTTGTCCTTGTGCAGCGCGACCAGGTCGGTCAAACGGGCGATGCCGTAGTACGTCGTGCGCGGGTTCTCGACCTTCGCGTGCTTCTGCAAGGCGATGTCGGTATGAACCGGCGGATAGGCTTGCTCCGCCAGCAGGTCGCGGGTGATGTCGACTGCCGCGTAGTAGTCCACCTGCTTGTCGAGCCGCTCTTCGTCGAGATCATCGTCGTCCAGCAGCACTTGCAGCGCATCGATGGCCGACTGCGACACACCGTCCCCAGTGTAGGGCACGACCAGTTTGATGCGACTGCACGCATCGAGCGCGCCTTCGATCTCGGCCTTGCGGTTGTGGACGTTCCCATTGAACCCGGTGAAATCCTGCTTCAGCAGCAGCCGGATGCCGGTGCAGAACGATTGTGCTTCATCCTGCTTGAACTGCTCGGATTCCTTCAGCTTGGTTTGCAGGAGGTAGAGCGTTTCCGTGGGGGCGTGGTAGTGGATCGCATCCAGCCCCTTGTCGTTGAAATCGTCCACCACGGAAGCGGCGGCGTCCTTTGGCGTGATGTTGAGCAGCTTGTTCAGGGCGAAGGCGCTGAAGGCACGCGAGAGCTGCTTGGCAGCCTGATCCTCCGGCTTCGCCGCACCCAGGAGGGGCGGAAGGAACGGCACGAAGCGCTCCGCCAGAATCTTCTTCAGGACGGTCATGTGCTGTGGTTCAAGGGCCGCCATGTCAGTGGTACTTCCCGTAGCGGTTCTCGAATGCGGGTTTCGTCCCCTCCAAGATGGTCACGACAGCTTCGTTCAGCCCCGTGTTCTCGATGGCTCCCGATTCGTAGCGGATAGTGGAGTCCGATGCGCGGTCGAATCTTGCGTGGATGATTTGTTCGGCGTCGCACACAACCGCCAAATTGGGGTTGTGCGTGACCATGATGATCTGCCGCTGCTTTTTGGCTTCGGAGAGAACGGGAACGAGCAGACGGAACACCGTCTCGTTGTCAAGATTCTCTTCCGGCTGATCAAGAATGATGGGGGTTTTTCCCTTGTCCACCAGCAAGTAGAAGATCAGCAAGAGCGCGCCACGTTGACCAGGGGACAGTTGCTCGATCTGCGTGTCCTGGAAGAGGAGCGAGTAGCGAGGCTCAAGGAAGTTCAAGCCAAAGATGAGGTCATAGACGGCCGCGGCCGGCTGCCCCTTCTTCAGCAAACTGAATATCCCGGCATCCGAGCCGGAGGCCTTCGCCGCTGCCAAAACCTTCTCCTGCAAGGAGGCAATGAAGGCTAGCGCCCCATCCTTGCTGTTCAGGTCATGGCCATCGAACAATCTTCTGATGGTCGCCGGTGCTTCGTCCTGCCCGCGAAAGTCACCTGCGGTCTGCTTGATCAGAGCAAACAACTGGTCGGCGATGGCGTCGGCGGATGCCGCCAGCGTTGCCTGGAACTGCAGCCTGTAGTCCTCGCGTATCAGGACATTTTTCTGAATCAGGTCTTGCACCGGCTTGAACAGTTCCGCACGTGCACGCCGCTGTGCATCGAGGGTATCGAAGATTTCCCCGGACAACTGCAAACGCCTCGCTTCCAAAACCTTGAGCTGCTGCGGAAGCTCCTCGATCTGCTCGATTCTGGTTTCCAAGCCGACCTTGGTCTCAGGGTCGGTGATTGAGCCGATGAGTTCGTCGCGCTTCGTGTTCCATTCCGCAAGCTGGCGCTGGTAGGCCTCATATTGCTGTTGCGGCGCGTTCAACTTTGCGGTGAAACCTTGCTGGGTTGCAGTGGCGGAATTGAGGACTTCCGCCAGTTTTTCAGCCTCGATCTTTATCTCGCCTTGCTTCGTCGCCAACTCGGTCGATTTTTCTTCCAGAACGGCGGTCTTGATGTCGATGGCGGCAAGATCGGACCAAGCGAAGCCAAGAAGATTGAGATCGTCGGAGACGGTTTTTTCGGCTTGATCGAAAGCACGTTGCAGCAATCTCAACTGCTCACGAATATTTCCTATGGCCTTTTGACGTTTGGCCAGTTCAGTGGTCTCGCCAGCGATCTCTTGGCTGCGCTTTCTGGCAGCGTCCACCTGTTGACTTGCTGCCGCCAAGCCTTCAGCCGCTTGTTTCTGCTCGGGGCTCATAGCTTCGGTCGGCACCGCAACCTCCGCAGGCTTCAGCTTGTCGTGTTCCTCGATCTGCTTGCTCTTCAGCAGGAGCAGATCAGTGAGTTTTTTCAGTTCAATGGGTTGAAGCTGCTCCTCGATGCGAACGATGGTTGCGTTGGTCGATGTCAGTTCCTTGCGGTATTCACCCAATCGGTTCCTGAGCGATTGCTCCTGCTGCTCGGTCAACTGATCGAAGTCGAGTGCGCCAAGCCTCATTTCTTCGCTCGCATGGGAGAAGATCACTGACCTCAGCTCTTTCTCAAATGCGTTCGACTTACCCGATACGTGCTCATTGCAAAGCTCTTCGAAATAGCCCTGCGGGATGTAGCGAACAAGCTCGGCCTTCTCCTCTGAAGGTGACTCATTCAACGGCCTGGACTCGGTGCTTTCGTCTCGCCAGGTTAGCGTTCCGGTGAAGTGGCGAGCGGGCTCGCCGGTCTTGCCCCAAAAGCGATCCCTCTTCAAGAAGCTGAAGTGCTTGGACTGCTTGGAGTTGCCGAGCGTCGCGATGACATCCGCCAATGCACTCTTGCCACTTCCCTTGTTCCCAATAACGGCGACAAGATCGGGGTTCAGCAGGATGTCACAGCCATGCAGCCACCGCCCAACGCCAGCCTTGTCCCCTGTTTTGGTGATCTCGATCGACTCGATGTAGAAGGTCTTGTTGGACTCGACTTCTTGAACCTTGGGCGGCTTGTCACCAATGAAGGAGCGTTTCGCTGGCTCAAGAATGGCTTGCTTGAGGCCGTGGAACGTCGGGTCGGCTTTGATCCACGTCCTTTTCCCGGAGGGGAAGTCGCCATAGCCCCGCTTGTTGTTGTCGCCAGGTGTTCCAACGAAGCAGTGGGCGTCGCTTCCTGAGACTGCCAAGCGCGGAATATTATTCAGACCTGCTTGAAAATTCTTGAACCACTTGGCGTTGCCGGCTGTCTGCTCGCCAACAAATGCGCCACGCAGGTCGGTGTCTCGTGTCTCGAAGATCGGAGAAGTTTGAAAGAGGTTCATGGCATAGGCGTAGTGCTCTTGCCACCCAACCTCGGCCAGTCCGTCATTCGTATCAAACGGCATAAGGCCAATCGCGTGCTCGTTCGGGACCTTCCGAATCGCTTCCCTGTATGAGTCAGCGTTGATCTCCGCAATCACCGCCCCAGCAAGCAGAGCCTTCTCGTCGGAAGCATCTACATCGGCCTTTTTGAAGCCGTGATGCTTCAACTTGTCCTCGCCGACCTTCCTGGCAAGCTCTCTCAACGCAGGCTCGGAAAGTGGCCTGTCCACTAACTCAATGCGCAAGGCAGATATGAAATCCCTGAGCACCTGTTCATCGACCTCGTTCGAGAACAGTACGTGTGCATTCAGTCGCCCCTTCATTGGCGCGGCAAGCCGAAGTTCGATCCCTGGAAGGACGGTTTTTTTCAGGACGGGGGCGTCCTCGTCCTTGAGGCGCTTTCGTAGTGCAAGCCAGCCGTCAAAGGTCCAGTAATCCATGATCGCGAACACAGCCGGTTCTGCCTTGTTCATGGCTTCGATCATTTCATCGACCAGCTTCTTGCTCTTTGCAGAAGAGAGATCGACATCGAACCTATCTCCCGACCAATGAAACGATGCTGGTGTATGGACATGCAGATCCCACTGCCGCCAAATTGCACCCCGAGAAATATCTCTTTTTGTAATCATGTCAGCCCCCACTCGATAGTGAACAGCGTGCGCTCTTCCACCCGTTGATGGAGCTGCACCTCCAACTGACTGATCAAGTCGTTGCGCTGCGCTTCGACCTCATCCTGCCGATTGAACAGTTCCCGCCGCAGCTTGCTGCGCTTGCCTTCCAGTTCGCGCTGCTTCTTCTGCCATGACAGTTTTTCTTCCAGCGTGGGCGAGGTGGCTGCCGTGCGGCGAACTTCCTTGATCTCGCGGTCGATCTCCTTGATTTCTTGCTCAAGGCCGAGTTTCAGGTCATCGGCCCAGGCGTCCAACTTCTGCACTTCCTGCTCGAAGTAGCCAAGGTTGCGTTGGTTGATGTCGCGCAGCAGCTCCGTCTTGCGGGTTGCCACGTTGGCTACCAGCGTGGCGTCGCCTGCGTTATTGAACAGGCTCGCTGCCTGCGTGGTCGCGGGCAGGCGCAGCAGCTTCTCCGGGTCTTCTTCGTCCAGCGACACGCCGTCAGTAGTGGTGGCTGCAACCAAGAGATGCTGCTCCTGATTGCCCAGGGCTTCGACGACAAGCAGCTTGAGCGTGAGCCAACCAGCCTTGCCGCGATACGGCTCCAGGGTGCTGACCTTGCTGCCATAGCCTTCATAATCGAACACCAGCTTGGCCCCATCGAGCGTGCGGGTCTTGGCCTGCTGCGCGATCCACAGCGCCAGCGGATGATTGATGCGGTACAGGTGCGCGTCACCGGAGCGGCGTGGCAGTTCGTAGCGCCCCAGTTCGATGCCTTCAATGCTGCTGCCTTCGATGCCATCCGGCGCGCGCCACAGGTGAAAGCCGTCGTCATCGAAGCTGGCGCAATCGCCCAACTCTGCCCGACTCAAGTCCATCAGCATCCGCTCGAAGCGGCTGCGGGCGCTGCGGCTGTCCTCGGCGCGGACGCGGAGTTTGTCCTGCACTTCCTCATCGAAGTTCTCCAGCAAAATCTGTCGGGTCTTGACCATCGCTTCGCTGATCTCGCCGGAGAGGTCGAGTTGGAGCTGTTCGAAGCTGGCCTTGATTTCGCTCGGGTTGCGGCAGTTCTGATAGATGTCAGCGATGCGGCGTTCAAAGTCCACGCCGGAGCCAATCGTGCCCAGCACTTCATCGCTGGCCCCGAACACGCCGTCGAACAGTTGGAATTTCTGCTCCAGCAGTTCGTACACGCGGGCGTCGGCCTCGTTGCTACGATCCACGAAGTTGACCACTACCACGTCGTGCTTCTGCCCATAGCGGTGGCAGCGCCCAATGCGCTGCTCAATGCGCTGCGGGTTCCACGGCAGGTCGTAGTTGATGACCAGTGAGCAGAACTGCAGGTTGATGCCTTCCGCGCCCGCTTCGGTGGCAATCATCACCGTGCCGCGTTCCTTGAAGTGCTCGACCAGTGCGGCGCGCGTGTCGGCGGTCTTGGAGCCGGTGATGTGGTCAGTGCCTTCGTGGCGTTTGAGCCAGTCCTTGTAGATGGCCTGCGCGCGGGCGTCGCTGTTGGTGCCGTTGAAGAGGACGATGCCGTCGCCGTAGGACGTGTCCGCCAGCAGGCTCAGTAGGTAATCCTGCGTGCGCCTGGATTCGGTGAAGATGATGGCCTTCTTGGCCGCGCCCAGCCGATTCAGTTCGGCGAATGCTTTGTCCAAGGCCGTGAGTAGCGCCTTGCCTTTGGCGTTGTCGCGGATACTGGTGGCCAGCGTTTTGAAGTGGCGCAGCTCGTCGATCTCGTTGGAGATGGCGGTGCGCTCCTCTTGGCTAGGCCCGGCCGCATCCGCTGCCGGGTCGTCCTCGCCGTCGGCGAAATCCTCTGCGCCGCTTTCGTCAGCAACCTCATCGAGCGACTCGTAGTCCTCGTCCAGCTCGTCCGTCAGATCGACCACCGGCGATGCATCGAGCACGCCTTGCAGGCGCTTGGCCATCGTTTCCAGCGCGCCCGCAATGGCGTGCGTGCTGGACGCGAGCAGCTTCCACAAGACGAGGGAGATCAGTTGCCGCTGGCTTTGCGGCAGCGCTTGCAGGTTGGGGCGGCGCAGGTAGTCGGCGACGAGGCGGGACAGTTCCTGCTCCTCGTTTGACGGGGTGAATTCCTGCACGATGGCCTTGCGCGCCGTGTAGGAGACGTAAGGCTGCACCTGCTTGCGCAGGGTGCGTTTGCAGACGGTGGCCAGCCGTTCGCGCAATGCTCCGAAGGCTTGATCGCGCCCGCTGGAGGTGAATTGCGCGCGGAAGCTGTCAAGGTCGCCGAATACACGATCATCGATAATGCTGACGAGACCATAGAGTTCCACCAGCGAGTTCTGCAAGGGTGTGGCCGTGAGCAGCACCTTGGAATGGACGTGCGCCATTGCGTCCTTGAGCGTCTTGGCGATGACGTTGCTGGTCTTGTAGACGTTGCGCAGGCGATGGGCCTCGTCCAAGACGACCAAGTCCCACTCGATTTCCTTGATATCTTTGGCCTTGGCCTTGGCGAACTGATAGGAGCAGATGATCGGGCCGGATTCCGACAGAAAGGGGGCCTGCTGCCCCTGTTTGCGGGCCGCGTTGTAACTCTTGGCTTCGAGGATTAGCCCCTGCAGACTGAACTTGTCCTGCAGTTCCTGATGCCACTGCTTGCGCAGGTTGGCCGGGACGATGATGAGCACCTTGCGCCGTCTCTCCGCCCAGCGCTGTGAAATCACCAAGCCTGCCTCGATGGTTTTGCCAAGACCCACTTCGTCGGCCAGTATGACGCCACGCGAAAGCGGGTTGCGGCAGGCAAAAAGGGCGGCGTCAACCTGATGCGGGTTGAGATCGACCTGCGAATCGACCAGTGTCGAGGCCAGCGATTCAACGGTGTCGCCCGCCGCGCGACGGGTGAGCAGCCACGCGACGTACTGGCTTTGATACGGCGTCAAAGGTTGCTGCGTCGTCAACGGTGATTCTCCCCTTGTCCTGTCCCGGACTTGATGTGGTGGCAAGTGTGGCAAAAACTCACTCAAGCCCCCGGCTTCTGCTTGTTGGTGCTTTCGGCAATCCAGCGCTCAAGATCAGAACGACAGAAGCGCCAGGTTCCCCCCAGCTTGAACGCGGGAATCTCTCCCTTTTGAGCCAGGCGATAGACCGTCCTTTTTCCTGCTTTGAGGTAAACCGCCACCTCTTCAAGTGTGAGGATTTCGTTTTCGGCATCAGTCATCTGCAAACCTTCTCGGTTGGTCTTTCATAGCCTTAGTTTGCCAAGTCTGCTCAATTCTACTAACGAACACTTGTTGCAGGCCACTATTCAGTTGGCGAGTTTCGAAGCTCTCGATAACCCGGTTACCGCGCAGTTCCTATTGTTTGCAGCATGAAGTCGCCCTGATCTCCACGATCAAGCCATTGCTGATCACACAGGAATGGCGCGATGTTGGCTCCGGTCTGGCAGCGCGCCGCGCATCGCGGCGTGCCCATTTTTCTCGTGACGGCCCTGCTGCTGGGTCAGTCCCCGATGGCGTTGGCCGAGTCCCCCGCACAGCGCCAGGAGCTGGTCGCCGCGCTGCGCCAGCTCGATGCGCTGGAGCGCACCGTAGCCGACAGCGCCGCGCGTGCCCCCATCCAGCCGGGCGAGCGCTACCACTTCGATTACCCGCGGCTGCTGGCTGACCTGGCGCGCGTGCGCGCCGGCATCCAGGCCCATCTCACACCGTCGCGTGCCCAGCCGCGCGACCCCTCCGAACTGGCCGGCGACTACCGCACCGAGCGGGCCGCCTCGCCATCGCCGACGACTACGGAAGCCAAGCAATGAACGGCGCCCAGGTCTCGGCATTTCAAGCCAACAGCGGCATCGCACCTTCGGCGATGGCGACCGTCCTGGTCGGCGTCGTGTTCGCGGTCCTGCTCGTGTGGGGCGTCTGGGCCATCCGAACGGCCTACGTGGGGTGGTCCGAGAGCCGCCTCAACCAACGCCAGTTCCTCGGAGTCTGCATCCGCTTCGTCGCGATGTACCTCGTCCTGAGCTTCTTCCTCCTCTCCTGACCTGAAAGGCACGACCATGCAAAACCGCATCCTCCATTCCCGTCTTGCCCAGCGCGCCGCTGTGGCACTGGGCGCCGCCGCGCTGCCCGCGCTGTCGTTTGCGCAAGGCTTGCCGCAGTTGGAGAACCCGACCCGCGGCACCGGCAACGGCATCATGGAAACGATCAGGAACTACGGCTACGACATCATCATGCTCGTGGCGCTCCTGGTCGTGGCGTCGATGTTTATCGGCGTCTGCTACCACGCCTACGGGACCTACGCGGAAATCCACACCGGCCGCAAGACCTGGGGCCAGTTCGGCCTCACCGTCGCGATCGGTGCCGTGCTGCTCGTGATCGGCATCTGGTTGCTCACCGAAGCCACCGGCATCCTGTAAGGCGAGGCCGGTATGTCCGAGCAGCAGCACGTCCGTGCGGACGGGACGGTCACGTTCCTTCCGCACCGGCTCAACCGCCATCCCGTTGTTGTGCGCGGCCTGACCGCCGACGAGCTGTGGATCTGCTGCGGCCTGTCCGGCGCCGCCGGCCTGCTGGTCGGCGCGCCGCTGTCCTGGGCGTTCCGCACGATCGCCATCGCGCCGACGTTCGTCGTCCTGGGTGTGGCCCTGGGCGTCTTCATCGGCGGCGGCATCCTGCGCCGGCTCAAGCGCGGGCGTCCCGACACCTGGCTGTACCGGCAACTGCAATGGCGCATCGCCACGCGCCATCCGCTGATGGCGGGCTGGGTGAGCGGCCACGTGCTGATCTCGCGCTCCGGCTTCTGGACCACCCGAAGGTCTGCCTCAAGGGGGACACGATGAGCCGCTTCAAGAACGAGATCACCCACCTGCAGGCGCACATCAAGACGCTTCGCCTGGGTGCTGGCGCGCTTGTCATCGTCGCCCTAGTCATGGGCGGTGGATGGTGGAGCGCGCCGCGCGACCTGACCATCCACGTCCCGCCCGACCTGCGCTCCGGCAGTACCCGCAAGTGGTGGGAAGTGCCGCCCGAATCGGTCTATGCGTTCACGTTCTACGTGTTCCAGACCCTCAATCGCTGGCCGACGAACGGCGAAGAGGACTACCCGCGCAACCTCCATACGCTCTCGCCGTATCTCACCCCGTCCTGCCAGGCCTTCCTGCGCGCGGACTACGACTACCGCCGCAGCACGGGCGAACTGCGCCAGCGCGTGCGCGGGATTTATGAAATCCCCGGCCGCGGCTACGGCGACGACCCCACGGCGCGCGTGCGCGTGGTCTCTGACCGCGACTGGGTGGTGACGCTCGACATCACCGCCGACGAGTACTACGGCGCCGAGCAGGTCAAGCGCGCGCTCGTGCGCTACCCGGTGAAGGTCACGCGGGTGGACGTCGATCCCGCCCGCAACCCGTTCGGCCTGGCGCTGGACTGCTACGACGGTGCGCCCCAGCGCATCAGCGCCCCGGAGCCGACGCGCCCGGCGCCTGGCGGCCTGTCTCCGCAAGCGCCCCAAGGAGGAAACACCCCATGAAGCATCCTGTACTCGTGCTGCTGGGGCTGCTGGCCGCGGCCGCGGCACCCGTCTCCCATGCTGTGGAGATTCTGCGCTGGGAGCGCATGCCGCTGGCGGTGCCGCTGAAGGTCGGCCAGGAGCGCATCGTGTTCATCGACCGGAACGTCCGCGTGGGCGTGCCTGCGGGCGTGGGCGAACGCCTGCGCGTGCAGAGCGCGGGTGGCGCGGTGTACCTGCGGGCCAGCGAGCCGATCGAGCCCACACGGCTGCAATTGCAGGACGCCGACACGGGCGCGCTGATCCTGCTCGACATCGCGGCGGAGCCAGCCAAGGACGGCGAAGCCGAGCTGGAACCAGTGCGCATCGTCGAGGGCAACAGCACCCCGGCGCGCTATGGCGATCAGCCCGGCGATGACAACGAAGCTCCGGCGCGCGCCCAGGACCAGGCCGGCGCGCGAGCGGCGCGACGCGAGACCCCGGTGTCGGTTGTCCTGACGCGCTTTGCCGCACAGAACCTCTACGCGCCGCTACGCACCGTGGAGCCGCTGCCGAGCGTCATGCGGGTGAACCTGCGCCGTGACCTCGACCTCGGCACGCTGATGCCGACGCTGCCCGTGCGCGCGGTCGCGCTCGCGTCATGGTGTCTGGAAGACCAGTGGGTGACCGCCGTGCGCCTGACCAACAGCAGCAGCGGCTGGATCACCCTGGACCCGCGCGTGCTGCAAGGCGATTTCCTCACCGCCACCTTCCAACACGAGGCGCTTGGCCCGCGCGGGACGCCCGAGGACACGACCGTTCTGTACCTGGTGACGCGCGGGCGTGGCCTTGCGCAATCGCTGCTACCAGCGGTCAACCGCTTCGACCCGGCCGTGCATCTCCCGCAACCGGAAGCCGGTTCCCAGGATGGCACCGACCGCAAGGAGGTCCGCCATGCGCAGTAATGGACTCCTGAAGTGGCTGATGATCCCGGTTGCCGTGCTGGTGCTGTTCGTCGCCATCCGGCTGTTCTCGGGAGGCAGCACTTCGGCACCACCGACCGCGGATGCCGGCGCCAAGCTCACGCCAGCGGAAATGAAGGCGCTGGGCATCGAGGGCGATACCCCGCGCGACACCGTGGCGACGCTCGTTGCCCAAGTGAAGCAGTTGCGCACCGAGCTTCAGACCGCGCTCTCGGACAACAAATCCCAGCGCGAAGAAAACCAGCGACTGCGCCAGCGCGAGAACTCCATTGACCAGCGCATCAATTCGGCCCTCGACTCCGAGCGCACCAACCTGCGTCGCGACCAAGAGCAGGCAGCCAGCGCGCGTCAGCAGACCGAAGGGCTGCTGGCCGACCTGCAACGGCGCCTGGACAGTATCGGCGGACGTGGCGGCGGCCATGCCGACCTGCCGGTGGGTCTGGGGCTGCGTGACGGCGACGAGGCCGGCATGGAAGGCGGCGTGCGCTGGGTCGAACCCGACGATGCGAGGAAAGCCGAGGGGCGCAACAGCAGTCGTGGCACGGGTAGCGGCATGAGCTTCCCGACGAGCTTCGGCCCCGCGCAGAGCACGTTGGAAACCACGGCGGAAACCGTGGCGAACGCGGGCGCACGCGCCGCAGGCGTGAAGAGCGCCAAGGCGGTCTATACCGTACCGACCAATTCGACGCTGATGGGGTCGGTGGCGATGACGGCGCTGATCGGCCGCGTGCCGATCGACGGAACCGTCAACGATCCGTACCCCTTCAAGGTGTTGGTCGGACAGGACAACCTGACCGCCAATGGCATCGACATTCCCGACGTGGCCGGTGCCGTGTTCAGCGGCACCGCATCGGGCGACTGGACGCTCTCGTGCGTGCGCGGCCAGGTACGCAGCATCACCTTCGTCTTCCACGACGGCACGATCCGCACCATCCCCGAAGACCGCGACGGCAACCAGCAAAACAACCAGCAGCAGAACTCTCAAAGTGGAGGCCTGGGCTGGATCAGCGACCCATACGGCATTCCCTGCGTCAGCGGGGAGCGGCGCAGCAACGCCCAGCAGTACCTTGGCTCGCAAGCCCTGATTACCGCCGCCGGTGCCGGCGTCGCCTCGCTGATCGACAGCGACAGCGGCCAGATGTCCTACGTCGGCGCCGACGGCTCCATCGGCAGCGTCGGTATCTCGGGCAATGAAGCCGTGGGCCGCATCCTGGCCGGTGGCGTGCGCGACATGGCCGACTGGGTGAACAAGCTGTACGGCCAGGCGTTCGCCGCTGTCTATGTCCAGCCCGGCGCGAAGGTCGCCGTCCACCTCGAAAAGCCGCTCGCCATCGACTTCGATCCCGAAGGCCGCAAGGTCGATCACCGCGCAGGAGAAAGCCATGCTCTCGAACTTGAATAAGGCCCTGGCGCTGGCCCTCGCCGTCGCGGTGCTCGGCGGCTGTGCCACCAGCAAGGAAAAGCTGCTCCCCCACGGCGACAGCACGATGATGGACATCTGGCAGCAGAACGCCGGTGACGGGGGTGGTGGCGCCGGCCAGGTGGCGCGCAGGCAATTGCTCGATGCACGCCAGAGCCTGCGCCGGACGCTGACCGAGGCCGACGTGGAGGCCGCGCCCACCGAGCAGATGCGCTACACGCGCACGGCGCGCAACGAGGTCTATCGCCAGTTCCACCGCCTGCCGAACCCCGATCTTGTCATGTATGTGTACCCGCACCTGGCGGGCACCGATCCCGTGCCGGTTCCGGGCTACACGACGGTCTTTCCCCTGTACCAGCGTGTGCAGTACGCCATGCCGGGCGAGCGCGTGGAGGACTACTGATGCGCTGGAAACTCCCCTGGCCGAAGCTGGCTGCATCCGATGGTGGCAATGACGAGCAGCCGGACGGCTGGCAGCGCCACGTCGAGGCGTTGCGCCAGGCCGGCATTGCCGAACCCGGAGCGACGGTCCAGGGCCGCAGGCCGGCGACCGTGGCGGACGAGCAGGCGATGTACGACGTTGCGCAGTCATTCGCGGAGCTGCTGCCGTGGGTGGAGTTCCTGCCGCCGTCGAAGTCCATGCTGCTGGAGGACGGGCAATCGGTCGCGGCCTTCTACGAACTGGTCCCGCTAGGCACCGAAGGTCGGGAACCGGGCTGGCTCGCTCATGCCCGCGATGCGCTCGAAAACGCGCTCCAGGACTCGTTCGATGAGCTGGATGAGAACCCGTGGGTGCTCCAGCTCTATGCACAGGACGAGCCCAGCTTCGACCAGTACATGCAGACGCTACGCGACTACGTGCAGCCGCGCGCCCGCAGCACGGCCTTCACCGAGTTCTACCTCCGCTTCTTTGGCCACCACCTGCGCGCGGTGGCCAAGCCCGGCGGACTGTTCGAGGATACGGTGGTCACGCGGTTGCGCTGGCGCGGCCAGACGCGGCGCGTGCGCATGGTGGTCTATCGCCGGGCCGCCGGGCAGGCGAACCGCCGCGGCCAGACACCCGAGCAAATGCTGAACATCGTCTGCGATCGCCTCTGCGGCGGCTTGGCGAACGCCGGCATCCAGGCCCGGCGCATGGTCGCGGCCGATGTTCACGACTGGCTGCTGCGTTGGTTCAACCCACGCCCCACGATGCTCGGGCCCGGCGCTGAGGAGCGAGAGCGCTTCTATGCGCTGGCCCGCTATCCCGACGAGGTGGAGGAAGGTGAGATTGAGCTGGCGAGTGGTCGGGACTTCAGTCAACGGCTGTTCTTCGGTCAGCCTCGCTCCGATGCCGAGCACGGCACCTGGTACTTTGACGGTATGCCGCATCGCGTACTGGTCACCGACCGGCTACGCATGCCGCCCGGTACGGGGCACCTGACCGGCGAAACCCGCAAGGGGGACGCTATCAACACGCTTTTCGATCAGATGCCCGAAGACACCACGATGTGTCTGACCATGGTGGCGACGCCCCAGGACATCCTCGAATCGCACCTGAATCACCTGGCGAAGAAGGCTGTCGGCGAAACACTGGCATCGGAACAAACGCTCAAGGATGTGCAGGAGGCACGCTCGCTCATCGGCAGCGCGCACAAGCTCTACCGCGGCACGCTGGCCTTCTATCTGCGCGGACGCGATGAAGCCGAACTTGACAGGCGCGGTCTGGATCTCGCCAACGTGATGCTCAACGCGGGGTTGCAGCCTGTGCGCGAGGACGATGAAGTCGCGCCGCTCAACAGCTACCTGCGCTGGCTACCGTGCTGCTACAACCCTGCGCAAGATCGACGGAACTGGTTCACCCAACTGATGTTCGCCCAGCATGTGGCGAATCTCTCGCCGGCGTGGGGTCGCAGCCAGGGTACGGGTCATCCGGGCAACACGTTCTTCAACCGCGGCGGCGGGCCGATCACGTTTGATCCACTGAACCGCTTGGACAGGCAGATGAACGCCCATCTGTTCCTGTTCGGCCCCACCGGCTCGGGCAAGAGCGCAACGCTCAACAACCTCTTGAACCAGGTCACGGCCATCTACCGGCCGCGGCTGTTCATCGTGGAAGCCGGCAACAGCTTTGGCTTGTTCAGCGACTTCGCAAAGCGCCTGGGTCTGACCGTGAACCGGGTCAAGCTGGCTCCTGGCTCGGGCATCAGCCTGGCGCCGTTCGCCGACGCTCGCCGGCTGATCGAAACGCCCAGCAACGTGCAGACGCTTGATGCCGATGCACTGGATGAAGAATTGCCAGCCGATTCCTCGGTCATGGAGGAGGACGAGCAGCGCGACGTGCTGGGTGAACTGGAGATCACGGCACGGCTGATGATCACAGGCGGCGAGGACAAGGAAGAAGCCCGGATGACGCGGGCCGATCGCTCGCTGATCCGCCAGTGCATCCTCGATGCCGCCGAGCACTGCGTGGCCGAGAAACGCACGGTGCTCACGCGCGACGTGCGCAACGCGCTGCGCACGCGCGGCCAGGACCCGACGCTGCCCGAGATGCGGCGCGTGCGGCTGCTGGAGATGGCGGACGCGATGGACATGTTCTGCCAAGGCACGGACGGCGAGATGTTCGATCGCGATGGCACGCCGTGGCCCGAGGCCGACATCACGCTGGTGGATCTCGCGACCTATGCCCGGGAGGGCTACAACGCGCAGCTCTCCATCGCCTACATCAGCCTGATCAGCACGGTGAACAACATCGCCGAGCGCGACCAGTACCTGGGCCGTCCGATCATCAATGTGACCGACGAAGGCCACATCATCACGAAGAACCCGCTGCTTGCGCCCTACGTTGTAAAAATTACAAAAATGTGGCGCAAGCTAGGGGCCTGGTTCTGGCTGGCTACACAAAATATCGACGATCTGCCGCGTGCCGCGGAGCCCATGCTCAACATGATTGAGTGGTGGATCTGCCTGTCGATGCCGCCCGATGAGGTCGAGAAGATTGCACGCTTCCGCGAACTCTCGCCCGCGCAGAAAGCGCTGATGCTCTCGGCGCGCAAAGAAGCGGGCAAGTTCACCGAGGGCGTCATCCTTTCCAAGAGCATGGAAGTGCTGTTCCGCGCCGTGCCGCCCAGCCTGTACTTGGCGTTGGCGCAGACCGAACCCGAAGAGAAGGCCGAGCGCTACCAGCTCATGCAGCACTACGGCTGCACCGAACTGGAAGCGGCCTTCAAGGTGGCCGAGAAGATCGACCAGGCGCGCGGCATCGAGTCGCCGGCCTTGGAACTGTCGTAAGACGGAGAACGCCATGGAACAGAAACGTCCTTCCATTCCGATGCAGGTCCAGGCGTTCCGCCGCCGCAACGGGCGGCCCCGCTGGCCCTGGGCATTGGCTGCTGTGCTGGTCGCGCTGCTGCTGATCTGGCTTGTGTCAAGGTCGCCCGGCGAATCCCCGCCGCAGCCGCCCACGCCGGTCAGCATGGCACCGGTGGCCGGGCCGCCCTGGCTAATGGGCAACCCCAAAGGCCGTTTCACGCTGACGCTCTATGCCGACCTGGAGTGCCCGTTCTGCCGGGAGTATTTCCCGCAGCTCAAGCGGTGGATCGGCAACAACACCGACGTGGCGCTGCAATGGCACCACCAGCCGCTGGCCGAGCACGAGCCGGCCGCGTCAGCCGAGGCACGCCTAGTGGAATGCGCTGCCGAAGCAGGTGGGCATGTCGCGTTCTGGCAGGCGATCGAATGGGTCTATGCCCACACGCGCAGCGACGGCCAGGGCTTGCCCGATGGCTTGCGGTACCCCGAATCGACGCCAGCCAGCGAGCAGTGCATGGCAAGCGAAAGGCCCAGTGCGGCTATCCGCGCCCAGGCTGCGGAAGCCACCAAGAGCGGCGTAACCGCCACGCCGTCGCTGCGCCTGCTCGATCGCCAAACGGGCCAGGCCATCCTGCTGCAGGGGCCGATCGAGGGCGATGCCTTGCTGTCAGCCATGGACATGCTGGCGGCTGAGGGTCCGACCAGCACACCCACATCCGAAATGCCTGCCGACGTCGTCGGCGACATGCCCAGGTAGCCCCGGTCTTCAAGGCTACGGCGCAGTCCTCTGCGCTGACCGCGACTCGTTCGCCTTGCATCCTGGCCGCGAACGGTCACCGCAATCGCGGTGATGGATGCATCTTTTCATTCTCATCCCCAGGAGGGCTTGCCCTCGGGGGCGCGCGCCCTCCGATCTCACCGTCTGGAGGTTCGCCATGTCTTTCGCCATCAATGACTCCTGTGTGGAGTCGCTTTCCGCCGTAGCTGCCCAGCACGAAGACTGGATCATCCAGCAGGCCATCGTGCTGCTGGAAAAACGGATCTTCAAAGCTGGACCATGCCTCAGCCAGCCGGCCGCCGTGCGGGACTATCTGCGCGTGAAACTGGTCGCTGAACCCAACGAGATATTCGCCGCTGTGTTCCTGGATAGCATGCACCAGGTGCTGGCCTACGAGCCATTGTTCAGGGGCACGATCAACTCGACTTCTGTTTATCCACGTGTCGTCGTACAGCGTGTGCTGGAGTTGAACGCCGCCGCGGTGATCTTCGCGCACCAGCACCCCTCGGGCATCTCCGAGCCGTCGAGCGCGGATCGTGTGCTGACCCAGCAACTGCAGGCCGCGCTGGCGCTCATCGATGTACGGGTACTGGATCACATCATCGTAGGCCAAGGTTCCCCGTTCTCCTTTGCGGAGTCAGGCCTGCTGTAACGGTCGCATTGCTTCATTGATCCTCGCGGAGGCTTCGGCCTCCGTTTTTTTATGGCCCGGGACAAGCAGGTATGCGGGCAGCCCGCGATGCGCATTGTTTGTTGGGGTGGCATCGGGTTCGCGTTTGACTATGGCCCTGATCAACTTTCGGGGCACGCGACATGCCGGCATCCTTTTCCACGTTCGCGTCGGGCTGGCGAACCCTTGGTCTCGTCGTGGCGCTGCCGGCGTCCCTGGCCGTGTTCAGCCCCGTCACCTTCGCAGCCGACGTACTGGTCGTCACCGACAGCCACCACCCGGTCAAGACCATGGGCGGCGAGCGGCTGATCGAGCTGGACGAAGCCCGCCGGATTGAAGCGGAGCTTTCTGCGGAACTGCCCGCCGCCCCCGAACAGGCGGCGGCCACCGTCAAGCGTCGGCTGAACCAAGGCGGCGCCGACCTACAGCGCCGCATCGCTTCCGCATACCAGGGCGTCACCGACGCATGGAGCCTGGGCATCACCAGCATCCCGGCTGTCGTGGTGGATCAGCGCTACGTGGTCTATGGCGAGCCGGATGTGGCCCGCGCTGTCGCGCGCATCGAGCAGCGTCGGAGGACCCAGCCATGACGAGGCCATTCGACCTTATGCGCCGCATGCGGGCTGGCGTGGCTTCCTTGCTGCTGCTCAGCGCCACGGGTAGCTACGCCTTGAACACCACCGCCATCGTTGCCTCGGTGGCCTCGCCCGATTGCTTGGAGTACCGGGTGGTGGGTATCTGCTACTGGCTCTACTGCACCTGGGGAGGCTGCACGGTGCGCACCTCTGTCAAGGTGCGCCACTACATCCCCGATGCGGTCGTCTCCAGCTACAGCAACACGGGCGAGAACCCGTGGGTCGAAGTCCGGGCGATGAGTACGGCCAACCCGTCCGCCCAAGCGGGCGGCGATGGAACGACGAACGAGGATCACGAAAACAATCTCGCGAAATTCAAGAACGCCGACGTGATCGGCCATCCCGGCGTCGAGGTGTTCAACCAGTTTGTTTCGTCCTCGGGCTACTTCTGCGAGGGCGCGGGAACGGCATTCATGCCGTATCTGCTCAGCACCTTGGACACGCTTGCCTGGCGCTACAACGTGCCCGAGATGGCCTACCCGGAGGCATTGATTCCCGGCATGCGCGAGGTCGGCGCACGCACCACGATGAACCTTTGGGGCAACGTGTATCCCCGCGGCGGCTTCCTGCACCAGACCGACGACCACAAATCGGGAGCCGTGGTGGCCCAGCGTGCGGGCGATGTCGTCACGCGCCGCGGGCAGTTGCACGTGTACCAGCCGCTGCTTGCCAATGCCCGCGATGGCTACTGGCCCGCCAGCGCGCTGATGGAGGGTGATGCCTCGACTGGCAAGTGGCAGGAACTCACGCCCGTCCTGTCCTCGTCCTGCACGGTTTTCCCACGCACCGGCTTCCTGACTCAGGCCCAGCAAGGCGACTACGCCTGGGCGCTGTGGCGGCCGTATGCCTGCTGCGAACGCCGTGGACAGGTGTTCCTTGGCAGCGTTGATTTCCTTTGAGGTGCCGCGATGAAGCGTTCCGACTCTATGCAGTTCTCCCCACCGGCTCGTGGCAAGAGGATCTGTTTGGCGCTTACCGGCGCGTTGGTTCTGGCAAGCGGCGTGGCCTGGGGCCAACTGGGCTACCAGACCAGCGGCAACGTCATCGGCGATGACGTCATGTACTCCATCGGCGGCGGCAGCGCCGTTTCGATGGGCCGCGCAGCCGGCATGCGCTCGCTCGGCGTGGGTGTCGGCTGGAACAGCAATCTGATCTGCGGCGACATGAGCATCCAGACCACGTTGAAGAATCAACTCAACGGTGTCACCAATGGCTTTCAGCAGATCATGTCCTCGGTGATCCAGAGTGCTACGAGTGCTGTGGCGTCCCTGCCGGCGTTGATCATCCAGCGTGCAGATCCAGGCCTCTACAACCTGCTCACCAACGGCGTTCTGCAAGCGCGGCTGGATTTCGACCGCTCGAAGCTGACGTGCCGCGCCATGGCCGAAAAGATGGCCGAAACGGCTGGCGGCCAACTCGGCTGGAGCCAGATGGCAGAGGGGTTGGCGCTGCGTGACGCTGTTTCGAGCACGGATGCCGTCTCGGCCATCGAGCAGGCCGAGACGCGCCGTGGCAACGATGGCGTGCCCTGGGTCGGGGGAAGCAATGCCGGCGGCTCCGGTCAGCCCGCGATCAAGGTGGTCGGTGACGTCACCCGCGCGGGCTACAACCTGGTCAATGGCCGCGGGGTGACCGACACGTCGGCAATCGCTCCGGCCAGTTGCACGAGCCTGTCGTGCCAAACCTGGACCACGCCGCAGGCGGCCATCGAGTGGGCAACACGGGTGCTCGGCGAGAAGGAGCAGCGCACCTGCGACGCCTGCACCAAGACGGAGACGGTGCCCGGCGTCGGGCTGACGCCCCTGATCCAGGAGGAGTACGACGCCAAGCTGCAGGCGCTCCAGGACCTGGTCTCCAAGGCGAAGAACACGACGCCCGAAAACCTGCGGGAGGCCGGCAGCGCGTCGCTGCCCATCACGCGCGGCGTGGTCGAGGCACTGCGCGACGAACCGGACCAGCACCTGCTGTCGCAGCGCCTGGCGTCCGAGGTTGCGCTGGCGTCGGTGCTGGAGAAGGCGCTACTGCTGCAACGCACGCTGCTGACCGGCAAGAAGGAGCCCAACGTGGCGGCCAACCAGCTCGCCGTGGAGGCGGTGAACCACGAGAGCGACACGCTCGATCGCGAGATTCGCAACCTCAAGACCGAGCTGGAGCTGCGCCGGGAGCTGGCGAACAACTCGCCCATGGCGATCATCCAGCGCCACAGCACGCGCGCGGCGGGCTCGCGTGGCATCTACGAAGGCGATCCGGTGCCTGACCGCCTCGATCAGTTGCAGAAGGGCAATCCGGGAGGCCGGCCATGAGCCTGATGCGTGCGGCCTGGCTGCGCCCGCGCTGGCTGTTCAACCGGCGCGCAGCGAAGGCGCTGCTGTGGACGATGGTACTCGCGGCCGTCGCCGTGGGTGCCAACATCGTTGGCATCTACCTCGTCGGAAGTGTCGCGGGCTGGGAGCGTTGGCTGGCGGCAGCAGCGGGCTACTTCCTGGTCTGGCGGCTGTGCCTGTATGGCGCGACGGCCTACGGCTGGGTCTGGATGCGTCGCCGGCTGCTTGCGCGTGAGGACGACGCGCAAGCGCGGCGCCGCCTGGTACGCAGCGAGATCGCCGGCGTCGTTGCCATCGTGGCGCTTGAAGCCAGCCTGTTGATGCAGGGCTGAGGGGAGGTCCGAGCCATGACGCTTTTCACAACCGACTACCTGGAGTACTACCTGACCTTGGTGTCCTGGATCGTCAACAACGGCATCTGGGCGGTACTGGTATCCAGCGGGGTATTCGCACTGCCCTTCGTGGCGATCATCGTGCAGGAATGGCTTAAGGCCCGTGCGGAAGGTGCCGACGAAGGCAACAAGGGCGTGCTCTCGGCCGCACGCATCGAGAACCGGGTGTTCGTCGCCATCGTGGTGGTGATGTTCGCCGGCATCCCCTTCATCGACGTGGACCTCAACACAATTCAGTACGACAGCTCGCGCTCGGCCCAGTGCCAGGTCAACGTGCCGCAGCCCACGGATACCGGCTGGTCCCAGTCCTTCAGCACCATCAACAACCAGAGTGCCAAGGTGCCGGTCTGGTGGGCCTTCATGCACGCGCTCTCGCGCGCCGTCACCAGCGCCTCGGTGGCGGCAATCCCGTGCGGGACAGACCTGCGACAGATGCGCATGGAGATCGACGCTACCCGCATCAATGACCCGGTTCTGGCTCAGGAAGTGGCCGATTTCACACACGACTGCTACGGACCTGCACGCGCTAAATTGTTCATGGCGCGGCCGGAGCTGGACGAAGCTCAAATGAACGACGTGACCTGGATCGGTTCGAGGTTTTTCACGGATACCGGCGGCTACTACGACAGCTACCGTTCCAGCACGGCGCGCGAGTCATGGCCCTATGACGACACCCGCGACGCAGGGCTTGCGCAGGTGGCCAGTGGCGGCGGCTACCCGACCTGCAGGCAGTGGTGGGCCGATGGCAGCAACGGCCTGCGGGCACGGTTGCTGAGCCAGGTGGACCCCAGCTTGTTGAATCGCTTGGCGGGCTGGGCCGGGTTCCTGAGCCGTACCGAGGTGGACGATTCGGTGGTCCGTACCATCGCGTCACCGCGACAGCAGAAGCTCAACCAGGGTTCGGTCTATACCGACTACGGCGGCCAGATCGACAAGACCCTGCCGAACATCGTGACGCGGGCCACGGGGGATGTAGGAATGGCGGTCGGGGCACTTGCCGCATTTCCCGCCATGGACGTGGTGCGCCAGGCGCTGCCCATGGTGCTTGCCTTGCTCAAGATGGCACTGGTCATCTGCATCCCGCTGGTGCTAGTCGTGGGCACCTATGACCTGAAGACGGTCGTCACCGTCAGCGTCGTGCAGTTCGCGCTGTTCTTCACCGATTTCTGGTTCCAACTCGCACGCTGGATCGACAGCACCATCCTCGATGCACTCTATGGGTGGGGCTTCGGCTGGAACCGGCCACACACTAACTTCGATCCACTGGTGGGGCTGAACAATGCCTTTGGCGACCTGCTCCTGATGTTCGTCATGGGCACGATGTTCCTGGTCTTGCCGGGCTTTTGGCTTGCGAGTCTTACCTGGGTTGGGATTCGGGCCGGGCACGTCATCCAGGGGCTTTCAGATGGCAGCAAGAGCGCCGGCCAAGCAGGCGGTAAGGGCGCTGGGGCCCTTACCGGAGGTAAGCTGAAATAGCGCGGTGCCGATCAGTCGTCGGTGTACAACTCGTGCGACGTATCGTTGTACAGATTGGGATCGTAGCCGGGTGTCTTGCGTAGTTCGGTGAGGTCGGTGAACGGCCACTCGTCTTCTTCCGAGGTATTGGCAGCCGCCGCCCATCCCGCCACCACGACTCCCAGCAACACGAGTGCGAACCAGAAGGCGGCGTAGAGCAGCGCGCCCAGCACAGCCAGCTTGACCGCCCACAGCAGCACTGTGACACCAACCGAAGGCACCCCTTTGGCCACCAACCAATTCGATACCCGCCGTTCGCCACGCGCATAGGCACGCCATCCGCGGCCAAAGGCGCGGCCGATACGTTCTGCGGTGCTGGTGCGGGTTGTGGTGTTCATGGTCGTCTCCTGCTACTGAGGAATGCCTATTCCAGTGTGCTCCACTTCATTCCGTTTCGGGCTTCCAATGTGTCTTCTCGCTGCTTCAGGACGCTTCGTCATCCGGTTCTATCGGGCCGGGGTCGGGTTCCACGCCGATGCGGTAGGTGGCAACGAAACGCGGCCAGTCCACATGGTCAATCAGATCGATGTCCTCGATGACGCTGACCTTCGTTCCCGCACGCTCGAACAGGGCGATGCTCTTGGCGGGATAGTTGTTGCGCGACGGATAGAGTACCCCGTCAAACAGAGGTTGGCCGTCGTCGCCGACCATCGCATGCACATGAGCGGACACCTGCTGCGTGTGCGTGTAGCCACGGCTGGCCAACTGCTCCAGGTTCAGGCCAAAGTAGCCCGCCATGACGCCTGGTGCCGTGAGATCGGCCAGAAGCACGTCGGCCATCACCCCTACGGCGCGCACCATCCTGCCCTGGACTTCTTTCAATGCGATCGAGCGCTTCGCGTCATCAAGCCACTGATGCTTGTGAAACACCGACTCCATCAGCGCCGTGGGCAGGTCGCGCCCCAGGTAGAGCACGCCGTAGGTCCGGGCAGGGTCGTCGTAGCGATTGGTGCTGCTGCGGCCATAGTACAGCGGGCTGCCCCGATAGACGACGCGGCTCACATGCTGGAGCAGTTCACCGGCATCGATCAGGAACGAAGGCAGCTCGTGGCTCATGGCAGTCTCGCTTCAATGCACCTGAACGCCCAGCACGTTGAACACGGCCTCGGCTACGTCGTCGATCGTGCCATGCGTCACCGCATCCACCGGCGAGCGACCGCCCAAGCCTTCGAGCGGTTCGGACAGTGCGCGGTAGATCGTCCAGTGATCGATACCCTCGACCTCCTGAAGCACGGTTTGGGTCAACTGCTGTTTCACCGGGTCGAGCTGCCAGTCGGGCAGCTTCTGACCGCGCGGCCCCACGTTCAGCGCCAGCAGCCGACGCGCGAGGATGTCCTTGTAGATCTGCTGGCGCGACTTGTCCGCCAGCTTGGCGAACTCCGCGGGCGGCAGGTTGTGCGGCTGGTTGAAGGTTTCCAGCAGCACGGCGCGGCCTCGCTGGACGTCGGTTTCATTCGGTGCCCAGCGCGTGTCGGCGCGCAGCGCGGCCGCCTTGCGTGCAAGGGCCTGCCCAACGGTCTCCCCCTGCAAGTTGGCGGGCAGTGTCACCGCTTCCACGCGCTCGTGGACGAACGCCTGCAACTCGGCCGCGAAAGCCGTGGCATCCCGGATTTCGACGGTATCCGCGAAGCGGCGTACATCTTCCACCGTGACGCGCGGCAGACGGTCGGCAATGAATTCAATGGCAGTGGGCATGGTCATCTCCCGAGTAGGTTTGAGACAGGCTCCACTCTAGTCGCCTTTGTCGCGTTTGTCAACTTTGACGCCTAGAGAGCAACCTACCCGGCGGAAGCAGCGCCTTCGCAGCATAGACCGAGGCCAGCGCCTGGTCGCCGTCCAATGCATTCGAGCGGGTTCCACATTGACGGTGGAGCCGCAGTCCAGGCCCCGCTATACCGAAACGGTTAAAGGCCAAAGGGTCGAAATGGCAAGGGAATGGGGTGCAAGGGGAAAGGCCCTACCTCGAAAAGGCCAAAAGGCCTCCCGGTCGGCCCGTCATTAGGACACCTCACATGCTCTCCCTGTTCCAGCGAAAACGGCCCCCGGTCGCTGCCGCACCGACGCCACCACCCGTCACCGACCTCCCGAAAGGGCTGCTGCGTCCTGAGTCGGCCGCATCGCTGCTGGCCACCCCACGCCGGCAGAAGCTGCTGGAGCACATCTGGCAGCGCACGTCGCTCTCACACCGGCAATTCGCCACCCTGTACCGCACGCCCCTGGAACGCTACGCCGAACTGGTCCAAGCCTTTCCGGCCTCCGAGGCGCATCACCATGCCTATCCGGGCGGCATGCTCGACCACGGCCTGGAGATCGTGGCCTACAGCCTGAAACTGCGGCAGTCCCATCTGCTGCCCATCGGTGCCAGTCCCGAAGACCAGGCGGCGCAGTCCGAAGCCTGGACCGCCGCCGTCGCCTATGCTGCGCTGCTCCACGATATTGGCAAGATCGCCGTCGATCTACACGTCGAACTGGCCGACGGCAGTACTTGGCATCCGTGGCATGGCCCGCTGCACCAGGCGTACCGATTTCGCTACCGTGACGACCGCGAATACCGCCTGCACAGCGCCGCAACAGGCTTGCTCTATCGCCAACTGCTCGACCGCCACGTCCTGGACTGGCTCAGCGACTATCCGGCTCTCTGGGCACCGCTGCTCTATGTGCTGGCCGGTCAGTACGAACATGCCGGTGTACTGGGGGAACTCGTCGTGCAAGCAGACCGGGCGTCGGTGGCCCAGGAGCTGGGCGGCGATCCGGCGCGCGCCATGGCCGCGCCCAAGCACGCACTGCAACGCAAGCTGCTGGACGGGTTGCGCTACCTGCTCAAGGAACAGTTGAAGCTGAACCAGCCGGAAGCCTCCGATGGCTGGCTCACCGAGGATGGTTTGTGGCTGGTGAGCAAGACAGTCTCGGACAAACTGCGCGCACACCTCCTGTCTCAGGGGATCGATGGCATTCCTGCGAACAACACCTCCGTGTTCAACGTGCTGCAGGACCACGGCATGCTCCAGCCCACCTCGGACGGCAAAGCGGTCTGGCGCGCGACCGTCACCAGCACGACCGGCTGGTCCCATTCGTTCACCCTGTTGCGTCTCGCTCCCGCGCTGATCTGGGAGTCTGGCGAGCGACCAGCACCTTTCGCAGGCACGGTAGAGATCGACGCGACGCCGGCGGAAAACGACGCCAGCATGTCGGCTCCCGCGCCAACCGTCTCGGTGAACCCAGCGCAGGGAGGTCAAGAGCCTCCAATTTGGGAGGACGACAGCACCACCATCGTTTCACCGCCCGCGGCCCAGCCCGTGCCCGACGTCATGGAGGATTTGCTCGCGATGGTGGGCTTGGGTGAGTCGGCCGGCGTTGGCCAGGATGCCGAGGAGTTCCTCCACACCCCCGCGCCAGCAACAGCCGCGACGTCCATTCCATCGCCTGCACCTGCACCCGCGCCTACGCCTGGGTCATCGGCAACGAAGCCATCCGCGGAACAGTTCATGGTTTGGCTGAAGCAGGGAATCACCTCACGACGGCTCATCATCAACGACGCGAAGGCGCTCGTGCATACGGTGAATGACACGGCCTACCTGGTCAGCCCGGGTGTGTTCCAACGCTATGCGCAGGAGCATCCCGAAGTGGCCGCGCTCGCCAAGCAGGAGAATCAACAGGATTGGCAGTGGGTGCAGAAGCGCTTCGAGAAGCTGCAGCTACATCGCAAGCACCCCAATGGCCTGAACATTTGGACCTGTGAAGTCACGGGCCCGAGGAAGTCCCGCCGACTGCATGGCTACCTCCTTGAAGATGGGTCCTTGGCGTTCCCCGAAATACCGCCCAACAATCCCTATCTTGCTCTGACTCAGGAAGGATGACGCGATTCGGGCATTGATCGCCACCGTCGTTTGGCGACGATCAATACCCCGCGAAAGCTGGCAACATTTGGCGAACTGAGCTACTCGGCCCGCGCCAGCTCTTGGGCAAGGAACGGACCGGTTCTGCTGCCAGACGTTCGGGCCACCTGCTGAGGGGAACCCGCCACCACGATGCTGCCGCCGGCATTGCCCGCGCCGGGCCCCACGTCGATCACCCAGTCGGCCTGAGCCACCGCGCGCATGTCGTGCTCGATCATCACCACGGTGTTGCCGGCATCGACCAGGCGCTGCAACTGCACCAGCAGCCGGTCGGCGTCCGACGCATGCAGCCCGGTAGTCGGCTCGTCGAGCACGTACAGGCTTCGGCCGCGCTGGCTGCGCTGAAGCTCGGTCGCCAGCTTGATACGCTGCGCCTCGCCACCGGAAAGCTCGGTGGCCGGTTGCCCCAGGCGCAGGTAGCCCAGTCCGATATCGCGCAGCAGTTGCAGTGGCCTTGCCACAGCGTCTTCACCCGCGAAGAATTCGCTGGCTTCGTCCACGGTCATCTGCAGCACCTCGGCGATGTTGCGCCCGTTCCATTGCACCTTCAGCGTGGCCTCGTTGTAGCGTGCGCCATGGCACGTCGGGCACGGCGCGTACACGCTGGGCATGAACAGCAGTTCCACGCTGACGAAGCCCTCGCCCTCGCAGGTCTCGCAGCGCCCCTTGGCGACGTTGAACGAGAACCGTCCGGCATCGTAGCGGCGGCGTCGCGCATCGGGCGTGGCAGCGAACAGCTTGCGCACATGGTCGAACAGGCCCGTGTAGGTGGCTAGGTTCGACCGCGGCGTGCGCCCGATCGGTTTCTGGTCCACCTGCACCAGACGCTGTACGGCGTCCACGTCGCCCGCCAGATGGCCGCCGGTCGCTTCGATCACTGCCGGCCCTTCGCTGGTGGCGCTTTCGGCTACATCGTCTTCCGGCTCGTGGCCCAGGTGCAGCAGCACCAGCTCCGGCAGGGCCTGCGCGACGAGGCTGGACTTGCCCGAGCCGGAGATGCCGGTGACGGCCGTCAGCACGCCCAGCGGAATGCGCGCATTCACGCCATGCAGGTTGTGGCGGTGAATGTCCTGCAGCTCCAGCCAGCCGGTCGCTTCGCGTGCCCGGCTTCCCGGCGCGGGGATCTCATCGAACAGGTAGCGTGCAGTACGCGATTCGGCAATCTTGCGCAGGCCATCCGGCTCGCCGCTGTAGAGCACGCGGCCGCCACGCTCCCCAGCATCCGGCCCGACATCCACCAGCCATTGCGCGCGGCGCATCAGGTCCAAGTCGTGCTCCACCACGAACACCGAGTTGCCGGCGTCGCGCAGCCGGTCGAGCGCGTCGTACAGGGCCTGGCTATCGGAGGGGTGCAGGCCCGCGGAGGGCTCGTCGAGCACGTACACGACACCGAACAGCAGGGAACTCAATTGCGTGGCCAGCCGCAGGCGCTGCAACTCGCCGGCCGAAAGCGTCGGCGTGGCCCGGTCCAGCGTCAGGTAGCCCAGGCCCAGCCCACGCAGTTGGCGCAGGCGTGCCATCACGCCACCGGCCAGGCGCTGCGCGGCGAGGCGCTTTTCTTCCGATAGCGCCGAGGTGCGGCGCACGTCGGGCGATACCGCATGGACGGCGCGGCCGGAGGCCGCGCGTTCGGCACGGTCGCGTCGGGTCGCTTCCTTGTCCGTAGCCGCCCCCGCTGCATGGGCGCGGAAATCGCCCTGGGCGATGGGTTCGAGCAAGGCCGCCAACTGGTTCAGCGGCATCTGCATGAACGCGCCGATGTCCACGCCGGCGAAAGTGACCGACAGCGCCTCGGGCTTGAGCCGCTTGCCGTGGCAGGTGGGGCACGGTTTGCCCTCCATGAACCGGGACACGCGCTTTCTCATCAACGCGCTCTGGGTGTTGGCAAAGGTGTGCAGCACGTAGCGCCTGGCGCCGGTGAAGGTGCCCATGTAGCTCGGCTCCATCTTGCGCTTGAGCGCGGCGCGGGTTTCGGCGGGCGTGAAGCCGGCGTACACCGGCACCGTCGGTGTTTCCTCGGTGAACAGAATCCAGTCGCGATCCTTCTTCGGCAGGTCCTTCCACGGTCGGTCAACGTCGTAGCCCATGCTGACCAGGATGTCGCGCAGGTTCTGGCCTTGCCAGGCGGGGGGCCAGGAGGCGATCGCCCGCTCGCGGATGCTCAGGGAGGGATTGGGCACCATGATGGCCTCAGTCACCTCGTACACATGGCCCAGGCCGTGGCAGGTCGGGCACGCTCCCTGCGGCGTGTTGGGCGAAAAATCCTCGGCGTACAGCATCGGCTGGTTGGCTGGGTAGGCGCCGGCGCGCGAATACATCATCCGCACCAGGCTGGACAAGGTGGTCACACTGCCCACAGAGGAACGCGCGTTGCTGGAGCCCCGCTGCTGTTGCAGCGCCACCGCCGGCGGCAGGCCGTCGATCGCATCGACGTCCGGCACGCCGGCCTGGTCGATCAGTCGCCGCGCATAGGGGGCCACCGACTCGAAGTAGCGCCGCTGGGCCTCCGCATAGATGGTGCCGAAGGCCAGCGAGGACTTCCCGGAGCCGGAGACACCCGAGAACACCACCAGCGCGTTACGCGGGATGGAGACGTCCACCTCCTTGAGGTTGTTCTCGCGCGCGCCACGCACCTGCACGAGGCCGCTGGCCGCAGCGGTACAAGAGGATTCACCGAAAGAATTGTTTGGCATGTTCTTATCCTGTAGTTCGTCCCGCTCAGGACGGGACTTCCTGAGTTCGGGTGCCGCGGCGGCTGGCTTCGAGCGCTGCGGTGAGAGTGCGGGCGTCGTAGCTGCCGCGCAGGCGGCGACCCTCGACGAAGAACGTCGGCGTGACATGCGCACCGCTGGCGACCGCACTGGCGAGGTCGCGCTCGACACGCTCGATCACCGCAGGGCTGTCGAGATCCGCGATGAACCGATCGACGTCGAGCCCAAGCTCTACGGCGTAGCCGATCAGATCCTCGCGCTCCAGCGCGTGCTGACGGGTGAACACGAAGTCTAGCCACGGCCAGAACATCCCCTGATTCGATGCCGCCTCGGACGCACGCGCGGCGATCGGCCCATGCGGGTGGTGCGGCAACTGGCGCACCACATACCGCAGGTCGTCCCCGAAGTGGGCGCGCAGATCCTCCCAAGAACCGGTAGCGTGCGCACAGTACGCGCACTCGAAGTCCACGTACTCCACCTGCGTGAGCTGCGCGTCCTCTGGCCCGCGAATGTGATCGACCTCGGGATCGACCGGCGGCTCAAGCACCATCGGCAGATCGGCGGTCTCCTCACCCCACCTGCGAGCGGCAACCTTGAAGATGAGCCGCCCGAGCAACGTGGCGAGCATCATCGACACGAGCACGCCGACCGTCGCCTGGCGGCCCAGGTCGGAGGTCGTGCCGAACGCGAGTCCGATGATGAGCAGCGACACGGTGAACCCGATCCCGGACAGTGCCGCACCACCGAACACGCTCCCCATTCCGACACCCGCCGGCAGGCGCCCCAGGCCGAGGCGGACCGCGGCGAGAGTGATGAGCCCGATGCCCAGGAGCTTGCCGAGCACGAGCCCCGCGATGACGCCCCAGGTCACGGGCGAGCCGAAGGCCTCAGCGAGCAGCCCACCACGCATGTCCACCCCGGCGTTCGCCAAGGCGAACACCGGCACGATCAGCAGCGCTGTCGGCAGCCGCAGGAACTCGTGCAGCCGCTCGTTCACCGAGATACCCCGGGACAGCCCGCAGTCCACTGCGCGAGCCGATGCGGCACTCGGAGACTGCCAGAAGTCACGGAACAACTGTCTTGCCGCGACGACCTTGTGACGTTGCGTTGCGTAGGCGGGGATCAGGAGCCCCGCGGCCATCCCGGCGAGGGAGGCATGGATGCCGGAGTACACGGTCGCGAGCCACAGCACGATCACGATCAGCACATAGGGCGTTGCCCGCCACTGGCGGTTGCGCCCTAGCAACCACAACCCGACGAGACTGGCGAGGGCGATCAGCAACGGGACGACCCGGATCTCCTCGCTATAGACGATGCCGATGATGGACACGGCGAGGAAGTCATCGACCACGGTCAGGGTGAGCAGGAACACACGCAACTGACCGGATAGCCGCGGGCCGACGATCGCCAGGGTGCCCAGCATGAACGCCGTATCGGTACCGACCACCGCCCCCCACCCGTGCAGGCCCTCACTTCCGGCCAGCCCCACGATCAGGACATACACCAGCGCGGGAAGCACGACACCCGCGACCCCCGCGATCAGAGCGAGACGGGCACGGCTGCGGTCCCTGAGCGACCCGTGGGCGAATTCCTGACGCACCTCCAGGCCGATCAGGAAGAAGAAGACGACCATCAGGCCGTCGTTGACCCAGTGATGCAGATCCATGTGCAGGCCCAGCGGCCCGAAGTCAAACCCGACGTCCAGGTGCCACAACTCGAAATAGGCATCGGATAGCGGCGAGTTCGCCCACGCCAGCGCCACGACCGTGACGATCACCAGCAGCACCGCAGCACCAGACTCCGTGTGCAGATAGCGGGCAACTCGTCTTCGTCGGATACTCGCCGAGGATTCACCGAGAGAAGCGTCTGGCATGTTCTTATCCTGTAGTTCGTGAGGTAGCGATGGGCCGATTTCGGGGGAGATGTCGGTCAAGCGTCCGGGCTTGGCGGCGTCGCGTCATCGAGCGAGCGCAGCCAAGTAAGCCTTTCTCCCAGCCTTCGCTCGACGCCCCTGTCCGTTGGCTGGTACCAGCCCGGCCGCGCCACGCCCTCGGGAAAATAGGTTTGCCCAGCGGCATAGCCGTTGGGCTCATCATGCGCGTAGCGGTAGCCTTCGTGATATCCCATCTGCTTCATCAGCTTCGTCGGCGCATTGCGAAGATGGAGCGGCACAGGCTGGGAGCCGCTGCGCTTGACGAATGCCTTGGCCTGATCCCAGGCCGCATAGGCGGCATTCGACTTGGGGGCCAGAGCGAGGTAAGTCACCGCCTGGGCCAGCGGTATCTCGCCTTCGGGCGAGCCCAGCCTGTCGTAGGCCAGCGCGGCATTGAGTGCCAGTTGCAGCGCCTGCGGGTCGGCATTGCCGATGTCTTCGCTGGCCATCACCACCATGCGGCGGGTCACCTGGCTCACGTCGCCGCTGCCGTCGAGGATGCGGGCCAGCCAATACAGGGCCGCATCGGGGTCGGAGCCCCGTAGCGACTTGTGGAAGGCTGAGAGCTGCCAGTAGAACTCGTCACCGCCCTTGTCGAACCTGCGCAGCGATGGACTGGTGGACAGCTTGGCGAACTCGCCATCGACCACGGTCTTGCCAGCGCCCGACGCCGCATTCGTCACCTGCTCAAGCAGATTGAGGAAGCGCCTGCCATCGCCATCGGCAAAGCCCTTTAGCAGGTCCAGCGCGTCCGCGTCCAACGTGACGCCCTGGAGATGCGGCAGTGCGCGTTCGTAGAGCTGGTTCAGTTCGTCGCTGGACAGCGGTTCGAGGGTATAGACCTGCGCACGCGAGAGCAGTGCGGAATTGACCGCCAACCCCGGATGCTCGGTCGTCCCCCCCACCAGGGTCAGGAGCCCCGACTCGACATGGGGCAGCAGGGCATCCTGCTGCGCCTTGTTGAAGCGATGGATCTCATCGACGAAAAGCACCGTCGATCGACCATGGTTGTCCAGTTCGGCCTGGGCCTCGTCGATGGCTTGCCGGATGTCCTTCACCCCGGCCAGCACGGCCGAGATGGCGATGAATCGGCTGTCGGTCGTACTGGCGGCCAGGCGCCCTAGGGTGGTCTTGCCCACGCCTGGGGGCCCCCAGAGGATGAACGAGTGCAACTTGCCCGCCTCGAACGCGAGACGCAGCGGCTTGCCGGGGCCGAGCAAGTGCCGTTGCCCGACGAATTCGTCCAGCGTCTTGGGCCGCAGGAGTTCGGCCAAGGGAGGCTTGGGCTTTGTCGTGAATAGATCGGTCAAGTTCCTCTCCCTGGCATTTCTGATAGTTGACGTTCCGATAAAGTGGGCACCTCAATCCAGAGAGCCGGATTTATCCAACGCCGTGGGCTCTTTGTCGGCAATCGCATGCATGATGATGCGAGAGCCGCGGTAGCCGATGCTGTGGTTCCATACCCAGCTCAAAGCGACGCTGAGACGATTTCGCGTACCGATCAGAAAGTAGATATGCGCGAGCTTCCAGATCCACCACGCAAAGGCACCACGCAGCTTAACCCGCCCCATGTCAATCACGGCCAGGCTGCGGCCGATGGTGGCCAGGTTCCCCTGATGCCGGTATTTGAAAGGCCCGTCAGCGGACTTGCCTTTCAAACGCCGTCCAATGAGGTTGGCGACGTACTTCCCTTGCTGTTTGGCGGCCGGGGCGATGCCCGGTACGGGCTTCCCGTCGGCCATAGTGCACGAGGCGGTATCGCCGATGGCGAAGACCTCCGGGTGGCCGGCCACCGTCAGGTCGGGACCGACGACCACTCGACCGGCACGATCGGACGCAGCACCCAGCCAGCGAGCCGCGGGAGACGCCTGAACCCCGGCCGCCCAGACGATGGTCTTGGCCGAAAGGGGCTTGCCGCCATACACCACGCCGTCGGCCGAGCATTCGGTGACCGGAGTACCCAGCACGACCTCGACCCCGAGCTTTTCGAGCGCCTGGCGCGTATAGGCCGACAGATCCTCTGGAAAGACGGACAACAGACGCGGGCCAGCCTCGATCAGTACGACACGCGACGTGCCCGGGTCGATCGAGCGGAAGTCACGCGCCAGCGTGTCTCGTGCAAGCTCGGCAATGGTTCCGGCCAGTTCGACTCCGGTGGGACCACCACCGATGATGACGAACGTCTGCAGCGCGGCACGCTGCTGGGGATCGCTCGTGCGCTCGGCCTCCTCGAAGGCCGCGAGGATTCGGCCGCGAATGGTCGTGGCATCTTCCAGCGTCTTCAACCCCGGTGCGAAAGCCCCCCATTCGTCATGTCCGAAATAGGCATGGGTAGCGCCTGTCGCGAGCACGAGCGTGTCGTAGGCTTGCCGCGAGCCATTGTTGAGAATGACCTCGCGCGCGTCCTGGTCGATACCTTCCACTTCCGCCATCAAAGTGTTCACTTCCGGGCGATTGCGGAAGAGATAGCGAATAGGCCAGGCGATCTCCGATGTCGAGAGTGACGCCCCTGCAACCTGGTAAAGCAAGGGTTGGAACAGGTGATGATTGCGCCGATCGATGATCGTCACATCGACCTCGGCACCGGCAAGCTGGTTGGCAACTTCGATCCCGCCAAAGCCCGCCCCGATGATGACGACGTGATGTCGGTTTTTGGAGGTCTTTATCATGACCTGATCTCCTCTCTGTATCAGCGTTTCAGCGCCGAGGCGTGGTGTGCCATGTGCTCGCCAATGAAGCTGGCAATGAAGTAGTAGCTGTGGTCGTAGCCTGGGCGCAGATTCAACGTGAGCGGGTGCCCCGTCTCGTCGCAGGCTTTGCGCAGCAGATCGGGCTGAAGCTGACTCTCCAGGAACTCGTCGCCCAAGCCCTGATCCACCAGCAGCGGCAGACGCTCCTGCACGGTGCGAATCAGCTCCACGGTGTCGTACTGCTTCCACGCCTCCCGGTCGCTGCCCAGGTACGCCTCGAAGGCCTTGTGTCCCCAGGGAACCTGGGTGGGCGCGACGATGGGCGAGAAGGCCGAGACGCTTCGATAACGGCCCGGGTTGCGCAGGGCGATGACCAGAGCACCGTGTCCCCCCATGGAATGGCCGCTGATGCTCCGCTCCGCTGTCACGGGAAAGTGGGCCTCGATCAGCGCCGGTAGTTCCTGCACCACGTAGTCATACATCCGATGATTCGCAGCCCAGGGTTCCTGCGTGGCGTTGACGTAGAAACCCGCCCCCTGTCCGAGGTCATAGGCGGGATCGTCGGCGACGCCTTCGCCGCGAGCGCTGCTATCGGGTGCGACGACGGCAATGCCATGTTCGGCCGCGTAGCGCTGGACTGCGGACTTCGTGATGAAGTTCTGCTCGGTGCAGGTGAGGCCCGAAAGCCAGTACAGCACCGGCACCTTGCCGTGCTGCGCCTGCGGAGGCAGATAGACGCCGACTTTCATCGTGCAGCCCAGCGTCGTGGATTCATGCTGATAGACGTCCTGCCAACCATCAAAGCTGGTGTGATGTTCGACGCGTTCCATGTTGTTCTCCTGTATTAAAACGGCGCTGCGATCGCGCGCCAGGGTGGCAGTCCGTCAGGAAGGTTTCTCTTCCGCCGCCGTGTCGCCGTGGGCGTGTCTGATCCTGCGCACGATCCACCAGATCGTCAGCATCACCACAGGCACCAGAACCGCCGTCACCGGCGCCACAACGTCGTGAACGAGCGGAATGCCCTTGAGCAGATAGCCGAGAAGGCTCACGACGTAATAGGAGATTGCCGCGACCGACAGGCCTTCGACGGTTTGCTGAAGGCGCAATTGCATCTTGGCCCGGTTGTTCATCGAAGCCAGCAGATCGCGGTTCTGGCGTTCGAGTTCGACGTCGACCCAGGAACGCAGCAAGGCGATGGCCCGGGTCAGCTTGTCGGAGAGCTTGGCCTGGCGTTCCTTTACCGATTGGCATGTCCGCATGGCTGGAGCGATGCGGCGCTGCAGGAAATCCGCCCAGGTGCAGTACCCGGATACGGCCTCTTCCGAAAGCGCTGCCAGCCTTTCCTCGACGATCTCGTAGTAGGCACGGCTGGCGCCGAAGCGATAGAGATTCGCCGCAACGCCGGCTTCCAGCTCGGCAGCCAGGCCGGTCAGTTCGGACAGCAGCACGTCGCTGTCGCGCCGTTCCACCAAGCTCGTACACATCTCTTCGGTGATCGCTGCGAGCCGCGACTCCATGCGTCGCAGTTCCGACGCCATCGATCGTGTCAACGGCAGCGACAGCAACGCCAAGGTACGGTAAGTCTCGATCTCCAGCAGACGTTGGGCCAGCGCCCCCGCCCGCGCCGGGGTCAAATCCCGGGCAAGGATGAGGATCTGCGTCAGGCCGTCCTCATCCTGTCGAAAGTCGGTCAGGATGGCGGCAGAGCCGTTCTCCACCAGCGAGTAGCACAGGCTGGCAGGATCGAAGCGATCGGCCTCCTTCTGCGTTTCCGGCGTCCATGGAAGCAGTCTCAAACGGATGCCGGATACGACCTGGCCCGGAGCGACAAATCCATGCTTGAACGGGTTTTCGCCGCACGGCTCTCCCGTCTCGGAATCCAGCGAAGCGCACCAGAGATACGTCGAGAACTCGGTGTGCTTTTCGCAGTGCAGGTCTCCCTCGTCCCATGTCACGCCGTGAAGCGGCGTAGCATGGTCGGGCTCGGCAACGCCGAAGCGATGAGACAACTCGCTCATCGCCACCTGATCCTTGGCCACGTCGCCTTCGGTCATGAAAGCGAGCTGCAATATGCTGCGGGGGGCCTGAAGCAACAGATGCGGGCGCGCGTGCACTTCACCCACGGCTGCAGCACGATCGGCATAGGCCGGCATGCCGTACACGGTGGCGGTCGGGGCGGGTTGTGCGGTCGTCGTATCGATGTTGGCCGGCTCTTTCATAACGACCTCATTTCTCATTGGTTGAAAAACACGCTTCAAGGTAAATGCCCGCAGCCATGCGTTTCGCACATGGCTGCGGGCCGATCTTCATGAGCAGGCACCGCCCTACAGGGTCTGTCTAATAGGCTCGCCGGATAGAGGCTTGTGCTGGCCCTTTCAGAACGCCCTCAGCTTCCTTGCTTTCAGACGAAGGTGTACGAGCAGACCTTGTTGCCCGCCGGATCACGCAGGTAGGCCGCATAGGCACCCGGCAGGTGACCACGCGGGCCGGGCTGGCCCTCGTCGGTGCCGCCTGCGGCAAGGCCGGCGGCATGGAAGGCATCCACTTCGGCGGGAGTGGCGGCCGCAAAGCCGATCGTCACGCCGTTGCTGGAGGGCGCTTCACCATTACCCGGGCGGGCGATGATGAAAGCCGGCTTTTCACGACCGAAAAGCACCCATCCGTTGCCGAAAGGACCGAGGTTCTTGATGCCGAGAGCACCCAGGGCGGCGTCGTAGAACGCGGCCGACTTCTGAACGTCGGCGGCGCCGATGAAGACGTGCGAGAAGATGCCGTCGCCGGAAATGACAGGATTGGACATGGTTAATTTCCTTGGTGGTTGGTGTTGAATGGAGAGTGAGTGATCAGTAGTGGATCACCGTGCGAATCGACTTGCCTTCGTGCATCAGGTCGAAGGCCTTGTTGATGTCGTCGAGGCCCATGGTGTGGGTGACGAACGGGGCGAGATCGATCTCGCCTTTCATTGCGTCTTCCACCATGCCCGGGAGTTGGGTGCGCCCCTTGACCCCGCCGAAAGCAGAGCCCTTCCAGGTGCGGCCGGTGACCAACTGGAACGGACGGGTCGAGATTTCCTTGCCGGCACCGGCGACGCCGATGACGATCGATTGGCCCCAACCACGGTGGGCAGCTTCCAGGGCCGAGCGCATCACGTTGACGTTACCGATGCACTCGAAGGTGTGATCGACACCCCAGCCGGTCATCTCGATGAGAACCTCGTGGATCGGCTTGTCGAAGTCCTTCGGGTTGAGGCATTCGGTCGCGCCGAAGGTACGAGCCAGCTCGAACTTCGCCGGATTGGTGTCGATGGCGATGATTCGACCTGCCTTGGCCTGGCGTGCACCCTGAATCGCAGCGAGACCGATGCCGCCGAGGCCGAAGATGGCCACCGAGTCGCCCGGCTGCACTTTGGCCGTGTTGTGAACGGCGCCGATGCCGGTGGTCACACCGCAACCCAGCAGGCAGACGTGCTCGGGATTGGCGTCCGGGTTGATCTTGGCCAGCGAGACTTCGGCGACCACCGTGTATTCGCTGAAGGTCGAGCAGCCCATGTAGTGGTAAAGCGGCTGGCCGTTGTACGAGAAGCGGGTCGTACCATCGGGCATCAGCCCCTTGCCCTGGGTTGCGCGAACCGCGACACACAGGTTGGTCTTGCCGGACTTGCAGAACAGGCACTCGCCGCATTCGGCGGTGTAGAGCGGAATGACGTGATCGCCAGGCTTCACGCTGGTCACACCTTCGCCCACCTCCACGACGATACCCGCCCCCTCGTGACCCAGCACGACCGGGAAGAGACCTTCGGGGTCGTCGCCCGACAGGGTGAAGGCGTCGGTATGGCAAACGCCGGTATTCGTGATCTTGATGAGCACCTCGCCCTTGCGCGGCGGCTCGACGTCGATCTCGACGATTTCCAGCGGCTTTCCTGGCCCGAAGGCAACTGCTGCACGTGATTTCATGATGTCGCTTCCTTTACTAGCTAACTAAATTTGCCCTCACCGAGGGCACCCTGGTGCCTCTATCGCAGATAGGAGCGGACGATAGAGATGGTCTCGTCAATGGACTTGTTCTGCGAATCGCTCCTGATTTCGCTACTGGGAAATTCTTCCCGCAGATAGCTCTCCAGAACGGTTGCCATCAATCCGTTGACTGCCCCACGAACGGCCGCAAGCTGCTGAAGAATTGCAGGGCATTCCGCACCTGCATCAAGCGCTTGCTCAAGAGTCGCTACCTGACCTTTGATGCGCCGGATGCGCGTCAGTGCTTGCTTCTTTTCTTCCGGACTGTGTGGCATCGAACACCTCTCTACTTGGGTACACCGCCGCATTATACAATACTCCCCCATAGTATATGCGGCCGAACTTCGCCACAAATTCTGTGCTCTTCGAGCACTCTTACAGGCTAGTACAGGTTTGTTCCCAAGAAGCGCAAAACATTCAAATCAATGAATATTTCTTGCATGTATCGACAGCATCGGGGCAAGTTCAAAACTGGTCAAACTGGAAAAATCTATGCGCAGATAGATATGACCTATCTAAGCCGACTCATCGAGTTGAAGCTATCAAGATGAGACCGGCTAGGCGACCTGATGACCCGAGTGTCGCGCTTTCCGCAGTGCAGGCAACATCTGTCCGTCCCAGTCACGATCGACCGCAACCTGGGCCTGTTCTTGGTTTCGTTCGAGTGCTTCAACGTCAAGATCACCGATCGCCCATGTCTGCGTGCCGCAAGTAGTCGCGAGAATGCCATCCTCGGGGAATCCACGATCCATGGGTGCATAGATCGTGGCCTCGCCAGTGTTCGTGTCCAGCGCCGGACTCCAGTCAGCAGCTCCGGTCGTCACGGCCTGTGCGACGAACATCCGGTTCTCCAGTGCCCGCGCCATGCAGCCCACACGAACCCGGGTTGCACCTGCCCTCGTGTCCGTACAGCTCGGGACCAACAGCAGGCGTGCACCCGCCTCTCGCTGGGCTCGCACGGGCAATGGAAACTCACTGTCGTAGCAGACAGCGATGCCGGCACGCACGCCATTCAGGTCGAACACCTTGAGTTCGTCGCCCCCCTCGATGACGCCAGTGTCTTTCTCGAACCCCGTCAACTGCAATTTGTCCTGGTAGTCACGCGTGCCGTCCGGCGCAAACCACCACGCCCGGTTGCGATAGCGATCCGGTCCAACCCGGGTCAAGAACGTACCGGCCTGAATGGTCATGCGCAGCTCGCGCGCCAGGTCGGTGTACAGGGCCAGCCACGCAGGCTGCAAGGCCTGCAGCGCGGCCAGCGAGGCGTTGAAATCCTGGCGGATGCCAGGCTCGAACATCGCAGCCAGTTCGAGGGACAGATATTCGGGCAAGACGGCCAGTTCCGCTCCGGCACGGCTCGCCTCCTCCAGAACCCGCCGCTGCCGCGCTGCGAATGCCTCGAAGCCCGTGGGCTGACCCACTGCGTATTTCGCAACTGCTACTTTCATTTCGCGTTCTCCAGGGAGCGCAGCCACATCGTGAGCGTCTGCTCGGTTTCGCTCGGCTCACCCACCTGTTTCCAGGGCAGCGTAACCTTCATGTCCGACTGCCGCACGTAGCCACGACGGGTCCAGAAGGGATCATTACTGCGGTAGTTGGAAGGACGCCGGGGATCGTCGTCTGCTCGATCCACCGACGCGAACGATGTCCACTGCATGCCGCCCAACGAACGGGCATGCGCTTCGCGTTCGTCAAAGAAGCGATGGCCCAGGCCAAGGCCCCGGAAGGCCGGGAGCAGGACTGATTCGCCGCAGTAAAACACTGCCTCCATCGGGATTCCTCGATCGGCGAACGGCACCTGGAAGGCCGGCTCCGCATCGCCGAGCGGCAATCCCGTGGACGCACCCACGACCACGTCATCAGCGAGCGCGAGTACCAGCAGGCTGTCTGCCGAACGGGCGTACATAGCGAGGTAGTGCTTCTCGTATTCGGTGTCGCCCTCGTACAGGTAAGGAAAGCTGCGGAAGACGCTCGCCCGCAGGCCTGCCACGGCATCGAACCATTCGGCAATGTCCGGACCACGACGAACCAGCACCTGCACGTCGCTGGTCATTTCAGGCGTCCCCTCCAACCTGTGCGATCCAGTCGCCGAGGTTGTAGTAGTTGGTGACACGAGCGATCTTGCCATCGCGGATCTCGAAGAACGCGCCGCCCGGCAGCACGTAGCGCTGGCCCTGGGCTTCCGGCAGCCCGTCGTCCGTGACCTTGTATTCGCCATGCACCACGTACTCCGCGCCTGCACACAGGCCGTCGGCGCTGACCATCACCACGATCCCGCGCAGTTGCTCGCCATAGCAGCGGTCCATGCGCTGCAGGAAGGCGCGGAAGGCTTCGCGACCGACCTCACGAGCGCCCTGGTTCAAGTCGTGCGCGACGTCATCGGTCAACATTGACAGCATGGCCTCGCGGTCACCGCGGTTGAAGGCGTCGTAGTAGGCAGTGATGAGGGTCGCAGCGTTCATTCGCGTTCCTTATTGGGTTGTTCGGAGCGGAGCATTCCGGGGTGTTGTCAGTCTGGGCAACCGCGCCTCCCTTGTATATGGAATTGTTGCGATTTTATAATTCCACAATCTGGAACAATCAACGAGCAGCGAAATCGGCCATAAGGCGTGCGTCATGAACAAGGAAATGGAACTACTGCGCATCTTTCGGGTGGCGGCCGAAAGCAGCAGTTTTCGCGATGCGGCCGTCCGGCTGGGGACTTCTCCGCAAGGTGTAACCCGTGCCATCCAGCAACTGGAGCAACACTACGGCGAGGTGTTGTTTCATCGAAGCACGCGCCAGGTGCGCATCACCGCCTTCGGCGAAGGGCTGCTAGACCAAGTGCGCCCCGCATTGGAGCGGTTCGAGGATCTGTGGCGAACGCCTGGCTCCGACCAGCAGGCCTCTCTGTCCGGTACGGTTCGCATCACCGCACCGCACAGCTTGGGCACCAGAGCGGTGCTACCGGCACTGGAGCGCGTGGCCGCGCGCCATCCCGGCATCACGCTGGATGTGCGCCTGTCCGATCGCATCAGCAATACGGTTGACGAAGGGATTGACGTCGGGATCAGGGTCGGATTCATGCGCGATAGCCGCTTCGTCGCACGCAAGGCCGCCGACATGAGACTCCCCATCGTTGCCGCTCCGCGCCTGATCAAGAAAGTGGGCGTACCTGCAAACATCGATGCGCTAAGCAGCCTGCCAGTTACCGTGGCCTTGGATATCAATACCGGCCGTCCCTGGCCTTGGCACTTCAAGGCGGGACGCCAGTGGACACCTACCGCACCCACTCTCGTCGCCGACAATGCCGACATGGAAATGGGAGCGGCGCTGGCCGGGATCGCGTTCGCGCAACTGGCGGACTACATGGCCGCCCCCTACATTGCCAGCGGGAAGCTCGTGCGAGTGCTGGAGAACGAAGAACCTCCGGCATGGGGGTTGTACGTCTATCGGCCTCAGCGTGGCCCCATTCCGGGAAGGGTTCGAGCGGTATTTGATGAAATGCTGGTCGCCGTTGGATCGTTGCCAGCTTTGCGCTGACACGTCGCAAGACGCTGTAGGGCACACACCTTGGAAAGCGGGGCACTGAGCCTCGGCGGCTCACCCCTCCGGTTGAATGATGAGCCGACCGTCTGCCCGCTTGCCCCAGGTGCAGATCGGTCGGCCATGCAACCCAATGCCGGCGAACGATTAGATGTAAATGAATTGCCGGTACAACCCATCCAACTGATGACGAATGTCTTCGACGCGCTGCTCGTCACCGGTATCGGTAAATTTGAGTAGCTGCTGTTCCTTGGCAGTGATCTGATCGCAAAGGTCGGACAAGTTCTCGCAGAAAGCCTCGGAATGAACGGTGGGCTCCTCCGTATTCGTCTCTTCCCCTGCTAGTTTTCGCACAGACGAGGCTGGAGAAATCCCATTTTCCTCGTTAAAGGCAATTTGAAGCTGCCTGCGCCTATTGGTCTCATCGATCGCCTGCTTCATCGCCGGCGTCACCGCGTCGGCGTACAAGATCGCCTTGCCGTTTTCATTCCGAGCGACTCGACCGATCATCTGAATGAGCGCATGGGCCGAACGCAAGAACCCTGCACGGTCTGCATCGAGAATGGCAACCAATGATGCCTCTGGAATATCCAGCCCTTCGCGCAAAAGACTAATCCCAATCAAAACATCGAACTCTCCTGCGCGCAGGCCATTGATGATCTCAACACGATCCTCCGCTTTTATGTCCGAATGCATGTAGCGCGCTCGAATCCCGTTGTCCGTCAAGAAATCCGTTAGCTCTTCTGCACTGACCTTCGTCAGCGTAGTCACAAGCACTCGATTCTTTCTCTTCACGCACTTCGATATTTCGGCAAGCAGGTCATCTATGTATCCATCCGCTTTCCGCACTTCAACCTTGGGGTCAAGCAGTCCCGTTGGCCTGATAACCTGTTCGACAACCCTGCCTTTCGACACCCTCAGCTCGTAGTCGCCCGGAGTAGCGGAAACAAAGATGGTCTGAGGCTTGACCTTCTCGAACTCGTCAAAGTTCAATGGCCGGTTGTTCTTCGATGAAGGCAAACGGAACCCGTAATCGATCAGCGTGTCCTTGCGCGCCTGATCCCCCCGGTACATTGCGGATATCTGTGGCACCATGACATGAGATTCATCGACGAACAGCAGCCCGTCTTTCGGCAAATAATCCAGCAACGTGATCGGAGGAGAAGCTGCGTCTCGGTCGCTGAAGTAGCAGGAATAATTCTCCATCCCCGAGCAATAGCCGACCTCGCGCATCATTTCCACGTCATGCGTGATCCGCTCGTACAGCCTGTTTGCCTCGACCAAGCGATTATTCCTGTTCAGCTCGGCAACCCGCTCTTCCATATCAGCGAGTATCTTTTTGGATGCAGAATCTATTTTGTTCGTGGGCGGTGCGAAAAGCGTTTTTGGCGAAACCAAATAATGGTCTATCTCTCCCAACGTCTTGCCAGTAACAGGGTCCATCCATTGGACAGACGCAACAGTGTCATCCAACAGTTCCACCCGAACCGCCCTGTACTCGGAATCAGCGGGGAAAATGTCAATCACATCACCTTGGACGCGGAACGTTGCACGCTTGAGAGTGCGCTCCGTGCGATCATATTGCAGCAAAGCCAAGCGACGAATTAGCTCTCTCTGGTTTAGTTTGACCCCAGGGGACAGAGCGATCTGTAGCGCTCGATATGCATCTGGATCACCCAGGCCGTAGATTGAAGACACCGAAGCGACGACGATCACGTCACGACGCTCAATCAAGGATTTGGTCGTGGACAGGCGCAGGCGCTCAAGGTGGTCATTGATGGCCGAGTCCTTTGGAATGAAACGATCGGTGCCCGGCATATAGATTTCGGGCTGAAAATAATCGTAGTAGGAAACGAAGTACTCGACCGCGTTCTCAGGAAAGAAGTGCTTCATTTCACCATAAAGCTGCGCGGTCAACGTCTTGTTAGGAGCCAAGATCAACGTAGGCCGCTTCAGACGATGAATCACATTGGCCATGGTGAAGGTCTTACCTGAGCCGGTGATACCTTTCAGCGTCTGGTGCGTCGCACCTTCTTCTATGTCCGACAGCAGGCGCGCTATCGCCTCTGGCTGGTCCCCCGCCGGCGTATAGTTGGAGTGCAGAATAAACATACCGGTTGACATTAGATATCTCCTAATTGAGCTACTTCAATTTGTCCTGATGTATCGGCTATTCCAGAAGACCTATAGCAGTACCAAACTGGGGTGTAAATGACGGCGATCCTGCCGCGCCCCACCTGGGCGTAGGCGTCGCCAACATGATAGCCCAACACATGGGCGGGCTTCCCAGTGCATATCCGCCGATCGCCACGACGTCAGCCAGCGGCCCGTCTGCCAATGCACCTGGAGCCACTCGCCTCGTTGAGCGCTGACATCGAGCCGTGGCGGGCGAGGTTGCTCTGTACGCCCAATGTGTGGCGCCGGCTCCCGCCGATACGCGCCTTTGTCTCTCTCAGCCCTCCAGACGAGGCGTTGGAAACGTGGAGCTACGTCGCCCCTCTAAAGATGCACGATCTCAACATTCGGCCATTTGCCTGCAAGGTACTCGGCCACTAGCCTCCGATGGCAGTGATGGGGCTTGTCTTCGCTGCAAAGCAGGCAACTGTTATCAATCTTTTCTTTATCGATTGACTCAATCTTTCGGGACGACATTAAATCCAGAAATTTACTGGCGTAGATATCCCAATCTCCCCCTTTTATTTTATATTCCTCGAACATGTCTTTGGTTGGAGCAAGTGCTGGTAGATGTTCATATTCCATCCCACACAACGCCTCGGAAAAATATCGAAGATCCTCGCGTTTAGCGAATCCGGCCAATTGCGAAACATTATTCAGGCGAACATCGACAAGGCGCTTGGCACCAGAAGCACTTAACTTGGTGAAGAAGGACCGCGCGGAGGTCTTAGTGAATCCAATGGTGAATATCTTCATCTGCCTTATTCCCCTCATTCCTTCATCCATAAATGGCTGTTATTGAGCTACCGCCAGGCATGCCCGTCAATCGCAGCTAAGGAAACGCTGGGGGCATGGTGTACTAGCTGCGCCACAACGGCCATGGCAGGCTCCATTCTCTCGCCGCTTCAACGGCCACGACCCGAACAGCTCAAGAGCTTAGCACCGCCTTTTGCGGTTGCGTGCCTCACCACTCACGCTTACTCCCTTCCAGAACGCGCCAACTGCTAAGCTACATGAGGACGACTCGCCCACAGCGCAAAGCACCTGTGTTCGCGCTATTGGCTGTCCCGTGCGTTGTGGTGCTGACCGTCGATGACGAGTCGAACCTACTGTATGGGCACTGCGCGCGGCAGCCTTTCATGCGTGCCAGCTACGTGCCCAAGGTTGGACGCGGATCGAAGCGTGCGCAGGGTTTTTCGTGAAAGTATAAAATCTAATCAACTTTATCAGAAGAAAATATATGATCGTAAGAAACTTTGAATACTTGCTTGCTTTGCACCGTGAAGGCCATTTTGGCAACGCGGCCAAAAGCTGCAATGTTTCTCAGCCGACACTCTCCGCGGGCATTAAGCAATTGGAGGAAGACATGGGTGTCGAGATCGTGCGTCATGGCCGACGCTATGACGGCCTCACTTCTGAAGGGATGCGCGTACTGTCTTGGGCTCAGCAGATGTATGACGACTGCAAAGGGCTGGAGCGAGAACTCTCCGCACTACGGCGAGGTATAGAGGGGCAATTCCGGCTAGGGATACTCCCAGGAACTGCCGGTGTAGCGCCCACATTAAGCATCGCCCTTGCTGAAAAAACACCCTTACTTCAACAATCAGTTCTGGTTTCCGGCGCTTCTTCCCTGCTACAGGCGATTCGAGAAAACAATTTGGATATCGCACTCATGCATTTGGAGGATATCCCAGGGGAAGACTTCGATACTCACCTTCTGTACCGTGAACGCATTTTCCTTTTTCACGCCGCGAGAACACAGCAACCCCGAAGCACAACGTGGGACCATGTTCTCAATAGACAACTCTGCGTGCTGAACTCGGCAGTACCTGAACCCATTCAAGATAGGCTGATGCAATGTACCGCGCAGACTATTCGCACTGATTCAATTGACGTGCTATCGGCACACGTGGCGACAGGAAAATATTCGGCAGTTCTTCCGCAATCTCTCGCCGGCCAACTCGCGCACATTCCAAATCTCCACGCAATCGCAATCAATGGACCAATGTCGCACTCAAATGTCGGATTCGTTGCTGGGAAAAATGCGTTCGAGGCACCGTCATCGCGTGCATTGCTCGAAATGGTGCACACCCCCGAACTCGCCGCCACTCTTCAATCCGTTATATCGATCCATCGTCGGTTCCAGCCCAAAGCAGACTCATCTCAAAGCCCCCTGAAATAGCGAGTCTTGAAGAGCAACTCTGTATTGCTTCAACCAGGCGAAGATTGCAGGCATGCCGTGTGCGCCGCTAACAGGCGCCACGTGCTGAGCAACCCATCGAAGGCCACTAGGTCCAGGGGCAACTCGGGGGACAGGAGTACCTGCTGCATGCGGCCTCCTCATGTCTCGCTGGGTCGAGCTGACTGTTCCTAGATCAAGCTAGGAGGCGCGATGTAGCGATGATCGTTGCCCTCTCCCGGCTAGGAGACGAGCACGGCTCGACGATCCCGCGTAGATAGATCGTGCCTATCTGCACATAGATTATTCCAGTTTGACCACTTCTGAGCTTGATCCGATGCTGTCAAGACCGCAGAAGGAGACGCGGCCAACGGCTAGGCAGTACCACGATCGTTCTTCTTGACAGCGGTAAATTTCGTTTCCCACTTCGATTTAGAAGATGGAAACATTAACGCACAGAGGTGACGAAATGACTCCGACCGGTAACCGAATCGTGACTTTCGAGAAGCCCTTGGAAATGAAGGTCAACACCTTCAAATTTCCAGAGCTGATAACCCCTCAAGGGAAAAGCGCACCCCATGGCGCTATCCTCAAAATAGTTACCACAAATATCTGTGGCAGCGACCTTCACATTTATCGCGGTTCGTTTGCTGTTCCTAAGGGAATGACCATGGGCCATGAAATGACCGGCGAAGTGATCGAAGTGGGATCAGACGTCGAAGTCGTGAAGAAGGGCGACATCGTTTCCGTTCCCTTCAATGTGGGGTGTGGGCGTTGCTACAACTGCAAGCATATGCGCTCCGATGTATGCGAGAACACCAACCCCGAAATCGACTGCGGAGCCTACGGGTTCAACCTCGGTGGCTGGACGGGGGGGCAAGGTGATTATCTCTTCGTACCGTATGCGGATTTCAATCTCCTTCGCTTCCCTGACAAGGATGCCGCCATGGAAAAAATCCGCGACCTGACCCTTCTCTCTGACGTATTACCCACAGCTTTCCATGGGTTCGCTGGCCCAGACTGGCCAGCCGCGCCGGCCTACGTCGTCGGCGAAAACATCCTGATCTTCGGTGCCGGGCCGGTCGGCAGAGCGGGTGCCGCCTGCGCCAGACTTCTGGGTGCAGGCGCCATCATCGTTGCCGATTACATTCAAGAGCGGCTGGACCTTCTCAAGCCACACGGCGTGGAAACCATCAACCTTTCCGACGGCGTGCCGATCGAGGAGCATCTCGAACGCATTACCGGGCACAGGGAGGTGGATCGCGTCATCGACTATGTTGGTGTGGACTGCCGCGGGTTTGGCGCGGAGGCTGACAAGATCGTGGAGAGCGCTGTTACCAACGCAATGCTCAAATATGTCCGCTTCGGCGGAATGACCAGTACGGTCGGTGTGTACTGCGCAAACCCGATCTCGAAAGACCCGAAAGCCAAGAAAGGCCATATGGATCTGGAATGGTCCAACGCCTGGATCAAGTCGCCGCGAATGTCGGCTGGTCAATCTCCGACGGCCAACTACAACCACGCGTTAATGCGGGCGATACTGAACGATCGCATGCCTTACCTTTCGCCGATGATGAACACTAAGTTCATCAAGCTCGAAGACGCGCCCGCCGCGTACAAAGAGTTCGACGCGGGTTCTGCATACAAGTACGTCATCGACCCGCATGGTTCAGTGCGGCATTAAGCATCCGGCGCGGGCTAAGCATCAGGATGTCTCACACTTTCTGGTGAGAGGCATTCTGGTCCCGCCAGTCTCCGGGCAGCAACTGGAGCCGGCGAATATTTTCGCCGGCATTTGCCGTCTGCCCCAGGGTACTTGCCTTGGCTCGGACCAGGAGCAGAGCCTCAGCAACCCGCAGGTGATGATCAACCGCAAGCGTGTTCAAGCGCTTGGTTCGCAATCGGCCAAGGGTCAGACGGGGACGATGCACGGCATCCATTGACGTGCGTGGCTGGAGATAGCCTTCGTCTGATCCTTATCACCCCACGGACTTGATCAGGCTCGCCTAGTGTTGTGCCTGCCTCGGGCCATCGCACGGTCAACCCAGCCCTGGCTCATTCAGCCAGAAGTTTCCAATGATGTGGCCGAACTCGCCGCCGCCAGAATGGCAGTCACTTCTATAGGGAGATAGCACAGTGTTGGATAAGTCGGAACGGGAGGGTGGCCTATGGAGCTGCGCCATCTTCGCTGCTTCGTAGTTCTTGCTGAGGAGCTACATTTCACGCGGGCGGCTGAGCGCCTGCATATCGAACAACCACCGCTATCACGAGCCATCAAGGAACTTGAGGACGAGTTGGGCGTAGTGCTCTTCGACCGAAACCGACGAGGAACAGTTCTAACGGCGGCGGGCGCGGTCTTCTTGCAAGATGTTCGCCGTCTATTCACAGTGCTGGAACAGGCTCGTGAAAATGCCAAGGCTGTGGCATCGGGCTTGCGCGGTAGCCTGCGCATCGCTGTATCAGATGGGGCTATCGATCCACGGCTGTCGGCATTTCTGGCTCGTTGCCGCGCCGAGGAGCCGGAGATCGAAATACGCTTGTCAGAAGTGCCTCTGGCAGAGCAAGTGCGTGGCTTGCGTTCGGGCGACTTCATGATCGGGTTCGCGCACACGGGCGATGTCGGCGACGGTATCGCTGCCGAACCAATCTGGCACGACCCGCTGGTGATTGCGGTGCCAGCTCGTCACTCATTGCTCACCTACAAGGAGGTGCCACTTCAAGAACTTCAAGGCCATCCACTTGTCCTGTGCGACCCGCAGGTATGCGAGGGCTATTGCCGCGAACTCAAGCGGCTGCTCAACACGTTGGAGCACAAGCTGAATGTTGTCGAGGAAGTGTCCTCGCTGGACATGATGCTCACGTTGGTCGGCGCCGGCTACGGCATCGGCTTCATGACGGCGACCAAGATTCCCATCTCCCAACGGCCGGATGTGGTGATCCGCCCCTTGGCGATGGATTCTGCCGTGATCACCACCTACCTGCTTCGGCCGGACGGCGGCAATTTATCGGCTTCGGTGGAGCGATTTATCGTTCGCCTTCGCGACTCTTCGGACGGTTGACGGAGCCTGGCAGGCTAGACACTCAGGGATCAGTGTCGGCACGCAGATTGCGTTCGGTCGCCGTCATCAGGTCAGCCGCGCTTATTCCAAGTGCCGTAGAAATTTTCAGTATGAGCGGAAGCGTGGGCACGTGCTCACCACGCTCGATCTTACCCATGTGAGAACGCGAAATGCTTGCCCGAGATGCGAACTCGTCTTGCGCGACTCCTTGAGCGACGCGCGCAGCGCGCACGGCCTGTCCGAAGGCTAACGCCGACTCGGATTCATACGTCGATGTGCCAGAAGGACGGCCTGGCTGAATTGTTGATTTCTGCATTAGCAGAAGCGTCAAACAATCTGCCACAATTAACCACGTTAAAGATAACGACGTTAAACTTCACTCTTTCCTGCAACGCTGGTTTGCCTTTCTGGACAGATCGCTTATTGGGGGCCCTCATGCATGACGCCACCAGCCAGTTTTCCCATTTCAGGCTTGCTATCGCGCCCGGAGTGCCATCCTCTTGCCTCACAACGCTTCTTGCCCTACAGCGCGCGGAGGAACCAGAAGTCACCATCACGTTCTTTGAGACCTCAGCCGATGATCTGTTGACGGGCCTTGAGGAAGGCCGCTACGACGCTGGAATGACGCTTCGGAACGCTGGTGCTCCGGCTGTGAAAAGCCAACCGCTCTGGGTGGAGAACGTGGCTGTTGCAGTGCCGCTGGGGTCCCCCTTAGTTGCCCAGGCGAAGATCACGCTTGCCGAGCTTCTGGACTATCCGGTGTTTCGCTGGCCGGCGGAGGCTTGCCTACTGCTGGATCAGCGACTGTCCTTTCTTCCGTTGAGCCAGCAGAGCATTCAGCACGTGACTTCGTTCGAGATGATGGCGCTTTGGGTGACCGCTGGCTACGGAGTGGGGCTCTCCGCGCAATCGCGCATTGAGCGTGCCCATGCGTGGGGGATCACTATGCGACCGCTTTCAGACGGCCCCTACGAGATCGTGACATACCTGCAGCGGCCCCACGGACGAGCCAATGTTGTTTCTGAGCGGTTCGAGCACAGGGCAATGCTGGTTGCCAGGGACAGGGCGGCTTGCTCGAATACCCCATAGCCCGCTCTCGCCGAGGCTGCGTGCGGGTAATTGCAGCGGCACGCGCCTGTTAGCGCGCCAGTGATAGCGCTTCCATCTCTGGCAATATGATGAATTAACATGGTCTTTGGAGGCACGAATGGTTGGAAGTGGTTGGGATCGAGTACCAATTGACTCGCAAAGCATCGATGCGCCGCTGTCGCGCGCGGCGGTGTTTCTCACGTTGACGGTCGCCGAGGGCCACGAGGCCCTTCAGGCGGTCGCCGGCGTCTTGGACGGGCTGGACGACCTGATCAAAACGGTGGGCTTCCGCGATCTCAACGGCCGGCTGTCGTGCATCACTGCACTGGGATCGGCGCTATGGGACCGTTTCCAGACCGGGAAGCGCCCGAAGGAACTACGGCCCTTCGTGCCCATCGAGGGTGCCAAGCACACCGCGCCTGCCACGCCCGGCGACCTGTTCTTTCACATCCGTGCCGAACGCGAGGACCTCTGTTTTGAATTCGAGCGCCTGCTGCTGGACCAACTGGGCAGCAGCGTGACGGTGGCCGACGAGGTGGTCGGTTTTCGCTACTTCGACTCCCGCGACCTGCTTGGCTTTGTCGATGGCACGGCCAACCCGACCGGGCACGACATCGGCGCCTCGACGCTGGTCGGCAGTGAAGATCAGGCGTTCGCCGGCGGCAGCTACTTGGTGGTGCAGAAGTATCTGCACCAAATGCAGCCGTGGGCTCGGCTCGCCAAGGACGAGCAAGAGCGGATCATCGGCCGGGAGATCGTCAGCAATGTCGAATTGCCCGACGCGACGAGCGGCCAGAAATCGCACAAGACCCTCGCCACGATCGTGGACGACGACGGCACCGAGCACGACATCCTGCGCGACAACATGCCCTTCGGCCGCCCCGGCCAGGGCGAATATGGCACCTACTTCATCGGCTACTCCAGGCATCTGTGGGTGACGCAGAAGATGCTGGAGCGCATGTTCCTCGGCGATCCGCCAGGCATGCACGACCGCCTGCTCGATTTCTCGACGGCGCACACCGGCGCCGTGTTCTTCGCTCCCGCACCGCGCACGCTGAGCGAACTCGTGGAGGCGGTGCAAGCGTAATGCAGGGGCCGCAAGGCCCCTGCAAGGTTTGAGAGCCCTATGCTCCGTCTAGAACTACTGCGCTATCCACCAGCCGACGAACGCTTTGCCGCACATCCTCGGGGATGGGGTACGGGGCAATGGCCTCGGGCATATCCGCATAGTGCTGGTAGTCGCCCATGATGACCTGGATGATCGCCGGCACGTTGGTCGGCGTGACCGCATCAATGGCCGCGCGGTCCCCCAGGTCAGGGTGCGGCTGGGTCAGCATGCGGTACAGATCCCACGAATCCGCGTGCGGGCACTGGTTCATGAGCACCTGGGCCAGCTTGTGCTTGAGCGGCACCAGTTGCCAATCGGGAACACGCTGCCCCCGATTGCCCAAACTGATGGACAGCAACTTGCCCGCTTTCAGTTCGCGGTTGATCTGGTCCTTGGACTTTCCGGCCAGCTTGCCGAACAGCGGGACCGGCAAGCTGCTTGGAGACTCGTAGATGGTCAGCATTTCCTCGCGCTCGCGCTGGATCGCGGACACTTCCGGCTCTGGGGCATGCGTCGGAGGCGGCGGTACCTGAGACAGCCGCTGGAACGTGATGCCGCCGCTGCTCGGGGTTACGACAATAGGCGTGGCCACGACGGGCGGGACGCCGGGAGGAGTGGGCTCGGCCATCGCGAGGGTCGCATCCACCGCTTCCTCCACTTCTGCCATCGCCGGCGCCCCGTCGATACGGATGGTCAGATGCGCGCTCGCGGCTTCCACTTCGCCCTGTTCGAGCAGGTCGAGCCGATCGGCCCAGTCCTGCATCATCCGACGGCGCGGCTCAACGTACTTGGCGTGGTTGTAGGACGAACTCACCTTGTTGGGGTCGGAATGGGAAAGCTGCGCGTCCACCCAAATCTTCGGGTAGCCAATCTCGTTGAGCGCCGTCGAGATAGTGCCGCGGATGCCGTGGCCGGTCAGGCGCCCCTCATAGCCCATGAGCTGCACGGCCTTGTTGAGGGTGTTCTCGCTGATGCGCTTCTTGAGTTCGCTGCGGTGTGACAGCAAGTACTTCTGCGCCGGCCGCATCACCCCCAGGAGATAGCGCACGATCTCGATGGCCTGCAGGGATAGCGGCACGATATAGGGGGGCACATCCTGCGGCCGCTTCCCTGCCTTGCGCATTTCATCCTGGAGCTGCTTGACGATCTGCGGTGGGATGATCCACAAGCCCCTGTCGAGGTCGAACTGTTCGGGTTCGGCCAATCGCAGTTCGCCGGTGCGCACCCCGGTCAGGAACAGCAGCCGGACGCCAAGCTGGGTCTGCCAGCCACGGGGGTTGTAGAGCCGGAGCTTCTGGAGGAACTCGGGCATCTCGGGCAGGTGCAGGTAGGGATTGTGGGCTACGGGGGGCTTGGGCTCTGCCACCACGTCCAGGTCGGCGGCCGGGTTGACTTCCAACCCCTCGGCAATGACCAGGGCATAGCGGAACAACTGGTTGAACCAGGTGCGGACCTTCTCGGCGGTGGTGAACGCCTTGCGTTTCTCGATCGCCGCCAAGACGCCCAGGAGTTGGGGGCGGCGAATGTCGTAGATCGACATTCTTCCCAGGGTGGGCAACACGTCCTTGTTGAAGATGCGCAGGATCTGCGACAGCGTGCTTTGACGGCCTTCCTTGAGTTCCTTGCGGCGATGCTCGACCCAGGCATCGAAGACGGTCTTGAAGGTGTATTCGCCCGCCAGCTTGGCCGCGTGCCGTTTCTGGTCGCGCTCGACCTGAGGATCGATCCCCCTGGCGAGCAGGGCCTGGGCCTTGTCTCGCTCGATCCGGGCCTCGCGCAGGCTGAGAGCAGGATAGCCGCCCAGGCACAGGCGCTTTTGCTTGCCCAGCCAGTAGTAGCGGAATTGCCATGACTTGCCGCCTGCGGCTGAGACCATCAGGCCCAGGCAGTCGTTGTCGGAGAGGGTGTAGCGTTTTCCGGTGGTCTTCGCCTGCCGGACGGTCAGATCAGAGAGCGCCATTTCGAGACTCCTAAGTAATGACTTAGGCCCTATGCTCGTCATGGTCCCCGCTCAGCCCCAGCAACTATCCGGTAGCCGACCCACCCGTATTCTTGTGCCTTATTTGGTCACTCAAAAACGGTAGCTGTGGGTGGATTTCCGTGGCACTCGCTGGAATGAAAAAAGGAGCCGAAGCTCCTTTTTTCAATGACCTACAGACCCCAGTAGAAGTCTGTGGATCAAAATTTGGAGCGGGAAACGAGACTCGAACTCGCGACCTCAACCTTGGCAAGGTTGCGCTCTACCAACTGAGCTATTCCCGCTTGGGAGGCGAAATTCTACCTGTTCCAAGGATGGCGTCAAGCGCTTTTTCTCAGGGTCTGCAGGGTGCCCGGCGGCGCGTATCCACGCATGGCGTGGATCTACTACAGCATCCGCGCAAACCGATGGATCCGCATCATCCGTGGATGCAGCGTTTCCAGTAGATCCACGCCATGCGTGGATGGGGCATCACCGTAGATCCATCCAGCGCGTCGAGTAGATCCACGCCATGCGCGGATGGTTGCACCGATGGGCTCAGAGCCCTTTCCTGCGGAAAGGGATCCGACCCTGGGGCTCAGTTGCCCAGCTTCTTCTGCCGCGCACGCTCGCGCGCCGCGCGCTCGTCATCGCGCAGGCTCGGCCAGGCGGCGTGCAGGTACTGCAGGCCCGACCACAACGTCAGCACGGCGGCAATCGCCAGCGTCCAGTCGCCGATGTGGAACACCGGCCAGCCCATCCAGATGTCCTGCACCGGCACGTTCGGAGCCACCGAGTACAGCAGGCACAGCAGTGCGACCATCTGTGCGGTGGTCTTGATCTTGCCAATCATCGCCACGCGCACCTTGGCGCGCTGGCCCAGTTCGGCCATCCACTCGCGCAGCGCCGACACCGCGATCTCACGACCAACGATGACCGCTGCCCAGAACGCCATCCACGGCGTCGGGTGACCCTGCACGATCAGGAACAGCGCCACCGCCACCATCAGCTTGTCCGCGACCGGGTCGAGGAAGGCGCCGAAGGCCGACTCCAGCTGGTAGCGGCGGGCGATCCAGCCGTCGAGCCAGTCGGTGATCGCAGCCAGGCCGAAGATCGCCGCCGAAGCGAAGTTGGTCCAGGTGTAGGGCAGGTAGAACACCAGCACCAGCACCGGGATCATCACGATCCGCAACAACGTCAGCCAGGTGGGCAGGGTCAACTTCATGCTTGCGTGCTTCTCTCTCTACTCGGCCGCATCAGGCGTGGCCAACCCGTGCAGGTTAGCGTAGATACGCGCCGCGAGGGCGTCATTGATGCCTTCCACCCTGGCGATTTCCGCTTCGCCAGCGGCTTTCAGGCCCACAAGACCGCCGAAATGCTTGAGCAGGCTGGCACGGCGGCGCGGCCCGATACCGGGAATGTCTTCCAGCTTGCTGGTCATCCGCGCCTTCTGGCGGCGGCCGCGGTGGCCGGTGATGGCGAAGCGGTGCGCCTCGTCGCGTACCTGCTGGATGAACTGCAGCGCCGGGTTGGCTGCGCCCGGGCGCAGCTCGCGGCCATCGGGCATCACCAGCGCTTCGTGGCCGGCGCGGCGCTCCACGCCCTTGGCCACGCCCACCAGCAGCACGCCTTCCACGCCCAGGTCGGCCAGCGCGGCCTGTGCCTGCGCCAGCTGGCCGGCGCCACCGTCGATCAGCAGCACGTCCGGCAGCACGCCCTGCTCTTCCACTGCGCGGCGGAAACGGCGGTCGATGGCCTGGCGCATGGCGGCGTAGTCGTCGCCCGGCTCGATGCCGCTGATGTTGAAGCGGCGGTACTGCGCGCGCACCGGGCCGGCGGCGTCGAACACCACGCACGAAGCCACGGTCGCTTCGCCCAGGGTGTGGCTGATGTCGAAGCACTCCACCCGCTTGACCGGCTCGGCCAGGCCCAGCATGTCGCGCAGCGCATCGCTGCGCGCGTGCTGCGCATTGCGGCTGTTGAGTTCAGTGGCCAGGGTCAGCTGCGCGTTGCGGCTGGCCAGTTCCACATAGCCGGCGCGCTCGCCGCGCACGTTCCACTTCAGCTGCACCTTGCGCTCGGCCGAGGCCGACAGCGCGGCGACCAGCAGGTCGGCATCGGGAATCTCGCGATCCAGCAGGATCTCGCGCGGCGGCTCGAATTCGATGTAGTACTGCGAGACGAAGGCGGCAAGCACCTCTTCCGGGCTTTCCTCGCCATTGGTGCGCGGGAAGAACGGGCGGGTGCCGAGGTTGCGGCCATCACGGAAGGCCAGCAGCAGCACGCAGGCCTGCGAACCCTGCATGGCCACCGCCAGTACGTCCAGGTCGGCGGCACGGCCATCCACGTACTGGCGGGTCTGCATGCTGCGCAGCGAGGAAATCAGGTCGCGGAGGCGCGCGGCCTGCTCGAACTCCAGCGCCTCGCTGGCGGCCTGCATCTGCTCGCCCAGCTCACGGGTCAGCTCGTCGCTCTTGCCTTCCAGGAACAGTGCGGCGCGGCGTACCGATTCGGCGTAGTCCGGCGCCGGCACCAGCTCCACGCAGGGCGCGCTGCAGCGACCGATCTGGTACTGCAGGCACGGCCGCGAGCGGTTGCGGAACACGCTGTCCTCGCAGCTGCGCAGCTTGAACAGCTTGTGCATCAGGTTCAGCGTTTCGCGCACCGCGGTCACGCCGGGATACGGCCCGAAGTAGCGGCCGGGAATGGCACGCGGGCCGCGATGCAGTGCAATGCGCGGCCAGTCCTCGCGGGTCAGCAGCACATGCGGGTAAGTCTTGTCATCGCGCAGCGAGACGTTGTAACGCGGCGACAGCGACTTGATCAGCTGGTTTTCCAGCAGCAACGCCTCGGCTTCCGAGCGCGTCACGGTCACGTCCATGCGCGTGATCTGCGAGATCATCGACATGATCCGCGCGTTCTTCGGGCTGCCGTTGAAATAGCTGCCGACGCGGTTGCGCAGCGCACGCGCCTTGCCCACGTACAGCAGGGTGTCGTCGGCCGCGTACATGCGGTACACGCCGGGGGCGGTGCTGAGCTGGGCCGCGAAGGCCTTGCCGTCGAAGACCGGAGCGGGAACGTCGGTCATTCGCTGATCGGCACTTCGCTGAGCACGCCGCTGTCGGGATCGAATCGCAGCACGGCGTGGGCGTCGGTCTCGGCGATCCACACCGCACCTGCGCCCACCGCCAGTCCAGCCGGGCCATGCAGGCGGCGCGGCAGCGGCTGGGTGGTCAGTTCGCCGCCGCCCAGGCGCAGCGTGCGCAGGCGACCGTTGCCGGTATCGGCAATCCACAGCAGCGGGGCGTCCGCGCTCAAGGCGATCGCCTGCGGGAACTGCAGGCTGGCCTGCGCGCGCGGGCCGTCTTCACTGCCGAAGCGCCACGGCCCCTGCCCGACCAGCGTCTGCACCAGGTCGCCGCGCAGCTGCAGTGCACGGATCGAGGATCCCAACGCATCGGCGACGTACAGCACCTGCTGCACCACGGCCAGCGCGGTCGGTTGGGCAAAGGCAGCCAGATGGCCGCTGCCATCCCGCTCGTCGATGGAACCACTGCCGGCGCGCCATTGCAGGCTGCGCTGGCCCAGGTGGTAGCTCCAGATACGGTTGTCGCCGGCCATCGCGATGTGCAGCTGGTTGTCGGCGATGGCCAGGCCGACCGGATGGTCCAGCGAGACCTGCCGCGCCTGCGCGACCGGACCTTCCACCGGCGCACCGGGACGCCCGTTGCCACACAGCGTGTCGACGATGCCGGTCAGCAGGTTGATGCGGCGCACCGCGTGGTTGCCGGTGTCAGCGACGTACAGCGAATCGCGCTCCAGCACCAGCGCCTGCGGGCGGTGGAACGCCGCTTCGGCGAGGTTGCCGTCCATGAAATCGGCGGTACCGAGGCCGAACTGGCGCAGGATGCGGCCGCCATGGCTGCATTCGAGAATGCGGTGATGGCCACTGTCGGCGATGTACAGGCGTTCGGTGCTGACCGCCAGCCCCAGCGGGAAACGCAGCGCCTGGCGCGGTTCCGGATGCAGTTCGCTGCCGCCGCGCGGCGGCGCCGAAGGCGCGCCCTGGCACAGCGCGTTCAGGGCGCGCTCCAGTTCACCGGGTGCTCCCTGCCCGACCAGCCGCTGCTGCTCGCGGCCCTGCGCGTCCAGCAGCACCATGGTCGGCCAGGCGGTGACTCCGAAGCGGCGCCAGCCATCCCAGTCGGCATCGAGCAGCACGGGCATGGCCAGGCCCTGGCGGCGCAGCAGCTTCAGTGCGGCATTGGCATCGCGTTCGAAATCGAAGCGCGGCACCTGCAGCACCAGCGGCTGCAGCTTGCCGGGGTGGCGCGACAGCCATTGGCCGAATTCGGCCAGGCGTTGCGCACTCCAGGCGGAGGCCGCATTGACGAACAGCAGTGCGACCGGCCGGCCGCGCAGTTCGGTCAGGGTGCAGGGGGTGGCATTGAGCCAGGTGGCGAACTCGGGCAGGTCCGGGACGGGCTGGACGTTCATGACCCGATTATGCCGGAGTCGGCGTCCTGCAACAGTCGTGCCACCGCACGTTTTGCAGCATCGTCGACCAGCGACCAGACCTGTTCGAAATGATCGCTGCCGCCGGTGTAGGGATCAGGGATCGCTACCCGACCCTGCCCGCCCGACCAGGGCAGGTACAACGCCAGCCGTTCACGCTGCGCCGCCGACGCCAGGCGCCCGGCATCACGCAGGTTGGCCTCGTCGGCACACAGGATCCAGTCGAAACGGTCGAAATCCACGGCCTGCAGCTGGCGTGCGCGCAGGCCACCGATGTCCACGCCGTGCCCGGCCGCGCAGGCGATCGCGCGGCGGTCCGGCGGCTCGCCCACATGCCAGTCGCCGGTGCCGGCCGAATCAACCTGCACCTGCCCGGCCAGCGGCGAGGCATCCAGGCGTGCGCGCAGCGCCCCTTCGGCCATCGGCGAACGGCAGATGTTGCCGAGGCATACGACCAGCAGCCTCATCGCGCCGCCATCGCCTGCAGCAGCCCCTCGGCGCGCTCCAGGTCCTCGGGCGTGTCGATGCCCGGCGGGAACGGCTCGGGCGAGATCGCCACGCTGATCGGGTAGCCCGCTTCCAGCACGCGCAGCTGCTCCAGCGATTCGACCTGCTCGAGCTGGCCTGGCGGCATCGCCGCGAACTGCTGCAGGAAGCCGGCGCGATAGCCGTAGATGCCGATGTGGCGCAGCCAGGCATGGCCGTCCGGCAGCGTGTCGCGGCTGCGCGCGAAGCCGTCGCGGTGCCAGGCGATCGGCGCGCGGCTGAAGTACATCGCTTCGTTGCGCACGTTGCGCACCAGCTTCACCACGTTCGGGTCGAACAGGGTGTGCGCGTCCTCGACGGTCGTGGCGAGGGTCGACATCGGCGCATTGCCAGCGACCAGCGCATCGGCCACCGCGCGGATGCCGGCCGCCGGTGCGAACGGCTCGTCACCCTGCAGGTTGACCACCACCGTGTCATCGGCCCAGCCGGCAATGCGCGCGCACTCGGCCAGGCGATCGGTGCCGGAGGCGTGCGTGGTCGCGGTCATCGCCACCTTCACTTCGGCCAGCCCGGACAGCGCATCGGCAATGCGCTGATCGTCGGTCGCCACCCAGACTTCACGGGCACCGGCCTGCAGCGCGCGGCGCGCCACATGCAGCACCAGCGGCTCGCCGCCCAGCGGGCGCAACGGCTTGCCCGGCAGCCGCGAGGCGGCATAGCGGGCCGGGATGGCGACGACGAATTCGGTCATGCGGGCGGTACTCGGCAGGCTCGTTACAACGGGAATGCGGCCAGCGGCGCGTGAATGCAAGCGCCGCCGCGCCACTCAGTTCGGTCGCAGCTTGTCCAGGCGATCGGTCAGCGCCACCCAGAACGCCGCGGGCAGCTCGGCGCGCAGCGGAACCGCGTAGTGCCAGTCGTTGCCGAACGCACGGCATTTCACCGCGTCCTTCTCGGTCATCAATACCGGCAGCTGGCTGCCGAAGGACAGGTCCTGCGGCTGGTAGACCTGGTGGTCGGCGAACGCATGCGGCACCACGCCGATCCCGCGCGCGCGCAGCATGTCGAAGAAGCGCTGGGGATGGGCAATGCCGGCCACCGCGTGCACGCGCTGGCCCTTGAAGTACGCCAGCGGGCGGGCGCGGCCACCGGCCAGCGGCTGCGCACTGTCGATGTGCAGCGCCATCGGCCACTGGCCGAAGCCACAGGCCTGGGCTGCGGTTTCCTCATCGGCCTGACCGAGGTTGACCACCCGGAAATCGCATTCGCTGGCGCGGCTGACCGGCTCGCGCAACGGCCCGGCCGGAATCATCCGGCCATTGCCGTAGCGACGCTGCGCATCGACCACTTCGATCTCGATGTCGCGCGCCAGGCGGTAGTGCTGCAGGCCGTCGTCGCAGACGATCACATCGCAGCCGGCCTCGATCAGCGCCTTGCCGGCGGCGACACGGTCGCGGTCCACGCGCACTGGCACGCCGGTCTTCCAGGCAATCAGCACCGGTTCGTCACCGCCCTTGGCGGTTGGCGTATCGGCCTGCACCCACAGCGGTTTGTCGGCGTCTTCGCGACCATAGCCGCGGCTGGCCACGCCCGGCTTCCAGCCGGCCGCGCGCAGGCGCTCGACCAGGGCAATGGTCAGCGGCGTCTTGCCGGTACCACCGGCGGTGATGTTGCCGACCACGATGACCGGCACCGGCAGCGAGTGGCGCTTGCGCCAGCCACGCCGATAGGCGCGCCGGCGCAGTGCGGTGACACCTGCGTACAGGGGCGCCAGCAGGCGCATCGTCCACGGAACCGGGGTGCCGTCGTACCAGTACGGCGGGGTCTGGGTACCCTTGCCGGCCATCAGTCCTGCCTTTCGCGGAACTGCATGCTGTGCAGATGCTGGTACAGGCCGCCCAGTTCGAGCAGCTCCTTGTGGGTGCCGCGTTCAACGATGCGGCCATGGTCCATCACCAGCACCTGGTCGGCATGCTCGATGGTCGACAGGCGGTGCGCGATGACCAGCGTGGTGCGTTCCGGCATCAGGCGCTGCAGCGCATCCTGCACCAGACGCTCGGATTCGTTGTCCAGCGCCGCAGTGGCTTCGTCGAGGATCAGGATCGGAGCATCGCGCAGGATCGCGCGGGCAATCGCCAGGCGCTGGCGCTGGCCACCGGACAGCAGCGCGCCGTTCTCACCCACCGGGGTCTGCAGCTGCTGCGGCATGCGTGCGATGAATTCCCAGGCGTTGGCAGCTTCGGCGGCCGCACGGATCTGCTCGTCGGTCGCTTCCATGCCATAGGCGATGTTGGCGGCGATGGTGTCGTCGAACAGCATCACCTTCTGACCGACCATCGCCACCTGGCGGCGCAGGTCGGCCAGCGGGTAGTCGTCCAGGGCCACGCCATCGAGGGTGATGACACCGCCGCTGGGCTCGTAGAAGCGCGGCACCAGCCGGATCAGGCTGGTCTTGCCGCTGCCCGAACGACCGACGATGGCCGTCACCGTACCCGGCCTGGCAACGAAGCTGATGTCATCCAGGGCAATGCCACTGTCTTCGCGATAGCGCAGCATGACGTGGTCGAACGCCAGTTCGCCGCGTACGCGCTGCACGCGGTGCTGGCCCTCGTCACGCTCCACCGGCATGTCGATGATGCCGAACAGGCGCTCGGCGGCGGAAACACCGCGCGAAATCGAGGTCTGTACGCTGGTCAGGCGACGCAGTGAGGGAATGATGGCCATCATCGAGGTCATCAGGCCCATGAACTGGCCGGCATTGAGGCGGCCCGCGAGGGCTTCGCGGGTCGACACCCAGACGATCACCGCCAGCGCCAGTGCGGCCAGGAACTGCACCACGCTGGACGCGGCGGCGCGGGTAACCTCGACCTTCATGTTCAGCGCCAGCATGCGGTTGGCCAGGCGCGAATAGCGCGAGATCTCGTGCTGCTGGGTGCCATGCACCTTCACTTCCTGCTGCGCGGCCAGCGACTGCTCGGCGGTCTGGGCCATCGTGCCCATGCCGTCCTGGATGCCGCGGCTGATGCGCCGGTAGCGCTTGCCGACGTAGGACACGATCACGCCGATCAGCGGCACCACCACCAGCATCGCCAGGGTGACCTTGACGCTCATCTGCAGCATCACCGCCAGCATCGCGATGATGGTGAGGGTATCGGCCACCACGGTCTTCAGCGCGTCGGCGCTGGCCTGGGTGACCTGTTCCGTATCGAAGTTGAGGCGGCTGACCATCACCGGCGTCGCTTCGGTATCGAAGTGCGACGACGGCAGGTGCAGGTACTTCTGCAGCACCTGCTCACGCAGGTCGCGGACCACGCTGCGGCCGGTCTTGGCCAGCGTGTAGTCGCTGACCCAGGTGGCCACGCTGCGCATCAGGAACAGGCCGAGGATGGTCAGCGGCAGCACCACGGCCGCGCGCGGCTGCGGATCGACGAAACCTTCGTTGACCAGCGGCTCCATCAGCTTGGTGAAGTGGTAGCCGGCCAGGGCTTCGACCACCATGGCGATGACCGCGCCCACCATGAATACCCAGTAGGTGCGGGTGTAGCCCAGCAGACGTTTGTAGATCGGCCACACCGGCGCGTGATGGGAACTCATGGACGCACCTCTGGCGCAGTTGCAATGGCGATACGACGGAAACCGAGCTGACCGAGCGCGTCCTGCGCAGTCACCACGGCTTGGTAGGGAGTACGCGCGTCGGCGCGCAGCAGCACGGGCTGGCTGCGATCACTGCCGGCGACGGCGGCGATGGTCTGCTTGACCGACTCGACATCGCTGCGCAGCACTTCCTGGTCATTGATGAAATAGCGTCCTTCGGCGTTGATCAGCACGCTGAGCGAACGCGGCGGCTCGTTGTTGGGCTGCTGGCTGGCGGTAGGCAGCTGCACCTGCAGCGTCGAGCGCGCATCGAAGGTGGTGGTGACCACGAAGAAGATGATCAGCACCAGGATGACGTCGATCAGCGGGACCAGATCGATATGCGGCTCATCCTGGGATCGGTCATTGCCGATACGCATCGATCAGGCCTTCGCCGTGGCGGCGTTGGCGGGGCGTGCCGACGGTGACGGGTTCATCACCCCCGGGCGACCGTCGAGCGTGTCCAGCAGGGCGCTGGCTTCCTGCTCCATCTCCACCACGTAGCCGTGGATGCGGCCCTTGAAGTAGCGATGGAACATCAGTGCCGGGATGGCCACGATCATGCCGGTGGCGGTGCACACCAGGGCCTTGCCGATACCGCCGGCCAGCTGGTTCACATCACCCACGCCATGGTCGAGGATGCCCAGGAACATCTGGATCATGCCGATCACGGTGCCCAGCAGGCCCAGCAGCGGGCCGGCCGACGCGATGGTGCCCAGCGCGTTGAGGAAACGCTCCATGCGGTGCACCAGATGGCGGCCGGTATCCTCGATGCGCTCGCGGATCTGGTCGCGCGGGCGGTTGCGGGCTTCCAGCGCGGCCGCCAGCAGTGCGCCCAACGGCGAGTTGGCACGCAGGGTCTGCAGGTGCGCCGGGTCAAGCTTGCCGCGCGCGGCCCAGTTGCGCACTTCTTGGCCGAGGCCGGGCGGCAGCACCTCCGTTCGCCGCAGGGACCAGAAACGCTCCAGGATGATCGCCAAAGCCAGTACGCCCAACAGCAGCAGCGGCACCATCGGCCAGCCACCGGCCTTGACCAGTTCCCACACGTTTCAACCCTCCGGCCCAACGGCCGCTTGTTCGATCGGCGATAGGATAGCAGCCGACCGCGCCCGCCCAGCGGCATCCCACCACCGGGATGCATGGATACGCTGTTCACGCAGCTGCAGCCCTTGTGCGCCAAGCCATACGCGGATCGCACCAGACTCCACGGTGGACACCACCTCGGCCCCCTGCGCCTGCCAGCGCCGGACCACGTCCCGGCGCGGGTGGCCGAAACGGTTCTGGTGCCCGGCCGAGACCAGTGCCAGCCGGGGGGACACCGCCGCCACCCAGGGCGCGCTGGAGCTGCCGCCGCTGCCATGGTGCGGCACCAGCACCACATCCGCCTTCAGCGCCGCCGGAGACGCCCGCAACAGCGCCTGTTCGGCCGGACGGCCGATGTCCCCCGGCAGCAGGACCACGCCATGGGCGCCGGCCACGCGCAGCACGCAGCTGTCCTCGTTTTCGGCCCGCTGGCTGCCGGCATCCGGGTGCAGCACCTGGAAATCGACGCCGTCCCAGTGCCAGCGCAGGCCGCGCTGGCAACGCCCGGCCCCGGCGATCGTACTGCCTGGCGGCGCCAGCAATGACAGACCCGGCAGCTGAAGACGCAGGCGCGGCAGGTTGCCCGCATGATCGAGATCGTCGTGGCTGAGCAGCACCCGCTCGGGCGGAGCCTGGCCCAACGCCCGCAGTGACGGAACCAGGATTCGCTCACTGCCCTCGCCCCCGTTCGGCGGCCCCACGTCATACCAGAGCGCATGCCGCGCGGTACGCAGCAACACCGCCGTACCCTGGCCAACGTCGTGCACCAGCAGCTCCAGCTCCCCCTCGGCCGGGCGCTCACGCGCCGGCCACAGCAGCGGCAGGCACAGCAGCAGGCCAGCCAGCCCGCCCCCGGCACCGCGTGGCAGCAGCCCCCAGAACACACCCAGCAGCGCCGCCGGCACGGCCCAGGCCGGCGCCTCGGCCAGCCACCACATCGCCTGCGGGTGCGCCGCCAGCGGCTGCAGGGCCTGCCAGCTGATCTCGAACAGCCACGCCGCCGCACGCCACGCCCAGCACCCGGCCCCCTCATGCAGCACCTGCAGGGCGGTGCCCAGCAGCGACAGCGGCACCACCAGCAGGGTCCACCATGGAATGACCGGCAGGTTCACCAGCGGCCCCAGCCAGGCGGTGCCACCGAACAAGGCGATACCCAGCGGCAACAGGCCGACGCTGGCCACCCCCTGTGCGGCCAGGAACCCGCGCAGGTTGGCAGCCATCCCGCGCGGACGTCCCTGTGGCAGGCACCACACCAGCCACAGCACGCCACCGAAGCTGAGCCAGAAACCCGCTGACAGCACCGACAGGGGCGCCGGCAACAGCAGCGCCAGCGCCGCCAACGCAAGCCCCTGCACGGCACCGAGCGGGCGCCGCCCGCTGCGTGCCAGTGCGATCAACCCGATCATCAGCGCCGTGCGCACGGTCGGCAACTCGCCGCCGGCCAGCAGCGCATAGCCTGCTGCGGCCAGGGCCGCGGCGCAGGCCGCCGCCTGCGGACGTGGCCAACGGCAGGCCAGCAGCGGGCACAGCCACCACAGCCCGCGGCACAGCAGCGCCCCCAGCCCCGCGACCACCCCGACATGGAACCCGGAAATGGCCACCAGATGGGTCAGTCCCAGCGCCCGCAACTGATCCCAATCACTGTCGGACAGGCCACGCGTATCGCCCAATGCCAACGCCTGCACGAAGCGCGCGGCCGGATGGGCCGCCTGCGCGGCAATGGCGGCACTGGTGCGCTCACGCCATGCCGGCAGGCCATGCGCGGCCTGCAGCTCACGCGCGCTGGCCGGCGCCCGCACTGTCCCACTGCCGGACACGCCTCGCAGCAACGCATGGCGCTCACCGTCGAAACCACCGGGATTGATCCGCGAACGCGGCGCCCGCACGCGCAGGGCCAGATGCCACTGCGCGCCGGCCAGGACCTGATGGCGCCCTCGCCCGGCGTCGCTGGGATCGGTGGTACGCCAGGCATCGTTCCAGGTGACCTGCAGGCGCTTGCCACGCAGTGATGGCAGGTCGGTGCTCTCATTGACCTGCAGCAGGAAGCGGGTGTGCGCGGCGCCGTGATCCGGCAGATCGATGACCCGGCCACTGACCACCACATTCCGTGGCGGCTGGCCCGGTGGAAGCTGCTCCTGCAGCGCCCAGTGCCCGTGCACCGCCGTCCAGCCAACACCGAACAGCACGACCGCAGGCAGACGCCCGCGCCAGCGCAGCCCCCACCCTGCACTGCCGAGCACGATCATCAGCGTGCAGGCCCACAGCGGCGGCAGCAGCGGCAGCTGCACGCAGGCCAGCGCGCCCAGCGTCAGCGCCGCAGCGGCGCCACTGCCCAGCAAGGGAGACGGGGAACGCTCATCGGCCATGCAGCCAGCCTGCCGCCGCCGGCAGCAGGTTGCCTATCGGGACTTGCCCCGAAGCTGCGTCAGCGTCGAACGCTGCCGCGATGGAAGTTGACCCGGAAGCTCGCGCCGCCCCCGGAGGCCTCGCCGACACTGACCGAGCCACCGTGGTGCTGCACGATTTCCTTCACCAGGTGCAGGCCGAGACCACTACCGCTGCCCGCCGCGCGCAGGCGATGGAACGGCTCGAAGATCGCCTCACGATCGCCCACCGGAATGCCCGCGCCCTGGTCGCTGACTTCCAGCAACCCGCGCGTATCCAACCGCACGCAGATGGTGCCACGGCCACCGCCATGCACGATCGCGTTGTGTACCAGGTTGGCGATCACCCGCCCCAGCGCCAGGCTGTCGCCGTGGATCCACACCGGCGCTTCCGGCGCATCCACTTCGAAGCCATAACCGGCGCCAACCACCAACGGCGCCAGGTCCGCCGCTGCTTCACGCACCAGCAGGGCCAGGTCCAGCCGCTGCAATGCACCCACGTTGCGGTCCAGGCGCTGCAGGTCGAGCAGGTGCTCGGCAACATTGCCCAGCCGTGCCACGTCGGTCAGCAGCTGCGATTTCAGCTCGCCCTGCGGCAGCTGCGACAGGCGCGCCTGCACCACGGCGATCGGCACGCGCAGCTCGTGCGCGGCGTCGGCAAGGAACTTGTCGCGCGCGGCATAGCCCTGCTGCACTTTGTCGATGGCGTCGTTGAACGCTTCCACCAGCGGTGCCACTTCCGTGGAGACCAGCTGCGCATCCAGGCGTGCACCGGGCTGGCCGATGTCCAGTTCCTTGGCCTGCTGCGCGGAACGGCGCACGCCTCGCATCGCACGGTGGATCACGGTCGGCATCACCAGCAGGGTGACGACGATCAGTGGCAGGAAGAACCACAGGCCGATCAGGCGCAACACCATCAGCGCGCCATCCAGCAGCCCGCCCTTGGGTGCGCCACCGACCATCACCGTGATGCGGCGCCCATCCTCGTTGCGGATCATGACCCGCGCCACGTCCAGATAGGGCGGTACCAGCGAACCCAGTTCAGTGGCACCCACGGTCGGCAGGCGGGCGAGCAGCGGCGCGTGGATTGCCGGAATGGTGCCGCGCTCCAGCCACATACCCTTGTCGTCCACAGCGGCGAACCAGAGATTGCCGCCGGCGTTGGCATCGAGCTTGTCCCAGCGCGCCTGGTCCAGCACCAGGCGGCCGCCTTCGCTGTGCACCGCCTTGGCCACGGCCTCGGCAACGAACATGTCCATGCCCCAGGAGTCCTTGTCCCCCCAGGTCAGGATCAGCGCGACCACCGCGAACAGCACGGTAAAGGCCTGCGCCAGGAACAGGCGCCAGGCCAGGCCAAGGGTGATCGAACGGATCGGACGGGCCATCTCAGGCCTCCGCCAGCAGGTAGCCGACGCCCCGTATCACGTGGATCTCCACGCCGGCACCGGCCTGCTGCAGCGCCTTGCGCAGCTTGGAGATGTGCGCGTCGAGCGCATTGGACTGGATCTCATCGTCGAAACCGTACACCGCAGCCTCCAACGCACTGCGGGTGACCGTGCGCCCCTGCCGCATCGCCAACGCCTGCAGCACCAGCACCTGCCGCCGTGGCAATGCCAGTGGCTGGCCCTCCACCTGTGCCTGCAGCGATTCGAAATCGAACTCGAGCCGCCCCAGCCGCAGGCTTGGCGTCACCATCGCCGAGGGCCTGCGCGAAACGGCGCGGATGCGTGCCATCAGTTCCTCGATCGCCACCGGCTTGACCAGATAGTCATCGGCACCGACGTCCAGGCCTTCGACCTTGTCCGACAGCGTGCCCTTGGCGGTCAGCATGATCACCGCCAGGTTCGGCCGCAGCGCGCGCGCCGTCGCGACGAATCCGGCGCCATCGCCATCGGGCAGCTGACGGTCGAGCAGCAGCAGCTGGTGCACCGGTTCGCGCAATGCGAGCGCGGCCTCGGCCAGGCTGCCGACCACGTCGGCGACCACGCCCTGCCGCTCCAGGCCCGACTGCAGGGCACGGGACAGATCAGGATCGTCTTCGACCAGGAGGATGCGCATCAGGGACTCGTCAACCGGAAACGCTGCCGATCATAGTGCCTGGCGCCGTGATTTTGCGCCCATGCATGCCGAACGCGCGGGCGCAATGTTCTGACAATGTTGCCCCGTCACCATGCGCAGCCATCCCCTGCAACGTGGCTGATCGATGCCGTCGCTGTCCCCGACCCTGCTGCGCCCGCTGCTGTTCACCGCTGCCCTCGGCGTGCCGCTGCTCGCCCATGCTGCCGGGCAGGACCCGGGCGTGCAGGCCGGCATCAGCGCTGGCGCCACCTCCGGCGCATACGCGCACTATGACGTCAAACCGCTGGTGGTACCGGCCGTTGCCTGGCAGGGCGAGCGCTTCTTCGCCAGCCCTGGCTCGCTGGGCATGTACCTCTACAAGGGCCAGGGACTGCGCCTGTCGGCGGCGGTCACGCCCTACACGCTGCGCTTCAAGACCGACGATGTGAACGATGCGCAGCTGCGCCGCCTGCACAGCCGGCAGATGTCGGCCATGGCGGGGATCAACGGTGAGTACAGCGCCGACTGGGGCATGGTCGAGGCCAGCGTGATGCGGGAAGTCACCGGCCATGGCGGCGGTATCGAGTCGCGCCTGCATTACAGCTACCTGATCCAGGCAGGTCGCTTCACCTGGGTGCCGCGGGCGGGCGTGGTGCATTCCAGTGCACGGCTGCTCGACTACTACTACGGCATCAGCGACGAAGAAGCACTGCGCTCGGGCCTCGCCGCTTACCGCCCGGGCAGTACCACGTCGCCGAGCCTGCAGATCGCGGTCAGCACGCCGTTGGGCACGAAATGGCGCGCCACCGGCGTGGTGGCCAACCAGTGGTTCGGTGATGCAGTGAAGGACAGCCCGATGGCACGACGTGGCACGCAGACGTCAGCCTTCGTTTCCCTGATGCGCGCCTTCTGAGCGCGTGCCCCCTACGGACAAGGACCCCCCATGGCCTCCGTCTCCCCCGCCACCGAAGCCCACGCGATCCTGCGCGCGCCCGACCTGGACAGCGCCGAGCGCGTCTATCTGGGGCTGATGCCCGACCTTGAACACGTGAACGCACTGGCACGCCGTGCAGTGGGCCTGTCACGCGTTGCCGACGCCGCACGCGGCTATGCGCTGTCGATGACCCTGGTCGGACTGCGCCTGCAGGAGCTGGAGATGGGCGAACCAACGGCCCGGGAACATCGCCAGGCGACCCTGCGCAGCCTGCGCCAGGCCTTCAGCGCCTGACGACACACGCACGGACACTGCCGCCGCGCTCTTGCGGCGGCACCCGTATTCACTGCATCAGCAGAGAAGCCCGCGCGGCAGCGTCGCTCAGCGCAGCGTGGTCCACGCCAGCAGCGCGCACAGGATCGCAACCCAGATCACTGCCTTGAACGTGCCTTCCAGCATGTTGCCGCCGAACAGGCGTTCCAGGAACGGATTGGGCCTGGACACCGGGACGTGATCGCTCATGCGGCAGCTCCTTGCAGTGATGGCGCGGTTGCGCGGTAGCGCCGAGTCTACGCCTGCGCGGCCCGGATTCATCGGCGCCTGCCTGCCTTTGGCGACGCAATCCCCGCCTTCGTCGCAGGCCGGCTGCGGTGCCCGGCCGGCCATGCCAGCCTGCATGCACTTTCCCGCTGGAGCACCGTGCCATGCCGATGCTTGCCCTGATCCTGCTGTTCTCCAGCCTGTTCGGCAACGGCAGCGGGCCCACCGAGGATGCCCTGCGCAGCCAGATCCTGCGCACCGAGGGCCCGCAGGACACGCATGAAGCGCTGCCCCTGCAGCTCTATCACCTGCGCCAGGACCGCGTGCTGCGCCTGGGCAGCCAGCAACCGGCAGGCGACCACGGCGGCAGCCCTCATGCTGCGCTGGCCCGGGTACGTGTGGCGCAGCTGTGGGAGCGCGTCGATGGCCACTGGCAGATCCAGCGTTCGATCACCATCACCCGCTGATTTCACGCCACTGAACCGGTAGGGAGGCGGCTTCGCGGAAACGCCGGGGCACTGTCCCCGGAACGAAAAAAGCCGGCCCCGGGGCCGGCTTTCATCCTTTCCACCGCTACACCGGCAACGCCGGGAGCAGGTGGTGGGCGGTACAGGGTTCGAACCTGTGACCCCTACCATGTCAAGGTAGTGCTCTACCGCTGAGCTAACCGCCCATCTTGTTCTTGCCGCCCGAAGACTGGCCTTGTTACGTAAAAACCCGGCGCCAGGGCCGGGCTTTGCAGTTCACGACAGCCCTCCTGCGAGGACTTCGTGGTGGGCGGTACAGGGTTCGAACCTGTGACCCCTACCATGTCAAGGTAGTGCTCTACCGCTGAGCTAACCGCCCGTTTTGCTTCTGCATTTCCGCGATTGCGTCGGTGCAGGCCGCGTATATTACGGATGCCGGCAGGGAAGCGCAACACTTTTGTGAAGATGATGCTGCACTGCCGCGTTCAGCCCAGGCTGGCTTCCTTCAGCTGCCGGATCTGGTCACGCACGCGCGCGGCATCCTCGAATTCCAGGTCCTTGGCGTGCTGGTACATCTGCTGTTCCAGCGCCTTGAGACGGACCCCAAGCTGCGCCGGCGACAGCGAACGATAGTCGGCCGCCTCTTCGGCCACGCCCGCCCGACCCTTGCCCTTGCCCTTCTTGGATTCCTTTTCCGCGGCATCCGAACGCGCGCCTTCGAGGACATCGACGATCGGGCGCGCCACCGAGCGCGGCACGATGCCATGTTCTTCGTTGTACTCGACCTGCTTGGCGCGGCGACGGTCGGTTTCATCGATTGCCGCCTGCATAGAACGGGTGATCCTGTCGGCATACAGGATCGCCTTGCCACGCACGTTGCGGGCAGCGCGGCCGATGGTCTGGATCAGCGAGCCGGTGGAGCGCAGGAAGCCCTCCTTGTCGGCGTCGAGGATCGCCACCAGCGATACCTCGGGCATGTCCAGGCCCTCGCGCAGCAGGTTGATGCCGACCAGCACATCGAACTTGCCCAGGCGCAGGTCGCGGATGATCTCCACGCGCTCGACCGTGTCCACGTCCGAGTGCAGGTAGCGCACGCGGATGCCATGCTCGGTCAGGTATTCGGTGAGGTTCTCGGCCATGCGCTTGGTCAGCGTGGTGACCAGCACGCGGTCACCCGCCTTGATGCGCTCGTTGGCCTCGCTCATCAGGTCGTCGACCTGGGTGCCCACCGGGCGGATCTCCACCACCGGGTCGATCAGGCCGGTCGGGCGCACCACCAGCTCGGTGATCTCGTCACCGGCCTCGCGGTATTCGTAAGGCCCCGGCGTGGCAGACACGTAGATCGCGCGCGGGCAGCGCTCCTCCCATTCCTCGAAACGCAGCGGACGATTGTCCAGCGCCGACGGCAGCCGGAAGCCGAACTCGACCAGGGTCTCCTTGCGTGAGCGGTCACCCTTGAACATGGCGCCGATCTGCGGAATGGTCACATGCGATTCGTCGATCACCAGCAGCGCATCGGCCGGCAGGTAGTCGAACAGGGTCGGCGGCGGCTCGCCCGCGTTCTTGCCGGTCAGGTGCCGTGAGTAGTTCTCGATGCCGTTGCAGTAGCCGACCTCGGCCATCATTTCCAGGTCGAACTGCGTGCGCTGGGCCAGGCGCTGCGCCTCCACCAGCTTGTTCTGCGCGTACAGCTGCTCCAGCCGTTCCTTCAGCTCCACCTTGATCGTCTCGATCGCCGCCAGCACGCGCTCACGCGTGGTCGCATAGTGGGTCTTCGGGTAGACCGTGAAGCGCTGCATGTTGCGCAGCGTCTCGCCGGTCAACGGATCGAACAGGGTGATCTTCTCGACCTCGCCATCGAACAGTTCGAGGCGCAGTGCTTCGCTGTCCGACTCGGCCGGGAACACGTCGATCACTTCGCCGCGCACGCGGAAGGTACCGCGCTGCAGCTCGTACTCGTTACGTGTGTACTGCAGCTGGGTCAGGTGATTGATCAGGTCGCGCTGGTCGATGCGCTCGCCCCTGGACAGGATCAGGCGCAGCGACAGGTAGTCTTCCGGTGCACCCAGGCCATAGATCGCCGACACCGTCGCCACCACGATCGCATCCGGGCGCGACAGCAGGGTCTTGGTCGCGGCCAGGCGCATCTGCTCGATGTGCTCGTTGATCGAACTGTCCTTCTCGATGAAGGTGTCCGACGACGGCACGTAGGCTTCCGGCTGGTAGTAGTCGTAGTAGCTGACGAAATACTCCACCGCGTTGTGCGGGAAGAACGCCTTGAACTCGCCATACAGCTGCGCCGCCAGCGTCTTGTTCGGCGCCATGATCAGCGTCGGCTTCTGCACGTTCTGGATGACGTTGGCGATGGTGTAGGTCTTGCCCGAGCCGGTCACGCCGAGCAGGGTCTGCTTGGCGATGCCGGCCTCGAAGTTGCTGGTCAGCTTCGCGATGGCATCGGGCTGGTCGCCCGCCGGCGAATACGGCGAGACAAGTTCAAAACTGTCGCTCATGGTGTTGCCAGTTCCCGGGAAGGATGAGTATACGGGGCAAGGGGTGATGGCTGGCTGAGGGGTCGCCGGGCAGCCCGCCACGGGGATTCCCGATGGCGGTCGCGCAGCCCGGCGCGGAGGCTGGATGCATGCACCCGACCTACACCCCCTGCCCCCTCGGCCCCCGCTCAGCGCGGGGCGTGCACCTGACTGAACTGCTGGTGGTCATCGCCGTGCTGGCGGTGCTGCTGGCCGCGTCCTGGCCGGCGCTGCAGCCCCTGCTGCTGCGGCAACGCGCCGATGCACTGCAGCTGACCCTGCACGCGAGCCTGTCCAGCGCGCGCAGCGAGGCAGTGCGCAGGCGTGAGCTGATCGGCCTCTGCGCCAGTGTCGACGGCCTGCGCTGCAGCGACGACTGGAGCGCAGGCTGGATCATCTACCGCAGTGGCGACCGGCGCGGGGAGCCGGCGTCGTCGGAGGTGATCCTGAGCCATCACACTGGGCGCTCGGACGTCTCGATCCATGCCCAGGCCAGCAGTGGGCGCCCGCAGCTGTTCTTCCAGGCAGATGGACGCAGCCCGGGGGCCAACCTGACCCTGCGCATCTGCGCAGGCAACCGGCTGCACGGTGCGCTGATCGTCAACAATGGCGGCCGCGCCCGCAGTGAGCGCGTGGACCGCGATACACCCTGCTGAATGCTCTCGCAGAAAAGCAAAAGCCGCGATTTCTCGCGGCTTTTGCAGTATCTGGCGCCCGAAGTTGGACTCGAACCAACGACCCCCTGATTAACAGTCAAGTGCTCTAACCGGCTGAGCTATTCGGGCGGGGAGGCGCATTGTACTGGTCGATTACAGGAAGATCAACACCTGTTTCACCAGCAGCTGGCAACGCCGCCGTCAGCCGTCTTGCGGTTGGCCTGGTCCACGCTCATCGTGCCGCAGCTGTCCTTGGCCTGCGTGCCCTGCGGGGTGGCGGTGATGGTGAAGCTGGTGCCATCCCCCTTGTAGTCCAGGTTGTAGCGCACGGTACCGCCATCACGCGGCGACACCTTGGTCGGCAGCGCGTAGCCGGTGTAGGAGTTGTTGCTGGTGTGGTAGCGCTCGGCACGCTGCGCGTACTCGGCCAGGTCCGCCTTCACCACCGCACGATGCGATCGGCGCACGTACTCCTGATAGGACGGAATGGCGATCGCCGCCAGAATGCCGATGACGATCACCACGATCATCAACTCAATCAGCGTGAAGCCAGCCGCGCGGCGAGGCATGGGAGTGTGCAACATGAGCGTGGATCCTCGCACTGGGGTTACTGGAGCTGGCGCCAGGACTGGCGACCGCACGGGTAAGGCAGATACAGCGACTGGCTGCCCGCCGCACCGACGGCCATCCAGCAGGTGCTGCCTCCGGGCGGCCCCTTGTTTTCCGTCGGACGTGGCAGCACGGACAACGAGACGTCACGCACCGGCGCGGTTCCCCCGGTCTTCAACGCGATCGCCGCGGTCCCTGATCCGGGCTGGCTACCGGCCGGCGAGCCGTAGCGGACGTTCTCCAGCATCGGCAGGCCGCTGATCGACGACAGTCCGAACAACCAGTTCGAGCCACTGGTCGAACAGCCGACCGTTTCCATGTTGGGCACATAGGTCGGCATGAAAACGATGCCACTGACCAGGGTCGGATTGCCAACCGCGCGCTCGCCATTGCCGGCAGGCAGCTGGATCATCCAGCCGCGCGCATTGGCTGGAGCCGCACCCGCCGTGATCTTGCGCTCATCGGCCCCTGCAGCGGCGGCTGCTGCCGTGTACGGAACCAGGTTGGCAGCGGTCACCGTCGAGGTCACCGTCTTGCCCGACAGATCGTTCACGGCATACAGCGCCTGCTGCGCCTTGTCATCCTTGTCGCTGGTGAACGAGAAGCTGCCGGTGCCGAAATACAGCATCACGCCACCGGAGGGCCCGGTCGCGGCGGTCATGCCACCGGTGATCGGCTGGCGGTAGGTCTTGTTGGAGGAGTCCTGGGCCGCCTGGCTGGTGAACATCGGCACGGTCAGCGTGGTATTCGCACTGCTGGTCAGGTCGAACTTCCACACCGCGCCACGCTGATCGGCTGCATAGACGGTGTCGGCCAGTCCATCACGGCCGCGCGCATCCTGGCTCGCGCCGGTCCAGCGATCGACCACGACCACATTGCCCAATCCATTGTCCCCGGAGATGCCGGCGCCTGAGGTGCCCTCGACCGCTTCGATCATCCGGATGTCGCCGGTGGCCATATCGACCACGAACAGCACCGCCTTGCCGTTGGCGCTGCCGTAGCCATTGCCGAAGATCGCCTTCCAGGCCACGCCGGTACCACTCTTCACCGGCACGATGACCGGCTTGCCCAGCACGAAGCCGATGTTGTTGCGTACCTCGTCCCTCAGCGACGAGTTGATGTCGCTGATTTCCCACAACACGTTGCCGGTGCCGAAGCTGTCCGGCGTGGTGACGTCCAGTGCGAACACCGAACGGCCACCGGCACCGGTGGTACCCACCAGGCTGGTCTGCCAGCTGCTGCCATTGAAGGTATCGGACACGGCAACCGGGCCATCGACGTAATAGCGATGACGGAACGTCTGATCGGCGGTGTCGGACTTATAGGGGAACAGCAGGTTGGCCATATGGCCCAGCGCGGTAGCCGGGATGTAGGCAAAGCTCTCCTTGCCACCCGTGCCATCCTGCTTGGCATCAGCCTTCATGCCGCCATCGAAGGCATGCAGCATGCCGTCGTTGGCACCGACATACACCATGTACCGCTGCGACTTGGCCTTGGTGGCCAGGTAGTCCGTATAGCTCTTGGCGTAGGTGCCACCGAGCTGGCGGTAACCGTAGTCGTCCAGCGGCGAGCTCACCACCGGCGCCGAATTGACGATGTCACCCAGCGGCGTGGTCCGGTCGCGGTACTTGCCGCCGTTGCGGACTTCGGTCGAGCTGTCGGCACTGAGATAGTTGATGGCGCTGGCCAGGTCGGCCTTGATCGTCGTCAGCTTGTCGCTGGAACAGACCAGCATCGTCGCGTACTTGCCGCTGGGCTTGCTGCACAGATCCTGCAGGCTGATGCGGGCGCTGTTGAAGTCCACCGGCGAACCCAGCTTGTTGGCCACGATCCGGCGACCGGACGATGTCAGGCGGCTGGAGGCTTCCCACACCTCGGTGAGTTCCGCCACCTGGTCGGCGTTGACCTTGACGCTGGATGCGGTCAGCTTGCTCGACCAGTCGGTGCCACTGTTGGTGATGTCATAGCGCGGGGTCACCGCCAGCGAGCCGGTGCCGATGCGCGCACCACTGATGCCGATCGTTCCCGACGGCGATGCACCACCGGTGATCGAAGACAGCACCCGGCGCATGGCCTCAGTGACATCTGCCGGGGTCTGTGCGTTGATGAATTCGCCACGGCTGTTCACGGCCGCGTGCCACAGTTCATCGATGACGGTACCGTCATCGACATTGATCGGGTTGCCGTTGCCGGCCCAGTTCGGCGGGTTCTTGTAGGGATCGTCGGTCGCTGCCTGGTTGACGCCATAGATCTTGCCCTGCGCGCCCAGGGTCACGCCGTAGAAATTCATGTGCAGGTCGGTCTGGCAGTCCAGGCGCTTCCAGTCCGGGCTGCTCTTGTCCAGCGAATTGCACTTGTCACTGACCGGCACCTGCCCGGCCGGGAAGCTGGTCCCGGTACGCAGGGGCGTGCGGGAACCGGCATAGGCCGCCGCCGCGATGTCGGCGATGGTATTGCTGTAGCCATCGGCGAACGGAATGGACGGCAGATGGGTCGAGTTCACCGAATCGGCATCACCGAAACCGCTGTTCGCCGTGTTGCCGGAGTTGGTGTAGCCGTCGGTGAACAGCATGCCGCCGTTGCGCTGGCAGGCCAGCTGGACCGGCGCGCCGCTATCGGTACGGCGGAACTGGTCCACCAGGTACTCCACGGCGCGACGATTGGGCGTGCCGCCACTGGCGGTCAACCCGTAGATCTGCGAGTACAGATCAGCACGGTTGGTGACCATGTCGTACATGGTCGCGTTGCTGAGCTTGTTGATGGTGAAGTAGCCCACGCGCATCGTGTCCACGCTGACCAGCGCGGCCGTCGACGAACCGACGATCGCCAGCACACGGTTGCGGTGGTACTGGAACCAGTTGGCAAAGTTCTGGATCGCGGCGTTGTAGGCCGCGGAACTTGAATAGTTGCCCGACTTGATCTGGTAGCGGCGCATGTCGCAGCCGGGGCCACATGCCCCTGCGATCAGCGGCCGGCTGGCATTGTCGGTCTTGTAGCCCGCCGGTGCCGGCGCCGCCGCTGGCAGGTAGAACGTGGCCGGGAAATAGGTCACCGCATAGGTGGTGTTGCCGGTGTTGCTGATCGCCGCCGTACTCCAGCCACGGCCGGTGTAATAGGAGTTACCGGTGCCGGACAGGTCGGGAATCCGCATGCCGCTGACGAACTGGAACTGCTCCGCCGTCGTGGAACGGTCGGTCGTCATGTTGTACACGGCGTTGTAACCGCGCTGGCCCGAACGCGGATCGGCGCGGGTCTGGGTGAGCACCGCGTCAGCCCAGAGCGTGCCATCGGCATTGGTCCACGGGCGGTAGGTCACGTCCGGGTTGAAGTAGCTGGCGTTGTAGACATGCGAACGGGCGAAGCCGTAGATGTCCAGCGGCGGAATGGCGCGACCCGGCGAATACTCCTTGTTGAAATCCGCGTGCGGGTACAGGTAGAGATAGCAGTCCACCGAGTTGTTGGCGCACGCCGTACCCACGCTGAAGAAGCTTCCATCGTTGTTGAAGAAGCTGCCGTTGCTGGAATTCCAGCGCATGCGGCCGTCACCACCGGGGAACATGCGCTCGAAGTTCATCGAACCCGAATCGTCCACCGCCATGATGAACGCCGGTGTCGCGCGCGTCTGCACGTTCATCGGCTCCTGCGCCAGCACGCCCTGCGCCTGTGCGGCAAACAGGGTATGCGCCAGATAGCCGCCAGCGGCCAAGACGGCAAGGCCAACGCCTGCCAGGATCCTGCGGTTGCGAGTGTTCATGGGCTCCCCACCCTCACAGCTTGAATACGGTATCGATCGCCGCACGCGACGTCGCATCACTGGTGGTATCACCGGCATACGTCGTGATCTGGTAGACCGGCGTTGGCTTCTCCACCGACTTGCCCATGTCCAGCGCACCCTCCCCCTGGATGCAGCCCTGGATTTCACGGACATAGATCGCCGGCTTGCTGCCCAGCTTGGTTTTCGCGACCCACCCCGAAGGATCGAAGCCGTCATCGCACTGCTGGCTGATGTCGGCGGACGTTACGGCCGGATTGGTACCGGCATCCTTCCGGTTGGCGATGTTCTCCACCGCGTTCTCGGCGCTGCGCGCCGCACCTTCGGCGTTCTGGAACGCCATGTTGGTCGCCCGGTAGCCGGCCGCCATGCGCTCCTGCATGCCGGCCACCTGCATGCCGATCACGCCCAGCAGGGCCAGCAGCACCAGCATGATCAGCGCGACGTAGAGCACGGCGCCCTGCTGCCGTGCCTGGGCAACGAAGGGACGGCGCCTGGAGGAAGGATGAGTGCGCATGGTCGTCAGTTCCCGAACAAGCGGTTGCGCAGCGCAACGGACGCTTCATAGGCGCCACGATGGCGCTGGTCGTAAGGATCGGCCGGGGCAAAACCCACCCCCAGGATGGCCGGATAGGTGGCCGCGCTGCCCGGCGCTTCGGCCGACGCACGCTGCGGACTGCGCGCCAGCAGGCCCACCTGCACCATGCCGACGCGGCGCCACTGCCCTGCGGCGGTCGCATCGGTGCCGGTGCTGACCGCACTGGCCACGCGCTGGTCGACGATGCGACCGGTCGGCGGCGTGGGCAGGGCAATGTTCGTGGTGGCATCCAGGCCGTACAGGAACTGCATGTTCTCGATGCCTTCCACCAGCTCCTCGCCATCGGCGTAGCCGCCGGCGCCATTGGCGCGTGCCCGGTAAAGCGCCGGCTCGCCATTGGGATTGGTCGCGATGTAGTACGCCATGCCATCGGCGCGATACAGCATGGTCATCGCGTTGTTGACCGAATAGTTGCTCAGGTCGACCTTGTCGACCTTCACCGTCGAACCGGTGATGGTGGCGGGGAATACGTCCGCACGGGTGCAGTCGGCCACGCCGAAGACCGTCGGCGTGCCTGCGGCATTGGCCTTCAGTCGGGCCATGCCATCACTGGAGACGGTCAGGGTAGTCGCGCCCGCGGCCACGGATATGCCGGTGACGACGGCCCCTTCCGGACTCATCAGGCGCAGCACCAGGATGTCGCTGCCCGGCAATGGTGCCGGCTTGAGGTTGGCAATGCTCTTCGGAACCGACTGCGCCGCACTCCACGCACGGCCCAGCGTCAGCGTGGCGCCCGGCGCCGTACCTGCAGCCTCGTATCCCTGCACGGGAACCGAGAAATCCTGCGGGTCGCCACTGCCCGAGCTGATGCCCAGGTGGTAGCCGACATCGCCGGTGTTCTTGACCACGTGGGCCTGGTCGTTGACGCAACCGAAATGGCCGGCCATGCGCAGGTCACGCTGCAGGAAATCCAGCGCGAAGCGCGCGTTCTCCTGGGTGCGGGCCGCGCCTTCGGACAGGCGTGACGCCGCACGCGAGGCGATGAATATCTGGGTGACGCCCAGCATCAGGACCAGGCCGATGACCATGGCGATCATCAGCTCGATCAGCGACAGGCCTCGGGCTCGCGAAATTGGACTCATGGGCGCGTTCACAGGAAGGTCGTCAGGCCGAAGGTGGTAAGGCTGTCGGGATCCTTGGGATCCCAGCGCTGGTCCCCCCAGCTGATGGCCACGGTGACCTGGCCGGTGCTCTGCACGAAGGTCACCTGTGCGCTGGCCTTTTCACCGAGCGTCCGCGCGACCTCGCACTGCCAGCGCGCCACGTTCGTCTTCGGCGTCACGGCGGCGCCGGTCGGCCAGGAACAGGCGCCGCTGGGCTTCACCGAGCCGGCCGAGAACGAGGCCGAGGAATAGGCGCCACCGGCCAGGGTGTCGGTGCGCTGGGCGCGCATCAGCTCGATCAGGTCGTTGGCCAGGTTGGTGGCCTGGGTACGGTAATTCGCGCTCTGCACGAAGCGGACGTTGGTGGTCTGCAGCAGGGCAAAGCCCAGCAGCCCGAATGCCAGGATCAGCACCGCCACCATCACTTCGATCAGGCTGAAGCCGCCCTGTGAAGACCGTGGGCGGGCCAGGTTGCGGCGGCTCATGAGCAGGTTCCCTTGGTCACCCGGACCTGGCCGGATTGGTTGATCGTCAGCGTGCTTTTCGATTCACCGGCCTTGCACGCATCCGGCGACAGCACCAGCGTCTGGTCAGCAACCGCCCGGCGCCGGCCGCGCCCGTCGAAGGCGATGACCGCACCCGGCGGACCCACCACGCTGAGCTGCGGGTTGCCCTGCGAAAAGCGCAGCGCGACATCATTACTGCCCATCTGGCCGTCGCCATCGAGGTCCGACCAGGCCAGTACGCCCTTGGACCAGTCGCCATCACAGGCCTTGCCATCGGCGCTGCCACAGACACCGCCACCGTTGCTGTTGCGGATGCCTTCACTGCGGGCCAGGTTGGCCAGCGCGATCAGTTCATTGTTGGCGGTCGCCAGCCGGTTCGAGCGGATCATCCCGCGGAAGCTCGGATAGGCGATCGACGCCAGGATCACGAAGACGGCCAGCGTGACCATCAGTTCAACCAGCGTGAAACCGTTTTGCCGGCGCAAAGACATTGGACGCTCCCCAGCGTGTTGGTGGCCACGATGGGCCATCGCCCCGCCACCGGCAAGCGGCGGCAGGATGAACGGTCAATCCGGGGCGACGGGCGTCAAAGGCTTGACGACCCGCCCTCCCCTGCCAGTGCCGGCGCGATCCCCATCGCGCCGGCCCGGATTCAGGCCAGCACCTGGTAGCAGGGCTGGTATTCGCCGGAGATCTTCATCCGGCGCTGCTCGACGAAGGCGCGCAGCAGCGCATCCAGCGCCTGCATCATGTCCGGGTCACCGTGGATCTGGAACGGCCCGAACTGCTCGATGCGGCGCATACCGTCTTCCTTCACGTTACCGGCCACGATGCCCGAGAACGCCCGGCGCAGGTCGGCCGCCAGCGCGTGCGGGGCACGCCCGTGATGCAGGTCCAGCGCCGCCATCGCCTCGTGGGTCGGCACGAACGGTTGCTGGTACTCCCACGGGATCTCGATCGACCAGTTGAAGAAGAACGAATCCTTCTGCGCCAGGCGGTGCTCGCGCACGCGCTTGATGCCGTTGGCCATCTTCTTGGCCACCGCCACCGGGTCACCGATGATGATCTCGTAGCGCTCGGCAGCCTCATCGCCCAGGGTCAGGCGGATGAAGCGATCGATCTGCTCGAAGTACGGCGCGGCCACGGTCGGGCCGGTCAGGATCAGCGGGAACGGCAGGTCCTTGTTCTCCTCGCGCAGCAGGATGCCGAGCAGGTACAGGATCTCTTCGGCGGTACCGACGCCACCGGCGAACACGATGATGCCGTGGCCGATGCGGACGAAGGCCTCAAGGCGCTTCTCGATGTCCGGCATGATCACCAGGTGGTTGACGATCGGGTTCGGCGACTCGGCGGCGATGATGCCCGGCTCGGTCAGGCCGATGTAGCGTGTCACGGTACGGCGCTGCTTGGCATGGGCGATGGTGGCGCCCTTCATCGGGCCCTTCATTGCGCCCGGGCCGCAGCCGGTGCAGATGTCCAGGCCGCGCAGGCCCAGCTCGTAGCCGACCTGCTTGGTATACAGGTACTCATCGCGCGAGATCGAGTGGCCGCCCCAGCACACCACCAGGTTCGGATCACCCGGGTTGAGGATGCGGGCGTTGCGCAGCAGGCCGAACACCGCATTGGTGATGCCCTCGGACGACTCCAGCTCGGCGGCGTAGGCCGGGCCCATCTCGATGGCCATGTAGGCCAGATCGCGCACGACGGCGAACAGCAGCTCGGCGACGCCGCGGATGATCTCGCCGTCGACAAAGGCCATCGCCGGTGCGTTGACCAGGTCGATGCGCACGCCGCGATCCTGCTGCGCCACCTGGATGTCGAAATCAGGGTAGAGATCGCGCGCGGCGCGCGGATCGTCCGAGGCGCTGCCGCTGGTCAGCACGGCCAGCGCGCAGCGACGCAGCAGCTCATGCATGCCGCCCGCGGAGGCATCGCGCAGGCGTGCCACCTCGGCCCGCGAGAGCACATCCAGCCCACCGCGCGGGTAGATCCGCGCATCCTGCACCGGCAGTGCACGGGCCGATTTTTCGTTCGTGGTCATGTCCAATTTTTCGCTTCCTTCAAGGTTTCCGACTGTACTGCCGCCCCCTTAAAAAGCAAAACGGCCGGGAAGCCCGACCGTTGGATATGTGCTTCCCGCGTTCGCCTTTCCGGGACCGCATCGGCGGCGTTGGCGCCGCGCACATTTCTGGATGCTACGCCCTTGCCTTGCACCCTGCAAGGACTTTCGCCTGAACGGGAAACGGCCGGGTTTCCCCGGCCGTTTCCGTTTACAGCACAGCTACGTCAGTGCATCAGAACTGGTAGCGGAAGCCCAGCTGCATCGACCACTGCGACACACCGACGTCGAAGCCGTCAGCATCCGAGTTGGCGACGCTCGGCAGGTCCGCGCCACGGTAGTTGTAGACGTACTTGCCGTTGTACAGGCCCTGCAGGCTGGCAACACGAGCGTTGGCGTAGAAGCCGTAGTCGTAGATGTTGCCCCACTTCTTGTTGAGCATGTTGCCGACGTTCTGGATGTCCAGCCAGATCTCCGACTTGTGGCCCTTCATGAAGCCCGGCAGCTGCTGGCTGATGCGGATGTCGAAGGTGTTGATCCAGCCGGTACGGAACTGGTTGGCCGGAGCCACCTGGCCTTCGTACTTGGCCAGCTGCGGGTTGGCCGCCAGCCAGTCGAAGAACGACTTCTCCATCGCCGCATCGGCGGTGAACTTGCCGGCGTTGGACAGGGTGCCGAACAGGACCTCGCCGCGACGCGGCACGTAGAACAGGTCGTTGCCCGAACGGCCGTCGCCGTTGGCGTCGTTCACATAGATGTAGCTGTACGGACGGCCGCTGCGGCCTTCGTACACCAGACCCACCTTGGTCTCGTAGTCGCCGAAGAACTTGTGCTTCCAGTTCAGCGAGCCCGACAGGCGGTCGCGGATCTGGTAGCGCGAGGTGTTCAGCATTTCCTCGTTGGCATTGAAGGCGTACTGGTAGCCCCAGCCCGAGCTGGCGGTGGAGCTGGTCAGGCTGCCCACTTCCTTGGCATCGGTGTAGGTGTAGCCCAGGTTCCAGGACCAGTCGCTGCTGGCGCTCCACGGCTTGCTCAGCGAGACGGTGAACTGCGAGGTACGACCCTGGTCGGTGTTGTCGATCAGGTAGACGTTGTTGAAGCCCTGTGCGGCATAACCATTGCGCGCATCGTTGGTGCCCCACGCCCTGCCGTCAGCCGAAGGCACGTAGTAGTTCACGCGACCATCGGCACCGACCTGACGGCCCTTGCCCAGGTTCAGGTGCTGGTAGTACAGGCCATCCTTGACCTTGGTCACCAGCAGCTCGGCCGAGGCGACCATGCCGTACCACGGCAGCTCGTGATCGAAGGCCAGGTTGGCCTTGTACAGCGACGGCAGCTTGAAGTCGCGACCGACGAAGTTGACGTTCTGCAGCGCACTGCCCGGGGTGGTCGGGACCGGCTGGTTGTCCTTGTCCGGATTGAACTTCTGACCGTTGTAGCGGCTGATGTTGTACGAGTCGTAGTTGAAGCCGGTGGTGGAGTAGCTGTTGCTGATCCACACCTGCGGCGCATCACCCTGGAACAGGCCGATGCCGCCGCGCAGCTGGGTCGGGCGCTCGGTGTCGAAGGTGTAGTTGAAGCCGAAGCGCGGCTGGATCAGGAACTTGCTCGGGAACACCGCACTGTTGTCATAACCGAAGACAGTCTGCGCCTTCTGGTTGTACGCCGGCGCCGGGCTCACCTTCGGACGGTCGCCGCGCAGGCCCATGGTCAGGGTCAGGTTGCTGTTGACGTACCAGGTGTCCTGCACGAACAGGGCAAGATTGCTGTACTTGTAGTCAGCCGCGATCGAGTTCGCGCTCTTTTCCTTGTTCAGCTGGTAGGTCTGCCACTGACCCTTGGCAAAATTGTCCAGGCCGTAGAAGGTGTAAGCACCCCACGAGCCAGCGCCGTAGTAGTTGTAGACATCGTTGGTGTCGTACGAACCACCGAACTTCAGGTCGTGGTTACCCAGGGTCAGCGTACCGGCGGCGTAGTAGTTCCACGCCTTGGTTTCCAGCACGTTGTTCTGCGAGTTGGTCTCGGTACCCAGGAACAGCGAGTCGCCTTCCGGCGTGGTCACATCGCCGCCGCGCGGGAAGTAGATGCGGATGCTCGGGGCATTGGTCGGCACCTGGCGGACGGCCGAGTACTCGCGGTACGAAGCCTTCAGCTCGGTCGAGAAGGTGTCGGACCAGTCGCTGAAGACCTGGGCGACGTAGCTCTCGTTGGTCTTGACGTGCTGGTACCAGTACGAGCTCAGCGACGCCTGCGAGGTCGAACCCATGCCGTTGATGCGCAGCTTGCTCTGCTCGAGCTTGCTGTAACGGATGTTGGCGCGGTGGTTCTCGTTGATGTTCCAGTCGAGCTTCAGTGCGTACTCTTCCAGATCGGTGTTGCCGTTGCTTTCGATACCGCCGGCATCGAAGCCATAGCCCTTGGCGATTTCCTGGGCACGGGTCACGTCAGCCATGCTGTAGTCAGCATTGGCCTTGCCCAGCGCAGTGCTGGACAGGTCGGCGCCCGGCGCGGACTGCTTGAACTTCTCGTAGTTGGCGAAGAAGAACAGCTTGTCCTTGACGATCGGGCCGCCCAGGGTCATGCCGTAGGTCTTTTCGTCGTTGAAACCGTTGAACTTCTTGCCTTCCGGGTTCTTGCCGAACCAGTCACCGTCACGGTAGGTGCCGTAGACCGAACCGTGGAATTCATTGGTACCGGACTTGGTCACCGCATTGACGGTGGCACCCGCAGCGCCAGCGATGCTGACGTCGTAGTTGGACAGGTTGATGTCCAGCGCTTCGATGGCTTCCATGGCGACCGGCTGGCGGCGGGTCGGCATGTTGTTGCCTTCCAGGCCGAAGGTGTCGCTGGCCGAGACGCCGTCGATGTTGATCGAGTTGTAGCGCGGGTTCTGGCCACCGGCCGAGATCGAGCCCGATGCGCGGTCGATGAAGGTCACGCGCGGGTCCAGGCGCATCAGATCCTGGATGTTGCCGCCGATGGACGGCGCAATCTCGATCTGCTCCTGGCTGATGTTGGTGCCCGAGCCCATCTTGGTGGCGCTGAACACTTCCGAGCCGCCGCCGACGGCGGTGACCTGCACGGTGTCCAGGTTGGTGGCCTTGGCCATGTCGCCGGTCAGGATGGCATTGATGGTGCCGGTCTGGTTCACGCCCAGGTAGACGCCATCTTCGGTCTTGGTGCCTTCACCCGGCTTGGTGATGGTGATGGTGTACGGACCACCCACGCGCAGGCCGCGCGCGTTGTAGCGACCCGCCGCGTCGGTCGTGGCGCGCGACACGGTGCCCGACTCGGTGTGGGTGATGGTGACTTCAGCACCGGCGACGGGCTGGCCGCCGCTGGTCACGACCTGGCCGCCGACACCGGCAGTGGTGGTCTGGGCGAAGGCGGGAGCGGCAGCAAGTGCAGCCACGAGACCAAGGGTAAGCTTGGACATCCGGAGTGGGTGGGTCATTTTTCGGTAGCCTCGATGCGAGTTGGCGATGGCGGAAAAAAAGCGCATCCAATCAGCCCTGCGGGTGGCTGGTCGGAGAGTTATCTGGGGTTCCCTACCGCTTGGCTGAAGGCAGCCATAACGGTTAACACTAGATTAACACGCTACGCCATCAATGTGACGGTTGTGCGACAAACGGCACCGGATCGCAACGCAATCGTGACGGGATCTTCATTCCGCCTTACGGTCGTCTTCACGCGTCGCCAGAGGCTCCGCTGGCATCGAGGATGCGGCCCCGCCAGGCGCTGCCGGCCGGGGAAAGCAGGGTCACCGCCGCGGCCGCCGCGGCTTCCGGAGCACGGGCAGCCGGGTCCTGATCGACGGAATAGGCGCGGGCCCGCAGCGCCGTGCGCAGCGGCCCCGGGTACAGACCGCTGACCCGCACCGGGCTGCGGCCCAACTCATCGTGCAGGCTGCCGATCAGGCCGCGCAGGCCATGCTGGGCCACGCCATAACCACCCCAATAGGCCTGCCCTACCCGCTCGGGCGCATCCACTGCGAATACCAGGGCGGCATCCTCGCGCTGCCGCAGCAGCGGCAGGCAAGCCTGGGCCAGCCAGGCCGGGGCGGTCAGGGTGACATGGACCGCGCGGGCGAAACTGGCCGGGTCGGCCAGCTCGAACGGGGTCAGGCCGGGGAAATGCGCGGCGCAGGCCAGCAGGCCATCCAGCCGCCCCAGCTCGCGCTGCAGGGCCTGGGCCAGTTCGGCATAGTCATCGGGGCCGGCGCCTTCCAGGTCCAGCGGGTACAGCAAGGGTTCCGGGCCGACCGCCTGGACCTGGGCATAGACCCGATCCAGCCGGCGCGGCTTGCGCCCCAGCAGGACCACGGTAGCCCCGGCCGCTGCAGCGGCAACCGCCGCGGCACTGCCCAGCCCGCCGCCGGCACCGGCAACCAGCACCACGCGGTCCTGCAACGGGCGGCCATCGAGCGCCCCGTCAGTCGGTGACGTCGACGGCCAGGCACTCATCCCTGGGTCGCCTCTTCGACGATGCGCTTGAGCTCGCCGGATTCAAACAGTTCCATGACGATGTCGCAGCCGCCGATCAACTCGCCGTTGATGAACAGCTGCGGGAAGGTCGGCAGGTTGGAGAAGCGCGGCAGGTTGGCGCGGATCTCCGGTTCTTCGAGCACGTTGACGGTGCGCAGGGTGACGGCGCCGGCGGCCATCAACGCCTGTACGGCGCGGCTGGAAAAGCCGCACATCGGGTACTGCGGGGTGCCCTTCATGAACAGCACGAGCGGGTAACGATCGACCTCGGCCTGGATTTGCTGCATTACCGCCACAACCACACTCCTTGCTTCGCCGGACAAACCGACCGTGATGGTCGGCTAGACTGCCCACGGTAGCCGCCATTGTAAGCGGATGGAACAGGCTGCCGCCGTCCCCTGGCCACGAACCTGTCCATGCCCGTCGAATTGCCCGCCCTGCCCTACCTCTCCGGCTCCCTGCAGCCCCATCTGTCCGCGCAGACCGTGGAGCTGCATCACGGTCGCCACCACCGCGCCTATGTCGACGCGGTCAACGCCGGCACCCTCGGCACCGAGTGGGAGGACGCGTCACTGGAAGAGATCGTGCGCCATGCCCAGGGCTCGCTGTTCGATGCAGCCGCCCAGGCCTGGAACCACGGTTTCTACTGGCAGTGCCTGCGCCCGCGCGGCGGCGGCGAACCGCAGGGCCGGCTGGGCGAGCTGGTGAAGCGCCAGTTCGGTGACGCGCAGCGCCTGCGCGAGGAGTTCAACCGCACCGCGCTGGGCCTGTTCGGCTCGGGCTGGGTGTGGCTGGTGCAGCACCCAGGTGGCCAGCTGGGCATCCAGGCCACCCGCAACGCGGGCACGCCCCTGACCGGTGACAGCACCCCGCTACTGTGCTGCGACGTATGGGAGCACGCTTACTACACCGACTACCAGAATGATCGCGCACGCTACCTGGACGCGTTCTGGCAGATGGTCAACTGGGAATTCGCCGAGAGCCAGCTGCGCTGAAGCGGCGACTCGACCACGGGTAGTGCCGGCCGCTGGCCGGCATCCCCATACGCGCACGGACATACCCGATCTGCCGGCCAGCGGCCGGCACTACCGGGAAACAGAACAGAGCTTCACGCGCTCTCGTGTGCGGCCACGGCGTCCATCACCCGTGCCGAATACACCAGCGCGGCGCCGGCATTGAGCGACACCGCCACACCGAGCGCCTCGGCGATTTCCTCGCGGCTGGCGCCATGCTTCAGCGCCGCGTCCACGTGCACGGTGATGCAACCGTCACAGCGGGTGGTCACCGCCACCGCCAGCGCGATCAGCTCACGGGTCTTGGCGTCAAGGTGGTTGGTCTGGGCACCGGCATTGGACAGGGTGGCGTAGCCCTTGACCGTGTCGGGCGAGAGCTTGCCGATCTCGCCGATGCGGCCCTTCAGTTCCTTGCGGTAGGCATTCCAGTCGAGCATGGTCGTGACTCCTGTGAAAGGAGCTCCACGCTACCACCGGCAATGTTGCGCCGATGGCTGCACCGATGCGTCACACCGTTGCAGCCATACAGGGGTGTGCCGGCCGCACGCCGGCACGCCCGCGTTCAGCGGTTGCGCAGCGCGTGCACCGCCGGTGCCACCTGGGCCTGGCGGTCCAGTTCCAGGCCCACCTGGTCCAACGCGTCGGCCAGTGCTGCGGCATCGTCATCGCGCAATGTGGCATGGCCGACCTTGCGGCCTTCGCGCGACTCCTTGCCATAGTCATGCCAGTGGCCACTGGCCTGGGCCAGCACCGGCAACGGGTCGGGCATCCGGCCCAGCCAGTTCAGCATGCAGGCATGGCCGAGCATGCGGGTGCTGCCCAGAGGCAGGCCCAGCACGGCGCGCAGGTGGTTCTCGAACTGCGAGGTCTCGCTGCCTTCGATGGTCCAGTGGCCGGAGTTGTGCACGCGCGGCGCCATCTCGTTGGCCAGCAGCTCACCATCACGGCAGAACAGTTCCAGCGCGAACACGCCGACGTACTGCAGGTGTTCGGCGACGCGACGGGCATAGCCGATCGCTGCCTGCCGCTCGGCGTCGGACAGCACGGCCGGGGCCACACTGGCCGACAGCACACCGTCGACATGCCAGTTGCCGGTGACCGGCCACGCCTCGAAGCTGCCATCGCGGCCGCGCACGGCGACCACGCTGACCTCGCGCTGGAAGGCCACGAAGCCTTCCAGGATCAGGCCGGTGCGCTCGACCTGCGCACCCAGCGCGTCCCACGCAGCATCGATGTCGGTTTCGCTGCGCAGGCGGAACTGCCCCTTGCCGTCGTAGCCCAGGCGGCGGGTCTTGAGGATGCACGGCAGGCCGAATTCGGCGGCCTTCGCCGCCAGCTCGTCACGGCTGCGGATGTCAGCGAAGGCCGGCAGCGGAATGCCCAGCTGCTGGAACAGGGTTTTCTCACTCAAGCGGTCCTGGGCCACGGCCAGTGCGGCCGGCGGCGGATAGACCGGCACGCGGTCGGCCAGGAACTGTGCACTGTCGGCAGGCACGTTCTCGAAATCGAAGGTGACCACATCGACCTTGGCGGCGAAGTCCGCCAGCGCCTGGCGGTCATCGAAGGCACCGACGGTGAGCGGCGCCAGCGGGCCGCTGCAGGCGTCGGCGGCCGGGTCGTACAGCTCGAAGCGCAGTCCCAGCGGCGCACCGGCCAGGACCATCATGCGGGCGAGCTGGCCGCCGCCCAGGATGCCGACGGTCAGGCTCATTGGCGCGGATCGTCGTGGGCCATCACGTCTTCGGTCTGGCGTGCGCGGAACGCGTCGAGCGCCTGGCCGATCGCCGGCTGGTCACTGGCCAGCATCGCGGCGGCGAACAGCGCAGCGTTGGAGGCGCCGGCATTGCCGATGGCGAAGGTGGCGACCGGAATGCCGGCCGGCATCTGCACGATCGACAGCAGCGAATCCATGCCGTTGAGGGCCTTGGACTGCACCGGCACACCCAATACCGGCACGGCGGTCTTGGCGGCGATCATGCCCGGCAGGTGGGCGGCCCCGCCGGCACCGGCGATGATCGCGCGCAGGCCTCGCGGGCCCGCCTGCTCGGCGTAACTGAACAACACATCCGGCGTCCGATGCGCGGACACCACCTTCACTTCGAACGGAACACCCAGGGCTTCAAGCTTCTGGGCGGCGTGCTGCATGGTTTCCCAGTCGGAACGGGAACCCATGACGATGCCGACAAGCGGCGCGATCGGGTTGGGGGTCATTGGCCGTCACCTGCCTTAAAGACGTATTCTAGCCGTCTTCCACGCAAGACGAAGAACCATGGATCGCAAGCTGCTCGACCTGCTGGTGTCGCCGGACACCCGCCAGCCCCTGTCCCTGCTGGATGGCAAGGGCCTGGAAGCCCTCAACAAGGCCATTTCCGCCGGCGCGGTGAACAAGGCCGATGGCAACCCGCTGGCGCAGCCGCTGCGCGAAGCGCTGGTCACCCGCGACCGCAAGCAGGTATTCCGCGTCGACGACGGCATCCCGGTGCTGCTGGCCGAAGAAGCCATCCCGACCGCCCAGATCGCCGACTTCCCGGCCGCATGAGCATGCTGCCGACGCCGGATGCGGCCGTTGTCGCCGCCGATGTCGCGCGTGCACTGGCCGAGGACCTGGGCAGCGGTGATGTCACCGCCGCCCTGCTGCCCGACCAGGCCGACAGCGCTTACCTGCTGTGCAAGCAGGACGGAGTGATTGCCGGCCGCCCCTGGTTCGACGCCACCCACCGCGCGCTCGACCCGGACGTGCGCATCGACTGGCAGGTTGCCGAAGGCGACGCGGTCACCGCAGGCACCGTGCTGGCCCTGCTGCACGGGCGCAGCCGCAGCCTGGTCAGCGCCGAGCGCACTTCGCTGAACTTCCTGCAGACGCTGTCCGGCACCGCCACGACCACCGCACGCTACGTGGCGGCCGTGGCCGGCACTGGCACGCGCATCCTCGACACCCGCAAGACCCTGCCCGGCCTGCGCCTGGCGCAGAAGTACGCGGTGCGCTGCGGCGGTGGCGAGAACCATCGTTTCGGCCTGTACGACACGGTGATGCTGAAGGAAAACCACATCCGCGCAGCCGGTTCGCTGGCCGCCGCCGTGGCGGGCGCACGCCGGCAGTGGCCCGCGCTGCCGCTGGTGGTCGAAGTGGAGGACCTGGCGCAGCTGCGCCAGGCGCTCGAAGCCGGTTGCGAACGCATCCTGCTGGACGACTTCAGCCCCGACCTGCGCCGCGAGGCAGTGCGCATCACGGCCGGCCGCATTCCGCTGGAAGTGTCCGGCAGCGTCGGCCTGGGCGGTCTGCGCTCGATCGCCGAGGATGGCGTCGACTGCATTTCCATCGGTGGCCTGACCAAGCACGTGCAGGCCATCGATCTGTCGTTGAAGCTCGGCCCGCCGCCGGGCTGAGGCCTGGCCCGGGGTCAGATCCCTTCTCAATGGGAAAAGGGATCTGACCCCGTTCTCACACCCGGCGTTCACGACAGCGCTGCGACGCTGCAGGCATCCCCCACAGGAGCCGCGCATGCGCCGGATGCTCTTGCCTGCCTGTCTGCTGCTGGCTGCGGCACCGCTGTCCGCAGCGGCCGCCGAAGCCTGCGATGTGCCGCCCCGCTTCGGCCTGAGCCCGTTGGCGGTGGCCATCCGCAATACCGCCTGCAATGAACACCGGCTCTGGTTCCGGCCCTTCATCGATCGCGATGGCCGCGCCGCCAGTCTCAGCGTCACCGAAGCCGAAAGCGATCACTTGGCCGACAACGGGCTGATCGCCTGGCAGCGCGTGGCCGGCTACTGGCGCAACAGCGGCACGCTCAACGCAATGGGCAGCATCGCCGGCGCCAGCAGCTGTCTGGCACCGCTGGGCACGCGCTACACCGACAGCGACTGCCGCGCCTTCCTGATCGACAACCCGTGGTCGGCCGCGTTCATTTCCTGGGTGATGGTGCAGTCCGGCGTTCCCGGCTTCAACACGTCGCCACGCCACATCGACTACATCCGCGCCGCGTACCAGGGCGGACCCTCGGGCGTGCCGTACCGGCTGGTCGACCCGGCCACGGCCAAACCCGCGCCTGGCGATCTGCTGTGCTTCCTGCGTGACCGCAGCAGCACGCTCAGTTACAGCGGACTTGTGCAGGCGCTGGGCAATGGCTCGGTTGGCCACTGGAAATCGCATTGCGAAGTGGTGGTGGCCGCCAACCTCGGCGGCGACCAGACCCTGTACCTGGTCGGTGGCAACGTGATGAACACCGTGGCGATGCGGCTGCTGCCGCTGGAGCGCACCGGACTGATCAAGCTGCCGCCGGCGCGCGAACGCAACAGCACCGGCATCGACCCCAGCTGCACGCCGGGCCGCGAGGACGAATGCAGTTTCAACCGCCAGGACTGGGCAGCGCTGCTGCAGCTGACTGCCACATCGCCCGTAGTGATGCCCTCGCCCACTGCCACACCGGCACAGACCGCTCCGGCGCCGCAACCGGTCGTCGTGCCCGCGCAGCCGGTGTCTGGCGAACCACAACCGCAGCGGTGAATGCAGCGCTTGATCCAGCGCGCGTTCGCCGCCATCTTTGCGGGATCGACCTCTGACGGCTGACGCCATGCCCACCCTGCTGCTGTTGCTGATTGCCGGCGGAATCATCTACTTCTTCTGGAACGCCGCACGCTCGGCCGCCGAGCGCGCGGTCGAGCTGGGCCGCAATGCCTGCCGCGCCGCCGATGTGCAGTGGCTGGACCAGGCGGTGCACGCCACCGGCCTGCGACTGTCGCGTGGCGAGGATGGACGGCTCGGTTTCGAGCGCACCTTCAAGTTCGAATATTCCTACGATGGCATCGATCGCCACGTGGGCCGCATGGTGCTGCGCGGCGACCAGCTGATCTCGTTCACCGGCCCCGGTGCCGCGCGGATCAGCCAGATCCGGCCGGATGCGGAGGATGCCGAGGACGTATAAGGGCTTTGAGTGCCGACCAACGGTCGGCACCCACCGGTAAATCCTGCAAAGAAAAACGCCGCCCATCGGGGCGGCGTCGGAATGGTTACTTGACCACGCGCAGGTTCGGGCGGCCCTTCGGCGGCGGACTGGCCGGCGGCGTATCGTCCGGCGGCGTGCCTTCCTCGTGCAGCAGCTCATCGCTGGTCGGTGCGGTTTCGTTGCCCGGAATGTCATCCGGCAGCGCCATGCCCTGCCCGGTCTCGCGGGCATAGACCGCCAGCACGGCACTGATCGGCACCTGCACCGGGTAGCTGGTGCCGGAGAAGCGGGCCGAGAAGCTCACCATTTCGTTGTCGATCATCAACCGCACGACGGCACGTTCGGCGATGTTGAGCACGACCCGGCCATCCTTGACCGCCGAAGGCGGGACCTGCACGCCGGGGACGCCGGCGTCGACCAGGATGTGCGGGGTCAGCTGGTTGTCGTTGATCCATTCCACCAGCGCCCGCAGCAGGTACGGGCGGTGGCTGGTCATGTGGAAGAAGTCTTCGGTCATGCGTGAAGTGTACGCGCCCGGCGCCCCGCCGGGGCGGATCGCCTGCACGCCGGTCGGCGTGCAGACGGGTTACGCAAGGTCGGATCAGACCGGCAGATCGCGCAGCTTCTTTTCCTGGTCGGTCAGGCTGCGGACGAAACCCGGGTGGCGGAAGATGCGGTTGCCATAGTCCTCGATCGCCTTGCCATCCTTCGGCAGCGGCACGTCCAGCGACTGCAGTCGCCAGATGATCGGCGCCATCGCGCAGTCGGCCAGGCTCATTTCCGGATTGAGGAAGAACTTGCTGGCCTTGAACAGCGGCAGCGAGGCGGTCAGCAGTTCCTTCAGGCGCTTGCGGCCGGCCTCGGCCTGGGTCTTGTTGCCCAGCTGGATGGCCTGCACCTGCGGTACCCAGTCGTGCTCGATGCGCAGCATGGCCAGGCGGATGCGCGCACGCGAGAGCGGATCGACCGGCATCAGCGGCGGATGCGGGTAGCGTTCGTCCAGGTATTCGCTGACTACCGACGCGGCGTACAGCACCAGCTCGCGCTCGACCAGGGTCGGAACCGAGTGGTAAGGATTGAGGTCGATCAGGTCTTCAGGCGGGTTCTGCGGATCGACCGGAACGAAGTCGAAGGTGACCCCCTTGGCCGCCAGCACCAGGCGTACCCGGTGGCACAGTACGTCGTCGTTCGAGGAAAACAGCGTCAGTGTATTGCGCATGCGTACGCTCGCCGCCATCAAAGGCTCTCCCACGACAGGAGACCGCCTGCCGCATCGGCGCCGCCGGCACCGTGCCAGCGGTCGACTCCTCCCCGAGTGTGCAACCGACCATCACAAAAGCCAATAGGCCCGTGCGATGGCCGGCGGCAGAATCAGTGAACGTCCTTCCAGTATTCCTTCTTCAACAGGTACAGCAGGAAGGTCAACAGGGCCAGGAACAGGATCACCCAGACGCCCAGCTGCTGGCGCTTGAGTGCGGACGGTTCGCCGGCGTATTCGAGGAAGTTGGTGATGTCCCGCACGGCCTGGTCGTACTGGCCGGCATCCACCGAACCGGGCGTTTCGATGCGCAGGCCGGTCACCGGCGGGTCCATGCCGGGGGCCTCGGGCTTGCCATGCACGGCATGCTGCAGGCCCTGCATCTCCCACAACGGGTTGGGCATGGAGGCATTGGCGAACAGCGCGTTGTTCCAGCCCAGGGGCCGGCTGCTGTCCAGGTAGAACGACTTGAGATAGGTGTAGACCCAGTCGCTGCCGCGTACCCGCGCGATCAGGCTGAGGTCCGGCGGCATCTTGCCGAACCACTTCTCGGCGTTCTCCTTGGGCATCGCCACCGGGATCGGGTCGCCGATCGCCGAGCCGGTGAAGTTGAGGTTGTTCATCACCTCTTCTTCGGTCAGGCCCAGGTCCTGCGCCATCCGCGAATAGCGCAGGTACTTCAGCGCATGGCAGCCGGAGCAATAGTTCATGTACAGCTGCGCGCCGCGCTGCAGCGAGGCGCGGTCACCGAGGTCGTTGCCGGCCTGCAGCAGCTTGGTGCCGCCCTCGGCGGCGGAGGCCAGGAAACTGCCCAGCATCAGGGTGGCCGCCAGGGCCAGCCGGACCATCCAGCGCTCAGTCATGCGTGGTCACCCTCTCCGGTACCGGCTTGGTCTTGTCCAACCTTGTCCATAGCGGCATGGTGATGAAGAACGCGAAGTACAGGAAGGTCAGCACCCGCCCGATGTAGGTCTCGTGCACGTCGGTGCCCGGGCCGGAACCGATCACGCCCAGCCACACGAAGCACACCGCCAGCACGCCCAGCATCACCTTCGAGATCCAGCCGCGGTAGCGCACCGACTTCACCCGCGCCTTGTCCAGCCACGGCACCAGGAACAGGATCGCGATGGCCGAGAACATCACCAGCACGCCGCCCAGCTTGTTCGGCACCACGCGCAACATCGCGTAGTAAGGCGTGTAATACCAGACCGGCTTGATGTGCTCCGGCGTCACCAGGCGGTTGGCCTCGGTGAAGTTGTCATGCTCCAGGAACAGGCCGCCGAAACCGGGCGCGAAGAAGATGATGAAGGCGGCGATGATCAGCAGGAAGCCGGCGCCGACGCCATCCTTGAGCGTGTAGTACGGGTGGAACGGAATGCCGTCGGCCGGTGCGTTCGGCGACCAGCGGTTGCCCTTCGGCCCCTTCTTGATCTCCACGCCATCCGGGTTGTTCGACCCCACTTCGTGCAGCGCGCCCAGGTGCAGCACCACCAGCAACAGCAGCACCAGCGGCAGTGCGATGACGTGCAGCGCGAAGAAGCGGTTGAGCGTGGCGTCACTGGGCAGGTAGTCGCCCATGATCCATTCGGTCAGGCCGTTGCCGATCACGGGTATCGCGCCGAACAGCGAGATGATCACCTTGGCGCCCCAGAACGACATCTGGCCCCACGGCAGCACGTAGCCCATGAAGGCTTCGGCCATCAGCACCAGGTAGATCAGCATGCCCAGGATCCACACCAGCTCGCGCGGCTTCTGGTAGCTGCCGTACAGCAGGCCGCGGAACATGTGCAGGTAGACCACGATGAAGAACAGCGAGGCACCGGTGGAGTGCATGTAGCGGATCAGCCAGCCCCACTCCACATCACGCATGATGTATTCGATGGAGCCGAACGCCTCGGCGGCGTTGGTCTTGTAGTGCATCGTCAGGAAGATGCCGGTGACGATCTGGTTGACCAGCACCAGCAGCGCCAGCGAACCGAAGTAGTACCAGATGTTGAAGTTCTTCGGCGCGTAGTACTCGGTGACGTGCTTGCGGTAGACCGGCATCAGGCCCGGCGCGCGGGCGTTGACCCAGTCGGCCACGCCGCTGGCGGTACGAGCGAGGATATTGGCCATCAGGCTGCCCCCTGCGGATCGACACCGATGATGATGGTGTTGTCGTCCTGGTAGTGGTGCGCGGGCACCTTCAGGTTGATCGGCGCCGGCACGTCCTTGAAGACGCGGCCGGACATGTCGAAGCGCGACTTGTGGCAGGGGCAGAAGTAGCCGCCCTTCCACTGCGGGTCATAGGGTTCGGGCCGGATCTCGGCGACCATTTCCGGCGAGCAGCCCAGGTGCGTGCACAGGCCGACCAGCACCGAGATGTCCGGTTTGATCGAGCGCAGCTCGGGGTTCTGCTTCAGCACGTAGTCCGGCTGCTGGTCCTTCTCTCCGGACTCGGGGTCCTTGAGGCGGCCATCCAGCCCGTGCAGCGCATCGAGGATCGCCTTGGACCGCTTGACGATCCAGATCGGCTGGCCACGCCACTCCACGATCAGGCGTTGGCCTTCCTGCAGGGCGCTGATGTCGGCCACCACCGGTGCGCCGGCAAGCTTGGCACGGGCACTGGGGTTCCAGGATTTGATGAAAGGAACTGCGGTGAATCCGACGCCGACGGCGCCCACCACGGCTGTGGTGGCAGAAAGAAAACGCCGACGTCCGGTGTTGACTGGATCGTGTACCCCATCGTTGGCCATCCGGCACTCCGATATTGATTAGGTAGCTTTAAGGCTGCCAGCGGATCCGGTGGGGGCCAGAGCCGCATTGAATCATGGGCGAGTGTAGCGGAACCGTCGCGCGCCACACAACGCATTGCAACAACTTTAGATTGCGGGGTTGCCGGCCAGCGGCCGGCACTACCTTTCAAATGAGTGCCGACCAACGGTCGGCACCCACCCGTTAGCGGCACCTACTGGTGACTCAGGGCGGTGCGGTAACGCTCGGCCAGCTGCCCGACCCGGCGCACGTAGTACTGGGTCTCGCTGTAGGGCGGCACGCCACCGTGGCGGTCGACCGCGCCTTCGCCGGCGTTGTAGCCGGCGGCAGCCAGGGTCAGGTCGCCATTGAAGCGTTTCAGCAACCACGCAAGATACTGCACGCCACCGCGGATGTTCTGCCCGGCATCGTAGGAGTCGCTGACCCCGAAACGGGCCGCGGTCGGCGGCATCAGCTGCATCAGCCCCTGCGCGCCGGCGCGGCTGAGCGCGGTCGGGTTGTACGCCGACTCGGCGTGGATGATGGCGCGCACCACGGCTTCGTCGACGCCGAACTCGCGCGCGGCCGAGGAGATCTCGGTCTGGAACGCGGCGGTGTTCAAGCGCACCGAACCAAAGTCCACGCGCGGGTTGACGCCACAGGCGTAGCAGCGCTCCATGAAACTGTAGCGGATGGTGCGCACCGGGCCGAGGTTGGCCACCTGGGTCGGCCGCGCACTGGTGTAGTGGCGCACGCCATCCTTCATGAAGGAATAGACCTGGCCGCTGACCATGCGCCCGCTGCGCGAGGCGACCGGGGTCGCGGGTACGGCGGCTGGCGCAGCCGTCGGCGGGGGCACAGCCGCCGGTGCCGCAGCGCTGGCTGCCACCGCCACCGGGTTGCGCTCGATGCTGGCCACGGTGGTCGGCGCCGGCTTCGGCGCGGCCACCACCGGGCGCGGTGCCGGGCGGAGGTCGCGGCTGTAGCTGATGGCGCTGCAGCGGGCCCCGGCCACGCGCTTGCTGACGTAGCTGGTGACGCCGTCGGCGCCCTGGCACTTGAACAGGGTGCCCGCGCTGGCCGGCGCAGCGGTCAGCGCAGCGATGATGATCGCCGTTGTCCCCAGTATCCCCTTCATGCCGGCGAGTGTCCCAGCTTCGCCGGGGCTTGCCAAGCGACGCGGCTCAGCCTGTGACCGGCGGCACAGCCAGCACCTGCCCCAATCCGGCCAGGCGCTGTGCCAGTTCATCGCGCAGGCCCGGCGGCGTGGTCCACAACGCCACCGGCACCCGGTCCAGGCTGAGGATCTGCGCCAGCATCATGCCGCGGCTCTCGGCGCCCATGCGCAGCAGGCAATGGTCGGGCCCATCGGCCTCCAGCACACCACACCAGGGCGGGATGCGGCCTTCCAGTTCGGCACGGCTGCCGGCCAGGCGGACGATGGCCTGCAGCGCGAACGGGGCCTGGCTGACCGCCTGTCGCACCATCACATCCGGCGGTGCGGGCGTACGGCGGTGCATGCCCGGCTCGGCGCATTCGCGCACCGCGCCCATCCGGTCCACGCGCAGGGTGCGCCAGTCCTGCCGGCCCAGATCCCAGGCCAGCAGGTACCAGCGCCGCCCGTAATTGACCAGATGCTGCGCCTCGACCTCGCGCTGGGTCACCGCTTCCTGGGCACTGCGGTATTCGAAGGCCAGCCGTGACGCCTGCCGGCAGTGCTGGGCCAGCCGTCCGAGCAGGCGTGCGTCGGTGGACGGAAGGTCGGACAGGGTGGCCGTCGCCGCGTGCACCTCGCCGGCCTGCTGGCGGCGACGGGTCGGCACCAGCGGGTCGAGCTTGGACAACAGGCCGCGTGCGGTGTCGTCGATGCCGGCGACGGTCGCCGAGGCCGCGCGCAGGGCAATGGCCAGGGTGGTCGCCTCCTCCTCGTCCAGCAGCATCGGCAACACCGGCGCCCCTGCCCCCAGCTGGTAGCCGCCGCCAACCCCGGACGAGGCCTGGACCGGATAGCCCAGTTCGCGCAGGCGCTCGATATCACGGCGGATGCTGCGCCGGTCCACGCCCATGCGCTCGGCGAGCTCGGCCCCGGACCACTGGCGGCGGGCCTGCAGCAGGGCGATCAGGCGCAGCAGTCGATGAGCGGTATGGCGCATGAAGAATCGAGGACAGAAGTCGTCCGCAATAGTGCCTCAGGATGGCTTCCAGTTCACCACCCACCGCAAGGAGCAATGCCATGACCTCACGCCAGATCACCCTGTACCACGCCGCCCGTTCGCGCTCGAGCGGCGCCGTGGCCCTGCTCGAGGCGCTGGGTGCGGACTACCGCATGCAGGTGCTGGACCTGAAGGCCGGCGCCAACCTGGCCCCGGCCTATCTGGCCATCAACCCGATGGGCAAGGTGCCGGCCATCGTCCACAACGGTGCGCTGGTGACCGAACAGGTGGCGATCTACCTATACCTGGCCGACCTGTATCCAGAGGCCGGTCTGGCACCGCCGATCGGCGATGCCCTGCGCGGCCCCTACCTGCGCTGGATGGCCTTCTACGGCGCCTGTTTCGAGCCGGCGATGATCGACAAGGCGATGCACCGCGAGCCGCCGCCGCGCCTGATGTCGCCGTACAACGACGCCGAGACCGTGCTGCAGGTGATCGAGGCCCAGCTGGCGCAGGGCCCCTACCTGCTCGGCGAAACGATGAGCGCCGCCGACGTGCTGTGGGGCAATGCGCTGGCCTGGACAACGGCCTTCGACCTGGTGCAGCCTGCGCCGGCCACGGCTGATTACATTGCACGGATGAGCGCGATGACCGCCTTCGACCGTTCGCGGCAGATCGATGCGGAGCTGGCGGCGGCGTAATCGCGTCGCGCCACCGCCGGGGCCGACCAACCACCGGCGGACGGCGGAAGGGCCGGGATGCGGGTAGAATTGCCCGCTTTCCCGCCACCCGAATGGATTAAGCGCCATGACCGGGACGCCAGACGTCTTTCCGCCCGCCACGCCGGGCGGTACCCCGCTCGTTGCCCTGCCCGCCGGTCCGCGCAAGCCCGACCAGGTGAAAGGCAAGCTGTACATCAAGACCCACGGTTGCCAGATGAACGAGTACGACTCGGCCAAGATGGCCGACGTGCTTGCCGCCAGCGATGGCCTGGAACTGACCGACAGCCCGGACGACGCCGACGTCATCCTGGTCAATACCTGCTCCATCCGCGAGAAGGCGCAGGAGAAGGTGTTCAGCCAGCTGGGCGTGTGGAAGGGCCTGAAGAACAAGGGCCGCGAGGTCATCATCGGCGTCGGCGGCTGCGTTGCCTCGCAGGAAGGTGAAGCGATCATCAAGCGCGCGCCGTTCGTGGACCTGGTATTCGGCCCGCAGACCCTGCACCGCCTGCCGGAGCTGATCCGTGCACGCCGCGAGCAGAAGCGCCCGCAGGTGGACATCAGCTTCCCCGAGATCGAGAAGTTCGACCGCCTGCCCGAGCCGCGTGCCGAAGGCGCTTCGGCGTTCGTGTCGATCATGGAAGGCTGTTCCAAGTACTGCTCGTTCTGCGTGGTGCCCTACACCCGCGGCACCGAAGTCAGCCGCCCGTTCGAGGACGTGGTGGTGGAAGTGGCGCAGCTGGCCGCGCAGGGCGTGCGCGAGATCAACCTGCTCGGCCAGAACGTCAACGCCTATCGCGGGCCATATGGTGACGGCGAGTTTGCCGACCTCGGCCTGCTGATCCGCACCATCGCCGAGATCGATGGCGTCGGCCGCATCCGCTTCACCACCTCGCATCCGCTGGAGTTCAGCGATTCGCTGATCGACGCGTTCCGCGACGTGCCGCAGCTGGCCAACTTCCTGCACCTGCCGGTACAGGCTGGCAGCGACCGCGTGCTGTCGGCGATGAAGCGCGGCTACACCGCGCTGGAATTCAAGTCGAAGATCCGCAAGCTGCGCGCGGTGCGACCGGACATTTCGATCAGCTCGGACTTCATCGTCGGCTTCCCCGGCGAGACCGATGCCGATTTCGAGAAGACCATGAAGCTGATCGAGGACATCGGCTTCGACCACAGCTTCTCCTTCATCTATTCGCGTCGCCCGGGTACGCCGGCTGCGGACCTGGAGGACACGATCAGCGATGCGGAGAAGCACGCGCGCCTGTCGCGCCTGCAGGAGCGCATCAATGCATTCGCCGCCGGCATTTCCGAGAAGATGGTCGGCACCGTGCAGACCGTGCTGGTGGAAGGCCCCTCGCGGAAGAACCCGAACGAGCTGACCGGCAAGACCGAGAACATGCGTTCGGTGAACTTCCCGGCGCCGGCGCGGTTGATCGGCCAGTTCGTGGATGTGGTGATCACCGAAGCGCTGACCAATTCGCTGCGCGCACGGGTGGTGGCGGAATAAATCTTCGGGTCGGAGCCCCTGCGGGGATCCGACCCCCTGCCTTCAATCCAGCCGCTTGCGGAAGCGCAGGATCGCCAGGGTCATCATCACCACGATGAAGGCCAGCAGCGCCAGCGCGTCGTGCCACAGCTCCCACAGTGAGGCGCCGCGCAGCATGATGCCGCGCACCAGGCGCAGGAAATGGGTCAGCGGCAGCACCTCGGCCAGCCACTGCACCGGCCGCGGCATGCCGGCGAACGGGAACATGAAGCCCGACAGCAGGATCGACGGCAGGAACAGGAACAGCGTCATCTGCATCGCCTGGAACTGCGAGCGCGCGCGCGTGGAGATCAGCAGGCCCAGCGCCAGGTTGGCCAGCACCAGCAGCACCGCGGCCAGGTAGATGTCCAGCAGGCTGCCGCGAATGGGTACCTGGAACAGCCAGGTGCCCAGCACCAGTACCAGCGTGGTCTGCAGCAGACCGATGGCCGCATAGGGCAGCACCTTGCCGACCATCAGTTCGCTGCGCGAGACCGGCGTGGCGATCAGCAGCTCCATGTTGCCGCGCTCGCGTTCGCGCACCACCGCTACCGCCGTGAACATCACCAGGGTCATGGTCAGGATCACCCCGATCAGGCCCGGCACGATGTTCACCGCCGAGCGCCGTTGCGGGTTGTAGAAGCTGATCACGCTGACCGGACCACTGGCGATGCTGCCTTCGCGCAGCGGACGCGTGTTGCTGGTCGGACGCGTATCCAGCGGCACCTGTGCCAGCTGGATCGCCGCGCTCTGCACCACGGTGTCGCTGCCATCGACCAGCACCTGCACCGCTTCGCGACCGTCGAAGCGGCGACGCTCGAAGTCGGCCGGCACCACGATGCCGACACTGATCTCGCCACGACGCAGCGCCTGCATCAGCTGGTCCGGCGTGTAGGCTTCGCTGCGCGGCGTGATCACGCCGGTGGCCACCATGTCCTGCACCAGCGCACGTGACGCCGCACTGTTGGCCTGGTCGGCGACACCGGCGTCGAGATGGCGCAGGTTGAGATTGATCGCGTAGCCGAACAGCAGCAGTTGCATCACCGGAATGCCGACGATCATCGCCAGCGTGATGCGGTCGCGGCGCAGCTGCCGCAGCTCCTTGAGCATGATCGCCCACAGCCGGCGCAGGTTCATGCCGCCGGCTCCCGGCCACGGCCACGGGTGGCGGCCACGAATACGTCTTCCAGGTTCGGTGCGACGGCGTCGATCCTGGCCTGCGGATCGGCACTGGCCAGCGCTTGCCGCAATGCGGGCGTGTCGGCAGCCCCCTCGCTGCACAGCACGCGCAGCTGGGTGCCGATCTGCGCCACGCTCAGCACCCCGGGCAGTTCGGCCAGCGCGCGGCTGGCCTGGCGCGGCTGCGAGGATGTCACCTGCAGCGTGCGCCCCTGCAACCGCGCGCACAGCTCGGCCGGCGTGCCATCGGCCACCAGCGCGCCACGATCGAGGATCGCCAACCGGTGGCAGCGCTCGGCTTCGTCCATGTAGTGGGTCGATACCAGCACCGTGGTTCCGGCGTCGGCCAGCTCGAACAGGGCCTCCCAGAAATCGCGGCGCGATTCGGGATCGACCGCGCTGGTCGGCTCGTCCAGGAACAGCAGTTCGGGCGAATGCACCACGGCACCAGCCAGGGCCAGGCGCTGCTTCTGCCCACCACTGAGCGTACCGGCCAGCTGCGGCTGCCGGTCCTGCAGCCGGTACTGCTGCAGCAATGCGTCCACCCGTTGCCCGGCCTGCGCACGCGGCAGGTCCTGGATGGCGGCGAGAAACTCCAGGTTTTCGCGCACCGACAGGTCTTCATACAAGGAGAAACGCTGGGTCATGTAGCCGATGCGCCGGCGCAATGCCTCTGCCTGCTCGGGCACGGCCAGGCCCAGCACCTCGATCTGCCCCGCGCTGGGCTCCAGCAGGCCGCACAGCATGCGGATGGTGGTCGACTTGCCGGACCCGTTCGGGCCGAGGAAGCCGTACACCTGCCCGCGCGGCACGGTCAGGTCGACGTTGTCCACGGCCAGAAGATCGCCGAAGCGACGCGTCAGCCCGCGTGCGTGGACCGCGATGTCCTCGCCGGTATTCAGAAGCGCACCTGCACCGGCAGCCCGGCCGGAAGCCTCTGCATGTCGGCGGCCGCGTCCACTTCGATCTCGGCCAGATAGCTCAGCCGTTCGACGTCATCCCCGGTCAGTGCGTAGTACGGGGTGAACGAGGGCTCGCTGCGGATCGAGCGCACGCGCCCCTTCAGCACGGTGCTGCCGCCTTCCAGCTGTATCTGCGCGGCCTGCCCGACCTTGACCTGCAGGCGCAGCGGCTGCGGCAGGTAGACACGCGCGTAGGGGCGTTCGCCGACCAGCATCACTGCCAGCGGCGCCCCGATCGGTGCCTGGTCACCCTGCCGGTAGGGCAAGGCATCGACCACGCCATCGCGCGGTGCGCGCAGCTGCAGCTTCTGCAGGTTGACGCCCTGCACTACCTGCTGCGCCTGTGCAGCGTCGGCGGCTGCCTGGCCCTGGGCGATGTCCTGCACGCGGCTGCCGTGCACCAGTTCCAGCCAGGCCTGCTCGGCGGCACGCACGCTGGCCTCGGCATTGCCGGCAGCCGCCCGTGCACGGTCCAGCTCGGCGGCGGCGATCAGGCGCTGGCGTGCCAGCGGCTGCACCCTGCGGTAGTAGGCACTGGCTTCGGCAGACTGCGCGCGCAACGCGGCCAGCTGCGCCTGGGCCTGCGCAATCTGTTCCTGGCGCGGGCCGATCTTCAGTTCTTCCAGCTGGGCCTGCGCGCGTACCGTGTCGGCCTGCGCTGCGGCGAACTGAGCGTCGCCGCGGGCAGGGTCGAGCTGCATCAGCACCGCCCCGGCCTTGACCTGCTGGCCCTCGCGCACGTCCACGGTGGCGATCACTTCGGCCGCCGGTGCCGGCACCGTGATCCGATCCCACTCCAGCGTGCCGAGTGCTGCAGGCGGTGCCTGCCCACACCCTGCCAGCAAGCCGATGCCCGCCAGTCCGATTCCACGCATCCCGTTGCCGATGCCCATGCCATCCCCTCCTGCCACGGCGCCACGGTGCCATGCGCCCCGTGCACCCTCAATGATTCCGATCAGCCCTGACGGTTTTTTCACCATCCGTTGGCAAGCCTTTTGTTGCAAGGCTCCGCACCACCTATCCACAGGTTGGTTCGGCATCATTCCACAACCGCTGTGGAAATCCGGCAGGACGTGGCGCTGTTGCCCGCACGGCAATGACACCTGCACTGCCATCACGATGAACGTCCCCCTGCAGGCCCCCCTGTGACAGTGCAGCTGCGGCGACAGGCAACCATGACGCTTTTTTCACCAGGACCTCATGAGCCTTGTGGCACAAGCATTGCCAAGGTCTATCCACAGGTTTCCGCGTACCCCGTCCACATCGGGTGTGGAAAACGCTGTATCGACCGTCTGCTGGCCGTGTGCGCCACGCGCGCGCTACCCTTATCCTCCCTGAATACACTGCGGTGGAAGGCTTCCGCCCCACCCCAAGCAATGAAAAGCATCGAGCATCGAGACTTCACCCTGTCGCCGGAAGACAACGAGCGGCTGGCCAACCTGTGCGGCCCCTTCGACGGCCACCTGCGCCAGATCGAGCTGAAGCTCGGTGTGGAGATCGCCAACCGTGGCTTCGTGTTCCGCATCAGCGGACCCAACGAAGCCATCATCGAGGCGCAGAAACTGGTTGAAGCGCTGTACGCCGAAGCCGGCGAGACCGTCTTCGACAACCATGCCATCCACCTGCGCCTGGCGCAGGCCAATGTCGAGCAGATCGCCGAGCGCTCCTACGAAGCGCAGGACGTGGCGATCAAGGTCAAGCGCGGCACGGTACGTGGCCGCGGCGCCAACCAGGGCCGCTACCTGCACCAGATCGCCACCCATGACATCAACTTCGGCATCGGCCCGGCCGGTACCGGCAAGACCTTCCTGGCCGTGGCCAGCGCGGTCGAAGCCCTGAACGAATCACGGGTGCAACGCCTGATCCTGGTGCGCCCGGCAGTGGAGGCCGGCGAGAAGCTGGGCTTCCTGCCCGGTGACCTGAGCCAGAAGGTCGACCCCTACCTGCGACCGCTGTACGACGCCCTTTACGAGATGATGGGCGTGGAGAAGGTGGTCAAGCTGCTGGAAAAGAACGTCATCGAAATCGCACCGCTGGCCTACATGCGTGGCCGCACGCTCAACGATGCCTTCGTGATCCTGGACGAAGCACAGAACACCACCATCGAGCAGATGAAGATGTTCCTGACCCGCCTCGGCTACGGCTCCACCGCCGTGGTCACCGGTGACCTGACCCAGACCGACCTGCCCAAGCACGTGAAGTCCGGCCTGCGCGATGCCATCGACGTGCTGCGCGAGGTCGAGGGCGTCAGCTTCACCTTCTTCGAATCCCGCGACGTGGTCCGTCATCCGCTGGTGGCGCGCATCGTCAGCGCCTACAACCGCCGCGACCTGCATCAGATCCAACCTGGAGCAACTCCATGACCCGTGGTCCCGTGCGACTGGACGTCGCCGTCAGTTATGCCTTGCCGCGCACCGGCCTGCCGGCGGCGGTGAGTTTCCGCAAGTGGGTGGCCGCTGCGCTGAAAGGCCGCATCCGCGAGGCCGACCTGGCCATCCGCGTGGTCGATGTCAAGGAAGGGCAGTCGCTGAACCGCCATTACCGCGGCAAGGACTACGCCACCAACGTGCTCAGCTTCCCGGCCGAAGTGCCCGAAGGCCTGCCCAAGGGCGTGAAGTTCCCGCTGCTGGGCGACCTGGTGATCTGCGCACCGGTGGTGGCCCGTGAGGCCGATGAACAGGGCAAGGCGCTCAACGCCCACTACGCGCACCTGACCGTGCACGGCGTGCTGCACCTGCTCGGCTGGGACCACGAGGACGACAAGGAAGCCGACGCGATGGAACAGCTGGAGCGCGAGATCCTGGCCGAGCTCGGCATCGCCGATCCCTACGCCGGCGAGCGCTGAGGCCCACGCACACCGGGTTCTTCACGGAGGACGACCCCATCGCGCTACTGCCCGCACTCATCGCCGCTCTCCTGCAGGTGACCACTGCCCCGGGCATCGACCCCGACCGGGAACAACCGTCGCCGTTCCCGGCCAGCGACAGCGCCGCCGACATTGCCGCCAAGGTCGCGGAGATGCAGGCCTTCTTTGATGTCAGCCAACAGACGGCGCGCCAAGCGGTCGCCGGGGCGCAGCAGTACGCATTGATGGAACGTTTGAAAGCGCGCCACGCGGCACGCCTCGCCGGAATCTGGGTGGACAACGCGGCAGGTTGGAATGTCGTCGTTCGACTGACTGGCCCAGCACCCGCGGCCGATGAGACACATCCAGGGGCGGATGGCCCGCAACGCGTGCGCTACATCACCGGCGCTGCGCTGACGGAGGCCGAAATGCAGCACCGCCTTCATGCACAGCAAGGCTGGTTCGTGCCACAGCTGCCCGAGCTGATCGGCTATGGCCTGGACGTCATGACCGGTGAACTGGAGCTGGAACTCCGGGATACCGCAGGCGCACGCGCAACAGTGGCGGCCGTGCGCGACCACCTGCAGGCGCAACTGGGCTACCCGGTCAGGCTGCGCTGGCACCCAGCGGCATCGCACCTGCAATCCCGCTGACTGCATGGAGGCGCTCGCGATGGCTGACCGGGACCGGTACGATCACGGGCCTGCCTTCCGTTGCGGATCCCGTGCCCGTGCTGCGTATTGCCCTGCCCCTGCTGTTCGCCGCGTCCGCCCCGGCCGCTGCCCTGGACCTGCCGGCCCTGATTGAATGCCGTCAGGGCGTAGCCGATCACGCTGCGCTGGCGCCGCTGCTGGCTGATCCGTTGAAGGCCGTCGCCCAGGGCCTGCAGCCCCTGCCGCAGGGCAACCAGTTCATGAGCGAGTACCGGCTGGCCCAGCCGATCAGTGTGTTCGGCACCCGCACCGAACGGGTCGCCGTGGCCGGGTCCAGCGTCATGGCGATCCTCGACCAGGCCGATCCACGGCCGCTGGCCAAGCAGCTGGGGCTGGAGACCGGCTACGACCAGGATGGCAAGTTCATGGCCGGCCGCGAGCTGGTCAGCCGCGACGTGACCGACCCGAAGAGCGGCGAGGCCCAGATCGAGTCAATCATCCTCAGCGTCTCCACCGTGGCCTCCCATCCCGGCAAGACCCTGGCCGGCTGCACCTACAGCCTGGACCTGCCCGAGGAAGAAGCGCCCGCCCGGCCTGAACTGGCCCCGCCGCCGATCACCGGACCGGGCAGCGACGGTCACTGACAGGCCGCCACATCCTGCTAGACTGGGGCCAACGCCCGGCCTGCCGGGTGCCTTTTTTCCAGAGATGTCAGAAGACGACAGTAGTAGCTCCGCACAGGAGCCCAGTGAAAAGAAGCGCGGCTGGCTTGAACGCCTGACCTCCGCCTTCTCCGGCGAACCCCATACCCGCGACGAGCTGGTCGCTGTCCTGCACACCGCGCAGGAAGAGGGCCTGATCGCCGCCGATACCCTGAAGATGATGGAAGGCGCCATTTCGGTGGCCGAGCTGACCGTGGGCGACGTGATGATCTCGCGCTCGCAGATGGTCTCGCTGCCGGTCGAAGCGCCCTTCCTGGAACTGATGAAGCAGGTGGTCGAATCCGGCCATTCGCGCTTCCCGGTGCACGGCGAGAACAAGGACGACATCCTTGGCATCCTGCTGGCCAAGGACCTGCTGCGCGGCGTGGTCGCCGACAACGGCCCGGCCAACGTGCGCGAGCTGCTGCGCCCGGCGGTGCTGATCCCGGAGGCGAAGAAGCTCAACGTGCTGCTGAAGGAATTCCGCCTGTCGCGCAACCACATGGCCATCGTGGTCGACGAGTACGGCGGTGTCGCCGGCCTGGTCACCATCGAGGACGTGCTGGAACAGATCGTCGGCGAGATCGACGACGAGCATGACGAGGCCGAGGACCCGTCGGCGCAGATCGCCATCCAGTCCGACGGCCAGTACGTGGTCGACGCGCTGACCCCGATCGGCGACTTCAACGAACGCTTCGGCGCGACGTTCTCCGACGAGGACTACGACACCATCGGTGGCCTGGTCACCGAGGCCGTGGGCCACCTGCCGGAAGTCGGTGACGAGCTGGCGCTGGACCGCTTCATGTTCCGCGTGGCCCGCGCCGATGCGCGCCGGGTGAAGGCCTTCCACGTGACCGTGCTGCCGCCGGACGCGCAGGACGACGCTTGAAGCGCGGTGGCCCCCTCCTGGCACTGCGCCTGACGCTGTGGCTGGCACTGTGCGTGCTGGCCACGGCCCTGCCGCTGGCCGCCTTCGCGCAGCCGGCGACAGCCACACCCACGCCCGCTGCACCCGCCGCCAGCGCCGAGGTCCCCGCCCCGCGCATCGGGGTGGTGACCATGCAGCCGGGCACGGTGTTCTTCGAGCGCTTCGGCCACGACGCCATCGTCGTGATCGATCCGGTCAGCGGCGAAGCGACGTCGTACAACTTCGGCTACTTCGACCCGTCCGAGGACGATTTCATCAGCCGCTTCGTGCGCGGCGACATGATGTATTACCTGGTGGCGCTGCCGCTGCAGCAGGACCTGTCGTACTACGACGAGACCGGCCGTGGCGCCAGCGTGCAGTGGCTGGACCTGCGCCCGGACCAGGCACGTGCACTGGCCGCCGACCTGGCCGAGCGGGCCAAGCCGGAAAACGCGCGCTACCACTACGACTACTACACCGCCAACTGCGCCACGATGGTGCGCGACACGGTTAACAAGGCGCTGGATGGCGGCCTGCAGTCGCAGCTGTCAGGGCGCTCGCGCGGCAATACCTACCGCAGTGAATCGGTGCGCCTGGCCTCGCCGGCACCGTGGATGTGGCTGGGCTTCGATGTCGGCCTCGGGCCGTTCGCCGACCAGCCGCTGTCGCGCTGGCAGGAAGCCTTCGTGCCGATGCGCCTGGCCGACGCACTGCGCCAGGCGCGTAACAGCGATGGCCGGCCGCTGGTGCAGTCCGAACAGGAACTGCTGCCACACCGCATCGACCCGGAGCCGAAGGAGTTCGCGCGCCGCTGGTGGCCGTGGCTGCTGTGTGGCCTGGTGATCGCCGCCGGCATACTGGCGCTGCGCAGCCGCCCGCGCCTGCTGGCCGGGCTGGCCCTGCCGTTCTGGCTGCTGTGTGCCATCGCCGGCAGCCTGCTGGTGTTCCTGTGGGGCTTCAGCACCCATTACGCCGCCTGGGCCAACCGCAACCTGCTGCTGCTTTCGCCGCTGGCCGTATTGCTGCTGCCGGGTGCGATAAGCCTGCTGCGCCGGCGCGTGCCGGGCCGCATGTTCAGGGTCGTGCTGTGGCTGCTGGCGGTACAGGCCGTGGCGGCGCTGGTGCTGCACTGGCTGAGCCTGCAGGCACAGTACAACGTGCAGTGGATCGTGCTGCTGCTGCCCGTGCACGTAGCCCTGGCGTGGGTACTGGGGCGCCATCCTCACTTGTCCGAAACACGGCACTGACGCACGATGGCGGGCATGTCATTGCCCGCCTCCGCTTCCGCCCCTGCTTCGGCCAACCCCGCCTGCGTCATCAACTGCGTCCACTACGATGACGAGGGCAAACGCCACGACATCAGCCTGGATGCCATCAGCGATGTCATTGCCAGTGGCAACGGCTTCGTCTGGGTGGGCCTGTACAACCCCAACGACGATGTGCTGCTGAAACTGCAGGAAGAATTCTGCCTGCACGACCTGGCCATCGAGGACGCGCGCAACGCACACCAGCGTCCCAAGGTCGAGACCTACGGCAACTCGCTGTTCGTGGTGGTGACCACCGCACAGATGGTCGACGAACGCATCCAGTACGGCGAAACCCACGCCTTCCTCGGCCCGCGTTTCCTGGTGACAGTGCGTCATGGCGCCTCGCTGTCCTATGCCCCGGTGCGGGCACGGGTGGAACGCGAGCCGCAGCTGCTGAAGATGGGCCCGTCGTACTGCCTGTACGCGGTGACCGACTTCGTGGTCGACAACTACCTGCCGATCGTGCACCGCTTCCGCGACACTCTGGACCTGCTGGAAAAGGACATCTTCGCCGACAACTACAAGCGCAGCACGGTGGTGCGGCTGTACGAGCTCAAGCGCGAACTGAACAAGATGCGGATGGCGGTGGCGCCACTGCAGGATGTGCTGGCGCAGTTGCGCCGCTACCAGGGCGACCTGATCCCCGATGAAGTGAAACTCTACGTGCGCGACGTGCACGACCATGCGGTACGCATCAGCGATGTGATCGACACCCTGCGCGAGATGCTGGGCACCGCACTGAGCGTGAACCTGTCGCTGGTGACGCTGGCGCAGGGCGAGACGGTCAAGCGCCTGGGTGCGTGGGCCGCACTGCTGGCGGCGCCGACGCTGATCACCAGCTGGTACGGCATGAACTTCAGCCACATGCCGGAGCTGAGCGAGCCGTGGTCCTACCCGCTGATGATCATCGGCGTGGGCGGTGTGTGCGTGGGGCTGTACCGGTTGTTCAAGCGCGCGAAATGGTTGTGAGGGGTATCGACCAACGGACGATACCCACCGGACCGGTAGGCCACGACCGTTGGTCGTGGCACATGACCTGCCCTTGGTAGTGCCGGCCGCTGGCCGGCAACCAGGCAATGCTGGCCAGCGGCCGGCACTACCGTTGGGAATCAAGCCACGTAGACGGTCTTGATGTTCATGAACTCATGGATGCCGTGGTCGGCCAGCTCCCGACCGAAACCGGACTGCTTGCTGCCGCCAAACGGCAGCCGCGCGTCGCTCTTGACGATGGCGTTGACGAACGCGGCGCCGCATTCCATGCGCTGTGCGAAGGCCTCGCCTCGCACTGGATCACGCGTCCACACGCTGCCGCCCAGGCCGAAGCGGGTGTCGTTGGCCACGCGCAATGCTTCAGCCTCGTCCTTGACCCTGATCACCGCAGCCACCGGCCCGAACAGTTCCTCGTCGTAGGCCGGCATGCCCGGACCGACCTGATCGAGCACGGTCGCCGGATAGCCGGCGTGGGTGCCGGCTATGGGCTCACCGCCGACCAGAATGCGCGCACCTTTTGCCACGCTGGCCTGCACCTGCTTGTGCAGTTCATCGCGCAGGTCGGCGCGCGCCATCGGCGCCAGCGTGGTGCCACGCTCATTGGGATCGCCATACTGGCGCTGGCCCGCCGCTTCAACGAAGCGTCGGGTGAAGTCATCGGCCACCGCATCGACCACGATGAAGCGCTTGGCCGCGATGCAGGTCTGCCCACTGTTGTCGAAACGCGACTTCACCGCCGCCGCCACGGTCTTGTCGAGGTCGGCATCATCGAGCACCACGAAGGCATCGCTGCCACCCAGCTCCATCACCGACTTCTTCAGCTGGCTGCCGGCATTGGAGGCGATCGAGCGCCCTGCCCGCTCGCTGCCGGTCAGTGTCACCGCCTTCACCCGTGTGTCGCGCAGCACCTCGGCGGCCTGGTCATTGTCGATGTGCAGCACGTCGAACACGCCGTCCGGCAGGCCTCCGTCCCGGCACACCGCCAGGATCAGGTCGGCACATTGCGGCACGTTGCTGGCGTGCTTGAGCAGGGCCACGTTGCCGGCCATGAACGCCGGCGCGAGGAAACGGAACACCTGCCAGATCGGGAAATTCCACGGCATCACCGCGAACACGCAGCCGATCGGCTCGTAGCGCACGTAACTGCGCTGGGCTTCGGTGTCGATCAGCTGCGGCTTGAGGTAGTCGGCCGCGTGGTCGGCGTAGTACTCACAGGCCGCGGCGCACTTGTCGACCTCGGCCAGCGCTTCGGCCTTGAGCTTGCCCATCTCGTGGGTCATCGCCTGCTGCAGATCGTCACGGCGCGCGCGCAGCTGCGCGGCGATCCGGCGCAGGATGGCACCGCGATCCTGCAACGAGCGATCGGCCCAGCCGGGGAAGGCATCGGCAGCGGCCTGCAGGCGCTGCTCGATGTCGGCAGCACCCATCAGTTCATGGCGGTAGGTCACCAGGCCGGTGGCCGGATCGACAATCTCGACGGTCATGGGGGATCTCCATCTGGAAGATCCCCATTGTGCGCGGTTGCCCGTGAGCCGGATGTTGCCGGATCAGCCGGCAGGCCGCCGGCTCAGCCGTTGTCCTGCCGTGCCAGCTGCAGGTCGCGCTGGCGCCGTTTCTCGGCGCGGGCATTGATGTACCAGCCGATCACCGCGGCGATCGACACCGCCGACACCAGCAGCGTGGCCAATGCGTTGATCTTCGGGCTGATGCCCATGCGCACCGATGCGAACACCTTCATCGGCAGCGTGGTCGAGCCCGGCGTGGCCACGAAGCTGGCCACCACCACGTCATCCAGCGACAGGGTGAACGCCAGCAGCCAGCCCGCCACCAGCGCCGGTGCGATGATCGGCAGGGTGATGCGGCCGAACACGGTCAGCCGGCTGGCGCCCAGGTCCATCGCCGCTTCTTCCAGCGACAGGTCCATTTCCTGCAACCGCGAGGACACCACCACGGTGACGAAGCACAGGGTGAAGGTGACGTGGGCGATCCAGATGGTGGCCAGGCCACGCGCCGGGAAGCCGGGAATCGCGCCCATCGAGGCCAGCAGCGCCATCAGCGAGAAGCCCAGGATCACGTCCGGCATCACCAGCGGCGCGGTGACCAGCGCACCGAACAGCGGCTTGCCGCGGAAGCGCTTGAAACGGGTCATCACCATCGCCGCCAGCGTGCCCAGCACGGTGGCGGTACAGGCGGTCCAGAACGCCACCACCAGGCTGGTCCACATCGCATCCATCAGCGCGCGGTCGGCGAACAGGTCGCTGTAGGCACGGGTGGAGAACCCGGCCCAGACCATCGCCAGCCGCGAGCTGTTGAACGAATAGAACATCAACAGCAGGATCGGCAGGTACAGGAAGGCGAAGCCGAGCAGCAGCACGCCCAGCCCCAGGCCCTTGGCGGAACGCGGGCTCATGCCTGCTTCCCTTCCAGCAGGCGCTGCTGGGAACGGTTGAACAACAGGATCGGCACCAGCAGCAGCAGGATCATCGCCACCGCCATCGCCGAGGCGCCCGGCCAGTTGCGGTTGTTGAAGAACTCGTTCCACAGCTGGCGGCCGACCATCAGCGTCTCCGAGCCACCCAGCATTTCCGGGATCACGAATTCACCCACCGCCGGAATCATCACCAGCATGCAGCCGGCGATGATGCCCGCCTTCGACAGCGGCAAGGTGATGCGCAGGAACGCCTGCCATGGCTTGGCGCCGAGGTCGTAGGCCGCCTCCAGCAGGCGGTGGTCATGCTTGACCAGGTTGGCGTACAGCGGCAGCACCATGAACGGCAGGTAGCAGTAGACGATGCCGATGTAGGCGGCGGTCGGGGTGTCGATCAACTGCAGTTTCGGCAGGCCCATCGACGTCATCAGCGACTGCAGGCCGGTGAACTGCAGGAACTGGTCGAGCAGGCCGTTGCGGTCCAGGATCGCCTTCCACGCATACACGCGGATCAGGAACGAGGTCCATGACGGCAGCACCACCAGCATCATCGCCACGTTGCGTGCGGCCGGCGACAGGCGCGCGATCGCATAGGCCATCGGATAGCCGATCAGCAGGGTGAGGAAGGTGGAGATCGCCGCGATCTTGATCGAGCTGAGGAACGCCTGCGCATAGATCGAATCACGGAACAGCGCGAGGTAGTTCTCCAGGTTAAGCTTCAGCGAGAAGCCGCCGTCCGCGTACTGCAGCAGCCAGGTATACGGCGGCGAGCCGACCCGGCTGAGCGAGAAGCTGATCATCAGCACGATCAGGAACGGCACTGCGAAGAACAGCAGCAGCCACAGGTACGGAATGCCGATCACCGTGGCACGCAGCCCCGGCAGCCAGCGCTTCAGGCCGGCGACGCTCATGAGGTCAGCACCACGCCGTCGTTGTCGCGCCAGTGCACCCATACGCTGTCGCCCCAGGTCAGGCCATCGCTGGCCCAGCGCTGCGAGTTGGCGAAGTTGGCCAGCACCTTGGCGCCGCTGGGCAGGCGCACGTGGTAGACCGAGTGGCTGCCGAAGTAGGCAATGTCCTCGATCACGCCCTGCGCCTTGTTGGTATGCCCTTCCGGCTCGTCCTTGCCGATCATCACCTTCTCCGGGCGCAGCGCGAACGCGACCGGCTGCCCTTCATAGCCGGTGATGCCGTGGGCGATGTAGATCGGCGCCGGGAACAGCGGCGAACGCACGGTCACGTACTCGGGCAGGTCCTCGTCGATCACCCCGTCGAACAGGTTGACCGAACCGATGAACTCGGCAACGAAACGGTTGGCCGGCTGCTCGTAGACCTCGTCCGGCTTGCCGACCTGCTGGATCCAGCCGGCATCCATCACCGCGATGCGGGTGGCCATGGTCATCGCTTCTTCCTGGTCGTGGGTGACCATCACGCAGGTCACGCCCGACGATTCGATGATGCTGACCAGCTCCAGCTGCATCTGCGAGCGCAGCTTCTTGTCCAGCGCGCCCATCGGCTCGTCCAGCAGCAGCAGCTTCGGCCCCTTGGCCAGCGACCGCGCCAGCGCCACGCGCTGCTGCTGGCCACCGGACAACTGGTGCGGCTTGCGCTTGCCCAGGTGGCCCATCTGCACCAGCTCCAGCATCTCGCCGACGCGCTTGCTGATCGCCTCCTTGCCCAGGCCGTCCTGCTTCAGCCCGAAGGCGATGTTCTGCTCGACCGTCATGTGCGGGAACAGGGCGTAGGACTGGAACATCATGTTGACCGGCCGCTGGTACGGCGGCAGTGCGTCCAGGCGCTGGCCATCGAGGGTGATGCTGCCCTTGGTGGGCGTCTCGAAGCCACCCAGGCAGCGCAGCAGGGTCGACTTGCCACTGCCGGAGCCACCGAGCAGGGCAAAGATCTCGCCCTTGCGCACGTCCAGGTTGACGTCGTCGACGGCGACGAAACCGTCGAATTCCTTGCGCAGGTCACGAATGGAGAGATAGCCGGGCGCACCGGTCGTGTCGACGACGGTGGCTACCGGCTGGGCTTCAACGGGCATGGGGGCTCCGGGAGCGGGCGGTGGACAGCGGCCGCCATTCTACCGGCCGGGGGCCGATGGGGATATGACGGCAACGGGTGGCACCCACCGGGCCAGGGGGATCTGCAGATCTGGTGGGGGCCGACCGTTGGTCGGCCCTGCCGGAAAAGCATGCCGACCAACGGTCGGCACCCACCTGCCAGCCAGCCCTTAGCGCCCGGTCTTCACCTCGGTCCACAGCCGGGTGTAGAGCTTGTCGGTCTCCGGCGTGTTGATCGAATAGGTGAACATCTTCTCGGCCACGTCGGCCGGCGGGTAGATGGTCGGGTCGGTACGGATCGCCTCATCCACCAGCGGGGTCGCGGTCGGCACCGGGTTGGCGTAATGGATGAAGTTGGTGTTGGCTGCGGCAACCTTCGGCTGCAGCAGGTAGTTGATGAAGGCGTAGGCCGCCTCCGGATGCTTGGCATCCTTCGGGATCGCCAGCATGTCGAACCACTGCGGTGCGCCTTCCTTCGGAATCGAATAGGCCACGTGCACGCCATTGCTGGCTTCCTCGGCGCGGTCGCGGGCCTGGATGATGTCACCCGACCAGCCGACCACCAGGCAGGTACCGCCGTTGGCCAGCGAACCCACGTACTGCGAGGAGTGGAAGTTCTGCACGTACGGGCGGATCGACTTCAGCAGGTCGGCGGCCTTCTGCAGCTCGGCCGGGTCGCCACTGTGCGGGTCCAGACCCAGGTAATGCAGTGCGATCGGGATCATGTCCGCCGGCGTGTCCAGGATGGTCACGCCGCAGTCCTTCATCTTGCTGATGTTCTCCGGCTTGAACACCAGGTCCCAGCTGTTGGCGATGTCGGCGCTGCCGCCGAAGCGCTGCTTCAGCATGTCCACGTTGTAGCCGATGCCGGTGGTGCCGATCATGTACGGCACGCCGTACTGGTTGCCCGGGTCCTGGGTGGCGATGCGCTTCATCACCGCCGGATCGAGGTTGGCCAGGTTCGGGATCTTGCTCTTGTCCAGCGGCAGGAACACGCCGGCCTGGATCTGGCGGCCGAAGAAGTTCAGGGTCGGCACCACCACGTCATAGCCGCTGTTGCCGGCCAGCAGCTTGGTCTCGACCATCTCATCGCTGTCGAACACATCGTAGGTCACCTTGATCCCGCTCTCCTTCTCGAAGGTCGGAATGGTGTCCTCGGCGATGTAATCGCTGTAGTTGTAGACGTTCAGGACCTGGCTGTCCTGCGCGCCGCCGTTGCCACCGCTGCAGGCGGCGAGCATGGCGGAGGCCAGGCCGAGCGTGAGGATACGCAGCTTCATCGGGTGCTCCAGAATGCGGGAAGGGGGGCCGGCGGGGCCGGCGACGGGTGCCAGCCTACCCCCCGGCGGCGGATTTTTCTATTCCGGATGCTCAGACGTTCAGCAGCAGGAACTCGCGCTCCCACGAGCTGATGACGCGGAAAAAGGTCTCGTATTCCTTGCGCTTGACCGAGATGTAGGCCCGGCAGAAGCGCTCACCCAGCAGGGCCTGCAGCTCGCTGCACTGCTCCAGCCCGTCCAGCGCCTCGCCCAGCGAGCGCGGCAGGTTGTACCCCAGTTCCTTGGCACTGCCGGTCACCGGCGCATCCGGCGCCAGCCGCTCACGGATGCCGAGCAGGCCGCAGGCCAGGGTCGCGGCCATCGCCAGGTAGGGATTGGCATCGGACCCGGCGAAACGGCTCTCCACGCGCATGTTCTCCGGCGTATCCAGCGGCACGCGCAGGCCGCAAGTGCGGTTGTCGAAGCCCCAGTGGACGTTGCTCGGCGAGACTTCGCCGAACACCAGCCGGCGGTAGGAGTTCACGTTCGGCGCGAAGAACGCCATCGCCTGCGGTGCGTACTTCTGCAGGCCGCCCAGGTAGTGGCCGAACACCGGGCTGAACTCGCCCTCGGCATCGGTCTCGCCGGCGAACACGTTGCTGCCATCGCTCACCCGCACCAGGCTCTGGTGGATGTGCATGGCACTGCCCGGTTCGTTCTCCATCGGCTTGGCCAGGAACGTGGCATAGACACCGTGGCGCATCGCCGCCTCGCGCATGGTGCGCTTGAACAGGAACACCTGGTCGGCCAGGTCCATCGCATCGGCGTGGGTGAAGTTGACTTCCAGCTGGGCCGCGCCGGATTCGTGGATCAGGGTGTCCACGTCCAGCTTCATCGCATCGGCATAGTCGTACATCAGGTCGAGGATCGGGTCGAACTCGTTGACCGCATCGATGGAGTACGACTGCCGCGCGGTTTCCGGGCGCCCGGAGCGGCCGGCCGGTGGCAGCAGCGGGAAGTCCGGGTCGGTGTTCTTCTGCACCAGGAAGAACTCCAGCTCCGGCGCCACCACCGGACGCAGGCCCAGTTCGGCATAGGCCGCCAGCACGCGGCGCAGCACGTTGCGCGGTGCCAGCTCATGCGGCTCGCCGTTCTTGGTGTAGCAATCGTGGATGACCTGCGCGGTGGCGTCGGCCGCCCACGGCACCATCCGCACCGTATCCGGATCGGGGCGCAGCATCATGTCCGAGTCCGACGGCGAGGTCAGCTCGTAGTAGTCATCGGGAAACTCGCCGGTGACGGTGGTGGCGAAGATGCCTTCGGGCAGCCGCGTACCGTAGTCATGCGAGAACTTGTCGGCGGGAATGATCTTGCCGCGCGCGTTGCCGGTGATGTCCGGCACCAGGCATTCCACCTCGGTGATGCGCCGCTCCTTCAGCCAGCGCAGCAGCGTGCTTTCCTGCGGTGCGGGGGGCGTGGCCGTCTTGCGCGGGCGCGTTCGGGAACTCATCGGGAATCCAGTCGGTTCTGTTGGTGCTGCCGGCAAGCTTGGCCGAACGCACGGAAAATAGCGTGATAGAACGGCGCCTGCATGACACGCCACTCCGGGTGCCACTGTACGCCGAGCACGAAACCATGGTGCAGGCTGCGTGCCGCTTCGACCAGCCCATCGTCGGCCACGGCTTCCACCCGCAGCCCCTGCGCCAGGCGGGCGATACCCTGCCCGTGCACCGAATTGACCTGCGCGCGGCCACTGCCGTGCCACTGCGCCAGCCAGCCATCGGCGGCCAGGGTCACCGCATGGGCCGGCCCATACTGCACTTCCACCGGCGCCTGCGGGTCTTCGCGATGGTCGGCCAGGCCGGGCACCGCATGCACCTGCGGATGCAGGCTGCCACCCAGCGCGACGTTCAATTCCTGGAAACCGCGGCAGATCGCCAGCACCGGCAGATCCAGTGCCAGTGCCTCGTGCAGCAACGCAAAGGCATTGGCATCCCGGGCCGGGTCATGTGGATTGCCTGGCCAGCTGCGGCCACCCTCGTAGTGCTGCGGTTCGATATTGCTGACCGCGCCGGTCAGCAGCAGGCCATCCAGCCCCTGCAGCCAGTTGCCGGCCGGCAGCGGTGGCTGCAGGCTGGGCAACACCACCGGGGTCACCTCGGCCGCCTCGGCCAGCGCGCGAACGTACTTCTCGCCGGCCATCGCGAAACGGTGATGGCCGAGCACGGTGCTGTCGGTGGGCAGGCCCACCCAGGGCAGGCGGCGCATGGGAAAACTCCTTGGCGTGCCGCCACGTTACCCGTCGTCCGGCGAAGGCGGCAAGTCGGTGCCGTCACACCACAGCCGTCACGCATCGGCGAAACTAGCCAGGTGAACGCTGATCGACCTGCCCCGCTCCGTCCTCCTGCACTGCACCCGCGAGGCCTGCAGTGAGCGCCGCCTTCCCGCCCAGCTGGTACGCCGCCAGCCTCCCCGAGCCGGCCGCGCTGCCCCCTTTGCAGGGAGATGTGCAGGCCGATGTGGCGGTGCTCGGCGCCGGCTACACCGGCCTGACCGCCGCGCTGGAACTGGCCGCCCGTGGCCAGCGCGTGGTGCTGCTGGAAGCGCAGCGGATCGGCTGGGGCGCATCCGGCCGCAACGGCGGGCAGGCGCTGGTCGGCTATGGCTGCGAGGTGGACGAGCTGGAGCGCCAGCTCGGCCGTGATGATGCGCGCCACCTGTTCGACTGGTCGCGCGACGCGGTGCAGGCCATGCGTACGCGCATCGACCGCCATGGCATCGACTGCCATTGGGTGGAAGGCCATGCCAGCGTTGCCATCCGCGAACGCCATGAGCGCGACCTGCGTGCCAACTGCGAGCACCTGCAGCGCCACTACGACTACCCCATGCAGTGGTGGGACCGCGATGCACTGCGCGCGCAGCTGGACAGCCCGCGCTACCGCGCCGCGATGTTCGACCCACTCAGCGCGCACCTGCATCCACTGGCCTACGCGCGTGGGCTGGCCGATGCGGCGCGCGCGGCCGGCGTGGTGATCCACGAGCATTCGGCGGTAACCCGCGTGCAGCGTGGACCGCAGCCCACCCTGCACACCGCGCAGGGCAGCGTGCGCGCCGCACACCTGGTGGTCGCCGGCAATGCGTGGCTGCAGGGCCTGCTGCCCGAGCTGGAGCGGTGCATCATGCCGGTCGGCACCTATATCGGCGCCAGCGAGCCGCTTGGCGCCGAGCGCGCCCGTGCCCTGATCGGCAACAACATGGCCGTGGCCGACACCGCCTGGGCACTGGACTACTTCCGCCTCAGCCACGACCACCGGCTGCTGTTCGGCGGCCGCGCCAGCTATTCGGCACTGCCGCCGTCCGGTCTGCGCGGGGTGATGCAGCGGCGCATGCATGAGGTGTTTCCGCAGTTGGCTGACGTGGCGCTGGACCAGGTCTGGGGCGGCTATGTGGACATTACCCGCAACCGCGCCCCGCACTGGGGCCGGCTGGACCGCAACCTGTACTTCGCGCAGGGCTTCTCCGGCCATGGGGTGGCCGCCGCCGGGCTGGCCGGCGAGGTGATTGCCGCCGCCATCGCCGGGCAGAGCGAGCGCCTGGACGTGTTCCAGCGCCTGCGCCATGCGCCCTTCCCCGGCGGCCGGCTGCTGCGCACGCCGCTGCTGGTGGCGGCGATGTCCTGGTACAAGTTGCGGGATGCGTTGTGGTAGCCGAAGCCTTCCCGCCCCCATGACTTGATCCATGGCCGCTCTTTGTTTGCATAATCGGCTCAGGAGCTGGGGGAGCACGTGGATGCAGTGGTGGAAGGACGGCCTGCTGGTGAGGATACGGGTCAGCCCCGAGGGGCTGGCACTGGCGCTGGTCTATGCCCTCGCCTGCTGGGCTGCGCGCAAGCTGTCGCTGGACCAGTTCTTCCTACCTGCTGGCGTGCGGGTGGCCGCCCTGCTGCTGTGTCCGCCCCGTCTTTGGCCCTACCTGCTGATCGGTGAATACGCCTACTTCGCGCATCTGCGCATCCCCCTGATCAGCAAATACAACCTGACCTGGGTGATCCTCGCCTCGGTGTTCCTGATGCCTGCCGTAATGCTGATCGTGCGCCTGCACCGCAAGCTGCTGGCGCGCACCACGATCGTCGGCGTGATTTCCATTGCGATATGCGCCGCGCTGGTCATCAGCCTGCTCAACCTGGGAATTTCCTACCTGCTCTGGGAACCGTTGCGTGAAGCGTCATTCATCACCAACGTGTTGCGTTATGCACTGGGCGACTTCACCGGCATCCTCATCCTGGCGCCACTCGCACTGCTCTGGATCCGTCGCGCCGAGGAACAATGGATGCCCCGGTCCGTTACTGCCGTGGCAGGAGCACTCGGAGCCATGCTGGTCATTGGCCTGCAGGCGACGCCGGTACCTGCGTCGATCACGGCCCCGGGCTCCCTGCAGCTGTTGTTGATCCTGCCTATTCCCGCGATCGCCCTGACCTGCCTCCTGGGATGGCGTGGAGCGGCCATCGGCGTCGCTGCCATGAACATGATCCTTGGCTTGAGTACCCCTTCGGACCACCCCGCGTCATTCGATCAGGCGACCTTCGCCACACAACAGGCCATGACCATCGCCAGCATCGCCCTGCTGCTGCTGGGCGCACGCATCACCCACTTCCAAAACCAGCATCGGTTGCGCGAGGAAGATGGCCGGGCAGCCCTGCAGCTTGCGCGGAATTCACACCTGGCCAGCGAGATGGACCTGCGTGAACGGGCGGCGCACCTGCGCCAGCTGGGCGATGGCATGGACCTGTCACTGAACGAGATGGTGAACTGGTTGCATGCGCAGGGGCATCACGCCGTGGCCGATAGCCTGCGACATACGTCGGAGGTGCATTCGCGCCTGTTCAGGGCCCAGGCCAGCATGATCTATCCCGCTGCGCTGGAACGACTGGGCCTGTACGTGGCACTGCAGGCAGGTGGGGTGCGCGAGGCGTGGGGCAATACCCACCGAGTCAATCAACCCTGGTTGATGGGCGATCCCTGCGCCCTCAGTCCCGGCTTGCAGTTGGCGGCCTACCGCTCGATCGTCGAGGCGATATCCATCCTGCTTGGCAACGAATCCGGCCAGCTCACTGTGCGGGCGCGCTGCGGCCGCCTTGGCACACAGCAAGGCATCTTGCTCGTTGCGGCCACGCTCAATCCACGCCAACGTCTTTCGCAGGCGACAATGGCCATGGTCACAGATCAGTTGACCGGCCGCGTGCTCGCATACCGCGGCACGATTCAATGCCGGAGCAATCGCGCCCGGATACACCTCATCGAGACGGTAGGCACTCCCCATACCGAGTCCCGCCCCGTTCGTGAAGCCCACCGGGACAGTTCGCTCGGCCCGATTGTCCCTCCCTCACGGACCTGACCCCCGGAGCAGAAAACTGAGATGGACTTCACAGCCGCTTGGTGACTTCCAACGGAGGCGTCTTCACAGCTGATGAGCGTGCGCCTGGCGTCCCCCAACATGCAAGATTGCACCCATCGGCATCAACAGATACTGTCGAGGCTGAAGGACGCATTCGGTGTCGCCGGGACTGCGATGGCGCGGGACGAGCAAGGGAGGCTTGAGTTTGAGTTGGTTGAAGAGTGGATTTGAACTGAGCTTCCGTATCCGACCGGTCGGCCTCGCTCTTGCTGTGCTGTATGCCGTCGCCTGCTGGGGGGCGCGTCACTTCTCCGTCGATCAGTTCTTTCTGCCTGCCGGCATCCGTGTGGCCGCTCTGCTGCTGTGTCCGCCACGGCTGTGGCCATACCTTATCCTGGGTGAGTACGCGTACTTCGCACAGTTGCGCTATCCCATGATCGATGAGTACGGGATGAGCTGGGTGATCCTCGGCTCGGCATGCCTGATGCCGGCTGTCGCTTTGATCGTCCATCTCCACCGCAAGGCGATGGGATCCACCAGCGAGAGCTGGCTGCTCTCCGTCGCGGCGTCGGCTGCACTGATCGCCAGCGCCCTCAAGCTCGGCCTTTCCCACGCGCTTTGGCCGGTCCCGCCGTCCATGCCGTTCTACACCAATGCAGCACTCTTTGTGCTGGGTGACTACATCGCCATCTTGACCGTGGCACCCCTTGCCTTGCTGTGGATCCGTCGTCATGCCGGCTACGACTGGTCAGCCTGGCGGATGCGGCCCACGATAGTGGCGCTCTGCGCATTGTGTGCGCTCAGCATCCTCATCGCCACGGTCGGCGCGCGCGATGACTCTGCACGGGCAATCCTGCAGTTGCTGATGACATTGCCCGTGATTGCACTGACATGCCTTCATGGCTGGCGCGGTGCGGCTGTAGGCGTACCACTGATGAACATGATTCTCAGCGTGACCATGCCCAGCACCGGCCTGCCGGGGTCGTTCGACCAGACGACCTTCTTCACGCAACAGATCATCGCGATCACGGGCACTACCCTGCTGGCCCTAGGTTCCCGTATCACCCATCAGTACCATCAGTTCACACCAGCCCAGGTGCAGGAGCCGCAGACGACCATGCTCTCGCGTTCGGCTCATCTTGCCAGTGAAATGGACCTGCGCGAGCGGGCCCTCGGCCTGCGCAGGGTTGCCGACGAGATTGAAGCAGCCCTCGACGAAACGCTGAAGCTGCTCAGGACTCACGGCCAGGAAGGGCCGGCAATCGACCTGCTGCGGACATTTTCCTCACGCTCGCGCAAGTTCCGCGAGCTGACCAGCATGGTCTATCCCACCGAGCTCGAACACGCGGGGCTCTATGTTGCCCTTCGGGCAGGAGGCTTGAGCGAAGCCTGGGAAGACAGCCATCGCGTGGTCCGCCCGGTACTTCAGGGCGACCCCTGCCAGCTGGGCATAGGACTGCAACTTGCGGCCTATCGTGTCCTGGCCGAATCCGTGTCTCTGCTGCTCAAGGAAGAACGGGGCCAGATCCAGCTCCGAGCCCGCTGCGGACGCTCGGGACGACACAAGGGGATCCTGATCACGGTGGCGATGCTCGACCGCAGGAGCACATTGGCGTCCGCAACCGTCAGTCTGGCAATTGACCGTCTATCTGCACGTACACAGGCCTACTCAGGCTCAGTCGACTGCCTGGGCAACCGGATCCGGATAGTCATGCGGGATGCTCCCCGGGAGATGCTGGGCGACAGCGTGCAGCCACAGGCAGTTGCGCCGATTGATATGCCGGCCAAGTACTGATTCGCAGCACCGCCAGTACACATCATCGAGGCGGTAGGAAACGGTAACCTGCGACGGCTCCAGGCCGCCGCAGGCATCCTGTCTGCCAACCCGGGTCTTTCACTTTCCGCTGGCGGCAGGCTCTACGGACCAGATTGCCCCCTGACCTTCCCCATGGACGGCCAACGAGAAGTCCGATGCCTGGAATACCAGACGCCTGCGCGCCGTCGCCGGCACCGCCAACCGCTGCGACGGCAACGAGACGCGGACCGCCGCATTTCCTGCAGGCAGGGTCCAGAACGTGGAATCGATATTGCCGATGATCAGGACCACCTGGCCCACGGAATCATTGACCTGGTAGTACGTCACACCATCGCGCTGGAAGGCATAGACGAACCAGGCCGGATCCAAACTCGAATTGACAGCAACAGGCTGGCTTTCGCCCAGGCCGGCGTTTGCCGTCTGAACACCATTGCCTCCGGTCGTGCAGCAGGAGGCTGAAGCCAGCATAGGCAGGGACAACAGGACTGCAGTAGTCGCCGCAACGGAAAATCGGGAAAATCTCACAGGCATCTCCATGGTTGGATTGAAGTACTGCATCCAGGCGCTCCGCGTTGACCTCGGTCGAAGGGCGAAACACCACTTCCTGACCGGATGGAATCGTCCACAGAAACAGTCAAAGCCCAGATATCCGCAGCATACCGGTGCTCCCATGGGGGTGCCATCGCAGGCGTCGTGGCCAGTGTTCCCGAGGGAAGTGCCCACCGGGCCGTTGCACCGCTTGACATCTGCCGATACCTTCGCGCTGGTCAAGTCATGCAGCGGCGGGACGATGAGTCTCAACTGAGCCGGGGGTCAACAGTGAGCTGGTGGAAGGATGGAATCCAGATAGACGTCCGCCTGCGTCCCACAGGCTTCTTCATAGCCGTCGTTTATGCCGTTGCCTGCCTTGTCACCCGGCAGATGTCGCTTGACCAGTTCTACCTGCCTGCAGGCGTGCGGATTGCCGCACTTCTGCTGACGCCCCCGCGCCTGTGGCCGTATCTACTACTAGGCGAATATGCCTACTTCGCGCAGATTCGCGTGCCGATGGCGACAACTCATGGGCTGGCCTGGGTCATTCTGGGCTCGATTGGCCTGATGCCCGTGGCAATGCTGATCGTGCATTTCCATCGCAGGCATATCCCTACCGCGGGCGGACTATGGCTGCTCTCCCTGTCGTTCTCCGCAGGCATTGCAGTCAGTCTGCTGAACATGGGACTTGCGCGTCTGCTGTGGCCAGGCCCAGACCCGGAAATGATGCTCGAGCGGGTGGGACGTACTCTGCTAGGCCAAACCACCGGCATCCTTACGCTTGCCCCACTGGCACTGCTCTGGCTGCGACGTCACTCCGAACCAGCATGGAGCACCCGCTTCGTTGCTTTCACCGCCACAGCCATCGCACTGATCATGGCGCTTGGATTGGCAATGAAGCTGACACCGGCTGCGGCCAACACCACCCGCGAGCAACTCGTCCTGATGGCTTCGCTCCCGGCAATCTCACTTGCCTTCCTGCATGGTTGGCGCGGCGCGGCAATCGCAGTGCCGCTACTGAATCTGATCGTGCTCGCATCTACACCAAGCACTGGACTACCCGCTTCGTTTGATCTGGGAGCCTTCTCCACGCAGCAGAGCCTTTGCGTAATAAGCGTCGCGCTGCTCGCGTTGGGATCTGGTATCAGCCACTACCAACGCAAGTACCAGGAGCATGAAGATAGTGGCCGGAACACGGTAGAACTGGCGCGCGCCTCACACCTGGCCGGTGAGCAGGCGCTGCGTTCACGGGCACTGGAGCTGAAATCAATCGGCGACGGCATGGATATGTCGGTGCAAGGTGTCGTTGACTGGCTCAAGACGCATGGTCACCACGATATCGCCGCAGATCTGGTTCAGACATCTGCAACGCATTCATGGCAATTCCGCCAACAGGCCAGCATGGTCTACCCAACTGCAATTGAGCAGATCGGGCTTTACCTCAGCTTGCAAGCCAGCGGCGTACGGGACGGTTGGGACTCCACCGGCCGCATGAGTCGACCACAATTCTCCGGCGACCCCTGCCAGTTGAGCGTGGGCCTGCAACTATCAGCCTTTCGCCTGCTGATCGATGCAGTGCCGGTGATGCTGAGTCATGAGCCGGGGCAGATGCACCTCCAGGCGCGTTGCGGCAGGCTCGGCCAGCGTCGCGGCATCATGTTGAACATCGCACTGTTGGATCGCGGCCGTCCATTGGCGTCGGCCACCGAAGCTGCACTGATTGATCGGCTCAGCGGTCGCCTGATTGCCTACGACGGCGTGCTGCAATGTCGTCGCCATCGAATCACGGTCATACTCAGCGAATCCCTGCCGTCCCTGCCCGTGGGTGACAGCGCGCGACGCTCCGAGTTCGCCTAGCTCCAACCTCCCCGGCGTGGCGTGCGCCGTTCGGTGCATTGGCCTAAAGTTGCGCCCGAAACCGCCGCTATCCGTGCCGAGCCCTCCCTCGTGAGCCACCGCATCATGCCCGTCCTGCCGCAGGCCGCCGTCGATGGCGACCTGGCCGATCCGCTGCCGCAGCGGATCCTGCTGGTCGAAAACTCCCGTGCCTTCACCGGCATGCTGCGCGAGGCCATCGAGCAGCGCCTGGAACTGCCGGTGGTGATCGCCTCCACCCTGGCCGAGGCCGATCGCCTGCTGAGCGAGGATGGGGGCTGGTTCCTGGTACTGACCGGGCTGGTGCTGGCCGATGGCGACCGCGATGCGGTGGTTGAGTTCTTCCTCAAGCGCGGCCTGCCCACCGTGGTGGTCAGCAGCGTCTACGACGAGGACCTGCGCAAGCGCGTGCTGCAGCAGCAGATCATCGACTACGTGCTGAAGAATACCCCGGGCAGCATCGACTACCTGGTGTGGCTGGTGCAGCGGCTGGAACGCAACCGCCGCATCGCTGCGCTGGTGGTGGACGACTCGCCGTCCGCGCGCGGCTATGCCGCGGCCCTGCTGCGCATGTACGGCCACGAGGTGCACGAGGCCGCTGACGGCAACGAGGGCCTGGCCGCGATCGAGGCGCATCCTGCGATCCGCCTGGCGGTGGTCGACCAGGAAATGCCCGGCATGCAGGGCGTGGAGTTCACCCGACGCCTGCGCACCCTGCGCTCGCGCGACAAGGTGGCGGTGATCGGCATTTCCGGCAACACCGACGCCTCGCTGATCCCACGCTTCCTGAAGAACGGCGCCAACGACTTCCTGCGCAAGCCATTCTCGCGCGAGGAGTTCTTCTGCCGCGTCTCGCAGAACGTCGACCAGCTGGAACTGATCGGCACCCTGCAGGACCTGGCCACCCGCGATTTCCTCACCGGCCTGCCCAACCGTCGCTGCTTCCTGGAACAGAGCCAGCGCCAGCTGCCGCAGCTGCAGCTGCACGGCCAATGCGTAGCGGTGGCGATGATCGACATCGACCACTTCAAGCACATCAATGATACCTACGGCCACGAGGCCGGCGACGACGCGCTGCGTGCGGTCGCCGGTGCGGTGGCCGCGCACGCCCGCAGCCAGGACCTGATCGCACGCTTCGGTGGCGAGGAGTTCTGCCTGCTGGTGCCGGACATGGAACAGGACGAGGCACTGCAGTACTTCGAGGAACTGCGCCAGCGCATCGCCGCGCTGGAAGTGGACATCGGCACTGCCACCCTGCGCATGACGGTCAGCATCGGCCTGTGCTGCCTGCGCCCGCAGCGCGATGCACTGCACCGGCTGATCTCCGAGGCCGACCGCCAGCTGTACCTGGCCAAGGCCGGCGGCCGCAACCGGGTCAGCTACACCACGGTGGCCAGCCCGCTGCGTCCACGCGAGCCTGCGCTGACCTGACCGGCTCGCTTTGATCCAGATCAACGCCGTCCGCGCACGGCAGCCCTACAGTCGACCCCGACATACGCATGAAGGGGAGCCGGGGATGGCACTACTGGTCTGGCAGGACGATCTGAACATCGGCATCGATGTGATCGATCAGCAACACCGCCGCATCATCGAGATGCTCAACCACCTGCACGTGGCCCAGGCCAGCATGCAGCGTACGGCGGTCGGCGAAGTGATCGATGAAGTGGTCGACTACACCATGTCGCACTTCGCGTTCGAGGAAGAGCTGATGGAAGAAGCCGGCTATCCGTTCTGTGCCGCGCACAAGCGCGTGCATGAGGTCTTCATCAAGCGGGTATCGGAGTACCGCATGCGCTTCCAGGCCGGCGAGGACATCAGCGACGAGCTGCGCACCATGCTCTCGCGCTGGCTGTTCAACCACATCCGCGGCGATGACCAGGCCTACGCCGAACAGGTCAAGGCGCACCTGAACCAGTTCGCCCGCGAACACCAGGGCGGCGGCTGGCTGGGGCGCACGCTCAAGCGCTTCTTTGGCTGAGCCGCAGCGCGCGCCGGTGCAATGCCACCAGCGCGCACAGGGTCGCTGCCGCAGTCAAGCACAGGTAGTAGCCGACCGCGACCAGGCCGAAGCGTTCGGCCAGCCAGGTGGCCAGGTAAGGCGCCGGTGCCGCCCCCAGGATGCCGGCCAGGTTGAATGACAGCGAGGCGCCGGTGTAGCGCACTTCCACCGGGTAGATCTCGGCCAGGAAGGTGCCGCAGGGGCCGTAGGTCAGCCCCATCAGGAACAGGCCCAGGCACAGGAACGCCGTGACCAGCCAGGGGCTGTGCGGCTGGAACAGCGGTGCGAACAGCACGCCGAAACCAATGATCAGCACGCTGGCCACGATCATCGTGCGACGCGTGCCCCAGCGGTCGCCATAGCGCGCCGACAACGGGATGCCCAGCGCGAAGAACAGCATGCCGGCCATCTGCATCAGCAGGAACTGCTCGCGGCTGTAGCCCAGCACGGCGGTGCCATGGCCGAGGCTGAACACGGTCATCAGGTAGAACAGCACGAAGGTGGCGAACGCACCCAGCGTGCCCAGCAGCATCGGCACCGGGTGGTCACGCAGCACCGTCAGCATCGGCAACCGCACCGGCGCCTTGCGTTCCAGCGCCTTCTTGAAGTCGGGGGTCTCGTGGATGTTCAGCCGCACCCACAGGCCGAGGCCGACCAGCAGCGCGCTGGCCACGAACGGGATGCGCCAGCCCCACTGCAGGAAATCAGCCTGGCTCAGGCAGCGGCCCAGCACCAGGAAGATGCCGGCTGACAGCAGGAAGCCGAGCGGCGCACCCAGCTGCGGGAACATGCCGTACCAGGCGCGCTTGCCCGGCGGTGCATTCTCGGTGGCCAGCAGCACCGCCCCGCCCCACTCACCGCCCAGCCCCAGGCCCTGGCCGAAACGGCACAGCGCCAGCAGCGCGGGGGCCCACAGGCCAATCTGCGCGTGAGTCGGCAGCAAACCGATCAGCACCGTGGACAGGCCCATGGTCAGCAACGCGGCGACCAGGGTGGCCTTGCGGCCGATGCGGTCACCGAAGTGGCCGAACACCGCCGAGCCGACCGGGCGTGCGATGAACGCCACCGCGAAGGTCGCCAGTGACTGCAGCAGGGCCGCCTGTTCGCTGCTGTCCGGGAAGAACAGGTGCGGGAACACCAGCACCGCGGCCGTGGCGTAGATGTAGAAATCGAAGAATTCGATGGTGGTGCCGATCAGGCTGGCCAGCAGGACACGGCGGGGAGAATTCACGGGCGGTGCGGCAGCGGTGATCGTCGACATCGGCAACACGGGTAACGGCGGATCGCCCGATTCTGCCACGGGCCGGTGGCCGCACGGGACGATGGTTTCAGCCGACACCGATGCCAACGAGGGAGGCAGGCGCCATTCTTCTGTAGCGTCGAGCAGCCGCGTCGTTACAACTGGATCCAGGTGGCCTTGATCTCGCTGTACTTGTCGAACGCATGCAGTGACTTGTCCCGCCCGTTGCCGGACTGCTTGTAACCACCGAACGGTGCAGTCATGTCGCCGCCATCCCAGCCGTTCACCCATACGCTACCCGCGCGCAGTTGGCGTGCGACGCGATGGGCACGGCTCAGATCGCGCGTCCAAAGACCGGCGGCCAGTCCGTAGCGGCTGTCGTTGGCCAGGCGCACCGCTTCGGCTTCGTCGTCGAAGCCCAGCACCGCCAGCACCGGCCCGAACACTTCCTCGCGCGCCAGTGCCTGGTCGGGGCTCACCTGATCGAACACGGTGGGCTGCACATAGCAACCGCCTGCCTCGACGTCGGCACGATGACCGCCCAGCAGCAAGCGGGCGCCCTCGCTTTCGGCGCGCGCGATATCCCCCATTACCTTGTGCAGATGGGCGGCATCCACCAGCGCACCCATCGGTGCGTCGGCGTCAAGCGGGTGGTGTGGCTGCATGTGCTGGCCGTAGGCAACCACCTGGTGCACGAAATCTTCGCGGATCGAGCGCTGTACCAGCAACCGCGAACCGGCGGTACAGACTTCGCCCTGGTTGAAGAAAATGCCCTGCGCCACGCCCTTGGCCGCCGCATCGAGGTCGGGGGCGTCGGCGAACACCACGTGCGGGCTCTTGCCGCCACACTCCAGCCAGACCCGCTTGAGGTTGGACCGGCCGGAATACTCCAGCAGCCTGGCGCCGGTGGCCGTGGAGCCGGTGAACGCCAGCACATCCACGTCCATGTGCAGGGCCAGTGGTTCACCGACGCGCGCACCGTGGCCCGGCAGCACGTTCAGCACGCCCTCCGGCAACCCGGCCTCGGCGGCCAGCGCCGCCAGCCGCAGCGCACTCAGGGGCGAGCGCTCGGAAGGCTTGAGCACCACCGAGTTGCCCATCGCCAGCGCCGGCGCGATCTTCCAGCAGGCCATCAGCAGCGGGAAATTCCACGGCACGATGGCCGCCACCACGCCCGCCGCCTCGCGGGTGACCAGTCCCAGTTCGTGCGGACCGGTGGGCGCGACCTCGCCATACAGCTTGTCCACGGCCTCGGCCGTCCAGCGCAGGCAGCGCACCACGCCCGGCAGGTCGATGCGGCGCGCGTCACGCACCGGCTTGCCCATGTCCAGGGTTTCCAACAAGGCCAGTTCATCGGCGTGCGTTTCCACCAGTGTGGCCAGCGCCAGCAGTACGCGCTTGCGGTGGGCCGGACTGGCCTGTGACCAGTGCCCCGCCTCGAAGCTGCGCCGCGCGGCCAGTACCGCACGCTCCACGTCCTGCGCGTCGCAGTCGGCAACCGTCCCCAGCACACGTCCGTCGATCGGGCTGATGCAGTCGAAACGGGCGCCGCTGGCGGCGTCGGCGTAACGGCCGTCGATGAAGGCCTGGCCGGGTATCGACAGCTGGAGGGCCAGCGCCTGCCAGTGGCTGCGGTCGGGGAAATTGGCCATGGGAAGCTCCAACATTCAACAAGCCTTGGTTATACCGGGGACGCCGCGACTCCGCCGTGACGCGGCTGCGCTACATTCGTCGCATCGGACCCGATGGAGCTGGCATGAAGCGTCCCGAAAGCGACCTGCACGAGCTGGCCACCCAGCGCCCTGAGTCACTGGACGCGTACTGGATGCCGTTCACCGCCAACCGCCAGTACAAGGCCGCCCCGCGCATGCTGGTACGCGCCGAAGGCATGCATTACGAAGATGTCGACGGCCGCCAGATCCTCGATGGCACCGCCGGCCTGTGGTGCTGCAACGCCGGCCACGCGCGACCGCGCATCGTCGAGGCCATCGTCGAGCAGGCACGCACCCTCGACTACTCGCCGGCCTTCCAGATGGGCTCGCCGCCGGCCTTCGCGCTGGCGCAGCGGCTGGCCGCGCTGGCACCTGCCCCGCTCAACCATGTGTTCTTCACCAGCTCCGGGTCCGAGGCGGTGGATACCGCGATGAAGATCGCGCTGGCCTATCACCGCCAGCGTGGCGAGGGCCAGCGCACCCGCTTCATCAGCCGCGAAAAGGCCTACCACGGGGTCGGTTTCGGCGGCATGGCGCTGGGCGGACTGCCCAACAACCGCAAAGCGTTCGGCCTGCAGCTGGGCGGCGTCGACTACCTGCGGCATACCCTGGACCTGCAGCGCAATGCGTTCAGCAGGGGCCTGCCACGCCAGGGCGCGGAGCTGGCCGACGACCTGGAACGGCTGATCGCGCTGCACGATGCCTCGACGATCGCCGCCGTGTTCGTTGAACCCATCGCCGGTTCGGCCGGAGTGATCCTGCCCGCGCCGGGCTACCTGCAGCGCCTGCGCGAACTCTGCGACCACCACGGCATCCTGCTGGTGTTCGACGAGGTCATCACCGGCTTCGGCCGGGTCGGCATGCCCTTCGCCGCGCAGCGCTTCGGGGTCACTCCGGACCTGCTAACCTTCGCCAAGGCGGTCAGCAACGGCGCGGTACCGCTGGGTGGCGTGCTGGCCAGCGACGCCGTGCATGCACCCCTGATGCAGGCACCGCCACAGGCCATCGAGCTGTTCCATGGCTATACCTATTCGGGGCACCCGCTGGCCTGTGCAGCGGCGCTGGCCACACTGGAGGTCTATGCCGAGGAGCGCCTGTTCGAACGTGCCATCGAACTGGGTGAGTACTGGCAGGAACGGCTGCATGCGCTGCAGGGCCTGCCCAACGTGATCGACATCCGCAACTTCGGGCTGGTCGGCGCGGTCGAGCTGGCGCCGCGCCGCGATACCCCCGGCAGCCGTGGCTATGAGGTGTTCCGGCGCTGCTTCCAGGACGGCCGGCTGCTGGTGCGCTGTACCGGCGACATCATTGCGTTGTCGCCGCCACTGATCGTGGACAAGGCGCAGATCGACCAGATCACCGGCACCCTGGGCGAGATGATCCGGGCCACCGCCTGAGCCCGGGCCGGGGGTGGCGAGCGGGTACAATGGGCGGTTCCGCTCCTGCTCGCTGCCGTGCCCATGGATATCGTCGTCAAAGAAGAACTCAAGGCCTACATCGACCCGCTGACCGCGGACGAACATGACGCGCTGGAGCGCAGCATCCTGGCCGAAGGCTGCCGCGATGCGCTGGTGCTGTGGGGCGATGTGCTGGTCGACGGCCACAACCGCTTCGGCATCTGCCAGAAGCATGGCCTGCCCTTCAACACCGTGCAGAACACCCGCTTCCAGAGCATGGAAGACGTGCACCTGTGGATGATCGAACAGCACCTGGGCCGCCGCAGCGTGTCCGACTTCCAGCGCGGCGTGCTGGCGCTGCGCAAGCGCGACATCCTGGCCGCCCGCAAGCAGGTCGAGCAGTCGCAACTGCAGCGCGAGAGCGACGGCACCGCCGAGGCCGTCGAGGACGCGGGTGAGGACAGCCCGCCGTGGGAACCGGCACCGAAGATCAGCCGCGCCGAGCTGGCCCGCGAGGCCAAGCTGAGCACCAGCCAGGTCGGCATGATCGAACGCATCCACGCCCAGGCCGCGGCCGAGGTGGTGGAAGCAGTGAAGGCCGGCATGATCTCGATCAGCGCCGCCGCCGCCGTGGCCGACCTGCCGGAAGACGAACAGCGCGCCGCTGCCGCCGGCGGCAAGGACGAGCTGAAGCAGGCCGCCAAGCGCGTGCGCGAATCCAAGCGCAAGCCGCGCGCACCGAAGCCTGAACCGGCCGAGATGGATTTCGAGGAGGCGGATGAGGACGAGATCGCCAGCCGCGATGCCGAAGTGCTGTCCGCACTGGAACAGCTGGGCGAGGATGCACCGGCCCTGCGCCGTCGCGTGGTCGCCCTGACCCGCGAGAACGACACCCTGCGCGCGCAGCTGGCTGCGTTGCGCAAGCAGCTCGAAGCGCTCTGAACCCGCGGGTAGTGCCGGCCGCTGGCCGGCAACCCCATGAACGTTCCGGGTGCGTTGCGGATGCCGGCCAGCGGCCGGCACTACCGGATGCTCATGCCGTGCCGGTTAGACTTCCGGCATGACGCCTGCCAACGATCCGCGCCGCGCTCAGCTGCGGCGCCTGAAAGCCCTCGCGCTGGGCCTGCTGCTGTTGATGCTGGCCGGTTTCGCGGTCAGCCACTGGCAGGGCGAACGCGGTATCTGGGCCTGGGTCTCGGCGTTCTGCGAGGCGGCTGCGGTCGGTGCACTGGCCGACTGGTTCGCGGTCGTCGCCCTGTTCCGGCGGCCGATGGGCCTGCCGATTCCGCACACCGCCATCATCCCGCGCAGCAAGGAACGCATCGGCGACAGCCTCGCCTTGTTCGTGCGCGACCAGTTCCTGGAACCGGGTGTGCTGCTGGCCAAGCTGCAGGTGTTCGATCCGGCCAGCCGCCTCGGCAGCTGGCTGGCCGACCCGGCGCGCTCGCGGATGCTGGCCGACATGGCCCGTGGCTGGGCCCTGCAGGCGCTGGACTTCTTCGATGAAACCGCGGTGCGCCGGCAGCTGCATGCCTTCGTGGTGCAGCAGCTGCGGCAGTGGAATGCCGCCGCCACCGCCGGTGAACTGCTGGCCCTGCTGACCGCCGATGGGCGCCACCAGCGCGTGCTGGACGAGGGCCTGCAGCGGCTCGGCCGCTGGCTGGAACAGCCAGAGGTCAAGGAACGCGCCTCGCAGCTGATCGTGCGTTACATCCAGCGCGAATGGCCGACGCTGTCGAGCACGGTGAACTGGGTGAAGCCGATCGATGAGATCGGTGACAGCCTGGCCGAGCGCCTGGCGCGGGCGGTGCTGGAAGAACTGCAGCAGGTACTGGCCGAGCCGCAGCATCCACTGCGCCAGGACTACGAGACCTGGCTGCAGAACTACGTGCAGCGCCTGCGCGAGGATCCGGCCCTGGCCGAGCGCATCGAACAGCTCAAGCAGGAAATGATCGACCACCCCGCCCTGCAGGAGTACGTGCAGGGGCTGTGGGCGCGCATCCATGCCAGCCTGCGCGCCGACCTGCAGCGCGAGGACTCGGCGCTGGTCGGCCACCTGCAGCGCAGCCTCGCCTCGCTGGGCAGCAGCCTGCAGGCCGACCCGGCCCTGCGCGATGCCCTCAACCAGCACCTGCTGGAAGGCGCGCAGCGCCTGACCGGCCGCCTGCGCGAAGGCGTGACCACGCATATCGCGCAGACCGTGAAGAGCTGGGACGAGCGGCACCTGGTCGAACAGCTGGAACTGAGCGTGGGCCGCGACCTGCAGTTCATCCGCTTCAACGGCACGCTGGTCGGCGGGCTGATCGGCCTGTTGCTGCATGCGGCGACGGTGGTGTTCAGGTTCTAGGCCTCAGCGCGCCCTCCGGGTCATCACGCTTGATTCATAAAATGCGAATGCCTATCATTTACTGATCGGTTGTACGCTTAGCCAATCGGGTGCGGAAGACGCGCCCATCGCCCGTGTACATCCCCGACCTCTGGATTGCCCGTCTGCGCGGGCAGTGCTTCGTCGATGGGACACGCTTGGCGACATGCGCAGGGCGCAAGGGGGCCGCGGACGCGTTCCATCCCCTCTCCTACCTGCAGGAACGCCGTGGACCGCTCGCCCGCAACCGCCAGCCCCCGCACCTTCTTCTCCAATCCGCGCTGGGGCGTGCTGTCACGCTCGCTGGCCGCGATCTTCGGCGGCTACGCGCTGGCCTCGGTGACCAGCGTGTTCTGCGCGGTGGCGCTGCCCGGCGCACGTGGCCAGACCGTGCTGACCGGCATGCTGCTGGCCATCCTGGTGGCCGCCTGCGCAGCGCTGTGGGCGTTCGCCACCCGCAGCGCGCTGCGTGCGTGGGTTGGCATCCTCGCGCCCGCGCTGCTGATGGCCGCCATGGCGCGCCTGCTGGGGGCCTGGGCATGAAGAACGGATTCCGACAGTCGATGGCCTGGCTGCACACCTGGACCGGCCTGCTGGTCGGCTGGTTGCTGCTGCTGATCTTCATGGCCGGTACGGCCAGCTACTACCGCGAAGAAATCAGCCGCTGGATGCGACCGGAACTGCCGTCCAGCAAGGTCAGCATCGATGTCGCCGCGCAGCGCGCGGTGGACTACCTGCAGGCCAACGCCACGCAGGCCGAGAACTGGTTCGTCACCCTGCCGCAGCCGCGCAACCCGGCGATGCAGATGTTCTGGCGGCTGCCACCGGAGCTGGCCGATCCCAGTCGTGGCCGCCGCGGTGGTTTTGGTGATGCCACGCTGGACCCGAACACCGGCCAGGCACTGAAGGCGCGCGAAACCCGGGGCGGTGACTTCTTCTACCGCCTGCATTTCGACCTGCACTACATCCCGGTGCTGTGGGCGCGCTACCTGGTCGGCTTCTGCGCGATGTTCATGCTGGTGGCGATCATCACCGGCGTCATCACCCACAAGAAAATCTTCAAGGACTTCTTCACCTTCCGCAAGGACAAGGGCCTGCGTTCCTGGCTCGATTTCCACAACGTCAGTGCGGTGATGGCGCTGCCGTACCACGCGATGATCACCTACACCGGCATCGTCACCCTGATGATCATGTACCTGCCGTGGGGGGTGAAAGTCGCCTACCCGCAGGACGAGGACAAGTTCTTCAGCGAAGCCTTCGGCGGCATGCCGGAGGTGACCGCGCCCGCCGAAGGCCGCGCCACGCCGCTGCCGATCGCGCAGCTGCTGGACAGCGCACGCGCGCATTGGCACGGCGTGGAAGTAGCCGGCTTCACCGTGTCCAACCCGGGCGCGGCCAATGCCGTGATCGACATCCGCCAGCGCGACGGCAAGCGCCTGTCCACCGACACCCCGGCGCTGCGCTACGACATGGTCAATGGCACGTTGCTGGAGGAAACGCCCCCTTCCGGCGGCGCCACCGCCACCCGTGGCGTGCTGTATGGCCTGCACCTGGCGCGCTTCGCCGACTGGGGCCTGCGCGCACTGTTCTTCCTGTCCGGCCTGGTCGGCTGCCTGATGGTGGCCAGCGGCGTGGTGCTGTGGGCAGTGAAGGAACGGCCCAAGCACGCCAAGAGCGGCCGTACCGGCTTCGGCCTGCGCCTGGTCGATGCACTGAACATCGGCACCGTGGCCGGGCTGCCGATCGCCTTCGCCGCCTACTTCTGGGGCAACCGCCTGCTGCCGCTGGACATCGCCGAACGCTCCAGCGCCGAGGCCAATGTGTTCTTCTACGCGTGGGGCGGTGCGCTGCTGGCCGCCTTCATCTGGCCGAAGCGGATGATGTGGGCCTGGCAGCTGTACCTGGGCGCGGCCGCATTCGCGCTGGTGCCGGTGGTCAACGCGCTGACCACGCACGCCCACCTTGGCGTCACCCTGCGCAATGGTGACTGGGTACTGGCCGGCGTCGATCTGTCGATGATCGCGTTCGGTGCGATGCTGGCGCTGTGCGGCTGGCGCATGCAGCGCTGGACGCCACCGCTGTCTGCAGCCGAGAAGAAGAAGCGTGCCGCCGCCGCGGCGGCACCCAAGGCCCCGGTGGACGCTGCGGACACCGCCGAAGCGGAGGCCAGCGCATGATGCTGCTGGCGTTGACCCTGTCGTTCTCTGCGTTCACCGCGTTGTCGCTGGCGATGGAAAAGCACCAGCACGACCTGCACGGCAAGGCTGCCGCCTCGCCGGCACGGCGCACGCAATGGCGGGTGCTGGGCTGGGCCCTGCTGACGGTGGCGTTCGCGCTGTGCGTGGTCGACCATGGCTGGGCGATGGGCCCGGTGCTGTGGCTGGGCACGATGACACTGGGCGGCGTGGCGCTGTCGTTCGGGCTGTACCCGTACCGGCCGAAGTGGATCGCCGCGCTGGCGATCGCACTGCCGGTGATGGGGCTGCTGGTGGCAGTGCTGTAGCAGAGCCACCGGGGTCGGATCCCTTTCGCGCAGCGCAAGGGATCCGACCCCGGGCGTCGCGTTACCCCAACCGCTTCAGTTCCCACGCGCGGTGGATGCGCGCGTTGCGTTCGAAGTCCGGGCCGATGGTGCGCGCGGTGATCTCGCGGCACTGGGCGAATTCGGCGATGGCGTTCTCTTCCAGCTTGAAGCGGCGGAAGTTGTTGGAGAAGTACAGCACGCCGCCCGGCGCCAGTCGCGCCACCGCCGCGCGCAGCAGCTTCAGCTGTTCGCGTTGCACGTCGAAGTCGTCGGCGCGCGCGGAGTTGGAGAAGGTCGGCGGATCGCAGAAGATCACGTCGTACTGGCCACGGTCGCCTTCCAGCCACGCCATCGCATCGGCCTGCACCAGCAGGTGCTGGTTGCCGCCCTGCCCGTTCAACGCCAGGTTGTCGTAGCACCACTGCAGGTAGGTCGCCGACAGGTCGACACTGGTGGTGCTGGCCGCACCGGCAACTGCCGCCTGCACACTGGCCACGCCGGTGTAGCAGAACAGGTTGAGGAAGCGCTTGCCACGCACCTGCTCGGCCATCATCCGGCGCAGCGGGCGGTGGTCGAGGAACAGGCCGGTGTCCAGGTAGTCGAACAGGTTCACCTGCAGCAGTGCGTGGTTCTCGCGCACCACGATGAATTCGTCACGCTGCTCGAAGCGGCCGTACTTGCTGCCACCCTTGCCGCGCTCGCGCGACTTCATCGAGACCTGCTCCGGCGGCACGCCGAACACTTCGCGCGCAGCGGCCAGCAGCTCGTTGCGGCGGCGGCGCACGTCGTTCTCCGGAATCGCCGCCGGTGCGGCGTATTCCTGCACATGCAGGAAGGTACGCCGCTTGCCACCGTCTTCCTCGTAGACATCGATGGCCGCTGCGTACTCCGGCAGGTCGGCGTCGTAGGCGCGGAAGCAGGTGATGTCCTCGCGGGCACGCCAGCTCTTGAACTTCTTCAGGTTCTTGCGCAGGCGGTTGGCCACCATCTGCGCACCTTCGCTCAGCTCGCGCGGCTGCGCCGGATCGCGGCCCGGCACGGCGATCGGGTCGCAGACGATCAGCGCGCATTCCAGCGCACCGTTGAACATCTGGTACTTCTTGCCCGCGCGCAGGCCGGTGGCGAAGGCCAGTTCGTCGTTGCCGCACAGCAGGCTGGCGCGCCACTGCGGCACCGCCTTCTGCAGGGCGTTGCCCAGCGCGCGGTACAGTGCCGGATCAGCGGCCAGGCGCTCGTCGTACGGCGGGTTGCAGACCACCGCACCGATCTCCTGCTCCGGCGTGGCCAGGTCAGCCACATCGGCGCGGGTGAAGCGGATCGCGTGGGCGACGCCCGCCACCTCGGCATTCTCGCGCGCCGCCTGGATCGCGGTCGGATCGATGTCGCTGCCGTGGATGACGGGCTTCAACGCGGCCAGGCCAGCCGCTTCGCGGTCACGCGCCTCGCTCTGGAGGGTCTTCCAGGCCGCCTTGTCGAAGCCCAGCCAGCGGCTCGGCGGCAGGCTGCCATGGCGCATCAGGCCGGGAGCAACGTCGGCGGCCATCAGCGCGCCTTCGATCAGCAGCGTGCCGCTGCCGCACATCGGGTCCAGCAGGCCGCCACCAGCGGCGTGCAGGCGCGGCCACTGCGCGCGCAGCAGCAGCGCGGCGGCCAGGTTTTCCTTCAGCGGCGCTTCGTGGGCGGCGCCACGCCAGCCACGGCGATGCAGCGGGCCACCGCCGAGGTCGATCGACAGCGACGCACGGCCCTTGCGCAGCGACAGGTTGACGCGCACGTCGGGCAGATCGGTGTTGACCGAGGGGCGTTCCAGGCCCTCGTCGCGCATGCGGTCGACGATGGCGTCCTTGATCCGCTGCGCAGCGAAGCGGGCGTGGGTGATCTTGTCGCCGGACACGTGCGCGTCCACCGCCAGGGTCATCTCCGGCTTGATGTGCTCGTGCCACGGCAGCGCACGCACGCCGTCGTACAGGGCCTGCTCGTCCGGGCACTCGAACTCGTCGATCGGCCACAGCACGCGGCTGGCCAGGCGCGACCACATCACGATCCGCAGCGCCTGCTCCAGTTCGCCCTCGGCGTTGACGCCGGCAATGGTGGCAGTGGCCTTGCCAAGGCCCAGGGCCGACAGTTCATCGGCAAGCAGGTATTCCAGGCCCTTGGCGCAGGAGACGAAGAATTTCACGGGATCGGTTCGCAGGTGGTCGGGCGCGGCACAGGGGCCGGGCCAGTCGGAAAGGAGGGCCGTAGTCACGGCCGGCAGGCCCGCGCCAGGGGCGGCGGGGCTGCCATTGTAGTCAAAGCGGGCGGGCGCGCCGTGCGCCCAGGCTTCACAGCTGGCGCAGCAGGCGCTCGAAGGCCTGCGCGGAGGCCTCCACGTGGTGCTCCAGGCGGTGGCCATCGTCGACCAGCAGCAGCTGCGCCGAGCGCGCCTGGGCCCAGGCGATCACTCCGGCGGCCGGGACCACGTCGTCATGCCAGGCCTGGACCACGGTGGTCGGTACGGCGGCGGCGTCCAGCGCCGGCATCGGGCCCATGGTGGTCGGCGGCACCATCAGGAACAGGCCGGCCACCGGCACCTGCAGCGAGGCGATGGCAGAGATGTAGGCACCCAGGCTGGAGCCGGCCAGCACCACCGGGCCCTGCCGGGCCGCGATGGCGGTGCGCTCGACCAGGCGGCGCAGCCGGGTCGGCACGTCACCTACGCGGCTGACCTCGCTCATCGCGTCCAGGTCGGTGTAGTCCGGGCGCTCGTGGGTCCAGCCCAGCCGCTGCGCCACGTCGGCCAGCGCGGTGACCTTGGTCGCCTCCGGGCCGCTCTCGAAGCCATGCGACAGGATGCAGTGGCCGCGGCTCATGCGCGTGCTCCGTGCGAGCGGGCCAACGAGGAAAGGGAAGGCAGGTTCATGCCGCAATGCTAGCATCGCCGGATGCCCAACCCGCTCCTGCCCGGCCTGCAGCTGCAGCCCCTGCCCTACGAAGACCGTCTGCCACTGCGCGACCCGGCCACGCTGGAGATGGTGGTGATCCACTGCACCGAGCTGCCCGACCTGGCGATGGCCCGCGAGTACGGTGAGCGCGTGCTGTACGACAGCGGTGCCGGCAACAGCGGCCACTTCTACATCGACCGCAATGGCAGCGTGGTGCAGTACGTGGCACCGGAACGCGTGGCCCACCACGTGCGCGGCATGAACGCGCATACGCTGGGCATCGAACTGGTCAACACCGGGCGCTACCCGCACTGGTTCGACAGCCGCCAGCAGGCGATGGACGAGGCGTACACCGAAGCACAGCTGCAGGCGCTGGAACGGCTGCTGCTGGCGCTGGTGGCGCACTATCCGTCGCTGCGGCGGATTGCCGGACATGACCAGCTGGACCTGGAGCAGGTGCCGGCCAGCGACGATGCGACGCTGACGGTGGCGCGCAAGCGCGATCCGGGGCCGCTGTTCCCATGGGCGCGGATCCTGGCGAAGGTGCCGTTGCAGCCGGTTGGGTGAGGGTTTGCAGGGTTGCGCCCTGCACCTGCAGAAGCCTAAGCCAGAGCAACAGCAGAAGCTGACTTCCTGAGGGGAGGCGGGGTGGGTCCGGTTGCGGGGGGCGCTGCAAGTACGTCCATGTAAGCTCGGTCGCCGCATCCATGCGGCTCACGCCCCCGCAACCGGACCCACCCCGCCTTCGACAGATTCCCGCTGCTGTTGGTGGGTGCCGACCGTTGGTCGGCACGGGATCGAATCGATCGGAATAGACTTTTGTAGAGTCAAGCCGCGCTCGACTGCTCTTTGCGTGCGAATCGGGCACAAAGGGGTCAGAGCCGTTTTCCGTTGGAAAACGGATCCGACCCCGCGTTGCTCAGGCGCCGGTGGCGACCGGGCGGCTCCTGTCGCTCACCCAACCGCTCCACGAATCGGCGTAGATACGCGCGCCGGACAGGCCCGCCGTTTCCATCGCCAGCAGCAGGTGGCAGGCCGTCACGCCGGAGCCGCACATCAGCACCACCTGCTGTGGATCGCGATTGCCGATCACGCCCTGTAGTTCGGCGCGCAGCTCCTGTGGGTCGCGCAGGTGGCCGTCGAGTACGTTCAATGCGAACGGGCGGTTGACCGCGCCCGGCACGTGGCCGGCGACCGGGTCCAGCGGCTCGACCTCACCGCGGAAGCGTTCACCCGCGCGCGCGTCGACCAGCCAACCCGGCGCATGCTTCAGCCGCGCGCTGATCTCTTCGGCATTGGCGATCTGGGTGGTATCGAAACGGCCCGGGTAGGCCGGCAGCGACGCGACCATGCCCTGCCCCGCCGCCAAGGGATGACCGGCGGCCTGCCAGGCGGCGATGCCGCCGTCGAGCACGGCCACCCGGGGGTGCCCGATCAGGCGCAGCAGCCACCACAGTCGCGAGGCAGCCATGCTGCCGTCGCTGCCGTCGTAGACCACCACCTGGGTGTCGGGACCGATGCCCCACTGACCCAGTTTCTCGGCAAAGGCATCGCTGTCCGGCAGTGGATGACGACCATGGCCGGCACGGCCCAGGTCGGACAGATCACGGTTGAGATCGGCGTGCACCGCAGTCGGGATATGCCCTGCCAGGTACTGACCGTCCGCAGCCTGCGGGTCGGCCAGTGAAGCACGCGCATCGACCACGCGCACGGCGGTGCTGGCGGTAGCACGCGCATCAACGACGCGCACGCTTTCGCCCAGCGAAGCAGCAAGCGTGGCGACATCGACCAGGGTGGTCCACGGCGGATCGATCGGCTTCATTGCACTTGCTCCAGGCGGCGACGCAGGTTGTAGAGGATGGCGGCGGTCGCGCCCCAGATGCGCTGGCCCGGCCAGCCATACTCCAGGACGTGGCGGACGCGGCCGCGATGATTGATTTCGACCTGGTGCAGGTTGTCGGCCGCCATCAGGTACGCCAGCGGCACCTCGAACACTTCGGCCACTTCGCTGGGCTGCGGCACCGGCACGAAATCCGGATCGACCACCGCCACCACCGGCGTGACGCGGTAGCCGGTGATGGTGACGAAGGGATCGAGATACCCCAGCGCCTGCACCTGGCCGGGCGCCAAGGCGATTTCTTCCTGGCTCTCGCGCAGCGCGGCCGCCAGCGCGTCGCGGTCATCGGGTTCGGTGCGGCCGCCGGGGAATCCGACCTGGCCACCATGGGTGCGCAGTGTTTCGGTGCGACGGGTGAGGATCACCTGTGCGCCGTTGGCGCGCGGCACGATGCCGGCCAGCACCGCAGCCTCCACCGGGGGCCCGGGCGGCAGCAGGTCGATCAGCTCACTGCGGTTCCAGCCGTCGCCGGACGGCGGTTGGGCCAGGGGGTGCAGCGCGCGCATCAGTCGCTCGTGGTCGGCCAGTGAGCCACGCAGCGATTGCTGCAGCTGTTCGCGCAGGGGCTGCACGCGATGCAGGATGCGGCTGCGTTCCTCGTTGCTCATCGACGACCACCGCGCGATCTCATCGATATGCCGCCCGCAGCCGGTGCATTGCCGGTGCGGATCCAGCGTGCACACTCCGATGCAGGGACTTGCGACAACACGCGCCGTTTCTTCCATTGTTTGCACCCAGCAACAGTAGCGCGATCGGGCTGAATTTGCGCGCGATGTTGCGGCGCGCAGCGCACTGCGCAAACAAAAACGCGCCGGTGGGGTCACCGGCGCGTTTCGTTTGCTGCTTCGATTTACTTGACGCTGACCAGCTTGATCTCGAACTGCACAGCCACGTTCGGCGGGAACGGGGTGCGCGGGTCGGCACCGTAGGCCTGGTCCGGCGGCAGGGTGACTTCCCACTTCGAGCCTGCCGGCATCTGCAGCAGGGTCTCGCGCATGGCCTTCATTTCAACTTCGCTGACCTTGATCGACGGGATCTGCTGGGCCGGGCGGGCTTCGGTCGGGCGCTGGCCGTACGGGAACGGACCGGCCACTTCCAGCTGCACGGTGCTGGCCTGGGTCGGCTTGGCACCCTTGCCGGCTTCGATCACGCGGTACTGGACGCCGCTCGGCAGGGACTGCACGCCGGCCTTGGCCTTGTTCGCCGCGATGAACTGATCGCTCTTGGTCTTGTTTTCGGCAGCAGCCTTTTCGTACTCGGCCTTGGCGGCCTGGGCACGGCCCTGCTCGCGCTTCTGGAAGGCTTCAACGGCCGGCTTCAGCTGCTCGGCAGTGATCGCCGGCTGCTTCTTGGCGTAGGCATCCTGCAGGCCCTTCACCACCGAGTTGATGTCCAGCTGCTCACCACGACCGGTCAGCTCCGCCAGGTTGTTGCCGTAGTCGTAACCGAAGTAGTAGCTCAGCTTGCCCTTTTCGGACGAGACGTCCTGGGCGAAGGCATTGCCCGTCAGGGCCAGGGCCGCGACGGCGACCGCGATAGAACGCAACTTCATCAAACAGTTCTCCAGGGGTGGTAACTCAGGGACGTTCTGCGCCGCCCTGAGGCGACGGGTTAGGATAACGGGCGCAACGTGTAACCGCTACTCACGATGCAGGCTATGACCCGTCTGCGTTTGCAGAGTTCAATATCACTTTTTTTTAACGTTCCAGGAGTTTCCCCGTGGCCGATGCCCTGATCGCTGTCGCCGATGACGGCGCCATCCGCACCGTGACCGTCCAGCGCCCGGACAAGCTCAATGCCCTGAACGCCGCGACCCTGCAGGCGCTGGCCGATGCCTTCAGGGACGCCGCTGCCGATCCGGAAGTGCGCGTGGTGGTGTTGACCGGGGCGGGCCCCAAGGCCTTCGTGGCCGGTGCCGACATCGCGGAAATGAACACCCTCAGCGCCGTTCAGGGACGTGATTTCTCGTTGCTGGGCCAGGCCCTGATGCGCCAGATCGAACGCATGCCCAAGCCGGTCATCGCGCGCGTGAACGGATTTGCGCTGGGCGGCGGCCTGGAACTGGCGATGGCCTGCCATCTGCGCATCGCCGCCGATACCGCCAAGGTCGGCCAACCGGAAATCAACCTCGGCCTGATTCCCGGCTTCGGCGGCAGCCAGCGCCTGCTGCGCCTGTGCGGCCGCGCCGCCACCCTGGAGCTGTGCCTGCTGGGGGCGCCGATCAACGCCACGCGGGCGCTGGAACTGGGCATCGTCAACGAAGTCGTGCCGGCCGACGCGCTGGACAACCGCGTGCAGGACATTGCCCGCCAGCTGGCACGTTCGGCCCCGCTGGCCCTGCGTGGGCTGCTCGATGCGGTGCATGTGGGGGGCGAATGCAGCCTGGAGGCCGGCCTGGAGTACGAGAGTGCGCAGTTCGGCCTGCTGTTCGCTACCGAGGACATGCGTGAAGGCACCAGCGCCTTCCTGCAGCGCCGCCCGCCGGCCTTCCAGAACCGCTGACGCCATGGCATCCCGACCCAACCCCGCGCAGCTGTTCGCCCGGGTCCAGGCAGACGATCTCGATGGCGCCCTGCAGGCCGGGCTGATGGACTACGTCGCCCGTGCCGGCGACGAACAGCTGCTGCCTGGCCACCCGGACCTTCCACGACGCCTGCAGCAGGCGCAACAGCAGCTGCATGCCGCCTGGGCTGCACGCGAACGCTACCGCGCCCGTGCGGTGCGCCTGGCCCGCCGCGAGGCCGAGCGCGATGCGCGCCGCACCCCGGCCCCGGCGCCGGACGTGAAGCCCGCCCTGCCCGCTGCGGCTGCCGCGATTCTCGCCCGGGCCAAGGCCCGCGCCACCGGCAAGGAGCAGTAATGGCCACCGCAAGGAAGACCACCCGCGCACCGGCGCGACGCGGCGGCCGCATGCCGCGCGCCGACGTGGTGGAAATGTTCACCCGCCTGCGCGAGCTCAATCCGCACCCGAAGACCGAGCTGGAGTACAGCTCGCCGTTCGAGTTGCTGGTGGCCGTGGCGCTGTCCGCCCAGGCCACCGACGTGGGCGTCAACAAGGCCACGCGTCGCCTGTTCCCGGTCGCCAACACGCCGGCGAAGATCCTCGCGCTCGGCGAGGATGGCCTGAAGCAGTACATCGCCACCATCGGGTTGTTCAACGCCAAGGCGAAGAACGTGATCGCCACCTGCGCGATCCTGCTGCAGAAGTACGGCGGCGAAGTGCCGCGCGACCGCGAAGCGCTGGAAGCCCTGCCCGGTGTGGGCCGCAAGACCGCCAACGTGGTGCTCAACACTGCCTTCGGCGAGCCGGTGATGGCGGTGGATACGCATATCTTCCGCGTCTCCAACCGTACCGGCCTGGCCCCGGGCAAGAACGTGCGCGAAGTGGAGGACACGCTGGTGAAGGTGATTCCCGCCGAGTTCCTGCTCGACGCGCACCACTGGCTGATCCTGCATGGCCGCTACGTGTGCAAGGCGCGCAAGCCGGATTGCCCGGGCTGCGTGATCGCCGACCTGTGCCGGTTCAAGGAAAAGACCCCGGCCGAGGCGTGACGCGGATCGTGTTGTGACGAAACGAAGACGGCGGGCACAAGGCCCGCCGTCTGTGTTTCAGGACAAGGGTGTTTCAGGAGATCAGAACGACAGGTCGCCCCAGACGCCGAATTCCTTGGTCTTGTCGTTCTTCTTGTCGCCAGCGTTGGCCAGGTGCGTGTACTTGTACACGGTCGACAGCTTGAGGTTCTTCATGACCGGGAACTCGACGCCGACGTTCCAGTACTTGTCGCTCAGGGTCGGGTCCAGGGTCTTGCTGACGTCGGTGTCATCGTAACGACCGAACACGTTGATGCCGCCGTCGGTCACGCGCACGCTGCCCCACACCGACCAGCCACTGGTCTTGTCGGTGGCAACGGTCAGCACGTTGTTGAGGTTCTTGGCCTGGAAGTACTCACCACCGACGCGGAAGTTGCTGTCGGCGTAGGCCACCATCGCGTTGGCGCGGGTGTAGGTGTTCTCGGCGCTCTGGATGTCGGTTTCCTTGCCCAGCTTGCCGCTGTAGCCGCCGACGGCGACCACGAAGTTCTCGTTCGGGGTGTAGGCCACGCGGCCTTCCACGTCCATGCCCTTGCTGCGGGTCGGGTTCTTGTAACCGGCGCCGGACACCACCGAGACGGCGTAGTTGAAGTTGTTGCCCAGGTTGCCGAAGCCATGCAGGCCCCAGTCGGACGAGTTGCCGTACTTCAGGCGGTCGGTCAGGGTGTTCTCGACATAGCGCATGCCGTAGAACTTCTCGACGTACGGGATCCACGGCATGTCGGCGGCACCGACGCGCAGGTTGAAGGCCGGGTCGAAGCTGCCCTGCACGTAGGCCTTCTTGACGAACAGTTCGGTGTTGCCGATGGCCGAGCTGTACTGGAAGTCGGTGGTCAGGTTGGCCGACCAGATGTCGTTGAACTTGTGGTCGACGGTCAGGTAGAAGCGCTTGACGTCCAGACCGGTGCCGCTGGCGGCGGTGTCCTTGCCGTTGCTGGTCTTGTCGATGTTGGTCAGGTCGAAGAACATGCGACCGCCAATCTTGTTGTCATTGACCAGCTTGGCCAGCTTGTCGACGCTGGTCTGGGTCTTCTGTGCACCTTCCAGGGCCTGCGCCTGGGTGATGTTCACTTCGGACTGCGCATCGGACTGCGCCTGCAGCGCCTGCGAATCGTTCTGCAACTGCTGGACCTGGGCCTGCAGCGCGGCGATCTGTGCCTGGAGCTGCTGCAGCTGTGCCTGGGATACGCCCGAGCTGGCGGGGGCTGCGAAGGCGTCGGCGGAAACCAGACCGAGGCTTGCAACGACCGCGGCGGCGAGCAAATGGGAACGCATTTTGGATTTCTCCAGAGGGTTGGAATGGCTTGGGCAGAACGCCACGCCGGCAGGCCGGTCAAGCGTTTTGCGAACGTTCCGTTAAAACCATGACAGCCGAATGACAGATTGAGCCCCAACCACAGATTTCTTCGTGCGGTCATGCGTACGACTCATTTGCGGGCACATGCTCGTCGATCCCTTGCGGCATATGGCGTGCTGTATCCGCGCCGATACGCCAGCAGGCCGCCACACCGCCTTCGCCCGCCTCCCTGGTTTCGTGCGGATGACGCGGCATCGCTGCGGAATGCGCGGCCGCTGCACCCGCCTGCACCATCACCGACATATAGAACGGCACCGGCATGCAACGTCCCGGTCGGCCCGCGGCCGCACCGGGGCACGCGCACCCTTGGCGCGAAACCTTCACGCGCACGGCGGCGTGGCCGCCCGCCAGCGCTGTAACGGATGCGTCATACAACGGTCCCTGCGCTGTCATCGAACCGTTATGGAATGTGCGCCGGGCGGGTAACCCCGCATCCCAATCAACCCAGGAGCCACCCCGTGATCCACGCCTTCAAGTCGCGCGTTGCCGTTGCCGTCTTCGCAGCGTCGTCCGTGTTCGCCGCCAACGCCGCTGAAATCACCGGCGCGGGCGCCTCGTTCATCTACCCGGTGATGTCGAAGTGGTCGGCCGACTACAACGCTGCCACCAGCAACAAGGTCAACTACCAGTCGATCGGTTCCGGCGGCGGCATTGCGCAGATCAAGGCCAAGACCGTTGATTTCGGTTCGTCCGACGCCCCGCTGAAGCCGGAAGAACTGGCTGCTTCGGGCCTGGCCCAGTTCCCGTCGGTGATCGGCGGCGTGGTGCCGGTGGTCAACGTGGCCGGCATCGCCCCGGGCGCGCTGAAGCTGGACGGCACCGTGCTGGCCAACATCTTCCTGGGCAAGATCAAGACCTGGAACGACCCGGCCATCGCCGCACTGAACCCGGGCGTGACCCTGCCCAGCGCCAAGATCACCGTCGTGCACCGTTCGGATGGTTCGGGCACCACCTTCAACTTCGTCAACTACCTGTCCAAGGTCAGCCCGGAGTGGAAGAGCTCGGTCGGTGAAGGCACCTCGGTCCAGTGGCCGGCCGGCATCGGCGGCAAGGGCAACGAAGGCGTTGCTGCCTACGTGAAGCAGATCAAGGGTGGCATCGGCTACGTCGAACTGTCCTACGCACTGCAGAACAAGCTGTCGTACACCGCGATGAAGAACGCCGCCGGCAAGTTCGTGCAGCCGAGCGACGCGTCGTTCGCTGCCGCTGCCGCCAGCGCCGACTGGGCCAGCGCCAAGGACTTCTACCTGGTGATGACCAACGCCCCGGGCGCCGAGTCCTGGCCGATCACCGCCACCAACTTCATCCTGGTGCACAAGAAGCCGAAGAACGCTGCCAACGGCAAGGCCACCCAGGAGTTCTTCCGCTGGGTCTACAAGAGCGGCGACGCCCAGGCCCGCCAGCTGGACTACGTGCCGCTGCCGGACAGCCTGGTCCGCCAGATCGAGACCTACTGGTCGCAGAACCTGAAGTAAGCAAGCGCGTTCCCCCGCAGGAACGGGATCGGCGGGTCCTCTCTCCCCCGCCGATCCCACCCGGGCGCGAGATCCTCGAGATCTCGCGCTCTTCTTGTTTTTTCGGGGTTGGTCGTGAAGAGCGCTGCGCCTTCGCTGATCCATCGGTGAGTCGGTGGGCCAGGACGTGCAGGACACGCCGTAAACCCCGCTCCGCGGTCCGGCCCAGCCGCTGGCGGCTGTGCGTTCGTGCGCTTGCGAGGCAGTGCCTCGCAGGCAAACCGCCCTCACCCATGGGGGCTCGGCCACGGCATCCATGCCGTGGACGGTCCTGCACGCCCTGGCCCACCGCCTCTCGACAGTTCATCGCGGGCGCGGCGGGGTCATGAAAGGCAGGAGCAAAGGCAAGAGCGTTTGTAGAGCCACGGCCGTCATATCGGTGCGCAGATCCGGGGTCTCCGGGCGCCTCCCGGACCGCGGCCAACCCCGTGAAACCCTTGTCAGAACGTGATCCAGGACACCTCTGTCATGGTCGTAATACGGCTGTAACAAAAACATCATTTCATAGCCGCATCCGCCGACGACGTCGGCTCTTCCCCGCTATGGAGTGACCATGAAACTGCACTCGGCCGGCCTTGCCGCCCTTTCCCTGGCCATCGCCCTGGGCCTGTCGGCCTGCGGTGGCGACAAGCAGGCCGCGCAGCAGCCGGCTGCCGACGGTGCCGCTGCCCCGGCCGCTGCCGGTGCCAAGGTGACCGCCGAAGTGTCCGGCGCGGGCGCGTCCTTCATCTTCCCGCTGGTCTCCAAGTGGTCGGCCGACTACAACGCCACCACCGGTGCCAAGATCAACTACCAGTCGATCGGCTCCGGCGGCGGCATCGCCCAGATCAAGGCCGGCACCGTCGACTTCGGCTCCTCCGACAAGCCGCTGAGCAGCGAAGAGCTGGCCCAGGCCGGCCTGGCCCAGTTCCCGTCCGCCATCGGCGGCGTGGTGCCGGTGGTCAACATCGAAGGCCTGGAAGGCGGCAAGCTGCGCCTGAGCGGCGCCCTGCTGGCCGACATCTTCCTGGGCAAGGTCAAGACCTGGAACGACCCGGCCATCGTCGCCGCCAACCCGGGCGTGAAGCTGCCTGACGGCAAGATCACCCTGGTCCACCGTTCGGACGGTTCGGGCACCACCTTCAACTTCTCCAACTACCTGTCCAAGGTCAGCCCGGAGTGGAAGACCAAGGTCGGCGAAGGCACCTCGGTGCAGTGGCCGGACGGCGTCGGTGGCAAGGGCAATGAAGGCGTTGCTTCGTACGTGAAGCAGATCAAGGGCTCGATCGGCTACGTCGAACTGGCCTACGCGCTGCAGAACGGCATGCCGTACACCGCCATGCAGAACGCCGCCGGCAACTGGGTCGAGCCGAGCGCGGAAACCTTCGCCGCCGCGGCCGCCAGCGCCGACTGGGCCAGCGCCAAGGACTTCAACCTGGTCATCACCAACGCCCCGGGCGAGCAGGCGTGGCCGATCACCGCCACCAACTTCATGCTGATGCAGAAGCAGCCGAAGGACGCCAAGCGCAACCAGGACACCCTGGCCTTCTTCAAGTGGGCCTTCGAGAACGGCCAGGCACAGGCCAACGAGCTGCACTACGTGCCGCTGCCGGCCGAACTGGTCAAGCAGATCGAGGCCTACTGGGCGACCGACCTGAAGTGATGGACACGACGGTGCCCGCCCCCAGCGGGCACCGCTTCTTCCACGCCGTGCCACCCCGCCCCTTCCTGGCCCTGCCGTCCCCATGAATGCCATCGCCCAGCCTGTAGCCGCCCCGTCCACGCGTGATGCGCGTGATGCCCGCAACGACAAACTGTTCCGATGGGTGCTGGTCGGCACCGTCATCTTCGTCCTCATCGCCCTGGCCTGCGCCGCGCTGTCGATGCTGTGGGGCGGCCGCCATGCCCTGCAGATGCAGGGCCTTAGCTTCTTCTTCTCCGCCGACTGGAATCCGGTCGAAAACAAGTTCGGCGCCCTCGCCCCGATCTACGGCACCCTGGTCACCGCGCTCATCGCGATGGTCATCGCCGTGCCGGTCAGCTTCGGCATCGCCTTCTTCCTGACCGAAGTCGCGCCGCGCTGGCTGCGTGGCCCGGTCGGTACCGCCATCGAACTGCTGGCCGGCATTCCCTCGATCATCTACGGCATGTGGGGCCTGTTCGTGCTGGTGCCGGTAATGACCGAGTACGTCACCCCGTTCCTCAACGAGACGCTGGGCGAATGGCCGATCATCGGCCCGATGTTCCAGGGTCCGCCGCTGGGCATCGGCATGCTCACCGCCGGTTTCGTGCTGGCCATCATGGTCATCCCGTTCATCTCCTCGGTGATGCGCGAAGTGTTCCTGACCGTGCCGACCCGCCTGAAGGAGTCGGCCTACGCGCTGGGCTCCACCAAGTGGGAAGTGAGCTGGGACATCGTCCTGCCCTACACCCGCTCGGCAGTGATCGGCGGCATCTTCCTCGGCCTCGGCCGCGCCCTGGGCGAGACGATGGCAGTGGCCTTCGTGATCGGCAACAGCGTGCGCCTGTCGCCGTCGCTGCTGGAACCGGGCACCACCATCGCCGCGCTGATCGCCAACGATTTCGGCGAAGCCACTGAAACCTACCGCTCGGCCCTGCTGCTGCTCGGCTTCGTCCTCTTCATCGTCACCTTCGTGGTGCTGGCCATCGCCCGCCTGATGCTGATGCGCCTGTCCCGCAAGGAGGGCAACTGATGTCCACCACCGCTGATTCGCTGTACCTGCGCCGCCGCATCGGCAACGTCGTTGCGATCACCGCGTCCTGTGCCACCGCTCTGTTCGGCCTGTTCTTCCTGGGCTGGATCCTGTTCACCCTGGCCTCCAAGGGCCTGGCCGGCATCAACCTGGATCTGTTCACCAAGATGACGCCGCCGCCGATGCAGGAAGGCGGTCTCGCCAACGCCTTCTTCGGCAGCGCGGTGATGTGTGCGCTGGCGATCGGCATCGGCACCCCGCTGGGCGTGCTGGCCGGCACCTGGCTGGCCGAGTACGGCAACGCCCGCAAGGCCGGCACCGTGGTCCGCTTCGTCAACGACATCCTGCTGTCGGCGCCGTCGATCGTGCTTGGCCTGTTCGTCTACACCCTGTACGTGATGCAGACCGGCGGCAACTTCTCGGCGTTCGCCGGTGCGCTGTCGCTGGCCTTCATCGTGCTGCCGGTGGTGGTGCGCACCACCGACGAAATGCTGCGCCTGGTGCCCTCGCAGATGCGCGAAGCGGCCCTGTCGCTGGGCATCCCGCAGTGGAAGGTGATCGTGCAGGTGCTGTACCGCAGTGCGTCGGCCGGCATCATCACCGGCATCCTGCTGGCCCTGGCCCGCATCTCCGGCGAGACCGCACCGCTGCTGTTCACTGCCTTCGGCAACCAGTACTGGAACAACAACATCTTCCAGCCGATGGCCTCGGTACCTGTGGTGATGAACCAGTTCGCCGGCAGCCCGTATGAATCCTGGCAGGTGCTGGCCTGGGCCGGTGCCCTGGTGCTCACCGTCTTCGTGTTGCTGGTCAGCCTTGCCGCCCGCGGCATCCTGCTGCGCAACCGTATCTCCCATGACTGACCTTTCCGTGGATAACGCCATGAACGACCTTTCCAACGCCGTGCCGATGCAGCGCATCGCCGTGCCGTCCTCGCACGAGAGCCTGCACACGCCGTCGCCGGTGAAGCTGGCTGCACGTGGACTGGACTTCTACTACGACAAGTTCCACGCCCTGAAGGGCATCAACCTGGAGATCCCGGAGAAGCGCGTGACCGCGCTGATCGGTCCCTCCGGTTGCGGCAAGTCGACCCTGCTGCGCATCTTCAACCGCATCTATGCGCTGTACCCGAAGCTGGAAGCGCGCGGTGAAGTGCTGCTGGACGGCGAGAACATCCTGTCGCCGAAGTACCCGATGAACCGCCTGCGCAGCAAGGTCGGCATGGTGTTCCAGAAGCCGGTGCCGTTCCCGATGACCATCTTCGAGAACGTGGCCTACGGCATCCGCCACCACGAGAAGCTGAGCAAGGCCGACATGGCCGACCGCGTCGAGCAGGCGCTGCGCCAGGGCGCGCTGTGGGATGAAGTGAAGGACAAGCTGGGGCAGAGCGCACTGGGCCTGTCCGGTGGCCAGCAGCAGCGCCTGTGCATCGCCCGTGCCGTGGCCCTGCGCCCGTCGGTGCTGCTGCTGGATGAGCCGACCTCGGCGCTGGATCCGATCTCGACCAGCCGCATCGAGCAGCTGGTGGAAGAGCTCAAGCACGAGTACACGATCGTGATCGTCACCCACAACATGCAGCAGGCTGCGCGCGTGTCCGACTACACCGCCTTCATGTACCTGGGCGACCTGATCGAGCACGACCGCACCGAAGTGATCTTCTCGCAGCCGTCGCAGCGGCAGACCGAGGACTACATCACCGGTCGCTTCGGCTGATCGACGCTGTTCCTTCGCCACATGTTCCAGCCAGGCATGGCCTGGCTCTACCCGGATTGCAGACCATGAACCTTCCCAACGACCACATCGTCAAGAGCTACGACGAAGAGCAGCAGCGCCTGGTGGCCGAAATCGTGCGCATGGGCGAAATGGCCGTCGCCCAGCTCGAAGCGGCGATGGACGTGATCGAGAAGCGCGACGAGAACGCTGCCCATCGCATCATTGCCAACGACGAAGCGATCGATGCGCTGGAGCAGCAGATCAGCCACGACGTGATGCGCCTGGCGCTGCGTGGCCCGATGGCGCGCGACCTGCGCGAGATCCTCGCCGGCCTGCGCATTCCGGCCGACATCGAGCGCATCGGTGACTATGCTGCCAACGTCGCCAAGCGCTCGATCGCGCTGGGCAAGGTGCCGCCGCTGCCGCAGATCCAGGGCCTGCGTGCGCTGGGCCGCCTGGCCGCGCAGCAGGTCCGCCGTGCCATTGCCGCCTACCGCGACAACGATGCCGACGCCGCGCTGGAACTGCGCGAGGACGACGCCCGCCTGGACGCGCAGTACACCGCGCTGTTCCGCGAGCTGCTGACCTACATGATGGAAGACCCGCGCAACATTACCCCGTGCACGCACCTGCTGTTCATGGCCAAGAACCTGGAGCGCGTGGGCGACCACGCCACCAACATCGCCGAGAACGTGTGGTTCCTGGTGCATGGCGAGCAGCCGCTGCCGCCGCGTGAAAAGCGCGACGAGACCTCCAGCACCGGCCAGCCCTGACGCTGCGCTGCAACACCGGAGTCGACTCCAAGGTGGCCGCTGTCCTGGTGACAGCGGCCTTCTTTTTTGGGGTGTTCCACCCGTATTGTGGCCGCCGGGCCTGCCCGGTGCAGACCTGCCGGATGCTTCTGTAACAAATCTCACGAAAATTTGAGTTCTTGGCGAGGATTCGTTGAGTAGGATCGCTGCACCATCGATTCACCCCGGGCACCTGCCCACCACCCAGGAGTAAGACCGATGAGCAGTTCCAACAAGACCCTGTCCCTGCTGACCGCTACCGCCCTGGCCGCCGGCCTGGGCATGACCGCCAGCGCCTCGGCGCTGAGCATGAGCGACCTCGCCCAGGGCTACCTGGTGGCCGGCCAGGCAGCCAAGGCCAGCACCGACGCCAAGGCCGCCGATACCAAGATGGCCGCCGACGCGAGCAAGCACGCCGAAGGCAAGTGTGGTGCCGATGGCAAGAGCGGCGAAGGCAAATGCGGGGCCGACAAGGGCAAGGCCGCCGGTGCAGCAGGTGCCAAGGTCAAGGCCGGCGACAAGAAGTCGGCGGAAGGCAAGTGCGGCGAAGGCAAGTGCGGTGGCAAGCACTGACGTCCGCGCCAGCGTCGTCCACCCGCGGTCGCCGCTTCGCGCGGCGGCCGCCGGGTTGGGCCTGCGTCGGGCGCTGCTGCAGGATCTGCATGACGCCCCGGCAGGCGACTTCGACTTCCTTGAATGTGCGCCGGAGAACTGGATCCATGTCGGCGGCCCGGCCGGTGATGCATTGGCCGAACTGGCACAGCGCCATCCGCTGAGCTGCCACGGCCTGTCGCTGTCGCTGGGCGGCAGTGCGCCACTGGATACCCAGCTGCTGGAGCAGGTCGGCCGGTTCCTCGAAAAGCACCGCGTGCCGCTGTACAGCGAGCACCTGAGCTACTGCAGCGACGACGGCCACCTCTACGACCTGCTGCCGATTCCCTTCACCGACGAAGCCGTGCGCCATACCGCGGCTCGCATCGCCCGCGTGCAGGACCTGCTCGGTCGCCGCATCGCGGTGGAGAACGTCTCCTACTACCTGGCACCGGAACCGGCGATGGACGAACTGGCGTTCACCAATGCGGTGCTCGCCGAAGCCGACTGCGACCTGCTGCTGGACGTCAACAACGTCTACGTCAACGCCTGCAACCACGGCTACGACGCCGATACCTTCATCGCCGGGCTGCCCGCACAGCGCATCGTCTGCCTGCACGTGGCCGGGCACCTGGACGAAGCACCGGACCTGAAGATCGATACCCACGGCAGTGCGGTCATCGATCCGGTATGGGCGCTGCTGGCACGGACCTATGCGCGCATCGGCGCGCGCCCGACCCTGCTCGAACGCGACTTCAATTTTCCGCCCTATGCAGAACTGCAGGGCGAGCTGCAGACCATCCGCCGGCTGCAGGCCACGCATGCCGGGGCTGCACATGACTGATGCCGCCGATACCCTGCGCGCGCAGCAGCACGCATTCACCGCGCATCTGCGCGACCCGCAAGCAGTGCCTGCGCCGGCCGGCCTGGATCCACGCCGGGTGGCGGTGTACCAGCACCTGCTGTTCAACAACCTGCTCGGGCTCCTGAGCAACGGTTTCCCGGTCTGCGTTCGCCTGCTGGGCGAACCGGCCTGGAGCGCGCTGGTGCGCCACTACTTCGCCACCCATCGCTGCCAGACCCCCCTGTTCACCGAACTGGCCGCCGAGTTCGTGCAGTGGCTGCAGGCACAGCCGCAGCTGCCGCACCCGGCGCTGGCCGAGCTGGCGCACTACGAGTGGGTGGAAACCGCGCTGTATCAATTGCAGGCCGAGCCGCTTCCTGCCCCTGGCGATATCGATCCGCTGCGGGTGCCGCTGCAGCGTTCGCCGCTGGCATGGCCGCTGCTGTACCAATGGCCGGTGCACCGCCTCGGCGCAGAGGATGCACCGACCCAGCCGCCGCCCGAACCCACCGGCCTGCTGGTCCGCCGCGAAGCCGACGGTGACGTGCGATTCGCCGCGCTCAGCCCGTTGGCGGTGTACCTGCTGTCCAGCATCGGTGAACAGCCTGGGCTGGAAGGTCGTGCCTACCTGCACCAACTCGCCACCACGCATGGGCTGGCCGAAGACGCGCTGGCCGGCCCCGGTGCCGCACTGCTGCGGCAATTCCTGCAGGCCGGCGTGATCGGCCCGCTTACAGCCCCGCCCTGACACCCCCTTCGCGGAGATCCCCTGATGAACCTTCCGACCCTGGCCGCCGCGCGCGGCCAGCTGGACCGTCTCGCCCCCTGGTTGGCCCCGCTCGGCCTGCGCCTGCTGCTGGCCTGGGAATTCTTCGAATCCGGCCGCGAGAAGCTGCGCGGCCAGAACTGGTTCGCCGACCTGCAGGACGCCTTTCCATTCCCGTTCGACCAGTTGCCGGCCGCCCTGAACTGGCAACTGGCGACCTGGTTCGAACTGGTCGGGGCGGCATGCCTGCTGTTCGGGTTCGGCACCCGTTTCGCCGCCGCCAGCCTGCTGGTGCTGACCGTGGTGGCCACCTATGCGGTGCATTGGCCGATGGAGTGGAACTCGCTGGCCGACCTGGCCATGGGCTATGCGATCAGCGACCAGGGCTTCGGCAACTTCAAGCTGCCGGTGCTGTTCATGGCCATGCTGCTGCCGCTGATCTTCACCGGCGCCGGCAAGCTGAGCGTGGACGCGTGGTTGGCCCGGTGGTCTCCCTCGGCCACACCTGCGCGGCCAGCGGTTCGGTAGATGCCGACCTTGGTCGGCGCGCACCGTGCCAACCAAGGTTGGCACCTACCGGGTTCTGCTACCCGTGCACCACGGGCCAGCCGGGCGCTCAGGATCGCTCTGCTAGAATTCACGCATGACTGACCCCACCCCCGCACCTGCCGCCGCTCCCGAATCCGCAGTACCCCAGGCGCAGCGCGCGATGTCACAACGCTTCCGCGGCTTCCTGCCGGTGGTGGTGGATGTGGAAACCGGCGGCTTCGACAGCCAGCGCAACGCGCTGCTGGAAATCGCTGCGGTGCCGATCGAAATGGACGAGAACGGCCTGCTCTACCCCGGCCAGACCGCCAGTGCCCACGTGGTGCCGGCCGAAGGCCTGGAGATCGACCCGAAGTCGCTGGAAGTGACCGGCATCATCCTCGACCACCCGTTCCGGCTGGCCAAGGAAGAAAAAGCAGCGCTGGACCACATCTTCACTCCGGTGCGTGCGGCGATGAAGAAGTACGGCTGCCAGCGCGCGATCCTGGTCGGCCACAACGCCCATTTCGACCTCGGCTTCGTCAACGCCGCAGTGGCCCGCACCGGCCACAAGCGCAACCCGTTCCATCCGTTCAGCGTGTTCGACACGGTTACCCTGGCCGGTATCGCCTACGGGCAGACCGTGCTGGCGCGTGCGGCCACCGCCGCCGGGCTGGGGTGGGATGCGAATGAAGCGCACAGCGCGGTGTATGACACCGAACAGACCGCGCGCTTGTTCTGCACGATCGCCAACGCCTGGCCGCGGTAAGGCAGCCAACGGCGGAGCCCCTCGTAGCGGGAAGCGAATCATCGGTTGGGCCGGGCAGGTTGCTGACCGCCACGGAAAAATCAGAAAAAGCGGAAGCAACGGCGGGTCGCTGCGCTCGTTGCGGGCTGCCGATCACCGCTGTGGTGGGTCACTTCTCTGCTGGGTGCCGACCGTTGGTAGGGCAACACCCGTAGATCCACGCCATGCGTGGATGCTTTGCACTGGATCAACCAATGCTCGTACGATCCCGGCCATCGCTCTTGGCGCGGTACAGCGCACGGTCGGCGCGCTGGTACAGCAACGCCGGGGTGCGGTCGTCGGCATCCAGCTCCACCAGGCCCGCGCTGAAGGTCACGCGCAGGCCCGGCACTTCTGCCCAGTCGGGATGGTCATGGAACAGACCACGCAGGCGCGCGCACAGCTGTGCGGCTTCTTCCAGGCGGGTGTCGTTGAGCAGCAGCGCGAACTCTTCGCCGCCGGTGCGCGCCGGCAGGTCGGAGTCGCGGCAGGCCGCCGCGATCAACGTCGCCACCTGCACCAGCACCGCATCGCCGATGCTGTGGCTGTGACGATCGTTGACGTCCTTGAAGTGGTCGATGTCCAGCACCACCAGGCACAGCGGATGGCCACTGCGCTGCGAACGGGCGAAGTCACGCGCCAGCGTCTCGTCGAAGCCGCGGCGGTTGGCCAGGCCGGTCAGCGCATCCTCGCGGGCCTGGCGTTCAAAGGCCTCGGCCTGCCGCGCCAGGCGCTCTGCCAGTTCGGTCTTTTCCTGGTTCAGCGCCTGCAGGTGCACGGTCTTGGCCTGCAGGTCGAAGGTCGCTTCGTCCACCCGCCGCGCCAGGCGCAGGTTGCTGGCCTTCAGCTGCTGCAGCAGCAGCCGGTACAACGCCACCAGCCCGGCCAGCAGCAACAGCCCGGCCAGCACCTGCACGCTGCGGCGCTGCCACCAGAACGGCTCCACGGTGAAGCTCCATACCGCTTCCTGCTGGCCCCAGGCGCCCCCCGGATGTGCAGCCGCCACGTGCAGGGTGTAGTCGCCCGGCGGCAGGCCAACGAACTCGACGCTGCGCTGCGGGCCACGTTCGACCCAGCCAGCATCGAGGCCATCCAGCCGCGTGCGGTAGCGGATCCGGTCGGACATCAGGTAGCTCAGGCCAACATAGCTCACCGCCAGCCGGCGGCCACCGGGAATGTAATTGCGATCCGGTCCCTCCCAGTGCACCGGCGCACCATCCACCTGCACGCTCTCGATCGCCGCCGGCGGCGATGGCCGTTCACGGAAACGCTGCAGGCGCTGCGGGTCGACCGTGCTCAGGCCACCGGCGGTGACCACCCAGAACGTACCGTCCTGGCGCAGGATCGCCGATGGGCTGGAGCTGCCGTTGGCCTGTGCATTGGCCATGCCGTCGATCTCGTTGTAGCGCTCCACCACCACCCGCGGCGTGCGCCCATCGGCCACCGCATTGAGGGTGCCCATGTCGGTGCGCAGCACGCCACGGTTGCTGCTGATCCAGACATTGCCGAGGCGGTCCGGCACCAGCTGGAATACCGCGTCCACCGGCATGCCCTGCTCCAGGCCGACCCGAGCCAGCGCGCCGTTGCGCCAGCGGTACAGACCACGATCACTGCTGATCCACATCGCATCGCCCAGCTGGTGGAAGCCGAACACACTGCGGCCGCCGCCCAGCGGGGCCAGGTCGATCGACTGCACGTGGTCGCCGCGCAGCACGCGGATGCCCTCGATGGTGCCGATCCACAGGTTGCCCTGATGGTCATGCTCGAGCGCGGTGATCAGGCCGCCGGGCATGCCCGGCACGTTCGAGACCTGCACCCGGTCGCCGTCGATGCGCACCACGCCCTTCTGCGTACCGGCCCAGACCACGCCCTGCGGATCAACGCTGATCGCACGGATGTTGCCACCCGGCATGCCGTCGTCCGCCGCATAGCTGTGGCGCAGGTGGCCGTCGCGGCCCAGCCGGTAGACGCCGTCGCCGAACGTTCCCACCCACAGGTCACCGTCCGGCCCCTGCGCCAGGCTGAGGACCGAGGGTGCCTTGCCGCCACGGTTGTGCAGCGGCATTGCGCGGAAACGGCCGTCGGCGGTCTGCAGGTCAAGGCCACTGGCACTGCCGACCCACAGCTGGCGGTCGCGATCCTCGAACACCGTGCGCACGTAGTCGCCACTGAGCCCGTCGCGCTCGGTGTAGCTGCTGAAGAGTGTTTCGCGCAGGCGGTACAGGCCTCCGTTGGCCCCCACCCAGATGCTGCCCTCAGCATCCTCGCGCAGGCTGACCACGCGTCCACCCGGCAGGTTCAGGCCGGCCGGCAGCCGCTCCAGGCCATGCGCGGAGATACGCAGCAGGCCCTGGTTCTCGGTGCCCAGCCACAGGTCACCATGGCGATCCTGCAGCATCGAGGTCATGTGCAGCTGGCCCGGCAGGCGGTGCACCAGCACCAGCTGGTCGTCCTCCACCCGGTACAGGCGCTCGCCGGCGACGATCCACAGCGCGCCATCCGGTGCCCGGTACGGCCACGACAGGCCACTGCCGGCGCCCAGCCCCCATGCAGCGGGGGCACGCTTGAGCACGCCATCGTTGTCGCGCAGCACCAGCCCGTCGAGCGTGCCGACCCAGACCCGGTCCTGTGCATCGACCACCAGCTTGGTGAAGCTCATCGCCATCGGCAGGTCCGCCGCGGGCGCCTGGTAGACGATGCCGGCATCCGGCGTCAGATAGCCGATGCCCTTGCCTTCGTACAGCAGCCACAGCCGGCCCTGGCTGTCCATCTGCATGGACTGGATCAGCACCTGCGGTGTACCGGCCTGGTGCTCCCAGACCCGCCATTGCCCATCGCTGCCGCGGTGGCTGACGTTGCCGCGCGAATCGCTGATCCACAGCCCGCCCTGGCGGTCGACGAACAGCGCGCCGATGCCGTTGTCGCGCAGGCCCGGGCGCGTGCTGCGGTCGAACACGGTGAAGTCCAGGCCGTTGTAGCGCACCAGCCCTTCCCAGGTGGCGAACCACAGATGGCCCTCCGGCGTCTGTGCGATGTCGCGCAGCGAGTTGTGCGGCACGCCGTTGCGCGAGGTCCATACATCGATGGCGTAGTCGCGCAGCGGGGGCGCGCCCTCCTGTGCAGCCAGCGGCAGCGCGAGGGCCAGCAGCAGCCACAGCAGGCCCTGCCGCAGTGCCCGCTTGAATCCTGATGCGCGGCGCTCCACCCAGCGCCCCTCGTCCCCCTGCCCGCCCATCACCGCAACGGCGGCGGCCAGGTGCGGCTGCAGGGCGCGGCAGCGTGCGGGAACAACCGGGCAGCGCGCAATGGCATGCCGGCGGGAACGGGCTGGCTCATCGGGGGGAGACTGGGGAGATGCGCAGATGATAGGCCAAACCCCGGCCCCGGCGTCACCGTCCGCAGCCCGCCGGCTCAGCCGGCGCGGCCGGGCGCCACCACCTGGGCACTGGCCGGCCACTGCACCACCGCCTCCAGGCCACCTTCGGCCCGGTTGCGCAGCCACAACCGGGCACCGTCCTTCTCGGCCAGGGCGCGGGCGATGGTCAGGCCCAGGCCGGCCCCGCCGGTTTCGCGCGAACGCGAGGTTTCCACCCGCACGAACGGATCGAACACCGCCTCCAGCTGCTCCTCGGCCAGGCCGGGGCCGTCATCGGCCACCACCACGGTGATCGCACCGCCGCTGCGCTCGACCCGTACCCGCGCCCGCTGCGCATACATCACCGCATTGTCCACCAGGTTCGAGAACAGGCGATGCATCGCCAGTGGCCGCAGCATCAGTACCGAACCACTGCCGCCTTCGAAGACCACGTCGGCGCCGCCTTCGGCGGTGTCCTCGACAATGCTCTCCAGCAGCGAATCCAGGTCGAGTGCGGCGCGCTGCTCGGCACTTTCGGCACTGCGGGCCAGTTCCAGGCCCTCGCGCACCAGCGCCTGCATCGCCGCCAGGTCGCCGATCAGGCGCTCGCGCAGGGCTTCGTCGCTGACATTCTCCAGGCGCAGGCGCAGTCGGGTCAGTGGCGTCTGCAGGTCATGGGTGATCGCCGCCAGCATCTGCGTGCGTTCGGCCAGGTGCCTCTGCAGGCGGTGCTGCATGGCATTGAACGCTTCGGCGGCGCGCTGCACTTCACGCGGCCCGCGCAACGGCAACGGGTCGCGCTGCAGATCGTCGCCGAGGTCCTCGGCGGCGGCGGCCAGCTCCTGCAGTGGCGCACTGGCCATGCGCGCAACGATATAGGCCAGCACGGCAATCGCCAGCACCAGCAGGGTCAGGAACCACGGGTCCACGGCGAGGATGCCGTTGTGCGCCACCGCCGGCGAGTCCAGCGCCAGCTTCAGCAGCGTGCCGTCGTTGAGGGTCACGTCCACTGCGCGGCATTTGGGCGGGATGAACGCCGGGTCGCGTTCGCGCGGCGGCCGCCGGTGGCCCGGCGGTGGCGGCGGCAGCAGGTCCTGCAGCTTGGGAATGCAGGAGCGGAACGAAGCGAAATGCACATGCGCGCGCGACACCGGTCCGGGGCGGTCTTCCAGCACTTCCATCAGCGCCGTGTCGGCACGTCCGAGGCGGGCACCGGGCTGCAGCGCGCGCACGCTCGGCCCGCCGATCGCCAGCAGGCGCTCGCGCAGCTCCGGATTGCCGTCCAGCAGGTTGACGTAGCCCTGCAGGCGGTCGGCGATGCGGTTCAGGTTCTGCCGCTCGAACTCCTGCTGGCGCTTGGAGGTGGCCAGCATGGTCGCGCCGATCGCAGCCACCGCCATGCCCAGCAGCAGGATCACGAACAACCGCCCGACCATCGAGGACAGGAAATGGCGCAGGCGCTTCATCGCGGCTTATTCCAGGTTGACCGAGGAGGCCAGCACGTAGCCTTCGTTGCGCACGGTCTTGATCAGTCCGTCCGGGCCACCGTCGTCGCCCAGCTTGTTGCGCAGGCGGCTGACCTGCAGGTCGATCGCGCGGTCCTGCGCCTCGTAGTTGCGGCCACTGCTGAGCGCGACCAGCTGCTCGCGCGACAGCACCTTGTTGGCGTGGGCGATGAACACCCGCAGCAGGCGGAACTCGGCGCCGGACAGCACCACCACGCGGTCATCCGGATCGACCAGGTGGCGATGCTCCAGGTCGAACACCCAGCGCGAGAAGCGTGCGCGGCGTACCGCCAGTGGCTCCAGGTTGGCCGGCAGCGCTTCGGTCCGGCGCAGCACGTTGCGGATCCGCGCCAGCAGCTCGCGCGGTTCGAACGGCTTGGCCAGGTAGTCATCGGCGCCCATTTCCAGGCCCAGCACGCGGTCGATCGGCTCGGCGCGCGCGGTCAGCATGATCACCGGCGTGTTCGAACGCGCACGCAGGTCGCGGCACAGGGTCAGGCCATCCTCGCGCGGCAGGTTGAGGTCCAGCACGATCAGGTCCACGTGCTCGCGGTCCAGCAGCTGGCGCATGGCGGTGCCATCGGCCGCCGTGCTCACCAGGTAGCCGGCGCGGCCGAGCTGCTCGGCCAGCAGCGTGCGGATGTCGTTGTCGTCGTCGACGATCAGCAGTCGATGCATCGGGTTTTCAGTCTCCATGGCGCGATCATCCCGTGTCGGCAGCTGAACCGCATCCGGGGCAATGCGTACCAGTGTATCCACCTACGGGCGGGATACCTGTGGTTACGCGTATTCACCGACAGTGTTACATACAGACATACCCCGAGGATTGAGCCGTCCATCGCCCGGTCTTCACAATGCCCACCAACGCCGCACGCGCGGCCCCGAGAGTGAAGCCACGACGTGACGTTCCGCCTGCTGCCCGCGACCCGACGGAGTCGCCTGATACTGATCGCCCTGCTTGCCCTGATCGTCGCCGCGGCCGCCTGGTGGCTGCTGCGCAAGCCCGCGGCCCCGGCGGTGGCAACCTCACCGGTCAGCCGCGGCGACATCGAACAGACGGTGGATGCCACCGGCGTGATCGATGCCTACAAGCTGGTCAGCGTCGGTGCGCAGGCCTCGGGCCAGATCAAATCGCTGAAGGTGCAGCTGGGCGACACCGTGAAGGAAGGCGACCTGATCGCCGAGATCGACGCCACCACCCAGCAGAACCAGGTGCTCAACGCGCAGGCCTCGCTGGATCAGGTCACCGCCCAGCGCGCCGTTCAGCAGGCCACCCTGCGCCAGGCCGAACTGGAGTTCGCGCGCCAGCAGCAGATGCTGGCTGCCGAGGCCACCTCACGCCAGGAATACGATGCCGCCGAAGCGCAGCTGAAGACCGCCCGCGCCCAGCTGCAGTCCTACGAGGCGCAGATCAAGGGCCGCGAAACCGAGCTGGGCACCGCCCGCGCCAACCTGGCCTATACCCGCATCACCGCGCCGATGGATGGCACCGTGGTGGCGGTGGTGGCCGAGGAAGGCCGCACCGTGAACGCCAACCAGACCGCGCCCACCATCGTCATGCTGGCCCGGCTGGACGTGGTCACCGTCAATGCCGAGATCTCCGAGGCCGACGTGGTCAAGATCAAGGCCGGCATGCCGGTGTACTTCACCACGCTGGGCGACCCGGACCGCAAGTACCACGCCACGCTGCGCCAGATCAATCCGGCGCCGGCCTCGATCGCCAACGAGAGTTCGTCCAGTTCCAGCAGTTCGTCCAGTTCCAGTTCCAGCAGCGCGGTCTACTACAACGCGCTGTTCGACGTGGAGAATCCGGATGGCACCCTGCGCATCGACATGACCGCGCAGGTCTCGGTACTGCTGAAGCAGGCCAAGGGCGTGCTGATGGTGCCGGCGGTGGCACTGGGGCCGAAGCGCCGTGGCGACGAGCGCATGGTGCGGGTACTGGATGACAAGGGCCAGCCGCAGCCGCGCAAGGTCACCGTGGGCATCAACAACGGCGCCTCGGCCGAGATCCTGTCCGGGCTGAAGGAAGGCGAGCGCGTGGTGGTCGGCGAAGCCAGCGCCGCCGCGGCCGGTGCCGGCGGCGGCAACCGCGGCGGCATGCAGATGCGGGTCGGCGGCCCGGGCATGGGGCGACGATGAGCACGACGGCGCCGCTGCTGCGCCTGCGCGACCTGCGACGCGAGTTCCCGGCCGGCGACGATGTGATCGCCGTGCTGCGCGACGTCAATCTCGACATCCACGCCGGTGAGATGGTGGCCATCGTCGGCCAGTCCGGCTCGGGCAAGTCGACGCTGATGAACATCCTCGGCTGCCTCGATCGTCCCACCCGTGGCAGCTACCAGGTGGCTGGCCGCGAGACCGGAAAGATGGAGCCGGACGAACTGGCCGAACTGCGCCGCGAGCATTTCGGCTTCATCTTCCAGCGCTACCACCTGCTGGGCGATCTGGATGCGCGCGGCAACGTGGAGGTGCCGGCGGTGTACGCCGGCAGCCCCGGCCCGGTGCGCAACGCGCGTGCCGAGCAGCTGCTGCAGCGGCTGGGCCTGAGCGACCGCATGCATCACAAGCCGGGCCAGCTGTCCGGTGGCCAGCAGCAGCGCGTGTCGATCGCACGCGCCCTGATGAACGGCGGCGAGGTGATCCTGGCCGACGAACCGACTGGTGCGCTCGACACGAAATCCGGCGAGGAAGTGATGGCGATCCTCGGCGAGCTGCATGCCGAAGGCCACACCATCATCATCGTCACCCACGACATGAGCGTGGCCGAACACGCACAGCGCATCATCGAAATCCGCGACGGCGAGATCATTGCCGACCGCGCCAACCCGAATGCGCCGACCTACCGCGCACAGCGTGAGGCCAGCACCGGCGTTGCCCGCGGCAACAGCTGGCGGGCGGCGCGCGACCGCTTCACCGAAGCATTCCGTATGGCCCTGCTGGCGATGAACGCGCACCGCCTGCGCACCTTCCTGACCATGCTCGGCATCATTATCGGCATCGCCTCGGTGGTCTCGGTGGTGGCGCTGGGCAACGGCTCGCAGCAGCAGATCCTGCAGAACATCAGCGCGCTCGGCACCAATACGATCGACGTCTATCCCGGCCGTGGTTTCGGCGACATGCGCTCGGCACGGGTGCAGACGCTCAAGGCCAGCGATGCCGACGCCCTGGCAAAGCAGAGCTACGTGGACAGCGCCACCCCCAGCGTGTCGACCTCGGTCACCGCGCGCTACCGCAACCAGTCGTCCACCGCCCAGGTCAGCGGCGTCGGCGAGCAGTTCTTCCGGGTCAAGGGCGTAACCCTGCTCAGTGGCAGCTTCTTCGACGCCGATGCGGTCAAGGGCCTGGGCCAGGTGGCGGTGATCGACGAGAACACCCAGACCCAGTTCTTCCCCGATGTCGATCCGGTCGGCCAGGTGATCCTGCTCGGCAACGTGCCGGCACGCGTGGTCGGCGTGGCCAAGCGCCAGAGTTTCGGCTTCGGCGGCAGTACCAGCCTCAGCGTGTGGGTGCCCTACACCACGGTGATGTCGCGCATGCTCGGCCAGAGCCACGTGTCCAGCATCACCGTGCGCGTGGACGACGCCACGCCGATGGATGCCGCGCAGGAAGCGATCACCCGCCTGCTGACCCTGCGCCATGGCACCGAGGACTTCTTCCTCAGCAACAGCGCCGAGATCCGCGAGACCATCGAGCAGACCACGCGCACGATGACCCTGTTGATCGGCGCCATCGCCGCCATCGCGTTGCTGGTGGGCGGCATCGGCGTGATGAACATCATGCTGGTGTCGGTGACCGAGCGCACCCGCGAGATCGGGGTGCGCATGGCCGTCGGTGCACGGCAGAGTGATATCCGCCAGCAGTTCCTGATCGAAGCGGTGCTGGTCTGCCTGCTCGGCGGCGTGCTCGGCATCGGCCTGGCGCTGCTGCTGGGCTCGATGATCGGCCGCTTCGCCAGCGACTTCCAGGTGCTGTTCTCCACCGCCTCGATCGTCGCCGCGTTTGCCTGCTCCACCCTGATCGGCGTGGCGTTCGGCTTCCTGCCCGCGCGCAACGCCGCGCAGCTCGACCCGGTGGAGGCCCTGGCCCGCGAATGAAGATGATGATGATCCGACTCCCCTTCCCTGCTCCCCCGCGCCTGCTGCTGGCAGGTGCTGTACTGCTCGCCTTGTCCGGCTGTGCGTCGGTCGGCCGCTATCCGGTGCACGACCCCGACGTGGCGGCCCGCTACGGGCGCGGCGATGCCACCCTCAACGCACCGGCCGACGACCCGCGCAGCAGCCTGGATACACCGGGCCGCGACATCCGCCAGGACACCTGGTGGACCGGCTTCGGCGATGAACGCCTGGACCGCCTGGTGGCGCAGGCACTGGCGGCCAACAGCGATCTCGCCGCCGCCGGCCTGGCCGTGCAGCGTTCGCGCCTGCAGGCCGGCCTGGCCAGCAACGCGCTGTGGCCGCAGCCTTCGTCATCCGGCGTCAGCGGCAACGCCAGCCGCGCCACCGACCAGGCCGACGACTGGCGCCGCAGCTATTCCACCGGCGTCTCGCTGGGCTGGGAAGTGGACCTGTGGGGCCGCCTGCGCACCCAGCGCGACATCGCCCGCTGGGAAGCCGAGGCCAGCGAGGAGGACCGGCAGAACACCGCCCTGCTGGTGATCAGCGACACCATCACCCAGTACTGGAACCTGGCCTACCTGAACCAGTCGATCGCCACCGGCCAGGCCAACCTGGAGCGGCTGGAACGCACCCGCGAACTGGTGCAGGCCCGCTTCGACGCCGGTGCGGTATCGCGGCTGGAAGTGCGCCAGGCACTGCAGAACCTGCAGTCGCAGCGGTCCTCGCAGAGCGCACTGGAGCAGCAGCGGGTGGAGGTGCGCAACGCGCTGACCGTGCTGCTGGACGGCACGCCCTGGCCCCAGCAGGATGAGCCACAGGACCTGCTGGGTGCACGCAGCCCAGGTATCAGCGAAGGCCTGCCGACCGACCTGCTCGGCCGCCGTCCCGACCTGCGCGCCGCCGAACTTCGCCTGCGCAACAGCCTGAAGACGATCAAGGTCACCGCCACCCAGTACTACCCGGCGCTGAGCCTGACCGGCAGCCTCGGTTCCAGCGCGACCTCGCTGGGCGATGTACTGCGCAACCCGGTGGCCACGCTGGGCGCCGGCCTGTCGCTGCCGTTCCTCAACCTGCAGCGCGCGCAGCTGGATACCGATATCGCCGGTACCGCCTACCAGATCGCCGCCACCAACTTCCGCAAGACGCTGTATACCGCGCTCTCGGAAGTGGACAACGCGCTGTCGGCACGCGAGCAGCTGGTGCGCCAGGTGGCCGCCTCACAGGCTTCATACGATGAGGCGGTGGAAGTGGAACGCGCGCAGGAAGTGCGCTACCGCGTGGGCGCCACCGACCTGCGCACCTGGCTGGAAGCGCAGCAGACCCGGCGTGATGCCGAGCTGTCGCTGGCGCGCGTGCGCCAGGGCCAGCTGAACAACGACGTGACCCTGTTCAAGGCGCTGGGCGGCAGCGCGGGGTAACGTCTTCTGTAGAGCCGAGCCCATGCTCAGCTGCGCTTTGATCGGGAACGTAATAGCCGAGCATAGGCTCGGCTCTACAAGCGCCTCTGGCCGATCAACCGCGCTGGCGCACGGCCTCGAACAGGCTGACGCCGGCGGCGACGGAGACGTTCAGGCTCTCGATCTCGCCCGGCATCGGGATCTTGACCAGGCCATCGCAGTTCTCGCGGGTCAGGCGGCGCAGGCCATCGGCTTCGCCGCCCAGCACCAGCGCGATGTTGCCCTTCAGGTCCAGCTGGTACAGCGAGGCGGTGGCTTCACCGGCTAGGCCATAGATCCACACGCCCTGCTTCTGCAGGTCCTTCAGGCAGCGCGACAGGTTGGTCACCGCCACCACCGGGATGAGATCGGCGGCACCGGCCGAGGTCTTGCGCACAGTGGCATTGACCGTGGCCGACTTGTCCTTCGGGATGATCACCGCAGTCGCCCCGGCGGCAGCGGCCGAGCGCAGGCAGGCGCCGAGGTTGTGCGGGTCCTGCACTTCGTCCAGCACCAGCAGCAGGGCCTTGCCCTCGGCCGCGGTGACCAGGCCTTCCAGCTCGTTCTCGCTGTAGGTGCGGGCGGCGGCATAGCGCGCAGCCACGCCCTGGTGGCGCACCGAACCGCCAACACCGTCCAGCGCCTGGCTGTTCACCTTGCGCACGTCGATGCCCTTGCGACGGGCGTTCTCTTCGATCTCGGTCAGGCGCGGGTTCTTCGCACCGGCCTCGACCAGCACTTCGCGGACGTTCTCGGCGTCGTTCTCGATGGAGGAGGCGACGGCGTTGACGCCGACAATCCACTGGCTGTTCTTGCTCATGCGGGCGGGGACCGGAAAGGGGGTGGCTATGGTAGAGCATCGGCGGGCCGGGCGCTGCGGCCGGCCCTCTGAAGCGCCGAGCCCATGCTCGACTGGCGGCGGCCGATGAAGCCTGGACCCAGAGCAGCCGAGCGTGGGCTCGGTGCTGCAGGTGGGTCATCGGCTGCGCGGCGGCCAGTGCGGGGTGTCGTGGTCGGGGTGCTGGTGGGACACGATGGTGGCCAGGAACTCCAGCGCCGCGATGTCGTCCTCGGTGCGCCGCGCCGGCAGGCCGGACAAACTGTCGACGAACGGCAGCTTGCGCTCCACCCCGTACTGGATCGTCGGTGGCAGGCGTTCCGGCTCGTCGAAGGCACCGGCGGCCACGGCCACGCCATCCGGGGCTTCGTAGGTCAGGGGTGTGCCGCAGTCGGCGCAGAAGCCACGCCGCACCACGTTGGACGACTGGAAATAGCGCGGCTGGCCGCGGGTCCAGCTGAACTGCACGCCGCGCACGGATACCAGCGGCGCGTAATAGGCACCGAACGCCTTCTGGCACATCCGGCAATGGCAGATCGAGCTGTCGGTCAGCGCACCGCGCGCCTGGAAGCGGATCGCGCCGCACTGGCAGCCGCCACTGTATTCGGGTTGGCCCTGCATGGTGAGTTCCTCCGAAACGTCGTGCCAACCAACGGTTGGCACCTACCGGGTGAGGTGGGCACCCACCGGGTGAGGTGGATGCCTACCGGGTGAGGTGGGTGCCTACCGGGTGAGGTGGGTGCCGACCGTTGGTCGGCACGCCTTTCAATATTGCTTCTTGGTGCGCTTGGCCGGCTTGCCACGCTCGGGCAGCGGCGGCAGGCCATCGCCCTCGTCTTCGCCCTTGTGCTCGACCAGGCGGAAGTCGATCTTGCGTTCTTCCATGCTGGCCTTCAGCACCAGGATGCGCACGCGGTCGCCCAACCGGTAGCTGCTGCCACGGCGTTCGCCGGTCAGCGTCTTGCGGGTGGCGTCGAACTTGTAATAGTCCTGCGGCAGCTGGGTCACATGCACCAGACCCTGCACCTTGGATTCGTCCAGTTCCACGAACAGGCCGAAGCTGGTCACGCCGCTGATGACGCCGTCGAACTGGCCGCCCACGTGCTTTTCCATCCACGCCGCGCGGTAACGCTCGTCGACCTCGCGCTCGGCCTCGTCGGCACGACGCTCACGCTCGGAACACTGCAGCGCCAGCGCAGCCATTTCGCGCGCGTTGTAGGTGAACTTGTCCAGCGGCTTGCCGGACAACGCGTGCTTTATCGCGCGGTGCACCAGCAGGTCGGGGTAACGGCGGATCGGCGAGGTGAAATGCGCGTACGCCTCCAGCGCCAGGCCGAAGTGGCCGTGATTTTCCGGGCTGTAGATCGCCAGGCTCTGGCTGCGCAGCAGCACCGATTCCAGCAGCGTGGCATCGGGGCGGTCGCGGATCTTCTTCAGCAGCTTGGTGTAGTCACCCGGGCGCACCTTCGACCACGGCGGCAGGCTCAGCTTGAACTCCTTGAGGAATTCCAGCAGGTCGGCGTACTTGGTTTCCGGCGGCTTCTCGTGGATGCGGTACGGCGCCGGCACATGGCGCGACAGCAGGTACTTGGCCGCCTCGACGTTGGCCGCGATCATGCATTCCTCGATCAGCTTGTGCGCGTCGTTGCGCACCAGCATGCCGGCCTGGGTCACTTCACCGCGGTTGTCCAGCACGAATCGCACTTCACTGCTTTCGAACTCGATGGCACCGCGCTTGGCACGTGCCTTGGACAGCACCTTGTACAGCTGGTGCAGGCGCTGCACCTGCGGCAGCAGGTCGCCCATCCAGGCCTTGGTATCGGCATCGTCCTCGCCCACCGCCTTCCACACCTGGGTGTAGGTCAGGCGCGCATGCGAGTTCATCACCGCCTCATAGAAGCGCGAATGCGTGACCAGGCCATCGCGGTCGATCTGCATGTCGCAGACAAAGCACATGCGGTCGACCTTCGGCATCAGCGAGCAGATGCCGTTGGACAGCGTCTCCGGCAGCATCGGCACCACGAAGCCCGGGAAGTACACCGAGGTGGCGCGCTTCTGCGCTTCCTCATCCAGCGGCGTGCCGGGGCGCACGTAGTTCGAGACATCGGCGATCGCCACCACCAGGCGGAAACCCTCGGCATTCGGCTCGCAGTACACCGCGTCGTCGAAGTCCTTGGCATCTTCACCGTCGATGGTGACCAGCGGCGTGCTGCGCAGGTCGACGCGGTCGCCGATCATTGCCGGCTCGACCACCAGCGGCACCGAGGCCGCTTCGTCCAGCACTTCCTGTGGAAACTCGAACGGCAGCTCGTGGCCGTGGATGGCGGTCTCAACCACCAGCGAGGCGGTCAGCTTGTCGCCGAGCACGGCGATGATGCGGCCGATCGGCGGACGGCGGCTGTCCGGCGCCTGGGTCAGTTCGCAGACCACCAGCTGGCCGTCGCGTGCACCACCGGTCTGGTCCGGCGGCACCTGCACGTTGCGCTGCACGCGCTTGTCGTCGGGCACCACATAGTTGATGCCCATCTCAATGCTGAAGCGGCCGATCAGGCGGGTCATGCCGCGTTCGAGCACGCGGGCGATGCTGCCTTCGCGACGGCCACGGTGATCGATGCCGGTCACGCGGGCCAGCACCTTGTCGCCGTGCATCACCTTGCGCATCTCATACGGCGGCAGGAACAGGTCGTCGCCGCCTTCGACCGGGCGCAGGAAGCCGAACCCTTCCGGGTTGGCGATCACCACGCCGGTGACCAGGTTCAGTGTCTGGATCGGAGCGAAACCGCCCCGGCGGTTCTGCACCAGCTGGCCATCGCGGACCATGGCGCCGAGCCGGCGCGACAGTGCTTCGGCCCGGTCCGGCGCGGTCAGGCCCAGGCGCGCGCCCAGTTCTTCGGCGGTCTGCGGCCCTTCGCAGCGCTCCAGCAGGGCCAGGATGGCCTCGCGGCTGGCGATGGGCTGTTCGTATTTCTCGGCTTCGCGGGCGGCATAGGGATCGTCGATCACCTTGCCGGTCGGCGGCAGCTTGCGGCCCGGTGCCGGGCCGGGGGCGTCCGTACCGCGAACCTTGCGGCCACGCGGCGCGGTGCCACCTTCATTCAATTCGGGGAACCAGCCCGGCAACGGCTTGCCCGGCTTGGGGGTGCGGGCTGCGCCCGCCTTGGCGCCCTTGTTCGGGGCCTGGCTGCGGGACTTGCTCCCGCCCTTGCTTGGTTTTTTGGTAGTCATCGCCCTACATGGTAGCCGCTGACAGCGTGCAGAACGGGTCAGCGGCCGCCTTGAAGGCCTTGCATGAAAAATATTCAGGAAGTCGTTGACAGCCTGCGGATTCATCTTCACAATTGCGCCTCTGGAACGCCCAGGTGGCGGAATTGGTAGACGCACTAGTTTCAGGTACTAGCGGGTAAAACCGTGGAGGTTCGAGTCCTCTCCTGGGCACCAACGAAAAAACTCCTCGCTTCGGCGGGGATTTTTTTTGCCTGCGATCCGGCGCCGGGGTCGGATTCCTCTCCACAGGAAAAGGCTCTGGCCCCAACGCGAGCCCCATGGGGTCAGAGCCCGTTTCGCAGGCGAAACGGGATCCGACCCCGGATCCACGAAAGGTGTTGACACCCCCGTCACAGCACCCCATAATCTCGCTCCTCGACGCCCAGGTGGCGGAATTGGTAGACGCACTAGTTTCAGGTACTAGCGGGTAAAACCGTGGAGGTTCGAGTCCTCTCCTGGGCACCACGTCGAGAATGAGAAAAACCCGCGAAAGCGGGTTTTTTCATGCCCGGAATGCGGCATCAGAACAACGGCCGCAGCACCAGCTCCAGGCCGAGCAGCAGCAGGAACCCCAGGAAACAGGCGCGGAACACCCGCGCACTGATCCGCTGCCGGATCACCTGGCCCAGCCACATGCCCAGCAACGCCGGCAACACCGCCAACGCACTCAGCCCCAGCTGCTGGATGCCGAACGCACCGTGCAGCACCAGGCCGGTGGTCAGCGCAATCGTCGACACGGTGAACGCCAGCCCGAGCGCCTGCACCAGCTCCTCGCGCTGCAACCCCAGCGACTGCAGGTACGGCACCGCCGGCATCACGAACACACCCGTCGCACCCGTCACCACACCGGATAGCGCACCCACCAGCGGCCCCAGCCAACGCTCGCGCCGCTGCGGTACGCGGAACACCGGCGCGAGCAGCGCATACACCGCGTAGACCACCAGTGCCACGCCCAAAGCCACGCGCGACCAGGTGCGATCGACCCGCACCAGCAATGCTGCCGAACCCAGCGTCACCACCACCACTGCCAGCATCATCGGCCACAGGCGTCGCACGATGTGGCCAAGTGACGGCCCGGACAGCAGCTGCCACGCATTGGTGACGAAGGTCGGGATGAACAGCATCGACGCCGCCGCCACCGGCGACAGCGCGCCACCGAGCAGGCCCATCGCCACCGTCGGCAACCCCATCCCCGTCACGCCCTTGACCACGCCGGCCAGCACGAACACCACCACCAGCAGCACGTAGAAGTACATCGATTCATTCATGCCTTCATTGGATCGGGCCGCCGCCCGGCGCACAATGCGGTCTTCCCGGCCGAGCCTTCGGCTGACCCGAAGGCGCCGGATCAGCAATGAGGCACGACATGCGGATGGACATCGCCGACCTGCGCCTGTTCCTGGCCATCGCCGAAGCGGGCAGCATCACCGCCGGCGCGGCGCAGGCAAACCTGGCATTGGGTTCAGCCAGTGAGCGCCTGCGCACGATCGAAGCCGATGCCGGTACCCCGCTGTTGAACCGGCACCCACGCGGCGTCAGCCTGACCGAAGCCGGCGCCGCCCTCGCCCACCATGCACGGCTGATCCTGCAGCAGCAGGCACAGCTGCGTGGCGAACTGCAGGCGTTCGCGCATGGCGCGCGCGGCACCCTGCACCTGTATGCCAACACCGCCGCGCTGACCAACTACCTGCCCGCGCGGCTCGCACCGTGGCTGGCCGAACGCCCGCGCCTGCATGTCGAACTGATCGAGCGCACCAGCCCCGAAGTCGTACGCGCGATCAGTGCCGGCCAGGCCGAGGCCGGCATCATCAGCGACGCGGTCGACGCGGCCGGCCTGCAGCAGCACGTGGTCGCCGAAGACCCGCTGGTGATGCTGCTGCCGGCCGATCACCGCCTCGCCTCGCGGCGCAGTGTGACCTTCGCCGAGGTTGCCGGCGAGACCTTCGTTGCCCTGGCCGATGGCAATGCACTGCAGACCTACATCGAGGACCAGGCGCGCGACATCGGGCGCCGCCTGGATGTGCGCATCCGCATGAAGACCTTCGAAGGCGTGTGCATCATGGTCGGCCACGGCATCGGCGTCGGCATCGTGCCGCGGACCATTGCACGCCAGCATCGGCGCAGCACGCACACCGTCGCCGTACCGCTCGCCGATGCGTGGGCACAACGGCGCCTGTGCGCCTGCTTTGCCGAGTGGACGCGACTGTCACCGGCGATGCGCAGCCTGCTGCATCACCTCGGCGTGCAGCCGCAGAAAAAAGTGTGAAATGTTGTTGACACATCTTCTGCCGCTCCCCATAATTCATCTCCTGAGTCGCCCAGGTGGCGGAATTGGTAGACGCACTAGTTTCAGGTACTAGCGGGTAAAACCGTGGAGGTTCGAGTCCTCTCCTGGGCACCACGACTCAAGATGATCAAACCCGCGAAAGCGGGTTTTTTCGTTTCCGGGGTCTGCCATGTCAACGCGATGGCGACGCTCATCCACGCATGGCGTGGATCTACCGAATTGCACAACGCTCCAAACAAAAACCCCGCCTTCCGGCGGGGTTTCTGCATTGGCGCTACCGAATGGCAGACCGGTCAGTGCCCGCCACCGGCGGCTGCACCCGCACCCGCGCCGAACGGCGGTTTGGCCAGCCACAGGAACGCGATGATCGCCAGGAAGATCCAGCCCAGCAGGAAGAAGATGTCGTTGAAGCCCATCTGCGACGCCTGGTGGTTGATCATGTTGTTCAGTACCGCTGCGCCGTGTTGCAGGTCGCCCTGCCCCATCGCCGTGACCTGGTCCTGCATGCCCGGCTGATAGGCCGAGATGTGCTCGGTCAGGTCGGCATGGTGCACCTGGGTGCGCCGCGCCCACAGCCACGTCGTCAGCGACGCCGCGAAACTGCCGCCCAGCGTTCGCAGGAACGTGGCCAGGCCGGAGCCCGCCGCAATCTCGCGACCATCCAGGTCCGACAGCAGGATCTGCAGCACCGGCATGAAGAACAGCGCGACGCCGATGCCCATGATCAGCTGTACGCCAGCCACGTGCATGTAGTCCACCTGCAGGTTGAAGTTCGAACGCAGGAAGCTGGTCATCGACAGCACGATGAAGGCGACCGTGGCCAGCATGCGCATGTCGAAGCGCGATGCATACTTGCCCACGAACGGCGTCATGATCACCGGCAGGATGCCGATCGGCGCGGTCGCCAGGCCTGCCCAGATCGCGGTGTAGCCCATGTCACGCTGCAACCACTGCGGAATCAGCAGGGCCACGCTGAAGAACGCGGCGTAAGCCACCACCATCGCCAGCGTGCCGGCGCGGAAGTTGCGATGACGGAACAGCTTCAGGTCGACGATCGGATCCTTGTCGGTCAGCTCCCAGATCAGGAACACCGTCAGCGTCACCACCGCCACGCAGGCCAGCACCACGATCTTCATCGACGAGAACCAGTCCTCGTCGTTGCCCAGATCGAGCACCAGCTGCAGCGCACCGACGCCGATCACCAGGGTGATCAGGCCGACGTAGTCCATCTTCGGCTTCTCGATCTGCTCCGGGCGCCCCTTCAACTGGTTGCCCACCACCAGCGCGGCGAAGATGCCCAGTGGCACATTGATCAGGAAGATCCATTCCCAGCTGTAGTTGTCGGTGATCCAGCCACCGAGGATAGGACCGCAGATGGGCGCCACCACCGTGATCATCGCCAGCAGCGCCAAGGCCTGTCCGCGTTTCTCGCGCGGATAGATCGAGACCAGCAACGACTGCGTGATCGGGTACATCGGGCCGGCCACGAAACCCTGCAGCGCACGCGACAGCACCAGCATGCCCATGCTCTGCGCCAGGCCGCACAGCAGCGAGGTGATGACGAAGGCCAGCGTGGCCCAGACGAACAGCTTGCGTTCGCCGAAGCGGCGGCTGAGCCAGCCGGTCAGCGGCAGCGCGATGGCCGTGCTGACCGCGAACGAGGTGATGACCCAGGTCGCCTGCTGCGAACTGGCGCCGAGGTTACCGGCGATGGTCGGCAGCGAGACGTTGGCGATGGTGGTGTCGAGCACCTGCATGAACGACGCCATCGCCAGGCCCACGGTGCACAGGGCGACGCTGGGTGGCAGGAACCCGGAGGCCGCACCCGGCGCCGCCGGTGCGCCCGGAGCGCCGGGCGCGGCTGGAGCTTGTGCGGACATGGCGACCTCAGCCCACCTTCGCCTGCTGCGGCAGGTTGCCCTGGATGATCGTGTGGATCACCTCGTCGGCATCATGCAGCTGCTTGGCATACACGTCGGTGTCGAACACCGTGCCCTTGGCCGGGGTGCTCGGCAGCACTTCGCCCTTCTGGTCGCGCAGGCTCACTTCGGCCTTCATCGACAGGCCGATGCGCAGCGGGTGTTCGGCCAGCTGCTTGGCATCGATGGCGATGCGCACCGGCACGCGCTGCACGATCTTGATCCAGTTGCCGCTGGCGTTCTGCGCCGGCAGCAGCGAGAACGCCGAGCCGGTGCCCAGGCCCAGGCTCTGGATGCGGCCCTTGTACTTCACGTCACCGGCGTACAGGTCCGACTTCAGCTCCACTTCCTGGCCCAGGCGCATGTGGCGCAGCTGGGTTTCCTTGAAGTTGGCCTCGACCCACATCTGCTCGGTCGGCACCACGGCCATCAGGGCATTGCCCGGCTGCACGCGCTGGCCCACCTGCACCGAACGACGGGCCACGTAGCCGGTGACCGGCGCGACGATGCCGGCGCGGGCGTTGTTGAGGAAGGCCTGGCGCAGCTGCGCGGCGGCCGCCTGCACGTCCGGCTGGGTGGCGATCACGGTGTCGTCGACCAGCGCGCGGTTGCGCTCGACGGTCTCGCGCGAACCGGCCACGGCCGCTTCGGCCGCAGCCAGCTCGTCGCGGGCGTGGGCCAGTTCTTCGTTGGAGATGGCGCCGGTGGCGGCCAGGTCCTTGCGGCGAGCGAAGTCGTCGCGCACGCGCTTCAGGGTCACCTGGCGGGCGTTCAAGTCCGCCTGCGCGCCTTCCACGCTGCGGTACAGGCCACGGGTCTGGCGCACGGTCTTGGCCAGGTTGGCTTCGGCCTGCTGCAGCGCCACCGACGTGTCGGACGGGTCCAGCTGCACCAGCAGCTGGCCGCGCTCCACGCGCATGCCGTCATCGGCATTGATGGCGACCACGGTACCGGCCACCAGCGGGGTGATCTGCACCTGGTTGCCCTGCACGTAGGCATCGTCGGTCTCTTCGAACCAACGGCCGAACATGAAGTACCACAGCGCCAGTGCGGCAAGCAGCAGCACGACGATCACGAACAGGCCGCGCAGCAGGTTGCCGCGGCGGTTGGGGGCGGCCGGGGCCGCGGTGTCTTGGGTCTGGCTCATGGCGGGCGTCTTCAGGAATGCGAGGAATCGGAATGGGAGGCGATCGGTGCGCGGTCGGCGTCAGCGGGCTGGAAACCACCGCCCAGCGCCTTGCTCAGGCGCACCGAGGTCTGCACCTGCTGCGACTGCAGGCCGGCCAGCTGCTGCTGCGATTGCAGCAGGGTGGACTGCGCGGTCAGCACGTCCAGATAGCTGCCGATGCCGGCGCGGTAGCGCTGCTGGGCCAGGTCGAAGGCCGAGCGTGCGGTGTCCACGGCCTGCTGCTGCGCGTGCGCCTGCTGTGCCAGCGAGCGCACCGCGTTGACCTGGTCGGCGACGTCGCGCAGTGCATCGAGCACGGCCTGGTTGTAGTTGGCCACCGCCAGGTCGTACTGCGCGTCGGTGTTGGCCAGGTTGGCGCGCAGCTTGCCGCCTTCGAAGATCGGCAGGCTCAACGCCGGGCCGATGTAGGCGAAGGTGGAGCTGCTCTTCAGCAGGTCACCCACGTTCGGGGCAACCACGCCGGCCAGCGCGGTCAGGTTGAAGCTCGGGTAGAACTTGGTCTTGGCAACCTTGATCTGCTTGTCGGCCGCTTCCACGCGCCAGCGCGCAGCCACGATGTCGGGGCGACGGCCCAGCAGTTCGCTGGGCAGCACGCCCGGCAGCTGCAATGCCATCGGGTTCAACGGCTGCGGGCGCTGGATCGACAGGCCACGATCCGGACCCTTGCCGACCAGGGCGGCCAGCGCGGTGCGGGCGGCATCGATGCGCTGCTGCGCGGCCAGTACCTGCTGCTGCGCGGCCGGCACGCGGGCCTCGGCCTGGCGCACCTGCAGATCGCTGTCGATGCCGGCGCTGCGGCGTTGGCGGGTCAGCTGCAGCGACTTCTGCGAGCGGGTCAGTTCTTCCTCGGCCACGTCGTTGAGCTGCCACGCGTAAGCCAGATCGGCATAGGCCTGGGCAATGCCGGTGGACAGGTTCAGGCGTGCGGCCTGGGCTTCGACGGTGGCGGCATGCGCGCCATCCACGGCGGCTTCCCAGGCGGCGCGCTTGCCGCCCCACAGGTCCACGCCGTAGCTGAAATCGAAGGCGACCTGGCTGCTGCCGCCATAGCGGCCGCCCATCTCGCTGCCGACCATCGACTCGGGCAGGCGCAGGCCGGTGTAGCCACCGGACACCGACAGGCTGGGCAGCTCATCGGCACGCGCGGTGCCAACCTGGGCCTGGGCCTGGCGCAGGCGCGCATCGGCGGCGTCCAGGCTCGGGTGACCGGCCAGGCCCTCGGCAACCAGCGCGTCCAGCTGCGCATCGCCCAGTGCCTTCCACCAGTCCTGCGCCGGGAAGCCGGCGGCGCTCAGGTCGGTGTCGGCCAGCGTGCGTTCGCTGTGCAGGCTGTCCACATCAAGCACGTGGCCCTGCGGATTGAGGCCACGGCTGCTGGCGCAGGCGGCCAGGGCCAGGGCCAGCGCTGACACCAGCAGCGCGCGCCCGGACCGGCGGAGAGTGGAATGCGGGATCGGGTTCATGGGGTCGTCAGTGAATCGCGGATTCGGGTAAGGAGGGACAGCAGCAGCGTGCGCTCATCGGCGGAAAGATCGCGCAGGGCGTAATCCATCACCGCGTCGCCGCGCAGCTTCAGCCGCGCCCACAACGCGCGGCCTTCATCGGTCAGTACGATCTGCAGTGCCCGCCGGTCCTGCGCATGCGGCTCGCGGCGGACGCAGCCCAGCGCCTCCAGCTTGTCCAGCAGCCGGGTCACCGCGCTGGGCACCTGGTCGATGGCCTGGGCCAGTTCGTTGGCGGTGCACGGCGCCATGCTGGATAGCACCTTCAACCCGATGTAGTGGGTGAAGCCGATGCCCAGATCTTCTTCAGCCATGGACGCGTCGAGTTGGCGGACCAGGCCGTCGCGCACCTGGCGCAGCAGCAGGCCGAAGCTGGGGGGAGTGGTTGCAGGACAGATCATGGGGGAGCATTCTCTTCCAAAAAAAATATTTCTCAATGGAAATATTCGATCTGGCATCGAATGCTGTGTTGCAGCAGCGGGCTCGATCAGTGAAGGCGCCTACCTTAATGATCTGGTCAGGTGGCCCGGTAGTACAATCCAGCCAATGGATGACACATTTCAGCCAGTGGACATGATGAACAAGGCAGAAATTCAGGTTCCCAAGCGCCTGCTCAGGGATGACGCACTGGACTGGTTCGAGCGCAATGACGGCCCGCCGGTCATCGCCTTCCGCTTCGACAGCCAGCAGGGCCTGGCCCGTGAGGTGGACTGGCACCACCACCAGCGTGCCCAGCTGATCTGCGTCGAACGCGGCCTGCTGACCACCCGCACCTCGCATGGCACCTGGTCGCTGGCGCCGGGCTCGGCCGGCTGGATGCCGCCGCTGGAACCGCACACGGTCACCCTCGACGGCCCGCTGCGCGGCTGGGGCATGGCGTTGGCCGCACCGGCCTGCGCCACCCTGCCCGCCGACCCCTGCGTGCTGGGCCTGTCCAAGCTGGCGCAGGCGCTGGCCGACCGCGTCTGCGAATGGCCGCTGGGCTATGACACCACGCCCGAGCGCCAGCACATCATCGACGTGCTGCTGGACGAGATCCGAAGCGCGCCGCGGCAGCGCATGCACCTGCCGATGCCCCACGACCGGCGCCTGCTGAAGATCGCCTCGCAGTTGCTGGCCGACCCCTCCGACGAGCGCAGCCTGGCCGAATGGGCGCATTGGGCCGGCCTGTCACCGCGCAGCCTGACCCGTCACTTCCGCGACGAGACCACGCTCAGCTTCGCCCAGTGGCGGCAGCAGGCCCGCCTGTCCGAGGCGCTGCGCCAGCTGACCGACGGCCGCAGCGTGGCCGACATCGCCCACGCGCTGGGCTTCAGCAGCGCCAGCGCCTTCGTCACCGTGTTCCGCCGCCACTTCGGGCTGCCGCCCGGGCGCTACCTGGCACGGGCCGGGCACGGCCTGGAAACCGGGCTGGACCCTGCACGTGGCTTGGCATCCCCGGCCGCATCCGGATAATCACAGGATTGCGAGCGGCGACCGCCGTCGCCGCCTCCCGACAACAGGTAACAACGCCGCATGACCGAACTTGCCCGCCCCGTGTTCCACGGATTCGAACAACTGCCGCTGCGCGAGTACGCCGAACGCGCCTACCTCGACTACTCGATGTATGTGGTCCTGGACCGCGCCCTGCCGTTCATCGGCGACGGCCTGAAGCCGGTGCAGCGCCGCATCATCTATTCGATGAGCGAGCTGGGCCTGAACGCCGCGTCCAAGCCGAAGAAGTCCGCGCGCACCGTCGGTGACGTCATCGGTAAGTACCATCCGCACGGCGACAGCGCGTGCTACGAGGCGCTGGTGCTGATGGCCCAGCCGTTCTCGTACCGCTACCCGCTGATCGAGGGCCAGGGCAACTTCGGCTCCAGCGACAACCCGAAGTCGTTCGCGGCGATGCGTTACACCGAATCCAAGCTGACCCCGATCGCCGAAGTGCTGCTGGGCGAACTGGGCCAGGGCACCACCGACTGGGCACCGAACTTCGACGGCACCCTGCAGGAGCCGACCTGGATGCCGGCGCGGCTGCCGCACCTGCTGCTGAACGGCACCACCGGCATCGCCGTGGGCATGGCCACCGACGTGCCGCCGCACAATCTCAACGAGATCGTCAGCGCGCTGCTGCACCTGCTGGACAACCCCGATGCCAGCGTGCGCGACCTGTGCGAGCACGTGCAGGGCCCGGACTACCCGTCCAGCGCCGAGATCATCACCTCGGCCAACGACCTGCGGAACATCTACGAGACCGGCAACGGCAGCGTGCGCGCACGTGCGACCTTCACCAAGGAAGCGCACAACATCGTGGTCACCGCGCTGCCGTTCCAGGTGTCGCCGTCGAAGGTGATCGAGCAGATCGCCGCGCAGATGCGCGCCAAGAAGCTGCCGTGGCTGGAGGACATCCGCGATGAGTCCGACCACGCCAACCCGGTGCGCGTGGTGCTGGTGCCGCGTTCCAACCGCGTCGACGCCGACCAGCTGATGGGCCACCTGTTCGCGACCACGGACATGGAGCGCAGCTACCGCGTCAACCTCAACGTGATCGGGCTGGACGGCCGTCCGCAGGTGAAGAACCTGAAGATGCTGCTCAGCGAATGGCTGACCTTCCGCAGCAACACGGTCACCCGCCGCCTGCAGCACCGCCTGCAGAAGGTCGAGCGCCGCCTGCATCTGTTGGAAGGCCTGCTGGTCGCCTTCCTCAACCTGGACGAGGTGATCCACATCATCCGTACCGAGGACGAACCGAAGGCGGCGCTGATCGCGCGCTTCGGCCTGTCCGACGACCAGGCCGAGTACATCCTGGAAACCAAGCTGAAGCAGCTGGCCCGCCTGGAAGAGATGAAGATCCGTGGCGAGCAGGACGAGCTGGCCAAGGAGCGCGAAAAGATCCTCGGCATCCTCGACAGCAAGGCCAAGCTGAAGAAGCTGATCCGCGACGAACTGACCGCCGACGCCAAGAAGTTCGGCGACGCCCGCCGCTCGCCGCTGGTGCAGCGCCAGGCGGCACAGGCCATCGACGAGACCGAGCTGGTGCCGAGCGAGCCGATGACCGTGGTGCTGTCGGAGAAGGGCTGGATCCGTGCGGCCAAGGGCCACGACGTCGATGCCTCCGCCCTGTCCTACCGCGACGGCGACGCCCTGCAGGGCGCGGTACGTGCGCGCAGCACGCAGCAGGTGGCGTTCCTCGACAGCGAGGGCCGCGCCTACTCGACGCCGGTGCATACCCTGCCTTCCGCGCGTGGCAACGGTGAACCGCTGACCGGCCGCTTCTCGCCGGCACCGGGCACCAGCTTCGTGACTCTGGCCAGCGCCGAGCCGGACACCCGCTTCGTGCTGGCCTCCACCCACGGCTACGGCTTCGTCACCCGCTTCGAGAACCTGATCGGCCGCAACAAGGCCGGCAAGGCGATGCTGAACCTGTCGGCCGGTTCATCGGTGCTGACCCCGTCGGTGGTCGCCAACGTCGCCACCGATCGCATCGTGGCGGTGACCAGCTCCGGCAACCTGCTGGCGATCGCCGCCAACGACCTGCCGGAACTGGACAAGGGCAAGGGCAACAAGATCATCGAGATCCCGAAGGCCAAGCTCGCCACCGAACGCGTGGTCGCCGTGGTTGCAATCAGCCCCGGCCAGACCCTGCAGGTACGCAGTGGCCAGCGCACCATGGGCCTGAAGTTCAACGAACTGGAAGCGTACCTCGGCGCCCGCGCCACCCGCGGCCACCTGCTGCCGCGCGGCTGGCAGAAGGTGGAAGGGTTGTCGGTGGAGTGAGGGGTGCGGGGTCGGATCCCTTTCCAGGGGAAAGGGCTCTGACCCCGGGAATCCGCTCCTGGTAGGTGTCAACCTTGGTTGACGCACCTTGCCGGAGATCAGACACGAAAAAGCCGGGGCATTCCCCGGCTTTTTCGTTGTCGGCTGGCGGGCGGTAGAGCAGCTGGCGGGCGAAGGCTGGCTGGCGGTGCTCTGGTGCTGGCTGGCGACAGAACGCTGTGCTTTTTCTGGTAGAGCCGACCGCTGGTCGGCTGCTTTTTGCAGAGCAGCCGACCAGCGGTCGGCTCTACCGGGTGGTCACCGGGCATGGCCCGGCGCCACCTGCGGCTCAGTGCGCCGGAGCGCCGTTGCCGTCGATCTTGCTCAGCTGGTACAGCTCCAGGCCGATGCGCTTGATCAGGCCCAGCTGCTGCTCCAGCCACCAGGCGTGGTCTTCCTCGGTGTCCTTCAGCTGTGCAAGCAGGATGTCGCGGCTCACGTAGTCACCCTTCTCCTCGCACAGCTTCATGCCGGCGGCGAGATTGTTCCGAACGGCGTATTCAGTATCGAGATCCTTCTGCAGCATCTCCTCCACGGTCTTGCCCGGCTCGGTGGCATGCGGGCGCATGTCCGGGTCGCCGCCCAGGAACAGGATCCGGCGCAGCAGCGCATCGGCGTGCTGGGTTTCCTCTTCCATCTCGTGGTTCAGGCGTTCATACAGCGCGAACAGGCCCTGGTCCTCGTAGCGGCGGGAATGGATGAAGTACTGGTCGCGGGCAGCAAGCTCGCCGCGCAGCAGTTCCTTCAGGCAGGCGATGACGTCCGGGTTGCCTTTCATGGGGGGGCTCCTGTGAATCGATGTGACATAGGGTGCCGCATTTCAAAATACGGTGATCTAATCGGAATCAGTCGCAGTTGCGCCTGCGGCTACAATCAGCCCACGAGTTCGGAAAGGACGTGCGATGCGACGTACATGGCGTTGGGTGCTGGGCGTGTTGATCGCCATCATGCTGGTCACCGCCCTGGTGCTGTGGCTGCTGCTGCGCGGCAGCCTGGCCGACCTGGATGGCGAGCATGCGCTGCCGGGCCTGGCCAAACCGGTCACCATCGAGCGCGATGCGCTGGGCGTGGTCACCATTACCGCCAGCAGCCAGGCCGACGCGATGCGTGCGCTCGGCCGCGTGCATGCGCAGGAACGTTTTTTCGAGATGGACCTGATGCGCCGCAGTGCCGCTGGCGAGCTGTCGGCGCTGTTCGGGCCGAAGGCCATCGATGCTGACAAGCGGATGCGCGTGCATCGGCTGCGCGCGCGCACCGAGGCGAACATGCAGGCTGCGCTGGGCGACAACATCGAAGCCGTGAGCGCCTATATCGGTGGGGTCAATGAGGGCTTGGCCGATCTCTCCGTGCGCCCGTGGGCCTACCTGCTGCTGCGGCAGTCACCGCAACCGTGGCAGGCCAGCGACAGCGTACTGACCGGGCTGGCCATGTACGCCGACCTGCAGGACCCGGACAACCAGACCGAGCTTGCGCTCAGCCGCATCCGCGCGGTGGTGCCGCCGGCGCTGTACGCACTGATCGCCCACGACGGCACCGAATGGGATGCACCGCTGTTCGGCGAACCCACCGGCAACGCCGCCCTGCCCGATGCCAGCCAGCTGGACCTGCGCACGTTGAAGGGAAAAACGGGCACCGAGCAGGAAGAGGCCGACGTCATCGGCAGCAACAACTTCGCGGTGGCCGGTGCACTTACCGCCGACGGCCGCGCGATCGTCGCCGACGACATGCACCTGGGCCTGCGTGCACCCGGCCTGTGGTTCCGCGTGCGCCTGCGCTACCCCGACCCGCAGGCCGCCGGCGGCCAGGTCGATGTCACCGGCTTCTCGCTGCCCGGCCTGCCGGCAGTGATCGTCGGCAGCAACGGGCACGTCGCCTGGGGCTTCACCAACAGCTACATCGACACGGCGGACTACCGCGCGGAACCGGCCAACGCCGCGGTGACCGTGCACGAAGAACGCATCGCCGTGGCCGGCCAGGCCGACGTGCTGTTCCCGGTACGCGAAACCGCCTGGGGGCCGATCCTGCATACCCATGCCGATGGCAGTGGCGATGCGCTGCGCTGGGTCGCACACCTGCCCGGCGCCGTGCGCTTGGACTTCGCTGATCTGGCCCGCGCCGGTGACCTGGACGGTGCACTGCACTTCGCCGACCGTGCCGGCATCCCCGCGCAGAACCTGGTGGTCGGTGATCGCAGCGGGCGCATCGCCTGGCGCCTGATCGGCGCCCGCCCGGACCGTGGCCCTGGCTGTGCACCGGCCGGCTTCAATGCCGCCAGCAACCAGGACTGCGCGCCGTGGCCGATCCGCAGCGATGCCTCGCCGGCATTGATCGATCCCCCCAACCATCGCCTGTGGACCGCCAATGGACGCGTCCTCGACGGCGAGGCACTGGCCAGCGTCGGCAACGGCGGCTATGACCTCGGTGCCCGGGCGCGGCAGATCCGCGACCTGCTGGCGATCCAGGAGCGCTTCGACGAGCACGACCTGCTGGCTATCCAGCTCGACGACCGCGCCGTGTTCCTGCAGCGCTGGTGGGCTCTGCTGCACGACGTCATCGAACGCAGTGACGACCCTGCGCTGAAGCGTTTGAAGGAGGTCAGCCATCAATGGGGCGGGCGCGCCTCGGCCAGTTCAGTGAGCTACCGGGTGGTGCGTGAATTCCGCACCCAGGTGATGGAGACCCTATCCGATGCACTGCTTGCCCCGGCCAACGCGCAGCTGGGCGATGCCTATCTGGATCCGCGCCTGGCACAGCTGGAAGGCGTGGCCTGGCCGATGCTGCAGCAGCGTCCGGCCAACCTGCTGCCACCGGCCTTCGACAGCTGGGATGCGCTGCTGATCGACGCCGCGCGCCGTACCGAGCGTGAGCTGGCCAAGCAGGGGCCGTTGGCCAAGCGCAGCTGGGGCGAACGCAATACCGCGGCGATCTGCCATCCCATCGCGCGGGCACTGCCGGACATCGCCAAGCGCTGGCTGTGCATGCCGGCCGACCGCCTGCCCGGCGACCGGGACATGCCGCGCGTGCAGACGCCGAACTTCGGCGCCTCCGAGCGCATGGTGGTCTCGCCCGGCCACGAGGCCGACGGCATCGTGCACATGCCCGGCGGCCAGAGCGGCCACCCGCTGTCACCGTACTGGGGCGCCGGCCACGAGGACTGGGTGCATGGGCGCCCGACGCCGTTCCTGCCCGGCAAGGCGCAGCACACGATGACGCTGGTGCCGGCCCGGTAGTGCCGGCCGCTGGCCGGCAACCTCATGATGCTGGACACACTTGCCTGGATGCCGGCCAGCGGCCGGCACTACCGTCCAGCACTCAGACCCTGCGCCGCTCGATCAGGTTCAGCAGCGGCCCGGTCATCGCCGTGGTCACCAGCGCCATGATCACCAGCACCGCAAACAGGCGGTCGCCGAGCAGGCCCAGCTCGTAGCCCAGGTTGAGCACGATCAGCTCCATCAGGCCGCGGGTGTTCATCAACGCGCCCAGCCGCCACGCTTCGCGCGTGGGCATGCCGGCACTGCGCGCGGCACTGAAGGTGCCCAGCAGCTTGCCTGTCGTGGCCACCGCGATCACCACCACGCACAACACGATGTCGCTGGCCTGCAGCGCATCGGCGCGCATGCGCAGCCCGGTCATGGCGAAGAACAAAGGCAGCAGCAGGGTGACCGCGAACGGCTCGACACGGGCCATCAGCAGGTCACGCAACTGCGCATTGGACGATACCGCGACGCCCGCAGCGAACGCCCCGAACAGCGCGTGGATGCCCAGCATCTCGGTGACCAGCGCACTGCCCAGCGACAACAGCAGGATGCCGAGCAGCCAGCGCCCCTCACGGCCCGGCGCAACCTGCTGGCGCGCGAACCACGGCTTCACCAGCCCCAGCATCAGCGCCACGAACGCGACCACGCACAACAGGTTGAGGCTGGCCGGCAACCAGCCGCTGGCCTGGGCGGCGGCCACGATCAGCGCCAGCAGGCACCACGCGGTGGCATCGCCCAAGGCAGCGCAGGCGATCGCGGTCTGCCCCAGTGGCGTCTGTATGATCCCGCGATCGGCCAGGATGCGCAGCAGCACAGGGAAGGCCGTGATGCTCATCGAGATACCCACGAAAAGTGCGAATGCGGTGAAGCCCACACCCTGTGGTCCGTGCTGCGGATACAACCAGATCGCCAACGCGACGCCGAGCACGAACGGCACTGCAATGCCGGCATGGCTGACCGTGAAGGCGAAACGCCGGCGGCCACGCAGCGCCGCCAGGTCCAGCTCGGCACCGGCCACCAGCAGGAACATCAGCACGCCCAACTGGCTGAGCATGCCCAGCGGACCCAGCGAACTGGCCGGGAACAGCGCACCATGCAGCTGCGGCAGCAGGCTGCCGAGCACCAGCGGCCCCATCATCAGGCCGGCGGCCATCTCGCCGATCACCGCCGGTTGCCCGAAGCGCTTGAGCAGCGCACCCGCGCCCTTGGCCACCAGCAGCAGCACCAGCAGCTGCAGCAGGAACAGGCCCAGCGGAGACGCCAGATGCTGTGTCCAGCTGCCTTCGGCCGCAGCCGTGGCACGGGCAACCGCCTCGGGCGCCGCCGGCCCGGCATACCGCGCCAGCAGCACGCCAGCCAGCAACGGCACCCCGGCCCAGGCCAGGTAGCGCCATCCCCACTTGATCGGCGGCGCCCGGCCCCCGGTCTGTACGTCCATGAACATTCCCCAATGTGCAGGGGGCGATGATACAAAAAGGGGACGGAGGGGATTAAGGCGTTAATGGCACAAACGACTTGATCTCCTCCGTCCCCTTTTTGGCGCTTAGGCCAGTGCCTGCGCGTGCACGCCGGCGATCGCGCGACCCGACGGATCTGCAGCCGCGGCGAAGCTGGCATCCCAGGCAATGGCCGCCGGCGACGAACAGGCGATCGACTTGCCACCCGGCACGGTCTCGGCAGCCGCACGGCTCGGGAAGAACTGCTCGAACAGGTGGCGGTAGTAGTACGCCTCCTTGGTCTGCGGCGGGTTGTGCGGGAAGCGCTTGTCGGCCGCTGCCAGTACGCGGTCGCTCACCTGTGCTTCGGCATGTGCCTTCAGCCCATCGATCCAGCCGTAGCCAACGCCATCACTGAACTGTTCCTTCTGCCGCCACAGGATGCTGTCCGGCAGGTAGCCGTCGAATGCCTCGCGCAGCACCGCCTTCTCGATGCGACGGCCACCAAAACCGGCACCGACCATCTTGTGCGCGGCATCGAAGCGCATCGCCACATCGAGGAACTCACGGTCGAGGAACGGCACGCGCGGCTCCACGCCCCAGGCCATCATCGACTTGTTGGCGCGCAGGCAGTCGTAGTTGTGCAGGGCGTCGAGCTTGCGTACCAGCTCGTCGTGGAATTCACGCGCATCCGGTGCCTTGTGGAAGTACAGGTAGCCACCGAAGATCTCGTCGCTGCCCTCGCCGGACAGCACCATCTTCACCCCCATCGCCTTGATCCGCCGCGCCAGCAGGAACATCGGCGTCGAGGCTCGGATGGTGGTGACGTCGTAGGTCTCGATATGGCGGATCACTTCCGGCAGCGCATCGAGGCCTTCCTCGAAGGTGTACTCGAAGCCGTGATGCACGGTGCCCAGCGCTTCGGCGGCGATCGCAGCGGCGGCCAGATCGGGCGAGCCCTTCAAGCCGATCGCGAACGAGTGCAGGCGCGGCCACCAGGCTTCGGTCTGCCCCCCATCCTCAATGCGGCGACGTGCATAGCGTGCGGCCACCGCTGCCACCAGCGACGAGTCCAGGCCACCGGACAGCAGCACGCCGTACGGCACGTCGCTCATCAGCTGACGCTCCACCGCATGCTCGAACGCCTGGCGCAGTTCGGCCAGATCGGCCTGCCGGCCCTGCACGTCGGCGTAGTCGCGCCACGGTTGCTGGTAGTAGCGCACCAGCTCACCACTGGCACTGTCGAAGTAGTGCCCCGGCGGGAACTGCGCGACGTCGGCACAGGTATCGACCAGTGCCTTCATTTCCGAGGCCACGCGCAGGCGCCCCTGGGCATCGTGGCCCCAGTACAGCGGCACCACGCCGACCGGGTCACGCGCCACCAGCACGCGCCCGCTGTCGCGGTCCCACAGCGCGAAGGCGAAGATGCCGTTGAGCTGTTCCAGCCACTGCGCCGGCGCGCCCCCCTGGCGGTACAGCGCGTTGATCACCTCGCAGTCCGAGCCGGTCTGGAAGTCGTAGGCGGTGGTCAGTGCCGCCTTCAATGCCTGGTGGTTGTAGATCTCGCCGTTCACCGCCAGCGCCAGCTGGCCATCGGCCGACAGCAGCGGCTGCGAACCACCGGCCGGGTCGACGATGGCCAGCCGCTCGTGAACCAGCAGCGCACCTTCGTCGAGGTATACGCCGCTCCAGTCCGGGCCACGGTGGCGCTGGCGCTGCGACAGTTCCAGCGCATGGCGGCGCAGGGCTGGAAGATCGTCACCGGCCTGCAGGCCGAAGATTCCGAAGATCGAACACATGGGAGAGCTCCTGTTGGGGGATTTCACGGGTGGGAAGGTGTTCGACCGGCCATCCAGGCCCGGGTGGGGCTGCGCCCGGGCACAAAAAAACCCGCATCGGCTGATGCGGGTTTTCTGGTGTCCGGGCGTGTGTTGCTGTCTATCTACCCAGGGCGCAGTCCCGCATCGGCCGCGCACGATTATTCGCGCGCAGATTATTGCGGTTGTTGTTATTGACGGCGGTGGCCAGGCGGATCGACATGGCATCGACCCTACCCCGGTTTCCGGCACGGCGCAACCGTTGCGTTGGCAACCACTCCACGGCGCGCATAATGGCCCGCCGTGAAACGTGTAATGGAAATGCAACACCGCACTGGACGCAACGCGGCGCTGGCCGCCCTGCTCTGCCTGGGCCTGGCCGCCTGCCAGACCCTGCCCCCGCCGTCGCCCCTGCCGCCGGCTCAGCTGCAGGGCCTGGAACAACGCGGAACCGACGGCAGCTTCGAGGGTGCCTTTGATACCGCGCAAACCTTCGAGCGCTTCAACGATCCGCGCGCCATCGCCTACTACGAGCGTGCCGCAGCGGCCACACCCTGGACCTTCCACAACACCAGGGCGGAAGAAGCACTGGGCCGGATCTGGATCTCCGGCACGCTGCGGTATGCCGACAGCCCCCACATCAACCCGGCTCCGGTGCTGCGCGCGTCCTGGCGACGCGGTGAACGCTGGTCTCTGGCTGCCGCCAACCACGGCAATCCGTATGCGTTCTTTGACCTGGCCAAGGCCTATCGCGAGCGCGGTGATGCCCAGCGAGCACTGCGCTGGGACCTGCGCGCGATGGTCTACCAGCGCTATGCGTCGTCATCGTCGGGACTGCCCGGCGCGGTAGCGGCCACAGGCGATACCGTGCATCCGCTGGTGGCGAGGATCCAACGCCGTGCCGCTGCGGGTGACGCCGGCGCACAGGTCGATCTGGGCGCGCTGCTGGAAAGAGGCGTAGGCCTGCCACGCGATCCCGCGCGCGCGCTGCAGCTGTACCAGCGCGCCGGCGAGCAGGGCAATGTGTTCGGCCAGTACTTCGCCGGACTGCTGCTGGGCCGCGGTGCGCCGGGCGTGGAGAAGGACACCGACGCAGCGACGCACTGGTTCGCCAGGGCCGAAGCGCAGCACTTCTACATGGCCGCGCCGAGTTACTGGAAAAAAGCGGTCGAGCCGCCGTTCTTCATTTTTTCGGAGTAGAGAAGCGGCCCCGGCGGGAGGCGTGCCGACCAACGGTCGGCACCCACCCTCGCGGAATTCATTCCGTCATGGGGTTCCCACCAGCAGCCGTTCCACCAGCCGCTGGTACAGCCCCGGCAATGCCTCCAGATCGTCCACGCGCACGTTCTCGTCCACCTGGTGGATGCTGGCGTTGACCGGCCCCACTTCGATGCACTGCGCGCCCAATGGCGCGATGAAGCGGGCATCGGACGTGCCGCCACCAGTGCTTTCCTCCGGTGCACGGCCGATGTGCTCGGCCAGCACCGCACGCGCCGTGGCGCGCAGCGTGCCTTCCGGGGTGTAGAACGGCTCGCCGCTGCGATGCCACTTCAGCGTGTACTGCAGGCCATGCCGATCCAGCAGCGCGGTGATCTCCGCTTCCAGCTTCGGTGCATCCCAGTGCGGGTTGTAGCGGATGTTGAAATCCACTTCGAGCTCGCCGGGAATCACATTGTTGGCACCGGTACCGGCATGGACGTTGGAGATCTGCAGGCTGGTCGGCGGGAAACTTTCGTAGCCTTCATCCCAGCGCCGCGCACTCAACTCGGCCAGGGCCGGCGCCGCCTGGTGGATCGGGTTGCGTGCCTTCTCCGGATACGCCACATGGCCCTGCACGCCCTGCACCCGCAGCTTGGCCGACAGGCTGCCACGGCGACCCACGCGCAGCAGGTCACCCAGCGTCGCGGTCGACGACGGCTCGCCGGTGATGCACCAGTCGATGCGCTGGCCGCGCTCGGCGAACAGCCGTGCGACGTGGCGCACGCCATCGATGGCATCGCCTTCCTCGTCGCTGGTCAACAGCACCGCCAGCGTGCCGGGGTGATCAGGATGTGCGGCGATGAACTGCTCGGCCGCCACCACGAACGCCGCCACGCTGCCTTTCATGTCGGCGGTGCCACGGCCGTACAGCACGCCGTCACGGATCTGCGGCGTGAACGGGTCGCTGGCCCAGGCCTCGCGCGGGCCCGTCGGCACCACGTCGGTGTGGCCCAGCAACACCAGAACCGGCGCGCCCTGTCCATGGGTCGCCCACAGATTGTCGACCTCGCCCAGCCGCAGATGGTCGCAGTGGAACCCGGCCTGCTTCAGCCGTGCCGCCAGCAGCGCCTGGCAGCCGGCGTCGTCCGGCGTCACCGAGGGCCGAGCGATCAGCTCGCAGGTCAGGTCGAGAACCGCGCTCACGCGCCACCCACGCCGAAGCGTGCTTTGAAGCCGTTGTCACTGAAGCCCTGGCTGACCGTACCGTCGGAGGTGACCACCACGGGGCGCTTGATCAGTTGCGGATACTCGCGCAGCAGCAGCTTCCATTCGGCCTCGGAGTCGGCGGCCTTGCGGTTGTCCGGCAGCTGCCGCCAGGTGGTGGAGGACTTGTTGACCATCGCGGCCAGGCCACCCAGCTGCGCCGCCCATGCCAGCAGCGTTTCCGGGCTGGGCTTGTTGTCGCGGTAGTCGACGAAGGTGTACGGCACGCCGAAGCGGTCCAGCCACTTGGTCGCCTTCTTGCAGGTATCGCAGTTCTTCAAACCGTAAACAGTGGTGCTCATGGCCATCTGTGATGCTGGAAAACAGAGGGCCAGAATCTCACAACAGGCGCTCGGACACGACCCGGAACGGTACCCTTGGCAGCCGGAAGGCCAGCCCCTCGTGCAGCGCCACGCCCATTGCCTGCAGGCGCGGGCAATGTGGTTCGCCCTCCAGCTGCAGCGGTTGCAGCTGTGCGATGTCCACCGGCAGAGCGATGCGGGTGCTGGCCCAGCGCTGGTCGCAGGTACGGGCGATGGCCTCGTCCTGGCAGGTCAGGAAACGCAGCAGGGCCTGATGGCTGCCGAAGGCCGCCGCCCACCCGGCATCGTCCCAGCCCGCAGCGGCCTGCCACTGCAGGTGCAACGCCGGGGCACTGCCCTGCCCGCCCTCGATCCGCGTGTGGCCACTGCCTTCGGCATCCAGCGCATGCGTGAAGTGCACCGACAGGTGCGGCTGCATGGCATCACTGAAAGCGCGCGCGCCGGCGACGAAGGCCAGCTGGTCCATCACGTTGCGATCGAACAGCACCACCGGCGCCCCATCCGGAGCGTCGTCGCGACGCAGGTACCAGCGCCAGTTGCTCTGCCTGGGAGACGGCATCAGCGAGCGCAGCGGCCCGGCCAGCGCGGGCCCGAAGTGCCCGTGCCGGTAGCTGAGGATGGTGTAGGGCGTGCGTCCGGCGTGGACCACGTAGTGATGGCCTGGTGGTGGCATCGGCGCGTGGCGCACGTCGACCCACCAGCTCACGTAGACCACGTCGCGTACATCGCTGACCAGCGCCGGCATCGGCCAGCGCCGCGACAGCGCGCGGCGCAGCCGGGTCCAGCGCGGGGCGTGCAGCAGGCGCGGCAGCATCCGCCCGAACAGGGTGTCGGACGGATGCTGGTAGATCGCGGACTGCGCCAGATCCTCCGGCGCCGTCATCCTCAGTCGGCCAGGCCGCGCAGCAGGTCGTTGACGCTGGTCTTGCTGCGGGTCTTGGCATCAACCTGCTTGACGATCACCGCGCAGTACAGCGAATGGGTACCGTCCTTGCTCGGCAGCGAGCCGGACACCACCACGCTGTACGGCGGGATGTAGCCGTAGGTGATCTCGCCGGTGGCGCGGTTGTAGATGCGGGTGCTCTGGCTGAGGAACACGCCCATGCCGATCACGCTGTGGTGGCCGACCACCACGCCTTCCACCACTTCCGAGCGCGCACCGATGAAGCAGTGGTCCTCGATGATGGTCGGGCTGGCCTGCAGCGGCTCCAGCACGCCGCCGATGCCGGCGCCGCCGGACAGGTGGCAGTGCTGGCCGATCTGCGCGCAGGAACCGACGGTGGCCCAGGTGTCGACCATGGTGCCTTCGCCGACATAGGCGCCGATGTTGGTGAAGCTCGGCATCAGCACTACGTCCTTGCCGAAGTAGGTACCGCGGCGGGCGATCGCGCCCGGCACCACGCGCACGCCGCCACGGCGGAACTTCGCTTCGTCATAGCCGGCGAAGCGCGATTCGACCTTGTCCCAGAACGGTGCGGGGCGCGCATCGACCACCGCCATGTCGTTGACGCGGAAGTACAGCAGCACCGCCTTCTTCAGCCACTCGTTGACCTTCCAGCCACCCTGGCCGTCCGGCTCGGCGACACGGAATTCACCGGTTTCCAGGCCATCGATCACACGGTTGACCAGCGGACGGGTGGAACCTTCCAGCTCGTGCAGGGTCAGCGTCGCACGGCGCTCGAAGGCGCTCTCGATGCCGAACTTCAGCTCTTCCACGCCCGGTGCCGACGGCTTGCGCAGCGACTTGCGGGCGATGGTCTCGGCGCGGACCGCTTCGGCGCTCTTGGCCGGGGCCTTCTTCATCGCAGCCGTTTTCTTCACCGCCGCCGTTTTCTTTGCCGGGGCCTTCACCGCAGCAGCCTTCTTCGGCGCAGGGGTCTTCTTCGCGGCCGGGGCGGCGGCAGCAGGTTTCCGGGCCGCTGCGCTCTTGGGGGTCGCGGCGGTCTTCTTGGCGGGCTTGGTGGCCATCAGGCGGGGTCTCCGGCGTTTCGATCAGGGTCCAGGCAGGCCAGCATCGCGTCATGCAGCTGCTGCCGGGCAGGTTCAGTCAGGGGGAGGTCGTGTTCGTCACTGATCACGAAGGTGTCTTCGGCGCGTTCGCCGAACGTTGCAATGCGCGCATCATGCACGCGCAGGCCCTGGTTGCGCAGCACGAACGCCACATCGGCCAGCAGGCCGGGACGGTCGGGGGCGACCAGGGCAAAACGGGTTGCGCCTGGCTCATCGCGGAACTCGATGCGCGGGGCGAAGCGGAAGTGCCGCAGCTGCCGCGGCACGACCCGGCGCGACGGCCGCAGCCGCGACAGGTCACCGCTGAGTGCCTCGCGCAGGGCCGCCTCCAGGTTGGCGCTGCTGCCATCGGCAAAGGTGTCGGCCGGGTTCACTTCGAAGGTATCGAAGATGGTGTCGGCCGGACCGTCCAGCACGCGTGCGCGGTGGATGCCGTAGCCCTTGCGGTCCAGGGTCATCACGATCGCGGCAAACAGGCCGTCGCGGTCCGGCGAGTGCACGAACACTTCCAGCGCCGGGTCGTCGACGCTGATCCGGCGAACCTTCACCAGCGCCTGGCCCTGCTTCACCGGCACCAGCGCGGCAGCCTGCCAGGCCAGCTGCTCCGGGCGCAGGCGGATGAAGCCCTCATCGGGCATCACCGCGAACTGGCGGTCGATGGTGGCATCGTCGTAGCCCTGCTCGCGCACCAGTGCGCGCACGCTGTCACGTGCCTCGGCCACGCGCTCGGCGGCCGGTACCGGGTGCTCCAGCCCCTCGCGCAGCGCGCGCCGGGTAGCGAAGTACAGGTCGGCCAGCAGGCGATCCTTCCAGGCATTCCAGAGCTTCGGGCTGGTGCCGGCGATGTCGGCACAGGTCAGCAGGTACAGGTAGTCCAGGCGGTCGCGGCTGCCGACCAGGGTGGCGAAGCGGTGGATCACCACCGGATCGGCGATGTCCTGCTTCTGCGCGGTCACCGACATGCGCAGGTGCTGTTCGACCAGCCATGCCACCAGCTCGGTATCGGTGCCACTGAGCGCATGCGCCTGGCAGAACGCACGCGCGTCCACCGCGCCCAGCTCCGAGTGGTCGCCGCCACGGCCCTTGGCGATGTCATGGAACAGGCCGGCCAGCAGCAGCAGTTCCGGCTTGCGCAGGCGCGGCCACACTTCGTGCGCGATCGAGAAGCGCTCGTCGGCGCGGCTGCTGGCGAACTGGCCGATGTTGCGCAGGACCATCAGCGTGTGCTGGTCGACCGTATAGACATGGAACAGGTCGAACTGCATGCGCCCGCTGACCTGGGCGAACGCGGGAATCCACTGGCCAAGCACGCCCAGCCGCGCCATGCGCGAAAGCGTATCGACCGGACGCTGGCCGCGCAGCAGGGCCAGGAACTGCTCGCGCGCATCGGTGTCGGCCTGGTCGTAGGCCGGCAGCAGCGGCAGCGACTCGGCCAGTGCACGCGCGGTCAGCGAGTGCAGTCCGCGCACCTGCGGGTTGTTGGCCCAGCTGGAAAACAGTGCGAACACCTGGCCGATGTCGCCGCGCGGCCAGTCGGCCTCGTTGGCGGCTAGGTAGCCACGGCGCAGGGAAAAGCCCACGGTCAGCGGTTCCGGCTGGGCCTCGCCATCGAATTGTTCCTCGAAGCGCTGCAGCAGGCGGTCGCTGATCCGGCGCACCACCAGCGCGGCGCGGTAGAAGCCCTGCATCATTTTCTCGACACCGAGATTCTCGGCATCGTCCTCGAAGCCCAGGCGCGCGGCCAGGGTCTTCTGGTAATCGAAACGCAGGCGCTCTTCCGGACGGCGCGCGACCAGGTGCAGGCCGAAGCGCAACCGCGCCAGCACGGCACGTTCGCGCTTCAACGCCGCGGCTTCGTCAGCGCCCAGATGGCCGAGCCCGACCAGGGCCTCCAGGTCGCGCACGCCGAAGGCACGCAACGCCATCCAGCCCAGCGTGTTGAGATCGCGCAGGCCGCCGGGGCCATCCTTCAGGTCCGGCTCCAGGTTGTCGGCGGTATCGCCGAAGCGCTGGTGGCGGTTGCGCAGCTCTTCCAGCTTGGCCAGGAAAAAGCTGCGTGCCGGCCACAGCTCGCGGTCGTCGATGGCCTCGCGCAGCGCGCGGCGCGCGGCATCATCGGCCAGGATCGGACGCGCCTCGATCAGCGCGGTCAGCACGGTCTGGTCAGCTGCCGCCTCGCGGCACTGCGATGCCGAACGCACCGCATGGCTGACGGCCAATCCGCAGTCCCACAGCAGCGCGAACAGGCGCGCCAATGCCGCTTCGTGCGCCAGCTGTGCCGGCGGATCGCCGAACACCAGCAGGTCGATGTCCGAACGCGGGAACAGTTCACCGCGGCCATAGCCACCGACCGCGAACAGCGCCAGGCCACTGTCGGCCGGCAGGCAGCGCTGCCAGGCCAGGCGGATCAGATGGTCGGCAGCGCGCGCGCGCAGCGCCAGGAGGCGCTCGATGTTGTCGCCCTGGTCGAAGCGGCGGTACAGGCGCGCGTCGGCCTGCTGCAGCGCCTGGCGCGCGGCAGCAGCCCAATCCGGGTCGTTGAGCGACGCGGCCGGCGTGTCCAGCAGCGAACTCGCCGGCAGCATCTTCAGGAGACCTGCGACTCGCCTGGCGACAGGGTCAGCACGTCCACGCCGGTCTCGGTGACCGCGATCATGTGCTCCCACTGCGCCGACAGCTTGCGGTCCTTGGTCACCACGGTCCAGCCGTCCGGCAGCACCTTGTTGTAGCGGGTGCCCTCGTTGATCATCGGCTCGATGGTGAAGGTCATGCCCGGCTGCAGCACCAGGCCCTGGCCCGGACGACCGTAATGCACCACCTGCGGCTCGTCGTGGTAGACCTTGCCGATGCCGTGGCCGCAGTACTCGCGCACCACGCTGAAACGCTCGCCTTCGGCATAGCTCTGGATGGCATGGCCGATGTCGCCCAGGGTGGCGCCCGGACGCACCGCACGGATGCCGCGCCACATGGCTTCGTAGGTGGTTTCCACCAGGCGGCGGGCCATCACCGACGGGGTGCCGACGAAGTACATGCGGCTGGTGTCGCCGTGCCAGCCGTCCTTGATGACAGTGACGTCGATATTGATGATGTCGCCATCCTTGAGCACCTTTCCTTCACTGGGGATGCCGTGGCAGATGACATTGTTGACCGAGGTGCACACGGTCTTCGGGAAGCCGCGGTAGCCGACGTTGGCCGGAATGGCGCCCTGCACGTTCACGATGTGGTCGTGGCAGATGCGGTCCAGTTCCTCGGTGGTGACACCGGGCTTGACGTGGGGGGTGACGATGTCGAGCACTTCGCTGGCCAGGCGGCCGGCGATGCGCATCATCTCGATTTCCTGCGGGGTTTTCAGATTCACGCTCATGGCACCCATTATCGCCGATCCGGCCGCAATCTGAACGAACGCCACCCAACTGGCGATCCGGGCCATGCACGGTTCCGGCAAGGAAAGTGAAAGCGTGATGCCCTCCACTCTTTCGCCTGCCTATTTATCACGGATTACAGACACTTACGCCTCCTAAGCTGGACCCACTGTCGTCAAAGCGGCGCCGAACGTGCCGTCTTCGCCTTGTTCAACAGACCTTCGGGTCAGGGAGGTTGTCCATGCGATCCCCAGTTCGATCCCCGCTGACATGGGTCGTGGCCGGGCTCCTGCTGTCCAGCCCGGCGTTGGCCGCCGACACCACCACCTTCAACGTCACCCTGGTGGTCACCAAGGCCTGCACCATCACGGCGGCGGCCGCCACCAACGTCGACTTCGGCACCGCCGCCTCGACCACCGCCACGCCCACCCTGGGCCAGGGCACGGTGACCGCGCAGTGCTCGGCACTGACGCCCTACACCATCTCACTGAATGCGGGCGCCAATGCCAGCACGGCCAATGACGTCACCACCCGGCGGATGAAGAACACCAATGCTGCGGTGACCGCCAACAACTACGTCGGCTACCAGCTCTACCAGGACGCCGCCCATACCCTGGTCTGGGGCGCCACGTCCGGCACCAATACCCAGGCCGGCATCGGCACCGGCCTGGCCGTGCCCTACATCGTCTACGGCCAGATCCTGAACCTGAGCACCAACAACCCGGCCACCGGTAACTACCTGGATACGGTTACCGCCACGATCACCTATTGATGGAGCACGCCCGCATGGCCGTACCCCGCCCGTGGCGCGCCACCGGCGTGGCGCTGCTCGCCCTGTGCCTGCTGGCCGCCGCCACCGCCGGGGCCACCAGCCTGCAGGTCGCCCCGACCAGCCTGCAGCTGGAAGCCCGCCAGCGTGCCGGCGAGTTGTGGCTGACCAACAGCGGCACCTCGCCGGTGAAGCTGCAGGTGCGCGTGTTCCGCTGGGTGCAGCAGGACGGCCAGGAACAGCTGCTGCCCACCGATGAAGTGATGGCCACGCCGCCGATGCAGGAACTGGCCGCCGGCCAGCAGCAGCTTGTGCGGGTGATGCGCCCGGACCGGGAACCGCCGCCGGCACAGCGGTACTACCGCCTGATCGTCGACGAGGTGCCCGATCTGGCCACGCGCGCCGGCGGCATGCAGTTCGTCCTGCGCTATTCGATCCCGGTCTTCGTGCAGCCCTCGGCCGGCACGCTGGCACCGCGGCTGCAGGCCCGCCTGGTGCAGTTGGCGGACGGCCGCAATGGCGTGGAGGTGGCCAATTCGGGCAACGGCTACGCGCAGATCGCCGATCTCGCGCTGGGCAGCGCCACGCGCCCGCGCATCGTCCACCCCGGGCTGCTGGGCTATGTGCTGCCCGGCCAGGTGATGCGCTGGCCGATCGAACGCACGGCAATCGACCGCGACAACGACCAGATCACGGCCAAGCTCAATGGCGAGTCGGAACAGACGCCACTGTCGCCCCCACCGGCTCGCTGAGGCGTTGATGGGCGCGCTGTTGGCTGCCCTGGCTCCCGCGGCGACCGAGGCCGCCGATGTGTCCGGCGCGGCGGCTGATGTATCCGGCGTGTCGGCAGATGCCATCCTGCCGCCACCGACCCCGCTGACCGCCAGCCAGGCGCTGTACCTGGATGTGTCGCTCAACAGCACGCCGCGCGGCCTGCTGCCGTTCACCGAGAACCGCGGCCGGCTGCAGGCCAGCCCCGACGTGCTGCGCCAGCTGGGCTTCAATGCCAGCGGCGACGCACCGGTCTACCTGGACCAGATCAGCGGCGCGGTGGTGCGCTACGACGCACACATGCAGACGCTGGCGCTGGACGTCCCGCTGGACCAGCTGACCCTGCCCACCACCGTGCTCAGCCGCCCGCAGACGCGCGCGCCCACCGGCAACGCCTCGCCGGGCGTGTTGCTCAACTACGACGTCTACGGCAGCCGGGTTGACACGCTCGGCAACCTCAGCCTGAGTTCGGAACTGCGGGTGTTCGGCATCGGCAACGGCACCTTCGAGAACACCGCCATCAGCCGCCGCTACCAGCAGCCCGGCGACCGCCGTTGGCGCGGCGAGAGCGTGCGCCTGGACACACGCTGGAGCCTGGATTTCCCGGACAGTGCAACCACGCTGGAGGTCGGTGACTTCTACAGCGGCTTCGTCGACTGGACCCGCCCGGTCCGCCTGGGCGGCCTGCAGATCGGCCGCAACTACGGCCTGCAGCCCTACCGCGTACTCACGCCCACGCCGAGCTTCCTCGGCCAGGCCGTGGTGCCCTCCACGGTCGAGCTGTATGTCGATGGCCTGCGCCAGTACAGCGGCCAGGTGCCGGTCGGGCCCTTCCAGCTGGCAGCGCAGCCCGGCATCAGCGGCACCGGCAATGCGCAGGTGGTGGTGACCGATGCGTTCGGCCGCATGCAGACGCTGGATTTCAGTTTCTACGGCACCCAGCAGCTGCTGGCCAAGGGCCTGTCGGACTGGTCGGTCGGCGTCGGCCAGCTGCGCAGGGATTTCGGCGAACGTTCCTTCGCCTATGACGATCGCACGGTGGCCAGTGCCAGCTGGCGCGGCGGTGTCACCGACACGTTCACCGGCGAAGCGCATGCCGAAGGCGGCGGTGGCCTGGCCCAGGCCGGCATCGGTGGCTGGTGGCTGCTCGGCGCTGCCGGCGTGTTCAATGCCGCCTATGCACACAGTGATTATCATGGCCTGCAGGGCGGGCAATGGGCGCTGGGCTACAGCTGGAACAACCGTCGCTTCAACGTCAATCTGCGCAGCGTACGCAGCCACGGCGACTACCGCGACCTGGGCGCGCTGCAGGGCAACCTGCCACCGAGCATCAGCGAGCAGGCCACGCTCGGCCTGGACCTGCTGCGGCTGGGCACGCTCAGCGCCAGCTATCTGCGCCTGCGCTACCCCGACGGCGACGACAACCGCTACGCGAGCCTGTTCTGGTCGCGTACCTGGAGCCAGCGCTGGTCGGCCTACCTGTCGGTGAACCAGAACCTGGACCGCAGCGACGACCGCAGCATCTACCTGTCGGTAACCGCCAGCCTGGGCAACAACCGCCAGGCCAGCCTTTCGAGCCAGCGCAACGGCGACAGCCAGAGCTGGGTGGCCGACGTGACCCAGCCGGTGCCGGGCGATGGCAGTGCCGGCGGCGTCGGCTGGCGCGCGCAGCTGCGCCACGGCGAGGACGGCAACGGCGGCCTGGCCGAGGTCGGCATCCTCAACGATGTCGGCCGCTATTCGTTCGGCGCCTCGCGCCAGGGTGGACTCAACTATGCCTACGCCAGCGCCAGCGGCAGCCTGGTGTGGATGGGCGGGCACGCCTTCGCCACGCGCGAGGTCTCCGATGCGTTCGCGGTGATCAGCACCAATGGGGTCGGCGGCGTCCCGGTGCGGCTGGAGAACCGCCTGATCGGCGTCACCGATGATCGCGGCCTGCTGCTGGTCAGTCCGTTGCTGTCCTGGCAGCGCAACCGGGTCTCGATCGACACCCTGGACCTGCCCGAAGACATGCGCGCCGACCGCATCGAGGACTGGGTGACCCCGCGCCAGCGCGCCGGCACCCGCGTGACCTTCCAGCTGCGCTCGCGGCCGTCACTGAGCCTGACCCTGCTGGCGATGGACGGCCAGCCTCTGGAGGTGGGCAGCGAGGTGCAGCTGCCTGACGGTCGCCAGGCCACGGTCGGCTACGACGGCCTGCTCTATCTGGAAGATGTCGCCGCCGGCAGCGTGCTGTACGTCACCACCAGCCATGGTCCCTGCCGGGTGAAGGTGCCGGACCTGCCCAAGGTGGTGGCGTCCGGCGCCCGGCCGAAGCCGGCACCGCAGCAGTGCATCCCGGAGGTCGCGCCATGAGGGTACTGCTGCTCGTCCTGCTGCTGTGGGCCGGCCTGCTGGCAGCGGCGCCTGCCAGTGCCACCGCGGTCTGCACGGCGGTCGCCAATCCGACCCTGCCGTTCGGCAACATCAACAGCAATGCACCCGGCCCGAGCACGGCCAACCTCAACATCACGGTGACCTGCACCACCGCTGCGCTGAGCCTGCTGGCCACCACCGGCGTGCGCGTCTGCGTGGGCATCGGCGCAGGCAGTGGCGGCGGCAGCAGTTCCACGTTCCGCACGATGGCCACCTCCACCAGCGACACGATGAATTTCCAGCTGTACAACAACGCCAGCTTCGGCCAGGTCACTGGCCTGGCTCCGCACGGCACGCCCCCGGCGCAGGAACTGACCATGAGCTACAACGTGCCGCTGCTGACCGGTGGCAGTGGCGCGCAGACCGTGCAGCTGTTCGGGCAGATTCCGGCCAACCAGGTCCTGGCCTCCGGCGCGTACAGCAGCACCTTCAGCGGTGCCAGCGTGGTGCTGACCTGGGCCTGGAACGAAGTCCTGCTCGGCACTGCCACCATTCCCGCCACCTGCAACGGCGGCGCCACCGGTACCAACAGCGCGAGTGCGGCCTTCAGCTTCACCGCCACCGCCAATGTGCTGCCGCAATGCGGCAGCTACGTCACCACCAACATGAACTTCGGCAACGTCACCGGTGGCATCCCGGCCAACATCGACCAGACCGCAACCCTGACCCTGACCTGCCTGAAGAACACCGCCTTCCAGGTCGGTCTCAACAACGGCCAGAACAATCCCACCGCCACCACCACCCGGCGCATGGCCACCACCATCGGCGGCAGCACCTACTACCTCACCTACGAGCTCTACCGGGACTCCGCACGCAGCCAGCGCTGGGGCAACACGTTGACCGTCGATACGGCCAGCAGCACCGGCACCGGCAGCGCGCAGCAGCTGACCATCTATGGCCGGGTACCGCCGGTCACCGGCCAGCCTCCGGCCGGCACCTACAACGACCTGGTGCAGGTGACCATCACTTATTGACCTGCGTGCCGACCAACGGTCGGCACCCACCGGGGGGGCGATCCGCGTGCCGACCAACGGTCGGCACCCACCGGTGGATGCGGGCATACGGATGCCGGGCAAGCGCGACGCTACAGTTCCGGCGCATCCCGCCGATACCGCGCAGCGAGTCTTTCAGTACGGTGGATGGCAGGTGGTTCGTGCATTTCTGATCGGGGCGATGCTGGTCGCCAGCCTGCCGGCATGGGCCGAACCCAGCAGCAGCACCCTGCAGATCCGGCTGACCGTGGTCGAATCCTGCAGCGACGATGGCGGTGGCGTCCGCTGCCCGGCGCCGCACCAGCGCAGTGACGCGCCCCAGGTGCCGCCCCAGGTCCGCGAGCTCGCGCCACCGGCAACGGACGTGAACGCAACACCCTCCGTGACCCTCATCTACTGATGCGCGCGCTGCTGACCCTGCTGGCAATGCTGCTGGCACTGCCCGCCGCGGCGCTGGAGCTGTTGCCGACCACCCTGCAGCTGCCGGCCCAGGGCGGCCGCGCCGAACTGTGGCTGCACAACCCCGGGCCCGGCCGCTGGCAGGGCCAGGTGCAGGTGCTGGCCTGGGATCAGCAACTGGATGCCGAACGGCTGCAGCCAAGCGACCGGATCCGGGTCAGCCCGGCGCGCCTGGACCTCGCCCCCGGCACTACCCAGCGTGTCTGGCTGCTGCCAGCCGAGCCGGCGGCGGCGGTCGGTGAACAGGCCTATCGGATCGTACTGGCGCCGGCGCTGGCGGGGTTGCCGCGCTATTCCCTGCCGCTGTTCCGCGGGCCAGCGGCAACACCGCTGCATGCCCGCCTGCAGGGCCGCGTCGAGACCCAAGCGTCGCAGCCCACACTGCGACTCAGCAATGCGGGTACCCTGCACGGCCGCCTGCACGATCTGCGCTTCATCACGGCGGACGGCCAGTCAACGCTGCTGACGGCTGGCCTGGCCGGCTACATCCTGGCGGGCCATGAACGCCGCTGGCCCCTGCCTGCCCGCGCCGATGGCTATGCTGGAGGCCGCTTCCAGGCACGCCTGCAGGACGGCCGCGAGGTCGATCTGGCCACAGCTGCCCCTGCAATTGCAGCAAGCGCCCCCAGCGGGCTATAATCGACCGGATTCCTGCCGCCAGCGTGCGCGGGAACCCGTCCACACCGGACGTCACCGGTGAATCCACACCTGCTGCCCCCATCCGTGCCGGGGTGCTCCGCAAGGAGTTCGGCCACGGAGGCAACAGGGAAGCCCAACCCCGGAACCGATCGCGCTTCCACGCGTCCCGCATACCTATCCCCGCGGGCGGAATCGCTGGTTCCATATCAGGAGTATTGCAATGCCCCAGGTCACCATGCGTCAGATGCTGGAAGCCGGCGTCCACTTCGGCCACCAGACCCGCTACTGGAACCCGAAGATGGCTCCGTACATCTTCGGCGCCCGCGGCAAGATCCACATCATCAACCTGGAAAAGACCGTCCCGCTGTTCAACGACGCGATGAACTTCATCTCGTCGGTTGCCCAGAAGCGCGGCACCGTCCTGTTCCTGGGCACCAAGCGCAGCGCCCGCGAAACCATCAAGGAAGAAGCCGAGCGTTGCGGCATGCCGTTCATGAACCAGCGTTGGCTGGGCGGCACCCTGACCAACTTCCGTACCGTCAAGCAGTCGGTTGCCCGCCTGAAGGAACTGGAAGCCGGTGAAACCGACGGCACCTTCGAGAAGCTGGTCAAGCACGAAGTGCTGGGCCTGCGTCGCGAGCGCGACAAGCTGGAAGCCTCGCTGGGCGGCATCAAGGACATGAACCGCCTGCCGGACGCCATCTTCGTGATCGACATCGGCCACGAAGACATCGCGATCAAGGAAGCCAAGAAGCTGGGCATCCCGGTCATCGCCGTGGTCGACACCAACTACAACCCGGAACTGGTTGATTACGCCATCCCGGGCAACGACGACGCGATCCGCGCTGTGCAGCTGTACGCCCGCGCCGCTGCCGACGCCGTGCTGGAAGGTAAGGCCGCTGCGCCGCACGCCGCTTCGGTGCGCGAGGAAGAGTTCGCTGAAGCCGCTGCTGAAGGCGAAGAGAAGCCGGCCCGCCGCGCTCCGGCCAAGAAGGCTGCCAAGAAGGGCGACGACGCCCAGGCCTGATCCAGGCCCCGGGGTGGACGCCCGGCGTCCACCCTCCCTGCACGCCGCCCTTGGCGCGTGACAGGACCGTGTCACACGGGCCGGCCACCATGCCGGCCCAACCCCTTTCTTTCGTGAGGTAATCCCGTGGAAATCACTGCTTCCCTGGTCAAGGAACTGCGCGAGCGCACCGGCGCCGGCATGATGGAATGCAAGAAGGCGCTTACCGAAGCCAACGGCGACATCAACGCTGCTGCTGAAGCCATGCGCAAGTCCGGCGCTGCCAAGGCCGACAAGAAGGCTGACCGCGTGGCCGCCGAAGGCCGTCTGGGCCTGGCCCAGGACGGCGGCAAGGCCGTGCTGGTCGAAGTCAACTCGGAAACCGACTTCGTCGCCAACGACGACAACTTCAAGTCCTTCGTCAACGCCGTCGCCGCCGCTGCCCTGGCATCGGGCGCCACCGACGTCGAAGCCGTGAAGGCTGCCAAGCTGGCCGACGGCCGCACCGTTGAAGAAGCCCGCGCCACCGCCGTGCAGACCCTGGGTGAGAACATCCAGATCCGTCGCATGGTGAAGGTGGATGGCAACAACACCATCGGCGCCTACGTCCACACCAACGGCAAGGTCGGCGTTCTGGTCGATCTGGTCGGCGGCGACGTCGAGCTGGCCCGTGGCCTGGCCATGCACGTGGCCGCGCTGAAGCCGCCGCACAACAAGGCTGCGGACGTCCCGGCCGAGTTCGTCGAGAAGGAAAAGGAAATCGAGCTGGCCAAGATGTCCGAGAAGGACAAGGCCAAGCCGGCCGACATCCTGGAAAAGATCATCAGCGGCAAGATCAACAAGATCGTCAGCGACGTGACCCTGTACGGCCAGACCTACGTGCTGGGCGACACCACCGTCGAGCAGGTGGTCAAGGCCGCTGGCGCCGACGTGGCAGGCTTCAAGCTGCTGATCGTCGGCGAAGGCATCGAGAAGGTGGTGGAAGACTACGCCGCCGAAGTCGCCAAGGCGATGCAGGTCTGATTCCAGCCTTCCGGCTGTGAAGCGACCAGAAGGAGCCGCGGGAAACCGCGGCTCTTTTTTTATGCCGGTGAACCTGTGGGTGCGCACCGTTGGTGCGCACAGCCTCCGTTGGTGCGCACAACCGGCACCTTTGCGTTGCGCGCGAATCAAGCCGATACTCGGCGCAGGGAATCCACAGTCACATAGCAGGAACGAAAATCGCGGACTGTGATGCATTCCTAGGTATTCTTGTCCTAATGGAATTGAACGACCCGACATGCCTCCCGAGCTGACAGCTGCCCTGGCGCTCTGCCGCAACCTGCCTTCGCCACCCGGTATTGCCCTGCGCATCATCGAACTGGCCCAGGACCCGGAAGCGGACATCGCCACAGCCGCCGACATCATCGCCATCGACATGGCGCTGAGCGCTCGCATGCTGCGCATCGCCAATTCGCCGCTGTATGCCAGCCGCCGCCGCATCGAAAACCTCGGCCAGGCGCTGACCATGCTGGGCCTGAACGCCACGATCAGCCTCGCCCTGGGTTTCACCGTCACCCAGGGCCTGACCGGCGGCACCGGCGCCGACCATGACCTGCGCCAGCGCGCGTGGAAGCGCAGCATCCTCAGCGCCCTGGCCGCCAGCCAGCTGGGCCAGGCGCGCGGTCTGCGCCGGCTGGAGGAACTGATGCTGGCCGGCCTGCTGCAGGACCTGGGCGTGCTGTGCCTGGCCCAGGCCGAGTCGGAGCGCTACCTGCCGCTGCTGCGCGAGGCACGCGACAACATCGACCTGGTCGCCCGCGAGCGCGAGGAACTGGGCTGCAGCCATGCCGAGGTCGGCGCCTGGGTGGCCGAGCAATGGGGCCTGCCCCGCTACCTGGTCGAGAGCATCAGCCACAGCGAGGACGAGGACGCCGCCGAATCGCCGTTCCAGGCCTGCGTGCAGCTGTCCGGCGCGGTGGCCGACATCTGGCTGGATACCGACGCCGATGCCGCGCGTGAGCGCGCCCTGCAGCAGGTGCACGACCGCCTGGAACTGGACAGCGCGCGCTTCGACCAGGTCCTGGCCCGCATCAGCGAGGCCCTGCCCGATATCGCCAGCCTGTTCGATGCCGGCCTCAATTCACCGTCCCGGGTGCGCGAACTGATCGATCACGCGCAGGAGCTGGCCACGCTGCGCAACCTGCGCGAACTGCAGGATGCCGACCAGGCACGCCGCCGCGCCGACGAGTTCGAGGCACGCGCCAAGCGCCTCGCCGACCAGGCCCATCGTGACGCGCTGACCGGCGTGCTCAACCGCCGCCAGCTGGAAGCGGTGCTGGAGCAGGAGTTCCTGCGCGCCGGCCGTCAGGGCTGGCCATTGTCGGTGGCCTTCATCGACCTGGACGACTTCAAGAAGATCAACGACGCCCACGGCCACCTGACCGGCGACGAGGTGCTGCGCGCCTTCGCCGGCAAGCTGCAGGGCCAGCTGCGCAACAGCGACACCGTCGCCCGCTTCGGCGGCGAGGAATTCGTCGCGCTGCTGCCCAATACCAGCGAAAGCGTGGCCCTGGACGTGATCCGCCGGGTACTGGCCAACATCGTCGCCACGCCGATGGCCGAGCTGGAAGGGGGGCCGCTGTTCGTCACCTTCTCCGCCGGCGTGGCCACCCAGGGTGGCTACGAGCGCTTCGCCGACGTGCAGGACCTGCTGCGCGCGGCCGACGATGTGCTGTACCGCTCCAAGAACCTGGGCCGCAACCGGGTGATCGCCCGCTCACCGGGCGCCCTCGGCCACGACGAGCTGTCGGCCACCGCCGGCGCCGAACTGGGCTGAAGGGGAAGCCCCGGTTGACCGGGGCGAATCACCGGATTCTGCGCCGCAGTGCACAAAACACTTTGGCACGACGCCGCATGCGCGTAGAATCGCCCGCGATTTCCACGCACCCGAGGTCCCCATGTCCAAGCTCGCCTATCGCCGCATCCTTCTGAAACTGTCCGGGGAGGCGCTGATGGGAGATGAGGACTACGGCATCGACCCGAAGATCATCAATCGCCTGGCCCGCGAGGTCATCGAAGCCCAGCAGGCCGGTGCCGAAGTGGCGCTGGTGATCGGCGGCGGCAACATCTTCCGCGGCGCTGGCCTGGCTGCTGGCGGCATGGACCGGGTCACCGGCGACCAGATGGGCATGCTGGCCACGGTCATCAACGCCCTGGCCATGCAGGACGCCCTCGAGAAGCTGGGCGCCAAGGCGCGCGTGATGAGCGCGATCAAGATCAACGACGTGTGCGAGGACTACATCCGCCGCCGCGCCATCCGCCACCTGGAAAAGGGCCGCCTGGTGATCTTCGCGGCCGGCGTCGGCAGCCCGTTCTTCACCACCGATTCCGGCGCAGCCCTACGCGCGATCGAGATCGGCGCCGACCTGCTGCTGAAGGCCACCAAGGTCGATGGCGTGTACGACAAGGACCCGAACAAGCACAGCGATGCGGTCCGCTTCGACAGCCTGAGCTACGACGAAGTGATCCGCCGTGGCCTGGAAGTGATGGACACCGCGGCCTTCGCACTGGCCCGCGACAGCGACCTGCCGATGCGCGTGTTCGACATGGGCCAGCCGGGCGAGCTGCTGAAGATCCTCAACGGCGCGAACATCGGCACCCTGGTCCAGGGCCGCGACCCGGCCTGAGCCTGAGCGCAAAGCGACGACCGGGCCGATTCAGGCCCGGCAGCGTCCCGTATTCGCCTATAATCGCCCGATTCCAGATACATCCAGGACCGGGCGATGCTCAACGACATCAAGAACAACGCGCAGACGCGCATGGCCAAGAGCATCGACGCTCTGAAGCACACCCTCACCTCCATCCGGACCGGGCGTGCCACGCCGGCCCTGCTGGACCGCGTGACGGTCAGTGCCTATGGCAACGCCAGCACCCCGCTGAACCAGGTTGCCTCGATCTCCAACGCCGACGCGCACTCGCTGCTGGTCACGCCGTTCGACAAGAGCATGATCAAGGAGATCGAAAAGGGTCTCTACAACGCCGAGTTCACCCCGAACACCCTGGGCACCGCGATCCGCATCAACATGCCGCCGCCGACCGAAGAGCGCCGCAAGGAGCTGGCCAAGCAGGTGCAGAAGGAAGGCGAAGGCGCCAAGATCGCGATCCGCAACATCCGTCAGGACGCGAACAAGGAAATCGCCAAGCTGGTCAAGGACAAGGCGATCAGCGAAGACGAGAAGAAGCGCGGCGAAGACGACATCCAGAAGCTGACCGACGCCAACATCAAGGACGTCGACAAGGTCGTCGCCGACAAGGAAAAAGAACTGCTGTCGGTCTGAAGTCGATGCCTTCAGCCCCGCCTCCGTTGCCGGCCGCCCTGCCCCGCCACATTGCCATCATCATGGATGGCAATGGGCGCTGGGCACAGCAGCGCCGTCGCCCCCGCGTGATCGGCCACCGTGCCGGCGCCCGCGCGGTCAACCGCACCATCGAGCGCTGCCTTGAACTGGGCATTCCGGCGCTGACCCTGTTCGCCTTCTCCAGCGAGAACTGGGGCCGGCCGCAGGAGGAAGTGGATGCGTTGATGAAGCTGTTCCTCGGCGCACTCGACCGCGAAGTGGACGAGCTGCACCGGCGTGGCGTGCGCGTGCGCTTCATCGGCGAACGCGAGCGCTTCGGTGCCGGGCTGGTCAGCCGCATGCAGCTGGCCGAGCAGCGCACCGCCGACAACACCACCCTGACCCTGTCGATCGCCGCCAGCTATGGTGGCCGCCAGGACATCGCCCGCGCCGCGCGCGCCCTGGCCGTCGAAGTGGCGGCCGGTCGCCTGTTGCCCGAGCAGATCGACGAATCGCTGCTGGGCAGCCAGGTCGCCCTGGCCGACCTGCCGCCGCCGGACCTGTTCATCCGCACCGGCGGCGACACCCGCATCAGCAATTTCCTGCTGTGGCAGCTGGCCTACACCGAGCTGTGGTTCACCGAGGCCCTGTGGCCGGACTTCGATGCCGGGCAGCTGCAGCAGGCGCTGGACGCCTATGCCGGCCGCGAGCGTCGTTTCGGCCTGACCAGCGCCCAGATCGCCGCACTGGCCACCGAGACTTCCAGCCCATGACCAAGACCCGAGTCCTCGCCGCGCTGATCATGGCGCCGGTTGCCATTGCGGCGATCCTGCTGCTGCCCACGCAATGGCTGGCCGCCGCCGCCGCCGCGGTGCTGCTGATCGGCCTGTGGGAATGGCTGAAGCTGGCCGGTATCGAAGACACCCTGGCGCGCACCGTGCTGCTGGTGCTGAACCTGCTGCTGATGGTGCTGCTGGTCTGGGCCGATGGCAGCACGCTGGTGCTGTTCCAGATAACCACCCTGGCCGGCGTTGCCTGGTGGCTGGCCGCGCTGGTCTGGCTGCGCTTCTTCAACTTCGGTGCACAACCGTCGGCGCCCTCGCGCATCCTGAAGATGCTGGCCGGCACCCTGGCCATCGTCCCGGCCTGGGCCGCGCTGGTGCTGATCCATGCCGGTGGCGATCCGCCGGGCAAGCAGGGCCACCTGTGGCTGCTGGCTGCATTGGCGCTGGTGTGGGCGGCCGACTCGGGCGCCTATTTCGCCGGCCGGCATTTCGGCAAGCACAAGCTGGCCCCGCGGATCAGCCCCAACAAGACCTGGGAAGGCCTGTTCGGCGGACTGCTGGCCGGTGTCGCCGTGGCCGTCGGCCTGGGCTGGCTGGCCGGCATCGATACCGCACACCTGCCGGGCCTGCTGATCACCTCGGTGGTAGCCGTGTTCGCTTCGGTGCTGGGTGACCTGTTCGAGAGCCTCATCAAGCGCCACGCCGGCGCCAAGGATTCGGGCCACCTGATCCCGGGCCATGGCGGCGTGCTCGACCGTGTCGACGGCGTCCTGGCCGCCGTACCGGTGTTCGCGCTGGGCAAGGAAATCTTCGGGTTCTGACCATGAATGCTGCTGCAGACCTGCGCCGGGTCGCCGTATTCGGCGCCACCGGCTCGATCGGTGCCTCCACGCTGGACGTGATCGCCCGCCACCCGCAGCGCTACCAGGCCACCGTGCTCGCCGCCGGCCGCCAGGTGCAGGCGCTGCTGGCGTTGTGCCGCCAGCACAAGCCGGCACACGCGGTGATCGCCGACGAATCGCTGTTCGCCGAGCTGCGCGATGGCCTGCGCGACGCCGGACTGGCCACCGAGGCCCATGCCGGCCAGGCCGCGCTGGACCAGCTGGCCGCCAGCGACGCCTGCGATACCGTGGTCGCGGCCATCGTCGGCGCTGCCGGCCTGTCCTCGACCCTCGCCGCGGCCGCCGCCGGCAAGCGCATCCTGCTGGCCAACAAGGAATCGCTGGTGCTGGCCGGCGAACTGCTGACCCGCACCGCCGAGCGTGCCGGTGCCGAAATCATCCCGATCGACAGCGAACACAGCGCGATCTTCCAGTGCCTGCGCTCGCGCGACGCCAGCGTCGACGGCGCCGGCGTGCGCCGGATCCTGCTGACCGCCTCCGGCGGCCCGTTCCGTGGCCGCAGCCGCGCCGAACTGGCCCAGGTCACCCCGGCGCAGGCCGTTGCCCACCCGAAGTGGTCGATGGGACCGAAGATCTCGGTCGATTCGGCGACGTTGATGAACAAGGGCCTGGAAGTCATCGAGGCCCACCACCTGTTCGGCGTGCCCGGTGAACGCATCGAGGTGCTGGTGCACCCGCAGAGCCTGGTCCATTCGCTGGTCGAGTTCGTCGACGGCTCGACCCTGGCGCAGATGGGCCTGCCGGACATGCGCACCACCCTCGCCGTCGGCCTGGGCTGGCCGCAGCGCATCGAATCAGGCGTGGCCGGGCTGGACCTGCTGGCCCAGGGCCGGCTGGATTTCGAGGCCCCGGACACCGACGCCTTCCCCTGCCTGGCCCTGGCCTGGCAGGCGATGCAGGCCGGCGGCACCGCACCGGCGGTGCTGAACGCCGCCAATGAAGAGGCGGTTTCAGCGTTTCTTCAGGGCCGGATCGGTTTCCTGACCATCCCGGAGCTGGTTGCTAACGCTCTTTCAACACTGCCGACGCAAGCAGCCGATACACTGGAGGTCCTGTTGTCCGCCGACCAGCGGGCACGCCAGCTCACCCTGAACGCCATCGACGCCGCCTGAACGACCGCCTCGCCCAGCATGACGCCGCCGCCCCTGCCCGCCACTGTGAGCCCGCATGACTGACTTCATCGGATCGGTCTGGTGGATGATTGTCAGCCTCGGGCTGCTGGTCACGTTCCACGAGTTCGGGCATTACTGGGTCGGGCGCCTGTGCGGGGTCAAGATCCTGCGTTTCTCGGTCGGCTTCGGCCGGCCGCTGTGGTCGCGCCGCGACGGGCACGGTACCGAGTTCGCCATCGCCGCGATCCCGCTGGGTGGCTACGTGAAGTTCCTCGACGAGCGCGAGGTCGAAGTCCACCCGCACGAGCGCGGCCAGGCCTTCAACCACAAGACCGTCTGGCAGCGCATCGCGATCGTTGCCGCCGGCCCGATCGCCAACCTGCTGCTGTGCATCCTGCTGCTGTGGGCGATGTTCGTGATCGGCAAGCAGGATTACTCGCCCACCATCGGCCGCGTCAGCGGCATCGCCGCCAGTGCCGGCCTGGCCAGCGGCGACCGCGTGCTGCGCGTGGACGAGCGCCAGGTGGTCACCCTCGGCGAGGCCAGCATGGCGCTGACCGCTGCCGCGATGGACCGCCGCGACGTGAAGCTGGAGGTGCTGGATGCCGCCGACCAGGTGCGCATGCGCACCCTGCCGCTGTCGCAGCTGCCGGCCGGTTTCGATGAACGGCGGGTGCCGATCCTGGCCGGCCTGTACTGGCAGTCGTGGCTGCAGCCGGCGCGGGTCGATTCACTCACCGCAGACTCCGTGGTGGCCGGGCAGCTGCAGCCAGGCGACCTGATCGTGGCCATCGATGGCCAGCGCATCGACAGCGTCGACCAGGTGATCGGCGAGATCCAGGCCCTGGGCCGCGCCGGCGGACCGGGCATGATCGAGGTCCTGCGCGGCGGTGAGCGCCTGGCGCTGGAAGTCACCCCGCGCCAGGGCAAGGACGGCAAGGGCAACCCGGTCTGGCAGATCGGCGTCGGCTTCCCCACCACCTACAGCCCCGCCTACGACACCCTGCTGCGCTACGGGCCGCTGGACGCGGTGACCGTCGCGGTGCGCGAAACCGGCCGCCTGGCGGCCGACTCGCTGGGCATGATGGGCCGCATCGTCACCGGCAAGGCCTCGCTGCAGAACGTTTCCGGGCCGGTCACCATCGCCCGCGTGGCCAATGTCTCGGCCAAGCGCGGCCTGGACTGGTTCCTGCAGTTCCTTGCCCTGCTGTCCCTCAGCCTGTGCATCATCAACCTGCTGCCGATCCCGATCTTGGACGGCGGCCACCTGCTGTATTACCTTATCGAGTTGGTCAAGGGCAGCCCGCTGAGCGAGCGTGCCATCGCCGCCGGCCAATACATCGGCCTGGCGTTGCTGGCCGGGCTGATGGGGTTGGCGTTCTACAACGACATCCTCGGCCTGGTCCCGCGATGAACTTTTCCACGTTGTTGCCGTCTACAGCGTCGGCATCCCGCACCAATGAAATCGACCTTCCTACCGGACGTGACATGACGCGACTCCCCAATCGCCGCCTGCTGGCCCTCGCCCTCGCCGCCGTCACCGGCGCTCCCGCCCTGGCCCAGGCAGCCGAGCCCTTCACTGTCAGCGACATCCGCGTCGATGGCCTGCAGCGCATCAGCTCGGGCACGGTGTTCACCTACCTGCCGGTGGAACGTGGCGAGACGGTCACCGACAACAAGGTCGGCGAGACGATCCGCGCCCTGTACAAGACCGGCTTCTTCGAAGACGTGCAGCTCGACCGCCAGGGCACGATCCTGGTGGTGACCGTCAAGGAACGCCCGGCGATCAACAAGCTGACCGTGACCGGCAACAAGGACATCAAGTCCGACCAGCTGCTCAAGGGCCTGTCCGACATCGGCCTGACCGAAGGCGGCACCTTCGATCGCCTGAGCCTGGACCGCGTGACCCAGGAACTGCGCCGCCAGTACAACGACCGCGGCAAGTACAACGTCGACATCACCCCGACGGTGAGCCCGCTGGACCGCAACCGCGTGGACATCGCCATCGCCATCAAGGAAGGCAAGGCGGCCAAGATCCGCCACGTCAACCTGGTCGGCACCGAGAAGTACGAGAGCAAGGACATCCTGGAGACCTGGGAGTCCAAGGAGCACAACTGGGCCTCGTGGTACCGCCGTGACGACCAGTACTCCAAGGAAAAGCTGTCCGGCGACCTGGAAAAGCTCAACTCCTGGTACCTGGACCGCGGCTACGTCGATTTCAGCATCGATTCCACCCAGGTCTCGATCAGCCCCGACAAGCGCGACATGTTCCTGACCGCGGGCGTGACCGAGGGTGCGCAGTACAAGATCTCCGAGATCAAGGTCAGCGGCGACACCATCCTCCCGCAGGAGGACGTCGAGCGCATGGTGATCCAGAAGTCCGGCGACACGTTCTCGCGCGCCCTGCTGGAATTCAGCTCGGACACCATCACCAATTCGCTGTCCAACATCGGCTACGCGTTCGCCAAGGTGAACCCGATTCCGACCACCAACCGCGCCGAGCAGACCGTCGCCATCAACATGCAGGTCGTGCCCGGCCCGCGCGTGTCGGTGCGCCGCATCCTGTTCCGCGGCAATACCCGTACCTCCGACGAAGTGATGCGTCGCGAGCTGCGCCAGTTCGAGAACAGCTGGTACTCGCAGGCCGCGATCGACCGCTCCAAGATCCGCCTGCAGCGCCTGGGCTACTTCGAATCGGTGGAAGTGGAAACCCCGGCCGTCAGCGGCAGCAACGACCAGGTCGACGTCGTCTACAACGTCAAGGAAACCACCTCGGGCAGCTTCGTGTTCGGCCTGGGCTACTCGCAGTCCTACGGCATGACCACCTCGGTGCAGCTGTCGCAGAACAACTTCCTCGGCGGCGGCAACCGCGTGTCGGTCGAAGCCTCGCGCAGCAGCTACCTGCAGCGCTACGGCTTCAGCTACACCAACCCGTACTTCACCGATGACGGCGTGTCGCTGGGCTACAACCTGTCCTGGCGCGAACTGGACTACTCCGACTTCAACACCGCGCAGTACAACAGCACCAATGGTTCGGCGCAGGTGGTGTTCGGCGTGCCGCTGACCGAGACCGACACCGTCTCGCTGATGTTCGGCATCGACAGCAACCAGATCACCACCTACGAAGGCTCCACCCCGCCGTCGATCATCGACTACATCAATGCGGTCGGTAAGCGTACCTTCCATGCCTGGCGCACCGAGCTGGGCTGGGCGCGCGACTCGCGCAACGACTATTTCATGCCGACCCGCGGCACCTACCAGCGCATCGGCCTGGAAACCACGCTGCCGGGTTCGACCATCGAGTACTACAAGCTGAACTACCAGATCAGCAAGTACTGGCCGATCATGCCGTCGCTGGTGATCAACACCCGCGCGGAGATCGGCTACGGCGATGCCTACGGCAAGGACTACACCCGTGTCATCGACAACGGCGACGGCACTACCCGCACGGTCACCGCCAGCGGCCTGCCGTTCTTCGAGAACTTCTACGCCGGTGGTACCAACTCGGTGCGAGGCTTCGAGGACAACACCCTCGGCCCGCGCGAAGTCACCCGCGGCTACCCCGAAGGGCAGCCGCTGGGTGGTTCGCTGAAGACCGTCGGTTCGGTCGAAGCCTACTTCCCGCGCCTGTTCGACAGCCCGTCGGCACGCGTGTCGGCCTTCGTCGACTTCGGCAATGTCTACAACGGCACCAAGAACTTCAAGGCCAACGAGCTGCGCGTGTCCACCGGTGTGGCCCTGCTGTGGCGCGCCCCGGTCGGCCCAATCTCGATCAGCTACGCCTTCCCGCTGAAGAAGGAAGACGATGACAAGATCGAGCGTCTGCAATTCACGTTCGGTGGCCAGTTCTGAGGAACTCTGTTCCTCAGAACTGATCCACCTCCGGTGAATTGCCCCCGCATTTCACCTATCCCCCGCGCCGTTACGCATGCCATCCATGGCATGCGCCCTTCGGGCCGTTGCATCGCAACGTTGGGAATCGCTCCTGCGATTCCCAGCGGCGCGCCCCCCTTAACAAAGGGGGTCTCTCCACCAGACGGGGTGCGAAGCGCCGGGCATTGCCCGGCGTTTTCGTTTCCATCAATTCTTCGCCACTCCAAGTAGCAATTTGAGTCCACCGACAGTTTGAGAACTGAAAGAAGACCTCAAATGATTCTAGAGAAAGACGTAGCCCAGAACAGCGCCAGTGCCACCCACTCCTTCACAAGCGAAATCGCGGCTGTCGAAATGGCGAATCTTGCCCTGCCATATGAAGCCACAACGGTAGAGGGGAACTGACCCAGGAATCTGAACAGTGGAGATATATCCAAGATTCCAGTCTCCCGGCAGCACTACCCCCCCAGTTGACGCCTCGCAATTCGGGTCCAGCGATGTGAAATAATTCCATGAATGTGGTCCCACACAATTTCGGATCAGGGCGCTGTTCTCGAAGGGTGTCGCCGAAATAAAACCTAACGTCCCTTCATACTTGTACCCGATACCCTCCCAATTTTCGGGCCAGTAGAAGTGCGTGACATGAGTATTTGTTGCAGGACGATAGATCCTGAATATCTCTCGCAAGACAACCCCCGAGGGAAGCGACAGTCCCGAGTCTTCGGGTGCAATGGCTGGCCTCGCCACAGTCGATTCAAATGAAGGGGTAGCCGATGCACCTCCGGCGCACAGCAGCAATGAAACAAGACCTACGATCTTTGCATTCACTATGAATTCCATCCAATGGGCGCAGGCATCTTGCCTGCCATTGCGATGCTATCAATACATTTTCTTTGTCACGGAATTCACGGCATATTTCGAATTTTTCTCAAAGCCGAACACGACTATTCTCCGCAACGTTAATCTTCTATGGCTATCGCTGCAGCCGCTTACCAGGACAATTTTGTTTCGCCGGGGTTTACAGGGGACGCTCCCGTTTGTGCGCGGTCGTTTGGGCTTGGCTTCAGAGGAAGCAATCGACGTTGCCGCAGGCCAGCTGCGCCCCCCATCCAACGAATTTGCAAGGGGGCAGACTAGCTCCGCAACAACCTCGAATGACCTCATCGAGCCCCTGGTGATGAGGACGCCCTGCTGCAGAGGCAGGATTTCACAGCGCCCGAACCCATGGCCGCCAACGGCAGGGCCGGACCGCAAACGTGGTTCAAAACGTGTCCCAGGCAGCTCCCTGCGCCATCACCCCGGGACATCAGGCAGGCGCCGCTTCTGCCCCCGCATGACCGCAATGGCGTCACACGTTAAACTCCCGCCGTGAATACTCCCACCTACACCGCCCAGCAACTCGCCGAGCAGTTCGGCCTGCAGGTCCATGGCGACCCCGCCACCGCCATCCATGGCGTGGCTACCCTCGCCCATGCCGGTCCTGGCCAGCTGACCTTTCTCGCCAATCCACGCTATCGCGCCCAACTGGCCGACAGCCAGGCCTCGCTGGTGGTCCTGCGTGCCGACGACGCCGAGGCCGCCCCGGGCACTGCGCTCGTCGCCAAGGACCCATACACCACCTTCGCCAAGATCGCCGCGCTGTTCGACATCGCGCCGACGCGGCCGCCGGGGATCCACCCCAGCGCCGTCATCGATCCCAGCGCACAGGTCGCCGCCAGCGCCCATATCGGCCCGTTCGTCTCCATCGGCGCACGCAGCGTGGTCGGCGAGAACTGCATCATCGGCACCGGCAGCGTCATCGGCGAAGACTGCAGCCTGGACAATGGCTGCGAACTGATCGCCCGGGTCACCCTGGTTACCCGGGTCAAGCTCGGCAAGCGCGTGCGCGTGCACCCGGGTGCCGTGCTCGGCGCCGATGGCTTCGGCCTGGCGATGGACGCCGGCAAGTGGATCAAGGTGCCGCAGCTGGGCGGCGTGCACATCGGCGACGATTGCGAGATCGGCGCCAACACCTGCGTTGATCGTGGCGCACTGGAAGACACCATCCTCGCCGAGGACGTGCGCCTGGATAATCTGGTACAGATCGCGCACAACGTGCAGATCGGCGCGCACTCGGCCATTGCCGGCTGCACCGGTATCGCCGGCAGCGCCAAGATCGGCCGCTACTGCCTGCTCGGCGGCCACGTTGGCGTGGTCGGCCACCTCGAAATCTGCGACAAGGTCGTGATCACCGGCAAGTCGGTGGTCCGCAATTCCATCCATGAGCCGGGCGAGTATTCGTCCGGCACCCCGTTGACCGACAACCGCACGTGGCGCAAGAACGCCGCGCGCTTCAAGCAGCTGGACGCATTGGCTCGCCGTGTCCTGGCTGCTGGCAAGGAGAAAGAATGAACGATTCGCTGCAGCTTCCGATCGACGTCTGCCAGATCCAGGAACTGCTTCCGCACCGCTACCCGTTCCTGCTGGTGGACCGGGTGCTTGAACTCGACGTCGAGGCCAAGCGCATCCTGGCGCAGAAGAACGTCAGCATCAACGAGCCGTTCTTCCAGGGCCACTTCCCGGGCCGCCCGATCATGCCCGGCGTGCTGATCATCGAAGCGCTGGCGCAGGCCGGCGGCGTCATGACCCAGCTCACGCTCGGCCGCGATGCGCAGTCCAAGCTGTTCTACATGGTCAAGGTGGAAAACGCCCGCTTCAACAAGCAGGTCGTGCCCGGCGACGTGCTGATGCTGGATGTGCAGATGAAGCGCCTGATCCGCAACATGGGCTGGTACTACGGCGAAGCCAAGGTCAACGGCGAAGTCGTCGCGTCGGCCGAGGTCATGTGCGCCGGCGCCAAGGGCTGATCCACTGGAGGCAGCAATGACTGACAACGCACCGCGGATCCACCCCACCGCCGTCATCGATCCGGCCGCGCGCCTGGCCGACGATGTGCAGGTGGGCGCCTTCACCCTGATCGGCCCCGACGTTGAAATCGGCGCCGGCACGGTGGTGGGCCCCCATTGCAGCATCCACGGCCCGACCCGGATCGGCCGCGACAACCGCTTCGTCGGCCATGCCGCGATCGGTGGCGAGCCGCAGGACAAGAAGTTCGCCGGTGAGCGCACCGAACTGGTGATCGGCGACCGCAACGTGTTCCGCGAGTTCGTCACGCTCAACCGTGGCACCGGCGGCGGCGGCGGCATCACCACCATCGGCAACGACAACTGGATGCTGGCCTACACGCACGTGGCGCACGACTGCCATGTCGGCAACTTCTGCGTGTTCTCCAACAACACCACCCTGGCCGGCCACGTCACCGTGGGCGACTACGTGATCATCAGCGGCTTCGCCGGTGCCCACCAGTTCTGCCGCATCGGTGCGCATGCCTTCCTCGGCATGGGCGCGCTGACCAATGGCGATGTACCGCCGTTCACCATGGTCGGTACCGATTCGCTGGGCCGCCCGCGCGGCATCAACAGCGAAGGCCTGAAGCGCCGCGGCTTCGATGCCGACCGCATCTCGGCCATCAAGCGTGCCTACCGCACGCTGTACGTGGCTGGCCTGCCGCTGGCCGAAGCCAAGGTGCAGCTGACCGAACAGGCGCGTGACAGCGATGACGTGAAGGCCATGCTGGACTTCATCGAGCACGCCGAGAGGCCCTTGCTGCGATGAGCAGCACGACCGGCCAGGCGCCGGCCGGCGCCGCGGTGATTCCGCTGGCCTCGATGGCCGGCAGCGTTCCCGCGCAGCGGGTGCTCAGCGAGCGCCCGTTGCGGATCGCGCTGGTTGCCGGTGAAGCGTCCGGCGACCTGCTCGGTGCGGGCCTGGTGCGTGAACTGAAGGCGCGCTTCCCGAATGCCGAGTTCGCCGGCATTGGTGGCGATGCCATGCGCAGCGCTGGCTGCCAGACCTGGCACGATGCCAGCGAGCTGGCGGTGATGGGCCTGACCGAAGTGCTGCGCCACCTGCCGCGACTGCTGAAGCTGCGCTCGGCGTTCCGCCAGCGCGCCCTGGAATGGCAGCCGGACGTGTTCGTCGGTATCGACGCACCCGACTTCAACCTGGGCATCGAGCGCTGGCTGAAGCAGCGCGGCGTACGCACCGTGCATTACGTCAGTCCCTCGGTCTGGGCCTGGCGCGAGAAGCGCGCCGAGAAGATCGGCAGCAGCGCGGACCTGGTGCTCTGCCTGTTCCCGATGGAGCCACCGATCTATGCCAGGCACGGCATCGATGCGCGTTTCGTCGGCCACCCGATGGCCGATGACATTCCGCTGCAGGGCAACCGCGAGGAAGCACGCGCCGCGCTCGGCCTTCCGACCTCGGCCAAGGTGCTGGCGGTATTGCCGGGCAGCCGCCTGGGCGAGATCTCGCGCCTGGGCGAACCCTTCTTCGAAGCCGCCTGGCAGGTTTCCGAACGCATTCCGGGCCTGCATGTGGTGGTGCCGGCCGCCAACCCGGCCTGCCGGCAGCTGATCGAAGAACAGCTGTCGCGCTCGGCGTTGCCGGTGGCCTATTCGCACGTGCTGGATGGCCAGGCGCGCAACGCGATGATCGCCGCAGACGTGGTGGTGCTGGCCTCCGGCACCGCGACCCTGGAAGCCATGCTGGTGAAGCGCCCGATGGTGGTCGGTTACCGCGTCAATGAACTGACCTACCGGCTGGTCAAGGCGCTGGGCCTGATCAAGGTCGACCGCTTCGCCCTGCCCAACATCCTGGCCGGCCAGGACCTGGCGCCGGAGCTGATGCAGCACGACTGCACGCCGGACAGGCTGGCCGCGGCCATCCAGCAGTGGTTCGACCACCCGCAGCGGGTGATCGACCTGCAGGACACGTACGTGCGCCTGCACGAGCGCCTGCGCCGCAACGCTTCGGCGCGTGCCGCCGATGCCGTCGGCGAGCTGCTGATGCGCGACCAGGCGCAGGCATGAGCCGCCGTCACGCCGCTGCGGCCAGCCTGGCCCTGTTCGACGGCGCGACGGTGGTCGAGCCGGAGCGCCTGGTCGCCGGTGTCGACGAGGCCGGGCGTGGCCCGCTGGCCGGACCGGTGGCGGTGGCGGCGGTGGTATTCGATCCGTCACGGCCACGCATCAACGGCCTGGACGATTCCAAGCAGTTGACCGCGGCCCGCCGCGAGCAGCTGCATGACCGCATCGTCGAGCGCGCCCTGGCCTGGCATGTGGTGCTGGTGGACGTGGACACCATCGACCGCCTGAACATCTACCAGGCCACCCTGCAGGGCATGCGTGACGTTGTTGCAGCGGTGGCCCATGTGGCCGGCTTCGCCCGCATCGATGGCAACGTGGTACCCAAGGGCCTGGTGCTGCCGGCGCAGGCGCTGGTCGGCGGCGATGGCATCGACCGCGCGATCATGGCCGCCTCGATCCTGGCCAAGGTCTCGCGCGACCGTTACATGCTGGACGTGCATACCCGCCACCCTCAGTACGGCTTCGAGCAGCACAAGGGCTACGGCACCCCGGCCCACCTGGCCGCCCTGCGCGAGCACGGCCCCTGCGTGGAGCACCGGCGCAGCTTCGCCCCGGTGCGTGAATGCCTGGAAGCGGCGCAGGCGGCCACCATCGCGATCGCCTGAACGGCTGCCACAACCCAGCTGGGAAACCGTCCCCCTGAGTCAGGGGGACGCGCCCCTGGCGGGAGGGTGTGGAAGCGTGGTGAGACGGGGCCCGCGGTTCGCCTGCGAACCATGGGCAGCGAGAGCGCGAATGCGATATCGCGTGCCGTCAAGAGCTTGTCGCCTCCCCCTGCCCTCGCTACCCTGACCGGGCACTCCAGCGCATCCCGACCCCGGCGACGATCTTCCGTCAGCACCCGGGGCCCGCGCGCTCCAACCTGGTCCGGCATGTCCAATTCCCGCTTCGTACATCTCCACGTCCACACCGAGTTCTCGCTGGCGGACTCGACCATCCGCGTGCCGGCCAAGCCCGACCAGGCGGATCCGAAGAAGGCCAAGCAGGCCAACCTGCTGTCGCGCTCGGTCGAACTCGGCCTGCCCGCGCTGGCGGTGACCGACCTCAACAACCTGTTCGCCCTGGTCAAGTTCTACAAGGCGGCCGAAGGCGTGGGCATCAAGCCGATCGCCGGCGCCGACGTGCTGATCGCCGAGGAAGGCCAGGACCCGTGGCGGATGACCCTGCTGTGCCGCGATCGCGAGGGCTACCTGAGCCTGTCGCGCCTGCTGACCCGCGCCTGGATGGAAGGCCATCGCCCGGAAGGCGGCGTGGCCGTGCACCCGGACTGGCTGAAGGCCGGCAACGCCAACCTGTTCGCGCTGGCCGGCCGGCAAAGCCTGGCCGGGCGCCTGGCGCTGGACGGCAAGCATGAACTGGCCGAGCAGCAGCTGGCCGACTGGCAGCGCGTGTTCGGCGATGGCCTGCACCTGGAGCTGACCCGCACCGGCCGCGAGGGCGAGGAAACCTTCAACCAGTTCGCGCTGATGGCCGCCGGCCAGCGCGGCCTGCCGGTGGTGGCCAGCAATGATGTGCGCTTCCTGTCGCCGTCGGACTTCAGCGCGCACGAAGCGCGCGTGTGCATTTCCACCGGCCGCGTGCTGGACGACCCCAAGCGTCCGCGCGAATACAGCGACCAGCAGTACCTGAAGTCGGCCGAGGAGATGTGCGCGCTGTTCGCCGACATCCCCGATGCGATCGACAACACGCTGGCGCTGGCCGAGCGCTGCAACATCGAGATGCGGCTGGGCACCTACTTCCTGCCCAACTACCCGGTGCCGGACGACGAGACCCTGGACACCTGGATCCAGAAGATGTCGCGCAACGGCCTGGAAGAGCGCCTGGAGAAGAATCCGCTGGCGCCGGGCAAGACCCGCGAAGAGTATTTCGAGCGCCTGGAATTCGAGCTCAACACCATCATCAAGATGGGCTTCCCGGGCTACTTCCTGATCGTGGCCGACTTCATCCAGTGGGGCAAGAACCAGGGCATTCCGATCGGCCCCGGCCGTGGTTCGGGTGCCGGTTCGCTGGTGGCGTGGGCGCTGAAGATCACCGATCTGGACCCGCTGCCGTACAACCTGCTGTTCGAGCGATTCCTCAATCCCGAACGCGTGTCGATGCCCGACTTCGACATCGACTTCTGCATGGACCGCCGCGACGAGGTGATCGACTACGTCGCACGCAAGTACGGGCGCGAGCGCGTCAGCCAGATCATCACCTACGGCACCATGGCCGCCAAGGCGGTGGTGCGCGACTCCGGCCGCGTGCTCGGTTTCCCGTACGGCCTGGTCGACGGCGTCTCCAAGCTGATCCCGAACATCCTCGGCATCCACCTGAAGGATGCGCTGGGCAAGGGCAAGGAAGGCCCGAGCTCGGAAATGGCCTCGGCCGAACTGATCCAGCGCTACGAGACCGAGGACGATGTCCGCGACCTGATCGATCTGGCGCTGCAGCTGGAAGACCTGACCCGCAACGCCGGCAAGCACGCCGGTGGCGTGGTGATCGGGCCCGAGCCGCTGAGCGAGTTCTGCCCGCTGTACGCCGAACACGACGAGAACGGCCTCGGCAAGAACCCGGTCACCCAGTTCGACAAGAACGACGTGGAAGAAGTGGGCCTGGTGAAGTTCGACTTCCTGGGCCTGCGCACACTGACCATCATCGACTGGGCGGTGAAGGCGATCAACAAGCGCCATGAGCGCGCCGGCATCCCGCCGGTGGACATCGCCGCGATCCCGCTGGACGACACGCCCACCTACAAGGACATCTTCGCCAACGGCAATACCGGCGCGGTGTTCCAGTTCGAATCCTCGGGCATGCGCCGCCTGCTGAAGGACGCGCGCCCCGACCGTTTCGAAGACCTGATCGCGCTGGTGTCGCTGTACCGCCCCGGCCCGATGGACCTGATTCCCTCCTTCAACGCGCGTAAGCACGGCCAGGAAGAAATCATCTATCCCGATCCGCGCACCGAAGCGATCCTGAAGGACACCTACGGCATCATGGTGTACCAGGAGCAGGTGATGCAGATGGCGCAGATCGTCGGCGGCTACTCGCTGGGCGGCGCCGACCTGCTGCGCCGCGCGATGGGCAAGAAGGTGCCGGCGGAAATGGCCAAGCACCGCGAGATCTTCCGCGAAGGCGCGGCCAAGGACGGCGTGGACGAGGCCAAGGCCGATGCGATCTTCGACCTGATGGAGAAGTTCGCCGGCTACGGCTTCAACAAGTCGCACGCCGCTGCCTACGCGCTGGTCAGCTACCAGACCGCCTGGCTGAAGCGCCACTACCCGGCCGAGTTCATGGCCGCCACGCTGTCCTCGGACCTGGACAACACCGACAAGGTGGTCGGCTTCCTCGACGAGGTGCGCAACCTCGGCCTGACCGTGCTGCCGCCGAAGGTTAACCAATCGGCCTTCATGTTCGAGGCGGTGACGCCGGACACCATCCAGTACGGGCTGGGCGCGATCAAGGGCGTCGGCCAGGGTGCCTGCGAAGCGGTGGTGGACGAACGCCTGAAGGGCGGGGAGTACAAGGACCTGCTCGACTTCTGCACCCGCGTCGGTTCGGCCAAGCTCAACCGGCGCACGCTGGAAGCGATGATCAACTGCGGCGCACTGGATGAGCTCGGCCACAACCGCGCCTCGCTGATGCTGCAGTTGCCGGAGGTGATCAAGGCCACCGACCAGATGGCGCGCGAACGTGCGTCGGGCCAGAACTCGCTGTTCGGCGGCCCCGACCCGAGCGCGACCACGATCCAGCTGGACCTGCCCGAGGCCGAGGAATGGCCGCTGTTGCAGCGCCTGAACGGCGAGCGCGACACGCTGGGCTTCTACCTCAGCGGCCACCCGTTCGATCCCTGGCGCGACGATGTGCGCGACCTGGTCGGCAACGACCTGGGCGCGGTGGAGAAGATCTGGAGCGCCAACAGCGGTGGCGGTGGTGGCGGCGAAAAGCGCTGGCGCCCGGAAGTGCAGACCGTACTGGCCGGCCAGGTGGTCGGCGTGCGCCGCAAGGGTGAGAGCCAGATCTTCATCCAGCTCGAGGACGGCCGTGGCCGCGTCGAGTGCAGCGCGTTCTCCGACGCGATGGCCGAATTCGGCCACCTGATGACCAAGGACCGCATCCTGGTGGTCAAGGGTGGCCTGCGCGAGGACGAATTCAACGGCGGCTTCGCGCTGCGCATCCGCCAGTGCTGGGACTTCGACGAAGTCTGCGCCAACTACGCCACGCGGCTCTCGCTGCGCCTGGACCTGCGCCAGCAGCGCCCGGTCTGGGAGCGCATCGACGCCCTGCTCGACCGCCATCGCCCCGGCCGCACGCCGCTGCGCCTGGACCTGCTGCTGAAGGGGCCGCACGGCGGCGTCGCCGGCATGCTCGATGTGTCCGGGCAGAGCGCGGTGCGCATCGATTCCAAGCTGATGGAGGCGCTGCGCGCCGACCCGGCCGTGCGCACGCTGAAGGTGCGCTACAGCCCGCCCTGGGCCAGCTGAGGCTGGCTCCCTGGTTTTCCTGTCCCCCCTGTTTCCCCGTTCCAAGTATCAAGGACGATTGCCGATGAAGACCCTGCTGTTCCCGTTCGCTGCCGCACTGGCCCTGGCCGCCTGCTCCCCGTCGAAGATCGAGTTCCAGATCGACAACCCGACCGACACGCCGCTGGCGTTGAGCATCGACGGCCAGGACCTGCCGGTGGCCGCGCAGGGTTCGCGCCCGGTCTCGCTGGCCATCGGCGAGCATCGCCTGCACACCGACAAGCTCGGTGATGTGCGCTTCATCGTCTACGTCGACGGTCGTGGCGGGCTGATCAACCCGACCCTCAGCGAGTACGTGATCGCCCGCGAGATCTATGTCACCGACGAAAGCAAGGTGAAGAACTTCGGCGTCGGCAATTCCGGTATCCAGCTGGGCGGCGTCGACTTCGAAGGCCCGTTCGAGAAAAGCCACGCACTGTTCATCGACAAGACCTGGACCTACGGCGTGCGCGAACCGTTCCCGAAGGAAAAAGTGGTGGCCCATGTTGATTCCAGCGGCGGCCAGATCGTGGCCAAGGTGTTCACCGCGCCGGACTTCATCGCCTACGTCGAAGACGGCATGGGCGAGCCGGGCGCGTTCAAGCGTGAACAGCCGGCCGGCTACGTGGCCCCGGCCTTCAAGCTGGAACCGGCCCCGGCCAGCCTGCCCGCGCTGGTACCGGCCTTCGAGGCGCATGCCGCGCCGCTGCGCGAGGTCTATGCCCGCTGGCTGAAGGCCACCACCGCCGATGAACAGAAGGCCCTGCGCAAGCAGGATTTCGCCGCACAGATGGCCTTCACCTCGGCCACCGCCAGCCTCGGCAGCGGCCTGGGCCGGGAGGCCAACGAGGCCTACAACGACTTCGTCTCGCAGCGCAGCCAGCTGATGGGCCGCAGCGCCCTGGTGGTGCCCTGAGCTGACTGGCGCCCCCTGCCCGGCTGCGCTACCGTCGCCTTCCAGACGAGGGCGTACGGGCGGTTTGCACGCATTCGGCTAGAATTCCCCTCTTCTTTACACGACGGCTTCCGATGAATCCGAACTACCTCGACTTCGAGCAACCCATCGCCGACCTGGAAGCCAAGATCCAGGAGCTGCGCAACGCCAGTGCCGGGCCGGCGGTCAATGTCGAGGCCGAAGTGCACGCGCTGCAGGACAAGCTGCGCATGCGCACCGCGCAGATCTTCCGCAACCTGACCTCGTGGCAGGTGCTGCAGCTGGCCCGCCACCCGTCGCGCCCGTACACCGCTGACTACATCCGCATCATCTGCGATGAGTTCCAGGAACTGGCCGGTGACCGCGCCTTCGCCGACGACAAGGCCATCATGGGCGGCCTGGCCCGCATCAACGGCCGCGCGGTGATGGTGATCGGCCACCAGAAGGGCCGCGACACCAAGGAAAAGATCAAGCGCAACTTCGGCATGCCCAAGCCGGAGGGCTACCGCAAGGCCCTGCGCCTGATGAAGATGGCCGAACGCTTCGGCCTGCCGGTGCTGACCCTGATCGACACCGCCGGCGCCTGGCCGGGCATCGACGCCGAATCGCGCGGCCAGTCCGAAGCGATCGCGCGCAACCTGATCGAGATGGCCGAACTGAAGGTGCCGATCATCTGCACCGTGATCGGTGAAGGCGGCTCCGGCGGCGCGCTGGCGCTGGGCGTGGGCGACCGTACCGTGATGCTGGAATACGCGGTGTACTCGACCATCACCCCGGAAGGCTGCGCCTCGATCCTGTGGAAGGATGCCGGCAAGGCCAAGGATGCCGCCGAGCAGCTGGGCCTGACCGCGCCGCGCCTGAAGAGCCTGGGCCTGGTCGACAAGGTCGTGCGCGAGCCGACCGGCGGCGCCCACCGCAACCCGACGCAGATGGCCAAGCGCCTGAAGGCCGTGCTGCTGAACGAACTGGACGCGCTGGACAAGCTGTCCACCGAGCAGCTGCTGGAACAGCGCTACACCCGCCTGCGCAGCTACGGCACGTACGAAGCGGCCTGATTCATCGGCTTGTTACTTTCTTGCTCGTGCAAGAAAGTAACCAAAGAACACGCCGCCGAACGCGAGCCGGTGCCATGCACCGGTTCCCTGCGCTTCTCGGTGAATCAGGGGACGGCGCCGAACTCGCTGCGCTCAGACATCGGCGCCTCTTCGCCCCTGATTCGCCTGCGATGCTCGGCTCGCTCATGGCGGACCTGAACATCAAAAGCCACAGCTGCACCCAGTAGATCCACGCCATGCGTGGATGCCTCTGCTTTGGCGAAGAATCACGCGAACCCGTAGAGCCAAGCATGGCTCTACGGATAGCGGGATCTCAGAACGGCTTGGCCAGCACCAGCCACACGATCGGAATGAACGCCAGCAGCGGGATCTCGTTGATCCAGCGCAGCGCGCGCGACGACGGCAGCGCCCTGCCCTTGGCCACGCCCTTCAGCAGCCGCCCGATCCAGATGAAGTACGCCAGCAACACCACGACCAGCCCCAGCTTGGCGTGCAGCCAACCGGCACCGCCCGGGGCGACCATGGTCGGGAAGTCCGGAATGACCTTGTAGCCCAGCCACAGCACCAGCCCGAGCAGGAATGCCAGGCCGAACATCGAGTGGCCGAAGCGGTACAGGCGCAGGCCCATCAGCTGCAGGCGCTCGGTCACCGCCGGCTGGCCTGCGGTCTCGGCCAGGTTGACCAGGATGCGCGGCAGGTAGAACACCGTGGCCATCCACGCCACCACGAACACGATGTGGAAGGTCTTGACCCAGTAGTAGCTCTGCATGCGCTCGCTCCGGCGGCTGGCGTAGGTTGGCGGCCATTCTCGCATGCCATGGCAAGGCGGCCGCAGGCACGCACGCCGCGACACATCGACGCATGGCGCGCCGCAACACCGTACGATAGGCGCCGTTTTCCCCGATCGCGCACCACCCCATGGACAAGACCTACGACGCCGCCTACTTCCAACGCTGGTACCGCCGCGCCGACATCGGCGGCAGCGCCCGCCTGGCGCGCAAGGTCGCGTTGGCCGTGGCCAGCGCCGAGTACTATCTGGAGCGGCCGATCCGCAGCGTGCTGGACATCGGCTGCGGCGAAGGCGCCTGGCGCGCGCCGCTGCTGAAGCTGCGTCCGAAGGTCGAATACCTCGGCTTCGACAGCAGCGAGTACGCTGTGCGCCGCTACGGCCGCACCCGCAACCTGCACCTGGCCCGCTTTGGCGACTTCGCCTGGCTGCGGCCCTGCGCCCCGGTCGACCTGCTGGTCTGCTCGGACGTGATGCACTACGTGCCCGACCGCGAGCTGCGTGCCGGACTGGCCGGCGTGGCGGAGCTGACCGGCGGCGTGGCCTTCCTGGAGACCTTCGCCGCCGAAGACGCGTTCGAGGGCGACCACGAGGGCTTCCAGGCCCGCCCGGCGCGCTGGTACCGACGGACGCTGGCCCGGCAAGGCCTGCAGCCGGTCGGGTCGCACTGCTGGCTCGGCCCCGCCTTGGCAGGCGATGCGGCCGCGCTGGAACGGATGTGAATCCGGATTCATTATTTTCAGCCGACTTAACCTGCGGGACACCCGGATGGGATATGCTGCGCGGCAACATATGACCATACATATTCGGTCGTCATGCTCTATCAACTGCACGAACTGACCCGCAACCTGCTCGCCCCCTGGGTGCACCAGGCCCAGGCCAACGCCAAATTCTTCGCCAACCAGGGCCACTGGTGGTCGCAGATGCCCGGTGCCGATCGCCTGGCAGCGGTCAATGAACTCTTCCACCGCATCGGCAAGGATTACGAGAAGCCCGAGTGGGGCATCAACGAAATCGACGTCGATGGCGAGCGCGTGCCGATCGTCGTGCACGAGGAAGTGAGCAAGCCGTTCTGCAAGCTGCTGCGCTTCAAGCGCCACAGCAATGAAGCCGACCAGCTGCACACCATGCTCAACCAGCCGTTCGTGCTGGTGGTGGCGCCGCTGTCCGGCCACCACGCCACGCTGCTGCGCGATACCGTGCGCACGCTGCTGCGCGACCACCGCGTGTACGTCACCGACTGGGTCGACGCGCGCATGGTGCCGTCCAGCGAAGGCGAATTCGGCCTGGACGATTACATCGCCTATATCCAGGAGTTCATCCGCCACCTTGGCGTGGAGCGCCTGCACGTGGTGAGCGTGTGCCAGCCGACCGTGCCGGTACTGGCTGCGGTTTCGCTGATGGCCAGCCGTGGCGAACCCACGCCGCGCACGCTGGTGATGATGGGTGGCCCGATCGACGCCCGCTGCAGCCCGACCGCAGTGAACAACCTGGCCACGCAGAACCCGCTGTCGTGGTTCGAGAACAACGTCATCCACACCGTGCCGGCCAGCTATCCCGGCGCCGGCCGCCGCGTGTACCCGGGCTTCCTGCAGCACGCCGGGTTCCTGTCGATGAACCCGAGCCGCCACTTCAGCTCGCACTGGGATTTCTACACCGACCTGGTCAAGGGCGACCTGGAAGACGCCGACGCGCACCGTCGTTTCTACGACGAGTACAACGCGGTGCTGGACATGCCGGCCAAGTATTACCTCGACACCATCCGCGTGGTGTTCCAGGACTTCCTGCTGCCGCGTGGCGAGTGGGTGGTCAACGGCGAGAAGGTCGATCCGTCGGCGATCCGCGATACCGCGCTGCTGAGCATCGAAGGCGAGCTGGACGACATCGCCGGCCTCGGCCAGACCGAAGCCGCGCAGGCGCTGTGCACCGGTATCGCGGCTGACCGCCGCGAGCATTTCATCGTCGAAGGTGCCGGCCATTACGGCATCTTCAGCGGCCGTCGCTGGCGCGAAGTGGTGTACCCGAAGGTGCGCGACTTCTTCGCCGCACATGCCGAAGCCCCGGCGGCGAAGGCCACGAAGAAGAAGAGCAACGTGACCCCGTTGCGGCGCAAGGCGGGGTAATGCCCCGCCCGACCCGGGGTCGGACCCCTTTCCAACGGAAAGGGCTCTGACCCCAGCACGATCGGATCCGGGGTCATAGCCCTGTTCTGCGAACAGGGCTATGACCCCTGACCGCTTACAACCGCACCAGCAGGTTCTTGGCGATCAGCCCATGCAGTTTGCCGATGCCGCGTGCCAGGTGCATCGTCAGCAGCAGCAGCAACGCGCCCACGGCGGCAACCACGATCGCTACCAGCGGCGAGGCCGCCATCGGCAGCACGTTCACGCCGTCGACGTAGACGCCCGGAATGTCGCCGCTGAAGATCGCCGCGACCGGCGCCCAGATCAGGCCCAGCGACAGTGACAGCAGGGTCACCGCGATGGTGAAGTAGACCACGCCCAGCGGCAGCATCAGCACGAAGTACAGCAGGGTCAGCCAGGTGCGGCCATCGGTGAACATGTCGCCGACGCGCTGCAGCCAGGTGCGGCTGCGGTCGGTATAGCGCGGACGGCGCGGCATGCGTTCGCCCAGCAGCGCTTCCACCAGCCGCCCTTCCAGCAGCGCCAGCCCGCGCACCGAGCCGAAGAACAGCACGGTCAGCGGAATGCCGATGATCAGGACCAGCAGGCCCAGCGACAATGACAGGCCGGTCACCACCCAGGTGAAGAAGAAGATGCCGGTGGCCAGCGACAGCAGCATGTAGAACAGCGCGCCATAGGTGTGCGGATCGGCCACCACGCCGAAGAAGCGGGCCAGCAGCGAGCGCTGTACCGGCGCCGGTGGCGGCGCGGCGGGCTCGACACCACTGGCTTCGGCCGCCGCACGCAGCACCGGCGCGGTATCCGCACGCGGTGTACGCAGCGCGCGGTTCACGGTCACTTCGGTCTCGCGGTAGATCTCGGCCACTTCGTCCGGTGCGCCATAGCTGCCGGCGACGTCGGCGATCACCTCGGCCTCGCTGCGGCCCGGCTGCGCGGCCAGCTCCGAACGCAGGTACTCCTCAGCGTCGTACAGCGCGTCCTGCACCATCGCCGGATCGGCGCCCTCCAGCGCCGCGCGCAGCTGCGTCAGGTACTGTGGAATGGTGGTCGGCAGGGCTCGGCCTGCCAGGCTCGGGTCGTTCATTGCGGTACCCCCTCCAACACGGAATCGACGGAATCGCGGGTGGCCTGCCAGGCCTGGCGCCACTGCGCCAGCACGTCGCGGCCACGTTCGTTGATGCGGTAGTAGCGCCGCGGCGGCCCGCTGCTGGACGGCTCCACATGGCTTTCCAGCAGCCCGGCGCCCTCCAGGTTGCGCAGCACCGGGTACAGCGCGCTCTGCTTGCCGCTCAGCACGCCCTCGCCCACCCGCTCCAGTTCCTTCGCGATCAGATACCCGTACAGCGGCTCGCCGGCCCGGGCCAGCACCGCCAGCAGGGCCAGCGACACCGTTCCGGCGCTCAGCTCCTTCTGGAACTTCTTCAGGTGGACATCGTCCTCGGACATGGCCGGCCCTCCACTACGTTGAAGTCCACACTAGTACGAAGTTCGGTATAGCGAATGTGTCGTTAGTCATCGTGCCGGTTGGCGTGGCCGGGCCGCTCGCGCAGAATCGAAGCCTCGTTCATGTTCCGGGGTTCCCATGCCGCACCATCGTCGCCTTGCCCTGACCGCCCTCGCCTGCCTGCTGCCCGCCCTGGCCAGCGCGGCCACGCCCTACCGCAGCCCGCAGCAGATCCTCGACGCGTCGGCGGCCAGCGACTGGCGCACCCCGGACCCGGCCAACCTGCTGTACATGGACCTGCCGGCCGGGCGGGTGATCATCGAGCTGGCGCCCCAATTCGCCCCGCGCCATGTCGCCAACATCCAGACCTTCGCCCACGAGCACTTCTGGGACGGCACCAGCATCTACCGCTCGCAGGACAACTTCGTGGTGCAGTTCGGTGATGCCGACGCCGATGACGCCGCCAAGGCCAAGCCGTTCGGTAGTGCCGCGCGCAAGCTGCCGGCTGAATTCGAACGCGCCAGCGCCGGCCTGAAGGTCAGCGTGCTGCCGGATCGCGACGGCTGGGCCGCGCAGACCGGTTTCGTCGACGGCTTCCCGGTCGGCCAGGACCCGCAGGCCGGCAAGGCCTGGCTGGCGCACTGCTACGGTATGCTCGGCGCCGGCCGCAGCAACGAGGAAGACAGCAGCATCGGTGCCGAACTGTACGTGGTGACCGGGCAGTCGCCGCGCCAGCTGGACCGCAACATCACCCTGGTCGGCCGCGTGCTGAAAGGCATGGAACTGCTCAGTGCAACCCCGCGCGGCCCGGCGCCGATGGGCTTCTACACCGACCCGAAGCTGCGTACGCCGATCGTGTCGATCCACCGTGCCAGCGACGTGCCGGCAGCCGAGCGCACCCCGATCCAGGTGCTGCGCACCGATTCGAAGACCTTCGCCGATACGGTGGAGGCCCGTCGCAATCGCGTGGATGATTTCTACAAGCGCCCGGCGGGGCATATCGATCTTTGCAATATTCCGGTGCCGGTGAAGTAGCGCCGTCGCAGGTTCTGCGCGTGGCGCCTGCTGAAGGCGCTTCATTGTTCATGGGCGTCACTTTTCTTTTCGCGCGAAAAGAAAAGTAACCAAAAGAAACGCGCCGCCAGGTTGCGAGCCGCCGTGCTTCGCACGCCGGTCCCCTGCGCTTCTCGGTGAATCAGGGGACGGTGCGAGGAAGTCAGCCGACTAACAGTCGGCTCTACAGGACATCGGCGCCTCTTCGCCCCTGATTCCCCTGCGATGCTCGGCTCGCTCAAAGCGGACTGGAAGGTCAAGATCAACCGCAAAAGCATCCACGCATGGCGTGGATCTACTGGGTGCAGCTGTGGCCTTTGATCTGGGTCCGCCTTGAGCGAGCCGAGCACCGCAGGTCCGGCGAGGGCGAAGAGGCGCGGGTGTCTGAGCGCAGCGAGTTCCCGCGCCGTCCCTCGACGGGCCGAGGAGCACAGGGCACCGATGCGTAGCATCGGCTCGCGGCTGGCGGAACGTTTCTTTTGGTTACTTTTCTTTGCGTACAAAGAAAAGTAACACCCATGAACGATGAAGCACCTTCAGCACGCGCCACGCGCAAAACGCCAACGCCTCAGCCCTTCTGACTCACCGCCACACTCCCCAGAATCAACGCACCGGCAATCAGCATCTGCAGCGTCACCGGCTCACCCAGGAACAACCACGCAAACGCCGCGCCGAACAGCGGAATCAGGTAGGTCACCGTGGATGCACGCGAGGGGCCAATACGCCCGATCAGGCGGTAGAACATCAGGAACGCCAGGCCGGTACAGGCCACGCCCAGGGCAATCGCCGCGCCCCAGGCCTTGGCTGGAATCGCCGCCTGCGGCCAGTGGCTCACCGCCATCGGCAGCATCCACAGCGAGGCACACGACAGCGTTGCCGCCGCAGCTGCCGCCGACGGCAGGCCGGTCATGTGCCGCTTCACCAGGTTCACGCCCAGGCCGTACAGCAGCGACGCAGCGGCGCCGGCCAGCACCGCGGTGCCGATGCTCAGGCCCGAGACCTTGGCCGTGGCCAATACCACTACACCGGCAAAGCCGACCAGCAGCGCGCCCGCACGGCGCATGCCGATCTTCTCGCCGAAGAACAGGAAAGCGATCAGCGCGGCGAACAGCACCGTCATCGCATTGCAGATCGCACCGATCGCGGCCGGTGCCTGTTCGGCGGCATAAGCGAACAGCACGAACGGCAGCGCCGAGTTGATCAGGCCGATCGGTGCCAGCCACAGCCAGCGCCGCGGCGGAAACTGTGCGCGGGCGCGCCACAGGAACGGCAGCAGCACCAGCGCGCCCAGCACCAGCCGCACCTCGACCAGCGCGAACGGGCCGAACGACGGCACCGCTACCCGCATGAACAGGAACGAGCAGCCCCAGATGGCGCCCAGCAGGGTCAATTCCAGCGGTGTGCGCCAGTCGCGCTCGGCCGCCTGTGGGACCGCATTCATGCCCTGCCTCCGTCCATCGTCTGTTCCTCGCCAAGGCAGACAGGATCGGGCGCAGACGCCTGCCGCACAAGCGCGTAGTATCGCTGCCAGCCACAAATATGGTTTGAGGCTCGACATGCAGCTACGCCCTTCCCTGCTCCCCGCGCTGGCCGTGTTCGCGGTCGCCGCGCGCCACCAGAACTTCGCCCAGGCCGCCCAGGAGCTGCACCTGACCGCAAGCGCGGTCAGCCATCACGTGCGCCGCCTTGAGGAGGTGCTGGATACCCGGCTGTTCCTGCGCCATGCCCGCGGCGTGCGCCTGACCGCCGAGGGCCGGCAGCTGGCCGACGCCGCCAGCGCTGCCTTCACCGATGTCGCGGCGGTTGCCCACCATCTGCACCCGGATGCGGACAGCGTGCCATTGCGGATCACCACGCTGCGTTCGCTGTCGTACTGCTGGCTGCTGCCGCGGTTGCCGCGTTTCACCCAGGCCCATCCGCACATCCGCATCGAGCTGCATACCGGCAGCGGCCTGGACCGCTACGACGACAACGGGCCGGAAGTCGGCATCCGCTACGGGCTGGGCCAATGGCCGGGCCTGCGTGCGCAGCACCTGATGGACGACTACCTGTTCCCGGTGGCCTCACCGGCGCTGGCCGGGGTCGAAACGCTGGTCGATCCGGCGCGCATCGCTGACCTGCCGCTGCTGACCGACCTTTCGCCACAGGGCTGGCGTGACTGGTTCCGTCATGCCGGCGTGCGCCCGCCCTCGCCGCTGCCGCCGATGCATACCTTCGCCGACAGTACCGATGCGATGCGTGCCGCGGTGTACGGCATGGGCGCGGTGCTGGCACGCACCCACATCGCGCAGCCCTACCTGCAACGCTACGAGGTGGTGCGCCTGCCCGGCCCGGCGCTGAAAGCGCGCTACGCGTATCACGTGGTGCATGCCGAAGGACAACCGCCTAGCCACGCCGCGCGCCTGTTCATCGACTGGTTGCTGGAGCAGGCGCAGGACGAACGCACGCCGATTCCCGCGTTGCCGGAAAGCCTGCTCGGGCGCCCGGCCACGCACGGCTGACTGCGCCCTCACCCGTTCTTTGCTTCACGCTGGCTAGGCTGCAGGCAACCCCACACCGTATCGACGCCATGGCCATGCTGCGACTGCGCATCACCGGAACCGAAGACGACGCCCGCGCGATCAGCGACCTGCTGCTCGGCCTGGATGGCATCGAACATGTCGAGGAAACCGACGACCTGATGCCGCACATGGACGACGACGATTCCAGTTCGGCCGGGCTGTCCGATGACATCGGCCCAGGCATCCACGAACTGGAAGTGGAAGTCGGCAATGAAAGCACCGCGCAGAAGGTGCGCGATGCCGTGCAGGAACTGGCGCTCGAGCTGGACGTGTTCGTGGAATACGAAACCGACGAGGGCTGATGCCGGCGGGTTGCCGGCATCAACCTTCACCTCAAAGGCTGGGCGGCAGCCTGCGGCGGCGGCGCCACCACACCCGCACACCCCAGGCCGCGATCAGGGCCAGCACCGCCACCGGCAGCAGCGCGGCCGCGGCGCGGATCAGGAACGCAATACTGGTGCTGAGGATGCTGCCCGACTCGCTCAGCGCCTCACCGATCTCGCTGCGGCTGCGCTGGCCCGAGGTGGTGTCGAAGTGGATCGTCACCAGCTGGGTATCGATGCGCCGGCGCTGCTGGGCGGCATCCTTGTTGGCCTGCTCGACGCCCGCTTCGATCTCCGACAGGCGCGTGGTGATCGCCATCAGGTCTTCGATCTTCAGGTCCTTGCGGTCCTGGTAGGACAGCAGCCGCGCATGTTCCTTCTCCAGCCGCGCCTTGGTCAGTGCCGTATCGGCCACGGCTTGCGCGAGATCTTCGGCGCGCGTGTTGCGCGACTGCAGTTTTCCACCTTCACCGGCCATCGCGATCAACGGCTCGGCGCCCTTCGGCGCGATGCGCACCTTGACCTCGCCGCTGGGCTGCTCGCCGCTGCGCTGGTCAACCTGCAGCACCGCACAGTCGCCGAACTTCGCACTCTGGCAGGCCTGTGCGATCTGCTGGATGCGCGGTGCGATCTGCGCCGCCTCCAGCTGCACCTGCACGTCATGTTCGTAGGCGAGGAACGCGCCTTCCGGCGACGCGACAGCGGCATCGGCCGCAGTGGCGCCGGCCTCTGCCGCGCGCTCGCCGTTCCTGGCGCAGGCCACCAGTGCCAGCAGCAGTACCGGCATCGCTATCAAGCGCGTCCACGCGCGCAGCGACCTCACAGAGCGGCCCCGTTGTAGGAGGTCACCGAAAGACCGGCCAGGTCCACCTGCGGCACGCAGCGCACGTTCACCGCCACCATCGGCGAACCGGTGCGCGGGTCGACCGCTTCGCTGTACGGCGCGATGCCGCACTCGCGGCAGTGGTGGTGATCGATGTGCGCCTTGTTGAAATGATAGGTCGCCACGTCCGCCGGATCGGTGGTCAGCTGGAACGCCTCACGCGGCGCGAACCACAGCAGGCTGCCGCGGCGGCGGCACATCGAGCAGTTGCAGTCGATGACGTCGCTGATCGGCGTCCCGGCCTGCACGGTGAATGCGATCCTGCCGCAATGGCAGCTTCCCTGGTATTCCATGTCCTGCGCTCCGCTGGAGAGTCCCTGTCTGCGCCCATGGTAATCCTATGGCACGGGGACAAAGCAGCCCCGGGGGCCTATGCTCTGGGTTTGACCCTGTACAGGAACGCCGATGCGCCCGCATCTCCTTGCCCTCGCCCTGGTCGCCGCCCTGGCCGGTTGCCAGCCGGCCGACGCCCCGACCAACGGTTCCACCCCGGCCGCCAGCCAGCAGGCTGGTGACGCGGCGGTCGATGCCGCCTTCGCCGACCTGTCCAAGCGCGCCCTGGACACCTGGATGCAGCTCTCGCCGGTCAGCGCCACCCAGATCGGTGACCACCGCTACGACAGCGAGCTGGATGACCTGAGTGCCGCCGGCCAGCAGAAGACCGTGGCCGCCTACAAGGCATTGCTGGGCGAGCTGGACAAGATCGAGGTGGCCAAGCTGGGCCGCGAGAACCAGGTGGACGCAGCGATCCTGCGCAACCAGCTGCAGTCGGAGATCTGGAACGCCGAAGTGCTGCAGTCCGGCAAGTGGGACCCGCAGCTGTACAACGGCATCGCCGGCAGCGCGATCTACGGCCTGATGGCCCGCGAGTTCGCGCCGCTGCCGGAGCGCCTGAAGTCGGCCACCGCGCGCATGGAAAAGCTGCCGGCGATCTTCGCCCAGGCCCGCGAGAACCTGGATCCGGCCCGCGTGCCGAAGATCCACGCCGAGACGGTGGCCAAGCAGAACAAGGGCATCCTCAGCATCGTCGATACCTTCATCACCCCGCACATCGGTGAACTGCCGCAGGCCGACCAGCAGCGCCTGCAGGCCGCCATCGACGGCCTGAAGAAGGCCGTGGACGAACAGCAGACCTGGCTGGACAAGACCCTGGTGCCGAATGCCAAGGGCGACTTCCGCATCGGTGCGGAAAAGTACGACCAGAAGCTGAAGTTCGCACTGAGCTCCTCGCTGTCGCGCCAGGAGATCGGTGAGCGTGCACGCGCCGAACTCAAGCGCGTGCGCGAAGACATGTACGGCATCGCGCAGACCGTGCTGAAGGACAAGCCGGGTGCGCCGGAAATGCCGGCCCAGCCGACCGACGAGCAGCAGCAGAAGGCGATCGAGGCCGCACTGGAACTGGCCTACGCTGACAAGCCGGCGCGCGACAAGGTGGTCGACGACGCCAAGGCCGCGCTGGAGCAGTCCACCGCGTTCGTGCGCGAGCACGACCTGGTGACCCTGCCCGATGCGCCGGTGGACATCATCCTGATGCCGGAATTCCAGCGTGGCGTGGCCGTGGCCTACTGCGATTCGCCGGGCCCGCTGGACAAGAACCTGAAGACCTTCTACGCCGTGTCGCCGATTCCGGACGACTGGAACGAGAAGCAGGTCGACTCGTTCCTGCGTGAATACAACTCGCGCATGATCCACCTGCTGAGCATCCACGAAGGCACCCCGGGCCACTACCTGGAAGGCTGGCACTCGGCCAAGTTCCCCTCGACCCTGCGTGCGGTGCTGCGTTCGGGCCTGTTCGCCGAAGGCTGGGCGGTCTATACCGAGCGCATGATGCAGGAGCAGGGTTACCTCAACAACGACCCGCTGTTCCACCTGGTGCAGCTGAAGTTCTACCTGCGCACGATCTCCAACGCGATCCTCGACCAGGGCGTGCACGTGGACAACTGGGATCGCGAGAAGGCGATGCACCTGATGACCCACGACGCGTTCCAGCAGGAAAGCGAAGCCGCCGGCAAGTGGGTGCGCGCGCAGCTGACCTCGGCGCAGCTGCCGACCTACTTCGTCGGTGCGCAGGAACACTTCGACACCCGCAAGGCGGTGCAGGAGAAGCTGGGCGACAAGTTCAACCTGAAGGCGTACCACGACCAGGTGCTGTCCTACGGCGCCCCGCCGGTGCGTTTCGCACGCCAGCTGATGCTGGACCAGCCGATCGAGTGATCGGGCGCGGGGCTGAATGCCCCGCGGCTCTGGCAGCATCTCACGGCCCGGGCTTCCCGGGCCGTTCTCGTTTGAAGCACCCAACGGCCTCACATCCGGTGTATGTACAGCTTCCCGGCATGGCTGCGGATATCAAGAAAGTACTTCACCTTGCAGCCCCGGCATGCCGCCGGATGCATTTCATCAAACCCACGTTGGTTCTCCAGCGCGACGGCCAGTATGGGATACCCGCAGTCGAAACAGCAGAATGCAATGTTGTTGCCATGGGGATCGGCGTCGATCTGGTCGCCATAGTGATCCATTACCAGAAAGTCCGTGATTTTCATGGTCGATCTCCAGAGTAGGTGAATCACCCGCAGACTACATCGCAACCCCGCTGCCCAGAAGGGCACGCGTCGCCTACAGCGCAACGCATCCTTCCCGCCACGCTGGAGCCGCTCCGGTCCTGAACCGTTGCACATCGGGCGTGCGTGACCTCACACTTGGCGAACAACTCCGGGCGCATCTTTCGCCGGGTTCCCCCTTCCGCCGGCGTCCATGTCTCTCCCCCTCTTGCGTCTTGCGCTGCTGCCCGCGCTGTTGGCCTGCGCTCCTGCCTACGCTGCCTGCCCGCCGCCACCGGCCGGACACCCCGACATCCGCGCCCTGGGCTACTACACCGACAAGGCCGGCTCGGTGATCGACCCGGTACTGCACCAGCAGAACAAGGACGCCACTGCGCCGCTGGACCGCTATGCCGCCGACGTGGCGCGCATGAGCGACGACTACCTGCGCGACGGTAACCCGGCAGCGGCACAGTGCACGCTGGGCTGGCTGGGTGCGTGGGCCGACGATGGCGCCATGCTCGGGCAGATGATCCGGGTCAACAACGATCAGTCGTTCTACATGCGGCAGTGGATGCTCGATGCGGTAGCGATGGCCTACCTGAAGGTGCATGACCAGGCTGATACCCGGCAGCGCGCGCGCATTGACCCCTGGTTGCAGAAGCTGGCACGGGCCAATCTGGCGTATTGGGACAATCCGAAACGGCGCCGCAACAACCACTACTACTGGGGCGGCCTGGGCGTGCTGGCCACCGGCCTGGCCACGAGTGACGAGGCCTTGTGGCAGGCCGGCCACGCCGCCTTCCAGAAGGGCATCGATGACATCCAGGACGATGGCAGCCTGCCGCTGGAGATGGCGCGCGGGCAACGTGCCCTGCACTACCATGACTACGCATTGGCACCGCTGGTGATGATGGCTGAGCTGGCGCGGCTGCGCGGCCAGGACTGGTACGCCAGCAGGGATCACGCCATCGACCGCCTTGCCCGCCGCGTCGTCGAAGGCAGCAAGGACCCTGCATGGTTCAACCAACACACCGGCGTTGCACAGCGGCCCCTGCAGGCCAGCGGCTGGGTCGAGTTCTACCGGTTGCGATCACCGGATGGCGGCCTGTTCGACGCCGCGCATGCACGCGGCCCGTTCCACTCGCCACGGCTGGGCGGCGACCTTACGCTGATGGCCACGCATGGCATCGTGCGCGCGCCGCTGCGTTAGCGGCGAAACTCAGCGCGCTGCTGGATGCAGCAGGCGTTGGAACTCGGCGACGGTGCAGCCCTGCGCCGCGCACCCCGGCACCCGAAGCGCGACGCGGCCCGGCGGCTGCGCGTTGGTCAGCGGCAGCGCATCGCGCAGCTGCGCGGTGGTCGGGTAGACGTAGGCCAGGCGGATCCGTTCCTCGCCGCTGTGGCGGTCACGCCAGCGCTCGAACTGCAGCAGGCCGCCGATCGGCGTCTTCTCGTACTGGCCCGGCAGGCTGTAGTCGCTGATGCCCAACGCCGCCAGCACCGAACCGATGTTGGAATCGTGACCGACCAGCAGGCTCACTTTCGGCGATGCGGGATCTTCCAGCAACGCGTCCACGCGTGCCAGCAACGGTCCGGCCACATCCCGCGCCACCTCGGGTGTTCCGAACAGGATGTCCTGGTAGCGGTTGCGGATCTGCGCCAACGCCTGCCATTGGCCTTCCGTGTTCAAGCGGCCCCAACCTTCGCGCGAAGTACCGCTTCCCTGGTAGTGCTCCATCAACAGGGCATCGACCAGTCCACTGGCCAAGGCCAACGAACCGGACGCGCGTGGCTCTTTGCCCGGGGCTGCACTGAAGCAGGTGTCGGCCAGCGCCAGATGGCAGTCGCTGCGCCCCTTGCATGCCGCCGACTGCGGATAGCGGGTGATCGCCTCCACGACGGACAGCGCCGGAGCCAGATCGGATGCGGCCAGCGCCTGCTGCATCGCCGACACCGCACGTGTGCGGAACGCCGCGTCATCGCGGTGGATCACCGGATTGAACAGCGGGTCCATCGTGCCCAGCGGCATGCGCTGCTCGACCGCAACATGACAGCCCGGGAAGGCACCGGCAACAAAGAACTGCGCGGTGGCCTGGGTGCGCTGCAGGCTGTTGGCATGGGCGTGGAAGTCACCCGGCTGCGGGCAATCCGACGGCGGCAGCAGCTGTGCCTGGCGCAGCCACTGGCCGATGTAGCGGCCCATGTAGACCTCCAGCACGCCGCCCTTGGTGGTCAGCTCGCCTGAGGCGACGTCCCAGCCTGGCCAGCGCTCTGGCGTGGCATTGGCCAACGCGCCCGATGCCACCACCGGCGCGCGCAGGTTGTGGCGGCTGAGCAGGACCACCTGCTCGAGCTGGTCGCCTTGCATGGGGACCGGCGCCGCAGTTGCGGCCGTGGTCGCCAGGCTGAGTGCCAACAGCAGCGCAATCATTGATCGGCGGCCACGAAACCACCGGTCTGCCGCGCCCACAACCGTGCGTACAGGCCACCGGCCGCAATCAATTCGGCGTGGCTGCCGGTCTCGACGATGCGCCCCTGGTCCATCACCACCAACCGGTCCATGCGCGCGATGGTCGACAACCGGTGTGCGATCGCGATCACCGTCTTGCCGCCCATCAGCTGGTCGAGGCTGTCCTGGATCGCCGCTTCGACTTCCGAGTCCAGTGCCGAGGTCGCTTCGTCCAGCACCAGGATCGGTGCGTCCTTCAGCAGCACGCGGGCAATGGCGATGCGCTGGCGCTGGCCACCGGACAGCTTCACGCCACGCTCGCCGACATGTGCGTCGTAGCCACGACGCCCCTGCCCGTCCACCAGCGTATCGATGAAGGCTTCGGCACGCGCCTTGGCCACGGCAGCGCGCAACTGCGCATCGGTCGCGTCGGGGCGACCGTACAGCAGGTTGTCGCGGATCGAGCGATGCAGCAGCGAGGTGTCCTGGGTGACCACGCCGATCTGCTGGCGCAGGCTTTCCTGGGTGACGTAGGCAATGTCCTGGCCGTCGATCAGGATGCGGCCGCTTTCCAGGTCGTACAGGCGCAGCAGCACGTTGACCAGGGTCGACTTGCCGGCACCCGAGGGACCGACCAGGCCGATCTTCTCGCCCGGCTTCACCACCAGGTCGAGGCCGGCGATCACGCCGCCCTTCTTGCCGTAGTGGAAATGGATGTCCTGGAAGTGCACGCCACCACGGGTCACCTGCAACGGGACCGCATCCTCGCGGTCCTGCACGGTCAGCGGCTGGGCGATGGTGGTGATGCCATCCTGCACCGTGCCGATGTCCTCGAAGATGCCGTTGATGGTCCACATGATCCAGCCGGACATGTTGTGGATGCGGATCACCAGGCCGGTGGCCAGGGTGATCGCGCCGACGGTGATGTGCCCGCCGTTCCACAGCCACAGCGCCAGCCCGCAGGTACCGGCGATCAGGAAGCCGTTGACGATGGCGATGGTCAGGTCCATGCCGGTGGTCACCCGGGTCTGCGCGCGGTGCTTGACCGCCAGTTCCTGGATCGATTCGGCGACGTAGGCCTGCTCGCGTCCGCCATGGGCGAACAGCTTCAACGTGGGAATGTTGGTGTAGCCATCGACGATGCGGCCCATCGCCTTGGAACGTGCCTCGGACGCGATCCAGGCCCGTTCCTTCGCGCGCGGCACGAAGTAGACCATGATCACCGCATAGGCCAGCAGCCACAGGATCAGCGGCACCATCAGCCGCCAGTCGGCCTGCGCGAACAGGTACAGCGCGGTGCCGGTGTAGACGACGATGTACCAGAGCGAATCGACCATCTGCACCGCCGATTCGCGCAGCGAGGTGCCGGTCTGCATCACCCGGTTGGCGACGCTGCCGGCGAAGTCGTTCTGGAAGAAACTCAGGCTCTGCCGCACCACGTAATTGTGCATCAGCCAGCGCGAGCGGTTGCTCAGGCCGGGCACGATGGCCTGGTTGACCAGCAGGTTGTGCAGGCCGACCAGGATCGGCCGCGCGATGACCGTGATGAACAGCATCCAGCCCAGTTCATTGGCATGGCGCTTGAAGAAATCAGCCCCGGGCTGCTCGGCGACCATGTCGACGATGCGGCCCAGGTAATCGAACATCGCCACTTCCACCAGCGCCAGCAGCAGGCCAGCGATCAGAGTCGCCAACAGCACCGGCCACACCGGGCGCAGGTAGTGCAGGTAGAACGGCAGCACCTTGCGCGGTGGCATGCGCCCATCCACGGGGGGGAACACCGGGATCAGGGATTCAAACCAACGGAACATCGCACTCCCTCGCCTCTTGCAAGCGGCGAAGTATCCCACGCCGGATGTGTACGCCAGCCGATGATCGCCACGGCTCCGGTAGTGCCGGCCGCTGGCCGGCACCCTTGCGACGCATCCGGGGATCATGAGGTTGCCGGCCAGCGGCCGGCACTACCCATCGGATTCGTCAAACGTCAGCGCCGGGCCACGCCCGGCGGCGTCATTTCACCGGGGTGAACAGCAGGTCCTGGAAATCGAAGCTGAAATCGGTCAGGTCGGAGATCGACTGCATGCGCACCTCGCTCACCTTGCCGTCCGGGTCCAGGCTGAAGTTCACGAACGCATCGGCGTTGAGCGAACGGTTGTCCCAGCGCACGATGAAGGTGTCGTGCTGCCAGTGCTCCAGGCGGCCGCTCAGCTGCGCGGTCTTCATGAAGCGCAGGCGCAGGCCCCTGCCCTCGGCACTGATCTGCATGTCGCCATACCAGCGGTCGCGGAACGTGCCGGTGTAGCCGGCCAGCGGCAGCGACGGCTTGCTGCCCTTGTCGCGCGCGCCCTGGTGCTTGGCCCAGGCCTCGTCGGCCTTGTCCTGGCCCTTGGCCACGGCCTTGGCATAGGCGTCTACCCAGTCGTGCTTCTCGCCGCCCAGATAGGCATCAAGCACGCTCAGGGTGATCGCGTTGAACGCCGCACCCACTTCCTGGTTGGTCAGCACCACCACGCCCAGCTTCTCGCCCGGCACCAGGGTCAGCCGCGAAACCATGCCCGGCCAGCCCCCGGTGTGCCAGACCAGCTTCTGCCCGTGGTAATCGCTCAGGCTCCAGCCTTCGCCGTAGCCGGCAAAGTTGGCCCGCGCCGGTGCCAGCTCCGGCACGCTCGGCGCCGGGATCGACTGCGGGGTGATCATCCGCCACATCTGCTGCTGGCTCTTTTCGCTGAACAGCGCGGTGCCGTCGGCCAGCTTGCCCTCGGCCAGCTGCACCTGCATCCAGCGTGCCATGTCGTGCGCACTGGAATAGATGCCACCAGCGCCGGCATTGTTCGACCAGGTCAACGGCGCGACGGTGCGCAGGTCCTTGAAATCGTACTTGGCGTGGCCGACCGCCGCCTTGTCGCCCGGCTTCAGGTGGTCGGCGTTGTAGCGCGTGCCGGCCATGCCCACCTTGTCGAAGATGCGGGTCTGCAGGAACTGCTGGTAGCTCATGCCGGAGACGTGCTCGATCACCTGTTGGGCGACCGCGTACAGGATGTTGTCGTAGGCGTAGCTCTCGCGGAAGCCGCCTTTCAACGGCACTTTGCCCAGCCGCTGTACCACTTCGGCGTTGCTGTAGGAGGTGGTCGGCCAGAACAGCAGGTCACCGGCGCCCAGGCTCAGGCCGCTGCGATGCGACAGCAGGTCACGAATAGTCATCTGCCCGGTCACGAACGGATCGGACATGCGGAACGACGGCAGGTGGTCGATCACCTTGTCGTCCATCTTCAGCTTGCCGTCCTCGGCCAGCAGGTTCAGCGAGGTGGCGGTGAACGCCTTGGTATTGGAGGCGATCGCGAACAGCGTGTCGGCCTGCACCGGCTCCGGCTTGCCCTGCTCGCGCACACCCCAGCCGCGCTCCAGCACCACCTGGCCGTCCTTGACCACGGCCACGGCGATGCCGGGCACGTCGAACTGCGCGCGCACGCGCTCGACGGTCGCATCCAGGTCCTGCAGCGGCGGCGGGGTCGCCGCGCTCGCCATGGTCGTGCACGCCAGCAGCACGGCACCTCCGATCCAGGTTTTCATCCAGCACGATCTCCGAACAGGGGTAGCGGCCGTGTGCAGGCCGTCACCGGGGTTTCGCGGGATGGTAACGGTCCGCGGCGCACCCTGCCCTGTGCCATAGGAGGGGTGTCATGGGCGAGAACGGCCAACCCAGCAGCGGCTCCACCATCATTCCGTGCCTGCGCTACCGCGACGCGCAGGCCGCCATCGACTGGCTGCAGCGCGCCTTCGGCTTCCATGCCCAGGCCGTCTACGCCGATGGCGATACGGTCTTCCATGCGCAGCTCACTTTCGGCCACGGCATGATCATGCTCGGTTCGGTCAACAAGGAAAGCGAGTGGAACCAGCATGCCGTGATGCCTGACGAGGTCGGCGGACGCCAGACCCAGAGCGCCTGCGTGATCGTCACCGATGCCGATGCGCACTATGCCCGGGCCAAGGCCGCCGGCGCGCGCATCGTCATCGACATCGCCGACCAGGACTACGGCGGCCGTGGCTACGCCTGCGCCGACCCGGAAGGCTACCTGTGGTGGTTCGGCAGCTACGATCCGTGGCGCGCGGACCACGGCCAATGACCACAGCTGCCGGCCAGGCGGCCATCCGCTGCGGCATCGGCGGCTGGGTGTTTCCCGAATGGCGCGGCGGCATGTTCTATCCGCCAGGCCTGCCGCAGCGCGAGGAACTGGCCCATGCCAGCCGCGCCCTGCGCTGCATCGAGATCAACGGCACGTTCTACCGCACGCCCACTGCGGCCCAGTGCGCGCAATGGGCTGCACAGACACCCGGCGGTTTCCGCTTCTCGTTGAAGGCGCCGCGCTACCTGGTGCAGCGCCGCGACCTGTCCAGCACCGTGGAGGCCGCCGCAGCGTTCCTCGAGGCGGCGTTGGCGCTCGGTGACCGGCTCGGCCCGTTGCTGTGGCAGTTCGATCCGCGTCATCCGGCCGATGCCGATGCATTGGGCGCGCTGATGGCGCAGCTGCCGAAGCAGCTGGAGGAGGTGCCGCTGCAACACGCGCTGGAGGTGCGCAACGCCCAGGCGCATGGCCCGGCGTTGGTCGCTGCCGCGCGCCGACACGGCGTGGCGCTGGTGATCGAGGACAGCGACGAGGCGCCCCTGCATGGTGATGTCAGTGCCGGCTTCGTCTACGCGCGGATCAAGCGCAGCCAGGCCCGCTTGAACGAAGGCCTGCCAGCGCCGCTGCAGCAGCGTTGGGCCGAACGTGCCCTGCGCTGGTCACGCGGCGAGCCGGTGGATGACCTGCCCTGCCTGGCAGGGCCGGCCCCGGAAACCCCGCGCGAGGTCTACCTGCTGTGCATCGGCGCAGGCAAGGCGCGCAACCCGGCGGCGGCGATGGCACTGCAGCGGCGGGTGGACGCCCCCCGCAATTCCTCACGCGGATAGCGCTGCGGTCATCGCCTTGCCTCACAATAGGCGGATGAGCACACCCGACACCCGCAAAGCGCTGTGGCAGATCCATTTCTGTGTCCTGCTGTGGGGCGTCACCGCCATCCTCGGCAAGCTGATCACGCTGCCCGCGCTGCCGCTGGTGTGGTGGCGCATGCTGCTGGTAACGGCGATGCTGGCCCTGCTGCCGCGGGTCTGGCGCGGACTGCGTACGCTGCCGCTGCGGCTGGTAGCCGGTTATGCCGGCATCGGCGCCCTGGTCGCCCTGCACTGGCTGACGTTCTACGGTGCGGTGAAGCTGGCCAATGCCTCGGTGGCCGCCACCTGCATCGCGCTGGCGCCGGTGTTCACCTCGATCATCGAACCCTGGGTGGCCAAGCGGCCATTCCAGCTGCGTGAACTCGCCTTCGGCCTGGCCGTTCTGCCGGGCGTGGCACTGGTGGTCGGTGGCGTGCCCGATGGCATGCGCCTGGGCGTGTTGATCGGCGCGATCTCGGCATTGCTGGTAGCGGTGTTCGGCTCACTCAACAAGCGCATGGTCAGCCACGCCGATCCGCTCACGGTCACCGCGCTGGAGCTGGGTGCGGGCACCCTCACCCTGACCCTGCTGGCGCCGTTGATGCCCTACCTGCTGCCTGCGCTGGCCAGCCCGCTGTGGGTGGTGCCGGACCTGCACGACGGCATCCTGCTGCTGGTGCTGGCCGGGTTCTGCACGCTGCTGCCGTTCGCCCTGGCGCTGGTCGCGCTGCGCCACCTGAGCGCCTACACGGTGCAGCTGGTGACCAACCTGGAGCCGGTCTATGCGGTGGTACTGGCGGTGGTGCTGCTGCGCGAGCAGCGCGAAGTCACCCCGTGGTTCTACCTGGGCGTGGCGATCATCGTCGGCGCCGTGTTCCTGCATCCGCTGCTGAACCGCCGCAAGCCGGTGCAGCACCCGGAGATTCTCGGTACGGCCGAGGCGCGCAACATCGCCGATTGAGCGCGTCCACGCCGGACGTGGGTGGCCGTATCAACGCTGCGGCCAGTGCCATGCCGGGGCATCCAGCAGGCCCTGCCCGCTCAGCAACGTGCGGCCCTGTTCCTTGTGCAGGTGCAGCGAATGGCACCCGGGCGCCTGCTCCAGTGCTGCGATCAGGCGGCTGGCATGTGACACCACCCAGACCTGGCTGCGCGCACTGGCCGCGATGATCAGCCGTGCCAGCGCCGGCAACAGGTCCGGGTGCAGGCTGGTCTCCGGCTCGTTGAGCACCAGCAGCGGCGGCGGACGCGGCGTGTGCAGCGCTGCGGCAAGCAGCAGGAAGCGCAACGTGCCGTCGGACAGTTCGGCCATCGACAAGGGCCGCAGCAGCCCGGGCTGGTGGAAACGCAGCGCCAACCGGCCATCCAGTTCCTCGAAGCCGACCGAGGCGCCCGGGAACGCATCGTCGACACTGCGTGCCAACGCAACCGGGTCACCGATCTCGAGGATGGTGACCCAGGCCGCGGCCAGATCACGGCCATCGTGATGCAGCACCGGCGTGCGCGTGGCCATCGCCGGCTGCCGCGCCGGTGCATCGGCATCGCTGCGGAAATGATCGTAGAAGCGCCAACGGCGGATGTACTCGCGCAGGGCAATGGTTTCCGGCATGCGCTGCGGATCGCCGACCTGGGTGAACAGGCTGTCGAACAGCGACAACCGGTCATCCACGAGATCCCAGCCGCGCGCATGGCGTTGCCGCACCATCGCCCCACGGCGGTCGACCAGCAGGTTGGCGCTGCGCAGGAACGGGCCCGCCCAGATCGCCTCGGCCTTGATCTGCGGGTCCAATGCGAAGGCCGATCGGCTGGGCGGCGGGTAGCCCAGATCGATGGCGTAGCCGAATTCGTCAGTGGTGAAGCCCAGCTTCAATCCCACCGATTCCTGGCGTGGGCCGCCCTGCAGGGGGATCTCGCCGGCAGCAACCCGACGGTCCATTTTTTCCGGGCCCGCCCACAGCGCCGAACCCAGCCCGCCTTCGCGGGCCAGCACCGCCGCGACGCCACCCTGCGCGGTCTCGGCCAGCAGGCGCAGCGCGCGGTACAGGCTGGACTTGCCACTGCCGTTGTCACCGGTCACCACATTCAACTGCTGCAGCGGCAATACCAGCCCGTGCAGCGAGCGATAGTGGGCGATGGCCAGGGTCTGCAGCATGGTCGGTGTCCGTGGGAACAGGGAGGTCATGCTGCCCGGTTCTGATCGCAGGTGCTGCGACGCGATGTGAATCGGGAACAGCATCCACGCATGGCGTGGATCTACCCGGGGGTGCTTCAGCCCGCCCGTTCCACCCGGTTGCGGCCATTGCCCTTGGCCCGGTACAGCGCCTTGTCGGCACGTGCCAGCGTGTCATCCACGCTTTCACCAGGCTGGTGCTGGGCCACACCAATACTGATCGTGACCGGGAATCCCAGCGGCAGGTCAGCCACCGCCAGGCGCAGGAACTCGCACTGCAGTTCGGCGGTGCGCAGGTCGGTCGCCGGCATCACCGCCACGAACTCCTCGCCGCCATAGCGCGCGGCCATGCCGCGACCGGCGAAATGGGAACGCAGGAGCACGCCCAGTTCGGCCAGCACGCGGTCGCCGGTGGCGTGGCCCTGGAAATCGTTGATGTGCTTGAAATGGTCGATGTCCAGCAGTGCGACGCAGGCCACACCGGGCTGGTCTCCGTTCACCGCCACCGCCTCTTCCAGCGCCGCCGCCATCGCACGGCGGTTCGGCAGGCCGGTCAACGCATCGGTGCGGCTCTGCTCGGCCAGGTCCGCATTCTGCGCCAGCAGCACGTCCTGGTACTCCGACAGCAGGCGCTCGTAGTCATCGCGCTCCAGCATGTGTTTCTGGATGTCGAGCGCGAAGCGGCGCAGTTCCATCACCAGCATCACCTGCCGCGACAGCGCGGCCAGCGCTTCGGCCTTGTCGCTGGCCAGGTGCTGCGGCTGCGCATCGAATACGCACAGCGTGCCCAGCGGCAGGCCATCTGAGCTGATCAGTGGCGCGCCCGCATAGAAGCGGATGTGCGGGTCGCCGGTCACCACCGGGTTGTCGTGGAAGCGGATGTCCTGCAACGCGTCCTCGACCACCATGACCTGCTGCGGTTGCAGGATCGCGTGGCCGCACATCGATTCGCTGCGCAGGTTTTCCGCCGCATCGATGCCCTGGATCGACTTGAACCATTGCCGCTCGACATCGATCAGGGTCACCGCCGCCATCGAGGTGCCGCAGACCGCCTTGGCGATCACCACCAGGTCGTCGAAGGATTTTTCACGCTCCGAGTCGAGGATCCGGTAGCGGTACAGCGCCTCAAGCCGAAGGGCTTCATTGGCAGGCTTGTCGGGCTTGATCATGCAGCGTCACGTTCCGGCAGGTCACCGCGAAGTCTAGCCGATGCCGGCGCGCAATCCGCACAACGGGCAGTGCCGGCCGCTGGCCGGCATCCCGGGTCCATCGCACGCCCATTGCAGCCGGCCAGCGGCCGGCACTTACCAGTCCAGCTGCTTCGGCAGCAGGCCCTGCAGCTCCTGCTCGGTCAGGTTGCGCCACTGGCCCGGCTTCAACGCGCCGATCTTGATGTTGTCGATGCGCACGCGGCGCAGCTGGGTCACCCGATAGCCGAACTCGGCCGCCATCAGGCGGATCTGCCGGTTCAGGCCCTGCTGCAGGGTGATGCGGAAACCGAACTTGGCGATGCGCGAGGTCTTGCACGGCAGCGTCATCTGGTCGTGGATGCGGACGCCACGGGCCATGCCACGCAGGAACTCGTCGGTGACCGGCTTGTTCACCGCCACCAGGTACTCCTTCTGGTGGCCGTTCTCGGCACGCAGGATCTGGTTGACGATGTCGCCGTTGCTGGTCATCAGGATCAGGCCTTCCGACTCCTTGTCGAGGCGGCCGATCGGGAAGATGCGCTGTTCATGGCCGACGAAGTCGACGATGTTGCCCTTGACCGACGTCTCGGTCGTGCAGGTGACGCCGACCGGCTTGTTCAGCGCGATGTAGACGTGGCGGCGGGCGCCGGGCTTGCGGGCCACGCGAGCGCGCAGCGGCTGGCCGTCGACCAGCACCTGGTCTTCCTCGCCCACCACCGCGCCGGTGCCGGCCGGATGGCCGTTGACGGTGACCCGGCGGGCGGCGATCAGGCGATCGGCCTCGCGGCGGGAGCAGAAGCCGGTGTCGGCGATATGTTTGTTGAGTCGGGTGGTCATCGGCCTATTATCCGGCATCGCCGCCCGCAGCGCTTCATGCCAGGCCGGGTGGATCGAGCTCTTCGCCGTCGAATACCCGGTTGCGGCCGGCACGCTTGGCCACGTACATGGCATGGTCGGCCCGTCGCAACAGCGCGGCGAGATCGTCCTCACCCGGTCGCCACTGCGCCAGGCCGATGCTGGCGGTGACCTCCAGGCCGGGTACCTGCAGCACCCGGCCCGCTTCGGTGATGTGCTGGCGCAGGCGATCCAGGCGTGCCGACGCCGCCTCGCGCGGCATGCCCGGCATCAGCAGCAGGAACTCTTCGCCGCCCATCCGCACCACCTGGTCCTGGCTGCGCACCGCGGCACGCAATGCACGAGCCACCGCCACCAGCACCTGGTCGCCCACGGCGTGGCCATGGCGGTCATTGATGTCCTTGAACAGGTCAATGTCGAGGAACCCGATCACCAGCGGGCCGCGCTCGCGATCAACCCGTTCCAGATGCCGGGCCAGCTGCTGCAGGCCGGCACGGCGGTTGGGCAGCCCGGTCAGGCCATCGGTTTCGGCCAGCTGGCGCAGTTCATCGCGCTGCTGGCGCAGGCGGCCCAGCCGCTGGTTCAGCGCATAGGCGGCCATCATCAGCAGCCAGGTCACCGACAGCTGCAGTGCTTCCACGCGGTATTCCAGCAACCACGCAGCGCGGCAGGCGTCGGCCAGGATCAACACCAGCATCGGTGCCAGCGCCGCCAATCCCGCCTGCGCCCAGCGGTCACCGCGCAGCCGCGCCCACACCCCGACCATCAAGGCCAGGCCACAGCCCAGCAGGTAGGACACCTGCAGGCCCTGCGCCACCCAGGCCAGGCTGTTCCACTGCAGCCAGGGCACCCATGCGGCCAGCGCCAGCAATCCCCACAGCGCCAGCAGCTGCACCGGGCGCGATCCCGGCAGCAGGCGGTCGCCGCCGTTCAGACGCCACAGTGCCGGCAGCACCAGTGCCTGCGACGCCGCGGTCAACGACAGCAGCCACCAGGCGCCGCGCTCGCCCACCGGCAGCCACGGCTCCGGGTAGCCGCTGAGGCCACCGAGGATGGCCTGCCACAGCACCAGCACGGTGGTACCGGCGATGTAGACCAGGAAGCTGCGGTCGCGGGTGGTGAGGAAGGCCATCAGGGCCGACAAGGCCAGCGCGATCGCCACGGCGATGCAGGCCGCGCGCACCAGCAGGCGGGCGGTATCGTTCTGCTGCACGGGGCTGGGCGCCCCCAGCCGCAGGGTCGGCACCCAGCGCGCCTTCAGCGGCGTCTGCCATGACACCAGGAACGGTTCATTGCTGCCGGCCGGCGGCACCGCGACCAGGCCGATGCCTGCGCGGAACCGGGAATCACGGGTACGGGCATCGTGCATGTTGCCGCAGATTTCGCGATCACCGTGCTGCACGCGGACTTCGCCGGCAAACACATTGAACACGTCCAGTGCCTGCGGCTGGCCCGACCAGCCGCCCGCTGGCGCGGACACCTGCACCTGCTGTCGTGGCCCCGCCAGCATCTCCGGCGTGCAAGCGCGATGCGGGGTGGGTTCATCGGTGGCTGCACCGACCAGCAGGTAATCACGCCCGGCTTCGGCTACTGCAGCCGACAGCGGCCATGGCGTTGCCAACCACACCAGCAGCATGACCAGCACCACCCCTGTTCCGTACTGCCACTGCCTGCCGCCCACGCCACGCCCTGTTCCTGCTTACGCCCGCGCCCACTGCGCGTCGCCCCTGCCGGGCATTATCGCAGCCGCGGCTGCAGCGCACGTGTAGACCAAAGTCGCCGACGCACGTTCAGCCTGCGGCGGGAGGCCCCTTCACCGCCACCAGGCGCACCGGCCTCAGGTCACTCAGGGTCATCCGCTCCAGCGGCTGCGGCCGCTCGACCGCATAGCCCTGCAGGCCCTGCACCCCGAGCCGGGTCAGCGCGGCGGCGACGTCGGCGGTCTCCACCCATTCGGCCACCACCTCCATCTGCAGCTCGCGCCCCAGTTCACTGATCGCGCGCACGGTGGCGTGGCTGACCGGATCGGTATCCATGTCACGCACGAAGGCCCCGTCGATCTTCAGGATGTCGGCCGGCAGCTGGCGCAGGTAGCCGAACGAGGACAGCCCGGAGCCGAAATCGTCCAACGCCATCCGGCAGCCACGCGCCTTCACCGCATCGATGAAGGCGCGCGCCTGGCTGAGGTTGCTGATCGCAGCGGTCTCGGTGATTTCGAAGCACAGCTTGGAGGCCACTGCGCGGTTGCGCTCCAGCAGATCGCAGACGAAGGCGAGGAAGCCCGGCTCGGCGATCGACTGCGCCGAGACGTTGACGTTGCACAGGCCCAGCTGCCGGACGTGTGCCGGGCACACCTGCAGATGCCGGAACAGCAGGCCGAGCACGTGCCGGTCCAGCGCCACGGCCATGCCATAGCGCTCCACCGCCGGCATGAACTGGCCCGGCAGGTGCAGGCTGCCATCGCTGCCACGCATGCGCACCAGCACCTCATAGTGCAGGTACGCGGGATCGCCGACGCGGGCGATGCGCTGCGCATACAGCACCATGCGGTTCTCGGCCATGGCCAGGCTGACGCCCTGCAGGCGTTCGGCTTCCAGGCGCCGTTCCTCCAGCGCCATGCGGTTCTCGTTGAAGCAGTGCACGCGGTTGCGGCCGGCCTGCTTGGCCGCATAGCACGCGCTGTCAGCGGCGCTCATCAGCCAGTTCACATCCGGTGCCTCGGCGCTGACCTCGACCACGCCGATGCTGCAGCTCAGCTGCGGGCTGCCCTCGCTGACCGGGAACGTCGCCTGGCCCAGGTTGCGGATCACCCGCTGCAGCACGCGCTTGGCCTCGTCCTGCCCGGCATGGGCAAGGAACACCGCGAACTCGTCCGCGCCCAGCCGTCCCACCCAGTCGCCATCGCGCACCGCCGCCACCAGATAGTCGGCGAAGCTGCGCAGCATCTGGTCGCCGGCGGCGTGGCCGAAGCTGTCGTTGACCAGCTTGAAATGGTCCAGGTTGATGTAGCACAGCGCGTGCGTGCCGCCCTCGCTGCGCACCTGCAGCAGCGCGCGCTCCAGCAGCCGCTCGATCTCGCGGCGGTTGATCAGGCCGGTCAGCGGATCATGGCTGGCGTGGTGTTCGATCTCGCGCGCCAGTGCATGGTTCTGGCTGACGTCCTCGATGATCGCGAACACCGACAGGCCACCGCCGGTGCTGCGCACGCCGGTGCCGCTCCAGCGGCCCCAGACCAGGCTGCCATCGCGACGGCGGAAGCGCAGTTCGCTCGGCCGCAGCTGGCGGTCCCAATCGATGCGCCCCACCCCATCGATGACCAGTTCACCGTCCATCAGCAGGTCGCCCAGTGACAGCTGCAGCAGCATGTCACGACGGTGATCGAGGATATCGGCCATCGCCTGGTTGGCCTCGACCACCTTGCCTTCGGTATCGAGCTTGAGCATGCCGACGTTGGCCTGGTAGAACGCAGCGCGGAAACGGCTCTCGTGTTCGGTCAGGTCCTTGCCGACGCGACGCGCCAGCGCGACCGCCATCAGGCTGATCGCCAGCACCGACAGGCCCGCAACCATCAACGTGGTCAGCCTCACCAGCGTCGCCATCCGCAGCAGCGCCTGCGAGAACGCCTGGCTCTGCACCTGCATCCGCCGATCAAGGTCACCCAGTTGCTGCAGGTAGCGGTCACGCGCGGCGGTCGGCACCGGGCCACTGTCGTGCCGCAGCTGCAACTCATCGATCAGGCGCTGCACCGCCATCAGGTCGCCGTCGGTCTTCCGCCACAGCGCGGTTGCTTCGCGGAAGGCACCGATATCGCGCGCATAGCGGAACGAGAACACCAGGCGCGGGATATCGGCGCGCGCGTTGCCGCCCTGCAGGAAGCCCTGCCTGGCCTTGGCTTCGTCCGGCTCGGCCTGTTCCAGCGCCAACCGCGCCTGCAGATCGCCCAATGGCACCTGCAGGGCCTGGCGTGCGTCGTCCAGGTCCTGGGCATCCCCCCGCGCCAGATAGCGGCTGAGTGCGGCGGTCGCATCCTGCTGACCACGCGACCAGTAGCCCTGGCCGGCGATCCAGGCGGTGGAGGCCGCCTGCAGTTCCTGGATCAATGCGGACAGTGCGACCAATCCAATCGCCATGCCCGTCAACAACGCAAATCGCAGTCCCAGGCCGCGGGTCATCGGTACCCGCCGGCTCTGTTGGTCCGTGCCACTCCTACCCATCCCGGATCCCCCCGAATGTGCTGCGGTGACAACCTCCCTTGGAACCGGCTCAGCCTAGGACCGGCAATGTGTTGACCATGCGAAAAAGGGGACGGAGGGGATTAAGTCGTTTTCGGCATAAGCACGTGGCCTGCCATATACGACTTAATCCCCTCCGTCCCCTTTTCCGGCCCTGGAACGGACAACGCCAGCCCGAAGGCTGGCGTTGTCATGGCTACGTTGCCGCTCAGTAGCTGCGCGGGCCGCGCGGCTTGAAGCCGTCACGACGCGGCGGGCGGCTGTCGCGGTCTCCGCCGCGGTCGCCACCGTGGCCACCCGGACCGCCCGGGCCACCGCGACGCGGGCCACCCGGGCCGCCCGGACCACGCTTGTCGAAGCGCGGCTTGAACGGACGCGGGGCCGGGTTGGTGTCTTCACCCGGAGCCAGCGCACGCATCTGCAGCTGCTGGCCCGACACCCAGACCTTCTGCAGGTGCGACAGCACGTCCGGCGGCATCTGTGCCGGCAGGTCCAGCAGCGAGAAGTCATCGTGGATGTCGATGCGGCCGATGAAGCGGCTTTCCAGGCCGGCTTCGTTGGCGATGGCGCCGACGATGTTGGCCGGCTTCACGCCGTGCTGGTGGCCGACCGAAATGCGGTAGGTCTCCATGCCCTGCTCCGGCGCACCACGCGGCGGAACCTCGCGGCGCGGACGCTGCTCGAAACCACCTTCAGCGTCATCACGGCGCGGGCCACGCTCGAAGCGCGGACCACGCTCGTTGCGGTCGAAGCGATCGCCACGTTCCGGGCGGTCGCCACGGTCGAAGCGTTCACGCGGCGCACGCTCTTCACGCGGGGCACGCACCGGCGGCTGCAGCAGGAACGGGGTGTCACCCTGCAGCATCTTGGCCAGCGCAGCGGCCACTTCGATGGCCGGCACGTTCTGCTCGTTCTCGAAGCGCTCCAGCAGCTGGCGGTAGAAGTCCAGGCCGCCGGCGCCGAGGGTTTCGCTGATGCGCGAGGTGAACTTGTTGATGCGGGTGTCGTTGACCGCTTCCACGCTCGGCAGCTGCATCTCTTCGATCGGCTGGCGGGTGGCGCGCTCGATCTGGCGCAGCATGCCCTTCTCGCGCGGGGTGGCGAACAGGATCGCCTCGCCGCTGCGGCCGGCACGGCCGGTACGGCCGATGCGGTGCACGTAGCTTTCGGTGTCGTACGGGATGTCGTAGTTCAGCACGTGGCTGATGCGCTCCACGTCCAGGCCGCGGGCAGCCACATCGGTGGCGACCAGGATGTCCAGCTTGCCTTCCTTCAGCATGGCGATGGTGCGCTCACGCTGGGCCTGCTGCATGTCACCGTTGATGGCGGCAGCGGCCAGGCCACGGGCCTGCAGCTTGCTGGCCAGTTCTTCGGTGCCGGCCTTGGTACGCGCGAAGATGATCATCGCGTCGAACGGCTCGACTTCCAGGATGCGGGTCAGCGCGTCCAGCTTGTGCATGCCGCTCACCCACCAGTAGCGCTGGCGGATGTTGGCCGAGGTGGTGGTCTTGGCCGCGATGGTCACTTCCACCGGGTCCTGCAGGTAGGTCTGCGCGATGCGGCGGATCTGCGGCGGCATGGTGGCCGAGAACAGGGCCACCTGGCGCTGCTCCGGCAGCTTCTTCAGCACGGCTTCGACGTCGTCGATGAAGCCCATGCGCAGCATTTCATCGGCTTCGTCCAGCACCAGGGTCTTCAGCTCGGACAGGTCCAGGGTGCTGCGGTCCAGGTGGTCGATCACGCGGCCGGGGGTACCGACCACGATATGCACGCCACGACGCAGCGCCGACAGCTGCTGGCCGTACGGCTGGCCGCCGTACACCGGCAGCACGCGGAAGCCCGGGATCTTCGACGAATAGGACTGGAACGCCTCGGCGACCTGGATGGCCAGTTCGCGGGTCGGCGCCAGGATCAGGGCCTGGGGCTTGATCTGCTGCAGGTCGATGTTGGACAGTACCGGCAGTGCAAAGGCAGCGGTCTTGCCGGTACCGGTCTGGGCCTGGCCCAGCACGTCGCGGCCTTCCAGCATCGCCGGGATGGTGGCGGCCTGGATCGGCGACGGGGTTTCGTAGCCGATGGCGGTGACCGCCTGCATCACGGGCTCGGACAGGCCGAGCTGCGCAAACTGCAGCGGCGCTTGGGAATCTTGGGACATGGGGAACTCCGAAGGCACTGCCGTCTTCCTGGCAGTGCGATAAAAAGGGGATGGTCCGCGCTTTGGGCGCCCTTCTTATCGCGTGCCCTGGCGCTGCTCGGTCGGAGGAGATTTCACTCGCTCAGAGCGGAATGATACCGCATTGATCCTGAACAACGCATACAGCTTTGCGTGCGCGTGCCGTCCTGCCCCGTGCTGGCGCACAATACGCGCCCTCTTTCCGGCCCGGCCGCTGGCCTGCGCCCTCTTCCCAGGAACCCCGCTCCATGCAGATTCTCGAATTCGACCTCGACGGTGACTACGTCGAACTCAAGCAGCTGCTCAAGCTGGCCGACCTGGTCACCAGTGGCGGCGAGGCCAAGATGGTCATCAGCGAGGGCCAGGTACGGGTCGACGGCGAAGTCGAACTGCGCAAGGCCTGCAAGATCCGCGCAGGCCAGGTGGTCGAATTCGCCGACAGCCAGATCCGGGTGCTGGCTGCCGGCTGATCTGAAGCTGTTCAGGCCACGCGCTGGGTCAGGTGCGAGGCGATCAGCTGCCTGAACGGTGCCACGCCCTGCGCCAGGCGCAGGCCCGCCGCACGCAGCAGGCGCGCCGGGCGACGGTCGTCGGTGTACAGGCTGGCGATCGCATTGGTGGCTTCGTACAACGGACGCGATGCCAGCCGATGACCGCGCTGGTAGCTGGCCAGCATGCCAGCGGCGGCAATGTCGGCACCACGGCGCTGCTGCGCGACGATGCCCTGCGCCAGCCGCTGTGCGCTGGCCAGGCCCAGGTTGAAGCCATGCGCGGTGACCGGATGCATGCCCACTGCGGCATCACCGATCAGCGCCGAACGCTCGCCGACAAAACGGTGCGCGTACACACCCACCAGCGGATACGCCTGCGGCGTGGCCACCGGCTGCATCCGGCCCAGGCGGTGTTCGAAGCAGGCACTGATGGCCTCACCGAACGCCACCTCGTCCATCGCCAGCAGCTCTTCGATCTGCCGCGGTGGCAGCGTGATCACCGCCGACGCCTGGCCCTCGTTGAGCGGCAGCAGCGCCATGGTGCGGCCGTAGCCGAACCACTCCCACGCGGTGTGGTGATGGTCGCGCTCGACCTGCATGCGGCACACCAGCATCGACTTGCCGAAATCGCGCATCTGCGCACCGATGCCAAGCATGCGGCGGGTGGCGGAGAAGCGGCTGTCGGCGGCCACCAGCAGCCGCGCGTGCAGTTGGCTGCCGTCATCGAGTTTGACCACGTGGCCCTGCGCATCGGCCTGCACGCCCTGCACCTTGCGCCCGTCGAACAGTTCCAGGCCGTCCTGGCCCTGTACGGCATCCCACGCGGCGCGACGGATCAGATGGTTGGGCACCAGCCAGCCCAGCGGCTGGCCATCGACCTGGCTGCTGGCGAAGGTCAGCGCGAATGGCGAGCCGCCGTTCATCACCTTGGCATCGCGCAGTTCAGCGACTTCGGCGTGCGGCAGGCGCTGCCACAACCCCAGCTGTTCCATGCTCTGTCGTGAGGCATGGGTCAACGCGATCTCGCGGCCGTCGAAGGCGGCCTCGGCCAGGGCCTGGCGCGGCTGCACTTCAACCAGCCCGACCTGCAGACCGCTGCCGGCCAGCGCGCGCGCGAAGCACAGACCTGCCGGTCCGGCGCCGACCACCACCACGTCCATCCTGCGCATGCGCGCCTCCTGCCGTTGATTCAGTCCGGGCCAGCATAGCGCCGCGCACCTGACCGGCCTTGATCTGGATCAGGCCGGGATCACAACAACGCGAACACCAGCGCCAGGATCGACAGCAGCGACACCGCCCACACCAGGCTGCGCACGTAGGGCACGCCCGCGGCATACAGCGGCAGGTAGACCACGCGCGCCCAGAAGTAGGCCTGCGCGGCCAGCGCCGTGGTGTAGTTGCCGCGCCCGGCCAGCACCACCGCGATCGCAGCCGCAGCGAAGAACGGGAAGGTTTCCAGGAAGTTGGCCTGGGCACGCTGCAGGCGACCGGCCAGCGGGCTGACCGGCTTTGCGTCGCCATCCCGTGCCGAGGCATTCCACTTCATCCCGCGCTCGCGGGTGACCACGGTGGAGGTGGCGAAGATGTAGACGAAGCCCAGCAGCACCGACCAGGCCAGCATCGTCAGTTCAGTTGCCATCGTTCATCTCCTCAGGGTGCCGACGCACGCAGGCTGTAACCGGCCAGGCGCCACACCTGGTCCTCGTCGAAACGGAACGAGACCAGCTCGCGCACCGGCTGCGCGCTGTTGGCGAAACGGGTCGGGAAGCTGACGTTGATGTACAGCCCTTCCGGCACCGCGGCACCGGCGCCGTACTTGACCCGGGTGATGGTCGGTTGGCCACGCCCAGCCAGCGCTCCCAGGCGCGTGCGTTCGGTGGTCAGCTGGCTGACGAAGGCGGCCTTCGGTACCGCGCGGCGTGCGACGGCCGAAGCGCCATCCCACAATTCGCCGGCGCGGTTGGCATCGACCAGCTGCGCTGCCTTCACTGCGGCGGCGCCCATTTCCGCGTCCTGTTTCTGCACCTGCGCCTGCTGCGCGGCGGTCAACGCGGGGGTACCGGCGGTAGCGGGCTTCGCGGCCGCTGGCGAGGCAGGGGCCGGGCGTGCCGGAGCCGGTGCAGGCGTGGCCGGCGCAGGCGTCTGCGCCAACACGGTCAGGGGCAGCAGGGACAGCAGCAGGAGCACGCGCTTCATGGACACCGCCGGTTCTCGGGAAAGAACCGCAGTCTACGCCAGCGCGGTGAGCCGTTCGTCAGCGCGCGTGGGCGCTGCCTTCCACCACTGCGGCGTCGGCCTGCGCGGCCGGCGCGGCCTGCGTGCCGGTTGCGGCCGGGGCCTGTTCGGCCACCGGCGGCGGCTCGGACGGCGCCGGTGGCAGCGTCGCCACATCGATTTCCGACAGCGGGCTCTCTTCCGGGCATACCGCATCCGGGAAGCCGAAGCGCTGCTTCAGGGCCTGGCCGCAGCTGTTGATCGATTCCATGTCGGCGCCTTCGCGCTTGCACTGCTGGTCGAAGGCGATCAGGAACGCATCCTTGCGCTGCACGAAGTCATCGCCGCAGGCGCGCATCTGCTTGATCCGTTCCAGATCGTCCTGCACCGCGTTGGTGCCATCCAGGCCGTACTGGCGCAGCTCATCCGGCGTCAGCAGGCGCAGGCTGCGGTTGGGCACGGTCATCATCAGATCGGCCACGCCCACCGCCACGCCATTGCGCTGCAGGTAATCCTTCACGTTGTCGTAGACCTCGTGCAGCTCGCGGTTGAGTTCCGCGCGCGAGGTGGCCTTGGAGCTGATGCGCATCATGCGGTGGATGCCGACCTTGCCCGACAGCAGGCGGTTGTCACCAGCGGCCAGCACGAACACGCAGGCGCTGTGGCAGATCGAGCCTTCGCGCACCCAGATGGTCCAGCCCGATTCACCGATGCTGTCACCGGCAACGATCGCCGACTCCACCTGGCCGCCGCTGGAGTCCAGATCGAGGATGCGCTTGTGGATCTTCTGCTCGTCAGCGACCACCGCCAGCCGCCACATCATTTCGGCGAAGCCCGGATTGATCTTGCCGGCGTAACGCACGCGCATCAGGCCACGCTCGGCACACGGCGCCAGGGCCTGGGTGATCTGCTCGCGCTGCAGGCCTTCCAGCTCGGCACCGTCGCCGGCATCGCCCGCATATTCCGTGCTGCAACTGACCCAGGCACGCCCATTTTCCAGCTGCGCCTGCGGCCACGGCCGATCCGCCTGGCTGCGCGGTGGTGCCGGCGGTGGCGGCGCGTCGGCGGCGTTGATCGAGACCATGTTCTCGCCATCGCTGGCCGGTGCCCTCGCCGCCTTGTCGGCAGCAGTCACATTGCCCGGATTCTCCAGCTGACTGCAGCCCGCCAGGGCCAGGCACAACAGGGGCAACCAGCGGAGTTTGGCGGACATCGGGCAACCGGGATTGATGGGAGCAAGAGCCACAGTCTACCCGTCCAGGCCGCGCATTCAGCGCGTGGCACTGAACCCCTTCTGACCCTGGGCGAAAAGCGTGTCGACCAAGATCGACACCTACCAACAGCAAAGCATGCCGACCAACGGTCGGCACCCACCAACTGCAGCGACCAACTGTCAGAGGTGGGGCGATGTGGGCTGGCAGGACCGTTGGCGCCATGGATGGCGCCATCGAGCCCCCATGGACGGGTTTACGGCGTGTCCTGCCAGCCCACACCGCCCCGCCATCTCACGGACTGCCAGCTTTTGATTGAGACGTTGACGGTGACGTTGACGTTGCGGGTGCAGGGCTGCAAGCCCTGCCAGTACCCTCTCCAGCATCCATGTCCGAATGTGGCGAGTATTGCCCCCCTTACCCGCCTAGACTGGCGCCATGGACACCGCCCTCGCCCTCGACACCGCCGCCTGCGACCGCGCCCGCCTGGCCCGCGACGCACGCTTCGACGGCGTGTTCTTCACCGCCGTGCGCAGCACCGGCATCTATTGCCGCCCGGTCTGCCCGGCACCGCCCCCGAAGCCCCGCAACATCACCTACTACCCGACCGCCGCTGCCGCCGCCGCCGCCGGCTATCGCCCGTGCCTGCGCTGCCGCCCGGAGCTGGCACCACAGGCCCAGCAGGCACTGGCCGGGCAGACCGTGCAGCGCGCCCTGGCCCTGATCCACGGCGGCTTCCTGCAGGAGCAGCCGGTGGCCGATCTTGCAACGAAGCTCGGCCTCAGCGCGCGCCAGCTGCAGCGCCTGTTCGTCGAACACCTGGGCGCGACGCCCGGGCAGATCCATGCCACCCATCGCCTGCTGCTGGCCAAGCAGCTGCTGACCGAAACCACGCTGGCGGTGACCGACGTCGCGCTGGCCGCCGGCTACAACAGCCTGCGCCGTTTCAATACCGCGTTCCTGCAGGGTTGCGGCATGGCGCCCACCGCACTGCGCCGCCAGCATCAACCGCTGGCCGCCGACGATGGCGGCCTGGTGCTGCGCCTGGGCTACCGTCCACCGCTGGACTTCCCGCGCATGCTCGCGTTCCTGCGCAAGCGCAGCCTGCCCGGCATCGAACTGATCGGCGAAGACAGCTACCAGCGCGTGCTGGGCACGCCGGAGCACCCCACCCTGCTGCGCGTCACTGCTGACCCGAAGCGCCCGGAGCTGCGCCTGCAGCTGGGTGCGGTGGATCCGCGCCTGATCCCGGACATCGTGCGCCGCGTGCGTCGCGTGTTCGATCTGGATGCCGACCTGCAGCAGGTGCATGCCGCGCTCGGCGAGGAACCGCTGCTGGCGCGCGGCATCGCCGAGCGCCCCGGGCTGCGCGTGCCCGGCGGCTGGGATGGCTTCGAGGTCGGCGTGCGCGCGGTACTCGGCCAGCAGGTCACGGTTGCCGCAGCCACCACCTTCGCGCGGCGGCTGGTCGATGCCTATGGCGCGCACCTGCCGGGCATGCCGTCCGACTTCGATCGCCAGTTCCCGGCACCCGAGGTATTGGCCGAGGCGCCGCTGGAATCGATCGGCCTGCCGCGCAGCCGCGCCGCCACCGTGCGCGCATTGGCCACCGCCTGCGCCAATGGCCAGCTCGACTTCGGGCCCGGCCAGGCGCTGGAAGAGTTTGTTGCCCGCTGCGTGGCACTGCCCGGCATCGGCCCATGGACCGCGCAGTACATCGCCCTGCGTGGCCTCGGCCAGCCCGATGCCTTCCCGGCCGGCGATCTTGTACTGCAGCAGGTCCTCGGCCACGCGCAGGGCCAGCGCCTGGGCGAACGCGCGACCGAAGCGCGCTCGCAGCCGTGGCGCCCCTGGCGCGCCTATGCCGTGCTGCACCTGTGGCACCTGTCCGGCACTTTCGTTGGAGAACCGACATGACCCTGTTGTTCGATCGTTTCGACAGTCCGATCGGCGTGTTGACCATCGCCGGCGACGAGCGTGGCCTTTCGCATGTGCTGTTCCCGGAGAACCGCCACCCCGCACGCGGGCGCGATGACTGGCACTACGCACCGGATGCATTGCCGGAAGCGCGCGAGCAGCTGCTGCAGTTCCTGCACGGCGAGCGCAACAGCTTTGACCTTGTGCTGGCGCCGCGTGGTACGCCGTTCCAGCTGCGCGTGTGGCAGGCGCTGGCACTGATTCCGTTCGGCCAGACCTGGAGCTACCTGCAGCTGGCGCAGCATCTGGGACAACCCAGCGCGACCCGCGCGGTGGGCGCGGCCAATGGCCGCAACCCGTTGCCGATCATCCTGCCCTGCCACCGCGTGATCGGCAGCAATGGCGCGCTGACCGGCTTCGGTGGCGGCCTGGAAACCAAGGCCGCGCTACTGCGGCTGGAACAGCGCCAGGCCCCGCTGTTCGCCTGAGAGGGCAGGCCGGGCTGCGCCCGGCACCCGCAGAGGCAACGGCAACAGCCGAAGCAACAGCAGCATTCCGTGGGATGGTGCGGTGGGTCCAGTTGCGGGGGACGCCGTAAACCCCGCTCCGCGGTCCGGCCCAGCCGCTGGCGGCTGGGCGTTCGGGCGCTTGCGAAGCAGTGCTTCGCAAGCAAAGCGCCCTCACCCTTGGGGGCTTGGCCGCGGCATCCATGCCGCGGACACCCCCGCAACCGGCCCCCCCCCCGCCTTCGACAGATTCCTGCGATCTGCCGGGACGGCGTACTGCGCGGCCGCTGGTAGGTGTCGACCTTGGTCGACACGGTGGATCCACGCCATGCGTGGATGGAAACATCTGGAATCTGTCTGGTGGAAAGCCCCCTTGTTGTTCAAGGGGGCGCGCCGACGGCGCGGGGATAAGGAAAAATGCGCGGACACGGCGCGCGATAGCGCGGCGTGTCTTTGGCACGTCATTGCACCGGCTTATCATGAGCAGATGACTTCCGTACGCCTGACCTGTTCGCTGGCGCTGCTGCTGCCATTGGCTGCCTGCACCACTGCGCCCGCCCCTACCGCCTCCGTTCCCACGTCCGTCGCTGCAACTGCACCGCCGAAGCTGCTGCTGATCTCCATCGACGGCCTGCGCGCCGATGCGCTGGACCGCGGGCTGACCCCGAACCTGCAGCGGATGATCGACGGCGGCGTGCGCGCCCGCTGGATGACGCCGTCCTATCCTTCCCTGACCTTCCCCAACCACTACACGATCGTCACCGGCCTGCGTCCGGATCACCACGGCATCGTCAACAACAGCATGGACGACGCAGCCCTCGGCCGCTTCGAACTGGGCAACCGTGAAGCGGTGACCGACAGCCGCTGGTGGGGGGGTGAACCGATCTGGGTCGGCGCGGAAAATGCCGGCGTGCGCACCGCCACCACGTCGTGGCCGGGCAGTGAATCGGAAATCCGGGGTGTGCGCCCCAGCCAGTGGCGCGTCTACGACGGCAAGGAACCGCTGGAGCAGCGCGCCGGCATCGTGCTCGACTGGCTGGCACAGACCGATGCCGATGCTCCCCGCCTGACCACGCTGTACATGGAGCACGTGGACAAGGCCGGCCACAACTACGGCCCCGGGTCGAAGCAGTACGCCGACGCGATCGTACGCGCCGATCTGATCGTCGGCCAGGTGCTCGACGGCCTGCAGCAACGCGGCCTGGCCACCACCACCAATGTGATCGTGGTATCCGACCACGGCATGGCATCGGTGCCTGAAAGCCAGGTGATTTCCACCGAATCGATGGTCGATCCGGCCATCGCACGCAATGTCAGCCAGGGCCAGTCGGTGGGCTTCGCGCCAGTGGCCGGTCGTGAGGCGGAGGCCGAACGTGCCCTGCTCGGCCGCCACGCGCACTACGAGTGCTGGAAGAAGGAGAACCTGCCGGCACGCTGGCACTACGGTACCCACCCGCGCATTCCGGCCATCATCTGCAACATGGATGAAGGCTGGGACGCGCTGCACCAGCAGAAGCTCGCCAAGCGCGTCCACCAGGACCGGGGCTCGCACGGTTACGACAATGCTCTGCCGTCGATGCGTGCGGTGTTCGTGGCCAGTGGCCCATCGTTCCGCCAGGGCCTGGTGATCGACGGCTTCGACAATGTCGACGTCTATCCGCTGCTGGCCCACCTGCTGCAGATTCCGGCCGCGCCGAACGACGGCAATGCGGAGACGCTGAAGAAAACGCTGCGCTGATCCGTTTGCAGGGCCGAGCCCACGCTCGGCTCGCCGGACAGGCATAAAAAAACGCGGCGCCAGGCGCCGCGTTTTCCTTGGACCGGTCGGTCGGCCGGATCAGGCCTTGGCGACGGCCTTCTTCGCCACAGCCTTCTTCGCCGGAGCCTTGGCCACGGTCTTCTTGGCAACCGGGGCGGCGGCGCCTACGGCGACCTTGCTCGCGGTGTGCGAACGGGCGTTGCCGTAGCTGGCGTTGTAGCGCTTGCCCTTGGCGGTCTTGCGGTCACCCTTACCCATGTCTTCAACTCCTCAAGTGTGAAATCTGGTTACCCCGTACTGACACGGGTTCGGCGGGGCCGCCTTGCTGGGCGCCCCCGCGCACGATCGGAAATCCTATCACGGCGAGCCTAGTGCGCGCAGCTTGCGTCGTGCACGTGGCCGTGGTTGAGGCGCAGGTTGACCAGGTGGGCAACGCCCACCAGCAGGCCGCCGATGGTCATCACCACCGCATGTGGCACCGCGTTGTGGTGCAGCGGGTCGTACAGCACGCCGGCCCACAGCGCGACCAGGCCGGGGATCAGGAAGCCGAGCGCGCGCAGCGCACCGTGGCGGCGATAGCCCCAGACCAGGCTGAACAGCCCGAGCAGGGTCACGAACACCACCAGCGCCTGTTCCACGCCATCGCTCAGCCAGAACGACAGGCCCAGCGACGGCGCCGCCGCCAGCAGCACGGGGATCACCGCGCAATGCACTGCGCACAGCATCGAACCAGTGGCACCGAAACGGTCGAGCAGGTGGCGCAGGCGTGAGGACAGGGACATGACTTCCAGCAGGGTCGGCGAATCGTTATGGAATAATATAACATCCCTCTCCGACCCGCACGGTTTCCCTCCCCCTGTCCCATCGACGGGATTCGTGCGCCCCGTGATTGATACATTGTAACAAAGGACCTGCCCATGCCCGCCCACACCCCTCGGCTCAAGCCGCATTCCCTGGCCCTGGCCCTCGCCGCCCTGCTGCCGTCCGTCGCCTTTGCAGCCGGCCAGGACACCTCCCATCGTGACCGCCACCTGACCGAGCTGTCGTCGGTGCAGGTCACCGCGTCGCCGCTGCAGGGCGATGCCGAATCCCTGGCGCGCCCGGTGGACGTGCTGGCCGGTGAGCGCCTGGACGAGCAGAAGGCCGGCACCCTGGGCGATACCGTCGCCAAGCTGCCCGGCGTGCAGAGCACCTTCTTCGGCCCCGGTGTCGGTCGCCCGATCATCCGCGGCCAGGAAGGCCCGCGCGTGGCCGTGCTGTCCAACGGCATGGGCAACATGGACGCCTCCACGGTCAGCGCCGACCATGCCACCAGCATCGAGCCGTTCCTGGCCGACCAGATCGAAGTGCTGAAGGGTCCGGCCACGCTGCTGTTCGGCAGCGGCGCCATCGGTGGTGCGGTCAATGTGGTCGATGGCCGCATCGCGCGCGAGCTGCCGGAGCGCCCGCTCAGCGGCCGCGCCGAGCTGCGCGGCAATTCGGTGAACAACGAACGCAGCGGCATGTTCCGCCTCGACGGCGTCAGCGGCAATGTCGTGCTGCACGTGGATGGACTGGTGCGCAATGGCGACGACTACCGCATTCCCGGCTACGCGGTGATCGACAGTCTTGAAGACCACCATGACCACGATCACGACCATGATGCGGCCGAGGGCGAAGAGCCGCGCCGTGGCCGCCTGGACAACAGCTCGATCCGCACCCGCGCCGGCGGTGTCGGCGCGACGTGGCTCGGCGACGGCGGCTACTTCGGCGTATCGGCCAGCACCTACCGCACCAACTACGGCATTCCCAATGGCGCACACGTGCATGCCGATGGTGATGATCATGGCCATGATCACGGCCACGACCATGGCGATGAAGAGGAAGGCGGCGACGAGCATGATGTGCGCATCGACATGGTGCAGAACCGCTTCGAGACCAAGGCCGGCATCTACAACCCGGTCTCGTTCCTGAAGAACATCAACGCACGCGTGGCCTACACCGACTACGAGCACGTGGAGCTGGAGGCCGGCACGCCGTCCACCCGCTTCACCAACCGTGGCATCGAGGCGCGCCTCGAAGCCGTGCAGCAGCAGATCGGCGGCTGGGACGGTGCCTTCGGCCTGCAGTTCGGCAACAGTGATTTCGGCGCCAAGGGTGAAGAGGCGTTCGTACCGGATACCGGCACGAAGAACATCGGCCTGTTCGTGCTGCAGGAAAAGCAGTTCGGCCCGTTCAAGCTGGAACTGGGCGGCCGCCACGACCAGGTCAAGCTGGACCCGACCGGTGACTACCGCCGCCGCACCTTCGGCGCTACCAACCTGTCTGCCGCCGGCATCTGGAAGCTCAACGATGCCGTTGACCTGCGCATCGGCGTGGACAGCTCCGAGCGTGCACCGACCAACGAAGAGCTGTACGCCGCCGGCGCGCACATCGCCACCCGTTCGCTGGAAATCGGCGACGCCAACCTGAAGACCGAGCGCGGCCAGCGCATCGAGCTTGGCATCCATACCCACAGTGATCGCCTGGACTTCTCCGCGTCGGTCTACCAGACCAAATTCAAGGACTTCATCTACCTGGCCGACACCGGCGTCACCGAGAGCCTGCCGGTCCGCGCCTGGACCCAGCAGGACGCGGTGTTCCGCGGCGCCGAGGCCGAAGCGCTGGTGCACCTGTTCGAAGGCGGCGCCGGTGACTGGGACCTGCGCCTGTTCGGCGACTACGTGAAGGCCAAGCTGGATGGCAGCGGCAGCCGCAACCTGGACATCGCCGTGCCGCATGGCGACCACAACCACAACTACTCGGTGGAACTGGCCAATACCGGCTACCTGCCACGTATCGCTCCGGCCCGCGTCGGCGCCGACCTGCGCTGGTCGAAGGACGGCTGGCGCGCATCGGTCGGTGCGGTGCGTTACAGCCGCCAGAAGGACGTCGCCCAGAACGAGGAACCGAGCGACGGCTACACCCTGGTCGATGCGCACCTGGCCTACCGTTGGGACCGCAACGCCAGCAACAGCTACGAGGTGTTCCTGGATGGCAGCAACCTGACCAACCGCGAAGTGCGCCCGCATACCTCGCTGCTGCGCGACTACTCGCCGCTGCCGGGCCGCGGCGTCGCATTCGGCATCCGCGCGTTCTTCTGACTCTCCTCCATCCACGCATGGCGTGGATCTACTGCACCACGCCGGGGGTCGGATCCCATTCCGCAGGAATGGGCTCTGCCCCCCGCCTTGAGACCACGCATGGCGTGGATCTCCTTGCCACTCCTTCCACATGTACGCAGCGGGGGCCTTCGGGCCCCCGTTTTCATTTCGCCCCACGCCATCACACATCCGTCACAAAGATGTGCGTACGACAACAACCGGACAATCCCGTCACTCAAAGTCTCGCCAAACGGACACTTTTGTCCGAAAATAATTCCATGACCGCTCAACGTGCCGATGCTGCTGCCCGCCGTGCCCTCATCCTCGACGCCGCCGATCATGTCTTCGGCCAACATGGCGTCACCGCCCCGCTGGACCTGGTGGTCGAACGCGCCCAGGTGGGCCGCGCCACCCTGTACCGCAACTTCCCCGACCGCACCGCGCTGATCCAGGCGCTGCTGCAGCGTACGGTCGACCGTATCCGGCGCCAGGTCGAACAGTTGGGCGACCGCGACGACGCCCTGTTCGAGGTGTTCGAGGGCATGGCCCAGCGCATCATCGATTCGCCGGCACTGGCCGATTACTGGCGCGCGGTCGACTCCGATGTTCCTGCCATGCGCACCGCGCGCGAAACCGTGCGCGACCTGCTCGAAGCGCCGATCGCCCGCGCCAAGGCCGCCGGCCTGTGCCGTGCCGACCTGGAGAAGACGGATATTTCACTGATTTCGGGCATGCTGGGCGCGGCCCTGCGCGGCAAGACCCGCGACGAGCGCGCCCACCTGGCCGGGCGCGCCCTGCAGCTGCTGCGCGGGGGTCTCCAGGGAGCAACCAGCGAGGCCCGCTGATGGTCCAGCCGTATCTGAAGCCGGTTCCGGATTGGGAGGAGCACGAAAAGCCGACCATGCCCGGTTCGGCATCGATGCCCTGGCATCCGCCCTATCGACGCGTGGCCTATGCCCTGGTGTCGCTGCTGGTGGCGATCACCGGCGGCCTCGGCAATGCGCTGGTCACCGCCAACCTGCCGTTCCTGCAGGGCCAGCTGGCACTCACTCCGACCCAGGGCAGCTGGCTGGTAGCGGCTTATGCAATGGTCAACGTCACTGCCAACCTGCTGGCCTTCAAGTTCCGCCAGCAGTACGGCATCCGCCTGTTCGCCGAGATCGGCCTGGGCCTGTACGCGGCGCTGGCGGTGCTGCACCTGTTCGTCGGCAGCTTCGAGACCACGATGCTGACCCGTGCCGCCAGCGGCTTCGCTGGCGCGGCCTGTTCGACGCTGGGCACGCTGTACATGCTGCAGGCGCTGCCACGGCGGTTCACCGGCAACCTGCTGGTGATCGGTGTCGGCCTCTCGCAGCTGGCGGTGCCGATTGCCTGGATCGTGTCGCCGGGCCTGGTCGATACCGGCCAGTGGCACCAGCTGTACTCGTTCGAAGCCGGCCTGGCCCTGTGCGCGTTCGCGGCGGTGGTGCTGCTGAAGCTGCCGCCGGGCATCCAGGTGAAGGCCTTCGAGCCATTGGACTTCCTCACCTTCGCCCTGCTTGCGCCGGCGGTCGCGCTGCTGGTGATCGTACTGGCGCAGGGCTATACGCGCTGGTGGCTCAATACACCGTGGCTGGGCTGGGCGCTGATCGCCTCCATCGCGCTGACCACCGTCGCACTGATCATCGAACACTACCGGCGCAATCCGCTGCTGCAGATCCGCTGGCTGTCGACACTGCCGGTGCTGCATTTCATCGTCGGCGCCTTCCTGATCCGCTTCCTCACCACCGAACAGTCCTACGGCGTGGTCAACCTGATGCGCACGCTGGGCATGGGGCCGGACCAGATGCGGCCGCTGTTCGTGGTGATCCTGGCCGGGGTGATCGTCGGCATCGCCGGCGCCTCGCTGACCTTCGGCCCGAAACGGCTGATCGCGCAGCTGTTGATGGCGATCCTGCTGCTGGGCGCCGCCGCGTTCTTCGACCAGCACCGCACCAGCCTGGACCGGCCGCACGACTTCTACGCCAGCCAGTTCCTGGCCTCGGTCGGTGCCGGCATGTTCATGGGCCCGCTGATCATGCTCGGCATCTCCGCCGCGTTGAAACAGGGCGTGGACCACATGATCACCTTCCTGGTGACACTGTCGATCACGCAGACCCTGGGCGGCCTTGCCGGTTCGGCGGTGCTGGGCACCTTCCAGCTGCATCGCGAGCAGCTGTATTCCAGCGCGCTGACCAGCCAGCTCGACCCGGCCGATCCGGTGGTGGCACAACGCCTGCGCCTCCAGCAGCAGCTGTACAGCGCGCAGATCACCGACCCGGTGCTGCGCAGCGCGCAGGGTAGCGCGCAGCTGGCGCAGACCGCGCGCCGCGAAGCCAACGTGCGCGGCTTCAATGATGTGTTCACGCTGAGCGGCTGGCTGGCGATCGGCTTCCTGTGCTGGTTGCTGCTGCTGACGCTGCGCACCGCCGTGCTCAAGCAATGGCGCAAGCGCCACCCCGCCCTTCCCACTGTGGCCACGCCGGCCGCGCCCCGTTGAGTCCCCCCATGCCTCCCGTCCCGCCCCGCCCCGACGACACCGACAACGTGACCCCACCGCCGCCGACCGACGCGGCGCCCGCGCCCACCCCGGCAGAACCCGCGGTCGCGCCGAAGTACCTCAAGCCCAGCGCGCGCAGCGTGGTGGTGATGGTGGTGGTGGCCTTGCTGGGCATCGCGCTGATCCTGCGCGCCTGGCACCTGTGGCCCTTCACCAGCAGCGTGATGGTGACCGACAACGCCTATGTGCGCGGCCAGATCACGGTGATGGCGCCGCAGGTGAACGGCTACGTGACCGAGGTGCTGGTGAAGGACTTCCAGCATGTGAAGCAGGGCGAGCCGCTGCTGCGCATCGATGACCGCATCTATGCGCAGCGTGTCGCCCAGGCGCAGGCGACGCTGGACAGTGCGCACGCGGCATTGGCCAACTCGGACCAGTCGCAGGCGCAGAACCGCGCGCAGATTGCCTCCGCGCAGGCCACGCTGTCGGCCGGGCAAGCCGAACTGCAGCGCTCGCGCAACGAGACCAAGCGCTACGAGGAGCTGGCCGCGCAGCAGCTGGTGTCGGTCAACGACCGCGACAAGTTCCGCACCACCCAGGCCTCGGCGCAGGCCAGCGTGCAGCAGTCGCAGGCGCAGATCCGCATCGCCGAGGAAACGCTGGTGTCGACCCGGGTGGCGCGCAAGAGCCTGGAAGCGCAGGTGGAAAGCGCACAGGCGCAGCTGGAACTGGCGCGCATCGACCTGGCCAACACGGTGATCCACGCGCCACGCGACGGCCAGATCAGCGAAGCCAGCGTGCGCGTGGGCCAGTACGTCGCCGCCGGTTCGCAGCTGCTGTTCCTGGTGCCTGACACGCTGTGGGTGGTGGCCAACTACAAGGAAGGCCAAACCTGGGGGATGGCCGTCGGCCAGCCGGCCACGTTCTCGGTGGACGCGTTCCACGGCCAGGTGCTGCGCGGCCGCGTGCAGGAAATCGCCCCCGCCACGGGATCGGAGTTCAGCGTGCTGCGCCCGGACAATGCCAGCGGCAACTTCACCAAGGTGGTGCAGCGGCTACCGGTGCGGATATCGATCAATGAAGGTCAGAAGCTGGCAGAGCAGCTGCGGCCCGGCATGTCGGTGATCGTGCGGGTGGATACTGCGGTGGAGGATAAATATGAACAAAAACTCCCGAGGGAATAAATCTTTGCAAATACCTACGAAATGCTAATCACCGAAGAATCGCTATTAATGTAATCAATAGCAGCGATACTGCCACCAGATATTCTATGAAGCAGGGTGAATATAGACTGAGGGATGTATCGAACTGCAGTGTCCGACACAACAAAACCCTCCATGTTCTTCAGAGAGTAGTGATCGACCGACATCTCAAGAGTAGCCAAAAAACTATTCCCACCCTTGCCCTCTCGCATCCTTTTTATCAACGCATACTTAATCGACATTGAAAAGAAATCATCCCTAGAGATGAGCTCGCGACTCATCGCATACTGATAAACAGTCAGCACACCTTCATGGATCTTCTGACGAACATCCGCTTTATTACACGCCCCCTCTTTGAACTCCACAAAATACAACGTATTCTCAAGGCAAAAAAGAGCATCGGGAGACTGTTCCGTACCAGAACTCGTGGTTTTTACATTTTTTATGTTGTCGAAATTGAAAACAGCGACAGGGCTTTTTACAAAATCCCTGGCATCACTGGTATTCCTACTTACGTCAGTCAAACTCTGAAGCGCGCCGGGAAATTCATTCACCAGCGCCTCATATATGATCGAAGCAGAGTTCACGTTAGAAATTACTCTCATCCATAAGATTCAACATTTTTGCCAAAGGCGCAGAAAGCATCTCAATGATCGGGGCGATATCACCGGACATATCCAGATAACTCACCTCGCCATCGATTCTTCTAGACATGTAAAACTTGGCGTTCGAGTTTTGACCAGAATATTCCCTAAGCGCCTCAAGCATGTAAGGACTATGAGTCGTAACTAGCACCTTTACCCCAGCGTCAACCAAAGCACAAATTGCTTTGGCGTATGCGATCTGCCAACTCGGATGAAGGTTTGTCTCGGGCTCGTCCAATACTAGAAGGGCATCCTCCGCAACATAATCCCCCTTATACAGAATCTCTATGATGGAAAGAGCTTTGATGCCGGATGCCACATTCACAGGGGGAATCTTCATGGTGCCACGACGAAGATAAAAGCCATCTTTATCATCATCATAAGTCATCTCCCCATCAAACACGTCACACAAACCAGCTAGGTCGTCAGCATCTATACGAATACCACCACGCCCCCGCCTAAGCTTGTTAGCCAAATCCACCACATGGTACGGAATCGCGCCTCTAGAATTAGAAGACAATCCATCATAGCCACTCACTAACGGGTAGTACTGGATTATTGATGGACCTTCGACAAGAGTAACGTCTCTGAATCCAATAGGCTCCCCTCCCCGGAAAGACAAAACCTTCTCGTCCACCAGATCCATCGAGAGAATCTCAGTAGCTCCATCTTCAATAGAGATACGAGCAGGCTCGACACCTGACGACTGAATCCTTCCGGAAAATTCCGCGGAAAGCGCCTTATGAATCATCCTACCAATTGCACCACTATCCGTTGTGTCGCGCTCAAATTCCCGCTGAATTTTCTCGATTCGAGACCAAGACACAGCTATCCGGTGAAGACTAGCCTCCACCTCTTCAGTCGCGACTCCGTCACCAACATCGGGACGTAAGAGTCGCTCCATGTCTGCGGCAGAAATGCTCAGAGCTTCGGTAGGCCTCGCTCGCAACTTGCTGAACAACGAACGTATAGCAGGCATTTCTGATACATCGAGACGTCGGCGCAAATCAAAGTACACCAAATCGATTTCGCGACGTAGCCGGGTCGAATTACTCTTTGCCAAAGCAATAGGAAACGTCGAAAGCGCTTGCACCAAGGCAAATACGGCCTTTCCAATAGTGCTCTTCCCCGTATCATTTTCACCAGCCAACACTGTAAGTCCACGCAACTCAATCGACGCGCGCTTGATGACTCCAACTCGCTCAAGGGTGAGCTTCATATCCGCCCTATGTTATTGAATAAACTATCGACTTCGTCACAATTCAGCACGCGGCGACAGCTTCTTGGGGCAACGGTAGCGTTTTCCAAAGAAATTTGCATCAGCACGCCCCCCTTACCCCGCGCAGCGGGCGCAGAGGCCGTGCACTTCCAGGGTCTGCGCCTGCGGCTGGAAGCCCAGCTCCTTGGCGCGCTTCTCCAGCTGGGTGACGATCTCGCGGTCTTCCAGTTCCACCGCGCTGTGGCAGCTGTTGCAGATCAGGAACGGCACCGAGTGCGCGGCACTGCTGGGATGGTGGCAGGCCACGAAGGCATTCACCGACTCCAGCTTGTGCACGAAGCCATTGGCCATCAGGAAGTCCAGCGCGCGGTATACGGTGGGCGGGGCATCAGCACCCACGCCCTTGCCGTTGCGCACCCATTCCAGCAGCTCGTAGGCCTTGACCGGCTTGCCGGCCTCGGCGATCAGCTTCAGCACGTTGGCGCGGATCGGGGTCAGGCGCAGCCCGCGTTCGCGCGAGACACGCTCGACCACCGCCACGAAATCCGACGCGTCGTGGACGTGGTGGTGCGGGGCGGTACAGGCAGTGGCGGTCTTGGCGGGCATGCGTGTTCTCCGGTTCGGGCCTGGCAAGGATGCCTCAGGCCGTTGCTACCTTGGTGATGGCCACATCAATGCGTTTCAAGGCCTGCTCGCGGCCGGCCAGATACACGGTATGGGAAATGTCAGGACTGACCTGGGTGCCGGTGATGGCCACGCGCAGCGGCTGGGCGACCTTGCCCATGCCGATCTCCAGCGCTGCGGCCGCATCGTGCAGGGCGACGCCCACCGACTCGGCGGTCCACTCCGGCAACGCTGCCAGCAGCTCGCGGGCCTTGCCCAGCGCCACCTCGGCACCGGCCTTGAAGTGCTTGGCCACCGCCGCTTCGTCGTACTCGGTCAGCGGCTGGTACCAGACCACGGCCTTCTCGGCCATTTCCTTCAGGGTCTGCACGCGTTCACGCAGGGCGATCACCACGTCCTCCGGGGTGGGGCCGGCGGCCACGTCCAGGCCCAGCTTCTGCAGCTGGTAGACCAGGTGCGGGACGATGGCGGCCACGTCCTCCGTCTTCAGGAAGTGCTGGTTGACCCAGCCCAGCTTGGCCATGTCCAGGCGCGAGGCCTTGGAGTTGCAGTCCTTCACGTCGAACAGATCGATCAGTTCCTGGCGGCTGAACAGCTCCTGGTCACCGTGCGACCAGCCCAGGCGGGCCAGGTAGCTCAGCAGCGCATCGGGCAGGTAGCCGGCGTCCTTGTACTGCATCACGTCGGCCGCGCCGGTGCGCTTGGACAGCTTGGCACCCTGCTCGTCGAGGATCATCGGCATGTGGCCGAACTTCGGCACCGGCGCACCGATGCCTTCGTACAGGTTGATCTGCCGCGGGGTGTTGTTGATGTGGTCGTCGCCGCGGATGACCTCGGTGATGCCCATGTCCCAGTCGTCCACCACCACCGCGAAGTTGTAGGTGGGGTAGCCGTCCGGGCGGAAGATGACCATGTCATCCAGCTCGCTGTTGGCGATCTCGATGCGGCCCTTGATCAGGTCGTCGAACACCACCGTGCCTTCCAGCGGGTTCTTGAAGCGGATGACCCGGTTCGGGTCGTCCTTGTACGGCAGGCCCAGTTCGCGTGCAGCGCCGTTGTAGCGTGGCTTTTCCTGCCTGTCCATGGCGGCCTCGCGCATCGCGTCCAGCTCTTCGCGGGTTTCGTAGGCGTAGTAGGCCTTGCCGTCGGCGATCAGCTGCTCGGCCACTTCCTGGTAACGGGCGACGCGGTCGGTCTGGTAGATCGGGCCTTCGTCGTAGTCCAGGCCCAGCCACTCCATCGCTTCCAGGATGGCGTCGATCGCGCCCTGGGTGCTGCGTTCACGGTCGGTGTCCTCGATGCGCAGCACGAACTCGCCGCCACGGTGGCGGGCCTCCAGCCAGCAGTACAGCGCGGTGCGGGCACCACCGATGTGCAGGTAGCCGGTGGGACTGGGGGCGAAGCGGGTGCGGCAGGTCATGGACGGCTCGATGAACGGGAATCCCCCGATTTTACCAGCCCGCCGCCCCCGACGGAAAAAGGGGACGGAGGGGATTAAGTCGCGATTGCCCAGCCGCTGGGCCTGCAACCGGGAAACGGAGGGGAGATACGACTTAATCCCCTCCGTCCCCTTTTTACGGTTCTACCTTGCGCGGGAAGGACTGCTCGCGCATCGCGGCGTTGTAGGCGAACGAGGCGACGATGGCCGCGGCCTGCTTCAGGTCTTCCGGTTCGGCGTGGTCCCAGGTGTCCAGGTGGCTGTGGTGGACATTGGTGAAGTAGTCCAGCCGGTCCTGGATGAACTGGAAGCCCGGCAGGCCGATGCGGTCGAAGCTGATGTGGTCGGTGCTGCCGGTGTTGCGGGTGGCCACGGTGGTGGCGCCGACGTCATGGAACGGGGCCAGCCAGGCTTCGAAGATCGGCATCGCCGCCAGGTTTTCCTGCGCGTAGATGCCACGGAAGCGGCCCGAGCCGTTGTCCATGTTGAAGTAGACCTGGAACTTGCTGTAATCGCGGGTCTTCTGCAGCGCGCCGGTCGGTTCGCGCAGCGAGGCCGGCAGCGCCTTCTGCGCCGGGTCGGTGGGCTCCGGGAACCGGCCGAAATGCTTGGCCACATAGGCCTGCGAGCCGATCAGGCCCTGCTCCTCGCCGCTCCACAGCGCCACGCGGATGGTGCGCTTGGGCCTGGCGCCGGTGGCCTTGAGGATGCGCATGGCCTCCATCATTACCGCCACGCCGGCGGCGTTGTCGGCCGCGCCGGTGCCGCTGTGCCAGGAATCCAGGTGCGCACCGATCATCACCACTTCATCGGGCTTGCTGCTGCCGCGGATCTCGGCCAGCGTGTTGTAGCCCGGCTGGTCGGCTTCATCGGTGAAGCGCGCGGCCACATCCACGCGCAGGCGCACGCTCTGCTTGGCCTTCAGCGCGCGCACCAGCGGATTGAAGTGCTCGCTGATCATCGCCAGCTCGGGGATGCCCACCGGCTCGCCGGCCTTGCGCGAGCCGCCGCCGGCAACGCGGATGATGCCATTGTCCCAGCTGCTGATGCTGATCGAGGCCAGCGCGCCCTCTTCGACGAAGAACGCATTGACCTTGGCCGCCAGCTGCTGGCGTTCCTGGTACTCCTTGACCCGCTTGGCGCGCTCGGCGGTGGCGTCCTGGTCCTTCGGCAGGGTGAACTCCTGCAGGCCTTCCAGCGAGGTCGCGTCATGCCGATGGGAATCCGGCTCGGTGCCGCGCTTGTATTCGCGCGCTTCGCCCAGCAACAGGATCTTGCCACGCAGCTTGCCGCGGTACTTCTCGATGTCTTCGGGCTTCTTGATCTCGACCTGCACCAGCTCGCCTTCAACCGGGCCCTGGGTGCCCGGCGTCCACGCCTTCGGCAGCGCGTGCAGCGGCTGGATGCGGTCACCCAGCATTTCCACGCTGGCCGAGGTGAACTCCCAGCCACGGCCGAAGTCATCGAAGGCTTCGTCGTGGACGTTGTCCAGCTTCCATTCGTTGAACTTGCCGCGGGTCCACGCGTTGGCCCGGCCCATCGCCGGCGAGTTGGTCAGCCGTGGGCCGATGCGTTCGGTGAGATAGCTGAAGGTGTCCATCACCTGCGAACGATGGAAGGCCTCCTGGCGGATGCGGCTGACCATGTCCAGGTCCACCGTTTCGCGCTGCTGCGCCGCTGCATTGCCACCCATCGCCAGCGCTACGGCCAGCACGCCCCACTTCAACACATCACACCCCTGCCTTCCGGCCTGCTCATCAACCCATCGAGTCTAGCCAGCAGGGGCGCGCCGATACCGTCCCATCGGTCATGGACAGCGACAGTAGATCCACGCCATGCGTGGATGAACTGCCGAATCACCCACTCCAGCCCAGCCACAACTGCGCCCGCTCCGGCAGCAGCAGCAACCAGTGCCGCCGGTCGATGCTGCTGCAGCCGTATACCGCCGCATGCGCCGGCCAGTCATCGGGCAGGCCACCGATGCCGATTTCGGTCAGTGCGTCCGCCCCGGCCTTCCATGGCCGGTAGCGCGGCACCTTCCCCGCCAGCGCACCGCGTCCCTGCCGCGCGCCCTGCAACCAGGCCAGGCCCTTGCCCTGCAATCCCTCGCAGGTCACCGCGGCCAGCTGGAAGCGGACCAGGCCGGGGGCGATCCGTGCCCCCGGCAGGGCCGCCAGCACGCCATGTGCCTGCAGCAGTGCATCCACTTCCAGCAGGGCCGGAATGCCCTGCCGTGCCCGTTGCCGCAATCCCTGGCGCCAGCTCATGGCGTGCTCCTTACTTCAGGTCCGCGCCAAGCGCGTACCAATCGACCCGGCGGGTCACCCACATCGCCAGCGCCAGGATCACGAACAGCAGCAGCGACCCCATCAGCAGCGCGTTGTTCTCCGACACCAGCAGGCCATACAGCGCGCCGTACAGCACGGTCAGCAGCGCAGCGAAGCCGAGGCCGCGCTTCCAGTGGCCCAGCACATTGGCCAGGTACACCGCCTGCAGGCCGATACAGGCCACGGCCGAGACCAGGTAGGCCTTCCAGAACGCGATGTGCTCGGACAGGCTGATCAGCAGCAGGAAGAAGATCGCCAGCGCCAGGCCGACCATCAGGTACTGCAGCGGGTGGATGCGCAGCGACTTGATCAGCTCGAACAAAATGAAGCCGACGAAGGTCAGCAGCACGAACAGCACGCCATACTTCGAGGCGCGGTCGGCCTGGGTATAGGTATCGACCGGATCGACCAGCGACACCGTCACCGCCTGCGAATCGATCGGCCCCTCGCTGCGCAGCTGGCGCTGTGCGTCGGAGGCCAGCGAGGACACGGCCCAGCGTGCATCGAAGCCCTGTGCATCGACGCGCCGCTCGTTGGGCAGGAAGGCGCCGCTGAACGACGGGTGCGGCCAGCTCGAACGCAGCGCGATGCGGGTGTCATCGCCCACTGGCACCACCGACAGCATGCGGCTGCCGTCCAGGCGCAGCTCCAGTTCGATGGTGCTGGCAGCCAGGGAGAGGCCCTGATCCGAGGCAAGACCGCTCACCGGCGCATGCAGGCCACGGCCGATTTCGCTGGCCGCACCAACGCCAGGCAGCAACCGCAGCTGCTTGCCGTCCACGCGCAGGTTCGGCGTGCCGACCAGGCCACGCACATCGGAAACACCCAGCGCTACATAGGGCTCGCCGTAGCTGCGGCCGCTCTTCGATGGATAGTCGTCTGCTGCGAAGGTGGCCTTCAGCTGGCCGTTCCAGCTGTACACCGGCACCTTGAACAGGCCGACTTCGCGCTGGCTCGGCAGCATCTCGCCGCCCACCTCCAGCGACGCTGGCATCTGCAGCCAGTGGCCCTCGGTGACCTGCTCCTCGATCTTCTTGCTGCCCTGGGCGTCAACCACCTCGACCTGCTTGCGTTCCACCCACGGCACCACCCGCACCGGGCCCACCAGCTGCTGCGTGCCGGCACGGCTGTCGGCCACTCGCGCAAAGGCCTCGTCGCGGTACTGGCTGCGCTCGGTGATGACCCCGCGGATCATCATCAGCGGCACCAGCAACAACAGGATCAGCCCGCCGACAATGGCGAACCTCAGCAGCATCTTCAGGGATTTCATGGTCCATCCTCGTTGGAGAGGGCTGCAGGATGGACCGCTGCGGTGAGCAGGGTTTGTGGCGAATTTGAAGCGAGTGTGAAGTCAGCGGCGCGGACGCTGGCCCGGCAGTGCCAACGGCAGCCACAGGCTGGCCACGGTACCACCGCCATCGCGGGCGTCGAGGCTGGCGCGGCCGTCATGCAGGCGCGCGACCTCCTGCACGAACGGCAGGCCCAGACCGGAACTGCGCCGGCCGCTGCCGGGGCGGGCCAGCGAATAGAAGCGTTCGAACACCCGTTCGCGCGCGTAGTCGGGAATGCCGGCACCGCGATCCGCTACCTGCAGGCGCACGCCCTGCCCGTCCACCTCGGCCTGCAGCGCGATCTCCGCGCCGGGCGGCGAGAAGGCAATGGCGTTGTCGATCAGGTTGTGCAACGCCTGCCGCAACAGATAGGCGTCGCCCTGCACCCGAAGGTCGGGCACGCTGCCAATGCGGACCTGCACGCCGGCCGCCTGCGCACGCACCTGCGCCGCCGCTGCCGCATCGGCCAGCAAGGTTGGCAGCGCGATCGGATCGCGGGTCTGCAGCCAGCCGTGCTGTTCCACTTCCGCCAGCGCCAGCAGCTTGTCGATGGTCTCGGTCAGCCGCTCCTGTTGATCAACGATGCTGCGCGCGAAATGCACGCGATCCGCCTCGGGCAGCGGCTCCTGCAGCAGCTCGGCGGCACCGCGGATCGCCGCCAGCGGGCTCTTCATTTCGTGCGTCAGTGACTGCACGTACTGTTCAACGTAGGCCTTGCCTTCCAGCTTGCGGCGCATGGTTTCCAGCGCCTGGCCGAGATCGCCGATCTCGTCGCGTCGCCGCCGTGGCGGTGGCACCGGTTCGCCGGCGGTGACCGCGCGTGCATAGCGGCTGAGCTGGCCGAGGCCGGTGGTGAGCCACATCGTCACCAGCACGCCGACCAGCGCCGACAGCCCGATCAACCAGGCGCCGCGCTCGATGATGGCGCGCTGGCTTGCAGCAATGAACGGATCGATGCTGCGGTTGGGCTGGGCCAGGCTGAGCACGCCGATCAGGGTGCGCCCGTCGGCCGGGTCGTATACCGGGGCCGCCACATGCATCACCGTGTCGCCCTCTTCGCCGCCAGTCTCGGGGCTGGAGCGGGCGCCGTACTCGCCACGCAGGGTGCGGTAGACATCGTTCCAGCGCGAATTGTCACGCCCAAGGTCGCGGCCCAGCGAATCGTAGATGACGATGCCCCTGGCATCGGTGATGGTCACCCGGTAATCCAGCGAGCGCTTGGGAAAACGCCAGACCATCGCCTTCAGGTCGCGCTGCCGCGCCTTGGCCAGGTTGCGGGTGAAGCTGCCGCTGCGGATGGTGCCGTCCTTGACGTCGGCGGCGGCCATCTCGGCCAGCACGTTGGCCGCATCGACCAGGGTCGATTCCATCGCCTGGCGCACACCCGGCTTCACCTCGTTGACGAACACGCGCATTACGAAGAAGGCCGCGATGCCGGTGATCAGGAAGAAGCCCAGGAACAGCTTCAGTACCAGGCGCATCGGCTAGACCTCCAGCGCGTAGCCGAGGCCACGGTGGGTGCGGATCGGGTCGTCGCTGGCACCGGCCGCACGCAGCTTGGCGCGCAGCGTCTTTACATGGGTGTCGACGGTGCGGTCGGCGCTGTCGGCACTGCTGTCCCAGCCCCGGTCCATCAGCTGCGTGCGGCTGAGGATGGCCCCCGGGCGCTGCAGCAGCGCTTCCAGCAACGCGTATTCGTAGCGGGTCAGGTCCAGCGCATGGCCGCGGAAGCGGATGCGCCGGCCTTCGCGGTCGATGGCGAACGCCCCGTGTTCCTGCCAGCCGGCGTCCGCGCGGGGCGCTGCGACGGCCGGTGCCGCACGGCGCAGGCGCGCACGCACCCGCGCCACCAGCTCGCGCGGCGAGAACGGCTTGGTCATGTAATCGTCGGCGCCCAGTTCCAGGCCGAGCACGCGGTCCACTTCATCGTTGCGGGCGGTCAGGAAGATCACCGGCAGCTGTGCCGCCGGCCCGGGCTGCGCGCGCAGCCGCCGGCAGACCTCGAAACCGCCCAGGTCGGGCAGGCCCACGTCCAGCACCACCACGTCGATATCGCCGGCCTGCAGCCGTTGCAGGGCCTCGCCGCCCAGCAGGCAGTGGCTGGCGGCATAGCCTTCGCTGCGCAGCGCATAGAGCACGGTTTCGGCGATGGCGGCTTCGTCCTCGACCACCAGGACATGGGCAACAGGAGCTGTCATGGCGCGCAGCATAGCCGCTGCGGCCGCCGCCCCGTACACTGCCGCCCATGAACTATCGCCACGCCTTCCATGCCGGCAACCACGCCGATGTGCTCAAGCACATCGTGCAGCTGGCCCTGATCGACAGCTTCAAGCGCAAGGACAGCCCGTTCTTCGTGCTCGACACCCACGGCGGTGCCGGCCGTTACCTGCTGGCCAGCGAAGAGAGCCGCAAGACCCTGGAGGCCGAATCCGGGATCATGCGCTTGATGGCCCAGCCCAAGCTGCCCGAGGTGGTCGAGCGCTACCTGAAGGCGGTGCAGGCCGACAATCCGGTCGGCGCGCTGACCAACTACCCGGGCTCACCGCTGCTGAGCGCACAGGCGATGCGCGCGCAGGACCGCATGGCGGTCTGCGAGCTGCAGGAAGCCGAAACGGCCACGCTGAAGGCCCTGTTCGCCCATGACAGCCGCGTCGACGTGCGCCCCGGCGATGGCTACGCGCTGCTGCGTTCGCTGCTGCCGCCGAAGTTCAACGGCAGCAAGATCGGCCGTGGCCTGGTGCTGATCGACCCGCCCTACGAGGCCCAGGACGCCGAATACCAGGCCGTCCTGGCCGCGCTGGCCGAGACCCTGGCACGCTGGCCGCAGGCCACCTGCGCGGTGTGGTTCCCGATCAAGCAGCGTCGCACCATCCTGCACTTCCTGCGCAAGGCCACCGCCCTGCCGGTGAAATCGGCGATGACGATCGAGTTCCTGGTGCGCCCGGACGACTCGCCGCTGCGCCTCAACGGCAGCGGCATGCTGCTGCTCAACCCGCCGTGGCAGTTCGACCGGGTGGTCGGCCCGGCCCTGCCGGCGCTGCGCCAGCACCTGGGCGAACCCGGGGCCAGCACCCGCCTGGATTGGCTCAAAGCCCCCGAATAACGGCCTTCACGAGGCTGTACCGCCGTGAGCCTTTCGTTCACGGAATGCAGCCCCGGTGATGCCACAATCGATGGACCACCAAGGAATCACCCGGTATGGCCACTCGCAACCGCATGCCGCCCTGGCATGAGATCTTCAAGGCTCCCAGCGGCCACGAGCTGCTGATCCGCCCCATCCGGCCGGAAGATGGCGCGCCGCTGCAAGCAGCGTTCAGCCTGTTCGGGCCGGAAGAAATCCGTGATCGTTTCCTGCAGGCGGTGACCGAGCTTTCGCCGGAAACCACCCAGCGCCTGACCCACCCGAATCCCAAGACCGAGATCACCCTGGTCGCAGCCGAATCCCTGCCCGCTGGTGAAGCGGTGGTCGGCGCGGTCGCCCGGGCCTCGATCATCCCCGGCACCCGTGAAGCCGAGTACGCGATCCTGATCAGCCGCTTCCTCATTGGCCAGGGCCTGGGCCGGCAGCTGATGCGCAAGCTGGTGAAGTGGGGCCGCGGCAAGTACCTGGATCGCCTGTACGGCGACGTTGCCGCCGAGAACGAGCCGATGAAGCAGCTGGCCGCCTCGCTGGGCTTCAAGCCGGTGCCGCACCCGACCGGTGCCGAAGGCCTGGTGCGGATGGTGCTGGAGCTGGACAACTGAAGGCTGCGCCGGGCATGGCCCGGCGATGCATCCCGGTCGTGCCGGCCGCTGGCCGGCATTCCGCTACCCCAACGGCGCATGAGGCCGCCGGCCAGCGGCCGTCACGATCCGCCGGGCTTCGATCGGGCTTCTGCTAAAATCCGGGGTCCATGTCGCGTACCTCATACCCCGCCCCGCCGCTGCCGCGCGCCGGCCAGCTCCGCGCCTGGTGGCGCGCCCCCGCATCGCCGACCGCCCTGGCCTGGTACCTGGCCCAGGCCGCGCGTGCGCACGACGCGCCCCTGCTGGTGATCGCCCGTGACAACCACGGTGCCAACCAGCTCGAAGCCGACCTGCACACCCTGCTCGGCGGTGACCCGGCCCTGCCGGTGGTCGCCTTCCCGGACTGGGAAACCCTGCCCTACGACCGCTTCAGCCCGCATCCGGACATCATTTCGCAGCGACTGTCCGCCCTGCACCGCCTGCCCGCGCTGAAGCGCGGCCTGGTGATCGTGCCGGTGCAGACCCTGCTGCAGCAGCTGGCCCCGCGCAGCTACGTGATCGGCGGCAGCTTCGACCTGAAGGTCGGCCAGCGCCTGGACCTGGAGGCCGAGAAGCGCCGCCTGGAAAGCGCCGGCTACCGCAACGTGCCGCAGGTGATGGACCCGGGTGACTTCGCTGTGCGCGGCGGCCTGCTCGACGTGTACCCGATGGGTGCCGACGAGCCGCTGCGGGTGGAGCTGCTGGACGAGGACATCGATTCGATCCGTGCCTTCGATCCGGAAAGCCAGCGTTCGCTGGACAAGGTCGAGGCGGTGCACATGCTGCCGGGCCGCGAAGTGCCGATGGACGAGGCCAGCATTGCCCGCGTGCTGGCCACGCTGCGCGAGCGTTTCGATGTCGATACCCGGCGCAGTTCTCTGTACCAGGACCTGAAGTCCGGGCTGGCCCCGGCCGGCGTCGAGTACTACCTGCCGCTGTTCTTCGAACGCACCGCGACCCTGTTCGACTACCTGCCCGACGGCAGCCTGCCGGTGGTCTGCGCCGGGGCCGGCGAAGCCGCCGAGGCGTTCTGGGCGCAGACCGGCGAGCGTTATGAGCAGCGCCGCCACGATGTGGAACGGCCGCTGCTGCCGCCGTCGGCGCTGTACCTGTCGCCGGAGCTGCTGCGCGAGCGCCTGAACGATGCCCCGCGCATCGAGGTGTGGTCGGCTGACCACGCACGCATTGCCGACGCGCACGCGCTGGGCGACCAGCCGCTGCCGCCGCTGCCGGTGGCCGCGCGCGAGGCCCCCGCTGGCGACGCGCTGAAATCCTTCCTCGGCCATTATCCGGGCCGGGTGCTGATCGCCGCCGATTCGCCCGGCCGCCGCGAGGCGCTGCTGGAAGTGCTGCAGGCCGCCGAGTTGAAGCCGCCGGTGGCGGCCGACCTGCCCAGCTTCCTCGCCGACGATGCGCGCTTCGCGATCGCGGTGGCGCCGCTGGAAGATGGCTTCGCACTGGACGATCCGCGCATCGCGGTGCTGACCGAGCGCCAGCTGTTCCCCGAGCGCGCCGGCAGCACCCGCCGCACGCGCCGTGCCGGCCGCGAACCGGAAGCGATCATCCGTGACCTCGGCGAGCTGACCGAAGGCGCGCCGATCGTGCACGAGGACCATGGCGTCGGCCGCTATCGTGGCCTGATCGCGATGGATGTCGGGGGCATGCCCGGCGAGTTCCTCGAAATCGAATATGCCAAGGGCGACCGCCTGTATGTGCCGGTCGCCCAGCTGCACCTGATCAGCCGCTACTCCGGTGCGTCGGCGGAAACCGCGCCGCTGCATTCGCTGGGCGGCGAACAGTGGAGCAAGGCCAAGCGCAAGGCCGCCGAGAAGGTGCGCGACGTCGCCGCCGAGCTGCTGGAGATCCAGGCCCGCCGCCAGGCGCGTGCCGGCCTGGCACTGCAGGTGGACCGCGCGATGTACGAGCCGTTCGCCGCCGGTTTCCCGTTCGAGGAAACGCCGGACCAGCTGGCCGCGATCGACGCCACCCTGCGCGACCTGGCCAGCAGCCAGCCGATGGACCGCGTGGTCTGCGGCGACGTCGGCTTCGGCAAGACCGAGGTGGCGGTGCGTGCGGCATTCGCCGCCGCCAGTGCCGGCAAGCAGGTGGCCGTACTGGTGCCGACCACGCTGCTGGCCGAACAGCATTACCGCAACTTCCGCGACCGTTTCGCCGATTACCCGCTGAAGGTCGAGGTGCTGTCGCGCTTCAAGACCACGAAGGAAATCAAGGCCGAGCTGGAGAAGGTCGCCGCCGGCACCATCGACGTCATCGTCGGTACCCATCGCCTGCTGCAGCCGGACGTGAAGTTCAAGGACCTGGGCATGGTCATCGTCGACGAGGAGCAGCGTTTCGGCGTGCGCCAGAAGGAGGCACTGAAGGCGCTGCGCGCCAACGTGCACCTGCTGACCCTGACCGCCACGCCGATCCCGCGCACGCTCAACATGGCGATGGCCGGCCTGCGCGACCTGTCGATCATCGCCACGCCGCCGCCGAACCGGCTGGCGGTGCAGACCTTCATCACCCAGTGGGACAACGCGCTGCTGCGCGAAGCCTTCCAGCGCGAGCTGGCGCGTGGTGGCCAGCTGTACTTCCTGCACAACGACGTGGAAAGCATCGGCCGCATGCAGCGCGAGCTGTCCGAGCTGGTGCCCGAGGCACGCATCGGCATCGCCCACGGCCAGATGCCCGAGCGCGAGCTGGAAAAGGTGATGCTGGATTTCCAGAAGCAGCGCTTCAACGTGCTGCTGTCGACCACGATCATCGAGTCGGGCATCGACATCCCCAACGCCAACACCATCATCATCAACCGCGCCGACCGCTTCGGCCTGGCCCAGCTGCACCAGCTGCGTGGCCGCGTCGGTCGTTCGCACCACCGCGCCTACGCCTACCTGGTGGCGCCCGACCGCCGTTCGATCACCCCGGATGCGGAGAAGCGCCTGGAAGCGATCGCCTCGATGGACGAACTCGGCGCCGGCTTCACCCTGGCCACGCACGATCTGGAGATCCGCGGCGCCGGTGAACTGCTCGGCGAGGACCAGAGCGGGCAGATGGCCGAGGTCGGCTTCAGCCTGTACACCGAACTGCTGGAGCGCGCGGTGCGCAGCATCAAGCAGGGCAAGCTGCCCGACCTGGATGCCGGCGAGGAAGTACGCGGTGCCGAGGTCGAACTGCATGTGCCGGCGCTGATTCCGGAAGACTACCTGCCGGACGTGCACACCCGCCTGACACTGTACAAGCGCATTTCCAGCGCGCGCGACAGCGATGCGCTGCGCGAGCTGCAGGTGGAGATGATCGACCGCTTCGGCCTGCTGCCGGATGCGGCCAAGCACCTGTTCGCCATCGCCGAGCTGAAGCTGAAAGCCAACACGCTGGGCATCCGCAAGCTCGACCTGGGCGAGAACGGTGGCCGCATCGTGTTCGAGTCCAAGCCGAACATCGACCCGATGGCGGTGATCCAGCTGATCCAGAAACAACCGAACCTGTACGCCATGGAAGGGCCCGACAAGCTGCGCATCAAGCACCCGCTGCCGTTGCCGGAAGACCGCTTCAACGCGGCCCGCGCCCTTCTGACCACCCTCGCCCCGGGTTGATCGCCCCCGAATACCCCGCACCGGTCCCCACCCGGTGCGGGCGGATGACCATGTTTCCTGACGCCGTACCCGCCCCCGACCTGCTGCACGCGCAGGCCTGCCTGATCGATGCCCTTTCGATGTCGCTGCAGATGCGCGACGCCTATACCCGCCACCACTGCGACCGCGTCGGCCTGTTCGCGCAGCGCCTTGCCGCGCACTGCGATCTCGATGACGAGGCCTGTGCGCAGATCGGCCTGGCCGCGCGCTTCCACGACATCGGCAAGATCGGCATTCCCGACGATGTGCTGCTGGCACCGCGCCGGCACACCGATGAGGAGCGCGCGATCATGCGCGAGCACCCGGTGCGCGGCGAGCATATCTTCCTGGCCACCGGCCGCAGCGACGCCGCGCCCGTGGCGCGACTGATCCGCGCCCATCACGAAGCCTTCGATGGCAGCGGCTATCCCGATGGGCTGCGCGGCGAATCCATCCCGCTGGGCGCGCGCATCGTCACCATCGCCGATGCCTACGATGCGATGACCAGCGTGCGCCCGTACCGCGACGCGATGGAGCACGAAACCGCATTGCGGATCATCGAAGCGCAATCCGGCGGGCTGGTGGACCCCTACGTGCTGCAGCGCTTCCATCGCATGCTGGCACGGGAGCCGGAGCTGGCCTGAGATCCACCGGGCACCGCCCGGCGCCACCAACCGCGCAAACAAAAGGCCCGGCATTCGCCGGGCCTTCTGCATCACGCATCACGCATGATCGATTACCAGATCACCACGCGCTTGTCGTCGGCACGCACCATCGCGTCGCCGGCCTTGCACTGGAACGCAGCGGCATAGGACGGCATGTTCGACGGCGCGCCGTTGGCACGGAAGTTGGCCGGGGCGTGCGGGTCGGTGTTCAGGCGGACGCGCAGCTCACCATCGGTGAAGTTGCGGCGCCACACGGTGGCCCAGTTCATGAAGAAGCGCTGGTCCTGGCTGTGGCCATCCACTTCGACATTCGCCTTCGGGTCTTCCTTCAGCGCCATCTGCAGCGCGTCGTAGGCCACGGTCAGGCCGCCCAGGTCGCCGATGTTCTCGCCCAGGGTCAGCTTGCCCTTCACGAACACGCCCGGCACCGATTCATAGCCGTCGAACTGCGCGACCAGCTGGTCGGTACGCTGGGTGAAGGCCTTGCGGTCGGCGTCGGTCCACCAGTTGTCGAAGTTGCCGTTGGCGGCGAACTGGCTGCCCGAGTCATCGTAGCCGTGCATCATTTCGTGGCCGATGACCGCACCGATGCCGCCGTAGTTCAGCGCCGGATCGGCCTTGGCGTCGAAGAACGGTGCCTGCAGGATCGCGGCCGGGAACACGATCTCGTTCTTGGTGGCGTTGTAGTACGCGTTGACGGTCTGCGGGGTCATGCCCCACTCGGTCTTGTCCACCGGCTTGCCGATCTTGTCCAGCATGTAGCGGTAGTTGAACGCACGCGCCGCCTGCATGTTGCCCAGGTAGCTGTCGCCGTTGGTCTGCAGGCCCGCCCAGTCACGCCACTTGTCCGGGTAACCGATCTTCGGGGTGAAGCTGGCCCACTTCTCCAGGGCCTTCTTCTTGGTCTCTTCGCCCATCCACGGCAGCTGCTCCAGGCGCGCCTTCAGCGCCTGCGACAGGTTTTCCACCAGGTGCTGCATGGCCACCTTGGATTCGGCCGGGAACACGGCGTCGACGTACAGCTGGCCCAGGGCTTCGCCCATGCCACCGTTGACCGACTCCAGCACACGCTTCCAGCGCGGCTGCATTTCCTTCTGGCCACGCAGGGTGGTGCCGTAGAAATCGAAGTTGGCCTTCTCGAACTGGCTGCTCAGGTACGGCGAGGCGTCGTCGATGGTGTGGAAGCGCAGGTAGGCCTGCCAGGTGCTGGGCATGGTATCGGCCAGCATCTTGTCCATTTCACTGAAGAAGCCCGGCTGGGCCAGCGAGAACTTCTGCGCGGCCGGCACCTTCAGGGTGTCGAACAGCGCGGTCCAGCTGAAGTTCGGGGTCAGCTTGTCGGCGTCGGCGGCGCTGAGCGGGTTGTAGCGCTTGGCCGGGTCACGCATTTCGATGCGCGACATCGAGGCCTTGGCCAGGCGGGTTTCGAAGGCCATCACGGCCTTGGCCTGCTCGGCGGCCTGCGCCGCGTCCACGCCGGACAGGGTCAGCACCTGTGCGATGTAGGCCACGTAGGCATCGCGGATCTTGGCCTGAGCGTCATCGAAGTAATAGCCCTTCTCCGGCAGGCCGAGGCCGCCCTGGCCGACATAGGCGATGACGTTGGCCGAATCCTTGTAGTCGGCATTGGCGAACAGCGAGAACAGCACGCCCTTGCCCTCGGCCTGGCTGTCGCGCAGGTACTGGGTGATGGCGGCGGTGTCGTTCAGCGCGGTGATCTTGTCCAGCTGCGGCTGCAGCGGCGCCAGGCCGGCGGCTTCGATCTTGGCTTCATCGTTGCCGGTCTTCCAGATGTCACCGATCTTGGCTTCCACCGAGCCGGCCTTGGCCTGGCTGGCCGCGGCCTGCTGCACCAGTGCGTGCTGCACTTCCAGCGAGCGCTCGCGCAGGATCTCGAAGCTGCCCCAGGTGGTCTGGTCGCCCGGCACCGGGTTGGCCTTCAGCCACTTGCTGTTGACGAAGCCATTGAGGTCGGTACAGGCCGAAATGGCCGGATCCAGATCGGCGCTGTTGAGCGAGATCAGCGGCGTCTTGATCTGCGACAGGTCGAAGGCCGGCTTGGCGTCGGCGCTGGCCGCCGGCGCGGTTTCATTCTTGCCACAGGCCGCCAGCGAGGCAGCGATGGCGATGGTCAGGCCCAGCGGGACCAGGTTGCGGACGTTCATGGAGTCTCTCTCCGACGGCGAATCGTCTAGCGTAGCGGACGCGGCGGTGCGGGGGACCGGCCAAAGGTCACAGGGGCTGAAAAGCACCCTAGATTTTGCAACTTCCTTACGGAAGGAATTCCGGATAGTCTCAGTTCCTGCCGAACATACCAACCGAGAGCGCAAGGAATGCACAAGTGAAAGAACTTTCAATCACTATCGAAAATGTAAAAAACATAAAATACGCGAAACTCGAACTCCCTCTTGAGAAAAGCCTTAACCTGATCGTTGGAAGCAACGGATCAGGAAAAAGCACAATCCTCCTTGCGCTATCACAATCCATCAAACGATCGCTCGAATCACTCGGAGATGAGGATTATGATCAATCGTCCAGAGTTCAAATTTCACTAGATAACGAGACTGATAATTGGCTAGGATCGGCGAAATGGCAAGTCCCCAAGAAAAATGTATCCGTAAATGGAATGTACGAGGGGAGCCTCTTCTACGGCACCAGATTCAACGACTCTCGAACCGTTGACTCGCACCTTCGTGACGGCAACATCAAGGATGAGGAAATAGTTGACGCAGACGACTACATCAAAGAAAAGCTTAGCTTCATTTTAAGTGGATCAAAAGACAAGTACCCGAACTTAAAGAGAATAAAGAACAAAAACATTTCGGCGAAGCTCGGATTCGCAAGCACACCGTATTTCAATTCCGTAAACGGAAAATTGATTAGTCAATATAGAATGAGCTCAGGCGAGTGCCTGCTAATTTCGCTCCTCCACTTCGTATACAACGCGATCGTAAGACGATCACTTACACCAGACAAACCAATCCTTGTGCTCATCGACGAAATTGAGGTTGCTCTACATCCAATCGCAGTAAGCCGCTTTATTGACCTAATGGAGGAGCTGGTCCACACGTCGGCCAATCTTACTGTCATTCTGACGTCCCACTCGCCCGAAGTGATAAGAAAAATAAAGCCAAAGAACATCTACAAGATCGAAAACAATCTCGGCATAGTTGACGTAGTGAATCCAGGTTTTCCGAGCTACGTGATTCGCGACGTCTACAGGCATGATGGATTTGACTTCCTCCTATTGGTTGAAGACATTCTCGCAAAGACTCTGGTCGAAAAAGTAATTGAGAATCGCGGCCTTTCTGCCAGCAAGCTGATTCACGTAGTCCCTGCTGGCGGATGGAAAAATGTTCTAACCTTGCAGCAAGACCTACTGCGGGGGAATGTACTAGGAGTCGGCAGACAGGTATTCAGCATATTGGATGGCGATGTAGAGAATGAAGCATCCAAAAATCATCCTGACCTACGAAAGCTCTTCCTCCCAATCAAAAGTATTGAAAAGCTCTTGTATAGCGCCATATACGAAGGAAAGGATCCAATTCTCAAGAGGACGGTAAACGACAAATACTTCCAACTCGAATCATTGGATTCGCTAATTGCGGAGCACAACACGCACTATAGCGGAAAAAAAGTAGAACAGCCTGACAAAAAATTCTATTTCAGACTAAGAAAGAATCTCGAACAAAGAGGCATTGAAGAACTCATGTTCGTGCAAAAATTATCGGACGACTTGATGCAATCAGTATCATTCGACAAGTTCGGCGATAATATTGAAAAAATTGTAAATCAATAACTCGAATTGCAGGCCGATATTACAACCAACCATAGGCACGCAAGCAAAAGAACATAACCTATAGAAAGGCCGGCCTGCGCCGGCCTTCTGCTTCTTTACTTCGCCTTGCCCTGGTTGGCCACGGCTTCAGCGGCCTTGCGCGCCGCTTCCGGGTCGCCCAGGTAGCGGAACGACTGCACGGTCAGATCATCGTTCAGTTCGAACAGCAGCGGGATGCCGGTCGGGATGTTCAGCTCGAGGATTTCCTCGCGCGAGACGTTGTTGAGGTACTTGTACAACGCGCGCAGCGAATTGCCGTGGGCGGTGACCAGCACGGTCTTGCCGTCCTTCAGCTGCGGCGCGATCGCGTCGTGCCAGTACGGCAGCACGCGATCCAGCGTGGTGGCCAGCGATTCGGTGCCCGGCAGCGCGTTGCGGTCCAGGCCGGCGTAGCGACGGTCATGGATCGGGTGGCCCGGATCTTCCAGGTCCATCGGCGGCGGCGGGATGTCGTAGGAACGACGCCACACCTTGACCTGCTCCTCGCCGTGCTTGGCAGCGGTCTCGGCCTTGTCCAGGCCCTGCAGGCCGCCGTAGTGGCGCTCGTTGAGGCGCCAGGACTTGTTCACCGGCAGCCAGTCCTGCTCCAGCTCGGCCAGTGCGCCCTGCAGGGTGTGGATGGCGCGCTTGAGCACGGACGTGTGGGCGACGTCGAACTGCAGGCCTTCCTCGCGCATCAGGCGACCCGCGGCGGCCGCTTCCCGGCGCCCCTGCTCGGTCAGATCGACATCGACCCAGCCGGTGAAGCGGTTGTCCAGGTTCCACTGGCTCTGGCCATGGCGCAACAGTACGAGTTTACGGGTCACTGCAGGGTCTCCAACGCGAGGAAAGGCAGGCTGCCATTGTAGCCCCGGGCGCCGCTCACCGGGCCGTGGCACCGCGCATGCGATGCTGTGACCAATGAATACGGTGATCGACCCCGGGCGCTGGGAAGGCAGCGTCGCCGCGGCACGCGCGCAGCAGCTCCAGCTGGCAGGCCGCGTGGAGCGCCAGGACCGGCTGCCACGCACGGTGCGCTGGCTGGCCGGGCTGGATGTCGGCTTTGAAGAGGGCGGCGCCATCACCCGCGCCGCGGCGGTGTTGTTGGATGCGGAGACGCTGCAGCCCGTGGCGCAGGAGGTCGCGCGCATCCCCACGGTGATGCCCTACATCCCCGGCCTGCTCAGCTTCCGCGAGTTGCCGGCACTGCTGGCCGCACTGGCGCTGCTGCCGCGCGCACCGGACCTGGTGTTCGTCGATGGCCATGGCATCAGCCACCCGCGCCGGCTGGGGGTGGCCGCTCACCTCGGTGTGGTCACCGACCTGCCAAGCATCGGCGTGGCCAAGTCGAAACTGGTGGGCCGCTTCGTCGAACCGGGCGCCGAGGCCGGCGCACATACGCCGCTGATGGATGGCGATGAGCAACTGGGCTGGGTGCTGCGCAGCAAGCTGCGCTGCAAGCCGCTGTTCGTGGCCGGCGGCCATCGGGTCAGTGCCGATACCGCGCTGGACTGGGTGCAGCGCACCCTGCGCGGCTACCGGCTGCCGGAGCCGACCCGGCTGGCGGACCGGCTGGCCTCGCGGCGCGACGAATGACCGCACCGGGCACCGCCCGGCGCGGTCGTCATCCTCGATCAACGATGCAAGTGGCCGCGATGGCCCTGCGCGTCCTCGCCGTGGTCATGCCCTTCATGGCCCTCGTGCTCGCCGCCCTTGGCCGGCGCCGGCTCACCACAGGCTTCGCCGCAGTGGTCCGCTTCGATCTGCAGTGTCACGTGCTCGATACCGAAGTCATCATGCAGGCGCCCGCCCAGCTCACGGCGCAGCGCATCGGCATCGGTGCCGTCGCGCATCACGATGTGCGCGGTCAGCGCCGGGGTGCTGGAGGCCAGCGCCCACACGTGCAGGTCATGCACGTCCAGCACGGCGGCATGGCTGGACAGGCTGTCGCGCACCTTGGCCACGTCCATGCCCTTGGGCACGCCTTCCAGCAGCACGTTGATCGCCTCACGCATCAGCACATAGGTGCGCGGCAGTACCCACAAACCGATCAGTACCGCCAGGATCGGGTCGATCGGCTTCCAGCCGGTCCACTTGATCAGCAACGCGCCGGCGATCACCGCCACCGAACCGAGCATGTCCGCCCACACTTCCAGGTAGGCGCCCTTTACGTTGAGGCTCTCGCCACTGCCCGCCTGCAGCAGGCGCATCGAGATCAGGTTGATGACCAGGCCCGCGGCGGCGATCACCAGCATGCCGGAGGAGGCAATCTCCTGCGGCTCGCGGAAACGACCAACCGCCTCCCACAGGATGTAGGCGGCAACCACGAACAGCATGGCGCCGTTGATCATCGCGCCCAGCGCTTCCAGGCGTGCATAGCCGTAGGTGCGGCGCGCGTCCGGCGGGCGCCGGCTCAGCCGCACCGCGACCAGCGCGATCATCAGCGCCAACGCATCGGTGGCCATGTGCGCGGCGTCTGACAGCAGCGCCAGGCTGTTGGTCCAGAACGCGCCCACCACCTCGACGACGAGGAAGGTGGAGGTCAGGCCGAGTGCCCACCACAAGGGTTTCTCGTGACGGATCTCGGATGGCAGGTGATCGTGGTCGTGGCCCATGGCAACAGCTCCTTTGCGATGCGGTGCAGGCTACGCCGTGCTGGCGGGGGAGACTATTACGGTGTTTATAACATTGCAGGCCACGCGGTCCCTCACCGGGCATGGCCCGGCGCTACCGGAGCGTGGCCGGCAGCGCCAGGCCGCGCCTGGCGAACGCAGCGGACCGACGTCCGCGTGCGGTCAGAACCCGAAGCGCAGGCTGGCCCAGTACGCGCGGCCCGGCTCGTTGTAGGTCGCCGCGCCGGCATCGCTGCTGTTGGCCTCGCGGAACAGGCGCTTGTCGGCCAGGTTGTTCACGCCGAAGCCGAAGCTGACCGTCTCGGTCACCTTGTAGCGCGCGCTCACGCCCCAGATGTTGTAGGCGCCGCGGTCCTGCAGTGCGATCGACGCATCGCAGCTGCCGGTGCAGCGCGGATCGTTGTTGATGTTGGTGGTGGCCGGCTTCTGCTTGCCGTAGAAGGTGCCGGTCAGCAGCACCGACAGCTTGTCGGTGGCCTGCCAGTCCAGCATCGTGTTGATCGTGTACTTCGGGATCACTGACAGCGGCTGGCCGGTGCTCTTGTTCTCGTTCTCCACCATGTACGTGAAGTTGTTGCTCCACTTCAGGCGGCTGCCCTGCTCGCCCAGCAGCGGAATCACCAGGTTGCCTTCAAGCCCCTGCACGATCGCCTTCGGCGCGTTCTCCCAGCGGAAGATGCGGCCGCGGCCATCGGCGGTCAGGCCGATCTGGTCGTAGCCGGCCTGGATCTTGTCCTTGTAGTCGTTGTGGAAGTAGGTCAGCGACGCCTGCCAGCCGCTCTGCGGCGCCCACTCGATGCCCAGTTCCTTGTTGATGCTGGTTTCGGCCTTCAGGTCCGCATTGCCGCGCATGTAGCAGCCGGCCCCCAGGCTCGGCAGTGCATTCGGGCAGCCATTGCCACGGGTGTAGTACAAGTAGTCCGGGTTCGACTGGTACAGGTTCGGCGCCTTGAACGCACGCGCGATGCCGCCCTTCACCACCCAGTCGCTGTTGATGCGGAACTGCGCATTGAGGCTGGGGCTGGTGTTGTTGCCGAACTGGCTGTGGTGGTCGAAGCGCAGCCCCGGGGTAACGATCCAGCGCTCACCCAGGTAGATGTTGTCTTCCACGAATACGGCGGTGGTCTGCGCATCGGCCTTGCCGCGCGCACGGTCGGCCGACAGCCCCGGGAAGCCGCCGCCGCTGCTGCTGGACTGGCTCATCGAATACGGGTCGGTCAGGCGGCTGTCCAGGTATTCAAAGCCCAACGTCCAGATGTTCTCGGCGCCACCCAGCGTGGTCGGGAAGCTCACTTCGCCATCCAGCTGGTAGTTGCGCAGGCGCGAGGTCGACCAGTCGGTGCCGTTGAAGCTGCCTTCCGGGCCACCGGCCAGGCCTTCATTGATGCGCGAGTTGTTCACCGCTTCCACTGCGGCCGTCACCCGCGATGTCACATCGCCCCAGCGTCCGCGATGGGTGATCGCGCCGGTATTGCGGTACATGCGGTTGGTTTCCGCCTTGCCCTCGGCCAGGGCGGCCAGGTCGATGCCGGTCGAGGTGCCGGTGGTGCTGACGGCGCGGTCACCGGCGTAGATGTTGCCCTGGCGGCTGGTGCCGGCTTCGAACTCCACCACCTGGTCGGCGGTGATGTCCCAGCGCAGCAACGCGTTGACGTCGCGGTTCTTGACGCCCTCGCGGCCAGCCGGCGGCACCGCGTTCGGGTTGGTCGCGTACTGGCGGTTGAGGTCCAGCGAGTCCGCGTCGGTCTTGTTGAGGTTGCCGTACAGGCGGAACGACAGGGTGTCGGTCATCGGCCCACTGAGCTGCAGGCCGACGCGCTCGCTGCCGCCTTCGGCGCTGTGTTCGGGCACCAGTCCGTACAGATCGACCGCGCCGGTCAGGTCGCCGGTCGGGCGCTTGGTGATGATGTTGACCACGCCGCCGGATGCACCGGAGCCATAGCGCGCCGCCGCCGGGCCGCGCAGCACCTCGATGCGTTCGATCATTTCCGCCGGCACCCAGTTGGTATCGCCGCGCGTATTGCGCTCACCGCTGCGGCCCATGCGCACGGCGTCACGCGCACCGATGCGCTTGCCATCGACCAGGATCAGCGTGTTCTCCGGGCCCATGCCGCGCAGGTCGATCTGGCGGTTGTTGCCGTACTGGCCCGAGGCGCTGTTGCCGGTGAGGTTGACGCCCGGCATGGTGCGCAGCAGTTCGGCGATGTCGTTGGCCGGCGGGCGCTTGGCGATGTCCTCGGCGGTGATGGTCGAAGTGCCCAACGCCTGGCGGGCGATCTGCGAGGCGGTGACATGCACCGTGTCGATATCGGTGGCGTCGGTTTCAGCCTGGGCGGTCAGGGCGCTACCCGCCAGCAGGGCGGCAACAGCGAGCGCCAGCGGGCGCGGCGAAAGGACAACGGCAGGAGACATGATCTGGACCTTCTGGCAGGGCAACGGGGCCTCTGGCAAAGGGCTTGAGGCAACGACGAGGGGGAGGCGGAACAGTCCTGCAGTCGCCTGCGGTCCGATCCGTGCGCGCATTCTCCCATCAATGCGAGTGATTCTCAAATGCGTTCACTCATTGCCGCAGCGACGCCGATGTGCTTTGCGCACTGTGCAACCCTGCACCGCGCGTAAACTGACCGGCTAACCCGCCATCAACCGTATGCCGCCGCGGCCGATACCCGTGGTTTGCCGTACGCAGTCAGAGATCGACGTGGAACCACCCCAATTGGACGATGCCAGCCAGCCGCTGGCCGAGGCCTGGCAACACTGCCTGCAACAGGCCGGCCCTGCCGCCACCGCGCTGCTGCACGCCGCCGCCGCCGATGCCCCGCCGGCGCTGGCCCAACGCTTCTACGAAGTACTGCTGCAGGACGGACGTGCACGCCGCTTCCTGTCCCACGATCAGGTCAAGCAGCGCCTGCAGCCAGCCATGCAGCGCTGGCTGGTGCAGCTGCTGACCACCGATGCCGACGGCATTGCCGCCACCGTCGCCTCGCAGCGGGTGATCGGCGATGTGCATGCCCGGGTCGGCATTCCGGTCGATCTGGTGACCCGTGGCGCACGCGTGCTCAAGCACGAGCTGTTCGTGCGCCTGCGCGATGATGCGCCCGACAGCGCCACCGCGTTCGCCGCCATCGACTGCCTCAGCGCGATCATGGACATCGCCATGGAAGGCATGACCCTGGCCTACACCCACGCCCGCGAGCGCTCGACCCGTGCCGATGCTGCGTACCGGCTGTTCTCGCTGGTGCAGAACGTCGGCACCGAACGCGAGCGCCAGCGCGCACTGCTGCTGGACTGGGAGAACGCCCTGCTCTACGCGTTGGCCGGTCATGTGCAGGCCAGCGACAGCGCCAGCCTGGCCACATCGGAGTTCGGCCTGTGGTTCACCCACAAGGGCATCCCCAGCTTCGGCGAGAGCAGCGAGACCCAGCAGGTCGGCCAGCTGATGGCCCGCATCGACAGCAACCTGCAGCGGGCAAGCCACGATGCTCCACCACAGCGACTGGCGGTGCTGCCGGCCATCCGCGAGGACCTGGCCGCCATCCGCACGCTGATGACGCTGCTGTTCGAGCGCATCGGTGAACTGGATGCCGGCAGCGATGCCCTGACCAACCTGCTCAACCGCCGCTTCCTGCCTACCGTGCTGCGCCGGGAGATCGAACTGGCCACGCGCAACCGCACGCCGTTCTCGCTGCTGCTGCTCGACCTGGATCACTTCAAGGCGATCAACGACGGCCACGGCCACGATGCCGGCGACCGCGCGTTGCAGCACGTCGCCGGCCTGCTCGGCCAGCTCACGCGCGGCAGCGACTACCTGTTCCGCTATGGCGGCGAGGAATTCGTGGTGGTGCTGGTCGCGGCCAGCGAGTCGCAGGCCTCGGTGATCGCTGAGAGCCTGCGCCGGCAGATCGCACACTCGCCGGTGGCACTGGCCAATGGCCAGGTACTGTCACTGACCGCCAGCATCGGTGTGGCCGGCCATGACGGCCACCCGGACTACGAACGGCTGATGGCACGTGCCGACGCAGCGATGTACGAGGCCAAGCGCAGTGGCCGCAACCGCGTGGTGGTGGCCAGTGCGGACCTGCAGGAAGCCCCGGGACGGCGCGCGCTGCAACGGTAATCCAGCGCGGACGGTAACCGAGGGGTAGAGTCGACTGCCAGTCGACTATCGCGCGCAGCGCGGGCTTTTCGCGATCCGCGGGAAGTGCAGTCGACCAACAGTCGCCTCTACCGACAGCCGGCACTACCGATACGGGAGCCAGCCGCTGCTTTCATCGCCACCACCCGCCACGCGGCCCACCACAGCAATGCCAGCAACGCGATGCCTGCACCCAGCAGGCACACGGCAGGCCAGCCATGCCGGGCCTGCATCCAGGGCCCGGCAGCCGCACCGGCACCACTGCCCACCGCATAGAACAGCATGTACAGCGCCACCAGGCGCCCATGCTGTTCTGCCGGTGCACGCAGCAGCAGCGCCTGGTTCGATACGTGCAGTGCCTGCCCACCGAGGTCGAGCGCGATCACGCCCAACAGCAGCAACGACAGCGACTGCGGCAGGCCCAGCAGCGGCCACCACGCGGCCAGCATCAGCAGCAACGCGCCAAGACTGACCCGATCGGCGAAACCGCGGTCCATCCAGTGCCCAACCCGCGCCGCCATCAATGCGCCCACTACGCCGGCCAGGCCGAGCGCACCGATGGCCGCGGTGGACCACTGCAGCGGAGGCGCCGACAAGGGCATCGGCACCGCCGCCCAGAACACGTTGAGGCCAGCAAACAGCAGCAACGCCAGCGGCCCACGCTCGCGCAGACTGCGGTCCCGGCGCAGCATGCCCAGCATCGAACCCAGCAGTGCGGACCAGCGCGGCGGTACCGCCGGTACCGGCACCGCCGGCAGGCGCCGCCACAACAGCACGGCCAAGGCCGCCATCATCGCTGCCGACAGCAGATAGACCGCCCGCCAGCCGATGGTGGCCGCGACCGCGCCCGATACCACGCGCGCCAGCAACAGGCCGATGAACACACCGCCCTGCACCACGCCCACCACGCGGCCGCGCTGCTCCGGCGGCGCCAGCGAGGCGGTATAGGCGATCAGCCCCTGGGTCAGCGCGGTGCCCAGCAGGCCGGCCAGCAGCATGCCCGACAACAGCCATGCCGCAGTCCGGGCAGCCGCCAGCCACAGCAGGCCCAGCACCAGCGCCATCAACTGCAGCCGCAGCAGACGTCGCCGGTCACCGCGATCAGCCAACGGCAGCAGGCCGAGCAATGCCAGCACGCTGCCGGCCTGGGTTGCCGCCAGCACTGCGCCCGCCACGGCACGGTCCAGTGCGAAGGCCTGCGCCAGCCGCTCCAGCAGCGGTTGCGCGTAGTAGACGTTGGCAACGCTGGCGCCGGCAGCGACCGCGAGCAGGACCAGCAATGGGCGGGAAATCAATGGGGCATTCATGATGTGGTTGCAATTTGAAACTTGATGCAGGCTATCGCCATTGGTTTTAAACTGCAACCACATCCGGAGGCCCCAGCATGCACGCCAACAGTCCCTGCCCCGTCGCCCGCAGCGCCGACCTGCTCGGCGACCGCTGGGCGTTGCTGGTCATCCGCGATGCCTTCGATGGCATCACCCGCTTTGGCGACTTCCAGCGCAGCGTCGGCGCGGCGCGCAACATCCTCAGTGATCGCCTGCGCAGGCTGGTCGAGGCCGGCATCCTGCAACTGCAACCGGCCTCCGATGGCTCGGCCTACCAGGAATACGTGCTCACCCACGCCGGCCAGGAACTGTTCCCGCTGCTGGTCGCGCTGCGCCAGTGGGGAGAACGCCATCGCTTCGGCGCCGGTGAAGCCCATTCGCAGTTGATCGAATCCAGCACGCGGCGACCGCTGCCCTACATGCAGCCGCACGGGCGCGACGGTCAGCCCCTGCAGGCCGCCGCGACCCGCGTGCGCAAGCTCAAGGACGACGGGCGCGGCGCCTGATCCGCCCATTCGCGCACACCACGATCCGGCCGTGCCGGTTAGCATCGGATGTTTCCGCCGCCGGACGCCGCCGATGCCGCGCTATCGCCCTTCCCTGATGACCGCCCTGCTGCTGCCGCTGCTGGCCTGCGGCGCCGGAGCCACGCAGGCCCGCGAGGTTGCCGCGCCCGCCGACCACGTGCAGGCCGATGGCCCCTATGTGTTCCGCCAGGGCGACCAGCTGCAGGCCAAGTGGATCTGCGACGACAAGGTCGAGTCGCGCACGCTGGCCACGCAGGCCGCCGGCACCGACATCGCCCCACGCTGCGGCTACCAGCACGCCGTGCATGTGGCCGCGCCGAATGTACCTTCGATTTCCGTACTGCCGGCCGCGCCGCGCATCGTCGCGCTGTCCGACATCCATGGCCAGTACGGGCTGCTGGTGCGCCTGCTGCGCGCCCACCAGGTCATCGACGCCCAGGACCGCTGGGCACTGGGCAAGGACACCCTGGTCATCGCCGGCGATGTATTCGACCGTGGCCCGCAGGTGACCGAGGCGTTCTGGCTGCTGTATGGCCTGCAGCAGCAGGCCGCCGCCGCCGGTGGCGCAGTGCACTTCGTGCTCGGCAACCACGAAACCATGGTGCTGTACGACGACCTGCGCTACGTCAACCCGAAGTACCTGCGCAGCGCCCAGCTGCTCGGCCGCAGCTATCCGCAGCTGTATGGCGCCGACTCGGTGATCGGGCAGTGGCTGCGCACACGCCCGGTGCTGCTGAAGATCGGCGATACCCTGTTCCTGCATGGCGGCATCTCGCCCGAGGCGGTGCAGCTGGCGCTGGACCCGGCACGCACCAACGCGGCCTATCAAGCCTCGCTGGGCCTGCCAAAGGCCGAAGTGAAGGCCGACCCGGCCACCGCACCGCTGTATGACGGCAAGACCAGCCCGATCTGGTACCGCGGCTACTTCGATGGCCGCCTCGACACCGCGGGTGTGCAGACCGTGCTCGACCGCCTGCAGCTCAAGCGCATCGTGGTCGGCCACACCTCGATGCCGCACGTCAGCAGCTTCCATGGCGACCGCGTGATCGCCATCGACAGCAGCATCAAGAACGGCGAGAACGGCGAACTGCTGTTCATCGAGGATGGCAGGCTCAGCCGCGGCCTGCTGGACGGCTCACGGGTGCCGCTGGCACAAGGCGAGCCGGGCCTGCAGGACTGAATGGCGGGACAGCGCGACAGCCCCGGGCGGCGGCGCCGCGCTCCACCTTCACCCGGTTTGCGGCTACCCTCGGCAGCCGAGAGAGGCCCACCCCGTCCATCCGGTGGGCCTGACCGTTACAGGAGCCCCCGCGCATGCGCGTTCTGATTGCTGAAGACGACCCGGATATCGCCTCCGGCCTGTGCGCCTCGCTGCGCCGGCAGGGGCACGTGGTCGACCACGTCGACAACGGCGCGCACGCCGACGCCGCGCTGGGTTCGACCCAGTACGCGCTGCTGGTGCTGGACCTGGGCCTGCCGCAACTGGATGGGCGCGACGTGCTGCAGCGCCTGCGCCAGCGCGGCGATGGCCTGGCGGTACTGGTGGTGACTGCCCGCGACGGCCTGGCCGAACGCGTGCGCGTGCTCGACCTCGGTGCCGACGACTATCTGGTCAAGCCGTTCGCACTGGACGAATTCGAAGCGCGCGTGCGCGCACAGCTGCGCCGGGTCACCAGCAATGGCAACCCGGACCTGCGCATCGGTCGCCTGCGCCTGGACTTGGCCGGGCACCGCGTGTGGATCGACGACCAGTCGCTGGAACTGACCGCGCGCGAGTTCGGCCTGCTGTCGGCGCTGGCGGTACGCGCCGAGCGCATCGTCTCGCGCGCGCAGCTGGTGGAGGCGCTGTGCGACTGGGGCCAGGACCTGACCGACAACGGCCTGGACATCGCCCTGCACCGCCTGCGCCGCAAGCTGCAACCCGGCGGCATGGGCATCCGCACCGTGCGCGGGCTGGGCTACATGCTGGAAGACGCGCAGGACGACAGCGCCCCGTGATCAGTGGACCGCCCAGCCTGCGCCGGCGCCTGCTCGCCTTCCTGGCGTTGCCGATGCTGGGCCTGCTCACTTTCAATACGATCCTGGCCTACTACGTTGCGCTGGACTATTCCAACCGCATCCACGACCGCAACCTGATCGACGACACGCACTCGTTCGCGCAGATGCTGAGCACCATGCCGGTGACCAGCGACCTGTCTCCGCAGGCGCGCTTCCTGATCGAGTACGACCCCGACGGCCATCGCTACTTCAACGTCGACAGCAGCCGCATGGGTACGCTCAGCGGCAATGCAGACTTCAGCCCGTACGCCCCTTCGCAGGACTGCACCGGTGTGCACCCGGCGCTGTACGACGGCAACCTCAATGGCCAGCAGGTGCGCATGGCCACCGTCTGCACGCAGGCGATGAACGATCCGCAGGACCAGCTGGCGGTGACCGTGGCCGAGAGCATGGCCGACCGCCGACAGCGTGCGCGCGAGATCCTGATGATCATCATCCCCCTGATGACCATGCTGGCGCTGGGTACCGCCGCGCTGGTCTGGTTCGGCGTGACCTATGGCCTGCGCATCCTGACCCCGCTCAGGACCCGCCTGGCGCAGCGCCGCGGCGAACTGGCACCGATCTCCGATGCCGACGTGCCAGAGGAGATCCAGCCACTGATCAGCACCATCGACGATCTGTTTGCCCGCCAGGCGGAAATGATCACGTTGCAGAACCGCTTCATCGCCGATGCCGCGCACCAGCTGCGCTCGCCGTTGGCCGGCATGGCTCTGCATGTGGACCAGGCGCTGGCGCATGGCGACCCGGACACGGTGCGCGAGGCACTGCAGCACATCCGTCGGCTCAACCAGCGCACCGCGCGGGTCAGCACCCAGCTGCTGGCGCTGAGCCGTGCGCAGACCGTGCCCGATACCGTGGAGGCACTGGACCTGTGCGAGCTGGTGCCGCAATGGGTCGGCATGCGCGTGCCCGAAGCGATCCGCGATGGCATCGATCTGGGCTACCGCGGCAGCCCCCACCCGCTGCGCGTGCTCGGCAACGGTGCCCAGCTGCAGGAAGCACTGGACAACCTGATCGACAACGCCCTGCGCTATGCCGGCCGCGATGCGACCGTCACGGTCGGCGTGCATGCGCTGGATGACAATGACGTCGAACTGTACGTGGAGGACAACGGCCCCGGCGTGCCCGAGGACGTGATGCCACGGCTGGGCGAGCGCTTCTTCCGTGCGCCTGGCACCGCGGCCAGCGGCACCGGCCTGGGCCTGGCCATCGCCCACGAAGCGGTGGAGCACTTCGGCGGCCGCCTGACCTTTCTCAACCGCGCCGGTGGGGGCCTGAAGGTCGCCATCACGTTGCCGCTGCTGAAGGCCCCCTGACCCGGACCGGGGCGCTGAAAGGCTGGTGAAAATCGCGCTTGCGATCCTGACCATCCCCACTGCCGTCCCGGAGCCGCCAGGTGACCGAATCGCACGACTTCTTCCTCCCCGGTGGCCCGCAGGGCGTGCTGCTGGTCCACGGCCTGACCGGCACCCCGGCGGAAATGCGCATGCTGGGCAAGGGCCTGAACAACGCCGGTTTCACCGTGCACGGCGTGCAGCTGCCCGGCCATTGCGGCACCGTGGATGACCTGCTGGCGACCACCTGGGAACAGTGGTACCAGGGCGTGGAAGATGCGGCGGCGAGCCTGCGTGGCAAGGTCGACCAGCTGTTCGTCGGCGGCCTGTCGATGGGCGCGGTACTGTCGCTGGCACTGGCTGCACGCCGCCCCGAGTGGGTGTCCGGCGTCGGCGTGTATGGCGCCACCTTCCGCTACGACGGCTGGAACATCCCCGCCGTGGCCCGTTTCTCGTTCCTGCTACCGTGGTTCAAGCGCTTCAACATCGGCCGCGACCGCATGTTCATGGAAGAACCACCCTACGGCCTGCGCGACGAGCGCCTGCGCGCGCAGGTCAGCGCCGCCATGCTGTCCGGCGACAGCGCCGCTGCCGGCCTGCCGGGCAACCCCTGGCACGCGCTGGCCGAGATGCGTGCACTGAGCAACTGGACCCGCCGCCACCTGCACCAGGTCACTGCGCCGTGCCTGGTGATGCACGCCCGCGAAGACGACGTGGCCAGCATGGGCAATGCCGAGCTGGTGATGTCGCGGGTCAGCGGCCCGAAGGAACTGGTGGTGCTGGAAGACAGCTACCACATGATCACCATCGACCGCGAACGCCGCGACGTGATCCGCCGCAGCGCGCGCTTCTTCACCGAAATCGGTGAACGCAGCGGCGTCCTCAAGGCGGTGGCCTGAGATGGGGGCACTCGCCACGCTGCTGTGGCTGGCCAATGTCGTGCTCGATACCGGTGGCCAGCTCGCCTTCAAGGCCGCCGCCAGCGACCCGCAGGACGGCGAAGGACTGCAACGCTGGAAACACATGCTCAGCCGCCCCTGGCTGTGGATCGGCATCGCCTGCTACGTGCTTGAATTCGTTGCCTGGATCGCGTTCCTGTCACTGGTGCCGCTGTCCAAGGGCGTGCTGCTGGGCTCGATCAACATCGTTGCGCTGATGATCGCCGGCCGCTTCCTGTTCCGCGAGAAACTCACGCCGCTGCGGGTGACCGGCATGCTGCTGGTCACTGCTGGCGTGGCGGTGGTGGGGGCCGGCTCATGAGGCGCCTGTATGTGATCGGTTTTCCGCTGCTGATGGCCTTCGACACGCTGGCCCAGCTGTGCTTCAAGTACGCCGGTGACGCCGCCCTGCCGGTCGAGGCCAACACCGCTTGGCTGCTGCGCGTGCTGTCGCAGCCGTGGGTATACGGTGCCATCCTCGGTTACGTCGGCGCGTTCTTCACCTGGATGAGCCTGCTGCGCCACGCTCCGATCGGCCCTGCCTTCGCGGCCTCGCACCTGGAAGTGATCAGTGTGCTGCTGCTGTCGGCGTGGCTGTTGAACGAACCGCTGACCCTGCACCACCTGGTGGGCGCGGTGCTGATCGTGGCCGGCATCGTCTGCCTCGGCCGCGCCGAAGCGGATGACCCGCACAGCCCCGCCGAAAGCACCTCGTGAGCGGGCTGCGATGAGCCTGTTCGCGCGCGAACTGCCTCCGACCGCCGGCCTGCCGATGCAGGCCAGCGACTTCCTTCCCGGTGGCGGCGACCTGCGTGACATCCTGGCCAACCAACTCGGCACACCGCCGCTGCAGCTGACCTGTTCCGGCACCCACGCGCTGCTGATCGCGCTGCGCACCCTGCGCAAGCGTGCGCCCAAGCGCGATACCGTGATCCTGCCGGCCTACACCTGCCCGCTGGTGCCGATCGCGGTGCACAGCCTCGGCCTGCGCGTGCAGCTGTGTGATACCCGCCGCGGCCACTTCGACTTTGATCCGGCACAGCTCTCGCGCCTGGCCGACGCACGCACGTTGGCGATCCTGCCCACGCACCTCGGCGGACGCATCGCCGATGTTGAACTGGCCGCCGACATCGCGCATGGCGCCGGTACCTGGGTCATCGAAGATGCCGCTCAGGCGCTGGGCGCCCGGGTCGGCAACAGCAGTGTCGGCCTGCGTGGCGATATCGGATTCTTCAGCCTGGCCGCCGGCAAGGGGCTGAGCCTGCACGAAGGCGGCCTGCTGGTCAGCCGCGATGACGAACTGCGTGCCGCGCTGGCCGAACATGCGGCCGAGCAGGTCCGTTTCAGCCTGCGCTGGGAGCTGCTTCGCAGCGTGCAGCTGCTGGGCCTTGCCGCCTGCTACCGCCCCTCGCTGCTGTCGCTGGTGTACGGCAATCCACTGCGCAGCGCACTGCAACGCGGTGATCTGGAAGAAGCGGTCGGCGATGTTTTTCCGCTGGACATCCCGCAGCACCGGGTCAGCCACTGGCGGCAGAACATCGGTGCCCATGCTGCACGGCGGCTGCCGGCGTTCCTGCAGGCCGGGCGCCTGCGCGCATTGCAGCTGCGCGTGCAGCTGGCACAGCTGCCGGCGGTGGAGGTGGTCGATGGCCTGGCCGGTACCGGCGGCACCTGGCCGATGCTGATGCTGCTGCTGCCCAGCCAGCGCGCGCGCGATGCCGCACTGGACGACCTGTGGCCGCGTGGCCTCGGTGCCAGCCGCATGTTCATCCATGCCCTGCCCGACTACGCCTACCTGCGTGGCATCGTGCCGCAGGACGACATGCCGAACGCGCGCGACTTCGCCGCACGCATGCTGACCCTCGGCAACAGCGCCTGGCAGACCTGTGAAGAGACCGCGCAGATCCTGCAGGCGCTGGCCGCCGCGCAGCCCTGAAACGGCTATTTTCCGGGCATTGCGCCCATTCAGGATGTTCGATTCCTGAACACTTTCCCCACCCCGCAGTGCAGCCTTTCAACAGGAAAGGAACGAGAAAGGCTGCCTGCCTACATTGAGCCTGCCCCGGCACCGTGCCGGACGCCTTTCTCATCGACGGACCTGCCCATGCACTGGAGCATCCTGTGTGACTTCGACGGCACCATCAGCCTCGAAGATGTCATCGACTCGCTGCTGGAGAAGTACGGCCAGCCGGGCTGGCAGGAACTGGAAGACCAGTGGAAGTCGGGAAAGATCGGCTCGCGTGAATGCATGCAGGGCCAGGTGCGGCTGCTGAAGCTGGACCCGGCCACGCTCGACACACACCTGGACCAGGTACAGATCGATCCGGGCTTCGCCGCCTTCGTCACCCGCGCCGAGCAGCTGGGCCTGCCGCTGCGCATCGTCAGCGACGGCCTGGACTATGCGATCCACCGCATCCTCGCCAACCATGGCCTGCCGCCGCTGCCGGTGGTGGCCAACCACCTGCGCTGGTGCGAAGACCACTGGGAACTGGAGTCGCCCTACCAGGCCGAGGGGTGCCGCAGCGGTACCTGCAAGTGCACCTGCGCCGCGCAGGCGCGTGCCAACGAAGCACCGCGCGTGCTGATGATCGGCGACGGCAGTTCGGACTTCTGCGTGTCCGAGGATGCCGACTTCGTATTCGCCAAGCGCCGCCTGATCACCCATTGCACCCATGCCGGCATCGAGCATGCCGCCATCGATACCTTCCACGATGCAATCGCACTGTTGCCGCGCTTGCTCGATGGCAGCCTGCTGCAGCCACGTCGCCTCGACGCCAGCCCGCAGCCCGCCGCACTGCCCCTGCTGCTGGCCACCGCCTGAGTACTCCCTTCCAGGCACGCTCCCCCGTTACCCCTTTCGAACGTCCTTCACGGAACCGAACTGCATGAACATTTTTGACAAGAACGCCGATTCGGCTGCCTCCGACGCGCAGCTGCTGGCCGACGAAGCCCGCTACAGCTCCTTCGGCGACACCGTCCACTACGTCGACCCGCCGAAGATCTTCCAGCGCGGCGAAGGCAGCTACATGTTCGACGGTGCGGGCGTGCCCTACCTCGACCTGCAGATGTGGTACTCGGCCTGCAACTTCGGCTACAGCAACAAGCGCCTGAACGACGCGCTGAAGGACCAGATCGACACCCTGCCGCAGGTCGCCAGCCAGTACCTGCACCCGACCCGCGTGCAGCTGGCCAAGACCATTGCCGTGGACATGCACGAGAAGTTCGGCCTCGACGGCCGCGTGCACTTCAACGTCGGCGGCGCGCAGGCCATTGAAGACTCGCTGAAGATCGTGCGCAACGCGCGCGGCGGCAAGAGCCTGATGTTCGCCTTCGAAGGCGGCTACCACGGCCGTACCCTGGGTGCGTCGTCGATCACCTCCAGCTACCGCTACCGCCGCCGCTACGGCCACTTCGGCGAGCGCGCGATGTTCATCCCGTTCCCGTACCCCTTCCGTCGCCCGAAGGGCATGACCCCGGACGAGTACTCCGACCACTGCGTGTGGCAGTTCGAGCGCCTGTTCGAAAGCGAGTACAACGGCGTGTGGGATCCCAAGGTCGGCCAGGCCGAGTACGCCGCGTTCTACGTCGAGCCGATCCAGGGCACCGGCGGCTACGTCATCCCGCCGCGCAACTTCTTCACCGGCCTCAAGCGCGTGCTGGACAAGTACGGCATCCTGATGGTGGTCGATGAAATCCAGATGGGCTTCTGGCGCACCGGCAAGCTGTGGTCGATCGAGCACTTCGGCGTGACCCCGGACGTGCTGGTGTTCGGCAAGGCGCTGACCAACGGCCTGAACCCGCTGTCGGGCCTGTGGGCGCGCGAAGAACTGATCAACCCGACCGTGTTCCCGCCGGGTTCCACCCACTCCACCTTCAACTCCAACCCGCTGGGCACCCGCCTCGGCCTGGAAGTGCTGAAGCTGGGCAAGGAAATGGATTACGAGCGCACCGTGCCGGAAAAGGGCGCGTACTTCCTCGACGGCCTGCGCGGCCTGCAGAAGCGCCACCCGGAAATCGGCGACGTCGACGGCCTGGGCCTGGCCCTGCGTGCGGAAATCTGCCAGACCGACGGCTATACCCCGAACAAGGAACTGCTGGACCGCATGGTCGACATCGGCCTGGCCGGTGACCTGCTGCACGACGGCAAGCGCATGGGCCTCGTGCTCGACGTGGGTGGCTGGTACAAGAACGTGATCACCTTCGCGCCGTCGCTGGACATCAGCTGCGAAGAAATCGACCTGGCGATCACCCTGCTCGACCAGGCGCTGACCAAGGCCAAGGGCTGAGGTCGATGCGCTGCCGGTTCCCGTGCCGATGGAGATGACGTCACGCGCGTCCAGCACCGCGCTGGAACCGGCCGCGCTGCTGGAGGGCTTCCTGGCCCACCCGCCGCTCGGATTCGAGGCGGGCCGCCTTCCCAGCGGCCTGCCGACCTTCCGTGCGCCGCTGGACCTGACCACCACCATGGACGACGACCTGCGCGGCAAGCTGCTTGGCCTGCCGCTGTCGCGCCTGTGGCGGCCATGGATCACCTGGAAGACCCGCTTCGTCGGTGCCACCAGCACCGAATACACCCCGCTGCCCGCGCACGTCGCACCGGAGGCATTGGCCGAGGACGTGACGCGTCACGCGATCGGCGATACGCGGCTGCTGGTGGTCAAGGACCTGGCGATCGATTCGCCGCTGCTGGACGACGCCGCCAACGCACACAGCGGTGCCTTCCTGCAGGCGCTGCTGGCACGCGGCTTCGTCGAACTGGAAGGCATGCCGCTGGCCTGGGTGGCCATCGATTTCGATTCGATCGATGGCTATCTCGGACGCCTGTCGTCCTCGCGCCGCAAGAACATCCGGCGCAAGCTGCGCTCGCGTGACGAGCTGCAGATCGAGTGCATCACCACCGGTGATCCGGCCCTGGCCGACCCGCAGCTGCAGGCCGAACTGTATGCGCTGTACCTGGGCGTGTACGCGCAGAGCGCGGTGCATTTCGACCAGCTCGACCTGCCCTATTTCCAGTACCTGCTGGCCGACAGCCTGGGCCAGGGACGCATGTTCCTGTACCGCCACCAGGGCCATTTGATCGGCTGGAACCTGTGCTACGTGCATGCCGGCAAGCTGGTGGACAAGTACATCGGCCTGGCCTATCCGCAGTCGCGCGAGCACAACCTGTACGCGGTCAGCTGGATGCACAACCTCGAGTACGCGCTGCAGCACGGCCTGAGCCACTACGTGGCCGGCTGGACCGACTCGCGGATCAAGGCCGAGCTCGGCGCCCGCTTCACCTCCACCCGGCACGCGATCCACGCACGCTCCCCGCTGCTGCGCGCTGCCCTGCGCAGGCTGGCCCCGTACCTGCAGGGCGAACCTGATGGAGGCGGTTGAACGATGCCGTTGCGTTCCCCGTTGATCCTGGACCTGGATGGTGGCGTGCTGCCGCTGCCCCAGGCGCAGACCCTGGCCTTGCCGCAGTGGCACGATCCACTGCGCTTCGCCTGCAGCAATGCCACCCTCGACCGTTTCGCCGCTGAAGTGCTGGCACCGCTGCCGGCCCAGCTCGGCACGGTGATGCTCGGCAGCGGTGATTTCCATCATCTCAGCCTGCCTCTGCTGCGTCGCATGCGCGCGCAGGAGCCGTTCCAGCTGGTGGTGCTGGACAACCATCCGGACAACATGCGTTTCCCGTTCGGCATGCACTGCGGTTCCTGGGTGAACGCGGCCAGCAAGCTGCCGCAGATCTCGCACATCCATGTGCTGGGCATCACCTCCAGTGACATCGGCCTCGGCCACGCCTGGGAGAACCACTGGCGCCCGCTGATCGGCGGTCGCCTGACCTACTGGTGCATGGACGTGGACGTGGGCTGGGGGCATCGCCTCGGCATGCGCCACGCCTTCCGCCGTTTCGAGCATCCCGAAGCGCTGGTGGCCGCGTTCGCTGCAGAGCAGGCGAAGTCGCCACAGCCGACCTACCTGTCGATCGACAAGGATGTGTTCGCCGAGGACGTCGCCCGCAGCAACTGGGACCAGGGCCGCTTCCAGCTGGAACATGCGCTGGTGGTGATCGAAGCGCTGCGTGCCGGCGGCCTGGTCGGCAGTGACATCACCGGCGAAGTGTCGCTGGCCAACTATCGGAGCCGCTTCAAGCGCTGGCTGTCCTCGCTGGATGGACAGCCCGACATCAGCGCCGACGATCTGCCGGTGTGGCAGGCACGGCACCAGCAGGTGAACCGCGAACTGCTGGCGGCGATGGCCTCGGTGCCGACGGCCTGCTGACCGCGTCCGGTCGTGCCGGCTGCTGGCCAGCCTTGGTTGGCAACGACCAGCCCCAGGCAGCGTCGGTAGTGCCGGCCGCTGGCCGGCAACCTCATTGTTCCCGGGCTCACGAGGATGCCGGCCAGCGGCCGGCACTACACTGGACGCCTGCCCCAGGAGCCCTCGCCATGCCCCAGACCGTCATTCCGCAACTGCGCATGCGCCATGCCGATACCACCCTGCCGTTCTAAGTGCAGGGGCTGGGCTTCGTGGTCGACTGGGAACACCGCTTCGAACCCGGCTTCCCGCTGTTCGCCCAGCTCACCCGCGACGGCCAGACGATCTTCCTCACCGAACACAGCGGCGACTGCGAAGTCGGCGGCGCGGTGTACTTCATCGTCGAGGACGTCGACGCCCTGCACCGCGCCTTCAGTGCCGCAGGCGTCCCCATCGAACAGCCGCCGCATGACACCGAATGGGGCAGCCGCGAGATGCTGCTGCGTGACCCCGACGGCAACCGCCTGCGCTTCGCCACCGACGCCAGCTGAACCGGGCGGCCTTGAGCTGGATATACGAAACATATACGCTTCGTATATCCACTCCTCCAGGACCGCCCATGGGCATCGTCAACATCGATGACACCCTGCACGACCAGCTGCGTCGTGCCTGCACCGTCTCCAGCCGCTCGATCAATGCCCAGGCCAACTTCTGGATCCGGGTCGGCATGCTGTGCGAGATGAACCCCACGCTGAGCTTCCAGGACATCGTCGCCAGCGAACTGCGGGCGGCCGGCGTGCAGCCGCCGCTGCTGGCACCGGGGCAGGTCTGAGCAGATGGCGATCATCAAGCGCCCCGACGAGATCGCGCTGATGGCCGAATCGGGCCGCCTGCTGGCGCAGGTGTTCGCCGCGCTCGACCGGCTGCCGCTGCAGGGCCGCAGCACGATGGAGATCAACGATTTCGTCGAACGCATGATCGTCGATGAACTGCAGGCGCGGCCGGCCAGCAAGGGCCAGTACGGCTTCCCGTATGTGCTCAACACCTCGATCGACAACGTGATCTGCCACGGCGTGCCCAGCACCACCGACGTGCTGCGCAACGGACAGATCGTCAACCTCGACATCACCCTGGAGAAGAACGGCTACATCGCCGACTCCAGCACCACCTACCTGGTGGGCGAGGTCGACTACGCCGCGCGCAGGCTGGTGCAGACCACCTACCAGGCGATGTGGAAAGGCATCGCCGCGGTGCGCCCCGGCGCGCGCCTGGGCGACATCGGCCACGCCATCGCCCGTCATGCACGCAGCCACGGCTACAGCGTGGTGAAGGAATACTGCGGCCATGGCATCGGCCAGGAGATGCACGAGGATCCGCAGATCCTCCACTACGGCCATCCCAACACCGGCATGGTGCTGGAAGAAGGCATGGTGTTCACCATCGAGCCGATGCTCAACCAGGGCAAGCCGGCCATCCGCCAGCAGCCGGACGAATGGCCGGTGTACACCCGCGATGGCAAGCTGTCTGCCCAGTTCGAGCACACCGTGGCGGTTACCCGCAGCGGCGTGCGCGTATTGACCCTGCGCCCCGGCGAAACGCCATTGTGCGCGGTGGAAGCGGCCTAGAGCGGACGCAACAGCAGCAGCGTGGCCAGGCAGAACATGAAGATCGCGACGCCCGCATCCAGCACCCGCCAGGCGCCCGGCCTGCGGAACACCGGCTGCAACAGGCGCGCGCCATAGCCCAGCGTGCAGAACCAGGCCACGCTGGCGGCGCAGGCACCGGCGGCGAACGCCCAGCGCAGGTCACCGGGGTAGCGCGTGGACAGGCTGCCCAGCAACACCACGGTATCCAGATAGACGTGCGGGTTGAGCAGGGTGAAGGCCAGGCAGGTCAGCAGCACCTGCCGTCCGCTGCCGCCCTGCGCCTCGGCGGCGGCCAGCGCACTGCCACCGCGCCATGCGCGCAGCCCCGCCTGCAGGCCATACCAGAGCAGGAAGGCCGCGCCACCGAAGCGCAGCACCTGCAGCAGCAGCGGCCACTGCAGCACCAGCGCGCCCATGCCGCCGACGCCGGCGAGGATCAGCATGATGTCCGCGCCGGCACAGGCCAGCACCACCCTGCCCACATGGCGCTGCTGCAGGCCCTGGCGCAGCACGAACGCGTTCTGCGCACCGATGGCGATGATCAGGCCGGCACCTGCGAACAGGCCGGCGGCGGTAGCGGCGATCCACATCAGGACAGGCCAGGCAGCGAGGGGACGCGCAGGGTGCGGCCGCCGCCACTGTTTAGACAAACTGATTTTTCTTTATCCTGTGCAGGAAAACTGAAGAGACACCGGCATGGATCTGGTACATCCGCAACTGGCCGCCTTTGCTGCGGTGCTGGAAGAAGGCAGCTTCGAGGCCGCGGCACGCCGCCTGTCGATCAGCCCGTCGGCCCTGTCGCAGCGGATCAAGGCCCTGGAGGACAGGCTCGGCCAGGTCCTGGTCGTGCGCCAGGCACCGTGCCGGCCGACCACCGCGGGCGAAGCACTGCTGCGCCGGGTACGACCGATGCAGGCACTGGAAGCCGAGGCGCTGGCCGAGCTGCTGCCCGAGCGTGGCAGCGACGCTGCGCGCACGCCGATCCCGCTGGCGGTCAACGACGACTCGCTCGATACCTGGTTCGTGCCGGCCATCGCCGACCTGCACCAGCGCCACGGTTACCTGTTCGACCTGCGCATGGACGACCAGGACCACACCCTGCAGCTGCTGCGCGATGGCAGCGTACTCGGCGCGGTCACTGCCGAAAGCCAACCGGTGAAGGGCTGCAACGTGCACCCGCTCGGCGCGATGCGCTACCACGCCATCGCCTCGCCCGGCTTCGCCCGCCAGTACTTCAGCGACGGCATGCAGGCCGCAGCCCTGGCGCGCGCACCGATGCTGGTGTTCAACCGCAAAGATGAACTTCAATGGCGCTTCGTGCGGCGCCTGACCCGCGCGCGGCTGCAGCCGCCGCTACACTACCTGCCCTCCTCCACCGGTTTCGTCGAAGCCGCCGCGTGCGGACTCGGCTGGGGCATGGCCCCGGAAACCCTGGTCGCGCCCGCCGTGCGCGCCGGCCGCGTGGTGGTACTGGAACCCCGCCGCTGGCTCGATGTGCCGCTGTACTGGCAGCATGCCGCCGTGCGCTCAAGCACGCTGCAGCACATCACCCAGGCGCTGCGCACTGCGGCCAGCGGCACCCTTCGTTGAGGACAAACCGATGATCGCAGACCCGGGCTTCACGCCGCGCGCACTACCGTTTGCGCACTTCTTCACCATTGGGACGGCATGGGCGTGATCGGCCGACGTACAAGGATGCACCGCGCGAAGGCCGCGCTGGCGTTGACGCTGGCAACCTGCCTGCCACTGGCTGCGCCGGCGCAGACCCTCACCGATGCACCGGCTTTGGACTGGGAACAGGCACGGCAGCGCCTGGAACAGGTCTCCGATGCGCTGGCCGCCGCCGACGCCGCCGTGCGCAACAAGCAGGACCTGCAGGAAGCGACGCGTCTGCTGCGCCTGCCGGAAATCACCGGCGAAGTGCGCCGCCTGCAGTTCCAGAAGACCCTCACCCTGCCACTGGGTTCGCTGGCACCGGTGGCCGAGGCCTATGGCATCGACTCGCCGCTGTCGTTCACCGAACGCGACTGGCGTACCCGCCCGGTGGTGACCGCCGTGCTGCCGCTGTACACCGGCGGTGTGATTCCGGCCGCGCAACGTGCGGCCAGCGCCGCACACGAACAGGCCAGTGCCGAGCGCGAAGCACAGCGTCAATCGCTGACCGTGCAGCTGGCCCAGGCCTATTTCGGCCAGCGCCTGGCCGAGCAGGCGGTGGACGTGCGCCGCGACGTGCGTGATGGCCTCAACCGCCACCTGTCCGACGCAGAGAAGCTGGAACGCGAGGGCTTCGCCACCCGCGCGCAGCGCCTGCAGGCCACCGTGGCCCGCGACAAGGCCGAGCGCGAATACCAGAAGACGGTGAACGACCTGGCCACGCTGAAGGCCGCGCTGGCCACGCTGCTGCGCAGTGGTGGCGAGGTGCAGCCGGTGTCGCCGCTGTTCGTGCAGCGCGTGCCGCTGGAACCGGTGACCAGCTTCGAGCGCACCGCACAGGCCCGCCAGCCGCAGATCGCACGCCTGCGGGCGATGGTGGCGCAGGCCGAACAGGGCGTGCGCGTGCAGCAGGCCAAGCTGAAGCCGCAGATCTTCGCCTTCGGCCAGTACGACTTCCGCCGCCGCGACGAGATGCTGACCGATCCGGACTGGGCGTTCGGCATCGGCCTGAAGTACACCTTCCTGTCGCCGAACTCGCGGCCGGCGCAGATCAGCGCCGCGCGTGCGCAGCAGGACCAGGCCGAAGCGGGCCTGCGCGAGGCCGAGAACCAGGTCGCGCTGGGCGTGCGCAAGGCCTGGAACGAACTGGAAACCGCGCGCCAGCAGTACGTTCTGCTCGACAGCAGCATCGCCCAGGCTCAGGAAAACCTGCGCCTGCAGGAGCTGGCGTTCCGCGAAGGCCAGGCGACTTCGCTGGATGTGATCGACGCGCGGCTCGGCCTCGGCGGCGCCCGTGTCGAGCGCGCACAGGCCGCCTACCAATACGATATTGCGCTGGCACAGTTGCTGGAGGTCAGTGGACAGATGGACCGTTTCGAAGAGTTCCGGCGGCGTGCGGACGAGGTGATCGACCATGAGTGATGTGCTGCACGACGATGCGACGACGCCCCCGGGCAAGCGCCGGTTGGGACCGATCCTGATAGTGGTGCTGCTGGTCGTGGTGGTGCTCGGCCTGTGGCTGGCCTGGCGCAGCCCGGGCGACCAGATCCAGGGCATGGCCGATGCGGACACGATCAACGTGGCCGCCAAGATCACCGCGCGCGTGGCCGAGCTGAAGGTGCGCGAGGGTGACCGCGTGCAGCCCGGGCAGGTGCTGTTCCTGCTCGACAGCCCCGAAGTGGCCGCCAAGGAACAGCAGGCGCACGGCGCATTGGCCGCCGCACAGGCGGTGGCCGACAAGGCCGACGAAGGCGCGCGCAGCGAGGACATCCGCGCTGCCGAAGCGAACTGGAAGCGGGCCGAAGCCGGTGCGACGCTGGCTGAAGCCACCTACCAGCGCGTGCAGAACCTGTTCAACGAAGGGGTGATGACCCGGCAGAAGCGCGATGAAGCACATGCCCAGGCCACCAGTTCGCGTGAACTGGCGCGTGCCGCCCGCGCGCAGTACGACATGGCCCTGGCCGGCGCACGCGAGCAGGACAAGCGTGCCGCGCAGGGCCAGGTGCAGCAGGCACAGGGCGCGGTAGCCGAAGTCAACGCCGCGCGTGTCGAAGTGGAAGGGCGCGCGCCGGTCGCCGGCGAGATCAACAAGCGCATGGCCGACCCGGGTGAACTGGTGCCGGCCGGCTACCCGGTGTTCACCCTGGTCGACATCGACCGCATGTGGGTGGCGATGAACCTGCGCGAATCGCAGATGCAGGGCCTGAAGGTCGGCAGCAAGCTGCAGGGCAGCGTGCCGGCACTCGGCCTGGATGGCGAATTCGAGGTCTACTTCATCAATCCGGCCGGTGACTATGCAACCTGGCGGACCACCCGCCAGTCGTCCGGCTACGACGTCCGCAGCTTCGAGGTGCGGGTGCGCCCGGTACGCCGCATCGAGGGCTTCCGCCCCGGCATGAGCGTGCTGTTCGCATGGCCCCAGCACTGAGCCCCGGCCGCGGCGGCTTCGCCGCCAGCTGGCGGCGCGAGCTGTGGTCGCTGCGCGGCAACCGCGCCGACCTGCTGCTGGTCACCCTGCTGCCGCTGCTGATGCTGGTGGTGATGGCGTGGATGTTCACCCCTTCGGTGATGCGCGACATCCCGATCGCTGTGGTCGACCTCGACCACAGCAGTGACAGCCGCCTGCTGCTGCGCATGCTCGATGCCAGCCCCGGCGTGCGCATCGCCAGCCAGCCGGTGGACCTGGAAGACGCATGGTCGCAACTGCGCAGCCTGGACGTGTTCGCCATCGTGCTGGTGCCGCGCGATGTCACCCGGCAGGCGTTGCGTGGACGCCAGGGCACGGTGTTCGCCTATTACAACGCCACCTACATGACCACCGGCCAGTCCGCGGCGCGCGATATCGGCGACGCGGTCTCGGCCTGGAACGCACGCCTGCTGCGCGAGCGCATCGGACTGCAGGTCGGTCCGGGCAAATTGCGTGCGGCACCGATCGCGGTGCAATCGGACATCCTGTACAACCCGGCGCGCAGCTACGAGCTGTTCCTGCTGCCACTGATCTTCCCCGCGGTGCTGTCGCTGGTGCTGGCACTTGCGGTGGCCGGCAGCCTCGGCCGCGAGATCCGCGACGGTACCCTGCCCGCCTGGCTGGGCCGCACGCCGTGGCTGGCGATTGCCGGCAAGGTCGCGCCGTACATCCTGCTGTTCTCGGTGTATGGCGCACTCGGCATCGGCTACCTGGCCTGGCTGCGCGGCGATGGCGTGGCGGGCAGCGTGCTCCTGCTGCTGCTCGCACAGCCGCTGTTCTACCTGGCCACGGCCGCCTACGCGCTGTTCTTCGTCGGCGTCACCCGCGACATGGGCACCGCGCTGTCCGCGGTCGGCCTAAGCATCGGCACCGCACTGGCGTTCTCCAGCGCCACCTTCCCGGTGCTGGATGGCCCCCTGTTCACCCGCATCTGGCATCAGCTGCTGCCGCTCAGCGCCTACATCAAGCTGCAGACCCAGCAGCAGTTCATCGGTTCGCCGCTGCAGGTTTCGGTATGGCCGTTGGCCACGCTGCTGCTGATGGCAGTGGTGGCCGGTGGCATCGGTGGCCTGCGCCTGATCGCCTTTGCGCGTACGCCTGCCGCCGCGCAACCGGCAGGGGCCGACGCATGAGCGCACTCTGGCGCAGCCTGCGGCAGACCCTGATGGCGGTGCTGTGCGACCGCTATGCGATCGTGGTGATGGTCGGCGCGGTGATCCTGTACTCGTTCTTCTACCCGGCCGCATACCGCCACCAGGTAGCCGGCAACCTGCCGGTGCTGGTGGTGGATGAAGACCACAGCGCGACCAGCCGTGAGCTGCTGCGCAAGTTCGATGCACTCCGGGTGGCACGCGTGGTCGGGCAACCGGCAGACATCGACAGTGCCCGCCAGCAGCTGGAAGCCGGCCACGCCGAAGGCATCGTGCTGATCCCGGCCAACCTGGAACGCGACATCCTGCGCGGCCACCCGGCCAAGCTGGTGCTGCTCGGCAACGGCGCCTACCTGGGGCGTGCCAGCTGGGTGCTGGGCAGCGTGGCCGATGCACTGGGCGCGTTCGGGCGTGAGGCGGTAGTCGGCCAGGCCGCCTTCATGGGCGCACCGCAGGCACCACCGGTCACCCTGGTGCAGCGCCCGCTGTACAACACGCAGGAAGGCTATGGCAGCGCCATCGTGCCCGGCGTGGCCGAGCTGATCGTGCACCAGACGCTGCTGATGGGCATCGGCGTCCTGCTCGGCGGCCGCCGCCTCGCGCTCGGCCGGCGCCTGCGCTTCGACCTGCCGACCCTGGCCGGCATGGCGATGGGCTTCGGCCTGATCGGCCTGTTTGGCCTGTTCTACTACGCCGGTTTCACCGCCTGGGTGCAGGACTATCCGCGCGGCGGCAACCCGCTGGGCCAGCTGCTGGGCGGCACCTTGTTCATCGCCGCCACCGTGGCCTTCGGCCTGTTCGTCGGCAGCTTCTTCCGCACCCGCGAACGCGCCTTCCAGTACATCATCGCCACCTCGATCCCGCTGTTCTTCCTGGCCAACCTGTCGTGGCCGGCGGTGATGACGCCACAACCGCTGGTCTGGCTGGCGCAGCTGTTGCCGACCACCTCGGGCATCAACCTGATGGTGCGCCTGAACCAGATGGACACCAGCCTGGCCGAAGTCAGCCACGAACTGATCACCCTCACCGCCCTGCTGCTGCTCTACGGCAGCCTCGCCACCTGGCGCCTCCTCGCAAAAAAGGGGACGGAGGGGATTAAGTCGTAAGCGGCCGGTTGGGGGGGATTGCGACTTAATCCCCTCCGTCCCCTTTTCCTGCAACGAAGAACGCCGGCGCGGGGCCGGCGTTCGAGTGCTGCGATGTGGAAGGGGAAAACGGGGTCTGGCAGCGATCGATCAGCGATAGACGCGTTCGCAGCGGCGCTCGACCACGCGGTCGCCGTTCTTCTGCTGGCTGTTGCCCTGGATCTGGCGACCGGCCGCACCACCGGCAACAGCACCTGCCACGGTAGCGAGCTTCTTGCCATTGCCGCCGCCCACCTGGTTGCCCAGCAGGCCACCGATCACCGCGCCGGTGGCAGTACCGGCAATGCGGTTGGGATCGCGCGAGTTGCGCTGCACTTCCACGTTCTTGCAGACCACGCGGCTGCCATCGTTGAATCGGCGTCCTTCATCGCGCGGCCCGTAGGTCTGTGCACCGGCTACCGACGAAGCCGCCAGCAGGGTGCCCAGCACAAGCAGTCGGGTCGAGGTCTTCATGGCCATCTCCTGAGTTCCGGTATGGCGCAAGTGTCCTCCCGCGGTTGGCAACCGGAAGTGAAATGCGCGTGTCCGCCACCTCATCGGCCATCGCGCGTTCAGGAAGAAAATCCGCGCCCATCACGATCAGCCATCGTGATGGGCGCCGTCTCCCTACCGGCGTGCTGCCTTGCTAGAACTCTTCCCAGCCACCGGCGTTGGCCGCCAGTGTCGGTTCGATGCGGGGTGAAAGCGCAGCGGGCCGACGCACTGGAGTGACCGTCGCAGCTACCGCTGCCAATGCAGGGCGTGCCACCGCCGCCGCCGTCGCCGCACCCGTGCGGAACACCGAAACCGCCTCGGCCAGCAGGTTGGCCTGCTCTTCCATCGAGCGTGCCGCTGCACTGGCCTCTTCCACCAGTGCCGCATTCTGCTGCGTGGTCTCGTCCATCTGCACCACCGCCTGGTTCACCTGTTCGATGCCCGAGCTCTGCTCCTGCGAGGCGGCGGAGATATCGGCCATGATGTCGGTCACGCGCTGCACCGACGCCACGATCTCGCCCATCGTGGTGCCAGCCTGGCGAACCAGCGCCGATCCATCGGCGACCTTGCCGACCGAATCCTCGATCAGGCCCTTGATCTCCTTGGCCGCACCGGCCGAGCGCTGGGCCAACGTGCGCACCTCACTGGCCACCACCGCAAAGCCCCTGCCCTGCTCGCCGGCGCGCGCAGCTTCCACCGCCGCGTTCAACGCCAGGATGTTGGTCTGGAAGGCGATACCGTCGATGACCGAGATGATCTCGGCGATCTTCTTCGACGAGGCTTCGATGGCCGACATCGTGGTGACCACCTGTCCGACCACCTCGCCGCCCTGCGAGGCGACACCGTGCGCGCCGATGGCAAGCTGGTTGGCCTGGCGGGCATGCTCGGCGTTCTGCTTCACGGTAGAGGTCAGCTCCTCCATCGACGCAGCCGTCTCTTCCAGGTTCGCCGCCTGCTGCTCGGTGCGCCGCGACAGATCGGTGTTGCCCGAGGCGATCTCGCCTGCCGCCAGGTTGATGCTGGACGCGCTGGACTGGATGCGGCCGACAATCTGCTTGAGCTGGTCGACGGTGGCATTGCAGTCATCACGCATGCGGGCGAACACGCCATGGAAGTCGCCCTGCATGCGCACGGTCAGGTCTCCGCGCGAGATCGCCTGCAGCAGGGTCGACACCTGCACCAGGTTCTCGTCGGTGGTCTGCATCAGGCGATTGAGCCCGGTCACCATGTCGCGGAAATCATAGGCGAAGCGATCTTCATCGCCGCGCAGGCTGAAATCGCCCGCCGCCGCTGCCGTCGCCAGCCGGCGGATCTCGCTGTTGATCGCCGACAGGCTGGTCTTGGTCTCGTCCATGGCCTGGGTGATCGCCGCCTTCTCGCCCGGCAGCGGATCCATGTCCACCGACAGGTCGCCACGGGCGTAGTGCTTCATCACCTCGATCAACCGGTTCTGCACCTGCACGTGCGAGCCGACCAGCGCATTGGTCTCATGCACCATGCGCCCGTAGTCGCCGGGAAAGGCACTCTCGTCCATGCGGTAGCTGAGGCTGCCCGCATCGTGCTGGCGCGCCAGCTCACCCTGCGCCGCCATCACCGACTGCAGCTGCGCCTGCATGCGCTGCATCGACCGGAGCAACTGGCTTACCTCATCATTGCCGGAGGCGTCGATGCTGCTGTCCAGCCGCCCGTTGGCGATGCCATCGGCCAGCTTCACCGCCCCTTCCAGCGGACGGGTCAGGCTGCGGGTGATGGCCCACGCGGCCAGTGCGCCGAGAATCAGGCTGAGCACACCGAAGGCGATGGACAGGGTTCCCGTCCACGCTTCCGTGGCGCGGTATTCCTCTCGGCTGCGCGCGGTCAGCGCTTCCTGATGCCGCAGCAATGTCGAGATGGCCTCGTTCCATGCGGTTGCCAGCCCATGCTCGGCGAGCAGTTCCTTGGCCGCGCCGTCGAAATCACCCGCCTTCATGCGCTCGTGAAGATGCTGGGTGGAGGCATCGGTCGCCTTGCGTGCCGCGTCGATCTTCGCAACCAGGGCATCGCCGGTGGCGTCGCGTGGAATCCTGATGTATTTGGCCCAGATACCGTCGTAGGTCCGCGACAGCTCCTGCGCCTTCTGATAATCCTTGTCGAAATCCTCGCCACGCTTGATCACCATCAGCCGGCGGTGCATCAACACTGCGTTGTTGGTATCCAGCATGTCGTTCAACAGCCGCATCTTCACCATGTTGACGTCCACCACTTTCTCGAACTGGGCGGACTTCAGGTGATTCCCGTACAGCACCAGGCCGACGATGGCCACGATGAACAGCAGCAGCAGTCCAAACCCGGCACCCAGCCGGGATCCCACTCGGAGGTTGCGTAAGGCGAGCATCTCAATTCCCTTGATCATGGCCGTACGATCGATGGCGGCGCAGGCAGGGGAAACTTTATGGGTCGATATTATTATATCGATCCAAAACTCTGGAACTGTGCAGACAGATGTGAAATCAGACGACCCATGAAGGCGTTATATCCATAAGGTATATCGCCACGGGTAGCGCGAATGGGATCAGGCCGGGGACTGCCCCCCCGCTATCCGGCATTACGGTGCAGCAGGCCCCGGGAAGACCAGATCCTTTCCGAGCCTTGCCGCATAGACGCTCTCGAACTGGAACGAGAGCACAAATCGAAACCCACACGTCGCGGCGTAGCGCTTTGTGAAGCGGCAGATTTCCTCCCAGGTGCTTTCAAACCCGCTCGCGCGGAAATGAAACGAGCCGAGCAGGCCCACCTGCCACTCGGCTTCAATCCCTTCCGCTACGAGCGCCTCCGGCGGGTCGACGATGCCGAACCCGAAGCCGGTGTTGGACACTGGAAGATATCCATGCAAACCGTCAGCACCGTCGGAGTGCTCGGCCTGGATTGAATCCAGGGCGTGCAGTACGGCGCCCAGGTCGGCACCGGCTTCGACTTCCAGAAACAGCGAAATGCTCATTATCGAACCATCATTCTGAAGCCAACAGCTTCATGACTCGGCATGGCCGCTTTCGTCTTCGGCTTCATTTCTGTCCTGAAGAATTCCTGATTCATACGGACTGCCCCTGCCCACCTCACCCATGGGAGCTCGCAATAATCCGGCTACCGCTTCAGATCAGTGTAGGTAGCACCCATATCCTTTATGCCCTCCTCGCTGTTCCCCATGGACGCTCTCACCGCGTCCAACCAGTCCTCCCACGCACCTGGATCCGTGGGGCTTCGATCCTCCTTAAGACTCCAGCCAAGTGAACCCAGCAGCCCCCCGATCTCATCGCTGGGGCCGCGGGAATAGTCGATCTGGAGGAAGTAGAACATCGCCATGTAGGCTTCCTCGATCGTCAAGAGCTGTTCTTTCACCAATAATCTCCCTGCATGCCCCATTTCCAGAGCGACTCTCGCCGGATGTCAGCGATCACAATCCAATGAGGGTATGCCGGTTGAAGAACCGCATCTTCCCCTCGATCGTGAAGTCCGTGCGCCTGATTTCACCCAGCATCATCTCGCGTTGGGCGTCGTTCAACGTACACGGCTCCAGGACATTGGCCTCCAGCACTTGACCTGGTGGCGCCAAACGCAACTCGACAATGCAGGCATTGCCCTCGGTTGGAACGCCCGCTGGCCACGCCGTCATTGCGATTGCACGCATTTGCTCCTGGTACGCCCCCCGCTCTGCTTCCTCTATCTGCGGGTCCGGCAGATCCGGCGGGTTCGCCGCCACGTACACAGCAGACTGCGTGGGCGTTGGCTCTGATAGCGAACGGACGATCAGATTGATCAGGGTGTTCTGTGAGGCCGTTACCGCCAAGGCGATCACCAGAGCTGTGTAGCTGACACCGCCAGCCTTCTGCAGTTCAAGGTGCCGCCGATGTGCCCCGCGATGCTCGGCATCAACCTTGCGGACAATCCTTCGACAGTGCGCCAGGTACAGCGGATTCGCCAGGATTCCAGCAAGCACGCGAAACACCACGAAAGAAAGCAAAGACAACCACGGCAGCCCCATCAGTACGAAGGCGGTCATCATCAACGGCGAAAGGATGAACCAGATCGCTCCCCACGCATGCATGCGCCGGAAGAAGAACCAGAGTGACGAGAACAGGAATGCCGGCCAGTTCCATCGCCTTGGCGCCCTTCCGGCAGCGTCGTCCAGGCTCCAGAAACGGCAATAAGTAGAGAACCGGTCCCTAACCAAAATCTCCAGTGCACTCTTTTCACTTGGCTCGTCAGCGGCCGAGTCTGCGTCTCGCTCCACACCAATTTCAGCGCGACTAAAAGCGGGCTCGATCTTCATTCGTTCTGATTCTTCATTCAAAAAACGCTGATACTTATTCAAAGGGTTGACTATTCTGGCGGGGCAACCGGGTAGCCGATCAATTGCCTGGCCCTGCATCGACTACCCGTTTCACACACTCCCACAAAAGCCGCATTCAGCGCATCAAATGAAGCAGATCATCGCCCGAACCGATGGCGATCTTTGGAATATGATTTCGAACACGCTCGGGGAGGTCGTCTTCGCGAATCGCAAGCTCCGGCTTGGCGATAAGGCGATAACCATCCCCACTTACGTCATGGCTAAAAATCCCGCGACTCGCCATTTCAAGGAAAGAGCGAAGATAGGCCTCGCGCTGAGCGAGTCCACTGAAATCAGGCAAACTCTCTTCAACCACGATGACGCCCGAGCAAACAGGAAGCGAGTAAATATAGTCACACGCCAATTGCCAGCTCTCGATGGACGACGCAACCTGGCTCGGAACGACACCACGCCCTCCCGTAGCAAAATGACAAACACACCCATCAGCACCAACCGCAAACCAATCAATGTCATTTACCTCAAGAAATTCTTCATCCATTTCCATATATTACTCATCTCCAAATATATTCCTGCAATTATCACATCTAGGAACAGGAAGGCCACTTCTCGGCCGAACAGCAGCAGTAAATTTGATATCCTCAAGCTTCAGACGTGGATTTGCCAGCATCAGTTCGTTTGCAGCTCTGAATTCTGCGCAACGACCAATAGTATTCCCACATGCTGTCTTGACGCCAAGGCCCCCGAGCGAATCAGCGTACGCCTTCAGGCCCGGCGCGATCACATCAGGAACAGGGCCACTCGACGTAGTCACAATTCTACCAGTTGTAGGATCAACAGCACCGATTGCGGTCGCTGGCGGGTTCCTTCCAATACCTGCGATGTACTTTATGAGCTGCTGTTCCGCATCGGCGATAAGTCTGACCTCCGAAGCGGCCGTCATGGTCCTCTTGGCGAGGAGTGCCTCCGGCCCGACCAAGGAAGTTCCGATGTCAAACGTGAGCTTTCCACCAATGTCAGCCGCCTGATCTACGTCTTCAAAATTCCACGAGTTCCTACCACCAGTCAGGTAGTACGCAAGGCCTGCCGTCTTCTCCATGTACTCATTGATGGCCTGACTTATCGCGCTGTTGCGTTTTTGGGAGAAGGCCTGCAAGCCAAGCTTGTCCATCTCCTTGTAATCCGAGACCAAGCCCAGCAGAACACTGATCTGGTTCATGCTTGCAGCACCCGCTAACAGGTCCTTTCCGCCGGTCCAGAGCCCGTTTACGAACGCAGTACCAGCGACCGATCGATTCGTCGACGACAGCCAGTCGGCTTCCGCACCGTAGCCTGCACCACGCAATAAATCGACAGTGTTCGAACCACACTCACCAACCAGCGAACAGTACACCTTCCTTTGCAGATCTTCGGTAGAAGAGTGAATGGCAATTTTTTCAAGGCTGACCCCAGAACCGGCATTCTTGCTCGCAGAGATGAGCTTATCGGCGTTTTCCGCCATCCATGCGTCATACTCCCCCTCATATATAGGTGAGTTATGCGATTCCAATGCAATTTTCGCAAGTGAACGCTGCTCAGCACATGCGGCAGATCCTGGCACTTGGCACGCCATCAACAACTTGTAATCGCGCTCCGCAGAGAGCCGCTCGAAGTTCTCCTTGATATCGCAGTCTTTACCTGCATCAGAGCAGATAACAGTCGCCTGAAGGTACTCCATCCGCTCGTCATGATTCAGGTAGTTGTTCTCAACGGAGTTTCTCGCAATCCCCATGCTCAATGCCGTACCAGAAACTCCTCCACCAGAAATCCCTCCCGCCATTGCGCCGACTGCTTGCCCGAGCACCCTTACCTGCTCCGCCTGCTCAGGTGACAATTTGCCCCCATTCTGTTTGGCGTAGTAATCGCCCAGGAACTTCGCCGCCAACTCACCACCACCGGCCGCCAACGCCCCACTCCCCGCCTTGCCGCCATTGGCCTCTGCCAACAGCGCGCCCAGCAGCGCGTGCGACAGCATCTGCATGGCCTCGCTAGGCGCAGCACTCTGCTTGTTCGGGTCAAACGTCTTGCCGATCAGTTCAGCCGCATACGGCGCCAGCGCGTTGGAACCCAGCTGACCCAGCCCCTGCCCTTCAACACCACCGACCAACGCGCTGGTCACTGCGCCGAGTGCGCGACCATAGACGCCATCAGGGGCCCACTTCTGCTGGGTCACCAGCGCTTCCGGGTAGGATGCATCGAACGCGACCAGACGGTTGAATCGCTCGTCCGGAGAAAGCGCATCGAATGCCCGTTTCTCTTCGGGACTCATCCCTTCCCGATACTTGTCCGTAATCTTCTTCGCATCCGCACTGCCAATATCCCAGGCAATCTGCTGGCTGGTGGCCATCACCGTCCCCGCCGCAGCCACCATCGCCTGCTGATCCGTCAGCCGCTTGCTCGCATCCGGCAATGCATCCACCGCGCGATGCGCTCCACTGGCATCGGTGTTGATGCCCAGCTCGGCCGCCGACGTCTGTCTGCCACCGATGGTGATGTTGCCCTCGGTCAAGGTGGCAAGGGTGGAGCTGCTGTCGCTGCCCTTTTCCATCATCGGCAGGCCCGGACCACCTCGGGGTGCGGCAGTTCCCGGCTTGGGCGTCCAGCCATCCATCTCTCCGCCCGCACCACCACTGATGCTGCCGGAGCTGGCCGTGTAGTCCATGTGGTTCCGCAGGTCAGTGAACGTCAGCGAGCCCGCAGTCAGTTCACTGTTGCCCGCATGGGTGCTGGTAATCGCACCGCCCACCAGATTCACGTGGCCGGCGTCGACGTGGTACCCGCCATTACCGGCAAACAGGCCGCTCTGCTGGCCAACACCCTGATAGCTGCCGCTGGCCTTGCCTGCACTGGCGTAACCGTCGGCATTCCACGCAGTGCCGAACGACACCTGCACGCGGCCACCCACCTGGCTGTTCCTGGACATGCTCTCGGCGATGTCCTGCAGCGACTCGATCGTCAGCGTGCCGCCGGTCTTGACGTCGATGCGATCAGCGGACGCTGTGGCGCCACGCAGCGTGGTATCGCCGTCGGCCTTCATCGAGATGTTCTTGCCGGTCAGCGTGGTGTTCTGCCAGGTGCTACTCTCGGCATTGGCCTTGCTGCTGCCAACACTCGCCTCGGCGTACACATACACGCCGGTCTGCGCGCCTACAGAGACCCCCACGCCGACTTCGGCGCCGGCATTGCTGCTCTTGCTGCGGTCGGCCACATGCGCCTTGCCAGCTTCCAGCAGGATATCTCCGGCCGAATCCAGGCTGAGGGTGTTGCCTGCACTCAGGTTGCCCTGAACAACATGGATGTCGCCCTGGGTGCTGGTGAGGTTGACGTTGCCGCCGCCCTGGATGGTGGAACCACGCGACACCATGCTGCTGCCATCGGCACTGCTGTTGGCGGTCTTGAAGCCGATGCCTGCTTCAGCACGGAACAGTTCGCCACTGCCGCCATGGCCGGAAAGCGCCGAGATCGCACTGGCTGCCTGGTACGCGTTGGCGCCCGCTGCCATGCCCTGCATCTTCTGCAGGCGATCATCTGACTGACGGGCCGCGTCCACGTTGTTGATCAGGTCGATCAACGGCGACTTCACCCGCGCGAACACGCCGATCTTCAGGTCCTTGTCGCTCTGCGAGTAATGGCCACTTTCGTCGGCGGTCAGCAGCTCGATCTCGGCAGCGGTGATGTTCACGTCCTTGGCTGCCACTACATTGCTGGCCGTCTGCGTGTACTTGCCACCGGCGGTCAGGTTCACGCTGCCACCCAGACTGCCGATGCTGCTGGCCACCTGTGACACCTGCGCGCTGTCGTCCTGGTGCTGCTCGCGGTGCCAGCCGGAGAACTTCTCGGCATCCGATATCTGTACCGTGCCGATCGCCTTGCTGTCCGACGTATTGGCGTTGCTGACCGTATCCTGCCCGCTGCGGACCAGCAGATCACCGGCCGCACGGATGCTGACGTCCTTCTCGGCGGCGATATTGGCTGCGGTCAGGCTGATGTTGCCCTCGGTGGTGGCCATGCGCACGCCGCCGCCGACCGACAGCTGCGTGCCGGTGATGGTGTCGCTGCTGCCGCTGCCCTGGCTCTGCGAGTTGTTGGTACCGAACGGCAGGCCGCTGGTGTTGTTGGCAAAGCCCCAGCCCTTGCCGCGGCTGCTGCTGTCGCTGCGCTCGGTGTTGTGGGCCACGTCGAACACGATGTCCTTGGTGGCCAGCAGCACAGCGTTGCCCTCGGCCGACATCTGCGTGCCCTGGCTGAGGATCGAGCCCCCATTGGCAATCAACGTGAGATCGCCGCCTGCAGCCAACTGGCTGACGCGGGCATCACTGGTCGAATGGCTCTGTTCGCTGTTGGTGCGCTGGCTGCCGGCAGTCACCACGGTCGAAGTGGTGGCCGCGCGCAGGCCGGAGGCTGCACCTTCAGCGGTGCGGGTGATCCGCCCCATCGCCGAGCCACTGTCGGCCATGCCGTCGGTGGTCGAATCGCGGGCGCTGCGGTAGGCCTTGGTCGGATCGTAGGTCACGCCCACCGAGAAGCCGCTGGACTTGCTGGCCTGGCTGGATTCGCTATCCGTGGTGTCCTGCCGCGCCAGCAGCGCAATGTCCTTGCCCACCAGTGTCAGGTTCTCGCCTGCGGCGACGTCCGATGCCCCGATCGTCAGTGTGTTGCCAGCATTGATCAGCACATTGCCGTCGCGCGAGGCGATCGCCGATCCCACCTGGGTGGTGGACTGCTCGGCGCGGGTGCTGCTGTTCTTCGCGCTGCTGTATCCAACCGATGCCACGCCGTTGCCGAAGCCTCCGGTAACGCCCGATTTCTTTTTGCTCTCGCTGGATTCACTGCTGTGATGGTCCTCGGCGGCAGTGATCAGCACATTGTTGCCAGCCCCCAGGATCCCGTTGCCGGTGGCATCGACCACCGCACCTACCGCAGTCAGATCGCGGCCAGCCGTGATGCTGATGCGCTCGCCCTGGATCGCCGTGCCGATGGCATAGCTGTCGCTGGCGTCGACGCTGCGCGTGGTGGTGGTGCTGGAGAGCGTCTTCTTTTTCTTGTCGTAGCTGTCGAGGCTGTAGTCGTGCGTCTCGTTGGCTGAGAGCAGGTTGACGTCGCGGCCCGCAGCCACGCTTACCGTGCCGTCATTGCTGTCGACCAACGCGGCGGTCAGGTTGACGTCCCGGCCAGCCTTCAGGAGCAGATTGTCCCCTGCCTGCAACGTACTGCCACGCACCGTCTCATCACGCTGGCTGACCTGCAGCGAGCTGCGCTTGCCCGCATTGGCAAAATCGCGGCTCTCGCTGTCCACCAACGCCTGGCTGTTGATGTCCCCACCGGCCTGCAATGCCAGGCCGGCCCCCGCCTTGATCTGCGCGGCGGCCAGGGTGATGTCCTTGCCAGCGGCCAGCACCACATCGCCAGCGCCCTGCACCGACGAGGCGGCATGTGTCGTCCTGCTGCTGCGCTGGTGGTTGCGCTCGTCGAAGGTGGCGTCGCGGCGTTCCTCCAGCGCAATCGCGCCAACATCCAGATTGCCGCCTGCGGCCAGCTGGGTCAGGCCGTCAGTGCCAGCGTTGCGGATCTGTGCGGCCTGCAGGCTGATGTCACCGCCAGCCACCACCGACAGCATGCCGTCGCCACTGGGGTTGGTTACATACAGGCCGGCGACCCGATCGATGCGGTTGGTCTCGTACTGGTAGCTGCCACCGCCCCGCTGTGTCTCCACCGTGGAGGCCACCGTGACGTTGCCCGCCGCCTTGACCGACAGCGCATCGGTGGCCGTCACGGCGGCACCGACAACGCGGATGTCCTTGTCCGACGACAGCCCGACGTACTGGCCGGAAATGCTGCCGCCGAGGTGCTCGATGTTGCCGGCATCGATGGTCACCAGCTTGCGGCCGGCGATATTGCCGGTGTTGACCAGGCCATTGCCCAGTTTGATATCGACATTGGCACCGGCCAGCAGTGCACCGTTGCCGTCCAGGTCGCCCGGTCGCAGGCGCAGGTAGACCTGCGGCACCAGCGCGGTGGTGGTGCTGCCATCGGCCAGGGTGACGGTCTGCTCGACCAGCCAGACGATGTCACTGGTCAGCTGTGCCATCTGTGCTTCGGTCAGCGCCACGCCGGGGCGCAGGCCCCATTCGCTGGCCACCGTGGCACCGGCCTCCAGCAGCGCGCGGTACTGCGCCTCGTCACTGGCGTAGCCATCGAGGAAACGGCGACCGGTCAGCTGGCCGATCTGTTCGCGCACCAGTTTCTGCTCGTAGTAGCCATCGCCCAGGCGTTTGTGCACGGTATCGGGCGAGTAGCCCATCTGGCCCAGCAGGTGGTCCGAGCTCAGCCAGGTCTTGTGGTCGGTGAAGCGCGGATCGGTCTCGACCAGATAGTGGCCACTGTTGGGATTGACGTTGAACAGGCTGGCGCTCGGCGCGCGCGTGTCCGGTGCACCCATCGCGATGCGGTCCGGTGATCCACCACTGGCCGCGACCACGCGCGGCCCAGAGGTGCCGCTGTTGCCGGCCACGCCGCCGACGTTACCGCCCTGCTGAGTGCCGGCGGCATCGGCCGCCTGCGCCAGCGCGCGTTCGGCACCGGTGCCGGTGGACTGGCCCGGCCCCTGCGCACCGCCATGGCCCGGCCCATCCGGCAGCGACTTGGGCCCCTGCACATTGAGGTTGGCCATGGCCGAACCGTTCTGCACGTTCGGCGCGTTTCGCCCCTGGTTGAGGTTGCTCAGGTCACCGACGTCGATGACCAGCGTGCCACCACTGGTGATGCTGCCACCGATCCTGCCGATCTCCTCGGAGATCGTGTCATTGCTCCAGGTGACCCGTTCGTTGCTGTAGGTGTGACCCACATTGTTGAATTCATGGGTGCGGAACAGCGTCTGCGCCAGGTTCTCCACCTTCGCCGTCGCGGTCAGTCCCACGATGCTCAGGTTGCCCCCTGCGGCGATGCTGCCGTAGTGGTTCTTCAGGTTGTCGGTGCCGATGCGCATCGCGCCGCCGGAGCGGATCACCGCGTCGGCGCCTACCCCGGCGCCGAGCACATCTTCGGTCACTGTCCGGGTCGCGATGCGGTACTGCTCATTGCTGCTGACGTTGTTGCCACCCGAGCCGCGCGGATTGGTCAGCGTATGGTCCGGATCGTTGTAGTCCTTGTAGGTCCACAACTGCACGCAGTTGGTGGTGCAGGTTCCGTAGTTGCTGGAATAGGTCAGCTTGTCGTCGACATAGCGGAATGCCGGCGCATCGGGATGCAGGGTACTCAGCTCGGCGAACGGGTCATCCGCGCCGACACGCACCTGGTCCGGATTGACCTGGTTGTCCTGGCGGCCGACGTAGTACATCACCACCGTGCCATCCTGCACGTTCAGGCGCGCGCGCTCGCCCAGGCCGGCATACAGGCCACCGCGTCCGAAGAAGTAGGCACTGGTCTTCGAGCTCAGGCGCACCACCGCGCGATGCACGGTGAAGCCATCAGGCGTGATGTGCGGCGTGTCTTCGAGGATGTCGGCCGGGTCGAGGTAGTACACCTCGTGCGCGGAGTAGTGGCTGGTACTGCGGATATCCTCGGTGCCGTTCTTGCCGTTGCGCCACCATGCCGGGCGGTCCAGCCGCACCGGATCCATCACGGTCGTGGCCTGTGTGATGACCACGTTCTCGCGGATGTTGTTGACCACCTGCGCATCGATGGACAGGTTGCCGGTCACATCGATGACCGAGCTGATGTTGTCGATCCGCCCGGCAATGCCGCTGGCGATCCGGTCAGCGTCGAGCGTGCCGCCGATGGCAGCATCACCACCGCTGTAGATCAGGCCCTTGCCGGTGTTCTGCAGCTCGCGCACGCCCAGGTCCAGGCGCTCACGTGCGGCCACGGTGCCGACGCGGGTGGCACCACCGGCCTCTTCGGCGCGGTTCTTCAGCACGCCGGTGGAGATCGCCACGCGATCACCGTAGATGCGCCCGGTGCCGAGATTGTCGATTTCGCCGGCCTCCAGGTGGGTCAGCGCGCCATCGATCAGGCCCCGGTTGGTCAGCTGGCCACGGGCATTGAGGTGGGTCGTGCCCTGGCTGGAGATCTCACCCGAAGCCGCATTGGTGATGTTCTGGGCGTTGAGGTCGAGGTTGCCACCGCGCACCACACCCTGGTTGTCGAGGTCGCCGGACAGATTCAGCGACAGCGTGCCGTTGGCGATCCATTCGCCACGTTGGCGCATGCCCTGCTGCAGGGTGAGGCCGAGGTCACGCTGCGCATGCACCTGGCCGTCTTCGCTGAGCGCACGTGCCACCAGGGTCTGGCTGCCATCGGCGCGCAGCAGGCCACCGCTGTTGGCGACGTTGTCCGCCTGGCTGTCCAGGTTGCCGCCGGTGCTGATCACGCCGCCGGTGTTCTGCAGCTGGCCGTTGATCTGCAGCCGCGCACCGCCATCGGTGACGATCTGGCCCTGGCTGTTGTCCAGCCACTGGGCGCCGAACTGCAGCTGGCCCGCCTGCAGGCCACGCGTGCCGTCGCCGCCACGGGTGTTGCGGTTGTCCACGCTGGCGGCAGTGAGGGTCAACCGCTGCCCGGCCGCGATCGCGCCGGCGGCGTTGTCCAGGTGCCCGGCCAGGGTCAGGTCGAGGTTGCGCCCGGCCTGCACGCGACCACTGGCATTGGCCAGGCTCGCCGCCTGCAGGGACAGATCCGCGGAGCTGGCAAGTGTTCCACCGCCACTGTTGTCGACGCGGGCCAGCAGCAAGCGCGCATCGCCTTGTGCATTGACTGCGCCGCCACGGTTGTCCAGCACGCCACCATCCAGCTGCAGCTTCCCGGCTGCCAGCAATCCACCGCTGCCGGCGGTGGCGCGGTTGTCGATGTCCTGCCCGGCCGTGTTGATGGTCAGGTCGGCCGCCGACTGCACGCGACCACCCTGGTTGTCCATCGCGCCACTGCGAACGATCAGGTCGCCCTTCTGCGTGCCCAGCGTGCCGGCGCGGTTGTCCAGCCGCTGGCCGCGGGTATCGATGTCCAGCTGGCCGCCCAGCAGCGTACCGCGCTGGTTGAGCAGGCCATTGGCCTGCAACTGCAGGCGTTTGCCGGCCTGCATCGCACCGTCGCTGTTGTCCACGCCTCCTGCCGTGGTCACCGTCAGGTCCTTGCCAGCGACCAGGGTGCCGTGGCGGTTGTCGAGGCTGTCGGCGTCCAGGGTCATCGTGCCGGTGCTGGACAGCAGGCCCTGCTCGCCATTGTCCAGGCGACCGTCAACGCCCAGCACCAGCGCGCTGCCGCCCGCATGCACGGTGCCGCCCTGGTTGCCGAGGCTGGCAGCGGTGACCGTACCGGCACCGCCGAGCAGTATGCGGCCCTTCTGGTTGTCCAGAGCGTGGCCGATCGCCAGCGTGGAGTGACCGGTGCCTGCGCCCTGCAGCGTGCCCTGCGCATTGATCAGCTGCTGCGCGGTGACATCCAGCGCGCCATTGCTGGCGAGCGAACCACCGCGATTGTCCAGCACACCCTGTACGCGCAGGCGCAGCGCGTCTTCACCCGTTGCGGTAAGCGTGCCACCGGCGGTGGTCAGGGTGCCGGCAGTGATGTCGACGCGGCGCGCCGAGGTGGTCGCCCCGGTCAGATCGAGGTTGGCGCCATCCAGCGCAAAGCTGCCATTGCTGAGCACGCTGCCGCCCTTGCCCAGCAGGGTCTGCGCCGAGACCTGCAGCTGGCCGCTACCGGCGTGCTGGATCCTGCCTGCGCTGTTGTCCAGCGCCTGCGCCTGCAGCGTCAGGTCACCATTGCTGGCCAGCGTGCCACCGGCATTGCCCAGCGTCGTCGCCTTGATGCGGCTGGCGCCTTCACCGCTGGCGATGATGCGGCCACCGGCGTTGTCGAGCGTGGCGGCCTCAAGGTCGAAGCGATCAGCGCCCAGCGTCGCGTCACGATGATCCACGTCGTCGGCGCGCAGGGTCAGCGTGGCCGAGGAGACCAGCGTGCCCTTGCTGCCGTCCAGGCGGCCGGTGGTGATGTCCAGGCCCTGGTTGCCAGCCTGGCGGATGCTGCCGCCACTGTTGTCCAGCCGTGCGGAAGTGACCGCCAGGCGGTTGGCGTTGCTGGCGATCGTGCCTTCGTGATTGTCCAGCGCTCCGGCGATCTGCAGCGTGCTGTCAGCCGTACCGGCGCCGCTGAGCGTGCCCTTGCGGTTGATCAGTTCGCCGGCCTCTACCTCCAGCGCGCCATTGCCTGCAATCGTGCCGCCACTGTTGTCCACGCGCTGCGCCACGCGCAGCCGCAGCGCGCCGCTGCCGGTCGCGCTGAGGTTGCCGCCAGCGTTGTCCAGGCGCTGCGCGTCGATGGCAATGCGCTCGGCCTGGGTAATGCTGCCGGCCCCCAGCAGCAGGTCGCCGCCCTCAAGCTCCAGCGTCGACTGGCTGAGGATGCGGCCGCCCGCACCCTGCACGCTGTCGGCGCGGATCTGCAACGTGCCGCCGCCGGCGTGTTCGATCGCACCACTGCGGTTGTCCAGCCATGCCGCCTGCAGCCGCAGATCACCGGTACCGGCCAGGCGGCCGCCGCTGCCGTTGTCCAGACGTTCGCGGGCCTGCACCTGCAGCGCGCCGCTGCCTGCCGCCAGCACCTTGCCGCCCTGGTTGACCAGGCTGCCAACCTGCAGCTGCACCTGGCCATTGCCGGAGATGCCTCCGCCGCTGTTGTCCAGCGTGTCGCGCACCGTCAGCGCCACGCCCTGCGTGCCGGCCGACTGCAGCGTGCCCTGCTGGTTGTCGATGCGACCGGCGTCGATGCGCAGCCCGCCGTTGCCGACGATCTGGCCGCTCTGGTTGTCGAGCGCATCGCGCACGTCCAGTGCCAACGCCTGCGTTCCCTGCGCAACGATCTGGCCCTGGCGGTTGCGCAACACATCGGCCTGGATCTGCACGCGCTGCGCCGACGTGGTACCGCCACTCACGTCCAGCTCGCCGCCGGACAGCACCAGCGCGCCGTTGCTGAGCAGGCGCCCTTCGCTGCCACGCAGGGTCTCGGCCTGCACCCGCAGGCTGCCGGTGCCGGCCTGCTGTACCAGCCCCTTGCGGTTTTCCAGCGTGATCGCGGTGAGGCCCAGATCACCATTGCTGGCCAGCGTGCCGCCGGCGCTGTTGTCCAGCACCGTGGCCTTCACCGAACTGGCACCGGTGCCGAGCGACAGCAGGCTGCCACCCCGGTTGTCCAGCGTCCCGGCCACGATGTCGAACCCAGCCGCACTGAGCGAGCCGTTGCGCAGATCGGCGTTGCCGGCCGTCCATTGCAGGCGGCCCAGGGTACTCAGCCGGCCACCGGCGCCGGCCCAGTCGCCCGTATCCAGCTGCAGCCCCCCCTCACCGGCATGTTCGATGCGGCCAGCGGCATTGCCGACCTGGCCTGCGCGCAACGCCAGCTGCGTGGCATTGGTGGCCAGCAGGCCACCGTCGTTGTTGAACAGGCCATGCACCGTCCACGACGATGCCGCCTTGCCGGCGTGCCGCAGTTCACCACCGCGGTTGTCGAGCGACTGCGCATCCAGCAGCAGGCCACCAGCCACGCTCAGCGCGCCCTTCTGGTTGGACAACAGGCCCACCCGCAGCGTGGTATCGCCATGCACCTGCAGCGTGCCGCCATCGTTGCGCAGATCGCCCCCGGCCTGCAGCGCGCTCACTCCCAGGCGACCGCCGCGGTTGTCGAGACCGTTGCGTGCAGCCAGTGACACCGCGCCGCCGTTGCTGATGCTGCCGCCGTCGTTGTCCATCGTGCCGGTGATGGCGATCAGGCCGTCGACCATGGGCTCCACCGGCGGGCCACCGGTCGAACCGCCATTTCCTCCCCCGGTTCCCGGCGTGCCGGTTCCGGGCGTTCCGCCGCCGCCCGGCGACGCGCCGCCGCCAGGATTGCTTTCATTGCCACCTGACGCCACGGCATCCAGTGCGCCCAGCAGGCCGTTGCTGCGGTTGCTGGCCGTGTCGGCCCTGAGCACCAGGGCCTGCACGCCGGTCTGTTCAATCGCGCCGCCCTGGTTGCGCAACCCCTGCGCCTGCAGCTGCAGGCGCTGCGCATTGAGCGTGCCGTTGCTGTTGTCCAGCGTGCCGCCAGACGTGATGGCCACCTCACGCGAAGCCGCGATGGTGCCGGCATTGGCAATGTCACCACTGGCCTGCACGCGCACGTTCTGCCGCGACTGCAGCGCACCGGTGTTTTCCAGGCGCCCATCCACCGTCACCACCAGCTCGCCGGCCTGCGCACCGATGCTGCCGGCATTGCGCACGCCCACGCCATGCTCGTTGCCGACCAGCCAGATCTTGTTGGCGAACATGCCGCCCAGTACGCCGACGTCCAGTGCGAACGTCGGTGCCTCGCCGCTGGCCGCGTTCGCGCTGGCCTGGCTGTGGTCGGCACTGACCACGTTGCTGCCCAGCGTTGCCTGCAGCTGGTTGGCCCAGATGCCGGCATTGACCTTCAACGAACGGGTGATCAGGTCGGTGTAGTCGGCACGGCTGCTGTCCAGGCCATCGCCATCGATCTGGATCGCACCGCCGGTGACACGGTAGCCCTCAAGTGCGCCTGCACCGCTGAACATCGGGGTGCCGGTGGTCAGGGTCACCCGGCTGGCATTGAGGAAGCCGCCACCGTTGACCTGGATGCCGGCCGGGTTGGCAATGATCACTTCTGCACGCTGCCCGGCCACTTCCACATAGCCGTTGAGCCGGCTGGCCGGACCATTCACTTCATTGAGGATGACCCGTGCACTGCCAGTGGCCAGCCACGGGTTGCCCTGCACCCAGCCGCCCAGCTGCGTCTGCACCTGGCCGCGGGCGTTGTTGAGGATGGCGCCTTCGCGGCCCACGTCGAACTGCGAATAGCGGTTGCGCGACACACCCGCCGCCGACGGCGTGGTGATGTTCACCATCGGCACGCCGTTGGGTGCCGTCACCACCGTCGGCCGTTCACGGCCCGGCGCGTTCGGATCGGAACTGATGCGTGCATCGGACTGCGCCAGCGCAGGTGTTGCCAGACTGACCCAGCCCAGTGAGCACATCAGCGCGAAGCCCAGCAGCGACAGTGCCGCGCTCTGCCGGCCCGGCACATGGCCGACCAGGCCACCGCCGCCCTTCACCAGCTCCGAAGCCACCTGCCAGACGCGCAGCGCGCGGTTGAAAACCAGACGATAGATAGTGTTCATGTCACGTGTCCTTGTGGCAGATCAGTAGCGCCAGGCCAGGCTGAAGCCGAACGTGGTGTAGTCGGTGGGGAAATGGGCGGGCTTGTGCAGCGCTGAGCCCACGAAGCCATCCCAGGAAAGCTGCTGCCAGCCGCCGCGCAGGCCCAGCGCCATGCCGGCCAGGTCGTGGCCGGACTGCCATTGCGCGGATGGGCCGCCGATACGGCCGTAGTCGGCGGCCACGTAGAACTCCTGGCCACCGCCGATGCCCAGCGAAAGATCGTTGCGCAGCGACCAGCCACGCTCGCCGCTGAGCGAGCTTTCACCATCGAAACCGCGCACGGTATAGCGGCCACCGATGGCGAAGCGGTCCTGTGGCGAGAGCGGCGTGCGGTTCCACTGCGCCCGCCATGCGGCGGTGTAGCGCAGGCGCTGCCTGCCCAGCTGGAACGGCACGCTGAACTGCGCATCAGCGGTGATCAGCTTCATCCGCGAGGTGCCTTCCAGCGGCAGCGTCGGATCCCACTGCTGCGCCCTCTCTTCCGGCGAGCGCAGGGCGTGGAAGGCGCCCGTGCCACGCCGGTAGGCCACGCTGGCATCGAGCGTGGCAGTGCCGATGAACTGCTTGTGGGTCAGGCCCAGTTCCCAGCCGGCGGTGCGGCGGCGCTGCACTTCAATCTCGGTATCGTCGATGTAGTTCTTCGACTCGCGCTGCCAGCCGCGCGCATAGGCACTGAACTTGATCTTGGCATTGCGCAGCAGCAGCCGGTCCACCCGCGCTTCGGCGTTGCGGCTGCGACCGCTGTAGTCATAGCGTTCAAAGGCGCCGACCACGCTCTGGCTGTAGTCGTAGGCGCTGGCGGTGGCACCGAACAGCCAGTAGCCGTACGGCACGTCGTAGTGCGCCGTCCAGCTGTCGGTGTCCCTGCCGCGGCCGTTGAACACGCCACGCCCGGCACTGATGTAGAACAGCTCGTTCAGCCCCAGCGGATTATCCAGCGACAGCGTCGCGTTGGCCTGCAGCTTGCCGGTGCCGCGGCTGCCGGCATCGTCCAGGGTGACGCTGGCGCGTACCGGTGAACGCTGCGTCCAGTCGATCTGCAGGTCGCTCTGGCCCGGCGCCGCGCCCTCGCCGTCGGCCGGCGCGATCTTGATGTCGGCGCTGACGGTGGGCACGCGCTGCAGGTTCTCCAGCCCCTGCTCGATGTCACGCAGGTTGAGCAGGCCGCCGCTGCGGATCGGCAATGCATTGGCGATGGCCGGATGCCGGCCCTGCGGATTGGAGAACACGGCCTCGCGGAACCGGCCCGGCACCACCGACAACGTCAGCGTGCCCTGGTTGAGGTCCTGCGGTGCCGACAGCACCCGCGTGGTGACATAGCCACGGGCGATGATCGCGTTCTGCACGCGCTTCATCACCACGTTGATGCCTTCGGTCCCCAGGCAACGGCCGGTGGCCGGATCATCCACCGGGTCGGCCGCCGCCAGTGCCCAGCCGAAGCGCTGGCTGTCGTCGCCCTCCAGCACGATGCGATCAATACGCACGCAGGGCTGCTCCTGCGCCGGCAGGTGCTCGCCCTCCTTCTGCGCATCCCGCTCCAAGCGGACGTCGGGGCGTTGTTCCTGCTGCTCGCGCAATACGCGTTCGCGTTCCTGTTGCCGCAGCAGTTCCTGCGCGGCTGGATCACCGGCCTGCTGAGCGGCAACACTGAAGGTCATGCCAAGCAACACCCCCCACCCACCACCACGGCACACCTGCCGTGCCTGCTTCTTCCCTGACCGCACAGTCTTTTCCTGATATTGATGCAGGCCGTCGGGCGCCCTGTCCGGAAAAGGACAAGGCATCGACGTGCCGGCTTGATTCGGGTCTGCCGTCGCACACGCGAGAGCACGCCGCCGCGCGAAGCGCAGAAAAGCGCAAAGGGTATCGGCCGCCACAGGAACTTCTATAGGGAAGATTGCAAATTCAGTCGGCTGCGGGGAAACACACCGCAAATGGCCCGGACGTATACGCGCGCGCCATGGCACGAACCCTGGTCGTTCAGCACGCCAGCTTTCGCCTGCTGACGCTACAGTCGGCGCATGACCATTCTCCTACAGATTGAAGGCGCCGCCATCAATGACATCGCCAGCCTGTACGCGGAGATCAACCGTGTGTTCATGGCCGGCGAAGACTGGCAGCTGGCGCCCAGCCTGGATGGGTTGGATGACCTGCTGTACGGCGGGTACGGCGCCCTGGCCGGACGGTCCACCCGCACCATCATCTGGCGCGATATCGAACACAGCCGCGCAGCATTGGGCGTGGCTGCCACACGCAGCTGGATGCAGGCCAAACTGGCCCATCCCGGTGCATTCAACACCGCAGCCATCGAGCAGCAGCTGGCGGCATTGGAGTGCGGTGAGGGGCAGACCTACTTCGAGATCGTAATGGAGATCTTCGCAGCCCATCCGGACATCACCCTGGTGCAGACCTGAAGCAAGCGGCAGCCCAGGCCTGCGAACGCGGCAGCCCCTGCCCCCACCAGTTACCATGGGCATCCCTGTACCCGCTCCGCCGCCGCCGCCCTCCGGCGCGGCCGGACGCCCTGATCCACGAGCCCCATGTCCAAAGAAAAGTCCGCCGAACACACCCCGCTGATGAAGCAGTTCTTCGCAGCCAAGTCCGACTATCCTGACCTGCTGCTGTTCTTCCGCATGGGCGACTTCTACGAGCTGTTCTACGACGATGCGCGCAAGGCCGCGCGCCTGCTCGACATCACCCTGACCCAGCGCGGCAGCTCCGGCGGCGCGCCGATCCCGATGGCCGGCGTGCCGGTGCACGCCTACGAAGGCTACCTGGCACGGCTGGTGGCGCTGGGCGAATCGGTGGCGATCTGCGAGCAGATCGGCGACCCGGCGCTGGCCAAGGGCCTGGTCGAACGCAAGGTGGTACGTATCGTCACCCCCGGCACCGTCACCGACGAAGCGCTGCTGGACGAGCGCCGCGATACCCTGCTGATGGCCCTGTCGCGCACGAAGCAGGGCTACGGCCTGGCCTGGGCCGACCTGGCCGGTGGCCGCTTCCTCGTCAACGAAGTCGAGACTGACGACGCGCTGGAAGCCGAACTGGCCCGACTGGAGCCGGCCGAGCTGCTGGTGCCCGACGAGGAGAACTGGCCCGACTTCCTGCGCCAGCGCACCGGCGTGCGCCGCCGTGCGCCGTGGCTGTTCGACGCCGACAGCGGCCGCCGCCAGCTGCTGAACTTCTTCAAGCTGCATGACCTGAGCGGCTTCGGCATCGATGACAAGCCGCGCGCAACCGCCGCAGCTGGCGCCCTGCTCGGCTATGTCGAGGAAACCCAGAAGCAGCGCCTGCCGCACCTGACCTCGATCGCGATGGAAACCGCCGGCGAGGCGATCGCGATGAACGCCGCCACCCGCCGCCACCTGGAACTGGATACGCGCGTCGACGGCGATACCCGCAATACCCTGCTGGGCGTGCTCGACAGCACGGTGACGCCGATGGGCGGGCGCCTGCTGCGCCGCTGGCTGCACCGCCCGCTGCGCCTGCGCGAGGTGCTGGTACAACGCCACCATGCGGTGGAAACCCTGATCGACCGTGGCAGCGACGCCGACATCCGCGAGCAGTTCCGCCGCCTCGGCGACCTGGAACGCATTCTCACCCGTGTCGCGCTGCGTTCGGCGCGACCACGCGATTTCTCCACTCTGCGCGATGGCCTGAACCTGCTGCCGGCGGTGCGCGAGGTGCTGGCGCCGCTGGATTCACCGCGCCTGCAGGCGCTGCATGCCGCGCTGGGTGAACATGACGAATGCGCACAACTGCTGGCCAGCGCCATTGCCGAGATGCCGCCGCTGAAGCTGAGCGATGGCGGCGTGCTGGCCGACGGCTTCGATGAAGAGCTGGACGAGCTGCGCCGCCTGTCCACCCATGCCGACCAGTTCCTGGTCGACCTGGAACTGCGCGAGCGCGAGAGCAGCGGCATTCCCACCCTGAAGGTGGGCTACAACCGCGTGCACGGCTACTACATCGAAATCAGCAAGGGCCAGTCCGACCGCGCGCCGGTGCACTACACCCGCCGCCAGACGCTGACCAATGCCGAGCGCTATATCACCGAAGAACTGAAGGCGTTCGAGGACAAGGTGCTGTCCGCGCGCGACCGTTCGCTGTCGCGCGAGAAGTACCTGTACGAGCAGCTGCTGGATACCCTTGGCGCGCAGCTGGAACCGCTGAAGCAGTGCGCCGCCGCACTGAGCGAACTGGATGTGCTGGCAGCCTTCGCCGAACGCGCGCAGGCGCTGGACTGGGCGCGCCCGGAACTGCAGGCCGAGCCGTGCCTGAAGATCGAGCGCGGTCGCCATCCGGTGGTCGAGGCGGTGCGCGAGCAGCCGTTCGAACCGAACGACCTGGACCTGCATCCGGACCGGCGCATGCTGGTCATCACCGGCCCGAACATGGGCGGTAAATCGACCTACATGCGGCAGAACGCGCTGATCGTGCTGCTGGCCCACATCGGCAGCTTCGTGCCGGCCAGCCGTGCGCTGATCGGCCCGATCGACCGCATCCTGACCCGCATCGGCGCCGGTGACGACCTCGCCCGCGGGCAGTCGACCTTCATGGTCGAGATGGCCGAGACCAGCTACATCCTGCATCACGCCACTGCCCATTCGCTGGTGCTGATGGACGAGATCGGCCGCGGCACATCCACCTACGATGGCCTGGCCCTGGCCGACGCAGTGGCCCGCCACCTGGCCTACCAGAACCGCTGCTACACGCTGTTCGCGACCCACTACTTCGAGCTGACCGCGCTGGCCGACGAGCAGCACGAGGGCGGCCGCAGCGGCATCGCCAACGTGCACCTGGATGCCGTCGAGCACGGTGAAGCGCTGGTGTTCATGCACGCGGTGAAGGACGGCCCCGCCAACCGCAGCTTCGGCCTGCAGGTGGCCGCACTGGCCGGCCTGCCGCGCGCCACCGTGGCACAGGCGCGTCGTCGCCTGGCCGAGCTGGAGCAGCGCGGCGGTGAGAGCCATGCCGCCGAGCTGGCGCCGCAGGCACTGGATGCGCCGCAGCAGTTCGGCCTGTTCAGTGCGCCGGCCAGCAAGGCGCAGGAAGCACTGGCAGCAATCGACCCGGACGAACTGACGCCGAAGCAGGCGCTGGAAGCCCTGTACCGGTTGAAGGCGCTGCTGTAACCGCAGCGCACGCCCAAGGCCTCCCGCCTGCCTTGCGGGAGGCCTATCGAAAGGCTCTGCAGATCCGATTCTGCGTTTCAATTGACAGAATCTATCAACCTGAACGAATCATTCGATTATTCATTTCATCCGGCCATAGCTAAAGTCGAGTGAAGATGTTTACCCACGTCTTCACCGCCACCAGGAGCCAGCCGATGAGCCAGTCCGACAACAACAACGCCAAGTGCCCGTATCACAGCGCACCGTCGCCCGAGGAAGGCGCCCAGCAGCAGCGCGAGCTGAGCACCACGCCAAAGCAGAAGCACGGCGATGACCCGGTCACGCCGATGACCACGGCCTTCGGCGCACCGGTGGTGGACAACCAGAACAGCAAGACCGCCGGCCCGCGTGGCCCGCTGCTGATGGAAGACGTCTGGCTGCTGGAAAAGCTGGCCAACCTCAACCGCGAGATCATTCCCGAGCGCCGCATGCACGCCAAGGGCTCGGGCGCGTTCGGCACCTTCACCGTCACCCACGACATCAGCAGGTACACCCGCGCCAAGCTGTTCGAGAAGGTCGGCAAGCAGACCGAGATGTTCGCCCGCTTCACCACGGTGGCCGGCGAGCGTGGCGCCGCCGACGCCGAGCGTGACATCCGCGGCTTCGCGCTGAAGTTCTACACCGAAGAAGGCAACTGGGACCTGGTCGGCAACAACACCCCGGTGTTCTTCCTGCGCGATCCGCGCAAGTTCGCCGACCTCAACAAGGCGGTCAAGCGCGACCCGCACACCAACCTGCGCAGCGCGCGCAACAACTGGGACTTCTGGACGCTGCTGCCCGAAGCCCTGCTGCAGGTGACCGTGGTGATGAGCGACCGCGGCATTCCGCGCAGCTTCCGCCACATGCACGGTTTCGGCTCGCACACCTACAGCTTCACCAACGCCGACAGCGAACGCTTCTGGGTGAAGTTCCACTTCGTCAGCCAGCAGGGCATCGAATCGCTGACCGACGCACAGGCGCAGATCCTGGTCGGTCATGACCGCGAAAGCCACGGCCGCGACCTGTTCGCCGCGATCGAGAAGGGCGACTTCCCGAAGTGGAAGCTGTTCATCCAGGTCATGCCGGAGCTGGACGCGGAAACCTACCGCGTGCATCCGTTCGACCTGACCAAGGTGTGGCCGAAGAGCGACTACCCGCTGATCGAAGTGGGCCAGTTCGAACTGAACCGCAACCCGGTCAACTGGTACCAGGACGTGGAGCAGTCAGCGTTCGCACCGAGCAACCTGGTGCCGGGCATCGGCCCATCGCCAGACAAGATGCTGCAGGCGCGCCTGTTCGCCTATTCCGATGCGCAGCGCTATCGCCTGGGTGTGAACCACCACCAGATTCCGGTGAACGCAGCGCGCTGCCCGGTGCACAGCAACCACCGCGATGGTGCGATGCGCGTGGACGGCAACTACGGCGGCCTGCCGCACTACGAACCGAACAGCTACGGCCAGTGGCAGGAACAGCCGCAGTACCGCGAACCGCCGATGAAGATCCGCGGCGACGCCGACTTCTGGAACTTCCGTGAGGACGACGCCGACTACTTCAGCCAGCCCGGTGCGCTGTTCCGCAGCTACAACCAGGCCCAGAAGGACCGCCTGTTCGCCAACACCGCCCGTGCCCTGGGCGATGCGCCGGACTTCATCAAGCAGCGCCACATCGACAACTGCAGAAAGGCCGACCCGGCCTACGGTGCCGGTGTTGCCGCGGCGCTGAAGGCGCTGGCCAGCCAGCCGTCGGATCCGTTCAAGCCGGCCCAGCCGGAAGCGGACTTCCCCACCGCCACCCCGGGCGCCGAAGACATCGAGCTCTGACCGCCCTCCCCCGTGAACGGCACGCCGCCTCCCCGTGAGGCGGCGTCGCCGTTTTAACGGTCCGCGGCGTACCTTCTGCACGCCCAACCCCAATCAAGGATTCCGCAGATGAGCCTGACCGACGAACTTCTCGCCAAATTGCAGGGCGCCCCGCTGCAGCAGGTGTCGCAGCAGCTCGGCATCAGCGATACCCAGGCTTCCGGCGCGATCAGTGCCGCGCTGCCGGTGCTGATGGGCGCGCTGGGCAACAACGCCTCGCAGCCGCAGGGCGCGCAGGCACTGCTCGGCGCCTTGCAGAACAACCACAGTGGACTGGATCTGGGCAGCGTGCTCGGTTCGGTGCTGGGCGGCGGCGGCGGCGGTGCCGCCAGCGACGGCGCCGGCATCCTCGGCCACATCTTCGGCGGCAGCCAGCAGAAGGTGGAAACCGGCCTGGCCCAGGCCACCCAGCTCGACAGCGGCCGCACCAGCCAGCTGCTGCAGATCCTCGCGCCGATCGTGATGGCCTTCCTGGCCCAGCGCCTCGGTGGCGGCCAGGCCGATGCCGGCTCGCTCAGCCAGGCGCTCGGCCAGGAAAAGCAGCAGGTGCAGCAGCAGGGCGGCATCGCCGGCGGCCTGCTCGGCAGCGTGCTGGACCAGGACGGCGACGGCCAGTTCGGCATGAGCGACCTGCTCAAGCTCGGTGGCAACCTGCTCGGCGGCAAGCGCTGAGGTTTGCGGGCGCCGGACCCGGTCCGGCGCCCTGTTACCTACAGCGCGTCAATATCGCCCAGCGCGCGGATCAAGCGCCGTGCGCGCTTGTCCGGCTTGTGCTCCGGCGGCTGGAACCCATCGCGTGCGGCGATGCGCAGCGCACGCTGTTCAGCACGACGGGCCCTGGAGGCCTCGCTCTCGGCATACAGCTGCTGCGCCGTCGGCGCTGGCCCGCGCTGATCGCTCAGCCCCAGCACCTGGATCTCGAAATGCTCCTCGCCACGGTCGACCTGCAGCTGCTCGCCGACGCGCACCGCGCGTGAGGATTTCGGGCGCTGCCCCGCGACGCTGACCTTGCCGGTTTCGATGGCCTGCTTGGCCAGGCTGCGGGTCTTGAAGAAACGGGCCGCCCACAGCCAGATGTCCAGGCGGACACTGGGCGACAACGGGGAAAGCTCGGGCATTGTTCGCTACTACTCCGGTGGCTTGTTGAGAGGACGCGGGTTGTCCGGATCGGCCCGGCAGCCGGTGCCGCCGATCAGCGGCCGCACGCCGGAGGCCAGGTCCTGGCGCTGGCTGCCGACCAGGCACTCGGGCCGGTCGGTCGGCCGGATCTGGGTATCGCCCAGCCGGTCGTCCATCGAACATGCGGCCAGTACAGCGCTGATCAAGGCCAGCGCCACGCTCCGCTTCACCTGCAGTCGTTGATGCATTGCCACATCCCGCAAACCGGCTTGGTGCTAGTGTGCGCCTCCCGGGATTCGATCACCACTCCATGGCCAAAGCGCCGCTTGACCTGACCTCCGGCCCGATCGGCCGCAATCTCCTGCTGTTTTCACTGCCGATCCTGGCGGGCAACATCGCGCAATCGCTGAACGGTTCGGTGAATGCGGTCTGGGTCGGGCGCTTCCTCGGCGAGGCGGCACTGACCGCCACTGCGAACGCCAACAACGTCATGTTCTTCCTGATCGGCTCGGTGTTCGGCTTCGGCATGGCCTCGACCATCCTGATCGGCCAGGCGATCGGCGCGCGCGACATCGCGCAGGCGCGGCGCGTGGTCGGCACCAGTGCCACCTTCTTCATCGGCCTGTCGGTGATCATCGCCATCGCCGGCTGGTTCATGGCCCATCCGCTGCTGGCGGCGATGGGCACGCCGGCCGCCTCGCTGCCATTGGCCGAGGCCTACCTGCAGATCATCTTCCTGGCGATGCCGACGCTGTACGCGTTCGCCTTCCTCACCGCCGCACTGCGCGGTGCCGGTGACTCGCGCACGCCGTTCCGTTTCCTGATGGTGTCGGTGGCGCTGGACATCGTGCTGAACCCGGTCCTGATCTTCGGCATGGGGCCGTTCCCCGCGCTGGGTATCGCCGGCTCGGCCTGGGCCACGCTGGTCGCGCAGACGCTGTCGCTGGCCGGCCTGCTGCTGTACATGCGGCACAAGCGCCACACCCTGTGGCTGGGCCGCGCCGACATGCGCCTGTTCAAGCTCGACATGACCATCCTCAAGGCGCTGGTGGTCAAGGGCGTGCCGATGGGCCTGCAGATGGTGCTGATCTCGCTGTCGGTGATCCTGCTGATGACCATGGTCAACCAGTACGGCACCGACACCGGCGCCGGTTACGGTGCTGCCCTGCAGCTGTGGAACTACCTGCAGATGCCGGCGATGGCGATCGGCGCGGCGTGCTCGTCGATGGCCGCACAGAACGTCGGTGCGCAGCGCTGGGACCGCGTACGCGGCACCGCGCGCCAGGGCGTGCTGTTCAACTTCCTGCTGACCGGCGCGCTGATCCTGCCCCTGGTGGTGTTCGATCGCCAGCTGCTGGCCCTGTTCCTGCCACCGGCCAGCCAGGCGCTGGACATCGCCCGCCACCTCAACCACGTGGTGATCGGCTCGTTCCTGTTCTTCGGCGTCAGCTTCGTGATCTCCGGCGTGGTGCGCTCCACCGGCGCGGTGATTCCGCCGCTGCTGATCCTGGCCGGCTCGCTGTGGGGCGTGCGCGTGCCGTTCGCCGAACTGCTGCAGCCGTACTGGGGCGCCGATGCGATCTGGTGGAGCTTCCCGGCCAGCTCGCTGGTCTCGATGCTGCTGTCACTGGCGTATTACCGCTGGGGTGGCTGGCGCAAGGCGAAGATGATGGGCAAGCCCTCGCACGCCGAAGAACTGGCCACGCCGTCGGAGATTCCGGCCTGCCCACCATCGCCGGTGGCCGACCCGGATGCCGCGCCACTGCGGTAGTGCCGGCCGCTGGCCGGCAACTTCATGGATCGGTCAATGCACGGTAGTGCCGGCCGCTGGCCGGCAACTTCACACCTCTCCGGAAGCATCGCAAAACAGCCGGCCAGCGGCCGGCTCTACCGCTTCTTCTTCGCAGCGTTGAACGTCGCCGCCGCGCGCAGCAACGCCTTGAACGCAGCGGCATCCGGCACCGCACCTTCATGGATGTCGATCGCACGCCGCGTGTTGCCGTCGAGGCTGGCGTTGAACAGGCCCTTCGGGTCCGCCAGCGCGGCACCGTTGGCAAAGGTCAGCTTCACCGCCTGCTTGTAGGTTTCGCCGGTGCACAGGATGCCGTCATGCTCCCATACCGGCGTGCCGCGCCACTTCCAGGTTTCCTGCACGTCCGGCAGCGCTTCATGGATCAAGGCGCGCACGTGTGCCAGCGCTTCGCCACGCCAGTCGCCCAGCTCGGCGATGCGTGCATCGATCAGTTCAGCGGCCGGGGTTCCGGCATCGGCAGGGTTCGGCGCGTGCGTGGACATCAGCGGTTCTCGTTGGCAAGGGGATCGGAACGGTGCGCTTACATGCGCTCGCCGGGTAATGCCGCGGCTTGGCGCACCCAGTCGAGGAGCTGTGCTTCATCCAGCACCCCATCCTGTGCAATGTGCAGGTATCGCGTATCGGCACTCCTGGACGGCTCGGGCGGCACCGGCGTCAATGCAGCGCCGCGGAAGAACGCCACCTTGATGTAGCGGGTGAAGCAATGGAAGCTGAGAAACCAGCCTGCGCCCGGCGCCACCGCATACATCGGCGAATTCCACTTCACGGCCTTGTGCACGCCAGGCACTGCCTGCGCGATCAGCGCATCCAGCTGTTCGCCGATCGGCCGCTTCCAGTCCGTCATTGCCGCGATATAGGCCTGCACCGGGGCATCGCCCTCGCCCTTGGCAATCTGCGGATTGCCGCCGGACAACAGCGTGGGCGCGGCGGAAGGTGCGGTTCGCTTGGCAGGCATCGCACGGCACGTCCATCGGGATGAAGCCGCAGCCTAGCGCGGCGCGTGCCTGCCGGTCACGGCGCGGTGCGCCATCGGCTCAGTCCGCCTGTCGCGCCCGGAACTGCCGCCAGTCCGGCAACTTGCGGTGGCGGCGCAGCGAGCGCATCAGCGCCGCCATCACCACGCCGAACAGGGCACCGGCCAACAGTCCGGCCGCCAGCAGCAAGGCCAACGGGCGCTCGCTGCCCTGCCACAGCATCAGCCACATCAGCGCGGTCCAGAACAGCCCGAACAGCAGACCCTGCACCAGCGCATTGGTGCCGAAGCCGGCCAGGATCGGCGGTGGCAGCGCGATGCCCATGCGCCACAGCACACGATGCAGCAGCGGCGCCGACTGCACGCGCGCCAGCCCCTTGTCGTCCAGGAAGCGCAGCGCCGACTGGATGACAGCGGGATAGTGCCGGTTGATGTCGTTCATCACCCGATCGTGGCCGATGCGGTGCCGGAAACGCAAACGGCCACCCGAAGGTGGCCGTCGCGGCAACAACCGAAGTTGTTTATCAGGCCTTTTCGGCCAGACGGGCAGCCTTGGCGGCAGCAGCGGCAGCCAGGTCTTCCTTGATGCGGGCAGCCTTGCCTTCCAGGCCACGCAGGTAGTACAGCTTGCCGGCGCGGACCTTACCACGACGCTTCACTTCGACCGAGTCGATGATGGCGCTGTGGGTCTGGAAAACGCGCTCGACGCCGTAGCCGTGCGAGATCTTGCGGACGGTGAACGAGGAGTTCAGGCCGGCGTTCTTGGTGGCGATGACGACGCCTTCGTAGGCCTGCACGCGCTCGCGGCTGCCTTCCTTCACCTTCACGTTGACGACAACGGTGTCGCCCTGGCTGAACTTCGGCAGTTCACGGGTGATCTGGGCGGATTCGAATTCCGCGACGATGGACTTGTTCAGCTTGCTCATGGGTTACACCGATTCTTGTTCGGGTGGGCGTGTCGTATCGACAACGTAGGCTCATGCAGTCACCGGACTGTGCTGCACGTTTGTTTTGGGTACTGCGCGCGCCGGCCGGGGCCGACGGGAATTGGCCATGATAGCCGATAACGCCAGCCCTGCGCTAGGGGCTGGCCTTCTGGTTGCGGGCCTGGCGGCCCTGCTCCAGCAGTTTGCGGTCGGCCTTGCCCAGTGCCTGTTCATCCAGCAGGTCCGGGCGCCGCTCGGCGGTCCGGAGCAGCGACTGCTGGCGGCGCCAGGCCGCGATGGCCGCGTGGTTGCCCGAGCGCAGCACGTCCGGCACGTCACCCAGCGGGTGCTGGGCCGGCTGGCTGTAGTGCGGGCAGTCGAGCAGGCCGAGGTCGCCCTCGAAGCTGTCCTGCGCCGCCGATTCGGCGTCGTTCAGGGCACCGTCCTGCAGGCGGGCCACGGCGTCGATGATCACCGCCGCGCCCAGCTCGCCACCGGACAGCACGTAGTCGCCGAGGGAGATTTCCTCGTCGACATTGGCCTCCAGGAAACGCTCGTCGATGCCTTCGTAGCGGCCACAGAGCAGGACCATGCGCGGCAGCGCCGCCAGTTCCCGCACCTTGGCCTGGGTCAACGGCGCACCCTGCGGGCTGAGATGGATCACCCGCGCCGGGGTCGGATCGGCATCACGGATCGCCTGCAGGCAGGCCTGCAGTGGCTCGATCAGCATCACCATGCCGGGGCCACCACCGAACGGACGGTCGTCCACCCGGCGGTAGTTGCCTTCGGCGTAATCACGGGGGTTCCAGCCATGCAGGCTGAACAACCCCTTCTCCTGCGCGCGCCCGACCACGCCCAATCCAGCGGACTGGGCGAGGAACTCGGGGAACAGGGTGATGACGTCGAAACGCATGCTCACACTCAGAACTCGGGATCCCAGTCGACCACGACCAGGTTGGCCTCGAAGTCGACCGACTTGACGAAGTCCGGCTGCACGAACGGAATCATCCGCTCGCGGTCACCACGGACCACCACCACGTCGTTGGCGCCGGTGCTGAACAGGTGCGAGACCTGGCCCAGGGCAACGCCCTCGGTGGTCTTCACGTCCAGGCCTTCCAGGTCCACCCAGTAGTACTCGTCGGGCTTCGGCGGCGGCAACGCACTGCGGGCCACGTAGATCTCGGTGCCGTGCATCGCTTCGACGGTATCGCGGTCCTCGACGCCGGGGAAACGGGCGACCAGGTGCTTGCCGCTGTCGCGGCCGCGCACACCTTCAATCGTGGTTTCCACGCCGGACGGGCTGCGCAAGATCCACGGCTGGTAACGGAAAATGGCGGAACGTGGCTCGGTCCAGGACTCGAGCTTGATCTCGCCGCGCACACCAAAAGCGCCGACAACCCTGCCCAGCAGGATGCGGCGCTCGATATCTTTCATCTGCTTCAACCAAGAGGGCCACGCCGAAGCGTGGCCCGTCAGGATCAGGCCGCAGCGGCCTGGGACTTGGTCGCTTCCTTGATCAGGTTGCGGACCTTGTCGGTCGGCTGGGCGCCGTTCTTGACCCAATGGTCAACGCGGGCCAGGTCCAGCTCGATGCGCTTCTCGGCGCCCTGGGCGACCGGGTTGTAGAAGCCAACGCGCTCGATGTTGCGGCCGTCGCGCGCGCTGCGCACGTCGGTGACGATGATGTGGTAGAACGGACGCTTCTTGGCGCCGCCGCGGGTCAGTCGAATCTTGACCATGGTGTTTTTCCTATTGCCCAGTCGCCAGGATGGCGAGGTAAGCGGGCGATTATAGCGGCAGAGCCCGGCCGAGCCAACCCCGGGGGCTCGCCCGGGGTCAGATCCCTTTTGCGACGCAAAAGGGATCTGACCCCAGCCCCTGCCAAGCCACGCCCGCCAGCACCGCCCTGCCCTGTTCAGCCAGTGCCTGCGAGCCGGGCAGGACATGCCCGTCGATGGCCTCCAGCGCCCACAGGCCGCTGGCGTTGCAGGCAAAAGCGGCCTTCACACTGTCCAGTTCAGCCAGTGCCAGCGGCCGCGTCTGCTGTCCCCCCGGCCAATGCTGCTTCAGCAGCGCCTCGGCGGTACCGCGCAGGGCCGGCGCCTGCGGCCAGAGCAGCCGTTCACCATCGTGAACGGCCACGTTCCAGGTGCTGCCTTCACTCACGTCGCCATCGGCGGTCACGAACAGCACATCGTCGAATCCTTCCGCCATCGCCGCGCGACGTTCGGCGAACAGACCAAACGTGCCCACATGCTTGATCTGTGGCAGTTCACGCTGCCAGGCCACACTGCGCACGCGCTTGGAGGCGGTCAGCGTCACCGGCGCGGACACCGCCACCAGCACGTCCACCGGCACCGCCGCCAGCGGGTTGCGGAAATCGAAGCGGCGCGAGTACACCGTCACCCGCAGTGAGGCATCGGCCAGGCCGGCCTGCCGCAGCGCCTGCGCCATCCAGCCCCGCACCTGCGCCGTATCCAGTTCGCTGCCGAACAGTTCGCGCGTGGCATGCGACAGCCGCGCCAGATGCAGGTCCAGTCCCTGTACGGCGTGGTCGCGTACCTGCAGCGAGGTGAAGTGACCGTAGTTCACCAGCGCCGGCAGCAGATCCTCCACCTGCGCCGGCAGGCCGTTGCAGGTCAGCGTCATCGCAGCAGTGCCTGCGCCTGTTCCCACATGCCGCGCAGCACGTCGGCGGCCGGCCGTGCCGGCGCCATCCACGCCGACTGCCCGGCCCAGGCCTGCATCGCCGCCAGGCGGTTTTCCTGCGCGGCCTGCCTGCGCATCGGCGCGGTCAGCCCGCGCTGCACCGGATACGGACGCGGCGCCGGGGCGCCTTCCGCAGCGGCGGCGCGTACATAGGGGGTCGCCAGGCCACGGCCCAGGCGGCCGCTGAAGGCGCGGGTCGGCCAGGTATCTTCGGGTTCGCTGGCCGCCAATCCATCGGCCCACGCTGAAGCGATCGCCGCTTCGGGCGTGCGCAGGAAGGCAGTGCCGATCTGCACGGCGCTGGCCCCCAAGGTGAGTGCGGCAGCAATGCCACGGCCGTCGGCGATACCGCCGGCGGCGATCACCGGAATCTGCAGGTGATCGGCCAGGCGTGGCAACAACGCAAACAGGCCGACCAGCTGGCGCTCGGCCATCGCCGGATCGAACGCACCGCGATGGCCACCGGCCTCCACGCCCTGTGCGACCACCGCGTCGGCACCGGCGTCCTGTGCCGCACGCGCTTCGGACAAGGTGGTCGCACAGGCGATCCAGGCAATGCCGGCATCCTTCAACTGCTGTACGTGGCGCGGCAGCAGCACGCCCATGATGGTCGAGGCCACCGCCGGGCGCGCCGCCAGCAGTGCGGCGAACTGTTCTTCGAAGTCGGCGGGCGTGGCATCGGCGGCGCTGGCCGGCACGTCCGGACCCCACTGCGCGAGGAAGGTGCGGCTGGCGGCTTCAGCGGCGACATCACGGGTCGGTGCCGGGTCCGGCACCCATAGGTTCACCTGTGCGGGGCCCGTCGAGGCAGCGCGGAAGTCATCCATCCAGTGGCCGATATCGGCCGATGACGACAGCACCGCGCCCATCGCCCCCATGCTGCCGGCATTGGCCAGCGCAGCCGACAACGGCACCGGGCAGGCGCCGGCCATCGGGGCCAGCAGGATCGGAACGGAAACGCCAAAGCGCCGGCAGAACGCCTCGACGCGGGAAGATACAGCGGAACTCTGCATGACGGCCCATCGTTTCGGACAGGCCCCCATGGTGCGCGCAGGACGGGGGTAGAGTCGAGCTTGCTCGACTCTACCTCGACCGGGGCACCGACAGAAAAGCAGTCGAGCATGGCTCGACTCTACAAAAAAAGCCGGTGTTCAACGCATCAACGGAACGGCATGCCGCGGCCGCCCATGGCGCCCATCATGCCCTTCATGCTGCGCAACATGCCCTTCATGCCGCCGCCGGCCATCTTGCTCATCATCTTTTCCATCTGCATGTACTGCTTCATCAGCTTGTTGACGTCGGCCGGGGTCACGCCCGAGCCCTTGGCGATGCGCGCGCGGCGCGAGCCATTGAGCAGGTTCGGGTTGCGCCGTTCCTTCTTGGTCATCGAGCCGATGATGGCGATCATGCGCGGCACTTCCTTGCCCTGGCTGACCTGCTGCTTCAGATGGTCGGGGATGTTGCCCAGGCCCGGCAGCTTGTCCATCAGGCCGCCGATGCCGCCCATGTTCTGCATCTGCTCGAGCTGGTCGCGCATGTCGTTCAGGTCGAACTTCTTGCCCTTGGCGACCTTCTCGGCCAGCTTGGCGGCCTTGTCCTTGTCGACCTGCTGCTCGACCTGCTCGACCAGCGACAGCACGTCGCCCATGTCCAGGATGCGGCTGGCGATGCGGTCCGGGTGGAACACGTCCAGGCCTTCCGGCTTTTCGCTGACACCGACGAACTTGATCGGCTTGCCGGTGATGTAGCGCACGCTCAGCGCGGCACCGCCGCGGGCGTCACCGTCGGTCTTGGTCAGTACCACGCCGGTCAGCGGCAACGCATCACCGAAGGCCTTGGCGGTGTTGGCCGCGTCCTGGCCGGTCATGGCGTCGACCACGAACAGGGTTTCGGCCGGGTTCACGGCAGCGTGCAGGGCCTTGATCTCGGCCATCATCGCTTCGTCGATGGCCAGGCGGCCGGCGGTATCGACCAGCAGCACGTCGACGAACGACTTGCGCGCATCGTCGATTGCGGCGCGGACGATGGCTTCCGGCTTCTGGTCGGCGCTGGACGGGAAGAACAGCACGCCGACCTGCTCGGCCAGGGTCTTCAGCTGCTCGATCGCGGCCGGGCGGTAGACGTCGGCCGAAACCACCATCACCTTCTTCTTGCGCTTTTCCTTCAGGTGCTTGGCCAGCTTGCCCACCGTGGTGGTCTTGCCGGCGCCCTGCAGGCCCGCCATCAGGATGATGGCCGGGGCGGGTACGTTGAGGTTCAGGTCGCTGGCTTCGGCGCCCATCACCGCGGTCAGCTCGTCGCGGACGACCTTGATCAGGGCCTGGCCCGGGGTCAGCGACTTCAGCACTTCCTGGCCGACCGCGCGCACCTTGATGCGCTCGATCAGGGCCTGCACCACCGGCAGCGCAACGTCGGCTTCGAGCAGCGCGATGCGCACTTCGCGGGTCGCCTCGCGGATGTTCTCCTCGGTCAGGCGGCCGCGGCCACGCAGGCGCTCGATGGTGCCGGAAAGGCGCTGGGTCAGGGACTCGAACATGCGGCGCAACCTGTCTGAAAGCGGGGGACAATAAGGCAGACAGTATAACGGGTCCGGCTGTCCGCCCGGACTGCGACCACCGGGCCGTCGCCAGCATCCCGGGGGTATGCGAAACTGCAACGATGACAATCGTTCTCATCGCCGTCCTGCTCTACCTGGCTGCCAGTGCCCTGCTGGTGCGCGCGCTCGGCCGCGATGAAACCACCGGCTCCCCCACCTGGCTGTGGCCCGCCCTGCCGGCGATGCTGCTGCATGGCGGCTACCACGTGATGGTGGCGATGCGCACCAACGGCGGACCGGACATGCACTTCTTCGCCGCGCTGTCGCTGGTCGGCCTGGGCATGGCCTGGCTGACCTCGCTGGTCGGTGCGCGCGGGCGGATGTCGGCGCTGGGCGTGGTGGTGTTCCCGCTGGCCGCGTTATTGCTGCTGGCCTACCACGGCTACGGCCACGAACCGAGCAAGGTGCTGGGCTGGCGCCTGGCCAGCCACGCCTGGCTGGCGCTGCTGGCCTACGCCACGCTGAGCATCGCCGCACTGCTTGCGATCATGCTGTGGCTGCAGGAACGCGCCCTGCGCCGCCGCGAGTTCCGCCCGTGGCTGCGCGCGCTGCCGCCGCTGGCGGACCTGGAATCGCTGCTGTTCCGGGTGATCACCGTCGGCTTCGCGCTGCTGACCCTGACCCTGGTCACCGGCGTGCTGTTCGTCGACGACCTGCTGGCGCAGAAGCTGGTGCACAAGACCGTGCTGAGCGTGCTGTCGTGGATCGTGTTCGGCGTGCTGCTGATCGGCCGTCGCCGCTACGGCTGGCGCGGCATGAAGGCGGTGCACTGGACGCTGGCGGCGATGCTGTTGCTGCTGCTCGCGTTCTTCGGCAGCCAGTTCGTGATCGAACTGGTGTTCGGGCATACGCGATAAAGGCGTGCCGACCAACGGTCGGCCCCCACCCCGGTACTGCTAACCAACGGTCGGTCCCCAATCTGGTAGTGCCGGCCGCTGGCCGGCAACAGGGCGACGCCATGCGTGGATGCCGCAGCCGCCCCCCCCCCCCACCATCAAGGGACAGGCTGGGCCAGGATCCGGCGCAGCGAGCGGCCGTTGTTGGAGATCAGGTCGTCGGCCTGCCAGCAACCCTTGCCCTGGCGGACCATCGGCACGCGCGACACGAACGCCTGCTTCTCCACTGCGTAGTGGATCTCGACCATGCCGGTATCAGCCGTGGCCCCCTTCCACTGGTAGGTCACCGGGCCCTCGATGTCAGCGTCCTGCGCGTCCAGCCACGGATCCCAGTCAATGTTGCAGATGCCCTGCTCGCGCGCCTGGCAGGCGCGCTCGCCACGCAGGGCTTTGCCAAAGCCGTCGCTGACCAGCGCCTGCGGTGCGTCCAGCACAAAGCCGTTGTCACCCGACGTCGCCTCGAAGAAGGCGCGGGCCACGGCGGTGGGTTCCTGGCAGGCCGGCGCCGCCTGCGCGGTGGCGGCCAGCAGCAGTCCGGCGATCACGAACATCCCTGTCTTTCGCATGTACTTCTCCTTGAGGTAGTGCCGGCCGCTGGCCGGCAACACAGGATATCCCGACGCTGCCGGCCAGCGGCCGGCACTACCCGATACCAGGCTTACAACCCGTAACGCTCGATCACATCCAGATGCGGCTGGCGATCCTGGTCGCAGGCTTCGGCCAGGCGCAGCCAGCAATGCGGATGCGGCCACTTCGCGGTTTCCTGCTGCAGGAAGCGGTGCAGCGCCAGCGGCGCATGGTCCTGCGGCTGGGCGACGGTGAACAGCAGGCCCGGCAGCGTGCCCTCCTCCTCGTCCGGATCGGTCACGATGTAGTCCGGGCGGCTGTGCGACCACACCTGCCAGCCCTGCGCCTCGGCCGCTGCGACAAAGGCGTTCCAGGCTTCTTCGCCCGGATGCGCGCCGTCGATCAACCAGCTGCGGGCGAAGCCACCGCGCTCCAGCACATGCACCTGCGCATAGGTCGGGATGAAGTGCTCGCGCGCTTCCTCCTCCTCCGGTGCCGGATGCACCAGCGCGGCGTCGAACACCACCCAGTCGCCCACCTGCTGCGCGCGGTTGGCCGGTGCGTTCTCGACGATGCGTGCGGTCACCGGGCCGCTGCGACGGGCGTAGTACTCCATCGGCTCGCCGTTCTCTTCGCTGCGGATGATCACCCAGCCCCACGGCTCTTCGACCACACCGTCCTGGCTGGACAGCTCCATGCCGATCGCTGCGGCCGAGCGGCGCACCGCGTCCCAGTCACGCGCCGCGCTGGCTGCACTCATGTGGTCCCAATGCGCGGCGCTCGGCTCTTCCAGCAGCTCCACCAGCTGCGCATAGCAGGCCTGCGCCTCGCTGAAGCGGCCGGTTTCCATGTACATCCGCGCCAGCGTGCCGCGCGCACCGTGCGAACCGGGCGATGCCGCCAGCAGCGCCTGCGCGGCCTGCTCCAGCGCCGGCCAGTCGGACACGCGGCGGGCGCGCTGCACGTCGCACCAGTGCGCGAACACCGGCACGCTGCCGCGATAGAGGTCGGCCAGCTGGCGCAGGCCATCGTCGTCACCCTGCTCTGCCAGCCAGCGCATCAACGTATAAGCGGCCGGGCCATCATCCTGCGCGTGAGTGCGCACGAACCGCCACAGCAATGCGCGCGCTTCCGTCTGTGCACCACAGGCGCTCAGCGCGGAGGCGGCCATCTCGGCCAAGGCCTCGTCATCAGGCAGCTGCGCCTGTGCCTGCAGCAGCCACTGCGCCTCACGCTCCGGATCGCGTGCCTGGTTCTGCTCGCCCTGCGCGTCCAGCCACGCCAGCAACTCGCCCGCCGGTGCCGGCAGCGGTGCCATCTCCGGCAAGGCATCGATGCGTGCCGCCAGGCCGGCCACCAGCGCAGCCGCACCCCGGTCCTGGCGCAGCTGCGCCAGATGGGTACGCGCCAGCTCCAGCTGGCGCAGCGCCACCCAGCGCGCTCCCCGCTGCAGCGCCAGCTCCAGGCTCAGCGCCGCGACTTCGATCAGCAGGCGATGCGAACCGACCCGGGCGAAGTGCTCGATGATCGTGTTGAAGCGCGTGCCCAGGTCCCACGTATTGCGCGCGGGGTCGCGCTGGCACAGCGCTGCAGCGGTGTTCGCCCACAGCCGCCAGTAGTTCGGGGTCAGCTCGCGCCACGGCACCAGCTGCTGCAGCGCCTCTTCGTCGCGGCCCAGCTGGGCCAGCGCCCACGCCTTGGACAGGCGGCGCGGCACCGTGCAGTTGGCCGGTTCGTACTCACCGGAAGCCGCCACGTCAGCCTCGCGCTTTTCGATCAGCACCAGCGCCTCTTCGGCCCGGCCGACGGCGAGCAGGATCTTGATCTGCATCTCCGGGAAGCTGTCGAACACCTCCTTGCCACAGGCCTCGATCGCATCGGACTGCACCTGCAGGTAATCCAGCGCCTCCTGGCCACGGCCGTCGTCGAGCAGCGCATCGGCTTTCTCGCAGCTCAGGCACTGGAAGCAGGCCCAGCTGGGATCGATGCGGCCGAGGGTCTCGTCGCACACCTCGATGCGCTCGGGCACCCAGCCCGGGCCATCGATGTTGCCGTAGCAGGCGGCCAGGTCCTGGGTCACGCAGATCGACTGCGGGCATTCCAGGGTGTCTTCGCGGTGTGCGCGCTCGAACAGCGAAACGGCTTCGCCAAGTGCGCTCTCGCCTTCAACACGGTTGCCGACGCGGTTGCGCAGCGCCCAGTGGCCGACGTAGACGTCGACCCAGGGGTTGTCGAGTGCCTTGCCCAGCGCACGCGCTTCGGGCAGCAGTGCATCGACGCGGTCGATCTGCAGCTCGCTGACCTCGTCGGCGAGGCGGTTCAGCAGGTGCGCGTTCTGCGCCTGGCCGGCCTGGCGCAGGTCTCCCTGCAGTTTTTCGACCCAGTTCCAGATGTCCATGGGGTAAGTGCTCCTGTCTAGCGAAGGCTGGATGAGAGGGTGCGGTGCTCAGCGCAGCATCTGCTGCAGGGCACCGGCGATATCGGTAAAGGCGCCGTTGAGATCCGGGCCTGGCGTGGCGGTCGCTGCCCGGGCCAGGGGACGGCCCTGCGCGGCGACGATGATCTTCAGCGAGCGCAGCAGGCGTGCCGCCGCTTCGGCCTGCGGGTGGCCCTCGCGCTGGGCGCGCAACAGCGCCTGCACCGCCGGATTGTCGAGGTTGAGGTACAGCCGCGAGGGTGCGCGCGATTCGATGCGTGCGGTGAACTGCCGCGCCAGGCGCAGCGCCGCCATCGAAACGCGCTTGTCGTTCTCGTCGTCCTCCAGGCGCTGCTTCAGCTCGGCCTCGCGGTCGGGCACCACCACTACCGGCAATGCCTCCGGGCTGAAGCGCGCCGGCAACAGCTGCTCGCCATCGCCCAGCTGCTCGCGCAGCCATGCCAGCTGCACCTCGTCGAGGCTGTCATCGCTGCGGAACAGCGCGCGGTTGCCCTGCTCGGTCCCCAGTTCGACCAGGCGCAGGCCCTTGGCCTGGGCCCAGCGCCGCAGGAACGGCACCACCGCATAGCGATGGCCATGCGCGACCGGCACGCCCATCGCACGGAACAGCATTTCCTCGAAGCCGCCGCCGTTGTCGAGGATCACGTGCACGGCACCGCGTGCGGGCAGCGCACTGGCCGGCAGGTCACCCTGCGAAGTCGGCACGCGCACGTGTTCCAGCAGCAGGTCGAACAGGCGGTCATCGCACAGCGCCGCGCCCAGCAGCGCCTCGTTGTGGCGGCTCAATACGCGTCGCCACGCCTCTGGCTGCTGCCGCGCAACGTCGGCCAGGCCGTCGATCAGCGCCTCCAGCAAGGCATGTTGCACAGCGCGGTACTGGTCATCGCGCTGCAGGTCTTCGCGGCTGGCGGTGGGGGTCAGCCGCGAGGATTCGATCACCCCGCCGATGAAGCCGGCCCACGGCGGCAGCAGGTCGCGGGCGTCGTCATCCAGCAGCATGCCGCGCACGAACACCGACAGGTTGCGGTTGTCACTGGTGCCATAGGTGGCGCCGTCCTGCACCCACAGCAGGCCGGTGGCATCGCTGTTGCCATCGGCACGCAGCGGCACGGTGACGATCGGCTCGAAATCGTGCTCGAAGCGCGCAGCGAACTGCAGCGCCTGGCGGCGCGCCTGCACCGGATGCACGGCGACATCCCCCTGGCCGCGCCACGGCGGTGGCTCGGGATTGAGCGCCTCGCCCGCAGCGCCGATGAAGATCGGCTCGGACAACAACGCGCAGTAGCGGCCCAGCACCTCATGCAGGCGCGCCTCGTTGGCCAGCGGCAGGAAGTCCGGATGCAGCTCCAGTTCGACCTCGGTGCCGACCGCGCGTGCCGGCACTTCGCTGACGGTGTACTGCTCGGCGTTGCTGGACACGTACAGATGGCCCAGCTCCGGCGTCTGGTACGAGGTCGTGCGCACGCTGACCCGGCGCGCGAGCACGAAGGCCGACAGGAAGCCGAGGCCGAACATGCCGATCAGGCCATCATCGTCCTCGCCGCCCTGGCGCAGGCCACGGGTATAGCCGACGCCGACGGTGGCCAGGTAGTCGTGGATTTCCTGGCGGGTCAGGCCGGCACCGGTATCGATGATGCGCAGCACGCCGGCACCGGCATCGACCTGCACCGAAATGCGCGAAGGTACCTCGACGCCGGGCTGCTCGATGCGGCGGCGGATGATCGAGTCGTGCGCGTTCTGCACCAGCTCACGCAGCGCCACCACCGGGGTGGAATACAGGTGCTTGCCCAGCACCGTCATCAATCCATTGAGATCGACCCCGGCACGACGGATCTCGGCGTTGGGGGCAATGAGCGCGGTGTCCTGCATGTAATCGTTTACTCCTGGGCACGGAAAGACGCCAGAGGGCGACTTCGTCGAGCGGGAAAAACTAGCACAGGGAAGCTGACCGTTGCCGTGTCGGTCGCCGTATTCCACGTGCGCGGTGGTGACGCCGGGTGATGCCCGGCGGGTGCGCGGCAGGCATCACGCCGCGTCGATAGCCTCGGACAGACGCTCCACCGCAATCACTTCCATACCCTTCACCGAACCGCCTTTGGGCGCATTGGCCTTGGGCACGATGGCGCGCTTGAAGCCATGGGTGGCGGCCTCGCGCAGGCGGTCCTCGCCATTGGGCACCGGGCGGATCTCGCCGGACAGGCCCACCTCGCCGAAGGCGATGGTCTTTTCCGCCAGCGGCCGATCCTGCAGCGAGGACAGCACCGCCAGCAGCACCGGCAGGTCGGCGGCGGTCTCCTGCACGCGGATGCCGCCAACGACATTGACGAACACGTCCTGGTCGCCGACCAGCACGCCGCCGTGGCGATGCAACACCGCCAGCAGCATGGCCAGGCGGTTCTGCTCCAGGCCGACCGCGACACGGCGTGGATTCGACAGCGGCGACGCATCGACCAGTGCCTGCACTTCCACCAGCAGCGGCCGGGTGCCCTCGCGGGTGACCATCACGCAGCTGCCCGGTTGATGGGTGCTGCCGCCGGACAGGAAGATCGCCGATGGGTTGGAGACCTCCTTCAGGCCCTTGTCGCCCATCGCGAACACGCCCAGTTCGTTGACCGCACCGAAGCGGTTCTTGAACGCACGCAGCAGGCGGAAGCGGCTGCCGCTCTCGCCCTCGAAGTACAGCACCGCGTCGACCATGTGCTCGAGCACGCGCGGACCCGCGATGCCGCCCTCCTTGGTCACGTGGCCGACCAGGAACACGGCGGTACCGGTCTCCTTGGCAAACCGCACCAGCCGCGCCGCGCTCTCACGCACCTGGCTGACCGATCCCGGCGCAGCGGTCAGGCTCTCGGTCCACAGGGTCTGCACGGAGTCGGCCACGATCAGCCGCGGGCCGGCCTTGGATGCATGCTGCAGGATCGATTCGACCCCGGTCTCGGCCAGCGCATTGACCCCGTCCAGCGGCAGCTCCAGCCGGTGCGCGCGGCCGGCGACCTGCGCCAGCGACTCTTCGCCGGTGACGTACAGCACCGGCAGCTCGGCTGCCATCTTCGCCACCGCCTGCAGCAGCAGCGTCGACTTGCCGATGCCCGGATCGCCACCGACCAGCACCACCGCGCCCTCGACCAGGCCACCGCCCAGTACCCGGTCGAACTCGCCGATGCCGGTGGAGACCCGGCGATGCTCGGTCTGCTCCACGTCCTTCAGGGCGGTGATCTTCGGCGGGTCGATCTTGCCGGCCCAGCCGGCCCGGCGCGAGGCCGGCGCCTTGGCCGCCGCCGCGCTTTCCAGCACGATTTCCGACAGCGAGTTCCAGGCGTTGCACTCGGTGCATTGGCCCTGCCACTTGCTGAATTCGGCGCCGCATTCATTGCAGACGTAGGCGGTGCGGGCTTTTGCCATCGGATGATTTCCAGCAACGGGAACAGGCGTGGCAGGATAGCCGAGCCGGGTCGCAGGTGCTGCGACCGCTCAAGTCCTGCCCACCCGCGCCGATAGGGGTCGCGGGCGTGCGCCTTGCGGGCGCCCCTCCCTCTCCCACTGGATTCAACATGACTGGCAGTTACAGTCAGAGCCTGGTCATCATCTCCCTGCTGGTGGCCATTCTTGCTTCGTACACGGCGCTGGACATGGCCGGGCGCCTGGCCACGGCCGAGGGCCGCGTGGCCCGCTGGTGGCTGACCGGGGGGGCGGCGGCCATGGGCCTGGGCATCTGGTCGATGCACTTCATCGGCATGCTTGCCTTCGACCTGCCGATCCCGGTCGGCTACGACCTCGGCATCACCCTGTACTCGCTGGCGGTCTCGATCGGCGCCTCGGCCTATGCGCTGTGGCTGGTGTCGCGGCCCAGCCTGCCCTGGCGCCGGCTGCTGGCCGGTGCCGTGCTGATGGGCCTGGGCATCGCCACCATGCATTACCTGGGCATGGCGGCGATGCGCATGCAGCCGGGCATCGACTACCACCCGGGCTGGTTTGCCGCCTCCATCGCGGTGGCCATCGGTGCCGCCGGCGCCGCCCTGTGGATCGCCTTCCGCCTGCGCGCCGAGCACCGCCACACCCTGCTCCTGCGCGCGCTCGCGTCGCTGGTGATGGGCCTGGCCATCGTCGGCATGCATTACACCGGCATGGCCGCCGCGCGCTTCCCCGAAGGCAGCATCTGTGGCGCCGTCGGCAGTGGTGGCATCGACACGCGCTGGCTGGCGGTGCTGGTCATCGTCACCACTGTAGCCACGCTGGGCATCGCCCTGGTGGCCTCGCTGTTCGACCGGCAGATGCGTGTGCGCACCGGGCTGCTGGCCGACTCGCTGGCGCACGCCAACAACAAGCTGATCCAGGCCGCACTGCACGACCCGTTGACCCAGCTGCCCAACCGCATGCTGCTGCAGGACCGCATCGAGCAGGCCATCGAGAAGGCGCGGCGGCGCAACCATGCGGTGGCGGTGATGTTCTGCGACCTGGATGGTTTCAAGGCGGTCAATGATGCCTATGGCCACCAGCTCGGCGACCGCCTGCTGGTGGCGGTGGCGCAGCGCATCGGCGGGCTGCTTCGGCCGCAGGATACGTTTGCCCGACTCGGCGGCGACGAGTTCGTGATCGTGCTGGCCATCGATATTCCCGACGATGCGGTGGTGGTGGCCGAGCGCATCATCGCCGCCGCCGGCGAACCGTTCACGCTGGATGCGGCCGAACTGCAGGTCAGTGCCAGCCTGGGCATCGCCCTGTACCCAGACGACGCCAGCAACGAGCGCGAACTGATGGCGCACGCCGATGCGGCGATGTACCACACCAAGGAAACCGGACGGAACGGCTATACCTTCTTCACCCCCTCGATGCAGCTGAGCGCCAACCGCCAGCTGCGCCTGCTGCAGGACCTGCGCAAGGCGATCGCGCGTGGCGAACTGGTGCTGCACTACCAGCCCAAGTTCCCGGCGGCGGGTGCACCGGCCACCGGCGCCGAGGCCCTGCTGCGCTGGCAGCACCCGGAGCTGGGCCTGCTGGCACCGGATGTGTTCATTCCCATTGCCGAACGCAGTGGCCTGATCCTGCCGATCGGCGACTGGGTACTGGACCGCGCCTGCGCGCAGCTGCGTGCGTGGCACGATGCCGGGCATGCCGAATGGTCGATGGCGGTGAACCTTTCGCCACTTCAGTTCTCCTCGCCGGCCCTGTTGGACAGCGTGCGCGAGGCACTGGAGCGGCACCGGATCGAACCGGCGCGGCTGACCCTGGAGATCACCGAGACCACGGCGATGAAGGACGTCGATGCCAGCCTGGCGATCCTCAACGACCTGACCGCGATGGGGGTGCACATCGCCATCGATGATTTCGGCACCGGCTATTCCAGCCTGCTGTACCTCAAGCGCATGCCCGCCACCGAGCTGAAGATCGACCGTGCGTTCGTGCACGACCTGGAACGCAACGACGAGGACGCCGCCATCGTCTCGTCGATCATCGCGCTGGGCCGCACCCTGCAGCTGCAGGTGGTGGCCGAGGGCGTCGAGACCCAGGCGCAGCGCGAATACCTGAGCGAGCTGGGCTGCGACCAGTTGCAGGGTTATCACCTGGGACGGCCGATGGAGGCAGAGGAGTTCCTGCGCCGGGTGGGGTGACGCGGCGGTTCATCCACGCATGGCGTGGATCTACTGATTGCCGGCCAGCGGCCGGCACTACCGGAGAACGGAAAACAAAAAGGCCGCCCGAGGGCGGCCTTTCTGCGTGGTAACGTCGCGAGGACGTCAGTGCATCATGTGCACGTTCATGTTGTGCATGACCCACAGGGTGCCGATCACGATGATGCCGATCACCACAACGGTGAAGGCCGCAGCGTTGACGTTCCAGCGGCTTTCCGAAGAGCGGTCCAGGTGCAGGAAGAACACCAGGTGGACCAGCATCTGCAGCACCGCGGTGACCGCGATCACCACACCGTTGACGGTGCGCGAGAAGTCGCCCGACATCACCATCCAGAACGGGATGACGGTCAGCACCACCGCCAGCACGAAGCCGATCAGGTAGGACTTGACGCTGCCGTGGCTCTCGCCGCCGGCGGCGTGGTCGTGTGCATGGTTGTCATGTGCCATTACAGCGCTCCATTGAGGTAGACGACGGAGAACACGCCGATCCAGATCAGGTCCAGGAAGTGCCAGAACAGGCTCAGGCACGCCATGCGGGTCTTGTTGGTCGGGGTCAGGCCGTACTTCTTCAGCTGCACGAACATCACCAGCAGCCACAGCAGGCCAGCGCTGACGTGCAGGCCGTGGGTACCGACCAGGGCGAAGAACGCCGACAGGAAGGCACTGCGGTCCGGACCGTAGCCCTGATGGATCAGGTGCTGGAATTCATAGACTTCCATGCACATGAAGCCGAAGCCCAGCAGCCAGGTGACCGCCAGCCACAGGAACATCTGGCCGACCTGCTTGCGGTGCATGGCGATCATGCCCAGGCCGAAGGTCAGCGACGAGGTCAGCAGCAGCGCGGTTTCCCACGCCACGAACGGCAGCTCGAACAGGTCCTTCGCGGTGGGACCACCATCGGTACCGCCGGACAGCACCACGTAGGTGGCGAACAGCGAGGCGAAGATGAGGCAGTCGCTCATCAGGTACACCCAGAAACCGAAGACGGTATTGCCGCCGGTGTCGTGGTGCTCGTGGTCGTCATGGCCATGGGCCGCCGCGTGCGCGGCGTGCCCGTGGCTCAGGGTCGAGGTATTGGTGCTCATGCCTTCAGCTCCGACTTCACCAGGCCCTGGGCTTCCAGGTGCTTGCGGTGTTCGTTCTCGATGCGTTCTACCTCGGCGGCCGGGACCCAGTAGTCCACGTCCTGGTCGAAGGTGCGGTAGATGAACGTGGCGATCATGCCGACGAAGCCGACGATGGCCAGCCACCAGATGTGCCAGATCATCGCGAAGCCGAACACCAGGCTGAAGGCACCGATGACAACGCCCGTGCCGGTGTTGCGCGGCATGTGGATGTCGGTGTACTTGGCCGGCTTCGGCCAGGCTTCACCGCGCTGCTTGCGCTCCCAGAAATCGTCCAGCTCGGTGACTTCCGGCAGCGTGCCGAAGTTGTAGAAGGCCGGCGGCGAAGAGGTTTCCCACTCCAGCGTACGGGCATCCCACGGGTCGCCGGTCAGGTCGACGGTCTTCTTGCGGTCGCGGATCGACACGGCCACCTGGATGATCTGGCACAGGATGCCGGCGCCGACGATGAAGGCACCTGCAGCTGCGATCAGCAGCAGCGGCTCATAGGCCGGGTTGACCGTGCTCTGCAGGCGACGGGTCATGCCCATGAAGCCCAGCACGTACATCGGCATGAAGGTCACGTAGAAGCCGATGAACCAGCACCAGAACGCGCACTTGCCCCAGAACTCGTTGAGGCGGAAGCCGAACATCTTCGGCCACCAGTAGGTGATGCCGGCGAACATGCCGAACACCACGCCGCCGATGATGACGTTGTGGAAGTGGGCGATCAGGAACAGGCTGTTGTGCAGCACGAAGTCAATGGCCGGGATCGCCAGCATCACGCCGGTCATGCCGCCGATGACGAAGGTGACCATGAAGCCGATGGTCCACAGCACCGGGGTGGTGAAGTGCACGCGGCCGCGGAACATGGTGAACAGCCAGTTGAAGATCTTCACGCCGGTCGGGATCGAGATGATCATCGTCGTGATGCCGAAGAAGGCGTTGACGTTGGCACCCGAGCCCATGGTGAAGAAGTGGTGCAGCCACACGATGAACGACAGCACGCCGATGCAGGCAGTGGCGTAGACCATGCCCTTGTAGCCGAACAGCGCCTTGCGCGAGAAGGTCGCGATGACTTCGGAGAACACACCGAACGCCGGCAGGACCAGGATGTACACCTCCGGGTGGCCCCAGATCCAGATCAGGTTGATGTACAGCATGGCGTTGCCGCCACCGTCATTGGTGAAGAAGTGCGTACCCAGGTAACGGTCCAGGGTCAGCAGCACCAGGGTGATGGTCAGCACCGGGAAGGCCGCGACGATCAGCACGTTGGTCACCAGGGCGGTCCAGGTGAACACCGGCATCTGCATCAGCTTCATGCTCGGGGTGCGCATCTTGAGGATGGTGATGAAGAAGTTGATACCACTCAGCGTGGTACCCAAACCCGCCACCTGTAGACCCCAGATGTAATAGTCCATGCCGACGCTTGGACTGTATTCGATGCCCGACAGCGGCGGGAACGCCAGCCAGCCGGTGGCAGCGAACTCACCGATCCACAGCGACAGCATGATCAGCACCGCACCGGACACGAACAGCCAGAAGCTGAGCGAGTTGACGAACGGGAACGCGACGTCGCGCGCACCGATCTGCAACGGCACGGCCAGGTTCATCAGGCCGGTGATCAGCGGCATCGCCACGAAGAAGATCATGATCACGCCGTGGGCGGTGAAGATCTGGTCGTAGTGGTGCGGCGGCAGGTAACCCTCGGAACCACCGACGGCGATGGCCTGCTGGGTACGCATCATGATGGCGTCGGAGAAACCGCGCAGCAGCATGACGAAGGCGACGATGAGGTACATCACGCCGATCTTCTTGTGGTCCACCGAGGTGAACCACTCCTTCCACAGATAGCCCCACAGCTTGAACTTGGTGATCAGGGCCATGACGCCCAGGCCACCCAGCACCGCGCCGACCAGGGTGGTCAGCACGATCGGATCGTGGGGGATCGACTCAAGAGAGAGTTTTCCCAACATGTTCATTCTCCCGAACCCGCGTGGCCGGCATGGCCTGCGTGTTCGTGTTCGTTGGCATCCAGGTTTTCACCCGATTCCTTGGAATCATGCGCGTCACTGGGGGCATGGCCCTCGTGCGCTTCATGGCTGGCGGCATCGGCAGCGGCGGCACCAGCGTGCGAGTGCTTCATGCCGTAATGCTTGTTGTCGCCCATGTGCTTGGCGATGACCCAGTCGAACAGGCCTTCTTCGGTCTTGCCGAAGTAGGTGACCGGGTACCACTCGGCGTTGCGTGCTTCACCCAGCGCCTTGAACGAGGCCTTGTCCAGGGTCTGCTCGCCGGCGCGGACCTGGTCCAGCCACTGGCGGTATTCGGCATCGGTGACCGAGTAGGCGGTGAAGTGCATCTTGGCGAAGCCCGCGCCGCTGTAGTGCGAGGACATGCCCGGGAATTCACCGGTCTCGTTGGCGATCAGGTGGAGCTTGGTCTCCATCGCAGCCATCGAGTAGATCATGCTGCCCAGGTGCGGGATGAAGAAGGCATTCATCACCGAATCGGACGTGATCTTGAAGTTCAGCGGCGTGTTGACCGGGAACTTGATTTCGTTGACGACCGCCACCTTCTCTTCCGGATAGATGAACAGCCACTTCCAGTCCAGCGAGATCGCCTCGATGGTGACCGGCTTGACGTCCGAATCCAGCGGACGATACGGGTCCAGTGCGTGCGACGAGCGCCAGGTCAGGACCGCCAGAACCAGCACGATCATGCAGGGAATGGACCACACCACCACCTCGATCGCCGTCGAGTGGGACCACTTCGGCTCGTAGCGGGCCTTGGTGTTGGAGGCGCGATACTTCCACGCGAAGGTCAGGGTCATGATGATGACCGGGATGACGACCAGCAGCATGAGCACGGTGGCCGTGATCAGCAGGGTCTTCTCATCCTGGCCGATCTGGCCCTTCGGACTGAGGATGGCCACCGCATCGCAACCGGTGAGCATCACCAGCAACGACAGCAGCAGGCCCGGGCGCAACCAGCGCCCAAGGGTTTTCAACGGAATCATCGGTCGATCCAATTGCGAGGGAATGCCGTTCCCCGTCCTGCCTGTTCCGGCCAAAGCCGGTCCCACCGGTCCGGAAGACAGGCAGGGAGGTGGGGTCGAGTCAGCCTTTCAATTTTAGGCCGTCACCCACCATTTAAGAAAGGCATTGACAATGATCGAGCGCAGGAAAGGCCCGATTCTGGCTGCGACACGTTGTCGCACCGCGCAGGCGCGGCGGGCAGGACGCCCGGGGGCGGCATCCTAGCATCAGCTGCTGGCCGGCGGTCCGCCCTCGTTCGGCAAAGTCATCTGAACATGTTCAGGCGTGCGGGCGGGTGCCCGGCATGGGATGCTCGGCGCAGGAGGAAGACCCGTGGACAAGATCGACTTCAGGAAGCGCGACCGGGCGCTCTATCAACCGCCCGCCGGCAGGTTCGTACGGGTCGATGTACCGCCCCTGCCCTACGTGATGGTCGACGGCCACGGTGATCCGAACACGGCCCCCGCCTACCTGCAGGCCGTGCAGTGGCTGTACTCGGTGAGCTATGCACTGAAGTTCGCACTGAAGGCCATGGGCCAGGACTACGTGGTGCCACCGCTGGAAGCACTGTGGAGCGCCGAGGATCCGGCCAGCTTCGTCGCGCGGCGGAAGGATGAGTGGGCCTGGACCGTAATGATCCGCACACCCGAGGGCATCGCCCCTGCACAGTGGCAGGCCGCGATCAGCAAGGCGCGCACCAAGCTGGGAGAGGCTCCGCCCAGCCTTCGCCATGAAATCCTTGCCGAGGGGCCCAGCCTGCAGACCTTGCACGTGGGCGCCTACGACGACGAAGGCCCCACCCTGGCGCATCTGCATGACGAATTGATGCCCGCACTGGGATACACCTTTGCCGGCCCCCATCATGAGATCTACCTGAGCGACCCGCGCAGGACCGACGCCGCGCGGCTGAAAACCGTGCTGCGGCAGCCGGTGCGCCCGATTGAGCCTGATGAGGACTCCTGCACGTGACACAAGGAACGCCATGCGCCTGATCAGCCGACTGCTGCACTGGACCACCCTGCCCGCCGGGCGCCGCCTGATGGCCGTGCTGGGTGCTGCGCTGGTGATCGTGCTGGCCTGCAATCCGGCGCTGTCGCCGTTGCTGCCGGTGGTGGACGCGCTCGGGCTGGACGTGCTGGTGCTGTTGCTGGGTGCGCAGATGGTGGCGGTACTGCCTTGGATGCGGGAGCGGGCCGCGCGCGGGACCAGAGTGCTTGCACGCCTGCTGATCGGCGCATCGGCGGGAGCAGCAGGTGGGTATCTCCGGCAGCTCGGGGGGTGGCTAGCTCGGGGTGCAGTGATCGTTGGACGTGAATGAAGCTGTGTTTGCATCGGTGACGTTGCCGACCGACCTTTCCCTTCGGGCACAAACAGAAAGCCCCGGCAACGGCCAGGGCTTCCTGTTGATGTAACTGCTCGTCTTGCGTGGAGTGCGCCTAGAACGCGGTCGGACCGATTTGAATCACACCATCATGGGTCAATGCGAGACGGATCCTGGTTCTGCCACCCGCAGTGACCACGTGGGAAATTTCGCGCCTGTGCGCCGATTCATCCCCCCACGAACAGAGCCCTTTACCCGCGAAACTTGCGCTGACAATGCGATTCCCGGCAGGCACAGACAGCGAGACAGACTCGCCCCGCTGCAGATGGGCTGTCAGGGTGCCGTCGATATACAGTGCAAGTGGACACGCCCCACCAACCGCGCCGACGTCGCGCGTGACGATTACCTGCCCGGAAGCACTGTCCCCCATCCCATTGAAGGCGAAAATCCGCTCGGCAGGCACCGGCTGCGCCTGTTCGGAGCTGATCTGACGGGTCGCACAGCCGGCGAGAACGACGCACGCCATCAGGCTCACCACGATCTTCTTCATGACATCCCCTGTTGATTGAAACTGACTTGCCCCGTCCAGCGCCGCAAGCAATCCACATCGGCAATGGTAATGACCTCGACCGAGCAGGTACATGCCCGCAGTTCCATCAGACGTTTCCGCCGGCCTTGGGCCCGCGCCCGGCAGCACAATCCAAACAAAAAGCCCCGACCAAGGCCGGGGCTTTTCATTACAACTGGTGCCGGAAACAGGAGTCGAACCTGCGACCTACGCATTACGAATGCGCCGCTCTACCAACTGAGCTATTCCGGCGGAGCCCGCGATTTTACGGGCTGGGCGCCCCGGCGGTCAATCCACCCGGCTCAGCCCGCCTCCACCCGGTTCGCACACACCCGCCCCTCGGCGAAGTCCTGCAGGTTCCCCAGCGTGATCGACGAGATCTCCTGCAGCGCCTCCACGGTGAAGAAGCCCTGGTGGCCGGTCACCAGCACATTGGGGAAGGTCATCAGGCGCTGGAAGGCCTCGTCGTCGATGATCTCGCCCGAGAGGTCCTGGAAGAACAGTGCGCTTTCCTGCTCGTAGACATCGATGGCCAGATGGCCGAGCCGCCGCGACTTCAGCGCGCGGATCACCGCATGGGTATCCACCAGTGCGCCGCGCGAGGTGTTGACCAGCATCGCGCCGGTCTTCATCCGCGCCAGCGAGGCGTCGTTGATCAGGTGCTGGGTATCGGGCGTCAGCGGGCAATGCAGCGAGACGATGTCGGCGCGCGCCAGCAGTTCATCCAGGCCCACCCTGTCGCCCACGCCGGCGAAGGCTGGCGACAGATACGGGTCATGCCCCAGCACGGTGCAGCCCATGCCGTTGAAGATGCGCGCGGTGGCCAGCCCGATCTTGCCGGTGCCGACGATGCCGACCGTGCGCCCATGCAGGGTGCGTCCGAGCAGGCCATCGAGCATGAAGTTGCCCTCGCGCACGCGGTTGTAGGCGCGATGGGTCTGCCGGTTGAGCGTCATCACCAGCGCCAGCGCATGCTCGGCCACGGCTTCGGGGGAATAGGCCGGTACCCGTGCGACGAACAGGTCCAGCGCTTTCGCGGCTGCCAGGTCCACATTGTTGAAGCCGGCGCAGCGCAGCAGAACGGCGCGCACGCCCAACGCATGCAGGGCATGCAGAACCGGCGCGTCGAGACGGTCGTTGACGAACACGCAGACGGCGGCGCAGTCCTGCGCAAGCGCGGCGGTATGCACGTCCAGCGCGGCATCGAAGTACACGAACGCGAAGCCCTGCCCGGCCGCATCGCGCTGGTTGGCCTCGTCCAGGAAGCGACGATCGTAGGGGCGGGCACTGAAAACGGCGATCTGCATGGACGGGCCTGGCTGGAGTTCCCTGCCGACCATACCGCAGCACCTGCCCTGATGGGATGGCCCCGGCGATACGGATATCGCCGGGGCCGAGTACCACTTAGAACCGATAGCCCAGGCCCAGCATCACGCCGTTCTGGATCTGCCCGTCGCGGCGCTCACCCACGTAGTCGGCCATGATCGACAGGCGCTCGCTGGCGCGACTGGTCACGCCCACGTTCCAGGCCAGCACCTGCTCGCCCACGGCCTGGCTGCTGGCACCAAACACCAGGTCCGGGGCCGCAGCGAAACCAGTGCTGTAGCGCGCCTGTGAATCGCCCAGCTCCTTCTGCCAGACCACGCGGGCACGCGGGGTGATGCGCTCGCCGTTGTTGCCCTCGAAGGTCTTGAACAACTGCAGGCCGGCACCAACGCGGATGCTCTCCAGGCTGCCGCCACGCCCCACCAGCGCACCGGCGCCCTGCCCTTCGTTGAAACGGGTGGCCGAGGTCCGCGCGTAATCCACCACCGGCAACAGCGGCTGGATCACCAGTCCCTTGCCGGTGGTGAAGGAGAACGCATGTTCGACCCGCGCCGAGACCGCATCGTTGCTGTATCGGGCACGCAGCGGCTGCTGCAGGCCCTCGATGGCGGAGAGGTTGCGGCGGGTGTCATGGCGCAGATCGGTGTAGCGCACGGCCGCCGACAGGTAGCCACGCGAATAGGTCGCATCCATGTACCCGCCCACGTCCAGCGCGCGCACGTCACCACTGAAGCCGGAGCCGTCGCTGGCCTTGGTCGACATGTCGGCCGCGGCCACGCTGACACCCAGGGTGACGCGGTCATCGGCCAGACGGGTATCGGCACCGACCACGATGCCACCGATGTTGTGGCTCATGCCGGCCACGCCACCGTCGGCGTCGATGCGGCCATGGCTGGCGAAACCGCGCGCCCACAGGCCATGGCTGCGTCCCGTCGCACCGCCACCGCCAGTCACTTCGCCGGCCGGTTCGACCAGATGCATGGCCAGCTGGTTGAACAGGCTGCCATGGCGCATGCCCGGCTGCGTCGAGACCGACTGCGCCGCTTGGGAGGCCAGGCCATCGGCATCGCCGCCACTGCGCATCGCCGCCTGGTGCTGCTGCACCACGTTGCCGATGCTGCCCAGCAGTGCGTTGTCGGCCAGGCGCAGGCTGGCATGGGCATCACCGCGCAGGGCGCCGGCCTGCTGTGCGATCACATCGCGGTCGGTGAACTGCAGCGCGCCGAGCAGCGACTTCAGGCCGCTGTCCTGGCGATCCGATGCGGCTGCCAGCGCGCGCCCCAGTCCATCGCCGGAGGTGCCGTTGGCAAACAGCCCCAGCTGGTCGAAGCCCGGGTTGGCGGTCAGCCACAGGCCGTCGGCCGTCTGGTTGACGTTGAAGCTGAGCAGCGAATTGTGGCGCGGGCGGAACACTTCACCGCCGGTGATGCTGGCGCTGTAGCCGGTATCCCCCAGCCGCACGACATCCTGGAAGCCGCCCTGGTAGATCGGCCCTTCCACCAGGTCGCGGCGGTAGGCACTGGCATAGAAGCCCTGGGCCACGTTCAACGCCAGGTGTGCACCCTGCGCGATCACCAGCGCGCCCTCTTCGGCGCCGTCATCGTAGAAAGTGCCGACGCGCAGGCGGCCACTGCCGGTGCCACCGGCCTCGGTAACGTCGAACAGCAGCTGGCCGCCGGGCATGATGTTGACGTAGCCGTGGGTCACCAGATCACCGCCGCGCGGCATCAGCGTGCCGAACACGCGCAGGCGGTTGAAGCCGTCCTCGCGCCAGGAGGGGCCGCTGCCATCCAGCAGTGCATCGGTGTCGATGCCCACCGATGCGATATCACCATGACCGACCACGACGCTGCCCGGCATCACCCGCAGCTCAGGGGTGCGCAGCGCACCGCCCTCCAATGCGATGGTGCCGTTGTCGACCAGCATGAAATCGGCGCCGGTGGTTTCGGCGGTGCGCCAGGTGGCGCCATTGCTGACGCGGATCACGCCAGCGGAGTTGGCCAGGGTCGAGACATCCAGATCGGCCAGCCGCAGCTGGCCGCGCAGTTCGTCCTGGAGGTCGGGGTCGGCAAGCAGCTGCTGCAACGACTGCGCGCCGATGCCGTTCGCCCCGCGCGTGGAGAAGTTGTACAGGCTTACCGCGTAGTTGATGTAGGTGCTGGCCCAGTCGGTGTTCCAGCGCGCGAAATCGTCGTCGACGAAGGCCTGCAGCTGGCGCGCGGTGCGCAGGTAGCCCGGATTGATGTCGCCACTGACGTTGCTGGTGACGGCCAGGGTGTCGCCCGGATCGCGGTAGCCTGCCGTATTGATGATGTTGTTGCTGCGGATGTCCTGGCCCGGGAATGACTCCAGCTTGCTGCCGCTGCCATCCGGATCGAACGTGACCGACGTACCCGTCGTACGCGCCGGGTCGCGGAACACCAGCAGGCCGTTGGGCGCCACCACTTCGTACATGGCCTTGTGCAACAGGCCGGCATCCATGCCGCCGCCATAGTTGCCGGTGTAGATCTGGGTCATGCGCGGCGACGGTGCGTAGGTGATCCTGCCACCACTGCTGGCAGCATGGATCTGCACCGAATCGACCACCGGCAGGTCGCCGCCGAGATAACGGTTGACGCCGCCGGACTGCATGATCGAGCAGGACGAAATGCAGTGGCCGGACACGATGGTATCCAGGCCCTGGGTGCGGATCATCGCCTGCAGCCACTCACCGGCGATCAGCGCGCCACCGTTGGACGTGCGCAGCACGACTTCGCGGATCGGACGGCCTTCGGCCTGCGCCTTGGCCAGCAGTGCGGGCAGCGCCACCACATCGGCAACGGTTACGCCGCCGCTGAGGAAGACGCGATCGTCCTGCACGTGATAATTCATTGCCATGACGTCATCAACCGCCGCCATGGCGGTGATGCCCAGCAGCCCTGCCAGGGCCAGGCTCAACTTCGAATGCTTCATGTGTTCTCTCTCTCCACCCGCAACGCACGGGTCGAAAGTTCAACGTCCGGACGGTGCGCTCTCCCCCAGTGCAGCGGCGCCCGAAACATGAACGCATTCACAATGGAATCATGGGTCACGCACACTCTTCCCCATCCGGTCATCGTCGCGTAAAACTCGGAGACGTACCCGCCACCGACGTCCGAGGCCAGCCCTGTCCGCCCCCTCTCCTCTGATCCATCGCGCGCCGGACCTGTCCGCGCCGGCGGACGCGTTCATTGCGTTCGTGCGGGAGGAACGCGCGCCGTTGTGTGCGTTCCTGCGCACGCGCGGCGTTGGGCCGGAAGATGCAGAGGACATCGCGCAGGACTGCATGGAGCGGCTGATCCGCTATCGCGCGCACAGTGCCGACGAGCTGCGGCTGCTGCTGTATCGTATCGCCCGCAACCGCCTGGCAGACCGCGGCCGATCGTCGCAGTCGCGGCCGCATCTGTCCCTGGCCGAGCATGATGGCGGCAACGAGCCTTCCAGCACGTCGCCCGATCCATTGCGCCAGGCCGAGTCCGGGCAGATGCTGTCCCTGCTGCGGCAGGCCCTGTTCAAGCTGCCCGAGCGCGCGCGCGAGGTGTACCTGCTCAACCGGATCACCGGCATGAGCTATACGCAGATCGCGCGGCACTGTGGAATTACTGCCAAGACCGTGGAAAAACATATCGCCCGCGCCCTGCAGGGCCTGCGCCAGGAACTCGGATCGGATCCGCTGCACAACGACAGGGACAACGGATGAGTCACGCCAGGCCCAGGGAAGACACCCAGCTGTTCGAACGTGCCAGCACCTGGGTGGCGCGACTGGAAGCTGCGGACTGTACGCCGGCCGAGCGCGAGACGTTCGAGGACTGGCTGGCCGAAGACCCGGCGCATGTCTCGGCCTGGATCCAGGCCGAGACGCTGTTCCAGCAGGGCGAGGAACTGGCCGCCGACCCGTGGCTTCGCACTGCCGCGGCACGCGTGGCGCGGCCGGTGCGGCGCCGCTGGCTGCCGGCGCTGGCCGCTGCCGCAGGCGTCTGCCTGGCCGTCGGGATCGGCTGGATGGTGGCGGTCGACGGCAACCCTGCGCCGCTGCGTTATGCCAACGATTCCCACCAGCCCCGGCAACAGACGCTGGCCGATGGCAGCGTAGCGACGCTGGATGCCGGCACCACCCTGCACGCCCGTTTCGGTTGGCGCCACCGCAACCTGGTACTGGAGCGCGGGCGCGTGCAGCTGCAGGTTGCGCCGTCGGGCAAGGCGCTGCAGCTGCGCGCCGGCGACAGCACCATCCGCGACATCGGCACCACCTTCCAGGTGGAACGCCTGCACGACGGCCTGGTCGAAGTCGCGCTGCTGGAGGGCGCGGTCGAGGTCAGCAATGGCGGGACCCAGCACACCCTGGCACCCGGCCAGCAACTGCAGGTGCTGCCGTCGGGCCGCATCCAGCCCGGCCCGGCGCTGTCGTCCAATACCGCCGCTGAAGGCTGGCTGCAGGGACAGCTGGTGTTCGATGCCACGCCGCTGTCGATCGTGGTCGAACGCATGAACCGCTACGGCCGCACGCCGCTGGTGATCGCCGATCCGGAGATCGCCAACCTGGCGGTGAGTGGCACCTTCCGTGCCGGCGACGCGCAGGAACTGCTGTCGGCACTGGAACTGGGTTGGTCGGTGGCTGGCCAGACGCGACCGGATGGCGCGCTGGAACTGCGCCGCACGTACTGAGGAGGCCTGCGGTGATGGCAGTACCGGGCGCGCTGCAGGGGGGGCTGCTCCGCACCCTGTTCTGCCTCGCGCTGAGCATCCCCGCGCTGCCGTCTGCGGGTGCCGCCGAGCAGGCGGGCACCCTGGAGGTCGATGTTGGTTCGGGCCCGCTGGCACCGGCCCTGCAGCAATGGGCGCGACAGAGCGGCATTGCCCTGCTGTTCGATGCGCGTGAGCTGGATGGCCTGCGCACGGCCGGCACCCATGGCCACCGCGATGCGGCCGCGGCCCTGAAGGAACTGGTTGCCGGCATGCCGGTGAGCATCCTGCGTACGCCTGCTGGCGGATTCGTCGTCCGCCGCACCCACCCCGCGCCACCATCGCCGCCGTCGGGCGCGGCACGCGCCACGCCTGCAGCACCTGCGCCACACAAGACCGCAGACGCTCCACCGCAGGTGGAACTGGCGCCGATCCATGTTACCGGCAGCCGGCTGCCACGCACCTCCGTGCAGACCACGCTGCCGGTCACCATCATCGACCGCGATGACATCCTGCGCAGCGGCTACGGCAGCCTGTTCGACCTGCTGCGGCACTTGCCGGGCATGAACGGCCACCCGGCGATGAGTACCTCGCGCAGTGGCGATTCGCAGTACCTGCCGGTGGGTGCGGCCACCACCACCAGCCTGGACGGCATGGGCCCGCGTGCGACCTTGTTCCTGGTCAATGGCCGACGCCTGCCACGCTATCCCATGGTGTCGCTGGAACAGGGTGGGCTCACCGATCTTGGGGGCATCCCGCTCAGCTTCGTCGAACGCATCGAACTGGTGCGTGGCGGCGCATCGGCCATCTATGGTGCCGACGCGATGTCCGGCGTGGTCAACATCATCCTGCGCGACCAGGCCGACGGACCCGAAGCCATGCTGCAGACCGGCCTGAGCGGGCGCGGCGACGCAGGACAGTATCGCGTGCAGGCGGCCACCGGTGGCGTGCGCGAGGGAGGGGACCGCTGGTTCGCCGGCATCGACCTGCACCGCATCGACCACGTGGCCGGTGATCGCCGCCAATGGCATGCGGAAACCTCGCAGTACCTTATCGGCGCGTTCCGCGATGGACGCTACTGGCCGGCAAAGCGCTGCGAAGGGCCCCTGAAACGGCGCGATGGTGCCTGCTGGTTCGACAGCGCACGCCCGCGTTCGCTGCAACCGGCTTCGGACACCGCCTCGGCCTACCTGCGCTACCGGCATGAGCGCGGCGAAGGTCGCTATGCCTACGCCGAAGCGCGGGCCAGCCACAACCGGCAGCGCTTCGACCTTGGCCCGACCGCCGTTGCCATCGGCCTGTATGGGTTCACCTTCAACAGCGTGCTGCGCGAAGCCGGCAACGTGCGTCCGCATGTACGTGCCACCGACGCCGACGTCACCTTCGGCATCGGCCGTGACCAGGGCCGGCGCAGCTGGGATGCCGGCATCAGTGCACAACGCAGCGATGTCACCCTGTCCACGTCGGGCACCGTGCGCGCCGAACCACTGCTGCGTGCGGCGGAGACGCTGGACTTCCTGCCCGGCTTCACGTCGCTGCCGGCAGGCGCGGCCGAGCAGCTGTTCCCGTCGATCCGCAACCGTGGCCGCACTGAACAATGGCAGGGCTGGTGGGGCATGCAGCGCGAGTTGATGCCGTTGGCCGGCGGCCACGCACAGCTGGCCACCGGCATCGACCTGCGCCAGGAACGCTGGACCTCGCATCCCGACGCACTGCTGAGCCAGGGTGACCTGGCGCTGGGCCTGCCGCAGGAGCAGCGCCACCTGGCGCGCCGCAGTGGCGGCGCCTACGCCGAACTCGGCCTGCCCCTGGCGCACACGCTGCGCATGGACCTGGCAGCACGCTGGGACCGCGATGGCGACTACCAGGCCTTCTCACCCCGTGTGGGCCTGCGCTGGAGCCCCACGCCGCAGTGGTCATTCCTGCTTGCCAGCGGCCGCGGCTACCGTGCGCCCAGCCTGTTCGAGCAGCGGCGACCACCGGGCTACTTCGGCGCGATCGAACTGCCCGCCTCCAGCGCACTGCCCGACTGCGCGCAGAGCACCGGCAACGGACGCTGCAGCGTTACCGTGGACGTGGTGGAGAACGATGCGTTGAAGGCCGAGCGGTCGCTCAGTCATTCCCTGGCCGCCACCTGGACGCCGACCGACACGTTCTCGCTGTCACTCACCCACAACATCGTCGAACTGCGCAACGAGATCCTGGCCCTGCAACCGACCGACGCGGTGTGGAACCGCGGCACCTGGGAGCTGGACGAGGACGGCCACCTGAGCAGCCTGCGCCTGTCCTTCGACAACATCGGCCGCACCACCTCGCGCAACTGGGTACTGCGCGGGGAGTACCACATCGACACCGGCAGCACCGGCCAGTGGCTGTTCTCGCTCGATGCGCTGAAACAGCAGGAACTGCGCCGCGAACGTGGCCATGATGCAACGGTGGACCTGCGCGGCCATGTCACGCCGACGATGGCTGCCGTGCTCAACGTGCAGTGGCAGAACAGCAACTGGGACATCGCCCTGCGCGGCAACCAGGTGGGGCGCACGCGTGCCTGGCTGCCCGGTGCGGAATGCCCGGAGGAGCAGCGCGGGCAGAACCATTGCATGAACCCCCGGCAGCTGCGCTGGAACCTGCATCTCGCGCGACGCCTGGGGCCGCGCGTGGTCGCTGCGCTGGACGTGCACAACGTGCTCGACACGCAACCGGTGAACTATCTGCTCGGCAATGGCGGGCAGATGCCGGGGCTGGACGACCCACTCGGCCGCTACTTCCTGCTGACCCTGCAGATCCGCTGAGCGTAGTACCCTACGCGCCCTGTTCGATCGGTCCCCCACCACCCCATGAAGGCCTATCTCTGGTTCTGGGGCGCGTTCCTGCTGTTCTTCGCGTTGCCCTTCCCGTGCATTCTCTACTTCGGCACGTCGTGGCCGGTGCAGCTGGCCGACCGCAGCGCACCCTGGCTGGCACTGCTGTTGCTCGCCCTGTCGCTGGCCCTGTGGCTGGCGTTGCTGCTCGCCTTCCTGCACTACCTGCTGCTGGGCCCACCGCGCGCCCTGCATCGGGTGCGCTCGATCCTGGCCGACGGTGAGCTGCGTGATGCCCTGATCGAACAGGCCGGGCAGACCAGCGCGCATGTGCGTGGCTTCGCACAGTGGAAGCTGCAGTTGCGCTTCCAGAACCTGTCCGGCACACCGATCAGCGAACAGATGCTGGTGGTCGACAGCAAGCCACAGCTGCAACGCTTCATTGCCGGCAAGCGCATCGAGGCACGCGTGAGCCGTGCGCCGGGCGAGTTCCCCAACGTGGTGCTGGAGGGCGCCGAGCCCGAACTGGATGTCGGCAGCCTCTGGCGTCGCGGCATCGGCGCGGCCATCTGCATCGTCGCGGTTGCCAGTGCCTACGTGTTCGCCTACCGCCTGCAGAGCGAAGGCCTGGGCTGGACCTTCCTGTCGTTCGGCCATCCGCTGCTGGTGTGTCCGCTGGTGTTGTGCGGCTATGCGCTGGGCCTGCGCCTGCTGGGTCGCCTGCTGCAGGCCGATGCCCGCGGTGACGCGCTGAAGTATCGCGGCATCGGCGTGGAGGCGAAGGTGCTGAAGCTGCGCCAGACCGGCACCTACCTCAACGAACAGCCGCAGGTGGAGTTCCAGCTGGAGTACATCGACCGCGAAGGCAGCGTGCAACAGGTGAGCGTGCGCCGTTTCATCCCACTGATCGAGCTGGCCAACCTTCCGCGCGAGCAGGTCACGCTGCTGTACGACCCGGAAGATCGCGGCAACGTGCGCCTGGAGGGGATATGAAGCAGCCACCCTCGACCCGGCTGGTGTTCTCCGTGGTACTGCTGGTGCTGGCCGGCGTTGCGATCTCAGGGGGGGCGCTGCAGACGCTGGGCGAAACGCTGGGCCATTCGGTGCAGGCCGATCGGTTGCCGCCATTCGTTTCGTCGCAGGCGCTGCGCGAACAGCCCGCATCGCTTGCGCCCGGCGTTACCGTGGCTGCCGGACCGCAGCCTGCGCCGATTCCCGCGCGCAGCAATCGCCTGTTCGATGCCGACCATCTGCTGGCGGCTCGCCAGGCACTCGAAGAACTGCCGGCACTGGCCGGGCATCGATTGACGGTGTTCCACAGCATCCACTTCTACGATGACGGCCGCATCAACCTGGACCTGGTCGATCCGCAGCACCCCTCGCGCGTGGACAGCTACCACTTCGAACGCGGGCAGTGGCGCAGGGGCGACCCGGTCGATCCGCAACGCTTCGCCCCCACCATCACCCTGCGCCGCAGCAGCACAGCGCTGGCCAACATCGATTTCGAGGCGGTGCCACGGGTCGCCCAGGCGCTGCAGGCACAGCGCAACGCGTTGATGGGCACACCGGGTGAAGTCGGCCACGTCTATGTGATCGTGCGCAAGGGCGGCACTCTGGTCTGGCTGCCGGACGAAGTCGCCGGTGATCGCCAGTCCGCACGCCTCTCCTTCGACGCACAGGGTGCCCTGCGCAGCACAAGCCACCGATAGTCGACGCAAAAAGGGGACGGAGGGGATTAAGTCGTTTGTGCCTTGGTGCCGTCTGCGACTTAATCCCCTCCGTCCCCTTTTTTGCTATTTCACCGAGCGGGCGATGGCGTACTGCGCGCCGTAGTAGGTGGACAACACCAGCAGGCTGGCCAGCGGCAGGCCTCCTGCGAATCGATCCCAGGCCAGCAGTGAATCGCTGGCGACGAACAGCAGCGCACCGGCGGCAGCCCAGCGCGCGCTGCTGGCTTCAACGGTAGCGGGCTGTGGCCGGCGCCACTGGCGTGCCAGTGCCAGCACCGCCATCGAGGCCAGCACCACCACGTACGCCAGCACCGGAATACGCATCGGTGCAGGCAGGTGCGGCCACAGGCCAAGTACATTGAGTACAGCGAATGCGCCGAGCAGGACGCTGGCGGCGAGCAGGCCGCGCCCGGCACGCAGGCCATCGCGGAAGGCGACGATGTAGCAGAGGTGCGCCAGCAGGAACGCCACCAGCCCCGGTACGAACGCGTCCATCGGCAGCATCAGCGCGATGTCACCCACACACGACAGCAGCATGCCGGCCAGCACCGCGCGACGGTAGAACGGCTGCGCGGGATCACGCACCCGCCAGGCGATGGCGGCGATCAGCAGCGTGGTGGTCGGCTTGGCCAGCCAATGCAGCCAGCGCCCGTCACCGTGCAGGAACGCGCCGATGATGGCCAGGATCGCCATCAGCAGGATCAGACCATCGCGGGCGCGCGGCTTCATCGTGCCTTCCACAGATCCGCAAGGCGGTCAGGTTTGCCGGCGATGCGCTCCAGCACCGGATACTGCAGGCCACCGTGGTAGGCGATGCTCATCGTTTCGATGCGGTCGAACTGCTTCACCAGCAACACGATCGGTGCCTTGTCCTTTGCTGCGGCCGCCACTGCATCCTTCAGGCGCTGGCTGCTGTACTCGCGTCCGCCAACGGCAATCACCTTCATGCCCGGCGCCAGGCCGGCATTGAACGCCGGGCTGTCCCAGATCACATCGCCTACCACACCACTGTCGAGCACGGTCGCGCCCAGCGAATAGGCGAGCAGCACCGCCTTCGCGCGCTTTTCCTGCGCCTTGTAGGCGTCGTTCGGAGTATCGCGGTAGACCAGCTTCCAGCCGGCCAGTTCCAGGCCACCGATCAACGAACCATGGCCATCCAGGCGACCGCGCAGGAACGTCGCCCAGTCGTACGGCGCGATGCCGTTCAAGGTCGCGACCACGTCGTCGAAGGTGTAGGGATTGACGTCCCAGTCGCCGTTGCCGCCCCCGAAGAAGGCGCGCGCGAAATCATCCAGGCTGCGCCGGTTACCACTCAGTTCGCGCAGCTTGCCCTCCACTTCCAGCCACAGCATCTGGCCGCCGGAGTAGTAGTCCTCGCTCATCTGGTAGTTGCGGTAAGGCAGCGTGCGGCGCTGCGCGATGGTCGGGTCGTTGGTGGTGTCCTGCAGCGGGCGCCAGGCCAGTCCGGGGCGGCCACGATCATAGGTCGCGGCCACATTGGCCAGCATGTCGCGCGCCTGCGCGGTCGACCACAGGCCCGAACGCGCCGCCAGCACCTGTCCCCAGAACTGGGTCTGGCCTTCGTATACCCACAGCAGGCTGTCGCCCATCGGCGTGTTGAAGTTGGCGGTGGCGAGATCCGCGCCGCGACGGTACTTGCCGTTCCAGGAATGGGTGTACTCATGCGGCAGCAGGTCGCGCATCCACGCATTGCTGTCCCACTCGGTGAAGTACCCCGGGTCGGCGCTGTTCTCGCTGGAACGATGATGCTCCAGGCCGATGCCGCCGAGGCGGTCGGTCAACGCCAGCAGGAATTCATAGTGGTTGTAGTGACGCGCACCGTAGAGCTTGTCGGCCTGCTGCACCAGCGCACGATGCATGGAGATCTGTGCCTCGCTCGGCTTCAGCGACTTGGCCTCGTCGGCGAACACATTGAGGTGTACCGGCACCTTCGCGCCCGGATCGAGATCGATGCGCTGGTAGTGTTCGCCGGCAAACAACGGCGAATCGACCAGGTGGTCATAGGAGATCGGCTTGAACACCACGGTATCGCCATCGCGGCGCGCGGTCTCCAGCGCAGTGGCGAACGACCAGCCCTTGGGCAGGGTCACGCTGGCCTGCGCCTGCAGGTTGCGTGCATCCACCCCGGCCGGGTACAGCGAGTTGGCGTTCCACTGCAGGTTGAGCATCTCCGGGGTCATCACCACCCGGCCCTGGCTGCCGCCCTGCGAGGACAGGAAGTCGAAGTGCGCCACGATCTCGCTCACGCCCTCGGGCACGTCCACCTTGAACGCATAGACGTTGTACTGGTCACGCTGCCAGGCCAGCGGCTTGCCGTTGGCGGTCACGCGCAGGCCGGCCAGCTTGTCGATCGGGCCGGTGGGCGAATGGTTGCCGGGAATCCACTGCGGGTACAGCAGGGTCATCGGCCCGGGCTTGGCCGGTACGGTGGCAGTCACCTTGAAGATGCGCCGGGCCAGATCGCGCGCATCCACATCGATGCGCAGCAGGCCGGGAGCCGCCGCGGTCGCCGGTGGCGAGGTCTGCGCCAGTGCGGGCGTGACCGCCAGCGCGAACAGCAATGACATCGCCAGGGCTCGGGTCTTCATCGGGCAACTTCCAACAACGGAGAATCCTCCGATGCTAGGCCTGTGCGCTGCCCTGCCCCATGGCCAAAGGTCATGGGCGAGCGCCCATCCACCCATGCCCAAAAGCGTGCGAACCAAGGTTCGCACCCACCTTGTGCAGGTTCGCATCCACCAGAGCGGTTTCAGTAGATCCACGCCATGCGTGGATGGAATGCACCGAGAAGCAGTGCGGACCAAGGTCCGCACCCACCAGAGTCAGGCCCGGTCAGTCGACCAGGCGCAGACGCAGTTCCTTCGGCAGCGCGAACACCATCGATTCCGGTTCGCCGTCCAGCTCGCCGACGCCGGTCGCGCCCAGCTCGGCCAGACGCGCCAGCACGCCATCGACCAGCACCTGCGGTGCCGATGCACCGGCGGTCACGCCGATGTGCTGTTTGCCCTGCACCCACTGCGGGTCAATCTCGTGCGCGCCGTCAATCAGGTACGACTCCACGCCCTCACGACGGGCCAGCTCGCTCAAGCGGTTGGAGTTGGAGCTGTTCGGCGAGCCGACCACCAGCACCAGGTCACAGCGCTTGGCCAGGTCGCGCACGGCGTCCTGGCGGTTCTGCGTGGCGTAGCAGATGTCGTCGTTCTTCGGGCCCTGCATCGCCGGGAAACGCTCGCGCAGCGCATCGATGATGCCGCGCGTGTCGTCCACCGACAGCGTGGTCTGGGTGGTGTAGGCGAAGTTTTCCGGCTGGTTGATGTGCAGCGTGGCGACCTGCTCCACATCTTCGACCAGGTAGATCTGGCCGGTGCCGGCTTCGCGGTTCCACTGGCCCATGGTGCCTTCCACTTCCGGGTGGCCGGCATGGCCGATCAGCACCACGTCACGGCCGGCACGGCAGTGGCGGGCAACCTCGAAGTGGACCTTGGTCACCAGCGGACAGGTGGCGTCGAACACCTTCAGGCCACGGCGCTCGGCTTCCTGGCGCACGGCCTGGGACACGCCATGGGCGCTGAAGATGACCGTGTTGTTGTCCGGCACTTCGTCGAGTTCCTCGACGAAGATCGCACCGCGCTGCTTCAGGTCGTCGACCACGAAGCGGTTGTGCACCACTTCATGGCGGACGTAGATGGGCGCGCCCAGCGTTTCGATCGCGCGCTTGACGATCTCGATCGCACGATCGACACCGGCACAGAAACCACGCGGGTTGGCGAGCAGCACATCCATCAGTTCAATCTCCCGGCAGCGGCCGGCTTACGGTTTCGGGTTGGCATTATCCGCCTTTTTGGCGGACTTGCCGTCGAACAGGCCAAACAGGGCGATGCCGATGGCACCCGCCACGATGGCCGAGTCGGCGATGTTGAACGAGGGCCAGGTGTAGCTGCCCACGTACCACTGGATGAAATCGACCACGTGGCCGTGCACCTGGCGGTCGATCACGTTGCCGATCGCGCCGCCGATGATCAGTGCATACGGCACCGCGGCCTTCCAGTTGCCGCGGGCGGTACCGCGCAGCCACCAGGCCATCAGGCCGCTGATGGCGATCGCCAGCGCGGTGAAGAAGTACTTCTGCCAGCCACCGGCGTCGCTCAGGAAACTGAACGCCGCACCGGTGTTGTAGGTGCGGTACCAGTTCCAGAAGCCGTCGATGACCACCACCGGCTGGAATTCAGGCAGGCTCGACAGCACCCAGGCCTTGGACCACTGATCCAGGCCGATGATGGCGGCCGACAGCAGCAGCCAGACCAGGGCGTTCGGATGCGGACGTGCGGCGCTCATCAGAACCAGCTCCGCAGTTCGCCGGCGCCGGTGACGTTGCTCACGCAGCGGCCGCACAGTTCCGGATGGTCGGCGTTGCTGCCGACATCGGCGCGGTGGTGCCAGCAGCGCACGCACTTGGCCTTGGTGGTCGGCTGGGCGCTGACGAACACCTCGTCGGTGGTCGCCGGGCGCACCTGCACGTCGCCACTGATGAACAGGAAGCGCAGTTCATCGGCCAGCGGCTGCCAGCGCGCGGCCTGCTCTTCGCTGGCGGCGATGGTGATTTCCGCTTCCAGCGCGGCACCAATGGCGCCGTTGGCACGCATCGGCTCGAGCACCTTGGCGACCTGCTCGCGCACGGCCAGCAGCTGGTCGAAGTCGGCGGCGTTGAGCTGGGCATCGGCCGGCAGCGGCGCCAGGCCGTCGTACCAGGTGGTGAACAGCACGTGGCCGGCATGCTCGCCCGGCAGGTAACCCCACAGCTCGTCGGCGGTGAAGGTCAGGATCGGCGCCACCCAGCGGGTGAACGCTTCGGCGATGTGGTACATCGCGCTCTGTGCCGAACGGCGACCGTGCGAATCGGTCGGCATCGTGTACAGGCGGTCCTTGGTCACGTCCAGGTACAGCGAGCCCAGGTCCACGCTGCAGAAGTTCAGCAGCAGCTGCACGATCTCGGCCATGTTGTAGCCGTCGTAGGCCGCCTTGATCTTCTCCTGCAGCTCCCACGCGCGATGCACGATCCAGCGGTCCAGCGCGACCATCTGCTCGAGCGGTTGCAGGTGCTGGGCCGGATCGAAGCCGTCCAGGTTGCCGAGCAGGAAGCGCGCGGTGTTGCGCAGGCGACGGTAGGCGTCGGCGTTTCGCTTGAGGATCTCCTGCGACAGCGACATCTCGTTGCTGTAGTCGGCCGAGGCGATCCACAGGCGCAGGATGTCCGCGCCCAGCTTGTTCATGATGTCCTGCGGCTCGATGCCGTTGCCCAGCGACTTGGACATCTTGCGGCCGTGCTCGTCCACGGTGAAGCCGTGGGTCAGGCACTGCTTGTATGGCGCGCGCTTGTCGATCGCCACGCCGGTCAGCAGCGAGGACTGGAACCAGCCGCGGTGCTGGTCGGAACCTTCCAGGTACAGGTCGGCCGGCTTGCCGAAGCCTCGCGCGGCGAGCACGCCTTCATGGGTCACGCCCGAATCGAACCAGACGTCGAGGATGTCGGTGACCTTCTCGTAGTCGGCCGCTTCGGCGCCCAGCAGTTCGGCGGCATCCAGCGAGTACCACACGTCGATGCCCTCGGCTTCGACGCGGTCGGCGACCTGCTGCATCAGCTCCACCGAGCGCGGGTGGATCTCGCCGGTCTGGCGGTGGGTGAACAGTGCGATCGGTACGCCCCAGGTGCGCTGGCGCGAGATCGTCCAGTCCGGGCGACCGTCGACCATGCTCTGGATGCGCGCCTTGCCCCAGGTCGGGAACCAGCCGACGGTGTCGATGGCGGCCAGCGCATCGTTGCGCAGGTTGGCCTTGTCCATCGAGATGAACCACTGCGGGGTGGCGCGGAACACCACCGGCGTCTTGTGGCGCCAGCAGTGCGGGTAGCTGTGGCGGATCGGGTGGAAGGCCAGCAGCGAACCGTTGTCGCGCAGCACGCCGACGATGGCCTCCTGCGCCTTCCACAGGTGCTGGCCGGCCAGCACCACGTCACCGGCCGGCGGGGTCGATTCCAGGTACACGCCGCGCCCGTCGATCGGAGTCACCTGGCCGGCGTTGTACTTGTCCAGCAGGCCGTACTTCTGGCTGACCACGAAGTCTTCCTGGCCGTGGCCGGGCGCGGTGTGCACCGCACCGGTACCGTCCTCGTCGGACACATGGTCGCCATTGAGGACCAGGATCTCGCGCTCCGGGTAGAACGGGTGCGCCAGCAGCTGGTTCTCCAGCGCCGCGCCGGTGGTTTCACCGTGCAGCACCACTTCGTCCACGCCGTAGCGCTGCAGTGCGCGCTCGGCCAGGGCCGCGGCCAGCACCAGCCAGCGGCGCTTGCCGTTGTGCGCCGGGCCCTCGGCCAGTACGTAATTGATCTCTGCGCCCAGCGACACCGCCAGCGAGGCCGGCAGCGTCCACGGGGTGGTGGTCCAGATCGGCACGGCCACTTCAACGTCGGCCGGCACGCTCACGCCGAACGCCTGGCCGATGGCCTGCGCATCGCGCGCGGCGTAGGCCACGTCGATCGCCGGCGATTCCTTTTCCTGGTATTCGATCTCGGCCTCGGCCAGCGCCGAGCCACAGTCGAAGCACCAGTACACCGGCTTGGCGCCGCGGACCAGGTGGCCGTTGGCCACGACCTTGGCCAGCGCGCGGATCTCGTTGGCTTCGAAGTCGAAGCTCAGGGTCTTGTACGGGTTGTCCCAGTCACCGGTCACGCCCAGGCGCTTGAAGTCCATGCGCTGGATGTTGATCTGCTCTTCGGCGAACTCGCGGCACTTCTGGCGGAATTCGACGGCGTCGAGCTTGGTGCCGACCTTGCCCCACTTCTTCTCGACCGCGATCTCGATCGGCAGGCCATGGCAGTCCCAGCCCGGCACGTAGGGCGCATCGAAGCCGGCCAGGTAGCGCGACTTGACGATGATGTCCTTCAGGATCTTGTTGACCGCGTGGCCCAGGTGGATGCGGCCGTTGGCGTACGGCGGGCCGTCATGCAGCACGAACAGCGGGCGGCCGGCGGCGTTGTCGCGCAGCTGCTGGTAGAGCCCCTGCTCTTCCCACCGCGCCAGAATGCCCGGCTCGCGCTTGGGCAGATCGCCGCGCATCGGGAATTCGGTGGCTGGCAGGTTCAGGGTGGTCTTGTAGTCCTGGCTCACGCAGTGGCTCGCAATCTATGTTCGGAAAGGATGGCGCGCGCCTGTTCGGCGTCGCGGTGCATCTGGTCGGTCAGCGCCGCCAGATCATTGAATTTTTCTTCGTCGCGCAGCTTGGCGACGAACTCCACGTCGATGTGGCGCCCGTACAGGTCGCCCTGGAAATCGAACAGGTGGGCTTCCAGCAGCGGCTCCACGCCCTCCACCGTCGGCCGCGTACCGAAGCTGGACACCGAGGGCCACGGCTGGTCGAACACGCCGTGCACCCAGGTCGCGTAGATGCCCGACAGCGCCGGGGTCTTCGGGAAGCGCAGGTTGGCGGTGGGGAAGCCCAGCGTGCGGCCGAGCTGGCGCCCGCGCACCACCCGTCCGCTGATCGCGTACGGACGGCCGAGCAGGTCGCCGGCACGGGCGAAATCGCCCTCCTGCAGCAACTGGCGGATGCGGGTGCTGGAGATGCGCTCGCCATGCAGGTCCACCGCTTCGATCTCGCCCGCGGTGAAGCCGAGTTCGGCGCCCATCTTCTGCAGCAGGGACAGATCGCCGCGGCGGCGGTTGCCGAAGCAGAACTCCGGCCCGATCCACACTTCGCGGGCGCCCAGCCGGTGCACCAGCAACTGGCGCACGAAGGTCTCGGCCGGCATCGCCGCCATCGCCGCGTCGAAACGCAGCAGGCCGATCGCATCGACGCCCAGCTCGCGCAGGATCTCGACCTTGCTGCGCGCCAGGGTCAGCCGCGGCGGCGGCGTGCCCTGGGCGAAGAATTCACGCGGCAGCGGCTCGAATGCCACGGCCACTGCGGCCACGCCCAAGGCGCGCGCGCGGGCAACCGCGTGGCGGACCAGCGCACGATGGCCCAGGTGGAGGCCGTCGAATGCACCGATACAGACCACGCTTCCGTTGGGGAACAGCTCCCCGCCCTCGACGCTTCTGAACAGCCTGCTCATCAACTCTCGTTCCGGCCCGACCGGGGCCGCCGCTTCAATGGTGTAACCCTGAAGTATAGCCGCCACGGGCCGCGATCAATGCCCGCGCAGGTCGCGCGGGCGGAAGCCCATCGCCAGCATGGCCACCGCATAGGTCGCGCCACCGCCGCCGACCAGCAGCGCCAGGGCACCGATCCGCTCCCACACACTCATCGCCGAGAAGCCCGGCAGCCAGTGCAGCAGGGCCAGCAGCACGCCAACCATGGCCGCGCAGGCCAGCAGCAGGCGCACCAGATAGCCGCCCCAGCCCGGCCGGCGCTGGTAGACATCGGTCTTGCCCAGCCAGTACCAGAGCAGGCCCAGGTTCAGGTAACTGGACAGCGCACTGGCGATGCCCAGTGCCAGATGCAGGCCCGGCTGCTTGCCGATGGCCGCCATCACGCCCTGAGCCTTCAGCGCATCCGGCACCATCACCTGGTACAGCACGGCCAGCAGGATGAAGTTGAACACCATGTTGGCCACCAGCGCAGCCACACCGGCGCGCACCGGGGTCTTGGTGTCCTGGCGGGCATAGAAGGCCGGCAGCACCACTTTGAGCAGTGCGAACGCCGGCAGTCCGAAGCTGAGACCGTACACCGACAGCGCGGTCATGCGGGTATCAAAGGCGCTGAACTGGCCGTGCTGGAAGATGGTCGCGATCAGCGGCTCGGCCAGCAGCAGCAGGCCCAGCATGGCCGGCACCGAGATCAACAGGGTCATGCGCAGGCCCCAGTCCAGCGAGCGCGAGAAGCCCTCGCGGTCGGTACTGACGTGGTGGCGGGCCAGGGCCGGCAGGATCACCGTGCCCAGCGCCACGCCGAACACACCCAGCGGCAGCTCCAGGAAGCGGTCGGCCAGCGACAGCCACGACTGCGAGCCGTCGGTCAGCTTGGCCGCGATCACCGTATCCAGCAGCAGGTTGATCTGCGCCACCGACGAACCGAACAGGGTCGGCACCATCAGCGTCATCACCTTGCGCACGCCCGGATGGCTCCAGCCCCAGCGCGGCAGGGTCAGCAGGTTGATGCCCTTCAGCGAGGGCAGCTGGAACAGCAGCTGCAGGAGGCCGGCGGCGAGTACCGCCCAGCCCAGCGCCAGGATCTGCTTCTCTGGAGTGCCGCCCAGCCGCGGCGCCAGCCACAGCGCGCCGGCGATCATGCACAGGTTGAGGATGACCGGGGTCAGCGCCGGCATGGCAAAGCGCTGGAAGCTGTTGAGCGCGCCGCCGGCCAGTGCGGTCAGCGAGACGAACAGCAGGAACGGGAAGGTCAGGCGGAACAGGTCGACCAGCAGGCCCTGCTTGACCGGATCGGTATCAACACCGCTTGAGAAAACCGAGGCCAGCTGCGGCGCGAAGATCAGCGCCAACGCGGTGACCAGCATCAGCACCCCACCCAGGGTGCCGGCAGTGCGGGCCATCAGTTCGCGCAGCTCGGCGTGGCTGCGGGTTTCCTTCACTTCCGTGAACACCGGCACGAAAGCGGTGGCAAAAGACCCTTCGGCGAACAACCGGCGCAGGAAATTGGGTACCCTGAAGGCGACCCAGAAAGCATCAGTGATGGCGTTGGTGCCGAACGTGGTGGTCACCACGAAGTCCCGGACAAGTCCGAGAACGCGCGAGACCATGGTCATGCTGCTGAACGACAGCAGGCCCCGCAACAACTTGGGTGAACTCACTCAGCGTCCCTCTTGACAATCGACTTGACGTGCATTTCTTACGCCATCATACTAGCTAGCTTGCTGTTCCCATAACACCGATTTTTTCAGGAAACCACCACCGTGGCCAATATCAAGTCCGCCAAGAAGCGCGCCAAGCAGACCGTCGTGCGCAACGCGCGCAACGTGGCTCAGCGCTCGATGCTGCGCACCGCTGTCAAGAAAGTGATCAAGGCGCTGGACGCCAACGATGCCGCCGGCGCCGAAGCCGCCTTCGCCGTTGCCCAGCCGATCCTGGATCGCTTCAGCGCGCGTGGCCTGATCCACAAGAACAAGGCTGCTCGCCACAAGAGCCGCCTGAACGACCGCATCAAGGCCCTCAAGGCCGCCTGATCCGGCGTTGCCGCCCTGCCCTTCGGGGTTGGGCTGCAGACAAAAGCCCGGCCCCGGCCGGGTTTTTTGTTGCCTGCGATCCGGTAGTGCCGGCCGCTGGCCGGCAACCCCGAGGAATGCCGGCCAGCGGCCGGCACTACCGGAAAACAAAAAACCCGGCCGAAGCCGGGCTTTTCGCATGGAACCACAACAGCATCACTGCGCGTTGCGGGCTTCCAGCTCATCTTCCTTCTGGCGATCGAAGAAGGCCATGATCCGGCTCATGATCGGGAAGGTACCTTCGCGACCCAGCGCCGACACCAGGAACCACGGCTCCTTCCAGCCCAGCTCGGCGACGATCTGCTCGGCCGCCGCCTTGGCCTCGTCTTCGAACATCAGGTCGGCCTTGTTCAGCACCAGCCAGCGCGGCTTGTTCAGCAGCTCCGGATCGTGCTTTTCCAGCTCGCGCTCGATCGCACGCACCTGCTCGACTGGCGAAATGCCTTCCACGCCACCTTCCATCGGCGAGATGTCCACCAGGTGCAGCAGCAGGCGGGTGCGCTGCAGGTGGCGCAGGAACTGCGCACCAAGGCCGGCGCCGTCCGCCGCGCCTTCGATCAGGCCCGGAATGTCGGCGATCACGAAGCTGCGGTAGTTCTCCACCTTCACCACACCCAGGTTCGGGTACAGCGTGGTGAACGGGTAATCGGCCACCTTCGGCGTTGCCGCCGAAACGGCACGGATCAGGGTGCTCTTGCCGGCATTGGGGAAGCCCAGCAGGCCGACATCGGCCAGCAGCTTCAGCTCCAGCTTCAGCGTGCGCTCTTCGCCCGGCTCGCCCGGCAGCGCCTGGCGCGGCGAGCGGTTGGTCGAGCTCTTGAAGTGCATGTTGCCCAGGCCGCCACGGCCCCCCTTGGCCACCAGCAGACGGTCGTTGTGCTGGGTCAGGTCGCCGATGACTTCATCGGTGGCGACGTTGATGACCACGGTGCCGACCGGCACGGTGATGGTCAGGTCTTCACCACCCTTGCCATAGGCCTGGCGGCCCATGCCGTTCTCGCCGCGCTGCGCCTTGAAGATGCGGTCATGGCGGAAGTCGACCAGGGTGTTCAGGTTTTCGTCGGCGCGGATGTACACGCTGCCGCCCGCACCGCCGTCGCCGCCGTCCGGGCCGCCGAGCGGAATGAACTTCTCGCGACGGAAGCCAATGCAGCCGTTGCCGCCGTTGCCGGCGAACACTTCGATTTCTGCTTCGTCTACCAGTTTCATTGTTTCGATGCCTGCGATGGGCGTGGCCTGCCGGCCGCCGCCTTGAATGTTATGCCTGCCGATGGCCGGCAGCCCGGCCTGGCCGGTCTTGCGCCCACTCTAACGAAAAGCCCCGCCGAAGCGGGGCTCTTCATGCAGCACTCCCATGCCGGGGCACGGGTGCCGGCGATGCCTGGATCAGGCGTCGGCCGAGACGATGCTGACGGTGCGACGCTTCTTGGCGCCCTTGACCGAGAACTCCACCTTGCCGTCCACGAGGGCGAACAGGGTGTGGTCACGGCCCAGGCCAACGCCCGAACCCGGGTGGAACTGGGTGCCGCGCTGACGCACGATGATGTTGCCGGCTTCGATGGCCTGGCCGCCGAAGATCTTGACGCCCAGGTACTTCGGGTTGGAGTCGCGACCGTTGCGCGAGGAGCCTACGCCCTTTTTATGTGCCATGACTGCTTCTCCTGATGCTTAGCCGGCGATGCCGGTGATCTCGATTTCGGTGTAGTACTGACGGTGACCCTGACGCTTCATGTGGTGCTTGCGGCGACGGAACTTGATGATCCGGACCTTGTCAGCACGACCCTGGGACAGGACCTTGGCGGTGACGGCAGCGCCCTTCAGCGCATCGCCCAGCTTCACGCCGTCGCTGTCACCCAGCATCAGGATGTTGTCAAACTTGATCTCGCTGCCGACTTCGACTTCGAGCTTTTCAATGCGGAGCTTTTCGCCCTGCGCCACGCGGTATTGCTTACCGCCGGTGACCAGTACTGCGTACATGACCAGGCCTTCCTCTGTAGTTATTGTGGTCTGAGCTGCCGCCATCGAGGGCGGACAGGAGCGGGATTGTACGCAAATCAACCGGCGCGGGTCAAGTCAACCCCTGAACGGCCGGGGGGCCCCGCAAAGGGGGGCGCCGGGACGGGGCCAGATCCCATTCCACCCCGTGAAAAGGGATCTGACCCCTGCCTGACGGCCCGTCTCACAAGGTGAGACACGGGGCTGGCATTGTCGCCCATTGCCCCCATCTGGTCACCTCGGTAGGCTGACCGATTGCCGTTCCCTGCTGGCCCGGCACCCAGCCAACGCCCCCACAACCGGATCCCCCATGGCGATGGATTTCATCCGCATCCGCGGCGCGCGGACGCACAACCTGAAGAACCTCGACCTCGACCTGCCCCGCGACAAGCTGATCGTGATCACCGGCCTGTCCGGCTCGGGCAAGTCCTCGCTGGCGTTCGACACCATCTATGCAGAAGGCCAGCGCCGCTATGTCGAGTCGCTGTCGGCCTATGCGCGCCAGTTCCTGAGCGTGATGGAAAAGCCGGACCTGGACCACATCGAGGGCCTGTCCCCGGCGATCTCGATCGAGCAGAAATCGACCTCACACAACCCGCGCTCGACCGTCGGCACGATCACCGAGATCTACGACTACCTGCGCCTGCTGTACGCCCGCGTCGGCACCCCGCGCTGCCCGGACCACGGCTATCCGCTGGAAGCGCAGACGGTCAGCCAGATGGTCGACCAGGTACTGACCCTGGACCCGGAACAGCGCTACATGCTGCTGGCCCCGGTCATCCGCGACCGCAAGGGCGAGCACGCCCAGGTGTTCGACCAGCTGCGCGCGCAGGGTTTCGTGCGCGTGCGCGTGGACGGCGAGCTGCATGAAATCGACGCGGTGCCGCCGCTGGCACTGCGCCAGAAGCACACCATCGAAGCGGTGATCGACCGCTTCCGCCCGCGCGAGGACATCAAGCAGCGCTTGGCCGAGAGCTTCGAGACCGCGCTGAAACTCGGCGACGGCATGGCCTCGGTGCAGAGCCTGGACAAGGCCGAGACCGCGCCGACCCTGTTCTCCTCCAAGTACTCCTGCCCGGTCTGCGATTACTCGCTGCCGGAGCTGGAACCGCGCCTGTTCTCGTTCAACGCACCGATGGGCGCCTGCCCCGGCTGCGATGGCCTGGGCATGGCCGAATTCTTCGATCCGTCGCGCGTGGTGGTGCACCCCGAGCTGTCGCTGGCCGCCGGTGCGGTGCGCGGCTGGGATCGCCGCAATGCCTACTACTTCCAGCTGATCGCGTCGCTGGCCAAGCACTACAAGTTCGATGTCGACGCGACGTGGAACTCGCTGCCGCAGAACGTGCAGCAGGCCGTGCTGTACGGCAGTGGCGATGAAGCGATCACCTTCACCTACTTCACCGAAGCCGGTGGCCGCACCCAGCGCAAGCACCGCTTCGAAGGCATCATTCCCAACCTCGAGCGCCGCTACAAGGAAACCGAATCGCCGGCGGTGCGCGAAGAACTGTCCAAGTACATCAGCGAACAGCCGTGCCCGGAATGCCATGGCGCGCGCCTGAACAAGGCGGCACGCAACGTGTTCGTGGCCGACCGCCCGCTGCCGGACCTGGTGGTGCTGCCGATCGACGAGGCGCTGAAGTTCTTCAGCGAACTGAGCCTGCCGGGCTGGCGTGGCGAGATCGCCTCGAAGATCGTCAAGGAGATCGGTGAGCGCCTCGGCTTCCTGGTCGATGTGGGCCTGGATTACCTGACCCTGGAGCGCAAGGCCGACACCCTGTCCGGTGGCGAGGCACAGCGCATCCGCCTGGCCAGCCAGATCGGTGCCGGCCTGGTCGGCGTGATGTACGTGCTCGACGAGCCGTCGATCGGCCTGCACCAGCGCGACAACGAACGCCTGCTCGGCACCCTCACCCGCCTGCGCGACCTCGGCAACACGGTGATCGTGGTCGAGCATGACGAGGATGCGATCCGCCTGGCCGACTACGTGCTGGACATCGGCCCGGGCGCGGGCGTGCATGGCGGCGAGATCGTCGGCCAGGGCACCCTGCAGGACATCCTGGAGGCACCGCGTTCGCTGACCGGCCAGTACCTGTCGGGCAAGCGTGCGATCGAGATCCCCGCGCGCCGGCACAAGCCGAACCCGAAGATGACCCTGCACCTGCGCGGGGCCAGCGGCAACAACCTGAAGGGCGTGGACCTGGCGATTCCGTCGGGCCTGCTGACCTGCGTGACCGGTGTGTCCGGCTCCGGCAAGTCGACCCTGATCAACGACACCCTGTTCTCGCTGGCCGCCAACGAGATCAACGGTTCCTCGCACCCGATCGCCCCATACAAGGAGATCGATGGCCTGGACCTGTTCGACAAGGTGGTGGACATCGACCAGTCGCCGATCGGCCGCACTCCACGTTCGAACCCGGCCACCTACACCGGCCTGTTCACTCCCCTGCGCGAACTGTTCGCACAGGTGCCCGAAGCGCGTGCGCGCGGCTATTCGCCGGGCCGTTTCAGCTTCAACGTGCGCGGTGGCCGCTGCGAAGCCTGCCAGGGCGACGGCCTGATCAAGGTCGAGATGCACTTCCTGCCGGACGTGTACGTGCCGTGCGATGTCTGCCATGGCAAGCGCTACAACCGTGAAACGCTGGAGATCCTGTACAAGGGCTTCAACATCAACGACGTGCTGGAAATGACCGTCGAGGATGCACTGAAGCTGTTCGAGCCGGTGCCGTCGATCGCACGCAAGCTGGAAACGCTGGTCGACGTCGGCCTGAGCTACATCAAGCTGGGCCAGAGCGCGACCACGCTGTCCGGTGGTGAAGCACAGCGCGTGAAGCTGTCCAAGGAACTGTCGCGCCGCGATACCGGCCGTACCCTGTACATCCTCGACGAGCCGACCACCGGCCTGCACTTCCACGACATCGAAGCGCTGCTGGGCGTGCTGCACAAGCTGCGCGACGAAGGCAACACGGTGGTGGTGATCGAGCACAACCTGGACGTGATCAAGACCGCCGACTGGATCGTCGACCTGGGTCCGGAAGGCGGCCACCGCGGTGGCACCATCCTGGTCACCGGCACGCCGGAAGACGTGGCGGCCTGCCCGCAGTCGTACACCGGCCAGTTCCTGGCCCGCATGCTGCCGTCCACCAGCGCGCGCCCCGAGCAGCCGGCCGCCGTGGCCAACAAGCCCGATGCGCGTCCGCCGCGCAAGGTGAAGCCTGAAAAGCCTGCCAAGGTGGCGAAGAAGGCCGTGGCCGCCAAGAGCACCGGCAAGGCCAGCAAGAGCACGTCGAAGAAGAAGGACGCCTGATGAGCAGCGAACACAAGATCCTGGCCCGCATCCCGATCAGCGTGCGCTGGCGTGACATGGACAGCATGGGCCACGTCAACAACGCCAAGTACATTTCCTACCTGGAAGAAGCGCGCGTGCGCTGGATGCTGGGCGTGGACGGCGTGTCGATGACCGACCGCATCGCCCCGGTGGTGGCCGCGACCAACGTCAACTATCGGCTGCCGATCGTGTGGCCCAACGACATCCTGGTCGAGCTGTTCGTCGAGCGCCTGGGCAACAGCAGCGTGACCATCGGCCACCGCATCGTCGACCAGCAGGACGAGTCGAAGCTGTACTCGGATGGCAACGTAGTGGTGGTGTGGATGGATACGCAGACCGGCAAGAGCGCACCGCTGCCGGACGCGATCCGCAACGCCTCTACCTGACGCGCTCTGGTAGGTGCCGACCTTGGTCGGCACGCTTCGGCGGCAATGAGGCTGCCGGCCAGCCGCCGGCACTACCGATCCAATTCAAAGGACTGACATGATCCACCAGACTGAACTGAGCGACCTGCTGCCCGGCATGGTCCCCTTCCCCACCGACGTCTTTCCCGCCGACCAGGCTTGGCTCGGCCAGCACCTGCTGCCGCTGCTGAAGATCGACCTGGGTGTACTGCGCCCGGAACTGGCCGGCCAGGTGGCGACGATGCTGTGCCCGATCGAGCCCTACGACGGCTGCATCGGCGAGACCACCGGAGAACACCACAACGATTTCACCGGCACCAACTGGATCGCCTTCGAACTGACCGCCGGCAACGAGATGCGCTTCCTCGGCAACGAGGGCTATTTCATCGGCGACGCGGTGCAGGACAAGGACGCGCAGGAACACATCGCGCAGATGCGCGACAGCTACGCCAGGGCACGCGACTACCACGCCACGCATGGCCGCCTCGCCTGCTACTCGCGCTACGGCAAGGGTGAAGCCAGCGAGCGCGATTACCTGGATACGCTGGGTGGCCCGATCGGTTTCGGCAACTGGACCGAAACCGCAGAAATTCCCGCGGCCTTCGAACTGGGCTTTACCGAGGCTGCCGATGACCCCAATGCTGCGGACGATGCCGAAACGGTGATCATCACCCGCAATGGCAACAAGTTCTTCGCCGTGGCCGACGTAGCCGGCTACAACTGGTGCGCCACCGGCGCCGATGCGATCGTGATGCTGTACGAGCCGGAAAGCCGCACGGTGCTGTTCTCGTACGACTGGACGTAAGACCCCGTGGTCGTGCCGGCCGCTGGCCGGCATTTCCTGTGTTGCCAGCCAGCGGCCGGCACTACCCGATCGTCATTTCGCAGCCTTGCGCACGGTCAACGTCGCACTCGCTTCGCCGCCGCCTTCCAGCTGCAGCCGTAGCGGCACCACCTGCCCTTCCTTCAGCGCACCCTTGCCCTGCATCAACATCAGGTGCAGGCCGCCGGGCTTGAGCTCGGCACGTGCGCCCGGCGCCAGCGGCAGTCGCTCGATCGCGCGCATCCGGCTGACCCCATCCGTGATCGTGGTCTCGTGCAGCGACACATCGTCGAAGCTGCTGCTGGTCGCGCCGGTGATCGCCACTGCCTTGCTGCAGCCGTTGTGGATCACGCCGTAGCCGGCGGTCATCGGCATCGCCGGATTCGGCGGCAGCCGCGCCCAGCCCTGCTCCACCGTGACGCAGGCCGGTTCCGCCGCCGAGGCCGATGCTGCAGCCGCACACAGAACCCACAGTACGCCAACGAATGGTTTGGTTATCATCGCCCAGGTTCCTTCTTCGCAACGAGACCGCAGCATGACGACGCTCATCGAGGTGATCAACCATGGCCCCATCCGCGAACTGCGCCTGGCGCGGCCGCCGGTCAACGCACTGGACACCGAACTGTGCCGGCAGTTGATCCATGCCATCGAGCTGGCCATGGCCGAAGACGCGCACGGCATCGTGCTGTCGGGCAGCGAGCGCATCTTCACCGGCGGCATGGACGTGCCGCACCTGCTCTCGCATGGCGATGACAAGCACAAGCTGCTGGACACCTGGAACGCCTTCTTTGGCGCCGTGCGCACACTGGCCGAGAGCCGCATCCCGGTGGTCGCGGCGATCACCGGCCACGCCCCGGCCGGCGGCTGCGTGCTGGCGCTGTGCTGCGACTACCGGGTGATGGCGCGCAGCGCCGATCCGTCGCGGCCGTATGCCATCGGCCTGAACGAAGTCCAGGTGGGCCTGATCGCGCCGGAGGGCATCCAGCGCCTGCTGCGCCGTGCCGTGGGCGTGCACCGCGCCGGCGTCCTGCTGACCACCGGTTCGCTGGTGCCGGCCGAACAGGCGGTGCAGATCGGCCTGGTCGATGAACTGGCCGAGGGTGACCTGGTGGTCGCGCGTGCCGTGGCCTGGCTGCAAAACCTGCTCAAGCAGCCGCGGCAGCCGATGCTGCTGACCCGCGCGATTGCCCGTGCAGACCTGCACGTGGCGCTGCAGCCGGACCTGATCCAGCTCGACCGTTTCGTCGAGGCCTGGTTCGCCCCGGATGCGCAGAACGCCCTGCAGGCGCTGGTGGCGCGCCTCGGCAAATAGCGGCTCCCCCGCCCGGGGGCAGATCCCTTTCGCCAGGCGAAAGGGATCTGACCCCTGACCGGTATAATCGGGGCCTTCTCACTGCTGTGGCCGCCCCCTTGAACGACACGCCCGAACCCGTCGTCTCCGAGCTGATCGACCTGCTCACGCTGGAGCGGCTGGAGGACAACCTGTTCCGCGGGCAGAGCCGCGACATCGGCACCAAGTACGTGTTCGGCGGGCAGGTGCTGGGCCAGGCGCTGGCTGCGGCACAGGCCACGGTCGACAACGGCCGCCACGTGCACTCGCTGCACGCCTACTTCCTGCGCGCCGGCAACATCGACCACCCGATCGTCTACGACGTGGACCGCACCCGCGACGGCGGCAGCTTCTCGGTGCGCCGGGTCACCGCGATCCAGCACGGCAAGGTGATCTTCTTCTGCGCGGCCTCGTTCCAGCAGGCCGAAACCGGTGCCGAGCACCAGCACAAGATGCCCGAAGTGCCGCAGCCGGAAGACATCGAACCGAACCGGCCGCTGCCGGCCGAAGTCCTGGAACGCCTGCCTATCAAGGTGCAGCGCTGGCTGTCGCGCGGCGGCCCGTTCGAGTTCCGCCACGTCTACCCGCGCGACGAACTGAACCCGCCCAAGCGCCCGCCGTACCACCAGGTGTGGCTGCGTCTGAGCGAACCGGTCGGCGATGCGCCGGAGCTGCACCAGGCGCTGCTGGCCTACGCCTCCGACTTCCACCTGCTGGGCACGGCCACGTTCCCGCACGGCATCAGCTACTACCACCCGCACGTGCAGATGGCCTCGCTCGACCACGCGATCTGGTTCCACCGCCCGTTCCGTGCCGACGACTGGCTGCTGTACTCGCTGGACAGCCCCAGCGCGCAGGATTCGCGCGGCCTGGCCCGCGGCCAGTTCTTCACCCGCAATGGCGTGCTGGTGGCCAGCACCGCGCAGGAAGGCCTGATCCGCGTGGTTCCCGACCAGGCAGCGGCCGCCGCCGTACCGGCCAAGGATTGATCCCATGCGCCAGATCTTCAGCAGCCAGCGCGTGGAAACCGTCGAAGGCGTGGCCGAGCTCCTGCGCGGGCATGGCATCGACGTCAAGGTGACCAATGGGCGCTCGTACAAGACCCGTCGCCGCGGCCAGTTCAGCTATACCGACCTGGGCAACGCCAACGCCTACCCGGCGGTGTGGATCGTGCGCGCCGACGACCAGCCGCGCGCGCGCGAAATCCTGCGTGAGGCGCGCCTGCTCGACACCACCCGCCGCGACCATCCGACCGCCGAATTCGCCTTCCGCGACGCACCGGAACAGGGCAGCGGTGGCCGCAGCTGGGCCTGGCGCATTCGCATCGCCCTGCTGGTGGTGATCGCCGGCGTGGCGCTGGTGATCGGCCTGCGCCATCGCGGCGCACCGGCTCCGGCAGCTCCGGTCCCTGCCCCGCAGGCGCAACCGCAGCAGACGCAACCGGCTCCGCAGGCCGCACCGGAAGAGGAAGAAGTCCGGGTCCGCATCCAGCCCTCGAAATAATTCGCGGGTGAAAAAGGGGACGGAGGGAATTAAGTCGTTTGTGCCACAAACGACTTAATTCCCTCCGTCCCCTTTTTTCGGTCACAAACGGCGCGCGGCTCCGTCATGGGACACAATCCCAGCAGGAGAGCCGCCGCCATGACGACGTTCGCCGCATCGATCGACCAGACCCTGGAACGCGAACTGCCCGCCGCCGCCAGCGGTTGCCAGCATGCCTACGGCCGCATCGTGCTGGCCTGCCAGAACACGGTCACCGCCATCGCCCTGGCCATCACCCGCGACCGCCAGGCCAGCGAGGACATCGCCCAGGAGGCCTTCGTGAAGGGCTGGCAGCAGCTGCACCAGCTGCGCAGCTCGACCAGCTTCCTGCCCTGGCTGCGGCAGATCACCCGCAACCTGGCCCGCGACTGGCTGCGTGCACAACGTGGCCGGCCGCTGACCGGCGAAGCGGCCGAAGTGGCGATGGGCATGGCGGCCGACCCGGCCCCGGGCGCGGCCGACCGCCTGCAACGGGTGGAAGAAGAGATCGCCGCCGAGGACATCATTTCCGCACTCCCCGCCGACAGCCGCGAAGTGCTGTTGCTGTACTACCGCGAAGGCCAACGCTCGCAGCAGGTGGCCGACCTGCTCGGGCTCAGTGACGCCGCCGTGCGCAAGCGCCTGTCGCGTGCCCGCGCCCTGGTGCGCGACGGCCTGCTGCAGCGCTTCGGCGAATTCGCGCGCAGCAGCGCGCCGAGCGCCGCATTCGCCACCGCTGTGGTGTCGATGGTGCTGGTGGCCGCGCCCGGCACCGCCAGTGCCGCGATCCTGCTCGGCACCGGCGTCGGCATCGGCGGCAGCAAGCTTGGCCTCGGCGGTGCCAGCGCTGCCGGAGGCACTGCGATGGGCTCGCTGACTGCCACGCTGGGCCAGCTGCACGTGCTGCCGGCCGAAAGCTGGGGGGCGGTGATCGGTGGCGTGGTCGGTGGTGCGATCGGCAGCTATCTGGGCGGACGCTTCCTGATGTCGTACACCGAAACGGCGTCCGAGCGCGCCGATGTTCGCCGGTTCCTCTACCTCAACATCCTCACCGGCATGTTCTGGTGCCTGGCGATCCTGCTGGCTGTGATGCTGCAGGCGCCGGTCTGGGCACAGCTGGCGGTGCTGGCGGTCGGCCTGGGCGTGGTCAACTACCAGTGTCTGGTGCCGCTGCAGCGGGTAATGGCGCCGATGATCGCGCGTGATTCGGCGCGGCGCGGCCGCAGCGGGACCAACTGGAAATACGAGTCCATGTATGGCCGCACCGGCATCATCGCCATGAACCTGATGGTCATCGCGCTGGTGGTGTACTCACTGATGCGCAGCGGCCGCCTGTAACGGGCAACGCCGGCAGTGCGCCGGCGTTGTCATCAATCACTGCATTGAAACTCAGCGCTGCGGCTTCGGCGCGGCGCCATCGCGCGGACCGCCGTGGCGCGGGCCACCGTGCATCGGGCCCTTGGCCGCATCGAACTCGGCCTTGCTCAGCTGGCCATCCTTGTTGGTGTCGGCGGCAGCGAACCAGGCGTCACGGCGCTGCTTCATGCGCAGCTCGCGGTCGGCCTTGTCCAGGTAGCCGTCCTTGTTGAGATCGAGCGGGTCGAAGCGTGCGGCCAGGCGCGGGTCGGCCTTGGCTTCCTCGCGGCTGATGCGGCCATCCTTGTTGACGTCCAGCTTGGCCCAGCGCTCACCGCCGTGGCCACGGCGGCCATGCTGCCAGCGCGGCAGCTCATCGCGCGAGAGCTTGCCATCCTTGTTCTTGTCCAGCTCGTCGAACTTCGCGGCCAGGCGCGGGTTGGCAGCGGCCTCGCTGCGGTCGATCACGCCGTCGCCGTTGGTGTCCAGCTTGGCCGGGCGCTGCGCCGGCGTGGTCGGGGTGTCGGCCGCCAGCGCGATACCGGAAGCAGAGGTGCCGAGCAGCAGGGCCAGCAGCAGGGGGGTACGGATCATGAGGTCACTCCTGGGGATGGGAACAGCGTCGGGGTGATCACTTCACCCTCGGGGAACAACAACGCCCGGGCGCGACATCGGTTGACGCCACTGCCGGTTCCATTCATCCGGCGGACAGTCGCCGCCACTGCGACAGGCTGGGGCTATGCTGTGCCCATGGCGATACATGGCGACAGAGACGACGAACTGCGACTTTTCCAGACCGGCGAGCACCCCTGCGGGTACTGGTCGGACCGGGTGGCGCGCGACCTGGTGCTGGACCCGCACGATCGCCGCCTTGGCGGCCTGTACCCGCTGGCACTGAGCTGGGGCTTCCGCCGCAGCGGCGACCTGGTCTACCGGCCGCATTGCGCGCACTGCCAGGCCTGCGTGGCGGTGCGCATCCCGGTGGCGCGCTTCGCCCCGGACCGCAGCCAGCGCCGTTGTGCCGCCCGCAATGACGACCTGGAGGTGCGGATCACCGCCGCCACCGCCCGCGACGACCTGTTCGCGCTGTACCACCGCTATCTCACCCACCGCCACGCCAATGGCGGCATGGACGACCACGGCCCGCACGAGTTCGAGCAGTTCCTGATCGGCAGCTGGTCGCATACCCGTTTCATGGAGATGCGCCTGCCCGGCCACGACGGCCAGCCCAGCCAGCTGCTGGGGGTGGCGGTGACCGACGTCACCGAGCATGGCCTGTCGGCGGTCTACACCTTCTTCGACCCGGACCACGCCGCACGCGGGCTGGGCACCTTCGCGATCCTGCAGCAGATCGAATGGGCCCGCCGCGAGGGCCTGCCGCACGTGTATCTGGGCTACTGGATCCGCGGCCACCAGAAGATGGACTACAAGCGCCGCTTCCATCCGCTGGAGGCCTACGATGGCCGCCGCTGGCACGATTTCGACAAGGATCTGGACGGGCGCTGACAAACCGCTGACACCGGGCCGGGTGCACAATACGGCCCATGAACGCCAAACCCCTGATCCTCGCCCTGGCCCTGCTCTGCGGCGCCACCGCCCCCGCCTTCGCCACGTCCCCTGCGATGACCGAAAAGCCGTCCGGCGCGCTGCGCCTGGCCACCTACAACACCTCGCTGTACTCCGATGACGCCGGTGGCCTGATCAAGGAACTGGAAGGCGACAGCGAGCACGCACGCAAGATCGCCGCGGTGCTGCAGCAGGTGCGCCCGGACCTGGTGCTGCTGAATGAATTCGACTTCGACGATGCGCATCGCGCCGCCGACCTGTTCCAGAAGCGCTACCTGGACGTCGCCCAGCCCGGTGGCGGCAAGCCGCTGCACTTCGCCTACCGCTACCTGGCGCCGGTCAATACCGGCGTGCCCAGCGGCCTGGACCTGGACAACAACGGCGTGGTCGGCGGCGAAGGCCGCAGCCGCGGCAACGACGCCTGGGGCTACGGCCTGCACCCGGGCCAGTACGGCATGCTGGTGCTGTCGCGCTACCCGATCGATGAAGCCAAGGTGCGCAGCTTCCAGCTGCTGAAGTGGAGCGCGATGCCGGGGGCGATCCGTCCGGTCGACCCGCGCACCGGCAAGAGCTTCTACAACGACCACGTGTGGTCGCAGCTGCGGCTGTCGTCGAAGTCGCATTGGGACGTGCCGGTGAAGACCCCGGCCGGTGTGGTGCACGCGCTGGTCTCGCACCCGACCCCGCCGGTGTTCGACGGCCCGGAAAAGCGCAACGCGGCGCGCAACCACGACGAACTGCGCCTGTGGCAGGAATACCTGTCCAAGGGTGACAAGCCGTGGCTGTGCGACGACAAGGGCCAGTGCGGCGGCCTGGCGCAGGACGCGCGCTTCGTGATCCTCGGCGACCTCAACAACGACCCGGTCGACGGCGATGGCCGCCATGAGGCGATCGTCGAACTGATCGAGAACGCCCGCGTGCTGCGCTACCCCACCCCACGCAGCGTCGGTGGCGAGCAGACCAGCCTGGCCTATGCGGCCAAGGGCATCGAGCGCAAGGGCGCACCGTTCCACGCCACCGGCGATTTCGGCCCGAAGTCCGGCACCATGCGCCTGGACTACGTGCTGCCCTCGACCGGTTTCGAATACGTGGGCAGCGGCATCTTCTGGCCGGCCAATGAAAGCCCGGAAGCGAAGATCGCCGACGGCAGCGACCACCACCTGGTGTGGGTGGATGTGAAGCCGTAGCCCCACACAAAAAGGGGACGGAGGGGATTAAGTCGTTTGTGGAAAAGCGACTTAATCCCCTCCGTCCCCTTTTTGCTTTACGGGCGCAGTTCGACGCCGATGGCGTCGGCGGCGTCACGTGCGATCGAACGCGCTTCGTCGATGGTTTCCGCGCGCGCCAGGGTCACGCCGACGCGGCGGTGGCCATGCACGCTCGGCTTGCCGAACAGGCGCACGGCGGTGTCCGGCACCTGCAGGGCGGCGGCGACGCTATTGAAGTACGGCACGCCCTCACCGTGTGCCAGCAGCGCACACGAGGCAGACGGCCCGCTCTGGCGGATCACCGGGATCGGCAGGCCGAGGATGGCGCGCGCGTGCAGCGCGAACTCGCTCAGTTCCTGCGAGACCAGCGTCACCAGGCCGGTGTCGTGCGGGCGCGGTGACACTTCGCTGAACCACACCTCGTCGCCCTTCACGAACAGCTCGACGCCAAACAGGCCCCAGCCACCGAGGTCATCGGTGATCGCGCGCGAGATCTCTTCGGCACGCGCAAGTGCCGCGCTCGACATCGGCTGCGGCTGCCAGCTTTCGCGGTAATCGCCGTCCTTCTGCAGATGGCCGATCGGCGCGCAGAACGAGGTGCCACCGGCATGGCGCACGGTGAGCAGGGTGATCTCGTAATCGAAATCAATGAAGCCTTCGACGATGCAGCGACCGGCTCCGGCGCGGCCACCGGTCTGCGCGTACTCCCAGGCCGGGGCGATGTCCGCCTCGCTGCGCAGCGTGCTCTGGCCCTTGCCCGAGGACGACATCACCGGCTTGACCACGCACGGCAGGCCGATGGCGGCCACGGCGGCGCGGTACTCGGCTTCGGTATCGACGAAGCGATACGGCGAGGTCGGCAGGCCGAGGGTTTCGGCGGCCAGGCGGCGGATGCCCTCGCGGTCCATGGTCAGGCGGGCGGCGCGCGCGGTCGGGATCACCCGCAGGCCCTGCTCCTGCTCCAGCTGGACCAGGGTCTCGGTATGGATGGCCTCGATCTCCGGCACCACCAGGTGCGGCTGCTCCTGGGCGATCAGGGCACGCAGGGCCATCGCATCGAGCATGTCGATCACGTGCGAGCGGTGCGCGACCTGCATGGCCGGGGCATCGGCATAGCGGTCGGCGGCGATCACTTCCACACCCAGCCGCTGCAGCTCGATGGCCACCTCCTTGCCGAGTTCGCCCGAGCCCAGCAGCAGCACGCGGGTGGCGGAGGGGGACAACGGAGTTCCAAGCTTGGCCATGGCGGTTCCAGCAGCGATGTGAAGGCGGGTGGGCATTCTAGCTGGCCGACCGTCCCGGCCATGGCATCCGACGAACGGTAGTCGACAAGTGATATCACTTTGATATCTTCTCTCCGAACCCTCAAGGACGTACCGCCATGAAAGAGAAGTCGCTGTCTTCCCTCAACGGCCTCGGCACGCTGGCCGGCGCCCTGCTCGTCGCCCTCGCCGGCGCAGCCCTGTTCGTACTGGGCGTGGCAGCCAAGGCCAGCACCGGCTCGCCCAACCTGCTGCTGATGCTGCTGGGCGCCCTGCTGGTGGCGCTGGGCGTGTTCATCCTGGCCGGCCTGTACACCATCCAGCCCAACCAGGCGGCGGTACTGAGCCTGTTCGGCAAGTACGTGGGTACCGTGAAGGACAACGGCCTGCGCTGGAACAACCCCTTCTTTGCCAAGCGGCGGGTCAGCCAGCGCGTGCGCAACTTCGAGAGCGGCAAGCTGAAGGTCAACGAGCTGGACGGCAGCCCGATCGAGATCGCCGCGGTGATCGTCTGGCAGGTGGTCGATGCCTCCGAAGCGGTCTACAACGTGGACGACTACGAGAGCTTCGTGCACATCCAGTCCGAATCGGCGTTGCGCGCGATGGCCACCAGCTATCCGTACGACCAGCATGAGGATGGCCAGCTGGCCCTGCGCAGCCATGCCAGCGAGATCTCCCAGCACCTGAAGAACGAACTGGCCGAGCGCCTGGCCGATGCCGGCGTGCAGGTGATCGACGCGCGCATCAGCCACCTCGCCTACGCCGCCGAAATCGCCCAGGCGATGCTGCAGCGTCAGCAGGCCAACGCGGTGATCGCCGCACGCACGCGCATCGTGGCCGGTGCGGTCGGCATGGTCGAAATGGCCCTGGCCGAACTGCAGAAGAACGGCGTGGTGCAGCTGGACGAGGAACGCAAGGCGCACATGGTCAGCAACCTGTTGACCGTGCTGTGCTCGGACCGCGGCACCCAGCCGATCGTCAACGCCGGTTCGCTGTACTGAACCACCCTCGCAACGGGGCGCCCCACCGCCCCGCCAGGAGCTTGCATGAGTGAGAAGAAAGCCTACCCGCTGCGCATCAACGCCGACGTCCTGGCCGCCGCGCAGCGCTGGGCTGACGACGAGCTGCGCAGCCTCAACGCACAGATCGAATACGTGCTGCGCGACGCCCTGCGCAAGGCAGGACGCCTGCCGAAACCCACGCCATCTTCGGAGGACAAGGAATGAGCAAGCGCTGGAGCTACCAGACCATCGAGGTCAAGACGTCCATGATGGGCCTGCTCAAGGCCGAGGACATCCAGAGCGAACTGAGCCGCCAGGGCCAGCTGGGCTGGGAGCTGGTCAACATCATCATCCCCGCACCGATGCGCCCGGCGATGCTGGTATTCAAGAAGGAGGCCTGAGCCATGGGCGCCAGCGATCCGAAACAATACGAGGTGGCCGAGAGCTCGCCGTTGCGCGTGCTGTGGATCGTGCTGCCCCTGCTCGCCGCGTTCGTGGCCTGCCTGTATGCGCAGTTGTACAAGGCACCGGCGACGGCGCCCTGGATCGAAGTAACGCTGTCGCCGCCCTGGTTCCGGATGGGCGGCAGCGCCGCCTGGAGCCTGCTGGTGATTGCAGCGCTCGGCATCGGGCTGGGCGCGGCCTTCTTCCGCCGCCGGGTGGAGTTGGCCGACGACGTACTGGATGTGCGCTCGACGATGTACCGCCGCCGCGTTCCGGTGGCACAGCTGCGGCTGGACCAGACCGAGGTGGTCGACCTGCAGCGTGACCCCCGCTATGGCATCCGCTTCAAGACCAACGGCTATGCGATGCCGGGTTTCTATTCCGGCCACTTCCGCCTGCAGGGCGGCGGCAAGGGGTTTGCGCTGGTCACCGACCGAACGCGCGTTCTCGCCTTGCCGGTCAGCGATGGCAGCACGCTGCTGCTCAGCCTGGACCGGCCGCAGGTGCTGCTGGACGCACTGCGCAAGGTGGCCGCGCCGGCGCCACGGCAGTAAGCTGCGGCGATGCAACGACGCCCGCCCCTGCTGATCAATACCGAGGCCATCGAGCTGTGGCCGGCCCACCTGCTGCGTGCACGCAGCAACCTGGATGCACGCCTGCTGTCGCAGGCGCGTTGGGTACTGCGACGCAAGCGCGATGGCCGCTATCTGGCGGCCGTACTGCCGCACGGCGTGCATTCGATGGTGCCGCGCCTGCCGCGCGAGCCCGGGGTCGAGGACGCACTGGCGCTGCTCGACGCCACCGCTGCCCGCCCCTTCGGCGCTGCGCTGGAAGAACACTGGCTTCCGTTGGCCGGGCTGCAGCAGCGGCTACAGCAGCTTGGCCTGGATGTGCAGCGCTATGCCGATGACAGCGGCCTGCCCCTGGAACCGGAACCGTGCCTGCTGCACTTCGCTGGCCGCGACCGCTTCGCCCGCCCGCTATGGCTGCGCCGTGGTGCCGCACAGGGCTGGCGACGGATGCGCCTGCACGCCGCGCGGGATGGCATCGCACTGGATGCAATCTCCGGTTTCCGCAGCCATGCCTACCAGTTGGGCATCTTCGAACGGAAGCTTGCACGCGGGCTGAGCGTGACGGAGATCCTGAAGGTCAATGCCGCGCCGGGTTTCAGCGAACACCACAGCGGCCATGCACTGGACATCGGCACACCGGGCGATGCCCCGGCCGAAGAATCGTTCGAAGCCACAGACGCCTTCGCGTGGCTGCAGACCCATGCCAGCACGCACGGCTTCCATCTGAGCTACCCACGCGACAACCCGCACGGCATCGTCTACGAACCCTGGCACTGGTGCTGGAGACCGGCCAACGGCTGAGCCCCTCGTGGCGGCTGCACGGCGAAATTCATGGAGCTGTCCGGGCGGGTAGGCTGGGCAGGGGACGCCGTGAATCCGCCCCTGGAGGCTTAGCCGCGCCATCCATGGCGCGGATACCCCAGCCCAGCCCACCCGCCCGGCCTCTGACAGTTTCCGTGTGCGTCCGCCACGGAATGGAACAAGAGAGCAAAGACAAAAGCGGGTCGCTTCGCTCGAAGCCTCTATAACGGGTCAGCGCGCGGCTGTTGGGTCCGCCTTCAAGCGAGCCGAGCACCGCAGGTCCGGCGAGGGCGAAGAGGTGCTTGCGATTCTGTAGAGCCGAGCCATGCTCGGCTGCTCTCCGCACCGTCCCTCGACGGGCCGAGGAGCACAGGGTACCGATGCGCAGCATCGGCTCGCGGCCGGCGGCGCGTTTCTTTTGGTTACTTTTCTTTTCGCGCGAAAAGAAAAGTAACGCCCATGAACCATCACGATCGCATCGGTATGGATCGGAGCGACAGCCCTGCGACCCTCACCGCCTCAGCGCATTGATCGCCAGCAGCACCCAGCCGGCCATCATGCTGGTGCCACCGATCGGTGCCATCCGCGTCGGCCACTGCCACAGCGCCCCGCCCACCAGGCTGCCGGAAAACAGCAGCACGCCCAGCAGCAGCACGTACAGCGCCAGGTGCGCGATCGCCCCGTGCGCGCGCGGACCAAGCGCCACCAGTACCGCACCATGCGCGAACGCGTACAGCGCCGCCATGTTCAGATGCTGCTGCGCCAGCGGATCGGCCACGCCATGCGATGCATAGGCAGACAGGCCGATCGAGGCAGCGGCCAGCAGCGCGCCCAGGCAGGCCAACAGGGACGGCTTACGTGCACGACGTTCGAGATTGAACATGAGGGCTCCTTGCGCAGCGCCCCTTGCCGGGCGCCAGATCAAAAAAAACGCGCCGCAATGAGCGGCGCGTTTTCGTGTCCAACACTACATGGGTCAGCCGAGGCTTACTTGACGGCCCAGTAGATGTCGTAGGTCGCTTCCGGAGTGAACGACTTGTCGATGCCGTCCTTCCAGGTTTCGTACGGGCGGTCGATGACTTCGTTGCCCGAGGTCACGGCCCAGGCACGCAGGCCGTTGCGGGCCACGTCCAGACCCGCCATGTGGCCGGTGTAGGCCGCATGCGCCGAACGGTGCGGAGCAACGTGCACGTACTTGACCGGAGCGCCGCCGTCGATCTTGACGGTCAGCTCGTCGGCAGCAGCACCTTCAGCACCCTTCTTCTTCACCGGCTGGGCGATATCGAAGGCGTACTTCTCCTGACCGAAGTCGGTGGTGATGATGCGGAACGGACCGGCGGCTTCAAGGCCATTGGCCTCCATCACGCGCTTGATCCACTCCTGGTTGTCCTTGATGGACTTGGTGATGGTGTCCTGACCGCGATCGACGTTGCCGGCGTTGACGACCAGCAGGTTCTCGGCCGGCACTTCAACAATGGCAAGGTCGGTCAGCGGGGCTTCCGGCGTGCGGTAGTCGACGTTCGGAACGCTGGCGAGCATGTTGGCCATGCGCGACAGACCCATCTTGATGTCGTCGCCGATCTGGCGGCTGACATACAGGCCTGCGTAACGGCCGAACAGGTCGAAGCCGTACTTCACCGAGTAGTCCTGGGTGATCTTGACGTTGCGACCGCCCTTGCCGGTCGGCTCCAGGCTGAAGGTGGTGACCTTGTCGTGACCCTTGGTGGCGTCTTCGATGGCGATCACAACACGCTTGTTCTCTTCGGCTTCGGTGATCTTCCAGGAACCGGTGCCCAGGTCCTTGGAGGTGAAGTCGAGGGTGGCACCGGTACCGGAGGCCGGGCCGGACAGCTTCAGTTCAACGGCGGGATCGCGCAGTACCAGCGGGTTCCAGTCCTTGAAGCGGCGCAGGCTGCTGACCGTGTCGTACACGATCGTCATCTTGCGGTTGGTCTCGATGCTTTCGGTGATGTGACGCTCGCCCGGCAGACATACGCCAATGATGACGAACAGGCCAGCCACGATCCCCAAGGCGATCAGGAACTCGATAATACGGGTCATTCAGAGAGTCTCCGGGGCCGATCCCACGGCCGGGTTGATTGAAGCGAAGCGCCAATCCTAGCAGGCTTCGCGGGCATTGTTTATCGGGATTGGCGCACCGGTTTCCCTGCCGGCTGCGTATTTGTATGGACAAAGAATTCGAAGGGTAACGCATACCGCTACCCGGCAAGTAGGGGGCAACCTTGGCGGAAACCCCCGACCACCATCCAAGTTGTTGTACTTGAACGATTTTCCTCAGACCAGCTGGAGTTCGAACGCCTTCAGTACGGCGCGCGTACGGTCGCGCACGCCCAGCTTGGAAAGGATGTTGGACACATGGTTCTTGATGGTGCCTTCGGCCACGCCCAGCGAATTGGCGATCTCCTTGTTGGAGAAGCCACTGGCCATCAGCCGCAGGATCTCGGTCTCGCGGTCGGTCAGCGGGTCCGGGCGGTCCAGGCTGACGAACTCGTTGCGCATGTGCTCCAGGCCGGACAGCAGGCGCTGGGTCACCGCCGGCTGCACCAGCGAACCGCCGTCGGCCACGGTGCGGATGGCACCGACCAGCTGCGCCAGGGTGACATCCTTGAGCAGGTAGCCCTTGGCACCGGCCTTGAGCCCGGCCAACACCAGCTGGTCATCGTCGAAAGTGGTGAGGATGATGGTCGGCGGCAGCTGTTCCTGCCGCGACAGCACCTGCAGTGCCTCCAGACCGGACATCACCGGCATGCGCATGTCCATCAGCACCACGTCGGGGCGCACCTGCGGTATCAGCTCGACCGCCTGCCGGCCGTCGCCGGCCTCGGCCACCACCTCGATGCCGTCGTCGAGCGCCAGCAGGGAGCGGATTCCCTGCCGCACCAGGGTTTGGTCGTCGACCAGGCAGACGCGAATCATCAACGCACTCCTTCAGGAACCTTGGTAAGGGCCGCCACCAGCACCGTTGCCGGCACCGTCGCCCGCAGCCGGAAGCCTTCACCGGGACGGGTTTCGATCTGCAGCTGGCCACCACATTGTTGCAGGCGCTCGCGCATGCCGCGCAAGCCATTGCCCACATTGACCATATCCGCGCCGACGCCGTCGTCGCGGGCCTCCACCACCACCCGGTCGGGGGCTTCACGGTACACCTTGATCCACAGGTGGCGGGCGCCGGCGTGGCGCACCGCGTTGGTGATGATCTCCTGGGTACAGCGCAGCAGCACGTGGGCCCGCTGCGGGTCCTCCACGTTCAGCGGGTCCTCGATCTCCAGCTGGATGTCCAGCGAGGGCACGTTCTCCGTCAGCGGGCGCAGCGCCGCGGCCAGATCGATGGCACCGGTCTCGCGCAGCTGGCTGACCACCTCGCGCACATTGCCCAGCAGCAGCTTGGCCAACGCGTGCGAGCGCTTCACGTGATCCAGCGCCTGGCCCTCGGCCAGGTGGCCGGCGACCTCCAGGTTCAGGGTCAGCGCGGTCAGCTGGTGGCCCAGCAGGTCATGCAGCTCGCGCGAAATGCGGGTGCGCTCGTTGACCCGCGCGCTCTCGGCCAGCAGGGCACGGGTGGCCCGCAGTTCCGAATTGAGCCGGCGCTGCTCGTCGCGGGCCTCGGTCTGCTGCCGCGCGACCAGGCTGGTCACGAAGATGAACATGGAAAAGCCGCCGTACAGCAGCGACTGCATCACCGCTTCGAACAGCGGGAAGCGCAGCAGCATGTAGTAGACCGGCGCCACCGCCAGCTGGCTGACCAGCAGCCACAGCACCCCCAGCCGTACCGACAGCATCCACGGGATGACCCCGGCCGCCACCATCATCAGGATGCTGCCCAGGCCCGAGCCGCTGAGGAAGCTGACCCCCAGCGCCGACACCGTCAGCAACAGCAGCAGGCCGCGGTCCAGCCAGCTGGTGTGGCTGTCGCTGCGCAGGATGCGGGTCAACCAGTAGTAGGCGGTGCCGAAGGACAGATAGGCGACGAACAGCAGGATCGCCCAGCCGCCCATGTCACCGCGGCTGTGCAGGTTCTCGAACTGCGAGTACGCCAGGGGCAGGCCGACCATGACCCAGGTGAACAGGCCGGCCAGGCGGAGGACGCGGGTATGGCTGAGGACTCCCAACATGCCAGCACTCTACGGGCCGCGCCTGCGCACCGCACCCCACGGAAGTCATGCCTGCCCGGTCGCCTGTTCATGCCGCAGCCCACCCCGGGCATGCAATAATCGTGCGCAGGGTCCCTTGATGGACCAACCGCGTTACCCCACGGAGTCACAATGTCGATTGTCATCCGCGACGTGCGCGAGCACGAGCTCGATTCCGTCCTGGCTTTGAACAACAACGCTGGCCTGGCCATCCTTCCCCTGGATGCGGCCCGCCTGCGCCTGTTCTATGAAACCGCTGAGTATTTCCGCGTCGCCGAGCGCGACGGCAACCTGGCCGGCTTCCTGATCGGCTTCGGCAGCGACAGCCAGCACGACAGCAGCAATTTCGCCTGGTTCAAGCAGCAGCTGGACACCCCGTTCTTCTATATCGACCGCATCGTGGTCGCCAGCCGCCGTCGTGGCGGTGGCGTCGGCCGTGCGTTCTATGCCGACGCGCAGAGCTTCGCCGAGCTGCGCTACCCGCAGATGACCTGCGAAGTCTTCCTCGACCATGGCGCCGATGCCGCCCTGCTCTTCCACGGCAGCTTCGGCTTCCGCGAGCTGGGCCAGAACACCATGCCGCAGGTCGATGTGCGCGCCAGCATGCTGGCCAAGGAACTGTGCAGCTACCCCTGGGTCCAGGAGACCTACGGCGACAAGCTGCCGGATGTGGCATGGACACGCGCCCGGCAGCTGCCGGCGCAGGCACAGCGGCCGACGGGGACCTGAGCGTGGCGGTGAATTTCGATTACGAACAGGCCGGTGAACTGAAGATCGGCCAGGTGGGCATCGCCAACCTGCGCATCCGTACCCTTGATGTCGAGCGCCTCGTGCAGGAAATGCGCGAGCGCGTGACCCGCGCACCAAAGCTGTTCGGCCGCGCCGCGGTGATCCTCGACTTCGGCGGCCTGAGCCAGGTGCCGGACGTGGCCACCGCGCAGGCGCTGGTCGACGGCCTGCGCAGCGCGGGCGTGCTGCCGGTGGCACTGGCCTACGGCACCAGCGCGATCGACCTGCTCTCGCAGCAGCTTGGCCTGCCGCTGCTGGCCAAGTTCCGCGCGCAGTACGAACGTGCCGAGGCCGAGCCTGCCCCGCCGCCGCCCGCACCGGAGCCGCGCCGCGCGGCCCGTGCCGAACCGAAGCCGGCCCCGGCAACGCCGGTGGCCAAGGTGGCCGACGCCGCCGCACCGCAGCCGGGCCGCATGCAGCTGGGCAACGTGCGTTCGGGCCAGCAGCTGTACGCGGAAAACTGTGACCTGACCGTGATGGCCACCGTCGGCGCCGGCGCCGAAGTCATCGCCGATGGCAGCATCCATATCTACGGCACCCTGCGCGGCCGCGCGCTGGCAGGGGCCCAGGGCAACACCGCGGCACGCATCTTCTGCCGTGATTTCCATGCGGAACTGGTGGCCATTGCCGGCCACTACAAGGTACTGGACGATGTTCCGGACAACCTGCGCGGCAAGGCCGTCCAGGTGTGGCTGGAACAGGACCAGATCAAGATCGCTGCGCTGGACTGACGCAGCACCAAACTCATGCAGAACCAGGAGAAGTCCTTTGGCTGAAATCATCGTAGTCACCTCCGGCAAGGGCGGCGTCGGCAAGACCACTTCCAGCGCGAGCCTGGCCTGCGGCCTGGCGCGGCGCGGCAAGAAGGTGGCGGTGATCGACTTCGACGTCGGCCTGCGCAACCTCGACCTGATCATGGGCTGCGAACGCCGCGTGGTGTACGACTTCGTCAACGTCGTGCACGGCGAAGCGACCCTCAAGCAGGCCCTGATCAAGGACAAGCGTTTCGACAACCTGTACGTGCTGGCTGCATCGCAGACCCGCGACAAGGACGCGCTGACCCAGGAAGGCGTGGGCAAGGTCCTGAAGGACCTGGCTGCCGACGGCTTCGACTACATCATCTGCGACTCCCCGGCCGGCATCGAGAAGGGCGCCTTCCTGGCAATGTACTTCGCCGACCGCGCGGTGGTGGTGGTGAACCCGGAAGTGTCGTCGGTGCGCGACTCCGACCGCATCATCGGCCTGCTCGACTCGAAGACCCACAAGGCCGAGTCCGGCCAGGACGTGCCGGCCTTCCTGCTGCTGACCCGCTACACCCCGCTGCGCGTGGAAAGCGGCGAGATGCTGAGCATCGCCGACGTCGAGGAAGTGCTCGGCCTGAAGGCCATCGGCGTGATTCCGGAATCGGGCGACGTGCTCAACGCCTCCAACAAGGGCGAGCCGGTCATCCTGGATGTCGAATCCGCTGCCGGCCAGGCCTATGAAGACGCCGTCGCGCGCATCCTCGGCGAAGAACGCCCGATGCGCTTCACCAACGTCGAGAAGAAGGGCTTCTTCAGCAAGCTGTTCGGAGGGTAAGCATGGGCCTGTTTGATTTCCTCAAAGCGAAGAAGACCACCGCCGAAACCGCCAAGAACCGCCTGCAGATCATCATCGCGCAGGAACGCAGCCACCGCGGTGGCCCGGACTACCTGCCGCTGCTGCAGCGCGAGCTGCTGGAAGTGATCAAGAAGTACGTGAACATCGACGTCGATGCGGTGAAGGTCGACCTGGTGAAGGATGGCCAGCACGACGTGCTGGACATCTCCGTGGCGCTGCCTGAAGGCCCGGACAAACCCTGATCCCCTGCCCCGCCCGTGCCTGCATGGGCGGAGCTGCCTGACCCGCATGACCGATACGACAACCGCCGTGGACATCACCTGCGTGGGCGACATCGCCTTCGCCGATGCGCAGTGCCTGCTCGCCGCGCACGGCCTTCGGCTGCACCACGTGGCGGCCGGCGAACCGATTCCCGGCAGCTACTGGGGCGAGCCCGAGGCGGGCATCATCGCCAGCAACGTGTACGTGCGCGATGACACCCCGGTGCACTCGATGCTGCACGAAGCCTGCCACCTGATCGTGCTGCCGCCGGAGCGGCGTGCGCAGGTGCATACCGATGCCACCGACTCGGTGGCCGAGGAAGACGCGACCTGCTACCTGCAGATCGTGCTGGCCGGGCAGCTGCCCGGTGTCGGCAGCCAGCGGCTGATGGCCGACATGGATGCCTGGGGATATACGTATCGGCTGGGATCTACGAAGGCGTGGTTTGAAGAGGACGCCGAAGACGCGAAAGCGTGGCTGATCGAACGCGGGTTGCCGGTGGCGTAACGCATCGGTAGTGCCGGCCGCTGGCCGGCAACCTCCTGAACCTGTGAAGCATCGCCTGGTTGCCGGCCAGCGGCCGGCACTACCCGCTCATCCCTGCCCGGCCAGTGCGCGCAGGGTGATGCCGACGATGTAGGCCAGGTAGGTGCCGGTCGCATAGCCCATCGTGCCCAGCAGCACGCCCACCGGCGCCAGCGCCGGATGGAACGCGGCCGCCACCACCGGCGCCGAGGCCGGTCCACCGATGTTCGACTGCGAACCGATGGCGAAGTAGAAGAACGGCACCTTCAGCAGCTTGCCCAGGCACCACAGCAGCACGATGTGCACGGCAATCCAGATCAGGCCGAGCAGGAACAGCCACGGGCGGTCCAGCAGCGCCAGCAGATCCATCTGCATGCCGATGCAGGCGATCAGGAAGTACAGCAGCAGCGAGCCCAGCCGCGACGCGCCCGCGCCTTCCAGATTACGTGCGCGGGTGAAGCTCAGGCTCAGGCCCAGCGTGGTCGACAGCACCACCACCCACACGAACGGCGCGTCCAGGCTGAACTGCGACGCCCAGCTGACGTTGGCCTTGAACCAGGCCGCCAGCGGTGCGCCGATCGCGTGCGACAGGCCGACGCCACCGAAAGCCACCGCCACGATCAGCATCAGGTCGGTGAGGCTGGGAATGCGCTCATGTTCGGCCTGGAAGCGCGCGATGCGCTCCTTCAGCTCATCGATGGCCGACGTGTCGGCACCGCTGCGCGCGTCGATCTTCGCTGCGCGCCCGGCCAGGAAGATCAGCGCGGCCATCCACACGTAACCGACACCGACATCGACCACTGCGAACTGGCCGAAGGTGGTCGCGTTGACGTCGAACACTTCGCGCATCGCCAGCATGTTGGCACCGCCACCGATCCAGCTGCCCGCCAGCGCGGCCATGCCGGCCCAGGTATCACCGGCCACGGTGTCGGGATGGATCGCGCGCATCACCAGGAACGCCACTACCGCACCGAGCATGATGCTGGCCGAAGCGCCCAGGTACATCAGCACCAGCTTCGGGCCGAGCCGCAGGATGCCCTTGATGTCCACTGCCAGGGTCAGCAGGATCAGCGCCGCCGGCAGCAGGATATCGCGCGCGATCGGGTTGTAGAGCCTGGTGTTCTGGCCGTCGATCAGGCCGACGGTGTTGTAGATGCCGGGAATCAGGTAGCACAGCAACAGTGCGGGCACGAAGGTATAGAAGCGCTTCCATAGCCCCTGCTCGCGCGAGGCGGTCCAGAACACGGCGCCGAGCGTGGCGGCGATCAAACCGAAGACGACGATGTCGTTCTGGATCAGGGCGGTCGAGGGCATGCAGGCGCTCTGGGTGCGGGGTCGGATCCCTTTCGCCACGCGAAAGGGCTCTGACCCCGGGGGCGGTCAATGACGGGGTCGGAGCCCTTCCGCGTGGCGAAAGGGATCCGCCCCCTGGGCGCTGAACCGGCTTATTCGCCGATGTGCTGCTTCAGCCAGGCGTTGACGGTGTCATGCCACAGGATGCTGTTGTTCGGCTTCAGCACCCAGTGGTTTTCATCCGGGAAGTACAGGAACTTCGACTCGATGCCCTGGCGCTGGGCGGCGGTGAACGCGGCCAAGCCCTGCTCGACCGGAATGCGGAAGTCCTGCTGACCGTGGATGACCAGGATCGGCTTCTTCCAGTCCGCCACGTGGTTGACCGGGTTGAACTTCTCGTAGTTCGCGGCCTTCTGGTACGGCGTACCGCCCTGCTCCCACTCGGTGAACCACAGCTCTTCGGTGGCGTAGCCCATCATGCGCTGGTCGAACACGCCGTCATGGTTGACCAGGCACTTGAACGGGCTGTTCCAGTTGCCGGCAATCCAGTTGACCATGAAGCCGCCGTAGCTGGCACCCAGCGCACAGGCCTTGTCACCGTTGAGGAAGGAATACTTCTTCAGCGCCGCGTCCCAGCCCTTCTGCAGGTCTTCCAGCGGGCGGTCGCCCCAGTGCTGGCTGATCGCATCGGTGAAGGCCTGGCCATAGCCGGTGGAACCGTGGAAGTCGATCATCACCACGGCGTAGCCCTGGCCCGCATAGGTCTGCGGGTTCCAGCGGTAGCTCCAGCCATTGCCGAAGCTGCCCTGCGGGCCGCCATGGATCAGGAACGCGACCGGGTACGACTTGCCTTCCTGGTAGTTGTGCGGCTTGACCACGTAGCCGTGCACGGTGTCGTTGTTCCAGCCCTTGAACTCGAACTGTTCGTAGTCGCCGAAGCTGACATCCTTGAGCACCTCGCCGGCAGCCGGGGTCAGCGCGCGCAGTTCGCCGATGGCTTCGCCCGCGGCCGGCAGCAGGCCGACCAGCACCTGGTCGTTGCTCTTCAGGCTGTTGCGGGTGATCGCCACGCTGTTGCCAGCCACGTCGACCGAGGTCACGCTGCCGTCGCCGATCAGCTTGGTGGCCTTGCCGCTGGCCACGTCGATCTGGAACAGCGGGTGCTCGCCGAGGTCATCGGCGGTGGTGTAGATGCTGGCGCCATCCGCGGACAGGGTGATGCCGCCGGCCGAACGATCCCACTGCGGGGCGATCTCGCGGGTCTTGCCGCTGGCCAGGTCCATCGCCATCAGGCCGAAGCGGTCGGCCTCGAAGCCCGGGCGCTTCATCGCACGGTAGAACAGGGTCTTGCCGTCGGCGCTGAACACCGGGCCGGCATCCCAGGCCGGGTTGGCAGCGGTCAGGTTGACCGGCGCCTGCTTGCCGGCGGCGTCGAAGCGGTAGAGGTCGAAGTTGGTCGACCACGGCTCCTGCTTGCCGGCCACGCGGATGCTGGCCACCACGCTGGCGCCATCCGGCGACCACGCGAAATCATCATTGCCGCCGAACGGCTTGGACGGCGCATCACCATCGATGGTCGCGCTCAGCGCCGACGCGCCCTTGACCGCGCCGGCCTTGGCCGCCGGCAGCGGCGCCACGAACAGGGTGTTGCGGCGGCCATCGTTCCAGGTATCCCAGTGGCGCACGAACAGCGAATCGAAGACCTTGCCGCTGGCCTTGGCGCCGGCGACGTCCTTGAGCTTCTTCTCGGTGCAGGCCAGGTCCGAGGCGCAGGCCTGGAACACGCCGGCGCTGAACAGCACGCGGTCGTCCTGCGGTGACACGTGGTAGCTGTCCACGTCCACCGGGAAGTCGGTCAGCTGGCGCGGGGTGCCGCCGTTGATCGGCTGCGCGTACAGCTGCTGGCTGCCGTTCTTGGCACTGAGGAAATACACGGTCTGGCCATCGGCTGACAGCGACGCGGAATTGACGCTCCAGCCAGCCGGGGTGATCTGCTTCGGCGGGGCCGCATCACGCGTGCGCAGGTTGCGCGCGAACAGTGCGGTGGAGGCCTTCAGGTTGGCGTCCACGCTGCGCTTGGCGAACACCACGGTGCCGCCATCGGCGGTCAGTACCGGCGCGGAGACGCGGTCCATGGCCACCATGTCGCGGACTTCCAGGCCACGGGCAGCGGCGACGCTGGGCAGGGCGGCCAGCAGGCTCAGTGGCAGCAGGGCATGACGCAGTTTCATCGGGGTCTCCGCAGGACGGCAAAAAACCGATGGTAGGCCCGGGTGGCCGGGACTGCCAAGGCCATCGGTCATGGCCGGGGACGGGTCGATGCCTTCGCCAGAAAAGGCAAACCGCGCCGTAGCGCGGTTTGCGGTAGTGCCGGCCGCTGGCCGGCAATCTGTCTGGTTGCCGGCCAGCGGCCGGCACTACCCATCAAACCTGGGGTCAGAGCCCTTCCCTGCGGGAAGGGATCCGACCCCGCGGGTGTCACGCCACGGCGCGCTTGCCGGTGCGGTAGATCAGCCAGCCGACCACGAACAGCACGGCCAGGCCGATCCACTGTGCGCCCGGCAGGTGGAACGGCACGGCCAGCACGTCGGCGCGGCTGCTGACCACGATCGGAATCGCGATGGCGATGCCCATCAGTGCCTCGCCGGTGATCAGGCCGGCAGCAAACAGCACACCCGGCTTGTGCACGCGGTCGCGGCCTTCTTCGTCATCGGCGCGCACCTTGTGGAAGCGCTCGACGAGGTAGGCGATCAGGCCGCCGAGGAAGATCGGCACCATCAGTTCCAGCGGCAGGTAGATGCCGATGGCGGCGGCCAGCACCGGCACGCGGAAGCGGGCGTTGCGCGACTTCAGCCAGCTGTCGAACGCGATGATGGCGGCGCCGACCACGGCACCGATGCCGATGAAGGTCCACGGCAGCTCGCCACCGAACAGGCCCTTGGCCACCGAGGCCATCAGGTTGGCCTGCGGCGCGGCCAGCGCGTTCGGGTGCAGCTCGGACTTCACGCCGATGCCGTAGGCGGTGGCCAGCAGGTTCAGCACCGGCGCCATGATCAGTGCGCACGAGAACGCACCGATGCCCAGCATCAGCTGCTGCTTCCACGGGGTGGCACCGACGATGTAACCGGCCTTGAGGTCCTGCAGGTTGTCACCGCCGACCGCTGCGGCACAGCACACCACCGCGCCGATCATGATCGCGGCCACCGCGCCCAGCGGCGCGCCGAAGGCGCCGACCGGCTGCAGGCCATCCTTGCCCAGCAGCACGACCAGCACGGCCGAGGCGAACAGGATGGTGGAGATGGTGATGCCCGAAACCGGGTTGTTGGACGAGCCGATCAGGCCGGCCAGGTAGGCCGAGACCGAAACGAACAGGAAGCCGGCGACGATCATGATGAGGGTCATCGGGATCGACACGTGCCACTGGCCGACGATGGCCTGGTACAGGGCCAGCAGCGGCAGCACGAACACCACCAGGGCGACCAGCATCCACTTCATCGGCAGGTCGCGCTCGGTGTGCGCCAGCACCGGGCCGCCGCTCTTGCGGGCGGCGGCGAAGCCGCTCTTGACGCCGTTGAGCAGCGACTTGCGCAGCGAGATCAGGGTCCAGATGCCACCGATCAGCATTGCGCCGACACCCAGGTAGCGCATCTTCGCGCCCCAGATGGCGAACGCGGCCTCGGTGGAGGAAGCCGTGGCAACCGATGCGGCCAATGCCGGATCGGTGTTCATGAAGAACGCCTGGTAGATTGGAATGGCGATGTGCCAGGTCAGGATCGAGCCGGATACCACCACGATGCCGACGTTGAGGCCGACGATGTAGCCCACGCCGAGCAGTGCCGGCGACAGGTTGGTGCCGATGAAGGCGGTGACCTTGGAGCTGCCGACATAGGCCGAGGTGGCCCAGGCATCGGGAATCAGGCGCATGCCGCTTTCCGCAGCCAGCTTCACGAACGCACCGATCACCGCCGACAGGCCGAGGATCTTCAGGCCCGGGCCCGGATTCTCACCGGCCTTGAGCACTTCCGCCGCTGCCTTGCCTTCCGGGAACGGCAGCGGGTCTTCGACGATCATCGAACGGCGCAGCGGCACCGAGAACAGCACGCCCAGCAGGCCGCCGAGACCGGCGATGCCCAGCACCCACCAGTACTTGAAGTCCGGCCAGTAGCCCATGATCACCAGCGCGGGGATGGTGAAGATCACACCGGCGGCGATCGACGAACCGGCCGAGGCGCCGGTCTGCACGATGTTGTTTTCAAGGATGGAGCCACCGCCCAGCAGGCGCAGCACGCCCATGGAAATCACCGCGGCGGGAATGGCGGTGGCGATGGTCAGGCCTGCGAACAGACCGAGGTAGGCGTTTGCGGCCGACAGCACCACCGCCAGCACGATGGCCAGGGCCACTGCGCGGAAAGTGAGCTGCTTGGGCGCAGCGTCGTGGTTCATGGAAGCCCCTGCTGGCAAAAAATCCCTGCCACGCTAGCTGTCGGGGCAGATCAAGTCCAGCGTGCCAAAGGATGGGGGCACGTGCTGCAGTGCGATGGCGCCGCACGTGCGACCGCAGCAGGCTGATACGGCAAAGCCGGGTTGGGCATCGCGCAAATGATATGTTATATCCTTCTATCGACCCGTCGCAGTTGCAGTGCATGCCCCCTTCCCCCTCCCCCCGCCTGGCCTCCATCGACCAGCTGCGCGGCACCGTCATGCTGCTGATGCTGCTGGACCACGTGCGTGAGACCTTCTTCCTGCAGTACCAGGTGAGCGATCCGATGGATGCGTCCACGGTCTCTCCGGCGCTGTTCGCTTGCCGCCTGCTGGCGCATCTCTGCGCCCCGGTGTTTGTGCTGCTCACAGGCCTGTCGGCGTGGCTGTACGGCCAGCGCCAGGCAGACCCGCGCCGGGCCACCGCCGCCTTCCTGCTCAAGCGCGGCTTGTTCCTGGTGGTGCTGGAACTGACCCTGGTGAACTTCGCCTGGACCTTCCAGTTCCCGCCGGACACGATCTATCTGCAGGTGATCTGGGCTATCGGTCTCAGCATGATCGCGCTGGCCGGCCTGCTGTGGCTGCCGCGCCCGACCTTGCTGGTACTGGCAGTTGCGCTGGTGGCCGGCCACAACCTGCTCGATACCGTGCGGGTCGAGGGCAATGGCGCGCTGGCGGTACTGTGGAAGGTGCTGCACCAGCGCGACTGGATCGAAGCCGGGGCACTGCGATTGCGCACCTCCTACCCGGTGCTGCCGTGGATCGGGGTGATCGCACTGGGTTATCTGATGGGGCCGTGGTTCGCCCGCGAGCGCGCGCCGGAGCAGCGGCAGCGCTGGCTGTTGTGGGGAGGCGCCGGCGCGCTGGCCCTGTTCGCGCTGCTGCGGTTCGCCAACCAGTATGGGGATGCTCCCTGGACGTACCAGACCACTACGCTGCGCACGTGGTTGAGCATCTTCAACGTCACCAAGTATCCGCCGTCATTGCAGTTCCTGCTGTTGACCCTGGGCGTGGGACTGTTGCTGCTGCGCCTGTACGAGTGGCCGCCAGTGGCGCGTGCGCTGCGGCCGTTGGCCGACATTGGTGCAGCACCGATGTTCTTCTACCTGCTGCATCTGTATGTGCTGAAGGGGCTGTATCTGGGCGCGCTGGCGGTCTGGGGGCCGACCCACGGCGAGCTGTATGCGCTGGATTCGGTCAGCGGCCTGCTGCTGGTGGCCTGTGCACTGGCGGTGATGATGTACCCGCCGACGCGGGCGTTCGCGCGGTTCAAGGCGCGACGGCGTGATCTGGCGTGGTTGCGGTACCTGTAACCGACAACACCGGGACGGCCATCCACGCATGGCGTGGATCTACTACAAGTGCCTCTGGCATAGATCAGCGTTGCGTGGCATCCCGCAAAGCCTGTTCGCCGGTCATGGCCCGGCGCTCCCGGGCTGCCCGCCCCGGGCCAGGGGCCTATAATCGCGCCCTTTCCGCTGTCCCCGCCGTCGATGACCGTTGCCGCTACCGCTTCCGACGACTTCCTGGGCCACCCCAAGGGCGTCTATGTCTGCTTCTTCACCGAAATGTGGGAGCGCTTCTCCTTCTACGGCATGAAGGCGCTGCTGCTGCTGTACCTGACCAAGTACCACCTGTTCGGCGACAAGGCCGGCCTGGACCTGCTTGGCGCCTACGGCGGCCTGGTGTACTGCATCCCGGTGTTCGGCGGCATGCTGGCCGACCGCTGGCTGGGCATGCGGCGGGCGGTGCTGTTCGGCGGCATCCTGCTGGTGCTCGGGCACCTTGGCATGGCCTTCGAAGGTCACGCGGCGTACCGGGTGAACGGCGAAGTGGTGCGCGACACCTCGGCGCTGGCGGTGACCTACCTGTCGCTGGCCCTGATCATCATGGGCGTGGGCTTCCTGAAGCCGAACATCTCCACCATCGTCGGCAAGCTGTACGCCAAGGACGATCCGCGCCGCGATTCGGGCTTCTCGCTGTTCTACGCCGGCATCAACCTCGGCGCGCTGTTCTCGTCGCTGGTGTGTGGCTTCCTCGGCGAGGCGTATGGCTGGAAATACGGTTTCGGCGCGGCCGGCATCGGCATGCTGGCCGGCCTGGCAATGTTCCTGTGGGGCCAGAAGTACCTGCAGGGCCACGCCGAGCCGCCGCAACCGGCGGCGCTGAAGCAGAAGGTGCTGGGCCTGCCGCGCGAATGGCTCATCTATCTGTGCGCGGTGCTCGGCGTGTTGCCGGTGGCGTGGCTGATGTGGGCCGCCGGCAACGGCGCATTCGCGCTGGGCGGTGAAATCAGCCCGGCGCTGATGCTGATGCTGGTGGTGCTGGGCGGCGTGCTGGTCTGGTTCGCCTGGTTCACCGGCAGCAAGTGCACGCCGGTGCAGCGCCAGCAGATGATCGCGCTGATGGTGCTGATCTTCATGGCGCTGGTGTTCTTCACGATGTACGAGCAGTCGTACGGCTCGTGGGTGACCTTCACCGACCGCCTGCTGACCAAGGACATCGTGCCTGCGCTGGTGATCACCGGCGGTACCCCGCTGCCGTGGTCGATCATCTCGCTGCTGCTGGCACCGCTGGGCTTCGTGGTCAGCGCGCGCCTGTCCGAACGGCGCCCGGGTTCGGCCGCGCCGCGCACGTTCTTCGCCGCCATCGTCGTGCTGATGCTGGTGCTGCTGGTGCGCGACTGCCTGGTGATTCCGCAGACCGCCGGTTCGCTGACCTACCTCGGCGGCCTGTTCCTGGTGCTGCTGGCGCCGGCCTTCGCCGCACTCTGGACCTGGATGGACCGCCGCGGCTGGGAACCGGGCAAGCCTGTGAAGTCGGCCTGGGGCCTGGTGATCGGCGCGCTGTCGTTCGTGCCGCTGGCGCTGGCGGCGCAGCAGGTCGGCGCCACCGGCGAGATGGCCAGCGTGTGGTGGCTGGTGCTGGCCTACTTCCTGCTGGCCAGCGGCGAGATGTGCCTGTCGCCGGTCGGCCTGTCGGCGGTGACGCAGCTGGCCGTGCCGCGGGTGATGAGCCTGATGATGGGCACTTGGTTCCTGGCCACCGCATTCTCGGAAACGCTGGCCGCGCTGTTCGGCAAACTGGCTGCGATCGAGGTGCCGGAAGGCGAATCGCTGGACATGGTGGCCGCGGCCGGCGCCTATGCGCACCTGTTCTGGCTGCTGATGTGGATCGGCCTGGGCTGCGCGCTGGCTGCGTTCATCGCCGCGCCGCTGCTGAAGAAGATGATGCACGGGGTGAAGTAAACCCCGCGCATGCGGAATACCAGGGCGGCGGAAGGATCATCCGCCGCCCTGCCAGTTCAGGGCGCCTTGTCCTTGCCGGCCGCAGGTGCGGTCGTGGCGGTCTTGCCACCCAGGCTGCGCGCCAGGAACGCCAGCAGCTTGTCGTAGTACTCGCTGCGATGGGCCTCGGTATAGAAACCGTGGCCTTCGGTCTTGTAGTACAGGCTCTCCACCGGCGTGCCGGCACGCTTGAGCGCCGCTTCCATGCGCTCGGTGTGCTGGATCGGCGCGCGCTTGTCTTCGCCACCGGCCGCGAGGAACACCGGCACCTTGATCCGCTCGGCCAGGTTCACCGGCGACACCGCGCCCAGCTTGGCCGGATCCCCCAGCCATTCGCGCAGGTAGGTCACGCCTGAACCGCGGTCCTGGATGTCGCCACGGGTGTACATCATCGGCAGGTTGTAGACGCCGACATAGCCGGCCGCGCACTGGTACAACCCGGGCTCGCGGGCGGCCCCCATCATCGCCGAGTAGGCTCCGTAGCTGGCGCCATAGATGCAGATGCGACGGCCGTCGGCGATGCCTTCGCTGATCGCCCAGCGGGTGGCATCGGTGACGTCGTCCTGCATCGCCGCGCCCCACTGCTGCGCGCCGGCCTGGGTGTGGGCCCGGCCGTAGTTGCCCGAACCGCGGAAGTTGACCTGCAGCACGGCATAACCGGCGGCAGCCAGCATCTGCGTTTCGCGGTCGTACTGGCCGGAATCGAAGATGTCGAACGGGCCACCATGCGGCATTACCACCATCGGCAGGTTACGCCCGTCGCTGCCGGCCGGCAGGGTCAGGAAGCCATGCAGCGGCAGCCCGTCGCGGGCCTTCAGTGCAATCGGCTTCACGCTGGCGCTGCGGTCCACGTCGATCCAGTCGCTGCGGCTGATCAGGTGGTCAGCCTTGCGCGCCACCGTGTCGTACACGTAGAAATCGCCGGGATTGGTGCCCGACCAGGTTTCCACCAGCACGACACGGCCATCGCGGGTGCTGGAGGTGATGTAGACCGCGCCGCCGAAGGCCGCCTCCAGGCTGCGGTACAGCCGCGCATCGGCCGAACCTTCTTCGAAGAAGCGGGTGCGTGGCTTATCGCCTAGATACAGCGCGCCGACCGGCACATGGGTACCGGGCCGATGGATGATGCGGTACGGGTTGACCACCTCGTCGCGCAGCAGCGTGGCACGTTCGCCGGTCTGCGGATTCCAGCTGACGATCGCATCCGGCCCCTGGGTCTGCTCGACGTTGAGATAGGCCAGGTTGTCGTCGGCCGAGAAGCCGAGGGCGGTTTCGATGCGCTTGCTGACCGCCTCGTCGTTGATCAGCTTCCAGCTGTCACCGCTGCGGTCGCGGAAGTACAGCTTGTTGACGTTGTCGCTGCCCGAGCCGTGCACGAAGCGGACCTCGCCCGCGCCGTCGGTGGTGAACTCGCCGCGCCGTACCGGTGAGGACGCCACGCGCGAGCGACGACCACTGGTCACATCCATGCGATCGACGCGGGTGAACGGATCCTCGGCCAGCGGCCACACAGTGACCAGCACGTTGCGCTCGTCGCCCGGCAGGTCGTCGGCCAGGAAGGCGGCGACCGCCTCGACCTTCTTCGGCTGGATGCGGGTTCCCGGGCCGTTGCTCTCCACGCGGTAGCCCACCAGCAGTTCGCCACGGTTGCCGTTGGCGTCGATGGCATAGAGTTCGCCGGTGGGATTGGGCTGGTCGAGCGAACCCCACTTCTGGGCCAGGCCAATCAGCAGGCGCTCATTGCTGACCCAGTCGAATTCCTGCGCGTGGTTGCGGCTGGGTGGCCGGAAACTGCCGACCATCTGCTTGTCCTTCAACCGCAGCACGGCGATCGCGGTGGTGTCCTCCATCGGCACCGTTGCCGCCACGTATTCGCCCCCCGGCGAAATCTTGATGTCGGTGAAGGTCTCGCGACGCAGGTACTGCGTCAGGTCCACCGCCCCCACGCTGCCTGCGGCAACGCCCCCGATGACGGCCAGTGCGGCCGCCAGAATCGTCTTGTGCATCCTTCCCCTGCTCCTGTGGACACCTTGTCCTGGTGGCCGATTCTAGGCAGGGCCGTGCGTTTCCCGCCAGAGCCGGAAAAGACGACGGCACCGTTGCCGGTGCCGTCGTTGCCACTACCTTGGAGAGAGAGTCAGGACGTGGGTTCGGGGGGCGTGCGCCGGGTCAGTGGACCCCGCGCACCGCCAACATGAGGGCCAGGATGCTGAGGATCACGGCGATGGTGCCGTCGAGCACGCGCCAGGTGCTGGGCTTGGTGAACAGCGGCGCCAGCAGGCGCGCGCCGAGGCCCTGCGCCGTCAGCCACAGGCAGCTGGCAGTGACCACGCCAGCGGCGAAGGCCATGCGGGCGTTGCCGAAGTTCTCGGCGATGGAGCCGATCACCATCATGTCCAGCCAGAAGTGCGGATTGATCAGCGAGAAGCCGACCGCGGCCATCAGCACCGCGCGGCGGCTGCCGTCATCGCTGTCGGCCTCGCCCATGCCACCGCCACCGGCGATCGCACGGCGTGCCGACTTCATCGCATACCAGGCCAGGAACGCGACGCCGGTCCACAGCACGGCGGTGGTCAGCCACGGCAGCGCCGAAGTGAGCGTGCGCAGGCCGGCCACGCTGGCAAAGATGAAGATGGCATCGATGGCCGCACAGGTGGCGACCACCGGCACGATGTGCTTGCGCAGGATGCCCTGGCGCAGAATGAAGGCGCTCTGGGCCCCGACCACGGCGAACAGGCCGATGCCGGTGGCTGCACCAGAGAACCAGGCACCGAGGCCGGTGCTGGCGGAGATGACCGAGAACATGGGATTCACTGCCTTGTATTGCTGGGGGGACGGTGCCTCGCGAAGGCGGACAGCACCGGAACGAGCGCCATTGTCGCGCCGCAACATGAAAAAGACGAGCTAAACTTCCTAAACCAACATTAGCGGAACTTAATTCGATGCGTATCGACCATGCCCAGCTGCGCGCCCTGGCCGCAGTGATCCGCGAAGGCAGCTTCGACCGCGCCGCACACTCACTGAATGTCACGCCCTCGGCCATCTCGCAGCGGGTCAAGGCGCTGGAGGACCGGATCGGGCGCCTGCTGGTCAAGCGCGGCACCCCGGCCACCGCCACCGCCGAGGGCCAGCTGCTGGTGCAGCTGGCCGAGCAGACCGCCCTGCTCGAACACGATGCGCTGCACCGGATGGGCCTGGCCGACGAAGACCTGCCCCAGGCCAGCATCCCGGTGGCGGTGAACCACGACAGCCTGGAAACCTGGTTCCCGCAGGCCGCCGCGCAGTTCGCGCAGGGCACAGGCACCACGCTGGACCTGCGCGTGGAAGACCAGGACCACACCGTCGAACTGCTGCGCCAGGGCACGGTGCTGGGTGCGGTGACCACGCTGGACGAGCCGGTGCAGGGCTGCCAGATCCACGCGCTGGGCAGCATCCGTTACGCGGCGACCTGTACCCCCGAGTTCCGCGAGCGCCACTTCGCCAAGGGCGTGACCGCACAGGCGCTGGCGCAGGCACCGGTGCTGGTGTTCAACCGCAAGGACGAAATGCAGTCTCGCTTTGCCCGGCGCATGGCCGGCGACGACCTGCCCAGCACCGCGCCGACCTGGTGGATTCCCTCCACCCGCGCGTTCGTGCAGGCCAACCTGGGCGGCATGGGCTGGACCATGAATCCCCTGCCGCTGGTCAAGCGGCACCTGGACGCGGGCCGCCTGGTCTACGTACGCCAGCGCGCGTGGGAAGACGTGCCGCTGTACTGGCAGCACTGGAAGGGCGACGTGCAGACCATGGCCCTGCTGACCCGCGCGGTGCTGGATGCTTCCTCGGCACTGATCCGGCGCAAGCGCTGACGCATGGCGCAAAAAAGGGGACGGAGGGGATTAAGTCGTTCAAGGCCAATACGACATCCAAGGCAAATACGGCTTAATCCCCTCCGTCCCCTTTTTCGGGGTTCCATCGGATCTCCATCGAGCCTACACACCGGGTCCATGCGCGATGCGGATACTGGCGGGCCGACCATTACAAGGATGTCCGGCATGCCCGTGTACCTGCGCGATGCCCGCCCCGACGATGCCGCCGCCTGCATCGACCTGCGCGGGCGCACCCGCGAGAATGCCTTCAGTGCGGCGCAGCTGGCGGAACTGGGCATCACCGTGGACAGCTGGGCGGCCGGCATCGCCCATGGCGATTCGATCGGCCGCGTCGCCTGGGAGGGCGAGCGCATGGTCGGCTACTGCTTCGCCGACCGCGACAGCGGCGAGGTGCTGGTGCTGGCGCTGCTGCCGGAGTACGAGGGCCGCGGCATCGGCCGCCAGCTGCTGCAGGAAGTGGTCAGCCTGACCCGCGATGCTGGCCACCGGCGCCTGTTCCTGGCCTGCTCGGCCGACCCGCGTTCGCGCTCGCACGGCTTCTACCGCCGCCTGGGCTGGCGTCCGACCGGCGAGATCGATGAGGCCGGTGACGAGATCCTCGAGCTGGTCTGAGCCGGGCGTGGCCCGGCGCTTCGCGTGACCGTGCCGCGAAACGTCGGATGCTGCGTTGCATCAAAAACGGACCGGATCCGGTTAGAATCGCGGATGGATGCTGCAAGGCGTTGTTTCTTCACGCCCTTTCCCTGCCCCATGCGCATCCTGAACTCCTCCCCTCCGCCAACGATCCCGCCCCCATGAAGAAATTTGGCAAGGCCCTGCTCGCCCTGCTCGTGCTGCTGTTGCTGGCCGCCGCGCTGTTCCTGTACTGGCCGCTGACCCAGCGTTCGGTGCCCGCCGCCAGCAACGACAAGCCCGTCGATGTTGTGCTGGTCGGCGCCGGCATCATGAGCATCACCCTGGCCACCTACCTGCAGGAACTGCAGCCGGACTGGAACATCCAGGTCTACGAACGCCTCGACGGCGTCGCCGGCGAAAGCTCCGACGGCTGGAACAACGCCGGCACCGGCCATTCGGCGTTCGCCGAACTGAACTACACCCCGGAACTGCCCGACGGCAGTATCGAGACCAAGCGCGCGGTCGGCATCGCCGAATCGTTCGAGGTCTCGCGCCAGTTCTGGTCGCACCAGGTGAAGGAAGGCCGGCTGAGCCAGCCCAGCGACTTCATCAACCCGACCCCGCACATGAGCTTCGTCTGGGGCGATGACAACATCGCCTACCTGCACAAGCGCCAGCAGGCCCTGGTGAAGAACCCGCTGTTCTACGGCATGCAGTACTCCGAGGATCCGGCACAGATCAAGCAGTGGGCACCGCTGCTGATGGAAGGCCGTGACCCGAAGCAGAAGGTCGCCGCGACCTGGATGCCGCTCGGCACCGACGTCAACTTCGGTGTGATCACCCGCCAGCTGACCACCGGCCTGCAGCGCAGCCCGAACTTCAGCCTGCACCTCAACCATGAGGTGAGCGCGCTGCGGCAGAACGCCGACAAGAGCTGGAACGTGACGGTGAAGGACCTCAAGGCCGGCACCGAGACGACCACCCACACCCGCTTCGTGTTCATCGGTGCCGGTGGCGCCGCGCTGAAACTGCTGCAGATGTCGGGCATTCCGGAATCGAAGGACTACGCCGGTTTCCCGGTGGGCGGCCAGTTCCTCGCCTTCCAGGGCCAGGACGTGACCTCGCGCCATGGCGTGAAGGCCTACGGCATGGCCGAGACCGGCTCGCCGCCGATGTCGGTGCCGCACCTGGATGCGCGCAAGCTGGACGGCAAGCCGGTGGTCCTGTTCGGGCCGTTCGCGCTGTACAGCACCAAGTTCCTCAAGCACGGCTCGTGGTGGGACCTGTACTCCTCGGTCACCCACAACAACGTCGGCCCGATGCTGGAAGTGGGCAAGGACAACCTGGACCTGGTGCAGTACCTGATGGGCCAGGCACGCTTGAACGATGCCGACCGCCAGGCCGAACTGGTCAAGTACTTCCCCAATGCCAAGCCGGGCGACTGGAAGCTGGTCACCGCCGGCCAGCGCGTGCAGATCATCAAGCGTGATCCGCTGAAGGGCCCGGTGCTGCAGTTCGGTACCGAGATCGTGACCGACAAGGACCACACCATCGCCGCCCTGCTCGGCGCCTCGCCGGGTGCGTCGACCTCGCCGCCGATCATGCTGGACCTGATGGCCAAGGCCTTCCCGGACCAGATGAAGGCCGGCTGGGAAACCCGCCTGCGCGAGATCGTGCCGTCGTACGGGCGCAAGCTCAACGACAGCGCCGCGCTGGTGAACGAGATCCGCACGCTGACCAGCCAGACCCTGCACCTGCCGTACCTGGAGGTGCCGGTGGACGCCGATGCGGCGGCTCCTGCCCCGGCGGTAGTGCCGGCGCCGGCCAAGGAAAAGCGCAACGCCAACGAGGAACTGCAGGCGCTGTAAGCCCGCGCGTTCCCTTCGATGCAGACGGACGGCCACCTTCGGGTGGCCGTTCGTTTTTGTGCGCGGCGGGTCGGATCCCTCCCGCACGGGAGGGCTCTGACCTGCGCCTGGGCGCCGATGATGGGGTCAGAGCCCATTGCCTGCGGCAACGGGATCCGACCCCGGCCCGCCACCGCTCTGCGCCGGGAAGCCCCTGTACAATGACGCGAATTGTAATGTTGTTAAGAATTATTTACATTTGCATCCTGCGCAGTGACCGCGCCTCTCCCAGATGGACCTGACCGTACCCGAAGCCGCCGCCCCGGGTTCTGGACGACTGTCGCCGCCCTCCCCGCCTCCACGTTTCGAGCCCACCATGTCCCTGACCTTCCATACCCGCCTGCCCCGCCGCGCGCTGCTGCCGGCTGCCCTGCTTTCGTCGCTGGCGCTGCTGGCCACGCCCAGCGCGTTCGCTGCCGCCGATGGCGCGGCCGACGCCAAGACCCTGGACCGGGTGAGCGTGCGTGCCGAGCAGTCGGCGCCGCCGGCCAGTACCACGCGCCTGCCGATCACCCTGCAGGAAACCCCGCAGTCGGCCACCGCGATCAGCCTGCAGCGCCTGCAGGACGAATCACTGTTCAGCATCAACGATGTGATGCGCAACGTCACCGGCGTCAGCGTGTCCTTCTATGACACGCAGCGCCCGCTGTACTACGCGCGTGGCTTTGCCATCACCGACTTCCAGGTCGATGGCATTCCCACCTACAGCGGCTCCACCAACCAGGAGTACGACACCGCCTTCTACGACCGCATCGAAGTGATCCGAGGTGCCAACGGCCTGCTCAGCGGCGCCGGCGTGCCGTCGGCCACGGTCAACCTGCTGCGCAAGCGCCCGGGCAAGGAATTCGACGCGTCGTTCGCGGTCAGCGCCGGCAGCTGGGACTACCGCCGCATGGAGGCCGATGTAACCGCGCCACTGACCGATGACGGCCGCTTCCGCAGCCGCGTGGTCGCCGCCTACACCGACCGCGGGCTGTATTACGACCGCTACAAGGAAAACAAGATGGCCGGCATGGCGGTGCTGGAAGGCGATGTCACCGACAGCACCACGGTCACCGTCGGCTACCAGACCCAGGACAACAACCCGACCGGTTCGACCTGGGGCACCGTGGCGTTCTTCGACAACCAGGGCAACTTCGCCCATCTGGCGCGCTCGACCAACCTGTCGCCGAAGTGGAGCTACTGGAAGCGCGAGAGCAGCACCGCCTTCGCCAACCTGGAACAGCGTTTCGGCGACAACTGGCTGCTGAAGATCAACACCGCCTACACCCGCGGCAACGTGCAGAACGTGCGCCTGTACGGCACCGGCAACCCGGACCCGGTGACCGGCTCGGGCATCTACCTGCGTGCCGCCGCCGGTGATTCGAAGGACACCCGCCGCAATGTCGATGCCTACCTGACCGGCAGCTTCCCGCTGTTCGGCCGCGACCATGACCTCACCGTCGGCGCGCAATGGTCGGACCTGGAAGGCACCACCAACACCCTGGCACTGAACTTCCCGGGCGACTGGGCAACCTGCGGGCGTGAGCGCTGCTACTACATCCCCAACGTGTTCAACTGGAACGGCGACATCTCCGAGGTGACCTACACCCGCACCGGTGCGCGCCGCGTGGCCAGGACCACGCAGAGCGGCGTCTACCTGGCCACCCGCCTGCGCCTGGCAGATCCGCTGTCGCTGATTGCCGGTGCACGCCTGAGCCGCTGGGAAACGCTCAGCCGCTCGTACAACGCCGCAGGCGTCTACACCGGCACCAGCGGTGCCTACAAGGTGAGCGATGAAGTCACCCCGTACGTGGGCCTGGTCTACGAGATCACGCCGAACGTGTCGGCCTATGCCAGCTACACCGAGATCTTCAATCCGCAGAACTACAAGGACCGCAACGAGAACCTGCTGGCGCCGGTACAGGGCTCGAACCTGGAAGCGGGCATCAAGACGCAGTGGTTCAATGGCCGCCTGACGGCCAATGCGGCGGTGTTCGAAGCCAAGCAGGACAACTACGCGGTGCGCGACATGAGCGTGCCGGAAGGCACGCTGAGTGATGGCAGCTCGGCCTACATCGGCATCAACGGCACCAAGGCGCGCGGCTGGGAGATGGACGTCAACGGCGAGATCCTGCCGGGCTGGACGGTCAATGCCGGCTACACCCACGTCAAGGTGACCCGCGCCGCCACCGACCTGCTGTACGCCAATCCGCCCGAGGACCTGCTGCAACTCAACACCCAGCTGCAGCTGCGCGGCGCACTCAAGCGCCTGAGCATCGGCGGTGGCGTGCAGTGGCAGAGCAAGGTGCAGGGCTACAACATCGCCTACCCGCTGGGAGGCACGGTGACGGTGAACCAGCCGGCCTACTCACTGGTGCAGTTCAACGCCAACTACCGCATCAGCGACAACTGGACCGCGACCCTGAGCGTGCGCAACGCGCTGGACAAGACCTACTGGGCCAACCTGGACTACAACAACTTCGGCGAGCCGCGCTTCGTGTCGGCCAGCCTGCGCTGGAAGTTCTGAGCGACCCGCGACCCGGTGGGTGCCTGGTGGGTGCCGACCGTTGGTCGGCACGCCCTCCGCCACGACCCACGGTCGTGGCCTATCTGAATGGGCCCGCCTCCGCGCGGGCCCTTTCATTTGCTGCAGCGCGGGTTGCACAGCCATCATAATTATGCCGTAATTATTTCAACGCCAATCGGAAGCTGGTCGATGAACCCGAGCTGGGATACGTTGGAACGCAGCCGCCAGGCCCGCCTGCAGCGGGCCGCGCCGTGGGCCCGGGGCCGCGAGGTTGCTGCCAGCGACGTCGGCGAACTGCTGCATGCGCTGCTGGAACCCGGCGACAAGGTCTGCCTGGAGGGCAACAACCAGAAGCAGGCCGATTTCCTCGCCCAGGCCCTGGCCGCCCTCGACCCGGCGCGGGTGCATGACCTGCACATGGTGCAGTCGGTACTGTCGCTGCCCTCGCACCTGGACGTGTTCGAGCGCGGCATCGCCTCGAAACTGGACTTCTCGTTCTCCGGCCCGCAATCGGTGCGTCTGGCCAACCTGGTGGCCGAGGGCCGCATCCAGATCGGCGCCATCCACACCTACCTGGAGTTGTTCGGCCGCTATTTCATCGACCTGACCCCGCGCGTGGCCCTGGTCGCAGCACAGGCCGCAGATCGGCACGGCAACCTGTACACCGGGCCGAATACCGAAGACACCCCGGTGATCGTCGAGGCCACGGCGTTTGGTGGCGGCATCGTCATCGCCCAGGTCAACGAGATCGTCGACACTCTCCCCCGCGTCGATATTCCTGCGGACTGGGTCAACTTCGTGGTGCAGGCGCCGAAGCCGAACCACATCGAACCGCTGTTCACCCGCGACCCGGCGCAGATCTCCGAGATCCAGGTGCTGATGGCGATGATGGCGATCAAGGGCATCTACGCCGAGTACGGCGTGAACCGCCTCAATCATGGCATCGGCTTCGACACGGCCGCCATCGAACTGCTGCTGCCAACCTACGCCGAATCGCTCGGGCTGAAGGGAAAGATCTGCCAGCACTGGGCGCTCAATCCACACCCGGCACTGATTCCGGCGATCGAATCGGGCTTCGTCAAGTCGGTGCATTCGTTCGGTTCCGAACTGGGCATGGAGAAGTACATCGCCGCGCGCAGCGATGTGTTCTTCACCGGTGCCGATGGCTCGATGCGCTCCAACCGCGCGTTCTCGCAAACCGCCGGCCTGTATGCATGTGACATGTTCATCGGCTCCACCCTGCAGATCGACCTGCAGGGCAACAGTTCCACTGCCACCCGCGACCGCATCGCCGGCTTCGGCGGCGCACCGAACATGGGCTCGGATGCTCGCGGCCGCCGCCACGCCAGCGACGCCTGGATCAAGGCCGGCCAGCAGGCCGCGCGCCCCGGTGAGATGCCGCGTGGCCGCAAGCTGGTGGTGCAGATGGTGGAAACCTTCCGCGAGCACATGGCACCGGCCTTCGTCGAACGCCTGGATGCCTGGGAACTGGCCGAACGCGCGGACATGCCGCTGCCGCCGGTGATGATCTACGGCGACGACGTCAGCCATGTGCTGACCGAGGAAGGCATCGCCAACCTGCTGTTGTGCCGCAGCCCGGAAGAACGCGAACAGGCGATCCGCGGCGTGTCCGGCTATACCGCCGTGGGCCTGGGACGCGACCGCGCGATGGTGGAGAACCTGCGCGACCGCGGCGTCATCCGCCGCCCGGATGACCTGGGCATCTCCGTTCGCGATGCCAGCCGCGACCTGCTGGCGGCACGTTCGGTGAAGGACCTGGTGCGCTGGTCCGGCGGCCTGTACGACCCGCCCAAGCGCTTCCGCAACTGGTAAGGGGCTGAGCATGGAAACCCTCGACTATCGATTCGAAGGACGGACCCCGGTGCAGTTCCCGCGCGATGCGGTACTGGTCGGCGTACTGGCCTCGGGCAACCTGGAAATCCTGCTGGAACCGGCCGCACTGGACGGCGCGATGACGGTGCGCATCATCACCGCCGCGCGGGGCTTTGGCCGCGTCTGGGAAGCGGTGATCGGCGATTTCGCACAGCGCCATCCGCTGCGCGATGTACGCATCTCGATCAACGACGCCGGCGCCACCCCGGCGGTGGTCAGCCTACGCCTGGACCAGGCGGTGGAAACGCTGCTCGCGGGAGATGCACGATGAACCCGAAGCAGCGCCACAGCTACTACGAAGCCGATGCACGCGAGCGCATCGCCGGCCTGGCCGACGCCGGCTCGTTCCGTGAATTCCTCGGCCCGGCGCGGCGGATGATGAGCCCGCACCTGGCACAGCTCGACCAGCCCGCGGCGTTCGACGACGGTATCGTTGTCGGCGAAGCCACACTGCGCGGCCGACGCGTGCTGCTGGCCGCACAGCAGGGTGAATTCATGGGCGGCGGCGTGGGCGAGGTGCACGGCGCCAAGTTGACCGGGCTGCTGCACCGTGCAGCGGAAACCCGACCTGACGGTGTGCTGCTGCTGCTCGATACCGGCGGCGTGCGCCTGCACGAAGCCAACGCGGGATTGATTGCCATTTCCGAGATAATGCGCGCCACGCTGGACGCGCGCGCTGCAGGCGTGCCGGTGGTGGCGCTGATCGGCAGCGGCAACGGCGCATTCGGTGGCATGGGCATCGTCGCCCGCTGCTGCAGCACGGTGGTCATGTCCGAGGAAGGCCGGCTGTCACTGTCCGGGCCGGAAGTAATCGAGACCGTGCGTGGTGTGGAAGAGTTCGATTCCCGCGATCGCGCGCTGGTCTGGCGCGTAACGGGAGGCAAGCACCGCTACCTGATCGACCAGGCACAGGTGCTGGTGCCCGATGCCATCGAGGCCTTTGCACAAGCGGCATCCGATGCCCTGCAGCCGGACACCGCCAGCAGCGATGCCGATGTGGCATTGAGTGCCCTGCAGGCTCGCCATGCCGCACTGAAGGCGCGCGTGCAGGCGTGGGGCGGGTGCCGCGATGGTCTTGAGATCTGGTCGCTGCAGGGCATCACCGAACCCGAGCGCCTGCCGCTGCTGGACACCGACGATTTCCTCGCCGCCACCGCCGATCGGAGCCTGCCATGAGCCTTCCGCTGCACGCGCTGCTCGATGCCCTGTTCCCGCGTGGTCACGCCGTTGCCGTGGAGGACTCGGCACTGACCGGAACCGCCACCACCGACGACGGCGAGGTGACCGTGATCGGCACCGCCGACAAACTCGAGGTGGGCGTGGACCACGCACTGGCACTGGCCGACACCGTGCTGGCCAGCACCGCCGCGCATCCACAGCGTCCGATCGTGATGCTGGTCGACACCGCCGGCCAACGCCTGGCACGCCGTGATGAACTGCTCGGCATCAACGGTTACTTCGCGCACCTGGCGCAGACGCTGGATCTGGCACGCCGACGGGGTGCACGGCTGGTGACCCTGGTCTATGGCGAGTCGGTCAGCGGCGGCTTCCTGTCGTTCGGCTTGATGGCCGACCACATCCACGCCCTGCCCGACGCGCAGGTGCGGGTGATGGACCTGCGCGCGATGGCCCGGGTGACCAAGCAGCCGCTGGAGAAACTGCAGGCGCTGAGCCAGACCTCGCCGGTGTTCGCACCGGGCGTGGAGAACTACGTGGCGATGGGTGCGGTGGAATCGCTATGGGATGGCGATCTGGCCACGCACCTGCTTCAGGCGCTGCGCACGCCCGCCGAAGACGACCGCCGCGCCGCGCGGGGTGCTGAACGCGGTGGGCGCACACTATCCGCAAACGTGGCTGCAGCCGTGAGCCAGGGCGATGCCTGAGCGGCTGCCCCGCCACATGCTGGTCTGGCTGTCAGCGCACGCCGGCTGGCAGGCGGACACCTCTGCGCACGAGCCGCGCCTGGTCGACTGGTTTGCGCAGGGTCTGCCGGCCATCGTCGCCCGGCGCGCCGCCGACGATGCCGATCCGCGCCTGCGCCTCGGCGTACCGCTGCCGCCCACCGAGGGCAAACTGCGCCTGGCCCTGCGCGTGCCGGCACGCGATGTGCTGCGCACCGCGCCGCCACCGACACTTCAGACGGTGCTGGAAAGCGACCTTGTGCAGGATTGGCAGCGCCCCCTGCAGGCACTGCAGGACATCGCAGCGGCACGCGTATTCGGAGCGTTTGCCTGGCAGTACCTCACTGGACTGCACTATGTGCACGCGCGCTCGGACATCGATCTGCTGTGGCGGATCGACACCACCGCGCAGGCCGATGCCCTGGCTGCAGAGCTGCAGGCATGGGAAGCCGGATACGGTCGCCGGGTCGATGGCGAGCTGTGCCTGGCCGACGGCGCCGCCGTGAACTGGCGGGAGTACGCGGGACGCGGCCGCGAGATACTGGTCAAGCGCCCGGAAGGCGCCGCACTGGAACTGCGCGAGTCCGTGTTCGCCCCCGCCGGGGTGAGCGCATGAACGCCGTCGCGCAACCGATTGTCCGGCCGGCAGCGGCCGTGGACTGCGCGCGCCTGGGGCGCCTCGCCGTTGCCAGCCTGCATGCAGAACTGGCCCTGGCACCCAAACCGGGACTGGTCACACCGTTCGACCGCGGCAGCCATCACGACATGGATGCGGGCACGTTCCTGCGCAGCCTGTTCGCGCTGCGCCACTATTTCATCGCCGTGGCCCACCTCGGTGCAGCCGGGGCGGACTTCGATGCGCTGCGCCGGTGTGGCATCGCCGCCGAAGCGGCGATGCTGCGCGCGACCGCGGGCATCAACACCCATCGTGGCGCGGTCTTCAGCCTCGGCCTGCTGGTGGCGGCCGCCGCGGCCTGCCGCTCCCGCCTGGGCCATGCCGCCACCGGTGAGCAGGTCTGCCTGGAGGTACGTCGTTGGGCTGCGGATTTCGCACGGGCACCGCTGGATGCAGGCAGCCCGGGCCAGCGTGCGCGCGCTCTGCACAACGTGCCAGGCGTGCGCGAACAGGCCGCCGCCGGTTATCCGCTGTTGCGCGAGGTGGCGCTGCCCAGCCTGCGCCACGCGCTGGCCAGTGGCCTGCCACGCGAAGCCGCGATGTGCCACACGTTGATGCAGCTGGTCGCACACACCGACGACCTCAACCTGCTGCATCGCGGTGGTGCGGAAGGCCTGCGCTGGGCGCGGCAGCAGGCCCACCGCTTCCTGGCCGAAGGTGGTGCCTTCGCACACGATTGGCAGCCACGCCTGCAGCACATTGCCGATGCCTTCGTTGCGCGTCACCTGAGCCCCGGTGGCAGCGCCGACCTGCTTGCCTGCAGCCTGTTCCTGTTGCAGCAGGAGGGCACATGAGCCTTGCCCTGCTCTGCCCCGGACAGGGCGCGCAACATGCGGCGATGTTCGATCGCGTGCGCGACCTTGCCAGCGCGCGGCCGCTGCTCGATGCCACGGGCGAACTACTGGGCCGCGATGTATTCGCCGCCGCGGCGGCCGGCGACCGTTTCGACAATGTGCAGGCCCAGCCCTTGCTGTGCGCGGCCAGCCTGGCGCATTGGCAGGGCCTGCGCGACATCTTGCCAACACCGACGGTGATCGCGGGCTACAGCATCGGCGAGCTCGCCGCGCATGCCATCGCCGGCAGCTTCGATGCCACCACCTGCCTGGCCCTGTCCGCGCAGCGCGCGCGCCTGATGGATGCCGCAACCCCGGAAGATGCCGGGCTCCAGGCAGTCCTGGGACTGGACCGCACTGCCGCGCAGCGCTTGTGCGATGCGCATGGTGCCTTCATCGCGATCGCCAATGGCCACGACCACTTCATCGTAGGCGGCGCACGGCCGTCGCTGCACGCGTTGGCGCTAGACGCGCAGGCGTGCGGCGCGGAAATCCGTCCCTTGCCGGTCCATGTGCCCGCGCACACGCCGCTGCTGGCCAGCGCAGTGGCACCGTTTGCCGCCGCACTGGACGCTGCGCAGGTGCAGGCGCCGCGGCTGCCCCTGCTGGCCGGCGTCGATGCCCGCCCAGTGCGGGATCGCGCTGCAGTGGTGCACACGCTGTCGGCGCAGCTGGCACAGACCATCGAATGGGCGCAGGTGATGCGCCAGGCCTTCGAGCGTGGCGCGCGGGTGTTCCTGCAGCTGGGCCCGGGCAACGCCTTGGCGCGCATGGTCGCGCCGGCCTATCCGTGCTGCGAAGTACGCGCGGTGGAAGAGTTCCAGAGCCTTGAAGGCGCCGCGACCTGGGTCCGCAGTGCGCTGGATCGGCTGCAGTAACGGGTTCGAGCAGTACGTATCACGCAACACGCCGTACGTCGCCTTACCCCGGGATGGCGGGTCTCCATCCGCGCTGTACGTGAGTCACGTGTCTGGGAGGGCGCATGAGTCCACAAATCGCAACGATCATCGGTCTGGTGATCATGTTCATCGTCGCCACCGCCATGCCGATCAACATGGGAGCCGTCGCCTTCGCGCTGGCCTTCATCATCGGCGGGCTGTGGGTCGACATGGGGGGCAAGGAGGTCCTGGCCGGCTTTCCCGGCGATCTGTTCCTGACCCTGGTCGGCATCACCTATCTGTTCGCCATCGCGCAGAAGAACGGCACCATCGACCTGCTGGTGCACTGGGCGGTGAAAGCGGTGCGCGGCCATATCGTGGCCATTCCGTGGGTGATGTTCGTGATCACCGCGGTCCTCACCGCGTTCGGTGCGCTGGGCCCGGCGGCGGTTGCGATCATCGGCCCGGTCGCCCTGCGCTTTGCCAAGCAGTACAACATCAACCCGCTGATGATGGGATTGCTGGTCATCCATGGCGCGCAGGCGGGTGGCTTCTCGCCGATCAGCGTGTACGGCAGCATCACCAACGGCGTGGTGCAGAAGGCCGGGCTGGAAGTCACCGAGATGGCGGTGTTCCTGACCAGCCTGGGCTTCAACTTCATGATGGCGACGATCTGCTTCTTCGCCTTTGGTGGCATCGCGCTGCTGCGCCGCGGCTCGATCACCGCAGCAGGAACGCTCGGCACTGCCGAACTGGCGATGGCCGGTGGCCCGCAGGCGTCGTCGCGGCAATTCGCGATCGAAGGCCATGGCGCGCTGGTCGCAGCAGGCGGCGGCACGCTCAGCAATGATCCGGCGGCACTGGATGCGGTGAGCCTGACCCGCGAGCGGTTGTTCACCCTGATCGGCCTGCTGGGCCTGGGCGTGGCGGCGTTGATCTACAACCTCAACGTTGGCCTGGTCTCGATCACCGTGGCGGTAGCACTGGCGTTGTTGTCCCCGCAGAGCCAGAAGGGTGCGGTCGATGGCATCAGCTGGTCCACCGTGCTGCTGATCTGCGGCGTGGTGACCTACATCGGCGTGCTGGAACATGCCGGCGCGGTGGACTTCATCGGCAACGGTGTCTCCGACATCGGCATCCCGCTGCTCGGAGCGCTGCTGGTCTGCTACGTCGGCGGCATCGTTTCCGCATTCGCCTCATCGGCAGCGGTGCTGGGCGCGACGATTCCACTGGCGGTGCCGTTCCTGATGCAGGGCCACCTCAGCGCCGCCGGCGTGATCTGCGCGCTGGCGGTGTCATCCACCATCGTCGATGTCAGCCCGTTCTCGACCAATGGCGCACTGGTGGTGGCCTCGGCAGCGAAGGAAGAGCGCGAGACCCTGTTCCGCCGCTTCCTGGTCTACAGCGGCCTGGTGGTGGCGCTCGGACCGCTGCTGGCCTGGCTGGTGTTCGTGGTGCCAGGCTGGATGTAACCACCCGACGGTAGTGCCGGCCGCTGGCCGGCAATCTCATGACGCCATCCAGCGATCATGGGTTGCCGGCCAGCGGGCGGCACTACCTGGCGGTACACTTCCACCATGGCCATTGCCCCTGCCCCGCGGTCACCGAAGAAGCGCGCGCCCCTGTATGAAGAGGTGGCCGAACACGTGCGCGAGCGCATCTACGATTACCGGCTGCCGCCGGGCGAGTGGATCGACGAGCCCGCGCTGTGCGAAGAACTGGGCATCAGCCGCACACCGCTGCGCGAGGCGCTGAAGCTGCTGGCCGCCGAAGGCCTGGTGCAGATCGATGCCGGTCGTGGCAGCCGGGTCACCCGGTTGACGCTGGAAGACCTCAACCAGCTGTTCCCGGTGATGGCGATGCTGGAAGGCCGTTGCGCGCATGAGGCGGTGAAGCACATCGACGACGCTGGCGTGCAGCAGCTGGAAGACCTGCATGCAGCGATGGAAGCGGCGGCGGCCGAAGGCAACATCGCCGAGTACTACCGCAACAACTACCTGATCCACGAAACCGTGCAGCACTACGCGGGCAACCCGTGGCTGATCCGCATCACCCACGACCTGCACCGCATCCTGAAGATGCATCGTGGCCGCCAGCTGTTGACGCCGGGCCGCACCGCGCAGTCGCTGGCCGAACACCGCGAGCTGATGGAATGCTTCCGCCGCCGCGACGCGCAGGCTGCCGAACGCACCATGGAACGCCATCTGCTCAGCCAGGGCCAGGCACTGGCCGCCTATGTGGCGGCGGGCGGGCTGCTGAACGTACCAGCGCCGTTGCCGACCGAAGGCGGCGGCTGAGCGGGCTGTCGTCGCCTTTGTAGAGTCGAGCCATGCTCGACTGCTTTTCGATCAGGCATCGCGGCGTTGGAACGAAGGGCAGTCGAGCATGGCTCGACTCTACAGAGGCCTCAATCGCCGCAGCTGCCGCCGTCACCGCCACCACCATCACTGCTGCAGTCGGCGCTGTGGCTGTGATGGCTGTGGTTGTCACCGGAATAGCCACCTGAGCTGTCGTAGCTTGCGCCGCCCTCCCCACGGCTGCCGGAGCCATCGGCCGTGGCCACCACCATGCACAGGATCGCGCCGACCAGCGGCAGCAGCCAGACCAGCAGCAGCTGCACCACCCGGCCGCCCGCCGACAGACCGTCGCGCTGCGCGATCACCACGGTGGCCACCACGTTCAGGCCCAGCACCAGCAGGACCAGCACTACCGCGAGGATCAGCATAGGGAGGCTCCGTGCCTGGACGGGGGCATTATGGCCCGCCGCCCCGGCAATGGCCCTGCCTGTCATGAAGATGGGACAATGTAGGGCGCGCCGGCCTGCCCCGTGGCCGCCGGCGCCCCCCGCACCACACGGAAGAAGAAGAACAACAACATGCTGAAAGTCATTTTCGATACCGACCCGGGCGTCGACGACGCCCTGGCCCTGCTGTACCTGCACAAGCACGCCCAGATCGACCTGATCGGCGTCACCACCACCTTCGGCAATGCCTCGGTGGAGTCGACCACCCACAACGCGCTGTACCTGAAGCAGGCCTGGGGCTTTGCCGCCCCGGTCGCGCGCGGCGCCGAAGGCCCGCTGCAGCCGGAAGCCACCCCGGAAGCCTGGCCGGTGCACATCCACGGCCACAACGGGCTGGGCAACCACCCGGTGCCGGCCAGCCTGGACGTGGCTGCCGATGTGCGCCCGGCCCATCAGCTGATCATCGACCTGGTCCGCGCCCATCCGGGCGAAGTGACCCTGGTCGCGGTCGGCCGCATGACCAACCTGGCCCTGGCCCTGCAGCAGGCCCCGGACATCGCCGGCCTGGTGCGCGGCGTGGTGATCATGGGTGGCGCCTTCCACGTCAACGGCAACATCACCCCGGCCGCCGAGGCCAACATCTGGGGCGATGCAGAAGCGGCCGACGTGGTGTTCACCGCCACCTGGCCGGTCACCGCGATCGGCCTGGACGTGACCACCCGCGTGGAAATGGACCGTGACGGCCTGGACACGCTGGCTGCGATCGGCGGTGCCGATGCCGAGCTGGTGCGTGCGCTGTCGCAGGATTACGTGGACTTCTACCTGCAGGCCGGCCACAAGGGCATGGTCGTGCACGACTGCTGCGCCTGCATCGCGTTGACCCGCCCGGAACTGTTCCAGTTCGAGCGCGCCAGCGTGCGCGTGGCCACCGACGGCGTCGCCCGCGGCATGACCATTCCCAAGCCGGAAGGCCTGGCGTTCGGCCCCAGCGTGTGGGACGGCCACGTGGTGCAGTCGATTGCCATCGGCGTGGATGCGGCCGCAGTACTGGCCGACATCGAGCAGACCCTGAAGGTCTGACCCGTCAGCGCTTGGCCCTGCCCGGGACCGTCTCGGGCAGGGTCCACAGCACCGGCAGCACCAGCACCGCCACCAGCGCGATCATCGCGCCCGGCGCCGCCGCCCAGCCGCTGCGCTCCACCCACCATTGCGCCAGCCATGGCGTTGCCCCGCCGAAGAAGGCGGTGGCCATGGTCACCCCCAGTGCCAGCCCGCTGACCCGGCCCTCGCCCGGGAATTGTTCGGCCGTGGCCGGCGCAGCAACGGCACTTACCCCACCGGCCACGCAGGCCAGCAGTACCGCAGCCAGCGCGATGCCCAGCGGCGCCGCCTGTGCCATCCAGGCGAACAGGGACAGCGGCAACAGCGCTGCCAGCACCGTCAAGCCCAGCAGCATCGGCCGCCGCCCGACGCGGTCGGACAAGGCACCACACAGCGGCGTGATCGCGATGACCGCCACCGCCGCAATCGTCGACAGCCACAGTGCGTCACCCTCGTCATGACCCTGCGCATGCAGGAATGCCGGCACATAGGTGATGCCGACGTAATAAGTGATCGAGCCCAGCGCCGAGATCGCAAAGGTGCGTGCCACCGCCAGCGGGTGGTTACGCAGTACGTGGCGAAGCGGTGTAGCCGGAATGCTGCCTTCGCGGCGCTGCCGCTCGAACTCCGGCGATTCGTGCATGCCAGAGCGCGCGACTAGAATCACCAGTGCCAGTGCCGCACCGACGAAGAACGGAATACGCCAGCCCCAGCTGTCCAGCTGCGCGGTGGGCAGCAGCGCAACCGTAAGCGCCGAGATCGCCACCGCCAGCAGCGCGCCTACTTCACTGGCGGCCGAGGCCAGCGAGGTCACCAGGCCGCGTCGCCGCACCGGCGCGCTTTCCAGCAGGTACGCCACCACCCCGGTGTACTCGCCGCCCACCGAAAAGGCCATCACGCAGCGCAGTACCAGCAGCAGCACGCCCGCCGTAGTACCTGCCGTGGCCGCAGTCGGTAGCAGCGCAGTGGCCAGCATCGCCGCCGCCATCAAGGCCATCGATGCCAGCAGCATCCAGCGCCGGCCCAAGCGGTCGCCCAGGTGGCCGAAGCACAGCGCGCCCAGCGGGCGCATCAGGTAGGACACCGCGAAGCCGGCCAGGGTGACCAGCATCGCCTCTTTGCCGCCGCCGAAGAACACCCGCGACAACACCGTGGCGAAGTACAGGTACAGGGTGAAGTCGTACCATTCCACCACCGTGGACAGGCCCGCCACCCACATCGAGCGCTGCCGCGCTGCGGTCATTGCGTATTCGCCTTCAACAGCCTCGATCCCGGTTGCGCAGGTTCCGCGCAGCGTGGCATGGACGGGGTGAAATACCGGTCATCGGCTGTCCGCTGCCTGCATGTACTGGGTTTCATGGCCGGTGAAACGTTCGCCGTCAAAGCCGAAGCAGAAGCGCCCCTCCTCGAACACGCGGTAGACCAGCAATGCGCCATCGAGGCAGAACTGCGGCTGGTCCACGCTCGTTTCCAATGTCCCGTAGCCGGTGGTATCTCCGCCTTTCCCTGCTGACCCGGTGAAGGCATCGAACGGCAATGGCGTCGCCCTGCCCGTGCGGGTATCGACCAGCACCAGCGTGCGCTGGAAGTACTCGGGACGATCATCGACCTGCACCAGCAGATAGTGCTGGTTGAAATTGGGTTTCTGCTGCTGGAGGGCATCTTCGATGGCGGCGCGGTGCTGCGCATCGCAGAAATCGACCGGGCTGTAGCGGTAGCTGCAACCGTCGTGGTCGTAGGGCAGGTCCATGCCGGAATAGCGGATGCTTCCCTCGCTGTCCACGTCGTGGCCCAGTTCCGGGGTGCTGCACAGCAGCCACGAACGCTGCGTATCCTCCGGGTCGGCCAGCAGCTTCGGCTCGCGGCCCGCTTCGTAAGCCGCGCCCCCCGGGAAGTCCTGCCCCAGGTGCTGGCGGGCGATTGAACGCGCCTTCTCCAACGGCAAAGCAATCCTGGCCCCACGGAACGAGACGAACGTCATCGTCGGCAGGATCACCTCCTCCACCGGCAGCCCCTTCCACAGCCCCTGCACGCAGAACGTGGCGATCTCGTTCTCCTCGTCCTCCTTGCAGGGCTTTGGCGCGTTCGCAGCCAACCAGGGGTGGGCCGGATGCCCGGTCTGCTGATCGATGTACCAGCCATCCAGCGCGCAGGTCGGCAAGGCATCCAGCAGCGGGGAAAGATCGGTGGCGGCCGTTGGCGCGACAACCGGCGTGTCTGCATTGGGTGCCTCGGGCGGAAGCTCAGGCGTGCGCTGGCAGGCCGCCAGCAGCAGCGCGGCGATCAGCAGTGCAGCGTGGCGTGGGCGCCGGATTGAATGATGCGTTCCCTGCATTGCGTGGTGCTCCCTGGTTTCAACACTCGCTGCAGATGATCGCCGATCCCGGGGCGGTGCTGGAATGCCGTAGATCCACGCCATGCGTGGATGCTCTGACCGCGCCCGTTACCCCGGCAGCTGCAGCTCCGCCCGCAAGCCGCCGCCCTCGCGGTTGTGCAGCCGCAGTGAGCCGCCCAGCGACTGCGCAAGCTGCACCGCGATGGCCAGGCCCAGGCCGGTGCCGCCGGTATCGCGGTTGCGCGAGCTTTCCAGCCGATGGAACGGCGCCAGCACCGCCTGCAGCTGGTGCTCGGGAATGCCCGGGCCACGGTCGGAAATGCTGATCCATACCCTGCCGGCCTCATCGCGGCCCGCCCCGATCTCGGCGGCGCCGGCGTAGCGCACTGCGTTGTCGACCAGATTGCCGACCACCCGTCGCAGCGGCTGCGGCCAGGTCTGCACGATCAGTCCAGCGGGCGCAGCACCACTGACCGGCTTGCCCATGTCCTCGTAGTCGCCGACCACGCTGGCCAGGAACGCACCCAGGTCCATCGCCACTGGCGCGCCACTGGCGACGTGGCTGCTGCGCGCATAGGCCACGCCTTCACGCACCAGTTGCCCAAGGTGGTCGAGGTCGGCCAGCAGTCGCTGCTGGGTGCTGTCTTCAGGCAGGGTCTCCACCCGAAGCTTCATGCGCGTGATGGGGGTCTGCAGATCGTGCGAGATCGCTGCGAGGATCTGCAGGCGCTCGCTGACATGGCCACGAATGCGTGCCTGCAGCGCGTTGAGTGCAGCCGCCGCACCGCCTACTTCCGCAGGGCCATCTTCAGGCAGTGCCGGCCCGTCCTTGCCCGGCTGCAGCTGTTCCACCGCATGCGACAGCTGCTGCAGCGGGCGCATGGCCAGGCGCACCGCCAGCCATGCGCACACCAGCAACAGCGCCAGCTGCACCAGCAGCACGGCGGGCAGCCAGCGCGCCAGCGGCAGGCCCGACGGAGTGACTTCAATGGTCAACGGTGTGCCGTCATGCAGGCGCAGTTCCACCTCGAACCGCTCCGGCAGGCGAGCCACCTGGCGCGCCTGCAACGGATAGCGGTGCTGCAGGCTGTCGTCGATGATCGCCGTAACCTGGCGTGCACGATCGGTCTGCAGTCCCGGCCCGGCCGCAGCCGGGCGCAGCAGGTAACGGTAGGTGCGCCGCTCCAGCCGCGGCACCCAGGCATCGCGCTGGTCCGCGGGCAGGTGTTCCAGCAGCGCGACACTCACGGCCACGTCTTCATCGAGGTTGCGCAGCATCATGCTGCGGGTGGACTGGTAGCGTTCGAAGAACAGCAGACCGAAGGACAGGGCGTGGGCCAGCGCCAGTCCGCCCAGCAACAGCAGCAGCAGCCGCGCCGACAGCGTGCGCGGCCAACGTGGACGGCGTGCGGTGGTGTTCATTCGTCCGGCCCCAGCAACTGCACCGGCACGCTGAACACATAGCCTTCGCTGCGCACGGTCTTGATGTAGGTCGGCTCGCGTGCGTCGTCACCCAGGCGCTGCCGCACGCGGCTGACCAGCAGATCGATCGAGCGGTCGAACAGTTCGGCATCGCGGCCCTGGGTCAGGCTGAGCAGCTGGTCACGGCTGAGCACCCGATTGGCGTGATCGAGGAACACGCGCAACAGGCGGAACTCGGCACCACTGAGCGGATACGCGGTGTCCTGTGCATCCAGCAGATGGCGCGCGGTGGTATCCAGGCGCCAGGCACCGAAGGCCAGTTGGCGACCGGCTTCGCTCACCTGCAGGTTCGGCGGCAGCATCCGGGTGCGACGGATCACCGCATTGATGCGTGCCAGCAGTTCGCGGGAAGAGAACGGCTTGGTCACGTAGTCGTCGGCGCCCATTTCCAGGCCGATGATGCGGTCGGTCTCGTCGTCGCGTGCGGTCAGCAGCACCACCGGCACCGCACGATGCTTGCCGGCACGCAGGTTGCGGCACAGGCTCAGGCCGTCTTCGCCCGGCATCATCACGTCCAGCACCACCAGGTCCACCGCGTGGGTATCCATCAGTGCGCGCATGGCCCGGCCACCGTCGGCCTGGCTCACGCGCAGGCCGTTGCGTTGCAGGTAGTCGGCCAGCATCTGGCGGATCTCACTGTCATCGTCGACGACAAGGATGTGCGGTACAGGGTTCATTGCGTTCTCGATGAAGGCAGGGGGACAGCGCCGCGCGGCGCGGCCATGGTAGCGCGGCTCAGGGGGTGGCCAGCAGGCGCTGGATCTCGCTTTCGGTACGTGCGTAGTCGCCCTCACCGTAATGGCGGTAGACCACCCGCCCCTGCCGGTCGAGCAGGTACAGCGCGGGCCAGAAGCGGTTGCCCCAGGCGTTCCAGATCCGGTACTGGTTGTCCTGCACCACTGGCCAGGTGATATCCAACCGTGCGATGGCCCTGCGCACGTTGCCGGGCAGCCCTTCATAGGCGAACTCCGGCGTATGCACGCCGATCACCTTCAGGCCTTGCGATGCGTACCGTGCATGCCACTGGTGGACATACGGCGCCACGTTGAGGCAGTTGCTGCAGGTGTAGGTCCAGAACTCGACCAGCACCACCTGCCCCCGCAACTGCTTCAGTGTGAGCGGGGGGCTGTTGTGCCAGGGCCCGCCACCGTCGAACCCCGCCATCGGTGCTGCGTCGAGCGGCTGCGCGCCGGCATCCGCGCCGGGCCATGCCAGCGACAACGCCGCTCCACCCAACAGGCCCAGCAACAGCGGCAGTGCATACCCTCGCAGGGTGGCCATCGCTCAGCCCCCCTGCTCGGCCAGCGGCAGTTCGGCGGGCTTCACGCCTGCCGCTTCCAGGATGCTGTCGGCCACCTGCGCAGGATGCGAAAGCAGCGACACATGGCTGCTGCCGATCGATTGCAGCTGCGCGCCAATGCGCTTTGCGGTGGCGGCCTGCAGCTGCGGCGACAGCATGCGATCGTCACGGCTGAGCACGTACCAGCTCGGCTTGCTGCGCCACGCCGCAACGTTCACCACCTCGCCCAGCGCGCTGGCCTTCAGCGGGACCTGGGTGCTGTACAGCAGCGCAGCCGACTTCTTCATCACGTCCGGCGCGAAGTCCTGGGCGATCGCATCGGCCGGCAATGTCAGGTAGCCATCCCTCTCCTGCAGGCGGGCCAGGCCCGGACCGACCGGGAAACCTTCGCCTTGTTGCGCCGAAGACTGCCCTGCATCCGGTGCGAAGGCCGCCACGTACACCAGCGCCTGCACCTTCGGGTCATTGCCCGCCTCGGTGATGACCGTACCGCCCCAGCTGTGGCCGACCAGCACCACCTTGCCGGGTGCAGCGGCAATCGCACGACGGGTGGCGGCAACATCGTCGGCCAGTGAGGTGAGCGGATTCTGCACGGCCACCGCCGGCAGCTTCCAGTCATGCAGGGTACTGATGACCTTGCTCCAGCTGGAGCCATCGGCGAACGCGCCGTGCACCAGGATGACGGTGGGCGGTGCAGCGGTATCGGCCTGGCTGGCGAAGGCGGGGGCCGCGGCGCCGGCAAGGGCGAGAGTAGCGGCAAGCAACGAGGTACGGATCATGGGTGGCACTCCGGTGTTGGGAGTGGCCATTTCCGCCTGCCGGTGTATCACCGCTGTTTCTCCGCGGCCCAGAGTTGTACCGGACTGTAGGGCGCAGGCGGGTTTCTACAGTGGGATACATTCGGCCGCCGGGCCCGGCCGGGCGCTACCGGGTGGATATCGCTGCCCGCACGCGGGCGCGCAACGCCCCGATGTGCCTCGACACATCGTCTTTGTATCTGACTGTACGAAACCCCGGCCTCGGCCACAGTCGCTGACAAAACCCCGGGCAACGGCACACGTTGCCGATACCTGCGCCGCCTGAAATGGCCTCCATCGACCACTGGCCCGCAGGACACCACCATGATCAGCACCGCCTCTTCCGTGTATACCCCCCGCCTGGACGCCGTCGGCCGCTGGCTCTCGCCATTGGCGCTGCGCACCCTGCTGGCCTGGGAGTTCTTTGAATCCGGCCGCGAGAAGCTGGGCGGCCAGAACTGGTTCGCCGACCTGGAAGGCCGCTTCCCGTTCCCGTTCTCCACCCTGCCCGCGTCGTTGAACTGGCAGCTTGCCACCTGGCTGGAACTGGTGGGTGCGGTGATGCTGCTGCTCGGCCTGGCCACGCGCTCAGTGGCCTACGTCTTCTGGGTGTTGACCTTGGTCGCCATCGCCGCCGTGCACTGGCCCGACCAATGGAACGGCCTGGGCGAACTCTGGCAGGGCTATGCGATCACCGACCAGGGCTACGGCAACTTCAAGCTGCCGCTGCTGTTCCTGGCCATGCTGCTGCCACTGATCCTCAACGGCGGTGGCGCACTCAGCGTCGACCGTCTGCTGGCCGGCTCGCAGCACGCCCCCGTTGGCAATGACGGCTTGGGTTGGGGCGTCAGCCTGATCGCCCTGCTGCTGCCGGTTGCCTCGCTGCTGCCCGGCATCGGCTTCGGCGGCGCCCTGCTCGGCGGTGTGCTGCTGGTGGGTTACGTACTGCGCCGTCGCCGCAACGCCTGATCCGCTTCGCCCCTTCACCGCGCTTCTACCCTTCGTTTCCGTCGCTTTCAAGCGGCGTCCATCCCGCACGCCCCGCGTGCTTTCCCAAGGAGTCACCACCATGTCCGTCTCGACCAAGAACACCCCTTCCTCCCGCCTGCCGCGCATCGGTGCCATCGGCATCGCCCTGGCCGGTGGCCTGCTGCTGGCCGGCCAGGCCGCAGCGATCCAGCCACTGGCGATCAGTGCCGTGGCCATGAGCGCTGCCGCCGAAGGCAAGTGCGGTGAAGGCAAGTGCGGGGCCAACAAGACCGCCACCGGCAAGCCCGCCGGCAAGGCCAAGGTGGCCGAGGGCCAGTGTGGCGAAGGCAAGTGCGGCGACGCCTCGTTTGCCCGCACCGACCGCGACCACGATGGCCGGGTCTCGCGTGCCGAGTTCAACGCCGTGGCCGCCAAGCGTGCCGCCGAGTTCGACCGCATCGACACCGACCACGACGGCTACATCAGCGAGCAGGAAGCACACGACTACCTGCGCAGCGTCTACACCGCCAACGGCAAGCCGATGCCGAAGGGCCTGTTCTCCCGCGTCGCCGATTGATCGACGTTCAAGCGGCGCCGCCTCCGAGGCGGCGCCCTCTCCCTGGAGCATCCGTCATGACCCTGCCCCTGCCTTCCAATGCCGCCGGTCTTGGCCTGCGCCGTGGCCTGATCGACGAACTGCTGGCCATGCCGGCCGGTGCCATCGACTTCCTCGAAGTTTCGCCCGACAACTGGATCGGCGTCGGCGGTGCACACGGTGCAGCGCTGCGCAGGTTGAGCGAACGCCACCCCCTGACCTGCCATGGCCTGTCCCTGTCGCTGGGCGGTCCTGATCCACTGGACCGCACCCTGCTGGCCCAGACGCGCGCCTTCCTCGACCTGCACCAGGTGCAGCTGTACAGCGAACACCTGAGCTACTGCGCTGCCGGTGGCCACGTCTACGACCTGCTGCCGCTGCCGTTCACCGCCGAGGCCGTGCATCACGTCGCCGGCCGCATCGCCCAGGTGCAGGACATGCTGGGCCGACGCATCGCCGTGGAGAACATTTCCTACTACGCCGTTGCCGGTGCCGAAATGAGCGAGATCGATTTCATCAATGCCGTGCTCGCCGAGGCGGACTGCGACCTGCTGCTGGATGTCAACAACGTCTTCGTCAATGCCTGCAACAACGGCTACGACGCGTTCGAATTCCTGGCCCGCGTGCCGGCCCAGCGGGTCGCCTCGCTGCATGTGGCGGGCCACTTCGATGAAGACGATGGCTTCAAGATCGACACCCACGGTGCGCCGGTGAAAGGCGTGGTCTGGGCACTGTTGCGCGAGGCCTATGCGCGGGTGGGCGTGCGTCCCACCCTGCTCGAACGCGACTTCAACTTCCCGCCACTGGCCGAGTTGCTGGCCGAGGTCGCGCAGATCCGCCAGGCACAGGCCGAGGCACATTGGCCCGAGGTGGCCCATGGCTGAGTCGCTGGCCACCCTGCAACGGCGTTGGGCCGACCATGTGCGCGACCCATCAATGGCCGCGCCCGATGGCGTCGAGGCGCGCCGACTGGCGGTGTACCGCCGCCTGTGCATCGACAGCCTGGACACCTTGCTGGCTGGCACCCTGCCACGCCTGCAACACCAGTTGGGCACGCCGCGCTGGCGCGACACCGTGGAGCACTACTACGCCAGCCATACCTGCCGCACCCCGTTGTTCCCACAGATCGCTGGCGAATTCGCGGCCTGGCTGGCGATGCAGGACGCGCTGGCACTGCCGGCCTGGGCAGCGGAACTGGCGCACTACGAGAGCACGCAGCAGTCGCTGCACATTGAAGCGCGCGCCGCCGGGCGTTCGCTGCACCGCGTTCCGGTGGACAGTGATGTGCTGGCGGTCTCGCCGCTGGTGCGGGTGCTTGGCTACCAGTGGCCGGTCCATGTGGACGAGGTGCTGGAGCCGGTGCTGGATGCAGCTCCTGTGCTGCTGATGATGCGCCGCATGCCTGAATTCAGCCTGCAGGTCGAGGAACTGTCACCGCTGGCCTACGCGCTGCTTTCGGTCTTCGGTGACGACGGCGCGCCTGTGGATGAGGCACTGCAGGCGCTGTCCGAAACACATGACGTGGCACCGGACGCATTGCGTGCGGCCTGCATTCCCGTGCTGCGCGAACTCTGCACGGCCGGCGTTCTGGTTGCGTCGACCGATCCCGGAGAATGCCGGCCAGCGGCCGGCACTACCCCTTCTCCATTCTTCGAGGCCTGACCATGACTGTTTCCAACACGTCCTTCCTGAGCGGCTGGCGCCTGTTCGTAGCCATCGGCGTGGTCCTGATCGCGTTCGCGCTGGGCGCGTTCGCCCTGCATGCCGATGTGGCCGAGGGCAGCCGAGCTGCGATCCGGGTCACTGCACGCACATCGTTCCTGCTGTTCCTGGCGGCATTCACGGCATCCTCCTTCGCCACCCTGCTGCCCGGTCCGTTCACTCGTTTCCTCCTGCGCGAACGGCGCATCATCGGCCTGTCCTTCGCGTTCTCGCACCTGCTGCACGCAGTCGCCATCACCAGTTTCGGCATCCTCAACCCGGCGTTCTGGCCAGCACGCTCAGCGCTGGCCAACCTCCCGGGCACGGTGGGCTACCTCGCCATCCTGGCGCTGTCCATCACCTCGCACCGGGGGCTAGCCCGGCGCATGGGACCCATCGCCTGGCGTCGCCTGCACGTGACCGGCATGTGGATCATCGCAGCGGTGTTCACCTACTCGTACTTCAAGCGTGTGCCAGGCAACTTCTGGTATGCGGTGCCGTCGGCGCTGCTGTTCACCGCCTTCGTGGTGCGCTGGATCGCCAAGCAGGCGCAAGCGCTGCGTCGAGGTGCGCATGCGCGGCCTCCGCTGCGGGCGGCCTGACGGGCCGGGGTCAGATCCCTTTGCCAAAGGCGAAGGGATCTGACCTCATCATGCCGTCCCCATCAGCCGTCACGTGTGGCGCGATAGGCAGCGTAGGCGTCGAGGATCTTCTGCAGCCGCGCGCGCTGTTTGATCCCCATGGGGACCCGTTGCACGCGCTTCAGCAGCGTCTTCCACATGTATCCGGATCGGAAGAAATACGGCCGCACTTCGAGAAAGGTCAGCGCGACATCCAGCGTATCTGGATCGTGTTCGGCCAGCCGTTTCAACGCGTTGGCATAGCCTCCCGGAAACGCCAGCCGCTCGTAGTGCTGGTGGAACTCGGCACAGGCCGCAGCGTGCCGTTCCCGCTCCTCCGGCCCACGCCAGCGCGCACTGGCACTCTCGTGGATGGCCTGCTGCAGCCGGTTGATCTCGTCAGCATTGGCACGGATCAGGCGCTCCATCGGGGCGCGGGGATGGGCCATGGTTCCTTCCATGTGGTTTGTCGGGTGCCAGATCCCTTTCCCCCAGGGGAAAGGGATCTGACCCCGCCTAAGGTCACGGCGCGCGGCGCAATGTTACCAAGGTGATCTCCGACGGCACGCCGATGCGCGCCGGGAAACCGGCCCAGAGGCCCGCACCGTTGCCCACGTACAGCGTCATCCCATCCACGTCGTAGCGCCCGGACACAAAACCGCCATTGGCTCGCTTCACCAGCTGGTCCATGCCGATGATCTGCCCGCCGTGGGTATGCCCGGACAGCTGCAGCTTCACCCCACGCGCCGCCGCCTCCCGTGCATTGCGCGGGCGATGATCGAGCAGGATCACCGGCGCGGACGGATCGGTACCGGCCAGTGCAGCATCCAGATCCGGCAGCGGCAGGCCGTAGCGTGCGGCCACCGGATCGGTGACACCGGCGATGGTCAGCGCCGCATCGCCGCGCCGCACCTGCATGTGGCTGTTCTCCAGCACCTGCATGTGCAGCGCGCGGAACGCCTGCATCCACGCCTGGTACTGCGCGTAGTACTCGTGGTTGCCGGTGATGGCGACGACGCCGTCCGGCGCCCGCAGGTCCGCGAGTGGACGCGCGTCGTCACGGCGGGCCTCGACACTGCCGTCGATCAGGTCGCCGGTGATCACGATCAGGTCCGGCGTCAGTGCGTTGCTCTCATCCACCACCTTGCGCACCCAGTCGCCGGTGAGCAGGCGACTGGCATGGATGTCGGTCAGCTGCAGCACGCGATAGCCGTCGAACGCGGCCGGCAATCCGGCGATGCTCACCTCGATCTGCCGGGGCTTGGGCACCGCCATGCCCTGGCTGACACCATAGCCACTGACCAGCAGTGCCAGCACGCCGGCCACCGGTCGCAGACGGCGCGTGCGCATTGCGGCTACCGCGCGTGGCCAGCGCAACAGGCGCGACAGCAGCAGGCCGGCGTCCAGCACCAGCATCACCAGCGCCAGCAGCAACACCGCGGTGGAGCCGGTGGCCAGCGTGGCGATGGCCAGCTTGGGGATCTCGGGCGACGCCGTCGTACCCCAGAAGGTGGCGACGATGCGCAACTGCACGGCAACGGCCACCAGCAGCAGCGACAGCACGACCTTCAATGCGGCGGGCATGCGCAGCGGCCAGAACAGGCGCCAGGCCACATACAGGCCCATCAACAAACCGATCGTACTCAGCACTGCAACCATCCTGGAAAGAAAACGGGCCGGCCATGGTGACGGTTGCCGGCCGTGTTGTGTAGAGCCGGGCACGTGCCCGGCTGCTCAGGAAGCAGTCGAGCATGGCTCGACTCTACAGAACCCCAATCGCGCGGGGCTCGACTCTACAGATGGCCCAGGCGTTCCACCCGCAGGCGGGCAATGCGGCGCTTCTCCATCGCCAATACGGTGATGCGCACGCCGGCCACCTCCACCGCATCGCCAATGTCCGGCAGCCGACCCAGCTGCTCCAGCACCAGGCCGGAGATGGTCATGTAGTCGGCACTGCGCGGCAGCGATATGCCGGCCAGCCGCTGCAGGTCGTCCAGGGTCAGCGCACCGTCGGCCTCCCACTGCTCCTCACCCTGCGCGACCACGCCATAGCGCTCGTCCTGGGTATCGACCAGGTCGCCGGCAATCGCCGCCAGCAGGTCGTTGGCGGTCACCAGGCCTTCCACGCTGCCGTACTCGTCCACGGCCACCGCCAGCGGCACCGGATGCTGGCGGATCAGCTCCAGCGCCTGCAGCGCACTGGCACTGGACAGCACGTACTGCGGCTCACGCAGGTTGCCTTCCAGCTGTAGTGGCTTGCCCTGCAGCAGGTCGGCCAGCAGGTCGCGGCTCTGCACCACGCCACGCAGGCTGTCCAGGTCACCGTCGCCCACCAGCAGGCGGGTGTGCGGCGACGCCACCAGGCGGGCCACCACATCCTCCTGGCCCCGCGCCAGGTCGATCCACTGCACATCGGCACGCACGGTCATCACGCTCGACACCGGCCGATCGGCCAGGCCCAGCACGCTGCGGATCATCTCGTGCTCGGCCGGCTGCAGGCGTTCTTCGGCGTCCACCGGCTCGTCCACGCCTTCGTCGGCGTGGCCGTTGGCCGGGCGCGCGCCCAGCATGCGCAGCACGGCATCGGCGGTACGCTGGCGGAATGGCTGGCGGCGCTCGTTGCGCTCGCGATTGAAGCGCACCCACTGGTTGAACGCCTCGACCAGGATCGAGAAGGCGATCGCCGCGTACAGGTAGCCCTTCGGGATCTTGTAGCCCAGGCCTTCGGCCACCAGGCTGAAACCGATCATCAGCAGGAAGCCCAGGCACAGCACCACCACCGTGGGATGCTTGTTGACGAAGCGGGTCAGCGGCTTGCTGGCCACCAGCATCAGCGCCATCGCGATGGTCACCGCGGCGTACATCACGCCCAGGTTGTCGACCATGCCGACCGCGGTGATCACCGAGTCAAGCGAGAACACCGCGTCGAGCACCACGATCTGTGCCACCACCATCGCGAAGCTGGCATAGACCTTCTTGCCATCCTCGTGATGCTCGCGGCCTTCCAGCCGTTCGTGCAGCTCCATGGTGCCCTTGAACAGCAGGAACAGGCCGCCGCCCAGCAGGATCAGGTCACGCCCGGAGAAGCTGTGGCCGAACAAGGTGACCAGCGGCTCGGTCAGTTTCATGATCCAGGCCAGCGCCGCCAGCAGCACCAGCCGCATCAGCAGCGCCAGCGCCAGGCCGATCACCCGAGCGCGGTCGCGCTGGTGCGGCGGCAGCTTGTCGGCAAGGATCGCGATGAACACCAGGTTGTCGATGCCGAGAACGATCTCCAGCACGACCAGGGTTGCAAGGCCCATCCATATCGAGGGGTCAGCCAACCATTCCATTTCAGGTCCGTTTCGTCAGTAGGTAAGGGAAAAGAGCAATCATTCAGTCTGCGTCCTGCAGCTGCGCCGGGTCATGCCCGAGCAGGTCGCCGGGCGTGCACTGCAGCTCGCGGCAGATCGCATCCAGCGTGGAAAAGCGGATGGCGCGCGCCTTGCCGGTCTTCAGGATCGACAGGTTCGCCAGGGTGATGTCGATGCGCCCGGCCAGCTCGGACAGGGTCATGCCCCGTTCCTGCAGCATGCGGTCGAGGGTGATGACGATCGCCATCAGCGCGTGCCCATCAGATCAGACCATCCAGGTCATCGCGCATCGCTGCGCCCACGGCGAACACGCGTGCCAGCACGAACAGCATCAGCACTGCCACCAGCCCGGTGATCGACATGCCGCCGCCGACCTCCATCCAGGTGAAGTCCGGGCCCATCCATGCCGCATAGGCACCGATCAGGATCGACAGCAGCTCCATCGCCAGCATCAGCCACGCCATGCGTTGCAGGCGTTGTGCATTGGCGTGGGTGAACGGCCGCTCGCGCGCCGCCGACTTCAGCAGCCGCAGCAGATGGCGCAGGAACAGCAGGCACAGCATCAGCAGCGCGACGATCGCGCCCAGGCCCAGGCAGAAGTGCAGGAACAGGTCGTTGCCGTGCGCGGCGGCGGCATCGGCGTCGTGGACGCTGTCGAGCAGCCAGCGGCGGTCGTGAGCGACCAGTGGCACGGCCAGCAGTGCGGCCAGGATGCCCAGCCAGCACATCGCCCGGACGGCCTGTACGGCGGCCTGGGCCAGGGTGAACAAGCCTCGCGCGGGTCTGGCGCGGGCGGGACGAGCGGTCAAGCGGCCTCCGGCATTGGGGTGGCCTCGCCGCCCCGGGTGGATTTATCGATAAACGATATACCACATCCTGCGTGAAAGGCTGAATCGCGGGCATGGGTCACCGGCTGGGCTCCGGGCCCACAGGCGTTACCGGGTGGGTGCCGCAGGTTCCAGCATCGCTTCACCCGGCGTCACCGAAGCCATCGCCTGTACGCCGGCCTCGGCCGCCTGCCGCGTGACCAGCCGGAAGCGCGCCTGCAGCCTGGCCTGGCCGGGCGTGGCCCAGCCGTACTGGATCGCCACCTGGTCGGCCGACAACGGCCCACGGCCCGGCAGCGAGCGCGCCTGCAACGGCTTCGGCGCCGCCTGCACCAGCCGTGCGAAGCCCTTCTGCACCACCGCTGCATCGGCCTTCTCCGCATACACCGTGCAGGTTCCATCGTCGGCCCAGCTGACCGCATAGCGGCCGCTGGCCAACGGCACCATCCAGGCCACGCCTGCCTGCCCCTGCAGCAACGTTGCCGCCTCGGCCGGCTGCAGCGGTGCCAGCCCGTTGGTTTCCATCAACGACTGCAGGCGCGCCGGCGCACCGATGTGCTGCATGCAGGCGGTATCGAACAGCTCGCTGAAGGGATCCTGCGCCGGGGCCTTGGCCTTGGGAGTACGCGCGGGTTGCGCCACCGCCAGGGTGGGCAGCAGGGCCAGGATCAGCCAGAAGGCAGGGCGCATTGGAACTCCACGGTACGGAAAACAGCAGGGAGGATGGCAAAGCCCGGGCGCGGCGCGCAACGGGCGGCGCAACGGGCCATGGCTTGACAGCTGGCGCGGGGCGGAGGAGTATCAATTAACGAATTAGTTAATTAGCTAGCCATGGACCGTATCTTCGAAGCCCTCGCCTCCACCGCCCGCCGGCAGATCCTGGCCTATCTCAGCGCCGGCGAGCTCAGCGCGGGAGAGCTGGCCGGGCGCTTCGATTTCAGCAAGCCGGCGCTGTCCAGCCACCTGCGCATCCTTGAGGAAGCCGGCCTGATCGAACGCGAGAAGCGCGGCCAGTTCGTGTACTTCCGGCAGGTGCCCGACCGCCTGGCCAACACGTTGTTTTCCTGGGCGGCCGAAGTCTGTCCGGTCGGCGGCCCGCTGAAGCGCGAAGCACGCGCCCGCCGCAAGTCCCCTGCCCGCTGAACCACCCCGCCAAGGAGCATGACCATGCCTGGTTCGACCCGCGACCGCCGTTCGTTTCCAGGGGTGCAGCTTCCAGCGCTGGAGGGCGGCAGCCCCACCGAAGTCACCTTGATCGCGCAGCTCGGCATCGGTGCCGGTGATGCGCTGGTGACCGACGCCAGCCAGCGCCAGCGCCACCACCCGGCCTTCATCGATGCACTGGACGAGCCTTCCGCGCGCCTTGGCGGCATGCACCTGCAGCAGGGCGACGCCTCCTCGCTGTACAGCTTCACCGTCGGCGCCGGCGGCCATCCCTTCCATCGGCATGCCGGGCCGCGCATGTTCACCGCCATCGCCGGCAGCGCCGGCGCCGAACTGCGCTTTGCCACCGCGTCCGACGCGCAGCTGGCGCGCGATCCCGCTGCCTTCGCACGCACGCTGCGGCGCATCCGCATTCCACCAGACTGCCTGTTCACCGTGCGCTTCGGCGGCGGCACCTGGCACCAGTTCGCATCGAACCATCGCGCACATCCTGCGCTGTTCGCGTTGTCCTGCCACAGCAATGAGCTGGCCGGGGCGATGGATGAGCAGGCCCGTGCACAGGTTCAACGCAATGCCGCCGATATCCCCAGCCTGACCGAGGTATTGCCGGAAGCGCACTGGCCTTCGGCCGCAAGCCTCGCCGCCTCCCCCCTGCTGCAGTTGTCGCTGCAGGCCGCACCTCCCAGCCTGTGCGCCCACCTGTGCGCGCATACCCGCGCTCTGTTGGGCCCGCTGCGGAGGATTTCATTGCGGCGCTTGCGCGGCTTCGTCGAACGCGCCACGCCGGCCTATCCCGTCCACTCGCAGGCCGCCGCCAGCGATGGGCTGCTGCCCGCTGCACTGCCACACAGCCACTACCAGGACCAGACCACCCTGCGCCTGGACAGCACGCAGGTCACCCATCACGCCGCGTCGGCGCTGCTGGCCGATGTGCTGGAAGGCTTCCTGCGCAATCCACCTGCCGGCGTGGGCCACCTGATGGCGCTGCGCAACCGCCTGGTGGCGCCGTTGCGGTTGCGCACGTCGCCACTCGGCTGCCCGGTATCGTCGCTGCTGTCGACCGACCGCAGCCGCTTGTTCGCCGGCCGCTACCCGGTGCTGGACGCGCACATCGATGACGGGGACACCTGCGCCGAAGTGCTGCTCGGCGCCGATGATCGCCACCTGCGCTTCCGCAGCAGCGTGCGCGTGCAACGCTGTGCCGATGGCCACATCGAGATCAGCCTCGGCACACGCGTGCAGACCCGCAATGCGTTCGGCCGCCTGTACATGGCGCTGATCGATGCCGCGCACCGGCACTACGTCGCGCCGGCACTGCTGCGCCGCGCGGTCGAACATGCGCTGGCGCCGGAACTGGGCGATCTCGATGACTGGGCGGAATACTCCGCGTACAGATGATGCCGGCCCGTGGCCGGCACCACCTGCCAGGTCAGCTCACAGGTGCTGCTTGAAGAAGGGAACGACCGCTGACAGGGCCTCGCGCACCGGCTCCGGCTTGTCGTACAGGTCGTAATGCGACCAGCCTTCCACCACCTTCAACTGCTTGTGCTTCGACGCCGCACGACCATGGATCTCCAGGCCATCGCGGTAGGCGCCAAAGCCACCCGGCTTGTCACCGATCACCACCAGCAACGGTTGGGTCAGCAGGACTTCAGCCAGGTGGAAGGCATCCCAGCCCACCGCTGCACCGCGATGCGAGAACAACGCACTGACCACGCCGTTGGGCTGCGGCTCGCGCGTGCGGTAATAGTCCGTGGCCTCCAGCACGTCGATATCGGTGATGCCGGCGGCGCGCCCCTGTTCCACCGAAGGCGGCAGGAACAGGTCCACTCGGGCCTCGCCGCCGCGCATCTCGGCGGTGCGCTGGGCAGCGATGGCCTCCAGCGTGCCGATCGGATCGAAACCGCCAAAGCCCTCACGACTGAGCCGGCCGAAGTTGACACCGGTGATGCTGGTGACCGCCTTGATGCGTCGCTCGGTCATGGTGGCGTTGATCGCGTAGCCACCACCGCCACAGATGCCCAGTACGCCGATGCGTTCGGCGTCCACGTATGGCAGGGTGACCAGATGGTCGACCACGCGGCGTACATCCTCCACGCGCTGGGTCGGGTCTTCGACCCGCCGCGGCTCGCCGCCGCTGGCGCCCTGGAAGCTGGCGTCATAGGCGATCACCACGTAGCCCTCGCGAGCCAGGGCCTCACCGTAGATGTTGCCGGCGGTCTGCTCCTTGCAGCTGCCGATCGGATGCATGCTGATGATCGCGGGATAGACCCGGTTGCGGTCGAAGTCCGGCGGGAAATGCAGGTCGGCGGCGATCGGCCAGGCCATGTCCGGATTCTGGATGTTGATGGTTTCCATGCTGCGGCTCCTCGGTAGCGGCGGGAGGCGACGGGTGTCGCCGTTGCATGCACGATAGACCCGGGATTGGGACCGAAAAAGCGGCCAATCACAACCAAAGTAGTAAGCTGCAATTACCAAAGAGCGACAGCCTGTGCCGCCATCTTCTCCCGCCCTCCTGCCGACCGAGCCCCATGAGCGCCCCCAGCCCGATCAACCCGGCCCTGCTGCCCCAGCTGGCCTGGTTTGCCCACATCGCCCACCACCGCAGCTTCACCAAAGCGGCCGTTGAGATGGGGGTCTCGCGCCCGGCGTTGTCGCAGAGCCTGAAGACCCTGGAGAAACAGCTGGGGTTACGCCTGCTGCACCGGACCACCCGTGACATGTCGCTCACCGAGGAAGGCCAGCGCCTGTTCGACGCACTGCGGCCATCGCTGAGCACCATCGAAACCGCAGTACGCGACCTGCGCGCCAGCCATGACGCTCCGTCCGGCCTGCTGCGCATCAACACCGCGCGCCTGACTGCCAGGACGCTGATCGAACCGCATCTACCGGAGTTCTTCGCGCGCTACCCCGAGCTGCGCATCGAGCTGGTGATGGACGACGGCCTGTCCAGCATCGTTGCCGACGGCTGTGACGCCGGCATCCGCCTTGGCGAGCGGTTGGCCGAAGGCATGATCGCCGTGCCGGTCACGCCGATGCTGGAAATGGTGGTGGTCGCCTCGCCGGCCTACCTGGCCCGCCATGGCACGCCCACCACGCCCGCCGACCTGGCCGCCCACGAGTGCCTGGGCTACCGGCAGACCGGCAGCGGCGGGGTCTATGCCTGGGAATTCAGCACGCCGGGCCAGCCCGGTCACGACTTTGAAGTGGAACCGCGCGGACGCTATGTCACCAACGACGATGAGGGCATGATCCGCGCCGCGCTGCAGGGATTGGGCGTGATGCAGCATATCGATCTGTCACTGCAGCCGATGCTGGCCGATGGGCGCCTGGTCCGCCTGATGCCGGCGTGGTCGTCACCGTTCCCCGGCTTCTACCTGTACGTGCCTTCGCGCGAGCAGATGCCACCGCGCGTGCGCGCCCTGATGGAGTTCCTGATCGAGAAGCGCGAAGGCGTCGCCAAGGCGCTCGGCCGCACGGTACAGGCCCCGGCCACGGGCAGCTAGGCGTCAGCGCGGGTAGCGATACACCAGATCATCGGCATCACTGCGCACGGCGTGATCGTCCAGCACGCCGCCCAGCCGCTGTGCAACGGCCTGCGACGCCTGGTTGTCCGGTGCCATGTAGCTGACCAGGGTCGGCAGCTGCGCCACCACGAAGGCCCAGTCGCGCAGCGCGCCGGCCGCTTCGGTAGCGAAGCCCTTCCCTTCGTGGCCGTCATACAGCAGCCAGCCCAGTTCCTTTTCCGGGAACAGCGGGCCGTGGTTGATCCCGACCTGGCCGATGCAGGCACCGGTATCGGCACGCTCGATCATCAATGCACCATGACCGAACAGATGCCAGCTGGCCAGGTCGTGGCAGAACTGGCCCCACGCCGCCACCTCACCGAACGGCCCCCCCATGCCACGCGCGCGCGGCGACGCCAGGAACGCGGCATAGACGTTGAAGTCGTCCAGCTGCTGCGGGCGCAGCCGCAGGCGCGCGGTATGCAGGGTGGGAATCTCGAGCATGCCGGGCAGCGACTCAGTACACGGCCAGGTGACCGCAGCCACGACGCTGCGGCTGCCCTTCCATCGTCACCTGCACGCTGGCCAGGGTGTCCACACCTTCGGCATTGCGGCACGACTCGCGCTTGATCTCGACGATGGCCGGCTGCCTGCCAAGCTCGCCGTTGAGCACGATCAGCGAGCTGGGTGCGTCGGCCGGTTGGCCGGGATAGCGCAGCGTGCCCTTGTGGGTACGACCTTCGGCACTGAGGCTGGCATCGTGATTGCCCTGTCCAGTGGACGTGATCTCGATGCGCCACCCGGCGCCGCCACCGGTGAAGGCAGGCACCGGGCTCACGCCGGCAGCGATGGAGGGATGACGCGGTTCATCGGCAACGGTCTTCGGTGCAGGAGTCGCACAGCCGGCCAGCAGGCCAGTGAGCAGCACGGCGACGGCAATGGGTCGCATGGTCATGATGGGCTCCAGCAGCGGGCGGGCGTCCAGTCTAGGGGCCCCCACGTGCGCCGGTGATGAACGTCGTGCGTCAGCGCGCGATGCGACCACCGCCGGCCACGCGCACGCGATCGCGGCCCTGCGCCTTGGCCTGGTACATGGCCGCATCCGCAGCGCGCAGCAACGTGCGCCAGCCCAGCGCGTCGGTGCCGCCCTCGGCCACACCGAAGCTGGCGGTGACCCGCAGCACCTTGCCACCGACCAGGGCGATGTCCAGCCGCTGCAGCGCCACCCGCAGCGACTCGGCCAGCTGGCGGCCACCGGCCAGATCACCGTCGGCCAGCAACACGAGAAACTCCTCGCCACCATAGCGGGCAATGCTGTCGCTGCGGCGCAGGTGGCGCTGCAGCAGCTGCGCCACCTGCACCAGCACCTCGTCGCCGGCATCATGCCCGTGGCCATCGTTGATCGCCTTGAAGCGGTCCACGTCCAGCAGGATCACCACCGCGCTGTTGCCGCCGTCGGCATGACGTTGCTGCACCATCTCGTCCAGCGCGCGCCGGTTCAACAGCCCGGTCAGCTCATCGGTGCCGGCCAGCTGGCGCAGCTCGCTGGTCAACGCCGAGCGCTCGCGCGACTTCTCGCGCAGCACTTCGATGGCATCGAACAGGCGCTGCATCTCGGCCAGCGGATGGGTCACATGCTGCTCCGGGCCCGGCGCTTCCGAGGCGATCTGGATGACCTGCTTCTGCGCCTGCAGCAGCGGCCGCAGGATCTGAAGATGTGCGATGCGCAGCGCCACGCCCAGCACCACCAGCGTGCCCAGCACCGTCGCCACCAGCACCACCAGGCGCGTCGCTTCGCGGTTGCGGGTGCGCTCGAAACGGGCGATGGACACGCTCAGGTAGCCATCGCGCAGCGCTTCCAGCGACTGCAGGGTCGGCACGTAGCGCGTGGTGAACTCGGCGGCGGTCCACGGCGGTGGCACGCCGCGCCGGCCATCTTCGATCAACTGTTCGATCATCGGCAGCGATTCGCCGAAGAACTGCCGGCGTGCCATGTCCCAATGCCAGGACAGCGCCGGATCACTGCGGAACACCGCTTCATGGCTGCCCGCCAGCCGCCACAGCTCCAGCAGGCGGCCTTCGGTCTGCAATGCCGCCCGCACCTGTTCGTCGCGCCATGCCCCCGGTACCGCCACCGGTGCCATCACGTTCGAGGCCAGGCGGCCGCCATGCTCGCGCAGGTCGATCAGCACCTGGCCCTGCATCGCCGGAATCGCCGCTTCGCGGTCGGCGCTGACCAGCACGTTGATCTGCGCCGAGGTCAGCACGTGCAGGCGATCGACCACGGCGAACATGCTGCTGATCGCGCGCTCCACGTCCTCCACCCGGCGCGCGCCATGCGGCTGCGCCGCCACCCGGTCCACGGCGGCCCGCGCCGATTGCAGGCGGCGTTGCGCATCGGCCAGCAGCCCATGTTCGTCGACCACGCCCGGGTCGGCGTTGAACACGGTGTCCAGGCGTTGCAGGGCGGTATCGACCCGCTGGCGCGCGACCGCCAGCTGCGCTGCCAACCGGGCCTGTTCGGCCGCATCGGCGGTGTTGGACCCGAGCAGGCTGTTGGCGGGGCCGCGCTCGGCCGACACCAGGTTGGCCAGGTCGAAGGTCTGCCGCAGCTGGCGCAGGCTGACCAGGTTGTCCTCGGCGGCAGTGAAGCGCAGCGTGCCCTGCACCAGCGCGATGGCCATCAACGGCAGCGTACAGACTACGAACAGCCCGGCCAGGATCCAGACCCAGGTCCGCAATCCGATGGGCGACGCCTTGCGGGCCATGCACATTTCCCCTGTCGTGCAGAACACTGTAGCGGCCGCCTACACAGGCGCCAAGCCGCCACCGGACCAACCGTTGCCGTGGGTATACCGCGCCCGCCGCGAACGCACCGACAAGGCCGCGCGGACCGTGCAAACGGGGCGAATGCGTCATGCCCTGCCGCGTCAGATCCAGCGCTGGTCGACCAGTTCGCGCTTCACGTAGGCATAGAACACCGGCGCGGCGACCAGGCCCGGCAGGCCGAAGGCTGCCTCCATCACCAGCATGGCCAGCAGCAGCTCCCAGGCACGCGCCTGGATCTCGCCACCGACGATGCGCGCGTTGAGGAAGTACTCCAGCTTGTGGATCACGATCAGGTACAGCAGCGCCGCCACCGCCACGTAGAACGAGACCGACAGCGCAACGATGGTGATGATCGTGTTGGAGATGATGTTGCCCACCACCGGCAGCAGGCCGGCAAGGAAGGTGATCAGCACCAGGGTCTTGGACAGCGGCAGGTGCACGCCGAACAGCGGCAGCACGCCCAGCAGGAAAATCGCGGTGAACACCGTGTTGAGCAGCGAGATCTTCACCTGCGCGAACACCACCTGGCGGAACGCGGTGGCCAGGCGGCTGGTGCGCCCGATCAGCTCCTGCGCCAGCGGCCCCATCTTCGGCAGCGGCAGTTCGTCATACAGCGCGATCATCGCGCCCAGCACCATACCGATCAGTACGCGCACACCGACCTGCACCACCGAGGTACCGGCCACGCCCAGCTGGCGCTGATGCTCGGCGGCCCAGTCGTTCAGCGCCGTGCGCAGCGCCGGCATGTCTTCGGGAATATAGGGTTGCAGCAGCGCCGGCACCTGGTGGCGCGAGGTGTTGAGGATCTCCATCAGGCGCGCCAGCAGTGCATCCGGGCCGCCGGTCTCGTTGCGGAAGAACGAGGCCACGCCGATGCCGGCCAGTACCAGCCCGCTGATGATGATCGCCGACAGCACAATCACCGCGATCGCCCGCGCCCGTCCCGGCGGCAGCCTGCCCTCCACGGTGGCGGCCAGCACGTGCGTCAGCTGGAACACCAGCAGGCCGGACAGCAGGGTCACCACCAGGCCCAGCTTCAGCGCCAGCCACATGCCCAGCAACATCATCAGCCACGCCGCGATCCTTGGGATGGGGGGCTTGGGCTGGGCAACAAGGGCGTCTTGCATGGGAGCGCGTCCGGGCGGGGTGGCCCATGGTAGAGGATTGACCCGCCGATTCGGCGTGCAGGCTGAACGGGCGTTACGCTCTCATGCCGTGGCGGCCCTGCCGCCGCCCCATCGACTCACTCTCCGTAGCTGGCCGTGTTCTTGCCCTGCCGCTTGGCGTGGTACAGCGCGCGGTCGGCCAGTGCCAGCCAGTCCTCGACACTGCCCCCCCGCGGCGTCGCGGCAATGCCGATGCTGACGCTGAACTCCACGGCCGGCGTGATCTGGCGCGCGGCCTCGAGCAGATGCAGGCGCACCCGCTCGGCCACGTGCATCGCATCAACGGGCGCACAGTCCTGCAGCAGCACCACGAACTCATCGCCACCCAGCCGCGCCGGGGTATCACCGGGCCGCGCAAACGTGCGCAATGTTGCAGCGATATGCCGCAGTACCTCGTCGCCCGCGCGGTGGCCAAGCGAATCATTGATGCGTTTGAAGTCATCCACGTCGAGCATCAGCAGGCAGGCAAAACCGCCCTGCCCCTGCGCCCGGTCCAGTGCCTGCTGCGCACGCAGGATCAGGAAGCCGCGGTTGGCCAGCTCGACCAGCGGGTCCATCCGGCTCAGCCGTTGCAGCTGACGGTTCTGCGATTTGACCCGGCGCGCCAGCTGCCAGCTGAGAATGCTGAGACCGATGCCATACACGAACAGGAACGGCACGCTGAGCACGATCGTGCGCTGCGAGGAAACGGGTTGGTAAGGGAAGCCGAGCGCCCACCAGGTGATCGCGAAACCCAGCACCAGCGCCAGCGTGGCCCGCATCGCCAGGCGCACGCCACCGGCGGCGATCTTGTCGGCGACCAGCAGCGCGGCGAACAACGCGCTGGGGACCGCGCTCAGCGCCATGAAGGCGATCCAGCCGCCGCCGAAGAAGGAATCGGCGACCATGCAGCGGAACTGCACCTGTGCAGGCTGGCGGGCGCGCTGGGTCAGCACCAGCGCGAGTGCCGGCCACGCCAACGCATTGAGCAGCAGCAACACCCAGGCCCACAGGCCGTCCTGGCGTTCAAGAATGATCGAGGCGATGGGAATCGCGCCCAGGCCATTGCCGACGAAGCGCATCCAGCCGATGCGACGTGCCGCGCCGATGCCTTCGACCGCGACTTCCGTCGAGTCAGTCAAGAACGGCATTGCCGACCCCCTTGCGCGATCGCACGTTCCACCCCGGCCCCTGCCGAGCTGTCCATGCCGAGTCTGACAGCTCGGCGTCAATTCGGGATCAAGGACTCACGGCGGCGGCGCCGCCCTCACCCACGCCGGGGCGCAGCCGTCGAACCCCGCAGCATGAAGCTGAACTCCAGCGTCTGCTGCAGCGGCACGTCGACGTGTTCGATGATGGCGAGCAGCAGGTTGACCGCACGCTCGCCAATCTCCCGCATGGGCTGCCGGATGGTCGTCAATGGCGGCGTGAGGTAGCGGGAAGACGCCAGGTCATCAAAGCCGACGATGGACAGTTCGTCCGGCACGCGGATGCCCCGGTCCCGGCAGGCGGCCAGGGCACCCAACGCCATCTGGTCACTGAAGCAGAACACCGCGGTCGGTGCCGGCGTGCCATCCAACAGCGCCATGGCAGCCGCATGGCCGGATTCCACGGAAAAATCCCCCGGCACGATGCTCAGCTGGCGCAGGCGGCCACGCGCCTTGCCGGCTGCCCGCACCCCTTCCAGCCGTTGCTGGTGCAGGGGGTTGTCAGGCGGCCCGCCGACCACGGCGATCCGTTCGTGTCCCAGCCCGTACAGATGCTCCATCACCGCGCGTGCGGCGGCCGCGTTGTCGATGTGGACGCTGGGAATGCCCAGTGCAGGGTCGAACTCGCACCCGTTGACCACCGGCGCGGCGGCGCCGCGCTGCTCGACGATCTCGCGCGCCGTGGGTGGCAGGCGATGGCCGAGCACGATCATGCCGTCGGCCTCGTTGCGCCGGAGCATCTGCGCGTAGCGCTCCTCGCGGTCGGGTTGATGCTGGGTATCGCCCAGCAGGACCGCGTAGCCGACCGCCTGCGCGGCCTCCTCCGCGCCCTGCAGGATCTGCGCGAAGAACGGATTGGCGATGTCCGGGACGGTGACCAGGATCTTGCCGCTGCGCTGGGTCTTGAGCGTGCGGGCCACCGTGTTGGGCACGTAGCCGAGGGCGGCGGCGGCCTGCTCGATGCGTGCGCGGGTGGCGGGCAGGACCTTGTCCGGCCGGGAAAGCGCACGCGACACCGTGCCTGCGGAGACGCCGACGTGCTTTGCGATGTCGTAGATGGTGGCCATGGCGTTAGTTCTCCTGTCCGCTGTGCAGTGCACAACAGGTCCTGCGTGCGCCCCTGCTAGGATAATGCAATCGATTGCATCGAGGGCGAATCACGTTGAAGACGCTCAAGGGTCCAGCGCTGTTCCTGGCGCAGTTCATCGGCGACACAGCTCCTTTTGATCGGCTGGACACGCTGGCCGGATGGGCCGCGGGTCTGGGTTATTCTGGCGTACAAGTCCCCACCAGCGCGCCCCACCTGTTCGATCTGGCCGAGGCGGCGCGCAGCCAGGCGTACTGCGACGACATTGCCGGCATGCTGGCCAGGCACGGCCTGCAGATCACCGAACTGTCGACCCACCTGCAGGGGCAGCTGGTTGCCGTCCATCCCGCCTACGACAGCCTGTTCGACGGATTCGCGCCGCCGGACAAGCGCGGCGATCCGGCTGCCCGCCAGGCCTGGGCGGTGGAGCAGCTTCTGCTGGCCGCCAAAGCCAGCCAGCGCCTGGGGCTGACCGCGCATGCCACGTTCTCCGGCGCATTGGCCTGGCCCTACTTCTATCCCTGGCCGCAGCGCCCACCGGGACTGGTGGAGGAAGCCTTCGCCGAACTCGGCCGTCGCTGGCGTCCGATCCTCGATGCCTTCGACGCCTGCGGCGTCGACCTGTGCTTCGAGATCCACCCCGGCGAGGACCTGCACGATGGTGCGACCTTCGAGCGCTTCCTCGATGTGGTGGATCATCACCCCCGCGCCAAGATCCTGTACGACCCCAGCCACCTGCTGCTGCAGCAGATGGACTACCTGGGTTTCATCGACCGCTACCACGCGCGCATCGGCATCTTCCACGTCAAGGACGCGGAGTATCGCTCCAGCGCGAGCAGCGGCGTGTATGGCGGCTACCAGGACTGGATTGATCGTCCGGGCCGGTTCCGTTCGCTCGGTGATGGCCAGATCGACTTCAAGGCGATCTTCTCGAAGTTCGCGCAGTACGACTTCCCCGGCTGGGCGGTGCTGGAATGGGAGTGCTGCCTGAAGCACCCCGAGGACGGTGCGCGCGAAGGTGCTGCCTTCATCCGCGACCACCTCATCCGCGTGACCGAACGCGCCTTCGATGACTTCGCCGACAGCGGCACGGACGCCGCATCACTGCACCGCATGCTGGGAATCTGAGCCACGACCGCCCCGGGAGGGCAAGCCATGACGCACGCCATGTCGCGCCTGGGCGCGATGATGTTTCTGCAGTTCTTCATCTGGGGGGCATGGTTCGTGACCCTCGGAACCTACCTGGTGCAGGGCCCGCTGCAGGCCAGCGCGAGCCAGGTGGCGACGGCGTTCCTCAGCCAGTCCATCGGCGCCATCGTGGCGCCGTTCCTGGTCGGCCTGATCGCCGATCGCTACTTCGCCGCGCAACGAATCCTCGCGGTGCTGCACCTGGCCGGCGCGGTGCTGATGTGGCTGGCGTCCACCGCCACCAGCTTCAGCGTGTTCTCGGCCTGCGTGATGGGCTACATGCTGCTGTTCATGCCGACGCTGGCGCTGGCCAACAGCGTAGCCATGCGCCACATGCAGTCGCCCGAGAAACAGTTCCCGCTGGTACGCGTGGCCGGCAGCATCGGCTGGATCGTTGCAGGTGTGCTGATCGGCTGGCTGGGCTGGGAGCAGGCGCATCGGCTTGAACTGACCTTCCGCATGGCCGCGCTGGCATCGCTGGTGCTGGGCCTGTATGCGTTCACGCTGCCGCACACGCCGCCACTGGCCCGGCAGCGCGATGCCGGGCTGGGGCAGATCCTCGGGCTGGATTCGTTGCGGCTGCTGAAGTCGCGTGCCTACCTGGTGTTCTTCCTGGCGTCCATCGCCATCTGCATCCCGCTGTCGTTCTACTACAACTTCACCAATCCGTATCTCAACGACCTGGGCGTGCGCGGCGCCGCGGGCCTGCAGTCGCTGGGCCAGGTCTCCGAAGTGCTGCTGATGCTGGCCATGCCGTTCCTGTTCGTGCGGCTGGGGGTGAAGACGATGCTGGCGGTGGGCATGGCGGCCTGGGTCGTGCGCTATGTCCTGTTCGCCTTCGGCGATGCGGGCGGCGGCTTCTCGCTGCTGGTGATCGGCATCGTGCTGCACGGCATCTGCTACGACTTCTTCTTCGTCACCGGCCAGATCTACACCGATGCCCATGCCGGCCCCGCCGTGCGCAGCAGCGCGCAGGGCTTCATCACCCTGGCCACGTACGGCGTGGGCATGCTGATCGGCACCTTCCTGTCCGGCGCGGTGGTGGAGCACTTCACCACGGCCGCCGGACGCGACTGGCAGCAGATCTGGCTGTTCCCGGCCGCTGTCGCGCTGGTCGTGCTGATCGCCTTCCTGCTGCTGTTCCGCGACCGGCCCGCCGTGGCCGCCGCATCTTCCACACCCTGAGGATTCGAGCCGATGCCAACGCTTGGAATCGCCATCGTCGGCACCGGCATGATCGGCGCCGTGCACCGCCGCGCGGCCTTGCTCGCCGGTGCCGAGGTACGCGGCGTGGCCGCTTCGTCAGCGCAGCGCGCGCGTGAGATGGCGCAGTTGTGGAATGTTCCGCGCGCCTACCGGGACATCGAAGAGGTGATCGCCGATCCGCAGGTGCAGGTGGTGCACGTGTGCACGCCCAACCATCTGCACCGCGCGATGGCACAGGCCGCACTGGAAGCCGGCAAGCACGTCATCTGCGAGAAACCGCTGGCGACCACGCTGGACGATGCGCAGGCGCTGGCGGCGTTGGCCGCCTCGACCGGCTTGGTTGCCACGGTCCCCTTCGTCTATCGCTACCACCCGGTGGTGCGCGAGGCGCGCGCACGCATCGCCCAGGGCGATCTCGGGCCGCTGCACCTGATCCACGGCAGCTACCTGCAGGATTGGCTGCTGGACCCGGCCAGCAACAACTGGCGCGTGGACCCGGCGCTGGGCGGCACATCGCGCGTGTTCGCCGACATCGGCTCGCACTGGTGCGACCTGGTGGAATGGGTCAGCGGCGAGCGCTTCACCGAGGTCAGTGCGGCCTTCTCTACCGTGATCGCTGAGCGCAGCGCCGTCAGCGGGCAGAGCTTCAGCACGCCGGCGGCAGGCGGCGCAACGCAGGCGGTAACGAGCGAGGACGTGGCGGCGGCGATGTTCAGGACCGGCGCCGGCACATTGGCGTCGTTGACGGTCAGCCAGGTCTCGGCCGGACGCCACAACCGCCTCTGGTTCGAGATCGATGGTGCCAAGGCCAGCGTGGCCTTCAACCAGGAGGACGCCGAGCGCCTGTGGATCGGCCTGCCCGACCAGCGCGAGGAGATCTTCGTGCGCGGGCCGGGCGCCGGCAGTGCCGAACAACGCCGGCTGTCGGCGCTGCCAGCCGGCCACGCGCAGGGCTACGCCCAGTGCTTCGAAGCATTCGTCGCCGACACCTATCGCGCCATCGAGGGCGAGCGGCCGCAGGGGCTGCCCACCTTCGAGGACGGCGTGCGCTCGGCGCGGATCGTCGATCGTGTCATTGCATCGGCCAGGTCGCGCGCCTGGACTGCCATCGGTTGAAACCCGGGAGGATCTGTTGATGAAAGCCCTTGTCCATGGAACTGCAAGCCTCGTCCTGCTGCTCGCTGCCCTGCCCGCTTTCGCAGTCGAAGCCGCCAGCACACAGAAGCCGATCGCGGTGCAGATGTACAGCCTGCGCGATGCCGGCTCGCTCGAGCAGCAGTTGAAGATCGTCCACGACGCAGGCGTCCATGCGGTGGAGACGGTCGGCACGCAGAACACCAGCGCGGCCGAACTCAAGCAGCTGCTGGACCGGTATTCGATCAAGGCGATTTCATCGCACGTGCCGCTGGCCGAGCTGCGCAGCAACCTGGATGGCGTGGTGACCTTCAACCGGTCGATCGGCAACACGACGCTGGTGGTGCCGTACCTGGACAAGAAGGATCGCCCGAGCGATGCCGCCGGCTGGACCGCCCTGGGCCAGGAACTGGGCCGCATCGCGAAACAGGTGCGCGGCAAGGGCATGCGCCTGGCCTACCACAACCACGACTTCGAACTGGCCGACGTCGACGGCAGGACCGGACTGGAACTGCTGTTCGCCGCCGCCGGTCCCGACCTGCAGACCGAGCTGGACCTGGCCTGGGTCGCGCGCGCAGGCCTGGACCCGGCGGTGATGCTGGGAAAATTCCGCGGCCACGTATTCGCGGTGCACGCAAAGGACAACGCGCCCAAGGGCCAGGCCGAAGACGAAGGCGGATTCGCTGCGGTGGGCCAGGGCGTGCTGGACTGGAACGCGATCCTGCCTGCTGCGGCAGCCGCCGGCGTGCATTGGTACATCATCGAGCACGACCAGCCACGCGATCCGGCCAAGGTCATCCAGACCGGTGCGGACTATCTGCGTGAACACCTGACCACCAACGTGCCCGCCCGTGCGCGGCGCTGACGCATCAAGGAGCCCCACATGAAAATGATCCTGGCAATGGCGGTGGCGCTGGGCGGCATGAGCGTTGCGACAGCCGCCTGGTGCAAGGACGACCCGGCCGCAGGTGCGAAGCTCTACACCGCGAACTGCGTGGCCTGCCACGGCGCCGATCGTGCGGGCATGCCGGGCGCATTCCCGGCGCTCACCGATATCGGCAAACGCATGGCACCCGCGCAGATCAAGGAAAAGATCAGCAAGGGCGGCGGATTGATGCCGCCCTTCTCCCAACTGTCACAGCAGGAGATCGATGACATCGCCAGCTACCTGGCGAAGTAAGCGGCCGGCGATCACGCCGGCCGCATGCCCCTACAGTTCGCGCACCCAGATGTTGCGGTAGCTGACCCTGGCGTCATGTTCCTGCAGATAGAGCGGCGCGCACCCATGCGGCGAGTACGACGGCGCGCCGATGTACTCGGTCTTGCCCGCCAGCACCGTGTCGTCCTGCACCAGCACGCCGTTGTGCAGCACCGTGATGCGCGCGGGCGACACAAGCCCGCCGCCCTGCGAGAAACGTGGCGCCTTCCAGAGGATGTCGTAGGCCTGCCACTGTCCCGGTGCGCGCGAGGCGTTCACCAACGGCATGGCCTGCTTGTAGATCGAGCCCGCCTGGCCATTGGCATAGGTCGGGTTGTTGTAGCTGTCGAGCACCTGCAGCTCGTACAGCTCCTGCAGGAAGATGCCGCTGTTGCCGCGGTTCTGTCCGTCGAAGCCCTTCGTGCCGGTGGGCGTGCGCCACTCGACATGCAGCTGGACGTCGCAGAAGCGTTGCCTGGTGCGAATACCCTTGCTGCCGGGCACGACGGTCATGGCGCCATCGGCAACCTTCCAGGGCACGCGTCCGCCCTGCTCCGACTCCCACGCGGAGACATCCTTGCCATCGAACAGCACGATTGCATCGGACGGGGCCTTGCCCTGCGGCGTAGCCACGGTCGCGGGCACCGGCGTCCACACCTCGGTCTTCTTCGGATCGCGCGCGGCGTCGGCACCGTTCTGCGCGAACACGGGTGCAGCGGCCAGCACGGTGGCCGCGATCAGCACCGGCTTGATCATTCTGTTGCGCTCCATCAGCTGGTCCCCCACGCCGGCGTGCCGGGAACATAGGCGAGGTCGCCGTCGTAGCGCCCCGGCACGGCGACGTACTGCAGCACCCCGGTCGCGCCGACCTTCGAGGTGAAGAAGCCAAAGATGGCCAACTGCTTGAGCATCGTGAAGTAGTGCGGCATCGCCTCGCCCTCTTCAGGCGTACCGGTCTCGGTGACCTCGGCCGTGTGTGATTTTGCTTTTGCTTCCGCATCCAGCGTGCGCAGCAATTCGGTTCGGGCTTCCGGCGTGAGCGACACGAAGCGGCCGCCGGCGCGTCTGTCGATGTCGGCCAGCCCTGCGCGGAACGTCGACTGCTGCCGTGCGGTATAGCAGTCGCTGACGAAGGTCGCCATGAACAGGCCGGCGCCGGCATCCTTCGCCCCTGGCGTCCGGGTCCGCGGCAGGATGGTCTCGGCGATCTCGTCCAGCGTGCCGATATCGGCATCGGAAAACAGGGTCTTCACCGGTGCCGCAGCGGCGTTTCCCTGCGCGAGCGCAGGCAGGCCGACCATGGCCGCGCCGGTAGCGGCGACGATCATCTTCAGCAGTTCGCGGCGATCCATCAGAGGTTCCCCGCTTTCAGTTCGCGTACCGCGTGGTCGGCCGCGCGCGCGGTCAGCGCCATGTAGGTCAGCGAGGGATTCACGCAGGCGCTGGAGGTCATGCAGGCACCGTCGGTCACATAGACATTGGGGGCATCCCAGACCTGATTGTGCTGGTTCAGCACCGAGCTCTTCCGATCACGTCCCATGCGCGCGGTCCCCATTTCGTGGATGCCCTTGCCCGGGGCGTAATCGTTGTCGTGCATCTTCACGTCCTTGACGCCGGCCGCCTCCAGCATCTCGGCGGCATCGGCGGCCATGTCCTTGCGCATCGCCAGTTCGTTGGCGCGCATGGCAACGTCCATCGCCAGCACCGGCAGCCCCCACTTGTCCTTGCGGTCGCGGTCCAGGCGGATCGTGTTGTCGTGGTGCGGCAGCATTTCACCGAACCCGGTCATGCCGATGCGCCAGTCACCGGGCACGGTCAGCGCCTCCTTCAGATCGGCACCGATGTTCAGCTCGGCGATCTCGCGCGACCAGCCCGTGCGGCTGGCACCGCCCTGGTAGCCGAACCCGCGCAGGTAGCCGCGCCTGTCGGCCGCGACGTTGCGGAAACGCGGAATGTAGAAGCCGCAGGGACGACGACCGAAGTAGTACTTGTCTTCGTAGCCCTCGACCCGGCCGGAGGCGCCCGCTCCGAAATGATGGTCCATCACGTTGTGCCCGAGTTCGCCCGACGATGAGCCCAGCCCGCCCTCCCACACATCGGTGGCCGAGTTCATCAGTAGCCAGGTCGAGTTGAACGACGATGCGTTGAGGAAGATGACCTTGGCGGTGTACTGGTAGGTCTGCCCGGTCTCCGCGTCGATGACCTCCACCCCGCGCGCACGCTTGCGGTCCTTGTCGTAGAGCACTTCCTTGACGATCGAGAACGGCCGCAAGGTCAGGTTGCCGGTCCTCATCGCCGCTGGCAGCGTCGCCGCCTGGGTCGAGAAGTAGGCACCAAAAGGACAGCCCAGGATGCACTTGTTGCGATACTGGCAGTTGACGCGGCCCTGCTCGGGCATCGGCTTGGTGATGTTGGCGGTGCGCGAGTGGATCATGTGCCGGGTGCCGCCAAAGGCCTTCTTTATCCGCGCGGCCACATCCTTCTCGACAATGTTCAACGGGATCGGCGGCAGGAACTCACCATCCGGCAACACGTCCAGTCCTTCGCGCGTGCCGGCGATGCCGGCGAACCTTTCCACATGGTCGTACCACGGCGCGATGTCGGCGTAGCGGATCGGCCAGTCGGTGGCGATGCCATCCTTGAGGTTGGCCTCGAAGTCCAGGTCGGAGAAGCGATAGCTCTGCCGGCCCCACAACAATGAGCGACCACCGACGTGGTAGCCGCGGAACCAGTCGAAGCGCTTGGTCTCGATGTAGGGCGAGTCCTGTTCGTTGGCCCACATTCCTTCCAGGTTCTCGGCCAGGCCGTAGTCACGCATCAGCACCGGAAAGTCGGCCTTCATCGCCTGCGTTGGCCGGTTGCGGTGCGGGAAGTCCCACGCTTCCTTCATCGCATTGACGTAGTCCTTGACGTGCTCGATGTTGCGCCCGCGTTCCAGCATCAGGACCTTCAGGCCCTTTTCGGTCAGCTCCTTCGCCGCCCAACCGCCACTGATTCCCGAGCCAACAACAATGGCGTCGTAGTGATTATCTGCCATGGGTTTCTCACCTGGGTGGATATCGTTTCAGACGTCGCAGAGGCGGATCGCCTCGCGCAATGAGGCAACGGGATCGGGCGCTGCAGGCGTGAACTCCTGCGCCAGATACCCCTTGAAACCGGTATCGCGGATCGCGCGACAGATGGCCGGATAGTGGAGCTCCTGCTGGTCTCCGATCTCGTTCCGGCCGGGCACGCCTGCGGTGTGGTAATGCTTGAAGCAGGCGTGGTGTTTCCCAATGGTGGCGATGATGTCGCCCTCCATGATCTGCATGTGGTAGATGTCGTAGAGCAGGCCGAAGTTGTCCGAGCCGAGCCGCTGGCACAGCTCCACGCCCCAGGCCGAGTGGTCGCACAGGTAGTCGCGATGGTCGACCCTGGAGTTGAGCAGCTCCATCACCAGCACGACGCCGCGCTTCTCGGCATGCCCGAGGATGCGCTTGAGGCCCGCCTCGGCATTGGCCATGCCGTCATGGGGATCCATGCCGTTGCGGTTGCCGGAGAAGCAGATCAGGTTGCGGTAGCCGGCGTCAGCCACCAGGTCGATGTGCCGCGTGTAGCGCTCCACCAGCTGGTCGTGGAATTCGCGGCCGGCAAAGCCCTTGGTCAGGCCCAGCTCTGCGCCGTTGCACATCGAGCTGTACACGCCATTGGCCTTCAGCGTCGGCCAGTCTTCCGGGCCGACCAGATCGATGGCGGCAAAACCGATGCCCTTCACCGCCGCGCAGAGCTGGGCGACCGACAGCTGCGGGAAGGTCCAGCGGGCGACGGAATGCTTCAGGTTGCCCTTGAGCGGCGCATCGGCGGCGAATGCGGGGAGCACGCCTGCCGCCCCCAGGCCAATGCCGCCAGCAACCGCAAGGCGCAACGCATCGCGCCGCGTGAGCCCTATCGCCGGGACCGGTCTGATCGAATGGATGGACATCCACCTGCCGGCCTCCCAACCGGTATCAAACGCAACGATTCACAGCAATGCAATCGATTGCACCATAGGGGAGGAAATTGCCTGTTTGCAAGTCGCGGTGCACGAAAACTGATGCTGCGAAGCACAATGCCAACGACATCGCGCAGAAAGAAAAGCCCCGCATCGGCGGGGCTTCCTTTTCTAACCAAATCAGTGGCCTGAGATGAGATCTACAGGCTTTTTGCTCAAGCGAGCGAGCAAAGTCAGTAGAACTTCGATGCCCCGAGCCAAGGCATTGGCCCTATGCATCCGGGCGCACCCTGCCGCCAGGGCCCAGCACCGCCTCGGAGCCGGCGGATTGAAGAGCTGTATAGCTCGTGACGTCGAGCGACAGTAGTCAACCAAGCCAAGGCTTCGCGAATCACCTACGCATCAGCTCTTTCCGACGACCGACTCAGAAGCCGTCACATTCACCGCCTGCATTGGCTAGTCGGACAGCTTCACGCAGGGATCGCTGGATGTCCGCCACTGAGTTGCAGATATTCTCGGGCGCCACGTCGAACTTCGCGGCGCCGGCCCGACGTTTGAAAGCAGCAAATTCGGACATGCATTGCCCTGCCAGCTTCTTGGCATCCAGCTTCGGCGCAGCCTGAGCCACTGAATTTCCATGCGCGGCGAGGTAGCACTTGTAGTCCTCGGAAAGCGCTCCATCCATACGGAATCGCGACAGCTCAACCAAGTGCCGAGGAGCGGCAGCACTCCTGCTGCCCCCTATCAAGGCGAGACCAAGCTCAGCACCGTCTGCTCCTGCACAAGCATATGGCGTCTGAGAGCACAGCGACTTGCTCTCGGAACTTTTGTGCACCACCAGCGAGGCAAGAATAGAGTGTTCGGCCATCTCGATGTCCGCCGCGAGTCTTTCTGACAGCGGACGGGCGGACACGGAAGACCCAAGCAGGACGCAAAGGACGAGGCACGAAATTTGCGCAGTGGTATTCATCGGCTCACCAGAAACGTGGGGGAAGACGTGTAAACTGATCCATTACCTGCAGAGTACTCCCTGGCTCATCGTCGATTAGCTCATTGAGCCTTTTCAGATCGGCAGCGGTGCCAGTCACGCACCCCTCGGAACAGAAGTGCGGCCCAAGGGACGGACCAAAGGCGTTTGCACAGCTGTGTGACCTTATCAGGGATCTGCCAAATGTATTGGTTCCTGGAGCGGGCTCCAAGGCTCGGCCATTGGGCTTGCTTTGGTGAAGAACGGCGCAATTGGGCATAGGCCCGCAGAGACCGTGTCCGCAGGATCTGCGACAGCCCCGCGCCAGCTCGCTAGGCCTATACCCGTCCTTCGCACGCCGTCATCAAGACCCGCCGAGACCATGCACAGATCGATAGTCGAAACGGGCCGATGCTGATGATTGCTTCCGCGGCCAGCGATGGACTCGAGCAGACGTCTTCCCGTGTCGTTCTCCGTTCTCAAATCTGATTCGCTCAGGTGTGTCGCCAGTCATCTATCAACATCTCGCTGTAGGAGAAGGATGGATCACGGCGGGATTCTGCCAGAAACTGATGTTGCTAACGAAAAAGGCCCCCATCCATAAAGATGAGGGCCTCTATCAACACCAAAACCGTCGAGTAGGAATCAGAACGGTTGTGACTACCAAATGTGTAAACAAATCCTCGCTGGTCAGGCAAGGAAGGCGTTCTGTTCGATTGAGCTTGTTCGAACGTAAACATCTGCACTCGTCAGGTGCCCCCGTCAGTCAAGAGCATCGACACGGCCCGGCAGGCGCACGCGCCAAGGTTATCCCCGCGTTCATGCCATTCCTTTACTTCATCCAGGCCCAAGAACTTCGCCATCCTCATCATCCAAACCAAGGCAACGCCTGCCCTGAGGAGAATCAAAAACAATGTTCTCGCCTAAAAGCTTGAAGAAATCATCGAAGACAGCGTTGCCAGCCACACACGGCCCGGAGGGCAATTCCACCGAGGTATATAACTCTCGACGCCGGGGGAAAATCCTGTAAATCGATAGAACCCTGGTATCTTCATCTATCTCAACAAGGTGGGAATAAACTTCAGAATTCATGGACTTCCACCTAAATTAATTGTTCCACACATCAAATACGGGAACGTGCTCTCCTCGCAAGCAAGCCGCATATCGCTGTGCGGCGGAAGCGTAGCACCTTGCGGCTGCTTTTGAACTTCGGCGCTTCTTTATCGCTCTACACACTGCCGTCTCTTCTGCATACCTCTTGTCGCAGTGGTCATCTTCGTCGCTCTCCTCCGTAGAGCAAGCTTGCTTAAGCACAGCCAATGACATCTGCGACGTAGCGCTATTGGGGTTAAGCCAACCGTTGGGACCGAGCCCCATCATTTCTTGGAGCATCAAGACCTTCTTGATGGAGTCCAAGTTGATTTTCGGTCCAAAATCCCAATTGCCGTTCGGATTGCTGAGGTCGGCCCCATTGTACGCCCCAACGGCACCCGGGGCGCCCGTGACCACCGGGGGCGGGGGCAGTAAAGGAATTGCCAGCATCCCATCGGGGTCAACTGATGCGAGTGGGTTGCCCTTCACGTAGCCGTAGGTGCTGATTCCCCCCTGCAATCCGAGCGGGTCTGACGTCACGAAGCGGCCACTGGCGGGATCGTAGTCACGCTGAACGTTGTAGTGAAGGCCGCTCTCAGCGTCGTATCTCTGCCCAGGGAAGCGCATCGCGAACTCAAAAAGCGTGCCGTCCTGGTCCGGATCCTCGTTTGGTGCCGTCGCACCGAACGCTTCCCCCTTCAGATCCCAAGTCCAAACTGCGACGTCACGGGCTGGGTCAACGACAACGCGAGGGGTGCCCAGATGATCCGGCTGAACGTAGTAGAGCGCGCTACCCTTCAGCAATCCGACAGGCAGGTTGTCCAACCAGATCACCTGCTGACGCGCAATACCCGCCTGGTCGTATTCCCCCAGCCATTGCCCGCGCTCATCGTAGAGACTCAGTGCTGAGGCACCTCCGGCCTTACGGGCTATCTGCTGGCCAAGATCGTTGTAATGGTATTCCGCAGCAACCGTGCCGTTTCGCTTCACCGCACTCAAGCGCCCCATTGCGTTGTAAGCAAACTCGCGATCCACGCCCTGGATCGAAAGCGTGTTGCCGGCCGCATCGTAGGCACGCGACACGCCCGCAACGCTTTGCAGGCGATGACTGTCGGACGGATAGGCATAGGCCTGCTCAGCTCCATTGACCTTCGCAGACGTGCGATTGCCCGTGACGTCGTAGGAGTAACTGTCGATGATCGAGCCAGTGGCCGCATCCTTGAAGGCAGTCAATCGGCTCAAGGCGTCGTAGGTCAGCGATACGGACGTTGCCCCAGTCCCTCCGGAGGTGAGGCCGGTCAACTCGCCCACGGCACTGAACGAGAAGGCTGCATTCAGTGCTCCCGAGCCACTGCCGATCAACGCCGACGGACGGTAATCCTGGTCGACGTCTCGCGCCAACGTACGCCCGTTGCCGTAGGCCCAGCCCGCAGAGGGGCCGAAGGGATGGCGCTTTGCACTGGAAAGCAACACGACACGAGCAGCACCCGGTCGAGTCACACCGATCTCGGTGACCGTGCCGGCCGCATCTCGCTTGTAGTCCGCCACCGTTCCGTCAGGATAGGTGACAGAACGAAGTCGGCCAGCATTGGTGTAGGCATAGCTGACGCCCACGCTCTGCCCCGATGACGTCTGCACCTTGCGCGTCACATTGCCGGAGCGATCGTAGCAATACTGGGTTTTAGCGCCGTCATCCTGCATGGATGAGAGCCGCCCGGTTGCAAACGACTCATCAGGTGAGCAGATGGTCTCGACTTGGTCATACACGTATGACGCAACAATCGCTTCGTTCCCATAAACCTTGCGCACCACGCGCCCCAGGGCATCGTATGTGTAGCTGCTAGCCGTGCCATTGGCGTCAACCTGCTTCGCCGGCTGCCCTGCACTGTTGTAACTGGCAGTGGTTGCGCCCGTGTCAGGACTCTGGCGGTTCAACAGGTCGCCCAGCCCTGAATAGCCGTAAATGGTCGCCAGGCCTTTGGGATCGACCACCTTGGTGGTCCGGCCTTCGACGTCATACTCGTATCGCGTCTCGACCGCCATTCCGGAAACGTCCTGAAGCACCCTGCTGGGCCTTCCATAGGGATCGTAGTCAAACTGCGTCTTGCGCTTCAGGGCATCGGTGATGAGCTGGACGTTGTTCGCCAGGTCATAAGTAAAGTCGGTTGAATTCCCCGCTGCCGTCTTCTGGGAGACCAGTTGCCCCAGCTTGTTGTAAACGCGAGAGAGCGAACGCTTCAGTCCACCACCTGCGTCGAACACCTCCTCTTTGGTGCGATTGCCTGCCACATCGAGGGTGTAGCGAATGTTGTTCCCGGCCCCGTCATTGATCTGGACGAGACGGTGCGCATCATCGTAGGTGTAACTGAGGGATACTCCATCGGGGTCAACAATCGAGGCGACATTACCTGTCGCATCATAGGAAAGGGAGGTCACGCGATCGTTGGTAGACGCAGCTCCGTCCACGCTGTTCCGCTCGGTTATCGCAGTGAGCTTGCCTCGAGTGGAATAGCCGAAATCATGGATCGTGCCCGTCGCGTCCCGAAGACGCCTGACACGTCCATTTCGGTCGTAGGCCAGCCGTGTCGTCACTTGACCGAGAGCATTGGTCTCGGACTGAAGGTCACCAGCGCGGTGGCAGGAGCCCCCGAAAACGCCGCAACCCGACTCATCCGCGGTCAGGTAGTAGCTGTACCTGGTAACGTCCTGAACATCGGACCGCGGCCCGTCTTCGGAAAGGACAAGACCGACTTGCGGGCATTGGGTGGCATCCACCGCCGAGCAGTAGGCGGTGGTCCATTGACGAACCCCAGCGGGTGCATTGGTTGCAGTTCCGCACGCATACCCGACCACAGCCGAATTGGCAGGATCCACCTCGCACCGCGCGACCTCCAGGCCCAACGCGTTGTACTTCCATGAACTGCTGGAAACGGCCACGCCCGCAGAGTTCTTTACCACCCGGCTCAGGGGCAAACGCAGTGCGCTATCCCACGTGGTCGTGGTGGTGCGCTGCTGCGGGGTGTCGACGGCGTCAACCTGTTCGGCCAGCAGCCCGTCAGCCGTGTAAGTGGTCCTTGTAGTGATTCCCTTGAAGTCCGTGACCGACGCCGGGTAGCCGTTCACGTCATAGGTCATGGCCTTGTAGGGTTGGTTGCATTGGTCACCACAGGCGGCCGAACCACCCGCGGGCATCAGACGCCCCTTTCCTGTATCCACGAAGCCCAACTTGGAAGTGGCTCCGAGTGGTCCCTTGACGGTGACCGGCAGCGTTCCCTTCCAGGTGGAAGCGGCGTAGTCCAGGGTTGTGGTATCGACTCCGCCAGCGAATTCAGCGTGATAAGCGCGATGGGTGTAGTCGAATTTTATGGTCTCGTAACGGACGCCTTTCTCATCCACAATTCCTGTGAGGAAGGACGCCCCTGCGACAGTGGGACTGTTTGCTGTTTCGTTGTAGATGTAGCCCTTGCTTGTGGCGTCCGGATAGGTCACCGTTGCAAGCTGCCCGGCGGGGTTGTAGCCAAACGCTTGCGATACACCGTCCGGCAACATCATCGTGGTCAATCGCGATGAGGCATCATACTTAAAGCTCAGCGTGCGCCCGCTGGCGTCGCCAACGGTCAACAGGAGTCCAGCGACTGGCGCCACATCTGCCGGCGTGGTTTCGTCCGAATACTGCAAGGACAGAAGCTTCTTGCCAGCAGCGTCGTAGACTTCCTTCAGCAAGCCTGTCGCATCGTAGATTTCGGTTTGGCGATTCGCCGCCAACTGCAATGCATAGCCGGTGCCCGCCTCTCGATCGACGAGCACGTCTGCGACATCGGCGTCGACAGTCCAGCCGCTTGAGGTTCGAGTGAACCGCTCTGAACTGCCATCCGGCCGAATAGCACGGATGAACGTGTATTCTCCGGCGGCTCCAGTATTGGAAGCTAGCACCTCAAGTCGCCGATCAAACAGGTGGCGCCACTGAGGCCCCAAGGAAGAACCCGGAGCACGGGGAGAACTGTTGTAGAACCGCCGGAACATCAGGCCTGACGGAGATTGGAAGTCGGTTTCCTGCCGGTAAAAGTTGCCGGTAGACGTATTGATCGGATCGCCCTCAAACGGGCTCCCTGGGTCACGGGCATTGGCCTTTGAAGCACTGTCAGCAGCACCACGAGCCCCGGTTCCATCGGTTGCAGAGCCAAGCCCGGCTGAACAGCGTTTCTGACACCCTCCGAAATTCTTCTGGGGCTGTCCAATCAATATCTCGGAAGCAAAAACATTGTCACTTGCACTCCCGTTGACGTAGATCGTCGCCGCCCAGCCATCGTTGCCGTATCGCACGGTAACAACGGGCGGCTTGGTGCACTTAGGGTCCTGTTGGCAAGGGGCTTGGATCTTCCCGACCAGGAAGTTGACCGCAGCGCCGACGCTCTCAAACGAGCCAACCCCGCGGAACGACTGGACCTTGTAGGGAGGGCCGTAGTAGGTGGCTGCACTTGCAGTCGATGTACCGCCTAATGCTAGGCAGAAGGAGAGAATTGCGGCAGCCTTGTGGCTGCGCAGGGGCATTGCAAATGCCATTGGTACACACTCCATGTGAAAGACAACTGGCAAGTCCGGCCAAAGGATTCCATCCGACATCAGTCCTTAATGCACGGAACGAACATGTTCTCCCCCCAACCTTGCTGGGGATGGGCAAATCCTAGAGCAAGCTAATGACAGATTTTGTGCGACAAGACAAGCTTTGGAGAAGCACACCGCAATTGAGCATAGGCCCGCGGTAACCGTGTCCACAGGGTGTGCGACAGCCCCGCGCCAGCTCGTTAGGTTTATGCCTGTCCTTCGCACGCCGTATCAAGACCCGCCGAAGCCATACACCAGCGATGGGCTCGAGCAGACGGCTTTCCGGTGCCGCTCTCCATTCTGATTCGCTATGGTGTGTCACCAGTCATCCATCAACACCCTGCCGCAAGTAGAAGGTTAGATCACGGCTGGATTCTGCCTAACGAAAAAAAAGGCCCCCATCCATAAAGATGAGGGCCTCTATCAACACCAAAACCGTCGAGTAGGAATCAGAATGGAATATCGTCGTCAGCGAAGTCGTCCATCGGCGGAGCCTGCTGCGGCTGCGGACGCTGGTTGCCACCCTGGTTGCCGTAACCGCCGCCCTGGTTGCCGCCCTGATTGCCATAGCCGCCGCCCTGGCCACCGCGCTGGCCGCCGCCACCGCCGCCGTACTCCTGGCGCGGCGCCTGCTGGCGCTGCGGACGATCGCCGCCGTAGTTGCCACCACCGCCGCCACCGCCGCCGCCTTCACCGCGGCCGCCCAGCATCTGCATTTCATCGGCGATGATGTCGGTGGAGTACTTCTCCACGCCGTCCTGGCCGGTGTACTTGTCGTAGCGCAGGCTGCCTTCGACGTAGACCGAGCTGCCCTTGCGCAGGTACTCGCCGGCGATCTCGCCGAGCTTGCCGAAGAACACCACGCGGTGCCATTCGGTGCGCTCCTGCTGGTTGCCATCCTTGTCCTTGCGGACGCTGGTGGTGGCCAGGCTGATGCGGGTGATCGCCATGCCGCCCTGGGTGTACTTCACGTCCGGGTCGTTGCCGAGATTGCCGACCAGGATGACTTTGTTGATGCCGCGCGCCATAGGTACCTTCGTCCGTTGTCCAGGGGCAGACCGCCAGTGATAGCACAGCCCCGGCCGGGGGTGCAGTACGCTGGGCCGCCCCTGTTGAAATTTGGGGGAGTGCGAGAACGATGCATCTTAGCATTGCCGCCGCCATCCGCCCGGCCGGAAGACCCCGGCGGCACCGGAGGTTTGGGCTGATTTCCTTGTCCGGCAATGACTTACCCTCGCCTCGGCGGACATCGGGAAGGGCATCCGCGTCGACCCATGGCATCATGCCCGGGCACCTTCCACCCTGCCCCTTCCGCGTGCCCATGACCATCAAAGGCAAAGCCACCTCCCTGGACATCGCCCACCTGGCCGGGGTTTCCCAGCCGACCGTGTCGCGCGCCCTGCGTGGCAGCCCGATGGTCAACGCCGAGACCCGCGAGCGCATCCTGCGCATCGCCCGCGAGCTGAACTACAAGGTCGACAAGAACGCCTCCAGCCTGCGCCTGCGCAATGCCGGCACGCTGGCCCTGCTGTTCTTCGAGGACCCGACCAACGACGACTCGCTGATCAACCCGTTCTTCCATTCGATGCTGGGCTCGATCACCCGCGCCTGCGCCCTGCACGGGCAGGACCTGCTGGTCTCGTTCCAGCAGCTGTCCACCGACTGGCAGGCCGATTATGAGGACAGCAACAAGGCCGACGGCATCATCCTGCTCGGCTACGGTGACTACCACGAATCGCGCGACCGCCTGCAGCGGCTGGTCGAACAGGGCACACATTTCGTGCGCTGGGGCGCCGCCCTGCCCGGCCAGCCCGGCGTGTCGATCGGCAGCGACAACTTCCAGGGCGGGCACGACATCACCACCCACCTGCTGCAGCAGGGCTGCCGCCGCATCGCCTTCCTCGGCCATGCGTCCAGCCACTACCCCGAATTCCAGGAACGCTACCGCGGCCATGTGGCGGCCCTGCAGGAACACGGCCTGGCGGCGGAGCCGGCGCTGCAGCACGATGCGATCACCACTGAAGCCTCCGGCCAGGAGGCCTGCCAGGCGCTGCTGGCGCGCGGCGAACCGATCGATGCGATCTGCGCGGCCAGCGACCTGATTGCCATCGGCGCGATGCGCGCCCTGCGCGAGGCCGGCCGACGAGTGCCGCAGGACGTGGCAGTAACCGGCTTCGACGACATCCCGCTGGCGGCTTCGGTGTCCCCGGCGCTGACCACCGTGCAGCAGGACACCAAGCAGGCCGGCCAGCTGCTGGTGGAGCGCCTGCTGGCACTGATCGGGCGGCAGCCGGTGGACAGCCAGAGCATCCCGGTGAAGCTGGTGGTACGGGAATCGTCGCTGCGCGGGTAGGCACCCGCAGGGCCGGTGCGCCGGCCAACGCACGACGGCCGGATTCTCCCCCCATGACCAACGGCGGATGCGCACGGACGCCGATGCGCGGATAACGCGCAGACATCGCCCAGGGAAAGGTGTACGTCGCATGCTGAAGATCGATTCGCTGTCCAAGACGTACGCCAACGGCGTGCATGCCCTCAACAACGTCACCCTGGACATCCCGCGCGGCATGTTCGGCCTGCTCGGCCCGAACGGCGCCGGCAAGTCCTCGCTGATGCGCACGCTGTCGACCCTGCAGGAGGCCGACAGTGGCACGGCCACCCTCAGCATTCCGGGTGAGGCGTCGATCGACGTGCTGCGCGACAAGGACGCGGTGCGCCGTCGGCTGGGCTACCTGCCGCAGGACTTCGGCGTCTACCCGAAGGTCAGCGCGCTGGACCTGCTGGAGCATTTCGCGGTGCTGAAGGGCCTGACCCAGCGTGCGCAGCGCCGCGAGGTGGTCGATGGGCTGCTGCAGCAGGTGAACCTGTGGGACGCGCGCAAGCGCAAGCTCGGCACCTACTCCGGCGGCATGCGCCAGCGCTTCGGCATTGCCCAGGCACTGCTGGGTGACCCGCGGCTGGTGATCGTCGATGAACCCACCGCCGGCCTCGACCCGGAGGAACGCAACCGCTTCCTCAACCTGCTGGCGGCGATCGGCGAGAACGTGGCGGTGATCCTGTCGACCCACATCGTCGAGGACGTGACCGACCTGTGCCCGACGATGGCGATCATGAACAAGGGCCAGGTACTGCTCACCGGCCGTCCTGCCGAGGCCATCGACGCCCTGCAGCACCAGGTCTGGCGCAAGCAGGTCGATCCTTCGGAACTGGCCGACCATGAAGCACGCTACGTGGTGCTGTCGACCCGCCTGGTCGGTGGCCGCCCGGTGATCCACGTGCACAGCGCCAATGATCCCGGCGACGGCTTCGTGGCCGTGGCGCCCGACCTCGAGGACGTGTACTTCCAGCGCCTGCGTCTGCAGGCCCGTGCCCGCGCGGCAGCCTGAGCGGAGCACGCCATGATCCTCGACTTCTTCCGATTCGAGCTGCGCGAGCAGCTGCGTTCTCCACTGCTGTGGCTGCTGGCCGGGCTGTTCGCCCTGCTCGCCTTCGCCGCCGCCTCCAGCGACGCCGTGCAGATCGGTGGCGGCAGCGGCAACGTGCACGGCAACGCGCCCACCGTGATCGCGCAGATGCTGGGCATCTTCACCCTGCTCGGCATGCTGGTCACTGCGCTGTTCGTCAGCAATGCGCTGCTGCGTGACTTCGAACTCGGCACTGCCGAACTGATCTTCGCCAGCCCGGTGAAGCGCCGCGACTACCTGGCCGGGCGCATCGCCGCTGCCCTCGCCGCCGGCCTGCTGGTCTACGTTGTGATTGCGTTCGGCCTGTGGCTGGCGCCGTTCATGCCGTGGGTCGATCCCGAACGCATGGGGCCGATCAGCTGGCGAGGCTATGCATGGACGTTCGCGGTCATCATCATTCCCAACCTGTTGTTCACTACGGCATTGCTGTCACTGCTGGCGGCGCTGACCCGTTCGATCCTGTGGGTCTACATCGGCCTGGTGGCCTACCTCGTGCTGTATGGCGTAAGTGCAGCCCTGCTGCGCGACATCGACAACACGTGGATCGCCGTGCTGAGCGAGCCGCTGGGCATGCGTGCACTGAGCCGCACCATCCGCTACTGGTCCACCGCCGAGCGCAACAGTGGGATTCCCGCACTGACCGGCTATCTGCTGGCCAACCGCGTCCTCTGGCTGGGCGTGGCCGCCGCGTTGTTCGCCGCCACCTTCGCGCTGTTCCGTACCGAGCGCAGCGGCAGCGGCCGCCGTCGCTGGGGCCGCAGGCAGTCGCAGCCGGTTGCCGACGCCAGCGCCGCCCGCCCGACCCGCGCAACGCTGCCGCGCGTGGTACCGGCGTTCACCGCCACCACCGCGTGGCAGCAGTTCCTGCGCCAGGTGCGCTTCGATACGCGCGGTGTCCTGCGCAGCGTGCCGTTCATCGTGCTGCTGGTACTGGGCCTGACCAACTTCCTGCCCAGCGCACTGTTCCGGCAGACGCTGTACGGCACCCCGATCTGGCCGGTCACCTCGCAGATGATCATGGGCCTGCAGGGCGCCTTCAGCTGGCTGCTGGTGATCATCGTGCTGTTCTTCGCCGGCGAGCTGGTCTGGAAGGAACGCAGCGCGCGCATCAACGAAGTGACCGATGCGATGCCGGTGCCGAACTGGGTACCGCTGCTGGCCAAGTTCACCGCGCTGCTGGCGGTGATCATCTGCTTCCAGGCCGCCGGTGCACTGGCGGCGATGGGCGTGCAGCTGGCCAAGGGTTACACGCATCTTGAGCCGCTGCTGTACCTGCGCAGCCTGGCGCTGGATTCGGTGGTCTACATCCTGATGGGGGGCCTGGCGCTGGTGCTGCAGGTGCTCACCAACAACAAGTTCGTCGGCTACGCGCTGCTGATCGTGGTGATGATCGGCCAGGGCGTGCTCGGCCTGCTCGACTACACGCAGCACCTGTACAACTTCGGCAGCTGGCCCAACGCGCCCTATTCGGACATGAACGGCTACGGCCACTTCCTGCCGGGGCAGCTGGCGTTCCAGGGCTACTGGGCGCTGTTCCTGCTGGCGCTGATGTGCCTGGCCTCCGCATTCTGGGTACGCGGTGTCAGCCAGGGGCTGCGCCAGCGCCTGGCACTGGCCGGCCGTCGCCTGCGCGGCCCCACCGGTGCCTTCGCCGGGCTGGCGGCACTGGCCTTCATCGGCGTGGGTGGCTGGCTGTACTGGAGCACCAACATCCGCAACGAGTTCATCGCGCCCGACCGGCAGCTGGACCTGCAGGCCCGCTACGAACGCGAACTATCGAAGTACCGCGCCCTGCCGCAGCCGCGCGTCGTGGCGGTGGACAACCGCGTGGACCTGTTCCCGGAATCGCAGTCGATGGTGATCGACGCGAACTGGACGGTGCGCAACACGCATGCCGTGCCGATCCAGGACGTGCATCTCTCGATGGGCGACGACAAGCAGCTGGTCGCGGTTGACCTGGGTGGGCAAACCCTGTCGATGCATGACGCCGACCTTGGCTACCGTATCTACCGTCTGGCCACGCCACTGCAGCCGGGTGAAACCCGCAGCGTGCATTTCCGGGTGGTACAAAAGCCCAACGGCCTCACCGCCGGCCAGGCACCGAGCAACATCGTCGACAACGGCACCTTCTTCAACAGCCGCGTGCTGCCGTCCTTCGGCTACAACGAAGGTGCGGAGATCAGCGACCGCAACGAGCGTCGCAAGCGCGGCCTCGGCGAACCGCGGCGCATGCCCAAGCTGGAAGACGAAGCTGCACGTGCCAACACCTACATCTCCAACGATGCCGACTGGCTCGACTTCCGCACCACGGTCTGCACCGCGCCGGACCAGGTGGCGTTGGCGCCGGGCTACCTGCAGAAGGAGACCACGGTGAATGGCCGCCGCTGCTTCAGCTATGCCATGGACCGGCCGATGCTGAACTTCTATGCCTATCTGTCGGCACGCTGGGAGGTGCGCAGGGCGAAGTACAGGGACATCCCGATCGAGGTCTACTTCGACCCGGCGCACGGCTACAACGTGGACCGGATGATCGAAGCGGTGCAGAAGTCGCTGGCCTACTACGAGGCGAACTTCACCCCGTACCAGCACCGCCAGGTGCGCATCATCGAGTTTCCGGGCTATGCCCGCTTCGCGCAGTCGTTCGCCAACACCATTCCCTATTCCGAGGCCATCGGCTTCATCGCCGACCTGCGTGACCCGGACAAGGTGGACTACGTGTTCTACGTGACCGCGCACGAAATCGCGCACCAGTGGTGGGCGCACCAGGTGATCGGTGCCAACGTACAGGGCGCGACCATGCTGTCCGAGTCGCTGTCACAGTACTCGGCACTGATGGTCATGGAGCAGGAGTACGGTCGCCAGCACATGCGCCAGTTCCTCAAGCGCGAGCTGGACGGCTACCTCTCCGGCCGCGGTGGCGAAGCCATCGAGGAACAGCCGCTGGAACGCGTGGAGAACCAGCAGTACATCCACTACCAGAAGGGTTCGCTGGTGTTCTACCGGCTGCGCGAGGAAATCGGCGAGCAGGCGCTGAACCGTGCCTTGAAGCGCTTCCTGCAGGACAAGGGCTACCAGCAGCCGCCATACACCACCTCACGCGAGCTGCTGGGCTACATCCGTGCCGAGACCCCGGCTGACCGCCAGCAGCTGGTCACCGACCTGTTCGAGAAGATCAGCTTCTACGACAACCGGGTGATGGCCGCCAGCGCCCGCAAGCGCGATGACGGCCGCTACGACGTGACCCTGGACCTGCACGCCGCCAAGCAGTACGCCGATGGCAAGGGCAAGGAGAGCGACGCGAAGATGGATGACTGGGTCGAGGTCGGCGTGTTCGCCAACGGGCCGTCGGGCAAGGAGCGCGACCAGAAGGTGCTGTACCTGCAGCGCCATCACATCACCAGCGCCACGCCGAAGATCACGGTGACGGTGGATGAAAAGCCTGATGAAGCAGGCTTCGACCCGTACAACAAGCTGATCGACCGGGTGAGCGATGACAACCGGCGCAAGGTGACGATGTGAGGCAACGGGGCGCCGGCTGATGCGCCGGCGCTCCTTGCAACACGTGCGGGCTTGGCTCGGCCTTGCTGTAGTGCCGAGCCATGCTCGGCACATTGTCCACGACAGCCGCGAAGGTTCAGCGCACCGGGGACTTGGGCCCCAGCAACGCCAACAGCACATAGACCACGATCGAGGCGACGGTACCGAGCGCGGCCGGTAATCCGTAGGCCCACGCCGAACGGCCCTGCTGGCGCGCCCACTGGCCCAGATGCCAGGCTGCGCCCAGGTTGATCAGCCAGGCAATGGCGAACACCGGCCACAGCACCATGCCTACCGCACGCAGCACGGGCATGGACACCAGCGCGACGACGATGGCCGCGATCAGGAAGATCAGCGCGGAGCGGGAATGGCGGGGTGCGAGCGTGTTCATGCGGAAATCCTGCGCACCATCACCAGTACGCGATCGCTGCGGTTGTCAGCTTCCTGCAGCGGCGTCCAGCCCAGCCGGGCGTAAAGGCCACCATCCAGCGCTTCGGTCTGCAGGTACAGGTCGGAAACCCCCATCCGCGCCGCCTGCGCTGCCGCCTGTTCCACCAGCGTGCCAGCCAGCCCACGCCCGCGATGACTATCGGCCACGAACACGCTGCCCAGCCAATGTTCGTACTGTGGGAACGCCTGCATTTCCCGGCGCTTGAGCTGGACTGCGCCGACCACCTGCCCGCCGTCGAAGGCAGCGATGAGGTGCGGGAAACCCTCGGCATCCTGCGCCCGGTTGAGTCGTTGCAGCTCCTGTTCCAGCGACAGGCCGGCGTCCTGGCCCCATTCCGCGTGGTACCACTGCGCCAGTTGCAGGCGTTCCGGTGCGTCCACTGTCAGCTCACTGAATTCCACCATTGCCCGCTGTTCCACTCCGCTGCCACTCCCATCCACATGCGTTACGGCCCTGTCCGGATCAGCCCCACCAACCACCGTCATCGTGGCAGCCGCATGTACGCATGGGCGTTCTGCCAGAAGAAGCGCTCCCGGTGCTCCCGCCACTCCTCCTTTTCAAACAGCTTCAGGAACAGATCAAGGTAGCTACGGGCCGAGTTGACCATTGCCTGCATGTGCCAGTCGGAACCATAAGCGACCTTGCTCATGAACCCGTAATCCATCTGCGTATCCCGGGCGCGTCTCAGGTTCCGCTCGAAGTCCGACATGTCCCCGCCAAGCAGGCCTTCCAGATGCCCTATCTCGCAGTACACGTTGGGGTATCGGACACACAGGTCAACCACCTGCCACGCATAGTTGCCCTTCTTCCACTCGACCTCTTCGGCATCCCAGCCAGCCGAAACCGGCCTTTCCCTGGGAGCGCGCTGCCCGCCGGCGTGTCCCAGGCACAATCGCAGTTCTTTGCGGCTGCTCAGCACATCGGCCCAGTATTCCGGGTTCGCGAACGCTCCCTCCTTGCGCGGGGTCTGAAATCCCACCGGTGTGCAATGCGCGAAGATCGGCGTGTCATGCTCCAGGCAGAAGTCGTAGAACTCGTTGATCCGCCGGGCATGGACCGCGTCCCCATGGGGCTTGTAACCCATCGCCGGATAGAACTTGAAACCAATGAATCCATCCTTGAGTGCGGATTCAAGCAACCCTTTCCAGCCGCGCGGATTCGGATCATCGCGGCGCGGATCGAATGCGAAAAAGCCATGCAGCTCCGGGAACTTCTTCTGCAGTTTCACCATGTTCCCGGTGCGCTTGGACAGGTGATAGTTGGCCATTGGCCCGCCCGGGTACGCCAGCTCCATGTCCATCATCAGATGGGCGTACTCCATGGAGGGCAGGGACTCACCGTACGCCACCTGCAAGCGCTGGAAAATCGTTTCCTCTGAACCCAGCAGAGTGAAGAAGAACTCGGCGTAGTTGCCGATCGTACTCGTCGGATCACGCACCACCAGTGCCATGAAACGTTCCAGCGCGCGCTTTACGGTGCTGCGCGCCCAGTCGACCAGACCTGCCGGCGCCATCAATTCCTGCACGAGAGAATCGGTGGACGGCGCGGCGGCGGTGTCGGGCCCACCCGTTGCAGAAATGGCCTGCTCCAGCTCACGGAGAATCGCCATCAGGTCGGAGCCCCGCATGGCGTCTGCTTGCGGTGAGTCGGCGGTCAGCGCGGCCAGACCATCGGCATCCGGCAGCCCCGCCGCAATACCCACCTGGAACTCATGGCTGGCGACGTTGCAGATCGACGCAATGTAGTCGATCTGTTCGTGCCCGCCATGGTCATGAAGACTATGCAGGTGCAACTGCTGTAGCCGAGAGAACTCCGCCTGCTCGCCCGTTGTTTCCGTCAGCAGGTACAACAGCTTCGCCAGAGGTCGGGCCAAGGGACTTGACCACGCACCCATCGCGCCGGCGATGATGCTTTCCAGCGGCAGATGCCGCGCATTGAACAGATGGGTGTGCAGATCGACGACACGTACGGGCTTATCCTGCGCTGCTGCCATGGCGCTGCTCCTTGCGTCCTGTCGGTCCGCGGACTCTAGCAAACGCCCCGACCCCCGCAAGTGCATGCATCGGACACATTCGTCCGAAAGGACATTCAGCCCTGCGCGAAGTCCTTCAGGATCTCGCCAATGCCGCTGGGCGAGATCTCGAAGCCCAGCGTGGTGCCCGGGTTGATCACCACGCCATAGCCACCCGGCACGCGGCGCAGTACGTCCAGCATCAACCAGCGGATCTGGTGTTCGGCCTGCTGGCTGTAGATGCCCACCCGCGACGGATCGGTGAACACGGCCACGTGCAGGGTGCCCTGCTTGTCGAACAGCAGCGGGTCGAAGCCACTGCCATCGGGGGTCACCAGGCTGCCGGTCAGCAGCACCACGTCGGAGGCGACGAAGGCCTCCATGAAGGCGCGGATCGGCACCGCCCCGTCCATCGCCGCCTTCAGCAGGGTTTCAATCGGGGTCTGCGGGGCGAGGTCGGTCATGGCGGTACGGCAGGGCGTGAGGGGTGCCTATTGTGCCGGATGCGGCCGAACCCGGTAGTGCCGGCCGCTGGCCGGCATCTGCAGGTGCCGTGGATTCAAGGGGTGCCGGCCAGCGGCCGGCACTACCGTCCCAACCGCTGGTCCCGCGCCTTCTGGTCGGCCATCGCCTTGTCCAGCTCGACCTGCAGCGCCGGCTGCTGCACGGCGGCATCCAGCACGTAGACCCTCACTCCGTGCGCCGGCACTTCGGCCTTCAGCGAGCCGTCCACCCGCAACGAACCTCCCTCCAGCGCGTCGCGCCAGCGGCCGTTCTGAACGTAACGCGCCACGGTGAAGGTCCTCGCCTGCTCGCCCTTGTTCAGCAGCACCAGCGCGGTCTGCGCCACGTCACCCTGCTGCAGCACGCGGAAGAACACTGCCTCATCACCCTGCAGGCGCTCGTTCACCTGCAGGCCGCGCTGCAGCGCCGGGGTGGCTGCGCGCAGCCTAGCAATGCGCTGCAGCGGCGCGAAGATCGGGCTCTGCGGCGCAGCATCCACACGCGGCTGGCCGAAGTAGGCACGATTGCCGGCATGCTCGGCGCGACCACGCATGAAGCCGGTTTCCGAGCCGTAGTAGACCACCGGAATGCCGCGCGCAGTGAACAGCCAGTTGTGTGCATCGATGAAGCCACTGTCGCTGGCCTGCAGTCGTGGCATGTCGTGGTTGTCGTAGAAGCTCATCAGCTCATACGGGTTGGCATACGGCCCACCGCTCAGATGCAGCGGCTCGGCGAGGGTTTCAAAACCCTTGCCGGCGGTGCCGAAGGTCTGTTCCAGCGCGCCACGCAACGGGAAGTCGAGCACGCTGACGTTGGCGTTGGCCGGCCAGGTGTGCTCGGCGATGCGCGCGGCATCGTAGTCAAAGGCTTCGCCGAACATGAACATGCCCGGATGCTCGGCGCGGATGCGCTTGACGAAGGCATGCCACCACGGGTGCGGCAGCCAGCCGATGGTGTCGATGCGCAGCGCGTCCACGCCCTGCGCGGTCCACTGCAGATAGGCACCCACCAGGTAGTCCATCACCGCCGGATTGTCCTGGTTGAAGTCGGACAGCTCAGCCAGGTTGCCATCGAAGATCGAGCCGTCCTTGCTGTCGACCGGGCCGATGTTGTTGTAGAACGCGTGCAGCGGGTTGTGCTTCGGATCCAGTTGCTGCGGCGGCAGGTTCTGGTGGTCGGCAATCAGCGTTCCGTCCTTGTCGAATATCTGCCCGAACTGCGGCTGCCGCGTCGGCATGGTCCAGGCCGGCGAACCGTGGTTGCCGACGATGTCCAGCACCACCTTCAAGCCAGCACCGTGCAGGCCCTTGGTCAGCCCGGCGAAGTCCAGGTCCTTGCTGGGCAGGTGCTCATCAAGTTTGTAGAAGTTGATGCCCCAGTAGCCGTGGTAGCCGGTCTTGCCGCGATCGGTCAGCGTGCTGGTGCAGCTGATCGGCTTGCTGCCGGTGAACGCCTCGTCCGGGTTGTCGACGATGGGGGTAATCCACACCGCACCGAAGCCGAGGTTGCGGATGTACTGCGCATTGTCGAGCACACCGCGGAAGTCACCACCGAGATAGCCGATGTTGCCGTCCACCTTGTCCGGGCACGGCACCGGAATATCGAAGGTGCGATGCGTGCCGCCCTGGTCGCGATGGTCGTTGGACGGATCGCCGTTGACGAAGCGGTCGGTGACCACGAAGTACACCGCATCACTGGCAAACGGCTCGGTGGTGCCCACATAGTCCGGGCGCGGCGCGGCCGCCGCATGGCCGGCCAGCAGTACCAGGGAAACAGCAACAGACAGCGCACCACGCATCACACCACCTCCGGACGGGACGGAACCCACAGCACGCACAGGCCGGCGATGAACAGGCTGCAGCCGCCCAGCACCAGTACATGCATCGGCTGGCCACCCAGCAACGTACGCAGGGCGAAGCCGAGCGCACTGGCGGCGACCAGCTGCGGGATCACGATGAAGAAATTGAAGATGCCCATGTACACGCCCATCTTCGATGCCGGTACGCTGTCGGACAGCAGTGCATAGGGCAGCGAGAGAATGGACGCCCAGGCGAAGCCGACGCCGACCATCGACAGCAGCAGCCAGTGCGGGTCGCGGATGAACATCAGCGAGACCAGCCCGGCACCGCCCAGCCACAGGTTGACCAGGTGGCTCCAGCGCAGGCCGATCATGCGCACCATCAGTGGAATCAGCACCGCCGCCAACGCCGCGAAACCGTTGTAGGCGCCGAACAGCACGCCCACCCAGTTGGCACCCTCGTTGTAGGCCGCCGACTCCGGTTCGGTCGAACCGAAGTGGGCGCCGGCCACTGCGGCGGTGGTGTAGATCCACATCGCAAACAGCGCGAACCACGAGAAGAACTGCACCCACGCCAGGCGACGCATGGTGACCGGCATCGCGCGCAGGTCGCCGACGATGGCGGCCAGCATGTGCGTGGCCGGCAGCGTGCGTGCGAGCGCCAGCAGCAGGCCATAGCCGGCACACAGGCCGGCCAGCACGTACAGCATCCGGTCGCCCTGCCGCCAGGCGATCAGCAGCGCCAGCAGCACGCCCAGCCCCAGCCATACGGCGACCTGGGTCCAGGGTGCCGGACCGCTGATCGGCGCTGCTGCATGATGTGCCGATGGCTCGGCATCATCGAACCCGGCCAGCTCTGCCGGTGAATACTCGCGGGTGCTGACCACCGTCCAGGTGATCGCCGCCAGCAGCACCACCGCGCCGAAGTAGAACGCATAGCGCACGGTGTCCGGCACCTCACCGGCGGCGGCCGTATTGGCGACCCCGAAGTGGGCCAGGATGAACGGCAGGAAGCTGGCGACGATGGCGCCCACGCCGATGAAGAAGCTCTGCATCGCGTAGCCGGCTGGGCGCTGGCGCGGCGCCAGCTGGTCGCCGACGAAGGCGCGGAACGGCTCCATCGATACGTTGATCGAGGCGTCCAGCACCCACAGCGTGCCGGCGGCGATCCACAGCGTCGGCGAGTTCGGCATCACCAGCAGCGCCAGCGTGGTCAACACCGCTCCGATCATGAAGAACGGACGGCGGCGCCCCCAGCGCGTCCAGGTGCGGTCGGACAGGTAGCCGATCACCGGCTGCACCAGCAGGCCTGTCAGCGGCGCTGCAATCCACAGCCCGGGCACCGCATCGATGTCCGCGCCCAGCGTCTCGAAGATGCGGCTGGCATTGGCGTTCTGCAGGGCGAAGCCGAACTGGATGCCGAGGAAGCCGAAACACATGTTCCAGATCTGCCAGAACGACAGCTGCGGCTTGGCCGTGCGATTCATCGTGCGCCCTCTGCCGCAGCCACCGGCGCCACCGTCAGCGCCTGCACCTGGGCCTGGTTGAGCACGCCGTCGCGGCCGCCCTTGCCCCCGGTGTAGTGCGCGAAGTGTTGCAGCGCGCTCATGTTGAAGCCTTCCTCAAGCGCGACCGAACACCGGCCCTTGGCCACGGTGAACGTCGCCGAGGTCGAGTCCTGCACGGCCACGCTGTGCGGCAGCGTGACCGTCCGCCGCTGCTGGGGAATGCCCGGGCACTGCAGCACCAGCTGCTTCACCGCGGCGGTGACGCCCGTGTTGATCGGCCCGTTCGGATTGCGGTACTGCAGGCGCAGGCGCACCTGCCCGGCCCTGGCCGAGCTGAACTGCCAGCGCTGCGCGCCCTTCAGTGCCTGCTGCGGACCGACGCAGACCGTCGGGCTGTGCAGCGATTCCAATGCGCTGTCGCGCCGGGTAAGGCTGAGGCAATGCTGCAGGCCGTCGTCGCTGATGCGTGCCTCGCCATTGCGGGCGGTGAGCGCCCGACCGTCCTGCCACAGCACCTGGTCGGCAGCGACCGCGACGCTCCAGCCCCTGCCCTTGCGTCGCGCCTGCGGTGCGGCCGGCGTGGCCGGTGCGCGTGCATTGGCGTCAGCCGTCGTCGCTGCGCTGCGCGGCGCCGCGGCGGCGGGGACCAGCTGCACGGTGGTGGTGGCACCGCGCGTCTTCACCTTGCCCGCTACCAGCAATCCATCACCCAGCTGCTTCGGGCGCTCCAGCACGTAGCGCCTGCCCGCAGCGTCGAGGCGGATGCTGCGCTGGCTGCCGAACAGCTCCGGTACCAGCACCGCCGGCAACTTGGGCTGCACGCGGCCATCGTCCTGCACGCCGAACACGCCCTCGACCACCATCGACAGATAGCCGGCCACCGACCACAGCTGGCGTTCGGAGTTGACCACCGGGCCGCTCAGCGCGCCCTCGTCAACATGCACGGCCTGGCTGACCAGCTCGTAGTTTTCCATGTTGGAACCGGCCAGCGCGGCGCCCTGCATCAGCGAGCGGATCTCGGCGGCGATGCGCGGCGCATCGTCCAGCTGCCGCGCCGCACGCAGCGAGTAGGCGCTGACGAACGGCCAGATCGCACGGTTGTGGTAGATCGGCTGCTGCGCCTCCTGCGGCCAGACCACCGGGCTGCCGGCCGGCCCCATCGGGTAGGCAGCCAGTGCGCGGCGCGCGCGCTCGGGTGGCAGCACGTCGGCCAGAATTCCCAGCGACAGGCCAAGCAGATCGACCTTGGCGTACGGCACCGGGTGCGCGGCTTCGCCGATGTAGCTCATGTACTGGCCGATATCCTCGCGCCAGAAGCGTGCATCGATCTGCTTCGCCAACGCATCGGCCCACGCCTTGTAGTCGGCCGCACGGGCGTCGTCGTGCTGGCCGGCCAGCCGCTCGGCCAGGCGCAGTGCCTGGTAGTGCAGCACGTTGGTGGACAGTGCGTAGGAGTCACCGATGAAGCGCACGTCCTCGCGGGTCCAGTCCGGGTAGGTCTGCTCGCGCCAGTCCAGGAACGAGGTCTCGCCACGGTAAAGGCCCATCTGCGCGTCGAACACCATCGCGCGGTCCTGCGCCAATGTACCCTGCAGCGCCTGCCAGACCTGGTCGGCGAACGCGCGGTCATCCAGCAGGTGGCGTGCGGCGAGGAACCACACCACGCGGTCGCTGCTGATCGGCCAGCTGCCGCCGGAACCGGTGTCCTGAGCGACGAACAGGCCGGGCGTATGGCCATCGCGGGCCGCCGACAGCTTGAACTGCAGCGACTGCCGGGTGCGCTGCGGATCCAGCCGCGCCAGCGCCAGGTCGGCGGCGAAGCTGACATCGCGGGTCCACACGTAGGGCCAGCGCGCGCCGGTCTGGAAGCACTCGCACGGCACCGGCCGGCCTCCGTCGAACGCAGGATCGCGGATCGCATCCACGCGGTCCTGGTCCATCTCCTGCTGGGCCAGCGCGAACAGCGCATCGAACATCACGCTGCCGGTCTGGCTGCGCATCGGTGCGGCTGCGATCTGCACTGCGCCCTTCGGCGCATGCAGCACGAAGCTGCCCTTGGCAGCGGCTTCGGCGCGCGCATGACGGCCGTCGAATTGCAGGTCGGCCGCCTGCGCGGTCGATCCCAGCGCTGCCCCCAGGGCAGCGGTCAGGCAAATGATCTTCAGCATCGAAGCGGCGGACCGGCTTGCGCCCGTCGGCCTCCCTCCCTCTCTGCACGCGTTGTAGGTCCGCACCGTCGTTGCCGGCGGGCGGGCGCGGCCCCTCCCTCAAGGTGCCTTGGCCCCATGGTAGACGCGGGGCTGTCGGCTGCGTCCAGCTGCATACGTATTCATGGCGTTGCGCGGTAGCGCGCCTGCCGCGCTGGCTTATGGTCCGGGTCTGCCAACGGCGCCTTGGGAGGGGAAATGCCGATGTCATCCACTGCTGTACGCGCGGTGTTCGCGCATGTGCTCGGACTGGTCCTGCTGGGCCTGGCCACGCTGGCACAGGCCGCGCCACAGGTGGCCAGCGTCGAATCACCGGGCAAGGTGCTCACGGTCCGCCTGGTGCTGGACGGCGGCACTGCCCGCTATCGCGTCGAACGCTTCGGCGAAACCGTGGTGGAGGACTCGAAGCTCGGCTTCGCCCTGCGCGATGGCCGCCTGGACCGCGATTTCGCCCTGCTTGGGCAGCAGCGGCGCAGCGTCGATGACCGCTGGGAGCAGCCGTGGGGCGAACGCCGGCTCACCCGCAACCACTTCAACGAGCTGACCGTGCAGTTGGCCGAAACCACCGGCAGCAAGCGGCGGCTGGATGTGGTGTTCCGCGTCTACGACGATGGCGTTGGCTTCCGCTATGTGTTCCCCGAGCAGCGGAACCTGCACGAGGCGATCATCGATGACGAGCTGACCGAGTTCGCCATCGCACAGGATTCCACCGCCTGGTGGATTCCCGCCGGCGAACCGATCCACTACGAATACCTGTACCAGCGCACGCCACTGCGCGAAGTGCCGCTGGTGCATACGCCGATGACCCTGCGCAGCCGCGATGGCCTGCACGTGGCGATCCACGAGGCCGCGCTGGTGGACTATGCCGGCATGTGGCTGCGGCGAACCGAGGGCCAGCGCCTGCGCGCGCAGCTGTCGCCCTCCGCCGAAGGCTGGAAGGTGCGCCGTGCCCTGCCCTTTGCCACGCCCTGGCGCACGCTGCAGATCGCCGACCGCGCCGGAGGCCTGGTCGAATCGGACCTGATCCTCAACCTCAACGAGCCCAATGCGCTGGGCGATGTGAGCTGGGTGAAGCCGGCCAAGTACCTGGGCGTGTGGTGGTCGATGCACCTGGACAATGAGAGCTGGGCGACCGGCCCGAAGCACGCGGCCACCACTGCCAGGACGAAGAAGGTGATCGACTTCGCCGCCGCACACGGCTTCCGTGGCGTACTGGTGGAAGGCTGGAACCCGGGCTGGGATGGCAACTGGGTCGGCAACGGCTACGACTTCGACTTCACGCGCGCCACGCCGGACTTCGATATCGAAGCGCTGTCAGCGTATGGCCTGAAGAAGGGCGTGCATCTGATCGGCCACCACGAGACCGGCTGTGCCATCGAGCATTACGAGGACCAGCTGGGTGCCGCACTGGACCTGTATGCGCGGCTGGGCGTGGACCAGTTCAAGACCGGCTACGTCTGCGACGACGGCCAGGTCGACCGCCGCAATCCGGCCGGTGGCCCGCTGTGGCGCGAGTGGCACGACGGGCAATTCATGGCCCGCCACCACCTGAAGGTGGTGCAGGAGGCCGCGCGCCGGCACCTGTCGGTGAACCCGCATGAGCCGATCAAGGACACCGGCCTGCGCCGCACCTACCCCAACTGGATCTCGCGCGAAGGCGCGCGCGGCATGGAGTACAACGCCTGGGGCCAGCCGCCCAACCCACCGGAGCACGAGGTCAACCTGGTGTTCACCCGCATGCTGGCCGGGCCGATGGATTACACCCCCGGCATCCTCAGCCTCAAAGGCCGCCACGGCCAGGCCATTCCCAGCACGCTGGCACGGCAGCTGGCGCTGTACGTGGTGCTGTACAGCCCGATCCAGATGGCCGCCGACCTGCCCGAGCACTACCTGCAGCATCGCGAGGCGTTCCGCTTCATCGAGGACGTCGCGGTGGACTGGGAGCAGAGCCGCGTGCTTGATGGCGAAGTGGGTGACTACGTGACGATCGTGCGCCGCGACCGCAACAGCCGCGACTGGTTCCTCGGCAGCATCACCGACGAGCATGGCCGCGTGTTGCCGGTATCGCTGGGTTTCCTGGAACCGGGCGTGCGCTACCGCGCCGACATCTACCGCGATGGCGAGGGCGCGGATTTCCGTAGCAATCCGTTCGCGTTCATGCGCGAAACCCGCGAGGTGACCAGCGCCGATGCACTGACGCTGGTGCTGGCACCAGGCGGTGGGCAAGCCATTCGTTTCACACCACTTTGAATGCACCGGTAGTGCCGGCCGCTGGCCGGCAACCCGGTGATCGTGATTGCCGGCCGGCGGCCGGCACTACCGCACGAGGTACTTGAAAGCGATTACAACCCTGCAGACGCCATTGAATACGTATGCAGGGTGATTCCCGCGAAGAACGCGCTGCCTACCATAGCGGCGACGACAGCGGCCACCGCGTCGCACGTCCACGGTCACGCCGGGACGTTCACGAATCGATCTGCAACATTGCCTGGGAGGGGAAAATGTTGAACCACAAGCGCAGCGCGCTGAGCATCGCGCTGGCCGTTGTCCTGGCGCCGACGCTGGCGTCGGCACAGTCCACGCAGAACACCACCGCGCCGGCCGGCACCGCCACCACCAACCTGGATGCGGTGCAGGTCACCGGCATCCGCCGCGGCATCGAGAGCGCGATCGCGGTCAAGCAGGACGCCACCTCGGTGGTCGAAGCGATTTCTGCCGAAGACATCGGCAAGCTGCCAGACGTCAGCATTGCCGAATCCATCTCGCGCCTGCCCGGCCTGGCCGCCCAGCGCGTGGCGGGCCGTGCGCAGGTGATCAGCGTGCGCGGCCTGTCACCGGACTTCGCCACCACCCTGCTCAATGGCCGGGAAGTGGTCAGCACCGGCGACAACCGCGGCGTCGAGTTCGACCAGTACCCGTCCGAGCTGGTCAACGGCGTGACCGTGTACAAGACCCCGGACGCGGCGCTGGTCGGCCAGGGCCTGTCGGGCACCATCGACATGCAGACCTCACGCCCGCTCAGCTTCGGCGAGCGCGTGATCGCGGTCAGTGGCCGCTACCAGAAGAGTTCGCTGGGCCGCGCCGCCAACGTCGATCCGTACGGCAACCGCTTCAGCGCCAGCTACATCGACCAGTTCCTGGACAAGACCCTGGGCATCGCCATCGGCTACGCGCACAGCGACATGCCGATCCAGGAGAACCAGGTCGGCCTGTACGAGCCGTGGACCACCGAGCACACCGACAAGGGCAACCGTCCTGGCGTTGCCGCCGGCACCTACTTCTCCGATGGCATCAAGGCGCTGCGCCGCACCGGCAACAACAAGCGCGACGGCGTGATGGCCACCATCCAGTTCCGCCCGAACAACAGCTGGACCAGCACCTTCGATGCGTTCCACACCGAAGCCGAGCAGATCGACACCGCCAACCAGTTCGAGCTGAACCTCAGCAACTACAACGGCAACTACACCCCGGGCCTGCTGGTCAGCAACCCGCAGATCAACGCCAACGGCTCGTTCACCGGCGGTACCGCCAGCGGCGTGTATCCGCTGGTGCGCGGCATGTACAACAAGCGCAAGGACAAGATCGATGCGTTCGGCTGGAACAACGAGTTCAACTTCGGCGGCGTCAAGCTGGTCGCCGACCTGAACTACTCCAAGGCCACGCGCGATGAGCTGAACCTGGAAAACAACCTGCAGCTGACCCCGATGCCGCAGCTGGATACGATCGGCGTGACGATCCGCCAGGATGGGTTCTCGCAGATCAGCCCGGGGCTGAACTATTCCAACCCCGACGCCCTGTTCCTGACCAACACCATCTACGGTTCCGGCTACGGCAAGGTGCCGAAGGTGGAAGATCGCCTGAAGGGTGGCAAGCTGGCCGCCACCATCGCCCTGCCCGATGCCATCGCCTCGTGGGCGCCGGATATCGACATCGGTGTGAACTACGCCGACCGCCGCAAGGTAAAGACCCAGTCCGAAGGCAACATCCTGCTCGGCGCACAGGGCGACGCCAACATCGCCTCGGACCTGCAGTACCGCCCGGTCGACCTGGGCTTTGCCGGCCTGGGCACCATCCCGGCCTGGAACGTACCGGCCGCAGTGGGCCGCTACATGACCTTCAATCCGGTCGACAACCTGGACTACCTGATCCCCAAGTCGTGGACGGTCGAAGAGAAGATCACCACCGCCTGGGCGCGCCTGAACATCAACACCGACATCGGTGAAGTGGGCGTGCGCGGCAACATCGGCGTGCAGATGCAGCACACCGACCAGAGTTCGGATTCGCGCTACTGGGACAGCTCGCAGTCGGCCGGCAACAACGTGCAGCCGTATTCGAACGGCCGTACCTACAACGACTGGCTGCCGAGCTTGAACCTGGCCTTCATGTTCCCGCACCAGCAGACGCTGCGCTTCGCCGCCGCCAAGCAGGTCGCGCGCCCGCGCGTGGACCAGATGCGCGCCGGCCTGGAGTTCGGCGTGGACACCGGTACCGGCCGGCCGGGCGGCAGTGGCGGCAATCCGCTGCTGGACCCGTGGCGTGCCACCGCGCTGGACCTGTCCTATGAGAAGTACTTCGGCGAGAAGGCCTACGTGGCCGCCGCGATCTTCTACAAGGACCTGAAGAGCTACGTCTACACCCAGTCGGTCGACAACTACGACTTCACTTCACTGCTGGGCAGCTACGTGCCGCCGCCGGGCATGACGGCGCCGGTGCTGACCACCGGCACCTTCTCCGCGCCGCAAAACGGCAAGGGCGGCACGTTGAAGGGCCTGGAACTGACCGCATCGTTCCCGCTGGAGATGCTGACCGACAGCCTGCGTGGCTTCGGCGTGCAGGCCAGCGCGACCTTCAACAAGAGCGACATCACCATCCTGGATCCGGAGAGTGCCTCAAGCGTGGGTAGTGACCCGATCAGCCTGCCGGGCCTGTCCAAGCGCGTGTACAACTTCACCGCCTATTACGAGCGCAGTGGCTTCGAGGCACGCGTGAGCCAGCGCCGCCGTTCGGACTTCATCGGTGAGATCGGCAACTTCAACGGCAACCGCAGCCTGCGCTACGTCGTCGGCGAGAACGTGACCGATGCGCAGGTCAGCTACACCTTCAGCGACAGCAGCACCCTGCGTGGCCTGACCCTGCTGCTGCAGGGCAGCAACCTGACCAACGAGCCGTACCGCACCTACGCCGGCAGCAAGGACCGCCCGCTGGAGTACATCGAATGGGGCCGCACCTACATGCTGGGCGTGAACTACAAGTTCTGAGGTAGTGCCGGGCCCTGCCCGGCAACGCGGCCCCGGTAACGCCGGCCGCTGGCCGGCAACACGGACTCGGTAGTGCCGGCCGCTGGCCGGCAACACAAGGGGAGCAGGACCGGAAACCCGCTGCGCAGGCAGCGGGTTTTCTTTTGCACGAATGCCCATCCACGCATGGCGTGGATCTACCCTGCGCCGCCCCAACCCGTAGATCCACGCCATGCGTGGATGCCTTTCGCCGGAAGCCCACCCACAAAAAAGGGACGGGGCGCTTCGGCCCCGTCCCCGCAAGTACCGCCACCGGAGAAAACGGTCAGCTGCGTCGGGCGCAATACACCGCGCGCGGCGGCAGCTGGAGTTCATTGCCCTGCACCGTGCCCGCTTCCGGTCCCGGCACCGCCACCTGCTGCCAGTTGCCCGGCGGCAGCGGATGGCTCACCGCCTCGGCCGACAGGTTGAAGGCCAGCAGGAGGGTTTCATCTGCAAGCATACGCTCGAACAGCAGCACTGGCTCGGCGCTTTCGATGAATCTGATGCTGCCATGCAATAGGGCCGGCTGGGTACGCCGCCAGGCCAGGAAGGCCCGGAAAGCCGCCAGGACCGAAAGTGGATCGCGCTCCTGAACGGCCACGGCCGCAGCCCGGTGCTCGGCCGGGATCGGCAGCCACGGCTGGCCGGTGGTGAAGCCGGCCAGCGGCGCATCGGTCCACGGCAGCGGGGTACGGCAGCCGTCACGGCCCTTGAAGTTCGGCCAGAAGGTGATGCCATACGGGTCCTGCAGGGCCTCGAACGGTACCTCGGCCTCGGCCAGGCCCAGCTCTTCACCCTGGTACAGGCAGACCGAGCCGCGCAGCGAGCACAGCATCGCCACCAGCATCCGCGCCAGCCGCGGATCGGCCGGATGGCCGCCCCAGCGGCTGACCGCCCGCTCCACGTCGTGATTCGAAACTGCCCAGCACGGCCAGCCTTCGGTCATCGCCGCTTCCAGCCGCGAGACCGTATCGCGGATGTAGGCCGCGCTGTAGTCGTCCACCAGCAGCTCGAAGCTGTAGCCCATGTGCAGGCGGCCATCGCGGGTGTACTCGGCCGTGGTGGCCAGCGAGTCCTCCGAAGAGATCTCGCCCAGGCTGACCGCCCCCGGGTACTCGTCCAGCAGCGCGCGCAGGCGCTCCAGGAACGGCAGGTTCTCCGGCTGGGTGTTGTTGTAGTAGTGGTACTGGTAGGCGTACGGGTTGTCCGGGCTGAAGCCGCGCCCCACCCGCTTGTCGGCGGGCTTGGCCGGGTTGTCACGCAGCTGTGCGTCGTGGAAGCAGAAGTTGATCGCATCCAGGCGGAAGCCATCCACGCCGCGGTCCAGCCAGAAGCGCACGTTGTCCAGGGTCGCCTGCTGCACCTCCGGGTGATGGAAGTTCAGGTCCGGCTGGTCGACCAGGAAGTTGTGCAGGTAGTACTGCTCGCGGCGCGGCTCCCACTGCCAGGCGCAGCCGCCGAACAGCGACAACCAGTTGTTGGGCGGGGTGCCGTCCTCACGCGGGTCGGCCCAGACGTACCAGTCCGCCTTCGGGTTGCTGCGGTCCTGGCGGCTCTCGCGGAACCAGGCATGCTCGATCGAGGTATGGCTCAACACCTGGTCGATCATCACCTTCAGGCCCAGGCCGTGGGCCTTGGCCAGCAGGCGGTCGAAGTCGTCCAGGCTGCCGAACAGCGGGTCGACATCGCGGTAGTCCGCGATGTCATAGCCGAAGTCGGCCATCGGCGACTTGAAGAACGGCGAGATCCAGATCGCATCCACGCCCAGCGCGGCGATGTGGTCCAGCCGCTCGATGATGCCAGGCAGGTCACCCACTCCGTCGCCGTTGGCGTCGAGGTAGCTGCGCGGGTAGATCTGGTAGATGACGGCTCCGCGCCACCATGGATAGTGCGACATCGACAGCCCCCCTCCGGGCATGCGGGACCCGCCGGCAGCGGGCCGAAATCCTGATCCGGCAAGCTTAGCGGTGGCCTCCCGGGCATGGCGCAACCTGCATACGTATTCACGCAGGCGGCCGCGCCGGCCAGGGTGGAAATGCCGCTCGGCCCGGTTTGCGCCCGAATTCACGGCCAGCGCCTATAATCGGCGGTGAGCCTGAAAGCCTGATCGCATGACCATCACCGAAGACACCCGTCCCGCCCTGGGCCTGCCCCAGATCCAGTCGCTTGCCGCGGCCGACATGGCCGCCGTCGACGCCCTGATCCGGCGCCGGCTGTCCTCGGACGTCGTGCTGATCAACCAGATCGCCGACCACATCATTTCCGCCGGCGGCAAACGCCTGCGCCCGATGCTGGTGATGCTGGCCGGCCATGCGGTCGGCCAGGCCGGCCCGGACCACCACCAGCTGGCGGCGATCATCGAGTTCATCCACACCTCCACCCTGCTGCACGACGACGTGGTGGACGAATCCAGCCTGCGCCGTGGCCGCAGCACCGCCAACGCGCTGTGGGGTAACGCGCCCAGCGTGCTGGTGGGTGACTTCCTGTACTCGCGCAGCTTCCAGCTGATGGTCGAGCTGGAGCGCATGTCGGTGATGCAGATCCTGGCCGATGCCACCAACCGCATCGCCGAGGGTGAAGTGCTGCAGCTGCTGCACGTGCACAACCCGGATACCGACGAAGCCGCCTACCTGCGCGTGATCGAGCGCAAAACCGCGGTGCTGTTCGCTGCCGGTACCCGCCTGGGCGCGCTGGCAAGCGGCGTGGATGAAGCCACCCAGCAGGCCCTGTTCGACTACGGCATGCACCTGGGCTACGCGTTCCAGATCGCCGACGACGTGCTGGACTACTCGGCCAACGCCGAGGAACTGGGCAAGAACCTGGGCGACGACCTCGCCGAGGGCAAGGCCACGCTGCCGCTGATCCACGCGATGGCCCACTCCGACGACGCCACCCGCGAGCGCCTGCGCACCATCGTGCAGGACGGCGATGCCTCGGCGATGCCGGAAGTACTGGCCGCGATCCGCGCCACCGGCGGCCTGGAGTACAGCCGCGCGCGTGCCGAGGAATATGCCGAAGCCGCCGAGCGCGCGCTCGATGGCCTGGCCGACAACGACGCCGTGGCCGCCCTGCGCGGCCTGGCCCGCTACGCGGTGCAGCGCTCGCATTGACCGCATCCGGTAGTGCCGGCCGCTGGCCGGCATTCCCGATGACATCCGCAGCATCATGAGGTTGCCGGCCAGCGGCCGACACTACCGCTGCACGGATCAACGTTTCTCGAAACGCTCCTCGAAGAACTCATCCAGCGCCTTCCACGCGCGCTTGGCCGCGCGCTCGTTGTACTGGCAGCCGGGCGGGCTGTTGGCATCGTGCTCGGCGAAGCAGTGCACCGCGCCGCTGTAGTTGGTGAATTCCCAATCAACCTTGGCCGCGTTCATTTCCTTCTGGAAACCGGCGATGTCCTCGGCGGTCACGCTCTTGTCGTCGGCGCCGTTGAGCACCAGCACCGACGGGTGCGTGCCACCGGCCTGTGCCGGCAGCGGCGAACCCAGCCCGCCGTGCAGGCTGACCACACCGGCCAGCGGCGCACCGGCACGAGCCAGCTCCAGCACCGTGGTGCCGCCGAAGCAGAAGCCCACCGCACCGATCCGGCTGGCATCAAGCGGCGCCTTGCCGGCCTGCGCCTTGAGCACATTCACCGCTTCCAGCGCGCGGGCACGCAGCAGCGGCCGATCGTTGCGCAGCTTGCTGGCCACCAGCCCGGCCTCGGCATCGGTCTTCGGCCGCACGCCCTTGCCGTAGACATCGGCCACCAGCACCACATAGTCATCGCCGGCCAGCTGCTTGGCCTTCTCGACTGCCGATTCGTTCACGCCCTTCCAGTTCGGCACCATCACCAGGCCCGGGCGCTTGTCATGCCCGCCGTCGTCATAGACCAGCACACCACTGAAGGTCGTGCCCTGGTGCTTCCATTCCACCGGCTGCGTCTTCATCGCCGCCCACGCCGGCATTGCCGCCAGCCCCAGCATCACCACCACACCGCATCGCCAACGATTCATGCGTCTGCTCCGCAAAAAAGGGGACGGAGGGGATTAAGCCGTATTCGCCCCTCCCGCGTCGCATTCTGCATTGGCGACGTGACGCAGGTGTGGTTGGATACGACTTAATCCCCTCCGTCCCCTTTTTTTGCATGAATCTTGTTGATCGCTTCCTGTCTGGCCTTGTTCCGCGTCTGCCTGCCGATGATGCCGCCCAGTGGGCCTGGATCCAGGGCGCCAGCGCCGAAGACCTGCAGCGCCTGCGTGCGCAGTGGCCGCAGGTGCCGGACAGCCTGATGGAATTGTTGTCGCGCGTGGATGGCACCCATTTCCGCGAGTATCCCGGCGGTGAGGTCTGCGTGCTGATGCTGGGTTCAGATGTGGGCGATTACCCGTACTACCTGCGCTCGGTCGCGCAGATCTTCGAGGACCAGCAGCAGTGGGACGACAGCATTCGTTCCATCTACGAAGAGTGGCTGGATGACGAGCCGGACATTCTCGGCGCCGGCATCGACGCCGATCTGCCGATGAACCGCCGACTGTGTTTCTCGCACTGCATGAACAACGGCGGCACGTCGATGCTGTACCTGGATTTCGACCCGGCACCGGGCGGCACGGTCGGCCAGGTGGTGCGCTACCTGCACGATCCAGACAGCTACGTAGTCATCGCGCCCAGCTTCGATGCGTACCTGCAGCAGCTGATTGACGGCGACTACGCGTTCATCGACGAGGAACAGTAGATCCACGCCATGCGTGGATGAATTTCTCCGGAGGTTGCCGGCCAGCGGCCGGCACTACCTTCAAACGATACCCAGCCCGGGAATCGCGCTGATGCTGTCCGGGTCAAACCCGGCCAGCTCGGCGAAATGACGGCCACGCGCCACGTAGTCACGGTAAGCGCCGAAGCTCGGCGCACCCGGCGACAGCAGCACCACCCCGCCCTGCGCGCCCAACGCGGCACGTCCCAGCGCCATCGCTTCGGGCAGGTCAGCGGCTGCATGCAGGCCGAAGCGGCCGGCATCAGCCAGCGGCTGCAGCATCGCGTGGATGCGCGGGCCGTTGCTGCCCATGGTCACGATCTCCACCGGCGGCACATCGTGCGCCATGTGCTGCATGAAATCGGTCCAGTCCAGGCCACGGTCATGCCCCCCCACCAGCAGCGCGATGCGCTGGCCGGCGAAGCACTCCAGCGCGGCCAGGCTGGCATGCGGCGTGGTGCTGATCGAATCGTTGACGTAGGTCAGGCCATCGGCCACGCCGATGCGCTGCAGGCGGTTGGGCAGCGGACGGAAGTCCTGCACCGCCGGCGCAAGCGCCGCGGCATCCAGCCCCAGCGCTTCCAGCGCGGCCAGCACCGCGCACAGGTTGCCACGGTTGTGGCGGCCCGGCAGCGGCGTGTTGCGGGTATCAAACACGGCCTGCTCACCGCGATGCACGATGTCGCCGCGCATGTGCCAGCCCTGCGGCTGGTTGAACCAGACCACTTCGCTGTCGGGCAGCGACAGCGCGGCCAGGTGCGGATCGGCGGCGTTGAGCACGGCGATGCGCGGTGCGGCTTCAGTCACCAGCCGCAGCTTGTCCTCGATATAACGCTGCTCGCTGCCGTGCCAGTCCAGGTGCTCCGGGAACAGGTTCAGCACCACCGCCACCTGCGGATGGGCGCCACTGCGCGCCACTTCGCCAGTCTGGTAGCTGGACAGTTCCACCGCCCAGTACTCGGGCGCGGGCTGCGGATCCAGTACTTCCAGCAACGGCAGGCCGATGTTGCCGACCAGGCCGGTGCGGTGGCCGGCCGCACGCAGCAGGTGCGCGACCAGCGCGGTGGTGGTGCTCTTGCCCTTGGTGCCGGTCACGCACACGGTGTCGTGCACGATGCCATCGGCACCCGCATGCTCGGCAAACCACAGTGCGGTGCCACCGATGAAGGTGGTGCCCTGCCCCGCCGCCGCCAGCGCGACCGGCTGGTAGGGGCTGATGCCGGGCGATTTGATCACGACGTCGAACGCGGCCAGCGCTTCAGCGGAAGGCTCGCCACGCACGTCCAGCACGCCCTGTGTTTCCGCACGCGCGGCCTCCACTTCGGCCGCCGGGCAGAACAGGCTCAGCGGCAGCGTGGGCAGGCGCTCGCGCAGCACCGCAAACGCGGCGCGGCCCTCACGGCCCCAGCCCCACAGCGCGACGCGCTTTCCTTCAAGCTTCGAAATCTTCACGCACCCGTTCCCACAGCGCAGCCGGAACGCGGTGCTCGCCCTGCAGCTGCAGCAGCGGTGCCAGTTCCAGTTCGGCGGCATCCAGCTGCGGCTGGATCTCATTGCAGAAGCGCTTCACCAGCACGTCTTCCTTCCACTCCGGGCGCTGCGCCAGGGTCGCCATCGCCGCGCGCGATTCACGGCCTTCGCCCACGCACTCGAACGGCTTGTGGTCCTGGAACTCCAGCAGCGCGTCGAAGCCGCCGGCCTGCTCGGCATCGTCCAGCAGGTTGCGGCCGAAGATGCGCACCAGGCGCGTCTTGGGCATGAACGGGGCCAGCGCCAGGAACACGAAATGGCACTTCGGGCAGACGCCGCACCAGCGGTTCACAGGACGCTCGCCGAGGATGTGGAAGTTGCGGTTGCAGCTGGAGAAGTGCGCGTCGTAGAAATCGGTCTTGGCGAACTGGCGGGCCACCGCCAGCTCGGACATCGGGCGCAGCAGCGAGTAGTACTGCAGGTCCGCCGCCACGTGCGTCTGCACATGGCTGCCGAACGCCTGCTCGAACGCCCAGCCCTTGGACCACTGGTGGTTCACTTCGCCGGTGCCCGGAATCTGGCTGCCGTAACTGGCCGAACGCTCATTGGAGAACACCACCTGGTCCACGCCCTGCAGCAGCGCGGCCAGCACCATGATCGCCGAGTTCACCGCGGTGACCGGGATATGGCCGTTCCAGGCGCCCTGGCGGTTGAGCTCGAACAGTTCCGGCGCCAGCGCGCGACCCAGGTTCAGCGTCGGCAGGCCGGTACGCTCGGCACAGGCGCGGATCAGCTGTGAGCCACCGATCCAGGTCACCGTCTCGTCCACGCCGGCACGGCGCAGCGCTTCGATGCTGACCAGCGAATCCTTGCCGCCACCGATGGCCACCAGCGCGTGCGGCTGCAGGCCCAGCACCGGCGCCTGCACCGCGTCGCCCTGCACCGGCAGGCGGAAGCGCCCGCGCAGGTTCAGGCCGTTGCGGTACGCAAACTCACCCAGGCCGTTGAGGTAGACCGTCTCCACCAGCGCAGCGGTATCGGCATCGATGGCATAGCTGTCGATGCTGACCGTCTCCGGCACGCCCGCCTTGTAGTAGCTGACACCGGCGATCAGGTGCAGCAGCTGCAGCGCGCGCTGCACGGCGGCGCTACGCGCTTCGTCGAGCACGAACGGGGCGCCCGGCACGGTGATGGTTTCCACCATCTCCGGGCCGTCATCAAAGGCGTAAACCAGCCTGGCCACGCCGGTATCCGCGGCGAATTCGCAGCGGACGAAGCGGAAGCGGGAAACCTGGTGTTTGTCGAAAGCAGTCATGGTGTATCCGGTCAGGCACGGGCCCGCGCGATGGCGCGGGGCGTGTCGGTGGGCGGGTGCAGGGCGCGCGCGGTGGTCATTCGATCACGTCTTCGCGCGGCAGCATCCGCTGGTTGTAGGTATTGGCCATCGAATAGCCGTAGGCGCCGGCGTCGGCGATCAGCATCACATCGTCCGGCGCGGTCGACACCGGCAGCTTGCGGCGCTTGCCGAACACATCGCTGGATTCGCAGATCGGGCCGACCACGTCGAACGCGGCTTCGGCATAGCCGCCCTGGCGGCTGAGATTCTCGATGTCGTGCCAGGCGTCGTACAGGGCCGGCCGCATCAGTGCGTTCATGCCAGCATCCAGGCCAACACGGCGCACGCCATCCTTCTCCACCACTTGGGTGACATGGGTCAGCAGCACGCCGGACTCGGCCACCAGGTAGCGGCCCGGCTCGATCGCCAGCCGGAACGCCGGATGCAGCGCCTTGACCTCGGCCAGGCCCTCGGCCCAGGCGTCCAGGTCGAACGGCTCGTCTTCGTCGCTGTACGGAATCGGCAGGCCACCGCCAATATCGATGGTGTGCACGCTGCCGATGCGGCGGGCGAAGCCGGCCAGCTCATCGCACATCAGGCGCCAGTGCTGCGCGGTTTCCACGCCGCTGCCCAGGTGCGCATGCAGGCCGACCACGCGGCTGCCCAGATCGGTGGCCGCGCGCACGAACTCATCGACGCGGGCGATCGGCAGGCCGAACTTGGAGTCCTTGCCGCCGGTACGGACCTTGGCATGGTGGCCTTCGCCACGGCCCAGATCCACGCGCAGCCACAGCTCGCGGTTGCGGAACAGGTCCGGCCAACGCTGCAGTGCTTCGACATTGTCGACGGTAACGGTCACGCCCAGCGCGAACGCGGCTTCGTACTCGCTGCGCGGGCAGAAGCTGGGGGTGAACAGCACGCGCTTGGGCGACAGTTCCGGCAGGTGCTGGAACACATGCTTCAGCTCGCCGTGCGAGACGCACTCCAGGCCGAAGCCCTCGGCTTCCAGCAGCTGCAGGATGGCCGGGTGGCTGTTGGCCTTGATCGCGTAGTAACGCTGATCGATCGGCTTGATCGCTGCCAGCGCGCGGGCACGGGCGCGCACGGTCGGCAGGTGGTAGACGTAGCGCGGCGTACCGGCGTCGGCCAGCTGCAGCAGGTGCGCACGCTGGCCCCGCCACCACGGCGTGCCACGCGGGCGCACGGTGCCGGCGATCTCGCGCCAGCGCGGGCCGAACACTTCGGTTTCTTCCACCGGCATCGCACCGCTGTCGATCAGCTCGGCGTGCAGGATCGGCAGCAGGCCATCGGCATCGGCTTCGTCGATGACGAAGGTCAGGTTCAGGTCGTTGGACGACTGCGAGATCATGTGCACGCGCTCGCGGCCGAAGGTGGCCCACACGTCCGACAGCTTGTGCAGCAGCGAACGCATGCCACGGCCAACCAGGGTGATCGCCGCGCACGGCACGATCACCTTCACCTTGCAGATCTGCGACAGGTCGGCCGACAGCGCGGCCAGCACATCGGTGTTGACCAGGTTCTCGGACGGATCCAGCGACACGGTGACGTTGGTTTCGGCCGAACCGATCAGGTCGACCGACAGGCCATGCTTCTTGAACAGGTTGAACACATCGGCCAGGAAGCCGACCTGCTGCCACATGCCGATGCCTTCCATCGACACCAGCACGATGCCGTTGCGGCGGCTGATCGCCTTTACGCCCGGTACCGGTGCAGCACTGCCGTCGATGCTGGTGCCCGGCAGTTCCGGGCGCTCGGTATCGAGGATGGCCATCGGCACGCCGGCATCGCGGCACGGCTTGATCGAGCGCGGGTGCAGCACCTTGGCGCCGGTGGTGGCGATTTCCTGCGCCTCGTAATAGTCCAGGCGGGTCAGCAGGCGCGCGTCCGGCACATCCTTCGGGTTGGCACTGAACATGCCCGGCACGTCGGTCCAGATCTCCACGCGGCTGGCGCCGAGCAGCGCGCCGAAGTACGCCGCCGAGGTATCCGAGCCACCACGGCCGAGGATGGCGGTACCGCCATCGGCATGCCGCGAGATGAAACCCTGGGTGATCAGCAGGCGGGTCGGCTGCGCGCGGAAGCGCTGCATCCACTCCGCATCGGCACGCCACTGGCAGTTCACCGACAGGCGCTGCGACCAGTCGCTCTGGTTCGGCTGCGGCGGCATCGCGTCCAGCCACTGGCGGGCATCCATCCAGCCCATGTCCAGGCCCGAAGCGTGCAGATAGGCCGCGCCCAGCGTGGACGACAACAGCTCGCCCTGGCCCAGCACTTCGGCCTGCCACTGCAGCGGACGGGTGGCCGCACGCGGGTCGTCGAGCAGGCCCTGCAGCGCCGCCAGGCGCTCGGCCAGTACTTCGCGGCCCAGGCCCAGTTCGACCAGGAAGCCTTCATGGCGTTCGACCAGCGCGGCCACGCGATCACGGCTGTCCGGCGCGCCATCGGCGATCGCGGTCAGTTCGTTGGTGACCCCGGACAGCGCCGACACCACCACCAGCACGCGCGAGCCGGTCTCTTCCGCGCGTTTTTTCGCCAGCTTCCCGATCGTGTCCCAGCGGTGACGACGCGACACCGAAGTGCCGCCGAACTTCAGTACGATCCAACGATCGACAAGGGGGGAAGCTGACATGGATTGGCTATGTAGAATGTGGGGAAGCCGCCCCTGGGGGCGGAACCTTTGATTCTAAGCGCAATATCCCCGTAGATGGCCGTCCTTCGTTACCTGCAGCTCGATGTCTTCGCCCCCCGCCCCGGCACCGGCAATCCGCTGGGCGCCCTCTTGGATGCCGACGACCTCTCCGGCGAGCAGATGCAGGCCCTGGCCGCCTGGCTGAACCTGTCCGAGACGGTGTTCTTCCTGCGCTCCAGCGCGCCCGGCGCCGATTACCACATCCGCATTTTCACCCCGACCCGCGAGCTGGCCTTCGCCGGCCACCCCAGTGTCGGCGCGGCCTGGGCGGCGGTGAGCTGCGGCCTGGCCCAGCCTCGCGACGGCGCCCTGCTGCAGCAGTGCGCGGCGGGGTTGCTGCCGGTGCGGGTGAGCGGCCCAGCCGAGGCGCTGGAGATCCAGCTGGCCAGCCCAGCGGCGCGGCAACTGGACACAGCCGCGGACGGAGCGCCCGAAGCGCTGCTGGCCCTCGCCGCCAACGGGCACGTGCCCGAACTCTGGGACAACGGCGCACGCTGGTGGCTGCTGCCGATGCGCGACGCCGCCGCCGTGCGCAACCTGGCGCCGGACATGGCCGCGCTGGCCGACTGGAGCCTTGCCACCGATGCCACCGGCGTGGCCGTATTCGCCGACGAGGCCGGCAGCGACCACACGCGTGTGGTGCGCGCCTTCTGCCCCGCCGATGCGGCCAGCGTGCCGGAAGATCCGGTCACCGGCAGCGCCAATGCCCTGATCGGTGCCTGGCTGCGGCAGCGCAACGCCCTGCCCGGCCGCGAGGGCCACTACGTGGCCAGCCAGGGCCGCGAAGTCGGCCGCGATGGCCGCGTGCAGGTGCAGGTCGACGCGCAGGGCACGGTCTGGATCGGCGGCCAGGTGCAGCCGGTCATCGACGGCCACATCCGCTGGTAGCGCACGAAACAAAGGGGACGGAGGGAATTAAGTCGCTTATGGCACATGGGGCACAAGCGACCTAGTTCCCTCCGTCCCCTTTTTTGTGCCCCGCGCTACGCTATGCCGCCTGTTTACTGGAGTCCTGCCTGATGTCCACCCGCCGTTTCCTGCAGCTGGATGTGTTCTCCCCGCGCGCCGGCGCTGGCAATCCGCTGGCCGTGGTGCTTGATGCCGAAGGCCTGGACGATGCCAGCATGCAGGCCATTGCGCGCTGGACGCGCCTGCCCGAGACCACCTTCGTGTTCCCGCCGCAGGTCGCAGGCGCCAGCTACCGGCTGCGCATGTTCAGTCCGCAGAAGGAAGTTCCGTTCGCCGGCCATCCCAGCGTCGGTACCGCACATGCGGTGCTGCAGGCGGGCCTGGCCGCGCCGGTCGATGGCGTGCTGGTGCAGGATGGCATTGCAGGTGCGCTGCCGCTGCGCGTCAGCGGTGAGGGCGCGCAGCGGCGTATCGCCATCCGCACCCCGCGCGCGCAGCTGGCCGAGACCGTCGAGGCCACCGATCCTCGCCTGCAGGCCGTACTGAAGGGCTGGCCGCTGGGCTCGCTGCCGCCGTCACGCATGCAGGGCGGGCGCAGCTGGTGGGTGGTGCAGGTGGCCGATGAAGCGGCACTGCGCGCCCTGCACCCGGACTGGGACGCGGTCGCGGCTCTGGCCGAATCCACCGACAGCATGGGCGTGTTTGCCTACGCCTTCAGCGATGGCAGCGAGGGCTTCGATCTGGCGGTGCGCGCCTTTGTCGGCAATGGCCGCCGCTTCGAGGACGCCGCCTCCGGTGCTGCCAATGCGGTGCTGGCCGCATGGCTGGACCTGCGCGACGCCCTGCCCCGAGGCCGTGCACCGTTCGAAGTCAGCCAGGGCCGCGAAGTCGGCCACGACGCGCGCCTGACCCTGCGGGTCGATGAAGACGGCGAGGTCTGGTCGGGCGGCCAGGTGCAGACGGTGATCAGCGGCACCATCGATTGGTGATTGCTGCTGGAGGGTAGAGCCGAAGGCAGCGGCAGGAGCCGCTGCCAACGTCGCGCGCGACGGCCGAGGGGGGGCGGTCAGGAAGGCCGCGATAACGCTGGCTGGCTGCCACCTGGACACTGGCATCATGCGGTTGCCGGCCAGCGGCCGGCACTACCGTGACCATCCCGGCCCGCGATTTCTCAGCCCAGTTCGGCTTCCAGGCTGATCGGCACCGCGCTCAGCGCCTTGGAGACCGGGCAGTTCTGCTTGGCGTCATCGGCAATGGCACGGAACTGTGCGGCGTCGATGCCCGGCACCACGGCCTTCACCTTCAGCCGGATCTGCGACAGCTGCGGGCCGCCCTCCAGGGACAGATCGACCTTGGCCTCGGTATCCAGCGAGGTCGGGGTGAAGCCGGCCTCACCAAGCTTGGCCGACAGCGCCATGGTGAAACAGCCGGCGTGCGCGGCAGCGATCAGCTCCTCCGGATTGGTGCCTTTCTCGTCGCCGAAGCGGCTGTTGAATCCGTAGCGGGTCTTGTCCAGCAGCCCGCTCTGCGGCGTGCTCAACTGTCCCTTGCCCGACTTCAGATCGCCTTCCCAGTGCGCGGTGGCGTGTCGCGAGATTCCCATGTGCTGCTCCTGCGTGGCGGTGATGAAGGGTCACCCTCGCACGGGACGCGTTAGCCCTGCGTCGCTCCGCCGCATGCCGCGCGTCCGCCGGAAACCGGACAACTGGTCACTTCTTCGCCAGGCCGGCACGCATTTTCCCCTTGTTTTCAGTGGTTTCGCGCATTCCACCGATGGGCCGGCGCCGGCCATCGCGTGCGCTGCCACACCCCCTTTCCCCACTACCGGCCATGTACTGAATCGGCCTGGATATGAAAAAACATGCACTTTCCGCGCTTCGGGCTATTGGCGGCGCCCGAGAGTTGCCCTACATTGCGCTTGCCGACGGGGTTCGGCGCCGACCAAACAACCAACCGTTCACGGAACAGGAAACCATGGCAAAGACCGCTAAGAAGGCTGCCCCGAAGAAGGCAGTGAAGAAAGTCGCGACGAAGGCAGCCGCCAAGCCGGCCGCTCCGAAGCCGATCAAGGAAGTGCTGACCAAGTCCGGCCTGGTTGCACACATCGCTGAAGCCTCCGGCGTCATCGCCAAGGACGTCCGCGCTGTGCTGGCCTCGCTGGAAAGCGCCGTCGCCTCCTCGGTGCACAAGAAGGGCGCTGGCTCGTTCACCCTGCCGGGCCTGCTGAAGATCACCACCGTCAATGTGCCGGCCAAGCCGAAGCGCAAGGGCATCAACCCGTTCACCAAGGAAGAGCAGTGGTTCGCTGCCAAGCCGGCCACCACCAAGCTGAAGGTGCGTCCGCTGAAGAAGCTGAAGGACGCCGCGCTGTAAGCGCGCGCCCCAACGCGGATTCCGACGGGACGGCTCTGGCCGTCCCGTTTTTTTGTACGGACCACACCCCCGCAACACAGCGTTGCCGCAGCTCCGGATATCCCCGTACAGGCCCGCCGCCATTGGCTGCCGGCGCTCCGCAAAGGGCGCGGAACGTACCGGGTGGAACACTGCGTGCAGCGCCGGCCGTCGCCGCAGGCCGTGGCCTTGCCTATGGTGGGCACATCCTCCACAGCTACGGCGAGCACACCCTCATGGCCAGCCCCTCCACCCGCTACCGGATCTCGGTGACCCCGATTGAAAAGGACGGGCTGCAGTGCACCGGGCGCTGCACCATCGAACTGGAACACCGCGCCAGCCGCGACCTGATGCGCCTGCTGGAGGCGGCCCCGCGTACCGCCGGCATCAGTGGCGACGAGCGGGCGACCCTGGTGATCGCCGCCCAGCTGCTGCGCGACATCGTGCAGCGCCACGCCGAGACCGACGGCCACGCACTGGCCGCCATCGCCGTCCAGGTGCTGCCTGCACTGGACGCGCTGGAGCAGCTGCCCTCCTCCCGCTGACACCGGCGCAACCGCTACACTGCCGCCCTCCAGATTGCCTCGGGGAGGAGGCAGGCATGCGCAGGATCCTGTTCCTGATCGCACCACTGGTGCTGCTGGGCTGTTCGCGTCCGGCGGCACAGACGACTGAGGGTATCGCGGCAGCGTCCGCTCCCGTCGCCGCCACCGCAGCAGCGGACACCGGCACCGGCCCCGATCCCGCAGCACTGCAGGCGAGCGACGTGCCGCTGCTGTCCGCCGTCGCCGACGATGCCGAGCCACCCTCGACGATGCTCAACCGCTACGTGGCGGCACTGCTCAACCACGACCGCGCCGCCAGCGACGCCGCCTGGGCGATCCCGCCCGGCGACCCACGGCATGCCGACGACGCCGCGCTGCGGCAGCTGCAGGACCTGCGCACCCTGCGCCTGCACAGCGATACCCCGATCGCCCGCGACGAGCGGCAGCCACCGCAGCTGCTTGAGGTGCCGGTGCAGATCCGCGCAGTCACCGCCAACGGCACGTTCCGCTTCGGCGGCTGGTACCGCGTGCAGCCCAGCAGCAATGGCAGCGCCTGGCAGATCCAGTCGGCACAACTGCGTCCAACGCTGGACTGAACCGTTGCAGCGGCATGCACGCGCGATTCAGCCTGCGCGGCTACTCTTTGATCCATCCATTTGCTTCCCACCGGTCACCGCCATGCGCCTGCGTTCCCTGATGACCCGCCTCGCGGCCTCCACCGTGCTGATCGCCGCTGCGATCGGTGCACAGGCGGCTCCCTCCATCTCCGGCCGCGAACTGTCGGTGGGGGCCAGCGACGTGCAGCAGTACCTCGATGGCAGCTTCCCGCGCACCCAGGACGCCCTTGGCGGCCTGATCGCCCTGACCATGAGCCATCCGCAGCTGAGCCTTCCGGCCGGCGAACGCTTGAACCTGGGCATGGACGTCGCGCTGGCCACCGCCGGCGGCAACCCGGCCAGACTGGGCACGGTGAAGCTCAGCAGCGGCCTCCGCTACGACGCGCAGACCCAGGGCTTCCACCTGCAGCAGCCGAGCGTGGATGACTTCACCCCGGCCAACCAGGGCGGCCGCCTCGACTCACGCACCCGTGGCCTGCTCAACGCATGGCTGAGCGACTACGCCCAGCGCGAACCGATCTACAAGCTGGACCCGGCCGTGGCCGGGGTGCTCGGCGCCCTGCAGGTGCAGTCGGCACAGGTGAAGAACGGCAAGCTGGTGGTCACCTTCAACCAGAACCTGGGCAACCTGGTGCCGGCAGGCGTGCTGGGCAAATAAGGTAGTGCCGGCCGCTGGCCGGCACTATCGGCAGAACATCACGCGGCCAGTGCTTTGACCACCGCCTCACTGAAGGCTGGGATGTCGTCCGGCTTGCGGCTGGTAATCAGGTTGCCATCGACCACGACCTCGGTGTCGCGCCATTTGCCACCTGCGTTGGACAGATCCTGCTGCAGGGACGGCCAGGACGTGACCTCGCGTCCCTCAGCCAGGCCGCTGTTGATCAGCAGCCACGGGCCATGACAGATCGCCGCCACAGGCTTGCCGGCTTCATCCACTGAACGGATGAAGGCCAGTACGGCATCATCGGTGCGCAGCGTGTCCGGATTGATGACCCCTCCGGGTAGAACCACGGCATCGAAGCGTGCAGGATCCGCCTCATCCAACGGAATATCCACCGCGACGGCGTCGCCCCAGTTCTTCTCCTTCCAACCCTTGATCGTCGCTTCCTTTGCGGGCGAGACCACGCTGACGCGCGCCCCCTCCGCTTCCAGCAAACGCTTGGGCTCGGTCAGCTCGGACTGTTCGAAGCCGTGGGTGGCAAGGATGGCAATCTGCTTGCCCTTCAATCGCTCTGCCATGGATGCACTCCGGTTTGGGGGAGCCCACAGAATGGAAGCCCCCCCCTTGCGCGGCGGTGACCCTGTCGTGCACGGCAGGTGGAGAGCCTCCACGTAGTGCCGGCCAGCGGCCGGCACTACCCGCTGCGGGTCAGCGCTTGGGCTGCAGCATCGTGCCGGTGCACTTGGGCGAGCCGCAACGGCACTCCCAGATCTTCTTCAGCTTGGCCGTGTGGCGCTCGGCCAGGGTGATGCCGTAGTTGTAGGTCAGCTCCTCGCCGGCCTTGATATCGCGCAGTGCCTCGATGAACACCTTGTCGCCCCGGCTGTCGCCGTCCTCGTCTTCCTCGATCACCGCCTCGCAGTTCGGGTCGCAGCTGTGGTTGATCCAGCGCGCGTCGTTGCCCTTGTAGTTGGCATCGATCACCCAGTCATCGTTGAGGGTGAACAGGAAGGTATGGCCGCTTTCGACGTCGCCGCTGTCATCGGCATCGACATCGCCGTGGCTGCGCAGCAGGCCCTTGTACTGGATCACGCGCTCGCCCTGCTCGATCGGGGCCACGGCGAACACGCCGTTGCCATGGATGGCGGACTTGCGGGCTTGGATCTTCTTCGGCATCGGCACGGGCTGTTTGCAGCGGATGGAACGGGGATTCTCGCCCATTCCGGGTGATTGCGAAAATCATCCCGTTGGCGCAGCATTGCGCCCTGGCAACGGCCCCGGTGTGTCGTCCCGGCCCGGCCCCAGCGCCGGCTGAATGCCCGGGTTGGATGGCGGCGAATAAAAGCGTACAATTTCAGTCCGCTTTAAGAACCACTCGCATCCCCATGTTGCGCGTCACCAAACTCACCGATTACGCCACCGTCGTGCTGACCGTGCTCGCCGCCCGTCCGGGCGAAGTGCTGAGCGCGACAGAGCTGGCCGAATTCACCGGTCTGGAGCCGCCCACCGTCAGCAAGGTGCTCAAGCCGCTGGCCCAGGCCGGCCTGGTCGAAGGCCTGCGCGGCGTCCGTGGCGGCTACCGGCTGACCCGCCCGGCCATCGAGATCTCGCTGTTCGAAGTGGTCGAAGCGATGGAAGGGCCACTGGCCCTGACCGAATGCAGCCACGACCACCATCAGTGCGGCATGGCGCCCAAGTGCGGCGCGCGCAGCAGCTGGCGGCTGATCAACGACGTGGTCTCCGAGGCCCTGCGCGATGTCACCCTCGCCCAGATCCTGCCCCCTCTCCCCCTTGCCGATGACGAACAGCGCCGCACCATCGCTGTCGACGTCGTCTCCTGATCCGTAGGCAGCCCCCCATGGCCACCGAAACCATCGAAAACGTCGCCCACGACGACACCCCCAACCGCGAGATCCACGAGCAGCTCGGCCGCAAGTATTCGGCCGGCTTCATCACCGAGATCGAATCGGACTCCCTGCCGCCGGGCCTGGACGAGGACACCATCCGTGCCCTGTCGGCCAAGAAGGAAGAGCCGGAGTGGATGACGCAGTGGCGCCTGGATGCCTACCGCCACTTCCTGACCATGCCGATGCCCGACTGGGCCAAGCTGGAGATCGCCCCGATCGACCTGCAGGCGCTCAGCTACTACTCCGCGCCGAAGGGCCCGAAGTACGCCTCGCTGGATGACGTGCCGAAGGAACTGCTCGACACCTACGACAAGCTGGGCGTGCCGCTGCACGAGCGCGCCAAGCTGGCCGGCGTGGCGGTGGATGCGGTGTTCGACTCGGTGTCCGTGGGCACCACCTTCCGCAAGGAACTGGCCGAGAAGGGCGTGATCTTCTGCTCGATGTCCGAGGCCATCAAGGAACACCCGGAGCTGGTCCGCCAGTACCTGGGCACCGTGGTGCCGGTCGGCGACAACTACTTCGCCGCGCTCAACTCGGCGGTGTTCTCCGATGGCAGCTTCGTGTTCATTCCCAAGGGCGTGCGCTGCCCGATGGAACTGAGCACCTATTTCCGCATCAACGCCGGCCACACCGGCCAGTTCGAGCGCACCCTGATCGTGTGCGAGGACAAGGCCTACGTCTCCTACCTGGAAGGCTGCACCGCGCCGATGCGCGATGAGAACCAGCTGCACGCCGCGGTGGTCGAGCTGGTCGCGCTGGAAGATGCGGAGATCAAGTACTCCACGGTGCAGAACTGGTATCCGGGCGACGAGAACGGCGTCGGCGGCATCTACAACTTCGTCACCAAGCGTGCCGAATGCCGTGGCGCGCGCAGCAAGGTCACCTGGACCCAGGTCGAGACCGGCTCGGCGATCACCTGGAAGTACCCCTCCTGCGTGCTGCTGGGCGACGACTCGGTGGGTGAATTCCACTCCGTCGCGCTGACCCATCACCGCCAGCAGGCCGACACCGGCACCAAGATGATCCACGTCGGCAAGCGCACCAAGAGCAAGATCGTCAGCAAGGGCATCAGCGCCGGCCGCGGCCAGAACACCTACCGCGGCCTAGTCAAGGTCGACCGCAACGCCGACGGCGCGCGCAACTACACCCAGTGCGATTCGCTGCTGATCGGCAAGCAGTGCGGCGCGCACACCTTCCCCTACATCGAGGTGAAGAACCCGGGCGCCACCGTCGAGCACGAGGCAACCACCTCCAAGATCTCCGATGACCAGCTGTTCTACTGCCGCGCCCGTGGCATCAGCCAGGAAGACGCGGTGTCGCTGATCGTCGACGGCTTCTGCAAGCAGGTGTTCCGCGAACTGCCGATGGAGTTCGCGGTGGAAGCCAAGAAGCTGCTGGAAGTCTCGCTGGAAGGTTCGGTGGGCTGACCGCCCGCCCCTGCCCCTCGCAAACGCATTCTCTTTACCGGCGGGCCCCGGCCCGCCCCACGGAAACCCCCACCATGCTGAAGATCGAAAACCTCCACGCCCGCATCGGCGACAAGGAAATCCTCAAGGGCCTGTCGCTGGATGTGAAGCCCGGCCAGGTGCACGCCATCATGGGCCCGAACGGCGCCGGCAAGTCCACCCTGGGCAATGTCCTGGCCGGCCGCGACGGCTACGAAGTGACCGAAGGCAGCGTGCAGTTCGACGGCGTCGACCTGCTGGAGCAGGACCCGGAAGCGCGTGCCGCCGCCGGCCTGTTCCTGGCGTTCCAGTACCCGGTGGAGATCCCGGGCGTGAACAACACCTACTTCCTGCGCGCCGCGCTGAACGCCCAGCGCAAGGCACGCGGTGAGGAGGAACTCGATTCCATGCAGTTCCTCAAGCTGGTGCGCCAGAAGCTGGCCGTGCTGCACCTGAAGGACGAACTGCTGCACCGTGGCGTCAACGAAGGCTTCTCCGGTGGCGAGAAGAAGCGCAACGAGATCTTCCAGCTGGCCGTGCTGGAACCGAAGCTGGCGATCCTGGACGAGACCGACTCGGGCCTGGACATCGACGCACTGAAGAGCGTGGCCGACGGCGTCAACGCACTGCGCGGCGCCGACCGCTCGTTCCTGGTCATCACCCACTACCAGCGCCTGCTGGACTACATCAAGCCGGACGTGGTGCACGTGCTGGCCGATGGCCGCATCGTCAAGAGCGGCGGCCCGGAACTGGCGCTGGAGCTGGAAGCACACGGCTACGATTTCCTGAAGGACCGGGTCGTGCCCGAGGCGGCGGTCTGATGAGCGCCCTGCTTGATTCGATGGCCCAGGCCTTCTGCGGCAGCGATGCGCGCCGCGAAGTGCTGGATGCGGCCCTGCGCGACGGCCTGCCGGCCGCCCGCAACGAAGCCTGGAAGTACACCTCGCTGCGCCAGCTGGAACGCCGTTCGTTCGCCGCGGCACCGTTGCAGGGCCCGGCGCTGGACGCCGCGCTGCTGGAAGACATCCCGGCCCCGCGCCTGGTGTTCGTCAACGGCCGCCTGGATGCCGCGCTGAGCGACGTGCAGGCGCTGCCGGCCGGCGTGCAGCTGCAGCCGTTGTCGGCCGCACTGGCCGCCGGTGAAGACGCCGTGCGTTTCCTCGGCCGCCGCTACGAGCGCAGTGAAGAGGTCTTCGCCCGCCTCAACGCCGCACTGGCCGACGAAGGCGTGGTGCTGCGCGTGGACGAAGGCGTGCAGGTCGAAGCACCGCTGCAGCTGGTGTTCGCCAGCGTCGCCGGCGAGACCGACCTGGCCTGGCACCACCGCCACCTGATCGAACTGCGTGCCGGCGCCAGCCTCGGCGTGGTCGAGCACCGCTTCAGCGTGGGTGACTCCGCCCACCTGGACAACACCGTGCTGCATGCCCACGTCGCCCGTGATGCCATGCTCAAGCACGCCCGCGTGCAGGCCGGCAGCGCGCGCCAGACCAGCTTCCTGCGCACCGACGCGGTGCTGGCCCGCGACGCGCAGTACCACCGCGTCGACCTGGAACTGGGCGCCGCGCTCAGCCGCCATGAACTGAACGTGCGCCTGGAAGGCGACAACGCCCAGCTGACCGCCAACGGCGTGCTGCTCGGCAATGGCCGCCGCCACGTCGAAACCCGCCTGGGCATCGACCACATCGCACGCGATACGAGTTGCGAACTGCTGTGGCGCGGCGTTGCGGCCAACCGCAGCCGCGTGGTGTTCCATGGTGGCATCCAGATCCGCGAAGGCGCCGACGGCACCGACGCGAACCTGTCCAACAAGAACCTGCTGCTGTCGGCCGATGCCGAGATCGACACCCAGCCGACGCTGGTGATCGACGCCGATGAAGTGAAGGCCGCGCACGGTGCGACCGTCGGCCAGCTCGATGCCAATGCGCTGTTCTACCTGCGCTCGCGCGGCCTGCCGCAGGCCCAGGCGCAGGCACTGCTGAGCGCTGCGTTCTGCCATGAACCGCTGAAGATCCTGCCCGATGCGCTGCGTGCGCAACTGGCTCGCCGCCTGGACAAGGCCCTGGCCGAGGCGGGTGTGGCATGAACCTGTCCACGCCGCGCCCGATCGAAGAACGCACCGGCGCCCCCGACTGGGATCGCGTCCGCCTCGACTTCCCGCTGCTGATGCGTGAAGTGCACGGCAAGCCGCTGGTCTATTTCGACAACGCCAACACCGGCCAGAAGCCGGTGCAGGTGATCGGCGCGGTGGACGAGTTCTATCGTCGCTACAACGCCAACGTCAGCCGCGCGGTGCATGCACTGGGCAGCGAAGCCACCGATGCCTACGAAGGTGCGCGCAACAAGCTGGCGCACTTCCTCAACGTGCGCCCCGGCGACCTGGTGCTGTGCAGCGGTACCACCTTCGCCATCAACCTGGTGGCGTACTCATGGGCGCTGCCGCGACTGAAGGCCGGTGACGTGATCCTGATCACGCGCATGGAGCACCACGCCAACATCGTGCCGTGGCAGCTGGTCGCGCAGCGTACCGGCGCCACCATCCGCGTGGCCGAGATCACCCCCGATGGTGCGCTGGACCTGGATGCGCTGCGCGCGGCGATGACCCCGGAGGTCAAGCTGCTGGCGGTCACCCATGTCTCCAACGTGCTGGGCACGGTCAATCCGGTGCGCGAGATCTGCCGCGAAGCGCGCAAGCGCGGCATCATCACCGTGGTCGATGGCTCGCAGGCGGTACCGCACCGCAAGGTCGACGTGGCCGCGATCGGCTGCGATTTCTACGCCATCACCGGCCACAAGATGTGCGGGCCAACCGGTACCGGCGCACTGTGGGCCCGTCGCGAGCACCTGGACGCGATGCCGCCGTTCCTTGGTGGCGGCGAGATGATCAAGGAAGTCAGCTTCGACGGCACCGTGTTCAACGATGCCCCGCACAAGTTCGAAGCCGGCACCCCGAACATCGCCGGTTTCATCGGCCTGGGCGTGGCTGCCGACTACCTGCAGCAGCTTGGCCAGGAGAACGTGGAAGCGCGCGAAGCCGAACTGCTGGCGCACTTCACCGAAGAGCTGCGCCGCGTCGACGGCCTGCGCATCATCGGCGAAGCGCCGGAGAAGGCCGCCGTGGTCTCGTTCCTGATCGATGGCGCGCATGCCCATGACCTGGCGACCCTGCTCGACCTGGAAGGCGTGGCCGTGCGCTCGGGCCAGCACTGCGCGCACCCGCTGCTGCAGTACTTCGGCGTCGCCGCCACCTGCCGTGCCTCGCTGGCGTTCTACAACACGCACGCCGAGATCGAGCGCTTCATGACCGCGCTGGCCAAGGTACGCAAGCTGCTGGGGTAAGACTCCCAGCGCAGCCGGAAGCAACGGAAACGCCGCGGGAAACCGCGGCGTTTTTCATGGCGTCGGCAAGGGCTGGATCGAAGACACGCAGAGCGCCGCAGGCCATTGCCCAAGGTGCCCCTTGCCATAAGGGAAAGCGGGCCGGCCCGCCTCTACGATTCCGGTGAGTTCAACCGCCTGCTCCGACGGCAGCGCCATGATGGGAACTCCATTCACCCACACGCCCTCGGCCGCCCATGGATCCTGCACCGGCGGCCCCGGGTGCAGCGCGGACATTTCAAAGCTCTCAACGTAGGCCCCACGTACGCGCACGAGCCTCCCGTGATAGCGCCTCGGATCGGCCCGCAGCGCCTCCAGCGTGACCGGCAACGCACGGGACGCACTGAAACCCGGGCACCCCAGGCCGTTGGGCGCGATGCCGCCACCCTCCTCGCGCGCCGGCAGGCAAGCCAGAAGAGCCACAAGCAGGGCAGTTGCTGCCAGCGCGATTCCCTTCGATATGCCCACCCCTGCACTCCGCCTGGCATTTGATCAAGCGCGAGCATAGCGGTTGCTAGGACCGCCGAGGGCCCTCCCCCATTTGCGCCCGCCCCCGCCCCACCTAGAATGGGGCCATGACCACCCTTACCTTCCGCGCCGCCACGCCGGCCGACATCCCCGCCCTGATCGCCCTCGTCACCTCGGCCTACCGTGGCGACGCCAGCCGCGTCGGCTGGACCACCGAAGCCGACCTGCTGGATGGCGCCCGCATCGACGCCGAAGGCATCCAGGCCGACCTCGACCGCCCGCGCTCCACCATCCTGCTGGCCGAGCGCGAGGGCCAGCTGGTGGCCTGCGCCCACGTCGCCGATGTCGAGGGCAAGGGCTACTTCGGCATGTTCTCGGTCGACCCGGCCCAGCAGGGCGGCGGCGTCGGCAAGCAGATGATGGACGCCGCCGAAGCGCACGCCGCGCACGAATGGAAGGTGCCGGTGATGCAGATGACGGTGATCGACGTGCGCGACGAACTGATCGCCTTCTACGAGCGTCGTGGCTACCAGCGCACCGGCATCAAGAAGCCGTTCCCGTATGGCGACGAGCGCTTCGGCATTCCCAAGCGCGACAACCTGCGCTTCGAGGTCCTGGAAAAGCCATTGGCCGGAGCCGCCGCGTGAGCGAGGCCTGGACCTTTGTCTGTGCCGGCGCCGAACTGCTGCCCGGTGAAATGAAGAGCGTGTTCGACGAAGTGACCGGCACGCCGATCGTGGTGTTCAACCTCGACGGCGAGCTGTACGCGCTGGAAGACCAGTGCACACATGAGGAGTTCGAGCTGTCCTCGGGTGAGTTCAACACCGCCGAAGGCAGCGTGGAGTGCGTGCTGCACGGCGCGCGCTTCGACGTACGCGATGGCCGCGCCCTGTGCGCACCGGCCTATACCCCGGTGCCCAAGTTCCCGGTGAAGCGCGAGCACGACGCCGTCTGGACCCGCGACGACCGCGATTGAGGTCGCGCACGGCTTGCAGGAATCGCCCCAGGGCATCCCTGCCGAGGCGCATCTCGACCCATGGGGTGGATCTACCAGAGCGTCCTGAGCGGCGCCCCAGGGCCCTTCCGGGCCCTCCAGTTGGCCCGCCTGATTGCGCATATGCGAATCATTATCGTTGATGTTATCCTACGTAACATCTTCGTAACGATCCGGCCCCCTGCGCCATGGCTTCGCCCGCGCCCACCGCCACGTTGTGCCAGCTCGCCCGCCAGGGGTGGCCGCTGGCTGTGGCCGTGCTGCTGACGCTGCTGCTGGGCTGGTCGGCCCTGCACGAAGGACGCGGCCACGGGCCTGCCACCCACGGCTGGCAGGCACACGCCGAAGATCTTCACCAGGCGATGCCGTTGCCTGTCCCGCCGGCGGACGAATGCCCGCAGCACGCCGTACCGGCACCGGAGCCCCCGCTTGATGGCGAGGGCTCCTCGCCCTGCACCGGCATGGCCCCCGCGCGCGTCACCCTGGTCGCGCATATCCCGCTGTGGCGCTCCGACGCGCTGCGCTGGCAGCTGCGCGATCCCGCACTGCGGTTGAACCCCGGCCACGCACCGCCCGCACCGCACGCCAGCTGAGGCGCCCTGCGGCCGTTGCCGTGCGCCTGAAGTCGTCCGCCGCGTAGCCGAGCATCGGCTCGGCTCTACAGAAGAAGCCCCCTATGTGCCGTCGCGCTGCCTGCGCTTCGGCCCTCGCCCTTTCCCGATCCCAGCCACTACCACCCAAGCCATGACCCACATCACGTCCCGCAAGCGCGCCCCGCGCGTTTCCCTGCTCGCCACCGCCACACTGGCCGCCGGCTTCGCGCCGCTGGCCGCGCAGGCCGCCGACAGCGCCGCCTCCGGCAATAACAAGGCCACCGACCTGGACAAGGTGCAGGTGCGCGGCAGCTGGTTCAATCCGTCCTCGCCGAAGTTCACCGCTGAACTGCTGGACACCCCGAAGTCGGTGTCGATCGTCTCGGAGAAGCTGATCGCCGAAACCGGTGCGACCAACCTGCAGGATGCGCTGCGCATGGTGCCGGGCATCACCTTCGGTGCCGGCGAAGGCGGCAACCCAACCGGCGACCGCCCCTTCATCCGTGGCTTCGATTCGCAGAGCAACATCTTCGTCGACGGCCTGCGTGACGTCGGCTCGCAGACCCGCGAAATCTTCGACCTGGAGCAGGTGGAAGTGGTCAAGGGCCCGAGCTCGGCCTACGGTGGCCGTGATTCCGGTGGTGGCAGCCTGAACCTGGTGAGCAAGACGCCGAAGCTGAAGAACGAGACCAGCGCCAGCATGGGCATCGGCACCGACAGCTACGCGCGCGGCACCGTGGATGCCAACTACGTGCTGGGCGATGGCATCGCCGCCCGTCTGAACCTGATGAAGCACGAGTCGGACATCCCTGGCCGTGACGCTACCAATGTCAGCCGCTGGGGCATCGCACCGTCGATCGCGTTCGGCCTGAACGGCCCGGCGCAGCTGATCGCCAGCCACTACCACATGCAGAGCGATGACCTGCCGGACGCGGGTGGCTTCCCGTATGGCAACCCGAACGGTGCACCGGCCTCGAAGTGGGTCGACGGCCGCCCGATGGTGCCGGACCGCAACAACTACTACGGCCTGGTCGATCGTGACTTCCAGCGCACCCGTGCCGACATCAGCACCCTGGATGCCAGCTTCGACTTCGGCGGCCACAAGCTGCGGAACATCGCGCGCCTGGGCAACACCAGCAATGATTACCTGTGGACCCAGCCGGACGACAGCCAGGGCAACCCGAATAACTACGGCACCTTGTGGCGCCGTACCAACAGCCGCGCCGTCGACGTCAAGAGCTTCGCCGACCAGCTCGGCCTGACCGGTGCCTTCCAGACCGGCGCGCTCAAGCACAGCTACAGCGCTGGCGTGGAATACAGCGACGAGAAGATGACCCGCGGCAGCTACCTGATCGCCCCGGGCACCAGCAACCCGCTGACCGGCAACAGCAAGTGCCCGACCACGGGCGCGGCCACCGGCTACAACTGCACCGACTTCGCCAACCCGAACCCGCGTGATCCGTGGGCGGCCACTCATTCGGAGTACCGCAGCGACAAGGCACTGGACGTCGAGCAGCGCACCAAGACCAAGTCCGCCTATCTGTTCGACACCATCGAGCTCAATGCACAGTGGAGCTTCAACGTCGGCCTGCGCTACGACGACTACAGCACCACCCTGACCACTCCGGTGGCTGGCAAGGCACCGACCCGCGTGCGCAATGACAACGACTTCCTGAACTACCAGGCTGGCGTCGTCTTCAAGCCGCTGGAGAACGGCAGCATCTACCTGTCGTGGGGCACCTCCTCGACCCCGCCGGGCATGGACGGTGGCGACGGTTCGGACGGCCTGAGCGCCGCCGTGGCTGACCTCAAGCCGCAGGACACCAAGAACCTCGAACTGGGCACCAAGTGGGATCTGTTCGACAAGCGCCTGAACCTGACCGCCGCGATCTTCCACACGGTGATGAACAACGCACGCGTGACCGTCGACAACGGCACCAGCCAGAACGCCGGCAAGAAGGAAATCAACGGCTTCGAGCTGGGCTTCACCGGCCAGCTGACCGACGCCTGGAGCCTGTATGGCGGCTACACCTACCTGGACTCGGAACTGAAGGACAACGGCTTTGTGTGCGCCGTGTCCGGCCGCACCTGCCCGTCCAACGTCTACGTGCCGTCGCCGTACAACGGCAACGTGTTCCCGAACACCGCCAAGCACAGCGCCAACCTGTGGACCACCTACCGCTTCCCGATCGGCCTGACCATCGGCGCCGGTGCGTTCTACTCGGACAAGCAGTACGGTGATGTCGCCAACACCAAGTGGATCCCGAGCTACACCCGCTTCGACGCGATGGCCAGCTACGCGATCCAGGACAACATCAGCCTGCAGCTCAACGTGCAGAACCTGACCGACAAGACCTACTTCACCAAGGCCTATGCCTCGCACTACGCGAGCATCGCCCCGGGTCGCTCGGCCACCCTGGCACTGAACGTGAAGTTCTGATGTAACTTCGCTCCACCACGGCGGCAGGCTCTCCTGCCGCCGTTTTTGTTTCCGGCGATACTCACCCCATGGTTACCCGCACCCCCATCGACAGCGACGCCCTGGCCGAGCTGCTGCAGCACGATCCGCAGGCCGCGTTCGCACGCGTGCGCGACGCCGCGCAGGCTGGACAGGTCGATGCACAACTGCTGCTCGCGCAGATGCACATGGAAGGCAAAGGCACCGCGCAGGACGCCTCGGCCGCGCTGCTCTGGTACGAAACCGCCGCCAACAACGGCGCGCCGATGGCGATGAACATGCTCGGCCGCTGCCATGAGCTGGGCCACGGCACCGCGGCCAACCCGACGCTGGCGGCAGTGTGGTACCGGCGCGCCGCCGACACCGGGCTGGACTGGGGCCTGTACAACCTGGCCAACCTGCTGGCCACCGGCCGTGGCGTTCCGCAGGACCGCGCGCAGGCACTGGCCCTGTACACCCGCGCCGCGCACCTGGGCCACGCCAAATCGATGAACCTGCTGGCCCGCCACCTCGAAGACGGGCTGGATACCGCACCCGATCCGCAGGCGGCGCTCGCCTGGTACCAGCGCGCGGCCGAAGCCGGTGATTTCCGCGGCCAGGCCAACTACGCCTCGATCCTGCTGCAGGCCGGCCAGGTCGAGCAGGCCGTGCACTGGCTGCGGCTCGCACTGGCGCACGGCAGCCCGGCGTTCATGGCGCACATCGTGCCGGAACTGGCCGCGTCGCCGCATCCGCAGGTGCGCGCCCTGGTCGCACCGCCGTCCCTCTGAGGAGTTCCGCATGCTGCTGCACATCCCCGACATTCTCAGCGCCGACCAGGTGGCCGATTTCCGGCGCCGCCTCGACGCCGCCGACTGGACCGATGGCCGCGAAACCGTGGGCCATCTGGGCGCACAGGCCAAGCACAACCAGCAGCTGCCCGAGGCCTCGCCGCTGCGCCGCGAACTGGGCGAGATCATCCTCGTCGCGCTGGCCCGGCACCCGCTGTTCTTCAGCGCAGCGCTGCCGCTGAAGTACCTGCCGCCGCGCTTCAACCGCTACAGCGGGGGCGGCACCTATGGCTTCCACGTCGATGGTGCGGTGATGAACCTGGCCAACGGTGAGCAGCTGCGCTCGGACATCTCCTGCACCCTGTTCCTGTCCGCGCCCGAGGAGTACGAGGGCGGCGAGCTGGTCATCAGCGATACCTACGGCGAGCACGAGGTGAAGCTGCCGGCCGGCGACCTGATCGTGTATCCGTCCAGCAGCCTGCATCAGGTGCGGCCGGTCACCCGCGGTGCGCGCGTGGCCTCGTTCTTCTGGGTGCAGAGCATGATCCGCGACGACGTGCAGCGGCGCCTGCTGTGGGAAATGGATGGCTCGATCGAGCGCCTGCGGCAGACCGGCGGCGACGCCGAGGCGGTGCTGCAGCTGACCGGCGTGTACCACAACCTGCTGCGGCGCTGGAGCGAAGTCTGAGCCCCACCTGGCCGGCCTGCGATATTTTGGCAATCATTCTCATTTGCAACGGCTAACAGCTCTCATTACAATCACGCCCCGTTGATGCCGGCCGCTGCCGGCAGACCCTTGGGGACACCGATTGCTGCGCCCGCTTCGCCCTCGCCCACTCATCCATCGCAAGATGGGCACCGCCATGCGCGGCCAGCGTCCCGCGCTGGCCAGCCTGCTGGCGTGGGTGGCGATGCTGGCCTTGCTGCTGGGCACCCTGCCGCTGCTGCCACAGGCCCACGCCGGAATGGCCGTGCAGATGCCGCTGGAAGAGCGCGGTGGCGAAGCGCCGCTGCAGGAAGAGGCGCCAGCCAAGCTGCGCCGCTGCGCGTCCGCTCCGGTGAAGTCGGCCGAGAAGGCACGTCCGCCACTGCTGCTGGCCAGCCAATGGCTGCGCACTGAACTCGAACTCGTACCCGCCACGCCGGCCATGCCCGGCGTGCGCCCGGACTGGCCGCTGGCCGCTCCGGACACGCCCTGGGCCGATGCGCCCGGGCGTCGCCAGCAACGCGGCCAGGCGCCGCCGCTCGCCTGATCCACGGCCCGACGTGACCGCCTGCGCGGTCGCGCCCGCACGCCGCTGCCTGCTCCATCCCTGCCGCCCCTGACCGGGCCTTCCGGGCCTTCCGTGCCTGCCGCGCCCTTCGCGCACGGCGTCGCACCACCCTGCATCCTTCGAGGTAACTGCCATGGCCCAGCGCCATCGTGTCCGTTCGTCCCTGTCCCGCTCCCTGCTGACCAGCGCCGTGCTGGCGGCCATGACCGCCCCTGCCTTCGCCCACGGTGACGCTTCCGGCGCGCCACAGACGCTGGACAAGGTGGTGGTCACCGCCTCCGGCTTCGAACAGAAGGTGATCGACGCTCCGGCCAGCATCAGCGTGGTCAGCCGCGAGGAACTGAGCAAGCGCCCGTACACCAGCCTGGTCGACGCGCTGCGCGACGTCGAAGGCATCGATGTCGGCCTGGAAGCGACCGACAAGAACGGCCGCGCCACCGTCTCGATGCGCGGCCTGCCGTCCGAGTACACCCTGGTGCTGATCGACGGCCGCCGCCAGAGCAATGTCGGCCAGATCTATCCGAACAACTTCGGTGGCGGCCAGTTCGCCTACCTGCCGCCGCTGGATGCGATCGAACGCATCGAAGTGGTACGCGGGCCGATGTCCACGCTGTACGGCTCGGACGCGATGGGCGGCGTCATCAACATCATCACACGCCGCAACCAGGACAGCTGGCACGGCGCGCTGACCCAGGGCTTCACCGTGCAGCAGGACGACCAGTTCGGCGATGCACGCACCACCGACCTGTACCTCGGCGGTCCGTTGCTGAAGGATCGCCTCAGCCTGGCGGTACGCGGCAGCTACTACGACGCCAAGGCCTCCAATCCCGAATGGGATGCGCTGCCGCTGCCGGATGGCACCCTGTGGGAGCGCAGCATCGGCTTCGGTGGCGGCGGCAAGTCGGTCGCCAACACCAACTGGAACAGCGGCGTGCGGCTGGACTTCCGCATCAATGACGACCACGAACTGTGGCTGGACTACGACGTGTCGCGGCAGAAGTTCGACAACAGCGAAGGCCAGACCGGCACCCTCGACAGCCTGGCCAGCCTGTGGCGCGTCGGCAACGCCGTCATTCCCAACCCGAACGGCAACGGCACGCTCACCCGCCGCGTGGTGCAGCCGCGCGTGGGTTACACCGCCTACCAGCGCTACGAGCGCGACCAGTTGTCGCTGACCCATCAGGGCCGCTACAGCTTCGGCACCTGGCAGACCTCGCTGACCCACAGCAAGAGCAGCAACCTCGGCCGCTCGCTGCCGCTGACCCTGGACGAGCGCGCCAACCTGCAGACGCTGTGGAATGACGTCTGCCGCCGCACCGGTGCCGCCAACAACTGCGCGGCCGGCCGTGGCAATGCGCTTGCAGCCCTCAACCCGAGCGAGATGGCGCGCCTGCAGGCATTCCTGCCGCGTCCGCTGCGCACCATGGAGCTGGAAGGCTACGTGCTCGACACCATGCTCGACCTGGACTTCGGCGCGCACAAGCTGACCGTGGGTGGCCAGTACAACGACACTGACATGGTCGACGGTGTGTTCGGCATGGACGGCGCCGGCTACCGCAGCAACGTCAAGCAGAAGCACCGCATGTGGGCGCTGTTCGCCGAGGACAACTGGGCGCTGACCGACACCCTCACCGCCACCTTCGGCCTGCGCTACGACGACCACAACGTGTTCGGCAGCCATGTCAGCCCGCGCGGCTACCTGGTGTGGAACGCCAGCGACGCATGGACCTTCAAGGGTGGCGTCAGCACCGGCTACAAGACCCCGCGTCCGGACCAGCTGTTCCCGGGCATCACCGGCTTCGGTGGCCAGGGCGTGCTGCCGCTGGTGGGCTCGCCCAACCTGAAGCCGGAAACCAGCACCAACTACGAGCTGGCCGCCTACTACGAGGGTCAGCGCTGGGGCTTCAACGTCACCGGTTTCTTCAACAAGTTCGAGGACAAGATCGCCAGCGGCGGCACCTTCCCGAACTGCGAAGTGGCCCGCGCCGGCAGCGGCTACTGCGTGGACATCGGCCCGGGCTGGGCGGCACTGGGCTACAGCACCTTCACCCAGAGCGTGAACATCGACAAGGCCGAGACCCGTGGCGCCGAACTGGCCGCGCATGTCGACCTGCTCGACAGCCTGCAGCTGCGCGGCAACTACACCTGGACCAAGAGCGAGCAGACCAGCGGCGCGCAGAAGGGCCTGCCGATCAGCGGCACGATGCCGGCCAGGCACATGGCCAACGCCAGCCTCAACTGGCAGGTCAACGAAGCGGTCAGCCTGTCGCTGATCGGCGAAGGCCGCTACAACCGCTACCGCGACACGCTGCTGGACGCCAACGGCGCCAGCCACACCCGCTATTACGAGGACTACACCATCTTCCATCTCGGCGGCAGCTGGAAGGCCACGCCATGGCTGACGGTGAACGCGCGGGTCAACAACCTGTTCGACAAGGACTTCGTCTCGCAGTCGTGCCTGCTGATCAGCCAGAGCGAGTTCAACTGCGTGGACGACTATGCGACCAAGGACCAGCGCCGCAGCTACTGGATTTCGCTCAACGCGAAGTTCTGACCTCTGCGCACCGGCATTGCCCTGCCCCGGTGGGTGCCGACCTTGGTCGGCACCGCTTCATCCACGCATGGCGTGGATCTACTGATCAGTGATGGTGCCGGCAGCTGACCGCCGCCGGCACTCCCCTCCAGGGATACAGAACGATACGCAATTGCGAGCTATTCTCATCAATGATGTAATGGGCAGTCCCCGTCCGCCCCGAACCGTGCCGTGAGCCGTCCTGCCTCCTCCACCGTGCAGCAGCAACAGAACCGTGGCTTCTGGCTGCGGACGCTGCACCAGTGGCACTGGATCAGCTCGGCGGTGTGCCTGATCGGCATGCTGCTGTTCGCGGTGACCGGTCTGACCCTCAACCATGCGGCGAAGATCGAAGCCAAACCCCAGGTGCAGAACCAGCAGCTGGAACTGCCGGCCGAACTTCTCGGCCAGCTCGGCACGCGCGAAGACGGCAACGCACCGATCCCGCGCCCGGCCCGGCAATGGCTGGACACGCAGCTGGGCATCGCCATCGGTGGACGCCCGGCCGAGTGGTCGGCCGAAGAGATCTACCTGTCGCTGCCGCGCCCCGGCGGCGACGCCTGGCTGAGCATCGATCGCGAGACCGGCGCGGTGGAATACGAATCGACCTCGCGCGGCGTCGTGTCCTACCTCAATGACCTGCACAAGGGCCGCAATGCCGGCCCGGCGTGGGGCTGGTTCCTGGACCTGTTCGCCGTGGCCTGCCTGGTGTTCTGCATCACCGGCCTGTTCCTGCTGCACCTGCATGCGCGGCAGCGGCGCATGACCTGGCCGCTGGTCGGCCTCGGCCTGATGATTCCGCTGCTGATCGCCCTGCTGCTGATCCACTGACGTCCCCCATGAATTCCATCCGTTTCCCCGGAGCCGCCCCATGCGCGTCACCCTGACCATCGCCCTCAGCGGCCTGCTGGCCACCTCGCCGGCCTATGCCACCACCCTCGACATCAACGTCGAAGTGCCCAAGCTCAACGTGGCCGAGTACCACCGCCCGTACGTGGCAGTGTGGCTGGAAGGCGCCGACCAGAAGGTCGCGGCCAACCTGTCGGTCTGGTATCAGCAGACCAGCAACAGCGAAGGCCACGGCACCAAGTGGCTGCCCGACCTGCGCCAGTGGTGGCGCAAGAGCGGCCGCACCCTGCAGGTACCGGTGGACGGCGTGACCGGCCCGACCCGCCCGGCCGGCAAGCACGCGCTGTCGTTCAACGACAAGCAGCCGGCACTGAAGCAGCTGGCCCCGGGCAACTACACCCTGGTGGTCGAAGCGGTGCGCGAAGTCGGTGGCCGTGAACTGCTGAAGATCCCCTTCACCTGGCCGGCCACCGCCGCGCAGAACGGCAAGGCGCAGGGCGCCACCGAACTCGGCCAGGTCACCCTCGCCGTCAAACCGTAACTGCCTGAGCCGGGGTCGGATCCCTTCCGCAGGAAGGGCTCTGACCCCATCGCCCTATCCTTCGGGGTCAGAGCCCTTTCCGTTGGAAAGGGATCCGACCCCTTCCAACTGGAGTCTTCCGCATGAAGCGCACGCTCGTCCTCGCCGCCGCCCTGGCCGCTGCCCTTCCCTTCTCCGCCCTGGCCCACAAGGCCTGGCTGCTGCCCTCGCAGACCGTGATCGCCGGCAACGCGCCGTGGATCACCGTCGACGGTGCGGTCTCCAACGACCTGTTCTACTTCAACCACGTGCCGCTGCGCCTGGAGTCGGTGGTGATCACCGCCCCGGATGGCAGCACCGTACAGCCGCAGAACGCCGCCACCGGCAAGTACCGCAGCGTGTTCGACGTTGAGCTGAAGCAGCCCGGCACCTACCGCATTGCCTCGGTCAATGACGGGCTGTTCGCCACCTACGAGCAGAACGGCGAGCGCAAGCGCTGGCGCGGCAGCGTGGCTACCTTCGGTGAACTGCCGAAGGACGCGAAGAAGCTGGAAGTGAGCCAGTCGGTCGGCCGCGTGGAGACCTTCGTCACCAACGGCGCGCCGAACGATACCGCGCTGAAGCCGACCAACCGTGGCATCGAACTGGTCGCCGTCGGCCACCCGAATGACCTGTTCGCCGGCGAGGAAGCCACCTTCCGCGTGCTGGTCGATGGCAAGCCGACCGCCGGCCTGGAGTTCGAGATCGTGCGTGGCGCCACCCGCTACCGCAACGCGCAGGACGAGCTGAAGCTGACCAGCGACGCCAAGGGCGAGATCAAGGTGACCTGGCCGGAAGCCGGCATGTACTGGCTGGAAACCGGCACCGAGGACAACAAGACGTCGGTGAAGCAGGCCGCCAAGCGCCGCCTGAGCTACGTCGCCACGCTGGAAGTGCTGCCGCAGTAATGTGGACCGCGATGCCGGGCAATCCCCGGCATCGCCGCCGCAACGCATCACCATGACCGATTCCCTGCTCGACATCGCCCGCCTCGGTGGCACCACCATGGGCACCACCTGGAGTGTGTCGCTGGTCGCGTCGCGCCAGCGCGACCTACACCCGCTGCACGCTGGCATCCAGGCGCGGCTGGATGAGGTGGTCGCGCAGATGAGCACCTGGGAGCGCGGTTCGGATCTGAGCCGCTACAACCGCGCCGACGCCGGCCAATGGTGCGTGCTGCCCGCCGAAACGCGCCACGTCCTGGCCTGCGCACAGTCCATCGCTGCCGCCAGTGACGGCGCCTTCGATCCCACCGTCGGCCCGCTTGTGGCGCTATGGGGGTTCGGTGCACACGCAGGCGATCGCCACCTGCCCGATGCCAACACCCTGCAGGCCACCCGCGACCGATGCGGTTGGCAGCGCCTGCAGTGGCAGGACGATGCGCTGCTGCAACCGGGCGGGTTGGAACTGGATCTCTCTGCGATCGCCAAGGGCTTCGGCGTCGATCATGTCGCCGCTTGGCTGCGCGCGCAGGGCATCGCCGCGGCGCTGATCGAAGTTGGCGGCGAGCTGGCCGGCTACGGCCGCAAACCGGACGGCCAGCCGTGGCGCGTGCTGGTGGAATCCGCACCGGAAGAGGATGCGCACACCGATGCCCCGCCACGGGTGCTGGCGCTGGACGGCAAGGCGGTGGCCACTTCCGGCGATCGCTGGCACCAGTACCAGGCCGATGGCGAGGCCTACAGTCACAGCCTCGACCCGCGTAAAGGCAGACCGGTGCGGCAGGTCGCCGCGGCAGTAACCGTGGTAGCCGACGACGCCATGCACGCCGATGCCTGGGCCACCGCACTGACCGTGCTGGGTCGCGAACAGGGCATGGCGCTGGCCGAACGCGAAGGACTGGCCGCACGCTACCTGCAACGCGCAGCGGATGGCCCCCGCGAATTCCTCAGCAGCGCCTTCCAGCGCCTGCTCGACGGGCAGGACGCATGAGCACTCGGCCATCGCGCGCACTGCTCGGCAACGCACTTGTACTGATCGTACTGGCGCTGATCGCCTGGGCGCTGCTGCGACTTCACCTCGGCGAAGCCTGGTGGCAGGGCGCACCGCCGGCACGGCAATCGCAGATCGCCATCATCACCACCGCGCTGTACGCGCTGGCCTGCGCAGCACTGTGGTGGCGCAGTCGTCCGCGCGACGATGCCACAACCGGTGACACGCCCCCGATCCTGCTGGTCTGGTCCAGCCAGACCGGCTTTGCCCGCGAACTGGCCGAACGCAGTGCCGAGGCCCTGCGCGGTGCCGGCGTGCCGGTGCGTGTGCGCGGACTGCATGAGGTCGATGCCGCGTTGCTGGCCGACAGCCAGCGCGCGCTGTTCATTGCCAGCACCACCGGCGAAGGCGATCCGCCCGACCACGCCCTGCCGTTCCTGCGCGGGGTGATGGCCACGCCGCCTCCGCTGCAGCATCTGCAGTACGGCGTGCTCGCGCTGGGCGACCGCAGCTATGGCCACTTCTGCGGATTCGGCCACCAGCTGGACCAGTGGTTGCGCCAGCACGGTGCACATCCGCTGTTCGATGCGATCGAGGTCGACAATGCCGATCCGGCGGCGCTGCGACATTGGCAGCAGTTGCTGGGACAACTTGGCGGCGGCGCCACTGAACTGCCCGACTGGAGCCCGGCCGAGTATCAGCCGTGGACGCTGCTGCAACGCGAGCATCTGAATCCGGGCAGCCCCGGCGGCCCGGTGTACTGGTTGCGCCTGCAGCCACCGCCTGGCGTCGATGTGCAATGGCAGGCCGGCGACATCGCCGAGATCGGCCCGCAGCACCCACGCCACAGCGCGCGCGCCTGGCTCGATGCACAGGGCTTCGATGCAGACACCGTGCTGGATGACGGGCAGGCGCTGCTGGCCCGTATCGAGCGCTCGCATCTGCCCTCGCTGGTCCCTCCGGGTGATCTGCCCGCGTTGTTGGCAACCCTGCAACCGCTGCCCCATCGCGAGTATTCCATCGCATCGGTGATGGCCGACGGCGCGGTGGAATTGCTGCTGCGTCGCCAGCTGCGCACCGATGGCACACCCGGCATCGGCAGCGGTTGGCTGTGCGACCACGCCGCACTCGGCGAACCGGTGCAGCTGCGACTTCGCCGCAACGACAATTTCCATGGCGCGCCCGCCGATGTACCGCTGCTGCTGATCGGCAACGGCACCGGCATCGCCGGCCTGCGCGCGCACCTGCACGAACGTGCCCAGCGTGGCGCGCGTCGTACCTGGCTGCTGTTCGGCGAGCGCACCGCCGCGCACGACTTCCATTTCGGCGAAGAATTGCAGGCGATGCTGGCCAACGGCGCGCTGACGCGGCTGGATGCAGTGTTCAGCCGCGACGGCGGTACGCATCGCTATGTGCAGGACAGGCTGCTGGCCGAAGCGGCAACGCTGCGGCAGTGGGTCGATGAAGGCGCGGCGATCCTGGTCTGCGGCAGCCTGCAGGGCATGGCCCCGGCCGTGGATGCAGTGATCGAGCAGGTGCTGGGTACCGCAGGCAAGGAAGCGCTGCTGCTGGCCGGACGTTACCGGCGCGATGTGTATTGAACGAACCATCGGGGTCGGATCCCTTTCCGCAGGAAAGGGCTCTGACCCCAACCACAGCCGCACCATGACGGCGTGTCCAGGCATGATGGCAACCGCACAGCAGTAGATCCACGCCATGCGTGGATGGCGCCCCATGACGCCGGGCGTGGCCCGGCGCTACCCGGCGCTCGTTACCCGTATCGCCAGCAATTCGCCACCGCCCTGCAACGCATGACGCTGCCTCTCGCCCGCCGCCAACCACGCGGTGTCTCCCGCCTGCAGCGCCGGCAGGCCGCTGTCGGCACCGAACTCCGCCTGTCCGGCCAGCAGGTGCAGCGCCCACGCAACGCCCGGTTCGCAGAAGAAGAACATCGTGCCCACCAGCGGCCGGTGCAGCAGTTCGGCTTGCAGCAGGTCGCGCTTCCACATCAGGTTGAAGTCGTGGGTGGTGCCATCGACCAGTTCGCCGTGCAGCGCTTCCTCACCGGCAAAGCGCACCCGACCGTGCGGCGGCAGCACCTCGGCCACTCGGCCATCCTCGAAACGCAGGCGCACGCCATTGCCCTGCAGCAGCACCAGTTCGCGCTCCACGCCGGGGAAGGCGGAAAACGCAGCGTCCTGCTCGATCTCGGCCACCGACAGGCGCAGCGCCCAGTCATCACCCTGTGCAGGCAGGCGCAGGATCTCGCGGGTCCAGCCAAGTCCATTCCGCCAGCGTTCGCGGCGATAGTCCAGGCGGGAGATCACCTGGCTCGGAGTGTGCAGCAGGGAGTTGATGTTCATCGGCGCATTGCATCACGCCGCGCGCCGTCGTGCATCACCGCGTGGCGAGCGTGCCCTGGCTACCGCACTCGCCGCCCAGCAACTGCGAGTGCTTCAGCCAATCCTGATCGGGGTAGTAGGCAAACACCATCGTGCCGCCACGCAACGCATCGATCAGCGGCTTGGCCACCGACAGCCGCACCGCCGGGCAACCCAGGCTGCGGCCCAGCCGCCCCTGCAGCTGCGCGGTAGCCGGGTTCACGTACGGCGCACCGTGGATGACGATCGCGCGTTCGCGCGCGCGGTCGTTGAAGCCCGGCTCCAGGCCGGCCAGGCGCAGCGAATAGCCGTTGCCGCCCATGTAGGTCTCCTGCGCAGTGAACGCGCCGAGGCTGGACATGAAACTGCCATCGCGGTTGGAGAAGTGCTCGGTGCGGTTCTCGCCGCTGTTGCGGCCATGCGCCACCCATTCCTCGAACAGCAGACGCTGGTGGGCCAGGTCGAACACCCACAGGCGCGGCTCGGTGGACGGCCGCGAATAGTCGATCACGCTCAGGCGATCACCATTGATGCCCAGCTCCGGCCGCTGCAGCGCACAGCGCATGGCATGCGCCGCCAGCTGCAACACGTGGCGATCGGCCTTGGGCGCACTGCGCGACAACAAGGCAGCCAGATCATCGGCACTGGTGGCGAGGGCGGGCGTCTGTGCCAGCGCCGGGGCGCTGGCGGAGGTCGCCAGCAGGCCGAACGCGGCCAGCCGGCACAGGCGGGATGCAGTCATGGGCACAACGAGGGGACTCAGTTGCCCTTGAGGGTGGACCCTGGCGGCTCGGATTCCAAGACAGGCTGCATTCCGGATTCAGCCGGGCTTGGGCGGACCGCCGGCAGCGAGGTGACCAGCAGGGTCGTGCCCGGCACCAGCACCTGGTACAGCTGGCGGGCGAAATCGGCCGGCAGTGCCATCGGCAACGAGGGCGTGGCCAGCAGGTCCGGGGTGGCCTGGGCACGGTCCTGGCCCAGCAGCGGATAGGCCGTCCACTGGTGCAGGCGCTGGTTCACGTCCAACGGGCTGGGCGTATCGCTGTAGCCCTGCCCCATCACGAACAGCGTGGTGCCCTGGAATGCCGGCAGGGCGTCGGCCTTCAGCGGAGACTCGCCGATCATCACGCCATCGCGCAGCACATACAGGCGCTGGTCATGCAGGCTGACCAGGATGCCGACCTGCCCGGCCGGGGCTGCGCTGTCGTCCCACCAGGCCTGCGCCGGCGCCCCGCCCTCGGTCTCCGGCAGGGCCTGGCCACGTGCGTTGACCGGTGCCAGCACCGACGGATAGGCCAGGGTCATCGGCGAGCTCTTGGCATCGGCCACCACCACCGTATCGCCGCGCTGGGTTTCGCTGAACAGCTTCTGCGCGAACGCCTGCGGCAGGCGCACGCAGCCATGCGAGGCCGGGTGCCCGGGCAGGCTGCCGCCATGCAGGGCGATGCCGTCCCAGGTCAGCCGCTGCATGTAGGGCATCGGCGCGCTGTTGTAGAGATTGGACTTGTGGTCCTTGTCCTTCTGCAGGATGGTGAACACACCGGTCGGTGTCTCGTGCCCGGCCTTGCCCGAGCTGATCGTGGTCAGGCCGATGGCAATGCCGTTGCGGTAGACGTAGGCGCGCTGTTCATCGAGGCTGACCACCAGCACGATCGGTCCGGTCGGCGAGATTTCCGGATGCCACAGGTACTCGCCCGGCTTCAGGTCGGTCGGCCCGCGTACCTCCGCGGTGTTGCCAGCAGCGGCCGTCGGCTTGGCAGCCGCAGCCGGTGCAGCGGCGTGGGCCAGCAGCGGCAGGGCCAGCGCCAGGGCGAGCATCAGGGTCGTGGGGCGATGCGGAAGCATCCAGCGGTGTCCTTTCCATGCAGAGCGGCCACCGTACACCATCGGCCCGTAGTGGCCGCGGCAAAACCAGGCGCCGGAAATGAAACTGCCCGGCGACACAGCCATGTGTCGTACCGGGCAATCGTTACGTCCTTGTCGGCCTGCTGCCGCCCCCTCGCATCCTGCGCTGTGGGGGTAGCGTTGCATCCTGCACGCGGCCGCGTCTGTCCTGTTTGTATCTCAGCCCCTTCCACAGGTCTGTGATGCCACCATCCTGGTGATTGGTGCCGCGTCCTGCGGCGGTCGGTGGTCACGGCCTTCCTGTCCGTGTCCGGTGAACCAGCCTCCTGCCGGTTCCGACGATTCCTGCTGTCAGCGCCTGGGTACGGTCCGCACCGGTACCGATCCGGGTACCGGATCCGCCGGCAACAACCTGTTGCCTACGGTGATCCGCTGTCGATTCCGTTCGACGATCGCTTTCCCTATCCCCTTCACCTGCGTCAGGTCCTCGACGCGATGAAACGGGCCGTGTCTGCGCCGGTGCTCGACGATCGCCTCGGCCTTGGCGGCTCCGACCATCGTCAATCCCTGCTGCAGCGCCTGGGCATCGGCGCGGTTGATGTCGATCGGTTCGGCGGCATGCGCCCCAGCGATCCCCACTACCAGCACCAGTGCCCTCAACACGACAAACCAAGGCACGACGTGTATCTCCCTGTGATTCTGGCCGTCCCGACCGGCAATCCCGTCGGTAGGAACAGTGTCCGTCACCACATGTGCACAGCCTATCGGTTTCCCGGATTTCCGTAAGCCAGCCAAATACCCGACGTGATGTAGGAAAAACCCTACCCTCAGCACAGGCGTAGAATGCGCGGATCAGCCCATGCAACCGGAGTTTCAGATGGACAGCGCCAAGCTCGGCCAATTCGTCAATGACAAGTGGGACAGCGAAATCGTCCCGCAGTTGGTCGACTACATCCGCATTCCCAACAAGTCGCCGATGTTCGACGCCAATTGGGTGCAGAACGGCTACATGGAACAGGCGGTCACCCTGATGGAGAACTGGGCCAAGGCTCAGCAGCTGCCCGGCCTGAAGGTTGAAGTGGTGCGCCTGGAAGGCCGTACCCCGCTGATCTTCCTGGAAATTCCGGCCACCGGCGCCGAAACCGGCGACGACACCATCCTGCTCTATGGCCACCTCGACAAGCAGCCGGAAATGACCGGCTGGGACGACGATCTCGGCCCGTGGACCCCGGTTCTGCGCGGCGACAAGCTGTATGGCCGCGGCGGTGCGGACGACGGCTACGCCATCTTCGGCTCGCTGGCCGCGGTGCTGGCACTGCAGGCCCAGGGCCTGCCGCACGCCCGCTGCGTGGTGCTGATCGAAGCCTGTGAAGAGTCCGGCAGCTATGACCTGCCGGCCTACGTCGACCACCTGGCCGACCGCATCGGCAAGCCGTCGCTGGTGGTCTGCCTGGATTCGGGCTGCGCCAACTACGACCAGCTGTGGTGCACCACCTCGCTGCGCGGCCTGACCGGCGGCAACTTCACCGTGAAGGTGCTCAACGAAGGCGTGCACTCCGGCGATGCCTCCGGCGTGGTGCCGTCCAGCTTCCGCCTGCTGCGCCAGCTGCTGTCGCGCATCGAGGACCAGGACACCGGCCGCATCCTGATCGACGGCATGAACGTGGAGATCCCGGCCGAGCGCCAGGCGCAGGCCAAGCGTGCCGCCGAAGTGGTCGATACCGAGATCTTCGAGAAGTTCCCGATGGTCGACGGCCTGCGTCCGATGAACGAGGACCTGACCGAGCTGGTGCTCAACCGCACCTGGCGCCCGGCGCTGTCGGTTACCGGCGTGGGTGGCATGCCGGCGCTGGAATCGGCCGGCAACGTGCTGCGCCCGCAGACCTCGGTGAAGCTGTCGCTGCGCCTGCCGCCGACCGCCGATGGCAAGACCTGTGGCGAGCTGCTGAAGGAAGCGCTGCTGCGCGATCCGCCGAACGGCGCCCACGTCACCCTGGACCTGGAAAAGGCCTCCACCGGCTGGAACGCCCCGGCAATGGCGCCGTGGCTGACCCAGGCCATCGACGACGCCAGCCAGGCCTTCTTCGGCAAGCCGGCGATGTACATGGGCGAAGGTGGCTCGATCCCGTTCATGGGCATGCTGGGTGAGAAGTTTCCGGGCGCCCAGTTCATGATCACCGGCGTGCTCGGCCCGCATTCCAACGCGCACGGCCCGAACGAGTTCCTGCACATCCCGATGGGCAAGAAGGTCACCGCCTGCGTGTCCAAGGTGATCAGCGAGCACTACGCCGCCAGCCTGCGCGGCGAGACCAGCGGTTCGCCGGTGGCTGCCGACAGCGGCACCCGCCACGGCGACCACGGCTGCTGCTGATCCGGCACCCGTGACGGACGCAGCCTGGCCTTGCTAGGCTGCGTCCACACTCAAGCGGAATCCGCGCGCATGAATGGTCTGTTCGGCAGCAGCAGCTGGCTGTACATCCTGCTGGTTGGCTTCTTCGTCGGCCTGCTCGGGCGGTTCTTCATGCCCGGCAACAACCGCATGGGCTGCCTGCTGACCATCGTGCTGGGCATTCTCGGTGCCCTGCTGGCCGGCTGGTTCGGCCAGTACATGGGCTGGTACGCCCCTGGCGAACCGGCTGGTTTCCTCGGTGCAGTGGTGGGCGCGGTGGCCGTTCTTGCCGTCCTGCGCCTGTTCAGCGGCCGCCGCTGACGCCGCTCCCCCTTCCCTTCCTGTTGCCGACGTTGGCGCGCCCGGCGCGCCCGGATATGCCTGCATGACCGAACCCGCCTCTGATCCCCAGCGCAGCGCGCAGCGCCTGCAGTGGGCCCGTACCCAGCTCGACGATGCCGACGCGGTGGTCGAACGCGCCTCGGTCGATGCCGGCATGCGCAGCTACTGGCGCACCACCAGCACGCGTGGCAGCCACATCGTGATGGACGCTCCTCCGGGACTGGAAGATCCGCGGCCGTGGCTGCGCATGCGCCGCCTGCTGCACGACCACGGCCTGCGCGTGCCCACGCTGCTCGCCCAGGACCTGGAGGCCGGCTTCCTGCTGCTGGAAGATCTCGGCGGCCCGACCCTGGCGAAGATCCTCGACGAGCGCAACGCCGATGACTGGTTCGGCCGTTCGATCGAACAGCTGCTGCGCCTGCAGGCGATCCCGGTGCCGGCCGACTTCGGCCAGTTCGGCGAAGCGCTGCTGCAGCGTGATGCCGGCCTGTTCGACGAATGGTTCCTGCAGCGCCACCTGAACCTGGAGCTGGACTGTGGCGAGATTGAAGGCCTGCAGCTGGTGCACCGCCGGCTGATGGACAATGCGCTGGGCCAGGCCCAGCTGATGACCCACCGCGATTACATGCCGCGCAACCTGATGCCGGTCGACGACGGCCCCGCGGTGCTGGACTTCCAGGACCTGGTGCGTGGCCCGATCGCCTACGACGCGGTGAGCCTGTTCAAGGACGCCTTCCTGAGCTGGCCGCTGCAGCGCGTGGACGAGTGGCTGGCGCAGTACCACGAGCGCGCACGCAGCGCCGGCCTGCCGGTGCCCGACCGTGCCACCTTCCTGCGCGATGCCGACTGGATGGGCATCCAGCGCCACGTGAAGATTCTCGGCCTGTTCTGCCGCCTGCGCTACCGCGACAACAAGGGCCACTACCTGGACGACGCACCGCGCTTCATCACCTACCTGGATGAAGTGCTGCCGCGCTACCGCGAACTGGCGCCGTTGCAGCAGCTGCTGGACGACCGCATCAAGCCGGCGCTGGCCGAACTGTCCGCACCGATGCGCGTGGCCCGATGAAGGCGCTGGTCTTTGCCGCTGGCCTCGGCGAGCGCATGCGCCCGCTGACCCTGCACACGCCCAAGCCGCTGCTGGAAGTGGCCGGCAAGCCACTGATCGTCTGGCACCTGGAACGCCTCGCGGCGCTCGGCGTGCGCGAGGTCGTGGTCAACACCGCGTGGCTGGCCGAACAGTTTCCGGCGACGCTGGGCGATGGCAGCCGGTGGGGCCTGCATCTGCATTTCCTGTACGAAGGGCAAACCCCGCTGGAAACCGGTGGCGGCATCCTCAATGCACTGCCGGTGCTGGGCGACGCCCCGTTCCTGGTGGTGAACGGCGACATCTGGACCGATTTCGATTTCGCCACACTGCCGCGCGAGCCGCAGGGCCAGGCGCATCTGGTGCTGGTCGACAATCCCGCGCAGCACCCTGACGGTGACTACCGGCTGGACGCACAGGGCCTGCTGCACCACGACCGCACGGGGCCGTGCCTGACCTATGCCGGCATCGGCATGTATCGCCCTTCGATCGTGGCCGACTGGCGCGCGGTGATCGGTGATGCGCCGGGCAGCGAGCTGCTGCCGCCGAAGTTCTCGGTGGTGCCGCTGCAGAAGCATTTCATGGCGCAGGGGTTGATGACCGGGCAGCACCATCGTGGGCGTTGGACCGACGTCGGGACGGTGGATCGCCTGCGCGCGCTGGATGCGGAGTTGGCAGCGAACGGCTGAGCCCCTCGTGGCTGGTCGTTTTCAGAGCAGATGCCGTGCTTGGCCGGGCGGGGTGGGTTCGCGGGGGACGCCGTGAACCCATCCATGGGGGCTTGGCCGCGGCATCCATGCCGCGGACACCCCCGCGAACCCACCCCGCCCGGCCTCTGACAGTTTCCGTGGGCGTCCAGCCACGGAAAAGAAAAAAGAAAAGCAAAAGCGCGTCGCGTCGCGTCGCTGCGCTCGCTCTGGTGACGACCAACGGTCGTCACCCACCAAGCAAGACACGTGTCGACCAAGGTCGACACCCACCAACAGCCGCGGGAACCTGTCGAAGGCGGGGTGGCTCAGGTTGCGGGGCGTGAGCGCCATGGATGGCGCGACCGAGGCTACATGGACGTACTTGCGCCGTCCCCCGCAACCTGAGCCACCCCGCCATCCCACGGATAGCCCGCTTTTGACGTTGACGTTGCTTCGGCTTCGGCTTCGGCGGGTGCAGGGCGCAGCCCTGCAAACAAACCCCACCCTCAGTAACGCGGCCGGCCTTCTTCCAGCACCTGGCGCAGGAACGGCACGGTGATCCGCCGCTTCGCCGCCAGCGATTCGCGGTCCAGCCAGTCCAACAGGGTGATCAATCCACCCAGTTCGCGGCCGGTGTGCGACAGCAGCCACTCGATGGCCGCCTCGTCGATGGCGAGGCCGCGTCGCAGTGCACGCTCACGCAGCACCGCGGCCCGCCCTTCCTCATCCAGCGGCTGCAGCAGCACGCGCACGCACTGGCCCAGCCGCGAGCGCAGGTCCGGCAGCACCAGGCCCAGCTCGCCCGGTGCCTTCTGCGCGGTGTACAGCACGGTCACGCCCGCAGCGCGCGCACGGTTGTGGAAATCGAACAGCGCGATCTCGTCCTCGCGGTTGCCGGCAACCTCGTCCAGGCCGTCCAGCGCCACCAGTTCGCGCACTTCCAGCCCATCGAGCGCCGCGCGGACACGGCCGGCGGCGCTGGCCAGCGGCACGTAGGTCGGCAGGCGTCCGGCCTGCTCGGCGCTGGAGCACATCGCCAGCGCCTGGTGGGTCTTGCCGGTTCCCGCCGCACCTTCCAGGTAGACCCAGTCGTGGCTGGCGCCGACCGCGATCGCGCGCAGCTGCGCCAGCGCGCCATCCGGCGCGCCGATGAAGGTCTCCAGGCGCTGGTCCCGCGGGTAATGCAGGGCCAGCGGCAGTTGCGGCACACCCATCACTTCAGGTCGGAGCCCTTGTCGTCCGGAACGATGATATGGGGGGCGTCGACCACGCCATCAAGCACGATCGCCGGCTTCTCGCCCACGTACAGCTCGCTCTGGCGGTAGCGCTGGTGGGCATAGCGCAGCAGCACGTTGGTCACCGCCGCCACCGGCAGCGCCAGCAGCATGCCGAGGAAGCCGAACAGCTGGCCGCCGGCCATCACCGCGAAGATCACCGCCACCGGGTGCAGGCCAATCTTGTCGCCGACGATGCGCGGGGTCAGCACGTAGCTTTCCAGCAGCTGGCCCACGGTGAACACCACGCCGACCAGCAGCAGCAGCTTCAGGTCAAAGCCCTGCGCCTGCACCAGTGCGGCCACGATGGCCATCAGGATGCCGGTGGTCGCGCCCAGGTACGGGATGAAGCTGATCAGGCCGGCAATCAGGCCGATCAGCAGGCCCAGCTTGAGGCCGACCAGCGACAGGCCGCCGGCATAGATCACGCCCAGCGCCAGCATCACCAGGAACTGGCCGCGGATGAACGCCCCCAGCACTTCGTTGGACTCGCGTGCCAGCGCACTGATGGTGCCGATCTGGTTGCGCGGGATCACCGAGGCCACCCGCTCGACCAGCTTGTCCCAGTCACGCAGGAAGTAGAACGCCAGGATCGGCAGCAGCAGGATGTTGACCACCCAGGTCACCATCGCAAAGCCCGAACGCGAGACGTAGCCCATGAACGTGGTGGCGAAGCCGCCGGCCTGCTGCCAATGGCTGCGCACCCATTCGATCAGGCGGTCCGGATCCAGCCACTGCATCACTTCCAGGCCGGTCTTGTGCTCGAACCAGGGAATGCCGGTCTGCATAAGCCATGCCTGCGCCTGCGGCGCGACCGCGATCAGCGTGGTGATCTGGCGCTCGATCATCGGCACCAGCACCAGCAGCAGTGCCACGAGCACCAGCACCATCGCGGCGAACACCAGCACCACGCCGGTCATGCGCGAACGGCCGGTGGCCTCGATGCGGTCCACCAGCGGGTCACCCAGCCAGGCCAGCGCCAGTGCCAGCACGAACGGGGTCAGGATCGGCGCCAGCAGCCACACCACCCAGCCGATCAGGCCGGCGAACAGGATGTACTTCAGCCGGCGCAGGAACTGCGCGATTTCAGCTTCCGGGGTCAGGGTCATCGCAGGCGATACTCGTTGCTGACCGGCGCGGCCACCGGGGCACCGGTGCTGTCATCGATCGGGGTCGGCAGGGCCGGCAGCGGCGCGCTTGGCACCAGCACGCCGCTGTCGCCGAGCATGCGGTTGAAGCCGGCCAGGCCGGTGGTCATCTCCACGCTCAACTCCAGCTGGCCGGCCGAGGCGTGCAGCGGAGTGACATTGCGCACCACCGGCACCTCGCGCAGGCCGGCGGCCAGGCGCAGGTAGTCATCGGCGCTGTTGATGCCGATCACCACCAGGCGGTAGGTGCCGGCCTGGCCGGTGGCCACGCCGGCCTTGGCATAGCGCTTGACCAGCGCATCGGCGGCGCCATCGGCACCGGCGGCCATCGCGCGCATGGCGTTGGCGTCCTTGCTGGTCCACTTGTTCAGTTCGCGGCCGTTGTCGACGAACACCCAGTCCGCCTGCCAGCCACCATTGGCGCGGTACAGCTTGCCGATCAGCTGCATCGGCGGCGAGTAGCGCGAGGAAGCACGGGCCACGGCGGCACTGTCCTGGCGCCAGATGGCACCAGCCAGGGCCTGTTCGGCAGCACCGCCGCTGGGCAGGCCCAGCTTGTAACCCCGCTCGATGGCGCGGTTCAGCAGCGGGCGGGCGGCATTGGCCTGCTGCACGCTGACCAGGCGCGGGCCACTGCCGTCGTCGACGGCCAGCCACAGCACCGGCTTCGGTCGCGGCTGCGGCCACAACGGCAGGCCCAGCGCCGAGACCAGCGAATCGACGTCATCCTCGCGGAAGCGGGCCACCAGCAGGGTCCGGAAGCTCGGTGCGCCACTGGCGCCCACGCTCTGGTCCTGCTTGTAGTCGTAGCTGGCCACGTAGTCCTTGGCATTGCGCAGCGCCTGCACCACGCCGGGGCGTGACATCACGTTGCGGTCGCCGGACAGCTTGCCCAGCACCACGCTCAGGGCACGGGCCAAGGCGCCGTTGCGATCGGCTTCGGCCTGGCTGTTGACGGGCACTTCGGCCTCGTAGGCACCGGAGGCGGTGGCGACATCTCCCTCGGTGCGCAGGCCGCTCTGGGCCATCGTGGCCACCGGCAGGCTCAGTGCAAGGAGCAGGGTCAGAATCAGGCTGCGGCGCATCAGGACATCCATTGGCTCGACGAATCCGGGGGAATTGTTGCCCGAATACGGCCTTTGCGCCAATGCGGCCTGTTAAAATCGCTCGTTCAACCCCTGCCAGCGCCGACGCCCGTGACCAACACCCCGTCTTCCGCCCCCTCCCCCCTCACCTACCGTGACGCGGGTGTCGACATCGACGCCGGCAACGAGCTGGTCGAGCGGATCAAGCCCCTGGTCAAGCGCAGCTTCCGCCCGGAAGTGATGGGCGGCCTGGGCGGCTTCGGCGCCCTGTTCGACCTGTCCAACAAGTACCGCGAGCCGGTGCTGGTGTCGGGTACCGACGGCGTAGGCACCAAGCTGAAGCTGGCCCACCAGCTGAACCGCCACGATACGATCGGCATCGACCTGGTCGCGATGTGCGTGAACGACGTGCTGGTGCAGGGTGCCGAGCCGCTGTTCTTCCTGGACTACTTCGCCACCGGCAAGCTGGACATCGACACCGCCGCGGCGGTCGTGGGCGGCATCGCCAATGGCTGCACCGAGGCCGGTTGCGCGCTGATCGGCGGCGAAACCGCTGAAATGCCCGACATGTATGCCCCGGGCGAGTACGACCTGGCCGGCTTCACAGTCGCTGCGGTCGAGAAGAGCGAGCTGAAGGACGGCGCCAGCGTGGCCGCCGGCGACGTGCTGATCGGCATCGCCTCATCCGGCCCGCATTCCAATGGCTACTCGCTGGTGCGCCGCATCTACGACCGTGCCGGCCGCCCGGCCGACCTGGAGCTGGAAGGCGGCGTGAAGCTGGTCGACGCGCTGATGGCGCCGACCCGCCTGTACGTGAAGCCGATCCTGTCGCTGCTGAAGTCGCACGGCGAGGCCATCCACGGCATGGCCCACATCACCGGTGGCGGCCTGACCGAGAACATCATCCGCGTGGTGCCCGACGGCCTCGGCCTGGACATCCAGGCCTCGGCCTGGACCCTGCCGCCGGTGTTCCAGTGGCTGCAGAAGGAAGGCGCCGTGGCCGACAGCGAGATGTGGCGCACCTTCAACTGCGGCATCGGCTTCGTGCTGATCGTGGCGGCCGACCAGGTCGCCGCCGTGTCCGAGGCGGTCAAGGCACAGGGCCTGGAACACTGGACCATCGGCCAGGTGGTCACTGCTGAAGGCGCCGAACGCGTCCACATCGGCTGAACCCGGCCCCGAGGAGCCCGCATGGACGCAACGCCCCCCCTGCCCCCCGCCCCCGTGCCGCCGCCAACTGCGGCGGTACCGGCGTTCAGCAGCCAGGATGCTGACCATCTGCGCATGCTGTCGATTGCGCACTACGTGGTCGGTGGCCTGATCGCGCTGTTCTCGCTGATCTTCATCGTCCACATCGTGCTGGGCATCACCGCCCTCACCGGCAATCTGCCGATGAACTCCGGCGACCAGCCCTCGTCGCCGGCCGAACAGCGCCTGTTCGGCTGGATGTTCACCCTCATCGGCTGCGTCATCGTGTTCGGTGGCGTGACCCTGGGCGCGTTCGTCGCCTATGCCGGCCGCTGCCTGGCCCGCCGCCGCCGTTACCTGCTGTGCCTGATCATGGCCGGCCTGGCCTGCCTGTTCACGCCGATCGGTACCGTGCTGGGCGTGTTCAGCCTGATCACGCTGCTGCGCCCGCAGGTCAAGGCCGCGTTCGACACCGCTGGCACGGCGGCATGACGAGCCCGGGCGCACCTCCGCCGCTGCCGCAGCAGTCCCTGGCGCACCTGCAGCTGGCCAGCCACCTGCAGACGCTGAAGGTGCTGTTCTACGCGCTGGCGGTTTTCCACTGGGTGGCTGCGCTGGCCTTCCTCGGCTTCATCGGTCTGGTCGCCAGCTCGCGCGGGCTGGACGATGGCGCGGTACTTGCCACCGTGTACGGCGCCGTTTCAGTGCTGGCTGCCGTGCTGGGCTTCGTGCAGCTGCACACCGCGCGCCTGCTGTCGCGTCGCACCGGGCTGGCCTGGTGCCAGCGCGCGGCCTGGCTGGCGGTGCTGGCCGGCCCGCTGGGCATGGCCCTGACCGCCTACGCCTGGGTATTCCTGTCCAAGCCTGACATGGCCGCACTGTTCGACCGCGGCGACCATCTCAGCGTCTGAGCTTGCCGGCAGACGCCCCGCCCTTTCCTGATCGACTCCCCATGTCCGCGCCTGCCCTCCCCACGACCGCTTCGCCCACCGCCTTCCGTTTCTCGGGCCCCAAGAAGCTGGCCTTCGCCGCCGTACTGACGGTGTTCGCGATCAGCTGGGTCCACCCGCTGTGGCCCACCGAGCAGGCGCTGCACAGCACCCTGACCGTGATCGGGCTGGCTGCCCTGCTGTGGGTCGACCGCCGGGGTGGCTGGCTGGGCAACGGTGCCTTCATCGCGATCTGCGGCTTCATCGCCCTGCACTGCGTGGCCGCCCGCTGGTTGTACTCCAACGTGCCCTACGACGCATGGGCGCAGGCGCTGACCGGCTGGTCGCCGAATGCGGCGTTCGGCTGGCAGCGCAATCATTTCGACCGCCTCATCCACTTCCTGTTCGGCGTCTGCTTCACTCCGGCGCTGCTGCAACTGGCACACCACGCGTGGCCGGCGCTGCGCCGCGGCCAGGCCTTCAGCCTGGCGGTGATGACGGTGATGTGCGCCAGCCTGGTCTACGAGTGGTTCGAATGGGCCATCGCGCTCGCCCTGTCACCGGATGCCGCCGAAGCCTACAACGGGCAGCAGGGCGACATGTGGGACGCGCATGCCGACATGCTGATGGCCACCATGGGCAGCCTGCTGACCTGGCCGCGGATCCGCCGGAGTACCCAGCAATGACCGCGCCTACCCGCATTGCCGTGCTTGCCTCCGGCCGCGGCAGCAACCTGCAGGCCATCCTCGATGCCATCGCCGCGGGCCGCCTGCCCGCCGAGGTCGTCGGCGTGTTTTCCGACCGCCCGACCGCCGCCGCGCTGCAGCGGGTCTCCGCTGGCCTGCGCTGGGCACACGCACCGAAGGAATTCGTCGACCGCGCGGCCTACGAGCAGGCGCTGGGCGACGCACTGGCCGCGGTCGCACCGGACTGGATCATCTGCGCCGGTTACATGCGCATCCTCGGCGCAGACTTCGTGCAGCGCTTCGATGGCCGCCTGGTCAACATCCACCCGTCGCTGCTGCCGCTGCACAAAGGGCTGGACACGCACGCGCGGGCGCTGGACGCCGGCGATGCCGAGCACGGTGCCAGCGTGCACCTGGTCGTGCCCGAGCTGGACGCCGGCGCCGTGCTGGCCCAGGTGCGGGTGCCGGTGCTGCCCGGCGATGACGCGGACAGCCTGGCTGCACGCGTACTGGCGGTGGAGCACCCCCTGCTGATCGCCACCCTGCAGCTGTTGTGCACCGGCCGCCTGGCTGAACGGGAGGGCCAGCCGCAACTGGACGGTCACCCCCTGTTTAGCCCGCTGGCCCTAGATTCCGCCGGGAACCTGAACCGGTAACTCCCATGCACACGCCCCGCTGACTGCGGGGCTGGCATCCTGCCCCCTCCTGCGGTCCCTGTCCTCCATGAAGACCACGACCCTGCTGTCCACTTCACTGCTGTTGTCGCTGGCCGTGCTCCCCGGCGTGGGCTGGGGCCAGGTGCAAGCGCCTGCGGCCCCTGCGCAGCCGGCACCCGTTGTACAGCCGCCCGCGGAACCGGCCGTGCCGATGCCTCCGGCGCTGGCCTGGGAGCCGCCGCCGCTGCAGCCGTTCACCGCTACCTACCAGGCCTTCTACAAAAGCAAGGAGGCCGGCGATGCCAGCATGCAGGTCACCCACACCGGCGGCAGCCAGTGGCGGGTGGACATGCAGGTGGTCGGCCGCCGCGGCTTTGCCAGCGTGCTGGGCCTGAACATCGAACAGAGCACGGTGTTCGAGGAGCGCAACGGCGTCTATGCACCGCTCAGCCAGAGCACGGTGCGCAAGGGCCTGTTCCTCGGCAAGAAGGCGGTTGGCACCTACAACTGGCAGGCCGGCACCGCGCAGTGGACCGGCGACGTCAAGAAGGACCGTGCACAGCCGATTCCGCTGCAGCCGGGCGACCAGAGCGCCCTGCTGATCAATCTGGCGATCATGCGGGATGCCCGTCCGGGTGCCACCATGCACTACCGCTACGTGGACATGGGCAAGGTCCGCCAGCATGACTACCAGGCCGCGCCGCAGACCGAGAACGTCGAGGTCGGCGACCTGTCCTACAACGCGCTGCGGGTCTACCGGACCAACGGCGGCAACAACGAAACCATCCTCTGGATCGCCAACGGTGTCCCCACCCCGGTGCGCATCCTGCAACGCGAAGACGGCGAAGACCGCGTCGATCTGCGCCTGATCGAATACCAAGGAGTCTGAGCATGAGCACCCTGACCCGTCCCCTCACCTGGATCGCTGCAGCCGCGCTGTCGGTGGCCAGCCTGCCGGCCATGGCCCTGCAGCCGTTCAAGGCCGATTACCTGGCCAGCTACATGGGCATGCAGGCCAATGGCAGCATGACGCTGAGCAGCGAGGGAGCCAACAAGTGGCGCTACACGCTGCAGGTGAAGAACCAGCTGGCCGACCTGAGCCAGAGCACCGTGTTCGAAGAGGTGCGCGGCCAGCTGCGCCCGCTCAGCAGCCAGGACCGTTCGGCGCTGCTGGTGAAGAAGCGCAACGTGCAGGCCAACTACAACTGGACCAGCAACCAGGCCACCTGGACCGGCGACATCAAGCCGGACCGCGCCGGCCCGATCGCACTGAAGTCCGGTGACATGGATGCACTGCTGATCAACCTGGCGATCGCCCGCGACCTGGCCGCCGGCAAGCCGCTGACCTATCGCATGGTCGACGAAGGCCGCATCAAGAACATGACCTACCGCGTGATCGGCAAGGAATCGATCACCGTGGGCGGCAAGAGCTACGAAGCGACCAAGGTGTCGCGTGCCGACGGCAACAAGGAACTGATCGCCTGGATCGTGCCGGAATTCCCGGTGCCGGCGCGCATGCTGCAGCGGGAGAACGACCGCGATGCGCTGGACCTGACCATCAAGGCGATGAACTGACCGGAGATCCACGTCATACACGCATGGCGTGGATCTACTGGAAACCTGAAGTAGATCCACGCCATGCGTGGATGGGTGTACCCCAAAGAAAACGCCCGCTTCCGCGGGCGTTTTCTTATTTCTTCGCTTCAGCCGGCTTCTGTTCCTCGGCCGCCTTGAACTCGGTGCGGCAGTCCACGCGGATCTGCTCGCCGGTGCTGCGCCAGACGAAGGTGCGGCAATGGCGGTTGCCGTCCTGGCTGTCATTCACCGCAACGGCATAGAACGACTCGATGATCTCGTCACGCGAGACCGTGCCATCGCCGTTCCAGTCCATGTCCTTCTGCTCGATGCCCTGAGTGATGGCGATATTGGCGTACCAGGCATAGCCCAGCCACGCCAGCACGATCAGCACCAGCGCCAGCAGCGCCTTGCGACGCGGGCTGAACTTGCCGCGCAGGATCATGGCACGCGCCGGATGGTGGCGCCGAGCGAAGACAGCTTCTCTTCGATGTTCTCGTAGCCACGATCAAGGTGGTAGATGCGGTCGATGGTGGTCTCGCCGCTGGCCATCAGGCCGGCCAGGATCAGCGAGGCCGAGGCACGCAGGTCGGTGGCCATTACCGGCGCACCGCTCAGGTGTTCGCTGCCACGCACGATGGCCGTGTGGCCTTCGACCTGGATGTCCGCGCCCAGGCGCAGCAGTTCGTTGACGTGCATGAAACGGTTCTCGAAGATCGTTTCGTTGATCACGCCCACACCGTCGGCCACGCAGTTGAGCGCCATGAACTGCGCCTGCATGTCGGTCGGGAACGCCGGGTACGGCGCGGTGGTCAGGTTGACCGCCTTCGGCCGCTTGCCCTGCATGTCCAGGGTGATGGTGTCGTCGGTGGTCTCGATCTTCGCACCGGCTTCGACCAGCTTGGACAGCACCGCGTCCATGGTGTTCGGCCGCGCACGGTTGACCGTGACCTTGCCGCCGGTCATCGCCGCAGCCACCAGGAAGGTGCCGGTCTCGATGCGGTCGGGCAGCACTTCGTGGCGGCCACCGGACAGGCGCTCGACGCCTTCGATGACCAGGCGGGCAGTGCCCAGGCCTTCGATCTTCGCGCCCAGCGCGATCAGGCAATGCGCCAGATCGGTCACTTCCGGTTCCATCGCACAGTTGTCGAGGATGGTGGTGCCTTCAGCCAGCACCGCGCCCATCAGCACGTTCTCGGTGCCGGTGACGCTGACCATGTCGAAGGTGAAATGGCCGCCCTTCAGGCGCTTGGCGGTGGCCTTGATGAAGCCGTTCTCGACCACGATCTCGGCACCGAGCGCCTGCAGGCCCTTGATGTGCTGGTCGACCGGACGCGAACCGATCGCGCAGCCGCCGGGCAGCGACACTTCCGCCGCGCCGAAGCGGGCCAGCAGCGGGCCCAGCACCAGGATCGAGGCGCGCATGGTCTTGACCAGCTCGTATGGCGCCACGTGCTGGTTCACCGAACGCGGGTCGACCACGATCGCGCTGCCGCGCGACAGCGTGCCCTGGTCGATGGTGACCTTGGCGCCCAGCTCGCCCAGCAGCTTCACCGTGGTGACCACGTCGTGCAGGTGCGGCACGTTGGTGATCTCCACCGGCGCATCGGCCAGCAGGGTCGCGCAGAGAATGGGGAGAACGGCGTTCTTGGCGCCGGAGATGCTCACTTCACCGTGCAGCGCAGCGCCGCCGGTCACAACGATCTTGGCCATGTATTCGGGATCTTCTGCGGTTCAGCCGGCTTCGGCCGGGGTCACGGTTTTCAGCGCCAGCGCGTGGATCGCGCCGCCCATCAGGTCGCCCAGGGTGGCATAGACCATCCGGTGGCGGGCCAGCGGCATCTTGCCGGCAAAGGCCTCGCAGACCACGGTCGCTTCGAAATGCACGCCATCGTCGCCCTGCACGTCGGCGCGGGCGCCGGGCAGGCCGGTTTCGATCAGGTTGCGGATGGTGTCGGCGTCCAACGGGCTTTCCTAATAAAATGTGCCTCCATTCTACTTCCGCTGCGTGGCGTCCGCATGGCCGAATCCCTGTTGCCCCCCCGTTCCGTCGACCCTGCCAGCCTGGTCGCCAGTGGCCGCCGCGTCTTCGAGATCGAGCAGCAGGCCCTGGATGCCGTGGCCGACCGCCTTGGCGAGGCCTTCCAGCAGGCCTGCCAGGCGATCCTGGCCAGCCGCGGCCGGGTGGTCGCCACCGGCATGGGCAAGTCCGGGCATATCGCCCGCAAGATCGCCGCCACCCTGGCCTCGACCGGCACTCCGGCGTTCTACGTGCACCCGGGCGAAGCCGGCCATGGCGACCTGGGCATGATCACCGAGGACGACGTGGTGCTGGCCCTGTCCTATTCGGGCGAGTCGGACGAAGTGCTGATGCTGCTGCCGGTGCTCAAGCGCCAGGGCAACGTGCTGATTTCCATGACCGGCCGCCCGCAGTCCAGCCTGGCCACCGCCGCCGACATCCACCTGGACGTCAGCGTTCCGGCCGAGGCCTGCCCGCTGGCGCTGGCACCGACCTCCAGCACCACCGCCTCGCTGGCGATGGGCGATGCGCTGGCCGTGGCCCTGCTCGACGCACGCGGCTTCACCGCCGACGACTTCGCCCGTTCACACCCGGCCGGCAGCCTCGGCCGTCGCCTGCTGCTGCACATCACCGACGTCATGCACACCGGCGAGGACCTGCCCAGCGTGGGTGCCGACGCCAGCCTCAGCGAAGCGCTGATGGAGATGAGCCGCAAACGGCTGGGCATGACCGCCGTGGTGGATGCCGATGGCGTGCTGATCGGCCTGTTCACCGACGGCGACCTGCGCCGCGCGCTGGACAGTGCACTGGACGTGCGCACCGCGAAGATCGCCGATGTGATGACCCGCAACCCACGCACCATCGGTGCCGACCAGCTGGCGGTGGAGGCTGCCCGGCTGATGGAGACCCACAAGATCACCGGCCTGATCGTGATCGACGGCCAGGGCCGCGCGGTCGGCGCCCTGAACATTCATGACCTGTTGCGGGCCCGGGTGGTTTAACCGACAGTCCGTAGACCCCATTCAGTCTGTACTGCCCCACCCGAACCTACCGAGCCCGCCGCCCTGATGCCCTGGTCCCCCCTGCCCGCCTTCCCCGCCCACCTGCATGCCGCCGCGGCCCGCGTCCGCCTGGCCTGCTTCGACGTGGACGGCACCCTCACCGACGGTCGGCTGTACTACGACAAGGACGGCAACGAGAGCAAGGCGTACTTCGTGCAGGATGGCCTGGGCCTGAAACTGCTGCAGCAGCACGGCATCCACCCCGTGCTGATCACCGCGCGCAACAGCCAGTCCGCGCTCAGGCGCGGCGCCGACCTCGGCATCGACACCCAGATCGCCGTGGGCGACAAGCTGGCCAGCGTGCAGGCGCTGTGTGCGCAGCACGGCATCGGCCTGGAGCAGGTGGCCTTCATGGGCGACGACCTGCCGGACCTGGCGCCGCTGGGCGCGGTCGGCCTGGCGGTGGCGCCGGCCAACGCCCACCCGTGGATCGCCGAGCGCGTGCACTGGCAGACCCGCGCCGATGGCGGACGTGGCGCTGCCCGTGAGCTGTGCGACATCCTGCTGGCCGCCCAGGGCCACGTGGACGCGGTCCTGGCGAGGTTCGGCGCATGAGCCTGCCGACCGTGAACTGGCGCACCCTGCTCGGCATCGGACTGCTGCTGGCGGCCCTGCTCAGCAGCTGGGCGGCCCTGCGCAACCGCGACAAGGGTCCGGCCAGTGCCGGCCAGGAAGTCGGCGTGGACTACATCCTGCACGACTTCCAGATCGTCGCCCTGGATGAGCACGGCAAGGAATCGACCACCCTGCGCGCACCGTTGCTGGAGCGCCAGCGTGGCGACCAGACCATCAACATCGCCACGCCGCTGTTCGAGATGCCGGACAAGGATGGCAAGCACTGGACCCTGCGTGCCGAGACCGGCTGGCTCAGCGCCAAGGGCGACGAGATGAAGCTGCGCGGCAATGTCGCCGGCGACAGCCCGGCCGACCCGGGCGTGGTGCCGACCACCTTCCGCACCGACCACCTGGACGTGTTCCCCAAGGAGAACCGTGCCCGTACCGATGCACTGGTCACCATGACCCGCCCCGGCATGGAACAGTCCGGTGTTGGCTTCGAGGTGGATTCGAAGAACAACACGTATCATTTCCTCAGCCAGTCCAAGGGCCGTTACACGCCCCGTCGCTGATTCCGCCGCCCTCCTGCGACGTCCCCGGACAGGCGCAAGGCAGGCAGCCCACCCACCCGCCCCCGGTTTCCCGGGCGGCCCCACCGGTAGAACGGACCCCGATGAAGATTCCCTTTGCAGCCGTACTCGCGCTCGGCCTGCTTGTTCCCAGCGCCGCCTTTGCCAAGTCCACCGACCGCAACGAGAACATGAACATCGACTCCGGTGCCCAGTCGGGCGTGCTCACCGGCGATGGCAAGACCGTGCTGTCGCAGGGCGTGACCGTCACCCAGGGCTCGCTGGACATCCGCTCGTCCGAAGCCGAGATCTACCTGAAGGACGGCGAGGCGGTGCGTGCGGTGTTCACCGGCAAGCAGGCCACGATGAAGCAGCAGCTCGACGATGGCACCTGGATGGACGCGGTGGCTGATCGCATCGACTACGACATCAAGACCGAGATCATCACCCTGACCGGCAACTACAAGGTCACCAGCGCGCGCGGCACCAATGCCGGCCAGCGCATGGTCTACAACACCCGCAGCGGCGAGATGAACTCCGGTGGCGATGGCAGCCGCGTGCGCACCGTCATTCCGCCGAAGAACAAGAACCCGGCGGCACAACCGGCTGCCACGCCCAAGGCGGCGGCGCCGGCCAGCACGCCGGCCAAGCCGGCCGGGAGCAAGAAGTAATGCTCGTCGCCAAGGGCCTGCGCAAGCGCTACAAGCAGCGCGAAGTCGTCAAGGACTTCGGGCTGACCCTCGACGCCGGCGAAGTGGTCGGCCTGCTCGGCCCCAACGGCGCCGGCAAGACCACCTGCTTCTACATGATCGTCGGCCTGGTCGCCGCCGATGCCGGCAGCATCGTGCTCGACGGCAAGGACATCACCAGCGATCCGATGTACACCCGTGCCAAGCAGGGCGTGGGCTACCTGCCGCAGGAACCGTCGGTGTTCCGCAAGCTGACCGTGGCCGACAACCTCCGCCTGGTGCTGGAACTGCGCGAAGACCTGGATTCGGCTGGCCGCGAACGCGAATTGAACAGCCTGCTCGACGAACTGCAGCTGGGCCATGTTGCCGACCAGCTCGGCGCCAGCCTGTCCGGTGGCGAACGTCGTCGCTGCGAGATCGCCCGCGCACTGGCCGCACAGCCGCGCCTGATCCTGCTCGACGAACCGTTTGCCGGTGTCGACCCGATCTCGGTGGGTGAAATCCAGCGCATCGTCACCCATCTCAAGCAGCGTGGCATCGGCGTGTTGATCACCGACCACAACGTGCGCGAGACCTTGGGAATCTGCGACCGCGCGTATATCCTCGCCGAGGGCACCGTGCTGGCCCAGGGCTCGCCGGAGGCGATCCTGGACAACGCCGACGTACGTCGCGTCTACCTTGGGGATTCCTTCAAGCTGTGACCGCAGGCGCCGGGTCCCTTTCCTTCCGTTCGGCACAGGCATGAAGACTCGGCTGCAGACATCGTTGGGACAGCAGCTGGTGCTTACGCCCCAGCTGCAGCAGGCGATCAAGCTGCTGCAGATGTCCACGACCGAGCTGGAGCTTGAAATCGCCCAGGCCGTGGAGAGCAATCCGCTGCTGGACTGGGCCGACAGCAACGACAGCAGTGCCGCCAATGAGGGCAGCGACAGCACGGATGCCGACGCCCCCGCCGAACGCACCGACAACGGTGACGACTGGGGACCGGCCGAACTCGACTGGAGTGCCGCCGGCAGTGGCGGCAGCTTCGACGATGACGATGACACCGGCAGTGCCGCCGAGCGCGTGGCCGAAACCGAAACGCTGGCCGACCACCTGCTGTGGCAGCTGCACCTGTCGCATCTTTCCACGCATGACCGCAGCATCGGCGCGGCACTGATCGATGCCTTGGACGACGACGGCTACCTGCGCGAACCGCTGGCCACCATCGCCGAAACCCTGCTGCCGGCGGTCCATGCCGATGAGGATGAAATCCTCGCGGTGCTGCATCGCATCCAGCGTTTCGACCCGGTCGGCGTTGCCGCGCGCACGCTCGGCGAATGCCTGCAGCTGCAGCTGGACGTGCTGCCTGGCGACACGCCGGGGCTGGCGCTGGCGCGACAGATTGCCGCAGGCCCGCTGGAACGGCTGCCGCGCAGCGGCGTCGCCGGGCTGGCCCATGAACTGAAACAGCCCCTGGACGAGGTCGAGACGGCGGTCGCGCTGCTGCGCTCGCTGGACCCGCGTCCGGGCACGCAGATCGCGCCGCTTTCGCAGGACACCTACGTGGTGCCCGACGTCGTGGTGTGGCGACAGAACGGCATCTGGCGCGCGGCACTGGCCGGCCATGCCGGGCCGAAGGTGGTGATCCACCGCGGCTACGAACAGTTGATCCGCCGCTGTGGCGAGGCCGACGCCGGCTACCTGCGCGCCCAGCTGCAGGAGGCGCGCTGGCTGCTGAAGGGCCTGCAGCAGCGCGGCGAAACCCTGCTGCGGGTGGTGCGCAGCCTGATCCTGCAACAGGCCGGCTTCCTCGAATTCGGCGAGCAAGCGCTGCGCCCGCTGACCCTGCGCGAGATCGCCGCCGAGCTGGGCCTGCACGAATCCACGGTGTCGCGTGCGATCGCCCGCAAGCACGTGCGCACGCCGCGCGGCACCCTGCCGCTGCGCGCCTTCTTCGCCTCGGGCATCGATACCGAGGGCGGTGGCGAGGCATCCAGCACGGCCATCCAGGCGATGATCCGGCGCCTGATCGACGATGAGAACCCGCGCAAGCCGCTTTCTGACGCCAAGCTGGCTGACCTGCTCAAATCGTCGGGAATTCCAGTGGCGCGACGCACCGTGGCGAAGTATCGTGAAGCCATGAACATCTCCGCCTCGCACGAAAGGGTCAGAATCGCTTGACGCGCCGCCGCGCCCGGCGGAGAGGTTCATTGGCACATCCGAACACAGGAGAAACCCGATGCGCATCGAAACGTTTGGCAAAGACGTCGAAGTCACCCCGGCCCTGCAGTCCTATGTAGAGGAGAAGCTGGCCCGGATCGGAAAACACTTCGACCAGCACTGCGAAGCGCGGGTGACCCTCAAGCTGCAGAAGACCGAACACCACGTCGACGCCAGCCTCAACATTCCGGGGCAGACCCTGCACGCCGAGGCCGGCGGCCAGACCATGTATGCCGCGATCGACCTGCTTGCGGACAAGCTTGACCGCCTGGTCATCAAGCACAAGGAGAAAAAACAGCAGCACGCACCGCTGCCGGTGGGCGACAATGGTGGCTGATCGCCACCGTTCCCCGCAGACATGCCCCTGACTGACCTCCTGGCGGCCGTGCAGACCCAGCTCTGCACGGCCACCGACCGTGACAGCGTCCTGCAGGCCGCCGCCGGGTTGCTGGCCTGCCGCCAGGCCAACGCCGAACAGATCTATCTGAACCTGTGCCAGCGCGAAGCCCTGGGCAGCACCGCGATCGGCCACGGCATCGCCATCCCCCACGGCCGCGCGCCGACCCTGGACCGCCCCCGTGGCGCGCTGCTGCGTCTGGCGACCCCGGTCGACTTCGGCGGCGATGAGCCGGTGGACCTGGTGTTCGCGATGGCCGTCCCCGCCCACTACACCCACCAGCACCTGATGCTGCTGTCCGAGCTGGCAGAGCTGTTTTCCGCACCGGACATCCGCCAGGCCCTGCGCGAAGCCGGCGATGCCCGGGCGCTGCGCGAAGCGCTGGACATGACCCCACCTGCGAGTGCCGCATGAATACCAGCATCACCGCCCGTGAACTGTTCGAACAGCAGCGCGAGCGGCTGGGGCTGCGCTGGGCCGCCGGCAAATCCGGTGAGAAACGCGAGCTGGAGGCCGGCAACACGGTCTCGCGGCGTCCCTCGCTGGCCGGCTACCTCAATGCCATCTATCCCAACAAGGTGCAGATCCTGGGCACCGAGGAACTGTCCTGGCTGGATGCGCTGGAACCGCGCCAGCGTTGGGAAACCATCGAAAAGATCATGCAGTCGCACCCGCTGGCGCTGGTGCTGACCCGCAACCAGGCGTGCCCGGAAGACCTGCGCGCGGCCGCCGATGAATCCGGTACACCGCTGTGGCTGTCGCCCAAGCGCGGCCACGAACTGCTCAACCACCTGTCCTACCACCTGGCGCGTACGCTGGCGCCGCGGGTGATCCTGCATGGCGTGTTCATGGAGATCTACTCCATCGGCGTGCTGATCACCGGCGAGGCCGGATCGGGCAAGAGCGAGCTGGCGCTGGAACTGCTCAGCCGCGGCCATCGACTGGTGGCCGACGATGCCCCCGAATTCACCCAGATCGCGCCTGATGTACTCGACGGCACCTGCCCCGAACTGCTGCAGGACCTGCTGGAAGTGCGCGGCCTGGGCGTGCTGAACGTGCGCGAGATGTTCGGCGACACGGCTGTAAAGAAGAACAAGTACCTTCGGCTGATCGTCCACCTGACCAAGCCGATGACCGAACCCACCCCGCATGGCTACGAGCGCCTGACCGGCGACTCGGGCACGCGCCATGTGCTGGACCTGGACGTTCCGCTGATCACCCTGCCGGTGATGCCCGGCCGCAACCTGGCCGTGCTGACCGAGGCCGCGACCCGCCTGCACATCCTGCGCACCAAGGGGATCGACCCGGCGGCGATGTTCATCGCCCGCCACAGCAATCTGCTGGAACGGCGAACACCCTGATTCCCCTGCCCCTCGAAGAGCCTGTCCATGAGCACCGCAACCCCCACCGCCCCGACCCTGATCATCGTCAGCGGCCTGTCCGGCTCGGGTAAATCCGTCGCCCTCAAGACCTTCGAGGACCAGGACTACTACTGCTCGGACAACCTGCCGATCCACCTGTTGCCGGACTTCGTGCGCAGCCTGCTGGCCAACCACGACGGCAGCGCACCGCGCCGGCTGGCGGTAGGCATCGACGTGCGTGGCCAGTCCGACCTGAGCCAGCTGGGCAACTGGCGGCAGCTGGCCACCGATGCCGGCGTGGAAGTGAAGGTGCTGTTCTTCGAGGCCAGCGACGAAACGGTGCTCAAGCGCTACGCCGACACCCGTCGTCGCCATCCACTGAGCCAGCTGGGCCTGTCGTTGCCCGAAGCGATCGCCCGCGAGCGCGAGCTGACCGCGCCGCTGCGCCGTGAGGCCGACGCGGTGATCGATACCAGCAACCTCAACGTGCATCAGCTGCGGCGGCGGATCATCACCGAGTTCGCGATGGACCATGCCACCGGCCTGTCGCTGCTGTTCGAATCCTTCGCCTACAAGCGTGGTGTGCCCGCCGAGGCGGACTTCGTGTTCGACGCCCGCGTGCTGCCCAATCCGCACTGGGACCCGGACCTGCGCGCGCTCAGCGGCCGCGAGCCGGGCGTGCGCGACTACCTGGAAGCGCAGCCGGACGTGCAGCGCTACCTGACCCAGCTGATGGATTTCCTCGATACCTGGCTGCCGAAACTGGGCGATGGCACCCGCAGCTACGTGACCGTGGCATTCGGCTGCACCGGCGGCAAGCACCGTTCGGTGTTCCTGGCCGAGCGCATGGCCCGGCATGCCCGCGAGATGGGCTGGGAAGACGTGGCCACGTACCACCGCGAACAGGATTGAGGGGGTCTAGCCGGGCTGCGCCCGGCACCCGCCGGTAGTGCCGGCCGCTGGCCGGCAACAGCAACAGCAAAAGCGGCTTCCGTGGGATGGTGGTGCGGTGTGCTGTTGGTGGGTGTCGACCTTGGTCGACACAGTAGATCCACGCCATGCATGGATGAATCCCGGTCAGGCATCGAAAAACGCATGGGGTCGGATCCCTTTTCCAGGGGAAAAGGGCTCTGACCCCGGTAACGCTGAATACGGGACACAGTGCCCCTCATCTGCTGCTATCGCCGATTCACCTTGACCTGTTAACGTGCAGTAATGACCTGTGGCATTCTCCTCGTAACACATCCCGGGGTCGGGACCGCCCTGCTTGACGTGGCGACCCGGCTCCTGCGGCAATTGCCGCTGAAAACCGAAGCTTTCGAAGTACCGTTCGACGCAGACCTGGACGCCCTGCTCCCGCTCGCCTCGGCCGCCCTGCGGCGGGTCGACAGCGGTGAAGGCGTGCTGATCCTGACCGACCTGTACGGCGCCAGCCCCGCCAACCTTGCCGGGCAGCTGGCCCGGCTGGGGACCCCGGTTCGCCGGGTGTCGGCGCTGAGCCTGCCGATGTTGCTGCGGGTGATGAATTATCCGGAACAGGGACTGGATCAACTGCCCGCCACAGCCGCGGCGGGTACCCGTAATGGAGCGATAGTCGACGATGCTTGAACGAGAACTCACCGTCAGCAACCGCCTGGGCCTGCACGCCCGGGCCACCGCCAAGCTGGTGCAGACCCTGGCGCCGTTCCGCTGCAACGTGACCATGGCCGCCAAGGGCCGTGAGATCAACGCCAAGAGCATCATGGGCGTGATGCTGCTGGCCGCCGGCCAGGGCACCCCGGTCACCGTGCGCATCAACGGCGAAGATGAAGCCGCCGCGATGGACGCGGTGGTCGGCCTGTTCGAACGCCGCTTCGACGAGGACAGCTGAGCGTGCCACGCGCACGCGCCGGCCAGGTCCCTTCCGGCCAGCGGCCGGTACAACTGCTGGCCGGGCACGGCGCTGCCCGCGGCACGGCAATGGGCCGGGCCCGCGTACGCTTGCCGCATGCGCTGGAAGTCGCTGAACAACGTGTCGCAACCAGCCAGGTCGAGGCCGAACTGGCTCGCCTGCACCGGGCGGTGGATGCCGCACGCGTGGAAATGCACGAACTGCGGCAGCGCCTGCAGGGTGCATTGAACCAGGAGGTAGGCGAGTTCCTCGACCTGCATGCCCTGCTGCTGGATGACCCCGAGCTGCTGTTCGGGCTGGATGAGCTGATCCGCAGCGGCCCGTACAGCGCCGGCTATGCGCTGCGCCTGCAGCGTGACCGCCTGGCCAAGGTCTTCGATGGCATGGACGATGCCTACCTGAAGAGCCGCATGGACGACCTCGACCATGTGATCGGCCGTATCCACGCCTTCCTGCAACCCGAACGCACTCCGGTGATGAAGGGCCTGGCCGGCGAGATCCTGGTCTGCGACAACATCGCCCCGTCCGAACTGGCGCAGCTGCAGGCGCAGGGCGTGGTCGGCATCGTCACTGCCGCTGGCAGCGCGCTGTCGCACAGCGCGATCCTGGCCCGCAGCCTGCACCTGCCCCTGATCGTCAACGTGCCGCAGCTGCTCAGCCGCATCGCCGACGGCGACGTGCTGATCATCGACGGTGCCGACGGCAGCATCACCGCCAACCCACTGGCCGACAACCTGCGTGACTACCGCGCGCGCCTGAAGGAACACGCGCGCGAGCAGCGCGAGCTTGGCCGCCTGCGCAGCAAGCCCAGCCGTACCCGCGACCAGGTCGATATCGCCCTGCTGGCCAATGCCGAATCGCTGGAGGACGTCACCCAGGCGCATGCGCTGGGTGCGCAGGGGCTGGGCCTGTACCGCACCGAGTTCCTGTTCCTGCAGCGCAACGAACTGCCGGACGAAGAAGAACAGTTCCAGACCTACCGTGATGCCGCGTTGGGCATGAGCGGTCGGCCGGTGACCATCCGCACGCTCGACCTGGGTGCGGACAAGGCCGATCGCACCGGCCTGACCCTGAGCAACGAAGAGAACCCGGCACTGGGCCTGCGCGGCGTGCGCCTGTCGCTGGCACGGCCCAAGGTGGCCGACACCCAGCTGCGCGCGATCCTGCGCGCCTCGGCCTACGGCAAGCTGCGCGTGCTGGTGCCGATGGTCAGCACCCGCGAGGAACTGCTGGCGGTGCGCCGGCGCATGCTCAAGCTGAGCGAACAGCTGCGCAGCGAAGGCCACATGGTGTCCGAGCACGTGCCGCTGGGCGCGATGATCGAAGTCCCGGCGGCTGCACTGGCGCTGGAGAGTTTCATCGACCTGGTCGATTTCCTGTCGATCGGCACCAATGACCTGGTGCAGTACCTGCTGGCCGCCGACCGCAACAACGAGGCGCTGGGTGAGTTGTACTCACCGTTGCACCCGGCGGTGCTGCGGCTGTTGCAGATGGTGATCGAGACCGGCGCGCGCCACCGCATCCCGGTGGCGGTCTGCGGCGAGATGGCCGGTGATGCGCGGATGACCCCGCTGCTGCTGGCGCTGGGCCTGAGCGAGTTCAGCCTGCATCCCGGTACGTTGCTGGAGGTGCGCCGCGCAATCCGCGAAGCCGATCTGGGTGCGCTGCGCGCCCGTGCCCCGAAGTTGCTGGCCGCGCGCGACCGCCGCGCCATCGAACGCTGGCTGGCGCTGGTGGCGGATACGCCCTGACCCCACCCTGCTGATTCGCCGGGTATGCACGCGCGGGGTCAGATCCCTTTTCCTGTGGAAAATGGATCTGACCCCAGCCTCCCGTCGGGGTATGCGTTGCAACATCCCCTTGCGATAATGACGCGCTGAACACCCCTGTTGCCGCATCCTTGCCGGGATCGCGGCTTTTCTTATCCCGCGGGAGCTGCGATGGCTGAAGCTGTACGCCACGACAAGACTGCGCGCCAACTGCGGATGTTGTCCGATGCACTGGACAGCGGCCGGCTGGGCCCGGTACGTCGGCTGGTCAACACCCTGGCCCCGGCCGAGATCGGCAACCTGCTGGAATCGCTGCCGCCAGGCAAGCGCGAGGTGGTGTGGGGCCTGGTCGACCCGGAAGATGACGGCGAGGTGCTGGTCCACGTCGGCGAAGACGTGCGCGAGAGCCTGCTCGCGGACATGGACCCGGACGAGATCATCGCCGCGGTCGAAGACCTGGACATCGACGACCTGGCCGACCTGGTCGAAGACCTGCCGGATACGGTCATCGACGAGGTCCTCAAGTCGATGGACCGCGAGAACCGCGAGCGCCTGGAGCAGGTGCTGTCCTATCCCGAGGACAGCGCCGGCCGCCTGATGAACCCGGACGTGGTGACCGTGCGCGCCGACGTCAACGTCGACGTGGTGCTGCGTTACCTGCGCCTGCGCGGCGAACTGCCGGACCACACCGACCATCTGTTCGTGGTCAGCCGGCGCCACCAGTACCTCGGCCGGGTGTCGCTGGCGGCACTGGTGACCCACGAGGACACCACCCCGATCAACCGCCTGATCGACGACGAGCAGCCGGCCATCGATGTCGGCGAGAGCGACCAGGAGGTGGCCCGCCAGTTCTCCGACCATGACTGGATCTCCGCGCCAGTGGTGGACGACAACAACATCCTGATCGGCCGCATCACCATCGATGACGTGGTCGACATCATCCGTGGCCAGGCCGAACACCAGGCGCTGGGCGCCGCCGGTCTGGACGAGGACGAGGATCTGTTCAGCCCGGTCTGGCGCGCCATGCGCCGGCGCCTGATGTGGCTGTCGGTGAACCTGTGCACCGCCTTCCTGGCCTCCAGCGTGGTCGGCCACTTCGAAGGCACCATCGACAAGCTGGTGGCGCTGGCCGTGCTGATGCCGATCGTGGCAGGCCTGGGCGGCAATGCCGGCACCCAGGTGCTGGCGCTGATGGTGCGCGGCCTGGCACTGGGCCAGGTGGGCGCGTCCAACGCGCGCACGCTGCTGTGGAAGGAGGTGCGGGTCGCCTTGTTGAACGGCGTGATGCTCGGTTCGGTGCTGGGGCTGATCGTGCTGGCCTGGTTCCACTCGCCCGGGCTGTCGGCGGTGATCGCCATCGCGCTGACCTGCAACCTGCTGTTCGCCGCACTGGCCGGCGTGCTGGTGCCACTGACCCTGAAACGCTTCGGCTTCGACCCGGCGCTGGCCAGCGGCATCTTCCTGACCGCGGTGACCGACTCGATGGGCTTCTTCACCTTCCTCGGCCTGGCCACGCTGGTGCTGCTGCACTGAACCCTGCAGGGTCGGATCCCCGCCACGCGGGGCTCTGACCCGATCCCAACTGGAACACCCATGGCAACAACGATCGAAAACTACTTCCAGCCCGGCTGGCGCGACCAGCAGCACACCTGCCCGGCCTGCGAATGGAAGGGCAGCTCGCGCGCCATGGAGATGGAGCTGGACGAAGACGCCACCGAGTACGACTGCCCGGTATGCGAGAACCCGCTGCTGGTGGTGCTGCACCCGGACATCGCGCAGGTGCAGGCCGCCGCCGCCGACGGCAATGCCGAGGCGCAGGAGCAGCTGGACATCATCGCCAGCTTCCCACGACCGGAGTGACGCGGCGCATGATGCCGCGTTGACCTGCGGCGGACTAGGATGCAGCTGACCTCGCTGCCCCGGGAAACGCCATGCTCCGTTCGATTCCGCGCTGGCTGCCCTTGCTGGCGGTCCTGATGATGACCGGCTGTGCCTCGATGCCGGACAGCGCGCGCGGCCGCTTCGAGGGCCGCGCAGTGAAGGTGGACGGCGAGACCGCCTACTACCAGGTCTTCATTCCGGCGGGGGTGCGGGCGGGACAGCCGGCAGGCGCCGGCAACGGCAGCGGCGTCCCGGTGGTCCTGTTCCTGCATGGCTCGGGCGAACGCGGCGGCGACGGCATCAAGCAGACGTACTCGGGACTGGGGCCCTACCTGCGCGAGCATCCCGACTTCCCGGCGCTGGTGGTGTTCCCGCAGGCACCGCGCCATTCGGAATGGAGCGGCCGCAACAACCGCATGGCCGTGGCCGCACTGGACGCGACCATTGCCGAGTTCGGCGCCGACCCGGCGCGGCAGTACCTGACCGGCATGTCGATGGGCGGCTACGGCAGCTGGAACATTGCGCTGGATGACCCGCACCGCTTTGCCGCGATCGTGCCGGTATGCGGTGCCGTGTTCGCGCCGCGCGCCAAGCGGCCGACCCTGTTCGTCGAACAGGTGGCCCAGGAATCCGATCCGTACGCCGTGATCGCCAGGCGACTACGGCACACGCCGATCTGGATCTTCCACGGTGCCCTGGACGACGTGGTGCCGCCGGATGACGACCGCAGGCTGCACAGCGCATTCCAGGGCACCCACGCACGCGACGTGCGCTACACCGAGTACCCGGAAGGCAACCACAACGCCTGGGACGCCACCTACGCCGACCCGGCGATGTGGGCGTGGCTGTTCGCGCAGAAGCGCTGACCAAAGCTCCTGTCGGGAAACATCTGTTGGTGGGCATGGGAGCTGGTGGGTGCCGACCGTTGGTCGGCATGGGAGTTGGTGGTGGGTGCCGACCGTTGGTCGGCACTATCTCTCCGATCCAGGCTGTTCCTCTGCATTGAACTGCCCATCAATCTCCCATCGGCACCACGCATGCGGGTACTCCCCAAGACAGCTCGCCAAGTTCGCCCGGATCGGGTTGGCGACGATGTACATCGCGTGCCGGAACAGCGATTCATCGGAACGAATGGCGTGATCGTGATAGCTCGATTGCCAGAATCGCCCTGATCTACCCAGCATGCGGTTGGTCCGCAATGCACTGCTCGATTTGAAGCGTTGCATGACGTAGTCCAGCGAGAACGCGCGGAGCTCCACAAGCCAATGGACATGATCCGGCATGACCACATAGGCAAGCGAGTGCGTCAGACCGTCAGCATCAAGACGACGGATCACCTCCATCACCACCTGCGCCGCAGTGGCGTCGTCGAAGTAGTGTCGACGGCCCTGGGTGACGGTGGTCAGGATGTAGGATTGCCCGATCCGGGAATGGCGGCCAAGGCGTAGGCGTGCGCGATTCATCGGCACAAGCGTGTGCTTGCCAGCAGTCACCTTCTATCGGGCAACCACTCCGATGCAGGTAGGCCTGTAGCCAATCAATGGCTACGCTCGCCACTTCACTGGACTGATGGCTCTGTGCCGACCAACGGTCGGCACCTACCCAGGCAGTTCAAGGCGAATTCCCATTGTGCCGACCAACAGTCGGCGCCTACCCAGGCAGTTCAAGGCGAATTCCCATTGTGCCGACCAACGGTCGGCACCTACCCAGGCAGTTCAAGGCGAATTCCCATTGTGCCGACCAACGGTCGGCACCCACCCATGCCGTCAAGATTGCGATCAGCCCAGCAGGGTTTCCAGCACGGCCATGCGCACGGCGACGCCGTTGGCGACCTGGCGCAGCACCCACGACTGCGGGCCGTCGGCCACGTCGTCCGTCACTTCCACGCCACGGTTGATCGGACCCGGGTGCAGCACCGCGGCATCCTTGCCGGCGCGGGCCAGGCGTTCGTTGGTCAGTCCGTACTGCGCGTGGTACTGCTCCAGCGACGGCACCAGGCCTTCTTCCATGCGCTCGCGCTGCAGGCGCAGCATCATCAGCGCGTCGACGCCTTCCAGCATCGCGTCGAAATCATCGCCGACCACGCAGCCCTTCAGGGTCTCGTCGTCCGGCAGCAACGACTGCGGGCCGCACACGCGGATCTCGCCCACACCCAGCGTGCGCAGCGCATGCAGGTCGGTGCGGGCCACGCGCGAGTGCTTCACGTCGCCGACGATCACCACCTTCAGCTTCGAGAAATCCGGGCCCTTGGCCTGGCGCAGGGTCAGCATGTCCAGCAGGCCCTGGGTCGGGTGCGAGCTGCGGCCGTCGCCGGCGTTGATCAGTGCGGTGCCCTCACCCGCGGCGTCGGCCAGCGCGGCCACGGCGCCATCATCCGGGTGGCGCACCACGAAGCCGCGCACGCCCATTGCTTCCAGGTTGCGCAGCGTGTCGCAGGCGGTTTCGCCCTTGCGCGTGGACGAGGTCGAGGCATCGAAGTTCAGCACGTCGGCGCCCAGGCGCTGCGCGGCCAACTGGAACGAACTGCGGGTGCGCGTGGACGGTTCGAAGAACAGCGTGCACACCGCCGAACCGGCCAGCACCTGGCGCTTGTTGCCGACGCGACCGACCGCGGCATCGCGGATCTGCCCCGCCCGATCAAGCAGCTGCAGCAGGGTTTCGCGCGGCAGGCCCTCCAGGGTCAGCAGGTGGCGCAGGCGTCCGGAGGCATCGATTTGCTGGGCGGTCATGGCGGTGTCGGGCAGTCAGGGAATGGGGGTGGCGTCGTCCGGCGACGACAGCCAGCGGTCGATGATCACCGCCGCGGCCACGGCATCGAGGGCGGCCGCATCACGGCGGCGCTTGCGCCCTTCGGCGCGCTCGACAGCGAAGCGGCGTGCGGCCTCGACCGAGCTGGAACGCTCGTCGATCATCACCACTGGCAGTTTGAAACGTTCCCGCAGCTGGCGGGCGAAGCCCTGCGCGCGCTTGCGGTTGGGCTGGTCCTGGCCGTCCAGGGTCAGCGGGTCGCCGACCACCAGGCCATCGGGTTTCCATTCCTTGAGCAGGCGTTCGATCGCGGTCCAGTCCGGGCCGTTGCCGTGCACATCGACCACGGCCACCGCGCGCGCATGCGCAGCGAAGGCACTGCCGATGGCCACGCCGATACGCCGCGAGCCGACATCGAAACCCAGAACGGTGCCGTCACGGCGGATGGCCGGGGCAGCAGGATCCGGCGCGGGCATGATGGGCTCAGACATGGCCGCTGTAGTCGGTCAGCCGGAACAGGTCCACGCCGATGCGCGAGGCCGCACCCTGCCAGCGCTGCTCCAGCGGCAGCTGGAACACCAGTTCGGCATCGGCCGGCACAGTCAGCCAGCTGTTCTCGGACAGCTCGCTTTCCAGCTGCCCTGCACCCCAACCGGCACAGCCGAGGGTGACCACGGCATTGGCCGGGCCTTCGCCGCGCGCCATCGCTTCGAGGATGTCGCGCGAGGTGGTCAGGTACAGGCCTTCTCCCACGGTCAGGCTGGAATCCCACGCCCGCGCGTCGTCATGGATGACGAAGCCGCGCTCGGGATGCACCGGGCCGCCATTGAGCACCATGCGCGCCTGCAGGTCGCCATCACCGGTGGTGATGTCCATCTGTGCAAGCACTTCACCCAGCGTGTATTCGGAAGGCTGGTTGACCAGCACGCCCATTGCCCCGTTCTCGTCGTGCTGGCAGATCAGCGCGACGCTGCGGGCAAAGGTCGCGTCGAGCAGCGACGGCAGCGCGACGAGCAGGTGATCGGCAAGGGAGGTCGGCGTTACAGGCATGCCCCCATTCTACCTGCTGGGGGCGGGATGGTCGCGCGATGGCGCGGAACAGCGATGGGCTAGGATGGTGCTTTGCCATCGAAGGTCTTCGATGCAGTCTTCATCGCCCCTGACCCTGCCGGCACGCAGCGCCATCGTCCTGCTTGCCCTGCTGCAGGGCCTGATGCTGTATGCCGCACAGGAACTGTCCGATGCGTGGCCGTTCCGCGATATCGGCTGGCGCTACTGCTGGTACGCCTGGGTGCTGGCCATTCCGAGCGCGGCGGCGCTGAGCCTGGTCGAGCTGGGCCAGCGCCGACTGTGGCTGCAGGCCGTGCTCGGCTCAGCGGTGGTGCTGGCGCTGGCCGCCTGGACCGGCTGGAACCTCACTGGCGAGACCGCACTGGAGTCGGGCGCGTTGCAGGTCCCGTTGACCCTGGGCATTGCCGTGGCGGTATTCGTGGCCTTGCCCTGGTGGCAGTTCCAGCTGCAGCATGGGCATTGGCGCGCCAGCTATCCGGAGCTGTTCGAGCGTGCCTGGCAGAACGGCCTGACCCTGGCCCTGGCTGCGCTGTTCACCGGGCTGACCTGGCTGCTGCTGTGGCTGTGGGCGGCGCTGTTCCAGTTGCTCGACGTGACCGTCTTCCGCGACCTGTTCCGCCAGGACGCGTTCATCGCGCTGGCCACCGGCAGCCTGGCCGGGTTCGGCGTGCTGATCGGGCGCACCCAGCACCGCGCGATCCAGATCACCCGCCAGGTGCTGTTCGCGATCTGCCGCGGGCTGCTGCCGCTGCTCTCGTTCATCGCCGTGCTGTTCGTGCTGAGCCTGCCGCTGACCGGGCTGGAACCGCTGTGGAAGACCCGTTCCGCCGCCAGCCTGCTGGTGGTGGTGTCGCTGCTGCTGGTGACGTTCACCAATGCGGTCTACCAGCAGGGGGAAGACAGTGCACCCTACCCTCTGGTACTGCGAAGGCTGGTCGAGGCCAGCCTGCTGACACTGCCGGTGTACGCCGCGCTGGCGCTGTATGCATTGGGCCTGCGCGTGACGCAGTACGGCTGGACCGTGGACCGGTTCTGGGCGGTACTCGTCGCATTGGCCGTGGCCGGCTATGCCGTGGGCTATGCGCTGGCGGTGCTGCGCCGGCAGAGCCGCTGGTTGCAGATGCTGGAGCCGGTCAACCGCTGGATGTGCTGGGCGGTGCTGGCACTGGCATTGCTGGGCAACTCGCCGCTGCTGGATCCGGTGCGGCTGACCCTGTCCAGCCAGCTGGCGCGCCTGCGTGCGGATCCGCCGGCGATCACCAGTAGCGACGTCAACGTGCTGCGCTTCGATCTTGGGCGCCGTGGCGTGCAGGCGCTGCGCGAGTTGCAGCGTGATCCAGCCATCACCACCGATGCCAACGCGCCACAGGTGATCGCTGCAGCACTGGCACGTACCTCACGCTGGGACGACGGCCACCGCCTCGACAAGGGTCCGCAGGACGTCGCCGCCCTGCAGCGCGCGCTGAAGCTGGCCAAGGGATCCAGCTCGCCGCCGGACGATTGGTGGCAGGCGCTGGCCACGCGTTCGATCAATGGCGAATCCTGCGCCCAGAGCGAGCGCGACTGCCTGATCGTGCATCGCGACCTGGACGGCGATGGCACCGGCGAAGTGCTGCTGTGCGAGCTGTACACCCACCGTGGGCCGGACTGCGTGCTGTATGCACGTGGCAGGGATGCCCACTGGCGCCGGGCCGGTTCGCTGTTCGGCACTGTCAGCGGCCAGGCCGAAGCCATCAACCAGGCCCTGCGTGATGGCGAGCTCACTCTCGAACCGCCGCGCTGGCCGATGCTGTCCATCGGCGGGCGCCCTGCGCTGGCCATCGATCCCGAACCCGAATCCAACGAGTCCTCCCCATGAGCGGTTACTGCCTCATCGCCCCGGGCCATCCGGTGCACGACTACTACCACGCCAACGAGTACGGCTTCCCGCAGCGTGACGAGCGCGAGCTGTTCGAGCGGCTGGTGCTGGAGATCAACCAGGCCGGGCTGAGCTGGGAAACGATCCTGAAGAAGCGCGAGGGCTTCCGCACGGCCTATGACGGTTTCGATGTCGACCGCGTGGCGGCCTATGCCGAGCAGGACATCGAACGCCTGCTGTCGGACGCAGGCATCATCCGCAACCGGCTGAAGGTGTTGGCGGCGATCCACAACGCGCAGGTGATCCAGCAGCTGCGGGCCAGCCATGGCAGCTTCGCGGCATGGCTGGATGCGCATCACCCGCGCAGCAAGGCCGACTGGGTCAAGCTGTTCAAGAAGACGTTCCGCTTCACCGGCGGCGAGATCACCGGCGAATTCCTGATGAGCCTGGGCTACCTGCCCGGTGCGCACGCCGCGGACTGCCCGGTGCATGCACGGCTGCTGACGCTGTCGCCGCCGTGGTTGAAGGCCTCCGGCGCTTGATCGGCGTCCGCGCCAGCCACGCATGGCGTGGCTCTACTGCATGCTGCGGGTGATCTACACGTTCACGGCGAACGCGGAAAGCGCGATCACACGCCCATGTAGCGGCCGGGGCGGTGGTTGAACATCAGCACCAGGCTGAGCACCACCGCGCCGATGGCCGAGTACAGCACCTTCGACGGTGACAGCACGAAGAACGCGGCCACCATCAGGCAGGCGTCGTAGGACATCTGCACCTTGCCGGCGCTCCAGCCACGGGTGCGCTGCAGGTACACCGCCAGGATGCCGATGCCGCCGAGGCTGGCGCGGTGACGGATGAAGAACAGGATGCCCAGGCCGGACAGCGCGCCGCCCACGATCGCCGAGTACAGCGGGTTGATATGCGAGAAGTCGATCCAGCGCGGCAGCAGGTCGGTCAGCACGCCACAGGCGGTGACCGCGGCGAAGGTCTTCAGGGTGAATTCCCAGCCCATGCGCCGCAGCGCCACCCAGTAGAACGGCAGGTTGACCAGCACGAACACCAGGCCGAAGTTCCAGCCCATCGCGTAGTGCAGCAGGAACGCCATGCCGGCCATGCCGCCGATCATCAGCCCCCCCTTGGCGAAGATGGCCAGGCCCAGCGAGGCCACCATCGTGGCCAGCACCATGCCCTGCACGTCCTCGGCGATCGAGTGTCGCAGCGCTTTTTCGTCGGCGGTGGTGCCGGCACTGTCGGGCGGTGGGGTCAGCGGACCGGCGGTGACCAGGTGGCCGTCAGCGTCGTCGCACGGCGCGGGGCCATGGGAAGGAGGGGACATGCGGGTGGGGGAACAGCGGGTGGGGAGCGGTATTAGACACGATCTGCATGACAGTTGCAGATGAAATCGTTCAGCCACCCTCGCCCATTCAGATTATTCCAGACCCGCAACAGGCAACACGGCCAGCATGTCCTCGCCATCGTCATCCATGCCGGTCTCGACGAACCCGAAGCTGCCGTAGAAGGCGCCGGCCACCGGATTGCGCGGGTTGTAGCAGATCTCGATCTCGGCCAGCCCGGGCGTGGCCCGGATCTGCGCCAGCGCCAGTTCCAGCGCGCGGCGCCCGATGCCTCGCCCCTGCCAGCGCTGGTCGACCATGAAGCGCCAGATCGAGATGCGCTGCGGCGTCTCCGGCACCCACATGAAGAACCCGACCAGCTCGCCATCGGCCTGGATGGCACGGGTCTGGTAGCCGGGATGGAATGCGGCCTGCACCAGCGACCAGGTGTTGCCGGCGACGAAATCCTGCTGCGCCTCACTGACCTCGAGGTCGCACACGGCTTCGTAGTTGTCGACGGTGATCGCGTCCAACGTGACCTGCATATGGGCGTCCTGCCTCGGGATGAACGCCCAGTCTGCCTGACCCTGGATGCCGTGTGGCCAGGCCCCACACGACCGTTCAGCGCAGCGTTGCCTGCCTCATCCCTTCTCGGCCAGATGGTGCGCCACCAGCGCGTTGGCGTGGCCATGGCCCAGCCCATGCTCGCTTTTAAGGAAGCTGACCAGTTCCATGTGCCTCAGCCCAGGCTGCTTCGCCAGCAGGCCGAACCAGTGCGCCACCGGCTGACCGTAGGCCTTCTCGATGGAGGGGAAATACGAGGCCGGGCCTTTCGGCTTGGTGTCAGTGCTCATGCGGAAGCTCCTTGCGTTGGATGTACCGGTACGACGAACCGGGGCGCCGGAAATCGACAGGCCCGTTCAATCCGGGAGCCTTATCATCCCGTCATGCCCCGTGAAAACCTCAACGACCTGCAGGCCTTCGTGCACGTTGCCCGCGAAGGCAGCTTCACCAGGGCCGCCGCCCAGCTCGGCGTGTCCCAGTCAGCGCTCAGCCATGCCATGCGCGGCCTGGAACAGCGCCTCGGCGTGCGCCTGCTGACCCGTACCACCCGCAGCGTGTCCACCACCGAAGCTGGCGCCCGCCTGCTCGAAACCCTCGCCCCACGCCTGGCCGAGATCGAGGACGAACTGGCCGCGCTGGCCGAGTACCGCGAGCGCCCGGCCGGCACCATCCGCATCAACGCCACCGGCCATGCTGCCGAGTACCTGGCCTGGCCGCGGCTGGCGCCGCTGCTGCAGCGCTATCCGGACCTGAAGGTGGAACTGACCACCGACTACGGCCTGGCCGACATCGTCGCCGAACGCTACGACATCGGCATCCGCCTCGGCGAGCGGCTGGCCCGCGACATGGTCGCGGTGCCGATCAGCCCGCCGCTGCGCATGCGCGTGGTCGGCGCGCCCAGCTACTTCCGCCAGCACGTGGTGCCGCAGCATCCGGACGACCTGGCCGGGCACAACTGCGTGACCCTGCGCCTGCCCACGCATGGTGGACTGATGCCGTGGGATTTCGGCCAGGACGGCAACGAACTGAGCGTGCGCGTGACCGGCCAGTGGACCTTCAACACCATGGGTATGACCCGCGCCGCGGCGCTGGCCGGCAGCGGCCTGGCCTGGCTGCCGGAAGACCAGGTGCAGCCGATGCTGGACGATGGTCGCCTGCAGTCGGTGCTGGACGACTGGTGCCCGCACTTTGATGGCTACTACGCGTATTACCCATCGCGCCGCCACGTCACCGTGGCGATGCGCACGGTGCTTGAAGCGCTGCGCGGGCCGATGGGAAGTTGAGGAGTGCGAACCAACGGTCCGCACCCACCGCACCCACCTGGTGATCAGCCCTTGGCCTGCGCCGCACGCTGCGCGTTGTAGCGCTCGCCGACGATCGACACTTCGTCCAGTGCCTGCGCGATGCGCTGCAGATCCTCCGGTGCCAACTGCAGGTCGGTCGCGCCCAGGTTCTCTTCCAGGCGATGGACCTTGGTCGTGCCCGGAATCGGCACGATCCACGGCGCCTGCGCCAGCAGCCAGGCCAGCGCCACCTGTGCCGGGGTCGCGCCACGCGCCGCAGCAATCGTGCCGATGCGATCAACCAGCGCCTGGTTGGCGCGGCGTGCTTCCACCTGGAAACGCGGCACGCTGTTGCGGAAGTCGTTAGCGTCGAAGGTGGTGTCGGCGTTGATCGCGCCGGTCAGGAAGCCGCGGCCAAGCGGGCTGAACGGCACGAAGCCGATGCCCAGTTCCTGCAGGGTCGGCAGCAGCTCGCGCTCCGGCTCGCGCCACCACAGCGAGTACTCGCTCTGCACGGCGGCGACCGGCTGCACCGCATGCGCACGGCGCACGGTGGCGGCGCTGGCCTCGGACAGGCCGAAGTGGCCGACCTTGCCTTCGGCGATCAGGTCGCGCACGGTGCCGGCCACATCTTCGATCGGCACGTTCGGGTCCACGCGGTGCTGGTAGAACAGGTCGATATGGTCGGTGCGCAGGCGCTTGAGGCTGGCTTCGGCCACCGCACGGATGTTCTCCGGGCGGCTGTCCAGGCCGGTATCGACGCGCGCGTCCTTGAAGCCGAACTTGGTGGCGATCACCAGCTTGTCGCGATACGGCGCCAACGCTTCGCCGAGCAGGTCTTCGTTGGTGTACGGGCCATACACCTCGGCGGTGTCGAAGAAGGTCACGCCACGCTCGACGGCGGCCTGCAGCAGGGCGATGCCCTGGCTGCGCTCCACCGGCTGGCCGTAGGCGTGGGTCAGGCCCATGCAGCCCAGGCCCAGGGCGGAAACCTTCAGGCCACTGCGGCCGAGTTCACGTGTCTGCATCGTCGTGCTCCAGAGGGGGAGCGCTGACGATACGCCTGCATTGGCGGTGGATTGAACCGGCTGGATGGCAGTCGGTCATGACTGGAATTCATCAATCGGCGGCGCGCGGGTCATTCCATGCCCGGCACGGTGTCAGTGCACCCCGCCAGTTCCACCATCATCCTGCCAGTGTTGCGGAACGCCGGATCCCGCGGCACCCATCGCGCGAACCAACGCTGCTCGCCGTCCACCACGGACTCGAACATCCACGTTGAGCCATCAAGGCCAGCGCTCGAGTCTTCGCCCTGCAAAAGCGCAAACGCGGCGGCGATGGCCTTCCATTCCTGCGTACTCAGCGCGCGCGGTGGCGCGCACGTGCCGCCCTTGATGACGGTGGATGGACGCCCGGGCGACGATCCGGGAATCTCGAAATCGCGTGCACTGCGCCCGACGATCCACGCCTGGCCGGCTGCGTTGCGCTGCGCGCGTACTACCACGCCCGGGAAGAATGGGGTATGCCAGACGAAGCGATACGCCTGGACCGGTACGCTGCCACAGCGGAACGACGGCTCCGGCAAGCCATCGAGATCCCGCAACGCGTCTCTGTAGGATGCCCTCGCAAACCCGGTGAAATCGAGGAAGGGAAGCGGGCCCCTGCTACGCCTCTGTGCAGGCGGTGGCAGCAGATACCAGGCATGCGCCTCCGGATCGTCGCAGCCCTCGGCCGGGGCAGCCGGTTCGGGGGTACGAGCACAACCGCCCTGCAGCAGCACGGCGATGGCCAGTATCACGCTCGCAGTCACACGCATGCACGCCTCCCTGGCAGGTGCACGCCGGCGTGCATCCGGCGCTGCGGTCATCCCGGAGCAGAGGGCGCCCGCAGGCGCCCGTCCAGTCACCGGATCTCGGAAATCTCCACGCCGTCCAGCCCCTGCGACAGGGTGCGCGCGTCGCCGCCCTGGCTGAGCTTGATGCGCAGGCGCACCTCGTTCTGCGAATCGGCGTAGCGCAGCGCGTCCTCGTAGCTGATCTCGCCGGCCTGGTACAGCTCGAACAGGCTCTGGTCGAAGGTCTTCATGCCCAGCTGGACCGAGTCCTTCATCACTTCCTTCAGCTTGTGGATCTCGCCGTCGCGGATGTAGTCCTGCACCAGCGGCGTGCCCAGCAGGATCTCCATCGCCACCTTGCGCGAGCGGCCATCCGGCGACGGCACCAGCTGCTGCGCGACCACGCCCTTGAGGTTCAGCGACAGGTCCATCAGCAGCTGGTTGCGGCGGTCTTCCGGGAAGAAGTTGACGATGCGGTCCATCGCCTGGTTGGCGTTGTTGGCATGCAGGGTGCACAGCACCAGGTGGCCGGTTTCGGCGAACGCGATGGCATGGTCCATGCCTTCGCGGGTACGCACCTCGCCGATCATGATCACGTCCGGCGCCTGGCGCAGGGTGTTCTTCAGCGCCGCTTCCCAGCTGTCGGTATCGATGCCGACCTCGCGCTGGGTGATGATGCAGCCCTCGTGCTTGTGCACGAATTCGATCGGGTCTTCGATGGTGATGATGTGGCCGGTCGAGTTCTGGTTGCGGTAACCGATCATCGCCGCCAGCGAGGTCGACTTACCGGTACCGGTGGCGCCGACGAACAGGATGATGCCGCGCTTGGTCATCGCCAGCGTCTTGATGATCGGCGGCAGGCTCAGTTCTTCCACGGTCGGAATGCGCGTCTCGATGCGACGCAGCACCATGCCGACCTGGTTGCGCTGGTAGAAGCAGCTGACGCGGAAGCGGCCGACACCGGACAGGCCGATGGCGAAGTTGCATTCGTGGGTCTTCTCGAATTCCTCGCGCTGCGCCGGGGTCATCACGTTGAGGACCAGGTCGCGGCTCTGCTGCGGCGTGAGCGGGGTCTGCGTGATCGGCGAGATCTTGCCGTTAACCTTCATCGCCGGCGGCATGCCGGCGGTGATGAACAGGTCCGAGGCGCGCTGGTGCGCCATCAGCTTGAGGAACGAAGTGAAATCGATGGTGGTCGCGGTGGTGTTCACGGCGGGCTCCCAATGGGGCATGTACCAGGAAACGGTCGGTGGAGGAAACGGCGCGGGTACGGCGGCGCACTGGCGCACGCCGCCCCGCTGCTGCCCCGCCTTACTCGAACAGGCGCTTGTCCTTGGCGTACTCGCGGGCCTGGTTGCGGGTGATCAGGCTGCGCTTGACCAGGTCCTGCAGGTGCTGGTCCAGGGTCATCATGCCGTACTGCTGGCCGGTCTGGATGGCCGAGTACATCTGCGCCACCTTGTCCTCGCGGATCAGGTTGCGGATGGCCGGGGTGCCGACCATGATTTCCCACGCAGCGGTACGACCGCCGCCGACCTTCTTCAGCAGTGCCTGCGAGATCACCGCACGCAGCGACTCGGACAGCATCGAACGCACCATCGGCTTTTCGCCGGCCGGGAACACGTCGATGATACGGTCGATGGTCTTGGCCGCCGAACTGGTGTGCAGGGTGCCGAACACCAGGTGGCCGGTTTCCGCGGCGGTCAGCGCCAGGCGGATGGTTTCCAGGTCGCGAAGTTCGCCGACCAGGATGATGTCCGGGTCCTCACGCAGTGCCGAGCGCAGGGCTTCGTTGAAGCCATGCGTGTCGCGGTGTACTTCGCGCTGGTTGATCAGGCACTTCTGCGAGGTGTGCACGAATTCGATCGGATCCTCGACGGTGAGGATGTGGCCGTATTCGTTCTTGTTGATGTAGTCGATCATCGCCGCCAGCGTGGTCGACTTGCCCGAGCCGGTCGGGCCGGTCACCAGGATCAGGCCCTGCGGCTGCTGGATCACTTCGCGGAACAGCGGCGGGCAGGCCAGGTCCTCAAGGGTGAGCACCTCGGACGGAATGGTACGGAACACCGCACCGGCGCCGCGGTTCTGGTTGAACGCGTTCACACGGAAGCGCGCCAGCGACGGGATCTCGAAGGAGAAGTCCACTTCGAGGAATTCCTCGTAATCGCGGCGCTGCTTGTCGGACATGATGTCGTACACCAGCGCGTGGACCTGCTTGTGGTCCAGGGCTGGGATGTTGATCCGGCGAACATCGCCGTCCACGCGGATCATCGGCGGCAGGCCTGCGGACAGGTGCAGGTCGGACGCTTTGTTCTTTACGGAAAACGCCAGCAGTTCGGCGATATCCATGAGCGGCTACTCCCCAATAACGGCTTCGACTGGAAGGATCTTTCCCCGGGCGGCAGTATAGCCTCCTGATTCAACGGAACGCGTTACGTGGCCACTCCCCTGCCCCAGATCCTGAGCAACCTGCATGCTGCCGCCGAGGCGGCCGGCCGCCCCGATCCGCGCCTGCTGGCCGTTTCCAAGACCCAACCGGCCGAGGCCGTGGCCGCGCTGGCCGCACAGGGCCAGCAGGCCTTCGGCGAGAACTATGTGCAGGAAGCGCTGGCCAAGATGCAGGCGCTGCAGCATCTGGCGCTGGAGTGGCACCTGATCGGCCACCTGCAGTCGAACAAGGCCGAGGCCGTGGCCACCCATTTCGACTGGGTGCAGAGCGTGGACCGGCCCAAGCTGGTGACGGCGCTGGCGCGCCATCGCCCGGCCACGCGCGGCCCGCTGAACGTGCTGATCCAGGTCAACATCGACGATGAGTCCAGCAAGCACGGCTGTGCGCCGGAGGCCGTGGACGCATTGGCCGCCGCGATCGCCGCCGAGCCCCAGCTGCGCCTGCGCGGCCTGATGGCGATTCCGGCCCCGTGGCCGGAGGCCGAGCGTCGTCGGGATGCATTCGTGCGCATGCGCACCCTTTTCCAGTCACTGGCCGCCCAGTACGTTCAAGTTGACACGCTGTCGATGGGCATGAGCAGCGACTACGCCGAAGCCATCGCCGAGGGCGCCACCCTGGTGCGCATCGGCACCGCCCTGTTCGGCGCGCGTCCGCGCCCGGCCTGATTTTCCAAGGAGACTTCCATGGCAGCTGATTCCATCACCTTCATCGGCGGCGGCAACATGGCGCGCAGCCTGATCGCCGGCCTGATCCGCCAGGGCGTGCCCGCCGCGCACATCCACGTGGCCGAACCGGTTGCCGCACTGCGCGAGTCGCTGGCCACCGATTTCGGCGTACAGGTACACGACAACGCCGCCGATGCCGCCGCACAGGGCCGCACCTGGCTGCTGGCGGTAAAGCCGCAGGTGCTGCGCGAGGTCTGCCAGTCGCTGCAGGCACTGGCGCAGGCGAACCGACCGCTGGTGGTGTCCATTGCCGCCGGCATCACCAGCGCGCAGCTGGAACGCTGGCTGGGCGGCAACCTGCCGGTGGTGCGTGCAATGCCCAACACGCCGGCCCTGCTCGGCGCCGGCGTGACCGGTCTGTATGCCACGCCGTCGGTGGATGCACAGCAGCACGCGCAGGCCGAACAGGTATTGGCCAGTGCCGGCCGTACCGTGTGGATCGAGCACGAGGCGCTGATGGATTCGGTCACTGCCGTGTCCGGCAGCGGGCCGGCCTACGTGTTCCTGCTGGCCGAAGCGATGGAAGCGGCGGGCATTGCCCAGGGCCTGCCGGCCGAGGCCGCGCGCACGCTGGTGGTGCAGACCCTGCTGGGTGCCTCGCGCATGCTGGATGAGGCCGGTGAAAGCCCCGCCGAACTGCGCCGCCGCGTGACCTCGCCGAACGGCACCACCCAGGCCGCGATCGAGCGCTTCCAGGCCGGTGGTTTCGAAGCACTGGTGGACACCGCGCTGCGCGCCGCGCAGGTGCGTGGGCAGGAACTGTCTGCGGCGAATGATTGAAACAGGCGTGCCGACCAACGGTCGGCACCTACCATCATCCACGCAAGGCGTAGATGCTCATTGCCCCAATGTGGCCATGACGAAATCGACGAAACACTGCAACCGCGGGCGCGGCCGTCGATCCGGCAGGTAGATCAGATGCATCGGCCGCGGTTCGGGCAGGTAGTCGCGCAGCAGCGGCTTCAACCGCCCGGCCGCGATCTCGCCGGCCAGCAGTGCGGTCGGCTGCAGCACCAGCCCTGCCCCGGCCACGGCGGCCTCGCGCAGCGCAACACCGTCGTTGCAGGTCAGCCGCGCCTCCCAGTCCACCTGTTCGCCGTTGGCCAGCTGCCAGCCATGGCCACCACGCCAGGCGAGATGGCTCAGGCAGTCATGCCCCTGCAGATCCGCTGGCGTGCGCGGCGTGCCGCGCCGGCGCAGGTATGAAGGCGCCGCGCACAGGCTCATTGCATAGGGCGGCAACGGCCGCGCCACCACCTCCTGCGATGGCAGCGGTCCGACCCGGATCGCCACGTCGAAGCCGTCCTCGATCAGATCCACGCGGCGGTTGCTCAGGTCCAGCTCGATGTTCAACTGCGGCTGCGCGCGCAGCAGGCCGGCCAGCTGCGGCGCCAGCACACAGCTGCCCCAGGTGGTCGGCGCACTGACCCGCAGCAGGCCACGCGGCTGTACCTGCAGGCCGGCCACGTCGGCCTCGGCCTGCTGCACCTGCTCCAGCACTTGCCGGCAGCCGGCCAGATAGGCGCTGCCGGCTTCGGTCAGGCGCTGGCGGCGGGTGTTCCGTTGCAGCAGCGCTGTCCCCAGGTGCGCCTCCAGCTGCTGGATGTACTTGCCCACCATCACCGCCGAGACCTGCAGCTGTTCGGCGGCGCCGGCGAAACTGCCACGCTCGGCCACGGCAACGAAGGCCTGCATGCATCGGAGGGTGTCCATTACTAACCCTGAGTTAGGAATCTGCGAAGCATACGCTTCTTACCTAACCCCACTGTGACGGCGCAGACTGCGCCCATTCCCACTCCCGCAAGGAACCGCCATGAAGATCCTCCTCGTGGGTGCCAGCGGCACCCTCGGCCAGGCAGTCGCCCGCCAGCTTGGCCAGCAGCATCAGATCCTCGCGGCCGGCCGCCACAGCGGTGAGCTGCGCGTCGACCTGACCGACGACGCCAGCGTTGCCGAACTGTTCGCGCGTACCGGCCCGGTCGATGCGGTGATCTCCACCGCTGGCAAGCTGTACTTCGGCCCGCTGCAGGAGATGACGCCCGAGCAGTTCAACATCGGCCTGCAGGACAAACTGCTGGGCCAGGTGCGGCTGGCACTGGCCGCGCAGCACCACCTCAACGCCGGCGGTTCGATCACCCTGACCAGCGGCATCGTCAGCGCACAGCCGATCCGCGATGGCGTCAACGCCACCTCGGTGAATGCCGCACTGGAAGGCTTCGTGCGTGCCGCCGCACTCGAGCTGCTGCCGCGCGGCCTGCGCATCAACGTGGTCAGCCCGAACGTGCTGATCGAATCGATGGCCGCCTACGGCCCCTACTTCCCGGGCTTCGAGGCGGTGAGCGCGCAGCGCGCGGCACTGGCCTTCCAGCGCGCGGTGGAAGGCATCCAGAGCGGCGAGACGATCACGGTCTGGTGAGAAAAAGGGGACGGAGGGGATTAAGTCGTTTGTGCACTTGCGACCTAATCCCCTCCGTCCCCTTTTTCACTCCCAGCGCATCGGGCCGTCGCCGCGTTCGCCGAGGACGTCGCCCGGGTTGGCCAGGCGGCAATGCTGCAGCGACAGGCAGCCACAGCCGATGCAGCCGGTCAGTTCATCGCGCAGCAGCTGCAGCATGTGGATGCGCTCTTCCAGCTCGGTGCGCCAGCGCGCCGACAGCTTGGCCCAGTCGGCCTTGGTCGGCGCGCGGCCTTCAGGCAGGCTCTCGAAGGCACGGCCGACCGCTTCCAGCGGCATGCCCACCCGCTGCGCCACGCGGATCACGGCCAGCCGGCGCAGTACATCGCGGCTGTAACGGCGCTGGTTGCCCGAGGTGCGCAGGCTGCTGATCAGCCCCTTGCGCTCGTAGAAATGCAGTGCGGAAATGGCCACGCCACTGCGCTGGGAGACATCGCCAACGCTGAGTTCCTGGGATGCCATTGCTTGACCTCAACTACAGTTGAGGTGTCATGCTGCTATCTTCGCCGCCCGTTGACAAGCGCGGCCTGCACCTGACCCGTATGACCCCGACCCTCTCTCCCGCCGACGCCCACCTGCCGGCTGACACCTCGATCCTGTCCGCGCGCTACCGCGCCACCACCATCGGCATGGTCGCGCTGGTCGCGCTGCATGCCTTCGAGGCATTGGCCGTCGCCGCCGCCATGCCCACCGTGGCCGAAGCGCTCGATGGCCTGCGCCTGTACGCGCTGGCCTTTGGCGGCACCCTGGCCACCAGCGTCATCGGTATGACCCTGGCCGGGCGCTGGGCGGATCGCCACGGCCCCGCGCGCCCGCTCTGGTACGGCCTGGCCTGCTTCGTGCTGGGCCTGCTGCTGGCCGGCTTTGCGACGCGCATGGGCATGCTGGTGGCCGGGCGCCTGATGCAGGGCCTGGGCGCGGGCGCGATTTCGGTCTCGCTGTACGTGATGGTTGGCCGCAGCTACCCCGAACACCTGCGGCCGAAGGTGTTCGCCGCGTTCTCCGCAGGCTGGGTGGTGCCGTCGATGGTCGGCCCGGCGCTGAGTGGCCTGATCGTGCAGCATCTGGGCTGGCGCTGGGTATTCCTGGCAGTGCCACTGCTGGCGATACCGGCCGCACTGCTGCTGCGCCCGGCATTGGCGCGCATGCAGTCTCCCGTTGCGCCCGGCAACGATGGCGAACGCGGCAACGTGGTGCGCTGGGCCAGTGGCGCCTCACTGGCCGCACTGCTGCTCTACGTCGGCGGCCAGCAACAGGGCATGGCCGCCCAGCTCTGCATCGGCGTGGCGATGCTGGCGCTGCTGTTCTGCGTGCACCGGCTGTTGCCGGCCGGAACGCTGATTCTGCGCCGCGGCCTGCCCAGCGTGATCGCGCTGCGCGGCATCGCTGCGGCGGCGTTCTTCGCCTGCGAAGCCTACCTGCCCCTGCTGCTGCAGCGCGAACGCGGGCTTTCGCCCAGCTGGGCCGGCGCGGTGCTCAGCCTCGGTGCGCTGGGCTGGTTCGCCGGCTCCTGGCTGCAGGGTCACCAGCAGCGCGGCTGGTCACGCCAGCAGCTGCTGCGCGTTGGCACGGTGATGATGACGGTCGGCATCGCCGCCACGCTGGCGGTGCTGTTCAAGCAGATGCCGCTGCCGGTCGCGCTGGTCGGCTGGGCCGTGACCGGTTTCGGCATGGGCATGATCTACGCCAGCCTGTCGGTGCTGACCCTGTCGCTGTCAGCGCCGCATGAGCAGGGTGCCAATACCTCGGCGCTGCAGTTGAGCGAGGCGCTGTCGGTGACCACCGCGCTGGCGGTCTCCGGTGCGCTGTTCGCCCTCTTCGTGGAAAGCGCGCCGCACACCGGCTACCTGCTGTGCCTGGCGATCACTTTCGGCCTGGCGGTGCTGGCCGCAGTGATCGCGCGGCGGGTGTAGGCCGCCGCATTACGGTGGTGCCGGCCGCTGGCCGGCAACCTCCACGCACGCAGGAATGCCGTGATGATGCCGGCCAGCGGCCGGCACTACCTGGCAGCGGCGCCCATGTCATCGATGTCCCGATGCAGGATGCGGCGCACTTCCAGCACGGCCTGCGGGGTTTCCTGCACGCTGTGGCCGGAAATGATCACCTTCTCCGACAGTGCCCCCGGCAGGTGCGCGCTCCAGTATGGCACCAGCCCGTCATCGGACTTTTCCACCGGCAGCTCCGGCTTGCGCTGGGCGATGATCGAGTGGTACTTCAGGCCCGCTTCGATCGGCAGCTGTGCGGCGGCCTTCACGAACGGATCGCTGGCCTTGAGGTTGTCGATGCTGTTGGGGATCTTCGGCTTGGCGGTGCCATCGACCTGCTGTTCGGCCTGCGCCAGCGCCATGAACACATCCTCGAACTTGCCGAGGATGGTCAGCGGCAGGCGCACCAGGCGACCGATCAGGCGCCCGACCTTGTTGCCGGCGATATCCGTGCCCTGGTGCGGCGCGGCGATGAAGATCGCGCGCTCCACGTTCGGCTGCGCCTTGAAATGCAGCAAAGGCCCCAGCTTGGTCTGCACCCGCTTCAGCCGCTCGCCCTTCAGGTCGTAGTTGGCCAGCAGGTCATCCCACAGCACATCACCGGAATCGCTCACCAGCAGGCGCGCGAGCACGCCGCCCATGCTGTGGCCGATGTAGACCATGTCCTTCGACGCACGCGTGCTGCCGTTGGGATCGAAATGCTTGAGCGTGTCGTTGAACGCGTTGGCGATCTCATAGCGGTTCAGCGCGATCGGTGCGTTGGTCGGGTAGTAGACCTGCCACACCTGGAACTGCTGGCGCAGCTCGGGATCGCCCATGATCTCGTTGGCCAGGTTCACCCAGGCTTCCGGGCTGCTGGCCAGGCCGTGCAGCATGAAGATGATGCGGCGGTTCGGGTCCCACGGCTGCATCAGGTAGATGTGCGGTTCGCCGATGCCCTCGCTCATGCCGAACAGGGTGCGCAGTGACTGCCGGGCGAAGCCGCTCTGCGCCAGCCACAGGCCGTAGGCGGCGGTGAAATTGCCGGCCAGCGGTACCTGTTCGCCGTGCAGGGTGATGCGTTCGGTGGCTTCCGGCGAATAGGCATCGAGCTCGACCCGGCGCGTGCGCATCACATCGTCCAGGCTGCTGCCCTCGAACCGCAGCAACGCAGTGACGTTGATCGAGGACATCTCGCTGAACTCGGGCACCGAATCGTCATGGCGATGGCGGCGGCCACGACGCGCGTCGTCCTCATCCTCCGGCGGCGTATCGGCCTTCGGGCCATCCGGCGCGATCACCGGCGCGACCAGCTTCGGCGGGTCCATCACCATCACCAGCTCGGCGCCGAAACCATCGCGGCGATAGGTGCTGCGCAGGCCGACGAAGCTGACCGTGCCGGCCGGTACCAGCTGCGCAGGAATGCTCTTCAGGTTCAACTGCTGGTAGTTGGAGGCCAGCGACCAGCTGCCGACCGTGAGCGGTTTCGTATAGTCCTCGCCTGCCAGCGCAGCGGCGCGTGCGCGCACGAACAACACCACTGCCGCCTTCTCGGCCGCGTAGTTGTAGTAGTCGCGCACCTGCGTCTGCCGGTCCTCGAAGGCACGGTCGGACGGTGAGCGGCCGCTGTAGAACAGGTAGGCATAGGCATAGCGTGCGGCTTCCAGCCAGGCGTCCAGCGCCGCATCGCTCATCGGCGGATCGCCGGCGGCGGTCTTCTTCGGCGTCAGCGCCAGCGCGGCCTTCACCCACAGTTCGGACAGCGCCGACAACCGCTGCTCGACATTGAGGTCATCGGTCATCAACAACGTGCTGCGGCAGACCAGGAAGTCCTTCTCGCACTGCGACTCGTCCAGGCCTGCCGCGCTGAGCGTCTCGCGCGCGGCCGGGCTGAGCTTGCCGGTGTTGAGCACGTCGGCACGCTTGTTCACCAGCGAATCGCTGGATTTGACCTGCTTGACGGTCACCATCGCGCAGCCGCTGCTGCCCAGCAGCAGGAAGGCGGCGAACAACGCCGGCAGCAGGCGCTGCCAGCGGATCAGGAAGAGTCGGGTCATTACTGCGGGTCCTGCTCGGTGCCGGGCACGCCCTGGCGGATCACGGTGGAGAAGTGGTCGCCGCTGCCCAGGTCCAGCGCACGCTGGGTGATGCGGCCCTTGTCATGCAGTTCGGCGTACGGCACACCCGGCGTGAGCGCACCCACCTCCTGCGCGTACTCGGCCAGATACCCGGACAGCAGCAGGCGATAGTCCAGCGGCAGGCGGGGCGCGATGTGCCGGGCCAGGTCGAAGACGATGGTGGTGCAGTTGCTGGTGAGCGTGTTGTAGAAGCCCGGCTTCGCATCCAGCTCGCGCGCCTGCGCGATGTACGCGGCAAACAGCTCCTTCAGCTGCGCACGGTCCATGCCGTGCAGGCGGTACAGGTAGACATCCTCGCCGCGCGCGTTGGTGCGGGTGCGGATGATGTCGGTCTCCTCCGAGGCCACCAGGGTCATCTCGAACTTGCGGAAGAAGCCGCCCAGCGCCGAGAACGATTCACCACGTTCCTTGCGGATCTCCAGCGAGAACACCACGTGGCGCCCATCCTCGAAACCGAACGAGATGAGGGTGTGGGCGATCGCCGGGCCCATCCAGTACGACAGCACCAGGTCGGCCGAGCGCAGCTGGTCCAGGTCGTATTCGCGGCGTACCCAGCGCGCGTCGTAGTCGGTTTCGCTGCGCCAGGTGAAATCACGCACGTTGTCGAACACCACGTGACGCCCGTCGAAGGACACCACATGCAGGCGCTGGGCCACGTCATCGGCCCACACGCGGTCCTGGCGCGGGGTCAGCAGCAGCCACCACAGGCCGGCCAGCGCCAGCGAGGCGCCGAACGCCATGCCCAGGCGACGATGGCCACGGCCACGCGCGACCCGCCACGACGCCCACAGCGCAAGCAGCAGCCACAGCACCGCAATGCCGTTCGCCAGCCAGCCCGGCCCCGGCATCTGATAGGCCAGCAGCCCGGTCACCCACAACGCTGCCAGCGCCATGGCACTTCCTGTCATCCAACGTCCTGCGGCTCTCACTGGCATCCTGTCGCGGTCCCGAAGCCGCATAGTTAGCCACAAGCGGGTTCACCGTGGCATCTACGGCCCGTTCAGGCACGCCGGCGCACCGTCTGCGGCGGTCCATGCGGCCAGGTTCATCTCACAGGAGCAACGATGGGCATCACTTCCGTGGCCGGCGTTCCGGTCCAACCCCAGCACCGCGCCACCTGCCATTGCGGCACGGTTGAACTGCTGCTGGACCTGCCGGACGGCATCGTCGACCCGCGCCGTTGCGACTGCTCGATGTGCCGGCGCCGGGGTGCCATTGCGGCCAGCGTTACCCGCGCGGGCCTGCAGGTGGTGCGCGGGCAGAACCACCTGCAGCTGTACCAGTTCAACACCCATGTGGCCGAGCACTACTTCTGCGGCGTGTGCGGCATCTACACCCATCACCGGCGCCGCTCCAACCCGGAACAGTACGGTTACAACGTGGCGTGCCTGGAGGGCATCGACCCGTTCGCGCTGGGTGTGATCCCGGTCAACGACGGGGTCAACCACCCCGCCGACCGCACCGGCTAGTGGCGCGCGCGCCGCGGCGGCGTGGCGACCTTCTGCCAGGGCGCCATGCCGCTGCGCCCGGCCCGCGCCGGACGTTTCAGCCAGGGGCGGCGTGGCGGCGCCTGCGGCGCGTCCGCGACCGGGGGAGGAAGTGGTCTACGGCCGGGCCAGAGATGGTCGAGCAGCCACATGGCGGGTCTCCGTGGGGGACGGGGACGATCAAGGCTAGGCGCGGGCCGGCATAGGGAGCGTGATGCGAAGGCGACCGCCGGATGACGCGATATTGATAATCATTTGCATCAATTCAAGGCAATCCCGATAATCCGCGGCGATCTTCCATGGACCGACCGCCATGCCTGCCCGCCACACCCTGCTCTCCCTTGCCCTGGCGCTGCCCGGTGCCCTCACCGCACCACTGGCTGTGGCTGCGGAAACACCGGACGCCCGGACCCTGGACCGCGTCAGCGTCGTTGCCGACCGCGCCAGTACCGCGACCAAGACCGATACCGCGCTGACCGCGACGCCACAGGCGATCAGCGTGGTCACCCAACAGCTGTTCACCGATCGCGGCGCGCACAACCTGCAGGAAGTGCTGCGCTACAGCGCGGGCGTCACCGCCGATGCCTGGGGCCTGGATACGCGCAACGACGCTACTTCGGTACGCGGCCTGGACCCGGTGCAGTACGTGGATGGCCTGCGCCGCAGCTACGGCTTCAGCCCGCTGGCGCGACCGGAGATCTACGGCCTGGAGCGGGTGGAAGTGCTGCGCGGACCGTCTTCGGTGCTGTACGGCGCCGGCGCCACCGGCGGCATCATCAACGCCATCAGCAAGCGCCCCACCTTCGGTGCGGCACGCGGCGAGCTCGCCGTGCAGCTGGGCAGCTTCGATCGCAGGCAGCTGCAGGGTGACGTCGGCGGTGCATTGAACGCGGACGGCTCCGTGGCCGGTCGCCTGGTCGGGCTGGTACGCGCCTCCAACATGCAGACCGACACGCTCAAGGATGATCGCGTCTACCTGGCACCGTCGATCAGCTGGCGCGGCGAACGCAGCACCTTGACCCTGCTGGCCAGCTACCAGCATGACAAGACCGGCTCCAGCCAGCAGTTCCTGCCGCTGGCCGCGACCCTGCTGGCGCCACCCGGGCGCCGCCTGGATCCCTCCACCTTCATCGGCGACCCGGGCTTCGACCGCATCGACTCTCGCGTCTACAGCCTGACCGCGCTGTTCGACCACAGCTTCAACGACGTGCTGAGCCTGCGCTCGGCCGTGCGCTACATCGATGGTAAAACGACGCTGCAGCAGATGTACGTGGACAGCTACAGCAACCCGGCCGATCCGTTCATCGACGCCGCACGTCGCGTGGTCAACCGCACGGCCTATGGCACCCGCCCGGACGTGCAGATCCTCAGCGCCGACAACGCGCTGCAGTTCGACTTCGCCACCGGCGCCTTCCAGCACCTGCTGCTGGCCGGCGTGGATTACAGCCAATACAAGGAACAGCTGCAGCGCCTGGATGCCACCGGCACGCCGATCGACATCTACGCCCCGGTATCTGTGGCGCCGACGCTGCGTGGCTGGGACCGCCAACCCGACCAGACCTCCACGCAGCTGGGTCTGTACGTGCAGGATCAGATCCGCTGGGCCGACCGCGTGTCGCTGGTACTGGGTGCGCGCCGCGACCATGCGCGCTCGAAGACGGAAGGCCAGCCCAGCCAGACCGACAACGCCACCACCTATCGCGCCGGCCTGATCGGCGAACTGGGTGCCGGGGTGTCGCCCTACCTGAGTTACAGCGAATCGTTCCTGCCGGTCACTGGCCAGGACCTGTTCGGCCAGGCCTTCAAGCCGATGCGTGGCCGCCAGAGCGAGGCCGGCATCAAGTGGCAACCCGCGCGCAACCTGCTGCTGACGATGGCGGCGTACCGCATCACCGAAACCAACCGGCAGACCAACGACCCGGACAACGTACTGAACGTAGTGCAGACCGGGCAGATCCGCTCCAGGGGCATCGAGCTGGAAGGCCAGTTCCAGTTCGTCAACGACCTCACCGTCACCGCCGCCGTTGCGCGCAACGAGGCCGAGGTCAGCCGCAGCAACTTCGCATTGGAAGTGGGCCAGCGCCTGAACGACACCCCGCAGGACCTGGCCTCGGCATGGATTTCGAAGGGCTTCCAGCTGGACGATGCCGCACGCCTGCGCCTGGGCCTGGGCGTGCGCCATGTCGGCAACACGGTCTCGCTGGGCAACGGCGGGCGCATCATCACCCCCAGCTACACGCTGGCAGACGCCTTGGTGGAAGTACAGGTGACTGACTGGACGATGGCGTTGAACATCACCAACCTCACCGACAAGCGCTACTACGCGCCGTGCCGTACCTTCGGCGACTGCTTCGCCGGCTACCCGCGCGTAGTGACCGGCACCATCAGCTACCGGTTCTGATCACAGTCAACGCTGGCCGCCGCAGCAGCAGGTGCAACAGCACAGCGCATGCGGCGGTCAGCAGCGCCAGGACACGCAGCAGTATCGCCAGCGCCTCGGCACTGGCCTGCTGCAGCTGTGCGCCGCTCATCGCCGGAAGCAGTGCCTGCGCCTGTGCATGCGCCCCCGTCGCCAGATAGGCACCGGCACGCGCCAGCGATGCCGGCGATGCTCCCTGCAGCTGGTGGCCGATCAGCAGCGCAAGCAAGGCCGTGACTGCGGCCAATGCGATGCCCTCACCGGCCACCCGCACCGTTCCGAAGATGCCGGCGGCCATGCCTGCGCGCTGCACCGGCACCACGCTCACCGACAGCCCATCCATCAAGCCCCACGGCAAGGCCGTGCCCGCACCGATCAGCATCAGCAACGGCACCCACTGCGAGGGCGACGGGTGCGATGCGTAGCGCGACAACAGGTACAGGCCAGAGGCACAGACCAGCAGGCCCAGTGCGCACAGCCGCGCACTTCCAACGCGCTCGGCCCAGCGTGCGGCCAGCATCGGCAGCACCAGCATCGGCGCGGACAGGGCCAGCATCTGCAGCCCCACCAGGGTCGCGCTCTGGCCGTGCACGCCCAGCAGCTGCAGGGGCAGCACCACCAGCAGCACCACGTAGCCGAAGCAGGTTGCGACCGGCAGCAGCTGGACACCCAGGAACGCCGGTTGCGAGAACAGCGAGAGGTCCAGCAACGGTGAGCGCTGCAGCCGTTCGGTGCAGGCGAACACCGCGCCCAGCAGCACCGTCGCCAGCAGCGCCAGCTGCACGCGCACGGCATGCAGGCCGAATTCCCCCAGCCACAGCAGGGCCAGGGTCAACGCCGCCAGCATCAGGCTGAAGCCCAGCATGCCGCCGACATCCAGCCGCCCGCGCTCGCCCTGGCTTTCGGGCAACACGCGTGCGCCCAGCGCGAAGGCCGCCAACGTCAGTACACCGCCCGCCGCAAACACGCTGCGCCATCCCAGTACCTGCAGCAGCAGTCCGGCGAGCAGCGGCCCCAGCGCCAACCCAGCACCGAACGTGGTGCCCAGCAGGGCGAACACACGGGCACGCACCGGCCCCTGCCACGCATGCGCCAGCGCCGCCGTACCGGATGCCAATGCCGCTGCAGCGGCAACACCCTGCAACCCGCGCGCCAGATCCAGCCACAACAGCGTCGGCGCAAGGCAGACAACGGCCGTGGCGATGGTGAAACCCGCTGTGCCCAGCAGGAACAACCGCCGTCGGCCATAGCGGTCGGCCAGGCCACCGGCAGCGAGCAGCAGGCTGCCGAAGGTCAGCATGAAGGCGTTGGTCACCCACGCCAGCGCAGTCGGCGACGCCGCCACGGAATGGGCCAGTGCGGGCACCACGACCGCCCCGGCCGAGAAGGACAACGGCAGCGCCAGCGCGGCCAGGCAGACCGCGAGCAGCGTCCAGCGCTGATGTGTGCGGGAACGTACGGGGAGCATCGAAACCGGGGCCATGCGGGCCTCCATCCATCAGGGGCATTGATGATGGACAGGCCGCTATTGCTGAAAAACAGGCTCGATGGACGTTGATTGCGGCCGATTGTTCCGCAATCATGCCCTTCATGGACTCCATCTCTGCCCTGCTCGCCTTCGTCCGCACCGCGGAGGCGGGCAGCATCATCGGTGCCGCCCGCGTACTCGGCCTGTCCGCATCGGCGGTCGGCAAGCGCATCGCCCGCCTTGAACAGGAACTCGGCACGCGCCTGTTCCAGCGCACCACCCGCCGCGTGCACCTCACCGATGAAGGCGAACTGCTGCTGCAGCGCTGCCGGCGTGCGTTGGATGAACTTTCCGAAGCGCAGGCAGACCTGGCGCAGCGACAGCACGCCCCCAGCGGGCTGCTGCGCATCGGCCTGCCCACCATCGGCTACCGCTTCCTGCTGCCGGTGCTGCCCGGCTTCCAGCAACGCTACCCGCAGGTGCAGCTGGAACTGGACTTCAACGACCGCATCGTCGATGTGGTCAGCGAAGGCCTCGATGCGGTGATACGCAGCGGTGAACTTGCCGATTCCAGCCTGACCGCACGACGGCTGGGTGGCTTTCGTTTCATCCTCTGTGCGGCGCCGGGCTATCTGCAGGCGCACGGTACGCCCGGTGATGTGAGCGAGCTGCGCATGCATACCGCGCTGCGCTTCCGTTACCCCACCACCGGAAAGCTGCATCCGTGGCAGCTGCCGGGCATCGAAGGCGATGCCGGGGCACGCCTTCCCACGGCGATGACCTGCAACAACATGGAAGCCGTGCTGGCCGCTGCGATCGGTTGCATGGGCCTGGCCTGGATGCCTGACTTCCTCGCCGCTGACGCGCTGGCCGATGGCCGCCTGCAACGGGTGCTGCCTGCGCTGCCCACGCACCAGGGGCAGTTCTCGTTGCTGTGGCCCGGTGGGCGCCATCCCAGTGCACGCCTGCGGGTGTTCATCGACTATGCCGTTGCCAACCTGTTCCGCGGCGACGAGGCGTAGCGGGTCCACAGAATCAGTTGGTGCCCGCCGTCTGCAGGAAATTGCGCAGCACCGGCGACGGTGATTCCGGCCGCATGCAGAACGGCAGGTCAAAGCGCGCTGCTTCGCTCTCCAGCACGCGATAGACGATCTCCTGCGGGCGGAAGCTGACCATGCTGGCCGGAACGATCGCCACGCCCGCCTCCACCGCCACCAGCGACAGCACCGCATGCATGCCCTGCGCTTCCTGCACCACGCGCGGGGTGAAGCCCGCAGCGGTGCACAGGCCCAGCACCTGCGCATGGAAGCCGATGCCCTCGCCTGCCGGCCATGAAACGAACGGTTCGTCAGCCATCATCGCCACACTGACCTCCGGCGCGTCGGCCAGCGCATGTGCACGCGGCAGCGCAATCGCCAGGCGGTCGTGGTCGAAGGCGTGCAGCAGCAGCTCGGCGGCGGGAATCGGTGGAATCAACACGCCGACATCAATGCGCTGCTCACGCAGCCACAACTGCTGCTGGCGCGACGTCGCTTCCTGCAGGTGCAGCTGTACCTGCGGGTATTGCTGGCGGAAGCGGCGAATCAAACCTGGCAGGCGTCCATACAGCGCACTGCCCACATAGCCCACGCGCAGGCTGCCGGACTGCCCCGCTGCAGCCTCGCGGGTGCGTTGCAGCGCCTGCTCGGCCTGCTGCAGCGTTGCCCGCGCCTCCACCAGCAGCGTCTGCCCCGCCACGGTCAGGCCCAGGGTACGGTTGCCGCGCACGATCAGTTCACTTCCGAGCGCGTCTTCCAGCCGTCGTATCGCCGCCGTCAGCGGCGGCTGTGACATGTGCAGGCGGGCGGCGGCGCGGTGGAAATGCAGCTCTTCGGCCACGGCCACGAACTGGCGAAGCAGGCGCAGGTCGATCATCACGGTGCAGGCAGTGGGAACCCGCCTAGGGTACGCCCTCAGCTGCGCACGTCCACGCTCGCGCGGGCGATGGCCGGCCACTGCAGTGCGACCGATTCGATGCTTTCAGCAGCCACCGCGCGCAGATCCCGCGGGTACGCCACATGCTCGGCTTCCTGCAGGCGCAGTGCATGGAACTGCCCGTTGCTGGCACGCAGTGCCCACCCACCCTCCTGGCAACGCGTGGATGCCAGATAGGCCACGCCTTGCGCAACAGCTTCCGGATGCAGTTCGTCGGGCTCGCCTTCGATGCCCCACATGCGCGTCTTTGCCACCGGCGAAACCGCGTTGACCACGATGCCATGCTCGGCACCTTCCAGCGCCAGCACATTGACCAGGCCCAGCGCCGCCAGCTTGCCCATCGCATAGGCGGACAGCCCGCGCTGCGCGTACTGTGGATACAGCGCGCGATCGGACGTGGTGATGACGATGCGGCCACCGCCCGCTGCGCGCATGGCCGGCCACGCCGCCTGCGCCAGCCACAGCGGCGTCTTCGCCGCCAGGCACAGCATCCGCTCCAGCGCGTCGTCCTCGATCGCTTCCAGCGCCTGGTACTCGACCCAGCCCGCGTTGTGGATCAGGAAGTCGATGCGGCCGTGCGCCTGCAGCAGTTCCTGCACCAGCGCGTGGCAACCGGCGCGATGGTCGATGGGGTTGCTCCCCGCTTGCACCGAAAGCCCCTGCGCCTGCAGCACTTCGACGCTGCGCACGATCCGCTGCGGATCAACGCCTTGGCCATCGGTACCGGCACCGACGTCATGCATCAGCACCTGCGCCCCGCGCTCGGCCAGCAGGCGGCTGTAGGCCAGGCCCAGTCCACCGGCGGCACCCGTCACCAGGCCAACCTGGCCTTCAAAGGAAATTCGGGAAATTGGCTGCATCGGCACAGCTTCGGCCAAGCGCACCGCGTCCGGCCAATACCGTTGACCACAGCCCACGATACGCCCGCGCTATCACTGAGAAAGGGGACGGAGGGGATTAAGTCGTTTCAGGCACAGCAGGACCGATTACGACTTAATCCCCTCCGTCCCCTTTTTCGCTCAGCGGCTGAAGCGGCGGGCGCCTGCCACGCAGATCACGGCGACCACGGTCACCAGCACCATGCTGAGGCTGACCGATTCGTGCAGCAGCAGCGCGGCCAGGGCCAGGCCGAAGAACGGCTGCAGCAACTGCAGTTGGCCAACAGCGGCGATGCCGCCCTGCGCCAGCCCGCGGTACCAGAACAGGAAGCCGATCAGCATGCTGAACACCGCCACGTAGCCCAGCGCCCACCACGCCGACGCACCGACCGCAGTGAACGAGGCCGGGCGCATCAGCACTGTCAGCGGCAGCATCACCGGCAACGCCAGCAGCAGCGCCCAGCTGATCACCTGCCAGCCGCCCAGATGGCGGGCGAGTCGACCGCCCTCGGCATAGCCCAGCCCGCACACCACGATCGCCGCCAGCATCAGCAGGTCGGCCTGCAGCGAGGCCTCGATGCCGTTGCGCACCGCATAGCCGACCACGCAGGCACTGCCCAGCAACGAGAACAGCCAGAAGGCAGGACGCGGCCGCTCGCCGCCGCGCAGCACGCCGAATACCGCAGTGCTCAGTGGCAGCAGACCGACAAACACGATGGTGTGCGCGGATGAGGCGTGACGCAGAGCGAGCGCGGTCAGCAACGGAAAGCCGACCACCACGCCGAGGCTGACCACCACCAGGCCTGGCAGGTCACTGCGGCGCGGCCACGGCTGGCGCAGCAGCAGCAACAGACCCAGGCCGAGCACAGCGGCGATGGTGGCGCGTGCGGCGGTGACGAACCCGGCATCCAGTTCAAGCACCGCCAGGCGGGTAGCCGGCAACGAGCCCGCGAAAATCACTACACCGATGAAGCCATTGATCCAACCACTCGCCGACCGTTCCACGCCTGTGATCCTGAAGTGCCGGGCGACGCCTGGCGGAGCGTGTATGGAAGCATCCAGCGCGGAACCGCCCCAGCTACAATCCAGTACAGTCGCAAATAACTGTACTGCCCACACTTCCACTACAGTGCTGTCATGTCACGTCCGCTTACCCGCATCGAATCGGTCATCCAGGCCGTCCGCCACCGCATCACCGCCCGCGTGGATGGTCCCGGCTCCCGCCTGCCTTCGGTGCGCGCGCAGGCCGCAGCGATGGCAGTCTCAGTCTCCACCGTGGTCGAAGCCTACGAGCGCCTCGCGGCTGAAGGCCTGATCACGGCGCGCGCAGGATCCGGCTTCTATGTCAGTGGGCCCGCCGCACCGCTGGCACTGGCCGAGATGGAGCCCCGGCTGGACCGCGCCGTGGACCCGTTGTGGGTATCGCGGCAGTCGCTGGAAACCCCGCCGGGCCACCTCAAGCCAGGGTGCGGCTGGATGCCCAGCGACTGGCTGTATCACGATGGCGTGCGCCGCGGCCTGCGCCGGTTGGCGCGTGCCGATGCCATGCATCTGGCCGACTACGCCGGCCCGCTCGGCCTGCCCGCGTTGCGCCAGCTGCTGCAACGGCGAAGCGCCACGCTGGGCATCGATGCATCGATGGAGCAGATCCTGCTGACCGAATCCGGGACGCACGCGGTCGACCTGATCTGCCGCTTCCTGCTCAAGCCCGGTGACTGCGTGCTGGTCGATGACCCCAGCTACTTCAACTACCACGCACTGCTGAAGGCGCACCAGGTACAAGCCGTGGGTGTGCCGTACACGCCCACCGGCCCGGACCTTGAAGCGTTCGAACGCGCATTGCAGGCGCATTCGCCGCGGCTGTACATCACCAACTCCGGCCTGCACAACCCGACCGGCGCGGTGCTTTCGGCCAGCACCGCGCACCGCCTGCTGGGCCTGGCCGAACGCAGCGAGCTGATCATCGTCGAGGACGATATCTTCGCCGACTTCGAATTGCAGCCGGCGCCGCGGCTGGCCGCGCTCGACGGGCTGTCACGTGTGATCCACGTCGGCAGTTTCTCCAAGACGCTGTCGGCGGCCTCGCGCTGCGGCTACATCGCTGCACGCCATGACTGGATCGAAGCATTAACCGACCTGAAGCTGGCGACCAGCTTCGGCGGTGGCCACCTGGCCGCGCAGCTGATGCACATCGCGCTGACCGACAGTGGCTATCGCCGCCACATGCAATCGGTGCGTTCGCGCCTGGCCGACGCGCGCCGGCACACGCTGCGCAAGCTGCACACGCTTGGCATCACGCCGTGGCTGCAGCCGGAAGCCGGACTGTTCCTGTGGTGCCAACTGCCGGATGGCCGCGATTCCGCCGTGCTGGCGCGGCAGTGCCTGCGAGAAGGCATCGTGCTGGCGCCGGGCAACGCGTTCAGCCAGTCGCAGCGCGCGGCCGACTATCTGCGCTTCAACGTTTCGCAGTGCCAGGACGCGAGGATCTGGCAGGTGCTTGCGCGGGAGTTGCGCTGAGCGGGATGCAAGCCGGTGAGCGCAGGCGGGAGTGTCCCGCGGCAAAGGCACTTGCATGCCACGGTACAGTGGTATGTCCCTGTTGCAGGAATGCACGCATGTCTTCGTTTTCCGATCCGCAGGCCGTTGCCCGCTATGCCGAGGGGCCGCTGCGCCAGGTGCCGGGCTTCCTCGCGTTGCAGCAGATGAGCCGCCTGCTGCTGGCCGAACGCGTTCCCGCACAGGGCCGCGTGCTGGTGCTGGGTGCCGGGGGCGGGCTGGAGCTGAAAGCCTTCGCCGAGGCGCAGCCGGGCTGGCAGTTGCTGGGCGTGGACCCGGCCGCGCCGATGCTGGCCCTGGCCGAGCAGACACTGGGCCCGTTGAACGCACGCGTTGAGCTGCTGGAAGGCTACATCGACGATGCCCCGGACGTGCGCTTCGATGGTGCCAGCTGCCTGCTGACCCTGCACTTCCTCGACGCTACGCAACGCCTGCATACGCTGCGCGAACTGCACAAGCGACTGCGCCAGGGCGCCCCTCTGATCGTCGCCCACCACAGCGTGCCGCAGGATCCGGCCGGCAAGCTGCGCTGGTTGCAGCGCTACGCAGCGTTCGCCGAAACCTCGGGCGTTGCCCACGCCGATGCACAGCGCGCAATCGACGCCATTGCCGAGCGGCTGCCGTTGCTGTCGCCCGAACAGGAGGTCGCGCTGCTGCAGGAGGCCGGCTTCGACGGCGTGGAGCTGTTCTACGCAGGCTTCAGCTTCAAGGGCTGGGTGGCGTACGCCGGGTGATGCCTACGGAACCACGGTGATGCCGATGCGCTGCATCAGCAGTGCCACCTGCTGCACATCCAGCGTGGCACCGCGCAGGTTGGTGCTGCGCAGGTCCAGCTCACCCAGCTCTGAGTGGGTCAGGTCGCAGTCGGTGAAGTTGGCGCTGTTCCAGTCGATGCCCTCGAACTGGCCACCGGACAGATCCGAGCCTGCGAAGCTGGCGCCGCTCACATTCGCGCCATCCCAGCGGTTTTCCCACAGTTCGCATTTCTCCAGCGTCACCCGCGAGAAATTGGCATAGCGCAGGTTCGACTTCTTGATGAAGGCGCTGCAGAACCAGCTGCGCGTGGAACGATGGGGGACATCAGGGATTCCATGCCAAGTGCCCCGCCATCATGCCGGGCCGCGAGGGCGATCCATAGACGTGGGCGCGGGCGAATTCACCAGCAGTCCAGCCGCCGTGTGTCCCCCCAACACCGAATGCACGTTGTTGCACGTTAATGCACGAACGTGCAGACTTGCGGCATGAGCTCCGATCCCAGCCCCCTCCCCGCCCAGCGCACCCGGCAGATCCTCGACGAACTGCGCCAGCAGGGCCGCGTGGTCGCCGCCGAACTGGCGCGCCGCTATGCCGTCTCCGAAGATTCGATCCGCCGTGACCTGCGCGAACTGGCCGCGCAAGGGCTATGCCAACGCGTCTACGGGGGCGCCGTGCTACCGCCCCCCAAGGAACGCCCGCTGCGCGAGCGCCTGACCCGCGATCGCGGCGACAAGGCCGAACTGGCCGCCCGCGTCTGCGCGCTGCTGCAACCCGGCCAGGTCGTGCTGCTCGATGCCGGTTCAACCAACCTGGCGATCGCCCAGCAGCTGCCGGCCGCCCTCGGCTTGACGGTGATCACCAACGCGCCACAGATCGCCACGGCCGCCAGCCTGCTTGAAGGCACCTCAGTGCAGTTGATCGGCGGGCGCCTGGCCCGTGGCGGTGGTGCGGTCGGCGCAGAAGCACTGGCCCAGGTGCAGCGCCTGCGTGCCGACGTGTACCTGCCCGGCCCCTGCGCGGTGGACGGCGACACCGGCGTGTGGGCAATGGATGCGGAAGAAGCCACGCTGAAACGCGCGATGGTGGCCTGCAGTAGCCGCGTCATCGTCGCCGCCACTACTGAAAAGCTGGGTGCCCGCGGCAACTGGCAGATCGCCAGCCTGGACGAGATCGACGACCTGGTGCTGACCACCACCGCCCCCCCCGCATTGGCGGCACGCTTCCGCGCCGCAGGCATCGCGGTACACCCCACTCCCCCCTGACCGTACCGCTCATGTCCCTTGCCAACCGCGCGCGTGCCGAACAGCACGCGACCCGCGCTGCGTTCTTCATTCCCGGCTTCGCCACCGCGCTGTGGGCCACCCTGGTGCCGTTCGCAAAGGCAAGCACCGAGATCAACGACGCCACGCTGGGGCTGGTGCTGCTCTGCCTCGGTGCCGGTTCGCTGCTGGCAATGCCGTTGTCCGGCGTGCTGGCCGCGCGCCTCGGTTGCCGGCGGGTGATGGTGGCCAGCAGCCTGCTGATCTGCCTGACCGTGCCCGGCCTGGCCCTGGCTGGTTCGGCCCGGATTCTAGGGCTGGTCCTGTTCGTGTTCGGCGCCGCCGTAGGCGCGATGGACTGCACGATGAACGTGCAGGCCGTCATCGTCGAGCGCGAAGCACGGCGCGTGATGATGTCCGGCTTCCACGCCTTCTTCAGCATCGGTGGTTTCCTCGGCGCGGCCACCATGACCGTGCTGCTGTCCGCACAGCTGCCTCCCTTGGCATCCGTGCTGATCGGCGTCGGCGCCATGCTGCTGGTGATGCTGTTGTCGGCATCGCACTGGCACAGCGAACGCATGCCACACGACACACCGATGCTGGCCCTGCCGCATGGCATCGTGCTGTTCATCGGCGTGCTGGCGTTCGTCGCCTTCCTCGGCGAAGGCGCGATGCTGGATTGGAGCGCGGTCTTCCTCAGCGATGTACGTCGCGTCGATGCCAGCCTCGCCGGTATCGGCTATGTAGTCTTCACCCTGACCATGACCGTCGCGCGCCTGTTCGGTGACGCACTGGTGGCACGCGTAGGCCGTGAGCGCGCGATCGTGTTCGGCGCGCTGCTCGCCGCCGCGGGCGTACTGGTACTGACCCTGGTCACGCCGTGGCAGGCGTCACTGCTCGGCTATGTGCTGGTTGGCCTCGGCTGCGCCAACATCGCGCCGGCGCTGTTCTCGCTGGCCGGCCACCAGACCCGCATGCCCGGCGCGCTGGCAATCACCGCCGTTTCCACACTGGGCTTTGCCGGCATCCTTGCCGGACCGGCGCTGATCGGCTTCGCTGCCAACCACTTCGGCCTGATCGCCGCCTTCATCGGCGTGGCCACGGCCTTGTTGCTGGTGGCAATGTCCACGCGTTGGCTGCGGGTGTAGCCCGCGGCATCAGCGCCGCCTGCGCCGCAGCTTCATCCGCAATCGCCGATAGCCGATCACCGTCGCCGTGGCACACAACGCGGTGCCGGCAGCGCTCAGCAGCAGCAACACCGCCAGCCGGGCACCTTCCTGGCGCAGCATCGCCGGAAGATCCCAGCTGTGTAGGAAGTAGAACAGCCAGCGCCCCACCCTCTCGCGATGCCCCATCGTCAGCAACGGATCGCCAGTAGCCAGATCGATATAGACGCGCGTCGCCTCGGCATCGCCGAAGTCCACCACCGCCACCGGAAAGCGGCGTACCGCCGCACCATTCATGGCCTCGGGCGCACGCGGATAGAAGTAGGCGTCTGCTGCACGCTGCACCACGAAACCCTGCATCGGCGCATCGGACAGTGCACGCACCTTCTGCTGCAGCCACGTCGCCGGCAGCAGGCGCGCCACCTGCAGATGCCCATCGCTGCCAGACACGATGCGGGTATCGCCTTTCCCATCCAGCAGCACCGCGAACAGCTCACCACCGATCCGTCGCCACTGGATCTCCACCGGCAGAAAGTGCTCGGCATCGGCTACCGCCAGAAGTGTCGCCGGCTCGCCAAGCGCGCCATCCACCGCCACCGCGTCACCGCGATAGCGCCCGCTGTCGATCGCCTCGCGCGTGCTGCTGAAGACGCCCAATGGATTCATCGACATCAGCCCACTGAAGATCCAGGTGAACACGAAGGCCGCAGCCACCAGCCCGATCAGATGGTGCCAGCGCATCCATGGTTCGACATAGGGCGTCTTCGCGCCGGAGCGGTAGCGCCCGCGGAAGCGCCAGCGCCACACCCCCACCACGATGCCGCTGACCGCCGCCAACGTGCACAGTGCGGACAGCACGATCACCACCCACGTCCACACCGGATCCACCGACTGCATGCGCAGGAAGTACAGCCAGTGCAGCCAGGCGCCCACATAGTTCCAGCGCTGCTGCACATGCGGTGCGTCCAGCACCACTTCACCGGTACGCGAGGACACATACAGGTCGCCCGGCTGTGTACCGCCCACCTCGACGCGATACAGCGGCCGATGCACATCCAGCGCGCGCGAATGCGTCCAGCGGTCCTCGTCCACGCGCATCGCACCCACGAACGCCTCGCCGCCGGCGAACTGTGCAGCGGATGCTTCGGCGCGCTGTGCCGACACCGGCAGCAGCGCCTGGCCGGTGTACGCCGACCAGGCGCCTACGTTGCTGCCATTGCGCACCACATACGCCGGCTCGCCACGCAGCGTGGTCAACGCCACGGCCTCCGGCTCGGCCTGCACCGCCGCAGGCAGTACCGACAGCCCCTGCAGATCGCGGGCCTCCGGCAGCACCGGCAATGCCGCCAGCCGCTCACCCGGCGTCAGCTTCGGGTAGCCGATGAACAGCATCACCATGCCGCTGACAAACCACAGCAACATCAACAGGCATCCGCCGATGCCCAGCCAGCGGTGCACCAGGTAGGTCCAGCGCTTGGCAGTGGATCGCAGCGACATGGTGCGCGTCCTCAGAAGCGATGGTCGACGGTGAACTCAACGCGACGGTCCGCACCCAGCAGCCACTGCGTGCTGGTGTAGTACGCAGTGGCGTAGTACGCCTTGTCGAACACGTTGAACAGGCGTGCGGACAATCGCGTGCGCGGTGCTGCCTGCCACGTCAGCGCCAGGTCGGTGGTGCTGTAACCGGGCAACTCCAGCGTGTTGGCGTTGTCTGCGTAGCGCTTGCCGACATAGCGAACGCCACCCGCCGCGCTCCAGTCCGGCGCGAACTGCCAGCTCAACCACACACTGGCCAGGCGCTCGGCCACGTTCGGCGGCACGTTGCCATCACGCGACACCAGCATCGGCGGCGAACCCGTGGTTTCAAGGAAGTCCTCGAACTCGGCCTTCAGCACCGTCGCGTTGGCATCCAACGACCAGTGCGGCGCGAAGTTCCAATTCAAGGACGCTTCAATACCGCGCGAGGTCTGCGCACCCACCTGCACGCGGCGGTCCGGCACCAGCGGATCGCGGCTGAGCAGCCCGGTCTTGCGGATGCGATACGCCGCCAGCGTCCACTCGCCGCCATCGAAGGCCTGCTTCAGGCCCACCTCGATCTGCCGGCCCTTGGCCAGGTCGAAGGCGCCGTTGGCCGGGCTGATCATCAACAGGCCACTGACCGGGTCCGCCGCCTGCGAGTACTGCGCATACAGGCTCAACGTCGGCTGCAGCGCGAATACCGTGCCTGCACGCCAGCCGATGCTGCTGTAGGTCTTCGAGAACGCGTTCTGGCCGCTGATCAGATCGGTACGGTCGATGCGCGCACGATCGTGGCGCAGCCCACCCAGCACCGACCAGCGCTCGCTCAGCGCCAACCGGTCTTCCACGAACAGCGCGTACTGCTCGGCACGGTTGCGGTAGCGCGGCAGGTTCGGTGCGTCGCTGGCGAACTGCCCCGGCACCGGATCGAACGGATCAACCGGGCCCGAGCTGCCGGCATAGGTGTTGTTGGTGTGCTTGAAGTGCGCGCGGTTGGCGTCCAGGCCCACCGCGAAGCTGTTCTGCAGGCCACCTGCGGTTCCCTGCACGCGCAGCGTCGAGGTCAGTCCGGTCTGGTCCTGGTTGTGGGTGATCTCGGTATTGCCAGATCGATCGATCAAGCCGGTAGCGCGGTTGTAGACATAGGCCTCGGCATTGCGCCAATCGCGCTGGCTGCCGATCTGGTAGAGGCGCGTGCGCCATTCGACATTCGCGGTCGGCGTCCACAGCGCATCGAGCTGGGTCCAGCGGTCGCGATAGCGGATCTCGCTGTCGTCCACGTTGTAGTTGCGGTGGCGCAGCGCCGCCAGCTGGCGGCCCTCGACCAGCGGCGTACCGAAGTAGCGCATCGGCTGCTGGTAGCCCTGCGCATGGGTGAGGGTCAGCTGCAGGTCCGCGCGCGGCTGCCACAGCAATGCACCGGAGATTGTCGCGTCACTGTTGCGCCCGCGGTCGACCCAGCCACCGCTGTAGTTGCCACTCACATCCAGCCGGTAGGCCAGCTCGGGCGTCAGCGCGCCACCACTGCCGAAGCCCAGCCGCGCGGTGTCCTCGCTGCCGACTGTTACGCTGATCTCGTTCTCGATGGCGCCGCGCGTGGGCTTCTTCTGCACGATGTTGATCACGCCGCCGATCGCACCGTCGCCATGGATCACCGAGGCCGGGCCGCGCAGTACTTCGATGCGCTCGATCGACCAGGTATCGAACGGGAACGTGATGCCCACGCCACCGTACTGGCGCAGCCCGTCGTACAGCCGCATCACCGAAGCACCGTCGGTGAAGCCGCGGCTGGACAGCGCACTCAGGCCATTGCCCGGGTGCGGCATCGCACTGATCGCACCCGCCCGGCTGATCGCATCGTTGAGGTTGCTGTCGCCGCGCTGCTCCAGTTGTTCGCGCGAAATCACCGTCAGGCTGGCCGGTGTCTGCAGCACGCTCAGGCCCAGCGCGGAACCGGCGTTGGCGGAGGACGACAGCTCACCGCTGCGGGTATCGACCACCCGCACGGTATCCAGCGTGGTCGGGGGTGCCGCGTCGGCGGCAAGCAGGGGCGCGGCATGCAGGAGCAACGCGCACAGGACAGGCAGCGTCGCCCGGCGCAGGCGCGCGGAGTTGGGGTTCGTTTTCATTTATTCACGGCATGCAAGGCCACCCCGCAATGGCAGGGCAGCAATCAGAAAGGGACAAACACGCGCGTGCGGGCACCGGCCGTGGCCGGCAACCTCATGGAAAAATGTTCAATGCAACGCGCGTGCGGCTCAGGCGGCCATCATGGCTGGCGGCCCACGCGCTCCCAATGTGCCGCTGATCCGTTGCGGCAACGTCTGCACCGCACCGCGCAGTGCGCGGCACACCGGTGCCATCGGCGCCAACAGCAGCACTGCCGCCACCAGCAGGGTGATCAACCGCGCTGCGATCAGGCAGTAATCGCAATCCACGCCCATCTCATGATCGGCGTGTGGATCGACGGCCGGCTTCTTTGCGGCCTCGCCGTGCGGCATCGCCATCGCGTGATGGTCGTGGTGCCCTTCCATCGCGTGCTGCGCATGCTCTGCGTGCATCGCGTGGTCCACGGCTGCCACCGGTACAGCGGCAGCCACGTGACCGTGCGCCAGCCAGCGGCTCACCAGCGGGGCGAGCAGCACCAGCAGCATGGCAAGCCATGCCAGGGCCTGGAACCGGCGGTGGAGAGCAGAACGGCGCACGCCGCCATTCTACGGGGCCATAGCCAACCTTGGACCCCGTTCAGGGTTTACCCCCTGCGACACGGTGACGCAGGGGCTCGCCTCGCGCGGCGACATGTGAATGCACCGCACCGCGGTCCCGGCGCTTGCAGGCTCCGCCTCGCCAACGTTAGGGTTCAAATGGCCACGGCAAGGAGCCAGAGGGATCCGCATGACCACCCGCATCACACACCCGCTGCGCATCAGCCTGCTCGGCCTGACCGCGCTGCTTGCCGCCTGCGCCGACAAGGGGCCGCCCCCACCGCCAGAGCCGCTGGAACTCTCACAGCCCATCGCCGTGGACGCGCCCGGCCAGCAGGTGCAGTTCGAGTTCGAAACCACGGCGCGCAATTTTGCCAGCTACCACACATATGCGGTGGAGCTGGATCTGCAGCACGTTTCCTCATCGCCAGATGCTGCTTCTCCGCGCGACCTGCACATTCCTTTACGCGTAGGACTTCAGCAATGGTCAGGCGGCACTTGGCAGCCGCTGGCAAGCCCCGACGCCTACCAGATCGCACAGTCGCAATCTGGCCAGCCTCTGCCAGACTGGCACCGCGGTAAGGGTCTGAACTACGCCCAGACCCAACGAGGCAGCGATGGGGCCTATCGACTCCATGTCGCGCTACTGCCGTTGCAGGCGCAAAGTCGCTACCGCGTACAGATCAGCACCGTTGAAGACATCGCACCACTTCGTGGCGCAAGCGCCAGGATACTGATTCACGAATCGCGTCCGCTCGCCAAGTAGCGCAGCGCCTTGGCACGTCCTAATGAGACAGCGTAGCGCACCTGCATCAACTCACGTACTGCGCCACGCCATTACCAAACGACCAGTTCTCCTTCTTCACTTCCACCAGATTGATGAACACATCCTCGCGGCGGACACCCACCGCCGCGTGCAGTCCATCGGCGATGCCGGCGTACAACGCCTTCTTCTGCTCCAGCGTGCGCCCCTCATTCCAGGTGATCTGGATGCAGATGAAGTCGTCGGTACGGTCCACGCCCAGGTAGCCGGGGTCGTAGATCAGCGTGCCAGGCGCGTGTTCCTGGAAGATCTGGAAGCGGTCGTTTTCCGGCACCCCCACCGCGCGCATGGCCTGGTAGATGGTTTCGCCGACGCGTTGCAGGTAGTCGGCGGATTTACCTTTGCGAAGATCGATACGGGCGAGCGGCATGGTGGCACTCCAGAGTGGATGGGCACGGCAACGGGCTGAGACTACGCCTGCCTGGGGCGGCGGGACAGCGCAGGGATGGAACCCTCTGGCCCCATGCGTGGCATGGTCCCGCCTCCGCCGCGCGGGGTGACGCGATTGCCGTGGCAGTGGCCCTCCGGAGTCGTCATATGCACGGTCGGTAGGGGCGGCGATGTGCGCCATCAGTGATGGGCGGCACTACTCGCGGGTGTCGGACGACACACAACGGGAAACGCCTGGCCTGCCTAGGGACAGTTGAGAACTTTCCTTACAGACCGATGTGATTACCCGGCCTGAAGATCGCCGCGCCGAGGCAAGAAGCCTTGGCCGGGATTGGCGTCTCGAATAAACGAACAGGCTTCAAGGACTGCGAGAGAAATCGCAGTTGAGAGAATGCATCGACTGCCCTCAATGGCGGGCGGTGCGTGGGGATCGCAAGATCCGCCAGGCGTTCTTCTCCCTTGAAGCTTGTTTGCCTTGGCACGCCAACCCGCACCGTCCGCCACCTTCACTTTGGAAGGTGGCCCTACGCCAGTGAGGGTTTCGCCATGACCAACCAAACCGCCATCCATCCCCGCCTGCACGCGCTTATCGGCGACGTCGCCGCCGACGTGCCCGAGGACCTTGCGCGTGAGATCGAATGCGCACTGGCGGAGCGACTGCTGCCACCTTCGCGCCCAACGTTCCTTTCATGCCTCGATGCCATCCGCGCCGGTGATGACCAGGCCGGGCGCGCGTGTACCCCGCAGACACTCAGCGCCACAGGTTTCGGATCGCTCGACCGTTCGCTGGTCGCATTGAATGCCGTACTGGATCTCCTGCATGCCGCCGAACGTGCACGCCTGGCTGGCGATCCACAGGATCAACTCGGCGACTTCCACCGGGACGGCTTGATCGTTGCCGCACGCCAGATCGCGCGGGCTGCACAGGATGGACTAGGCGGTGCCATGGGATTCGCGGCAGGAAGACCCGGCTGATGCACGCGCAACAAAGATGCCCCATCGCTGGAGGCCCTTTTTGTTCTGCAACATGGCAGGTGGCACAGGGATGGACGCGGCTCTTCTACCCAGCGAAGGCGGCCATTGCGGTATATGATCCACTCGGATCGGTGCACGAACTCCACGGTCATACTGCCTAGTCAAGTCATCTTGGACGGCTCTTTGGGGGAAGGAAAGGATGCATACATTTAAAGGCAACGCGGGCGATGAATCCGCCTGCGCATCAAGGGTTGGAGTTCGTCTCCGAATACTGGTTGCAGCAAGTACTTGGCTACACATTGCGCTGCCAATTGGGCTTGGCCTGCCTCCATCCGCGAACGCTGCAGGTTCGGAGACGGTCACCTACATTCATACGGACGCCCTTGGCTCCCTTGTTGCTGAGAGCGACGCCAACGGCAACGTGATAAAGCGTCATGACTACGAGCCCTATGGGACCGTGGTAGGAGGACAGGTCACCGACGGACCTGGATACACAGGGCATGTGAGCGACTCGACTACGGGCCTGAGCTACATGCAACAGCGATACATGGATCCGGAGCTGGGAGTCTTCCTCTCAGTGGACCCGGTCTCAGCGTATGACCAGCCTGTAGGCCAGTTCAATCGCTATCGGTACGCCAACGGGAATCCGTACAAATTCACTGATCCAGATGGGCGAAATCCAGCCCTGCCATTCATCTATGGCGCGATAGCGGGAGGCCTGTCCAATATTGCCATCCAGAAGCTGATGAATCCGGATAAACCAATCGATCAGACGCAGGCATTGATAGCAGCAGGGGTGGGCTCGGTCTCAGGCGGCGTGGGCGGTATCGCTGTCGCAGCCGTGGAGTCTGGAGTGATTTCTGTCGGCCGAGCCGTTGCCATTCAAGCAGCGGCGAACTTCGTCACTGGCGGCGCCGGTGCCGCCGCAGAGAGCGCCCTCAAGGGAGAGCCGATTTCCACTGGTGGAGTGCTCACGGCAGCGACCGGAGGCGCTGTTGGTGGTCTGGCAGGTTCCGGCGTTGCAGCTGCAGCAGGCGACTTCGCGGGACCAGCCGCCAAAGGCGCTCTGAATAGGCTGAGCAGCTCCGCATCTCCCGGCGCCCCGAACATCGCCTCCACCACCGCATCAACAGGAGTCGCAATCCCCCGTCAGTCGATCACACAAGCGGGAGCATCACAGCTAGGGCAGAGCACCGCCGGAGCCACCGTAGATGCGGCACAAAAGACGATGGAGAAGAAGAAGTGAATCCAGTACTACGTGGCTTTCTCGCATACCAAGCCGGGGGCATTCTCGTTCTTGGCGCCCTCTACTTCATTGCGATTCAATCAGGAAATCCGCATCCCTTTCGCGCATCATTCAGATTGTGGGCGGCGTATGCAGTTTTCTTTGCTGCCATATCTGCATTTGAGCTAGTAAAGCGACGACGGTATCGCAATCGGCGATGATCAGCCTCTGAAGTCGGGCTGCGCTCAACAATCGAATGAGAATCGAAAAGCGCTGAACCTAAAATCGGTCATCCACATGTCCTCGAACTTCGACCATCGACTTGCAAGGACACCGATAGTGGAGTTCACGAAAGGTTTCGCGTACGAAAGCGTACAGGTGATGGTGGAGCGGGTAATCGAACGCAGAGATCTGCTTGACCATGTACGCACAAGCCTTTTCGCTAGGGAAGAAGTCAAAGCGGGCCAGGGTAAGCTTGTAGAGTCCCGTATCCATCTGACGGCGAGTCACCGGTTACTTGGAGCCCACACGACCTCCATGCACTTACTCTGCGCATACGAAAAAGCCGGCTCAAGGCCGGCTTCTTCATATCACCTGAAAAATCAGGGATTTAATTGGTGGGCGGTACAGGGATCGAACCTGTGACCCTTGCCGTGTGAAGGATGGAATAGGCCCTTGCGGCACAACGATCTTGCCTGAAAACCCTTGATTTACCGTGTCATTGCGTCCAGATGAATTTGGCCGCACACTGCTTTTTGCAGGAGACTTGCAGGAGCAGGGTGATGCCGAAGGTAACGAGAGAGGCGCTGACACGGAAAACCGTAGACGCAGCGAAGGCCACAGGCAGAGCCTATCGCCTGCGCGATGCGACGGTTCCCGGCCTGGTGCTGCGTGTGTCCGCCACTGGAGCAAAGTCGTGGGCGATGGTGTGGGGGCGAGGCCAGGAGAAGGCCTTCGCCAACTACCCCGCTACGACGCTGGAGGGCGCCCGTGAGGCCGCCCGCCGCCTCTCCGCAGAGATCGACAAGCACGGCGCCCCGAAGGCCGTGGTAACGCCCAAGAGCGAACTCACGGTGGCCGATGCCTGCCGCGACTACGTGACCGCGCTGGAGAAGGATGGACGCAAGACCGCATCGGATGACGCCAAACGCCGATTTGAGCGCTGCCTCTACGCCGACAAGCTGGGTAAGGTGCGCCTCAAGGATCTCCACCAGGATCACATTGAGGCATGGCGCGACCGCGTGGAGAAAGGCGACCTCCCGCCGCTGCCGGTGAAGCGCGGCCGTCCACCGGTGCCGAAGCCCTTGGCGCGGTCCAGCATCAACCGCATTCGCACGACGCTGGTAGCCGCGCTGAACCACGCCGTGGCCCGCCGCAAGGTGTCCCCTGATCTTGCATTCGAGTGGAACGCCGTGAAGCCACTCAAGGACGCCGGGCAGCGCCGGGGGCTGTACCTGGAGCGGGAGCAGCGCCGCGCGCTGCTGGAGGCAGCTGAGGGGCCGGTGCGCGATGTGATCGAGTGCGTGGCCCTGACGGGCTGCAGGCCGGGGGACCCGTCGCTGTGCCTGCGCTCTGACTATGACGGCCGCACTGCCAGCGTGAGGTTCCGCAGCAAGGACCACGACCGTAAGATTCCGCTCTCCCCCGCTGCCACTGCGCTGTTCGACCGCTTGGCCAAGGGGAAGCTGCCCAAGGCGCACCTGTTCACCCAGGACGGGAAAAAAGTGTGGACGCCCACCGACTGGAGCGAGCTTGTTCGGGATGCCGCAGCGCGCGCTGGGCTACCTGCTGGCGTGACGCTCTACACGCTGCGCCACTGCTGGATCACCGACGCCATCGTGGGCGGCATGGACCTGCTGACGGTGGCCAAGCTCGCCGGCACGTCGCTGGCGATGATCGAGAAGCACTACGGCCACCTGGTGCAGGGCGCAGCGCGCGACAAGCTGGCACAGGTCCAGTTCCTGTAGCAGAACTCAAATTTGAGTTTTGCTACGAAATCAGGGTTTTGCGGGCTCGTCGTCGTCAATCGAGTTCATCTTGTCCACGACTTCCGCAAGGATGCCGGGAAGCCTCTTGAAGGCCATGTCGCGCGCCATTGACGCAATCTCGTCACCGCCGTCGGCCAGGGCATGGACGCGTGCTTTGACCGCAGCGTCGTCAAAGAGCCGGGTAATCATGCCGCTCACTATGTCCAGAGCGTTCGGGTTGTACCGAGTCAGCTCCGCAGCGAGCTGAAAAATGACCAGATTGCTCTTCAGGAGAGCGTCTGAGTCCATCGCCTCAGCAAAGCTGCCCTCGAGCCTGTGCACGATTTCGGCGTTCATTGACCGTCCCGTCTCAGCCGTCGCCTCCACCAGTCTTTGGTGAAGGGAGGCTGGGATGCGGAGCTGGCTCTTAATGGGGTCGGGCTGAGTCATGCGGAAATTATGCCACTGAAACAGAGTCAAAGGGGTTGACACTGAAATAGTGGCACTGGCAGGATGCACCTACCGTAGTGGCACTCCGCGACTACACGTAGGAAAACCCCGCGATGACCCATCAGACGACACAACCCGCCGCCGAGCGCCTCAGCTACACGGTGGACGAGGCCTGCGCGGTAACGGGCCTGAATCGAAACGCCATCTATCGCGCCATTACCCTCGGCCAGATCAGCACGTTCAAGGTCGGCCGGCGGCGCATGGTTTCGACCCGCGCGCTGCGGGATTTCATCGAAGCCCGCGAGAAAGAAGCCGCCGCCTAAGGGGCAAGCCATGACCAGATGCCCAGAAAGAGAAACGGCCCACCCGGTTGCAGCCGGAGTGAGCCGTGAAAGCCATCGAACCCTTGCGAGGAACGACTTGACCATGAGCCACATCCTACACCAACCATCCCTGCCCGCAATCGGGCAAACACCCGCCGCGCATTCAGACTTTTCCGACACCGCGCGCTGGGCCACCGTCGCGCTGACCGACAGCCAGAACGCACCCAATTACCTCCCCGGCGACGTGCTGGTGATCGACCTGGAAGTGACGGAATACCGTTACGACGCCATGTATGCCGTGGAGATCGACGGCGAGGCGCTGATTCGCTTCGTGCAGCACCGCCCGGGCGGCCTGTACGTCTACGCGCTGTCGGGCATCTACGAGGGGCGCACGATCCCGCGCGCTGCGCTGCGGGTGCTGGGCCTTGTCACCTACGCCAACAAGCTGCGGAGGGTCGGGTGAACGCAATCATCATCCCCTTCCCTGCACACCGCATCGTGCGGACTCCGCCGCTTTCCGCACTGTCTGAGGCTCGCCTACAGGCACTCGCCGAGCGCCTGGCAGCTGCCATCGATCGCGCCCCACCCCGCCAGCAGGAGCGCGCGCCATGAGTCGCCGATTCGAAGTGATCCCCATTGCCTGCGACTGCTGTGGCAAGCCGCTGCTGCCGGTGTTCGGCACGTTCCATCGTGTGGAGCGGGAGTTCGGGTGGGCCTCCCTGCCCTACGTGCTGTGCGGTGACTGCGCCCTACAGCACCGGGGCAACCCGACTGAGGCCCGGGTGCATGAGTGGATCCAGCGCCGTGCAGATCGTGCCGGCGCGGATTGGGGTCGCAGTGTCGGCCAGCTGTTGCAGAGTGCCGCGCGCGTCGTGGCTGCACGGGAGCGCATGCGATGAATCGTGACCTGTTCGATTCCAATCCCGCTGAGGTCCGGCCCCAGCCTGCCGGCGACCTGGCGCAGCGCTACCGGGATGCCGTGGCCGTGGACGTGATCCATCGCTCCCAGGTTGGCGCCTGCATTCCGTTCACTCCCCTTCCCAAGCACTACGACGGGAAGCGGGTCCGAATCGTGGTCGAGGAGTAAGCCGATGATGAAGTTCACTGCGAGGATTCCCGTCGTCATCTTCCTTGACGAGATCGAGCATCCAGGCTACCGCGCCCTTGATCCGGTGTCCCGCGCGCTGCTGACCGAGCTGCGCGCGCTGGATAGGCCGTTCGCGGGCCGTCCCGTGACCCTGAGCATACGAGATGCAAGGCGGCGTCTGAACGTCACTCAGAGGCCTGTAGAGCGGGCCTTCATGCAGCTACGCGAGCATGGCTGGATTGAGCAGGTACAGCACGGTAGCGATCAGCGGCGCTACTACCTGCTCAAGAGCCCCATCAGGGTGCCGCATGGCTAGGCGCAAGAAGGAGAACCGCTGGGAGGATATCGACGGGGGGATGGCCTTCGTCATCCCCTACACGCTGCTGCGGCATCCGAACTACACGCGGCTCAGTCCCTACGCGCACAAGCTGGTGCAGGACCTCGCACGACAGTACACCGGCTTCAACAACGGACACCTGTGCGCATCTTGGGCGCTGATGAAGGATGCGCATTGGAACTCCGAGAACACTGTCAGGAAGGCCGCGGCGGAGCTTGAGCACTATCGGATCATCGAGCGCACCAAACAGGGCGGCCGGAACGCGGCCACGCTCTACGCGTTCACCTGGCGCCGCATCGACTGGAAAAAGGACAGACCGCTCGACGTGTCGGCCACCGCAAAGCCTTCCGATAGCTGGAAGCACGAGCGCCCTGACTACGTGCGCAGCGCGGGCAAACGCAAGGGGGCGCGCGCTGCAAAAACGGAATTAGTACAGCGCCCCGTGCTGCAACGTGAAGGAGCTGAGGCAGCATGAAAAACGAAAACAGTACAGCGCCCGGTGCTGCACCCTACAGCGCCCCGTGCTGTAGTCGTGAACCACGTACAGCGCCCCGTGCGGTAAGAATCCCTGACTACAGCGCCCCGTGCTGTAATCAGGCCTGTTTTAAGTCTGTTCGTACAGCGCCCCGTGCTGTCCTTATAAGTATTACCAGGCGGAGCCCGTTTTCTTTTGTTCCGCTTCACCGCTTTGGAGCTGTTGCTCCTGGCTGTGGCTGCACGTCTTTTCAGGGCCTACGGCCCGAACGGCGCGAGCTGCACGGGGCGCACCCCATGCGCCCACTGCACCCGATGCAGCACGTTCACCAGTGCACCAGGTTCACCACCACCGTACGCGACCACGCCGGGACCGCATGGAACGGAGGGGCGGTCGAAAGTCTGAGGCGTCTCGGACCTAGACCGACCGCTCCCCTTTCTTCGCGCATCCACAGTTGGCCGGACGACCCCAAAGGAGGGGCCATTGAAGCCGCATAACCTACGGGCACAAGGCCTGGACGCACTCATCGCCACAATGGATGGGCGCGCAGATTCGACCGCAACGCTACTGCGCCAGCAGGCAGAGCATCACGGAATGTGGATCAGCGCTGATGGGCGCATTGGCGAGGCAGACTTGGCAACGCTGATCGGCATCGCACCTGGCACGCTGGCGAACAAACGCAGGGAAGGCACAGCACCGGAAAGCTACTCACTCGGCGGCGGCAAGCACAAGATCACCTATCGCCTGATCGATGCCGCGCGCTGGCTTGAGGCGCACAGGAAGTAAATCGGGCAACGCAACTCCACGCAACCCCACGATAACTGATGGTTGCGGCTGAGCCTGAAACGGACACTGCACTCCTACACAGGAGCCCAGCATGACCAAGCCAACCAAGATCGCACGCGGCATTCAGGCCGTACGCGCAGAGGCCGAGCCGAACGACGTGGCCGGCCTCATTACCAAGCTCAATGCAGCATTCGATCAGTTCAAGGCCAAGCACACCGCCGAGGTGGACGCCGTGCGCCAGCAGGTGGACGAGAACACCACCGCACTGGCAGCGTGGCAGATGAACGGCGGCGGCCCGACTGATGCGCCCTCGGCTGACCTGGACGGCGGCGGCATCAAGGTGCTGCGCACGCCGGCAGAGTTCCGGGCGTACTACGCCAGTCGCCGCGACGACGCTGACAAGCCGCGCGCTGCCGAAACCACGTTGACCGACTTCATGCGCGGCGTTGCCGGTATGAGCAGCACCGAGGCCGTGATGGCTTCGCTCGCCGTCGGCACCGACAGCGCTGGCGGCTACGCAGTGCCGGACGTGGTGATGCCGGGCATCCTGTCCGCGCTGGTCCCGGCGTCCTCGCTGCTGCAGGCGGGCGCGGGCATCGTGCCGATGGACTACGGCGCCAAGTCGGTTTCCACCGCAGCGATCGACACCCTGCCCACCGCCTCCTGGCGCAATGAGCTGGGCAACATCGGCGAGAGCCAGCCAACCCTGCGTTCGGTGCAGTCCACCCCGCGCAGCTTGGCTTGCATTGTGCGCGTGTCGCGTGAGCTGCTGGCCGATGGTTCGGACGTGGATCGCGCGCTGCGCCTGGTGATCGCACAGGCGTTCGCCAAGGAGCTAGACCGCGTTGGCCTACTCGGTTCGGGCACGGCGCCAGAGCCGCGTGGCCTGCGCAACACCACTGGCATCAACACCGTATCGCTGGGCGCCAATGGCGCAGCCTTGGACAGCTACCGCCCGCTGCTCAAGGCGTACGGCTCGATCATCGACGTGAACGCACCGGCCCCGACCGCCGCGATCATGGCCACCCGCACGCTGATGGACTTCGAGGGCCTGACCGACACCACCGGCCAGCCGCTGCAGCGCCCGCGCCTGATCGATGACATGTCGTTCGTGCCGACCAGCCAGATCCCGGTTGACGGCGACGTGGGCACGTCCACCGACGCTAGCGAGATCTTCGTTGGCAACTTCAGCGGCCTGTACTTCCTGATGCGCGAGGCGCTGTCCATCCAGCTGCTGCGCGAGGCGTATGCCAAGACGGGCGAGATCGGCTTCCTGTGCCACGTCCGCGCTGATGTGGTCATCAACTACCCGCAGCAGTTCACCGTGATCAGCGGCGTGCGGCCGGCTGCGGACTGAGCGAGGGATGGCCTGTTTGGTCACAGGCCTGGACCAGCCGGCGGTGTCCGCAACAACACCGGCAGGACGCGGTGGAACTCTTAGCCCACTGAGCGTCCCGAGCAGGCCCGGCAACGGGCCTTCTTCGTTCACGGCATCGCGTACGGAGGGGGAGTCGAAAGTATGGATCGGATCGGAACCTAGACCGGCTGTCCCCGCACGCGCGGAAAAAATCCCTCTCAGAAACGCAATTCAGCAAATGGCGTAATCAGCAAATGGCCGGAATCCGTTGCGGCGCAAGGCTCTCGGCCACGCCACCAATCACGTAGGACGTGACCCATGACAGATCAGAACCTCGGCTCGGCCCGCATCGACCTGGTGGTGGATACCGCCCAGTTCGACAACGCGATCACCGCAGCGAAGCGCGGCATGACCGACATGTCCACCAGCGCGCAGCAGCAGTACCAGCAGCTCTCCGCTGCCGACAAGCGCCGCATCGATTCATTGGTGCGCCAGGCCGACACCCTGGGCATGACCCGATCCCAGCAGCTGGCCTACAACGCCGCCTTGCGCACCAGCGGCCCGGTGCTGGATGAGATCGTGCAGAAGTTGGGCCGGGCTGAGGCAGCGGCCAAGCGGTCGGGCAAGGAACTGAACGCCTACGGCGTCAGCGCCGCGCAGCAGGCCGCTGCCATGCGCGGTGTGCCGGCGCAGATCACGGACATTGCGGTCAGCCTGCAGGGCGGCCAGAACCCGCTGACCGTGTTTTTGCAGCAGGGCGGCCAGCTCAAGGACATGTTCGGCGGCATCCGGCCAGCGGCGGCGGCGCTGGCTTCGCAGCTGCTCACGCTCATCAATCCGCTCACGGCAGCAGCCGCGGCGACGGCTGCGCTCGGCGTGGCCTGGCACCAAGTTGGCGAAGCACAGCGGCAGGCTGAGCTTGCGCTCATCACCACCGGGAACTACGCCGGCACCAGCGCGGAGCAGATCGCCGTCCTCGCCCGCCAGATGGACAACCTTGGCGGCGTCACGCGCGGCAAGGCACTGGCGGCGCTGTCGCAGGTGGCCGCATCAGGTCGATTCACCGGCGAACAGTTCCAGCTGGTGGCGAAATCTGCCGCCGAGATGGAGGGTGCGACCGGCCAGAGCATCGACACCACCATTGCCAAGTTCCAGGAGATCGCCAAGGACCCGGTAGAGGCATTGCTCAAGCTCAATGAAGCCGAGCACTTCCTCAAGCGGGCGCAGCTGGACCGCATTGTGGCCCTGCAGGACGAAGGGAAAGAGCAGGAAGCCGTGTCTGCCGCCGTCCGCCTCTACCACGACAACCTGGACGACGTGGCCGCGAAGGCGCGCGAGGCGCTCTCGGCAACGACCCTATGGTGGCAAGAGGTCAAGAAGGGAACGAGCGAAGCATTCAACGAACTCGGGCGCTACATCGATCTGACGGACCGCCTCGCCACCCGCTATGTGGGTACGGATAAGGGCACGGTGGCCAAGGGCGCAGCCGTGTTCACGCCTGTGACTGGTCAGTTCAAGATGGCCGGCGAGCTGCTGGGAGCGGTGAACAACTGGGCTGAACGCTATTGGGACCTGGCGCCCAAGCCCACCGTCAAGATGGATGGAATCTACGGCAACGGCGAAGAGGCGGCGATCAACAGCGCCGGGGAGCGCAAGCGCCTGGAGCAGCGGAAGAAGGATCAGCAGGAATGGGAGCGCCTGTCCGGCCAGAACCTGAGCAAGCGGGAGAAGCAGCTCGCGGAAGAAGCCCGCATCGTTGCCCTCGGCAAGAAGCTCGGCAAGGACCAGGCGGATATCGACCGCGAGGTGGCCGCTTCGCGCAAGCAGTTCGCTGAGGCCGAGGCCAAGCGCGGCGGCACCAGCACCAACCCGGCCACGGCCATCATCGCTCGCATCCAGCAGCAGACGGCACTGAACCGCGAGCAGGCCGGCACCGAGGACAAGCTCACAGCCAGCCAGCGCTTGCGCGTGCAGGTCTTGGATGAGCTGGATCGGATGGGTAGCAGAATCCCCGCTGCCGACCGCAAGCGTGTGCAGGCGATGCTGGCCGAGCTGCAAGCCACCGGGGAGCTGGTGGAGGCCAAGGACAAGCAGAAGAAGGCCCTAGAGGCGCTCACGCGGCAACAGGCCATCTTCGACCAGCAAACCGAGTCGCGCCGACGTGGCAACGAACTGGACCTGATGGCATACGGGCGCGGCCAGGACACCGTGGCGCAGCTGCGCCGGCAGATGGACGTGCAGCGGGAGTACGAGGACGAGCTCAAGCGCCTGGGCGACCGCCAGGTGGCCACCGACCGGGAGCAGTGGGACCAGCTCGCCGCGAACGCGGCCAAGCACCGGGACGAACAGCTGCAACTGGAGCAGGACTACCAGGCCCGCCGGCTGGCCGCGCTGGGCGACTGGCGCAACGGCACGCGCGCTGCCTTCGAGGATTACGTCACCGAGGCCAACAACGCAGCCGGCCAAGCCGGCGCAGCGCTGACGAACGCGTTCCAGGGCGCCGAAGACGCCTTCGTGAACTTCGCCAAGACGGGCAAGATCGAGTTCAAGGACCTGGCCGACGCGATCATTGCGGATCTGGCCCGCATCGCCGCCAAGCAGGCCATCGTCGGCATCGCCAACATGATCGCCGGGGCCTGGGGCGGTGGCGCGTCTGCTGGTGCCGCGTCCGGCACGATGCAGGGCTTTGGGAACAACACCAGTTGGCTGACCGCGAACGCCGACGGGGGCGTGTATTCCTCCCCTAGCCTGTCGGCCTACTCTGGCGGCGTCTACAGCTCGCCGCAGCTCTTCGCCTTCGCCAAGGGTGCCGGCGTGTTCGGCGAGGCCGGGCCGGAGGCCATCATGCCCCTACAGCGTGGGCCAGACGGCAGGCTTGGTGTGGCGGCGCACGGTTCTGGAAGGGGCGACGACCGAGGCGGTGACGTGATCGTGTCGATCAGCATCACGGACGATGGCGGCGCCAACGTGCAGTCGGAACAGCCGATCATGCAGCAGTTCGGCCAAGAGATTGGTCGGTTCGTGGAGTCGAAGTATCGCGAGCTGCAGCTCCGCGACATGAGGCCAGACGGCATCCTCGGCAGCAGGCTTGGCCGGGGATAAATCACCGGGAAGTCGGCGAATTGCGCTTTGCAGGAGCGTTGCAGGAGAACAAAAAACCGGCTTTCGCCGGTTTTTTTGTAACACACTGATTTTAAATGGTGGGCGGTACAGGGATCGAACCTGTGACCCTTGCCGTGTGAAGGCAATGCTCTACCGCTGAGCTAACCGCCCGGTGTGTTGCTGAGCCGCTCATTATAGGGGCTTTTCAGAGGCCGTCAACAGTTTTTCACATTCGTGTTCACGGGCATTTCGAGGGGCGCCGCCGGGCATGGCCCGGCGCTACCGAGGGCGGCAATCCGCGCGCCGTTACATCGTGTGCGTCGGCTTGTCCGAGCCGGTCAGGCCGGCCAGCAGGGTCTCGATCTTGTGGCGCACGCCCTCGCCTTCGGCGCCGTCGGCCAGCTGCACGCCGATGCCGGCGGTGCGGTTGCCCTGCGCGCCGGCCGGGGTCACCCAGATCACCTTGCCGGCCACCGGCAGGCGCTCGCTGGAATCGGGCAGGGTCAGCAGCAGGAACACCTCGTCGCCCAGGAAGTAGCGCTTGGGCGTGGGCACGAAGATGCCGCCATTCTTCACGAACGGCATGTACGCGCTGTACAGCGCGGCTTTGTCCTTCACAGCCAGGGACAGGATGCCCTGGCGGGCGTTGCTGGCACTCATCGATTTCCCCTTGCGGCAGGCCGCTCGTTCACCTTGTTCCAGGCCAGCAGCAACTCGACCACCGCAAGGTCTGCACGCACCGTGGTGCGCAGCAGGTCGCGGGTGCGGTTGGCAGCGTCGAACCAGGCTGCAAGCTTGTGCAATCGCTCCGGCGTGGTCAAGGCATCGGTGCTGGCCTGGGCCAGCGCCAGGTCGGCAGCGAAGCGCAGGCGCAGCGCCGCGTTGTCATCGGCGCACCACTTCTGCGCCAGCTCCACCGCGCCGGTCTTGCCGGCGGCCAGCTGTTCCAGCTCGCGGCCCACGTCGCGGCGCAGGCTCAGGCCATCTTCGCGCAGCCAGTTGTCGGCTTGGCCGGGATGGCCGCGCGCCGCGTCCAGCGCTTCGCGCGCCGATGCTTCGCTGTGGCCCTGCTGCTGCAGCCAGGCCAGTGCTTCGTGCTGCGGCGGCAGCTTGAACTCCAGGCGCTGGCAACGGCTGCGGATGGTCTGCGGCAGGCGTGCCGGGTCGCTGCTGATCAACCACAGGTAGCGGCCGGGCTGCGGCTCTTCCAGCGTCTTCAGCAGCGCGTTGGCCGCCGAGCGGTTGATCGCATCGGCCGGGTCGACGATCACCACCTGCGCCACGCCGTATTGCGGGGTCAGCGCCAGTTTGTTGGTGATCTCGCGCACCTGCTCGATCACGATCTCGGTGCGCAGCTTGTCGCCACTCTTGTTCGGAATGAAGCTGACCAGCTGCAGGTCCGGATGGGTGCCGGCGGCGATCAGCTGGCGCGTGCGCGTGGCATGCGCGGCATCGCCGCGCGCCAGCACGTGGTCGGCCAGGGCCAATGCCACGTCGCGCTTGCCCAGCCCGGCCGGGCCGCAGATCAGCAGGCCATGGCCGAGCCGATCGGCATCCAGCGCCGCCACGGTCTGGTCGAACGCGCGCTGCTGCCAGGGCGAGAATGTGCTCATGCGCCCTCCCCGTCCTGCAGCCAGCGCTCGACGCACGCGACCACATCGGCCGCCACGCGTTCCTGCACCTGCCCGGCGTCGATCAGCGCGAAGCGCTGCGGGTCCTGCTGCGCGCGGCTGCGGAACACTTCGCGTACGCGCTGGAAGAAATCATCCTGCTCACTTTCGATGCGATCCGGCCACAGATCGCGCCCGTTGGCGCGTGCGCGGCCGACGGCCACATCCACGTCCAGCAGCAGGGTCAGGCCCGGCAGCAGGCCGACGGCGCGGCGCTCCAGGTCGGCAATCCACTGCGGATCGAGGCCGCGGCCACCGCCCTGGTAGGCGTAACTGGAATCGGTGAAGCGATCGCTCAGTACATAGGCGCCGCGCTGCAGTGCCGGCTGGATCACCTGGCGCACATGCTGCGCACGTGCGGCGAACACCAGCAGCAGCTCGGCTTCGGCGCTGAGCGGTTCGGCAGCAATCTCGGCATCGGGCTTCAGCACCAGGCCGCGGATGCGCTCGGCCAGCGGCGTACCGCCCGGCTCGCGGGTCAGCACCACCTCATGACCGTGGCTGCGCAGGCAGTCACGGATGGCATTGATGGCGGTGGTCTTGCCTGCGCCCTCGCCGCCTTCCAGGCTGACGAAACGCGGGTGGCGAAGCAGCGCGGGACTCATTGCGCCGGGGTCTCCTTGGTACGTTGCTGGCGCAGCTGCTGCAGGTAGCGGGCTACGGCGGCGTTGTGCTGGTCCAGGCTGGGCGAGAACACGTGCGCGCCGCTGCCGTCGCCCACGGCGACGAAATACAGCGCATCACCGGCGGCCGGCTGCGCGGCTGCCATCAGCGCATCGCGGCTGGGCATGGCGATCGGGGTCGGGGTCAGGCCGGCACGGGTATAGGTGTTGTAGGGCGTATCGGTGGTCAGGTCGCGGCGGCGGATGTTGCCGTCATACGCAGCACCGATGCCGTAGATCACGGTCGGGTCGGTCTGCAGGCGCATGCCGATCTTCAGGCGGCGCATGAACACGCCGGCAATCTGCGGGCGCTCGCTGGCCAGCGCGGTTTCCTTCTCGATGATCGAGGCCATCGTCAGCAGTTCGTAAGGCGTGTTGATCGGCAGGTCCGGCGCGCGGCTTTCCCAGGCTTCGTCCAGCGCCTTTTCCATCGCGGCGTGGGCGCGCTTGAGCACATCCAGATCGCTGTCACCGCGCTGGTAGACGTAGGTCTCCGGCAGGAAGCGGCCTTCCGGATGCTGGCCACCGAAACCGAGACGCTGCATCAGCGCCGCGTCATCAAGATTATCGGTGGTATGCAGCAGCGGCTCGGCGCGCTTGAGCGCGGCACGCAGCTGGCGGATGTTCCAGCCCTCGATGATCGTGACGCGGTGCTGCAGCACCTTGCCGGCGCGCATGCGCAGCAGCAGCTCGCGCGGGGTCAGGTCGGCGCTGAGCGCGTACTCGCCCACCTTCAGTTTGCCGGCGGCATCGAGCTGGCGCGCCAGCAACTGCCACTGCGCGTCCTGGCCTTCATCCACACCGGCATCGCGCAGCTTGCGCAGCACGCTGTTCATGCCATCGCCACTGGCGATGACCATGCTCTCGGCGGACGGGGTGATGGGGGCGTCGGCGAACCGGGTCTGCTGGTAGAAGAACCACGCGCCCGCGCCGGCTACGATGGCGGCCAGCACCACCACCAGCGTTACCACGAACAGACACCCGCGCTTGGCTCCCGCCATGGACTACCTCTGAACTCGATTCCGTCGTGCAGGATACCGTGCCGGTGGATTGGGGTCATGACCGGGGTGGCGCCTGCGTGCCGACCAACGGTCGGCACCCACCACAATCCATGCCTGGCGCGGCGATCAGTAGATTCACGCCATGCGTGGATGAACGGCCATGGAGGCCTCGGTGCCGACCAACGGTCGGCACCCACCAACATTCCTGCCCGGCCGGTCGATCACCCCTGCTGGCCCAGCGCGCGCAGCAGGCCGCGGGCCTTGGCACGGGTCTCGTCCAGTTCCTTGTCCGGGTCCGAATCAACCACGATGCCGGCGCCGGTGCGGAAGCTCACCTCGTAGCCATCCACTTCGGCGGTACGGATCAGGATGTTCAGGTCCAGGTCGCCATCGCGGTTCAGCCAGCCGAAGGCGCCGGTGTAGGCTCCGCGCGGCACCTGCTCCAGCTCGCTGATGATCTGCATGCAGCGCACCTTGGGGCAGCCGGTGATGGTGCCCCCCGGGAACGTGGCGGCGATCACCTCGCCGGGGGTGATTTCCGGGCGCAGGTGGCCGCTGACATTACTGACGATGTGGTGCACATGGGCGTAGCTCTCCACCGTCATCAGCTCATCGACCACCACGGTGCCGGGCAGGCAGATGCGGCCCAGGTCGTTGCGTTCCAGATCGATCAGCATCACGTGCTCGGCACGCTCCTTCGGGTGGCCGACCAGCTCCTGGATGCGCGCGGCATCATCGTCGCCCTCGAAGCGCGGACGCGTCCCAGCAATCGGGCGGGTCTGCGCGTGGCCGGCATGCACCGACACCAGCCGCTCCGGCGAGGAACTGACCACATGGCGGCCGTGTGCGCTGAACAGGCCAGCGAACGGCGCCGGGTTGGCACGGCGCAGCTGCCCGTACAGCGCCTGCGGACTGACCGGCGCGGCGAACTGCGCGCTCCAGCGCCGCGACAGGTTCACCTGGAACACATCGCCGGCACGCAGGTACTCGATCACCCGGCGTACGCCGTCGGTGAAGCGCTGCGGCGCATCCTCGCCCACCGACTGCGGCGGCTGCCAGCCCTGCCCGGCTTCGGGCAGCGCGGCCGAGGCCAGTGCCACCAGCGCATCCAGCAACGCCTGCTCGCCGGCTTCGGCGATGACGAAGCTGGCATCGTTGTGGTGGTCGTGCAGCACCGCGGCCGGGCAGCGCAGTGCCAGCGCGGTCGGGCGGCCGTCCTCGCGCGCGCGCGACGGCAGCACCGGCTCGATCTGGCTGGCCACTTCGTAATCCAGCATCAACGCCCAGCCGCCGCGGAACGGCAGGCTGTGGCTGCCGTCGTGCGGCAGGCGTTCGCGCTGCCAGGCGCGGTCCAGCACCTGCAGGAAGCTGCCGGCGTGTACCGCGTCGTGCTGGTCGCGCACCTGGCCATCGGCATCCAGCCGCAGGCTATCGCCCTGCGCGGCCAGCAGCAGGCTCCAGCGGCCCTGGGCGGTGCCCGAGGCGGTGGATTCCATCAGCAGCGGGAAGCGCGCCGGGTCGTGCTGCTGCAGGACCAGCAGATCGATCGGGTGCGGCAGCGGGTGGATCAGCGGTGCGTGGGTCATGGCGGCCAGTTCGGGGATTCAGATGCACGGAAGCCGCCTTGCGGCGGCCTCCTCGTGCGTAACGCACGTTCAGTCGAGCATGGCTCGACTCTACACAACGGCGGAGTCGAGCATGGTTCGCCGCTACAGCTCGGTCAGACGCGCTTGAAGATCAGCGTGCCGTTGGTGCCGCCGAAGCCGAAGCCATTCGACATCACCACGTCGACCTTGGCCTGGCGTGCTTCGTTGGGCACGTAGTCCAGGTCGCAGCCTTCGCCCGGCTGCTGCAGGTTGATGGTCGGCGGGATGACGTTGTCCTGCAGCGCCATCACCGAGAAGATCGCTTCCACGCCGCCGGCAGCGCCCAGCAGGTGGCCGGTCATCGACTTGGTGGAGCTGACCATCATCTTGTAGGCGTGGTCGCCGAAGGCGGTCTTCATCGCCATGGTCTCGCCCAGGTCGCCCAGCGGCGTGGAGGTGCCGTGCGCGTTGAGGTAACCGACCTGTTCCGGGGTCACGCCAGCGTCCTTCATGGCCATGGCCATGCAGCGGGCGGCGCCTTCGCCGTTCTCGCTCGGTGCGGTCATGTGGTACGCGTCGGAGCTGGCACCGAAGCCGGCCAGTTCACAATAGATCTTCGCGCCACGTGCCTTGGCGTGCTCGTACTCTTCCAGGATCAGGATGCCCGCGCCGTCGCCCAGCACGAAGCCGTCGCGGTCCTTGTCCCACGGGCGCGAAGCCTGTTCCGGGGCGTCGTTGCGGGTGCTCATGGCCTTCATCGCGCAGAAGCCGCCCAGTGCGGTCGGCGACGAGCCACGCTCGGCACCACCGACCACCATCACGTCGGCATCGCCGTACTGGATCATGCGCATCGCGGTACCGATCGAATGGTTCGAGGTCGCGCATGCCGACACCGCCGAGAACGACGGGCCCTTCAGGCCGGTGATGATGCTCAGCTGGCCCGGCAGCATGTTGATGATGGTCTTGGGCACGTAGAAGGGCGAGATCTTCTTGCCCTCGTGGAACTCGATGGTCTGCTCTTCGATGCCGAGCAGGCCGCCGATGCCGGCGCCGACGATGGCGCCGATGCGCTCGGCATTGGCGTCGGTGATGTCCAGGCCCGAGTCATGCAGGGCCATGAACGAGGCACCGAGGCCGTAATGGATGAACGGGTCCATCTTCTTGGCATCCTTGCCGCTGACCCGGAATTTGCCGAACAGTTCATTGTCGGCGGTGATGTCGAATCCCTTGACCTCACCTGCAATCTTGGTGGTGAACCGATCCAGGTAGGCATCCGCAACGTTGGTCAGCGGACCGATGCCCGAACGACCCTGGGTGATGCCTTCCCAGCTGCTGGCCAGATCATTGCCCAACGGCGAGACGATACCCAGGCCGGTTACGACGACGCGACGCTTCATTGCTGATTCTCCTGACCCGGCTGATTTCAACGGGCAACTCGGTTTGCTTCGGTGTGATGCTCAAACACACGGGGCCGCAACTGCGGCCCCATGGGGTGCGGTGCGCGGCGAGCACGGGCCCGCGCGCGCACTGCCGTCTGACATCAGGCCTTGACGTGGGCCTTGATGTAGTCGATGGCGGCCTGCACGGTGCTGATCTTCTCGGCTTCTTCGTCCGGGATCTCGCACTCGAATTCTTCTTCCAGGGCCATCACCAGCTCAACGGTGTCCAGCGAGTCAGCGCCCAGGTCATCGACGAACGATGCGCTGTTGGTGACTTCTTCTTCCTTGACGCCAAGCTGTTCGACGACGATTTTCTTGACGCGTTCTTCGATGGTGCTCATGGGATCTCGCTCCAGATGGAGTTGTGGTTCAAAAGTGGTCGCCATCAAAGGCGATGGCCGTGGGATAGTGTAGTGGAAACCGGCGCGGCCTTGCATTGCAGCAAAAACCTTCGCAGATCAACCACTTGCGGCGCAATCCCTGCGCCCCTTGCTTACGGCATGTACATGCCGCCGTTCACATGGAGGGTTTCGCCGGTGATGTAACCGGCAGCCGGGCCGGCCAGGAAGGCCACCGCATGGGCGATGTCTTCCGGCGAACCCAGGCGTTCGAGGGCGATGTCGTTGATCAGCGCGGTACGCGCTTCTTCCGGCAACGCCTTGGTCATGTCGGTGTCGATGAAGCCAGGTGCGACAACATTGACGGTGACACCGCGCGAACCGATTTCCTTGGCCAGCGACTTGCTGAAGCCGATGATGCCGGCCTTGGCCGCGGCGTAGTTGGCCTGGCCGGCATTGCCGGTCACGCCCACCACCGATGCGATGTTGATGATGCGCCCCTTGCGCGCCTTCATCATGCCGCGCATCACCGCCTTGCTGGTGCGGAACACGCTGGTCAGGTTGGTGTCGATGATCGACGCCCAGTCCTCGTCCTTCATGCGCATCAGCAGGTTGTCGCGGGTGATGCCAGCGTTGTTGACCAGGATCGAGATCGGGCCGAATTCCTTGGCGATGTCCGCCAGCACGGCATCCAACGCGGCAGCGTCGGTGACGTTCAGCGCGCGGCCGTGACCGCCGTGGGCGGCCAGGCGCTCACCGATCGCGGCAGCGCCGGATTCAGTGGTGGCGGTGCCGATGACGGTGGCGCCCTGGGCGGCCAGCAGATCGGCGATGGCGGCACCAATGCCACGGCTGGCGCCGGTGACCAGTGCGATTTCACCCTGCAGGGGCTTGCTCATGATGTTTTCCTCAGGCTGGGACGGCCGCCGCACCCGTGCCGCTTGCAGCGGCCACCGGTACAGTCGGCAGGAACAGGGAAATCAGGCCGACCATGCCTCACGGGCGGCTTCGAAGTCGCCCGGCGTGGCCAGCGAACGGCCATCGATGGCCTTGTCGATGCGCTTGACCAGGCCGGTCAGCACCTTGCCCGGGCCGCACTCGGCGATCTGGGTGATGCCACGGGCGGCCAGCGCCTGCACGCACCCGGTCCACTGCACCGGCTGGTACAGCTGCTGGACCAGCGCGGTACGGATCGCGTCAATGCCGTCATGAACCTGGGCGTCGACGTTCTGCACCACCGGCAGCTGCGGCGCCTGCCAGGACAGGCCGGCCATCACTTCGGCCAGGCGGTTGGCGGCTTCGCGCATGAGCGGGGTGTGCGAGGGCACGCTGACGGCCAGCTTCACGGCCTTGCGCACGCCCTTTTCGGCCAGCAGCGCCAGCGCACGGTCAACCGCATCGGCGTCGCCACCGATCACGATCTGGCCCGGCGAATTGAAGTTGGCCGGCACCACCACCTGGCTGCCTGCGGCTTCGGCGCAGACGTCCAGCACCAGCTGGTCTTCGGCGCCGAGCACGGCGGCCATGGCGCCGACACCGGCCGGTGCGGCTTCCTGCATCAGCTGGCCGCGCAGGCGCACCAAGTGCGCACCGTCATGCAGGCTCAGCGCGCCCGCCGCGACCAGGGCGGTGTACTCGCCCAGGCTGTGGCCCGCCAGCACCGACGGGCGCGGACCGCCCACGGCGTTCCAGGCGCGCCACACGCCGATGCTTGCGGCCAGCAGGGCCGGCTGGGTGTATTCGGTACGGTTGAGCATTTCCTCCGGGCCGCCCTGGGACAGCGCCCACAGGTCGACGCCGGCACCATCGGATGCCTCGGTGAAGGCTTCACGCACCTGCGGGTGCAGTTCGGCCAGCTCGGCCACCATGCCCACAGACTGCGAGCCCTGGCCGGGGAAGACAAAAGCGAGGGTGGATACGGTCACGCGGTCATCCGCTTGTTGCAATCGAAGCGGGCCATGATAAGGGGGAACATGCCGTGTCGTCTGTACGTGCGCGTATGCACGCGTATGGTGGGCGGCCGGGCAAGCGCAACGGGGTCATATCCCTTTTCCGCAGGAAAAGGGATATGACCCCTATCAGCCATCAGCAGAACAGCTGCAGGACGTCCAGATCGCCGTCGGCGAGGAAATCCACGCACAGGCCCACCAGCATCAGCACGCCGGCAGTGCTGGCGCCGTGGGCAATGAAAATCGAATGGGCCAGCGCGCGCGCTGAACGGCCCAGCTTCATGCACACCCGGGCCAGGCTGCGCAGGCGGCCACTGACCGCATGCACGTGCTCGCGCACCGGCGCCTGGGCCTCGCCCATCGCTTCGGCCATCATCGCCTGCAGGTGCTCGGGGCGGTCGGCGTAGTACTTGGCCACGCCGTAACCGAACATCAGCCAGTCGCGGGCCTGCGCTTCGGACAGATCCATCACTTCCAGCGGATCTTCCTCGAAGTCGATGAAGCCGACGTTCTCGCCATCCCAGGTGAGGTTGCGCGGCAACGGCTGGCCGAAATAGGCACCACGGGCATGCGCTTCGGCAATGGCCTGCATCGCCGCCATCACCAGCCGATCGCGACCAGTCTCGTCGGCTTCGCGCAGACAGGTATTGAACGAGCTGCCGTTGTCACCGATCACCAGGGCGGCATGGCCGGTGCCCAGGACGTCAGGCACGTTCACACCCTGCGCCTGCAGTTCCGCGAGGCGGCGGGCTTCGGTTTCGCGTGCGGCGTCGCCACCGCGGTGCGGTGGCGGGCGCAGGGCATCGAGATGGAAACGGCGGGCAACAAAATTGAGCAGGCCCAGGGCCATTGCTCGGCTTCCCTTGCCGTACTGCTTCAGCCAGGCACGTTGCCCTTCGATGACGATGGGCTCAACCATGACAGGTCCTCCTTAAACGCGTTACGGCCCCAGAGGGGCCGCAACGACAAAGCTTCACATTGTCGTAACTTGCACTATCAATAGCGCAACAGGGCCGAACCCCAGGTGAAGCCGCCGCCAAAGGCTTCCAGCAGGAGCAGCTGGCCGCGCTCGACCTTGCCCGAACGCACGGCGGCGTCCAGCGCCAGCGGCACCGAGCCGGACGAGGTGTTGCCGTGCTTGTCGACGGTCACCACGACCTGGTCCATCGACATGTCCAGGCGCTTGGCGGTGGCTTCGATGATGCGCAGGTTGGCCTGGTGCGGGATCAGCCAATCCAGGTCGGACTTGTCCAGGCCGTTGGCGGCTAGGGTCTCGTCCACGACCGAGTCCAGCGCCTTGACGGCGTACTTGAACACGTCGTTGCCCTTCATGTTGATGGTGCCGCCACCGTTGGCGCCGTCCTTGAAGCCGGTCGAAACGCCAACCGGGTTCCACAGCAGCTCCTTCTTGCTGCCATCGGCATGCAGGTGGGTGCTGAGGATGCCGGTGTCTTCGTCGGCCTTGAGCACGACAGCGCCGGCGCCATCGCCGAACAGAACGCAGGTGGTGCGATCGTTCCAGTCGACCATGCGGGTCAGCGTTTCGGTGCCGATCACCAGCACGTGCTTGCAGTCGCCGGAACGGATGAACTTGTCGGCCACGCCCAGCGCGAACACGAAGCCCGAACAGGCGGCGTTGACGTCGAAGGCGGGGCACCCGGCCACACCGAGCTTGGCCTGGATCAGGCACGCGGTGGACGGGAAAATGAGATCAGGCGTGGTCGTGCCGACCACGATCATGTCGAGCTGCGAGGCATCGATGCCTGCGGCTTCAAGCGCGCGCAGGGCGGCGTTGTAGCCAAGGTCGCTGGTTGTTTCGCCTTCGGCCGCGATGTGCCGTTCACGAATTCCGGTGCGCGACTGGATCCACTCATCCGAGGTTTCGACCATTTTTTCCAGGTCGGCGTTGGTCAGGACTTTTTCCGGCAAATAGCTACCGGTGCCCGCGATCCTCGAATAGATCCGCTTGCTCATCATGTTTCCTGTTGCGCGGGCCGCCGATCACCGGCACGCCCGGGAAAGAAGGCAAAGGCCGCTGCCCGGAGGCAGCGGCCTTCCCGGCACATCAATCTTCTTCGACGGCCGAGGTCTTGGTCTGGATGACCTTCTTGCCGCGGTAGAAACCGTCGGCAGTGATGTGGTGACGCAGGTGCACTTCGCCGGTGGTCGGGTCGGTCGACAGCTGCTTGGCGCTCAGGGCGTCGTGGGCACGACGCATGCCGCGGCGGGACGGGGTGACACGGGATTTCTGCACAGCCATGGGATTGCTCCAAACTCGGTTCGATTTGCTTCGTCGTATCGTCGCGCAGGACGCCAGCGCCCAGCACACTTTCGCTTTCGCCGCAGCCGCCGACGACAATCCGGCTGCTATTGTTTCTTCAGTGCTGCCAACGCCGCAAACGGGTTGGCCTTCTTCGTTTCTTCTTCGCTCGGTGCCCAGTCCTTGTCGACTGCCTCACCGTCGGGCGACAGCGGCACAACCGGCACTGCCAGCACCAACTCGTCCTCGACCAGGTCCAACGGACGCAGCTGGCCGTCTTCCGGCACCAGCAACGCCTCGTATTCCTCCGGCAGGGACGATTCCTCGTCCTCGTCGCGGATCAGGCCAAGCCTCTGGGTCACCTTCACCGGCAACAGGAATCGCTGCATGCTGCGCTGACAGGTCAGCGGCAACGCGGTGTCGATGGTCAGTTCCACATAGGATACCCGCAAGACGTCGTCGCGACCGAATTCAAGCGAGTAGACACACTCGCCGTCGGTATCTGCGACCAACCCCTGCAGGCGGGTCAATTCAGCCAGGGAGACCTGACCGTCGAAGCGCCTTCGCGCTACAACCATCCGCCAGGCATCCAGCGTTTCGGGCACGTTCGCGGACATAAGCCGCTGAATACTAAGGATCGCGCCGCCCGCTGTCAAATGCCCGCCCTACAGGACTTGCCGCTGCCGCCGTGGAGGGGCCAGACTGCCGCGCCCTGCCCCGGTATTGTCACATGTCACTGGTCCTGGCCTCCACCTCCCGCTACCGTCGTGAACTGCTGGAACGGCTGGGCCTGCCCTTCGACTGCGCACGCCCGGACGTGGATGAGACTCCCCTGAATGGGGAAGCTCCGCTGGCCCTGGCCACGCGCCTGGCCGCCGCCAAGTCCGCCGAGGTGGCCGCCCGCTACCCCGGCGCCTGGGTGATCGGCTCGGACCAGGTGGCCGATCTGAACGGCCAGCCGCTGGGCAAGCCGGGCACGTTCGAGGCGGCCTGTGCGCAGCTGGCGGCGATGTCCGGGCAGACGGTGCGCTTTCACACGGCGATCAGTCTCAGGCGGGATGGAGAATCCCTCGCCGCCCTGGATCTGACCGAAGTGCGCTTCCGCGTGCTGGACCCGCAGGAAATCGCCCGCTACGTCGCCGCCGAGCGGCCCCTGGACTGCGCCGGCAGCTTCAAGTGCGAGGGCCTGGGCATCAGCCTGTTCGAGGCAATCGACAACCGCGACCCGACCGCGCTGGTCGGCCTGCCACTGATCGCGCTGTGCGGCCTGCTGCGCCAGGCGGGGTTCGAGGTGCCCTGAACTGTAGCGTCGAGCCATGCTCGACTGCTTCTCCAAAGACAGTCGAGCATGGCTCGACGCTACGAAAGCAGAAGCCTCAACGAACCTCGAACGGCTGCTCCTGCCACGCCTCCACACTGCCGTCGCGCCCGTGCAGGCGCAGGCCAAGCCAATGCCGCCCAGGCGCCAGCGTGGTGGTATCCAGCGATGCGTCGAAGCCCACCGCCGGATGCTGCGGATCGGTGCTGTCCGGCCAGGCTTGGCGGATGTCGAACACGCGCCCGTAGCGCGCATCACCGATCGAACGGCCATCGACCAGCACTTCGATGCGCGCCAATCCGACGCCATCCTTGAACGCCCAGCCCTTGATGGCGAGCGTTCCGGAGACCTTCTCACCGTTGGACGGCGCATCCAGCCAGGCCATCGCCGGCGTCACGCAGGGCCCCTGCGCGTGCTGCACCGGCAGCCGGAACAGCAGGAAGCGCTGGAAACCATGATCGCTGTTGACCACGCGTGGCGCCGGCAGCGGCCCCACCTGCTCGCAGATGGCGTGATAGCGCGCCAGCAGATCGCGGTAGCGCTGGTCGCTGGGTGACAGCACCAGCAGCATCGGCGTACTGCGCGGGCCTTCGTGCAGCAGGTCCCACTGCGCCAGCTGTGCGGTCCGCCCATGCTTGTCGTTGAGCGGATGTGGCAACACCTCGATATCACCGTTGCCCAGCTGGAAGCCCAGTTCGGCACCGACCTTGAAGTTGCCCGCCAGCACACGCGTGCCCGGCGGCATCTGCCGCAGTTCGTCACGCACCGCCACGGCCAGCGGCTGCCAGCCGGCAAAGTTGCGCGGGTAGTACTTGCTGCCGGCCATCTGCTCGCGCAGCGCCGGCGTGGACGCCATCAGGTAGTAGCCGAAGGCCAGCACGGTGCCTGCAGCCGCCAGCCACCAGCCGGTACGGCGCAGCCAGCGCGGCCAGCCATTGAGGACCACCGGCACGGCCACCAGCAGCGCCAGGTAGCCCGGCAATGGCCAGTGGAAACTGATCCGCTCGACATCGGTGAAGAAGCCCAGCAGGAAGATGCCCAGCGTCGACACGCCGCCCACCAGGCCGAAATAGCGCCACTGCACCCGCGCACCACCACCGCTGCGGGTACCCGCCAGGGCGACCTTCCACATCGCGATGCACAGGATCGGCGTCACCAGCATCGGCTGGATCACCAGGAACCACAGTCCGTCCCATTCGAACGTCCACGGGTGGCGCTCGACCACCTGGAACTTCAGGCCGGCATCATGGTTGTCCGCATTCCAGGCCAGCAACGGCAGCCAGGCCAGTACACCCACCGCCAGCGCCACCCACACGCGCGGGTCGGCCAGCATGCGGCGGCCCTGCGGCAGCGCCAGCAGCGCAATGAAGCCGACACCGATGACACCGATGAAACGGTAGTGGCTGAGCGCACCGATCAGCAGGCCCAGCGCCAGCTTCATCGCCGACGACGCATCTACGTTGTGCAGCAGGCGCGCACCTGCATGCAGGCAGATCACTGCGGCCAGTGCCATCGGCACATCCGGCACGGCCAGCAGGCCCAGCGTAGCCGACAGCGGCATCAGCAGGGTCAGGCTGCCCGCCTGCCACCCTGCGACGTTGCCAAACCAGCGTGTGGCGATGCGCACTACCAGCAATGGCAGCAGCGCACCGATGGCCAGGAACGGCAGGCGCAATGCCAGCACATGATGGCCACCGATCTCCACGCCCAGGCGTGCAAGCCACGCCGTCAGCCCTGGCAGGTCGGAATAGGCAGCGGCCAGGTGCTGGCCTTCCTGCCAATAGAACGCCTCATCGACGAACAGCGGCAGGCGCGCAGCCACCACCAGCTTGGCCGCTGTGATCAGCGTCCATAACCAGAGAAATATTGTCCGCGCGCGCTGTTCGCCTTGCATTGCTCTATGGATAATCGAATGGATTCCAGACCTGAGACGATCATGCCAGCCTCGTCCCCCAATCCCAGCATGCTAACCGATCAACTGCGCCAGGCCCTGCGGGAGGCACAGGATCAGGTGAACGCACTGGTGCTGGGCAAGGTGCCGGAAGTCAGGCTGGCCTTTGTCGCCCTGCTTTCCGGCGGCCACCTGCTCATCGAGGATCTGCCCGGCCTGGGCAAGACCACGCTGGCGCATGCACTGGCCAGCAGCCTCGGCCTCAGCTTCCAGCGCGTGCAGTTCACCTCCGACCTGTTGCCGGCCGATGTGCTCGGCGTGTCGGTGTACGAGGCCGGCAGCCGCCAGTTCCAGTTCCACCCCGGCCCGGTGTTCACCCATGTGCTGCTGGCCGATGAGATCAACCGCGCGCCACCGCGCACGCAGAGCGCGTTGCTGGAAGCGATGGCCGAGCAGCAGGTCACCCTGGATGGACAGACGCATCCGCTGCCCGACCCGTTCTTCGTGATCGCCACGCAGAACCCGGTCGATCTGTCCGGCACCTTCCCGTTGCCGGATTCGCAGCTGGATCGTTTCCTGCTGCGGCTGGCGATGGGCTACCCGAGCGCGCAGGCCGAGCGCGAGCTGCTGCGTGGCAGTGATCGCCGCGACCTGATCGCGCGCGCGGTGCCGAAGCTGGACGACACCCAGGTGCGTGCGCTGCGTGAAGCGGTTGGCCAGGTGCATGCCAGCGACGCGCTGATCGACTACGTGCAGGCACTGTTGACCCGCAGCCGCCAGCATGCCGGCGTACGCGTGGGCCTGTCGCCGCGTGCCGGGCTGGCCCTGCTGCGCGCGGCCAAGGCGCATGCGCTGCTGCTCGGCCGCGGGCATGTGGTCCCCGAAGACGTGCAGACCCTGTTCGTGGCGGTGGCCGGCCATCGCCTGGTGGCGGAGGCCGAATCCAGCTCCGGGCCTGCACTGGCGCGGGCGATCCTGCAGACCGTCGCGGTGGACTGAAGGTGGCCACACGCTGGGCACGCATGCAGCTGCTGGCACGCCCACGCAGGCCCGAAGCCTTGCCGCAGCGGCTGGACCGCCATCGCATCTATGTACTGCCGACCCGCTTCGGCCTGTTCGTCGCCACCCTGCTGTCGGCGATGCTGCTGGGCGCATTGAACTACAACAACAACCCGGCGCTGCTGCTGGCCCTGTTGCTGGCCGCAGCGGCGATCGCCAGCGCCATCGCTGCGCACCTGCAGCTGTCCGGCATACAGATCGATGCAATCTCCGCCGAACCGGTTCCAGCGGGGCATCCCCTGCGCCTGCGCGTGGACCTGTCGCTGCGCGACCCGCGCGCGCGCCATGGGCTGCACCTGCAGCTGGGCGCAAGCGAGGCCTGGGTCGCACTGCCTGCACACGGCCGCGGCGAAGTGGAGCTGGATGTCCCCAGCGAGCGCCGCGGCTGGCTGGAACTGCCCCGCATCCGCCTGTCGAGCACGCAGCCGCTGGGGCTGGTGCGGGCATGGTCGTGGGTGTGGCCGGAGCAGCCGCTGCTGGTCTATCCACTGGCCGAGGCACTGGCACCGCCGCTTCCGGAAAGTGGCAGCGATCCACTGCACACCCGCGCCCACGCCAGTGGCGAGGAGCTGCACCAGCTGCGCCCCTATCGTGCCGGCGACGCCCCGCGCAGCATTGCCTGGAAACACTCGGCACGCCGCGACAGCCTGCTGGTACGCGAGTACGAAAAACCGATCGGCATCGAAGTGGTGCTGGACTGGCGCGCGCTGGCACCGCTGGGCCATGAAGCGCGCATCGCGCGGCTGGCACGCTGGGTCGACATGGCCGAGCGCGAAGGCCGACGCTACACACTGCAGCTTCCGGCCCATCCACCGTTCGGGCCCGGCCAGGGCGCCAGCCACCACCACCTGTGCCTGCGCGCACTGGCGCTGATGCCCCATGACTGAGCCTGCCGTCCTGCTCGATCGCAACGCACGCAGCTGGACCCTGGCCAGCGCAGCGCTGGCGCTGCTGCCACTCCTGCTGCAGCTGCCGCCGGTGCTGGCCATCGTGATCGCGATCGCCGCCGTGCTGACCGCTGCGCTTTCCCGGCGGCGCGTGCTGCCGATGCCGGTGCGCCTGCTGCTGGTGCTGGCCATGCTCGCCACCATCGTCTGGCAGATGGGCATGGTGCGGCCGGGCCGTGATACCGGTTGTGCGCTGCTGGCGGCGATGCTGGCAATCAAATCCAGCGAACTGCGCAACCTGCGCGACGCGCGCAGCCTGCTGGGATTCGCGCTGTTCTCGCCGTTCGCGGCCTTCCTGCTCGACCAGGGACCACTGACCACCGGACTGGCGGCGCTGGCCGCGGTTGCCGCACTGCTGGCGCTGCAACGCCTGGCCCAGGACGAGGGCCACAGCCCTCGCCTGCCGCTGCGCGGGCAACTGCGTGGTGTCGGCCGACTGCTGGGCATCGGCCTGCCGCTGGCTCTGGCCTGCTTCTGGCTGTTCCCGCGCTTGTCCGCGCCGCTGTGGGGCGTACCCGAACGAGCGGTGGGTACACCCGGCCTGGCTGACAGCATGGCGCCTGACCAATGGCTGGACCTGATGGCCGACGACACCCCGGCGCTGCGCGTGCAGTTCTTCGGCGCGGTGCCCGAGCCCGCACAGCGCTACTGGCGCGGTCCGGTGCTGACGTCCTTCGATGGCCACCGCTGGAGCCGCGATCGCGCGACGGCCCGGCGCCCGGCCCCCGTGGTCGAAGCCGCCGCACAGGGATGGGACTACCAGATCGACTACGAGCCCACCGACCGTCGCCTGCTGGTGGCCCTGGACCTGCCCAGCCGCGCACCGGAGGGCAGCAGCTTCGATGCGGACATGAGCCTGCGCAGCGACCGCACGCTGTCCGCGCTCAGCCGCTGGCGGTTGCATTCGGCGCCTCCGCAACGGTTCGACACCGATCTGTCGCCCTACCTGCGCCGCGCCGCGTTGCAGCTTCCGCCCGGCTTCAATCCGCGCACCGCCCAACTGGCACAGCAATGGCGGCAGGAGGCCGGCAATGATGACGAGGCCATCGTCCGCCGTGCGCTGCAATGGATCACCCGCGACTTCTCCTACACGCTGGAAACGCCGGTGGCCGGGCGCGATCCAGTCGACGATTTCCTGTTCAACTACAAGGCAGGCTTCTGCCAGCACTTCAGCTCGGCCTTCGTTGTGCTGATGCGCAACGCCGGCATTCCGGCCCGGGTGGTGACCGGCTTCGCGGGCGGCACCCGCAACCGCATCGGCGACTACTGGGTGGTGCGGCGCATGGATGCCCACGCCTGGGCCGAAGTCTGGCTGCCGCAGCGCGGCTGGGTCCGGGTCGACCCGACTGCGGCCGTGGCGCCGGAACGCATCCTGGACACGCTGGACGACCGCCTGCAGGCCGGCACGGAGACCCCGCTGCAACAGCGCTGGCTGCAGCTGGGGCAGATGGGTGACTGGCTGCGCCGCGGCTGGAACGACCTGGTGCTGTCCTTCGACGCACGCCGCCAGCAGCAGCTGCTGAAGCCGTTCGGGCTGGATGATCTCGGGCCGGCACAGCTGGTGGCCGGCTTCGTGGTCGCGGCGCTGCTGGCACTGGCGTGGATGGCCTGGCTGCTGGCCCGCGGCGAGCGCGAGCGCGACCCGCTGCTGCGCGCCTGGCACCGGCTGGGGCAGCGCTATGCACGCCTTGGCCTGGCCCGCGAACCCAACGAGACAGCATGCGACTGGTCACGGCGGGTACACGCCCAGCGCCCCGACCCCGCCCTGCTGGCACTCAGCCAGCGTTTCGCCGACGCGCGTTACGCTGGAACTTGCACCGACCTCGCTTCATTATTGCGGGACCTGCGCAGGCATCGCCCGACTTCCGGAGCCTCCCCATGAACACCAAGTTCCTCCTCACCGCTGTGGCCACGCTGGCCCTGTCGGCCTGCGCCACGGCCCCCAAGCCGCTGCAGGGACAGTTCAGCCTGGTTTCCCCGCGCGACTCGGTCGCCACCCAGCAGGTCGGCACGCCGGTCCGTTGGGGCGGTCGCATCATCGAAACCAAGCCCGGCCAGGGCGAGACCTGCTTCCAGATGATCTCGCGCCCGCTCAACGCCAGTGGCCGCCCGAACACCACCTCGTCCGACGCCAGCGACGGCCGCTTCATTGCCTGCCGCGCCGGTTTCTACGACCCGGCCGTGTTTGAAGCCGGCCGCGACGTGACCTTCATCGGCAAGATCGACGGCTACCAGAACACCCGCATCGGCGAGTACGACTATCGCCTGCCGAAGCTGTCGGCCGATGTGATCTACCTGTGGCCGGAACAGCGCCAGGTCGATGTGGTGCCCTACCCCTATGGCCCGTGGGGCCCGGGCCCGTATGGCCCGTACTGGGGTGGTTACGGCCGTTGGGGCTGGTGGTGATCGCCACCCGCCATGCGTGATCGGAAAAGGCCGCCTTCGGGCGGCCTTTTTTCATCCACGCATCGCGTGGATCCACTGCGGGCAATGATGGATGCCGGGCGCTCAGCGCCCCGGCGTACCGAAATGCCCCAGCGGCGCACCCGCCAGCAGGTGCATGTGGATGTGGAACACGGTCTGCCCGGCATGCTCGCGGCAGTTCATCACGATGCGGTAGCCATCCTGCGCGAAGCCTTCGCGGCGCGCATACTCGGCGGCGGCCAGGGCCAGCTTGCCGATCAGGTGCGCCTGCGATGGCTGCAGGTCGTCCAGGGTCGGGATGATCTCGTTCTTCGGAATGAACAGTACGTGCACCGGCGCCTGCGGTGCGATGTCCTTGAAGCCCAGCACCTCGTCGTCCTCGTAGACGATGGTGGCCGGGATCTCGCGACGGATGATCTTGCTGAAGAGGGTTTCGTTGCTCATGGTCGGCCTCGGCGGGATGTCTTCCGCATTGTAGGCCGGACACGCCGGGCGCTGCCCGGACAGCGCTCAGTCGCGGAATTCGCTGCGTGTGCCGAACGCGTGCGACAGCGTGCCGCGGTCAACGTATTCAAGCTCGCCGCCGAGCGGCAGGCCCTGCGCCAGCCGGCTGGGCTGCACCTTGCGCGCGCGTGCCAGCTGCGCGAGGTAATGCGCGGTGGCTTCGCCTTCGACGGTGGCACTGGTGGCGATGATCAGCTCCTGCACCTCACCTTCGGCCAGCCGTTGTTCCAGCTGCTCCAGGCCCAGCTCGCGCGGGCCGATGCCATCGAGCGGCGACAGCCGGCCCTGCAGCACGAAGTAGACACCGCGGAAGCCGGTGGCGTTCTCGATGGCCAGGCGGTCGGCCGGCGATTCGACCACGCACAGCTGGCTGCGCTCGCGGCTGCTGTTGGCACAGGTCGGGCACAGCTCGGTTTCGCTGAAGTCGCGGCATTGCGCACAGTGGCCGATGCGCTCCACCGCCAACGCCAGGGCTTCGGACAGTCGCTGGCCACCTTCGCGCTCGCGCTCGAGCAGGTGGTAGGCCATGCGCTGTGCGGTCTTCTGGCCGACGCCAGGCAGCACCCGCAGTGCGTCGATCAATTGTTCAAGCAGGGGTGCGGACACGGCTTCATGCTTTCATGGCGTCGAGCAGGCTCGACAGCTACGTGTAGAGCCGAGCCATGCTCGACTGAGGGTTGCAGCGGGCACCTGCAGCGACAGGCGCCCCGCCACGAATCAGAACGGCAGTTTCATGCCCGGCGGCAGCTGCATGCCGGCGGTGGCCGAACCCATCTTCGACTTCGACTCGGCATCGATCTTGTTCGAGGCATCGTTGAAGGCGGCCGCGATCAGGTCTTCCAGCATTTCCGGGTCACTGGCCAGCGACGGGTCGATACGCACCTTGCGGCATTCCTTGGCGCCGGTCAGGGTCACGCTGACCATGCCGCCACCGGCACTGCCGGTCACTTCGATCTTGGCGATTTCTTCCTGGGCCTTCTGCAGGTTTTCCTGCATCTTCTGGGCCTGCTGCATCAGTTGGGCGATATTGCCGCGCATAGTGTCTTACTCGTCAAAAGAACGGATGGAATCGGAAACAACCCGTGCGCCGTGCTGTTGGATCAGCACCTGCACTTCCGGGTCGTCCATGAAAACAGCCTCTGCCACCTGCTGCCGCTCGCCACGCTGGCGGTCGGCCCGCTGATGCAGGGTCTCGGCCGGAACGTGCTCGGTTTCCACGGTCTCGACCACGATCTTCGGCGCCTGGCCGAGGGCCTTCTGCAGCATCTCGCCCAGGGCAGCCAGCGCGCGCTCCGAGCGCAGGTATTCAAATCCGGGCGAAAGGCCCAGTTTCAAGGTCCCGTGCTGGCAGCTGATGAACGCGGCATTGGCGGCCAGTTGCCGCGAGGGGCCGCTCAGGCCGCTGTTGGCGACCAGATCCAGCCAGTCTTCGGCAGTGGCCAGCTCGCTGACACCTTCCTGCGGCGCGGCAGCACGCGCCGGGGCCAGTTCAGCATGTTCGGCCGGCGCAATGGCAATGCCTTCGGCGCGGAACGGGCGCTCGGGCGGCGCAGGCTCGCTGGGAGCCGCGACGGGAGCCGGCGGTTCGTGCCAGGGCGCGACCATGGCGGCGTCCGGGCCGGACATCTCGGCCGCCAACGCCTCGTCACGCGCCTCGGCTTCGTCAGTGGCCCACGGCGGCAGGTCGTCGCTTGCCTCTGCAGTGACGGCAGGCGCCGGCGTCTCTGCCGCGGCCTTCACTGGCGGCGGCGACACGGGCTCTTCCACCGGAACCGGCTTGGGCTCAGGCGTCGGATCCGGTTCCGGTTGCGGGGCCGGCTCGGGTTCGGGTTCAGGTTCTCGCGGCGCAGCCTGCACCGGCGCGGCGACCTGCGCCGCCACGGCCGGGCTGGCCGAAGCGGCGGCAGCGGCCGGCGTCGTGTCGTGGCTACCGGTACCGGCGCCACCACCGCCAGCGTTGCCGCCCGGCGCGCCGCCCACCGCACCGTCGACGGCCTTCGGCACCGGCGGTACCGCTGCGGCCGGACGGAACGCCAGCATGCGCAGCACCGCCATTTCAAAGCCGGCGCGCGGGCTCGGTGCCAGCGGCAGGTCGCGGCGGCCATTCAGGGCCATCTGGTACCAGAGCTGCACCACTTCCGGGCGCAGGCGCTCGGCGAATGCCGCGACATCCAGGCCTTCCGCGGCGGCGGCGCCCGGCACCAGTTGCTGCACCTGGATGCGGTGCAGCCCTTCGGCCAGCGCTTCCAGCACACTACTCCAGTCCGGCGAGAACTCAGCCAGCGCGGCCACCACCTGCAGCAGGCGCGGGCCATCGCCCTCGGCCAGCGCATCCAGCATCGCCGCCACCTGGGTGCGGTCCACGGTACCCAGCATGGTGCGCACCACGTCCTCGCGCAGCGCGCCGCCGGCATAGGCGATCGCCTGGTCCAGCAGCGACAGGCCATCGCGCAGGCTGCCATCGGCGGCCTTGGCCAGCTGCACGATGGCGCTGCCGTCGGCCTCGATCTCTTCCGCCGCCAGGATGCGGGTCATCTGGCCCTGGATCTGGTCTTCATCCAGGCGCTTGAGGTTGAACTGCAGGCAGCGGCTGAGCACGGTGACCGGCAGCTTCTGCGGATCGGTGGTGGCCAGCAGGAACTTCACATGTTCCGGCGGTTCTTCCAGCGTCTTCAGCAGCGCGTTGAACGCCGCCTTGGACAGCATGTGCACTTCGTCGATCAGGTAGACCTTGTACTTGCCGCGCGAGGGCATGTACTGCGCGTTCTCGATCACCTCGCGCACGTCATCCACGCCGGTGTTGGACGCGGCGTCGATTTCCAGCAGGTCGATGTAGCGGCCGGCGTCGATGTCCAGGCAGGCCGCGCACTGGCCGCACGGATCGGCGCTGGTGCCCTGCTCGCAGTTCAGCGACTTGGCGAAGATGCGCGCGATGGTGGTCTTGCCCACGCCGCGGGTGCCGGTGAACAGGAACGCGTGGTGGACCCGGCCGCTGTCCAGCGCATTGCTGAGCGCACGGACCACGTGTTCCTGGCCCACCAGCTCGGCGAAACGCTTCGGACGCCACTTGCGGGCAAGGACGAGATAGGACATCAGGCCACCGTTTTCCATCGGATGTTCCATTGTGCCATGCCTGTCCAGCCCCCTCGCCAACAATGCCCCTGGATGCGACCCGGAACTGGGTGCTTGTGTCCGGCCGCGCCGCCCGCTAGAATCTGCGCCCCTGCTGAGGCGTTTGCCGATGGCAGGGATCCGGAGAGGTGTCCGAGTGGTTGAAGGAGCACGCCTGGAAAGTGTGTAAGCGTCTAAACCGCGCTTCGGGGGTTCGAATCCCCCTCTCTCCGCCAGACAAATGAAGAAGCCGCCCTCTGGGCGGCTTTTTTATTTGGCTGGCGGAGAGCATCGGGCGAGAGAAGCCCTGCCGGGGTTCGACGGTTCTGCAGGAGCAGAACCGGACCGCCGAAGGCGGGTCCCGGGGCGCAGCGCGCACCGGGATCGGGTGCATGGATGCACCCGACAATCCCCCTCTCTCCGCCGGATAACTGAAAAAGGCTGCCTTCGGGCAGCCTTTTTCAGTTATCCGGCTGGGGACGCGAAGTGCGCTGTGTGCGCTTCGCCCCAAACGTTGCTGCGCAACGTTTGGGCCCCTCCCCTTGCCGGCCTCTCTCCGCCCCTGTCGGGGCAGCCCCTCAACAGAGGGGCTTGCTGCTCCAGATCCATCGATGGATCTCCGCCATGCAGGGACGTCAGACCCATCAGTAGATCCACGCCATGCGTGGATTCCCGGCCGACCGCCCCGCTTCCACGTTCGACGGCCATCCAACACAGGATCTGCCCTACGTCGCGACACCCCGCCCTTCCTGTCCACGCCCTGACCACTGGCCGTGCCATGGCGATGCAACGACACGCTGGCACTCACTGCCTGTTGCTATGCTCGGGCCACAGGGGATTGATGCCCGCCAACGGGCCGGATGAGGAACATCAACATGCGGTATTTCATGACGAAGCTAGTGATCACCTCCGCCTTGCTGATCGGCAGCGGCACCGCAGTCGCACAAGGCGGCGGCGCGGCGCAGTTCGGCGCATTGGGCGGCACGCATGCAGGCAACGCCCTGGCGTGTGGTGCAACCCCGGAACAGGCGGCCAAGCTGCGCGCGAGCCACAAGGCGCAGGCAAAAACCGTATTCGGCTCAGAAGCGGGCTTCGACCAGGCCTATGACGCGGCCGAAGCGCAGACGCAGAAGAAGATCACCGATGCCTGGAAGAAGGGCCAATACAAGCCCACCAACGAAGTCTGCAACGAATTGATGAAGCAGGTGCGTTCATGATGCAGAAGCACGGATCGACGATGTCCGCAGTTCGCGCGAGCCTGTTGGCCGCCAGCCTGGTGCTGGCACTGGGCGCCTGCAAGCGCGCTGGCGAAGCGCCCGCAGAGGGTGGCGCTTCCCCGGCCGCACCTTCCGGCGCCGCAGTCGAACCACCGCAGGCTGCCTCGGCCGGGGGTGGAAGCCAGAAGGCCGCAGCCTTCAATGTTGCCGAGCTGCCCGTATCGCAGGCAACGATCGGCAGCTTCCCCTATCTCGGTCTGCCGCAGGGCTACACCAGCCAGGACGTCGTGGACAGCGAATTCGATCGCGTACCGTTCTGGACCGGTGATCGCGTGGAATGGATTGAAGGCAAGGTTCATTCGTCTGTACTGCAGAGCAGCAGCGATCACCCTTACTCGCAACTTGAGCTCAGCCGCAATGTGCAGAGCCTGGTCGAGGCCCTGGGTGGCAAGCGTATTTTCTCCGGCACCATTCCCGCCGATGCATCGCGTGACATCGGCAACAGCAAGGCCGCCACCACCTATGTCGGCGGCATCGGCGACATCTACAACGAACCCGCAGAAACCTATGTCATCCATCGCGAAGATCGCGATATCTGGATTCACCTGGGCTCGGGTGGAAGCTCCGGCGGCCTGCTCGTCGCAGAGACAAAACCGGTGCAGATCACGGCCAAGGTCATTGAAGCGGACACCCTGAAACAGGCACTGGACAGCAGCGGAAAGGTGTCCATCCAGGTGAACTTCGCAACCGACGCCGCCGAGATCCTGCCCGATTCGGAACCACAGATCGCACAGGTCACCCAGCTGTTGAAGGCCGACCCGCAGCTTCGTCTTTCCGTGGAAGGACACACCGACAACAGCGGCAGCCAATCGCACAACCAGACGCTCTCGCAGGCGCGTGCGGAGTCGGTACGCACACGTCTTGTCGGCAGCGGAGTCGCCGCTGATCGCTTGACGGCCAAAGGCTACGGCCAGAGCCAACCGGTCGCCGACAATTCAACCGAAGAAGGGCGTCGTGCCAATCGTCGCGTGGAGCTGGTCAAGCGCTGATATCACGACGACATTACTGCGCTGAAGCGATACGAAAAAAGCACATGCCCTGCATGTGCTTTTTTCTTTTTCGCGCTGCACGACCATCCGTTTCATCGCGAATCCAGCAAAGTAAATGCATTCGAATCCATCGTTCGATTTGACTACGAACAAGGCTCTCCACAAGTCACCGGGCGCGCCAGAATTCCGACATGTCCAGCCACCTGCGTGACATAAATGTGTCAGTTGAATGTTAATTTCTTTGACGAAAATGGGCGCATCTAGCTCAAAATTGACGCGTTTATGTGCAGACAATTGTTAATTTGCAATACGCATCACATTTTCAAATATTTCATTGCATATCGGAAAAACCTGACTTGTATCGTCAATTTTCTGTCGATAGGCTTGGCCCCGTTCTCGAACGAGCGACAAATTTTCGACGAACCAGGGTGTGAGCTTCCTGTCTTTACCTCGCCCTGCCATTAATCAGGATCCCCCAGCGGACACGCCGAATATCCCGCACATCCGGGAGGATTCCTGCCATCAAGGAGGAAATACATGGAACGCAGCCGTCGTCACATCCGTTTTTCCCGTAAGCAGGCCGGTCAGGGCATGACCGAGTACATCATCATCACCGCGCTGATCGCCATCGCCGCGATCGGAGCCGTCACCTTCTTCGGAGGCACGGTTCGCAGCCAGGTGGCAGGCATGTCGAAAGAACTGTCCGGCCAGAGCGCAACGCAGTCGATCAACCGCGCCAAGAACCAGGCAAACAGCGCCCAGCAGGAAGCTGACAAGACCAAGGGCATGGACGCGTACAAGAACAAGTAATACCCCAGCCCTGGCGGCATGAAGCCGCCAGGGCCCTCCCAGCATAATCTCCCTGCGCGCACCGCACGCGGCGCGCGACGGGCAGCCATGGCCTCCGGCCCAGGAATTCGTTATGCGCAGCGCATTGGCTTTGGCACGAAGCCGTGCGGCCCGGGGCGTTTCCAGCCACCGAACGGTCGCCGGCCAAGCAATGGTTCTCGGGCTGGCACTCATTCTGGTTCTGTGCATCGGGATTGTCCTGCTGTTCAACACGGGGCAGGTGGTGAACAAGAAGGTGGAGCTGGTCAACGCGGCGGACGCAGCCGCCTACAGCGTTGCGATCCAGCAGGCACGCGCACTGAACTACGCGGCCTACATGAACCGTGCCCGGGTTGCCAACGAAGTGGCCGTGGCACAGACGATCAGCCTCTATTCGTGGCTGAACCAGATGCACACCACGTCGATCGTCATCCGCACCACGCTGGATGTGCTCTCCGCCATTCCCTACATCGGCGTGGTGTTCAAGGCACTGGCAACCGCCTTCAAGGTCGCCGAACGCATCCTCAAGGCCACCCGCCAGGCGTTCCAGCCTGTCGCGCAGGCGGCCATCATCGCCATCGACAAGCTCAACATGATGTTCGCTGCCTCGGTGCAGCTCGTCATCGAAGGCGTATCACGGCTGGACAGCTACACCATCGCCAAGGATGTGCTGCAGCGGAACTCACCGCAGGCACAGCTGGGCACCATTGGAACCGCGGTGCTCGGCACGCAACTGGCCACGGCCGAGAACCGGCTGCTGCAGCGCTACAGCATTCCCCGCACCGCCAACGGTGGCTCGGCCACGCAGCGCCAGGGTGCCGACCGCTTCCGCAATGTGGTGATGCAGTCGCGTGATGGCTTCAGCAAGAGCCGCAGCGATGATTTCCTCGGCTTCCTGGTGCAGTCCGGCGGCACCGACATGGTCGACTACAACCGATGGGCGGCGCTGGACACCATGGCCGTCGAGCTTCCGCTGCCCTGGCCGCTTTCCGATATCGATATTCCGGTCGGCTGGGGCGGCGCGCAGGCCGTGGAAAGCTATCGCAACCAGCGATTCCTCAATGGCTTCGGCAACGGCAACGGCTGGTACTCGGACTGGGACCGTCGCCGCTACCGCCCGTATGGCGAAGCGGTGCGCCGCAATCGTGGCGCGGCGTGGATTGTCGACCGCAGCCAGGATGCCAACGTGCGCTTCGCCAACGGCCAGCATCGCAAGGCCTTCTTCACCGGCTACAACGGCCTGCGCGACTATCACGATGTCAAGGCCGGGCAGGCACTGCAGCCCTACGCAGACAATGATCGTGACCGCGACAAGGTCGGCCCGGTCTTCACCATCTATGCCGAGACCGCCGGCGCCAGTGCGCGCACCACCTCCGGCGCCGGCATCGGCGCTCCGGCCGGCTCGCAGATGGAACTGCCGGACAAGATGGCCAACAACAAGATCGCCGCACTTTCCTCCGCGCAGGTGTTCTTCGACCGTCCGGTGCAGCTGCGCATGTTCAGCCGCGATGACCGCAAGCGTGAAACCGGAAACCTGTTCAGTCCTTACTGGCAGGCACGACTGGTCAAGACCGATGCCACCACCAAGGCTGCACTGGCGGCAGCCGGAGCCCTGATGCCATGACGTTTGCTGTATTCAATCGCCTGCACCTGTCGATCGCCACACTGCTGATCAGCGGCTGTGGCAGCGCGGCGGACAACGGCGAGCCGGCCGCTGCCAGGAACATGCCCGGCATCCATCTTGACCAGATCGCCGAGACCCTGGTGGATGGCCGCAATGCGGCACGCACCAGCTACCAGCAGGCACTGAGCGACTGCCAGGCGGCCGGGCTGCCGACCCGCGCACTGGATGACGCCGATGTCGCCCGCCTGGGGACCGTCCGTTACGAAGCCTGGCTTTCCAGCAAAGAAGAAGTGTTCCGTACCCGCGAGTGGCGCCTGCTCAACGATGGCCCGGCGACCAGTTGCCAGTTCCGCCTGGAGACCACCGGCCTGCAGGAGACCCAGAGCGCCTCCGGCGTGGAGCAGGTCGACCTGGCAACCGGAGAGCGCAGCCAGACACCTGCCGACAGCGACGGGCTCACCCGCTTTGCCGCCGAAGCCGACGAAGGCAGCGCCTCGCCGGGCTTCCAGCGCGCGGGCAACCGCAGAGTCGCTGGCCAGCCGTGCAACGCGTGGAAGGACGAGAACGGACGGTTCAGCCAGTGCGTGTGGTCGGCCGGTGCCAGCTGGGGCTTCACTCCCGGTGCGCTGAACGACTACCGGCCAAGCCGCTACGCCATTGTCCTGGAACAGGAACCCCTGGACGGCAATGGCACCCGCCTGACCACGCAGCGCATGACGGTGGGCCAACCCTTTGAACGCGGCGACCTTGAGGTACCGCGCGAACCGTCCTCCCAACGATGACCTGCTGAGGTAGCCATGGACAGGGAACGCCCATTCCGCGGCGCGCGTCGCCAGCGCGGCCAGAGTCTCACCGAAGTCGCCGTGCTCTGCGCCGTGCTGGTGCCGATCTTCCTGCTGATCCCGATCCTCGCCAAGTACATCCACGCCCGCCAGGCCACCCAGCAGGCCGCGCGCGCGATCGCCTGGGAAGCCACCGTATCACCGGACTACAAACTGCCGGCCAGCGGCCGCCAGCGCGATCTCGCCGTCGACCGCTACTTCGGGCGCGCCAACGACCCCATCGTCAGCCAGGCGCAGACCGGCGCACGCGATGCAGCCGTCGGCGATGTTCTGATGAACACCTTCTCCAACCAGCCGCTGGTACGGCGCGGTGACCTCGCCCTGGTCTCCTACACCAGCACGTCGGCAGGCGGCATGATGAAGAAGATCGGTGACGTGACCTCGATGTTCGGTTCGTTCCCGCCCAACCGCAACGGCCTGACCCAGGCCCAGCTGCGGTTGGATGTGCAGGATCTGAAAAGTGCCAATGGCAGTGCTGCGGCCTACCTGGAACCCTTCGATTCGCTGGGCCTGAAGCTGCAGGCCACCCATGTGGTGCTGGCCGACCCCTGGAATGCCGCCGGTTCCGGGCTCAAGGTCAACTCGTCACGCTCGGTGATCGCGCAGGTCAAGCCGTTGGTGCCGTCCCAGCACATGGCGGGCATCGCCAAGGCGTTTGACGGCCTCTCCGGCATCCCGATGATCGGGACGCTGAGCAGGCTTGATCCCGGTTACATCGCACCCGACGTGGTGCCTGTCGACAAGTTGCCTGCCTATGCGCCGTCGCGTTGACCTCCTGGCGGCACTGGCCGCGCTGCTGTTCGCCTGGCCTGCGCTGGCCGCGTCCTGGCCCGACATTCCCGAGCCCGAGGGTGCGCAGAGCGAGTGGGTGGCCAAGGACATGCTCTACAACGGCCTGCCCATGCGCATCTCGCGCTTCACGTCCACATTGCCGGTGTCGTCCATCGTCAGCTACTACAACCGCGAATGGCCTGGGCAGACCGTGATCAACGAGGTCGGCGGCAAGACCGTGATCGGCCATGCACACGGCGAGTACTACGTGACCATCGAGGTATCGGCCAAGGGCAGTGGCAGCCAGTCACAGATCGGCATTACACGCCTGCTCAAGCGCAAGCCCGATGCGGCGGCCGGCGCCGATTTCCCGAAACCGTCCGGCACCCAGGTGATCAATGACATCTCCTACCTGGATACGCCCGGGCGCAGCCTGTCCATGGAAAGCACGCTGTCTCCCTTCCAGACCGATGCCTTCTACGCCAGCCGCCTTCCCGCGGATGGCTGGAGCCGCAGTTCCGGCCCTGCCGGGTGTTCGATGATCGCGCTGCAGTGCGTTGTCCGCTACAGCAAGGGCAACCAGGAAATGACCATGACCTTCAACCGGCACGAGCAGGGAACCTCGATTGTCGTCAACCAGTCGCAGCACTGAGACCACCGCCATGAGAAAACGCATTCCACCGTCCCTACGCCGCCAGCGCGGGGCCGCATTGATCGAGTACGCCGTGGTCGCTTCCGTCGGTGTCCTGGTCCTGGTCGCCGAGCCGAACATCGTGCTCGAGCTGATCGATTCACTGCGCAAGGCGTACCAGGGGTTCACCTACATGCTGTCGATGGGAGTCGTATGAAGGCGCTCCCGCTGAAAGCCAACCGCAACGTCGTCTTCATCATCATCGCCCTCGCCCTTGGCCTGTTCGCGGCCCTGGTCGCCGTGCGCTACGTGCAGAAGGCGGTGAACGAACGTGCCGCACCGCCGGTGGAAATGGTGCCGGTGGCCGTGCCCAAGACCGACATGGAACCGGGCAGCATCGTCACCGTTGCCGACCTTGCAGTGCGCGAAGTCCCCGCCGACCTGCCGCCTGCCGATGCGATCACGCCGGACAATGTGTCCGAGTACAGCGGCCGCATGCTGCGCGCGCCGATCCGCGAAGGTGCACCGCTGGGTGCCAGTGCACTGGTACCGCTGTACGACCAGTTCTCACGCGTGATCGCCAAGGGCAACGTGGGCTATACCCTTCAGGTGGACGAGACGAACTCGATCTCCGGCATGATCGCCCCCGGGGATCACGTCGACATCCTGCTGACCGTCGAGCAGGAACAAACCGGTGCCCGGGTGCTGCCGCTGCTTGAGGACATCAACGTACTGGCAACCGGCAACCGCGTCGGTGAAACGCCGGCCTCGGAAGACCAGCAGGGCTATTCGAACATCACTCTGGAACTGACACCGGCGCAGGCGCAGCGACTCACGGTCGCTGCCAAGGCGGGTTCGATGCGGGTGATGCTTCGCCAGGTGGAGGATCGTGGTGCGTTCGGCCTCAGTGGCATGACGCAGAGGGAACTGCTCGGCAACGGCACGCAGGGTCGTGCTGGCGTGCAATTCATCATTGGGGGCAAAGGGTCGACGAATGCGCAGCAATAATGGAATCCGCAGCCTCATCGCCGCCACCGCGGCCATCGCTGTTGCCACCGCACCACTGCTGGCCGTGGCACAGACCACTGGCACCCAGCTGACCCCGGTGCCGATTACGGTCGCACCGCGCCCCGCCGTCCAGGCACAGCCGCAGGCAAGCACCAACCATGCACCGGTACCGGGCGGGCAGAGCGCCTTCCCGGCGCCGGTTGCCGATCCCGCCTATCGCACCAGCGCATCGGCCATGCCTGCGGTGCCGCTGCCCACCCGCGCCCGGATCTATGCCGGCCAGGCTGCGGTCTACACGCTGCCCAGCGGGCTCAAGCGCGTGGCCGTCGGTAGTGGCGAGATGCTCGAAGTCACCAACGTCGGCCCACGCGACCTGATCATGATGGGCATGAAGGCCGGCTCCACCACGGTTCACCTGTGGCTGCAGAACGGCAAGCAGTTGCAGGTGCAGGTGGACATCTCCGAGAACGATGCGGTCAGCCTGGCCGAAACCATCCGCACCCTGCTGGCCGATGTGGAAAAGATAAACGTGCATGCCGTCGCCGACCGCGTGGTCATCACCGGCCAGGACATCAATCCGGGGATCGGCAGCCGCATCGATGCGATCCAGAAGATCTACCCGACGGTGTTGAACTTCACTACCGCCGACCCGGTGGGCATGCGCCCGATGGTGCAGATGGACGTGAAGATCATGGAGTTCGACACCAATGCGCTGGAAGAACTCGGCATCCAGTGGGACAACGTGATCCGCGGCCCGGTGGCCGGCATCGTCAAGGATTTCACCAACAACAACTACTACCGCATCAACCCCGAACAGAGCCCGGCCAACGGCGTGCTGTTGCCGAACAAGCTGCAGGGAACCCAGGCCTTCTTTGGCATCGCCACGCAGATCGGCTCGGCGATCAACCTGATGATGAACAAGGGCAAGGCGTTCCTGCTGGCCTCGCCTCAACTCAGTGCGCGCAGTGGCGGGCAGGCGAAGTTCCTGGCTGGCGGCGAAGTGCCGATCCCGGTTCCGCAGGGCTTTGGCCAGGTCACCGTCGACTACAAGGAATACGGCATCAAGCTCGACATCGAGCCACTGGTCAACTTCAACGAGGACATCTCCACCCGCATCCTGGCCGAGGTCAGCCGTGTCGATCCGACGGTGACCGTGCAGGGCGTTCCGGGCTTCACCACCCGCCGCACCGAGTCGGAAATCAACGTCCACGCCGGGGAAACCATCGTCATTTCCGGACTGATCGACTCCAGCGCGCAGCAGGATGCCAAGCGCCTGCCGCTGCTGGGCGATATCCCGATCCTGGGAAAGCTGTTCCGCTCCGATGGCTTCCGTGGCAACCGTACCGAGCTGGTGATGTTCGTTACTCCGCGCGTGGTGACGCCGGGCTCGCAGGAAAACCTCGATGGCCTGGAGCGTGCGCGACAGATCCAGGAGCGCGGCCAGCAGGCCATGCCTCGCCGGAACAAAGATTTCGTGCAGTAACCGGAGCCGTCGCATGTTCAACATCCTCATCGACACACCCAATCGCGACCAGCGACGTGTCCGCTGCCTGCACCGTGAATGCGGGATCGGCCGTGGCGATGGCAACCTGGTGGTGCTGCAGGGTTGGAGCATCGCCCAACGCCATGCGGCGCTGAAGCGCGAGGACCAGGGCATCTTCATCGAGAGCCTGGGAGGCCGCTCGCCGGTACTGGTGAATGGCGAACAGGTCAAAGGCAGCCGTGGCCCACTCACCAGCCGTGACCGCGTGCAGATCGGCGACTACCTGCTGCAGGTGGTGGACGACGACGCTCCAGCCGAACCCACCGCCGATGCCGGCAGCTTCAATGCGGGCGCGGCCAACGATGCGCCGGTGGACTCCACGCCTGCACCGACGCCCGCGCCGGCGCAGCCATCCAGCGAACGCCAGTTGGCACGACCGGAGCAGCTGCCGCCGGACATGGCCGTCTATCGTGCAAAGCTGCATGCCTCGCTGGTCAAGCAGATGGACCTGCGCCGGCTCGATGTGCGCAGCATGGATGATGAGTCACTGCGCAACGCCACCATCAAGCTGATCGATGAAGTGATGCAACGGGAGTTCTCCGAGCTGCCCAAGACGATCAACCCGCGCAGGCTGGCCAAGGAAGTGCTCGATGAGGCCATCGGCCTGGGCCCGCTGGAAGACCTGATCGACGATGCGACGGTGACGGAAATCATGGTCAACGCGCACGACCAGATCTTCATTGAACGTGCCGGCCGGATCGAACGGTCCCCCATTGTCTTCACCAGTGACCGCGCGGTGCTGTCGGCCATCGAACGCATCGTGACGCCCCTCGGTCGTCGCATCGACGAAAGCTCGCCGATGGTCGACGCGCGGCTGAAGGATGGCTCCCGCGTCAACGCCATCATTCCGCCGGTGGCGCTGCGCGGCCCGAGCATCAGCATCCGAAAGTTCGCCAAGCGCAAGCTGGAAGGAAAGGACCTGCTCACGTTCGGTTCGCTCAGCCAGCCGATGCTGGAATTCCTGATCGTTGCGGTGCGCGAACGGCGCAACATCGTCGTTACCGGCGGCACCGGCTCCGGCAAGACCACCCTGCTCAACATCCTTTCCAACTTCATTCCCGATACCGATCGCATCGTCACCATCGAGGACGCGGCCGAACTGAAGCTCGTCCAGCCCAACCTGGTCGCCCTGGAAGCGCGTCCTCCCAACATGGAAGGCAAAGGCCACATTTCCATCCGCGACCTGGTGCGCAACGCGCTGCGCATGCGCCCGGACCGCATCGTGGTCGGCGAGTGCCGCGGCGGCGAAGCACTGGACATGCTGCAGGCCATGAACACCGGCCACGAAGGATCGCTGACCACCGCCCATGCCAACAATCCACGCGAGGCGCTGTCGCGCCTGGAAGTGATGGTCATGATGTCCGGCATGGAGCTGCCGATGACGGTGGTGCGCGAACAGATCTCGTCGGCGGTGGACCTGATCGTGCACCAGAAGCGCTTCCCCTGCGGTTCGCGCAAGGTCAGCCACATCACCGAACTGACCGGCATGGAAAGCGGAACCATCCAGCTGCAGGATGTGTTCCTGTTCAAGGCACGTTCCAGTGCCGGACGCGATGGCAAGGTGGTGGGTGAGTTCGTCGCGACCGGCGCAGTACCGGAGTTCTACGAGGAGCTTGCCGAGCGCGGCGTCTCGGTTGACCTGGACATCTTCCGCAGCGGGGGACGGCGGAATGAGTGACATCCTGCTGATCGCCCTGCTGTGTTTTGCCTGCGTGACAGGCTCGGTACTGCTGCTGGCGCGTGCCAGCTCCGGCTTCATGGACCGCTACCGCGCCAACTTCATGGACCAGGCGCGGGTCAATCTGGCCGACATGTTCCTGTTCGTCGATCCGCGCGTGCTGTTCAGGACCAATGTCCTGATGCTGTTGGCGATTCCCGTGCTGCTGTGGATCATCACCGGCGGCAACCTGCTGCTGCCGATCCTGGCCCTGATCCTGCTGGCCGTAGCGCCCCGCAAGATCTACCTGTGGCTGAAGCAACGCCGCCTCGACCAGATCCAGCAGCAGTTGCCCGACGGGCTGCTGATGCTGGCCGGCAGCCTCAAGGCCGGCGTCGGCTTCAATCCTGCGCTGGAAGCACTGGCCCATGATGGCCTGCCTCCGCTGGCCCAGGAGCTGGCACTGGTGCTGCGCGAGCAGCACATGGGCGTGCGCACGGAGGAGGCGCTGGACAACTTCGCCGCCCGCGTACCCATCGCCGACGTGAAGCTGTTCGTGGCCGCCGTCAGCATTTCGCGCGAGGTCGGTGGCAATCTCGCCGAGAGCCTCTCCACGCTCGCCGAAACGCTGCGGCGCAAGCTCATCATGGAAGGCAAGGTCAAGGCACTCACCGCGCAGGGGCGCCTGCAGGGCATCGTCATGGCAATGCTCCCGGCCGGTCTTGTCGGCTTCCTCGTGCTGTTCTATCCGGAAACGATGAACCCCATGTTCCATACCTTCATCGGCTGGTGCGTCATGGGCCTGATCGGGGTACTGGAATACCTCGGCTACCGCATGTGCCGCAAAATCATGACGATCGACATATGAACGCCCTGCTCATCCTGGTCGCATTGCTTGCCGCTGCCGCTGTTGGGCTGCTTGCATTCGCGCTGCGCGGGCTGGTGCAGTCGGTCGAGGTGGACCAGCGCAACTACCAGGATCCGCTACCGCTGCTGCTGCGCATCCTGTGGCCATTGATCACGGTCGCTACGCGCCTGGCCGGGCCGCGCCTGTCCTCGGCGCAGCTGGAGCGCGCGCACCGCAGCCTGCAATCGGCCGGCCAGGACTTCGTGCTGTCGCCGGAAGAGCTGTATGGCGCGCGCATCGTTTCCGCCGCCGTGGCCAGTACCTTCCTGCTGCTCACCATCATCCTGCTGGGCCGGTTCGGATTCGGCTCCGTGCTGATGGCCCTGGCATTCGGCGCACCGTTCGGCTGGATGTATCCCACGCTGTGGCTGGGCGAACGGCGGAAAGCGCGCTCCAAGCACGTGATCCGCGACCTGCCCATCTTCCTCGACTTCATCACCATGGCCGTCGAGGCGGGCCTGAACATCACCGGTGCGATCGAGCAGTCCGTCGACAAGGGGCCGCCCGGACCGCTGTCACAGGAGTTCTCGCGCATGCTGCGTGACCTGCGCGCGGGCCTTCCGCGCGCCGAAGCGCTGCGACGCATGTCCGATCGCGCCGACATCTCCCAGTTGACCAGCTTCACCAGCGCCTTGATCCAGGCGGACCGGGTGGGTGCAAGCCTGAGTGACACGCTGCGCTCGCAGGCCATGCAGCGCCGCGAAGAGCGCTTTCTCCGCGCCGAGAAGCTCGCCCTGGAAGCACCGGTGAAGATGATGCTCCCGCTGGTGCTGTTCTTCTTCCCGCTGATCTTCGTCGTCCTGGCCTACTTCATCTTCCTGCAGATGAAGCAGCAGGGAATCCTGTGAGTCCCCGCGCATGAGAACCGGCGCCCTGATCCGCGACCACCAGCAGTTGCTCAGCTGCGTGTGGCATGCCGATCGCTGGCACCAGCGGCTGCGCGGCCTGCTGTTGCGCGCGCCACTCCAGCCCGGGCAGGGCCTTTTGATAACTCCCTGCTCGAGCGTGCACACGCTGGCGATGGGGTATCCGCTCGACCTGTTGTTCCTGGACCGCGATCAGCGCGCCGTTGGCTGGCGCGAGGCCGTGCGCCCCTGGCGCGGCGCCTGGTGTCGCGGCGCCTACTCCACGCTGGAAATGCCGGTGGACAGCCTCAGGCATATCGCTCCGGAGCTGGGCGAAACGTTCCAATGGTGCCCTTCTCCGCCTGCGGCACCGCCATCCACGAGGGCGTTGCAATGAAGCACATCCGCACATCCATCGGCCGTCAGCGTGGCCAGTCGCTGCTTGAGTTCTGCATCGTGGTTCCGGCCTTCATCTTCCTCATCCTGGTCATCTTCCAGTTCGTCCTGATCTATCGTGCCAAGTCGCTGCTGGATTTCGCCACGCTGCAGGCCGCACGTGCCGGCGCTGTCAGTGGTGTCAGTCATTCGGAGATGCGCAGCGCGCTGGAAATGGCAATGGCTCCGTTGTACGCCACCTCGCCGGACGCCGCCGGTGCCGTCGCCGCCCGCGCCAAGGTCGCCCTGCTGTGGAAGAACCCGTTGCTGTCGCCGAAGATCGAGGTCATCTCACCCAGCCGCGCGGCGTACAACGAATTCCGCGAGCGCCAGTTCGATTGGCGCTATGCATTGCCGAACGACAACCTTGCCTTCCGCGATGCGCGCGTCGGCAGCAGCCGTGTCAGCGTGCAGGACGCCAACATCCTCAAGATCAAGGTCACCTATCCGATGCCCCTGATCGTTCCCTTTGCCGACCGGGTGATCGCCGGGCTTTCAGATCTGGTCAGCGGAGGCGACAGTTTCCGCCCGGCCTCGATGCTGATCGAGGATCCGATCACCGGCCATCGCCGCATGCCGATCGAGTCCTATGCGATCGTCCGCATGCAGAGCCCCGTGCATGACAGCAACAACCTGGCGCGCTGACATGCGGGTGCTGCTGGCCAGCCTGTTGATGGCAGCAACCTGGGCCGTCGCCGCGCAATCCACGGACGCTGCCGAAAGCGAACCTCCACAGGCGCGATTGCTGGCGCGCGCCTACGGACTCGGCCCGCTCGGCCCCAGCGCACCTGGCGGTGAGGTCGAGGTCGAGATCCGTTTGCGCGGGCCTGCAATCCGTATTGATTTCCGCGGCAACAATGCACCCGATGCATGGCTGACCACCCAGGGCCAGCGCGGCCGGGCATGGCTGGTGAGTGAAAGCGGCAACTACACGCTGCCGGTCGCCGACGCCAGTGGTCCCTACTGGTACGATCCCGCCGCCCCATGCCAGACGATCGGCGGGCGCTGCTCACCCGCACCCGGCGAGTTCATCCTGGGCCGCCTCGCTGCCGGCTGGCGCTATGACAACGCGCACGGCCCTGATGGCACCACCTCCGGCACGTTGTGGATCGATACCCGCACCGGCCTGCTGCTGGGTTACCGTGGCCGCACCGGCAACCAGCGTACCGAGCGCGGCCTGCGGGTTACCGAGGTCGCTTTCGATGAAGTGCCCTCGAGCCTGTTCGACCCGCCCGCCGGGTTGCGTCGACGCACGCAGGATGCGGCGAACTGAGCGACGAGGTCGCAGTGCCGACACTATGGAGCGGTAGGTCTCCCCGCCGCACCGGTAGATCCACGCAGCGCGTGGATCTACCGCTGGCCCGCTCCCCTTAGAAGCCTACCCGCAGGTTGATCTGCCCACCCACATCGCGGCGGCCATCACCATGCTGGCCCTGCACGAACATCGACAGCTGGCTGCTGCGACCGAGGCCGACCGCCACACCCACCTGGCTGACCAGTGCGTTGCGTGCCATCACCGCGCTGTAGACATCGAAGGCATCGCCACCGACCGCGAAGCGGTTGCGGCTGGCCACATCGGTGTCACCCGATGCATGCTGCCAGCCCAGGCCGACGGTCAGCTGCGCCGGGAAGCGCTCGCCGCTGCCCACGTCCCAGCGGCCGCGCACGCCCACCGTGCTGACGTTGAGCGTGTCCTTGCCCCCTTCCAGCACCAGTGCGGCACTGCCGCCCTGCTCCACCGCACGATCACTGTCGACCCAGTGCTTGGTGAACTGCACGTACGGCTGCAGCTGGGTCCTGCCGTGGGTCCAGGTCCAGCTACCTTCGACCTGGGCAATGGTCACATCCGAATCCTGGCGGCTGTACAGGGTCTGGCCCAGCAGCGGCACTTCACGCGTGGTGCGCGTGCGGTAGTCACCGCGCGACACGCTGCCACCGACCGCAAAACCGTTGTTCCACTGTCCCTGTGCATACAGGCCGAACGTGTTGCCACGCAGGCGGGCGCGCGAACTGCGATCGTACAGGCGCGTATCCAGCCGTTCGTTGCCGGCCGCCGCACCCAGCACCACGTGTTCGCCCAGCTGCCAGTCCACACCCGCCATCAGCGCATTGCGGTTGGAACGGATCTCATCACCGTTGCCATCGCCATCCTGCTTGAACACCTTGCCACTGCCGGCCAGCCAGGCCGAGGCGCGCTCGCCCCGCACGGTCGGCAGCTCACTGCCCAGGCGCTGGCGGATGCCCTCTTCCAGGTAGTTGTCGTACAGCAGCACCCCGCGGCTGGCCGCGTGCACTTCACCGGAGAGCTGGTCGAACGCGCTGCGCGCAGTGCCGGCGTCATACATCAGCACCGTGTTGTACAGGCCCAGCGCCGCACCACTCTGCGGCAGGCTGTCCAGCGCCGCGGCGGTGTTGTACTGGTTGCGCGTGTTGGCCACGGTGGTGAACGCCGCCGTCTGCGCCACGTCGATCTGCAGGTTGGCCGTGTTGGCGGTGTAGACCGGGGTGATGGTCAGGAAGGCCGACGGCGAGGTCGCCGAGGCGAACTGCCCACTCACGCCACCGCCTGCATTGACCACCGTGTACTGCTGGCCCTGCTGGTAGCTGGTGCTCGGCGAAATGGTGTTCACCTGCACCGTGCTGCCGCCCACGTTGGCGCTGCCGCCCACCTGCACCATGTCGCTGCCACTGGCACCCAGATCGATACCCAGCGTGCTGCCCGGCGACAGGGTCAGGTTGCCACCCACGGTGATCGTGCCGGTGCCATTGCCTGCGCCACTGCCGTTGCCCGGGCCATTGCCCGGCGACAGCACGCCGCCGCTGGACACCGTCACGCCACCGCCGGTACCACCGATGGTGCCGGTGCCGGACAGGGTCGTGCCGCTGCCAATGGTCCACTGGCCGCCGATCGTGCCGGTGACATTCAAGCCACCGCCGGTGACCTGGCCGGTGCCGTTGAAGCCACCACTGTTGCCACCCAGGTTCAGCGTGCCCGGGCCGGCCTGCACGATGCTGCCGCCGCCGCTGATGCTGCCGCCCAGTGTGGTGGTGCCGCCGGTGTTGATCACCAGGCCACCGTTGTTGGTGATGTTGCCGGTGATCGAGCCGCTGGCCCCGCCGTTGCCGACCTGCACGGTGCCACCGGCATTGATGGTGGTGCCGCCGGTGTAGGTGTTGTTGCCGGTCAGGGTCACGGTGCCGGTGCCGGCCTGGGTCAGGCCGCCGCTGCCGCTGATGGTGCCGCCCACCGTGGTGTTGCCACCCACGTTGAACACCAGGCTGCCGTTGTTGCTGACGTTGCCGGTGATCGCACCGCTCGCGCTACCATTGCCGACCTGCAGCGTGCCACCGGCGTTGATGGTGGTACCGCCGGTATAGGTGTTGTTGCCGGTCAGGGTCACGGTACCGGCGCCGGCCTGGGTCAGGCCGCCGCTGCCGCTGATGGCGCCACCGACGGTGGTGTTGCCCCCCACGTTGAACACCAGGCTGCCGTTGTTGGTCACACTGCCGCCGATCGCACCGCTGGCGCCGCCATTGCCGACCTGCAGGGTGCCACCGGCGTTGATGGTGGTCGGGCCGGTATAGGTGTTGTTGCCGGTCAGGGTCAGCGTACCGCTGCCGGCCTGGGTCAGGCCGCCACTGCCGCTGATGGTGCCGCCCAGCGTGGTGTTGCCGGCCACGTCGGACAGCAGCGTGCCATTGTTGGTCACATCGCCGACGATCGAGCCCGTCGCACCGCCATTGCCCAGCTGCAGCGTGCCGCCGGCATTGATGGTGGTACCGCCGGTGTAGGTGTTGTTGCCGCTCAGCAGCAGCGTACCGCTGCCGGCCTGGGTCAGGCCGCCACTGCCGCTGATGGTGCCGCCCAGCGCGGTGTTGCCGGCCACGTTGGAAATCAACGCACCATTGTTGGTGATGTCGCCGGCGATGGCGCCGGTCGCCCCGCCATTGCCCACCTGCAGCGTGCCGCCGGCATTGATGGTGGTACCGCCGGTGTAAGTGTTGTTGCCGACCAGGGTCAGCACGCCGCTGCCGGCCTGGGTCAGGCCACCACTGCCACTGACCGCGCCGCCGACGGTGGTGTTGCCGGCGACGTCGAAGACCAGGCTGCCGTTGTTGGCGACATTGCCGGTGATCGCACCGGTCGCACCGCCATTGCCCACCTGCAGCGTGCCACCGGCATTGATGGTGGTACCACCGGTATAGGTGTTGTTGCCGGTCAGGGTCAGCGTGCCACTGCCGGCCTGGGTCAGGCCACCACCGCCGCTGATGGTGCCGTCCAGCGTGGTGTTGCCGGCAACGTTGGACACCAGCGCGCCGTTGTTGGTGATGTCACCGATGATCGCGCCGGTCGCACCGCCATTGCCGATCTGCAATGTGCCGCCGGCATTGATGGTGGTGCCGCCGGCGTAGGTGTTGTTGCCGGTCAGCACCAGCGTGCCGCTGCCGGCCTGGGTCAGGCCGCCGCTGCCACTGACCACCGCGCCCACGGTTGCCGTCGTGCCCAGGTTGTAGACCAGGCTGCCATTGTTGGTGATGTCGCCCAGCACCGAACCGGTGCTGCCGCCGTTGCCGATCTGCAGCGTACTGCCACCGTTGATGGTGGTGCCGCCGGTATAGGTGTTGGCGCCGCTCAGGGTCAGCGTGCCGGTACCGCTCTGCACCAGGCCGCCGGTGCCACTGAGCACGCCGCCGAAGACGGTGTTGCCATTGTTGGCGCCGGTGGTCAGGGTTGCACCGCCCAGCACCACGCTGGATCCGGTCACACCGGCCAGGCCGCCGATGCTCTGGCTGCCACCTGCGCTGATATCCAGCGTACCGGCACCGGTCAGGTTGACCGTGCTGGCACCGGACAGGCTGCCACCGGCCGCCACCGCCAATGTGCCGCTGTTGATGGTGGTGGTGCCGGTGTAGGTGCTGGCACCGCCGAGGGTGACCGTTGCCGCGCCATCCTTGAGCAGGCCGCCGGCACCGCTGATTGCACCATTCAACGTCAGCGGATTGCTGCCCGCCAGAGTCAGCGTGCCGCTGCTCAACTGCACGGTGTTGGCCAGCGTCAGCGCGCTGGTGGCGTCCAGGCTGGCGTCGCCGCCCACGGTCAGCGTGCCGGTGCCCAGTGCAGCATTGTCGCCCAGGGCAAGGCCACCGGCGTTAAGTGCCACGCCGCCGCTGAAGGTATTGCTGCCACTCAGGGTCTGCACACCTGCGCCGTTCTTCACCAGTCCACCCGTGCCACCAATGGTGCCGGCGAACGTCGTATTGCCGACGCCGCCGAGGGTCAGCGTGCTGGTGCCCAGTGCCACGGCCGAGCCAGCCACGCCGGCCAGTGAACCGATCGTCTGCGCGCCCCCTGCGCTGATGTCGAAGGCGGTACCGGCATTGGCCAGGTTCACCGCGCCGGTTGCCGCCAGGCTGCCGCCTGCACCGATCGCCAGCGTGCCGGCGTTGATGGTGGTACCCCCGGTGAAGGTGTTGGTGCCGGTCAGCGTCTGGGTCCCCGAACCTTCCTTGATCAGGCCGCCGGAGCCGGCCACCGAACCACTGAATGTGCCGTTGCTGGCATCACCGATCGTCAGCGTGTTGGCGCCCAGGTTCACCGTACCGTTGCCGATCAGGGTGCCGAACTGCTGCGTGCCGCTGCCCGCCGACAGGTCGAAGGTCGCCCCCGAAGCCAGGTTGACGACGCCGCTGGCGTGCAGGCTCGCGCCCGCGCCCAATGCCAACGTACCGGCGTTGATGTTGGTGCCACCGGTGTAGGTGTTGATGCCGTTCAAGGTCAGCGTTGCGGCACCCTCCTTGGTCAGGCTGCCGGTGCCACTCAGGCTGCCGTTGAGGGTGAGGTTGTTGCTGCCGAGTACAGTCAACCCGTTGTTGAGGATGAAGTTGTTGGCCAGCGTCACTGCGGTGTTCGAATCGAGTGTGGCATTGCCACCCACCGTGACCGCACCGGTGCCCAGCGCAGCATTGTTGCCGACCACCAGGCCACCGGCATTGAGCGTTACCCCACCACTGAAGGTGCTCGCGCCATTGAGCGTCTGCACGCCGGCGCCGTTCTTGATCAGGCCACCGTTGCCGCTGATCGCACCGTTGAAGCTGCTGTCCACCGTGCCGCCCAGGCTCAGCGTGCTGCCACCGAGTGCCACCGTGCTGCCGGCCACGCCGGCCAGCGAACCGATGGTCTGGTTGCCCGCAGAGATATCGAGGGTACCGGCACCTGCCAGGTTCACCGCACCGGTCGACGCCAGGCTGCCGCCGGCGCTGATCGCCAGCGTGCCGTTGTTGATGGTGGTACCACCGGTGTAGGTGTTGGCACCGCTCAGCGTGACGGTGGCCGCACCGTCCTTGATCAGGCCGCCGGTACCGGAAATCACACCGCCCAGTGTCAGCGCCTGGCTGCCGAGCAGGTCGAGGTTGGCGCCCGCTGCAAGCCCGATGTTGTTGGCCAGATTGACGCCTGTCGATGCATCCAGCGTCGCGTTGCCGCCCACCGTCAGCGTACCGGTGCCGAGCGCAGCGTTGTTGCCGACCACCAGGCCACCGCCGTTGAGTGCAACGCCACCACTGAACAGATTGGCGCCACCCAGCGTGAGGATGCCGGCGCCATTCTTGACCAGGCCACCGATGCCGGAAATCGCACCGTCGAACACGCTGTTGGTGATGCCGCCGAGAATCAGCGACTGCGCGCCCAGGCTGACCGTGGAGCCGCTCACGCCGGCCAGCGAACCAATCGTCTGGCTGGCGCCGGACGACGAGATGTCGAAGCCGGTTCCCGCCGCAGTGAGCGTCACCGCCCCGTCCGCAGCCAGGCTGCCACCCGGGCCAATCGCCAGCGTGCCGGCGTTGATGAAGGTGCCGCCGGTATAGGTATTGGTACCGGTCAGCGTTTCGATGCCCGAACCGACCTTGGTCAGGCCACCGGTGCCTGCGATCGAGCCACTGAACGTGCCATTGGTGGCACCGCCGACTTCGATCGAGTTGGCACCGAGGTTCACCGTACCGTTGCCGACCAGGGTGCCGAACACCTGCGTGCCGCTGCCGGCAGACAGATCCAGCGTGGCGCCGGTGGCGAGGTTCACGGTACCGCTTGCCGCCAGGCTCGCACCGGCACCCAGCGCCAGCGTGCCGGCGTTGATGTTGGTGCCACCGGTGTAGGTATTGATCCCGTTCAAGGTCAGCGTCGCGACGCCATTCTTGGTCAGGCTGCCAGCCCCGGAAAGGACGCCGTTGAGTGTCAGCGCATTGCTGCCGAGCACGGTCAGCCCGGCATTGAGGGCGATGTTGTTGGCCAGCGTTGCCTGGCCGGTGGTGTCCAGCGTGGCGGCACCGCCGACGGTCAACGCACCCGTACCCAGCGCCGCGTCATTGCCGAGCACCAGCCCGCCTGCGTTGAGCGTCACGCCGCCGCCAAACGTGTTGGCACCTGACAACGTCTGCACGCCTGCGCCCACTTTCACCAGGCCGCCGCCACCACTGATCACGCCATCGAACGCGGCGTTGCTGGCGGTTCCGAACGTCAATGAATTTCCGCCCAGCGCCAGCGTGCTTCCGCCCACGCCATTGAGTGCACCGATGGTCTGGCTGCCGCTGGCACCGGAGATATCGAAGCCAGCGCCTGCGCCCAGCGTGACATCACCCGCCGCGGCCAGGCTGCCGCCCGTGCCCAGCGCCAGCGTGCCGGCATTGATGGTGGTACCGCCGGTGTAGGTGTTGGCACCGGACAACGTCAGCGTGGTAGCGCCGTTCTTGATCAGGCTGCCGTTGCCACCGATCACACCCGACAACGTCAGCGCATTGCTGCCCGGCAATGTCAGTGCGACACCCGAGCCCAACGTGACCGCATTGCCGAGCGTCGCTGCAGCACTCGCGTCCAGCGTGGTGCTGGCCGTCACCGCCAGCGTGCCGGAACCCAGCGCTCCGTCGGCGCCGACCACCAGGCCACCACCGTTCAAGGTCAGGCCGCCACCGAAGGTATTGGTGTTGTTGAGCGTCAGCAGGCCCGTACCGTTCTTGATCAGGCTGCCGCTGCCGGCCACCACGCCTGCAAGGGTGAGATCGTTGCTGCCGCCCAGCGTCAGCTGCGTACCCCCGCCGAAGTTCACGGCGTTGGCCAGAGTCAGTGCCGTCGTTCCGTCCAGGCTGACGTTGCCGCCGATGCCCAGCGTGCCCGTGCCCAGCGCCCCCGAATTCCCGAGGATCAGGCCACCGGCATCAAGCGCGACACCGCCACTGAAGGTATTGGCACCGGACAGCGTCTGCACGCCAGTACCGACCTTGATCAGCCCACCGCTGCCATCGATGACACCGGCAAAGCTGCCATTGCTGGCGCCAACGAAAGTGAGGGTCTGCGTGCCCAGTGCCACATGGCTGCCGGCGATGCCGTTCAACGCGCCGATCGTCTGCCCGGCCCCGGCCGCGGAGATGTCCAGCGTCGCTCCGGCACCGGCGAGGTCCACCGCACCGGTTGCGGCCAGGCTGCCACCGGCGCCAAGCGCGAGCGTGCCGGCATTGACCGTGGCACCGCCCAGGAAGGTATTCGCACCGGACAGCGTCAGCGTCGAGGCGCCGTTCTTGATCAGGCCACCGGCTCCTCCCACCACGCCGGTCAGAGTGAGGTTGTTGCTGCCCGGCAGGGTCAGCGTGTTGGCGCCCAGGTTCACCGCATTGGCCAGCGAAACCGCGGCTCCCGCATCCAGCGAAACATTGCCGCCGATGTTCAGCGCCCCCGTGCCGAGCGCACCGTTGGCGCCGACCGACACGCTGCCCGCGTTCAACGCAAGGCCACCACTGAAGGTATTGCTGTTGTTCAATGACAGAATGCCGCTACCGGTCTTGATCAGGCCACCGGTGCCGGTGACCAGTCCGCCCAGCGCGACGTTCTGGTTGCTCACCAGGCTCAGCTGCGCACCGGTGTCGAGATCGATGGCGTTGCCCAGGTTCAACGCCACCGAACTGTCGAGGGTGGCGTTTGCACCGACTGCAAGCAGTCCGGTTCCCAGCGCGCCGGCATTGCCCAGCGTCAGGCCGCCGCCATTGAGCACCAGGCCGCCGGTGAATGCATTGGCACCGTTGAGCGTGAGCGTGCTGGCACCGTTCTTGACTAGGCCGCCCGCACCGGAAACCACCCCGCCGAGCGTGATCGCCTGCGAACCCGGCAGCGACAACACGGCCCCACTACCCAGGGTCACATTGTTGGCCAGGCTCAGCGCCGCGCTGCCATCAAGCGACGCACTGCCGCTCACGTTCAGGGCACCCGTGCCAAGCGCGCCGCCATTGCCAAGCAGCAACCCGCCCGCGTTGAGATTCACTCCCCCGCTGAAGGTGTTGGTGCCACTCAAGGTCAGCAGCGAGGCACCGTTCTTGGTCAGGCTGCCAGTGCCGGTGATGTTGCCGCCCAAGGTGAGGTTCTGGCTGCCCGGCAAGGTCAACGCCGCGCCCAGATTGATGGCATTGGCCAGGTTCAATGCCGCGCTGCCATCGAGCGAACTGTTGCCGCTGACCGTCAACGCCCCGCTGCCGATCGCACTGTTGTTGCCCAGCAGCAGGCCGCCCGCCGTCAGATTCACGCCCCCACTGAAGGTGTTGGCCCCGCTCAGGGTCTGGATGCCCGTCCCCTGCTTGACCAGGCCGCCGGTACCACCGATCACGCCCGCGAACGTCTGGTTGGTGGCATCACCGAAGGTGAGCGTGCTGCTGCCCAGCGTCACCGTGCTGCCGGCGATACCGGACAGCGCGCCGATGGTCTGGTTGCCGCCGAGCGAGATGTCCAGGTCCGCGCCAACGCCGGCCAGGCTGACCGCCCCCCCGGCCGCCAGGCTTCCGCCGCTGCCCACCGCAACCTTGCCGGCATTGATCGCCAGGCCGCCGGTGAAGGTATTCGCCCCCCCCAGCGTCAGCGTGGCGGCACCGTTCTTGACCAGGCTGCCGGTGCCACCGATGGCGCCGCCCAGCGTCAGCGCATTGCTGCCCAGTACATTCAGCAGGCCACCTGCACCGAGGTTGATGCCATTGCCCACGCTCAGCGCCGCGCTGGCATCGAGCGTTGTCGCACCGCCGACATTCAGCGCGCCGGTTCCGAGCGCGCCGGCATTGCCCAGGACCAGGCCACCGGCATTGAGCGCCAGCCCACCACCAAAGGTATTTGCACCGTTGAGTGTCAGCGTGCTCGCCCCACTCTTCACCAGGCTGCCGGTGCCACCGATCACGCCGTTGAACGTCAGCGCCTGGTTACCGAGCAGATTCAGGCTGGCACCCGAACCGAGGTTGACTGCATTGGTCAGCGTCAGCGCCGTAGTGCCGTCGAGTGTAGTGTTGCCGCCAACCGAGAGCGCACCGCTGCCCAGCGCGGCAGCATTGCCCAGCAGCAGGCCACCGGCGTTGAGTGCTACGCCGCCACTGAGGTTGTTCACGCCCGACAAGGTCTGCACGCCGGTGCCCAGCTTGACCAGGCCACCCGTGCCTGCGGCGAACGTGCCGCTGTAGCTGGTATTGCCCAGCCCGGCGAGGGTGAGCGTGTGGCTGCCCAGGTTGACCGAACCGCCGAGGCCCGCCAGCGAACCGATGGTCTGGTTGGCGGCTGCCGACAGGTCCAGGGTGGTGCCGACGCCGACCGTGATCGCACCGGTGGGCGACAGGCTGCCGCCCGCGCCCAGCGCCAACGCGCCCCCGGCCAGGTTGAAGTTGCCGGTCAGCGAATTGGCGCCGTTCAAGGTCAGCGTGCCGGCACCGTTCTTGGTCAGGTTGCCGGCACCGGAGATCGAACCGTTCAATGACAACGCATTGCTGCCCAGCAGGTTCAACGAGCCCCCGCCATTGATCACCAGATTGTTGCCCAGGCTGAAGCCCGCCGTCGTATCCAGCGAAGCGCTGCCACCGACGGTCAGGTTGCCGCTACCCAGTGCACCGGCATTGCCCAGTACCAGCCCGCCGGCGTTGAGGTTGACGCCGCCGGAGAACAGGTTTGCGCCGCCGAGAGTAACGATGCCGGTGTTGTTGACCGTCAGCCCGCCAGCGCCTGAAAGCACTCCGCCCAGACCGAATGCATTGGTTCCGGACAGAGACAGATTGCCACCGAGGCTGAAAGCGTTGGCCAGGTTCAGACCGGCCGTGGAAGATGCGATGGCACCGCCGTTGGCGGTGAACAGCCCTGTGCCGAAGGAAGCGGCATTGTTGAAGTTGACCAGGCCATCGTTGAGCGTCGTCGGCCCGGTTCCGCCCCATGCGCCCTGCAGGTTCCACGTGCCGCTGTTGACGGTCAGCCTCTGGAAATTGAGGTACTGGTTCCAGCCCAGCGTGGTCACTGCACCGCCGGTACCGGCCCCCGGACCGCTGACGACGTTCTGCAGCACCAGCGTGTTGCTGGCGGCGCCGGCGCCCACGCCGGCATTGACCGTGCCTGCGGCGGCGAGCGAAACCGAAATACCACCCAGTACATCAATTCCCGCCGAGGCCCCGGCCCCGTTCGCCACACTGGACCCGGACACGGCGGTAAAGGTATTCCCCTGCGCTGAATCACCGAGGTAGACACTGCCGGTGATCGTGCCACTGTTGTTGACCGAGTTGCCCAGCGTCGAGCCGGCCAATCCGACCCGCCCGGTAATCCCGCCGCTGTTGCTCAGGACCGTCTGTGCGCCACCGTAGCTGACGATGGCCGGCGCGTCGGCCGTGCCGAGCCCGCCCAGCAGGAAATTCATGTTGACGGTGCCGGCATTGTTGATCGTGGTGACACCGCCTGCGCCATTCTGCACGGACAGCGCGCGGCCATTCGCGCCCAGCAGGGAGCCAATATCAATGAAGCCCTGAAGCGTGCCGGTCGCGCTGTTGGTAACGCTGATCGCCTGGCCACTGGCATTGCCCAGCACCGCGCCGGAGGCAGCAAAGAGGCCGACATTGGTGCCGATCGTGCCGTTGTTGGTGAGCTGGATGCCATTGCCGCTCAACGTCATCGAATTCCCCAGGCCAGCGGTACTTCCTACGTTCGCGCCAGCTGCCACGGTCACCTGGACACCATTGGTGGCGTCGACGAAATTGTTGGTGGTTCCGGTGCAAGTGATGGTCGGGCCCGGTGTCGTGCACGCCGCGAATGCCGATCCACTGGCCAGCGTGGCCGCCAGTGCCACCGCCAGCTGATGCGCCCGCAGTCGCGGTGGCCGCTTCGCGGTAGCCGCACTTCCGCCAGGATTCTGGGCGACCTCCGAAGCAACCTGCATTACGCCGAGGGCGCGATTGAAAACCAGACGGTAAATGCGGTTCATCGGTAAATCTCCCTGAAAAGACCGGATGGCACTGCGGGCAGTTTTTTTGAAGACGATGCGGCCCATCCCGGCTCCCGATACGGAAACAAGGCCTGGCGGCATTAACTCCTGAAAATCTTCACACCTTCACGCGACGCCCCTTGGAAAGGGTGCGCCGGCGTGTCCGTCAGGGCGAAAACTCCCCGGTTTCGCCTGACGAATGGCGGCACTGTGCGACCGATGGCGCCAGCGGCATGTGAATCACGCTCGTTATTTTTATGACGTACGTCAAATAAAACCGGCGGACAAAATGGTTTTGCCGAAAATGCATATACCTGCAGCAAGCGGAGATTCCTTTCCCCGCCACAAGTAAATGCATTCAGCTGCTGGAGAGTTTCATCAGCACCAGGCCGGAAACGATCAATACCGCTGCACCGATCCGCATCGGGCTGACCTGCTCGCCGAGGAACACGATGCCGACCACGAACGCGCCGACCGCGCCGATGCCGGTCCAGATCGTATAGGCGGTGCCCAGCGGCAGACTGCGCATGGCCACCGCCAGCAACCAGAAGCTGGCGATCATGCCGATGATGGTGACCACGGTGGGAGTGAGCTTGGTGAAGCCTTCGGACTGCTTCATGGACACGGCCCAGACGATTTCCAGCAGGCCGGCGAACAACAGATAGATCCAGGCCATGACGGCCCTCCTCTTGGTAGGGCCAGGCCGTCCTGGTCTTTGATTCCCGATGTGGGGGAGGTCGTTCCTCCTGGCCGGCATTCTAGCAACGGGGGCAGCCCCCGGCCGCCGCCGCCGGCAACGGGTTACAGCCGATTCAGTGCGCGAAGCTGGCGTCGATGGGCCTGCCTGCGCTAGAATGCGCGTCTGCCATCGGCCAGCCGATGTGCAGTCCGGCTGTGGTCTCCGGCGCGACGCGCGCTGCTTCCCCTGATCCGTGAACTGGCCGCCCAATGGGCGGCCGACGTCTCTATGGTGGCCCCGTCGGCCCCTCGCGACGCTAGGTCGAAAACCCCGCCAGGGCCGGAAGGCAGCAACGGTATCGATCGACGCGGGCGCCGAGGTCAGCCGGCGGGGCCACCGCCTTTTCTGCACTGGGGTCAGATCCCTTTGCCCGGCAAAGGGCTCTGACCCTTAAGCCGTTCGTACCAGGCAACACCCGCCGCTACCCTGCCTCTGGCGTGCCCTGGTGGAACACCATGCGCCATCCCTCCCCGTGCCGGCGCCACAGCGAACTGCGCAGCACCCAGCGTTGCGCCTGGCCATCGAGGTGATAGCGACTGCGATAGCGCACCTGGGCCAGGTCCTGCGACAGCAGCCAGATCGCGTACTGCTCCGATTCGATCTGCACCTGCGCACGCTCCAGCGGAATCTCCTCCAGCGCGGCCGCGCGGTCATAGCACCGGCCGGAGCTGCCGATCTCGCTGAATTCCTCATCCAGCAATGCCGCCAGTTGCTCGCGGCCGGCCCGCACGGTTGGCGCATGCAGTGCACGCTCCAGCGCCTCCAGTTCGGCAGCCAGCGCCGCGTCTGCGGGCTGGCCGGTACCACTCACGGCGGATCCTGGGCCAGCACGTGCGGCGCGGTCGGGCTCGCCAGCGGCACGCACTGCCCCGGCTGCGCCACGCGGTGCCCACGCGCGGCCAATGCCAGGCCATCGGCCGCGCTGGCGTAGTGGTACAGCATCATTCGCGCCTGCAGTTCGGCGCTGTACTCACGCTCCAGGTCGTCCACGCCGGTATGCGACGGATTGCCGTGCAGGCCGCAGTCGTGGGCGATCAGTTCGTTGTCGTTGGCGAAGCGGGCCAGCATCTCCGGAATCGGCCGGGTATCGCCGCTCCAGGTCAACGCGCCCTGCAGGCGCAGGCCATAGGCCGTCTCCGGCCAGTGATGGCGCACCGGAAACACTTCCAGGCGCACGCCCTCGTGCCAGAACGCCTCACCGACCACGATCAACTGGAAGGCATCCCAGAAGTTCGCACCGCCCTCGGCCAGCACGTTCGGGTAATCCCCGATGCGCTTGTGCAGCAGCGGCACCACCGTGGCAGGCACGTACAGGCGCACCTTGCCGCGCCGGTGCGCATTGAAGAAGGTATCCACGAACAGGCGCTCGAAGCCGGCCACGTGGTCCAGGTGCACATGGGTGACGAACAGCGCCTGCGGCATGTGCCCGTAGTGCGCCTTGAACGCGGTCAGGCCTTCACCACCACAATCGATGGTCAGCCACGGGCGCCCCTCCCGCTCGATCACCGACATCGGCGACCCCAGCTCGACCGCCGACGCATTGCCGACGCCGAGGAAACGCAACGACCAGTCCATCAGGTGCCCCGGTTCCAGGCCATGTCATAGGCGCGGCGCAGCCGCGCGTAGTCCTTCTGCACGTCTTCCACGCTGCGCTCGCCGCGCAGCTTGATCAGCGAGCGCAGCAGGCGCTTGAGGTTGCGCTCGCGCCAGGCGGTGGCCGGGATGCGGATCACGCCGCGATCGAAATCGATCAGCCAGCCATGGCCGCTGCCATCGAACAGGATGTTGTGCGCGTTGAGGTCGGCATGGTCCAGCCCGGCACGGTGGAAGCGGGCGATCAGGCGCCCGGTCTCCTCCCAGGGAGCACCCCGGCCGGCCACCAGTGCGCGGTCGGCCAGCGAGCGCACGCCCTCGATCCGCTCCATCAGGATCGCCGCCCGGTAGCGCAGGCCCTCGCGCATGTAGAAGGCCGCCAATGGTCGGGGCACCGGCAGCTTCTTCTCGCGCAGCGCGCGCATCAGCCGGAATTCGGCGAAGCTGCGGGTCCGGTCCGCACCGCGCCAGAGGTACTGGTCATGGCTGATACGGGCCGCCATGCCGCCGCGCAGGTAGTGGCGCAGCACGCTGGCACCGAACGGCGCATCGACGAACCAGGCACTGCCACGGCCGCCCTCGCCCACCGGCCGGGCCCTGCTGCCCCAGTGCTGGGGCGAGAACAGGCCGATCTCGGCTTGCCGCAGCCGCTCGCGGTCGAACAGAATGGCCCCGATGCCGCGACCCTCGCGGCATGGCGTCAGCGCTTCATTGGCGTCGAATGCGACCATTTCATTGAGTCTAACAACACATGGCATCAGCGTCCTCCTCCTTGTGCCTCCTGCGCCTGTCCGCACTTGGCGATGTCACCCACGTGGTGCCCCTGGTGCGTACCCTGCAGGCCGCGCGCCCGGACACGCCGATCCACTGGATCATCGACAAGGTCGGCCACAAGCTGCTCGACGGCCTGCCCGGCGTCACCTTCCATGCCTACGACAAGAAGAGCGGCATGGCCGGGGTCAAGGAACTGCGCAGGCAGCTGCCGCCGGGGCGCTTCGAAGCGCTGCTGCAGATGCAGGTCGCGTTCCGCGCCAACCTGCTGTCGGCCTTCATTCCGGCCGAGCGCCGCATCGGCTACGACCGCAGCCGCTCGAAGGACCTGCATGGGCTTTTCATCAACGAACGCATTCCCGACCGTCCCGGCATCCACGTGCTCGATGCCATCGGCAGCTTCTGCGAACCGCTGGGCCTGCGCCAGGCCGAGGTCAGCTGGGACCTGGCCGTGCCGCAGTCCGCATATGAGTGGGCCGCCGCGCAGTGGCAGGACGATGGTCGCCCGGTGCTGATGATCTCGCCCTGCTCCAGCCACGTGCGCCGTAACTGGTATGCCGACCGCTACGCCGCAGTGGCCAACCACGCGGTCACGCGCGGCTGGCAGGTGGTGCTGTGCGGTGGCCGCAGCGAACTGGAACGCAGCATGGCCGACGCCATCCAGGCACAGCTGCACACACCGGCACTGGACCTGGTCGGCAAGGACACGCTCAAGCAGCTGCCTGCCCTGCTGGCCCGCGCCAACCTGGTGATGACACCGGACTCGGGCCCGATGCACATCGCCAACGCGATGGGCGCCAAGGTGCTGGGCCTGCATGCGGCCAGCAATCCGAACCGCAGCGGTCCCTACTCGGACCGTCGCTACTGCGTGGACCGCTACGACGATGCTGCACGCAAGTACCTCGCCAAGCAGGCCACCGATCTGAAGTGGGGCACCAAGATCGAGTTCGACGATGTGATGGAACTGATCACCGTTGAAGACGGTATCGCTGCCTTCGAACGCTACGTCGCCGACCATCTGGGGTGAGCAGCGGGCTCCATCCACGCATGGCGTGGATCTACTGCATCGGCATCCCCGGGATTACGCGCGCTGCGCGTAATCCTGATACGACTTCTCTTCCACGTACGCCGAACCCAGCGCCAGGTTGATCGCCTTCTTGATGCGCGCGCGTTCGTCATTGCGCAGGTAGACGCTGCGCGCCAGGTCGATGAAGCCCTGGTCGAACGCCTGCGCCTTCTCCTTCAGTCGGATGTCGTCCTCGATATCCCACAGCTGCTCGTTGACCGCCTTCAGCTCGGCACGCAGCTTGGCGATGTCCTTCACCGCCGCCGGGTGCGCCATCCAGGTCTGCTCCAGCGCCGACAGCTCCCTGCGCACGTTGGCCAACTTGCCCTCGTCGCTGATGCGCTCGGACTTGATCTGCAGGATCGAGATCTTGTCCAGCAGCTCGCCGAAAGAAACGGGGACGAGGATTTCAGCGGTCATGGGGAAAGCTCCAGCAGGTGATGCAGGCAGTTTAACCCGCAGCTCGCGATGGAATGGGTAGATCCACGCCATGCGTGGATGGTTCAGCTCGGCAGGAACAGCATCCACGCATGGCGTGGATCTACTGATGCACCTGCCCCGACAGGGGCGGGGAGAGGCCGGCAAAGGGAGGGGCCCACGCGTTGCGCAGCAACGTGTGGGGCGACGCGCAAAGCGCGGCGCGTCCCGCGCCAGATAAAGAAAAAGGGCTGCCTTTCGGCAGCCCTTTTTCTTTATCTGGCGGAGAGGGGGGGATTCGAACCCCCGAGGCGCTATAAACGCCTGCCTGATTTCGAGTCAGGTACATTCAACCACTCTGCCACCTCTCCGGGTGGTCCCCGGCGGACCGGGGACGCGCATCATACGAGGAAGTGAGGCCGACGACAAGTCATTCCGGTCAACGAAGTGAAAATTTCCTGAGTGCATGCCTTGCCGGATGCCTGCAGCCCCCCGATGATGCCTGTCTCCCCAGCAATACCCCGCCCCCGCACACCATGATCGAATTCGGACACCTCACCCACCCCGGCCTGCGCCGCGAGCTCAACGAAGACACCTATTACGGTGACAGCGAGCTGGCCCTGTGGCTGGTGGCCGATGGCATGGGCGGCCACGCCTGCGGCGAGGTGGCCAGCGCGCTGGCCCGCGAAACCATCGTGCGCGAGATCCGCCGTGGCGCGCCGCTGGCCCACGCCATCCGTACCGCCGACGAAGAGATCATCCGCGCCTCGCGGCGGCGCAACGACACCCTGCCGATGGGCACCACCGTGGTCGCCGCACGCGTGCAGGGCAATCGCTATGAAGTGGCATGGGTCGGCGACAGCCGTGCCTATCTGTGGCGTGACGGCCAGCTGGCCCAGCTCAGCCAGGACCACAGCGTGGTGCAGGAGCTGGTCGCGCAGGGCAACCTGACTGCCGAGCAGGCACGCGCGCATCCGCATCGCAACGTGGTCACCCAGGCGCTGGGCGTGACCGATCCGGCACACCTGAACGTGGCCACCACCAGCGGTGAACTGCGCCCCGGCATGCAGCTGCTGCTGTGCAGTGACGGCCTGACCGAGGAAGTGGACGACCGCGGCATCGCCCGCACCCTGGCGTTCGAGGATGCAAGCGCGCAGGAATGCGTGGACACCCTTGTCGCCGCCGCGCTCGACGGCGGTGGCCGCGACAACATCAGCGTGATCCTGGTGCGCTGCCATTAACCCGTAGATCCACGCCATGCGTGGATGCGGCAGTGCCGGCCGCTGGCCGGCTCACCGGGAACCCGCGTATCACGCAGATGCCGGCCAGCGGCCGGCACTACCCCGGTGTATTACGCGCTGGCGGCTTCTTCCGCCTTCGGGCCATCCCACAATGCGTGGCCGGCCTTCTTGCGCAGCCGCTCCAGCCGCGCGGTATGCGCTTCCAGCTCCGACGGCGTCGCCACCACGCGCGGGCGCGGCAGCAGCTTGCTGGTATCGAAGGCCTGCAGCGCCGCACCGGCGCCACCGCCATCGTCATCGCCCAGACCGAAGCCGATTTCCTCCTGGCCCGAGGTCAGCGCGATATAGACGTCGCCCAGGATCTGCGCATCAAGCAGGCCGCCATGCAGTGCACGGTGCGAGTTGTCCACACCCAGCCGCTTGCACAGCGCATCCAGCGAATTGCGCTGGCCCGGGAAGCGCTCGCGCGCCATCACCAGGGTATCGATCACCGTGCAGCGGTCAGTGATCTTCCCGTACTGCGGGCCCAGCAGCGACAGCTCGTTGTCGAGGAAGCCGAGGTCGAATGCCGCGTTGTGGATGATCAGCTCGGCGCCATCGATGAACGCCAGGAACTCATCGGCGATCTGCGCGAAGTCCGGCTTGTCAGCCAGGAACTCCAGGGTCAGGCCGGTGACTTCCTGCGCGCCCTGTTCGAACTCGCAGTCCGGCTTGATGTACTGGTGGTAGTTGTTGCCGGTCGGGCGGCGCTTGAACAGCTCCACGCAGCCGATTTCAACGATGCGGTTGCCCTTCTTCCATTCCAGGCCGGTGGTTTCGGTATCGAGGATGATCTGACGCATGGGCTCAGTTTACCGGGCTCGAGTCGCGGATCTGGATGGCTGCGTTGCGCGCCAGGGTATCCACCCGCTCGTTGTCCGGGTCACCGGAGTGGCCCTTCACCCAGCGCCAGTCGATCTGGTGCCGCAGCGTCGCGGCATGCAGGCGCTCCCACAGTTCGCGGTTCTTCACCGGGTCGCCGCCGGCGGTCTTCCAGTTCTTGCGGATCCAGCCGGGCATCCACTGCGTCAGGCCCTGCCGCACATACTGCGAATCGGTATAGAGCACGATGTTGCACGGCTCGGTGAGCGTCTCCAGCCCGGAAATGGCCGCCATCAGCTCCATCCGGTTGTTGGTGGTGTGCGCTTCGCCGCCGCTCAGTTCACGTTCGTGGCCCTTGTAGCGCAGCAGCGCAGCCCAGCCGCCGGGGCCGGGATTGCCAAGGCAGGAACCGTCGGTGTGGATTTCGATGGTTTTCAATACAACTCCAGATCAGGTAGCAACGGTGCCGTGCCAACGCACCGGCAACGGTTTCGGCCCGGGCAGGGCCAGCGTGCGCTTTTCAGCATGGAACAGGCAGGCCGCACGCAGCGGCGCCCAACCGCCCGGGCGGCGGCTGCCGGCGCCGCGCCAGAGCGGGCCGAGGTAACGCATATCGTCGCACTCCAGCCCGTGGCGGCCGAGCAGCAGGCGGATCCGCTGTGGCGTGCGCACCACCAGTCCGTGCTGGCGCCAGTGCGTGCGGTAAGGGCTGAACGGGTTGAGGCTGCTCAGCCACAGGTGGCCACCCGGCATCAGTACGCGTTCGCACTCGTCCAGCAGCTGGTCGGCATCACCCGTGGTGACATGCTGCAGCACGACCGCGTTGACGCTCTCGTTCGCCAGCGGCAGCGGCAGCGCACAGCGGGTGTCACCGGCATAGCCCTGCCCCTGCCGGAACAGGCGAAGGCCACGCCCGCCCAGCTGCGCATCGTCCAGCCAGGCAGCACTCGGCGCGATCCACAGCCAGGGCTGCGTCGGCAGCACCGACAGCTGCGGCAGCAGCAACTGCCGCTCCAGCACGCGCAAGGACTCCGCCGGTTCACTGTCGAACCACGGGGTCTGGCTCGCTTGACGGGTGCTCTGCAGCGCGGGCATGGTCCAATTCTATGCGACTGACTGCCCTGCCCGCATTTGCGGACAACTACATCTGGACGTTGATCGACGACGCTGGCGCCGCCGTGGTCGTCGATCCCGGCGATGCCGCGCCGGTGCTTGCGCTGGCCGATCAGGGCCTGCGCGTGGACACGATCCTGCTCACCCACCACCACGATGACCACATCGGTGGCGTGCCCGCGCTGCAGGCACGTTTTCCCGGTGTACGGGTCATCGCGCCGGTCGAAGAGCGCATCCCCACGGCAACCGAGCGGGTCGGCGAAGGTGAACGCGTTCAGGCACTGGGCCGGACGTTCCACGTACTATCCGTGCCCGGGCATACCCGCAGCCACATCGCGTTTCACACTGCTGAACATCTTTTCAGCGGAGATTCGTTGTTCAGCCTGGGCTGTGGACGCCTGTTCGAAGGTACGCCGTCCCAGCTTCTGGCATCGATGCGCAAGCTGGGTACCTTGCCCGCGCAACTGCTGCTTTGTTGCGCCCATGAGTACACCGTGTCAAATGCCGTCTTCGCGCGGCATGTCGACCCCGCCAACGCTGCCTTGTGGCAGCGCCAAGAGGAGGCTTTGGCCATGCGCCGCGATGACCGTTCCACCCTGCCGGTAACCCTGGCCAACGAATTCGACTGCAATCCGTTCCTGCGTGTGCACACTGCGCCGATCCGCGCGGCAGTGTCGGCGCACCTGGGCCGCGACGTCGTTGACGACGTCGACGTCATGGCCGGCCTCCGGCACTGGAAAGACGGCTTCCGCGCATGATGCGCCGAAGTCTGCCGCTGGCCCTGGGCCTGGTCCTGGGGCTGGCCGGAACCGCCGGTGCCCAGTCGCTGGGCGCCGGCATCAGCCAGAACCTGACCGCCGCCGCGGCCCTGCCGCTGGATCCGGCCGCGTTGCCGGCCGCGTCGGTCCGCAATGGCCAGGAGATCTTCTCCAGCTTCCGCGACGGCCTGGCCGAGCCTACCTGCAACGCCGACGCCACCAGCCCGCGCTGGCAGAAGCAGTTCGCCCACGCCCCGTCGCGCCTGGCCAACCAGGATGACGATGCGCTGGTGCTGTTCGGCTACGTGGTCGAAGAGCTGCGCAAGGCCAACCTGCCTACCGAATTCGCACTGATTCCGTTCGTGGAAAGCGGCTATCGGCCCAACGCCCGCAACGGCAGCGGCCCGACCGGCCTGTGGCAGTTCATCGCCACCACCGCGCGCAACCACCGCGTGCCCATGGCCAACGGCTACGACGGCCGCCTGTCGGCGGTCGATTCGACCCAGGCTGCAGTGCGCTACCTGAAGACCCTGCACGGGATGTTCGGCGGCGACTGGCGCCTAGCCACCATGGCCTACAACGCTGGTGAGTACCGCGTGCTGCAGTCGCTGCGCAAGGCCGGCATGAATGCGCAGAACGCCAAGCCGTCGGCGCTGCCCGGCCTGTCGCCGGTCACCTACGCCTACGTCGAGAAGCTGCATGCCCTGGCCTGCGTGCTGGAAGACGTGGAAGACCAGCCGGGCGTGATGGCCTCGCTGGACCGCACCGTGCCGGTGCTGAAGGACCACACCCTGCCGGCTGGCACCAGCGTCCAGCAGTGGGCCGCACAGCGCGCCCTGGACCCGGCCAGGATCGCCCGCCTGAACCCTGCCCTGGCTGGGGGGGGGCGCGCCTCGTCGGGCACCACCCGCGTGCTGGCACCGGTCTCGGCCGCCAATGCGACTGTCGCGGAAGCAGCCACTGCGCTGGTCGCCAGCGCCGCACCGGCTGCCGCCGCCACGCCAACGCCGCAGGTCGCCAAGACCGTCGCCGCGATTGCTGATCGTCCGCGCAGCCGCCGCCACACCGTGCGTGATGGCGAGTCGGCCTGGACCATTGCCCGCCGCTACGGCATGCCGGTCAAGGCCCTGCTGTCGCTGAACGGCCTGAGCGGCAGCAGCGTGCTGAAGCCGGGCGCCGTGCTGCGCGTCGAAGACTGAGTCAGGCGCGGCACCACCGCGCCCTGCCCTGTTTTCTGTAGAGCCGAGCCCATGCTCGGCTTTTTCATGCCTGCGCCCAGCAGATGCAGTCGAGCACGACTCGACGCTGCGCATCGACAAGCGCAAAAAAGGCCCGGCATTGCCGGGCCTTTTCGTACCTGCTGCCGGTGAGGCTTACAGGTTCGCTTCGGTGGTCTGGACCACGAACTTCTTGCGCATCGCCTCGATGTAGGCCTTGGCCGCGGCCATGCCGTCGATCTGGCTCAGCTGTTCCTTCAGCTGCTTCTGCTGCTCTGCAGTCACTTCCTTGATGTCGCCCGGATTGACCTTGTTCACCGCGAACAGCAGCGCGTGGCCATTGACGTCGACCTTGCCATAGCTCGGCTTGCCTTCGGCCGGCACTGGCGCACTGAAGATCGCGCGGTTGATTTCCGGGGTCGGCACCGGCTGGCTGCGCGGCAGGCCCGGCATCGGGCTCAGCTGCAGCTTCTCGCTGGCAGCCAGCGACTGCAGGGTGGCGCCCGCCTTCAGCTTGGCCAGAATGGCATCGGCGGCCTTGTCGCTGGCCTGGCGCTGGCGGTCAGCACGGATCGCGGCGATCACCTGCTCACGGGCCTTGTCCAGCGGCAGCGCCTGTTCCGGAGTGTGCGCAGCCACGCGGATGACCACGCTGTGGTTGGTCGCGCCACCCAGGGCGATCGGGTCGCTGGCGGTACCGTCCTGCACCAGCACGTCGGAGAACGCTGCACGCAGCACCGCCGGGTCAGCGGCAATGCCACTGGCGGTCGCGCGGGTGATCGGGCCCAGCGTCTGCAGCGGCAGGTTCACTTCCTTGGCCGCAGCGGCCAGGTCGCTCGGGCTCTTGTTGATGGCATCGACCAGGTGACCGGCCAGCTCGTTGAAGCCACGCTCACCGTCCGCCTTCAGCTGCTCGGCGGCCAGCGTGTCACGCACTTCCTCGAACGACTTGCCCTGGCCACCGCGCACAGCGGCCACCTTGATGATGTGGTAGCCGAACTCGGTTTTCACCGGGCCGATCACGTCACCGGCCTTGGCCGCAAACAGTGCGTCCTCGAACGGCTTCACCATCGCACCGCGCTCGACCCAGCCCAGGTCACCGCCCTGGTCCTTGGAGCCCGGATCTTCCGAATTGGCCTTGGCCAGCGCGCCGAAATCGGCACCGGCGGCCTTGGCTTCGGCAGCGATCTTGTTCGCCTTGGCTTCGGCGCCGTCACCGGTGATCAGGATGTGCGAGGCCTGGCGCTGCTCCGGCGAGGTGAACTTCGCCTTCTCGTCTTCATAGCGCTTGCGCAGGGTCGCTTCATCGGCCGCGGTCGGTGCCGGCAGGTTCGCGCCGTTGATCTCGACGTATTCCAACGACACGCTCTCGGCCTGGCGGAAGTCCTTGCCGTGGCTGTCGTACCACTTCTTGATCTGCTCATCGGTGACCGGCGCGGTATCGGCCGGTACGGGCGGCAACGCGGCCAGCTCGACGTCGCGGGTTTCGCCCAGCAGCTTCAACAGGCGCTCGGTCTCGGCCTGGGTGACGAAGCCGGAGCTCTGCAGGCCCGACGGGATCACCGACTGCTGCAGGCTCTCACGCACCAGTTCCTGGAACTGGGTCGGCGTACGCGGCGGGTTGCTGCCGGCCAGGGCCAGGCGATAGTTGTTCTCGTTGAACTTGCCGTTCGAATCGAGGAACGCCGGCATGGTCGCGATGTACTCACGCACCGCGCCGTCGCCGATCACCACGCCCGCCTGTTCACCAACCAGGCGCACGACCTGCTCGTCGATCAGCTGGTCGAGCACGGCCATCTTGTTCTCGGTGCTCTCGAATGCGCGCGGGTCGAAGTTGTCGCCCTGCTGCTGGCGCTCACGCATGCGCTCCTGCTCGAAACGCGTGCGGAAATCCTGCGAGCTGATCTCGTGGTGCTGCCACAGCATGCGCACCGGCCACCACGACGGCGCCGAACGCCACCAGGTCGGCGGCGCGGAAACCTTGGCCACGTTCTGTGCGCCAACGCCACCGAGGTAGCTGTTGTCGATCACGAACAGGAACGGAATCATCAGCAGCCCCAGGATCACGGTGACGATCCAGCCTGAGGTCTTGTCGCGGAGTTTCTGCAGCATGGTGAGGAATCACAAGGCCTGATTGGCGAGCCCGGCAGTGTAACCCGCTTCGCCGCAGGGACCAAAAGCAGCACCGGCGCGGCCTGCACCCACCTCCGCCATCGATGTGCCAGCCACGGCATCGGCAACGTTCGGCGCGCCACAAAGAAAAAGCCCCCGGCTTACGCCGAGGGCTTTTGAAGTTGGCGGAGCGGACGGGACTCGAACCCGCGACCTCCGGCGTGACAGGCCAGCATTCTAACCAGCTGAACTACCGCTCCGCGCTTGAACTTTGCAGGTGCCCAGTATATCCGAAGACTCTCTGGAAACCCAGCCCGATGAACACTTTTTTCAAAGTTTTTTCACAGGGACTTAAGAATTCTGCAATGGCGGAGCGGACGGGACTCGAACCCGCGACCTCCGGCGTGACAGGCCAGCATTCTAACCAGCTGAACTACCGCTCCGTTCTTGCAAAAACCTTTTCGTCTTCCTCCCGAACCTGTCGGTGAGAAGACAAGGCCCCCAGCTTTAGGCCGGGGGCCTCGATGTAATGGCGGAGCGGACGGGACTCGAACCCGCGACCTCCGGCGTGACAGGCCAGCATTCTAACCAGCTGAACTACCGCTCCGCGTTGTTGCTTTTTTTGCTTTCAGCCGGCCTGGACCGGGGAGAAAACAAAGCCTCCAGCTTTTGGCCGGAGGCCTCGTTGAATGGCGGAGCGGACGGGACTCGAACCCGCGACCTCCGGCGTGACAGGCCAGCATTCTAACCAGCTGAACTACCGCTCCACACTCAAACTTTTACCGCGGTGCTGTGGTGGGTGCTGAGGGTTTCGAACCCCCGACCCTCTCCGTGTAAAGGAGACGCTCTACCGCTGAGCTAAGCACCCCAGCGAGCCGCTTAGTTTACAGCATCCTTCAGGGCCTTACCAGCCTTGAACGACGGATTCTTCGAAGCAGCGATCTTGATGGTATCGCCGGTCTTCGGGTTGCGGCCGGTGCGGGCAGCACGGTCGCGGACCTGGAAGGTACCGAAGCCAACCAGGGTGACCGCATCGCCGTCCTTCAGCGCCTTGGTGACGGCAGCAACGACGGCATCGACAGCGCGGCTGGACTCGGCCTTGGTCAGGTCTGCAGCTTCAGCAACGGCATCGATCAATTCGGTCTTGTTCATTCTCTACAACTCCTTTGGCGGTGGGTTCCGCTTATTCGACAGGGAAGCAACCGCACGCGCTCTGCATGCGGCCGCCATGTGGAAACGGTTCGCCGAATTCAGCGATCGCCAGACTGCGATCACTCATTCGCGAGTGCTGCTTTTATACCAGCGGCCCTACCCCCACGCAAGCTGGAAAGCCAGCAACGACGCGGGTTTCGGGCCATTGGACAGCGCGCGTCAATGCTTGACGCGCGCGTTTCCACTCGGTTTGGCCTTGCTGCGCACCGTGACACGTTGCGCACTCTTGCGCGCCTTCTTCGGTGCCAACGGACGCTCCAGCGCCAGGTCCAGGACTTCTTCGATGTACTTCACCGGCACGATCTCCAGATCGCGGGTGACGTTGGCCGGGATGTCGGCCAGGTCCTTGCGGTTCTCTTCCGGGATGATGACCGTGCGGATGCCGCCACGCAGTGCAGCCAGCAGCTTCTCCTTCAGGCCACCGATGGCGGTGACGCGACCCCGCAGGGTGATCTCACCAGTCATCGCCACATCGGCGCGCACCGGCACCTTGGTCAGCATCGATACCAGCGAGGTGACCATCGCCGCACCGGCACTCGGGCCGTCCTTCGGCGTGGCGCCATCGGGCACGTGCAGGTGCACGTCGTGCTTCTGCAGGAAGTCGCTGTCGATGCCGAAGCCGACCGCGCGCGAACGCACCACCGACAGCGCCGCCGACGCCGATTCCTTCATCACGTTGCCGAGCTGGCCGGTCAGGATCAGCTGGCCCTTGCCCGGCACCAGCGTCGATTCGATCTGCAGCAGATCGCCACCGACTTCAGTCCAGGCCAGGCCGGTGACCAGGCCGATCTCGTTCTCTTCCTCGGCACGGCCGAAGTCGAAGCGACGCACGCCCAGGTACTTGTCCAGATTCTTGCTGGACACGCTCACCAGCGCCTTGGACTTCTTCGCGCCCTTCTTCGCCTTCACCGGCTGCGGCCCGGCCAGCGCGATCTCCTTCACCACCTTGCGGCAGATCTTGGCGATCTCGCGTTCCAGGTTGCGCACGCCCGATTCGCGCGTGTAGTAGCGCACGATGTCCTGGATCGCATCACTGCCGATCTCCAGCTCTTCCGGCTGCAGGCCGTTGGCCTTGATCTGCTTCGGCACCAGGTAGCGGGTGGCGATGTTGAGCTTCTCGTCCTCGGTGTAGCCGGGGATGCGGATCACTTCCATGCGGTCCAGCAGCGGGCCCGGAATGTTGAGCGAGTTCGAGGTGGCCACGAACATCACTTCGGACAGGTCCAGGTCCACTTCCAGGTAGTGATCGTTGAACGCGTTGTTCTGCTCCGGATCGAGCACTTCCAGCAGCGCCGAAGACGGATCGCCACGGAAGTCCATCGACATCTTGTCGATCTCATCGAGCACAAACAGCGGGTTCTTGCTGCCGACCTTGTTGAGGTTCTGCACGATGCGGCCCGGCATCGAACCGACGTAGGTACGACGGTGGCCACGGATCTCGGCCTCGTCGCGTACGCCGCCCAGCGACATGCGCACGAACTTGCGGTTGGTGGCCTTGGCGATGGACTGGCCGAGCGAGGTCTTGCCCACGCCCGGCGGCCCGACCAGGCACAGGATCGGGCCCTTCATCTGCTTCACGCGCGACTGCACCGCCAGGTATTCAAGGATGCGCTCCTTGACCTTCTCCAGGCCGTAGTGGTCGGCATCGAGGGTGTCCTGCGCGGCCTTCAGGTCCTTGCGCACCTTGCTGCGCTTCTTCCACGGCACGCCCAGCAACCACTCCAGGTAGTTGCGCACGACGGCCGCTTCAGCCGACATCGGCGACATCTGCTTGAGCTTGTTCAGTTCGTTGCGCGCCTTGGCTTCAACGGCCTTCGGCATGCCGGCTTCGGCGATCTTGCGGGCCAGTTCTTCCAGTTCACCCGGCGCGTCATCCAGGTCACCCAGTTCCTTCTGGATGGCCTTCATCTGTTCGTTGAGGTAGTACTCGCGCTGGCTCTTCTCCATCTGCGACTTCACGCGGCCGCGGATGCGCTTCTCCATCTGCTGCACGTCGATCTCGCCGTCGACCAGGCCGACCAGCATCTCCAGGCGGTCACCGACGGCCAGCGTTTCCAGCAGGCGCTGCTTGTCGGCCAGGCGCACGCTGATGTGCGCGGCGATGGTGTCGGCCAGGCGCGCCGGCTCATCGATGCCCGACAGCGTCTGCAGCAGTTCCGGCGGCAGCTTGCGGTTGGTCTTCACGTACTGCTCGAACAGAGACATCAGCGAGCGGGCGATCGCCTCGACCTCGCGCGCTTCGCGCTCGTCGCTGGCATCGATCTCCACGGCCTGGCCGTGCAGCGAGCCGTTGCGCTCGTCGACGTGGGTGACCTGCACGCGCGACAGGCCTTCGACCAGCACCTTGATGGTGCCGTCGGGCAGCTTCAGCAGCTGCAGCACCTGCGCCAGCGTACCGACCTGGTAGAGGTCGGCCGCATGCGGGTCGTCGGTCTCGGCCAACTTCTGCGCCAGCAGCAGGATGCGCTTGTCCGCTTCCATTGCCTGTTCGAGCGCGTGCATGGACTTGTCACGGCCGACGAACAGCGGGATGACCATGTGCGGGAACACCACTACGTCGCGCAGCGGCAGGACCGGCAGGTCGAGGGTTTCACTTGGGGAACGGGCCATGGGGGCTCCAGGGAAGGGGAAAACCGCCTCCGGGAGGGCATCTTCCGGAGACAAAAAAAGCCGATGGCCCCGTTATGGGGCCATCGGCTTTCAGATGCAAGGCATTCCTTGAAAATCCTTTCCAATCAACAACCTGGAAGGATCACTCGGCGCCTGCGGCCTTCTGTTCAGGGGCCGCCGGGGTCTGGTAGATCAGGTACGGCTCGGACTTGTGCTCGATCACCGACTCGTCCACCACCACCTTGCTGACGTTTTCCTGCGACGGCAGGTCGTACATGGTGTCCAGCAGGACCGATTCGACGATGGTGCGCAGGCCACGGGCACCGGTCTTGCGCTTGAGCGCCTTCCTGGCGATGGCCGACAACGCGTCCGGACGGAACTCCAGCTCGACGTTCTCCATCTCGAACAGCTTCTTGAACTGCTTGGTGATGGCGTTCTTCGGCTCGGTCAGGATCTTGATCAGGGCCGGCTCGTCCAGCTCCTCCAGGGTCGCCACCACCGGCAGGCGGCCGACGAACTCGGGAATCAGGCCGAACTTGATCAGGTCTTCCGGCTCGACTTCAGCCAGCACCTTGCCCACTTCCTGCTTGCGCTCGCTGCTCTTCACCTTGGCGCCGAAGCCGATGCTGCCGACGTCGGTGGAACGGGCCTGGATCACCTTGTCCAGCCCGGCGAACGCGCCGCCGCAGATGAACAGGATGTTCTTGGTGTCCACCTGCAGGAATTCCTGCTGCGGGTGCTTGCGGCCACCCTGCGGCGGAACGCTGGCCACGGTGCCTTCGATCAGCTTCAGCAGGGCCTGCTGCACGCCTTCGCCGGACACATCGCGGGTGATCGACGGGTTCTCGCTCTTGCGCGAGATCTTGTCGATTTCATCGATGTAGACGATGCCCTGCTGTGCCTTCTCGACGTCGTAGTCGCACTTCTGCAGCAGCTTCTGGATGATGTTCTCCACGTCCTCGCCCACGTAACCGGCTTCGGTCAGCGTGGTGGCGTCGGCCATGGTGAACGGCACGTTGAGCAGGCGGGCCAGGGTCTCCGCCAGCAGCGTCTTGCCCGAACCGGTCGGGCCGACCAGCAGGATGTTCGACTTCGCCAGTTCGACGTCGTCGTTCTTCTGCCGGCTCTCGATGCGCTTGTAATGGTTGTACACGGCCACGGCCAAGGTGCGCTTGGCGCGGTTCTGGCCGATCACGTACTGGTCGAGGACCTCGAGGATCTCGCGCGGCTTGGGCAGCGAACTGCGCGCCGACTGCGCCTTTTCCTCGAGTTCCTCACGGATGATGTCGTTGCACAGCTCCACGCACTCATCGCAGATGAATACGCTCGGACCCGCAATCAGCTTGCGCACTTCATGCTGGCTCTTGCCGCAGAAAGAGCAGTAGAGGATCTTGCCGGTGTCCGTGGAACGACCTTGGCGGTCTTCGCTCATGCTTCGCTTACCCAGTTACCCCACCCGCTGAACGGGGGTTCGATTCGAGAATAGCACAGGGCCGAGGGGACGCCAGTCCCGCCCGACCCTGCAGGAACGGGGCCTCCATGGCCCCGTGAAGGCCGGTCAACCGGCCTGGATCGACTCATCCGGACGACGCTCCAGGACCTGGTCGACCAGACCGTAGGCCTGCGCCTCGAAGGCGCTCTTGAAGTTGTCGCGCTCGGTGTCGCGGGCGATCGTCTCCAGCGACTGGCCGGTGTGCTTGGCCAGCACCTCGTTCAGGCGCGAACGCAGGGTCAGGATCTCGCGCGCGTGGATGTCGATGTCGGTGGCCTGGCCCTGGTAGCCACCCAGCGGCTGATGGATCATCACGCGCGAATTCGGCAGCGCATAGCGCTTGCCGGCTTCGCCCGCGGCCAGCAGCAGGGCGCCCATCGAGGCGGCCTGGCCGATGCAGGTGGTGCTCACATTCGGCTTGATGTACTGCATGGTGTCGTAGATCGCCATGCCGGCGGTGACCACGCCACCCGGCGAGTTGATGTAGATGTTGATGTCCTTTTCCGGGTTTTCCGATTCCAGGAACAGCAACTGCGCCACCACCACGTTGGCCATGTGATCGTCGATCGGGCCCACGAGGAAGATCAGGCGCTCCTTCAACAGGCGCGAATAGATGTCGTAGGCACGCTCGCCGCGGCTGGTCTGCTCGACCACCATCGGAACCAGGTTCAGGGCTTTGGTTCGGTTGTCCATTACGTGAGGTACCTATCTTGGGGGGCAACAACCCCGCGCCGGCAAAGGCGCGGGGCATCCGGTGATCCGCCCGGGCTTACTGGCGGATCGCGTCCTGGAACGACAGCTTCTCTTCGGTGTGCTGGGCACGCTCGGCGATCCAGTCGATCACCTGCTCTTCCATCACGCGGTTCTGCAGGCCAGACATCAGCTGGGGGTCGTTGCGGTACATCTCAATGACCTGTTCCGGCTCTTCGTAGGTCGAAGCGATCAGACGCATCGTTTCGTTCAGGCGCTTGGCTTCCAGGCGCAGGTCGTTGATGCGGGCCACTTCACCGACCAGCAGGCCGACCAGCACGCGCTTGGCGGCGGCATCCTTGAAGCCCTCGTGGGCATCTGCCGGGATTTCGCCGACGTTCTGGCCGTTGCGGCGGATCTGCTCGACCTGCTGGGCCAGCATGGCGCGGGCCTCGTTCTCGACCAGGCGCGGCGGCATTTCCACCGAGGCGTAGGCGGCGATCAGCTGCTCGCCCACTTCACGGCGCAGGCGGTTCATCAGCGCGCCCTTCAGCTCGCGCTCCAGGTTGGCGCGGATGTCGCTGCGGAACTGCTCGACGTCGCCGCCCTTCACGCCGAAGCTCTTGATGAAGGCTTCGTCGACCGCCGGCACGACCGGCTCGGACACTTCGGCGACCTTGACGGTGACCTGCACGGTCTTGCCGGCCAGCACCGGCACGCGCCAGTCAGCCGGGAACTCGACGTCCAGGGTCTTTTCTTCGCCCTTGGCCAGGCCGACCAGGCCCTTTTCGATGGTGTCGAACATCATGCCCTGGCCGAGCACGATCGAACCCTTCTCGGTGCCTTCGGCCGGCAGGCGCTCTTCGCCGGCCTGCGACCAGGTTTCCACCGCAACCAGGTCACCGTCCTGCGCACCACGGCTGACCGGGGCCCAGGTACGACGCTGGTTCTGCAGGTTCTCGATCATCTGGTCGATGTCGGCGTCGGTGATCTCGGCGCTGTGGCGCACGACGGTCAGCTTGCTGACGTCGATGTCGCCGAAGTCCGGCACCACTTCCACGGTGGCCACGAAGGAGAACTCACCCTCGTCGCCCTTGTCGATGCGCGGGCTGCCGACGATGCGCAGATCGTGCTCGCGCACGGCGGCATCGAAGGTCTCGCGCAGCAGGCCGTCCAGCGCCTCGCCACGGACCTGCGCGCCGAAGCGCTGCTCGATCACCTTGGCCGGCACCTTGCCCGGACGGAAACCCTTGATGCGGGTGGTGCGGGCGATTTCGCCCAGGCGGCCGACGATGTGGCTCTGCAGACGCTCTTCCGGCAGCGAGAAGCTCAGGCGGCGTTCCAGGTTGCCGGTGGATTCGATCGAAGCTTGCATGTTGACTCCTGCCACCGGTGGCCCAGGCCCCCGGCTCGATGATTGGGATGAAACGGTTGTAAGGACACGACGTCTGGGACGCGCCTGCTTGCCGCAGCCCTTTAGTTTCGCCCAATTCGGCCTGCACTGCCAGCGCGTGCCGGTCAAGGGGGCGCCGATGGCCCGATCAGGGCGGGGACAGGCCGGCACTGGTGCGAAAGGGGGGACTCGAACCCCCACGCCTTGCGGCACTGGAACCTAAATCCAGGGCGTCTACCAATTCCGCCACTTTCGCGTGGCCGGCACAGGCGTTCATTGTCGCAGGCGGCGACTGGAATCGGAAGGCCTGCACAAAGCTGAATCCACTACGCTCCGCGCCATCGCTGCATCGCAGCCGCCCGGCGGGCGCGCGACCCGCCGGGGCGGCTGCAGCTTACTGCTGCGGTACGGCGCGGGCCGGCGCCACGCCTGCACCAGGGTCGACGGCCGCATCCACCTTCCGGACCTCCACGCCCCCATCGTCGGTACGACGCAGGGCCCCCGACTCCGGCGCAGCCTTGCGCACATCCACCGAACCGTCCGCATTGCGCTGCATGTCCACCGCGTCGGGCAGGACCTCCCCTTCCGCAGGCTGGGCCGGCTGCATCTGCATGGCGTCACCGACCGGGCGCGCCGGAATGCTCTCCGCGCTCGCATCGCGCTCGACGGTCTGCGCGGGATCATTGCCCGGCGTGCAGGCCGCCAGTGCCATCAACGCGAAGGGAACCCACAGCGCGCGGTGCAATCGAGTGATCTCAGCCATCAACATCTTCCTTCGTGCATGCGCCATCGGCGCGGAAGATCCATTGGGTGCGATGCAGGACGCGATGCGGTGAGAAGCAGCGCACAGCATTGAAAACACTGATGACGCGTATGCCCCCGATTTCAGCACCGCTTCAGTAGATCCACGCCATGCGTGGATGACGCTCAACCCGGCGCGCAGACAAGAAAAAAGCCATTTGGCGAACCAAGTGGGAAGCTGCCGCGCATTCGCGCCGCAGCCCCACGCTTTGCGCGGCAAAGCGCGGGCCCCACTTCATCAGCCCCCACATCCCCGCGGCTTCGCCGCGCCCCCTTGACTCAAGGGGGCTCCACACCAGCCAGCGCACTGACATCCGCACGCTCAACCCGGCGCGCAGACAAGAAAAAAGCCACTTGGCGAACCAAGTGGCTTTCGTCTGGTGGGCTGTCAAGGATTCGAACCTTGGACCTATTGATTAAGAGTCAACTGCTCTACCAACTGAGCTAACAGCCCGAAATCGGGGCGCGAATTATGACCCGATCCGCTCGGTGGGTGCAAGCACTTTCTTCAACATCGTTGAAACCAGTACTGCGATCCCGCTGCGTTGCAGATCCACACCAGGCGGGGCCCTGCAACGTGTGACCATCGAAACGAAAGGGTCACACTTATAAGAAAAAAGCCACCTGGCGTACCAGGTGGCTTCCGTCTTGGTGGGCCGTCAAGGATTCGAACCTTGGACCTATTGATTAAGAGTCAACTGCTCTACCAACTGAGCTAACGGCCCGTGAAACTCAGACGCACATTGTAGCGTGCTTTCTGTTTATTGCAATACCGTTTCGGCTGCGCCGATGCGGTTGAATCAGTGGGGTGGCTGAGGGGATTCGAACCCCCGACCACCGGAATCACAATCCGGTACTCTAACCAACTGAGCTACAGCCACCACTGAAACTTTCGTTCCCCGCCGATGCCGCTGGCGATGGAACCTCAAACCTTTGCCTGGAGACTGTCACCGAAGTTCCGGTCCGCCGAAGCGAGTCCGATATTCTGGTGGAGTCTTTACGCTTTTGCAAGCACTTCTTCACATCCGCCGATGCGACCCCGCTGTCTCGCCGATGGCGCGCCCGACAGGAATCGAACCTGTAACCGCCGGCTTAGAAGGCCGGTGCTCTATCCAGTTGAGCTACGGGCGCCCGAACCGGAACGGTGTCCAATCCGACGTGACGTGGGATTGGTCGGGGTAGAGGGATTCGAACCCCCGACATCCTGCTCCCAAAGCAGGCGCGCTACCAGACTGCGCTATACCCCGGTCTTGCAATCCCCTCGGGCCAGGCCCGGGGAGTCGTTCATTGTCGCCAAGCACATCGCGAACTGTCAACGCGGGCGGCTACAACCTGAAGTCTGCCACAGCGCCGTGCGTGGTCATCCGCTATGCTCGCGGTCATCGGCCGGATGGCCGTCCCGACCCTCATTCGCACGGAGAACACGCATGCGCAGCGGCAACCCGGCTCTTTCCGAGTCGACCTTCCTCGACCTCGCCAGCGGTTCGGTGGTGACCAGCCCCGACCAGGTGATGACCCTCAACGGCACCGCCAACAAGACCGGCATCCTGCTGCTGTTGACCGTGCTGACCGCGGCATTCGCCTGGAGCCAGTCGGTTGACGAGTACGGCCAGATTTCCGGCAGCGCGAGCCTGTACGCCATCGGTGGCGCGATCGGCGGCCTGGTGCTGGCGCTGATCACCATCTTCAAGAAGGAATGGTCGCCGGTCACCGCGCCGATGTACGCGCTGGTCGAAGGCCTGTTCCTGGGCGCCGTGTCGGCCCTGTTCAACATGAAGTACCCGGGCATCGTGTTCCAGGCCGTGCTGCTGACCTTCGGCACCCTGGCCGCACTGCTGTTCGCATACCGCAGCGGCGTGATCAAGGCCACCGAGAACTTCAAGATGGGCGTGGTCGCTGCCACCGGCGGCATCGCCCTGCTCTACCTGGCCTCGTTCGTGCTGGGCTTCTTCAACATCAATGTGCCGGTGATCCATGACTCCAGCTGGCTGGGCATCGCCTTCAGCCTGTTCGTGGTGGTCGTGGCCGCGCTGAACCTGGTGCTGGACTTCGACTTCATTGAAACCGGCGTGGCCCAGCGCGCGCCGAAGTACATGGAGTGGTATGGCGCATTCGGCCTGATGGTGACCCTGGTCTGGCTGTACGTGGAATTCCTGCGCCTGCTGTCGAAGATCCAGCAGCGCTGAGTCCAGCCACGCCGAAAACGACAAGCCGCGATCCGCAAGGGTCGCGGCTTTTTTTGTGGGCCGCGCCTGCTCGACTGTTTCAGGCGGTAGAGTCGAGCACGCTCGACGCTACGGAACACGCCCCCATGACCGACACCTTCCACAGCTACCGCCCGGCTGAAGGCCACCGCCTGCCGCATGACCCGTTCAACGCCATCATCGGCCCGCGCCCGATCGGCTGGATTTCCAGCTGCGACGCGCAAGGCATGTTGAACCTGGCGCCCTACAGCTTCTTCAACGCCTTCAACTACACCCCGCCGATCATCGGTTTCTCCAGCCAGGGCCGCAAAGACTCGCTGCGCAACATCGAAGCCACCGGCGAGTTCGTCTGGAACCTGGCCACGTTCGACCTGGCCGTGGCCATGAACGAAAGCTGCCGCGCGGTCGCACCAGATGTCGACGAGTTCGCCCTCGCCGGCCTGACGCCGCTGGCATCCACGCAGGTCGCACCCCCACGTGTTGCACAGAGCCCGGTGAGCATGGAATGCCGCTGCACCCAGATCGTGCGCCTGCGCGATGCCGCCGGCCAGGACACCAGCGGTTGGCTGGTGCTGGGCGAAGTGGTGGCGGTGCATATCGATGCACGGCTGCTGGTCGATGGCATCTACGACACCGCGGCGGCGGCCCCGATCCTGCGCGGTGGCGGGCCCGCCGACTACTTCCGCATCGGCGCCGAACAGCGCTTCCGCATGTTCCGCCCGGCCTGAAGTTCAACTGGTTACGGTCGCGCGAGCAGCACCGGCAGCGACGACGCCAGCAGTGCGATGCCCGAGGCGGTCAACAGGCTCAGAACGATCTGCCGGAAGCGCGCCTCGCTGATGCCGATGTAGACGCGCGCACCCAGCAGGGTCGGCACCAGCATCGCCGGTGCCACGATGGCGAAGTACGACAGCATCTGCCGGCTCACCAGGCCGCTGCCGACATAGGTGGCCATGGTCACTGCCAGCATCGCCAGATTGAAGTTCTGGATGACCGCGCGCTGCTCGTCCTTGCCGAAGCCACGCAGCGTGCTCCACAGCGTCGGCACCGGTCCAGCGAAACCACCGATGCCGCTGAGCACGCCACCTGCCATGCCGGCGATCGCGTCACCGATACGACCGCCCACGCGGATCGGCGGCAATGATCGCGCCATCAGCATCACCGGGCACCACAGCGCAAGGAAGCCGCCCAGCAGCGCCTTGAACCAGTCCATGTCCAGTTGCGGCAACACCATCACGCCCAGCGGGATGCCCGCCAGCCCACCCAGCACGAACGGCAGCAGCAGGCGCAGATTGAACCCGCGGCGCACGGTGAACACTGCCACCAGCTGACCAACCAGCGCGCCGAACACCGACAGCGTAGCGGCCAGGCGCGGCTCCAGCCCCCACGCCCAGAACGACATCGCTACCATCCCGAAGGCGAAACCGGACAGGCCCTGCACGAATCCGGCGACGATCGCGCCGAGCGCGACCAGCAGATACACCGACTCCATCACCACCTCGGTTGCAACCGCGCGACTACCCTGCCGCGCTCACCTGTGCAGCGTAGTGCGCCGCGAGATGCTCGACCAGCGCACGCACCTTGGGCGCCAGCGCACGCGCATGCGGATACAGCGCGAAGTAGCACCGCTGGCCGGCATGCCAGGCCGGCAGTACGCGGATCAAACGACCGGCGCGCAGATCCTCCTGCACGGTCAGCGCGGTGAACAGGCTGATGCCCATGCCGGCCAGCGCGGCAGCGTACAGTGCGGGCGTGGCATCCACGCGCAGGCGCTGCCCGGCTTCGACGCTCGCGGTTGCGCCGCGCGGCCCCTGCAACTGCCAGGGCGGCATTGACGGCGTGGGACTGAAACCCAGCAGCGTGTGCTGTGCCAGGTCCGCTGCCTGCCGCGGCAGGCCGTGGCGCGCCAGGTAGGCCGGTGCGGCGACCAGGATGCGCGGGCAGCTGGCCAGTTCGCGCGCGACCAGCTGGCTGTCCGGCAATGAAGCCGCGATGCGCAGGGCCAGGTCGAAACCACCGCCCACTACATCGACCAGCTGATCATCTGCCGACAGGTCCAGCGTAACCTGCGGATAACGCTGCAGGAACGACGGCAGCCAGTGCGGCAGCTCCTGGCTGGCCACCACCTGCGGCACGCTGATACGTACGCTGCCACTGGGTTGCGCCTGCCCGGCACGGGCACGGTCGTCGGCTTCCTGCAGGCGGTCCAGCAGCGTCGCCGCCTCACGGTAGTAATCGCGCCCGGCCTCGGTCAACGACAGCCGACGGCTGTTGCGATCGAGCAGGCGCACCTGCAGGTGTTCTTCCAACTGCCGCAGTTGCCGCGACATCGCCGAATGGGTGGTCCCCAGGCGTTCGGCGGCCGCAGTAAAGCTGCCGGCGTCGACGATGGCGCGCAGCGCACGCAGGGCGGCGAAGTGATCCATCGGCGGGCAGCTCCAGGTGGCGGGGCCCGCGGCATGCGGGCCCCGCCAGCTTATCAAGCGCCGTCGCCAGCCTTGCGCACCGGCAGTGCCAGGATCGCGTCAGTCGTCATGACATCGCCGAAGGTGTCCTCGATCTGGGCCAGAGAAGCTTCATGCAGCGCGCGATGGCCGATGCGCTGGCCGCCGGCCAGGTCCAGGTCACGGCTGGCGCTGGCATCGGACGAGACGATCACCCGGTAGCCACGTGGCGCGGCCGCCGCATCGCGCGCAGCACCGGCCACGCAGGCATGGGTCTGCAGGCCGGTGACGATCAGGGTGTCGATGCCGGCGCTCTTCAGCACCTGGTCGAGCGCGGCGGCGGACGCGCCGGCGAACACACTGACGTTGTCCTTCTGCACCACGGTCTCGCCCTGGCGCGGCTGCAGGTCGCGATGGAAGGCAGCATTGACGCTGCCCTGCGCGAACAGGGGTGCGCCGGCCGGCAGCACGTGCTGCACATGGATCACGCGGATGCCGTGGGCGTCGGCAAATTCGACCACCCGCTTGGCCTGCCGCAGCGCGGCCACGCCATCGGGAATGACCATGCGGCCACCGGCAAAGCCCGGTGCGGCCTTGGCATCGAAGTACTCATTCTGGAAGTCGATCACCAGTACGGCGGTCTTCGCCGCATCCAGCGAGGTCGCGACCGGCGCGCCGGCCATGTGGCGGATGGTGGGATGGGCCGGCTCGGCAGCGGCAGCGGAGGTAGCGGTGGCCATGCCGATCAGGCTGGCCAGACCAAAGGCGGTGAGGTTCATGTTCAAGCTCCTGTGCGGTGGAAAGTGGGCACATGATGCGGAGCGGATGGCGCACGAACCAGCCGCCAAGCCGCACATGATCTGTGCGATATGCGCACAGACAACCCCCTGTAGAGCCAGCCCATGGGTGACTGCGTACCAACGCCGGCCATCCACGCATGGCGTGGATCCAACGAGCCAGTCCACAACGCAACGGGGCGCCCGAAGGCGCCCCGCTGTGGATCCAACCGAGGTCGGCCGGCCGCTTACAGGCGGCTGGCGATGGCCTGGGCAAAGCTCATGGTGGTGCCGGTGCCGCCCAGGTCGCCGGTCAGCGAGTCCTTGGCTTCCATGGTCGCCACGATGGCCTTGCGCAGGCGCTCGGCGTTTTCCGGCTGGCCGACATGGTCCAGCATCTGCGCGGCTGCCAGCAGCAGCGCGCACGGATTGGCCTTGCCCTGGCCGGCGATGTCCGGCGCGGTGCCGTGCACGGCTTCGAAGATCGCCGCGTCCTTGCCGATGTTGGCACCCGGGGCCAGGCCCAGGCCGCCGACCAGACCCGCGCACAGGTCGGAGATGATGTCACCGAACAGGTTGGTGGTGACGATCACATCGAACTGCTCCGGACGCATCACCAGCTGCATGCAGCAGTTGTCGACGATCATTTCCTGGAACTCGATCTCCGGGTACTGTGCGGCGACTTCACGGGCGACGTTCAGGAACAGGCCCGAGGTCGACTTGATGATGTTGGCCTTGTGCACGGCGGTGACCTTCTTGCGACCGGTGCTCTTGGCCAGCTCGAAGGCGTAGCGCACGATGCGCTCGGAGCCCTTGCGGGTGATGCGGGTGCCGGAGAAGGCGGTCTCGCCGTCGGCCGACACTTCCTGGCCTTCGGCCAGGTAGGCACCTTCGGTGTTCTCACGAACGGTGATCAGGTCGACGTTGTCGAAACGCGACTTGGTGTTCGGGAAGGTGTGGGCCGGACGCACGTTGGCGTACAGGTCGAAGTGACGGCGCAGGCTGACGTTGATCGAGGTGAAGCCACCACCGACCGGGGTGGTCAGCGGGCTCTTCAGCGCGACCTTGTTGCGCGCGATCGATTCCAGGGTCACCGCCGGCATCAGGTCGCCGTGCTTTTCCAGGGCCACCAGGCCGGCGTCGGCGTCTTCGTACTCCAGGCCAGTCTTGAGCTGGTCGAGCACGAACAGGGTGGCGTCCATGATTTCCGGGCCAATGCCGTCGCCGCGGATGACCGTAATTTTCTGCGTCATTGATCGATGTTCCGAACAGGGGGAAAAACGCCGTCCGGACGTGCCCGGAAACGCCGGCGCAAAGGAAGTTTCACCGGCAATTATGCCTGAGCCGGGGCCGAGGTCCCAAATAGACCATGGTCCCAGTACCCGGCCCAGGCAGAATTGCCCGCGCATCCCACCTTATCCCCGCGCCTGTCGGCGCGCCCCCTTGAACAACAAGGGGGCTCCTGGGTTGATGGATGGATCCCGGGGAAAGCCACGGCACTACCCGAAGGGCCGCGCGGGCCCGCTTCCCGGCCCCGGCAGACAACAAGGGGGCTCCTGGGCTGTTGGATTGCGGGGAAAGCCCCTCGCGGGCGCGGTAGTGCCGGCCGCTGGCCGGCAACCTCGGCCATGTCGGGTTCAGGGGATGCCGGCCAGCGGCCGGCACTACCCTCAATGCGCGTGCGCTTCCGGGGCGGCGGCGCCGCCTTCAAGCTGGTCGAGGAAGTCGACCGCGCGGCGCAGGTGCGGGATCACGATGGAACCGCCCACCACCAGGCCAACCGAGAAGGTCTCGAAGAACTCCTCGCGGGTCACGCCGGCGTCCTTGCACTGGGCCACGTGGTAGCTGATGCAGTCGTCGCAGCGCAGCACCATCGAGGCCACCAGGCCCAGCAGTTCCTTGGTCTTCACGTCCAGCGCGCCGGCCTGGTAGGTCTGCGTGTCCAGCGCGAAGAAGCGGCGCACCACCTGGTTCGGCTCACCCAGGATCCGCTCGTTCATGCGCTTGCGGAACTCGGTGAACTCGGCGATGCGGTCCTTGCTGCCGTCGTCGGCCGCGCTCATGCCTGGCCCTGCCCGGCCAGCAGCGGCTCGAGCTTGCCTTCACGGTGCAGGGCCATCATGTCGTCGTAGCCGCCGACATGGACGTCGCCGACGAAGATCTGCGGCACGCTGGTGCGGCGGGTCAGCGCCATCATCTTCTCGCGCTCGGCCGGGTCCAGGTCGATGCGGACCTCGGTCCACTGCTGGCCCTTGCTCTTCAGGAAGTTCTTGGCGGCCACGCAGTACGGGCAGACGGCGGTGGAATAGATGGTGATGGCGGGGGCACCGCCGGCGGTCTGGGCTGTCACGGGAAACTCCACGATGGATCGACGGTCTACATATGGTACCGGTGCGCTGGAATTTCCACGCCACGGCCGCAACACTGTGGATTAACGAATGGTTGCCCCCTGCCCTGCCACGCTTGGCGCGCCCCGCCCGAGGACCTTCTGCTTGCGAGCCCTGCTGCTGACTACCGCCGTCACCCTGGCCCTGGCCATGCCGCTGGCCCAGGCCCAGGAGAAGCTGCCCGACATCGGCTCCTCGGCCGGCGAGCTGCTGACCCCGGCCCGCCAGGCCGAGTACGGCGCGATGATGCTGCGTGAGCTGCGCAACTACGGCTACCTGCTGGAGGATCCGCTGGTCAACGACTGGCTGCAGACCATGGGCACCCGGCTCGGCTCCAACAGTGACCAGCCGCGGCAGCCATACACCTTCTTCGTGATGAACGACCGCCAGATCAACGCCTTCGCCACGCTGGGCGGCTACATCGGGGTCAACGCCGGCCTGGTGCTGACCGCCGAGCGCGAGGACGAGGTCGCTGCGGTGCTGTCCCACGAAATCGCCCACGTCACCCAGCAGCATGTGCTGCGCGGTGTCGAACGCGCACAGCGCGACCAGATCCCGATCCTGCTGGGCATGCTGGCGGCGGTGGTGGCCGCCCAGGCCAGCAACAGCACGTCGTCCGGCAACGCGACGATGGCCGCGATCAGCTCGGGCATGGGCCTGATGCAGCAACGGCAGATCAACTACACCCGGTCCAACGAGTCCGAGGCCGATCGCCTTGGCATCCGCACCCTGTCGCGCAGCGGCTACGACGTGGATGCCATGGCCGGCTTCTTCGAACGGATGTCGGCGGCCATGCGTGGCAACGAGGGGGGCTACAGCGTGCCCGAATTCCTGCGCACCCACCCGGTCAACATCACCCGCATCAGCGAAGCCAAGGCCCGCGCCGAGCAGATGAAGAAGGATACGGTGCTGCTGACCACCAGCACCCCCACCGGCGAGCGCAAGGAGCGGGTGGACCCGGCCGATCCCAGCCTCGGCGAGCCGCTGCTGCGCGGCAACAACCCGCTGCTGCCCAGTAGTGTGCTGCGCCTGCCGATCGGCCAGCTCAACCGTGGCGCCAGCGGCGACTTCGACTGGGCGCGTGAGCGCCTGCGCGTGCTCAGCGCGGATTCCACCCCCGAGCTGGAACGCGAGTATGCCGACCTGGCCAAGCGGCAGAAGGACGGCCTCAACGATGCGCAGCGTTATGGCCAGGCGCTGGCCGTCATGCGCGGTGGCCGCGCGGGCGCCGGCCAGGCCCGGCAGACCCTGGCCGGCCTGCTGCAGACCCATCCCGGCAACCTGTGGGTGGCGCTGGGCCTGGGCGAAGCGGAGTCGCGGGCAGGCCAGGCCGCCCAGGCCAACAGCCGCTTCGAGCAGCTGCTGCGCGAACACCCCAACAGCCGCCCGGTGGCACTGACCTATGCCGAGATCCTGAACGAACAGGGCAACCGCGAGGCCGGCCAGCGCGCGCAGGCGATGCTGCGCCCCCTGTTGTCGCAAAGCGGTAACGATCCGGTCTTCCAGCAGCGCTTTGCCCGCGCCAGCGAGCTGGCCGGCGACAGCGTGCGTGCCAGCGAGGCCTACGCCGAGGCGGCCTTCCTCAGCGGGCGGCCGGAACAGGCGCTGATGCAGCTGCAGGCGCTCAAGCGCAATCCGGCGCTGGATTACATTGGCCGCGCGCGGGTCGACGCCCGCATCGAATCGATCACCCCGACCGTGCTGGAGCTGCGCCGCCAGGGCGTGCAGGACCCGGACCTGGACCGCCGCTGAGCGCTGCATGACCGGCCGATGGCAATCCAGGCCGGTTCCGGCCGGGTAGTCACAAACATGTCATCAAACCGTAGTCTACTGGCACCACTCCAGTAACCGAGCCCTACGGTGTCCTCGTGCAGAAACGCATCCTGATCGTCGATGACGAGCCCGCGATCCGTGAAATGGTCGCCTTCGCCCTTCGCAAGGGCGATTACGAACCGGTCCACGCCGGCGATGCCCGGGAGGCCCAGACCGCGATCGCCGACCGCGTTCCGGACCTGATCCTGCTGGACTGGATGCTGCCCGGCACCAGCGGCCTGGACCTGGCCCGCCGCTGGCGCAAGGAAACGCTGACCCGCGAAGTGCCGATCATCATGCTGACCGCCCGCGGCGAAGAGAACGATCGCGTCGGTGGCCTCGAAGCCGGTGTCGATGACTATGTGGTCAAGCCGTTCTCGGCGCGCGAACTGCTGGCCCGCATCCGTGCGGTCATGCGCCGTGCCCGCGAAGACGACGAGGACGGCAGCGTGGCCGTTGGCCCGATCCGCATCGACGGCGCCGCCCATCGCGTGTTCGCCAACGACCAGCCGGTGCCGATCGGCCCGACCGAATACCGCCTGCTGCACTTCTTCATGACCCACCCGGAGCGCGTCTATACCCGTGCCCAGCTGCTGGACCATGTGTGGGGCGGCAGCGTGTACGTGGAGGAGCGCACCATCGACGTGCATATCCGCCGCCTGCGCAAGACGCTGGAGCCGTTCAACGCCGAGAACATGGTGCAGACCGTGCGCGGCGCCGGCTACCGCTTCTCCACTGCCACCTGAGTCTCGTCGTGCCGGCACCGCGCACCTGCGGGTGCCGGTGCCGGCAACTCTGCTATAACCCTCGGTTCACCCCAGTGAACCGCCGCACCTCAACGACGAGATCGCAATGCCCCGCCACATCCGCTCTGCCTGGTTGAAGACCCTGGCCACCGTTGCCGCGGTACTGCTGTTCGCCGGACTGGTGGGGTGGTTCACGGGCCACCTGTGGTTGTGCATCGCACTGGGCGCGCTGGCCACCCTGGCCTGGCATTACTGGCGACTGCGCAGCGTGCTGCGCCGGCTGACCGCGCGCCAGCGCTGGGACACCGCCGAAGAAGGCACCGGCGTCTGGAACGAACTGGATCGCCTGCTGTACCGCAACCAGGTGGAAATGCGCGTGCGCAAGCGCCGCCTGCTGGACATGCTGCGCAGCTACCGCGCTGCGGCGGCCGCGCTGCCCGACGCGGTGGTGGTGCTGGACCGCAACAGCCAGCGCGTGCAGTGGTTCAACGAAGCGGCCACCGCCCTGCTCGGCCTGCACCATCCCGGCGACCTCGGCGAAGCCCTGGTCGAACGCCTGCAGCCGATGCCGCTGGCCCACTGGCTGGCCGGGGGCCGCAACGCCGAACCGATCCTGGACGTGCCTTCGCCGGTCGACCCGGCGATCCGCCTGAACCTGCGCCTGATTCCCTATTCGTCGGATTACTGGCTGCTGATCGCCCGCGACGTCAGCAAACTGCTGCGCCTGGAACAGGTGCGCCGCGACTTCGTCGCCAACGTTTCACACGAACTGCGCACGCCGCTCACCGTGGTGCACGGTTACCTGGACATGATGGACCCGGAGGATTTCCCGGGAACCGGACCGATGCTGGAAGAAATGCGCAAGCAGAGCCAGCGCATGGCCCAGCTGGTGGAAGACCTGCTGACGCTGTCGCGCCTCGAATCGCAGGAACACAGCGAGGAAGAGACCGTGGCCATGCAGCCGATGCTGGCGACGCTGCGCCGCGAGGCCGAGGCGCACAGCCAGGGCCGCCACCAGATCAGCATCGACGACCTCGCCGGTGTCGACCTGCAGGGTTCGACCAAGGAACTGCACAGCGCCTTCTCCAACCTGGTCACCAATGCGGTGCGCTACACCCCGGCCGGCGGCCGCATCGCGGTGGAGTTCCGCCGCGAAGGCGACGGCGCGGTGCTGGCGGTGCGCGATTCCGGCTATGGCATCCCGGCCACCCACCTGCCGCGCCTGACCGAACGTTTCTACCGTGTGTCCAGCAGCCGCTCACGCGAGAGCGGCGGCACCGGGCTGGGCCTGTCCATCGTCAAGCACATCCTCGGCCTGCACCACGCACGGCTGGAGATTGAAAGCGAAGTCGGCAAGGGCTCGGTGTTCTCCTGCCATTTCGATGCCGACCACGTGCGCCCGCGCGAGTCTGCCCCCCTGACCTCCATCGAAGAATGACGCCATGAGCAGCCTCGGATCCCTCCCCCTCCCCGTGAGCCCGGACAACGATCCGTTGCGCGACCCGGCGCTGTACATCAACCGCGAGCTGTCGCAGCTGGATTTCAACTTCCGCGTGCTGGCGCAGGCGATGGACCCGCAGGTGCCGCTGCTGGAACGCCTGCGCTTCATGTGCATCTCCTGCACCAACCTCGACGAGTTCTTCGAGATCCGCGCCGCCGCCGTGCGCCACGCGCAGGAATTCGGCCTGCCGCCGGCCCCGGACGGAATGAGCCCGCAGACCATCCTCAACGCCATCCATGACCGCGCTGCGGAACTGGTGGACCAGCAGTACCGCTGCTGGAACGAGACGCTGCGCCCGGCGCTGATGGACGCCGGCATCGGCGTGCTCGGCCGCCATTCCTGGACCGACCGCCAGAAGCGCTGGCTGCGTGCGTACTTCCGCAACGAGATCATGCCGGTGCTGTCGCCGCTGGGCCTGGACCCGGTGCACCCGTTCCCGAAGATCCTCAACAAGTCGCTGAACATCGTGGTGGTGCTGAAGGGCACCGACGCGTTCGGCCGCGCCGGCCATCTGGCCATCGTGCGTGCACCGCGATCGCTGCCGCGCATCATCCAGCTGCCGGAAAAGCTCGGCGGGCCGCAGAACTTCGTGTTCCTGTCCTCGGTGCTGTCGACCTTCGTCGATGAGCTGTTCCCGGGCATGGAAGTCCAGGGCGCCTACCAGTTCCGCGTCACACGCAACTCCGAACTGGTGGTGGATGAGGAGGAAGTGGAGAACCTGGCGCTGGCACTGCGTGACGAGCTGGTCGATCGCGGCTACCGGCCGGCGGTGCGGCTGGAGATCGCCCACGACATGCCGCGCGAGATCGTGCGCACCCTGCTGCAGAATTTCGGCCTGACCGAGAACGCGGTATACCGCATCGACGGCCCGGTCAACCTCAACCGCATCATCCAGCTGTACGACCTGATCGCGCAGCCGGACCTGAAGTACCCACCGATGACCCCGCGCACGCTGCGCGACAGTGACGGCATCTTCGAGACCACGGCGCGCCAGGACCTGCTGCTGCACCACCCGTTCGATGCCTTCACCGCGGTGCTGGACCTGATCCGGCAGGCGGCGATCGACCCCAACGTATTGGCGATCAAGCAGACCCTGTACCGCACCGGCAAGGATTCGCTGATCGTCGACGCACTGATCCAGGCCGCGCGCAACGGCAAGGACGTGACCGTGGTCGTCGAACTGCGCGCGCGCTTCGACGAAGAAGCCAACCTCGGCCTGGCCGATCGCCTGCAGGAGGCCGGCGTGCAGGTGGTGTACGGCGTGGTCGGCTACAAGACCCACGCCAAGATGCTGCTGATCGTGCGCCGCGAGGGCCGCAAGCTGCGCCGCTACGTGCACCTGGGCACCGGCAACTACCACAGCGGCACCGCCCGCGCGTACACCGACATCAGCCTGATCACCGCCGATGCGGACATCGGCAACGACGTGCACCTGCTGTTCCAGCAGCTGTCCGGGCTGGCCTCGAAGATGAAGCTCAAGCGCCTGCTGCAGTCGCCCTTCACCCTGCACACCGGCATCCTCGGCCGCATCGAGCGCGAGACGCGCATCGCCGCCGCCGGACGCCCGGCGCGGATCATCGCCAAGATGAACGCGTTGAACGAACCGCAGGTGGTGCGCGCGCTGTACGCCGCCTCGCAGGCCGGCGTGCAGATCGACCTGATCATCCGTGGCGCCTGCACCCTGCGCCCGGGCGTGCCGGGCGTGTCGGACAACATCCGCGTGCGCTCGATCGTCGGCCGCTTCCTGGAACACAGCCGCGTCTACTGGTTCGGCAACGACGGCGCACCGGAAATGTACTGCGCCAGTGCAGACTGGCTGGAACGCAACCTGCTGCGCCGGGTCGAGACCTGCTTCCCGATCCTCGACCCGGAACTGGCCAAGCGTGTGTACCGCGAGGTCCTGCAGAACTACCTGGACGACAACCTCAACGCCTGGGAACTGGACGCCGACGGCGTCTACCACAAGCGTGCGCCGGCGCACGACGAGGCACCGCATTCGGCACAGATGGCGTTGATGCAGGGTCTGTAACCCGGTGTGTCGACCAAGGTCGACACCTACCAGGAGCGGTAGGCACCCACCATCAGATCGCAAAGAACTGTCGAAGGCGGGGCGGGTCCGGTTGCGGGGGCGTGAGCGCCATGGATGGCGCGACCGAGGCTACATGGACGTACTTGCGCCGTCCCCCGCAACCGGACCCACCCCGCCATCCCACGGATAGCCCGCTGTTGCTGTTGCCGTTGCCGTTGCTCTGGCCTCTGCGGGTGCAGGGCGCAGCCCTGCCGCACTCCCTCCTACAAAATGTGAAGGCCGCGCGGTGACGAGCACACCGCCCCTTCGGCTAACATTCGTCCATGCCGCATACCACCACGACTCCGCCCGCATTGCAGGATGGCGACCTGCTGGCCGCCATCGACCTTGGCTCCAACAGTTTCCACATGGTCATCGCGCGCTACACGCTAGGCCAGCTGCGGGTGATCGACCGCCTGCGCGAGACCGTGCGCATGGCCGATGGGCTGGATGGCAAGGGTGGACTCTCCGCCGCAGCCCGCCAGCGCGCACTGGAATGCCTGGCCCGCTTCGGCCAGCGCATCCGCAATGTGCCGCCGCACCGGGTGCGCGCCCTGGCCACCAACACCGTGCGCCAGTTGCGCTCGCCGCAGTCGTTCCTGGTCCCGGCCGAAACCGCACTGGGGCATGCCATCGAAGTGGTCAGCGGCCGCGAAGAAGCGCGCCTGATCTACCTGGGCGTGGCCCACGCGCAACCACCCAAGCCCGGCCAGCGCCGCCTGGTGATCGACATCGGTGGCGGCTCCACTGAATTCATCATCGGCATGGGCATGCAGACGCTGGAGCGCGAAAGCCTGCAGGCCGGTTGCATCGCCAGCACCCGGCGCTTCTTCCCCGGCGGCAAGCTGAGCAAGAAGCGCTGGAAGGACGCGCTGGCCGAGATCGGCCGCGAGTTCCAGCCCTTCGCCAGCAAGTACCGCGCGCTGGGCTGGCAGGAAGCGCTGGGGTCTTCGGGCACGCACAAGGCGATCAGCGAGATCTGCGCGACGATGAAGCTGAGCAAGGGCGCGATCACCGCCGAGGCCCTGCCGCAGCTGCGCGATGAACTGCTGAAGGCCAAGAAGATCGACGACATCCAGTTGCCGGGCCTGTCCAGCGACCGCCGCCCGATCATCGCCGGCGGCATCCTGGTGCTGGAAGCGGCGTTCCAGGCGCTGGGCCTGCAGAAGCTGCTGGTCAGCAAGGCGGCGATGCGCGAAGGCATCCTGTATGACATCGTCGGCCGCGCCGGCGAGAACGACCTGCGTGATGAATCGGTGGCTGCGCTCAGCCAGCGCTATGGCATCGATACGGTGCAGGCCGACCGCGTGCAGGACACCGCCCTGTCACTGCTGGAGCAGGTGCAGGAACGCTGGAGGCTCGATGCCGACGATGCGCGCATGCTCGGCTGGGCCGCGCGCCTGCACGAGCTGGGCCTGATGATCGCGCACAGCGGCTACCACGTGCATGGCAGCTATGTGCTGGAACACTCCGATATCGCCGGCTTCTCGCGCCAGGAGCAGCAGATGCTGGCGGCACTGGTGCGCAGCCACCGCCGCAGCGTGACCAAGACCGCTTTCGACGCCCTGCCCGAACGCCTGCTGCTGACCGCACGCCGGCTGGCGGCCCTGCTGCGCCTGGCGGTGCTGCTCAACCGCGCGCATGAGGACGACCCGCTGCCCGCGCTGGAACTGACCGCCGACGACAACCGGCTGTCGCTGATCGTGCCGCAGGCCTTCATCGATGCCCGTCCGCTGCTGCGCGCCGACCTGATCGGCGAGACCGACGGGATCGCCGGGCTGGGCATCCAGTTCCGACCGTTTGTGGCCTGAATACGCTGTCCCCTGTTGTCCACAGGACAGCAGGGGTGACGCACTTCGCACCCCTGCTTTGCGCAGTCTGGCGGTTTTTTGTGCTGCTTCGCAACACAACGGCGCGGTACGGGGAGTCGCGACCATCACGTAAGCGCCTGCTTTTGTTCACGTTTCGTGAAGGTTCGCGCCGACCCACGACATAAATTGATACGAACCCTTTACAGAGCATTAACTAACGAGACTACTATCGGGTCACCGGCTCGGTCATCGACCCTGCTGGCTCCTTCGACGCCCACTTTGGCGTCCTTTGCACGACCTGAGAGAGAGAGCTCGCCATGACTTCACGCACCACCGCACTGGGGCAGGCCATCCGCTACGCCCTGGCTACCACCGCAGCGCTGGCCGCCCTGCCCGCGTTTGCCCAGGACGGCAGCAGCGCCACTCCCACCAACCTCGATCGCATCGAGATCACCGGCTCGCGCATCCGCCAGGTGGACGTGGAAACCGCCCAGCCGGTGTTCGCGATCACCCGTACGGCCATCGAGCAGCAGGGCTTCAGCTCGGTCGCCGACATCCTGCAGAACGTCACCGCGATGGGCAGCCCGGCGATCAGCCGCGCCAACGCGCTGACCGCCGGTGAGAACGCGGGTGGTTCGTACATCGACATGCGCAACCTGGGCACCCAGCGCACCCTGGTGCTGATCAACGGCAAGCGCCTGGGCATCAGCACCTCCGGTTACCAGGACATCTCCACGATTCCGGTCTCGGCGGTGGAGCGCATCGAAGTGCTGAAGGACGGCGCGTCGGCCATCTACGGTTCCGATGCCATGTCCGGCGTGGTGAACATCATCACCCGTTCGAATGTCACCGGTGTGACCGCCAACGTCTACCACGGCCAGTTCAGCCAGGGCGATGGCGCGCGTGACCGCTTCGACGTGGTGGCGGGCTGGAGCAATGACCGCATCTCGCTGACCGTCGCGGCCGAACATGCCGAAGAAAAGGCGGTGTGGGCCAAGGACCGCGGCTTCAGCGCCTACGGCCTGACCGACCGCCATGCCGATAACCTGACCAACTGGACCACCATCAGCCAGTACGGCCAGTTCACCGGCCTGAAGGGTCGCCCGGGCTGCACCAACGCGAAGGACGGCTGCAACTACTCGCTCAACCGTGGTGCCGACCCGACCAATCCGGCCAACTACCACATCACCGATCCGTCGGCGTTCACTGGCGATGTCAGCAACGCCAACGACCAGATGCACCTGAACTTCCCGCTCAAGCGTGATTCGGTGTACTTCGACGGCCGCTTCAAGATCACCGACAACGTCAACTTCCGCACCGAGCTGGGCTACAACAAGCGCAAGGCCGTGCGCCAGATCGCCGGCTACCCGCTGCAGTCGAGCACCGCGGGCGTGGGTTCGATGTCGATCGACAGCTACTTCAATCCGTTCGGCCGCCAGCACGGCTACGCCACCCCGACCGCCGTGGCCTGGAACCGCCGTACCTGGGAAGTGCCGCGCGTGACCACCAGCGAGCTGAAGACCTACCGCGCGGTGGCTTCGTTCGACGGTTCGTTCGAGATCGGCAGCCGCTTCTTCGACTGGGAAGCGGGCTACCAGTACAACCGCAACGAGCTGGAAACCATCGCCACCGGCAACCTGCACAAGGCGCGCGTCGCTGGCGGCGTCGGCCCGTCGTTCTACAATGCGGCCACCGGCAAGGTCCAGTGCGGCACCGCTGCCGCGCCGATCTCCTATGACGTGTGCAAGCCGTGGAACCCGCTGGTGCCGTACGGCACGATCGATCCGAACGGCATCGATGGCAACGCCGACCTGCAGGCCTGGCTGTTCCCGCCGGAAGTCACCACCGGCAAGACCACCAGCAAGAACTTCTTCGCCAACATCGCCGGTTCCATCGTGACCCTGCCGGCCGGCGACCTGGGCTTCGCGTTCGGTGTGGAAAGCCGCAAGGAAACCGGTGAGTACCGTCCGGATCCGCTGGCGCAGGCCGGCGCCACCACCAACCTGGCCGCAGGCCCGACCGGTGGCGGCTACAAGGTCAACGAGGCGTACCTGGAAATCAACGTGCCGGTGCTGGCGGACCTGCCGGGCGCGAAGGAACTGACCTTCAACGGTGCCACCCGCTTCTCCGACTACGACACCTTCGGCAACACGCTCAACAGCAAGTTCGGCTTCAAGTGGAAGCCGTTCGACCAGCTGCTGGTCCGTGGTACCTGGGCCGAAGGCTTCCGCGCCCCGACCATCAGCGATCTGTACGGTGGTGGCTCGCAGACCTTCGCCCAGTTCAGCGACCCGTGCGATACCGTGTTCGGCTCCTCGCGCACCAGCGCCGAAGTCCGCGCCCGCTGCGCCCGTGACATCGCCAACGCTGCAACCTTCCGCCAGCTGCGCCAGGGCAACCAGCCGGTCGCCACCTCCGTCGATGCGACGCCGGTGCCGTTCGTGTCGGGCTCCAACCCGACCCTGACCCCGGAAACCTCGACCAGCAAGACGCTGGGCCTGGTCTGGAGCCCGAGCTTCATCAAGAACTTCAACGCCTCGCTGGACTGGTGGAAGATCCGCATCGACAACACCATCGTTGCCGACAGCCCGACCCAGATCCTGATCGACTGCTACGAGCAGGGCATCGACGCACGTTGCCAGCGCTTCACCCGTGACAAGTCGACCGGCCCGACCGCCGGCATCGTCGATACCCTGCAGTTCGGCAGCCGCAATGCCGGCTTCATGGAAACCGAGGGCTACGACCTGGACCTGAACTACCGCCTGGACACCAGCGTCGGCAAGTTCAACGCCGGCTGGGCCACCACCTATGTCAGCAAGAGCGAGTTCCGCTCGACCAACGACAGCACGGTGGTGCCGACCGTCTCCAACGGCATCGGCAGCAACTTCCGCGTCCGTTCGAACCTGGTGCTGGGCTGGGACCTGGGCAACTTCGGCGTCAGCTGGACCGCGCGCTACTACTCCGGCGTGAAGGAACAGTGCGTGGACATCCGTGCCTATCCGGACGAGTGCTCCGATCCGGGCGTGTATGCCCCGTGGTACAAGGGCGCACGCAACTACAACGAGCGTGGTTCGGTCACCTTCCACGACGTGCAGTTCCGCTACTCGCTGCCGTGGGATGCCACCGTCTCGGTCGGTGCCAACAACGTGTTCGAGAAGACCGGCCCGATCATGTACACCAAGCCGAACTCGGCTTTCTCGTACTACGGTGGCTACGACATCGGCCGCTTCGTCTACATGAAGTACCAGCAGCGCTTCTGATCCATCGCGCTGTGACGTGAAGCACGATGACCACGGCCCTTCGGGGCCGTGGTTTTTTTGTGGGCGCCGGCCTCCATACGGTGACTGGCGCCGCCGTCATCTGATGGTCGCAAAGCGGTCATGTCGGCTACATCGCCAGGCCCGAGCATGCCGGAAACCCGGAGGCCCGCCATGCGCTATGCCATCGTCACCGAGACCTATCCGCCGGAAGTGAACGGCGTCGCGCTCACCGTGCAGGGGCTGGAACAAGGTCTGCGCGCAGCCGGGCACGAGATCGACCTGGTCCGCCCCCGCCAGTCCAGCGAAGCGCTGGATTCGGCGCCCGGCACCCTGCTGGTTCCCGGCGCCGCCCTGCCCCGCTACCCCGGCCTGCGTTTCGGCCTGCCGGCGCCGATCCGGCTGGGCCGCCACTGGCAGAAGCAGCGCCCGGATGCGGTCTACATCGCCACCGAAGGTCCGCTCGGCTGGTCCGCTCTGCGCACCGCACGCCGCCTCGGCATCCCCGTCGCCAGCGGCTTCCACACCCGCTTCGACGAGTACCTGCCCGACTATGGCGTGGCGTGGCTGCAGGCCGCCGCCATGCGCTGGATGCGCCGTTTCCACAACCAGGCGGACGCCACCCTGGTGCCGACCCGCGAACTGCAGCAGTTCCTCGGCGAACAGGGCTTCGAGCGTGTGCGCCTGCTGGCCCGCGCGGTGGACAGCCAGCAGTTCGATCCGGGCCGGCGCGATCCTGCGCTGCGCGAGGAATGGGGCGTGGATGGCAATGGCCTGGTGGCGATCTATGTCGGCCGCATTGCCGCTGAAAAGAATCTCGGCCTGGCAGTGAAGGCGTTCCGCCGGTTGCAGCAGATCCGGCCCAAGGCACGCTTCGTGTGGGTGGGTGATGGCCCGGCCCGCGAGAAACTGGCACATGAAAATCCCGACTTCATCTTCTGCGGCATCCAGCGCGGCGATGCGCTGGCCCGGCACTTCGCCAGCGGCGATCTGTTCCTGTTCCCCAGCCGCAGCGAGACCTTCGGCAACGTGACTCTGGAAAGCATGGCCAGCGGTGTAGCCACCGTGGCGTACGACTATGGTGCTGCACGCGAGTACCTGCGCAATGGCGAGAACGGCGCGGCGGTGGACAGCGACGAGCAGTTCATCGAGGCCGCGGTGCAGCTGGCTGCCGATGACGCGCAACGCCGCGAACTGGGCGGCAACGCCGCGCGCGCGATGAAGCGCCTGCATCCACAACAGGTGGTGGCCGAGTTCGATGCCCTGCTCGCCGAACTGGCGCAGTCGCGGAGGAGCGGCCATGCGCACCACGCGGCTTGAGCTGCTGGCCGATCGCGAAGCACGCCTGTGCCGACGGGCCAACCACTACTGCCGGCGCCGTCGCGTGCGCCGCCTGTTCTCGGCCATCAGCCGGCTCGGCGATGGCGTGTTCTGGTATGTGCTGATGGGCGCGCTGGTGGTGCTGGACGGCTTCGATGGCCTGCGCGCCTCGGTGCACATGGCCGCCACCGGCCTGGCCGCGCTGCTGCTCTACAAGGGCCTCAAGCGCTGGACCCGGCGCCCGCGGCCCTATGCGGCCGACCTGCGCATCCGCGCCTGGGTGGCACCTCTGGACGAATTCAGCTTCCCGTCCGGGCACACCCTGCATGCGGTGTCGTTCACCATCGTCGCACTGGCCTACTACCCTTGGCTGGCGCCGCTGCTGGTGCCGTTCACCGCCGGCGTCGCGCTGTCGCGGGTGGTCCTGGGCCTGCACTACCCCAGCGACGTATTGGCCGCGACGGGCATAGCGGTGCTGCTGGCGTCGGCCAGCCTGGCCTGGCTGCCGTTGCCGGTGTAGCCCGGGGTCAGATCCCTTTTCCTTCGGAAAAGGGATCTGACCCCCACGATGCCGGCGGCGCTACCGTCATCGTTGATGGCCTAGAATGCGGGCATGACCACGCTGTTCATTTCCGACCTGCACCTGGACCCCAGCCGTCCGGAGATCACCGACCTGTTCCTGCGCTTCCTGCGCGAGCAGGCGCCCGGCGCCGATGCGCTGTACATCCTCGGCGACCTGTTCGAGGCCTGGATCGGCGACGACACGCCCTCGCCCGCCGCCGATGCGGTGGCCGATGCGTTGAAGGTGCTGTCCGACAGCGGCGTGCCGGTGTACTTCATCCGCGGCAACCGCGACTTCCTGCTCGGTGAGGACTACGCGCGCCGTGCCGGCCTGCGCATCCTGCCCGACCCGTGCATGATCGAACTGTACGGCCGCCCGGTGCTGCTGCAGCACGGTGACCTGCTGTGCACCGATGACATTCCTTACCAGCAGTTCCGTGCACAGACGCGCGACCCGGTGTTCCAGGCGCAGTTCCTGTCGCAGCCGCTGGCCGCACGCATCGCCTTCGCGCAGAAGGCGCGCGAAGCCAGCCAGGCGCGCCAGACCGAGATGAAACAGGACGATCGCGCGCAGTTCGAGTCGGTGACCGACGTGGCCCCTGCCGAAGTCGATGCCACCTTCGTGCGCCATGGCGTGGACACCATGATCCATGGCCATACCCATCGGCCGGCGATCCACACGCTGCAGGCCGGTGGACGCGAGCGCACCCGCATCGTGCTGGGTGACTGGTACGAACAGGGTTCGGTGCTGCGCGTGGATGCCAGCGGCTGGACGCTGGATACCCTGGCGCGCGAATAACGGATCGCAAGGTGCCAACCAAGGTTGGCATCTACCAGAGCAGGTGCATGCGCCCGGGTAGACGCCGACCTTGGTCGGCGCTTGGACTCAGCGGAAGGCCGCGATGGTGGCCTTGGTGTTGACCAGCACGCGCTGGTTGTCGGCGGTGCTGGCATTGCCCATCGGGATGCCGTTGTAGCTGATGTTAGGGTTGGACCAGTAGTTCAGGCGCGGGCAGCTGCGGGTGCAGTTGTAGGCCATGATCGTGCGCCAGCCGGTGCCGGTGGCCGGCTCGTAGCGATAGCCGTGGCCATAGGCATACGGCGAGGTGCTCGAGTCGGTGGCGATGTCATGCCGCGCACTCTGCAGATGGCCGATCTCGTGCGCGAACGAGTAGTAGCCGGTCGCGCAATCCCAGTACACCGCCGCGAACGCGGTCGAGGCCGTCGAGCCGATACCCGATGCCAGGCCGCAATACGCCGTGTTGTTGATCAGCAGCACGCCAACGTCCGCCGCGTAGGTGTTCCGGCTGGTGTGGATGCTGTCCATGTAGCCGTCGCTGGTACCACGGAAGCGCGCCAGGTCGGTATCGAAGCTGCCCGATTCGGTGTAGCTGGTGGTCTCGTAGCGGGCCAGTTCCATGGTGATGCCGACGTTGCTGTTGACATAGCCCTGATTGGACTCGGCCACTGCAAGCTGCACCAGCGACTGCATGTTGCCGCCATAGGCGGTGACGGCGGCATTGGTCGCCACCACCAGCACGCGGATGGTGGCCGGCGTACCGGACGAAGCCTGCGCGATACCGAGGCGATCGTTGTCGCCCATCGGGATCTTCGGCAGCTGGTTGTAGTCGGCCGGATGATCGGCCGGCATCCGCGATTCATCCACTTCCACCAGCACGTGGCGGTTGCCCAGCGGGCGCAGGCGGTACAGCTTTCCATCCTTGCGGATCGAGCCGGTGATGGTGTTGCCCGAGCGCACGAGGATCAGCGAATTTCCCGGGTCGTCCTGGCCGTTGGAGGTGGCCGCGGTCAGCTTGTCCGAGGGCGAACGGAACTGGCCGTACCAGATGCTGCCGCCATCGGGCAGCGCCTCGACCTTGCTGCGTACCGCCTGCACGCGCTGGCCGAGCAGTTCGAATTCCAGCTGCGGCTGTGCGGTGGCAGCTGCATCGACACGCACTTCCTGTACCGTCGCCGTGGACGGGGTGGCCAGCAGCTTGCCCAGCGCGGGCTCACTGTTTGCCGATGCGCGGCTGATGACCGTCACCGGCTCGAACAACGGTGCCGCATGCGCGGCCGCCGCCACCGACAAACCCAACACAAGGCCACCTGCCGCTTTGCCAATCGATCTGGACAACATTGCGTCGCTCCTTGAATGATGTGAACAGCGTTGATGCAGCACGACCCGGTTTGCCGGGTTTGGCCATATGGCCTGCGCGGGTCGTGTGAATTCAATAGGCGAGAGGAATGAAAGTCAGGATTTGTGATCGACCGCATCTGCGTTAAGTAAGGTCAAAAGCGTCGCTACACTTCGCCAATACACCGCTTTCGCGCTACCGTGACGCAGCCACGACGGGGAATGCACATGGCACCATCGCAGGACACGGACGAAGATGTCGGCTTGCTGCGGATCGGCCTGTTCTTCGATGGCACCCGCAACAACGCACACAACCTGGCGCGTGGTCGACCACAGCTGCCGCAGCCGCGCCCGGCGCAGTTGCGTGCCGATGACGATTCGACCTACCAGAGCCGGCTGACCAGCAGCTACGACAACGGCCCGACCAATATCGCCCGCCTTCAGCAGCTGTACCCGGACAGCCGCCGCGATGCGATGGCCACGCCTTCGCTGTCGATCTATGTGGAAGGCGTGGGCACCCGCGATGATGCCGATGATGATCTGATCGGCCTGGCCTTCGGCATCGGTGCCAGCGGCATCCGCGCAAAGGTGAAGCGCGCGCTGCAGGTGCTGCTTCCGGCTGCGCTTACAGAACTGTCCGCGCGTTGGCGGCAACCGCTGCGTCGCGTGCAGCTGGATCTGTTCGGGTTCTCTCGAGGCGCTGCCGCGGCACGTGATATCGCCAACCAGCTGCAGGGCTGGGATACCGCTCGTTGGCGGCAACTGCTGCAGTCGTCCGGCCTGGCCTGCGCGGCGGACTTCGCCCCTGCCCTGCCGGTGCTGCGTTTCATCGGCCTGTTCGATACCGTGGTTGCGGTCAGCGGTGGCCGCGCCGACGAACAACCGCAGCTTGCCCTACGCAGGGGCATCGCTGCACGCGTGGTGCAGCTGACCGCGCGCGACGAACATCGCCAGCACTATCCGCTGACCACGGTGGCACCGCCGTTCACCGAGATCGCCCTGCCCGGTGTACATGCCAACATCGGCGGCGGCTACAACCAGCTGGAGGAAGGCCCCAAGCTGCTCAGCCGCCCACGCCGGCAGCAGCTGCGCCGCCCCGCCGTTGCCGACTACCAGATTCCCCCGCTGGCGATGCTGCAGGCCACCACCGCGTACGCTGAAACGCAGGCCGATGCCGAACGCTGGCGGCAGCAGCTGGGCGTCGACGAAAAGGAAGTCTGGGTGGATGTCTGGCACCAGTGGCAGCAGCAGCGCCGTGCCGGCAGCCGCAGCGTGCTGCTGTCGCCGGTGCTGTACGTCACCGCCGCCGTGGTGCTGCGCCGGCGCATCGATTGGCGCTACCAGTTGATTGCGCTGCAGGTGATGCAGCAGCACGCACTCGATGCCGGCGTGCAATGGCGCGCCAGCGCCGCCGGGGTTCCCGGCTGGGAGCTGCCCGCCGCCCTGCAGCCGATCGCACGGCGACTGGTAGCCGGACAGGCGCTGACCCAGACCCAGGAGGCATTGCTGCGCCGACGCTACCTGATGCAGTCGGCGCACTGGAATTTCGATGCACTGGGCGATACCGCACTGACCTACGCCGCCGATGCCGGCGTCAGCGAACTGCCCTACCGGCCTGGTCCCGGCCTGTTCTACATCAACCGGCCCACCGTGGATGGCAAACGCGTGGTGTTGCCGAACGCATGAAAAAAGGGACGGAGGGGATTAAGTCGTTTATGCATAAACGACTTAATCCCCTCCGTCCCCTTTTCTATCAGCCGGCCTGTTCGACCAGGTTGGCGAGCTCGTCGGCATCGAAGCCGGCCAGCAGGCGCGCTTCCATGTTGAACGGCCCATGCAGGTAGCCGCCGGCGTATTCGACCAGCAGCGCCTTGAAGCGCGCACGCGGCTCGACGCCGACGCGATCGCAGTACCAGCGGTACCAGCGCGAACCGGCAGCGACGTGCGCCACTTCCTCGCGCAGGATCACTTCCAGTACGTCGGCGGTTTCACCATCGCCGACATTGCGCAGCTTCTCGATCATGCCCGGTGTCACGTCCAGGCCGCGCGCCTCCAGCACGCGTGGCACCAGCGCCATGCGTGCCAGGCCATCATGCGCGGTCTTTTCGCACATCTCCCACAAGCCGTTGTGCGCGGGGAAATCGGCGTAGTCGTGACCGTGCGCCTGCAGGCGCTCGCGCAGCAGCATGAAGTGCCGCGATTCGTCATCGGCGCAGCTGACCCAGTCGGCATGGAACGCCGGCGGCAGGCCGCGGAAGCGGTATACCGCATCCCAGGCCAGGTCGATCGCGTTGAGTTCGATGTGGGCGATGGCGTGGATGAAGGCGGCACGTCCTTCCACGCCGCCCAGGCCGCGCCGGGGCACTTCGCGCGGATGCACCAGCACCAGCCGAGCCGGCCGGCCCGGCATGCGGATCGGTTCTGGCGGCAGCGCATCGGCAACTACCTTCAGGCGACCGGCACGGAACGCGGCCGCATACGCCTGGGTCAGCGCGACCTTGCGCAGCGGGTCGGCTTCGGCCAGGCACTGCTGCGCCGCGCGCAGCAGGTCACCGCCAACGTCGGGCACCGCAACCACGCCTGGACCTCAGGCGCGGCGCTTGTGCTTGGCGTCGTCCGAGCGCAGCTGCTGGATGCGCTCGAAGTAGCCCGGCTCGATACCGGTCGGGTAGTGGCCGTTGAAGCAGGACGAATCGAAGTTGCGCAGCGCCGGGTTGCCCTCGCTCACCGCCGCTTCCATGTCTTCCAGATCCTGGTAGATCAGCCAGTCGCAGCCCAGGTGGGCCTCGATCTCTTCCACGGTACGGTTGTGCGCGACCAGCTCTTCGGCCGCCGGCATGTCGATGCCGTAGATGTTCGGGTAGCGCACCGGCGGTGCCGCGCTGGCCAGGTAGACCTTGCGCGCGCCCGCATCACGGGCCATCTGCACGATCTGCTGGCTGGTGGTGCCACGCACGATCGAGTCGTCCACCAGCAGCACCACGCGGTTGCGGAACTCCAGGTGGATCGGGTTGAGCTTGCGGCGCACCGACTTCACGCGTTCGCCCTGGCCCGGCATGATGAAGGTGCGGCCGATGTAGCGGTTCTTGATGAAGCCTTCGCGGTACTTCACCCCAAGCACGTTGGAGATCTCCAGCGCGGCATCGCGCGAGGTGTCCGGGATCGGGATGATGGTGTCGATATCGTGGTCCGGGCGCAGGCGCAGGATCTTCTCGCCCAGCTTGATGCCCATGCGCATGCGCGCCTTGTGCACCGAGACGTTGTCGATCATCGAATCCGGACGCGCGAAGTACACGTATTCGAAGATGCACGGGGTGTGCTCGGCCGGCTCGGCGCAGATTTCCGAGAACAGCTCGCCGCGCGCGGTGATCACCAGCGCTTCGCCCGGCTGCACGTCGCGCACTCGCTGGAAGCCCAGCACGTCCAGCGCGGCCGATTCAGAGGCCACGATGTACTCGTCGCCCTCGGCATGGCTGCGCTTGCCCAGCACCAGCGGACGGATGCCATGCGGATCGCGGAAAGCGACCAGGCCCAGGCCCAGCACCACGCTGACCACCGCATAGCCGCCCTTGCAGCGGCGGTGCACGCCGGCCACTGCGCGGATCGCGGCTTCCGGGCTCAGCTGGCGCTGCTGCTCCAGCTCATAGGCGAACACGTTCAGCAGTACTTCGCTGTCCGAATCGGTGTTGACGTTGCGGCGGTCCTGCTCGAACACCTGCTGGCGCAGCGCCTCGGTGTTGATCAGGTTGCCGTTGTGGGCCAGCGCGATGCCGTACGGCGAGTTCACGTAGAACGGCTGCGCCTCGTCCATGCCTTCCGAGCCGGCGGTCGGGTAGCGCACATGGGCGATGCCGACGCTGCCTTCCAGGGTGGACATGGTGCGTGCATCGAACACATCGCGGACCAGGCCGGTGGCCTTCTGCACCCGCAGGCGGCTGCCATTGGCCGTGGCGATGCCCGCCGCATCCTGGCCGCGATGCTGGAGAACGGTCAAGCCGTCATACAACTGCCCGGCGACGTTCTGGTTGCCGACGATTCCGACGATGCCACACATGGTGCGAGGTCTCCGCTGGGCTGTGCCCAGTTACAAGGAAGGTGGCCGTACCTGGCCGCGGTGGTCGCCGCGCTTGCGGTCGACATTGGCCGGATCGCCCGGCTCGATACTGTCTGGCAGTGCTGGGGCGTCCGGGCGCACTTCGGCCGGATCGTATGCGTCGCCCTGTTCCGCTTTCGCGGGCCGCAGCCATCCGCCGCCCGCCACTACCTGGTTGAGGATGCCATTATCGCCTGCCGCGCCCGGCTTTCCCAAATCGGCGCCGGCGCTCTTTCCCAGCTCCATCAATGCAGATGGGGACAGCATGTCGGTCGGCAAGGTCTTGGGCAGCAGATCGGCGCCGGGCACCTGCCAGTGCGGCAGCTTCCCGTTCATCCAGGCCACGGCCGGGTTCAGCACCGGGCGGACCGCCGAGCGCTTCCAGGAGGGTTCGGCGGTCAGCGGGGTGAAGCCGGCCAGCAGCACCAGGATCGCCGCGATCAGGCCGCCACGCACGGCTCCCAGCACGCCGCCCAGCAACCGGTCCAGGCTGGTCAGCATGCTGCGGTGGATCATCGCCTTGATGACCATGCCGATCACCGCGACCACGATCATCACGCCAATGCCGACGCCCAGGTAGCCACCGACGAAGTGCTCGCCGCCGGGCGCGGCCGGGGCCGCCCACCAGCGTGCCGCATCGTTGCCGAAGGCGAAGGCCGCCCACGCGGCCAGCAGCCAAGACAGCGTGCCGATGACGATTCCAACAAAGCCACGCAGCATCCCGAGCAGGGTCGAGGCGGCGATCACGATCAGCAGCACCACGTCGATCATGGCGCCCCGCTCCTTCGGCGGCGCTGGCAACGGGCCTGCGCGTGGGTCATGGGTGCGGTCGGACCATGCCGGCCACGCCGACCTTTGCGGCGACCTGCGCCTTCAGCTGCTCGGCGTCAGCGCGGTTGGCCACCGGTCCGACGCGGACGCGATGCAGGGTGCCCTTTTCCGTGCGTACCTGCTCGACGAAAGCACTGAAGCCGGCGGCACGGACCTTGTCGCGCAGCGCATCGGCATCGTTGGCCTGGCCGAACGCGCCCAACTGCACGGCGAAGCCGACGCCACTGGCCGCCGGTGCGGCCGGCGTGGCCGGGGCCGTCGCCGGCTTGCTGGCAGTAGCCTCCGGCTTCGGCTCGGGCTTGGCCTCCGGCTTCGGGGTCTCGGGCTTCGGCGCCGGCTTGGGCGGTTCGGGCCTGGTGGTCGCCGTCGGCGTGCTTGGCGGCAGGCTTTCGCTGCGCACCGGGTTGCTGGTAGCCGACGGCGTGGTGGCCGCGGCCGGGGTGCTGGTGGTCGGCGCCGGCGTGGCGGCGACCGCCGCACTGCTGCCCGCCGCCGCATCCAGGGTAATGACTTCGGCCTTCACATCGGCGCGGATCTTCACCGCCTGCAGCCGGGCAGCCTCGGCCTGGGCACGGTCGGCATACGGCCCGACGCGCACACGCCACGCCTGGCGCCCGCTGATGGTGGTGGTTTCGGCGAAGCCCGGCATCTGCGAGCGCTTCAGGTAGGCGATCACCGCGTCGGCGTCGGCCTTGCTGCCGTACGCGCCGAACGTGACGGCGTAGTTGCCGGCGGCAACCGCCGGAGACGTGTCCACGGTCGGCGGCGTGGCCGGCGCGGCGGCCTCCTGCAGTGGCTTGGCCTGCCCGGTCTGCAGGCCGGTGGCACCACCGGCCGGAGCAACCAGCGGCAGCTCACGGGTTTCGAACTGGCCATCGGCGGGGGCATCCGGCGCGGCGATCGGCACCGAGGCCACACCGCTGTCCGGCGCTGGTCCCTTGACCAGCATCGGCAGGAAAATCACGGCCAGCGCCACCAGCACGATGGCACCAATCAGACGCTGTTTCAGAGGCGTATCCACGTGAGGCGGCAACTGTCCGGAGGTTGCGGTCGATTATACGGGTGCCGGACCGGGCGGCGTCGGCATTGGCTGAACGCGGATCAGGCGGCGCCCTGCAACCATTGCAGCGCGGCAGCAGCGGTATGGAAGGAGCCGAACACCAGTACGCGGTCACCGCGCCCAGCCTGGGCCAGTACCTGTGCCAGCGCCTGTTCGACGGTATCAGCCCGCTGGGCCTTGGCCGCCGCCGTGCCGGCCAGGCGCGCCTGCAACTGGGCAGCACTCTGCCCGCGCGGGCCGTCCAGGCCAGCCAGGGTCCACTCGCCGACCACGTCCTGCAGCGCCTGCACCACGCCCACCGCGTCCTTGTCCTGCAGTGCGGCGTACACTGCCAGGGTGCGCCCGGCCGACGCTTCGGACTTCAGCGCGCGCGCCAGCTGGCCCGCCGCCTGCGGGTTGTGGCCTACGTCCACGCGGACCTGCACACCGTCACGCTCGAACGCCTGCAGGCGGCCAGAGATGCGCGCCGCCGCGATACCGGCAGCCCACGCCGCACGCGGCACCGGCTTGTCCAGCGCGCGCAGCGCAGCAATGGCGGCACCCGCGTTGGCCAGCTGGATCGGGCCGGCCAGCGCCGGTGTCGGCAGTTCCATGCGCAGGCCGACGTCGCGCCAGCGCCAGCGCTGGGCATCGATCGGCTCGTAGAAATAATCGCTGCCGCCGCGGATCGCGTTGGCACCCACCAGATAGGCACGCGCCAGCACGCTGGACGGCGGATCGGTCTCGCCCAGGATCACCGGCTTCCAGCCACGGATGATGCCGGCCTTCTCGGTGCCGATCGCTTCGCGGTCTTCGCCCAGCCATTCGGCATGGTCGATGTCCACGGTGGTGATCACTGCCACATCGGCATCGATGATGTTGACCGCATCCAGTCGACCGCCCAGGCCCACTTCCAGTACCGCCAGGTCCAGCCCGGCGTCGGCGAACAACTGCAGCGCGGCCAGCGTGCCGTACTCGAAATAGGTCAGCGTGATGTCGCCACGCGCGGCTTCGACCGCATTGAACGCAGCGACCAGCGCGGCATCGTCCACGTCCTGGCCGTCGATGCGCACGCGCTCGTTGTAGCGCAGCAGGTGCGGCGAGGTGTAGGCGCCGACCTTCCAGCCCGCCGCGCGTGCAATGGCTTCGATGAAGGCCACGGTGGAGCCCTTGCCGTTGGTGCCACCGACCACGATGGTGCGCTGGGCCGGCGTACCCAGGCCCATCGCTGCAGCCACGGCGCGCACGCGCTCCAGGCCCATGTCGATGGTCGCCGGGTGCTGGCGTTCAATGTAGTCCAGCCAGTCGGCCAGGGTGGTCGGGGTGTTCGTCACGGCAGCAGTTCCAGCAGAAGCAGTTGATGCGAGGGGATGGATCAGAGAGCGCGGTGCTTGGCTTCGCCGAAGAACGGCGTGTGGTGGGCGCAGTCGTTCAGGCGCACCACTTCCAGGCTGTCCAGGTCGGCGCCTTCAAGCAGGTTGAGCGTGGTCGGTGCCTGGCGGAAGGTCCACAGGCGCGAGATCGGCAGGCCCAGCACCTTGCACAGGATCACGCGGTTGACCGCGTCATGGGCGACCACCAGCAGGGTGTCGTGCTCGCCAAGGCCTTCGGTGGCGCGGGCCAGGCCGCGCCAGCTGCGCTCCAGCACCAGGCGCAGCGATTCGCCGCCGGGCATCAGCACGGTATCCGGCTCCTCGCGCCAGGCCTGCAGGCGCGACGGATCCTTTTCATTGATTTCGCTGGCCAGCAGGCCTTCCCACTCACCGTGGGCGATTTCCTGCAGCTCCGGCTCGGTCAGCAGCATGTCGGCACGGGCGGCGCCAAGCGCCAGCTGCGCGGTGCGCTGCGCGCGCGACAGCGGCGAGGCGACGGCACGGGTGATGTCCACCGAGGCCAGGCGGGCACCCAGTGCCTGGGCCTGGGCCTCACCGATCGGCGAAAGCGGAATATCGATCTGGCCCTGGTAGCGGCCTTCGGCGTTCCACGGCGTTTCGCCGTGGCGGGCAAGCAAGATGCGCATGCGTGCAAGGGGTCCTGGGGGGAGGAGGTTTCCGCGTTTCGTTCACATCCTGTGAAGTACGCGGAACAGGGATGATACCTGTTCGGCGCACCGGGCCGGGCCGGGCATGAAAAAACCCCGCGACCTGCGTCGCGGGGTTTCGGAGTTTCCAGCCATCGGGTCGAGGTTGCCGGCCAGCGGCCGGTACTACCGCAACCGAGTTACTTGGCCAGGTTCAGTTCCTTCAACAGCTGCGGCGCCGGCGCCACTTCCTGCATGATCCACTGCATGTAGCGGCTGTCGACGGCGATCATGCGGGTCATCACCGGGTCGAACACCCAGTTGGAGCTGACCGATTCCCAGTTGCCATCGAAGGCCAGGCCGACCAGCTTGCCGTTGGCATCCAGCACCGGCGAACCCGAATTGCCGCCGGTGATGTCCAGGTTGGACAGGAAGTTCACCGGCACCGAGCCAATGCGCTTGTCTTCCAGGCCACCGTAACGCTTGGCCTTGACCGCATCGAGCAGCGCCTTCGGCGAATCGAACGGATCTTCGCCGGTTTCCTTCGCCGCCACGCCTTCCAGGGTGGTGAACGGGGTGTACTTCACGCCGTCCTTGCCATAGCCCATGACGTTGCCGAAGGTGATGCGCAGCGACAGGTTGGCGTCGGGGTAGACGAACTCGCCCTGGCTCTTCTTGTAGTCAGCCACGGCCTGCAGGTACAGCGGACGTGCGGTCAGCGATTCGCCTTCGCGGATCTTCTTCTGCTCTTCCTGCTTCAGCAGTGCCGGCATGACGGCCACGGCGTACTGGATGGCCGGATCGCTGCTGGCTTCGAACGCGGCACGGTCGGCCTTGAACCACTTCAGGCGGGTGTCCAGGCTGCCCAGCTCGGTGCCGCTCAGCTTGTTCACCAGCGACTTGACCGCAGCGGCATCGCTGCCGGCCAGCCACTTGTTCAGCACTTCGTTGTCGCGCTGCGCGGCCGGCAGGGCCACGTACTGGTCCAGCCAGTAGGTCTGCAGCTGCTGGTCCATCTTCGCCACGTAGCGGCGGTCCATCTGCTTCAGGCCACCTTCGATGGTGGTCAGGTCGCGTTCCTGGTAACCGGCTTCGCGTTCGGCATCCGGCTTGCTGCGCTCGATCGACAGGCGGTACAGGGTGATCGCTGCGCCAACGGCCGAGGTGTTGTTGAACTGGCCGACGAACAGGTCGCGTTCGCGGGTCGACTTGCTGGTATCCAGATGCTTGAGCAGCTGCGCGTGTGCAGCCAGGGCCGGCTTGCCGGCAGCGCCCTGCTTCTTCAGCCACGCCAGCACGGCGGCTTCTTCAGCCTGCTTCTGGCCAGCGGCGTCGATGCGCTTGAAGCCTTCCAGCTGGCCCAGGTAGTTCTTGGCCACGTTGTTCATGCTGGCGGCGGTGGCGGCGTACTTCACCTTGACGTCGGCGTCGGCCTTGCCGGCGTCGGCGATCATCTTCAGCACCGCGTTGTAGTGCTTGGCGATGGTCGGGTAGGTGAAGCTGGCGGTTTCGTTGAACTCACCGGCCAGTGCGTAGCGGTTGGTGCGGCCTGGGTAGCCAGCCACCATCACGAAGTCGTCGGCGCCCAGCGGCTGGTCGGCGAACTTCAGGAAGTGCTTGGGCTGGTACGGCACGTTGTCGGCGGCGAAGGCAGCCGGCTTGCCGTCCTTGCCCACATAGGCGCGGTAGAACGAGAAATCGCCGGTGTGGCGCGGCCACATCCAGTTGTCGACGTCACCGCCGAACTTGCCGACGCTGCCCGGGGGTGCGTAGACCAGGCGCACGTCCTTGATTTCCATGTTGCGGAACAGGCGGTAGGTGTTGCCGCCAGAGAAGCTGTACAGGCGGCAGCGGAAGCCGGCGTCGGCTTCACAGGCGGCCACCTGGGCCTTGTCGAAGGCGTCCAGCGCGCGGCTGCGGGCCAGCGGGTCGTTGCCGGCGGCAGCGATGGCGGCCTTGGCCTGGGTGGTGACGTCGGTGATCTGGTCGAGCACGAACACGCGGGCGTTCGGTCCGGCGCTCAGTTCGTCCTTCAGGGTCGGCGCGTTGAAGCCGTCCTTGATCAGGTTCTTCTGCGCGGTCGAATTCAGCTGGATGGCGCCATACGCGCAGTGGTGGTTGGTGACCACCAGGCCCTGCGGCGACACGAAGCTGGCGGTGCAACCGCCGAGGGCGACGACCGCGCCCATCGGGTCGCCGGTGAGGTTGGACAGCTGCTCCGGGGACAGCTTCAGGCCAGCCTTCTGCAGCGGACCGGCGATTTCCGGCAGCTGCTGCGGCACCCACATGCCTTCAGCGGCATGGGCGACCTGGGCCAGCCCGAGGCTGGCGACGATGGAGAATGCAAGCAGGTTCGAGCGCATGGAGCGGCCCCTGGTAGTGGAACCCTCGATTGTAGCCCGCCGCCCTGCCCCGGCCCGAACCCCGGAAGTCATGCAATCAGGTGCTTCCACCGTTCAGCCTCTCCATTGCGATCGGTCAGAGGCGAGAGGCCAGGCCGATGCAGGACACGCCGTAAACCCATCCATGGGGGCTCGGTCGCGCCATCCATGGCGCTCACGGTCCTGCATCGGCCTGGCCTCTCGCCTCCCCACAGTCCCCTGGCCTCGGACGGTAGCGCCGAGCCATGCCCGGCGAGCGAAGCGACGCCGCTGTTCGCAGTACGTTCGAAACGCCCGCCGGCGCACGCCTTTCGTTCCGCCATTGCACCCGCAGCGCAACATGGGAAATCCGCGCGGCACCCTATAATCCGCGCTTTCCCCCTGACGAGTTCCACCCCGATGGCGCAGCAAACGATGAAGGCCCTGGTCAAGCGCGAAGCGGCCAAGGGCATCTGGCTGGAAGAAGTTCCGGTTCCGACCCCGGGCCCGAACGAGGTCCTGATCAAGCTGGAGAAGACCGCGATCTGCGGCACCGACCTGCACATCTACCTGTGGGACGAGTGGAGCCAGCGCACCATCAAGCCGGGCCTGACCATCGGCCATGAGTTCGTCGGCCGCATCGCCGCGCTCGGCTCGGCGGTGACCGGCTATGAGATCGGCCAGCGCGTCTCGGCCGAAGGCCATATCGTCTGCGGCCACTGCCGCAACTGCCGTGGCGGCCGCCCCCACCTGTGCCCGAACACCGTCGGCATCGGCGTCAACGTCAACGGCGCCTTCGCCGAATACATGGTGATGCCGGCCAGCAACCTGTGGCCGATCCCGGACCAGATCCCGTCGGAACTGGCCGCGTTCTTCGACCCGTACGGCAACGCCGCACACTGCGCGCTGGAATTCGACGTGATCGGCGAAGACGTGCTGATCACCGGCGCCGGTCCGATCGGCATCATCGCCGCCGGCATCTGCAAGCACATCGGTGCGCGCAACGTGGTGGTGACCGACGTCAACGACTTCCGCCTGAAGCTGGCCGCCGACATGGGCGCGACGCGCGTGGTCAACGTCGCCAACCAGTCGCTGAAGGACGTGATGAAGGAACTGCACATGGAGGGCTTCGACGTGGGCCTGGAAATGAGCGGCAACCCGCGCGCGTTCAACGACATGCTCGACTGCATGTACCACGGCGGCAAGATCGCCATGCTCGGCATCATGCCCAAGGGCGCCGGCTGCGACTGGGACAAGATCATCTTCAAGGGCCTGACCGTGCAGGGCATCTACGGCCGCAAGATGTACGAGACCTGGTACAAGATGACCCAGCTGGTGCTGTCCGGCTTCCCGCTCGGCAAGGTGATGACCCACCAGCTGCCGATCGACGAGTTCCAGAAGGGCTTCGACCTGATGGAAGAAGGCAAGGCCGGCAAGGTGGTACTGAGCTGGAATTGACCCTTCGCCGAGCGCGATGGGTGGGTGCCGAGCTTGCTCCGCACACCTTGAAACTGAAAAAGGCGCCCGATGGGCGCCTTTTTCGTAAAGCGTGCCAGGCAAGCCTGGCACCTACCGAAGCAAGGGTTATTTGCCGATGGCCACGGTCAGCAGCACGCGGCTGTGTGCCAGCTTGCCCGAGTTCTCGCGGCCATTGCCGTCGGTACCGTAGTAACCCAGGCCGACGTTGAACAGGCCGAACTGGCGGCTGACGCCGACGTTCCAGTCGGTGTAGTCCTTGGCCAGGCCCTTCTCGAAGCTGCTGCGGCCGACGTTGGCGTTCAGCGTGAAGTCCTGCGGCAGGCCCCACTGGCCGCCGACGCCGTAGTACCAGCCATCGGTGCCGCTGCTCCACTGGTCGTTGGTGTAGGCCACGGTCAGCTTGTAGGTGTCGTCGAGCGTGGTGGTGGTCACCAGCTCGTTGTAGTTCTGGTGGCTGGCACCGATGTAGGTGTAGCGGTTCAGCAGCACGTCGAAGTTGACGCGCGAAGTGACGTCCACGCCGTAGCCGATCTGGTAGTCGATCTCGGTGTTCGGGTCACCCGGACCGAAGTCCACGCCCGAACCCCACACACCGGCATACAGGCCCACCGGCGAGGTGTAGGTGAAGCCCGCCTGCAGGGTCGGCTTCTCGTCGGTCTGCGACACGCCACGGAACAGGTAGTCGGAAACGGCGGTGACATTCCAGCTGTACGGCGATTCGTCCTCCTGCGCGCTGGCGGCGAACGGGGCGGCCAGGGTCAGGGCAGCGGCAATGGCGAGGCAGGCACGGGCGTGCTTCATGAGCGTCTCCGGTGGGGGCGGTGGCGTGGCGTGGAAGGCGGGAGCGGCCGGAACGCGACAGCTCCGGTTCACGAATTCTTAACCACTTTGCTATTGCGATGCAACATGTGCCGGCCGTGGCGATGCCCCATCCGGCCCGGTTGGTGACCGACGATGCCCGGTAGAATCAGCGGTTTCCCCGTTCAGAGCCGTGCCCACGCCATGACCGACGCCTCCTCCGCCCTGACCCGCCACTACGCCGAGGAACTGGACGCCATCCGCGCCCAGGGCCTGTTCAAGTCCGAGCGGATCATCACCAGCCCGCAGTCGGCCGAGATCACCCTCGACGACGGCCGCAAGGTGCTGAACTTCTGCGCCAACAACTACCTGGGCCTGGCCGACCATCCGGACCTGATCCAGGCCGCCAAGGACGCACTGGATACCCACGGCTTCGGCATGGCCTCGGTGCGCTTCATCTGCGGCACCCAGGACCTGCACAAGCAGCTGGAGAAGCAGATCGCCGATTTCTTCGGCAAGCAGGACACCATCCTGTATGCAGCCTGCTTCGATGCCAACGGTGGCCTGTTCGAGCCGCTGCTCGGCGAGAACGACGCGATCATTTCCGACGCGCTGAACCATGCTTCGATCATCGACGGCGTGCGCCTGTGCAAGGCCAAGCGCTTCCGCTACGCCAACTGCGACATGGCCGATCTGGAAGCCCAGCTGCAGGCCGCCGATGCCGCCGGCTGCAAGACCAAGCTGATCACCACCGACGGCGTGTTCTCGATGGACGGCTCCATCGCGCCGCTGGACGAGATCACCGCGCTGGCGAAGAAGTACAACGCACTGGTGCACATCGACGAATGCCACGCCACCGGCTTCCTTGGCGCCACCGGCCGTGGTTCGGCCGAGGTCAAGGGCGTGCTGGAGAAGATCGACATCATCACCGGCACCCTGGGCAAGGCCATGGGCGGCGCACTGGGCGGCTTCACCTGCGCCAGCGCCGAAGTGATCGAACTGCTGCGCCAGCGCTCGCGCCCGTACCTGTTCTCCAACTCGCTGCCGCCGCATGTGGTGGCCGCCGGCATCAAGGCGTTCGAAATGCTGGCTGCCGCCGACGACCTGCGCAGCACCCTGGCCGAGAACACCGCCTACTTCCGCGAGAAGATGACCGCCGCCGGTTTCGACGTGAAGCCGGGCGTGCATCCGATCAGCCCGGTGATGCTGTATGACGCACCGTTGGCGCAGAAGTTCGCCGAGCGCCTGCTGGAAGAAGGCATCTACGCGATCGGCTTCTTCTTCCCGGTGGTGCCCAAGGGCCAGGCCCGCATCCGTACCCAGATCAGCGCCGCGCACAGCCGCGAGCACCTGGACCGCGCGATCGATGCCTTTACCCGCATCGGTGTCGAGCTGGGCGTGGTCAAGGGCTGATCATGGCCGGGGTCGGAGCCCTTTCCTGCGGAAAGGGGTCCGACCCTATCAAAGCGTGCCGACCAAGGTCGGCACCCACCGGAGCTTGAGGGCGTGCCGACCAGGGTCGGCACCCACGGGCATTACTTCTTTTTCTTCTTGCCCTTCGGCTCTTCCTTGCTGGCCACCACCACCGGCTTGGCGGCAGCGTCCTGGCCGTTGCCCTTGGCAACGCGGATGCCGTTTGCCTTCATCCAGGCATCGAACTCATCGGCAGTCATTTTCTTGTCGCCGTCGCTCATCAGGAAGCGGTAGCTGCCGCGACCATCCAGCTCCGGGGTCTTCACTTCCACCACCGGGGTCTCGGCAGGCGTTTCCGCCTTGGCCACCTTCTTGTGGCCGCCACAGGCGGTCAGCAGCACCATCGGCAGCAGCAGGCCTGCACAGCGCAGGGTTTGGTTGAGGGTCGGGTGGTACATGGCAGGCTCCGTTCGGGAAATTCAACAACCAGGCGCCCCCTACGCCTGGAACGGTGGCCGGCAACTGCCGGCCGCGGGCGATGATCAGCCCGGTGCAGCGGCCCCCAGCCGCTGCTGGTCACTGACCTCCAGCACCCGCCATTGCCCCTTGCCGAGATCGCCGAGCAGCAGCCCACCGATCGCGACCCGGACCAGGCGCAGCACCTGCAGGTCGAAGGCCGCCAACAGGCGGCGGATATGACGGTTGCGGCCCTCGTCGAGGACCACCTCCAGCCATGCGGTCTTGTCGCCACTGCGCAGCACGCGCACGGCCTGGGCGACGAGGAACTCGCCCTCGTCCTCGACACCGGCGCGCAGCGCGGCCAGGGTGTCCTCGTCGGGCAGACGATCCACCTGCACGTGATAGGTCTTCTGCGGGCCGGTCTCTGGATCGGTCAGGCGCGCCGCCCACTGCGGATCATTGCTGAACAACAGCAACCCTTCGCTGGCCTTGTCCAGGCGCCCGACCGGCGCGATCCACGGCAGGCCGGCACCATCAAAGCAGCGATACACGGTGTCGCGACCACGCTCGTCCTGCGCCGTGGTCACCACGCCGCGCGGCTTGTTGAGCATCAGGTACAGGCGCTGCGGCGCATCCATCGGCTGGCCATCGACTTCGATCGGTGGCGCAGGCTGTCCAATCGGGAATTCGGGATCACGGACGATGCGGCCGGACACGCGTACGCGGCCCTCGGCGATCCAGCGCGCGGCCTCGCTGCGCGAGCACACGCCGGCCTTGGACAGCACGCGCGCCAGCCCATGGCGCACGCCACTGGAGACATTCGGAACCGCACGCCCACGCGGTGCGTGGGAGCGGGCGGCGGGGGCGGCAGGTGGGCGGCGCGTGCGCAAGCCTCTGCTCCCCGCAGCGCTTACTTCTTGTCGACCGGCTTGGTCTCAGCCGGTGCTTCGGCCGCAGCCGGAGTAGCGGCCGGAACCGGACGCGCCTTGACCACGCGCACACCGCGCGCCTTCATCCAGGCGTCGAATTCTTCAGCGGTCATGCGCTTGCCGTTCTGGCTCATGTCGAAGCGCCACGGCGTGTTGTCGAACTCGGTCTGCGGCTTGTAGGCCGCCGGATCGTTCGGCTTCACTGCCGGCGCGCTCGGGATGGCCTTGGCGATGTTCTGGCAGCCATCGATGCGCAGGCGCTGCAGCACCTGGTCCAGCGACTGCGACGGATCGTAGTTGCTGCTCAACACGCCAGCCGGCATGCCCAGCTGGTTGCCACGGATGTACAGCTCGTCGGCCACCGGTGCGATGGTCGTGGCGGGCAACGGCAGCGGCGACGCGCTGGTGTTGACCGAGCAATCGACCGCAGCGTGGGCGGCGGGAACCAGGGCCAGCGCCAGGACGGCGGCCGATGCAGAGCGCAGCATGAGGGACATCCACGGAAGGAAGTGACGCGGCGAGTTTAGCAATGCCGCGTCAGCTTTCAAGCGCCACTTTCAATGAATACGGCAACTCATTGGTTTTACGAGTAAAGTTCCGACGAACGGTTGCTCTCGCGCACGAAACGCCGGCTTCCGGGCCGCAGAAACAACAAGACCCGGCCGAAGCCGGGTCCTGCTGTGTCCTACTGGCAGAGCGTCAGAACTTAGTTCTGGACGTTCAGCTCGGTACGACGGTTCTTGGCGCGACCTTCCGGGTTGTCCGAACCATCCGGGTTGGTGTTCGGAGCAATCGGACGGCTCTCGCCGTAGCCGATCGGGCCGACCAGACGACCGGCGTCAACGCCGTTCTTGGTCAGGTAGTTGTACACGGCGGTAGCGCGACGCTCCGACAGCTTCTGGTTGTAAGCGTCGGTACCCTTCGAGTCGGTGTGACCGGCAACTTCAACGCGCAGATCCGGGTAACGCTTCAGGATCTCGGTGGCTTCGCTCAGGATCGCCACGGCGTCCGGACGCAGGTTCGACTTGTCGAAGTCGAAGTTGACGCCCTTCAGGTCGATGGAGACCGGAACCGGGCAACCGTCCGGACCGATGGTCTGACCCGGCTGCGAGTTCGGGCACTTGTCGTCGCAGTTGTTGACGCCGTCACCGTCGTCGTCCAGGTCGGCGCAGCTCGGGGCAACCGGAGCCGGAGCCGGAGCAGCCGCGACCGGAGCCGGGCCCAGCGGGATCACGACGCCGACCGAAGCCAGCACATCGCCGAACCAGCTTTCGTCCTTGGCGGCGATGCTCTGGTCGTCGAAGTCAGCGCGGTAGGCCACTTCGGCGCGGACAGCAACACGCTTCTCGAAGGTGGTCTGCAGGCCGACGCCCAGCTTGGCGGCAACGTTGCCGTCCTTACGCTTGCGCGGACCGTTGTTGTCCAGGGCAGCGTACTGCTCTTCCGACTTCTGGTAGCCCAGGCCACCGACGATGTACGGGTTCCAGCCGCGGCCTTCCTTGATGAAGTGGCGACGCAGGTCCAGCGAGACGCCGTACTGCGACCAGTTCAGGTCCTGGTTGCTGTCGAAGTTCGGGTTCTGGTAGTTCAGCTCACCGTCCAGCGACCAGTTCGGGCTGATGAACTTACCCAGGCCCAGGGTCACGAACGGAGCGTCATTGGTCAGACGGTCGCTGTCCTGGAAGTTGAAGCCGGCCGAACCGGTCAGGTACCAGCGGTCATCGAACTCCTGCGCCGAAGCTGCCTGGGCAAAAGCCAGGCCGCCCAGCAGCGCGGCAGTAAGGATCTTCTTGTTCATTGAGTACAGCTCCTATTTCGGGGGTATGAAACCGGTAGAGGCATGGGCCAGCACTAGTGCGTCGATGTACGACAGCCGATTCAGCACGCCACCGCCGCGAACATTATGCTCAGGCGGGTGAAGGCCATGTTAACAGTCCCGTAACATGTGAAGTGTTGCGCCCGACCGTCCACCGGTCCGACGTTGAAACCCTATACAGGATGATGAAAATCCGCAAGACCCCCACGCTGCAAGGGTTTGACGGGGTTTAAGCGGCAAAAACGACATATTGCGCAACACACTGCATCACACGGTTCAGCAGGTTTGCGGAAACGTGAGGAACCTTATGATGGGATCACGAACCCAGCCGGAGCCGTGATGAAAGCCGTCGCCCTGAGTCGTGAATACGCACCTTCCCTGCGTGATGTCCTGCTGCCACCGCCGCTGCCGCCACGCGGCCGCGACCTGCTGGTCCGGATCGAAGCGGTATCGGTCAACCCCGTCGACGGCAAGCAACGGGCCGCCACCGATCCGGCCACCCTCGAGGTTCCCCGGGTGCTGGGCTGGGACGCCGCCGGTGTGGTCGAAGCCATCGGTGACGAGGCCAGCCTGTTCGCCTCCGGTGACGAGGTCTACTTCGCCGGCGACGTTACCCGGCCGGGCTGCAACGCCCAGTACCAGTGGGTGGACGAGCGCCTGGTCGCCCGCAAGCCGACCACGCTCGATTTCGCGGAAGCCGCCGCGCTGCCCCTGACCACGCTGACCGCCTGGGAGCTGCTGTTCCAGCGCATGCCGCTGCACCTGGATGATCGCCGCCATGGCGGCCAGCACCTGCTGGTGATCGGCGGCGCGGGCGGCGTGGGCTCGATGGCGATCCAGCTGGCCCGCCATGCCGGCTTCGAGGTGATCGTCACCGCCTCGCGCGCGGCCTCGATCGACTGGTGCCGGCAGATGGGGGCCACGCATGTGATCGACCATCGGCAGCCGCTGCAGCCCCAGTTGCAGGCACTGGGCATCGATGCGGTGCAGGTGGCGCTCAATCTGGCCGACACCGATCACTACTGGGACGAACTGGGCCAGCTGCTGGCACCGCAGGGCCATGTCGGCCTGATCGTGGAGCCGCGTGGCGCACTGCGCATCGGCGATCCGTACAAGGCCAAATGCATCGGCATCCACTGGGAATTCATGTTCGCGCGCTCGCGCTTCGCCACTGCCGACCGCATCGAGCAGCACCGCATCCTCAGCCGCGCCGCCAGCATGATCGATGCCGGCCAGCTGCGTGGCACGCTCAGTGAAACGCTGGGCTCGATCAATGCAGCCAACCTGGATATCGCGCATGAACGCTTGGCCAGCGGGCGCACGGTGGGCAAGCTGGCGCTGGTGGGCTGGGACGACTGACGCTTCATATAGCGCCCCACGTGCAGGATCGGTGCTGCCTGTACCGGCGGATTCACCGGCATCTGTATCTATGGAAGCAGCAGGAACGGGGATACGGTGGGAACAGATTCCCTTCCCCTGTGCCCGCCATGCCTACCGCCCTGCCCCTGCGCCTGCTGCAACTGATCACCGGCCTGTTCCTGTATGGCTTCGGTGCCTCGCTGATGATCCGTGCCGCTATCGGTGTTGCGCCCTGGGACGTGTTGTCGCAGGGCATCGCTGCACAGACGCCACTGTCCTTCGGCCTGGCGACCAATGTCATCGGTGCGCTGGTGCTGCTGCTGTGGTGGCCACTGCGCCAGAAGCCGGGCGTCGGCACCGTGCTCAACGTGATGCTGATCGGTCCCTCCGCACAGTTCGGGCTGTGGCTGCTGCCGCCGGCCGTCGGCCTTGGCTGGCAGCTGGCGATGTTCTGTGCCGGCATGCTGCTGGTCGCGCTGGCCACCGGCCTGTACATCGGCGCCCGCCTCGGCCCGGGACCACGCGATGGCCTGATGACCGGCCTGCATGCCCGCACCGGCTGGCCGATCTGGAAGGTGCGCAGCCTGATCGAAGGCAGCGTATTGCTGCTGGGCTGGTGGCTGGGCGGCAATGTCGGCCTCGGCACCCTCGCCTTCGCCCTGCTGATCGGCCCGCTGTGCGGGGTCACGCTGGGCTGGTTCGGCATCGGCCGCACCCCGGTAGAGCCGGCCGCTGGCCGGCAGCCGCAATCACCCTGAGCTGGCCGGAATGCCGGCCAGCGGCCGGCACTACCGCCCCCGGAGTTCGGGGGCAGCGCCGCAGGCGCGGGGGCGTGGAGGCCGGTAAGTGGGGCCCGCGGTTCGCGCAGCGAATTGCGGGAGCGACAGCACGCATGTGCCGAGCGTACCCGGCCAGCCGCCGACACTGCCCACCAGGCGGCCCTTGCCCCGGCCGCCGTTTCGCGGCACGCTTCGCGCTTCCGTACGCAAGCGTATCGACCATGTCGCCAGCCAACGAAAGCGCCTATCCCCATCTGTTCGCCCCGCTGGACCTGGGCTTCACCCAGCTGCGCAACCGCGTATTGATGGGCTCGATGCACACCGGCCTGGAAGATCGCGCCCGCGACTTCCCGCGGCTGGCGGCCTACTTCGCCGAGCGCGCCGAGGGCGGAGTCGGCCTGATCGTCACCGGCGGCTTCGCGCCGAACGTGGTCGGCTGGCTGAAGCCGTTCGGCGGCAAGCTGTCCTGGCCGTGGGAAGTGCGGCCGCACCGCCAGCTCACCGCCGCTGCGCACCAGCACGGCGCGAAGATCTGCCTGCAGCTGCTGCACGCTGGCCGTTACGCCTACCACCCGCTGTCGGTGGCGCCGTCGAAGCTGAAGGCACCGATCAACCCGTTCACCCCCCGTGCGTTGTCGGCCAGCGGCATCGAGCGCCATATCGCCGACTACGCACGCAGCGCGAAGCTGGCCCGCGAGGCCGGCTACGACGGCGTCGAGGTGATGGGCTCGGAGGGCTACCTCATCAACGAGTTCATCGCCCCGCGCACCAACAAGCGCACCGACCGTTGGGGCGGTGACGCCAGCCAGCGCATGCGCTTCGCGGTCGAGATCGTGCGCCGCATCCGCGAGGCCTGCGGCCCGGACTTCATCATCATCTATCGCCTGTCGCTGGTGGATCTGGTCGACGACGGCAGCAACTGGGAAGAGATCGTGCAGCAGGCGCAGGCAATCGAGGCGGCCGGCGCGACGATCATCAATTCCGGTATCGGCTGGCATGAAGCGCGCATCCCGACCATCGCCACCTCGGTGCCGCGTGCTGCCTTCGCCGGGGTCACCGCCAAGCTCAAGCCGCATGTGAAGGTGCCGCTGGTGGCGACCAACCGCATCAACATGCCCGAGGTGGCCGAGCGCATCCTCGCCGATGGCGGCGCCGACATGGTGTCGCTGGCGCGCCCGCTGCTGGCCGACCCGCAATGGCCGAACAAGGCCCGTGCCGGCCGCGCCGAGGCGATCAACACCTGCATCGCCTGCAACCAGGCCTGCCTGGACCACGTGTTCGAGAACAAGCTGGCCAGCTGCCTGGTCAACCCGCGCGCCGCGCATGAGACCGAGCTGGTCTATCGCCCCACCGCCACGCCGAAGAAGGTTGCCGTGGTCGGTGCCGGCCCCGCCGGCCTGGCCTGTGCCACCGTCGCTGCCCAGCGTGGTCACCAGGTCACCCTGTTCGATGCCAACGAGGAGATCGGCGGCCAGTTCAACGTGGCCAAGCGCATCCCGGGCAAGGAAGAGTTCCACGAGACCCTGCGCTACTTCCGTCACAAACTGGCCGAAACCGGCGTGCAGCTGCGCCTCGGCACCCGCGCCGACGCCGCCACCCTGGCCGGGTTCGACGAGGTGGTGCTGGCCACCGGCATCACCCCGCGCAAGGTCGACTTCCCCGGTGCCGACCACGCCAAGGTGGTCAGCTATCTGGACGTACTGCTGGGCCGGGTCGAAGTGGGCGCCAATGCGGCGATCATCGGCGCCGGCGGCATCGGCTTCGATGTCGGCGAATTCCTCAGCCACGCCGGTGAGTCCCCCTCCCTTGACCCGCAGCGCTGGATGGCCGAGTGGGGCGTGGACAGCAGCTTCGAGGCCCGTGGCTCGCTGGCCAGGCCCGAGGTCGAGGCGTCACCACGGCGGCTGTGGCTGCTGCAGCGCAGCCCGGGCAAGCCGGGCGCGCGGCTGGGCAAGACCACCGGCTGGATCCATCGCGCCACGCTGAAGGCCAAGGGCGTGCGCATGCTCGGTGGTGTCGAGTACCTCGGTGTGGACGACGAAGGCCTGCGCATCCGCGTGGACGGCAGCGAACAGCTGCTGCCGGTCGACCATGTGGTGATCTGCGCCGGGCAGGAACCGAACCGCATGCTGCAGGCAGAATTGCAGGCGGCCGGCATCAACGCGCAGCTGATCGGCGGTGCCGATGTGGCCGCAGAACTCGATGCAAAACGCGCCATCGACCAGGGCAGCCGGGTCGCTGCCGCGCTCTGATGAGCGCCTGAATGGGGGACGGAATGTGATTTCCGTCACCCCCGTTGAACCTGAATGTCAAGCCGAGCGGTTCACGATGCGTTCGGCTATGCCCCCCTACCTTGCGCCATCTTTCCGCTCACCAGCCAGTTTCCGGTGAGCCGGCGCAGCCCCCACGATCGGTACTGATCGTTTCTTTTGGGGCTGCCCACGGGGCGGCCCCGATGGCCGCCTCCCCATGACGCCAAGTCGTCCCCCGCCTCCTGTCGCCCCGCGGCCGGAACCGGAGGGTGCGGCCCATACGGAGCAAGGAGTTATATGAAACTGGCCTGGATTCTCTGGCTGTCGCAGTTGTTGCCGCAGCCGGCCGCTGATTCACTGTGTCTGAGCACCACCGTTTACCTGGAAGCCCGCGACCAGACCCTGCGCGGCCAGCAGGCCGTCGCCGAGGTCGCACTGCGCCGTCTCGACAGTGGCCTGTGGGGCGACTCGATGTGCCAGGTGGTCACCGCACGCAAGCAGTTCGCGCCGACCATCGTCTCCCCCGGCACCCAGCTGGGCAACGATGCGGCGTGGAGCGAGGCGATGAACGTGGCCTTCGACGCCGAGCGCAACTGGGCGCTACCGGCCGGCGAGCGCCGCGAAATCGTGCCCGGTGCCAGCCACTTTGCTGCGCTGTCCATCGCCAGCCCGAACTGGCGCAATGCCTACCAGGTGGCCACCATCGGCGATCACACCTTCTATAAGGTGCAGAACCTCAAGCCGCGGCAGTCGTAACGATCCGTGCTGGCGGCAGCGTTGCCGCCCGCCGCCAGGCTCTGGGATAGTGGGGGCCTTCCCGCCCGCATCACCTGGAGTTCCCATGAAGCTGTACAGCAAGCCCGGTGCCTGTTCCACCGCCGACCACATCGCCCTGCAGTGGACCGGCCAGCCGTTCGAGGTTGAACTGCTGAACAAGGACACCCTGAAGGGTCCGGAATTCCTCAAGATCAATCCGGCCGGCGCCGTTCCCGCGCTGGTCGACGGCGACTTCGTTCTGCTGCAGAACGCCGCGATCATGGGCTACATCGCCGACAGCTTCCCGCAGGCCGGCCTCGGCGGCGATGGCAGCCCGCGCCAGCGCGCCGAAGCCACCCGCTGGTTGGCCTTCGTCAATTCCGACGTGCATCCGGCCTTCTCGCCGCTGTTCTCGCCAGGCAAGTTCATTGCCGACGAAGGCCAGTACGACGCGATCCGCGCCGCCGCACACAAGCGCCTGCGTGGCCTGTTCGAGACCGCCGACAAGCAGCTGGCCGACAAGCCCTGGCTGGCCGGCTTCCGCAGCTTCGCCGACCCGTACTTCTACATCACCCTGCGCTGGGCCGCCGGCACCAAGGTCGACCTGTCCGGCCTGGACAACCTAGCCGCGTACAAGGCGCGCATGGATGCCGATGCCGGCGTGCAGGCAGCACTGAAGGCTGAAGGCCTGGCCTGACGCCACCGGCTACCAAGCGGGGTCGGATCCGTCTGCGCAGCAGGCGGCTCTGACCCCCTCGGCTCCAACGGGGTGATCAACCGATCTGGCGGATCACTTCACCCTTGGCATCGCGCAGGTAGGTCGGCACCACTTCGATGCGCAGCGCCCCGGCCACCGGATAGATCCCGCGCTCGGCACGCACGCCTGCCAGGGCCTGCAGGCCCATCTCGTCCAATGCCCAGCGCGCGCTGTCGGCCGATACCTCGCCGGTTTCACCGCGCGCGGCCGGAATGAACTCCCACTGCCGCTCGCGGCTGACCAGTTCCAGCGATTTGCCGTGGCGCAGGCGCAGCGGCAACAGTTCGCACACGCTGGCGACCTGGCCGGCGCCGAGCACCAGCGTGGTGACGCCCGCCTCCTGGCGCCAGTCCAGGGTCTCGATGAACAGCATGCCGGTGCTGGAGCCCTCGCGCTCGCTGCCGGCCTGCACCTGTGCGGCCAGTGCCGGATCGTCCAGCAGATTGCCGCGATGCAGATCGCTGATCCACAGCGCCATCGCCGGCAGCAGCGCCTGCAGCACACCACGCGTCGACCAGCGCTTGACCGCCTCCATCTCCTCATCGGTCAAGCCGACCAGCTGCAGGAACTGCAGATGGCCGTTGGCCGTGTCCCGCTCCGGCAACTGCGGGTCGGCAATGAAGGCCAGATGGCACAGCCGCGTGCCGGTCTCCAGCGCGATCGGGCCGTTGGCGTTGAGGTGGTGGCCATCCTCGAACACATTGCCGCTGCCGAACACATAGCGCGCCAGGTTCTGCAGCAGGTTCATCGGCCACACGGGGGGCGTGCTGCCGGCGTTCTCACCGGCGTCGGCAGCGAGGCGGAAGGTCAGCTCGAAACCATAACCGCTGGCATCCGCATCACGGCTCTCCTTGGCGTACAGCTCGGAGAAGCCGTAGGTGATGTAATGCCAGTGCGGGACCGGCGTATCCGCCCAGTACACGCTGATGCCATCCAGCGGATCCTGGCCCCCAAGCGTATAGGGAAGCGCGGTGCCGAAGTGGCGCGGCTCCTGGCCGGCATACAGCGGCGCCAGCGCCGCATTGATCGCGTCCCAGCCTGGGGTGTCGGTGTCGTCGTGGTGGTCCTGCACGCGGGACTCCTTGTGGGGAAGTGAACCGATCACTTTACGCGGTGGCTCAGGCCTGCACGACCTCACTGCCAGCGTTCACCACGGCCGCCTGGGTTTCCTGCCACCAGCGCTGCGCCAATGCAGGGCTGCGCGCCTTGCCCACCGCCGCCAGCAGTTCCGGGCACAGGCGCTCCAGCGCCAGCGCATCGGTGCAGCGTTCGATCTTCAACTGCATGAAGTAGCCCTTCAGGCCCAGGTGACGGCGCACCGCCTCGCTCATCGCGTCGTACAACTGCTGGTACAGCGCCGGATCCTGTTCGCGGCCGGTGCTGATGCCACGCGCCGGTGCCACCTCTGCGCTTCCGCCGATCACTTCGATCAGGCCCTGTGCTGACAATTGCTCCAGTGCGTCCGGTGGTGCGCGCAGGCCTTCGAACAGGCCGCGCAGTTCGGCGTCGTCGCGATGGCCGTCGACCATCAGCAGGATTGAACGCAGTGCCGCCGGCAGGCGCCGGCTACGGTCTTCGATTTCCTGACGGCCAGCAGCCGTCTTGGCGTGCAGCAATGCCATTGCCTCCCCCTCCCTTGATGCGCAATGCCGGCGCACCCTCGCGGGCACGCCCCCCTGGGTGCCATCCCCGTGCGGCACGCGCGTTCCCCGGCGCGCGCCGCGTGTTGCAGGTCGATGACAGGCCGAGCTTAGCGCAAGTGCGCAGGGGAGTGCCGGCCGCTGGCCGGCAATCTGGGGATTGATGGGGGTGCCGGCCAGCGGCCGGCATTAACGGGTCAGCGGCCCAGCGCCCGGCGGATCTCCTCCAGCGCGCTGGGGTCGTCCAGCGTCGACAGGTCACCCGGGTCGCGCTGCTCCGCCAGCGCCTGCAACGATCGCCGCAGCAGCTTGCCCGAACGGGTCTTGGGCAGTGCATTGACCACGTGCACGTGCGCCGGGCGCGCCACCGCGCCGAGCGAGGTGGTCACCGTGGCCATCATCTCGGCCACCACCGGCGCCGGATCCTCGCCATCCAGACCCTGCTTGAGGGTGACGAACACCAGCGGCACCTGCCCCTTCAGCTCATCCTTGACCCCGATCACGGCGGCCTCGGCCACGCGCGGGTGACTGGAAATGGCCTCCTCGATCTCGCGCGTGCCCAGGCGGTGCCCGGCCACGTTGATCACATCATCGGTGCGGCCGAGGATGAAGGTGTAGCCATCATCATCGCGGATCGCCCAGTCCAGCGAGCTGTACAGCAGTTCCTTGAAGTGGCTGAAGTAACTCTGCAGGAAACGGCTGTCGTCGTTCCACACCGTGCTCATGCAGCCCGGCGGCAACGGCGGCGACACCACCAGCACGCCCTTCTGCCCCGGGGCGACTTCCTCGCCGGTGTTCTCATCGATCACCTTCATCCGGTAGCCGAGGTTGGGGAAGCCCGGCGAACCGAAGCGCACCGGCTTCATCTCCAGGCCCGGCAGCAGGGTCAGTGCCGGCCAACCGGTTTCGGTCTGCCAGTAGTTGTCGATGATCGGCTTGCCGAGCGCTTCGCTGATCCAGTGCGCGGTGGGTTCGTCCAGCGGCTCGCCGGCCAGGAACAGATATTTCAGCGCGCGCAGGTCGTGGCGATGGATGAAATCGGCGTCGTGCTTCTTCAACACGCGGATGGCCGTGGGCGACGAGAACATCGTGCGCACGTTGTACTGCTCGCACAGCGCCCACCAGATGCCCGGGTCCGGGTTGGTCGGCAGCCCCTCGTACAGCAGCGAGGTACAGCCGCCGATCAGCGGGCCGTACACATTGTAGGAATGGCCTACCGCCCAGCCGACATCGGACGTGGAGAACATCACCTGTCCCGGCCTGCAGTCGAACACGGTCTCCATCGACTGTGCCATCGCCACGGCATAACCACCGACATCGCGCTGCACGCCCTTCGGCTTGCCGGTGGTGCCGGAGGTATACAACAGGTAGCTCGGCTCGCTGGCTTCCAGCCACTGCACCGGCACATCGACTTCACCGATCTGCGCACGCAGCTCGGCGTATTCCACATCGCGGCCCGACACGCGAGGCTCGGCTGCATCCAGTCCGCGCGACACGATCAACACATGCGGTGGTGGCGAAGCCGCTTCGGCGCAGGCCGCGTCGACCATCGGCTTGTACGGAATCAACTTGCCACCGCGCATGCCGGCATCTGCCGCGATCAGCAGCTTGGGCTTGGCGTCGTCGATGCGCAGCGCCAGGTTGTGCGCGGCGAAGCCACCGAACACCACCGAGTGCACCGCACCGATGCGCGCGCAGGCCAGCATCGCGAACACGGCTTCGGCCATGTTCGGCATGTAGATCACCACGCGGTCGCCGTGGCCAACGCCGAGATGCTTGAGCACCGCGGCGAAGTCGTTCACTTCGCGATACAGCTGGCGATAGGTGATCTCGCGGGTGCTGTTGGTCTCGGTGGAAATGGCAACCAGCGCGAGCTGGTCGGCGCGCTCGGCGAGGTGGCGATCGACGGCGTTGTAGCAGAGATTGGTTTCACCACCGACGAACCAGCGCCGGAACGGCGGGTTGCTGTAGTCGAGCACCTGCTGCGGCGGTTTGTGCCAATGGATGCGCTTGGCTTCCTCGCCCCAGAAGGCCTCCGGCTCGTCGATCGAGCGACGGTAGGTTTCCTCGTAGTTCATGACGCAGCCCTCCCAGACAAAGTCATGGGTTCGAGGATAGTCCGGCGCTGCCGCGCGGGCCGTCCTACCTTGGTAGGGGGTGGGGTTTTGTTCTGCAGGGCTTGCAGCCCTGCACCTGCAGAGGCCGAAGCCAAAGCCAAAGCCAAAGCCAAAGCAACAGCAGACTATCCGTGGGAGGGCGGGATGGGCCCGGTTGCGGGAGACGCCGTAAACCCCGCTCCGCGGTCCGGCCCAGCCGCTGGCGACTGTGCGTTCGGGCGCTTGCGAAGCAGTGCTTCGCAAGCAAAGCACCCTCACCCATGGGGGCTTGGCCGCGGCATCCATGCCGCGGACACTCCCGCAACCGGACCCACCCCGCCTTCGACAGATTCCGCGATCTGTCGGAACGGCGTATTGCCCTGGTGGGTGTCGACCTTGGTCGACACGGTAGATCCACGCCATGCGTGGATGATTCATTCGATATCTGACAGAAAAATCGTGTCGACCAAGGTCGACACCTACCAACAGCGGCGCAGAACGACGGCCGCAGTTATCAACAGCCGCAGGAACCTGTCGAAGGTGGGGCGGTGTCGGAGTGCGGGGTGTCAGCCGCATGGGCCCGAGGCATGCCTCGGGCGGGTTGGGTAGGACGCCCAACCCCGGTCTTGCCGTGTGCGCAGGACAGCGCACACGAGCAAGCGGCTGCCAAGCCTACACGGACGTACTTGCGGCGTCCCCGCACTCCGACACCGTCCCGCCAACCCACGGATAGCCCGCTTTTGACGTTGACGTTGATTCTGCGGGTGCAGGGCTGCAAGCCCTGCCGAATCCCTAGAACGGCGCCGCGGACTCGAACGCGAGTGCTTCGCCTGTCACCGGATGGGTGAACCGCAGGCTGCGCGCATGCAGATGCACGCGCGGCGCAGGCGCGGCGTCATACAGCACATCGCCAACGATGGGATGGCCGAGACTGGCCATGTGCAGGCGCAGCTGATGGCTGCGGCCGGTGACCGGCTCCAGCGCCACGCGGGTACGCTGCCCTTCAACATCACGCGCCATTACGCGCCAGCGCGTCAGTGCCGGCTTGCCGCGTTCATGATCGATCATCTGCTTCGGCCGGTTCGGCCAGTCCACGATCAGTGGCAGGTCCACTTCGCCGGCATCGCCTTCAAGCAGCCCCTCCACGATCGCTTCATAACGCTTGCCAACCTGGCGCTGCTCGAACTGCATCGACAGCGCCACCTGCATGTCCTTGCCACGCGCATGCAGCAGCAGGCCGGAGGTCACCTGGTCCAGGCGATGCACGGTCAGCGCATCCGGGTACAGCGCCTGAAGGCGCGCGACCACGCAGTCCTGGTTCTCGGCGCTGCGGCCAGGCACGGACAGCAGGCCGGCCGGCTTCTCGGCCACCAGCAGCGCGTCGTCGATGTAATGCAGGTGGATCATGCGGCTCCGTATCCGTCCAAACAGAAACGGGGAAGCCGAAGCTTCCCCGTCTTCTGCGTACCGGCCAACGGCCGGTACCTACCTCGATGGAAGACGTACCGGCCAGGGCCGGTACCGCCTGCATCAGCCCAGCAGGTGGGCGACGCCGGCGCGCTCTTCTTCCAGCTCGGCCAGGGTCTTGTCGATGTACTTCTGGCTGAAGTCGTCGATCGGCAGATCCTTGACCAGGGTGTACTTGCCGTTTTCGGTGGTCACCGCGAAACCGAAGATCACGCCTTCAGGAATGCCGTAGGAACCGTCGGACGGCACGCCCATGGTGACCCACTTGCCGTTGCTGCCCAGCACCCAGTCACGCACGTGATCGATCGCTGCGTTGGCGGCCGAAGCAGCCGAGGACGAGCCGCGGGCTTCGATGATCGCCGCGCCGCGCTTGCCGACGGTCGGGATGAAGGTGTTGGCGTTCCACTCCTGGTCGTTGATCGCATCGGCGATCGACGCACCATCGGCGGTGGCGAAACGGTAGTCCGGGTACATGGTCGGGCTGTGGTTGCCCCACACGACCAGCTTCTCCATGCCACCGACCGGCTTGCCGAGCTTGGTCGACAGCTGGCTCAGCGCGCGGTTGTGGTCCAGGCGCAGCATGGCGGTGAAGTTTTCCGGCTTCAGGTCCGGGGCCGACTTCATGGCGATGTAGGCGTTGGTGTTGGCGGGGTTGCCGACCACCAGCACCTTCACGTCACGGCTGGCGACCTTGTTCAGCGCCGCGCCCTGGGCGGTGAAGATCTTGGCGTTTTCCAGCAGCAGGTCCTTGCGCTCCATGCCCGGGCCACGCGGACGTGCGCCAACCAGCAGGGCGATGTCGGCGTCCTTGAACGCGACTTCGGCATCATCGGTGCCGACCATGCCGGCCAGCAGCGGGAAGGCGCAGTCTTCCAGCTCCATCATCACGCCCTTCAGGGCGGCCTGGGCCTTGTCGACCGGCAGTTCCAGCAGCTGCAGGATGACCGGCTGGTCCTTGCCCAGCATTTCGCCGGAGGCGATGCGGAACAGCAGGGCATAACCGATCTGGCCGGCGGCGCCGGTCACGGCAACACGAACGGGTGCTTTCATGGGGGTTTCCTCTTGCTTGCAAGCGTTTGATGGGACGCCGCGGGCATGGCCACGCAGGCCGGGCGGGCGGCGGGGAACAGGGAAACGGCCACCCGTGGGTGGCCGTCTCGAAGGGGGTCAGGCGGCGAGGTGCTTGTTCCACTCCGCGACGCGCTCGGCCTGGGCGGCCAGCACGGCGTCGACGTCGCCTTCCAGGGTGATCGAATGGATCACGTCACCCTGCTTGACCGAATCGACGATGGCCTGGCCTTCCAGGACCTTGCCGAAGACGGTGTGGCGGCCGTCCAGCCAATCGGTCTTGATGTGGGTGATGAAGAACTGGCTGCCGTTGGTGTTCGGGCCGGCGTTGGCCATCGACAGCGAGCCGACCTCGTGCTTCACGCCATTCTTCTCGTCTTCGAACTTGTAGCCCGGGCCGCCGGTGCCACGACCCTGCGGGCAGCCGCCCTGGATCATGAAGTCGGCGATCACGCGGTGGAAGATCAGGCCGTCATAGAAGCCGTGCTTGACCAGGTTCACGAAGTTGGCCACGGTCAGCGGCGCCTTGTCGGCGAACAGCTCGACCTTGATCGGGCCCTGGGTGGTGTCGAAAGTGGCGATGAGGGACATGAAGATCCTTGATGCAAAGGGGAATGCGTCTAGCCACCTAGTTTACACCTGCCTCGTGGCAGCGGCGGCTTCGACCATCGGCGCAGAGCCCGGCTTCAGCCGCCGGAAGGGAGCCCCGCCGACCGGCGCTGGCGACCTCGGCCGGCGCGGCGGACAGCCAGCTGAATGGGCCCCGTGACCGGCGTGAAATCGACCTTTTCGCGAATCGTCAAGTTCGACGTATAATGTTGGACTTCTTTTTCCAAATCCGGCGCCGACTGGCCCCCTTTCGTATGTCCATCGAAAATCTTCGCAACATCGCCATCGTCGCCCACGTCGACCATGGCAAGACCACCCTGGTCGACCAGCTGCTGAAGCAGTCCGGCACCCTGTCCGAGCGCACCGTCCTCGCCGAGCGCGTGATGGACAGCAACGACCAGGAAAAGGAACGCGGCATCACCATCCTGGCCAAGAACACCGCCATCACCTGGGAAGACAAGAAGACCGGCATCAAGAACCGGATCAACATCGTCGACACCCCCGGCCACGCCGACTTCGGCGGTGAGGTCGAGCGCGTGCTGTCGATGGTCGACACCGTGCTGATCCTGGTCGATGCGATGGACGGCCCGATGCCGCAGACCCGCTTCGTGACCCAGAAGGCCTTCGCGATGGGCTTCAAGCCGATCGTCGTGGTCAACAAGGTCGACCGCCCGGGTTCGCGCCCGGAGTGGGTGATCGACCAGGTCTTCGACCTGTTCGACAAGCTCGGCGCCACCAATGAGCAGCTGGACTTCCCGATCGTCTACGCCTCGGCCCTGAACGGCTACGCCGGCCTGGAAGACACCGTGCGCGACGGCGACATGACCCCGCTGTACGAAGCGATCATGCAGCACGCCCCGCGTCCGGAAGTGGACCCGGAAGGCCCGTTCCAGATGCGCATCAGCCAGCTGGACTACAACAACTTCGTGGGCGTGATCGGCATCGGCCGCATCCAGCGCGGCACCCTGAAGAAGAACATGCAGGTCGCCGTCATCGACCGTGAAGGCAAGAAGCGCAACGGCAAGGTCGCCCAGGTGCTGGGCTTCCTGGGCCTGGAGCGCATCGAGCAGGACACGGCCGAGGCCGGTGACATCGTGGCCATCTCCGGCATTCCGGAGCTGACCATCTCCGACACCCTGTGCCACCCGGAAAATCCGGAAGCCCTGCCGGCACTGACCGTCGACGAGCCGACCATCTCGATGACCTTCCAGGTCAACAACTCGCCGTTCGCCGGCAACAAGGACCTGTCCGGTGGCAAGTTCCTGACCAGCCGCCAGATCAAGGACCGCCTGGACCGCGAACAGGTCCACAACGTGGCCCTGAAGGTCGAACAGCTGGAAGACGCCGACAAGTTCCTGGTCTCCGGCCGTGGCGAACTGCACCTGTCGGTGCTGATCGAGAACATGCGTCGCGAGGGCTACGAGCTGGCCGTGTCGCGCCCGGAAGTGATCATCAAGGAAATCGACGGCCAGATGATGGAGCCGATCGAGCAGCTGGTGGTGGACATCGAAGAAGTCCACCAGGGCGGCGTGATGGAAAAGTTGGGCACCCGCAAGGGCCAGCTGAAGAACATGGAACCGGACGGCAAGGGCCGTGTGCGCCTGGAGTACCAGATCCCGGCCCGTGGCCTGATCGGTTTCCAGAACGAGTTCAAGACCCTGACCCAGGGTTCGGGCCTGCTGTTCCACGTGTTCGACCATTACGGCCCGAAGGAACAGGGCGCCATCGCCAAGCGCATCAACGGCGTGATGATCGCGAACGCCCCGGGCACCACCCCGGCTTACTCGCTGGGCCCGCTGCAGGAGCGCGGCAAGCTCTTCGCTGCTGAAGGCGACAACGTGTATGAAGGTCAGCTGGTCGGCATCCACTCCAAGGACAACGACCTGACCGTCAACGCGATCAAGACCAAGCCGCTGACCAACATGCGCGCTTCGGGCAAGGACGATGCGATCCAGCTGACCCCGGCGATCAAGTACTCGCTGGAACAGGCCCTGGACTTCATCGAAGACGACGAGCTGGTCGAGATCACCCCGAAGGAGATCCGTCTGCGCAAGAAGTTCCTGACCGAAAGCGACCGCAAGAAGGCTTCGCGCGGCGGCTGAGCCAGCACCTCGTGAACCAGAGCGGCTACAACCCGGATCCGCACCGGCATCCGGGTCTCCACGTCATCGCCCTGCTCGAAGCGAGCAAGGCGATGCTGGCGCTGTTGGCCGCCACCGGGCTGGAAGTGCTCGGACCGCAGCCGCTGCGGCACGGCATCATGGTCCTGATCCGGCGTTTCAGCCTGGATCCGGACCATGGCACCCTGCCCTCGCTGCTGCACATGATCAGCCCCGACGCGGTGCACCTGGCCGCGGCGGGGATGATCGGCTACGGCCTGCTGCACCTGGTCGAAGCCTGGGGCCTGTGGCGGGCCAAGGCCTGGGCCTCCTGGCTGGGCTGCCTGACTGCCTCGCTGTACCTGCCCTTCGACATCTTCGCGATCATCCGCCACCCCGGCTGGCCGTCGTGGACGATCCTGGCGATCAACCTGATCGTGGTCTACGTCCTCGCCCGCGACCTGCGCAAGCGCCACCGCTGAGCACCGGCTACACTGGGGATTGGAGCCGACCAAGCCGCCCCATGCGCCCGTCCTTGCCGCCTCTGCTGACCTGCCTGCTTGCCGCGCTGCCTGCGCTGCTTTCGGCTGGCTGCAGCCCGGCCACGTCCAGCGCGCATGCGGCCGAACCCGCGAGCCGCAACGTGCCGTTCCCGTACGCCGAAACCGATGTCGCCGACCTGCAGGCGCGGATGACCGCCGGCGAGCTGGACAGCACCACCCTGACCCAGGCCTACCTGCAGCGCATCGCCACCCTGGACCGCACCGGGCCGCGCCTGCGCGCGGTGATCGAGCTCAACCCGGATGCACTGAAGGAAGCCGCTGCGCGCGACCGCGAGCGCCGTGATGGACGCCTGCGCGGCCCGCTGCACGGCATTCCGGTATTGCTGAAGGACAACATCAACGCCGCGCCGATGGCCACCAGCGCCGGCTCGCTGGCCCTGCAGGGGTTCCGCCCGGACGACGCCTACCTGGTGCGCCGGCTGCGCGACGCCGGTGCGGTGGTGCTGGGCAAGACCAATCTCAGCGAGTGGGCCAATTTCCGCGGCAACGATTCGGTGTCCGGCTGGAGCGCGCGCGGTGGCCAGACCCGCAATCCCTATCGCCTCAGCCACTCGCCCTGCGGCTCCAGCAGCGGCAGCGCGGTGGCGGTCGCCGCCAACCTGGCCAGCGTAGCGATCGGCACCGAAACCGACGGCAGCATCGTCTGCCCTGCAGCAATCAATGGCATCGTCGGTCTCAAGCCGACCGTCGGCCTAGTCAGCCGCGAGGGCATCATCCCGATTTCCTTCAGCCAGGACACCGCGGGGCCGATGACACGCAGCGTCGCCGATGCTGCAGCCGTACTGACTGCGATCGCCGGCCGCGACGATGCCGACCCGGCCACGGCCACCATGCCCGGCCGCGCGGTGTACGACTACACCGCGCGCCTGGACCCGCAGGGCCTGCGTGGCAAGCGCATCGGCCTGCTGCAGACACCGCTGCTGAAGTACCGCGGCATGCCGCCGCTGATCGAACAGGCGGCCACTGAGCTGCGTCGGGCCGGTGCCATCGTGGTGCCAGTGGAGCTGCCCAACCAGGGCGCGTGGGCCGAGGCCGAACGCACGGTGCTGCTGTACGAATTCAAGGCCGGGCTGGAGCGTTACTTCAGCACCCATCGCGCGCCACTGCGCAGCCTGGCCGAGCTGATCGCCTTCAACCAGGCGCACAGCAAGCAGGAACTGGGCCTGTTCGGCCAGGAGCTACTGGTGGAGGCCGACGCTACCGCTGGCCTGGCCGACCCCGCCTATATCCGCGCACGCAGCGATGCACGGCGGCTGGCCGGCCCGGAAGGCATCGATGCTGCCCTCGCCGCCCACCAGCTCGATGCCCTGGTGGCGCCGACCACCGGTGTGGCGTGGCCGATCCGCAGCGAAGGCGACGACTTCCCCGGCGAGAGCTACGGCGCCGCCGCCGTGGCCGGCTATCCCAGCCTCAGCGTGCCGATGGGCCAGATCGATGGCCTGCCGGTCGGCCTGCTGTTCATGGGCACCGCGTGGAGCGAACCGAAGCTGATCGAAATGGCCTACGCCTATGAACAGCGCACCCGCGCGCGGCGCCCACCGCACTTCGACACCGACATCCTGATCGACGCGGGCGAGCCGTGAACCGATAGTGCCGGCCGCCGGCCGGCCGATCCGGGGTTCCCGGCCAGCGGCCGGCGCTACCGTTCGGGTTCCGGCTCCACCGGCAGGATTGCCGCCTCACCATCTTCCGCCCCTGGCGAACGCACATCTGCAGTGCGTGCACGTGGACCGCGCGGCATGTCCAGTTCGTCTGCATGCTGCAGCCGCGCACGGACCTGCGGCAGCGACTGCGGATGCTCGCGCGCGAGGAAATCGAGCATGCGTTCGCGCACCAGGCAGCGCAGATCGAAGGCATCGCCAGAGCTGCGCGCACTGACCAGCAGGCGCACCTGGATCGCACGCTCGCTGGTCTCGGTCACCTGGGTCACGCAGACCCGGCCGTCCCACAGCGCTTCGCCACGGCAGATGCGCTCCAGCTCAGCGCGGATCGCCGCGATCGGGGCACGATAGTCCAGCCAAAGAAATGCCGTGCCGAGAAGATCGGCGCTGCGCCGCGTCCAGTTCTGGAACGGGTTTTCGATGAACCAGGTCAGCGGCACCACCATGCGCCGCTCATCCCAGATACGCACCACCACGTAGCTGCTGCCGATCTCCTCGATGCGCCCCCACTCGCCCTCGACGATCACCACGTCATCCAGCCGGATCGGCTGCGTCACCGCGATCTGCAGGCCAGCGATCAGGTTGCCGAACACCGGCTTGGCGGCGATACCCGCCACCAGGCCGATCAGGCCCGCCGAGGCCAGCAGCGCGGTGCCGATCTTCTGCACCATCGGGAACGTCAGCAGTACCAGCGACGCGCCCAGCACGATGATGGCGCCCATCAGAACGCGGCTGAGCACCCGGGTCTGGGTCTGGATGCGGCGTGCCTCCAGATTGTCGGAGACATCGATGGGATGACTGCGCAGGATCGCGCGCTCACCCGCCGCCACCGCGCGCACCAGCAACCAGATGAAGCATGCGGTCAGCGCGATGTGCAGCATGTGCTGCAGATTGCCCAGCAGCGGATCCTGCAGCGGCGTGGCCTGCAATGCGGGGATCAACAGCAGCAGCGGCCATGCGGTCGCCATCGGCAGCCCGAGCACACGGCCGATGCGCGCGCGCCGGCGATCACGCCCTTTCAATCGATGGTAGATCCACAGGATCAGCCACGCGCCGATGCCGCCCACCACTACGGCCAATCCCAACGGCCATGCGTATGCCTGTGCGCTTTGCCAGTGCACCGTTGCCACCTCCACTCGAACAGCCAAGCGGACAGCCTCGCGCATGGCGCATGAGCGTCACGTCAGTCGTTCGTAAGGAGGGTGTTGCTCGGCAGGGCTTGCAGCCCTGCACCTGCTACGAGCTGGAGCAACAGCAACAGCCGAAGCAGAAGCGGGTTTCCTGTGGGATGGCGGGGTGGGTCCGATTGCGGGGGGCGCTGCAAGTACGTCCATGTAAGCTCGGTCGCCGCATCCATGCGGCTCACGCCCCCGCAACCGGACCCACCCCGCCTTTGACAGATCTGCGCGATCTGCAGTAGATCCACGCCATGCGTGGATGAATCTCCATCGGAATCGACTATTTCGAATGGGAATCGAAAAGCATCCACGCATGGCGTGGATCTACCGTGTCGACCAAGGTCGACACCTACCAACAGCCGCCGGAATCTGTCAGAGGTGGGGCGGTGTCGGAGTGCGGGGTGTCAGCCGCATGGATGCGGCTGCCAAGCCTACATGGACGTACTTGCGGCGTCCCCGCACTCCGACACCGCCCCGCCAACCCACGGAATGCCCGCTGTTGACGTTGACGTTGACGTTGACTGCAGCAGGTGCAGGGCTGCAAGCCCTGCCGAAAAACCCTTACCGCACTTGTTCCTGCTTGCGCACGATCGCCATCGCGATCTCCAGCGACTGCTCGTAGTTCAACCGTGGGTCCACCGTCGAACGATACGCGCGCTCCAGGTCACGCTCGGTCAGTTCGCGCGCACCACCGGTGCATTCGGTGACATCCTCGCCCGTAAGTTCCAGGTGCACACCGCCCAGTCGCGTGCCTGCGGCCGCATGCAGATCGAACGACATCTCCACTTCGCCACGCACGTTGTCGAAGCGGCGCGTCTTGAAGCCATTGGCGGTGCTTTCGGTATTGCCATGCATCGCGTCGCACACCCACAGCACGCGACGGCCATCGCGCTTGACCGCGTCCAGCAGCGGCGGCAGCTTCTCGGCAATCTGCGCTGCACCCATGCGGTGGATGAAGCTCAATCGGCCCGGCTCGTCATGCGGGTTGAGCACATCGATCAGGCGCAGCAGCTGGTCCGGCGTCACCGACGGGCCCACCTTGATCGCAATCGGGTTGCGCACGCCACGCAGGTATTCCACGTGCGCGCCATCGAGCGCAGCCGTGCGCATGCCGATCCACGGGTAGTGCGTGCTCAGGTTCAACCAGCCCTGCTGGCGCGGCACCTGCCGGGTCAGCGCCTGCTCGTAGGGCAGCAGCAGCGCTTCATGCGAGGTGTAGAAGTCGATGCGGTTGAGGTTGTGCACGCGGGCCCCGGCCAGGGTTTCCATGAAGTGCACCGCATCACCGATCGACGCCACCATCTTCTGGTACTCGGCGGCCAGCGGCGAATGCCGCACCCACTCCAGGTTCCAGTACTCCGGATGGTGCAGGTCGGCGAAGCCGCCATCGATCAGCGCACGCACGAAGTTCATGGTCATCGCCGAATGTGCATGCGCCTGCAGCATCCGCTTCGGGTCGGGCAGGCGCGCCGCCTCGGTGAACGCCGGCGCATTGATCACATCGCCGCGGTAGCTGGGCAGGGTCACGCCGTCGCGGGTCTCGGTATCGGCCGAACGCGGCTTGGCGTACTGGCCGGCAAAGCGCCCAACGCGGATCACTGGCTGGCGCAGGCCGTGCACCAGCACCAGGCTCATCTGCAGCAGCACTTTCAACCGGTTGGAAATGGTGCCCGATTCGCAGTCGCTGAAGTTCTCGGCGCAATCGCCGCCCTGCAGCAGGAAGCGCTTGCCTTCCTGGGCCTCGGCCAGCTGCTGCTTCAGCGCCAGGATTTCCCACGACGTGACCAGCGGCGGCAGCCGCTTCAGCTCGTGCAGGGCGGCGTCCAGCGCCACCGGGTCCGGGTAGGTCGGCATCTGCAGCGCGGTCTTGCCACGCCAGCTCTCCGGCGACCAGGCAGCGCCAGCGGCGGTCGCGGCAGGATCGGGGACAGGCGAAACGGCGGACAGGCTCATTGCAGACTTCCGGGGGTGGGGGACGATCATGGTCGCAGAGCCGACCGCTGCCGCAAAGGGCCGGGCGCCGTCTGCACATGACTGAACGCCGGGGAAAGCGCATCGCGATCGGCCACAAACCGCATGGCCACGGCCGCCCGGACAGGCGCATGATGCGCCACGCACTGTTACGAAGTAACACTCCATCCCCACCGGCCCCTTCCACAGCCCATCCGCCATGAAGCCTTCCCTGCTCGCTACCGGCATCACCTTCGCCCTGACCCTTGCCAGCCTGCCCTCCCCCGCCGCGGCTGCCGATGCCGCCCCGGTGAAGGACCTCGACACGGTCACCGTCAGCGCCCAGCTCGACCAGGCCCGCAACGCGCTGTCGCCGGACATCGGCAGCAGCCAGTACCAGATCACCGCCGAGGACATCCAGAAGCAGCCGCTGGGTGCCTCTGCGCCGCTCAGCCAGGTACTGCTGCAGGCACCCGGCGTGGTCCAGGATTCCTATGGCGGCGTGCACGTGCGCGGCGACCACGCCAATCTGCAGTACCGCATCAACGGCGTGTTGCTGCCCGAATCGATCTCCGGCTTCGGCCAGACCCTGGACGCCCGCACCATCAAGAGCATCCGCCTGATGGATGGCGCACTGCCGGCGCAGTTCGGCGAGCGCACCGCGGCGGTGGTCGACATCACCACGCGCAGTGGTGCCGAGCTCGGCAATGGCGGCAGCGCCGGGCTGACCGCAGGCTCGTTCGGCAAGATCAATCCGAATGCCTCGTGGTGGGGCAACCAGGGACGCTGGAGCTGGTTCCTGACCGGCAACTACGACCAGAACGAGGTCGGCCTGGAGAATCCGACCAGTTCGCGCAAGCCGCTGCACGACGACACCCACCAGGGCAAGGCCTTCGCCGACCTGACCTACCTGGTCAACGAGAACACCCGCCTGAGCGTGTTCGCCGGCTTCGCCAACAACCGCTTCCAGATCCCGGTCAACCCCGGGCAGACCCCGCAGTTCGGTTACCTGGACACCACCACCTTCGACTCCAGCCAGCTGGATGAAACCCAGCGCGAAACCACCCGCTTCGGCATGCTGGTGCTGCAGGGTACGCTGGGCAGCACCGCCTACCAGCTGTCCGCCGGGCAGCGCTACAGCGACGTAGCGTTCAACCCGGATGTCATCGGCGATCTGGTGTTCAGTGGCGTCGCCTCGCAGGTCCAGCGCAGCAACCGCGCCAACACCCTGCAGGCCGACTTCTCCACCCCACTGGGCAACGACCACACATTGCGCTACGGCCTGTACGGCAACTACGAGAACGCGCGGGCCAGCAACAGCAGCTGGGTGTTCCCGGTCGATGACACCGGCCAGCAGTCCAGCACCACGCCGCTGCTGATTCCCGACCGCAGCGCCTTCCATGCCAGCACGCTGGCGTTGTACGTGCAGGATGAATGGAAGATCGGCGACGACTGGACCGTGAACTACGGCCTGCGTGGTGATCGCTACAAGGCCTTCGGCCACACCGAGGGCCAGCTCAGCCCGCGCGTGGGCGTGGTCTGGAATGCGAGCGACAGCACCACCGTTCACGCCGGCTATTCGCGTTACTTCACGCCACCGGCCAGTGAGCTGATCGCCAGCAGCGATATCGCCCTGTATGACGGCACCACCAACCAGCAGCCCAGCGGCGGCAACAACGTACCGCTGGCCGAACGCAGCGACTACTACGACATTGGTGTCTCGCAGCAGCTGGGTGAACACCTGACCCTGGGCCTGGACGCGTACGACCGCCGCGTCGCGCGCCTGCAGGACGAAGGCCAGTTCGGCGCCGCCTACATCTACTCGACGTTCAACTACCGCCGCGGCCATATCCGTGGCCTGGAGTTCAGTGCCGACTACAGCAACGGTCCGTTCAGCGCCTACTTCAACGCGGCGTACAACAAGGCCATCGGCACCCAGGTCATCACCGGCCAGTACAACCTCGATCCGGACGCGCTGGCCTATGTGGCCGACCACTGGATCCACCTGGACCACGACCAGAAGCTGACGTCGTCGGGAGGCTTCAGCTACGCCTTCGCCGGGCACAACCGGATCGGCGCCAACTACGTGTTCGGCAGCGGCCTGCGTTCGGATATCGAGGGCGTGCCCAACGGCGGTGAGCTGCCGTCCTACCTGCAGGTGAACCTCAGCGCCGGGCACGACTTCAACGCCGACAGCGGACATCCGCTGCACGTGCAGCTGGCGGTGATCAACGCGCTGGACCGCAGCTACCAGCTGCGTGACGGTGGCGGTGTTGGCGTGTTCGCGCCGCAGTGGGGGCCGCGCCGTGGCGCCTATCTGAGCCTGCAGCAGGATTTCTGAGGACGGACCGTGGTAGTGCCGGCCGCTGGCCGGCATCTACAGGAACGCTGCCATCGTTCATGGGGTTGCCGGCCAGCGGCCGGCACTACCGCTGCTTCAGCGCTTGACCTTGCGCAGCGACACCACCAGCGCCCACAGCGCAAGCAGCACGAACCACACGCCCGACCACATCGGCATGGTCAGGCCCAGGAACGTCCAATCGATGTTGCCGCAGTTGCCGGTACCGGTCAGCACCGTGCGGAACACTTCCAGTGGCCCCATGGTCTCGCGCAGGAAGCTCAGCGGCGGGCCGCAGGTCGCGCCCATCTCCGGCGGCAGCATCTGCACGTAGACGTGGCGCGCCGCAATGCCAACGCCCACTGCGGCGGCAATGAAGGCCAGCACGCCGTAGGTCGCGCGGCCGGGGCGGTTGGACGGCCCATGCAACGCACCGATCAGGAACAGCAGGCCCAGCGCAGCGAATGCCAGGCGCTGGAAGATGCACAGCGGGCACGGCTCCAGGCCCATCTTCAGCTGCAGGAAGATCGCGTAGCCGAGCAGGCCCGCGCAGATCAGGAAGCCCAGGAAGAACTGGGCGCGGAAGGGCCAGCGCAGTGGATTCATCGTCAACGCTCGAATGGATCAAGGCGCCAAGCGTAACCGAGAGTGCGTGCCATTCGAACCGCCACAGGTGACGCCTGTCGGAACGGTGCGGGTCAGAGCCCTGTCCTGCGGAAAGGGATCCGACCCCGAAAACGCAAAAGCCCGGCAGAGGCCGGGCTTTCGCTGTGTCGCGTTGGAGCGGTCCGATTACTCGGCCACTTCCTCGGCCACGACCGGACGGTCAACCAGCTCGACGTAGGCCATCGGCGCGTTGTCGCCGGCGCGGAAGCCGCACTTCAGCAGGCGCAGGTAGCCGCCCGGACGGTTCGCGTAGCGCGGGCCCAGGATGGTGAACAGGTTGCCCACGGCTTCGTTGTCGCGCAGGCGGGCGAAGGCCAGACGGCGGTTGGCGACGGAGTCGACCTTGGCCAGGGTGATCAGCGGCTCGGCAACGCGGCGCAGTTCCTTGGCCTTCGGCAGGGTGGTCTTGATCAGCTCGTGCTTGAACAGCGAGGCGGCCATGTTCTTGAACATCGCTTCGCGGTGGGCGCTGGTACGGCTGAACTTACGGCCAGACTTCTGGTGACGCATGGTGATATTCCTTGGTTAATGATGAGGCTGTGCGGATCGTTGTCGCCATCCTGGCGTTGCTGCGCGGACTGCGGATGGTCCTGGCCGTCCGTCCTGGACGACCTGCCCCGCGAACCTGCGGTTCGTCGTGGCATGGTGTGGTGCGTTGAAGGCCCCACCGCGAACGGTGGAGCCTTCAGGCATTACCGATATCAGCCCAGCATGCCGTGGCTGGCGACGCCGGCCGGCGGCCAGTTCTCCAGCTTCATGCCGAGCGACAGGCCGCGCTGAGCCAGCACTTCCTTGATCTCGGTGAGCGACTTCTTGCCCAGGTTCGGGGTCTTCAGCAGCTCCACTTCGGTCTTCTGGATCAGATCGCCGATGTAGTAGATGCTTTCAGCCTTCAGGCAGTTGGCCGAACGCACGGTCAGCTCCAGATCGTCGATCGGGCGCAGCAGCACCGGATCCACGCCGTTGTTGGCCGGCTTGGCCGCACCGCGGTCACGGTGGGTGAAGTCACCGAACACCGACAGCTGGTCGCTGAGGATGTCGGCGGCGGTGCGCACGGCTTCCTCGGCGTCGATGGTGCCGTTGGTCTCGATATCGATGACCAGCTTGTCCAGGTCGGTACGCTGTTCGACGCGGGCCGCTTCCACGGCATAGGCGACGCGGCGGACCGGCGAGAACGAGGCATCCAGGACCAGGCGGCCGATGGCACGGGTTTCTTCGTCCGGACGACGACGCGCGGCAGCCGGCTGGTAGCCGAAACCACGTTCGATCTTCAGACGCATGTTGATCGCCGTATCCTTGGTCAGGTGGCAGATCACATGGTCGCCGTTCAGGATCTCCACATTGTGGTCGACCTTGATGTCGGCAGCGGTGACAACGCCCGGGCCCTGCTTGGACAGGGACAGGGTGGCGCTGTCGCCGGAGTGCATACGGATTGCCACGTCCTTCAGGTTCAGCAGGACTTCGAGCACGTCCTCCTGCAGACCTTCGACCGTGGTGTACTCATGCAACACGCCGTCGATTTCGACTTCCGTGATGGCGAAGCCCGGGATGGACGACAGCAGCACGCGACGCAGGGCATTACCCAGCGTATGCCCGTAACCCCGCTCCAAAGGTTCGATAACGACCTTTGCACGGGTGTCGGTAAGGCGTTCGATCTGCGGACCGCGAGGACGCAGAACCTGGTTGGCGGTAACCGTCATGTTGCGGGTTCTCCTAGTGAACCCCCGGCCGTCGCCGGGGGCTCTCCAATGATGAATTACTTCGAATACAGCTCGACGATCAGCGCTTCGTTGATGTCCGCAGGCAGATCCGAACGATCCGGAACAGCCTTGAAGATGCCGGTGAACTTGCCGGAATCCACTTCAACCCACGACGGGCTCAGGTCATGCTGGGCGGCGACGGTCAGGGCTTCCTGGACGCGCAGCTGCTTGGCAGCCTTTTCGGACAGGGCGATGGCGTCGCCAGCCTTGACCTGGTACGAAGCCAGGTTGACCGACTTGCCATTCACGGTGACGCCGCGGTGCGACACCAGCTGACGGGCAGCCGGACGGGTCACGGCGAAGCCCATGCGGTAGACGACGTTGTCCAGGCGGGTTTCCAGCAGCTGCAGCAGGTTCTCGCCGGTGTTGCCCTTCTTGGTCGAGGCCTTCTTGTAGTAGTTGCGGAACTGACGCTCCAGCAGGCCGTAGATACGCTTGACCTTCTGCTTTTCACGCAGCTGGGTGGCGTAGTCGGACAGCTTGCCCTTGCGGGCAGTGGCGCCGTGCTGGCCGGGCTTCTGCTCCAGCTTGCACTTCGAGTCCAGCGCACGCGCCGGGCTCTTCAGGGACAGGTCGGCGCCTTCGCGACGGGCGAGCTTACAGGTAGGACCGATATAACGAGCCATTTCTTATCGCTCCCTTTAGACGCGACGCTTCTTCGGCGGACGGCACCCGTTGTGCGGGATAGGCGTCACGTCGATGATGTTGGTGATCTTGTAGCCGACGTTGTTCAACGAACGCACGGCCGACTCACGGCCCGGACCCGGGCCCTTGATGCGGACTTCCAGCGACTTCACGCCGTAGTCCAGCGCAGCACGACCGGCCTTTTCAGCAGCCACCTGGGCAGCGAACGGGGTCGACTTGCGCGAACCGCGGAAGCCAGCGCCACCGGAGGTCGCCCACGACAGAGCGTTGCCCTGGCGGTCGGTGATGGTGACGATGGTGTTGTTGAACGAAGCGTGGACGTGGGCAACGCCGTCGGTGACGACGCGCTTGATCTTCTTCTTGGTCTTAGCAGCGGGCTTAGCCATTTCTCAGTCCCTTACTTCTTGATCGCCTTGCGCGGACCCTTGCGGGTGCGGGCGTTGGTACGGGTGCGCTGGCCACGCAGCGGGAGGCCACGACGGTGACGCAGGCCGCGGTAGCAGCCCAGGTCCATCAGGCGCTTGATCGCGATACCGATTTCACGGCGCAGATCGCCTTCCACGATGTACTTGCCGACTTCGGCGCGCAGGCGCTCGATTTCCGGCTCCGACAGATCGCGGATCTTGGTGGTCGAAGCAACGCCTGCGACTTCGCAGACCTTCTTCGAACGGGTACGGCCGATGCCGTAAATGCTTTGCAACCCGACCCAGACGTGCTTCTGGGCTGGCAGGTTGACGCCTGCAATACGCGCCATGACGCGGTTCTCCAGCTGAGTGATGGCCGACAGCGCGCCTCGGGCACGCCAATCCGGCAGGATGGATCAAAAAAGTGAACTAGCGATACTAACAAGGTTCCGGTTTACATGGAAGCCCGTGAAACCATTGGTTTCATGAACCCGGCCTGGGGAGTGTGCCCAGGCTCCGGCGCCGGATGGGGTTGGACCTGGAGTTTCCCCCGGGGCCGCCCGCGCTACTCCAGCGCGGGACCACCTCATCACACCCCCACCCGGAACCGCTGCGGGGGCCGCCCTTCGTTTGTGTGGCCGGAGTCCGCGAAGCGGAGGGACCATCACGTCAGGAAGACGAAAGTATAACAGGCCTATCAGCCGCGGGCAAAACCGCCGCGGTTGCCACCCTTCAGGTTGGCCTTCTTCAGCAGGCTCTCGTACTGGTGGGACATCAGGTGCGCTTGCACCTGGGCGATGAAGTCCATCACCACCACCACCACGATCAGCAGCGACGTACCACCGAAGTAGAACGAGGCGTTCAGCTGCGTGCGCATCAGTTCCGGCAGCAGGCAGACGATCACCAGGTACGCCGAGCCAGCCGCGGTCAGGCGGGTCAGCACGCCGTCGATGTAGTCGGCGGTGGCCTTGCCCGGACGGATGCCTGGAATCAGCGCGCCGGACTTCTTCAGGTTGTCGGCGGTTTCCTGCGAGTTGAACACCAGCGCGGTATAGAAGAACGCGAAACCGGTGATCAGCGCAGCGAACACGATCATGTGCAGCGGCTCGCCCGGGCCCAGGGCGTTGGCGACCTTCTGCAGGACCTGGCCGAAGCTGCTCTGGTTGGCGGCCTGGCCGGACCACATGGCCAGGGTGGCCGGGAAGGCCAGCAGGCTCGAGGCAAAGATCGCCGGGATGACGCCGGCCATGTTGAGCTTCAGCGGCAGGAACGAGGTCTGGTTCATGTACGCGTTGCGACCGCCCTGGCGGCGCGCGTAATTCACCGTGATCCGGCGCTGGCCACGCTCGACGAACACCACGAAGAAGGTGAAGGCGAGCACGACGATGGCGATCAGCAGCAGCTGGATGAACTGGATGTTGCCGTCGCGGTAGGCGTCGAAGGTGTGGATGACCGCACCCGGCAGGCCCGCAACGATACCGGCGAAGATGATCAGCGACACGCCGTTGCCGATGCCGCGCTCGGTGACCTGCTCACCGACCCACATCAGGAACATGGTGCCGGCGGTCAGTGCGACCACGGCGGTGAGCACGAAGCCCATGCCCGGCGCATACACGACCGGAGCGCCCGACGGCGAGACCTGGCCCTGCAGGGCCAGTGCGATCGAGCCGCCCTGCACCACCGCCAGCAGCACGGCGCCGATGCGCGAATACTGGGTGATCTTGCGGCGACCGGACTCACCTTCCTTCTGCATCGCCTTCAGGGCGGGGAAGATGTGCACGGCCAGCTGCATCACGATCGATGCCGAGATGTACGGCATCACGTTCAGCGCGAAGATGCTGAAACGGTGCAGGGCGCCGCCCGAGAACATGTTGAACATGTCCACGATGCCGCCGCCCTGCGTTTGCATCATGGCAAGCATGGCATCGGGATTGACGCCCGGCACCGGCACGTAGCAGCCGATGCGATAGACGATCAAAGCCCCGACGACGAACAGCAAACGTTGGCGAAGTTCAGTGAACTTGCCCATTCCGCCCGCGAGGTTACCGATGCCAGCTTGCGCCATGATTTTCTTACTCCGTTACGCTGCCGCCGGCAGCTTCGATCGCGGCCTTGGCACCAGCCGTGGCAGCAATACCCTTCAGGGTGAACGCCTTGGTCACTTCGCCCTTGACGACGACCTTGGCCTTCTTTGCGGTGCTCGGGACCAGCTTGGCAGCACGCAGGGCGGCGAAGTCGATCTCACCGGCCGGCAGCTTGTCCAGCGCGTACAGCAGCACTTCAGCGGTATCCTTGGCGATCGGCGAACGGAAGCCGATCTTCGGCAGACGACGCTGCATGGGGGTCTGGCCGCCTTCGAAGCCAGCCTTGATCTTGCCGCCACCCTTACGGGCGAACGAACCCTTGTGGCCGCGGCCGGCAGTCTTGCCCAGGCCCGAGCCGATACCGCGACCGACGCGGGTGCGCTCGGTGCGGGCGCCCGGTGCCGGGCTCAGTTCATTGAGACGCAGAGTCATGGTCGATTACTCCTCAACCTGGACGAGGTACTGAACCTTGTTGATCAGGCCGCGTACCTGCGGGCTGTCCTTCAGTTCACGCACATCGTTGAGCTTGTTCAGGCCCAGGGCACGCACCGACAGGCGGTGACGCGACTGGGTACCACGCAGGCCACGCACCAGGCGGACCTTCACAGTCTTGTTGGACTCATTAGCCATGGTTGAGTTCCTCCACCTTCTTGCCGCGCTTGGCCGCGATGCGAGCCGGCGACTGCGCAGCAGACAGGCCCTTCACGGTGGCACGCACCAGGTTGATCGGGTTGCGCGAACCGGTGGCCTTGGCCAGCACGTTCTTCACGCCAACGGCTTCCAGCACGGCGCGCATGGCACCGCCGGCGATCACGCCGGTACCTTCCGAAGCCGGCTGCATGAACACGCGGGCTGCGCCGTGACCATCCTTGATGGTGTGCCACAGGGTGCCGTTGTTCAGGTCAACGCTGACCAGGTTCTTGCGGGCCTGCTCCATCGACTTCTGGATGGCAACCGGCACTTCGCGGGCCTTGCCATAACCGAAACCGACCTTGCCTTCGCCGTCGCCGACAACGGTCAGGGCGGTGAAGGTGAACTGGCGGCCACCCTTGACGGTCTTGCTGACGCGATTGACCGCGACCAGCTTTTCGATCATGCCGTCGTCGATCTTCTCTTCGCGGTTACGGTCGCGATCGCGACCCCGCTGCTGACGCTCTTCTGCCATGTTGATTCCTTGGTTGTTTGGGTATGTACGGCTCGGGGCCGCTTATGGTTGTGGAGTGACGCGTCGTTCCGGTGGACCGCTGCAGAAGAGCGGCGCCGTCCAGCCTCACTCAGGCTGGCGAGCAGGCGGGCAGGAGGCCATCAGCCCCCTGCCCTTATCCCTTAGAACTGCAGGCCGGCTTCGCGGGCGGCTTCTGCCAGGGCCTTGATGCGGCCGTGGTAGCGGTAACCCGAACGATCGAAGGCAACCTTCTCGACGCCGGCGGCCTTGGCGCGCTCAGCGACGATGCGGCCAACCTTGGCAGCGGCATCGGCGTTCTTGCCGTTCTTCAGGCCTTCCATGACGTCGGTCTGGGTGGTGTTGGCAGCAGCCAGCACCTTGGAACCGTCGGCGGTGAAGACCTGGGCGTACAGGTGCTGGCCGGTGCGCAGCACCGACAGGCGGGCGACGCCGAGCTCACGGATGTGGGCGCGGGTCGACTTGGCGCGACGCAGGCGGGCGATGTTCTTGTTCATGATGTTTTTCCCTTGAAAGCGGAAGCGCCTATTAGGCCTTCTTGGCTTCCTTACGGATGATGACTTCGTCGGAGTACTTCACGCCCTTGCCCTTGTACGGCTCCGGCTTGCGGAACGCACGGATCTTGGCGGCAACTTCACCGACGACCTGCTTGTCAGCGCCCTGGACCAGGATCTCGGTCTGGGTCGGGGTGGTGATGGTGATGCCTTCCGGCGCCACGAACACGACCGGGTGCGAGAAACCGAGCGACAGGCTCAGGTCCTTGCCCTGCATGGCAGCACGGTAACCCACGCCGACCAGTTCCAGCTTGCGCTCGAAGCCTTCGGACACGCCCTTGACCATGTTGGCCAGGATCGCACGCACGGTACCGGTCAGCGCGACCAGGTCGGCGCTCTCGGTGCTCAGGGTGGCAACGCCGCTGTCGACGTTGATGGCAATACCGGCCGGCTTGACCAGCGACAGGGTGCCCTTCGGGCCCTTGACGGTGATGCTTTCCGACTGGACGTTCAGTTCGACCTTACCCAGGGTGATGGGCTTCTTGGCTACGCGGGACATAGTTCTACTCCTTTCGCCTTAGGCCACGAAGCACAGGACTTCGCCGCCGACGCCCAGCTGGCGCGCCTGCGCATCAGTCATGATGCCCTTGGAGGTGGAAATGATGGAGATACCCAGGCCATTCATGACCTTCGGCAGCTCGCTCTTGCCGCGGTACTGGCGCAGGCCCGAACGCGAGAAGCGCTTCAGGGTCGCGATGACCGGCTTGCCTTCGAAATACTTCAGCACGATTTCCAGCTCGGACTTGTTGTTTTCCAGCTGGGTCACGCGCAGGTCGGTGATGTAACCCTCGTCCTTCAGGACCTGGGCGATCGCAACCTTGATCTTGGACGACGGGGCTTTCACCGTCTGCTTGCCAACCGCGGCCGCATTCTTGATGCGGACCAGCAGGTCGGCGATGGGATCAGTCATGCTCATATGAGTACCTTTGAGTGCACCGATATCCGCTTTCGCGAAAATCTGTTGTCTCCTGGAAACGGGCCAGGTCCCTTGATGCAGCGGGCCAGAAGCCCACTCCCACAACCCCGTCTGCACAGGGCAAGACGCGGGAGTATACGCCAAAAGAGCCCGACTTGCGTCGGGCTCTTCGGGTTTTTTCACAGAAAGGAAGCTGAACGCCTCCCCTCCCCGGTTCAGCGGCCCCCGCAGGGGCTGCTGATCGCAGGGCCGACTGGGATTACCAGCTGGCCTTGCGCAGACCCGGGACGTCGCCACGCATGGTGGCTTCGCGCAGCTTGTTACGGCCCAGGCCGAACTTGCTGTAGACGCCACGCGGACGACCCGACAGCTCGCAACGGTTGCGCTGGCGGCTCGGCGACGAATCGCGCGGCAGCTTGGCCAGCTTGGTTGCGGCGTCGATCTTCTCTTCGTAGGTCGCATCCACGGAGGACACGATCTTCTTCAGAGCCGCACGCTTCTCAGCGTACTTCTTGGCCAGCTTTTCCCGCTTGATGTCGCGGTTGACCATGGAGGTCTTTGCCATTTCGGTTTCCTCGACAGATCAGTTACGGAACGGGAACTTGAACGCTGCCAGCAGCGCCTTCGCTTCCGCGTCGGTCTTCGCAGTGGTGGTGATGGCGATATCCATACCGCGGATCGCGTCGACGGCGTCGAAGTCGATTTCCGGGAAGATGATCTGTTCCTTCACACCCATGTTGAAGTTGCCGCGGCCGTCGAAGGAACGACCGGAAACACCACGGAAGTCGCGCACGCGCGGCAGCGAGATGTTGATCAGACGATCCAGGAACTCGTACATCTTGTGGCGACGCAGCGTGGTCTTGCAGCCGATCGGCCAACCATCACGGATCTTGAACGACGCAACCGAGATACGCGACTTGGTGACAACCGGCTTCTGGCCGGAAATCTTGGTCATGTCCGCGACGGCGTTTTCCAGGATCTTCTTGTTGGTGGCAGCCTCGCCGACACCCATGTTCAGGGTGACCTTGACGAGCTTCGGTACTTCCATCGGATTGGTGTAGCCGAACTGCTTCATCAGCGCCGGCACCACTTCTTCCTTGTAGATCTTTTCGAGACGGGAAGTCATCTTCACATTCCTCAGGCGTCGAGCGCCTCACCGCTGGAGCGGAACACACGCAGTTTGCGTCCATCCTCCAGCACCTTGAAGCCAACGCGTTCGCCCTTGCCCGAAGCCGGGTTCAGCACGTTCACGTTGGAGATATGGATCGAAGCTTCGCGCTCGACCACGCCGCCGGCAACACCTGCCTGCGGGTTCGGCTTGGTGTGGCGCTTGACGATGTTCACGTTGGCGACGACCACACGGTCGCCGTCGACGCGGACGACTTCGCCCTGCTTGCCCTTGTCCTTGCCAGCGTTGACGACAACCTGGTCGCCCTTCTTGATACGGTTAGCCATGATTATCTCCTGTCGCTCACAGCACTTCGGGAGCGAGCGAGACGATCTTCATGAACTTCTCCGAACGAAGTTCACGGGTCACCGGCCCGAAGATACGGGTACCGATCGGCTCCTGCTTGTTGTTCAGCAGGACGGCAGCGTTGCCGTCGAAGCGGATCAGCGAACCGTCGGCGCGACGCACACCCTTGCGGGTACGCACCACGACGGCGTCATACACTTCACCCTTCTTGACCTTGCCGCGCGGAATCGCATCCTTCACGGTGACCTTGATGATGTCGCCGATGCCGGCGTAACGGCGCTTGGAACCACCCAGCACCTTGAAGCACATCACCTGCTTGGCACCCGAATTGTCCGCGACGTCAAGGTAGCTCTGCATCTGGATCATGATTCAGACTCCTTATTCAGCCGCACGCGTGATGACTTCCACCACGCGCCAGTTCTTGGTCTTGGACATCGGAGCAATCTCGGTCACGCGGACGACATCGCCTTCCTTGCAGGCGTTGTCGGCATCGTGGGCGTGCAGCTTCGTCGAGCGCTTGATGTACTTGCCGTACAGCGCGTGCTTGACCTGACGCTCAACCAGGACGGTAACCGTCTTGTCCATCTTGTTGCTGACGACACGGCCTTCGACCGTGCGCAGCGTCTTCTTTTCAGTATTGTCGCTCATAGCGGCCATCCTTACTTCGTGCTGCCGAGCAGGGTCTTGACGCGAGCAATCTCGCGACGGACCCGGCGAATGTCGTGGGTCTTCGGCAGCTGGCCGGTGACCTGCTGCATACGGACAGAGAACTGTTCCTTACGCAGGTCGATCAGGTGGGCCTTGAGTTCGTCAGCCGACTTTTCACGGAGAGTTTTGATATCCATCAGCGCACCGTACGGGTCACGAAAGTGGTGGTGACCGAGAGCTTGGCGGCGGCCAGGCGGAACGCCTCGCGAGCCACTTCCTCGGAAACACCCTCGATTTCATAGATCATGCGGCCGGGCTGGATCTGGGCCACCCAGTATTCCACGTTACCCTTACCAGAACCCATTCGGACTTCGATGGGCTTCTTGGTGATGGGCTTGTCGGGGAACACGCGGATCCACATCTTGCCGCCGCGCTTGACGTAGCGGCTGATCGAGCGGCGGGCCGCTTCGATCTGACGCGCGGTCAGCTGACCGTGTGCGGTTGCCTTCAGGCCGTATTCGCCGAAGCTGACAGCGTTGGCGCTCCAGCTCAGGCCATCGTTACGGCCCTTGTGTACCTTGCGGTACTTGGTTCGCTTGGGTTGCAACATTGTCGTTACCTCGCTTCACGGGCCGGGCGCTGACGGTCACCACGGTCGCCGCGATCGTGACGATCGTTGCGCGACGGGGTGTCGTCCTGCTTTTCCTGGCCAACCTGGGAGAAATCGAAGACCTCGCCCTTGTAGATCCAGACCTTGATGCCGATGATGCCGTAGGTCGTCTTGGCTTCAGCGAAGCCATAGTCGATGTCGGCACGCAGGGTGTGCAGCGGCACGCGGCCTTCGCGGTACCACTCCGAACGGGCGATTTCTGCACCGTTGAGGCGGCCACCGACGTTGACCTTGATACCCAGGGCACCCAGGCGCATCGCGTTGCCGACCGAGCGCTTCATTGCACGGCGGAACATGATGCGACGCTCCAGCTGCTGGGCGATCGACTCGGCAACGAGCTGCGCGTCCAGTTCCGGCTTGCGCACTTCGGTGACGTTGATGTGCGCCGGGACGCCCATCATCTCGCTCACTTCCTTGCGCAGCTTCTCGATGTCCTCACCGCGCTTGCCGATCACCACGCCCGGACGGGCGGTGTGGATCGTCACGCGAGCGGTCTTGGCCGGACGCTCGATCAGGATCTTGCTGATGCCGGCCTGGGCCAGCTTCTTGCGCAGCATTTCGCGCACTTTCAGGTCGGCTGCCAGGTAACCGGCGAACTCGGCCTTGTTGGCGTACCACTTGGAGTTCCAGTCCTTGGAAATGCCGAGGCGGATACCAATCGGATGAACTTTATGACCCATGGTCTTTTCCTTATCCGCTTACTTGGCGGCGCCCACAACCACAGTGATGTGGCTGGTGCGCTTGAGGATGCGGGTACCGCGGCCTTTCGCCCGCGCCATGAAACGCTTCAGGGTCGGACCTTCATCAACCATGATGGTCTGAACCTTCAGCTCGTCGACGTCGGCGCCCTGGTTGTTCTCGGCGTTGGCAATTGCCGACTCCACCACCTTCTTGATCAGGTGGGCAGCCTTCTTGTCCGAGAACTTCAGCAGGTTGACCGCACGTTCGGCCGGCAGACCGCGCACCTGGTCAGCGACCAGACGAGCCTTCTGCGGGGAGATGCGCGCAGTGCGCAGGATGGCTTTCGCTTCCATTGTCATCTCTCCTTACTTGCCCGACTTCTTGTCACCACCGTGACCCTTGAAGGTCCGGGTGATGGCAAATTCGCCGAGCTTGTGGCCGACCATGTTCTCGTTGACGAGAACCGGGATGTGGTTCTTGCCGTTATGCACGGCAATGGTGATGCCTACCATGTCAGGCAGGATCATCGAACGGCGCGACCAGGTCTTGATCGGCTTCTTGCTGCCCGCAGCGGCCTCCACCTTCTTGACGAGGTGGTGATCGACGAACGGGCCCTTCTTGAGTGAACGTGCCATGGTCGATTAGCCCCTACGATCGCGGACGATGAACTGCTGAGTGCGCTTGTTATGGCGCGTCTTGTAACCCTTGGTCGGAACACCCCACGGGGTGACCGGATGCGGGTTACCCTGGCCGGCCTTGGCCTCACCACCACCGTGCGGGTGGTCAACCGGGTTCATGGCAGCACCACGAACGGTCGGGCGGACGCCGCGCCAACGCTTGGCACCGGCCTTGCCCAGCTTTTCCAGGCTGTGCTCGTCGTTGCCGACTTCGCCGATGGTGGCGCAGCACTCGACCGGAACCTTACGCATTTCACCCGAGCGCAGGCGCAGGGTGGCGTAGATGCCTTCGCGAGCCACCAGCTGCACGGCCGCACCGGCGGCGCGAGCGATCTGAGCGCCCTTGCCCGGCTTCAGTTCGATGCAGTGGATGGTGGTGCCGACCGGGATGTTGCGCAGCGGCAGGGTGTTGCCGGCCTTGATCGGGGCGTCCGAACCAGCGATCACCTGATCACCGGCCTTCAGACCCTTCGGGGCGATGATGTAGCGACGCTCACCGTCGACGTAGCACAGCAGGGCGATGTGGGCGGTGCGGTTCGGATCGTATTCGATGCGTTCCACGCGCGCCGGAATGCCCAGCTTGTTGCGCTTGAAGTCGATGATGCGGTAGTGCTGCTTGGCACCACCACCGACGTGACGCACGGTGATGCGGCCATGGTGGTTACGACCACCCGAGCGGCTCTGCGACTCGACCAGTGCGGCGTGCGGAGCACCCTTGTGCAGGTCGGGGGTGACCACGCGCACGGCCGAACGGCGGCCGGGGGAGGTGGGCTTGAATTTCATCAATGGCATGGGATGTACCTCAGGCCTTGGCCGTTACATCGATCGACTGGCCGTCGGCCAGGCGAACGTACGCCTTGCGCCAATCGCCGCGGCGGCCAGCACGGTTACGGAAGGACTTGTTCTTGCCCTTGACGTTGACCACGTTGACGGCTTCGACCTTGACGTCGAACAGCTGCTCAACCGCGGCCTTTACATCGGCCTTGGTGGCTTCGTTCGAAACTTCGAAGACATACTGATTGGAGAGTTCCTGCAGGCGCGCGGTCTTTTCGGAGACACGCGGGGCACGCAGCACGCTGAAGATTTTTTCGTTGCTGTTCATGCCAGCCACTCCTCGACCTTCTTGACCGCGTCAGCGGTGATGACGACCGTGTCGGCACCAACCAGCGAGACCGGATCCAGACCCTGGACGTCACGCACCTGCACGTACGGCAGATTGCGGGCGGACAGGTACAGGTGCTCGGACGCTTCTTCGGTGACGATCAGCGGGCGCTTGCCCACTTCCAGGCCGGCCAGCTTGGCGATCAGACCCTTCGTGTTGGTCACTTCGACATCGAAGGACTCCACGATGGTCAGACGGCCCTGACGGTTCAGCTCGGACAGGATCGCGCACATGGCGGCACGGTACTGCTTACGATTGACCTTCTGCTCGAAGCTGCGCGGCTTGGCCGCGAAGGTGACACCGCCGCCGACGAAGATCGGAGCCGTCAGTGCGCCATGACGCGCGCCGCCGCCCTTCTGCTTCTTCGACTTCTTGGTGGTACCAGCCACTTCGGAGCGAGTCTTCTGTGCCTTGGTGCCGGCGCGACCGGCGTTGCGGTAGGCAACGACGACCTGGTGGACCAGATCTTCGCTGAAATCGCGACCGAACACGGCGTCGGAGACCGAGACCTTGTTGTTGCTACCCGTGATAACGAGTTCCATCGTCATCTCTCCTTATGCCTTGCTCGCCGGACGGACGATCACGTCGCCACCCGCCGCGCCCGGAACGGCGCCGCGAACGGCGATCAGACCGCGCTCGACGTCGACCTTGACCACTTCCAGGTTCTGGGTGCTCTGCTGCACCGCGCCCATGTGGCCCGACATCTTCTTGCCCGGGAAAACGCGACCCGGGGTCTGGCGCTGACCCAGCGAACCCGGCGCGCGATGCGACAGCGAGTTACCGTGGGTTGCATCGCCCATACGGAAGTTGTGGCGCTTGATGGTGCCCTGGAAGCCCTTACCCTTGGTGACACCCTGGACGTCGACGATCTGGCCGACTTCGAAGATGTCCGCCTTGACTTCGCCGCCAACGGCGAAATCGCCGAGCTGCGCGTCTTCAACGCGGAATTCCCACAGGCCACGACCCGCTTCCACCTTCGCCTTGGCGAAGTGGCCGGCTTCCGGCTTGTTGACCAGGGCAGCGCGACGCGCGCCGACGGTCACCTGCACGGCGCTGTAGCCGTCGGTTTCGACGGTCTTGATCTGCGCGATGCGGTTCGGGGTTGCTTCGATCAGGGTCACCGGGATGGAGCGGCCATCTTCAGTGAACACGCGGCTCATGCCAGCCTTGCGGCCCACGAAGCCCAACGAATACTTCTTCGTCATGGTCGTAGTCCTCAGGTCAGCTTGATCTGAACGTCGACGCCGGCAGCCAGTTCGAGCTTCATCAGCGCGTCCACGGTCTTGTCATTCGGGTCAACGATATCGAGCACGCGCTTGTGCGTGCGGGTCTCGTACTGGTCACGCGCGTCCTTGTCGACGTGCGGGGAGACGAGAACGGTGTAACGCTCGATCTTGGTCGGCAGCGGGATCGGGCCACGCACTTGCGCGCCGGTCCGCTTTGCCGTTTCAACGATCTCGCTGGCCGAACGGTCGATCAGACGATGATCGAACGCTTTCAGCCGGATCCGGATCTTTTGGTCCGCCATGGCGGTAGGTTCCTTCGTTAAAAGAGCGACAGACAAAGCCTCTGGGTTGCTTTGCCCCATGAAATTCCTGAATACGGACGGCCCGCACTCCTGCAGGCCGACAAGGTCACTCCATAGACCTCAAAAACGTAGGCAGACCAGTTTCCCGGCCTGCCCAGACGTAGAAGCATAATGGCACGCAAGGCAGCTGTCAACAGTCGCCTGTTGACGCCGCCTGAATGGCATTGACCCTTCCTGGTCCGGGGAACACAAGGCACGTCCTGTGCCTGCTTTCCCATTTGATACGCCCCGATGCCCTACCCAGGCAACATCGGGGCGCAGATACTACCAGATTACTCGATGATCTTCGAGACCACGCCGGCGCCGACGGTACGGCCGCCTTCGCGGATGGCGAAGCGCAGGCCTTCGTCCATGGCCACCGGGTTGATCAGGGTGACGACCATCTTGACGTTGTCACCCGGCATCACCATTTCGACGCCTTCCGGCAGTGCAGCGGCGCCGGTGATGTCGGTGGTGCGGAAGTAGAACTGCGGACGGTAGCCGTTGAAGAACGGGGTGTGACGGCCGCCCTCGTCCTTCGACAGGACGTAGACTTCGCCTTCGAACTTGGTGTGCGGCTTGATCGTGCCCGGCTTGGCCAGCACCTGGCCACGCTCGACGTCGTCACGCTTGGTGCCGCGCAGCAGCAGGCCAGCGTTGTCGCCTGCCTGACCCTGGTCCAGCAGCTTGCGGAACATTTCAACGCCGGTGACGGTGGTCTTCTGCACCGGACGGATGCCGACGATTTCGATTTCGTCGCCAACCTTGATCACGCCGCGCTCGATACGACCGGTCACCACGGTGCCGCGGCCCGAGATCGAGAACACGTCTTCCACCGGCATCAGGAACGGCTTGTCGATCGCACGCTCCGGCTCCGGAATCCAGCTGTCCAGCGCGTCGACCAGCTTCAGGATGGCCGGCACGCCGATGTCGCTCTGGTCGCCTTCCAGCGCCAGGCGGGCCGAACCGGCGATGATCGGGGTGTCGTCGCCCGGGAACTCGTACTTGCTCAGCAGTTCGCGCACTTCCATCTCGACCAGCTCGAGCAGCTCGGCGTCGTCGACCATGTCAGCCTTGTTCAGGAACACGACGATGTACGGCACGCCGACCTGGCGCGACAGCAGGATGTGTTCACGGGTCTGCGGCATCGGGCCGTCAGCGGCCGAGCACACCAGGATCGCGCCGTCCATCTGGGCGGCACCGGTGATCATGTTCTTGACGTAGTCAGCGTGGCCCGGGCAATCGACGTGGGCGTAGTGACGGATCGGGGATTCGTATTCGACGTGCGCGGTCGAGATCGTGATACCACGCGCCTTTTCTTCCGGCGCGGCGTCGATCGAGGAGTAATCCTTGAACTCGCCACCGAAGCGCTCGGCACCGATCTTGGTCAGTGCGGCGGTCAGCGTGGTCTTGCCGTGGTCGACGTGACCGATGGTGCCGACGTTGACGTGCGGCTTGGTGCGCTCGAACTTACCCTTTGCCATTGTTCTATACCTTGATTGTTCGTAAGTGGTTTCAAGAGAGGCTGAGCGAGGCTCAGCCCTTCTTCATGACGGCTTCGGCGATGTTGGTCGGAGCCGGCTCGTAGTGATCGAATTCCATGGTGAAGGTGGCGCGGCCCTGGGTCTGCGAACGCAGCGCAGTGGCGTAGCCGAACATTTCACCCAGCGGGATCATCGCGTTGATGATGCTGGCCGAACCGTCACCGGTGGTGTCGGAACCCTGCAGCACGCCGCGACGACGGCTGACGTCGCCCATCACGTCACCCTGGTAATCCTCCGGGGTCACGATCTCGACCTTCATGATCGGCTCCAGCAGCACCGGCTTGGCCTTGGCGAAGCCCTGCTTGAAGGCCATCGACGAAGCCAGCTTGAACGCCATTTCCGAGGAGTCGACGTCGTGGTACGAACCGAACACCAGCTTCACCTTGACGTCCACGACCGGGAAGCCAGCCAGCGGACCGCTGGTGATGGTTTCGCGCAGGCCCTTTTCAACCGACGGAATAAATTCCTTCGGGATCACGCCGCCGGTGATGTCGTTGATGAACAGGAAGTCGTCCTTGATGGCCGGAGCCAGCTTCGGATCGGCACGGTCGGCAGCGGTGATCGGCGACAGCTCGATCACGACGTGACCGTACTGACCCTTACCACCGGACTGCTTGGCGTGCTTGTAGTCCGACTTGACGTCAGCCAGGGTGATGGTTTCGCGGTAGGCCACCTGCGGCGCGCCGACGTTGGCTTCAACGTTGAACTCGCGCTTCAGGCGGTCGACGATGATGTCCAGGTGCAGCTCGCCCATGCCCGAGATGATGGTCTGGCCGGATTCTTCGTCGGTCTTGACGCGGAACGACGGATCTTCCTGCGCCAGGCGACCCAGGGCCAGACCCATCTTTTCCTGGTCCGACTTGGTCTTCGGCTCGACGGCCATCGAGATCACCGGCTCCGGGAACGTCATGCGCTCCAGGATGATCGGGGCGTCCACGGCGCACAGGGTGTCACCGGTGGTGGTGTCCTTCAGGCCCACCGCCGCGGCGATGTCACCGGCCAGAACTTCCTTGATTTCCTCGCGGTTGTTCGAGTGCATCTGCAGGATGCGGCCGATGCGCTCCTTCTTGCCCTTCACCGAGTTCAGCACGGTGTCGCCACCGTTCAGGGTGCCCGAGTAGACACGGAAGAAGGTCAGCGCGCCGACGAACGGGTCGGTGATGATCTTGAAGGCCAGCGACGAGAACGGAGCCTTGTCGTCCGACTTGCGGGTCATTTCGACGGTGTCGTCGTCAACGTCCACGCCCTTCACGTCCGGCACGTCGACCGGCGACGGCAGCAGCTGGATCACGCCATCCAGCATGGCCTGCACGCCCTTGTTCTTGAAGGCCGAGCCGCAGTACATCGGCACGATCTCGGTGGCCAGGGTGCGGGTACGCAGCGCGCTGATGATTTCGGCCTCGGCCAGCTCTTCGCCGCCCAGGTACTTTTCCATCAGTTCTTCGCTGGCTTCAGCAGCGGTCTCGACCATGAACTGGCGAGCCTCTTCGGCAGCCGCCTGCAGTTCGGCCGGGATGTCGCTGTACTCGAACTTCATGCCCTGCGAAGCCTCATCCCAATGGATGGCCTTCATCTTCAGCAGGTCGACAACGCCCTTGAAGTTGTCTTCAGCGCCGATCGGCAGCTGCATCGGCACGGCAACGGCGCCCAGCTTGGCCTTCAGCTGGCCGACGACCTTCTGGAAGTTGGCACCGGTGCGGTCCATCTTGTTGACGAACGCGATGCGCGGCACGTGGTACTTGTTGGCCTGGCGCCACACGGTTTCCGACTGCGGCTGCACGCCACCGACGGCGCACAGGACGAAGACGGCACCGTCGAGCACGCGCAGCGAGCGCTCCACTTCGATGGTGAAGTCGACGTGCCCGGGGGTGTCGATGATGTTGAAGCGGTGCTCCGGCAGGGACTTGTCCATGCCCTTCCAGAACGCGGTGGTGGCAGCGGACTGGATCGTGATGCCACGCTCCTGCTCCTGCTCCATCCAGTCCATGGTGGCGGCGCCGTCGTGCACTTCACCGATCTTGTGGCTCTTGCCGGTGTAGAACAGGATGCGCTCGGACGTGGTGGTCTTGCCGGCATCGATGTGAGCCATGATGCCGAAGTTGCGGTAACGCTCGATGGGAGTGGAACGGGCCACGGGAGCCTCTCAGATTTCTTGGATTTCGGATGGCCGAACGCCGCCTTTCGGCGGCCTTCGGATTGGCGCAGTCCTTCTGGGACCGCGAGGCAGCACGCACCTAAGTGGAGCTGCCCTGCCTGTTTTACAAGGCCGTCAAACTCACCAGCGGTAGTGGGCGAAGGCCTTGTTGGCTTCGGCCATGCGGTGGGTTTCTTCGCGCTTCTTGATGGCGCCGCCACGGTTTTCCGAGGCGTCGATCAGCTCAGCAGCCAGCTTCTTCGGCATGGTGTTCTCGCCACGCTTGCGCGCGGAGTCGATCAGCCAGCGCATGGCCAGGGCCATCTTGCGCGACGAACGCACTTCGACCGGCACCTGGTAGGTGGCACCACCGACGCGGCGCGACTTGACTTCGACCGCCGGAGCGACGTTGTCCAGAGCCTTCTGCACCAGGTCAATGGCGTTGGCGCTGCTGTTCTTCTCGGTGATCACGTCCATGGCGCCGTACACGATCTTTTCGGCGACGGACTTCTTGCCGCTCTGCATGACCATGTTGATGAAGCGGGCGATGGTTTCGCTTCCGTGCTTCGGATCGGGCAGGACGGAACGCTGCGGAGTATTACCCTTACGCGACATAGTGCTCTCTCCTTATGCCTTCGGACGCTTGGCGCCGTACTTGGAACGGGCCTGGCGACGCTTGGCAACGCCGGCGGCGTCGAGCGAGCCACGAACGGTGTGGTAACGCACACCCGGCAGGTCCTTGACGCGACCGCCGCGGATCAGGACCACGGAGTGCTCCTGCAGGTTGTGGCCTTCACCACCGATGTAGGAAATCACTTCTTCCTGGTTGGTCAGGCGGACCTTGGCAACCTTGCGCAGAGCCGAGTTCGGCTTCTTCGGAGTGGTGGTGTAGACACGGGTGCAGACGCCACGGCGCTGCGGGCACTTGTCGAGCGCCGGCGAGGCACTCTTGTAGGTGGTCGCTTGCCGCGGCTTGCGGACCAGCTGGTTGATCGTCGCCATCAGTAGGTTCTTCTGATTGGTGGCCGGAAAATCCGACCAGAGATGCGGAAATGTTAAAGCAGGCCAAAATTCTGGCCTGCTGAGACAGACGATTGTAGCAACCTGCCAGGAAAGCAGTCAAACGCCTCCTGTCAAGCCCGTCCCTGATCCCGGGACGTTACTGGGGGGCCTCCATGTACCCCGTTCAGGTTGACAGGGTCGACCGCGGACGATCTCCCCTGCCCTTTCCCAATCCCATCGATGGACCGATGGGGTGGTCCGGCCTTGCGGCCGGACCGGATACCTCATTCTTCGCCCGATGCCTGTTCAGCTTCGGCTTCAACCACCGGCGCCTCGACCGCAGCCGGGGTGCCGGCCAGGGTCTGCATTTCCGACTCGGTGAGACCGGAAGCGCCGCGGCGGCGGTTGCTGTGGTACGCCAGGCCGGTACCGGCCGGAATCAGGCGACCCACGATGACGTTTTCCTTCAGGCCACGCAGGTTGTCCGAGGTGCCGCGGACGGCCGCTTCGGTCAGCACGCGGGTGGTTTCCTGGAACGAAGCGGCCGAGATGAACGATTCGGTCGCCAGCGATGCCTTGGTGATACCCAGCAGGACCGGATCGAAGTGCGCCGGCAGCTCGTTGCGGGTCGACAGACGCGCATTTTCCTCGATAACGCGCTGACGCTCCACCTGTTCGCCGTTCAGGAACTTGCTGCTGCCCTGATCGGTGATCTCGACCTTGCGCAGCATCTGGCGGGTGATCACCTCGATGTGCTTGTCGTTGATCTTCACGCCCTGCAGGCGGTACACGTCCTGGATTTCCTTCACCAGGTAGGCCGCCAGCGGCTCGACACCCAGCAGGCGCAGGATGTCCTGCGGGCTCGGCTCGCCGTCCACGATGGTTTCACCCTTGGTGACATGCTCGCCTTCGAACACGATGACCTGGCGGTACTTCGGGATCAGCTCTTCGTGCTCCGAACCATCGGTGTCCTTGATGATCAGGCGCTGCTTGCCCTTGGTGTCCTTGCCGAAGCTGATGATGCCCGAACGCTCGGCCAGCACCGCCGGATCCTTCGGCTTGCGCGCTTCGAACAGGTCGGCCACGCGCGGCAGACCACCGGTGATGTCGCGGGTCTTCGACGCTTCCTGCGGGATCTTGGCAACGACGTCACCCACGCCCACCGGGGCGCCATCCTGCAGGTTGACGATCGAACGCGGCGGCAGCAGGTACTGCGCCGGCAGGTCGGTGCCCGGGATCGACAGGTCGTTGCCCTTGGCATCAACGATGCGCACGATCGGGCGCAGGTCCTTGGCCTGGGTACCACGACGCTTCGGATCGGTGATTTCGCGCGAAGCGAGGCCGGTCAGCTCGTCGGTCTTCTCGATGACGGTGATGCCGTCGACGAAGTCGATGAAGCGGATGAAGCCGGCCACTTCCGACACGATCGGGTGGTTATGCGGATCCCAGTTGGCCACGGTCTGGCCAGCCTTGATCGCATCACCGTCCTTGGACGTGATGGTCGCACCGTACGGCAGCTTGTAACGCTCACGCTCACGGCCGTGGGCATCGAGCACCGAGATTTCGCCCGAGCGCGACACTGCCACCAGCGAGCCATTGGCGTGCTCGACCGACTTGAGGTTGCTGAACTTGACCGAGCCGGTGGTCTTGACGGTGATGTTGTCGACCGCAGCAGCTCGCGACGCCGCACCACCGATGTGGAACGTACGCATGGTCAGCTGGGTACCCGGCTCACCGATGGACTGCGCGGCGATGACGCCGACCGCTTCACCGATGTTGACCAGGTGGCCACGGGCCAGATCGCGGCCGTAGCAGCGCGAGCAGACACCGAAGGCCGATTCGCAGGAGATGGTCGAGCGGACCTTGATGGTCTGCACGCCGGCATCTTCCAGCTTGGCGACCCAGGCCTCGTCGAGCAGGGTGTTGCGGGTGACGATCGGATCTTCGTCGTTGCCCGGCAGGAACACGTCCTCGGCAACCACGCGACCCAGCACGCGATCCTTCAGCGGCTCGACCACGTCGCCGCCTTCCACGATCGGGGTCATGATCAGGCCTTCGGTGGTACCGCAATCCACCTCGGTGATCACCACGTCCTGCGCGACGTCGACCAGACGACGGGTCAGGTAACCCGAGTTCGCGGTCTTCAGCGCGGTATCGGCCAGACCCTTACGGGCACCGTGGGTGGAGTTGAAGTACTCCTGCACGTTCAGGCCTTCGCGGAAGTTCGCCTTGATGGGCGTCTCGATGATCGAGCCGTCCGGGCGGGCCATCAGGCCACGCATGCCGGCCAGCTGACGGATCTGCGCCTGCGAACCACGCGCACCGGAGTCGGCCATGATGTACAGCGAGTTCATCGACTTCTGGTCGATGGTCTCACCCTTGGCATTGACGACCTTCTCGGTACCGATGGTGTCCATCATCGCCTTGGCGATGCGCTCGTTGGTGCGCGACCAGATGTCGACCACCTTGTTGTAGCGCTCGCCGGCGGTGACCAGGCCCGACTGGTACTGCTCCTGGATTTCCAGCACTTCGGCTTCGGCCTCGGTGAGGATGCCCTTCTTCTCGTCCGGGATCAGCATGTCATCGATGCCGATCGAAACGCCGGCGCGGGTCGCGTAGGCGAAGCCGGTGTACATCAGCTTGTCGGCGAACACGACCGTGTCCTTCAGGCCCAGCTGGCGGTAGCTGGAGTTGATCAGGCGGCTGATGTTCTTCTTGGTCAGCTCGGTGTTGGCCAGCGCGAACGGCAGGCCTTCCGGCAGGATTTCAGCCAGCAGGGCGCGGCCGATCGTGGTGTCCACGATCGAGGTCTTGTTCTGCTTGACGCCGTCTTCGTCGGTCACCACCTCGGTGATGCGGACCTTGACGCGCGCGTGCAGTTCCACCACGCGGTTGTCGTAGGCACGCTTCACTTCGGCGATGTTGGCGAAGGCCATGCCCTCGCCCTTCTTGTTTTCCAGCGAGCGGGTCATGTAGTACAGACCCAGCACGACGTCCTGCGACGGCACGATGATCGGCTCGCCGTTGGCCGGCGACAGGATGTTGTTGGTCGACATCATCAGCGCACGCGCTTCCAGCTGGGCTTCCAGCGAGAGCGGCACGTGGACGGCCATCTGGTCACCGTCGAAGTCGGCGTTGAACGCGGTGCAGACCAGCGGGTGCAGCTGGATGGCCTTGCCTTCGATCAGCACCGGCTCGAACGCCTGGATGCCCAGACGGTGCAGGGTCGGCGCACGGTTCAGCATCACCGGGTGCTCGCGGATGACCTCTTCCAGGATGTCCCAGACTTCGGCTTCTTCGCGCTCGACCAGCTTCTTGGCGGCCTTGATGGTGGTGGCCAGGCCACGACGCTGCAGCTTGGCGAAGACGAACGGCTTGAACAGCTCCAGCGCCATCTTCTTCGGCAGGCCGCACTGGTGCAGACGCAGGTACGGGCCGACCACGATGACCGAACGGCCCGAGTAGTCGACGCGCTTGCCGAGCAGGTTCTGGCGGAAGCGACCCTGCTTGCCCTTGATCATGTCGGCCAGCGACTTCAGCGGGCGCTTGTTGGTGCCGGTGATGGCACGGCCACGACGGCCGTTGTCCAGCAGCGCATCGACCGATTCCTGCAACATGCGCTTTTCATTGCGCACGATGATGTCCGGCGCGCTCAGTTCGAGCAGGCGGCGCAGGCGGTTGTTGCGGTTGATGACGCGGCGGTACAGGTCGTTCAGGTCGGAGGTCGCGAAGCGGCCGCCATCCAGCGGGACCAGCGGGCGCAGGTCCGGCGGCAGCACCGGCAGCACGGTCATGACCATCCATTCCGGACGGTTGCCCGATTCCAGGAAGGCTTCGATCAGCTTGATGCGCTTGGTGAGGCGCTTGAGCTTGGTTTCCGAACCCGTAGCGGCGATTTCCTCGCGCAGGCGGGTCATTTCCGACTGCAGGTCGATCGTGCGCAGCAGTTCGTACACGGCCTCGGCGCCCATGGCGGCGTCGAAGTCGTCACCGTGCTCCTGGCGGGCCTGCAGGTACTGTTCTTCGGTCAGCAGCTGGCGGCGTTCCAGGGCGGTCAGGCCCGGCTCGGTCACCACGTACGCTTCGAAGTACAGCACGCGCTCGATGTCACGCAGGGTCATGTCCAGCATCAGGCCGATGCGCGACGGCAGCGACTTCAGGAACCAGATGTGCGCGACCGGCGACGCCAGGTCGATGTGGCCCATGCGCTCACGACGCACCTTGGCCAGGGTCACTTCGGTGCCGCACTTTTCGCAGACAACGCCGCGGTGCTTCATGCGCTTGTACTTGCCGCACAGGCACTCGTAGTCCTTCACCGGGCCGAAGATGGCGGCGCAGAACAGGCCGTCGCGTTCCGGCTTGAAGGTACGGTAGTTGATGGTTTCCGGCTTCTTCACTTCGCCGAAGGACCACGAACGGATCAGGTCCGGCGAGGCCAGCGCGATCTTGATCGCGTCGAAGTCCAGCGTCTGGCGCTGCTGGTTGAAGAGGTTGAGCAGGTCTTTCATGGTGTTCTCCAGAAGGAGGAATGCTGTGTCGATGGGCTTTCAGTTGACTGCCAGCGGCGCGGCGGCGGAGGCCGCCGCGCCGGCATGGATCAGTTGTCTTCCAGTTCCATGTTGATGGCCAGCGAGCGGATTTCCTTCACGAGCACGTTGAAGGATTCCGGCATGCCCGCGACCATCTCGTGCTCACCGTCGACGATGTTCTTGTACATCTGGTTGCGGCCCTGCACGTCATCGGACTTCACCGTCAGCATTTCCTGCAGGGTGTAGGCCGCGCCGTAGGCTTCCAGCGCCCAGACTTCCATTTCACCGAAGCGCTGGCCGCCGAACTGCGCCTTGCCGCCCAGCGGCTGCTGGGTGACGAGCGAGTACGGGCCGGTCGAACGGGCGTGCATCTTGTCGTCGACCAGGTGGTTCAGCTTCAGGTAGTGCATGTAGCCAACGGTGGTGTGGCGATCGAAGGCTTCACCGGTGCGGCCGTCGTACAGCTGGGTCTGGCCACTGCTCGGCAGGTCGGCCAGTTCCAGCATGCGCTTGATTTCCGCTTCGGTGGCGCCGTCGAAGACCGGGGTGGCCATCGGCACGCCGTCGGTCAGGTTGCGGGCCAGGCGCAGCAGTTCCTCGTCGCTGAACTGCGACAGGTCGACACGGTTGGCCACGTTGGTGTCGTCGTGGTTGTAGATGTCGTCCAGGAACTTGCGCAGGTCGGCAACCGCCGCCTGGGCTTCCATCATCGCCTGGATCTTGCGACCCAGACCCTTGGCGGCCCAGCCCAGGTGCACTTCCAGGATCTGGCCGATGTTCATACGCGACGGCACGCCCAGTGGGTTCAGCACGATGTCCACGGTTTCGCCCGAGGCCATGTACGGCATGTCCTCGACCGGCACCACGTTGGAGACCACACCCTTGTTGCCGTGGCGGCCTGCCATCTTGTCGCCCGGCTGGATGCGGCGCTTCACGGCCAGGAACACCTTGACCATCTTCAGCACGCCCGGGGCGAGGTCGTCGCCGGCGGTGATCTTGCCGCGCTTGTCGGCGAAGCGACGCTCGAATTCCTTCTCGTGCGCCTGGATCTGCTTCTGGGCGCGCTCGATGGCTTCCGAAGCGTCCTCGTCCTTCATGCGCAGGGCGAACCAGTCAGCCTTCTTCAGGCCGTCCAGGAAGGCGTCGGTGATCACGTCACCCTTCTTCAGGCCAGCACCACCGTTGACCACCTTGCCCACGATCTGCGAACGCAGACGCATGTAGATGGCGGCTTCCAGGATGCGGAACTGGTCGTCGAAGTCCTTCTTGACGCGCTTGATTTCAGACTCTTCGATCTGGCGGGCGCGCTTGTCCTTCTCGATGCCGTCGCGGGTGAAGACCTGCACGTCGATGACGGTGCCGTCCATGCCCGGCGGAACGCGCAGCGAGCTGTCCTTAACGTCCGAAGCCTTCTCGCCGAAGATCGCGCGCAGCAGCTTCTCTTCCGGGGTCAGCTGGCTTTCGCCCTTCGGGGTGACCTTGCCGACCATGATGTCGCCGGCGCGGACTTCCGCACCGATGTACACCACGCCGCTCTCGTCCAGGCGGTTCAGCGCCTGCTCGGAGACGTTCGGGATGTCGGCGGAGATTTCCTCCGGCCCCAGCTTGGTGTCACGCGCGACGCAGGTCAGCTCTTCGATGTGGATCGTGGTGTAACGATCCTCTTCCACCACGCGCTCGGAGAGCAGGATGGAGTCTTCGAAGTTGTAGCCGTTCCACGGCATGAACGCGATCAGCATGTTCTGGCCCAGAGCCAGTTCGCCGATGTCGGTGGACGGACCGTCGGCCAGCACGTCGCCGCGGGCGATGACGTCACCCACCTGGACCAGCGGACGCTGGTTGATGCAGGTGTTCTGGTTCGAACGGGTGTACTTGACCAGGTTGTAGATGTCCACGCCTGCGTCGGTGGCGCCAACGATCTCTTCCTCGTTGACCTTGACCACGATGCGGGCCGCGTCGATCTGCACGATCTCGCCACCACGACGGGCGTTCACGGTCACACCGGAGTCACGCGCCACGGCGCGCTCGATGCCGGTACCGACCAGCGGCTTCTGCGCACGCAGGGTCGGCACGGCCTGACGCTGCATGTTGGCGCCCATCAGTGCGCGGTTGGCGTCATCGTGCTCCAGGAACGGAACCAGCGCGGCCGCGATCGACACGGTCTGCATCGGCGAGACGTCCATGAAGTGGACTTCCGCCGGCGGCTTCAGCAGCGATTCGCCCTGGAAGCGGCACGGAACGAACTGCTCGGTCAGCACGCTGTCGGCATTGGTCAGGGCGTTGGCCTGCGCAATGACGTACTCGTTCTCTTCGATCGCCGACAGGAACTCGACTTCGTCATAGACCTTGCCGTCCACGACCTTGCGGTACGGGGTCTCGAGGAAACCGTACTGGTTGGTGCGGGCGTACACGGCCAGCGAGTTGATCAGGCCGATGTTCGGGCCTTCCGGGGTTTCGATGGTGCAGACGCGGCCGTAATGGGTCGGGTGCACGTCGCGCACTTCGAAGCCGGCGCGCTCACGGGTCAGACCGCCCGGGCCCAGGGCCGAGACGCGACGCTTGTGCGTCACTTCCGACAGCGGGTTGTTCTGGTCCATGAACTGCGACAGCTGCGAGGAGCCGAAGAACTCCTTGATGGCAGCGGCGACCGGCTTGGCGTTGATCAGCTCCTGCGGGGTCAGGCCTTCCGACTCGGCCATCGACAGGCGCTCCTTGACCGCGCGCTCGACGCGGACCAGGCCGACGCGGAACACGTTCTCGGCCATTTCGCCGACCGAACGCACGCGACGATTGCCCAGGTGATCGATGTCATCGACCACGCCGCGACCGTTGCGGATCTCGGTCAGGACCTTGATCACGTCCAGGATGTCGGAGCTGTCGCCGTGGGCAGCGACCAGGCGCTTGGACTCTTCGTCGTTGCGCTCACCGAAGTACTTGCTGTCGTACAGCACGGCTTCGCCGGTGGTTTCCTTGCGGCCCACGCGACGGTTGAACTTCATGCGGCCGACCGCGGACAGGTCGTAGCGCTCGAAGGTGAAGAACAGGTTGTGGAACAGGTTCTGCGCGGCATCCTTGGTCGGCGGCTCGCCCGGACGCATCATGCGGTAGATCTCGACCAGGGCTTCCAGCTGGGTCTTGGTCGGGTCGATGCGCAGGGTGTTGGACAGGTACGGGCCACGATCCAGATCGTTCACCCACAGGGTGCCCACGGCATCCACACCGGCCTTGCGGAAGGCCTGCAGCTGCTCGTCGGTGATCTCGTCATTGGCCTGCGCCAGCAGTTCGCCGGTCGAGGCGTCGACCACGTCGTGCGACAGGATGCGGCCGACGATGTAGTCGTCCGGCACGGCCAGGGCAGCGATGCCCGAGGCTTCCAGCTGCTTGATGTGGCGCGCGGTGATGCGCTTGCCGGCTTCCACGATGACCTTGTCGCCGTCGGCGAGGTCGAAGCCCAGGGTTTCGCCACGCAGGCGCTCCGGCACCAGCTCCAGCTGGACGCCTTCATCCGGGTTGATGTGGAAGGTGTTGATCTCGAAGAACTCGGCCAGCATCTCTTCGTTGCTGTAGCCAAGCGCGCGCAGCAGGATCGACACCGGCAGCTTGCGGCGACGGTCGATACGGGTGAACAGCGCGTCCTTCGGGTCGAACTCGAAGTCCAGCCAGGAACCGCGGTAAGGAATGATGCGGGCGCTGTACAGCAGCTTGCCCGAGCTGTGGGTCTTGCCGCGGTCGTGGTCGAAGAACACGCCCGGCGAGCGGTGCAGCTGCGAGACGATGACGCGCTCGGTGCCGTTGACGATGAAGGTGCCGTTTTCGGTCATCAGCGGGATTTCGCCCAGATAGACCTCCTGCTCCTTCACGTACTTGATGGCCTTGGTCGACGACTCACGGTCGTAGATCACCAGGCGCACGGTCACGCGCAGCGGGGCGCCGTAGCTCATGCCGCGCTGGCGGCACTCACGCTCGTCGAAGACCGGTTCGCCCAGCTTGTAGCCGACGTATTCCAGGGCGGCATTGCCGCTGTAGCTGGCGATCGGGAAGACCGACTTCAGCGCAGCGTGCAGGCCGTGGTCCGTGCGCTTGGCCGGATCGACGTTTTCCTGCAGGAATTCACGATAGGAATCCACCTGGATGGCGAGCAGGAACGGCACTTCGAGAATCGAGCGCTGCTTGCCGAAATCCTTGCGGATACGCTTTTTTTCGGTGAACGAATAGGACGTCATGAGGTCTTCCACCTTGTTGTGCGGATCGTGCGCCCACGATCCGAAGGGAACTTGAAATTGTCAGTTGGAAGTCGCTGGTATTGCCGGCACCAGCACGCCTTCTCCCGCTACTTCCAACTGCCAACTCGTCTGCTACCACTCCCCCGCTGCCGCGCCGTGCGCTGGCCTGCCGGGGTTTGACTGCAGCCCGTGTTGGGCTTTTTCCTGCTGTTTTTCACACCCACGCAGAGCGTGGATCTACAACACCGCAACAACGACCAAAGGCCGGGGGCTTACGCCCCCAGCCTTGGCTGCATCGCCGTGAATCGGTGACGATGCAAGGTAACTGCTTACTTGACTTCGACAGTCGCGCCAGCAGCTTCCAGGTCCTTCTTCATCTTCTCGGCTTCGTCCTTCGAAGCGTTGTCCTTCAGGACGCCGCCGGCTTCGGCCAGGTCCTTCGCTTCCTTCAGGCCCAGGCCGGTGATGGCGCGGACGGCCTTGATGACTTCGACCTTCTTCTCGCCGGCAGTCTTCAGGGTGACGACGAATTCGGTCTGCTCTTCAACAGCAGCAGCCGGGCCAGCGGCAGCAGCCACGGCGACCGGAGCAGCGGCGGAGACGCCGAACTTCTCTTCGATGGCCTTGACCAGCTCCATCACTTCCATCAGGGACTTCTCGGCGATGGCGTCGACGATCTGTTCGTTGGTAAGGGACATGATTAATACCTTTGGATGATTTTCTGGGTTGAGGTTCCGTCAGGAACCACGGTAAGTCGAAACTCAGGCGGTCTCGGCGGCCGGCTCGGCAGCGTCGGCGGCGACATCGCCACCACCCTGCTTCTCGCCAACGGCCTTGATGGCGCGGGCAAACATCGTGACCGGCTCGGTCAGGACGCGGGCCAGCATGGCCAGGGCCTGGTCGCGGGTCGGCAGCGATGCCAGCACGTCGACGTGGCTCGCCGGGAACACTTCACCACCGATGGCGACGACCTTAGCCTTCAGCTTGTCGTTGCCCTTGGCGGCTTCCTTGATCAGGCGACCGGCAGCGCCGGGCTCCTCGAGCGAGAACGCGTACAGCAGCGGACCAACCATCTGGTCCTGTGCGACTGCGAACTCGGTGCCTTCAACGGCGCGCGAAGCCAGGGTGTTCTTGACAACCTTCAAGAAAACACCGGTTTCACGAGCCTGCTTGCGCATCGCGGTCATCTGGGCGACCGTGGTGCCAGCGTATTCGGCTGCGATCAAGGAGTGGGCCTTGGCGGCGACGTCTGCCAGCTCGGCGACTACTTCTTGCTTCTGGGACAGATTGAGAGCCATTGCACTCCTCCTATTGAACTCCGCTTACGGCTCCTGCCGTGTGCGGTCCTGTGCGGCATCCGTCCTGGACGCCGGGAACATCGGGATGATGTTCCGGGGGTGGGCCGTTCTAGACCTGGAGTGGGCCAACCTGGGAAACCCAGACGTGCGTGAACCAGAAAAACTCCAGAAGGGCACCATCTACGCAGGGTGATTCCGGGGAATCGATTAAGCGCTCATGACTGCTCCGGCGGCGACTCCTTGCCAGATCGAGCTTCCGTGCCCGTCGCCGGTATTGCCACGACCGCGCCTGCGGTCTTTGACGGCTACCGCGGGCGATGCACTGCCAGCGATGCCTTCAAATGTCACGGTCACGGCACCGAAGGTACCGTGACCGCTTGAAACAATTACTTCAGGGTCAGCGACGACTGGTCGACGGTGACGCCCGGGCCCATCGTCGAGCTGACCGAAACCTTCTGCAGGTAGGTGCCCTTCGAGGTGGCCGGCTTGGCCTTGATCAGGTCCAGCAGCAGCGCGGTCAGGTTCGACTTCAGCGCGTCTTCGGCGAAGTCGGCCTTGCCGATGGTGCAGTGGATGATGCCGGCCTTGTCGGTGCGGTAACGGACCTGACCCGACTTGGCGTTCTTCACGGCTTCGCCCGGGTTCGGGGAAACGGTGCCGACCTTCGGGTTCGGCATCAGGCCGCGCGGGCCCAGCACGGTGCCCAGCTTACCGACGACGCGCATGGCGTCCGGGGTCGCGATGACGACGTCGTAGTTCAGATCACCGGCCTGCATCTTCTCGGCCAGGTCATCCATACCGACGGCTTCGGCGCCAGCGGCCAGGGCTTCGTCAGCCTTGGCACCGGCCGGAGCGAACACGGCGACGCGGACCGACTTGCCGGTACCGGCCGGCAGCACGGTGGAGCCACGGACCTGCTGGTCGGACTTCTTCGCATCGACGCCCAGGCGCACGGCAACGTCGATCGACTCGACGAACTTGGCCTTGGTGGCGCTCTTCAGGATGTTGATCGCGTCCTCGAAGGCGTACGCCTTGCCCGGAACGACGGCGGCCTTGATGGCCTTCTCACGCTTGGTCTGTGCCATCTTATTAACCCTCCACCACGAGGCCCATGGAACGGGCAGAGCCAGCGATGGTACGCACGGCGGCGTCCAGGTCGGCGGCAGTCAGATCCGGTTCCTTCGCCTTGGCGATCTCTTCCAGCTGCTTACGGGTGACCTTGCCGACCTTCTCGGTGTTCGGGCGCTTGGAGCCCGACGAGATGCCAGCGGCCTTCTTCAGCAGGGTGGTAGCCGGGGTGCTCTTGGTGATGAAGGTGAACGTACGGTCCGAGTAGGCCGTGATGATCACCGGAACCGGCAGACCCGGCTCGAGCTTCTGCGTGGCAGCGTTGAACGCCTTGCAGAATTCCATGATGTTCAGACCACGCTGACCCAGCGCAGGACCGACCGGCGGCGAGGGGTTGGCCTGACCGGCCTTCACCTGCAGCTTGATGTAACCGACAACTTTCTTTGCCATGTGAGTGCTCTCCGGGTGCTAGCGCCTTTCGACAACAGGCTCCCCATCGGACCGGGAATCACGCGTCCCGGCATCGCGTTTTGAAATCATGCTGAAGGCCACCTTGCGGCGGCCTCGTCCTGCTGGCCTTCCCAGCGGGAAGCCGCGCACTATAACAGGTTTTTTCTTCACATGCCTGAAGCGGCAGGTAAACGAACGAAACCGGGCCAGGCCCGGTTTCTGGTCCGGAGTCGAGCATGGCTCGACTCTACAGACGGGTCAGACGGCCTTTTCGACCTGGCCGAACTCGAGCTCGACCGGGGTGGCACGACCGAAGATCAGCACCGAGACGCGCAGGCGGCTCTTCTCGTAGTTGACTTCTTCGACGACGCCATTGAAATCGTTGAACGGACCGTCGGTGACGCGGACCATCTGGCCCGGCTCGAACAGCACCTTCGGACGCGGCTTCTCGACGCCTTCCTGAACGCGATTCAGGATGGCCTCGGCCTCGGAATCGGCGATCGGCAACGGACGATCGGCAGTGCCGCCGATGAAACCCATCACGCGCGGGGTTTCCTTGACCAGGTGCCAGCTTTCGTTGTCGATGCGCGGGATGCCGGCTTCTTCGTGGGTCTCGATCTGGACCAGCACGTAACCCGGGAAGAACTTGCGCTCGGAGCGGCGCTTCTGGCCAGCGCGCATCTCGACCACTTCTTCGGTCGGGACCAGGACGTCGCCGAAGCGCTCTTCCATGCCGTCACGGACGATGCGATCGCGCAGAGCCTGCGCCACCGACTTCTCGAAGCCCGAATAGGCGTGAACGACGTACCAACGCTTCATGCAATTCTCCTTAGCGGCTCAGGAACCACTGAGTCAGTTTCTGGATCAGGAAGTCGAAGCCACCCAGCAGCAGGCTGAGGATGAGCACCACGACGATCACGACCCACGTCATGCGGATGGCTTCCTGGCGCGTCGGCCAGACCACCTTGCGCAGTTCGAAGCGCGACTCGGAGAGGAATTCGCGGGTGTCGCGCCCCTTGCCGGTCAGCATGAACACGCCGATACCGCCAACCAGACCGACCACGACCGCCAACGCACGCAGCTGACCTGCCCACGCACCCAGCTGGGCGGCGCGACCAGAGTCGACAGAGAACCAGAACCAGACGAACAGACCGGCCAGCACCAGCAGCGATGCGGCGACATACTTGACGATATCCCCACCGTGGGCGGAGTTGTCCTTGGAGTGTTCGATCTTGCTATTCATCCGGCTGTGTCTGCTTTAGCGGCCCAGGCCGCTGGATAAGGTGGGCAGATGGCACGCCAGGAGGGACTCGAACCCCCAACCTGCGGTTTTGGAGACCGCTGCTCTGCCAATTGAGCTACTGGCGTACGTTGAAAACTTGCCTTCCCTTAGACGGCGAAGGCGGACCGAGGTTCCCGGCCCGCCATTCGCGTAACCGGCGGCGCTATGCAACCACCGGTACTGCAGGCTTACTCGATGATCTTCGAGACCACGCCGGCGCCGACGGTACGGCCGCCTTCGCGGATGGCGAAGCGCAGGCCTTCGTCCATGGCCACCGGGTTGATCAGGGTGACGACCATCTTGACGTTGTCACCCGGCATCACCATTTCGACGCCTTCCGGCAGTGCAGCGGCGCCGGTGATGTCGGTGGTGCGGAAGTAGAACTGCGGACGGTAGCCGTTGAAGAACGGGGTGTGACGGCCGCCCTCGTCCTTCGACAGGACGTAGACTTCGCCTTCGAACTTGGTGTGCGGCTTGATCGTGCCCGGCTTGGCCAGCACCTGGCCACGCTCGACGTCGTCACGCTTGGTGCCGCGCAGCAGCAGGCCAGCGTTGTCGCCTGCCTGACCCTGGTCCAGCAGCTTGCGGAACATTTCAACGCCGGTGACGGTGGTCTTCTGCACCGGACGGATGCCGACGATTTCGATTTCGTCGCCAACCTTGATCACGCCGCGCTCGATACGACCGGTCACCACGGTGCCGCGGCCCGAGATCGAGAACACGTCTTCCACCGGCATCAGGAACGGCTTGTCGATCGCACGCTCCGGCTCCGGAATCCAGCTGTCCAGCGCGTCGACCAGCTTCAGGATGGCCGGCACGCCGATGTCGCTCTGGTCGCCTTCCAGCGCCAGGCGGGCCGAACCGGCGATGATCGGGGTGTCGTCGCCCGGGAACTCGTACTTGCTCAGCAGTTCGCGCACTTCCATCTCGACCAGCTCGAGCAGCTCGGCGTCGTCGACCATGTCGGCCTTGTTCAGGAACACGACGATGTACGGCACGCCGACCTGGCGCGACAGCAGGATGTGTTCACGGGTCTGCGGCATCGGGCCGTCAGCGGCCGAGCACACCAGGATCGCGCCGTCCATCTGGGCGGCACCGGTGATCATGTTCTTGACGTAGTCAGCGTGGCCCGGGCAATCGACGTGGGCGTAGTGACGGATCGGGGATTCGTATTCGACGTGCGCGGTCGAGATCGTGATACCACGCGCCTTTTCTTCCGGCGCGGCGTCGATCGAGGAGTAATCCTTGAACTCGCCACCGAAGCGCTCGGCACCGATCTTGGTCAGTGCGGCGGTCAGCGTGGTCTTGCCGTGGTCGACGTGACCGATGGTGCCGACATTGACGTGCGGCTTGGTGCGCTCGAACTTACCCTTGGCCATGGCTGCTTATCTCGAATTCGTCTGAGAGGTGATGCTTAAGATGGTGCTCACGAAAGGAATCGAACCTTCGACCTCTTCCTTACCAAGGAAGTGCTCTACCGACTGAGCTACGTGAGCCGAGTTTTGCATTATGACATGAACTCGATAAGATTCAAAGTTCATTCAATGGAGCGGGAGACGGGAATCGAACCCGCACCATCAGCTTGGAAGGCTGAGGTTCTACCATTGAACTACTCCCGCGCCGGGAATGTCACAACGTGAAACTGGTGGAGGGAGGTGGATTCGAACCACCGAAGGCGTAAGCCAGCAGATTTACAGTCTGCCCCCGTTGGCCGCTTGGGTATCCCTCCTTACCACCCCATTCCGTTGCCGCCGAAGCGTTGCGGTGTGTGGTGGTGAGCCGCTTATTCTGCTGATGGGACGGGGGCCTGTCAACGCTTTTTTCCATCTTTTTCACACGTTGTCGCAAACCCATTGATACGCAAGGTTATTGCCCGGGGAGCGGCAGGGTCTCGCTGGCGAAAATTGCGACATGAGGGACACCGTCGGCGCCGATCCAGCCCCGATACATGCCCTGGGTGTTGAAGGGCGTGGCCATTTTGCCGTCTGCGGCGAGCACGATCGCACCGCCGTCGCCGCCCATCTGCGGAATCGTCTCGTTGATGACGCCCTTGCCGGCCTGCTCCGGGGTCTGCCCCTGGTAGCGCATGCGCGCGCAGATCTCGTGCGCGGCCGCGGTGCGGATGTAGTACTCGCCCCAACCGGTGCCCGATACCGCACAGCGCGCATCGGCCCAGGTGCCGGCGCCGATGATCGGCGAGTCACCCACCCGGCCATAGCGCTTGTTGGTCATGCCGCCCGTGGAAGTACCGGCGGCCAGCTGCCCCTGCGCATCCAGCGCGACGGCACCGACGGTACCGAAGTGCTTTGCGGTCTCCAGGTCTGCATGCGCCTGGCCATTGGCCTCTTCCTTCAACGCACGCTGCAGCTGCTGCCAGCGCTTCTCCGTGCGGAAGTACGACGGATCAACCAGGGTAATGCCCTGCTCCACCGCGAAGGCTTCGGCGCCCTGCCCGACCATCATCACGTGGCTGGACTTCTGCATCACGGTCTGCGCCAGCAGGATCGGGTTGCGCACCCGCTGCACGCCGGCCACCGCACCTGCTGCCTGGGTGGCGCCGTCCATTACTGCGGCGTCCAGCTCGTTGTGGCCGTCATGGGTGAACACCGCGCCCTTGCCGGCGTTGAAGGTCGGATCGTCCTCCAGCACGGTGATCGCCGCAGTGACCGCTGCAAGCGCCGGGCGGCCGGCCGCCAGTTCGGCATGGCCCTTCAGCAGTGCGGCGCGCAACGCTTCGCGCGCGGCCTTTTCTTCTGCCGGCGACAGGTCCTTGCGCTCGACGCCGGCGCCGCCATGGATGACCAGCAGCGGCGACGTCGCCGGTGCGGCCTGGGCTAGCAACGGCAGGGACAGCAGCGCGGAAAGCGCCAAGCGCAGTTTCATCAGGTACGTCTCCAGCAGGACGAGGGAATGGATTGCAGGGTAGTGCCGGCCGCTGGCCGGCAAGGGGCGCATCAGGAAAGGTGAGTTGCCGGCCAGCGGCCGGCACTTTCGGGAAGATCATTGACGGACGACTTCAATCTCGCCGTCACTGACGTCGGCCACGGCCTGGTAGTCGGCCTCGGCCTGGAAGTCATCCAGGCGCATGCGGCTGCCGCTGGCGACCACGGTCACCGGAACAGCATGGAAGCGCAGTGGTTCGCCCTCGACTAGGCGGTCGGCATCGCGACCGGGGCTGACCACCCAGACCTTGCCTTCGCCATCAGCGCTGTAGACCTGGGCCCGGCCATCGGGCTCCACGCACAGGGCGGTGTCCTCATCAACGCCAATGCCGACGATGTCGGGGTCACCACTGTCCTGCGCGGCGCGTGCCACGAACACGATGAGGCGGCCAAGGCGGTCACGCTTGTCGAAATGGGTGTCGGTGACCACGCGCTGCAGGTAGGGCATCTGCAGGAAGCCACTGTCCATGGTGACTGCGCTGCCCATCGGATCGGCCAGCGCACCGGCCGAGCTGATGCTGCCGCCATCCATGGCGCCATAGGCATAGCCGCCGAGGATGGCCAGGCCGGCGCTGGTACCGGCAATCGGCTTGCCGGCGCGTACATGGGCGTTGAGCGCGCGGTTGAGTGCGGTGCCCTTCCAGAAGCGGATGTAGCGCGACTGGTCGCCGCCGGCAATGAAGATGGCATCGGCCGCAGCGACCACGCGCAGCACGGCTGGATCATCGGCGCCACGGCGGCTGTCGAAGACCAGGGTCTGTACCGCGGTGGTGCCGCCGATCTCGCGGTACAGGCGGTCCTGCAGTTCATCGCCGCCGGAGGCACGCAGGATCAGCACACGGCCATTGCCGGCCTGCTTCAACCACCACTGGAAGGCGTCCGGCACCCACTCGCCACCGCCCATCAGCATCATCGCGGGCGCACGCGGGCCGGGGCGTGGGGCCTCAAGGTCGCCGACCTCGTAATAGGCGAAGCCGGGGCCCTGCAGGTCCTGCGCGGGCGCGGCCAATGGCCAGGCCAGCACCAGCAGCGCCAACCAGGCAACGGGGGTACGCAGGGTCCGGTGAAGGCGTCGCATCTTGATCTCCCTGAACAAAATCGACTTGCAAGCGTTTTCACTCTTTGCCAGATAGGGACCCAGTAGTCAAGGACATAAAAAAGGCGTTAAATGCGCGCGCCCATTCCGGAAATCTGAATGGGGGACAGGGCCCCTCCTCTGCGGGCCAGCTTCATTTCCGAGAATTCCTCATGCGTAGAAAGGCGATGGCGTGGTCGATCCAGCTGGCGTTGATGGGTGTGGCTGCTTCCGCGGCCGCCCAGGCTCCGGCTTCCTCTTCGGTACAACAACTGGACGCGGTGCAGGTCACCGGTTCGCGCATTCCGCGCGCCCAGGTGGAAGGCCCCGCCCCGATCACGGTGATCAACGCCGAACAGATCCGCTCCAGCGGCTTCACCAGCGTGCCGGACGTGCTGCGTGCGATGACCCAGAACGGCGGTGAGACACAGAGCCAGCAGTCTTCCAGCGGCGCCGACTTCTCGCCGGGCGCCCAGCAGGTGGACCTGCGCGGCCTGGGCCCGAACCACACGCTGGTGCTGGTCAATGGCCGCCGTATCGCCGACTTCCCGATGCCGTTCAAGGGCCGCAGCAACTTCACCGATGTCTCCAACATTCCGCTGGGGATGATCGAGCGCATTGAAGTGCTGACCGGCAGCGCCTCGGCCATCTATGGTTCGGACGCGATCGCCGGCGTGGTCAACTTCATCCTGAAGAAGAAGGCCGACGGCACCACCATCGACATGCGCATGGGCACCACCACCGAAGGCGGTGGCGAGTCGTTCGACATGAGCATCGCCAGCGGTTTCAGCCGTGGCAACTTCAACGCGGTGTACAGCGTCGAACTGCAGTCGCAGACCCCGCTGTGGGCCTATGAGCGCGACATCCAGGACTCGACCCAGGACGGCCCCACCGAGGGTTCGCGCATCGCGCGCCGTGCCTACCTGCGCACCGACTACAACGATGACTACCTGGACCCGGGCGCCGCCACCTGCGAAGCGCTGGCCGGGCAGAACCAGGGCAGCACCTACCGCGCCTATCGCCCGAAGTACGGCTACTACTGCGGCAGCGACAGCTCGATCGGCTACGGCACCATCCTCAGCAAGCGCCGCGGTGCCAACGGCTACGCGTCGCTGAGCTACGACTTCGACAATGGCCAGCAGTGGTTCGCCGACGTGCAGCTGGGCTACCACACGATGTCGCTGATGCGCGACGTCACCAAGTGGGGCCGCATGGATGCCAACGGCGATGAGTCGGGCTATTTCAACAACGAAGCCACCGGCGAGATCGAGTTCTGGCAGCGCCAGTTCTCGCCCGAGGAAATGGGTGGCCTGCGCAACGCCATGGTGCGCAGCACGCAGAAGACCTTCAGCGTGACCACCGGCTTCAAGGGCAACCTGACCGGCAACTGGGACTACGAAGCGGCGCTGAGCCATTCGCAGTACCAGTCGCGGATCAGCTGGGCGCAGATCATCGCCGCCAAGGCCAATGACCTGTTCCTCGGCCCGCAGCTGGGCGTGGATGACGACGGTTTCCCGATCTACAACGCCGACCCGTCACGCCTGTACCGGCCGCTGACCCGCGCCGAGTACGATTCGATCGCCGCGCGTACCACCTACACCCCGAAGTCGCGCACGGAGACCGCCGCCTTCACCCTGACCAATTCGGCGCTGTTCGGCCTTCCGGGGGGCGACGCCGGGTTTGCCGCGACCGTGGAAGTGGGCCAGCAGGCCTACTCGCTGAACCCCGATCCGCTGGCGACCGAGTACTACTACTACAGCTGGAAGGATTCGGACGGAAAGGGTTCGCGCAACCGCTGGGCGACCGCTGCGGAGCTGCGCATGCCGCTGCACGAGACGGTCAACCTGAGCGTGGCCGGCCGCTACGACCAGTACCGCTATTCCGGCCACACCATCGGCAAGGCGACCTGGAGCGGTGGCCTGGAATGGCGCCCGATCGACACGCTGCTGGTCCGCGGTTCGTACGGCACCGCGTTCCGTGCGCCGGACCTGCACTACGTGTTCGCCGGCCCGGGCAACGATGAGACCACCGCCGAAGACCTGTACAGCTGCCGCGCGGACGGTGCCACCGACTGCGCCGACTACGAACGCAACCTGATCCGCAGCCGTACCGGCAACCGCCAGCTCGACCCGGAAACCAGCACCTCGTGGAGTGCCGGCTTCGTCTGGTCGCCGGCGATCGGCCTGGATCTGTCGGTGGACTGGTTCGACATCGACATGCGCAACCAGGTGCAGGACATGGACGTGCGCACGATCCTGGCCAACGAAGCGAACTGCCGCCTGGGCAGCGCCGACATCACCTCGCCGACCTGCGTGGATGCGCTCGCCCGCATCACCCGCAGCAACGACGGGCGCCTGTATGGCGTGCGCGTGGAGCCGATCAACGTCGCCCGCGAGTCTACCTCCGGCATCGACGTCGGCCTGCGCTACCGCCTGCAGACGGGCATCGGCGACTTCATCTTCAACGGCACCCACACCTGGGTGAAGAAGCATGATTTCCAGCGCTACCCGGGCGACCGTACCGAAGACCAGTTCGCAGTGAACAGCGGCTTCGACATCCCGCGCACCAAGACCAGCCTGAGCGTGACCTGGGAGAAGGATGCATGGTCGGCAACGGTGTACGGCTCGCGCCTGGGCAAGCTGCCGACCTCGGACAGCTACGACCAGGTGTTCGACTGGGACAGCGGCGACAGCCCGTACGTGAAGGCAACGTATCGCTACAACGCCTCGCTGCAGTACCGCTTCGACGACCACTCGCGCCTGTCGCTGTCGGTGGTCAACGTGTTCAACAAGATGCCGCCGAAGGACCGTACCTACACCGCCTACCCGTACTACGACGTGTCCTGGTTCGACAGCGTCGGCCGCACGATCAACCTGCAGTACACCCACAAGTTCGGTGGCAGCGCGCTGTAAGCGCCGGGCCAGCGCCGATACAGGAGACCCCCGCTTCGGCGGGGGTTCTTTTTTTCCACCGCCTGAACGGTTTCCAGGCAGGAGCTGCCGCCTGGCCGGTCCGCGGCGGCTTTTTAGGAAACGGCTGATTCCGCGCCATCCGCGCCGCTCCCTAGCATGTTGCATGTTCCGCTTCCCCCGTCCTTCGCTGCAGCAGGCCGTGCCACCGACCACCGCGTCGGTGCTGCTGCGCTGCCTGACCGTATGCGTCTTCATCTGCCTGGCCGCCGCAGCCGGCTTCTACCTGCTCACGGCATTCACCGAAGACATCTCGACCCATCGCCGCGAAATGAATGCAGCGGCCTACAGGGCACAGATCTATTTCGACCAGCGCGAAGCCCTGCTGCGCTACCTGGGCGATTCGGTGGTGACGGGCAACCCGGATGCACCTGCGACGGACAGCGAAGGCATGCGCCAGGTGCCGCTGGATGGTGCTGGCGGCCAACCGGGCCAGCGGCTGCTGTTGTCAGCGCGCGCCGAGCACACGCTGCAGGCGCTGCAGACGCACCTGCTGCTGGTCGACGCACGGGGCGCGCATTGGCTGGCCGGTGGCGAGGTCGATGTCGACCTGGCGCGCCTGCCATCGCTGCGTGTGCTGCAGGCGCGCAACGGTGGCGTGGAAGGGGCCGACCCGGTGTACTGGCTGCGCCCGGGTGACAGTGGCGTTGCATTGGCCCAGCCGGTTCAGGCGGGCCCCCATCCGACGCAGTGGCTGGTGCTGCTGCTCGATGGCGCGGCGGCGGCGGGCATGATCGACGGCCAGGGCATCGGCGGCTATGCGCTGCTCGACCGTGGCGGGCAGCCCGCCTTGTCGAGCCAGGCGCCGCGACTGGATGGTGCGGGCTGGAAGACCCTGCGGGAGCGCCAGGACGACAGCTTCGGCACGTTGTGGAGCGGCGGGCTTCCGCGCGGCGTAGCGCTGGTGAAGGGGGTTGGCAATGATGGCTGGCGGCTGGTCTACCACCTGCCGCCGCAGCTGCTGCTGGGCGACCTGGCGGTGCCCCTGCTGATCTGCGTGCTGTTGCTGCTGCTGGCAGGCCTCGCGCTGCGCCTGCTGCGGCATCGCGTGGACCTCCAGCTGATCCAGCCGGCCCTGCAGCAACACCGCCGGCTGCTGGAGAACCTGGATTTCAGTTCGACGGTGATCGACATGGCGCCGGTCGGCATCTGCGTCCTGCGCCGCAGCGACCGCGCGCTGCTGCTCTCCAACCAGCTGCTGCGCGACTGGCTTGGCGAAGAAGGCGAACACAGCGACTGGCAAGCGCCATGGCGCGGACATGCCGGGGAGCGCGGGCGTGGACTGGAATTCACCACCCGCGATGGTCGTCAGCTGCAGGTGCTGCACGCGGCCTGCCGCTACCAGGGCGACGACGTGCTGCTGTGCGTGTTCCATGACATTTCCCGGCACCGCCAGGCGCAGGCCGCGCTGTCGTCGGCACGCCAGGCCGCGGATGCGGCCAACCAGGCCAAGAGTGCGTTCCTGGCCACCATGAGCCATGAAATCCGGACTCCGCTCTACGGCGTGCTGGGCACGCTGGAGCTGCTCGGGCACACCTCGCTGGACGCCCGGCAGTCGCAGTACCTGCGCACGATTGAGAGTTCCTCGTCGGTCCTGCTGCAGTTGATCAGCGATGTGCTGGATGTTTCCAAGATCGAGTCCGGGCAGCTCACCCTGGAGCCGGCGGCGTTCTCGCCGCGCGAGCTGACCGAGAGCGTGCTGCGCAGCTTCGCCGCGTCGGCCACCTGCAAGGGCCTGCAGATCCTGGTCTGTACCGATCCGCGCCTGCCGACGCGGGTGCTCGGTGATGCCGACCGCATCCGCCAGGTGCTGGGCAACCTGCTCAGCAACGCGATCAAGTTCACCGAGCATGGCCGGGTGGTACTGCGCGTGCGCCAGGTGCAGCGCGAAGGCGAATCGAGCGTGCTGGCCTGGCAGGTCACCGATACCGGCGTGGGCATCGCTGCGGAGGAACAGGCGCGGTTGTTCGAACCGTTCCGCCAGGTCCGAGGCGCGGCCAGTGCGCAGGGCACCGGGCTGGGCCTGTCCATCAGCGACCGCCTGGTGCGCCTGATGAGCGGTGAGCTGCAGGTGGTGAGCGAACCCGGCCTGGGCAGCAGCTTCAGCGTGCGCCTGCCCTTGCCGGTGCTGGCCGCTGCCGAGGATGGTCCCGCGCTGCTGCCGGAGCCGCCGATCCTGGTCCGCGGCCGTGATCGCGAACTGGTCGACAGTGCCTGCGGCTGGCTGCGTCGGTGGGGCGCCAACGCGCAGCCCCTGCAGGGCGACCCTGCACTGCTGGACCACGACGGCGCGATCCTGATGGACGGCGAGGCCGGGATGCCGTTGGCCTGGGCAGGCCCCCGCGTGGTGGCATCGATCGACGGCGGTGACCAGCCCACCGTTGCCGCCGATGGCAGCCTGGTGGTGACCCTGCACGGGATGACCGCGATCGGCAATGCACTGGCCAACGTGCAGCAGCAACGTGCGGCGCTGCCGGAAACATCGCGCGCGGCAACGCCGATGCCGCTGGGCCTGCACGTGCTGGCCGTCGAAGACAACCCGATCAACCGGGTGATCCTGGCCGAGCAGCTGCGCACCCTCGGCTGCGACGTGGAGCTGGCACAGGACGGTGTGGAAGCCCTGCAGCGATGCCGCGAGCAGTCTTTCGACCTGGTGGTGACCGACATCAACATGCCGCGCATGGACGGCCACGCGCTGGCCCGCCAGCTGCGCGATGACGGCAACCCGGTGCCGGTGATCGGCGCCACCGCCAATGCCACCGCCGAGGAGCGCGAGCGCTGCCTGGCCAGTGGCATGCAGGGCTACCTGAGCAAACCCATCGACATCGCCCGCCTGCGCAAGGCGCTCAACGCCCTGCGCCAAGGAGACCCCGCATGACCCAGCGTATCCTGATCCTGGAAGACCAGCCCTTCCAACGTGGCTTCCTGGCCAACCTGTTCGGCAGCCGCGCCGGCGTGCAGGTCGATGCCTGCGAGGACGTGGATGCGGCCATCGCGCTGTGTGCGTGCCAGCCCTACGACCTGGTGGTCAGTGACCTGCTGATGCCCGGGCAGGACGGCATCCAGTTCATCCAGGCGCTGGCGGCACAGCCGCGCCCGCCCCGCCTTGCGGTGGTCAGCGCCGCGCCGCGCCGGATGATGACCTCGGCACGGCTGATGGCCGAATCGCTGGGGCTGGATGTGATCGGCCTGCTGCCCAAGCCGGTGGCGGCCGCCGATGTGGACGCCCTGTTCGAGGCCCTGGCGCAGGCCCGTCCGGCCGCCGGCGAGGCCCCCACGCGCGCGGCGGCTGCGCCCGAACCGGATGCATCGCAGCTGCGCCAGGCCATGGCCGATGGCAGCCTGACAGCCTGGTTCCAACCGAAGAAGTCACTGCAGTCAGGACGGGTCGTGGCGGCCGAGGCACTGGTGCGTTGGCGCCACCCGCAGCTGGGCACGCTGGCCGCTGGCAGCTTCCTGCCGGCAATCTGCCGCTATGGGCTGGAGGGCGATCTGCTGCGGATGATGCTCAAGGCCAGCATCAGCGCACAGGCACGCTGGCGCAAACAAGGCTTCCGGGTACCGGTATCGATCAACCTGCCCCCTCACCTGCTGGAGCAGTCGGACCTGCCCGACGAGCTGCTGGCGCTGACCCTGGCCAACGGCGGTACGCCCGGTGAATTGTGCTTCGAACTGATGGAAAACAGCACCACGCGGCACGTCAGCGACTTCTATGCCGGCGCCTGCCGCCTGCGCATGAAGGGCTTCGGCCTGGCCCAGGATGATTTCGGGCAGGGCCTGAGCTCGGTCCACAACCTGGTCAATACCCCCTTTACCGAGGTCAAGATCGACCGCGCCCTGGTCAGCGGATGCGCGCGCGACCCGGCCCTGCACCTGACCCTGTCGACGGTGATCGCGCTGGCCAACCAGCTGGGCCTGACCATCGTGGCAGAGGGCGTGGAAAGCGATGCCGACCTGGCCGCCCTGCGCCAGCTGGGGTGCAGCCAGGTGCAGGGTTTCCTGATCTCGCAGGCGCTGCCGTCGGATGAATTCACCCGCCTGCTGGACGAGGAAGCGCCCCAGGTGGACGAGTCGCCGCGGGCCGCCCTGCGCTGACACGGATTCCACGTCGGCTTCACGAAATCATCAAGTGGCATTGACGATCCTGTCTGTGCAGTGGCGGCGGACTTTGCGCTGCCGCCACCGGTGCCGCTGACCGCCCCCTGCTCCGAGACCTGCCATGCCGGCCGAGGCCGCTCCTGTACGCCGACTCGCTCGCCGCTCGCTGCGCGTCCACGCCCTGCTGATCGGCGTGGTGGTGCTGGCGACCCTGCAGGCCGGACTGCTGCTGTCGGCCGGCTCGCAGCTGGTGAACGAAGAGCGCAGCAAGATCGAATACCACTTCCGCCGCCTGGACGGCACGCTGCGCGAGCAGGAGCGCTTCCTGCGCCAGTGGCGGCTGCATGATATCGGCACGCGGGGGCAGCCGGTGGCCGATGCCAGCGTGGAGCTGCAGCGCGGGCCGTTGTTCGCCAACTTCGCGGTGATCGGGAGCGACGGGGCCAGCCTTTCGCCACCGACCGAACTGGGCGACCGCTTCCTGCGCTTCTACGGCACGTTCTGGTCGGCCTCGCGCTATCCACCGCCACAATGCCTGCTGGTCGATGGCCAAGGCACGCGCGGGCTGCTGGCACCGGTACAGATCGCCGGTACCGATGCGAGCCAGAACAGCCCGCATCACCTGCGCCCGGCGATCACCGGCATCCATCAGGTCATGGGTACGCGGCCGGCGCTGCAGCGCGGTGGCATCGTCTGGGTGGGCGTGCCATGGCGCGACCGGCAGACCTGGCTGCTGGCCATCGCCCACGCCCCGCAGGATGCGCGCCTGTGGGGTGAGGACGACAAGGATTCGCAGGCGGCGTTGGCCTGCCTGCTCGATCCCGGCCGTGTCGATGACTACCGGCAGGTGCTGGGCGTCCCGGTGTTCCAGCGGCTGTCGCTGTTCGATGCCAATGGCCAGCGCCTGCTGGGCGATGCGGCCGATGCCAGCGACGCCGGCACCTCCTGGCAGGCCGGCCTCGATGGCCTGCAGTTCCGCATGCGCAGCGAACGCGGCTGGCTGGCGGTCTACCACGTCGGCTGGCGGCAGGTGTTCCAGCACCCGCAGGGGCCCTTGCTGGGCGCGACCGTGGTCGCCCTGCTGCTGGCACTGGGTGGCACGCTGGTGCTGCGCGCGTACCGGCGTTCGGTCATCGAGCCGCTGCGCAGCAACCACGCGCGCCTGCTGGAAAGCGAAGCCTTCAGTCGCACGATCCTGGACAACGCACCGATCGGGCTGTGCCTGCTGCGCCGTACCGATGGCAATGTGCTGCTGGACAACGCCCTCGCCCGTCGCTGGCTGGGCGAGGACTACCATGCCGGTGGCTGGCATGGCCCGTGGCGGCGCAGCGTACTGGCTGCCGGCGGCACCACGCTGGGCGATGGCCTGGCCTACGCCACGCCCGAAGGCCGCCACCTGCTGGTAACCGCGACACCGGCGCGCTATCGCGGCGAGCCGGCGGTGCTGTGCCTGTTCATTGATCTGAGCAGCCAGCATGAAGCCGAGCAGGTGCTGCAGCAGGCGCGCCGCGCCGCCGACCAGGCCAACCGCGCGAAGAGCCAGTTCCTGGCCACCATGAGCCATGAGATCCGCACGCCGCTGTACGGCGTGCTCGGCACGCTTGAACTGCTGGGGCTGACGCCACTGGATGCGCGGCAGCAGGACTACCTTGCAACGATCCAGCGTTCATCCTCGACCCTGATGCAGCTGATCAGCGACATCCTGGATGTCAGCAAGGCCGAGGCCGGGCAACTGAGCCTGGAGCCCAGCCCGTTCGATCCGGTGCGGCTGACCGAAGACGCGCTCGACTCGTATGCCGCTGCGGCCGCCAACAAGGGGCTGCAGTTCTACGCCTGCATCGATGCCGACGTGCCACCCATGGTGTGTGGAGATGCCGCACGGATCCGCCAGGTGCTCAACAACCTGATCAGCAATGCGCTGAAGTTCACCGACAGCGGGCGCGTGGTGGTCCGCGTTTCGGCACGCTGGCAGGAGCAACGCTGCTGGCTGCAATGGCAGGTGGCCGATACCGGTATCGGCATTGCCAGCGAACACCAGGCGCATCTGTTCGAGCCGTTCTTCCAGGCCAACCCGGGCACCGATGCGATGCGGGGCACCGGCCTCGGCCTGGCCATCTGCGCGCACCTTGTGGCGTTGATGGAGGGGCAGCTGCGCGTGGTCAGCGAGAGCGGCCTGGGCAGCAGTTTCAGCGTCGAACTGCCGCTGCCATCGGCGCCGGCGGATCCGCAACAATCCCCCCCGCCGCAACTGCCCGCCGGCCTGCAGGTACAGGTGCGGGGCAGCGTGCGCGAACTGGTGCAATCGCTGTGCGAGCGCCTGCAGCAGCGCGGTGCACAGGCCAGCGTGTACCGGGAGGACAGCGCAGCAGGCCTGCCATCGTCCGGCGTGCTGCTCGAGCTGGTCCTGGACGACTCGCTGCCCGCATGGGCGGGTGGACCGCGCGTGGTCGCCTGCCGCGAAGGCGGCGTGCGGCCACGGCAGGTCGATGGCGCCTGGCAGGTTGGCCTGCATCGGTTCGACGCGATCGTGCTCGCCCTGGCCGCGGCCAGCGGCCAACCGCTGGCCGCCAGCGCCGAAGGGCGCTTGCCGGCGACGCGCCATTTCGGCCTGCAGGTGCTGGTCGCCGAGGACAACCCGATCAACCAGGCGATCCTGCGCGACCAGCTGGAACAGCTCGGCTGCCGCGCCGTGGTCGCCAGCGATGGCAATGAAGCGCTGGGCTACTGGCAACAAGGGGCGTTCGCGCTGGTGCTGACCGACCTGAACATGCCCGGGCTGGATGGCTACGGCCTGGCCCGCGCCTTGCGGGCACGTGGTGTCAGCGTGCCGATCCACGGCGCCACCGCCAATGCCGACCCGGCCGAACGCCAACGCTGCCAGGAATCCGGCATGCAGGGCGTGCTGGTCAAGCCAATCACGCTGGAAGCCCTGCAGCGCCTGCTGACCCGGATCACCGACGGCGATGCGCCGGCCCCTGCGATGCAGGAGCACCCTGTGTCCACCTCGTCGCACGACAAGGATCCCCCGCTGCAGGTTCCGGCGAAGATGCAGTCGCTGTTCGTACAGACCATGCAGGCCGACCTGGACAGCCTGCGCCAGGCGATCGCCGCTGCCGATCCCGCCCGCGTGGCGCAGGTTCTGCACCGCATCCGCGGCGCACTGGTGATCGTCGGTGCACCTGCGCTGGTGGACAGTGGCCTGCAGATCGAACAGCGCCTTGCCGGCGGCGATGACCTGGCCACCCAGGCGGCCGCTCTTGCCGGGTTCCGCCAACGCCTCGAACAGCTGCTGCATCCGCTGCTCGACACTGCATCCCCCTCCCTTCCTGACGACCCGACCCTGCCATGACCACACGGATCCTCATCGCCGACGACCACCCGATCGTGCTTGCCGGCATCCGCGACGTACTGGCCGGGGAGCTGGACCTGGACATCGTGGGCGAAGCGGCCGATCCGGCTACGCTGATCGAGCTGATGACCCGGACCCGGCCACAGGCGGTGATCACCGACTACAGCATGCCGGGGGGCGACCGCTTCGGGGACGGCATCAAGCTGATCTCGTTCCTGCGCCGCAGCTTCCCGGAGACGCGCCTGCTGGTGCTGACGATGGTGTCCAATCCGTCGTTGGTTGCGGCGATGTATGCCGCCGGCGCGGGCGGCGTGGTGCTCAAGAGCCATGGATTGGGCAGCCTGGTACAGGCCCTGCGCGTAGTGCTGGCCGACCGCGTCTACCGCCCCCCGGGACTGCTGCCGGTAGCCGCGAGCGAACCTGCCGATGCCGATGCGGTCCGTGCGCGCCTGTCGCCGCGCGAGCTGGAGGTGATCCGCCTGTTCACCAGCGGCATGAGCGTGGGCGACATCGCGCGCCAGCTGCAGCGCAGCGCCAAGACGGTCAGCACGCAGAAGATCAGTGCGATGCGCAAGCTCGGCGTGGACAGCGACCAGGCGCTGATCGAGTACTGCCTGCAGGCCTCGCTGTTCGGCTGAGGCCCACTCCCGGCTGAATCCTGCTGGCCCTGCAACGGGGCCTGCAATGGCTTTAGGAAACGCCTGATTCCATCGGACAAGGACGATTTCTAGGCTGGAGACATCCCGCCAAGGTGCACCTGCCGGCTGTTGCCGCATCGCCATGGGGGACGGAAGTCCGATGGCGCCTGCAGGCGCCGTCGCGTGGGACTTCCGCAGCGACGCGGCCCTGCCGCGTCAGTCCGTGCAGCCTCGCTGCGCCCTGCCACAGGAAGTCCATCAGCATGAACGCCTCCCCCACACGGCACCGCCGTGCGTACGGGCGCGCGCGCGCCACGCGTGTGCCCCTCATTCCCAGCCTGCTGGCCACTGCCCTGTGGGCAGCCCTGCCGGCGCATGCCGCAGACCTCACCGGCCCGCTGCTGGTCAACGACGGTGACAGCCTGCAGCTGGGTGCCGACGATGTCCTCAACCACAGCGCGGGCAGCTTCGCACTTACGGTCACCGGTACCGGCAGCAATGCGCTGATCGACGGCAGCCGCATCCACGTGACCGGCAATGGCAGCGGCGTGTCAGCCGCCAATGGTGGCCAGGTGCAGCTGCGCGGCGCAACGCTGTCGATCGCACCGGCGACCGGCACGGGCTTCTATGCGCTGTATGCCAATGGTGCCGGCAGCGTGATCGACACACGCGATGTCGACATCGATACCACCCGCAACGGCAGCGGCTATGCCAGCGTGCAGGCATCCAACGGTGGCGTGATCCGCTACACCGGAGGCCGCATTGCGATGACCGGCGGCGTCGGCACCCTGGCCGGCGCCTCCGGCAAGGGCAGTGAGGTGCATCTGGATACCCTGCAGATGAGCGCCGACAGTGGCGCACGCCTGCGCGCCGAAAGCGCCGGCCTGCTGACGATCCGCAACAGCCGGATCACCCTGGCGCCCGGTGGCATCCTCGCCGGCGTCGCCGTCGATGGCGCGGGCAGCCGCGCCGAGTTGTACGACACCTACCTGGACGGCGGCTGGTTCGACATCGGCAGCGGCGGCAGCGTGCTGCTCGAGAACGTGGAAGCGCACTCCGTAGGTGGCAGCATGCGCCTGCTCGGCAGCAGCATCAGCAAGACCTATTCCAGCGCGGTGATCAACGGCGGCAGCTTCTATACCGTTGGCGGCTATGGCGTGAACATCAACAACTGGGGCCAGCTGACCGCCCGCGATGCAGCGTTCGACGTGCGCGACGGCTTTTCCGGATTCTGGCTGGCCAGCGACGAGTCGCGCCTGCAGCTGACCGACAGCACCATTGATACCTGGACGGACACCTACGGCTACGGCGTGGAGATCGCCGGCGGCGTCGCCACCGTGCAGGGTGGCCGGATCACCACACACGGTGATGCGACCTACGGCGTGCGCGTGACCGGCTCCACCGGCAGCACCGCCAGCCGCATCGAAGCCAACGGCAGCGTGATCGACGTGCGCGGCAACGGCGGTGGCGGCGTGTTCATCGGCGGCTCCACCGCCACCGCGCTGCTCGACAACGTTGCGATCCGCAGCGACGGCGAGAATGTGTTCGGCATCGTGCACATGAACACCGCGCGGCTGACCCAGGCCGACCGCCTGGACATCCGCATGACCGGCAGCAACAGCGGCGGCTACCGCTCCTACCTGACCGCGTTCGGCCCGTACTGGAACCGTGCCACCCTCAACGACAGCCACATCGAGACCGCCAGTGGCGCCGCGTTCTGGCTGCAGGGCAGCAACCACGCATTGACCGTCAATGGCAGCGACGTGACCGCAGGCGACGGCAGTGGCCGCTTGCTGCGGGTCAGCGACACCGTGTTCACCGACGGCAGCAGCGTGGCGACCAGCCGCATCGACTTCAGTGCCGACGCCAGCACGCTGCGTGGTGACGTAGTGGTCGACAGCGCAACGGCCGACGTGCACATGCTGCTGGGCAACGGCACCACGTTCAGCGGTGCCCTGCGCAACGACTCCGGCTACCAGGTCGCACAGCTGGCGCTGGATGGCAGCAGCCAGTGGAACGTACGCGCCAGTTCCAGCGTCGGTACGCTCGAACACGCCGGCACCATCGCCTTCGATGCGCCGGCGGCGGACGGCTTCAAGACGGTCACTGTCAGCGGCGACTACGTGGGCAATGGTGGCCAGTGGATCTTCAACCGGGCGCTGGGCGACGACACTTCGCTGGGCGACCAGCTGGTGATCAACGGCAACAGCAGCGGCACCGCCAGCGTGAGCGTGCGCAATGCCGGCGGCGCCGGTGCACTGACCCAGGAAGGCATCCGCCTGATCACCGTGGCCGGCCAGTCGGATGCACAGTTCAGCCTGCAGGGCCGCGCGGTCGCCGGGGCCTACGACTACTTCCTGTTCAAGGGCGGTGTGTCGACCCCGGATGATGGCAACTGGTACCTGCGCTCGGAATACGTGCCGCCGGTCGATCCGCCGGAACCGCCGGATCCCCCGATCGACCCGCCGCAGCCGCCGGAACCGCCGGTCGACCCGCCGTCGCCGCCGGGACCGCCGATCGATCCGCCGTTGCCGCCGGAGCCGCCGATCGATCCGCCGCGGCCGCAGGTGGAACGCCCGGAACCAGCGGCCTACCTGGCCAACCGCAGCGCTGCGCTGGGCATGTTCCGGCACAGCCTGCACGACCGCGCCGGTGATCCCGCCGCCCAGGCCGGCACCAGAAGTGACGCCGTGGCCTGGATCCACCTTCGCAGCGCGCAGCCCGACAGCCATGACCGCAACCGCCAGGTGCACGTCGATGGCCAGATCAGCAGCGTACTGGTCGGCGCCGGACGCCGCTTCGAGGTGGGTGGCACGGGTGAACTGCAGGCCGGTGCGATGCTCGGCCATGGCCGCGCGCGCAATGACAGTCGCTCGCAGGTGACCGGCTACACCGCGCGTGGCGTGGTCACCGGCACCAGCGTGGGTGCCTATGCCACCTGGCTGCAGGATGCGCGCATGGAAGGCGGCGCCTATGTGGATGGTTGGCTGCAGTACGGCCGCTTCCGCAACAGCGTGCAGGGCGAAGGCCTGCAGAAGGAGCGCTATGACGCCCGCAACTGTAGTGCGTCGGCCGAGGCCGGCTATGTGCTGCCCCTGCGGCGCACCGCGCAGCGCGGCATCTACCTGGAACCGCAGCTGCAGGTGGTGCACAGCCGTTATGACAGCGACCGCGTGGTCGAGGCCAACGGCACGTTGGTCGAAGACCGCGGTGGCGCCGAGACCAGCACCCGCCTCGGCCTGCGCCTGTACAGCCGTGGATTGAGCGCGGCGCAGGGCCAGGTGCACCCGTACGTGGCGGTGAACTGGTGGTCCGGCGGCAATGGCGCGGGCCTGGCAATGGACGGCGAGCGGCTGCAGCGACAGCTGCCGCGCGACATCTACGAAGCCAAGGCCGGCGTGCAGGTGGATCTGTCCGGCGGCTGGCGCGGCTGGGGTGAACTGAGCCGGCAGAGCGGTGGCATGGGCTTCCGCGACGTCGGCGCCCAGCTGGGCGTGTCGTACAACTGGTGATGCGGGACGTGCCCGGCAAGGGAGTGCCGGGCACTTTTCCACATGCGGCGTGGAAAGCGATGGGGGTTTGGTGTGGACAAGTGCCTGCGAACCTCACGCAGCAAGCGTTTCAGCACGTGGCTGTTTTTTGTCCACGCCCCTTCGCGGTTTTCCACACCCGTCGTGGAGAGTGGTTGGGATTTGATGTGGACAAGTGGGTGGGAGTGTTGCCGCGCAGGCGTTTCGAAGCGTGGTGAAAATTTGTCCACACTGCACGGGCAAGCCGTGTAAGGCCATGTAAAGCCGAGCATGGGCTCGGCTCTACAGAGGCGGGCGCGGTTTTCCACATCCGCCGTGGAAAGCGATGGGAGTTTGCTGTGGACAAGTGACGGCGAACATCACACCGCAAGCGTTTCGCACTGTGGTGTTTTTTTGTCCATTACCGGAAACGCGAACGCCCCGCACAGGGCGGGGCGTCCGGGGTCGATCCAATGCCGCTGGATCAGACGTTGAAGCGGAAGTGCAGGATGTCGCCTTCCTGCACGCGGTATTCCTTGCCTTCCAGGCGCAGGCGACCGGCTTCCTTGGCACCGGCTTCGCCCTTGTACTTGATGAAGTCGTCATACGCGATGGTTTCAGCGCGGATGAAGCCCTTCTCGAAGTCGGTGTGGATGACCGCGGCAGCCTGCGGGGCGGTGGCGCCCTTGCGCACGGTCCACGCACGGACTTCCTTCACGCCGGCGGTGAAGTAGGTCTGCAGGCCGAGCAGGCTGTAGGCCGCGTTGATCACGCGGTTCAGGCCCGGCTCGCTCAGGCCCAGGTCGGCCAGGAAGGTATCGCGGTCTTCGTCGTCGAGCTGCGACAGCTCTTCTTCGATCGCGGCCGACACCGGCACCACCTGCGCGCCTTCGGCGGCAGCATGCGCGCGCACGGCTTCCAGGTGCGGGTTGTTCTCGAAACCGTCTTCCAGCACGTTGGCGATGTACATCACCGGCTTCAGGGTCAGCAGGAACAGGTCGCGCACCAGCGCCTTCTCTTCCTCATCCAGGCCCACCGAACGGCCGGACTTGCCGTCCGACAGCGCCGCCTGCAGCTTAGCCAGCACCGGCTTGCGCGCCGCGGCGTCCTTGTCACCGCCCTTGGCCGCGCGCTCGGCACGGTTCAGCGCCTTCTCGACGCTGTCCAGGTCGGCCAGCGCCAGCTCGGTATCGATGGTCTCGATGTCCGAGATCGGGTCGACCTTGTTGTTGACGTGGATGACGTCGGCGTTCTCGAAGCAACGCACCACGTGGGTGATCGCATCGACTTCGCGGATGTGCGCCAGGAACTTGTTGCCCAGGCCTTCACCGCTGGCGGCACCGGCGACCAGACCGGCGATGTCGACGAACTCGACCGCGGTCGGGATGACCTTCTGCGGGTTGATGATCGCTGCCAGCTCGTTCAGGCGCGGATCCGGCACCGGCACGATGCCGACGTTCGGCTCGATGGTGCAGAACGGGAAGTTCGCCGCGGCGATACCCGCCTTGGTCAGCGCATTGAACAGGGTCGACTTGCCGACGTTGGGCAGGCCGACGATGCCGCATTTGATACCCATGGGTGACAGCTCTCTGGGGTGAAAGTGATTGGTGAAACAGCGCGCGCGCTGCTTGGCCAATCCATCTCGGTGTCGATCATTGTGTGCCAACCAAGGTTGGCACCTACCCGAAGCAGGTTATTTCGGGGTATGAAGCCGCTTCATCGCTTCGCTGAAATCGCCCTGCACTGCCAGCGGCAGCACGTCGATGGCATCGTCGATGGCGCGCGAAATCAGTACGTCGTCATCCTTGGAAGGGCGTCCCAGAACCCAGCCCACCACGCGGTCCTTTTGGCCGGGATGGCCGATGCCCACGCGCAGGCGATGGAACTTGCCGTGGCCGAGCAACCGGATGGTGTCGCGCAGGCCGTTCTGGCCGCCGTGGCCGCCATCGAACTTCAGCCGCGCCACGCCGGGCGCCAGGTCCAGTTCGTCGTGGGCCAGCAGGGTTTCTTCCGGCTCGATCTTCCAGAACCGCTGTGCGGCGGTGACCGACTTGCCGCTGAGGTTCATGAAGGTGGCGGGCTTGAGCAGCCACACCGTCTGCCCGGCGATCTCGACCTTGGCGGTCTCACCGAACAGCTTGCTGTCCACGTTCCATCGCGCACCGGCTTTTTCCGCCAGGGCCTCAACGAAATGAAACCCGGCATTGTGCCGGGTCCGGGCGTGTTCCGATCCGGGGTTGCCCAGACCGACGATCAGTCGCAGTCCTGCCATGGTTCCTTCCAATACGGTGCCTGCCCGAAGGCAGGCACCGTAGCGGTATTACTCGGCGGCAGCCGCTTCTTCGTCAGCCGCGTCGGCCTTGCCGGCCTTGGCGGTGACGATGGCGTCGTCGTGGTCCTTGCCCAGCGCCAGGGCCGGGATTTCCACGCCCTTCGGCAGCTTGATGTTGGACAGGTACACCACGTCACCGGCCTTCAGCTCGCCCAGGTCGACTTCGATCGACTCCGGCAGGTCCTTCGGCAGGCAGGTGATGGTCACTTCCTTCAGTTCGTGGGTGACCACGACGTCGGCAGCCTTGCCGGCCGGCGAGGTGTCTTCGTTGATGAAGTGCAGCGGGACCGAAGCGGTCAGGGCTTCGTTCTCGTTCACGCGCTGGAAGTCCAGGTGCATGATCAGCTGCTTGTACGGATGGCGCTGCATGTCACGCAGCAGGACCTTCTGCACCTGGCCGTCCAGGTTCAGGTCCAGGATCGAGGCATAGAACCACTCGTTCTGCTGGGCCAGCCAGATTTCGTTGTGGTCCAGGCTGATGGCGACCGGCTCGGCGTTGCCGCCGTACACGATGGCCGGGATCACACCAGCGTGACGCAGGCGGCGGCTCGCACCCTTACGCTGCAGTTCACGCTTGGTGACCTTGATTTCATGGGTCTTCGACATTTTCGACTACTCAGGTTGTTGCCGCGCCTTGCGGCGTGGCGGTTGAAGATGCTTCCGCGACCAGAAGCATCCGGGGTATGTCCCCGCCGTTGCCGGCAGGGACGAAAAACTCAGTCGACGTACAGCGAGCTGACCGACTCGCCGAAGGCGATGCGGCGCATCGTTTCGGCCAGCATTTCCGCCACGCTCAGCTGGCGGATCTTGCTGCACACCCGCGCTGCGTCCTTCAGCGGGATGGTGTCGGTCACCACCAGCTCGTCGAGCTGGGAATTGGTGATGTTGTCCACCGCCGGGCCCGACAGCACCGCATGGGTGCAGTAGGCGGCGACCTTGAGCGCACCGCGCGCCTTCAGGGCAGCGGCAGCGGCGCACAGGGTGCCGGCGGTATCGACGATGTCATCGACCATCACGCAGGTCTTGCCTTCGACGTCACCGATGATGTTCATCACGGTGGAGACGTTGGCGCGCGGGCGGCGCTTGTCGATGATCGCCAGATCGGCGTCATCCAGGCGCTTGGCGACCGCACGGGCGCGGACCACGCCGCCCACGTCCGGCGACACAACGATCAGGTTCTCGGTGCCGTAGGCGCGCCAGATGTCGGCCAGCAGCAGCGGGGACGCATACACGTTGTCCACCGGAATATCGAAGAAGCCCTGGATCTGGTCGGCGTGCAGGTCGACGGTCAGCACGCGATCAGCGCCAGCGGTGCTGAACATCTTCGCCGCCAGCTTGGCGGTGATCGGCACGCGCGAGGAACGCATGCGGCGATCCTGGCGCGAGTAGCCGAAGTACGGCACCACGGCGGTCACGCTGGCCACCGATGCGCGCTTGAGCGCGTCGATCAGCACCAGCAGTTCCATCAGGTTTTCCGCGCTCGGCGCGCAGGTCGGCTGGATCACGAACACGTCCTGCTTGCGGACGTTCTCTTCGATTTCCACCTGCACTTCACCATCGGAGAAGTGCGAGACCAGCGCCTTGCCCGGGCGGACCCCCAGTTCCTTGCAGATGTTCTGCGCCAGACGTTTGTTGGCGTTGCCGGAAAAGACCAGCAGGTTCGGGGACTCTTGCATCATGATTGTCTCGGGCGGGGACGAGTGGCGGGGATCCGGGGTCGGCAAGGACCCGATGGACCCTTGCTGCTGACAACACCGCGGTTGTTTCCACGTCCCGCGCAGGTGATGCGCTGGAAGGCGCGGACACAGCCGCTATTGGCAGGGGCGGTAGGATTCGAACCTACGAATGCCAGGATCAAAACCTGGTGCCTTGGGCCTCTTGGCGACGCCCCTGCATTGATAAATCTAGTGTTGCTCGAGTGCATCCAGCAGTGGCGAACGCGCAACGCCCGCTGCCACCCTTGCCCGCAACTCCTTCGGCAATTTCGACCGTCCCTGCTCTGCAGCAGACTGCGACGCGAACTCGACGAAACAACCACTTCCCGAACCGGTCAGCCGCGCCGCGCCGATGTCGCTCAACGCGGCAAGCGCCGCCTCGACGGCAGGCTCACGGCGGCGCAGCACCGGTTCGAACGCGTTCCCGACCAGGGTCCCGGAAGCGAAGTCCTCTATTTTCGCCACTGGGCTGTCGCGCGTCAAATCCGGGTCTGCAAACAGGACCGGCGTAGGAACATGAACGCCCGGTTCAACCACCACATACCAGGCCGGGGCCAGCGTGATCGGCTGCAGGCGCTCGCCCACCCCCTCGGCCCAGGCATTGCGGCCACGCACGAACACCGGCACGTCGGCGCCCAGGCGCAGGCCCAGCGCCGCCAGCGCGCCTTCGTCCAGGCCCGCCTGCCAGAGCCGGTTCAGCACTACCAGCACGGTGGCCGCATCGGACGAACCACCACCGAAGCCACCACCGGCAGATACATGCTTTTCAACGATGATGTCCGCACCTTGCGCGACATTCGCTACTTCTTTAAGCAGGCGCGCGGCGCGCACCGCCAGGTCATCGGCCTCGGCCACGCCGGCCAGGCCCTCGCCCTGCCGACGCACCTGGCCGTCTTCACGCAGTCGCAGGCCGATGCGGTCCCCCCAGTCCAGCAGGCGGAACACGGTCTGCAGCTCGTGGTAGCCGTCGGCCCGGCGGCCGGTGATGTGCAGGAACAGGTTCAGCTTGGCCGGGGCCGGCCACCAGGACCAGCCCGCGTCGTCGCGCCCGGCACTCATGGCGTGCCCTGCCCCCACTGGTCCACCAGCAGGCGCACCTTGGCGTCGCCATTGCTGGCTTCGATCCGGCGCGGCAACGCCGGGCGCCCGGCCTCGGCCGGATACCAGTCCAGGTACTGCACCTGCCAGCCTATCTGCTGCATGCGGCGCGGCCGGCCTTCACCGTCGCGCTCGACCTTCTCCGGACCGGCAGCATCGCCGGCCACCAGGCCACGGATCCACTCCGGCAGCTGGTTGACCGGAATGTCCCAGCCGGTCGCCTCGAGCAGCAGCTGCTGGGCATCCTCACCGTCACGGGTGCCACCGGCCAGCCCTTCCAGGCGACCGGCTTCGGAATGGGTATCGCCAGTCAGCTTCCAGCTCTGCCGGGTCACCGGCGCGCTCAGCTCGACCACATAACGGCGCCCGTCCTGCTTCCAGTCGATGCGACCGCTGCCACCGTCCTTGCCTTTGCTGACCGCGACCCGACCCTGGAAGGCCCAGTCCGGCTGTGCCTGCAGCGCGGCCACGCGCGCTGCCTCGGCCTGCGCCGCTTCGGCCGAAACAATCTCGACCACCGCTGGCGCCGGGGTTTTCTGCGTGCCGACGCTGGTACAGGCGCTCACCGCCAGGGTCGCGGCCGCCAACAGCAGCGGCCGGATCAGGGAACCACTCATGGATTGAATTTCTCGCGGGCGCGCAGCAGCGCGCGGTTTTCAGGGTCGAGCTTGGCCGCTTCGTCGAAGAAGTGGCGGGCCTCATCATGCTTGCCCAGCACCCACAGCACTTCGCCGACGTGGGCGGCGATCTCCGGGTCCTTGGCCAGGGTCCAGGCCCGGCGCAGCTGCACCAGCGCTTCTTCCTTGCGACCCAGGCGATACAGCACCCAGCCATAGCTGTCGACGATGGCGGCGTTGTCCGGCTCGGCCACGCGGGCGCGGTCGATCAGCTCCAGCGCCTCCTGCAGGCGGCCGGTACGGTCAGCCAGGGTGTAGCCCAGCGCGTTCAGTGCCGGCACGTTTTCCGGGTCGGTCACCAGGATCTTGCGCAGGTCGGCCTCGGCGCGCGGGATGTCGTCGCGGCGCTCCCAGGTAAGCGCACGGGCGTACAGCAGGCCGTTGTCGTCCGGGTAGGCGGCCAGGCCGCGGGCCAGCGCATCCAGTTCACCGGCACTGTCGTCACCGCGTTGGCGCAGCTCGGCCTCCAGCAGGTAGGCGTCGCGGCGTACATCGTCATCGACCACCGCATCGGACTGGATCGCGTGCACTTCCTCCAGCGCCAGCGGCAGGCGCCCGGCCAGGGCCTGGGCATTGGCGGCGCGCAGGCGCGCTTCGCTCAGTTCATCGCCACCGGGCACGCTGTGGTACCACTGCACCGCCTCGGGGTAACGCTTCAGGTATTCGGCGATCTTGCCCAGCAACAGGCGCTGCGCCGGATCCGGCTTGGCCGCCTGCCGCGACAGCTCGTTGTAGAGATTGGACAGCGCTGCCTTGTCGCCCTGCTTGGCCAGCAGCGAGGCGCGCATGCCCCAGGTCTGTACGTCCTGCGGGCCGAACGCCAGTACGCGCTCGGCCGCAGCCGGCTGTCCCAGGCTGTCGTAGGCGATGGCCACCGCATTGCGCAGCTCGGGGTCCTGACGGGTCTTCGGCTCGACGTCGTGCAGCAGCGACAATGCCTTGTCGGTCTCGCCCGCCTGTTGCAGCTGGCTGGCACGCAGCAGCGCCACACGCGGCTCTTCCGGGAAGCGCTTGACCACTTCATCGATCATGCGCCGCGCCAGCTCGGGCTTGTCCATGCGCAGGGCCAGGCGACCGAATTCCTGCCAGGCCTCGATCTTGGGTGGAATGGCATTGGCATCGACCAGCTCGCCCAGCACCTGCGCCGGTACCGCCGGGTCGCGGCCACCGCCGATCAGTGCGGCCAGGGCGAACTTCCAGCCACGCTCGTCGGGGTCGGCCAGCAGCGCCTGCAGCTCGGTGCGGGCGGCCTTCACATCGCCCTGGCGCATGGCCAGCGCACCGGCGGCGCTGCGCATGGTCAGCGAGCGTGGGGCGCGTTGCTGCCACAGCGCCAGGCCCTTGGCGGCGCTGGCATCATCGTTGGCGAGCATGGAAATGCGGGTCGCGCGCTCGGCCAGGCCGGCGTCGCCGTCGGTCTGCTGGGCCGCCTGCAGGTACCAGCGCGCGGCCTCGGCCAATTTGCCGGCCTGCAGGGCGAACTCACCGGCCATCACCGGTTCCAGCGCCAGTTCCTCAGTGGCCGCGGCCCGCACGGGGGCCTTGGCCGGCACCGCCGCCAGGGCCTGGGCGCAGGCCAGGGACAGCAGCAGAACACTGGGGATGCGAATCAATGCGGGCATCGTCGGCATCGGGGCCTTAAAATGTCGTCCAATGGCCAGCAGCTTATCGCAAGCAACTGAACAATGACCCTGTGGGTGCTCGGACTGAATCACCAGACCGCACCGGTGGAGCTGCGCGAGCGCGCGGCCTTCGCCGGTGAGGCGTTGCCGCGTGCGCTGGGCTCGCTGCGCGATACCCCGCAGATCGCCGAGGCAGTGCTGCTGTCCACCTGCAACCGCACCGAGCTGTACGCCGTGGCCGAGTCGGCACAGGCGCTGGACCAGTGGCTGCACAGCCAGGCCGGCGACCTGCAGGGCTACCTGTACCAGCATGCCGATGCCGAGGCCGTGCGCCACCTGTTCCGGGTCGCCACCGGGCTGGACTCGATGGTGCTGGGCGAACCGCAGATCCTCGGCCAGGTGAAGGATGCCTGGTCGACCGCGCGTGACCATGGCCTGCTCGGCCAGCGCCTGGACCGCTTGTTCCAGCAGACCTTCTCGGTGGCCAAGCGTGCGCGCACCGATACCCAGGTCGGCGCCAACCCGGTGTCGGTGGCCTCGGCGGCGGTGCGCCTGGCGCAGAACGCGTTCGCGCGACTGGACGACTCCACCGTGCTGCTGGTCGGTGCCGGCGAGACCATCGAACTGGCTGCACGTCACCTGAGTGAAGGCAAGGTGCGGCGACTGCTGATCGCCAACCGCACCCTCGCCCACGCGCAGGAGCTGGCCAGCCGTCATGGCGGCGTGGCCCTGCCACTGACCGAACTGGACCGCCACCTGGGCGAGGCCGACGTGGTGTTCTCGGCCACCGCTGCGCGCGAGCCAGTGATCCACCGCGAGATGGTGGCCAAGGCCCTGCGTGCGCGCCGGCACAAGCCGATGCTGCTGTTCGACCTGGCCGTGCCGCGCGACATCGAGGCCGAGGTCGGCACGCTCAACGACGCCTTCCTCTACACCGTCGATGACCTGGAACGCGCGGTGGAAGACAACCGCCGTGGCCGCCGCGAGGCCGCCGCCGAGGCCGAGGCGATCATCGACCTGCAGGTGTCGCGCTTCGTCGAGACCCAGCAGGCCAGCGCCCACCAGGCACCGCTGCGGCAGCTGCGTGCGTTCGGCGAAGCCACCCGCGCCGAACTGCTGGAGCGCGCGCGCCAGCAGCTGGCCAACGGCAAGCCGGCCGACGAAGTGCTGGAACTGCTGGCCCACGGCCTGACCAATCGACTGCTGCATCCGCCGACCGCCGCACTGCGCGCCGCCGCGCTGAGTGGCGATGCTGACCTGACCCGCGCCGCCGAGCGCCTGTTCCCGGCCACGCCGGGTTACCGCCACCCACCCGTGAGACCCGATGACGCCGACCCTGCGCCGTAAGCTGGAAGCGCTGGCCGAGCGCCGCGAAGAACTGGAACGCCTGCTCGCCGAACCCGATGTGGTCGCCGACAACACCCGTTTCCGCGACCTTTCGCGCGAATTCGCCCAACTTGAACCGGTCGCCACTGCACTGGCCGATGAAGCCCGTGCCAAGGCCGACCTGGCCGCCGCCGAAGGCATGCGCGCCGACCCCGACCTGCGCGAACTGGCCGACGAGGAAATCGCCGCTGCGCAGGCGCGCCTGCAGGAACTGGAAGAAGAACTGGCCCTGCTGCTGGTACCGCGCGATCCGCGCGACGAAGGCAACCTGTTCCTGGAGGTGCGCGCCGGTACCGGCGGCGACGAAGCCGCGATCTTCGCCGGCGACCTGTTCCGCATGTACGCCCGCTATGCCGAGCGCCAGGGCTGGAAGGTCGAGATCGAATCGGACAATCCCGGCGAGCATGGCGGCTACAAGGAAGTGGTGGCGCGCGTGGTCGGCCGGGGGGCGTTCTCGCGCCTGAAGTTCGAATCGGGCACGCACCGCGTGCAGCGTGTGCCGGCGACGGAATCGCAGGGCCGCATCCACACCTCGGCGGCCACCGTGGCGATCATTCCCGAGGCCGACGAAGTCGACGACATCGTCATCAACCCGGCCGACCTGAAGGTGGATACGTTCCGCTCGTCCGGTGCCGGCGGCCAGCACGTCAACAAGACCGAGTCGGCGATCCGCATCACCCACGTGCCGACCGGCGTGGTGGTGGAGTGCCAGACCGAGCGCAGCCAGCACGCCAACCGTGACAAGGCGATGAAGCGGCTGAAAGCGCAGCTGCTCGATGCCGAGCGCCAGCGACAGGACGCGGCGCAGGCCGAATCGCGGCGCCTGCAGGTCGGCAGCGGCGACCGCAGCCAGCGCATCCGCACCTACAACTTCCCGCAGGGCCGGATCACCGACCACCGCGTGGAAGGCCTGACCCTGTACAACCTGCCCAACATCCTGGCCGGCGACCTCGACCCGCTGCTGCAGCGGCTCAGCCACGAGCACCAGGTCGACGCCCTGGCCCAGCTGTCGGCGGGCTGAGCACGATGTCGGCCTGGCAGCAGCGACAGCACCTGCAGCAGGCGATCGCACGCCAGCCCGGCGATTTCGTCGCCTGGGTGATGCTGGCCGACCTGGAACTGGAAGCCGGCGACATTGCCGCCGGCGAGCAGGCCGCACGACGTGCGCTGCAGCTGCGCCCGAACCACCCCGAAGCACTGGCACGGCTGGGTCGCGTGGCCTGGATGGCCGGCGCGCATGCCGACGCGGCCAGGCTGCTTGGCCAGGCCTCGGCACTGGCCCCGCAGCACCCGGGCATCGCGCTGTGGCTGGGCCATGCACTGGAAGATGCCGACGATGCCGAAGGCGCGGCGGCGGCCTATCGCCGCGCACATACGCTGATGCCGGACGAACCCTACATCGCCGCCCAGCGCCTGGCCTGGCAGCGGCGCCTGTGCGACTGGCAGGACGTGGACGCGCTGGCCACGCAGGTACGTGCCGCGCTCGCTTCCGGTCAGGGCGCGGTGGAGCCGTTCGCCTTCCTCAGCGAAGACGCCAGCGCTGCCGAGCAGCTGGCCTGCGCACGTGCGCGCGCCTCGCTGATCGCCGCCTCGGTTCGGCCCTTGCCGGCGGCAACGGTACGCGCGCGCGGCCCATTGCGCGTCGGTTTCCTCTCCAATGGCTTCGGCGCCCACCCCACCGGGCTGCTGACCGTGGCCCTGCTCGAACACCTGCGTCATGACCCGGCGCTGCAGCTGCACCTGTTCGCGTTGAACCGCGCCGATGGCAGCCGCATCCGCGATCGCCTGCAGGCCGCGACCCGGCTGCATGAGGTAGCCGCACTACGGCATGCCGACATCGCAGCCCGCATCCGCGCACAGGGCATCGACCTGCTGTTCGACCTGCGCGGCTGGGGCGGCGGCGGCACGCCCGAGGTGCTGGCAATGCGCCCGGCCCCGCTGCAGCTGAACTGGCTGGCCTACCCCGGCACATCAGGTGCACGCTGGCTGGATGCCGTGGTCGCCGACGAATTCGTGCTGCCCGCATCGCTGGAACCTCACTTCAGCGAACGCGTCCTGCGCCTGCCACGCGCCTTCCAGCCCTCGGACAACACCCGCGTAGTGGAACCGGCGCCGTCCCGCGCCGAATGCGGGCTGCCCGAACACGGCGTGGTGTTCTGCTGCTTCAACAACAGCTACAAGCTCAACCCACGCAGCATGGGCCGCGCCTTCGCAGTGCTGCAGGCCGTGCCCGGCAGCGTGCTGTGGCTGCTGTCCGGCCCCGGCCAGGCCGACGCCCGCCTGCGCACCGCCGCGCAGGCGGCCGGCCTGGACCCGGCCCGCCTGGTGTTCATGGCCAAGCTGCCGCATCCACAGTACCTGGCCCGCTATCAGCTGGCCGACCTGTTCCTCGACACCCATCCCTACAATGCGCACACCACCGCCTCCGATGCGCTGTGGGCCGGCTGCCCGATACTGACCTGCCCGGGCGACACCTTCGCCGCGCGCGTGGCCGGCAGCCTCAATCATCATCTGGGGCTGGCCCGGATGAATGTCGCCGACGACGCGGCGTTCATCGCCACCGCCAGCGCGCTGGGCAATGACCCTGCGGCACTGGCCGCGCTGCGTGCCGAGCTGGCGCAGGCGCGCGACCGCAGTGGACTGTTCGACATGGCCGGGTTTGCCCGCGACCTGTCGGCGCTGCTGCAGCAGCTGGCAGGTGAACAGGGCTGGCAGGGTGTCGACAATACCTGAGCGATCCCTGCGTTACGCTCGGGCTTCCTCCACGTCTGGTGTGATGATGGCCAAGCTCAAGCGCAAGGACTACGACGAACTGCTGCTGCCGCTGCAGCTGGAACTGACCGCGATGGCGCGTTGGGTGCAGCACAGCGGGCAACGCCTGCTGGTGCTGTTCGAAGGACGGGATACGGCAGGCAAGGGCGGCGCGATCCAGGCCATCAGCCAGCATCTCAACCCGCGCCAATGCAGGGTGGTGGCACTGCCCAAGCCTACCGACCGCGAAGCCACGCAGTGGTATTTCCAGCGTTACGCCTCGCATCTTCCCGCCGCCGGCGAGATCGTGCTGATGGACCGCAGCTGGTACAACCGCGCCGGCGTCGAGCGGGTGATGGGCTACTGCAGCGAGACCGAGTACCAGCAGTTCCTGCGCCAGGCGCCGGTGTTCGAACAGCTGCTGGTGGATGACGGCATCCTGCTGTTCAAGTACTGGCTGTGCGTGGACCAGGAGCAGCAGGAGAAGCGCTTCGCCGAGCGCCATCTCGATCCGCTGAAGGGCTGGAAGCTGTCCCCGGTCGACCTGAAATCGCGCAGCAAGTACAGCGCCTATACCGAAGCCCGCGAGGCGATGCTGCGCGCGACGCATCGCGAGGCGGCGCCGTGGACGCTGGTGGATTTCAACGACCAGCGGCTGGGGCGACTGACCCTGGTGCGCAACCTGCTGGACCGGTTGCCGGACACGCGGGTCGATGCGCCGTTGCCGGAGCTGCCGAAGCTGAAGGGCAAGCTGCATCGCGAGCACTACGATGTACTGAAGCCGATCGAGGAGTTCCCGGTCGAGGAATAGGGTTGTTCGGCAGGGTCGCACCCTGCACCTGCTCAACGCAACGGCAACGGCAACAGCAACAGCGGGCTATCCGCGGGATGGCGGGGCGGTGTGGGTGGGCAGGACACGCCGTAGACCCGTCCATGGGGGCTCGATGGCGCCATCCATGGCGCCAACGGTCCTGCCCACCCACACCGCCCCACCTCTGACAGATCCCTGCGGCTGTTGGTGGGTGTCGACCTTGGTCGACACATCTGTCAGATATCGAGATTCATTTGGGGTCAGATCCGTTTTCCTTCGGAAAACGGATCTGACCCCATGCCGTCCCGACAGATCGCGGAAATCTGTCGAAGGCGGGGTGGGTCCGGTTGCGGGGGCGTGAGCCGCATGGATGCGGCGACCGAGCTTACATGGACGTACTTGCAGCGGCCCCCGCAACCGGACCCAGCCCGCCATCCCTCAGGAGACCCGCCTTTGCTTCGGCTGTTGCCGTTGCCGTTGCTCTGGCCTCCACGGGTGCAGGGCCGCAGGCCCTGCCGACCAACCCATTACTTGGCAGCCGCGATCTGCTTTTCGATGTCGGCGGCGGTCACCGGGCCAAGGAAGGTGTGCGCCAGCTTGCCCTGCGGATCCAGCAGATGCGTCAACGGCAGGCCTCGCGGCGTGGAGAAGTCCGCCGGCGGATCGAACGGGTCCACGATCACGATCGGATAGGTCACCGGATGCTTGGTCAGGAACGACTGCATTTCCGGCACTTCGATGTCCTCGTAGGCCAGGCCGACCACTTCGATGTTGCTGCGCATCGCATGCAGCGCCGACAGCTCGGGCATTTCCTTGCGGCACGGGGCGCACCAGGTCGCCCAGAAGTTCACCACCACCCACTTGCCGCGATGCGCGGCCAGGTCGTAGTCGCTGCCATCCACCGCCTTCATCTTCAGCGTCGGGAACTCGGCGGTAGTGCGCTCGGCCGGGGTTTCCTCGACCGGCGCCGGAGTGGTCGGCGTCGGCGCCTGTGCCGGCGGCTGGCTGCTCGCCGGGGCTGGCTCCTGGGCCGGCTTGCAGGCCGCCAGGGCCAGCAGCAGGGTCAACGGGAGCAGCAGCGGCAACGGGGTCTTGCGGGTCATGGCATGTCTCCGGAATCGGTGTAGATGTCGCTGACCTTGCGCTTGAGGCGTTCACGCAGGGGCAGTCGCAGATCGTCCAGCGCCGCCAATGCGGCACGGCCCAGGCTGTCGTCGCGGTACGGCAGGTGCTGCTCGGCTACCGGGATGCGCAGCTGGGTGCATTCGTACAGATCGGCCAGGCTGACCTGGTCCAGGTCGCGCGCGAGCAGCCACTCGCCGCGTTCATCGCGGCGCAGCAGGCCGATCGCCTGCAGGTTGCAGGCCAGATCCTGCAGCAGCGAGTCGGTCAGCAGCGGTTCCAGGCGCAGGATTTCATCGTCAGCCAGGCCCTTGCCCTTGGCACGGGCATGGTGGAAACGACCGAGCAGGCGCAGCAGGCCGTAGAACTCGTACCCCGGCGGCAGGCGCAGTTCAACCGGCTGGTAGCGGAAGGCCGCCATCGATGAGGCCAGCGACGCGCCCAGCAGCACCGCCACCCAGCACAGGTAGATCCACAGCAGCAGGATCGGCACGAAGGCCACCGTGCCATACAGCTTCTGGTAGGACTGGAAGCTGCCCAGATAGGCGCCGATGCCCCACTTCACCAGCTCCAGGATGACCGCCGCCAGGATCGCGCCAGGCACAGCGTGCCGCCATTTCACCGTGTGATGCGGTACCACCCGGAACATCAGCGTGATGCAGACGAACTCGATCAGGATCGGTGCCAGCCGCAGCGCCAGCTCGGCCAACCAACGGCCCTCCTGGGTACCGAACAACGGCATGGCGAACACCCGCGCCGATACCGCAAGCGATGCGGCGGCGAGCATCGCGCCCAGGGTCAGTACGGTCCAATAGACCAGGAAGCGGGTCAGCTTGGGCCGGGTCGAGCCGACCCGCCAGATCTGGTTGAAGGTCTCTTCCACGCTGTTGAGCGTGATCAGCAGTGAGACCACCAGTGCAATGAAGCCGGCCGCCGTCAGCTGGCCGGCACTGGCCGAGAACTGCCGCAGGTAGCCCTCGGCCGCACGCGCTGCGGAGGGCACGAAGTTGGAGAACACGTAGTCGCTGAGCTGATCGCTCCAACGGTCGAAGACGGGGAAGGCCGACAGCACACCGAATACCACGATCGCCAGCGGCACCAGCGCGAACACCGTGGTGTACGCCAGCGCCGCCGCTGCCTGGAACAGGCGGTCGTCGAGGAAGCGATGCCACAGGAAGCGGCCGAAACTGATGGCCCGTGCGCGATCCCGCGCGCGCTCCATCCACAGGTTGAGCGTATCCAAAGGTTCCATCGGCGAAAGGGTACCCGATGCGGAATGCTCGCAGGATAGCCATACTGGTAGCCACACGACGAGGAGAAGCGGGCACGATGGGCGAGATTCTGGTGCTGTACTACAGCCGGGGCGGTTCGGTGGCACGGCTGGCGCGCCAGATCGCGCGGGGCATCGGCGAAGTGCCGGGCATGACCGCGCGCCTGCGCACGGTACCGCCGGTGGCCGCCGTGACCCAGACCGCACAGCCGCCGGTACCCGACGATGGCGCCCCCTATGTGAGCGTGCAGGACCTGGTCGAATGCCAGGGCCTGCTGCTCGGCAGCCCCACCCGCTTCGGCAACATGGCCGCGCCGGTCAAGCACTTCCTGGACGGGTTGGGCGCCGAATGGGTCAATGGCACCCTGTCCGGCAAGCCGGCCGGCGTGTTCACTTCCACCGCATCCATGCATGGCGGCCAGGAATCGACCCTGCTGTCGATGCAGGTGCCACTGCTGCACCACGGCTGCGTGATCGTCGGCATCCCGTTTACCGAACCGGCGCTGAGCCACACCACCAGTGGCGGCACGCCGTATGGCGCCAGCCACGTGGCCGGCGCCGCCGACGACCCGCAGCCGACCGACGACGAAGCCGTGCTGGCGCGCGCGCTGGGGCGCCGGGTGGCCGACATCGCGCAGCGGTTGGCCCGATGAGCCGCACGCCGCGCACGGTGCTGCTGCTGGCCCTGATGGGGCTGGCCGCGCTGTTCGCAGGCTGGTTCATCAATGACAAGCACTGGCTGGCGACCCAGCTGGTGTTCACCGCACCACCGCTGGCACTGGCCGTTGCCCTGCGCCTGGGCTGGAGCAAGGCCGGCTTCTGGGCCTCGGTGCTGGCCCTGGGCTGGTTCAGCCACGGCGTGATGAGCGCCTGGAGCCACCCGGAGACGCGCTGGCTGGCGCTGATCGAGATCGCGCTGGCGCTGCTGGTGATCTTCAGCGCCAGCCTGCCCGGCCTGCGCGCACGCTTCGGCAAGCGACGCTGACGCTGCGGCCGCAGGGCCGTATCATCTGCATTCCTGGCCCCGCGCCGCAGTACCTGTCCTGGTTTCGCGCATGCACATGATGGAAGAGCTCCTGGTCGTCACCACCGGTGGCACGATCGACAAGATCTATTTCGACGACAAGTCGGACTACCAGATCGGCGATCCGCAGATCGGCATGATCCTGCGCGAGCTGGGCGTGACGTTCCGCTTCAACGTGATTCCGATCCTGCGCAAGGATTCGCTGCACATCAACGATGAGGACCGCGAACTGATCCGCGCCACCATTGCCGCGCAGCCGACCCGGCACGTGCTGGTGACCCACGGCACCGATTCGATGGTGCAGACCGGCAAGGTGCTGGCGACGATCCCGGACAAGACCATCGTGATGACCGGTGCGCTGAGCCCGGCACGCTTCCGCGGCTCGGATGCGGAGTTCAACATCGGTTGTGCGATCGGTGCGGTGCAGTCGCTGCCGAGCGGCGTGTACATCGCGATGAACGGGCGGATTTTCGACCCGCAGCACGTGCGCAAGAACGTGGCGGCGAACCGCTTCGAGTCGGTCTGAGGAACAGCGTGCCGACCAAGGTCGGCACCCACCCAGACAAAAACGCCCCGGCCGAAGCCAGGGCGTGCCCTTGGAGAGGGACTTGGGCTCAGTACTGGGCGTTGAGGGTCAAGCCCGAGAAGGTGCTGTACGCCTTCACCCGCACATACCAGGTGCCGGCGGCAGGGCTGTTGATGGTGCAGGTCTCGCTGTTGCCGCTCAGGTACGGACGGCAGGTGTAGGTGGTATCGGTCGGGGCACTGCCCTGGCGCACGTACAGGTCGGCATCACCGCTGCCGCCACTGATCACCACGCGCAGCTGGGTGCTGCCGGCAGGAACGGCGACGGTATAGTTCAGCTCGGCACCGGTCGCGGCGCCCAGGCCGGTCACCGGCACGTTGTTCTGCAGCACGTTGCCGCCCGGGTTCGGGCCACCGCCATTGATCGCCGCGGCCACGGCCGCGTTGGCGTCGACGATGCCGGCGCCGCAGCCACCCGAGCACGCGCCCGGCAGCGGGCGTGCGGTGCTCTTGATGATGCTTTCGACCTGCGCCGGACTCAGCGGGCTCGGCGCCACCGACTGCATCAGTGCCACCACGCCGGCCACATGCGGCGCCGCCATCGAAGTGCCGTTGTAGGACGCATAGGTGGCGCTGCCCGGCGTGGTGGTGCCGGTGTTGAGGGTGGACAGGATGCTCTGGCCCGGGCCGGAAATGTCGATGCCGGCACCATAGTTGGAGAAGCTGGCACGCGCACCGGCCGAGGTCGTGGCCGCCACCGCGATCACGTTCGCGCAGTTGGCCGGCACCGACGAGGACACGTTGGTGTTGCTGTTGCCGGCGGCGACCACCACGGTGGTGCCGCGGCTGACCGCGCCGTTGATCGCATTCTGGTAGGTGGCCGAGCAGGTGCCGCCACCACCCAGCGACATGTTGATGACTTCGGCCGGGTTGGCATTGGCCGGCACGCCACTGACGGTGCCGCCGGAGGCCCACACGATCGCGTCGGCGATGTCGGAGGTGTAACCGCCGCACTTGCCCAGCACGCGCACCGGGACGACCTTGGCATTGAACGCAGTACCGGCCACGCCGGTGCTGTTGTTGGTCACCGCCGCCACGGTGCCGGCGACGTGGGTGCCGTGCCAGCTGGAGTTGGAGGCCGGGATGCCCGAGCCGCACTCGTTGGCGCCGTACCAGTCGCCTTCGTCGTTCGGGTTGTTGTCGCGGCCACCGCCATCACGTGCCATCGCGGCGTCGCTGATGAAGTCATAGCCGGGCAGGATGTTGGCGTTGAGATCGGGATGGTTGGTGATGCCGGTATCGATCACGGCCACCACCACGCCGGTGCCGGTGGCCTTGTCCCAGGCCGGCTGCACGTTGATCGACGCGTTGGAGGTACCGAAGCCCCACTGTTCGCTGAAGCGGGTGTCGTTCGGGGTCAGCGTCGCACGCATGATCTGGTCGACTTCGACGTATTCCACGTTCGGGTCGGCGGCGAGCTTGCGCATCAGCAGCTCGGATTCGGCCTGGTCGAGCGGGCGATCGGTCCTGACCAGGGTCGGGCCGACGGCCAGCTTGCGGACCTCCTGCAGGCCCAGCGCGCGGCCCTGGCTGCTGGCCAGGCCGGCAGCGGCACTCTTCAGCGAAGAAGCCAGTGCGGTGGTGTTGGCCACCGGCGCACTGCCGTCGCGGTACTTCACGATGAAGCGCTGGTGCGTCGGCGCGGACTGCAGGCCGCTGAGCTGGACGTCACCGGCCAGCGCAGGCGTGGCCAGCAGCAGCGATGACAGAACGGACGCACCAAGGACCACCCACACTCGACGCACACGCGGTTGCGTTACCTGGGACATCGTATTTCCCTTTCTAGTGGTGTGAATGCCGGAATCGGCAGAAGCACCGGCCCGAACCCAGGGCTGGCTTGCGTTGGCGAGGTTCGAAGACCGGTGAGTCAGCGGATCCCCCTAACGATCCGCCGTGCAGATGACGCTAAAGACCAAAACCGGACACCACAAGATTTTCAGCGTCTTTTCAGCAAGATGAAATGTTCGTTCTGAGACTTCTCGGGTCGAGGGTTTGTGAAGGTGAAGGAACTTTCTCGTACCCTGCACGCACCTGACTGGGTCATCACGTGTCCTGCGATGACTTTGCCGACATCGGCGTCCACTGATTCGGGGTCAGATCCCTTTTCCATGGGAAAGGGATCTGACCCCCAGGCCCATAACGCAGAAAGCCCGTCACGGGGACGGGCTTTCCAGAGGAGCCGCCGGGCATGGCCCGGCGCTACCCGTTCAACGCGGGCGATCAGCCCAGCTTGACCAGCCAGTTGTGGCGGTCCGGCAGGCGGCCGTACTGGATGTCGGTCAGTTCCTTACGCAGCGACATGGTCACTTCGCCGGCCGGCGCGTTGATGTCGCCCACCGAGAAGCCCTCGCCCTTCAGCTGGCCGATCGGGGTGACCACTGCCGCGGTGCCACAGGCAAACACTTCGCTGATCGCACCGGAGGCCACGCCGTCCTTCCACTCGTCGATGCTGACCTTGCGCTCTTCGACCTTCATGCCACGGTCGCGGGCCAGCTGCAGGATGCTCTCGCGGGTGATGCCCTCAAGGATGCTGCCGGACAGTTCCGGGGTGACCAGCGTGCCGTCCTTGTAGACCAGGAACACGTTCATGCCACCCAGTTCTTCCAGGTACTTGCCCTCGACCGGGTCGAGGAACAGCACCTGCGAGCAGCCCTGTGCCTGCGCCTTCTGCTGCGGCAGCAGCGAGGCGGCGTAGTTGCCACCGCACTTGGCCGCACCGGTGCCGCCCTTGGCCGCACGTGCGTACTCCGTCGACAGCCAGATCGACACCGGAGCGACGCCCTTGGCGAAGTACGGGCCGGCCGGGCTGGCGATGACGTAGTAGCCGGCCTTGTGCGCGCCGCGCACGCCGAGGAAGGCTTCGTCGCCGATCATGAACGGACGGAAGTACAGGCTCGACTCATCGGCCGACGGCACCCAGGCGCTGTCGACGGCAATCAGCTGCTTCAGCGATTCGACGAAGATCTCCACCGGCAGTTCCGGCAGCGCCAGGCGCTGCGCCGAACGCTGCAGGCGACGGCCATTGGCGTCGGGGCGGAAGGTCCAGATCGAACCGTCGGCGTGGCGGTAGGCCTTGATGCCTTCGAAGATTTCCTGGCCGTAGTGCAGGACTGCCGCGGCCGGGTCCAGCTGCAGCGGGCCGTAGGCACGCACGTTGGCGTTGTGCCAGCCGGCATCCTTGTCCCAGCGCACTTCCACCATGTGATCGGTGAAGTGCAGGCCGAAGCCCGGCTTCTCCAGGATCTTGGCGCGCTCTTCAGCGCTGCGCGGGTGGTCCGAACGGGTGACGGCGAAGCTGGGAATGGACTGGGACACCGGAGGATTCCTGTTCTGGTTGCGGGTAGTGCCGGGCCCGCGTCACTGCGGGCCCTGGGTCAAAGCATGCCGGTCTCGAGCCGCGCCGCCTCGGACATCATGTGCTGGTTCCACGGCGGGTCGAACACCAGGTCGACGTCGGCCTCGGCCACCGTCGGGATCATTTCGAGCTTGCTGCGCACGTCGTCGACCAGGATCTCGCCCATGCCGCAGCCCGGGGCGGTCAGGGTCATCTTCACGTCGATCTCGCGCTTGCCTTCGTCCAGGTGCTTGATCTCGACTTCATAGACCAGGCCCAGTTCAACGATGTTGACCGGAATTTCCGGGTCGAAGCAGGTGCGCAGCTGCTGCCACACCAGCTGTTCCACCTGCTCATCGGTGGCGTCGGCCGGCAGCTCGAGCGGTGCCGGCGCCTCCTTGCCGATGGCGTCGCCGTCCTTGCCGGCGATGCGGAACAGGTTGCCCTCGACGAACACCGAATAACTGCCGCCCAGCGCCTGGGTGATGTACCCATAGCTGCCGGCAGGCAGGGTCACGGTATCGCCCTGCGGGACCATCACGGCCTCGCAATCGCGTTCGAAGTGGACAGGTTCGCTGCTACGGGAATACATGGGGACCGATATGGGGCCGTGGCCGGGGCCACGCAAGACGGCATTCTAGCCCAGCCGCCCCGGCACCGCCGGTGCACTGCGGCAAACCACAGTATCCTGTGGGTGATCTTCAGGGAGCTTCGATGTCCTCCAATGCCGCGCGTGCCAGGACCGTCACCTGGCTCTGGCCCCTCATGCTGTTGCTGGGTCTGCTTGTTGCTCCCCTCGCCTGGATGGTCCTGGCGCTGATGACCGGCCGGCAGGTCGGATGGATGGCGGTAGTGTCCGCCCTGGAACTGGTGTTCATGCTGCGCCTGGGCACACTGGGCCCGGGCCGGCTGCGCATCGCCCTGGTCGTGCTGGGCACCCTGCTGGTGGCCGCCGTGGCCAACTGGGCCATCGCCAGCGCCTGGATGGGCGGCTCGATCGGCCTGGACCTGTGGGACGCCACCACGCGGATGGGCCCGCACCTGGCCTGGACCCTGGTCACCCTGGCCAACGGCGCGATGGAATGGCTGTGGCTGGCCGTGGCCGTGGTCTTGGGCGCCTGGCTGGCGCGCTGAGCGCACCGGCAGGTAGTGCCGGCCGCTGGCCGGCAAAGGGGTCAGAGCCCATTCCTGCGGAAAGGGATCCGACCCCGGCCCTCAATGCCCGCCGTCGAGCGCCTTCAGCTCGCTCACCAGCGATGCGGCCGCTTCAGCGCCGTCGCCGTACAGCATGCGGGTGTTGTCAGCGTAGAACAGCGCATTCTCGATGCCGGCGAAGCCGGTGCCCTTGCCGCGCTTGATCACCACCACGTTGCGCGCATTGACCACATCCAGCACCGGCATGCCGTAGATCGGGCTGGCCGGATCAGTACGCGCGACCGGATTGACCACGTCGTTGGCACCGATCACCAGCACCACGTCGGTGTTGGCGAACTCCGGGTTGATGTCGTCCATGTCGGCGATCAGGTCGTAGGGCACACCCGCTTCGGCCAGCAGTACGTTCATGTGCCCGGGCATTCGCCCGGCGACCGGGTGGATGGCGAACTTCACCTTCACCCCGCGCTGGCCCAACCGCTGCGCCAGCTCCCATATCTTGTGCTGCGCCTGTGCCACGGCCATGCCGTAACCCGGCACGATCACCACGCGTTCGGCGTAGGCCATCATCGCCGCGACGTCCGAGGCTTCAATCGGCTTCTGCGCGCCGGTGATCGCCTGCGCTTCGCCACCGGCGCCTCCGCCGAAGTTGGAGAACAGCACGTTGCGGATCGGCCGGTTCATCGCCTTGGCCATCAGCCGGGTCAGCAGGATGCCGGCCGCGCCGACCATCATGCCGGCGATGATCAGCGCCTCGTTGCCCAGCACGTAGCCTTCGAACGACACCGCCAGGCCGGTGAATGCGTTGTACAGCGAGATCACCACCGGCATGTCGGCGCCACCGATCGGCAACGTCATCAGCACGCCCAGTGCCAGTGCCAGCACGAAGAAGGCGACGATCGCCCAGGTGTCGAGCGTGCTGGCCGCGATGATCGCCAGCACCACCACCGCCAGTGCCACCACCAGGTTCATCACCTGCTGGCCGGGCCAGGTCACGCGCTTGTCGAGGCGGCCATCGAGCTTGGCCCAGGCGATCACCGAGCCGGACAGCGACACCGCGCCGATCGCCGCACCAACCACCGCCAGCAGCAGCACCGTGCCCGACGGCTGGCGTGCGGCCAGGTCGGCCAGCGCCTGTGCGCTCCAGTGGCTGGTATCGCGGTTGGCCAGGAAGGCGTAGCGCAGCAGTTCCACCGCGCCGATCGCCGCCGCCGAGCCACCGCCCATGCCGTTGTACAGCGCCACCATCTGCGGCATGTCGGTGATGGCGACCTTGCCGGCCGACCACCAGGCCAGGCCCGCGCCCAGCAGCAGTGCCACCAGGATCAGCGGCACGTTGTGCAGTTCGGGCAGGAAGAAGGTCGCCGCAGTGGCCAGCAGCATGCCCAGCCCGGCCCAGCGGATGCCGCTGCGCGCGGTCAGTGGCGAAGCCATGCGCTGCAGGCCCAGCAGGAACAGCGTGGCGGCGACGAGGTAGCTGGCCTTGACCAGCCAGTCGAGCAGTTCGACGGTGCTGATGTTCAAGCCTGCGGCTCCTTCGGTTCGTCCTGGCCGCCCTTGGGCGCGCTCGGCTTGAACATTTCCAGCATGCGCGCGGTGACCACGTAGCCGCCGGCGGCATTGCCGGCACCGAGCACCACGGCGAGGAAGCCCAGCGCCTTCTCCAGCGGCGTCTGCGCATGCCCCAGCACCACCATCGCGCCGATCAGCACGATGCCGTGGATGAAGTTGGAGCCCGACATCAGCGGGGTGTGCAGGATCACCGGCACCCGCGAAATGATCACGTGGCCGGCGATGGCCGCCAGCATGAAGATGTACAGCGCCACGAACCCGTCACTCACTGGCAACGCTCCCGCTCTGTCTTCGTCGCCCCATCATAACCACGGGCTGAACCCGTGCGCACCCGGCGTCAACCGCGGCGGCGCTCACGCGTTGTCGATGGTGACCCCGAGCGAGGAACCGTACCCTGTGCTGGTGAGCAGCCCCCTCTCCCCGAGCGCCGAGACCGATGCCCTGCCGGCATCGCTGGAAGCGTTCCTGGCCAGCGTCGGCCCGCGAGCGTTCCGCTTCGCCGAGGCCGGCCTGCGCCAGCGCGAAGACGCCATGGATGCGGTGCAGGACGCGCTGCTGCGCATGCTGGATTACGCCGACAAGCCGGCCGCCGAATGGGCGCCGCTGTTCTGGAGCATCCTGCGCCGCCGGGTGATCGACATGCAGCGCCGGCGCCGCTTCCGCCTGCCGTTCTGGCGCGACAACCAGGACGCGGAAGGTGGCGAGATCGACTGGGCCGACCCCGGCCCGGACCCGGCGCAGGCGCATGAGCAGCGCCAGCAGTACCAGCAGCTGGTGGACGCATTGCGCACCCTGCCCGCTCGCCAGCGCGAAGCCTTCACCCTGCGCGTGCTGCAGGACCTGGACGGGGCCACCACTGCCCGCGCCATGGGCTGCAGCGAAGGCGCGGTAAAAACCCATCTGGCACGCGCCCGCCAGGCGCTGCAGGACTATCTGGAGATCCACCCGTGAACCGCTCCCTGCCTTCCGATGACACCCTGCGCAGCCTGCACGCGCAGTCGCTGCAGGCGCTGTCGCCGGCCACGCTGGCACGGCTGCGCCTGGCGCGCCACGGCGCCACGGCCGCCCATCGCGGACGCTGGCGCTGGTGGCTGGCCAGCGCCTGTTCACTGGTCGTGGCACTGGGCATTGGCCTGCAGTTCACCGGCCATGGCACGCTTGCGGGTCCGGCGCCGGCCCCCGTGCTTGCTTCAGTGGAAGACAACGGCGCGCTCTACGACGAGAATCCCGATCTGTACCTGTGGCTGGGCGATACCGACCTGGCGATGGAGTGAATCATGTCCCGACTGCCTACCCTGCCGCTGCTGTTGACCCTTGCGCTGCTGCCGGCCGTTCCGGCACTGGCGCAGAACGCCACGCCCGCCCCTGCCGCACGTCCCGCACCGGCCACACCGTTGCCTGCGTGGGAGCAACTGAGCGAACCCCAGCGCGAATCCCTGCTGGCGCCGCTGCGCGACCGCTGGAACAGCGCCGATGCCGGCCAGCGCCAGCGCATGCTGTCGCACGGCCAGCGCTGGCAATCGATGAGCCCGGAGGAGCGCGACAAGGCCCGCCGTGGCCTGCGCCGCTTCGAGCACATGAGCCCCGAACAGCGCGAGCAGGCCCGCGCCCTGTTCGGGCAGATGCGCAACATGCCGCCGGCACAGCGCGACGCGCTGCGCGAGCGCTGGTCGCAGATGACGCCGGAACAACGCAAGGACTGGGTGCGCGACAACCCGCCGCCGGCAAAGCCGCGGTAAGCCTTCCGGATACCGGGGTCAGATCCCTTTGCCAGAGGCAAAGGGATCTGACCCCATGTCACTCACGCCTGCCAGCGCGTCTTCGCCAGCAGCTCGTCGTCCCAGTCGAAACCGAGCTGCCCCTCGCGCACGAACAGCGCAACGAAGTTGAGCAGGTTGCGCGCATACATCTCACTGGCCTGGGTCGCGCCGCGACTGGCCAGGCCCAGCGGGCGATCGATGGTCACGCCCTGGTGTTCGATGCACTGCCCCGGCTGGGTCAGCGCGCAGTTGCCGCCGCTCTCGGCCGCCAGATCCACGATCACACTGCCGGTGGCCATGCCCTCCACCATTGCGGCAGTCACGATGGTCGGCGCCGGGCGGCCCGGCACCGCAGCCGTGCAGATCACCACGTCCACGCCGCGCAGGTGGTCGGCCAGCCGACGCTGCTGCTCGGCGCGCTCCTCATCGGTCAGCGCCCGCGCATAGCCGCCCTCGCCCGCCGCGCTCACCCCGAGGTCGAGGAAGCGCGCGCCCAGTGACTGGATCTGCTCGCGGGTTTCCGGGCGCACGTCGAAACCTTCCACCTGTGCACCGAGACGACGTGCGGTGGCGATGGCCTGCAGGCCCGCTACGCCGGCACCGATCACCAGCACCTTGGCCGGCCGCACGGTGCCGGCGGCGGTGGTCAGCATCGGGAAGAAGCGCGGCGCGCGTTCGGCGGCGATCAGCGCGGCCTTGTAGCCGGCCATGCCGGCCTGCGAACTGAGTACATCCATCGCCTGCGCACGGGTGGTGCGCGGCAGCTGCTGCAGCGGGAACAGCTGCAGGCGATCATCGGCCGCCAGCGCGGCCAGCGCCGGATCGTTGGCCGGGGCCAGCAGGCCGACCACGCTGGCACCGGGCCTGAGCTGCTCCAGCACCGTCGCAGGAGGCGCCTGCACGCACAGCAGGATATCGATCTCGGCCCAGCGGCCCGCGTCGAAGGCACCTGCGCCGGCATCGTCATAGGCGGCATCGGTGAAGCCGGCGGCCAGCCCGGCGCCGGCCTCGTACCAGACCGTAATGCCGAGGGCACCGAGCTTGCGCGCGGTTTCCGGCGTCAACGCCACGCGCCGTTCACCCGGCGCGGTCTCCTTGATCCCCAGCAACGCCACGGCCATGCAGGTCCCCGCTGATCGGTGAGTTTTCCCGATCCTAGCAGGCAGCCCGCACTCAGTGCAGGGTGGCGCTGCCCGGGTCGAGGCGGTCGATCACGCCCTGCATGGCGCTGTCGAAGGCCCCATCGTCAACGTGGGCACGCAGGCGGCCCAGCCGCACCATCACCGCCAGCTCTTCCGGCGAGGCCACGCAGAAGCGCACGCCGCGACGGTTGACGAACAGCAGGCGCGAGGAAATCGGGCTGACCCAGGACAGCTTGCCCGCCTGGACCTTGCCGTCCTTGTCGACGAAGTCCAACCAGTTGCCGATTTCCATGCGTCGGAAGCGGTCGGCATCGGCGTTGTCGAAATCATCGGCGTCGATCTGCCCGCTGAGCTCCACCGCTGGCGATTCAGCCACCGGCGGTGCCGGCAGTGCGACCTGCGGCAGCTCGGGCAGCGCGCGCTGCAGTTCCGGCCGCGACTCGGCGATGCCCTGCAACGTGTCATGCAGGGCGTCAATCGCCCCGGTAGCCGCATCGCCGTGCACGCCGACGCTGGCAAACACCTTGGCCAGCACCGGCTGCCAGGCCTGCAGCCACGGCTTGCCGACAATCTGCCGGCGGGCCTCGGCCACTTCCTCCAGCAGGCCGTCGCCGAGGCTCAGTGCCTCGGCCACCGACGCGCCTTCTTCGCCCTCGCGCAGCAGCGCCAGGGTCAGGTGGTGCTGCCAGGGCTGGCGCAGGAACTCGGCAATGGCCGGCGGCAGGGTGGCATCACCGATGCGACGATCCAGTTCCGCACTGGCCCGGCTGCGGGCCATTTCCAGCTTTTCCTGCCCGCGCTGCGTTTCCGCGGCACGGCGCTCGGCGATTTCCACGCGGCGGCGATGCTGCACCAGAAACTCGCGGAATTCTTCTTCCAGGGTCAGGAAGATCGCCAGGTTCTCGTTGAACTCGGCCACCAGGCGCTCGATGATCTCCTCGACCTTGGCCATCAGCATGCGCTCGGCCTGGCTCTCGCCGGTGTTGCCCTCGCAGGCCTCGGCCAGCGAGTTGAGCAGCTTGCGCGCCGGATGGGTCTTCTGCACGAACATGCGGCGGTCGAGCATGGCGACCTTGACGAAAGGCACCACCAGGCGCCCGATCAGTTCGCGCGAGCGGCCTTCCAGTTCACGTTCATCCAGCATCACGTCGAACAGCATGCCGACCAGGTCGATCGCATCCTCGTCCTGCGGATCCAGGCGGGTCTGGCCAGGATCCACGCCAAGCTGGGTGGCGCTGGACAGCACTTCGCTCTTCAGCCGTTGCGCCAGCGATTCGCCGTCCTCGCCGATGGCTGCACGCAGCGTCGCACTGGGCGTGGCCTGCAGCAGCGACAGCACCGACATCATTTCGCGCTGGCTGAGCGGACGCTGCTGGCCGATCGCCACCTGTGCGGCCGACGTCGCGTCCTCACGCACATGACGGGTCTGCTGCAGCAGTTCGTGCAGCGCTTCCAGCAGCATGCCCTGCTGGCCTGCGTAGGCCTCGCCGGCGCCACCTTCCTCGCCCCCCAGGTGCTGCTGCATGTGGCCGCGGCGCTCGGACCAGCGCGCGGCAAAGCGCTGCGCCCAGGCCGGTGCGGCCTGTTCGTCGTCGCTGAGTCCGGGATCGAAGCCTGCAGCCTGTCGCTGTTCGACCAGATCATCCAGCACCCCGGCCATGCGCGGATCCGGCGCGGCCGACAGCGGGCGCTGCGGCGCACCCATCTGCGACATCACCCCGGCCGCGGCCAGCTGCTCGTCCAGCTTCTCGTAGATGCGGCCGACCGGAGCGCGCAGGTCGCGCTCGCACAGCTTGATCAGCACCAGATGTACTTCCGGGGCCAGTTCGCAGCCGGCAAAGGCCTCGTGGATGGCCACGCCCAGATGCTCGGGGCTGATCGGATTGTGGTCGGCGTCCAGTTCCGCGCTGCCGATCAACCGGCCCAGGCGACGGTCCAGCCGCGCCAGCACCGGCTTGAAGTCGCGCAGCAGCACAGTGGCGAAATTGCGCACCGCCAACCGCGATTCCAGTACGTGTTCGGCCAGCAGGCTCAGGCCATCCTCGGCGGGTCCGGACAGGGTCGCCTCGGCCGACAGCGGCTCACCGGCCGCCAAGGCGGTCCAGGCCTGCTGCAGGTGGCCGGCAAAGGCCGCAGCGATGTCCTCACGGCGGCGGCGCAGTTCGCGCATCGCGTCCAGGAACAGCAACTGCGACGAGCCGGCATTGCCGGCACGGTCGAACAGGGCATCGTCGAAACGCGCCAGTGCGGCCCCGAAGGCCTGGCACAGCGCCGGCAGGACCATGTCCCGGGCAAGCTGGAGCTGGGCCGGGTCACGGCCCGGCGATCCCATCGGTGTGGGCACGCTCATCATTCGGGAAGGCTCCCCACCTTCTCTGGTACGACAGACAGCATGGACATCGCGACGACCGGCACACCCCATGTACCGGAACGTCGATGGTAGGCCGGCCAGCCCGTCACGGACAGTGAAACAGTCCTCACTTCAAACCTCATGACCGGCGGCCCGGCAAGACAGATATCGTAAGCCGTGCAAGGCCCACGAGGCGAGGGGAAGCGGCTGTCCGTTTCCCGCCAGTGGCATGATGTTCATCACAGTTTGGTATTCAGGGGCCGGACGCGACACAGACGGCGTCATTGACCACCCCGACTATAATCAAACACCCGTGATGACCGGTTCAGACTCCATGCCCGACCCCGCTGCCCTGCTCGCCCTGGATGCCCGCCGCTCGGTGCCCTCGCGGCAACTGGGCGAGCCCGGACCGGACCCGGCCACCCTGCAGCGGATACTGGCCTCGGCGGTGCGCGTGCCCGACCACGGCAAGCGCGTGCCGTTCCGCTTCCTGAAAATCGCCGGCGATGCACGTCACACTCTGGGCGACTTCCTGGCCGAACGCAGCCGCCAGCGCGACCCGCATGCGGGCGAGGCTGTGTTCGAGAAGGACCGCCAGCGTTTCAGCCACGCCCCGCTGGTGATCGTAGTGGTCGCCAGCCCGCGCCCGGACCCGAAGGTGCCCGAACAGGAACAGCTGATGACCGCCGGCTGCGTCTGCTTCGCCCTGCTGCAGGCCGCGCAGGCGATGGGCTTCGGCGCACAGTGGCTGACTGCCTGGATGGCCTTCGATCCGGCCGTGCACGCCTATCTGGGGCTGTCCGAGGGCGAAGGCATTGCCGGTTTCATCCATATCGGCACGCCGAAGGCCGCCGTCCCCGAACGCGAGCGCCCCGACCCGGCGGCCCTGCTGCGCGACTGGACGCCGCCGGCATGACCCTGCCGGCTCCGCCGCCGTCGCTGTACCTGGTCGACGCCAGCATCTACGTGTTCCGCGCCTGGCACTCGCTGCCGGACCAGTTCCAGGACGCCCAGGGCTGGCCGACCAATGCAGTGCACGGCTTCGCCCGCTTCCTGCTGGACCTGCTGGAGCGCGAGCGCCCGCGGCACATCGCCATCGCCTTCGACGAAGCGCTCGACAGCGGCTTCCGCCACCGGCTGTATCCGGCCTACAAGGCCAACCGTGATCCGGCACCGGAGGCGCTCAAGCGCCAGTTCGTGCACTGCAAGGCGCTGTGCGCGGCGTTGGGCCTTGCCGTCCTGGCCCACCACGAATACGAGGCCGACGACCTGATCGGCAGCGCCCTGCACGTGCACCGCGGCAGCCATCGCGGGGTGATCATCTCCGCCGACAAGGACCTGTCGCAGCTGCTGCTCGACCACGACGAACAGTGGGACTACGCGCGCAACCAGCGCTGGGACGTGGCCGGCGTGAAGGCGCGACATGGCGTGCACGCACACCAGATCGCCGACTACCTGGCGCTGTGCGGCGATGCGGTGGACAACATTCCCGGTGTCAGTGGTGTCGGCAGCAAGTCCGCCGCCGTGCTGCTGGCCCACTTCGGCAGCATGGATGCGCTGTACGAACGCCTGGACGAAGTGCCGTTCCTGCGCCTGCGCGGTGCCGCGCAGATGGCCGTGCGCCTGCGCGAGCAGCGCGAGCATGCCCTGCTCTGGCGCCAGCTGACCACCATCGCGCTGGACGCGCCGCTGGAAGGCAGCCAACCCGGCCTGCTGCGCCAGACCGCCGATCCCGAGCTGCTCGGTGGCCTGTGCCAGACCCTGCGCTTCGGCCCGATGACCCGCCGCCGGCTGTTCGATGCCGCTGGCGTGGCCGATCCCGTTCCCACTCCATCCTTTTCCAATTCCAGCGAGCCCGCATGAGCCAGCGCAACACCGAAGCCCCGCGCGTCGTCTATGAAGGCAAGTACCAGCGCATGCTGGTGCGCGGCACCTGGGAATACAGCGAACGTACCCATGCCGGTGGCCTGGCCGCGATCATCATCGCCGTCACCCCGGAGGACAAGGTGCTGTTCGTCGAGCAGTTCCGCGTACCGCTGCAGGCCCCCACCATCGAAATGCCGGCCGGCCTGGTCGGCGACATCGATGCGGGCGAATCGATCGAAGTCTCGGCCGTGCGCGAGCTGGAAGAAGAAACCGGCTGGACCGCCGACCACGCCGAAGTGCTGATGATCGGCCCGACGTCTTCCGGCGCCAGCAGCGAGAAGATCGCCTTCGTACGTGCCACCGGCCTGCGCCGGATCGGCGAAGGTGGCGGCGATGACAGCGAAGACATCACCGTGCACGAGATTCCGCGTGCACAGGCGGCGGCGTGGCTGGTGCAGAAGATGGGCGAAGGCTACGAGCTGGATGCCAAGCTGTGGGCCGGCCTGTGGATGATCGAGCACCACCTGGACGGGCGCCCGCGTGGCTGACGCCGGCCTGCACGCACTGCCGGCGCTGCTGGACGCCGACGATCCGGCGATCTACAGCCTCCACCGGCCGCAGGGCGCCTCGCCGTACCTGCTGCTGGCTGACCACGCCGGCCAGCAGGTGCCGCGTGCTCTGGGCAGGCTTGGCCTGGCGCAGGCCGAACTTGACCGCCACATCGGCTGGGACATCGGCATTGCTGGCACCACTCGTGCACTGGCCGAACGTCTGGATGCCTGGGCGATCGAACAGACCTATTCGCGGCTACTGATCGACTGCAACCGCCCACTGGCCTCGCCGACGCTTATTCCGGAAGTGAGCGACCACACCGTGGTCCCGGGCAATGCCGGGCTGTCGGCAGCACAGCGGCAACAGCGCATCGATGCGATCCACGCGCCCTACCACGCGCGCATCGACGCGGAACTGGATGCACGCCGCGATGCCGGCCGCCCCACCCTGCTGGTGATGATGCACAGCTTCACCCCGGTGATGAACGGCATGCAGCGGCCGTGGCATGCCGGTGTGCTGTACCACCAGGACACGCGCTTTGCGCATGCGCTGCTGCAGGCACTGCGCGATGAAGGCGACCTGGTGGTGGGTGACAACGAACCGTATTCGGTCAGCAGTACCAGCGACTACGCGGTGCCGGTGCATGGCGAAGGCCGTGGGCTGGTGCACGTGGAACTGGAGATCCGCCAGGACCTGATCGCCGATGCCGCCGGGCAGCAGGCGTGGGCGGAGCGGCTGGCGCGGATCTTCAGCGCGTTGCAGCCGCAGTTGCTGGGCCTGGCGTGATCCCATCCACGCATGGCGTGGATCTACTGGCCGGGTCTGGCATTCAGTAGATCCACGCCATGCGTGGATGGTGTTGTTCAACGCAGTGCAGGCGCATCCATCCACGGGAATGGCTTGAAACCGCGCACCTGCAGCGTTGCGCCAATGGCCGCGAAGTCATCCTTGATCGCCTGCGCACGCTTGCGGTCCAGTGCTTCTCCCAGCATCAGCGGCAACCCACGACAGCGCGGCAGCGCGTCGCCCACCGGAATCTCCAGCAGGCGCGCCACGCGCTGGGCCACTGCCTTGACCTGCGCCTCCGGACACGCGACCAGCACCAGATCAAACGACGCGAAGATGCCCGCACCAATGCCGGCCTCGCGTGCCGCCGCCTGTTCCCCAACACCCGCTTCGCCCAGTGCCTCGTCGATACCTTCAACCTGCTGGAAGGCATCGTACTCGGCGTAGTACGCCAGCGCCCGTGCATGGTCGGCCAGCGTGGACAGCGGCCGCTGCCGCTTCTGCACGTCGAGCACGTCGGCGAAAGTCGCCGGTTCAAGAAAGGTGGACAGGCCCAGCGCGCGCGCTTCGGCGGGGACATCACCGCCGTCGTCGAACGCCGCGTCTTCATCCGCCGGCAACCAGAAACGCGCCTGCAGCAGATCGCCCCCGGTGGCGTGCACCCAACCGAAGGAGGCGTACACCGCATCGTCATCGTTGCAGGCCGCAAAGGCGCACAGAGTCTGTTGAAGGTCCAGCAGTTCGATCATGCGTCGTTGCCCAGGCAGGCGGTCACTGCCGAGTCTACCGGTGCCGGGCGCAGGCCCAGCGCGATCACCACGCCGAACGCGGCGAACAGCGCGGCGCCGTACTGTGCATTGACCATGCCCTGCAGCGCATCAGGACTGGTTGCCGCCTGCGTGCCGCGCGCGGCGTTGGCCACCATCACCAGTACCGCCAGTCCCAACGCGCCGCCGATCTGCTGTGCGGTGGCGGTCATGCCGGACGCCACTCCCTGCTGCGGCCCCGGCACGCCCTGCCCGGCCACGATCCACATCGCCGTCCAGCTCATGCCCTGGCCCACGCTGAGCACCACGATGCCCGGCAGCAGCGGCCAGTAATCTGTGCCATGCGGCATCACCAGCGCCACCGCGGTGATGCCGATGGCACCGGCCGCGAAGCCCCAGGCCAGCACCTGCCGTGGCGAACGGCGCCGCAGCATGCGTTCGGCAACGCGGATGCCGAAGGTGCACACCAATGTCGGCAGCAGGAAGGCCAGGCCGGCCTGCAGCGGGCTCCAGCCATAGCCATCCTGGAAGTAGAGCGCCAGGAAGTAGTACTGCACGCCATAGCTACTCATGAAGGCGAAGGTCAGGCCGAGAGCCGCGCGCAGGCCAGGCAGGCGCAGCAGCGCGAACTGCATCAGCGGGTCACGGCTGCGCTTTTCGATCTGTACGAACACCGTCAACAGTACGGCTGAAAGCAGCAGGCAGATGAGCGTGGCCCGCGCCGTCCAGCCCCACTCCGGGCCCTGCACCAGGGTGGTGACCAGCAGGCTGCCGCCGGCGGTGACGGTGAGGCAACCGGCCAGATCGAAGGAACGGCCCTGCACGCGTGGGCCATCGGCCGGCAACCACGCACCGGCAGCGACCGCGCACGCCGTGGCCAACGGCACGATCACCGCCAGCACCGCCGGCCAGCCGAACGCCTGGGTCAGCACACCACCGAGCAGCGTGCCCAGCGCCAGGCCGACCGCGCTGGCCATGCTCCAGATCGCCAGCGCGCGGTTGCGCACCGGGCCTTCGGCATACAGCGTGTTGATCAACGCCAGCGTGGCCGGGAACAGCAGTGCAGCGCCGATGCCCTGCGCCGCGCGCGCGATGATCAGCAGGGTGGCATTCGGCGCCAACGCACCGAGCAGCGAGGCCAGCGCGAACAGCAGCATGCCCAGCCGGTAGAAGCGGCGGCGGCCGATCAGGTCGGCAGCGCGCCCACCCAGCAGCAGGCTGCCGCCGAAGGCCACGGTGTAGGCGCTGACCACCCATTGCAGCTGCTGCGCGTTGATCTGCAGCGCGCGCCCCATGTCATGCAGGGCAACGAAGATGATGGTGGCATCCAGGGCGATGATCAGCTGTGCGGTGGCCAGCAGGGTCAGCGCCCAGCGCGGGTATTTGAGGGGAGGCATCGGCAGTCTGGCGCGGTGGGGGAGCGCAGTCTCATTGATGCGAAGCAATCAATAAACCCCCTTCCAGCCATATCTGTCATGATTTTCAGCATGAATGGAACCTCGATGGACCTCAATGCGGTACGCATGCTGGTACAGGTAGCCGAAGCCCGCAGTTTCACCGTCGCCGCCGGACAGCTGGGCCTGAGCCAGTCCGGCCTGTCGCGCGCGATCGGTCGGCTGGAGGCCACGCTGGGGGTGAAGCTGCTGCAGCGGAACACCCGCAACGTGGCGCTGACCCCGGATGGCCGCCAGTTCGTCGACCAGGTCGCGCCGCTGCTGGGTGGTTTCGAGGATGCCGAACGCCAGTTGGCCGACCGTCCCTGCACGCCCGCGGGCACCCTGAAGATCAGCGCGCCATCGATGTTCGGACGCAAGGTGCTGGTGCCGATGCTGGCGCCGTTGCTGCAACAGCATCCGCAGCTGCAGGTGGAAGCCGTGCTCAGCGACCGCCTGGTCGATCTGGTCGAGGAAGGTTTCGATGCCGCGCTGCGCACCGGCGTCATCGCCGACCAGCGCATCGTCGCGCGCCCCCTGCGTCCGCTGCGTTGGGTGACGGTGGCCAGCGCCGCCTATCTGGCGCGCTGTGGCGCACCGGACGATGTGGCCGCACTGCAGGATCACGCGTGCCTCGCGGTGCGCAACCTGCGCAGTGGCCGGCTGGTGGACTGGCAGTTCCTGCAGGACGGACAACTGCGCGAGTTCACCCCACCGACGCGGATGGTGTTCGACAGCGGCGATCCGCTGGTGGAAGCGGCCATCGCAGGCATCGGCATCGTGCAGGTGATGGATTTCGCGGTGGCCGACGCGTTGGCTGACGGCCGCCTGCAACGCGTGCTGCAGCCGTTCGAAGGCCGCAGCCGCGCGCTGTCGTTGATCTACCCGCCGTCGCGCCAGCACTCGCCGAAGCTGCAGGTGCTTGCCGACGCGTTGCTGGCCGGGGAGTGGTAGCGCCGGCCGCTGGCCGGCGCCTACGCCGATCCAATCGTTTCGGGGTTGCCGGCCAGCGGCCGGCACTACCGGGCTGTGGTAGATCCACGCCATGCGTGGATGAGGGCAGGTAGCGCCGGGCACGGCCCGGCGCTACCGATCAGGCGAAGCTATCGGTGGCGCGCACCAGCGCGTCCACGTTTTCGGCTTCGAACGCCGAGTGGCCCGAGGCCGGCGTGATCTCCAGCTTCGCCTTCGGCCACACCTTGGTCAGGTCCCAGGCGTTGGCCAGCGGGCAGACCACGTCGTAGCGGCCGTGCACGATCACGCCGGGAATGTTGGCGATGCGGTGGGCGTCGCGCAGCAGCTGGTCTTCCACCTCGAAGAAGCCGCCGTTGACGAAGTAGTGGTTCTCGATGCGGGCAAACGCCAGCGCGAAATGCGGGTCTTCGTGGCTGTTGATGAAGTCGTCATCGACGTGCAGGAAGCTGGTCGCGCCTTCCCACACCGCCCACGCCTTGGCCGCTTCCAGGCGGGTGGTTTCGTCGTCGCTGGTCAGGCGGCGGTGGAAGGCCGAGATCAGGTCATGACGCTCCACCGACGGAATCGGCTTCAGGTAATGCTCCCACGCATCCGGGAACAGGCGGTTGGCGCCTTCCTGGTAGAACCATTCCAGCTCCCAGCGACGCAGCATGAAGATGCCGCGCAGGACCAGTTCGGTCACGCGCTGCGGGTGGGTTTCGGCATAGGCCAGGGCCAGGGTCGAGCCCCAGCTGCCGCCGAACACCTGCCAGCGATCAACCTTGAGGTGCTCACGCAGCTTCTCGATATCGGCGACGAGGTCCCAGGTGGTGTTGTCCACCAGGTCCGCGTGCGGAGTGGAACGGCCGGCACCGCGCTGGTCGAACAGGATGATGCGGTACTTGGACGGGTCGTGGAACTGGCGCATCTTGTCGCTGCAACCACCGCCCGGGCCACCGTGCAGCATCACCACCGGCTTGCCGTCCGGGTTGCCGCACTGTTCGAAGTACAGCGTGTGGCGGTCATCGACCTTCAGGGTGCCGACGTCGTAGGGGGTGATGGCGGGGTACAGCGTACGCATGCTTGCAGCTCCAGGGTGATGCCCTGCCGGGGCAGGAGAACCTCCATTCTAGGCCGGACGCCGGCCCAGGGTGATCCGGTCGCGCTGCTCCAGGTCCTGCACGGTCTGCACCTCCGCAAAACCCGCGGCGTCGAACAGCGCGCGGATCGCCGCGCCCTGGTCCCAACCGTGCTCGATCAGCAGCCAAGCGCCGGGCAGCAGGTGGGCCTGGCCACCGTCGACGATGCGGCGGATGTCATCCAGCCCGTCCACGCCGGAGGCCAGCGCAGTGGCCGGTTCGAAGCGCAGGTCGCCCTGTGCCAGGTGCGGGTCGTCGCTGGCGATGTACGGCGGGTTGCTGGCGATCAGGTCGAACCGCACGCCCTGCAGCGGCGCATACCAGTCGTGCCCGCCCTCGGCGAAGCGGACGTTGCGCAGTTCATGGCGCTCAGCATTGCGCGCGGCCACGGCCAGCGCGCCCGGGCTGGCATCGGTGGCCAGCACCTGCGCCTGTGGCCGCTCGCTGGCCAGCGCCAGCGCGATGGCGCCGCTGCCGGTGCCCAGGTCGGCCATCCGCAGCGCACGGTCCTGCGGCAGGCGCTCCAGCGCCAGCTCGACCAGCAGTTCGGTTTCCGGACGCGGGATCAGCGTGGCCGGGTCGACCTCCAGGTCCAGCGTCCAGAAACCGCGGCGGCCGGTCAGGTAGGCCACCGGCTCGCCGGCCACGCGGCGGGCCAACAGCGCTTCGAAGGCGGCCTGGTCGGCGGCGGCGAGCGGATCGGTGGCATGCGCGAACAGCCAGCTGCGTGGGCGGTCCAGCACGTGCAGCAGCAGCAGTTCGGCCTCATGGCGGGCCTCGACGCCGCCGAGGCGGGCACTGGCCTCGGCCACGACCTGGCGCAGGGTGGGTTCGGGTTGCAGAGACATTCCGCAATTGTAGAGCCGAGCCCATGCTCGGCTGCTCCACCCGCAGCCGAGCATGGGCTCGGCTCTACAAAAGCTGCAATCCGTTCAGGTTCTGGCGGAGGGAATAAGGAGGGGCTATCGGCCACATTCTGCGCCTCCGGGGGCTTTCCCTTGTCACACAGGCAGTTGCAGGATGAGGGCGGCAAGGTTCAGTGCCGGCTCATGGGCTTTTGATAGACTCCATCTATCAAATAGATGCAATCAATGGATTGTTCTTATCGCGAGCGAATCGGTAACCTAGCTCCTGTCGATTCACCCACTCCCCTTCACCAGAGGAAAAATGATGTCCCTCATCAACACCCAGATCCAGCCGTTCGAAGCCAACGCTTACCACAATGGCGAGTTCATCAAGGTTTCCGACAACAGCCTGAAGGGCCAGTGGTCCGTCCTGATCTTCATGCCGGCCGCCTTCACCTTCAACTGCCCGACCGAGATCGAAGACGCCGCTGACCACTACGCCGAGTTCAAGAAGGCCGGCGCCGAGGTCTACATCGTCACCACCGACACCCACTTCTCGCACAAGGTGTGGCACGAAACCTCGCCGGCCGTCGGCAAGGCCCAGTTCCCGCTGGTCGGCGACCCGACCCACCAGCTGACCCGCGCTTTCGGCGTGCACATTGAAGAAGAAGGCCTGGCCCTGCGCGGCACCTTCATCATCAACCCGGAAGGCGTGATCAAGACCCTGGAGATCCACTCCAACGAGATCGCCCGTGACGTCGCCGAGACCCTGCGCAAGCTGAAGGCTGCCCAGTTCACCGCCGCCAACCCGAACCAGGTGTGCCCGGCCAAGTGGAAGGAAGGCGAGAAGACCCTGACCCCGTCGCTGGACCTGGTCGGCAAGATCTAAGGCAGTACCGGCCTGCCGTGGCCCCACGCCACGGCGCGCCCTTCATCCCCGTGCCGGTCCCCCCGCCGGCGTGGGGGTGAACCCAAGACAGCCAACGCTCGCCCGCCTTGGCCAGCCAGCCCCTTCCACGGTCGCTGTCTTGGGTTCACCCCTACCCCCTGCTGGTCCGCTACCTTCTACAGCGGTGCCACGCCCCCTGTTTGCCTGAAGCCAGGAGATGACCCGATGTTGGACGCCAACCTGCAGTCGCAGCTGAAGACCTATCTGGAGCGCGTGACCCGCCCGATCCAGATCACCGCGCACGCCGACGACGGCGCCAAGTCGCAGGAAATGCTGGAACTGCTGCAGACCCTGGAAAGCCTGTCGGACAAGATCACGCTGCAGGTCCTGCGCGATGGCCAGGGCCGCGTGCCGTCCTTCGACCTGGGCACCCCGGGCCAGGACATCCACCTGACCTTCGCCGGCCTGCCGATGGGCCACGAGTTCACCTCGCTGGTGCTGGCGCTGCTGCAGGTCGGCGGCCATCCGTCCAAGGCCACCGCCGAGCTGATCGAGCAGGTGCAGAACCTGGAAGGCGAATACCGCTTCGAAACCTACTTCTCGCTGTCCTGCCAGAACTGCCCGGACGTGGTGCAGGCGCTGAACCTGGCCGCGGTGCTCAACCCGCGCATCCAGCATGTGGCCATCGACGGCGCCCTGTTCCAGGATGAAGTCGAGCAGCGCGAGATCATGTCGGTGCCGACCGTGTACCTCAACGGTGAAGTGTTCGACCAGGGCCGCATGACCCTCGAACAGATCGTGGCCAAGCTGGATACCAACGCCAGCAAGCGCGATGCCGAGAAGATCGCCGCCAAGGACGCCTTCGACGTGCTGGTGGTCGGCGGTGGCCCGGCCGGTGCTGCAGCGGCGATCTATGCCGCACGCAAGGGCATCCGCACCGGCATCGCCGCCGAGCGTTTCGGTGGCCAGGTGCTGGACACGATGGCGATCGAGAACTTCATTTCGGTGAAGGAGACCGAAGGCCCGAAGCTGGCCACGGCGCTGGAACAGCACGTGCGCGAGTACGAGGTGGACATCATGAACCTGCAGCGCGCCAGTGCACTGGTGCCGGCCGGTGAAGACGGCCTGGTGCAGGTGCAGCTGGAGAACGGTGCGGTGCTGAAGTCGCGCTCGGTGATCCTGTCCACCGGCGCGCGCTGGCGGCAGATGAACGTGCCGGGCGAAGACCAGTACCGCAACAAGGGCGTGGCCTACTGCCCGCATTGCGATGGTCCGCTCTTCAAGGGCAAGCGCGTGGCGGTGATCGGCGGCGGCAACTCCGGCGTGGAAGCGGCCATCGACCTGGCCGGCATCGTGTCGCATGTAACCCTGCTGGAGTTCGATTCCAGCCTGCGCGCCGATGAAGTGCTGCAGAAGAAGCTGCGCAGCCTGGCCAACGTCACCGTGCTGACCAGTGCGCAGACCACCGAAGTGCTGGGCGACGGCAGCCGCGTCACCGGCCTGGTCTACAAGGACCGCGTCGGCGGCGATGCCCACCGCGTCGAGCTGGAAGGCATCTTCGTGCAGATCGGCCTGCTGCCCAACACCGAGTGGCTGAAGGATGTGGTGGCGCTGTCGCCGCGTGGCGAGGTCGTCATCGACGACCGCGGCCAGACCAACCTGCCGGGCGTGTTCGCTGCTGGCGATTGCACGACGGTGCCCTACAAGCAGATCATCATCGCCATGGGCGCCGGTTCGACCGCCGCACTGAGCGCGTTCGACCACCTGATCCGCTCGTCGGTGAGCAACAGCAGCGGTGCCGTTGCTGAAGCAGCCTGATCCACCGTTCCCAGATCACCGGGAACATTGTCTGCCTGTCGGGTAACCACGCCGTCAGCCGGTCCGTTACCCCTGGGGTGTAAGGATGAACCTACGTGATCTGAAGTACCTGGTAGCCCTGGCCGACCACAAGCATTTCGGCCGGGCTGCCGCCTCCTGCTTCGTCAGCCAGCCCACGCTGTCGACGCAGATCCGCAAGCTGGAAGAAGAGCTGGGCCTGCCGCTGGTGGAACGCGCACCGCGCAAGGTGATGCTGACCCCGGCCGGCCAGGAAGCGGCGGCACGGGCGCGGGTGATCGTGTCCGAAGTGGAACAGCTGAAGGAAGCGGCGCGACGCAGCCGCGATCCGGAAGCCGGTACGGTGCGCCTGGGGATCTTCCCGACCCTCGGCCCGTACCTGCTGCCGCATGTGATCCCGCGCATCCGCGAGCGCTTCCCGGAGCTGGAACTGCTGCTGGTCGAGGAAAAGAGCGACGTGCTGCTGGATCGCCTGCGCGAAGGCAAGCTCGACGCCGCGCTGCTGGCCCTGCCGGTGATCGACGACCAGCTGCATGCCGAATTCCTGTTCGAGGAACCGTTCCTGCTGGCCGTGTCCGGGCGCCATCCGCTGGCCCGCCGCGAACACCTGGACGTGCAGGAACTGGCCACGCAGAAGCTGCTGCTGCTGGAAGACGGCCATTGCCTGCGCGACCAGGCGCTGGAAGTCTGCCGCCTGTTCGGCGCCAACGAGAAGTCCGAGTTCCGCGCCACCAGCCTGGAAACGCTGCGGCAGATGGTCGCCGCCGACGTCGGCATCACCCTGCTGCCGAGCCTGTCGGTGCAGCCGCCGGTGCCGCGCTCGAACAACATCCGCCTGCTCGACTTCACCGGCGAAGGCCGTCCCAGCCGCCGCATCGCCATGATCTGGCGCCGCAGCTCGGCCATGAACGACTTCCTGATGGAGCTGGCCGACCAGTTCAAGCGCCTGCCGCAGGCGCTGTTCACGCTGGAGGCGCTCGATGCCGGCAGCGATGCACCGGCCCTGCCCGGCCCCGCGCTGAACGGCTGAGCCCCCGCAGTACCGGCCCGGAATCGGCAGGAGTCGATTCCGGCCGCATTTGTCCCCACAATACAGACAGGCGGCGCCAGCAGGTGCCGCCTTTTGCATGGCTTTCAACCAAGGAGCTTCACCATGAACACCGCCAGCGGCCTGCCGCCGTCGATCACCGTTTCTACCTTCGACATGGACCGCCTGGACGCCATGCTCGAATCCCCTGCGCTGAGCCAGACGCCTGCCGCGCTCGCGCTTGCTGAAGAACTCAACCGGGCCACCGTGCTGGCGCCGGACCAGATTCCCGAAGGCATCGTCATGATGCATTCGCGCGTGGAGTGCGAAGATGAAGTGTCGGGCGAGAAACACGTCCTGACCCTGGTCTTCCCCCGCGAAGCCAACGTCGATGAAGGCAAGGTGTCCGTGCTGGCCCCGGTCGGCAGTGCCCTGCTCGGCCTGGCCATCGGCCAGAGCATCGACTGGAACGCGCCCGGCGGCCGCAAGCTGCGCCTGCGCGTGACCGCGGTCCACAACGACCGCCCCTGATTACCGCTGCGCACCGCGCGCGATTCGATCCCCCTGCACCAGGAGCCGTAATGAGTACCCCGTCCAAACTGTCCCAGCTGCGCGAACTGTCCGTGGTCGTTGCCGATACCGGTGACTACGACGCCATCAAGCGCCTGCAGCCGGTGGACTGCACCACCAACCCGACCCTGGTGAAGAAGGCGCTGGACCTGCCGGTCTACGCCGAGCTGATCGAACGCGAACTGGCCTGGGGCCGCCAGCAGACGGGCGACCGCGAAGCGGTGGTGCACGCCGTGGCCGACCGCCTTACCATCGGCGTCGGCGCGCTGCTGAGCACGCTGGTGCCGGGCCGCGTGTCCACCGAAGTGGATGCCGACCAGGCCCACGACACCGCCGCCACCGTGGCCAAGGCCCGCCAGTTCATCCAGATGTACGCCGATGCCGGCGTGCCGCGCGAGAAGATCCTGATCAAGATCGCCGCCACCTGGGAAGGCGTGGAAGCCGCGCGCATCCTGCAGGCCGAAGGCATCGACTGCAACCTGACGCTGATCTTCAACCCGACCCAGGCCCTGGCCTGCAGCGAAGCCGGCGCGTTCCTGATCTCGCCGTTCGTCGGCCGCATCCTGGACTGGTACGTGGCCAACGGCCAGACCCCGGCCAGCATCGACGAAGACCCGGGCGTGAAGTTCGTGCGCGGCGTGTACGCCGAATTCAAGCGCCGTGGTTCGCCGACGGTGGTGATGGGCGCCTCGTTCCGTTCGACCGCGCAGATCGAAGCACTGGCCGGCTGCGACCGCCTGACGATTTCGCCGGACCTGCTGGAGAAGCTGGACGCCGACCACGGCGAGCTGCCGCGCAAGCTGGTGGCCGGTGCGGCGGATGGCGTGGCGGTGACCCCGATCGATGCGGCGAAGTTCGCAGCCGACCTGGCGGCCGATCCGATGGCGACCGAGAAGCTGGCGACCGGTATCGATGCGTTTGCCAAGGATCTGGAAGCACTGCGCGCGCGCATTCGTTCGGAACTGTGAGGATTCCGGCCAACGGCTGAGCCCCTCGTGGCGGGGGGCTTGGTCGCGAAGAGCGGGTCATGCGGTTGGCAGGGTGGGTAGGCCGTGCAGGGGACGCTGCAAGTACGTCCATGTAAGCTCGGTCGCCGCATCCATGCGGCTCACGCCCCTGCACGGCCTACCCACCCTGCCTTCGACAGTTTCCGGCGGCCGCCCGCCACGGAAGAAAGAAAGAAGAGCAACAGCGGGTTGCGCGCTGCGCTTGCTCGGAGCGGAGCATCGCTCCGCTCTACAGAAAGCACTGCAGGACCAAACAAAAAGGACGCGGCGAAGGCCGCGTCCTTTTTGTTTTCCTTCAGTTCGTCAGTAACCCATGCTCTTGCCCACCGTCACCGGGAAACTGTCGGAGGTGGGGCGGTGTGGGTGGGCAGGACCGTTGGCGCCATGGATGGCGCCATCGAGCCCCCAGGGACGGGTTTACGGCGTGTCCTGCCCACCCACACCGCCCCGCCCCGCCCAACCCGCAGCAATCCAGAGCCGCTTTGGCTTTGGCTTTGGCAGTTGCTTTCAGCTTCTGCCCGCCGCAGGCGGACCACCGCGCGTCAGCGCGGCGCCTCCACATCCAACCCGATCGGGCAGCTCACCCCGGTGCCGCCGATGCCGCAGTAGCCGTTCGGATTCTTCGCCAGGTACTGCTGGTGATAGTCCTCGGCGTAGTAGTACTCCGGCGCCGGGTGCACGATCTCGGTGGTGATCGGGCCGTAGCCGGCTGCATCCAGCTGCGCCTGGTAAGCCTCGCGGCTGACCAGCGCGGCGGCGTACTGCGCCTCGTCGGTGGCGTGGATCGCCGAGCGGTACTGGGTGCCGGTGTCGTTGCCCTGGCGCATGCCCTGGGTCGGGTCGTGGCTTTCCCAGAACAGCTGCAGCAGCCGCTCCAGGCTTACCACCGCCGGGTCGAACACCACCTGCACCACTTCGGTGTGGCCGGTCAGGCCCGAACAGACCTCTTCATAGGTCGGGTTCGGGGTGATGCCGCCGGCATAGCCGACCGAGGTGCTGTACACGCCCGGTTCGGTCCAGAACTTGCGCTCGGCGCCCCAGAAGCAGCCCAGCGCGAAGCGGATCTGCTGCAGGCCGGCGAAACGGTCCTTCAGCGGATGGCTGTTCACGAAGTGCTGGTTGCTGTGCAGCGGTAGCGGTTGCTCGCGCCCCGGCAGTGCTTCTTCCGGGCGCGGCAGGCGCTGCTTGAAGGCGCCGATGCCAAGAATGCCCTGGCCAATTCCCAACATGATGCGCTCCTACGCCGGAAGGCCGGCTATGTCGTCTGCATCGGAAATGGGGGCGTCCGGCGCGTGGCCCAAGTCCAGCGCCGCCACGATGTCCTCGGCCTGCGGCCGTGCCGCATCAGGGATGCCCACCCGCAGCACGCCGAACAGTGGCAGCTCGCCCATCCCGCCCAACAACGACTCGCCGAACACGAAGGCCGGGATGCCGGCATCCTCCAGCGCGTGCTTGACCAGGTGGGCGTCGAACAGATTGTCGGCCTTGTACACGATGTGCATGCGGCGGCTCCTCGGGGCAGGGGTCCAGCATACGCCCGAGGGCTGAATGCCGCCGGTGACGGCGAATGACCGTTCTGCCGGCCAGCGGCCGGCACTACCCATCTGCACGTCGATCCACGTTCCGCCGGCCGGCGCTACCGGAAAGTGGGCTGGTAGTGCCGGCCGCTGGCCGGCATCCCCACGCCCCACCGGGCAGCCCTGCCCCGTACGCGCTAGACTGTTGGTCTTTCTGCCTTTCTTTTCGCCGACTCATGTCCGAGCACACCCCCGCCAGCCCCGAGACCCCCGCCGACAGCCACGAAAAGCGCGATTTCATCCGCCAGATCGTGCGCGAGGACCTGGCCAGCGGAAAGCACCAGGCGATCAAGACCCGCTTCCCGCCGGAGCCGAACGGCTACCTGCACATCGGCCATGCCAAGTCGATCTGCCTGAACTTCGGCATCGCCGGCGAGTTCAGCGGCGTGTGCAACCTGCGCTTCGATGACACCAACCCGGCCAAGGAAGATCCGGAATACGTGGCCGCGATCCAGGACGACGTGCGCTGGCTGGGCTTCAGCTGGAACGAGCTGCGCCACGCTTCGGATTACTTCCAGACCTATTACCTGGCCGCCGAGAAGCTGATCGAACAGGGCAAGGCCTATGTCTGCGACCTGTCGGCCGAGGAAGTGCGCGCCTACCGCGGCACCCTGACCGAGCCGGGCCGCCCGTCGCCGTGGCGCGACCGCAGCGTCGAGGAAAACCTCGACCTGTTCCGCCGCATGCGCGCCGGTGAATTCCCGGATGGCGCTCGCACCCTGCGCGCCAAGATCGACATGGCCAGCGGCAACATCAACCTGCGCGATCCGGCGCTGTACCGCATCAAGCACGTCGAGCACCAGAACACCGGCAACGCGTGGCCGATCTACCCGATGTACGACTTCGCGCACGCGCTGGGCGATTCCATCGAAGGCATCACCCATTCGCTGTGCACGCTGGAGTTCGAAGACCACCGCCCGCTGTACGACTGGTGCGTGGACAACGTCGATTTCGCCCACGACGACGCGCTGACACAGCCGCTGGTCGACGCCGGCCTGCCGCGCGAAGCGGCCAAGCCGCGCCAGATCGAGTTCTCGCGCCTGAACATCAACTACACGGTGATGAGCAAGCGCAAGCTGATGGCACTGGTCACCGAGCAGCTGGTGGACGGCTGGGAAGACCCGCGCATGCCGACCCTGCAGGGCCTGCGTCGACGTGGTTACACCCCGGCCGCGATGCGCCTGTTCGCCGAGCGCGTGGGCATCAGCAAGCAGAATTCGCTGATCGATTTCAGCGTGCTGGAAGGCGCGCTGCGCGAAGACCTGGACAGCGCTGCACCGCGCCGCATGGCCGTGGTCGACCCGGTCAAGCTGGTGCTGACCAACCTGCCGGAAGGCCACGAAGAACAGCTGACCTTCAGCAACCACCCGAAGGACGAGAGCTTCGGCAGCCGCGAAGTGCCGTTCGCACGCGAAGTGTGGATCGACCGCGAGGACTTCGCCGAAGTGCCGCCGAAGGGCTGGAAGCGCCTGGTGCCGGGTGGCGAAGTGCGCCTGCGCGGCGCCGGCATCATCCGCTGCGACGAAGTGATCAAGGACGCCGACGGCACCATCACCGAGCTGCGCGGCTGGCTGGATCCGGAATCGCGTCCGGGCATGGAAGGCGCCAACCGCAAGGTCAAGGGCACCATCCACTGGGTCAGCGCCGTGCATGGCGTGCCGGCCGAGATCCGCCTGTACGACCGCCTGTTCTCGGTGCCGAACCCGGACGACGAATCGGAAGGCAAGACCTACCGTGACTACCTCAATCCGGAATCGCGCCGCACCGTCACCGGCTATGTCGAGCCGGCCGCGGCCAGCGCCGCCCCGGAGCAGTCGTTCCAGTTCGAGCGCACCGGCTACTTCGTCGCCGACCGCCGCGACCACACCGAGGCCAAGCCGGTGTTCAACCGCAGCGTGACCCTGCGCGACACCTGGTCGGCCTGAGGACCTGCGCGGGCGCCAGCATGGCGCCCGCACGCCCCCGATGATGATCACCGCCCTCTCCGCCCTGCTCTGGTTCATCTCGCAGCATCCGCTGCTGACGTTCTTTGCAGCGATGGTGCTGGCCGGGCTGGTCTCGTGGTGGCGGCGCTTTCCGGGCTACGCCATCGTGGTGTTCCCGCTGGCGATGCTCAACATCTTCCTCGGCCACTTCCTCAACGCTACCTTCCTCAACGTGGTGGGCGAACGCGGTGAAGCGGTGATCGTGAAGTCGGAGCGGACCAGCTCGACGCTCAACGAGCAGTACATCTGGCGGTACGAAGCGGTGCTGCGCACGGCCGAGGGCCGCGATGTGGAAGTGGTGTTCCACACCAACACCGCCTCGCTGTGGCCGCTGGAAAACGCCATCCGCATCCCGGCGCGCGACCAGCCATTCGTGGTGAAGTACACGCCGGGCTTCGCGCGCAACTTCGTCATCCTCACCAACGAATCTCCGCACGGCATCGCCCAGGCCCGTGCCAGCGCGCGCGAGCGCGTGGAGGTAGCGGCGCGCAAGCTACACTTCAGCCCCGGCAATGCCGATTTCCGCGCGGACTATCGCCGCGAGCTGGAAACCTGGCTGCGCGACCACGGCAACGATCCGCAGCAGCAGCCCGACGCGCAGCGATATCGCGCCGAACTCGACGCGCTCGAGCGCTAGTTCCAGGCCCTGCCTGGATGTTCCGCCCCATCCATCCACAGGCCTGACATGACCACGACCTCCACCGCCCTCCTCCCGCTGCTGCAGCAGGTCCTGCAGGGCGCCAGCATCGCCAGCCGCGCCGACGGTGGCGCGCTGCTGCTGGACAGCGGCCTGCGCCTGACCCCGCATGCGATGGCCGCGCACGCGCGCGACAACGGCGGCTGGCAGACCTCCACCGTCATCGAGGCCCAACATCCGGTGTTGTTCGCCGATGGCCTGTTCGAGTACCAGCACGCCAACGGTGCCGATGAGCAGGCGTCGCTGTTGTCCGGCTTCCAGGCCTGGGTGCGGGTGGACCTCGCGACCCTGCAGACCGCGATCGGCGCCGAAGATGCACAGGGCCTGCCGATGATGGGCCTGACCTATCCGGCCGGTGACGATGGCGAGGAACATCAGCGCACCGTGGTGCTGGGGCCGTTGGCGCACTACCGTGCGCAGGAAGTGGATGCATCCACCTGCAGCGAGGACGACCACGGCTCCTGCCCCTGCTGCCTGTTCACGCGCAGCATGGAGGCCTTCGATGAGCTGCTGAAAGCCCGCCAGTTCCTCGCCATCCGCCTGTTCGCCTCGCGCGATGCCGAGGGCCTGTGCGAGGCCGATTGCCGGGTCAACGGTCACGACTTTGCCGCCGCCCTGCCCCTGCTGCGCGCCTATGCCGCCAGCTGGCCGCAGGCCGGGCTCGAGTTCCGCAAGCAGTACGTGGTGATCCGCACCGGCTCGCCTGACTAACCCACCACCACACCCGATACAGGCCGGTGCAGCTACACTGCGCGCCGGTTTCCCAAGCAACCGCACCTTCTTCCATCCCATTACGAGGCACCCCCGCGATGCTGTACGCGCAAGTCCACCTGACCCTTCCCGCCTGGATCCACGACCAGATCGACCTGGATCGTCGATATCCGGGCGATGAGGCCAAGGTCGCGCTGGCGATCGAGCTGTCGCGGCTGAATGTCGAACACGCCAGTGGCGGCCCTTTCGGCGCGGTGGTGTTCGGCCCGGATGACAAGGTCATCGCCGCCGGCGTGAACCGGGTGATGCCGCACGCGACCTCGCTGGCGCACGCCGAGAACATGGCCTACATGCTGGCCCAGCAGCGCCTGCAGACGCCGCGCCTGAACGCAGTGCTGTCGCCGGTCACCCTAGCCACCAGCTCGCAGCCGTGCTGCCAGTGCTACGGCGCCACCGTGTGGGCCGGCATCGACCGCCTGCTGATCGGTGCCAACTCGGCCGACGTCGAGGAACTGACCCCGTTCGATGAAGGCCCGCTGCCGGCCGACTGGGTGGGCGAACTCAACAAGCGCGGCATCGAAGTGGTGCAGGGCCTGAACCGCGACGCCGCACGCAGCGTGCTGCGTGCCTATGGGGAAAGCGATGGCGCCCGTTACTGAGGCCGGCATCGGCCTGCTGTGCCTGTGCCGGCAGGGCTTCGAGCCCGAGCTGGCCGGCGAACTGCAGTTCCGCGCCGGTGAAGCCGGTTTCGCCGGCTACGCGCGCACCCAGCGCAATGACGGCTATGTGCTTTTCATGTGCGACGAAGCGGCTGCCCTGGCGCCGCGCCTGCGCTGGCGCGAGCTGATCTTCGCGCGGCAGAAACTGGTGGTGCTGGCCGAGCTGCCGCAGCTGGATCCGGCCGACCGCATCACCCCGATGCTGGAGGTGCTGGCCGATGCGCCGCGCTTCGGTGACCTGTGGGTGGAGCACCCCGATTCGGAGGCCGGCAAGCCGTTGTCCGGTCTGGCGCGCGCCTTCGGCAACGCGCTGCGCCCAGCGCTGCGCAAGGCAGGCAAGCTCAGCGACAAGCCGAACAACCGCCTGCCACGCCTGCACGTGGTGTTCGTCGACGGTACCCATGCCTTCGTCTGCGTGGCCGACCCGGCAGACAGCGCGCCGTGGGCACTGGGCATCCCGCGCCTGAAGCTGCTGCCCGAAGCACCTTCGCGTTCGGCGCTGAAGCTGGACGAAGCGTTGCTGACCCTGCTGACGCCGGAAGAGCGCGAGACGCTGGCCAGGCCGGGCATGCGCGCGGCCGACCTCGGCGCTGCACCGGGTGGCTGGACCTGGGTGCTGACCCGCCAGCACATGCACGTGCTGAGCATCGACAACGGGCCGCTGCGCCAGCATGTGCTGGATACCGGCCTGGTCGAGCACCTGCGCGCCGATGGCTTCCACTGGCATCCGGAACAGCCGCTGGACTGGATGGTCTGCGACATGGTCGAGCAGCCGCGCCGCGTGGCCGAGCGCATGGCCACCTGGTTCCGCGAAGGCTGGTGCCGGCATGCGATCTTCAATCTGAAACTGCCGATGAAGAAGCGCTGGGACGAAACCCGGCTGTGCCTGGACCTGTTCCAGGACCAGGCCGGCAAGCCACTGGTGGTCCGCGCCAAGCAGCTCTATCACGATCGTGAAGAGATCACCGTATTGGCTTCGCCGCTGCGCTGACCCGTCATCGGCGGCACAGGTTGCCGGGAGTACGCTCCCGGTACCCTCTGGCAAGGAGCCTGTCATGAACATTCCGCGTTCCGCCCTGCTGTTGGCCACCCTGCTGGCAGCCGTGCCGGCCATGGCCCAGCACGGCCCGTCCACACCGGCGCAGAGCCAGCCGCTGGGCCCGACCGGCGGTGCCATCCGCCAGCAGCCGCTGGGCGCCGGCCAGGTCACCGGCAGCGTCGACATTCCGCAGCCCGCCGGCGAAGCACACGTCACCGTTCGCTCGCTGGAGCCGAGCAGCGTGATCGGCCAGTACCGCATCCGCTTCAGCGACCTCGACGTGAACGGCGATGGCTTCATCAGCCGCCAGGAAGCACAGGCCAACCCGGCACTGGCCGATGAATTCAATTCACTGGATCGCAGGCACCGCGGCAAGCTGGACCGTGCCGACCTGGCCGGTTGGCTGGTTGATTGATCCGCCGTCGCGATCTTCATCCACGCATGGCGTGGATCTACTGACGCCGGGCACACGACCCGCGCTCGGTGGGTGCCAACCTTGGTTGGCACAATGTCGGAGGCGTGCCAACCAAGGTTGGCACCTACCAGAGCGGTCTGTATTCCGGTCAGACGCCGGCGGCGCGCTTCCAGAACGCCTGCACCAGCGGCGGCCATCTGCCGACGCAGCCCAGTGCGCGGCCGCGGGCCAGGGTCAGGTGCATTTCGTCGTTGGAGAACAGGCGGTTGATCGCATCGAAGCTGTAGGCGGCGATCTGGTTGTCGCTGCGCCGTTCGCGTGCCCAGCGCTGCAGGCGCTGCGGCGACAGCCGCGGCTGGCCGCGGCGTTCGGCCGACGGCGCCAGCCACTGCTGCAGGGCGGCGACATCGCGCAGGCCCAGGTTCACGCCCTGCCCGGCCAGCGGATGCACCACATGCGCAGCATCACCTAGCGCCAGCACGCGGCCGGCCACGTAGTGACGGGCCAGTTGGCGACGCAGCGGGAAGGCCGCACGCGGTGACGCCAGCCGCAGCTCACCCAGGCGCGCCGCGAAGGCGCGGGTCAGTTCGCGGTTGAACGCATCTTCGTCCAACGCCAGCACGCGAGCCGCTTCATCTTCGGGCAGGGTCCAGACGATCGAACTGCGGCGCTCGGCCACCGGCAGCAACGCCAGCGGTCCGCTCGGCAGGAAGCGCTGCCAGGCCGTGGCCTGGTTCGGCAGCTCACTGTCCACGTAGGCCACCACTCCACGCTGGTGGTAGTCATGGCGCTCGACCTCGATCCCGGCCAGCTGGCGCAGGGTAGATTCGGCGCCGTCGGCGGCCACGGCCAGCGCCGCTTCCAGGCGGCGCCCGTCATCCAGCCGCAGGCGCACGCCATCCTCGTCCTGCTCCAGCGCTTCCACCCGTGCCGGGCAATGCAGCTGCACGCCCGCCGCCGGCAGCGCCGACCACAGGCGATCCTGCAGCAGGCCGTTCTCGACGATGTAGCCCAGCTCACGCCGACCGAAGCGGTCAGCGTCGAACAGCAGATCCTCGCCACCGGCCGCATCCCATACCTGCATGCGCCGGTAGGGCCACGCGCGGGCCTGCGCGATGGCCGGCCACACCCCCAGGCGGTTCAACAGCTGCACGTTGTCGGCGGCGAAGGCGAACACCCGCAGGTCCGGCTGCGCGGCCTGCCACGGTGCCGGTTCGCGGCCCTCCACCAGCGCAACCGACAAGCCGGCATCGGCCAGCGCCAGCGCACAGGCGGCACCGACCACGCCGCCACCGACAATGGCCACGTCCAGGCGCGTGCGCCGGCTCATGCGGCTTCTCCACGGCACAGGCGCGGCACTTCACCACGGAAGCCCATCGCACCACCAACCAGCATCGACTGCACCGAGGCGCGTTGTGCGGCCACCAGGCCGAGGCTGCGCAGCGGCCGCATCAGCGGTGCCGGGTTGCTGGTCAGGCGTGCCAGGCCACCCGAGAACGCCACCGTCTGCCGGCGGTCTTCCTGGCGGCGAGCGACATAGGCCTGCAGCAGCGCATCGCTGCCGGCATCCTCATGCGCATCCTCCAGCAGCTCGGCCAGGGTCAGCGCATCGCGCAGGCCCAGGTTGAAGCCCTGCGCACCCAGCGGATGGATGGTCTGCGCGGCATTGCCCAGCAGCACCGTGCGTTCACCGGCCAGCGCGCGCGCCAGCACCTGGATGAGCGGGTACGCGCTGCGTGGGCCGGATTCGAGCAGGCGGCCGGCACGCCAGCCGATCGCATCCTGCAGCCGCTGCAGCCAGGCCGCGTCGTCCAGCGCCATCACCGCATCGGCCTGGTCGCGCGCCACGCCATGCACGGTGCCGAAGTGGCGGTCGCCGCGCGGCAGCAGGGCGGTCGGCCCGGTATCGGTGAAGCGCTCCCAGGCCGTGCCATCCGGCGCGCGCTGGCTGCGCACGCGGGCCACGAACAGGGTCTGCTGGAAATCATGCCGGTCGACCTCGATGCCCAGTGCGCCGCGCACACCGCTGGTCGTGCCATCGGCACCGACCACCAGCCGTGCCAGCAGCACGCGCTCGCCGGTCTCGTCGGCCACCCGCACCTGGCGGTAGCCGTCGACCACCTCGCCCAGGCCCAGGAACCGCATCGGCCGGTAACGGCGCAGCTGCGGCAGCTCCTGCAGGCGCGCTTCCAGCGCCTGGCCGAAGTCACGCGCCACCACCACCTGGCCGAACCACGGCCGGTCGTAGTCGGCCGCCTCCAGCTGCACGCGGCCGAAATCACCGGCGCGGCTGACGTGGATGCGACGGATCGGGCCCGGCGCCATCGCCAGCTTCTGCATGACCCCCAGCGCGGTCAGCGCGTTGACGGTAGCCGCAGCGAAACTGAGGTTGCGCTGGTCGAACACCGCCGGCAGCTCGCCGGCCGGGCTGGCTTCGAGCAGGCCCACATCGCGGCCCAGCCGGTCCAGGGCGATGGCCAGGCTGGCACCGACCAGGCCGCCACCGACGATCAGCACGTCATGTCGTTCACTCATGGTGTTCATGATACGCGCTCGCCCCGCCCGAACACCCAACGCCCCCGACCTGCGCCAACCGGCGTGGCGGGCTAGAATGAAACCTGAATCCGCTCCGGGCCCGCTGCCATGTCCGCCACCGCCAACCGTGCCTTCGTCCTGTCCGTACTCGTGCTGTTGCTGGCGACGACCCGGGTCAACCACTTCGCGGCAATCCCCGATGCCTCCTGGGCGGTGTTCTTCATCGGTGGCTTCTACCTGGCCGGCTGGACCCGCTGGGCGTTCCCGCTGCTGATGGTGTTCGCGGTGCTGGTGGACTGGATCGTGATCCGCAGCAGCGGCCTGGATTTCTGGCAGCACTACTGCGTGTCGCCGGGCTACTGGCTGCTGCTGCCGGCCTACTTCTCGCTGTGGGCCGGCGGCATGCTGCTGGGCCGCAACTACCAGGGGGCACGCTGGCCGGTGCTGGCCAAGGGCGCGCTGCTGCTGGTGGCCTCGGTGGCGGTCTGCCACCTGCTGGCGCAGGGCGGCTTCTACTGGACCAGCCGCAACGTGGCCGAACCGACCCTGGCCGGCTGGGCACAGAACTACGCACAGTGGTTCGGGCCGTACCTGCGCACCACCGCGATCTACGTGGCGCTCGGCGCCGCCCTGCAGCTGGCCGTGGAGCAGGTACTGAAGCTCCAGCAGGCACGCCGCGACATCCGCCACTGAGCCGCGCCATGGGTCATCGCCTCTCGCGCATCTACACCCGCACCGGCGACGACGGCAGTACCGGCCTTGGCGACGGCCAGCGCGTGGCCAAGGACGACGCCCGCGTGGCGTCCTACGGTACCGTCGACGAAGCCAATGCCGCGCTCGGCCTGCTGCTGGCCACGGCGCTGCCCGAGGATGTCCGCGCGCTGGTGGTGCATCTGCAGCACCAGCTGTTCGACCTGGGCGCCGAACTGTGCATCCCCGGCCACGCCGCGATCCACGCCGCCGATGTCTCGGCACTGGAACAGCAGCTGGACCACTACAACGCCAGCCTGCCGATGTTGAAGGAATTCATCCTGCCGGCCGGTGGCGAGGCCGCCGCACGCTGCCACCTGGCCCGCACCATCGTCCGCCGCGCCGAGCGCGAGACGGTCACCCTGGCCCGTCACGAGGCCGTGCGCAGCGAGGCGCTGCAGTACCTCAACCGGCTGTCGGACCTGTTGTTCGTGCTGGCCCGGGTGCTGGCCCGTGCCGATGGCCACGGCGAAGCGCTGTGGCAACCACAGCAGCGCCAGCGCTGAGTCGGCACGATGCTGGTCTTCACCCATCCGTCCTGCCTGCTGCATGACCCCGGCCCCGGCCATCCGGAGTGCCCGCAACGCCTGCAACATGTGCTGGATGCCCTGCACGCCGCATTCCCCAGCCAGCTGGACTGGCGCGAGGCGCCGCCGGCCAAGTTCGGCGAACTGACCCGGGTCCACGACAGCGCCCTGCTCGACTTCGTGCTGCAGCCGCAGACCGTGCCGCTGCGCCAGCTGGACATGGACACCTGGACCTCGCCCGGCTCGGCCAGTGCCGCCGTGCATGCCGCCGGTGCCGGCGTGGCGGCGGTAGATGCGGTGATGCTGGGCGAAGACCCGCTGGCGTTCTGCGCGGTGCGGCCGCCGGGCCACCACGCCACCAGCAGCACCGCGATGGGCTTCTGCCTGCTCAACAACATCGCCATCGCCGCCGCCTACGCCCGTGACCGTCATGGGCTGGAGCGCATCGCGGTGGTCGATTTCGATGTCCACCATGGCAACGGCACCCAGGACATCTTCCAGCACGACGCCCGGGTCTCGTACTACAGCACCCACCAGGCCGGCCTGTTCCCCAACTCGGGCCTGCGCCGCGACCGCGGTGCCGGCAACCTGATGAACATCCTGCTGCCACCCGGCAGTGGCGGTTTCCGCTTCCGTAATGTGTGGGCCGACGAGATGCTGCCGGCCATCGACGACTTCCGGCCGCAGCTGCTACTGATCTCGGCCGGCTTCGATGCCCACCTGCGCGACCCGCAGGCCGACCTGATGCTGGAAACCGACGATTTCGCCTGGATCACCCGCGAACTGCATGCGCTGGCGCGCCGCCATGCGGCCGGCCGGGTGGTCTCGATGCTGGAAGGCGGCTATGACCTGCAGGCCCTTGCCGAGTGCAGCGTGGCCCATGTCCGGGCCTTGATACCGGCCCCTCCGGACAGCGTCTCCGGATGAACCCGAACCGGCAGGATCCGACGCCCTTCATTGCCCCTATGCAAGGGATGGGGCAAGCTACCGTCCGTTTTCGCCCGAATCCGAACCGCGTGCGCCGAGCCCTCCGCCTGCTTCCCCTGCCTCTGAGCATCGCCATCTGCCTGCCGGCAATGGCCGATGAAAAGCCGCTCAACTGGGGCCTGTGCCCGGCTACCGACGTGATTCCCGCGTTCACCGATGCCCCTGTCCCGGTCCCGGGGCAGGACAAGGCCGCCGCCAGCGCCGCGCGCGAGCAGCAGCCGACCGACATCGAGGGCGACCAGCTGCTGGGCACCACCACCGTGCCGCAGTACGAAGGCAACGTGGCCCTGCGCCGCGGCGACCAGTTCGTCGGCACCGACAAGCTCAGCTTCGATACCGAGACCGGCAACTACATCGCCGACGGCAATGTCCGCTACCAGGACTCCTCGATCCGCATGGTCGCCAAGCGCGCCGAGGGCAACCAGGAAAGCGACACCCACAAGATCACCGACATCAAGTACCAGCTGGTGTCGCGCCGCGGCAACGGTGATGCCGAGTCGGTCGACCTGCAGGGCGCGGTCGGCCAGATGCACCGCTCCACCTACACCACCTGCGACCCGTCGCAGCCGGTGTGGAAGCTGTCGGCGCCGCAGATCGAAGTGGACAACGACGAAGGCTTCGGCACGGCCCGCAACGCCGTGCTGCGCATCGGCAAGGTGCCGGTCCTGTGGGCGCCGTACTTCAAGTTCCCGATCGACGACCGCCGCAAGACCGGCCTGCTGTTCCCGCAGCTGGGCATGTCCGGCCGCAACGGCTTCGACTACACCCAGCCGATTTACCTGAACCTGGCGCCGAACTACGACGACACGCTGATGCCGCGCTACATGAGCCGGCGTGGCCTGATGCTCGACAACGAGTTCCGCTACCTCTACAACGGCGGCCGCGGCGAGCTGCTGACCGCCTACATCCCCAACGACAAGCTGCGCGACCGCGACCGCGGCCGGGTGATGTTCAGCGGTTACCACAACGTGGACAGCCACTGGCAGGCCCGCGCCAACCTCGCCTGGGTCAGCGACGAGCGCTATGTCGAAGACTTCGCCAACCGCCTGGTCGGCGTGACCGCCTCGAACCTGCAGAGCACCGTGGGCCTGTACGGCACCGGCAAGAACTGGACGGCCGGCATCATGGCCGACCGCTGGCAGCTGACCGACTACACGCTCAATGAAAGCGCGCTGCCCTACAACCGCCAGCCGCGCCTGTACTTCAACTGGGACAAGCCGGTCCTGCCGTGGCTGGAAACCGGCGTCTACGCCGAAGCCGTGCGCTTCACCCACGACGACATCAACTACAAGTACGACGCCAGTGCCGGCCCGGACCTGCAGTACACGCGCAATGGCCAGACCCTGCGCATGTACGGCGGCTCGCGCCTGGACGTGAAGCCGTATGTGTCGTTCCCGATCAGCGGCGCGGCCTGGTACGTCACCCCGACCCTGGCCTACCGCTACACCGGCTACGACCTGGACCAGGGCCTGGCCGACAGCGTCCGCCGCAACGTGCTGGTTTCGCAGGGCATCGACCCGAACACGGCCACGCCGGAGCAGCTGCGCGGCAACAAATCGCCCAGCCGCAGCCTGCCGATCGGCAGCATCGACGCCGGCCTGTTCTTCGATCGCGAGACCACCATCGGTGGCAAGTCGTTCCTGCATACGCTGGAGCCGCGCCTGTTCTACCTGCGCACGCCCTACCGCAACCAGGACGACCTGCCGATCTTCGATACCCGTGACTTCACCTTCAGCTGGGGCCAGCTGTTCCGCGACTCGCGCTATACCGGCGCAGATCGCCAGAACGATGCCAACCAGCTGACCCTGGCACTGGGTACCCGCTTCATCGACCAGACCACCGGCAAGGAACGCTTCTCGGCCTCGATCGGCCAGATCCAGTACTTCGACGAGTCGCGGGTGACCGTCACCCCGGGCGGCGCGCCGGTGGAAAAGGGCAAGTCGGCCTGGATCGCCGACGGCAACTACATGATCAACGACCGCTGGACCCTGGGCGCCACCTACCAGTGGGACCCGAAGTACAAGCGCGAGGATCTGGCCAGCGTCCGTGCCCGCTACCTGATGCCCAACGATGGCGTGATCAACCTCAGCTACCGCTACCGCATCAACTCCGGCGCCCCGGCCACCGCCAACAAGCATGACCGGACGCTGCTGGAACAGGCCGACCTGTCGTTCCTGTATCCGCTGAATGCGCGCTGGAGCCTGGTCGGCCGCTACTACTACTCGCTGCAGGACAAGGAACCGCTGGAAATCATCGCCGGCGTCCAGTGGGACAGCTGCTGCCTGGCCGTGCGTGTGGTCGGCCGCCGCTACGTCCGCAACCGCGAAGGCGAGATGAACAACGCCATCCAGCTGGAGTTCGTGCTCAAGGGCCTGAGCTCCCTGGGGCAGGACACGGACCGCACCCTGCGCCGTGCTATCCTCGGCTACAACCGCGACGACCTCTATCTCGTGCCGCCGAGCAACACCGGGGCGACCCGGGATGACTACGATCCGAACCTGATCCCATGACCAAGCGCTTCCCCGTTCTTCTCGCCTCGCTGCTGGCGGTGTCCAGCGTGTCCGCCCCCCTGCAGGTGCTTGCCCAGGAGGCGCAGCCGCTTGACCGCATCGCCGCCGTCGTCGATGAGGACGTGATCCTGCAGAGCGAGCTCCAGCGTGCGATCGCCAACATCAAGGCGCAGTACGCCGGCCGTGAAAACCAGCTGCCGCCGGAAGACGTGCTCAGCCGCCAGGTGCTCGAACGCCTGGTGCTGGTCAAGCTGCAGGTGGCCCGCGCCCAGGGCAGTGGCATCCGTGTCAGCGACCAGGAGCTGAACCAGGCGATGAATTCCATCGCCCAGCAGAATGGTTCGAACCTGGATGCCCTGCGCCAGCGCCTGGCCCATGACGGCATCGACTTCAACGATTTCCGTGCTTCGGTGCGTGACGAGATCACCGTGCAGCGCCTGCGCCAGAGCTTCGCGCAGAGCCGCATCAGCGTCAGCGAGGGTGAAGTCGACGCCGCGCTGAAGCAGCAGGCCACGGTGGGCAACCAGTACCACCTGGCGCACATCCTGATCGCCCTGCCCGACGGCGCCAACGCCGACCAGATCGCCACCGGCCAGAAGAAGGCCGATGGTGTGAAGACCCTGCTGGACAAGGGCGAGCTGGACTTCAACGCGGCGGCCGTGCGCTATTCGGACAGCCCGAATGCACTGGAAGGCGGCGATCTGGGCTGGCGCAGCCTGGATGAAATCCCGCAGGCCTTCGCCCAGATGATGGAAAAGATGAAGCCCGGCGAAGTGGTCGGCCCGATCCGTGGCCCGAGCGGCTTCCAGCTGCTGAAGCTGGTGGAAGTGCGTGACAGCAGCTCCGCCGCCGCCGGCGAACACACGGTCACCGAGTTCCACGGCCGCCACATCCTGGTGCGCGTGGACGACCACCAGACCGACGCCGCCGCCAAGGCCAAGATCGACACCCTGCGTGCCCGCATTGCCGGTGGTGCCGAGTTCCAGACCGTTGCCAAGGAGTCCTCCGAGGACAACAACAGCAAGGGCCAGGGCGGTGACCTGGGCTGGTTCCCGGCCGACGCGTTCGGTCCGGCCTTCGGCCAGCAGGTGGAAGGCCTCCAGGACGGTGGCGTCAGCCAGCCGTTCCGCACCGATGCCGGTTGGCACATCGTGCAGCGCGTGGCGACCCGCCAGACCGACGTGACCACCGACAACCAGCGTGCCCAGGTCCGCGAGACCATCGGCCGCCGCAAGCTGGAAGACGAGTACAACCGCTTCCTGCAGGAACTCCGTGGCGAAGCCTACGTCAGCTTCCGCAGTGGCGACCGCGCGGAAAACACCGCCACCCCGCCGCAGTCCTGACCGATGCGCCCCGAGCTCGCTCTGGTACCGGGCGAGTCCGCCGGGATCGGCCCGGAGCTGTGTGTCCGCCTCGTCCAGCAGCCGCGTGAAGATTGCCGGTTGCTGGCCTTCGCCGACCCGGACACCCTGCACGCGGCCGCGGCCGCGCTGAACCTGCCCCTGCAACTGCTGCCCGAGGACGCCGAAGCACGCGTCCCCGGCGATCTGCGCCTGCGTGCCGTCCGCAACGCCGCGCCCAGCCGCTTCGGCCAGGCCGATCCGGCCAATGCCGGCGCGGTCATCGGTGCCCTGCTCGGCGCCGGCCAGGCCTGCCTGTCCGGCGAACTGCACGGCGTGGTGACCGGCCCGGTGCACAAGGCGGTCATCAACGAAGGCGGCATCGCCTACAGCGGCACCACTGAACTGCTGGCCGACCAGGCCGGGGTGAAGGTGGTGATGATGCTGGCCAACCACATCGTGCGCGTGGCCCTGGCCACCACCCACCTGCCGCTGCGCGAGGTGGCCGATGCGATCACCGCACCCGGCCTGGAGCACACGCTGCGCACCGTGCATGCCGCACTGCGCCGTGAGTTCGGCCTGGCTGCGCCGCGCATCGCCGTGCTCGGCCTGAACCCGCACGCCGGCGAAGACGGCCACCTGGGCCGCGAAGAACTGGATCTGGTCATCCCGCTGCTGCAGCGCCTGCGCGCGGAGGGCATGGACCTGGTCGGGCCGCTGCCGGCCGATACCGCCTTCCTGCCCGCCAAGCTGGCCGGCTTCGACACCGTGCTGGCGATGTACCACGACCAGGGCCTGCCGGTACTGAAGTATTCCGGCTTCGAACAGGCGGTGAACCTGACCCTGGGCCTGCCCTACCCGCGCGTGGCGGTGGACCATGGCACCGCGCTGGACCTGGCCGGCCGCGGCATCGCCGATCCCTCCAGCCTGCAGGCGGCAACGACGCTGTGTGCGCAGCTTGCGCGGCAACGTACACTGGGCGCATGAATTCCCCGCATTCCCCCTCCGGCCCGGTGTTCACCGCACCGGCCAAGAAGCAGCTTGGCCAGCATTTCCTGGCCGACCGCCACTACATCGACAAGATCGTGATGGCGGTCAATCCGAAAGACGGCGACCGCCTGGTCGAGATCGGCCCCGGCCAGGGCGCGATCACGCTACCGCTGCTGCGCGTGCACCCGAAGCTGACGGTGATCGAGTTCGACCGCGACCTGATCGCGCCGCTGACCGCCGCCGCCGAGCCGCTGGGCGAGCTGACCATCGTCCACCGCGACGTGCTGCGCGTGGACTTCACCGAGCTGGCCGCCGGCCAGCCGATACGCCTGGTCGGCAACCTGCCCTACAACATCTCCTCGCCGATCCTGTTCCATGCGCTGGAGCATGCTGCGGTCATCCGCGACATGCACTTCATGCTGCAGAAGGAAGTGGTCGACCGCATGGCCGCCGGGCCCGGCAGCAAGGTGTATGGCCGCCTCAGCGTGATGCTGCAGGCCTACTGCCAGGTGACCTCGCTGTTCGTGGTGCCGCCGGGCGCGTTCCGGCCGCCGCCGAAGGTCGATTCGGCCGTGGTGCGGCTGGTGCCGCGTGACCCGGCCTCGATCAACATCAACGACCACAAGCGCTTTGCCGACGTGGTCAAGGCCGCCTTCGGGCAGCGCCGCAAGACCCTGCGCAATGCCCTGAACAACGTGGTGTCCGCCGAGCAGTTCATCGCCGCCGGCGTGCGTCCCGATGCCCGCGCCGAACAGCTGGACGTGGCCGAATTCATCGCCTTGGCCAATGCCTCCTGATTACACTGCTGGTATGGAAGACGCTGACGTTTATGCCATCTCCGTCGAAGTCGCGCCGCGCTTCCTCGACGATCAATCCGCCCCGGAAGACGGTCGCTTTGCGTTCGCCTACACGATCCGCATCCACAACCAGGGGCGGGTCGCGGCGCGCCTGGTCGCACGCCACTGGCGCATCACCGATGCCAATGGCCGTGTCGAGCATGTCGATGGCGACGGGGTGATCGGCGAGCAGCCGCGGCTGCGCCCCGGTGAAGACTTCCGTTACACGTCCGGTGTCATGCTGGGGACCGATCACGGGACCATGCAGGGGCACTACGACATGGTCGCCGACGATGGCACCGAATTTGCCGCGCCGGTCGCACCGTTCGTGCTGGCCGTCCCGCGTACCCTGCACTGACACGGAGGCCGAACGATGAGTGTGTGGGCGATCGGCGACCTGCAGGGCTGCTATGACGTCACCCAGCGATTGCTGGAGAAGATCCGCTTCGACCCGGCGCAGGACACCCTGTGGTTCTGTGGCGACCTGGTCAATCGCGGCGGCCAGTCGCTGGAAACGCTGCGGCTGGTGCATTCGCTGCGCGAGCACAGCGTGGTGGTGCTGGGCAACCATGATCTTTCGCTGCTGGCCGTCGGTGCACGCACCGAAGAGGAACAGCGCAAGGTCAACCCGGACCTGCTGCGCATCGTGCAGGCCGAGGACCGCGACGAACTTCTGGACTGGCTGCGCCTGCAGAAGCTGGTGCACGTGGACCGCGAGCTGGGCTGGATGATGGTGCACGCCGGCCTGGCGCCGAAGTGGACCACGCAGATGGCCGAGAAGCATGCCGCCGAGGTCGAGGTGCAGCTGCACGGCGCCGGCTACCGCAAGCTGTTCCGCAACATGTACGGCGACAAGCCGAGCTGGGCCCCGAACCTGTCCGGCTACGACCGCTCGCGCGCGATCATCAACGTGCTCACCCGCATGCGCTACTGCACCCCGCGGGGGCGCATCGGCATCGAGGACAAGGGCACGCCGGGCACGCAGGAACAGGGGCTGTATCCCTGGTTCGAAGTGCCGGGCCGGATCGAGCGCGACCTCAAGGTCGTCTGCGGCCATTGGTCGGCGCTGGGCCTGACCATCACCCAGGGCGTGCACGCCATCGACACCGGCGCGGTGTGGGGCGGCAAGCTGACCGCGATCCAGCTCGATACCGACGAACTGCGCGTGGTGCAGGTGCCGGGCCGCGATGTACCGGCACCGGTGCCCAACGCCCGCCCGCCGGCGCGACCGGCGCACGAGCGCCCCGCCACTGCGGCGCAGGGCAAGGAACAGGGCGGCGGCAACGCCGCCGCTGCCAACCCGGGCAACCGTGGCCCACGCCGTCGTCGCCGTCGTGGTGGCGGCGGCACGGGTGGCGGCAACAACAACAGCACCCCGCCGCAGGCATGACGCGGCGCAGCTGGGCACCATGGACGGTGCTGCTGCTGCCGCTGGCCCTGGCCAGCGGCTGCCAGCCCGGCTCGCCGCCTGCTCCCACGGCTGCGGATAGTGCTGCACATGCGCCGACGCAGCCGCAGGCCCCTTCGCCGCCACTGGTGGCCGCAGCACGCGCGCAGATCGGCGTCACCACCCGTTACGATCCCGCCTACCAGGTGCTGGCCTATCCCGGCGGTGATGTGCCACTGGATCGCGGCGTGTGCACCGACGTGGTGGTGCGCGCCCTGCGCAGCCAAGGCCTGGACCTGCAGGCACGCGTGCACGAGGACATGCGCGGCAACTTCAGTGCCTATCCGGCGATCTGGGGCCTGTCACGACCGGATCGCAACATCGATCATCGTCGCGTACCGAACCTGATGCGCTGGTTCGAACGGCAGGGCTGGCAGCAACCGATCACCGCCCTCGCCACCGACTACGCAGCCGGTGACATCGTTGCCTGGAAGCTCAACGGCAACGGCCTGCTGCACGTGGGCATCGTCTCCGACCGGCAGCTGGCCGATGGCACGCCGCTGGTACTGCACAACATCGCGCGCGGCACCCGCGAAGAGAACCTGCTGTTCCAGCACGCGATCATCGGGCATTACCGGATGCCGTAGGCAATCCTGTAGAGCCAGGCCATGCTCGGCTATGGGATGTGTCCGCGGAAAGCAGCCGAGCATGGCTCGGCTCTACAGGTGCGTTGCGATCAGCGGCGCACGTAGTGCACGAAGCGGAACGCGTACGCGTGGCGTTCGTCGGCCGGGTGCGGCTCGCTGCTCACTTCCTGCCAGTCCTGCGCATCCACTTCGGGGAAATGCGTGTCGGCGGGCACTTCGGCATCCACCCAGGTCAGGTACAGGTCACTGGCCTGGTCGAGCAGCTGGCGGAAGATCTCGCCGCCGCCGATGATGCACAGCTCGCTGGTGCCCTCGCCTTCGGCAATCGCCTTCGCCTCGTCCAGCGACGCCACCGCGCGCATGCCCTCGAACGGCACCTGGCCGCTGCGGGTCAGCACCAGGTTGGTCCGCCCCGGCAGCACGCGGCCGATCGATTCGGCGGTCTTGCGCCCCATCAGGATCGGCTTGCCGAGGGTCAGCGCCTTGAAGTGCTTGAAATCATCCGGCAGGTGCCAGGGCATGGCATTGCCCTGGCCGATGCCGCGGTTGCGGTCCAGCGCCACGATCATCGAGAGCTTCATTGCGCTCACACCGCCACCGGTGCCTTGATGGCCGGGTGCGGGTCGTAGCCGTCGATGCGGATGTCGTCGAACTGGAAGCCGAACAGGTCCGTCACCTCCGGGTTCAACCACAGCTTCGGCAGCGCGCGCGGCTCACGCGACAGCTGCTCGCGGGCCTGCTCGAAGTGGTTCGAGTACAGGTGCGCGTCACCCAGCGTATGCACGAAGTCGCCCACGCCCAGGCCGGTGGCCTGCGCCACCATATGGGTCAGCAGCGCGTAGCTGGCGATGTTGAACGGCACGCCGAGGAAGATGTCGCCGCTGCGCTGGTACAGCTGGCAGCTGAGCTTGCCGTCCACCACGTAGAACTGGAACAGGTTGTGGCACGGCATCAGCGCCATCTGCGAAAGCTCGCCCACGTTCCAGGCGCTGACCACCAGCCGGCGCGAATCAGGATTGCGCTTGATCTCGTCCACCAGCCACTGCATCTGGTCGATCTCGCCGCCGTCGGCAGTGGCCCAGCTGCGCCACTGCTTGCCGTAGACCGGGCCGAGGTCGCCGTTCTCGTCGGCCCACTCGTCCCAGATCCGCACCTGGTTGTCCTTCAGGTAGCCGATGTTGGTGTCGCCCTTCAGGAACCACAGCAGCTCGTGGATGATCGAGCGCAGGTGCAGCTTCTTGGTGGTGACCAGCGGGAAGCCTTCGTTGAGGTCGAAGCGCATCTGCCAGCCGAACACACTGCGGGTGCCGGTACCGGTGCGATCGCTCTTCTCCGCACCGTGTTCCAGCACGTGCGAGAGCAGGTCCAGGTAGGGCTTCATGCCTTGCCCTCGGCAGCCACCGGCAGCTGCGGCTGCAGTACCGGCGCGCGGCGCGACATCACCAGCAGCACCAGGCCGAAGGCGATCAGCGGCAGGCTGAGGATCTGGCCACGGGTCAGCCAGTCGAAGGCCACGTAGACGCCGTTGTCGGGCATGCGCACGAACTCGACGGCGAAGCGGAACAGGCCGTACATCAGTGCGAACAGGCCACCGACCAGATAGCGATGACGCGGCTTGGCCGACACCGTCCACAGCACCACGAACATCACCAGGCCTTCCAGGAACGCCTCATACAGCTGGGAGGGATGGCGGGCGAACTGATTCAGCGCGCCGGTCGCGAACTGCGCCTGCAGCGTTGCGTGGTCGAGCTGGTTCAGTGGGGCCGGCAGGCCGGACGGGAAGACCACGCCCCAGGTACCGTCGGTGTACTTGCCCCACAGCTCGGCACCGATGAAGTTGCCGATACGGCCGAAGCCCAGGCCCAGCGGCACCAGCGGCGCCATGAAATCCATGGTGTCGAAGAAGTGCAGCTTGTGCTTGCGCGACCACCACCAGCAGGCACCGAGCACGCCCAGCAGGCCACCGTGGAAGCTCATGCCGCCGTCCCATACCTTGAACAGCAGCAGCGGGTTGTGCAGGAAATCGCCCAGCGCGTAGAACAGCATGTAGCCGATGCGCCCGCCCAGCACCACGCCGAGCATCGCGTAGAACAGCAGGTCCGAGAAGCCGTTGGCATCGACCCCCGGCAGGCGCCCGTCGGCGATGCGCTTGCGGCCCAGCAGCCAGGCCGCAGTGAAGCCGAGCAGGTACATGATGCCGTACCAATGCACCTTGATCGGCCCCAGCGAGAGGGCGATGGGGTCGATGTCGTGGAAATAGATCATGGAAGGTGCCTTGCGGTTGAACGCCTATTCTCGGGCCAGTGCGGCCCCGGCTCAACCAAGGAGCTGGGGCGTGTTGGGCAGGCCGTCATCGTCTGACCGCATCGAGGCCGGAAAGTGCCCCTCCACCAGGGTCGAGACTTCCTCAATGGCGCCACGCAGCGCCTCGACCGGGTTCGGCCCGCGCAGCCCCTCGCGCAGGTGGGTGCAGACCCGCTGCCACTGCGCCTGGCTGACCCGGCCCTGCAGGCCACGGTCGGCGACGATCTCGATCGCGTGGTCGGCCAGCAGCAGGTAGATCAGTACACCGTTGTTGTGGGTGGTATCCCAGGTGCGCAGGCGCGCAAAGGCATGCTCGGCGGCCTGGCGCGGGGTCACCCTGTGCCACAGCGCACCCAACGGCAGGTCCGCTTCCACCGCGAACATCACCTGCCCGCCGTGGCGCTGCTCACCGGCCGCGATGGCCTCGGTGATCGCCTGCAATGTGGCGGGCGGGAACGCGCGCCGTACCGACGGCGAAAATACATGGCGACATAGACGTTGGATCATCACCAGCCTCCCGAAGCACCGCCGCCGCCGGAACGGCCACCACCGCCGCCCCAGCCACCACCACCACCGAATCCACCGCCGCCGAAACCGCCTCCCCCGCCCCAGCTGCCGCCGCCCCAGCCGCCGCCACCGGCAAAACGGCCCGGATGGCCGGAGAGCATCGCCACGATCAGGCCCACGATGCCGGCCACACCACTGGCCAGGACGGTGGAGGTGAACACGAAGGCCAGCAGCGCTGCACCGGCGCCGCCGAGCAGGCCACGCAGCGGACGCGGCACGCGCGAGAACACACCGCGCAGGATGCTGCCGGCGAACACACCGATGAACAACGCCAGGAACCAGCTGTCGCCGCCACCGCCAGGCTCCCGCCCGCGATGGCCGCTGACCGGTGCCGGCAGCGTTTCGCCATCGATCAGCTTGACCAGCACCGCCGTGGCATCGGTGATGCCGCCGGCGTAGTCGCCGCTGCGGAAGCGTGGGACCAGGTATTCCTGGATGACCCGGTTGGCGATGGCATCGGGGATGGCGCCTTCAAGACCATAGCCCGGCTCGATGCGCACACGCCGGTCATCCTTGGCCACCACCAGCAGCACGCCGTCATCCACGCCCTTGCGGCCGATCTGCCATTGGTCGAAGACCCGCGTGGTGTACTGCGCGATGTCCTCCGGCTGGGTGGTCGGCACCACCAGCACCTGCAGCTGGCTGCCCTTGCGCTGCTGCAGGTCAGTCGCCTGCTGCACCAGCGCCTGCTTCTGCGTGGCGTCCAGCGTGCCGGTGGTATCGACCACCGGCGAATCCAGCGCCGGAATCGGCGCCAGCTGCTGCGCCTGCGACGCCAGCGGCAGCCACAGCAGCAGGGCCAGCAGCGCAGTGGCCAGGCGCATCGGTCAGTGGCCCGGCTGCGGTGCCGGCTGCTGCTGCGGCGCGTTGCCGAAATCGACCGCCGGCGCATTGGAGATCTGCGCTTCGTTGTCCACGGTGAAGTTCGGCTTGGTCTTGTAACCGAAGATCTTGGCGGTGATCACCTGCGGGAACGAGCGGATGTAGGTGTTGTAGTCCTGCACCTGCTGGATGTAGCGGCCGCGCGCGACGGTGACGCGGTTCTCGGTGCCTTCCAGCTGCGCCTGCAGGTCGCGGAAGTTCTGGTCGGACTTCAGCTGCGGATAGTTCTCGCTGACCACCAGCAGCCGCGACAGCGCGCTGCCGAGTTCACCCTGGGCCTGCTGGAACTGCTTGAGCGAGGCTTCGTCGTCGGCGTTGACGTTGATCTGGCCGACACGCGAACGGGCGTTGGTGACTTCGGTCAGCACGCGCTCTTCCTGGCTGGCGAAGCCCTTCACGGTCTGCACCAGGTTGGGCACCAGATCGGCGCGGCGCTTGTACTGGTTGATGACCTCCGACCAGCTGGCCTTGACCGCTTCATCCTTCTGCTGGATGGCGTTGTAGCCGCAGCCGGACAGCAGGGAGGCCAACAGCATCAGGGGCAGGACGCGGGTGAACAGGCGCATGGCGGAGGTTCCGGGTGGGCTTGGCGCCGAGCATGCCATGGTTCGGGTGAAAGACCGGCCATCGGGCGCCGCCCCCTCCGCGGTGGGGCGTGCTCATGGATCGCCTGGGTAGTCCGGGCGGGTGGGCATGGCGGGGGACGCCGTGAATTCGTCCGTGGAGGCTTAGCCGCGCCATCCATGGCGCGGATACCCCCGCCACGCCCACCCGCCCGGCCACGGACAATTTCCTGCGCACCGCGGGAAGATCAAAAGAAAAATCAAAAGCAAAAGCCGGTTCTTCAGGCATTTGTGTCGACCAAGGTCGACACCTACCGGAGGAGGACGCCGTTCCGGCAGACTGCGGGAAACTGTCGAAGGCGGGGTGGGTCAGTTTGCGGGGGCGTGAGCGCCTTGGATGGCGCGACCGAGCCTACATGGACGTACTTGCGGCGTCCCCCGCAAACTGACCCACCCCGCCATCCCACGGAATGCACGCTGTTGCTGTTGCAGTGGCCTCGGCGGGTGCAGGGCTGCAAGCCCTGCCGGAACCCCACATCACTCAGCAGGCTTCGGCCACCGCAGTACGAGGACGCCCCAGCCACGCCAGCAGCAACCCCGAGGCCGCCAGCAGGCCACCGGCTACCGGAATCGCGGCATAGCCCAGGCCCGAGCTGATCACCGCACCGCCCAGCGCCGCACCCACGGCATTGCCCAGGTTGAACGCACCGACGTTGATCGACGATGCCAGGCCCGGCGCCTCGCTGGCCGCCTGCATCACCCGGATCTGCAGCGGCGGTACGAGGGCGAAGGTCGCCGCGCCGAACAGCAGCACACCGAGGGCAGCGGTGGCGTGGCTCATGAAGGCCAGCGGCAGCACGAACATCAGCACCGCCAGGACGGCCAGCAGGATGCGGGTGGCGCCATCCAGCGACCAGTCGGCCATGCGCCCACCGATGCCGTTGCCGAGGGTGAAGCCGATACCGATCAGTGCCAGCGACATCGCGATGAAGCCGTTGGAGGCACCGGTCAGTTCGGTCAGCACCGGCGCTACGTAGGTGTAAAGGGTGAACATGGCACCGGCGCCGAGCACGGTGGTGGCCATCGCCAGCAGCACCGGCGGCTGCAGGATCGCCTTCAGTTCGCGGCGCACGTCCGGGCGCGGCCCCGGTGCGGACGCCGGCAGCGCAAAGCCCAGCGCGGTGATCGCGACCAGGCCCAGCACCGCCGTGCCGGCGAAGGACAGGCGCCAGCCGAGCTGCTGGCCCACCCAGGTGGCCAGCGGTACACCGCCGATGTTGGCGATGGTCAGGCCCATGAACATGGTGGCCACGGCCGCGGCCTGCTTTTCCTTCGGCACCAGGCTGGCGGCGACCACCGCACCGATGCCGAAGAAGGCACCGTGGTTGAGGCTGGTGACCAGGCGCGACAGCAACAGCAGCCCGTAGTTCGGGGCCAGCGCCGACAGCAGGTTGCCGACCACGAAGATCGACATCAGCAGCATCAGCGCGGTGCGCTTGCCGAAACGGCCCATCAGCAGGGTCATCACCGGTGCGCCCAGCATCACGCCCACGGCGTAGGCGGTGATCAGCATGCCGGCGGTGGGAATGCCGACACCCACGCCGTCGGCGATGACCGGCAGCAGGCCCATCGGGGCAAACTCGGTGGTTCCGATGGCGAAGGCGCCGACGGCAAGCGCCAGCAAGGCGGCTCTGGAATTCATGGAGGTTTCCTGGGGGGCGGGAATCGGGAGTGCGTAGCCTGCGCGCTTTGCCACACCGGATTAAGCCTCGCCCCGGGAAAACACTGTTGATCCTGATTCACAAGTGGAGGCCGGAACCCCGCTGCAAGTGCAAAAACCGCAGTGCCGTTGTAGAACCGGGCCCCCACAACGCAGAACCCCCAGCCAGGCCGGGGGTTCTGGGTGACACACGTGCCAGTGGCGCGCTTACCAGTTGCCGGCGCCCGGCACGTGGTGTTCGCGGGCGCGGCGGCGCATCAGCAGGTTCAGCCATTCCACCAGCACCGAGAAGCCCATCGCGGCGTAGATGTAGGGCTTGGGCACGTGCACGTCCAGGCCGTCCAGGATCAGCACCGCACCGATCATCAGGATGAAGGCCAGGGCCAGCATCTTCACGGTCGGGTTGGCGTCGATGAAGCGGCCCAGCGGGTTGGCGGCCAGCAGCATCACCAGCACCGACAGCAGGATGGCGGCCACCATCACCGGGATGTGGTCGGCGATGCCGACAGCGGTGATCACCGAGTCCAGCGAGAACACGATGTCGATCACCGCGATCTGGGCGATCACATAGCCGAACACGGCCGAGGCCTTGGTGGTGCTGGGATCTTCGTCCTCGCCACCGCTGATCAGTTCCTTGATCTCCATGCAGCCCTTGATGATCAGGAACAGGCCGCCGACGATCAGCACCAGATCGCGGATGGAGATGCCCATGCCGGCCACGGTGAACAGGTTGGCCGCCATGTGCGCCAGGTAGGCCAACGACACCAGCAGGCCGATGCGGGTGATGCAGGCCACCGCGATGCCGAGCTTGCGGGCGAACGGGCGACGCTCTTCCGGCAGCTTGCTGACCGCGATGGAAATGAACACCAGGTTGTCGATGCCGAGCACGATTTCCAGCGCGCTGAGCGTGAACAGGGTCACCCAGGCATTGGGGTCGGCGAGGAACTCAAAGGACATGGAAACTCTTCAAGGCAGTGGGGGAATGGGGTTTCAGCCGTAGTTGCCGGCCAGCGCGTGCGGAACCACGACCAGCGCCCAGCACAGCAGCACGTTCATCATCAGCACGAACACCGCCGCCGAGCCCATGTCCTTGGCGCGGCCGGCCAGCTCGTGGATCTCGCTGCCGTAGCGTTCGATCACCGCTTCGATGGCCGAGTTGGCCAGCTCCATCGCCAGCACCAGCAGCATCGAGCCGATCAGCAGCGCGCGTTCGACCGGGGTCTGGCCCAGCCAGATCGCGACCGGAGTCAGCATCACCAGCAGGTACACCTCCAGCCGGAACGAGGACTCGTGCAGCCAAGCGGCGCGCAGGCCCTGCCAGGACCAGCGGGCGGCCTGGAAGATGCGGCGCGGGCCGCGGGGCATGTGGCCGAACTGATCAGCCACGGGTGGAACATCCAGCAACAGGGGCGCGGCGCAGCGACCGCTCAGACGCACGGCAGGGAATCATGGGTGCACAGGAATAGGCAGATGGCCGCCATTTTGCCACAAGGCCGCCAACCGCACCCCGCGCCGGCCCGCTGAACGGCCTGCCAGGGGCAAGCACCGGGCTGGGCCGTGCTCCTATGATGGAGGCCCCCTTGCCTGCTGGAGCGCCTGATGTCCCGTCGCCGTACCTGCCTGCTGATGCTGGGCCTGCTGACTGCCGCACCGCTGGCCCTGGCCCTGAGCCCGGCCAAGCCGCCGCAGGTACCCGAACAGGTCTCCAACGTGGCCTGGGCCGGCGACATGGCCCGCTTCGCCAGCGCCGACCAGTCCAACCCGCCGCCGCGTGGTGGCATCGAGTTCATCGGCAGCTCCTCGATCCGCTTCTGGGAGAGCCTGGCCACCGACTTCCCCGGCCAGCCGGTGTTCAACCGCGGCTTCGGCGGTTCGGAAGTGCGCGACAGCACCTGGTATGCAGACCGCATCGTGGTGCCTTATGCGCCGTGCAAGGTGTTCTTCTACGCCGGCGACAACGATCTCAACAGCGGCCGCAGCGCCGTGCAGGTGCGCGACGACGTGGTCGCCTTCGTGCAGCGCGTGCATCGCGACCTGCCGAAGACCAGGGTGGAGTACCTGTCGATCAAGCCGAGCCCGTCGCGCGCGCAACTGCTGCCGGCGATCAACGAAGCCAACACGCTGATCAAGGCCGCGCTGGCCAAGCTGCCCAATACCGGCTTCACCGACATCTACACGCCGATGCTCGGCGCCGATGGACAGCCCGACGCGACGCTGTTCCGCGAGGACATGCTGCACATGACCCCGGCCGGGTATGCGATCTGGACCAGGGCGTTGGCGCCGAAGGTCAACTGCAACTGAGGCGGACGTGCGCCGGGCATGGCCCGGCGCTACCGCAACACTATCCACGCATGGCGTGGATCTACTGAATTCATCCACGCATGGCGTGGATCCACTGCGGATCGCGGGGAACTGTCGAAGGCGGGGCGGTGTGGGTGTGCAGGACCGTTGGCGCCATGGATGGCGCCATCGAGCCCCCATGGATGGGTTTACGGCGTGTCCTGCACACCCACGCCGCCCCGCCACTCCTCGGAATGCCCGCTTTTGATGTTGATGTTGCCTCGGCGGGTGCCGGGCGCAGCCCGGCCAAAGCCCACTACCGGAAGATCACCGTGGCTTCGGTGCCCTTGCCGGGCTCGCTGGCCAGGCTGACTTTCCAGCCGAAGCGGTCGCACAGCCGGCGTACGATCGACAGGCCCAGGCCGGTGCCCTGCGGGCGGCTTGGCTCAGCGCGGTAGAACGGCTCGAACGCGCGCGACAGCGCCTCGGCGGACATGCCGATGCCAGTGTCGCGCACCACCACCCGGTCATTGAGCACGTGCACGTCGATACGCCCTTCGTCGGTGTAGCTGCAGGCGTTGCGCACCAGGTTGCTGACCACCACCTGCAGCACCCGCGGCGGTGCGTGCAGCTGCACCGGGCCTTCGCTGTGCAGGTGCACCGATACCGGCCGGTTGCCCAGCAGTTCGTTGGCGTTGTCCACCTCGTAGCGGACGATGTCGTTGACGTCGAACAGCTCGATCTGCGGTTCGACGTCGGCCTCGCGGGCCAGGATCAGGAACGCATCGATCACCGCCTCCATGTCACGGCCGGCACGCTGGATGCGCTGCAGGCTGCGGCGCAGGCGCGGCTGCAGGGTTTCATCGCCCAGGGCCATGTCGCTGGCCACGCGGATGACGGTCAACGGCGTGCGCAGCTCGTGGCTGGCATCACGGGTGAAGTTGCGCTCGCGGGCCACATGCGCGCTGACCCGGTTGGCCAGCGAATGCAGCGCGGCCGCCAGCTGCCGGGTCTCGCCCTGCATGTCCGCGGGCAGCTTGTTCGGCTCCAGGTCGGCCGCCTCCGGGTGGCCAGGGTCCCAGCGCGAGACGCGCCGCGCCAGCCAGTTCACCGGCGACACCAGGCGCTTGGAGGCCCGGTAGGTGACCCAGCTGGCGCCATACACCGCCAGCAAGGTCAGCAGCACCGGCACGATGCCGAACCAGAAGGCCAGCATTTCCGCGCGCGATCGCAGGAATACCAGGTACAGGCGGCCGGCCGGGCGCACATCGACCAGCACCAGCTGGTCATCCTTGGGCAGCTCGTGGAAACCGGGCTCCAGGTTGCGCAGGTTGGCCGGCAACGACAGCGCCGACTGCCCGCTTTCCAGCAGGTAGCCGCGGATGTTCTGGGTGTTGGGTGGCGGCTGCACCGGCGAGGCCTCGTGCAGCGTCCAGTAGTACGCCGCTTCCTCGCGCAGGGCCGCGCCGACCAGGCTGTGCTTGATCACCAGCGAGACCAGCCAGGCACCGAGCAGGATGCCCAGGCTGGCCAGAACTGCCTGCAGGATGAAGGCGATACGGATCTTGCGCGGCAGGCCGTGCGGCATTGCGGGGTCCCGGTCAGAGCGCTGCGATTATAGGCAGCGCACTGCGCCGTAGTCGTGCACGGACGATGACCGGCGGCAACGCCGGCCGGTCATCCCCTGCTCCGTGCATGGCCGTTGCCCGGCCGGGCCTGCAGCTGCACCGGCACGGGCCTCGATCAGGCCATCGGCTGGGCGATATCGGCAATGCGGTAGCCGGCGCTCTGCACGGTGTGCAGCAGCGGACGGTCGAACGGCTTGTCGATGATCTTGCGCAGGTTGTACAGATGGCTGCGCAGGGTGTCCGAATCCGGCAGGCCATTGCCCCAGATCTCGCGTTCGATCTCCTGGCGGGTGACCACGCGCGGCGATTCGCGCATCAGGATGGTCAGCAGGCGCAGGCCGATCGGCGACAGCTGCAGCTCGGTGCCGGCACGGGTCGCCCGCATGCTGACCGGGTCGAGCACCAGGTCGGCCACCTTCAGCACCTCCGAACCGACCTGGCGACGTTCGCGACGGATCAGCGCGCGCAGGCGGGCTTCCAGCTCCTGGATCGCGAACGGCTTGGTCAGGTAGTCATCGGCGCCGAAACCCAGCCCGGTGAGCTTGTCGTCCAGGGTGTCGCGTGCCGTGAGCATCAGCACCGGTGTGGACTTGCGCGCATCGTTGCGCAGGCGACGGCATACTTCGATGCCATCCAGGCGCGGCAACATGAGATCGAGCACCACGACGTCATAGCTGTTTTCCGCCGCGAGGCGGTAGCCATCCAGGCCGTCCTGTGCATAGTCGACTTCGAAGCCGCGACCTTCCAGGTATTCCCCGATCATCTCGGAGATGTTGCGGTTGTCTTCGACCACCAGCACCAAGCCGGAAGTCTCCTTCGTCTGACGCATGTGATTCCCTCTAACTTCAGCTTTGTGAAACATGCCGGATCGACGGTGGACGTGATGTGAAGTTCCGTCAAGAGGAAATCAAATGGTTCAGAGCAGCGGCCTGAGCAGCGGCCAGACGTTGTCCAGCACCTTCGGCTGCGCCTGTGCCGTGGGGTGCAGGCCATCGGCCTGCATCATGCCCGGCTGCAGGGCCACGCCTTCCAGCAGGAACGGCAGCAGCGGCACCTTGTACTGCGTGGCCAGCGCCTTGTAGGCCGCCGCCAGGCGCTGGCGATAGGCCGGCCCATAGTTGGGCGGTACGTCGATGCCCAGCAGCAGCACCTTGGCACCGGCCTTCTGGCTGGCCTGCACCATTTTTTCAAGGTTGCCCTGCACCTGCGCCGGGGTCAGCCCGCGCAGCGCGTCATTGCCGCCCAGCGCGATCACCACCACGGTCGGCTTTTCCTTCGCCAGCAGGCCCGGCAGGCGGGTCAGCGCGCCGGCGGTGGTTTCCCCGCTCATGCTGGCATTGACGATCCGCGCCGGGGTTTTCGACTGCTGCCTGACCCGCTGCTGCAGCAGGCTGACCCAGCCGGCGTCGGCAGGGATATTGTGGGCAGCACTGAGGCTGTCGCCGAGCACCAGCACGGTGCCGGCCGGACCTTTGGCACAGGCCAGCCCGGGCAGCAGCAGGAACCCTAGCAGCAGCACCATCATCGCGCCGGCTCGCCGGCTCCATCCCGTCTTGCGCATTGGAGTCTCCTCATCGACAGCCTGTCCCCCCGCAGCGCGTCCGTCGCCATCGCCGTCGACCAGGTCGGCAAATCCGTGCAGGGCCCGGAGGGTGAAGTCCACATACTGGACAACATCACCCTGACCGTCCATGAAGGGACCAGCGCGGCCATCGTCGGCGCCTCCGGTTCCGGCAAGACCACCCTGCTCGGCCTGCTGGCCGGGCTGGACCTGCCCAGCCGCGGCCGCATCGCGCTGTCCGGCCAGGATCTGGGCGATCTCGATGAAGAGGCGCGTGCGCAGCTGCGCGCGCGCGAAGTCGGCTTCGTGTTCCAGAGCTTCCACCTGCTGCCGGCACTGACCGCCGCCGAGAACGTCGCACTGCCGCTGGAACTGGCCGGGCGCGAGGACCGCGTGCGGGTGGACGAGGTGCTGGCGCAGGTCGGCCTGGCCCATCGTGCCCGCCACTACCCGCGCCAGCTGTCCGGCGGCGAGCAGCAGCGCGTGGCGTTGGCACGTGCCTTCGTCACCCGCCCGCGCATCCTGTTCGCCGACGAACCGACCGGCTCGCTGGACCACGCCACCGGCCAGCACATCAGCGACCTGCTGTTCGAGCTCAATGCCGGCAGCGGCACCACCCTGGTGCTGGTCACCCACGACCTGCGCCTGGCCCAGCGCTGCCAGTACATCCACCGCATCGACGACGGCCGCCTGTTGCCGGTCGAGCGTGGGGCACAGGCATGAACGTGCTGCGCCACGCGTGGCGCGCGCTGCGCCGCGAGGCCCTGGCCGGCGACCTGCTGACCGTGTTCGCCGCGCTGGTGCTGGGCGTGGCGGTGATGACCGCGGTGGGCACGCTGGTGAACCGGGTCAACCTGGCGCTGACCGGCAGTGCAGCGGAAATGCTTGGCGGCGACCTCGGCATCGCCGGCCGCGACAACCCGCCGCAGGCATTCGCCGAAGAGGCACAGAGGCGTGGACTGGCCTACACCCGCATCGCCAGTTTCGGCAGCGTGCTGTTCAACGGCGATGCCAGCCAGATGGCCAGCATCAAGGCCGTGCAGGCGGGCTATCCGCTGCGTGGCACGCTGCGGGTACGGGCCACGCCCGGCGGTGCACTGATCGCCGATGCCGGCATGCCGCCCAAGGGCCAGGCCTACGCCGACCCACGCCTGCTGCAGGGGCTGGGGCTGAAGGCCGGCGATGACCTCGAATTCGGCGCCGGCACGCTGCGTATCGCCGGCATCATCGAAGCCGAGCCGGACAGCGGTGGCGACCTGCTGACGCTCTCGCCGACCCTGCTGGTCAATCGCGCTGATGTGGAAGGCACGGGACTGCTCGGGCCCGGCAGCCGCATCAACTACCGGCTGATGTTCGCTGGCGCGGCGGAGCCGATCGCGGCGCTGCGCCAGTGGCTGCTGCCGCAGGTGAAAGGCCTGCGCCTGCTGAGCGTGGACGACACCCAGCGTGGCGTGCGCCAAGCCTTCGACCTGGCCGGGCGCTTCCTCGGCCTGAGTGCACTGCTGGCCGTGCTGCTGGCCGGTGTGGCCACGGCGCTGGCGGCCAACCGCTTCGCACTGCGCCGCATCGACCAGGTGGCGATCCTGCGCTGCCTCGGCGCGCGCCAGCGCGACATCCTGCTGGGCCTGGCGCTGCAGCTGCTGATGCTGGCGGTACCGGCCTGTGCGCTCGGCATCGGCCTGGGCATGGCCGCGCAGGAAGGTCTGGTGCAGGTGCTGGGCAGCCTGGTACCGCAGCGGCTGCCGCTGCCGGAAGCGATGCCGGCGCTGACCGGCGCCGGCATCGGCCTGTTGCTGCTGTTCGGCTTCGGCCTGCCGCCGCTGCTGCGCCTGCGCGGGGTGCCGCCAATGCGCGTGCTCAACCGTTCCTTCGCCGCGCTGCCGCCAGCCTCGTTGCTGGCCTATGTGGCGGCGTTGGCCGCCAGCCTGCTGCTGGCGGTGCAGGTCACCGGCGACCTGAAACTGGCACTGTGGGTGCTGGGCGGCCTGGCCGCACTGGCGGTGGCAGCCGGTGGGGCCGGCTTCGTGCTGCTGCAACTGCTGCGCGGCCTGCAGCACCGCCTGCATGGCAACTGGCGGCTGGGCCTGGCCGCGCTGACCCGGCGCCGGCTGCTGGCGGTGATGCAGCTGGTCGGGCTGTCACTGTCGTTGTGCGCGCTGTTGTTGCTGGCAGTGACCGGCCCCGGCCTGCTGCAGCAGTGGCGCGAGCGCCTGCCCGCGGATACCCCCAACTACTTCCTGATCAACATCCAGCCCGAGCAGCGCGACAGCGTGCTGGCCACGCTGCGTGGACTGGGCGCCAGCGACGCCAGCATCGAACCGATGGCCACCGGCCGCCTGATCGCGATCAACGGCAAGCCGCCGCTGCGCGTGGACCGCTCGCCGGAACAGAACGGGCAGCCGGCGTCCAGCGAGGCCCAGCGCGACGACGATGACGAGAACCGGCCGTTGAACTTCAGCTGGCGCAGCACCTTCCCGCCGGCCAACACGCTGGTCAACGGCACCTTCTGGAAGGCCGACAGCACCGCGGCAGAGGCGTCGGTGGAAATCGGCTGGGCCAAGCGCTACGGCGTGTACCCGGGCGACCGCATCAGCATTGCAGTGGGCGAGCAGGAACGCGAATTCACCGTGACCAGCGTGCGCAAGGCCGACTGGAACACCTTCCGGCCGAACTTCTTCGTGCTGCTGAACCCGAATGCGGTGGGCGACACCCCGCACAACCTGTTGTCGGCGTTCCATCTGCCGGCCGGCAAGGCGGCCGGACTGGGCGAGCTGGTACGCGCGCAGCCGAACCTGTCGCTGCTGGACGTGGACGCAGTGATCTCGCAGGTGCGCGATGTGATGGAACGGGTGGCGCAGGCAGTGCAGCTGGTGATGGTGTTCAGTCTGCTGGCCGGCGTGCTGGTGCTGCTGGCCGCGCTGCAGGCCACGGCCGGCGAACGCCGCTACGACAGCGCGGTGCTGCGCACGCTGGGCGCGACCCGTCGCCAGCTGCGCGGCGCGGTGCTGGTGGAGTTCGGCGCGCTGGGCACGCTGGCGGCGTTGCTGGCGGTGGGCGCCGCCGCGGCTATCGGCGTGGCGGTCTCGCAGAAAGTGTTCGAGCTGCCGTTGCTGCCGCCGTGGCCGGGCCTGCTGATGGGCGGCGTGGCCGGCATCGGGTTGAGCCTGCTGGCCGGCTGGTGGGGCACGCGGACGATCCTGCATACGCCGCCGGCACTGGCACTGCGCGAAGCCTGACGCGGCCGTGACACGCACGGGGTGGGGCCGGCGCTATGCTGCGCGCCCCACCCCACGAGATCGCCCGGATGCCCGGCACGTCGTTCGCCGCTTACCTCTACCCGGTGTTGCTGCTGCTCGGCAGCAACATCTTCATGACCTTCGCCTGGTACGGCCACCTGAAGTACAAGAGCGCGCCGCTGATGATGGTCATCCTGGTCAGCTGGGGCATCGCCTTCTTCGAGTACTGCCTGCAGGTGCCCGGCAACCGGCTGGGCAGCGCGGTGTATTCGGCGCCGCAGCTGAAGGGCATGCAGGAGGTGATCACGCTGCTGGTGTTCGCGGTGTTCTCCGCGTTCTACCTGGGCCAGCCGCTGAAGTGGAACCACTACGCCGCGTTCGGGCTGATCGTGGTGGCGGCGTTTCTGATGTTCAAGGAATAGCAATGAGACACGGCTTCTGCCTGCGCGCGCTTCTCGTCGGCGTGCCGCTGGTGTTGGCGATGCTGCCCGCATGTGCCCGTACTGCGGTGGGCCATGTCCTGGACCCGGTGCAGGCCTTCGTGCTGGAAACGGTACTGGCCGATGAGATGCGCGCCTTCCATGAGGGCCGCCAGACCTATCTGGTTCCGGCCGATGCAGCGCACGCGGGTGGCGATGCCGAGGTGCTGGCCGACCTGCGCGCGGAGTTCGACCGGTTCTACCAGGGGCAACCAACGCCGAGAAAGGAAGTGGCGCACATGGCGATCCTGGTCGCGCAGACCGCGCTGCTGCTGCCCGACCCGCAGGCGTGCAGCACGGACCGCGTGCGCTGCAGCGACGCCATCATGGGCGTCCGTACGCGCGATGACGAGGCGAGCCTGCAGGCCACGCTGCGTACGTTCCAGAACGCCGGGCTGGACCTCACCACGCTGGGTGGACCGGCGTCCTGAGTGCGAGGCAAAGGTCAGTAGATCCACGCCATGCGTGGATGCGGTGCCGGGCAAACCCGGCACCCACCGGCGCCGTGGCGATCAGCCTTCCTTCGGCGCCTTCTCAACGTACTTGGCGAACACCTCGTCGATCTGCTTGTCCTTCACCTTCTTGCCGGACTGGATCTCTTCAGCCTGGGTGAACAGCGGGATGATCATCGCCATGCCGTCGAGCTTGGTCTTCAGGTGCACGCCCGGGGCCTGGCCGAGGAAGCCGTCCCAGCGCTGGCGCACCTTGGCCCAGTAACCGGCGGTGGCCTTCCAGTAGTCGCGGGCCGGAGTGAAGTCGATCTCGGTGGTCTTCACGTAGTCGTTGAAGCCGAACTCGCGGGCGATCTCCACCTGGCTGCCGTCGGCGTTACGCTGCACCTTGGTGTTGAACTGCTCGTGGGTCCAGCCATTGGGCGTGAGCGTGTGGCGGTTGACCACGGCCAACGCGTTGTAGTCGCTGCGCTTGGTGTATTCACGACGCGGCAATGGGCGCCAGCTGAGGTCGCTGGTCCAGGTCGGCACGTTGTTGGTGTAGGTCCAGGTGCCGGTGCCGCAGTAGCGCGGTGCATCGCTCACTTCGTACACGCACTGGGTCCAGGCGCCCTTGTTCACGGCTGCCGGGATGCTGCGCACCTGCCAGGTCTGGTCGGCACTGAACTCGAAGCGGTTCGGCGCTTCGTAGACCCAGTCCTGGCGCCAGTGCTTGGTGATGTGGCCGCTCTTCTCGTCCAGCAGCAGGTGCTGCAGCACGATGCGCCTGGGGGTGTCCTCGACCACGATGACCAGCTCGTTGCCGCCGCTGCGCATCGCCGGCGCACGCTCGTAGCCGGGCTTGAGCAGCACGGTCTCGTCGAAGGCGAAATCGACGGTGTACTCGCCCTGCATGGCGAGGATGCTGTCGTGGTCGCGGGCGATGTCGGAGGGCTGCGCGCTGGCCACGCCGCTGGCGGCGAGCAGCAGCATGACGCTGGCTGTCTGGAACTTCATCGGGGTCTTCCTTCGGGGTTGCAGATGTAGTGAGAGGCCGTCCGTGGCCGACAGGCGTTCCATCAGGAAAGGGTCACAGCCGGATCAGCGGCAGGTCGCCGGGAACCCGCGGCGCCGGGCGACGCGCGGCGTCGGCGCAGCAGCAGTCGTCGATGGCCAGCTCGCCCTCGGCGCCTTCCAGCCGCGCGATGCGACGCGCAGTGGCTGCGCCCAGCGAGGACAACGTCGACAGGCTCGCAGCGAGGGTGCGGCCATCGTCGGCGGCATGCAGGCGCAGCGTGCACAGGCGCCAGCGCTGGCCGCCGAGGTGCCCGGCCAGGCGCCGCCACAGGCGTTCGCCGACACTGCCATCGCTGTCATGTTCCGGGCCCGGCGGCAACGCCGCGACCAGCCGGTCCCAGGCCAGGAAATCGCTGTCGGGCAGCAGGTACAGGCGCCACACACAACGGCCGCGGGCATCAAGGAAACACAGGCTTTCGCGCACGCCCTCGCTGTCCACGCCCTGGCAGGCATGCACGCGTACTGCCTGGCGCCAGCCACCGAGCTCGTTGCCGTCGGCGCGGTACAGGCACAACACGGTGCCGAGCGTGGCCAGCTGTGCCGGCGTCGGCCAGGCCGCGCTGCCCTGCGCGGCGATGGCGTCGTTCCTGCGTGCGGACAAGGCTCGGCTCATGAGGTCACCAGGAAACGGCAAGGCTTGCGGAGAGGGTGCGGCCCGGGCTGGTATAGCGGTCCAGCACGCGGCTGGTTGGCGACAGCGTCGAACCCACGTTGGACCAGTCGATGTAGCGCTTGTCGCCCAGGTTGAACACGCCGACGTTGAAGGTCGCGCCCGGGGCGAAGTTCCAGTGCGCCATCAGGTCGGCCACGCCGTAGCCGGCCGGACGGTACACCGTGGCCGCGGTGACGCGGTCCTTGCGCTTGACGAAGGTACCGGCCAGTTCGACGCCCCAGGTATCGGTGTCGTACATCAGGCCGACGGTGCCACGCAGCGGGTCGACCGAATCCAGCGGCGTGTCTTCGGTCTTGTTGTCGCCGCGCGACCACGCCACCGAACTGCGCAGCGCCCAACCTTGCAGCGCCGGGCTGATCTGGCCGAAGTCGACGCCGGCCTTCATCTCGGCACCGTAGATGCGCGCATCGGCGATGTTGCGCGACTGGAACACCATCAGGCCCTGTGCGTTGGTACCGACCAGCGACTGCGACTCGATGAAGTCCTTGTACTCGTTGTAGTAGCCGCTGAGGCTGACGTAGGCCGCCGGCGACAGGAAGCGCAGGCCCAGTTCCATGCCGTCACTGGTTTCCGGCTTCAGGTCCGGATTGGGAATGGCGGTGTAACCGAAGGCGAAGTTGGTGAAGCCCAGGTTGACGTCGTTGTACGGCGGCGAGCGGAAGCCATGCGAGTAGCCCGCGAACAGCGACCATTCGTCGGTGAATCGATAGACCATGCCCAGCTTCGGCGACACGCTGGTCTTGGTCAGCTTGGCCACCGCAACACCGGGATTATCTTCGGCAAAGATGCTGTCCACCTCCGGCTTCAGTTCGTAGCGGTCCACGCGCACGCCCGGCACCAGCGACAGCTTGCCGTTGGCCATGCGCATTTCATCCTGTGCGTACAGGCCCAGCTCGGTGGTCTTGCTGATCGGGAAATCGCGGACCGGGAAGGCGTCGGGCAGGATGGTGGTGCTGGTCTGGCCATTGGCCAGCACCTGGTAGCCGTCGCGCTTCTGGCGGATCTCGGTGCGCGCGCCCTCGAAGCCGTAGGTCAGCGCGTGTTCGACGCTGCCGGTACTGAACGCTTTGTTGAACTGCGCCTGCAGGCCGTACACGCGCTGGTCGAAGTTGAACTCGCGGTGGCGGCGACTGCGGTTGGCGCGGTCCTCATCGGTGATCTGGGTGGTTTCACTGTGCTGGGTATACAGCTGCCAATGCAGGCTGTCGGCGAAGCCCTTGTCCAGCGCATCCATTTCATGGGCGAACGACACGCGGATGCGGTTCTGCGTGTCGCGCGCCTTCATGCCGGTGGTGGTGGTGCGGTCGATCGAGGACAGCACGTTGGTATCGGTGTTGTCTTCGTTGCCTTCCACGGTCAGCCGGAAGCGCTGGTCCTCGCTGGGTGCATAGACCAGCTTGGCCAGGCCACTGCGGCCATCGCGGTCCTGCGGGTTGGGCGCGGTGCGGGTGTTGTCGAGGCTGCGCACGTCGCCCTTGTTGTCGGTTTCCTGGCCCTGGCGATGGTTGATGTTGACCATGCCACTCCAGTGTTCGCCGCCGAACGCGCTGGTCACGCCACCGAGCAGGCCCTTCCACTCACCGTCGTAGCCGAACTTCAGGCCGACGTAGCTGTCCTTGCCATCCTTCAGGTAATCGGCCGGATCCTTGGTGACGAAGGCGACCACACCACCGAGCGCATCGGACCCGTACAGCGAGCTGGCCGGGCCGCGCACGATCTCCACGCGCTTGAGCGTGTCCAGATCGGTGAAGTTGCGGTTGGCGTTGGAGAACGAGCCGATGTTGAAGCTGGTCGGCATGGCGATGCCATCGGTCTGCACACGCACGCGGTTGCCGTCCAGGCCACGGATGCGGATGCTGCCGAGGCCGAAGCGCGCGGCGCTGCGGCTGACCGACAGGCCCGGCTCGTAGCGCAGCAGATCCTTGATGTCCTGCACCAGGTGCCGGTCCATCTGCTCGCGGTCGATGACGTCCACGGTGGCCGCCACATCGCTCACCGCCCGCTCGGTACGGGTGGCAGTGACCTGCACGCGGTCGAATTCGCGCGCGTCGGGTGCGGCGGTGGCCGCGGCAGCAGCGTGGGCGGACAGCGGCAGGGCCATCCAGACGGCAAGGCAAAGGGCGGTTTGGCGGGTCATCGGGTTCGTTCGGTCAGGCAGGGGAACCCCCGGTTACCGGCACACCCGGAGGGTGTACGCGGTAGACCGAGGGGGAGAGAGCGGGAGCGGACGGGTCGCCCACCCTGTCGGCGCAGCCGGCAGGAGGGAGGGGGGCGGGCGACCAGGCCGCGATTACTTGGTCAGGATCAGCTTGTCGTTGCTGGTGTGCGGCAGGCGGTAGAAGCGGTCGCCGTGCTGGATCAGGATTTCACGACGGCCCTTGAGCAGGGCTTCGCTGTCGATGACCTCTTCCGGCGGAACGACACGGACCGGACGATCGCGGAGGGTCAGCGTTTCGGGGCGCAGCAGTACAGGTTGAGCATTCATGAGCATCTGGACTCGTGCGAGGGACGAGTTAAATGATAATGATTCTCAGTTGACAATCAACAACCATTCTCAATTTCATTGATGAGATTAATGATCGAATCCGCGAATTCGATAGATATCATCAATCAAATGGTGGGCACGGTGCCTTTGTAGCGCCGAGCACGGCTCGACGCTACAAAGGGTTGTCAGGCGAAGACGGCTTCGACCTGCGTCCAGCCGGCGGCGTCGACCTGCTCCAGCACGTCCAGCGCCTGCAGGTTCTGCAGCAACTGGCTGACCCGACTGGCGCCCAGGATCACGCTGGAGACGTTCGGGTTGCGCAGGCACCAGGCGATGGCCAGCGTGGCCGGGGGGTACCCCAGTGCGCGCGCCAGTTCGCTGAAACGGCGCACTCGGGCCAGGCGGGCCTCGGTGTCGTCACCCAGCACCAGCGCCTGCAGCCATTCCATGCCCTCGCGGCCCAGCCGCGCGTCGGCCGGAATGCCCTGGTCGTACTTGCCGCTCAGCAGGCCCGAGGCCAGCGGCGAGAAGATGGTGGTGCCCAGGCCGGCACCGGCATACAGCGGCGCGTACTCGACCTCGACCCGTTCGCGGTGCAGCAGGTTGTACTGCGGCTGTTCCATCGACGGGCCCTGCAGGTTGCGCGCCTCGGCGATGTCCAGCGCCTGCTGGATCTGCACCGCCGACCACTCCGAGGTCCCCCAGTAGAGGATCTTGCCCTGCCGCACCAGGGTATCCATGGCATGCACGGTCTCGGCGATCGGCGCGTCCGGATCCGGGCGATGGCAGTAATAAAGGTCCAGGTAATCCACCCGCAGGCGCTTGAGCGCAGCGTGGCAGGCGTCGGTCACATGCTTGCGCGACAGGCCGCGCTGGGTCGGCCGCGGGTCCTTGGCGCTGCCGAAGAACACCTTGCTGGAGACGCAGATGCCATCGCGCGGCAGGCGTAGGTCGGCGATCACATCGCCCATCACCTGTTCGGCGCGGCCGTTGGCATAGCCCTCGGCGTTGTCGAAGAAGTTGACGCCATGGTCCCAGGCGGCAGCCACCAGGTTGCGGGCCTCGTCGCGCGGGATCTGGTCACCGAAGGTCACCCAGGCGCCGAAGGACAGGGCGGAAATCGGCAGGCCGGTGGAGCCCAGGCGACGGTATTGCATGCAAATCTCCTGCTGCGGGCCCGCATCCGGGCCGGGATCGAGCCCCATTCTACCTGCCGCCGCCGGCCGCAAGCCCTTGCCGTTGCTGGCCTGATCGGTACCGATGGGTGCGCGCACGCTGCTTTTTCTTGCCCCGGCCCCTGCCCTGCACTAGGCTTCCCGTTTTTCGCGACGCCCCAGGGGAGTCACTCACATGGTCGAAGGTTTGGGCAGGATCGGCTTCGGCCTGTTCGGGTTGGCGGTGCTGATCGGCATCACCTGGTTGTTTTCCAACAACAAGCGCGCGGTTGACTGGAAGCTGGTTGCCACCGGTATCACCCTGCAGATCGCGTTCGCGGCGCTGGTGATCCTGGTGCCGGGCGGCCGCGACGTGTTCGATGCGCTGGGCAAGGGCTTCGTCAAGGTTCTCAGCTTCGTCAACGAAGGTTCGGGCTTCATCTTCGGCTCGTTGATGGACACCAAGAACTACGGCTTCATCTTCGCCTTCCAGGTGCTGCCGACCATCATCTTCTTCTCGGCGCTGATGGGAGTGATGTACCACCTCAACGTCATGCAGGCGATCGTGCGCGTGATGGCATGGTCGATCACCAAGGTGATGCGCGTGTCCGGCGCGGAAACCACCAGCGTCTGCGCCAGCGTCTTCATCGGCCAGACCGAGGCGCCGCTGACCGTGCGCCCGTACATCGCCAAGATGACCCAGTCCGAGCTGCTGACCATGATGATCGGCGGCATGGCCCACATCGCCGGCGGCGTGCTGGCGGCCTACGTGGGCATGCTCGGCGGTGGCGACCCGGCGCAGCAGGCCTTCTACGCCAAGCACCTGCTGGCGGCGAGCATCATGGCCGCACCGGCCACCCTGGTCGTGGCCAAGCTGCTGATTCCGGAAACCGGCACCCCGCTGACCCGCGGCACGGTGAAGATGGAAGTGGAGAAGACCTCCAGCAACATCATCGACGCGGCCGCCGCCGGTGCCGGTGACGGCCTGAAGCTGGCGCTGAACATCGGCGCGATGCTGCTGGCCTTCATCGCCCTGATCGCGCTGCTGAACGCACCGCTGACCTGGATCGGCGATGTGACCGGCCTGGCCGCCGCCATTGGCAAGCCGACCAACCTGTCGACCATCTTCGGTTACGTGCTGGCCCCGATCGCCTGGGTGATCGGCACCCCGTGGGCTGATGCCACCACCGTCGGTTCGCTGATCGGCCAGAAGGTCGTGATCAACGAGTTCGTGGCCTACACCGAGCTGTCGCAGATCGTGAACGGCCAGGTGGCCGGCGTGAGCCTGTCCGAAGAGGGTCGCCTGATCGCCACCTACGCGCTGTGCGGCTTTGCCAACTTCAGCTCGATCGCGATCCAGATCGGCGGCATCGGCGGCCTGGCGCCGGAACGTCGCCACGATCTGGCCAAGTTCGGCCTGCGCGCGGTGCTGGGCGGTACCATTGCCACCTTCATGACGGCGACCATCGCCGGCGTGCTGACGCACTTCAGTTGAACCCTTGGTTGAGAAAAGATTCCCTATGAGCAGCAGTGTCGTTGTCGTCGGTTCCTTCAATGTCGATCACGTGTGGCGGTGCGAGTCGCTGCCGGCACCGGGTGCGACCATTGCCGGCCGCTACAGCACCGGCCCCGGTGGCAAGGGCTTCAACCAGGCCGTGGCCGCCTGCCGCGCCGGCGCCGACACCCACTTCGTGTGCGCGTTGGGCGATGACGCCGGTGGCGCCACCGCGCGCGAACTGGCCGCACAGGATGGCTTCGCGCTGATCGCCGAGGCCAGCAGCGAGCCGACCGGCACCGCAGGCATCTACGTCGATGCCCGTGGCCGCAACACCATCGTGATCGGCCCGGGCGCCAATGCCGCGCTGAGCACCGACTTCCTGCAACAGCAGCAGGCCCTGCTGACGGCCGCCAAGGTGGTGCTGGTGCAGCTGGAATCGCCGGTACCGACCATCGAAGCGGCGCTGGCCACGGCCCGCGAAGCCGGTGTCACCACGGTGCTCAACACCGCACCGGCCGACGCACCCTCGACCATCGGCCTGCTCAAGCTGGCCGATGTGATCACCCCGAACGAGACCGAGTTCGCCGCCCTGCTCGGCCGCCATGTCGGCGAGCGCGTGGAAGCCAACGACGTCGCCGCGCTGGATGGCGCCAGCCTGCACGCGCTGTGCCGCAAGCTGGTCGGCAACGGTACCGTGGTGGTGACCCTGGGTTCGGTGGGCGTGTTCGTGTCGCATGCCGACGAGAACCTGCGCGGCGATACCCAGCCGTACTACCGCGTGGGTGCCGAACAGGTGCAGGCGATCGACACCACCGGTGCCGGTGATGCCTTCAACGGTGCGCTGGCCGCATCGCTGGCACAGGTGGCCGACGCCCCGTTCGCCCGCCACGTGCGCTTCGCCAACCAGTTCGCCGGCCGTTCGACCGAGAAGGAAGGCGCCGCTGCGGCAATGCCGCGCTTCACCCCGGCCGATTCCGAAGCAAAGTAGATTCACGCCATGCGTGGATGAGAGGGCCCGGATGTGCAGGCACCCGGGCCTTTCTTTTGGCCAGTTCCCAGCGGCTGCGACTGCCGGTCGCATTGCCCATACCCTGCCCCTCGCCCACCATCCGCGCAGCTTCCTTGCACGGGCAGGACATGGACGGATTCCCCTGGTTGCTGGTCGCGGCCGCCGGCAGTGCCATCGCGGCCCTGCTGCATATCGGCTGCATCGCTTTTGGTGCCCCCTGGTACGGGTACTTCGGTGCCGGCCCGCGCATGGTCCAGCTGGCACAGGCCGGGCATTGGTGGCCGCCGCTGATGACCGCCGGCATCACGGCCGTGCTGGTGGCCTGGACCCTGTATGCACTGGCCGCCGCGGGTTGGCATTCACCGCTGCCGGCCAGCCGCCTGGTCCTGCCCGCCATCGCTGCCTTGCTGCTGCTGCGCGCGGCAATGGGCTTCGGCCTGGCGCTGTTCCGCCCCGGCTACAACGGCGTACGCTTCTGGGCGGCCAGTTCGCTGGTCTGCCTGGGCCTGGGGCTGGCCTTCGCCGTGGGGACCCGCCAGGCCTGGCAGAGCCTGGGGTAGCCGCCCACCATCGCCCGCCCCTGGGGGCGGCGGAAGCAACCGTCAAGCATCTGCTGATGCCGGTACGGCATGAGGTCGGTGCCGATCGGCCTGAACCGGACCGTGCCCGACACGGCCGTACCGCCGCCCGCGCCCTACAATGGGCGCATGCAGATCGGCCCGTACACCATTGCCCCCAACGTCGTGCTGGCGCCCATGGCCGGCGTCACCGACAAGCCCTTCCGCCTGCTGTGCAAACGGCTGGGTGCGGGACTGGCCGCCTCGGAAATGACCATCAGCGACCCGCGCTTCTGGAACACGCGCAAGTCGATCCATCGCATGGACCATGAGGGCGAACCGGCACCGATCAGCGTGCAGATCGCCGGCACCGAGCCGCAGCAGCTGGCGGAGGCCGCGCGCTACAACGTGGACCACGGCGCGCAGATCATCGACATCAACATGGGCTGCCCGGCCAAGAAGGTGTGCAACGCCTGGGCCGGCTCGGCACTGATGCGCGACGAACAGCTGGTGGCGCGCATCCTCGAAGCCGTGGTCAACGCGGTGGACGTGCCGGTCACGCTGAAGATCCGCACCGGTTGGGATTGCGACCACCGCAATGGCCCGGTGATCGCCCGCATCGCCGAGGCCAGCGGCATCGCTGCGCTGGCCGTGCATGGGCGCACCCGCGACCAGCATTACACCGGCCAGGCCGAGTACGGCACCATCGGCGAGATCAAGGCGGCGCTGCGCATCCCGGTGATCGCCAACGGTGACATCGACTCGCCGCAGAAGGCCGCGTACGTCCTGAAGGAAACCGGCGTGGATGCAGTGATGATCGGTCGCTCCGCGCAGGGCCGGCCGTGGATCTTCCGCGAGGTGGCGCACTACCTGGCCACCGGCGAGGAACTGCCGCCGCCGTCGCTGGCGGAAGTGCGCGACATCCTGCTTGGCCACCTGCATGCGCTGCATGCGTTCTATGGCGAGCCGCAGGGGGTGCGCATCGCGCGCAAGCACCTGGGCTGGTACGCCAAGGACCGGCCGGAGAACGCGGCCTTCCGCGCAGTGGTCAATCGCGCCGAAGACCCGCAGAGCCAGATCGCACTGACCACCGAGTACTTCGACCGCCTGATCGCCTGGGAACCGGCGTTGCCCTCTGCTGCCTGAGCGTACTGCCACGCCATCGAGTCGAGCCTGCTCGATTCCTCAAACCGTAGCGTCGAGCTTGCTCGACTGATTTCCCGGAGCCGTCGAGCACGCTCGACGCTACAAGAGCCCGCCCCCATGACCCCGCCGATCTCCTCCCCAACCTACCTGCACGGATTCTCCGGCACCGAACAGCAGCGCCTGATGACCCAGGCCCGGCTGCTGGAATCGAGCATCTTCGGCCAGATCGACTACAGCGGCGCGCGGCGCCTGCTGGAAGTCGGCAGCGGCGTCGGCGCGCAGACCGAGATCCTGCTGCGCCGCTTCCCGGAGCTGCACGTCACCGGCGTGGACCTGAGCGAAACGCAGCTGGCCACCGCGCGCGAGAACCTGGCACGCACGCCGTGGTGCAGCGACCGCTACACCCTGCAGCAGGCCGACGCCGGTGAGCTGCCGTTCGAAGCGCGCAGCTTCGACGCGGCGTTCCTGTGCTGGGTGCTGGAGCACGTCCCCTCCCCTGCCCGGGTGCTGAGCGAAGTGCGCCGCGTGCTGGCACCGGGTTCGCCGGTCTACATCACCGAGGTGATGAATGCCTCGTTCCTGCTCGACCCGTATTCGCCGCATATCTGGCGCTACTGGATGGCCTTCAACGATTTCCAGTACGACCACGGGGGCGACCCGTTCGTCGGCGCAAAGCTGGGCAACCTGCTGCTGGCCGGCGGCTTCCGCGACGTGCATACCGAGATCAAGACCATCCACCTGGACAACCGCGAACCAGCCCGTCGCAAGACGATGATCGCGTTCTGGGAGCAGCTGCTGCTGTCGGCGGCCGACCAGCTGCTGCAGGCCGGCTCGGTGGACGAGGAAACCGTGGAAGGCATGCGCCGCGAGTTCCGCCTGGTGCAGAACGACCCGAACGCGGTGTTCTTCTATTCGTTCGTGCAGGGCCGCGCCACGGTGTATTGAGCCGTACGGTGTTGATTCGGTAGAGCCACGCCATTCGTGGCTGCTTTCGCCAATGTCCCCGCCATCCCTGCATGGCGTGGATCTACGGGTGCGACACTGCGCTGCCGATGGAGGCAGTAGAGCCACGCCATGCGTGGCTGCCTTCGCCGATGCCCACGCCATCCACGCATGGCGTGGATCTACGGGTGCGACACTGCGCTGCCGATGGAGGCAGTAGCGCCACGCCATGCGTGGCTGCCTTCGCCGATGCCTACGCCATCCACGCATGGCGTGGATCTACGGGTGCGACACTGCACTGCCGATGGAGGCAGTAGCGCCACGCCATGCGTGGCTGCCTTTGATCTGGCCCCCCGTCCGCGGACGCCAAGAGGCGATACTTTGATCGCACTTGGAGGTCCCCTTATGTCCCGTATCACCCGTCGTAGCTACACCGATGAGTTCAAGCACCAAGCCGTGGAGTTGGCCGAGTCGCTCGGGCCTGCCGCAGCGGCCCGTCAGCTGGAGATGTCGGTCAAGACGCTGGCAAATTGGATTGACGCGGTCCGTGCTGGCCGGTCGTTGACCTCTGAGGCCCGCAGGCCGGCCACTGACCTGGAAAGCGAGATCAGCCGCCTTCGGGCCGAGAACGCCAATCTGAAGATGGAGCGGGAAATCCTAAAAAAAGCGGCGGCGTTCTTTGCCAGAGAGTCCAAGTGAGGTACGCCTTCGTCGCCAGTCAAAGGACTCGCTACCCGACCAGGTTGCTGTGTCGGCTTTTTGGGGTTTCTGTCTCTGGATTCCATGACTACCTGCGCCGCCAGTGTGCCCAAACGTGCGATGTCGATTCGGCCCTCCGTACCGAGCTTCGGGCCATCCATGTGGCCAGCAAACGCAGTTATGGGCGGCGTCGGCTGGTCAGGGCCTTACGAGCCAGGAATCATCCAGTTGGCCACAAGCGCGTGGCACGGTTAATGGCCGAGGAGCGAATCCAGGGCAAGACCAAAGGCCGATTCCGGCCCAAATCCTCCGGCGGCTCATCTCAGCTCGCCCCCAACCTGCTGGATCGGCAATTTGCCCCCGGAACCGGACCGACGGCGTGGGTCGGAGATATCACGTATGTCCCCACCCGCCAGGGATGGCTGCATCTGGCCGTGGTCATCAGCGTCCAGACCCGGCAGGTGCTGGGCTACAGCGTTTCCAGGCGCCTGACTGAAGAACTGGTAGTGAAAGCATTCGCCAATGCCTGGGCTCTGCATCCACAACGACCTGGCCTGATCTTCCATTCCGATCGTGGCGGGCAGTACTGGGGGAACGAGTTTCGCCAGCTGCTGCAGTCCCATGACGTGGTCCAAAGCATGAGCCGGCCTGGCAATTGCTGGGACAACGCCGTGGTCGAGAGCTTCTTTGCGACGCTCAAGACAGAAGAGGCTGCCGAGCCTTACGCCAGTAAGGAACAAGCCAGCCAGTCCATCGCTGCTTACATCCACGGCTTCTACAATCCAGCCCGGCTACACTCGGCGCTGGGCTACCACTCGCCTAACAACTACGCCCGGCAGCTCCGGGCTGCCGCCTGAAACGGCTTCATGGCGTCCGTTTTCAGGGGGCCAGATCACTTCGCCGATGCCTACGCCATCCACGCATGGCGTGGATCTACGGGTGCGACACTGCGCTACCGTTGGAGGCAGTAGAGCCACGCCATGCGTGGCTGCCTTCGCCGATGCCCACGCCATCCACGCATGGCGTGGATCTACGGGTGCGACACTGCGCTACCGTTGGAGGCAGTAGAGCCACGCCATGCGTGGCTGCCTTCGCCGATGCCTACGCCATCCACGCATGGCGTGGATCTACGGGTGCGCGGCACCCGTCGCGGAGGCTGCCGGCTCCTGCCAGATCCGCTGCCACATCGCGGCCAACCGGCGACCGGCGTCAGCGCGGGCGGCAGGACTGCTGTAATCCACCCGCACCTGCTCGGGCGTGATCGCCCGCCACTGCCCATCAGCCTGTTCGGCCACGACGAAATTGAAGGTGTAGTCCGGTTCCAGGCCCATGCGCAGGTCACTCAGCACCAACCGGCCGTCAACCACCTGCGCACGCATGAAGCCGCGGTTGAACCACTGCAGCTGCTGCACCGCCGGGATGGCCGTCGCTTCGCGCAAGGCCTGCACGTTGGACGCATGGCCTTCGAACCGCATCGGCCCGTGGTCGGCCACCAGCGAGCGGTCGCCCACCACGTAGCCGCTGGGCGTCATCGCCACCACCCGCCACAGCAGGGTGTTGAACGGCATCGGCACCGAGAAGCGCGGCGCATCACCCAGGCCCATCGCGGCCAGGCCCTGCTGCGCGGCACGGTCGACCTGCGCCTTGGCGATCAGCCCCCAACCCAGATAGCCACTGCTGAGCAGCAGGGCCATGCCCAGCACCTTACCCGCCCAGGGCCGGGCGCGACCGAACCAGGCCAGCACGCAGCCCAGCAACAGCCACACCGTGTAACCCGGGTCGATGATGAAGACACTGGAACCCATGGTCGGGTGTGGGCGCAGCGGCCACCACAACTGCGTGCCATACACAGTGAACGCATCCAGCACGGGATGGGTGACCAGTGCCAACTGGATCGCCCAGAACCAGCGCACCGGTGACTGCGCGACGCGGCCATTGCCGAAGCGCTTGAACAACCACCAGATCAATGTCGCCACCCACGGCAGTACCAGCAGCGAGTGACTGAAACTGCGGTGCTCGATCATGTTCGCCACCGGGTCGGCGGCGGTGAAGCCGAGCCACAGGGCGTCGAGGTCCGGCAGGGTGCCAAGCGCGGCACCGGCCAGCAGGGCCGCACGGCGATGGCCGGGCGGGGCGATGGCAGCGGCGACGGCGCCACCGAGCACGATCTGGGTCAGGGAATCCATTGGCCGATGCTAGCGGCTTGCGGGCACGCCGTCTCGATGGCACACCTGCTGAAGAGCGCCGCTCGCGTTTTTTGTAGCGTCGAGCCATGCTCGACTGCGGTACGGGGGGCAGTCTGAGAAGAGCAGTCGAGCATGGCTCGACGCTACAAGAGTAGGTCAGGCCGCTTGCTTGATCCGCGCGCCCGGTAGTTCCACCAGGGTCTGGCCGTTGTGATCAAGCAGGCGCAGCGCACCATCATGGTCTTCGGCCAGTGCGGTCAGGCTCTCCACCCAGTCGCCATCGTTGGCGTAGACCAGACCATCGCGTTCGACCAGCGCCGCGCGGTGGATGTGGCCGCAGACGATGCCGTCCAGGCCGCGCCGACGCACGTCATCCAGCCCGGCCTGCACGAAACGCTCGATGTAGCGTTCGGCGGCGCCGCTGCGCTTCTTCAGGAACTCCGACAGCGACCAGTAGCGCATGCCCAGCCGGCGCCGCACGGCGTTCAGCGCCTGGTTGCCGGTCAGGATGCGGTAGTACAGCCAGTCGCCGAACTTTTCCTGCAGGCCGCCGAAGTGGGTCACGCCGTCGTAGTCGTCGCCGTGCGCGACCAGCAGCCGACGGCCATCGGCGGTCACGTGGATGGCGCGGCGGCGCACCTGCATGGCAGGCAGCATCAGCCCACATACGTGGCGCAACGATGCGTCGTGGTTGCCGGGAATGTAGATGATCTCGGTCCCTGCACGGCGCAGCGCGTGCAGGGCCTGGATGACTTCGCTGTGCGACTGCCGCCAGTTGGCGCGGCGATGCGCCATCCACCACAGGTCGATGATGTCGCCGACCAGGTACAACCGTTCGCAGCGCAGCTGCGAGAGGAACCGCGCCAGCTCGGTGGCATGGCAATGACGTGAGCCCAGGTGCACGTCGGAGACGAACACTGCGCGCCGGTGTGGCGACAGGTTCGCCAGCGTGCTCATGCCGGCGTCCCCGCGTCGCGCAGGTAGCGTTTGCGCTTGTTTGGCCGTATCGCGCACAGGTCCACTTCGATCAGGCCGTCGATCGAATCACTGAAGTCAGGGTCGACGCCGAAGGCGAGGAAACGCGCGCCGCCGGGTTCGCACAGATCGGTGTACTGGCGGTACAGCGTCGGCACGCCGGTACCCAGTGCAGCCAGGTTGGCCTTGAGCACATCGAACGCGGCACCTGCATCCAGCTCGCCGAAACTTGGCGGTGCGGCGAAATACTGGAAGGGGCGGTTCGATTCGGCCAGTCCCGCGGTACCGCTGAAGTAGCGCTGGTAGTACGCCACCAGCTGCTCGCGTGCATCACGCGGCAGCGCCGCGCTGATCGACACTGCGCCGAACAGGTAGCGGATGCCCGGCCGGCACTGCAGGTAGGCACCAATGCCCTGCCACAGGTAGTCCAGGCTGCGGCTGCCCCAGTAGTCGGGTACCACGAAGCTGCGACCCAGTTCCAGGCCTTCGGCAATGTGGGTGATGGCATCGTCGGAATAGCGGAACAGCGACGCGCTGTAGAGCCCGGACAGGCCGTGCCGGGCCAGGGCCTGCGCACCGCGCATGATGCGGTAGGCACCGGCGATGCGCTGCGCGGCGGCGTCCCAGATCACGATGTGCTCGTACTGCGGATCGTAATCGTCCAGGTCACGGCTGCGCCCGGTGCCCTCGCCCACCTGCCGGAAGGTCAGCTCGCGCAGGCGGCCCAGTTCCAGCAGCAGCGGTGAATCGGCGGTACAGGTCGCCAGCAGGATCTGCTTGCCGTCGGCGGTCTGGCCCAGCTGGGTGGCGGCAGCGATGCCGGCGGCGACCTGCGAAGGTGGCACCGGGGACGCCAGCGGCTCGGGGCCCGCAACAGCAGCGGCATCGCCCGCCGCCCCATTACGGCCCAGCGCATAGAGCGCGCGGCGTACCGCCAGCAGTTGGGCGCCCGGATCACCGCCCTTGCCCAGCTGCATCGGCTCGCCGATGCTCAGCCGCAGCGGACGGCCACGACGGGTGAACATCTCGCGCGCCAGCAGCGCGGTGCCCGCCGGCTTGAACAGGGTCGAGGCGCCGTAGAACAGTGCCGAGTTGCGCGCCTCCACCCGCACCGGCAGCACCGGTGCACCGGCCGCGCGGGCAAAGCGGACGAAACCGCGCTGCCAGCGGCCGTCGCGGATGCCGCGCAGCGACAGCCGCGAGACCTCGCCGGCCGGGAACACGATCACGCACTGCTCGGCGGCCAACGCCTCCTCGACGGCATGCAGGCTGCCGCGCTGGGCCTTGCCACCGAGGATGCGCACCGGCAGCAGCAGGTCCTGCAGTGGCGCGATCGCCCCCAGCAGGTCGTTGGCCACGATGCGTACGTCGCGGCGGATGCGGCCGACCGCGTCCAGCAAGGCCAGCGCGTCCAGGGCACCGGAGGGGTGGTTGGCGACGATCAGCAGGCGGCCGGTGGCCGGGATCTTCGCCAGCGCGGCCGGGTCCACCTGGTACTGGCCGTCGATGAACTCCAGGCCGGCGGCGACGAAACCGAAGCCACGCAGGCCTGAGCTGCGCTGCAGGAAGGCTTCGATCTGGTCCAGCCGCGACCAGCGACCGACGCTGCGCAGCAGCGGCCGCGCCAGTTGGCCACGACGGCCATGGAACCAATCGGGGAAGCGTTGCTGGAGACGCTGTTCAAGTTCCTGCATGGCAGATCCACTCATGCCCGGCGGCCGGATTGGCCGACAGCCTGCGCCCGCCAGGCGGCAGCCAGATGGCGGTTTTGGGGCAGAACGATGACGGCCGAACAGCCGCTGCCGGGCTGCTACCGGCCCGCGCAGTCGGGGCCGGTAGCAGCCCGGTGCGTTGTCACGCTGGTGGAACACTGGGCCTCGAGGCTGGGCCCCAATCCCGGCCGGACGGCCCCTGCCGGGCCTACGCGGGCTTAACCACCGGCAACCGGTACAGGTTCACAATGCACAGGCGGCGCACCCCGTGTATCATTCGCGCCCATCTTTCCATCCGAATCAAGGGATATTACGCCTGATGTCCAGCTATCTCTTCACCTCCGAGTCGGTCTCCGAAGGCCATCCGGACAAGGTTGCCGACCAGATCTCCGATGCGGTGCTGGACGCGATCCTGACCCAGGACCAGCGCGCCCGCGTGGCCTGCGAGACCATGGTCAAGACCGGTGTTGCCATTGTGGCCGGTGAAATCACCACCAGCGCCTGGATCGACCTGGAAGCGCTGACCCGCAAGGTCATCACGGACATCGGCTACGACAGCTCCGACGTCGGCTTCGACGGCGCCACCTGCGGCGTGTTGAACCTGATCGGCAAGCAGTCGCCGCACATCGCCCAGGGCGTGGATCGCAAGAAGCCGGAAGAAATGGGCGCTGGCGACCAGGGCCTGATGTTCGGCTATGCCACCAACGAGACCGACAGCTACATGCCGGCCGCGATCCACCTGTCGCACCGCCTGGTCGAGCAGCAGGCCAAGATCCGCAAGAAGAAGAACTCGCCGCTGTCGTGGCTGCGTCCGGACGCCAAGAGCCAGGTCACCCTGCGCTATGAAAACGGCGTGGTCTCGGCCATCGACGCCGTGGTCCTGTCGACCCAGCACGCCCCGGGCATCAAGCAGAAGGACCTCATCGAGGCCGTCCGCGAAGAGATCATCAAGCCGGTGCTGCCGGCCAAGTGGCTGCACAAGGGCACCAAGTTCCACATCAACCCGACCGGCAAGTTCGAGATCGGCGGCCCGGTGGGCGACTGCGGCCTGACCGGCCGCAAGATCATCGTCGACACCTACGGCGGCTGGGCCCGTCACGGTGGTGGCGCCTTCTCCGGCAAGGACCCGTCCAAGGTCGACCGTTCGGCAGCCTACGCGGCCCGCTACGTCGCCAAGAACGTGGTTGCCGCCGGCCTGGCCGACCGTTGCGAAGTGCAGGTCTCCTACGCCATCGGCGTGGCTGAGCCGACCTCGATCTCGGTCACCACCTTCGGCACCGGCAAGATCAGCGACGACAAGATCGAGAAGCTGATCCGCAAGCACTTCGACCTGCGCCCGTACGGCATCATCAAGATGCTGGACCTGGTGCACCCGATGTACCAGCAGACTGCGGCCTATGGCCACTTCGGCCGCAAGCCGAAGGAGTTCAGCTACCTCAACGGCGAAGGCGAGACCGTCAACGCCACGGCCTTCTCCTGGGAGAAGACCGACCGCGCCGCCGCCCTGCGCGCCGATGCGAAGCTGAAGTAAGAAACACGAAGGGCCGCGCAAGCGGCCCTTCTCTTTTCTGGTAGAGCCGGCCGCTGGCCGGCTTTTTCATGGCCTCCAGAAACAATCGCGTGGTTGCCGGCCAGCGGCCGGCACTACCGGTTGCCGATACAATCGCCGCATGTCGACCGAACTGAAAACCCACCAGCTGTCCATGACCGTGCTGATGTCGCCGGAGATGGCCAATTTCTCCGGCAAGGTCCACGGCGGCGCCATCCTGCGCCTGCTCGACCAGGTCGCCTACGCCTGCGCCAGCCGTTACGCCGGCAGCTACGTGGTCACCCTGTCGGTGGACCAGGTGATGTTCCGCCAGCCGATCGCGGTGGGCGAGCTGGTCACCTTCCTCGCCTCGGTGAACCATACCGGCACCTCGTCGATGGAGATCGGCATCAAGGTGGTGGCCGAGGACATCCTCAAGCGCAGCGTGCGCCACGCCAACAGCTGCTTCTTCACCATGGTGGCCGTGGATGAGGAAGGCCGGCCAACGCCGGTGCCGCCCCTGCAGCCGGTCACGTCGGACGAGAAGCGCCGCCAGGCAGCCGCACTGATCCGCCGCCAGCTGCGCCAGGAAATGGAGCAGCGCCATCTGGAACTGCTGGCGTCGAACCCGCCGTCGCCGGAAGAATGAGGGCGTGCGGGGCAAGCCCCGCACCCACCGAGGCAGATAGCGCCGGGCCATGCCCGGCGGATGCGGATCAACCCGTGTTCTGCACGCCCTGCGAAACACCGTTCACGCAGGCCACCAGCGCGCGCAGCAACTCGTCATCCTCGCGCCCGCTGGTCCGCCATCGCTGCAACAGGTCCACCTGCAGCACGCTGATCGGATCGACGTAGGGATTGCGCAGGCGGATCGACAGCGCCAGCCGCGCATCGTGGTCGAGCAGCGTCTTTTGGTCCATCAGCGCCAGCAGCCAGTGCCGGGTCAGTTCCAGTTCGCGTTGCACCTGCGGGAAGAAACGCTCGTGCAGGTCGCCCGACAACAGCGAGAACTGCTCGGCAATGGTGATATCGCCCTTGGACAACACCATCGCGATGTCGTCCAGGAACGTACGGAAAAACGGCCAGTCTCGCGCCATGTCGCGCAGGGTCTGTTCGTGGCCGGCATCAACCGCAGCTTGCAGGCCACTGCCCACGCCATACCAGCCGGGAATCACGGCGCGTGCCTGGCTCCAGGCGAACACCCACGGAATCGCACGCAGGTTGCCCAGTGCAGCGTCCTGGCCGAGCCGGCGCGATGGCCGCGAGCCCAGCGTCATCCGCTCGATCACGTCGATCGGCGTGGCGGTGCGGAAGTAGTCCATGAAGCCGGCCTGGCCAACGAACGCGCGATACACCTCGCTGCTGGCAGACGCCACCGCGTCCATCACCGGGCGCCACTCATCTTCGCGGGGTTCGGCGGCGCGCGGCCGCAGGCTGGCGCGCAGCACCGCACCGGTGGCCTGTTCCAGCGAGCGCAGCGCCAGTGCACGGATGCCGTACTTGCGATGGATCACCTCGCCCTGCTCGGTCACCCGCAGGCGGCCATCGATGCTGCCGCGCGGCGAGGCATCCACCGCGTGCGTGGTCTTGCCGCCACCGCGGCTGATCGAACCACCACGGCCATGGAAGAAGGTCAGGCGGATGCCGGCCTCGGCCGCCACCTCCAGCAGTTCCACCTGCGCACGCTGCAGGCCCCACCGCGAAGCGGCGATGCCGCCGTCCTTGCTGCTGTCCGAATAGCCCAGCATCACCATCTGCACGTCATCACGTGCGTGCAGGTGTGCGCGGTACACCGGGTCGGCCAGCAGGCCGCGCAGGGTCGCGGTGCCGCGCTTGAGGTCGTCCACGGTTTCGAACAATGGCGCAATATCCAGCGGCACCGAACCGCCCTCTTCCACCAGGCCGCCACGGCGTGCCAGCGCCAGTACCGCCAGCACATCGCTGCGGTCATGCGCCATCGAAATGATGTAGCTGCCCAGCGCATCGCCGCCATGGCGCGCACGCGCATCGGCCAACGCCGCGAACACAGCGTCCAGTCGCCGGTTGCCCTCGTCCTCGCCTTTCGGCAACGGCGCGTCACCACTGGCATGCGGCGCCAGCAGCCGCGCGCGACCCAATGCATCCAGACCGTCCCACGCTGCGTCGCCGCCCAGCACGGTGGTCAGCGCGCGCGCGTGCACGCTCGATTCCTGGCGCACGTCCAACCGCGCCAGGTGGAAGCCGAAGGTCTTCACTCGCCACAGCAGGCGCTGCACAGCGAAGCCACCGGCATGTTCGCCGCGGTTCGCGCGCAGGCTGTCGAGGATCAGCTGCAGGTCGTCTATCAGTTCGTCAGGACCGGCGTAGGCGCCTTCGCCGTCATCCAACGTGGCCTGCAGGCGTGCGCGCATGCGGTCGTTGAGCAGGCGGTAGGGCATGTCGGCGTGGCGCGGACGCGACTGCACCTGCGGCAGCAGCTGCTGGTAGTGCGCCACGCGCGCCTGCAGCGCCTCGCTCACGCCCACCCGCTCGGTGGACTGGCTGAGCAGGCTGGCCAGCTGCAGCAGTTCCTTCTGGTAGCGCCCGAGTACCGCCTGCCGCTGCGCATCCAGCGTATTGCGGATGGTGTGGGCATCCACGTTCGGATTGCCGTCCATGTCACCGCCCACCCAGGTGCCGAATCGCAGCAGGCGTGGCAGCGGCAGTTCCTCGCCGTAGGTATCGCGCAGCGCCTGCTGCAGCGATTCGTACAGCACCGGGATCACCCGGTACAGCACCTGCACCAGATAGAAACCGACGTGCTCGCGCTCGTCATCCACGGTGGGCCGCACCGGCGAGGAATCGGTGGTCTGCCACGAAGCGGTCAGCGCCATGCGGAAGCGCGCGGCATCGGCGGCCGCTTCCCCCGGCGTGCGCCGGCCGTCGAGGTTGTCGACCAGGCTGGCCACCATCAGCTGCTCTTTCTCCAGCAGCGCGCGGCGCACGGCTTCGGTCGGGTGCGCGGTGAACACCGGTTCGATATCGATGCGGGGCAGCCACTGCGCCAGCTCGTCCAGGCCCACGCCCTGCGCCTTCAGGTGCTGCAGCGCATCCTGCAGGCCGTCGGGCTGCGCCCCCGCGGTACCGGCACGCTGGTAGTCACGGCGGCGGCGGATGCGATGCACGCGCTCGGCGATGTTGACCACCTGGAAGTAGGTGCTGAAGGCCCGCACCATGGTCTCGGCCTGCTGCGGCGAGCGCCCGGCCAGCCCTTCTGCCAGCTCCGACAGCGGCGCCTGGTTCTCGCGGCGGGCGATGGCGCGGGTGCGCACGTCTTCGACATCGTCGAGGAAGGCTGCCGATACCTGCTCGACCAGCAGGTCACCGACCAGTGCGCCGAGCCGGCGCACGTCATCGCGAAGCGGAAGATCGGGGGAAGCAAACTCGATGCTGCTGCGGTACTCGTTCATCGGCGACGCACAGGCCTCGGTCAACGGATCCAGACCCCAAGCCTAAACCAGAACGGGCGTCGTGCTGCGATGCAAAAATGGTTTCATCTGGTAGTGCCGGCCGCTGGCCGGCAACCTCAGGTTGTGTGGCTCCATGAGGTTGCCGGCCAGCGGCCGGCACTACCGGGTCCGGTCAGCGCTTCTTCTTCGCCTTGCCCTGCCCAGCCGGGCCGATGGTCTGCTCCAGCCAGCGCTCGCTTTCGGCCAGCATGGTCATGATCGATTCGCGTGCGCGGTAGGCATGCGACTCATTCGGCAGCATCACCAGACGCGCGGTGCCGCCCAGGCCCTTCACCGCCGCGAACATGCGCTCGCTCTGGATCGGGAACGTGCCGGAGTTGTTGTCGTCCACGCCGTGGATGAACAGGATCGGATCCTTGATCCTGTCGGCGTAGTTGAACGGCGCCATCTTCTGGTAGACGTCCTGCGCCTGCCAGTAGTTGCGCTCCTCGGCCTGGAAGCCGAACGGGGTGAGCGTGCGGTTGTAGGCGCCGCTGCGCGCGATGCCCGCCTTGAATAGGCGCGTATGCGCCAGCAGGTTGGCGGTCATGAACGCACCGTAGGAATGGCCACCAATGGCGATGTGATCGCGGTCGGTCACGCCACGGCGCACCACTTCATCCACGGCGGCCTGCGCGTTGGCCACCAGCTGTTCGATGTAGGTGTCGTTCGGCTCCTTGTCACCCTCGCCGATGATCGGCATCGACGGGCTGGCCAGCACCACATACCCCTTGGCCAGGAACGCCTGCGGGCCCCAGTAGCTGACCGCATTGAAGCGGTACGGCGAATCGGTCACCTGGCTGGCCGCGGCCGCGCTCTTGAACTCACCCGGATAGGCCCACATCAGCAGGGGGCGCGGGCCGTCGCGCTTCGGGTCGTAGCCCGGCGGCAGCAGCAGGGTTGCGGTCAGGTCGACGCCGTCCTTGCGCTTGTAGCGGATCTGCTCCTTCTGCACGCCCTTCAGCTGCGGCAGCGGATGCGCGAAGTGGGTCAGCGCACGCGGCGCAGCACCGGCATCGGCCAGCGACTGCACGTAGAAGTTGGCCGGCTCGTCCGGGCTCTCGCGGCTCAGCAGCAGCGAACTGCCCTGGTTGTCCAGCAATGCCACCGGCAGCGAATAGCTCGGCGCCTGCGAGTGGAACAGGCGCGTTGCCTTGCCCGTGGCGATGTCGAAGCGGTCCACGAACGGACGGTCGCCTTCCGGCGAAGCGCCGGCACCGGCCAGGTACAGGCTGCTGCCATCGGGGCTGGTCTGCAGCAGCGAACGGCCCCGCTCATCACTGGCCAGCAGCGGCCGGCCCGGATCGGCATAGCGGTCTTGCGCATCGCGGTCCCACAGCAGGCGCGGTTCGGCGCTGGCATTGTCCGGGGCGATCAGCCAGGTCTTGGTCTTGCGGGTCTTCCACCACGATTCGGTCAGCAGGGCCAGGTCACCGCGGCCCCAGCTGATGCCGGCCAGGCGGCTGCCAAGCTGGGCCAGCGTCACCGGCGGCGTGTCGAACGGCGCGGCCTGCATCAGCACCGCATCGCGCACCTTGGCGTCCTTATTCGGGTCGCCTCCATCCTGCGCTTCGGCCCAGACCAGGGTCGCTTCGGCATCACCACGCCAGCCGATGTCACGCACGCCGGTCACTTCGGCATCGTTGCCGGTCGGCAGGCCTTCCACCAGCGGACGTACGGCCACGGTATGCACCAGCTTGCCGCTGGCAAGGTCGATCACTTCGATGCGGCGCGGGAAGCTGCTCACCGGCACCACGTAGGAATACGGACGCTGCACCGGTTGGCGCAGCACGAAGCGGCCATCCGGCGACACCGAGAAGCCCATGAAGATGCCGGCCGCGCCGATCGCCCGGGTGGTGCCATCCAGGCTGACTTCCACCGGCTGGGTGGTGGCGTAGTAGTCGAACTGGCGCGCGTCGGCTTCGTTCTTCAGCAGGTCCTGGTAGGTACGGATCGACACCACGCCATCGCCCTGGCGGGTCTGCTGTACGGCGGGGCCGGTCGGGATGCCGTCGGCGGCCGGGGCCGCACCGAGGTTGGCCGGGCGGGTGAACACCACCAGCCCGCGGCTGTCCGGCAGCCACTGGTAGCCGCTGCCGATCACCGTGTTCAGGCCGGCAACGAGGCGGCGGGCACTGCCGCCGGCCACGTCCACCAGCCACAGTTCGTTGGCGCCGCTGGCGGCGTCGACCTGGTTGAAGGCCAGCCACTTCTGGTCCGGCGACCACATCACACTGGCGATCGACAGCTTGGCCGGCAGGCCGCCGATCGGCCGTTCCTTGCCATCAGCCACGTTCATCAGCCACAGCTTCTCGCCGAAGCTGAAGCGGCTGTCGGAGAACGTGCGCGGGTTGATGCGCAGGCCGGCCAGCTTCAGTTCCGGCTGCGCCACCACCTGGATCGACGGCAGCGACGGCATCTGCATCAACGCGGCCACGTCGCGGCGTGGCGACAGGTACAGCGACGGCGCGCGCGGTGCATCGACCACCGCCTGCAGCGCCGCCGACGGCAGTTCGTAGCCGTTGACGCCCTGGGCTTGCGTCGCCGCAGGCTGCGGGGCCACCGCCCAGGCCAGCGGGGCCACGGCCAGCAGTCCCATCGACAGGACCAGGCCGGTCCAGCGCCGCGTACGGCGCGCGTGCATGCTCATCGTTCCACCTGTGTGATGCGTGAAAACACCGACCTTAACAGGCCGTGCACGCCCGCCCATCTGCCGATGGTTGGGTCATCCGGATGTCATGCCGGGGCCGCGATATAATGGGGGTTCTCCCCTGCCGAGGGGCGCTGCGACCGGATCCGATGAGGCCCGGCCAGGCTCGGTGAGGTGGCTTTGTAACAACGGCGCCCGGCTAGATGCGAGCACCCGCTCGCCCACAACCGGAGCACACGAATGAATGCTGTTGCCAAGACCTTCTCCACCGAAGGTGATTACAAGATCCGCGATATCACGCTGGCCGACTGGGGCCGCAAGGAACTGGACATCGCCGAGCACGAAATGCCGGGCCTGATGTCGATCCGCCGCAAGTACCAGGCCGAGCTGCCGCTGAAGGGCGTGCGCGTGACCGGCTCGCTGCACATGACCATCCAGACCGCGGTGCTGATCGAGACCCTGAAGGACATCGGCGCTGACGTGCGCTGGGCCTCGTGCAACATCTTCTCGACCCAGGACCACGCGGCTGCCGCCATCGCCGCCACCGGCACCCCGGTGTTCGCCTGGAAGGGCGAAACCCTGGAAGAGTACTGGGACTGCACCCTGGACGCGCTGACCTTCACCCTGGCCGACGGCACCCTGACCGGCCCGGAGCTGGTGGTCGACGACGGCGGTGACGTGACCCTGCTGATCCACAAGGGCTACGAGCTGGAAAACGGCAGCGACTGGGTCAACACCGCCTCGTCCTCGCACGAAGAACAGGTCATCAAGAACCTGCTCAAGCGCGTCGCCAAGGAGCGCCCGGGTTACTGGGGCCGCGTGGTCAAGGACTGGAAGGGCGTCTCGGAAGAGACCACCACCGGCGTGCACCGCCTGTACCAGCTGGCCCAGGCCGGCACCCTGCTGATCCCGGCGATCAACGTCAACGACTCGGTCACCAAGAGCAAGTTCGACAACCTGTACGGCTGCCGCGAGTCGCTGGCCGACGGCCTGAAGCGCGCGATGGACGTGATGCTGGCCGGCAAGGTGGCCGTGGTCTGCGGCTACGGCGACGTCGGCAAGGGCTGCGCCGCTTCGCTGCGTGCCTACGGCGCGCGCGTCATCGTCACCGAGATCGACCCGATCTGCGCCCTGCAGGCGGCGATGGAAGGCTATGAAGTCAACACCATCGAATCGACCCTGGGCCGTGCCGACCTGTACGTCACCACCACCGGCAACAAGGACATCATCCGCATCGAGCACCTGAGCGCGATGAAGGACCAGGCCATCGTCTGCAACATCGGCCACTTCGACAACGAGATCCAGGTCGACGCGCTGGTGTCGTTCGCCGGCATCAAGCACGTCAACATCAAGCCGCAGGTGGACAAGTACATCTTCCCGAACGGCAACGCGATCTTCCTGCTGGCCGAAGGCCGCCTGGTGAACCTGGGCTGCGCCACCGGCCACCCGAGCTTCGTGATGTCCAACAGCTTCGCCAACCAGACCCTGGCACAGATCGACCTGTGGGCGAACAAGGACAGCTACGAGAAGAAGGTCTACCTGCTGCCGAAGAAGCTGGACGAAGAAGTGGCCCGCCTGCACCTGGAAAAGATCGGCGTGAAGCTGACCACCCTGAGCCAGGAACAGGCCGACTACATCGGCGTGCCGGTGGAAGGCCCGTTCAAGCCGGACCACTACCGCTACTGATCGTGCCGGGGTCGGATCCCTTTCCGCAGGAAAGGGCTCTGACCCCAGCAACGTAAGTAGAAAGAACGGGCGCCTTCGGGCGCCCGTTCTGCGTTCGCGTGTGGCCGTACACCACGTATCCACGCATGGCGTGGATCTACTGATCGTCCGGCCCCAGTAGATCCACGCCATGCGTGGATATCCCCGGCCAACCCCCGGTAGATCCACGCCATGCGTGGATGCTCCACCCGCAATAGCCTCGGTCAAGGCAACACCCCTGCCCCGCGCTAGGATGCACCCATGACCCCGGCCATCAACCTGCTCAAGCGCGAGAAGATCGCCCACACCGTGCGCAGCTACGTGCACGACGCCCACGCCGAATCCTATGGCGGCGAAGCCGTCGACAAGCTCGGCCTCGACCCCGCCCAGGTGTTCAAGACCCTGCTGGCCAGCACTGAAGCACATGAACTGCTGGTGGCAATCGTGCCGGTCGCCGGTCAGCTCGACCTGAAGGCGCTGGCCGAAGCCGCCGGCTGCAAGAAGTGCGAGATGGCCGCTGCTGATGCCGCACAGCGCGCGACCGGGTATCTGGTCGGTGGCATCAGCCCGCTGGGGCAGAAGAAGCGCCTGCGCACCTTCCTGGACGCCAGTGCCGAAGCGCTGCCCACGCTGCATGTCAGCGCCGGGCGCCGCGGCCTGGAAGTGGAATTGGCACCGGCCGATCTGCTGCGCCTCACCGCCGGCCACTACGCTGCCATCGGCAAGTCACGCTGATGCGCTGGCCGTGGTCTGCAGCGCCGATACCCCGGCTCGACGATGCACAGGCCGACGTGCTGCTGCAGGACCTGTTGTCGCGCGACGGCACGCGCATCACCGACGCCGCACGCACGGTCGCACGGCTGTTCAGCGCGCCCTCGCTGGATGCATTGGCCGCATACGCGGAATTGATTGAACAGCGCTGCCAGGGCGTCGCGCTCGGCGGCATGCTGATCAGCAACCAGGCGCATCTGAAGGCGGCCCTGCGTCGGCTGCATTACTGGCACGCGCGCGAGGGGTGCCTGTGCGCGCTCAATCCCGGCTACCCGTTCTTCGATCCGCGTCGTCTGGTTGAACAGGGCCAGATGCAGCTGCGCTCGGTGGAAGAAGCCGAAGACGGCTGGGGGGATTGCCACATCGTTACGTGCGAACAGTGCGGCCAGCATTGGCGGGCCATCGACCGCGAGTACCACTACCCGTGGTGGGAATGGATAGCCGCCTGACGGGACTGCAGCCACGCATGGCGTGGCTCTACTGCGGCCCGGTAGATCCACGCCACGCGTGGATGGCATGACCACGCGGAACCGCACCTTCATCAACCGCATTGCCACACGTAGATCCACGCCACGCGTGGATGGCGGTCACTCCACCAGCGCGTACCGCATCGGCACCCGCACGATGGTCAACTCCGGCACTGTGCTCTCTGCTTCGGCACGGACGAAAGGCCAGCCACGCAGCTCGTCCACCGCCGCTTCATCCAGCAGCGCATGGCCGCTGGATGTCTCCACGATCACGGCGGCAACCGTCCCCTGCGCATCAATCAGTGCCTTCAGCAGGCTGCGCCCGGAAAGTCCCTGCTGCACGGCCGCCGGCGGATAGTGCGGCGACACGCCGCGTGCCGGCTTCCACGCAACACCCTCACCCGCGAACAGATCGCGGCTGCCGCGCGCCGCGCAGTGCTTCGGCAGGCGCAACTGCAGGGAAAGCCGCGTGTCGTCCACGCTCACCTCCGCCGGCGCCGCGCAGGCGTGTTGCGTGAGCACCTCCAGCATCCGCTGCTGCCGAAGCAACGCCTTGCCGTTGGCCGCCTCCACCTCCACCACGCAACGACCGCCCTCGGGCTGCATCGACAATGCGGTCACCTCCGCATCGCGCAGCGCGGGAACGGCTGCCAACGACGAGCATGCAATGTCGACAGATGGCTTCGCTGCCAGTACAGGGGTGGCGGGCAACGTGCCCGCCAGCAACACCAGGACCATCCTTGCCCAGATAGCCATGCCTTGCCCTCCATGGGTTTGCCTGGCCCGATCATAGAGCAGCCAGGCATGATCGGCCGATACGTCCCCTCCAGGTTCAGGGTCGCCAGTTGGCGTTGTTCTCCCAGAACGCCACCGAGCGCTGGTAGGCCTCCCGATCCAGTGGCACGCCGGAACCGCCCTCCTCCACGCCCAGCGCATTGCGCATCATGGTGATCGGCGCCATCGGTACCTCTTCCGGTTCGGCGGTGTAGATGCAGCCGACGATGCCCCAGTCGGCCTCGATCGGTGAACCTTCCTTCGCCAGCTGCCCGGCACTGTACAGGATCACCACCAGGTAGTTCGCACGCGGCGATTCCACGCCCTCGAACCAGCGCACCAGTACCGGCAGTTCCTCGCGGTTGCGCGCTTCGTAGCCGCTGCGCAGCTGGTGGCGGTTGGCCTCGGTGACCGGCACCGTCAGGCAGCGCGTGCTGGTCCAGTTCTCGTAGACGAACAGCTTGCAGAACGGCGCGTAGCCGTCGAGCACCTTCAGCGGCGCGTGCGCATTGAGGTGTGCCTCGAACTGCTCGGCAGTGCAGTCCTGGATGGTGTTGCCGCGCGGCACGCGCGGGAACAGGCGGGGACGGGCGAAATCGGTGAGGACGATGGACATGGCGCGGCGTGATCTGGGAATCCGCTGCACAGGGTAACCGCTGGCAGCGCCTACAACGCCATCCGCTCGCGCAGTTCACGCGCCTGCCGCCGCGACACCTCCACCTCGCTGCCATCATCCAGCGCCAGGTCGTAGCCGTCGCCGACGCTGGGCGACACCCCACGGATACGGCGCAGGTTGACCAGCGTGTTGCGGTTGGCGCGGAAGAAAAGATCCTGCGGCAGGCGTGCTTCCAGCGCGCTCAGGCTGCGGGTCAACAGGGCGTTCTGGTCGCGGAACCACAGCCGCGTGTAGTTGCCATCCACCACCAGCCGACGGATCTCGGAGACCGCCACGAACCAGCAGCGTTCACCCTCGCGCACGAACACCTGATCCTGCGCACCCAGCGTGCTTCGCAGTTCCGGCGCGCCGCTCGCCACCACGTCGCGCTCACGCGCCCGCTCCAGCGCTTCCAGCAGGCGCGGTGCCTCCACCGGCTTCACCAGATAGTCCAGCGCGTTGGCCTGGAATGCGCGTACCGCATAGGTGTCATAAGCGGTAACGAACACCACCGCCGGCACCGTCTCCAGTCCATCCAGCACATCGAAGCCGCTGCCGGAGGGCATCTGCACATCCAGCAGCACCAGGTCCGGTGCCAGCGTGGTGATCGCCTCGCGTGCGGCGGGCACATCGTCGGCCTCGCCCACGCACTGCACCCATGGCAGCGCCGACAACAGCGTGCGCAGCTCCTGCCGCGCCAGCCGTGCGTCATCAACGATCAACACGCGCAGCATGCCACTCATTGCGGAATCTCCAGCAGGGCCTGCATGCGGTCACCGACCGGTTGCAGCACGAATCGGCCACGCGTGCCCAGCTGTGCACGCAGGTAGGCCAGGCCGACGCCATGACCATGGGTGGGTTCGCTGCCGGTTGAAAGTGGATTGTCCACCTGCAACCGCAGCACGTCATTGTCCAGCGTGGCGCGGATCTGCACCTCGCCGCCGCCGGGGCGACTGGCGATGCCATGCTTGATCGCGTTCTCCACCAGCAACTGCAACGCCATCGCCGGCAGTTGTGCCTGCGTGGCATCGGCATCGATCTGCCGCCGCACCTGCAGGCGCTGTTCGAAATGGACCGCCTCGATGGCCAGGTAATCGTCGACCACCGCCAGCTCCTCGGCCAGCGTCACCTGTTCGCTGCGGTTGTGGGCCAGCGCCTGGCGCAGCGTGCGCGACAAGCGGGTGACCATGTCACGGGCCCGTTCCGGGTCTTCCAGGATCAGCGCACGCAGGTTGTTCAGCGCATTGAACATGAAGTGCGGGTTGAGCCGCGCACGCAACGCATCGCGCTCCAGCGCGCTGCGTTCGGCCTCGGCGCGCAGGCGGGCCAGCTCACTGTGGCGCGCCCGCCGCAGGCCGTGCAGGCCCGCCCACAACCCGGTCCACATCAGCAGGAACAGCGCGGTGTTCATCCAGTACACCAGCACCGAAGACCACTGGTAATCGGCATGGCCACCAGGCAGCTGCACCCAGCCCAGCGCCAGTGCCGGCAGCAGCAGCGCCGCCGTTACCGCCTGCGCGACGCTGGCCCCGACCACCACGCCGGCGGCCAGTTTCAGCACCAGGCTGCCCAGGCTTCCCTCCCACCAGCGCTGGCGCAGTGCAACCGAACGCAACGCGCCGCTGCACAGCCAGAGTGAGACCGCCACGCTGACGGTGATCAGCACGATGCCGCTGAACACCACGCCGCCGCCGATCCGCATGCCGACCCACAGCCCGTACATCGCATAACCGGCCCATGCCAGTGCATTGAGCGTCCAGAAACGGCGGGAAGGCGTGGTGGCGTCCATGCGGGCTCTCGGTGGTGGCAGGAGGGCGGACAAGGGTCAGGGATGCGCGTCGAGGAAACGCTGCACCTGTTCCTGCAACCAGCGCGGATCATCCCACATCAGGAAGTGGAAACCCTGCGCGCTCATCGCGATCTGCACGCCCTGCAGTTTCGCGTACTGGGCCTGGAACACCGCCCGGGTGCCGTCCTCGGTGCCACCCATCGGCTGGTAGCCGGCCCAGCTGCCGAGCACCAGCGTCGGCGCGGTGATCGAAGCGATGCTGTCGCGCAGGTCGGTGGTCATCACCGCATGCATGGCATCGGCCGTGGTCTGGCGGTCGCTGCCTTCGCCCCAGCGGCCCAGTTCGGCCTGGCGCTGCGGATCGCGGGTCATGCCCGGCAGGCCCGCCTTCAACTGCGCCTGCCATTGCGCGGCGTCGGCGGCCAGCATGCCCTTGCGCAGCTGGTCGGCCACCGGCCGCACGCTGTCAGTGGTGGCCTTGGGGTCACGCGCAGCCGGCAGGAATGGCAGGGCGTCGACCACCACCAGCGCGCTGACCGCCTTCGGCTCGGCCTGCGCCATCTGCAGGCCCAGCAGGCCACCGAGGCTGTGGCCGACCACCACCACCGGGCCCAGGTGCCGGTCATGCAGGTAAGCCAGCAGCTGCCCACGCATCGCCGGCAGGAAGTCGACCGGGCGCGGATCGGCCGCTGCCGCGCCGGCAAAGCCCGGCAGCTGCACGAGGTGGCACTGCACATCCTTCAGGGCCAGGCAGGTCTCGCGCCAGACCTCGGCGCTGCTGTTGAGGCCGGGGATCATCAGCAGCGGGCGGCCCTTGCCGACCACCTCGACCTGCACCCTGCCAGCGGTCGAGCCGGTGGCGGCATGCGCGGAACCGGAGCCGAGCACGGCCATCGCCATGCCGATCATCGCCAGCCGGGCCAGGGCCTTCATCGCGTACCAGAGTGCCAGGAAGATCTTCATCGTCTGCTCCTTCATCAGGTGGGTGGTGCCGGGATGGGATCAGCGTGCCGCCGGCCGCGGCATCCGGGTTGCGATTCCGGAGCAGCGGCCGGTCAGCAGGGCGAACGGTCGCGCACCACGGATGACCTGCCCTCACGCCTCAATCGCACATCCATCTTGATGAAGCGATATACTGATCCGCACCCGCCGCCGCCGCCCGTGCCATGACTGCCATCAGCTTCGAGTTCTATCCGCCCAAGACCGACGAACAGCGCAGCCAGCTGGACCGCGCCGCGGCCAGGCTGAAGGACTACGGCCCCGAATACGTGTCCTGTACCTTCGGCGCCGGTGGCTCGACCCTGAGCTATACCTCCGAGACCGTGCGCCACCTCAACCAGCACCATGGCTTCGAGGCTGCACCGCACCTGTCCTGTGTCGGCGGCACCCGCCAGGAAATCCGCGAACTGCTCAAGCTGTACCGCGCCATCGGCTGCCGCCGCCTGGTCGCGCTGCGCGGCGATCTGCCGTCGGGCATGGGCTTCCCCGGTGACATGCGCTATGCCGCCGAACTGATCGACTTCATCCGCGACGAGCACGGCGATGCGTTCCATATCGAAGTGGGCGCGTACCCCGAAACGCACCCGCAGGCTTCCGACGCACTGGCCGACCTGAAGCACTTCAAGGCCAAGATCGACGCCGGCGCCGACGCGGCGATCACCCAGTATTTCTACAACCCCGATGCGTACTTCCACTTCGTCGATGCCGTGCGCCGGCTCGGCGTGCAGGTACCGATCACGCCCGGCATCATGCCGATCGCCAACTTCAGCCAGCTGCGCCGCTTCTCCGAGCAGTGCGGTGCGGAAATCCCGCGCTGGATCAGCCGCAAGATGCAGGCCTATGGCGATGATGCCGAATCGGTGCGGGCGTTCGGTACCGAAGTGGTGGCCAAACTGTGCCAGCGCCTGATCGAGGGCGGCGCGCCGGGCCTGCACTTCTACACATTGAACCTGGCCAAGCCGACCACGTCGGTGTTGAAGCTGCTGCACGGCTGAAAGCACGCCATGCCACCGCGATCGGCGCTACCCTGCGTCGATGAAACGGTTTTCCTTCCTGCTGTTGCTGCTGTCGTTGTGTTCGGCATCGAGCGTGGTCCATGCGCAGTCCCCACGCTTGAACCGCTGCACCGACGCGCAGGGACAGAGCGTGTATACCGACCGTCCCTGCGACAGCGTTGGCGCCCAATCGCGACTACCACCGCCCGCGCCCACAGGCAGCACCCTACCGCGCGACACCCTGGGTGCGCGCTGCCCACGGCGCCTGAGCGAGCTGGTGGAGGCACTGCGCACCGGTATCGTCAGCCACGATGTGAACCGGCTGTCCTCGCTGTACCTGTGGGGTGCGGTCTCCGATGCGGGCGCGCAGCGCATCCTCGGTCAACTCGAATCGCTGGCACGACGGCCGCTGGTGGACGTGGTGCCGGTGTATCCGTCACAGGGGCTGGCGTCCTCGCAGGAGGAGGGTCAGAGCCCTGCGGCGCAGGGATCCGACCCTGAGCCGCCAGCGGCACGGCATCCGGTCGGCCTGCGCCTGGAGCAGACCTTGCCCGGCAGCGTGTCGCGCGCTTCGACCGTGCTGGGGTTGCGCCGGCAATACGGGTGTTTCTGGATCACGTTGTGATCGGGAGGGGTCGGATCTCGGCCATGGGGTCAGAGCCCTGCTGCGCAGGGATCTGACCCCGCGTGCGCGGCGTTACCCTGGCCACAACCCGCGAATCGCAGCGATGCCCTGCCCGCCATGCCGGCGCGCTTCGGCGATGTGGCCAGCGGCCATGCCGCCCAACGCGTAGATCGGCAGCGACACCTGCGCGCGCAGTGCGGCGAAGGCCTCCCAGCCCAGCGGCGCCGCTTCGGGATGGCTGGCCGTGGCCTGCACCGGGCCGAGCACCGCGAAGTCGCAGCCCAGCCGCTGCGCTGCCTGCAGCTGCTCCAGATCGTGGCAGGACGCGGCGACCAGCTGCCCTTCCGGCAAGGGCCGTTCCTGCAGGGCCAGCAATTGCTCGCTGCCCAGGTGCACGCCCACGCCCAGTGCGCGTGCCAACGCGATATCACGGTTCAGCAGCCACTGCACGCCGCGGCGATGCGCGCGCACGGCCTGTTCGATCATGGCCTGCCGCTGCGGATGTTCCGGCGGCAGGCGCAGCTGGATGCGCTGCTGGCCGGCCGCCACTGCCTGCTGCAGCCGGTCATGCCAGTGCTGCACGCTGCCGGCATCGTCGGCCGGCGCCGGCGTGATCAGGTAGCGGTCCGGTTGGCGCAGTGCGGCCACCACCGGCAGGTCGGCCGGCGGCATCGAATAGCGGCCCAGCTTGTCCTGCGCCACCCAGGTAATCGCCTGGCCTTCGCGCCCGCGCGGTGTGCCCTTCCAGCTGCGCACGTGGCGCACTTCCAGGGTCAGGTGCTTGTCTGGATAACGCTGCGGCACGTCCATCAGCCAGGGCCCGACATCGGCCTCGATGCCCAGCTCTTCGCGCAGTTCACGCACCCGCGCCTGTTCGGAGGTCTCGCCGGATTCGCGCTTGCCGCCGGGGAACTCCCACAGGCCGGCCATGTCGCGGTTCTCGGTACGGCGGTTGAGCAGCACGCGGCCACGGGCGTCGGTGATGACGGCGGCCACGACGTGGATCGATCGGGTGGGGGAAGGCATGGGGGAAGCATGCCCAGAACAGGGCGGGCCACGCAATCTCGGATCCGGCCGGATCAGCCCCGCGAAACAGCCGCCATGAAAGAAAAGCCCCGCTTGCGCGGGGCCTTTCGGGGTCAGCTCAGCTGGCCGTGGCAGTGCTTGTACTTCTTGCCACTGCCGCACGGGCACGGATCGTTGCGGCCGATCTTCGGCTCGTCGCGCTGCAGCGTGGCCACGCCCTGCTGGGCGGCTTCGACCTGCGCGGCTTCCTCGTCGGCGCTGTAGCCGCCCGCATCCTGGTGCTGGAACTGCGACTGGCTCAGGCGCGCCTGCACCTGCTGGCGCTCGGCCGCTTCCAGGGCCTGCACTTCCTCGTCGCTGCGGATACGCACGCGGGCCAGCAGGGTCACCACTTCGCGCTTGACGTTCTCCAGCATGTCCGAGAACAGCTCGAAGGCTTCCTTCTTGTATTCCTGCTTCGGCTGCTTCTGCGCGTAACCACGCAGGTAGATGCCCTGGCGCAGGTAATCCATGCGCGCCAGGTGCTCCTTCCAGCTCTGGTCCAGCACGGTCAGCATCACGTGCTTCTCCAGCGCGCGCATGGTCTCTTCGCCCAGGCCGGCTTCCTTCTCGGCGAAGTGCTGGTTGACGCGCTCCTGGACCTTGGTGGCGATGGCCTCTGCGTCCAGCTCTTCGTGTTCCTTGACCAGGTCGGTCAGCGACATCTGCAGGCCGAAGTCCGACTCCAGGGTCGCTTCCAGGCCGCGCAGGTCCCACTGCTCGTCGATCGAGTTCGGCGGCACGAAGCGCGCAACGATGTCGAAGATCACGTCGTCGCGGATGCCATCGACATTCGCCTTCACCGACTCGGCATCCAGCAGCTCGTCGCGCTGGGCGTAGATCACCTTGCGCTGGTCGTTGTTGACGTCGTCGAAGTCCAGCAGGTTCTTGCGGATGTCGAAGTTGTGGGCCTCGACCTTGCGCTGCGCCTTCTCGATCTGGCGGCTGACCAGGCGGTCCTCGATGACGTCGTCTTCCTTCATGCCCATCATGCGCATGGCCTTCTGCACCCAGTCGGAGGCGAAGATGCGCATCAGGTTGTCTTCCAGCGACAGGTAGAAGCGAGACGAACCCGGGTCACCCTGGCGGCCCGAGCGGCCACGCAGCTGGTTGTCGATACGGCGCGATTCATGGCGCTCGGTGCCGACGATGTGCAGGCCGCCCGCAGCCTTCACTGCATCGTGGCGCTTCTGCCATTCGGCCTTCACCGCCGCCTTCTGCTCGTCGGTCGCGCCCTCGCCCAGCTCGTGGATTTCCGCTTCCAGCGAACCGCCCAGCACGATGTCGGTACCGCGGCCGGCCATGTTGGTGGCGATGGTCACCGCGGCCGGACGACCGGCGTTGGCGACGATGGTCGCTTCGCGGTCATGCTGCTTGGCGTTCAGTACTTCGTGCTTCACACCGGCCTTGCGCAGGTGCTCGGACAGCATTTCCGAGGTTTCGATCGAGGTGGTACCCACCAGCACCGGCTGGCCGCGCTTGGCGCACTCTTCGATGTCGGCCAGCACCGCATTGAACTTGCCCTTGCGGTTGAGGAACACCTGGTCCGGGCTGTCCTTGCGGATGGTCGGGCGGTTGGTCGGGATCACCACCACTTCCAGGCCGTAGATGCTCTGGAATTCGAACGCTTCGGTATCGGCCGTACCGGTCATGCCGGACAGCTTCTTGTACATGCGGAACAGGTTCTGGAAGGTGATGCTCGCCAGCGTCTGGTTCTCGCGCTGGACCGGCACGCCTTCCTTCGCTTCCACCGCCTGGTGCAGGCCGTCGGACCAGCGGCGGCCGGCCAGGGTACGGCCGGTGAACTCGTCGACGATGACCACTTCGCCGTCGCGCACGATGTAGTCCACGTCACGCTGGTAGATCGCGTGCGCGCGCAGGGCGGCATTGAGGTGGTGGACAACGGTCAGGTTCTGCGCCGCGTACAGGCCTTCGGTCTCGCCGTCGAGGATGCCGGCGTCGACCAGCAGCTGCTCGGCGTGCTCCATGCCCGCTTCGGACAGATGCACCTGCTTGCCCTTCTCGTCCACCCAGAAATCGCCTTCGCCGTCTTCCGCTTCCTGCTTGACCAGGTGCGGCACGACGCGGTTGACACGGATGTACAGCTCCGGGGAATCATCGGCCGGGCCCGAGATGATCAGCGGGGTACGCGCTTCGTCGATCAGGATGGAGTCGACTTCGTCGACGATGGCGTAGTGCAGGCCGCGCTGGTAGCGGTCGGCCTTGGACAGCGCCATGTTGTCGCGCAGGTAGTCGAAACCGAATTCGTTGTTGGTGCCGTAGGTGATGTCGGCCGCGTAGGCTTCGCGCTTGTCGCTGTGCGGCATGCCCGGGTACACCACGCCCACGCTCAGGCCCAGCCAGTTGTACAGCTTGCCCATCTGCGCGGCGTCGCGGCGGGCCAGGTAGTCGTTCACGGTGACCACGTGCACGCCCTTGCCTTCCAGCGCGTTGAGGTACACCGGCAGGGTCGCCACCAGGGTCTTGCCTTCACCAGTGCGCATTTCTGCGATCTTGCCCAGGTGAAGCACCATGCCGCCGATCAGCTGCACGTCGTAGTGGCGCATGCCCAGCACGCGGCGACCGGCTTCGCGGCAGACCGCGAACGCTTCCGGCAGCACCTTGTCCAGGGCTTCACCGCCGGCGATGCGCTGCTTGAACTCCGGCGTCTTGGCCTGAAGCTGCTCGTCGGAAAGCTTCTCGATCTCCGGCTCCAGCGCATTGATCTTGGCGACGATGCGGTTGAGCTGGCGCAGCTGTCGTTCGTTACGACTGCCAAATACGCGGGTAAGCAGGCTGTTGATCATTGAAGGAACCGGGTTGGATGGACACGACGCCCGGCCTCCCCCTTGGGATCCGTCCGCCGCAAACGAAACAGGGCGCCTGGCGCCCTGTCGATGGCAACACCCATTGTAGCTTGGGACGGCCGCGAGGGGTTTCAACCCCGTGGGGTAGTGCCGGCCGCTGGCCGGCAACCTCGTTCGGGCCCCGCAAAGGAATTGCCGGCCAGCGGCCGGCACTACCAGATCAACCGCATCGGGTCAGAGCCCTTCCGCGGCGCGGAAGGGATCCGACCCGGGCATCAGCCGCGGCTGACCCGGCCGACCGGCGTGTTGCCGCCGTCGCCGAGGAACTTGCGCGGGTTGACCACGTTGCCGTTCTCCCACACCTCGAAGTGCACGTGGGCACCGGTCGAACGGCCGGTGGAACCGGCCTTGGCCACTTCCTGGCCGGCACGGACCAGGTCACCGGCCTTCACCACCAGGCGCGAATTGTGCGCGTAGCGGGTGACGTAGCCGTTACCGTGGTCGACATCGACCACGTTGCCGTAGCCGCCCTTCACGCCGGCGAAGCTGACCACGCCTTCGGCGACGGCCATCACCGGGTCACCGACCTTGGCGTGGAAGTCCATGCCCTTGTGGGTGGCGGCACCGCGGCCGAACGGGTCGGCACGGGTGCCGAAGCCGGAGGTCACGTAGCTGTTGCGGATCGGCATGCGCGAGGGCACGGCGTTCTGCTGCAGTTGGTGGTCGAACATCAGCGATTCCATCACCGACAACTGGCGGCCTGAAGCAGCAAAGCGCTGCTCCAGCACCTGTAAGTCGGCGTTGACGTCCTTGACCGGGATGTCACTGGTCGGGCCGCCTGCGTCGCCGTCACCGAGGCCGGGGGTCTCGTTGAAGTCGAACTCGCCGTCTTCCAGCTTGCCCATCTGGGTCAGCCGTTCGCCGAGGGCGTTGAGGCGGGTGGCCTGGGCCTGCAGCTCGCCGAGGCGGGCGGCCAGCGCGTTGACCTGGGTCTGCGCATCGCGCTTGACCTTGGCCAGCTCCGCATCCTGGCGGTCGACCTTGGCCTGCAGGCGCGAATCATTCAGCGCACTGGCGCCAATGCCGCCGGCAAGGCCGATAATGCAGCCTACCCCGAGCACGCTGCCCAGCAGGGCGCGGGGGCGGTCCTCGAAATAGAACCGCAAACGCGCGATGGGCGACGCCTTGGCCTGTCCTTCACGCGTTTTGATTACGATCTTTTTGAATGCCATCAGTGAGTTTTCATGTCTGAGCCGAAATCCAGCGTTCGCCCCGCGTCAGTGCCGAAACCGGCGCTGGATGCGGTGATGGCGGACAAAAGCGGGAACCCGCTGCGGCGTGCCTTGTGGCTCGACGCGCTGGACCGTCAGTTGCGCCCCCAGTTGCCGCCACCTCTGCGCAGCCGTTGCCGGCTGGCCAATGTGGACGGGGAACACCTCGTTTTTCTCGTCGAGTCCCCGGTCTGGCATGCCAAGTTGCGGCTTGCCGAAGCCCAGTTGCTCGACGCGGCCCGTTCCATCGGGCTGAAGGCCACCAGGGTGACCATCAAGACTGCGTCCACCACTCCCTCACGCTCCCCAGCGATCGACAACCGGAATGGCCCCCACGCAGTTTCAGCCGCCACGCACAAAGGGCTACGCGACGCCTTGGCTTGCCTGCAGGACATTCCCTCGAAGCCGAAGAAACGGTCCTGATGGCAACGGAGCATCCGGCTCCGCTCCCCGTCGCGCGTGTCACCACGGCGTGAAACATTTCGGGGGCCGGGTCGCATCCTAGCTGCCATCCGGGGGCCTGTCGTTAGATTGGAGTTAAAACTTCGTTAAATTCAGGCTTCCGATCCAACAGGTTCACAAAACCGTGACCTTGAACCGGCCTTGACGCCTTTCAAGCACGCTGAATGCGTCGCCGGCGCCGGAAACAACAACGCCGCCCTGGAAGGCGGCGTTTTTATCTTGAAATTCAACGATCTACGGAATCAGGCGTAGGCCGGGGTGGCATATTCCACCGGATCCGGGGTGGCCGGCGAGTCGAAGCTGACCCATTCCCAGGCGCTGGCGTCGGCCATCAGGGCCCGCACCAGCTTGTTGTTGAGCGCGTGACCGGACTTGAAGCCCTCGTAGGCGCCCAGCACCTGGCCACCGGCCAGGTAGAGGTCGCCGATGGCATCAAGGATCTTGTGGCGCACGAATTCGTCGGCGTAGCGCAGGCCGTCTTCGTTGAGCACGCGGAACTCGTCCAGCACGATGGCGTTGTCCATCGAACCGCCCAGGCCCAGGTTGCGCTCGCGCATGTATTCCAGGTCGCGCATGAAGCCGAAGGTGCGCGCGCGGGAAATTTCCTTGGTATAGGCCAGCGTCGAGAACTCGATCTCCTGGCGCGACTGCTTGGCCGGGATCATCGGGTGGTCGAACTGGATGGTGAAGCCCAGCTTGTAGCCTTCGTACGGGGTGAAGCGGGCCACCTTGTCGCCCTCGGTCACTTCCACGGTCTTCAGCACGCGGATGAAGCGCTTGGGCGCATCCTGTTCCACGATGCCTGCCGACTGCAGCAGGAACACGAACGGGCCGGCCGAACCGTCCATGATCGGCAGCTCGGCCGAGGACAGTTCAACGATGATGTTGTCCACACCCAGGCCGGCCAGCGCCGACATCAGGTGCTCGACGGTCTGGATCTTGGCGTCGTTGCAGGTCAGGCCGGTGCACAGGGTCACTTCGGTGACCAGTTCGGCCTTGGCCGGTACTTCCACGACCGGGTCCAGGTCCACGCGGCGGAACACGATGCCATGGTTGACCGGTGCCGGGCGCAGGGTCATGTAGACCTTGTCACCGCTGTGCAGGCCAACGCCGGTGGCGCGGATCGTGTTCTTGAGGGTGCGTTGCTGGATCATGGGGGATGGACCGGAAGTGACACATTAGATTAACACGCGCACTCCCCTACCCTGGCTGAAACGCCAGATGCAGCCACCGGCAGGACGCACCGGCACGCCGCGGGGACGCGCGTGAAGCAGGGCGGCCGGGCCCATCCTGGCCCGGCGCCCGCGTTTTCAGGACATGGTGACGCAACCCGGGGAGGACAACCCCGGGCCGCCCCGCTTAGTCCGCCTGGCGGCGCAGGAACGCCGGGATGTCCAGGTAATCGTTCGGCAGCTCCGCCGCCGCCGGGGCCGAAGCGGCCGGGGCCGACGGTGCGGAGGCCGCTGCGGTATCGCTGCTGGCGCGACGCAGGCCCAGGCCCATGCCGCCCACCGCCTTGGAGACGGCATCGCCGCCGTTGTCGAACTCGCCGAACTCCGGCTGGCCGGTGGTGGCGTTGCGGACCAGCTTGATCGGCGCACGCTCGCCCGGACGCTGGGTCTTGCTGGCCGAGACGCGGTTCAGGCCAGTGGCCACCACGGTCACGCGCACTTCGTCCTGCATGTCCGGGTCCAGCACGGTGCCGACCACCACGGTGGCGTCTTCGGAAGCGAAGCCATCGATGGTGCGGCCGATCTCGTCGAACTCGGCCATGGTGAAGTCGGCACCGGCGGTGATGTTGACCAGGATGCCGTTGGCGCCGGCCAGGTTCACATCATCCAGCAGCGGGTTCTGGATCGCCGATTCGGCAGCGGCCTGGGCGCGGTCATCGCCACGGGCGGTGCCGGTACCCATCATCGCCAGGCCCATTTCGGACATGACGGTGCGCACGTCGGCGAAGTCGACGTTGATCAGGCCCGGACGCACGATCAGGTCGGCGATGCCCTGCACGGCGCCCTGCAGCACGTCGTTGGCAGCGCGGAAGGCCTGGATCATGGTCGCGTTGCGACCCAGCACGGTGATCAGCTTCTCGTTCGGGATGGTGATCAGCGAGTCGCAGTGCTGGCTCAGTTCCTCGATGCCCTTCAGCGCCACCTGCATGCGGCGACGGCCTTCGAACGGGAACGGCTTGGTGACCACGGCCACGGTCAGGATGCCCATTTCCTTGGCCAGCTGTGCCACCACCGGCGCGGCGCCGGTGCCGGTGCCGCCGCCCATGCCGGCGGTGATGAACACCATGTCAGCGCCCTGCAGCGCGTCCATGATGCGCTCACGGTCTTCCAGCGCGGCCTGGCGGCCGACTTCCGGGTTCGCGCCTGCGCCCAGGCCCTTGGTCACGTTGGTACCCAGCTGCAGCTGCAGCTTGGCACCACAATTCTTGATGGCCTGCGAGTCGGTGTTGGCGGTGATGAATTCCACGCCATCCACCGCCGAGTTGACCATGTGCGCCACGGCATTGCCGCCGCCGCCGCCCACGCCAACCACCTTGATCACCGCATTGGGTGCCATCTTTTCGATCAGTTCAAAATGCGCCATGTCCGTGTCCTCGTTGTATCCGCTTTGGCTGGCATGGGCATTCGGGCGTCCTGCCGTCCTGCTGCATGCCGACGTTGCGGCTGTGTGGGTTGTGTGTTGCCGGTATTGCGTTGTGATGCGGGTACTGCGGGTGTTGCGCCCGGGCGAGGCCCGGGTTTACGGGTTCCGCGTCAGAACTCGCCGCGGAACCAGGTCTTGAGTTTCTTGAACATGCTTCCGGCGCGCCCGGTCGGCAGTGACGGCCGCCGCGGATGCTCGATCTGGCTGCCCATCAGCAGCAGGCCCACGCCAGTGGCGTGCACCGGATTGCCGACCACTTCGCCCAGGCCGGTGACGTGCTGCGGGATACCCACGCGCACCGGCATCTGCAGCATTTCCTCGGCCAGTTCGACCACGCCTTCCATCTTCGAAGCGCCGCCGGTCAACACCATGCCGGCGCGCACCAGTTCCTCGAAGCCGGAGCGGCGCAGTTCGGCCTGCACCATCTCGAAGATTTCCTCGTAGCGGCCCTGCACGGCCTGCGCCAGCGAGTGACGCGGCATGCGGCGCGGCGGGCGGTCGCCCACCGACGGCACCTGGATGCTCTCCTCGGCCGTGGCCAGCTGGGCCAGGGCGCAGGCATAGCGCACCTTGATCTGCTCGGCTTCCGGGGTCGGCGTGCGCAGCATGTGCGCGATGTCGTTGGTCACGTGGTCGCCGGCGATCGGCAGCGAGGCGGTGTGGCAGATCGCGCCCTGCACGAACACGGCGATATCGGTGGTGCCGGCACCCATGTCGACCAGCACCACGCCCAGCTCGCGCTCGTCGGCGGTCAGCACCGCCACGCTGGAGGCCAGCGAGGACAGCACCAGGTCGTCCACCTGCAGGCCGCAGCGCTGCACGCACTTGCTGATGTTGGCCGCGGCCGACTGCGCGCACACCACCAGGTGCGCATGCACTTCCAGGCGCACGCCGGTCATGCCGACCGGGTTGCGGATGCCTTCCTGCGAATCGTCCAGCACGTACTCGCGCGGGATCGCGTGCAGGATCTTCTGGTCGGCCGGGATCGCCACCGCCTTGGCCGCGTCGAGCACGCGATCCAGGTCGCCCCAGGTCACTTCACCGTCGCGGATCGGGACGATGCCCGGCGAGTTCTTGCACTGCACGTGGTTGCCGGAGATCGAGGCGTACACCGAGCGGATCTCGCAGCCGGCCATCAGCTCGGCTTCTTCCACCGCGCGCTGGATCGACTGCACGGTCGATTCGATGTCCACCACCACGCCACGCTTCAGCCCGCGCGATTCGTGCGAGCCGATGCCGATCACTTCGATCGGGTTGCCCGGCGAATACTCGCCCACCAGCGCCACCACCTTGGAGGTGCCGATGTCCAGGCCAACGATCAGCGATTTGTCACCCTTGCGATTCATGTCCTTTCCTGCGTGCTTCTGGCCGGGGTCGCCGGCGTTTTCGCCGGCGTGGCCGGGGTACCCCAGCTCAGCGTGAAACCATTGGTGTAACGGAGGTCGGCGCGCTCGATCGGCGCGTCCTGACGGTTGAGCTGCGGCAGTACCTTGACGAAGCGCTGCATGCGCGAGCGCGCGTCGTCACGGCCGACCACCACTTCGGTGCCGTTGCTCAGCACCAGCGACCAGCTGCCGCGTGCATCCATCGTCACCCGGCGCACATCGACGCCGGCCGGTGCGAACAATGCACGCGAGTCGCTGTACAGCTTCATCACTTCTTCGGTCTGGCTGTCCGGGCCATCCAGTTCGGGCAATGCCAGGTCGGACAGTTTCTTCGGCGTGGGGAACAGCTTGCCCTGCTCGGACACCAGGCGGTCGGTGCCCCAGCGTGCGAATGGCTTGTGCTCGACCAGGGTCACTTCCAGCACGTCCGGCCACTGCTTGCGGACCTGCGCGCTTTCCACCCACGGCAGCTTTTCCAGGGCGTCCTGCGCGTCCTGCAGCTTGACCGCGAAGAAACCGGCGCGCGCATACGGCAGCAGCACCTGCTGCAGCTGTTCGGCCGGCACCCGCTTGAACTCACCATGCACGCGCAGCTTCGCCAGCGGCCAGCGCTCGGCGCCGACCCAGCCATTGACCACGGCCACCACCGGCAGTGCAACCACCGACAGCGCCAACAGCCAGACGAAGATGCGCAGCACTGCGTTCATGCGTGCGAGGCCTCCAGGGTCTGTTCCAGCACGCGCCACACCAGTTCCTCGAAACCGATGCCGGCCTGGCGGGCCGCCTTGGGCACCAGCGAATGGCTGGTCATGCCCGGCGCGGTGTTCACTTCCAGCAGGAAGAAACGGCCGCTGGCACGATCACGCATCACGTCCACGCGGCCCCAGCCACGACAGCCAGCAGCGCGGAACGCGGCCAGCGCGATGCAGCGGATCTCTTCTTCGTCGTCACCGTCCAGGCCCGGGCACAGGTACTGGGTGTCCTCGGCGATGTACTTGGCGTTGTAGTCGTACCACTGGCCCTTGGGCACGATGCGGATCGACGGCAGTGCGACGTCGCCGAGGATGGCCACGGTCAGTTCGTCGCCGACCACCATCTGCTCCATCAGCAGCTGGCCGTCGTAGCGCGCGGCCAGGGCCACCGCTTCATCCAGGCCGGCGTCATCGGTGACCCGGCTGATGCCCACGCTGGAGCCTTCGTTGGCCGGCTTCACCACCACCGGCAGACCGAGTTCGGCGGCATTGGCGTGCACGTCTTCTGCAGTGACCTTGCGGTACTGCGGGGTCGGCAGGCCCAGCGACAACCACACCTGCTTGGTGCGGATCTTGTCCATGCTCAGCGCAGAACCCAGCACGTCAGAGCCGGTGTACGGAACGCCGAAGGCGTCCATCAGGCCCTGCACGATGCCGTCCTCACCGCCACCGTTGTGGCCGTGCAGGATGTTGAACACGCGGTCGATGCCACCGGCGGCGAGCGCCGTGGCCAGCGCCGGGATGCCATCCACCGCGAACGCATCGACGCCACGCGACTGCAGGGCTTCGAGCACGTTGCGGCCGGAGTCCAGCGACACCTCGCGTTCGCTGGAACTGCCGCCCAGCAGCACGGCGACGCGGCCGAACCCGGCCGGGTCGGTCACGCGCAGCGGCGGGAAGGTCAGCGTGCTCACGCCTGGCCCTCCCCCTTGAAACCTTCCACCGCGATATGGGTGGCCACGGCACCGATGTCGCCGGCGCCCATCATCAGCAGCAGGTCACCGTCCTGCAGCACGTCCGGCAGCACGCTGGCCAGCTCGGCGGCCTTGCCCACCACCACCGGCTCGCTGCGGCCGCGCGCACGGATGGCACGGGCCAGCGCGTGCGAGTCGGCGCCAGCAATCGGTTCTTCGCCGGCCGGGTAGACCTCGCTCAGCACCAGCGCATCAACGCTCGACAGCACCGCGGCGAACTTGTCGAACTGGTCGCGGGTACGGCTGTAGCGGTGCGGCTGGAAGGCCACCACCAGGCGCTTGTCAGCCCAGCCGCCACGGGCGGCGGCGAACACCGCCTCCAGCTCGCTCGGGTGATGGCCGTAGTCGTCGATGATGCGGACCTTGGCACCGCTGGCGGTGGTCACCTCGCCCAGATCGTTGAAGCGACGGCCGACACCGGCGAAGCCCTCCAGCGCGCGTGCGATCGCGTCCGGTGCCACGCCCAGCTGCCAGCCCACCGCAGCGGCGGCCAGCGCGTTGAGTACGTTGTGCTTGCCCGGCAGCGCCAGCACCACTTCCTGGCTGGTGCCCTGCGGCAGGCGCAGGGTGAAGCGCATGCGCGACCCTTCCTGCACCACGTTCTCGGCGCGCACGTCGGCCTGCGGGCTCATGCCGTAGCTCATCACGTGGCGCGGGGTCTTGGCAGCCAGTGCCGCCACTTCCGGATCGTCGATGCACAGCACCGCCAGGCCGTAGAACGGCAGGCGCTGCAGGAACTCGGCGAACGCCGCCTGCACGCGGGCGAAGTCGTTGCCGTAGTTCTCCAGATGATCCGCATCAATGTTCGTGATGATCGACATCAGCGGGTTCAGGCGCAGGAAGCTGCCATCGCTTTCATCGGCCTCGGCCACCAGCCACTGCCCGCCACCCAGCTTGGCGTTGGCACCGGCGGCCAGCAGCTGGCCGCCGATCACGAAGGTCGGGTCCAGGCCACCTTCGCTCAGCACCGCAGCGGTGAGGCTGGTGGTGGTGGTCTTGCCATGGGTACCAGCCACGGCGATGCCGCGGCGGAAGCGCATCAGTTCGGCCAGCATCGCCGCACGCGGCATGATCGGAATGCGCTGGCTGCGCGCTTCCATCAGTTCCGGGTTGTCTTCGCGGATGGCGCTGGAGACCACCACGCAGTCGGTGCCCAGCACGTTGGCCGCGGAGTGGCCGCGCATGATGCGCGCACCCAGGCTGGCCAGGCGGCGGGTCGCCACGTTGTCGGCGTTGTCCGAGCCGGACACTTCATAGCCCAGCGTCAGCATCACTTCGGCGATACCGCTCATGCCGGTGCCGCCGATGCCGACGAAATGCACGCGCGGGAACGCGCGCACCAGGTCGTTGGTGTCGTGCAGGCGACGGATCATGCGCGGCCTCGCGCAGGGCAGGCGCGGTGGCATGCCTTCTTCATACAGCTTCCTCGAGAATGATATCGGCGATGCGCTCGGCGGCATCGACCTTGGCCAGGGCACGCGCGGCTTGCGCCATCTGCATGCGGCGGGCGGGATTTTCGGACAGATCGCGCAGCAGTGCGGCAATGCCGTCGGCCAGCGTTCCGTCCTGCTTCAGCAAAACCGCCGCGCCGCGCTCGACCAGGTACTCCGCGTTGCGGGTCTGGTGATCGTCGACGGCGGCGGGGAATGGCACCAGCACGCTGCCGACACCGACCGCGCACAGCTCGGCCAGCGTGGATGCGCCGGAGCGGCATACGACCAGGTCGGCCCAGGCAAAGGCCTCGGCCATGTCGGCGATGAACGGGGTGATTTCAGCCTGCACGCCGGCCTTGGCGTAAGCCTCGACCGCTTCGGCATGCATCTTCTCGCCGCTCTGGTGGCGCACCTGCACCGGCACGCCGGCGCCCAGCGCGGCAATCGCCTGCGGCACGCCGGTATTGAGGGCACGCGCGCCCTGGCTGCCGCCCACCACCAGCACACGCAGCGGGCCTTGGCGGTCGGCGAAGCGCTGTTCCGGCGGGGCAATGGCAGCGATTTCCGCGCGCACCGGGTTGCCGACGAATTCCTCGCGCTTGGCGAAGGTGCCCGGGAAACCGGTCAGCAGGCGACGCGCATAGCGCGACAGGATGCGGTTGGTCAGGCCCGGTGCACGGTTCTGCTCATGCACGATCAGCGGCAGGCCATGCAGGCGCGTGGCCATGCCACCGGGGCCGGAGGCGAAGCCACCGAAGGCGACCACCGCGCGCGGCTGGCGCTGGCGGATGATCAGGCCGGCGGCGCGCAGCGCGCGCATCAGCCGCCACGGTGCAGCCAGCAGGGCCAGCTTGCCCTTGCCGCGCAGGCCGGTGATGGCCAGCGTGTCGATGGCGATGTCGTGCTGCGGCACCAGGCGGGTTTCCATCGCACCGTCGGCGCCCATCCAGGTCACCGGCACGCCGCGCTCGCGCAGCACGCGGGCCACGGCCAGGCCGGGGAAGATGTGACCGCCGGTACCACCGGCCAGGATCATCACCGGACGCCCACTCTCGGTGGCTGCAGTCATGACAGCCTCCCGAAGGTGGGTTCGATGCGCGACTGCAGGCGGCTGGTGCCGCGTGCGGCGTTCGCTGCAGCTGACGCGGAGGCGACCGGCTCGGCACTCATCGGCACGCTGGCGGCCACCGGTGCGGCGGGCTCGTCCATCGGCTCGGCAGCGGCGTCTTCGGCGCCACCGATGCGCACGGCCTGGCGGCGCTCGGCGCGCTTGAGTTCATACGACACGCGCAGCAGCAGGCCCATCGCCACGCAGGTCATCAGCACCGACGAACCGCCGGAGGAGATCAGCGGCAGGGTCAGCCCCTTGGTCGGCAGGATGCCCAGGTTCACGCCGATCGAGACGAAGGTCTGCATGCTGATCCACAGGCCGATGCCGAAGGCGATGTAGCCGGAGAAGTGGCGCTTCATTTCCACGCAGCGCATGCCCAGCCAGAAGGTGCGGCCAACCAGCAGCGCGTACAGCGCCACGATCACGCAGGTACCCAGGAAGCCGAATTCCTCGGCGGTGACCGAGAAGATGAAGTCGGTGTGCGCTTCCGGCAGGTAGTAGAGCTTCTGCACGGAGTTGCCCAGGCCGACGCCGGTCCATTCGCCACGGCCGACCGCCATCAGCGCGTTGGACAGCTGGTAGCCGTCACCCTGCTGGTCGGCCCACGGGTCCAGGAAGGAGGTGATGCGGCGCATGCGGTACGGCTCGATGATCGCCAGCGCGCTCATCCCGACCAGGCCGATGATCACCGGCATCGACATGCGCGGCATGTTCACCCCACCCAGCACCAGCATGCCGGCAGTGATCGCCAGCAGCAGGGTCGAGGAACCGAAGTCCGGCTGCAGCAGCAGCAGCACCACCAGCGCACCGGCCACGCCCAGCGGCTTGAGCATCGCCGGCCAGGTCGCATTGACCTCGTCGCGGAAGCGCACCAGGTAGCTGGACAGCCAGACGATGTAGAGCACCTTCACCGCTTCGACCGTCTGGAACTTGGAGATGCCCAGGTTGATCCAGCGGCGCGCACCGTTGACGGTGCTGCCCAGGCCCGGCGTGAACACCGCCAGCAGCAGCACGAAGCAGCCCAGCAGCAGCATCTGGTTGTACTGCTCGATCGACTTCAGCTCGGTGCGGGCGGCAATGACCGCCAGCACGATGCCCACCGCCAGGAAGATCAGGTGGCGGTTGAGGTAGTAGAACGGGCTGCTCATCAGTGCGATCGAGCTGGACGCCACCATCACCACGCCGACACCGGTGAGCGCGATGATCGCGCCCAGCAGCCACTTGTCGTAGCTGCCTTCGATGGCTTCAAGGCGTGTTGCCTGGCGGGACAGGTCGTTCATCTCAGCGCACCTTCAACGTGGCCAGGCCGATCAGCACGAGCACGACGGAGATGATCCAGAAGCGCACGATCACGCGCGGCTCCGGCCAGCCCTTCAGTTCGAAATGGTGGTGGATCGGCGCCATGCGGAACACGCGCTTGCCGGTCAGCTTGAACGAAGCGACCTGGATCATCACCGACAGCGTTTCGATGACGAACACGCCGCCCATGATCACCAGCACCAGCTCCTGGCGGGTGATCACCGCGATCGTGCCCAGCACCGCGCCCAGCGCCAGCGCGCCGATGTCGCCCATGAAGACCATGGCCGGATAGGTGTTGAACCACAGGAAGCCCAGGCCCGCACCGGCGATGGCCGCGCAGATGATGACCAGCTCGCCGGCGCCCGGGATCTGCGGGATCTGCAGGTAGTTGGCGAACACCACGTTGCCCGAGGCATAGGCGAACACGCCCAGCGCGCAGGCCACCAGCACGGTCGGCATGATCGCCAGGCCGTCCAGGCCGTCGGTCAGGTTCACCGCGTTGGAGAAGCCGACAATCCAGAAGTAGGCGATGGCCACGAAGCCGATGCCGGCCAGCGGCAAGGCGATCGACTTGAACATCGGGATGTAGAAGGTCAGCGCGGCCGGCACGTCGGCCGTGTAGAACAGGAACAGGCCCGCGGCCAGGCCGAAGATCGACTGCAGCAGGTACTTCCAGCGCGACTTCAGGCCGTTCGGATCACGGCGGACGATCTTGATCCAGTCGTCATACCAGCCGATGGCGCCGAAGCACAGCATCACCGCCAGCACCAGCCACACGTAGCGGTTGCGCAGGTCGGCCCACATCAGCACCGACAGGGTGATGGTGAGCAGGATCAGCGAACCGCCCATGGTCGGCGTGCCGGCCTTGGAGAAATGGGTCTGCGGACCGTCCTTGCGGATCGGCTGGCCGCCCTTGAACTGGGCAAGCTTGCGGATCATCGCCGGGCCGAGCCACAGCGACAGGAACAGGGCCGTCAGCGCGGCAAGGATGGCGCGGAACGTCTGGTAGTTGAACAGCCCGAACAGGCTCTCCAACTGCTGCAACCATCGAGCCAGTTCATACAACATGCGGGGATTCCTCTCCTTGCGCCAGCAGCGCTTTGACAATCGTGTCCATGGCGCTGCCACGGGACCCCTTGACCAGGCAGCGCACACCGGCGTGCAGCTCGTCCTTCAGCGCCTGCGACAGCGCGTCATGGGTAGCGAAATGACGGCCGCCGTCGCCGAAGGCGGCAGCAGCAGCGACGCTGAGCGGACCCAGCGCATACAGGCGCTTCAGGCCAGCGGCGCGCGCACGGATGCCGGCCTGCGCATGCAGCGCCTCGCCGTCCGGGCCCAGCTCACGCATGTCGCCCAGCACCAGCCAGCCCTCTTCCGGCGCGGCGGCCAGGGCATCGATGGCGGCCGCCAGCGAACCCGGGTTGGCGTTGTAGCTGTCGTCCACCAGCACCGCGCCGTTGCGCAGCTGATGGGCGATCTGGCGGCCCGGCACCGGTTGCGCTTCGGCCAGGCCAGTGGCGATCAGCGCCAGATCGATACCGGCGGCCAGCGCCAGGCTGGCAGCGGCCAGCGCATTGCTGACGTTGTGGCGACCCGGCAGGCCCAGCACCACGCGGGCTTCGCCGGTCGGTGCGACCAGGGTGAACTGGCTGCCCTGCGCACCGGCGCGGATGTCGCGCGCGGTCACGTCCGCCGAGTGTTCCAGGCCGTAGCGCAGCACGCGGCAGCGCGCCGGGGTGCTGATGAAATGCTGTTCGAACCAGCGGCCATAGGCATCGTCGGCGTTGATCACCGCCACGCCATCGGCCGGCAGCGCGGCATAGATCGCGCCCTTGGTCACCGCCACGCCGAGCAGGCTGCCCATCCGCTCCAGGTGGGCGGGTGCGATGTTGTTGACCAGCGCATAGCGCGGGCGGGCGATGTCGGTCAGGTAGGCAATGTCGCCCGGCTTGCCGGCGCCCATCTCGTAGACGGCGTAGTCGGCATCTTCCGGGGCATCGATCACCGCCAGCGGCAGGCCGATCTCGTTGTTGCGGTTGCCCGGGTTGGCGTAGACCACCTTGTGCGCGTGCTGGGCCACCTGCTGCAGGATCGACAGCAGCAGGCTCTTCACGCTGGTCTTGCCATTGCTGCCGGTGATCGCGAACACCTCGGTATCGCGGTCGCGCTGCATGCCGGTGGCGATCTTCGCCAATGCCAGTTCGCTGTCAGCCACCAGCACCTGCGGCAGGTCGATCGGCAGCAGGCGCTCGACCAGCAGCGCGCTGGCACCGCGCGCCTGCGCGTCGGCGGCAAAGTCATGACCATCGAAACGCTCGCCGCGCAGCGCCACATACAGGCTGCCCGGACCCAGGTTGCGGGTGTCATTGCTGACCGCATCGATGGCCACGTCGTCGCCATGGATCTCGCCGCCGGCCCAGTGTGCGATCAGCGAAAGCAGGGTGCGCTTCATGCGATGCCCTCCCCGGCCTGCGCAGCCAACACGCCAGCCTTGGCAGCCAACGCAGCGGCAGCCACTTCGGTGTCGTCGAAGTCATGACGAACGCCATTCACTTCCTGGTACGGCTCGTGGCCCTTGCCGGCGATCAGGATGATGTCGCCCGCGCCAGCACGCTTCACCGCCAGGCCGATCGCGCGCGCGCGGCTGCGCTGCACGGTCACGGCATCGGCGTTCTGGAAGCCGGCCAGGATGTCGGCGACGATCACATCGCCATCCTCGCCACGCGGGTTGTCGTCGGTGACGATGACCTGGTTGGCCAGGCGCTCGGCAATCGCCGCCATCTGCGGGCGCTTGCCGGTATCGCGCTCGCCACCGCAGCCGAACACGCAGAACAGCGCGCCGTGCAGGTGGCCATGCAGGCTGCCCAGCGCCTGTTCCAGCGCGTCCGGGGTATGCGCGTAGTCGACCACCACGGTCGGCAGGCCGTCTTCGCCGCCCAGGCGGTTCATGCGTCCACTGATCGGCTGCAGCGCCGACAGCACTTCGGCGATGCGCGGCAGCGGCTGGCCCTGCGCGTGCAGGGTTCCCGCCACGGCCAGCAGGTTGTCCACGTTGAAGCGGCCCAGCAGCGGCGACTGCACCGCCGCACGCTGGCCGTCGATGACCAGCTCGAAGGCGATGCCACGGCCGTCCAGCTGCAGCGCCTCGGCGCGCACGCTGGCGTCGCTGGCACCGCGCGAGCTCAGGCCGATCGGCTGCACGCCGGCCGGCAGGCCAGCGAACAGCTGGCGACCGAAGGCGTCGTCAAGATTGATCACCGCGGCCTTCAGGCCCGGGCGGTGGAACAGCCGCGCCTTGGCCGCCCCGTAGCTGGCCATGTCGCCGTGGTAGTCCAGATGGTCGCGGGTGAGGTTGGTGAACACCGCCACGTCGTAGTGCACGGCATCCACGCGGCCCTGGTCCAGCGCATGCGAGCTGACTTCCATCGCCACCGCGCGCGCACCGGCGTCGCGCAGCTGCGCCAGCAACGCATGCATCTGCAGCACCAGCGGCGTGGTGAAGCCGGTCGGTTCGACCGCGCCATAAAGTCCGGCGCCCAGCGTGCCGATACTGCCACTGGGCGTTCCGAGCAGATGCCAGGCCTGGGCCAGCAGCTGCACGGTGGAGGTCTTGCCGTTGGTGCCGGTCACGCCCACCATCGCCATCGCCCGCGACGGTGCGCCATGGAACTGGTCGGCCATCGCACCCATACGCGCGCGCAGGGCCGGCACGGCGATCGCATCAGCCGGTGCCGGCAGTTCGGCAGGCGCCGGCGGTTCGAACAGGATGGCGCTGGCACCGGCGGCGCGGGCCTGCTCGACAAAGCCCAGGCCATGCGCGCCGAAACCGGCGATGGCGACGAAGGCATTGCCGGGGCGCACGGCACGGCTGTCCAGCACCAGGCCGGTCAGAACGGGATCGTGCCCTGCCAGGGCCACGTCCGGAAGCAACTGCGAAAGCAACATCGAAGGACTCATTGCGTGCCTCCCGTAGCGGGCGGCGTCTGGGCTTGCGCGCTCGGCAGCGCAGCATCGAATTCGGCAGCGGCATCGACCGGCAGCGCGGCCTCGGCCGGCGGCGCCGGCAGGATCGACGCCGAATGGCCGACCTTGCCCGACTGCTGTGCGGCCAGCCACGACTGCAGGTCGTCCAGCGGCACGTCCATCAGGCGCAGGGTGCCTTCCATCACGTTGTGGTAGACCGGCGCCGACACCAGGCCGCCGTAGAACTTGCCGGCCTGCGGGTCGTTGATGACGATGACGGTGGCGAAACGCGGGTTGGTGGCCGGCACCACGCCAGCAAACAGCGCGTTGTAATGGCCGCGCTCATAACCGCCCGGGCCGGCCTTGCGCGCGGTGCCGGTCTTGCCGGCCACGCGGTAACCCAGCACCGCCGCCTGCTTGGCGCCGCCCTGGGTGACCACCGTTTCCATCATCGCCACCACCTGCCGGGCGACGTTCTCGTCGATGATCTGCTGGCCTTCGTTGCGCTGGCCCTTGACGAAGGTCGGCGCGATCAGGCGGCCGCCGTTGGCCAGTGCCGAGTACGCAGTGGCGATCTGCAGCGGCGTGACCGACAGGCCGTAGCCGTAGGACATGGTGGTCTTGGTGGTGCCCGACCAGCGTGCCGGGCGCATCACCACACCGGCCGATTCACCCGGAAAACCGCTGTGCGGCGCCGAGCCATAGCCGAAGCGGCGCACGCCGTCATAGAAGGTCTGGTCCGGCATCTTCGCCGCGACCTTGGCTGCACCCACGTTCGAGCTGCGGGTGATCACGCCGGTCACGTTCAGCACACCGTTGTTGCGCGGCACGTCGCGGATGGTGAAGCGGCCCAGGGTCATGTAGCCCGGGTTGGTGTCGATGATGGTGTCCTTGGTCACCGCACCGGCCTGCAGCGCGGTGGCGATGGTCAGCGGCTTCATCGTCGAGCCCGGCTCGACCAGGTCGGTCACCGCGCGGTTGCGGCGCGTATCGGGGATCGCGCCGGTCAGCGAATTCGGGTTGTAGGTCGGCAGGTTGACCATGGCCAGGATCTCGCCGGTGGTCACGTCCATGATCACCATCGAACCGCCGGCCGCCTTGTTGGCCACCAGCGCGTTGCGCAGTTCCTTGAAGGCCAGGTACTGGATGCGGCGGTCGATGCTGAGGGTCAGGTCCTTGCCCGGCTCGGCGGCGCGCAGCAGATCGCTCTCGACCGTCTCGCCCTTGCGGTTGCGGATCACCCGCTTGGCGCCGGCCTTGCCGCGCAGCCATTCGTCGAACGCCAGTTCCAGGCCTTCCTGGCCGCGGTCGTCGATGTTGGTGAAGCCCAGCACGTGCGCCATCGCTTCCCCCTGCGGATAGAAGCGGCGGAACTCGCGCTGCGCGGCCACGCCCGGGATCTTCAGCGCAACCACCTTCTCTGCCTCGTCCGGATTGATCCGGCGGCGCAGGTACATGAATTCCTTGTCCGACTTCTGCGACAGGCGGCTGCTCAGCTCATCCACCGACATGCCGACCGCCTGGGCCAGCTCCGGGATGCGCTCGGGCGAACGCAGCAGGTCCTGCGGGTTGACCCAGATCGAGGCAACCGGCGTGGACACCGCCAGCGGCTCGCCGTTGCGGTCGGTGATCATGCCGCGCGAGGTCTTGATCGGCAGCTCGCGCAGGTAACGGGCCTCGCCCTGGCGCTGGTAGAAATCGCTGTTGATGATCTGCACGTAGGCCGCACGCCCCACCAGCGACACCGAGCACAGGCCAAGCGCCAGCGCGACCCAGCGCAGGCGCTGGCGCAGGTTGAAGGCGTTGCGCGGGCGGTTGCGGCCGGTCTTGCTCATGGGCGCACCACGACGATGTCACCGGCCTCGGGGAACTTCATGCCCAGCTTCTCGCGGGCAATGCGGTCCACGCGGTTGGCTTCGGCCAGGGTCGCCTGCTCCAGCTGCAGGCGGCCGAATTCGAGGTTGATGTCATCGCGCGTGCGCTCGGCACGCGACAGTTCGATGAACGTCTGCCGATGACGGTGACGCACGAACACGACGCCGATCGCCGAGGCCACGGTGCAGGCCAGCAGGATGATCAGCAGCAGGCGGCTCATGCATCGACCTCCCGCTTCTGTGCCACGCGCAGCACGGCGCTGCGGGCACGCGGGTTGGCGGCCAGCTCCTCGTCGGTGGCCTTGATGGCGCCCCCGATCAGGTCCAGCGTCGGCACGAACGAAACGGCCTCGGGCAGGCGGCGGTTGGCCGGCGGCGCCTTGGCCAGGCGGTTCATGTACTGCTTGACGATGCGGTCTTCCAGCGAGTGGAAGCTGATCACCGCCAGGCGGCCACCGGGCTTGAGCCGTTCCACCGCCGCATCGAGACCGGCTTCCAGATCGGCCAGCTCGCGGTTGATGTGGATGCGGATGGCCTGGAAGCTGCGCGTGGCCGGGTGGATCTTGTCTTTTCCGCGCGGCATCACCGAGGCGATCAGCTCGGCCAGTTCGGCGGTACGCGTGAACGGCTGCTTCTCGCGGCGGGCCACGATGGCGCGGGCGATACGGCGGCTCTGGCGCTCTTCGCCATAGGTCCACAGCACATCGGCGATCTCGCGGTCTTCGACGCGGTTGATCCACTGCGCGGCGCTTTCACCGCTGTCCGGATCCATGCGCATGTCCAGCGGGCCGTCCTTGCCGAAGCTGAAGCCACGTTCGGCCACATCCAGCTGCGGCGACGACACGCCGAGGTCGAACAGCACGCCGTCCAGGCCTTCGGCCGTCGCCTCCCACTGCAGCAGCTGGGCGAAGCTGCCACGGAAGATGGACACGCGCGGGTCCGGCGCGAAATCGCGCTCGGCAACGGCGATGGCTTCCGGATCCTTGTCCATGACCAGCAGGCGCCCCTCGGGACCGAGCTGGGTAAGCACGCCACGTGCATGACCGCCACGACCGAACGTGCCATCCAGATAACGTCCGTTTTCGATCACCCTCAGGCCTTCAAGGACCTGGGTGTACAGGACCGGCAGGTGCACCGCCGGCGACTGCGACACCGGAAGGTGACCGGCCTGCGCTTCTGGGCGCATCCGGGCACCCCGGCTCACAACTTCAGGTCGAGCAACCCATCACCCAGATCCTCGTCAGACAACGTCTGCTGGATCAGGGCCCGATGCGCCTGCTCGCTCCACAATTCGAACTTGTCGCCCATACCGAGCAATACCGCCTTCTTCTCAATGCCCACCGCACCGCGGTGGCTGGCGGGGATGCTGATGCGACCGTTGCCGTCCAGCTCCAGATGGGCGGCCGAGCCGACCAGCTTCTGCTGCAACAGGCGCACGACGCGCTGGGTGTTGGGCTTGGACATCACATCGTCGCGGACCCGCTCCCATTCCGACTCTGCGTACAGCCACAGGCAGCCGGCTTCGAACGGGTTGTAGGTCAGCACGAGACGGTTGTTGCTGGCGCGCGCGACGAGGTCGCGGTAAGCGGTGGGAACCGCCATGCGCCCTTTGTCGTCAACTGTGATGGCCGTCTCGCCCTGGAACACGACGCCTGCACCTTGTCCTTCGCCCGGTGAAACATTGAACCACGAAAACCCACAAAACACCCGGATTTCCCTCTGATGCCCACCTTAGCAGCGGGCCGAGGGTTGTCAACAACTTTTCAGCAGGGAAATCGCCAGCCGCATCAATGGCTTGCAACAACCTTTAGAGAATTGTTCAAGGCTTATCCACAAGTTGCTGATCCGTCTCAATTTTTGAGATTGAACGGAAGTTCAGGGGCGTGGAGAGGGCGTGAAACATCGGCCGCGCATTCATCCGGAACGGGCCGGAAACGGCGCCAGACTGCGCAAACCGTGCACAATGAAGCCATGTGCCTGCTCGCTCTTGGCTGGATGCACCACCCGCGCTGGCGGCTGGTGATGACCGGCAACCGTGATGAGTTCCACGCCCGCCCGACGGCGGCGCTGGCCCCCTGGCAGGATGAGACGTCCGTCATCGGGGGGCGCGACCTGCGCTCCGGCGGTGGCTGGGCCGGCGTCGGCGCCTCGGGCCGGATGGCGGTGGTCACCAACGTCCGCGACCCGCTGGCGGCCCAGACCGGCCCGTCGCGGGGCGCGCTGGTGGCCGACTTCCTGCGCGGCCGCGACCCGGCCGCCGTGCATATCGACCGCTTGGCGACCGTGGCTGGCGCCTACGCCCCGTTCAACCTGTTGCTGGCCGATGGCGACAGCCTGGAGTACCTGGGCAACCATCCCGCCGAACGGCAGACCCTCGGCCCGGGCGTGCACGGCATGTCCAACGGCGCGCTGGACGCGCCCTGGCCGAAGACCCGGCGGCTGATGGCGGCGCTGTCGGCATGGCTGGAAGAAGACGGGGTCAGATCCCTTTCGCAACGCGAAAGGGATCTGACCCCACTCTGGAACGCCCTCGCAGACGAACACCGCCCTGCCGACAGCGACCTGCCCGACACCGGCATCGGCCTGGAACGCGAGCGCTGGCTGAGCCCGGCCTTCATCCGCGGCGACGACTACGGCACCCGCGCCAGCACCGTGCTGCTGATCGACGCCGACGGCCACGGCGAGATCCACGAACGCCGCTTCGGCCCGCAGGGTGTACCCAGCGGACAGAGCCACGTCATTTTCTGACCGGGTCGTGCCGGCCACTGGGCGGATTCTCTTGCCAGCGGGGTAGTGCCGGCCGCTGGCCGGCAACCTCTGGATCTTCGGATGCGCCATGAAGCTGCCGGCCAGCGGCCGGCACTAGCGGGCATCGCGTTGTCGCGATCCACGCGACGGCAGTCGTCATCGCATCAGGTTCGAAACGTCATTCAGCTTCCAACCGCGACCGCGATCCGCCCGCGCCACAGGGGCTCCGGCCTCTCAACCTGCGCACTGTGCCCTTTTCGTATCCGGCACTGTGTCTATAAATGTCGGCCCTGACCTCCCAGGGTGGTCGCGCCCGGCACCGCGCCGCGCGATCGACCGCAACCACACGGAGGCCCCATGCGCCGCATCCTCATCCTGCTCGCCACCCACCTGCTCACCCTCGGCCTTGGCTTCGGCCTGGGCGTCTACCTCCTGCCCATTCTGATCGCCCCCGATGACCCGCCGGTCGCGCAGGTGCAGGCCGCCATGAACGACGCCACCTACCGCACCACCTTCCGCCGCGACCTCAAAGGCAGCGACGCGGTGCACTGGGCCGAAGGCAAGGTCAGCGTCAGCGCCACCCAGGTCGCCTTCGACGGCAAGATGGGACCGGGCCCGGATTACAAGGTCTATCTGGTCCGCGATTTCGTCGACAACAAGGCCGATTTCCTGAAGATCAAGGCGCAGGCCCAGCGCATCGGCGAGGTGAAGACCTTCAACCGCTTCCTGGTCGAGGTCCCCGCGAACGTGGACGTGGATGACTACACCACGGTGGTGGTGTGGTGCGAGCGCTTCTCGCAGTTCATTTCCGCCGGGCAGTACCGCACGCCGGGCTGACCAGGGCATGGGGTCGGATCCCTTTCCTCCGGAAAGGGATCCGACCCCGCAATCACGGTAGATCCACGCCATGCGTGGAAGAAGAAAGAGGCGGAGCCGGCCGATAAGCCGGGTTCTGTCGTGGACAGTCATTCCTCTAGGCGTTACGTCACCGCAACGCTCAAGCAACCTACCCGGATCCAACGCGGGCCGCGCCAAAGGATCCCTATTTGGTCTTGCTCCAGGTGGGGTTTGCCGTGCCGGTCTGTTGCCAGACTCGCGGTGCGCTCTTACCGCACCATTTCACCCTTACCGGCCTTCCGAAGAAGACGTAGGCGGTATCTTTCTGTTGCACTTTCCGTCGGCTTGCGCCGCCCAGGCGTTACCTGGCACCTTGCCCTATGGAGCCCGGACTTTCCTCGGCACCCCCGAAGGGATGACGCGACTGTCTGGCCGGCTCCGCCAGCGCATATTCTAGCGTACGCACGCCCTTCCTGCCGTGCTGATCGCGGCATCCGGTTCATCCATCCATGCATGGCGTGGATCCACCGGTTCCGCTGCTCTGGTGGGTGCAGATTCCGCTTTGGTGGGTGCGAACCTTGGTCCGCACGATCCATCAACTGCCGTACAACGCCTTGCGCGGTGCGCCGGTCAACTCGGCGGCCAGCTTGGCGGCGGTCGACGGCGGCAGGTGCTCACTCAGTTTGGCGTACACGCGGCGGCCATGGGCCAGCTGCGCTTCTTCATCATCACCCGCGCCCTGCACCATCACCACGAACTCGCCCTTGCGCTGGTTGTCGTCGGCTTCCACCTTGGCCAACAAGCCGGCCAGGTCGCCATCGAGCACGGTCTCGAACAGCTTGGTCAGCTCGCGGGCGAGCACCGCCGGGCGCTCGCCACCGAAGATCGCCGCCATGTCGGCCAGCGACTCGGCAATGCGATGCGAGGACTCGTAGAACACCATGGTGCGCACTTCGCCGGCCAGCGTCTGCAGCCGGTCGCGGCGGCCGCTGGCCTTGGCCGGCAGGAAACCCTCGAAACTGAAACGGTCGCTGGGCAGGCCGGCCACGCTCAGCGCGGCGATGGCGGCGCAGGCACCGGGAACCGGGCTGACCTTGATGCCCGCCGCGCGCGCGGCACGCACCAGCCGGAAACCGGGATCGCTGACCAGCGGGGTGCCGGCATCACTGACCAGTGCCAGCGACTCGCCGGCCTGCAGGCGCGAGACCAGGCGCTGCGCGAGGGCCTCTTCATTGTGTTCGTGCAGGGCCACCAGCGGTTGCTGGATGCCGAAATGGGACAGCAGCTGGCCGCTGCGGCGGGTGTCCTCGGCACAGATGGCGGCCACCGAACGCAGCACCTCCTGCGCGCGCGGGCTCAGATCGGCCAGGTTGCCGATCGGGGTGGCGACGACGTACAGGGTTGGGACACTCATTTCAGCGGTACTCACGGGGCAAGGGTAGAATCGTAGCGTGTACCCGGCCAAGGCCGCTGCCCTCATCGCATGGACCCGATCATGAACAAGCCCGCCGCACGGATCTCCGCCCTGTCGTTGTCGCTGATGCTGCTGGCCGGTTGTGCCACCACCAGCCTGACCAGCACGCCCGATTCGCCGGCCCAGAGCCAGGCGCTGGCGCTGATCGAACAGGGCAAGCCGCGCGACGCCGCACTGCAGCTGGAAGGCCTGGCCGCCACCCTGCGCGGCGGCGCCCGCAGCAACGCACTGGCCGACGCGGCCTGGGCCTGGCACCTGGCCGGCGACAGCGCCCGCGCGCGCAGCCTGCTGGGCCAGCTCACCGCGCGCCAGCTGTCCGGCGCCAGCCTGCAGCGCTACCAGCTGACCGGTGCCGAGCTGGCCCTGGCCGACAAGCAGCCGGCGCAGGCGCTGGCCCTGCTGAAGGATCATGCCGACAGCGTTGCGGTCGGCCTGCGCACCCGCTGGCTGCTGGCCCGCGCCCAGGCCCTGCAGGGCACCGGCGATGCCTTCGGTGCCGCCAACGAGCGTGCCCGCGCCCATGCCGGTCTGACCGGCAGCGCGCGCAGCGAGAACCAGGCCGCCATTGCCGGCCTGCTCGGCACCCTCGACGACGCCACCCTGCGCAGCCGTGCCGCCGCGCTGCCCGCCAACGACCCGCTGTACAACTTCGCCGGCCGTGCACTGATCGCACGCGGCCTGCCGCTGCCGCGCCCGTTCGACCGCGATGGCGCGGCCCAGTTCGACACCAGCAAGCGCCCGCCGGCGATGAGCGACGGCTACCGGCCGCCGGCCAAGCTGGCCGTGCTGCTGCCGCTCAGTGGCCGCCTGGCCACCGCCGCACAGCCGGTGCGCGATGGCCTGTTGAGCGCCTACTACGGTGAAAGCCGTCGCCGCCCGGACATCAATTTCTTCGACACCGCCGGCACCCCGGCCGGTGCCCTCGCCGCCTACGACAAGGCCGTCGCCTCCGGTGCCGACTTCGTGGTGGGGCCGCTGGGCCGCGACGAAGTGGACGCCGTGTACGGCCGCCAGCAGCTGCAGGTGCCGGTGCTGGCCCTGAACCGCGGCAAGGACGCACCGCCGGCCGGCAGCGCCGGTTTCTCGCTGGCGCCGGAAGACGACGGCATCGTCGCCGCCGAATACCTGCGTGGACGCGAACGCAACCGCGCACTGGTGATCAGCAGCAATGACGACACCGGCCGCCGTTCCGCCGCCGCCTTCGCGCAGCGCTTCGCGCAGCGCGGTGGCCAGGTGGTGGCTACCTTCAACGTCAGCGATGCAGTGGGCGACATCGGCGCCCAGGTGCGCAATGCCGGCCAGGTCGATGCCGTGTTCCTCGCCGTGCGTGCGCCGCAGGCCCGCCTGCTGGCGCCGCAGCTGGCGCTGGCCGGTGCCGGTGGCGCCACCCGCGTCGGCACCTCGCAGCTGACCGTCGGCAGCGGCAAGGTGGAAGAAGACGTGGCGCTGGACGGCATCGTCTACCCGAACGAAGCCTGGAACGTGCGCAGCGTGTCCGGACTGCCTTCGGCCAGCCAGGTGGCCAGCACCCTGCCGAGCGCACGCGGTGCGGCCGGCCGCCTGTTCGCCTTCGGCGCCGATGCCTGGAAGATCACCGCCTATCTGGACAAGCTGTCCAACGAAGGCGGCCTGGACGGTGCCACCGGCACCCTGTTCCTGGACAGCAACGGCAACATCCTGCGCCAGCCGGCATGGTCGACCTTCAATGGCGGCCGGCCGATGCCGATCGTCGGTGGTCGCTGAGCGCAGCCAACGCGGCTCGGCGGTGGAAGCCGCCGCCGAGCAGCATCTGCAACAGGCCGGACTGCAGCCGCGTGCGCGCAACGTGCGTTATCGCGGCGGTGAACTGGACCTGGTGATGGACGATGCCGGCACCGTGGTGTTCGTGGAGGTGCGCTATCGCGCGCGCTCCGATTTCGGTGGTGGCGCCGCCTCGGTGGATGCGCGCAAATGCCGGCGCCTGGCGCATGCCGCGCAGCTGTTCCTGCAGGACAACCCGGCGTTGGCCAATGCGCCCTGCCGCTTCGACGTGGTCGAAGCCAGTGGCGAACCACCGCAGCTGCACTGGCTGCGGGATGCATTCCGGCTGGATGACTGCTGATGATTTCCGTCCGCTCTGGTAGAGGCCGACCTTGGTCGACGCTTCTGTGCCAACCAAGGTTGGCACCTACCAGAGCGCAGCCAGGCCGGCACTACCACGGTGCGTGACTGATGCCGTCGATCATCACCCATGCCGCTGTGCCGTTGGCGCTCTGGTGCGCCGCTGATCGTGGCCGCATCCCGTCGCGCCTGCTGGTTGCCGGCGTGATTGCAGCGATGCTGCCGGATGCCGATGTGCTGGCCTTCGCGCTGCACATTCCCTACGCCGATGCGTTCGGCCATCGCGGTGCCAGTCATTCACTGCTGTTTGCCGGCGTGCTGGCGGCATTGGCCGCGGTGTTGGCGTTCTTTGGTAGTCGCCGACCTTGGTCGGCGGTTTCGTGCCAACCAAGGTTGGCACCTACCAAGGCAGGGCCAACGGTGGCATCGACCGTACAAGCGGCGGTGTTCGTCTTCGTCTGCGCCGCCAGCCATCCGCTGCTGGATGCGATGACCTCCGGCGGCCTCGGCGTCGCGCTGGCCTGGCCGTGGAGTGAACACCGCTTCTTCGCACCGTGGCGACCGATCCGCGTTTCACCGTTTGCCCCACAGTTCTTCAGCGCACGCGGCGTGGCTACCCTGCTCTCCGAACTGCGCTGGGTGTGGCTGCCGCTGGCCGGCGCCGTTGTCGCCTGGAAACTTATCCAACCCGCTCCCGCTGCCCCACGAGATCCGTCATGAGTCCTGCCCTGCCCGCCACCCTGGTTGCCGAACTGTCCGCCCTGCTGGGCGCGGAGGGCTGGCGCATGGATGACGGCGCGCTGGAGGCCAACGCGCAGGACAACTCGTGGCGCCACCAGCGTCCGGCGGCGGTGGCGCTGCCTGCCGACATCGAACAGGTGCAGGCACTGGTGCGCGCCTGCCGCGCGCATGGCGTGGCCCTGGTCGCACGTGGCGCCGGAACCGGCACCACCGGCGCAGCGGTCCCGCAGCCGGGCAGCATCGTACTGTCGTTCACCCGCATGGACCGCATCGTCGAAATCCGCGCCGGTGATCGCTGCGCGATCGTGCAGCCGGGTGTGCTCAACGGGACCCTGCAGCAGGCACTGGCCCCGCACGGCCTGTTCTGGGCGCCGGATCCATCCAGCGCCGAGATCTGCAGCATCGGTGGCAACCTCGCCTGCAACGCCGGCGGCCCGCGCGCGGTGAAGTACGGCACCAGCCGCGACAATGTGCTGGGCCTGGTGGCGGTGACTGGCACCGGCGACGTGATCCGCTGCGGTGGCGCCTACACCAAGGACGCCACCGGCTATGACCTCACGCATCTGCTGGTGGGCAGCGAAGGCACGCTGGCACTGATCGTGGAAGCCACGCTGAAGCTGACCCCGTTGCCGGTCAGCCAGGCCGGGCTGCGCGTGTTGTACCGCGATGCCGATGCCGCCGCCGCTGCCGTGTCGCGGTTGATGTCGCAACCGGTGGTACCCACCCGCCTGGAATTCATGGACGCGCGCAGCCTGGAGCTGCTGCGGCTGAATGGTGCCGACGTGCCGGAGGCCGGTGCGATGCTGCTGGTCGAAGCCGATGGTGACCACGACACCCTGCCCTATCTGCTGCAGGCATTGGCCAGCGCCGCCGAAGGCGACGGCATGATCGAGCTGGACGTGGCGATGGAAGGCCGTGCACGCGACCAGCTGTGGGCCGCACGCAAGGCACTGTCGCCTGCGCTGCGCAGCGTTGCGCCGGGAAAGATCAATGAAGACGTGGTGGTCCCGGTATCGCGCATCCCGGAACTGGTGGGCGGCGTGCAGGCATTGGCACGCGACTACGCGCTGACCATCGTCACCTTCGGCCATGCCGGCAACGGCAACCTGCACGTCAATATCCTCTATCACCCGGAGGATGCCGACGAGAACGCGCGCGCGCATGCCGCGCTGCCGAAGATCTTCGAGCTGACGCTGGCGCTGGGTGGCACGCTGTCCGGCGAACACGGCATTGGCCTGGCCAAGCGCGATTTCATGGTGCAGGCATTCACTGCGGAAACGCTGGCGACGATGCGCGCGATCAAGGCCGCGCTGGACCCGGACGGCATCCTCAATCCGGGCAAGGTGCTGCCGCCGGTTTAGGCCGCGCACCTACCTGTAGAGCCGAGTCGTGCTCGGCTCTACAACAGCTTGTCGCTCGCGATATCGATCAGGGTCTGACGGAAGCTGGGCAACAGCACGCGGTTGCCATGCCCGCTCAGATGGTCATTGTCGAAGAACAACGGCTCACCGTCTTCCACTGCCGAGCAGGTCTGCGGCCCGCACAGCAACGGCAACGGGTCCCACACAGTCAACGCGGGATAGCGCGCAGCCAGCTCCGCCAGCAGTGCCATCTGCGGCACGCGCAGCATTTCCAGATCCGCACGCGGCATGCTCAGACCGCCGGCACACGCTGGATTGCGGCGATTGAACCAATCCGAACAGCGGTACGCACCCGCCTTGAACAACGGCAGCGGTGCATCCACAACCACGTGCACGCCCAGCTTCTGCAAACGCCCAAGAACACGATCAGCCTCATCACGCGCCGCCTGCGCATGGGCCGGCGTGCGCTCGTCCAGTAGTTGTTGATAGATCTGCTGTGCGTCCTGCTGCTGCCAATCGAACCCACGCAACTCCGGCATGCGCAGTGCCGCCAGCAGCACGATGTCACCGGCACGTGCCTCGTTCTCGATGGTCGACAACGCGTCCTCAATGAAGTCCTGGCAGTCCGGCGGGCTGGCCCGCAGCAGGTTGACGAAGCTGCAGCCGCCACGATCCTGCTGCTGCACCTCCATGCCGGTCTGCCGCGCGACCATGCTGGTCATCGTGCGATACGCCGCCGCGTGCGAGTCGCCCACCACGAACAGGCGCCGCCCGTCGAGCGCTTGCGCACTCACCGGCTCCAGCGGTCGCCAGGCCGGATAGCGGCGCGCCTGCCATGCATAACCGTCGCGGGTCACGCTCAGCGAGACCTGCTCGTGGTACTCCACCGTGGCCCAGGCGCCTGCGCCGCATAGCGCCACCACCGGCAGCGCCGTCGCCAGCACCTTGCCCGGTGCCAGGCGCAGCAGCGGCGCCGCACTGCGCAGCGGGCGCTCGATGAAGTGATACGACGCAGCGGATACCGCCAGCAGCAGCACCGGATACAGCCACAGCGCCGGGCCCTGCAGCCCGTACGTCCAGCGCAGCAGCACCAGCAACGGCCAATGCCACAGGTACAGCGAATACGAAAGGCGCCCCAGATAGGCCAGTGGCGCCCACCCCAGCGCGCGACCGATGCGGGACGTGCCGCTTACGGTCACGCTGGTCAACAGCAGCAGGGTACCGGCCACGGTCGCCAGCACGCCCGGCACCGGCATCGCCAGCTGCGGTGCGATCACCACGCCTGCGGCCAGCAGCGCCAGGCCGGCCGCCGCAACCATGCCACCGTTCTGGCCCGGCGTACGCGTACGCATCCACTGGTACAGCAGCGCGCCCGCGGCCAGCTCCCAGAATCGCGCCGGCAGCAGATAGAACGCTGCCGCCGGTGCCGATTTCGCCTGCCAGCCCGCCCACGCCAGCGACAACACGGTGAGCACCGGCAACAGCCAACGCGACCACGGCCAACGCTCACGCCCGCGCATCCACACGAAGAACAACAGCGGGAAAATCAGATAGAACTGTTCCTCTACGCCCAGCGTCCACGTATGCAGGAACGGATTGAGTTCAGCACCGGGTGAGAAGTAGTCGTCCTGCTGGCCGGCCAGCACGATGTTGCTGAAGCCGACCAGCGCGGCCCAACCGGTCTGGTCGAACTGCTCATTGCGCCACGCGCGGGGGATGAACAGTGCCGACAGCACGAAGGTCGCCATCAGCATCACCAGCAACGCCGGCAACAGGCGCAACACGCGGCGACGGTAGAAGTCGAGCAGCATGGCACCCAGCGATGCATGGGTGCGCGAGGCCAGCGACTGGCTGATCACGAAGCCGGACACCACAAAGAACAGGTCCACACCGGTGAAGCCGCCGGGCAGCCACGTCGCATTGGTGTGGAAGACGACGACAGCCAGCACCGCCAATGCGCGCAGGCCATCGATGGCCGCGTTGTGGGAACGTTCGGGAGGGGACATATGGGCAACGGGTGGAGAACGACCTAACAGCATCACCACCGCTGCCGCAGTCATTCAATGGATGATCGCGACAGACGTGGACATTGTTCAGCTCCTGTCCCAGCTCGGCTCTAAAGGAATGTCGCAATTGCCACACTGAAGCGCGCGCCGCACATCTGTAACGTTTTCGAATTTTCAAATCTTTCTCATTGGCATACGTGGCCCTTCATGCAAATCATGTAGCGCCACCGACAACGGGTGGCACGGGCTTCCAATCCCGTTTGGTTAATGTTGTTTACGCTTGCCTGCCGGCGTCGCTCTTTCCTTGTTGGGTGGCGTCGGCAGGCAATCTGTCCGTGCATCTATGGCGGGCGGTGCGTGGGGGCCTCGTGCCCGCCGGCATTTGACGACGTTAACCACCGGTATTGGAACCACGCACCGTCCGCCACCCTCGCTGTTAAGCGGGGTGGCCCCTTGCCGCTTGCACAAGGACGCCGCCATGACCGCCTCCCCCTACCCGCACCTGTTCGCCACCCTGGGCGACGCCGCCACGCGCCTGCCGGATGATCTGGCGCGCACACTGGAAGACACGTTCGTTGCACTACAGAGCGGCAATAGCGCCGGGGCCATCACCTTGCAGGCCTGCCTGCAGTACATCCGCCAGGGCGATGCGGCCGATGGCCAGCCGTGGCCCGGCAACAACCGCACGCCCGGGCAACGCCTGGCCCTGGCGCGCATCGACCGCGCCAATGCGGGGCTGAGCTTCCTGCTGGAACTACTGCACGCCACCGAACGCGTCCGCGTGGACGGTGATATTGACCAGCAGATGGGCGATGGCGCGCGCGAGGGCCTGCTGCTGGCCTGTCGAGGGCTGGCCGAGTATGTGGATGTGCAGTTGCGGGCGGCGTGAGCTTCCAACGACGCGAACTGCGGGCAAGCGCCCATTTCAGTCGCACGCTGCGCGCAATTGCAATGATTACGATGGTTCATCATTACAGGCGCACCAATAGTGGGCCCTTCTTTTCAGGGAGTGCCCAGATGCACAAGATGATGATTCCGCTTTCCCGCTATGCGCAGTTCAGCGGGCGCGCCAGCCGCAGTGAGTTCTGGTGGTTCCAGTTGTTCATCGTGATCGTTTCGATCCCGTTGTACATCCTGAGCTTCTATGCCGGTTACAGCGATTCGCAGGGCCTGGCACTCATCGCGACCGGTCTTAGCGTGGTGATGTGGCTGGTGTTCGCCTTGCCTTGTATTGCGGCGACCATCCGCCGCCTGCACGACACCGATCGCTCGGGCTGGTGGATGCTGCTGGCATTCGTGCCGTTCGTCAGCCTGGTGCTGCTGGTATTCCTGCTGCTGCCCAGCACGCCGGGCGACAACCGCTTCGGTGCGCCGGTTCCGCACGCGTAACCTCCCCGCTTCGGTAGGTGTCGACCTTGGTCGACGCATTCGTGCCAACCAAGGTTGGCACCTACCAGAGCAATGCCGAGGTGCCTCTGCGTTGGTAGGTGTCGACCTTGGTCGACACGGTGTTGCCACGGGCGGCTGACACATTCGTGCCAACCAAGGTTGGCACCTACCAGAGCAATGCCGAGGTGCCTCTGCGTTGGTAGGTGTCGACCTTGGTCCACACGGTGCTGCCACGGACGGCTGACACATTCGTGCCATCCAAGGTTGGCACCTACCAGAGCAATGCCGAGGTGCCTCTGCGTTGGTAGGTGTCGACCTTGGTCGACACGGTGTTGCCACGGGCGGCTGACACATTCGTGCCATCCAAGGTTGGCACCTACCAGAGCAATGCCGAGGTGCCTCTGCGTTGGTAGGTGTCGACCTTGGTCGACACGGTGCTGCCACGGACGGCTGACACATTCGTGCCAACCAAGGTTGGCACCTACCAGAGCAATGCCGAGGTGCCTCTGCGTTGGTAGGTGTCGACCTTGGTCGACACGGTGTTGCCACGGGCGGCTGACACATTCGTGCCCACCAAGGTTGGCACCTACCAGAGCAACATCGATCTGACCCCACCCCGAAGGTCGGCACCCACCAGAGCAGTACCGCTGCGGCTACGCGAAGTGCTGGTAACCGCCGACGGCGGCTTCGCCATCCACGTGCACGCCCTGCCCTTCGGCAATACGACCGATGCGGGTGAGCGGCACGTCCAGCGATTCGGCCAGGTAGTGCAGCGCGTCGCGCTGGTCGGCGGCGGCGGTGAAGCACAGCTCGTAATCGTCGCCACCGCGCAGTGCGCAGTCGCGTGCACCGTCGCGGCCGAGCAGCTCACGCAGCGCGTGCGAGATCGGCAGCGAATCGGCGTCAACATGCGCGGCCACGTTGCTGCGCGTGGCGATATGACCGAGGTCGGCCAGCAGGCCATCGGACACGTCCACCGCCGCATGCGCGAAGGCACGCAGGCGCAGGCCGAGCGTTACACGCGGCGTCGGCCGCAGCAGGCGCAGGCGCAGGCTTTCGTAGTCGGCCAGCAGCGTGGCGGTGGTTACGCTCAGCGCGCCCTGCTGCCACAGGCGCAGCGCACCGGCGGCGTCACCCAGCGTGCCGCTGACCCAGAGGTCGTCCCCCACCTGCGCGCGATCGCGGCGCAGCGCCTGGCCACGCCCGACCTGACCCATCGCGGTCACCGACAGCGACAGCGGGCCACGCGTGGTGTCGCCGCCGATCAGCGCGATGTCGTGCTGGTCGGCCAGTGCGAAGAAGCCATCGGCAAAGGCCTCGATCCAGTCTTCAGAGGCCTCCGGCAGTGACAGTGCCAGCGTGCACCACGCCGGGCGCGCGCCCATCGCGGCGAGGTCCGACAGGTTGACCGCCAGGGTCTTCCAGCCGATGTCGAAGGCCGGGGTCTCCACCGGAAAGTGCACGCCGCTGTTGAGCGTATCGGCGGTGACCACCAGTTGTTCGTTGGCGCGCGGCTGCAGCAGCGCGGCATCGTCACCGATGCCGAGCAGGATGTCGTCGCGCTCGAGAGTGCGGGCACGGATGCGGTCGATGAGGGCGAATTCGGCCAGGGACATGGGGCGTTCCCGCTGTTGTACGTGCCGCGCAAGGCGCGGTGGGCGGTAGTGCCGGCCGCTGGCCGGCAACCTCAGGATCCCTGCAGCTGCCGGCCAACGGCCGGCACTACCACAGGTGGGTCAGTGACCCGATTCGACCTTGCGCCATTCCACGGCGGCACGATCCAGCACGCCGTTGACATAGGTGTGGCCGTGTTCGGAACCGAAGCGCTTGGCCGATTCGATGGCTTCGTTGATCACCACGCGGTACGGCACGTCCAGGCGGTAGCGCAGTTCGTAGGCGGCCAGACGCAGCACCGCGCGCTCGATCGCATCCACTTCCTCGATGCCACGGTCCAGGTACGGGCCGAGCGCTTCGTCGATGTCACGACGGTTGTCGAGCACGCCGTGCAGCAGCGCCTCGAAGTACGCCAGGTCAGCGATCTCGCGGGCCTGCTCGTGGGCGAACTGGGCGATCAGCGACTGTGCGTTGCCGCCGGAGATCTGCCAGGCGTAGATGGCCTGGACGGCACGACGACGGGCGCGCGAGCGCAGCACCGGATCGACGCCATCGCGGCGGACGGGTTTACCGGAGGGCTTGCCCTGGGTGTTCTTGTTCATGGCAGCTGCTCCAGAAGATTGACCATTTCCAATGCGGCGAGTGCGACTTCCTCGCCCTTGTTACCGTGGCTGCCGCCGGCACGTGCCTCGGCATCCTCAGCGCGTTCGACCGCCAGTACGCCGTTCAGCACCGGCACGCCGAAGTCCAGCTGCACGCGCATCAGGCCTTCGGCGCAGCGGTCGGCCACGTGTTCGTAGTGGCGGGTGTCGCCACGGATCACGCAGCCCAGGGTGAGGATGGCGGCGTGTTCATGGGCGGCGGCCAGGCGTGCGGCCACCAGCGGCAGTTCCCAGGCACCCGGCACGCGGATCACGTCGATGTTGGCTTCGGTGATGCCGTTGCCGGCCAGGCTCAGGCGGGCGCCTGCGACCAGCGCGTCGGTGATGCGGGCGTTCCAGCGGCTGGCCAGGATGGCGAAGCGCGCCGATTCGGGAGTGCGAAGATCGCCTTCGTAGTGGCTCATATGCGGCTTGGGGGACTCGATAAGGGGGTAATTCTAGCGTGGATGGGCCCCGGCCGTGGCCGATGGGGGCCTGCAGGGTGTGCCGACCAACGGTCGGCACCCACCGGTAGTGCCGGCCGCTGGCCGGCAATCCCGGGGATGCGGTTGCCTGCCAGCGGCCGGCACTACCCATTACAGGGTGACCGTCTCCACCACTTCCAGGCCGTACCCGGCCAGGCCGATCTGGCGGCGCGGGGTGCCCAGCACGCGCAGCTTGCCCAGGCCCAGGTCGGACAGGATCTGTGCGCCGGCACCATTGCGGCGCCACTGGCCCACGTCCTTGTCCTTGCCCGGCACCACCGGCACCGGCTGCTGGCGCAGGCGGGCCAGCAGGGCTTCGCCGTCGCGGGGGGCCGACAGCACCACCATCACCCCCGCGCCCTCGGCATCGATCGCACGCAGGGCATCGGTGGCGGCCACGCCGAAATCATCGCGGCGCCAGTGCAGCAGGTCGGCCAGCGGGTTTTCCACCTGCACACGTACCAGGGTCGGGGTGTCCGCATCCGGGGTGCCGCGGACCAGGGCGAAATGCAGGTCGTGGGCGATGCGGTCGCGGTAGGTCACCAGCTTGAACGGGCCGAATTCGGTGTCGATCTCGCGCTCGTCGACGCGTTCAACGGTCTTCTCGGTGGCCAGGCGGTAGGCGATCAGGTCGGCGATGGAGCCCATCTTCAGGCCGTGCTCGCGGGCGAACACTTCCAGCTCCGGGCGGCGCGCCATGCTGCCATCCGGGTTCAGGATCTCCACCAGCACGCCGGCCGGCTCCAGCCCGGCCAGCATGGCCAGGTCCACGCCGGCTTCGGTGTGGCCGGCGCGGGTCAGCACGCCGCCCGGCTGGGCGATCAGCGGGAAGATGTGGCCCGGCTGGTGCAGGTCCGACGGCTTGGCATTGGGCTTCACCGCGGTGCGGATGGTGTGGGCGCGGTCGTGCGCCGAGATGCCCGTGGTGACGCCCTCGGCGGCCTCGATGCTGACCGTGAAGTTGGTCTGGAACTGCGCGGTGTTGGCCTGCACCATCGGCGCCAGGCCGAGGTCGGCGGCGCGGGTGCGGGTCAGCGGCAGGCACACCAGGCCACGGCCGTGGGTGACCATGAAGTTGATGTCCGACGGCTTGACCAGCTCGGCGGCCATGATCAGGTCGCCTTCGTTCTCGCGGTCTTCGTCATCGACGATGACCACCATGCGGCCCTGGCGGATGTCTTCCAGGATTTCCGGAATGGGGGCGAAATTCATGCGCGTGCTCCTTCGCCCAGCAGGCGTTCGACGTAACGGGCGACCAGGTCGATTTCAAGATTGACCGCACTGCCCACGCCCGAGGCGGAGAAGGCGGTGTTGCCCACGGTGTGCGGGATCAGGGCGACTTCGAAGCCTTCGTCGTCCACTTCGTTGACGGTGAGGCTGACGCCGTCCACGCAGATCGAGCCCTTCTTGGCGATGTAGCGGCGCAGCGAGGCCGGCGCGGCGAAACGCCAGCGCTGGGCACGTGCGTCTTCGTGGATGGACAGCACCTGGCCGAGGCCGTCGACGTGGCCGCTGACCAGATGGCCGCCGAGGCGGTCGGTCGGGCGCATGGCGCGCTCCAGGTTGATGACCGCGCCCTCGCCCAGCTGGCCCAGCGTGGTCAGTCCCAGGGTCTCGGTAGAGGCATCGGCCTGGAAGCTGCTGGCGTCGAACGCGATGACGGTGAGGCAGACGCCATTGATGGCAATGCTCTCGCCCATCTGCACGTTGTCGAACGGCAGATTCCCGACATTGAAGGTGAAGCGGACATCGCCGCCGATGGATTCGCGTGCGGCCAGACGGCCGACGCCTTCGATGATTCCAGTAAACAAGAAACGTTCTCCGCGAAAAGTGAGCGAAAAACGCCGCAAGGCAAACAGGCGCACGCAGGGCATGAGCCCTGTGGCACCGTCTTCTTTCATCCGGACTATGACCGTCGGCTCCGGCATTGGACCGGATCTGCTGACCCCCGGCCGTGGGCCGGGGCGCTCGCGGGCTCGTGCTTGCGCAGCTACCGCCGGTGGGGAATTGCACCCCGCCCTGAAGACGTTTGTGTACCGGCGAACCGGCGCGGCTAGTGTACCAGCCCGGGCTGAACGGGGTGGATGACCGGGGTCGATCCCTTTCCACAGGAAAGGGCTCTGACCCCCGGGACGGGTGGCGCAGCAGCACTGGGGTCAGAGCCGTTTCCCCGATGGGACACAGATTCGCCCCCCAATCCCGGCCTGCCCCGGCCTGTGATGGTCGTCTCTCGCATTCCGTGAAATTTTCATTAAACTCGACCATCGGACGACATGAGGTCGTCACGGGTCGCCCGGAGGGCAGCCCGCCAATGGACTGAAACTCACAGGAATTCCCATGCGCAAGATCCTGATCGTGGCCGCCCTGCTGGCCGCCGCCCCGTTCGCGGCTTCGGCCGACGCCCTGAGCTACACCTACGTTGAAGGCGGCTGGACGCAGCTGCAGCTGGACAATGGTGGTGGCTCGAAGCCCAGGCTGGACGGCGGCTACATTCGTGGTTCGGTAGCCATTGCCGAGCAGGTGCACGTGTTTGGCGGCTACACCGCTGTCACCAAGACCTACAACCACAACTATTACGACATTGCGGTGCGCATCAAGCAGAAGGTGCAGTCGCCGGAATTGGGCATCGGCTATCACATGCCCTGGACCGATCGCGTGGATTTCACCGCTGATGCTGCCTGGGTGCGTCTGGACGAAGAGTTCAAGATGTCGTTCGACGGCCGCCAGGTGGATCGCCTGAAGGATCACACCAACGTGGGCCGCGTCACCATGGGTATCCGCGGCAAGCCGTCGCGCATGACCGAAGCCTGGGCCAAGGCCGGCTACATGGATGGCGGCAACAACTTCAAGGGCACCTGGGTCGGCACCGTCGGCGGCCAGATCAACTTCACCAAGACCTGGGGTCTGGTGGGCGAGATCTCGGGCTACCGCGACGTCACCCAGTACTCGGCCGGCGTGCGCGCCAGCTTCTGATCCAACGATCGCTCCTCGTCGTGCGATCGAACGGGCCCCGCAAGGGGCCCGTTTTTTGGCCGGGGTACACCGCTATGTGACCTCTGGTCGCCATCGAAAGTAGCGCTGGATGCGCTAGGCTTGCGCGCCTCTGGAACAGGAAAGCTCCGTCATGAAGACCCCCTTGCGTACCCTGCTGGCCAGCGCCCTGCTGTCTGCCCCGCTGCTGGCCAGCGCCGCCCCGGCCACGCTGACGCCCGAACAGGCCTTCGACCTGTATGCGCGCGTCCTGCTGGAAGACGACGCCGCCGCGACCCGCACCCTCAACGATGCGCTGAAGCCCGCCTTCGACGGCCAGGATGCGGTAACCCCGAACCCGGGCGCATTGGCCAAGGCGCTGGCCGAACCGTGGCAGGTCGTGCTTGCCAGCAGCGGCGCAAAGGCCGACGCGGCCGCCACCGAAGCGCTGTATGCCAAGGCCCTGCGTGATTCGAAGTGCCGCGCGACCAAGAGCGTGATCGAAGACAACGAGTACGTCGAAGACCAGAAGCTGGCGCGCATCACCTTCAGCTGCCAGGTGCCCGACCTGGGCAACGTGCGCCCGCTGTTCGCCGCCAGCCTTGCATCCGACGCCAGCCCGGCCTCGCGCAAGCAGTTCACCGACGCCTACACCCAGGCGCTGCAGAGCGGTGCGCGCATACCGGTCAGCGGCACCTTCACCCTGTACCCGGCCAAGGACAACGGCTACTGGTACAGCGGCAACTTCGACGACCTGGTGGGCACGGTGGCCGGCGCACTGGCACCGTTCGAGGACTGGATGCAGGACGCGCAGGCGGCCAACGCACCGAAGGTGACCGGCGTACCCGGCTGCGACCTGCTGCTGCAGCAGCACCGCGCCTGCGTGGCGAAGATCGCACCGGACCAGCTCAGCGGCGTGGACGCGATGGCCGAGGAACTGAAGGCCAAGGCCCAGGTGCAGTCTGCCGATGAGATGACGCAGGAGTGCAAGGCGCTGCGCCCGATCGCCGAGATGATGTGGACCGACGCGTGCGCCTGAGATGGTTCCGCTGAAACACCTGGGGCTGGCCGCACTGCTGCTGGCCCCCGGCAGCGCGCTGGCCGGTACCGGGGCGGCATCGCCGGCGCAGCTGTTCGATCTGCATGCACAAGTGATCCTGCATGGCGATGCCGCTGCGCAAAGGGCGCTGGCCGCGCAGCTGGAGACGGATGACGCAAAGGCCTTCGTTGCCGCGTTGACGGCTGCAAGCCAACTGGATGAAGCACCCGAGCTCGCGGAATGGCCCGCTGCTGCGCAGGCCCTGCGCAAGCGGCAGGCCTCGGCGCAGTGCAAGGCCGTGGCGGTGCGTTGGCCACAGGGCCACGACGGCGACGTTGCCGAAGTGGCTTACCGCTGCCGACTTCCGGATCTGTCGGGCCTGCTTCCGCTCTATAGCCAGCACCGTGTGCCCTTCAACGGGCCGCATCCGCCGCAGATGTCCGCGCCCCTGGCGGCCGCTTACACGACAGCGATGCACAACGCGCCAGACCGCGTGCACAGCGGCACGCTGACCTTCCAGCGCAGCGGCGACCGGCGCGCATGGCGCATGCGCGACCCGGGCCCGCTGATGGCGCTGGTGGCCGACGCCTTCCTGCCGTTCTTCGAATGGAACGAGCACCTGCCGGACGATTCCGGGTAGCGCGGGGCCGCATTTCGGCTCACGGCCGCGGATGACGACTGCATCCGCACTTTCAGAACCGTTGCATGGCCCTATGCGGCCTTCATGATCAATGCTGTTGCCCTCTTCCACCGGGGCACCCGCATGAAACATCGTACGACGTCGACCACGGTCATGCTGATGGCGCTGCTGACGCTGACGGCGTGCGGGGAAGCCAAAGTACCCAAGTCCAGGATTACGACCTTCTCGGTCCGCCCAGCAGTTGCCTTCGAGTCAACCCTGCTGAGCGACAGGCAGCTGGATGCGTGGATGAGCGAAGACGACGACTGCCACGCGTTCCTGATGTACCACGATCAGTGCGCCGTGTTGGTATTGCCCCATGAGTACGACGACGGTTTTACCCGTCACCAGCTGCGATTGAAGGCGAAGAAACTGCCGGGCGAGGCACTGGGTGCGTACTGCCGCAACCTGCATGCGCTGTGGAAGCAGCAGTGGAAGGGCCAGTGCCCCGTCGGCGAAGAAGACGACGAAGACGCCTGACGACAAGGGCGTCGCCCCCGTTCCGCGTCATTCCATCACGGGCGCAGCAGCAACCTGATGTCCTCGCCGACCTGGCGCTGATCGACCACGCGCAGGCGGCGCTGCTGGTCCATGGCATCGATGCCAAGACCAGCCAGCAGCGGGCGACCGTTGTCGCCCAGCAGCGTAGGCGCCTGATACAGCAGCAGTTCGTCTACCCAGCCGCCGCGCAGCAAGGCACCGGCCAGCGTCGCGCCGGCTTCGGTATGCACTTCGTTGATGCCACGCTCGGCCAGCAGCGCCAGCACCGCGCCCAGGTCCAGCCGCCCATCGATGCAGGGCACGCTGGCGAATTCGGCGTCGGCCGCATCCGGTGCACTCACTGCAGCATCGTGCAGGTACAGCGTCGGTGCCCCGTCCTCGCGCACGCGGCTGCATTCGAGCGAGCGCAGGCGCGAATCCAGCACCACACGCAGTGGCGGCATCACCTCGGTATCGGTCAGGCGCACGGTCAGCATCGGGTCGTCGGCCAGCACCGTGTCGGCGCCGGTCAGGATCGCACCCGCGCGCGCACGCCAGTGCTGCACGTCTTCGCGCGCGGCCGGGCCGGTGATCCACTTGGAGCTGCCATCGGCCATCGCGGTACGGCCATCGAGGCTGGCGGCCAGCTTCACCCGCAACCACGGCCGATTGCGCTCCACGCGCGACAGGAAGCCCTTGTTGAGCTCACGTGCCTGCGCCGCCATCAGGTCTTCGGCGACCTCGATGCCGGCATTGCGCAGCAGATCGAAGCCCCCCCCATCGACCTTCGGGAACGGATCGCGCATTGCCGCGACCACGCGCGACACGCCTGCTTCGATCAAGGCCAGCGCGCACGGCGGCGTGCGCCCATAGTGCGCGCAGGGTTCCAGGGTGACGTATGCGGTGGCACCGCGGGCCTCGCTGCCGGCCTCGCGCAACGCGAACACCTCAGCGTGCGGTCCACCGGCGCGCTGGTGCCAGCCCTGCCCGACCACGCGTTCGCCGTGGGCGATCACGCAGCCGACCATCGGGTTGGGGCGGGTGGTGTAAGCGGCGCGCTCGGCCAAGCGCAGTGCGTTGGCCATGTGCAGGTGGTCGAGGACGGAGAACGGGGTGGTCATGCGACCATGGTAGCGCCGTTGGTCGCGGTGTAGATCCACGCCATGCGTGGATGAAGCGTACGGCGCCAACCAAGGTTGGCATCTACCGGGGCGGTCAGCCCTTCTTCTTCTTGGTCAGGGCGATCACATCGCCCAGCAGCTGCAGCTGTTCGGTACTGGACGGCAGGTCGCGCTCGAGCTTCTCGATCTCCTCGCGGAAATCGGCGACGTCCTCGAAGCTGCGGTAGACCGACGCGAAGCGCACATAACCCACATGATCGAGCTTGCGCAGTTCGTTCATCACGAACTCGCCGACCTTGATCGAGGGCACTTCGCGCTCGCCGCTGATGCGCAGCTGGTGAACCACCGCACGCACCGCCGCTTCGATCTTGTCTTCGGGCACCGCGCGCTTCTGCAGCGCGCGGTCAAAGCCAGCACGCACCTTGCGTTGGTCGAACGCCTCGCGGGTGCCATCGCTCTTGACGATGGCAGGCAGTTTCAGCTCGACCGTTTCCAGGGTGCTGAAGCGCTCGCCGCAGGCTTCGCACTCACGCCGACGGCGAATCGTCGCGCCGTCTTCGGAGACGCGCGAGTCGATGACCCGGGTATCGGCATGTTGGCAGAAGGGGCAGTGCATGGAACGCCTGGCTCAGGGAAGTACCTATTGCCACGGTCATGGCAGCGTCGCAAAGGTACCTGAGAAGGGGCGCAGCAGCAAATGCTGTCTGCGCGCAAGCGCCTGCATTTCGGCCAATCAGAGCATCCCGTGCAGCCAGGACAACCCGCTCAACCGGGAGCGGGTGGTGCCGATGCCGCGCGGGCCCAACGCAACCACGCCAGATACCCTGCCATCACCAGCAGCGGCGGGCCGAACCCGAGGAAGGCCAGGGTCGAGATCTCCCCGTGCTTGAAGGTGAAGTACAGCGCGGCGGCAACCACGCCGAATGCGGCCAGGGCCCCCAGCACCAGCCCTACCCAGGCGACAACCGGCGATTGGCGCAGGCCTGCAAGACCGCGCCACAGGAAGAGACCGCTCAGCCACAACCAGGACAACACGCCCAGGATTCCGGCCGATGACCACAGCAGCAGGAGCGTGTGCTCGTCGCCCGTCAGGTACTTGCCGTCCCATACGACCATCAGCCCCAGCACGGCACCCGTGCCGCCTGCCGCCACGGTGGGCAGGCCCACCAGCAGGCCGGCAATGGCCATCCAGCGTTTGTGCAGACGCTCATCCATGCGTTCGATTTCCTTCCATGGGCCGCGTCATGCGCGGCGTTTGATCCACACCAGCATCGCAGCCGGCACCAGCATCGACGGGCCCAACAGCAACAAACCGATGCCTTCGGCGTTCACGGCGATGCCCCACCACAGCGCCAGCCCCAGCGGCGGCAAGGCGGCGAGACCACCCGCCAGCAGCATCCACCACCAGACTGGACGCACCTGCAGCCCGGTACGTCCCTGCAGCAGAAAACCCGCGCTCAACCACAACCAGGCCAGGCAGCCGGCAATGCCGGCCAGGCCCCATAGCGGCATCACGGTCACCGAGACCAGCGTGCCATGGCCGAACTGGCCCAGCCCCATCAGCAGCAGCATCGTCGCCGCCGCGCCGCCCATCACCAGGCTGGGCAGGCCAAACAGCACCGCCAGCGCGGTGTACAGGTACTTGAGGCGGCGCTCATCCATGCGCGGGATTCCTGATGGCGGGGTCAGAGCCCTTCCCTGCGGGAAGGGATCCGACCCCTGCTTCGATCCGGGCTTCGGGGTCGGATCCCTTTCCGTCAGGAAAGGGCTCTGACCCCTGCTGCGATCAGCCGTAGACCGGATACTTGCGGCACTGCGCGCTGACGGCATCGCGCACGCGGGCGATGACGGCGTCATCGTTCGGTGCGTCGAGCACGTCGGCGATCCAGTTGGCCAGTTCCACGCAATCCTGTTCGACGTAGCCACGGGTGGTCACCGCCGGGGTACCCAGGCGCAGGCCCGAGGTCACGAACGGCGAACGCGGGTCGTTCGGCACCGAGTTCTTGTTGACGGTGATGTGGGCCTTGCCCAGCGCGGCTTCCGCGTCCTTGCCGGACACGTCCTTGCCGATCATGTCGACCAGCATCAGGTGGTTCTGGGTGCCACCGGAGACGATCTTGTAACCACGCGCAATGAGCGTGTTGGCCATCGCCTGGGCGTTCTTCACCACCTGCTGCTGGTAGGCCTTGAAGCCCGGTTCCAGCGCTTCCTTGAAGGCCACGGCCTTGCCGGCGATGACGTGCATCAGCGGACCGCCCTGGATGCCCGGGAACACGATCGACTGCAGCTTCTTGACCAGGTCTTCGTCGGCGCCCTTGGCGACGATGATGCCGCCGCGCGGGCCGCGCAGGGTCTTGTGGGTGGTCGAGGTGACCACGTGGGCGTGTTCCAGCGGGCTCGGGTAGACGCCTGCGGCGACCAGGCCGGCGACGTGGGCCATGTCGACGAACAGGTAGGCACCGACCTTGTCGGCGATGGCGCGGAAGCGCGCCCAGTCGATCACCTGCGAGTAGGCCGAGAAGCCGGCCACGACCATCTTCGGCTTGTGCTCCAGGGCCAGGCGCTCGACTTCGTCGTAATCGATCAGGCCCTGGTCGTTCACACCGTACTGCACGGCGTTGAACAGCTTGCCCGAGGCGTTGACCTTGGCGCCGTGGGTGAGGTGGCCGCCGTGGGCCAGGCTCATGCCGAGGATGGTGTCACCCGGCTGCAGCAGGGCGAAGTACACGGCCTGGTTGGCCTGCGAGCCGCTGTGCGGCTGCACGTTGGCGTAGTCCGCGCCGAACAGCTGCTTCAGGCGGTCGATCGCCAGCTGCTCGGCGATGTCCACGTATTCGCAGCCGCCGTAGTAGCGCTTGCCCGGGTAGCCTTCGGCGTACTTGTTGGTCAGCTGGCTGCCCTGGGCTTCCATCACCGCCGGGCTGGTGTAGTTCTCGCTGGCGATCAGCTCGACGTGGTCTTCCTGGCGCTGGGTCTCAGCGGCGATGGCCTTGGCCAGTTCGGGATCGTAGGATTCGATGCGGACGTCACGCGGGAACATCGGGTACTCCAGCAGGCAGGGAAAAGGGGTACGACTCAGCCCTTGATTGTAGCCCTGCACCGGCCTGCTGGGGCCGAAACAGACGGGGCCGGCATCCCCGAAGGAATCCGGCCCCGTATGGTTTCGATTGATGCTGTGGGGTCAGAGCCCTTTCCGTCGGAAAGGGATCCGACCCCAGCCGCGATCCTCAGCGGCCGCTGAGCACGTACTGGGCGATCACGCCGGTGGCGATGGCGACCAGCAGCATGTTGCCGCGGTCATCGCGGATCCAGTGGTGGCCATACGGCGGGCGACGCAGGTGGTAGCGCGGGTAGTCGTTCACCACGTAGACCGGGCCGGAGTAGTAATTGCGATAGGGGGAGCCGACCCGCCAGCCGTAGCTGCCGTAGCGCGGCGGCGGCGGTGCCGGGCGATAGACCACGCGCGGCGGCGCTGGGCGGTAGTAACGGTCATGGTCACGGTGCCATTCACGGCGGTCCTGGCGATAGTCGCGGCGGGCCTCGCGGCGGTCGCGCTCCCAGTCACGGCGGTCCTGGCGCCATTCGCGGCGGTCCTCGCGCCACTCGCGGCGATCATGGTCGCGGCGGTGGTCGTTGTCGGCGAAGGCCGGGGCCACGGCGCCGAACGCCAGCACAGAGGCCACGGCGCCGGCCATTACTCGATTGATGCGCATGTCAGACCTCTGCTCGGGTGGGTGGTGAGCCCATATTGCGCACCCGATCTGAACCGTTTCCGGCTGGAAACGCTTCCCGCTGCAGGACTGTGACGAGGTATTCAGGCCGCGGCCAGCCCGGCCACCCCTTCCAGGCGCGGCCCGGAACCGGTTCCGGCTATAATTGGGGGTACACCTTTTCAGTCTGTGCCCGCTGCCGCACCGGGATGTTCCCGTGACGGGCCGGGCGCAGGGCCGCGCCTACGGAGACCTCATGTCCTCGCAATACATCTACACCATGAACCGCGTGTCCAAGGTGGTCCCGCCCAAGCGGCAGATCATCAAGGACATCTCGCTGTCCTTCTTCCCGGGCGCGAAGATCGGCCTGCTGGGCCTGAACGGCGCCGGCAAGTCCACCGTGCTGAAGATCATGGCCGGCGTGGACACCGATTTCGAGGGCGAAGCCCGCCCGCAGCCGGGCATCAAGGTCGGCTACCTGGCGCAGGAACCGGAACTGGACCCGACCAAGACCGTGCGTGAAGCGGTCGAGGAAGGCGTGGGCGAAGTGCTGCAGGCCCAGGCCGCGCTGGACGCGGTGTACCTGGCCTACGCCGAGGAAGGCGCCGACTTCGACGCGCTGGCCAAGGAACAGGAGCGCCTGGAGGCGATCCTGGCCGCTGGCGACGCGCACACCCTGGAAAACCAGCTGGACGTGGCCGCCGATGCGCTGCGCCTGCCGCCGTGGGATGCCATCGTCGGCAAGCTGTCCGGTGGTGAGAAGCGCCGCGTGGCGCTGTGCCGCCTGCTGCTGCAGAAGCCGGACATGCTGCTGCTCGACGAACCGACCAACCACCTCGACGCCGAGTCGGTGGAATGGCTGGAACAGTTCCTGGCGCGCTACACCGGCACCGTGGTGGCGGTCACCCACGATCGCTACTTCCTGGACAACGCCGCCGAGTGGATCCTGGAACTGGACCGCGGCCGCGGCATTCCGTGGAAGGGCAACTACACCGACTGGCTGACCCAGAAGGACGAGCGCCTGAAGCAGGAAGACAACCAGGAAAAGGCTCGCCAGAAGGCAATCCAGAAGGAACTGGAGTGGTCGCGCCAGAACGCCAAGGGCGGCCGCACCAAGGGCAAGGCCCGTCTGGCCCGCCTGGAAGAGCTGCAGTCGGTCGATTACCAGAAGCGCAACGAGACCAATGAAATCTTCATCCCGCCGGGCGAGCGCCTGGGCAACGCGGTGATGGAGTTCAAGAACGTCTCCAAGAAGTTCGGCGACCGCCTGCTGTTCGACAACCTGAACTTCCTGGTGCCGGCCGGCGCCATCGTCGGCATCATCGGCCCGAACGGTGCCGGTAAGTCGACCCTGTTCAAGATGATCACCGGCCAGGAAAAGCCGGACACCGGCGAGATCGTGGTCGGCCCGACCGTGAAGCTGTCCTACGTGGACCAGAGCCGCGACGCGCTGGAAGGCAACCACAACGTCTTCCAGGAAATCGCTGGCGGCCTGGACATCCTCAACATCAACGGCATCGAGATCCAGTCGCGCGCCTACATCGGCCGCTTCAACTTCAAGGGCCAGGACCAGCAGAAGATGGTCGGTTCGCTGTCCGGTGGTGAGCGTGGCCGCCTGCACATGGCCAAGACCCTGCTGCAGGGTGGCAACGTGCTGCTGCTCGACGAACCGTCCAACGACCTGGACATCGAAACCCTGCGTGCGCTGGAAGATGCGCTGCTGGAGTTCCCGGGCAACACCTTCGTCATTTCGCATGACCGCTGGTTCCTGGATCGCATCGCGACCCACATCCTGGCGTTCGAAGGCGACTCGCACGTGGAGTTCTTCCAGGGCAACTACCGCGAGTACGAAGAAGACAAGCGCCGCCGCATGGGCGACGACGCTGCGCCGAAGCGCCTGCGCTTCAAGGCGCTGAAGTAAGGCAACAGGAAAGGCCGCGCTCGCGCGGCCTTTCTCCTTTTGCAATGTGTACCGACCATGCATGCCGGCCAGCGGCCGGCATCTACCCATGAGCGACCCCATGTCCCTGTTCGAGCGCCTGTTCCAGCTGCAGCAGCACGGCACCACCGTGCGTACCGAGCTGCTGGCCGGTGTCACCACCTTCCTGACGATGTCCTACATCGTCTTCGTGAACCCCGAGATCCTCGGCACCACCGGCATGGATGCGGGTGCGGTGTTCGTGGCCACCTGCCTGGCCGCTGCGTTGGGCTCGGCAGTGATGGCGCTGGCCGCCAATTTCCCGGTTGGCATGGCACCGGGCATGGGCCTGAACGCGTTCTTCGCGTTCACCGTGGTCGGTGCCGCCGGCCTGCCATGGCAGCAGGCTCTGGGGGCGGTGTTCATCTCCGGCCTGGTGTTCCTGGTGCTGTCGCTGACCGGCGTGCGGGCATGGTTGGTGTCGGGCATTCCTTCGTCGCTGCGCTCGGCGATCGTGGCCGGCATCGGCCTGTTCCTGGCGATCATCGCGCTGCAGAAGTCCGGCGTGATCGTCGGCAATGAAGACACGCTGGTGGCGCTGGGCCCGTTGAACACCGCGCCGCCGCTGCTGGCACTGGCCGGCTTCCTGCTGATCGCGGTACTGGAAGCGCGCCGCATCCGTGGTGCGATCCTGATCGGCATCCTGGCGGTGACCGGCGCTGGCTGGGCATTGGGCGACGTGCAGTACCAGGGCCTGGTCTCGCTGCCGCCAAGCCTGGCACCCACCTTCCTGCAGCTGGACCTGCCGGGCCTGCTGCACCATGACGGCGGCGCGCCGATCGCGGTGCTGCTGCAGGTGGTGCTGGTGTTCGTGCTGGTAGAAGTGTTCGATGCCACCGGTACCCTGTACGGCGTGGTCGGTCGTGCCGGCCTGCTGAAACTGCCGGGGGCGCAGAAGCGTTTCGGCCGCGCTCTGCTGGCCGACAGCACCGCAATCGTGGCCGGTTCGATGCTCGGCACCAGCAGCACCACGGCCTTCGCTGAAAGCGCCTCGGGCGTGCAGGTGGGTGGCCGTACCGGCCTGACCGCGCTGGTCGTATCGGCGCTGTTCCTGGCCGCGCTGCTGTTCTCGCCGCTGGCGGCGATGGTGCCCAGCTATGCCACCGCGCCGGCGCTGCTGTTCGTGGCCGGTCTGATGCTGCGCGAACTGGTGGAAGTGGACTGGAGCGACCTGACCGAATCGGTGCCGGCCGCGCTGTGTGCGCTGGCGATGCCGTTCACCTACTCCATCGCCAACGGCCTGGCGTTCGGCTTCATCGCCTATGCCGCGCTGAAGGCCGGCACCGGCCGCTGGCGCGAAGTGCATCCGGCGGTGTGGCTGGTGGCGGTGCTGTTCACCCTGCGCTACGCGTTGGAGTAAGCGGTAGGCGATGCCGGCCAGCGGCCGGCACTACCAGAGCACGCTTCGGCCAGCGGCGGGCACTACCGGGCGGTGGTTCACCTGCCGCGCACGGTGCTCTGGGATGATGCGGGCATGGTTCGGCCCGACCTTCCCACGGATCCGTCTTCGCCGTTGCGCCGCCGGTTGCTGCGCGCCGCGGTGCTGGCGCCATTGGCTGCTACCCTCGCCACCCTGCCCGGCTGCTCGCTGCCGGTGCAGGTGGATGGCACCTTCCTGCAGCCCTGGCGCAGCCACCTGCAATGGGGCCTGGCCGACTGGCAACGTTCGTTGAAGCTTGCCCATACGCTGGGCTGCCGGCAGCTGGTGCTGCAGTGGACCGGCATCGTCGGTGGCAGCGACGGCGACTGGTCGTTGCCGGACAGCAGCCTGCAGCAGCTGTTCACCGCCGCCAGCGAGAACAACCTCCGCATCCGCGTCGGCCTGCCCTTCCAGCAACGCTGGTGGCAGGCCATTGGTACCGACGATGCCACGCTGCAGGCGTTCCTGGCCGACAGCCTCGCGCATGCACGCAGCTGGTTGGCACAGGCACCCTGGGCACAGCAACCCGCCTTCGGGGGCTGGTACCTGCCCTACGAACTGGAGCAGTACCACTGGGCCGATCCGGCCCGCCAGCAGTCGCTGGCGCAATGGCTGCACGGGCTGGCAGACGCCGCCCGTGCGCGCGGCGGTGACTGCGCGATCTCCTGCTACTTCAGCCGCCTGCAGACCGATGGCAACCTGGTCACGCTGTGGCAGGCGGTGCTGGCACAGGCCGCGCTGCGGCCGATGGTGCAGGACGGCGTGGGGGTGGCCGGCGCCGGCAACGTGCAGCAGCTGCAACCGCTGCTCGATCATTTCCACGCGCACGGCATCAGCTTCGATGCGATCGTCGAACTGTTCCGCGAACTGCCCGGCAGCGCCGCCGACGGCAGCGCGTTCAAGGGCGAGACCGCCGATGCCGCGCGCATCCAGCGGCAGCTGGCGTGGGCACGCGACAGCGGTGCGCAGCACGTGCTGGTCTATGCACTGGAGCCGTGGCTGACCCAGGACACGCCGCAGGCCGCGGCGCTGCGACGACGTTGGGGCGTGCCTCAGTAGTAGAGGATGGCGGTGGCGAACAGGCCCTTGGCGCGCTGCGTATCACCGCCGCCGATCGCGAAGCGATACTGCACGGTCAGGTCCAGGTAGGAGCGCGGTGTGTTGTAGTGGTCCTCGCGGAACCAGTAGCGCACGCCCACGCCCGGGCCCGCGCCAAGGGACCAGCTGCGCTGCGTATCGTTGAGCGCGAACGACTGCGCCGGGAACAGCGGGTAACGGATGTCGCGCACGCGCGAGCGCTGGTCGAGCCAGTCCGCCCCCACCACCACGTACGGCGTGACCACCCAGTGGGTCTGCCCGGCACCAAAGCGGAAGCTGCGGCCAACACGCAGTTCACCGGCAGCGAACCACTGCTCGCGATGCAGGCGCCCGTTGGCATCGCCGATCCGCCGCACCGGTGTGCCGTTGGCATCGAGCGCGTCAAGGGTGAAGTGGGCGCTGTTGTCGTCCCAGGTGTAGCCGCCCTGCGCGTAACCGCTGACCATCCACCACTGGTTCACGTCGGTGCGCAGATCAGTGCCGTGGTAATAGCCGTAGGTCAGGTAGGACATCCAGCCGCCGGAACCGCTGGCCAAGCGGTAGCGGGCCAGTGTGCTGGCTTCCAGTGGTGGGTTCAGGGCCAGCTGCAGGCTGCATTGCACGGCCGCCGCTGCGGGATAGACATCGCCCGTGCGGGTGGCGCTGCCGAGGAACTGGCGGCGCTCGATGCCGGCGCTCAGGCCGGTCTGGCCGAAGGCGTAGCGCATGCCGAACGAGGCGATGGTGGACGGCCAGCCGGTGGTGGAGCGCGAATGGCTGAGACGTTCAGCGCGTGCGCGTGCATCCGGGGTCGATTCACCAGTGCACGGATCCACCGCGCGGATCGATTCGTAGGTGCCGCCCTGGTCGTACAGGGTGTTGAGCAGGCGTGCATAGAGTTCCAGCGTGCCGTGCTGGTCGTTGAAGGCCGGGGGCCGCCAGAACGCCTCCAGCGTACTGAACACCGAATCACCCGGCGTGCTGATCGCCGCGCCGCCGACATTGGTCGCGGCCTGGCGCGCCCCCCGGAAACCGGCCGAGGCGATCACGCCCCACTCGCGCGAATAGTTGGCGATGGCATTGCGCACGTTGTAGCGCTGGCGCTCATCCAGCGGCAGCTCACCGGCGTCGGCGCGGTCGACGGCGCTACGCAGCAGTGACACCGCCTGTGGATGATCGCCGTTGGCCGCACTCGCGTACGCCTGGTCGAGGACCACACTCTTCGGTGCCTTGCCGGTGGCCTCGGCGGCACGGAAGTCGGCCAGTGCCTGCGCCGGTTCGTGCGCCTTCTGGTTGAGGTAGCCGCGCTGCATCAGCGCCTCCGCATCGTCAGGGCGCTGTGCCAGCGCCGCATCCAGGCGCTGCCGTGCTTCGTCCTGCTGGGCGCGGTCGCCCGATGCCAGCGTGGTGGTCAGCAGGCCCTGCAGCTTCGCGTCGTCCGGCGCGCGCTGCACGGCCTGCCGCGCCTCACCGATGGCCTCAGCATAGTCCTGGCGCGCATAGGCAGCGTAGGCACGCTGCGCGGCACCGCCATCGCCCTGCAGATCGGCCGGCATCAGCTCGCAGACATTGCCTGTGTCGCCCGACTGGCAGTGCTGGAACGGTGCCGGGTAGGCCTGGGCGCTGATGCGGGGAAGCGCGCGACTGGAGCGGATCGCCCGGCCGCGCTGCTCGATGGCCTGTTGCAGCAGCTGCTGCGCGCGTGCATCGCCCGCATCCGTTGGCAATGCCGACTGCAGAGGTGCCAGCAGTGCCGCGGCGCGCGTGCGGTCGGCACTGGCCAGCGCCGCATCCACCGCCAGCAGGCGCACGTTGCGCTGCTGCGTTGTTGACCCCGGCGCAGCGAGTGCGGTGTCGAAGTCCTCATTGGCGAGCACGGTATTGCCCTGGCGCTGGCGCAGGTAGCCGCGCATCACCCGTGCATTGAGATCCTGGCCGTCGGCCTGCAACGCCTGGTCGGCACTGCGCTCGGCGTCGGCCAGCTGCCCCTGCTGCAGCTGCGCGGTAATCAGCAGCAACCGGTACGTGGCCACCTCCGGTGCCAGCTCGACAGCGGCACGTGCCTGCGCAACGGCCGCGGCATCATCCTGCGTGGACAGCGACCGATACGCCTGCTGGGCCTGCAGCAGCGCGCGCTGGCGATCCAGCGCCACGCGCCGGGCCTGCAGCGCCTCGGCATTCGGCGCGCCCAGCTGCAGTGCGGTGGCAATGGCGGCGTCGGCCTGTTCGGGCTGCTGCTGTGCCTCCAGCGCAGCCACCCACAGCAACGCCCAGGCCCCCTGCGTCGGCTGCTGCCGGAAGGCCTGTTCGGCCTTGCCGGCCGCCTCTCCCATCCGCCCGGCGTCATAGGCGGCGTATGCCTCGGTGGCCAGCGCATATGCCCGCTGCCTGCTGCGGTCCGCACCACTGCCGACCGGACGCGATGGGGATGTCGTGCGCGCACCTTTGCCGCCAGTCGCCGCGCTACGTGCAGCGGCGGCAGCCGCCAGCGTCGGCAACGCCGGATCCTTCAACCCCGCATCCAGTGCACGACGTGCCTGCTGCTGCGCCTCGGCACCCCGCCCCAGTTTCTGCAGCGCATAGATCTGCAGCAGGCGCAGCCGCACCACGTCCGGGCGCAGCCGGATCGCTTCCGTGGACTGCTGGTAGGCCGCCGGGTAGTCGCCGCGCTCATAGGCGGCAAACGCCTGCTCGGCGATGCGGTAGGCCGCACCGGACAGCGGCAGTGCTGCATCGGCCTGTGCCAGCACCGGCGCGGCGGCGCTGGCCAGTGCCACGGCAATGACGGTGGACAGCAGCGTGGTCTTCATGCCGGCAAGGCTCCGGGAGGCGGTGACTGCAGCGCGGCCGCACGCCGGCGCTGTTCCTGCATGGCCTGGGCCACCGCGTCTTCCGTGGTGATGCCCTGCTTGACCAGGTAATCGCCAATGCGGCCATCGCGCTGCGGCTTGTACGCGTCCAGCGCGATCTCGAAGCGCGCGTGGTCGATCAGGCGCATCTCCACCAGCAGGTCACCCAACAAGGGCACGTTGTCCAGATGCCAGTGCCGGTCGCCGCCGATCAGGCGCAGACCGGCGTTGATTTCGCTTTCGCGGGCAATGCTCTGTTCGATGTGCTCGCTGCGGGTTTCCTGCTTCAGCAGTGCCAACGCCTCTTCGGGCAATGGGCTGGCGACGGCCAGCCGCAGGGTGCCTTGCTCACGCGGTGGCAGCGGCAACATGCGCCATTGCACGCAGGCGTCGGCGCTGACCGGGAACTGGCAGGCACGCAGGTAGTCCACATCGATCACCGCACGCTGCAGGTCACCCTGGAAGGCGATCGCCTCGGCCAGCGTTTCATCATCCAGCCAGCCCTGGGTGAGCAGGATGCGGCCCAGTGGCTGCTGCCGGCCGGCATGCTGCTGGTCCAGCGCCTGCTGCAGCCGCTCGGGCTCCACTGCCTGCCAGGTGGTCAACAGCTCGCCCAGCTGCTTGCGGGTCTGCACCAGCTGCGCGGCATCCGGGAAGTCGTGCATGGTCTTGTCCCAGACCATGCGCTTGCCGAACAGCAGGTAGGCCAGGAACACCTTCCACGCGCGTGCGGTGGCCATGAAGTTGATCATGTTGCCGACCACCATGCGCGGGATCGACATCAACGCATGCTCCCAACCATACAGCCGGTTGACGAAGTAGAAGCGCTGCACGACCCGGGTCGCCAGCGCCGCCGTGGTCAGCAGCGCCACGTTCATCTGCCAGGTACCGGCCTGGAACACGCTGGGGAACTGCATCGTCCATACCCCGGTCATCTTCAGCAGCCAGAACAGCAGCAGCTGCAGGAAGATGAGGTAGGCGATGATGCTGACGAACGAGGTGATGATGCCCTTGCGGTCGCGCGCCAGCAGGTACTTGGTGGCCAGCGAGCCGCGCCAGCCCAGCGACTCCCAGCTCTGCAGGCCGATGCCGAGCACCCAGCGCGCCTTCTGCCGGTACGAGGCGCGGAAGTTGTCGGGGAAGTACTCGCGCACGCACAGCGCCATCTGCTGGGTGCGCTCGCGCACCGGCCCCCAGCCGAACCACGACGGCCGACGCACGCGGAACTGCACCGGGAAGCGCGCGAAGATCGACTGCATGCCCATCGCTGCCAGCCGCGCACCAACGTCGTAATCCTCGGTGAGGCTGTCGGTGTTGAAGGGCTGGTTGTCAGTCTGCGCGCTCAGCGCCAGCAGCGCGCGCCGCGAGAAGCAGGTACCGACGCCCGCCGATGGCACCATGCCGGATACGCTCTCGCGCACCACCAGGTCCTTGGCGTGCCATTCGGCGAACTCGTCCATGTAGACACCGGCCACCAGCTCGTACCACTCGCGGTCCAGCGAGGTGACCGGCAACTGGATCATGTCCTTGCGCGGCAGCAGGTAGTTGTAGAAGCGCAGTTCCATCGGGTGCAGCACGTCTTCGCTGTCGTGCAGGATCACGCCGGCGAACTCGATGTCGTGGCGCTTCTCATAATCGAAGATCGCCAGGATCAGCCAATTCAAGCAGTCGGCCTTGCTGGTCGGCCCGTCGTGCGGCACCTCCACGCGGCGCAGGCGCTTGTAGCGGCGGCGCATGCGTTCGACTTCGTCGATGGTCTGCTGGTCGTTGGGATAGGTGCCGACGAACACGACGTACTCGCGGTAGTCGAGCACGTTGATCATGTTCTCCACCATCTGCGCGATGACGTCGTACTCCATCCACGCCGGCACCATGATCGCCAGCGGCTGTTCCGGCCGCTGCAGCAGGTCGTCCTGGGTCAGCGGCCGGTACGCATCGCGGCGCTTGATCGTCAGCGCGCGCCAGCTCTCGCGTACCCAGTACCAGACATCGATGAACAGGTCATCGAGGCTGGATATCAGGATCAGCACGGCCACCGCCGCCGCCGTGGCTTCCAGGGCGGCGTAGTAGTTGGCCAGCTGGATGTTCCAGAACAGACCGTCCACGATGGATCAGTGCCCTGCGTTGGCGGACTTGCGGCGGCGCACCTGGGTAACGCGGGCGGCCAGCAGCGCGAACACGATCACGCCGACCAGCAGCAGCAACCACACCATGTGCCGTTCCCACTTCGATTGCGGATTGCCGTCCTGCGCGATACGCGTGCCATAGGGATCTTGGCGGTCGAATTCGCGCACGGCATCACTGCCGTCGAGCACGGCAAGATCGCCCCGCAGCAGCCGGAACGGCGCGCCGAACGACGGTGCCTGCGCACCGAGGTCGCTGTAGAGCACGCCCAGCTGGCCGCCGGACGACCCCACCTGCACCACGGCAGCACGATCCAGCCCGCTGACATCCAGCAGCGGCTGCGACGTGCCGCCGATCAGCAGGTGGCCCTCCTTCAGGCCGGCCACATCGACACCGGCCGGTACCACGCCGAAGGCCAGCCACGGTGCGCCCGGGCTGACCGCGGCACCGGCGTCGACCACCTTCAGTTCCGACGCTTCCGGCGAGGCGCCCACTGCACTGGCCACCGCGATGACCTTGCCCAGCGAGGCCGGCGCATCCTGCAGCCAGGTGCCGGGCACGAACACCTGGTTGCCGCGCGACAACTGGCTGCTGGCACCAACGAAATCACTGCCCAGCGAACGCTTGGCCAGGGTCAGGTGGCTGCTGGGCAGGATCGAGACCGGGTAGCCGGTGGCCGGATCGTGGCAGTACGGCCGTGCCGGCTGGCGCAGGAAGCTGACACGGATCTCGTTGCGCGCCGACAGGGCATAGGCCGGCACCTTGGCCACCAGCCGTTGCGGCTGGCCGTTGGCCGACAACACCTTGCCGCCCAGCAGGTAATCATTGAAGTAGATCGTCGCCACCGCGCCCTGCCCGGCCGCGTTGGGGGCCGCCGAGACATCGATCACCACTTCCTCGGGCAGGCGCCCATCGGCCGACAGCGCGCCGAGGTCGAAGCTGGCGCTGCGATCGGCGCGGGTCACCACCTCCATCGTGCCGGCGATGTTGCCGAGCCGGCTCAGCAGCACCTGGTCACCGTCCAGTCTGGGCGTGCCTGCTGCGCTGACCTGCAGGCTGCGGCCCAGCGCATAGCTGCGCCACTGTTCGGCGAACAGCCCGGCGACCTTGCCCGCCGCCGCCGGGTCGACCAGCAGCGTCGGACGCCCGGCCACGGCCACCACGCTGACCGATGCGTTGGCAGCGGGCTTTTCCAGGCCGCCCATGTCGGTACCGCGCCACGCGGCGAATGCCGTGCCCGCATCAGCGCCCGCCGCGCCAACCTGTACGGCCAGCGCATCCAGCGCCGCACGCACGCCGGCGCGCAATGCATCGCTGCCGATCATCACATCGGCGGCCAGCGGCCCGCTGTCGCGCAACGACAGCAGCGCCCCCACTTCGGCCAGGTCCTTGATCGCGTGCGCACGCTCGCCCGTAGCCAGCGCGGCATAGGCCGGCACGCCCTGCAGGCTGGCCGGGATGCTGATGCCGGCCAGGTCGACGCTGTCACCGACCTTGGGCAGCGCCACCACCTGCACCTGCTTGCCGCCGGCCTGCAACGCGGTACCGATGCGCCAGGCCGCGTCGTAGGCGGGCGCCTGCAGCGCCTTGCCATCCACCAGCAGGCGCACCTGCGGTGGCAGGGCGCCCCAGGCCTTGGCCACGGTATCCACGGCACGCCCATCGAAGCGGTAGCTGAAGCGCGAGTCCGGCGACAGCCGCAGCACGTTGGCCGGTGCGCTCTGGTCGGCACACTGGTAGTCGGACACGATCGACCACCAGCCGACGCCGACCCGCACGAAGCCGTTCTGGCGGGGTTCGCCATCGATGGCCAGCAGCTGGCTGGCGTCGCCCTGCGCGTCGGTGATCGAACGCGCGGCGATCGGATCGCCATCGACCGACCACAAGCCCGAGGTGCGCCCGGCGTGGCCGCGCACATAGCGCCCGTCCAGTTGCAGCTGCGCATCGCGGGTGGCCACGCCGGCCGGCACCGGCAGGTAGATCTCGCGCTGGCTCTCCTGCCCGCTCAGCACCAGCGGCTGGCGGAAGCCGAGTTCGCGCAGGGTCATCTGCCGGTTCACCGTGCTGTCGCCACTCCATTCGGCGAACTGGCCGGCGACGCTGTCGGCGGCATGGGCTGTGCCGACCGCGCCCGACAGGACGAACGCGGCAGCGGAAGCAAACAGGGAAGAGCGGCCGGTCTGGGTCATGGCATCACTTCATGCGGATGGAGGTGGGCGGCACCGCCACAGCGGAGACCGGGCGAGAATTCGGGAAGGGGCGCACCGCGCAGGGCGGCGACGATGCGGGCGCTGGCGCGGCCATCGCCGTAGGGGCTGGCATCGGGGTCGAAGCGGGTCGGCTGCGGGGGCTGTGCCAATACCGCGCTGACCGCATCGATGATGCGCGAGGGCGTGGTGCCGACCAGCGTCACCACGCCGGCCTCGACCGCCTCCGGCCGTTCGGTGACATCGCGCATCACCAGCACCGGTTTCGCCAGCGCCGGCGCTTCTTCCTGCACGCCACCGGAGTCGGTGAGGATGACGTCGGCGCGCTGCATCAGGCGCACGAAGCGCAGGTAATCCTGCGGTGGCACCAGGTGCACGTTGTCGAGGTGGCCGAGGTGGGCGTTGACCGGGCCCTGCACGTTCGGGTTGAGGTGCACCGGGTACAGCACCTGCAGGTCCGGCCGCCGCGCCAGCTCAGCCAGCGCACGGCAGATGTCCTCGAAGCCCTGGCCGAAGCTCTCGCGGCGATGGCCGGTGACCAGCAGCAGGCGGCGCGCGGGGTCGAGCATGTGGAAGGGTTGGTCGGCCTGCGCGCGCAATGCCGCATCTGCATCCAGCCGCTGCACGGTCTGCTGCAGGGCATCGATGACGGTGTTGCCGGTGACCAGGATCTGCCCGCCCAGATGCTCGCGGGCCAGGTTGGCGCGCGAGCCTGGGGTGGGTGCATACAGCTGATGGCCGACCACATCGACCACCCGCCGGTTCATCTCCTCCGGCCACGGCCGGTTGATGTCGCCGGTGCGCAGGCCGGCCTCGACATGGCCGATCGGGATGCGGTGGTGGAACGCGGCCAGGGCCGCGGTCATCGCCGTGGTGGTATCGCCATGCACCAGCACGTAGTCGGGGCGGACCTGCGTGTAGAGCGCGTCAAGCCGCTCGAACAGCCTGGAGCACAGGCCATTGAGGGTCTGGTTGGGCACCATGACATCCAGGTCATGGTCGGCGGTGATCTCGAACAGCGACATCACCTGGTCGAGCATCGCGCGGTGCTGCCCGGTGATGCAGACCACCGATTCGATATCCGCAGCCTGTGCCAGGGCGCGCACCAGGGGCCCCATCTTGATGGCTTCCGGTCGCGTGCCGAATACCGACAGGACCTTCACCGGAGCGCTTCCGAAGGCCGGCGCGGAAGGGGGCAAACAGCAGTAGCCACGTCTGGATCCTTTCGGCGTTGCCGTCCAATACCCGCAGGCAGGAGACGGTCACCTCATGAGGAAACTCCAAATTCGCGACATACATCACACTAAGGCGTCTGCATGCGCGTCGTGGCATCGATCTTCATCGTTGCAGGATCAAGACGCAGTCAACGCCGCCCGTGGAACGGGCGACGTTGCGGTGGAACGCAGCAGGGGCGTGGCCTGGAGCCGGCTTACTCGTACTGGATGGTGAACGTGGCCTGGCCGTTCGCGACACCGGCGCCGACCGTACCGGCCTGGGTCTGCACGTAGCGCGCGCGCAGCGGCAGCGCCATGACGCTGGTACCCGGCGCCGTGGTGCCGACGTTGATGGTCTGGCCGAAGCGCACTTCACGCTCGGTGCTGCCATCGCGCTGGACCATCTGGATACCGATGCGGGTGGCACTGTTGCTGGCCGCGCTGAGCTTCAGCACGCCCGGCATGTTCGAGCTGTCCTGGTCGGCATCGAGGCGGATGCCGATCTTGCTCTGATAGGCGGCGACGTTGCTGCCCTGGCAGTTCAGGCGGATCTCGAAGTCGCGATCAACGGCCTTGGAGCCGACACCGGTGAAGGTGGTGTTGGGCACGCTGCCGAAATCGACGGCAATGTTGCGGCTGCCGGCCTGCACTTCACAGGTCGGGCTGACCACGGTGGTGCCCGAGCCCTTGAAGGTCGAGGTCAGGACCGGGCGCCCGGGGCCATCGCCGTCGAAGTAGTACGTAGTGAAGCGGCCGTTCGGCGCGATCACGCCCGAGCCGGTCTGCGCAGCCGTCTTGATCAGCTGGATGCGGAACTGGCCACCGATGAGGCTGACCACGGAACCGCCACCGAAGTTGATCGAGTGCGGGTAGTAGGTCTGGATCGCGCCCGAATCGCGGTACAGGCGGATGCCGACGCCTGCCACATCGGTTTCATAGACGTTCGAGAAGCCGGCCACCGGGCGCTTCTGCGCCGCATTGACGTACTCACCGATCGAACGACCGCCGGTCCAGGAATCGCAGCGGGCAACGCTGTTCTGCTGGGTGATCGGTTCGCTGATTTCCTTGATCACGCCACCGACCGGGGTGCTGGGCAGGATCACGATCTGGCCCATGTCCATGGTCACGTCCTGGGCGATGAACCAGCTGTTCTGGATGCGGCAGGCGGCGCTCGCCTGCTGTGCCAGCAGCACGCCGCCCAGTACGGCCAGCGCGGCCAGCGCCTTGCGGCCACGGGAAGAAATCATCGGCATGCTGCCTCCAGCGGGATGAAGCCGGTCTTGGACGCATCAGCGCCCGCCGGAACCTGGTAATCGATGGTGCAGCGCTGGTCGGCACCGGCGCCCCACTCCACCAGCAGGCGGCCCTGGGTGTGCTCGCTGCGCACGTACAGGCGGCCGCCCTGGCTGACCATGCCCACCGGCTGGCCCTGCTCATCCTTGACCTGCGCACCGAACGGCATGCTGCGGCCATCGGCGTTGCGCACCTGGATCAGCAGCGCGTTGCCCTTGCGGGTATCGAAGCGCAGGTAGCTGATGGCACCGGCGAACGGCGCGATCGACTGGCTGGTGCTCTCCAGTTCGACGTCGTGGGCCATGCCCTGCGGATCGAGGGTGACGGTGTTGAGACGGTACGGAGACACGTACGGCACCACGGCGTAGCCGCGGCCATCGACGCGCAGGCCCGGCGCGTTGCTGACGATCGCATCGCGCGCGCCCGGCGCTTCGACCAGCACCATGGTGTCGCCACGCTGCGGGGTGAAGGTGAAGCCACCCGGATGCACCACCACGCTGCCGTTGGCGCCGACCGACGCTTGGCGGAAATCACGCGAGTGGCTGTAGGTGGCGTTCAGCGCGGAGTAGCGGCTGCGGTATTCGGCATTGGCGATCGCGGTGGTGCCACCCTCGCGGGAATCGGACAGGGCTGCGCCGTAGCTGAAGTTGTTGTCGATGCCGGCCGAACCGGTGATGCCGACGCGGCTGTTGTCGTAGCCACCGCGGTCGCGCGCGCCGAGGTCGGCGCTGAACGACACCGGGTGGGTGCCACGGCCCAGCGGCACGCTCATCGACAGCAGGTACTGGGTGTCGGAACGGCCGAGCACGCCTTCTTCGGTGCGCAGCGCCGAGAAGCCGTAGTTCACCGAGCGCCAGGCGTTGTTGTAGCCCACCTGGTACTGCTTGGAGGTGCCGGACCGGTCGTAGAAGTCACGCACCGAACCGGTCACGTACAGCGCACCGCCACGGCGGCCCAGCGGCTGGTTCAGGGTCACCTGGAACTGGCTGCGCTGACGGCCACGGGTGGTCGGATCGATGCCGCGCTTGTCCGAATCACGGCCATACAGCGCGTCCTGCAGGCTGTAGAAGCCTTCGGTCGAATAGCGGTAGGCGGCCAGGGTCAGGTTGGTCCCGGTCTCGCCGATCATGTTGCTGTAGCTCAACCGCACGCTGGCGCCGGTATGGTCGCCGTAGTGGTCGAACGAGGTCCGTGCGTGGGTGACGTCGGCGGCGAAAGCACCGATGCGCGTGGACAGGCCCACGCCGTACAGCAGCGACAGGTAGCCTTCGCTCAGCGCACTGCCGCCGTACAGGGTCAACTGGTTGCCGATGCCACGCTGGTAGGTGCCCTGCACCAGCCACGGCTCATCGGCCAGCAGCTTGTTGCGCACCTGGCCGGCGGTCAACGAGTAGCGCGACACGCCTTCGCGCAGCATCTGCGGCACCGAACCGAACGGCACCTTGAATTCGCGGCGGCGGCCGTCGGCCTCGATCACGCTCACTTCCAGGTCGCCGCCGTAGCCGGTCGGGTACAGGTCGTCGATGACGAAGCTGCCCGGCGATACGGTGGAGGAGTAGATCAGCTGCTGGTTCTGGCGCACTTCGATGCGCGCGTTGGTTTCGGCAATGCCGCGCACGACCGGCGCGTAACCGCGCAGCGAGTCGGGCAGCATGCGGTCGTCGCTGGCCAGGCTGGCACCACGGTAGCCGATCGAATCGAACAGTTCGCCAGTGGTGTAGGCCTCACCAATGGTGAGCATGCCGCGCACCTGCGGGATGCCGCGCTGCGCATAGGTGGCAATGCTCTGCCAGTGGCGGCCGTTGCCTTCGGACCAGGTCAGGTTGGAATCGTGGCGGAACTGCCAGCCCCCCAGGTTGAGGCCGGCGTTGAGGCCGAGGTAGGCGCTGCGGTTGCGCTGGCCACCTTCGACGCGGCTGTCGCTGTCGATGGCATTGAAGCTGTAGCCGACGAAGCCCGCATTGATGCCGCGGTCCCACAGCGACGGATTGACGTAGCCGCGCGCCTCGCGGCGCAGGAACACCTGCGGAATGCTGAGGTCGTAGCGCAGGTTGCCGCTGTCATAGATGCCGTAGGCATTGGCCATGCGCTGCTGCACCGGCACGCAGCTGGTCTTGTCGGTCGGCAGCGTCGGGTCCTGCTGCAGCAGCACGGCCTCGCTGTCCACACCCATTTCTTCCAGCATCGGCAGCGGCAGGCAGGCGTCGACGCGGCCCTGCTCATCGGCCTTGAACTGCAGATCGCGACGGCCCTGCCAGCCACCGTTGACGTAGACGTCGACGCGGTAGGTGCCGGCCACCATCGGGTTGCCATTGGTGAAGGACGCCAGATCGACCTGCTTGGCCTGGCCGGAGAGGAAGCTGGAGTTGAACTGGGCCGACTCGGGTGCACGCGCATTGGCCGCACCGCTCTGCGCCATCAGCGCCTGTTCGCCGAGATTGGCCGGCGCAGCCAGCGCCCATCCTGGGCAGGCCACGCCAGCAACCAGCAGGCAGATCGCCTGGTGGATCGACAATGTCAATCTGTTTCCGATCACACTGACATTCCTTCAATTCGCCGCACGGCGGCGGTGGCGGGATGCGCAGGCCCATGGCCGGCGCGGCGCGTTCAGCCCCCGGTACTGCCGAGGCGGACCTTGTGCTCCACCCGACCGCCGTAATCGTTGATGGTGATGAAGCGCACCTGGTCGGAGCCCGCCGGTGCGGTGAACTCCAGGCTCTGCTTCGGCGCGACCATGGCGCCCTTGTCCTCGACGGTCTTTTCACTGCTGCCGGTCACGGCATGCACTTCGGCCAGCGTGACGTGGAAGGGGCTGGGGTTTTCCACCCGCAGGCGATCGCCAGTGCGGGTCCAGCGCAGCGCTGCCGGCGCGTCGTTGGCGACGCCCTTCAGGCCCTGCGGCCGGTAGAACAGTTTCAGGCGCGAACGGAACGCGACCTGCAGGTAATTCTGGTCGCCGCTGTCGGCGTTGTCGGGCGACGGCGGCACATCCAGCACGTTGAGCCAGAACACCGACTCACGGTCGGTCGGCAGCTGCGCACCGGAGAAGATCACGCGCAGCGCCTGGCTGCGGCCCGGTTCGACGCGCGCGATCGGCGGCGTCAGTACGAACGGGGCATCGCTGTTGTCGGCGGTCTGGTTGGCGTCGCCACTGTCGATCCAGGCCTGGACCAGCGCCGGCGAATCGCCCACGTTGTCGACCTGCACGGTGACTTCGCGCGCCTGCGCCGGATAGATCACTCGCGTGCCGTTGACCACCACGCCGGCCAGAGCGTTCTGGCAGAAGGGCAGCGTGAACGCTGCCAGCAGCAGCGCCCGGGGAAAGATTGCTTTCATCGGAAGTACTACGCTCGAGGGGTGTGGCCAGGGGCCGCGAAGCACTGGCCGGCGCGTACGCCGGCCAATGCGGGTACGACGACGATCAGTTGTAGATGATCGTGTACTTGACGCTGCTGGTGACGTCGCCCGGGGTGGCGGCGGCAGTGGCGTAGTACTCAGCGTAGTAGTTCAGATCGGCCGAGCCGTCGGTGCCGACGGTGACCCACTGCGAGTTGGTCTGGGCCAGGCCAGCGCCGGCAGCCTTGATCGGCAGGAACTGGTTGTTCGAGCCCAGCAGCTGCAGCTGCACGTTGGTGGCAGCGTTGGCCGAGGCCTGGTTGACCAAGCGGCCGCTGTTGAAGTCGACGGTCGAACCCGGCTCGAAGTAGGTGGCGACGTTGCCGGCGCTGCACTTGGTCAGGTTGATGGCGAACGGGGTACGGCCCGCAACGGCACCGGCGGTGGCCAGGGTGTTCTTGGACACGGTCGGCAGGTTGACGGCGAAGTCCTTGCCGCCCGGGGTCGAGATGGTGCAGGTCTTGTCGGTCACCTTGCCATTGAAGGTGATGGTGCCGTCGGCGGCGTTGGCGGCCAGCGGAGCGGCGGCCAGCATCAGAGCGGCAATGAGATTGATCTTGTGCATTCGCTTTTACCTAACCCTACTGAAGAGATGAGAAGTAGAGGAGGAAGCAAGGAGCACTGCCGGGCTAACAAGACCCATCCTTGCGTCTCACCTGTGGCCGGACTCGGACATACCTTCCCCTGAATCCGTGACGCAAGTATATGCACACCTGTGATGAAAGTCTCATTATTTTTCTGAACGCCAATTCATTGACGCCATAAATGTGACGTGGTATGCGGAATCGGAGTCAGAGGCGCGTGGACGATTTGACGGCGGGGCGGCCAGGTCACAGACGACCGTGGATGACGCGTTGAGCGGCGCGTTCGGCAGGCGCGGAAACAGGCCTTTTTCAGGTGGAAATCAGCTTATTTGATGCGCATCACTCTTTCTTGGTGATGGCCCTAGCAGATTCGGATTTGTCCTATTAAAGGCGGATCGAACCTGTCGCTAACTAGGACACACCGAACCAGAGAACGTGTCATGAGGAATTCCATTCTGCTGTGCGTGGCCCTGATGTCCGTCAGTGCGCTGGCCCAGGCCAGCAGCGGCAGCATCCGTTTCAGCGGCCGCATCGCCGAGCCGGGCTGCACGACGAACCTGTCCCAGGGTGAGCTGAGCCTGGCGGCCTGCCCGCCGTCGGCCAAGGGCTCGACGGTGGCCGTAACGGCGCTGGCCGATGGCCAGGCCGCGACGCTGCGCGATGGCAAGCGCCAGGGCCAGAAGCTGTCGGTGTCGGCCAGCGCGATGCGTGCCGGCGATATCGCCTTCTCCGAGCGCTACAGCGTGCAGGCTTCGAAGCAGCAGCCGCTGCAGGGCGCTTACCTGGTGGTCGTCGACTACCTGTAAGCCCTGCAGGCCGGTCTTACTCCGGCTGCGGCAACTCGAAGACCTGGCGCAGGTAGGCCAGGTAACCCGGGTCGTCGCACATGCTCTTGCCCGGCGAATCGCTGAGCTTGGCCACCGGCTGGCCGTTGCAGCGGACCATCTTGATGACGATGTTGAGCGGCGTCGGGCCCAGATCATTGGTCAGGTGGGTGCCGACGCCGAACGCGACCTGGCAGCGACCGCGGAAGTAGTCGTACAGGCGCATCACCTTGGCGATGTCGAGCCCATCGCTGAACACCAGCACCTTGCTGCGCGGATCGACCCGGCGCTGCTGGAAATGCGCCAGCATGCGGTCGCCCCAGTCGAACGGATCGCCGGAGTCATGGCGCACGCCGTCGAACAGCTTGCAGAAGTACATGTCGAAGTCGCGCAGGAACGCGTCCAGGCCGACCACGTCGGACAGCGCGATGCCCAGATCGCCGCGATACTCGCGCGCCCACGATTCCAGTGCCGCCACCTGCGAATCACGCAGGCGCGGGCCGAGGGCCTGGAACGCCTGCAGGTACTCATGGGCCATGGTGCCGTGCGGCGTCATGCCGTACAGGCGCGCGAAGTGAACGTTGCTGGTACCGACCAGCTGCGGGCCGAGCGCGTCGCGCAGCAGCGGCAGCAGACGGGCATGCCAATCCCGCGAGTAGCGGCGGCGGCTGCCGTAGTCGGCGATGCGGCACTGTTCGAAGCCGGGGGTATCGCGCAGCAGTGCAGCCTTGGCCTGCAGGCGGCGCTCGCCTTCGGCAAAATCGGCCGTGGTGGTGTTGCGGAACCAGACTTCGTTGATGATCGCCAGCAGCGGCACTTCGAACAGGATGGTGTGCAGCCAGGGGCCGGTGATGTCCAGTTCGATCTCACCGGGCACGGCCTTCGACGCGCGCAGCTGGATGTACTTGCGGTCGAGGTGGAACAGGCCGAGGAAATCGGCGAAGTCCGGCTTCACGAAGCGCAGGCCACGCATGTAGTCCAGCTCTGCGTCGCTGAAACGCAGGTTGCACAGGTGGTCGATTTCTTCGTCGATCTGGTCGATGTAGCTTGCCAGGTCGATACCGGGCGTACGGCACTTGAACCGGTACTGCACCTGGGCGCCGGGGTGCTGGTGGAGCACCGCCTGCATCATGGTGAACTTGTACAGGTCGGTGTCGAGCAGGGACTGGATGATAGGCATGGGGCGGATTATGCGCCCGGCAGGGTGAACCGGGGTGGCTGCGGCCACGCTCGGCTCACGGGGAACAGCATTGGTAGATCCACGCCATGCATGGATGCTCCTGGGCGCTACAGCGACCTGCGCAGCAGCCTCGGCACCAGCATCAGCGCATGCGCCCAGATCGCAGCCCATACCGCCGCGCGCACCGGCAGCGAACGCTGCCCGGCCTCGAACTTCTGGAAGTAACGCCACAGGCCCCTGTGCTTGTGCCATTCCACGAAGAACGGCCGTGAGCGGCTGGAGACACCGCGCACATGGGTGACCTGCAGGTCGTTGGCGATCGCCACCACCGCACCGGCCTCGCGTGCGCGCCGGCACAGGTCCAGGTCCTCGGCGTGCAGGCGATAGCCCGCGTCCCAGCCACCGATACGGTCGAACAGCGCGCGCGGCATCATCAGCAGTGCGCCGGACAGCGCAGGGACCCGCTGCAGCGGCTGGTGCGGTTCTCGCGGAACCGCCAGCTTCGAGCCCTTTCCGGGCGAACGCAGCATCATCAGGAAATCCGGGTCGCGGCGGCGCACCGCCTCGTCGGCATGACCATGCTCGTCCACCTGTTCAACGCCCAGCAGGCAGTCGCCCAGCGCTTCGGCGCGGGAGCGCAGTTCGGCCAGCGTGTCCGGCTCGACCATCAGGTCCGGGTTGATGAAGGCCAGCCACGGGCTGTGCGAGTCGGCCACGCCCTGGTTGTTGGCGGCGGCGAAACCGGGATTGTCCGGGTTGCCGACGAAGCGCACGCGCGGATCGTGGCTGGCATGCCGCTGCACGATGTCCAGGGTGCCATCCAGCGAACCATTGTCGATCACCCGGATCTCGGCCACATCCTGCGCCTGGCGCAGGCGCGAGAGGCAGGCGTCGATGGTGCTGCCACTCTGGTAGGTAACGACGATGGCGGCAATGGCAACATTCAAACGGGGGGCTCCGGCACGGACGGGACGAACAGGTCGCCCTGTTCCTTCGGCATTATCGCCTGCCGCATGCGCTGCTGCAGGTCAGCGCGCAGCCCGTGCAGCGGGTCGTGCATCAGGAAATCGGCCAGCCGCGGGACCCAGGCCGGCCAGCGCGCGGCCAGGGCCTCCAGATCGCCATCGCGGCTGACCGCCTCCCCTGCCCGGCTGACGAAGGCGGTCTCGCACAGCACGTTGCGCCAGCCAAGGCCGGCCATGCGCAGGCTGAGGTCGACCAGTGCCGCGTTCCAGCCGGCATAGCTGTCCACGTCCAGGCCACCGGCACGACGGCGCGCGTTGCCGCGCACCAGCACCGCGTGGGTGACCGCCGATGGCAGCTCCGGGTGCAGCGTCGGCAACGTGGCGCAGGTGTGCGCCAGCAGGGCCGGGTCCTGGGGCTCGGGATTGATCTCGCCCAGCCGTGGCCACGCGGCGGTCTCGCCGGCATTGCACCAGGGGGTTGCGGTGGCGATCGCGGCATCGCGGGCGAAGGCATCCTGCAACTGCTGCAACCAGCCGGGTGATGGCACGCTGTCCGGCGCCAGCACGGCCACGTCCAGGCCATCGCAGGCGCGCAGCATCTCGTCCAGATGGGCGACTTCGCCCAGTGGCCGCGCGCGCCGGGTGTACTCGGCCTGCAGCGGCGTATGCGCCAACCAGTGTTCCACCACCGCCTGCGCGCGCGGCCCGGTCTGCGCGTCATCGGCCAACCAGACCGCGGTCCCTGGCGCCGTGCCGGCATCCAGTGCGGCCAGGCAGCGGTCGAGCGCGGCATCGTCCACGCACAGCGGCAACAACACGATCGCCCCCATCCCGCCTCCGTGGTTGTCGGTGGCCACAGCGTAGCACCGGGAGGGTATCGGCCGGGTTGCACCCGGCACCTGCAGAGGCCAGAGCCGAAGCAAGAGCGAGAGCGGGTTCCTGGGGAATGGCGGGGTGGGTCCGGTTGCGGGGGACGCCGTAAACCCATCCCTGGGGGCTTGGCCGCGGCATCCATGCCGCGGACACCCCCGCAACCGGACCCACCCCGCCTTCGACAGATCTCCGCGATCTGCAGTAGATCCACGCCATGCGTGGATGAATCTCCATCGGAATCGAATATTTCGAACTGGAATCGAAAAGCATCCACGCATGGCGTGGATCTACCGTGTCGACCAAGGTCGACACCTACCAACAGCCGCGGGAATCTGTCAGAGGCGGGGCGGTGTGGGTTGGCAGGACCGTTGGCGCCATGGATGGCGCCATCGAGCCCCCAAAGACGGGTTTACGGCGTGTCCTGACAACCCACACCGCCCTGCCCTCCCTCAGTAAACCCGCTGTTGCTGTTGCTGTTGCTGTTGCTCCAGCTCCGGCCTCTGCGGGTGCCGGGCGCAGCCCGGCCGTAAACCCCTTACTTCTTCGCGCGCGGCTGGTTCAGCGGCTCCATCGCGCGGAAGCGCTTGCTGTACTCGTCGGTCAGGTTGCGCGATTCCTGGCTGTTGCGGACGATGGTCGGGGTCAGCAGCACGATCACTTCCGAACGACGGCTGGTGCGGGTCTTCTGACCGAACAACGCACCGACCACCGGAATCTTGCTCAGCCCCGGGATGCCGCTGCTGCCGTCGGTGGCCGAATCGGTGATCAGGCCCGCCAGCATGATGGTGTCGCCGCTCTGCACCGCCGCTTCGGTGGACAGCTTCTTGGTCGAAATGCGCGGGTTGCAGTTGCGCTCGGTCGGGTTGCAGGCTTCCGGCACGTCCGAGGCGCTGCTGACTTCCTGCACGATGTCCAGGAACACGGTGCCGTCGCGGGTCACGCGCGGGCGCACCTTGAGGATCACGCCGGTGTCGATGTACTGCACCGAGCTGTAGGTGCTGGTGCCCACACCGGTGTTCACCGTGGTGGTGTTGATCGGCACCTTGTCGCCGACGTTGAGCGTGGCTTCGGCATTGTTGCGCACGAACACCGATGGCGTCTGCAGCAGGCGCAGGTCGGTCACCTTGTCCAGTGCGCTGACCACGGCGGCAGCGTTGTGGCCGGTGAATGCCCAGCCCACACCGTCATTGCCGGTCACGCCACCCGCGAAGGTATTCCAGGCACCCGCAGCGGCCGGCGGCAGGGTCAGGCCGCTGAGCGCGCCGGTCAGTGTGCGACCGGCCACGGCATTGTCGAAGAACCAGTTCACGCCGTACTTCAGGTCACCGGTCAGCGCCACTTCGGCCACCTGTGCCTCGATGTGCACCTGCAGCGGCATCACGTCCAGCTTCTCGATCACCTCGCGGATCGAGCGCCAGGCCTGCGGCGTCGAGCGCACCAGCAGGGTGTTGGTTTCCTCCACCGCCGACACGCCGACGCGGTCACCTTCCACTTCCAGGCTGACACTGACGTTGCCGGGCTGGCGCTGCGGCAGGTTCAGGCTGCCATTGCTGCTGCCACTGCCACTGCTTCCGCCCAGCGTCGACCCCAGGTTGCTGTTGGCGTTGTCCATTCCACGATCGCCGTCACCGCCCAGCTGCGACGGGATGGCGCCCGGTGCCAGCGAGGCCGGGCTGGAGCCGCCGCGGTTGCCACTGCTGGCGAAGGCCTCGCTGAGGCGCTCGGCCAGATCACGTGCCTTGATGTAGCGCAGCTCATAGGAGAACAGGCGGGCGCTGCCACCAGCGGTGTCGATGCGATCCAGCCACTGCTGGATCTGGTCCAGGTAGCGCACCTGCGGCGTGATCACCAACACGGCGTTGGCATTCTCCAGCGGCAGGAAACGGAACATGCCGGCGCTGGGCGTCTTGCTCTCTTCACCGAACACCTTTTCCAGGTCGGCCGCGACCTGCTCGGCCTTGCCCGACTGGATCGGGAACACGCCCACCGACATGCCGGACAACCAGTCGACATCGAAGATCTCGACGGTGCGCAGGTAGTTTTCCAGTTCGGCGCGGGTACCACCCAGGGTGATCACGTTGCGGCCGCTGTCCACGTTGACGATGGCGTTGGGACGCGCGTACGGCTCCAGCACCTTCTTCATCTCGGTGGCGGAGATGAACTGCAGCGGGACCACGCGGACTTCGAAGCCGCGCGCGCTGGCTGCCGGTGCGGTGCTCGGCGCGACCGTGCCGGCCAGCGCCTGGTCGGCGGCGACGATGTTGTAGCGCCCACCGCTGTAGACCATGCGCGCGTTGTTCCAGCCCAGCACCATCTCCAGCAGGTTCAGTGCCTGCGCCGGCGAGACCGGCTTGGGCGTGGCCAGGGTGACCGTGCCCTGCACGCCCGGTGCGATCACGTAGTTCTGGCCAAGCATGTCACCAAGGATGGCCTTGACCACCGCATGCAGCGATTCGCCTTCGAAGTTGAAGGTCGCCTCGCCGGTACTGGCACCGTGCAGCGCCGGTGCCGGCGCACGCGCGGCCTCGCGGTTGATCATCGTGCCGGTACCGCGACGGATCACCGCCTGCGGTGCCCCCTGGCTTTCACGGGCGGCATCGGCAGCGACGTCGGCCGCCTGGCCGGCGTCGGCGCTGGGCGACAGGTTGCCGTTGCGCTGCACGTGCGGCGCGGACACCGTACTGCAGCCGACCAGCAGCGCGAGGGCAAAGGACCAGGGAAGAAAACGCAGGTTCATGCATTCACTCTATCGGTTGGTGCCATCGCCCGGGGGCGGCGACGGTTGTTGCTGCTGTTGCTGCAGCTGGCGGCGGCGGGCCTGGATGCGTTCGCGGATGGCCTGCATCTGCGCTTCGCTGGGACCGTTGTTGTTGGCCGGTGGTGTTTTTGCAGCGGCCGCCGCAGGCGCTGGTGCATTGCCAGCGGGCGACGGCGATGGGACTGCGGCGGCCGGTGGCGGCGCCGGCGGAGCGCCCGCCGAGGGCGGCACAACAATCGCGCCTGCAGGCGGTGCACCATTTGCTCCGCGCAGCACCGTCGGCGGCTCACCGCCCTGGCCGTTGAACACCGCCAGTTCGAGGACCTGGTTGCCACCGGGGCCGATCACCGTGGCCTGGCGCGGCTGCAGCGCCACCAGCTGCCAGCCATCCACGGCTTCGCCGTTGAGGCGCAGGCGCAGCGAGCGGTTCTGTTCGGTGGTGAACGTGGCCATGCCGAAATCGCCGGTCAGCAGCACACCGGTCAGGCGCAACGCGGCGCTGGCCGCCGGTTCGCTGCCACCCAGCAGATAGGGCCGCGGCCTGCGGTCTTCGGCGAACAGCGGGCGCTCACCGATTGCGCTGTAGCTGTCGGCGCTGGCCATGCGCTCGGCCGCCAGCGGCGGCAGCGATGGCAGCGATGGCGCGGCATCGGCATCACCGCCGGCACCCGGCAGATGGCTGCCCAGCCCGAAGCCGGTCGCCAGCCAGACGGCGGCCGCCCAACCGGCCAGCGCCAGCAGGAAGCCGGTACGCAGGCTGATCTGCTCAAGCTTCATCGGCCACCTCCTGTCCTTCGGACGGGGGCGCCGGGTGGGGCGCAGGTGCGGCCTCGGCCGGCGACGCAGGCGGTGCCGGTGCCGGTACCGGTGCCGCAGCGGGTGCCGGTACCGTGCCATCGGCGGCGGCGCCTGGCAGCAGGTAGCCGGCCAGCTCGAAGGACACGTCCAGGCCCAGCCCCGATTCGTTCGGCGATTGCTGGAAGCGCTGCGCGATCAGGTTGAGGTTGTCGACGAACAGGCGTGGGCTGCCGGTTTCCAGGCTGTGCAGCACGGTGGCCAGTTCGGCCACGCCACAGCGCAGGCGCACCTGCATGGCGACGCGCACGAACTCGGCATCGCGCCGGTTGTCGGTCAGCGGCGTGCGGTTGCTGATGGTGCAGCTGCGGTTGCCCGGGCTGGCCATCGCCACCGCATCCTGCAGCCGGGCGCCCAATGCAGCGGCGGCAGCTTCGGCAGTGGCTTCGCGCAGGAAGCCCGGCCGCTGCTGCAGTGCCTCGCGGGTAGCGCGAAGGCGCTGTTCGATCTGCGGCTGCTGCTGCAGCTGCGCCTGCACGCGCGACTCGCGTTCGCGCAGGGCGGCGACATCGGCATCGATCGCACGCAGCGGCTGGGTGAACCAGGGGTGCACCAGCAGCAGATAGGCCAGGCCCAGCACTGCCAGCAGCAGTGCCAGCGCCAGCCAGCGGTCACGGCGTGCGCTTGGCATCGGCATCGGCCGCCTCCGGGGTCGGTGCGGCGGCCGGCAACGGCTGCAGTTCGGCGGTCATGGTGAAGCGGTCGCGGCCACTGGCGGCGCCATCGGCCTGCAGCACCCCGGTCAGGTTGACCTTGCGCCACTGCGGTGCGTCCTGCAGCAGCTGCACCAGCTGCGATGCCTCGCGGCTCAGGCCGATCAGCTGCAGGTTGTTGTTCTCGATCGCCAGCTTTTCCAGGTAGGTACCTTCCGGCAGGCGCCGGGTCAGTTCGTTCCAGATCTCGACGGTACCGGCGCGCTGGCTGCGCTGCTTCTCCAGGAACGCGGCGCCATCAATCAGCGCCTGCAGCTGCGCGCGTTCGCTGGCCACGCCACGCGCACTGCGCGCGCTGCGCTCGACCTGTGCACGCAGCTCATCGGCCGCGGCCTGGCGGTTGTCGAGCAACTGCACCGCGGCCAGTACCAGCATCACGACGGCAGCCACGGCCAGCAGCAGGTTCCAGCGCCGCATCGGGTCTGGCCGCAGTTGGCGCTGCGCGGGCGGCAGCAGGTTCACCTGCAGCACGTTGCCTTGCGCATCGATGGCATCGACGCCCGCCAGCGCATCGGCCCATGGGCCCACGCCGGTGCGCCATGCTTCCAGTTGCCGCAATGGCCACGCCACCAGTTCGACCTGCAGCTGGCCTTCGCCGCCCGCGCCGAGTTCACGCACGTCATAACTGACCTGGGACGATTCGAACGGGGTCTGCCGGTCGATCTCGAAACCGACCACGGCACGCAGGCGGTCGGCCGCTGCAGCGGGCAGGCGCAGGCTACGCCGCAGGACATCCGCCGCCGGCAGCAGCCACACCCGCGGCAGAGTGCGCAGGCGAGGCTCCAGCACGCGGTCCAGGTCCAACGGCGACAGCGGCCACGGCAGGCGCGCCACCGCTTCGCGGCGTTCGCCGGCTTCACGCCAGACCTGCAGCTGGTCGCCCTCGTGCTGCAGCAACAGGCGTGCCTGGCCCCAGCCCAATGCCCATTGCCAGCGCACCGGCACCCAGGCCAGCAGCGACTGCCGCCACCAGCGCAGGAAACGGCCAGCGCCCGGGCCGATCCGGCCCTGCACCTGCCGCAGACTGTCCTGCCACGCCGTCATCTTGCTGTCATTCCCTGCTCCCAGCGAAGCACTGTGTAGGTCCGCCCGGGAACCCCGCCCGAGCCACTGCGTACCACTGCCTGCAACACCGACCTGCGTCCACTGCTGTCGATGGCACCGGACTCGATACTATAGGTGCCGCTGCTGCTGGCAAGCGTTGTCGTGCCACCAGCGGAATCTGCATCACGCTCCTGCTGTGCGCGCTGCGCCATCACCATGTCCGCATCCAGCCCCAGCGCGGTCAGCACCGGCGCGCTGGCGAACTGCGGATCCGGCCGTGCCTGGCGGCTGTACAGGGTCAGGTGCGGCAGCATCGCCCGGTACAGCGGACCGCGCATGCCCAGTACCCGCTGCAGTTCGCCCAGGGTCTCGAACCGCTTGTTGCGCGGGCCGTAGGGCAATCCGGCTGCGGCGTAGTCCTGCGCTTCGGCGCCACCGCCCGGCTGCAGCAGGCTGTCCTCGTCGCGCCAGTCGATGATGGCCCCGGCCAACTGCCGGGCCTGTGCATCGTCTTCGCCAAGCGCCTTGAGGAAGGCGGTCAGCAGCGCCGCATCGGCCAGGTTCAGGTTGATCTTGCCGTTCTCGTCCAGCACCTTGATCTCGATGCTGGCGTCGTCGAACTGCCAGCGGTAGGTACGGCCATCGGCACGCCAGGGCGCCCGTTGCGGATCGGCTGACAGACGCAGGAGGGCGTATTCGAGGCCGGCGCGCGCACGTTCCTGCCCGCGTGCATCGTCGTCCAGCACGCGCTGCTGCAGGTGCTCGACCCGTGCACTCAGCGCGAACGCACCGACCAGCGCCGTCATCAACGCGATCAGCCACAGCACCAGCACCAATGCCGCCCCACGCTGACGGCTCATCGTGCGCCTCCACTGCCACCGGCACGCGGCGCTACCACCAGCGGCGGCCACGGCGCGCCCCGGGACGGCACGATCTGGATTTCCACCAGCATCGGCAGGCGGCGGGTGTCATCCCAGCGCGGCAGCCAGTCGGTCACCTGCCCGGTGCTGGCATCGATGCCGCGATAGCGCAGCTGCACCGACTTCAGGTTCTCCACCAGCACCTCGGGCGGGCGCGGCGGATTCTCGGCGATGCGCTCGCCTTCCTGCAGCAGCACCAGGTCCAGCAGCAGGCGCTGTTGGCCATCGCGTCCGTCGACCTGCAGCGCGTGCAGGTAGGGGCCGCCACGGCCGAGGTATCCGGGCAGGTCGGCGGCGAACAACATCCGTTGCTCCTCCCCCTGGAAGAAGATCGGTTCGCGGGTGGGGTCCGGAACCTCCAGCGGGGTGCGCAACGCGCCCGCCAGCTGCCTGCGCAGCAAGGACTCGACCGCGCGCATGCGTTCGCTCTCGGCGGCGATCTGCTCGCCGCGCTGGCTGACCGCCATCGCCGAGCGCACGCTGGCAAAGGCCAATGCCAGGCCGCCGGCCAGCAGCACGGTGGCCAGCATCACTTCGACCAGGGTGAAACCTGCGGTGCGGCGCCTCACCGAGCATTCTCCAGGTCGGGCGGCAACAGGCGCAGGCTGCGCCAGCGCAGCTGCTCGCGCTCGCTGTCACCCCAGCGCACCTGCAATTGCAGCTCTGCCAGCCATGGTGTGCCCGGTGACGTGGCCTGCACGACATTGCCGGCGCGTGGCTCCACCCACGGCTGAACCTGCAGTTCCCAGTGATAGCGCCCCTGTTCCCAGTCACCCTGCTGGCTACCCACCTGCAGCGGTGCGTCGATGCCGGCCTCGGCCAGCAACGACTGTGCATGCAGCACCGCGCGCGTGCGCAGCTCGGCATCACGTACCTGTTTTGCGCCGCCGGACAGGCTGCCCAGCAGCAGGGTCAACGCCAGGCCCAGCAGGGCGAAGGCGATGATCACTTCCAGCAGGGTGAAGCCACGCGCGCGCCGCTTCATTGCGCCCGCCAGGGGCCGGAGCGGACCTCGCCGGTGAGCCAGCCAACGTCGACGCGCCATTCGGCACCGTCGCGCTGCAACCGGATGCGGCCACCGCTGGAGCCGCCATCGGGATGGAATTCGATCACCCCCTGCCCCGGCGCGGTGGCCAGCTGGGCGGCACCTTCGAACTGCACCTGCAGCTGTGCCGGCACCTCACCGTGGCGCTGGTTGGCACCCTCCCAGCGCCGCCGTGCCGGTTCGATCACGAAGCGCTGCGGTTCGCCGCGGGCGATTGCCTGCGCGCGCACCATGCGCAGCTGGTTGGCGATGTCCTTGCCGGCGCTGCGCAGCTGCATGCCGGCGAACCCGCGCGACAGGCCGGCGGCCGTGATCAGGCCGATCGCCGCGATCAGGGCGATCACCAGCAGCATTTCCAGCAGCGACAGTCCAGCCGCGCGCCTGCCGTGCAGGCGCGGGCGTGGCAACCGGCGCGGCAGGAAATACGTCATGCGTGGTTACGGCTGGTAGCGGATGTCAGCGTCGACGCTGCTGCCGCCGGCCTTGCCATCCTTGCCCAGGCTGACCAGCTCATACGGCTGGCCTTCGCCCGGCGCGCGGTATTCCAGCGCGTGGCCCCACGGGTCATTCAGGTCGGCCGGCTTGGCGTACGGGCCGAGCCAGCCGCCGACACCGGCCGGCGCCGTCACCAGGTCGTTGAGCGTGCCCGGCAGCTTGCCGGTATCGATCTGGTAGTTGTCGATCTTGGACGCGACGGTCTGCACCTGCGCCTTGGCGATGTTGGCCTTGCCACGGTCGGCGCCGCCCAGCACGCGGCTGGCGACCAGGGTCAGTACCGCGCCGATCAGCACGATGACGATGATGATTTCCAGCAGGCTCATGCCCGACTGGTTGCGCGCGGCGGTGAAGGAAAGGCGGATCGGTCGGCGACGGGCAATCATGGACGGTCCTTTCAGTTGCGGAGTGTCGGGGTTGCAGGGAGTGCCATCGTCAACCGATGGCGTTGGTCAGGTCGTACAGCGGCACCAGCACGGCCACGATCACCGCGCCGACCACCGAGGCCAGCACCAGGGTGATCGCCGGCACCATCGCCGCCAGCATGCGGTCGATGCGCCGGGCGCTGTCCTGTTCGAACGTATCGGCGGCTTTCAGCAGCATGGTATCGAGCGCGCCGGATTCCTCGCCGACCTGGATCATCTGCAGGGCCAGGCGCGGGAACCGCTTGCCGCGCGACAGTGCCAGCGACAGGCCGGCACCGTTTTTCACTTCATCGGCGGCCGTTTCCACGTCGGCGGCGAGTGCGCGGTTGCCCAGCACGTTGCGGGCGATGCCCAGCGCACCCAGCAGCGGCACGCCATTGCGCAGCAGCGTCCCCAGCGTACGCGCCAGCCGCGCGGTTTCCAGCTCGCCGACGAGGCGGCCGATGCCACGCCGCTGCAGCAGCCAGCCATCCAGCGCCAGCCGGAACGCGGGTTGCCGCGCCTTGCGCTCGAAGAACAACACCACCAGCGCCGGCACCACCAGCAGCAGCACCCACCAGTCGCGCACGAACAGGCCCAGCTGCAGCACGGCGTTGGTGAACCACGGCAGCGCCACGTCCAGGCTCTCGTACATCTGCGCGAACTGCGGCACCACATAGCCGAGCAGGAACAACAGCGCACCACCGACCACCACCAGCAGGATCGCCGGGTAGACCAGTGCGTTGATGACTTTGCCCTGCAGCGCGCGGCTGCGCTCGAGGTAGTCGGCCAGGCGCTGCAGGGTTTCATGCAGGCTGCCACCGGCCTCGCCGGCGCGCACCATGTTCACGTACAGGCGCGAGAACAGCCCATGCTGGCGTTCCAGCGCGGTGGACAGCGGTGCACCGCCGCGCACTACGTCGCGGATGTCGGTGATCGCGCGGCGTGATCGTTCGTCCTCGGGCAGGCCCAGCAGGATCGACAGCGCGCGATCCAGCGGCTGGCCGGCACCGAGCAGGGTCGCCAGCTGCTGGGTGAACTGCAGCAACGCAGCACCCTGCAGCGGGCGCTGCTGCAGCAGGTTGCGCCAGCTGCTGCCACCGATCGCGCCGGCATCGGCCAGCTGCGTCTCCATCGGCAGGTGGCCCTGGTCCTGCAGGCGCGCGATCAGCTCGGCCTCGCTGGCCGCTTCCATCTGCCCATCGAAGACCTCGCCATGCGGATTGAGCGCCTTGTAGCGATAGTTCGGCATGTCAGCCCCGGCGTCCTGCGTGCATCAGCTTTCCTCGGTCACGCGCAGTACTTCCTCGATGGTGGTCTGCCCGCTCAACGCCTTGGACAGGCCATCCTCGTACATGGTGCGCATGCCAGCCTCGCGGGCGATGCGCTCGATCTCGCCCATGCCATCGCGACGCATCACCGCGCGGCGCAGCGCATCGTTCATCACCAGGAATTCCATGATGGTGGTACGCCCCAGATAGCCGGTCGGCGCCAGTGCCGACGGCTTCGGGCGGTACAGGTGGATCGGCCCTTCCGGCTGCAGGCGGCGCAGTTCGAACCGCTCGATCTCTTCCGGCGAGGCTTCGTAGCGCTCGGCGTGGGTCGGTTCCAGCCGGCGTACCAGGCGCTGCGCCAGGATGCCGTTGATGGTGGAGGTGAGCAGGTAGTCTTCCACGCCCATGTCGAGCAGGCGGGTGATGCCACCGGCGGCATTGTTGGTGTGCAGGGTGGACAGCACCAGGTGGCCGGTCAGCGCCGACTGGATGGCGATGCGCGCGGTTTCCAGGTCGCGCATTTCGCCGATCATGATGATGTCCGGATCCTGGCGGACGATGCTGCGCAGCGCGTTGGCGAAGTCCAGGCCGATCTGCGGCTTCGCCTGGATCTGGTTGATGCCCTCGATCTGGTACTCGACCGGGTCCTCGACCGTGATGATCTTGACGTCGGCGGTGTTGAGCTGGCTCAGCGCGGTGTACAGCGTGGTGGTCTTGCCCGAGCCGGTCGGGCCGGTCACCAGCAGGATGCCGTGCGGCTGCTCCAGCACCTTGCGGAACTGCGGCAGGAAAGCGTCGGTGAAGCCGAGCCGGTGGAAATCGAACACCACCGTTTCGCGGTCGAGCAGGCGCATCACCACGCTTTCGCCGTGCGCGGTCGGCACGGTACTCACGCGCAGGTCCAGCTCCTTGCCCTGCACGCGCAGCATGATGCGGCCGTCCTGCGGCAGGCGGCGCTCGGCAATGTTGAGCCTGGCCATGATCTTGATGCGGCTGATCACCGCGGCGGTGAGGTTGGCCGGCGGGCTTTCGCCCTCCACCAGCACGCCATCGACGCGGTAACGGACCTTCAGCCGGCTCTCGAACGGTTCGACATGGATATCCGAAGCGCGCAGCTCCACCGCACGCTGGATCACCAGGTTGACCAGGCGGATCACCGGCGCTTCCGAAGCAAGGTCGCGCAGGTGCTCGATATCGTCGACCGCACCGCCCTCGCCATCCGCGGTTTCCACGATCGCGCCCATCGCGCTGCGGCCCTGGCCGAACCAGCGCTCGACCAGGTCATCGATCTCCGCGCGCATGCCCAGCACCGGCGTCACCGGAACCCCAAGCGCCAACTGCACGGCCTGCTGTGGATAGGCATCGTGGGCATCGGCCAGCCACAGCCGCACCCCGTGTTCATCCAACTCCAGCGGGCACACATGGAACTGCTTCAGGAAGCGCAGCGACAGCGGCAGTCCCTCGGCCAGCGCCTGCGGCGGGGCCTCCGGCACCTGCTTGCCTTCCAGCAGCGGCAGGCCCAGCACCTCGGCGCTGGCCTGTGCCTGGTCGCGTTCAGACACCAGGCCCAGGCGCACCAGCAGGCCCAGCAGGCTGCCACCGGCCTCGGCGTGCAACGGCCGCGCGCGTGCCAGGTCTCCTTCCTTGAGCCGGCCGCGCGCCAGCAGCGCATCCAGGATGCGGCCTTCGGCGTCGTCGGTAACGGTTGCAGCGAGCGCGTTCACGTGACTCTCCTGTCAATCGGCCCGACTTTAGCAGTTAAGCCGTGATTTCCGCCGCCCTGCGGCCACCTTTCGTAAAAAGACGAAGCCCGTCACACAGGATGACGGGCTTCGGCCATTCAACTACGACACAAGGTACTTACTGCGTGGCGAGAATGCTCACACCGTTGTAGGCGGCTTCGCCCACCACCTTGATGTAGTAGGTGCCGGCGGTCGGTGCCGTCACCCGCACCGTTTCCGAGGTGCCCGGACGCGTCGAGCGGGCGTCGCTGTCAGTGGCGCTCGGCTCGCGGCCCTTGGCCAGATACACCGACACGTTGCCGGTACCACCGTAGGTGATCACGCTGAGCTGCTTGCCGGCGACGGCTTCGAAGCTGTACAGCTTGCTGCTGCCGGCGGCGCCGTTCAGGCCACCGACCGCGGCCTTGTTGGTCAGCGGCGTGGCCACCGGCCCGCAGTTCTCGGTGCAGGGCTCTTCCAGTGCCTTGGCCAGCGCGGCCTTGGCATCGACGATACCGGTGCCGATCGGGGTGGCGGCCGGGATCGCGACCGGGAACGGACGCGCGGTTTCCTTCAGCAGGGTACGCATCGCGGCCGGGGTCAGCGGATCCTTGCCCTTGGCGATCAGCGCGCTCTGCACCAGTGCAGCGACGGCCGCGACATGCGGCGACGCCATCGAGGTGCCGCCCAGGCCCATGTAGCTGGGCGTACCCGACTCCGGCGTGGTGGCGGCGTTGGAGCCAGCCTGCCAGATGTAGCCGCCCGGATTGCCGTCGACGCTGCCGCCACCGCCCGGACCGGACAGGTCCACGCGGGTGCCGTAGTTGGAGTAGTAGGTGATGCCGCCGGTGATGCGGGTGGCACCGACGGTCACCACGCCGTCGCAGCTGGCCGGCTGGTACTTGGACGCGTTGTCGGTTTCATTGCCGGCGGCCACCACCACCGTGGTACCGCGCGAGATCGCGCCGCTGATCGCATCCTGGTAGGTGCTGGCGCAGGCGCCACCGCCACCCAGGCTCATGTTGATGATCTCGGCCGGATTGGTGTTGGCCGGGATGCCCGATACGGTGCCGCCGGAGGCCCAGGTCACGGCGTCGGCGATGTCGGAGAGGTAGCCACCGCACTTGCCGAGCACACGGACCGGCAACACCTTGGCCTTGTGCGCGACACCGGCCATGCCGACACCGTTGTTGGTCTGCTCGGCGACAGTGCCGGCCACGTGGGTACCGTGCCAGGAGCTTTCCTCGGCCAGCGAGCCGTCATAGCACTCGTTGTCGTTCTCGACCCAGTCACCGTAGTCCTGTGCGCCCGGCACGCGATCGTTGGTCGGGCGCCGCGAGGTCTCCGCATCGCTGATGAAGTCGTAGCCTTCCAGCAGGTTGCCGACCAGGTCGGGGTGCTGCGGCAGGATGCCGGTGTCGATCACCGCCACCACGATGCCCTCGCCCTTGGAGACATCCCACGCCGACGGCGCGTTGATGCCACCGGTGGCGTTGTAGTAGTGCCACTGGTACTGCTGGTACAGCGGGTCGTTCGGCACCAGCGCCGGCTGCACGTCACCGGCACGCAGTTCGGTGCGGCGCAGCTTCACGTCGGCTTCGGCGTACTGCACCGACGGATCGGCCTTCAGTTCCTTCAGCACACGCTGCAGTTCGGCAGGCGCCAGGCGGCCCTGCACACGGATGAGGTCCGCACCGGTAGACAGCTTGCGGACCACCTGCGGGCCGAGCGTGCTGGCGCGGGACGTACCGCCGGAGAGGCTGGCACGGCTCAGTGCGGACTGCACGGTGGACAGCTTCGCCGAGCGGTCGGTGGCGGCAGCAGCACCAGCCCGGTACTTGACGATGATGCGCTGGGTGCCCGGCTCGGCGGTGCTGGCCTGGCGCACCGGTTCACGGGTCGGCAACCCGGCGGCGTGGACGGCACCGACCGCCGTCATCGACAGCACGGCGGCGGCAAGCACATTGATGCGAAGGTTCTGCTTCTTGATCACGTCGAATTCCTCTTCTGGGTCATGGATCGAACCAACACTGCGGCCATCATTCCTTGACGACTCCCGGCCGGCCCAGCCGGGATTGCCGTGACCTCCCCCCAGGCCCTCACTGCAGGTACGGCGCCGGCGTGGGTGGCCGCCGGCGCAATGGAGTGGCTTACCAGCCGAAGCCAGCACCGACGCCGACCGAACTGTCGTCGCTGCTGAAGGCACCGCCGAAGGTGACCGTGGCGCGATCGCTGATCGCACGCTGGTAACCCAGCGACAGCGCCGATTCGCCGCCCTGGAAACCGATGCCGACACCAACACGGTTCTGGGTGCGGATACCGGCGGCACTGGTGGCCATGTTGAGCATCGCTGCGCTCATCGCGCCCTGGCGGTCGATGCGGCGGTCCATGTGGCGCAGGCGTCCATCGATCTCGCCCTTGAACACATCGAAGCTGTCAGCAACGGCTTTGACGCGGCTGTCGGTGTAGCTGTTCGCCGTTGCCATGCCGCGGTCCAGCTGGCCCTTGTTGACGGCGTCGGTGGCGGTGGTGCCAGCGGCGACGTTGGTGACCTGGCGTTCGTTGCCTTCGCTGCCCACCGAGACCGTGTTGGCACGATCGGCAACCGAGCCCTGTCCCAGCGCAACGGCATTTGCCGCAGTCGCATTGGCGCCCTGGCCGATGGCCGTGGACGAAGCGCCGCTGGCCACTGCGCCATCGCCCATGGCCACGGCGTTGAAGCCGGTGGCCGGGGTGCCAACCGGAATGCCCGCCCCCGCCGCGGCCACCGTCGGCGTGCCCTGCACGCGTGCGGTACTGGCCGGTGCGGCATCGGCCGTTGCCGGTGCGTCGGCCACGCTGGCCAGCGGGCTTTCATCCAGCGACGCACTCATTGCACGCAGGCTGGACGCGCCTGCGCGGGTGCCACCCGCAGTACGACGGTCAATCTCGCTGACCTTGCGGTCCAGCGCCCCCAGCGCATCGCCGACGTTGCCGTAGGTGGCGCCCTGGATCACGTAGTTCGGCGCCACGAACACACCCTGCATGCCGACGCTGGCGCCACCGCCGAGGAAGCTGGCGGCATCGCTGAGCGACTGGAACAGCTGCCCGCCATTGATCGCCTGGCGGCTGCCGGCGGCAATGTTGCCCGCGCCGACGTTGTCGATGGTGGTGCCCTGGAAGCCGGACAGGGTCAGGCGGTCACGGCTGGCGTCGTCATAGCCGACTGCACTGGCCGCCGTGGTCTCGACCGTGGCGATGCGCGAGTCGAAATCACCGACGCGGGTTTCCACTGCGCCCACGCGCTGGTTGGTGACGTTGAGCTGCGAACCGGTGATGGCATCGCTGCTGCCGGCAGCGATGCGGCCATCGGCCACATTGACGATGCGGCGCGTGGCCGGGCCGTCGGTGCCGTTGCCACCACCGACCGACACCACGTTGGCATCGAGCGCTCGCGAGCCCGCACCCAGCGCCACCGAGTTCGCACCGGACGCGCCGGCACTGTTGCCCAGTGCAAGCGCACCATTACCGATGGCCATCGCGTTGGCACCCAGCGCATTGCTGCGTGCGCCGCTGGCACTCGCGGCCGAACCGATCGCGGCGGCATCACTGCCGCTGGCACTGGCGGTACCACTGCCGGTGGCCTTGATGTAACGCGCCGTGCCATCAGCCGTTGCGGCAACCGCATCAAGCTGGCCGCGGTTGACCGCATCGGTGCGCTCGGTACCGGCGGCGACACGGGTGATCTGACGATCACTGGTGCTGCTGCCCACCGACACGGTATTGGCACGGTCGGCCACCGAGCCAGCGCCCAGTGCGATGCTGCCGGCCGCAGACGCATTGGCACTGACACCCACTGCGGTGGCATTCGCGCCGGTGGCCTTGCTGCCGTAGCCGACCGCCGTACCGAGGCGGCCACTGGCTTCGGCATAGCTGCCCAGCGCCGAAGCGCCATCGGCCGAGGCAGTGGCGCGGAAACCACTGGCCTGCGACTGCGTGCCGCTGGCCGTGGCCTGCGCACCGCTTGCCGTGCTGTAGGCGCCCTTGGCCTGGGCGCCAGCACCACTGGCGCTGGAACCGAGTTCGCTGGCGCTGGCGCCGCTGCCCACCGCCACGCTGTCGACACCACTGGCCTGTGCGTTGGTGCCCAGTGCCGCCGCGTTGTTGCCGGTCGCCAGGGCATCGACGCCTACCGCCGTGGCGTTGGCGGCCATCGCGTTGGCACCACTGCCCAGCGCGGTGGCGCCATTGCCGATGGCGTTGGCCGCGTTGCCGGCGGCCAGTGCGTTGTCACCGTCCACCAGGGCACCGGCCTCGCCATCGGCGTTGCCGCTGGCCTGGAACTGGCGGCTGGTCTTGTCGGCGACGCTGGCAACGGCATCGAGCTGGCCCTTGTTCACCGCGTCGGTAGCGTCGGTACCGGCTGCCACATGAGTTACCTGGCGTTCGCCACCGGCTTTGCCGACGGCCACGGTGTTGTCACGGTCGGCCTTGGAGCCGGCACCGAGGGCGACGCTGTTGCTGCCGTTGGCGGTGGCATTGGCCCCCAGGGCCGTGGCATTGCTGCCGGCGGCCCACGAGTTCCAGCCGATTGCCGTGGCGTAGTCTTCGGTCGCCCATGCGCCGGCACCAAAGGCAGCGGCACCGGTGCCGCTGGCACGCGACGGGATCAGGCCGAAGAAGGTACTGCCACCGATGGCCACGCTCTCCTCGCCGCTGGCCTCGCTGGACTGGCCCACCGCCACGGCACCGGTACCGGCTGCAGCAGCACCGAAGCCGACGGCGGTCGTGTTGGCACCGCTGGCCGCCGAGCCGTAGCCCAATGCGGTGCCGAGGCGTCCACTGGCCTCGGCATAGCCACCGACGGCAGTGGTGCCATCGGCGGAAGCGGCACTACGGAAGCCGCTGGCCAGTGCCTGCGTGCCGCTGGCGTTGGATTCGGTGCCGGTTGCCGTGCTGTACGCACCGCTGGCCTGTGCACGTGCACCTACCGCGCTTGCGCCCAGTTCACTGGCGCTGGCGCCAGTGCCGAGCGCAAGGCTGTCTTCACCGGTGGCCTGTGCCGTGCTGCCCAGCGCCGCCGCGTTGTTGCCGGTGGCCAATGCATCGATGCCCACGGCCGTGGCGTTGGCAGCCAGCGCGTTGGCACCGCTGCCAAGTGCGGTGGCACCGTTGCCGATGGCGTTGGCCGCATCACCGGCCGCCAGCGCGTTGTCACCCTCGACCAGTGCTCCCGTTTCGCCATCGGCATTGCCGCTGGCCTGGAACTGCCTGCTGGTCTTCTGCGCCGCGGCGGCCACCGCGTCGAGCTGGTTCTTGTTGACCGCGTCGTTGCCCTGCGTGCCATCGGCCACGTTGGTGATCTGGCGGGTGTTGCCACCACCGCCTACCGATACGGTGTTGTCGCGGTCGGCGATCGAATCCGCACCCAGCGCCACGCTGTTGGCACCGCGCGATTCAGCGGCGTTGCCCAGCGCGGTGCTGTTGATGCCGCCGGACCAGGCGCCGCCACCGACGGCGGTGGAGTAGTTGCCCGATGCCTCGGTGGCCAGCACGCCGAACAACGAACCACCGACGGCGACGCTGTTGGTGCCGGTGGCCAGGCTGCCCTGGCCGGTGGCCGTGCTGTAGGCGCCCGACGCTTCCGAGTCGCCACCCAGCGCCACGCTGTTGGAGCCGGAGGCATTGGCGAAGTTGCCGAAGGCGGTGGCGTTGAAGGCCGATGCCTGTGCATAGCCACCGATGGCGGTGCTGTAGCCGCCGGTCGCTTCGGCGCCGATGCCGAACGCTGCCGACGCGGTGCCACTGGCCACGCTCTCGCTGCCGACCGCAGTGGCGCCACGGCCACTGGCGTTGCTGAAGTAACCCACCGCCACGGCCTCCTCGCCGGAGGCTTCGGACAGCACGCCGGTAGCGGTGCTGCCTGCGCCGCTGGCGATGCTGGCCGCACCGAACGCCGCACTCTGCTCGCCACTGGCCTCGCTTTCCGCACCCTGCGCGGTCGCATATTCACCGGTCGCCTGTGCGTTGGCACCGACCGCACTGGCGTTGGCGCCGCTGGCCAGGGCGTTGAAGCCCAGTGCCTGCGCGTTGTTGGCCAGCGCGTTGGCGCCGCTGCCGAGTGCGGTGGCCCCGTTGCCGATGGCGTTGGCTGCATCACCGGCGGCCAGCGCGTTATCACCGTCCACCAGTGCACCGGCCACATCACCGCCGTTGCCGCTGGCCTGGAAGAAGCGGCTAGTGGTGGCTGCTGCGCCTGCCACGGCATCCAGCTGCGCCTTGTTCACCGCATCGGTAGCCTGGGTACCGGCAGCGACATTGGTCACCTGGCGTTCGTTGCCAGTGCTGCCCACCGACACCGTGCGCGCACGGTTGGCGACCGAGCCGGCGCCCAGTGCGACGGCGTTGCTGGCGCTGGCGTTGCTGCCGGCACCGAGTGCGATCGCGCTTTCACCGCCAGCCACCGTGTTGGTGCCGATGGCGATGCTGTTGAGGCTGTTGCCCAGCGCCTGGAAGCCAAGCGCCACGCTGTTGTCGCCATAACCGAATGCGCCGCGACCGACGGCGGTGGAGCTGGCGCCGTTGGCCCAGCTGTTGTAACCGATGGAGGTCGCACCACTGCCACTGGCCCAGGCCGCGTTGCCGAATGCCGAGGCATTGGTGGCCGTCGCCCATGCGCCGGAACCGAACGCACTCGCGCCGCTGGCGGTGGCCCAGCTGTAGCCGCCGACGGCGGTGCTGTCGTCACTGCTGGCGAAAGCGCTGTCGCCGACCGCGACCGCGTAGCTCCCGGTCGCACGCGATTTGCCACCGGCCGCGAAGCTGTTGTCTCCGCTGGCCTTGGCGGCATTGCCGAACGCACTACTGGCAGCGCCGGTCGCCTGCGCACCGCTGCCGACCGCCGTGGCGTCGGCAACGGCGGTGGTACCCACCTGCTGCGCCGTGCCGTCGGCACCGATGATCGGCTGGTTGTATTCGTCGTAGGCCTGGCCGAGGCCACCGATGGCGACCCCGCCATTGCCGGTGGCGTTGCTGTTGCGACCCACCGCCACGGCGTCATCACCGATGGCCGAGGCCGCTGCGCCATGCGCGACCGCGCCGGCGCCGATCGCATTGCTCGACGAACCCGCCGCAACCGCACCTTCGCCCTCGGCCAATGCACCGGCATCGCTGCCTGCTTCCGGCTGCGCCTGGAAGAAGCGCGCGGTGCTGTCGGCGGTGCTGGCCACGGCATCGAGCTGGGCCTTGTTCACTGCATCCGTCGCTTCGCTGCCAGCGGCAACGCTGGTGATCTGCCGTTCGTTGCCGGCGCTGCCCACCGCCACGCTGTTGGCGCGGACGGCTTCGGAGTTCGCGCCCAGTGCAACGCTGTTGGGACCGCGTGCGGTGGCGTAGTAGCCCACGGCGGTGCTCTGCGCGCCGCTGGCCCAGGTCTGCGCGCCGAGCGCGCTTGCGTTCTCACCCGGGGCGTAAGCGAAGTAGCCGACGGCGGTGGATTCCGCACCGGACGCTTCGGTCAGACTGCCGTTGGCCACCGCGCGATCACCGCTGGCGATGGCGCCGGCGCCGACGGCGGTGGCCGCTTCGCCGCTGGCCTGGGTCTGCACGAAGAAGCCCAGGCCCGGAATCAGATCGGCCGGGCCGCCGATGGCCACGCTGCTGGTGCCGGTGGCGTTGCTCTGCGTGCCCAGCGCAGTGGAGTAATCACCGATGGCATTGGCAACCGCACCGAACGCGGACGACTGCGCGCCGGCGGCATACGCACCAACGCCATAGGCCGACGCGGCGAATCCACCGGCCTCGGCACTCGCACCCACGGCCGTACCGCCGACACCGGCACTGGTGGCGCCGGTTTCCACCGGCACGCCGCCACTGGTGATCAGCGGATTGCCATTGGCATCCACCGCAGCACCACCCACGGCGACACTACCCGGGCCGTTGGCCTGCGCGTTGTTGCCGAACGCGGCACTGTTCTGGCCCGTGGCCAGCGCGTTGTTGCCAACGGCGGTGGCGTTCTGCGCGACGGCGGTAGCACCGGCGCCCACGGCCGTCGCGCCCTTGCCGATCGCATTGGCGGCCTCGCCGGCCGCCAGCGCCTCGTCGCCCTCGGCCAGTGCACCCGCATCACTGTTGCTGCTGCCGTTGGCCTGGAAGCGCTTGGCGGTGGCATCGGCCACGGCGGCGACGCCCTTCAACTGGCCGACGTTGACCGCATCGGTATCTTCAGTTCCCGCGGCGACGCTGGTGATCTGCCGGGTCAGGCCGTATTCGGCGGCGCCGACAGAGACGGTATCGACGCGGTCGGCCAGCGAGCCGGCGCCCAGCGCCACGCTGCCGGTAGCAACCGCGGCCGAGTTCGAACCCAGCGCTGTGCTGTACTCACCGACGGCGGTGCTGAACGCACCCACCGCGATCGATGCTTCGTTGGCGGCGGTAGCGCCGCGACCCAGTGCGGTGCTGCCCGGGCCCATCGCCACGGCACCGCCGCCGACAGCCGTCGCGCCATCAGCAGTGGCTTCGGACAGCGCACCGAGTGCGGTGGCCGCGCCGTTCTCGCTGGATGCGGTAGCGCTTGCGCCGACCGCGGTGTCGCCGAGACCGAATGCCGCCGCGCTCTGCCCGACCACCACGCTGGCGTCGCCGATGGCCAAGGCACCCTGGCCGAAGGCACTGGCACCGAGACCGGCGGCAATGGCCTGCGTGCCAATGGCGGTGGTGGCGTTGGCCAGCGACTGTGCACCGGCGCCGGCCGCGACTGCGCCCTGCCCCTCGATCTTCGCCGCGTCGCTGTCATCGCCTGCGCCGTCGGCCTTGAAATAGCGGTTTCCATCTGCGGCGACATCCGCCAGCGCGGCCTGCGTGGCGCGCGCCTGCGCATCCAGCTGCGCCTTGTTGACCGCATCAGTGCCCTGGGTACCCGCGGCCACGTTGGTGATCTGCCGTTCCTTGCCGGCATCGCCGACGGATACGGTGTTGGCCCGCGTGGCCTTGGAGCCAGCGCCCAGCGCCACGCTGTTGGCGGCGCTGGCACTGCTGTTGCTGCCGATCGCCACCGCGTTGCTGCCCTTGGCCGTGGCCGAGCCTTCGATCAAGCACTTTTCCAGCAGCTTGCCGCTGAATGCAACGCAGGTGGCGCTGCCGCCGATCTGCACCGACTGTGCCGTCGCGCTGCCGCTCATGCCCAATCCCAATACCAGGCCCAGTGCCACCGCCAGCAGTGCGGGCGTGGCCTGTGTCGCATCGCGGCGCTGGTCGACGACCCCGCCACTGCTGCTGTCGGAGGAGGCCAGTTCCGAGGCCACCACCAACTGACCCAATGCTTTGTTCCAGACCTTGCGATAAATCCGATTCATCGGTACGGCTCCTGATTGGACTGGTTTTGGGCAAAGCAACGCCACCGCTGGGCTTTCCGGCCCAACGTCCCCTGGGGGCGTTTATTCGCGTGATTTACTGCGGGGTATTGCCGAACGGCGCGCAGCGACAGAAAACCGAGCGCGTGCGCCAACCGGTTACTGCGAAATGAATGATTCTGAAACGGGGTTCAAGTGTTAACGGCAACTTTGCAGATCGTCAAGACTTTGACACGACAAATCCTATTGCCGTGAAGCAGTTCACTATTTCACGTGTTTATAAAAGTATTTTGTTAGGTATACGTGACGAACTGTTGGCGCATGAAAACGGATGTAACTAGCGGGCAGAACAGGAATTTCACGCACGCAAAGAAAAACCCGCCGACACAGCGGCGGGTTTCTCCATACGCGATGGCATTGCGGCCTGCGCGGAACGATGCGATCAGCCGCACCACACCCGCGCGTTGCGGAACATGCGCATCCACGGCGAATCACCCTGCCATTCAGCCGGTGCCCAGCTCAGGTTGAGCGCGCGCGGGGTGCGCTCCGGGTGCGGCATCATGATGGTGACGCGGCCGTCGCTGCTGGTCAGGCCGGTGATGCCGTCGGGCGAACCGTTCGGGTTCAGCGGATACTGGCTGGCGATGTTGCCATGGCCATCGATGTAGCGCAGCGAGACGCGGGCGGCAGCCTGGTCGACGGCGTTGTCGAACACGGCCTGGCCTTCGCCATGCGCCACCGCTACCTGCAGGCGCGAGCCGGCCATGCCACGCAGCAGGATCGACGGCGATTCCACCACTTCCAGCAGCGCAGTGCGGGCTTCGAACTGCTCGCTGGCGTTGCGGCGGAACTGCGGCCAGTGCTCGGCACCCGGGATGATGTTCTTCAGCTGGCTCATCATCTGGCAGCCGTTGCACACGCCCAGCGCAAAGCTGTCTTCGCGCGCGAAGAACGCGGCGAAGGCATCACGCAGCGCGCTGCGCTCCAGGATCGAGGTGGCCCAGCCACGGCCGGCACCGAGCACGTCGCCGTAGCTGAAGCCGCCGCAGGCGACCAGGCCAGTGAACTCCTGCAGCGCCACGCGGCCTTCGATCAGGTCGCTCATGTGCACGTCGAAGGCGCGGAAGCCGGCACGTTCGAAGGCGTTGGCCATTTCGATCTGGCCATTGACGCCCTGTTCGCGCAGCACGGCCACGCGCGGGCGCGCACCGGTGCTGATGAAGGGTGCAGCCACGTCTTCGTTGAGGTCGAAGCTGAGCTTGGGCTTCAGGCCCGGCGCAGTGAAGGCACGGGCGACCTCGCGCTCGGCATCGGCGTTGGCCGGGTTGTCGCGGCGCTTCTGCATCGCGTGGGTGACCGACCACCAGGCGTCGAACAGCGCGTCCCAACGCCATTCGGCCAGGTTCTCGCCGCCCAGCGACACGCGCACCACCGGCGCGGTGGTCGGCTTGGCGATGCGCTGTGCGCATTCGGTCAGTGCGTGGCGCTCGACCAGGTCGGCGAAGGCAGCGCGGTCTTCGCGCGCGATCTGCACCACCGCCCCCAGTTCTTCATTGAACAGGCTGCGGAACGGATCATCGCCCCAGGCATCAAGGGTGATGTCCAGGCCCAGGCGCGAGGTGAACGCCATTTCGCACAGGGCGGCGAAGGCACCACCGTCGCTGCGGTCGTGGTAGGCCAGCAGCAGGCCGGACTGGCGTGCATCGCGGATCAGTTCGAAGAAGCCACGCAGGCGCTGCGGGTCGTCCAGGTCCGGAGCGGCACCGGCGAAGGCTGGCAGCTCGCCGTGGTCGGCATGCACCTGGGCCAGGATCGAACCACCCAGGCGCTGCTTGCCGGCGCCGAGGCCGATCAGCCACAGCTCGCTGTCCACGTCGCGGTCGAGCAGCGGGGTCAGTTGCTGGCGCACGTCGGCCACCGGCGCGAACGCCGAGATCACCAGCGACACCGGCGACACGCTCTTGTGCGCTTCGCCCTGGTCGTGCCACTGCGCCTGCATCGACAGCGAGTCCTTGCCGACCGGGATGCTGATGTCCAGCTGCGGGCACAGTTCCATGCCCACCGCCTTCACCGCGTCGTACAGCAGCGCGTCTTCGCCCGGGTGGCCGGCCGCGGCCATCCAGTTCGCCGACAGCTTGATCTCATCCAGCGCATCGACCGGGGCCGCGCACAGGTTGGTCAGCGCTTCGCCCACCGCCATGCGTGCCGACGCAGCGGCGTCGAGCAGGGCCAGCGGGGTGCGCTCGCCGATCGACATCGCTTCACCGGCCACGCCATCGAAGTCGGCCAGGGTGATCGCCACGTCGGCCACCGGCAGCTGCCACGGGCCGACCATCTGCTCGCGCGCGGTCAGGCCGCCGACGCTGCGGTCACCGATGGTGACCAGGAAGTTCTTCGAGGCGACGGTCGGGTGCGCGAGCACGCGCAGGCCCGCTTCCTGCAGGTCCAGGCCGCCGGTCTTCAGCGCCGGCCAGCGCGGGGCCGGCGGGTGCGCGGTGTCGCGGTGCATCTTCGGCGGCTTGCCGAACAGCACGTCCATCGGCAGGTCGATCGGCGCATCGGCCGGGGTGTGGCCCGGCACGGCGCCGTAGGCCACCACCAGGTGTTCCTCGGCGGTGGCCACGCCAACCGCGGCGAACGGGCAGCGCTCGCGGGCACACAGCGCGGCGAACTCGGCCAGGCGCTCCTGGGCCACGCCCAGCACGTAGCGCTCCTGCGACTCGTTGCACCACAGCTGCATCGGCGACAGCGACGGATCGTCGGTGGGCACCTTGCCCAGGTCGATGACACCGCCGACCTTGGAGTCGTGCAGCAGTTCCGGGATGGCATTGGACAGGCCACCGGCGCCGACGTCGTGGAAGAACTTGATCGGGTTGTTGGCCCCCATCGCCACGCAGCGGTCGATGACCTCCTGGCAGCGACGCTCCATTTCCGGGTTGTCGCGCTGCACGCTGGCGAAGTCCAGGTCCTCGGCGCTCTCGCCCGAGGCCACCGAACTGGCCGCACCGCCGCCCAGGCCGATCAGCATTGCCGGACCGCCCAGCACGATCACCGCGTCACCGGCCTGCAGCTGGATCTTGTCGACCTGCACGCGATCGATCGCGCCGAGGCCACCGGCCAGCATGATCGGCTTGTCGTACGCACGCACCAGATCGGCGCCTTCCGGCAGCTCGAAACTGCGGAAGTAGCCGAGCAGGTTCGGGCGGCCGAACTCGTTGTTGAACGCAGCACCGCCGAGCGGGCCATCAGTCATGATTTCCAGTGCCGGCGCCATGCGCGGGTTCAGCGCGCGCGGCGCTTCCCACGGCTGCGGCAGCTCGGGAATGCGCAGGTGCGAGACCGAGAAACCAGACAGGCCCGCCTTCGGCTTGCCGCCGCGGCCGGTCGCGCCCTCGTCGCGGATCTCGCCACCGTTGCCGGTCGATGCGCCCGGGAACGGCGCGATCGCGGTCGGATGGTTGTGCGTTTCCACCTTGATCTGGAACGCGCTGGGCACCTGCGGCTCGCGGCGGTATTCGCCACTGGCCGGATCGGGGCGATAGCGCGAGGCCGGATGGCCTTCGATCACCGCGGCATTGTCGCTGTACGCGCTGAGCGTGTGCTGCGGGGTCTGCTGGTGGGTGTTCTTGATCATCCGGAACAGCGAGCGGTCCTGTTCCTGGCCGTCGATGGTCCAGCTGGCGTTGAAGATCTTGTGGCGGCAGTGCTCGGAATTGGCCTGCGCGAACATCATCAGTTCGACGTCGGACGGCGCGCGTCCGAGCGCGGTGAAGCGTTCGCGCAGGTAGTCGATCTCGTCCTGGGCCATGGCCAGGCCGAGGCTCTGGTTGGCGGCCTCCAGCTGGTCCACCGGCACGCGCTCCAGTTCACCCCGGGCCGGCGCCGAGAACAGCGCCTGGCCCTGTTCCACGGTCTCCAGCACCGACTGCGTCATCGGGTCGTGCAGCGCCTTGACCAGCGCCTGCTGGGCGGCGGCATCGGCCGGCCAGCCCTGCACGTCGATACGCAGGCCACGCTCGACCCGGCTGACCGGCTGGCCGGCACCGCGGACCAGTTCGGTGGCCTTGCTCGACCACGGCGACAGCGTGCCCAGGCGCGGCACCACGATGCGGCTGACCGCGCCGTCGGCCACGGCTTCGGCCTGCGGCGCCGCTTCGAGGATGCGGCACAGGGTGGTCAGGTCGGGGGCGGCGCTGCCTTCGGGCTGCACGAAGTAGACGTGCCAGGCGCCGCTGATGCGCAGGGAGGGAGCGATGGACTGCAGGCGGGATTCAAGACGTTCGCGGCGGAACGGCGACAGGGCGGGCGCGCCCTCGAGGACCATCATGTCCGGGGAACCGTAGTTGGGAAACGGGCCCGACATTGTACCGGAAGCGGGGGAAGGGCTCTGGCCGGGCGGCGCCCGGCACCCGCCGAGGCCAAGGCAACGGCAACGGCAACAGCAGCAGCCAAGGCAACAGCAGGCATTCCCTGGGCTGGCGGGGTGATGGGGGCCAGCAGGACACGCCGTAAACCCATCCATGGGGGCTCGATGGCGCCATCCATGGCGCCAACGGTCCTGCTGGCCCCCACCACCCCGCCCCCGACAGATTTCCGCGATCTGCGGTAGATCCACGCCATGCGTGGATGCTCCCCGGTAATGCCGGCCGCTGGCCGGCAACCAGGAAATTTCAGAAATCAGGCATTGAAGAGCGAAGCGACCGGCTTCTGCTTTTGATTTCTTGTTCTGTCTTCCGTGGCTGGCCGCGCAGGAACCTGTCAGGGGCCGGGCGGGTGGGCATCGCGGGGGTGTCTGATCTGGCCCCCTGAAAACGGACGCCATGAAGCCGTTTCAGGCGGCAGCCCGGAGCTGCCGGGCGTAGTTGTTAGGCGAGTGGTAGCCCAGCGCCGAGTGTAGCCGGGCTGGATTGTAGAAGCCGTGGATGTAAGCAGCGATGGACTGGCTGGCTTGTTCCTTACTGGCGTAAGGCTCGGCAGCCTCTTCTGTCTTGAGCGTCGCAAAGAAGCTCTCGACCACGGCGTTGTCCCAGCAATTGCCAGGCCGGCTCATGCTTTGGACCACGTCATGGGACTGCAGCAGCTGGCGAAACTCGTTCCCCCAGTACTGCCCGCCACGATCGGAATGGAAGATCAGGCCAGGTCGTTGTGGATGCAGAGCCCAGGCATTGGCGAATGCTTTCACTACCAGTTCTTCAGTCAGGCGCCTGGAAACGCTGTAGCCCAGCACCTGCCGGGTCTGGACGCTGATGACCACGGCCAGATGCAGCCATCCCTGGCGGGTGGGGACATACGTGATATCTCCGACCCACGCCGTCGGTCCGGTTCCGGGGGCAAATTGCCGATCCAGCAGGTTGGGGGCGAGCTGAGATGAGCCGCCGGAGGATTTGGGCCGGAATCGGCCTTTGGTCTTGCCCTGGATTCGCTCCTCGGCCATTAACCGTGCCACGCGCTTGTGGCCAACTGGATGATTCCTGGCTCGTAAGGCCCTGACCAGCCGACGCCGCCCATAACTGCGTTTGCTGGCCACATGGATGGCCCGAAGCTCGGTACGGAGGGCCGAATCGACATCGCACGTTTGGGCACACTGGCGGCGCAGGTAGTCATGGAATCCAGAGACAGAAACCCCAAAAAGCCGACACAGCAACCTGGTCGGGTAGCGAGTCCTTTGACTGGCGACGAAGGCGTACCTCACTTGGACTCTCTGGCAAAGAACGCCGCCGCTTTTTTTAGGATTTCCCGCTCCATCTTCAGATTGGCGTTCTCGGCCCGAAGGCGGCTGATCTCGCTTTCCAGGTCAGTGGCCGGCCTGCGGGCCTCAGAGGTCAACGACCGGCCAGCACGGACCGCGTCAATCCAATTTGCCAGCGTCTTGACCGACATCTCCAGCTGACGGGCCGCTGCGGCAGGCCCGAGCGACTCGGCCAACTCCACGGCTTGGTGCTTGAACTCATCGGTGTAGCTACGACGGGTGATACGGGACATAAGGGGACCTCCAAGTGCGATCAAAGTATCGCCTCTTGGCGTCCGCGGACGGGGGGCCAGATCAGTCCGCGGCATGGATGCCGCGGCCAAGCCCCCATGGACGGGTTTACGGCGTCCCCCGCGATGCCCACCCGCCCGGCCAAACCCATGAATTCGCGTGCCGACCAGCCACGAGGGGCTCCGCCGATGGCCGCCGACCGCGCGCAGCGCCGCCCTCCGCCCGAATCCCCGAACCATGCGCTTGCTCACGGATTGACCACACGATTGATGACAACGTTGTCCCCACCTGGCGCCGGACTCTCTCCCCGGCCTCCCAGGTACCCCGTCCGCCCCCTCCGTCGCCTTCCCGGGCGACGCCCGGACCTGCGTCACGCGCGGCGCCATCGGGGCCCGCGCGCCTTTTGATCGGAGACTTACCCATGTACGACCCGATTGTGCGCAGTGCCGAACGTGCGACCCGAAGCTGTCGTCCCCGCCGCCTGGCCTGGCTGCTTGCCCTGGCCGCCGGTACCGCCGCCCTGCCCGGCCTGGCGCAGGCCGCCAGCTGTGCCGGCGTGGCCCAGTGGGACCAGGCCAAGATCTACCGGGCCGGCGATACCCTGCAGAAAGGAGGCGTCCTCTATCGGGCGAACCAGGACATCTGGAACGCGCCGCCGGACCATCCGGCCGGTGCGCCCTACTACACCAACCTCGGTGCCTGCGATGGCAGCGGCAGCAACCAGCCGCCGGTGGTCAGCCTGACATCGCCGGCCAACGGCGCCACCTTCAGTGCCGGCAGCACGGTCAACGTGACCGCCACCGCCAGTGATCCGGACGGCAGCGTCGCCAAGGTCGAGTTCTTCCGCGACGGCAGCTCGCTGGGGGTGGCCACCAGTGCGCCTTATGCGGCCAGCTGGGCCAATGCCAGCGCCGGCAGCCACACCCTGCGTGCGGTCGCGACCGACAACAACAACGCCACCACCAGCACCCCGACCATCACCATCACCGTCAACGCCGCCGGTGGCGATACCACCGCGCCGAGCGTGCCGGGCGGGCTGGCGGTTGGTACCCGCACCGCCAACAGCATCGCGCTCAGCTGGAGCCCGTCCACCGACAACACCGGTGGCAGCGGCATGGCCGGCTATGACGTGTACCGCAACGGCAGCCTGGTCGGTTCGCCGTCCAGCGCCAGCTATGTGGATGGCGGGCTGACCGCGTCGACCACCTACCGCTACCGCGTACGTGCCCGCGACAACGCCGGCAATGCGTCGGCACAGGGCACCGAGATCAGCGCCACCACGCTGGCCGGTGACGGCGGCACCACCGGCAAGCGGGTCATCGGCTACTTCACCCAGTGGGGCATCTACGGCCGCAACTACCGGGTCAAGAACATCGACAGCAGCGGCTCGGCCGCACGCCTGACCCACATCAACTACGCGTTCGGCAACGTGCGCAACAACCGCTGCGAAGTGGGCATCACCCAGCCGTCGGATCCGAACAGCGGTGCCGGTGGCGATGCTTTCGCCGACTACACCAAGGCCTTCAGCGCCGCCGAGAGTGTCAGTGGCAGCGCCGATACCTGGGACCAGCCGCTGCGCGGCAACTGGAACCAGCTCAAGCAGCTCAAGGCCAAGTACCCGGGCATGAAGGTGCTGATCTCGCTGGGTGGCTGGACCTGGTCGCGTGGTTTCTCCAGCGCAGCGCGCCCGGAAAACCGCCAGGCCTTCGTCGCCTCGTGCATCGACGCCTACATCAAGGGCAACCTGCCGGTGACCGACGGTGCCGGTGGCGCCGGTGCCGCGCTGGGCGTGTTCGACGGCATCGACATCGACTGGGAATACCCGGTGGCCTGCGGCATCGAATGCGGCAAGCCGGAAGACAACGCCAACTTCACCGCGCTGATGGCCGAGTTCCGCCGCCAGCTCGATGCGGTGCGTCCGGGCCTGTTGCTGACGGTGGCGGTGGGTGCCGGCATCGACAAGATCCGCGTCACCGATCCGGCCGCGTACCACCCGTACCTGGACTACATCAACGTGATGACCTACGACTTCCACGGCGCGTGGGATGCGAAGACCAATCACCAGTCGGCGCTGTTCGATTCGCCGAATGACCCGTCCACCGGCGACCAGAAGCTGTACAACAGCAACGATGCCATCGAGGCCTTCATCAGCCGTGGCGTGCCCGCCGCCAAGCTCAACCTGGGCATCGGCTACTACGGGCGTGGCTGGACCGGCGTGGCCAACGCCAACAACGGCCTGTACCAGACCGCGACCGGCGCCGCCCCGGGCACGTATGAAGCCGGCATCGAAGACTGGAAGGTACTGAAGAACCTGGCGTGGCCGGGCTACACCGACAACACGGCCGGTGCCACCTGGATCTACAACGGCAGCACGCTGTGGAGCTTCGATACCCCGGCCAACATCACCCGCAAGATGGGTTACGTGAAGACCCAGGGCCTGGGCGGCGCGTTCGTCTGGGAGTTCAGCGGTGACGATGCGCAGGGCACGCTGACCAAGGCGGTCAGTGATGGCCTGAAGTAAGCAAAAAAGCCGGGGATGCGATACGCATCCCCGGCCTCGAATCTGTAGAGCCGAGCCATGCTCGGCTGCCTCATGCGGAACCGCAGTCGAGCATGGCTCGACGCTACAGTTCCGCGTCAGCGCTTCTCGGACAGCTTGTCCAGCGCCCCACGCAGCTGCGCCGGCGGCAGGTAACCGCCCAGCTGGGTGCCATCCGGCGCGAAGATCGCCGGCGTGCCATTCACGCCCAGCTGCTGGCCCAGCGCGTACTGCATCGCCACCGGGTTGGTGCAGTTCTTGGCCGGCACGCTGCCACCGCGCTTGGCGTTGGTCAGGGCCTGGCGACGATCCGCTGCACACCAGACCGAAATCATGTCGGTGTAGTCCTTGCTGCCCAGGCCCATGCGCGGGAACGCCAGGTACTCGACGGTGATGCCGTTGCGGTTGAGCTCGGCGATGTCCTGGTGCAGCTTGCGGCAGTAACCACACTCGATGTCGGTGAACACGCTGATGGTGTACTTGGCGTTCGGCGCGGCGAACACGATGCGATCGCCGTGGTTGGCCTTGGCCAGCAGGCCACGACGGTAACCGAGCAGGCCTTCACTGTTGGCCGGGCCCTTGGCGCGGGTGTCGTAGGGCTGCGACTGGAACAGGTAACGACCGTCATCGGACACGTACAGCAGCTGTCCGGAGACCACCACTTCGCGGAAGCCGGGGAACGGCGCGGCACCGATGTAATCCACCTGGAAACCCGGATTGAGCGCGGTCAGCGCGGCACGTACCGCCTGGTCGGCCGGCGCGTTGGCGGCCGGGCCGGCCTTGGCCGCAGCGGCAGGTGCCTTGGCGGCCGGCGGGGCCGGCTGGGCGCAGGCGGTCAGGCTGAGCGCACCGAACACGGCGGCGATGGCAAATCGGAGCATGGAGCGATCCGCAACAGAAGAAGATCCCGGATTCTGACACAGCCACCGGAACCGGGCCGCGACGCCCGGCACGGCCCCGGGCAGCGATTCAGCCCGGCGCTCAGCCGCGCGGATGGTGGCGGGCGTGCAGCTTCTGCAGATGCTCGCGCGCCACCAGGGTGTAGATCTGGGTGGTCGACAACGAACTGTGTCCGAGCAGCATCTGCAGCGCGCGCAGGTCGGCACCGCGGTTGAGCAGATGGGTGGCGAAGCTGTGGCGCAGGCCATGCGGGCTGATCCGCGCCGGGTCGATGCCGGCCACCTGCGCGTGGCGCTTGACCAGGTGCCAGAACGCCTGCCGGGTCAACGCATGCAGCGTCGGCTCGATGAACAACGGCGTCTGCCCATCGGCCAGCGCGTGCACCTTGCCCTTGCCGACCAACAGCGGGCGCGACTGCTGCAGGTAACGCTCCAGCCAATGCTGCGATTCCTCGCCCAGCGGCACCAGCCGTTCCTTGCTGCCCTTGCCGGTAACCCGCAACACGCCCTGGCGCAGGTTCACTGCTGTCGCCGGCAACAGCACCAGCTCGCTCACACGCAGGCCGGCGGCATACATCAGTTCCAGCATGGCGCGATCGCGCAGGCCCAGCGGACTGTCGATGTCCGGTGCCGCCAGCAGCGCATCGATCTGGCTTTCGGCCAGCGCCTTGGGCAACAGCCGTGGCAGCTTCGGCGGGTCGAGCAGCGCACTGGGGTCTTCGCTGCGTTCGCCACGGCGCACGCCATCTGCGAAGAACGCCCGCAAGGCCGACAGCAGGCGCGCATTGCTGCGCGGCGACCAGCCATGACGGGTGCGCCAGGCCAGGTAGTCGAACAACCCGGGACGTTCGATACCGGCCAGGCCACCGTCACGTCCATCCATCCAGCGCGCCAGTCCTTCCAGGTCGCGCCGGTAGCTGTCGAGGGTGGCGCGGGCCAGGCCGTTCTCGGCCCAGATCGCATCGAGGAAGCGCTGGATGCGCATGCTGTCGTCGGCGCGCAGCTCGGGCAGTTGCTGGACCAGCTGGCGGCGTTCGGCGGGGGTGGAAACAAGGGCCATGCGTGCAGGATACGAGGGCCACTGCGGGCACGGCCAGCTTTGCGTATGCTCGGCGCATGTCCCGCCCTGCCACCGACACGGCCCCTGCGGCCGCTACCGAAATGCCCCGCCCACGTGCCTTGTTGGCCTGGCGCGTGCTGGCGATGGTCTACGACGCACTGCCGGTGCTGGCGCTGTGGATGCTGGCCGGCACGCTGTTCACCCTCGCCTACACCTTCAGTGGCCACGCGCAGCGCGAGAACATCGCACCGTTCAGTGCCTGGCAGTGGCTGCTGTGGGCGGTGTGCTGGGGAATCACGGGGTGGTACGCCACGGCCAGCTGGCGCCGTGGCGGACAGACGCTGGGCATGCGTCCGTGGCGGCTGAAACTGCAATCGAGCGATGGCACGCCGCTGCGGCGCGGCCAGCTGTGGCTGCGCTACGCAGTGGGCACGCTGTCACTGCTGCTGGGCGGGCTGGGATTCTGGTGGGCCTGGGTCGACCGCGACCGCCTGACCTGGCATGACCGCGCCAGCGGCACCCGCGTGGTGCGCATGCCGAAGCGGTAAAGCGCTGTCTGTAGAGCCGAGCACGTGCTCGGCTGCTTTCCGCACTGTACGCGACAGCCGGGCACAGGCTCGGCTGCTCTACAACAACCAGAATCAGCCCGATTTGCGCCGGAACAGCAGGCCGGACACCGCCAGCATCACGATCGGCGGCAACGCATAGGCGATGCGGTAATCGAACTTCAGCGCACCGGCCATGCGGCCGAAGAACAACTGCAGCAGCCAGAAGCCCAGGGCGAACAGGATGCCCAGGAACAGGCGCTTGCCCATGCCGCCGCTGCGCAGCGACCCGAACGCGAACGGCACCGCCGCCAGGCACAGTGCCAGCACGTTCACCGGGTAGAACCAGCGGCTCCAGTACACATCCTCGAAATCGCGCGCATCCAGTCCGTTGCGCTGGCGGTAGGCAATGCTGGTGCTCAGCTCGGCCACGCTGAGGTTTCGCGGCTTGGCGATGCCGGTGGCCAGCGCCGCCGCATCCAGCTTCGAGTTCCACGGCTCGCGCGCCACTTCCTGGCGGGCCGCCGAGCGCTCGCCGAAGGTGTCGCGGCGCACCCCGGTCAGCACCCAGCCGTCCTTGTCGTGCTCGGCGGTGGCGGCATGGGTCAACGAGGCGATATTGCCGTCTTCGGCGATCCGGTACAGGCGCACGTCACGCAGGATCAGCCTTGTGCCCTTGTCGCCCACCAGCTGTTCCTCGCCGCTCTGGGCGTTGAGGAAGGTGTCGCCTTCGCGTGCCCATAGGCCGGAGTAGCGGGTGGTGGAGATGTCCCGTCCCCACTTGGCACTGGCCTTCAATGCGTCGGCACGGTCCTGGCCCCACGGGCCGAGCGTCTCGGCGCTGAGCACCATCACCGCGGTCAGCAGCGACAGCGCGATCGCCACCGACACGCTCAGGCGCTTGCGCGACAGGCCCAGCGCACGCAGTGCGGTCAGCTCCGAGGTCGCGGCCAGCTGGCCCAGGCCCATCAGTGCGCCGATCACCGCGGCGGTGGGGAACATCGTGTAGGCGCGGCGCGGCACCGTGTACAGCACCCACGCGGCGGCATGGCCCAGGGTGTAGCCGTTCTTGCCGATGTCCTTGAACTCGCCGGAGAAGGCCATCACCACGTCCAGGCCGACCAGCACCGCCCAGGTCAGCAGCACCGTGGTGAACACCGACTGGCCCAGGTACAGGTCGAAACGCATCGGGCGCAGCCTCATGCGCGGGCTCCCTTCGGGCGGCCCAGGCGGCCATCACGTGCATACATCCAGATCGACAGCGCCAGCAGCGGCAGGGTCAGCCACCACAGGCCCAGCGCAGGGGGGATCTTGCCGTTGGCGATCCAGCCGCTGCCGATGAACATCAGGTTGGTACCCACCATGTAGGCCATCAGGGCCAGCATCATGCGGCCGTAGCGCTGCTGGCGCGGCGAGCTGCGGCCCAGCGGCACGGTCAGCAGGGCAAAGGCCAGCGCGATCAGCGGCGGTGCCAGGCGGCGGTGCAGCTGCGCCTGCGCCTGCGGGCGCTCATCGCCGATCAGCTTCAGGGTCGGCATCAGTTCCGGGTCGTCCTCGGTGCGGGTCTGTGCGCCATCGGGCAGGGCCACGTCGTTGCGGGCAAAGGTCGCCAGGCGGTAATCCAGCGCGCCGGCCACCGGCCCTTCCACCTGGTGGCCGTCGTCCAGCTCCAGGAAGCGCTGGCGGGTGCCCTCGAAGTACATGCGGCCGCTGTTGGCCGACACCACTTCCAGGCGGTCGTCCTTCTGCCGCTGCAGGAACACCTTGCCCAGCTCGGTGCCGTCGGGCGAGATCGAGGACAGGTAGACCACGCCGCCATTGGGCAGCGGCGTGAACCGGCCCGGCTCCAGCCCGGCCATCAGCACGCTGCGGTTGGCCTCGATGATCATCTGCTCGGCCACCCGGCCGGCCCACGGGCCCAGCCACAGCGAGCAGGCGCCGACCAGCAGCACCACCGGCACCACCAGCATCAGCAGTGGCCGCAGCAGCCGCTTGGGCCCCACGCCGATGGCGGTGATGACCGCCATCTCCGAGTCGCGGTACAGCCGGGCCACGGCCAGCAGCAGGCCCAGCATCAGCGCCAGCGGCAGGATCAGCGGCAGGTAGGCGATGAACTGCAGGCCCAGCTGCGAGAACAGCAGCTTGGCCGGCAGGCGCCCGTCGGCGATGTTGCCGAGGATGTCCACCAGCACGCCGCCCACGCTGACCACCAGCAGGACGATCAGGGTAGCCAGGAAACTCTGGACGAAATCGCCCAGCAGGTATCGGTCGAGCTTCAGCATGGGGCGGTGGTTTAAACTCTGGGGTTCGTTCGCGGTGCCGCCCAGTCTACTGTCTGGGCGTAAACGGCCTGCGATTGTACGGACTCGCCAATGGAATCTGCTCAATGGCCCTCGAATTCACCCTGAACCACGTTGCTCCGGCCGCCGCCACCGTTGATTGCCTGGTGGTCGGCGCGTATGCCGACCATACCCTGACCCCGGCCGCGCAGGCCCTGGACGCCGCCAGTGGTGGCCGCCTGGCCGCCCTGGCCCAGCGCGGCGACCTGTCCGGCAAGACCGGCGCCACCACCCTGCTGCACGACCTGCCGGGCGTGACCGCCCCGCGCGTGCTGGTGGTCGGCCTCGGCGAAGCTGCCCGCTTCGGCGTGCCGCAGTACCTGAAGGCCGTCGGCGACGCCGTGCGCGCGCTGAAGGCCGGCGCCGCCCGCAGCGCGCTGCTCACCCTGTCCGAAGTGGCCATCAAGGACCGCGACGCGGCCTGGGCGATCCGCCAGGCGGTGATCGCCGCCGATCACGCTGCTTACCGCTACACCGCCACCCTGGGCAAGAAGAAGGCCGACGATGCCGGCCTGGCCCAGCTGGCCGTTGCCGGTGATGACGCCCAGGCGCTGGCCCAGGGCCAGGCCATCGCCGCCGGCGTCGAGTTCGCCCGCGAGCTGGGCAACCTGCCGCCGAACTACTGCACCCCGGCCTACCTGGCCGAAGTGGGCGTGAAGTTCGCCGGCGAACACGACGGTGCCGAGGCCGAAATCCTCGACGAGACCCAGATGGAAGCGCTGGGCATGGGCTCCCTGCTGGCCGTGGCCCGCGGTTCGGCCAACCGCCCACGCCTGGTCGTGCTGAAGTGGACCGGTGCTGGCGACGCCAAGCCGTACGTGCTGGTCGGCAAGGGCATCACCTTCGATACCGGTGGCGTCAACCTGAAGACCCAGGGCGGCATCGAGGAGATGAAATACGACATGTGCGGTGGCGCCAACGTCATCGGCACCTTCGTCGCTGCGGTCAAGGCCAAGCTGCCGCTGAACCTGGTGGTGGTGGTGCCGGCGGTGGAGAACGCCATCGACGGCAACGCCTACCGTCCGTCCGACGTGATCACCTCGATGTCGGGCAAGACCATCGAAGTCGGCAACACCGACGCCGAAGGCCGCCTGATCCTGTGCGACGCGCTGACCTACGCGCAGCGCTTCGAGCCGGCCGCGCTGGTCGACGTCGCCACCCTGACCGGCGCCTGCATGGTCGCCCTCGGCCACCAGACCGCCGGCCTGATGAGCAAGCACGACGACCTGGCCAACGAGCTGCTGGCCGCCGGCGAGCACGTGTTCGACCGCGTCTGGCGCCTGCCGCTGTGGGACGAATACCAGCCGATGCTGGATTCGACCTTCGCCGACGTCTACAACATCGGCGGCCGCTGGGCCGGTGCGATCACCGCCGGCTGCTTCCTGTCGCGCTTCGCCGAAGGCCAGCGCTGGGCCCACCTGGACATCGCCGGCGTCGCCAGCGATGAAGGCAAGCGTGGCATGGCCACCGGCCGTCCGGTCGGCCTGCTGAGCCAGTGGCTGCTGGACCAGGTCGCCCGCGCCTGATGCCGTACCCGACCCTGGCCGGCCTCCGCCGGCCAGGGCCTCGCCCGGCACTGCCGGGCCCCTGCCTGACCCGGACCCTGCCATGCCCCGCGCCGACTTCTACCTGATCGCCAAGCCCCGCTTCCTGACCGAGCCGTTGCGCCTGGTCTGCGAACTGGCGCGCAAGGCCAACGACGCCGGGCTGTTCACCCTGGTGCTGGCCCGTGACCAGGCCCAGGCCGAGGAACTGGACGAGCTGCTGTGGGCGTTCGACAACGATGCCTACATCCCGCACCAGATCGCCGGGGAAGACATGGACGAGGAAGAGGCCCTGGTACTGATCGCGGTACCCGGCACCGAGGCACCGGCGCGTCCGCTGGTGATCAACCTGCGCGACGAGCCCTGGCTGGGCCAGTGCGAGCGCGTGCTGGAAGTGGTTCCGGCCGATCCGGAAGCGCGCGAACCGCTGCGCGAGCGCTGGCGCCAGTACAAGGCCGCCGGGTACGACCTCAACAAGCACGACATGTAAGCCCAGCGAGGACCCCTTGATGCGCCTGCTGATCGCCCTGATTCTTCCCTGGCTGTCCTTCTTCACCATTGGCCGACCGCTGGCCGGCACCGTCTGCCTGATCCTGCAGATCACCCTGATCGGCTGGCTGCCCGCCGCCATCTGGGCCGCCTACGCGGTCAGCCAGTACCACACCGACCAGAAGATCCGGCGCGCCCTCGGGTCGCGCTGATCTCCCTTCCGCCTTGATTACCGGTTCCCCCGCATGACCCAACTCGCCTCCAGCTACGACCCGAAGTCCTTCGAGACCGACCTCTACGAGGCCTGGGAGAAGGCCGGCCACTTCAAGCCGTCCGGCACGGGCGAGCCGTACACCATCCTGCTGCCGCCGCCGAACGTGACCGGCACCCTGCACATGGGCCACGCCTTCCAGCAGACCCTGATGGACGCGCTGGTGCGCTACCACCGCATGCGCGGCTACGACACGCTGTGGCAGGTCGGTACCGACCATGCCGGCATCGCCACCGAAATGGTGGTCAGCCGCAACCTGGCGCTGGAAGGCAAGGGCGAGACCCGCGATTCGCTGGGCCGCGAAGGCTTCATCGGCAAGGTCTGGGAGTGGAAGCAGCAGTCCGGCGACACCATTGAACGCCAGATGCGCCGCCTTGGCACTTCCGCCGACTGGTCGCGCAGCACCTTCACCATGGACCCGCAGCCGTCGGCAGCGGTCAACGAAGCCTTCGTGCGCTGGTACGAGCAGGGTCTGATCTACCGCGGCCAGCGCCTGGTCAACTGGGACCCGGTGCTGAAGACCGCCATTTCCGACCTGGAAGTGGAGAGCGCCGAGGAAGACGGCTTCCTGTGGTCGATCGCCTACACGCTGGATGACGGCCTGAGCTACGAGCACGTCGAGCGCGATGCCGACGGCGTGGAAACCCTGCGCGAAACCCGCGACTACCTGGTTGTCGCCACCACCCGTCCGGAAACCCTGCTGGGCGATACCGCGGTGATGGTGCACCCGGAAGACGAGCGCTACGCGCACCTGATCGGCAAGAGCGTGGTGCTGCCGCTGACCGGCCGCCGCGTGCCGGTGATCGCCGATGACTACGTGGACCGTGCGTTCGGCACCGGCGTGGTCAAGGTCACCCCGGCGCACGATTTCAACGACTACGAAGTCGGCGTGCGCCACAGCCTGCCGATGATCAACCTGTTCACCCCGGTGGCGGCGCTGAATGAAAACGCGCCGGAACGCTTCCAGGGCCTGGACCGCTATGCCGCGCGCAAGGCCGTGCTGGCCGAGCTGGAAGACCTGGGCATCCTGGTCGAGACCAGGGCGCACAAGCTGCAGGTCCCGCGCGGCGACCGTACCGGCCAGGTGATCGAGCCGTACCTGACCGACCAGTGGTTCGTGAAAATGGACGACCTGGCCAAGCGTGGCCTGGAACTGGTCGAGGACGGAAGCATTTCCTTCGTGCCGCCGAACTGGATCAACACCTACCGCCACTGGATGAACAACATCCAGGACTGGTGCATCAGCCGCCAGCTGTGGTGGGGCCATCGCATTCCGGCATGGTTCGATGCCGCCACCGGCAGCTGCTACGTCGGTCGCAGCGAAGAGGAAGTGCGGGCAAAGAACAACCTGGGCAGCGACGTGGTGCTGAACCAGGAAAGCGACGTGCTGGAGACCTGGTTCTCCTCGCAGCTGTGGCCGTTCTCCACCCTGGGCTGGCCGAACGAGCAGACCATGGCCGAGCGCGGCTTCGACCGTTACCTGCCGTCGTCGGTGCTGATCACCGGCTTCGACATCATCTTCTTCTGGGTGGCGCGCATGATCATGGCCACCGACAACCTGGTCGGGAAGATCCCGTTCAAGGACGTCTACTTCACCGGCCTGATCCGCGACGGCCAGGGCCAGAAGATGTCCAAGAGCAAGGGCAACGTGCTCGACCCGCTGGACATCATCGACGGCATCACCATCGACGACCTGGTCGCCAAGCGCACCGGCGGCCTGATGCAACCGAAGATGGTGGAGAAGATCGAGAAGGCCACCCGCAAGGAATTCCCGGACGGCATTGCTGCCCACGGTGCCGATGCGCTGCGCTTCACCATCGCCGCGCTGGCGACCCACGGCCGCGACATCAAGTTCGACATGAACCGCGCCGAGGGCTACAAGAACTTCTGCAACAAGCTGTGGAACGCCAGCCGCTTCGCGCTGATGAACACCGAGGGTGCTGCGTTCACCGGCGTGCCGACCCCGCGCACCGATGCCGAACGCTGGATCCTGGCGCGCCTGGCCGCGGTGTCCACCGAGGCGCAGGGCCACTACGCCAACTACCGTTTCGACCTGCTGGCGCAGTGCCTGTACGAGTTCGCCTGGAACGAGTTCTGCGACTGGTTCCTGGAACTGAGCAAGCCGGCACTGAACGGTGCCGACGCCGCCGACGCCGAAAGCACCCGCCACACCCTGCTGTACGTGCTGGAAGCGCTGCTGCGCCTGCTGCACCCGCTCACCCCGTTCATCACCGAACAGCTGTGGCAGCAGCTGGCCCCGCGCCTGGGCCTGGCCGAAACCACGCTGTCGCTGCGCCCGTACCCGACCGCCGCCGAGTTCGAAGGCGATTTCGCCCAGGCCGAGGCCGACGTGGAATGGCTGAAGGCGGTGATCAGTGCGGTGCGTCGCGTGCGCAGCGAACTGAACGTCGCCCCGTCCAAGCAGGTGCCGCTGCGCCTGCAGGCCGGGCTGGAGCAGGATCGCGTGCGCATCGAACGTTTCAGCGCCTCGCTGTCGTTCCTGCTCAAGCTTGACAGCGTCCAGTGGCTGGCCGAGGGCGAAAGCGCACCGCCGGCCGCCGCCGCGATCGTGGGCGAGCTGAAGCTGCTGGTGCCGCTGGAAGGCCTGGTCGATCTCGATGCCGAGCGCGCGCGCCTGGACAAGGAGATCAAGCGCGTGGAAGGCGAGCAGGAAAAGAGCGAAGCCAAGCTGGCCAAGTTCACCGACAAGGTGCCGCCGGCGGTGGTCGAGCAGGAGCGCGTTCGCCTGGTCGACTGGAACACGCAGCTGGCCGGCCTGCGCGAGCAGCGCGCGAAGCTGTAACGCCGCGCTCTGGTGCGTGCCAACCAAGGTTGGCACCTGCCACGGCGGGAGAGGTTGGCACCCACCGAAGCGGAATCGGAAACGCCGGGCGATGCCCGGCGTTTCCATTTGCCCCGCATGGCATCATCGGCGGATGCCGCTTTCCATCTTCCTGCTTGTCCTCGCTGCCGCGGCGCTGCATGCCAGCTGGAATGCGATCGTCAAGCGCGGGCCGGACAAGTTCCTCGGTACCGTGCTGGTGACCGGCAGTGCCGCGCTGCTGTCGGCCGCTGCCCTCCCCTTCCTGCCCTTCCCGGCTGCGCACAGCTGGCCCTGGCTGGGCGCGTCGGTGCTGTTGCAGGTGACCTATTACGGGCTGGTCGCACGCTGTTACCAGCAGGTCGACATGAGCCTGGCCTACCCGCTGATGCGTGGCAGCGCGCCGATCCTGGTCGCGCTGGCGGGCACCGTGCTCGGTGAGCCATTGCCCGCCGCAGCGTGGCTGGGTGTGGTGCTGGTGAGCACCGGCATCCTGTGCATGGCACTGGGTGCACGCGGCGGCCAGCTGCGCCTGCCGCTGCTGACCGCGGCGATGATCGCCACCTACACACTGGTCGATGCGCAGGGTGCGCGGCAGTCAGGCAGCGCGCTCAGCTACACGCTGTGGCTGTTCCTGCTGTCGGGCATTCCGCTGCCGCTGTGGGCGTTGTACACGCGCGGCGGCGCGGTGCTGGACTATGCGCGGCAGCATTGGCCACTGGGCCTGGCCGGTGGCGTCGGCACCACGGCCTCCTATGCGATGGCGTTGTGGGCGATGACCCAGGCACCGGTGGCGATGGTCTCGGCGCTGCGCGAATCGTCAATCCTGTTCGCGCTGCTGATCTCGGTGTTCCTGCTGCGCGAACGCATACCACGCGCGCGCTGGCTGGCAGCGTCGCTCATCGTGGGCGGCGTGCTTGCACTGCGGATGGCGTGAGGAAAGCGTGCCAACCAAGGTTGGCGGCTACCGGTAGTGCCGGCCGCTGGCCGGCAACCCTTCTCCGCTACAGCGGCGGCATTGTCTGCAGGTCGCCGTCGACCAGTTCGATCGCCATCACCACCGCATCCTCGCGGCCCTGTGCCGCCGGGTAGTAGCGCGGGCGGCGGCCGATCTCGTTGAATCCTTCGCTGTGGTACAGCGCCAGCGCCGGCGCGTTGGACGGACGCACTTCCAGGAATACGCGCTGTGCGCCGCGGTCGGCGGCCAGCTGCACCAGTGCGCGCAGCAGCTGGCGACCCAGCCCGCGTGACTGCGCCAGCGGATCGATGCAGATGTTCAGCACGTGCGCTTCATCGGCGGCGATGCTGAGCACGCCATAGCCGATCAGCAGGCCATCGCGCTCCATCGCCAGGCCGGGATAGCCGGCGCGCAGGCAGTCGATGAAGATGCCGCGGGTCCAGGGGAAAGGGTAGCCGCGCAGTTCGATCGCCATCACCGCATTGAGGTCGCTCTCGCGCAGCGCACGCAGGCTGACCGGGCCGGGACGGGCGACCGCACTCATGGCGTGCCTCGCTTGCGCAGGGCACGCAGCTGCGGCCACAGCGCACGCTTGGCGGCCGGGTCGTGGCGCAGCTGGTCCAGCGGCCAGCTGTCCATCAATCGCTGCGTTGCCGGGTCGTTTGGGTTGCAGCCGGACGCACGCAGCAGCGCAATCTGCAGGCGATCCGGCAGGCGGACCACCGGCTGGCGTGCGTTGCCGCTGGGCATCGGGCGCTCAGCCGCCGGTACGGTGTCCGGGGAGCTGACCGGCGTTTCGCGGCGCGGCGGTGCCGGGCGTTCCGGGCGGGCTGCGGGCGCCGGCCCGGCATGCTGTTCGCGCGACGGCACGGCGGCACGCACCGGTTCCGGCGCGGCGACGCTGGCCTCGGCTTCGGCCACGCTCAACTGCAGCGCGGCATCCAGCTCGGCAGCCAGCTGGCCGTCGTGATAGACGGTATAGCCCATGGCCTGCAGCCAGGCCTGCTGGGCCGGTGACCACAGCACGGGCAGGTCCTCGCTCACGCCGCCTCGGGCTTCTTGCGCAGGCGCTGCACGGCCCACATCACCGGGCCGGACAAGGCGTACAGGATGCCGACCGCGAACAGCACGCGCGGCAGGTCGATGACCGCAATGGCGATGGCCACCGGCACCAGTGCCAGCACCAGGAACGGCACGCGGTCCGACCGGGTGCCCTTGGCAGCGCCGCCCTTGAAGCTCCAGAAGCGGATGCGGCTGACCATCAGCAGCGCAGCGATGATCGTCACCGCCAGTGCCACGTAGCGCAGCTGGTTGCCGTCCCAGCCCAGGTTGCCATCGGCGAACGCCCAGACGAAGGACATCATCAGGCCTGCGGCAGCCGGGCTGGCCAGGCCGACGAACCAGCGCTTGTCGACAACCGCCACCTGCGTGTTGAAGCGGGCCAGGCGCAGTGCCGCGCAGGCCGCATACAGGAAGGCCACCGCCCAGCCGACGCGGCCGAGCAGCGGATCGTCGAACTTCAGCCACGACAGCGACCAGTGGTACATCACCAGCGCCGGGGCCATGCCGAAGCTGACCAGGTCGGCCAGCGAGTCGTACTGCACGCCGAATTCACTGCTGGTGCCGGTCAGGCGCGCCACGCGCCCGTCCAGGCCATCCATCACCGCCGCCACGAACACGGCGATGCTGGCATTGACGAAATCCCCGTTGGCCGCGGCGATGATCGCGTAGAAGCCGGCGAACAGGCCGGCGGTGGTGAACAGGTTGGGCAGCAGGTAAATCGTGCGCGAGCGCGGCGGCGGTGTGATCGGGTCCATGGAATCCAGTTTAATCGACTTGCCAGCGGTCGGCGCCAATGCTGCAATCGGCGTTCTGCGCCCATTCCGTGGAGTTTGCCATGCGTGCCCTGTCCTGCCTTGGATGCCTGCTGCTGTTGGCCAGTGCCAACGCCGTGGCCGGCCCCGTCTACAAATGGAAGGACGCCCATGGCGTGACCCAGTACTCGGAGACCCCGCCGGCGGGCAAGAAGTTCGAGACCCGCGAGCAGGCCCGCACCCCGCAGGCCGCGGCCAGCACCGAGACCCCGGCCGCGCCGGTCCCCGAGCAGTGCAGCACGGCCCGGGCCAACCTGGCCCTGCTGGACGGTGGCGGCCAGGTGATGCAGGACACCGATGGCGATGGCAAGCCCGATACCCCGTTGACCCCCGAGCAGCACACCGCGCAGAAGGGATTGGCCGAAGCCGCCATCAAGGCCTACTGCCCAGCACAGTGAGGGTATCGGCAGGGCTTGCAGCCCTGCACCCGCAGAGGCAACAGCAAGGGCAACAGCCAGCTCTGGGCTTTCTGTGGGTTTGGCGGGGCGGTGTGGGGTGGCAGGACACGCCGTAAACCCCGCTCCGCGGTCCGGCCCAGCCGCAGGCGGCTGTGCGTTCGGGCGCTTGCGAAGCAGTGCTTCGCAAGCAAAGCGCCCTCACCCATGGGGGCTCGATGGCGCCATCCATGGCGCCAACGGTCCTGCCACCCCACACCGCCCCGCCCCTGACAGACCGCTAGTGACGGTCAGTAGATCCACGCCATGCGTGGATGAAATCTGTCAGATATCGAATTGAATCCGGGGTCAGATCCGTTTTCCTGCGGAAAACGGATCTGACCCCACGAGCTGTTCCGACAGCTCGCAGGAAACTGTCGAAGGCGGGGTGGGGCCGGTTGCGGGGGCGTGAGCCGCATGGGCCCGAGGCATGCCTCGGGCGGGTTGGGCAGGAAGCCCAACCCTGGTCTTGCCGTGTGCGCAGGACAGCGCACACGAGCAAGCCGCGACCGAGCCTACATGGACGTATTCACGGCGCCCCCCGCAACCGGACCCACCCCGCCATCTCCCAGGAAACCCGTTCTTGCTGTTGCCGTTGCCGTTGACGTTGCTTCAGGCGGGTGCAGGGCGCAGCCCTGCCGATACCCCTCCCCCCGGCCGGGCTGGCAGAATAGACGTCTCTGCCGTTATCCGAAGCCGACGATGCGCCTCTCCCAGTTCCACCTGCACACCACCAAGGAAACCCCCAGCGACGCCGAGCTGACCAGCCATCGGCTGATGCTGCGCGCGGGCATGATCCGCAAGCTGGCATCGGGCCTGTACACCTGGTCGCCGCTGGGCCTGCGCGTGCTGCGCAAGGTCGAACGCATCGTGCGCGAGGAAATGGACCGGGCCGGTGCCGTGGAATTCCAGATCCCGACCATCCAGCCGAAGGAACTGTGGGAGCAGACCGGCCGCTGGCAGAAATTCGGCCCGCAGCTGCTGAAGATCAAGGATCGCAAGGACCAGGTGTTCTGCTACAGCCCGACCGCCGAGGAAGCCGCCTGCGACTTCGCGCGCAGCGAGCTGTCCAGCTACAAGCAGCTGCCGGTGAACTTCTACCAGGTGCAGACCAAGTTCCGCGACGAGATCCGCCCGCGCTTCGGCGTGATGCGTTCGCGCGAGTTCCTGATGAAGGACGCCTATTCGTTCCACCTGCACGATGAGTGCCTGGTGCGCGAATACGAGAACATGAAGTCGGCCTACAGCCGCATCTTCACCCGCCTCGGCCTGGATTTCCGCATGGTGCAGGCGGACTCCGGTGCGATCGGCGGCGATGCGTCGCAGGAATTCCACGTCATCGCCGATTCCGGTGAGGACGCGCTGGTGTTCTCCACCGGCTCGGACTACGCAGCCAACATGGAAGCGGCGATCGCCGCCGATCCGGCACCGCGTGCGGCCGCCACCGAAACGATGCGCAAGGTGGATACCCCCACCCAGAAGACCTGCGAGGACGTCGCGGCCCTGCTCGGCATCGACCTGCAGCGCACGGTGAAGTCGGTGGCGCTGATCGCCGGCGAAGGCAAGGCACAGCAGTTCGTGCTGGCGCTGGTGCGTGGCGACCATGAGGTCAACGAGATCAAGCTGGCCAAGGTCGCCGGCCTGGACGAGCAGCGCTTCGCCAGCGAGGCGGAAATCGCCGAGCACCTGGGCAGCGTGCCGGGCTTCCTCGGCCCGGTCGCCCCGGCCAAGGCCATCCGCGTGGTCGCCGATCGCGAAGTGGCGGCGATGGCCGACTTCGTCGTCGGCGCCAACGAGGCCGGTTTCCACCTGGCCGGCGTCAACTGGGGCCGCGACCTGCCGGAACCGGAAGTGGCCGACATCCGCAACGTGCGTGCCGGCGACCGTGCCGTGGACGGCGGTGAACTGAAGATCGCCCGTGGCATCGAAGTCGGCCACGTGTTCCAGCTCGGCCGCAAGTACGCCGAAGCGCTGGATGCCACCGTGCTGGATGAAAACGGCAAGGCGGCGGTGATGGCGATGGGCTGCTACGGCATCGGCATCTCGCGCGTCGTGGCTGCCGCGATCGAACAGAACCATGACGATGCCGGCATCATCTGGCCGGACGCGATGGCGCCGTGGCAGGTGGTGGTGTGCGTGATCAACCCGAAGGGCGACGCCGCCGTGGCCGACGCCGCTGCCAACCTGCTGCAGGAGCTGCGCGACGCGGGCCTGGACGCGGCACTCGACGACCGCGGCCTGCGCCCGGGCGCGATGTTCGCCGACATGGAACTGATCGGCATCCCGCACCGCGTGGTGGTCAGCGAACGCGGCCTGGCCGCTGGCACCTACGAGTACCGCTCGCGCCGCGCCAGCGACGCGGAGAGCCTGGACAAGGCGACCCTGCTGCAGCGACTGCAGGGCTGACGTGGAAAGACCGGGGCCTGCCCCGGTCTTTTTTTGCCTGCGCCAGCGCGGGCCGATATTGCAGCGGACATAATCCGGTCAAAATCACCGCGACAGCGTCGGCATGCCGCCACGGCATGTCCTGCCTGCATTTGTGCTTGGATTAATTCATCTCTATTCTGTCCGCCGACGCCATGGACTGGCTTGTCCCGTCCACTTATTAGTTTCCGGAGTAACCGTAAATGAGCATTGACCTGACCGGCCTGTCGGCGCGCGAGCTGGGCGCCCTGATCCGCACCGCGAAGAAGCAGCAGACCATCGTCGCCAAGCGCCGGCCGATCACCAAGGTTCGCGCCCAGCTGACCAAGCTGGCCAAGACCGAGGGTTACACCATCGAGGAACTGTTCGGCGACGCCCCGGCCCCGCGCGCGCGCAAGGTGGCCAAGGTCACCAAGGCACCGTCGAAGACCGCCGGCCGCAAGCTGGGCAAGGTTGCCCCGAAGTACCGCAACCCGGCCAACCCCAAGGAAACCTGGACCGGCCGTGGCAAGCAGCCGCGCTGGATGGCTGAACTGACCGCCAAGGGCAACAAGAAGCCGGAAGATTTCCTGATCAAGAAGGCCTGAGGCCGGATCGGGATGCACTGAAAAACGCCGGCGAAAGCCGGCGTTTTTTCACTCCCCGGAAAGGAAAGGTGTGTGGACCAACGGTCCACACCCACAGGAAGCAGCCCAGAGGGGGATTACAGGGTTTTGCGCGCGGGCATCAGCAGGTTGCCGAACAGCAGGCCCGCCACCAGCGCCATCACCACGTTGAGCACGGTGAGGAACACGCTCTGGCCGGCGCCCACGTCCTGCTGCTGGACCAGGGTCAGCACGCCGCGCAGGCTGGTGCTGCCGGGCACCATCATGATGATGCCCGGGAGGCGGATGATCGCGCCCGGACGCCCGACCAGGCGACCGAACAGATTGCCGCCGGCGGTCAGCAGCATCGCCGACAGGAAGATGCCAGCCGGCGCGCCCCAGGCGTGGCCGCCGAACTTGGAGATCGCATAACCGGCCACCGAGGCGGCGATCACCCACGGGTAATCGCGGCGGTTGGCCTTGAACAGCATCGCGAAGGCGAACGCCGCCGTCAGCAGCGACCCCCATTCCACCCATGGCCCCTGCGGCCGCGTGGCGCGGATCACCGGGTCCAGGCCGAGCACGTCGGCCAGGGTCACTGCGATCATCGCGCCGACGCTGAGCTTCATGATGGTGGTCAGCGCACCGGCAAAGCGCGCGGTACCCGACACCCAGTGCTGGCTGGCCAGCTCATTGACCGCATTGGTCAGCGACATGCCGGGCAGCAGCACCACCAGCGAGGCGATGATCACCGTGTTGAGGTTGAGCGCGCCAATGAAGGACGCCACCAGGGTGGCGACCATGCCGGCCAGCAGCGCCGCCAGCGCCTCGGCCGCTTCGCGGGTGGCCGGGCGACGATCGGTGACCATGCCGAGCAGGCCGATCATCAGGCCGATGACACCGGCCGTGGCAATGTCCAGCCACGGCAGCTTCCACATCCCGGCCACGCCGGCCGCGCCGAGGCTGAACGACAGGATGGTGCGCAGCTTGCCGCGCCGGCCCGGATCCTTGTCCAGCTGGCGCAGTGCAGTGTGGCCCTGGGCGATGCTCATCCGCCCGTTGGACACTTCTTCGGCGATATGGTCGGCGACGCTGAGCTTGTGCAGGTCGTTCTCACCGGGCGCCAGGCGGATCACGCGGGTGATGTCGCTGGAGCCGATCGCCTGCGCCGGATCGCTGAAGCTCAGGATGATACCGGTGGGATTCGACCACGGTTCACAATCCAGATCGAGCTGGCGGGCCAGTGCCACCACCGCCGTTTCCAGGCGCTGGGCCGTGGTGCCATAGCTGTGCAGGCGTCCGGCGATCTCGGAAACAAAGGCCACGCGCTGTGCGTAGGTGGCCTGGGGCGTGGGGATCGTGTGAGCGTCTGCGGACATGCGCCGTAGTATTACCTACGCTGGGGCCCACCGGAGAAATTCATCCGAGTTCGACGCGAAGCCCGATACAGAACGGTTATGCTGCGATCCGAATGGCCCAAGTGACCCCGAACCACGCCCCCCAGCTCGAACAGGATGCCCACGACCCGGGCCTGATCCGCCTGTCCGGTACCTGGACCTTGAAGACCGCGCTGGCCGCGGCCGAGGTCCTGCACGGCGTTCCCGACAAACTGACCGGCATCGATGCCACCGGCATCGAACAGCTGGATTCGGCCGGCGTGCTGCAGGTGCTGCGCGTGGCCCATCGTGCCGATCTGCACGAAGACGCACTGCAGTTCCGCGCAGACCACCAGGCGCTGGTGTGCACCATCGAGGAAGTGGCCGACGACCGGCCCAAGCCCAAGCGCGATTTCGGCGTGCTGGCCGCGCTGGAACGGCTGGGCGTCAGCGTCCACACCACCGGCCACAACATCAAGGCGCTGTGCAGCTTCCTCGGCGAGAACCTGGTCAAGGCGGCCCGGCTGGTCAAGGAACCCCGCCGCTTCCGGCTGACCGCCACCGTGCACCAGATGGAGCAGGTCGGGCTGGACGCGGTACCGCTGGTGGCGTTGCTGTCCTACCTGGTCGGCGCGGTGATCGCGTTCCTCGGTTCGACCATCCTGCGCGACTTCGGCGCCGAGATCTACGTGGTCGAGCTGGTCAACATCGCCTTCCTGCGCGAGTTCGCGGTGCTGCTGACGGCGATCGTGCTGGCCGGCCGCACCGCCAGTGCGTTCACCGCGCAGATCGGTGCGATGAAGGCACGCGAGGAAATCGATGCGATGCGCACGCTGGGCCTGGACCCGGTCGACCTGCTGGTGCTGCCACGCTTGCTGGCGTTGCTGGTCACCCTGCCCCTGTTGACCTTCATCGCGATGGTCGCCGGCCTGGCCGGCGGCATCACCGTCGGCGCGTTCGACCTCGACATCCCGCCGCAGATGTACATCGCGCGCATGCACGAGACGATGGAAGTGCGGCACATGCTGGTCGGCCTAGCGAAGGCACCCGTGTTCGCGCTGGTGATCGGCCTGATCGGCTGCCTGGAAGGACTGAAGGTCGAGGGCACCGCGCAGTCGGTCGGCGAGCGCACCACCTCCAGCGTGGTGCAGACGATCTCGCTGGTGATCATCATCGACGCCTTCGCGGCGTTGTGGTTCATGCACATGGACTGGTGACATGAGCACATCCGCCCTCCCCGAACCCATCGACATGCGCGACGACCAGGGCCACGAACTGGCCATCCGCGTGCGTGGACTGGTCAACCGCTTCGGCAGCCAGACCGTGCACGAAGACCTGGACCTGGACGTACGCCGCGGCGAAATCCTGGGCGTGGTCGGCGGCTCCGGTACCGGCAAGTCGGTGCTGATGCGCTCGATCCTCGGCCTGCGCGTGCCCGATGCCGGGCAGATCGAAGTACTCGGCCGCGACGCGCGTGCCGACGATACCGAGAGCCGCCTGCACATCGAGCGCAACACCGGCGTGTTGTTCCAGGACGGCGCCCTGTTCTCCTCGCTCACCGTGGGCGAGAACGTGCAGGTGCCACTGAAGGAACACCATCGCGAGCTGCCCGAGCGCTGGCACTACGAACTGGCGCTGTTGAAAGTGAAACTGGCCGGCCTGCCCGCCGACGCGATCAACAAGCTGCCCTCGCAGCTGTCAGGCGGCATGCGCAAGCGCGCCGGCCTGGCCCGGGCACTGGCGCTGGATCCGCCGCTGCTGTTCCTGGACGAACCCACCGCCGGCCTCGACCCGATCGGCGCGGCGGCGTTCGACCGCCTGATCAAGACCCTGCAGGAAGCACTGGGGCTGACCGTGTTCCTGATCACCCACGACCTGGACACGCTGTACGCGATCTGCGACCGGGTCGCGGTGATCGCCGACCGCAAGGTGGTGGCCAACGCACCCTTGCCTGACATCGAGAAACTGGATCATCCGTGGATCCAGGAATACTTCCACGGACCCCGCGCGCGCGCCGCGCGTGGCGAACAGATCGAGAGTGCCTGAGCCATGGAAACCAAAGCCAACTACGTGCTGATCGGCGCGTTCACCCTGATCACCGGCCTGGCCCTGCTGGCCTTCGGCCTGTGGGCCGCCAAGTACTCCTCCGACCGCACCTGGCAGGAGTACCGCGTGGTGTTCCGCGAAGCGGTGACCGGCCTGTCGGTGGGCAGCCCGGTGCAGTACAACGGCATCGCGGTGGGCTCGATCACCGAGCTGAACCTGGTGCCGGACGACCCGCGCCAGGTGGTCGCGCGCATCCGCCTGAACTCCAACACGCCAGTCAAGACCGATACCCGCGCCAAGCTGGCGATCACCAGCCTGACCGGCCCGTCGATCATCCAGCTCAGCGGCGGCACGCCGCAGTCGCCGGCGCTGACCACGGTCAACAAGGACCCGGCGCCGATCATCCCGACCACACCCTCTGCGCTGCAGAACATCACCGACGTCGCCAACCGCATCGTCGAGCGCATGGACCAGATCCTCAGCGACCGCAACGTGGCCTCGATCAACGCGACGCTGGCCAACCTGGAGACAATCAGCGGCGGCCTGGCCGACCGTGACCAGGGCACGCAGGCGCTGCTGCTCAGCGCGCGCGACGCCGCCCGCAGCCTGGACACCACGCTGAAGACCACCAACGGCACCATCGAGCGCCTGGACAAGAACCTGGTGCAGCAGCTGCCCGGCATCATCGACAAGCTCGACGGCACCCTGGCCAAGCTCGATTCGGCCGCCGGCAACGCCGATTCGATCCTTGGCGAGAACCGCGCCGCGATCAACAGCTTTGCCAACGATGGCCTCGGCCAGCTGGGCCCGACGCTGACCGAACTGCGCGGCCTGATCCGCGACCTGCGCCGGGTCAGCGACCGTCTTGAGAACAACCCCGCGCGCTACCTGCTGGGCCGCGACGCACCGAAGGAGTTCGAACCCAAATGAGCCCGACCACCCTCCCGCGCCTGCTGCTGGCCGCTTCGATGGTCACCCTGCTGGGCGGCTGCTCCATCCTTGGCAGCAGCGAGAAGACCGCGGTGACGCTGTACTCGCCGTCCGTGCAGGTCAAGGCAGACCCGGCCTGGCCGCAGGCCAGCTGGCAGCTGGTGCTGGCCAAGCCCAGCGCCGCGCGCATGGTCGACAGCCCGCGCATCAACGTGCGGCCGACACCGTCGCAGCTGGAGATCTACAAGGGCGCCAGCTGGGCCCAGCCGGCCACCGACATGATCGAGGACACCCTGTTGCGCGGCTTCGAGGATTCAGGTCGCATCCGCGGCGTGGCCCGCAGCACCGCCGGCATCCGCGCCGACTACAAGCTGTCCACCGACGTGCGCCGCTTCGAATCGGATTACCAGGGCCAGGCCACGCCGACGGTGGTGATCGAGGTCAACGCCAAGCTGATCCATGTCGCCGACCAGCGCGTGGTCGCGGACCGCACCTTCCGCCAGGCGCAGCCCGTCGGCAGCACCGATGTACCGGCGGTGACCGCGGCCTTCGAGCGCGGCCTGCAGCAGCTGGCACAGGACATGGTGGGCTGGACGTTGCAGAGCGGGCAGGCCGACCAGCCGACCGTCGCGCGCTGATCGCCGCAGTCGCCGGGCATGGCCCGGCGCTGCCGCCTCCAGATTCAGGTAGCACCGGTCCATGCCCGTCGGCGCTGCAGCAGGTGCGTGCGATAATCACAGGCCACGGCCCATTCCCTCGCTGATGCCCGCATCCGTCTCCATCGCCGTCTGCACGTACAACGGTGAGCGCTTCCTGCAGGAGCAGCTCGACAGCCTGCTGGCACAGACACGCCGACCGGACCAGATCGTGATCCGCGACGACGTGTCCTCCGATGGCACGTTGGTGCTGCTGCGGGCCTTCGTGCCACGCGCCGAGGCTGCGGGTATCTCGGTTGACCTGCAGGTCAATCCACAGAACGTGGGTTATCGGCGCAATTTCGATGGCGCACTGCGCGCCTGCACCGGCACGCTCATTTTCCTGTGTGACCAGGACGATGTCTGGCATCCCGACAAGGTCGCACGCTTCTGCACCGAGTTCGATGCACGCCCTGGCCTGCGCGTCCTGCACTGCGACGCTCGCTTGATCGATGATGCAGGTCAGCCCATGCCGCAGACCCTGTTCACCGCGCTGCACTACGGCACCGCGCAACAGGCACGGATGCATGCCGGCGACGGGTTCCGATTGATGCTCAAGCGCAAGCTGATGACCGGTGCCGCAATGGCCTTGCACCGGTCGGTCCTGGCCGACGCACTTCCGCTGCCGGCATCGGACTGGGTACACGACGCCTGGATCGGCACACTGGCTGCCATGCGCGGGGAGATCGACAGCCTTTCCGAGACGCTCATTGATTACCGCCTGCACAGCAACAATCAGTTGGGCCTTGGTGGCAACGATGCCACGCCACGCGCGGTACGACGCAAGCGCCAGCTGGAAAGCGAGCGGGTGGAATGCGGCCAGCTGCTGGAGCGCGCGCGCGCGCGCGGCCTGCCCGCTACCCAGCTGGCCTGGATCGAACGCAAGCGACGTCATATCGCCGTGCGCGCCAGTCTGCCGAGCTCGCGCCTGCGGCGTATCCCGACAGTGTTCGGTGAACTGCTACGCGGCAACTATGGCCACTTCGGCCGCGGCGTGCTGTCTGCCGGCATCGATCTGCTGCGCGCCTGACACTTCGGCCCAGGATCAGCCGGGCTGGATCCACCGGAACGTCAGGTTGATCCGCTCTCCCTGCACCCGCGCCATCTTCGGCAGCGCGTGCTGGTAGAAGCGCTGGGTCTGCCCGGCCATCAGCAGCAGGTCACCGTGGCCAAGCACGAATTCAGCCTTGCGCGCCGGGTCGTCGCGTCGGCGCAGCAGGAAACGGCGTGCGGCACCCAGGCTCAGCGAAGCGATCACGGGGGCCGGCCCCAGCTCCGGCTCGTCATCGCTATGCCAGCCCATGTAGTCACCGCCACTGCGATAGCGGTTCAGCAGCACGCTGTTGAAGTGGCCGTGTCCTTCGGCCTGCAGGTGCTCGCGCACGGCCAGCAACACAGGCGGCCACGGGTGCGGCACGAACTCGGCACCAGAGTAACGGTAGCGGGCCTGCGGGTCGCCGATCCAGCAGCTCAGCCGTGGCGAGTCCACCCAGCTGCCGAACATGCGGATGCGGTGGACCTCCCACGGCACGCCGGCCTGCAGCGCCTCCATGAGCCGGTCGGCATCGGTCGCGGCCAGCCAGCCCGGCAGGTGCAACACATCGGCATCGGGCAGCGTATGGGGAAACAGCATGGCACCCCCTCAAGAAACAGGGCGGCCCTGGGCCGCCCTTGCACCTTCAGCCGCGAAGAAACGCGACGCCGGTCTTTTCCTGCAGTTCCTCATCACTGACACCTGGCGCGGCTTCCACCAGCAGCAGGCCCTTGTCAGTCACGTCGAACACGGCCAGGTCGGTAATGATGCGGTCGACCACGCCCACGCCGGTCAACGGCAACGTGCATTCGGCCAGGATCTTGTGCTCGCCGTTCTTGGCGGTGTGCTCCATCAGCACCACCACGCGCTGCACACCAGCGACCAGGTCCATCGCACCGCCCATGCCCTTGACCATCTTGCCGGGCACCATCCAGTTGGCCAGGTCACCCTTGTCGGTCACCTGCATGGCACCGAGGATAGCCAGGTTGACGTGGCCACCGCGGATCATCGCGAAGCTGTCGTGGCTGCCGAAGTAGCTGGCGCCCGCACGTGCAGTGACGGTCTGCTTGCCGGCATTGATCAGGTCGGCGTCGACTTCGGCGTCGGTCGGGAACGGGCCGATACCGAGCAGGCCGTTTTCCGACTGCAGCCACACGTCCACGCCTTCGGGAATGTGGTTGGCCACCAGCGTCGGCAGGCCGATGCCCAGATTCACGTAAGCACCATCGGTCAACTCGCGCGCCGCGCGTGCGGCCATCTCATCACGGGTCCACGCCATGTCAGTTGCCCTCCGCGCGGATGGTGCGCTGTTCGATTCGCTTCTCGGGATGCGCGTTGTGCACGATGCGGTGCACATAGATGCCCGGCAGGTGCACCTGGTCCGGGTCGATGGCGCCGACCGGCACCACCTCTTCCACTTCCACGATGCAGACCTTGCCGGCCATCGCGCAGGCCGGGTTGAAGTTGCGTGCGGTCTTGCGGAACACCAGGTTGCCGGCCTCGTCGGCCTTCCAGGCCTTGACCAGCGCCACGTCGGCGCGCAGCGCAGTCTCCATCACGTAGTGCTTGCCGTCGAATTCGCGGGTTTCCTTGCCCTCGGCCACCACCGTGCCGTAGCCGGTGGCCGTGAAGAACGCCGGAATACCCGCGCCACCGGCACGCAGGCGCTCGGCCAGGGTGCCCTGCGGGTTGAATTCCAGCTCCAGCTCGCCGGCCAGGAACTGCCGCTCGAATTCCTTGTTCTCGCCCACGTAGGACGAAATCATCTTCCTGATCTGCCGCGTTTCCAGCAGCTGGCCCAGGCCGAAGCCATCGACGCCGGCATTGTTGGAGATCACGGTCAGGCCCTTGGCGCCGCTGTCGCGCAAGGCAGCGATCAGCGCCTCGGGAATGCCACACAGGCCAAAGCCGCCCACGGCCAGGGTCTGGCCATCGGCGACCACCCCCTGCAGGGCCTCCGCCGCACTGGCGAAGCGCTTGCCGCGCTTGCCGCCGGTCGTTGCCGGGTTGCTCATCTACGCCCTCACCTGGTTGATGTAATCCGCTCATTCTAGGCCAGCGCGCCGGCCGGTCACGTGGCGTTGCGGCATGGAGACGATTCCCATACCGGGCTGGCGGTACAATCAAGGGCTGTGCCCACATTGGACCTGATCAATGCCCCTGCCCGCCTTCAAGGCCTATGACATCCGTGGCCGCGTCCCGGAAGAACTGAACGAAGACCTCGCCCGCCGCATCGGCGTCGCCCTGGCCGCTCAGCTCGCCCCGGGCCCGGTGGTCCTGGGTCATGACGTCCGGTTGACCAGCCCGGCACTGCAGGACGCGCTGGCCGCCGGCCTGCGTGGTGTGGGCCGCGAAGTGATCGACATCGGCCTGTGCGGCACCGAGGAGGTCTACTTCCAGACCGACCACCTGGGCGCCGCGGGCGGTGTGATGGTGACTGCCAGCCACAACCCCATGGACTACAACGGGATGAAGCTGGTCAAGGAAAACGCACGGCCAATCAGTTCCGATACCGGCCTGTTCGCGATCTCCGACGCGGTGGCCGCCGATGCCGGCGCCGCACAGCCACCGGTTGCGGCGCAGACCGCGCGCCACGACAAGAGCGCCTACATCGATCACCTGCTGGGCTACGTGGACGCCAGCAAGCTCAAGCCGCTGAAGCTGGTGGTCAATGCCGGCAACGGCGGCGCCGGTGCCATCGTCGACCTGCTGGCGCCGCACCTGCCGCTGGAATTCATCCGCATCTGCCATGAACCCGATGGCAACTTCCCCAACGGCATCCCCAACCCGCTGCTGCCGGAGAACCGCGCCGCCACCGCCGAGGCCGTGCGCGAACACGGCGCCGACTTCGGCATCGCCTGGGACGGTGACTTCGACCGCTGTTTCTTCTTCGATCACACCGGCCGTTTCATCGAAGGCTATTACCTGGTCGGCCTGCTGGCAAAGGCCATTCTCGCCCGCCAGCCCGGTGGCAAGGTCGTACACGATCCGCGCCTGGTCTGGAACACGGTGGAAATGGTCGAAGCCGCCGGCGGCGTGCCGGTGCTGTGCAAGAGCGGCCACGCCTTCATCAAGGAGAAGATGCGCGCGGAAGATGCGGTGTATGGCGGCGAGATGAGCGCCCACCACTACTTCCGCGAGTTCGCCTATGCAGACTCCGGGATGATCCCGTGGCTGCTGATCGCCCAGCTGATTTCGGAAAGCGGACGTTCACTGGCCGACTGGGTCGAAGATCGCATGGCGGCCTATCCGTGCAGCGGAGAGATCAACTTCAAGGTGGCCGATGCCAAGGCCGCCGTGGCACGCGTGATGGAGCACTTCGCCGCGCTGGCGCCCGCACTGGACTACACCGATGGCATCAGCGCCGATTTCGGCGACTGGCGCTTCAACCTGCGCAGTTCCAACACCGAGCCGCTGCTGCGCCTGAATGTCGAAGCCCGCGGTGATGCCGCGCTGATGCAGGCGCGCACCGACGAAATTTCCCACCTCCTTCAGCAATAACCAAGGAAGACCATGAGCATCATTCAGCCCGTCATTCTCTCCGGTGGCTCCGGCACCCGCTTGTGGCCGCTGTCACGTGAGTCCTACCCGAAGCAGTTCCTGCCACTGGCCGGCGAGCTGACCATGCTGCAGGCTACCTGGCAGCGGGTGGCCCCCATTGCCAGCCGTGGTCCACTGGTGATCGCCAACGAGGAACACCGCTTTGTCGCCGCCGAGCAACTGCACCAGGTCGGTGCCGAGCCGGCTGCGATCATCCTTGAGCCAATGGGGCGCAATACGGCGCCGGCCATCGCGGTAGCGGCATTGGAAGCGACCCGCGACGGCGCCGATGCGCTGCTGCTGGTGCTGCCTTCGGACCACGTGATCAGCGATGAAGCCACCTTCCGCAGCGTCGTCCAGGCAGCCACCAGTGCTGCCGAGGCGGGCAAGCTGGTGACCTTCGGCATCGTGCCCACGGGCCCTGAAACCGGCTACGGCTACATCAAGGCCGCCGACGGCCAGGGCCTTCGTGCCGTCGAACGCTTCGTCGAGAAGCCGGACCTGGACACCGCTACCGGGTACGTGGCCAGCGGCCAGTACTACTGGAACAGCGGCATGTTCCTGTTCAAGGCATCGCGCTACCTGCAGGAGCTGGAACGCTTCCAGCCGGAGATGCTCGCCGGCAGCCGCAGCGCATGGCAGCTGGCCCGCCGCGACACCGACTTCACGCGCCTGGACAAGGCCGCCTTCGCCGCCGTCGCCTCTGATTCCATCGACTACGCGGTGATGGAGAAGACCGCCGATGCGGTGGTGATCCCGCTCGACGCGGGTTGGAATGATGTCGGTTCGTGGACCGCACTGCGCGACGTCTCGCAGCAGGATGGTGACGGCAATGCCCACCAGGGCGATGTGATCGCCATCGACTGCCGCAACACCTATGCCTATGGCCAGCGCCTGGTGGCGATGGTCGGCCTGGACGATGTGATCGTGGTGGAGACCGACGATGCGGTACTGGTCGGCAAGGCTGACCGCATGCAGGAGGTCAAGACAGTGGTGTCACAGTTGAAGACCGAAGGCCGCAGTGAAGCGACCTGGCACCGCAAGGTCTATCGTCCGTGGGGCGCCTACGATTCGATCGACAACGGTGCCCGCTTCCAGGTGAAGCGGATCACGGTCAAGCCCGACGGCACGCTGAGCCTGCAGATGCACCACCATCGTGCCGAACACTGGATCGTGGTCAGCGGCACCGCCGAGGTGACCCGGGGTGACGAAGTCATCCTGCTGAGCGAGAACCAGAGCACCTACATTCCACTGGGCGTGACCCATCGCCTGCGCAACCCGGGCAAACTGCCGCTGGAACTGATCGAAGTGCAGTCCGGCAGTTACCTGGGCGAAGACGATATCGTTCGCTTCGAGGACACCTACGGGCGTAGCTGACGGGTTCAACTCTCAGCGCCGCTGAGCTCCGGCGCCCTCCAGGGGCGCCGATCCGGCACGGTCTACAGGAAGGATCCGGCGCAGGACCGGATCATCCAGATAGGACTTGAGGCGGTTCGTGTCGGGATACGGCAGCTCGAACTCGCCCGCCTGCGGCGCACGGAGGTCAGCGCCCGCAAGGTAGCGCCGGACATTGTCCTGTTGCAGCCGCGCTGCCGCGCTGAAATGCTGGAGCTTGGCAACATCCTTTCCGATCCGGCCCAGCAGTGGATATGCAACGACAAGCGCGAACAGGAGCACCGCCGTACGCCTTGCCGTGCGCAGTCGCGGGCCCTTCGAAGCCAGGCCCCACAATTGGATGGCAAACCACGCGTTGGCAAACAAGCCAGGCACAAACAGTTCCGTATAGCGGGACATCGGCGCCCTCATGTCATGGCCGCGGCCATAGGCGATGGCCAATGCCTGAAGCGCAGACCAGATGCAGAGTCCTGCCATCAGCAGGTCGGTGGGCGATGCTTGCCGGCGGATCACCATGCGCACGACCATCACGGTGGCAGGCAGCCAGATGACCAGTGCGAACCCACCTGACCGCATGGGCCACGCCAGAACCCGAGACGCGGCGTAGATGAACTCGCCTGCGCTCTGCGCACGCAAGACCGTATTGACCTCGATCACGGGAACCTGAGCGTAGGCGACCATCGCGACGGCCGCCAGCACTGCTGTTGCGCACAACGCCGGCACTCGTCGGCCGGGAAGGCAGATGCAGGCCAGGACACAGGTCGCAGCTGTTGCCACTGCGGTCAGCAGGCCCGATGCCATGGTGACACTCGCAAACACGCTCAGTGCGATCGCAGCAGGCAATGCCACAATATTCTGATGGTGCCTGGCCACCAGTGCGATGGCCACGATGCTGGACAGGATCAGGAAGTAGAACTGCGACTGGAAGCCAACGAGGAAGTTCTCCCACGCGAACGGCAGGACTGACAGCAGAATCGCCAACAGCAGCAGCATCCAGCGACCCACAGCAGCGCCCGCGTCGCGAAACGCGTGCCAGACCAGCAATGCGGGGATGAAGCAGAACACGACCGCCGCGACCCGTGCTTCGTAGACGTTGTTCCACTGCCCGGTGACGGCATACGACAGCAGGGTGACCAGGCGCGTGGGCAGGATGCGATGCTCATTGTGCGGCGCGAGCAACATCTGCCACTGCAATGTTCCTTCCAGCCATGGTTTGAGCGCAGAGGCCCACTCCCCATCCCATTGATCCATGTAGGGCATCGGCGTAGCGAAGAACTGTACGTACAGCAGTCGTGCCAGCAGCGCCAGCGCACCGACACCCAGTGCCAGCATGAGTGGAGACCACTTTCGCGATGCGCGGGCGTGCAAAGCAGGCAGATTCATGGAGCGTCCTTCCAGGTACAAGCGCAGCAACTTCGACGCACTGCGCGGGAGAATCCAGTTGCGCATGGTAGTTCAGCAGCACCGGATTCGCGCGTACTCACGCTCAGCAATGCCTGGTTCGAAACGTTGCACAGCGCGAAAAAGCAGAAACCCGGCCAAGGCCGGGCTTCCGTCATCCGCCGCACCGCGCGGCCGGCGATCAGAACTGTGCGATCACCCGCTTCAGGCCGTCCCGCCACTCCGGCAGCACGATGCCGAAATCCTGCTGCAGCTTACGGTTGTCCAGCACCGACCAGGCCGGGCGCTTGGCCGGAGTCGGGTACTCGGAACTGGCAATCGCTTCAACCGACGGCACCTTGGCCAGTACTCCCGCCGCCAGCGCCTCGGCAAAAATCGCTTCGGCAAAACCGTGCCAACTGGTCTGGCCACTGGCGGTCAGGTGCCAGGTCCCCGAAAGCTGGCCCGGATGCTGCAGTGCCTGCGCGGTGACATCGGCGATCAGCGCCGCCGGCGTCGGCGTACCGATCTGGTCGGCCACCACACGCAATACGTCACGCTCGGCACCCACCCGCAACATCGTGCGCAGGAAGTTGGCGCCGTGCGATGCATACACCCACGCCGTGCGGAAGATCAGGTGACGGCCACCGGCAGCGCGCACCGCATCCTCGCCATCGCGCTTGCTGGTGCCATACACGCCCAGCGGTGCGGTCGGCTCGTCCTCGCGGTAGGGCGCGCTGCCCTGGCCATCGAACACGTAGTCGGTGGAGTAATGCACGAGCGGCACGCCATGCGCCGCACACCAGCGCGCGATCACGCCCGGCGCCTGCGCATTGGCAGCAAAGGCAGCTTCGACCTCCTGCTCGGCTCGATCAACTGCGGTATAGGCGGCCGCATTGACCACCAGCGACGGCTGCACGCGGTCCAGCAATGCCGGCAGGCTGTCGGGCTGGCCGAAATCGGCCGTTTCGCAGGCACTTCCGTCGGGCAGGACGCCGCTGCGGGTGGTCGCGACCACCTGGCCCAGCGGTGCCAGCGCGCGCAGCAGTTCCTGGCCGACCTGGCCGTTGCCACCAAACACCAGCACCGTCATGCGACGTAGACCGGCAGACGGTCTTCGGCGATGTCCTTCAGGAACGGCGCGTTCTCGTCCTTGGCCGACAGGGTCGGTGCGCTGACCGGCCAGTCCACTGCGATGTCAGCATCGTTCCAGCGCACGCCGGCATCAAAGTCCTTCAGGTAGACCTCGGTGCACAGGTAGCTGAACACCGCACGCTCGGACAGCACGGCGAAACCGTGGGCGAAGCCCTCCGGAATCCAGAACTGCTTCTTGTTCTCCGCGCTCAGCACCACCGCTTCCCACTGACCGAAGGTCGGCGAGCCCCGACGGATGTCGACGGCCACATCGTAGACCTCGCCTTCGAGCACGCTGACCAGCTTGCCCTGCGGGCGCGGCCACTGGTAATGCAGGCCGCGCAGCACGCCCTGCGCGGACGTCGACACGTTGCTCTGCACGAAACGATCCGGCAGGCCCAGCGCAGCGAAGCGCTCGGCATTCCAGGTTTCGAAGAAATAACCGCGGGCATCGCCGAACACCGCCGGCTCGATCACCACGCAGCCGGGCAACTTGGTTTCAATCACTTTCACGGAACGACTCCACGCAGAGCGAGTTTATGCAGGTACTGGCCGTAGCCATTCTTGATCAGCGGCGCCGCCAGTGCTTCCAGCTGTTCAGCGTTGATCCAGCCCTTGCCGAAGGCAATTTCCTCCGGGCAGCAGACCTGCAGGCCCTGGCGGGTCTGGATGGTTTCGATGAAGTTGGATGCTTCCAGCAACGACTGGTGCGTGCCGGTATCCAGCCAGGCATAACCACGACCCAGCGCCTCCAAGTGCAGCTGCCCTTCGCGCAGATAGTGCTGGTTCAGATCGGTGATCTCCAGCTCGCCACGCGGCGAAGGCTTCAGCTCGGCCGCATAGTCGCTGGCATTGCCGTCGTAGAAGTACAGGCCGGTCACCGCGTAGTTGGAGCGCGGATTCTCGGGCTTTTCCACCAGGTTGATGACCTTGCCGTTGTTGTCGAACTCGGCCACGCCGTAGCGTTCCGGATCATTCACCCAGTAGCCGAACACGGTGGCGCCCTGGTCACGCTGGTCGGCGTTGCGCAGCACCTCGCGCAGGCCGTGGCCGTGGAAGATGTTGTCGCCCAGCACCAGGCAGCTCGGCTTGCCGGCGACGAACTCACGGCCGATCAGGTAGGCCTGGGCCAGGCCATCCGGACTTGGCTGCACTGCGTACTGGATGTCCATGCCCCACTGCGAACCGTCGCCCAGCAACTGCTGGAACAGCGCCTGCTCGTGCGGGGTATTGATGATCAGCACTTCGCGAATGCCCGCCAGCATCAGCACGCTGAGCGGGTAGTAGATCATCGGCTTGTCGTACACCGGCAACAGCTGCTTGCTGACGCCCTTGGTGATCGGATACAGCCGGGTGCCGGAACCCCCGGCTAGGATGATGCCCTTGCGCTGGGTCATGAGATCTCCTGGATTCAGGCTGCGGTGCCGATGCGCTGCAGACGGTAGCTGCCGTCGAGCACGCCGTTGACCCATTCCTGGTTGTCCAGGTACCAGTCGACGGTGAAGGTGATGCCCTGCTCGAAGGTGTAGGCCGGTTCCCAGCCCAGGTCGTTCTTCAGCTTGGACGCATCGATCGCATAGCGGCGGTCATGACCAGGACGATCGGTGACGTAGGTGATCTGGCTGCTGCGCGGCTGGCCGTCCGCACGCGGGCGGCGCTGGTCCAGCAGCGCGCAGATGGCCTGCACCACCTCAATGTTCTGCTTTTCCGAGTTGCCACCGACGTTGTAGGTCTCGCCGACCTGGCCCTTGGCCAGCACGGTGCGAATCGCTTCGCAATGGTCGGACACGAACAGCCAGTCACGCACCTGCTTGCCATCGCCGTACACCGGCAGCGGCTCGCCGGCCAGCGCCTTGGCGATCACAAGCGGGATCAGCTTCTCCGGGAAGTGGTACGGACCGTAGTTGTTCGAGCAGTTGGTGGTCAGCACCGGCAGCCCGTAGGTGTGGTGGAAGGCGCGGACCAAGTGGTCCGAAGCGGCCTTCGACGCCGAATACGGGGAATTCGGAGCGTACGGCGTGGTTTCGCTGAACTTGCCGGTCTCACCCAGGGTGCCGTACACCTCGTCAGTGGACACATGCAGGAAGCGGAAGGCGGCACCCGGCCCGGCCGGCAGCGCCTTCCAGTAGTCGCGCACCGCTTCCAGCAGGCCCAGGGTGCCCACCACGTTGGTCTGGATGAACGCACCCGGGCCATCGATGGAACGATCGACATGGCTTTCGGCGGCGAAGTTCAGCACCGCGTCCGGCTGGTGCTCGGCCAGCAGGCGGGCGACCAGATCACGGTCGCCGATGTCGCCTTGCACGAACACGTGGTCGGGGTTGCCCTCCAGGCTGGACAGAGTCTTCAGGTTGCCGGCGTACGTCAGCACATCAAGGTTGACGACCTTGATGCCGCGGGCGACGGCTTCGAGGACGAAATTACCGCCAATGAATCCGGCGCCGCCGGTGACAAGCCATGTGGGCACTACCTGTTCTCCTGATCGAAATGTCATCCATGGGGCGCACTTGGGCGCTCCCGCACAGCGGCACAGCATACATGTCCCCCGTCTTCACGACTGCCAGCGTGTCGTGAATGGCGCACTTGCTCCGTCCGTCCCATGCCGCGCCGCAACATAACCATACGCATTCGCATGGTCCCCTCAAGCCAGCTAGAATCGGGATCCCACCCCCGAACCGGTTGCTGTGCGAGGACCGGACGTTCTCCCCGTTATTGAAGGACCCCGTACCAGATGAAAATCCTCGTCGCGTACAAGCGCGTGGTGGACTACAACGTCCGCATTCAGGTCAAGCCGGACGGTTCCGGCGTGGTCACCGACGGCGTCAAGCTGTCCCCCAATCCCTTCGATGAAATCGCTCTGGAAGAAGCCCTGCGCCTGCGCGACAAGGGCATCGCCAGCGAAGTCGTGGTCGCCACCATTGCTCCGGCCGATGCCCAGGCGCATCTGCGCAACGGCCTGGCCATGGGTGCCAACCGTGCCGTCCATGTGGTCACCGACCAGGCCATCCAGCCGCTGACCGCCGCACGCACCCTGCTCAAGCTGATCGAGAAGGAACAGCCGGACCTGGTGATCCTGGGCAAGCAGGCGATCGACGACGACGCCAACCAGACCGGCCAGATGCTGGCCACGCTGTGGGGCCGTCCGCAGGCGACCTTCGCCAGCAAGCTCGAGATCGCAGACGGCAAGGCCACGGTCACCCGTGAAGTCGACGCCGGCCTGGAAACGCTGGAAGTCGATCTGCCGGCGGTGGTCACCACCGACCTGCGCCTGAACGAGCCGCGCTTCATCAAGCTGCCGGACATCATGAAGGCCAAGGCCAAGCCGCTGGAGGCCCTGCAGCTGGCCGACCTCGGCGTTGAAGCCGCCGACACCTTCAAGACCACCCAGTACGCCGCGCCGTCCAAGCGCAGCAAGGGTGTGATGGTCAAGGACGCGGCCGAACTGGTTGCCGCACTCAAGCAGAAGGGGTTGCTGTAATGAGCAGGATTCTCGTCATCGCCGAGCACCACGACGGCAAGCTCAACGCCGCTACCGCCAAGACCGTCAGCGCTGCTGCCGCCATCAGCGGTGCCAGCATCGACGTGCTGGTGCTGGCCGCCGACCCGGCCGCCGTTGCCGCCGAGGCCGCGAAGATCACCGGCGTCGCCAAGGTCCTTACCGTGGCCAACGCTGCCAATGCGCAGGCCATCGCCCAGGTGCTGGCGCCGCAGATCGCGCAGCTGGCCAAGGGCTACACCCACGTGTTCGGCCCGTCGACCACCTTCGGCAAGGACCTGATGCCGTGCGTGGCCGCCCTGCTCGGCGTCAACCAGGTCTCCGACCTGATGAGCGTTGAAGGCAGCCACACCTTCAAGCGCCCGATCTACGCCGGCAACGCGATCATCACCGTGGAAGCCCCGGCCGACCAGATCGTGGTCGCCACCGTGCGTGCCGCGTCGTGGCCGGAAGCCGCCCAGGGCGGCAGCGCCGCCATCGAAGCGGCCAGCGTCGATGCTACCCTGCCGACCCACACCCGCTTCGTCGGCCTCGCCGCTGGCGCCAGCGACCGCCCGGACCTGCAGAGCGCCAAGCGCGTGGTCTCCGGTGGCCGTGGTGTCGGTTCGGAAGAGAACTTCAAGGTCATCTTCCAGCTGGCCGACAAGCTCGGTGCCGCCGTCGGTGCCTCGCGCGCCGCGGTCGATGCCGGCTACGTGCCCAGCGACCTGCAGGTCGGCCAGACCGGCAAGATCATCGCGCCGGAACTGTACGTGGCCGTAGGCATCAGCGGTGCGATCCAGCACCTGACCGGCATCAAGGATGCCGGCACGATCGTCGCGATCAACAAGGATGGCGACGCGCCCATCTTCGAGATTGCCGATATCGGCCTGGTGGGGGATCTGTTCGCGATCCTGCCCGAGCTGGAACAGGCGCTGTAATGACGGACTGCTCGTCCCCGGCGCCGGTAAAGCCGGTGCGCCGGGGGCGCGCAGGCTCATGGGTCGTCGCCATTGCGGCTGCATATCTCGCTGCACTGTGGTACATCGACCGCGAGCGCAACATCCTCGCGCAGCTGAGCAACCTCAACGGCACTCTAGCCCTTTGCGCCGGGCTGGTACTGGTCAGCTATGCCTTCCGCTACCAGCGCTGGCGATCGGCGCTCTCCGCGCAGGGGCTGCGACTGCAAGGCTGGCGCCTTGGCGCCTTGGCCTACCTCGCCGGCTTCGCCTTCACCGCTTCGCCTGGCAAGGCAGGTGAACTGCTCCGTATCCGTTACTTCGGCTGGCAAGGCGTACCGGCTGGTGCCACCTTGGCGACATTCATCTTCGAGCGCGCACTGGATCTGCTGGTGATCACCGTACTGGCTATCGGTGCGGCCCACATGATCCCTGCGTTCGGCGTGCTGGCCACCATCATTCTGGGAGTCCTTCTGATCCTCGGTTTGCTGGCCTGCTGGCCACCTCTGGCTCGCGGCGCGCATCGTCTCATCGAGTACCTTCCGGGCTCGCCGGTACGCCGACTTGGCCATTTCCTGATCGCTGGCACCCGCGCGCTCGACCCACTGCTGTGCTGGCGCCTGCTGCTTCGCTCCGCCCTGCAGGGCGGAGCGGCGTGGCTGCTGACTGCCCTGGCCTTTACCTTGCTATGTCAGGCCATGGGCATCAGTCTGCCCTGGCTGCTGATGCTGAGCATCTATCCGCTGGCCATGCTGATCGGCGCACTGTCCCTCGTCCCCGGTGGCGTAGGGACCACCGAGGCGGCCATCGTGCTGATGCTCGGTGCTTCCGGGGTCGAGGTGGATGCTGCATTGACCGTGGCCATCGGCATCCGACTGGTCAGCCTGTGGCTGGCGGTCATTGTCGGCATGCTGGCCATGGCACGCCTGGAGCTGGCGGCCAGACCACATCCCGCGCCCTGATCCATGGCTGCGCGCTCAACATGGTTCCCTTATCATTCAGGATGATTTCATCCGTGCGAAAAAGTACCTACATGCAGAACCATGCCGCCTTCTGCGACGAGGCACCTCGGCTGTGACCTCTTCTCGTGCCCTATGCGTCGATCTGGATGGCACCCTGCTCCGCTCGGACATCCTGTACGAATCGTTGCTGGCCCTGCTGGCCCACAACCCGCTGTACCTGTTCCTGGTGCCGTTCTGGCTGCTGCGGGGCAAAGCCTACGTAAAGCGCCAGCTGGCCTCGCGCGTGCAACTGCCCGCCGAGACCCTGCCCTATGACGAGCGGGTGCTGGACATACTGCGCACCACCACCCAACGCCCCCGCGTGCTGTGCACCGCCTCCGACCGCCTGCTGGTCCAGCCCATCGCCGACCATCTGGGACTGTTCGAGGAAGTGATGGCCAGCGATGGCCAGACCAACCTGTCCGGCAGCAACAAGGGGCAGGCACTGGCAGCGCGCTTTGGCGAACGAGGCTTCGACTACATGGGCAACGGCACGGTCGACCTGAAGGTCTGGGCCCATGCTGGCGGCGCGATCGTGGTCAACAACGGGGCCGGGCTGGCCAGTGCTGCGGCAAAGCAGACCGAAGTGCTTGCCCACCTGCCCTCTCAGAATGGCGGTCTGATCACCTGGATCAAGGCGTTACGCGTCTACCAGTGGCTGAAGAACCTGCTGGTGCTGGTACCGCTGCTGACTGCCCACCGCTTCTTCGATCTCACCTCGATCATCGATGCAGGCACGGCCTTCCTGGCCTTCGGTCTGTGCGCGTCAGGCGTCTATCTGCTCAACGATCTGCTGGACCTGACTCCAGACCGGATGCATCCGCGCAAGCGCAAGCGCCCATTTGCCGCGGGCACGCTGCCGCTGCTGCATGGCCTGCTGGTGGCGCCGTTGATCACCCTGGCCGGCTTCGCCCTGGCGCTGGCCTGCAGCCCGGCCTTCGCGGGCGTGCTGCTGTGCTACTACGTGATGACCCTGAGCTACTCGCTCAAGCTCAAGCGCATTGTAATGATCGACGTGGTGATGCTGGCAGCGCTGTACACGGTGCGCATCATCGGCGGCGCGGTGGCGATCAACTCTGAACTGTCGTTCTGGCTGCTGGCGTTCTCGATGTTCGTGTTCCTCAGCCTGGCCATGCTCAAGCGCTACACCGAACTGGCCTCGGCACTGGCCAGCGGCAAGGAAATGGCGATCGGCCGCGGCTACTCGGTGTCCGACCTGCCGCTGGTGCAGTCGCTGGGCGCGGCCGCCGGCTACATTGGCGTCGCGGTTTTCGCGCTGTACATCAACAGCCCGGAAAGCCTGGAGCTGTATACCAGTCCCAAGCTGCTGTGGCTGCTGTGCCCGATCCTGCTGTACTGGATCAGCCGCATGTGGATCGTCTCGCACCGGGGCGACATGCATGACGACCCGATCGTGTTCGCGGCGATGGACCGCGGCAGCCAGATCGTCATCGCACTGTGCGTGCTGATCGTCCTGATCGCCATATGAGTGCAGCGGTTGGCCAGTCCTGGGGGCGCTACCCGCGGGTAGAGCAGCGGATCCTTCCGGTGCTCGACCGCGCTGCTGCCCTGCCGCTGCCCGCAGAGGGCGGCACGGTGCTGCCCCACGGCAATGGGCGCAGTTACGGCGACAGCTGCCTGAACCCAGGCGCGACCCTGCTGACCAGCCGCGCTCTTGACCGTTTCATCGATTTCGATCCGGCCACGGGCATCGTGCGCTGCGAGGCAGGGGTAACCCTGGCCGACATCCTGGACATCGCGCTGCCGCGCGGCTGGTTCCTGCCGGTCACCCCCGGCACCCGTTACGCCACCGTGGGCGGCGCAATCGGCAACGACGTGCACGGCAAGAACCACCATCGCGCAGGTACGTTCTGCCACCACGTGCTGCGCCTTGAACTGCTGCGCAGCGATGGTTCGCGCCAGCAACTCACGCCGGACGACAGCAGCGGCCTGTTCGCCGCCACCGCAGGTGGGCTGGGCCTGACCGGCTTCATCACCTGGGCCGAGCTGCAGCTTCGTCGGGTACCAGGCCCATGGATCGAAACCGAGTCGATCCGTTTCGACAACCTGGACGAGTTCTTCGCGCTGTCGCGCGAGTCGGCCAATGATTTCGAATACACCGTTGCCTGGATCGACTGCCTGGCCAAGGGCCGCGCGCTTGGTCGTGGGCATTTCCTGCGCGGCGACCATGCACCCGGCGACGCCCACGCGGCCACGCCCAGTTCGGCCCCTCGCCGCAGCATGCCCATCGTGCCGCCGGTTTCGCTGGTCAATCCGCTGACCCTGCGTCCGTTCAACACGCTGTACTACTGGCGCCAGCCGGCTCGCCGGGCCCGCCACGTATCGCACTACCAGAGCTATTTCTATCCGCTGGACGGCATCAACCACTGGAACCGCATGTACGGCCCGCGCGGCTTCCTGCAGCACCAGTGCGTGCTGCCGCCGGCCACCGCGCGCGACGCCACCGCGGCACTGCTGGGCGAAATTGCCCGCAGCGGGCGCGGTTCGTTCCTGGCGGTGCTGAAGGAATTCGGCGACCGGCCCTCGCCGGGCCTGCTCTCCTTCCCGCGCCCGGGCACCACTCTGGCGCTGGATTTCCCCAACGACGGTCCCGAGCTGTTGAAGATGCTCGACCGCCTGGACCACATCGTCAGCGAAGCGGGCGGTGCCGTATACGCGGCCAAGGACGCGCGCATGTCCGGCGCGTTGTTCCGCCAGGCCAACCCGGCCTGGGAAGCCTTCTCCCGCTTCATCGACCCTCGATTCTCATCCGGCTTCTGGCGCCGGGTGATGGAGTAACCATGCAGAAGATCCTGATCATCGGCGCGACCTCGGCCATCGCCGAATCGGTTGCGCGCCTATACGCCGCACGTGGCGCCGCGCTCTACCTGGTGGGTCGCAGCGCCGGCAAACTGGACGCCATTGCCGCCGACCTGCGCGTGCGCGGTGCCCCGCACGTGCACAGCGGCGTGCTGGACGTGAACGATGTGGCCGCCCATGGCGCCCTCCTGGACAACGCATGGGCCGCGCTGGGCGGCGTCGATACCGTCCTGATCGCCCACGGCACCCTGCCCGACCAGGCTGCCTGCGATGCCTCCGTGGAGCTGTCGCTGCGCGAGTTTGCCACCAACGGTACGTCCACCATCGCCCTTGCAGCGGCCCTGGCACAGCGCCTGCAGTCCGGTGCGAGCCTGGCCGTCATTTCTTCGGTAGCCGGTGATCGTGGCCGCGCCAGCAATTATCTGTACGGCAGCGCCAAGGCAGCGGTCACCGCCTACCTGAGCGGCCTGGGCCAGCGCCTGCGTCCGGCTGGCATCAACGTGCTGGTCATCAAGCCCGGCTTCGTCGATACGCCGATGACCGCCGCGTTCAAGAAGGGCGCCCTGTGGGCGACACCGGACAAGGTCGCCGCCGGCATCCTCAAGGCGATCGGCAAGCACAAGGCCGTTGCCTACCTGCCCGGCTTCTGGTGGGCCATCATGATGATCATCAAGAACATCCCCGAATTCGTCTTCCGCAGGATCAAGCTCTGACATGACCGACAAGCACGCCAAGATCGTCATCACCGGTGCTGCCGGCCTGGTGGGGCAGAACCTGATCGTCGAGTTGAAGCAGCAGGGTTACACCCAGCTGGTCGCCATCGACAAGCATGCCCACAACCTGGATATCCTGCACGGCCTGCACCCGGATGTCCGCGTGGTGAAAGCCGACCTGGCTGAACCTGGCGCGTGGGCCGGTGAATTCAACGGTGCCGCCTGCGTGGTGCAGCTGCACGCGCAGATCACCGGCAAGACCACCGACCTGTTCGTGCGCAACAACATCACCGCCACCGGCCACGTACTGAAGGCCACCCAGGACGCCGCAGTGCCCTACATGGTGCACATCAGCTCCTCGGTGGTGAACTCGGTGGCCAAGGATGACTACACCAACACCAAGCGCGAGCAGGAAGAGATGGTGGTCGCCAGCGGCCAGCGCCACTGCGTGCTGCGCCCGACGCTGATGTTCGGCTGGTTCGACCCCAAACACCTGGGTTGGTTGTCGCGTTTCATGGCACGCACGCCAGTATTCCCGATCCCGGGCGATGGCAGGTTCATGCGCCAGCCCCTGTACGAACGCGACTTCTGCCGCTGCATCGCCAAGTGCATCGAAACCGAACCGGACGGCGAGGTCTTCGACATCGTCGGCGATACCCGCGTGGATTACGTGGACATCATCCGCACCATCAAACGGGTCAAGAAGCTGCATACGGTGATCGTGCACATCCCGATCGGCTTCTTTGGCTTCCTGCTGAAGGTCTACAGCCTGTTCAGCAGCAAACCGCCCTTCACCGCCGACCAGCTGAAGGCACTCAGTGCCGGCGATGACTTCAAGGGCATCGACACCGAGGCCGTGTTCGGGGTGAAGCAGACGCCGTTTGAAGAAGCGATTCGCGAGAGCTATACCGATCCGCGCTACGCGAAGATCGTACTGGAGCGTTGACGCGTGCGGGAAGGACGCTGGTATCTGGGCCAGGGACTGGCTGCGGCATGCCTGCTTGTGGCGTTGCTGCTGTGGATCCGACCGCCGGTATCGGAGCTCCCAATGGGCGCTACAGCCCCCAAGGGTGGCTGCCCGTCGTCGGCATCGTCGTTCCTGCGTGCCGATCCGGACATCCACCATGCCGCCATCACCTACTGCGCAAACGGCGACGAAGCGCGTGGCACGATCGAACTGCGACTGCCTGCCAACCACGCCATGCGCCCACGACTGGCGGTGGCCGGCTACATCGATGGACACGCAGTACGCCTGCGCATCGCCTTGGAGGATGATGAGGAATCACTGTATGTGATCCAGCGTGCGGGCGAGCAATGGCAGCCGTTGAACATCCGGGTGCCGCAGAGTTGGGCGGGACGGCCCCTGCGCGTGGTCCTGGATGACCAAGGGACTGGATTCCAGCAGTGGGCGGGCATTGGCATGCTGCCCGAGCCTGGGCGTCTGGGCATTCCGATCATGTCACTGCTGTTGGCCAGCATCCTGCTGAGTGCGCTCGCTCTGCCGCCCCCACGGAGCGAAGGCGTGCCTACACCTCCCAGGAAAACACCTGTCCGCCGCACCGTTTCACTGGTTCTTCTGACTGCATCGGTAGCACTGCTGGCCGCGAAGCTCTACCAGGGCGACGTCGCTGGTGTCTGGCATCATCCTGACCAATCCATTCCGGTGAAAGTCATGGTCGCCATGCATGAACATGGCGATCTGAATACCGATTGGGCTCGCGCTGACCTTCCTGAGTTCCATGCATTCCGCTACAACTTCTCCGGGTACATTCAAGCGGTCTACCTGACCATCAAGGCGATTGCACCAGCGGCATTCAAAAGCGAATTCGACCTGCTGCACTACCTGCTCGAATTCTCGCGCTGGTCCGCCGCCCTCACCTTGGCAGTCTGCCTCCTGCTGCTCGTACGTACGTTGGGTGTTGGTTATGCGCTGGTCGGGGTGCTTCTGGTCGCGACCACCCCCCAATTCCTGCAGGACGCGCATTACGCCCGGCCAGAGGCATGGAGCACGCTGCTCTCAACGCTGGCGTTCGCGCTCGCATGCCTGAAGCCTCAGCAACGCTGGGCCCAGTTCGGCCTCCTGGCCCTTCTGGGCATGTTGGCTGGCGTGCTGACGACCATAAAGTTCACCTATGCCGTTTTCAGCCTGTACTGCGTCGCTGCCGCATGGCAGCCTGTACGCCAGTTACCGGGATTGACGCGGAAGCTCCAGCATCTTGGCATGTTCGGCGGCGCATCGCTGGCAGGTGTTGTCTTCGGCATCTGCGTCGGTTCACCGGCCATCGTGGCTGACCTTCCCGGATTCCTGGCGGGCATCCAGGCGCTGGACCACCAGTACGGCGGGGGCCATCCCCCGTTTGGGCCGATGACGCACGGGCTGGTTCCGCAATGGCATTGGATCACCGGTTACTACCTGGCCACCCTCGGCTTGCCCTTGGTGGTGCTGCATGTGATGGGCTACTTCCGCACCTCGCTGGCACCAGCCAAGGCCGGCTTCCTGGCGGTCTTCGCCATTACGTTTGGCGCCTTCCTGGTCCAGTCGGTGTTCTTCGAACGCAATCTGACCGCATTGATACCAGCCTTCATGATGGTTGCCGTGGCTGGCGCTGCCAACATCGAGCGGTTCGCCGCGGCCCGCCTCGCGCTGCAGCGCCCCTTGGCCCGCAGGCTGCTGCACCTGGCCTGCATGGGGCTGCTGGTACTGGCAGGCGCTTGGGGCATGTCGGTCAGCGCCCGACTGGCCCCCTATTTCGACCGCATCCACCTGCAGCAGATACTGGATGAACGCACCGACCGACTGCAGGGCATCGCCGCGGAAGTGGGCGCCGTACGCACCGAGGTCATCACTTACCCCCAGGTATTGGGCATGGACCTCCCGCCACCATCGACGGACTGTGTGCTGTTCATCGGCACCTCGTTCAACGACGACTGGTCAAGGCGCTATTATTCCCAGATGGATCAGTCATTTATCCGCATTGGCAGAATCGCCTCGGATTTCAACGACGTCCCGACCGGTACCCTGCACATCTACCACAGCCCGGCGTACGAATTGTTCGCCACGCGCCCGGGGTGCCGTCTCACGGCGCTCCCCACTTCCTTCCATTGATACGATTGCCATGACCCAGAAGCGATTTGCCATCATCGGCGCAGGCCCCATGGGCCTGATGGCCGCCGTGAAACTCCTCGACCAGGGCCACTCGGTCACGATCTACGAGCGTGACGATCGCATTGGCGGCATGTCGGCCAACTTCGATTTCGACGGCCTGTCGATCGAGCGCTATTACCACTTCATCTGCAAGACCGACTATCCGCTCTTCGCGCTGCTGGAGCGCTACGGCCTGTCCAAGGCGCTGCGCTGGACCGACACCAAGATGGGCTATTTCTACAAGGGAAAGCTCTACAAGTGGGGCAACCCGTTTGCACTGCTCGCCTTCCCCCACCTTGGGCCGATCAGCAAGTTCCGCTATGCGCTGCACGTGATGTACACCAAGGGCATCAAGGACTGGACGGCGCTGGACAAGGAAGAGGCCGGCGCATGGATCCGGCGCTGGGTCGGCCAGAAGGCCTATGACGTGATGTGGAAGGATGCCTTCCGCCTGAAGTTCTTCGAGTTCAAGGACAACCTGTCGGCCAGCTGGATCGGCACGCGCATCAAGCGCGTGGCACTGTCCCGCCGCAACCTGATGAACGAGAGCATGGGCTACCTGGAAGGGGGCTCGATGACGCTGCTGGAACGCATGGTGCAGGACATCCAGGCGCGCGGCGGCCGTATCGAGCTGTCGCAGGGCATCGATGAAGTAGTGTCCGAGAACGGCAAGGTCACCGGTGTATCGGTGGGCGGCGAATTCACCGCTTACGACGGCGTGATCTCCACCGCACCCATCCAGTACGTGCCGGCGCTGGTGCCGGGGCTGCCGGAGGACTTCCGCGCCAAGGTCGCGGCGGTGCAGAACATTCCCGTCGCCTGCGTGATCCTCAAGCTCAAGCACGCGGTGAGCGAAAACTTCTGGATGAACATCAGCGATCCGGGCATCGAGATCCCGGGCGTGATCGAGTACAGCAACCTCAACCCGGGCCACGACCCGGGCCAGAAGATCCTGTACGCACCGTACTACATGCCCAAGACCCACCCGAAGTGGCAGCAGTCCAACGCCGAGCTGATCGAGGAAGTGCTGGGCTACCTGGCACGGATCAACCCGGCCTTCAAGCGTGACTGGGTGCTGGCCTCGCACTGCCATCGCTATGAGTTCGCGCAGACGATCTGCCCGCCGGGCTTCCAGGACATGCTGCCGTCGATGCGCACGCCGGTGCAGGGCTTCTTCATGGCCGACACTGCGTATTACTACCCTGAAGATCGCTCGATCAACGAGAGCATCAACACGGCCGAGGCCCTGGTGAACGAGGCGCTGCGCGCATGACCCCCAGATCAGGTGCCGTGCGTACCCGATTGTTGCAGTGGTTCCATCCGCAGCACCCGGTGTTCCTACTGGCCATCCTGCTGGTCCCGATGATGGCCGTGCGCGCCTATCTGGTGCTCCGTTTCGGCAGCAGCAGTCCGTTCTGGGACCAATGGGATGCCGAGCTCGACAACCTGTTGTTGCCTTATCTGCGGGGCGAGCTCCACTTCAGCCAGTTGTTCGCGGCACACAATGAACACCGCATTCTTTTCACACGGCTTGTTTCACTCGGCTTGTTTGCAGCCAATGGGAACCAGTTCGATGCCAAGGTGGAAATGCTGTTCAACATCGTCCCGTACGCGGCCGCGTTGGGCACTATGGCTTGGGTCGGCATGCGTACGCTGGTGCCCGCTGCCCGTCCGTTCCTCATCCTGGGCATTTTTGCGTTGGCCTCTGCGCCTTTCGGCTGGGAAAATCTGATCGCTGGGTTCCAGAACCAGTTCTTCATCCTGGCACTTCTGTCATTGATCACCATCTGGCTGGCATCGGCTGAGGTACTGGATCGCAGGCGCCTGCTGGCCATTCTGATCTGCTCGGTACTCGCCCTGTTCACCATGGCCAGCGGTATCTTTGCCGCTGCGGCAGCGGCGGGTCTGCTCGTTTATCGCCTGCTCGCCGCTGATGTTGACCGCCGTAGGGGCGGTCTTGCCCTGTTGCTGATGCTGGCGGTCACCGTCGTGGGTCTTGTGACCCTTCCCGCACCACCACATGGCGACACCTTCCATGCTCGTTCCATCGGCCAGTTCCTGGAGGCCTTGCGCAATACCCTTGCCTGGCCGTTGCGACCGCGCTGGATCAGCGTAGCGGTGCTTTGGCTGCCGACGGTCGCTCTTACCCTCGCAATGCTGCGCCGCACGCTGACCCGACAGAGCATTTCGCGGGGAGAGCGTTTCGCTTTCGCAGTCGCAGGTTGGGTGCTGGTGCAGGCCGTAGCCATGGCCTACTCGCGGGGCACAGAGGTGCACAACGTGGTGACCTCGCGCTACACCGACCTGCTGGCCATCGGTGTGATCAACAACCTGTGGCTGGTACTGCACGCTTGCTTCGGCAATGGATCGCGGCTCCCTTCATGGGGTCGCACCACAGTACCTGCGGTATTCATCGGCTGGATCGCGCTTTCCTCGTTCCCGACCTTCGTCGCCGCCAAGGGCAGCATGCAGGAGCGCTCGATTGCTGGCGCCATGCAGGAAAAGATACTGGCGACCTACCTGCGCGATGGTGATCTCGACGCGCTGCGCGACACCCCCGGTCGCTTCCCCTATCCAGACGCCGAACGCATCGATCACGTCCTGAGCCGCTCAGACGCAGCTTCCATCATGCCCATCGAGATTCGCCGGCCATTGGCGTTCCCGACGGACCACTGCAGCGGACTGGAGCACCCCGGCGCCTTCGCGGGGTTGCCCAACCGTCCACAGGCCATCGGTACTTATCTTGTCGATGGCGGCGACGCCAACATCATCGACTGCAGCAGTGCGCCGGTGCTGGTGAAGGGCGGCAGGATGCTGTACTTCCAGGGTGGCTACGGGCCACCAGGGGTGGCCGCCACCCTGGTCGGCAAGCAACACACCATAGAATTGGTGACCCAAGGCGTAGCCGGCGATCGTTGGAGGCCGCGTCTGCTGGATCTGCCTGCGGATGAGTACCAATTGCATATCGTGGACAACGATCCCCACGGCTGGGTCGCGGTAACACCGCCGATCGAAGCGGGCCGTCTTACCCAGTTTCGCGTCGTAGCAGAAGAACGTTGCGGCCCCGGCCTGTACATCGCCCTGGTGCTGACCCTCATGATGCTGATCGCCGCCGTATCCGGCGCAGCCAATCGCCACCGAGAGACGCAGGCATGAGTCGCCAGTTCCTCCTGTTTGTTATTTGTGGTGGCACTGCGGCGGCGGTCAATGTCGGTAGCCGCGTCCTGTTCAGCCTTGCTTTCCCTTTCGAGGTGGCGGTCTGCCTTGCCTATGGGCTGGGCATGCTGACGGCTTTCATCCTCAATCGAGTCCTGGTGTTCAAGGGTTCGAACCGGCCTATCGCACAGCAGGTCGCCTGGTTCGTCGGCATCAACGCAATCAGCCTGCTGCAGACCTTGGGCATCAGCATCGTTCTCAAGCGCTGGGCCCTGCCTGCACTGTCGTGGCCATTGGATATCCCACTGAGCGCCCATCTGGTCGGCGTAGCCGTCCCGATCGTAACGGCTTATCTCGGTCACAAACACTTCACATTCGCACGCCGCGGGGTCGATTGAACCTGAACGATAACGCTGCACCCCCCTCCGGCGCGAAGTAAACTAGGGGGTCGTCCCCTTTGTCACCGATGAATGGAAGCCTACCCCAGTTCCCCGCTGCATCTACTGCGCAGCCTGCGCCATAATCGCGGCTTGGTCGTAGCCTTGGCCGCCCGAGAAATTGCAGCCCGCTACCGGGGGTCCCTGCTGGGACTGGCTTGGGCGCTGGTGCAGCCAATTTTCATGCTGGCCATCTACACCTTCGTGTTCAGCGAGGTCTTCAAGGCGCGTTGGCCCGGTGGCAGCGGCTCGCGCACCGAGTTCGCCCTGGTCCTGTTCAGTGGCCTGCTGGTGTTCAACCTGTTCTCGGAAGTATTCAACCGCGCTCCCACCCTCATCGTGGGCAACGCGAACTACGTGAAAAAGGTCGTCTTCCCGCTCGAAGTGCTGCCATGGGTGAGCGTGCTCACGGCCATGTTCAGCCTGGCCGTGAACCTGGTGGTGTGGCTGCTGTTCTATCTGGTCTCGACGGGCCTGCCGCCGGTGACCGCCCTGCTCGCCCCGGTGGTCATGCTGCCGATGGTCCTGTTCATGACCGGCGTCGCCTGGCTGCTGTCGGCACTGGGCGTGTTCCTGCGCGACACCGCACAGATCACGGCGATCATCACCACCGCGGTGATGTTCCTGACCCCCATCTTCTATCCGATCGACGCGATCCCGGCCTCGCTGCGGCCGTTCCTCAACATCAATCCACTGGCGCCGATCGTCGCTCAGATGCGAGATGTCCTGATCTGGGGCAAGGGCCTGGACCCGGTGCTGTACCCCGTCTGCCTACTGGTTTCAGCATTGGTTTTCATCGCCGGCTTCGCCTTCTTCCAACGCACGCGCAGGGGGTTTGCCGATGTGCTCTGACATCGCGATCCAGGTGCGTGACCTGGGAAAGTGCTTCAACATCTACGAAAAACCCGCTCACCGCTTGATGCAGATGCTCTGGCGTGGCCATCGGCAGTACTACCGCGAGTTCTGGGCACTCCGCGAAGTGGGCTTCACGATCCGTCGCGGCGAGACGGTCGGCATCATTGGCCGCAACGGCGCCGGCAAGTCCACGTTGCTACAGATGATCTGCGGCACCCTCACCCCGACCGAGGGCGAGATCACCGTCAATGGCCGGGTCGCGGCGCTGCTGGAACTCGGGGCCGGCTTCAATCCGGAGTTTTCCGGCCGCGAGAACGTCTACCTGGCCGCTTCGCTGTATGGCGTCGATCGCGAGACGGTGTCCAAGCGCTTCGACGCCATCGCGGCGTTTGCCGATATTGGCGCCTTCATCGAACAGCCAGTAAAAACCTACTCCAGCGGCATGTACGTCCGGCTGGCGTTCGCGGTAATCGCGCACGTGGACGCCGACATCCTCATCATCGATGAGGCGTTGAGCGTGGGTGATGCCTACTTCCAGCAGAAGTGCATGCGTTTCCTGGCCGGCTTCCAGCGCCAGGGCGGCACCCTGCTGTTCGTCAGCCATGACATGGGTGCGGTCAACGCGCTGTGCGCGTCCGCCGTGCTGCTTCGCCGTCAGGCAGGGCACTACCTCTGCGATGTAGGCAGCGCCCGTGAAATCTCCGCTATCTACCTCCGGGACCTTTACGCTGACCGCATGGAGGCTCCTGAAGCCGTGGGCCCGCAATCAGCGCGACCGGGCAACTATCAAGCAGCCAACGTGCAGGCCACCCGCTTCCATGCTGGCAGCTTCCGCACCGAGGCCGATGGATTCGGAGCAGGCGGCGCGGTGATCGAGCACGCTGTGTTCACCGATGTGGATGGAAATGCGCTGACCGAGTTCACCTCCAACGATGACGTTCACCTCTCCATCACTGCACGCGCAGGCAAGACGCTTGCCTATCCGGCAATCGGCTTCATGCTGAAGGATCGCAAAGGGCAGTTCGTCGTTGCGGAGAGCTCGGACAGCTACCTGCGGGAGGAGGCCATCTCAGTCGAGGCCGGCAGCACATTCACGGTCGCCTTCCAGATGCGCCTGCCGCGGCTCGTCCGTGGCGAGTACAGCCTGGATGTAGCCTTAGCCGAAGGCCCCGGCGATGATCACGTCCAGCATCATTGGCTGCACGACGTAATCGTGCTGACGGCCCTCAATTCCCAGCTTGTTCACGGCATTTCCGGTGCGCAGCCGCTGGATGTCTCGTTCCGAACGTCGCACAGCACATGACCACGATCAACGGGCGCCATGGCGTCTTCGAAACCCTTCCGGGCGACTCTGTCGTCGCTGATTCGCTCCGCTGGTATGGCGAATGGGCTGAAACAGAGCTGGACCTTCTGCGTCGTTTTGTCCCGACGGGCGGCGTGGTGGCCGATGTGGGCTCCTTTATCGGCACCCACGCCGTCGCACTGGCGCGCGCAACTGGCACGTTGGGGCAGGTGCTGGCGTTCGAACCCCGCCGCAATACGTTCGCGGTGCTTGGCCGCAACATCCATCGCAATGCCCTGGATGCTGTCATCAAGGCCCGGAATGTGGGGGTATCCGACCAGCCGGGCACGATTCACCTCCTTGATCCGGAGGAAGGCAGTCAGAACCTGGGCAGCTTGGCTCTGGTAGATCAGGGTGGCGGCTACGAGGTTGAACTGATAACCCTCGACATGCTTGAACTGCCGCGACTGGACCTGATCAAGATCGACGTCGAAGGCATGGAGGCAAATGTCATCCGCGGCGCGCGACAAACACTCGAGCGCTGCCGGCCAGTGGTGTTCGCCGAATGCAACTCGGTCAGCGGCGCTGCGTCAACGCTGGCTGCATCGGAAAACTTGGGCTATCGCGCATTCGGATCGATCTATCCCGCGTACAACCCTGACAATATCAACGGCTGCCCGGATAACTTCTTTGGTAGCAACGCCGAATGCGCGCTGTTCCTGGTGCCAAAGGAGCGCGTGGATGACCTGCCCCTGCAGGACATGCGCGTGATCAACACTCTGGAGGACGTGGTGGCTCTGCTGCTCGAAAAGCCGCAGTACCTGCCAGAGATGCTCCCGGATGCCCCGGAGGTGGAAGCCGTGCACCGGCAGGCACCGCACGCCGTCGACGCAGAGGCGCAGGTTCACCCGCCACTGCACGTGGTGGTCCCCTTCTATCGCAACGAACAGCTCGTCGCACCGCTGATGCGTGGACTGCGCAGTGTCTCCGGAGAGCTGATCGCCGCACGCGCATCAGTCTGGTTCTACAACGACAGCCCTGGCCACGAGGGCCTGGCGCTTGCCCTGGATGAAGCACTGCAGGCCGGCCTGGAGGGCGTACCGCTCGAGGGCATCGCCAACGAGGACAACCTTGGCTTCATCGGTACCTGCAACCGCGCGTTTGCCCGCGCGATCGAAGAGGGGGCCGACGTACTTCTGCTCAATTCCGATACCGAAGTGATGCCCGGTGCAATCGCCGAAATGCTGGCCGTCGCCGGGTTAGATCCCATGTTCGGTTTCGTCTGCCCTCGCAGCAACAATGCCACCCTGGCCAGCCTGCCCCACTCGTTCGAGCACAAGGATGTCACCGCCGACGAAGCCTTCGCCCGCTTTGCGCCGCTGGCACGAAGGCTGCCACGCTGCACCCTGGCACCGACTGCCATCGGCTTCGCGCTCTGGATCCGTGGCACGTTGCTCTCCGAGTTCGGCGTATTCGACACAGCGTATGGCAAGGGCTACAACGAAGAGAACGACCTGATCATGCGCGCCAATCGCGCAGGCTATCGGGCGGTGCTGGCCAACCATGCCTTCGTATGGCACCAAGGCGAGCAGTCCTTCGCCACCACCCAGCAGCAGCGAAGCGAGCGTGACGCACACAACGGAGCGTTGCTGCGCGCGCGTTATCCGGAATACCCGAAGCTGGTCGAACGCTACTATCATTCACCCGAGTACCGTGCCGAGACGCTGCTTGAGGCGCTCGAACCAACGGATTCGCCGCGAACGATCGCGTTCGATTTTTCCTCGTTCGGCGCCTTCCACAACGGCACGTTCGAGTCGGGGGTGAAGCTCGTCGCTGCGGCACTACGCTCCTGGCCCGACGAAGTGCGCATCGGCGTGATCATGACTCTGGAGGCATGGGACTTCCACGGCATGCCGCGTCTAACTGGCCTGACCCGGCTTGAGCCCGGACAGAGCAATGGGCAGGCGGCAGCCGTCGTGCGCATCGGCCAGCCCTACCAGGTGGACGTACTCACCCGGCTGTTCAGCACGGCTCCAGTAGTGGGCATTTTCATGCTCGACACCATCTCCAGCGACTGCGGATATCTTGCGCTGGACATGGATGAAGACATCTGGCGCTTCGCGCTGGAGAACATGAGCGTGCTGTTCACCAACTCTGCGTTCACGCTGGATCGCATCCGCCAGCGCTACTCGATCGCCCCCCACGTGATGCAGAGCGTGTCGCGCCATTCACTGGATCCGGCTGATTATGCCGAGCACGAGCCGGGTGCGGCAGCTGGCAACCATATCCTGGTGATCGGTAACCACTACGCACACAAGTTCGTGAAGGAAACGGCAGACGCATTGGCCGATGCCCTACCGGGCCGCAGGATCATCGCCATCGGTTACCCGCAGGATGTGGAGCGATCAAAGGACATCGAAGCATTCCAAGCCGGCCATATCGATGACCAGACGTTCCGTGCGTTCTATCGCGATGCCGAGCTGGTGGTGTTCCCGAGCCACTATGAGGGCTTCGGTTTCCCGGTCCTGCACGCACTGGCGCACCACCGCCCGGTGTTCGTGCGCGATACCGGGCTGAACCGGGAGCTGGCCGGGCAGATAGCCACGTCAGCCAACATCCACCGCTATGAAACCACCCGCGAACTGGTCACACGCCTCAGCGCCGGCATCCCGGCCTGGAGCAACCAACGACGGCCAGGCGAAGCGGATGGATGGCGGCGTTCAGCTCTCGAGGTCTACGCCACTCTCAACGAGGCAATGCGTCGCGTCGATGCGAAGCAGGTCGCCACAGCCCTGCGTCGACTGGATGGACTGGCCGCGACATTGCCTCCTCCGTCGCTACGTACCACCGGCCAGCGTACCGGCGTCCGCTTGGGTCGCATGATTGACAGGCTGTTGCGTGTTCCGGGAATGTCCAAGCTGGCGCGCGGACTTGCTCGGGTGTATCGCGGCACACGTGGCTGATGATGGATCGTGCCAGCACCCATGCTGGCACGATTACTGGCAGATGAAAGCATCGCCGCCGACAGGCGGAGGCGGATGTGGTAGCTTTCGCTAGCCTGTCCCACAGCTACCACCCCTTCCATGTCCCGGATAGACCTGATCCATGGCCCTTGCTGAAAAGCTGCTACCTAATCCGGACAAGAACATTCCCTTCCTCGACGCGGTGCGCGGAATCGCCGTGCTCTTCGTTCTGGTGCGTCATGCATGGGGCCTTTCATGGTCGCCATCGGCAAGCATCGCAGGCGTCGAGCTGTCACGCATCATCGTAATGATGTCCTCGGGTGTGGACCTGTTCTTCGTCCTCAGCGGCGTCCTGCTCTCCACCCGCTTCCTTCGCGCTGATGCAAATGGCAAGCCGGCGCCCGAATACCTACCCTACATCAAAGCACGCATCCTTCGGATCGGCCCGCCCTACTGGCTGGTGCTGTTCCTCGTGGTCCTGTTCTATACCCCGGTGTTCATTCCACAGGAGAAGGTCTGGAGCACGGCCGGCGCAGCCATATTCATCAGCCACCTGGCATTCGGCCAATCGCTGTTCCTGTTCTCCTTCGGCGCTTACAGCGTAGGGACGCCCTTCTGGACGCTGACCATTGAGATGCTCTTCTATCTCGTGCTGCCACTGGTGGTCCGTGCCTTCTACCGCGGCCGATGGTGGCAGGGCATTCTTGCTGCCTTCCTGCTCAGCAGCGTGTGGCTATACCTGTGCCGCTACCACCTCGATGGCTTGGTTGATTTCCTCCAGCGGCATACCTTTGGCCTCGGTTGGTCGAGCGAGGGCGTCCGCTTCTTCCTCAGCCACCAGATCCTGGGCTATCTACCTCACTTCGCGATCGGCATCGGCATCAGTGCGCTGCTGCTGAAGCCACGCACGCATCCCTTGCTGACCGAAACCGCCGGCCTGCTTTATGCACTGCTTGGGGCTGCGCTGCTGCTTGCGCTCATGTTCAAGCTTGGTGGCCTGTCTCTGGCCTACGGATTCCAGGATCCCACGGCCTACTTCCGAGCAGACGATCGGGCTGCACGGCTGTTCTACTACTTTGAATCAATGCCATTTGCCGTCGCGTACGGCCTCATCATCCTGGGCCTTTCGCTTGGCAGCAGCATGCTCAAGCGCAGCTTCGCCAGTATTCCAGGACTGGCATTGTTCGGCGTGCTGGGGTACTCGATCTACCTGATTCACATGCCGCTGCTGTACACCATGAACAACCACTACTGGATCGCTGCGGAAACGCATCCCTGGTGGCATTTGGCGAAGTTCCTGACCGCGGGAACCGGCGTGATCCTGCTGCTTTCGCTGATCCTGTTCCTGACCGTCGAAAAGCCTTCGATGATATGGTCCGCACGCGCCAGCCAACGCGTGCGGACGCCCCCACGGCCCAGTGCCACAGGGCATTGAGCCGCAAAGACCGCGATCCGGCGATGTCAGATCGTCGCCGGATAGTTTCCAAAGCCGGGGCGAGCCACCGAAGCGAATTCGGCCGACAGGGACTCCGCCACGCTCCCGCGGTCGAACAGGTTCAATACAGAGGGCTCCGCGCCAAACACGGAGCGGATCTGCGCCCCCAAGCCTCCGGATGTCAGCTTCATGGGCAGACGGAAGCCGCGGAACGATGCCACTACCTCGCCCTGCACTGCGTCGGGTGAGAACTGAACAATGACCTGGCTCTCGTCACTGCGATCGCGCGCCACCCAGCCTACATCAATCCCGTAGCCGAACTGCCGGCCCGCGCTGATCACCAACTTGCGAATCGCATCCTCGTGCGCCCTGGAAAGGACACCGGACTGTACGAACGCGTCCACCTGCTGGCGGAACAACGGATAGCGCAGATCGATGATCGCCTCATTCCCAGGTACCGTGGTCGCATTAAGCGACACGATGCCCGCGTCCAGATTGGAACCACGTCCGTGGTGGAACACATAGGTCCCCGGCGCCAGTGCAACGCGGTACCCAGCCGCCAGGCTTCGCAGGCTCCAGTCCGTTTCTTCGCAGTAACCACGACCAAAACAAGGATCCATGATCCCGACCTCGCGCACGACATCGGTTGAGATCAGGATGCAGAAGGAAATACCTGCCGGAATATCCATCGCTGCGTTGCCGAAATGACCCGCCAGACCCGCATGCACCCAATCCACCACACCCTGGTCATGCAGGAAGCGGTTGGGATCTTCATTCGGCAACGAATAGATCGAAACGTTGTTGGACCAGGCAGTGACCGAACCGACGCCTGGCTGCCGGGAAACCTCCAGCATCTGCCCCATCAGGTCGCGCGGATACAGCACGTCCGAATTGCTGATCACCACGTAGTCATAGCCACGCTTGACCGCAGTCAGCATGCCAAGGCTCACGTTGCGCGGAATGCCCAGGTTGCGCGGCGTCCGGTAGTACATAACGTCGCGCTCACGACAGAACTCAGCCAGTTCCTCGCTCCAGCCCGGCTCAGGGCTGGCATCGTCCAGCACCAGTACGTCGATCTGTGCGTGCGTCTGGTCCATGCGAATCGCACTTTCGATGGCTGCGGGCACAAAGGCCCGTCCGTTGTAGACGGTGATGCAATGGAGAATGCGTGGCCGCGCCATCAGAGGAACCGCCGCAGCTTGCCACTGAAGATCGCCGCAATCTGCACCGCGCGCGACGACCGCACGCGCTCGAACCGCTCCTGCAGTTCAGCATGCTCGGCAACGAGAGCTGGCGGAACCACCGGTGCAACCCGATGTGTGGCCTGCTCCACCTTGATGCGCTCCAGTTCGGAACGTGCGCTGATCAGTTCACGGCTCATCGACGTCAAGCGCGAGGTCAGGTCCATTACACGGGCGTTGGCGACTTCGAAGTCGATCAGCGCCTGCTCCAGGGAAATTCCATCTAGGTCAGTGGTATTCATGCGTTCAATCTTCCATTAATGGCGCGGTGCGCCAGCCAGGATCTGGCGGTAGGCGTGGACCAGGTCAGTGGCGGTTGCGTCCCAGGTCAGCGGGGCACCACTTGCAAGGATGTGACGGATGTTGCGTGCGCCCTGCTGCGGATCTTCCAGCAACTGCTGGCAGTAGTCGGCCATGTGCTCCGGGTCCCAGTCGCGCGGCAGTTCCGGTGAGTCAATCAGCTCACGCAACGGCCCGAAGTTCACATGGGCCGTGGGCGTGCCCATGGCTGCGGCCTCAAAGGGCACCAGGCCGAATCCCTCGGCGGATGTTGGATACAGCACGATGGCCGCATGGCGCAGCAGCCAGTTACGCGTGGCACTGCTGACGTCCGGCAGTACCAGCAGCGCATCTTCGTCCGACGTCCGCCTTGCCAGAGCCTCTTCCTGTCGGGACGATCCCTTGGCAACGACGGCACCTGCCAATACCAGCCCGATGGCATGCCCACGCTTGCGCAGGGTGTTCCAGGCACGGATGGCCAGGTCACGATTCTTGTGCGAGTAGCTGGCGCCAAGCACGAGCAGGAAGGGCATCGCGGCCATGCCACGAGCCACCAGCTCCGCCGGAATCTGTTCCACATCGGTATCCGCCAGGTGATCGCCGCCATTCTTCGCAATGTGGATACGCTGGAGGTCGATCGGCAGCCGCTCTTCAACGAGGGAATCGCGGGTGTCGGCAGAAATGGCGATGATCGCATCAGCGTTGCGCGAAGCAGTCTCGATGTTGCCTCGGTACTGCAGCCAACGCTCGCCGCTGTCGTGGTAACTGCCGATGCGATAGGCAATCAGGTCCTGCAGGGTCACCACCGTGCGCTTGGCGAGTTGGCGCCAACGATCCCACGGGATCAGGCTGTCGGGCTGGAAGGGGCGATGCAGTATGTCCACTTCGTCAGCACCCTCGAAGCGAAGGTTCGCCGCATTGCAGAGGTTGACCTTCGGCTGCAGCATCAGGTCGGCGGCATATACTGGGAGATGACCGTGCGGCACGGCCAGGATCACCCGACTGACATCTTCGCGGCGCAGCAAAGCGCGCACCAGCGCCAACGTTTGCACCTGGGTTCCCATCTCCATCGGCCCCAGACAGGAGCCATCGATCAGAATGCGCAGCCCCTGCACCTTCGACCTGGCAACGTCCAGGGCGATTGCCAACGGCGATTTCGCCGATGCACGAAGCTCGTCATGCAAGGCTGGGAAACTGGCATCCGCAGCATGCAACGACGCGCGCGACGCCGGATCTTCGGTCGCTTCCACGGGAGCACCCGTACCCGTCCACTGCGCGGTCACATAGCTGCCAGCGTCAAGCACATGGCGGAAGCCGCGGCGCGCACTGCGCAGACCGAACTCAGCCAGTGACAGCGAAACCAGATTGTCGCGCTGGTCGTCCAATCCCCCCAACGCACGCAGAACAGACGCGTTGACCAGCACGACCGGCCCCACCGGAACCTGCAGCGACACCGGCCCACTGTCCGGCAAGGTCTGCCGGAGGCGCTCGCACACTGCCGCTTCATCCATACCACCGATTCCATAGGGCGTGGGCGAGTTACGGTAGGGGAAGCTCAGCGTTCCAGCAGCATTGGACAGGAACGATACCGATGCGATACGCGGATCGTCGCGCATCCAGGCAAGCGCCCGCTGCAGCAATGCGGGCGGCACCGCCACCGGAGAGCCGGCCACGAGCACCGCTTCGAGGCCAGGATGCTGTTCGAGCACAACGGCCATGCCCGCCGACAACGTCCACGTCGGCATGAGCTGTGCCTTGGCACCCTTGAAGCAGCGCTCTGCGTTTACGTTGTCCCAGGCAGCAATGAAGCAGCCGTTGCTGTCATGCAAGTTCTCCAGCGAACGTACCGAATCCAGCCAGTCCCTCGGTGAGCCCGTGATCGCCGCCAGGGTGACGACAGCGCAGGGCTCGTCCATGGACGCAGACTGGCTCATGCGTACCCCCGCTCGATCAGCCACTGGCCAACGCGGCGCGCGCCTTCGTCGAAGGACACCTGGGCATGCACATCCAGAGAGGCTGCCAGCGGCGCCGCATCGGCAACCGCCCAGCGCACGTCGCCATCGCGGAACTTTCCGCAGACCACCGGGGCCGGAGCGTCGTGCATGGCTGCGATCGCCCGGGCGGCATCGGCAATGGTGGTGACCACGCCGCTGCCAACGTCAAGAGTACGTACACTCGACGGCGGACTGCGCAGGCCTGCGATCAAGGCAGCCACCACGTCGTCGATGTAGACGAAATCACGCCCGATCAATCCATCTTCATAGATATCCAGCGCCTGCCCCTTGCGCGCCAGACGGTGGAACAGCGTGATGATGCCGGTATAGGCATTGAAGGGTGACTGGCCCGGCCCATACACGTTCTGCAGGCGGAAGACCGACAGCGGCACCTGCATCGCACCACACCAGGCTGCAAGGATGTGCTCCTGCGCCAGCTTCGTGCCGCCATACACGCTGGTCGGGGCCGGGAACACAGCGTCTGCGCGATGCGGCAGGGGCTGCGCCGGACCGGTGGCCGAAGGGGAGACCGCGTCCCACTGTGCCCGTGCCAACACGGCATGCGAACGCGGCGGCGGATAGAACGTCGTGCCATCGGCATCCAGCCATGCGCCTTCGCCATACACCGCGCGACTGGAGGCCAGCAGCACATGGTCAGGCACCAGATTGCGGGCCGAGAACGCATCGATCATTGCCGTGGTTCCCACGACATTGACGTGCGCGTGACGCGACGCCTCGGTCAATGACTGCCCAGTGCCGGTTTCTGCCGCAAGGTGAACCACGATGGACGGATGCCAACGGTCCAACACCTGCTCCCACGTCTGCATTTCTGTCACATCGCCAATGTAAAGTTCGGCGCTGGGGTCAAGAGCATCCGGGCGACGGGATTCTGCGTGAATCTGCGGATGCAGGTTGTCCACCGCAACGATCGGCAATCCAAACTGCTTGAGGTGCGCGGAGAGTGCGCACCCGATGAAACCTGCGCCGCCTGTGACGATTACTGCTTTCTGCATTGTCATCAATTCCTTGTTCGTTCTAGTGGCCGTTGCCACGCAACATCTTTCAGTCGCGGGATAGCAACAGATCTACCTGGCCCGACGGGCCGGCAGTTGCGCAGTGGCGAAGAATCTCGCCGTTGTTCAATTCCTGCAGCGAGCCATCCCCTATCACCAGCAGGCGCAGGCCGAACGCGCGATAGGCATCCAGCGCCTGCAGGGGGTCGATGTGCTCGGCACGCAGCAGCGCCGGGCTGAATTCCACGACGATGCGTATGCCCGGCGATCGCGCGATCACGCCGGTCATGCCACGCAGCACCTGCAGCTCGTACCCCTGCACGTCGATCTTGACGACGTCGGCCTGCAACTCCGGATACAGGGCATCCAGGCTGATGCAGGGCACCAGCATGTCCACGGCATCGTCATCCACGCCACGGGTATCGCCCAGGTTGTTGGGCGAGCTGCGCAGCCCGATGACACCGCGTGCCTCACCCAGCGCACAGGCATGCACGCGGACGCGATCACCGTGCGGCCAGACGTTGAGCCGAAGCAGATCACTCATCCTCGGCTGCGGCTCGAACGCCAGGGTGCGCAAGGCGGGATACCGCTTCGACAGCAGGCAGGAGAAATAGCCCACATTTGCGCCGACATCGATGAACACGCCCTCGGCGCGGTTCCTTGCTGCGTCAAGCAGCACCTTGCCAACCTCGGCGTCCCAGTGCCCGCTGTTGCGGGCATGCTCGCGCATCACCTGATCTTCCACTGGAAACCAAAGGTCGCCAGCATCGGTGGCAACGCGCTCCACGCGCCAACCCTGGATACCTTTCGGCACGCGCGACGCCATGCTGTCCCCGTCTCCACGGTCAAATGCGCTCATTGCTGCTCCAGGTTGCAGTTGCACCATGTCACGCCCACAGGTGGGGGCCTATACCGCCAGCGCCCTCTCCAGATCCACCTGCAGGTCCCCCAATTCTTCAACACCCACGCTCAGCCTTACCAGCGCATCGCTGATCCCCAGCTGCTCCCGGCGCGCCACCGGGATCGAAGCATGCGTCATCACCGCCGGGTGGTTGACCAGGCTTTCCACGCCGCCCAGTGACTCGGCCAGGGTGAACAGCTCGGTCTTCTCGCAGAAGCGCTTGGCGGCCTCGAAACCGCCCTTGAGCACGATCGAGACGATGCCGCCGTAGCCGGCCATCTGCTTGCCGGCCAGTTCATGCTGCGGGTGCGAGGGCAGGCCCGGGTAGATCACCTTCTCCACCGCCGGGTGCTTTTCCAGCCACTGGGCCAGCGCCAGCGCGTTGGCGCAATGCGCCTTCATGCGCAGCGGCAGGGTCTTCAGGCCACGCAGGGCCAGGAAGCTGTCGAACGGGCCCTGCACGCCACCCACCGAGTTCTGCAGGAAGGCCATCTGCTCGGCCAGTTCGGCGTTGTCGCCGACCACGACCATGCCACCAACCATGTCCGAATGGCCGTTGAGGTACTTGGTGGCCGAATGCAGGACCAGGTCCGCACCCAGTTCCAGCGGACGCTGCAGCATCGGCGAGGCGAAGGTGTTGTCGACCACCACGATCAGGCCATGGCGCTTGGCGATGGCGGCGACCGCGGCGATGTCGACGATCTTCAGCATCGGGTTGGTCGGGGTCTCGATCCACACCATCTTCGTCTTCGACGTGATGGATGCCTCGAACGCGGCCAGATCGGTCAGGTCGACGAAGCTGAAATCCAGCCCGGCGGTGCGGCGACGCACGCGCTCGAACAGGCGGAAGCTGCCGCCGTAGATGTCATCCATCGCCACCACGTGGCTGCCGGCGTCCAGCAGCTCGATCACGGTCGAGCTGGCCGCCATGCCCGAGGCGAAGGCGAAGCCGCGGGTGCCGCCTTCCAGCGACGCCACGCAGCGCTCATAAGCGAAGCGGGTCGGGTTGTGGGTACGCGAGTACTCGAAGCCCTGGTGCTCGCCCGGGCTGGACTGGGCATAGGTCGAGGTGGCGTAGATCGGCGGCATCACCGCGCCGGTGCTCGGGTCGGGCGACTGGCCGCCGTGGATGGCCAGCGTGGCCAGAGCCAGCGCGCGGTCCGGGGAAGAAGCGTTGGACATGTCGTTTCCTGATTGGCGCCGATGACCGGCGCCGTCGAAGGAGCGGGAGTCTATCAGCGCGGCCTTAACGAGCTTTGACGCGGATAAACCGGGATTCAGCAGCGATCTGCGGCGATAAACGCCTTACTGAACGCGCCGACGCAGGTAATTCAGCAGGTCGATGCGGGTGATCAGGCCGAGGAAAGCGTCGCCGTCCATCACGATCGCCACCTGGCCGCGGTCGAACACCGGCAGCAGGGCCTCGATCGGCGACTTCACGTCCAGCCGGTCCAGCTTGCTGACCATCGCGGTGGCGACGGTGTCGCGGAAACGTGCTTCATCGCCGTAGACATGCAGCAGCACGTCGCTTTCGTCGACGATGCCGACCAGCTGCTCGCCGTCCATCACCGGCAGCTGCGACACGTCGTACAGCTTCATGCGCTGGTAGGCGGTGGTCAGCAGGTCGTTCGGGCCGATCACCACAGTGTCGCGCTGGCCATACGGACGCAGGATCAGGTCACGCAGGTCGCCGTGCTGCGGGCGCTGCAGGAAGCCGTTGTCCAGCATCCAGTAGTCGTTGTACATCTTCGACAGGTATTTGTTGCCGGTGTCGGGCACCAGCACCAGCACCTTCTTCGGCGTGGTCTGCTCGCGGCAGTACTTCAGGCCGGCGGCCAGCAGGGTGCCGGTGGACGAACCGCCCAGGATGCCTTCCTTGCCCAGCAGTTCGCGTGCGGTGTGGAAGCTCTCGGCATCGCTGATGGCATACGCCTTCTTGACGCGGCTGAAATCGGAGATCGACGGCAGGAAATCCTCGCCGATGCCTTCCACCAGCCAGCTGCCCGACTTGTCGTTGAGATTGCCGTCGTTGATGTACTCGGCCAGGATCGAGCCGACCGGATCGGCCAGCACCAGCTCGGTCTTCGGCGACAGCTTGGCGAACGCGCGCGACAGGCCGGTCATGGTGCCGGAGCTGCCGCAGCCGAACACGATGGCGTCGAGGTCACCGCCCATCTGCTCGAGGATTTCCGGGCCGGTGCCGAACTCATGCGCGGCCGGGTTGTCCGGGTTGCCGAACTGGTTGATGAAGTAGGCGCCCGGGGTCTGCTCGGCGATGGTCTTGGCCAGGTCCTGGTAGTACTCGGGGTGGCCCTTGGCGACGTCCGAACGGGTCAGGCGCACTTCGGCGCCCATCGCCTTCAGGTTGAAGATCTTCTCGCGGCTCATCTTGTCGGGAACGACGAGGATCAGCTTGTAACCCTTCTGCTGGGCCACCAGCGCCAGGCCCAGGCCGGTGTTGCCGGCCGTGCCCTCGACCAGGGTCGCGCCCGGCTCCAGGTCGCCACGCTGCTCTGCCGCCTCGATCATCGACAGGCCGATGCGATCCTTGATCGATCCGCCCGGGTTGGCGCTCTCCAGCTTCAGATAGAGCTCGCAGACGCCGGTGTCCAGGCGCTGGGCCTTGACGATCGGGGTCTGGCCGATGAGTTCGAGGACGGAAGAATGGATGGGCATTCGGAGGACTTTCGATTCGCGCCACGCAGGGCCGGACCGATGATTATCCGACGGATGGCGCTGAATGTCAGGTCGGTGCGGGCATGCCGCCCGCCTGCCCCATGAAGGGATGCGGGCGGCCCCGGATCGACGAGGAGACCGGTACCGCCCGCATCGGTGAGTTGTGCCTGCAGGCCAAGGCACCACCGCCTGTGGTGCCTTGGCGCGGCCGCCTCATCGGCGGTGCCGCGATGCCGGGGCAGGAGCGCCCGGCGGGGCCATCGATGGCCGGGTCACGCCGTTCCGGGCGCGACGGGGTGCGTCAAAGCGTGGGGGACGTCGTTGGGAGCGGTGTTTCGTACATTCGCAGAAGTCGTTGCTTGGCCAGCAGCTTCTCACGCTTCATGCGACCCAGGGTGACATCATCGATCGGGAGTACACCCAACTCCGCGTCCATGCACTTCTTGTTCAACTTGCGGTGCTGGTCATGGAGTGCCCTGAACTCCGGATCACGCGCGCGACGGGCGTCGATCTCGCTCTGGGGCTGATCTTCAAACATGATGGACCTCCTTCGACAGATACACGAACGCCCCGGCCGCAAGGCACGGGGCGTTGTTCATGGAGGAGCGCCGGTCGATGGCCACCTGGACGCCTGCAACGACCTGCGGCACTGGCCTGCGCACGTCGATCTGCTGCGGTTCGCGCCCTGCTTGCATCGGCCCGGCCCTCCCATCGTCCGGTCCGCGGCATTGCGTCCCGGACGATTGACCCTACGCCTGCTCAAGGCGGGGTACAAGACCCCTGCGTCAAAAAGACCGAACCCCGCCGGGGCGGGGTTCAGGCTGAATGCTCATCGCAACGAAAAACAAACAATATCAATGCATTACGGGGCGATGATGACCTCGGCCGAGCGCGCCCGGGTGGAGGCTGCCTTCTTGCCGCTGACCTGGATCCGGTTGCTGGCGACACCGGCTGCGACCAGGGCGTCGCGCAGCGCTTCGGCACGCTTCTGACCCACGCCATTGGCGTTGTCGTAGGCCTCGATGCGCAGGCGGCCCTTCTTGCCGATGTTCAGGTACTCGGCCAGCGCCTTGGCCTGGTTGCGGGCGCCACCGGACAAGCTGGAGGCGCCTGCGGCGAACGCGTCGCCATTGAAGGTGAAGACTTCGCCACGGCCATCGAACTTCGAACCCGGCAGCTTCTGCCCGGACACCAGCTCGGCTTCCTCGCGGGCCAGCTTGGCGGCGTTCTGCTGGGCGGCGCTGAGGCGCTGCTGCTGCTTGCCGGCCACGCTGGTCAGGGCATTCTCGGCGTCCTGGCGGGCCAGGGTCTCGGCTTCGGCCGCCTGGCGCAGGCGTTCGGCCTCCTCCGCCTGCATCTGCGCCTGCATGCGCAGCTGCTCGGCTTCCTGGCGGGCACGGGCGGCGTCGCGGCGGCTGGCTTCGATCAGCAGGTCGCTGCGGGTACGTTCCAGGCGGTCGACCTCACGCGCGGCCATCGCGGTGCGCACGGCGGTCTCGGCAATCTCCACCCGGCGCTCGGCCAGGTAGGTGGCCAGCTCCTGGTCGCGGCGCTTGGCCTTGTCCAGGGTGGCGATGGCCTGCTGGGCCTGCATGCGCTCGAAGGCGCCCAGCTCAGCGGTGTCGGGGTTGGCCTGGATGGCCATCAGGCGCTGGCTCAGCTGCGCCACCATCGGGTTCTCGGCGGCCATGGCCAGGGTCGGCAGCGCCAACAGCGCGGCCAGGGTTGCGGCGGTCATCGGCTTCACCGGCGATCCTCCCCGGTCGACAGCTGGCGTTGCAGCTGGTTGACCTCGTTGCGGCGCAGCTGCAGCTGCGCGGTGACAGTGGCTTCCTCGCTGCGGACGCGGGCCAGGTCGGCATCGGCGGCGGCGCGCAGGGCCATCGCCGGGGCGTTCTTGCGCTCGCGGCGGTCGCCGGCGGCGCGCTGGGCCTGCTCCAGCCCCTGCCGGGCCAGCCCGATCAGGTCCGGGGCGTACTGGTCGGCATCGGCCTGGGTGGCCTTGTCGACCGCCTGCCGGGCCTGCGCCAGTTCCAGGGCGGCGTCCTGCGCCCAGGCGGGGGCAGACAGTGCGAATGCAAACGCCATCACATACAGGCCATGGCGCATTCGTGCGAAGCTAAGTCGTTTCATTGGGGAGGCCGTACCGGTTGTCGGTTCACGGCCATTGTCGTCAAGCCGACACCGTGCTGGCAACGGGCGTCGGCCGTTTCGTTGGGGAAAATTCGCAATGGATATCGGCTACTTCCTGAAGCTGATGACCGAAAAGAACGCTTCGGACATGTTTCTGACCACCGGGGCACCGGTCTACATCAAGATCGAGGGGAAGCTTTATCCGCTGGGCAACACCGGCCTGCCGCCGGGCATGGTCAAGAAAATCGCCTACTCGCTGATGGACGAAGGCCAGGTGCCGCAGTTCGAGCGCGAGCTGGAGCTCAACATGGCCATCGCCCTGCCCGATGCCGGGCGCTTCCGCGTCAACGTGTTCAAGCAGCGGGGCGAGGTCGGCATGGTCATCCGTGCCATCCGCAGCCGCATCCCGAGCATCGAGGAGCTGAACCTGCCGCAGGTGCTGAAGGACGTCATCATGACCCCACGCGGGCTGGTGCTGGTGGTGGGGTCCACCGGTTCCGGCAAGTCCACCTCGCTGGCGTCGATGATCGACCACCGCAACAGCACCACCACCGGTCACATCCTCACCATCGAGGATCCGATCGAGTACCTGCACAAGCACAAGATGTCGATCGTCAACCAGCGCGAGGTCGGGCTGGACACCCACGCCTTCCACAACGCGCTGAAGAACGCGATGCGTGAAGCGCCGGACGTGATCCTGATCGGCGAAATCCTGGATGCGGAAACGATGGAGGCGGCGATCGCCTTCGCCGAGACCGGCCACCTGTGCCTGGCCACCCTGCACTCCAACAACGCCGACCAGACCATCGAGCGCATCCTCAACTTCTTCCCGGAAAGCGCGCACAAGAACGTGCTGATGAACCTGGCGCTGAACCTGCGTGCGGTGATCAGCCAGCGCCTGGTGAAGAACAAGGAGGGCCGTCGCCTGCCGGCCACCGAGGTACTGATCAACACGCCAATGATCCGCGACCTGCTGCGTCGCGGCCAGGTGCACGAGATCAAGGCCGCGATGGAAGGCTCGCTGGAAGAAGGCATGGAGAGCTTCGACCAGTGCCTGTTCCGGCTGGCCAAGGCCGGCATCATCGAGCAGGAGGAAGCGCTGCGCGCGGCCGACTCGCGCGATGGCCTGGCCCTGAAGTTCCGCCTGTCCGAGGGCAGCAGCGGCGAGCACGACCCGTACGCCGATTTCTCGGCCGGCGCACCCAACATCACCCACGGCTTCTGACCGCACGGAAAAGGGGACGGAGGGGATTAAGTCGTATATGCACTTGCGACGCCCCTCCCTCCGCCCCCTCTTCTGAAGCGTTCAGGGGCGGTCTCATCCAATGAGACCCCTCATCCGTAGGTTTCCTCAATGGAAACCATCCGCAAGCTGGCCATTCTGGCCGACGCCGCCAAATACGACGCCTCCTGCGCCTCCAGCGGTTCGGGCAAGCGCGATTCTCGCGCCAGTGGCGGTATCGGCAGCACCGAGGGCATGGGCATCTGCCACAGCTACACACCCGATGGCCGCTGCGTTTCGTTGCTGAAGATCCTGCTGACCAACTTCTGCATCTACGACTGCGCTTATTGCGTGAACCGGGTTTCCAGCAACGTGCCCCGAGCACGTTTCAGCGTGGACGAGGTGGTCGCGCTCACCCTGGACTTCTACAAGCGCAACTACATTGAGGGCCTGTTCCTGTCCAGCGGGATCATCCGCAATGCGGACTACACCATGGAACAGATGGTGGAGGTTGCCCGGCAGCTGCGCGAAGAACACCGTTACGCCGGCTACATCCACCTCAAGACCATTCCCGAGGCCTCGCCGGAACTGCTGGCCAGTGCCGGGCGCTATGCCGACCGCCTGTCCATCAACGTGGAACTGCCGACCGAAGCCGGCCTGAGCGCCTTGGCGCCCGAGAAGACGGTGCATTCGATCCGCGGCGCGATGGGCGAACTGCGCTGGCGCATCGAGGAAGCCAAGGAGGCACGCAAGGCCCCCGCCGCGGTGGCGCCGACGGCAAGCTGCGGCGCACGCCCGCGCCCTCCCCGTTTCGCACCGGCCGGACAGAGCACGCAGATGATCGTCGGCGCGGACGGGGCAAGCGACCAGCAGATCCTGGCAAGCGCCGACAGCCTGTACGGCAACTACCGCATGCGCCGGGTGTATTACTCCGCGTTCAGCCCGATTCCAGACGCCAGCCGGCAGCTGCCACTGCAGCCGCCGCCGTTGCAGCGCGAACACCGCCTTTACCAGGCTGACTGGCTGCTGCGCTTCTACGGGTACGGCGTGGATGAGATTACCGATACCACCCAGGACGGCATGCTCGATCTGGACATCGACCCGAAGATGGCCTGGGCGATCCGCCATCCCGAGCGCTTTCCCGTGGACCTCAACCGCGCACCGAAGGAAATGCTGCTTCGCGTACCCGGGCTGGGCGTGCGCAATGTCAAACGCGTGCTGATGGCGCGCCGCCACGCGCGGCTGCGCGTGGCCGACATCGCGCGCCTGAAGGCACCGATGAGCAAGCTGCTGCCGTTCGTGCAGCTGGCCGACCACCATCCGCGCAGGGCGCTGGACGATCCGGCGGCGCTGCGCGCGCAACTGGCCCCGCCTCCGCGACAGGGTTCGCTGTTCGATGCACCGTCCGCGGCCTGACGCGCAGCGCTGGTCGCTGCGGGTGGATCCGCCATGGTCGCTGGAGGCTTGGCGCAACGGTGCGCGTGAAGCCCTGCTGCGAGACGTCGCGCCGGAGCAGCTGGACTGGCTGGAGGGCAGCGACGCATCACTGCTGGATGCGCCCGCGGTCACCTCGGCGCCTGTGCAGGCCGATGCTGGCGCACCGAACGTACCGCGCGACTTCCTGGAGCTGGCGGCCACCTGCCTGTGTCATCGCGACGGGCAGCGCATGGCCCTCCTGTACCGGTTGCTGTGGCGCATCACCCATGGCGAACGCTCGGTGCTGTCAAACCCCGCCGATGCCGACGTACTGCGGGCGATGGCCATGGCCCAGGCGGTCCGCCGTGACACGCACAAGATGAAGGCATTCGTGCGCTTCCGCGAGGTGCCTGGCCAGCCTGATGCGTTCATCGCCTGGTTCGAGCCACAGCACCACATTGTCGATCGGGTCGCGCCGTTCTTCGCGCGCCGCTTCACCGGCATGCGCTGGGCGATCCTAACGCCTTCGCGCAGCGTCGCCTGGGATGGGCAGGCGCTTGCCTTCGGCCCCGGCGCACGGCGCGAGGATGCCCCGGCCGAGGACGCACGCGAGTCGCTGTGGCAGACCTACTACGCGAGCATCTTCAATCCGGCACGGCTCAACACACGGATGATGATGCAGGAGATGCCGGCAAAGTACTGGCGCCACCTGCCTGAAGCACAATTGCTGCCACGCCTGGTGAGGGACGCGTCCGACCGCGTGCAGGAAATGCATGACCGTCCCGCGCAGGCACCGCAACGCCGGATTCCCCTGCGAGCGAACGCTGCGACATCGGCGACCGATGCCAGCAGCCTGGAGAATCTGCGCGGACAGGCCAGCGCCTGCCGCCAGTGCCCGCTCTGGGAGCAGGCCACGCAGACCGTGTTCGGGCAAGGGCCGGCAGGCGCCGAGGTGATGCTGGTCGGAGAACAGCCTGGCGATACCGAGGACCTGCGCGGACAGCCGTTCGCAGGACCTGCCGGCCAGGTGCTGGACCGCGCACTGGCGGAACTGGGAATCGATCGCGCCCAGCTGTACCTCACCAACGCGGTGAAGCACTTCCACCATGAACGGCGCGGCAAGGTGCGGCTGCACAAGCGGCCGGAAAGCCGCCACGTCCAGGCCTGCCGCCCTTGGCTGATGGGTGAGATCGCACGCGTGCGGCCGCAGGTGATCGTGTGCCTCGGCGCGACAGCGGCAGCCTCGGTATTCGGTCGTGATTTCGACCTCTCACGCGACCGCGGACGCTGGCACACCCTCGAGGACGGCACGCGCGGCTACGCCACGGTGCACCCGGCATGGGTGTTGCGGCAGACCGACGATGCGCGCCGCGAGGATGCCTACCGGTTGTTCCGCGATGACCTGGCCCGATTGCAGCAAAAAGGAGACGGAGGGAATTAAGTCGTAAGTGCATTTACGACTTAATCCCCTCCGTCCCTTTTTCTTTCAGGCGGCGTCGGGCTGGTTTTCCGGGCGGGCGCGGTCGAAGGCGTCCAGTGCCTGGCACGCCGCTTCAATGCGGCGCAGGGTCGGGTACGGCGTCAGGTCCAGGCCGAAGCGATGCGCGTTGTACAGCTGTGGCAGCAGGCAGATGTCGGCCAGGCCGGGACGGTCGCCGTGGCAGAAAGTGCCGGTGTCTGTGCTGTTGGCCAGCAGGGCTTCCATCGCAGCGAAGCCCTCGGCGATCCAGTGCAGGGTCCACTGCGTGCGGGCATCGGCCGGCAGCTGCAGGCTGCGCTCCAGGTACTGCATCACCCGCAGGTTGTTGATCGGGTGGATGTCGCAGGCCACCAGCTGGGCCAGTGCACGCACCCGCGCGCGGCCGGCGGCGTCGGCCGGCAGCAACGGTACCTGTGGGAAGCGCTCGTCCAGGTATTCCACGATCGCCAGCGACTGGGTCAGCGCATGCCCCTCGTGCAACAGGGTCGGCACCAGCTGCTGCGGATTGAGCGCACGATAGGCGTCCAGGTGCTGCTCGCCGCCTTCGCGCACCAGGTGCACCGGCCGCGCGTCCCAGGCCAGGCCCTTCAGCTCCAGGCCGATGCGCACGCGGTAGGCGGCGCTGGATCGCCAGTAGGTGTACAGCACGATGCCGTCGTCGACCGGGATCTCCATCGCCGCCTCCCTGCTCAGGGCTTGGCCGCCTGTTCGATGCGCTGCTCGATCGCACCGAAGATGCTGTTGCCTGCGGCATCGAGCATCTCGATGCGGACCACATCGCCGAAGGACATGAACGGCGTGCTCGGCTTGCCATCACGCAGGGTTTCGACCACGCGCTGCTCGGCGAAGCACGATGCGCCCTTGCTGGTGTCCTCGTTGGCGATGGTGCCCGAGCCGACGATGGTGCCGGCGCCCAGCGGACGGGTCTTGGCCGCATGTGCGACCAGCTGGGCGAAGTTGAACTGCATGTCCACGCCCGCTTCCGGTGCACCGAACCACTGGCCGTTGATGTGGGTCAGCAGCGGCAGGTGCACCTTGCTGTCCTGCCATGCAACGCCCAGTTCGTCGGGAGTGACGAACACCGGCGACAGCGCCGAGCGCGGCTTGGACTGCAGGAAGCCGAAGCCCTTGGCCAGCTCGCCCGGAATCAGGTTGCGCAGCGAGACATCGTTGACCAGGCCGACCAGCTGGATGTGGCCCGCCGCCTGTTCCGGGGTGGCCGCCATCGGCACGTCGTCGGTGATCACCACGATCTCCGCTTCCAGGTCGATGCCGTAGTCCTCGCTGACCACCTTGACCGCATCGCGCGGGCCGTAGAAGCCTGCGCTGGTGGCCTGGTACATCAGCGGGTCGGTGTAGAAGCTCTCCGGCACCTCGGCACCACGGGCACGGCGCACGCGCTCGACATGCGGCAGGTAGGCGCTGCCATCGACGAACTCATAGGCGCGCGGCATCGGCGCGGCCAGTGCCTGCGGGTCGAGGTCGAACACGCCATCGGCATCGCCGGCATTGAGCGATTCGTACAGAGCGTTCAGGCGCGGCGCGATGTGGCTCCAGTCCTCCAGGGCCTGCTGCAGGGTGGCGGCAATGCCGGTGGCGCGCACGCCGTGGCGCAGGTCACGCGAGACGACGATCAGGGTGCCGTCGCGGCCGCCTTCCTTCAAAGAACCAAGCTTCATGGGTGGGTGTCCGGAGTCGTGGGCAAACAAGTTTCAAGTGTAATCAAATCTACGGCGGCGCCAAGCTGCAGCGCGGCATCGGCCCACCCTACCGCAGGAGGGGGTTCGGCAGGGCTTGCAGCCCTGCACCTGCTTCAAGCCAAGGCAACAGCCGACGCAACAGCAACAGCGGACATTCCGTGGGATGGCGGGGTCCTGTGGGTTTGCGGGGACGCCGTAAACCCATCCATGGGGGCTTGGTCGCGGCATCCATGCCGCTCACACCCCGCAAACCCACAGGACCCCGCCTTCGACAGTAGGCCGGTGGCCAGTAGATCCACGCCATGCGTGGATGAAATCTGTCAGATATCGAATGAAACTCCGGGGTCAGATCCGTTTCGGGAGGAAAATGGATCTGACCCCAAGCCGTTCCGACAGATCGCGGAAAACTGTCGAAGGCGGGGTGGGTCCGGTGGCAGGGGCGTGAGCGGCATGGATGCCGCGACCGAGCCTACATGGACGTATTCACGGCGTCCCCTACCACCGGACCCACCCCGCCTACCCACAGGAACCCGGCTTTTGACGTTGCTCTGGCCTTGGCTCCGGCCCCTGCAGGTGCAGGGCGCAGCCCTGCAGAGAGCCCCCCCTACCTGAACAGGCCTTTTTGCGTGAAGTCTCAAATATCGTTTAGACTTGCGGGGTCTGCAGCGGCCGTCCGTTTCCCTCCGGGATCGCCGGCGACCTGGGTCCGCCCTCTTCGCCCGCCCCCACTCCGACGCCGTTCGTCACGCATTCCAGCCTGCGCTTCGTGCCGGCTGCACCCAATTCTCGCAGCGCGGTTCACGGGAACGCTCCGAGTCAGCCGATCAGTTTGATCTGCCCCCGTCTGTCCGTTCGGACAGGCGTTTCTTGTACTTGGAGCAAACTCAATGTCTTTTGAATCGCTGGGCCTGGCGCCCTTCCTGCTGCGCGCGCTCGCCGAGCAGGGCTACGAAAACCCGACCCCGATCCAGCAGCAGGCGATCCCGCTGGCGCTGGCCGGTCGCGACCTGCTGGCCGGCGCACAGACCGGCACCGGCAAGACCGCTGCGTTCGGCCTGCCGCTGCTGCAGCACCTGGGCACCGCCTCGCAGGAAGTGCGCGCCGGCCCGCGCAAGCCGCGCGCGCTGATCCTGGCCCCGACCCGCGAGCTGGCCACCCAGGTGCATGACAGCCTGCGTGGCTACAGCAAGTACCTGCGCATCCCCAGCGCCTGCATCTACGGCGGCGTCGGCATGGGCAACCAGCTGGACATCCTGCGCCGTGGCGTGGACCTGCTGGTGGCCTGCCCGGGCCGCCTGATCGACCACCTTGAGCGTCGCAGCGTCGACCTGTCCGGCATCGAAGTGCTGATCCTGGACGAAGCCGACCGCATGCTCGACATGGGCTTCCTGCCGTCGATCAAGCGCATCCTGGCCAAGCTGCCGAAGCAGAACCGCCAGACCCTGCTGTTCTCGGCCACCTTCGAGGACAACATCCGCCAGCTGGCGCTGGAGTTCATGCGCAACCCGGAACAGATCCAGGTGACGCCGAAGAACACCGTGGCCGAGACCATCACCCACCGCGTGCACCCGGTCGATGGCAGCCGCAAGCGCGACCTGCTGCTGCACCTGCTGGCGCAGGACAGCCGCGAGCAGACCCTGGTCTTCGCCCGTACCAAGCACGGCAGCGACAAGCTGGCCACGTTCCTGGAAAAGTCCGGCATCAAGACCGCGGCGATCCACGGCAACAAGAGCCAGGGCCAGCGCCTGCGTGCACTGGGTGACTTCAAGGCCGGCCGCGTGACCGTGCTGGTGGCCACCGACATCGCCGCGCGTGGCATCGACATCAATGAGCTGCCGAAGGTCATCAACTTCGACCTGCCGATGGTGGCCGAGGACTACGTGCACCGCATCGGCCGTACCGGCCGTAACGGTGCCACCGGCCAGGCGATTTCGCTGGTGGCGCAGGATGAAGTGAAGCTGCTGCGCGCGATCGTGCGCCTGCTGGGCCGCGACATGGACATCCGCGATGTGCCGGGCTTCGAGCCGCAGACGCCGATCCGCTGGGGCAACAGTGCGCCGGGCAAGGCCGAGCACGATACCGGCGAGCGCGCACCGCGCAAGAGCCACGCGCGCCGTCCGCACGGTGATGCGCCGCGCCACGCGCATGCCGGCCCGAAGAAGGCCGGTGGTGGCCGTCGCGAGGGCGGTGGCAATGGCCAGCAGCGTGCAGGTGCAGGCGCCGGTCAGGGCCAGCGTCGTGGCGGTGGCGGTGGCGGTGGCGGCAATGGTGGCGGCCGTGGCCGCGGCCAGGGTGGCAACGGCGGCGGTCGCGCCGGCTGACCGCAGCTGACATGGGTGGTGCTTCCCGCTGCGCGGGGGGCTTATCGAGGGACGGCGCTGGCGCGCCGTCCTTTTTTGTTGCTGGCTACCGTGAGTGGAAGCCGGCGGTGCGGTGCGCTGAGGGCGGATGGGCGTGGGGCCAGCGCAAAACCGTGAGGCGCATGGATGCGCCGACCGAGCCCCCATGGATGGGTTTACGGCGTGTTTTGCGCTGGCCCCACGCCCATCCGCTTCAAGCATTGCCTGCGCCTTCTTGTCCCGCCGGGTAGCCGGGCGAAGAAAGATCAAATTCAAATTCAAGAGCAAATGCCGATGCTTTTGCCCTTGCTCCTGCCTTGGGGTTCGATGCGTCCGCGCCCGCAGGAAACTGTCGAGGGGAGGCCGGGCGGGCTGCGCAGGACCGTGAGGCGCATGGATGCGCCGATCGAGCTTACATGGACGTATTTACAGCGTGTCCTACGCAGCCCGCCCGGCCTCCCCACCCATATATCAACTGAAGCGCGTGCAGCCTCAACCCCGCGCCTTGCTCGGATTCACCAGATTCCCGAAGAAGATCGCGTTGATCAGCAACCGATCCGTCCCGTGCCAATACTTGCGATGCGCCGGGTCATCGGCAAACAGCACCACGTTGCCCTGCCCCTGCGCCGACACCAGCAGCCACGCGCTGCCCGCCACCCGCGTGCGATTGCGCTCGGACAGATAGCCATTCACCCGCGGTGGCGTGTCGATGCGTACCACCGTCGAGAACGGGTTCGCGCTTGGCTGCAGCGTCACCGTGTTCTCCTTGTTGATCGCCAGCTGCCGGCGTGGCACGCCAAACGCCAGCGGATGGCTGGTATCCACGTCGGCACTGAGGATGTTGCCGCTGACCCGCTCGATCGCGGCGATGTCGCGCTGGTCGCCGAACGCACGGCGGCTCTCGTCAGCAGTCTCTTCTTCCTTGCCAAGCTTCTCGCCGTCGGCCAGCTTCTGTTCGATCGCCCACTTCGAGGCACTGCCGTAGGCCACCAGTGAACCACCGGCCTGCACCCAGCGCTTCAGTGCAGCCACCGCCGTGGCATCGATGCCTGTGTAGGTTCCAGCGGACAGCACGATCGTGGTGTAACGATCCAGCGGCGCTTTGCCCAGCTGCTGGGGATCCAACTTGCTGGCAGGCAGATGCAACTGCTGGTCGAGCAGGAACCAGGCCGAGCCGATCTCGGTGGCCACCACGCCCTCGCCCATCACCAGCGCAACCGCGGGTTTGCGCAGCGCTTTGACGCCATCACTGCCGAGGTCGATGCCCTCGCGGCTACGGCCGCTGGACAGCGAGTGCACCTGCACGCCGGCAGCGCGCGCGGCAGACGTCACTGCTTCAAGCAACGCCGTGCCCTGCAGTGATTGCCCGGCCACCGGAATCACCAGGCTGCCGGCGGCGAAGCTGACCTCGCCCTGCGTGGTCGCGGTGGTGAACGGCTGGAATGCCGCGCGTGCATTCACGCCCTTGTCCTGCAGCGCGGCCAGCGCGCGCCCGGCGTTGTAGTCGCGCCAGTCGATCGCATAGGCGAATCCGGCCTGGCCGCCCAGCACGGCGCCCTGCTCCACCGGCGGCGCGGTCACGCGTGCACCGCCGTCGATACGGCTGCGGCTACCGGCGAAGGCCACGCCGTAGGCCGGTGCGATCGCGTAGCTGGTGCTGCCGTAGAACACATCGCCCTTGATCGGCGGCGTCTCGGCAAAGATCGAATGCACCAGCCGGAACTGCGCCTGTTGCACCGGCACCACGTAGGCGCTGCCGGCATCGAAGCGCTGGCCATCGACAGTGACGGCACGATCCAGTGTGCGCACCTCGATGCGATGCAACAGCAGCAGTTCCAGCAGGCGACGGGTCAGGGCCGGGTCATGCACATCACCGAACACGAAACTCTTCACCGGCTGCTGTGCGGCCTGCTTCAGTGCGCTTTGGAAGAACTGCTTCTGCAGGTCGAACAGGCCGCTGCGCTCGGTCACTGCACCACGCACCGTGCCCAGCCCGGTAGCGACCTGGTTGCGGATGGTGAACGGGAAGGTCAGCAGGCCATTCACCGATTCCTGCACGCGGCCGCGCGAGCTGGCCTGCTCGACGGTAACGCCGACGGCGCCATGGAAGTCCGGGTAGGTGGAGCCGTAGACCGGCGAGAAGTTGTCGAAGTTCTCGCCGGTGTAGTACAGCGAACCCAGCGCATCCAACGCCTGCGCGTGGTACTTGGCCAGGGTCTTGTTGAATTCATACGACGACGCCGGAATCAGCGGGCTGTGCATGCTCTTCGGCGACGGTTCGAAGTAGTAGGTGCTGTCCTTTCCCATCTCGTGGAAATCGATCTGCACGTTCGGGTACCACTGGTGGAACACCTCCACCTTCGGCCGCGAGTCCTGCTGGGTCAGGGCCAGCCAGTCGCGGTTGAGATCGGTGAAGTAGTGGTTGGTGCGGCCCTGCGGGAACGGCTCGACGTGTTCCTTGTCGGCCGGGTCGGCCGAGGCCGGATCGGAGGCCCACGCGTTGTGCCAGTTGGTGGCGCGATCGCGGCCGTCCGGGTTCTGCGCCGGGTCGAACAGCACCACCGCCTGCTGCAGCCACTGCTGGGTTTCGGCGCTGCGGTTGGCTACCAGATAGTACGCCGTCAGCATCGCCGCCTCGGCACTGGAGGTCTCGTTGCCGTGCACGCTGTAGCCCAGCCACACCACCACCGGGCTGTCGCCCGCCGCGCTGCGCGGCTGTGCCGGATCGGCCAGGGTCGCGTGCTGCTGGCGGATCTGCTCCAGCCGCGCATGATTGCCCGCAGCAGTGACGGTGGCGATCAGCAGCGGACGGCCTTCATAGCTGCGGCCGATCTCGCGCACGCTGATCTTGTCCGAGCGTTTCGCCAGTTCCTGGAAGTACGCCACCAGCTGGTCGTGCCGGGTGTAACGGCTGCCGATCGGATAGCCGAGGAACTGTTCCGGCGTGGGCACGGCGGTATCGAACGCCGCTGCGTCGGCCACCTGCGGAAAGAAGTAGGCGCTCTGTGCCTGCACCGGCTGCGATGGAAACAGTGCGGTGGCGGCGGCGATCAGCAGCGGAAGAACGGCACGACGATGCAAGGACACGGTGACTCCCCTGGAACACAACGGCAGGCGGTCGCGCGGCCGGCCCCCTGGGGAGGCCGGCCGCAGCGGGTGGATCAGAAGCGGTAGTCGAAGCCGAGCGTGAAGTAGCGGCCACGCAGGTCGTACTGGCTGAAGTCGTACGGCGCGCGGATGCCCGGGAACGAGGCGTCGTACGGCGGCGTCTTGTCGGCCAGGTTCTGCACCTTGGCATACACGGTCAGCTTGTCGATGCCGGTGTAGGCCAGGTACAGGTCGTACTGGCTGTAGCTGCCGACGCGCTGCTGCACGGCCTTGGCGGCGGTGCTGGCTTCCTGGCGGTAGCCGCTGGTGTAGTACCAGGTCACCGCTGCGTTGAAGTCGCCGTACTTCCAGTCCAGCGTGGTGGTGGCCTTGTCCTTGGGCAGGGTCGCACCGAGGTTGCTGCCGGCGTAGTCGACCAGCGGGCCGCCGACCACGGTCGGGCGACGGTAGTCGCGCACGTGGGTGTAGGCCGAGGACACGGTGAAGTCGCCCAGCGCAGCGGTCGGGATGCGCTGGCGCAGCTCGACGTCGATGCCCGAGGTCTTCAGCTCGCTCAGGTTCTGGTAGCGGTTGTAGACCGCCTGCAGCTTGCCGCGCTCGTCGCGCTGCACGGCGCCGGCCACGTTGTCGTTGACCAGGGTCTGGGTGTTGTTGGTGCCGACCAGGTTGTCCAGCTGGATGCGGTAGTAGTCCACGCTCAGGTTGGTGTTGGCCCACGGCGACAGCACCACGCCGAAGTTCACGCTCCTGGTGCGCTCGGGCTTCAGTTCGTTGTTGCCAACGGTGAAGAAGGTCGGGTTCTGGCGCGAGCCCGGCACATCCGGATCACGCGGATCGACCACGCTGCCGTAGGCGATGCTGGTGCTGTTGGAGTTTTCCGACAGCGACGGTGCGCGGAAGCCCTTCGACGCCGAGGCACGCACCAGCAGGAAGTCGAGCGGCTGCCAGCGAAGGCCGATCTTCGGCGAGAACGCATCGCCGAAATCATCGTAGTGATCGGCACGCGCGGCGGCGGACAGCTCCAGGGTCGACGCCAGCGGCACGTTCACTTCGGCGTAGGCGGCGCTGACCTGGCGCTGGCCATGTACTTCGGCGATGGCCGGGCGCACCTGCAGGCCGGCATCGATCTGCCACGGGTTGTTGGAATCGAGCTTCTCGCGGCGCCACTCGGCACCAGCGGCGAAACCAATTTCGCCGGCCCAGATGTGGCCGAGGCTTCCGGAAATCTTCGCGTCGACGCCCTGCAGCTTGGACTCGGCCGGGCGCAGCGTGGCGATGTTGATCGAATCACGTACCGACTGCGGCGTGGCCGCCGGGTTCAGCAGGTTGTAGCTGCCGGTGGCCAGTGCGTTGGCCAGCGCCCAGCGGTTGGCGAAGCCGCCGGACACACTCTCGCGCTCGCTGCTGCGCGCACCGAATGCGGCCACTTCCCAGTCCCAGTTGGCAGTGGTGCCGCGCAGGCCGAACACGCCGCGATAGGCGGTGGAGCGGTTGGTCTTGATCGTGCCGCCGAGGTCGAAGAAGGTGTATTCGATCGGGATCGCGCGACCGTACGGGTTGTACGGATTGTTGGCCGGCAGCAGCGATGACACCGGCTCGGCCAGGCCGCTGTCTGCGTTCAAGGCGAAGCGGCCACTTTCCAGGGTGAAGAACGGGCTGCTGCCGAACCACGCGGCGCTCTTGATCTGGCTGTACAGCACTTCGCCGAAGGCTTCGACATTGTCGTTCAGGCGGAAGGTGCCGTTGGCATAGGCCTGGTAGCGCTTGGTCGAGGGGATCAGCGTGGTGAACGGTGCCTGGTTGAAACCACAGGTGTCGCCGGCCAGGCCGTCGATCGGCGCGCTGGCGACGCGGGTGGTACCGGTCGGGCAGTTGCCGTTGGCGTCGAGCATCGGCACCGACACGCCGTTGACCAGATAGCGCGCGCCCTTGGCCGACCAGCCGTTCCAGCGGCCACCCGGCGCATCGGTGTAGATGCCGCTCTTGGTCAGGTTGCGCTCGTCCTGGTCCAGGCGCTCGCGGTTGTAGCCCTGCAGGCTGAAGAGGATGTTGTAGCCATCGGTATCGAGATCACCGAGGCCGCCGACGAACTTCAGGTTCTGCTCGTGCAGGCCGCCCTGGTCGGCACCGCCGAAGCTGCCGCCGATCTCGGCGCCTTCGAAGTTCTGCCGGGTGATGATGTTGACCACGCCGGCCACGGCGTCGGAGCCGTACACCGCGGAGGCGCCGTCCTTGAGCACTTCGATGCGCTCGACCGCAACCAGCGGCAGCGCGTTGAGATCGACGAAGGTGTCGGACAGGCCACCGGCCGGGAAGCCGTAGTTGGCCAGGCGGCGGCCGTTGAGCAGCACCAGCGTGTTCTTCTGCGACAGGCCACGCAGGCCGATGCCGGCCGAGCCGGAGGCCCAACCGTTGTTGGTGGTTTCGTTGCTTGCGTTGCCGGTGTTGGCCGAGATCGAACGCAGCACATCGGCCACGGTGGCCTTGCCGGTCTGTTCCAGCTGCTGGCGACCGATCACCTGCACCGGGTTGGAGGCCTCGGTATCGGTGCGCTTGATGTTGGAACCGGTGACGCGCACGGCGGCCAGGGTGCTGGCTTCGCCACTGGCGTCGGCGGAGGTTTCGGCGGCGGCGGACAAAGGCGCGGCCAGAGCGACGGCCAGGGCCGCCACGAGCAGGGTGTGCTTGGGCATGACGATGTGGGGGAGGTGGTAAGGGCGACGAAGTTCCGCAGTAGTCCATGCCTGGCCGGGGTCCGGCCAATAACATCTCTTCATACGGATATAAGAGAAGCTATCATCTCTTCATCCGGATGAAAAGACTTTCTTCACGAAAGCCCAACCTCCGCTCAGGCTGCCCGGCGGCCTGCGGCGTACAATCGCGGCATGGAAATCTTCAAAGTCTTCATGCTCGAGGCGGCGCACCGCCTCCCCAACGTGCCGCCGGGGCACAAGTGCGCGCGCCTGCACGGCCACTCGTTCCGGGTGGAACTGAAGGTCGAGGGCGAACCCGGCGCGCAGACCGGCTGGATCATGGACTTCGGTGACGTGAAGGCGGCCTTCCAGCCGATCTACGACCGCCTGGACCATCACTACCTCAATGACATCCCCGGCCTGGAGAACCCGACCAGCGAGAACCTGGCGGTGTGGATCTGGAACGAGCTCAAGCCGAGCCTGCCGGCGCTGAGCGAGATCACCGTGCACGAAACCTGCACGTCGGGGTGCCGTTACCGCGGCCCGGCGGCCTGATCAACCCATTGATCTGAAAGGTTTTTCAAAGGCGTCTTGGGCGCCTTTGTTATTTTTGTTGCATTGCCGCATCAAGGGCGTATGCTGCATTGCATCAAGCCACTCCCTGATGCCCCATGGCCGCCGCCTTCAGCGATCGCTTCAGTGATGCCACCCGCCAGCTCGCCGCCGCGGCAACGCGTGCGAACCGGTTGGCGTTGGAGAACGCGGAAAGCATGTTCGGCGTGCAGCTGAAGGTGATGGAGCGCAACCTGACCGCGACCGGCGGTTGGCTGGGTGAACTGGCCCGCGGCGAGGATGCGGCCGGGACGCTCTCCAAGGGTGCGCAGCTGTGGCAGGACAACCTGCAGCGGCTGGGCCAGGCCCAGCAGGACGTGGTCGGTCTCGGCCTGCAGGCCAGCAAGGCCTGGTCCGAACTGGTGCAGGGCTACAACGAATCAACGGCGGACGCGAACAACCACTGACGCGACGCAACGCTCATTGCGTGGGTCCCTCCCCCCACGCAATCCGGACCCGGCAGATCCCTCCCTCTGCCGGGTCTTTTTTTGCCTGGCGTCTGGATTGAGGAGCGCTTCTTCGTCTGGACTCTCTGCGAACTGATGGGCCCCGCCGGGGTGGGCAGGGGTCTGGGCAAATGTCCCCCGGCGCCGGCCGTTGGCCGTCACCTCCTCCTTTACTTTGCCCAGACCCCTGCCCACCCCGACGAGGCTCGGCGTGCGGTGAGGAGAGCGCAACGCGCGCGGGCGACTTTCAAGGAGGCGCCGACGAACTCCGAACGCAGGGCGGAGGCCCTTGCGTACGAAGTAAAGGGGGAGGTGACGGCCAACGGCCGGCGCCGGAGGACATTCGTACGCAAGGGCCTCCGCCCGGCGCCACGCAGAACACACCGCCACAAGCGCGTCTTCGACCGGGTTCGCCGCGAACTGATGGGCCCCGCCGGGGTGGGCAGGGGCCTGGGCAAATGTCCCCCGGCGCCGGCCGTTGGCCGTCACCTCCTCCTTTACTTTGCCCAGACCCCTGCCCGCCCCGACGAGGCTCGGCTTGCGGTGAGGAGAGCGCAACGCGCGCGGGCGACTTTCAACGAGGCGCCGACGAACTCCGAACGCAGGGCGGAGGCCCTTGCGTACGAAGTAAAGGGGGAGGTGACGGCCAACGGCCGGCGCCGGAGGACATTCGTACGCAAGGGCATCCGCCCTGCGCCACGCAGAATGAACCCGCCGCACGCGATGCAGGAACGGCTCAGCGCCCGCGACCACCGTGCCAATGCTGGTGCCACGCCTGGAACATCAGCACGTTCCACAGGTGCGTGTGCCACTTGCGCTCGCCACGCAGGAACGCCTCCCAGATGCCACGCACGCGCGCCACATCGAAGCAGCCCTGGTTGCGCAGCAGCTGCGGGTCCAGCAGCGCCTCCGCCCAGTCGCGCAGCGGACCGGCCAGCCAGCGCGCCATCGGCGGACCGAAACCGCGCTTGGGGCGATACACCAGCGGTTCCGGCAGGTAGCGCGCCAGCAGGTGCTTCAGAATCCGCTTGTGCTCGCCATCGTGGTACTTCAGGTGCTGCGGCAGCCGCCAGGCCAGGCGCACCACCTCCATGTCCAGCAGCGGCGCACGGGTTTCAACGCCCGCCGCCATGCCCGCGCGATCAACCTTGGCCAGGATGCCCTCGGCCAGGTCCATGCGGAAATCCAACAGCTGGATGCGCGCCTCGGCCGGCAGCGCCGTGTCCTGCTGCTGGAAGATCGTCACCGGCTCACGCGCGCCCAGCACCACCTGCGCCGGTTGCCGCCAGCGGGTCACGCGCTGCAGGTAATGACCTTCCACATCGTTGGCAGCCACCTCGGCCACCAGTGCGCGCCAGCCACCGAGGCGGCCGCGTTCGACATTCATGCGGTTGCCGCTGCGCCGCGCCAGGTCGCGTACCCAGTCCGGCAGGCCACCACACAGGCGCGCATTGCGCAGCGCGCGGCCATAGCTGGGGTGGCCGAAGAACAGTTCATCGCCACCGTCACCGGTCAGTGCAACCGGCTTGCGCGCCCCCAGCAGTTCACTGGCCAGCAGCGTCGGCAGCTGCGAGGCGTCGGCGAAGGGCTCGCACCAGACTTGCGGCAGGCGCTGCAGCAGGTCCAGGCCCTGGCGCGCGTCCATCCGGTGCAGGTGGTGCTGCACACCCAGGTGGCGCGCGACCTGCGACGCCCAGTCGCTCTCGTCATGCCCCGGATCGTCGAAGCCGACCGTCCACGCCTCGATCGGCAGGGTCGATTGTGCCTGCATCATCGCCGTCACCAGCGAGGAGTCGGTGCCGCCGGAAAGGAACGCGCCGCACGCCAGGGGCGAGTGCATGCGTGAAGCGATGGCCTTCTGCAGTACCGCTTCGAGCTGGTCGGTGGCCTGTTCCAGGCTCGGCGCCGGCTGCAGCGGCTCCTGCAGTGCACTCTGCATCGCGTCGCGTGCGCACCAGTAGCGCGTCCCCCCCTGCGCGGCCTGGCTGGAGCAACCCGCGGCATGGTCGCTGAGATCGATGCGCAGCATCGCGCCCGCCACCAGCTTGTGGATGCCACGGTAGATGGTGTGCGGCGCCGGCACATAGTCATGGCGCAGCAGCAGGCTCAGCGCATCCTGGTCGATGCTCGGCGCGAAACCGGCGAAGGCCTGCAGCGCCTTCAACTCGGAGGCGAACAGGAACTGGCCCTGGTACCAGCCGTAATACAGTGGACGCTCGCCCACCGGATCACGGGCCAGCCACAGCACGCGCGACTCGCGGTCCCAGACACTGAAGCCGAACGCACCTTCGATACGGGACAGTGCCCGCTGCACGCCCCATTCGACGATCGCCTGCAGCAGCAGCCGTGCATCGCTGCAGCTGCGGGGCAGATCGCGCAGCTGCGCCTGCAGGTCGCTGCGGTTGTACAGGCGGCCGTCCAGGCACAGCACGTAGCGACCGCAGTCCGAGCTCAGCGGCTGCAACGGCGTATCGGTCGGCGCCCGGCAATGGCCCAGCGCGAGGCCGGCCTCGGCGTCGGTCCAGTAGCCGATGCGGCCACGCCCACGCTGCTGCAGGGCGCGCAGCATCGGGGCCAGCTGCTGCAGCAGCTGCTCGTCCTCGGCGGGCGGCAGCCAGGCCCCGACCACGCCGCTCATCGGAAGCCTCCGCACTGGCAGCGGCGGGACGGGTTCGGCAGGCAGGGGGCGGCGGGCGACATGGGGACGGCACGCGGAGCGGAGGAGACTCCATGCTCGGCCCCGGGCTGCGCGGCGTCAGTCGCTTTGCTGTCAGCGATCGTCACCAGCCGTATCACGAAGGTAACGTTTTGTAACAGCAACAGGCTATGCTGGACGCCAAGTTGTTGCCGGGACTGAGACCCGGCCCGTGCGCCAGCAACCCCGGCTGAATGGCGCCCGCCCCCGGGACCCGGGCGGCCCGAAGGCTGGGATAGCATCGCCGCGCTCGTGCCGTGGCGGTACGTTTGCGCCCACGGAGGCCTTGGAAATGCTGGATATCGTACTGGTCGAAGACGATGCCCGCCTGGGAACGATGGTCAGCGACTACCTGCAACGGCATGGCTACCAGGTGGCCCACGAGCGCAGCGGCGAGCGCGCAGTGGCCCGGATCCTGGCCGAAAAGCCGGCCCTGGTGCTGCTCGATGTCGGCCTGCCCGACCAGGATGGTTTCGAAGTGTGTCGGCAGATCCGGCCCCACTATGACGGCATCATCTGCGTGCTGACCGCCCGCACCGACAACATCGACCAGGTGCTGGGCCTGGAACTGGGGGCCGACGATTACATCGGCAAACCCATCGAACCGCGGGTGCTGCTGGCCCGGCTGCGTGCCCACCTGCGCCGCCATCGCCGGGTCGAGCCGCGTGACGGCAGCCTGCGCTTCGGCGAGCTGAACATCGACCCGTCCACCCGTAACGTGCACCTGCAGGGCGGCCTGCTGGAGCTGACCACCGCCGAGTTCGACCTGCTGTTCCTGCTGGCCAGCAACGCCGGCCAGATCCTGGACCGCGACGCGCTGCTGCGCGGCCTGCGTGGCATCGCCTTCGACGGCCTGGACCGTTCGATCGACGCCCGCATCTCGCGCCTGCGCCGCAAGCTGGGCGACAACCCCGAGCAGCCGGAACGGATCAAGACCGTCCGTGGCCGCGGCTACCTGTTCAGCCGCTCGGCATGGGGATGAAGCGCACGCCTTCGGCGATGCGCGGCCACGCCTTCCACTTCCTGCGCTACGGCATCGGTTTCCTGGTCGCCCACCTGTTGTTGATCGTGCTGGGCCTGTGGGCCTGGGACGCCTTGCTGGAAGACCGCACGGAAGCCGGTCTGCAGGCCGAGATGCGCGGCACCCATGCGCTGCTGCAGCACCGCTTCGCCGAAACCCCGCGCGAGCAGTGGCCGGCACTGGCGCGCGAACTCGACGCCGATTTCGCCTACGCGCTGCGCATGGTGCCGCTGGCCGAGGCGGTGAAGGAGCTGCCGGCCAGCCAGCGCCCGCCGTTCAACAACGGCCGCGTGCAGATCGACCTGGAGCACATGCGCAGCCTGCAGCGGATCGGCGACAGCGACTACGCCGTGATGCTGGGCCCGTTGGACGAAGCGCTGCCGGATGAAGGCTGGCAGGACAGCGAAGTGTCCGGCGTGGCGATCCTGCTGCTGATCCTGATGGTGGCGGTGGCACTGCCGATGTACGTGATGGTCTACCGGCTGTGGCGCGACGTCTCGCAGCTGGCCCAGGCGGCGCGGCAGATGCGCGACGGCCAGCTGGATACCCGCGCGCCGCGCGCCGGTACCGCGCTGGTGCGGCCGTTGGCCAACGCCTTCAACCACATGGCCGAGCAGCTGCAGCAGCTGCTGGAAAGCCAGCGCGTGCTGGCCCAGGCGGTGGCGCACGAGGTGCGCACGCCGTTGGCACGGATGCGTTTCGGCCTGGCCGACCTGGAAGACACCGCGCTCGACGATGTGCAGCGCGATGCGCTGGGCGGGCTGCGCACCGATGTCGATCGGCTGCAGCACCTGACCGATGCCGGCGTCGAATACGCCGCACTGGGCCGCTGCCATCAGCTGACCCGCCAGCGCCTGCAGCTGGCGGCGCTGGTGCGCGGCGTGGTGGCCCAGTTCGCACCGTTGCCGATGCCGGTGCAACAGGTGCTGTCGCCGGTGGGCCTGGTCAACGTCAACCGGCACATGCTGGAGCTGGCGCTGCGCAACCTGCTCGGCAATGCACTGCGTTACGCACGCCGGCAGATCCGTATTGCCAGCACGGTCAATGACGGCTGGCTGTGCGTGCAGGTGGAGGACGACGGCCCCGGCATCGCGCCGGAACTGCGCGGCCAGGTACTGCAGCCCTATGTCCGGCTGGACCCGGGCAGCCCCGGTTTCGGCCTTGGCCTGGCGCTGGTGCAGGTGGTCGCCGACAAGCATGGTGGCCACGTCGAGGTGACCGATTCGGAGTTGGGCGGTGCCTGTATCCGCCTGCACCTGCCGCTGGAATCCGGCGGCACCGTCGAGTGCGAAGCGGCCTGCTAGGCCGCCGGTTCCGCACGCGGCAAGGCAAACACGAACAGCGCGCCACGCTCGCTGTCGCGCAGTTCGATGTGGCGGCCGTGCAGCTGCACGATGCGCTGCACGATCAACAGGCCCAAGCCACCGTTCTCCCCGCGCCGAGCCCCCAGCGCGGCCGGTGCCTGGAACAGCTGGGTACGCAGCGCTGGCGCCACGCCGGGGCCGTCATCGGCCACGCTGACCTCCACGCTGTCGGGGGTCGCGCGCAGGCGCACCTCGATCTGGCCACCGTCGGGCGCATGCCGCAGCGCGTTGTCGAGCAGATTGGTCAGTACCCGCTCGACCAGGCCCAGGTCGGCGCGGACCAGCGGCAGGCCGGGCGGAAACGCCGCGTGCAGCTGCTGGCCGCGCGCCTGTGCCGCCAGTTCGAACTTCTGCAGCACGTCCTGCAGCAGCTCCGGCAGCGCGAACACCTCCCACTCCAGCCGCACTTCGCCGTGCTCCAGCCGCGCCAGCTCGAACAGCGCGCGTGCCAGCCGGCCGACCTTGGCGCTCTGCGCCAGCGCAATGCCGAGATAGCGGCGGCGCTCGTCCGGTGACAGCGTGGCGTCCTTCAACGCCAGCGTTTCCAGGTAGCCATGCAGCGACGACAACGGCGTGCGCAGGTCGTGCGAGATGTTGGCGACCAGCTCACGGCGCTGCAGGTCCTGCTGGCGCAGCTGCTGCCACTGCTCGCCCAGCCGCTGCGCCATCTGCGCGTGCGCATGTTCGAGGATCACCAGTTCGTCGCGCTCACCGGGGCGCAGCGGCTCCGGCGGCGGCAGTGGCGTGGGCGCATCGATGTCGAAGGCCTGGATCCGCCGGGTCAGCCGCCGCAACGGGCGCGTCACCCAGTAGAACGCCACCAGCCCGGCAAACAGGCCGAGGCCGCCGACCAGCACCACCGACCACAGCGTGGTGTTCCACTGGCTGCCGGCGGCAAGATCATCGGAGAGCATCTGCCGGTGCTCGCCGACCAGCACCACGTATACATAGCCAGCCGGCCGGCCCTGCACGATCAATGGTGCGGCGCTGAACACCTTGCGGCCGTCCGCGCTGCGCGGGTCATCGCCGAGGATCGGCAGCGGCGCACCGGCCAGCAGGCGTCGCAACGGCGCCACGTCCACCCGGTTGCGCACCAGATGTCCACTGGGTGCATCGTGGCCGAGGATGCGGCCCTGGTCGTCCAGCAGGTAGACCTCGACGCTGGGGTTGACCGCCATCAGCTGGCCGAACAGTGCGCGCACCGCGGCATCGCGCATGCCGCTGGTGTCCATCAGCTCGCTGCGCTGGGCGATGTGCTCGGCCAGGCCCAGCGACAACCGCTGTACCACCTCCTGCTCGTGGCGGGTGTTGGCACGCATCTGCAGTGCCAGCAGCGCCATGCAGCACATCAGCATCAGCGCGGCGGTCACCACCGCCAGCTTCTGCCACAGGTTGGGCTTGATCATGCCGCCGCCCCGGCCGGGTCGACCAGCTTGTAGCCGCGGCCCCACACCGTCAGCAGCCGCCGTGGGTTGGCCGGGTCGGGTTCGATCTTGCTGCGCAGGCGGTTGATGTGGGTGTTGACCGTGTGCTCGTAGCCATCGTGCTGGTAGCCCCAGACCTGGTTGAGCAGTTCCATGCGCGCGAACACCTGGTCCGGATGACGGGCGAAGAACAACAGCAGATCGAACTCGCGCGGGGTCAGCTCCAGCGCGTTGCCATCCACCGAGGCCGTGCGCGCGACCGGATCGAGCTGCAGCCCACCCAGCTCGATCGCGCCGGCATCGATGCGTGCGCTCTGCGCCATCGCCTCGGCGCGTCGCAGCAGCGCGCGCACCCGTGCCACCAGTTCCGGCATCGAGAAGGGTTTTGCCAGGTAATCGTCCGCGCCCAGTTCCAGGCCGACGATGCGCTGCGTTTCGCTGCCGCGCGCGCTGATGATGATGATCGGTACATAGCGCGCCATCGCGCGTGCACGCTGGCACACCTGCAGCCCATCCACGCCGGGCAGCATCACGTCCAGCACCAGCGCATCCCACGGGCCGTCCTGCTCGAGCAGGCGCAGGCCGGCATCGCCGCTGGCGGCATGGGCGACGTCGTAACCCTCATCGCCCAGATGCATGCGCAGCAGGTCGGCGATGTGGGCATCGTCTTCAACGATCAGCACGCGTTTGGTGGACATCGGCAGCTCGGGGCCAGTGGGGAGGCTGGCTGCATTGTGGCGCGGGACGGCCGCCGATACCTCACGAAAAATTGAATCCTGCGTGAGGATTCGTTGACCCGGGCGGGCGCAGCATGGCCCCGTCGCCCCTTCCCGGAGTCCGCCATGTCCCTCTCCCGCCGCCATCTGCTGGGCCTGGGCGGTGTTGCCACCGCCGCCGGGCTGCTCGGCCTGGGGGCGTGCAGCCGCGCCGCCCCGGCCGCCGCCGAAGCGCGTCCGTCGCGACAGTTCGAGGTCATGCACAGTGATGCCGAGTGGCGCCAGCGCCTGACCCCGGCGCAGTACGCGGTGCTGCGCCAGCAGGCCACCGAACGGCCGTGGAGCAGCCCGCTCAACAAGGAACACCGGCAGGGCACCTTTGCCTGCGCCGGCTGTGCACTGCCGCTGTTCTCCTCCTCCACCAAGTTCGAGAGCGGCACCGGCTGGCCCAGCTTCTGGGCGCCGCTGCACAACGCCATCGGCGAAGACCGCGACGTCACCTTCGGGATGCTGCGGGTGGAGGTGCATTGCCGCCGCTGCGGCGGCCATCTCGGCCATGTGTTCAACGATGGGCCACGCCCGACCGGGCTGCGCTACTGCATGAACGGTGCGGCGATGGTGTTCGTTCCCGGTGCCACTGATGGCACTGCCGAGGGCTGGCGGGTACCGGTCGGTTCTTCCACTGCTTCCGGAGCCTGACCATGCTGCTGTTGCTGCTTGCCTACCTCGGGGGCGCACTGACCCTGCTCAGCCCCTGCATCCTGCCGGTGCTGCCGTTCGTGTTCGCGCGTGCCGACCGTCCGTTCCTGCGCAGCACGCTGCCGCTGCTGCTGGGCATGGCGCTCACCTTCACCGTGGTCGCCAGCCTGGCCGCGGTGGGCAGCCAATGGGTGGCGCAGGCCAACCAGGTGGGACGCTGGATCGCCCTGCTGCTGATGGCGCTGTTCGCGATCGCCCTGCTCTGGCCACGGCTGGCCGACCACCTGATGGCACCGTTCCAGCGCGTGGGTGCCCGCCTGAGCGCACGCGCCGATGCGGCGGATGCCGCGGGGCACGGCGGCGCGTGGACCTCGCTGCTGATCGGCATCGCCACGGGTCTGCTGTGGGCACCGTGCGCCGGGCCGATCCTTGGCCTGGTGCTGACCGGCGCCGCCCTGCATGGCGCCAGCGTCGGCACCACTGCGCTGCTGCTGGCCTATGCGCTGGGTGCGATCACCGCACTGGCGCTGGCGGTATGGATCGGCGGCCGCGTGTTCCGCGCGATGCAGGCGCGGCTCGGCCTCGGCGATGTCCTGCGCAAGGTACTGGGTGTGGCCGCGCTGCTGGCCGTGGTGGCGATCGGCCTCGGCTGGGATACCGGCCTGCTGACCCGCTTGTCCACGGTCAGCACCGCGCGAATCGAGCAAAGCCTGCTGGATGCGGTACCCGGCGCGCAGCCGGCGGCACCGCCGATGATGATGATGGCTGGCGCCAATGCCGGTGCCGATGCACCGCTGCCGGTGGAGGGCACCCTGCCCGCGCTGGACGGCGCCACTGGCTGGCTCAACAGCCCGCCGCTGAGTGCACAGCAGCTGCGCGGCAAGGTGGTGCTGGTCGATTTCTGGACTTATTCCTGCATCAACTGCCTGCGCGCGATGCCGTTCGTGCACGAATGGGAGCGACGCTACCGCGACCACGGCCTGGTGGTGGTCGGCGTGCACACGCCGGAGTTCGCCTTCGAGCGCGACCCACGCAACGTGATGAAGGCGGTGCAGCAGCTGAAGGTCGAGTACCCGGTGGCGCTCGACAACCAGTACACGATCTGGCGCGCCTTCAACAACCGCTACTGGCCGGCACAATACTTCGTCGACGCGCAGGGCAACATCCGCGGCCACCAGTTCGGCGAGGGCAACTATGCGCGCTCGGAACAGATGATCCGTCGCCTGCTGGCCGAAGCCGGGCAGACGAATCTGCCGCCACCGGCCGATCCCGCTGCCGCCGACCTGAAGGGCGTGGCCGTGCAGGCCGACATGGGCAACCTGCGTTCGCCGGAAACCTACCTGGGCCACGCCCGCGCCGAGCAGTTCGCCTCGCCCGGCGGGCAGCGCAGCGACGCCGCGTTCGACTACACGCTGCCGGCCACCCTGGCGTTGAACCAATGGGGACTGTCCGGGCGCTGGACCGTCACCGACGAGGCCGCACAGCTGCACCAAGCCGGTGGCCGCATCGCCTTCCAGTTCCACGCACGCGACCTGCACCTGGTGCTGGCACCGAGCGAGGACGGCAAGCCGGTGCGCTTCCGCGTCTGGCTGGACGGCAAGCCGCTGCCCGTCGCTGATGCCGGCAGTGATGTCGGCACCGATGGCAGCGGCGTGGTCGACGAGCACCGCCTGTACCAGCTGGTCCGCCAGCGCGGCACGGTCGGCCCGCACCGCTTCGAGATCGAATTCCTCGATGCGGGCGTGCAGGCCTATGCCTTCACCTTCGGTTGAACCGGGAGGACACCATGAAACTCTCCTTTGAACAGGGCATCGCCGCCGGTGTCGCCGGATTGGTGGCTGCCGCATTGATCACCGGCGTGCTGCTGGTCGACCACAGCGCGGTCGCGGCACCGGTCGAGGCCAGCGCGCAGGTCAAGACGCTACCTGCGCCCAGCGGCGACGCCGCGTTCCGCGATGACGCCACCCATGCCAGCGTGGTGTTCGCCGGTGGTTGCTTCTGGGGCGTGCAGGGCGTGTTCCAGCACGTCAAGGGCGTGAGCAATGCGGTGTCCGGCTACATCGGTGGCAGCGCTGCCAATGCGCGCTACGAGCGTGTCAGCAGCGGCCAGACTGGTCATGCCGAAGCGGTGAAGATCGACTACGACCCGCGCCAGGTCAGCTACGGCCAGCTGATGCAGGTGTTCTTCTCGGTGGTGCACGACCCGACCCAGCTCGATCGGCAGGGCCCGGACCACGGCAGCCAGTACCGCTCGGCGATCTTCAGTGACGATGTACGCCAGCAGGCGGCCAGCCGCGCCTACATCGCCCAGCTCGGCCAGGCCGGCAGCTACCGCGCACCGATCGTCACCCAGCTGGTCAGCGGCCAGCGCTTCTACCCGGCCGAGAGCTACCACCAGAACTACATGAGCAACTACCCGCAGGCGGCCTACATCCGCTACTACGACGCACCGAAGCTGGCCGCGCTGGGCAAGCAGTTCCCGGCGCTGTACCGGCGCGACGCGGCGCTGGTGCCGATGCGCTGACGCCCGGGTGGTGCCGGCCGTTGGCCGGCAACCGCGCCGTTCCGGATCTGGGGATTGCCGGCCAGCGGCCGGCACTACCTGAAAAAAAGACGCACGGCCATCCAGCCGTGCGCTTGGGAAGTATCGGCCGTGCCCCGATCAGGCCCGGCCGACAACGACATGCTAGGCTCGCCATCATCATGGGTACAGCACCAGATGGCGGGAACTTCGATGGATACAGATGACCAGAGCGCGATGATCCCACCCCGCTACCAACGGCTGTCCGACGAACTGGCCGAGGCCATCCACGGCGGACGCCTTCCGGTCGGCAGCCGCCTGCCTTCGCTGCGGCAGATGGCCCTGCAGCGCAGGCTCAGCCTGAACACGGTGATTGCCGCCTATCGCCAGCTGGAGGACGCCGGCCTGGTCATTCCGCGGCCCAAAGCCGGCTTCGAGGTGGCGCCGCGATTGTCGGTGCCGGAGCGTTCGCTGCGTGATACCCCGTCCGCACCCACCGCGCCGCTGCAGCAGGTGTTGATGGCGCGCGTGCTGGAGGCACAACGTCGCCCCGGAGTGATCGACCTGGCCTTCGCCGGTCCGCGCGGGCGCCAGTTCTATCCGGGCGCGCAGCTGGCCCGGCATACCGCGCAGGTGCTGCGCCACGGCCAGCAGACGGTGGAGACCTACGCGCGCCCCAACGGCTCGCCACGGCTGCTGGCACAGATCGTGCGGCGTGGGCCACGCATGGGCCTGCATACCCACAGCGAACGCCTGCTGCTGACCCATGGTGCGATGGAGGCCCTGCAGCTGGCGCTGCGCGCGGTCACCCAGCCCGGTGATGCGGTGGGCATCGAGGCGCCGTCTTACTTCAACCTGTACCCCCTGCTCGCCAACCTCGGCCTGCAGGCCATCGAGCTGCCCACCCATCCGCAGCACGGCCTGGATGTGGATGCGCTGGATGCGCTGCTGGAACACACGCCGCTGGCCGCGCTGGTGGTGATGCCGACCGTGCACAACCCGCTGGGCTGCACCATGCCGACCGCCGCCAAGCAGCGCCTGGCCGAGCTGGTCAACGCACGGCAACTGCCGCTGATCGAGGATGCGGTGTACGCCGAGCTGCAGTTCTGCGAACCGCCGGCGCCGTTGCTGAAAGCCTTCGATCGCGACGGCTGGGTGATGGTGGTCGGAGGTTTCTCGAAGACACTGGCACCGGACTACCGCATCGGCTGGCTGGATGGCGGCCGCTTCGCCGAGCGCATCGCGCTGCTGAAATTCCAGTCCACCGGTGGCGAGCCTCAACTGCTCGGCGATGCGGTGGCGGCGTATCTGGAAGCTGGCAGCTACGAGCACCACCTGCACCGCATGCGCCGGCTGTATCGCGAACAGGTGGGACGGCTGCGCCAGCTGGTGGCCGAACACTTCCCGATAGGCACCCGCGCCACCGAACCGCAGGGCGGCTTCCTGCTGTGGCTGGAACTGCCCGGCGTGGATACACGCGAGCTGTTCGAGCGTGCATTGCAGGAGGACATCGTGTTCATGCCCGGCCAGGTGTATTCACGTGGCGCGCGCTACCGCCACTGCCTGCGGCTGTCGTGCTGCCAGACGCTGGATGCGCGCTTCATCGGCGCGGTGGAGCGGCTGGGTGCGATCGCGCGGGAGCTGGCAGCTGCAGAACGGTAGTGCCGGCCGCTGGCCGGCAATCCCGGGATCGCCGGGTGGATGCAGTTGCCGGCCAGCGGCCGGCACTACCCAGGATCACTCAAGCAGGTGCACGCCCAGCGCCGCGTGTATTCGCGCGGCGCGCGCTACCGCCACTGCCTGCGGCTGTCGTGCTGCCAGACGCTGGATGCGCGCTTCATCGGCGCGGTGGAGCGGCTGGGTGCGATCGCGCGGGAGCTGGCGGCTGCAGCACGGTAGTGCCGGCCGCTGGCCGGCAATCCTGGGAGCGCCGGGTGGATGCAGTTGCCGGCCAGCGGCCGGCACTACCCAGGATCAATCGAGCAGATGCGCCGACAGCGCTTCGCCTTTCGCACCCGGCAGATGCGGCAGCCGTCCCCAGCACGGCATCGGCAGGCGCTGCTGCAACGTGGCGATGTTCTCGTCCTGGCGCTGCATCGCCGGGTCGATGTGGTTGCCGATCCAGCCCAGGCACTCCACGCCGCTTGCCTGCAGCGACTGCGCAGTCAGCCGTGCGTGGTTGACGCAGCCCAGCCGCATGCCCACCACCAGCAGCACCGGCAGCCGCAGTGCACGTACCAGGTCCAGCTGGTCCAGCGTGGCCGAGACCGGCGCCAGCCAGCCGCCAACGCCCTCCACCACCACGACATCGGCCTGCGCGCGCATTCGTGCGAACGCGGCCACGATCGGCGCCAGCTCCACCTGCACGCCATCCTCGGCAGCGGCCAGCTCCGGTGCCAGCGGCTGCCGCAGCGCATACGGGTTCAGGTCGGCATAGTCCGGCACCGGCCAGCTGGCGGCCTGCAGGGCCAGCGCGTCTTCGTTGCGCAGGCCCTGCCCCAGGTCTTCGCTGCCGCTGGCCACCGGCTTCATGCCCACCGCGCGCAGGCCGCGCCGGCGCAGCGCATGCAGCAGCGCGGTGCTGGCCGCGGTCTTGCCGATCTCGGTATCGGTGCCGGTGACGAACAGGGCGGGCGGCAGCGTAGCGGGCAATGGCATCGATGGGCTCCAACGGGACGACAGAGCGTGCATTATCGCCGGCCCGGCGTGCTTGCTAGACTGCGGGCATGTTCGCCAATGCCTCGCTCACCGGCAGCAAGCCGGAACAATACGCCCAGCTGCTGGAACAGGCCCGTGGCCTGGTCTACGCCGAGTCCGACCGCATCGCCAACGCGGCCAACCTCTCCGCACTGGTCTACCACGCCCTGCCCGACCTGAACTGGGTGGGCTTCTACCTGTATGACGGCAAGGAGCTGGTGGTCGGCCCGTTCCAGGGCCTGCCGGCCTGCGTGCGCATCCCGCTGGACAAGGGCGTGTGCGGTGCCGCCGCCAGCCAGCGCGTGACCCAGCGCGTGGACGACGTCGATGCCTTCCCCGGCCATATCGCTTGCGATTCGGCCTCGCGTTCGGAACTGGTGGTGCCGCTGCTGCGCGGCGATGAACTGATCGGCGTATTCGACATCGACAGCCCGAAGGTCGGCCGCTTCGACGCCGACGACCAGGCCGGCCTGGAAGCCATCGCCCGCGTGTTCGTCGAGGCACTTGGATGAGCGCGCCGAAGCTGCGCAACATCGGCCCCAAGAGTGCAGCCTGGCTGCGCCAGGTCGGCCTGCGCAGCCGCGAGGACCTGGTTGCGATCGGCGCGGTCGGCGCCTTCGTCAAGGTCAAGCGCGCGGGCTTCAAGCCCAGCCTGAACCTGTTGTACTCGCTGGAAGGCGCGCTGCTGGACTGCCACTGGCAGGAACTGAGCGAGCCGCAGCGTGAGGCGCTGGTGCAGGATTACGAAGCACGCATCGCCGCGCACCCTCTGAAGGCGGCCGGCCCCGCTTCGGGTCCGGTGCATGAGCAGCGTTTCGATGCCGACGATGACGCGGAAGACAGCGTGGCCGAGCACACCGACGAGGATTGAGGCACCCGCGTTCCTGGGCATGCCGGCCAGCGGCCGGCACTACCGTCGGGTCAGGGCTGCTGCAGCTCCAGCAGCTCGCCCACCAGCCCGACCTCGCCGCGCTCCAGCCACACCCGCAGACGGGTGCCGTGGTCGATGCGCAATGCCCAGCACAGCGACATCGGCAGGCCACAGACCTGCGACAGCACCATGCGCAGCGGGCCGCCATGACTGACCACCAGCGTCGGCACCGGATCATCATCATCGAGCAGGCGATCCAGCGCGCGCGCGATGCGCCGCTCGAAGTGGCCCCAGCTTTCACCGTTCGGCGGCGGGAATGCATGCGGATCGGCATGGAAGGCCGCCAGTGCGTCCTCCGGCAGGTCGAACAGCGACTGCCCGTCCCAATCGCCGAAATCCAGCTCTTCCCATTCCTCGTCCGCTTCCACGTCCAGCCCACGCGGGGTAGCCAGGGCCATCGCCGTGTGCAGCGAGCGGAGCCGTGGCGAACTGATCACCCGCTCCCACGGCTGCGCGGCGTAGGCATCGACCAGTTCCTGCGGCAGGCGGGCCAGCTGCGGTGGATCGCTGCGGCCATCGAGGAACTCATCGCGACCGTTGCCGGCGTGGCGGACCAGGTCGAGGATCATGCGTGCGTCCTGTACAGGCAACGCGGGAACAGCGGAAAACGGGCGGACATCGGCAACGGCACCACGGGATCGAGGGACCATTCTAAGGGCACAGCAAAGGCAGTCGAGCAGGCTCGACGCTACGGGCCGCCTGTGATGCCGTAGACTGCGCGCACTTCCAGGTGACCTGCGGCCACGGCCGGCAGGTTGAAACGGGAAGCCGGTGACGCGTGATGCCACGCCAGGCCGGCGCTGCCCCCGCAACGGTAAGCACGTCAGTTCCAGGCAACAACGCCACTGTGCCGCAGGCATGGGAAGGCGCCTGGACGGTGGCCTCGCGCCACCCGGCGGCAAGCCCGGAGACCGGCCAGGAAGCCTCAGGTCGCGATGCGGTGGGCATGGCGCTGGATGACCGCAGCCTGCGCTGCGGCGTCGGCGCATGCCTGCCTTCGCGGCTCCTCCCCTTCGCCACGCGGGCGTGCGTGGCACCTGGAGTCCCCCATGAAGCTGCAGTCCCGAATGCTGTCCCTGGCCGTGCTGGCCGCCCTGCCCGCGCTGGCCCAGGCCGCCGATGACACCACCGCGCTCAACCAGATCCTGGTCACCGCCACCCGCACCCCGATCGCCCTGCAGGACAGCATCGCGCCGGCGCAGGTGATCGACCGCGCGCAGATCGAATCCAGCCAGGCCACCTCGCTGCAGGAGCTGCTGCGCGGCCGTGCCGGCATCAACCTGACCAATGCCGGCGGCCTCGGCAAGCAGAGCTCGCTGTTCCTGCGCGGCACCAACTCGGGCCACACCGTGGTGCTGGTCGATGGCGTGCGCATCAACAGTGCCGACCTCGGCCTGGCCATGTACCAGGACCTGCCGCTGGCGCAGATCGAACGCGTGGAAATCGTGCGTGGCCCGCAGTCCAGCCTGTACGGCGCCGACGCCATCGGTGGCGTGATCCAGATCTTCATCCGCCGCAACCAGGGCGATTTTGCTCCGCACGTCCAGCTCGGTGGCGGCAGCAACGGCCTGCGCGAAGCCAGCGGCGGCATCGGTGGTGGCACCGAACGCGGCTGGTTCGGCGCCGACATCGCCTACCAGCATTCCGATGGCATCGATGCCTGCCGTGGCTCGGCGACGCTGTTCGCCGGCTGCTTCGCCGATGAACCCGACCGCGACGGCTACCGCAACCTGTCCAAGAGCCTGCGTGGCGGCTACACCTTCAACGACCAGTGGACCGTGGAAGGCAGCGCGCTGCGCGCCGACGGCAAGAACCACTACGACGGCTATTACAACTACTCCGAGACCCGCCAGCAGGTGCTGGCCGGCAAGGTGCGCTACACCCCGTCCGAGCGCCTGGCGTTCACCGCCAACGTCGGCCGCAGCGACAACGAGTCGGACAACTTCGGCGACTTCGGCGCACGCGGCAGCGCACAGACCCACCGCGACAGCGCCTCGCTGCAGGGTGACTTCACCTTGGCCGAAGGCCAGCTGCTGAGCACCGGCGTGGACTGGAGCGAAGACAACCTGGATGGCAGCAGCGCGGGCTACCTCGTCGACAGCCGCCGCAACACCGGTGTGTTCGTGCAGTACCAGGGCCGCTTCGGCCGCCACCAGCTGCAGGCCAGCGCACGCAACGACGACAACCAGCAGTTCGGCAACCACGCCACCGGCAGTCTCGGCTGGGCGATGCAGCTGGACCACGGCCTGCGCCTCAACGCCAGCTACGGCACCGCGTTCAAGGCGCCGACCTTCAGCGACCTGTACGACCCGTGGAGCGGCGTGCCGACGTTGAAGCCGGAGAAGTCCAAGAGCGCCAACCTCGGTGTTTCGCAGCAGGGCCAGGGCTGGCATTGGGGCCTGGACGTCTATGAGACCCGCATCGATGACCTGATCACCTACGACGCGGCAACCTTCAAGATGCAGCAGGTGGAGAAGGCACGCATCCGCGGTGCCGAGCTGACCGGTGGCGTGCTGCTGGCCGGCTTCGACATCAACGCGCAGCTGAGCTACACCGACCCGCGCAACCGCACCCACGGCAGCACCCAGTTCGACAACTGGCTGCCGCGCCGTGCACAGCAGACCGCACGCCTGGACGTCGACCGCCGCTTCGGCGATTTCCGCGCCGGCCTGACCGTGCAGGGTGCGGGCAAGCGCTATGACGATGCGGCCAACGCAGTGAAGGTCGGCGGCTACGGCACGCTGGACCTGCGCGCCGAGTACGCGCTGACGCCGGAGTGGTCGCTGCTGGCACGTGCTGCCAACGTGTTCGATCGCCACTACGAGACGGTGGCGTGGTTCAACCAGCCCGGCCGCGAGTACCAGCTGAGCGTGCGTTACCAGCCGAAGTGAAGGAACGCGCCGGGCATCGCCCGGCGCCGCCGGATGCCATCGACGCATGGCGTCGATCTACTGTAGAGCCGAGCGTGGGTTCGGCTCTACACCCGAACGCCCGCGGCCAACCCCGGCAGCTCACGCAGGTCGTCAATCACTGCCACCGCCTCTGCGGTGGCCAGGTCCAGGCCACGCGGGTAGCCGTAACGCACCAGTGCGATCGGCATGCCCGCATCTTCGGCGGCGCGGTAGTCGGTCAGCGAATCACCCACCATCAGGCAGGCATCGGCCGGCAGCCCGAAGTGCGCAGCGATATGCCGCAGCGGCTCACCGCTGGGCTTGCGCTGCGGCAGCGAATCACCACCCAGCACCAGCGCGAACGCATCACCGATGCCCAGGTGCTGCAGCAGCGGCGGCACCAGCGCTTCGGGCTTGTTGGTGCAGATCGCCAGCGGCACATGGCGTGCACGCAGCTGCGTCAGCGCGTCGGCCACGCCATCGAACAAGCGCGGGCTGCGCAGCAGGCACTCACGGTAGTGCACCATGAACACCGGCATCACTTCGGCCAGGTCGACCTCGCGATCGGCGGCATGCACGGCCTGCTCGACCAGGCGGCGCACGCCATCGCCGATCCAGCCCAGCACCGTGGCTTCCGGCACGCGTGCTACACCGATGTCCTCCAGCGTGCGGTTCAGCGCTTCAGCGATATCAGCCGCGCTGTCGACCAGCGTGCCATCGAGGTCGAACACGACCAGCGGATAGGGATACGACAAGGGACGGCACCTAGGGAACGTGGGGCCGTCCATTGTACGCCGCCGCTTTTTCCGCAGATCCTCCTGCCGCTGCGCCTCAGCCGATCCTGCGTGCGCGGGTGGCGAGGAAGGTGGGCAGATAGCGGTCGATCAGGAAGCGCGGCTGCGGCTGCCAGTCTTCCATGAAGCGGTCGATGACGAAGCCGGCATCCAGCTGCCCACCGATCAGTTCGGTCAGGCTGTGGCCGAAAGTCAGCGCATCGCCGCGGGCCAGCTTTGCCTCGCGCTCGGCCGGCGCGAGGTCTTCCAGGTCCGAATAGGGAATGGCGTACTGCGGCCGGATCAGACCCTGTGCATCCAGCTGCGGATCACGCGCACCGACGAACAGCACCGGGTTGTAGAAGCTCGCCATCAGCATCCCGTCGCGGGCCAGCACACGGCGGCATTCGGTCCACACCGGGCGCACATCAGGCACATACAGGTTCGAGATCGGGTGGAACACCACATCGAAACTGTCGTTGGCGAATACGTGCAGATCGCGCATGTCGCCCTGCACCGTGCGCAGCTGCAGGCCATCGCGCGCAGCGACCTGGCGGTCCTGCTCCAGCTGCCCGTCGGACAGGTCGAACACGGTGACGTCGGCGCCGGCCGCCGCAAGCACTGGTGCCTGCTGGCCACCGCCCGAGGCCAGGCACAGGATGCGGCGGCCGCGCACGTCGCCCAGCCAATCCAGTGGCAGCGCACGTGGGGTCAGATGCACCTGCCAGCGGCCTTCGCGCGCGGCGGCAATGGTTGAACTTTCCACCGGGCGCGACCATTCGCGCACTTCGCTGGCCTGGCGGTCCCAGGCAGCACGGTTGTGGTCGATCAAGGCCTGTCCATGGTTCATGTGTTCTCCTTGCCCGGTGGGCGCCAATCCAGATCCTGGAAGGCCGGGCTGGCGAAACACTCGGCCAGGTAGTCCAGGAATCGGCGCATGATAGCGGGCTGCTGGCGCCGTGATGCGTACACGGCATGAATGCCGAGTTCGTCCAGACTGAATCCGGGCAGCAGTTCGATCAGCTCGCCACTGCGCAGCAGCGGCGCCACCTGGTAGGTCGGCAGCATGGCGATGCCGGCACCGGCGCGCACCGCCTCCAGCAGCAGCGAGGCCTCGTTGGCACTGATGTTGCCGCCTACCGCCACCGACAGCGAACGACCGTCGCGGTGCAGCTGCCACAGGCTCTTGCCGACGTAGTGATGGGTCAGGCAGTTGTGCGCGGCCAGGTGCTCGGGAGCGGTCGGCGTGCCGCGTGCCTGCAGGTAGGACGGCGTCGCGCACAGCACCGAGCGGCAGGTGGCCAGCCGCCGTGCGATCAGGCTGGGGTCAATCTGGCGCGCGATACGCACCGCCAGGTCCACCCGCTCCTCCACCAGGTTCACCGTGCGGTCGACCAGCAGCAGTTCGATGCGTGCCGCCGGATGACGCGCAACAAAGCCGGCCACCGCCCGCGCCAGGTGGCTCTGCCCGAACGAGACGCTGGCAGTCACGCGCAGCGTGCCGTGTGGCTCGGGATCATCGCTGGCCAGCTCGCCCTGCAGTTCTTCGCCGATTGCCAGCATCTGCCGGAAGCGCGCCAATGCCGCTTCGCCCGGACCGGTCAGGCTGACCCGGCGCGTGGTCCGGTGCAGCAGCCGTGCACCCAGCCAGCCCTCGACCTCGGCCAGGTAACGGCTGACCATCGCCCGCGACATGTCCAGCACCTCGGCGGCGGCGGTGAGGCTGCCGCGCTCGGCGACCTCGACGAACACGGTCATGGCGGTCAATCGGTCCATATGCTCGATCCATGCAACAAACAAGCGCGTTATACGCTGTTTTTCGAGCGACTGCAGCGGCCTAGAGTGGCCCCATTCCCACCCCAAACCGCCCCACGGAGTCCTGCCATGAAGATCGCCCTCGTTGGTTCCACCGGCAACATCGGCCGCCAGATCGCCCGCCACGCGCTGGCCCGCGGCCACGAACTCACCGTCATCGTGCGCAGCGCACAGGACCTTCCGGCTGAACTGGCCGGTGCCCATCCGGTGATCGCCTCGCTGGATGACCCGGACGCGCTGGTCGCCGCCATCGCCGGCCACGACGTGCTGGCCAGCGCCTACGGCCCGCGCCCGGGCGATGACATCGGCCGCGTCGGCGAGGTCGCCGCACAGCTGGCCGCCGCCGCACGCAAGGCCGGTGTGCCGCGCCTGGTCGTGGTCGGTGGCGCCGGCAGCCTGGAAGTCGCGCCCGGGGTGCAGCTGGTCGATACCCCCACCTTCCCGGACGCCTACAAGCCGTACGCACTGGCCCACCGTGAGGCGTTCAACCGCCTGCAGGCGGTGGATGACCTGGACTGGACCTTCTTCTCGCCGGCCGCCGAGATCGGCCCGGGCGAAGAGCGCGGCCAGTACCGCGTGCAGCCCAAGGCGTTCCTGGCCGATGCCAGCGGTCACAGCCGCATCAGCTACGCCGACTACGGCGCGGCGTTCGTCGCCGAGCTGGAAGCGCACGCGTATCCGAAGCAGATCATCACCGCGGCGTATTGATCCACGTGCGTCCCTTGTAGCGCCGAGCCCGCGCCCGGCGCTACGCGAACCTGCAGCCGGGCATTGGCTCGGCTCTACACAAGGAATTCCGATGCGTACCGCTGCCCTGCTGCTTCCCCTCGCCCTGGCCGCCACCTTCACCAGTGCGCCGCTGATGGCCGCGCCGGCCACCGCAGCGCCGGCCACGGCGACGAAATCCCAGCTGCACCTGCAGACCTTCCATCCCGGCCCGCAGGCGATGTTCTCGGTGTCCTCGGTGCTGATCGAAGGCCGCCACGACGCGATCCTGGTCAATGCGCAGTTTGGTGCCAGCGACGCGCGCAAGCTGGTCGAGCTGATCCGCGCCAGCGGCAAGCAGCTGACCACGATCTACATCAGCCACGGCGATCCGGATTACTACTTCGGCCTGGCCACGCTGCAGGACGCGTTCCCGCAGGCACGCATCGTCGCCACCGCGCAGACCGTCGCCCACATCCAGCAGACCCAGGCCGGCAAGCTGGCCTACTGGGGACCGAAGATGGGTGCCGACGTGCCGGCACGCATCGTGGTGCCGCAGGTACTGGACGGCGACGCCCTGCAGCTGGAAGGCCAACGCCTGCCGCTGATCGGCCTGGATGGGCCGACGCCGGACCGCACGGTGCTGTGGGTACCGTCACTGCGCGCGATCGTCGGTGGCATTCCGGTGGTGGCCGGCGAGCATGTGTGGATGGCCGACACGCAGACGCCGAAGTCGCACACCGACTGGCTGCAGACCCTGCAGCGGTTGCAGGCACTGAAGCCGAAGGTGGTGGTGCCGGGGCATTACGCGCCGGGTGCGGCGCTGGATGCCAGTGCGTTGCGCTTCACCGCGGACTACATCCGCGCGTTCGATGTCGAGACGGCAAAGGCCAAGGACAGTGCGGCGCTGGTGAAAGCAATGCAGGCGCGTTATCGGAAGCTGGACGGCGTGGCGTCGCTGGAGCTGAGTGCGAAGGTGGCCAAGGGCGAGATGCAGTGGCCATGAGCTAGGGGGTTTTCTTTTGCAGGGCTGCGCCCTGCACCTGCGGTAGTGCCGGCCGCTGGCCGGCACCCTCAACATCCAAAGCCAGCCTGAACGTCAACCGCTGTACGATGGATTGCGTAGGTGAGTAAACCGATGGAACGGAGAATTCACGATGAAGATCAAGAGTGTGTTGGTCAAACTCCTGCTGCCCATCACTGTACTGGCCGCGCACCCCGCGTTCTCTCAACAGGTGACGCCCTCCACCGACCCCGTTGTTCAAGCCTTTGCCCAGCATGAGGGATTGTCCACCCAAGAAGCCGACAGGCGGCTCAGACTTCGAATTGCGGCAGGGGAAGAGCTTGGGCGTATTCTGGAAGGAATGCCTGATCGCTTCGCTGGCAAGAGCTTCAGTGAGAATCCGATGATCGTGACGGTCCGTTTAACCGGGACCGAGCCAGTGCCATCCCGAACCGTGAGCACTGTCCATGGCACCATCACCTACCGCTTCACGGTCGGGGCAACCCACTCTCTGACGCAACTGAAGCAGATAGTGACGTCGGGAAAGGTGGCAGAACTTTTCCCGAAGCATCAGGGAATCATGATCGACGGACAGCGCGGTGTGATTGTTGTGGAGCTGCCCAGCACAGATTTCGAAAGAACCCATGTCGATGAGGAGCAGAAAGCGCGACGCATTCTATCCGCCCCCATTGAACTGAAGAAGTCCTAGGGGCGCTCCAAACTACTGTCAGCGCCACAGGTTCGTGCGGGTGGGAGCGCTGTTTGGCGAACGATCAATTGCCTGCAGAATAGCTCGATCCGTGCTCGAACAGCTCCCCCTGCACCACCGGCTCCTTTTCACGGAAGCCACCAAGTCCGACACCCACCAGCCGGTAGCGGGTCTCCGCCGGCAAGTCGACGCGGGCGCGCAGGGCCAGGGCGATGTCGCGCAGTTCTTCCATCGACTCGGGCGGGCGCTCGGGGGTGAAACTGCGGGTGAGGATGCGGAACTGCGCGGTCTTCAGCTTCAGCACCACGGTGTGGCCGACGCGCTCGGTCTTGCGCGTGGCATTCCAGGTCTTCTCCGCCAGCTGCACGATCGCCTCGCCCAGGTCTTCCAACGGCAGGTCCTCGGCGAAGGTGTCCTCCGAGGAGATCGACTGCACCTGCTGGTCCGGTTCCACCGGGCGCTCGTCGATGCCGCGTGCGCGGTTGTACAGGCTGCGGCCGAAACTGCCGAACGCCTCTTCCAGGTCGATCAGTGCCCACTGCCGCAGGTCGCCGCAGGTGACGATGCCGCGCGCGGCCAGCTTGCCTTCCATCACCTTGCCGACGCCGGGTACCCGGTTCACCGGCAGTGGCAGCAGGAAGGCGTCCACCCGCTGCGGTGGAATCACGAACTGGCCGTCGGGCTTGCGCCAGTCCGAGGCGATCTTGGCCAGGAACTTGTTCGGCGCGATCCCGGCTGAAGCAGTCAGCCGGGTTTCCTCGCGGATCTGGGTGCGGATGGTACGGGCGATGTCGGTGGCCAGTTCGATGCCGCTCTTCGGCTCGGTCACGTCCAGGTAGGCCTCGTCCAGCGACAACGGCTCGACCAGGTCGGTATGGCGCAGGAAGATCTCGCGCACCTGCTGTGACACCGCCTTGTAACGTGCGAAGTCCGGCGGTACGAAGATCGCATCCGGGCACAGCCGCTCGGCACGCACGGCCGGCATCGCCGAGCGCACGCCGAACACGCGCGCCTCGTAGGACGCCGCGCACACCACCGAACGCGCGCCACGCCATGCCACAACCACCGGCTTGCCCCGCAGTGACGGATCGTCGCGCTGCTCCACCGACGCGTAGAACGCGTCCATGTCGACGTGGATGATCTTGCGCAGTCGGGTCATGTCAGGCGGAAAGGGCGGGGGCGGGCCGGGCGGGCCACACGCCGAAGTATGGTCGTTGCACATCAACAGGATGCGCGTATTCCCTTGAAAACACTACGGTTGCGTACGGTTGAAATGTTTGATCGGGGCAGTTTCCACGGGCATCCTCGAGCGCTTGTTTCCCGTTTCCCCGCTTCCAGGATTGTGCTTCATGACCCGTCTCCACGCGTTCAACCGCGAACAGCTGCTGGCCAGCGCACGCGGTGAACTGTTCGGCACCGCTGCCGGCCGTTTGCCCAACGATCCGATGCTGATGTTCGACCGCATCACCGACATCCACGAGGACGGCGGACCGCACGGCAAGGGCATGGTACGCGCCGAGCTGGATATCCGCCCGGATCTGTGGTTCTTCGGCTGCCACTTCATCGGCGACCCGGTGATGCCCGGCTGCCTGGGCCTGGACGCCATGTGGCAGCTGACCGGCTTCTTCCTGACCTGGCTGGGTGCCCCCGGCAAGGGCCGCGCACTGGGCTGCGGCGAGGTAAAGTTCACCGGCCAGGTACTGCCGGACGCCAAGCTCGTGCGCTACGAGATCGACATCAGCCGGGTCATCAACCGCAAGCTGGTGATGGCCCAGTCGGACGCCCGCATGTACGTGGATGACCGCGAAATCTACAGCGCGCGCGACCTGCGCGTCGGCCTGTTCACTGAAACCGGGAGCTTCTGATGCGTCGCGTTGTCATCACCGGCATGGGCATCACGTCCTGCCTCGGCAATGATCTGGATACCGTTTCGACCGCGCTGCGTGAAGGGCGCTCGGGCATCACCCTGCTGGCCGACCATGCCGATGCCGGGCTGCGCAGCCAGGTTGGCGGCCGTGTCGACCTCGACCTGGACGCATTGATCGACCGCAAGCAGAAGCGCTTCATGAGCGATGCGGCAGCCTTCGCCTACCTTTCCATGCGCGATGCCATCGCCGACGCCGGGCTCAGCCCCGAGCAGGTCAGCAACCTGCGTACCGGCCTGATCGCCGGTTCCGGTGGCGGCTCCAGCGAGTGGCAGATTGGTGCGGTCGACCTGCTGCGCGAACGTGGCGTACGCAAGGTCGGCCCGTACATGGTGCCGCGCACGATGTGCTCGACGGTCTCGGCCTGCCTGGCCACGGCCTACCAGATCAAGGGCGTCAGCTACTCGCTGTCGGCCGCCTGCGCCACCTCGGCGCACTGCATCGGCGCCGCCGCGGACATGATCCGCCACGGTGCGCAGGACATCATGTTCGCCGGTGGTGGCGAAGACCTGCACTGGTCGATGAGCGTGATGTTCGACGCGATGGGCGCACTGTCGACCAGCTTCAACGAAACCCCGGCCAGCGCCTCGCGCCCGTACGACAAGGACCGCGACGGCTTCGTCATCGCCGGTGGCGGCGGCATGCTGGTGCTGGAGGATTACGACCACGCCGTCGCGCGCGGTGCGCACATCCATGCCGAGCTGATCGGCTATGGCGTGACCTCCGATGGCGCCGACATGGTCGCCCCGTCCGGTGAAGGCGCGGTGCGCTGCATGAAGATGGCGCTGCAGGGCGTCGATCGCCCGCTGGACTATCTCAACACCCACGGCACCTCGACCCCGCTGGGCGACGTCACCGAGCTCAACGCGATCCGCGAAGTGTTCGGCGACGCGGTGCCGCCGCTGTCCTCGACCAAGGCGCTGTCCGGCCATTCACTGGGTGCGGCCAGCGTGCACGAGGCGATCTACTGCCTGCTGATGATGCGCGATGGCTTCGTCGCCGGTTCGGCCAACATCGGTGAGCTGGACCCGAAGGTGGTGGATTTCCCGATCCTGCGCGAGAGCCGCGAGCAGAAGCTGGACACCGTGATGTCCAACAGCTTCGGCTTCGGTGGCACCAACGCCGCGCTGGTGTTCGGGCGCGTGTGACTGGGCAGGTGTGCCGACCAACGGTCGGCACCCACCTTATTTCGGCAGCAGCGGCAACAGCAGCGCGTGCGCGTCCACCAGCGAGCCGACGATGCGGTGGCCCAGTGCGCGCAGCTCTTCATCCGGATGCACCAGGTCCGGCACCTGGATCACGGTCATGCCTGCGGCCAGCGCTGCACGCGTACCGGCCGGTGAATCCTCCAGCGCCAGGCAGCGCTCGGGCGCCTGGCCCAGCCGCTGCGCGGCCAGCAGGTAGATGTCCGGCGCCGGTTTCGGCCGCGCCACGTCGCCACTGGTGATCACGGCATCGAAGTACGGCAGCAGGCCGGCAGCGGCCAGCTTGCGATTGGCGCGCGGCTGCCGCGTGGTGGTCGCCACCGCACGCGGTACCGCATGCGCCTTCAGCAGCTCCAGCAGCTCCAGGATGCCCGGCCGCAACGGCAGCCCGGTCTGCGTGCGTGCTTCGTACAGTTCATGGCATCGTGCCGCCACCGCGTCGATCACGCTGTCCTCGATGCCCTGCGCGCGCAGCAACGCATGCGTATCGCGGTCGCCGAGGCCGACCATGCGCAGGAACACCGCCTCGTCCAGGCCCAGCCCGAATTCGTCGGCGGCCTCGCTCCAGCAGGCCAGCGAGACCCGCTCGCTGTCGATCATCAGGCCGTCCATGTCGAAGATGACGGCGTCGGGGAGGAACGGCAGCGCAGCGATGGTGGTCATGGAGCGAACAGCGTGTCCAGGTCGGTGGAAGTGAGCTGCCGCCATTGCCCTTCGTCCAGTCCCTGCAGGTCCAGCCCGCCGACGCGGCTGCGGTGCAGGGCCTGCACGTGGTTGCCGGTGGCGGCGAACATGCGGCGTACCTGATGGTAGCGGCCCTCATGCAGTACCAGGCGCGCACGTCGCGTATCCAGCACTTCGAGTTCAGCCGGCAGCAGGGGGGTCTTCTCGGACTCCAGCATCAGCGTGCCGCTGGCGAACAACGCCACTTCGTCGCCGCGCAGGTCGTCGCTCAGTTCCACTTCGTAGACCTTGGGCAGCTTCGACTTCGGCGAGATGATCCGGTGCAGCAGGCCGCCATCGTCGGTCAGCAGCAACAGGCCGCTGGTCTCGCGGTCGAGGCGGCCCACGGTGGACAGCACCGGATCGCGGTCGCGGAAGCGCGGCGGCAGCAGGTCGTAGATCAGGCGGCCGGTGTCCTTGGTCGAACAGGTGTAGCCGGCGGGCTTGTGCAGCGCGATCGACAGCCCCACCGGCGGGTCCAGCGGCTCGCCATCGACGCGGATCGTCTCGTGCGGCACCTGGTCATCGGCGTACAGCACTTCGCCGTCGGCGTCGGTGACGCGGCCTTCGCGGAACATCCACTGCACCTGCTTGCGGCTGCCATAGCCCAGGTTGGCGATGAGCTTGACCAGCTTCACTTGCCCTTCCCCTTCACTGCTTCAACCAGCTTGAAACCGTCGCGCTCGGCAACCACGCGCACCGCACCGAAGCTGTCGTTGAGGGTGTGCTCGTACGGCAGGTGGCGATTGGCCACCACGTACAGGCGCCCGCCCGGGCGCAGCGCCTGCGCGGCCACGGCGATGAAGCGCTGGCCGATGTCCGGGCGGTCGGCACGCGACGGCGTGTGGAACGGCGGGTTGCTGATGATGACGTCGTAGCCCGGCTCGATGCCGGCGGTGACGTCCTGCCACAGGAAGCGCAGCGGCAGCGCGCGCGGCGGCGGCGCCAGGTTCAGTTCGGCCAGGGCCAGCGCGCGCTGCTCGGCCTCGTACAGATCCAGCGCGGTGATCTTCGGGCAGCGTTCCAGCAGCTCGCGCGACAGATAGCCGTAGCCGGCGCCAAGGTCGGCGGCGCGGCCGGCCAGGTCGGCGGGCAGGTGCTCGGCCAGCAGCGCCGACGCCGGATCGATGCGGTCCCAGGCGAACACGCCCGGGCGGCTGAGGAAGCGGCCGCCCATGATCGGGCGCACCGCATCCAGCGCCGACCAGCGCTTGGCCAGGTCGGCGTCGTGCTGGCCCTGCAGCGGGGCGGTCCAGTACACGCGGCAGTGGTTCTTGGTCAGGCAGCCACCGAGGCCGGTCAGCTGCTTGAGATCGCCTTCACCGGAGCGCGCGCCTTCGTTGTTGGACTGGCAGGCAACGATACGGCCGCCTTCGGCGACCAGCGCCAGCGCGCGGGCGAACAGCGCACGGGCTTCTTCACGCTGGCGCGGGGGCAGCACCAGCACCAGCGGGTAACGGCCCTTGCCGGCCCCATCGTCCAGCTGGCCGCTGACGGTCCAGCCGTCGGCCTGCTGCAGCGGCTGCGCGAACGGGGCGAAGCTCTGTTCGCAGTGCACCTCGTGGTTGCCGGCGGCTTCGCGCAGCGGCCAGCCATCGCGGGCACGCAGGAAGGCCACCGGGCCCTCCGGCCAGCGCAGGGCGCCTTGGGAGAACGGCAGGAGCAGGGTCTGCAGGGGGGCGTCGTCGCTGGAGGCCATCGGCGCGGGTACTTCAAGCGTGAGGGCCGTCCATTGTACCGGCTTGGCCGGGCCGGCCCCGGCAGGCCGCTTTGCGAAACCCGAACGGGGCCTTGATCCGCCAGAAACATTGAAACGTTCAGGGTAGAGGTTCCCCCGGAAACCCAGGAGAACCTGCATGCGAGCCTTGTTCGTCGGTGGCGTGGTCGACAACAGTGAAATGGATCTGGAAGGCAGCCATCCGCCCGTGCATTACCCCGAGGACACCGGCGGCGGCCACTCGCGTTACCGGCTGCACCAGGTCGGCCATGGCGCCGATGGCAGCGTGGCCTATGCGGTATACGGCGCGCCGGACCTGGCCGATGACGAGGTGGCCCGGGTCGCTGAAGAACGCGCCTACGCGCGCCGGTTCGAGGCGACGCCGACGTTGTTCGAGCACTGATCCCAACAGCCACGCATGGCGTGGCTCTACTGCAACCCCTGGAAAATCCACGCCATGCGTGGATGGCATGAGGCCAGGCCGATGACGAGGTCACGCATATCCATGCGTGGCCCTTTCCAGTAGATCCACGCCATGCGTGGATGGGGTTGGCAGGTTGCCGTCAGACCCTGGGCGGCAACCTGCGGATGCTGGCGATCTCGTCCAGCCACACGTGGTGCTGCTGCACCGGCGTGTCGTAGTCATCCAGCCGCAACTGGCCGTTGCTGCCTTCGTCGCCAGCCTCGTTGCGGTACTGCTGCACCGTCGGTTTCACCGCGACGGTGCCGAGCAGCCGGCGACCACCGTGCAGGGTCAGTTCCACCTGCGTTTCGCCTTCCAGCTGCGGCAGCAGGGCTTCCAGGCGCGCGATCTGCGCCGGGTCGGTATGGATGCGGGGAGCTATGCGGGACATCGGCGACCTCCTGCATGCAGGGTCGCCGATCGGCCGTGAATGCTCAGTGCAGCGCGCTGTCCGCGCGTGGCACCTGCACCTTGCGTACCGCAGCCACCAGCTGTGCCACCGAATACGGCTTGGCGACATGCTCCTGGAAGCCTGACGCCAGCGCTCGGCGCCGGTCATCGGCACGCGCCAGCGCGGTCACGGCTACCGCGGGCAGGGTCATGGCATCCACGCCCATGTCCTCGCGCAGCGTGCGCACCAGGCCATAACCGTCCATGCCCGGCATGCCGATGTCGGTCAGCATCACGTGGTAGTGCAGATGGCCGGTGTCGGCCAGCAACGCCAGTGCCTCGCCGGCCGAACTGGCCGCGGACACGCTGGCGCCCTGCTCTTCCAGCATGCGCCGCAGGTACTCCAGTACTTCCGGCTGGTCTTCCACCGCAAGCACGTGCATGCCGCGCAGCGGATACGGCTCGACGATCACCGGCTCCAGGATCGGCCCGCTGATCACTTCGCGCAGCGGGCGCCGCTCGGCATCGGGAATGTGCTGCGGCAGGCGCACGGTGAACGTAGCGCCATGGCCGTGGCCCTCGCTGGCCGCGGCGACCGTGCCGCCATGCAGTTCGACCAGCTGCTGCACGATCGCCAGTCCCAGTCCCAGTCCGCCATGGCGGCGGGTGGTGGTGCCATCGGCCTGGCGGAAGCGGCTGAACAGATGATTGAGGAATTCGGGCGCGATGCCATCACCGGTATCGCGCACGGTGATCTCCCAGTGGTTGCCGTCGGCCCGCAGCTGCAGGTCGATGCGGCCTTCAGCCGGGGTGAACTTGATCGCGTTCGAGAGCAGGTTCCAGAACACCTGCTGCAGGCGCGTGGCATCGCCCAGCACCAGGCTCGGTTGTTCGGGCAGCTGCAGGTGCACGTCCAGCGCCTTGCCTTCGGCCACCAACTCCTGCGCGCCGATGGCCTCGCCCAGCAGCGTGCTCAGGTCCAGCACTTCCACCTCCAGCTGCACCTTGCCCAGCAGCATGCTGCTGAGGTCGAGCATGTCCGAGATCAGCCGCTTCTGCGCACCGGCGCTGTTGGCGATCACGTTCAGGCCCTTGTACAGCGGGCTGGTGTTGTCCACGCGCTGCAGCAGCAGCTCGCTCCAGCCGAGAATGGTGGTCAACGGCGTACGCAGCTCATGCGACAGCGTGGCCAGGAACTCATCCTTCAGCCGCGCCATGTTTTCCGCAGCACTGCGCGCAGCACGCTCGGACTGCAGCAGTTCCTCGCGGGCCAGTTCGATCTCGCGGCGTTCGGTCACGTCCGGGCTGCTGCCGGCCAGGCCGATGAAGCGCCCCATGCGCGAGAAGCGCGGGCGGGCGTTCATCTCCAGCCAGCGCCACTGGCCATCAGCACGGCGCGCACGCACCAGCGCATGCATCGAGCGCTGCGCCTTCAGCGCTTCCTGCAGTTCGTACTCGAATACCGACGCATCATCCGGATGCACCAGGCCACGCCAGACGTCTTCCGGCACACGCGTCTCGTCACCGCCGAAGAACTCGCTGAAAGCGCTGTTGACGAAGCGGGCATGGCCGCGCTCGTCGAGCACCCACACCGGCATCGGCAGGCCATCGGCCAGCGCACTGAAGCGGGCTTCGCTCTCGCCCAGCTCCACTTCCATCTGCTTGCGCGCGGTGATGTCGAAGAACAGGATGCCGACCTTGTCCTCGCCCGGCCGGCCCACGCGCACCGCGTCAACCGCGAACGAGCGGCCCAGCGCGCGCGCTTCCATCTCGAACTGGGCGGGGCGACCGCTGCGTGCGACCTCGCCGTAGATGCGGAACCAGTCTTCCTCGTGGTGCGGCTCCAGCAGGCTCATGCGCTGGCCGCGCGCATCCTTCAGGCCGGTGTGGCGCTCGAAGGCGTCGTTGACCTCGATGAAACGATAGTCGACCGCACGGTCGCCCTCGAACAGCACCTGGATCACGCAGAAACCGGCGTTGATGCGCTCAAGCACGCCATGATGCAGGTCGGGTTCGGGCGCCGGCACCATCATCGGTGGGCGCTCCACGAGGGGCGGCAGTGTGGACAAGGGCGTCTGTGCAGGCCGGGTTGGAGGCACAGCATCTTCCAAAGGGCGTATTCACAGCGTCAAGCGCCGTCAGTCATGGTTGACGACGATGAATTGGCGGCAACCACTCTTGCGGATGTCGCAATCGGCCGTTGCGGCCACGGGAAAGCGGGATCACACTCGATCTGTAAACCGCATCGTCCCCATCGAAGGGGCGCAGGAGACCGTCATGAACCGCTCATTGGCCACTGCCCTGCTGCTGGCAGGCGCCCTCATGGCGGGCAGCGCGAACGCCGCGCCGCGCGCCGTCACCGATCCGGATGCGCCCCGTGCGCTGCAGGCCAATGGCCCGGTCAGCGTGAAGTGGGACGATCCGGCCAAATTCACCGAAATCCGCCAGAGCACCAACCGCTTCGAGGCCGAACGCGGCAACTGGGTGCAACAGCTGGCCAGCTACGTGCAGACCACGGCGGCCAAGCCGCTGCAGCCGGGGCAGACCCTGGACGTGACCCTGGTCGACATCAAGCGCGCCGGCGACTACGAGCCCTGGCACGGCCCGCGCGGCAGCGACATCCGGATCATGCGCGACATCTATCCGCCGCGGATCACCCTGCAGTACACGCTGAAGGACGCCAGTGGCCGTATCGTCGATGAGGGCGAAGCCAAGCTCAGCGACACCGGCTACCTGCACAACCTGGGGCTGAAGAGCGACAGCGACCCGCTGCGCTACGAGAAGCGCCTGATCGACGACTGGGTCAAGCGGCAGCTGACAACGCAGGCCACTGCTGCACGCTGATCCCGGGCGGCGCCACCCACCGGTAGGTGTCGACCAGTCCCTATCGGTAGGTGTCGACCTTGGTCGACACGCATTCAAAGCGCCGACCAAGGTCGGCCGCTACCAGAGCCGAGCGTGGGCTCGGCGCTACACGTACACCTTCGCCACGCGCTTGACCGCGCACGGCAGCTGGTAGGCACTCACGCCACAGCGCGGCGCCAATTCCGACAGCGTCGGCGCAGAACCCCACAGCTCCACCACGCTGCCGATGCCGGCCTGCGCATGCGCGGTCAGGTCCACGGTCAGCATGTCCATCGACACGCGCCCGATCAGTCCGCCCGGCTGGCCGTCGATCAGCACCGGCGTGCCATTCGGTGCGAACTGCGGATACCCGTCGGCATAGCCGAGCGCGACCACGCCCACGCGGGTGCGCGCCTTGGCCACGAAGCGGGCGCCATAGCCCACCGGCTCACCGGCCTCGATCCAGCGCTCGGCGATCACCTTGGACTGCATCGTCATCACCGGGCGCAGGCGCTCGGTCAACGCGGTGTTGTCCGGCAGCGGGTTGGCGCCGTACAGCATCAGGCCCGGGCGGACCCAGTCGCTGCGCACATCCGGCCAGCCCAGCAGTGCCGGCGAGTTGCACACGCTGGTCTCGCCGTGCAGGCCGTCGATGGCCCGCGCGAAGGTCGCCGCCTGCTCGTGCGTGCGTTCGCTGTCCAGCTCGTCGGCGCGCGCCAGATGGGTCATCAGCACGATGCGCTCGACCTGCGGCAGCGCCGACAGGCGTGCATGCGCCGCGCGGAAGCTGTCCACGTCCAGGCCGAGGCGATGCATGCCGCTGTCCAGCTTCAGCCACACCGTCAGCGGGCGCGGGCTGTCGAACGCGACCAGCGCTTCCAGCTGCCACGGCGAGCCCACTGCGAACCAGAAATCGTGTTCGGCCACCAGTGCCATGTCACTGGGTTCGAAGATGCCTTCCAGCAGCAGGATCGGCGCACGGATGCCGGCCTGGCGCAGTTCCAGTGCCTCTTCGATGGTGGCCACGCCGAAACCATCGGCCTCGCCTTCCAGCGCCTGCGCACAGCGCACCGCGCCATGGCCATAGGCATCGGCCTTGATGATCGCCAGGGCCTTGCCACCGCCCAGTTCACGAGCAAGCCGGTAGTTGCTGCGCAGGGCGCCCAGATCGATCAGCGCGCGGGCAGGACGCATGTGCGGTTCTCATGTTGCGGGGCGTGACCGTACTGGCCGTAGCGGAAAATATCCAGGCCTTCGGTGCTGATCTGCGGCTGGCGCGCGCTCATCAGGTCGGCCAGGTAGCGACCGGAGCCGCAGGCCATGGTCCAGCCCAGGGTGCCGTGGCCGGTATTGAGGTACAGGTTGCGGAACGGCGTGGCGCCGATCACCGGCGTGCCGTCTGGCGTGGCCGGGCGCAGGCCGGTCCAGAACTGCGCGCGCGACAGGTCGCCGCCCTTCGGGTAGAGGTCGCTGACCACCAGTTCCAGGGTCTCGCGGCGGCGCTGCGACAGCGACAGGTCGAAGCCGGCCACTTCGGCCATGCCACCGACACGGATGCGGTCGTCGAAGCGGGTCACCGCCACCTTGTAGCTCTCGTCGAGGATGGTCGAGGTCGGCGCCATCGCCGGGTCGGTGATCGGCAGGGTCAGCGAATAGCCCTTCAGCGGGTACACCGGCAGGCGCATGCCCAGCGGTGCCACCAGCGCCGGCGAATAGCTGCCCAGCGCGACCACGAAGCGGTCGGCGGTTTCCAGCTTGCCGTCGATGCGCACGCCAGTGATGCGGTCGCCATCGAACTCCAGGCCAGTGATGTCCTGGTCGAAGCGGAATTCGACGCCGGCATCCACGCACATCTGCGCCAGGCGGCGGGTGAACAGCTGGCAGTCGCCGGTCTGGTCACGCGGCAGGCGCAGCGCGCCGACCAGGCCATCGACATGGGCCAGGGCCGGTTCGGCCTGGATGATGCCGGCGCGGTCCAGCACCTCGTACGGCACGCCGTACTGGGCCAGGATCTCGATGTCCTGCGCCGAGGCATCCAGCTGCTGCTGGGTGCGGAACAGCTGGGTCGTACCCAGGTCGCGGCCTTCGAACTCGATGCCGATCTGCGCGCGCAGCTCGTTCAGGCAGTCGCGGCTGTACTCGGACATGCGCACCATGCGCGCCTTGTTGATCGCGTAGCGCTCGTGGGTGCAGTTGCGCAGCATCTGCCACAGCCAGCGGTACTGGGCCAGGTCCATGCCCGGCTTGATCGCCAGCGGCGCGTGCTTCTCGAACAGCCAGCCGATGGCCTTCTTCGGCACGCCCGGGGCCGCCCACGGCGAGGTGTAGCCGAACGACAGCTGGCCGGCATTGGCGAAGCTGGTCTCCAGCGCCGGGCCGGGTTGGCGGTCGATGACCGTGACTTCAAACCCGGCTTGTCGCAGGTACCAGGCACTGGTGGTGCCGATCACGCCGCTGCCGAGAACTAGGACTCGCATGGGACTTCTCCAACCCGATCATTCCCTGCACTGGAGCGTGCCGGGACCATAATTGGGGAAGTATAGACAGCCAATACCAGTTGATTTGCCTGATTTGAAATCAACCGGCAGGATGTTCTCCTGCAATTCATTCCCCAAGGTTGACGGCCATGGCCACCCGTACCCGCGAACTGGACAAGATCGACCGCAAGATCCTGCGCATCCTGCAGGCCGAGGGCCGTATTTCCTTCACCGAACTGGGTGAGCGGGTCGGCCTGTCGACCACCCCGTGCACCGAGCGCGTGCGCCGGCTCGAGCGCGAAGCGGTGATCACCGGCTACCACGCCCACCTCGACCCGGCGGCGGTGAAGGCCAGCCTGCTGGTGTTCGTGGAGATCAGCCTGGCCTACAAGTCCGGTGACATCTTCGAGGAGTTCCGGCGCGCCGCCCTTAAGCTGCCCAACGTGCTGGAGTGCCATCTGGTCTCGGGCGACTTCGATTACCTGCTGAAGGCGCGGATCAGCGAGATGGCCTCCTACCGCAAGCTGCTCGGCAGCACCTTGCTGACACTGCCGCATGTGCGTGAGTCGAAGAGCTACATCGTGATGGAAGAGGTGAAGGAGACGCTGAGCCTGCCGATTCCGGATTGAGGCCGGCGAACGGTTGGGGTCAGAGCCCGCAACGCGGGCTCTGACCCGGAGTCCGTCTCAGCGCTGCTGCGGATGCTTCTGCGAGCGCTGTTCCTGCTGCTTGCCACCCTTGTGCGGCTGCTGCGGCTCCATCTGCTGCTGTTGCTGCTGTTGCTGCTGCGGGTTGCGGCCCTGCGGTTCCTTGCCGGGATGACGGTTCTGCTGGTTTTTCATGATCGCGATCCAGTGGACGAAGGACATGCGGCGGCGGGATGCCGGCGCAGGGCCACGGTGGTCCCGGAACGGTTAATCGCAGGCGAAAAAGCAGTGATTGGCAGGAAGCCGTTTTCGTGCGTTCAGCCCGCACGGCGCGCAGTCGCTGCCAACCTTGCCTGGCACCCGAGGTCAGCGCTTGATCTGCTGGCCGTCGCCGGCCGGCACGCTGTCGTAATAGCGGCCGGTGCGTGAATCGAACACGCGGTTGGGGCCGGCCGGGCGCACGCCAGGCACGATGCGGCCATTGCGGTCATAGACCTTGTCGGCCGGCTTCGGCGCCGGGGTGGGTGCGATCGGGGCCGGACCGGTGGATTTGATCGGTTGCGCCGGCTGCGGCGACGGCAACACCTGCGGCTGCGGGCGGGCGGCCTGCGGCGGCGGTACCACCGGCGCCGGTGCCACGGTGGTCGCACTGCGGGTGGCGGTGGGGTCGGCGGTAGGCACCTGGGCCAGCGCCAATGCGGGCAACAGGGCCATCAACAGCAGGGGAAGGGTCGGTTTCATGGCACGCTCCGGCGTGGATCACATTCACCTTGCGCCTGTACCTGTGTGCCGCCCATGAACGGCCGTCACACTTGCAAGCGCGCGCCGGCACCCCCACGTTTTCCGGCATCCCCAGGCCATCGACCCCACGGAGAGCCGGCATGACTGCCTTCGACCTGACGCCCCCCACCGCCACCCAGACCGAGGCGCTGATTGCCGGCCTCAGCAGCGAAGAGCGCCGCGTGCTGCTGCAGCACGGCACCGAAGCGCCATTCTGCGGGGTGTTCCTCGACAACAAGCGCGAGGGCGTCTACTGCTGCCGGCTGTGTGCGCTGCCGCTGTTCCGCTCCAGCACCAAGTTCGATTCCGGTACCGGCTGGCCCAGCTTCTTCGCCCCGTTCGACCCGGCGCACGTGCGCGAGATCCGCGATACCAGCCATGGCATGGTGCGCACCGAGATCACCTGCGCGCGCTGCGGCAGCCACTTGGGCCATGTGTTCCCGGACGGCCCGCCGCCCACCTACGAGCGCCACTGCCTGAACTCCGTCTCACTTTCGTTCACCGGCAATGGCGAGCCCTGGCCCGACCCGTTGCAGCGTGGCGGCGCAGAAAGCGGCGTGGCGGGCTGAAACACCCCGCTGACCGATTTCACAGAATTCCCTCTTCAGAAAACCGGGCGACGGGCCGACAAGGAGATATCCCCTCTCCTTGCGTCGCCCCATGCTCATCATCGTTGGATTCCTGGTCGTCATCATCAGCGTGATCGGGGGCTACCTCGGTGCCCACGGCCGCCTGGGTGCCCTCTGGCAGCCCTACGAACTGGTCATCATCGGCGGCGCCGCGCTCGGCGCCTTCCTGGTCGGCACCCCGGCCAAGACGGTCAAGCAGACCCTGCAGGCCATGGTCGGCGTGTTCAAGGGCCCGCGCTACAAGCAGCAGGACTACATCGATGTCCTCAGCCTGCTCTATGAACTGCTCAATAAGGCCCGCCGCGAAGGCTTCATGGCGCTGGAAGACCATGTGGAGCGCCCGGCCGAGAGCGCGCTGTTCGGCAACTACCCCAAGGTGCAGGCCGATCACCACCTGATCGACTTCATCACCGACTGCCTGCGCCTGATGATCGGCAGCAACATCGAGCCGCACGAGCTGGAGCCGCTGCTGGAACTGGAGCTGGAAAAGCACCATGCCGAGGCGATGGCACCGTCGCAGGTACTGACCAAGGTCGCCGACGGACTGCCCGGTTTCGGCATCGTCGCGGCGGTGCTCGGCATCGTCATCACCATGGGCTCGATCGGCGGCGACATCGTCGAGGTCGGTGGCCACGTGGCTGGCGCGCTGGTCGGTACCTTCCTCGGCATTCTGCTGGGCTACGGCTTCGTCGGCCCGATGGCGGCCGCGATGGAGGCCCGCGCCGAGCAGGACAGCCGCATCTACGAATCGGTCAAGACCGCCCTGCTGGCCTGCCTGCGCGGCTACAACCCGAAGATCGCGCTGGAGTTCGCCCGCAAGACGCTGCCGTCGAACGTGCGCCCGGCCTTCTCCGATTTCGAGCAGCACCTGAAGACGGTCAAGTAAGCCATGGCCGAGACCAAGCCCACCGTCATCGTCCGCCGGGTCAAGAAGACCGGCCACGCCGCCCATCATGGCGGCTCGTGGAAGGTGGCCTATGCCGACTTCGTGACCGCGATGATGGCGTTCTTCCTGGTGCTGTGGCTGATGGCCACGACCAACAAGAACGACCGTGCGGCCATTTCCGAGTACTTCCGCAACCCCAGCCCGCTGAGCGGGCAGAACGCCACGCCGGCGCCCGGCATGGCCGGCCCGGGCGGCGCCAGCACCTCGATGATCAAGCTGGGTGGTGCCACCGACATCTCGCGGGGCAGCAGCAACGATCCCTTCCAGAACCAGAAGGAAGCGGTGCCGCAGCCGGTGGACCAGCAGCAGCGCGACAAGCAGCAGCTGGAAGCACTGATGAAGGAACTGCAGGAAGCGATCAGCAAGAGCCAGGCACTGGAGCCGTTCAAGGACCAGCTGCTGCTGGACCTGACCCCGGAAGGCCTGCGCATCCAGATCGTGGACAAGCAGAACCGGCCGATGTTCGACCTCGGCAGCGCCACGCTGAAGCCGTACACGCAGCAGATCCTGCACGAGCTGGCCAACTACCTGAACCACGTGCCGAACCGGATCAGCCTGACCGGCCACACCGACATCACCGCCTATTCGGCTGCGCGCGGCTACGGCAACTGGGAACTGAGCGCCGATCGTGCCAACGCCGCACGCCGCGCGCTGGTGGACGGCGGCCTGGAGGACAGCAAGATTACCCGCGTGGTCGGCCTATCTTCGTCGGTGCTGTTCGACAAGGCCGACCCGCAGAACCCGATCAACCGCCGCATCAGCATCGTGGTGATGACCCAGGCCGCCGAAGCAGCCGCCCTGGCCGGTGCCGGCCCGCAGGTGGGGCTGTCGGCCCCCGCCGCCGACCCGGACGTGCAGGCCGCGCAGGGGCCGGCGCGCTGAATCGGGGTCAGATCCCTTTCCATGGGAAAGGGATCTGACCCCACCTGCACGCGGCCGCTACAATGGCGGTCTTTCCGTTTCCAGGTGACCCCACCCCATGTCCCAGAACTCCAAGGCCAAGCGCGACAAGCGCAAGAAGCAGCAGGCCAAGCGCCCGTTCCTCCGCCTGAACGCCCAGCAGCAGGTGCAGAACCATGCCGTGCTGACCAACGAAGACGGCCAGGTGGTTGCGGCCATCGGCCTGCAGGGCCGTGAGTGGCTGCTGGCCATCGGCGGCCAGACCATGGGCAACGCCGAGAATCCGGTGCCGATGCTGGCCATGCTCAAGCACCTGGCCAACGTGCAGGAGAAGGAAGGCCGCAAGGTCAACCTGGAATACTCCGAACTGCTGCAGAAGCTGCTGGACACCCTGGCCGCCGAATCCGAGCAGACCGCTGACGAGTACCTGGACAAGCTGGTCGCCGAGTTCGAAGGCGTCGACGCTGCAGAGGGCGAGGAAGGCGAAGCCGCCGAGGGCGACGTGGCCGAAGACGCCGCTGCCGAGGCCACCCCGGCCGCTGACAGCGACAGCAAGCCGCAGGCCTGAACCGGCCGCGGCGGTGACGGTCTACGTCGATGACGCGGTGCATCCCTGGCGCGGACAGCGCTGGGCGCACCTGATGGCCGACACCCTGGCCGAGCTGCACGCGATGGCGGCGCAGCTCGGCATTCCCCCGCGGGCCTTCCAGAACAAGGCCAGCGGCGCCCACTACGATGTCACTGCCGAGCTGCGCGCGCAGGCGATCGCGCTCGGTGCGCGGGCGATTTCCCGGCACGCCGACCGCGAGCTGGTCAAAGCAGTGATCGCCAACGCCAGGGCGCAATACCGGCCGTAGGCAGGCGTGGGTGGCTACCGCTTGCTGTGCTGGGTGGGGCTACCACTTGCTGTGGTGGGTGCGGACCTTGGTCCGCACATCAGGCACAGGGCATGCCGAGCAAGGTTGGCATCCCCCATAGGCGGGCTCCGCACCCACCTGCCCTGCTCAGAACGGGTCGCTGCCCAGCCGGATTTCCACGTTCAGCAGCGAGCACAGCGCCAGCATCGCGTCGTCGTCGCGGGTCAGCGCCATCACGCCGGTGAAGCCGTCGCTGCCGGCATCCACGCTCCACAGCGTGTAGTTGTGCTCGCGCAGGCGGTCGAAGGCGGTGGACATCAGCTGCACGCCGTCCAGGTCTTCGGTGAAGTCCTCGTCGTCCAGGTCGCCGCCCCAGTCCAGCTGCAGGTTGAAGCGTGCCGACAGCTCGTTCACCGCCGACTGCAGCGATTCCAGGTCGTCACGCTCGACCTCGAAACCGGACTGCCAGGCAATGGCCGTGAACAGCGCCGGCAGCCAGTCGCTGTCCGCTTCCAGCGGCTGCCCGTCCTCGGACAGGTGCTCGCGCCAGCGGTTGAACTGCTGCAGGGCCAGCTCTTCGTCGCCCGGGTTGATCAGCACCAGCAGGTTCCAGACCCGCGCCTCGAAGCCCTCCTCGTCGAAGTCGTGGATGTCTTCCTCGAAGTCGAAATAGTCGCTGTTGTCGGGCATGGCGGAACTTCCTCTGGGGCAGGCCGGCATTCTACGGTTTATCCTGTGCCGCTGAAGCCGGCCTTGGTGGCCGTCACTGTGAATGAAGCGATGAGCGATACCCCTCCCGACCACCTGGCGATCAACCCGGCCAGCCCCTTCCATGATGCGCAGGCGCTGGAGCGCGGCGTCGGTGTGCGTTTCAACGACGTCGAGCGCGACAACGTCGAGGAATACTCGATCAGCGAAGGCTGGATCCGCGTGCAGGCCGGCAAGGCCCGCGACCGCCGCGGCAACCCGATGACCATCAAGGTCAAGGGCAAGGTCGAGGCGTATTTCCTGGAAACGAAGCCGGAATAAGCACGGCTCCCGGATCCTGGGGTCAGGTCCCTTTCCTGCGGGAAGGGATCTGACGCCGATCGACGGCGCCCAACCGCAGCGTCACTCGCGCTTGCGCGATTCCAGCAGGTCCAGGTTGCGGATCAGGCGCCGCGAGATCTCGTCGGAAATCACCCCGCGCCGGGTCAGCCGGAACAGTTCCTCGCGCTCGGCATTCAGGCCCGCGCTGCGCAGCTGGCGGTAACCCAGTTCCATGCGCCGCACTTTCTCCGGGTCCACGTCGGGCCCGTCGTTGTCCTTCTCCAGGTGCCGCTGGTACAGCAGGCTCACCCGCGAGGCAGCATCGTTGTACAGCTGCACGTTCTCGGTGTTCTGGTTCATCACCAGCTGCTGGCGCATGCGTTCGACCCCGGCCAGCGCAGCCTTGGAGGACAGCTTGCGTGCCAGGTCCTCTTCCTTGCGCTCGCCCGAATCGGCTGGCAGCTGCAGGCCCTTCAGCAGCTGCGGCAGCGCCACGCTGGCGCCGATCAGCGAGAACAGGATCACCGCCGCGGCCAGGAAGATCACCAGGTCGCGCGCCGGGAACGCACTGCCATCGGGCAGGAACAGCGGCAGCGTCAACACACCGGCCAGGGTGATCGCGCCGCGCACGCCGGCCACCGAAGTCGCCACCACGATGCGCCAGTTCGGTGCCTCGCCCCGCTCCAGGCCACGCCGACGCGCGCGCAGCAGGTTCCAGCGCAGCGACAGCCATACCCACAACAGGCGCAAGGTAATCAACGCCAGGTTGATCACCACCACGTACACCACCAGCCACCACGCACTCTGGTGGCCGGACTCGTTCATGGTGGTGGTGGCGCGTTCTACGATGCCCGGCAGCTGCTCGCCCAGCAGCACGAACATGATGCCGTTGAAGCTGAACTGCAGCATGTTCCAGACCCCCGCACGCTGCACGCGCATGCTGCCGGAGACACGGCCGGTCAGCTCGACGTAGCTCATCGCGATACCGGCGGCGACTGCGGCGAGGATGCCCGAGGCATGGATTTCTTCGGCCAGCAGATAGGCCGCGAACGGGATCAGCAGGTTGACCAGCATCGCGGCACCCGGCTCTTCGCCGAAGCGGCGCCACAACCAGCGCTGGAACGTGGACACGCCGAGGGTGACCGCCACGCCCACGGCAAGGCCAGCCACCGCCACCCACAGGAAGGTCAGCGAGGCCGTGGCCAGCGAGAAGGAGCCGGTCATCACCGCCGCCACCGCGAAACGGAAGCAGACCAGGCCGGACGCATCGTTGAGCAGCGACTCGCCTTCCAGGATGTGCATCAGCCGCTTCGGGATCGGTGCCTTGGAGGCGATCGCCCCGACCGCCACCGGGTCGGTCGGCGACACGATGGCCGCCAGCGCGAAGCACACCGCCAACGGCATCACCGGAATCATCCAGTGGATCAGCAGGCCGGCACCGATCACGGTGAACACCACCAGGCCGAACGCCAGTTCGAGGATCGCGCCCTTGTCGCGGAACAGGCCCTGCTTGGGAATGCGCCAGCCATCCAGGAACAGCAGCGGTGGCAGGAACAGCAGGAAGAACACCTCCGGCTCCAGCGCATGGCCGCGGTTGAACACGCCGGCGATCACCGCGCCCAGGCCGATCTGCACCAGCGGCAGCGGCAACGAGAACGGGAGGACGCGAACCAGGTAGCCGCTGGCGACAACGGCCACCAGCATCGCCAGGACGACTTCAATGGTATGCATGCTTCTTCCAGGAAGCGGCGCGCGGGGAGGCTCGAGGGCCAGCGCCGGAAACCCGGAAAAAACTACCACATGCGGCCATGACCGCGACGGCCGGGGCCGTCGCGCGTCAGCCCCGGCTCATGCCCCGTCGAAGCGGTACAGATCCATGGCGAGGAAGCCAGCATCGATGCCGGCGTCGATGCGGCGTGCACCGAAGCCGCCCTCGCCGGCCGCGCCCATCGCGAAGAACAGCGGCAGCAGGTGCTCGTCGGTCGGGTGCGCACGTTCGGCGAACGGCGCCTGCCGGCGGTAATCGAGCAGGGCCTGGCGGTCGTCGGCGGCCAGGCGCTGCTCCACCCACTCGATGAAGGGCCGCACGTACGGCGCTTCCTTGCCGTCCTGGTAGTCGCCCCAGTCGTGCAGGTTGTGGGTGATGCTGCCCGAGCCGACCAGCAGCACGCCCTGCTCGCGCAGCGGTGCCAGCGCGCGGCCCAGCGCGAACTGGTGCTCGGGGCCGAGCAGCGGCTGGATCGACAGCGGTACCACCGGGATGTCGGCCTGCGGGCGCAGCAGCCGCAGCGGCACCCACGCGCCATGGTCGAGGCCACGCTGCGGGTCGAGTGCCACCGGCAGGCCGGCGGCGGCGATGCGGCCGGCCACCTCTTCGGCCAGCGCCGGATCACCCGGCGCCGGGTACTGCAGTTCGAACAGCGCGCGCGGGAAGCCACCGAAGTCGTGGATGGTGGGCGGCTGCGGATGCGCGCCGACCAGCGGCTGCCGGCCCAGCCAGTGCGCCGAGGCCATCACGATGGCGCGCGGCGTCGGCAGGTCGCGCGCCAGCTCGGCCAGGCGCACGCCGACCTGGCCCGGCTGCAGGGCGGTCATCGGCGAACCATGGGAGATGTACAGCGAAGGCAGGCGGGACATGGAATTCTCCAGTTGCAGGGTCAGGCGGCGATCAGCGCGAACGCAGGGTCCACTTGCCGTCGCCGACCAGGAACAGCACCACCAGCGCCAGTGCCCAGAACGCCGGGTATTCCCAGCCGCCGCCGGCATTGGCGAAACCGAAGCCGTTGGCACCATGCACGGTGACGATGGTGCCCAGCAGCAGCGGCACGCCGACCAGGCCCACCCAGCGCGCGTAGATACCCAGCAGGAGCGCGACGGTGATCACCAGCTCCACGCCGATGGTGAGGTAGCCGAGCACGCCGGGCAGCCCCAGCGACTCGAAGAACGCCGCCGTGCCGGCCGGGGTGAATACCAGCAGCTTGATCAGCGCATGCACCAGGAACAGCACACCCAGGGCCAGGCGCAGCAGGGTGGCGCCGTACGGGGCCAGCGGCGAAACAGGAGCGGTCGTGGTGTGCATGGGGAAACACCTTGAAGGGAGTGGGCACAGGTTATTGCGCCTTCGCGAGCCAATAAATACGATGGATTGACCGTATTTATTTCAAAAGGCGCAACAATGGACACCCTCGAGGCGATGCGCGTGTTCGTGGCGGTGGTCGAGCGCAACGGCTTCAGTGCCGCCGCCCAGGCCCTGGACATGTCCACCGCCGGCGTCACCCGCCAGGTCGCCGCGCTGGAAAAGCGCCTGTCCACCCGCCTGCTCCACCGCACCACGCGCCGGGTCAGCCCGACCAGTGCCGGCGCCGCCTACTACGCCCAGTGCGTGCGCCTGCTGGCCGAGTTCGATGCACTGGAAGCCAGCATCGGTGCGCAGGCGCTGGAGCCTTCCGGCACGCTGCGCATCAACGCACCGGTCAGCTGGGGCATCGCCCGCCTCGGCCCGCTGCTGGCCAGCTACCGCGAACGCTACCCGCAGGTGGAACTGGACCTGGCCCTGTCCGACCGCCTGGTGGACATGGTCGAGGAAGGCTACGACGTGGCCATCCGCATCACCCGCGAGCCCGGCCCCACCCTGATCGCGCGTCGCCTGGGAGAGTCGCGGGTGAGCCTGTGCGCCGCGCCGGCCTACCTGGCCGCACGCGGTACGCCACAGACGCCGCAGGAGCTGCAGGCACACGCCTGCCTGAGCTACAGCTACTGGGCCGCCGGTGACCACTGGCCGCTGCAGGGGCCGGGCGGCGAAGTGAAGGTCTCGGTGAGCAGCCTGCTGCATGCCAACAACGGCGACGTGCTGCGCGAAGCGGCGATCGCCGGCATGGGCGTGATCCTGCAGCCCGACTTCCTGCTGGAAGACGCGCTGGCCGATGGCCGCCTGGTGCGTGTCCTGCCCGAGTGGGAGGCCTCGCCGATCGGCATCTTCGCGGTCTATACCAGCCGCAACCACCTGGCACCGAAGGTGCGCAGTTTCATCGACCATCTGGTGGAAGCCGGGGTATAGCCGAGTCTGGCGCCTGCCGGTAGTGCCGGCCGCTGGCCGGCAATCCGACACATCCCGGTCCTGGGCGAATGCCGGCCAGCGGCCGGCACTACCACTTAGGCGGCCACTTCATCCAGCGCGTCGATGATCCGTTCCAGCGGCGCCGGTCGCCCCAACAGGTAGCCCTGCACCTGGTCGCAGCCGTGCGCAGCCAGCCAGTCCAGCTGCCCCGGCGTTTCCACGCCCTCGGCGATGATGGTCAGGCCCATGCTGTGGCCCAGTGACAGCAGCGCACGGCAGATCGAGGCATTGCGTGGATTGGTTTCCACGTCAGCGACGAAGCTGCGGTCGATCTTCAGGATGTCCAGCGGCAGGTGCTGCAGGTAGGACATGCTGGAATAGCCGGTGCCGAAATCATCCAGCGACACACTGATGCCCTGCTCGTGCAGGCGCTGCATGGTCTGCATCGCCTGCGCCGGCTTGCGCATCAGGCTGCTCTCGGTCAGCTCCACGTGCAGCGCACCGCGGGCCAGGCCGAAGTCCTGCTGGGCGCGGGTGAACTCGGCCACCAGGTCGCTGTTGAAGAACTGCACCGCCGATACATTGACCGCGATCGGCAGCTCACCCCAACCGGCCTCGACCAACCGGCGCTGCGCCTTCGCCGCCGCGCGGATCACCCAGCGGCCCAGCGCCAGGATCAGCCCGGTGTCCTCGCATAGTTGGATGAACTCGTTGGGCGGAATGAAGCTGCCGTCGGCCTGTGGCCAGCGCAGCAACGCTTCCAAGGCCGCCGGGCTGCCATCGCTGGCATGCCGGATCGGCTGGAAATACAGCTGGAACTCGTTGTCGATGGCGGCGTGGATGCGCCCGGCCAGGCGCAGCCGGTCGGCCAGCCGCGTGGTCACCGCCGCATCGAACCAGACCACCACGTTGCCTTCGGCGCGTGCCGCGTGCGCGGCCTGCGCGGCCATGCCGATCACCTGCTCGGCGCTGTGGCCGTCACCGGCGATGTGCACGGCCACACCGATGCGTGGTTCGAACTGGTGCAGCGAATCCTTGCCGCGCATCGGCGCCGACACGATCTGCAGCAGGTCGTCCAGCACGCGCTGGGTATCGTGCTCGGCACCGATGGCGAACACGAAGTCCTCCGCCGGCTGGAATGCCAACGTGCCACAGCGCGCGCCCAGGCCACCGAGCCGGGTCGCCATCGACTGCAGCACCGCATCGCCGATCTCGCGGCCCAGCGTATCGGCCACCAGCTGCAGGCCGCGCAGCTGCACGAAAGCGATGGTGTAGCCCTCCTGCTGCTCGTCCAGCTGCTCGGTCAAGGCGCGCACGTTGAGCAGGCCGGTGGCCGGGTTGTGCCGTGCCTGGTAGGCCAGGTCACGCTCGTAGGCCAACCGTTCGCTGACATCCTCGGCCAGCACCAGGCACGCGGGCTGTCCGTCGAAATCGAGCCTGGACAGGTGGGCGCGCACTTCGAACACGCTGCCGTCCTTGCGCCGGTGCAGGCGCACGGTGGCGTCCTGCAGCTCGCCGACGCGGGCCTTGGCGATCGCCCCCTTCACCTCATCCCAGCCTTCGCGCGGGCGGATGTCGAGGATGCTCATCGCCAGGAACTCGTCGCGGCTGTAGCCGTACTGGCGCACCGCCGCATCGTTGACCTCGATGAAGCGCAGCGTGTCCGGGTCGAACACCCAGAACGGCGCCGGGTTGCGGTCGAACAGCAGGCGGAAGCGGCGTTCCACCTCGCTCACCTGTTCGCGGGCCTGGTAGCGCTCACTCAGGTCGGTCAGCGCACCGATCATGCGCCGCTCGCTGTCGGCCACTTCCACCCGCTGCCCACGCGCGCCCACCCAGCGCACCTCGCCCCCGGGCAGTACCAGGCGGAACACCTGGTCGAGCACGGCGCTGCCGGCGAAGGCCTGGTCAAAGGCCTGCTGCAGGCGCGCGGCATCATCGCGATGCACGCGTGCAAAGAAATCGGCAACCGGCAGGGCATCGGTCTGCACCCCGAAGATCTCGCGCGCCAGCGGTGACCAGCGCAGCAGTGCGGCGTCCTCGTCAACGTACCAGGTACAGACGCGCCCGACCTGGTGTGCAAGGCGCAGCTCGGCGTGGCCTGCCTTCAGCTCCTCGGCCATCGCCTGCTGGCTGCGGGTGCTGCGGCGCACCGCGTACAGCAGCACCAGCAACACCGCGATGTAGGCCAGTACGATCGCCACTGACGCCTGCAGGTACGGCCACCACGGCGCCAGTACGTCTTCGTCGGCCAAGCCGACCTGCACCGCCAGCGGGCTGCGTTCCAGCGTGCTGATGGTGATGATGCGCGGCACGCCGTCGACGGCGCCGGGCAGGCTGCCCAGCTCGACCACCGCCTGCTTGCCGAGCAGGTCACGGCGCGGCAGATCATAGCGGCGACCCACCGTGCCGTGCGGATCGGGCACGCGGGCCAGCATGTAGCCCTCGGCATCGCTGATCGAGACCAGTCCGTTGGGGCCGACATCGAGGCCACCGACGATGCGCTGCAGTTCGCCACAGCGCAGCCGCGCCAGCAGCCAGCGGTCGCCGGCCATCGGCAACGCCAGCGGGACCACCCAGCCGCCATCACTGGCCCGCTGCGGCGGGCCGATATACAGCGCGCTGCCCTGGCCGCGGCGCTGCGGGTCGGTCCACAGCGGCAGCTGCAGGTCGCCCTTGCCGGCCGTCAGCGGTCGGCCATAGCTGTCGAGCACGACGATGCTGTGCAGCTCGGCATGCCGGCGCAGCACGCCGCCGATGGAGGCATCCAGCAAGGCCGGCGCCTGTGCCGGCACGCTGCGGAACAGTTCGGCGGCGTCGGCGGCGATGCCGGACATGGCCCGTTCCAGGTTGCGCAGCTCCAGCGCCAGCAGGCGCTCGCTGCCCACCGCCAGCGCACGGCTCTGCCGCTGCGCCGCTTCCAGGCGGCGGTGGTGGTCATTGACCAGCATGGTGGTCAGGCCGGCCACCAGCAGCACGCCCAGCAGCACGCCGCCCCAGGTGATGGCGCGCAGCGGCCGGGCCAACGCCCGTTTCAGCGCGGGCATCGGTTGATCTTCCTTGTGCAGTCGGCTGGCTTCATGCGCGAACGAATCCTCCACGTCCCCGACCTCAACGGCCGGCGGACGCCATTCTTGACGCCTGACCCCGTCCTGCATGGCCACCTCCCCGTGTCCGCGCAGGGCTCCAGGGTCCAGCATGCACCACCCCGGTGACGGCGTGAAGATCGCGTCTGCGCGTTCAGCCAGATCCTGCACAGGGCGGGCCGCCCAGGGGGGCGGCCAGTGGCGCTGGAGCGGATTAGACTTGGGGTTTTCCGCTGCAAGAGAAGTCCATGTCCAAGCTGCGCCGTCCCACCCTGGCGCTGGCCATCGTTGCCAGCCTGTCCCTGGCCGCCTGTGACCGCCCGGCCGACCCGGCCGCCGGTGCCACCGCGCCGGCCGATGCCGCCCCCGCTGCGGCCAAGCCGATGCTGGGCAGTTTCGGCTTCGATGCCAGCGGCATGGACCGCAGCATCGCCGCCGGCGATGATTTCTTCGGCTTCGCCAACGGCACCTGGGTGAAGAACACCGAGATTCCGGCCGATCGTTCGCGCTTCGGCAGCTTCAACGTCATCGCCGAGAAGACCCTGGCCGATACCCGCGCGATCCTCGAAGGCGCCGCCGGCAACACCCAGGCCAGCGGTGACGACAAGCTGATCGGCGATTACTACGCCGCCTACATGGACGAAGCCGGCATCGAGCAGCACGGTCTTGCGCCGGTGCAGCCGCAGCTGAAGGCCATCGATGCGATCGCCGACAAGGCCGGGCTGGCCCGTGCCCTGGGTGGCGACCTGCGCGCCGACGTCGACCTGCTCAACGCCACCAACTTCTACACCGACCGCCTGTTCGGCCTGTGGGTGTCGGTGGACATGCTGCAGCCGGACCGCACCGCGCCGTACCTGGTGCAGGGCGGCCTGGGCATGCCCGATCGTGATTTCTACCTGGGCGATGGCCGCATGGCCGAACTGCGCAAGCAGTACCAGGCCTACATCGCGCAGATGCTGCAGCTGGCCGGCGTCGCCGATCCGGCGGGCAAGGCGCAACGCATCCTCGCGCTGGAAACGAAGATCGCGCAGGCGCACGCCACCCAGGAAGAAACCAACGACGTGACCAAGGGTGCCAATCCGTGGACCCAGGCCGACTTCGCTGCGAAGGCACCGGGCATGGACTGGAACGCTTTCCTCGACGCAGCCGCGCTGGGTAACCAGCAGGACTTCATCGTGTGGCAGCCCAAGGCCGTGGCCGGCCTGTCCAGGCTGGTCGCCACCGAGCCGCTGGACGCCTGGAAGGACTACCTGGCCTTCCACGCGCTGGATCGTGCCGCCGCCTACCTGCCGAAGAAGTTCGCCGATGCCCGCTTCGCCTTCCACGGCACCGCGCTGAGCGGCACGCCGCAGCAGAGCGACCGCTGGAAGCGCGCGGTGGACGATGCCAACCATGCGGTCGGCGAAGCGATCGGCAAGCGCTACGTCGAGAAGCACTTCGATGCGAAGACCAAGGAGCGTGCGGACGAGATGGCGAAGAACATCATCGCCGCCTTCGCCAAGCGCATCGATGCACTGTCGTGGATGTCGCCGCAGACCAAGGCGCATGCCAAGGCCAAGGTCAACGGCCTGACCGTGGGCATGGGCTATCCGGAAAAGTGGCGCGACTACACCGGCCTTGAGATCCGCCGTGATGATCCGCTGGGCAATGCACAGCGCGCCGAGCTGTTCGAGTATCAGCGCAACATCGCCAAGCTGGGCAAGCCGGTCGACCACAGCGAGTGGGCGATGCTGCCGCAGACCATCAATGCGATGAACGTGCCGCTGGAAAACCGCCTGGTGTTCCCGGCTGCGATCCTGCAGCCGCCGTTCTTCGACGGTGCGGCCGACGACGCGGTGAACTACGGTGCGATCGGCGCGGTGATCGGCCACGAGATCAGCCACGGCTTCGACAACGCCGGCGCCCTGTTCGACGAGACCGGCAAGCTGCACAACTGGTGGACTGCCGAGGACCTGAAGCAGTTCAATGCTGCCGGTGATGCGCTGGCCGCGCAGTTCAGCAGCTACGAGCCGTTCCCCGGCGTGCACGTGAACGGCAAGCTGACCCTGGGCGAGAACATCGCCGACGTGGCCGGCCTGGGTACCGCCTACGACGCTTACCAGCTGTCGCTGCAGGGCAAGCCGGGCCAGACCCTGGAAGGCTTCACCCCGGATCAGCGCTTCTTCCTCGGCTTCGCCCAGGCGTGGCGCAGCAAGAGCCGCGAGCAGGCGCTGCGCAATTCGCTGCTGACCGATGTGCATGCACCCGGCCAGTTCCGCGCATTGACCGTGCGCAACATCGACGCCTGGTACCCGGCGTTCGAAGTGAAGGAAGGCCAGAAGCTGTACCTGGCCCCGGACAAGCGGGTCAAGGTGTGGTGATGTAACCGGAACGGGCGCCGCAAGGCGCCCGTTTCATTTCCGGGTAGCGGCCAACCTTGGTTGGCACTGCGTGGATCTACCGACGCGTTGTGGCAATCACCAGCGTGGCGACCATGGCAAGCCCGGCCGCTGCCCACAGATTCGCATGCTGGCCCACGCCATCGAGCAGCCGGCCACCGCCCCATGCACCCAGTGCGATGCCGATGTTGAACACCGCGACATACAACGCCGTGGCGATCTCCACGGCCTGCGGCGCCGCCTTCATCATCCAGCTCATCAGGCCCACCGATACGCCGCCGTAGGCCAGGCCCCACAGCAACAGCACCGCAATGCCACCGGCCGGCGTGCCACCCAGCCACAGGAACAACAGCGGCGTCAGCAGCAGGCCCGATGCGATCGCCAGCAACGTGCCACGTGGATGCCGCGCGGCCATCGGCCCGGCAATGAAGTTGCCAGCGATGCCGGCCAGGCCATAGGCGAACAGCAATGCACCGATCCACGACGCATCCACGCTGGAGGCGGATGTCAGCAACGGCCGCACATAGGTGAAGGCGATGAAGTGCCCGGCCACCAGCAGCAGGGTCAGCCACAGGCCCCGCTGCAGGCTGCGATGTCCGAGCTGCTGCACGAACTGGCCTGGCCGCACCGACGAGGTGACCGGCAACGCCGGAACAACGCGCAGATGCAGCAGCATCACGGCCGCGCTGAACAGCGCCATCGCCGCAAACGCGCAGCGCCAGCCCAGTGCATCGCCGATCAGCGCGCCCATGGGCACGCCCAGCACGGATGCCGCCGCCACGCCACCGAAGATGATCGAGGTGGCCAGGCCGATACGGTGCGCAGGTGCCAGCCGCGCTGCCAGCCCACCGGCGATGGCCCAGATGCCGCCCATGCAGAACCCCACCAGTACGCGCGCGGCCAGCAACCAGCCGATGCCCGGTGCCAGCGCCGAAGCGATATTGGCGACCAGCAGCAGGCCCAGCAGCGTGCACAGGATGCGACGGCGATCGATGCCACCGGCCGCGATCACCACCAGCGGTGCGAACAGCGCCGCCAGCAGGGCCGGCAGCGAGATCATCAGCCCGGCGGTGCCGTTGGAGGCGCCGAGATCGTCGGCGATAGGGGTCAGCAGGCCCACCGGCAGCATTTCGGTGGTGACCACCGAGAACGTGGCGAGGCCGACAGCGGACACCGCCCACCAAGAATGGCGGGGCACAGGCGCGGCATGCGCAGGCGATGAAGCGCTCACGGGATGATTCCTTCAGGGGATGTGGATGCAGCAGACGGGTGCAGTGCACGTTGCGCGAGCACGGCGAACAGCAGCACGCCACCGCCTGCCACCAGCGCAACGACAAAGCCGCTGCGCACGCCACCGGCGTCGATGCTCTGTCCGGACAGCGCAGCCCCCAGCGCCACACCGATGTTCAGTCCGGCCAACAACCAGGTCATGCCTTCGGTAAGACGCGTTTCGGGCACGCGCTGTTCGACCAGCGACATCGCCACGATCATCGTCGGCGCGAAGAACGCCCCGGCCAGCAGCACCGCCACGGCCAGCGCCGGCAGGCTGCCGACCCACAGCAGCGGCAGCGTGGTCAGCGCGGTGGCTGCAGCGCCCAGCAGCAACAGCCGCTGCAACGGCACCTGCAGCTTCAGCGCACCGAACAGCAGGCCCGCCGCACAGCTGCCCAGCGCATAGGCCGACAGCACGACGCTGGCGGCAAGCGGCTGCCCCCGCTGTTCGGCGAAGGCCACGCTGGTGATGTCGACAGTGCCGACGATCACGCCCATTGCCAGCATCAGCAACGCGAGCAGCCGGATCTCCGCTTGCCGCAGCAGTGAGCGCGAGGGCGTTGAACCTTCGCCGTTCTGCAGCGGCGGTTCGGTGCCACGCTGCAGCACCAGCGCAGCCACGCCTACCACCAGCAGCAGGGCGGCCGCCAGCACGCCGGCCTGCGGCCATACCGCCACCGACAACCCGACCGACAACGGCGGGCCGGCAATGAAGGTGACCTCGTCGAACACGGTCTCCAGCGAGTACGCGGTCTGCAGTTGCGGGCGACCGCGGTGGATCGCGGTCCAGCGCGCGCGCACCATCGCCGACACGCTGGGCATGCAGCCGGCCAACATCGCTGCGACGAACAGCATCCAGTCCGGCGCGGCCAGCAGCGTGCACGCGAGCAGCAACAGCAGGCCGGCCGCACTGGCCGCCGTGGCCCACGGCAGCACCCTGCGCTGCCCACGCCGGTCGACCCAGCGCGATACCTGCGGCGACAGCAGTGCGTAGGTCAGCACGAAGGTGGCCGACACCGCACCGGCCAACGCGTAGCTGCCGCGCAACTGCGACAGCAGGGTGATGATGCCGATGCCGGTCATCGGCAGCGGCAGGCGTGCCAACAGGCCCGCGAGGGCAAGGCCAGCGGTGCCGGGGGCGGCGAACAGGTCGCGGTAGGGGGTAGCCATCGAATTCTCCAGGGCAGCGGCTTGCCTGGCGCACGCGGCGCCACGACAATACATACAGAGCGTATGAATAAGAGGCTACATTCATACGCACCGTATGTAAATAATCATGCACCGCGTATGTAAGGAGCTCCGGATGGTCCGCCGCACCCGCGCCGAGATGGAAGAAACCCGCGCCAGCCTGCTAACCACCGCCCGCCGGGTGTTCAGTGAGCATGGCTATGCCGCGACCTCGATGGATGACCTGACCGCCCAGGCCGGTCTGACCCGGGGTGCGCTTTACCACCACTTCGGCGACAAGAAGGGCCTGCTGGCGGCCGTGGTCGCGCAGCTCGACGCCGAGATCGACCTGCGCCTGCAGGCGATCAGCGACGGCGCAGACGATGCCTGGGACGGCTTCGTGCAACGCTGCCGCACCTACCTGGAATTGGCGCTGGAACCGGAGATCCAGCGCATCGTGCTGCGCGACGCGCGCGCGGTGCTCGGTGGCGCCTCACCGGAATCGCAGCGCCACTGCGTGCACTCGATGCAGCAGTTGATCGAACAGTTGATCGCGCAGGGCGTGGTGGCAGCGGTGGATGCGCAGGCACTGGCGTCGCTGATCTACGGCAGCCTGGCCGAAGCCGCGTTCTGGATCGCCGAGGGCGAAGACGGTGGTGCGCGCCTGCGGCGGGCGACGGCAGCGCTGGAGATGTTGTTGCGTGGGTTGAAGGTCGCCGGGTAACGCCCATCCACGCATGGCGTGGATCTACTGCGGAATCCGCTCTGGTAGATGCCAACCCTGGTTGGCGCTTCTGTGGCATCGCGAAGTGCGTGCCAACCAAGGTTGGCACCTACCAGGCAACCGCGGGCCACTCGCGCAACACCGCCACCGGCACGCCCATGCGCGCGCAGGCGCGGCTGGCCAGGCCATCGGGTAGCGCCCGGCGGAACAGCGGCGCCATGCCCTGCATCAGCTTCGCCGACGCCGCCGCCTGCGCGCGCTGGCGCGCACTGCGTTCAAGCATGCCTTCGGCCCAGTCCGGCAGCAGTGCCGCGCCCGCACCCAGGAACACTTCGCGCGACAGCCCCGGCACCGGTACCGGCAGGCGCACCCCGGACAGCACCTCCAGCACCTCGCGCGAGCGTTCGTCGACGCGCAGCTCCGGCTGCCGCGCACAGAAGTACGCCGCCACTTCCGCTTCGCTGCGCGGCACGTCCACCGCGCCCAGCGCCTCGGCCACGCAGCGGTATTCGTCGTAGTAGCGATCGGCGATGTGCGCCGGCACCTCGCGTCCGTAGCGGCGGAAGCCCTGCAGGAACCCGAACGCCTCGGTCACATGCACCCAGGTCAGCAGCTGCGGATCATCGGCGGCGTAGGGTTCGCCCTGCGCGGTCTGCCCGAGGATCTGCGCATGGATGCGGCGCACCTTGGCCACCAGCGCCTCCACCTCGCCGCTGGGCGCATAGCTGGTGCCGGCCACGAAGGCCGTGGTGCGGCGCAGGCGACCCACCAGGTCCTGGCGGAAATTGGAGTGGTCATAGACCCCGGCCAGCGCGCGCGGGTGCAGGGTCTGCAGCATCAGCGCGCAGAGGCCACCGGCGAGCATCGAGGGGAATTCGGCATGCAGCCGCCAGGTGACGCTGTCCGGGCCGAACCAGCCCGGATCGCCCTGCGGATGGTCGTAGTCGATGCCGCTCTGGCCACGCGGGAAGGCCTCCAGTACCCAGCGCCGGATCGGCGCGGTGACGGGGCGGGAGAGTCGCTGCAGCAGAGCCGGCATCGCAGGTCCAGGAAAGGCGGAAGAACGGCCGCAGGTTGCGCGGTCGCCCCCGATTCTGGGCGATCACGACGGCGGCGGCGAGTCTCCGCGCTCAGCCACGGTTCCATGTGCGGCCGCAGCACGTTTCACCCTGCGACATCCTGTCGCAGGCTGCGACCACGATGCTGCGCCGCACCAAGATTCACCCATTCAGACAAAACCCTTACGCCGCTTGGCATTGCGCCCATTGCACGGCTCGCTGGAAGTGCTAGAACTGAACCCGCCACACCGTCCAACGCTGATCGACGCACGTTCCACAAGGAGCCAGCCATGATTGCTTTGTTCAAGGGTTTGGGACTACTGCTTCGCGACAACGAGCTCTACAGCAGCCCGTTCGAAAAACAGGTCGCGCACTGGCGCAGCCTCAGCGAGCAGCAGATCCGCGATGAAGTGGCTGTGCTGGCCCAGGCCAAGTGCCAATGGCTGATCGCCTCGATCGTCGGCTGGCAGGCGGCCTCGCTGCTGATCCTCGGCCTGATCACCAACTACCTGTGGCGCGACGACTACCACATCACCTTCACCCGCGTGGTCGTGGTGTTCGGTTCGTGGATCTCGATCCTGTTCGTGATCTGGTTCATGGCCAACATGTTCGACCGCACCGCCGGTTTCGAGCGCTGGATGAAGGCCTTCAACAGCCGCGCCCGCATCAGCTCCAAGGCTGACAGCGTCGAGCACGTGGCCGAGGCGCTGGACCTGGCCGAGCACTACCCGGAAGTGCTGGACTACAAGCAGGCGGTTACCGCCAAGCGCGAACTGCGCCACGAGGACATCCGCATCATGACCGAGATCGGGCGGATGAAGCAGCACTCCGAACTGGTCGGCCGCCTCAACCATGTGGGCGAGACCGAACACCACCATGACCTGACGCTGCAACCTGCCTACTGACCCTTCAGGGAAGCGGGGGACCCACAATGCCACCGTGATCACTCACGGTGGCATTGTTCTATCGGGTCCTGGCTGACGCACTGGCGGAAGCCGTTGGGCAGGCCACGCATGGCCTCGGTCTTTCCCACCGCCACTGCGAACCGGCGCAGCGGCGGCGTGGCACACGCGGCGTCGGGGCTGCAGGCCGGATCAAGCACCAGGTAGTGGCAGGCGCCACTGCTGCTGGCAATGCACTGGAAGCGTGCCTCGCCATCGACGACGGTGCCCTTGCTGTACAGCGTATCCACGCCGTTGGCCTGGGTGCGGGTGATCGAGGTGTTGCGGGATTTTTCGCAGCCGGCCAGCGCCAGCACGACGACGCACGCAATCAACAATCGGGGCATGTTCGTTCCTCGGTGCAAGGGCGATGCTGCTGCGGCTACATGCCGCGGAACAGGCTCATGAACGGCTGGCTGACCACCAGTGTTTCCGTGCGCCCGCGCAGGCGCAGCACGCCGCGCCCGGTATCGTCGCGGCTCACCGCCGCCACCGCCTTCATGTTGACGATGGTGGAGCGATGGATCTGGCGGAAGTGCTGCGGATCGAGCACTTCCAGCAGCTCACGCAGCGGTGTGCGCAGCAGGCTTTCGCCGGCGGCGGTGACCACGGTGGTGTACTTGTTGTCGGCGCGGAAGTAGGCCACGTCTTCCAGCATGATCAGCTGCGTCTCGCGGCCATTGCTGGCGGTGATCCAGGCCAGCGGTGGGCGCTCCACTGCACCCTGCGATGGGCCCAGCCGCTGCAGCAGGCGCTCCAGCACGGCATCGTCCTGTCGCGTCGATGGCAGCCGCGACAGGATGCGCTCGCGGGTGGCCAGCAGGCGCTCGTCGCTGACCGGCTTCAACAGGTAATCCATCGCGCCCTGCTCGAACGCATCGATGGCGTACTGGTCGTAGGCGGTGACGAACACTACCTGGGTGCGCGGGCTCAGTTCGGACAGCGAGCGCGCGACCTCGATGCCGCTGATGCCGGGCATGCGGATGTCGAGGAAGGCGATGTCCGGCTGTTTCTCGGCCAGCTGCTCCAGCGCGCTGGCACCGTCCTCGCACTCGGCCACCAGTTTGAGGTCCGGCCACAGCCGGCCCAGCTGCTCCACCAGTGACTGCCGCAGCAGTTCTTCGTCTTCGGCGATCAGGGCTTCAAGCGGCATGGCTGCGCTCCTTGTGCGACTGCGGCAGGGTCATGGTCGCGGCCACGCCGCTGGGAAAGTTGGCAACGATTGCCACGCCGGCCTGCTCGCCGCAGGTCAGGCGCAGGCGTTCGCGCAGGTTCTTCAGGCCGATGCCGGTTCCGCTGGTGCCCTGGCCGAAGCCGAGCCCATCGTCGGCCACGGTCACGGTCACGTGGTCATCGAAGCCGCGCGCCAGGATCCAGATCGTGCCACCGCCGGGCTTGGGTTCCAGGCCGTGCTTGATCGCGTTTTCCACCAGCGTCTGCAGTGCCATCGCCGGCAGGTGCACGCCGTGCAGTTCGTTCGGCACCTGCACTTCCACCGCCAGGCGTGCGCCCATGCGGATGCGCAGGATCTCCAGGTAGGCGCGGGTGCGGTCCAGCTCCACGCCCAGCGTGGATACCGATTCGTCCACCTGCGGCAACGAGCTGCGCAGGTACTGGATGAGGTGGCCGAGCATCTGCTCGGCACGCGCCGGGTCGGTGCGGGTCAGCACCTGCGCATTGGCCAGCGTGTTGTAGAGGAAGTGCGGCTCCACCTGCGCGTGCAGCAGGTTCAAGCGCGCCACCGACAGCTCCTTTTCCACCTGTGTCTGTTCGGCGGCGGCCTGTTCGTCGCGGCGCTGGTCGGCGACACGGCGGCTGATGGCACGGGTGACCGCTTCAGCGTTCTCGAAGTTGCTGCCCTCGTCCAGCGCCAGCAGGTCGGCCCACCAGCCGGCATCGGGTTCGAACAGCAGGGTGACGGTGCTGGTGCCCTGCCCCGGCGTGACCGTGGCCAGCACGCTGTTGCGCTTGATCGCCAGCCGCGCCGGCAGGTTCCAGCGCGACGGCTGGCGGCCGTTCCAGAGGTCGACCCGGCGAACATAGGCGCGCACCTGCAGGCTGCCGGCCGAGCTTTCCACATCCTCGACGCGTGGCAGTTCGGCGATTGCCGCTTCCACCACGGCGTAGGCCTGGCCGGCATCCATCGGCAGTTCCACCTGGCGGCGCTGGCGCCCGGACAAGGTGGTCGAATCCAGCCGTCCGGCGACCAGCCAGACCCGGCGTACATGGGTGATCGCGCTACCCAGCGCGGAGATCATCAGGAACATCGCCAGCAGGCCGAAGACCCAGCCGGGGCCATCGTTCATGCCGCTGAAGATGCCGCTCCAGACCATGCCGGCGACAACCAGCGCGGCAGCCCAGGCCAGCAGGTGGCGGATCAGGAGAGAGAGGCTGGCGAACACGGCGGCGCCTTGGAGGAAGGGGGTGAGCCGAGCATAGGGCGGCCCGCCGGGCAAGCAAGCGGGCTGCGACGAAGGCCGGGAAAGTGGGGATGGAAGCCGTTACGGAAAGGCCGGGCATGGCCCGGCGTTTCCGGGGGGCAATGCCGGCCAGCGGCCGGCACTACCGAACGCCGTTATTTGCGCTGGTCGGCGCTGGCGTCACGCACGGCGCGGAACGACTCGTCCTTGCTCCAGTTCGGCCAGCTGCGCGAGTTGGCCAGCTGGTTGCCCAGCGTGTACAGCACTTCCAGGTCGCGGGCGGCACCGGCGAACACCCAGTCCGGCTGCCACTCGTCGCCCTGCTGGTGGTAGCGCTTGGCGGTGTAGTCCTCGGAGGCCTTCTTGCCTGCGGCCACGCCACCGTCCACCCAGTCCTGGCCGGCCGACCAGGACAGCGCCGGCACGCCGCGCTTGGCGAACGGGAAGTGATCGGAGCGGAAGAACAGGCCCGCTTCCGGCTTCGGGTCCGGCGTGTAGCGGATATCCCAACCCTTGGCCACGTCCTTCAGCTGGTCCAGCAGCTCGAAGCGCGCGGCACCGTAGATGCCGAAGTCACGCGATGGGCCGAACGGCGCCATGCCATCCATGTTGATCACCGCCACGGTCTTTTCCAGCGGGTACAGCGGATGGGTGGCGTAGTACTCCGAACCCAGCAGGCCCTTCTCCTCGGCGGTGACCGCCAGGAACAGCAGCGAGCGCTGCGGGCGCTTTTCCTTGGCAAAGCCACGGGCCAGTTCGATCAGCGAGGCAGTACCGCTGGCATTGTCCAGTGCGCCGTTGAAGATGCGGTCACCGCGCGCGTCCGGCTCGCCCACGCCGATGTGGTCCCAGTGCGCGCTGTAGATGATCGTCTCGTCCGGGTGGCGGCTGCCTTCCAGGCGCGCGGCCACGTTGTGCGAGGTGATCACTTCGGTCTTCACCGCGTACTTCGCGTCCAGGCTGGCGCCGGTCAGCGGCACCGGGGTGAAGTCGCGCTGCTGCGCCTTCTTCTTCAGCGCCTCGAAGTCCTGCCCGGCGGAGCGGAACAGTTCCACCGCCAGGTCACGCTGGATCCAGCCTTCCAGCAGCGGATGGCTCTCGGCCGGGTTGTCGCGTACCACGTCGAACATGGTGTTGGTGTTGGAGCCGGCCACGGTGGCCCAGCCATACGACGCCGGCGCGGTCTCGTGCACGATCAGCACGCCCAGCGCACCCTGGCGGGCGCCTTCCTCGTACTTGTAGGTCCAACGGCCGTAGTAGGTCATGCCCTTGCCGTCGAAATCACCCTGTCCGGTTTCGAAGTCCGGGTCGTTGATCAGCACGACAGCGATCTTGCCCTTCAGGTCCACGCCCTTGAAGTCGTCCCAGTTGCGCTCCGGGGCTTTCACGCCGTAGCCGAGGAACACCAGCGGGGCCTTGCTGATGTCGACGTTGCTGGCGCCGTTCATGGCGGCGCGCACGGCGATCTGCTTGCCCTGCTCCAGCGGCACGGTCTTGCCACCCTGGTGCAGTGCCAGCCGCGGTGCGCCGACGATGTCGCCCTTGCGCAGCGGCACGGCCTGGGTCCACAGGCGCTTGCCGTCCTTGAGATCGCCGCCCGGCTGCAGGCCGGCGTCGGCAAACTGCTTGCTGAGGTAGGCGATGGTCTTCTCTTCGCCGGCAGTGGCCGGCGAGCGGCCTTCGTAGGCGTCGGAGGCCAGTTCCTTGACGTCGGCGGAGATCCGCGCGCCATCGAATTTCGGGGTGGCCGCCATCAGTGCGCTCGACACCGACAGGGCCAGCACGCCCAGTACCACTCGTTTCATTGCTCTCTCCAGCAGGGAAATCCTTCTGGAGTGTAAGGGGTTCGGCAGGGCTGCGCCCTGCACCTGCAGAAGCCAGGGCAACAGCAACAGCCGAAGCAACAGCGGGAGCTGGCTTCCTGAAGGTAGGCGGGGTGGGTCCGGTTGCGGGGGACGCCGTAAACCCTTCCTTGGGGGCTTGGCCGCGGCATCCATGCCGCGGACACCCCCGCAACCGGACCCACCCCGCCTTCGACAGTTTCCCGCTGCTGTTGGTGGGTGTCGACCTTGGTCGACACGAACGGAAACAGGAAGGGGTCAGACCCCTTTCCCGGCGGGAAAGTGCTCTGACCCCATCTGTGTGTTGCTTGAGCCTGTTACCAGTTCGGGTCTTCGGCCGGGGCGGCCGCAGCCTTGGGCTTCGGCTTGGCCGCCGGGCGCGCGGCGGCGGCCGGTGCTGCCGAGGCCGTTGCGCCAGCAGCGGCGGCAGCCGGCTTGCTGCCCAGCTTCTGGCGCAGTTCGATCTGGCCCGGACGGAAGCCGCCGCGCATCGCGTCGACACCGTCTTCGATGGTGCCGTACGAGGTCTGTGCAGCGACGCGGTCGATACGGATGGTGCAGCACGGGTGTTCACTGCGGCCCAGCGAGCGGCCGGTCTGCGGGTCCTTCAGTTCCTCGCCCAGGCGCACGGCCTGCCAGCGCTGGCCGGCCTGCAGGGTTTCGCCCCCCTGGCTCAGCACCACCTGGTCACCGTCCACCGACACCACCGACACCGGGAACAGCGTGGTGACGATGGTGGTGCCGATCTGGCCGGACAGCGATTCCATCATCGCCGCGGCCATGTTGCGGCCGTTGACCACGCGCGGCAGGGTGCTCGGGCCGGTCGAGGCCAGCTGGTGATCGAAGCTGTCGGACATCACCACCTGGCCGGTGGTGGCGTTGATCAGGCGCAGGGTGATGCGGCCGCCACCGGAGTACGAGGTCACCTGGCGGTCGGACATGCGCAGGTTGCGTACGCTGCGCGGGTACTCGAAGCGTTCGATGGTCGGGATCAGGATCAGGTCGGTCGCCAGCTGCTGGCCGACGCGTGCGGTGTCCTGCAGGCGTACGTTACCGCTGTTGATGTGGTCGATCTCGGCCTGCAGTTCGTCGCCGAACTCGCGGTCCAGCACGATGAAGCGCTGGGTCTGGGTCAGCGTGTCGGACAGGCGCGCGCGGATCGCGTCGGCCACTTCATCGGCACTCACGCGGCCATCGCCCACGGCATAGCTGCCGGACTTGGTGCGCGGCAGCGCGACCACGATCTTCGGCTTGCCCTGCTCGTCCGGTGCGCGGTACTGGGCAATCTGTGCACGCACGCGCACCTTCCAGTAGCTGCGCATGCTGCGATGGGTCACGTCGGAGTCGAACGAGCTGGCGCCACGCTTGGCATCGACACTGACCTTCTCGTCGTAGCTTTCCCTGACGCTGGCCGAGCCGCCGGCGCCCTTGGCGGTGGCTTCGCCGGAAGCGCTGGCGGATGCCGAGCCCTTGAAGCTCCAGCCTTCATCGCTGGCGCGCACGCGCGCGATGGTTTCCTCGTCCAGCTGCCGCACTTCGTCCTGCGACAGGATTTCATAGCCCAGCACCGCGCCCTGCGAGCCGGCGATCATCTGCTGGGTGAACGCGTCGGCGCGGATATCGCCGACGTGTTCGTCATCCACATCCACATGCAGGCCTGCACGCAGGCTCTGCATCTGGCTGGCCACGCGTACGCCGTTGACCTGCGCCACCGCCGACTGCAACGCCGCCAGCACCGCCAGTTCCGGGGTGCTGCCGATGCCGTCGGCCTCGCGCGCGACCTGGGTGGTGCCGCCGAAATCCGGCGTGCCACGCAGGGGCGCTGCTTCCACTGGCGCATTGCTGGCCAGTGCACTGGTTGCCTTGTCCTTGGCGGGTGCGGGCGCTTCGGCCGGGGTGTCCTGCTTGCCACAGGCTGCAAGCAGCGCGGCAGCCAGGCCCAGGCCGATCAAACGGGAGGTCGTACGCATGGGGATTCGCCTCGGATCAGTTCATCTTGTCCAGCTGGCCCAGCATCGAGTCGGCGTTGGACGGCACCTTGACCTTGCTCTTCTTGGCGAAGGTCACGGCCGACTTGGTCGAACCGTACAGGCCCTGGATGAAGCCCGGCGATTCCTTGGCCACCCATGCACCAGCGGCCAGCTTGCGGCCGACGGTCGCCATCTGGGTGGCGCCCAGGTTCTTCATGCCGGCGGTGAAGTTGCTGGCTTCGCCACCCAGCTTCTGCGCTTCGGCCGCCGAGGACAGCAGCGAGACCAGGCCTTCGGCGTAGTGCTGCTTGGATTCAGCGTTCAGCTCCGGCTGCGCGGCCTGGCGCTCGTCGATCGCGGCCTGGGCGGCTTCGCTGACCGACACCGACTTCTTCATCGCATCGACGCTGACCGAACCCGACGACAGCGCCTGGCGCTCGGCTTCCAGCAGCTGCACCTGCTCGGCCAGGCCGAAGGCACGGGCGAACGAAGTCTGGGCCTGCAGCGAGTGCGACTGCGAGCTGACGAAACGACGCACCAGTGCTTCCTGCGCAGCTTCGTTCGGGGCGGCGGCGCTGGAGGTGCTGCTGGAGGTGCCGGTGGAGGCGCCCGTCAGGTCCTTCAGCTTGCCCAGGCCTGCATGGGCCGGCATCGACAGGGTGGCGGCCGCGATGGCCAGGACAAGAGCGGTATTGCGGATCATGTGAGAGTCCTTTGGGAGAGACGGCCGCGGTGCGGCACGTGGGGAATCGGTAACCCCGGGCGATGCCGAGCAAGCTCGGCACCCACCGGGGTGGCGGATCAGCGGACCGCCTTGACGTTCAGTTCGTTGATCATCTGCTGGGCGGCCTTTTCGGCAGCCAGCTGCAGGGCATTGGTACGGGCCACGGTTTCATTCGGGCCGGTGCCGGAGAACTGCACCGGGCCGACCGACGACACGGTGCGCGGGAAACGACCGGTCACGTCCAGCACCTTGCCGGTGACAGTGACGAACACGCGGGTGTTGCCGCTGGCCGGATCGCGATCGCGCATGCCGACGTCGAGGGTGCCGACGGCGATGTACGGGATGTTGGCCGCGCGGATGCCGTTGGCGGTGTCGCGCAGGGTGGCCGGGGCCAGGTCGTTGCCGGTGCTGAAGTCCTTGCGGATGCGCTCGATGCTGAGCAGGCCGCGCGACTCGCCTTCCACGTATTCGGCTTCAACCACTTCGTAACCGGCGGCGCTGAAGGCACCGGTCATCGCGGTGTTGACCTCGGCGGCGTTGGCCACCTTCCAGGTGATGTTGTCGGCGCGGGCGGTGGTGCTGCCGCCGCTGGTGACCGACACCGAACCGTTCTGGTTGATGCTGCCGTTGGTGCTGACCGAGTTGCCGCGGAAGCTGTCGCCCTCACGGGTGTTCTCGCTGTAGCTGCTGCTGGCGTCGACGCGGCGGTATTCCTTGTCCTGGAACGACTGCACGGTGTCCTGCGAGCGCGCCATGAACAGGAAGGTCAGCAGCGAGCGCTGCGCGGCGGTGGCACCGGCCACGGCCGAACCGGCGTCCAGCTTGGTCTGCAGCAGGGTGGTGTTGATCTCGGCGCGGACGGTGACGCTGTAGGTCTTGGCCTTCTTGTCTTCGGTGTCCGACAGCTGCACCGCGCTGAGCACGTAGCGGTCGATCTCGCCGATGAACTCGGCGCGGCGTGCTTCGAACAGGCGCAGCTTGGCCGCACCGGTTTCGGCGATGTACGCCTCCAGGGCATTGACCTTGGCCTTGTTCAGGGCCTGGGCGCGGGTGTCGGCACTCAGGCGCAGGCCGTAGCTGGCCGAGCCGGTACCGCGCGAACTCGCGGTCTGCGCAGCGACCGGCGAGGCCACCACCAGCGCGATGAGGATGAGCAGGATGGTACGCATCAACGACATGACTTGATCAACTCCTGGAGGGCTTGGGTCTGCTGCTGCAACGGGCGGCCGCCCGGCTTCTGTTCGTCCAGCCAGGCGCGCGAGTCGGCACGCTTGGCGGCGGCGCCGGCGAAGGCGTCGAAGCCGGCCAGCAGGGTTTCGTAGCTGGCCGACCACTGGTCGACCTGCCACTGCGTGACCGGCACCACCTTGGTGGCCCCCTTGCGCAGCGGCTGTTCGAAATAGACCTTGCCCGAGAACGGCTCGGTCACCTTGGCGGTGAAGAAGGCGCCGAACAGCATCGTCTTCATTGCCGGGGTTTCTTCGATCACGCCGTTCTTCAGTGCATCGACCTGCAGGTTGATGACGTAGTCGGGTTCGGGAATCTTCAGCTGGTAGACCTTGCCGTCGGCAAAGCGGGCGGCCATCGCACCACCGATCGCCTGGCCCGAGGCCGGCGGCAGCAGGCCGACGCCGGTGTTGGACGACAGCGTCTTGGACAGCTCATGGGCCAGGGTGGCGCGCAGCGGCGCATCCCACTTCGGGTCGGGCAGCTTGGCGCGCACCGCGTCGGACAGGGTCACCGCACCCACCTGCAGGCGACGCACAGCGGCGTCGGGCAGCCGGGCCTGCGCCAGGCTGGCCGCCAGTACCTGCGACAGGCTGGTATCGGCGCCGCCGTACAGCAGATCGGCGACGATCGCGTCGATATCGTCGTTGTCCGGACGGTAGTCCTGCACGTCGATGCGCTGCAGGGTGAGCGGATAGGAGGCGATCACCTGGCGCTCGCGGAAGTCGAAGAACAGCGCCTGCAGCGCCACTTCCACCAGCACCTTGTACTGGTCGCCGATCGGTTCGACCGAGACCAGCTCGCGGTCCAGCGCAGCGGCCAGCACGGTGGCGCTGGTGGTGCCGTCGAGCATCGCCACCGGCTGGTCGATCAGCTCCAGGTGGGCCGGTGCGCGGCGCTTGAGCGACTGCGCCAGCGTCTGGTTCAGCGGGACCAGGCCACGCCGTTCCAGCACCGCATGCGCATGCGGCGTGGTCGCCTGCACGGCGGCGGCGTCAGCGGTATAGGCAAAACCGGCCCAATAGGCCTGCTGTGATTTGTCCGCGGCCTGCACGGCCATCGGCCATACGGCCAGGCACAGGGCACAGGCAAGCAGGCGCGCAAAAGCGCGCGATGCGCTCTTCGTCCTTGAATACATCCAACCGCTCCTCGGTCAATACGCACGGATCGCGGACGCTCATGCGTCCGCTGGGCGCGAAACATAGCCGCTCACGGGCCCGCCGACAAGTGCTGCCTTTGTCGGTTCACTCCGTGGGAGGCAGGCCCGCCCGTTGCCGCAGCAGTCCGCGCTCGGCCTGGTTCTGGCTGAGCCGGGCGGCTTCGGCAAATGCATCGCGCGCGTCCTGCTCCCGTCCCAGTGCCTGCAGCAGCTCGCCGCGCACTACCTGCAGCGGCGCGTAGTCGCGCAGGCGCGGATCGACCAGCAGTGGCTGCAGTTGCGCCCATGCGGCGAAGGCACCATCGCTGCGCAGGATCGCCACCACCCGGTTCAATGCCACCACCGGCGAAGGTTGCACCTGCAGCAGCTGTGTATAGAGCGCAGCAATACGCGGCCAATCGGTGGCGTCAGCGCGACGCGCAGCCGCATGGCAGGCCGCGATGCGCGCTTGCAGCACATAGGGGTCCTGGTCGCCACCCATGGCCAACGCGCGCGCCAGCACCTGCTGCCCGCGGTCGATCTGCAGCCAGTCCCAACGCGCACGGTTCTGCTGGTCCAGCAGCACCGGTGCACCCTGCGCATCCACGCGCGCCGCTGCGCGCGAGGCCTGCAGTTCCATCAATGCCAGCAGGCCCAGCACCGGCGGCACCGGCAACCGATGCGCCAGGATGCGGGCCAGCCGCAGTGCTTCCTCGCACAGCGCCGGGCGCATCCAGTCATCACCGGCACTGGCCGCATAGCCTTCGTTGAACACCAGATAGATCACCTCCAGCACCGAGGCCAGGCGCTCCGGCATCGCCTCCGCGCGTGGCACTTCATAGGGCACCTGCTTCTGCGCCAGGGTGCGCTTGGCGCGCACGATGCGCTGGGCGATGGTCGGCTCCGGCTGCAGGAACGCACGCGCGATCTCGATGGTGGTCAGGCCACCGAGCAGGCGCAGGGTGAGTGCCACGCGCGCATCGGCCGGCAGCACGGGATGGCAGGCCACGAACATCAACCGCAGCAGGTCATCGCCCAGGTCATCCTCCAGCGCCTGGCTGTCATCGGGTGCCGGCAGCGCGGCCGGATGCAGTTCCTCGCCCCATTGCGCGTGCTGCTGCGCCACCCGCTGGTGCTGGCGCAGCACATCGATGGCACGGTTGCGCGCGGTGGTCATCAGCCAGGCTCCGGGGTTGTCCGGGATGCCCTGCTCCGGCCAACGCTCCAGCGCGGCCAGCCAGGTGTCCTGGGCCAGTTCCTCGGCACGGCCGACATCGCCACCGAGCAGCCGCGCCAGGCGCGCGATCAGCACTGGCGACTCCATCCGCCAGAGGGTTTCCAGACGCTGCGTCAGTGCGGGCTCGAGCATGCGCCGATCACAGCACGCACGCCCGGCCCGCACAAGCGCCGCAGCTCACGCTTCAACAATCGGCTTGAAGCCGCCCCAGAACATGCGCCGGGTATCGAACGGCATGTCCTTCGGGCCCAGCGACGCCAGCCGCGGGTCGGCCATCACCTTTGCGTTGATGCGGTCGCGTGCCGCGCGCGAGCGGAACACCACGAAGGCGACGATCACCGTCTCGCCCGGTTTCGCCTTGACGGCGCGCGGGAACGAGGTGCTCTTGCCCGGTTCCACATCGTCGGCTACGCATTCCATGTACTGCAGCGCGCCATGGTCCTTCCACACCGCGCCGGCCTTGCGGGCAAGGCGGCGGTAGGCCGCCACCTTGTCCTGCGGGCACGGCAGCACGTAAGCATCCACGTAAGCCATGCGGGTTCTCCCTGCGGCGGCCGTCAGCCCGGCTCGCCGTCCATGTGTGCGATTTCCCAGAGATGGCCATCCAGATCCTGGAAGCCACGCTGGTACATGAAACCGTAGTCGCGCGCGGGCTGCGGTTCGCTGGCGCCGGCCGCCAGTGCCTTGTCCACCATCACGTCCACGGCCTTGCGGCTGTCGGCCGACAGGCAGGTGATCACCTCGGTCTGCTGATGCGCGTCTGCAATCGACTTGGTGGTGAACTGCTTGAAGAACGGCTGGGTCAGCAGCATCACGAAGATGCTCTCGCTGATCACCATGCAGGCCGCATCGTCATTGGTGAAGGTCGGGTTGAAGCTGTAGCCCAACGCGGCGAAGAAGGCCTTGGACGCGTTCAGATCCTGCACGGGCAGGTTGACGAAGATCATCTGCGGTTGCGGTGCACTCATCGGTAAAGCTCCTGGGTGGATCAAAGAGACGGGATCAGGGCTGCTTCATGCAGTTGACCATCCACGGCTTGCCGTAGCGGTCGATCAGCATGCCCCAGCGGTGTGCCCAGAACGTTTCGGCGATCGGCATCTGCACCTGGCCACCCTCGGCCAGCGCGGCGAATACGCGTTCGGCTTCTTCAATGCTGTCGACGTCGACATTGATGGTGGTCGAGCCACCCTCGCCGCCGGGGCCATCGGCCGCCATCACGATGGCGTTGCCGATCTCCAGCTGGCTGTGCGCAACGTGGTCCAGGGTCTGCGCCGGCATCTCGTTGCAGCCGGGCATGCCATCGGACGGCGGCATGTCGCGGTACTTCATTTCCGAGGTGACCTGGCCACCGAGTGCCTTGGCGTAGAACGCCATCGCGTCGTGGGCCTGGCCGCTGAAGCCGAGGAAGGGAATCAGTCTCATGGCAATACTCCGTGGTGTGGTTCAGGGCAGTAGCGCCGGGTCGTGCCCGGCAGGGAGATGAATCGGGTCAACCTTCCAGCTGTGCACGCAGACGCTGTTCCTGCTGCTGTAATTCAGGGGTGAAGGCTTCGCCGAAGTCTTCAGCGGAGATCAAGGGACGCAGTTCGAGGGTGCCGCCACTGCCGAACGGCGCACGGCTGGCCCACTCGACGGCCTCGTCCAGCGACCGCACCTCCCACAGCCAGAAGCCGGCGATCTGTTCACTGGCAGGACCGAACGGACCGGCCTCGACCATGGGTGCCGCGCCGCCGAAGTGAATACGGCGGCCGCGCTGGGTGGCGTGCAGCCCTTCACCGGCCAGCATGATGCCGGCGGCCACGAGTTGTTCGTTGAAGGCGCCCATTTCGGACAATTCCTGTTCGCTGGGCATGCGGCCGGCTTCGGAGTCGGCGTTGGCCTTCACGATCACCATCACTTTCATTGTGGTCTCCCGTGGGGACGCGTGGTACGTGCCCTTCACTGGGTACAACGAACCAGGGGGCTGGGAATCGACACGTCTTCTGAAAATTATTTCTTCCGTGGAAAGCGCGCCTTCGGCGGCGATCGGCGAACGGCGGAGCCCCTCCGTGGTGGGGGTGGGTTGGTCGCTGAAAAGCTCGGGTTCATGGGTTTGGCCGGGTGGGTAGGCGGGTCGGGGGACGCCGTAAACCCGTCCCTGGGGGCTTGGCCGCGGCATCCATGCCGCGGACACCCCCGCCCCGCCTACCCACCCGGCCTTGGACAAGTTCCTGTCTCCGTTCCACCACGGGAAGATCAAGAAAAAAAACAAAAGCAACAGCAACGGCGGTTGGCTGGCGGCCTCGGCTTTGCGAGCGAAGCGACCCGCTTTCGCTCTTGTTGTTGATTTCCCGTGGTGGTTCGGCGACCGGAATCTGTCAGGGGTCGGGCGGGTGGGATTGGCGGGGTATCCGCGCCATGGATGGCGCGGCTAAGCCTCCACGGACGGATTCACGGCGTCCCCGCCAATCCCACCCGCCCGGCCCACCCGCAGAAACCCAGCTTTCAGCGACCAACCCACCCCACCACGGAGGGGCTCCGCCGTTCGCCGTTCGCCCGCCGCAGGCGGCTTTTCGCGCTGCAGCATGCCGGCAGACAAACCTGCGCCATCATGGGCACCCCGCCCCCGCCAGGACCGTGCCATGCAGCAGTACCTGCTTCTGATCTATATCGAGCCTGCCCTGCTGCAGGCGCTGCCCACCGAAGAATTCAACGCGCTGATGCGCGACTGCCTCGCCCACGCCGACAAGCTGCAGGCCGAAGGCACGCTGCTGGCCGCGCAGAAGCTGCAGCCGGTCGACACCGCGCAGACCCTGCGTGTGCGCGATGGCCACAGCCGTGTGCTCGATGGCCCGTTCGCCGAAACCCGCGAACTGCTGGCCGGCTTCAACCTGATCGTCGCCCGCGACCGCGACGAAGCCATGCGCATCGCCCGCGACTTCCCCTGGGCGCGCTTCGGCAGCATCGAGGTGCGGCCGCTGGAAGACATGGACGCCGAACGCGAACGCTGCGGCGCCCCGGCTGCCGCTATGGCAGCAGCCGTACTCTGATCTCGCGCGGGCCGACGCCTTCGTTGCCGCTGTAGTCGCGCACGCTGGCGCGCACGATGTACTCGCCCGGCGGCAGCGCCGCCGGCTGCCAGCGCCCGGTCTCCATCAGGCCGTCACGCACGGTGTTGGTGGCCAGGTAGCGGAAACGGGTGACCGCGCTGCCATGCACGGTGATGCCGCTGTCCGGTGCGTAGGCCACGCGCACCGCTTCCTTCTGCGGCGGCATGCGGTTGAACACGATGTTCCAGCGCGGCTGCTCGTAGCCCTGCAGCGGCTGTCCAGCGGCATCGAGGATCTGGTAGCCCACCTGGTACATGCCCAGGCGGCGACGCGGCAGGTTGTTGTCGACCTGGTCCCAGGCCTCGATCACGATCTGCACGCCGCGGCCCTGGCGCGCCACCATCACTACGCCGTCGCTGCCCGCCGCCATCGGCTGGTCGTTGTCGTCCAGCAGGGCCACATCGGTGATGCGCGGCGCGAAGTGGTCGGCGTAGTTGTGGAAGCCCAGCGCCACCGCGTTGGTCTCGAAACCGCCGGTACCCACCGCCAGATGCACGTGCGCCTGGTTGTTGATGCTGCCCAGGCGGTCACCGACGTGGATGCGCATGCCACGGCGCACGCGCATCCGTTCCAGCTTGCCCTGCTCGTCATACAACGCCTGCCAGCGCGCATCGAACGGCTGGTCGCGCGGACTGCGGCCGACCCGCATGTGGATGTACTTGAGACGATCCACGGCCAGGCCCTCGGCCTGCTCGCCCAGGTTCCAGGCCGCCACCGGGCTGCTGATCTTGCCGTCGGCGATCGCCAGCACGGTCTGTCCCACATCACCGCGTACATCGAAGCCGCCGTGCAGGTGGTGGCGGCTCTCGCCGCTGAAGTTGCCACGCACTTCGCCCAGCGTACCGACCACTTCGTGCCAGCCCTCCTGCGGTGCCAGCGGCCAACGGCCCCCGGTCTTCGGCAACGCGGCATCGGCGGCCGGGCCGACCAATGCCGGCGCCGGCAGGTCGCCCACCGGCAACGGGCGCAGGCGGTGCAGGCGGTAGCTGGCGGCGTCGGCCACCAGCACGCTGCCATCGGCATCCATCGCCAAGCCACTGGGGCGGGCCAGGCGCGGCAGGCGGCCGTTGCCGACCAGCGCGATCTGGTGGCCCTGCGGCGTCACCTGCACGATGCGGCCATCGAGGTCACCCACGTACAGCACGCCGTCGTGCGTGGTGGCCAGTGACAGCGGCCCATTGATCACGCCACCGGCGGCGACCACGGTGCTGACCGTGCCATCGGCCCCCACCCGGCGAACCGCGTTGTTGAACAGGTCGGCCACCAGCAGCGCACCGTGTGCATCGAAGGCCAGCGCCACCGGCGTATCAAATCGCGCGGCGGCACCCACGCCGTCGGCAAAGCCGGGCCGATCGCCACCGGCCAGGGTGCGCACGCTGCCATCGGTGCCGATCACCCGGATGCGATCATTGAACGTATCGGCCACGTAGATCTGGCCCTGCGTGTCCACCGCGATGCCCATCGGCGCATCGAAACGCGCCTGCGCGGCGGGGCCATCGTCATGGCCCTGTTCGCCACCGGCCAGCGTGGTCACCTGGCCATCGGTGCCGATGCGGCGGATCGCGTGGTTGCCGGTGTCGGCCACATACAGGTTGCCCTGCGCGTCGGCGGCAATGCCCGAGGGCGTATTGAAACTGGCCTGCAGTGCCGGGCCGTCGACGCGTCCCTCGCCCTGCCCGGCCACGGTTTCGATGCGGCCATCGGGCAGTCGGCGACGGATGCGGTTGTTGTCGCCGGCATCGGTGAAGTAGATGCTGCCATCGGCACCGCGCAGCAGCGCGTAGGGATCGGCGAAACGCGCCTGCGCGGATCCACCGTCCCGGTCACCGGGATGGCCGTCACCGGCCAACGGCTCGATCTGTGCGGTCCAGGCCAATGGCGTGGGCGCCGGGCCCGCAGGCTCGGCCAGCGTGTGCAGCGGCGTCTCCCACCAGGTCGCTGCCAATGCCACCGCCGTTGCAGACGCCACCCCTGCCACCATCCATTGCCACCGTGCCATCGTGCTGCGCTGCTCCTGCCTGAAGAGGCACCGACAATAGACGGTGAAGGTGCGATCCGCCACGGCCAATCGTACGGGGGAACAGCAGAGTTCCATGCGCCCTGCTTGTTCTCACTGGCTGCAGCAGGTTCAATGCGGTTCCCACGGATGGAGATCCTCCATGCCCCGCATCATCCCCCTGGCCGCCCTGCTGCTGGCCGCATTGGCCAGCGCGTCCGCCTCCGCCTCGATCACGGTGGCCCCGCAGAAGCCCTCCGCCACCGCCGATGCAGTACACGCGGCGTACGCCACGCGCTGGGATGAAGCGATCCAGCAGGCACGCAGCGGCAATACGCTGGGCGCACTGATCAGCATGGAGCGGCTGATGGAGGATCCGCTGCTGGACGACTTCGATGCCGAGCATCGTGGCCGCGCCGCGCAGGTGGCCGGCTGGACCGCGCTGATGCAGAAGAAGCCGGACCAGGCCCGCCGCTACCTGCAGCGGGCGCAGGAGGCCCTGCCGGAGGATGCCCAGGTCCTGCTCACCCAGGTGTCGGTGGAACTGTCGGACAACCAGCCGGCCGCAGCCACCACCTTCCTGGTGAAGGCACTGCAGCATGCCGACGCACCGCTGCCGGTCGATCACCACGCCATCAACTACCTGCAGTACCGCCTGCGTGACCAGCCACAGAAGCGCATGGACCTGCTGCAGGCGCTGTTCGACAACGGCTGGAAGAGTGGCGGCCTGGAACCCACCGGGCTGTGGCTGGCGCTGGCCACGCTGCAGGCCGACAACGGGCGTGGTGACGGCATCCCAGCCACGCTGGCGCGCATCGACAGCCCGGCCGAGATCATCCGCCTGCGCAGCGACAAGCGCTTCGACCGCTATGTCGATCGCGGCGATGCGCGCTTCGATCCGGTGCAGGCGGCACAGCGCCACCTCGATCAACTGCGCGTCTCCGGCCTGCTCGACCGCGCACTGGATGCGCGCATGGCCGAGTTCAGCACCACCCTGCTGATGCTGGACCGCAACGAGGAAGTGCTGTCGTTGACCGAGGGCATGGCTGGTGCGGCGAGCAACGGCGAATCGCCTTCCGCCGCGGAAGCGGAATGGGTGGCCTGGCTGCTCAACAGCCGGCTCACCGCGCTGCGCCGGCTGGGCCGCACCGATGAGGCGCTGGCCACCGCGAAGCAGGCCGCACGCATCGGCGCGCTCGGCCCGGATGGTGTCGAGCACCAGATGAATGTCGGTTTCGTGTTCAGTTCGCTGGGCCGCATGCAGGACGCTGCGCAGGCAGTGAATGACATGCCGGGGCTCGCTGGCTACGGCAAGGCTGCGCAGGCGCTGCTGCAGTTCGCCGCCGCCCGCGAGCGTGGCGATGCCAAGGCACGCGATGCGGCGCGCGCGGTGATCCTGGCCCAGCGCGATGATGCCCGCCTGTTCCATCGCGAAATGCTGCTGGAGGAAGGCAACCTGGACGGGGCCGCCGCCGTGCTGATCGAACAGCTGCGCTCGCCGGTTGAACGCGGTGAAACCCTGGCCAGCCTGCAGGACATGCGCACCTATCCGTCACTGCCGGGCGACGTACGCATCGATGCCGCCTGGCGCGCACTCAAGCAGCGCGCGGATGTACAGGCCGAGGTGGCACGTGTCGGCCGCATCGAGCGCTACGACCTGGTCAGCACTTCCACCTCGCGCTGAGTGCCTGCTAGCGCGCCGGCACCTCGGTACGGATGCCCATCGCTTCACGGTAGCGCGCGTACAGCGCCATCACCTTGTCCACGTAGGCCAGGGTTTCGGCATAGGGCGGTACGCCCTTGTAGCGGGTGACCGCACCGATGCCCGCGTTGTAGGCGGCCGCCGCCAACGGACGGTCGCCGTTGTAGCGGCGCAACAGCGCGCGCATGTAGCGCGCGCCACCCTCGATCGACTGCTGCGGCGAGAACGGATCGCTTACCCCGTATTCCAGCGCGGTATCGGGCATCAGCTGCATCACCCCCTGCGCGCCCTTGCTGGATACCGCCAGCGCATCGAAATTGCTTTCGGCGTGGGCGATCGCACGCAGCCAGGCATCATCGACGCCGGTGGCCTTGGCCGCGGCCTTGAACTGCCTGGCGTGCTGCGCCAGCTGCGGCTTGCCGACCTTGCCCAGGCCTTCGTGCGCCGGCTCGCCCGGCGGCGTGGCCACGGTGAACTTCAGGAACACTCGCGAGCCAGGCAGGTTGCGCGTGGAGTAGACCATCGCCCCGTCCTGTTCGCGTTCGTACAACACGCCACTGAACACGCCCATGTTGCCCCACAGGTTCGGGGTCTGGACGGCGTTGTCGTCGATCTCCCTGGCGGTACAGCGCGAGCCGGGTTCCGGCGCGGTGGCCAGGCTGACGGTGTTGCCCTGCACGCAGCGGTAGACCGTGCGCGCGGTGGCCAGCCCGGGCCATAGGCTGGGCAGCAGCAACAGCACGAGCAGGAGGGGGCGAGGGGACATGGCGGCCGGATGATCCGGCCGGGCCCGCTAATGTTGGGTGAATGGGGGTCGGCAGGGCTGCGCCCTGCACCTGCGGTAGTGCCGGCCGCTGGCCGGCAACCTCAACAGCAACAGCCGTTTTCCTGCGAGGAGGCGGGGTGGGTCCGGTTGTGGGGGACGCTGCAAGTACGTCCATGTAAGCTCGGTCGCCGCATCCATGCGGCTCACGCCCCCCACAACCGGACCCACCCCGCCTTCGACAGTTCCCGGCAGCGGGCAGTAGATCCACGCCATGCGTGGATGAAACGTCCGGAGACAGTGGATCAATCAATGGAACAAAAACGCCGGGTTACTTCGCAGCCCTCCGCCGTACCCAATAGCCCACGCCCAGCAGCACGAACCACGCCGGGCTGGCGATCAGCGCCTGGCGGGTGTCGCCCTGCAGGCTCAGCAGCACCAGCACGCCGGCGAAGAACACCAGGCAGGCCCAGCACATCGCAACGCCGCCGGGCATCTTGAAGATCGATGCAGCGTGGCGCTCCGGGTAGCGGCGGCGATAGGCCATGTAGGCCACCAGGATCAGCGACCAGACGAAGATGAACAGCACCGTCGCCAGCGTCGTCACCAGGGTGAAGGCGGTCACCAGGTTGGGAATCAGGTAGATCAGCAGCGTGCCGCCCAGCAGGCACAGGCATGAGAACAGCAGGCCGCGGGCCGGCACCGCGGCGCGTGACAGCTTCGACAGCCCGCGCGGGGCGTGGCCCTCTTCGGCCAGGCCGTACAGCATGCGGCTGGTGGAGAAGATGCCGCTGTTGGCCGAAGACGTGGCCGAGGTCAGCACCACGAAGTTGATCAGGCTGGCGGCGGCGGGAATGCCGGCCAGCACGAACAGCTGCACGAACGGGCTCTTGTCCGGCACCACCTGGCGCCACGGGGTCACCGCCATGATCGCGATCAGCGCCAGCACGTAGAAGATGATGATGCGCACCGGGATCGAGTTGATCGCCTTGGGCAGGTTGCGCTCGGGGTCGGCGGTTTCGGCGGCGGTGGTGCCCACCAGCTCGATGCCGACGAAGGCGAACACCGCAATCTGGAAACCGGCGAAGAAGCCGACCAGTCCCATCGGGAACATGCCACCGTCATTCCACAGGTTCGACAGCGATGCGGTGTGACCACTGGGCGAGGTGAAGCCCCACGCCACCAGCCCGGCGCCGGTGATGATCAACGCGCAGATCGCCACGATCTTGATCAGCGCGAACCAGAATTCCATTTCACCGAACAGCTTCACCGTCACCAGGTTCAACGCCAGCAGCAGCATCACGCAGGCCAGCGCCGGTTTCCAGGCTTCAAGCCCGGGGAACCAGAACTGCGCATAGGCGGCGATCGCGATCACGTCGGCAATGGCGGTGACGATCCAGCAGAACCAGTAGGTCCATCCACAGAAGAACCCGGCCCACGGGCCGAGCAGGTCAGTGGAGAAATCGATGAAGGATTTGTACTGCAGGTTGGACAGCAGCAGCTCGCCCATCGCGCGCATCACGAAGAACAGCATCGCGCCGATGATCAGGTAGACGAAGACGATGGACGGGCCGGCCAGGCTGATGGTCTTGCCTGACCCCATGAACAGGCCGGTACCGATGGCACCGCCGATGGCGATCAGTTGCAGGTGGCGGTTGGACAGGCTGCGGCGCAGGTGCTCGGGGGGCGTTGCGGGCTCGGTCATGGGCGCGGGCTAAGGGACGGGCGAAGCATCCGACGGTAGTCCTCCACGGCGCCAAGCGCCAGCGCCGGACGGACCTATTACGTCAAAGTCGGCCGCTTTCACCACAATGTGACCGAATACCGTATTGATCCCATTCCGCCCGGCCCAGCGCCATGCTCAGATAGCCGCACCTGCCCAAGGACCGGCCCGACCATGTGCCCTGCCCCGCCCGCCCCGCTGGAGCCCCGGCCATGAGCCGCCTGCGCGTCATCATCGGCGGCACCGCGCTGGCGCTGCTGGCCGCTGCGGTGCCGATCGCGGTCATGGCCTATGCCACCTGGGACCGCGCGATCAGCGTCGAACAGCAGCGCCTGCGCGACATTGCCGACCGTACCCTGCGCCGCTCCGACCTGTCCTACCAGGAAGCGCTGGCGGCACTGAAATCGGCCGGGGCCGGTGGCTACGTACCCTGCAGTCCCGAGCACATCCGGCGCCTGCAGACCCTGGTCATGACCACCCCATCGATCGACCAGATGGGCTACTTCGAAGGCGGCAAGCTGCGCTGCACCTCGTGGGGACCGTTCCTGTCCGACGTGGATCAGCCCACGCCGGACCACGTCACCAGCGATGGCGCCGGCATCGCGGTGGATGTGCGCCCGGAAAACAGCGGGCGCCGCCAGGTGCTCGCGGTCCTGTATGGGTCCTACGACGCACTGGTGGACCCGCGCCGCTTCGTCGATGTCATTGCCGACCCGAACGTGCGGCTGGCGCTGGCCAGCCCCGATGGACGCCTGCTGGCCCAACAGCCAGGCCTGGATCCGGACCTGCTGCAGGCACTGCTGCGCGACCCCGGCGAAGGCCTGGATCACAGCACCCTGTTCGCCACCGCGCGCAACGAGGAATGGCTGGCCATCGCCACCACGCCGCGCACCGCGCTGGCCGCGGCCTTCCGCCAGCAGGCGTGGCTGTACGTGCCGGTGGGCCTGCTGCTGGCCGCCGCCGGTGCCGGCCTGGTGATCTGGCTGTCGCGGCGCCGCCTGTCGCTGCGCGGTGAACTGGCCACCGCCATCCGCCGCCGCGAGCTGTACCTGCATTACCAGCCGATCATCGAACTGGACACCGGCATCTGCGTCGGCGCCGAGGCACTGGTGCGCTGGCAACGCCCGGATGGCACCCAGGTGCGGCCCGACCTGTTCATTCCGCTGGCCGAAGAGGCCGGCATGATCGCCGACGTCACCGACCTGGTGATCGAGAACGTGGTGCGCGACATGCGCGAGCTGCTGGTGGCCGACCGCAGCGCGCACATCGCGATCAACCTCGCCGCCGAGGACATCAGCAGCGGCCGCGCCCTGAAGATGATTGCCCGGCACATGGCCGGCAGCGGCATCCTGCCGCAGCAGATCTGGATGGAGGCCACCGAGCGCGGCTTCCTCGACCTGGACCGCGCACGCACCATGCTCGCCGCCGCCCGCCGCGCCGGCCACAGCGTGGCCATCGACGATTTCGGCGTCGGCTTCTCCAGCCTGCAATACCTGGAACAGCTGCCGCTGGATGCGCTGAAGATCGACAAGTCGTTCATCGATGCGATCGGTACCGAAAGCGCGACCAGCCCGGTCACGCCGCACATCATCGACATGGCCAAGGAGCTGGGCCTGTGGGTGGTGGCCGAGGGCGTGGAAACCGAGGCGCAGCTGGCCTACCTGCACAGCCGGCACGTGGAATTCGGCCAGGGCTGGCTGTTCTCGCGGCCGCTGCCACGTGATGAATTCGTCGCTTTCCACCACAAGCGGCAGCAGCGATACGGCGCGGCGCGGGAGCACATGCAGAATCCGCGCAGCGTGCCGATCGAGCGTGAGGGGATCGAGTAGGACGGGCAACGGCAGAGCCCCTCGTGGTGGGTCGCGTACAGCTATCCCGGAGTTGGCCGGGGCGGTCGGGTTCGCGGGGGACGCCGTAAACCCATCCATGGGGGCTTGGCCGCGGCATCCATGCCGCGGACACCCCCGCGAACCCGACCGCCCCGGCCTCTGACAGGTTCCGGCTGCGTCCCACCACGGAATCAACAGAAGAAAGCAAAAGCAAACGCGGGTCGCTGCGCTCGGTAGTTCCACGCCATGCGTGGATGGCGCGGACCACGGTAGTGCCGGCCGCTGGCCGGCACCACGTGACACTGATCGGCCGCCTACGCCCACGCCTTCGGCCGTGCCAGCAGCCACGCCACGGTCACCGCCAGCAACAGCAACGGCAGCCATCCCAGCTGGCTCGTGCCGCTGGCCTGCAGCAGCACGCCGCCTGCCACGCCGCCGGCAGCAATGGCCAGGTTCCAGCCGGTCACCAGCATTGACTGCGCCAGGTCTGCGGCGGCACCCGCACGGCGTGCCAGTGCGGTCTGGAACAGCGTCGGCACCGCGCCGAACGCCACGCCCCACAGGATCGTCGCCAGCAGCAGCGCGCTCGCCACGCCCGGCCACACCAGCAAGGCCAGAACCGGCACGATGAAGCCGACTACCGCCGCCCACACCAGTACATGCAGGTGGCGATCCACACCCCAGCCAGCAATACCGATGCCGGCAATCGCCGCCACGCCGAAGGCGAGCAGCAGCCGGTCCAGCCATGCACCGGCCCCCGCGTCGACCGCCAGCGGCTCGATGTACGTGTACAGCACGTTGTGTGCCAGCACGTACAGCACCATCACCAGCAGCGTGCTGCGCACGCCGGGCATCCGCCAGACCGTGGCCAGCGAGGTGCGCTGGCCGGCACCGGCCGCCGGCAGCGCCGGCAGTGTCCAGCGCGCGTATGCCAGCAGACCCACGCCCAGCACGCTCATCAACGCGAACGCCCAGCGCCAGCCGATCTGCTGGCCAAGCAGCGTGCCGGCCGGCACCCCCAACGACAGCGCCAAGGGTGATCCCACCATCGCCACCGCGATCGCCCGCCCCTGCAACGAGGGCACCACCATGCGCGCCGCGTAACCGGCCACCAGCGACCACAGCAGGCCACCGCTCACGCCGGCCAGGAACCGCGCGGCGAGGATCAGCGCGTAACTGCTGCTCAGCGCGGTCAGCGTGTTGACCACCACGAAACCGGCAACGGCGGCCAGCAACAGCGGACGCCGCGGCAGGCGCTGGGTCAGCGCGGTCATCGGCAGCGCGGCCATCACCGAGCCCAGCGCATACACGCTCACCAGCTGGCCGACCGCCGCATCACTCACGCCCAGGCTGTCGCCCATCGGACGCAGTACACCGGCCGGCAGGGTCTCGGTCAGCAGGGTGATGAAGCCACCGCCGGCCAACGCCAGCAGGCCCGCCCATGGCAGACGCGTAGCCTCACCGGCCGGGCTGGCCGCATCAATGGCATGGCCACTCATCGGACGGTCTCCAGATCGGCGTACACCGCATCACGCAGCTCATCGACGAAGGCCCCATCCATGCCTTCGTACAGGGTGTTGGTCAGCGCCACCACGCTCAGCCCACGCGACGGGTCGACGAACCAGCTGTGACCATAGGCGCCGCCCCAGCGCCAAGTCCCTTCGCGCTGCGGCGTGCCACTGGCGGCAGCATCGCGCAACACCGCAAAGCCCAGCCCGAAGCCCCAGCCAGCCGGTTCCGGCGGCCCCTGCTCGCCCACCTGTGGGCTGGCCATCTCTGCCGCCAGCGCGGGCGGCAGCAGGCCGGAGCGCTGCACATCACGCAAGGCCTCCAGCACCACCATCACCTCATCGGCAGTCCCCACCAGGCCGGCGCCGGCGGAAGCGAAACGGCTGGCATCAAGGGCACGCGCAAGGCTGTACTCGATGCCGACCGTACCTTCGAACGGCGCGACCACCTCGCCTTCGCGCAGGCGATGCGGCTGCGGCGTGTCGCTCACATAGGGCGTGGCCAACCGCGCACCCTCGCGCGTGGCGAACGCGGTATCACGCAGGCCCAAGGGGGCGGCCAGCAAACGCTCGAGCAGCACCTGCAGCGTTTCACCGGTCGCGGCTTCGGCCACCGCACCGGCCACATCCACGCCCAACGAGTACAGCCATTGGCTGCCCGGCTCGAACAGCAGCGGTGCCTGCGCGATCCGGCGTACGTTCTCGGCCAGGGAAAGCGGGTTCGCATCCAGCCCATCGCTGACCCCAGCGCGCGCATAGGGGCCCTCCGCATCGGCTTCCAGGAAGCGGTAGCCCAGCCCGCTGCTGTGGCTGAGCAGCTGGCGCAGGCTGATCGGCGGCGTGCGGCCATCGGCCAGCGCCGGGCGGAACTCCGGCAACCAACGCTGCACCGGCGCATCGAGGTCGAGCACGCCCTCGGCTACCAGGCGCAGGATCACCGTGGCCAACAGCGGCTTGCTGACCGATGCCAGCCGGAACAGCTGGTCGCGCTGCATCGGCAGGGCCGATTCGCGATCGGCCAGCCCGGTCGCGCTGGCATGGCGCAGCATGCCGTGCTCGCACACCAGCACCACCGCACCGACCAGGCGCAGGGGGTGGACCTGCTGCAGCAGCTGCTGCACCGAGGGCAGCGTCGGTGCGGGTTCAAGGGAAAGAGCGGCATGCATCGCGGTGATCCGTGGGGAGAGGCCCGCCACGTTAGGCGGCACGGCACGGCGCAAAAAGCCGGTTGCCGCTCCGGGCATCATGGACCGTGCAGTCCGCAATCGGCATCATGGCCGGAACTGAAAGGCCGCAACGGCCGGCCACCCGCCCCGCACCACAGTGTTGCGGTGGCGGCGCCGCCCGCCGCGATCGCGCGCCCCTACCCTGCTGCTTTCATCGCCCGCACGCCCATGTCAGTCCTGGACAACCTCGCCAACCTGCAGACCTTCGTGCACGCCGCCGACACCCGCAGCTTCGTCGAGACCGGGCGCCTGCAGGGCATCTCCGCCTCGGCCGCCGGCAAGTGCGTTGCCCGGCTGGAGCACGCACTGGGCGTGCGCCTGTTCCACCGCAGCACGCGCAGCATCACCCTCACCGCCGAGGGCCAGCTGTTCCTGGCACGCTGCCGGCGCATCCTCGACGAGCGCGATGCCGCGCGCACCGAACTGGCGCAACCGCACGCTGCACCGAGCGGCACGCTGCGCATCGGCCTGCCGTTGGTGGGCGACCTCACCCTGCCGTTGATGGCCGAATTCATGGCCGCGTATCCGGACATCCGCCTTGACCTCGACTTCAGCGACCGATTGGTCGATGTCATCGAGGAAGGTTTCGATGCAGTGCTGCGTGTCGGTGAACCCAGCGATTCGCGCATGAACGCACGTCGCCTGGGGGTGTTTCCACGCCGCATCGTCGCCTCGCCGGCCTACCTGCAGCGCCGCGGTACGCCACGCACACCCACTGAACTGCTGCAGCACACGCTGCTGCACTACCGCTTCCCCAGCACCGGCAAGCTGGAACTGTGGCCGATCCACTGGCCCGATGAGGAAACCCCGCAGGAGCTGCCGGTACACATGGTGGCCAACACCATCGAGGCGCGGGTGGCGCTGTCGCTGCGCCACGTCGGCCTGGCCTTCGTGCCGGTGCACTCGGTGCGCGATGCGCTGGCCGACGGCCGCCTGGTTACCGTGCTGGACGAACACGTGCATTCCTGCGGCATCTTCCACCTGCTGTGGCCCTCGGGCCGCCACGTACTGCCGAAGCTGCGGGTGTTCATCGATTTCGTCAGTGCCCGCCTGGAGACCGTGCCCTAGGCGCGCCCCCATGCCCGGCCCACAGTAGATCCACGCCATGCGTGCCTCGTGCAGTAGATCCACGCCATGCGTGGATGCCTTGTAGCGTCGGCCATGCCGGGCGGTGCCACACCCGACCATTCAGCCAGCCCCGCTATACTGCCCGCTCATTCCTCCAAGAGGCTCGCGACCAATGCGCCATTGATGCCGCCGTCTTCCCACCAGACGGCCTGACTCTTCCCGCCCCTGCGCGCAGGGGAGAACCCGGCATCCATGGAGGTCGCATGACCACACATTCCCTCACGCTCGATCGCGTGTCGTATCGGCTGGCCGACGGCCGCCCACTGTTTTCCGATCTGTCGTTTTCCTTCGAACCGGTCGCCACCGGCCTGGTCGGTGCCAATGGCACCGGCAAAAGCGTGCTCGCACGCCTGCTGGCCGGCCACCTGCTGCCCGACAGCGGGCAGATACGCAGCAGCGGCCGCGTGTTCCTGCTGCCGACGCCCGGCTATCCCCCCACCGGCACGGTTGGCGAACTGGCCGGCGTAGGCCCGGAACTGGCCGCACTGCAACGCATCGAAGCCGGCAGCGTGGACGAGACCGACTTCGCCTGTGTTGGCGAGCGTTGGGATCTGCGCGAGCGCCTGCAGCAGCAATGGCAGGCGCTACGGCTGCCCGACGATCTCGATCCCGCCCAACCCGCCGCGCGCCTCAGTGGCGGCCAGGCCATGCAGGTGGCGCTGTCCGGCGCCTGGGCCAGCGGCGCCGATTGGCTGATCCTGGACGAGCCCAGCAACCACCTCGATGCACGCCATCGCCAGCAGCTGTACCAACAGCTGCAGCAGTGGCGCGGTGGCCTGCTGGTGATCAGCCATGATCGCGAGCTGCTGGCGCAGATGCAGCAGATCGTTGAGCTCGACGCGCGCGGGCTGCATCGCTATGGCGGGCCGTGGCAGCACTACGCCGACGCGCGTGCCGCCGAACGCGAAGCCGCTGCTGCACAGCTCGACCATGCGCGCGCCCAGCACCGGCAGCAGCAACGCAGCGCGCGCGAACAACACGAACGCCAGCAGCAACGCCAGGCACGTGGCAACCGCGATGCAAAGCAGGCCAACCAGGCACCGATCCTGCTTGGCCGGCAGAAGCAGCGTGCCGAGGCCAGCCACGGCCGCGCGCAGCAGGTACAGGCCGAGCGCCTGCAGGTCAGCGCAGACCAGCTGCGCGCTGCAGCCTCGGCGGTTCAGGCCGCGCCGGAACTGGCACTGTTTGCCGGTGAGGGTGAACGCGGCAGCGCACGCCTTCTGCAGGTGGACTCGCTGGTTTTGCCGCATGGCTGCAGTGCACCGTTGCAGCTGGAGATCCGTCGAGGGCAGCGCATCGCCGTGGTCGGTGACAACGGCAGTGGCAAGTCCACGCTGCTGCGCGTGCTGGCCGGCCAGCTGCCTGCACGCAGCGGCACCGTGCAACGCCATGCACCGCTGGCGCTGCTCGACCAGCAGCTGCTGGGGTTGTCCGGCGAGTGCAGCATTCTCGACACCGTGCAGGCCGCCAACCCGGCGGCTGATGCGGGTGAACTGCGCACACGGCTGGCCCTGCTCGGGCTGGACGCGCAGCGCATCCAGCGTGCAGCCCATAGCCTCAGCGATGGCGAACGGGTGAAAGGCGCGCTGGCCAGCGTGCTGTATGCCGACCCCGCACCGCAGCTGCTGCTGCTGGACGAGCCCGGCAACGCACTGGACCTGAGCGCGTTGCAGGCACTGGAAGAACTGCTGGCGGCATGGCCGGGTGCCCTGATGATGGTCAGCCACGACCGGCACCTGCTGCAGGCGCTGCAGCCGACGCAGGTGTTGCAGGTCGGTGCCGATGGCTGGCAGTGGCGCGACGCCTTGTAGATCCACGCCATGCGTGGATGGATGCATGGCGGGCAGTGCCGGCCGCTGGCCGGCACACCCCGCACCCTCAACGCCCGCTCAGCGCTTCCACACCGGGAACGCCTGCGGCAGCTGATGCCATAGCAACGGGCCGGCGCGCAGCTCCTGTTCGTTGAGCAGGCAGGCATCCAGTTCCGCGCGCACCGCGCGCTCATCCATGTGCACGCCGATCACCACCAGCTCTTGGCGGCGATCCCCCCACAACGGGTGCCACAGCCGCTGCATCGCCGAATGCGCGGCCGCATCCGGGAATTCTTCCAGCCCCGGCAACGGCGCGCTCCAGCAGTCGGCCTGCTGCCGCGCCCACCCCAGGTCGCTGTAAGGCAGCGGCGTCGGCGGCAGCAACGGCGCGGTGTCTTCCAGCCCGGCGCGCACGCGATCGCGCGCGGCGTACCAGAATCCCGCCGCCTGCGTCCGCGTCGCGGCACCCACGGTGTTCAGCTCGCCCACCCAGTCCATGCGGTTGGCCAGCCAGAACCAGCCCTTGCTGCGGATCACGCCGGGCATGCCCGACTGCAGCGCGCGGGCGAAGCGCGCAGGATGGAACGGTCGCCGCGAGCGGTAGACGAAACTGGCGATGCCGTACTCCTCGGTTTCGGGTGTGTGCTCGCCACGCAGTTCCTTCACCCAACCCGGCGCACGTTGCGCACGCTCGTAATCGAAGCGGCCGGTGTCCAGCAACTCGGCCAGCGGCACATCACCGAAGCTGGACAGCAACAGCTTCGCGTCGCGGTTCAAGCCACGCAGCACGGCCAGCGTGTCCTGCAGCACTTCGTCATCCACCTGGTCGACCTTGCTGACCACGATCACATCGGCGAACTCCACCTGCTCGCACAGCAGGTCGACCACGCCGCGATCGTCGTCTGGCCCGGCCTGTTGCCCGCGCTCGGCCAGGCGCAGCGTCGAACCGAAGTCGGCCAGGAACGCGCTGCCATCCACCACCGTCACCATCGTGTCCAGGCGCGCGATGTCACTCAGGCTGAAGCCCTGCTCGTCGCGTACCGCAAAGGTGGCCGCCACCGGCATCGGTTCACCGATTCCGGTCGACTCGATCAGCAGGTAGTCGTAGCGACCGGCATCGGCCAGCCGCCGCACTTCCTGCAGCAGGTCGTCGCGCAGCGTGCAGCAGATGCAGCCATTGCTGAATTCCACCAGCGTCTCTTCGGTGCGGCGCAGTTCGGCGCCACCCTCGCGCACCAGCTGCGCATCGATGTTGACCTCGCTCATGTCGTTGACGATGACCGCCACGCGCAGGCCCTCGCGGTTGCGCAGGATCTGGTTGAGCAGGGTGGTCTTGCCGGCCCCGAGGAAGCCGGACAGCACAGTGACCGGAAGGCGACGGTCGGCGCGGGAAACAGTGTTCATGTCGGAGCGGGTTGGCTGCGGAACGGAAATGTTACTGTATAACAATTGTCGCGCAAGGAACCTCCCCCGATGAAGTCGCCTTCTGCCGCCCTGCTCGATGCCGGCGCGGTCGCCCTGTCCAGCCTGTGCCTGCTGCACTGCCTGGCGCTGCCCCTGCTTGCCGCCGCGCTGCCACTGCTTGGCACCTGGGCCGAAGCGGAGTGGGTGCACCTGCTGTTCGTGGCCATCGCCCTGCCACTGACCGGCTACGCGCTGTGGCGGGCCGAGCGCCGCCACCCACTGCCCGTGCTGGCCTGGGCCACCGCCGGCACCGGGCTCGGCCTGCTGCTGGCCAGCGCGCTGGCGCTGCCCTCGCACGATTGGGAAACGCCGATGACCGTCACCGGCAGCCTGCTGCTGGCCGCCACGCACATCTGGAACGCGCGGCACCGGCACGGGTAGTGCCCGCCGCTGGCCGGCAACCCCATGAACGCCGCACGCAACCTGCTGGTGCCGGCCAGCGGCCGGCACTACCCGGTCATTTGCCGTAGCGACGAAGCAGCTCCACCAGCACCGCGGCCTCGTCCGCCCGCTGCTGCGGATCTTCGGCGCCCACCACGTGTTCCTGCAGGTGCTCGTGCAGCAGCTCCATCAGCAGGCTGTGGGCGGCACCGCGCACGGCGGCAACCTGCACCAGCACGTCCGCACAGTCGCCGGCCTCACCCTCCGGCCTGTCCAGCGCCTGCTCCAATGCCGCCACCTGGCCGCCGATACGGCGTACCCGGGTCAGCAGCTGCTTTCGATTCTTGTGTACATGGGCCATGGATGGATCGTATACCCTATGGGGGTATCCTTCCACCCTCTGGTCTTCCCATGCACTTGGACGCCCTTGCCGCCGCCCGTCGCCACGAACACCGCTTCGACGACGGCAATCCGCTGGCCGAACGCAACACCCGCCGCGCCCTGTGGCTGACCGTCAGCATGATGCTGGTGGAGATCGTCGGCGGATGGTGGTTCAACTCCATGGCCGTGCTCGCCGACGGCTGGCACATGAGTTCGCACGCGCTGGCGCTGGGCCTCTCGGTGTTCGCCTACCGCTGTGCGCGCCGCTACGCGCACGACCCGCGCTTCGCCTTCGGCACCTGGAAGATCGAGATCCTGGCCGGCTATACCAGCGCCATCGCCCTGCTCGGCGTCGCCGCGCTGATGGCCGTGCAATCGCTGGAACGGCTGTGGGTGCCGGCGCCGATCCACTACAACGAAGCCATCGCCATCGCGGCAGTCGGGCTGGGCGTGAACCTGCTGTGCGCCTGGTGGCTGCACGACAGCCCCGGACACGCGCATCATCATCACGGTCATACCCATGGCCATGGCCATGACCACGGGCATGGCCACGATCACCACGACCACAGCCACGCACACGGCCACGACCTCAACCTGCGCTCGGCCTACGTGCACGTGCTGGCCGACGCCGCCACCTCGGTGCTGGCCATCGTCGCCCTGCTCGGCGGCAAGCTGCTGGGCCTGACCTGGCTGGACCCGGTGATGGGCCTGGTCGGCGCCGTGCTGGTGACGGTCTGGGCGATCGGCCTGCTGCGCGACAGCGGCCGCATCCTGCTCGACGCGCAGATGGACGCGCCGGTGGTGGCCGAAGTGCGCGAAGTGATCGAACAGGGCCCGTGGCCGGCACGCCTGGCCGACCTGCACGTCTGGCAGGTGGGTCGCGGCAAGTACGCGGTCAGCGCCAGCGTGGTCACCAGCGACGCCAGCCTCGATGCCGATACCGTGCGCAACGCGCTGGCCATCCACGAAGAGCTGGTGCATGTAACCGTGGAGATCCACCGCAGCGCGTGAATCACATCGGGTAGTGCCGGCCGCTGGCCGGCATGGCATGCGCCGGCCGCCGCTGCCCAGTAGAGCCAGGCCATGCCTGGCTGGTCCTATCCATGAGTCGAGCATGGCTCGACTCTACCGCTACAGCTTCAGCATCATCCGCAGCAGGTACATCAGCAGCGGCAGCGCGCTCAGCACTGCGCCAGCAATGCCGATCCACGGCCAGCGCTCACCGCGCACGCGCGCGGCCACCGCCAGGCCGCAGCCCACCAGCGCCGCACCCAGCACGCCCACGCCCAGCCCTGCGGCCATGCCATTGCCGCCTGCAGCCACCGCTGCCTGCGCTGCCACGGTGCCTGCACCCCACCCCACAGCGATCCCCAGCCAACTGCCCACGCCGCACCACGGTGCCTTGCCCTGCGCCATCCGAAAACCCCTGTGTTCTTGCCGAATTTCTGTACGGGCCGCGCCCGCGTGCTGCCTACACTAGCCGCACCTGCCCTGTAGGGACATCCCATGCGCACGCTCCGCCTGCTGCTGCCCGGTGCCCTCCTGCTGCTGACCACCGCCTGCAGCGGTGACGCCGGGCTTCCCTTCTCCGCCGACCCATTGCAGGGCTGCTTCGCCACCAGCGCGCGCAAACCCGCTGACTTCCGCATCGACAAGGAAGGTGGCCAGTACTTCGTCTCCTTCAGCCGTGGCGAGCAATGGCAGCGCGAGCCCAATGCCCTGCACAAAGCCAGCCGCAGCGAGATCAGCCGCTACTTCCGTGATGATGCCGATCAGATCGACAGTGCCCTGATCCGCATGGCCGGCGGCTTCGGTATCTTCCACTTCAACAAGGGCGCGACGCTGAAGGGCAAGGCCAGCGACAGCGACTACATGGCGCTGATGCTGATCGGGGCTGGGCCGGTGTATGCGGTGAAGTGCGATTAGCGACAGCAATTTTTGAGGAATGTTTGAAATCCCAACAACTGCGTGATGCTACCCAGTGCACCACTGGGTAAGTAGAGAAGATGGAGCCTCACCCAGATTGGAGAGGTCCAGATGAAATCGCAGCTAGCCGCTCTCATGTTCATCGTCTCAGCATCCATGCAGGCGGCAGATGGAATGCCGGCTGAAGGACAGACCGGTGACGAAGCGAAGTCCCCAGCGAGAATTGTTCGCAGCGCAGAATGGCCTGACTCCATCGGGGGAACGGTCAGTGTGGAGCAGTCCCTCACCCGCAACTCGAAGGGTCAGTATGTATATCGCTACGATGATCAATCGGAAGCAACGAAGCGGTACCACGAGGCTTCCTGCGCAGATATCGGGATGAATCCCGCCAAGGGAGAGTCAATCACGGTGGGGCCAGGAAGCGCTGCATGGCATTGCTCAAGCATCGAGTCGAACGGTGCTATTGACGCAAAGAGTACTGACTATGTATTCGCCTATGCACCAAATGGACAGGTATCAGCCGGCCAGAACTTCGTTTCCTACGGAACCGTGAGATTCAACAGCTCTGTCAGCGGGAATATCCAAGGTAGCGCGCAAATCGACAACGGAAGGTGCCAAACCTTCTATAGCGAGTACTACCCACCGAATACCGTGGGAAACCACACCGCAAGAGTACTCTGCTTCGCTCATACTCCGCAGACCATGAATACGTTGATGGAGGGGTGCGTACCGCGCGCCTGCGCAAGCGATCGCGGTTCCATCAGGGCCGACTGATACCAGGCTCCTGCCACGGAGGAAAGGGCGCCAAGGCGCCCTCTCCTGCTCGGGCTTAATGATTCGGCTTCAATCATCACTGACATCATTCAGTTCATGATTTCACCAGCTGGCCCTTGGCTTTCGGGCGGTCTACGCATCGACAAGGAAAGCGGCCAGTACTTCGTCTCCTTCGGTCGCGATGGCCAGTGGCAGCGCGGCCCGAGAGCCCTGCACAAGGCCAGCGACAGCGACTACATGGCGCTGATGCTGATCGGGGCCGGGCTGGTGTATGCGGTGAAGTGCGATTGAACTGTAGAGCCGAGCCCACGCTCGGCTACGTTTGCAGTAGATCCACGCCATGCGTGGATGCAGGCATGGTGGAGCCATGGGTAGACTCGGCTCTACAACAGCTGCGGTACCATGCCCTCCCCCCGAACCGCCCCGGTACCCGCCGTGTCCCATTACACCGGCCCCCTGCTGACCCGCGACAGCGCCGACACCCTGCGCCGTGCCCATGACAAGGGCGCCGCCGAATGGCAGGGCTCGCTCGACCTCGGCCGCAGCCAGGACACCGTGGTACTGCACGCCGACGGCTTCCACTTCCGCGGCCAGCCCTACCCGTGGCCGGGCAAGCTGAAGGACCGCACGCTGTACTACTGGGATGGCGATGCGTTCGAGCCGATCTCGCGCTACAGCGGCTCACTGATCAAGCTGGTACCGACCGAATGGGGCGCACCGACCTTCGAGATCGACGGTATCAAGATGCTGCCGACCTCGAAGCTGTCGCCGTTCGAGGATGCGCGACGCAAGGTCGAGCTGGTCGCCCCCGCCGGCAAGGTCATCCTCGATACCTGCGGCGGCCTGGGCTACTTCGCCGCGTGCGCGCTGGAGGCCGGTGTCGGCCAGATCCGCTCGTTCGAGAAGAACGCCGATGTGATGTGGCTGCGCACGCTCAACCCATGGTCGCCGGATCCGGACTCGGCTGCCGCCGGTGGCCGCCTGCAGTTCAGCCACGGCGACGTCTCGCAGCAGATCGAACAGGTGGCCAGCAACAGCGTCGACGCGATCCTGCACGACCCGCCGCGCTTCGGCATCGCCGGCGAGCTGTACTCGCAGGTGTTCTACGACCACCTCGCCCGCGTCATCCGCAAAGGTGGCCGCCTGTTCCATTACACCGGTGCGCCGAACAAGCTGACCAGCGGCCGCGACGTCCCGCGTGAAGTCGCCAAGCGGTTGGAGAAGGCCGGTTTCAAGGCCGAGCTGGCGCTGGACGGCGTGCTGGCCGTCAAGCGCTGAGCCTTACTCCGAATCGACCTTTGCCAGTTTCATCACCCACGCCGGCACCTCGGGTTCGCCGGCGTAGAAGTCCTTCGGCTTTTTCTCCGCCATCGCCCAACGGTGCAGCCAGCTCGGGCCGTAGCGGCCGTTGTAACCCTCGGCACCGCGTGCGTAGGCCGGGTCACGCATCGCCTCGTCCAGTGAAATGAAGCGATAGCCTCGGCGCCTGGTAGCCGCCACCAGTTCGGCGAACGTCGCCGCATTGAGCTCGTTGGCGTGCATCAACCACACCTGCGGCAGCGCGTAACCCAGCAACGCCTGTGACTGGTTCTCGTAGTAGTCCAGCTTGTTCAGCATGTACGGCACGTAGCCCTTGCGCAGCTGCGCCAGCGTCGCTTCGCGTGCAGGTGAGTCCGCCTGCTCGTTCATCACGTTGGCATAGGCGAACGCCCACACCCACTCGCCGTTGTCCACCGTCACCGGCGCCACGCGGTAGCCGTGCTGCTTGAAGAACGCGTCCATCTGCGCACGCTCATCCGGGGTGCGCCCGGCGCGCAGGTAGGGATGGCGCATCCACTGCGGCGCCTGCCCCTTCTCGGCCAGCAGCGGCCGCAGCACCGTTTCGCCGCGCAGGAAATCCTGCTGGAACGCCGGCACGCCCTTCGCATTCAGATCCATGTGCGAGTACGTGTGGTTGCCCAGCACATAGCCCGCATCGCGCCAGTCGCGCAGCATCTGTACCCGCGCCGGCTGCGCCTGCCCGTCCACCTCAAGCTTGTTCTCGTTGACGAAGCCGACCACCGGCACGCCCGCCTGATGCAGCTGGGCCATCAACGCCGCATGCCGCGCCTGCAGGTCCGGCGGCGTAATCTGGTCCAGCCGTGCCCATGGCAGGTCATCGATGGTCACCGCAATCCGGCGGTCCACCTCGGCGGCATGTACCGCCAGCGAACACAGCAGCAACGGCAACGCACGCAGCAAGCATCGCATCGGGTCTTCCCTGGAGTGGCGAGGCGTCGACTGTAGCGCGATTGCCGCGCGCCGCCGAGCGTGTGCTCAGCCGGCGATGTACTGCGGCGGCACGTGCGCGGTCAGCCACACGCCATTGGCCGAACGGTGGAACACATGACCATCGGCATGCATGCGCCCGGCATTCACGCTGAGGATGACCGGCGCACCGCGGCGTGCGCCCACCTGCTGCGCGGTCTGGCGATCCAGCGACAGGTGCACGTGCTGGCGCTCGCCAGGCCGCAGGCCCTGCTCACGGATGGCACCGACGAAGCGAGCCACCGTGCCGTGGTACAGCCATGCCGGCGGCTGCAGCGCCTCCAGGCCCAGATCCACCTGGATCGAATGCCCCTGGCTGGCGCGGATGCGCAGACCGTCGTCGCTCAGCGCGAAGCGCTGCTTGTCATTGGTCTCGACCACCGCCTGCAGGGTGTGCCGGTCCAGCGCCACGCCATGATCGGCCATCCGCTGCAGCAGATCATCGACATCGGCCCAGCCCTGCGCATCCAGCTGCAGGCCGATCTTCTCTGGTTCGTGGCGCAACACCAGGCTCATGAACTTGCTGGCCTGCTTGTGTGAAGTATCCGTACTCATCGGCATAGGCTGCCGCAGATCACCGCCGGATGCCAGTTACGCCCCTGCCGATCGTGCCGCCCGGGCCCGTGCGATCGCGCGCCACAGGGCCACGCCGCCGGCCATCGCGGCCAACAACAGCACCGCCAGCACCAGCGCCAGATCATCCGGGTTGCGCAGCAAAGGAGCGTTCACCCGCGTCAGGATGTGGAATACCACGCGCTGCGACTGCTCCAGCGGTACATCGCCCTCCGACACCAGCTCCACCAGGCACGCCGTGGGTGACAGCCGAGCCACATTGCGCCACGCATTCTCGTACAGGTGCAGCACCCATCCGGCCAAGGCCAGTGCGCCACCGTGCAGCAGCATCAGCGCCAGGTTCGCCGTGCGTAGCCGATCGCGCAGCCACAGCGCGCGGCTCGCGCATACCGCCATGGCCCCCAGCAACGCCAGCACGATGCCTGCCACCGGAATCCAGCTCAGGGGTTGCCAGTCATCCAATGCGCCGGCACGTGCCATCACCTGTTCGGCCACCTGCAACCGTGCCTGCTCATCCGGGCCACCGCAGGCTGCGTTGATCGGCTCCAGCAGCAGGTCGACCCGATAGTGGAAGAAGCCCGCTGCCAACGCGACGGACAGCAGCGCGACCAGTTGCAGCATCATCAGGATCGGGCCCTGCCCAAAGATGCGGCGGATTCGGGACGTGGCAGGGCTCATCGGTTCATCCATGACAGCAAAGAGCCATCCTAACCAAGCGCCCCGTGCGTGTCGGCTGGCGGATGCAACACGCACCACGCAGCACCGTTACGATGGCACGGTTGTTTGGATCCGAAATTTCCCTGGTAATCCTGATGGTGATGCTGTATCTGGTCGTGCGGACGCTGCTGCCACTGCTGGCGTTCGTGCTCGCGTGGTGGCTGCTGTCGCGCCTGATCAAGGCCCGCGTCGCCCGGCTGCCACGCGTCCCGTTGAACCTGCCCGAGCACAGCAGCAGCCCCCGCAGGAAGGATCGCCGCATCTACGCACGCAAACTGCGGCGCAAGCCAGGCCTGCGCACGGCGAGCCGCGCGGCCACCGCACCCCGCAGCTGGCACTTCGCTTCGGCTGTCCTCTCGCTGATGGTGCTGATCGCCACCGTGATCGCCGTGCCCGATGGCGCACGCTTCCAGGTAATGGTGGGCAATCTCATCGGTTATCCGGGAACCGTCGTCGAGGTGCAGGTTCCCGTAGCCGCACAGTCCGTCGTGCTGCAGGCATGGCAACCCGCGCTCGCACAGCTGGGGCGGCCCACGGCGATGCGCTACCCGATCGCTCGCACCGGCGGCGAGCATGAAGCCCATGCCGTCGTTCCCGTGCAGGTACGACTGCTGGGCGATCGCATGCAGGTGGCCATCGCGCGACCGGTGGACGCTGAAATGCTGCGTGCAGAACTGGCACGACTGGCAGGGTTGCCGGTCGAAGCGATCCACGTGCAGCAGCGCGACGTGGCGCCATGGCGGGAGTCAAGCTGGCAGCCACTGCCTCGCCTGTAGAGCCGAGCCCAGGCTCGGCTGCCCCCAATCACGCTCCTCGCGGCAGCTTCGACGCCCACATGTTGTCCACCAGGTTCGGATAGCGCCGCCCGTTCTCCTCCGCCCGCTGCCGCGCCGCTGCCTTCTGTGCATCGGACAGCGGCTGCGGCGCCTGCCCCTTGGGCTTGGGCTTCTTCCACGGAGGTGTATTGGTCTGGCGCATCGCAGCAGCTTACCGCTTCAGGAAGTTCAGCAGCGCCAGATTGAAATGATCCGCGTGGCTGGTGTTGCAGCCATGCGGCGCGCCTTCCAGGATCACCACCTCGCTGCCCGCAATCGCCTCATGGGTGCGCTGGCCGGAGCCCTCGAACGGCACGATGGCGTCACTGTCGCCGTGCAGGATCAAGGTTGGCACCGTGATCTTCTTCAGGTCATCGCGGAAATCGGTGGTGGCGAACGCCTTCATGCAGCCCAACGCCGCCGCCTGGTCGGATTGATGGCACAGCGCGATCGCCGCCTGACGCGTCTCTTCAGTCACCATCAACTGGCCGTTGGCGCTGAAGAAATCGCGGGTAAAGCCGTCGAAGAAGGCTTCGCGGTCGTTCTCCAGCCCACTGCGCATGTCATCGGCCTTGTCCTGCGTCAGCGGGCCGTCCGGATTGTCGTCGCTGCGCAGCAGGAACGGCGGCACCGCCGCGGCGAACACCACACTGTGCAGGCGCTCCTGGCCGTGGTTGGCCACGTAGCGCGCCACCTCGCCGCCGCCCATCGAGAAACCGACCAGGGTGACGTCACGTAGGTCACGTTCCTCGATCAACCCCGCCAGGTCCGCCGCCAGCGTGTCGTAGTCATAGCCTTCGGCCGGCTTGTCGGAGCGCCCGAAGCCGCGCCGGTCGTAGCTGATCACCCGGTGCTGTGCATCACGCAGGATCGACACCTGTGGCTTCCAGGCATCGGCGGACAGCGGCCAGCCGTGGATCAGGATCACCGGGCGGCCGTCGCCACCACTGTCTTCAACATGCAGGCGGATGCGGGAAGCAGGCATGGGAGCTCCTGTGGAAGGGGAGGAGTGCAGGCTAGCGGCCACGACCTATGGCAGCCGTGAGGGAATCGCGCCCGCCCGTGACATCGCCTGCACACGCCGCCGCACGGCGCCGCACCGGCATTCCCGGCCTTCGCACCGCGCCTTCCCGGTTTCGTCGCAGCGCCGTACCGCCGTGGTCACCGGCATGCCAGCCTGCGCACATCACTCCCGGGAGTTTCGCCATGTTGCTGCTCACCCTGCCCCTGCTGGCTGCCGGCCTCGCTGCCGCACCGTCGCCCGCCGATGACCTGCGCGAACAGATCCGCCAGGCCGATACCCAGCTGTTTGCTGTGGCCTTCGAGGCCTGCGATGCCGACAAGGCCGCCGCGATGACCACCGAAGACATGGAGTTCTTCCATGACAAGGACGGCAAGTCGGCCAGCAACCGTGAGGACTTCCGCCGCAGCGTGGCCAGCATGTGCGACAACGCGCGCAAGGGCGGCTGGCACCTGCGCCGCGAGCTGGTGGATTCCTCACTGCAGGTGTTCCCGCTGCACGATGAGCGGGCGCTGGAAATCGGTGACCACCGCTTCCACGAACGCGGCAAGGACGGCGTGGAGCGCTGGGTCGGCCAGGCCCGCTTCATCCAGGTCTGGCGCCGCGTGGACGGGCGCTGGCTGGCCGAACGGGTGATCAGCTACGACCATCACGCAGCGGACTGACCCATCGGGCGTGCTTCACGGGCCGGATCTATACTGGCGGGGTCCACCCCGACCCACCGCAACCGTTCGATCGCCATGGCAGAGATCACCCCCAACCATCCCGAGTACGGCCTCAACCAGCAGATCCGCCAGGGCGTGGCCGCGCTGGACGCCCAGCATGGCCGTCCGTTCGACCAGACCAGCGAGCGCCTGACCGCCAGCCTGACCGTGCTCGCCCGCGAGCAGGGCCTGCAGCAGGTCGACCATGTGCTGGTCAGCACTGCGACGGCCCAGCACCCGGCCGGGCACAACGTCTTCGTGGTGCAGGGCGACCCGGCCAACCCCGCGCATCTGCGCGCGATGATGCCGACCGCTGTGGCGGTACAGACTCCGGTGGAGCAGTCGCTGCAGAAGCTGGGGCTGGGTGTGCAGCCGCCGGCGCAGGCTGAGCAGCAGACGCTGGATGCACAGGCGCAGGACCCGCAGCAGAATCCCGTGCATCGCCTGGGGTGAATGCCACCAGACGTCGATGCCATCGACGCCTGTGGAAAACCCTGTATCAGCCCATTCGCGGCTGAGCGTGCTGCGTCTGCTGCTGCAGCTGATCGTCCTGCGCGACGCGGCTGGCCTCGCGGCCCTGATGCTGCACGCTGGCGAGCTGGTACACCTCTTCAACCGTGCCCTGCTGGGTATCGGCCAGCGAAAGGCGCTGGCGGTTCGCCGCCGGGTCCGGTGATGCGGTCTCGCCCATGCGCTGCAGAAAGACATAGCCCGGCGAATCCGCTGCACCGCCACTGCTGAAGGCCACCTGCAAGGTATCGCGTTCGGTGTAGCCACCCTGCACCGCCAAGCGCGTCAGGTGACCCGCCAGCAGTTCGGGCTGCTGTCCCGGCGGCAGCCCCTGCCGATCGGCGGCCTCACCCAGCGCCGCACGCACGCGCTGGTCCAGCGGATGCAACGCATCACCCGGCGCACGTGCGTCGTTGGCCAATCGCTCACCGCTGCGCTCACCCATGTCGTCGGTCTCGCTCAGCAGGTGCTGCTTCCACGTGCGATCGGGCATCGGGTTGGTCTTCGTACGGTTGAGCTCGCTGTCGGGGAACGGCGGATCGATGCTTTCGACGCCGTGGATGTTGCGCAGCGGGCGATAGGCGTCCTTGCCTTCGCCCTTCATGCCCAGGGGAATGCGCACATCCGGAAGAAGCTGCGCGGCAGGACCGACCAGCCCGTTCACGTCGATACTTCTCTTCCGCTCGATGCCGGCGTGATTCAGTGCTTCCCAGGTGAAGTCCACGCAGTTGTGGCGCACGTCCTTATATTGCAGATCGAAGCCGTACTTGTCCGGGTGCGCGCCGAACGCCTCAAGCTTTTTGTACTGTTGCTCGCTGATCTCGAGCGTGCGGCTGTAGTGCGGGTTCTGGTACTCGGCCGCATCGGTCTTCATGACCTCGCCCGGCCCGTTCATGCTTCCATGCTCGGAAGGCGCGAAGCCGAAACTCCGCGTGGTCTTGTCCGGCCCATGGAGCACGTAGAACATGTGCCCGGGCCCGGATGTCTGCGGAACCCCGTCCACAACTTTCTGTACACCTCTCTCGTCCACCAACGGCGTACCAGGTGCGGCAATGACGATTTCTACGGTGTAGCGCGGCTTGTCCATAAGAAGAATCCTTCAGTTCCTTCCAGCGGTGGGATGGTGACTATTTTCCAGAGAGTGGGTCTGCATGAACCCGCAGCTGTGCCGGGTAATGCTGGAGCGCAGCGGTGGGCTGCACCGTGCGTACATCCAGGCGGTAGCGGGCACCCGTTTCCAGCGGCAGCGGGACGATGCTCAACCTGTATCGGTTGGCGTCCATCGATACTTGCTGCGCGTAGCGCCAGTCTGCCGATGCATGCCATTCGGGGAGCGGCTCACCCAGATTGCGCGCCCTTGCCTGATGGACATCAGAGGTTGCAACGTCCTGCCAGGCACCTGCTACCCAGCGCTGCAGGGACAGCTGGAAGGGAACATGAACACTGTCCATGTCTGGCTCACTGCCAGGCCCGGGTCCATGTCGCTGCACTTCAAGATCCAGCACATAGGGTCGACCCGGATAGAAGTTGCGGGCATTCGTCTCGAACTCGAACCGCACCGCCTGGCCGGGTTCGGCCACGTCGATCGGCTTGACCAGATCCAGCGGCTCCGGCGCATCCGGTATGCGGCTGTTGCAGGCGCCGAGTGCGCCCGCCAGCGTGAAGAACAGGCCGGCACGCAGCCAGCGATGGATACCCAGCATGATTCAGACCCTTTGGCTCCCTGCCATGGGCTTCAACCCTAGCGGGCGGCCTCCGGCACTGCAACCGGGCAATGAAGAAGGCAGGGTCTGCACCCTGCCTTCTTCACGCGGCACGTCGGCGGGCGGGGCCCGGCGTCAGCGCCTTACAGCTGGATCCGCGCCACGCTCTCGTCAGCGCCCTTGTCGTCCTTCTCGCCGTTCTTGATGCTCACGAACAACACGTTGTTCTTCGCATCCAGCGCCAGGCTGTTCGGGTGGGTCGGCACCGTGTAGGTGGCCACCTTCTGGTAGCTGTCACTGTTGTAGGCGGTCACCGTACCCGCTTCGCGGTTGGTCACGTACAGGCGCTTGCGCGGTGCGTCCAGCAGGATGCCCAGCGGGCCGGCGTCGGTCGGGATGCTGGCCAGTTCCTTGCCGGTGCTGCGGTCCAGCACCAGCACGCGCTGGCCCGGGTGCTTGCTGACCAGGCCGCTGCTCTTGGCCTGGTAACCACGCAGGAATTCCGAGCCCTGGTCGGTCACGAACAGGCGCTTGCCGGCCGGGTCCAGCGCGATGTTCATCGGCTGCTCGGCGGCGATCTTGTGCTGCGCCACCACCTTGTTCGAATCGGTGCCCACCACCACCAGGTCGGCCAGCAGGTTGCTGGTGTAGACGCGCTTGTTGGCCGCATCCAGCGCCAAGCCCGGTGCCTTGGCATTGCCCAGGCCGTCGATGGTGTTGATCACCTTCAGCGTGGTGGTATCGATCACGAACAGCACGCTGCTCACGTCCGGCTGGCTGCTGTGGCCGGTCACGTACAGGCGGTTGGCGGCGCTGTCGACCACCAGCTCGCGCAGGTCGTGGGTGTAGGCGGCCTTGCCGTCCTTGCCGGTCTTCTTCTCCATCAGCTGGATGGTGCCGACGGCCTTGTTCTGCGCGGTGTCGACCACGGTCACCGACAGGTCCACGGTGTTGCCCACGTACAGGCGATTGTGGGCGTCATCCAGCACCACGCCGAACGCCTTGCGCTCCAGCGGGATGCGCGTTTCCACAGCCAGCGTGGTCGGGTTCAGGCGCAGCACCTGGGCCGGGCCGGCGTCATCACCGAAGCCACCGGACGAGGCCACGAACACGGCGTTCTGCTTCGGGCTGTAGGCCAGCTCGTACAGGCCCTTGGCCACGGCCTGGCGCTGCACCGCGGTTGCGGCGCTGGCGGCAGGCGCGTTGTCGGCGAAGGCCGAAGGCACGCCGAGGCTGAGCGACACAGCAAGGGCCAGGGCGGCCGAACGGAAGAGAGGATTACGGAACATGCGAGCGTCCTTGAATGGGCACGGGAAGGTGTCCTGGCTCGCTGGGCCGTACTGCGACGGCCCGACCTGCATCTGTCTGCGCGGGTGGGCTGGCTGGGGTTGCCGGGGAATGGTAGCAGGTGGGGGGCGTGGCGTGCGTCTGCGCGCGCATGGCAGACGCGCGGATTACTGCTCCTTCAACCGCAGCGAATCAGCCACATCGGTCTTGGCCGCCACCTCGGTGGCGATGCTGGCGCGGCGGTGCCCCGGGTCGTTGCGGTCACCCTGCACGATGAAGATGCTCTCGGCGGCATGGCTGTTTTTGGTCGGCTGGCTGAGCAGCACGTGGTCCACGCGCGAGAGATTGTTCTGCTTGGCCAGCACCAGCAGGCTGGCACTGATGCGCTGGCTGGCGGCATCGAATGGACGTCCATGCGCGGCGTCCAGCTCGGCCACCTTCTGGATCAGCTGCGAGAACAGGCGATGGTCGGGATGCGAAGGGTCCAGCAGCGTGCCGGCCACTTCGATCGGCGTCGGCGGCGGCTCATCGCTGGCACGGTCGCCCTGGCGATGGTGTTCGGCCTCGCGCTCGGGCATCGCATGGTGGGTTTCGGCATTCAGATCGCTGCCCGGGAACGGCGCGGCGATGCACTGGATTTCCGGCAGGTTGAACAGCACCGCGAACTCGCCCAGGTTGCTGCCGCCGTCCAGCGGCGCTGGCAGCGGATGCAGGCCGGCGTAATGCAGCGCCGCCCAGACGAAATCGCTGCAGCGGTTGATGGTGGCCGGGCGATCCACATCGAATTCGAACTCGGCCGGCTCCTCGGCGAAATCACGCAGGCAGCCGTAGTGCTCCTCGGAGATTTCCAGGGTGCGGCTGTAGTACGGCTGCAGATGCTCGTCGGCATCGTCGTGGCGCACCTGCGCGTACTGCACGCCGGAGCGAGTTTCGCCCGGGACCTGGCGCGGCGGTGCGAAGCCATAGCTGTGGGCCTCGTCGCCTGCCGCCACCTGCAGGTACATATGGCCGCGCGGCGAGATGCCCCCACTTTTCAGCGGGGTGCCGGGGGCGGCCAGATAAAGCGTTGCGGTGTAGCGTGTTGCCTGCTCCATGCCTGTTCAGCCTTGATGGGTGCTGCGGTCCTGGGCGGATGATGGCATAGGTGGGATGGGAGGCAGGTGGAGGAATCGAGGGCGCCGATCACGGCTTGCTGAATTTGTGAGCCAGCGTGCAGTACCAGCGCCCCGAATGCTCGCGGGTGGCCGCACTAGCCCATCTGCATGCCGCCAGACGTCTGCGTCGCCGCCTCGCGCTGCTGCGTTTCCTGACGGGTCTGCTCAGTCACCCGCGTGTCGATCTGCTGACTACGGGCCAGCCCCTCTTCAAGGCTTTGCTGAGGCTGGTTCAGATCCACCATGGCCCTGAAGCCAGGCGTCGTGCCCATCACGAAGATCTTCTCTTCCTGCAGCACCACATCGCGCAACTGTTGCGGCTGGTGAATGCCGTTCTCCCGCGCAGCAACCATCGCTGACATCACCTGTGCATCGCTCACCTTCTCAGGCAAGTCCGATCGCATGCGATCAAACAGCTGCCGTGATTCCGGCGATAGTGCAGCCACCCGCTCCTGCGGCGGCAGTTCGCCCTCCACCTCGGTCAGCAGCTTCTGCAACGTGGTCTGCTTCTTGGGAAGGGGATTCTCGTGCGTCGAATTGAGCTTGCTATCGGGGAACGGCTTCGGAATGCTCTTCAGCGCATCGATGTTCGGAAGCACCTTCATCGTCCCTTCGAAGCTGGGATCGGGCTTCTCGAGCTTGGGTCGCAAACCGGCCTGACCAAGGCCTGTCCACACATAATCGACGCAGCTGTTGGACAACCCGTTGTAATAGAGATTGAAGCGGTCCTGATCGCGATTGACGCTCGCCTCGCCGTACGCCTTCAATTTGTCGTACTGATCCTTGGTGATCTCGAGCGTGTAGGAGAACCGAGGGTTCTGATAGGTCTCGAATTCCCCCTTCACCACGTGCCCAGGGCCGGTGATCCCCGTTTTTATCGGCGAGAACCCATATCCGTCCTTCTTTTCACCATCGGCAACCATGAAGTAGGCATGGCCCGCCGAAGATGAGTGGGTCGTGCCATCCTTGCCTGCAACAGGTGTCCCCGGAGCAGCGAGGTAGACCGTGACGGTGTAAGGCCCCTTCTTGCCTTCCTGAGGTGCGGCTGCATTATTCGATTGACTGTCCATAGTCCTATTTCACGTTGTAGTTGGCGACGAGAAGCTCGATGTTGAGATGTGCAACGTCCGGGTTGCTCTGAAGGTTGGTCACCTTCAGCCGGTACTTCCCGGGCGTGAGATCCGCGGAATCAGCACGGGCCACCTCGTATTCCCTGTAGGCCAGAGACATGTCGTACTTCCCTGCATTGACCAGGCTGTTCGAATCCGCGCCGACGGCGCTCCTGTACTCGTACACATCGCCCTTGGCCGGTTGATATCGGCTGCCCTGCCAGACAGCAGGCAGATCGCGATTCAATACCTGTAGCGCTACGGGCGTTTCGGTTTCGCCCTCCAGCTTCCACAGCTGCACCTTCAGGGGAATCCGGGCGTCTTCAAGGAAGTCGACATCGCCCGGCTTCATGTCCGGACGCTTGGCAGGCCCACCGGTACGGAAACCGATCAGGAACGTGCGAGGTTTGGGATCCTTCTCCCAAGGCGGTGGCAGCTCAAAACGCGCCTCTACCGTCGCACCTGCATGGACCAGGTCCATCGGCTTGGCGACAGGGAAACCGTCGCCATACATCTGGGGTGCCTGGGCGCCACAGCCGCCCACAAGCAGCGGCAGCAGTACCATCCATGGCCTCAGTAGGTGTCGCATCCGTTCCTCGCATTCGGGCACTCACGTGTCGGCAGTTTATACACCGCACCGGCCGGCAGGACCTGAACTGGCTTCACATTGCCGCGTGGCGGAATTGGGATGCCTGCCGACGAACATTGCGCGGGACCATTCTGCAGGTAGGAGGCACGCGATGGTGCAGGCACTATTCCTGCACTCAGGAGGATGACCATGACCAAGATCGACCCCGCATGGCTGGAAGCGTTCGACAAGGAACTTCTCCACCTGTTCGCCATCGACCATCGCGATGCCGGCATGGATGAATACCTGCTGGACTGCTATGCAGACCTTCCGCCGCGGGAGGCGGCGCTGGCCTTCGGCAGCGACTACGACCTGGAGCGCGACGATGCACTGTGGCCACGGCCGGGGGTGGCGCTGCAAAGTTAAGTCGTGTCGCAATCGGCCAACTTCGGATCTCAGCCATGCGGGCGGACTGTCGCTTTTGAGACCCCGATCATCTGCAAACCGTGCCTTTCAATGCGCATTCGGGCGATAACTTAACACCGGCCGAAACCTCTGCACCGCAAGGGTTCTGCCACGCGCGCGCCATGCAACAATGCCGTAAGCGTCAGCATTTGCGGCCTCTGCGGCCTACGGTTTCTTGGCATCTCGCAACCATGCGAGTACACCTTGGCGTGCCACCGGAAAAGGGTGGCGCGGGACTCGAAAACCCGTGTTTATGCCAGCTGTATGCGCTTGCCAGCCGACGTCACCTTTTATGTGGCGTCGGCTGGCAATCCGTTCGCGTTCCATGGCGGGCGGTGCGTGGGGGTCTTCGGACCCGCCGGTCTGGCATTTACCGGTTTTCGAGCCCGCACCGTCCGCCACCTTTATTGGTGGCGCTGCTATCTGTCCTGTACGGAGCATTGCCATGAACACATCGGACTTCCGTTCCCTGCACGCGCAGTACGATCCGGACAACGCTGAACCCGAGCGCGAATCGTCCGTCGATCCCAACGCCTTCGTCGCCACGCTGCGCCGCATCGGAACCGGTGCGGCTGCGGATGGCCAGCCTTGGCCGGAACGGCATCAACTGCCTGGGCGGTGCCTTCAGCTGGCGGATGCGGATTGCGCATTGGCAGGGCTGCGTGTGGTGGCGGAGCTGATGCTGGCTGCGGAGCGGACTCGGCAGAACGGCGCGCCCGAGGAGTACCTCGGGGATCGGGTTATGGAAGGACTGAAGATGGCTTGTGTGGCGTTGACGGCGCAGGTGGCTGAGCGGTTGCATGCGCGCGAGTAGCACCTAAGTCTTGAACCTCAAGCAATAGGCTGCGGGCTGTCGCCGCGGCCCCATTATCCGTTCGCCTCTGATCTGCAGGACTTCCAATGAAGTCTCTGACGTACGCACTAATGTGTTTGGCAGCACTGATTGGTTCAGCACTCGGCCACTTGCACCTGCCCAAAGGCGGGCTCGAGCTAAGAACCTTCCCCAGTGTTTCAGATGCCGAGTTTGCTGTCATGCGCGAAGAAGCCATAAGCCTAGTGGATGAAGATGCTGCGCTCGGGGCCGGGCGCTTTGCGGCTAGGCACCTTGAGCTCAACTGCCGAGATGAGCTCGCTCTGCTCGTGGACAACTCATCATCACAGTTGCTCATCGTCGGCTTTGATAGGCCAAGCCGCTGAGACGCGCTGCGTTCAACCTCTACTCCGGCGCTGGAACGGAATTCCCCGTACGAAACGTATCGGAAGCCCGAACAGACTGCGGTGCACACTGACAAACTACATCGTTCGTTCCCGGCTTTGGCCGCACAGCGGCCTCCACCAAGCAAGCGTACGCTGCAGCAACAAAGTTCCCGCCGAACAGCTTCAGCGGGGACACCAAGCTACCTACGACGACTTACGCCCTCGTCAGTCCTGCGAAACTACAGGTGTACCAATGCGACTAAAGTATGCTCCGAACCGCTCGACGAGAGACGGTACAAACTGGGGCGTTAGCGAGGCGACTCTATTCATCGCCTTGAGTCCCTGATCCCCATCAATTGGAACAACCCTGAGAGAGGTGAAGTCCACGAACCAAGGTCCCATTCCATTACCTGCAGAGTCCACCATCTCCGGAAGGAAGTGGTTCTTATGTGACCCGCCATGCTGAGAAATCTTAGTTCGCTCCCTGGCATTCGCGCCCCTCCACCGTGTGGAAATGTCCTGGAACTCGGCCAGCAGAACCAACGAGACCTTACCGTCAGTCGCCAAGTCGCATCTCGGTGTTACCACCACCCAAAGCCCCTGCCCATCTCGAACGATATCACCTGTATCGAATCTAACCTTGATGGGCGGAACAAAGTAGGTCTCCTCGGGATGGGAGACGCCTCCATTCGCATTCATCAAATTGTCGTGGATGTGAGCAATAACGTGGCGGAACAGCATCGGCTTGATGGCCGGTCCCCGCTGAGCTGTCCAACCTGACCAACGGGGCCAAACCGAGCTGAAGAACACCTTGGCCGTCTCAGCCTCGATGGAATTACGAAGCTCCTTGAGATGTTCCAACATACCTCGCTGCTTCCCCAGCCATTCAAAAACTGGCACGAGTCCAGCACCGCGATCAAACACCTCTACTTGAGGAAAAGCTTCGACCTCAGCCTCTTGCCTCTGACCAGTGTAGACGGCTATGGCAACAGGATGAGCGCTGTGGGCGTATCGGACCACATCGTTTCCGTGATCATTAGGTGCCGCATTACCTTCGGTTCGTAGGCGAAGATCAACCACCACTGCATCAGCGCGATTCTCGACAAGCGCGTGCCTTGCTTCGGCCGCGCTCTTCGCAACAATCGTTATGACCTTGAATCCTGTGTTCTGCACATCCGCGTTATGCATCGCCGCATGGTCCTGCCATGCTTTGATGTTAGCGCCCTCGTCCTCAACTAACACAACATTAATACAGGCAACGTCCATTTCAGCCTCCCCTCTATTCGCTCTTCATGTAAATAGAAAAACTAGTCAATTCGGATGCGGAATCATACTCGACCTTTCCCTTGCTCGCTTTCATCGCCTCTCTCGCGATTGCCAATCCGATTCCAGAACCCTCAGTCTTGAGTGTAAAACCAGGCCGGAACAAGTTCGGCTCGACGATGGGGTCGACGGCGGGCCCGTTGTTTGATATTGAGACCTTTACCCACCGCTTCGACTCTGACGCGGAGATAACGATTTCCTTATCAATACGATCTGAAGTTCCCAACCAGTGAATTGCGTTATCAAGTATGTTCAACACCGCTGCCATCAGGTCAGCCTCATATATAGTGGCCTTCCGCGTGGCACCGAGCTTAGGCTCAACTAGGTTGATTCCCCCATCTCTGAGTGCATCCGCGTTCAACTCGACACACTTTCTTATAACTTCCACGGGATCCATGGTCTTTGGCCTCCCGCGCTTGCGACTTGCTAGAGGATCAAGCGCCCTAAACAGACGGGTAAGGTGGGATGCCGACTCTTTGATCGATGCAGCATTATTTCCAAATACAGCTCGGAAGTGCTCACCGAATGGAGACTGTTCCAGAAGTCGCTGAGAGCCATCACTAAGCGTTTTTGATCTTGTATTAATATCACCAAGAAAACGACGTCCATCGTGCAGCACCTGCGACACGACCAACCCAATGCTTGATTGGGCGGCCAGCTTTAGCTGAAAGTTCTCAAGCTCCACAATCGAGGTTTTCAAGGCCGCAGATTCTTGGCGCAATGCTTTCCGCATCCCGTCGCGATACTGCACCGGGAGCCTCTCAATAGCCCTTGCCATAGACTGTAGTCCGGCCTTCTCTCGAACGGCACCTGCGTCCCCCTCAGCCTTTCTGCTCAGCCCCGCTTTCCCTCTAAAGTCAAACCTGATCAACTCGACTCTAGCCATGACATCGTTGATTAGGCGCCGCAACCTCATAAAAGATCCGTTGTGCTCAAGCCCTTCCCGACTGCTACGCTCGATGAGCCCTGAATCACCTTCCCCGAGGATAAATACCCCACCCCAAAGTTGATTCAATCCAAGCTTCTGAGATGGGTTCTGAACCCTTTTTCTCTCAAGCTCAAGCCAATCAGTCTCAGCGTCACCATAGGGCCGAATTCTAAATCCGTCTCGATAGATCCCGACGCCGATATTCTCATCAAGTATTTTCCGCGCATCCACTCTTCCAAGTGCCGACAAGCCCATCCTCTTGAATAGATCAAGGATCGCCTCAGGCTCACGGTCGTAGATATTGATTGCAATGGACACTTCGCCACAACTTAATTCGTCAGGAAGATACGATGGTGCCTCAACCCGAATCTCCTGAGGTGCACCGTCAGCTCGCTTGTTCACGAAGCGGCCGAGGAATCCGCCTGAAGAATCAAAATCTCCTTCCAGCCGGTAGTGATAGACGCTGCCAAGCGAAAACGGCCGGATCAAATGAGGCTCAATCTCAGCTTCATCATTCTCGCCTATCACTCGGCCAGATACCAGCGATGCACCGTCGAAGCCAGCGCTCACCTCCGTGAAACCACTCAAATCCAAGAGTATCCTGAATCCGGCTTCTCGAAGGGCCATGGGAGAGGACAATCGACGCAGCTCTTTAATCAAGCTCTCAAGCTGCTTCTGGGTCCACGCATCTCTCAGATCGACAATCTTTAGAGAGACTCCGGTATTTTCAGACACCACCGATTCACGCGAGGCAATGACCTCTACATCAATTTGATCAAGATACTCATGTCGCTCAAAGTCATCCCAATCCAGTTCAAAATTTGAAACTTCTAGTTCATCTGAAATTTGCACTCGACTAAGCAGTTCCACCTTCTTGCCAAGCCTTGCGGTTGCAAATCGACCCACCCCTTTTGCCCCAAGAAGCCTCCTACCAAGAGGGCTTACTTTGCGCGCAATTTTGTCCCCCGTAGCCGGCTCAAGCCACTTACTCAAGATATCGGATGCGCTCATACCGTGGCCGTCATCTGACACAGTCATGAACGACAGAGCATCATTACCCTTCGGAACAATGGCAATTCTCACGGTCGACGCGTCTGCGTCGTAGGCATTTTTTACAAGCTCAATCAGCGCAGCTTCCGGCCCGCTGATCAGCTGATCTCCAATGGTACGAATGATCCTTGCACGTGGTCTAAGCTTTGCCATCCCGCCTCCAAAATTTTCCTGGCAAACTTCATCCGAAATTGATAGCCTGGCGGCTTTCACGCTTTTAGATCATTTCACACGATGAAGAGCTTTGTCGACCTGTTCTGCGGTGGAGGCTTGGGGGCCCGCGGGGCCGTCCTAGCGGGGCTTGAGCCGGTCGTGGCAGTTGACCTGTGGTCGTTTGCCTGCAAGACATACGAGCTGAACTTCCCAAGCGCGATCGTGATCAACGACCGCATAGAGAGCATTGATCCGCTTCAGTACTGTGCCAAAGGCACCCTAGACTTGCTCATTGCATCGCCTGAGTGCACGAACCACTCCGTCGCTAAGGGAAGTGCGCCTCGGGACGAGCGAAGTAAGGAAACCGCTCTTTACACGATTGATTGGATTTCGGCACTCCTACCCAAGTGGGTTGTGATAGAAAATGTAAAGGAAATGAAGCAGTGGCATAGATACCAAGACTTGGTGGATTCACTCCGCAAGCTAGGGTATCTCGTGGAGGACTTTATTTTAAACTCGTCCGATTTTGGATCCGCCCAAAGTCGAAACCGCCTCTTCTTAATTGCAGGCCTCGGAGTCGCTCCACCCTCCATCGTCCCACCGAAAGGTGCTTCAGCTCAGTCCGTCCGTGACATTCTTGACCCGGACGGAACTTGGCCGATGAAGCCTCTCTTTGTTCCCAGTCGCGCAGAAGCAACCGTTGCTCGCGCGCGGGACGCGATCGCGACTTTAGGACCTAGTGCGGAGTTTTTGATCGTCTACTACGGCTCTGGTGGTGATAAATCGTGGCAGACGCTGGACACACCGTTGCGAACAGTAACCACGGTTGACCGCTTTGCATTGGTAAAGAAGAAGAGCAACCGCTGGCACATGCGCATGCTGCAACCGAGCGAGTTAGCCCGAGCAATGTCACTCCCTTCCGATCACCAATTTGCATCAGGAACGAGGAGGGACAAAGTGAAAGTATGCGGAAATGGCGTTTGCTCCATTGTAATGAAGAGCGTCATTGAGCAGATAAAAATGATTGACGACACCCTGCAAGGGAGCCCCGCTCCCGAGATATCAGAAATAGAGCGAGATGATCTCTCCGTCGCCCAATAGCTCACAGAAAAGTATAGACCACATCATCCATCATACTTTACAACCATAATCTTCAGTACGACATCCGCCAAGAAATCGCAAGATTCCTGATTTAGCAGCAAGAAGAATTCAATATAATTGTGCAGTTCGGCACGATGACGAACGAGCCGAGAGCTAACCAACTTGAAGTGTCACACCTAGATCGCCGAATTGGAATTTCCTGGTGAACGGAATCACTTCGCCTTCGACCTCTCCGATCAGCATCTCTTCGGAAAGCTTGGCAACGTCCCGAATTGGATCGTCATTAGCATGCGCCACAACATACTTGAGCTCCGGCCAAGAGAGCCATGTCGCCCCCGAATCCACACGATCATCACCAGCGAACCGAGCCGCGTATCTCGAGATAACAAAGACCTCGGGGGAGCGGGTGCATTCAGATGGAGGTAACTGCAACGCGCAGCTTATCTCAGCGCAAGTTCTTCCACCAACCCATTCGTTGACTTTATCTACCCAGTCAGTCGCTCTTGCTAAGTTCTTCCGGCGGCTTTCTCGCTCAGATATGGACCTTCCGTAAGGATCATGCCACTTCAACTGGACTAGTGCGACACTCCCAGTTACGCAATCCATAATCACCGCATCGATATCTGTCAGATGTGTTCCATCGGATCGTTTAAGCTTATAGCCGTGCCGAGGTACTACATACCTCGGCGCCGGAAAGATCGACGCGAGATCCTCCCTAAAGACACCCTCCCTAGCATCTACGGCTTTATCCCAATCTTTTCTATGGTGCTTCCGGATGTGTCGAAACATTGCATAGTAGGGATTTCCGAGCATTCCAAAGCATGGGATAAGTACGAAGTCCCTGTCGAGCGACACGTACTGACTCGCTGGAGGTTCGTAAGTTTTCGACCACTCTTCAAGATCCTCTGGCTCAAGCGTTAATGCCCTTAGAACTTGATCACCACCCACTTCAGCGCCTTCTCCGTCGTTCAGTACAGCAGCGGCGTCCGCTTTTGTACAAAACATGGTGAGCACGTCCCTCAAGCGCGTCGCTGGCCGATCTTGGCAGAGTAGAAGCGAGAAATTGATGTGTGCAAGTGTCCTGCCGAGCGCCCGCTCACACTCACGCCGCCACGCCTTGAATGGCCGCCCACCAATTATGGAGTTTTCCGGGATTGCCTCAGACTCTGGAAACCTCGACCGGAAGCCTTCCGCTAGCTGCAAATGCTGACTGACAATCTCGGAATCACTCTCGTACGCGATGTGGTACACATCGTCATGACGAACGTAGAGACGCATCCTTTCTTTCACAGCTTCTGTTGGAAGATCACCTTTCGGCGGCTGCTCGAGGTAACTACTTTTTAGCAAGCGACGCGCGAACCGTTCCTTTGCATCGGTCGTGGTGGTTATCTGAATGAGCTTGGTCTTGACTTCAACTGTCGCGACCCCGTGCGCTGAGATGCGAACCAGTCTAAGAAGATCAACCAGCTTTCCCAGTTCTTCCAAACAAGTGGCGATCAAGGATCCAAGAAGCTCGTGCGACTTTCCCCACGGCACACCACGCGGGCGTTCATGCGCCTTCGCCAATATGGGCGCCAACGCCTCAGGCACACCACATCTAACGTAGTAGGCACGCAGTCGCGCATCCTCATCCACGTGCCCCCCCAGCATCTGGCTTACAAACATCAGATCGAGCAGCCGGAATACCTCGATTACAGCCTCTTTCTCTCTTCCCTCGAAGATCGAAGCTATGCGACTCTGAATCTCTGAAACTTTATTAAGAAGTATTTTCTCGGCACCAGAACGCATTTCTGATTCGATCATGCTTCCCATGTCCCCCTCGGCCTATCAGCTGATAGTGAAGCACGTGCAGAGTCTATAAAGCCAAACGGCGACCCAAGAGGTCGCCGTTTGCATTTTCAGAAACTCACTGCATCAAACCCCAACAGGATTAGCCTTCTCCGGATCAATCTTGTACTGCTTGATCGCCCGGGCCACATCCTTCGCGGTCATCTTCCCTTCCTTCGCCAGTGCCGCAATCGCGGCATGCGCGATGTAGTAGCGGTCAACCTCGAAGAACCGGCGCAGGTTCGCACGGGTATCCGAACGACCGAACCCATCGGTACCCAGCACGGTATACGACATCGGCACGAACGCACGAATCTGGTCCGCATACGCACGCACATAGTCGGTGGCGGCAATCGCCGGGCCCTGGCGGCCTTCCAGCAGCTCGGTCACGTAGGCCTTGCGCTGCTCGCCTTCCGGATGCAGGCGGTTGGCACGCTCCACGTCGAAACCATCGCGACGCAGTTCGTTGAAGCTCGGGCAGCTCCAGATGTCGGCGGTCACGCCGAAGTCCTTGTCCAGTAGCTCGGCCGCGGCAATGGCTTCGCGCAGGATGGTGCCCGAGCCCAGCAGCTGCACGCGCAGCTCGCCCTTCTTCGGCTTGCCGGCGTCGGTCAGCAGGTACATGCCCTTGACGATGCCTTCGGCGGCACCTTCCGGCATTTCCGGGTGGGTGTAGTTCTCGTTCATCAGGGTGACGTAGTAGTACTCGTCCACCTGGTCTTCCATCATGCGCTTGGTGCCGTGCTGCAGTACCACGGTCACTTCGAAGCCGAAGGTCGGGTTGTAGCTGCGCACGTTCGGGATGCCACCGGCCACCAGATGGCTGAAGCCATCTTCGTGCTGCAGGCCTTCACCGTTCAGCGTGGTGCGGCCGGCGGTGCCACCCAGCAGGAAGCCGCGGGTACGCATGTCGGCGGCCTGCCAGGCGATGTCGCCCACGCGCTGGAAGCCGAACATCGAGTAGTAGATGTAGAACGGCAGCATCGGCACGTTGCTGACCGAGTAGCTGGTACCGGCGGCCATCCACGAGCTGATCGCACCCGGCTCGCTGATGCCCTGCTGCAGCACCTGGCCGCTCTGGTCTTCGCGGTAGAACATCAGCTGGTCGGCGTCGACCGGCTTGTACTTCTGGCCGAACGGCGCGTAGATGCCGATCTGGCGGAACAGGCCTTCCATACCGAAGGTACGGGCTTCGTCGGCCACGATCGGCACGATGTGCGGGCCCAGTTCCTTGTCACGCAGGGTGATGTTCAAGCTCTGCACGAAGGCCATGGTGGTGGAGTAGCTGCGCTCGCCACTGCTCTTCAGCAGGCGGTCGTAGGCTTCCAGCTTCGGCGCCACGAAGGTCTTGTCGGCCTTGCGGCGGCGCTGCGGCAGGTAACCACCCAGCGCGGCACGGCGTTCCTGCAGGTACTGCACTTCCGGCGAATCCGGGCCCGGGTGGTAGAACGGCACCTGGCCGTCGGCCAGCTGCGCGTCGGTCACCGGAATGTTGAAGCGGTCGCGGAAGTGGCGCACCGCTTCGTCGTCCAGCTTCTTGGTCTGGTGGGTCGGGTTCAGCGCTTCACCGGCGCTGCCCATGCCGTAACCCTTCACGGTCTTGGCCAGGATGACGGTCGGCATGCCCTTGGTGTTCACGGCCTGGTGGTAGGCGGCGTACACCTTGTGCGGGTCGTGGCCACCACGGTTCAGGCGCCAGATGTCGTCGTCGCTCAGGCCGGCAACCATCGCAGCGGTTTCCGGGTACTTGCCGAAGAAATGCTCGCGGGTATATGCGCCGCCGAAGGCCTTGCAGTTCTGGTACTCGCCGTCGACGGTTTCCATCATCAGCTTCTTCAGGACGCCGTCGCTGTCCTTGGCCAGCAGGGCATCCCAGTAACCGCCCCACAGCAGCTTGATCACGTTCCAGCCGCCGCCACGGAACACGCCTTCCAGTTCCTGGATGATCTTGCCGTTGCCGCGCACCGGACCGTCCAGGCGCTGCAGGTTGCAGTTCACCACGAAGATCAGGTTGTCCAGGCCTTCACGGCCGGCCAGCGCGATGGCACCCAGGGTTTCCGGCTCGTCGCTCTCGCCGTCGCCGATGAAGCACCACACCTTGCGGTCGGACTTCTCGATCAGGCCACGGTTTTCCAGGTAGCGCATGAACTGCGCCTGGTAGATGGCGGCCAGCGGGCCCAGGCCCATCGACACGGTCGGGGTCTGCCAGTATTCCGGCATCAGCCACGGGTGCGGGTACGAGGACAGGCCACCGCCGTCCACTTCCATGCGGAACTTGTCCAGCTGCTCTTCGCTGATGCGGCCTTCCAGGAAGGAGCGCGCGTAGATGCCCGGGGCGCTGTGGCCCTGGATGAACAGCAGGTCGCCCGGGTGGTTTTCGCTCGGGGCGCGCCAGAAGTGGTTGAAGCCCACGTCGTACAGGGTGGCGCCGGAGGCGAACGAGGCGATGTGGCCGCCCAGGTCACCCGGCTTGCGGTTGGCGCGCACCACGGTGGCCATCGCGTTCCAGCGGATGATCGAACGGATGCGCCATTCCAGCTCGGCATTGCCCGGGCTCTTGGCCTCGAGCTGCGGCTCGATGGTGTTGACGTACTCGGTGGTGGGAGAGAACGGCAGGTAGGCGCCCGAACGACGGGTCAGTTCCACCATGCCTTCCAGCAGCTGATGCGCGCGCTCGGAGCCCTCGACATCAATAACGGCCTTCAACGACTCGATCCACTCCTGGGTTTCCACAGGATTCGGGTCGTTGTTCAGCACCTCGTTCAACCAGTTCATTAGCGCTCCCATAACCGCACGCACGCGCGCGACTGTTGTATAGATTTCTAGACCGCAAAGTGTAGCGCACCAAGGGCTTTCGTCACTTGGCTACGCAGGCGTATGGATGCAACCGGCCAGTGTCCGCAAGGGGCTTGCCGGACCCGCTGACGGCCCTGCGGCGGGCCTTGGCAGCTGCGCGGGCTGTCGCTTGCGGGCCGCTGCGCCCATGTGCAGGACGCAGTGTTACCGCTGCCGATGACGGTTGTAGGGCAACTCCGGCACCACCGTAGGTGCGCCCCGGGCGGGTGTACTGAACCGGCGACAACATGTCGCATCTGCCTCTGGAATGGTGCCGGCAGCGGGTCCAGCGTGGGCCGCGAGTGAGGGGCCTGGCGGCCCTGCTCCCTTCCACAGCATCGCCGGGGCGCCCTGCAAGGGGCGCCCCTTTTGCTGTGCGCGTGGCCGGCCGTGGCCCAAAACGGACCTGCTTGTGGCCGGATCGATGATTGCCGGCTTCGATATATCGATATATCGTTTGCACACTCGTTTACCGATATATCGAAATGAGCCATACCGCTTCTCCCAGAGCCCGTTCCACCGATCCGGCAGTGCCGCGTCGCAACGGCCAGCCGCGGGTGCTGAGCCGCGGCGACCTGCGCCTGCTGGTGCTGGCCCTGATCGGCGAGCAGCCGCGCCATGGCTACGAGCTGATGCAGCTGATCAGCAACCAGTTCATGCAGGCCTATACGCCCAGCGCCGGCACCATGTACCCGCTGCTGGCCAGCTTCGAGCAGGCCGGTTGGATCGAGGCCGAGGAAGTGGACGGCAAGCGGATCTTCCGCATCACTGCCGCTGGCGAGTTCGAGCTGAAGGTGCAGCGCACCCAGGTGCGTCTGGCGCAGCGGCGTGCCTTCGACCGTGCCCGCGAGATCACCAAGGCTTCGCTGCCGCCGCCGCTGGCCACGGCCCTGCGCGAGTTCAAGCGGGCGCTGGTGCATCACCACGGCCGCTGGGCCGAGGGTGAGGCGGACGAGGTGGCGGCGCTGCTGACGCGGGCGTCTGCCCTACTGAACGGTACCGCCGGTAGCGAGGCATCACCACTTTCAACGACCCAGCCAGACTGACTCCAGCCAGGTCCTCCCCCATGCCGCGCGCCCCCGCGCGACACCTTTGCAGGTATCCCCATGACCGAACACAACAACACGCGCCTGCGCCTGGATGTGCGCTTCCGTGAACTGACCGTGCTGCGCACCGAAGACGTCACCCCGCACATGCGCCGCGTGGTGCTGGGCGGCGACGATCTGGCCGGCTTCGATTCGCCCGGCGCCGACGACCACATCAAGCTGTTCTTCCCCAACGCCAGCGGCGAGATGGTGCTGCCGGTGCTGACCGCCGAAGGCCGCAGCTACCCGGCCGGCAAGGAGCCTTCGCCGTCGCGCGACTACACCCCGCGCTGGTGGGACCACGAATCCGGCGAGCTGGCCATCGACTTCGTGCTGCACGACCAGGGCATTGCCGGGCCGTGGGCCGAGCAGGCCCAGCCGGGCGACGTGCTGGTGATCGGCGGCCCGCGCGGCTCGTTCGTGGTAGCCGACAGCTACGACGCCTATGTGCTGATCGGCGATGAAACCGCGCTGCCGGCCATCGCCCGCTGGCTGGACGTGCTGCCGGACGGCGCCGAGGTGCAGGCCTTCATCGAAGTGAGCGATGAGGCCGAGCGCCAGGACCTGCCGCAGTACGAGAACGTGCGCATCCACTGGCTGGAGCGCAACGGCTTTCCGGCGGCCAGCAGCACGCTGCTGGAAGACATGCTGACCGACTTCGAAGCGCCGGACGGCGATGTCTTCTACTGGATCGCCACCGAATCGCGCCGCGCACGGATGATGCGCAAGTTCATTGAAGGCCACCTGGGCGTGCCGCGCGACTGGATCCGCTCGACCGGCTACTGGAAGGCCCACCCCGACGAAACCGACGGCGATTGAGCAAAAGATGGTGGGTGCGGACCGTTGGTCCGCACGCCCTCCGATGGGTAGTGCCGGCCGCTGGCCGGCAACCTCATGAACCTTCGGCAGGAACCCGCAGCTGCCGGCCAGCGGCCGGCACTACCGCGTTGGATGCCACCTGCCACGTCCACCCGAACCGCTGCGCGGCCCAGATCTCCAGCGTCACCAGCAGCGCGATGATCAACAACGGCAGCAGCAGCCCGAAATACACGCCGGGCATCATGCCGTTGATCTGCGCTTTCACCAGCCGCAGCACGCCACGGGTGTGCAACAGCTCATCGACGTGCATGGTCAGCGCTTCGCGCACCACCTTGGGCTCCAGGCCAATCGTGCCGGCCTTGTCCACCAGCGTGTCTTCCACCATGCCGCGCAGCACGCCTTCGCGCACCTTGCCGATCACCCAGCCGGTGCCGCGCGCCAGCGGGCCGTTGCCAAGGCGGTCCAGGCCGGGCAACGGATGTTCTCTGAGGTAGGCCGAGGCAATGGTGTCGGCCACATCGCCCACCGTGCCCTGGCTGCGCAATGCCTCGCGCATGCGCGGGTCGTCCAGCGAGTCGGTGAAGCCTTCGCTCCAGCCTTCCACCAGGGTCTGCAGGTGCGGCTGGAAATGATCGAGCTGCTTGAACAGCGCGCGGTGCGCACCGGCAGTGAAGCCCAGCTGCAGGCCGAAGAAGGCCGTGGCCAACGGCAGCAGCACCACGTAGCTGGCCAGCAGCCAGTGATGCCAGCGATTGCGCCGCTGCAACCAACCACGGCGGTGCAGCCAGCGCCAGGCGACGATGCCCAGCACCAGGCCCAGCAACGTGCCGAGCAGGCTGCCGCCCAGCAGATCGAGCACGCTCAGGCCCGTCCAGAATTCGTTCAACCAGTACTGCGCGTCCTGCATGGATCTTCCTTCCGTGGGTGATACAGCGGGCCATTGTAGAGCCGAGCCCATGCTCGGCTGCTTTTCGTTCCGCCATCGGAGAACCCTCGCGCTGCGCGCGATGAGCCGAGCATGGGCTCGGCTCTACAGGGATTCCGCCACCTGGTTCAACGCATTAACCGGCAAGCAATGCGACAATCGCGCTCCTTTCCTGCAGCAACGAGGCCCACATGGCCAAACTGGCCCTGGCCAGCGTGGACGCGCTGCGTACCCGCTTTGCCGATGACGCCGCCTGCGATGCGGCACTGGCCGCCTTCGCCGACACCGCTGCGCTGCGCGTACCGCTGCGTGAGCTGGTGGAGGCACAGCACCGTTACCTGCAGGCCGAATTCGAAGTGGCGCAGGTAGCCGATGTGCTGCGCCGCGACCAGAAGTACGCACCGGTCGGCCGGCCTTCGATCAACATCGTGCAGCTGCGCAAGCAGCAGGCCGCGACCAAGCAGGCGGCGCTGATCGCACGCCAGGTGGTGGCACAGGCCGCGCAGACCTTCGTGCGCGTGAGCGGGCTGGCGGTGAAGGCCAAGCAGAGCCCGAGCGAAGCGTGCGTGGCATGGTTGGGCGCGCTGCGCTGAGGGATCGTGCGGACCAACGGTCCGCACCCACCAGATGCAGGTCCGCTCCCAGCCGATGCAGGTTGGCACCTACCGGGTAGTGCCGGCCGCTGGCCGGCAACCCCATCGGCATCGGGCACCTCGCATGCAGCACCCAAAAAGAAGGCCCGCTTTTCAGCGGGCCTTCTGCCTTCTCACGACGAGTGAGTGGGGTGCATCAAGCGGCCGGCTTTTCGCCGGTGGCTTCGGTGGTGATGCGGATCTTCACTTCATCGCTGACGTTCGGGGCGTAGGCGCCGACGCCGAAATCGCTGCGCTTCAGGGTGGTGGTGGCATCGAAGCCGGCGGCCGGAACCTTGGCCATCGGGTGCTCGCCGCCGCCGTTGACGGTGACGTCCAGGGTGACCGGCTTGGTGATGCCCTTGATGGTCAGGTCGCCGGTGACGGTCAGCTTGTTGGTGCCAGCGGCTTCCACCTTGGTGCTCTTGAAGGTGGCATCGGCGAACTTGGCGGCGTCGAAGAAGTCGGCGCTCTTCAGGTGCTCGTCGAACTTGGCGGTGAAGCTGTTCAGGCCGCTCAGCGGCAGCTTCACTTCCACGGTGGACTTGGTCACGTCTTCGGCGTTGTACACCAGGGTGCCTTCGACGTTGCCGAAGTGCGCGCTCGGGTTGGAGAAGCCGAAGTGGCTCCACTGCGCCAGCACGTCGGTGTGGCTCGGGTCCAGCTTGTAGGTGCCCGAGGCGATCTTGATCGCTTCGGCGGCCGGCGCAGCGGCGGCGGCATCAGCAGCCGGGGTGGCGGCCTGCTCGGTGGTGGCCGGGGCGGCGGCGTCGGCCGCCGGGGCAGCGGTGTCGGCCGGCTTGGAGCAGGCGGCGATGGCCAGGGTCAGGGCCAGCGGCAGCAGCAGTTTACGGGTGGCGCTCATCTCAGGAACTCTCCGGATCGTAGGGTGGGTACAGCAGGGACCGCCAAGGGGGCGGCCCGGAATCGATACAGCGACTTACGCGATGCGCGCCGCTTCGTCGAACGACAGGCGCGGCAGACGCGGGAACAGGCCCGCCGGGTCACCGTAACCCAGGTTGACCAGGAAATTCGACTTGATGGAGGTGCCAGCGAAGAAGGCTTCGTCCACCTTGGCCGCATCGAAGCCGGACATCGGGCCGGCATCCAGGCCCAGCGCGCGTGCGGCCAGGATCAGGTAGGCACCCTGCAGGCTGCCGTTGCGGATGGCGGCTTCGTGGCGGCCTTCCTGCGGGCCGTCGAACCAGGCCTTGGCATCGGTGTGCGGGAACAGGTACGGCAGCTTCTCGTGGAAGTCCAGGTCGAAGCCGATGATGGCGGTGACCGGGGCGGCCATGGTCTTGGCCAGGTTGCCTTCGGACAGGGCCGGGGCCAGCTTGTCCTTGGCTTCCTTCGAGGTGACGAAGACGAAGCGGGCCGGCGTGGTGTTGGCCGCGGTCGGGCCCCACTTCACCAGGTCGTACAGTTCCTGCAGCAGGCTGGCCGGGACCGGCTTGTCGAGGAAGGCGTTCTGGGTACGGGCAGTGCGGAACAGCTGATCGAGGGCAGCAGCGTCGAGCGCGTGGGACATCGGTGGATCTCCAGGGCGGCTAAGGGAAGTCAGTGCCCGCGGGCGGCGCGGGGCGAATCGACGAGCCGCAGTGTAGAGTGTCGCGACTGTTGCAACACCCAGCAGGGCTGAAACGAATTAATGCCAATGGTGAAACGATCGAGCGCGCCCTGGACGGTCACGGACGGCCGTGCGGGCAATGTCCGCCAGGCGGTCGCGCTGGCCTCGGCGCTGCGCCAGGGCACCCATCGGCCGCTGCTGCTGCAGCCCCGCGCGCCCTGGCGCTGGCTGTCGCCGCGACGCCTGCCCGGTGATGTGAACGGCTACGGCGAGGCCTTCGCGACGCTGGCTGCCGAGGCTCCGGCGCTGGCGATCGGTTGTGGCCGACAGGCCGCTGGCGCCCTGCGCGTGCTGCGCGCACGTGGCAGCCAGGTGGTGCAGATCCTGGACCCGCGCATCGGCGCGCGTCACTGGGATGTGGTGGTGGTGCCCGAACACGATGCCCTGCGCGGCAGCAACGTGCTGACCCTGCTCGGCAGCCTCAACCCGGTGGACGATGACTGGCTTGCCTGGGGCCGCGCCGCGTTCGCCGGCTTCAGTACCCTGCCCGGCCCGCGCACCGCGCTGCTGGTGGGCGGCCCGACGCCGCTGGCACCGTGGGACGAGACGGCGATGGTCGGCGTGTTCCAGGCGCTGGCCGACCAGATCCGCAGCGAAGGCGGCAGCCTGCTGGCGACCACCTCGCGGCGCACGCCGCCGGCCTTGGCCGAGATCCTGCGCGCGAAATTCGCCGACCTGCCAAACGTGATCTGGGGCGATGGTGGCGACGGCACCAATCCCTATGGCGGCCTGCTCGGCTGGGCCAACCGCGTGGTGGTCTCGCCCGATTCGGTGAACCTGCTCTCTGAAGCCTGCGCCACGCGCATGCCGGTGATGGTGGCGCTGGCCGATACCGTGCAGGGGCGGCTGGCGCGCTTCCAGCAACAGCTGCGCGAGCGCGGGCGATTGCAGGCGCGCTGGCTGGACTGGCAGTACGACCGCATCGAGCCACTGCGCGAAACCGCACGGATTGCGGCGGAAGTGAAAGCGCGGCTGGCATTGCGGTAGTGCCGGCCGCTGGCCGGCACGCCCCGACCGCCCAGCGATTTCTGAACATTTCGATCCAGCTGCGCGGGTAGAGTCCAGCTTCCCCCATCACTCTGAACGTCTTCATGCGTACCCTGCTCCTGCTGCCCCTGGCCCTGCTCGCTGCGTGCTCCACCGCGCCCACCGAGCTGGACCCGATCTCCTATCAATGCCAGCAGCAGCTGGACGCCTACCGCGAACAGCCGGCGCTGCGCGATCCGAAGACGGGCGAGCGCCCACCGCTGCCGATCGCCCCGATCAGCGATGCCTGCGACAGGGAACTCAAGCGCAAGGGTGTGGATCGCCCGCTGCGCTGAGCAGCGTATGATCGGCGCGCGGGCCTACCCGCCGTTGAAGGTACCGACATGGATCGTTTTTCCCGCCTGCCCCGCGCCGCGCTGCTGATCGCCAGCCTGCTGGCGACCGCACCTGCATGGGCCAACAGCACCGAGTGCCGCGAGCGCTATCCCAGTGTGGCGTCGCAGGCGGCAATGCTGGACGTGGCCTGGACCACCGCCGAGCGGCTGGACGCGCTGCCCGACGTGGACGTGGTGGTGGCCGCGCGCGGTGGCCAGGATCTGAGCCGCTACGGCCTGCGCCACAGCCACCTGGCCTTCCTGCTGCGCGAGGACGACGGCCGCTGGCGCGCGATGCACCTGCTCAACCGCTGCAAGACCGACAGCTCGCAGCTGTATCACGAAGGCCTGGGCAACTTCGTCGGCGAAAGCGGTGGCCATACCGACCTGCGCATCGGCGTGCCATCGGCGCCGTTGCGTGCGGCGTTGAAAGCGATGCTGGTGTCGCCCTCGATCCAGCCCAAGGCGCTGCACGAAACCAAATACAACGTGGTTGCCTACCCGTTCGCCACCGACTACCAGAACTCCAACCAGTGGGTGCTGGAGGTGCTGGCGGCAGCAATGGCGCAGGCCGAAGGCGCGCCGGCCATCGTCAAGCGCGAACAGGCGCAGCAGTGGCTGCGCCAGCAGAAGTACCAGCCCAGCGTGCTGCATATCGGCCTCGGCAAGCGCGTGGGTGCGCGCCTGTTCGTGGCCAACGCCACCACCACCGACCATCCGGCCGGCGAGCGCATCTCCGGCAACTATTCGGTGGTGACGGTGGAATCGGTGTTCGACTTCCTGCACCAGCGCAGCCAGCTGCAACAGGAACTGGTGATCCCCCACGTGCCGGTGGCCGGTGCCGCCGCAGCCTCGCCCTGAATCCCGCAAGGAGAACGACATGCGCCTGCTGCACAACTCCCTGGTATCGATGCTGATCGTCAGCGCGCTGGCCTGGTCATCGGCCGCGCACGCCGAGCGCCGCATCGTGATCATCCACGACCCGGGCCCGCAGGGGCCGAGCCTGGAGATGTCCACGCAGATGGTGGCCTCGGCCCGCGCAGCGGCGGCGAAGGAAGCCCAGGATGCTGCCGAGGCGGGCCAGCCGCTGGCCCGACCGCAGCAGATCAAGCTGCCACAGATGGAGGTGAGTGGAATCGCCACCACCGTCGATGGCCGCCGCGAAGTGCTGCTGCGCGATGCCAATGACCCGCAGAACACTGCATCGATGCAGTACCCGCGCGGCATCGGCGATCCCGCCGTGCAGTTCACCGTGGGCCAGACCGTGAACTTCGAGCCGACCGGCGCCGACCAGGGCTGGCAGCTGAAGGACAACCAGGGCCGTGCGCTGGAATACCTGCCCGAGGCCACCGGCCCGCGCGACATTTTCGATAACCGGCGCTGAGTCGCCGTCCCCACCCTGACCAGGAGGTCTCCATGTTCCGTTGCCTGCGCGTTCCCGCTTCTGCCCTGCTGCTCTCGGCGCTGCTGGTGCCCACCGTCCATGCCGGCGCCGCGCCGCAGTTGAACAGCAGTGAGGCCAGCGTGCTGATCACCTCGCTGATCGTGGTCTCGGTCCCCCTCGCCGCATCGGCGGGCCTGTCCGAACTGTCGAAGGCGCCGTTCAAGGCCAGCGAACGCAATGCCAGGGCTGCCCGCACCAAGGCGGTGCCGCTGCCGCCGATGGAAGTGAAGAAGGTGGAGACCACGCCGGCGGGCGAGCGCCAGGTGCAGCTGCAGGTGCCCGACAAGGCCGACCAGACCGCCACCCTGCGCTGGCCGGCGCGCGTGTACGAAGACCAGACGGCGGCGTTCGTGGTTGGCCAGCAGGTGCATTTCGACCCCACCGAAGCCGGTGCCGGCTGGACCGTGAAGAGCGCACAGGGCCAGGCGCTGGCCTATGTGCCCACCGCCTACGCCGCTGGCGACGTGATGAGCGAAGCGCTGTAAAGCTGAACGACCGGTTTTGGCTTTGCCGCGGGCCGGGCGGATAATGGGCGATCCCCTTTGTCCCCCTGGCTCGCCATGTCCGTGCGTCCTGCCCCTGTGTTTGCCCCGCTGACCGCCCGCGCCCTGGTGCTGGCGGTACTGGCCATGGGCGCGGTGGTGCTGCTGTCCAACGTGCTGGTGCAGTACCCGATCAACGATTGGCTGACCTGGGGTGCCTTCAGTTATCCGGTCGCGTTCCTGGTCAGCAACCTGATCAACCGCCGCTTCGGCCCGGGCCCGGCGCGCCGCGTGGCGTGGATCGGTTTCGCGGTGGCGGTGCTGCTGTCGATCTGGGTGGCCACGCCGCGCATCGCCATTGCCTCGTGCTCGGCCTTCATCGTGGCGCAGCTGCTGGACATCACCGTGTTCGACCGCCTGCGCCGTGGCAGTTGGTGGCGCGCACCGATGGTAGCCACCACCTGCAGTGCGACGGTGGATACCACCATTTTCTGGTCGATCGCGTTTGCCGGTTCCACCCTGCCGTGGGTGAGCTGGGCCGCCGGCGACCTGGCGGTGAAGCTGGCGATCGGCGTCTGCCTGCTGGCCCCGTTCCGCGCGCTGCTGTGGAAGATGGCGCCGCTGCGCGCGGCCAGCTGACCGCCGTCGCTCTGGTAGCTGCCAACCTTGGTTGGCACGCTGTTGCCGGGCTCATGAACGCTGATGGATTGTGCCAACCAAGGTTGGCACCTACCAACAGCAGGTCATCGCCAGGCCATAGCCCTGGTAGGTGCCAACCTTGGTTGGCACGCTGTTGCCGGGTTCATGAACGCTGATGGATTGTGCCAACCAAGGTTGGCACCTACCAACAGCAGGACAACGGACAGCTCATTGATCCGGCGGGTCATCGCCGGGCCATTGCTCTGGTGGGTGCCAACCTTGGTTGGCACGCTGTTGCCGGGGTCATGAACGCTGATGGGTTGTGCCAACCAAGGTTGGCACCTACCAACAGCAGGACAACGGCCAGATCATTGCTCCGATGGTGCTTTGTGCTGGCTGTCAGGCGAACGGCAGCGCTGCAGCACTACACGCCGCCGTGATCGCCGCGCAGGCCTCTTCAATGGCCGGGGTGGTCGGTGCCAAACGTGGCCGCCGATCCAGCGTGCAGGCCAGGCCAACCTCCAACAACGTCGCGTGCGCGGTGTGCAGCGCCTGCGCGGTGGCATCGGGCAGGAAACCGGCGGCGCCCAGCGCATCGATCAACGACGGTGTGTCGCGCGGCTGCAGCAGCGCGGGCACCTGCGCGCTGCGTGCCAACACACCGGTCTGCAGCAGGAACTCCAGGTCCACCACGCCGCCAGCACCCTGCTTCAGGTCCAGCCGCGCGGCATCGCTGCGGTCCAGTTCGGTGCGCATGCGGCCGCGCATCTTCAGCACATCGGCATACAGCACGCCGGCATCGCGTTCGCGGCCCAGCGTCTGCGCACGCACCTGTTCGAAGTCGGCCAGCAGGCTGGCATCGCCGGCCACGCCGCGCGCGCGCACCAGCGCCTGGTGTTCCCAGGTCCACGCACGTTCGCGCTGGTACTCGGTGTAACTGGCCAGCGAAGACACCAGTGAACCCTTGCCACCATCCGGGCGCAGGCGCACGTCGATGTCGTACAGGCGCCCGGCGGCGGTGACCGCACCGAGCAGTGCCATCACCTTCTGCGCCAGGCGCGCATACCAGCGCCCCGGCTCCAGCGGACGTGCACCATCGCTGGCGTCCACCCCGGCCGGGTTGTCGTGCAGGAACACCAGATCCAGATCGGAACCGAAACCCAGCTCCAGACCACCCAGGCTGCCGTAGCCGATGATCGCGAAACGGCCACCGGGAATATCACCATGTGCGGCGCGCATATCGGCTTCGGCCATCGCCAGCACGGTGACCACCACCGCCTGCGCCAGTTCGGCCAGTTGCCGGGTGCTGTCCACCGCGCCTTGGCGACCATCCAACGTGGCCATCGCCATGCGGAAGCTCAGCGCCAACCGCGTTTCATTGAGCCAGCGCAGCGCGGATTCGGGATCTTCCACCGCCAGCACCTGCTGGCACTCGGCCAGCATGCCAGCCGCATCCGGCATCGGCCCGGACACGCGCACGTCCAGCAGTTCGTCCAGCAGCAGCGGATACGCGGCCAACCGCTCGGCCAGCAGCGCGCTGCGCGCCAGCACATCGACCAGCCGCGCCAGTGCGCTGGGCTGTTCGTCCAGCAAGGCGAGATAACTCGTTCGGCGCAACACCGCCTGCAGCAGGCCAAGCACGCGCTTGAGCGCGGCATCCGGTTGTGGCGAGCGCGTGGCCGCATGCAGCAACGCGGGCAGTACGCGATCCAGCCGCGCACGCGCGGCATCGGACAACGACTTCACGCCGGTGCCCTGGGCGAAATCGCGCAGCGACTGGTCGGCGCCATTGGCGTCGAGGAAACCGGCTTCGGCCAGCAGCGGTGCGTTGCTGCCTTCGGGCAGGCTGCGCCAGTAGTTGGCCAGTGCATCGGGCGCGGCCTGGCCCTTGCGCGGCGCCAGCAGTGCGGCGAATTCGGTACTGACCCGCTGCTGCTGCACGGCCAACGCCGCGCGCAGCACCTCCCAGTCCGGGTAGCCCAGGCCGATGGCGATGCGCTCGCGGTCCAGCGCGTCGCTGGGCAGCACGTGGGTCTGCGCGTCACGCAGCATCTGCAGGCGGTTTTCCAGCCGGCGCAGGAACAGGTAAGCCTCGCGCAGTGCGCTGCCATCCTCGGGCGCGATCTGCCCGGCCGCCACCAGTGCCTCCAGCGCCACCAGCAGGCGGCGCTCGCGCAAGGTTGGTTCGCGGCCGCCACGGATCAACTGCAGTGCCTGGCACAGGAATTCGATTTCGCGGATGCCGCCGGCGCCGCGCTTGATGTCTTCGTGTAATTCGCGGCGCGCGACTTCGGCGGTGATCGCCGCTTTCATCTCGCGCAGGCCGTCGAGCGCGGTGAAATCCAGGTAGCGGCGATACACGAACGGGCGCAGGGTCTGCAGCCACGCTTCACCGGCGTCGATATCGCCGGCCACCGCGCGCGCCTTCAGCCACGCATAACGTTCCCAGTCGCGGCCTTCGCGCTGGAAGTACTGGTCCATCGCCGCGAACGACAGCGCGACGCGACCGGCGCTGCCGAATGGGCGCAGGCGCAGGTCGACGCGGTGGCTGAAGCCATCGACGGTGGTTTCGTCCAGCAGCTTGGCCAGGCGCTGGCCGAGGCGCGCGAAATACTCTTCGGCAGCCAACGCGCGCGGGCCGTCGGATTCGCCACCGTGCGGGTAGGCGTAGACCAGGTCCACATCGGAACTGAAGTTGAGCTCGCCACCGCCGAGCTTGCCGAGGCCGAACACCACCAGCTGCTGCGGCGTGCCTTCGCCATCGCGGACCACGCCGTGGCGCTGGGCGAATTCCTGCTGCAGGGCGTCCAGTGCCAGCTGCAGGCAGTCTTCGGCCAGGGCGGTGGCGCCGGCCAGGGTCTGCGCCACGTCGTCCAGGCCGGTCAGGTCGCGCCAGATCAGCCGCGTCGACATGGCGGTACGCCAACGCCGGATCTGTGCCGGCCAGTCGCTGGGCTGCAGCGGATCGAGCACCGGCGCCGGGATCGGCGGACAGCCCGGTGCGGCCAGCTGTGCCAGCAGCGCCGGTTGCCGCACCAGGGTGTCCAGCGCGAAGTCGCTGGCCACCGCCAGCCGGGTCAGCAGCGGCAGCAGCTCGGCAGGAGCGGGCTCGGGCAGGACCTGGGCCAGGCGCGCCAGGGCACGGTCGACAAGGGGCTGCAGGGACGCGGGAAGGTCGGCGGGGGCGAGGGTCATGGGCTGATTGTATCGACCCGGTAGTGCCGGCCGCTGGCCGGCAGATCCGATGATTCCGCGGCTGCTTCCTGCAGTCGCCGGCCAGCGGCCGGCACTACCGATAATGGAGGCTGCGTATTCATACTGGGCGACAGGCAATAAAAAAGCCCGCTTGCAGCGAACTGCCAGCGGGCTCTGCTCCCTCCCCCACGTCGGGATGCAGGGCCATCGTGCGGGCTGCGAAAGCACTTTGCACGCTGCACTGCAAAACAAAACCGGTGGGTATGGGTGACCCCTGCGGGGAAAAGCCATTCCACGAAGGTAGAACCCCCCGTACGGATGAGGATGGCCGATAATCGGAATTCCCCCCAGCAACACGTGTCGTCATGTCTGTTGATCGCATCGCCAACGCGCGTCTCCGTGACCGCGTGGTCTCCGCAGAGGCCGCAGCCGCGCTGATCCAGCCCGGTGAAACCGTGGCCATGAGCGGCTTTACCGGCTCCGGGTATCCCAAGGCCGTCCCCGTTGAACTGGCCCGTCGCATCGAAACGGTGCACGCCGAGGGCCAACCCTTCCAGATCAAGCTGATGACTGGCGCCTCCACCGCGCCGGAACTCGATGGCGCGCTGGCCAAGGCCGATGGCATCGCCATGCGCATGCCGTTCCAGAGCGACCCGGATGCGCGCAACCGCATCAACGAGGGCAAGCTGGACTACATCGACATCCACCTCAGCCACGTGGCCCAGCACGTGTGGTTTGGCTTCTATGGCGAAATCGATACCGCCGTGATCGAAGTCTCGGCCATCCGCGAGGATGGCTCGCTGGTGCCCTCCACCTCGGTGGGCAACAACAAGACCTGGCTGGACCTGGCCAAGAAGGTGATCGTCGAGGTCAACGAATGGCAGCCGGCCGGCGTCGACGGCATGCATGACATCTACTACGGCACCGCGCTGCCGCCGCACCGCAAGCCGATTCCGCTGGTCAACGCCAACGACCGCATCGGCGACACCGCGCTGCGCTGCGACCCGGACAAGATCGTGGCCGTGGTGCGCACCAACGGCCCGGACCGCAACAGCCCGTTCAGCCCGATCGATGCAACCAGCGAACAGATCGCTTCGCACCTGATCGAGTTCCTCAAGCACGAGGTGAAGAAGGGCCGCCTGCCGCCAAACCTGCTGCCGCTGCAGTCGGGCGTGGGCAACATCCCCAACGCAGTGCTGGCCGGCCTGGCCAAGAGCGGTTTCCGCGACCTGGCCGCGTTCACCGAAGTGATCCAGGACGGCATGCTCGACCTGCTGCGCGACGGCGTGCTGAGCTACGCCTCGTGCACCGGCTTCGCGTTGAGCCCGCAGGCCAACGAGACGTTCAAGGAGAACATCGATTTCTACCGCGAGCGCATCATCATGCGCACGCAGGAAATCTCCAACCATCCGGAACTGGTACGCCGCCTCGGCTGCATCGGCATGAACGGCATGATCGAGGTGGACATCTACGGCAACGTCAATTCGACGCACGTGATGGGCACGCGGATCATGAACGGTATTGGCGGTTCCGGTGACTTCGCCCGCAATGGTTTCCTGTCGGCGTTCCTGAGCCCGTCCACGGCCAAGAACGGCACCATCTCGGCGATCGTGCCGATGGCCAGCCACGTGGACCACACCGAGCACGACGTGTCGGTGATCGTGACCGAACAGGGCCTGGCCGACCTGCGTGGCCTGACCCCGCGCAAGCGCGCGCAGGTGCTGATCGACAACTGTGCGCACCCGGATTTCCGCCCGCAGCTGCAGGACTACTTCGACCGTGCCAGCCGCGAGAGCTACGGCAAGCACACTCCGCACCTGCTGCCGGAAGCGCTGTCGTGGCACCAGCGCTGGCTGGATACCGGCACGATGAAGGGCTGAGACCCGCTGTTGTAGAGTCGAGCCATGCTCGACTTCTTTTCTCGGCAGCCGAGCATGGCTCGGCTCTACAGAGGGCAGCGCCATGACCCCAGGCACGGACATCGGGTAGAGCCGGCCGCTAGCCGGCTTCTCCTACAGCCGGCCAGCGGCCGGCTCTACCTTTACGCGGTGCGCAGGCTCGCCAGCGATTCGGCCTGCAGCCGCTCGTAGATTTCGAACTCGTCATTCACCGCCACGCCCAAGGCCTGCTCGAAGGCCTCGCGGTTGGCATGCGCGGCGTAGGCACGCTGTTCTTCACCGCCCAGGTTCGACTGGAAAATGCCCGCGGCACTGACCGGCAGGAAATCCTCGTAGACGATCGGGTCGGCGGTGGCCAGGCCGGCGGCCACCAGCACTTCGGCCGGCAGATCGGCCACGCGCTCCGGCGCGGCGCGGCCGGCGTCGGTCAGCTGGTAGCGGTAATAGCCCAGGCCTTCCTGGCGCAGCGTGTCGTGGTCATCCGGGAAGCTGGCGAAGACCGCCTGCAGGCGCTGGCCGTAGTCGCCACCCGTACTGCCTTCGCCACCGGCATCGCGTGCCTGCGACAGCAGCTGGTCGTACAGCGCGCGGCCCTTCGGGGTCAGAGCAAGGCCACGTTGCTCGATCTCGCCGAAGCGCGCGGTATGGGTACCGGCATCGCCACCCTCGCTGTCGGGGAAATGCACCGCTTCTTCCAGTGCCTTGAAGCTGGTCTGACGCAGCAGGATCGGGCAGGCACGGCGCGGCGGGCCTTCGATCACCGCCTTGGCCGCCATCCCGTGTTCGATCATCGCCGCCTGCGCCGCGTCGATATCCAGCGTGCGCGGGGTCAGGTGGTTGATGTGCGGGCCACGGAAACTGACCACGTCGGCCACCAGGCGATGCGCGTTGTGCAGGGCGTGGTAGGTCGGCAGGTCGACGGTGGCATCGCCGTGCCAGCGGAAGGTTTCCAGTGCTTCATCGACGAAACGCTCGGCATCGGCCTGCGACAGCCCGCCATCACGCTCGGCCTGGTCGATCAGCGCCAGTGCGCCATCGGTGAAGATGCGGCGGCGTTCGAGGATGCGCGCCGATTCGGCACGCAGCGCTTCGTCTTCGATCAGCTCAAGGCGCAGCAGCGAGGTGAACACGCGGAACGGGTTCTGCGCCAGCGCGGCGCCGGTCAGCGGCCGGAACGCGGTGGAGTGCACCGGCACGCCGGCCACCGACAGGTTGTAGTAGCCGACCGGGAACATGCCCATCACCGCGAACAGGCGGCGCAGCGTCGCCAGTTCCTGCACGGTGCCGACGCGGATCGCGCCATGGCGCTCTTCGTCCAGGCGCGCGCGCTCGTCGTTGCGCAGCAGCTGCGCGGCCAGCGCCGGGTCCTGGTCAAGCACCTGCGCGTTGATCCGCTCCACCAGTTCCACCAGCGTGCCGTACAGCGGCACTTCGGTGCGGTACATGCGGGACATGGCCTGCGCGAACAGGCGGCGGATCACATCAGGCGAAACGAAAGAGGCGCTCATCAGTCACTCGATTACGGGAACGGGGAACAGCTCGAACCCGTATTGTCGCCGGAGCACGCGGCGGCGGCGATATGCACAGCAACATGAAGGAAACCGGTAGTGCCGGCCGCTGGCCGGCAACCTCCGGATGCCTGGAAGGGTGCCGTTGCCGGCCAGCGGCCGGCACTACCGCTTGAGCTGGCGCTTCAGGGTGGCATCCAGGGTGATCGGCCGGTCCCAGTGCTGGTAGCTGGCCACGATGGCGTGGCGCAGCGCGCGGTAATGCAGGTTCTCCGGCTTGGTCGGCATCCGCTTCACCACCGCCTCCCAGCCACCCTCCGGGTCCTGGCTGAAGGCGCGCACGCTGTCGCGGCACGTCTGGCCGCTGGCCTTGGCCCAGAAGCAGGCGAAGTAGATATCCCCGGCCTGCCAGCCATGGGTGGTGAACAGTGCGCTGATATAGCCGCGCGGTACGTCGGCATAGCGCGACACCTCGTCGAGGAAGGCGTCGGGGTAGCGCTCGGCGTAGTGGTTGATGTCCTGCAGCTGGGCATCGACCCAGCTGTCACCGGTTTCCACCGCGTAGGCCGCCGAACGCTCGGCGGTCTGCTGGGCCAGCACGGTGGCCGGCACCAGCAGCAGGGACAACAACAGCGCGCGCAGTCGGACGTTCATGGCCCGATTCTGCCGCAGCCGCCGGGCCCTGTCAGGCCGCTGCAGCGGCCTTGGCCTCGATCGCCGCCAGTGCAGCCGGCCAGTCGTGGGCGGTATCGGCGGTGACCATGCGCGGTTCATCGTCGGCCACGCCGTGCTGGGTCTCGTGGGCCCAAGTCACCGCGTACGGGGTATGCACGCCCCAGCCACCCAGGGTCACCACCGGCTCGATGTCCGAGCGCAGCGAGTTGCCGACCATCACGAAGCGCTGCATCGGCAGGTCGAATTCGGCCAGCACGCGGGCGTAAGTCTCCGGGTCCTTCTCGGAAACGATCTCGATGCGCGGGAACAGCTCGGCCAGGTTGGCCACCTTGATCTTCGCTTCCTGGTGGAACAGGTCACCCTTGGTGATCAGCACCACCGGGTAGTGCTCGGCGATGGCCGCCACCGCTTCGCGCACGCCGTCGATCAGCTCGACCGGGTGGCGCAGGGTGTCATGGCCGATATCCAGGATGCGCTGGATGTCCTTGGCCTCGATGCGCTGGCCGGTGATGTCGATGGCCGCTTCGATCATCGACAGCGTCATGCTCTTCACGCCGTAGCCGAAGGTTCCCAGGTGGCGCTGCTGCACTTCCAGCAGGTGGCGCGCGGTCTGGGTGTCATGCACGTCGACGTAGCGCGACAGCAGGTCAAGATAATCCTGCTCGGCCTTGCGGTAGTAGTCCTCGCTCTTCCACAGCGTATCGTCACCGTCAAAACCGACCAGGCCGATGGCGCGCGACGGCGCAGGCGTGGGGGTGTTCATCAGCCAAGGATACAGGGGGGGCGATGACGAGAAAAACCCGGGCGGCCGCAGCCGCCCGGGTCCCCATGCGCCGGTCTTCCCGAATCAGGTCTGGATCAGCGGCCCTGCGCCGCGCCGGCACCTGCGCCGGCCTGCTGCGCGGCCACGTAGGCCTTGTACTCGTCGGCGCTCAGCTCGCCGTCCTTGTTGGTATCGGCCTGGTCGAACACCTGGGCCAGGCCGGCGTTCACCTGCGCCTCGGTCTTGCTGATGGTGCCGTTGCCATCGGTATCGATGCTGGCCCAGGTCTGGCCACCGCCGTTGGCCTGCGCCGTGGCCGCTGCGGCCGCATCGGTCGCCTGGTCAGCTGCCTGCCCAGCCTGTGCCGCCGCCTGCTGGGCCTGCGCCGCTTCGTTCTGCGCATGCGCGGCCTGCTGCTTGGCCGACTGTGCCATCGCCGGGATGGCCAGCACACTGCCGGCGGCGACGATCAGGGCGATCAGGGGCTTGCGGTTGCGAATAGTCATCAGGGGTGTCTCCTACCAATTGGGTGGTGTTGCGCGGCCTGTTGTTTCCGCACGGCACCTACCCTGCCACCGCCTTTCTGAATCGATTTTGGGCCGCGGCCGGCCTCCACACGCGCGATTAACCACTCGCCTCCACGCATGCTTTAGCGCGCTGGTTAGCGGGGAGTGAGTGGCTCATAAGATGCGCATTCAGCGCCTCTGGATTTAACCGGCAGGCAACGAAAAACCTGCGTCAGTCGACGGTTTTTTCCAATGACCGCGAACTGAACAACACCCATCCCAGGGCGACACCGGCGAGCGCGCCGGCGATTTCCAGCACGACACGGCTGCCAAGTTCGTTCGGATCGTGGATGGTGGCGAGGAACAGGCGCGCGTACAGCGGCGACTCCAGCCGCACGATGCCCATGTAGAACAGCTTCCACGCGTCGATGCCGGCGGAGGCCACCACCGAGATGACGCAGGACCAGCCGATCGCATGCCCCACCGACCAGTGCAGCAGCCGGCACAGCCGCGACCACAGGAAGTACACCAGCAGGCCGACCAGCAGGGCGATGGCGCCGGCTTCCAGGGTGCCGAGCAGGCCGAAGTGCAGGGGAAGGTTCATCGGGCGGGCTGGGATGAGAAGACGGCCAGTGTAAGGGATCTGCCCCGGACCCGATCCGGTGGCCACGGTAGATCCACGCCATGCGTGGATGAATCTCCTTCGAGCTCGAATATCTCGACGATTGAAAAAAGAGCAGCCGAGCATGGGCTCGGCTTTACAACGGACTCCGCGGGAAACTGTCAGAGGCGGGGCGGTGCCGGAGTGCGGGGTGTCAGCCGCATGGATGCGGCTGCCAAGCCTCCATGGACGGATTTACGGCGTCCCCGCACTCCGGCACCGCCCCGCCAACCCACGGAACGCACGCTGTTGCTGTTGATTCGGCCGTTGCCTCTGCAGGTGCAGGGCGCAGCCCTGCCGAAACCCCCTAGAGCACCGGAACGTCGTACGCGGTGCCGGGATCCGGTTCCGGCTGCAGGGTGTAGTGCCACCACTCCTGCGGATAATTGACGAAGCCCCGCCGCGCCATCGCGCGCACCAGCTGCTGGCGGTTCGCCTGCTGCGCATCGCTCAATCCGCTGGTCTGCGTATGCGCGCGTGGTCCGAAGAAATCGAAGTCGGTGCCCATGTCCAGCGGCGTACATGCACCGCTGCGGCAATCCAGCAGCCCCAGATCCACCGTGGCGCCGCGACTGTGTCCGGAACGTTCGGCGATGTAGCCGTCGGCCAGCAGCCGCGGCTTGTCCAGATCCGGATACTGCAATGCCTTGCGCGAGCGCTCGCGCGGGTCGTTCACCCAGGCCATGAAGGCCTGCACCGAGCGCACCGGGCGGTAGCAGTCGTAGATCCGCAGGCCGAATCCATCCGCACGCAGGTCCTGTTCCACCTGCGCCAGCGCCTTCGCCACCGGCGCCAGCAGATAGCACGAAGGCGCCTCGTAGCCCGGTACGCGCGCGCCAGTGAAGTTGTTGGCGCTGGCGTAGCGGATGTCCATGTCGATTTGCGGTGCCAGCGATCGGATTTCAACCAGGCCGGCGCTGGCGGCATCGGTGGCCGGCGAAACGCGCGACGGCTCAGCGGCGCTGGCGCTCGCTGCCAGCGCAGTCGCCAGTACGAGTGAAATGCAGGTCCTGGAAGTCATAGCTGAAGTCGATGTCCGGGTCGATGGCACGCAGGTCCAGTGTGGGCGGTGCACCGTCACCGGGCTGCAGCCAGGCCTGTGCGTCTTCGCCCAGCGTATCCCAGCGCAGCAGCCAACGCCCCTGCAACTGCAGCACCGTGGCCTGCAGTCGGGGCGACTTGTCGACGCTGAAACGCAGGCCGTCCTCGCCCGGGCACAGTGAGGCCGCACCCAGCCACGGATCGCGGTAGCGGCCCTGCCAGCGTGGCAGATCAGTACGGCTCGTCTCCTGCGCCGCAGCGGTGGATGGCCGTGAATGGCCGGTCGCCGCCCGCGTTGCCTGGTCAGCCTTCAGCTCGCCCAGGTACTCCATCGCCGGACGCGCATCGTCGGGGGTGGTGAAGCGCTTCAGCGCTGCCTGCATCAGCGCGGTGCGCGCATCCTCGCCTTCACCGTTGATCAGCATCACCACGCCCACTTTCCGGTCGGGCAGCAGCGCCAGCGACGAGTACATGCCCGACAGCGTGCCGGTGTGCGCCACCTTCCACTGCCCATCCATGTCGGACACGCGCCAGCCATAGCCGTAACCGTAGAAGTGCGCGTTGTCCCAGCGCCGCTGGCGCTCGCTCAGCGGCATCGGCATGTGCAACGTCCACAGCGTGCGGCGCTGTTCACTGCCCAGCCAGTCCGGCACCACGGCAGGATCCAGCAGCACCTGCATCCAGCGCATCATGTCGCGCAGCGAGCAACGGATGCCACCGGCCGCCATCGACGGCAGGTCCGGGCTGATGTCACGGTCGGCGTTCGCCACCTCATTGCGGTCACCGCGCCAGGCATGCGGTTGCGCCACGTTGCCCACGCGCTTCAGCGACCACGCGCCCACCTGACAGCGTGACAGGCCCAGCGGCTCGAACACCTGCTCGCGCATCAACTGGTCATAGGGTTTGCCACCGGCCGCAGCGGCCACTTCGCCCGCCACTACATACATCAGGTTGTCGTAGGCGTAGTGGCTGCGGAAACTGCTGACCGGCTTGAGATGCGCCAGCCCGGCGATGATATCGGCGCGGGTGAACGCGTTCGGCTCCGGCCACAGCATCAGGTCGCCGGCACCCAGTCCGAGACCGCTGTTGTGGATCAGCAGGTCACGTACCTGCATCTGCTGGCCCACCCATGCGTCGTACATGCGGAACTCCGGCAGATGGCGCTGCACCGGATCGTCCCAGCGCAGCTTGCCCTGCTGCACCAGCCGCGCCAGCAGCGCGGCGGTCATCGCCTTGCTGTTGGAGGCGATCTTGAACAGCGTGTCCTCGTTGATGCGGCCGCCATCACCACGCGCACCCTCGGCGCGCTGGTAGACCACGCGCCCCTGTTCGACCACGGCCATGGCCAGCCCGGGCAGATGCTCGTGCTGGACCACGGCCGCGACGTCGGCATCGATCGAGGCGGTCGCGCTCGTCTGCGCCGCCGCAACCGGAAAGACCGCCAACGCCGCCATGCAGAAGCAGCGTCGAGCGTGCTGGGCTGGCTTCAGTACGCCCATGTGACGGTCAGCTGCGCATAGCGCGGTGACTGGAAGCCGGTGCCGTAGCGGTACAGCGGATTGGGTGAGCCGATGCCGTTCTGCGGCTCGTAGTCCTGGTCCACGGTCACCACGCGCTGCTGGTTCAGCACGTTGTACACCGCCAGCTTCAGGCGCAGGTCGGTGGGAATCGGCACCTTGTAGGAAACGCTGACATCGAGATCGTAGGTCCACGGCGTGCGCCCATCACCGCCGCGCGGCGAGTGCACGAACACACGTTCGGATGGCACCGTCGCCTGGCAGTTGGACACGCAAACGTAGTAACTGTGGAAATCGGTCGCATCGAACGGATTGCCGGCACCGAAGCGGGTGATCGGGCTACCCGACTGCACGCCCAGGGTTGCGGCCACACTCAGGTTCTCGGTCAGCGCATAACTGCCACGGAACTTGAACTGATGGCGGCGATCATTGGCCAGGTAGCCATAGCCCCGGTAGTTCACCCACGGATTGTCGAAGTTCTCGGTGCGACCGGCATCGGCGAAGTCGGTATCGGAGTTGACCGGCCCCTCGGCGTTGCCGCGGCCATAGGCCAGCGTGTAGGACGCATTGAAGCCCCACTTGCCGTCCCATGCGCGGTCGACCTGCAGCTCCAGTGCCTTGTAGTCGCGCTTGGGCTTCACCCAGCCGCGCTGGCCGACATAGTTGCCGTTGTCGTCATACAGCGCCCAACCTTCCTTCGAGGTGTCGATGCTGATCCAGCCATCGTTGCGGCCATCGCAGTCGGTGTCGCCCCACACGGTGTTGGTGCGCCCCGGGTTGCCCATGATCCACACGCTGTCGATGGCACCACACTGCCCGGTGGCGGTGATGTTCATGTCATCGATGGCGTTGTGCAGGCGCCGGTAGGTCACGCTGGCACCCACCGACCAGGCCTCGTTGATCATCTGCTGGAAGCCCAGGATGGCCTCATCCTGGTAGACCGGGTCCATGTCCCGGTTCACTTCCGCGCGCAGGTCCGGCACGCTGCCGTCGCCCTGCGAGTTGTCCACCGGGCCGATCTGCGCACCCAGGTTGGGGATGTTGTTGGCTGCGCCGGTGTAGCCGAGGAACTCGTACCAGGTGCGCTCGTCGAGGAAGCCACCGGCCTGCTTGATGTTGATGACGTTGGCAACCGGCAGGAAGTAGCGGCCGAGGTTGCCGAACACCTTGGTGGTGCCATCGCCGCGCACGTCCCAGGAGAAGCCGGCACGCGGGGCCAGCATGTTGTCGATCTTGATGTAGCTGTTGCCGTCGCCGCCCTTGTTGTCGAACGCCTCCATGCGCAGGCCGAGGTTGAGCAGCAGGTTCGGCGTGACCTGCCAGTTGTCTTCCAGGTAGTAGGCCGAGTTGATGGTCTTGAACGCACCTTCCACTTCATAGCGGCGGGTGCGCACGACCACGCCGCTGGCCGGCACCACGCCACCGTTCAGCGAACTGCCGGGGGTACGGTAGTAGATGTCGTAGCGGAAGCCGCCCGGGCCAGGGTAGGCGCGGCTGTAGTCGGACGTGTTCTCTTCCCGGTCCAGGCCGAACCGCAGCAGATGGTTGCCCAGGGTCCATTCGAAGTCCGCGCGCGCCGCCTTGCGCGTATCCAGCGCCGACTCCAGCTGCGAGCTGCTGGTGCAGCTGCGGTCGCCCTGCAGCGACGGCGGCACACCCTGGCCGGCCGTGCGGTTGTCGAAGACGCGGTTGCAGTTCTCGTCCATCAACGAGCTCTGCACGCGGTTGCGCTTGTTCTCGCCGTACATCAGCTTCATGGTCAGATCATTGTTGACCTGCCAGCTGTAGGTGCCCGACCAGTTGCGGCCACCCACGGTGTTCATGATCTGGTTGGCACGCTCGCCCACGCTGCTGCCAAGGTCGTAATCGTAGGCATAGACGTCGGTGAGCGTCTTGTTGCGATCGGAGAAGCCGAACAGCGAGAACATCTGGTTATCGGTGATGCGCCAATCGATCTTGCCGCCCCAGAACGGGTCATCGGCTTTGCCCTGGTTGAAGCGGGTGCCGGCGTCGTTGGTCGATGTCGGGCGGTAGTCGCGGGCTTCGTACATGCCGAAGAAGAACAACCGGTCCTGCACCAGCGCACCGGAAGCGAATACGTTCAGCGCGCTGCGGCTGTAGTCGTCGCGGCTGGCGGTGATGTAGCGGCTGCCATTGCCGTCGTAGCGGTCACGTGCCTGCGACTGCCATGCGCGCGGCTCGAACACCAGCTCGGCACCGGCCTTGAAGTCATTGCTGCCCGAGCGGGTCACCGCATTGATGACACCGCCGGTGCTGCGCCCGAACTCCACCGAATAGCCGCCAGTCTTGACCTGGAACTCCTGGTAGAACGAGAACGGCACCGACGAGAAGCCGACCCGGTTGTAGAAGTCGGTGACGTTCAGGCCATTGATGTAGACCGTGTTCTCGGCCACCGACGAACCGCCGAAGGAAATGCCCTGCCCGCCCAGCGACCCCTTGCCCTTCACCGCACCCGGCGCCAGCAGCGCCACGGCGGTGATGTCACGGTCCACCGGCAGGCGCGAGAGTTCCTCGCGGGTGATGTTGGTGGCCGACTCTGTGGACTTCACATCGACCATCGACACCACCTGCGGTGCCCGCACTTCCACCGTACCCAGCGTGCTGACCGCGCCGAGCGGCACGTTCACCGTGGTCGCGCTGCCGAGGCTGACGGTCACCTGGCCAACACGGCTGGCGCCGCCACCGGGCAAGCCGACCTCCATCTCGTAGGTGCCTACCGGCAGCAGCGGAATGCGGTAGCTGCCGTTGGCCTCGGCCTGCACCGAACGGACGAAACCCGTTGCCGGATTGCGTACGGTCACCGTGGCACCGGCCGGCACCTGCCCGCCCTCGCTGACCAACCGGCCAACCACCGAACCATCCTGTGCGAATGCGCTGGGCGCGATCACGCCCAGACACGCCCCGAGGGCGACGCACAACGCCGCCCGCTTGATGCTGTAAGCCTTCATCCCCTGCTCTCTCCTGCAAGAATTGAATGGTGTGGAGTGCGATGTGTCGCGCTAGCGTTGCCTGGCTGGCAGTACCCGCCACTGGAAGTCGTAGCTCCATTGGTCGAAGTACAGGTTGTCGCCTGCCCACTCGGCCTCGCCACGCTGCGAGTCGACCGTTTCCGAGCGGTAATGCTGTTTGGCCGGCACGAAGGGCTGGCCGAAATCATCGTTGAAGGCGATGCGATAGCCGTCGAGGCCACCCAGGTAGAAGTCGCGCAAGGCCGGCACGTCGCTGGCCAGCGCCCCGGTGGTCACGTCCATCGGCAGCCAACCATAGGGCGCCAGGTAGACCTGCCCCCAGTCATGCAGGTTGTTGTAACCACTGCCATCGTCGGAGAACACCATGCCCGACTGCCAGCGCGCGGGAATGCCGTTCAGGCGCAGCAGCGCGATCAGCAGCAGGGTCTGCTGCCCGCAGTCAGCATGGCCGGCACGCAGCGCGTAATCGCTGATGTTGCTGATCGTTGAGTACTCGCGCGCGCCGGCCCAGGGAATGCGGTCAACCGCAGCAAACAGCTTGCGCACCACTTCATACGGGCGCGTCTCGCCCTGCAGCACCTGGTCGGAGAACAGCTTCAGTGCAGGGGTGAAGCGCACATGTGGCAGCTGCTCGGCCAGATACGGCTTCAACGCCGGATCAGCCGGGGTCGGCTGCACCCTGGCCGGATCAATCGCGGTATGCCGGGCGAAGATCGTGACCGCATAGCGGACCTCGAAGCGGGTCGGCTGCCCGGCCACCGCTTTGGCTTCCAGATAGGCCGTGCGCTGCAAGGTGCTGGCCGGTGCCACCCGCGCCTTGCCCGGGCTGCCGCCCAGCCACTGCACCTGCTCCTGCTGGCCCGGGATCTCGCGCGGGTACGGAATCCAGGCGCGTACGGTTTCGCCGGCCGGCACGGCATCGGCCTTCACCGTAAGCGATTGGGTGAATTCGATACGCTGCGGCAGCACCGACGCCTGGCCACTCTGTTCGGCCGCGGCAACCACGCGCGCGTGGTGTGCGTTAAGCACTTCGTTGGGGCCCGGAGACGGCATCGGTGCATCCGCGCGGCGACGTGCACGTGCTTCGTCGCTGAGCAGGAACAGGTTCGATGGTGCGCGCTTGAAGTACCAGCGCTCGCCATCGATATCGAGATGCTCGATCAGGCCAAGCTGGTCCCAGCGCGCGAATTCCTCGTCGGTCAGGTCGGGAATCCAGCGGCGCACGGCCGCCTTCGCGGCTGCCTGGTCCAGGCTGAAATCCAGACGGATGCGGCGCATGCGCTCGAACTGGAAGTCGGCCGGTGGGAAGACGCCTTGCGTGGCAAACGCCATGACCACGCTGTTGAACTGGCCACTGTCGACCCAGTCGATCAGCTGCCATTCCCGCTCACGATCGATCGCCAGATCAAGCGCACTGCGGGGATCCTTTGCCCCCGCCGACCACGCCCACAGCAGCAGCGCGGCACACAGGCCGGCGGTGGCAGGCAGACGCGGTTTGCGAACGGCAGGATCCACAGCGACACTTCCCCAGCGCGGGTGGTAACGGCTGTGTAACACGGGCCGGGATGCCGGTCAATAATTTATTCTTGCTTTCGATGCCGAAAGGAATAAATATTCCAACAGGCATTCGAGGAGGGTGTGCAGCGCATGATCCTGGCTTCCCGCGAACGGCATCGGCATTGGCCACGCCGCTTGACCCTGGCCCTGTGCCTGCTGGCCGCACCGGCCTTTGCACAGGCGGCACCGCTGCCCGACCCGGGCGCGCCGCTGCCCTATGTGATCGGCCTGCACGAGGCCTACCTCACCCCGCAGTACTGGGCCGCGCGCCTGGACAACGCCGACGTGCCGATCCTTGACCGCGGCCAGATCGAGGCACAGAACGTGCGGATGCAGGCGCAGGACAGCCACATCCAGGACATCGCCGCATTGCCAGCCCAGCTTGATGCGGCGACGGTGCGTGCCAGCATCACCGCGCTGTCGAGCTGGCCCAGCCGCACCCTGTACAACGACAAGGGCCAGGCCATCGCGCCGGCAGTGCGCAGCATGATCGAAGCCAACCTCGGCCTCGATGCGATTCCCACGCAGGTGGCACCGCAGTATGGGCTGGTGGTAAAGCGCGCGGCACTGCGCACCTTCCCCACCCGCGAGCGCGTGTTCAGCAGCATCGGCGACACCGACATCGATCGCTTCCAGGAATCGGCGCTGTTCCCCGGCGACAAGGTTGCCGTGGTCCATCGCAGCGCCGACGGCCGCTGGCTGTTCGTGCACAGCGAGCGCTACAGCGCGTGGATCGAAGCCGAGGCCATTGCCAGCGGCGACAAAGCCACCGTGCTCGGTTATGGCGCCAAGGGGCCGTACCGGATCGTCACCGGCTCCACCGCGCAGACCGCCTACACCCCGGAAGAGCCGCGCGTCTCGCGCCTGCAGCTGGACATGGGCGTGCGCTTGCCGGTGCTGGCCGACTGGCCGGCCGCCGAACCGGTGAACGGTCAGCAGGCGCATGCGTCGTGGGTGGTGCAGTTGCCGGTACGCGAAGCCGATGGTCGGTTGAAGCTGGTGCCGGCGCTGCTGCCACGCTCGCAGGACACCGCCGCCGACTACCTGCCGCTGACCCCGCGCCTGCTGCTGCAGCAGGCCTTCAAGTTCCTCGGCGAGCGCTACGGCTGGGGCCACGACTACGACACCCGCGACTGCAGCGGTTTCGTCTCCGAGATCTACCGCAGCTTCGGCGTGCTGCTGCCACGCAATACCAGTGCACAGGCGGTCAGCCCTGCCCTGGATCGCCTGCCGTTCACCGGCAAGGACGGCAAGGCGGTGCGCGACCGCGCCGTCACCGACCTGCAGGTGGGCGACCTGGTCTACATCCCCGGCCACGTGATGATGGCCATCGGCCACGTCGACGGCCGTACCTGGGTCATCCACGATACCGCGGGCGGCAGCTGGTTCGGTGCCGACGGCACGCGCGTGCAGGCCCATCTCAATGGTGTTTCGGTCACTCCGCTGGAACCGATGATGGCCAGCGATACCGTCCGCTACATCGACCGCATCACCAACATCCAGCGCCTGCGGGCCAAGACTCCTGAATGAAGATCACCGCCATCGAACTGGGCATGCTGCGCGTGCCGTTGAAGACACCGTTCAAGACCGCCCTGCGCACGGTGGAGACCGTGGAAGACGTGGTGGTGCTGATCCGCACCGACACCGGTCACACCGGCTACGGTGAAGCCCCGGCCACCGCAGTGATCACCGGCGATACGCACGGCTCGATCATCGAAGCAATCCGCCACTTCATCGCGCCGCGCCTGATTGGCCAGGACGTGGTCAACCTCAACCGCCTGTGTGGGCTGGTGCAGACGGCGATGGAGCGCAACACCAGCGCCAAGGCCGCGGTGGAAATCGCGCTGTATGACCTGTGGGCGCAGCTGCACGGCGCACCGCTGTACCAGATGCTCGGTGGCGGCGACCCGGTGATCACCACCGACATCACCATCAGCGTGGACTACATCGACAAGATGGTGGGCGACTCGCTGTCGGCGATCGAACGCGGCTTCGAGTCGCTGAAGATCAAGGTCGGCAAGGACATCGGCCTGGACATCGAACGGGTCAAGGCGATCCACGCCGCGGTGGAAGGCCGCGCCCTGCTGCGGCTGGATGCCAACCAGGGCTGGACCGCCAAGCAGGCGGTTCACGCGATGCGCACGCTGGAGGAAGCCGGCGTGGTCCTTGAGCTGCTCGAGCAACCGGTGAAAGCGGCCGACATCAGCGGCCTGAAGTACGTCACCGACCGCGTCAACACGCCGGTGATGGCCGACGAAAGCGTGTTCAGCCCGAGCCAGGTGATGGACCTGATCCAGCAGCGCGCGGCCGACATCATCAACATCAAGCTGATGAAGACCGGCGGCCTGTCCAACGCGATCCGCATCGCCGACATCGCCGGCATCTACGGCGTGCCGTGCATGATCGGCTGCATGATCGAGTCCAGCATCAGCGTGGCTGCGGCCGTGCACCTGGCCGTGGCCAAGAGCGATGTGATCACCAAGGTTGACCTCGACGGCCCCTCGCTGGGCCAGTTCGACCCGGTCAGCGGCGGTGTGCATTTCAACGAATCGGAGATCAGCATCAGCGACGTGCCGGGGCTGGGCATCACCGAAGTGCGTGGGCTGGAGATGCTGGGGTGATCTCTGCCTTGCGGCTGACGCTGCGTGTCACTGACGTTGGGTCGCGCGTTACTTTTCTTTTCGCGAAAAGAAAAGTAACCAAAAGAAACGCTCCGCCATCCGCGAGCCGACGTGCTGCGCACGCCGGTGCCCTGCGCTCCTCGGTCCGTCGAGGGACGGCGCGGAACTCGCTACGCTCAGACACCCGCGCCTCTTCGCCCCCGCCGGACCTGCGGTGCTCGGCTCGCTTGAAGGCGGACTCAACGTCAAAGGCAACAACCGCACTCCATATCCTCTTCGCTGCTGGCACCCGCCCGACCCATCCCATGACACGCTCCACGCAGCCAACCGCAACGCGCCTATCCATGCCCGGACACCCCGCATGCCGCCCCTGCTGAAGATCCGTTCCGAGCGCGGGCAGATGTCGGCCATCGAGCGCCGCATCGCCGACTTCATCCTCGACAATGCCCACCTGCTGCGTGACTACTCGTCCCAGCAGCTGGCCAGCGCACTGGGCATCAGCCAGTCCAGCGTGGTGAAGTTCAGCCAGAAACTCGGCTTCAAGGGCTATCCGGACCTGAAGTACTCGATCGGCCAGGATGTGGCTCGCGCCGGTGCCGATCCACAACAGGCCCCCAGCGAACCCGACAGCGGCGACGACTACCTGCGCCTGGGCGAGGCCCTGCGCCGCAGCAAGGCGCAGGCCGAAGAGGAAACACGGCAGGCCAATCCACGCGATGAAATCGAGCGCATCGTGCAGCTGCTCGACGGCGCGCCCAAACTGTTCGTCTACGGCCTGGGTGACGACGGCCTGTATGCCCGTGAGTTCGCCATGCGGTTGTCGCTGCTCGGCCTGCTGGTGGTACCGCACACCGACCCGATCCTGATGCTGGCCAACCTGTCCGCCGCGCGCCCCGGCGATGTGCTGCTGGTGTTCTCCGAGTTCGGCAACCTGCCCCAGCTTTCGCAGCTGTCGCGCCAGTTCCAGGACATGGGTGGCAAGGTGATTTCCATCACCCGCCACACCGCCAACCCGCTGCGCGCGCATGCTGATGCGGCACTGGTGGTGTGTGCGCACGACCGCACGCCGCAGGTCGCGCAGCTGCTGTACCGTAGTGCCATGCACGCCCTGCTCGATTTCCTGTTCGTGCTGCTCTGCCACGCCAATCCGGACCGCCAGCAGCAGCTCGCGGTGAACCTGGAGCGGATCGACCACCTGCTGGATTCCTGACCGGAGCGCATGTTCATGATATCGCTGGTCCGCCTTGCCGCCACCGCGCTGCTGCTTGCCGCGGCGGTGTCCGTCCACGCCGCGCCGCTGGATGGCGCACGCCAGCTGATCGTGGTCACCAGCGAAGGCTGGGACAGCACCGAGGGGCAGCTGCAGGCCTATGTGCGCGACGGCAAGGGCTGGCACACGCATGGACAGGCGTTCCCGGTGGCGCTCGGCCGTACCGGCAGCGCCTGGGGCCTGGGCCTGCATCCGGCACAGGCCGATGGTCCGCAGAAACAGGAAGGGGATGGCCGCAGCCCGGCCGGCATATTCGCGCTCGGCAGTGCATTCGGCTATGCCGTCACTCGTGCTGGCACCGCGATGCCCTACCAGCCGATGCTGGACAGCAGCTACTGCATGGACGTGCCCAGCTCGCCGTTCTACAACCGCATCGTCGATGAGAAGAAAGTCGGCAGTGCGGCGGTCAAGGGCTCCACCGAGCCAATGCGGCTGGACCTGCACAACAAGGGCGACGTGCGCTACCGGGAAGGCTTCGTCATCGCCCACAACCCGGACAACCAGCCCGGCAAGGGCAGCTGCATCTTCGCCCACCTGTGGCGCACGCCCGGTGAGGCCACCGCCGGCTGTACGGCCATGCCACAAGAACGCATGCAGGCGCTGATGAACTGGCTGCGCCCGCAGGACGCGCCGCGCTTCGTCCTGCTGCCGCGTGCCGAGTACAAGCGCCTGCAGGCGCAGTGGCAACTGCCCGCGCTGGCCGGAGACGCCCGTTGAGCGCGCAGGACGAACCGCAGCTGCAGCGCGCGGTCAGCCGCTGGCAGATCGTCGGCCTGTCGATCAACGATGTGATCGGCAGTGGCATCTACCTGCTGCCGGCCGCCACCGTCGCTCTGCTCGGCCCGTTCAGCCTGTGGGGCGTGGTCGCCGCTGGCATCGTCGTCGCGCTGCTGGTGCTGTGCTACGCGCAGGCCGCCAGCTATTTCGACGAGCCCGGTGGCAGCTACCTGTATGCACGCGAGGCGTTCGGGCGATTCGCCGGGTTCGAGATTGGCTGGATGATCTGGCTGACCCGCATCAGTTCGGCGGCCGCACTCAGCAATGCGCTGGCCGATGCGGTCGCGCGCTTCTGGCCGTGGGCCGGCGCCGGCATGGGTCGCATCGCGGTGATCGTGGTGTCGCTGGGCTTCCTCACCGGCGTCAACATCATTGGCGTGCGCTCGGCTGCGCGCACCGGCGTGGTGCTGGTGATCGGCAAGATGCTGCCGCTGCTGCTGTTCGTGGCCATCGGTGCGTTCTACATCGATCCACAGCTGGCCTTCTCCGGCCAGCGCCCGGACCCGCACGACCTGCAGCGCATGGGCGAAGCCGCGTTGCTGCTGCTGTACGCCTACGCGGGCTTCGAGAACATCCCGGCCGCCGCCGGCGAGTACCGCAATCCGCGCCGTGATATTCCGTTCGCACTGATCACCATGATCATCACCGTCACCGTCATCTACGGCGCGGTGCAGGTGGTGGCGCAGGGCACGCTGGCCGGCCTGTCCAGCTCGGCGACGCCGCTGGCCGATGCCGCCGCCGGCTTCGGTGGCGAGGCACTGGCACTGATCCTGACCATCGGCGCCACCATCTCCATCCTCGGTACCAACAGCAACACGATGATGATGGGCCCACGTTTCCTGTTCGCACTGGCGCGCGATGGCTACGGGCCGAAGATCCTGGCGCAGGTGCATCCGCGCTTCCACACCCCGGCAGCATCGATCCTGTGCCAGGGCCTGATCGCACTCGGCCTGGCCCTGTCCGGCTCGTTCGTGCAGCTGGCCCTGCTGTCGATGACCACGCGCCTGTTCGCCTACATCGGCACTGCCGCGGCGGTACTGGTACTGGCCAAGCGCTACGCCGACCGCCCCGGTGCGTTGAAGTTGCCGGGTGGCCCGCTGATTCCGGTGCTGGCGCTGCTGCTGTGCCTGGCGCTGTTCGCCAGTGCCAGCTGGCAGAACATCGCTGCTGCACTGGTCGCGTTCGCCATCGGCGCGGTGATCTACAAGCTGCCGCGCAAGGATGCCGACGCTGGGTGAGCGTAGCGCCGGGCCATGCCCGGCGGATTGATCTGGCGATCACGCTGCGGGACCGGGCCGTTAACCGCCACGCAGGCACGATCAGGCTTCGTCCACAACGGAGCCCTTCCATGACCGAGTACCAGATTCCCGGCCGCGTGCCGGACGACAGCACACCGCGCGACGCGGTCAGCAACTACTGGCGTGAGCGCTACACGGCCGAGCCTTACTACGACGACCAGTTGTTCTTCGAGGACTACGAGCCGGCCTACCGGATCGGCCACGCAGCGCGTGCGCAGGACATGATCCGCGCCTACGAGGAAGTGGAACGCGAGCTCGAATCACGTTGGGCCAGCGAACGTGGCCGCAGCCGCCTGGACTGGGTGCAGGCACGCAACGCGGCGCGTCGTGGCTGGGAGGAAGCTCAGCTGGCGGATCCGCGGTTGAAGCGATAGCGCCAGGCTGCTTTAGAGCCGAGCCTACGCTCGGCTCCACACCGGATCGATCAATCCTGCTCCGGCAGCGGCTGCACGATCGCACTGCGCTTGATCTCGCCGCCACCGGCGGCGATCAGGTCGCGGGTGTTCTTCTGCACCGCCACCGCACCGAACAGCGACAGCGCGTACGCCATGCCATAGAAGCCCTTCTCGCTCGGCGCCAGCGTGGCATTCCACAGGCCGACCAGCAGCAGCATCAGCGCCGACAACAGCGCGAACCAGCACAGCGCGTAGTACAGGCCACTGACCGGAATGCCCTCGACGCGGTCGCGCACGCTCTTCTGCAGCGACACCGCCGCGAACAGGCCGAACAGCAGCAGCGTCAGGTAGTAGCCCTTCTCGTTGAGCGCCATCGTGGCGGCGTTGAACAGGCCGATCAGGTAGGCCGCCGCACCCAGCAGCAGGGCCACCCAGGAGGCGGCAATGAAGGCGGTGGACGGCTTGTGGGGCATGGCAGTGTTCATTGCAGATCCTTGGCAGGCAGACGGGCCCGCTTTGCCCGGGCGTGCCCACCCTAGACGATCCCGCTGCCGTCGCACAGGGGGGCGCAGGACCTTCGGGCCACGACGGTCACCGCTGCAGTGGTATACAAGGGACAGCCCGGCCATCCGCATCCCCGCCCTGGAGATACCCATGACCCGCACGCCCCTGCTGCTCGCCCTCGGCCTCGTGCCGATCCTCGCCACCTCCGCCTGCAATGCGGCCGACCCCGCCGCCAACGGCGGCGCCCAGGCTGCTACGCCGGCAGCCACACCGGCTGACCAGCGCCCATTCACCGCCACCGAGATCAGCCGCTTCGACCAGCCGTGGGCAATGACCTTCCTGCCCGATGGCAGCCTGCTGGTCACCGAAAAGCGCGGCAAACTGCAGCACCTGGACCTGGCCAGCGGCCAGAAACACGAAATCACCGGCGTTCCGAAGGTTGCCTACGGTGGCCAGGGTGGTTTCGGCGACATCATCCTGCACCCGGACTTCGCCCGGAATCATGTCATTTACCTCAGCTACGCCGAGGAAGGCACACTGGATACCCGCGGTGCTGCCGTGGCCCGGGCCACGCTGGCGCTGGACGCCAGCGGCGCTGGCCAGCTGAAGGACCTGAAGGTGATCTGGCGGCAGAGCCCGAAGGTCAGCGGTGAGGGCCACTACGGCCACCGCCTCGCCTTCGGCCCGGACGGCAAGCTGTGGATCAGCTCCAGCGAGCGGCAGAAGTTCGATCCGGCCCAGGACATGGGCAGCAACCTCGGCAAGATCATCCGCCTCAACGACGATGGCAGCCTGCCCGCCGACAACCCGTTCGCCTCGCAGGGCGGGGTTGCCGCACAGGTGTGGTCGCTGGGCCACCGCAACATCCTGGGCATGGCCTTCGATGCCAACGGCAAGCTGTGGGCGCACGAGATGGGCCCGGCCGGCGGCGACGAACTGAACCTGATCGTGCGCGGCGCCAACTACGGCTACCCGATCGTTTCCAACGGTGACCACTACGACGGCCGCCCGATTCCCGACCACGATACCCGGCCGGAATTCGCCGCCCCGAAGGTGACCTGGACGCCGGTGATCTCGCCTGCCGGCTTCGTGATCTACAGCGGCAGCCTGTTCCCGCAGTGGAAGGGCAGCGGCTTCATCGGCGGCCTGTCGTCCACGTCGCTGGTGCGCGTAGCCTTCGATGGCGACAGCGCGCGCGAAGCCGAGCGCTTCAACATGGGCGAGCGCATCCGCGAAGTGGAACAGGGCCCGGATGGCGCGCTGTGGCTGCTGGAGGACGGCAGCAAGGCGCGCCTGCTGAAGCTCACGCCGAAGACCTGACAGGGTGGAAGTGCCGGCCGCTGGCCGGCACGTTTTCCCGCAACGGCCCCGCACGCGGGGCCGTCTGCGTTCACTGGATGGTGATGACCTTCACTTCGGTCTTCGTGCAGGCCTGGTCCAGGCACTGCCCGTTCAACCACACCTGCCCGTCACCGATCATCACGCCCTGCTGGTTGACGAACACTTTGCCGAAGTCCTGCCCGGACACCGCCTTGACCACCGCCGGGGTGATGATCTTCTCGTAGTTGCGCTGGAACTCACCGGGGCCGGTGATCTTCTTTCCGCCGCTGATGTTCAACGGGAAGCGCACTTCCTCGACCACTGCAGCCCGATCTCCGCCGACCACGGCGGTCTTGAACGCGTTGAAGACCTTTTCATACTGCGCGGCATCGCCGAGCAGGGTTTCGATGCGTGCACGCGTATCCTCCGCGGGCTCATCCGCAGCAGGCGCGACCGGTGCGGCTGCGGCAGGTTCAGCCGTGGGCGTCGCTGCAGCACCGGCCTCCATCGGCGGCGGCGCATCCACCGCAGGCTCGGCCGGCGGCGCCGGCTGCGAACAGGCCGCCAGCAACAGGGCGGGAATCAACACAGCGATCGTGCGCATGCGGGGCCATCCATCGGTTCAAGAACACCGATGGTAGCGCCGCCGCAGTGAGGACAACAAAAAAGGGGACGGAGGGGATTAAGTCGTTTTGGCACAAACGACTTAATCCCCTCCGTCCCCTTTTTGCGTTGATCAGGCCTTCAGCAGCTCGAACTGCACGGCGTCGCCTGCCGCCGACGAGGCGCAGACCCACAGGTCGAACTGGCCCGGCTCGGCACGCAGCACGCCATCGCGGCCGGTGAAGGCCAGCTGCTCGCGGGTCAGGGTGAACACCACCTCAGCCGACTCGCCCGGCTGCAGCGCCACCTTGCGGAAGTCCTTCAGTTCACGCACCGGACGCACGCGGCTGGCCACGCGGTCATGGATGTACAGCTGCGCCACTTCCTCGCCGGCCACATCACCGCTGTTGGTCAGAGTGGTCGTGATGGTCAAGGTGTCGTCCCAGCCAAGCTGGGCTGCACTCAGCTGCGGCACGCCATAGGCGAAGCTGGTGTAGCCGATGCCATGCCCGAACGGATACAGCGGCTCGTTCGGAATCTCGCGCCAGCGGGCCTTGAACTCCGACATCGTCGGCAGTTCCGGGCGGCCGGTGCGCGGGTGGTTGTAGAAGTACGGCTGCTGGCCGGACACCTGCGGGAAGCTGACCGGCAGGCGGCCGGACGGACTGTAGTCACCAAACAGCACATCAGCCACGGCATGGCCGGTCTGCGTGCCCAGGTACCAGGTCACCGCCACGGCCTGTGCATTGCGCACCGCGCCCTGCAGGGCCAGTGCGCGACCATTGCGCAGCAGCACCACCAGCGGCTTGCCGGTCATCGCCACGGCCTCGGCCAGCGCCTGCTGTGCCGGCGGCAGGGTGATCTCCACGCGCGACTGCGCTTCACCGCTGTAGCGCTGCGGTTCGCCCAGCGCCAGCACCACCACGTCGGCGCGCAGCGCGGCGGCCACGGCCGCTTCGGTGCCGCCAGGAATCGCGGCTTCCAGTTCGCAGCCCGGCACGATCTCCAGCAGCGCCTCGTCGCCGATGGCGGCACGCACGCCGGTTTCCAGGTCCACATAGCGCTGCTTGTCGCCGAACAGCGTCCAGCAGCCTTCGATGTTCTCGCGGTCCTGCACGAACGGGCCGATCAGCGCGATCTTCTGCCCGGTCTTCTGCAGCGGCAGCACGTTGTCACGGTTGTTCAGCAGCACGATCGAACGGCGCGCGGCATCGCGCGACAGTGCGTCATGGTCGGCAATGTGCGAGGTATCCGCTTCGCGCGCCGGATCCAGCGAACGGTACGGGTCGTCGAACAGGCCGATGGTTTCCTTCAGCCACAGGATGCGGCGCACGCCTTCATCCAGCACCGCCATCGGCACGTCGCCGCTCTCGACCAGGCCCGGCAGGTGTTCGGCGTAGAAGCCGCTCTGCATGCTCAGGTCCAGGCCGGCGGTGAACGCCTTGGCAGTGGCATCACGGTCATCGGCGGCATAGCCGTGCGCGACCAGTTCCATGTCGGCGGTGTAGTCGGAGATCACCACGCCCGGGAACTTCCACTCACCGCGCAGGATGTCGGTCAGCAGCTCGGCATTGGCGCTGGCCGGCACACCGTTGATGTCGTTGAACGAGGACATCACGGTGATCGCGCCCGCATCGAAGGCGGCCTTGAACGGCGGCAGGTGCACGTCGCGCAGGGTCTGCGGCGAGATGTCCACCATGTTGTATTCCATGCCCGCCATCACCGCGCCGTAGGCGGCGAAGTGCTTCGGCGTGGCCAGCAGCGAATCGGCGGCGCGCAGGTCGCTGCCCTGGAAGCCACGCACGCGGGCGGCGGCGAACGCACACCCCAGCACCACGTCCTCACCGGCACCTTCGGCGCCACGGCCCCAGCGCTGGTCTCGGGCGATGTCCACGGCCGGGGCATAGGTCCAGTGCAGGCCAGCAGCGGTGGCTTCGATGGCGGTGGCGCGCGCAGTGCGCTCGGCCAGCTCCGGCTCGAAACTGGCGGCCTCGCCCAGCGGAATCGGGAACACGGTACGCATGCCGTGGATGACGTCGGCGGCCAGGATCACCGGAATGCCCAGGCGGCTCTCCTCGGTGGCGACCTGCTGGATGCGGCGGCCCAGCTCGGCGCCCACGCCATTGAACAGGGAACCGACCTTGCCCTCGCGCACCTGCTGCAGCACCTGGTCGGCATTGCGCACGTTGGCTTCCGGGTTCACGTCCGGGGCGAACGGGCGGACCATGTCCGCGAAGACACCCAGCTGGCCGACCTTTTCCTCGACGGTCATCTGGGCAATGAGGGATTCGATGCGATCGGAGGCCACCAGCAGTCCTTGATGAAAACGTTTACAAGCCCGGCATTCTAGCGATCCCGAGCCATTTGGCGAGAGGTTTCGTCGTTCAGTTTCAGCCACCAGCGGGGTCCGTATGGCCCCGCCGGGGGCACCGCAGCTTACTCCGAGCCGGCCAACTGGCGCTGCCCGGCCATCAACATGGCGTCGCTGGAGGCCTGGAACACCCGCAGGCCGAACGCCGGCAGGATCGCCAGCAGGTGGTCGAAGATGTCCGACTGCACCGCCTCGTACTCACCCCAGGCGGTGCTGCGGGTGAAGCAGTAGAGCTCCAGCGGCAGGCCCTCGGTGGTCGGCTGCAGCTGCCGTACCAGCAGGGTCATGTCGGTATGGATGCCCGGATGGCTGCGCAGGTAGCGCTCCACATACGCACGGAAGGTGCCCAGGTTGGTCACCCGGCGGCTGTTGACCTCGGCCACGCCCTGCTCGCGCAGGCGCCCGTTCCACTGCCCCAGTTCCTGCTCCTTGGCCTGCAGGTAGTCACGCAGCAGCGCGAATTCGCCGAGGAAGGCCAGGTCGCCCTCGTCCAGGAAACCGACGCTGTGCTGGTCCAGGTACAGCGCGCGCTTGATCCGGCGGCCACCGGCCTCTTGCATGCCGCGCCAGTTCTTGAACGACTCGGTCACCAGCTTCTTGGTCGGGATGGTGGTGATGGTCTTGTCGAAGTTCTGCACGGTGATGGTGTGCAGCGCGATGTCGATCACATCGCCGTCGGCGTTCTGGCTGGGCATCTCGATCCAGTCGCCGATGCGCACGCGGCCATCGCCACTGATCTGCACGCTGGCCACCAGCGACAGGATGGTGTCCTGGAAGATCAGCATCAGCACTGCCGTGGCAGCACCGAGGCCGGTCACCAGCGGGCCCAGCGCTACGCCCAACAGGGTGGCGACGATCGACAGGCCGGCGGCCACGAACACCACGATCTTGACCACCTGCAGGTAGCCCTTGATCGGCTTGTTGCGCGCATCGGGCTTGCGCTCGTACAGGCTGTTGGCCGCGTCCAGCGCATGCGAGAACGCCATCGACACCGTCAGCACGGCCCACACGATGCACAGCTTGATGATGACCTTGACCAGGCCTTCGGGCAGATCGGGGATGAGGGTGACGCCCGAGGCGATCACCTGGCTGGGCACCACGTTGGACAGGCGCGAGATGACCCGCATCACGTGGCTGCCGCGCCCGGACTCGGCGCCCGGCAGACGCTGCAGCAGGCGCCGCAGGCCACGCACCAGGATGCGCTTGGTCACCCAGTTGGCCAGGCCGGCTGCGATCAGCAGCGCCGAGATCATCAACGCCAGGTAGGCGCCGGGATAGGGTTCCAGTGTGTTCTGCAGCCGTTCCAGCCACTGTACCGCCACCACCGCATCCACCATCAGTTGTCTCCTTGCCTTGCTGTTGTTGTTGGGGTTGCCGGCCAGCGGCCGGCACTACCGGGTCAGTCCCGCGAGCGCTCGATGATCACGCCCACCGCGCGCGCGCCGCGCACCGCGCCCGGCTTGCTCAGCTTCAGGCGCAGCCACTTCACGTCGAATTCGTCCAGCACGATCTGCGCGCAACGCTCGGCCAGGGTCTCGACCAGGCCGAACTCCGACTCGCGCACGAACTGCTCCAGGCGCTTGCTGACCGCCTTGTAGTTCAGGGTGTGGGCGATGTCATCGGTGGCTGCAGGGCGACGGTTGTCGAAGCCCATTTCCAGGTCGAACACCAGGTCCTGGCGGATCCTTCGTTCCCAATCGTAGATACCGATCAGGGCGTCGATCGTCAGCCCCTCGATGAAAACCTTGTCCATTGCGCTTACCAGCCCGAATACAGGGGGCCATGGTAACGGCACGGCGGTGAGCCTGCCCGAAACGGGCGGTGGGTGGCCGGCAGGAACGCGGCTCCAGAAAAGACAAAGGGCCCTGCTAGCAGGGCCCTTTGGTACTACCGTTTGTCCCCGGGGGGAGCTGTTGAACAGCCGCGAGTCCCGGTGGCGCAGGCACGCAGATTAGGCAAGGACCCGATCGCCGGTCAAGGCCAATTCCGACAGGGCAGGTCAGGTAGTCGTCCGAGGCCAAACGCAGAGAATCAGCCGCGCGGACAACGACGTTCCCTGATGGTGGTCGCCGCCCACTCTCGCGAACATCGATTCCTCCTTCACCACCGCACATGACGATGGCTCCATACGATGTACTGCGGCGCGCGTTGTCAGCGGAGCGTCTGTCTACTTACGAGAGAATCGCATCGACCTGCAGCCCCGACGTCACAGCCGAATCCCTGTACCTGTGGAACATGCGGATGTGCAGTGCACTGATGATGCCGGTCCATCTGTGCGAAGTGGTCACCCGTAACGCCGCTGCTACCGTGCTCGCCCGGCAGCATGGCCCGCGTTGGCCTTGGAATGATGCCTTCCGACGCAGGCTGCCAACCTCGTCCTGTACTTCCGCACGTGCAGCACTGGAACAGGTTGCTGGCCGCACGACCGATACACCCGAAATCGTCGCCAAGCTGCCGATGGTGTTCTGGCAGCAGCTTTTCACCTGTCGCTTCGACGCCACGCTGTGGATACCCGCACTCAACGGAGTTCTGCGGCATGCACCCTCAGCTCATCCCAGCGTCATCAGAAAAGCCATCCACGCTGACATCGGACGCATTCGCCTCCTGCGCAATCGGATCGCCCACCACGAACCCATCCTGGAACGCGACATCGGTGCCGACCTGGCGGCGATCGGGCGGCTGATCCATGCGCGCTGCCCGCATACGCTGGGCTGGTTGCAACGCCATGAGCGGGCGACGACGGTATTGGCGGCGTCGCCGTTGGCAGGGCGCCCGTAATGCGTCCGCCGGGTATGGCCCGGCGCTACCGGTTCCGGGGCTCACACCGCCGGCAGGGTCGCCATGTCCCAGCGCGGGGTCACATCCACCTTCGGCGGGCTGTGCTGGCCGGCCTGCAGGCGCAGCGCACCGGCGAAGGCGATCATCGCGCCGTTGTCGGTGCACAGTGCCGGCCGCGGGAAGCAGGCACGGCCGCCGAGACGCTCGGCCATCTGCTTCAGGCGCGCACGCAGGCGCGTGTTGGCACCGACGCCACCGGCCACGACGATCACGTTGGTGCCCGCCGCTTCCAGCGCGCGCTCGCACTTGATCGACAGGGTCTCGACCACCGCGTCCTCAAAGCCACGGGCGATGTCGGCACGGGTCTGCTCGCTCTGGTCACTGTCGCGCCAGGCCATCAGGACCTGGGTCTTCAGGCCAGAAAAGCTGAAATCCAGCCCCGGGCGGTCGGTCATCGGCCGCGCGAAGCGGTACGCGCCCGGCGTGCCCTGCTCGGCCAGCCTGGCCAGCTGCGGGCCACCCGGGTACGGCAGGCCCATCAGCTTGGCGGTCTTGTCGAAGGCCTCGCCGGCCGCGTCGTCCAGGGTCTCGCCCAGCAGGCGGTACTGGCCGATGGCGTCCACCGCCACCAGCTGGGTGTGGCCACCCGATACCAGCAGCGCCACGAACGGCGCTTCCGGCGGATCGTCCTCCATCAGCGGGGCCAGCAGGTGGCCCTCCATATGGTGTACGCCCACCGCCGGGACCTCCAGCGCCCAGGCCAGCGAGCGGGCCACACCCGCGCCGACCAGCAGCGCGCCGACCAGGCCGGGGCCGGCGGTGTAGGCCACACCATCGATATCGCCCACGCCCAGGCCGGCGTCAGCCAGGGTCTGGCGTACCAGTGGCAGCAGCTTGCGGACGTGGTCGCGGCTGGCCAGCTCGGGCACCACACCGCCGTATTCGGCGTGCAGGGCGATCTGGCTGTAGACCGCATGGGCGCGCAGGGCCGCGCTGCCGGCCAGGTCGGTGTCATACACCGCCACGCCGGTCTCATCACAGGAAGATTCGATGCCAAGGACTCGCATGCCTGCTATTATGACGCCCCTGCCGCCCCCTCGGGGGACGTGCAGATCTCACTGCTTTCGAACCCCCGGCCCGTATTCAGGGTTGGCCGCTTGCAGTTTGTTGATTCGCCGCTATAATGTGCGGCTCGCCGGGCGTGACCCGGTTCTACTGTGTCCCGGAGATTCCATGCCCAGCGTCAAAGTCCGCGAGAACGAGCCCTTCGAGTTTGCTCTTCGCCGCTTCAAGCGCACTTGCGAAAAGGCCGGTGTGCTGGCCGAAACCCGCAAGCGCGAGTTCTACGAAAAGCCGACCCAGGAGCGCAAGCGCAAGGCCGCCGCTGCTGTGAAGCGTCAGCTGCGCCGCTCGTCGCGCGACGTCACCAAGCGTCAGCGCCTGTACTGATCGGACGCATCTTCATTGCGGCGGGCTTGCCTGTCGTGATGGAGCCGAAGCCGGCACGCGCGAGCGTCGCCGGCTTTTTGCGTTTCCGGGTTCGGGCATCCGCCCCGCCCCACCTACCACCACGAGGTTCCTCATGAGCATGAAGCAGCAGCTCACCGAAGACATGAAGGCCGCCATGAAGGCGGGCGAGAAGCACAAGCTGGGCGTGATCCGCCTGATCAACGCCGCCATCAAGCAGCGCGAAGTGGACGAGCGCATCGAGCTGGATGACACCGCCGTGATCGCCGTGCTCGACAAGATGGTCAAGCAGCGCAAGGACTCGGTCAGCCAGTTCGAAGCCGCCAACCGCGAAGACCTGGCCGAGATCGAGCGCGCCGAGATCGTGGTCATCGAAGCCTACCTGCCGGCCAAGATGGGCGAAGCCGAGATCGTGGCCGCCATCCAGGCCGCCATCGCCGAGACCGGTGCCGCCGGCCCGGCCGACATGGGCAAGCTGATGGGCGCGCTGAAGCCCAAGCTCGCCGGCCAGGCCGACATGGGCCTGGTCTCCAAGCTGGTCAAGCAGCAGCTGGCGTAAGCCATTGCCGGGGTCGGATCCCTTTCGCAACGCGAAAGGGCCCTGACCCCAATGTGGAACTGGCAGGGTCGGATCCCTTTCGCTCGCGAAAGGGCTCTGACCCCATCGATGCACCCGCTTCACCGCCTCTTCGACCCCCGGCTGCTACAACACCCTCATGGTCGAGCAATCGCACTCCCCCGACGACACGCGCCCCCACGGTTTTCCCGCCCGGCTTCGCCACTACGCTGACCGACTGCAGGACAGCTTCCCGATGGCCGTCGCCAAGCGCTTCGTCGAAATCGACGTGCTGACCCAGGCCGCCTCGGTCTCCTTCTACGCCCTGCTGTCGATGGCACCGTTGCTGGTGCTGCTGCTGTGGCTGACCGCCTCGCTGTACCCACCGGCACAGCAGACATTGATCAGCCAGATCGGTTCGGTGGCCGGTAGCAGCGTGGCGAGTGTTGCCGATACCGTGCTGCATAACGCCAACAGCCAGCCCAGCGTCGGTTCGCTGGCCGGGCTGTGGAGCACCCTGCTGCTGTTCGTCGGCGCCACGGCGGTATTCGCCCAGCTGCAGAACGCGCTGAACCGGATCTTCCACACCAGCGGCCAGCGCCTGGAAGGCGTCAAGGCTTGGCTGCGCAAGCGCGTGTTCTCGTTCGGCGTGGTGCTGGCGCTGGGTTTCCTGCTGATCCTGTCGATGACCGCCACCACCGCCCTGCAGGTGGTGTTCGCGCAGCTGCCTTCGGTACTGCCGGCGATCGGCTACCTGACCTCGCTGCTGCTGTATACGCTGGCCTTCGCCTTCCTCTACCACTACCTGCCGGACCGCCGCGTGGCCTGGCGCCAGGCCTTCATCGGCGGCGCCATCACCTCGGTGCTGTTCACCCTCGGCCGCTACGGGATTGGCGTCTACATCGCCACCGTGGCCCCGGGCAGCGCCTACGGTTCGATGGGCGCGCTGGTGATCTCGCTGGTCTGGATCTACTACGCCACTGCCGTGTTCTTCGTCGGTGCGTTGATGACTGCAGTGATCGACGAACGCCAGCATGCACGGGCGCAGCTGGCCAGGGCCGGCGTCGACGCCGAACAGGCCAGCCCCGGCACCGCCAGCGAGTAAACTAGGGGAATCCGCCGCCCCTGCTGCGCGCCCTGGCGGCCGCGCCCTGCCCTGTTGCCCATGGCCCGTATCCCCGACGCTTTCATCGACGACCTGCTGGCCCGCACCGACATCGTCGAGGTGGTGGGCAGCCGCGTGCCGTTGAAGCGCCAGGGCAAGGAGTACGCCGCCCGCTGCCCGTTCCATGACGAGCGCTCGGCGTCGTTCACGGTCTCGCCCACCAAGCAGTTCTATCACTGCTTCGGCTGTGGCGCGCACGGCACCGCGATCAGCTTCCTGATGAACTACGACCGCCTCGAGTTCCTCGACGCGGTGGATGAACTGGCCAAGCGCGCCGGCATGGAAGTGCCGCGCAACGAGAACCCGCGCAGCCCGCAGCAGCAGGACGACAGCCGCGAGCTGTACTCGGCGCTTGAGGCGGCCACGAAGTTCTTCCAGAACAACCTGCAGGGCAGCGACAAGGCCCGCAGCTACCTGGATGGCCGCGGCGTGGATGAAGAGAACCGCGCGCGCTTCCAGATCGGCTACGCGCCGGATGGCTACAGCGGCCTGCGCGATGCGCTGGGCAAGGACGAGCGGCGCATGAAGCTGCTCGACCGCGCCGGCCTGTTCTCCAAGAACGATCGCGGCCACGTCTACGACAAGTTCCGCGACCGGGTGATGTTCCCGATCTTCGACCGCCGTGGCCGGGTGATCGCCTTCGGCGGCCGCGTGTTCGAGAAGGACGACGGCCCCAAGTACCTCAACTCGCCCGAGACCGCGCTGTTCCACAAGGGCCGCGAACTGTACGGCCTGTGGCAGGTGCGCCAGGCCAACCAGAAGATCGAGCGGCTGATCGTGGTCGAGGGCTACATGGACGTGGTCTCGCTGTTCCAGTTCGGGGTCACCCAGGCGGTGGCAACGCTGGGTACCGCGACCACGCCGGACCATGCCGAGCTGCTGTTCCGCAACGCACCGGACGTGTTCTTCTGCTTCGACGGCGACGCCGCCGGCCGCCGCGCCGGCTGGAAGGCGCTGGAGTCGGTGCTGCCGCGCATGAAGGATGGCCGCCAGGCCTTCTTCCTGTTCCTGCCCGATGGCGAAGACCCGGACACCATCGTGCGCAAGGAAGGCGCCGAAGCGTTCAACGAGCGCCTGAAGCAGGCCACGCCGCTGTCGCAGTTCTTCTTCGACGAGCTCACCCGTGAGATCAACCTGGGCACGCTGGACGGCAAGGCACGCCTGGCCGAGCGGGCCAAGCCGATGCTGGCGCAGATTCCCGACGGTGCCTTCGGCGACCTGATGAAGCAGCAGCTGGCGCAGCTGACCGGCCTGGGCGGCAATGCCCCGTCAGCGCGCGCACCGATGCCGCAACGGCAGCCGCAGCGGACGATCCAGCCGGTGGCCAAGCGCAGCCTGGTGCGCGGCGCGATCGCCGTACTGCTGCAGCAGCCGTCGCTGGCGCTGACGCTGGGTGGCAAGCACCACTTCCAGGGCCTGCGCCTGCCCGGCGTGGAACTGCTGCTGGAACTGCTGGGCCTGGTCGAACAGCGCCCGGACATCAGCACCGGCGCCCTGCTGGAGCACTTCGACGGGCGCGAGGAACAGACGTCGCTGCACACCCTGGCCGCGCAGACGTTGCCCGGCGACGACGCGATGTGGACCCAGGAACTGCACGATGCCGTGGCCCAGCTGGAGAAACAGCTGCTGGTGCAACGTCTGGAGGAGTTGTTGGCAAAGCAGCGCCAGCAGGGCCTGGACGATACTGACAAGTACGAACTGCGCGAGCTGCTGAAGGCGCGCGCCGGACTGCGCCTGTAGCGGCAGAACGTTTTCACGGAGAGGACCATGCTGCTGCGCCTGACCTGCCTGCTGTTGTTGTCGCTCTGCCTGCCACTGACGGCCCTGGCCGAAGACGCGCCCCTCAACGAAGTCCGCCCCGGCCTGTATGCCGGCGGCCAGCCCAGCGCCGCACAGCTGCAGGCCTTGGCCGCACAGGGCGTGCGCACCGTGATCGACCTGCGCCAGCCCGGCGAGGACCGGGGTTTCGATGAAACCCGTGCCGCCGAATCACTGGGCCTGCGCTACGTGCGCATTCCGGTGGCCGGTGCCGAGGGGCTCGATGCGGCCAACGTCCGCGCCGTGCACCAGGCCCTGCAGCAGAGCCAGGGGCCGGTGCTGCTGCACTGCGCGTCCGGCAACCGCGCCGGCGCCGTTCTCGGCCTGGTCAACGCACGCTACGAACACGCCAGCCCCGAACAGGCACTGCAGCTCGGCCAGCGCGCCGGCCTGAAGTCGCTGGAGGCCGCTACCCGCCAGCGCCTGGCCACGCCGGTCACTTCGCCCTGAACCCTCCGCACCAAGGACTCTGCCCACCATGACCCGCTGGTGGTCGCGCCTGCGACCGGACAATTTTACCCTCGCCCTGCTGTGCACCGTCGGTCTGGCCTCGCTGCTGCCGATGAAGGGCGCCGCCGCCATCGTCCTCGACGATGTCACCACGGTCGCCATCGCCGCGCTGTTCTTCCTGCATGGCGCACGCCTGCCGCGCGAATCGATCATCGGCGGCATGCTGCACTGGCGGCTGCACCTGACCATCCTGGCCTGCACCTTCATCCTGTTCCCGCTGCTGGGGCTGATGTTCAAGCCACTGTCGGGCTGGCTGCTGACACCGGAGCTGTACCTGGGCGTGCTGTTCCTGTGCACCCTGCCCTCCACCGTGCAGTCGTCCATCGCGTTCACCTCGATGGCACGCGGCAATGTACCTGCAGCGGTGTGCAGCGCCTCGCTGTCGAGCATCCTCGGCGTGTTCCTGACCCCGCTGCTGCTGACCGCGCTGGCCGGCACCTCTGGCGGCATCCACGACCCCCTGCATGCGATCGGCGGCATCATGCTGCAGCTGCTGGTGCCGTTCGTGGCCGGCCACCTGCTGCGGCCGTGGATTGCCGGCTGGGTGGAACGCCAGCGCGCGCTGCTGCGCTACACCGACCAGGCCACCATCCTGCTGGTGGTGTATTCGGCCTTCGGCGAAGCCGTCACCGAGGGCCTGTGGAGCAAGACGCCGCTGCTGTCGCTGCTGGCCGTGGCGGTGGTTGCCGCCGTGCTGCTCGGCATCGCCATGCCGCTGATCACCTTCATCGCGCGTCGCCTGCGTTTCAACCGCGAGGACGAGATCGCCATCGTGTTCTGCGGCTCGAAGAAGAGCCTGGCCACCGGCGTGCCGATCGCCAAGGTGCTGTTCGCCGGCGGCAGTCTCGGCGCGATCGTGCTGCCGGTGATGATCTACCACCAGATCCAGCTGATCGTCTGCGGCGTGATCGCGCAGCGGTATGCGAAGCGCACGCCCTGATTGGGCGCGCGGGTTGTTGTGGAGAGCCCATCCACGCGTGGCGTGGCTCTACTGACACCATCCACGCATGGCGTGGATCTACCAAACCGCGGATGGCGCTAACCCGCAGTAGATCCACGCCATGCGTGGATCGGTTGCCTGGCGCTACGGATCCACGAGCGTGCCGACGCTCAGATGCGGCATCCAGACCCACAGGTCGTATTGGCGTCCGGCTTGGGTATCGACCCGTGGGCCACGCACGGGCTGCTCGGGAATTGAGCGCGCCACGCAAGGGTCCGCGCATCCCCACGCCTCGCCACGCAACGCGCCCAGCCGCACGCTGTAGATATCCAGATCCCGCAGCAACGAGCCCATCGGCTGTGTCTGCATTTCCGGCGGTGCACCTGCCGGCCGCTGCAGCATGGCGTGCACATTGCCGGTCAGCACCAGCATGCGTGCGCCAGCCGGCGCGCGCCGGTACAGACGCCGCAGCTCGGCCGCCATGCGGCTGTCGCGTGCCTGGTTGCCGCCATAACTCTTGTCGACGTCGTAGCCGACCACGTCGATGACGCGGCCCTGTGCCTTCAGCGCGCGCAGGTCTTCGATCATCGCCAGCATGTCGCGGCTGCGACGGCCATCGTGCTGGTCATCACGCACGGTCCAGAACCCGCGGCCGTGCAGGCGCTGGCGTGCCGCGGCCCCGCCATCGGAAGCCAGGTAATCGCGCAGCGTGGGGTTCTCGGCACGTGGCAGTTCCAGCGCCAGCAGTACCGGCGCGCCATCGCGGCTGTAGTCGTCCACCAGCTGCCGCACCAGCAGTGGCGTCTCGCGTGTGCCGTGGAATTCGCCCAGCACCAGCATGCGATGGTCAGCGGCGTATTGGCGGATCTGCGCGGTAGTGTCGTCGGCATGCGCGGTCACGGCCATGCCCAGCGCCAGCATCAGCGCGGTGGTCCAACGGAAGATCGAATGCATCCCTGCTGCTTCCTTTCCCTGGGGTCAGGAACAGCAATGGCGACGCCGAGACGGCGGTTCAAGGGATCCACGCCATGCGTGGATGTCCGCGCGATCAGGCGGGGTCAGAGCCCCTTCGGGGATCCGACCCCGAGGTCACAACCAGGGAAGGATCCAGTGGTCCACCAGCAGGAAGGCGAACAGCGCCATCAGGTAGACGATGGAGTAATAGAACATCTTCATCGAGAACAGCTCGTCCGGCGGGTCCAGCATGCGCCAGGCGTACCAGAGGAACACGGCGTTGAGCACGATCGCGCCGCCCAGGTAGAACGCACCGCTCATGCCCACCAGGTAAGGCAGCAGGCAGACCAGCGCCAGCACCACCGAATACACCATGATCTGCTTGCGGGTGTGCACCACGCCGTGGGTCACCGGCAGCATCGGAATTTCCGCCTTGGCGTAATCCTCGCGGCGGAAGATCGCCAGCGCCCAGAAGTGCGGCGGTGTCCAGATGAAGATGATCAGCACCAGCAGCGACGAGTACGCCCAGTCCGACGAACCCTGCATGCCGGTCACTGCAGCCCAGCCCAGCATCGGCGGCATCGCGCCGGCCAGGCCACCGATGACGATGTTCTGCGAGGTCGCACGCTTGAGGTACACGGTGTAGATCACCGCGTAGCCGATCAGCGAGGCAAAGGTCAGCACCGCGGTGATCAGGTTCACCCACAGCACCAGGATGGTCATCGACAGCACGATCAGCACGCCGGCGAACACCAGCACCTGCCACGGCTTGACCTTGCCCACCACCAGCGGGCGCCACGAGGTGCGGGCCATCTGCGCATCGATGTGCGCGTCCAGCAGCTGGTTGATCGCGGCGGCGGCCGAAGCCGCCAGCCAGATACCGAGGAAGCCGAGCACGCCGGCGCGCACCTGCTCCCAGCTGGGCACGCCGGGGATGGCCAGGACCATGCCGACCAGGGCGGTGAAGACAATGAGGGCGACGACCTTGGGCTTGGTCAGGTCCCAGTACTGGCGGTAATTGGAAAACATGGAATCAGTCCGGGGCACGCAGGCGGGCCAGCAGGCTGACCAGCACGAACAACAGGGCAACGGCCACGCCGTTGTGGGCCACCGCCACTTCCAGCGGCAGCGCCAGCTTCACATTGAGGATGCCGAGGGTGACCTGCAGCACCAGCAGCGTGATCAGCGCGCTGGCCCAGCCACGCATGCTCGGCAACCGGAACAGGCGCACGCCCAGCCACAGCAGGTAGACGGCCACCACCACCGCGAACAGGCGGTGCGCCATCTGGATGGCGATGCGCGAGGCGCCATCCAGCACGCCGCCTTCGTAATCCACGCCGATGCCGCGCCACAGGGTGAAGCCTTCGACGAAGTTGTGCTGCGGCCACCACTGGTTGGCGCAACGCGGGAAGTTGTCGAGCGAAGCGCTGCCACCGCCGCAGGCGAGTGCGGCGTAGTTGGCACTGACCCAGCCCCCCAGCGCGATCTGGGTGACCAGCACCGCCACGCCGATGCGCAGCAGCCACTTCAGCTTCGGCGCTTCAGCCAGGGTGATCGGCATGTGCGTCGCGCGCCAGGCCATCCATACCAGCAGGCCGAACATCAGCATGCCACCCAGCAGATGGCCCATCACCACGATGGGTTTGAGCAGCAGGGTCACCGTCCACATGCCCAGCAGGGCCTGGAAGATCACCACGGCCAGTGTCAGCAGCGCCGCACGCGCCAGGTCGATGTTGCTCCAGCGCAGCGCGGCGATCAGCAGGATCGCCTCGCCGATCAGCGCCAGCACGCTGGCCGTGCCATGCCAGCCCATCATGTACAGCGGTATGCCGGCGGCCACCAGTACGCAGGCGGTCACCACCGCCGTGCTTCCGAATCGCCGCTTGCGCGTGGCCAGCAGCGCCAGGGTCAGGATCTCGATGCCCAGCGCGCCGGCCAGGAAGCGGTGCACCTGCTCACGCCAGGCCTTGTGGGTCTCCAGCGGGCGGATCTCCGCGGCAGGGTGCCCGATGGTCTCTTCCACGTGCTGCGGCCAGGTGGCCTGGCCATAGCAGGTCGGCCAGTCCGGGCAGCTCAGGCCGGCATCGGACAGGCGCACGAACGCGCCGAACATGATCGTGCTCGCGGTCATGATCATGGCGAACCACGCCAGGCGGTGGAAATTGCGGTGCAGCGCCGGACGCGCGGAAAGGCTCATCAAACGGGACTCACTTCAGTTTCAGCAACGTGGCCATGTCCTTGCGCAGGCCACCGAGGTCGGAACCCGGGGCATGGCGCATGATCACGAAGCCGTTCGGATCGATCACGTAGACCGGCAGTCCCGCCGGATCATCGACGCCCGGCAACGCCGCGCGCAGGGCTGGCGACGGAGCCAGCGGCCGCAGCGCGGGCAGCGAGGCGATCGACGCCGGTGGCGTACCCAGCCACAGGATCTCGACATTATCGGCGTTATGGCCGAACAGCTGCCACACCTTGCCCAGTCCCTGCGACAAAGTGACGCACTGCGCGTCGCAGGCGCCAGGCGGGGCCACCAGCAGGCGCCAGGTGCGGGCCTCGGGGTTCCAGGGATACGGCTGGCCGCTGGCCAGGGTCGGCGCCTGCTGGCGCAGGTCCACCGGCGGCTTCAGCAGCTGGCCGGCATTGCGGTGCCCGGTCGGCTGCCAGCCGGAGAAGCGCAGCACGGCGGCCAGCGCCATCGCCCCGAAGAACACGGCAAACAGCAGCACCAGGGTCCGGCGGCCGGAACCGCGCGCCTGCGGGGACGTAGCAGTGTTCATGCGGGGCATTTTCTCATGGTTGGGTAGGGGTTGCGGGTGTGGTGCCCCGGTAGTGCCGGCCGCTGGCCGGCATCCAGGAATCCGAGGGCGTGCCGGCCAGCGGCTGGCACTACCGGGCGATGGGGCGTCTCCTGCGCCGCTCCAGCACTACGGCCACCACCAGCACGGTCAGGGCCAGCCCGAACCACTGCACGGCGTAGCCCAGGTGACGCTGCGGCGGCAGCGTGTTCGGCAGCAGGTCCAGGTCGCGCTCATCGCCGAATGGCAGCGCCGGGTCCAGGCGCAGGACGCGGTCGGGTAGCGCCTGCAACCCCAGCGCGCGTGCCAGGCCTTCTGCCGGCAACCGGCTGGCCAGCCAGCGCCCGGCCTCACCGGTGGCGGAGAACGCGGGGCCCAGTACCAGTCCCGCCGACGGCGGCGGTGCCAGCAACCCACGCACCGCCACCGGCGAAGGCGGCGCCGGCACATCCGGCAACGTGCGATCTGGCGGCAGCGCACGCCAGCCGAGGTCGACCAATAGCACGCTGCCGTCGTCACTGCGGAAGGGGCGATAGATCTTCACCCCGGCGCGGCCATGCCGGGTCTGGTTGTCCAGCAGCACCACGCCGGGCAGGAAGCGGCCGTGGTCGGCCACGCCGTGCAACGCGCCGGGCGCCGCCAGGGCCTGCGACAGCGGCAACGCCTGTGCCACGGCTGGACCCTGCGCATCCAACATTGCCTGTTTGGCATGCATGCGCTGCAGCTGCCACAACCCCAACGCGCTGAAACCCGCCATCACCAGCACGGCCAGCAGCCATCCGATCACGCGCGTGTGCTGGCGCATCATGACAAGTCCGCGCAAACGCGGTCAGATAGGCACATCCACCCTGCCCTCGAGCCGCGCATGAGTGATTCGCTGAAGACCCTGCTGGTAATCGCGTTTCTGATCGTCATCGTCTGGAACCTGGGCGCCGGCCTGTACTACCTGGTGGTCGACCGCGGCCAGACCAAGCGCACGGTCAACGCACTGACACGTCGCATCTCGGTGTCGGTGGCGTTGATCCTGCTGGTGATCGTGAGCATCTACATGGGCTGGATCAAACCGCACGGCATCGGCGGCTGAAGCCACCGCTGCCTGCGCGGTCAAAGCACGTAGACGAACAGGAACAGCATCAGCCACACCACGTCGACGAAGTGCCAGTACCACGCGGCCGCTTCGAAGGCGAAATGGTTGTCGCGGGTGAAGTGCCCCTTGGCCGAGCGCAGCCACATCACGATCAGCATGATCGTGCCCAGCAGCACATGCGCGCCGTGGAAGCCGGTCAGCATGAAGAACGTCGACCCGTAGATGCCGGAGCCGAGCGTCAGGTTCAGTTCCTTGTAGGCGTGGATGTACTCCTCTGCCTGCAGGGTCAGGAAGCCGAGGCCGAGCACCACGGTCAGGCCCAGCCAGATCAGCAGCTGGCGGCGGTTGCCGGCCTTCAGTGCGTGGTGGGCAATGGTCAGGGTCACGCCGGAGGTCAGCAGGATCAGCGTATTGATCAGCGGCAGGCCCCAGGCCGGGATGGTCTGGAACGCGCCACCGATCGCCGCCGGGCCATTGGTCGGCCATCCCGCGGAATAGCCCTGCCAGAGCAGCTCGTTGGTCATCACCCCGCGGCCTTCGCCACTGAGCCACGACAGGCCCAGGTTGCGGGTGTAGAACAGCGCGCCGAAGAACGCGCCGAAGAACATCACCTCGGAGAAGATGAACCAGATCATCCCCATCCGGAATGATCCGTCGACCTGGTGGTTGTAGTTGCCGGCCTGCGATTCGCGCACCACGTCGCTGAACCACCAGAACAGGGTCAGCACCAGCATCGCGATGCCGATGTAGAACGTCCAGCGTCCCCAGCTGGCATCGTTGAGCCAGCTGGCCACGCCCACCATGGTCACCATCATCGCGATGGAACCCACGAACGGCCATTTGCTCTGGGCCGGGACGAAGTACACGTTGGCGTCGGTCGGTGTCTGGGCCATGTCGGTATCCGGGTCAGGGTGCGGCGTGCGCGCCGTCCGAGGTGGCGGCCGGGGCCAGCCGATCGGACAGCGCGTCGTTGCGGTAGAAGGTGTAGGACAAGGTGATCGTCTTGATCTCCGGCGGCAGGTCCGGATCGACGATGAAGCGCACCGGCATGTCGCGCTTCTCGCCGGCCTGCAGCGTCTGCGCGGTGAAACAGAAACACTCGGTCTTGCTGAAGAAGCCCGACGCACGCGCCGGCGCCACCGAAGGTACCGCGCTGCCGACCACGGCCGCCGCGCTGTCGTTGCGGGCGAAGTACAGCGCCTCGTTGAGTTCGCCGGGCACCACGTCCATGGTCAGCTGCTCAGGATGGAACGACCACGGCAGGCGCGAATTGACGCCGCCATCGAACTCCACGCGCACGGTGCGCTTGCCGGCCGCGGCACCTGCACTGGCTTCGCCACCGGGGCCGCGCTCCAGGCGCACGCCGAACACCTTTTCGCAGGCGATGCGGTACAGCGGCACCAGCGAGAACGTCAGCAGGAACACCGCCACCGCCACGCCGATCAGGCGCGGCAGCCCGGCGCTGCGGGACGGTGTGCTGGCCGGTGCCTCGCTCATCGGCCGATCACCCCGCTGAGGATGAAGCCGACGTAGACCAGCACGGCGATGGCGCCGACCCACATCGCCGTGCGCTTCGCACGCTGGCGCTGCTGCTCGATGCTTCCGCCCTGGTAGAGCCGACCGCTGCTCGGCTGCTTTTCGTCAGTCGAGCCTGGCTCGACGCTACTGATCGGAAGCGGGCTCTCGTTATGCATGCCCCACCTCAATGCGTGATGTCGTCATGCGCCAGATCCCCCGGACGTATGGTCGGCGGCGTGGTGAAGGTATGCGCCGGTGCCGGCGACGGCAGCGTCCACTCCAGGCCACGCGCGCCTTCCCAGGAACGGGCCTCGGCCTTCTCGCCGTTGCGCAGCGAGGACAGCAGGATCGCCGCCATCATGAACGGGGTGACGAACATGCCGAACGCACCGATCGAGCTGATCAGGTTCCAGTCGGCGAAGGCCACGCTGTAATCGGGAATACGGCGCGGCATGCCGGCCAGGCCGAGGAAGTGCTGCGGGAAGAACAGCAGGTTGACGAACACGATCGACCACCAGAAGTGCACCTTGGCCCACTTCTCGCTGTACATCCGCCCGGTCCACTTCGGCCACCAGTAGTACACCGCCGCGATCAGCGCGAACACCGCACCGGTCACCAGCACGTAGTGGAAGTGGGCGACCACGAAGTAGGTGTCGTGGTACTGGAAGTCGGCCGCCACGATGGCCAGCATGAGGCCCGAGAAACCACCGATGGTGAACAGGATGACGAAGGCCACCGACCACAGCATCGGCGCCTCGAACGTCAGCGAGCCACGCCACATGGTGCTGACCCAGTTGAACACCTTCACGCCGGTCGGAATCGAGATCAGCATGGTGGCGAACATGAAGTAGATCTCGCCGCCCAGCGGCATGCCCACGGTGAACATGTGGTGGGCCCAGACGATGAACGACAGGAACGCGATCGCGGCGGTGGCGTACACCATCGCCTGGTAGCCGAACAGCGGCTTGCGGCTGAAGGTCGGGATGATCTCGCTGACCACGCCGAAGGCGGGCAGGATCATGATGTAGACCTCGGGGTGGCCGAAGAACCAGAAGATGTGCTGGAACATCACCGGGTCACCGCCACCGGCGGCGTTGAAGAAGCTGGTGCCGAAGAACTTGTCGGTCAGCAGCATGGTCACCGCACCGGCCAGCACCGGCATCACCGCGATCAGCAGGAAGGCAGTGATCAGCCAGGCCCAGCAGAAGATCGGCATCTTCAGCAGGTCGATGCCCGGCGCACGCATGTTGAGCACGGTGGCGATGATGTTGATCGCGCCCATGATCGAGCTGATGCCGGCCACGTGGATGGCGAACACGGTGAACGCAACGTTGTAGCCGCCCTGCAGCGACAGCGGCGGGTACAGCGTCCAGCCGCCGGCAGGCGCACCGCCAGGCAGCAGGAAGGTCAGCAGCAGCAGGCTGAAGGCCACCGGCAGCAGCCAGAACGACCAGTTGTTCATGCGCGGCAGCGCCATGTCGGGCGCGCCGATCTGCAGCGGGATCATCCAGTTGGCCAGGCCGACGAAGGCCGGCATCACGCCACCGAAGATCATCACCAGTGCATGCACGGTGGTCAGCTGGTTGAACACCTCCGGCCGGATGAACTGGATGCCGGGCTGTGCAAGCTCAAGCCGGATCAGCACGCTCATGAAAGCGCCGATGACGAACATGATGAAGCTGAAACCCAGGTACAGCGTGCCGATGTCCTTGTGGTTGGTCGAGAAGAACCAACGCTCGAAGAAACTCTGCTGGTGATGGTGATCGTCGTGCCCAACTGCCGAGTGCGCCATTGCAAAACACCTCTCAGAATCGGTTGTCACCACGGCCGCGGGCGGCCGCGGGCTTTACATCACGCGCCGCTCGCTGCGGTGGCAGGCGTGCTGCCGGTTTCGGCAGCGGCGGGTGCGGCCGGCGCTGCCGGAGCCTCGCCAGCCGGTGCAGTCGGTTCGGCCGGTGCCGCAGGCGTTGCAGGCGCGGCAGGCGGCGCCGGCTTGCGCTGCGCCAGCCACTGCTTGAACTCTTCCTTGGACACCGCCTCGACCACGATCGGCATGAAGCCGTGGTCCTTGCCGCACAGTTCGGCGCACTGGCCGCGGTACACGCCGGGCTGCTCGATGCTGGTCCAGGCCTCGTTGATGAAGCCCGGGATGGCGTCCTGCTTCCAGCCCAGCGCGGGCACCCACCAGGCGTGGATCACGTCATCGGAAGTGATGACGAAGCGCACCTTGGTATCGACCGGCAGCACCAGCCGGTTGTCGACATCCAGCAGGTAGTGCGGATGGCTTTCGCGGGTCGGCACCTTGCCGCTCTGCCGCATGCGGTCGGACTCGCGGTCCAGGCGGCTGGTGAAGGTGACGTTCTCGCCAAGGTATTCGTACTTCCACATCCACTGGTAGCCGGTGACCTTCACCGTCATCTCGGCATCGCGGGTGTCGTACATCTTGATCAGGTTGGCCGTGGCCGGCCACGCCATCACGATCAGGATGATCACCGGGATCACCGTCCAGATGATCTCGGCCTTGGTGTTGTGGCTGAAGGTGGCGGCGACCGCGCCCTTGGATTTGCGGAACTTGAAGATGGCGTAGGCCATCGCGCCGAACACGATGACGCCGATCACCGTGCAGATGATCAACGAGAGATTGTTCGATTCCCAGGCCAGGCGTGAGGTCTGGGTCACCCCCTTGCCCATGTTCAGCTGCCACGGCTTGGGATCGGCCGCCTGGGCCCAGGCCAACGCCGGCATCAGTCCCTCGGCCACCATGGCGGCGACCGCTGCAACGCACTTCGTGCCCCACCTGCTGCTTTGCTTCATTGCCTAGACCCTTAGCGTCGTCGGTTGCCGCCATCGCTGGCGGCGAGCAAGCTTTCAAGTGTCTCTGCGAGCGTCTGACGTTCGGCCGGCGCGAGGAAACTCCCCACCTCCACCTGCCGGCCGCTGGATGCCAGCCGGACCCTCTCATCGTCGGTGAGCAGGCGCACCCAGTGGGGGTGGGCCCGGAACACCGGCGATCCACCGGGTACGGGGATGACCTCCACGTACGCCGGCACTACCCGGATCTCCTCCTGCCGTTCACCACTGCGCCACAAGGCACGCAGCGCCGCCGCCAGCACCAGGCTGTACAGCAGCGCGAACAGGGGGGCGAATGCATTGCCGGCCAACCACCCGAAGGCGGACACCAGCCACATCGCACCCGACAACACGGTGAACAACAGGACGAACTGCCGGGCATCGAGCGCCCGTGGGGGACGCAGCCGCAGCTGCGTACCTGACCCATCCGGAGCTGGAAGCACCTCGATCATGTCGCAACCGCGTTCCTGCCGCGGGAAACGTCTCGATGGTAGCCCCGCCCTCTCGCCGGTAGCAAGGGTGCATTCACACTTTTTCCAATGCTGCAACACAGCATGAGGTCGGCGGAACGAATGACGAATTCAGCACAAATATTGCCGGGCTTGCTGAACACGCTGAATTCACCACCGTTAGGGGCTATCAGCCCTTCACGAAGGTGGCTGCGGGGCACTTCCGCAACCCGCAAAAATGATTAAAATCGCCAAGTTTTCCATTGGCCGGACCGGCATGAACGCACCTTCCTCCTCCCCTGCCGCCAGCGACGCCCTGCGTCCCGGCGCGCTGCTGTCGCCGGAACTGCCGGCGCCCCCCAACCCGTTCCGCCAGGCCATCACCGATGCCTGGTTGAAGGACGAGGCCAGCCACGTCCGCGAGCTGCTGGCGCAGGCCCGCCTGCCGGCCGAAGAGCAGGCCAGGGTGCAGGCGCTGGCCGCCGACCTGGTCGGCCGCGTGCGCGTGCGTGCCAAGGACCAGGGCGCGATCGAAGCCTTCATGCGCCAGTACGACCTGGGCAGCGAAGAAGGCGTGCTGCTGATGTGCGTGGCCGAAGCGCTGCTGCGCATTCCGGACCAGGACACCGCCGACAAGCTGATCCGCGACAAGCTGGCCGACGCCGACTGGGAAAAGCACCTGGGCGGCAGCGACTCGGTGCTGGTCAACGCCTCCACCTGGGGCCTGATGCTGACCGGCAAGCTGGTGCAGATGAACGACGCCACCCGCGCCGATGCGCCCAGCGCGTTCAAGCGCCTGGTCGGCCGCGTCGGTGAGCCGGTGGTGCGCCTGGCCGTGCGCCAGGCGATGAAGATCATGGGCCACCAGTTCGTCATGGGCCGCACCATCAGCGAAGCGCTGTCGCGCTCGCACAAGGGCGACAACGCGAACTACCGCTACTCCTTCGACATGCTCGGCGAAGGTGCGCTGACCATGAAGGACGCGCTGCGCTACCTGGAAGACTACCGTCGTGCGATCCACGCCATCGGCGGCGATCACAAGGCACGCGGCGGCCGTCCGGACGGCGACGTCAACAATGCCCCGGGCATCTCGATCAAGCTGTCGGCGCTGTACCCGCGCTACGAGCACGCCAAGCGCGAGCGCGTGCTGAAGGACCTGGTGCCGGGCGTGCTGGAACTGGCGCAGCTGGCCAAGAGCTACGGCATCGGCTGCACCGTCGACGCCGAAGAGTCCGACCGCCTGGAACTGTCGCTGGACATCATCGAGCAGGTGTTCTCCGATGCCTCGCTGGCCGGCTGGGATGGCTTCGGCGTGGTCGTGCAGGCCTACCAGAAGCGCACGCCGTACACGATCGACCACCTGGCCGACATGGCGCGCCGCGCCGGTCGCCGCCTGCAGGTGCGCCTGGTCAAGGGCGCCTACTGGGATGCCGAGATCAAGCGCGCGCAGATCGAAGGCTATCCGGGCTACCCGGTATTCACCCGCAAGCAGAACACCGACGTGTCGTACCTGGCATGCGCGAAGCGCCTGTTCACCCATGCCGACGCGATCTACCCGATGTTCGCCACGCACAACGCGCACACCATCGCCGCTGTGCGCAGCATCGCCAACGGTGGCGTGTACGAGCACCAGAAGCTGCACGGCATGGGCGACGACCTGTACGCCGAAGTGGTGCCAGCCGATCGCCTGGGCCTGCCCTGCCGCGTGTACGCGCCGGTCGGTTCGCATGAAGACCTGCTGCCGTACCTGGTGCGCCGCCTGCTGGAAAACGGCGCCAACTCCAGCTTCGTCAACCGCATCACCGACGAGCGCGTGCCGATCGCCGACCTGATCCGCGATCCGGTCGAGATGGTCGCCTCGTTCGCTTCGATTCCGCATCCCAAGATCCCGCTGCCGGTAGACCTGCTGCGCAGCCAGAACCACGACAGGAAGAACTCCATGGGCGCCAACCTCGCCAACGACAACGAACTGCGCGCCCTTGCCGAGCAGATCAATGCGGCCGTGAAGCCGTGGCAGGCCGCCCCGCTGGTACCGGGTGCCAACCCGGCCGGCGCCGCGCTGCCGGTGACCAACCCGGCCGACACCCGCGAAGTGGTCGGCCAGTGGCTGGCCGCCGATGCCGCCACCGTGCAGAAGGCCCTGGCCAATGCCGTGGCCGCGCAGCCGGCCTGGAACCGCACCCCGGCCGCCAGCCGCGCCGCCATCCTCGAGCACGCCGCCGACCAGCTGGAAGCGCGCATGCCGGAGTTCATGGCGCTGTGCGTGAAGGAAGCCGGCAAGAGCCTGCCCGACGGCATCGCCGAAGTGCGCGAAGCCGTGGACTTCCTGCGCTACTACGCCAAGCAGGCGCGCGAGCAGTTCAGCCACGCCGAGAAGCTGCCGAGCCCGACCGGTGAATCCAACGAGCTGCAGCTGCATGGCCGCGGCGTGTTCGTCTGCATCAGCCCGTGGAACTTCCCGCTGGCGATCTTCCTGGGCCAGGTCGCTGCTGCACTGGCCGCCGGCAACAGCGTCATCGCCAAGCCGGCCGAGCAGACCAACCTGATCGGCTACTACGCGGTGAAGCTGCTGCACGACGCCGGCGTGCCGGCCGAGGTCGTGCAGTACCTGCCGGGCGACGGCGCCACCGTCGGTGCCGCGCTGACCGCCGACCCGCGTGTGGCCGGCGTGGCCTTCACCGGCTCCACCGACACCGCCCGTGCAATCAACCGCGCGATGGCCGCACGTGACGCCGCCATCGGTGTGCTGATCGCCGAGACCGGTGGCCAGAATGCCTTCATCGCCGACTCCTCGGCGCTGCCGGAACAGCTGGTCAAGGACGCGATCGGTTCGGCCTTCACCTCCGCCGGCCAGCGTTGCTCGGCCGCTCGCGTGCTGTTCGTGCAGGACGACATCGCCGACAAGGTGATGACCATGCTGGCCGGCGCGATGAAGGAACTGAAGGTCGGCAACCCCGGCCTGCTGTCCACCGACGTCGGACCGGTGATCGACGCCGACGCGCTGAAGATCCTGCAGGACCACGCCGAGCGCATGGACCGCGAAGCGCGCCTGATCGCCGCCGCCGAGCTGTCCGCCGAAGCGGCCAACGGCACCTTCTTCGCGCCGCGTGCGTATGAACTGAAGGACCTGGGCCAGCTGCAGAAGGAAGTGTTCGGTCCGGTCCTGCACGTGATCCGCTGGAAGGGCGACCAGCTCGACACGGTGATCGACCAGATCAACGCCACCGGCTACGGCCTGACCCTGGGCGTGCATTCGCGCATTGACGAGACCGTTGATCGCATCAGCAACGGCGTCCACGTCGGCAACGTCTACGTCAACCGCAACCAGATCGGCGCGGTGGTCGGCGTGCAGCCGTTCGGCGGCCAGGGCCTGTCCGGCACCGGCCCGAAGGCCGGCGGCCCGCACTACCTGCTGCGCTTTGCCACCGAAAAGACGGTGACGGTGAACACCACCGCCGCCGGCGGCAACGCCTCGCTGCTGACCCTGGGCGACTGATCGCCTGCGTCAGGCGGTGAACGAAAAACCCCGCGAAAGCGGGGTTTTTTGTGCTTTTTATTCCTGTAGAGCCGAGCCCACGCTCGGCTTGCATGGTGCATGCGGGCACTGGATCGGCTCTACAGAGGCGGGGTGACACTGAACCGGTTGTCCGCCCGCTTCGCCAGCTCGCCCTGCACGCGTGCGATGCGCGTCTCCAGATCGCCTTCCAGCAGCACGTACTCGACACCCTCTGCCTGCAGCTGCGCCAGGTACCACGCATGCTGCTGCGACCGGAAGGCTTCGCCCACGCGCGTGCCATCCTGGTCGAACGGAATATCCGGCGCGCACAGGAACAGCAGGTCGTAGCGTCGTCGTGCCGCCTGCCGCAGCGGCTCCGGCGCCGTGCCGAACATCCAGCCGCTGTACCCCAGCGTTACCCACGGCGTGGTATCGCAGAACAGCCAGCGATGCGCGCGCCGCGCGGCCTCGTCTTCGTGCTGTGGCTGTGTCATTGCAATGCGAAGCAGATCGTCCGGCGTCAGTTCTCCGCCCTGCTGCTCCCACAGGGTGCGGCCATACTCCGGCACCCAGGCGGTCTGCAGGCGCTCGGCCAGCACGCGCGCCAGCGTGGTCTTGCCACTGGACTCGCCACCGATGAACGCCACGCGCTGCACGTAGTCCGGATACACCTCGGCGGAAAGGCTGTGCCGATGCGCATGTGGATCGGCACGCAGCTGGGTGCCGCAGGCCTGTCCGACGTCCAGCGCGCGCTCCAGCCGCTCATGTCGCACCGGAGTGCCGAAGTGCGTGGCCAACGCCTGTGCGAAGCCGTCTCCATAGTCCTCACCGGTGTACACCGCCTGCACCGGCCCACCGAACAGGTTCAGGCACAGCCAGGCGGTGAAGTCGCGCTGCACCTGTTCGTCATCACTGTCCTGCGGCAGCGTGCGCACGGGCAAACCGTGCTGCGTGCACAATGCCGCCAGTCGCGAGTCATCCAACACCGCCACCGTCGCCTGCGGGAAACGCGCACGCAGCCAACGCTCGCGGCGCTCGGCACTGTAGCCGGCAAAGCCCGGCTGCGACCAGCCGATCACCAGCAACTGCTGGCAGCGCGTGGCGGCGAAGTCGATCAATCGTTCATGGCCGAGGTGCAGCGGGCAGAACTTGCCCACCACCAGCCCCCGCGCAGCACGCTCAGGCAGCGGCATCGGCCGCCCTGGCCTCGTTGCGCATCAGGTGCCGCCAATGGCGCAGGGCCACCAGCGCGTTGATCCAGAAGCCCACGTACAGGATCGAGGTCAGGTGCAGGCCACGGCTGTAGTACAGCGGCACTGCAACGGTGTTCACCAGCAGCCACACCCACCACGATTCCAGCTTGCGCCGCATCATCAGGACCTGTGCAATCACGCTCAGTACCAGCACCGCCGAATCAATGTAGGGCGCATAGGCATTGGTCAGCCGGGCCAGCATCCAGCCGTAGCCGAACGTGGCCACCACCGCCAGCGGCGCCAGCCAGGCCCATGCCCGCGGCCGCAACGAGGTGATCGGCAGCGGCGCGCCATGGTCGCCGCGCAGCCACTGCCACCAGCCCAGCACGCTGATGGCGATGAAGAAGAACTGCAGCACCATGTCCGCGTACAGGTGCGATCGTTCGAACACGGCGGCAAACAAGGCACAGCCGACGATGCCCAGCCACCAGGTATGCACGTTGTTGCGGCCGGCCAGCAGGATCGAGCCGGCGACGGCGATGTTGGCAGCCAGCTCCAGCTGGAAGCTCGGGTCGGACAGGTTCATGGGGCTATTGTCGTGGATCCGCGCGCTGCGTGGACAACTCGGCAGAACCACGCCATGCGTGGATGCCCCACAGACCACCCCACAAAAAAGGCCCCGCTCGCGCGGGGCCTCCTTCGTACTGCTTCAGGCAATCGCCCGAATCAGAACTTGTACTGCATCGAAGCTGCCAGCACGTCGCCGCTGACCTTGTACTTGCCGGTCACGGTGTTGCCGGTGGCCGAGGTCGAGGTGACGTTCGGATCCTTGGTGAACAGGTGGGTGTAGCCCACGCTGTATTCCATCTTGTCCGAAGCCGCGTAGGTCAGACCCAGCGACAGCCACTTGCGGGTGGTGTCCGGCACGCGCACGTCGCGGTGGGCGTCGGTGGTCGGGGTCTGGTCGTAGGCGAGACCGCCGCGCAGGGTCAGCTTCTCGTTCATGCGGTACTCGGTACCGATCGACGCGAAGGTGGTGTCGCGGTAGTGGAACGGCAGCACGCTGTCCGGCTGGTTGGAGTCATAGTCGACGGTAACCTGGTCGAACTTGCTCCAGGCGGTACGCGTGACTTCGGCCATGATCTTCCACTGGTCGTCCACGCGGTGGGTGAAGCCGATGGTGGCGCTGGCCGGCAGGGTGATCGAGGCACGACCCTTGCTGTCGATGAAGGTGCCCGGTGCGGCGGCGGCCAGGAAGGTCGCGGCATTGCCCGGAATGGTGAAGTCGGCCTTGCCGTCGTTGATCTTGTGCTTGACCTGCGAACGGTAGCTGAAGGCGATGTTGGTGCCTTCCACCGGGCTGACGGTCATGCCCAGGGTGTAGCCCATCGACACTTCGTCACCCTTGATGCGCAGGTAGCCATCGGCGGTGCCCGGAGCAAAGCCCTGCTGGGCCATGGCCACGGCGGCCTGACGCGAGGCGGCGGCAGCCTGGGCGGCGGTGCCACCGGCGGCCAGAACGGCAGCGGCGGCCTTCTGCTGGGCGCTGGCGTTGATCGCGGTGCCGGTATCGACGGCACTGGTCAGGTCGACGTTCAGGCGCTCGGCGAACACCGAAGCACCGAACGACAGGTACGGGTTGATGTCGTAGGAGAACGCGACGCCCAGGTCGATCGCCTGCAGCTCGGTCTTGACGCCGTTGTAGCGGCCGACCCAGTCACGGTCGTATTCGGTCTTGAAGCCGAACGGCACGGTCAGCGATGCGCCGAAGTGCATGTTGTCGTTCTCGCCGAACGGCAGGTGGAAGTAGGCCGCCGGAACCGGGGCGATCATGCCGGCGTCGCCGCCGTTGCCGCCGGAAATCGGAGCGCCGTTGGCGTACTTGCCCTGGCCACGGAACTTGGCGCCGAAGCTGATGGCGCTGACGTCGCCCTGCAGCATGGTGCCGTCGAGCAGGCGCATGGAGGCCGGGTTGGTGGCGATGACCGAGGCGTCGCCTTCGGTCGAGGTGGAGCCGGCGAACGCACGGCCGAGGCCCTTGGCGCTGTTTTCCTTCAGCTGGAAGGCGGCGGCGTTGGCATCGGCGGCGGCCAGCGCACCGGCAACGCCGACGGCCAGCAGGGTCAGACGGGCAATGGTGGAAGCGGTTTGCATCGTAGTTCTCTCTCCGGTAAGCGGTGATGTTGCTCTGAGTGCGCCTGCGCCCGGCCGGCCCTGGGGCCCTTCGGAGCGCGCCGGATTCCCCTCCCGACATACGACGCCGTATGCGAGTATTACCCAGAGCTGTTAATGAAACAATAACAGCACCTGCGCTTTTTTCGTCTCAAAAGCTGAACAGGACAATCCCCGCCGCAGGCGTCGTCACGCTAGGCTTATGCCCATGTTCGTCTCCCTCCCGTCGCGCAAGAAGGCGGCCCTGCGCTGGGCCACGCCCGTGCTGTTCGCGTCATTGTGGCTGGCATTCCTATGGTCGATCTCGCGCCCGGACGATGCCCGCGGCAGCCTCTGGCTGGACTGGGGCGCCCTGTCCACCGGACTGACCCACCCGCTGGACTGGTGGGCGACCCTGCAGGACGGCAGCGTACTGCGCCTTTTCACCGCGCTGTTCCTGCACGCCGACTGGTCGCACCTGCTGGGCAACCTGGTGTTCCTGCTGATCTTCGGCCTGCCCGCCGAGCGGGTGCTGGGGCCCTGGCGGTTGCTGCTGTTGTTCCTGGTGGGCGGCGCGGTGTCCAACCTGGTGGCGATCTACACCATGGGCAGCCCGGACCAGATCATCATCGGCGCCAGTGGCGCGGTGTCGGCGCTGATCGGCGCCTACCTGGCCCTGTTCCCGGGCGCGCGGCTGGGCGTGGTGATCCCGCTCGGCCTGTTCCTGGAGTTCGTGCGCGCCCCGGCCTACCTGCTCATCGGCGTCTGGGCCGCGCTGCAGGTGGTGTTCGCCCATATCGGCCCCAGCTTCGGCATGGTGGCCTGGTGGGCGCACATCGGCGGCTTCCTGTTCGGCCTGCTGTATGGCGTGTACGTGCGCGCGGCGATCGCGCGCCGGCTGCGCAAGCGCCACGGGTTCTGACACTGGGTAGTGCCGGCCGCTGGCCGGCTCCTCGCTCACCCGCTCGTTCGTAGATCAGTCGAGCATGGCTCGACTCTACAGAATCAGGGCTTGGCCGGGACCGGAGCGGGCTTGGCTTCCGGCGTGCTGTCCGCCTTCGGTTCGACCTTCGGCTCCGGCTTGGCTTCGGGCTTCGCCGCAGCGGCCTTCGCGGCCTTGGCCGCATCCGCTTTCGCCGCTTCGGCCTTCAAGCGTGCAGCCACCGAACCCGGGTTCTTCAGCTCGGCCAGCGCGTCGTTGATCGGGCCATCGCCCGGCAGCACCGCACCGGCGTGGTAGCCCTCGGTGCCTTCGTCGTCGCCGCGCAGATGGCCCGGCAGGGTCGCTTCGCTGTAGTCGCTCAGGCTGGCCGGCAGTGCATCCTCGGCCGGCGTGGCGACGGGCTTCAGTTCGACGTCCGGCACGATGCCGGTGGCCTGGATCGACTTGCCGCTGGGCGTGTAATAGCGCGCGGTGGTCAGCTTCACCGAATCACCGTTGTCCAGCGGCAGCACGGTCTGCACCGAGCCCTTGCCGAAGGTACGGCTGCCAACCACGCGCGCACGCTTGTTGTCGCGCAGTGCGCCGGCAAGTACTTCCGATGCGCTGGCCGAACCGGCATCGGTCAGCACGACCACCGGTGCGCCCTTCAGCAGATCACCCGGGGTCGCGTCGAAACGGGCATCGCTGATGCTGATGCGACCGCGGGTGCTGACGATGTTGCCCTTGTCGAGCAGATCATCGGCCACCTGCACGGCGGCGGTCAGCAGGCCACCCGGGTTGCTGCGCAGGTCCAGCACCAGGCCCTTGAGCTGGCCACCGGACTGCTTCTGCAGCTGCTGCACGTGCTTCTGGAAGTCCGAACCGGTATCGGCCTGGAAGGTGCTCAGGCGGATATAGCCATAGCCGGGCTCCAGCAGGCGGCTGCGCACGCTGGTCACGCGGATGGTCTGGCGGGTCAGGCTCACGTCGAACGGCTTCGGCTTGCCTTCGCGCACGATGGTCAGCACCACCTTGCTGCCGGCCGGGCCGCGCAGCGGCTCGCTGGCGTCGATCGCGCTGATCGGCTTGCCGTCGATGGCAATGATCAGGTCACCGGCGAGGATGCCGGCCTTGGCCGCCGGGGTGTCGTCGATCGGCGAGATCACCTTCATGCTGGCGTTGTCCGGCTGCTGCTGCAGCTCCACGCCGATGCCCTCGTAGGCACCATTGGCCTGCTCGTCGAAGGCCTGCGCGTCTTCCTTGTTGAAGTAGGTGCTGTGCGGATCGAGATCGAGCAGCAGGCCACGCACGGCCGACTGCATCAGCTTCTTGTCATCGACCGGGTCGACATAGGCGGCGCGCACCGCGTTGTACACGGCCACGAAACGGCGGATTTCCTCCAGCGGCACCTTCGAGGTCACCGCCTCCTCGCTGTTCGCTGCCTGCCCGCTGGTTTCCTGGCTCGGGGCGGGCGCGGTCTGCTGCGCCCAGGACAGCGCTGGCAACAGGGCCAGCAAGAGGGTGGCGGTACGGGCTGCGCGCATGGATCACTCCTGTCGACGTTGGCATCGTGCCCAAGGCACATGCACCGATTATGCGCGAAGCACAGCTAAATTCCCGTTGAATCCGGCCCGCATCCGGCAGGCCTGGATTCAGCGCCGCTGCAGCCAGCTGTCCGGGTTGACCGGCTGCCCGCCACGGCGCAGCTCGAAGTACAGCGCGGTGACACCCTGGCCACCGGAATTGCCGACCTTGGCCACCGCATCACCGCGGCTGACCCGTGCGCCGGCATCCTTCAGCAGGGTGTCGTTGTGGGCATACAGGCTCATGTAGCCATTGCCGTGGTCGACGATCAGGATCATGCCGTAGCCGGTCATCCAGTCGGAGAACACCACGGTGCCGTCGGCCACGGCCGTGACGGTGCTGCCGGCCGGCGCGCCGATCAGCACGCCGCTGCTGGTACGGCCATCGGGCAGCTTGCCGCCATAGCGGGCCAGCAGGTTGCCGGACAACGGCCAGCCCAGGCCACCGACCTTCGGTGCCGGTGCCGATGCCACCGCAGGCGGAACCTTGGTGGGCGGCGGCGGTGGCCGGCCCTGTGCGGCGGCCTGGCGTGCGGCCCGCTCGGCAGCGGCCTTTTCGGCGGCGGCCCGACGCGCCGCCGCGCGACGCTCGGCTTCGGCCCGGGCGGCCGCGGCACGCAGGTTGGCCAGCAGCGTTTCCAGCGCCTTGGCATCCTGCCCCAGTGCCTGTTCCTTCTCGCGCCGGTCCTTGAAGCGTTCGTCCAGCGAGGCCACGGTCTGCGCGCGGTCGCGGCGGTCGGCCGCCAGCGTCGCAGCCTGCTGCTTCTGGTCCTGCTGCGCCCCCTGCAGCTTCTGCTTGCGCTCGGCGATCTGCGCCTGCAGCGCTTCCAGTTCCTTCAGGTCGGCGGTGAGCGTGGTGATGCGCTGCGCACGTTCGCGCTGCAGGTAGCGGTGGTAGGCCAGCGCACGATTGGCATCAGCCACCGTGTCCTGCGACAGCAGCAGCTTCAACGGTGCATGATTGCCCAACTGGTAGGCCGCGCGCAGCAACCCGGCCAGTTCGCGGTGCTGCTGGGCCAGGTTGGCCTGCAGCGTGCTGCGGTGCTGTTCGGCTTCGGCCAGCGCCTGGTTCTGCTCGCGCAGGGCCGACTCGGTCCGCGCAAGGGCGCGGCCACTGCGGGCCACCTTCTCGTCGGCCTCGCGCAGCTGCTGGGATGCCTGGCCACGCTGCCCCTCGATCTGCCGTCGTTCCTGCGCCACGCCCTTCAGCTCGGTGCGCAGTTTCTGCAGCTTGCGCTCGGTCTCGCGGGTGGTCTGCGCGGCGCCGGGCAGCGGCAAGGCCAGTGCCAGGACCAGCCCCAGCAGCAGGCAACGCCCGCCGCGTACGGCGGCGATGTGATGTCGGCGTGATGGGAAGGCGTTGTCGCGCAAGGGCTTTCCAGTGACTTCAGGCAGTTGCGGGGGGTACCGGGGAATGGTGACATCTCCGCACGCGGCCTGCCAGCCGCACATCCATCGAGGTCCCCATGAAAACTCTATCCATTCCGCTGCTGTTGGGCGTACTGCTGGTCACCGGGCCGGTCTGCGCCCAGGAGAACATCAGCAAGGTCAACGGCAGCATCAGCGCCGAGCCGGGTCAACGCTACGGCAAGCTGGACACCGTCAACGGCGGCATCCGCGTCGGCGAAGGCGTCGAGACCGGCAGCATCGACACCGTCAACGGCGGGGTGAAGGTCGCCGACCGTGCGCGCACCGGCAAGATCGAAACGGTCAACGGCGGTGTCCGCCTGGGTCGCGAAGTGATCGCCAGCGGCGGCGTCAGCACCGTCAACGGCAGCATCTTCACCGATCGCGGCAGCCAGATCGAAGGCGGCGTCGAGACCGTGAACGGCGGCATCGGCCTGGTTGAAAGCCGCGTCGGCAAGGACGTGGAGACCGTCAACGGTGACATCACCGTCGGCATCGGTTCGCAGGTCAACGGCAGCGTGCATGTGCGCAAGCCGAACTTCAGTGTCTCGCTGACCGCCAGCCGCAAGCCGCGCGTGATCATCGGCCCCAACGCGGTGGTCAGTGGGCCGCTGCAGTTCGAGCGCGAGGTGGTGCTGTACGTGCATCGCACCGCGCGCATCGGCCCGGTCACCGGTGCCGAGCCGATCCCGTTCGATACCGAAACCGCGCCAGCCGACTGAATCCATCGAACCTGCCGGTTCGGTGATACTCGCGTTTACCGGTCGCGCATGAGGTGCGACCGCCCTTTGTTCTCCAGGAATCGACGATGCCCCGCAAACTCCTCCTGTGCCTGGCCGCCGCGGCCGCGCTCAGTGCCTGCAAAGGCGAAGACACCCCGGCAGCCACGCCGGCCACCGATACCGCTGCCGCGAAGCCGGCCGCCCATCAATTCTCTCCGGAGATCAACGCCGGAGACTTCGCCGAGATGGTCAAGACCCTGGCTTCGGATGAGTTCGAAGGCCGCGCCCCGGGCAGCAAGGGCGAAGAACTGACGGTCAACTACATCCGCGACCAGATGCAGCGCATCGGCCTGCAGCCCGGCAACGGCGACAGCTGGTTCCAGGACGTGCCGATGACCGAGACTACGGCCGACGAATCGACCGTGCTGACGATCACCCAGGGCGGCAAGACCACCGAACTGAAGTTCGGCACCGACATGGTGGTCGGTACCCGTACCGGCCAGGCCGAGGTGAAGGTCGATGCCAGCGACCTGGTGTTCGTCGGCTACGGCGTCGATGCGCCGGAGCAGAAGTGGAACGATTACGCCGGCCAGGACTGGAAGGGCAAGACGGTCGTCATGTTCGTCAACGATCCGGGCTTCCATGTTGATGACGCGAAGCTGTTCGACGGCAAGCGCATGACCTATTACGGCCGCTGGACCTACAAGTTCGAGGAGGCCGCCCGCAAGGGTGCTGCTGCCGCACTGATCGTTCACGACACTGCCGGCGCGTCCTACGGTTGGGACGTGGTGAAGAATTCCTGGGCCGGCCCGCAGTACAACCTGCCCGCCAAGGATGACCCGGAGGCCCGGATCCCGGTGCAGGGCTGGCTGAGCGCCGACGCCGCCAAGGCGCTGTTCGCCGGTGCCGGCCTGGACCTCGCCCAGGCCTACAAGGACGCCAGCAAGCGTGGTTTCAAGCCGGTGCCGCTGAAGGCCACCGCTGCGGTCGACCTGAAGAGCCAGATCGCACAGAAGCAGTCGCGCAACGTGGTCGGCGTGCTGCCGGGCAGCAAGCGCGCTGACGAAGCCGTGCTGTACATGGCGCACTGGGACCACCTGGGCAAGCATGAGGGTGAGACCGGCGACAACATCTACAACGGCGCAGTCGACAACGCCACCGGCGTGGCCGGCATCCTCGAGGTGGCAGAAGCCATGGCCCACCAGGAGCCGAAGCCGGAGCGTTCGGTGGTGTTCCTGGCGGTGACCCTGGAAGAGTCCGGCCTGCTGGGTTCGAAGTACTACGTCGCCCACCCGACCTTCCCGCTGGACAAGATCGCCGGTGTGATCAACATCGATGCGATGTCGATGGCCGGCCGTGCCAAGGACGTGACCGTCACCGGCTTCGGCAGCTCGGAGCTGGAGGACATCCTCAAGCCGCTGGCCGCCGCCCAGGACCGTACCCTGCACGGTGAGACCTCGGTGCAGAGCGGCTTCTACTTCCGCTCCGATCACTTCAACTTCGCCAAGGCCGGTGTGCCGGCCCTTTACGCCGATGGCGGCGAAGACCTGCGCGAGGGTGGCGTGGAAGCAGGCCGCAAGGCTGCGGCGGATTACGGCGCCAACCGTTACCACGGCCCGAAGGACGAGTTCGACGCGGCCACCTGGAAGCTGGACGGCACCGTCGAAGACCTGCAGCTGATGTACGGCGTGGGCAAGGAACTGGCCGGTGGCGATCGTTGGCCGAACTGGTATGCAGGCAATCCGTTCAAGGCGGCCCGCGACGCGATGATGAAGGACAAGGCCCCGGCCAAGTAAGTCGGGCCATGCTCGACTGAACATCGTTTGGAGCAGAGCGGCGCCCCACGGGGCGCCGCTTTTTTTGCGCGCTGCCATTGGTGGGTGCCAATCTTGGTTGGCACCTCTTTACACGGCGAGCGCCCCATCCACGCGTGGCGTGGATCTACTGGTAGTGCCGGCCGCTGGCCGGCAAACGGCAGCGGGTGCATCGACTCATCCGCCAGCCAGCGGGCGCCACCACCCGCATTTCCTGCGCACAAAGAAAAACCCCGCTGCATGAGCAGCGGGGTTTTGGGTGTAAACCCTGGCGATGACCTACTCTCGCATGGCTTGAGCCACACTACCATCGGCGCAGCTGCGTTTCACTTCCGAGTTCGGGATGGGATCGGGTGGTTCCACAGCGCTAATTTCACCAGGGAGACGGTTGCAGCAGCGCTTGCAGCGCCAGCTTCGCGATCTTGCCCGTGGGGCGGAAGGGACCCGGAAAATGCAGTGCCTTCACTTAATAAGAAAAACCCCGCTGCGTGAGCAGCGGGGTTTTGGGTGTAAACCCTGGCGATGACCTACTCTCGCATGGCTTGAGCCACACTACCATCGGCGCAGCTGCGTTTCACTTCCGAGTTCGGGATGGGATCGGGTGGTTCCACAGCGCTAATTTCACCAGGGAGGCTTTTGGAGAGTCGCACTCGTCCCGGTGGGACAAGGCGCCAGCCTCGCATAGTTCTTGTGACGTAGCGTGCACTTGGATGCTCTTACGACGCTGTCGTAAAGCCAAGGCAACTTGAGGTTATATGGTCAAGCCGCACGGATCATTAGTATCAGTTAGCTCAATACATTGCTGTACTTACACACCTGACCTATCAACCACGTAGTCTACATGGTTCCTTCAGGGGGCTTGTGCCCCGGGAGATCTCATCTTGAGGCGCGCTTCCCGCTTAGATGCTTTCAGCGGTTATCGCTTCCGAACATAGCTACCCGGCAATGCCACTGGCGTGACAACCGGAACACCAGAGGTTCGTCCACTCCGGTCCTCTCGTACTAGGAGCAGCCCCTCTCAAATCTCCAACGCCCATGGCAGATAGGGACCGAACTGTCTCACGACGTTCTGAACCCAGCTCGCGTACCACTTTAAATGGCGAACAGCCATACCCTTGGGACCGACTACAGCCCCAGGATGTGATGAGCCGACATCGAGGTGCCAAACACCGCCGTCGATATGAACTCTTGGGCGGTATCAGCCTGTTATCCCCGGAGTACCTTTTATCCGTTGAGCGATGGCCCTTCCATACAGAACCACCGGATCACTAAGTCCTAGTTTCCTACCTGCTTGATCCGTCGATCTTGCAGTCAAGCACGCTTATGCCTTTGCACACAGTGCGCGATGTCCGACCGCGCTGAGCGTACCTTCGAGCTCCTCCGTTACTCTTTAGGAGGAGACCGCCCCAGTCAAACTACCCACCATACACGGTCCCCGACCCAGATAATGGGCCCAGGTTAGAACGTCAAGCACGACAGGGTGGTATTTCAAGGATGGCTCCACTGCAGCTAGCGCCACAGTTTCATAGCCTCCCACCTATCCTACACAGACGAACTCAACGTTCAGTGTAAAGCTATAGTAAAGGTTCACGGGGTCTTTCCGTCTTGCCACGGGAACGCTGCATCTTCACAGCGATTTCAATTTCACTGAGTCTCGGGTGGAGACAGCGCCGCTGTCGTTACGCCATTCGTGCAGGTCGGAACTTACCCGACAAGGAATTTCGCTACCTTAGGACCGTTATAGTTACGGCCGCCGTTTACTGGGGCTTCGATCAAGAGCTTCGCCTTGCGGCTGACCCCATCAATTAACCTTCCAGCACCGGGCAGGCGTCACACCCTATACGTCCACTTTCGTGTTTGCAGAGTGCTGTGTTTTTGATAAACAGTCGCAGCGGCCTGGTTACTGCGACCCTCTTCAGCTATAGCTCGCACGAGCCACCAAAAAGGGTGCACCTTCTCCCGAAGTTACGGTGCCATGTTGCCTAGTTCCTTCACCCGAGTTCTCTCAAGCGCCTGAGAATTCTCATCCTACCCACCTGTGTCGGTTTACGGTACGGTCTGCGTAAGCTGAAGCTTAGGAGCTTTTCCTGGAAGCGTGGTATCAGTGACTTCGCCTTAAAGGCTCGTCTCGGTGCTCGGTCTTAAAGGATCCCGGATTTGCCAAAGATCCAAACCT